>NZ_SJKA01000030.1 GCF_004331435.1 Kribbella sindirgiensis
CCAAAAGAACTTCTCCGCCAACCCGATCTGAATCGCGACCCCGTTGAACTCACCCGCGATCGCCAACTTCATGACGTACGCCGGATCCGACGCAACCGGATTCGCGAAGAAATCCCGCGGACCGTGCTCGAGACCCTGATCGTACGGAAGAAACAACGCCGTACCGTTACGCAGGCCATGATCGAACAGAATCCTGTGCAACCGCGCCTTCTTACCGGCACTCAGCCCGAGCTCGCTCAACGCCGCTCGCTTCTGCATGGTTCTCATCTCCCCTGGATCAGTCGGTGGATCGGATCGCCGTGACCGCGAAGGCCTCGACGCCCTGGTAGTGACCCCCGGTCGACGCCACGATCACGACAACGGGATCCGCCGGCGTACGGAACGAGACCTGCGCGGACCACGGCTGGTTCTCGCCGCCCGCCGCGACGCAGCAGTAGGTCCCGAGCCGGGCGTCCGACGACGCCTGCCGTACGTCGACGCGAATCGCCTCGTCCACACCGGTGATCCGTCCACCGACGGACAACGGCGACCCGGCCGCTGCGCCGTACCGCGGCCTCGTCAAGGTCAGTGAACTGTCCCGGCTGCCGACAACCTCCCAGGGCGCGTCGCTCCCCTGCCCCAGCCGGGCCAGGTGGAGTACCGCGGCCACCGACGGCCGATTGCCCTCGGCGCGGTAGCCCACTGATACGTAGGCCTCGTCGCCGCGGACCGACTTCGCTACCACCAGGTCGATCTCGTCGAAGTCCAGGAACCCGGTGGTGAACGCCAACGCTGTCTGCGCTGCGTCGAGGTGCCACGGCTGCTTGCCGTCGGAGCGGTACGCACGCTGCCACGCGGCGGCGTCCGCAGCGGACGTGAACGGCCACAGCGGCTGGTAACGGAAGATCCGGGTGGGGCTCGGCGAAGGCCTCGGAGACGTGGTCGGAGTCGCTGTGACCGTCACCGTCGGCCCCGGTTGGGTAACGGTGGTGCTGGGCGCCGGCGACGTACCCTCCGGCTGCCCGGAATCCTTGGTGACAACAAGCATCGCGACGGCCAGCCCGATGATCGCAAGGCAGGCGACAGCGATCGCCCAGCGCGCACGGACATCCCGTACCAGTCGCTCCGGTGGCCGTCCCTCATCAGTCATGAGCCCGCTCCTCCGCCGATCCTCATGTCTCCACGGTCGGTCACGGATCGCGAGCTGAGCAGGGCCGAACGTCCCGCGGACGGTGGGCCCCACGGCCATGCGTTCGTCAGCGCACAACTGCCACCGGACAGGCGGCGTGGCGCAGAACCGCCCGGCTGACCGAACCCAGCAGCAGACCACGGACAGGTCCTCGGCCACGTGACCCGACGACCAGGAGCTCCGCTCCCTCGGATTCGCCCACCAGCACCGTCGAGGCCGTGCCGTGGACGAGTTTCTCGGTGACCTGCACGTCAGGATGATCGACTGCCTGCCCGGCTATCGCCTCACCCAGTTCGGCAGCGCCGTCCTCCTCGACGACCTCGAGGTCCTGAACCGGGAACAGCATGTCGCCCGGGCCGGTGCTCTGCGAGTCACGCCACGCGAGCACGGCAGTGACCGACGCGCCGGTCCGCTCGGCGTACGCGAACGCGAACGCGACCGCCTTCCGGCTGAGCTCCGATCCGTCGATGCCGACAACCACTGGGGCGTGCCGGTCCGGCTGCGCCGTCCAGCCCTCCGGCACAACGACGACCGGGCAGGACGCGCCCGTCGCCAGGTGTGCCATCACCGATCCTTCGGCCCGATCACGCAGTTCCCCCAAACCGCGGGAACCCAGCACGAGAAGCGACGCCTCGGTTGCTGCCCGCAACAGAATCGGCACCGCCTCCCCGATCCTCACGTCGGCGTCGATCAGCACGCCGGGGTAGCCTGCCCGCAGCTCTTCGCAGGCCCTGTCCAGCAACTGCTCGGCGGGGCGCACGAGTACGTCCATGCCGAGACCGGCCGCCGCACCGCCGGAGCTATGCACAACCGGCCGGTGCACGGCGTGGATCATCCGGACCCGCAGACCCAGGCGTTGCGCCGCAGATGCGGCCCAGCGTGCCGCCGCAGCACTCGCCGGTGAGCCGTCGTACCCGATCACGACGGGCTTGTCCACGACGATCTCCTCTCAAGCTCCTTCGCATGATCGTCACGCGCTCGGCACCGGGCACGGCAGGGACCAACGGCCCTGTTTCGGGGCCCAACGGACCTGTACCCGAGCGTGTTTCAGCTGCCAGCCTGAAGCTGTCAGGGGGGAACATGAGCACACAGAGCCAGTTCGCGCCGCCGCTGAGGCCGGGCGCGTCGATTCCGGTCAGCACCGCCGGGATTCTGCCGACCGACGCCGCGACAGCGATTCGCGAACACCTCGCACCGATCGTCGGGCCATGGGCGGCGCACAGCCGGGTGCGGCTCACCCGGCTCGCGGAGCCGGGCCTGCGGAGGCCGTTGGTCGCGCAGGTCGACGTGCAACTGACCGCCGGCCGTCGCGTCCGGGCGCAGGTGGCTGCCGCCACGATGTCGGACGCCGTCGGATTTCTCGCGTCGCGCACCATCGAGCAACTCCAGGTGTTCCCGACCGCGCTGGCCGAGTGCCTGCGCGAACGGTTCACCACGGCGCCCCCGCCGTCGCCGCCCGAGCTGCTGCCGCCGTCCGTACGCCGTATCGTCCGGCGCAAGCTCTGCCGTCCGGCGGCGATGACGGTGGCCGACGCCATTGTGATCCTGGAAGCGATGGACTACCGGTTCCACCTGTTCCGCGAGAAGTACAGCCGTCAGGACAGCATGGTGGTGCGAACCAGCCCCGGCCGCTACCGGATCATCCAGCCCCGGCCGAACCCGATCGGCCTCGAAATCACCTCACCGCCGATCACCCTCGCCGCGGCAGAGCGGCGAAGCCTGGCTGACGCAACCGCAAAGCTCGACCTCACCGGAGCGCCCGTCGACATCTTCACCGACAAGTCCACCGGCCGTCTGCACGCGCTCTACGCCCGCTACGACGGCCACTATGGCCTCCTCGGATGCGACGCCACGATCAGGCCCGGGTTCCGCCGGGCCGCAGGGGACCGGCTCGCCGGACCGGGTCCGTCTTGACGACGGTGGGTCTCGTGGCCGCTGGCCACCCTTTGTCGGTCCGCTTCCGGCGAGCCGGTCAGCTCCCCTGCAACTCCAGACTCGCCCGTCCGAGGCACGGCGGTCAGGGCCCAAGGTCCCGTCACAGCGGACCACCCGGCCCGGTCACTCGCGGATCAGCACGTCCTCGATCGCGCGCCGCGGCGTCGGCGGAACCGCCGCCGTCCCGTAGCCGAACCGGATCACGGCCTGCGGCCGCTGCCACGGACCGAGCGGATCGTTGATCTGCCCGCGAAGCTCCTCGTGCTCGATCGCCTGATTCAGCAAGGACGTCGACACTCCCCGGGCGGTGGCCTCCAGCAGAACGTGTTCCAGCGCCTGTCCCGCCCGCAGCCACTCGATCGGGCCGTCGTACCGGGTCGCGAGGACGGCCAGCTGGGGGTTCGCCTCGAAGCCGGCCACCGGACGCGCCGCATCGGCCTCCGTCGCGGCCATGTCCCGAACCACCGCATCTCCGCCGGCGGACCGCGAACCCAGCGCGCTCGACGGAACGCCGTCAGCCGTTCGGTCGCCACCGACCCATTGCCGGCGCTCCGCCGTACGGGCCCGGTCGTCATCGTCCGCCGTCGTCGCCTCGTTCGTTGCCATTCGCAACCACCAGCGCCGGATCGGCGTGTCGATCCACTGCAGAACAGCGCCTTCGACGCGGGCGCACAGGTCGAGCTCCACCCGGAGCTGAGCGGACAGCAGTTCGTCGGTGAACGGCTCCCGGTTCATCCGGCGTTTGGTCAGATGCGGCGCGAGCCCGGCCATCGCCGGGGTGGACGGTCCACCGAGTTCGACAACGGCGACCAGATCGGGCCGTCGCTGATCCATCAGGTGACGCACCTCCGAGCCCATCCCTCGCGCCGCGGCCGCTACCCGCAGGTTGAAGATCGCCGCCCCCAGTGACACGAACAGCATCCGCCGCGACGGGTCCTCGGCCGGCAGCTCGCGCTCCCGGTCCCGGAACACCTCCACCGTCCGGCCCACGAACCGGAACCGCCACGGCTGCGTGTTGTGCATCGACGGCGCCAGCACCGCCGCGGACAACATGGCGGTCCGGTCGGCGTCGGTCAACTTCTCTCTCATGGCGATCGCCTCAGCGCACGTAAGCCTTGAGCTCGTTGACCAACGACGTCAGCGCGACCTTCGCGTCACCGAACAGCATCGCGGTCCGCGGGTTGGTGTAGAGCTCGTTGTCGATGCCCGCGTAGCCGTGGCCGAGCGAACGCTTGACCACGATCACACTCCGGGCCTTGTCCACGTCCAGGATCGGCATCCCGGACACTGCGTTGCCCGGCCGGCGCGCGGCCGGGTTGGTGACGTCGTTCGCGCCCACGACCAGGACGACGTCGGTCGCTGCGAACTGCGGGTTGATCTCGTCCAGGTCCTTCAGCTGTGGGTACGGCGCGTTCGCTTCCGCCAGCAGCACGTTCATGTGCCCGGGCATCCGGCCCGCGACCGGGTGGATGCCGTAACTCACGTCGACACCGTGCGACGTCAGCGCCTGGGCGAGCTCGACCACCTCGTGCTGCGCCTGCGCCGCCGCCAGCCCGTACCCGGGCACGATGACGACCTTTCCGGCGTACGCGAGCTGCAGTGCCGCGTCGTCGGCCGTCACAGTCCGCACCGTGCCGGTCGCCGCGACAGCCGGCGATCCCTGCTCGTCACCGGTGCCGAATCCGCCCGCGATGATGTTCAGCAGCGAGCGGTTCATCGCGACGGCCATCAACTTGGTGAGGATGCCACCAGCCGCGCCGACGAGCGCGCCCGCGATGATCAGCGGCGTACTGCCGATCACGAACCCGGCCATGGCCACTGCCGTACCGGTGCAGGCGTTCAGCAGCGAGATCACCACCGGCATGTCGGCTCCGCCGATCGGCAGCGTCATCAGGACGCCGACGACCAAGGCGGCACCGGTCAGCAGGCCGAGGGTTCCGAGCCCGCCGACGCCGGTCGTGTAGAGAATCCCCGCGACCAGCGCGGTCAGGGCGAGCAGCAGGTTGAGGGGCCGAGCACCGGCGAAAGTCAACGGCCGTCCTGGTACGACGCCGGCCAGCTTGCCCGCCGCGATCAGCGAACCGGAGAACGTGACGGCACCGATGAGCACGTCCAGGAAGATTGTCAGCGTCGTACTGACCGGCTGATCCACGGACTCGGGTAAGGCGTCCGCGAACGCGATCAGCGCCGCCGCCCCGCCGCCGACCGCGTTGAACAGGCTCACCAGCTGCGGCATCGCGGTCATCTTCACGCGCCGCGCCGCGACCAGACCGGCGCCCGCCCCGGCCGCTGCTCCGACCGCGAGGACGACGGCCGCTGTGGCGGTGATGATCCCGTCGTCGATCAGCACGACGACCGTGAGCACGATCGCGACCGCCATCCCGAACGCCGACAGCTGGTTGCCGCGGCGCGCGGTCGCGGGCGAGTTCATCAGGTGCAGACCGAGCACGAAGCAGATCGCCGTACCCAGGTAGAGGAGATGCGTCGTGGTGTTCATCGGCGGAACATCTCCAGCATCCGGTCGGTGACGACGTACCCGCCGACCACGTTGGCGGCGGCGAACGCCGCGGCGACGAACAGCAGCAGGTAGCCGATCGTGGTGTCGAGGCTCGCGGCAACGATCATCACGCCGATCACGACGACACCGTGGATCGCGTTCGCGCCGGACATCAGCGGCGTGTGCAGCGTCGCCGGAACCTTCGAGATGACCTCGAATCCGACCAGCACGCTCAGCACGAAGACGGTGATGTCCGCGAGCAGCACAGGGGTCATGACACTGTCTCCTTCGGATGCACCAGCAGACCGGCGGTGATCTCGTCGTCAGGGTCGAGTACGACGGAACCGTCGTGGATCAGATACTCGAGCAGGGCGGTGACGTTGCGCGCCCATGCGGACGACGCGGCCCGCGCCACCTGGGCCGGGAGGTCACCGGCGCCGAGGACGACGACACCGTTCTCAGTCACGGTCCGGCCGTCGGGTACCGAGCCGGCCACGTTGCCACCGAGTGGGCCGGCACCGAGGTCGACGACGACCGAGCCGGCCGCCATGCCGGCGAGTGCCTGCGCCGAGACCAGCTCCGGCGGACGGTGCCCAGGAACCTGGGCGGTGGTGATGACCACGTCGAAGCCGCGGATCGCGTCAACCATGGCGCGTTGCTGAACCGCCTCCTCCTCGGCGGTCAGGGCACGGGCGTAGCCGCCCTCCCCGCTCGCCGAGACACCGAGGTCCAGCACAGCGGCGCCGGTCGACGCGATATCGGTCTGCGCCGCCTCCCGGACGTCGTACCCGGTGACGAGCGCACCCAGGCGTCGCGCCGTACCCATTGCCTGCAGTCCGGCGACCCCGCCGCCGAGTACGAGAACCTTCGCCGGGCGCACGGTCCCGGCCGCGGTCATCATCATCGGGAAGAACCCGCCGAACGTGTCAGCGGCCAGTACGGCGGCCTTGTAGCCGGCCACGTTGGCCTGCGAGGTGAGCACGTCCATCGACTGCGCCCGGCTCAATGTCCGCGGCAACCCCTCGAAGCTGAGCGCCGTGACGTCCGCGAGCTCCTCGGGAGCGTCGTCGGGACGGAGCAGACCGATCACGATCTGCCCGGGGCGCAGGCGCCGGAAGTCCGGCCGGTGGATGACCGCCAGAATGTCCGCCTGGGCGAAGACCTCGGGTCGCTCCGCGATCCGGGCGCCGGACGCGACATAGGTCTCGTCCGGGAAGCCGGCCTCCTGTCCCGCGCCGGCCTCGACGACGACGTCGAGGCCGGCGCGGCCGAGGCGCCCCACCACTTCGGGCGTGACGGCCACCCGGTTCTCGTGCCACTCGGTCGCCGCCGGGCAGCCGATCAACAGGCTCATCTCGGATCCCTCTCAGAACTGGAACACCACGCGGGCCGGGATGTCACCGGCCAGCACGTCCGTGATCGACTGGTTGACGTCGTCGAGCTTCCGGTCGACCGCGATCACCTTGGTCCGCCCCGCGACGTGCAGCGCGAACACATCGGCCAGATCGTTGCGAGTGCCAACGATCGAGCCGATCACGGTCTTGCCGTTCAGTACCGTGTCGAAGATCGGCAGGCTGAGCGCGCCGTTGTCGGCGGGCAATGCCACGCATACCAGCCGCCCGCCGCGCCGCAGCGACCGGAACGCCTGGTCGAACGACTGCGGGTTCGCCGCCAGCGCGACCGCGACATCGGCACCGCCGAGCGCCTGGATCGCCTCGACCGGGTCGGTGGTCGCCGCGTTGACGACATGATCCGCACCGAGTTCCTTGGCCATCTCCAGCTTGCTGTCCTCGATGTCGACAGCGATCGTCACGCCGCCGGCGATCCGCGCGTACTGCAGCGCCAGATGTCCCAGCCCACCGACGCCGAAGATCGCCACGGTCTCGGCCGGCGCCACGCCGGCGACCCGGATCGCCTTGTACGTCGTCACTCCGGCGCAGGTCAGCGGTGCGGCGTCCCGGGACGAGACCTCGTCCGGCACCGGGTTCGCGAACGCGGCGGGCAGTACGGCGAACTCGGCGAAGCTGCCGTTCACGGAGTACCCGGAGTTGCGCTGCTCGAGGCAGAGCGTCTCCCAGCCACCGATGCAGTAACGGCACTTCCCGCAGGCGTATCCGAGCCAGGCGATGGCGACCCGGTCACCGACCGCGCGGTCGCTCACGCCTTCGCCGAGCTTCTCGACGATCCCGATCCCTTCGTGGCCGGGGACGAACGGCGGCGTCGGCTTGACCGGCCAGTCACCGTGCGCGGCATGGATGTCGGTGTGGCAGAGCCCACTGGTCTCCATCCGCACCAGCACCTCCCCCGGCCCCGGCTCGGGAATCGGCACCTCCTGGATCTCGAGCGGCTTGGTGAAGTCGGTGACGACTGCTGCTTTCATGACTGTCCTTTCAGGGAACAGGTTGCGGATCGCGTGACGAAATGGATGCCGGGCCCGGCCGCGAGGGAGAAGCCCTCCGGCTCACCGGGCGCGACGTCGAGCTGGAACGAGTCCTCGCCCCAGGCCTGATCCAGGGCGTAGTCGATGTAGAACGGGCAGCCCTGGATGTTGCCGAGGAGGACGTCGCCCGCGCCGATCAGGAACTCGCCGGCCGGATAGCACATCGGCGTACTGCCGGCGCAACAGCCACCGGACTGGACGAACATGACCGGGCCGCGGTCCGCGCACAGGCGAAGGATCGCCGAGTGCGCGGCCGCGGTGGCTGTGATACGTGAGATCGGCATCGGACTCAGAACAGACCGAGCGGCTGGTCGCTGTAGCTGACGAGCAGGTTCTTGGTCTGGCTGTAGTGGTCGAGCATCATCCGGTGGTTCTCCCGGCCGATGCCGGAGATCTTGTAGCCGCCGAACGCCGCGCCCGCCGGGTACTGGTGGTAGCAGTTCGTCCACACCCGGCCGGCCTTGATCGCGCGGCCCATCCGGTACGCGCGGTTGCCGTCACGGGTCCAGACGCCGGCGCCCAGGCCGTACAGCGTGTCGTTGGCGATCTCGAGGGCCTCGGCCTCGTCCTTGAACGTCGTGACCGCGAGCACCGGGCCGAAGATCTCCTCCTGGAAGACCCGCATCCTGTTGTGGCCGCGCAGCACGGTCGGCTCGAAGTAGTAGCCCTCGGCGAAGTCGCCGTCGATCTTCGCCCGCTGGCCGCCGATCAGGAGTTCGGCGCCTTCCTCGCGGCCGATCTGGACGTAGGAGGTGATCTTGTCGAGCTGCGCCTGCGACACCTGGGCGCCGATCTGGGTCTCGGTGTCGAGCGGGTTGCCCTGCTTGATCGAGCCGATCCGGTCCAGGGCGCGCTCGATGAACGCGTCGTAGATGTCTTCCTGGATCAGCGCCCGCGACGGGCAGGTGCAGACCTCGCCCTTGTTGAACGCGTACAGCACGAGCCCCTCGATCGCCTTGTCCAGGAACTTGTCGGGACGCTGCATCACGTCGTTGAAGAAGATGTTCGGGCTCTTGCCGCCGAGCTCGACCGTCGACGGGATCAGGTTCTGCGCGGCGTACTGCATGATCAGCCGGCCGGTGACGGTCTCACCGGTGAAGCCGATCTTCGCGATCCGCGGGCTGGTGGCGAGCGCCTTGCCGATCTCGGCGCCGGGGCCGGTGATGATGTTCAGCACGCCCGGCGGTACGACGTCGCCGATCACCTCGGCCAGCTTGAGGATGGACCACGGCGTCGGCGAGGCAGGCTTCATCACCGAGCAGTTGCCGGCGGCCCACGCCGGCGCAAGCTTCCAGGCAGCCATCAGCAGCGGGAAGTTGAACGGGATGATCTGACCGACGACACCGAGCGGCTCCCGGAAGTGGTACGCCACCAGGTCCTTGTCGATCTCCGTCGTCCGGCCCTCCTCGGCGCGCGCAGCGGAGGCGAAGTACCGGAAGTGGTCGACGACCAGCGGGATGTCCGCGTTCAGCGTCTCGCGGACCGGCTTGCCGTTCTCCCAGCTCTCGGCGACGGCCAGCATCTCCTTGTTGGCGTCCACAGCGTCGGCGACGGCGTTGAGTACTTCGGCACGCTCGGCCGCGGACTTCTCACCCCAGGCGTCCTTGGCGGCGTGCGCGGCGTCCAGCGCCAGCTCGACGTCCTGTTCGGTCGAGTGCGCGACCTCCGTGATCGGCTCGGCCGTGGCCGGTGTGAGATCGACCCGGTAGCGCCCCTCCGACGGCGCCACCCACTCGCCGCCGATGAAGTTCTCGTACCGTGGCTTGACCTCGACCGGACTTCCCTGCTTTCCGGGTGCGACGTACTGCATGATCCCTCTCCTTCGACTCGACGAGCCAGTCGTACAAACTGCCCTTCGAGCGAACCCCGGTCCGTGCAACGCTCGTAGGGCCGAAAGACCCGTCCCGCGTGTGACCGCTGTGATGTGGGCGACAGCTGCGGCATCGTTGGGGAATGACGAAGTTGCCGAAGAAGGCTTACGAGCGGGAGTTGCTGCGCCTGCAGGCCGAGCTGGTCAAGCTGCAGGAATGGGTGCGCGTCGAAAAGGCCCGGGTCGTGATCGTCTTCGAGGGCCGGGACGCGGCCGGCAAGGGCAGCACGATCAAGCGCGTCACGGAGTACCTCAATCCCCGCGTCGCCCGGATCGTCGCACTGCCCGCGCCGACCGAGCGCGAGCGCACGCAGTGGTACTTCCAGCGGTACGTCGAACACCTGCCGGCGGCCGGCGAGATCGCCCTGTTCGACCGCAGCTGGTACAACCGCGCCGGGGTCGAACGCGTGATGGGGTTCTGCACCAACCAGGAGTACGCGCGGTTCCTGCACCAGTGCCCGATCCTCGAGCGTCTGCTGGTCGAGGACGGCGTACTGCTGCGCAAGTACTGGTTCTCGGTCAGCGACGGCGAACAGGAGAAACGCTTCCGCAGCCGCCTCGAGGACCCGATGCGCCGCTGGAAGCTGTCGCCGATGGACCTGGAGTCGATCACCCGCTGGGAGGACTACTCGCGCGCGAAGGACGAGATGTTCGTGCACACCGACATCCCCGAGGCGCCCTGGTACGTCGTGGAGAGCGAGGACAAACGCTCCGCCCGGATCAACATGGTCGCGCACCTGCTGTCGACGATCCCGTACCACGAGGTCCAGCGCCCGCCGCTCGGTCTGCCGCCGCGGCCGCCGTCCAAGGGCTACGAGCGGACACCGCGCGACATGCAGACCCAGGTCCCCGACCACGCGGCGAGCCTGCGCGGCTGAGAGTCCAAGGTCCCGCACGGAAGGGACCGATCGGCCGGTGCGAACGGCGGCCCGGTCAGCCGATGCTGAGGTCAGATCGGCTCCAGGAGGTGGACCGTGGGCGTACAGATCAAGTCAGTGCCGTGGGTACGGCAACTGGTGATCGACACCGGTCGTGCCGCCCGGCGCAGGCATTCCGTACACGGCCTCTTCGAGGCCGACGTGACCTCGGCCCGCGCCGCCCTCGACCGCGGGCAGGCCGCCGAGCAGTTCACGGCGTTCGTGATCCACTGCGTCGCCGCTGCGGTCGGCGCGGATCCCACAGTCCAGGCGTACCGCGACCTGCGCGGCCGGGAGGTGGTCTTCGACCAGGTCGACGTGGGGCTGCCGGTCGAGGTGGAGGTCGACGGGAAGCCGTTCGCGTTCACGCACGTACTCCGCGACGCCGGCCGCCGCTCCATCGAGGACCTCCACCAGGAGATCCACGCGGTCAAGACCGATCCGCAGCTCAGCCCGTCGGTGCGCAAGGCTCGGTGGGCCCATGCGTACCTGTTGCTCCCCGGCTTCCTCCGCGTCGCGTTGCTCGGGGCGCTGCACCGACTCCCCCGCCGTCAGCAGGCTCTCGCCGGAACGATCGGCGTCACCGCGGTCGGAATGTTCGGCGCCGGCGCGGGCTGGGGCATCGCCTTCCAGTTGCACACCCTGAGCATCGTCGTCGGCGGCACCGCCCGTCGGCCCGTGTTCTTCCAGGGTGTCCTCGTCGAGCGCGAATTCCTGCAGCTGACGATCAGCGTCGACCACGACATCGTCGACGGCGCCCCGGCCGCCCGGTTCGTGGCCCGGGTGCGCGAGTTGCTGACGACCGGCGACGGGATCCCCGTACCGGACAGCGCACCCGTTCACTCCAGGAGACTCGTATGAAACACCGGCCCGTGGTCGTCGGCATCGACGGCTCCCCCGCGGCGGACGCTGCGATCAAGTGGGGCACGACGGAGGCCGCCGCGCTGCGGAGTCCACTGCACCTGGTGTACGCCGTCACCGCGGGCAATCCGCCGTCGCAAGCCGGCGAGGTCGTCTACAAGGCGGTCGCCCAGGCGCGCGGACTGAAGCCGGGGATCACCATCGACTCCCGGATCGAGGCCGGCTCGCCGTCGGCGGCGCTGGTGAAGGCGTCCGGCTCCGCGGCGGTCGTGGTGATCGGCAGCCGTGGTCTGGGCGTGATGATCGGCGCGCTCGTCGGCTCCACGGGCCTCGACCTGGCCGCGAACGCCCGCTGCCCGGTGGTCGTCGTACGGCCCGATCTCAGCTCGATGGCCGGCACCCGGGTCGTCATCGGGTACGACGGGTCACCGGCCGGCGACAGCGCCCTGGACTTCGGGATCGAGCACGCACGCCGGCACGATCTCGCCGTCCGCGTTGTCGCCGCGCAGCCCACCGGTACCGAACTGCACCGGATCACCGAGGAAGAACTCCGCGAGGCCGTTCACGCCCGCGGGGCGCAGGAAGCCGAGCTGATCCACATCACCGGCCACCCGGCGGAACACCTCCTGCGCCTGTCGTCGGACGCCGCGCTGATCGTGCTGGGCGCCCGCGGGCGCGGTGGCTTCGCGGGCATGCTCATCGGCTCGGTCAGCCAGACCGTCCTGCACCACGCCGACTGCCCCGTCGCCATCATCCCCGCGGCCGCGATCGGAGGCTGACATGACCACTCCCGCCACACAGATACCCTCGGCAACCATCTGGCGAGCGATCCTCTGGGGTTTCACCACACTCTTCGCCTCCGGCGCCGCCATCCACGTCACCTTGGCTCTCGCGACCCCGAGCTCGTACGACGGCTTCGCCGATGCCGCCCTGTTCGGCTGGGTTCAGCGAGGCTGGGAGAACATCTTCATGGCCCATCCCACCATGTGGGCCCTCTTGCTCGCGGCCGCCGAAGCAACCATCGCCGTTCTCCTGGTCAAGGCACGTCTCGTCGGCTACCTGGCGGTCGTCCTCTTCCACCTTGCCCTGCTGCTCTTCGGCTGGGGCTTCTGGCTCTGGTGCATCCCAGCCCTGGCCTTCGCCGTTCCGGCGGCCTACCACGAGTTCCAGAACCGCTGATGTTCCTGTGCGGTCGCGGGATCGCGGACATCACCGGTGAGCCGGCCGACACCGGCATGCTCGGCTACGGCAAGTCGTGGCAGCGCAGCGACGGCATTCACCTGCGGTTGCGGTCCCGTGCCTTCGTCATCGCAGATGCCGCCGGCGACCGTCGAGTACTGCTCGTCGTGAACGAACTTCCCATGGTGTTCGACAGCGTGTGGCGCGCGCTGCTCGACCGGCTGCAGCGTTCGTACGGGACGCTCTACACCGAGCACAACACGATGGTCACGGCCACCCACACCCACTGCGGGCCCGGCGGCTACTCGCATCACCGGCTGTATCACTCGAACACCGGTGGGTTCCGCCCGAAGACGTTCGCGGCGATCGTCGACGGGATGACCGAGGCCGTCGTCCGGGCGCACGACGATCTCGCACCCGCCGTCCTCACGCTCTCGCACGGCGAGCTCCACGACGCGAGCGCCAATCGCTCGAAAGTGGCCTTCGACAACAATCCGGAGCCGGACCGGCGCTGCTTCCCGGACGCCGTCGACGCGCAGACGACACTGCTGCGGATCGAGCGCGACGGAACACCGGTCGGCGCGATCAACTGGTTCGGCGTGCACAACACCAGCATGACCAACACGAACACCCTGATCAGCGGCGACAACAAGGGGTACGCCGCCTATCACTGGGAACGTCTCGTGACCGGGGTCGACTACCGGGACCATCGGCGCCACGCCTTCGTGGCAGCGTTCGCGCAGACCAACGCGGGCGACCTCACCCCGAATCTCGACCTTCGACCCGGCCGCGGCCCGACCGCCGACGAGGTCGAGAACACGCGGATCATCGGACTGCGGCAGTACCAAGCCGCCGCCCGGCTGATGACCGTGCCGGGGTCGGTGCTGGAGGGCGCCATCGACCATCGGCTGACGCACGTGGACCTGGGCTCGGCCACCGTGGCCCCGGAGCACACCGGCGACGGCCGCGAGCACCGGACAGGTCCTCCCATCGGTGGTGCTTCGGCGCTCGCCGGCAGCGAGGAGGACGGACCCGCGTTCCGCGGCTTCCACGAGGGCCGGAATCCGGTGTGGGACGCGATCTCGCGCAGGATCTACCGCCGGAGTCCAGGGCTGCGCGACGTTCAGGCACCCAAGGCACTGGTCGTCGGCGGCCTGCGAGGGCACTACGTCGCGCGGCACGCACCGGTCCAGCTGTTGCGGATCGGGCAGCTATACCTTCTCGGCGTACCCGCCGAGGTCACGATCGTCGCCGGTCTCCGGCTGCGTCGTCGGGTCGCCTCGATCGTCGGCGCGGACCTGGCCGACGTGCTGGTCGCGGGCTACAGCAACGGCTATCTGCACTACGTCACGACCCCCGAGGAGTACGACACCCAGCAGTACGAAGGCGGCAGCACCCTGTTCGGCCGCTGGACGCTCCCCGCGCTGCAACAGGTCGCGAGCGAGCTGGCCGAGGCAATGCGTGACGGCCGGCCGATGCCGTACGGCGAAGCGGCGCCGGATCTCAGCGGGCACCAACGACCCGCCCGGCCGCGGATCCCCCGCGACAAGCCGCCGGCCGCCCATGACTTCGGCGACGTACTGGTCGAGCCACGACGCCGCTACCGACCCGGCGACGTGGTGACAGCGGTCTTCGCGGCGGCGTACCCGAACAACGACCTGCATCGCAACGGCAGCTACCTGGAGATCCAGCGCCGGATCGCCGACGGCTGGCTGACCGTGGCCGACGACGGCGACTGGTCCACGACGTTCCGCTGGCGCCGGGCCCGTTCCGGGCAGATCGCCATCGTGACCTGGACCGTACCGGCGGACGCGGCCGGTCCGTACCGCATCCGGCACTACGGCAAGGCTCATCAGCGGGTACTTCGGCCCTACTCGGGAACCTCGAGGGTCTTCACCATCGAGAGCGAGGGAGGACATCATGCTGAACGGACCGCGACGCCGTGACGGCCGGCTCGTCACCGACGTTCCGGACGAGCGAGCCATCATGCCGTTCATCATGCGCCGCCGGACCGAGTCGACGGTGTACTTCGAGCAACTCGTCGACATCGCCGCCGCCCAGACCTGGATCGAGCGGTGGAACGCGGCCGGTGGGCCGCGGCTGAGCCTGTTCGTCCTCGTCCTGCACCAGCTCGCCGCACTGCTGCACGACCGGCCGCGGATGAACCGCTTCGTCGCCGGCCGCCGGCTGTACGAGCGGGACGGTGTCTATCTCTCCTTCGGTGCGATGAAGGAGTTCGCCGACAACGCGTCGCTGGAGATGATCAAGCGGCGCTTCGCACCCGGCGAGAGCCTCGCCTCGGTGATCCGGAGCCTCGACACCGAGATCCGTACGGCACGCACGGCCGGCGTGGCCGAGGTCGACAAGGAAGTGAAGCTCTTCCTCGCCCTGCCCACGCCGCTGCTCGACGTCGCGGTCTCCGTGTTCCGCTGGCTCGACGCACGCGGCGTCCTGCCGTCCGCGCTGACCCGTTCGGATCCGATGTACGCGTCGGCCGTCGTCTCGAACCTGGGCAGCCTCAAGACCGACGCCGCCTTCCACCATCTCTACGAGCACGGCAACTGTCCGTTGTTCCTGGTCGTCGGCAGGATCCGGCCGACGCCGGTCGCCGACGACGGGCAGATCCGGATTCGGCAGGTCCTCCCACTGCGCTGGACGTTCGACGAGCGGATCGAGGACGGTCTGTACGCCGCGAGATCCGCGGAGCTCCTGCGCGGGCGGCTGGAGGATCCGCTCCGGTATCTCGGTCCGCCGGAGGACGCCGTACATCACCGAGCGGTCCAGGAGGGCCCATGACGATGCAGCAGGTCGACGACCTCGGCGCTACCTATCTGGCCGCGGAGAACGAGCGGGTGCGAACACACACGGCAGCCCTGGTCCTGCTCGACGCGACCGCCCTCCCCGGCGGCGCGCTGACGGTGGCCCAGCTCCGCGAACTGGTGCTCGAACGCCTGGATCTCGTGCCGGCGTTCCGCCGCCGGCTCGCCGGCGTTCCGCTCGGGCTGGACCGGCCGTACTGGATCGAGAGCGACGTCGAACTGGACTACCACGTGCGGGAGGTCGCGCTCCCGGCGCCGGGTAACGACGAACAGCTCCGCGAACAGGTGGCGCGGATCTTCTCCCGCCCGCTCGATCGTGGCCGGCCGCTCTGGGAGATGTACCTGATCCAAGGCCTCACCGGCGGGCGGTCCGCCGTACTGACCAAGATTCATCACGCGATCGCCGACGCCCGGGCCGGTGTCCAGATTCTCACCGCGTTGACCGACACCACCCCGTCGCCTCGTCGTCGCGCCGCGTCACCGCCACACCCCTCCGCGCCGCCGCCACCCGCGTCCCTGACGATGCTGTTCCGAGGCCTGCGCGGCGCCGTCCGCCAACCTGTCCGGGCAGTCTCCGGCCTGCCCGCGGCGCTGACCGGCATCGACGAGCTGCCCGTCTTCGGCACCATGCCCGGAGTACGCCTGCTCGGCGCCACCACCGCATTCGTACGACGCAAGCGCCGGCACACCGCCATCGCGAGAGCGCCGCGGACGTCGTTCAACCGGCGGATCTCCCGGCAGCGGCGGATCGGCTTCGCGACCGTGGCACTCGACGACGTGCGGCTGGTCAAGAATCACTTCGCGGTGAGCGTCAACGACGTGGTGATGGCGATGTCGGCCGGTGCCCTGCGTCGCTGGCTGCTCGAGCACGCGGAACTTCCCGCGCAGTCCCTGACCGCCGTCGTGCCCGTAGCGCTCCGGGACCCCCGCTCGACGGATCTCGGCAACGATCTCAGTGCCGTCGTCGTACCGATCCCGACCGATGTAGACGATCCGGCGGCCCGGCTGGCCGTCGCGCACCGGGCGATGCTCGCCGCGTTGCGCGACCTCGGCACGACCGCTCCGGACGCGCTGGTCGACACGATCCGGATGGTCCCCCCGGCGTTCGCCGTGCGGACCGTCCAACTGCTCAGCCGCCTCAACACCTGGGCGCCGCGTACGCCGGCGATGAACGTGAACATCTCGAACGTCCGGGGGCCGCAGGAACCGCTGTACCTGGCCGGCGCCGAGGTGAAGTCCATCGTGCCGCTGGCCGGCATCACCGACGGCCTCGGACTGAACCTCACCGTGCTGAGCTATCGTGACCGGCTCGCCGTCGGAGTCGTCGCCGACCGGGACCAGATGCCCGACGTGCAACGCATCGCCGACTGGATGGGCGACGAACTCGCCGCGCTGGTCAAGTTCGTCGCCCACTGACGCCTTCCCGGTCCGCCGAGGCGTCAGATGAACAGCAACTGCGCTCCTTCGGTCTTCTCGATGAAGTCGGCGGCGCTGATGATGCCTTCGACGTCGTCGTAGAGGTCGGACTCGTCGAGGTGCATCATGTCGGCGGACATCCGGCAGGCCCACAGGTGGCCGCCGGAGGCGACGATCTGCTCCAGGAACTCGGGTACGTCGGGCACGCCGATGTCGTGGATCTGCTTCTTCATCTGGTGGGTGGCCATCGCGGTCATCCCGGGCAGGCCGCCGAGGCCCTGGGGCAGGTGTGTCGCGGTGTTGCCGAGCATCGTGAACTTCAGGTCGTGCATCCGCGACCTGGTGATCATGTCGAAGCCCCAGAACGTGAAGAACAGGTGCGTCTCCACGCCTTCGCCGAGCGCCGCGTTGGCCAGGATCAGGCCCGGGTAGGCCATGTCCAGGTTGCCTTTCGAGCAGATGATGGCCAGCTTGCGGCCTTCGGTTGCCTCGTCACCGAAATCCGGGACGACCTGCGGGATCGCGGTGGTCATGTCAGTGGTCATTTCAGGGCCTTCTCTCACACGCATCCGCGGGGTTTCGGCAGGCCGGCGACGTACGCCATCTTCTTGGCCGGCTTGCCGGGAAACAGGACGAACAGCTGCTTGATCGGGATGCCGGCCAGCGTCGACACCCGGCGCAACGTGGCGGTCTCGCCGTGCGTCGGGTAGTCCTCCCGCAGGAACCGGATCGCCTTCCAGTGCTCGTCGGTGAGCTCGATCCCGATCCGGGCCGCGAGCTCGGCCGCGAGTTCCTCGGTCCATTCGCCGTACTCGGTCATGAAACCCTCGGCATCGACGTGGACTGTGGTCATGGCAGCTCCTCCTCCTTCGGTCGATGTTTCCCACTCATGGACATCCGGCTGGGCAGCGGCAGCCAACGGCCCCTGACCAGCAGGTGCCAGTAGATCCAGCGGAACGCGACCTTGCCCCAGTGGTTCGCCTTCGTCTCCCGTAGGAGACTCAGCGGACCGAAGCGTCCCGGCAGTGGTTCGGTGTCGTAGTTGAAGTCGATCAGCAGAGCCTTGCCGTCGCCGGTCTCGACGAAGCAGTTCGCGTGCCCGTCGAAGCGGTGCGTCATCGCCAGGCCCTCGACGTACTGGCAGAAGTTCGCCACGAAGATGTCGCTCGAGAAATGCGCCACCGAGCCGGCCTTCGACGTCGGCAGATCGTTGGCGTCACCCACCGCGAAGATGTCCGGATGTGCCTTCGACTGCAGGGTCGCCTTGTCCACCGGCACGTAGTTCAGCTCGTCCCCGAGGCCGGACGCCCCGACGAAGTCGGCGCCCATGTTCAGCGGCACGGTGACCAGCAGGTCGTAGCCGACCTCACGCTCGTCGTAGCTGACCAGGACCTTCCGGTCCGCGTCGACACGCTCGACCATGAAGTCGGTCTCGACCACGATCTTGCGGTCGTCGAGCAGCCGGCCCAGGTACCGGGACGCGATCGGCTTGGTGAACGCGCCGTCCAGAGGCGTCACGTACACCAGCTCCACCTGGTCCCGCATCTCCCGCCGGCGGAAGAACGCCTCGGCGAGGAAGGTGAACTCGAGCGGCGCGACCGGGCACTTGATCGGCTGTTCCACGACATGGACGACGAGGCGGCCGCCGCTGAATCCCTGCAGCGCCTCGCGGAGCGCGAAGGCGCCGTCGTAGGTGTAGAAGTCATGGATGCTGCGCCGCCACTCGGCTCCCAGCATCCCCGGGGTCTGCTCCGGTCGCGAACTGGTGCCGGTGGCGATGACGAGGTAGTCGTAGGAGACCACGTCGCCGTCGAGGAGCCGGACGCTCTTCCGCTCCGGGTCGACTGTCGCGACCTCGCCGATCAGCAACTGGATGCCGTTTCGCAGCAGCCGGCGGCGCCGCTTCAGCAGATCCTCCCGGCCGCCGAACGGGACGAACAGCAGCCCCGGCTGGTACAGGTGGTCACGGTCCCGGTCGATCACCGTGATCCGCCAGTCGTCGAGCGACAGGCGACGCCGCAGCTTGTTGGCCACCACCGTGCCGGCGGTGCCGCCACCCAGGATCACCAACCGTCTCATCATCGTGTCCCTTCCAGAAGTGGGCCCGGCCGGATGCGGCCGGCCGGGCCGGGGAGTCAGTCGGTGTGCTCGATGGTGATCGTGCGCGCCTCGGCAGCCTTCGCCGAGATCGGCACGGTGACCTCGAGGATCCCGGCCGCGTACTTCGCGACGACCGCCTGCTCGTCGGCTCCGTCCGGCAGCAGCACCCGGCGGGTGAGCGTGCCGTAGTGGAACTCGGAGCGGCCACCGTCGTGCTCCTCCTGTTGACGAGTCGCGGAGATGGTCAGCATCCCGTTCGCGACCTCGACCTTGATGTCCTTCGCCGGGTCCAGGCCGGGCAGCTCCGCGCGCACGACGTACTTGTCGTCGTCGGCGAACTCCTCGATCCGGACGCCCCGCATCGCGGCCGGCATCGTGAACAGGTTCGGCAGGCCCTCGGCCCAGTCGAACAGGTCCACGAACTGCCGCCGGTTGTCCCGGTGCTGCAGCGTGGTCATCATCGTGTCTCCTTCCAGTCGTCCGTCCTTGTACCTCCACCTCACCGCGCGACGCGCCTGCACAGCAGGGCCCTCCGCACCGGAACACCCCGGACCTTCGGCCCTGCCCGACCGCCGATCGGCGCGGGAAAACTGGGAGGAAGTGCGGTCCTATGGGAGAGGCGCGGCCGATGGACGGTTCGACCCGGTCCGGGCCGGCTCGGTATCGCGGGGCCTGGTCCGCGGCGTCCTTACTGATCGTCGTCGCGCTGGTCGAGTACGTCGTACTCCCGAAGCTCGCCATCGCCGGCGAGTCCCTGGACCGCGTCACCCATCTCCATCCGCTGTGGGTGATCGCCGCGGTCGCGCTCGAGGCGGCGAGCCTGGTCAGCTACTCGCTGTTCACCCGCGTGCTGCTGACCGGGAGCCGGGTGCGGTTCTCGTGGATCCTGCGCTCCGACATCACCGGGTACGGCGTGAGTCACGTCATACCGGGAGGTGCCGCGACCGCGACCGCACTCAGGTTCCGGCTGCTCGTCTCCGGCGGCGCGCTACCGACCGAGGTCACCGCGACCATCGCGGCCGAGGCGATCGGCTCGTGGCTCGCGCTGGTCCTGATGGCCTGGTTGACCTCGATCCCTGCCCTCTTCCTGCAGCACGCCACGTCGTCGTACCTGCTCCTGTTCGGCATCGGGCTGGTCGCGTTGGCGGGCGGAGTCCTCGCCGTCCGTGAGCGATCCGCGCTCGAGCGCTTCGCCGCGCGGCTGCTGAGATCGCTGCTCCAGCATCTCCCCCGCCGCGTCCGTCCGTGGATCGCGTCGGTCGCGCTCCGGCTCCGCGACCTGCTCGCCGACCGCGCGGTCCGCAGGGCGTTCCTGGTCTGGGCACCGCTGAACTGGTTCCTCGACGCCGCCGTCCTCTGGACGTTCCTCGCCGCCTACGGAGAACCGCTCAGCCCGGTCCCGTTGCTGCTGGCGTACTGCGTCGCGAACCTCGCCTCGGCCCTCCCGCTCACTCCGGGAGGGATCGCTGTCGTCGAAGGCATCGCGATCTCGACGCTGATCGGCTTCGGGGTGTCCGCTCCGACCGCCGTTCTCGCGGTGCTGTCCTGGCGCCTCCTCCAGTTCTGGGCCCCGGTGCCACTCGCCGGAGCGTGCTACCTGAGTCTCCGGGCCCAGAGCGGCCTGATGGCCCGGCGGTAGCGATTGCTGCCCTTGAACCGGCCGGTTATGGTCTCCGCATCGGACAGGCCCCGGAAGGACCCCTCATGCACTTGGGCCGACAGCACCTCGCGCGCCTGGCGCGGGCGGTACACAGACTCGTCTCTCACCGCGGCGTGCGCGTCTTCGCGTTGATCGCGGCAGTCGGCATCTCGCTGTGGAACGTCGACCGCGTGCCCCACACCGCCGTAGTCCCGGCCTTGCTGGGGCTGCTGCCCTTCGCGATCGGCAAATACATCCTGTGCCCGTTGCGCTGGCACGCGATCTCGACGAGTGGCCGCACCCGGCGTTGGCATCTGCGCGCGTACGCGGAGAGTGAGATTCTCGGGCTGATCTCCCCGTGGCATGCCGGTGCGGACCTGTGGCGGGTGCACCGGCTCGAGACCATTGGCGTACGGCGGTCCAGCGGGGTGGCCGAGGTCGCGCTCGACCGCTTCGTCGGCGCCGTCGGTCTGGTCGTCGCGGTGGCCGTCTGCGGAGTGACACTGCCGTGGACCGTATTGGCCGTCGCCCTCGGGGCCGCAGCCGCCGTACTGACCGTGGCACTCGTCGTACGTCGTCGGCGACCGGCCCTCACCGGTCGCTGGCCGTGGCCGTCGCCGAAGGTCTTCGCGCTCGGAGTCCTGTTGTCGATCGGCTACCAGGCAACCATTCTCGGTCTGCTGTTCGGAGCCATCAACGCGGTCGGCGGTCCGGCGCCGGGCCTGCAACTGGTCGCGGTGTTCGGCGCGAGTCAGATCGCCGGAGCGTTGCCCGGCGTCCACGGCGCGAGCCCACGCGAGGGAGCCCTGGTCGCCGGGCTGGCCTCGATCGGTATCGCCTGGCGGGAGGCGTTCGGCGCGGTCGCGCTGACCGCCTTGCTGTACTGGATCCCGGCCCTGCTGATCGGCGGCACCTTCCTGTTCCTGCGCTGGCGGGGCTGGTTCACGGAATCGCGGGCCGCGTGACCCGCATGCTCGCCATCGCGCACCGGGCGGGCAACGACCTCGTCGCGCTCCGGACCGCGTTCGAGCGCGGCGCGGACCTCGTCGAGGCCGATGTCCACGCGTACCGCGGCCGCCTGGAAGTCCGGCACCGCAAGACGCTCGGCCCGTGGTGGCTCTGGGACCGTGGCGAACTCGTCCGGCGCCGCGACGTGCTCCAACTTCACGAACTGCTGGCGGCCGCCGACGGCGATCCGCGCCTGATGCTCGACCTCAAGGGCATCCATCCGCGACTCGCGCGCCGGCTCGCAGCCGCGCTGGCCGCAGCGCCGGACACGACCATCTGCACTCAGCACTGGTGGATGCTGCGAGCCTTCCGAGACGCCCCGAACGTACGGCTCGTCCTGTCCGCCGGCAGCCGGCGTGGACTCCGGCGACTGCGGTCCCGGCTGCGCCGCGAACCGGCGTACGGCGCCTGCGTCCATCGGAGACTGCTCACTCCCGAGACAGTCACGGAACTGCGCCGGGCCACCGACGTCGTCTTCACCTGGCCGGTCGACACCGCGGCCGACCTCGCCGACGCCCGCCGCCTCGGTGTCGACGGCGTGATCGGCAAGAACCTCATCGTCCTGCTCTGAACGTCCTGCTCTGGCCCGCTCAACGGCCCGGCCGACGCGGGGCGAACGGCCCATGCGCTCAGGTGCGCACTGACACAGGCTCGAACTGAGGAACCTGCCTGTGGAAGGAGCCGCTATGTCCAAGTCAGCGATTGGCAGTACCGAGGTACGCCGGGCTCCGGCGTCCTCCAAGGGCTGGTTCGTGTGGATGACCGGGCTGTGGATCATCTTCTACGTCCTGATGCAGTCCGGTGAGCTCGACGACCTCGCCGCGTGGATCCGCGACCTGCCGATCGTGGTCGAGCTCCTCGTCTGGCTCGTGTTCTTCCCCCAGGTCCTGGCTACCGCGGTGTGGACCAGCGACTGGTCCGAGGGGCTCCGGGTCACGCTGGTGGTTCTGTTCACCGTCGTCTGGACCCTGGTCTCGCTCCCCCGGCCCAAGTCGTCCCCGAAGTGAGCGCGGTGCGACCGCGGGCCGGTGACCGATGACGCTTCAGCAGACCTCGCCGCGCGGTCTCTCCACGGACCAGGCCGCGCTCGCGCTGGCCGAACACGGGCCGAACACGATTCCGGCCCCCCGCCCGCCATCGGCCTGGCGGCGCGTCCTCGTGCAGTTGCGGGATCCGATGATCCTGCTGCTCATCGCTGCCGCAGTCCTCACAGCCGGCCTTCGGGACTTCACCGATCTCGCAGTGATCCTGGTCGTCGTCGTACTCAACACAACCGTCGGTGTCGTCCAGGAAATCCGGGCCGAACACGCACTGGCCGCCCTCAGCCGGCTGGCCGCACCGCATGCCACCGTACGGCGCGATGGGCGCGCGACCCTCATCGCATCGGCCGAAGTCGTCCCGAACGATGTCGTCCTGCTCCAGGCGGGCGACGTCGTACCGGCGGATCTTCAGGTCTTCGATGCGGCCCAGCTGCAGGCCGACGAGTCCACGCTCACGGGCGAGTCCGTCCCGGTCGAGAAGGACACAGCGGACCAGCTGTACGCCGGAACCGTCGTGACCCGCGGACGCGGAACAGGCCTCGCACTCCGCACCGGATCGAACAGCGCACTCGGCAAGATCGCCGCGCTCCTGTCCGGCCAACGACCGCGAGCCACCCCGCTGCAACGCCGGCTCGCCTCGCTCAGCCGGGTGCTGAGCATCGTCGCGGTCTCGCTGTCCGCGATCGTCGCCGTCGCCGGTCTGATCCGCGGGCTGCCGCTGCCGGACATGGTCGTCACCGCGGTCAGCCTGACCGTGGCCGCCGTACCCGAGTCCCTGCCCGCGGTCGTCACTCTCGCCCTCGCGATCGGCGCCCACCGGATGGCGCAGCGCGCTGCCGTCGTCCGCAAACTCCCCGCGGTCGAAACCCTCGGCGCCGTCACCATTGTCGCCACCGACAAGACCGGCACCCTCACCCAAGGCATCATGCAGGCCGACCGCCTCTGGACCGAGTGCGGCTGGTCTATCGCTACCGGCACCGGCTACGACCCGGCCGGGGATCTCCGGCCACTGGCTGATCGTCCAGCCGATCGCGCCACTGTCCGGCGGCTGCTGCGTGACGTTGCCTTGTGCAACGATGCCGCCTTGCGGCTACCGACCGACGACGACCCCGTCTGGCGGGCGATCGGCGACCCGACCGAGGCCGCACTCCTCACCCTCGCGCACCGCGGAGCCGTGGACCCGGACGAGTACCGGGCCGCGTACCCGCGGACCCACGAAGTGCCCTTCGACAGCACCCGCAAGCGGATGACCACGTTCCACGAGCAGCCCGGCCGCGACGACATCCTCGTGATCGGCAAGGGAGCACCCGAAGTGATGCTCACCCCCGACGTCACGCCGTACGGCGATATCACCCGAGCGAAGGGGGTCGCCGCCGAGTTGTCGGAGGCGGGCTACCGCGTACTCGCCGTCGCCGACAAGCTCATGTCGCCAGGCGGTCCCCGCACCGAGGACCAGCTGCATCTAGCCGGCCTGATCGCGATCACCGACCCGCTCCGGCACAACGCCGCCGACGTGGTCGCCGCCTTCGGCCGGGCCGGTATCGGGCTGCTCCTGATCACCGGCGACGCACCGGGCACCGCGCTCGCGGTGGCCGACCGGATCGGCGTCCACGACGGCGACGTCGTCACCGGCGCGGACATCGACGACGGCAAGGACCCGACCAGCGGCCACGTGTTCGCCCGCATCCGGCCGGAGCAGAAACTCGACATCGTGAGCGCCTGGCAGGACGCGGGTCACGTCGTCGCGATGACCGGCGACGGCGTCAACGACGCGCCGGCGTTGCGCCGCGCCGACATCGGCGTCGCGATGGGCCAGGGCGGCACCGAGGTCGCCCGCCAGGCTGCCGACCTCGTCCTCACCGACGACGACCTCGGCACCGTGGAGGCCGCGATCGAGGAGGGCCGGCGAATCTACACCAACATCCGCACCTTCCTGCGGTACGCCCTCAGCGGCGGGCTCGCCGAGGTCCTCGTGATGCTGGTCGGTCCGCTGCTCGGGTTCGCCGTACCGCTGCTGCCCGCCCAGATCCTGTGGATCAACATGCTCACGCACGGCGTCCCCGGCGTGGCGATCGGCGCCGAGCCCGCCGACCCCGAGACGATGCGGCAACCGCCGCGCTCGCCCCAGGAACAGGTCCTCGGCGCGGGCCTTTGGCAACGAATCGCCTGGACCGGCACGCTGATCGCGATCGTCACGCTGGTCGCCGCCTCCTGGACCCACCACACCGGCGGCCCCTGGCAGACCATGGCCTACCTCGTCCTCGGCCTCGCCCAACTCGGCGTCGCCCTCGCCCTTCGCCGCCCCGGCCTCCCCGGCACCCGCCGCCGGCCGCGCTTCCTGGACACCGCCGTCGCCGGCGCCCTGCTGCTCCAGGTCCTCCCCCTCTTCGTCACCCCGCTCCGCAACCTGCTGGGACTGCAACTCCTGAGCGCACAGCAGTTCCTCGTCGCACTCGGACTGGCGGTCGTTCCCGCCCTCGCGATCATCGCCCGCCGGACAGCGGCCGGACGACGTCACGACCAACGGACTGCCGCGCGGTGACCTCCGCACCGGCCACCGGGTCGCGGGACTTCAGCAGCTTCAGCAGGGAGGTGCCGATGCCGTAGGTGCGGAATTCGCCGTCCGGGACAATCTCCACGATGCGGCAGTTCGCCAACAGGTCAGCCGGGACGAGCCTGGCCAGCGCTGGTACCGGCGGGTCGACGCCCGGCGGGTGCACGACCGCCCAGCCGTGGAAGCTGATGGTGGCCGGCGGGATCGGGAACAGCAACGACAGCACCCCACCGCGCCGGACCGGTACGGTGACCGCGATCTGGCCGATCGCAGGGATCTGCAACGCTTTCCAGCTCTTCGGCGCGACCGCGACGTACAGCCGGCCCGAACCGGCTGCGTAGCCGACTCCGCTCGATCGCGGCCGGCCGCCCGGCGTCACGTAGCTCATCACCGCGAACGACGCGCGGGCGAGCTGCCTCCAGACCTCGGCCCGGCTCGGCTCGCTCCGCACCCGCTTGGTTGCTCCGACTGTCGACGTCATCATCTCTCCTCAACGGCACGATCCGGTCCGCGGACAGCCCAGCGCCGGACTCGGCCTGCGCGGTCACCAGGACGGCAGCACCTCGGTCGGCGGCTTCCCGCAGCAGGACGGGGAGCACGCGACGGGCCTCGTCGTCCAGCTCGGTCATCGGGTCGTCCAAGACGACCAGCTCGGGTTCGTGCATCAGCGCCTGGACGATGCCGAGCCGCCGGAGCTGGCCGCGGCACAGCTGCGCCATCGGACGATCGAGCTCCAGGCCGATCCGGTCAGCGAGCAGCTGGGCGTACGCCGTGGTGCAGCCTCGGACTGCCGCGCAGATGTCCAGCACGTCGCGCGAGGTCAGCGAGCCCATGGTCTCCAGATCCTTCACCAGGTAGCCGATCCGCCCCTTCAGGTCGGCCATGACAGGAGCCGCGCCCAGGACGTGGACCGAGCCGGCGGCTGTCAGCTCGCCGACGACCACGCGGCTGACAGTGCTCTTCCCGGACCCGTTCGGGCCGGTCAGCACGACCACCTCGCCGTACCGCACCACCAGATCCGTGAACCGCGCGCCGTACGCCGACGCACCGGTCAATCGCACCGCCTCGTCCAAGCGCCCCATCGTGCTCATCACAGCCTCCTGTCGATTGGTTCGAGTCTCCGTCTCCCGCTGTGACTCGCACCACAGACGTCCGGCCCGACCCCGGCCGACAGAAGTCCCCGGACAAGCACGCCGCAGTGCGGCTGAACTCCCGACCGCTCACGGACCGTAGGACCTGCTCGATCCGGGCCGGTCGGCCCTGAAGACAGTCACGTACCAGAGCGACGCTGAGGGTATGGGCACCTCACTTCCGGGCCCGGACAGGCCGGACCGGCATCGTCGCAGGCACATCGCGCTCGTGGTCGTGTCGGTCGTTGTCACGGTCGCACTCGCGGTCACCGCGACCGCGATCATCACGAAACGCCAGGACACGGCAGGCGGTCCTGCGAGTCCCGTCGTACCGACCGAAACTGTCACCAGCACGGTGACGCCCAAGCCGACCACCACGCGTCCGAGTAGCGCCCCGCCGAGCACCCGAACTCCGACCACTCGAGAGCCGAGTGCCGTTGACGCGCTCGCACCGTTCTTCGCCGCCGCCAGGACGCTCGACGGCCGGCTCCGCAGCGCGGCATCCGCCATCAACTCCAGCGGCCCACCCTGGCCCGCCGTCACGTCCAGGACAGCTCGGCTCGTGACCGCCGCGGACCTGCGACCGGTCGCCCGCACGATTCCGTCCGGGCTGCCGGCAGACCTCCGGACCGCGGCGATCCTGATCTACAGCGACCTCGCCTCGCGTCGGTACGCCCTGCAATCCTTCGCCTTCGCCGGGCCGCTCCAGCCCCGGACGACTGCCGACCTGCTGCGTGAACTCGGCAACGGCCACGCCGCCGCGAACCGCTTCCAGCGGGACCTCGCGGCCACCAAGTCCCTGGCAAGCGAAACGCCACCGATCAGCGTGGTGCCGAGGAGCTCCCGCCAGACGGCCGAGACGCTGCTGCTGGTCCAGTACGTCAACGGTCTCAACGGCGGTTGCGACAGCCGCGGCGGTGCCGTCGTCACCACACTGCCGCCGATCGTCTGGCACCACGAGGAAGCCGAACCGCACCGCGACGGAACCATCGGCGGTGTCTTGTTCACCGCCGACCTCGACTCGCACGACGAGTGGCACGTGGAACTGTCCGCCTGCTGAACCCTAGGAGTGTCTGATGTCCAAGAAGGTACTTGTCACCTACGCAACGAAGATGGGCGCGACCGCCGGCATCGCGGCCGCCGTCGGGTCCGAACTCCGAGCTGCCGGACTACAGGTCGACGTCCAGGAGCTGGGCGCGGTCCAGGCCGTGACGCCGTACGGTGCCGTCGTCCTGGGCAGCGCGATCTACGAGGGTCAGTGGCGCCCCGAGGCGGTCCGCTTCCTCCGGCGGCACGAACGCCAACTCCGCAACCGGCCCGTCTGGCTCTTCCACTCGGGCCCGATCGGCCCGAGCCGGCACCAGGAGCAGCCCGTCCCACCCGACGTCGCCCGCCTCGCTCGCCTCATCCAGGCACCTCCGGTCAAGACCCTCGCCGGTGAACTCCAAGCAGACGCCGTGACACACCACCGAGACCTCGAACGCCTGGTCGGCGACTCCCGCGACTGGCAGGAGATCCGCGCCTGGGCCCACCAGATCGCCACAACACTCGAACCCACCCGGCAACCCACCTGACGACAGCTGTCACACGCCGAAGAGCTCCTCGTCCGGGCGTGGCCAACGGTTGCCGGTCAGGTCCGCTGGGTACCGATCTCGCGCAGTGTGGCGGCGAGCAGCCGATGGACGTGCCGGTCCGTACCCATCCCGTTGTGCGTGCCGCCGACCTCGATGTGCTCGGCGGCAGGGTCGAGGCACGAGCGCCAGTCGACGACCGCGTCCTGCCGTGAGTACATCGACACGAACGGCAGACCGGCAGGCCAGGGCGACTCGAGCAAGGCGCTGGTCCGTTCCGCGCAGCCACCGGTGAGGCAGTCCGCGGTCAGCAACCACGGCCAGGCGCAGACGTTCAGACGAGCCATCAGCGTGACCTGACTGACCAGCGCCTGCGTGGTCGCGAGCTGGTGCAGCAGCGGCGACGCCAACGTGACCACGCCGGCCAGCAGATCCGGTCGCCGGACCGCCAGCATCCGGCACAACGTGCCGCCCCGGCTCTGCCCGACCAGCGCCACCGGGCGGCCCGCATCGTCGACGGCCTGCTGAAGGCGGCGTTCGAGCAGCTCGAGATGCATCTCGGTACACCCCGAGTTCAGCGGCATCCCGCTCGTGAAGGTCGCATGCCCGGAGCGGCGAAGGTGTCGCGCCAGCGGGATCATCGACCAGTCGCCGGTCAAGAACCCGGGAACGGTGAGTACCGGAACCGGCGCCGACCGGCGGGCATCCACGGCCGGAACCCGCGGGCCCACGGCTTGGACATACCCCAGCCAGCCAAGCATCTCTCGCCGGCGCAGCGCGGCCGGCGGGTTGAACGGCTCCCAGCTTCCTACAGTGGCCATAGCTCCCACACTCCTCTTCGCAGTGTAGGCACTCCTGGCCCCGATGGGCTGTCAGCTGGTGAGTCTGCGTTGGTGGACGATCGAGGCGAGGCCGAGCATCGCCGTCGCGAAGGCCGCGAGTACGGCGAGGTCGGTGGCGATGTCGGCGAGGCCGCCGTCCCGTGACAGGACGGTGATCCAGGCGTCGATCGCCCAGGCATGCGGGGTGGCGTGCCCGAGCGTCTGGACCGCGTCCGGGACGATCTCCAGCGGCCACATGCAGCCGCCGAGCATCGCGAACGCGATGCCGATCACCGGGCCGATCGCGGACGCCTGGTCCGGTGTCTTGAACAGCGCTCCGCTGAGCATGCCGGCGCCCGTACCGACCAGCGCCCAGGTGCCGATCAGCGCGACGGCCGCGAGCGAGTTGCCCCAGCTGACACCGAACAACAACGCACCGACACCGACGATCAGGATCGACTGCAGCACCGCGAAGGTCAGATAGCACAGCGTCTCCCCCAGCACCAGACTGCGCACGCGGATCGGCGCGGCCTGGGCCCGGGAGTAGATGCCCAGCTGCCGGGTCTGGATGATCGAGGCGCCGCCGGCCAGCGCGTTGATGAAGACGAACAGCACGAGCATCGTCGGCGCGCTGTAGCTGAAGCCGAGCGGCAGGTAGTCACTCCCGGTGGCGACGTTCTCGGTGCTGATCCCGATCCGTGGCGTCACCCGTTGCACCGCGGTTGCCCTAGGCAACTGCTCGGCCGTGGTCGTCCCCGTCGTCCGGGCCGCGAACGCCGCCGCCTGGACTCGTTCCGCATGCCGGGCCACCGCGGCC
The DNA here is from genome assembly GCF_004331435.1 of Kribbella sindirgiensis. Lineage (GTDB taxonomy): Bacteria > Actinomycetota > Actinomycetes > Propionibacteriales > Kribbellaceae > Kribbella > Kribbella sindirgiensis. The sequence continues at coordinate 29,783 of NZ_SJKA01000030.1, forward strand.
GCGACAGCAGAACGTACGGCGCTCTGCGTCGACTCCGCGCCACCCGCGAGCACCGGGATCCGCACGTCCTGACCACCGAGCAGGTCCGCGTCCAAGCCTGCTGGAACCAGTACGACCGCGTCGATCTCTCCGCGGCGCAACGCCGTACGAGCCGTCGACTCGTCGGCCAGGGTGTGCAGCGGCCCGACCGACTTCAGCTCGTCGACCAGGCTGGTCGCCAGCGGCGGACCCGAGATCTGGCTCGCCAGCACCCCGATCCGGAAGCCACCCGGATTCTGGACGACGGTGCCGATGACGGTGATGATGACGACGGGCAGCACCACGATGAAGAACAGCGCGGTCCGGTCCCGCAGTATCCGGCGCAACGAGACACCCGCAACAGCCAGCGCGGCTCTCATGCCGGCCTCCTTTGTCCGACGACCGCGGCGATCGTCCCCAGCAGCGCCGCCATACCGAGAATGACCAGCACCGGGACGATCGCGCTGGTCGCGCCGGCCCCGGTCGCGAGGTCGGTGAACCCGCGCAACGCCCACCCGTTCGGCGTCAGCAAGGCGAGCCGCCGCAGCATCTCCGGCGCCTGGCTGAGCAGCACGAAGTTGCCGCCGAGCAGGAGCAGCACGAACGTGACGATCGTCGCCAGCCCGTCGGCCTGGCGTTCCGTCCGCGCGATCGCGACGACCAGTGCCGTCAACGCCACCAGGACCGCCGAGAACGCGAGGATCAGTGCGAGGGCCGCGGCCGGCGGCCCCCACTCGGCATCGAACGCCAACGACGAAACGATCGCCAGCGTGCCCAGACTGACGACGCTGTAGACGAACGCGGCGAGCGATTTGCCGAGCAGTACGACGCCACGCGTCACCGGCGCCGCACCGATCCGCTCCAGCGTCCCGGTGCGTTGCTCGGTGAAGTAGTCCCGCGCGGTGAAGCCGATCGCGAAGAGCACGAACATGATCCCCATCGCGGGTGCGTAGTAGCTCGCGGTCCGCAACTGGCGATACCCGGTCGGCTGGGCCTGCACCGATTCGGGCAGCTGCAGGTTCGCCACGGCAGCGGCGAGCTCCGCGGCACGACTTTCCGGGAACCCAGCGGCCAGCGCGGTGGTCACGGACAGCCGGTCCGCGTTGAGCTGGGCGACGTACGCGTCGGCGACGGCACGTGCCACCTGTGCCTGCAGCGGCTCGTCCGGATTACCCAGCACCCGGAGGCCGATTGGCTTGTCACCGACCGCCGCCGCGCTGAAGCCCGCCGGAATGATCAGCCCGGCGCCGGCGTCGCCGGCGTCCACCATCCTGCGCGCCTCGGCGTCGTCGGCGGCGTCCCGGACTGTCAGTACGTCGGACAGCTCCGGACCGGTCAGCGCCCCGCGCAGCGCGACGGCGATCTGACCCCGGTCGTTGTCCACCAAGGCGATATCGGCGTGGAAGGACTCCACACCGGAGAACGCGAAACTCATCAGAGCCGCGACCGCCACGGGCGCGACGAACCCCAAGACCAGTGCCGACCGGTCCCGGAAGCGCTGGCGCAGATCCTTGGCCGCGATCACGAATGCCGCGAACATGCTCACTCCCGCAACGCCGTACCGGTCAGATGCAGGAAGACCGCCTCGAGATCGGGCTCGTCCACCTCCACCGACCGCAGCGACAGTCCGGACCGCTCAGCGGCCTCCAGTACGCCGGGCAGCAACCGCCGGCCGTCCGCAGCCAGCAACTGCACCTCTCCGTCCTTCACATCCGCGCGGTCGACGCCCGCCAGGTCCCGGCAACGATCCGCCAGCACTCCCAGGTCACCGGCGGCGGACAACGTAATGCGGTCCCGTTCACCGAGCTTGGCGACCAGCTCCCGACGGGTGCCCTCGGCAACCAGCTTGCCGTGGTCGATGATGCCGACCCGGTCACACAGCCGCTCCGCTTCCTCCATGTAGTGCGTCGTGTAGAGGACGGCCATCCCCGTCGCGCCGAACGACCGCACGCTCTCCATCACGGCGTGCCGGCTCTGCGGATCGACTCCGACGGTCGGCTCGTCGAGGACCAGCAGGGTCGGCTCGTGCAGCAGCCCGGCGCCGATGTTCAGGCGCCGCTTCATCCCGCCCGAGAACGACTCCACCCGGTCGGTGGCCCGGTCCGACAGCCCGATCAGCTCGAGCACCTCGCCGACGCGCCGGTTCAGCGGCGTACCGCGCAGTCCGTAGAGCCGACCGAAGAACCGCAGGTTCTCCCGTGCCGTCAGGTCCGGGTACAGCGCGATCTCCTGGGGAACGTACCCGATGCGGCGCTTCGCCGCGGTCGACGTCGTACCCACCGGCGTACCCGCGATCCGGACCTCGCCGGCGTCCGCGCGCAGCAGGCCACAGACCAGGCGGATCGTCGTCGTCTTCCCGGCACCGTTCGGCCCGAGCAGACCGTAGGTCTCCCCCGGCGCGACCTCGAAACTGACGTCGTCGACAGCAACCCGCTCCCCGAACCGCTTCCCGAGACGGGACGCCGCCAGCACAGGAACAGTGCTCTCGGCCATCTGCGCAGCCTCCCTTCACGCTCCATACTCCGGACGTGCACCGCACGATCGCCAGGGTCGTCCAGTCCCGTCTCGACAGGCACTTCAGCCCTGGCCGAGGCTGCGGACCTGGCCGGCTCACCTGACCTGGACGGGCATCGTGGTCAGGGCGCATTCGATCCAGGTCGTGCCAGGGGTGAGCAGCAGCGGCTTGCCGTCGGCCGTGGTGAACTCGAACGGTTCGTTCACGGCGCCCTTGCTCCACCGGCCGCTGACCACCTTGCCGCCGGTGAAGAGCTTCAGCGTCCCGGAGGCGTCGAAGACGTCGAGAATCGTCATCGTGGGCTTGGCCTTCGGGAAGCTGGTGTCCCGCTGGGCGGTGAGTACGACGATGTTGTCGGCGGCCACCTGACCGTTGCCCTCGATCAGGTGCGGTGACCACTTCTCGGCGCGAACCCATCGGTGCGACGCCGCGTCGTAGGTCCAGGTCGCCGTCGCGGATCCGCCGTACGCGATGGTGACCGAGGCCGCCCGAGTACCGGACCGCTGGGCGGTCGACTGGTTCAGGCCGGCCGCGTAGCTGAAGTACGGCGACGGTGGGGCCTTGCGATCGCTCAGCCGCAGGAGTTCGCCGGGGCGCGCGAACACGTGGTTCGGCGCGCGCCTGGTGTCGTCGAGACGGTAGGTCCCGGACGGCACCCGCAGGCTGCCCAGATTGTCGAGGTCGGCGACCCGGTCGACGTACTCCAGGACCCAGCGATCGGCCATCGTGTCGGCGATGATGCCCTTGGTGGGTCCGATCAGCGCCGCGTCCATCGGCCGCAGCGAACGCACCGGACCGACCTGAGCCGGCAGCTTGGAGTGGAAGATCGCCGCGAGCCGCGTGGTGCCACCGGTGATCGGCTCGACGAACACGATGTCGGCGTCACCCAGCCCGCGCTGCGGATGCGCGTCGGGGGTGTTCGAGATCTTGACGGTGACGGCCGGCCGCTTGAGCGCGTCCTTGGCCGGCACGCCGGTCAGGGGCGCGCGGCCGGCCATGTCCACCGGACCTTCGCCGGCCGGCGCAGTGGGTGTTCCGGCCGGCGGCACCGGTTCGTCGTCACCCCTCCAGAGGGAGAACCCGACGCCGGCGGCGACCAGTGCCACCACCACGACGGCGGCCGGTACCAGTCGCGCCCGACGGCCCGACAGCCACTGCAGCGCACGACGAATACGGTTCATACGTCGAGCTTCGCGGTCGGTCGTTCGCCCGGCCAGCGACCAAAGCCCCGTCGTCGCCGTCCAACAGACCTGCGCGAGTCGTCCAGGACCCATGCCCCGCCGGACTCGGGACTTTCGACCCGGTGCCCGGAGCGCCGTCCTCACCTGTGAGCGCTACCAGCACCGGAAGACCCGGATTCACAGGGCCTCACGGACGGCGCCGGACCTCCGGCGAAGGCTGGATGGCGGGGGCCGACATCGTGTCGTCGTACATCCACGTGAGTCGGTTGTCGACGCCGACCACGCCGTCCACCTCGGCCGTCAGCTTCTCGGCGAGTTCGGCGGTGCTGTGCCGGTCGACCTCGCCGGACAGCGTCACGACGCCGTCCTGGACGGCGAGCTCGATGCCGAACGGGTCGTCCCACAGGGCGTGGACGACGACCTCTCGCCGGACTCGCTGCAGGAGGCGGTCGTCGGGCTCGAGGAACGCCTTCAGCAGGTCGGACCGGGTCACGATGCCGGTCAGCACCTCGCCGTCGGTCACCACCAGCCTGGTGATGCCGCGGGCCGCCATCAGTCTGGCCGCTTCGGGGATCGTCGCGGTCTGGTCGATCGTCACCGCGGGACGCGACATCAGCTCGCCGACCCGCAGGCCCGCGGCCCTCGAACGGGCCTGGTGCTGCCGCCAGCGCAGCGCCCACGGGAGCCGGCGTGCGCCCTGGAACTCCTCCTTGCGGATCAGGTCCGTCTCGGACACCACCCCGCCGACGCCGCCGTACGCGTTGATCACCGGCACGGCGGTGATGTGGTGCGCGGCCAGCAACGCCACGACTTCTTTGTACGGCGTGTCCTCCGTGACCGTGATCACGTCACGCGTCATCACATCGGACACCTTCAGCGGATGCCTCATGACTCCTCCAGCACAGTCGGTTGTCATCACAACCGAACGCCACCGGCGCCGGGGCCCACAGGGTCCGACTCCTCCCGCAGCCTGGTCCGAAGGTCCCTACTCGGACCGGATCGACGGGCCCGAGCCGGCCATGCCGGCCTGGCGGATCAGGTCGGACACCAGGTCCTGGGCCTGGCCGATCGTCTCCTCGAGGATCTTGAGGCCGTCCTCGGTCCGGCCGGCCTCCAGGGCCCAGCGCGCCGCCGCCATCCCCTGCACCAGCGAGTCGTTGATCTCGATCGCCTCGCGGTACAGCAGCGCCCCTGACTCCAGCCGGCGGCGCTCCTCGTCAGCACTACGCAGCCGCTCCGACGCGTCGCCGAGCAGGCCTCCGAGCAACACCTGGGGAACGCACAGCGAGATCCAGCCCACCAGGCTCAGGTCGGTGGCCGTCGCGACGACCCAGGCCACCACCATCACTACGGCCACTGCGCCTGCCGCGAGACCGGCGCGCCGCCCGAACGCGACGGCGATCAGGGCGACCGGAAGCGTGAACAGCAGTGTCGACGCGTCGGTGGCGTCGCCGTCGAGCAGGCGCAGGAGCCACACCGAGGCGAACAGCGCCGCCCCGACACACAGCACAGGCACGGGATGGCGCCGGAACCAAGGCTCCCGCGCGAATTGTGCCGATCTACTGCCGAACAAGCTCATCTGCCCAGCGTGCTGCAGCACCCACCACCGGCACAGAGGCCGAAGGTCACCCGCTGCGTGGACATGTTCCCCGGCCGGGAGGTCCCTGTGGTCCGGGACTTTCGGCCCTACTGCCCGCCGGGCGGCTCCGGCGACAGTGGCCATACGCGGCTTGAAAGGCACTTCGATGACCATGGCACATCACTTCGATCACTCACGCCTCGAGATCGTGAACCGGTCCGAGTGTCTTCGGCTGCTGCGTTCCGTGCCCGTCGGACGGCTCGTGCACACCAACGGCGGTCTGCCCGCGGTCCGGCTGGTCAACTTCCTCCTGGACGGCGACACCATCGTGTTCAGCACCGGGCGCGGCGACAAGTTCCGCGCCGCCGAGCGCGGCGACGTGGTCGCCTTCGAGGCCGACGAGGTGGATGTCGACCGGCACGTCGGATGGACGGTCACCGCGATCGGTCATCTGTCCGTGGTCAGCGACGAGGAGGCCGCCGAGCTGCGCCATACCCTGCCGGTGCGCTCCTGGCTGCCGATCGAGGACGCCCGGCTCGTCCGGGTGGGCGTCGAGTCCGTGCACGGGAGGCGTCTCGTGCCCTGGGGAAAGAGGCCACGCGAAGGCGGCTAGACCGGAAGGAGCTTCCCATTGCCCGAACCATTCCCTAGGCTGGGCGAGTGGCGGGCGACTCACCTGTGGGACGAGGGACCTGGGACGAGGGGGCGCTGGAATATGCCGGCTTGTCTCGGGTACGTCTTGACGCCCTGTTGCAGGAGCTGCTCGGCCGCGTCGACGAGATCATGGAGTACCAGGAGCGGCTGCGGGCGCTCCTGGACGCCGTCGTCGGTATCGCTGCGGACCTGGACCTGAACAGCACCCTCGACCGCATCGTCTCGGCGGCCTGTGAGCTGGCCGGCGCGCAGTACGGCGCGCTCGGCGTCGTCGGCGCGGACGGCAAACGGCTGGTCCGGTTCATCACCCACGGCGTGACCCACGAGCAGATCGCCGCCATCGGCCCGTACCCGGAGGGGCACGGCATCCTCGGTCTGCTCATCGAGCACCCGGAGCCGCTGCGGATGCACGATCTCGCCGAGCACCCCCGGTCGTACGGCTTCCCGTCCAACCATCCGCCGATGAAGAGCTTCCTCGGTGTCCCGATCCGGACCCGGGAACATGCCTACGGCAACCTTTACCTGACCGAGAAGACCGGCGGCGCCGACTTCACCGAGGACGACGAGCGCACGGTCACGGCGCTGGCCGCGGCGGCCGGAGTGGTGATCGACAACGCCCGGCTGTACGCCGACACCGAGCAACGCCGGCGCTGGCACGAGGTGAACGCCGAGATCACCCAGCTGATGCTCGGCGAGTTCGACGCCGACCAGGCCCTGCAGCTGATCGCGCAGCGCTCGCGCGAGATTTCCCGGGCGCATGTCTCCGCAATACTCATCACCGACGGCGACGAGCTGGTCGTGCGCGCGGTCGACGGGCCGGCGGACTACGGCCGGTACGTCGGCCGCCGGGTTCCGGCCGGCCTTCCGATCCTGGGCCAGGTCGTCGCCGACGACGGCCAGGTCGTCATCCTCGAGGACCTCGCACAGGTCCTCAAGGACGCGGGCGGTGCGACCGAGTTCCCGGAGGGTGCGGTGCTCGGCCGGACGACCATCGCTCCGCTGCCGGCCGGCGGCGCCGACACCGGCGGCATGCTGATCGTGGCGCTGGAACAAGGCGCGAACAACCGGGTGGCCGACGGGGCCGATCTGGTCCGGATGTTCGCCGGCCAGGCCACGCTCGCGCTCGAGCGGGCCCAGGCGCAACGCGACCGCGACATGCTCGCCGTCCTCGAGGACCGCGACCGGATCGCCCGGGATCTGCACGACCTCGTCATCCAGCGCCTGTTCGCGACCGGCCTGCAGCTGCAGGGTATGCACCGGCTGGCCCGCCCCGAGCACCAGGAGCGACTCGGCCGGGCGGTCGAAGACATCGACACCACCATCCACGACCTGCGAGCTGCGATCTTCGAACTGCAGCAGGCACCGGACTCCAGTTCGCTGCGCAGCGACCTCCAGACGCTCGTCTCGGAGTACGCCGAAGGGCTCGGGTTCCGTCCCCGGCTGACCGTGACCGGCCCGCTCGACACCGGCGTTCCGGCATCGGTCCGGCCGCAGATCCTCGCCGTCGTCCGGGAATCGCTGTCCAACGTCGTCCGGCACGCCCACGCCTCGCAGGTGAAGGTCGAGGTGACGGTCGGGTCGGGCCAGGTGGTCACGCGGGTCTCGGACGACGGCACCGGCATCGGGCCCAGCACCCGGCGCAGCGGTCTGCGCAACCTGACCGAACGCGCGCAGTCGCTCGGCGGCACGGTCCAGATCGGCGCCAACGACCCGCAAGGCACCGTGGTGGAGTTCAGCGCACCGACTGACTAACGGCCTGCCAGATCGGGACTCTTGCCCGCGGCGCAGCCTGCCGTCCTCCGGCGAAGCTGGAGTCGGAGGTGGACACCGTGTCTGATCAACTGCCGAAGGCGCATCTCGAGGTACTGCTCGCGGCGGCCGTGGCCGCGCCGAGCATGCACAACACCCAGCCGTGGCGGTTCGAGGTCGAGGGTCACGTGATCGACGTGTACCTGGACGGCTCCCGCACGCTGCCCGCCGAGGACCCGACCGGTCGCGCGATGCGGATCGCCGCCGGCGCCGCCACCTTCAACCTGCGGTGCGCGGCCGAAAACCTCGGGTACGGCACCTGGTTCGGGCTGGCGCCGTACCCGAGAGAAGAACCCGACCTGCTCGCCCGGATCGTGCTCGAACCCACCGCCGCCCGGGACGAGGAACTCCGCGACCTCGCGGTCCAGATCCCCTACCGCCACACGGACCGGAATCCGTCCGACGCGATCCCGGTCGCCGAGGACGTCCGCGTACGGCTCCTGCGGGCGGCGTTCGCCGAGGGCGCCGAGCTGACCTGGCTGGGCGAGGACGAGGTCCGCGCCGTTCTCGACCTGATCCTCGACACCGACCTGCGCGAGATCCACGACTGGCAGCGACGCGCCGAACGCGCGCACTGGGTCGGCGGCCAGCGCCCCGGCGACGGCGTACCGAGTTCAGCGCTGGGCCCGCGGTCCGCCGGCTATCCCGCCGCGGTCCGTGATCTCGGCACCCGGCCGAACGACCGGCTGCGCTCCGAGCGGGCCTTCGAGGAACACCCGGACCTCGCCGTACTCTCCACCGACTACGACGAGCCCGCCGACCAAGTGGCGGCCGGCGCCGCGCTCGAGCGGGTCCTGCTCGCCGCGACCCGGGACGGGGTCAGCGCCTCGTTCCTGAACCAGCCGCTCGAGTACGACGACCTGCGCCGCAAGGTCCAGCGTCTGACCGGGCACCCGGGCCACCCCCACATGATCATCCGCTTCGGCCACAGCCGGTCCCACACCGGGACCGCCCGCCGCCCGGTCGAAGACTTCCTCCCCAAGGAGCCGTCATGACCACACTGCGTCAGGAGATCGACCGGTGGGAGGCCGATCTCACCGACATCGCCGAGACCAGCCGGACCGACAACTGGTTCCTGGAGGAACGCCGCCTGGCCGAGGCCCAGCACACGCTGGTCGCCTTCCGCGGCCGCATTCTGCCGATCCTCACCACCGACCAGGCCCACGACGCGATCGTGGTCGACGAGATCGTGCAGCTCCTCGACGTCCTTGAGGACCTTCGCAACGACCTGTTCCGCACCGTCCACCCCACCGACTCGCACCGCAGGATCGCGGAGACGGTCGCGGCGATCCGGGCGCTCACCACCGTGGCGCTCCGCTTCGACCGAACCGCCGTACGATGACCGCCCTCTGATCAGTCTTCGCGCAGCCGGCGGGCGTGCCAGTCGGGCTCGGGGACGGCCGGGGTCAGGCGCATCCGTACGTCGACCGCGAAGGCGCCGGACGGGCCGGCGACCAGCGGGTTGATGTCCAGTTCGGCCAGCTCCGGGACCTGTTCGGCCAGCCACGCGATCCGGTGGATGACATCCAGAACCGCGGCCTGGTCGGCAGCGTCCGCGCCGCGGTAACCGGCCAGCAGCGGCGCGCACCGCAGGGAGCGCACCATGTCGGCCGCATCCAGGTCCGTGAGCGGCAGGCCGCGCCACTGCCGGTCGGCCAGCAGATCGGTGAGCGTTCCGCCGCTGCCGGCCATCACGAGGGGCCCGAACAGACGGTCCCGCACCGTGCCGATGACCAGTTCGGTCCCGCTCGGCGCCATGGCCTGGACGACCACGTGCGGATCCCCGGCAGCCGAGGTGACCTCTTCGTACGCCTTGCCCAGCTGCACGGCATTCGCCAGGCCGATCCGCACGCCACCGATGTCGGTCTTGTGCACGACACCGGGCGCGGCGGTCTTCAACGCGACCGGGTACCCGGCCTGCTCCGCTGCCGCGATCGCCTCCGCGCGAGACGACGCCGTCGCCACCGGTATCACCGAGATCCCGGCCCGCCGCAGCAGCTGGTTCGCTTGCCGCGGGTCGACCCAGCCGCCGTCGGGCGACTGCTCGAAGTACCGCCGTACGACTCCGCGGGTTCCTGCCGTGTCAACACGACTCAACTCCGGTACGACGCCCTGCGGCCGCGCACGCCACTCGGCATACCGAAGGGCGTGGGCCAGGGCGCGCACGGCGCTCTCCGGGAACGCGAACACCGGCAGCCGGCGCCCGTCCGGCAGCGCGATCTCCGGGGTGGCGTGCGGCGAACCGACACAGTTCACGACGATCGGCAGCTCGGCGGGCGCCGCCGCGGCCGCGATCGTGGCGTAGATGTCCTCGACGCGGCCGGCTCTGGTCACGGCGTAGTTCACAACGATGCTGTCGATCTCACCACTGTCCATGATCACCTGCAGCGCCTGGGCCAGGCTCGTCGGCGAGGCGGCCGCTCCGAGATCCACGGGGTTCCCGGTCGCTACCGCACCGGCTTCCTCCAGCCGGTGTTGCACGCTCTCACTCAGTTCGGGCAGCTCGAGTCCCAGCCGGCCGGCGGCATCGGCCGCGAGGATCCCTGCACCGCCCGCGTTCCCGACCACGGCGAGCCGGCGGCCGCGCGGCAACGGCGGAACCGCCAGCACGCGGGCGGTCTCGACGAGCTCCTCGATGGTGTCCATCCGCAGGACGCCGGACTGCGCGAACAGCGCGTCCACCGCGGTCTCCGGCGTCGCCGCCGCGGCCGTGTGCGACGCACCGGCGCGCCGGCCACCCGCCGAGCGGCCGCCCTTCACGATCAGGATCGGTTTCGTGCGGCCGATCATCCGGGCCAGTCCACCGAACTTGCGCGGGTTCCCGAACGACTCCAGGTACAGCCCGATCACCGCGGTCCGTTGGTCGCCCCACCAGTGCAGCAGGACGTCGTTGCCGCTGACATCGACCTTGTTGCCGAGGGAAACGAATTCGGAGATACCCAGTCCGGTCCGGCCGGCATGCTCCAGCACAGCGATTCCGACCGCGCCGGACTGCGCCGCGATGGCGAGTACGCCGGGGCTGGGCGAGACCTCGGCGAACGTCGCGTTCAGGCTGATCTCCGCGGCGGTGTTGACCAGGCCCAGGCAGTTCGGGCCGATCAGCCGGATGCTGTGCCGGCGCGCGACCGCGAGCATCTCACGCTGCAACTCACGACCGGCCGCGCCGAGCTCGGAGAACCCCGCCGTCAGTACCACCGCTCCCCCGGCACCCGCCGCGCCACACTGCGCCAGTACATCGGCCACCTGCTCGGCCGGAACCGCGATCACGGCGAGGTCGACCGTGTCCGGCACCGCGCCGATCGACGGGTACGCCGCGACACCGGCGATCACCGAGGCGTGCGGGTTCACGGCGTACGTCGTACCGGTGAAGCCACCGCTGACGATGTTCCGCAGTACCTCGTGGCCGATGCCGCCAGGCGTGCGACCGGCGCCGATCACGGCGACCGTCCGGGGCGCGAACAGGCGTTGCAGAGAACGGTTCTCGGCCGCCCGCTCGCGGTCGGCCATCTTCTCCAGGGTCAGTGGATGGTACGCCGTGTCGAGCACCAGCTCGACCACGCCGCTGTCGAGCCTGCGGACCTGCTCGAACCCGGAATCGGCGAGCACCCGAAGCATCTTGGCGTTCTCGCCGAGCGTGTCGGCGCGCAGTCGCTGGATGCCGTTCTCCCGGGCCGTCGCGGCCAGCTGCTCGAGCAGCAGCGTCCCAATGCCCTTGCCGTGCACCGAGTCCTGCAGCAGGAAGGCCATCTCGGCCTCGCCACTGCGCAGGTTCTCGTAGCTCGCGATCCCCACGACATCGCCGGCGTGCTCCGCGACGAGCGCGACATGACCGTCGTGCTCGGTGGCGAGGTGATCGGTGTACTCGTCGGCCATCATCCGGTTGATGCCGAAGAACCGCAGGTAGATCGATTCGTCCGACACGCGGCTGTTCATGGCCCGCAGGGCCGGCTCGTCGTCCACGCGCACCGGCCGGATCCGCACCACCGACCCGTCCGACGCCAGTACGTCCCAACCCGCACCCGGCTGCTCCACGACCGTCATCCCGGCTCCTTTCGACACTCCGTCCAGCTCACCGCAGCTTGGGCCGGCCGAGCTAGTGCCGTTGGTCCCGAGGCCCGGGACCTTCGGCTCTGAGACATCAGCGCGTGTCGCTCGTCGCAGCCGTCGGCGCTACGGCGGCGCGGCCCGCCTCGAGACGTGCTACCGGAACGCGGTACGGGGAGCACGAGACGTAGTCCAGCCCCGCCTCCGCGAAGAAGGCGATGGACGCCGGGTCGCCGCCGTGCTCGCCGCAGACGCCGATGACGAGGTCCGGATTGCCCGTGCGGCCTTCGGTGACGGCGAGGCGGACCAGCCTGCCGACGCCCTCGACGTCCAGCGACTCGAACGGCGACACCGCGAAGATGCCAGCGTCGAGGTAGCGGGGGAAGATCGACGCCTCGACATCGTCGCGACTGAACGCCCACGTCAGCTGCGTGAGGTCGTTGGTGCCGAAGGAGAAGAAGTCGGCGGAGTGGGCGATCCGTTCGGCACCCAGCGCCGCCCGTGGTACCTCGATCATCGCGCCGATCCGGGTCGGGACCAGGCCACCGGTGCGCGCAGCCACGTCGGCGAGAACGCCCTCGATCTCGCGCCGGACGAGCTGCAGCTCCGCCTCGCCGGCCACCAGAGGCACCATGATCTCGGGATGGACGTCCGTCCCTTCCGCCGTCACCTCGGCGGCGGCCTCGGCGATCGCCCTGGCCTGCATGGCGAAGAGGCCTGGGATCACGATGCCCAGCCGGACACCGCGCAGTCCGAGCATCGGGTTGCTCTCGTGCATCCGCCGCACCGCCGCGAGCAGGCGCTCGGCCTCAGGGTCGGGGGTGGCCGTGGCCTGGCCGACGGCCACCCGCACCGACAGGTCGGTCAGGTCCGGCAGGAACTCGTGCAGCGGCGGATCGATCAGCCGCACTGTCACCGGCAGCCCCGCCATCGCCCGGAAGATCATCGCGAAATCCGCACGTTGCAGCTGCAGCAGTTCCTCGAGCACCGCCTGCTGGTCGGCGCTGTTCGCGGCCAGCACCAGCCGCTCGACGAGCTGGCGCCGCTCACCGAGGAACATGTGCTCCGTACGGCAGAGCCCGATGCCCTCCGCCCCGAAGCGGCGGGCACGGGCGGCGTCAGCGGGTGTGTCGGCATTCGCGTGGACGCCCAGGCGCCGGCGAGCATCGGCGTGCCGCAGCAGCCGATCCACGGCGCGAACCAGCTCATCCGTGTCCAGGAGGTCAGTGCGCCCGTCGAAATACTCCACCACCGGTGAGGCGACGACCGGGACCTCGCCGGGATACACGATGCCCGCGGTCCCGTCCACGGACACCAGATCGCCTTCCTCGATCACGGCACCCGCCGCTGTCTCGGCGCGCCGCGCCACCGGGTCCACGGACAAGGTCTCCACCCCGCACACGCAGGTCTTCCCGAGTCCCCGGGCGACGACCGCGGCGTGCGAGGTCTTGCCGCCCCGGGTGGTGAGGATTCCCGCGGACGCCAGCATTCCGGGCAGATCGTCAGGGTTGGTCTCACGCCGTACGAGAATCACGCGCCGGCCATCGGCCGCGAAGCGCTGTGCGGCCGCTGAGTCGAAGGCCGCGTAGCCCACCGCGGCGCCAGGCGAGGCCGCCACGCCATGCGCCAGCTCCGGTACGCCGTGCCGCTCGGCGAACCGCGGAAACATCAGCTGCCCGAGCTGGCCACCGGTGACCCGCAGCAGCGCCTCGTCGAGCGTGATGAGGCCCTCGTCGACCAGTTGCACGGCGATCCGGAAGGCAGCCTCGGCGGTCCGCTTGCCGACCCGCGTCTGCAGGATCCACAGCCGGCCGCGTTCGATCGTGAACTCGATGTCGCACAGGTCCCGGTAGTGCCGTTCCAGCGTCGACATCGCGGTCCGCAGGCGGTCATGGCTGACCAGGTCGATCTCGGCCAGGCGCGCCAGCGGAACGGTGTTCCGAACGCCGGCGACGACGTCCTCGCCCTGAGCGTCCTGAAGATAGTCGCCGTACACACCGGGCTCACCCGACGCCGGGTCCCGCGTGAACGCGACACCGGTGCCACTCTCGGGCCCGCGGTTGCCGAACACCATCGCCATCACGTTGACCGCTGTCCCGAGGTCGTCCGGAATCTGCTCCTGGCGGCGGTACAGCCGGGCCCGGGGCGTGGACCAGGAGCGGAAGACCGCGCGCACCGCCAGGTCGAGCTGCTCCAGCGGGTTCTGCGGGAACGGCCGGCCGGCGTGGTCGGCGATGGTCTGCTTCAGCGCGACACAGGCGCGTTCGATCGCAGCTGCCGGCAGTTCCTCGGGCGTCGCGACGCCCCATTCGGCGTACTCCGTGGACACCGCCGCCTGCAGCAGGTCGTCCGGTACGTCGAGGACTGTGCGCGCGTACATCTGCAGGAGCCGCCGGTAGGAGTCCCAGGCGAAGTGGTCATCACCTGAGTGCTTCGCCAGCCCGTGGACCGACTCGTCGGTCAGTCCGATGTCCAGGATCGTCTCCATCATCCCGGGCATCGAGAACTTCCCACCGGAGCGCACCGAGATCAGCAGCGGGTCATTGGCGTCACCCAGCCGACGACCCATGGCCTGCTCCAGCTCGCGGAGATGCGCGGCGATCTCGTCACCCAGGCCCGCCGGCAGATCGCCGGTCTCGAGATAGGCACGACACGCTGTCGTCGCGATGGTGAATCCGGGCGGGACCGGCAGACCCAGCCGGGTCATCTCGGCGAGATTGGCCCCCTTGCCTCCGAGCAGGTCCTTCTGCTCCATAGAGCCTTCGGCAAAGTCGAACACGTAGCGGCCGGTCGTCGGTAGTTCGGTCATTTGTGCCACCTCCGTGTTCCACGCTCCTTGGCCCAGCGACCGCGTCACAGGGCCAAAGGTCCCGGCCGGCCGTCCTTCGTTGTCAGGGCCAGATGCCTCTGGTGGCACCAGGGCGCACGCGATTCGATGTCTGTGCCATCAATCTCAGCCGGCCAGAGACGAGGAACATCACCTATGCCCAAGAGCGCTTCCCTCTACGAGACCTCCGACCAGGTCTCGGCGTTGAGCGACGCCGAGCTGGAATGCGTGGACGCCTGGTGGCGGGCCGCCAACTACCTGACCATCGGGCAGATCTATCTGATGGCCAATCCGCTGCTGCACAAGCAGCTCACCGCCGCGGACATCAAGCCGCGGCTGCTGGGTCACTGGGGCACGAGTCCTGGTCTGTCGTTCATCTACGCACACGCCTCCAGGCTCATTCGCGAGACCGGCCAGCAGATGCTGTACCTCGCCGGACCCGGTCACGGTGGACCGGCGCTGGTCGCGGCCGGGTACCTCGAGGGCACCTACACCGAGACCTACCCCGCGGTCACCACTGACACCGAGGGGATGCGGCGGCTGTTCCGGCAGTTCTCCGCGCCGGGCGGTATCCCGAGCCATGTCTCGGTGACCACACCGGGCTCCATCCACGAGGGCGGCGAACTCGGCTACGTGCTCGTGCACGCGTTCGGCGCCGTGATGGACAACCCGGACCTGATCGCACTCGCGGTGGTCGGCGACGGCGAGGCCGAGACCGGCCCGTTGGAGGGATCCTGGAAGGGCGTGTCCTTCATCAATCCGGCCCGGGACGGCGCAGTGCTGCCGGTCCTGCACCTCAACGGCGCCAAGATCGCCGGACCGACGGTGCTGGGACGCAAGGATCCGGCCGAGGTCCGGTCCCTGCTCGAAGGTCACGGGTACGACGTCATCGAGGTCGGGGGCGCCGACCTGCCGGGGATGCACCACCGGTTCGCCGCCGCACTCGCCCACGCCTGGGGCCGGATCCGGGCGATCCAGGCCGCGGCGCGAGGTGGCGACTGGGACGGCACCCGGCCACGCTGGCCGCTGATCGTGCTGCGCACCCCTAAGGGCTGGACCGGCCCCGAAATTGTCGACGGAGTGCAGATGGCCGGCACTTACCGAGCTCACCAGGTGCCGCTGGCAACCGTACGGGAGAACCCGGATCACCTGCGCCTGCTCGAATCCTGGCTGCGCTCCTACCGGCCCGAAGAACTGTTCGACGACAACGGGTCACCCACCGAACTGGTCCGTCGAGCCAATCCGGCGGGATCGCTGCGGATGAGCGCGACACCGCATTCCAACGGGGGCCTGTTGATGCGGCCCCTCGAGCTGCCCGACCACCGTCGCTACGCCGTCGACGTACCCGCACCGGCCAGTGTCCGCCTGGAGTCCACCCGCCGTCTCGGCGAACTGCTCCGCGACATCTACCGCACCAATCCCGACCGGTTCCGGCTCTTCTGTCCCGACGAGACCAGCAGCAACCGCCTCGGCGCCGTGTTCGAAGCATCCGATCGCGGCTTCGCCGAGCGGGTGACCGACGCGGACGACCACATCTCCCGCGACGGCAGGGTGATGGAGGTCCTCTCGGAACACAACTGCCACGGATGGCTCGAGGGCTACACGCTGACCGGCCGGCACGGCCTGTTCGCCACCTACGAGGCCTTCGCGATGGTCAGCGCGTCACAGACGATCCAGCACAGCAAGTGGCTCCAGGAGGCCGAGAACCTGCCGTGGCGGGCGCGCGTCCCGAGCCTGAACATCCTGCTGACCTCGACCGCCTGGCGCAACGACCACAACGGATTCAGCCATCAGGGCCCCGGGCTGATCCAGAACGTGATCACCACCCGCGGCACCATCGGCCGTGTCTACCTGCCGCCGGACGCCAACTGTCTGCTGTCGGTCGCCGACCACTGCCTGCGTTCGACGTCGTACGTCAACCTCATCGTGATCGACAAGCAGCCGCAACTGCAGTACCTCACGATCGACGAGGCGGAGGCGCACTGCGCCCGCGGCGCCGGCGTGTGGGCGTGGGCCGGCACCGACGACGGAACCGCCGACCCGGACATCGTGCTGGCGTGCGCCGGCGACGTGGTCACGATGGAGACGGTGGCGGCGGCGCAGATCCTGCGCGAGCGGCTGCCGCACTTCCGGACCCGCGTGGTCAACGTCGTCGACCTGATGTCGCTGGTACGCCACCGCGACCACCCGCACGGCATGGACGAAACCCTGTTCAACGAGTTGTTCACCGACCACGTGGACGTCGTCTTCGCCTTTCACGGCTACCCAGGTGCGGTGCACCAGCTCGTTCACGGGCGTCCGGACGCGGATCGGTTCCGGGTCCGCGGGTTCATCGAGGAAGGCACCACCACGACGCCGTTCGACATGGTCGTACGCAACCGGGTCTCGCGGTACCACCTGGTCATGGACGCGCTGAACAACGCCCGCCGCACACCACCGGGCGCGAGCGATCTGAAGGCCTGGTGCGAGGCACGGCTGGCCGAACACGCGCAGTACGTCGTCGACAACCTGCAAGATCTGCCCGACATTCGAGACTGGGTCGTCAGTGGAGGACGCCATGAGTAGCAACACGATCGTCGTCGGCATCGACGGCCGGGACGACTGCGAGAACGCGATCCGCTGGGGTGCGGCCGAAGCAGCCGGGCGAGGCGGTCAGCTGCACCTGGTGCACGCCTTCGTGTGGGCCGAGTTCAAGGTGCCGCTCGGGGCCAGTGACGTCGCACCGGGACTCCGGGCGCAGGCCGACCGGATCATCGCGGCCGCCGTTGAACTGGCCCGGAAGTTCGAGCCAGGGCTGACCGTGACGGGCCACCGCGTCGACGGCTTCCCGTCCGCCGTACTGCTGGCGGAGTCGCGGGACGCCGACCTGATCGTGATCGGCAGCCGCGTCACCGGACGCCTGCTCGGGCTCGTCGTCAGTTCGTCGGGCACCGAGCTGTCCGCACATGCGCACTGCCCGGTGGTCGTCGTACGGCCCACCGAGGACGCGCTCGCCGGGAGCCGGGTCGTCATCGGGTACGACGGCTCGCGGCCCGCCGACGCCGCGGTCGACTTCGGACTCGACTACGCACGTCGGCACGGGCTGACCGCCCGGATCGTCGCTGTCCTGGACGACTTGGACGACGACGACCACGACCTCCTGGCCGGTGTTCGCGAGCACGCCCTCGCGGACGACACGGAGCTGATCGAGGTCACCGGTCATCCGTCGGAGCTGCTGCTCGAGTGGTCCGCCGACGCGCAACTGCTCGTGGTCGGATCGCGGGGACGCGGAGGATTCGCCGGTCTCGTGCTCGGATCGGTGAGCCAGACGATGCTGCACCAGTCGTCCTGCCCGGTCGCGGTCATCCCGCACGCCGCCATCGAAGGTCCCGCGTAGCCGGGGCGTTCGGCACTTCCGCCTCGACGGCGCGGCTGATGTGCTTGGAGCGATCGAAGGAGGTCCCGATGTCCAAGAAGGTACTCGTTGCCTACGCAAGCAAAGCGGGCGCGACCGCCGGCATCGCCGGGGCGATCGGCACCGAGCTCACGGCGCGCGGGCACGACGTCGACGTCCTCGACGTCAACCGGGTCAAGAACGTCACGCAGTACGACGTGGTGATCCTCGGCAGCGCGCTGTACATCCGCCGGTGGCGCAGGGACGCCGTACGGTTCCTCCGCCACAACGCCGACGCGCTCCGCGGGCGTCAGGTCTGGCTGTTCCACAGCGGTCCTGTCGGTCCGGACAAGGACCAGGCTCAGGACATGCCGCCGGCCGTACGCCGTCTCGCGCAAGACATCGGGGCAACGCCCGCGGTGACGTTCGCGGGCAGCCTCGAACCGGACACCGCCAGAGGCTTCCTGGCTCGACGCCTCGCCAGCAGCGACCTCGCCGGCGACTCCCGCGACTGGACCAAGATCCGCGCCTGGGCAACCGGCATCAGCACCGCCGTCGAGGCCCCCGAACACAGCACCAACCATCGTCCCGCGACCACGCGGTCCCGCAAGCACGCGACCCGGCCCCCGGCCGGTCACTTCCTCGGCTGAGTCCCCGATGACGACGGCGCCCGCTGTGTCGTGAACGAGCGCTAGCGCGGTTGCTTTCGGGCGTGTTCGACGGCGAAGACGGCGGCCTCGGTGCGGCGTTCCAGGTCGAGTTTGCGCAGCAGGGACGAGACGTAGTTCTTCACGGTCTTCTCGGCCAGGAACAGGGACTGGGCAATCTGGCGGTTGGTCTTGCCCTCGGCGATCTCGGCCAGGATACGGCGCTCCTGATCGGTCAACGACGCGTACCTCGGGTCCTCCGCCTCGGCCGGGTGCCGCAGCCGCTCCAGGACCTTCGCCGTCATCGACGGATCCAGCAGCGACTCCCCCGCCGCGAGCCGGCGTACGGCGTCGATGAGCGCTCGACCGTTGATCTGCTTGAGCAAGTACCCCGCGGCACCGGCCATGATCGCGGTGAACAGCGCCTCGTCGTCGGAGAACGACGTCAGCATCAGACAAGCCGGCGGATCGTCCATCTGCGAGCGGACCTCGCGGCAGACGCTGATGCCGTCGCCGTCGGGCAGCCGCACGTCCAGCACCGCGACATCCGGCCGTACGGCCGGGATCCGCGCGACCGCCTCCGCCGCGGTCGCCGCGTCACCGACGACCTCGATATCCGGCTCCGCGTCGAGCAGCTGGTGCAGCCCCAGTCGCACCACCTCGTGGTCGTCGAGCAGGAACACCTTGATCGTCATCGCCGTCTCCTTGGCTTCACACAGTACCCGCCCCAGCCGGGCGCTTGCTCCAGCATGCCCCTGCCACCACGGTACTGCCAGGGACCTCGGTCCCGACCAGTTCGGGACCTTCGGCGCGTGCCGTCCGGCCCGTCCGGGAGTGACCTCGGACCCTGCCCACGCTGCCGTCCGGCTGATTGGCTGGGAGCAACAGTTCGAGAGGAAGGCAGAACCCCGATGGACACTCAGACCGCACGCGGGCCGAGCAGCCTCGGCCACCGGATCCGGCACCGCCGGCAGGCCCTCGGTCTGAGGACCGCGGAGGTCGCCGAACGCGCCGGACTGACCACGGACCGCATCGAGCACATCGAGAGCCGGCCCTTCGCGCTGACCGGGGCCGAGCTGCTCCGGCTGGCGCACGCCCTCGATCTCACCGTCGAGGAGCTCACCGGGCCGCGGCACCCGGCGAACCCGCCGCGGCAGCCGATGGCGCCTGTCCTCGAGCCGATGCGGCGCGAGGAGTGCATCGTCCTGATCCGCGCCGGCTCGGTCGGCCGGATCGCGTACAGCGGGATCGACGAGGTGGTCGTGATCCCGGTCAACTACCGCTACCGCGACGAACTGATCGTCTTCCGCACCGCCGCCGACAGCGCGGTCGCGCAGTTCGACCTGGACCCGATCGCGTTCGAGCTCGACCTCTTCGATGAGGGCCTGCGGGACGGCTGGAGCGTTCTCGTCAACGGCCTGGTCCGTCCCGCGACCGACGCCGAGACCGAGGCCACCCGCGACCACATCGACACGTGGGCCGGCGGCACCCGCGAGACCTGCATGATCATCGAACCGCACCGCATCACCGGCCGCCGCATCCGCTCCTGGTGACCACGTGGCTGAGGGGCTCACCGACTGCCCGGTGAGCCCCTCTGTTGTGTCGTCACACGTCCAGCTCGTGTTCGCGGAGCCGGGCGCGGGCCTCGTCGAATTCGTCGTGGGTCATCTCGCCCGCGGCGAACCGGCGTTCGAGGATGTCCAGTGGGGACGGCAGCGTGGGCGGCCGCCGTCGCGGCTGCCGGGTCATCCGGACCGCTGCCCACGCCGCACCGCCCACCGCCGCGATCCACAGGACGAGCACGGCGATCGACCAGAAGGCCGCGGCGGCCGTCGAGTGCATCATCGCCATTCGCCTCCTATCCGGCGGCCCGCGCGGAACCGGTCAGCAACCGGCCGAGTTCCTCGCCCCAGCGCTGCGCGCGTTCGATCTCGACGTCGCGGATCGGTCCGGTCGTGTCGCTGACGAAGAAACTCTCGGACGTGCTGAGCATCTGGTAGCCCCTCCGGCGCAGCACCTTCGCCGCCGACCGTGCCGCCGAGCCCGGCAGCCGTCGTACCTTGGCGATCCGGGTGTCGAACGTCGTCACCCGCAGGCGACCGGTATCTGCCGGCTGGAGCGCGTCGAGCCACTCGCGGATCCCCACCTCGATCGGCATCACCACATCGCCCTGCTGCCACGCGCCCTGGCGCGTCGACAGCCGGCTCATCGAGAACGCGTGCGTCGGCCCGCCGACCACGAGCAGCCGGACGTCGCCGGGCACCACGTCGGGCGCCCGGTTCACCGGCACCGTCTCGGCCGGAACGTACTGCCGCAGCCCGTCCCGGATCGCCCGCGCGATCCGCTCGGTGTTGCCGAACATCGTCTCGAACACAATCAGTGCACGATCCGTCTCAGCCATGATCCCTCTCCTCTCAGGTCGCCGGGACGACGGACCTGGTCCGCCGGCCGACGAGCAGGTGCTCCCGTTCCGGCTCGGTCAGGTGATGCGGGACGATCGCGACCGGGCACGTCATCGCGGCCGTCGACCGGCGTGCCACCGGGTCGATCGGCAGCGGTCCGCTGTGCGCGCCGACGACCACGAGGCCGACCTCGGCGCTCTCGTGCACCAGCGCCGCGGCCGGCGGCCGGCTGCTCAGGAACCGGGTCACCTTCACGGTCGGGAACCGGCTGGTCCACGGTGCGAGCGTCTCCGACAACACGTACTCGGCCCGGCTGATCCAGGAAGATTCCGGATCCTCGTCGACGAACGCGCGCTCGGCCGGCAGCCCGGCATGCACCACGATCAGGTCACCCTCCCGCGCCGCCGCCTCCCCGAAGGCGAACTCGAGCGCCTCGGCCGACAGCGCCGTACCGTCGATGCCGACGGCAACCTTCCGGTCGAGCAGCGACGGTTTCCAGGACAGCGGTACGACGACCACCGGGCAACCGGCCCGCGCGGTCAGTGTCAGGTTCGCCTGGGTGTGTACGAGCCGTTGCGGCCCGCGGCTGCGGGATCGTCCGACGACCAGCATCCGCGCCTTCCGCGCCGCGTGCGCCAGCACCCGCGATCGCGAGCCTTCGCCGGCGACCGCCACCAGCTCCAGCGCGTACCCGTTCCGGTGCCGTAGATGGGCGACGGCGATCCGCAACGCGGCGTCTGCCAGGTCGGCCGGCGGCTTCGGCGCGTACGCCGTCATCGGGGTGGCCGAGCCGTGTGCCGAGTAGGGCGCCACGAGCACGAGCTCGGCTCCGGACCGCAACGCCGCCGCGGCCGCGTAGTCCACCACGCGGAGGTTCTCCGCGGTTCCGTCGACCTCGACCGCGACGGGCCCGGTCCGGTTCCAGGCAGTCATTTCTCTCACCTCATACTTGAACGGGCACGACGGCCAGTGGGCACGTCGCGTGGTGCAGGGCACCTCGGGTCACCGAGCCGAGCAGGGCGGACATCAGCCGAGTGCGGTTCCGGCTGCCGACGACCAGGAGCTGGGCGTTGGTCTCCTCGGCGCCGGTGACGACACCGTCGACCGCGTGGCCGCGCCGGACCTCGAACTGGATCGGCGTCTCCGGGTACTTGTTCTGCCACTCGGCGGCGAGGTTCTCCAGGTGCCGCTGGGCGTTCTCGGCCCACTCGGCGCCGACACCGGCGGTGTTCATCGCGTCCCAGCTGTAGATCGCCGGCAGATCCCACACGTGCAGCAGCCGGACCGGCAGTTTCCGCTCGGCGGCTGCCGCGATCGCGAACTCGATCGCGGCGGTGTTGTCGTCGGCGTCGTCGACAGCAACGACTACCGGCCCGGTACCGTCGGCCGGCTTCCAGTGCTCGGGCACGATCACCACCGGCACCATCAGGTGCGCCGCGTGGGTCACGACCGCCTCCGAGGTGGAGCCGATCAGCAACCGTTTGAACGTGCCGAGCCCGCGGCGCCCGACCACCAGCATCCGGCTCCCCGCGGCTGCCTCGACCAGCTTGCGAGCCGGCGGCCCGACCATCAGGTCCGCCTCGTGATCGAGCCTCCCCCGCCTGTCGTCGAGGTACTTCTGCACCTCGCCGACGAGTTGCATCGACGCGTCGTCGACAGCGTCCGGCTCCCAGCCGGGGACGTGGCGCAGCCGCTCGTCGATCACGTGCACCGCCTGCAGGGGCTCCTGCAGGAGCAGCGACTCCTGCAGGGCCCACTCCAGAGCACCGGTGTCACGCCAGGAGCCGTCGACCCCTACGTAGATGACCGGCTTGACGGGCATCGAGCTCACTCCCTCACTTACCGGAGCCACGGGTACTTGCGGACGAAGTCCAGGCTGCTCCACTGCTTGCCGAAGCCCCAGACGTTGCCAGCGGCAACCAGCGCGAGTGTCACGATCGTGACGGCGCCGATGATGTGGTCGTCCAGCACCGGGTTGTTCTCCGGCGGCAGGTTCGCCGTCCACATCAGCACGTACAGCAGCGCACCGCTGACGGCCGCGATCCGCATCCCGATGCCGAGCGTCAGCGCGAGACCGATACCGGCCAGGCCGACCATGAACAGCGGGGTCACCCACCAGTCACCGACCAGGCCCTGGTAGAAGTCCGCGAACGGACCGGAGGTGCCCTTGCCCAGGAAGCCTGCGGTCGGGTCGCCGCCGTCGATCCAGCCCTTGCCGGACGGGGTCGCGTAGCCGAAGCCGAACAGCTTGTCGAAGAAGGCCCACAGGAACGTCAGGCCGAAGAGGATCCGCAGCACGGCAAGTGCACGGCCGCCCGCGGTAGTGATGATCGGGTGCCGATCGCCATCGGGCTCCATCGTGGGAGCCGGCAGATCGCGCCGGTGCGGCGTGGTGGTCATGGTGTCGTTCCTTTCAATCGATTCCGACACCTCGATACTGCGGCTCGGCGGCGTCTGCCGGTCAGAGCCGTTGTCACCCATCCATCGGTGCCGAACGGCCCGCCGCCCCCGGGACGTATGCCGCTGCCGACCGCCCGCCGGCGGGCCGACGCTGGAATCCCAGAACCACGCAGGGAGGCACCGATGCCGATCGACCGACTGACCGACGACGAGATCGGCATTCTGCTGACTGCAGCCGTCCACGCGCCGTCGATGCACAACACGCAGCCGTGGCGCTTCGAGGTCCACGGCCCGGTCGTCGACGTACTGCTCGACGAGGAGCGCACCCTGCAGTTCGAGGACGTCTCCGGTCGAGCCACCCACGTCGGTCTCGGCGCCGCGGTCTTCAACATCCGTGTCGCGGCCGCGATGCTCGGTCACGAGACCCGGATCGCGACACACCCCGACCCGGCCCGGCCCGAGATCAAGGCCCGCGTCTACCTCGACCGCCGCGAGGCACCGGTCCCCGACCTCAGCAGCCTGTACGGCGAGGTCTCGCAGCGGCACACGTACCGCGGGCCGCTCCTGGACCACCCGATCCACCTGACTGTCCGGCGCGAACTCGACGAAGCCGCCTGCACCGAAGGAACCGAGCTGCACTGGCTCGAACCGGCGTCCGTGTCCGGCCTCGAGGTCTTGCTCCGGCAGACCGACGCCGAGGACCTCTACGACGAGGAGCGCCGCCAAGAGCGGGAAACCTGGATCGGCGGTGACCGATCGGATGAGGGGATCGCCGAGCGTGCGCTCGGTCCGCAGCCGGTCCGGCAATCGTTCGTCCGCGATCTGTCCGCCGGCTTCGACAGCCCGAATCGCAGCCAGGCCGTCTACGAAACGGCACCGGCCATCGTCGTTCTGAGCACACCTGACGAGGACGAGGACGCCTGGGTCCGTGCCGGTCAGGCCGTGCAGCGCGTGCTGCTCGTCGCCACGTCGTACAAGCTCGCCGCATCGTTCCTCGACCAGCTCCTCGAGCGCCCGGCACCGCGTTCTCAGGTCCGCGGCGTAATCGGCGGCCGATGGCCGCAGATGGTGCTGCGGATCGGTTACCCCGCCCAGTCCAACGGCCACACCGGTCGCCGGGACTGGCGCGATTCCTTCGACCGATGGTTCTAGACAAGGGGATTCCATGACCAAGCAGCCTGCTCCGATCGTCGTCGGCTACGACGGCTCGACCGGCAGCCAGAGCGCTCTGCGCTGGGCGACCGCCGAGGCCGTCCGGACGAGGGCGCCGCTCCGGCTCGTCGAAGCCTTCGAGCTCGTCATCATCACCCGCCCGACGCCTGGCCACGTCGTACCCCTCGAAGCGGTCCGGACGGCCCGCCAGACCGCGCTCGACGCGGTGGCCGAGGGCATCCGTCTGCACCATCCCGGCCTCACGGTGGACACGACCCTGGAGGGTGGGCCCGCGGCACGAGTGCTGGTCGATGCGGCTCAGGACGCCCGGACGGTCGTCCTCGGGTCCCGTGGCCTCGGCGGCTGGAGCGGACTCCTGATCGGCTCGGTCGCAGTCCAGGTCACCACGCACGCGCAGTGCCCGGTGGTCGTGATCCCGCACGACCAGCGGCCGCACGCCCACCAGGGCGCGACCGTCGTCGTCGGCGTCGACGGCTCGAAGGCCTCCGCCCGGGCGATCGACTTCGCCTTCGAGCAGGCCGAGGACCTGCACGCCGAGGTCGTCGCCGTACATACGTGGACGAGTCCGTTCCTGACCTACGACGAAGGCGCGTCGATGCTGCAGTTCGACGAGGAGAAGGTGCGCGAGGAGGCGCGGTTGCTGGTCGCGGAGTCCGTGGCCGGCGCGGCAGCCGAACATCCCGACGTACGCTGGACGACCGAACTGGCATCGGGCTCCGCCGCCCGCGCCCTGATCCGGCGCGCCGAGTCCGCGGACCTGGTCGTCGTCGGCTCCCGCGGCCGCGGCGGCTTCACCGGCCTCCTCCTCGGATCCGTCGGCCAGACCGTCCTGCACCACGCCCACTGCCCGATCGCCGTCGTGCACTGAGCGCCTGAATTTCGCTGGCTGACCCAGCAGTTGAGGGGTTCCACACCCGCATTCCGGGTGTGGAACCCCTCATTTCGTGGGTCAGCCAGCGAAATTGTCAGAAGCCCTGGTCGCCGAACAGGACAACCTTGAGGGCGCCCGTGGTGGCCGGGTCGGCGAAGACGTCGTACGCGTCCTGCATCTCGTCGAGGCCGAACCGGTGGGTGATCAGGCCGGGCAGCTGTAGCCGGCCGGCGGCCAGCATGGACAGCAGACGCGGCGTGGAGTACGTGTCGACCAGGCCGGTCGTGATGGTGACGTTCTTGATCCACAGGTCTTCCAGGTGCAGCGTCGCCGGTGCGCCGTGCACGCCGACGTTCGCGACCGTGCCACCGGGGCGGACCAGGCGGGTGCAGAGCTCGAAGGTGGCCGGTACGCCGACCGCCTCGATCGCCACGTCGGCGCCGAGTCCACCGGTCAGCTCGCGGACCTTCGCCTCGACGTCCTCGTCCGGCCCGAGAGCCAGATCGGCGCCCCGTTCGAGTGCGGCCTTGCGCCGGGAGTCGGCGGCGTCCACGACCACGACCCGCGACGGCGTGAACAGCTTGCTGGTGGCCAGCGCGGCCAGCCCGATCGGCCCCGCGCCGACGATCACGACGGTGTCACCCGGCGAGACCGTGCCGTTCAGTACGCCGACCTCGTACGACGTCGGCAGGATGTCGGCCAGCAGCACCGCTTCCTCGTTGCTGACGTTGTCCGGCAGCTTGTACACCGACCGGTCGGCGAACGGAACGCGGACCTGCTCGGCCTGGGTGCCGTCGATCAGGTGACCGAGAATCCAGCCGCCACCACCGAGGCACTGGCCGTAGTGCCCCTGCCGGCAGTACTCGCACCGCCCGCAGGCCGTGATGCACGAGATCAGCACCCGGTCGCCGACCGCCACGCCGCGAACGCCGTCGCCGACGGCCGTGATCGTGCCGACCGCTTCGTGGCCGAGGATCCGCCCGGGCTCGACGCTCGGTACGTCACCTTTCAGGATGTGCAGATCGGTACCGCAGATCGTCACCGCGTCGACGCGGACGATCGCGTCCTCGGGATCCTGGATCACCGGATCCGGCACCTCGCGCCAGCTCCGCTGCCCCGGACCGTTGTAGACCAACGCCTTCATCACGTACCTCCCTGAACGAGACTTTCCACCCTCGACTCTGGCCCGCTGCACCGGCTGTCGCACCGGCCGAACAACACCTCCCGCCAGGACCTTCGGCCCTGCCCCGCTCCGCGGACTCCGGCTTGACTGGAACTGCCGCAGTACGACCTCAGGGAGGATCCATGACCGGCGGTTTGCCCGTTCTGGCCGGGATCGACGGATCCCGCGACGGCCTGATCGCGCTCGCCTGGGCCGCGGCGTACGCCGTCCTGCGGAACGCGCCACTGCACGCCGTGCACGTCGTCGACGACGAACAGCAGCCGCCTACCGGCGCGCCCCTCGACGGACCGGACGACGGCACCGAGGTGCTCGACGACGCGCTCCAGGAGCTCGACCGGATCGGCTTCCGGGACGCGACACTCGAGGTGCGGCACGGTCACCCCGCGCAGGTGCTGCTCGAGCTCGCCGAACGGTCGATCGCGCTGGTCGTCGGGCGCCGCGGCATGGGCGGTTTCGCCGAGCTGGTCCTCGGCTCGACGTCGCAGGTCTGTACGGCGCTCAGCACCAGCGTGCCGTTGTTCGTCGTACCGGACACCTGGAACCCGCACGCGCCCGCCCTGGGACGGATCGTGGTGGGCGTCGACGGATCCGTCGAGGGCCAGGACGCGCTGAAGTTCGGGTTCGAACTGGCTGCCGCGACCCACGCGGGGATCGTCGGCGTGCACGCCATCGAGCTGCGGGAGAGTTATCCCGATCCGCGGGTCTGGCTCGACCCGGACCGGCAGCCGGCGGTCGAGACCTGTGACGAGCTCCTGTCGCAGGCCCTCGAAGGCTGGATCGCGAAGTATCCCGAGGTCCCGGTCGAACAGCGCGGCATCACCGATCATCCCGTCCTGGTCCTCGCCCGCGAGTCCGCGGACGCCGACCTGGTCGTCGTCGGAGGCGTCGGCCGGACCGCGTTCTCCGAGCTGCGGCTCGGCTCCGTGGCGCGCGGACTGCTGTACCACTCGCGCTGCCCGGTCGCCGTCGTACACCATCAGGAGACCTGACATGGAGACCGTCATCAAGACGCGTGGGCTGACCAAACGCTTCGGCCGCCGGACCGCGCTCGACCGGCTCGACCTCGACGTACCGCCCGGCGTGATCGTCGGGTACCTCGGGCCGAACGGCGCCGGCAAGACCACCACGATCCGGCTGCTGGCCGGGCTGATCCGGCCGACCGCCGGGTCCGCGATGGTGTTCGGCTTCGACGCCGCCGACCAGTACGACGCACTGCAGCGCCGGATCGGCTACCTGCCCGGCGACTTCGTGGCGTATCCCGATCTGACCGGCACGCAGTACCTGAACTACTTCGCCCATCTGTACGGCGGCGTCGACCGGAACCGGATCGAGCTGCTCGCGAAACGGTTCGACCTCGACCTGGGCGTCCGCATCGGGGCGCTGTCCCGCGGCAACCGGCAGAAGGTCGGCATCGTCCAGGCGTTCATGCACGACCCCGACCTGTTGATCCTCGACGAGCCGACGTCCGGCCTCGATCCCCTGATGCAGCGGGAGTTCCGGGCACTGCTCCGCGAGACCCGCGACGCCGGACGGACCGTGTTCCTGTCCTCGCACATGCTCTCCGAAGTCGAGGCCGTCGCCGACACCGTCGCGATCCTGCGCGCCGGCCGCCTGGTCACCGTCCAGTCCGTGCAGGCCTTGAAGGACCGCGCCCGGCGCCGCCTCGACCTGACCTTCGCCGACGTCCCGCCGGCCGCACGCATCCACGCCGTACCCGGAGTCCAGGACGTCTCCGTGGACGGCCACACCGTTCGCGTCACCGTGACCGGGTCGACCGCCGAGCTGCTCAAGGCGGTCGCGCCGTACGACGTCACCAACGTACTCAGCCACGAAGCCGACCTGGAGGCCGCGTTCCTCGACTACTACGACGGGCAGGAGGAACCATGTTCCGCAACGTCTTCCTGAAATCGGTGTACGACGCCCGCCGCGGACTGATCGGTTGGTCGATCGCGATCGCCGTCCTGGTGCTGCTCGAATGCGCGCTGTGGCCCTCGGTCCGCGACATGCCGGACCTGAAGGAGCTGTACCAGTCGTTCCCGGAGGAACTGCGCAAGTTCTTCAACCTGGAGGCCATGACCACCGGCGCCGGCTTCCTCAATGCGGAGCTGTTCACGCTGCTGCTGCCGGCGCTCTTCCTGATCTACGGCATCGGGCACGGCGCCCGCGCACTGGCCGGCGAGGAGGAACGCGGCACGCTCGAACTGTTGCTCGTGACACCGGTCTCGGGCTCGCGGATCGTTCTCGAAAAGGCACTTGCACTGGCCGTGTCGGTCACCGCGCTCGGTTGCGCACTGTTCGCGGCCACGAGCATCGGCAGCCTGGTCTTCGGCCTCGGAGTCTCGGTACCGGAGGCCGCCGGCGGTGCTCTCGCGTTGACGCTGCTCGGCATCGAGTTCGGCGTCCTCGCCCTCGCGGCCGGTGCGGTCACGGGCCGGCGCGCCACCGCGATCGCGCTGACGGCGAGCGCGGCGACAGCGGCGTACGTCGTCTACGCGATCGGCCTCATCCTCCCGCGGTTCGAATCCTGGCAGCCGTACTCCCCCATCCACCAGGCCTTCCACGACGGGCCCCTGGGCGCAGGTCTCCAGCTCAGCTATCTGTGGCTGATCGCCGGCACAGTTGCCGTCGTCCTGTGCGCCCTTCCGGCGCTCGACGGCCGCGACATCTCGACCGCACACGCAGGCTGACCATGCCTACCGTTCCCCGACGCGAGCTCGTCGCCTCACTGCTGATCGTCGTACTGCTGGCGATCCAGCTGCCGTTCGTTGCGCTGGGCAACCGCGCCGACGCGTGCCTCTCGCTGATCCTGATCGGCGCCGTCGTCCTGCTGCTCGCCGGCTCGCTGAGCCCCGACCCCGCAGGCTGGCTCGCCGCCGGCCTGGCTGTGGCCTCCGCGAGCACCGGCACTGTGGTGATCGCGCTGCCGTCGGCTCTCCTGGCCACGATCTCCATCAGCACGCTGCTCGTTCTCTGGTCCGTCGACGTCAGCGAGCACCTGACCTTCCGGTCATCCGAGCGGGCCCGGACATGAAAGAGGGCGGGTGAGCTGCCCCCAACTCACCCGCCCCGCTTGCGGTGCGCTCAGTAGAACGGTCCTGCGGCCCGGGCCGTGTCGTCGAACGCCCAGGTCAGCTCGTTGTGCACGCCGACCACACCGTCCACGCCGGCGACCAGACTTCCGGCCAGTGCGACCGTGCTGCGCTGCGGTACCTGCCCGGTCAGGGTCACGACGCCTTCGAGTACGTCGATCTGTACGGCCAGCGGCTCGTCCCACAGGTGCCGGTCGACGACGTCCCGCCGGATCCGGGCCAGGATCTCCTCGTCCGGGGCGAGGAAGACGCGCAGCAGATCGGACCGCGTCACGATGCCGGCGAGCTTGTCGCCGTCCATCACGACCAGCCGGGTGATGCGGCGGGCGGCCATCAGCCGGGCGGCCTCGTCGAGCGTGCAGCCACCTTCGATGGTGACCGCAGGGCTCGACATGAGCATCTGGGCCGTGATCGCGTCGGCCTTGGTCCGGATCGCGCCGCGCTGCCAGGGCCGGCGCGGCCTGCGCTGGAACTCCTCCTTGCGCAGCAGGTCGGTCTCGGAGATCACACCGACGATGCCTCCGAAGGCGCTACGAACGGGGACCGCGCTGATGTGGTGCTCGGCCAGGACGGCGGCGACCGCCTTGAAAGACGTGTCCTCAGCGACGGTGACGACGTTCTTGGTCATCACGTCGGAGACAGTCAGGAAGTGACGCATCATGACTCCTTGGACCGGCGGACGATCGCCACCGGCGAGTCCGCGTGATGAAGAAGGCTCTGACTGACCGATCCCAGCAGCAGGCCGGTAACGCCGCCCCGGCCACGGGAGCCGACAACGACGAGCGAAGCCTTCGCGGACCTCTTGATCAAGCGGGTGCCGGCCCGGCCCTCCGCGACGGAGGCGCGCACAGGCACCGTGGGGAACTTGTCCCGGTAGGGCGCGAGGCTCTCGGCGAGCCAGTTCCGCAGCAGTTCCTCGGTGCTGTCGATCGACGCGGCGTCTTCCGCCTGCGGCTGCCAGCAGTACACGACGTCCAGCCGCTCACCAGTGCGAGCCGCCTCCTCGAACGCGAACGTAATCGCCTCCTCCGAGTCCGGCGACCCGTCGGTGCCCACGACAACAGGTCCGGTACGGCGTTCACCGCGCACCACAACGACCGGGCACGACGCCTTGGCAGATACCGCGGTCGCGACCGACCCGAGAACCGCTGCGGACATCTTGTTCCGCGAGCGGGTTCCGACGACCACCATCTCGGCGTTCTCGGCCTCGATCAGCAGCGCGTTCGCCGGATCGGAGTTCGCCAGCCACCCGGATCCACCGTCGTACCCGAGCCGGTCTCGCGCGTACTGCACCGCGGCGTCGAGCTCGTGCTGGTACTTGTCGAGCGGCATCGGCGGCGGGACGTAGCCCTCGGCCCCCATCGCCCAACGGCTGATCTCGTTCAGGTACGCACGGATCACCCGTACCGGCAGTTCGCGCGCGGCCGCCGCGTCGACGGCCCACCGCAGCGCGATCTGCGCCTCGGGCGAGTCGTCGACCCCGACGAGAATGTACTTCCTCATATCCGGAATTCCTTTCATTGGCTGGGGTGCTGGACGAGGATTTCCTTCAGGCCGTCGACGAACGCCAGCGACTCGTCGTACCCCCGCTGCCAGACGTTGCGGCCGAAAATGCACCCGAGCCCGCCCGCATCCATCGCCTGCTCAGCCTTGCGATACATCGCGTCGTCACCAGCACGCTCCCCACCCGAAACCAGCACCAAC
>NZ_SJKA01000031.1 GCF_004331435.1 Kribbella sindirgiensis
GACCGTCCGCTTCGACCCCATCCCAACCTGACGCCAGCCCACCCCAACCACGTTCCGAGCAGCGTGTCACGTTCTTCTTCGTGTCAGTCACAAGAGCCGAAATTGCTTGTTCGCCGGCCGTGCGACTTGTTCGCCGGCCCGACTGCGGGGTGGTTAGACCGGGTAGGTGTGGACCTCGGTGGCTTTGAGGGTGGTGTGGAGGGGTTGACCGGGGGTCAGGTGGAGGTCGGCTACCGCGGCGGGGGTGATGTCGGCGAGGAGGTCGGCTGGGCCGGCGGGGGAGGCGTCGAGGCGGACGCGGACTGTGTGGGCGTGCTGTTCGATGCCCGTGACCACGGCGGGCCAGGTGTTGCGGGGGCTGCCGGACGGGGGCTCTACGTAGAGACTGACGGCGGTGGGCGGGAAGGCTACGTGGACCGGGCCGGTGGCTGGTTCGGCAAGGGTGATCGTGCCGCCCTCTGGCAGTCTGACTGCGGTGCCTGAGGCGTCGCCGCGGTAGAGGTTGAGGCCGACCAGCTGAGCTACGTAGTCGGTGCGGGGGCGGTGGGCCACCTCGGTGGGTTTGCCTTCCTGGACCACCTGGCCGTTCTCGATGATGACCAGGCGGTCGGCCAGGACCATGGCGTCCAGCGGGTCGTGAGTGACCAGCAGGGTGCGTCCTTCGAAGCGGTTGAGGTGCTGGCCCAGTTCGGCCCGCACGTGAAGGGTGGTGCCGGCATCCAGCGCGGCCAGCGGTTCGTCCAGCAGCAGAAGTTCGGGGTCGGTGGTCAGTGCTCGGGCCAGGGCCACGCGTTGGGCTTGTCCACCGGACAGCGCGCGGGGGCGAGTACGGGCGTACTCCGACAAGCCGACTGTTTCCAGCCAGCGTGCGGCCTCCAGGCGGGCGGTCTGCTTTTCTACACCGCGGGCGCGAAGGCCGAAGGCCACGTTCTCCAGGCAGCTCAGGTGGTTGAACAGCAGGTAGTCCTGGAACACCACACCGATCGGCCGGCGGTCCGGCGTACGAAAGGTGCGCGGTGGCTCGTCCCAGACCGTGGAGTCCAGGGCGATGCGTCCACGGTCCAACGCGAGCAGTCCGGCGATGGCACGCAGCGCAGTGGTCTTGCCGGCACCGTTGGGGCCGAGTAGCGCGACAACCTCGCCTGGCTCGACAGTCAGGTCCAGTGCGAGCTCGAAAGAGCCACGGCTGACCTGCACATCGGCGTACAGAGTCAACGGAGTCCACCGATCCAGCGCTCGCGCAGAGACGCCAGTACGACGACAGACACCAGTAGAAGCACGAGGCTCAGTACGACGGCCACGTCGGGATCGGTCTCCAACGCCAGGTACACGGCCAGCGGCATGGTCGTCGTACGGCCGGGGAAGTTGCCGGCGAACGTGATGGTGGCGCCGAACTCGCCCAGTGCGCGCGCCCAGCAGAGCACTGTCCCGGCAACAACGCCAGGTGCGATCGAAGGCAGTGTCACGCGCCGGAACGTCAGCCACCGTCCGGCACCGAGTGTTGCGGCCGCCTCCTCGTAGCGGGGGTCAGCGGCACGCAGTGCGCCTTCAACAGAGATCACCAGGAACGGCATAGCCACAAAGGCTTCTGCAACGATCACACCGGCCGTTGTGAACGGTAGAGAGATGCCAAACCAAGTATCGAGGTGTTGACCGACCAGACCGCGTCGCCCGAGTACCAGCAACAACGCGACGCCGCCAACCACCGGCGGCAGTACCAGCGGCACCGTCACGAACGCCCGGATCACACTCCGGCCCGGCAACCCACCACGGGCGAGCAGCCACGCCAACGGGACACCTAGTAGCAGGCACAGCGCAGTAGCTGCGGTCGCGCACACTAGTGACAGCCGCAGCGCCTGCCATACGTCGGCACTGAACAGACGCCCCGGCAACGTCGACCAGGGCGCCTTGATCAGCAGACCGACCAAAGGGACGAGCAGGAACGCCAACCCGAGCAGAGCAGGCAGCAGGAGTACGAGGGGCAGTCGCCCGTTCGTGCTCCTGCTGCGACGCGTCACGGCGCGTCGAAGCCCGCTGCGCTCAGGACTGCTTTGCCCTTGTCCGATAGTACGTAGTCTACGAACGCCTTGGCGCCGTCCGGGTTCGGAGCCTTGGTCAGCGTGGCGATCGGGTACTCGTTGACAGCCTTGCTCGACTCCGGGAACTCGATGCCCTCGACCTTGTCCTTGGCGGAGAGTACGTCGGTCTTGTACACCAGGGCCGCGTCGACCTCACCGAGGCTGACCTTGGTGAGGGCCGCCTTCACGTCCTGCTCGAGGCTGTCCGGCTGCGCCGTGATGCCGAGCGCCGCGAACACCTTCGCGGCCGCCGCGCCGCACGGCACCTGCGCGGCGCAGATCGCGATCTTCTTGTTCTTGTCCGCGAAGTCCTTGATCCCGGTGATCTTGCCCGGGTTGCCCTTCGGGACGGCGATCTCCAGCGTGTTCTTCACGAAGTTCGTCGGGGTGCCCTTGTCCGTGACGTCGTCCATGTTCTTCGGCGCGGCCGACGCGAAGACGTCCGCGGGCGCACCCGAGTTGATCTGCTTGGCGAGGGCGGAGCTGCCGGCGAAGTTGAAGGTCACCCTCACGCCGGGGTGGGCGGCCTCGAAGTCCTTGCCCAGCTGGGTGAACGTGCCGGTCAGCGAGGCGGCGGCGAACACGTTCACCGCACCTGAGACTGCCGGCGAGCTCTTCGACGGAGATGATGACGCCGGCGTATCGTCGCCGCATCCGGCCAGCGCGAGCGCCGCGACAGCGGCAAGGGCGGCGAACGCGGTACGGCGGAACATCAGGCCTCCGGAATCTCGACGACGACATGGGTCGACTTGATGGAGGCGACGGCCACCACGCCGGGCTCCAGACCGAGCTCGTCGGCGGCCTCACGACTCATCAGCGACACGACGCGGAACGGTCCGGCCTGCATCTCGACCTGGGCCATCACACCGTCCTTGAGCACCCGGGTGACGATCCCCCGCATCCGGTTGCGCGCCGACGCCGCGGCGGTGTGGCCGGGCTCCGGTGAGTCCGCCAGCTCCTGGGCGAACGCGGCCAGCGCCTGCCCGTCGACGGCCATCCGGCCGTTCTCCTGCTTCGACCGCAACCGGCCCTGATCGATCCAGCGACGCACCGTGTCGTCACTGACCCCCAGGAGCGCGGCCGCCTCACTGATCCGCAAGTTCGGCACGAGAGACATCCTATCGCCGCAGATGCGGATTGATGCCAGCTTTTCCACAGTCGCGAAGCGGTGACGGAAAGTAGCGGCGATTCCTCGTAAGTTATAGGGCATGAGCGAATCGGCGATGCGGGACTACTTGGACGGGCCGCACAAGGCGGCGCGGGACGTCGTGCGGGCAGGGCTGGCCGCGCACGCCGACCTGGGTGACCTGGCGGTGCGGCTGCCGCACGACGAGTATCGGGACCGGATCCTCGACCTGCTGCTGCAGTCGGCCGCGGACGGGCTGCCCGCGCGGGGCTACCCGAAGGAGTACGGTGGCGAGGCGGACCTGGGCGGGTTCATCGCGGCGTTCGAGACGCTGGCGTTCGGCGACCTGTCGCTGATGGTCAAGGCCGGTGTGCAGTTCGGCCTGTTCGCCGGCGCGATCCTGCATCTCGGGACCGAGAAACATCACGAGCGATATCTGGCCGATGCGATCAGCGGCCGGCTGCTCGGCTGCTTCGCGATGACCGAGACCGGTCACGGGTCGAACGTGCAGGCCCTCGGTACGACGGCGACGTACGACGAGGCGGCGGGAGAGTTCGTCGTGCACACGCCGTCGGCGGCGGCGCGGAAGGACTACATCGGCAACGCGGCACGTCATGGGCGGATGGCGGCCGTGTTCGCGCAGCTGGTCGTCGGCGGCGAGAGCCACGGCGTGCACTGCCTGCTCGTGCCGATCCGGGATGCGGACGGTGCGGCGCTCCCGGGCGTGACGCTGTCGGACTGCGGGCCGAAGCTCGGGCTGAACGGTGTCGACAACGGACGGATCGTCTTCGACCAGGTCCGGGTGCCGCGGGAGGCACTGCTCGACCGCTACGCCCAGGTCGATGCGGGCGGCAACTACAGCAGCGCCATCGAGAACCCGGACCGCCGGTTCTTCACGATGCTCGGCACGCTCGTGCAGGGTCGGGTGTCGGTCGGCGGCGCGGCGATCAACGCGAGCAAGGTGGCGCTGACGATCGCGATCAGGTACGGCGATCAGCGGCGCCAGTTCGGTGCTCCGGGAAGCGACGAGGAGGCGATCCTGCTCGACTACCGGATGCATCAACGCCGGCTGCTGCCGCTGCTCGCGCGGACGTATGCACTGCACTTCGCGCAGGCCGAGCTGGTGGACGAGTTCGCCCGGGTGTTCAACGACGACCGGGACGAGCACGACCGGCGCGCGCTGGAGGCGCAGGCGGCCGGGACGAAGGCGCTCGGGACGTGGCATGCGACCGAGACGATCCAGATGTGCCGGGAGGCCTGCGGCGGCGCGGGCTACCTGGCCGAGAACAGGCTGGCGACACTGAAGGCGGACACCGACGTGTTCACCACCTTCGAGGGCGACAACACCGTGCTGCTGCAGCTGGTGGCGAAAGGTTTGCTGACGGACTACCGCGAGTCGTTCGGCAAGCTCGACCCGTTGGGTACGGCGCGGTTCGTCGCGGCGCAGGCGGTGGAGATCGCGGTCGAGAAGGCCGCGTTGCGTCCGCTGATCGAGCGACTGCGGGACGCCGTACCGAATCGGAGTGATGCGGCCGATCCCGATGCCGGCCTACGGGACGACGCGTACCACTCCGGGCTGCTCCGGTTCCGGGAGCAGCACATGCTGTCGGGAGTGGCGCGGCGACTGAAGGGCGGGATCGATGCCGGCGACGATCCGTTCGACGTGTTCAACCGGTGCCAGGACCACGTGATCGCGGCCGGCCGGGCGCATGTGGACCGGATCGTTCTCGAGGCGTTCCAGACCGCTGTGCGGAACGCGCCCGACGAGATCCGGCCGCAGTTGCAGGACGTGTACGACCTGCACGCACTGGCGACGATCGAGGCGGAGCGTGCGTGGTATCTCGAGCACGGACGGCTCTCACCTGGGCGGTCGAAGGCGATCACCGCGCTCACCAACGAGCTGTGCGCGGTCGTCCGTCCGGCCGCGGTGGAGCTCGTCGACGCCTTCGGAGTACCGGGCTCGGCAACGGAGGTGCCCATGGTTGTACCGTCACAGCATGAGTGAGTCGATCGAACCCGCGTCGGCTGCCGAGGCCGCCCGTGAACTCGCCCGGGTCCTGCTGGAGCAGGCTGACGCTCTGGACCTGCACGACCTGCGGGCCACCGGCGCGATCGAGAACGTCCGGGTCCAGGCCCGGGCGCTCGCGGACGCCGTGCACGAACGAGGCTGGGGCGACATCTTCCTCGGGATCGACTCGTACGACCCCGACGAACTGGACGACCTGCCGCTGGGGCCGGACGACTTCGACGACCCGGCGGACTACCGGGAGATCGTCGAGGGTGGCGCCCTGGACGATCTCGAGGAGCTGGAGGAGCCGCTGCTGCCGGAGAACGGGCTCCGGCTCAGCTATCAGGCGCGGTACGACTACGTGGTGACCGATCCGGATGCCTTCGTGCGGTACGTGCGGAGCCGCGCGGACGAAGCGCAGAACGACGAAGTGATCGACGACATCGAGGACGCGCAGTCGGCGTTCGAGCTGCTCTGTTACCTCGACGGACTGGGCTCGAAGGAGTACGAGTCGTTCGGGCTGATCCCGGGCGGCGGCGAGGAGTCCCACAAGATCGTCCAGTTCTCCCTGTGGGACCTGGACCCGACCCGGCGCGACGACACGTATCCGTACTAGGCCGCACAAGAGAACCGCCTCGCTGTACTGGTCCCCAGCAGCACCAGTACAGCGAGGCGGTCTTCAGTAAGAAACGCCGACCGTGCCGGGTGTTGGTCGCCACCTCACTGGCGACCAACACCCCACCGACACGGCCGGCGTCCTGCTGTTGCCCCGAGAGGGCAAGTGGCCCGAAGGAGGGCGGTCCCGCGTCTCATTCCGTGGCCGGCAGGGGAGGTACAGTCCGGTCGCGGACGGGAGTACTGCGAAATCCACCTGGACCTAGTGCCGGCGACCCGTCCGCCGCCGACAAGAGAACGTTGTCACGCGGCCCGCGTACCGGGAATCCTCCGGTTCAAACATTTGCATTGCCTTTGAAGTAAGCAACGCTCAGTAAAAATTCCCTCACTTTCCGTACAGATGTTGCCTTCTGCAACAACTAACCACTCGTCAAGACTTCCTGCGCTCATTGGCGAAGCTGGGTCAGGACAGCCAGGACGCGGCGATGGGTGTCCGGCGCCTCGTCGATGCGCAGCTTCTGGAAGATGCTCCGCATATGACTCTCGACAGTCCGCTCGGCGAGCACCAGCTGGACGGCGATCGCGCCGTTCGAGCGCCCTTCGGCGACCAGCGCCAGCACCTCGCGTTCCCGTGCGGACAACGCGGCCAGCGGGTCGTCGGCGCGCGTCGGCGTCACCAGGGCGGCGACGATCGCCGGATCGAGCGCCGATCCGCCGTCCACCACCCGACGCATCGCGTCCAGGAAGTCGCCGACGCGCAGCACCCGGTCCTTGAGCAGGTAGCCGAACCCGCCGGTGCCGACGAGCCCGACCACGTGCCGCGTCTCGATGTGCTGCGACAACATCAGGATCGGGCGGTCCGGCCGCTCCGCGCGCAGTGCGACGGCCGCCCGCGCACCGTCGTCGGTCATCGTCGGCGGCATCCGTACGTCGATGATCGTCAGGTCCGGATCCACCGCCCGTACGACGTCGACGAGTGCGTCCGCGGTCTCCGCCGTACCGGCGACGTCGTGGCCGTTCTCGGTCAGCAGCCGGCTCAGACCCTCACGGAACAAGGCGGAATCCTCGCCGATTACGATGCGCACGGGACCTCCACGGTGATCGAGGTCCCGGCCCCGGGTGGGCTCTCGACCGTGAACTCCCCGCCCGCCGCCGCGACCCGGTCCCGCAGCGACGTCAGCCCGAACCCCTCCTTGGCCCCGCCGACGCCGTCGTCCCGCACCACGGCCCGCAGGATCTGATCGGTCACGCCGACCGAGATCGAGATCCGGGTCGCCCGCGCGTGCTTGAGCGCGTTCGCGATCGCCTCGCCGACCGTGAAGTACACCGTCGTCGCCGCACTTTCACCGACCGCCAGCTCGGGTACGACGAGATCGACCGGCAGTGTGCTGTCCGCGACCAGCTCCCGCAGTGCGACGGCGAGACCGTCGTCGAGCCGACTCGGCCGTACGCCGTGCGCGATCCGCCGGAGCTCCGCGACAGCGTGCTCGAGCGTTTCCACCACCTCGTCGAGCTCCCGGTAGGCAGGTACGCCGGGAGACAACTGGTACTGCACCGACCTCAGCCGCATCCCGATCGCGATCAGCCGCTGCTGCGCGCCGTCGTGCAGATCACGCTCCAGCCGCTGCCGTTCCGCGTTGACCTCGTCCATCAGCCGGGACCTACTGGATCGGACCTCGGCCAGGGCTTCCCGGAGCTCCAGCCGCAACCGGCTGACCTCGATCGGCAGCCGGGCCTCCACGACCGCTTCGCGCGCTCGCCGGACCCGGCGCGCAGACGTCGTACCGAGGATCAATGCGCCGACCACGGAATCGCCGGTCTGCAACGCGATCGCGTCCTC
The DNA here is from genome assembly GCF_004331435.1 of Kribbella sindirgiensis. Taxonomy (GTDB): domain Bacteria; phylum Actinomycetota; class Actinomycetes; order Propionibacteriales; family Kribbellaceae; genus Kribbella; species Kribbella sindirgiensis. The sequence continues at coordinate 7,668 of NZ_SJKA01000031.1, forward strand.
CGGTACGACGAGTTCCGTGCCCGGGCGACGTAGCAGGACCCGCAGGTCGGGGTCGTCGAGCGCGGAACGCAGGACGAACTCGATCTGCTCCGGCTCGGCCTCCCCGTCACGGACCTGCCGGACGAAGGCCCGGATCCGGGCCAGCGCGACAGTCCGGTCCGGGTCGACCAGCCTCCCGATCGTGCGGTGAATCCAGTGGTACAGCGGAAGCAGGACGAGCGCGGTGACGAAGGCAGCGGTCGTGACGCCGATCCGATCGGGGAAGTAGCCGCCGACCAGCAGGACGACAGTCGCGAAGACGCCCGCCGAGATCAGACTGGTGACGACCCAGCTGACGGTCGTACCGAGCAGCCGGTCGATGTCGAACAGGTCATGCCGCAGGATCGCGACGGCGATCGCACCAGGAACCAGAATCAGCATTGCGACCAGGAACCACGTGTAGGCAAGGGTTCCAGGGATACCCAGCGCGGTCGCCAGCCAGCTCGCGCCGAGCAGGATCGGCACGGAAATCGCCGCGGCCATCAACCAGCGCAACCGTTCCCGGGTGAGCCGATCGCCGCGGCGGTACCGCACGACCAGGCTGGACGCGGCGGCGAGCAAGGTCGCGAGGAACCCGCCGAAGGCGACCACGATCAGGATCACCGGCACCGGGGTGAGGGGGCCTTCGCGCCCGACGACGTACGTCACCAGCACGGCCGAGACCGGCATCGCCGCGCCGATCCACCGCCACCGACGTCCCGGCAGCAAACCGTCCGGGAACAGCAGCACCAACGTGACGAAGCCGACGAAGAGCCAGGGCCACGCGCCGACCGCGACCGCACCCACAGCCGAAGCTGCTGGCCAGGGCGTCGAGGTCTGCGCTGTTGCGCCCCAGTCCTCGGCCAGGAAGACCAGCGCGGGCGTCGTGGCCGTCAGCGTCAGCGCGGGCCCGATCGGACTCGCCGGCACCCGAACGACGACCAGCCAGCCGAGCAGCAGCGCCGGTAGTAACAGGGCTGTCGTCAGTGGCCAGTAGCTCGGTGAGTCGATCGAAGGAGCGCCGTAGGCGAGTACCGCGCGTACGGCGGCGGCCGCGACGAACACGGCCGTCGCGGCAAGGACCAGAAGCCGAGGCCGGAGCACAACCACATGATGACCGCGGGCAGCCGTTCGCGCACCAGTGTCAGCACTTAGAGGCCGGCCATGACTCAAGTCCGGCGACAGCACCGATGTGGGAGGCTGCCGGGCGAGGCGATTGTGAGGGGATCAGCTACTACTCGAGGAGGGGATTCCCGTGATCGCCATCGCCACCGTCCTGTTCGCCTTTCCGCTCGGCTTCTTCCTGCGGAACCGGCTGTCCGCCTACGTCGCGTACGTCGCGATCTTCGGCTACTGCTTCACGTTCCAGTTGGTCTACCTGATGCGCAGCTGGGTCGGCGACCGCACACAGGCGTTCCCGGCGGACCCGAACGCCTGGCCGTTCGGGTACCTCATCGTCACCGCCGGCATCTACGTCGTCGGCAACCTCCTGGTCGCGCTCGGGCACCGGGTCGGTAGCAAGCGCCGTAACCGGGCCGTCGACCTCGACCCGGTCAAGTGACAGTTGCCTGGCGCTCCAGGAGGGAGGAGCGTCAGGCGAGTTCCAGTTCGGTTGCCGGGCGGGCCGGGACGTCGCCGTATGTCGTGGTGCGCTGGCGGGCCGGGCGGCCGGCGGCGGTGGCCATTGCGGTGAGTTCGGCGATCGACTTGCGGCTGCCGTGCTTGGAGCCGGCCATCCGGCTGATGGTCTCCTCCATCAGCGTGCCGCCGATGTCGTTCACGCCGCCGTTCAGGACGGCGACGCAACCGTCCACGCCGAGCTTCACCCACGAGCACTGGATGTTGTCGATCCGGCCGTGCAGCATGATCCGCGCCATCGCGTGCACCGCCCGGTTCTCGTCGTACGTCGGGCCCGGGCGGGCGACGCCGGCCAGGTAGATCGGCGAGTTCTGGTGGATGAACGGCAGCAGCACGAACTCGGTGAAGCCACCGGTCTCGTCCTGCACCGCGGCGATCGTGCGCAGGTGCTGGACCCAGTGGTGCGGCGCGTCGACGTGGCCGTACATCATCGTCGAGCTGGACGGCAGGCCGACCTTGTGCGCGGTGCTGATCACCTCGATCCAGCTTGCCGTCGGCAACTTTCCCTTGGTGAGGATCCAGCGGACGTCGTCGTCGAGGATCTCGGCCGCGGTGCCCGGGATGCTGTCCAGCCCGGCCTCCTTCACCGAGATCAGGAACTCCTCGATCGACAGGCCGGTGCGGACCGAGCCGTTCACGACCTCCATCGGCGAGTACGCGTGGACGTGCATTTCCGGGACCCGGTCCTTGACCGCGCGGACCAGGTCGGCGTACGCCGTACCGGGCAGGTCGGGGTGGATACCGCCCTGCATGCACACCTCGGTCGCGCCGATCACCCATGCCTCCTCGGCGCGCTGACCGACCTCGTCCATCGACAGCGAGTAGGCGTCGGCGTCGGTCCGCCGCTGGGCGAACGCGCAGAACCGGCACCCGGTGTAGCAGACATTGGTGAAGTTGATGTTCCGGTTCACGACATAGGTGACGTCGTCCCCGACCGTCGCCTTCCGCAGGTCGTCGGCGATCCGCGCAAGCTGATCCAGCGCCGGCCCGGTGGCGGTCATCAAGGTGAGCGCTTGAGCGTCGGACAGGCCGGCCGGATCCCGTTCGGCGGCCGCGAGGGCCGCCTTCACGTCGGCAGCGATCCGCTCGGGGGAGGTGGACGCGGTGGCATCACCGGCAGACTCGGCGGCGCGGCGGGCCGCGACGTCCTCGCGCAGCACGTCCCAGTCGCCGTAGGCGGCGTCGAAGTCGGAGCGGGTTTCGGTGCGGCGGCCTTCGGTGTCGATCGCGGTGTGGAGGTCGGTGCGGCCCACGCTGTCCCAGCCGCCGTCGGGCTCCTGCCAGGGAAGGCCGACCGGCATCGCGGCTTCGTTGGCCAGACCGGTCGCGGGGTCGACCAGCGCCTCGACGTGTGAGATCAGGCGCGGGTCGAGCCAGGGCTCCCGCAGGTACTCCGGGTGCGCGGTGAGCCGCTCGCGCAACTCGAACCCGGCGTCGGCGGTCACCTTCGCGAGGTCGTCGATCTGCGGCCACGGCCGCTCGGGGTTCACATGGTCGGGCGTCAGCGGCGAGACCCCGCCGAAGTCGTCCACGCCCGCGTCGAGGAGCGCGCGGCACTCGGCGAGGTCGACCAGGTTCGGCGGCGCCTGGACCCGGACCCGCGGCCCGAGCACGATCCGCGTCACCGCGATCGCGGCCAGCCACTCGTCCAGCGGAACGTCGGCGTCGTTGCGCATCGCAGTGTCCGGCTTCACCCGGAATCCCTGAATGATGACTTCCTGGATGCCGTTGTACTGCCGGGCGATTTTCCGCAACGCGAAGATCGAGTCGGAACGTTCCGGCAGCGTTTCCCCGATGCCGATCAGCAGCCCGGTCGTGAACGGCACGTTCGACCGCCCGGCGTCCTCGAGCACCCGGAGCCGGACCGCCGGGTCCTTGTCCGGCGACCCGAAGTGCGGCTGGCCCTTCTCCTCGAACAGCCGCCGCGAGGTGGTCTCGAGCATCATCCCCATGCTCGGCGCGACCGGCTTCAGCCGCTGCAGGTCCTGCCACGACATCACGCCGGGGTTCAGGTGCGGCAGCAGACCGGTCTCCTCGAGTACCCGGATCGCCATCGCCCGGACGTAGTCGAGCGTGCTGTCGTATCCGGCCTCGTCGAGCCACTGCCGCGCGGCGTCCCACCGCTCCTCGGGCGCATCGCCGAGCGTGAACAGCGCCTCCTTGCAGCCCAGCGCCGCGCCCTGCCGCGCGATCTCCAGCACCTCGTCGGGCGACAGGTACGGCGCGTGCACCCGGCCCGGCGTGGTCGCGAACGTGCAGTAGTGGCAGCGGTCCCGGCACAGCCGCGTCAGCGGGATGAAGACCTTCTTCGAGTACGTGATGATCCCCGACCGGCCGGCGTCGGCCAGTCCTTGGTCGCGGACCCGGGCCGCGGTGGTCATCAGCGCGGTCAGCGCGTCGCCGCTCGCGCCGAGCAGCACCTCCACCTCCACCGGGTCGAGGGTCTTGCCGTCGTCCGCGCGCTTCAGGGCGCGCCGCATCGCTGTCGTCAGTTCAGGGGCCACGAAATCCGAGCCTAAGTCGCGGAAAACGCTGGATCCCGCGATTCCGGGCAGCAAAATCAATCCGTACGGACGTCCTGATAGTTTGCTGTTCGTGCAGGTCAGGCGGGGTGTGGACGGGCGCCGAGTGCGCGGCGAGCAGCGCCGGAGCCAGTTGCTCGCGGCGACCTTGACCGTGATCGAACGCGACGGAGTCGCAGGTGTGAGCCATCGTGCGGTGGCCGCGGTAGCCGATGTGTCGGTCGCCTCGATCACCTATCACTTTCCGACACTGGACGATCTCCTGGTCGCGGCGCTGCAATCGGCCGCGGACGATCTCGCCGTCGAGCTGCACGGTCGCGGGAGCGAGCTGGGCGCACGACCGGCCGACGAGTTGGCACGGCTGATCGAGCACAGCGTCGTACGGCGACGCGGCCGGACGCTGGCGCTCTACGAGTTGTACCTGTACGCGGCTCGGCGGCCCGACCTGCGGGAGACGGCCGGGGCGTGGTTGGAGCCGCTGACCGAGATCGCCAGAGCGTTCACCGCGGATCCTCAGAAGGCGAGGCTGTTGGTGGCCGCGCTGGACGGCCTCTTGATGCAGGCGCTGATCGGCGCCCGCGACCTGGACCAGGCCGACGTCGCCGCGTTATTGGAGGTGCTGAGGTAGGCGGCGCCGAGTAGGGTCGCCAGGGAACTCGCCAACAGGGAGGTCCTCGGTGTCAGAACCCCCAGTCCAGCCACTGTTCGCGTCCGCGGTCCGCGCCATGCGGAAACTGCAGGACCTCGGCGATCCGCTGCCCGCCGATGTGGTCACCCAGCTGTCCAAGCTGGAGAGCAGTTCGCTGAGCGAAGCGGAGCGGCGTACTCAGCTCGAGACCCTGCTGCGGCCGTTCGTCCTGGTGGACGTGGCGATCGACGAGCGCGGGTCCGCGCTGTCCACGGCCGGCGCCGCGCCGCCGCGCCTTGTCCAGCACGGGTGGCGCAGCTTCCTGGTGCGGGTGTCCAATCCGCATCGGCTCGAGGCCAACCTGAGCACGGGGAACGGCGGCGTGTACGGGCTGATCGACTTCCACAGCCACTCCGCGCGGATCGCGTTGGCCGACACGCTGACCGTCGTACCGCGGATCAAGAACGCGTGGCTGGACGCGAAGCTCGCCGGGCCGGATGAGCTGTCCGGCCTCGAGATCGAGTACAGGGTCATCAGCCTCTACAGCCGTGACGGCGGTGTCCGCTCGGGCGGGGTGATGCTGGTCGCCGAGGACGTGCACAACCATCACAGTCTGAGCCGGACGCCGCAGGGGCTGGCCTACCAGCGCACGAACTTCGAGTTGGGCCAGTACGCCGCCTCGTTCGAGTTCGACTGCGCTCCGGCGCCCGAGATCCGGATCGACGTCCGCGAACCGGACGGGCGCAGCTGCATGGCCGCGATCACGGTCCGGGACGCACAAGGACGGACGTACCCGTCGAAGGCGATGCGGCTGGCGCCGGACATGTTCTTCCACGAACACGTGTACCGGGCGACCGGCGAGATGATCCGGCTGCCCGCGGGCCGGTACGAGGTCACCGCGATCCGCGGGCCCGAGTACCGGCCGGTGCTGACCACAGCCGACGTCGACGCGGAAACGGCGGAAATTCCGGTCGTGCTCGACCGCTGGGTGGATCCGGCGGCCCGCGGCTACTACTCGGGCGACCCGCACATCCACGCCGGCGGCTGCTCGCACTACAACATTCCGAGCGAAGGCGTCACGCCGGAAACGATGATCCGGCACGTCCGCGGCGAGGGCCTCTGGCTCGGCAGCGTGCTCACCTGGGCGCCTTGCTACTACCACCAGAAACAGTTCTTCAGCGGTGCGGCGATCAGCCCGCCGGCCGACCTCGAAGACCCGCCGATGCAGGCTGCGCAGGGCATGACCTGGACCCCGCAGCCGACGGATCGCGACGCGGAGAGCACCCTGCGGTACGACGTGGAAGTTTCCGGGTTTCCGTCCAGTCATTCCGGCCATCTGATCCTGCTCGGCCTCACCGACCAGGACTACCCCGGAACGGCACTGATCGAGGACTGGCCGTCCTGGAACGTTCCGGTGCTGCGCTGGGCCAAGGAACAAGGGGCGCTGGTCGGCTACGCGCACTGTGGAAGCGGGCTGGGCGTCGGCACCGAGGAACTCCCGAACTACATCGTCCCGTCGTTCCAGGGCATCGGCTCCAACGAGATCGTCGTCGACGTACCGCTCGGGGTCGCCGACTTCCAGTGCGGTACGCAGTTCGCGCCCGCGGCCGAGCTGAACATCTGGTACCACCTGCTGAGCGTCGGCTACCGCACCCTGATGCTCGGCGAGACCGACTACCCGTGCATCTACGACGACGGCCCGGGCATCGGGCGGACGTACGTGCGACTGGCCGAGCCGCCGACCGGGCCACAGGCGATCGAGGCGTGGAACACCGGTCTGCGGGAGAGCGCGTCGTACTTCGGTGACGGCCGCAGCCACGTGTTCGGCCTGGCCGTCGACGGTGACGTCAGCCGCGAACATTCGATGGACGGGCCGGGCCCGGTACAGGTCAGCGCGACTGTCGCCGCGTGGCTGCCCGAGGAGCCGCCGCCACCGCCGCCGGGGCGACTGATGTACAGCGCACCGGTGGGCTGGCATCTCGAACGCGCGCGGATCGGAACGTCCCGGAAAGTCCTGCTGGAGGTCGTGCTGAACGGCGTTCCGGTGGCAACCCAGGAATTGGTTGCCGACGGCACCGAGCAGCAAGTTTCCTTCGACGTGCCGATAGAGCGCTCGTCCTGGATCGCGCTGCGGATCCTGCGCAGTGTGCACACGCAGCCGATTTTCGTCGAGGTCGACGGCCGGCCGATCCGGGCGTCACGCCGCAGCGCCCAATGGCTGCACGACTCCGTCGACCAGCTGTGGAAGGTGAAGTCCGGGTTCATCCGGGAGAGCGAGCGGGACGCCGCGCGGCAGGCGTACGACGAGGCGCAGGCCGCGTACCGCTCGCGAGGCGACGAATGCGAGGTCGACTGATGACGCACCAGGCACCCGCGATCGGCTGCTGCGGGCCGGTGACGACGGACGCCCCGATCGCGGTCACCATCAACCCGGAGGCCCGGGTGAACGTGGCCCGCAGCGGCGCGCCGATCGGCACCTTGACGCCCGGCGAATGGCACACGGTTGCCGTGACGGTCGTCAACGACGGCTTCGTGACCGGACCGCTCGCGGTCGAGGCGGAACCGGTCAACGGGCTGCACCTCGAGCTCCCGGATCACGAGCTGACCGGTGAGCATCGTCAGGACGCGGCGTTCCGGGTCCGGCTCGACTCGCCCACGATCGTCGACGTGACCCTGACCTTCCGGGCTCTTGGGGCGCTCGGCGGGCTCGCCAACCACAGCACCATCAACCTCCTGCTGTCAGCGCAGTAGCGCGCAAGCTACCTACGGCCGGGTGCTGAGGCCAGGGCCTGCGGCAGTCGCAGGCTGTTGGCTGAGTGCATGCTGAGGTTGTCTGTCGGAGCGCTGCGGACCAGGTGGCAACTGTTCGCCGGTGCAGTGGTCGCTGTCGCGCTCGGGGTCGGGTTGGTGCAGTCCGGGCTACAGATGCTGGCCGCGACCGACAGGCCGGTGTTACCCCAGGCGCTGTCGGCGTACGAGCGCGCCAAAGTCCGTGAGGGGTACGTCGGGGCCGCGACGCTGCTCGGAATGTCGGTCATGCTCGCCGTTTTCCTGAGTGTGTTCATCGTGAGTACGACGTTCGGGTTCATGACGGTGCAACGGCGGCGGGAGTTCGGACTGCTGCGGCTCGTCGGGGCGCAGCGCGGCTACCTGTGTCTGATGGTCGTGACCGAGGCCGGCCTACTCGGGATCGCCGGCAGTGTGGTCGGGCTGCCATTGGGTGTGCTGGCGACCTGGGCGCAGTCGTGGTTGCTCGTTCGGCTGGGAATGCTGCCGGAGTGGTTCGACGCGCCCTGGGATCAGGGAGCGGTGTGGGCGGCGATGATCGTCGGCGTGAGTACGGCGTTGGCCGGCGTACTCGCCGCGGCTTGGCGGGCGTCGCGAATCAGTGCGCTCGAGGCGATCGTCGAGGGGCAGGCGGCGCGGCGCGTGATGACGGGATGGCGGTGGTTCTGGGGGCTGTCGGCTGCAGTCGGCACGGTGCTGCTGGTGATCGTGGCGCAGGCGGCGCGGGATCTCGTGGCCGGGCTGATGATCGGGCTCGTCGTGATGATCAGCGGGTCCGTGGCGTTGAGCCAGCTGAGCCCAGTCGTCGTACCGCTAGTGGGCCGGCTGCCCGCGATCGTTGTCCGGGGCAACTTGATCGCGGACCTCGCCCGGGCCGGGGTCCTGCATGCGGTACGGCGGAGCGCGGCCACCGCGGCGCCGTTGATCGTGCTCGTCGGTCTGGTGATCGGGCTGTGGGGCACGTTCGGGTCGCTGGCGAAGGCGGTCGGTGTCGAGCAGAAACAGTTGATCACGGCGGATGTCGTGGTCGATCACGCCGTCCGGCCGGGCCCGGGGATCGTCGCGGCCTCGGCGCAGACCGCCGTACCGATCGCTGTGACGCGGGGACGGAAAACGCTGTACTCAGAGGCGGTCGGGATCGATCCGGCGGCCTACCAGCAGACCCACAAGCTGCGGCCGCGGAAGGGCTCGCTGGACCGGCTGACCGGGCGGACGATCGCGATCGGGCCGGGGATGGCGGCCGAGGGGTACAAGCTCGGCTCGACTCTCAAGATTGCTCTGGGCAACAGATCGATCGCGGTGAAGGTGGTCGCGATCATGCCCGAGGCACTCGATGTGAGCGAGAACTTCTTCGTACCGAGGAGTCTGCTGCCGGCTGGTGGGCGGACCGAGACGCTGGTGAAGCTGGCGCCTGGTGCGACGCTGGACGGTCAGACGGTCGAGCAGTGGGCGGAGGCGCGTGGCGAGGCGCAGCAGCGCAGCAATTCGGGGCTGTTCGCCGCGCTCCTGGGCTTGGCCGGGATCTTCACCGCCGTGGCCGTCGTCAACGCGGTCGTGATGTCGACAGCCGACCGTCGGCAGGAGTTCACCTTGTCCCGGCTGGCCGGTCTGACGCGGGCGCAGGTCGTGATGGTCGCGCTCGTGGAGTCCGGGACCGTTGTGGTGGTCGGCGTACTGATGGGATCGTTGGTCGCCGCGGCAGCGCTCGCCGGGATCGCGGCGGGGCCCTACGGCCTTGCTGCGTTGGCGATTCCGTGGCGGCTGCTCGGACTGATCTCCGCGGCGGCGCTGGTGGTCGTGGGGGTCGCGGCGACGCTCACTGCCGCTCGCGCCACGTCTCACCGGCTCGGCACATACCGAGCAGAATGACATGGTGGAACGGCCGGATCAGGTTGTAGTAGAACCGGCCGGCGGGCCGCAGGAACTGCACCAGCGTCACGACCTTGAACGTCGCAGGTCGTTCATCGTCGGTGATGAACGCGAGCCACGCGTCCGGGTGGGCCGGGGAGGTGCGGTGAAGGGCGGGGTTGTGCATTTGGAACAGGACGTGTCGGGTGGCTGGGTAGTGCACCTGAGCGTGATTGTGTTCGTGCGTACGGTGTCTCGCTGGTGCTCTACCTGTCGACCTTGCACGCCACGGCCGCCTGGCGGGCAGCCGTTGATTGGTGGGCGTTCAGGGTGAGGTTCCGGGGTGCGTGGGACAGGAAGTGGTGGGTGGAGACCTGTTATTTCCTGTTCACCGGCGCCGGTTCGGGTGCCACGCCCCGCTGCTCGTCCGGGTCGCGCCGAGTCGTGGCGTTTGGTTGGCCCCCGGAACGTCGAGTCGTGCATCGAGGTTCCGTTTGCCCGCCGGAATCCACGACTCGAGGAAACGTGGATGACCACATGAGCTGGTTAGGCGTCGGCGGCGGTGAGGGCTTCGGCTTCGGATTTGGAGTGGGTGGTGGGGACCCGGAGGTGGGAGAGGGGCTTCCAGCCGGTGGCGAGGACGCCGACCGCGAGGAGTACGGCGAAGGCGCCGACGTAGAACGGGAGCTGGATGTTGACCTCCTCGCCGAGCTTGCCGGCCAGCCACGGTGCGACCGCGCCGCCGGAGAAGCGGACGAAGGAGTACGCCGCGGACGCCGTACCGCGTTCGACCGGGGCGGCTGCCATCACGGCCTCGGTGATCAGCGTGTTGTTGATGCCCAGGAACAGGCCGGCCACGATGACGCCGGCCGCGAGCACCGGCTTGTGGTGTGCGTAGACACCCATCACCGCGAGGTCCGCGCCGAACAGCAGCAGCACGGTCATCGCCACCGGGAGGGTGCCGAACCGGCGCTGCAGCCGCGGCGCCACGAACACCGAGGTGAACGCGAGACAGATCCCCCAGCCGAAGAAGATCAGCCCGATCTCACGCGCCGACATCGCCAGTGGGAACGGGGTGAACGCGAGCAGCGTGAAGAAGCCGAAGTTGTACAGCAACGCGGTGACCGCCACGGTCGCGAGCGACCTGTGCCGCAGAGCCTTCAACGGCTCGAGCACCGACGTACGGCGTGCTTCCGGCGGCGATGCGGGGAGCAGGAACGCGGTGGCGGCGAGGGCGATCGTCATCAGGACGGCGACGCCGAAGAACGGGCCGCGCCAGGAGATCGTGCCCAGTTCGCCGCCGACCAGCGGGCCGGCCGCGATGCCGACGCCGAGGGCGGCCTCGTAGAGGATGATCGCCTCGGCGACCGAACCGGCGGCCGAGTTCACGATCGTGGCGAGCGCGGTCGCAATGAACAGCGCGTTGCCCAGGCCCCAGCCGGCCCGGAAGGCGACGATCATGCCGATGCTGCTGGACAGGCCGGCCAGCGCGCTGAACACGACGATGACGGCCAGACCGATCAGCAGCGTGCGCTTGGCGCCGATCCGGCTGGAGACCGCGCCGGTGATCAGCATCGCGACGCCGATGACCGCCATGTAGCTGGTGAACAGCAGCGAGACCTGGGACGGGCTCGCGTGCAGTTGTTCGGCGATCGGCTTGAGGATCGGGTCCACCAGGCCGATGCCCATGAAAGCGATCACGCACGCGAACGCGACCGCCCAGACGGACTTGGGCTGCTTCAGGAACGACGACTTGGTCACCGGGACGTGTCCTCCAACGGTTCGAGGGTGAGGAGTTTGTGGACGATGGCGACGGCGGCCTCCAGAGTGGTGAGGTCGGTTGCCGGGAGCTGACTCAGGTGCGCGGCCAAGGCGGCGCCGGCCTGGTGGCGGGCGCTGCGCAGCTCGGCGAGACCTGCGTCGGTGAGGCTGATCAGGCTGGCGCGCGAGTCGGCCGGGTCCTGGGCGCGGCGCACCCAGCCCTGCTCCTCGAGGCGTTGCACCAGGTTGGACATGGTCGGCTGCGAACACCGATCGGCCTTGGCCAGCTCGCTGATCCGGGCCTGCCCGAGCTCGTCCAACCGCCCCAGCACCCGCATCGCGGCGTGCGGCAGCGTGTTCACGTTCCGCGTCGCCATCCGCGCCAACCGCGTCGACGCGACCACGATGTCTTCCCCGAGCTCTGTCAGATCAGGTGCGCTCACACCCACCAATATACATAGTAAAGCTATGTATCTGTCCAAAAGTGAACCAGATCACCGAACGCATCTACTGATCTTGAAAGGCGCGACGGCGGAGGCGGAGCACGAGCAAGATGATGGCGAGGAGTACGACGGCTGCGGCTGCGAAAGCGGCTGGGAGGGAGGAGGCGTTGGCCGCAGGGGCGGTGGTTGCTGGGGGCGTGTTGTGCGCGGTGGGCTGGTCGGGGGCTGCTTTCGCTTTGAGCGGTTTCAGCGTGACGTCGTTGCCGTCGCCGCCCTTGTAGGTGAGTTGGTAGCCCGCGATCCGGGTGCCTTCGGGGAGGTTGGTGAAGGCGCCGGTGATCGGGTCGGTGCCGTCGTTGGCGATCAGCAGGGTTTCGTTGGTGAGCTTGGTTCGCGGTGTGACGTCGAGCTTTCCGGCCAGCGATACCCGGCCGAACACGCGGACCGGCGTACCGTCCGCTCGGGTGAGCAGCCGACCGTCGGGGGTCTGCTCGAAATCGCCCTTGACGGTGAACGTCCCGCCGGCGGAGCCGGCATTGAGCAGCCGGCCGCCGTGGAAGGTGCCGAAGAGCGTGGACTGACGGCTCAAGGCGAGTACCGCGCGATCGCCGTACCGGACTGTGGAGCCGGGGGCCTGGCTGAGGTTTCGGAGGGTCTGGTTGCCCGCCTTGGTCAGGTCCAGCGTGGTGCCGGACTTGGTGAGCGTGACGGCGCTGCTGGCTGTCAGGCTGCCGCCGGTGAGCGCCAGAGTTCCGCGCGAGATCGTGGTGGTGCCGGTGTAGGTCAGTGTCCCGGCGAGGCGAGTCGTCGCCGCGCCGGCCTGGGTCAGCGAACCGGTCCCGCTGATCTTCGACAGCGTGATCGCCTTGTCGGCGTTGCGAACCACCAGCGAACCCTCGTTGACGACCCGGAACAACGCGGCCTTCGTCAACAGGCTGCCGTCACCGCCGGGCCGTCCACTTCCGAGGCGAAGCGTCGCACCCTTCTCGATCGTCGTCGAGCCGTCGTAGTACTGGTCGGCGGCGAACGTCACATCGTTGCCACGGACCCCTTTGATCACGACGTCACCGGCGCCGGGCGACTTCAGCGTGTCGTGAAACACGCCGCCACCGATCGGGGCGCCGAGCGTGACCGGGCCGTTGTAGGCGAAGGTGAGTTTGGAGCGGGACCGCGCGGCCAGCAGGTTGATGTAGACGGTGTCCGCGGTGCCGGGCATGAAGATCTTGTTCGTGCTGCCGTCACCCCACTGCACGTTGGCGCCCTTGATGTTGGTGCCGCGCTTGTTCAGGTTGTGCGGGATCTTCCGCCAGTTGATCGCGGGGTCGCTCAGTGACGGATTGGTGTCGCCACCACGGTCCGAGTAGCTGTACTGGCCGGTCAGGATCACTGTGCTGCCGGGGCGGGACTGGACGTTGATGTCGCTGCCGTACTCGCGTTGGTAGAAGTTCTGCCGGATGGTGACGGTCTGGTCCAGCGGGGTGTCGATCGTCCAGGTGCCTTGGTTGAGAATGGCCCGGGCGTTCGGCAGCGCGACCGTGGTCTCCGGTTTGCCGGCGGACGCCTGGGTACCGTTGTCGATCACGCCCGAGAACGGGTTGGTACCGGCCAGATCAAGGGTGCCCCAGAGGAACCGTGGCTGGCTGATCAGCCCGGAGCCGCTGATCGTGCCGAGGTTGAAGGACCGGGTCAGCGCCAACCGCAGGGTGCCGTTCACCTCGATGTTGTCCTGGTTGAGCTGGTAGCCGGGCGTGCTGTACGGAAATCTGCCGATCAGTCCGGTGCCGCCGCCGTCGCCGTACTGCAGCGTCGCACCCTGGTCCACGACGATCGCCGGCGGGTCGTGGCGCGTGACCACGACGTACGGATGGTTGCCGCCGAGGATCCGGACCACCTGCCGTTGCCTTGCCTTGGGCAACGAGAAGTCGCTGTCCTTGGTGAGGATCAAGGTGCCGCTGCCCGTGATCCGCAGCGTTCCTTCGCCGCGGATCACCCCGTCGTACGTCGTGGTGCCGGCGGGCACGTTCACCACCGCGTCACCTGTCAAGGTGACGCTTCGGTTCGCCAGGATGTCGGGCGTGATGTCGCCGTTCCCCGCCGCGATCGCCGGTACGGAGCACAGCCCCACAACGGCGAGCACAACCAAAACCCCGATCAGGCGTCCCACATTGTCCTCCTCGAATCCGGCGCCCACCCTAGTGAGCTCCGGGTCAGCCTGCTGGCCGACCCGGAGCTGACGGGGAGGGGGTCAGGACGGGTCGCCGTACAGCAGACCGCGTCCGTTGGTGCCGATGTAGACGCGGCCGTAGGTGTCGGGGTCACCGGTGATGACGCCAGGTCCGCCGATGCTGCCCCACTGGTGCGCGTCGTCGTTGATGCGGACCCAGGTGGCGCCCTTGTCGGTGGAGCGGAAGACTCCGGTGAGGTTCTGGACAGTGCCGCTCAGGTAAAGGGCCTGGTACGTCGTGCCTGGCGCGGCCTTGCCGAAGCCGAGGGCGGAGGCGGACTGCACCGAGGCGAGCCCGGTGAAGCTGCGGCCCCCGTCGGTGGAGTGCAGCAGGCCCCTGCCGCCGCCGGAGATCCACAGGTCTCCTGCGACGCCGGGAACGGCAGTGAGCCGGCCGGCAGGCAGGTTGCTTGCGCGGGCGGTGAAGGTCGCGCCGCCGTCGGCGCTGGCGTAGAGCCTGCCGCCCGCGAGTGAGTAGAAGGTGCCGGCTGAGGAGCGGTCGGCGACGACCACGGCGTCGGTGCCCAGGCCGCTGACCTTCGACCAGCTCGCTCCCTTGTCTGTCGAGCGGTACGGCGCTTGGCCGGCCTCGGTCCATACGATGGTGGAGCCGTCCGCCGCGAGCGCGACACGGCCGCTGTTCGCGCTGCCCACTGGCTCTGCCGTGAAGCCGTTCCAGCTGCTGCCGCCGTCGGTGGAGTAGGCGCCGTCCTGCGCGCCGCCAGTACCGACGCGGACCATCACCGCGGGATCCGACTGGGCGAAATCGATGTCGGTGCTGTTGCTCATCAGTGGGCTCTTCAGCCGTCCGGCGGGCACCTCGGTCAGGGAGTCGTGGCGGAAGCCGCCTTGGTCGCCCATCGAGGTGATGACGGTGGCACCGCCGGGAGGGGCGATCGCGTCCGCCAGCGAGGTCTCTTCCAGCCCCCGGGCGCCGGCGGTCCAGTGGCTGGTCGCGCCGCTGTCGGAGGCGTTCGCGTCCTTGCTGCGCCAGATACCGTTGCCGGTGCCGTACAGCACGTGCCCGGAGTCGAAAGGATCGATGGCCAGCGCGGTCATCCAGTGCCCGCTCCCGGTACCGACGTACGGAGCGCCGGAGGCGTCCCGCACCGACCTGTCGGCCAGCGCCGTCCAGGTCGTACCGCCGTCGGTGGTCCGGTAGAGCTCGTCCTGGGGCCACCAGCGGTCGAGGGTGGTGACCATCACCGTGGACGGCTTCTGCGGGTCGACGGCCAGGCCGGAGAACCCGTAGTTGCCCTGCGACGGGGAGATGTTCTTCCAGGCGCCGCTGGACGGCGTGTACTTCCACACCGATCCTGCCGTCACGTCGTTGGGACCGATGTCGTTGCTGTACGTCAGGTACAGCGAACCGTCACCGGAGACCACACCGTGCTGCGGCATCTGGCCGGTGGGCCGCCCGGAGACCGCCTGCCAGCTGTTGCCGCCGTCGGTGGACCGGTACAGGGAGGTGGACTTGTCGTTGACCCCGACGTAGACCGTGTTGCTGCCCGCCGAGCCGTACGTCACGAAGGAGATGCCCGCGCCGCTGCCCGCTCCATCCTTGACGGGGAACGAGGAAACCTGACTCCAGGTGACGCCGTAGTCGGTGCTGCGCCACAGGCCGTTCTTGCGGGTGCCCAGCAGCAGGGTGCCGTGGTTCGCGGGGTCGATCACGAGCCGCTCGCCGGCCCCGCGGCCGGGCTCGTTGCTGCCCAGCTTGAAGGGCAGATTGGTGCGTTGGAAGCTGCGACCCCGGTCGGTGGAGCGCAGGATCGCGCCGTTTCCGGCCCAGTCGTTGGTGTAGGTGCCGGCCGCGAGGTAGAGCCGGGCCGGGTCGACGGGGTCGGTGGCCACGGCGTCGATGCCCAGTAGGTTCCAGTCCTGTTCGCCGGCCCAGTCGGTCAGCGGGATCCACTGCTCGGCGGCGGCGTCCCAGCGGTAGGCGCCGCCCATGTCGGTACGCGCGTACAGCAGGCCCTTCTCGCGCGGGTTGAACACCAGACCGGTGACGTATCCGCCGCCCACCACCTGGGCGTTCTTCCAGGTGTACGGGCCGGAGCCGGGAGTCTCGGACTGGTCCGACTTCACCAGCTTCCATTGCTGGTTGGCGCCGCCCGTACCGGGAAACTGGATGACGGCCGCGCCCTCGGCGGTGGAGTTTCCGAAGACGTCCAGGAACTGGCCGCTCTTGCGGTTGGCGAAGGTGACGGCGTCGGAACCGCTCACCTCGCTGATCTTCCACTCCTGGGAGGTGGACGAGCTGTCGGTCTGCTGCTCGGTGGCGGCGGCGTTGGCGGTCGAACCCCCCGCTGTGCCGAGCACTTTGCCGCTGTTGCGGTTCACCAGCTCGTAGTAGCCGTTGCCGGTGGCCCTCAGCTTCCACTGCTGGTTGGCGGTGTGCTGGTCGGTCCACTGCTGGATACGCGCGCCGTCGGCGGTGGAGAAGCCGTTGACGTCGAGAACCCTGCCACTGCGCACGGAAACCAGCTGATAGTAGGCGTTGCCGTCGATCGTCGCGGCCTGCGAGGCCTGCTGCGCGAACAGCAGGGACGGTACGGCGATGGCGGGCACGCCGACCAGCAGACCGGCGGCGGTCCAGCGGCCGCGGGATCGCCCGCGGCGCGTGGGGTTGTCCATGGGGGGATGTACTCCTTCACCGGAGGAAGACGGATGCAGGCAACGGGGCGGCCTGATCTCCCCCTAGTGGTCACCGGCGCCGCAAAGGTTGCCGCGGGCGCGGGATTTCTCGCGGCCGGCGACGAACCTGCGGGACCGTCCCTTACCGGGGCGGGGCGAACCCTCCCCAGACCGCGGCGGAACGACCTGAGCTCTGGGCGTGGGCACGGTAGCTGTCGTGCTTGACCTTGCGTATGCCGGTGGCGTGGTTGTACTGGCCGGCGAACTGGTGCTGTCCGGTCGGCACGGTGCGGCCCGGCTTAAGGGCCCACCGGTACAGCAGGACGTCGCCGGACTCCTGAACGGTGACGGTGAAGTCGTCGCTCGGCAGGGTCTGCCAGTTACCGGTGCTCCGCACGCCGCCGGTCTGGGCGATGCGCAGTTCCACGGTGAGTGAGGTGAGCGGCTCGGTGGTCTTGAGGATCAGGTTGCTCTGGGCCCAATAGATGCTGCTGTGCACGTCCAGCGAACCCTCGGACCACAACGGCCCGTCCTTGACCCGGCTGTCGGCCGGCGGAGTCGGCCGCGCGCTGCGCGAGGTGGTGGTCGGGGCCGGGCCGGTGGTCGTCGTACGGGTTGAGGGGGTCGGAGCTGACGTGGCGGTCGGGGATGTGGCGGTGGGAGACGGGACTGTGTGCGTCGGTGCGGTGGCCGGCGGTGTCGGAGCTCCGCCGATGGCGGCGACAGCGGCGGCGAGACCACCGGTCGCCAGAGTGGCGGCGGCGATGACAGCGACGACTGCCGCCCGGGGCCATGACCTCGCGATCGAAGGTGTGCGGGGACGCAGGCTGGGATCGGCCACGCCGCGCTCCACGCGCGCCAGAATCCTTGCGCGGTTGGGCTCGTGAGCCTCGGCGGCCTCGCGCAGCTGTCGCCTGATCTCCTCGTTCACCGGTTCCTCCTTCCTGCCGCAAGTTCGCCGACCGCTGCCGCGCCGAGCAACGATTCCAGCTCGGCCATCGCCTTCGAGGTCTGGCTTTTCACCGTACCGACCGAGATGCCCAGCGCCGCGGCGGTGTCCTTCTCCGACAGGTCGAGGGCGTGACGCAGGATCACGCACGCCCGCTTGCGGAACGGAAGCCGGACGAGCGCGGCCCGGACGTCGAGCACGACCGGAACGTCCGGCCCGTCCACCACCTCCGTACTGCGGGACCAGAACAGCGCTACCCGCCGTCGCTCACGGACCCTGCTCCGGATCCATTCCCGTGCCAGATTGGCTACCACGCCGCGGGCGTAAGCGACCGGGTGTTGCGCTGCCCGCAGCCGGTCCCAGCGCTGCCACAGTGCGACCAGCGCATCGGCGGCGAGGTCGTCGGCCACGTCCTTCTCGCCGGTCAGGAGGTGGGCGAGACGCGCCAGTTCGGCGTAGTGGCGTTCGAAGAAGTCGTGGAACTCCGCGGACGCGTCGTCGACCGGCATCTCCCGCGGTTGACCTCTCCTTGCGACGTTCGCGTTGACAATCGGGCCGAGCGTAGCGGTCAATGTCGGGCGAACTGGACTCGGGCCGGGTGCGCGACGTCCGGTTTCAGGGCGATCCCGTTGATGGTCAGCCGCTCACCGTAGATGTCGGTGACCCGGATCGCTCCGCCGCATCCGTTGCCGTCGGGGGCGAGGAAGTAGTTGTAGCCGGTGCGGTTCAGCTTCCGCCAGCCCTTGGCGGTCCGGAGTTCGAGCGTCGCCACTGGGTTGCGGTGCCCGATCACCTGGATGCCGCACCAGTACTGACTTGAGCCGGTCTTGTACCGGATCGAGAGCGTGCCAGGGGTGGCGGGGCTCAGCAGCGTCCAGGTGATCGGGAGCCGGCCGACGGAGAGGTTGGCGAGTCTGGAGAACGCCTGCTGGCTGAGGTCGAGTTGCCCGGGTGCGCAGGGCAGCGGGCACTCGTTGACGATCCGTACCGTGATGGCCGCGCCGTTGGCGGCGCGGACCCGCACGTACGCTCCGCATGCCTTGGCTGACTCGTAGTCGGTATGGTTCATCGCCGCGATCATGAGGTCGCCAGCCGGGCCGTAGAGACAGGCACCGTTCCCGTCACCCGCCGCGTAGGCGGTCGCGACGCCCCGGTAGCGGACGGCGGGCTTGATCCGCCCGGCCAAAGACGCTGTGGACACCATGGATTCCGCACGCGGAGTGCTGGAAGGTGCGCGCGGGGTGGTGGCAGGCGTGCTGCGAGAAGCGACGGGTGGTTTGCCGGCGGCCGACACCGTTGGAGTACGGCGGAGTGATGGCGCCGGGCTCGTGACCCGCGCCTGCGTCGGTGTCGTCGTGGCGTCGGCCGCCACGGCCGGCGAGCCGGAAAGGACCGGGGCAGCCGTAACCGACTCATCGGCGGTACGCCGGACGTCAGCGCCGCCTCCGATGAGCAGCGCGGCCGCCAGACAGACCACGACACCGACAGCCGGCAGAGCCACCGGAAGCCCGATGCCCCGCCGGCGCTTGGCAGCCCGCTCCGCCGCGCCATGCCTCGTTGTCCTCATATCCATCCGTTCGGTAGCTCGAGCCGGCATTCCACACCCCAGTTGCCACCAAACTCGGAAAGGTTGCCGCTCGGCGGAGCGAACGGATCGCCCACGTCAGGGTCAGCAAACCGAGCACGACAGTGATGACGGCGGGGCCCGCCACCAGTACGGGTTCTTCCGGCGCGTCCCCGGGCTCGGTCAGCTGGGGAGCGACCCGGTCCAGAACGAGATAGAGCGCGGCGCACCCGGCCATCAGGCCCCCGACGAGAAGGCCGGAGACCGGTGCGACGCCGTCGGTAGGGATTCGTCCGCCGCGGGCCAGAGCCGCGATCGCGATGGCCGCGAGGGCCGGGCCGGCGACCAGGAGGCCCGAAACGCCCCATTCGATCCAGGGGTGCGGCTTGCCGAGGTCCGAGAGTGCGCCCACCAGGTAGTACGTCAGCAGGGTGCACAGGCCCACGACCACGACGACCAGGCCCTGCCGCAGCGCGGTGCGGTCGAGGCGGATCCGGTCGAGCGCGAACGCCAGCAGTGCGAGCGGAATCATCAGGAACGTCCACGACAGCAGGAGATCCGCGGCCCACTGCACGTTGTCCACCGCGAACGTCGGCAGATCGATCAGCCACGGTCGCGCCATGGCTGAATCCTGTCAGTGCACCGGGTCGAATCTGAGATTTCACCGAGCGGACTGTAACGGCGTGGTGGGTGTCAACGATGTGCACATTGCTGCCCGGCTCGGCCAACTGTTGGCGGGCTCGGCGCTGTTCAGCGCGGACTCGAACTCTTCGAGACGCTTCCAGAGGGGAACCCGTATGAAACTGCAGCGCTTCGCGCTTGCACTGGCCGGAGCCGGGCTGATCGCCGCGGCGGCCGGCTCTGCCCAGGCCGCCGCTACCGGACAGACCGATCCGAAGCCGCACCGCTTCGCCACGTCCATGACGCCGAACACAATCAAGTCGGCCGCCGCTGATGAGCCGTGCGTCAGCGACGTGATGGCGCCATCCGCCGCGGGTACCGCGCAGGAGATCCTGAGCATGCCCGGGCGGCCGATCCAGTCCGCCTCGGACACGCCGTTCACCTTTGTCGGCACCCGCGCGAACTCGACCTGGTACGGCGCCACGAACGCCTCCTTCACTCAGGTCTACTACTACGGTCTGCTGTTGCAGGGCGGGAACCTGTACCGGCACACGACGTACCTGAGCGAGAGCGGTGTCTGGAAGCCGACCTTCAAGAAGGTCGGGCCGGGGTGGACCAGCTTCAAGTCGATCGCGACGTCGAACTACAGCGTCGCGGCGCCACGGCACGCGTACCTGTACGGCCTGAACACCAACGGCAGCCTGTACCGGTACCAGATGGTCGGCACCGGCTTCCGCGGCCTCGGCCCGATCCCGGGCTTCCGCAGCTTCAAGGCGATGACGGTGATCAGCGAGACGGCGACGTACGACACGCTGCTGATGACCACGAACGCCGGTGCGCTGTGGACCGCCCACATCCCGGTCGCGGCCGGGGCCAAGCCGGTGATGAAGCTGATCCGCTCGTCGGGCTGGTCGGCGTACGAGTCGCTGGTCGTCCAGGGTTGCGGCAGCCGCGGTGGTTCGCTGATCGTTGCCGTCGACCACGACACGGACTCCGGCTACCAGTACGCCATGAGCAAGGCGAACGGCACCGCGACCGCGATCACGTCGTACGGCAAGATCCCTGAGGTCTACGGCGGTGTGAGCCACGTTTCGGTCACCACGCACTACGACCAGCTGGTCGGCGAGTAACACTGCCTGACAAAGCCCAGGACGCCATTGGTGTCCTGGGCTTTGTTGCGTTCAGCCGGCGACCGGTGCGCCGGTGGCGGTGCGGAACGCCGAGAGTGGGATCGGGCCGCGGTGCAGGATATGGGGGATGTCGGCCCAGGGGTAGAGGGGCTCGGTGGCGTTGAGGTTGCGGAGTCGGTGCAGGGCGCGCTCGGAGGGTGTGGACAGGGCGGCGGCTGCCCCGGGGGTGTAAGGGATGAAGTCCTCGGGCGGTTGCGGGCGGAGTTCGGGGTCATGGCGTTTGAGCAGGATGCAGGTGTTCGCCGGGTCGAGGAGTTCGGCGTCGAGCGTCCAGTAGTCGACCACGACCGGACCGATCCGGCCGGACTCGTGCATGGCCTCGAAGATCGGGGCCGGGTGCACCGGGGACAGGAAGACCACGTCGGCCCAGGTGCAGTTGAGCGGGTACACCGGGGCATTCGCCCGGTGCGGGCGATCGGCGTACTTCTTGAAATGGAGCTCGTACAGGTCGGGGTAGTGCACACGGAGCTGGCTGAGCGGCAGGATGTCGTCACCACGGACGTCACCGGCGGCTTTGTAGAGAAGAGTCGTCATACACAAAAGCCTCCGAACACGAGAACCGTGCCGGAGGCTGCCTCTTAATTCTACAGGAACCCCCATGCCCAAAGCCATCCTCGGAAGCACAGCCTTCTTCTTCGCCGCCCCCTGCGTGGTCGCCGGCGTCCTCCCGTGGTGGCTCAGCGGCTGGGCCGCGCCACGGTTCTGGCCGGGCTTCGTGATCGTCGCGGCCGGTGCGTTCGTCGTACTGCGGGCCTTCGTCCGGTTCGTCCGCGAGGGGCGGGGTACGCCGGCGCCGGTCGCGCCTACCGAGGAACTGGTGGTCGGCGGTGACTACCGGTTCGTGCGGAATCCGATGTACGTCGGCGTGGTCGCGGCGATCTTCGGGCAGGCAGTCGTTTTCCTCGACTGGTGGGTGTTCGGGTACGGCGTGCTCGCCTGGGGCGTGATGGCGTCGTTCGTGCGCTGGTACGAGGAGCCGGTGCTGCGTGCGCGGTACGGCCAGCAGTACGAGGAGTACTGCCGGGCCGTACCCGCGTGGATCCCCAGTGTGCTGCGCCGGTAGTTCGTTGAAGAGGTTTCTTCGAGTGGCGGGCCTCGGGTCCGCTTGATGCGTCTTGTGCACCGGATCCGTGCCGATCGGGCGCGGCGGCGCGGATCTGCTGCACAAAACGAGTTGGCGGTCCGGCGCGGCTGGTGTGGGGAGTTCTTCCTTCCCGAAATGGGCTGTAGTGCTCCCCGGTCCCGGCCACGGACCCTCCCCAAACCGGTTTGGGGCGTTCTGTGCACCAACGTGCCGGTCGGGACTGCGGGGCTCTGCCGGTTGAGCCGCGATCGCATCAGGACCGATCACGACCGTGCGGCGGCTGCGGCATGGCGCGAACCTGCAGGGCTGCAAAGTTGCAGCCTTTAATTGTTTGCAGTGACTGCAAGTTTGTTCGTAGCCTGGTATGCGTGAAGCAGGTTGCGGGTGGGTTGCGGGAGCGTAAGAAGCTGCAGACGCGGGCGGCGCTGGCTGATGCGGCGTTGCGGCTCGCGCTGGAGAAGGGGCCCGACCACGTCACGGTCGAGGAGATCGCGGAGGCGGCTGACGTCTCGGTGCGGACCTTCTTCAACTACTTCCCGCACAAGGAGCACGCGATCCTGGCGCGCAACCCCGAGCATCTCGAGCGCGCCCTGGAGCGGATGCGGACGGCGCCGGCCGAAGAGTCGCCGCTGACCACGATGTGGTTCATCGTCAACGACGTACTGCGGGATCTGGAGAGCGACGGCCAGCTGTCGCGCCGGGGTGAGCTGATCATGAGCTCGCCGACCCTGCTTTACCAACTGATGCTGTCGAGCTTCGACGACGAGCGTCAACTGACCGCCGCGCTCACCGAGCGGATGGGCGAACCGGCCGGATCACTCCGGCCGGCGCTGATCGTCAGCACCGCCGGGGCCGCCTGCCGGGTGGTGATGGAGCTGCACAAGTCCGCTCCCGAACGGCCGATCCGCGACCTGCTCGACGAAGCCTTCCATTTACTTGCCCAAGGCATCGACTCCGCCTTCGGGCCGGACCACCAGAAGAAAGGCACCTCATGACGACGACCTCGTCACCCACTCCGGAACCCGTGGGTGAGGTCAGCATCACCGAACCGACGACGACACTTACTCCGCGGCAGACCATCCAGGCCATCTCCGGCCTGATGATGGGCATGTTCGTGGCGATCCTGGCCGGCACCGTGGTGTCGACGGCACTGCCGCGGATCATTCACGACCTGGGGGCGAGCCAGTCGTCGTACACCTGGGTCGTCACGCTCGAGCTGCTGACGATGACGGCCACCGTGCCGTTGTGGGGCAAGCTCGCCGACCTCTACAACAACAAGCTGCTGGTCCAGCTGTCGCTGGGCTTCTTCGTGATCGGCTCGCTGGTCGCCGGTTTCGCGCCGAACATCGAGGTGCTGCTGGGCAGCCGCGTCCTGCAGGGCCTCGGCGCCGGCGGTCTGACCGCGCTCGTGCAGATCGTGATGGCGGCCATCATCCCGCCGCGCGAGCTCGGCCGGTACTCCGGGATCTTCGGCGCGATCTTCGCGTCGGCGACCGTCGGCGGACCGCTGCTCGGCGGGTTCCTCGTCGACTCGCCACTCGGCTGGCGCGCCTGCTTCCTGGTCGGTGTGCCGTTCGTGCTCGCGGCGATCGTCCTGCTGCAGCGCACGCTGAAGCTGCCGACGGTCCGCCGCGAGGTGAAGATCGACTGGTGGGGCGCGGTCCTGATCATGGGCGGCGTGAGCACGCTGCTGGTCTGGTCCTCGTTCGCCGGCAACAAGTTCGAGTGGGTCTCCGGTTGGAGCTTCGGACTGGTCGCGGTCGCCGTAGTGGCGCTCGTCGCTGCGGTGCTGGTCGAGCGCCGGCACCCGGAGCCGATCATCCCGATGGACCTGTTCCGCAACCGCACGGTGACGCTGTCGATCATCGCCAGCGCGCTGGTCGGCGTCGCGATGTTCGGCGGCTCGGTGTTCCTCGCGCAGTACTTCCAGATCGCGCAGGGCTACACCCCGACCAAGGCCGGCCTGATGAGCCTGCCGCTGATCCTCGGCATGATGGTCGCGTCCACGATCGCCGGTGGGCTGATCACCAAGTACGGCCGCTGGAAGATCTACCTGGTCGTCGGCAGCGTGCTGCTGCCGATCGGGCTGGCGCTGTTCGGCACGATCGACGCGCACACCTCGAAGTACCTGCTGTGGAGCTTCATGATCGTCCTCGGCGTCGGCATCGGCCTGGTGATGCAGAACCTGGTCCTCGCCGCGCAGAACGACGTACCGGCCCGGGAGCTGGGGGCGGCGACGTCCGCGGTCAGCTTCTTCCGGAGCATGGGCGGCACGATCGGTGTCAGCGTGCTCGGTGCGATCCTGGCGAACAACGTCGCCGAGACGCTGAACCCGGGCGGCGCCTCGTCCGGCGGCGGCAACGCGGTGCCGAACATCGCCGAGCTGGCCCCGGAGGTACGGACGATCGTCGAGAACGCGTACGGCGCGGCGACCGCCGACCTGTTCATGATGTCGGTCCCGTTCGCGGTCCTCGCCCTGATCGCGGTCCTGTTCATCAAGGAGAAGGCCCTCCTCACCACCTCCGGCGCCGAACGCCTCGCCGAAGAGGAGCCTGACAGCTGAGCGTCCCACCGGCGCCGCCCGTCACACGCCGGGCGGCGCCCGGGACACGCACCTCCGCCTAGGTAGTACCTGCGTCTTCCACCTGCGTCCGGTGTTCGCGGATTTGGCTGTGGTGGTCCGCGACCCAGGTGATCAGCGACGTGACGACGTGGTGGAGGCTGCGGCCCGTGGGGGTGAGGGCGTACTCCACGCGCGGCGGCACCTCCGCGTAGGCGGTCCGGGTTACCAAGCCGTCCTGCTGCAGTTGGCGCACGGTGACGGTGAGCATCCGCTGGGAGATTCCGGGGACTTCGCGCTGCAGGTCGGTATAGCGCAAGGGACCGGCCTCCAGTACGGCGATCACCAGCATGCTCCACTTGTCGCCGATCCGGTCCAGCATCTGCCGGACGGAGTCCATCTGCTCAGCGGGGATGGCGGCGCACGGCCCTCGGCCTGCGGCGGGTCTGTCTGCGGTGTCCATGGCGCACATTTCCCTCCGGCACGCACAGCGATGTGCCTTTTGTACGGGCTTTCCTACTGATCCATCATGGCGCTACGCACAAAAAGTAGGAATTGGAGATCTGACTGTGTCCACTCTCGCCATCGTCGGCGCCGGCCCCGGGATGGGGCTGGCCATCGCCCGCACCTTCGGCCGCCGCGGCTTCGACGTCGCCCTCATCGCCCGGACCCAGGAGAAGCTGGAACCACTGGTCGATCAGCTCGGCCAGGAAGGCATCAAGGCCGCCGCGTTTCCCGCCGATGTCCTCGACCGCGCCGCATTGACGGATGCCCTTGAGGCGGCCAAGGCCCGCTTCGGCCGCATCGACGTTCTGGAGTACTCGCCGGCTCCGCATTCCCCGGTGCCGGGTATCACCATGGCCGCTCCCTCGGAGGTCAGCGTGGACAACCTGCAGCCGCAGATCGAGTACAACTTCTACGGCGCCGTCACGGCCGCCCAGGCGATACTGCCCGCCATGCGGGAGGCCGGCGCCGGGACCCTGCTGTTCACCACCGGCGGCGGCTCCGTGGACCCGGTGCCGATGCTGGCCAACATCAACGCGGCCGCAGCGGCGCTGCGCAACTGGGTGATCAACCTGAACAAGGAGCTGGCCGGCAGCGGCGTGTACGCCGGCCACGTGGCGATCAGCGTCTGGATCGGCGAGGGTGCCGTCGCGCGCGGCGGCACCCCTGACGGCGTCCCGACGGCCACGCCCGAGCAGATCGCCCCGTTGTACTGGGACCTGCACGAAAACCGCGACCGCCCCGAGGCCGTTTTCAGTGGGACCCTAGATGCATGATCGTCGCATTCAGCATCAGCCCGTCGGCCGGTGACGAGACCGGGGGCGTGAGCGAAGCGGTGGCCGACGCCGTCCGCGTCGTCCGCGCCTCCGGTCTTCCCAACGAGACCAACGCGATGTTCACGAACATCGAGGGCGAGTGGGACGAGGTGATGGCGGTGGTGAAGCAGGCCGTGGAGGCCGTCGCCGCCGCATCGCCCCGGGTCAGCCTGGTCCTGAAGGCCGACATCCGCCCGGGCTACACCGGCCAGCTGACCGCCAAGGTCGAGCGGATCGAACAAGCTCTAGGCGAGTGAGTTGAGGGCCGCGACGA
This sequence comes from Kribbella sindirgiensis, assembly GCF_004331435.1. GTDB lineage: Bacteria > Actinomycetota > Actinomycetes > Propionibacteriales > Kribbellaceae > Kribbella > Kribbella sindirgiensis. Next base: position 33,735 of record NZ_SJKA01000031.1, read on the forward strand.
CGGCCTCGTAGCGGTTCTCGCGTTCGGCATGGCGGAGGAAGTGGACGCGGTCGACCAGGATCTCGTCGGCGTCGGGGTGCTCCTGCAGGATGTTCATCGTCTCGTCGAGGTACTCGTCGAGCGGCATCGCGTGCTCGTCGTTCTCCTGGTTCATCAGCGAGGTCTGGACCGCGGGCGGGACCACCTCGATCACCTGGATCGGGGTGTCCGCGAGCTGGATCCGCAGGCTCTGCGTGTAGCTGTGGATCGCGGCCTTCGTCGCGCTGTACGTCGGCGTGATGGTCAGCGGCACCGACGCGAGACCCGACGAGACGGTCAGGATCACCGGATCGGTCTGCTTCAGCAGGTACGGCGTGAACGTGGCGACCGCGCGGATCGTGCCGAGCAGGTTGATCGCGATCGTCTGCTCCGCGGTGGCGAGGTGCCCGGGATCGCGAAGGTCCTCGACCTGCATGATGCCGGCCATCGTGACCAGTACGTTCACGTCGTGGGTACTCGTCACCTGCGCGAAGGCGGCCGCGATCGAGTCCGGGTCGGCGACGTCGAGCGGGACACCCTGAATCCCGTCCTCGGCCGCGATCCGGTCGAGCAGGTCCTGGCGCCGGCCGCTGATGATCACGGTGTTGCCGAGGTCGCGGAACCGCCGGGCGAGCTCGAGGCCGATACCCGACGTACCGCCGGTCATGAAGATCGTGTTGCCTGTTGTTCTCATGGCTCCAGCGTGGAACCGGATGCCGCGGGCAACCAGGCTGCGCTCAGCCACTGCTCGGCAAGCAGTGGTTAACGGGCTCGACACGTGGACACTGGAGCCATGGATTACGCCGACCTGTCCGACTTCCTGCGCAAACGCCGCGAGGCTCTGCAGCCCGAAGACGTCGGGATGCCGCGCGGCCGCCGGCGCCGTACGCCGGGTCTGCGCCGTGAGGAGGTCGCGGCGCTCGCCTCGATGTCGGCGGACTACTACAGCCGGCTCGAGGGCGGACGCGGCCCGCAGCCGTCGGTCGAGATGCTCGGCGCGATCGCCCGGGCGCTCCGGTTGACGCTCGAGGAGCGCGACCACCTGTTCCTGCTGGCCGGCCACGGTACGCCGCCGCGCACGACGCGGGCGTGCCACGTCGACCCCGGCATGCTGCGGATCATGGACCGGCTGCACGACACCCCCGCGATGCTGCTCAACCGCTGCGGCGAGGTGCTCGCGCAGACGCCGGCACACGTCGCGTTCGCGGGCGAGCTGACCAATTTCGAAGGTATGGAACGCAGCGAGGTCTACCGCTGGTTCGCGCACCCGGAGTCCCGGGCCCTCTATGCGGAACCCGAGCTGAGCACCCACAGCCGGTTGCAGGTGTCGATGCTGCGGACAGTCGCCACCATCGACGGGCCGAAGTCGTACGCCGCCTCGCTCGTGCGGGCGTTGCAGAAGCTGAGCCCTGAGTTCAGGGAGATCTGGGACGCGCACGAGGTCGTAACCGCGCACAGCCGGACCAAACGATTCCGGCATCCGGTGGTCGGCGAGCTGGAGCTGTACTGCGAGCTGATCGACAACCGCGACGAGCAGCAGACCCTGATCGTCTTCACCGCCACGCCGGGCAGCGAGAGCGCGGAGAAGCTGGAGTTGCTGGCGGTGCTGGGAAGTCAGACGCTCGATCCGGCGCGCTGACCCGTCGTCCGGCGGCTGAGGTAGAAGGCGAACGCGGCGGTCGGAAAGAACATCACGATGCCGTAGACCGCGACCGGGATCGACATCTCGCTGCTACCGAGCAGGGCCGGGCTGAGCGCGATCGTGAGGGCGAGCGTGGCGTTGTGGATGCCGATCTCCATCGAGCACGCGATCGCCTGCCGCTCACCCAACCGGGCCAGCTTCGGTACGACGTACCCGAAGAAGAGGCTGAGGATGTTCAGCAGTACGGCGACCACGCCGACGGCGGCGATGTAGTCGAGGACATTGGCGCGCTCGGTGTAGATCGCGGCGAAGATCACCAGGGCCAGGACGATGATCGAGCCGAGCTTCACCGGCCGCGTCATCCGCTCCGCGAACCCGGGCCGCCGGCTCCGCACCAGCATCCCGAGGGCCACCGGGACCAGCACGATCGCGAACACCTGCAGCATCTTCAGCGGCTGCAGGCCGATCTGGCCGTCGCCGAGAAAATGGGCGAGGGACAGGTTGACCACGATCGGCAGCGTGACCACCGCGAGCACCGAGTTCACCGCGGTCAGTGAGACGTTGAGCGCGACGTCGCCGCCGGCCAGGTGACTGAACAGGTTCGCCGTGGTGCCGCCGGGGGAGGCGGCCAGCAGCATCATGCCGGCGGCGTGCGCGGGCTCCAGGTCGAACAACTTCACCAGCCCGAAGCAGATCACCGGCAGCAGGATCACCTGGGTCCCGAGCGCGACCAGGACAGCCTTGGGCATCCGGAGCACCCGGCTGAAGTCGGCGACCGTCAGCGTCAGGCCGAGGCCGAACATGATGATCGCGAGCGCGACCGGCAGCAGGACCGAGGTCAGCGCGGAGTCGTTCATCGGCGGCTCCTTCTTCAGGTCGGTGGCTCAGGGTGACAGCGGTGCGGGACGACGGCAAGATCTCGGGCTCGGTTCCGGGACCGGCGGAGTCTTTACCCGCTTTAGATCATGAGTTAATTTAAGGCTTGAAATTTATAGAGCGTTCTTACGGAAAGGTCCGCCCCCATGCTTTCCGATCGATTTCGCCTGCCCGCGTTCCTGCTCGCCCTGGTGCTCCTCGTCAGCGGTCTGACCGGCACCGCGGCGGCCCAGGTACAAGCCACCTTCAAGGTCCTCGCGTTCTACAGCGGAACCTTTGACGCCGCCCACATCGACTTCGTGAAGGAAGCGAACCAGCGCTTTCCGGAGTTCGGCGCGCAGAACGGGTTCACCTACACCGCCACGAACAACTGGGATCAGCTCAACAACCTGAGTGCGTCGCAGTACCAGGTGGTGATGTTCCTCGACGACTCGCCGCACACCGACGCGCAGCGCAACGGGTTCAAGACCTACCTGGACAACGGCGGCGCGTTCTTCGGCTTCCACGTCGCGGCGTACAACGACGCGAGCGGCGGCTGGCCGTGGTTCAACAACACGCTGCTCGGCACCGGGAGGTTCCAGTCCAACACCTGGGGGCCGACCGCGGTGACGCTGCGGACCGAGAACCGTTCGCACCCGGCGCTGGTGAACACCGGCGCGACGTTCCGGTCGTCGGTCAGCGAGTGGTACAGCTGGCAGAACGACCTGCGGAACAACCCCGACATCCAGATCCTGGCGTCGATCGACAACTCCAGCTTCCCGGTCGGCACCGACCCGAACCAGACCTGGTACAGCGGCTACTACCCGATCATCTGGACCAACAAGAACTACAAGATGATCTACGCGAACTTCGGCCACAACGCGATGAACTACGAGACCAATACGCGGCTCTCGTCGACCTTCGACAGCCCGGCGCAGAACCAGTTCATGATGGACGCGCTGAGGTGGCTGGGCGGTGCCGGTACGACGCCTCCGGTCGATCAGCCGTCGCCGACGTCGTGGTACTCGGTCGCGAACAAGGCCAACGGGAAGTGCGTCGACGCCCGCGCGGCCGGCACCGCCAACGGAACCGTGATCCAGCAGTACAGCTGCAACGGCACGCAGGCGCAGCAGTTCCAGTTCCAGCCGACGTCCGGCGGTTTCACCCGGATCAACAACCGCAACGACGCCACCAAGGTGATCGACGTGACCGGTGTGTCCGCCGCGGACAACGCCGGCCTGCAGCTGTGGACCTACAGCAACGGCAACAACCAGCAGTGGCAGGCCGTCTCCGAAGGCGGCGGGTACTTCCACTTCGTCAGCCGGCTCAGTACGAAGTGCCTGACCGTCCCCAACAGCTCGACCGTCGACAGCACCCAACTCGTCCAATTCACCTGCAATGGAAGCGGAGCACAGTCTTTCAAGCTCACGGCAGGTTAGATTGCGGCGCATGAGAATCCTGCGTGTGGCCGCTTTGGCGGCAGGAGGTCTGTTGTTGATGGGTCAGGTCGTGCCCGCCCAGGCTCACGGCGGATCGTCGTACCGGTGGGAGCTGACGCCGACCGGGACCACGGCGCAGTTCCGTGGGCTGGCGGCGGTCAGCAAGGACGTCGCCTGGGTGGGTGGGTCCGCAGGGACCGTGCTGCGGACGGTCGACGGCGGGAAGCACTGGCGGAACGTCAGTCCGCCCGGTGCGGAGGCGCTGCAGTTCCGCGATGTCGAGGCGTTCGACGCGCGGCGTGCGGTCGCGCTGACGATCGGGACCGGCGAGGACTCCCGGGTCTACCGCACCGCGGACGGCGGAAAGACGTGGACGGAAACGTTCCGGAACACGGACGCGAACGCGTTCTACGACTGCATCGCCTTCAACGACGACAAGCACGGCCTGGCGCTGAGCGATCCGGTGGACGGAAAGTTCCGGATCGTCGCCACGTCCGACGGCGGAAAGTCCTGGAAGGTACAGCCGACCGCGGGCATGCCGGCGGCGTTGGCCGGTGAGTTCGCGTTCGCGGCGAGCGGCACCTGCCTGGTCGCCGGCCACGGTCGTACGGCGTGGTTCGCGAGCGGTGGCGGCGATCGGCCGCGGGTGTTCCGGACCGTCGACGGCGGCCGCCGCTGGACGGTCACGGACTCTCCGATGGCGAGCGGTGCGGCGGCCGGAATCTTCAGCCTGGCGTTCCGGAACACGTTGTTCGGCGTTGCCGTCGGCGGTGACTTCGAGAAGCCGACCGAGGCGGTGAAGGCCGCATCGGTCACGTCTGACGGTGGTCGCACGTGGAAGCTGGTGCCGGCCGACAAGGCACCGAAGGGCTACCGGAGCGGGTCGCACTTCGTCCCGTGGTCGCCCACGACCGTGGTCGCGGTCGGCCCGTCCGGGAGCGACGTCAGCTTCGACGGCGGCCGCAGCTGGAAGCAGTTCTACGACGGCAGCTTCGACAGCGTCGAATGCGCCGGCCACGGAGCCGACGCGGGCTGCTGGGCCTCGGGCGCGAAGGGCGCAGTCGGACGGCTCGTGCACTAAGAGGGAATCTGCGGTTCAGACCGGCGACACTCGCTCGTTGTGCGGATGTCGCCGGTTTTCCGGAAAGATGAGTGCATGCGTAAATTGCTGACCGTCTTCGTGGGGTTGCTGATGGTGGTTCCGACCGTTGCCGCGGCTCGGCCCGACGACGGTCTTCGCGACCGTCCGCTGACCGTCATGACCTACAACATCCATCACGGCGCGGGCACCGACGGCGTCCTCGACCTGGAGCGGATCGCCGTCCTGATCGAGCAGTCCGGCGCGGACGTGGTCGGCTTGCAGGAGGTGGACCGGCACTGGTCCGAGCGCAGCAACTGGGTCGACCAGCCGGCCTGGTTCGCCAACCGGCTCGGGATGCACTACGCGTACGCGGCCAACCTCGACCTGCCGCCGCTGAACACCGGCGAGCCGCGCCGCCAGTACGGGACCGCGGTGCTGTCGAAGTACCCGATCCAGGACTTCAAGAACACGCTCCTGCCCCGCTACCCGGCCGGTGAGCAGCGCGGCCTCGGGGTGGCGACCATCATCGTGAAGGGCACCGAGCTGCGGTTCGCGAACACGCACCTGACGCACAACAACAATGCCGAGCGCCTCGAGCAGGCCCAGAAGGTGGTCGAGCTGCTCGGCAAGTCGCACCCCGCGACACTGCTCGTCGGCGACCTGAACGCGACCGCGGACGCGCCGGAGATCAAGACCATGACCTCGGTGTACGACGACACCTGGACCGAGGTCGGTGTCGGTCCGGGCTACACGATCGAAGCCGACAACCCGACCAAGCGCATCGATTACCTGCTGCACAGCCGGCAACTGCGCCCGACGAAGGCCGCCGTACCGATGACGCCGGCCTCGGACCACTTGCCGGTGGTCGCCTCGTTCGTTCTCAGTTGAATCACCGAGTTCACCGCAACGCCCCTCCGGCCCGGCCGGAGGGGCGTTTTCGTGCGCGGACCTGCGGCTTCGCGGAATTACAAGCTTGTAGTTTGTCAAGTCGACACACGGGTGAAACAAAGATACTTGTGTGAAAACTGTTCCCAATGGGGCTGCAGGCAACTAGTGTCACGTATGTGGTCCAGGAGGACCAAAAGTTCACGAACCCTGGGGAAGGGGTTCGTGACCGGCGGAAGGAACGATCCCGATGCGGACGCCCCCCAGGGCCACGTCCGGCGGGCGGATCACGAGTGCTGGGAAGACCGGCCGAGCAGGTAAGGCCCTGCTCTCCGGGGTGCTCGCGATCTGCTTGGCCGGCGCCATGGCCGTGCCCACCCTCCCGGCCGAGGCCGCGAAGCCGAAGCCGCCGGTGATTCCGTCCAAGGCCGCCGTCGAGCGCGCCAAGCAGGCCGCCGCCTCGAAGGCCGGCCAGGTCGCCGCGATCGAGCGTCAGCTGGCCGCCGCCGGCGCGCGGCTCGAGCAGCTCGGCATCCAGTCCGGCATCGCCGACGAGGCGTACAACGGCGCCGTCTACCGCCTGCAGCAGGCCAAGGCCGAGGCGGCCGCCGCCGCGGCCCGGGCCGCCGAGGCGCAGAAGACCCTGACCGCGCAGCGGCAGCAGATCGGCCGCTTCGCCGCCGCGTCGTACCAGGGCGGCGGCGAGGTGGCGAAGATCGCGCCGCTGTTCACCGCGGACGGTCCGCAGCAACTGCTCGACTCGGCCGGCGCGGCGCACTCGGTGTCGGCGGCGATGCAGGGCTCGTACCTGCGGTTCACCGCGACCCAGGTGATGACGAACCTGTTCAAGGTGCAGGCCGACAAGGCGGTCGTGAAGGTGAAGAAGGCCGCGGACGAGGCGGCCGCGGCGAAGAAGGCGGCCGAGGCCGCGGAGGCCGCGCAGTCGGCCGCCGTGACCGCGATCGGCGTGCAGCGCAAGCAGTCGATCGCGCAGCTCGCCACCTTGCAGAACATCTCGGTGCAGGTCGCCGCCCAGCGGCAGCAGGGGCTCGAGGAGCTTGCGCGGCAACGCGCCGCTGCGATCGCCGCGAAGAAGGCCGCCGAGCTGAAGCGCCGGATCGCCGCCCGGGAGGCCGCGGAGCGCCGCGCTGAGGCGGCCGAGCGGGCCCGGGAGGCCGCGGAGCAGGCTCGCGAGGAGAAGGAAGAACGCGAGCAGAACAAGGGCAAGAAGAACCCGCCGAAGCGGCACAAGCCGTCCACCCCGAGCCGTGACAACGACGACAACGACAACGGCAACAGCTCGCGGAAGGGCGCGTCGGCGGCGATCGAGTTCGCGATGCGGCAGCTCGGCGACATGTACCTGTGGGGCGGGACCGGCCCGAGCCGGTGGGACTGCTCCGGACTGACCCAGGGCGCCTGGGCGCGGGCCGGTGTGCAGCTGCCGCACTACAGCGTCGCGCAGTACGAGCAGATCCAGCACATCGACGAGGACGAGCTGCGGCCCGGTGACCTGATCTTCTGGTCGCTGAACCCGAGCGACCCGGGCACCATCCACCACGTCGCGCTGTACCTCGGCAACGGCCGGATGATCCACGCGCCGCGGACCGGCAAGCCGGTGCAGATCGACAGCGTCTACTACTGGGAACCGCCGGACTTCTTCGGCCGCCCCTGAAAACAGTTGTCCCCGGCAACGGTCCGCTGCCGGGGGCGAACCACTAGGCCAGCCGGTGTCCGCCGTCGGCGTGCAGAACGGTGCCCGTGATGAAACCGTTGCGCAGTAGGGCGATGATCGCCGCGGCGATGTCCTGGGGCCGGCCGATCCGGCCGACCAGGAGGCGGTCCGCCATCGCGGACAGTGTCGCGGGTGCCGCGTCGCCGGCGACGTCCTGCCAGATCGGGGTGTCGACCCAGCCGGGTGAGACGACGTTGACCCGAAGCGGCGCGAGTTCGACCGCGAGTGCCGCGGCCAGCGAGGCGAGTGCGCCGTTGAGTGCCGCGAGCAACGAGGCGCGCGGCCCCGGCCGGTACGCCGCGATCCCCGAGGTGAACACGATCGAGCCGCCCGGTTCGAGCAGCGGAGCGCCGTGTTTGGCGAGCAGCAGCGGACCGAGCAGCTTGGAGTCGACGGCCGCGCGCGCCGAGCCCACGTCGTACGCCGCGATCGGCTGGTAGGCGCCGCCGACGTCGGCGGCCGTGGTGACGATGTGGCTGACCTTGCCCGTGGTCGCGAAGAGGCGTTCGATGTCCTGCTCGCGTCCGAGGTCCATGGCGACGGTCCGTACGCCGAGCTCTCGGCGGACCGCGTCGAGTTTGGCCGGGGTTCGGCCGGCGACGGTGACCTCGCTGCCTTGGGCAACGAGGTCGGCGGCGAGGGCGCGGCCCATCCCTGAGCTTCCGCCGACGATGACGACGTGTTCCGGCAACAGTTTCTCCTTCGGTGGTTGACGTTTCGAGCCAACCACCGAGGCCGTCAGTCCACCACGACTTGTTGCCTAAGGATCGTTAGGCCGGGGCTAACGACCATCGCCTGGAGTACCGGGTTGTGCGAGTCGGTGCGCCACACGGCGGCGTACCGTGCGACCAGCGGGCGGCCCGCGAGCGGTCGCCAGACGATGTCCGGCGTGGCGGCGCGACGGGAGCCGAGGCTGAAGGCATCGCGCCGAACGAGGAGGGCTGACCGGAGCTGGGAGTGGCTCATGCTGATGTCGCTCAGCCGTACGCCGTTGCCGATCCGGCGGATCGTGTCGTCGTAGAACTCGGGGGCGGCGGCGCGGGGGATCCAGATGAGCTCGAGGCCGGTGAGATCGTCGAGTGTGAGTTCCGATGCGGCCGCAAGGGGGTGGGTCGCGGTCAGCAGGACGCCGAGCTCCTCGTCGGCGAGGTGTTCCGAGGTGATTGCCGGTGGCAACGTCAGCGGGGTGCGGACCAGGCCGAGGTCGATCTCGCCGGCGTCGAGCATCCGGAGCTGGTCGGTCGTGGTGCCTGCCTCGAGGGTGACCGTGCTGTTCGGGAAGCGTTCGGTGGCGAGCTGTTCGAGGGCTGCCGGGAGGTGGCCGGGGATCCCGTTGAGCAGGCCGAGGCGGAGCACCGGCACGTCCAGGCCGGCGGCCCGGCGCGTGTCCTTCAGCGCCAGGCCGGCCGCCTGGAGGGTTTCCCGGGCGCGGGCGAGCAGGACCTGCCCGGCCGGGGTGAGTTCGACGCCGCGGCTGTGCCGGATCAGCAGGGCGGTGCCGATCTCGCGTTCGAGCTGCTTGATCTGCTGGCTGAGCGTCGGGGTGGAGATGTACAGGCGCTCGGCGGCCTTGCCGAAATGCAGTTCCTCGGCCACGCCCACGAAGTACCGCAGCTGCCGAAGCTCCACCCGATGATTCTATTCGGGGGTCGCGACGAGGCGGCCGAGGTTGGCGCGGGCGTCGAGGGTTTCGTGGATGCGGGCGACGTCGGTGAGCGCGTGGGTGGCGTGGACGACTGGGCGGAGTTCGCCGGACTGCCAGCGGCGGGTGACCTCGGCGATGTCGGCGCGGGCCTCGTCCGGGCGGGTCTGCTGCCAGCCGCCGAGCGAGACGCCGGTGACCGACTTGAGGCCGAACAGCTTGAGTACGGAGACGACCGGGACCTCGGTGGTGATCGCGCCGTACGTGATCATCCGGCCGAGCGGTGCGAGCAGGTCGAGACCCTGGTCGAAGACGGTGCCGCCGACCGAGTCGAGGACGGTGTCGACGCCGTCGGGAGCGAGCTCGCGGACGCGGGCCGTCCACGCGGGGTCGGTCAGGTCGACGGGCTCGGCGCCGAGTTCGCGGATGAAGTCGAGCCGTTGCGCCGAGGACGCCGTACCGATGATCGTCTTCGGGTCGTAGGAGCGGGCCAGCTGGACGGCGAGGTGGCCGACGGTGCCGGCGGCGGACTGGATCAGGACGGTGCTCCCGGGGGCGACCTGGCCGGTTTCGAGCAGTCGATAGGCGAGTGGGGCGGTCATCGACATCATCGTCGCCTCGCCCGCGTCGGCGTCGTCGGGGACCGGTGCGAGGAAGCCTGCGTCGGCGACCGCGTAATCGGCGAAGGCGTCCTCGGACAGGGCGCTGACCCGTTGGCCGAGGAGGCCGGGCGGCGTGCCGGGGCCGAGTTTGACGACGCGGCCGACGACGTCGCCCGTGAGCGTGCCGGGGAGCGGACGGTCCCAGGGGGAGCCGCCGCGACGGAGGACGGTGTCGATCGCGTTGGCGCCGATCGCCTCGGCCTGGATCAGGACCTGGCCGGCGGCGGGCTCGGGGACGGCGACCTCGTCGAGCTGGAGTACGTCGGGACCGCCGTGGTGGTGGAAGCGCACTGCGCGCATGGTGGGATCTCCATATTGTGGGATGTATAAATAATGGGAGATTCCCACGATAACTCGACACGGCGGCCTTGCCAATAGAGTTGGTGCGGTGAAGAAGTCGCCGAACCACCGGCTGTCCGACCACGTGCTGTTCGCGCTCGGGCGGTCGAGTCAGTACGCCCAGCGGCTGGTCCGGCAGCACATGATCGACGGCGGCGTCCGGACGCAGCACTATCACGTGCTCGCGAGTCTCGCGGACGACGGTGAGGCCGTGCAGGCGGCGCTCGCGGACCGGATCGGGTTCGACCGCAGCGATCTGGTGACGCTGCTGGACGAGCTCGAGGAGCTGAAGTTCCTGGCGCGGCGGGTCGATCCCGCCGACCGGCGACGGAAGATCGTCGCGATCACCCCGGCGGGTGAGCGGCAGCTCGACGCGATGGACGAGCTGATCCGCGCCGCGGAGGCGGACCTGCTGGAGCCGCTGACCGCGGCGGAGCGCAAGACGCTGCTCGCGTTGCTCCGCCGCGTATCAGGCGATTAGTGGCCTTCGGTCTTCAGGCGGGCGAAGGAGGCGGTGATCTCGGTCTCGGCGTCGGCGCGGCCGACCCAGGTGGCGCCCTCGACCGACTTGCCGGGCTCGAGGTCCTTGTAGACCTCGAAGAAGTGCTGGATCTCCAGCCGGTCGAACTCCGGCACGTGGTGGATGTCGCGCAGGTGCTCCTGCCGCGGGTCGCCGGCCGGGACGCAGAGGACCTTGTCGTCCGGCCCCTTCTCGTCGGTCATCCGGAACATGCCGATCGCGCGAGCGCGGATCAGGCAGCCCGGGAACGTCGGCTCCGGCAACAGCACGAGCGCGTCCAGCGGGTCGCCGTCCTGGCCCAGGGTGTCCTCGATGAACCCGTAGTCGGACGGATACTGGGTCGCCGTGAACAGCGTCCGGTCCAGCCGCAGACGGTTCGTCTTGTGGTCCAGCTCGTACTTGTTGCGAGTGCCCTTGGGGATCTCGATGAAGACGTCGAACTCCATACGGCAGATACTGTCACGGTTCCGACCGACCGAATGACAGGAGCAGCCCGGTGGCCCGACCTGCCCGTGCGGCATTCGTCACGCTCCTCGCCACGGCGCTGTGCACAAGCACGGGCGCCGGCCTGGTGAGCAGCGCACGCGCCGTACCCGGTTCAGTGCAGACAGCTGACCGGAGCACCCAGCAGGCTCCGGCCGTTCTGCCGCCGGCGACCACCGAGGGCGCTGCCCCGACCGCGGCCGGCGTCGGTACGGCGCTCGCGGCGATCCTCAAGGACCCGTCTCTCGGCCCGCACCACGGCATCTACGTGTACGACGCCTCACGCGGCAAGCCGGTGTTCTCGGTCGGTGCCGCCACGCCGTACACGCCTGCCTCCACCTTGAAGCTGCTCACCACGGTCTCCGCTCTCGCCACGCTTGGCCCGGACCACACGTTCGCCACCAAGGTCGTGAGCGCCGGCAAGGGGTCGATCGTGCTGGTCGGCGGCGGCGACCCGCTGCTTGCTGTGCAGCAGGCGAGCGATTACCCGGCCCGTGCCACCCTCCAGGCGCTCGCTCAGAGCACGGCGAAGGCTTTGAAGGCACAGGGCGTCGCCTCCGTGACCCTCGGGTACGACGCCTCGCTGTTCAGCGGCCCGGCCATCAACGCGAACTGGGAGGCGAACTACGTCCCCGAAGGCATCGCCGCTCCCACCTCCGCGCTCTGGGTCAACGAGGGGCGCCTGTCACCGGGCATGGCCAAGCGGGCGACCTCTCCGGCGCTGGCCGCGGCCACGTCGTTCCAGAAGCTGCTGACGCAGTACGGCATCAAGGTGGGTGCTGCCAAGGCTGCTGCGGCACCCGCCGCCGCCAAGCCGCTGGCGCAGGTCAAGTCGCCGACGCTCGGCCAGATCGTCGAGTACGTCAACCTGCACAGCGACAACGACGGCGCCGAAGTGCTCCTGCGGCAGGTCGGCATCGCGACCGGCAACGGCGGCTCGTACGCGGGTGGCGTCAAGGGTCTCCGGGCCACGCTGACCAAGCTCGGCCTGGACGTCAGCAAGGCCCGCATCTACGACGGCAGCGGTCTGACCCGCAGCAACAAGGTCCCGCTCGACCTGCTCGCCGGTGCGGTCCGCGTGGCCGTGTCGAAGGACCACCCGGAGCTGCGGCACCTGCTGAGCGGTCTGCCGGTGGCCGGCTTCAACGGGAGCCTCAGGGAGCGGTTCAGCTCAGCTGGTACCGGCACCGGGACCGGACTGGTCCGTGCGAAGACCGGAACGCTCACAGGGGTCCACAGCCTGGCCGGATATGCCCGTGACCGCTCCGGCACGCTCCTGGTGTTCGCGATCGCCAGTGACAGCGTGCCGGTCCCGAAGACGCTCGACGCCCGCGCCGCGCTGGACCGTGCCACCGCTGCGCTGGCCAACTGCGGCTGCTGATCAGGCGGCACATGTTGGGACATACCACTAGGGTCGTTGTATGAGTACGGCGGAAGGCGGGACCACGACCGAGATGGTCGACTGGCAGCTGGCGACCGGCGTGGCGCGGAAACTGCTCCGACCCGGCCCTGCGGTCAGCCGCGCGGAGGCGGACCAGGTGGTCGCCGAGCTGCGTCAGTTCGCGGCTGACTCCGAGGGGCACGTGCGCGAGTTCACCGGGCTGAAGGCCACGTCGGCCACTGCGCCGGTGATGATCGTCGACCGGCCCGGCTGGGTTCAGGCGAACGCGGACGGCTTCCGGACCGTGCTGCAGCCGCTGGCGGACAAGCTGCGCGAGAAGGCGGACCGCACTGCGGGCCTGTCCTCCGCGGTCGGCTCCCGGGTGACAGGTATCGAGGCCGGCGCGCTGCTGGCGTTCCTGTCGTCGCGGGTGCTCGGTCAGTTCGACCCGTTCTACCCCGCACAGCCTGACCCGGACCGTCCCGGTCTGACCGGTCGTCTGCTGCTGGTGGCGCCCAACGTCATGCAGGTCGAGTCCGAGCTGGGCGTCGTACCGCGGGACTTCCGGCTGTGGGTGTGTCTGCACGAGGAGACGCACCGGGTGCAGTTCACCGCGGTGCCGTGGCTGCGGGACCACCTGCGGTCAGAGATCGCCCTGTTCCTCGACCAGGCCGAGCTGGACGCTTCGGCGTACGCCGCGATGTTCCGCGAGGCCGTGCAGCGGCTGGGGCGGTCGGTCCGCGGTGAGGCCGAACTGAGCCTGGTGGACCTGATGCAGTCGCCGGAGCAGCGCGCCGTGCTGGACCGGCTGACCGCGGTCATGTCGTTGCTGGAAGGTCATGCCGACTTCGTGATGGACGGGGTCGGGCCGTCGGTCATTCCGACGGTGGACACCATCCGCTCCAAGTTCTCGTCGCGGCGGGCGAGCGGCAACCCGGTGGACCAGCTGCTGAAGCGGCTGCTCGGGCTGGACGCGAAGCTGCGGCAGTACAAGGACGGTGCCGCGTTCGTCCGCCGGGTGGTCGACCGGGTCGGCATGGAGGGCTTCAACCGGGTCTGGACCGGTCCGAACACGTTGCCGACGAAGAACGAGATCGCGAACCCCGATGCCTGGGTCGCCCGACTCCACGGCTGAGCGCCTGGTGGGAGAGCGGCGGGGGAAACTTCACCCCGCCGTCGCTCGCACCCGGGAAGCGGTCCGGGCGACGCTGAGCGAGCTGCCGCGGGGCACCACCGTCCTGGTCGCCTGCTCCGGCGGAACCGACTCGCTCGCGCTGGCGGCCGCTACCGCCTTCGAGGCGCCCAAGCTCGGTCTACGGGCCGGTGCGGTCGTCGTCGACCACGGTCTGCAGGCCGACTCGGGACATGTCGCGGCGACTGCTGCCGAGCAGTGCCAGACGCTCGGTCTGGACCCCGTGCAGGTCCGTGAGGTCGAGGTCGGCACTGAGGGCGGTCCGGAGGGCGCTGCGCGGACGGCGCGGTACGACGCTCTGCGGGACGCGGCGGATGAGCTGGCGGCGGACGTCGTACTGCTCGCTCACACCCGTGATGACCAGGCTGAGACCGTTTTGCTCGGGTTGGGGCGTGGCTCGGGGGCCAGGTCGCTGGCTGGGATGGCTCCGGCTGTGGGGCTGCTGCGGCGGCCGTTCCTGGAGGTCCCGCGAGCCACTACGGCTGCTGCGTGTATCGCGTCCGGGTTGCGGCCGTGGCACGACCCGCACAACGACGATCCGCAGTACACGCGGGTCCGCGTACGGCACGAAGTACTGCCGGTGCTGGAGGAGGCGCTGGGGCCCGGTGTGGTCGAGGCGCTGGCCCGTACGGCGGGTCTGCTCCGGGCGGACGCGGATGCGCTCGATCAGCTCGCTGCGGATGTTGCGGAGACCACACTGAGCCGCGCCGAGGGACAGGTCCGCAGCGACATCGGCGTACTCGATGAGCAGCCCGCCGCGATCCGCACGCGGGTCCTGCGGCAGGCAGCCCTGGAAGCCGGTTGCCGGGCCACCGACCTCACCGCCGGTCACGTGGCGTCCGTCGACGCGCTCGTGACCGACTGGCGCGGGCAGCGCTGGATCGATCTGCCGCAAGGCATCCGGGCGATCCGCAGCGGCGGATTCATCATCCTCGGTCCGGATGTGACAGGCTGAGGGCCGTGGATGCGGCGGACATCGAGAAGGACCTGAGCAAGATCCATTACACCGAGGACCAGATCCTCGCGAAGCTGCGGGAGCTGGCAGCGCGGATCGAGGCCGACTACGAGGGCAAGGACCTGCTGCTGGTCGGCGTCCTGCGCGGCGCGGTGATGGTGATGGCCGACCTGGCCAGGTCGTTCAGCCGGCACGTGGAGATGGACTGGATGGCCATCTCGTCGTACGGCTCCGGGACCAAGTCGTCGGGTGTGGTGCGGATCCAGAAGGACCTGGACACCGACATCACCAACCGGCACGTGCTGATCGTCGAGGACATCATCGACACCGGCCTCACGCTCAGCTGGCTGGTCAGCAACCTGGAGTCACGCAAGCCCGCCTCGCTGGAGCTGTGCACGGCCTTCGTGAAGCCGGACGCCGCGAAGATGCAGGTCCCGGTGAAGTACGTCGGCCTGGAGCTGCCGGACGAGTTCGTCGTCGGGTACGGGCTGGACTACGCGGAGAAGTACCGGAACCTGCGCTGCGTGGCGACTCTGGCCCCGCACGTCTACTCCTGATCCGCGCTTCAGGGCAGACTTGGTGACGGCCTGTACAACGGGTCGTACCGTCCTTTGGTGACCCTCGTGCTGTGTTGTCTTGTGCGACACGAGACACTTGGACTGGTATTACCGTCACAAGCCCGCCATACCCGGGCCTGCCGAGCTAGGAGGGACGGGGCCTAGGCCTCGATCATGGACGTGAAGCGCATCTTCCGCGGACCCCTGTTCTGGATCGTCGTCGCCTTCCTGGGCGTCCTGGTGATCGGGCAGCTCCTGACCGGCTCGACCGGCTACAAGACCGAGCCCACCGGCCAGGTCGTCCAGCTCATCCAGCAGGCCAAGTCGTCGAGCGACAAGACGATCAAGACGGTGACGCTGATCGACCCGGATCAGGAGATCCGGATCGAGAAGACCGACGGCACCAAGCTCCGGGCGCACTGGGTCGACGGCCAGGCGGAGAACCTCGGCAACGACCTGCAGTCGCTGTACGACAGCGGCAAGGTGGAGCGGTACGACGTCGAGAACCCGAAGCCGAGCTTCATCGGCCAGGTGTTCTCCACGCTGATCCCGTTCCTGCTGATCGCCGTGGTGTTCATCTTCTTGATGAACTCCATGCAGGGCGGCGGGTCGCGGGTGATGAGCTTCGCCAAGTCGAAGGCCAAGCTGGTCACCAAGGACACCCCGAAGACCACGTTCGCCGACGTCGCGGGGGTCGACGAGGCGATCGAGGAGCTGCAGGAGATCAAGGAGTTCCTGCAGGAGCCGGGCAAGTTCCAGGCGGTCGGCGCCAAGATCCCGAAGGGCGTCCTGCTCTACGGCCAGCCCGGTACCGGTAAGACCCTGCTGGCCCGTGCGGTCGCGGGTGAGGCCGGCGTGCCGTTCTACTCGATCTCCGGTTCGGACTTCGTCGAGATGTTCGTCGGTGTCGGCGCCTCCCGGGTCCGGGACCTGTTCGAGCAGGCCAAGACGAACGCCCCGGCGATCGTGTTCATCGACGAGATCGACGCCGTCGGCCGGCACCGCGGCGCAGGCCTCGGCGGCGGTCACGACGAGCGCGAGCAGACGCTGAACCAGCTGCTGGTCGAGATGGACGGCTTCGACGTCCGCGGCGGCGTGATCCTGATCGCGGCCACCAACCGGCCCGACGTCCTTGACCCGGCGCTGCTGCGGCCCGGCCGCTTCGACCGGCAGATCGCCGTCGACGCGCCGGACATGCCCGGCCGGCAGAAGATCCTCAAGGTGCACGCGCGCGGCAAGCCGATGGCGCAGGACGTCGACCTCACCGCGGTCGCCCGCCGGACGCCGGGGATGACCGGTGCCGACCTGGCCAACGTGCTGAACGAGGCGGCCCTGCTGACCGCCCGGTCGAACCTGCAGATGATCGACAACAACATGCTGGACGAGGCGATCGACCGCGTCATCGCCGGCCCGCAGCGCCGGACCCGGCTGATGTCGGACAAGGAGAAGGTGCTCACCGCGTACCACGAAGGTGGTCACGCGCTGGTCGCCGCGGCGCTGCCGCACTCCGACCCGGTGCAGAAGGTGACGATCCTGCCGCGTGGCCGTGCGCTCGGCTACACGATGGTGATGCCGGACGAGGACAAGTACTCGACCACCCGGTCCGAGATGCTCGACAAGCTGGCCTACATGCTCGGCGGCCGCGCGGCCGAGGAGATGGTCTTCCACGACCCGACCACGGGCGCCAGCAACGACATCGAGAAGGCCACCGCACTGGCCCGCGCGATGGTCACGCAGTACGGCATGACCGAGCGGCTCGGGGCGATCAAGTTCGGTCAGGACAACGGCGAGCCGTTCCTGGGTCGCGACCTGGGCAGCCAGCGGAACTACTCCGAGGAGATCGCGGCCGCGGTCGACGAGGAGGTCGGCAAGCTGATCCTGAACGCGCACCAGGAGGCCTTCGACATCCTGGTCGAGAACCGGGCCGTCCTGGACCACCTGGTCGAGGAGCTGCTGGAGAAGGAGACCCTGGACAAGCACCAGATCGCCCGGGTCTTCGAGCCGGTGATCATGAAGGAGCGCCGGCCGGCCTGGACCGGGTCGTCGACCCGGGTCCCGTCCGACCAGCCGCCGGTGATGCCGGTTCCGGGCCGCGCCGAGCAGAACGGTTCGCTGCACGACGTGCTGCCGGGCGGTTCCGTCGGCCCGGACGAGGCGATCCGCCCGCCGGACTACGGCAGCGGCCCGACCCCGCCGAGCCACCAGTGAGCTGACCAAGGTCCTGTCTGGCGATCCATCGCCTACTGCGGGGCACTCGGCACGGCACCTCGCCGCACGGGTGCAAAGGCCACGATGCTCCGCATCGAGACCTTCGCCCCCGCACGCCGAGCCACCGCACCGAGCACCTCCTCGCTACGGCGCTGGATCACCAGACAGGACCTAGCTCGACGAACGCCGCCACCCGACCGGGTGGCGGCGTTTTCGTTCGCCTGCGGGGTAGCGTGCCGGGATGGTGTCACCGAACTTCGACCACGAGCGCGCCGAGCGGGCCGTGCGCGAGCTGCTGTACGCGATCGGCGAGGACCCGGACCGCGAGGGTTTGCGGGACACTCCGGCGCGGGTGGCCCGCTCGTACGCCGAGATCACGGCCGGGCTCGGTCAGGGCGCCGAGGACGTGCTGACGACCACGTTCGCGCTCGAGCACGACGAGATGATCCTGGTGAAGGACATCGAGGTCTGGAGCCTGTGCGAGCACCACCTGGTCCCGTTCACGGGGGTCGCGCACGTCGGGTACATCCCGAGCCGGGACGGCCGCGTGACCGGGTTGTCGAAACTCGCCCGGCTGGTCGACGTGTACGCGAAACGCCCGCAGGTCCAGGAGCGGCTGACCACGCAGGTCGCCGAGTCCCTGGTCGAGATCCTGCAGCCGCGCGGCGTGATCGTGGTGATCGAGTGCGAGCACCTGTGCATGACCATGCGCGGCGTCCGGAAACCGGGCGCCAAGACGATCACCTCGGCCGTCCGGGGCCAGCTCCGCAACCCTGTGACCCGCGCCGAGGCGATGAGTCTGATCGTTGGGTGACCCACCCGTAGCCCGGGGCGGGCTGTGGTCGTTGAAGTTTGAGAGTCCAGCACTATGGACATTCTGTCGCTGAGCGTTTACTTTCCGTAGTGGTGCTTGGCCAACGGGGACCAGGTGCCGGTGTGAGGAGGACAGGATGTCGGGGCGTTTCCGGGTCGGCGCCGCACTTACCGGGGTCGTCGTCCTGACGGCCGGCGGGCTGGTCGCGGCGAACTGGGCCACCGCGGACACGCGGAACAAGACCGGATCCCAGACCGCACCCCACAAGCAGGCCGCGAAGACGGCGGTGGACCCGCTGGTCGCGGAGACCCTGGAGTCGGAGCTCGGCACCGACTCGGGCGTCGTGGGCAGCTACTACGACGACTCCGGCGAGCTGATCGTCGCGGTGTCGGACCTCTCGACGGCCGCCCTGGTCCGCCGGATCGGCGCGGTCCCGCGGCTGGTCAAGTTCACCGCCAAGCAACTGAACGCCGTACAGGGCGAGCTGAACCGGCTGGCGGTCACGTCGAGCGCCGGCAAGGTGCGCTCGTGGTACGTCGACCCGATGTCGGGGACCGTGGTGGTTTCGGTGCAGCGCGGCGCGCACGACTCGATCACCAACCGGTTCCTGTCCCGCGCGCTGGCGAACGGCGAGCGGGTGACGCTGCGCGAGGTGTCCGGGACGGTCCGGCCGACCGCGGACGATTTCAGCCTGCGCGGCGGCGTACAGGTCGACAAGAACACCGGGTACGTGTGCTCGCTCGGGTTCAATGCCAAGACCCGCAAAGGCAACCGGATCTTCCTGACCGCCGGGCACTGCACGTCCGGCAGGCCGTCGTTCTCCCGCAACGGGTACGTCCTCGGCAACACGTCCACGTCGAGCTTCCCGGGCCACGACTTCGGGTCGGTCGGCGTGATCGAGGGCTGGGACCAGCAGGGGTACGTCGAGGGCTGGGGCAACGGGAACGTCGCGGTCAAGGGGATCGCGGACGCCACCGTCGGCTCCACGCTGTGCAAGTCGGGGAAGAGCACCGGCTGGACCTGCGGACGGATCGTCGCCCGGAACGTGACGGTGAACTACGGGAACAACCGCGTCGTCCGCGGGCTGTTCCAGCACACCGCCTGCGTCGAGACGGGTGACTCCGGCGGCGCCAGCATGACCGGGAACTATGCGCAGGGCATCACCAGCGGGGCGGCGCTGATCGACGGGAAGTGCCTGGAGAAGTACGGCCAGACCAACGAGTCGTACGCCCAGCCGATCGCCCCGGCGCTGCAGTCGACGAAGTCCCGCCTGATCCTCGCGAACTGAGCCCAACCGCCCACTTGGGGGTGGGGGCTACTACGGTGTGTGGGTGAGATCTGAGCCGTGGGGTCACGTGGACGGGTTGCCGGTGCTGGACCGGTGCCTCGTCATGGGTGTCGTGAACGTGACACCGGACTCGTTCTCGGACGGCGGTGAGTGGTTCGAGCCGAGTGCCGCGATCAAGCACGGCCGGGAGCTGCTGGCCGAGGGCGCCGACCTGCTGGACGTCGGCGGTGAGTCGACCCGCCCGCGCGCCGTCCGGCCGTCGCAGGAGGAGGAGCTCCGCCGGGTGATCCCGGTCGTCGAGGCTCTCGCCGCGGAAGGCGCGATCATCTCCGTCGACACGATGCGGGCCCCGGTCGCGGAGCTCGTGCTGGACGCCGGCGCCACGATGATCAACGACGTGTCCGGCGGCCTGGCCGATCCGGACATGCTCCCGCTGATCGCCGAGCGCGGAGCGCCGTACCTGTGCATGCACTGGCGCGGCCACTCGATCGACATGCAGAACAAGGCGGAGTACGGCGACGTCGTGGCCGAGGTGATCGCCGAGCTCGGCGAACGCCTCGAGGTGATCCGCCAGGCGGGGATCGACCTGAACCGGGTCGCTCTCGACCCCGGCCTCGGTTTCGCGAAGAACGCGGACCACAACTGGGAGATTCTGCGCCGGTTGCGGGAATTCGCCGTACTGGAAAGACCGTTACTGATCGGTGCGTCCCGGAAGACGTTCCTCGGTAGGCTGCTCGCCGACGAGCAGACCGGTGAACCCAGACCGGCCGTACGACGAGACGACGCGAGCGTGGCCGTATCCGCCTTGGCCGCCGCCGCGGGTGCCTGGTGTGTCCGGGCGCACGCGGTGGCACCGAGCGCGGACGCGGTCCGGGTGGCCAAGAGATGGGGAACTGTATGACGGACGGACCGCGGCAGGACGGTACCCGTGGCGCCACGGTCGAGGACGTCGTACTGAATGCCAACACCGCGTTCTACAACGCGTTCGAGGCCGGGGACCTGGACCTGATGGCGGCTGTCTGGCTGCCGGAACCCGATCCGGTCTGCATCCATCCGGGGAACGCGGCGATCTCCGGGTACGCCGAGATGATGCGGGCCTGGGCGATGATCTTCGCGAACACGCCGTACATCCAGTTCTTCCTCACCGACGTGCAGGTGCGGGTGGATGAAGACGTGGCCTACGTCACGTGTACGGAGAATGTCCTGTCGTCGGGTGAGGGCGCCCCGGAGGACGGATTCGCGGGCGGAAAGGCGCTCGCCACGAACGTTTTCCGCAGAACTTCCTCCGGCTGGCGGTTGTGGATCCACCATGCCTCACCGGTACTGTCGTCTGGGGGCCGACAGGAGGAGGCGGAATGAGCGGTCCCGTATCGCCTCCTGATGTGATCGAGATCCGGGGCATCCGCGGGTTCGGGCGCCACGGGGTGTTCGATCACGAGCGCGCCGACGGACAGGAGTTCGTCGTGGACGTCCGGCTGGAGCTGGACACCCGGGCCGCTGCGGCTTCCGACGACCTGGCCGACACCGTGAACTACGGGGTGGTGGCCGAGCAGGTGCACCAGGCGATCGAGACCGACCCGGTGGACCTGATCGAGACCCTCGCCCAGCGCATCGCCGATCTCTGTCTCGCCGACCACCGGGTGACAGCGACGGCCGTGACCATCCACAAACCCTCGGCGCCGATCACGGTGCCGTTCGACGACGTTGTCCTGACCGTGCAGCGCAGAGCCGGAGAATCCTCGTGACTGAGACCCCTAGTCCCCACGTCATCGACGCGGACACCCTGAGCGGAGGCCTGAAGCCGATCCGCCAGGTGATCCTGTCGCTCGGCAGCAATCTCGGCGACCGTGAGGCGAATCTGCAGGGCGCGGTCGACGCACTGCGGGACACCCCGGACGTCGTGGTGGTCGATGTCTCGCCGGTCTACGAGACCCAGCCGGTCGGCGGCCCGGACGAGTCCGGTCCGTACCTGAACATCGTCCTGCTCGCCGATTCCACGCTGGGCGTCGACCTGTTGCTGGAGCGTGCGCACGCGGTCGAGCAGGCGTTCGGCCGGGAGCGCAGCGTGCCGGGCGCGCCGCGGACCCTCGACGTCGACCTGATCACCTACGGGCAGAAGACGATCGAGACCGAGGAACTGACGATTCCGCACCCGCGGGCGCACGAGCGCGCGTTCGTACTGGCGCCGTGGCTCGACATCGAGCGGGACGCCGTACTGCCGGGCCACGGTCCGGTCGCGGACCTGCTCGCCAAGGTCGGGACCGACGGCGTGACCAAGCTCGACATCGAGTTGCAGTAGTGGTGTCCGGCGGTACCGAGCCCGATCGGGCGCCCAGGAACGGCGACGAACCGGAGCCGCCGCGTCCGGGCTCGGTGCGGCCGACGTCCCGGCGGTTGCTGGTCGCGATCGCCGTCCTCGGGGTCGCGGTCGGCCTGACGATGGTGAAGGCGATCGAGGCCGGCGGGGGTGTCGCGCCCACGGTGTCCTGGCTGACGCTGATCGCCTGGGCGTTCCTGGCCGCGCTGCTGTTCGCCGCGGCCCGCAACACCCACCAGCGGGTCCAGGTACGCCGGGAACGGATCGAACCGTCGCGCGCGGTCTTCCTGTTGATGATCGGGAAGGCGAGCGCCTTCGTCGGCGCGTTGTGCACCGGTGTTTACGCAGGGTTCGCGTTAAGCTTCCTGCAGGCGATGGGCTCCTCGGGGCCTCGTAACCGTGTGATCATGGCCGGTGCCGCGGCGGTGGTCTCAGTGCTGGTCGTCACGGCCGGATTGTTGCTCGAACGTGCGTGTCGTGTGCCCGAGGACCCCGACAAGACCCCCTAACATGCGGTCCATGGGTTCCAGGGGTAGCCGCCGTCGAACCAGGACCACAGTTCTCACCGTCGCCAACGGTTTGCTGATCGTTGTCTGCCTGGGCGTGAGTGTCGCGCTCTTCTCGCAGAATGCCTGGATTCTCCGGGCCGCCGCAGGTGGGGCCGTTCTGGTCGCGATCGCCGCTGCCTTCCTGTTCCGTCACCAGTTGCTGGTGGAGCGGCTGGCGCACTCCGACGAGCGCGCGCAGGTCGCGCAGGAGTACTCGCGGATCACCAGCGCCCGGGTCGTCGAGAACGCGGAGTTCGTCGACCTGATGCAGCGCCGGCTGGACAAGATCGACCAGCGCCTCGACAAGATCGACCAGGAGGTCGCGACCGTCGTCGCGGCCGGCGACAAGCATTCGCAGGCCGACGCGCCGACCGTCGTCGACCTCAAGCTGCGAGGCCTGGCCGCGTCCTGAGAGGGCGTCTAGGAGCTCTGCGCCTACTGCGCGGCGCTCGGCGGCTCGCTACGGCGCAGAGCTCCTAGACGCCCTCTGGCCCCGGCCCCATACTGCGGTCATGGGGCTGGATGCGAACTACCCGGCTGTGACGATGAACGATCCGAACGGCCATGTCACGGTCTACAACGAGGATCATCTGCCGATCGGGCAACTGGGGCCGACGCCGTACGAGTCGCCGTCGGTGAACGTGACGTGCCGGCGCAAGGCGTGGGACGACCTGGACTGGTACCGGCTGCTGAATCCCGAGGGCTTCCCGTTTCCCGCTGACGAGGCGTACGTGTCGGCGGACGAGACGCACGAGCTGAACCCGGGGCAGCCGTACCCGATCCCGGAGTGCGCTTCGGGATGCCCGCTCAAGATCGGTCAGGCAGCCGCCGTCGGCGCACTGGCCATCGGCGGAGTGGCAGCGGCCGCGGCCTGGCGCCGACGTCGCAGGGAGTTGGGCATCGCGTAGGTTCTACGGTGTGGATCTCGCGAAGTTGCTGAAGGTTGCCGGAGCCGCGGTCGAGCGTGGGCGGGCGGTGACACAGAGCCGCGCGGTCGGGGAGCTGACGTTCAAGGGCGACCGGGACATGGCGTCCGAGGTGGACTTCGCCGTGGAACGGGAGGTGCGAGCGTTTCTCGAGCGTGAAACGCCCGAGATCGGCGTACTCGGCGAGGAGGAGGGCGGCGCGACCGACGGGACGCGCTGGGTGCTGGACCCGGTCGACGGCACGGTGAACTTCATCCACGGCGTACCGCTGTGGGCGATCTCGCTCGGGCTGATCCACGAGGGCCGCGCCGTCGCGGGGGTGATCGACCACCCGGCGCTCGGTACGACGTACGCCGCGGCGGAAGGACTGGGTGCGACCTGTAACGGAAAGGCGATCCGGGGCAGTCGATGCACCGATCTGGCCGACGCGTTGGTTGCCGTGGGCGACTATGCGGTCGGGCCGGACGCCGAGGCGGTGAACGCCGATCGAGCGGCGCTGACCCAGCGGCTGGTCCCGCGGGTGCAGCGGCTCCGGATGATCGGTACGGCGGCGACCGCGCTGACCTGGACCGCGAACGGGTACTTCGACGCGCTGATCATGTTCTCCAACAAGCCGTGGGACACGATGGCCGGCGTAGCGATCTGCCGCGAGGCCGGCGTGACAGTCCTGGACCTCGACGGCACCGACCACGCCCCCGAGTCCCGCGGCGTCTTCGCGGTCGCCGACGGCATCCGCAAGCCGCTCCAGGAGCTGCTCGGCTGACCCGTGCGCTGGCAGAGCCGGGAAACTTTTGGTCGGCAGATTCAGGGGGTGGTCGCAACGCGGTCTAGGTCTTGGATGAGGAGGCTAGCGAACATTTCGCGGGGGGTGTGGTAGCCGAGGCGTTTGCGGGGT
>NZ_SJKA01000032.1 GCF_004331435.1 Kribbella sindirgiensis
CGACGGCATGGCCGGACTCTGGGTCGTCCACACCGCCGACAAAATCCAGCAAATGTGGATCGTCATCCAAGCCATGGCCGACCTCGCCAAACGCCCCACCCCAACCCCCACCGAGACCACCGAGACCACCGGCAAGAGCATCCCCTTCGACACCGCCGGCACCGTCCCGACAGCACCCGCGAACGGAACCCCCACGAACGACCCGGCCACCACGAAGCCTGCTGAGAAGCCGGACGAGCCACCGGCTGAGCCGGACCAACGGATCAGGGACGAGCTGGTCGGGAACGAGCCGGCCAAGGACAAGCGGACCGCTGAGCAGCGGCGGGCCGACGTCGTGGCCGACGTGTTCGACCACATGCTGCACAACGGCCTCGACTGGCTCGGCCGCCGCCTGCCCGACCGGCACCGACGACGACCCCACATCGAAGTCCTCATCCCGATCACCACCCTCCTCGGGATGGACGACGACCCCTGCGAGCTGAGCGGATACGGACCTGTTCCGGCGGAAATGGCACGCCAGATCGCGCGTGACGGCACCTGGCGACGACTCCTCACCGACCCGACCAACGGCACCGTCCTCGAAGCATCCACCCACCGCCACGACCCCGGCGCCGTAGTCAGCGAAACCCTGCTCGCACGCCACCCCGTCTGCGCCTGGCCCGGCTGCAACCGCACCTCACGCGAATGCGACCGCGACCACGCCACACCCTTCGCGCAATCCGGCGAGACAAGCCTCGCCGGGCTGGTGCCGTACTGCGAGTACCACCACGTCATCAAGGACACCAAGGCCTGGGGATGGTCAACCACTGCCCACGCCGACGGCTCGGTCACCCTGACCGCGCCCACCGGCCACCGCTACACCACCGTCCCACCGGCCCGTGGCCCCATCATCAAATGCCCCAACCGGCCACCGCCGGACGATCCGCCGCCATTCTGACTTCTCCGCATCTACTGTGTTCCGGCGGCGGTGTTCTGGACTTCGATGCTCGATGCGTTGACTGTCCGATCGGCGGTAACCTGGCACCCGTGATCACGCCGCTCGACCTGACCGACCGCGCTCTCGCGGCGCGAGTGCTGACGATCCAGCACGCGGCGTACGCCGTGGAGGCCGAGCTGATCGGCTTCGACGGGATCCCGCCGCTCCAGGAAGACCTCGACGGCCTGATGTCCTCGACCGAACTCTGGCTCGGCCGGTACGACGGCCCGCTGCTCGTCGGCGCGATCGCGTACGAACTGTCCGCGGACTCGGTGGAGATCAGCCGCCTGATCGTCGACCCCGCGCACGCCCGTCGTGGCCACGGCCGAGCCCTCCTCGACCATCTCGACCGGATCGCACCGCGACCGGTCAGCCTGGTCTCCACGGGCTCGGCCAACCTTCCGGCCGTCAACCTCTACAAGTCCCGCGGTTACGCCCCGGTGGGCGAGGTGGAAGTTGCCCCCGGCATCCAGATTACCCAGTTCCGCAGGTCCGGCTCAGCACAGCGCTGAGCCGGACCTGCAACCAGGCTCAGTCGGCGGACAGTGACAGCGCGACCCAGCTGATCGCCGGAAGCGTCATCGTCAAAAGGCCGTCGACGAGCTGTGCGTCGGCCTGTTGTGGGGTAACGCGGTCAGGCTGCTCGGCGCTGTTCGTGGCCAGTCCGTCCGCGTCATGGACGATGACGGCCTCGTCGATGGTCGACGCCCCGCTCCGGCTGACGTCGATCGTGACCTCGATCGGGCCCTCGGTCGACCGGTTGACCGCGAACACCGCGAGCTTGCCGTCGTCGTAGGTCGCGACCGCGTCGACGGCGGAGACCTCGCCGAACTTGGCCGTCGTGACCGTGGGGGAGTCGGTCTCGACCCGCAGGACCTGGCCGGCCGCGAGCCGGGACGTGATCGCGAACGGGTGGAACGTCGGCTGCCGCCAGGCGGCGCCGCCGGGCTCGGTCATGATCGGCGCGATCACGTTCGCGAGCTGCGCGAGACAGGCCACGCCGACCCGGTCGCTGTGCCGCAGCAACGAGATCAGCAGGTTGCCGACCACCACCGCGTCGGTGACGTTGTACTCGTCCTCGATCCGGCGCGGCGCCACCTCCCACCGGTCGCCCGGTCCGTCGGTGCGGCGGGAGCGCTCGCCGTACCAGACGTTCCACTCGTCGAACGAGATGCCGATCTTCTTGCTGCTCTTGAGTTCCGCGCCGACATGGTCGGCGGTCGCCACCACGGACTCGATGAAGTGGTCCATGTCCACCGCGGACGCGAGGAACGACGCGGTGTCGCCGTCGTCGTTGCCGTAGTAGGCGTGGCACGAGATGTACTCGACGAACTCGTACGTCTCCCGCAGCACGTCCCGTTCCCAGGTCCCGAACAGCGGCATCTTCGACGACGACGAGCCGCACGCGACCAGTTGCAGGTCCCGGTCGATCATCCGCATCGCCCGCGCGGTCTCCGCCGCGAGCCGCCCGTACTCCGTCGGCGTCTTGTGGCCCACCTGCCACGGGCCGTCCAGCTCGTTGCCGAGACACCACAACTTGATCCCGTACGGCGACGCGCCGTGCTGCTCGCGCAGGTCGGAAAGCGTCGTACCGCCCGGATGGTTCGTGTACTCGAGCAGGTCGAGCGCCTCCTGGACGCCACGCGTCCCGAGGTTGATCGCCATCATCGGCTCGACGCCGGCCTTCGCGCACCAGCGGCTGAACTCGTCCAGCCCGAACTCGTTCGTCTCGACACTGTGCCAGGCGAGGTCGAGACGGCGCGGCCGGTCCTCGCGCGGGCCGACGCCGTCCTCCCAGCGGTAGCCGGAAACGAAGTTTCCGCCCGGGTAACGGACCACGGAAACACCCAGCTCACGGGTCAGTTCCAGGACGTCCTTGCGGAAACCGTCCTCGTCGGCGGTGGCATGGCCGGGCTCGTAGATGCCGGTGTAGACGCACCGGCCCATGTGCTCGACGAAGGTTCCGAAGGTCCGGCGGTTCACAGGCGCGATCGTGAACGCCGGATCGATGGTCAAAGTGGCAGCGGGCACCAGGTTGCTCCTGTCTTGGTGTTCAAAAGCAGTGTCTAGCCCTTGATCCCCGCGTCACCCACACCGCGGACGACGTGGCGCTGGAACAAGGCGTAGACGATCAGCAAGGGAAGGCCACCCAGGACGGCCGAGGCCATGATCTGGGCGTAGCGCAGGCCGTACGAGCCCTGCACGTTGGCCAGGCCGACCGGAATCGTCATCATTGACGGGTCGGTGGTCACGATGAAGGGCCAGAGGAAGTTGTTCCAGGCCCCGATGAAGGTGAAGATGCCGACGGCGACCAGGATCGGTCGCGACATCGGGACCATCACGCTCCAGACGATCCGCCAGCGGGACGCGCCGTCGACCCGGGCGGCGTCCTCGTAGTCGCGGGAGATGCCGTCGAAGAACTTCTTCAGGACGAACACCATCACCGGCGCGACCACCTGCGGCAGCACCATGCCCCAGTACGTGTCGACCAGGCCGAGCCCGGTCATCTCCTGGAACAACGGCACGATCAGCACCTGCGGCGGTACCAGGATGCCGGCGATGATGAGTCCGAACAGCACCTTGCGCCCCGGGAACTTGGTCCGGGAGAAGCCGTACGCCGCCAGCACCGACACGATCAGCGTCAGCGTCGTCACGAGCACCGACACGATCGTGCTGTTGAAGAACCAGCGGATCAGGTCGCCCTGGTCGATCACACTCCGGTAGGCGTCGGTGGTCGGAGACTCAGGCAGCCAGGTGATCGGGGCGCGGGTCGTCTCCGGCTCCGGCTTGAGCGACGTGTCGAGGGCCCAGAGCAACGGAACCAGCCAGATGACGGCGAGGATCACCGCCCCGACGGCGCTCGCCGTCTTCGGGAAGTTCCAGCGCGGCGGCTTTGTTGCCGCTGGCAACGTAGCGGTCGTCATTCCGCCTCCCCTCGGCCGGAGAAGAGTTTGAACTGGGCGACCGCGACGATCACGATGATCGCGAAGAACAGGTACGAGATCGCCGACGCGTAACCGATCCGGTAGCTGGTGAAGCCGGTCTCGTAGATGTACATGATGATCGGCCGGGTCGCGTGGTTCGGGCCGCCGGTCGTCATCAGGTAGATCTGGTCGAAGATCTTCAACGACGCAACGAGTTGCAGTACGACGATCAGCCCGGTCGTACGGCTCAGCAACGGCAGCGTGATCCGGAACAGTTGCTGCCGTCCGTTCGCTCCGTCGATCGCGGCCGCCTCGTACACCTGGGCCGGAATCCCTTGCAGAGCGGCCAGATAGAGCAGGAAGTTGAACCCGACCGTCCACCAGACGGTCGTGATCACCACGGCGAGCATCGCCCGGTTCTCGGTGTTCAGCCAGTCGATCTCGGTGAACCCGCCGGCCGTCAGCAGGCCGTTCACGAGGCCGAATCCGGGCTGGTAGATCCACACCCAGATCAGTGTCACGACAGTGGCCGGCAGGACGAACGGAGCGAAGTACGAGAACCGCAGGAGCCAGCCGAGCAGGCCTTTGCGGTTGGCGAGCAACGCCATCACGAGCGCGATGACCACCAGCGGCGGCGTGCTCATCGCGGTGAAGACGAGGGTGTTCTTGAGCGACGACCAGACGGCCGGGTCGCCGAACAGGTCCCGCCAGTTCTGCAGGCCGAGGAACTCCTGCTTGACGCCGGCCAGGCTGGTGTTGAAGAAGCTGTTCCACAGGCCGGAGACGATCGGCCAGAGCATGAACAGGACGAACAGCAGCAGGAACGGCGCCACGAAGAACAGCCCGCCCCAGCGTTCCTTCCAGGGCTGTCCGGTCTCCGGCTTCGCCGTGGTCGACGGCGTACCGGCAGTGACGCGTGGGGGTGTCTCTACGGCCATGACCGACCTCCTTAGACCGGGGACGGGGTGTCGAGGAGCTTCTGGGTGGCGGCCTTGAACTGCGCGAGCGCGTCCTTCGGCGTCGCCTGACCGGAGAAGACACCGCTGAACGCCGCGGCGGCCTCGTTCTGCAGCTGCGCACCGGATCCGCTGAACCACGCGTCCGGGTCGAACAGCACGTCCGGCGCCACGCTGCGGTACTCCGCCTGCGGCTTGAGCTTCAGGTACTCGTCGCTCTTCGCCACCGGCTGGTACGCCGGAACGTGGCCGCCGGCTGCCCATTCCGCGCTGTGCTTGAGCATCCAGGCGATGTACTCGACCGTCGCCTTCGTGTCGTCCTTGTTCCGGTTGCTCTGGTGCGGCAGCACGAACGTGTGCGCGTCACCGGCGTACTTCGGAACGTCGTACACGACCGGGAACGGCGCCATACTGAACGGCATCTTCGCGGTCTGGTACGTCGTGACTTCCCACTCACCGTTGAAACTCAGGCCGGCGTCACCGTTGGTGAACTGGGCGACCAGCGCCGAGTAGTTCGACGACCGTGGTGTGAGCCCGTCGGCAGCGAGTTTGGCCATCAGGGTCAGGGCTTCCAGCGCCTTGGCGTCGTCGAGGACGAGCCGGGTGCCGGTCTCGTCGAAGAACTTCCCTTCGAGTTGGCCGTACAGCGTCCACCAGAGCCGCCACGGGTTGGTGGTCTCGACCGACGCGCCGAACTTGCCGGTCACGTCCTTGACCGCCTTCAGCATGTCGAGGAACGCGTCGACGCCCTTGACGGTCTTGATCTTCCCGTCCGCGCCGAGCAGCCCGGCTTTCTGACAGATCTCGGTGTTGTAGTAGAGAACGAACGGATGAGTGTCCAGCGGTACGGCGTACAGCTTGCCGTCGACGACCGCGCGGTTCCAGGACGTCGGCAGGAAGTCGGACTCGGTGACGCCGGCGTCCGCCAGCAGGTCCACCGGGATCGGGTCGAGCATCGTCGTCGGGCTGAAACCCTTCAGCCGGGACAGGTGCAGGGTCGCCACCTCGGGCGCCCGGCCACCGGCCGCGGACATCGCCAGCTTGGTGTAGAACGGCGGGCCCCAGGCCAGCGTGTGCGCCTCGAACAGGACATCCGGGTGCTCGGCGACGTACTGCTGGTGGATCTGCAGGAGGCGGGCGCCGTCGCCGCCGCCGAACAGGTTCCATTCGCGGACCTTGGGCTGGGAGCGGAGGGCGCCGCACCCGGTGAGGGCGAGGGTGCCGAGCAGGCCACCAAGTACTGCTCGACGCCCCGGGCGGAACAGGGCTGGGTCAGGGGGCATCTGTCCTCCAGGCGGAAGTGGAGCACGGATTTACATCGGTGTACTACATCGGTGTAGAGAGGATGCCCGAGTGCTCGGGGACCGTCAAGGTGTCAGTTCGCGCCGAGCGTGGATTCCCTGGTGTGGAGCTCGTAGGGGGCGACGATCTCGTGGTGCTCGGAGTCGTCACCGGCCATCCGCTGGACCAGGAGCTCGACCGCGGTCCGGGCGATCTGGACGCGGTCGGGGTCGACCGTGGTCAGGGTCGGGCTGCTGTAGCTGGCCTCGTCGATGTTGTCGAAGCCGGCGACCGCCACGTCGTCCGGGATCCGCACGCCGTGCGCGGCCAGAGCCCGGATCGCGCCGAGCGCCAACGTGTCGTTGAGGGCGAAGACGGCGTCGAACCGTTCCCCGGTCGCGAGCAGCTCCGCCATCGCGTCCGCGCCGCTCGACCGATGCCACTTCCCGCCCGAGACGGCGAGCCCCTCCGGCACCTCGACGCCGTACTCCGCCAGCGTCTCGGTATAGGCGCCGTACCGGATGGCCGCGGTGCCGACGCCTTCGCGGGGCCGGATCCCGATCACCGCGATCCGCCGGCGGCCCTGGTCGAGCAGGTGCCGTACGACGGCCTTGGTGCCCGCGACGTTGTCGATCATCACGTGGTCCACCGGGCCGTGGAAGATCCGCTCGCCGAGCAGCACCATCGGCGTCTCGGTGCGCAGCAGGTCGACGTCCTCGGGGCCGAGACCGAGCGGGCTGTACAGCAGGCCGTCGACCAGGTGCCCGCGCGGCCGGGTGAGCGCGGTCAGCTCCCGTTCGCGGTCGGCGCCGGTGGTCTCGATCATCACCGTCAGGCCGTGCTCTCCGGCGGCCGCGATCGCCGCGTCGGCGAGCTCCGCGAAGTACGGGTTGCTCAGCTCCGGGACGGCCAGCCCGATCACGCCGGTCCGGCCGGACTTGAGGTTCCGGGCGGAGAAGTTCATCCGGTAGCCGAGGGCGTCGATCGCGGCGAGCACTTTGACCCGGGTCGCCTCGCGGATGTACGGGTACCCGTTCATCACGTTCGAGACCGTCTTCGGGGACACCCCGGCCTCTCGCGCGACATCGCGCATCGTCACCGCCATGGCCACAGACTAAGGGCTGTCAATTAGTAACCATCAGCTGTACCGTGATGGGCGAAAACCTTCATCTTCCGTTCCGCCCCTCGGAGGTTGCGATGGTTCGCCGATCGATCGTGCTTTGTCTTGCCCTGGCTCTGGCCGGGTTGGCGTTGCTGGTGCCGCTGCGTGATTCTCAGGCCGACGAGCTGGCCGGTCCGACCGCCGACCAGCTGCGGTCCAGAGCGGCCTGCGAGTCCCAGGTGTCGAACGGGAAGTACGCCCACGACTCCGGCGGATCCAGGACGGCCGCGGTCTGCCGGTCCGGGGACGCGGTGCACTGGACCGCCGACTTCGACATCGACTGCGACGGGCAGCGCACGACACAGTGCAACGAGAACACCGATCCGTCGTTCCAGCCGGACACCTCGTGGCACCAGTCCGACGGACGTCCACTGAACTCGGCCGGGTTGCCGTTCATCGTCGTACCGCTGCCGAGCTCGATCTGGGACTACCGTACGGCGGGCATCGGCGGCGCGACCGTTGCCGCGGTCGTGTATCAGGACAAGGTCGCGTACGCCGTCGTCGGCGACCAGGGCCCGACCGGGATCGTCGGCGAGGGCTCGTACAAACTGGCGCAGCAGCTCGGGATCAATCCGAATCCGGCGTCCGGTGGAGTAGACGGCGCGGTGGTCACCTACATCCTGTTCCCCGGCGTGACGTCCACGCCGATCGAGAACGCGGCGGACGCGGTCAGCAAGGGCGAGGCGGCCGCCCAGGCCTTCGTGAACAGCACGTCGACCTGCGCGAGCACGAACCTGGACTTCACGTCGTACCCAACAATCCAGTCCGGCTCAACCGGCCCCGCCGTACGCGCCGCCCAGTGCCTCCTTGGCGGCACCAACGAGCCGTCCGGCAACTTCGACTCCACGACGGTAGACGCCGCAAAAGCCTTCCAAACAAAGGTGGGTCTGCCGGCCGACGGCATCATCGGTGCCAAGACCTGGACGGCGTTACTCGCGGCCGGCACACAACCCACCCTCCGCCTCAACGCCACCGGCCCCGACGTCCGCCGCCTCCAACGAACCCTCACCGCCGCCCTCGCCCGAACGGTAGTCATCGACGGCCAGTTCGGGCCCCTCACCGAAGCCGCCGCCAAGGACTACCAGAGCACCCGGCAACTGGTGGTGGACGGCGTGGTCGGCCCCGTCACCTGGACAGCCCTCCAGGCAGGCAAGTAGACGATGACCCGGGCGTTCAGCGGTCGGCGAGGGGGCGCCGGCGGTGGGTGATGTCGGTGAGGGATTGGGGTTGCCAGGCGGCGTCGGCGCGGTAGACGTCGGTGCCGGGTGGGATGATTTCGTCGATTCGGTCGAGGGTCTTGTCGTCGAGGGTCAGGTCTGCGGCGGTGATCAGGCCCTCCAGTTGCTCCATCGTGCGGGGGCCGGTGATGACCGAGGTGACCGCGGGATGCGTTGTGACGAAGGCGAGTGCGAGTTCGGGCAACGTCGTACCGATGCCGTCGGCAACTTCGACCAGTTGCTCCACCGCGTCGTATTTCGCCGCGTTCGCGGGCAGTGCGGGGTCGAACCGATCCGGAGCGAGCGCGGCCCGCGCGGACAGGCCGAGCGGCTGGTTCTTGCGGACCTTCCCGGACAGGAACCCGAACGCGAGCGGGCTGTACGTCAGCACGCCCATCCCCAGCCGGCGACAGGTCGGCAGCACCGAGCGTTCGATGCCGCGAGCCATCATCGAGTACGGCGGCTGGTTCGTCCGGAATCGCCCGTACCCGCGCCGGTCGGCGACGTGGTACGCCTCGACGATGTCCTCCGCCGGGAACGCCGAGCACCCGAACGCGCGGATCTTGCCCGCACTCACCAGGTCACTGAGCACCCACAACGTCTCCTCGATGTCGGTGGTGTGGTCCGGCCGGTGGATCTGATAGAGGTCGATCCAGTCCGTGCCGAGCCGGCGCAGGCTGTCCTCGACGGCCCGGGTGATCCAGCGCCGCGAGTTCCCGCTCCGGTTCCGGCCCTCGGTGAACGGGAAGTGCACCTTGGTGGCGAGTACGACGTCGTCGCGGCGATCCCGCAGCGCCTTGCCGACGATCGTCTCGGACTCGCCCGCGGAGTACATGTCCGCGGTGTCGACGAAGTTGATCCCCTGGTCCAGCGCGGCGTGGATGATCCGGACACAGTCGTCATGATCGGGGTTTCCGACCGCACCGAACATCATCGCCCCGAGACAGTGCGTACTGACCTCGATCCCGGTCCCACCCAGCGTGCGATAGCGCATGAACATCTCCTTGGTAGTCGCTGTCCCGCACCGTAGGAGCTAGACCGCGCTCTAGGTCAAGTCCGCACCTTGAGTCCCCACCAACCAAGTTCCAGCCCGCAGAACGGTTGGTGGGGGCTCAAAGTGGGGTCCGTAAGGTGGGGGAGTGGAGATTGCGGAGCTTTGGGATCCGGAGCCCGGCTGGTTGAACACCGCGTCGTACGGGCTGCCGCCGCGGCCGGCGTGGGAGGCCTTGCAGGCCGCGCTGTCGGACTGGCGGGTCGGTGCGACGAGTTGGGAGCCGTGGGACGGGTCGACGACGCGGGCCCGGGAGTCGTTCGCGCGGCTGATCGGTGCGGATTCGGAAAACGTGTTCGTCGGCAGCACGGTGTCCGCGGCGCTGGCGCCGATCGCGGCCGCGTTGCCGGACGGTGCGAAGGTGCTGACCGACGACGTCGAGTTCACGTCCAACGTGTTCCCGTGGCAGGTGCACGCGGATCGTGGCATCGAGGTGATCGCCGTACCGGGTGACGACGTGGTCGGCCGCATCACACCGGGGATCGACCTGGTCGCGGTGAGTGCGGTGCAGTCGTCGACCGGTGCCGTCCTCGACCTGCCCGCAGTGGTTGCCGCCAGCAAGCAGATCGGCGCGCTCGTGGTGATCGACGCGACCCAGGCGGTCGGCTGGCATCCGATCACGGTCGACGGCGTCGACGCGCTGATCGCCCACAGTTACAAGTGGTTGATGGCACCGCGCGGCGCGACGCTCGGGTACCTGTCGCCGCGGTTGCAGGAGCGCTGCCGGCCGTCGGCGGCGGGCTGGTACGCCGCACGCGACATCCACGGGTCGTACTACGGGCCGGTGATGGAACTCGACCCGGGCGCGCGGAGGTTCGACCAGTCGCCGGCCTGGTTCAGCTTCGTCGGCGCGGCGCCCGCGCTCGAGCTGATCGAGGAGATCGGCGTCGAGACGATCAACCGGCACAACCTCGCGCTGGCGAACGAGTTCCGCGCCGGGCTGGGGCTCGAGCCGTCGAACAGCGCGATCGTCAGTACGCGACTGCCCGGGGCGCAGGAGGCGTTCGCGGCGGCCGGGATCCGGGCCGCCGTACGGGGCGGGAAGTTGCGCGCGTCGTTCCACATCTACTCGACCCGTGACGACGTACAGCAGGCTCTGTCCGCGCTGAAGCCTTTGATCCGAGGTTAGGGTGCGGGCATGGACGGACTGAGCATCGGGCAGGTCGCGGAGCGGACCGGGTTGAGCGTGCACGCGCTGCGGTTCTACGAGCGTGAGGGGCTGCTCGCGGACGCGGTACGGCGGGAGTCGAACGGGCGGCGCGTCTACACCGAGGACGACGTCGACTGGCTGAACATGTGCATCAAGTTCCGCTCGTCCGGGATGCCGCTGGACACCATCCGCAAGTACACGGAGCTGGTCCGGAAGGGGGCCGGCAACGAGGCGGACCGGTTGGCCCTGCTCAAGAGCCATCAGGACTATGTGCGCGCGCAGATCGAGGAACTCAACGAGTGCCTCAACGTGATCACCTGGAAGGTCGACATCTACCAGCAGCACGTAGACGCCGGCACCGCCGACTGCCTGTGGGTAGCTCCATCCACACAGACAGCCAGCGAAGCCTCCTGATTCAGGCGATCAGCAGTCGGAGACCGAGGTCTGCCGCGTCGAGGTCGACGAGTTCGTTGTTGCGCTCGGCCCACCGGCCCGACGCTAGGTCCTCGTCGAGGCGTCGTACCGCCCGCTGCTCGGCCTCCGGGCCCACTCGCGTCCACACCGACATCGCCCGCCGCACGTGCTCCTCCAGGTAGGCCTCCGGCCGCCGCCAGTACGCCTCGAACAGCCCGTCAGCGCAGTCCCAAGGCACAAGTACCGGCTCGGCGCGCGCCCCGATCGCGTCGCCCATCCCGGCGATCGAGGGGAAGCCCTCGAGAACCGACGCGAACTCCGGCAGATAGTCCCGAGTGAGCCAGAACCGGTCCTGCCACCCAGGCTCGTCGGTATCGAACGTGAAGACCACCACCCGACGAGCCACCCGGCGCATCTCACGCAGCCCCGCGATCGGGTCCGCCCAGTGATGAACGGTCGACACAGCCATCGCAACGTCGTACGAGTCGTCCTCGAACGGCAAACTCTCCGCGGCGGCAGCCACGCACGGCGCCGCGTCGGCCGGTCGCTGGCCCCGCATGACCTCCGACGGCTCGACCGCAGTCACCTCGCGGTCGGCGGGCTCGTACGATCCGGTGCCCGCTCCGACGTTCAGCACCGTCTCGGCATCCCCGAGCGCCTCCCAGATCCGCGCGGCGATCCGCGGCTCGGTACGCCGTGTCGCCGGGTACGCGCCGCCGATCACGTCGTACAGCCGCGCACCGAGTACCCCCAGCTGCTCCTCCGGTGTCACGCTCAGTCCCTTCGCCCGCGTCTCGAGTTCCCTGTCGATGGCCCGCACCATGGCGTCCGTCCGATCACGCCGCTCCACCAGCAGCCCGCGCAGCTGGCGCAGGCGCGCGACAGCATCGGTGGACGGGTCGCCGACCAGCTCGCCGACCTCCTGCAGCCCGAAGCCGAGCCGTCGATAGGCAAGGACCTCCCGCAGCCGCTCGACGTCAGCCGCCGAATAGGCCCGATAGCCGGCCGACGTCCGTGCCGACGGCCGAACGAGCCCGATCTCGTCGTAGTGGTGCAGCGTGCGGACACTCACACCGGCCAGATCGGCCACCCGCCCCACGGTCCAGTGATCGTTCACGCCACCGACTATGGAGCCTCACGCCACGTCAGGGTCAAGTGCCGACTCCATGGCGGCGAGGGTGGTGCGCATGTTCGCCGACAGCTGGTCGAGCCGGCCTTGGATGGCCTGTGGTGCCCGGTGCGAGTGCTGTACGACGTGCATCCGCATTCCGCTGTTGCCGGGCCCGTGGGTGAACGACTGACGCACGAGGGTCTCGGCGCCGCGGTCCTCCAACTCGTACTCCCAGTGCGCGAACGGGACGGACTCGTCGCCGTACACGTCCCACCCGAACCGCCTCGGCTGCTCGAGGACGGTGACCGTGCAGGTCACGTAGGTCTCCAACCCGTTCGGAAAACGGTTTCGTGCCTCGAAGCGGACGTCCTTCTCCAGCCAGGCGCCGTAGATGCACTCCGGGCTCCACTCGCCGTACCTGTCGATCGCGGTGATGCCGGACCAGACCTTGTGGATCGGCAGCTTGATCAGTACCTCGACGCCGGTGGTCGCACCGGTCACTCCGTAGTCGTTCATGACCGGTACGTCGTGTGCACCTCGGCGTCCTCGACATTGACACGTTCGGGATGGCTGTAGAGATTCAGGTTGCCGTTGCGGATGAAGCCGGCCAGGGTCAGGCCGGACTCGGCCGCGAGGTCGATGGCGAGGGAGCTGGGGGCCGAGACCGCGCCGAGGATCGGGATGCCGGCCATCACCGCCTTCTGGGCGAGCTCGAACGAGGTCCGGCCGGAGACGATCAGGATCAGGCCGCGGGCCGGGATGCGGCCGTTGAGCAGGGCCCAGCCGACGACCTTGTCGACGGCGTTGTGGCGGCCGACGTCCTCGCGAACGACGAGCAGCTCGCCGGCCGGCGTGAACAGACCGGCCGCGTGCAGTCCGCCGGTCCGGTCGAAGACCTGCTGCCTGGCGCGGAGCGCGTCGGGGAGGGTCGCGAGTACGTCGTACCTGATCGTCACGTCGTCGGCGGCCGGGGAGTGGCGCGTCTTGGTGCGGACCGCGTCGAGGGACGCCTTGCCGCAGACGCCGCAGGACGAGGTCGTGTAGAAGTTGCGTTCGACACCGGTCACGGGCGCGGGTACGCCGGGCGCGAGACCGAGGTCGAGGACGTTGTACGTGTTGCGGCCCTCGTCGTCGCGGGAGTCGCAGTACCGTGCGTCGCGGATTTCCTCGGCATTTCCGATCACGCCTTCGGTGTGCAGGAAACCGTGTGCGAGCTCGACATCGTGTCCGGGCGTCCGCATCGTCACGGCGAGCGGCTTCCCGTCGACCCGCAACTCGAGCGGCTCCTCGACCGCGATCGAGTCCGGCCTGGAGCGACTGCCGGCCGGGGTGACCCTCACCACCGGCCGCCGGGCGATCAGCCGCCCCATGGACGGGACCCGGGATCGAGAGGGAGGAGGCGGGCGGCGATGGCCTCGCTGGGGCCGGGGGCTACGACGGCGAGGGCGTCGGCGGAGGCGGGGCCGCGGAGCATTGCGGCGCCGCCGTGGCCGACTGGTACGGCGCCTTGTGGGGTGAGGCGGATCGGGACGAGCCGGGTGCTGGTGGGGTGGCAGGGGAGGCCACCGGGGACCGCGATGTTGGTGAGCTCGGGGAGCGGGAGACCGCGCATTCGGGTGATGGCTGCGACTCCGAGCGTCAGGAACGCGACTAGGGCGGCAAACGGGTTGCCCGGGAGGCCGATCACCAGGCGTCCGTCCGGTAGTTGCGCGAGCGCCTGCGGGTGGCCGGGACGGCAGGCAACCCCGTCGACGATCATCTCGGCCCCAAGCGCGTTGAGAGCCGGCCGGAGATGATCGGCCGGCCCCGAGGCAGAGGAACCGGACACGAGAATGAGATCCGCCCGGGTCTCCCGCAACGCCCCCACCAACCCCTCGAACGAATCCCCCAAATGCCGAACCGAGGTGGTGTCTGGCGTGGTGGTGTCTGGGGTGGTGGTGTCTGGGGTGGCGCCGGCTCTGGTGATCAGGCCGGGGAGCATGGGGCCGATGGCGTCGCGCACTCGGCCGGGGGACGACGGGCCCTGACGGACCAGTTCGTCGCCGGTGATGAGGGCTGCGACGGTGGGTGGCGGGATGACGGTGAGTCGGTTGAGCCCGACGGTCGCCGCGAGCCCCAGGACCGCCGGATCGATAACAACTCCAGCCGGCAACAGCTGATCCCCAGCCCGACACTCCTCACCCGCCCGCCGAATATGCCGCCCGTCCTCAGCCGGCCCCTCCAACCGCGCGCCCGTCACAATCGCGTCTTCTGAGCGGAGGATGGAGGTTGTTCCGGCGGGGACTGCTGCGCCGGTGACTATGCCGGTTGCTTCGCCGTCTGCCAGCTCGCCAGGGTCCGCGGTCCCGGCCTTCACCTGGCCGATTACGCGCCACGGGCCGGCGCCGCGCACGGCGTACCCGTCCATCGCCGCCCGATCCACCGGCGGCACCGCGACCGGCGACACCAACGGCGTGGCCAGCACACACCCGTCCGCCTCGTCCAGCCCACGCCGCACGACCGCTCCCGGTCGCGCCGCCGCGTGCGCCAACGCCCGAGCCACGTCCCACGCCATCAGATCCCGCCGCGCCCTCGCGGCACGGCCTTCAGCAGTTGTACGCCCAGGCCTGTCCTCCACAGGCCCACCCTCTCCGACCGGCCCCCACTTGTCGAACCGATCCCGCACGTCGGGTGACCCATCCGGCTTGGATGTGTCGGGTTGGGTCATGCGCGGGCCTGGAGTTGCTGGGCGGCCAGGGCCGCGGCTGGGTCGAGGTCGGTGGCGCCGGAGGCGGCGTGGGCGATCAGGGCCTGCTTCATGCGCGGGTCCCAGACGGCGTTCATGTGGTTGGCGATAGCGGTGGCGGCCTCCGCGGGTGGGCGGTGCGCGAACTGGGCCGCGATCTCGTTCGCCAACCGCACGTACGACGGTACGCCGCCGCTCATCGATTGCCGCCGGCAACGACGGGCTCACGGGCGGACTCGTCGGCGAGCGGCTCCGGGATCAGGTCGACCTGGACCGCGGTGACCTTGTACTCGGGGCAGTTGGTCGCCCAGTCGGAGTTCTCCGTGGTGACCACGTTCGCGCCGCTCACCGGATGGTGGAACGTCGTGTAGCAAACGCCCACCGGCATCCGGTCCGAGATCGTCGCGCGCAGCTCGGTCCGCCCGACCCGGCTCGACAACGCGACCGTGTCCCCGTCGGTGATGCCGCGCACCTCGGCGTCGTGCGGATGGATCTCGAGCACGTCCTCGGCATGCCACGCGACGTTCGCCGTCCGCCGGGTCTGCGCCCCGACGTTGTACTGCGACAGGATCCGCCCGGTGGTCAGGATCAACGGGAACTTCCGCGTCGACCGCTCCGACGTCGGCACGTACACGGTCTCCATGAACCGCCCCTTGCCGCGGGTGAACTCGTCCTCGTGCATGATCGGCGTCCCCGCCGGGTGCTCGACGTTGCACGGCCACTGGATCGACCCGAGCTCGTCGAGCTTGCCGAACGACACCCCCATGAACGTCGGCGTCGTCATCGCGATCTCGTCCATGATCTGCGCCGCCGAGTCGTAGTGCATCGGGTACCCCATCGCCTGCGCGATCTCGCAGATGATCTCCCACTCCTGCTTCCCGGTCCGCGGGGCCATGATCGGCCGCACCCGGTTGATCCGCCGTTCCGCGTTCGTGAAGGTGCCGTCCTTCTCCAGGAACGAGGTCCCCGGCAGCAGCACGTGCGCGAACTTCGCGGTCTCGTTGACGAACAGGTCCTGGACGACGAGCAACTCCAGCGCACCCAGCGCGGCGAACACGTGCTGCGTGTTCGGGTCGGACTGCGCGATGTCCTCGCCCTGCACGAACAGTGCCTTGAACGAGCCCTCGATCGCCGCGTCGAACATGTTCGGGATCCGCAACCCGGGCTCGTTCAGGATCGGCGTACCCCACAACTTCTCGTAGATGTCGCGGACGTCCTCGTTCGACACGTGCCGGTACCCGGGCAGTTCGTGCGGGAACGAACCCATGTCGCACGAGCCCTGCACGTTGTTCTGTCCGCGCATCGGGTTCACCCCGACGCCCGCCCGGCCGATGTTGCCGGTCGCCATCGCGAGGTTCGCCATCCCCATCACCATGGTCGAGCCCTGGCTGTGCTCGGTGACGCCGAGACCGTAGTAGATCGCCGCGTTCCCGCCGGTCGCGTACAGCCGGGCCGCTTGCCGGATCTTTTCCGCCGGTACGCCGGAAATTTCGGAAACCGCTTCCGGACTGTGTTCCGGCTGCGCGATGAACGTCTCCCAGGTCTCGAAGTCCTCGCACCGGCTCGCGACGAACTCCCGGTCCACCAGGCCTTCGGTGACCACCACGTGCGCCAGCGCGTTGATGATCGCGACGTTCGTCCCGGGCGCGAGTTCCAGGTGGTACGCCGCCTCGATGTGCGGCGACCGGACCAGGTCGATCCGCCGCGGGTCGATCACGATCAGCTGGGCGCCGGCGCGGATCCGCTGCTTCATCCGGGAGGCGAACACCGGGTGCGCGTCGGTCGGGTTCGACCCGATCACCAGGATCACGTCGGAGGAGTCGACGGAACGGAAATCCTGTGTTCCGGCGGATTCCCCGAAGGTCTGCTTCAGCCCGTACCCGGTCGGCGAGTGGCAGACCCGCGCGCAGGTGTCGACGTTGTTGTTTCCGAACACCGCGCGGACCATCTTCTGGACCGCGTACACCTCCTCGTTCGTGGTCCGCGACGAGGTGATCGCGCCGATCGAGCCCTGGCCGTGCGCGGTCTGGATCTCCCGGAGCCGGCGCGCGGTGAACGAGATCGCCTCGTCCCAGGAGACTTTCCGCCACGGTTCCGAAAGCGTGTTCCGGACCATCGGCTCCAGCACCCGGTCCGGGTGCGAGGCGTACCCGAACGCGAACCGGCCCTTCACACACGAGTGGCCCTCGTTCGCGCCGCCGTTCTTGTACGGCACCATCCGGACCAGCTCGTCGCCCCGGAGCTCGGCCTTGAACGAGCACCCGACACCGCAGTACGCGCAGGTCGTCAGTACGGTCCGGGTCGGCATCCCGAGCTCGACCACCGACTTCTCCTGCAACGTGGCGGTCGGACAGGCCTGCACACAGGCGCCGCAGGACACACAGTCCGACTCGAAGAACGACACCCCGGCACCCGCCGCGACCTTGGAATCGAACCCACGCCCCTCGATCGTCAGCGCCAGCGTTCCCTGAACCTCGTCACACGCGCGCACGCACCGCGAGCACGCGATGCACTTGGACGCCTCGAAGTCGAAGTACGGGTTGGAGGTGTCGGTCGGCAGGTCCATGTGGTTCGCGCCGGCCTCGACGCCGGAGCCGTAGCGCACCTCGCGCAGCCCGGTGACGCCGGCCATGTCCTGCAGTTCGCAGTCGCCGTTCGCCGAGCAGGTCAGGCAGTCGAGCGGATGGTCGGAGATGTACAGCTCCATCACGTCGCGGCGCAGCTTCCCGAGCCGTTCGTTCTGCGTCCGGACGACCATGCCGTCCCGGCACGGCGTCGTACACGAGGCCGGAGTACCTTTCACGCCGTCGATCTCGACCACGCACAGGCGGCACGACCCGAACGCCTCCAGGTTGTCGGTCGCACACAGCTTCGGTACGTCGACGCCCGCCTCCTTCGCCGCGCGCATCACCGACGTACCGGGTGGGACCTTCACCGGAACGCCGTCGACGGTCAGCTCGATCGTGGCCGCACCGGCGCGCGCCGGCGTACCGAAGTCAGGTTCCTTGAGCAGGCTCATGCGGTGAAGTCCTCTCCGAAATGGCGGACGGCGCTGCGTACTGGCATCGGGGTGAGGCCGCCCATGGCGCAGAGCGAGCCGTCGGTCATCAGTTCGCACAGGTCCTCGAGCAGGACCAGGTTCTGCGTGCGGTCCTCGTCGGCGACGATCCGGTCGATGGTCTCGACGCCGCGGACCGCGCCGACCCGGCACGGCGTGCACTTGCCGCACGACTCGGCCGCGCAGAACTCGAACGCGAACCGCGCCATCGCCGCCATGTCCACGGTCTCGTCGAACACCACGATCCCGCCGTGCCCGACCATCGCGCCGGCCGCGGCGAACGCCTCGTAATCCATCGGCAGGTCGAACTGCTCGACCGGGAGATAGGCGCCGAGCGGACCGCCGACCTGCACGGCCCGCACCGGCCGACCCGACGACGTACCGCCGCCGAAGTCGTTCACCAGCTCGCCGAGCGTGATCCCGAACGCGGTCTCGACGATGCCGCCGCGGGCGACGTTCCCGCCGAGCTGAAAGACGCTGGTGCCGAGTGAGCGGCCAGTTCCGTACGCCGCGTACGCCGCGGCCCCGTTCGCCAGAATCGTCGGAACGGTTGCCAAGGACAACACATTGTTGACGACGGTCGGGCGGCCGAAAAGCCCTTCCAGGGCAGGGATCGGAGGTTTCGCGCGGACCATGCCGCGTTTTCCTTCCAGGCTTTCCAGCATCGAGGTTTCTTCGCCGCAGATGTACGCACCCGCGCCGACCCGGACGTGCAGGTCGAAGCCGAACCCTGAGCCGAGAATGTCCGGCCCCAACCAGCCTTCGTCGCGCGCTCGCGCGATCGCGTCCGTGAGCGTGGCGACCGCGTCCGGGTACTCCGAGCGCAGGTACACGTAGCCTTCCGCGGCGCCGACGGCGTACGCCGCGATCGTCATGCCCTCGATCAGGGTGAAGGGGTCACCCTCGATCAGCATCCGGTCCGCGTACGTGCCGGAGTCGCCCTCGTCCGCGTTGCAGCACACGAACTTGATGTCCGCCTCGGCGCCGAGCACGGTCCGCCACTTGATCCCGGTCGGGAACCCGGCCCCGCCCCGTCCGCGCAGGCCTGAGTCCACGACGGTCTCGACCACGTCGGCCGGCGCCATCGTGAGCGCCTTGCGCAACCCACTCATACCGCCGTGGGTCTCGTAGTCCGCGGTCGACAGCGGATCGACCACACCCACCCGCTCGAACGTCAATCGCTGCTGCCGTTTCATCCACGGCAGTTCCTCCACCAACCCGAGCGAGTCACCCGCACCATCGAGCATCCCGCCCGCGATCAGCCCGTCGACCTCCTCCGGCGCGACCGGCCCGTACCCGATCCGCCCAGCCGCCGTCTCGACCTCCACCAACGGCTCCAACCACAACATCCCCCGCGACCCGGTCCGCACCACCTCCACCGCACCGGAAGCAGAGATCCGCTCCGCGACCTCATCCGCCCCGACCGAACAGGCCGCGGAGTCCCGCGGGACGAACACGCGGGTGACGTGGGAAGGCGGCTCAGGTGTCATCGGGTTTCTCCCAGCAGCGCGTCGAGGCGGGTGGGGGTTACGCGGCCGTGGAGTTTGCCGGCGACTTGGACGGCTGGGCCGAGGGCGCAGTTGCCGAAGCAGTAGATCTCTTCGAGAGTGACGCGACCGTCGTACGTCGTCTCGCCGAACCCGCACCCGATGGTGCGTCGCGCGTGCTCGGCGAGTTCGACCGCGCCGACCGAACGGCACGCCTCCGCCTGGCAGATCGCGACGGTCGTGCGGCCGGCCGCCGTACGCCGGAAGTCCTTGTAGAACGTGACGACGCCGTGCACTTCGGCGACCGCGAGGTTCAGTACGTCGGCGATCACCGCGACATCGGGCTGGTCGACGTACCCGAACTCCTCCTGCACCGCATGCAGGATCGGTATCAGCGCACCGCGAAGACCGCGCAGTTCCTCCGCGATCTCCCGCACGCGCTGGGCACGCCCGGGAACCGGGACGGGGGCGGCGGCCACGACCTCACTCGTCATGTATACAACATTCCGTCGCCAATCCATCCCGGTCAAAGCAATGCTGCCTATCAGCTGATAGACACCAGCTATCAACTACCGGGTCAGATGGTCGACCCAAGGGCGCTGTTCGACGGCAGCACGGAAGAGCTCCGCGTGGAACGCTGCGCCACGCTCGTCG
Organism: Kribbella sindirgiensis; assembly: GCF_004331435.1. GTDB lineage: Bacteria > Actinomycetota > Actinomycetes > Propionibacteriales > Kribbellaceae > Kribbella > Kribbella sindirgiensis. The sequence continues at coordinate 20,167 of NZ_SJKA01000032.1, forward strand.
CCCTGGCTGTCGTTCCAGAAGGCATTCATCAGCACCTTGAAACCGGCCCACCAGCAGACCGCCGCCTCGAGACTGCCGGCATCGCTCAGTCCAACGCCTTCGAGAAACTCCACCCATCGCCGCTGCCGGAGAAAGCCCCAGACCTGGTAGCCGACATCCCGCATCGGATCCGAAAGGTCGATGTGCTCCCAATCGATGAGGTACGGCCGGCCGGCAGCGATGACGTAGTTGTTCCAATGCGGGTCCGGGTGGATCGGACGCAGCGGGAGCCTGACGATTGCCTCGGACTGCTGTTGCCAGAGCTTGAACGCCGCTTGAAAGCTCGCTTCCTGAAGCGCCGCGGATCGGGCCGCTGGAGCGTCATCGAAGAACGTCACCGCGTCATCCACAGTCACTCGCCATCGGCCAGGGACAGTGGCGAGCATCTGCCGGAGCGGTATGTCGTCCAGATAGCACCGAACCATCTCGGCCCACTCCGCGACATGGGATCCGAACCAGTCATGATCCGGATGGGGCCCGGAGACGACCTGCTGGATCATGTACCGCACGCGCTTGTGCTCGCCTGCTGCGACGACCGGTGGAGTCACACCGAGCTCGGACAGCCGCGTCATGATGTCGAGCGGTGTGTCGACGAGCTTCACCACGACCGCATCCTGCCCCCGCTGCGCCATCCTGGTGGTGCCCAGGCTCCCCAGCGGCTCAGACACCTGCCAGCCGGAGGCGTCGAGATCCCGGCGGAGTACCTCGTGCACATAGGTTGCCGTCAGCGCCGCCATGTTGCCTTGTCTAGCAGAGCTGGTGCAGCTCGGGCGACTGGAATTGTGGGCTCCCCTGTCCGATGTGTGGGCGGCGATCAACTCGGTCCGGGATCAGGGAACAGGCAATGGTGGGTAGGCACCTGGTATTACGTGTCCTCAGTCACCATTGCCTGTTCCCGGTTGCCGCTGTCGGTCGGGTGCAGCGAGTGGTGGGTTCGGTGGCGCGGGGCCGCACATCAGTCACAAGAGCCGAATTGTGGGCCGTAGAGCGCGGCGGGGTGGTTCTCGGTGTAGGCCCAGTAGCGGTCGCCGTAGGACCAGTGCCACCACTCGGTTGGGTAGTTCACCAGGCCGGCGGCAGACAGTACGTCGGCGAGCAGTGAGCGGTTCGTGCGGGCCTCGCGGGTGATGTTGGTGGCTGCGAAGAAGCAGGCGCCGTTGCTTTGTTCGGGGGTGGCGTCGATCGGGGTGCCCAGGTCGAGGGGGCCGTTGGCGCCTATCAGCCTCAGGTCGACCGCCGCACCGGCCACATGCGGGGCGACCTCGATCGGCGAGACAAAGCGGCTGGCGAGCACGTGTACGTCGTCCACGGAGATCCCGGGATGAAGCCGCTCGAGCTCCGAGCAGTACCCGTCCCAGATTTCCTGCTGGCTCTCGACCGGCCGCAGTCCCTCGACGACCTGCAGACGGATGCCCACCGGCAAGAACGTGTCGGCCAGCGCGAGTCGGTCCGCGACGGTCTCCCGCGCGAACTGGCGGCCGGTCGTCGCCAGATCCCGCGTGTACAGGTCGACCAACCGCTCGCCGTTCTCGATTGCCGGGATGCTGGTGATGCGGTCGTCGCTCAGCAGGACGGTCATGCGCGCGCCACCGCCGTACGGATCAAGGTGTTGACGACCTCGGCGTACGACAGGCCGGCCGCGGCCCACATCCGTGGGAACTGCGATGCCGGTGTGAATCCGGGGAACGTGTTGATCTCGTTGACGACCGGCTCGCCGTCGCGCGGTACGAAGAAGTCCACCCGGGCCAACCCTTCGCAGCCGAGTACCTCGAACACATCGATCGCCGTACGCCGCAGTCGCACCGCGAGCTCTGGATCGATGCGGGCCGGTACGACGAACCGCGTGGCGCTGCTGTCGTACTTCGCGGTCGCGTTGAAGAACGGCTGCTCCGGGTCCGCGTGGATCTCCAGCGCCGGCGCGGTCTCCACCCGTCCGTCCGGGAACTCCAGTACCGCGAGGTCGATCTCGCGACCGGCCATCTCGCGCTCCACCAGGACCTGCGGACCGAACGCGGCGGCTTCCGCGATCGCGGCCAGCAGCGTCGGCAGGTTCGTCGCGCGGGTCACGCCGAAACTCGAGCCGCCGTTCGCCGGTTTCACGAACAGCGGGAAGTCCAGTCCGGCTACCTTCAGCTTCTGCAGTGCCGCTTCGGTGTCGGTCAGCTCGGCGCCGCGCAGCGTGACACCGGGAGTCACCGGGATCCCGTGGGCCTTCAGGACCGCCTTGGTCAGGCGCTTGTCGAGCCCGACCGCGCTGGCGGCGATCCCGCTGCCGACGTACGGGACGTGCAGCTGGTCGAGGAAACCCTGCAGGCTGCCGTCCTCGCCGCCCTCGCCGTGCAACGCCGGGATCGTGACATCGCACGCCTGCAGGATCTCGATCGCCTCGTGCTGCCCGTCCAACCAGTTGCCGTCAGCATCTATCACCAGCGGGATCGCCATGTGGCCGAGCAGTTCGACCGCTTTCACGATGCCCTTGCCACTGGCCAGCGAGACATCGTGCTCCGGACTCGCCCCACCCATCACCACCGCGACCTTCATCGCTCCCCCTCCTCGTACGTCCTGCGCACCCGGGAACCGATGCCGCAGTAGATCTCGTGCGGGATCGTGCCGGCCCATTCGGCCCATTCGGCGGCGGTCGGCTCGCCGTGGGAGCCGTCGCCGAAGATCGTCACCGGTTCGCCGGGCTCGACCCCGAGGTCACCGGCGTCGACGACGAACTGGTCCATCGCGATGCGTCCGATCACCGGCATCCGTACGCCGCGGCACAGCACGCTCGCCTGCCGTACGGCGGCTCGCGGGACACCGTCGGCGTACCCGATCGGAACCAGCCCGATCGTGGTGTCCCGGTCCGCCACGAAGTCGTGCCCGTACGAAACCCCTTCGCCGGCGCGGATCCGCCGTACCTGGGTCAGCTTGCTCAGCAGCCGCATCGCCGGCCGCAACCCGATCCCCAGTTCGTCGATCCCGTACAGGCCGGCGCCGATCCGGACCAGGCTCGTGTCCGGTGCGTCGAGGGTGATCGCCCCGGCCGAGTTGGCCAGGTGGACGACGCTGGGCCGCAGGCCGGCTCGGTGCGCGAGACCCACCCCGGTCCGCAGGAGCTGGAGTTGCCGCCCGCTCTGCACGGCGTCGGCGGAATCGCCGTGCGAGAGGTGCGACCAGATCCCGCGGACCGTGACGGCGCCGAGCGCCTCGTAGTGCGCCGCCGTTCGGGTGAGCTCGATCCACTGATCCGGTGCGCTGCCGGCCCGGTGCAAACCGGTGTCCAGCTTGAGGTGCACGGAGTGGACGGACGGAATGGAGACGACATGCTGCAGTTCGGCGACCGTCGAGACGCTGACGTCGACGTCCAGATCGCCGAGCAGCACGAGTTCTCCTGCGTCGTACAGCCAGGTCAGGATGGGGACGGTCAGTCCGGCCGCGCGCAACTGCAGCGCTTCGTCGGCGTGCGCGACGCCGAGCCAGGTCGCGCCGGCCTCGACAGCCGCCCGGGCCACCGGTACGGCGCCGTGCCCGAAGGCGTCGGCCTTCACGACCGCCAGAACCTGCTGCGGAACACGTTTTCTGAAGCTGCGGACGTTGTCGCGGACGGCGGACAGGTCGACGACGGCCTCCGACAGTCCGGTGATCCCACGTGCTGCCGGGCGGTGGCGGGACTGAACCAGGGTCATACCCGTCATTGTTGTTTCTGGCAACGATCGGGATCATCGGAGTGCGGACGGATGTCTGCCTACGACCCTGGTATGACGGACCTCCTCCACAAGAATGAGCGATACTGGGCGGGTGCAAGCCACCGATCATCTGCAGGCGTCCTTGCAGGCCGCGATCGCGCTGGCCAACAGCTTCGGATCCGCCGAGCGGCAGGGTCGCCCAGCGGTTCCGCCGGACGCGGCGGCGGTCGACGCCATCCTGCGGCTGACCACCAACCGCCCGCCGGCCGTCGATCCCGCCGACTATGCCATCGGCGGGAAAACGCTGTACGACGCCCTCGGCAGCCTCCCCGCCGTCGATCGGGCCGTCGAACTGGTGAACGCGCTGCTCAAGGACACCAAGGCCGCGCCGCAGCTGACCCGCGACGGGGGAGCGCCGTGGCACCTGCACTTCGGCAGCCCCGACGACGCGAACGGCTGGCTGGCCGAATTCGCCACCGCCGTCGCGACGCTGCTCGGGAGCGACGAGGCGGAACGGCTCCGCCGGTGCGGGGCCGACCGGTGCGACGACTTGTTCCTGGACTCGACGCGAAACGGGAACCAGCGGTTCTGCTCAACCGCGTGTCAGAACCGCGCCAAGGTCGCCGCTCACCGGGCGCGGGCCCGCACCTCCTGACGCCGTGACCATGGTGGCCTCCCGCGACCACCCGAGCTTGCGGTAGAGATGGAAGCCGTCGGTCGTGGCCATCAACAGTCCCGTCCGGGCCCCACGCTCGAGCGCTCGTCCGGCCAGCGCGCCCATCACCACGCTGCCGAGTCCCCGTCGCCGGTACGCCGGAACGGTCTGGATGTCGTGCATGACCGCGTCATCGCCGACGATCGCCACCATGCCGTGCGCCGCGACGGTGCCGTCCACCAGGACCTTCACGTACTCGAGCGGGCCGTCCGTCGAGGCCTCAGCCGTCGCGCGCGGGTGCGCGAGCAGGTCGATCGACATCAGCGTCTTCTGTTCCTCGAACGGCTGCGTCCCGGCAGCGGCCAGGCGGCGGGCGATCTCCGCGCCGTGCTGCGTGGTGACGGTCAGCCAGGTGTCCGCGGGCAGGTTCCGCGCCAGCCGGTCCAGCGTCGTCGGGTCGTCGGTGCGGGTGAACAGTTCGCGGTCGCGCCCGGGGAGTCGCAGTACGGCGGCGTACGCGTCGTCGTACTCGATCACCGGCGCCAGGCCGCGGCACAGCCGCCAGCCTTCCAGCCATCGCCTCATCATGACGCCAGTGTAACTGGCTAGTTGGAAATAGCCAGTTACTCGATGCCGAGCACGAAGGTCTGGATCGCGACCACGGCCGCGCCCCGGGCCCATTCGCCGAAGTCGGCGGGCTGCAGGACCATCGACAGCTCGGCGGCGGACGGGTGCCGGTTGGCGTGCAGGCCCGCGAGGAGTTCGTCGTGCGCGACCTCGGCCAGCCGGACTCCTTCGCCGCCGAGCACGACCAGTTCGGGCATGGTGAAGTTCGCGGACGCCGCGATCAGCTTGCCCAGTGCGCGACCGGCCCGGCCCACGATCTCGCGCGCCGCAGGGTCGCCTTTCGCCGCGAGATCGAGCGCCTCGTCGTACCCGACCTCCCGGCCGAGCGCCGCGCCGACCTGGCTCGTGACGGCGCCGACCGTCAGCAGGCTGAGTGCACAGCCGCGGTGGCCGCGGTCGCAGCGCGGGCCGTCGTGCAGCAACGGGTGATGGCCGACCAGGCCGAGCGTGATGTCGGGACTGTCGACCACCCTGTTGTGGATGACGAGCCCGTACCCGACGCCGGCGCCGATCGTGAGCAGGACGAAGCGGTCCGAGTTCCGGCCGGCGCCGAACCAGTGGGTGGCCTCGACGAGCGAGGTCAGGTCGTTCGCGATCACGATCGGGACGTTCGTGTGCGCGGCGAGGAGCTCACCGAACGGTACGTCGACCCAGTTCAGGTACTGCGCCAGGCGGACCTCGGACCGGTCGACGACCCGGCCGCCGAGCGAGACGCCGAGGCCGCTGATCGCCAAATCCTTGATCCCATGCTGTCCGCCCGGGACCTGGATCGCCAGCTCGTCGGTCAGCGCGAGCACCAGGTCGACGACCGCCGACGGCGTGGCGTCGGTGATCGGGCGCTCGACGGTCGCGAGGACGTCCGCGCGCAGCGTCGTCAGTACGCCGATCGCGGAGTCGCCGGTGAGTTTGATGCCGACGAAGTGGTGCGCGTGCGCGTCCAGGTCGAGCGGCTGCGACGGCCGGCCGACGCGGGCGTCCGTGGGGCCGCCCTCGACCTCGACCAGCAGACCGGACTCGACCATCGGTTTCGTCAGCCGGGTCAGGCTGCCGGGCGACAGGCCGACCCGGCGCGACAGCTCGGCGCGCGACAACGGCCCGTCCAGCAGGATCTCCAACGCGACCTGCCGAGAGGGCCCCGCCAACGGCCGCCACTCACCCATTCGGTCAGACTAGCCTGGGCTCGAGACGCCGGGACGTGACCCGGTCCGCGGTACTGGCCGCACAAGCCCCGGCGTCAGGCTCACCCCGAAGTATGCAGCCGTTTGAGGTGGGTGGCGGCGGGACAACGCTGTCAGATTCGCTTCAGTGCGGAAGCTTGCGCGTATCGATGAGTTGCTGAGCGACGTCGCGCAGTTTGGTGTTCGTGTCCTGCGAGTACCGCTTGAGGATCGCGAACGCCCGGTCGCCGTCCACGTCGAAGCGTTCCATCAGGATGCCCATCGCCTGACCGACCAGCTTCCGCGCGTCGACGGCCTCCGCCATCGTCTCCTCGTGCCGCGCGGACGCGACCGCCACGGACGCGTGCCGCGCGAGAATGTGCGCGATCGCCTCGTCATCGGTGCCGAACGCGTCGGGCTCCGTGCTGTACAGCCCGAGCACGCCGACCGTACGCCGAGGCGCGTCACCGGTCGCCAGCGGTACGTCGAGCACGCTGCGGATCCCGAGCGCGGCGACCTTCGTACTCCAGTCGGGCCAACGCCCGTCGCTGGTCGTGTCCCGGATCAGGACTGTGGCGCTGTCGCGCAGTGCCGTGACCAGCGGGCCACTGTCCGCAGCGATCTGCAGTTCGTAGATGTCCGTGACGACCTGATCCGTGACTGCCGCGATCTCGGCCTGTGAACCACGCGTGTAGAAAGCCACACCGGCGTACGTGCAGTTCACCGCCTGCAAGGCGAACTGCACCACGGCGTCGAGGGTCTCCTCGACACCAGGCGCATCGTGTAACTCGATCGCCAGCCGGGCAAACGTATCCGCCGAATGGGCAAGCTCAGGCTCAGTCACTGGAGGCTCCAGGGCATGGTCACGCAGTAAGGGCACAGCAATCATGCAGCCCAACCCGCCCCCAGCGTTAGCCGCCACGAAAACCCGCCACTCGGCGCCGCGAGACCCGCCGCTACGGCGGTCCCGATTACAGTGAGCGGCATGGCGGACGTCGTGGGTCTGTTGGGTGGGCGGACTGACTGGCGGCGGGGATTTGCGGCGCCGATGCGGGCGTTCTTGCGGACCGAGGCGGGGAGTTCGGGGGTGCTCGCGGCCGCGATCGTGGCGGCGTTGGTGTGGGCGAATGTGGCGCCGGGGTCGTACGACGAGGTGTGGCGAACCGAGTTGTCGGTCGGGCTCGGGCCGGATGTGCTGAGTCTGCCGCTGCACGAGTGGATCAACAGCGGGTTGATGACGCTGTTCTTCCTGGTCGTGGGCCTGGAGGCGCGGCGCGAGTTCGATCTGGGCGACCTGCGGGATCGCAGCCGGTTCGTACTGCCGATGCTGGCCGGGATCGCGGGGATGGTCGCGCCGGTGCTGATCTACCTGGCGTTCAACGCCGGCGGTCCCGGGTCGCACGGCTGGGGTGTCGCGATGTCGACCGACACCGCGCTCGCGCTCGGTCTGCTCGCGCTGGTCGGCCGTGGGGTGCCGGACCGTGTCCGCGTGTTCCTGCTGACCGTGTTCGTGGTCGACGACCTGCTCGCGCTGATCGTGATCGCGGTCGTCTACAGCGCGGACATCAGGGTGATGCCACTCACCGCAGCCGTCGTCGCGTTCGCGATCGTCCTGGTGCTCTCCCTGTTCCACGTCCGCAAAGCCTGGATCTACGTGATCCTCGGCGTACTCATGTGGGCGGCCCTCCTGGAGAGCGGAGTGGATCCGGTCGTCGCCGGGCTCGCGATCGGGCTGACGGCACCGGCGTACTCGCCGGGCAGGGAGCAGTTGGAGGAGGCGACCGGCCTGTTCCGGCTGTTCCGTGAGCAGCCGACGCCGGAGCTGGCACGGTCCGCGACTGTCGGGCTGACCACGACGATCTCACCGAACGAGCGCCTGCAGTACCTGTACCACCCGTGGACCAGCTACCTGATCGTCCCGCTGTTCGGGCTCGCGAACGCCGGGGTCACGATCGACGCCGCGTTCCTCGGGCAGGCGTTCACGTCGCCGATCACGCTCGGCATCCTGCTCGGGTACGTCGTCGGCAAGCCGCTCGCGGTGACGACGGTCTCCTGGCTGCTCGAACGTTTGAGCGGTGGGCGGATCCGGCCGGGGGTCGGCTGGGCCGCGGTGGTCGGCAGCGGGACGATCGCCGGCATCGGGTTCACGGTGTCGTTGCTGATCGCAACGATCGCGTTCGACGGACCGCAGTTGGCCGAGGCGAAGGTCGGTCTGCTGTCCGCGGTGATCGTCGCGTCGGCGCTGACCTGGGCGGTGTTCCGCGCGGCCAAGCTGCTGTCCCCTCCGAAGAAGGCACTGGCGCTGCTGGGCAAGGCGGAGCAGCTACAGGACCTGACGGACCCGGTGGATCCCGAGCGGGACCACATCCGCGGCCCGGAGACCGCGTCGGTGACGCTGGTCGAGTACGGCGACTTCGAGTGCCCGTACTGCGGGATGGCCGAGCCCGTCGTTCGGGACATCCTGCAGGACGACGACCTGAGATTCGTGTGGCGGCACCTGCCGCTGTCCGACGTGCACCCGCGGGCCCAGATCGCGGCCGAGGTCGCGGAGGCGGCGGCCGCGCAGGGGGCGTTCTGGGAGATGCACGACCTGCTGCTCGCGAACCAGGAGAAGCTGCAACCGAAGGACCTGATCGGGTACGCGGAACAGCTCGGTCTGGACGCCGACCGGTTGCACGACGACGTGAAGCGGCACGTGGTGGCGGCGCGGGTCGCGCAGGACGTGGAGTCGGCGGACACGAGCGGCGTGTCGGGTACGCCGACGTTCTTCGTGAACGGGCAGCGGCACTACGGGGCGTACGACGCGGAGACGCTGAAGCAGGCGATCAAGGTGGCGCGGGCGCGGGCGAAGATCGGCGTGGCGGAATCTTGATGCACTAGGGCATTTCTGCCACTGTTGCCGGTGTGTCAGGTCGCAGAAGCTAGGCCCCATGACCAAGCAGATCGATCAGGCCGCCGTCGCGCACTTCGCCGGGCGGCTGGCGTACGAGACGGACGTGTCCGATGTAGCCGCCGACATCGGGGCCGAGGTGCAGGGATGGGTGCTGATCGACAGCCGTAGTCAGGAGAGCTGGGACCAGGGGCATGTGCCGGGTGCCGTTCATCTGCCGACGCGGGAGATCGCGGCGCGGGCGGCGAGCGTCGTACCGAACGACGTCGCGGTCGTGACGTACTGCTGGGGACCCGCGTGCAACGGGGCGACGCGTGCGGCTCTGGAGTTCGCCAAGCTCGGGTACCCGGTGAAAGAGATGATCGGCGGGTTCGAGTACTGGGTCCGTGAGGGGCTGCCGGTGGAGACGGCCGACGGGATCGAGCGCCGCGAGTCCGACCCGCTGACGGCGCCGCGCGGGATCGCGTGCGCGTGCTGAAATCCCTGTGAGGGTTGAGTTTTACAAAGATTGAACTCGTCGTGGTGAAACGCTGACTCTCCGTGCGTTACCCTCGTGATGAACGTGCGCCCCCGCGTCGCGAGGAGACAGTGTGACCGATCAGCCGATGTACGACGGCGGGCTGGTCGCGCACGGGATCGACACCACCCGACCGAGCGTCGCTCGCGTCTACGACTACTTCCTCGGCGGCAAGGACAACTACGAGTCCGACCGTCAGCTGTACCAGCAGATCATGAAGATCGCGCCCGAGGCGCCGGAGTGGGCGCGGGCCAACCGGCGCTGGCTCAGCCAGGTCATCACCTGGCTGGCCGGCGAGGTCGGCGTACGGCGGTTCATCGACGCCGGCTCCGGCCTGCCGACCGCCGAGAACACGCACCAGATCGCCCAGAAGGCGAACTCGGAAGCGTCGGTCGTTTACATCGACAACGACCCGTCGGTGGTCGCGCACGGCCGGGCACTGCTGGTGGACAACGACCGGACGCAGTTCACCGCCGCGGATCTGACCAAGCCCGACGAGGTGCTGGCGGACCCGGCGGTCGCCGAGCTGCTGGCCGGCGGGGAGCCGGTCGCGCTCGTGATGGCGCTGATGCTGCACCACATCTCCGACTACGAGCAGACGCGGGCAATCGCGCAGACGTACGTCGACGCGCTGCCGCCGGGGTCCTATCTGGCGATCACGCACGCGTGCAAACCGGGTGACGGCGGCCCGGTGGACGAGCTGGTGACCGAGCTGGCCGAGAAGGTGCGGAGCGCGTTCCCGACGCTGGCGTTTCGGTCGGTCGCGGAGATCTCGTCGCTGTTCTGCGGGCTGGAGATCCTCGAGCCGGGGGTCGTCCGGCTGGCCGACTGGCACATTCCCGACGGCCGGGTCGAGGACGACCCGCCGACCGGTGTCCGCGACATCATCTTCGGCGGCGTCGCCCACAAGTCCTGACACGGACCAAATGCGGTGGTCTAGCTCAGGCCCGCCAGGTAGTCGGCGTTGCCGCGGATCGCGGCCTCGTAGCGCTTGATCTCGGCGGAGTCGACCTTGTCGGCGATCACCAGCAGGAGTGTCGCGAGCGCCTTGTCCTTCATCCCGGCGGCGTGCAGGGTCAGCGCCTTGAAGACGCGCAGCGAGTCCGACTCGGGGAACTCCGCGCAGGCGCTCTTGAACATCGCGAGCGACTCGTCGAAGCGGTCGAGGTTGCGCAGCGTGCTGCCGTACTGCAGCAGGCACTTGCGGCGGGTCTCCCCGGTGAGTCCGGGCAGCGCGCGCTCGTAGTACCCGACCGCCGTCTCCTCGTCGCCGGCGGTGTCGTACGACCCGCCGACCTCGTACAGCACGTAGGGATTGTCCGGGTGCTCGGTCAGCAGCTTCTCGAAGAAGGCGATCGTCGGCCCCATGTTCGCCCGGTCGCGCCGCGCGAACGCTTCCTCGATCGTCGCGGCCAGTTCCGGTGTCAGTTCAGTTGTCACGTGTCCATCATGCCGCGTCGGCCCGGCGGGTCTGCCACGGCCATGATCCGGAGATCTCGACTTCAAGCGCGAAACTGAGCACGGTCCGGACGTCGACGCAGTACCGCACCAGGACGACGGCGAGTCCGATGGCCATGATGACCACGCCGGCGCCCTCGATCACCCGCGCGACATCGGCGAAGACCTCCTCGAAGTCCATTCCTCACAGTTACCAGTCAGGCCGCCGACTCGTCGTCCGGCTCGCCGGGGCGGATGTTCTGGTTCAGGTGGAACACGTTGTCCGGGTCGTACGCCGTCTTCAGTGCGATCAGCCGCTTCAGCGTCGCGGGTGGGAACGCGCGGTTGATCGGGTCGTCGTTCAGCACGTTGACGTACGCCCCGCTCGCGTACGGCGCGACCGTCGCGGCGTACCCGCGCAGCCGGCCGATCTGCTCGGCGTCGTCGGCCGGGTCCTCCCAGCGCGCCGCGGTCACGAACTCGAACAGCGTATCCCGGTGGCTGAATGCAGCGTTTTCCTCCGGTACGTCGGCAATCGCCCCGCCGTACGCCTGCAGGCTCGCCGAGATCCCGGGATTGTCCACCAACGCGCGGATCGCCTCGTCGGGCAGCGACTTGAAGTAGTGACCTTTCCAATACCGCCGAAAACGGTGTCCTTGGACGTTGTCGTCCCGCGTCTGCAGCTTCAGGTACGTCGTCTCCTCGACCACCTCGCCGGTCACCGGCCCCAGCGCGCGGAACGCCGGCAGCAGGTCGTACCCGCCCTCGCCGACCCACACGTACCCGACCGTCACCGAGTCTCCCGTGATGTTGGCGGTGAACGTCGCCTCCCGCGGCGCGTCGACATTCAGCTCCCGCCACGCGCGCAGTACGTCGAACCCCGCCGAGATCGGATACGTGAACTCGACGATCAGCGCCCGCGTCCCCACCTGGTGCAGCTGGAACTCGAACGACGTCACGATTCCGAAGTTTCCGCCGCCCCCGCGCAGTCCCCAGAACAGCTCGGGGTTCTCGTCCGCGCTCGCCCGTACGACGTCACCGTCCGCGGTCACGACCTCGTAGGACACGACGTTGTCGCAGGACAGCCCGAACCGCCGCGCCAGCCAACCCATCCCGCCGCCGAGCGTCAGCCCGCCGACCCCGGTGTGTGAGACGTTCCCGGCCGTCGTCGCCAGCCCGTACTCCTGCGTCGCCTTGTCCAGCTCGCCCAGCAGCGCACCGCCCTGGACCCAGGCCCGCTGCGCCGACGGATCCACGCGGACCGCGTTCATCGGCGTCAGGTCGATCATCAACCCGCCCTCAGGTACGGCGAGACCGGCGATGTTGTGCCCGCCGCAGCGGACCGCGATCTCCAGCCCGGCCGCGCGCCCGAAGCGCACCGCCTCGGCGACATCCGCGGCCGAAGCGCAGCGCGCGATCACGGCGGGACGGCGGTCGATCATCGCGTTCCAGACGGTGCGCGCCTCGTCGTACCCGGCGTCGCCGGTGCGCAGAAACTCGGTCATGGGAGCTCTCCTGGGTGATTTTGGTCTGTCCCATAACCCTGACAGCACAGCGGTCCGTCGATAAGGTCCAGTTCTGTGAGCCGAATGAGGACCAGTTCCGGGGCGGGCGAGCTCCTGGTCGAGCTGCAGCGGGACAGCGGCGTCCCGCTGCACCAGCAGCTCGAGAGCGGGATCCGGACCAGGATCCGGGCCGGTCTGCTGCGCGCCGAGACCGTGATGCCGTCGACGCGTGCCCTCGCGCAGGACCTCGGCCTGTCCCGCGGCGTGGTCGTCGAGGCGTACCAGCAGCTCGTCGCGGAGGGGTACCTGATCAGCCGCGCCGGCGGGTACACGCAGGTCGCCGACATCGCCGTCGTCGAGGCCGCGAGCGCTCTGAAAAGCGATGCAGGTCCGCCGCGGATCGACTTCCGCTACAGCCGCCCGGACGTCTCCGAGTTCCCCCGCGCCGCGTGGCTGCGATCGGTACGGCGAGTACTCAACGAGACGCCGTACCGCAGCCTCGCCTACATCGACGGACGTGGCACGGTCGAGCTCCGTACGGCGCTGTCCGACTACCTGAATCGCGTCCGCGGTACGGCGGCGCGCCCGGAGAACATGCTGATCTGCAACGGGTTCGCGCAGGGCTCGCGGCTCCTGCTGCAGGTGCTCGCCGCGCACGGATGCCGGCGACTCGCGGTCGAGGACCCGTCCGACAACGACCTGCGGGACGTCGCGCGGGCGGCGGGGCTCGAGGTGGTCGGCGTACCGATGCTGGAGACGGGCATCGACGTCAACGCGTTGGAGCGGTCGGGTGCGGACGTCGTACTCGTGACGGCTGCCCATCAGTTCCCGACCGGAGCGGTGGCGTCGGCGGAGACGCGGGCGGCACTGGTCGCGTGGGGCGGACTGGTGATCGAGGACGACTACGACGCGGAGTACCGCTACGACCGGGAGCCGATCGGCGCGATGCAGGGACTCGCGCCCGACAACGTCGCGTACGCCGGGACCGCGAGCAAGACGCTGGCGCCCGGGCTGCGGCTGGGGTGGCTGATCCTGCCGACGTGGCTGGTCGAGCCGATGGCGCAGGCGAAGCTGATGGACGATCGCGGGTCGCCGGTGTTCGATCAGTTGGCGTTCGCGGACTTCGTGGCGCGCGGCGAGTTCGACCGGCACCTGCGGCGGATGCGGCCGCGGTACCGGACGCTGCGGGACACGCTGGTCGAACGACTGGCAGCGCGGCTGCCGGAACTCGAGCCGGTAGGCATCTCGGCCGGGCTGCACGTGATGACGTGGTTGCCGCCGGACCTCAGCGAGGATGCGTTGCGCTCTGCGGCTCTGCAGCAGGGGCTCGGCGTGTACGGGCTGGCGCCGTACTGGGTGTCCGGCGAAGGGCCTGCCGGGCTGGTGTTCGGGTACGGGTCGCTCTCCCAGAAGGAAGTTGTCGAGGGCATCGAGTTGCTCGCGGACGTGGTTGCCACCATCCGCGGTTGATGAATAATTATCCAACCTGTTGCAATTCAATCCGGACGGTTCTACGCTTGGTGGAGTGATCGCCGAAGCTCGTATGGATGCCCTGATGAACCAAGGCTGGCCCGCCGCGCACAGCACCGAGCTGGACGGCTGGCTGGTCCGGCACAACGCGGGGGTCACCCTGCGAGCCAACTCGGTGCTGCCCGCGAGTGCGCCGTTCGACCTCGGCAGGGCCTTGGAATATGTGGAGAACCTGTACGTCGCGCACGACATCAGGCCGTCGTTCCAGATCAGCCCGGCGGTCCAGCCGAGCGACCTGGACGCCCACCTCGCAGCGCGCGGGTACGAGCTCCGCAACCCGACGCTGGTGCAGTGCGCGGCGATCTCCGATGTACTCGCGAAGCTGCCCGCGCCGCCGTTCGAGGTGGATATATCCACGACGCCGTCGACCGGCTGGACGGACCGCTGGTGGAGCGTCGACGGTCGCGGGGACGACTCCCGGCCGATCGCGGAGCAGATCCTGGTCCGCGGGAAGGCGCTCTACGCGATGGTCCCGGACGGCGCCCAGGCGAAGGCGATCGGCCGGCTCGCGCTCGTCGACGACACGGCGGGTCTCTACTGCCTCGCCGTCGACGAACGCTTCCGCCGCCAGGGCCTCGCCTCCGCGGTGATCCACGGTTTGTTGCAGGCGGCAACAACCAAGTGGGTGTGGCTGAGCGTGCTCGAGGACAACGCGCCGGCCCGCGCGCTGTACGACCGCCTCGGATTCCAGACCGTCTCGCGCTACCACTACCGCGTCAAAGCGTGACCTTCTGCAGGTGATCGAGGACGACGAACTCGGCGCCGGTCTTCTCGACGGACGTACGGAGCGGAGTCAGGTCCGTCCACGGGATGCCGGGATCGTCGAGGGGCTTGTCGAAGTCGTCCCAGTGTGTGGCGATCACCTTCCGGACAGGCTTGATCGTCTGCAGCAGCCGATCGGTGATGCCGGGCTCGCCGCCCGGAGCGGCCAGTACGACGTCGACCTGGAGACCGCGCAACGCGTTCGGGTCGAAGTTCGCCGTACTGAGGCTGAGGATGCGCAGGCCGCCGATCGTGATCACGAACGCGAGCGTGCCGCCCTCGACCAGGTCCTCGATGTGGCGCGGGCGCGGCGGGACGGCGTACCGGTAACCCGGGTACGCGTACGTGTGCCGCTTGCCGCCGCAGGAGTGCAGCGAGGGGAACACCTCGATCGTGAAGCCCTCGAACGGCAGGTACTCGCCGCCGCGGACCGCTGAGAGCAGGTCGTTCGGCGTCTTCATCGCGCGCAGCATGTTCGCGTGCGTCTCGGTGCAGAGCACGGTGGCCTGCGTCTTCTTCGCGACGTACGGTACGTCGGCCATGTGGTCGTAGTGCCCGTGGTGGACCAGGATCGCGTCGGCGGTGCTCAGGTGCCGGTCGATCACGTCGGGCTTGATCACCAGCTTCGTCTTCGGATCGGCGCCCTCGGGCGTGAACGTCCCGGTGTGGAAGCGCGTCAGCCACGGATCGGTCAGTACGACGCTCTTGCCGCACCGGATCTGCCACGCGTGCGTCCCGAACCAGGTCAGCTCGACGGACTCCCGCGCCGCCTGGGTTGTTGCCGTGCTTGTCGCCGCCTCGCTCCGGTTCTCCAGACCGACCGCCCCAGCTACGCCCGCGGCTCCGGCCGCCGCCGCGCCGACCAGCATCCCTCTTCGACTCACCTTCACGCTGTCTCCTTTCGTTGCCATCAGTCAAAGTGAGCTGCGCCGCGCATGTCGAATATGCTCTTGGGTATGGAGCGATTGGCTGGGGATATCACCGCAGGTCAGTCACGTCATGATCACTGAACGGCATCTACAGATCTTCATCGCGCTCGCCGAGGAGCAGCACTTCGGCGACGCGGCCCGGGCCGTCGGCATCACCCAGCCGCCGCTCTCCCAGGGCCTGCGGCGCCTGGAGGCACTGGTCGGCGCGAAGCTCTTCGAACGCGGTGCCGGCGGCGTCGCGCTCACGCCCGCCGGCGTCGCGCTCCTGCCCTACGCCCGGCGTGCGCTGACCTCGATCGAGGAACTGCACCAGGCGGCGATCGCGCGCGATCCGGAAGGTCCCGAGATCCGCCTCGGTCTGGCGCCTGAGGTCCCGCCGTCAGCGGGAGCGGCGGTGGCGGCGGCCTGCGGGTCGGTGATTCCGGGCAGTCGGGTGACGGTGGTGACCGCGCCGACGAGTTCGCTGGTCAATCAAGTCGGTACGGGCCGGTTGACGTTGGCCGCCGTACTGCATCCCGCGGTCCTGGATGGGCTCGAGGCCGGGCCGGTGTCGCTCCTGCCGACCTGGGCGCTCGTGCCGGCAGCGACCGTCGGCACCGAGGTCGTGGCGTTACGGCAGTTGAAGGGGCTGCCGATCGCGGTGCGGCCCCGGGCCGAGGCGCCGGCCGCGCGGGACCTGTTCCTGGACACGTTGGCGTTGCACCGGCCCGACGGCGGGACGGTCGTGGTGACGGACGAACGCGCCGGACTGGCGATGGCCGCGGCCGGCCAGGCGATCGTGGTGACGGCCGACCCGGCACTGATCGCACCGGGCGTCGGGCGGCATCGACTGGCCGACGATCCGCTGCCGCTGCGTCTCCGCCTCGTGTGGTCGAGGACGCGTACGCCGTTCCTTCGCCCGAACGACGTGATGGCTCAGCTCACGGAAGCGCTGGCCTCGTGAACGCCCGGATCCGTGGGATCTTCGAGGACGCCGGTGTCCGCGGCTGGATGCACGCGATCTCGCTCGACGACCCCGAGGCGCGTGTCGAGCTCGACGCGGACGTCGTCGTACCGCTGGCATCGGTCTACAAGCTGCCGCTGCTCGCCGGGTTCAGCCGGCTCGTGGACCTCGGTGAGCTCGATCCGCGCGAGCAAGTGACACTCGAGCCGTCGTCGCGGACCGCTGGACCGACCGGGCTGTCCATGTTCGCGGACCCAGTAACGGTGTCGCTGCGCGATCTGGCCCTGTCGATGGCGACGGTGTCGGACAACGCGGCCGCCGATGCGCTGCTGGACATCGTCGGGCTGCGCCGGCTGGCCGGAATC
The DNA here is from genome assembly GCF_004331435.1 of Kribbella sindirgiensis. Classification (GTDB taxonomy): domain Bacteria; phylum Actinomycetota; class Actinomycetes; order Propionibacteriales; family Kribbellaceae; genus Kribbella; species Kribbella sindirgiensis. The sequence goes on from NZ_SJKA01000032.1 coordinate 37,197, forward strand.
CTGGAGTCCTTCGGCCTGCGCCGCACCTGGGTCCGCCGCGGTACGGCGGCCAACCTGCGCGACCTGCAGCGCCGTACGGGCGCCGACAACGCGGATGCGGCGCTCGCCGTACTCGCGGACAACGACCGAACCGACCCGGTCGGCGTGTACGAGGCTGCGAGCGGGTCAGCGGCCAGCGCGCGCGACCTGACGCTGTTGCTGCGACGGTTGTGGGCGGGGGAGCTGCTGTCGGCCGAGCAGACCGAGTTCGTCAAGGCGACGATGCACCGGCAGATCTTCCTGCAGCGGGTGGCGTCCGGCTTCCCGCACGACGGCGTACGCATCGCGGGGAAGACCGGAACGTTCGGCGCGCTGCGGCACGAGGCCGCGGTGGTCACCTTGCCCGACGGGGCGGCGTTCGCGATCGCGATCCTCACACTCGCCGCCCGCGGCGACTTCCGCCAGCCACGCGTCGAGGCCGCGATCGGCGAGGCGGCTCGCGTCGCGGTCGACGTATTGCGCTAGATGATCGCGAACGCCTCGATCTCGAGCAGGGCGAGTGGGCTGAACAGCGCCGCCACCTGCACGGCCGAGCTCGCGGGCTTCGGGCCGGGGATGTACTTGTCGCGGACGATCCGGATCTCCGGCAGATAGTTGATATCGGTGACGAAGTACGTCAGCTTCACCACGTTCTCGAACGTCGCGTCGGCCGCTGTCAGGCAGCGTGCCAGGTTCGCGAACACCTGCTCTGCCTGCGCCGCCGGGTCGTCGCGGCCGACGAACTGCCCGTTCGCGTCCAGTGCGACCTGCCCGGAGATCGCCACCCATTGGCCGGTTCCGGTCACCACGTGGCTGTACCCGTTGCCCGGCGCAACCACCGCCACCTGCGGATATTCCAACTCAGTCATGGACCAGATATACCCCGGGCGGGGTTGAGAAACCGGTTTCCATCGGGAGAGGATACGGGGGTGGGACGGACACCGAAGGACTCGATCACGATTGCCGACGTCGCGCGGGCGGCGGAGGTGTCGCGGGCGACCGTGTCCCGGGTGATGAACGGACGGCTCAGTGTCGCACCCGAGATCGTCGCCCGGGTGCGCGCCGCGGCGGAGCGGCTCAACTACCGGCCGAGCGACCTGGCCCGGAGCCTGTCGCTGGGCCGGACGAACATGGTCGCGCTGGTCGTCCCGGACCTCGGCAACCCGTTGTTCCAGCAGATCCTGCGCGGCATCACGAACGCGTCCGCGGCGGCCGGCTACAAGGTGCTGGTCGCCGAGACGGACGAGGACCCGGACGCCGAGGCGGCGATCGCGATCGAGGCGCGGCGCCGCTGCGACGCGTTGATCATGGTCTCGCCGCGGATGGACGAGGAGGCGTTGCTCGAGCTCCTGCCGCAGGTGCAGCCGGTGATCCTGGTCAACCGTCAAGGCCCGGCGGAGGTGGCGTCGGTGGTCGTCGACTACGGCCGCGGCGTACGGATCGTCGTCGATCACCTGGTCGGTCTCGGACACCGGCGGCTCGCGTTCCTGTCCGGCCCGGCGGCGAGCGCGTCCAACGTGCTGCGGCTGCAGGCGCTTGCCGTCGCCGAGCGGGAGATCCCGGGGCTGGAGCTCGTCCGGCTCGAGTGCGGCCGGTCGATCGAGGACGGGTACGCCGCCGTGGAGCGGGTGCTCGACGCGCAGGTCACCGCGGTCGTCGCGTTCAACGACCTGGTGGCGTTCGGGTTGCTGGCGCGGTTGAACGAGGTCGGGGTCGCCGTACCGGACGATCTGTCCGTGACCGGGATGGACGACATCGGCCTCGCGCGGTTCGCCGTACCGTCGCTGACGACCGTGCGGGTGCCGCAGACGGACCTCGGCGAGCTCGCGTGGCAGCGGATGCACGCGTCGATCACGGCAGGGTCTGACGACGAGGGCGCCGTACCTGAGTTGCGGCTGGCGGTGCGGGCGAGTACCGGTCCGGTGCCGCCGGAGCCGCGGATGCAGGGCGACGGTGCGGCCGACCGGATCGGGTGGCAGCAGCAGGGGGACATCTTCGCGCTCGGAAGCTCGGCGGGGCTGCTTGCGCGGTACGAGTTCGGCCGGCGGATGCCGCAGGTGCATGCCCCGCGGCCGTACCTGCACCCGGTCCGGACGCTCGGCGGGCACCCGCTGACCGAGGTCAGCCCGGTCGACCATCGGCACCACTACGGGCTCTCACTGTCGATCGCGCAGGTCAACGGCACGTCGCACTGGGGCGGCCGGACGTACGTCCGCGGTCAAGGCCCGACCTTCCTGACGAACCACGGTCAGCAACGCAGCCGAGGCGTCACCGTCGACCGTCACGAGCTGGTCGACGACATCACCTGGTACGACGAACAGGGCCGGCCCCAACTGGTCGAACGCCGGCGCCTCACCGGCGACCTCGCCTTCGGTGGCTGGCGCCTCGACTGGCACAGCGTGCTGACCGCCCGGTACGGCTCGATCCGGATCGACAGCCCGGCGACCTGTGGACGCGAGGGCGCAGGGTACGGCGGGATCTTCTGGCGACTGCCGTCCGGAGCGACGACCGTGCTGAGCGCCGACGGCGACGGGCGGGACGCGGCGTTCGGATCGAGCAGTCCGTGGCTCGCCCTCGTTCAGGGCGATGTCAGCCTGCTGTTGTTCCAGCCGGAGCGGGTGCGGCCGTGGTTCCTGCGCACCGCCGAGTACGTCGGCGCGTGCCCGGCGCTCGCGTGGGACGAGCCGTTGACACTGCAGCCGAACCAGGAACTGACGCTGTCGCTCACCGCGCTCCTGCTGGACCGTGCGGTGGACGCGGCGGAGGCTAAAACGTTGGCAGGCCAGTTGTAGGCGATGACGCCAGCGCCGACTGCCACCTCTTCGGCACGCGGCCGGCGAGGCGCGCGTTCCGGCCTGCCGAGACGGCGTCGCGCATCGCGGCCGCCATCAGGGCGGGCTTCTCCGCGCGGGTCACCGGGGTCGCGAGCATGACCGCGGCACAGCCGAGTTCCATCGCCAGCGCGGCGTCACTCGCCGTACCGATGCCGGCGTCCACGATCACCGGGACGTTCGCCGCCTCGGCGATCAGCGCGATGTTGTGCGGGTTCCGGATCCCGAGCGCCGAACCGATGGGTGCGGCCAACGGCATCACGGCCGCACAACCGGCCTGCTCCAGGCGGCGGGCCAGGATCGGGTCGTCGTTCGTGTACGGCAGCACGGTGAAACCGTCGGCCACCAAGGCATCCACGGCATCGAGCAGCTCGACCGGGTCCGGCAGCAGCAGATGGTCGTCGGCCACGACCTCGACCTTGATCAGGTCGGTCCCGAGCGCCTCACGGGCCAGCTTCGCGGTCAGCACAGCCTCGGCCGCGGTGTGGCAGCCGGCTGTGTTCGGCAGGACGTCGATGCTGTGTTTCTTCAGTACGTCGAGCACCGAGCCCTCGTGCCCGGTGCCGAGCCGGCGCATCGCGACCGTGGTCAGTTGGGTGCCAGAGGCAATCAATGCCTCCTCCATCACTTCCAGGTTGGCCGAACCGCCGGTCCCCATGATCAGCCGCGACGTGTACGTCCGCCCGCCGAGCTCCAGTGGATCATCCATGCCAGTCAGCCTCCCTGCGTCGCGCTGACGATCTCGACCCGGTCGCCCGGCTCGAGCGTGGTCTGCGCCCACTCGGCCTTGGTCAGCACGTTCTGGTTCACCGCGACCGCGATCCCGGTGGCGCGATCGGAGTACTCCGCGATCAGCTCGGCCACCGACTTGCCGGGCGGTACGTCGACCGCCGCACCGTTCACCCAGACCGATTCCATCGCTTCCTCCCTACGCCGGAATTACCCGATTCAGGTTCAGCGGTCGGTGACAGATCGGTCACCCTCTCAGCCCACTCCCATGCGAGCTCCCGCGGACGCTTTCGACTATAGCTGACGGGTCAGTCGACGGTCTCACCAGTCAGAAGGACGGCCAGTTCGGTGGGGCGGTAGAGGACCTGTTTTCCGGTGCGTTGCGGCTCGACCAGACCGGTACGCCGGAGGAGTTGCAGGTGCTGGCTAACCGCGGACGGGGTGACTTTTAGCTCGCTGGCCAGGTCGGTCGTCGTCCGGGGATGGGTGAGGAGCGCGAGGATGTGCGCTCTCGGCGTACCGATCAACTGGGCGAGGTCATGGCGGGACGGCGGCTCGACGACCGACCACAGATGGGCCTGACCGCGAGGCGGGTAGCCCAGCAGCGGTTCGGCGCCGGGATCGAACGGGATGACGGCGTGCGGCCCGAACAGGGTCGGCTGCAGTACGAGCCCGCGACCGTCGACGTGTTCGGTGCGGCTCTGCTCGGCCACGCGGTCGACCTCGAGCAGCCCGTCGGCGTACGTGATCGCCGGACCCAGACCGTTGAGCATCGCGCCGGTTCCTTGCTGGGTGACGACGTGTCCTCGGTAGCTGATGTCGGCGGAGAGGAGGGTGCGCATGCGGCCCCAGTACGGCGCCATGACGGCGTCCCAGTACTGGCTCAGGGTCTGGACCACCTTGTCGATGGTCAGATCTTGCGGGACTTCTCCGTTGACCGCTGCGAGTTGGCGCTCGAACGTGTCTGTTTTTACGTTTGCGATCACCTCCAGCTCGTCGGAGAGCTGGGTCAGCGGTGAGGTCGGTCGTGGTGTCAGGAAGTCCGGGCTGCCCATGGTGTCGTTGACGAGCCACCGCAGTACGGACCAATCCAGCGCGGCGACCTGCGGCTGAACGGCGCGAACCCAGCCGAGCTGCAGCGGAAACCGGCCGGGATCCTTCAGCGCGCGCAACGACAGCACCATCTCTGCGACGGGCGACACCGCGAACCTGACGTCCGCCAGGTCCTGTGAGTTCAGGACATAGGTGAGCACCGCGCCTCGCTTTCCGTCACGACACGAAGTATGGCCGAATAGTGTCGGTGGCTGGTGGGAACGTGGTTTTCATGGGGTTTCGAGCGATGAAAGACGAGGAAGTAGCAGAGTTCCTGGCGCAGCCGCTGGTGGCCGTGCTGGCCGTCGACGACCCGGGCTGGTCGCCGCATGTGACGCCGGTGTGGTTCCACCACCTGCCTGACGAGAACAGATTCCAGGTGATGACACCGTCTTCTTCTAGGAAGACCAGGCTCCACCGGACTGGTACCGGCGAGCTGTCCCTCTCGATCCAGTCGGTCGAGGGGGCGACGGCTCGGTACGTCAACATGCAGGGCGTGGCGCGCTTCCTCCCCCTCGACCCGGACCTGCTGAACGCGATGGTTTCGAAGTACCTCCCGGAGGAAGCCCGCGCGGCGTACCTGGCGCACCCACCCGAGGACTCTATGTTCGACATCACGCCACGGCGCATCACCACAGCGGTGATCGACTGACAGTTCCGCGGGCTACCTCGTCGTACGGGGTATGAGCGACGATTACGTACTCGATGGGGAGCGGACCCGGATCGGGTTCGTGGCCGCGCACCGCGTGGGCGGCAAGGTGCACGGCCGATTCACGACGTTCGAAGGCGCGTTTTTTGTGAACGCCACGGACCCGGCGGCGTCGACCGGCTGGCTCACCGTTCAGCTGGAGAGCGTCGACACCGGCAACGCCCGCCGCGACTCTCAACTACGCCAGGACTTCTTCGGTACGTCGACGTACCCGGCGATGACGTTCGTCGCAACCGACGTCGTACCGACCGACCCAGACCACGTCGACGTAACCGGCGACCTGACAATCCGCGGCGTAACCCACCCCGTCACCATCCCCTTCACTCTGACCGCGACCCCCGACGAAGTCCTTCTGGAGACGTCCCACCCCATCAACCGCCACACCTGGAACGCCAACTGGAACCCCCTGACCACAGCGCTCATCCACCCGCACGTGGCCCTGTCCCTATCCCTCACCGCCACCCGCCGCGCGTGAACTACTCGCAGGCGATCCCGTCGTCGTCGGCGTCGAGGCGGTAAATGTCGGTGCCGACGACCTCGATCGGACCGTCGACGTACTCAGGCCCGTTCCCGCTCCCGCCCGAACAGTCGACGTCACTGGCAATCGGCACACAACCGGAGTAGTTAGAGTCACACCCGCCGGACTCCTCCGGCTCCTCAACCTTCGTCCCCACCGCCGTCACCTGCGACCGAGGCTCCTTCGCCACCTCCTGCCGAACCAACCGCTTACCCGTCTGCACGCCGTTCACGAACGTGACCCGGTAGATGAGCCGCCGCGTCCCGTTGACCCCCGCCGTACGAATCGTCCGCTCACCCTTAGCCAACGAGTCATCCGTCACAGTCTTCTTCTTGAACGGAATCACCCGAACCTCCACGACCTCCTTGGTCGTGACCTTCGGCTTGGCGCTCACCTTGGGCGTCGTCTTCGGCGTCGTCACCGGAGCGGATGTCGCCGTCCTGACCGGCGTAGGCGTCACGCTGACCCGCACACTGGCAATCGCAGCCGGCTCACCCACCCCCGACGTAGTCGAATCCGCCCCACACCCCACAACCAGCCCCACCACCGCAAACGTCCCCACCGCAGCACGCAACAACAACACGATCCATCCCCCCAAACCCGCCGTCGGTTCCCCCCGCGGCAGGATTGCCAGCACCCGGACAACCCGAGCGAACTTCGATCTGTACCACCACCCCACCCCCCGCACAACCCCTCACCCCAACCCCCCAACCAAGCAAACCCCCACCAAACCTGACACACTGTTCCCCTCACCAGATGAGGGCCTCTAGCTCAATTGGCAGAGCAGCGGACTTTTAATCCGCGGGTTGTGGGTTCGAGTCCCACGGGGCCTACCTCTTTCCGCAGGTCAGGCGCACATCGGCGCCTCGGTCTGGAAAGTTGGGTCTGCGCAAACTCTGCCAATACTCAGAGTGGCCGATGCATGCCCATCTGACGGGGATCGGCGGCTCCGCGTAGCCAGCTGGCGGCGCGTTGCTGAGCGACGTATCGCATCCTGTCGCACTGCTCTCGTTTTGCCCGATCTCCGGCCCGCCCAGCCGTTGAGCTTCCACACGCAGCTGGACTGTGGAGGGCTGAGATGAGCAGACCGCACCTTCCGATCGGAACGTGGGGCAACGTCCGATCCCGTGCTGAGAGGAAGGACGCCGAGGGCAAGGTCGTCTCCTGGCGCGCGTCCGCGTACTTCCGTGACCACGACGGACGTACCCGTGAGGTCACCGCGTCCGCCAAGACCAAGGGCGCAGCCGAGCACCGCTTACTCACGAAGCTGCGAGACCGGGCAAAGATCACGCAGTACGGCGAGCTGAGCCCGACGGACAAGATCAACGACCTCATCGATCTGTGGATCGAGAAGCTCGAGGAACGTATCGAAGACGGCCGTCGATCACCGACGACGCTGACGACGTACCGCACAGCCATCAAGAACCACGTACGCCCCGCCCTCGGCGACCTGTTGATCGGTGAGGCAACCACACCACGCATCGACAGAGTCATCGGAACCATCAAGCGCAACGCCGGTCGATCCACAGCGAAGACCTGCCGCGCAGTCGTGTCCGGCATGATGCAACTCGCCGTCCGGTACGGCGCTCTGACCGTCAACCCGGTCCGCGAGGTCGAAGCGATCGAGGCCCGCCCGAAGGACCCGCCCCGAGCACTCACCAACGAAGAGATCGCCGGCCTACGGCAACTCCTGACCACCGACGAAGCCGCCGTACGAGCCGACCTTCCTGACCTGGTGATCTTCATGCTCGGCACAGGCGTCCGAATCGGCGAGTCGCTCGCAGTCCTCTGGTCCCAGGTGAACCTCGAGTCCAGCGCAGTCGAGATCACTCACACCATGGTCCGCGTCCCAGGCCAAGGCTTGATCCGCAAGGCCCCGAAGTCCAAGGCCGGCGTACGCGCCCTACCCCTCCCAGACTGGGCCGTCACCATGCTCCGCCGACGCCACGCGGCCGGCGTCCTCCCCGACGAACCCATCTTCGCAGACTCCCTCGGAGGCTTCCGAGACCCGTCCAACGTCCGCCGAGCCCTCCGCCGCGCTTTGTCCCCCGTAGCCAGCACCGCCCGCCGCGACCTAGGCAATACCCTCCGATCCGCCCGCCTCCAAGCCGGCCTCACCCGCAAACAGGTCGTCACGAAGCTCGGCTGGCCAAAGACCAGACTCGAACTCATCGAGAACGGCCGCATCAAGCTCGACCGCGAACTCGTAGCCATCCTCGTCAAGACCTACCGCATAAACCTCGACGCATCCCCCACCCTCAGCGCCCAAGTCGACCAAGCAGCCCAGCCCTCACCCTCAGACGCCCTCACCTGGATCCGCTCGCACACCTTCCGCAAAACCACCGCTACCGCCCTAGACCGCCGAGGCCAATCCGCCCGCCAAATAGCCGACCACCTAGGCCAAGCCCAAGTCTCCATAACCCAAGACGTCTACATGGGCCGCCGAATCCACAACCCCTCCGCAGCAACCGCCCTGGACCAGGAGTTCGCCGACCTCGACCTCTGGTGAGAACCGCTGTCGGCCGCCCCGCGCACCCGTGGCCCCACGCAGGTCGAGGTCCGCGCCGGCGGACCCGGGCGCAACTGGCCGTCAACACCGAAGTGTTCACGTCATCTGGGCGATCGGCAGCGAAATCCTTCGACGGCAGGCCCCCGGGCTGCCTGCTAGGCATCCTGCAGCTCGCACGCGACATGCGCGCTGAGTTCCCGGGCACGCGAGGTCTGAACACGGCGAACCTGTACTCCCACGCGAGCCGTCGGTGCCGCCTGACCGGCGTTCACGCTCCAGGCTTGGAGCCATTCTTCGCAACCACAGCGAGAGCGGACACCCCAAGGGCTCCCACTGTGCCGATGAGTGCCTTAGTTCCGGCTTCTTTGCCAGCGACCTTCAGCTGCTGAGGATCACGCAACGCGTCTCGCCAGGAGGTAGCACTGAGTGGGGCGCGCGTGGATTCGATGCCGAGCGGGGCATGGAACTCATCGAGCAGCGCCGCCGTCGAGTTGAGTGAGTGGATCACGGACCGTGCTGCACTCGCGTGAAGGATCACGTTCTCGTTTGCGAGGCCACCCGCGACATCCATCTGAGCCATGAGTCGCTCGGTGCTTTTAAGGACGATCGCCCGTCGAATCTCGCGAGCATTTGCTACACCGAGCCGATGCCCTTCAAGCCTCTCCGGCGCTGTGGCGAGCACGTGATCAAGCTCGACGACTCGGAACTCGTCTTGAAGTTCGAAGCAACGCGCGAGGATCGAGAGCTGGATCGCCGCCTCTCGCGCGATCTGTTGTGTCGCCTTCTTCAACTCTCCGGTCTTGCTCTTGCCGTCGATTTTGTCGGCGAGGGCCTGGAGCGCAAGCAAGGCCTCCTCCTGCACGTTCAGGATCGTCTCGGATACACCGCTCACCTTGTCCCACAGCGTTTTCGGATCACCGCCATACCCGCGGATCGTCATGGCCTCCTCGATTGCTGCTACTGCGCTCTTCAGTTTGGCGAGCACGGCATCACGCTGGGAACGTCGTACGTCATCGAGCTTCTCGTCGATCCTGACGAGCAGTGCTCTGAGTTCTTGCGCTTCGGACTGTTGCGCAAACTGACTCATGAGCCCACCGATGCCGGAGAGCACCGCCGGATTCGTCAGCCGAGAGCCCAGGCCATCCTCGACTTGGAGCCACTTGAGTGAATGCTTGCCCGTCTCACCGAGCATGGCGTGGCTGATGCCCTCAGTCTTGGTCTTCATCAGACCGCCCGCGTCCCTAAGTCGCTGTGCGGACTCGGGGGTCAATTTCAAGTAGAGTGCCGACTGCGCCATGACGCCAGAGGCCGTCGTCGCGACGTCAGCGCCCGCCTTCAGAACACCGCTTAGCCTGCTCAGGCCGAACTCCTGCGCCTGCATCAACAAGCCAGCGTGATCGAGGAAGCGTTCGACGGCAGTCCGTTGACCGGCCACCACGACACCGTCGCCGTCGCTGAACAGTTCGATTTGGCCTGCCATTTCCCGCCCCTTCGTGCCCTGCGGCCAGCGTATCGGGACCCGCCGACATCGATCGAGGGATCGGCAGTTGCTTCTTCTGGATAGCCGAAACTTCAGCCCTCGAGGAGCACGAGTTGACGGTTGTGGGCGGTAAGGATCGCCGTCTGGGGAGCGCGCTCGTTCGTATGCTGTTGGCTTTTGCTGGACACGACCGGCATCACAGCCAACTCGACCTTCAGGTGGTGACCTGCAGCATGCGGCGCAACTGCTGTGTCACTGACCAGCGACTATCGGACGTCTTGGATGAGCTCGACAGCTTCGTGCATCCCGTACAGGTCTCGTAGTGTTGTGAGGAAATCGTCGATCGAAATCGGTGGGTTCTGCCGGCGCTGGGTCAGTTTGACCACCGCCTCCAATGCCGCCTGCGGCGAGACAGCCACTGTGTTGGCTGCGAACTCGCTCGGTACTGCGATCTCGATGCCGTGCGGGATCTTGTCCTGTGGGAAGTCTTTGAGATTGACCGTCACGATGGCGCCTGCATGACCTGCGACAGCGGCCGCGACGACATGCTCGTCATCGGGGTCTGGCAGCCCGAACGTGCCTTCGTAGGGCTCCCAGTTCGGGACCTCGGCATCATCGAAATTGCTACGCATCTGCTCGATGAGATGTGCTGCGCGTCGCTGCGCTTCGGCCCGAGCGAAACCGCGGTCCTCCGCGAGCTTCTCGATCTCGTGATAGTGGAGCTCATCGAGGATCGCGCTACTCCAGAGCGGGCGATAGAGATTCTCCACGGCAAGGCTGAGGAGGAAGTCTCGCTGTCTGCTGGGCCAGAGGACGCAAGTATCGAGGAGTGCGGTGAACACTCCTCGATACTCTCAGAGACCGGCGGCCTGCCGCCTCTGTTCGGCGCGTTGCCTCCGGATCCGCTTAAGCCGCTCGTTCACGGCTGCTGGATCCTCGTCGTCGCTCACATCCAGCGATGTGTCCGCGATCGCCTGGTACTGCCGCTGGCGACGTGCTTCACGATAGGCCAGCAGATCCTTCAGCAGAATCTTGCGGCGGCTACCAACCCGCTCGAAGGGAAGGTCCCCGGAATCGGTCAACCTCACAACAGTGGGCCGGCTGACGCCGAGCAGATCTGCGGCTTGCTGGGTCGTCAACTTCGGCACGGTCGGTGAGATCGTGACCGCCTTGCCCGCGGTCAGCGCTGCCACCGCTTGTACAAGCACCTTATGGAGCGCCTCGGGAAGCTCGATCTGGTCGTGCTCCTCGGCGCCCGCAAGGAAGTACCGAGGCTCCGGGCGCTCTCCAGTCTTTCCTTCGTGTGCGCTGAGGAAGCTGGCGACCGTCGCCAACTGCTCCTGCTCTTCGGGCAGGTACGTCTGCGACTCGAGTAGTTCAGCAGCCATGACGACCTCCGTTTTCGCACGTTGCGAACCACCTTTCGCAACGTGCGAATATCATCGCACACCTTGAGGTGTTTAAACAAGCTGCTGAGCGTGGGGTCGGTGCCGCAACTAGCGCCCGTTGATACTGTATGCCAGCTGAGTCGGTTGTAAGGTGTCAGATTTGATGTAGCACCTGACGCAGGCAGCCGATTTGGCGATGCAGGACGGCGTGCTAGACACAGGCGGTGCTACAGGACAGACGCACGATAGGGGCCATGCGAGACACGGTCTGCTTGCTGAACGCTCGATCTAGACGAGGCCTATCGATCAGTCACGCGGAGTGATACGTCTCTCGTTGGAACAGAACAATCTCGCCGCTGGGTTGCGGTCAGCCCCAGAAGACGTTCGTGGGGTCGCGGTCGATCTCGGTTAGTAGGTCATCGATACTTCGCGACGGGGCGAGTCGGCCGTAGGTGTGGAAGTGCTGGTGGCGGTCGGCCCAGTACAACGTCCACGACTTGTCAGCGGCGTTGTACTGCAGACGAGCTAGTCCAAACCGGCCCGAGGTTCTCGTGCGATGGCGGGCGTCGTTCCACGAGCGTCAGGTGGCGCGGAGCGAGCTCGCACTCGATGCGCAATTGGTCACGGACGTGCGCCGGGACTCGTGCGGCGCACCATCGCTGTGCTCGTGCGATGTCCATTTCGGGAAGAGGCATTTCAGATCACCAATTGTCGGACGTGCCTCAGCAGTCGGCGTTCGGCGACTTGGCTGATCGGTTAGCGGAGAGCAGGAGTCTGGCTGGCAGCGTCGATGGAACCATGCAGGTGGGCGACCGTCATACGTCAGGCCCGACCCGACGAGGTCGGTAGGGCCTGGCCGATCGCCGGACGTGGCGATGTCAGTCTGGCTGCGGTAGTGAGACGGGCTGTGCCGGTACCTCAGCTATGCCCGCTCCGTCGGGCGATCGTTCGGCAATCTCGGATGTCAGGGTGGCGACCATCTTCGTGAGCCGGGCGTGTTGACGACATCGTTCGACTGCCTTCGCAGGTGGCGCGTCTCCGAGGATCGAGTGAGCGTGGATCTGGTAGCGCTCCCTGTACGCGGCGATGTCGCGGGCAAGCTCGGCGAGTTCCCGACCTGGCGTCGTGCCGGCAAGGCGACTCATTTCGCCGTACCAGCCTGGTGGTTTGGCGAAGAGGTCGTCGGCGAGCCAGATGGCGCGTTCGATGATCTGGGATTCGAGTTCGCGGAGGGGCCGGATCAGTTCGGGGTTGCTGACGTGGGTAGCCGGCGTGACGAGGCCGACGATCTGTGCCGAGTGGCGCCCTGCGCGGCGCAGCGATCGGTAGATCAGGCGTTCCACTCTGCTGTGGATGACTGCGGCGACGTCGTCGGCGGTTGTGAGCGGTGATTGGTTGACGGCGCGGTGGAGTACGTCGGCGACGTTCAGGCCGGCGTTTTCGGCGCGGCGGAGTTCGGCGATGAGCGGGCCGTAGGCGGGGGAGGCTTGGAGCGCTGCCTGGTCTGCTGGGTCGAGTCCGGAGGCGGCGATGGCGGGTTGGTAGCGCCTCTTGGCGTCGAGTTGGCACAGGTGTTCGTGGATCGGGACGAGCCGGTCGAGGCGCGTGGCGTTGTCGAGTTCTTGGCGCATCACCTCGTGCGCAGATCGTTCGACGCCAGGATCATTGATGACGGCTTCGAGGACGTCCTGCATGGTCTGCTCGGGGTGAGGTTCGTGGAGGTCCGAGTTCGTCTGGTGGGTAGCGACGTAGGCGTTGTTGGACCTGCGGCCGCGGGTCATGCCGACGTACATCAGGGCTCGGGTGAGCTGCTCAGTCGCGAGTAGGTGGGCGGTGTCTACGGTGGCGCCTTGGGCTCGGTGGGCCGTGGTGGCGTAGGCGAGTTCGACAGATTCTTGGACGTAGGCGCTTGGCAGGGTGACAGTTTCGCTGTTGCGGTTTTGGACGGTGAGGGAGCCGTCGGACCAGCGGTGGATGACGGTCCAGTGGTCGCCGTTCTTCACGAACTGGCGGTGGCCGTAGGGGAGGCGGCGGTTGTTGAGGCGGGTGACGATGTGGTCGCCGAGGCCGACGTGGTTGCCGTTGTGGAGTTCGATGCCGTCGGGTTCGACCTCGCCGGTGGTCATGCGGTCGAGGCGGGCGCGGGCGTTGAGGCGTGCGACGGTGGTGTTGTCGGCGGCGATGAGCAGGCTGGTTCGGCCGGTGCGCGTGTCGGCGAGCCAGGCCTTGTACGCGGCGTCCTCCATCTCGTCGCTGGAGCCGGCGGTGAGTCGGCTGTGGTTGTCGTAGGCGTCGATGGCGGTGAGGTCTCCGCTGCGGAGGGCGAGGCTGGCGTCGCGTTCCCACGGGTTGGAGAAGCGCCAGACGTCGGTGAGTTCGGCGGCCTGGGTGTCTTTGGCGACGAGGCGGAACGCACCGCCGGTGTCGGCGGCGGATAGTTGTGCGTCGTCGCCGACGAGCAGGAGTTTGGCGCCGGCGGTGTTGGCTGCGCGGGCGATAGTGGCCAGTTCCATGGTGCTCGCCATGGAAGCTTCGTCGATGATGACGAGCTGGTTCTTGTGGAAGCCCCATCGATCGCGGTCGGCTCTCAGGGCTGCGAGCTGCCCGATCAATCGCTGATGCCGATGACGGCGACGAGTTCGGTGGGCGAGGCTGGCGGCGTGTTCGGTCTGCAGGATCTGGTCACGGCGTTGTTCGGCTCCGAGCCCGGCGGATTCATAGATCCATTTCGCGATGTTCTCAGCAGCGGTGCCGATGGCGTCGGCCAGGACTGTCGAGGCGGCTGACGATGGTGCGAGAGCGATGACAGATCCGTCGCCGTACTCGGCTTCCCAACTGGCGGCGAGGGCGGACAAGAGGCTGGTTTTGCCGGTGCCGGCTGGGCCGATCAGGGCTTCGAGCTTCTGGCCGCTGGTGGCGATCCTGCGGAGTGCGGCGGCCTTGTCGGGGCTGAGACCGGCCGTGTGGATAGTGGCGAGGGCGATGGTGGGTCCGGTGGTGTCGCAGGCGAGGTCGAGCAGGATTGCTTCGGCGCCGAGGATGACGGGTGAGGTGTAGATCTGGCCGTTGTGGACGGTGAACACGTTCTCGCCGCTGGCGCGCGTGACGGGGATGGTCACGAGGTCGGGTGTGGTGAGGCTGATCGAGTGTTGCTCGGCGCGTTCGACGATCGCCTGCAGCGCGGCGAAGCGGTCGTTCGTGGAGACGAATCTGAGCAGCCGGGTTTGGCGTGCGGCCTCGGCGAGGAGGTTCCAGCGCGTCCAGGTCGCGCGCTTGGTGTGCAGTGTCAGGACGGCCGCGGCGCCGTACGCGTCGAGCGTTTCCGGGCTCAGGTCTGCCGCCGCCAACGGGCGCTCGCCGGCTGCGTTGAGGGACCGTTGGATGGCGGCGACGGCGTCATGCCCGATCGCTTGGTCGGCGCGTTTGCGCCACTGCGCCATCAGCACCGCAAGGGGTTGGGCGAGGTGCTTGGATGGGCGGTTCATCAGGGTCGCTTGCTGCCGTAGGGCGTACATTTCGCGGCGGTCGGGTGGGTGGATCTGGTCGGTGCGATCGTCGAGAAGGGCGCCGAGGTTGGCTTCGATCTGTGCGGTTCTGGCCGAGAACTCGCGGATCAGTTCGTCGGGAACGGCGTCGATTTCGAACGCCGGATTCCGCCGGGAACCGCGTTCGCGCAGCTCCCAATTCACGCCCAGACGCCTGGTTAGGTGGTCGGCCAGGAGCACGTTGTGGATCTCCGACATCGCCACCGCGGCTCGGTACAGCACCCGCCCATCCAGGGTCCGCCAAGCACCGTCCGGGCCCTGTACGCGGTTCGCTACAACCATGTGGGTGTGCAGTTGGGGATCGCCGCTGCGGCTGTCCCAGTGATCGAACGCCGCCGCGATCAACCCGCGGGTATCCAGTTGCGCGATACCGCCATCGCCGCTCCTGGTGAACGCCGCGTGCTGCTCGATCAGTGACAGCACGTCAGCGACAGCCTCGTGATGGGCAGCAACGATCTGCTCCTGCGTGCCGACATCGGCAGTCGCCCACAGCGCCGAGACCGATTTGACCGGCGAGAACGTGAGGTCGAAACCGGCGACAGCCCGTCGGGACTTCTTCCGCATCTCTTCCTGGCGAATCTGCGTCACTGCACGTTCGCGTTCGGAGTCAGACAGAGCTGGGGCGAGGTCGCGGATCCGCTCGCGGATGCGCTCCTCAGGGCTCTTGAAAACGCGATACGGCTCGCCGAGAGGCCGGCCGGTCAGCGGATCCTCCGCACGCCCGAAGAGCGCAGCCATCTGAGCCTCGGTCACCTCGTTTCCGGGCGGCAACTTGCCATCGCCCAGGCCGCTGAGACCCTGGCCCATCCAACGGCCCCGCGGGTATCCAGACGCGGTGTAGTACGCCGTCAACGGCGTGGCCATCCGCCGGTCAACGTCTCCTGCAGCGACGTGCTGAAGCAGGTACTGGTAGCCCTCTCCGGCGTTCAACCGGTGGATACTCAGCACAGTTGCCCGCCCAAAACGTCGCGGTACTGTGGGTTCGCCAAGTCGGTCATGCAGGCTCAACGGCTGAGCGGTCACGAGTCTGATCCCTACGGTGCTCGCAATGCCGACCGGTGGTGAGTCCTATTCGACTGTCACCAATCCTCGGTGCTCAACGTTTGGCGTTGGTTGTGGTCGTTGTCAGGGCTGCTGTGGTGGTGTGGGGTGTTCGTGCTCCTCATTGCGAAACAGCGTCACGCCATCGACCAGAACCGGGCCGGTCGTGCCGGGATCGCACCGCGATCGGCGACGGAAACCACTCTCCGCCTACCCGCATCGGATGCGGGATCGTCGCATCAGATGCGAGTCGCTGTGAACAACCTCAACCCAGCAAAGGATCGTGGTTCCCGACCGACGCGAAGTCCGATAACGTCAAACCCGCGCGGCGACAAACGACTCCCCGCTGACCAGCAGGAACGTCAGAAACCCGCCACATCTCGCACCGTAGCCAGATCGCATCTTGAACCGTCCCGGGTTTGGTGCGCCCTCGGTTATGTGAGTGCGACCGGTTGGTCGTCTCGGGTTTGTGCATAGTAGTCGGCCTCGGCTTCGGCGGGTGG
>NZ_SJKA01000033.1 GCF_004331435.1 Kribbella sindirgiensis
GGCGTCGCTCATCAACTCAGGCGGCTTGTCCATGCATCAAAGCCTAGACACCCCCACCGACAGTTTTCAAAGCCAGAACCCCTTATTTTCAAGGGAATCTGTTATCCACAAGCACAACTCCCTGTGGACATTGCGCTAGGCAACTAAATGGTCTGTGGTAGAAGGCTCCGCGTTCAGCAGGTGGGGTGGGCGGCTCGGTAGTGGGTCGGGCGCATCGCCTTCAGCTCGCGGAACCGGCGGTTGAAGTTGGCGAGGTTCCGGTACCCGCTGCGCGCCGCGACCTCGGTCACCGGGAGCGAGGTCGTCGTGAGCAGACGGCACGCTGTCTCCACTCTCAACTGGTTGACGTAGTCGGTGAGCGTGCAGCCGATGGCACGGCGGAAGAAGCGGCTGAACGACGTCGGCGACAGGTGCACGAGCGCCGCGACCTCGTCCAGGAGCACCGGTTCGGTATGAGCTTTCTGGAGGTACCGGACCACGACATCGATCCGATCACGTACGGCGGTGCTCGGCGCCGCGGCGTACCCGGCGCCGGTGATCGGGGTCGCGGTGGTGTCGGCGAGGCGACGCAGTACGTCGAGAAGCCGCGTCGTCTGGGCCGACGGGGTGAGTTGCGGGAGACCGGCGATGTCCGCTCGCAGTTCCGGTGCGACGTCGCTGAAGGCCAGCCCGCGGGCCGAACCCTCGAGGAGATCGTGGACGGCTGCGAACTGCGGGAGGTCGAAGAAACCCGCACCGAGGAAGTCGTGCCGGAACTGTGTCACCGCGGCCTCGGACGGCTGCTCGGACTGCTCGGACGCGTACGTGTGCGGCAGATCGGGTCCGAGGAGGACGAGGTCACCCGGGAGATACCGCTCGACGGTGGTACCCACATACCTCGTTCCCGATCCTGCCGAGATGAGCGTGAGCTCGTACTCCTGGTGGAAGTGCCAGGCGAAGTCGAAGCCCCGTTCACGCCTCGTGAAGCACGTGAACGTCGTACCACTGGGGACGCCCGGCCGTTCGTAGCGCGGCTTCATCCACACATTCTAAGTGGGCAACTGAGTACCAGAACTGGGTATCAGCGGCGTAGCACCCGAGATCTCGGCTTGGAATCGTGGATGCCATGACGACCACGGACATCTCCGTCGAGGAGCTCGAGACGCCGTACGACGGCCTGCCGCCGACCGCCACCGCCGACTTCAACCGTGACGGGTTCGTGCACCTGTCCGGCGTACTCACCCCCGAGACGATCGCGCAGTACGAGCCGACGATCACCTCCGAGGTGATCCGGCTGAACACCCAGCACCTGCCGCTGGCCGAGCGCGACACGTACGGCAAGGCGTTCCTGCAGGTGACGAACCTGTGGCGGCAGAACGAGAAGGTCAAGGACCTCGTGTTCGCCCGCCGCCTGGCCGGCATCGCGGCGCAGCTCCTCGGGGTTCACGCCGTACGGCTCTATCACGACCAGGCGCTGTACAAGGAGCCGAGCGGCGGCATCACCCCGTGGCACGCCGACCAGTACTACTGGCCGCTGTCGTCCGACCGGTGCGTGACGCTCTGGCTGCCGCTGCAGGAGACCCCGCTGGAGATGGGCCCGCTCGCCTTCGCCCGCGGCAGCCACAACTTCGCCTTCGGTCGCGACCTCCCAATCTCCGACGAGTCCGAGGCACAACTCCAGAACGCCGTGGCCGAGCAGCACTTCGAGGACGTCGTGGAACCGTTCGCACTCGGCGACGCGAGCTTCCACCGCGGCTGGACCTTCCACCACGCCGGCCCGAACCGCGGCACCGAGCCGCGCCGCGTCATGACCGTCATCTACCTCGACGCCGACCTCCGCACCACCGAACCGACCAACCGCAACCAAACAGCCGACCTCGCCAACTGGATGCCAGACACCGAGATCGGCCAGATCCCCCAGTCCCCCCTGAACCCGATCCTCTATTCGGCGAGTTGATCTCCGAGCGGAGTGCGTTCGTAGATCACGGCTCGGCCGTCGCGGCGTGGGCGGACCAGACCCTGTGCGGCCATGGCGCGGAGGGCCTGGTTTGCGGCCGATGGGGAGACGCCGAACCGTTCGGCCAGTGCGGTCGTCGACTGGCCGGGGCCGATGGCTCGGAGGTAGCGCAGGCGGTGCGGACTGAGCAGTCCCGCGCCGCCGGGGACGGTGGCGTCGGACCACATCGCCCGCTGGTTGGTCGCCCGGTACACCACCATCGGGTCCGAGTCGGTCAGCGGGGTCGAGCTGCTCAGGGTGAACAGCGACGGTACGACGAACATCGGTCGCCCCGTGTGGACAGGGTGAGGTCGTCGTGGCCGTTCAGGATCTGGGCTGTGATGGACGTCGGGTCAGCGCGGATGCCTGGTCCACAACGGTTCAGGGTGGCGATCACTCCCTCCGCGGCCAGTGATCTGGCGCGGACCGCAACGTCGGCGTCGAGGGTCGCGCGCATCCGCGGCCAGTGCGGCTGAAACGCCGATCGCCAGTACGCCGCCAGCGCGTCGGCCAACCGGTCGCCGAAGGATCGCCCGCTCGATCCCAGCCGACGGGGTACGCCGCCGACCGCGAACTCGATGTCCGCACCGAGGGTCCGCAAATCCTGGTCCCGCAGGTAGGCGAGCTGAGCGTCGATGGTCAGCGGTACGCCTACCCGCGGATTGAACAGGTCGGGGGTGTCGAAGTTCGGGCCGATCAGCCCGCTCAGCACATCGAGCGGAAGTTGATCGCGGACCCGGCACGCGGCGGCGTACCAGGGAGCCTGGAACGGGTAACTGGTGGGCGACCGCAGCGCGCGCAGCGAGTTGGCGAGCTCAGTGAGCGGCGAGACCGCGAAGCGCACCAGTCCGTAGTCGCCAGGCTCGAGCTGATAGCGCGCCACGGCCGATTGTAAGCATGGGGTCAGCTGGTGCGGTTGTAGATCGCGGTACCCGGACAGGCGGTGACGCCGAGGCGGGTTGCGCAGCCGGTGTACTGGCTCGAGCCGTTCCACCAGGTCCAGCCGCCGATGGTGCGGCCGTGCAGCCAGGTGTACGTGCCGTTGTAGTTGGCGTCGTACGTCCGCAGACTCCAGTGGACGTGGTCGCCCGTCGCAGACCCGCCGGCGCAGACGTCTCGACCGATGGTGCCCAGCAGCGCGCTCGTGCCGACCTGGGTCGCGTTGTAGTAGGTGGCGTTGTACATGTGGTAGTAGTCCGTCGAGAAGCCGTTCGGGTGGATCACCCGCGTCCAGCCACCACCGGCGCCGCACATGGACGTGGCAGTGCCGTCGCGGGAGGATCGGACGCGCCCGCTCGCGTTGCCGCCGGCAAGGTCCAAGCTGCTCCAATAGCCGTTCACACCATCGCTGGCGTGCGGGCCGCCGGTGACAGTCATGTAGTAGTTCGGCATCCACGGCAGCAACAACCCACCGGTGTTGGCCGTGGTGATCGCGCTTTGGTGTTGCGCGTACGCCGTCATCGTCCGGCGTTCTGCAGTGCCGACAAGTGGCGACGAGTCGATGTACTCCGCGAACTCACCGTCACCCTCGACTCCGCTGACCCAGCGACCACCGACGTTGCGCGCGATGTACAGCCAGCCTTCCGGATGAGCGCCATCGGTGGCGGGCGCCTCGACGTACGCCACGCCCCGCGCCCAGCCCGGCGCGGCCCACCGGACGTCGACGACGACCTTCCGGCCCTGTTCGGCAAGCTTGCTGAGGGCAACTGAAGGGGCGACGCCTCGGCCCATCTGTGACCTGCCCAACGCGTCGGCGGCGACCGTGTCGACCAGAGCCCGGCTGGAAGCGCCGAGAACGCCCGCAACCTCAGCAGGCAACTTCACCTCGGCCGCTGCCGGACTCGGGTGCGCATCGGCAGAGCGAGGTGCCGCCGACGCCGTGGGCGCGACGACGACGGATGCCGCGGCCAACGCTGCCGCGGAGATTCTGACAGACAGTTTCGAGGGCATGGGCGGAACCCTTCTGTTCGGGCTGACGAATGCCGCGAGTGTGACAGAGGCCCCCGCCCGCCACGAGAAGATGAAGCCGAAACCTTAATGTCCCGATCGGTGGTGAGACAGCTGAGGCCGACCCCGTCGACTGCACCTCGGATGTTCTGCAGCTCGACAGTACGTATACGCCCACCGCCCGGCAATCCAGCCAGCCGCCAGGCGTACGCCCGCGCGTAGCAGACATATACGTACTGTCGACCTGCAGGTCCCACCGGCTAGGTTCGTGGAGTGACGGATTCGGCGTACGAGATCGAGGTCTCGTACCACCAGTTCTATCTGGTGGTACAAGACGCGAGTCCTGTTCTCGACCCCGCCACCGTTGGGCCGGTTCTGGCGCTGGATCCACAGGTGCCGTCCGCGGTGATTGTTCGCACTGGTTGCGCTGACGGTCCGGTCAACGTGACGGTTCGGATCGGCGTCGAGCCGCTGCCGGACCTGGCAACGGCCGGTGATAGGTGGGAGGTCGGTGAGCAGCTCGTCATACCTGTTGAGGGTGACCTCTACCTCGTGCCCCCGATGGGAGGACCGGCGTACGTGGTTTACACACCACCCACCCCAGGACTTCACCTCGTCCGCGTCCTCGCACGCGGTCGCACCACCCACTACGACGCGGTCGTCTGGGAGTCCAGCGAGGACTACGACATCACCATCACACCGGTCGGCTCGGACCCGGGTCGCCGGACAACCGGCGACGACGGCCTCTATCGGGACTGAGGCTCCGGCCTGGGGGACGGACTGGTTGTCAGTCGAGGAGGGACTTGACGATGGTGGTCATTCGGTCTACTGGGATGGCGAAGCCGATTCCTATGTTGCCTGCTCGGGTGGTTCCCAGGGTGGCTATGGCGGTGTTGACGCCTACTACCTGGCCGGCGGTGTTGACGAGGGGGCCGCCGGAGTTGCCCGGATTGATGGCGGCGTCGGTCTGGATGGCGGACTGGCGGGTGTTGTTGTCGCCGAAGCGGGCCTGTCGGTCGACGGCGCTGACGATGCCGGCGGTCACGGTTCCTTCCAGGCCGAGTGGGGATCCGACGGCCAGCACCGGGTCGCCGACCCGGAGTTGTGCGGACCGGCCGAGCGTGAGCGCACGCAGGCCCGCGGCGTCAGCGGTCGAGACCTGGAGTACGGCGAGGTCGTTGTCCTCGTCCGCGCCGATGACGCGGGCGTCGACGGTACGGCCGTTCGACAGGACCAATGAGACATCACTCGCTCCTTCCACGACGTGGGCGTTGGTGACCACGTGACCTTGCTGGTCGATCGCGAACCCGGAGCCGGTTGCGCGGCCCGCGCGTACTGAGACCACTCCTGGTAGGACGCTCGCGGCGGCCGCGGTGATGGAGCCTTGGGCTGCTGCCGGTGGGGCCGCGGCTTGCGGGAGGTCGACGGGTGCGGAGTCGCGGGAGCCGGTGACGGCGCCGGCCAGTCCACCGGCTGCGATGGAGAGGGCGAGCGTGCCGACGATGAGACCGGCTCGCCGACGGCCCGCGCGAGGTGGAGCGGCCAACGGCGGGATGGGTGGGGTGACCGTCACCCCGGCCGGAGGTGCCGCAGCGGGAGGGGAGGGAACAAATGAGGGGATCCTCTCCCGAACGGTGGCCGGGGTGACGGAGCCGGAAGGTGGTGGGCCTGGGATGTAGTCGGGGCCTCGGAAGGGGTTGCCTAGGTGGGGTGGCATGAGGGCTCCTGATCAAGGGAGGCGGGAGAACCAGAGCAGCGAGGCGAGGGCGGCCAGGAGTGCTGCGGCGAGGGCGATGCCCGCGACCAGGTTGGTGATCTCGCGGGGCTCGGTGGTCCAGCCGATGGAGGATTGCAGGTCGGAGTACACGTCGCGCAACTGCTCGTCGTTCTCGGCCTCGTAGAAGGATCCGCTGGTCGCGTCCGCGAGGCCCTTCAACGCCTCGGTGTCAGCAGGAACCGGAACGTCGCGCCCTTCCAGGTTCACGGTCCCCTCAGGTGTGCCGTACGCGATCGTCGACACCGGTACGCCGGCCTGCGCCGCCGCCTCGGCTGCCTCGTCGACCGGGCGGCCCGCGGTGTTGCCGCCGTCGGACAGCAGCACGATCCGGCTCGGCGGCGGATCGTCCGGGTCGATCGACCGGACCGCCTGCAGGCTGGTGAGGACGGCGTCCCCGATCGCTGTCGAGTCGCGCAGCTGCAGACTGTTGATCGCGTCGACCGTCGCCTGATGGTTCGTACTCGGCGCCGACACCACGGTCGCCGTCCGCGCGAACGACACCAGCCCGACGTTGAACTTCTCCGGCAGGTCCCGCACGAACTCGATCGCCGCCTGCTTGGCGGTCTCGAACCGGTTCGGCGCGACATCGGTGGCCGCCATCGAGTTCGAGACGTCCATCGCGACCAGCACGGTGGCGCGCTCGCGTGGGACCCGGATGTCGGCGACCGGCCGGGCGATCGCGATCGTCAGTACGGTCAGCGCGGCGAGAAAGGCCGCGGCCGGCGCGTGCCGGCGCCAGCCGGGCCGTACAGGGGCGACCTTCTCCAGCATCGGGAGGGTCGCGAAGCGGACGGCGTACTTCGTCCTGCGTCGCTGGGCGATGAGGTACGCCGCCACGAGCGCGACGACCAGCACCAGCAGCCAGAGCCACAGGGGTTGCTCGAATCTCATCTGGTCCTCACAGCAGTCGGGTTCCGCCGTACGCCGGCCCGGCGCCGCGCGGTGGTGAACGCCGCGACATCACGGACCCAGTCGGTGTCGGTGCGCAGTACGAGATGCGCCGCACCGGCGGACCGGATCGCCTGGGCGGTTTTCGAGCGGTGCGCGGCCATCGCGTCGGCGTACCGGCGGCGGAGTTTGCGGTTCGCGGTCTGGACCTCGCGGCGCCGGCCGGTCTCCGGATCGACGAGTGTCAGCAGGCCGACCTCGGGGAGCTCCAGCTCGCGGGGGTCCAGCACTTCTACCGCGATCACCTCGTGGCGGGCGGCCAGCCTGCGCAACTGGTCCGACCAGTCGTCTTCGTGGAAGTCCGACACGATCACCCGCAGTCCGGGGCGTGCGTGATCGCGGTTCAGGCGGCCGATCGCGTGACCCAGATCTGTTCTGGGAAAGGTGCCGGGTTCGGGGCGCGGGAGGGAGAGCAGGGTGCGGAGGGTTCGGCGAAGCTGGACCGCGCCGGACGCCGCCGGGAGCCGGCGAAGGTCGTTGCCCAGGGCAATCCGTACGCCGAGCCGGTTGCCCGGGCGGTCGGACAGCAGACCGACCGCCCCGACGACAGCGATGGCCACGTCGCGTTTCTCGCTCAGCGCGGTTCCGAAGTCCATGCTCGCCGACGCGTCCAGCAACGCCCACGTCTCCAGTTCCCGCTCGGCCAGCGGTGCGCGCACATGCGGTTCCAGCGAGCGGGCGGTGACGTTCCAGTCCATCCGCCGTACGTCGTCCTGGCCTGCCTGGTACGGACGCGCCTCGTTGGGCTCGCTGCCAGGACCGCTGCGCAGACCGGTGATCTCGCCGTGCAGGAAGCCTTCCAGCTTGCGCTTCACCGTCAGTTCGAGTGCGCGCAGCGCACGCTCCCGGCCGGCCAGCAGGTCGTTCATGCCGCCGACCCTTGAGCGTCGTCGGCGGGTACGACGTGCGGCTGTTCGATGGTCTGCAGGATCCGCGCGACGACCGACCGCGGATCGACCCCGTCGGCCAGCGCGTCGAACGTGAGCACCAGCCGGTGCGACATCACGTCGAGCGCGACGTCGTACACGTCGGCCGGCAACACGTAGTCCCGCCCGCGCAGCAACGCCAAGGCACGGCCGGCCGCGACGAGTCCCAGCGTGGCCCGGGGGCTCGCGCCGAACTCCAGTACGCCGGCCAGGTCCTGGATCCCGTACTGCGCCGGCACCCGGGTCGCGTGCACCAGGCGTACGACGTACTCGGCGACCGCGTTGTGGACGAACACGTCGTCCGTTGCCTCCTGCAACTGTGCGACCTGCTCCGGCGTGAGTACGGCGTTCGCGTGCGGGCGATGCGCACTCATCCGCTGCAGGATCGTCAGCTCCTCCAACGGTGTCGGGTAGTCGACCGTGATCTTCAGCAGGAACCGGTCCCGCTGTGCCTCGGGCAACGCGTACACCCCGTCGGACTCGATCGGGTTCTGGGTCGCGAGCACCAGGAACGGTTCCGGCAGCGGGTACGACGTACCGCCGATGCTGACCTGGTGTTCGGCCATCGCCTCGAGCAACGCGGACTGTACCTTCGCCGGCGCACGGTTGATCTCGTCCGCGAGGACCAGGTTGGCGAACACCGGACCGAGCTCGGTGTCGAACCCTTCCGCGGACGGCCGCCAGATCCGGGTGCCCATGATGTCGCCGGGCACCAGGTCCGGGGTGAACTGCAGCCGCGAGAACTGCCCACCGATCACCTCCGCCAGAGTGCGGACCGCGAGCGTCTTCGCGACTCCCGGCACGCCTTCCAGCAGGCAGTGGCCGCGGGCCAGCAACCCGACGAGCATCCGCTCGACCAGATGGTCCTGCCCGACGACGACCCGCTTCACCTCGAACAAGGCGTGTTCGAGCGTTGCCGCATTCATGCGTTTCCAGCAGGGTTCTGCTCGGACGGCTGTGGCGTACCCTCGCCGGCGCCGCTGCCGTTCTTCTCCGGGCAGTCCTTCGAGGGCGACGGCGTGGTCGCACCCTCCTCGACCGTCACGTAGCCCTGCTCGGGAACCGCCGGGTCGCTGCCGGCCGCGTACGCGATCCCGCCGGCGCCGAGCGCCGCGACCGCCACCGCACTACCGAGGATCAGTCGTTTTACCGGGAGTTTCATCAGGATCTCCTTCGCTTCGATTGGCCACAGCTCATCAAGAGGCCACGAAAACGACCGGAAAGCCGACCGAAAGCCCGGCGAAAGCGCAGAGCGGCGGCACTCGGCTCCCCCGCTACCTTGGTTGCGTGCGACTACTTGTGGTGGAGGACGAGGAAGGCCTGGTCAGCGCGCTGCGCTCGGGACTCGGCCGGGCCGGGTACGCCGTGGACGCGGCCACCACGGGCGCCGAGGCGATCGAGAAGCTCGCGACCACGCCGTACGACCTGGCGATCCTGGACATCACGCTGCCCGACACCAGCGGCCTCGACCTGTGCCGCGCGGTCCGCCGCGGCGAGATCGAGGTGGCGTCCGGACGGGAGCTGCGGGTCCTGATGCTGACCGCGCGCGCCTCGCTGGCGGACCGTGTCCGCGGGCTGGACGAAGGCGCCGACGACTACCTGACGAAGCCGTTCGCGCTCGTCGAGTTGCTCGCCCGGATCCGCGCCCTGCTCCGCCGCGACGTCACCAACGGTACGACGCAGTTGCACGTCGGCGACCTCGTGCTGGACTCGTCCCGCCATCTCGCCACCCGCGCCGGACGGGAGCTCCCGCTGACCCTGAAGGAGTTCGGCATCCTGCGCTACCTGATGTCACGCCCCGGGCACGTCATCTCTGCCGAGGAACTGCTCGAACACGTCTGGGACGAGAACGCGGACCCGTTCACCCAGACCGTGCGCGTCACCGTCGGCACCCTGCGCCGCAAACTCGCGCGCGAGGGCGAAGACCCCATCCTGGAAACCGTGATCGGCCGCGGCTACCGCCTCAGAGGTGAAACATGAAACTTCCGCTCTGGGCGCAGACCATCCGGTTCCGCCTGACGCTCACGTACTCCGCCGTACTCATCGCGCTGTCCGCGCTCCTGCTCGGCGGCGTGTACGTCGCGCTGTCGCAGATCCTCGAGCCGAAACCGCTGGACCAGATCCCGGTCAAGAAGTACTACAAGGATGCCCACGGCAACATCCAGCTGAAGCAGGGCGAGGTGATCCAGGCCGCCGAGCTCTCGAGTGTGCAGTCCGCGGTGAACTACCAGACGCTCCAGACCCTGCGGGACTACTCCGCGGCCGGGATGGGCGCGTTGTTCCTGGTCAGCCTCGGCACCGGCTGGTGGTTGTCGGGCCGGGTACTGCGTCCGGTACGGCGGATCACGGCGACCGCACAGGAGATCTCCGCGACCGATCTGTCCCGCCGGATCGCCCTCGAAGGACCGCACGACGAGCTGCGCAACCTGGCCGACACCGTCGACGGGATGCTCGGCCGGCTCGAGACGGCGTTCCTGACCCAGCGCCAGCTCGTCGACGACGCCTCCCACGAACTCCGGAACCCGCTCGCCGTGATCCAGGCGAACGTCGACGCCGTCCTCGCGCACGACGACACGCCGCCGGACGACCGCGCCCAGGCCACCGCGATCGTCGGCCGCGCGATCCAGCGGATGACCCGCCTCGTCGAGGACCTGCTTGCGTCGGCCCGGCGGTCGTCACCGGCCTTCGTCGACGCCGACGTGGACCTCGCCACGATCGCGGGCGAGGCGGCCGAGGAGTACGAACTGCTGGCAGCCGATCGCGAGCTGCACGTCGTACGCCGCCTCTCGCCCGGCCCGACCGCCGCCGGGGACGCGTCCGCGCTGCGACGCGCCGTCGACAACCTGCTCTCGAACGCGGTCCGCCTCGCCCGCGGCGGCAGCGAACTCGTGCTCGCGGTCGGCAGCCGCAACGGCTGGGCCTGGATCGCGATCCGCGACGAGGGCCCCGGCATCGCTCCCGACGACGCCGACCGCGTCTTCGACCGTTTCTACCGCGCCGGCCAGCAACAGCCTCCTGCCACCGTCCCTCCCACCGACCCATCGACGGGCCAGCGCCGAGCGGGTCTGGGCCTCGCCATCGTCCGCCAGATCGCGGAATCCCACGGCGGCACCGTCACCCTCCACTCCGAACTGGGCATCGGCACCACCTTCGTCATCTGGCTCCCCGAACGCTCCCTCACCAACACCACCCGCCGCACCCCCACACCTCCCACCGAAGACCCACTGGGCCCACGCGGCTGAAACCCCTTGAATGGCCAGTTGGACCGCTCCAAAGGCGGGTTGTGCCTGCGCAGCGGTCCGCCCTCAGGTGCGGAACGACTCGCTGAGTTCGGTTTTCGGGGTGTTGCCGTGGAGGGCTTGGTAGAACGGGTGGTCCGGTGTCAGGTCGGTGCGGTGGACCGGTCGGCCGGTGATCGCCGACGCGTAGAGCGCGGTGACGAACTCCATCGTCGGCCGCGTGCCCGCCAGGGTGGTCTCGTGGGACCGGCCGGCCTGCAGGTCGTCGATCAGGCGGCTGATCTGCGCTTCGTGATTGCTCGGCACATCGTCACCCGCCGACGCGGTCCACGGATCGTCGGCCACACTCGACTCGATCGCTGTCTTCCGGACTCCGGGATCGATGCCGAGCGCCGCCGCCTTCGCCGCGTCGGGGGCCGGGTGGAACGTCCAGTCCCCGTCGGAGTAGCCGTAGACGTGGTTCACCTCGAGCGTTCCACCGGAAGTGTCGATCCGGATCCTGCTCAGCTCCCGCGGCGACAGCAGGCTGTTGATCACTGTCCCGACCGCATCGCTCTCGAAGATCACCGACGCCATCGACACGTCCTCGAACTCGACCGGCCGACCGAGCCGTACGGCGGTGGCGTTGATCGTCCGCCACGGCCCGAGCAGATGCAGCAGGAGGTCGATCTGATGGATGCCGTGCCCGAGCGTCGGCCCGCCGCCCTCGCCGACCCACGTGCCGCGCCAGTCCGGGTCGAAATAGCTGAGCGGCCGGAACCACAGCGTCTCGCAGACCGCGACCAGCGGACGGCCGAGCGCGCCGCGGCCGAGGAGGTCGGCCGCACGCAGCGCGCCGGATCCGTGCCGGTGCTGGAAGATCACCCACACCGAGCCGGCACTCACCCGCTCGGCCTCCGCAACCGCGTCCATCTCGGCCAGACTCAGCACCGGCGGCTTCTCCAGGAGCACCGACTTGCCCGCGGCGAGGATCTCGATCGCGATCTCGGCATGACTGCCGGGCGGTGTCGTCACCGAGACCAGATCCGGGTCCTCCGCCGCCAGCAGCTCCGTCACACTCGCGTACGGCGTCCCGCCGTACTTGCCGGCCAGCTCCTGCGCCTTCGCTTCGACGATGTCCGCGACACCGACGAGTTCGGTCCGGCCGGTGTTCGCGTAGGCCTCCGCGTGCCGGCGGCTGATGTTGCCGCAGCCGACGATCGCGATCCTCACCGTCACTGGGCGGCTCCGCGGACGGCGGCGTTCTGCTGGGCGGTCAGCGCCAGCCGCATGGTTTCGAACGTGTGCTCCTGCGGCGCAGCGGTGGCGGTCCGGTTTCGGACGTCGTTCAGCACGTCGGAGTAGTAGGTCAGCTCGACGTCCGAGCAGTCGATGTAGTGCGTGCCGTCCTTGTCCACCAGGAACAGGTGGTTGCCGCCGTCCCGGCCCGCGATGTCGACGTACTTGCGCATCTCGATGTAGCCCTCCGTGCCGAGCACGGTCAGCCGGCCGTCGCCCCACGTCGGCAGCCCGTCCGGGGTGTACCAGTCGACGCGGATGTAGCCCTGGGCGTTGCCGCTGCGCAGCAGGAGCTCGCCGAAGTCCTGCAGACCCGGCTCGTCGGGGTTGGCGAAGTTCCCGACCGCGCTCGTCACCACCTCGGCGGTCCGCGCGCCGGTGAACCAGAGGAACTGGTCGATCTGGTGCGAGGCGATGTCGGTCAGGATGCCGCCGTACCGGGCCTTGTCGTAGAACCAGTCCGGACGGCCGCCGCCACCGGCGAGATGACCGCGGTCCCCGATCCGGTGCGGCCCGGTCCCGAGCGTCTGTACGACGGTGCCGATCCGGCCCTCGCGGACCAGCTCACCGGCCTTGACCACGCACTTGACCTCGAACCGCTCGGAGAACGTCACCGACCAGAACCGGCCGCTCTGGTCGACCGCCTTCTCGACCTCCTCCAGCTGCTCGAGGGTGACGCACCCGGGCTTGTCGGCCATCACGTCCTTGCCGGCCCGCAGCGCCGCGACCGCGATCGGCCCGCGCCGGTCCGGGACGGCGGCGGTCACGATCAGGTCGATCCCGTCCTGCGCGATCAACTCGTCGGGATCCTCGATCACGGGTACGTCGGGATACCGCTCCCGCATCGTGCCCGCGACCGCTGCCGACGGGTCGTCGGTGGCCATCCCGACGAACGTCGCACCGGCCGCGAGCAGGCCGGCGACCTGCCCGAAGATGTGCGCGTGGTCGAGCCCGACGGCGGCGAACCTGATGGGTTGGCTGGAAGTCAAGGGTGCCTCCGAGGCGATCCGGCGGAAAGGGCTTACCGTGAACCATATCGTCGGCGGCCATTGACAACCAGGTCAGGTGTGTCCAGCAGAACCCCCGGCGGACTCTGCGACCTCTGCGGTCTCGGCGGCCTCCGCGGCTTCGGCGGCCTGCTTGATGGCCGCGAGTCGCCGGTCCCAGTCGGCCGCGAGCGCGGACGTCCATTGCGCCGTCGCAGTGAGCGCTGCAGGCCGGACCGAGTACCGCACCTCACGCCCGATCCGGCTGCCGGCGACGAGCCCGACGGCGTCCAGCACCGAGAGATGCTTGACCACCGCCTGCCGCGAGACGGGCAGTCGCTCGGCGAGGATCGTCGCGGTCGCTTCGCCCTGGACGCGAGCAGATCCAGCAGCCGGCGGCGGGTCGGATCAGCCAACGCGGTCAGCACACCGTCGACAGCCTCGGTGTCACTGCTGGTCACACGGATGGCTCTTCCGCGCGCTTCTTCAGAGCATCCAGCTCCATCGGCCAGCCGCTCGAGTTGTCCTTCCATGCCTGATCGCGCACGTCCACGGCGCCGGACAAGGCCGCGAAGCCGCTCTCCACGACCTTGAGGCGCGTCTGGTCACCTTCGGAGCTGAGCGTGAACTCCACCAGCGTGCTGTTGTCGTCCCGCAACTCCTGCCCCGGAAAGGCACTCGCCCACCGATACGCGAGGTACGTCGGCGGATCGACCTTCTCGACCCGCACCGGGAAGTCGCCGTACTCGGGACTGTTCGCCACCAGCGTCTCCCCGCAACCCTCAGGTTGCACCACCCCGCATCGCGGGAGCGAAAATTTCGTGGTAAGCGGTTGCTATTGATCGGGCCCGGTTCTCCGGACAAGGTTTCAGGGCCTTCCGCCCGCGATGTCGAGGAGCCCGAAGATGACCGGAGATCTCACCCGCCGACGCCTGCTTCAGACCGCCGGTGCGACCGTTGCCGCCGGCTACGTTCTGTCCGAGTCCGGGGTTGCGACCGCCGCACCCCTGTCCGCTCCACCGCTGGTCACCTACCCCGTTCCTGCCGGGATCGCGCAGGCGTCGACCTTCGAGGTCGAGGTCCGGGCGAAGGCCGGTCCCTGGACCACGGTGCCGACGTACTCGGTCGACCTCAAGCAGATCAACGCGACGACCGGCGCCGGTCAGGTGCTGAAGTCGTCGATGGCGTACTTCGACTTCGCCCGGTCGGTCGAGGTCCGGATCAAGTACACCAAGGGCACCGTCGACACCGCGCGGATCCGGCCGCTGTCGCTCGGGATCGAGCCGGTCGTCGACGCGGACACGCTGCGCTTCACGCTCACCGAACCGCGCAAGATCATGATCGAGGTGAACGGCGAGATCTTCGACTGCCTGCACCTGCTCGCCCGCCCGATCGAGACCGACGCCCCCTCCCCTGACGACCCGGACGTCATCTACTACGGGCCCGGCGTGCACACGACCGCGACCGGGCAGCTGGAGGTGCCGAGCGGGAAGACGGTCTACCTGGCCGGCGGCGCCGTACTGAAGGCCTCGGTGATCTTCAAGAACGTCACGAACGCCGCACTGACCGGACGTGGACTGATCTACGGCACGAACGGCGGCGGCTGCACCATCGTCGGCTCGAAGAACGTCCGCGTCGACGGTATCTCGATGCTCGATCTGACCACCGGCTACGCGATCACCGCGGGGATGTCCGAACAGGTCAGCATCACCGACTTCGGCTACTTCAGCGCCGGCCGGTGGGGCGACGGGATCGACATCTTCTCCAGCACCGACGTACTGATCGACAACTCGTTCCTGCGCTGTTCCGACGACTGCATCGCGCTCTACACCCACCGCTGGGACTACTACGGCGACACCCGGAACGTCACCGTCTCCAACACGAGCCTCTGGGCGGATGTCGCGCACCCGATCAACATCGGCACCCACGGCAACACGGCCGATCCCGAGGTCCTGGAGAACCTCACGATCAGCAACGTCGACATCCTCGACCACCGCGAACCGCAGAAGTGGTACCAGGGAGCGATCGCGATCAATCCCGGCGACAGCAACCTCGTCCGGAACGTACGGATCGAGAACGTGCGGGTCGAGGACTTCCGCTGGGGCCAGTTCATCCATCTGCGGGTCGCCTACAACAAGTCGTACAACACGTCGGCGGGCCGCGGCATCGAGGGCGTCTACGTCAAGAACCTCACCTACACGGGCAAGAACGCGGAGTCCGCGATGATGCTCGGGTACGACGAGACGCGCGGCATCAAGGACGTGACGTTCCAGAACCTCGTCGTCAACGGCACCGTGATGGCCTCGACGATGCGCAAGCCCGGGTGGTTCACGGTCGCCGACATGGCCGACATGCACGTCAACGAACACGTGACCAACCTGCGCTGGCTCGACGCGGCCACGGCCCCGACGGCAACGGCACCGACGATCACGACCGCCGACACCGGCGTCCTCACCGCGGGCGTACCGGTTGTCCTCACGATCAGCGCGACCGGCTTCCCCGCCGGCTTCGACGCGCAGAACCTGCCCGCCGGCCTCACCGTCGACAAGACCACCGGCGTCATCACCGGCGCCCCGACCGGACCTGGCACGTACAACACGAACCTGAGCGCCGCCAACGTCGCCGGGACCACCACCAAGAGCCTCATCCTGACCGTGCGCTGACCGCATGCGCACATCCACCGCCCCGAAGGAGAAGGACATGCACGAGAGGAAGATCGATCGACGTACCATGCTGAAAGCCGCCGGAGGTGTGGCTGCCGCAGGAGTGGGTGTCGCCGCGCTCGACCGGCGCGCGGACGCCGCGCCGGCCACCTTCACCCACCCCGGAGCGCTGCACAACTGGGGTGATCTCAACCGGGCGAAGGTCCGGGTCGCCGCCGGCGACGACCCGTGGCTGTCCGGCTGGAACCGGCTGACCGCCAACTCGCGCGCGCAGTCCACCTGGACACCGAGGCCGCAGGCAACGATCATCCGCGGCGGCACCGGCGAGAACTACGGCATCCTCTACAACGACATTCACGCCGCCTACCAGAACGCCCTCCGCTGGTGGGTGCAGGGATCGACGGCCCACGGCGACTGCGCGCGCGACATCCTCAACGCCTGGTCCGCCACCCTGACCTCGGTCACCGGCAACGCGGACCGGTTCCTGGCGGCCGGCATCTACGGCTACCAGTTCGCGAACGTCGCGGAGCTGATGCGCGGCTACTCCGGCTTCGATCTCGCCCGGTTCAAGACCATGATGCTGAACGTCTTCTACCCGATGAACAACTCGTTCCTGGTCAACCACAACGACGCCTGTATCACGAACTACTGGGCCAACTGGGATCTGTGCAGCATGAACTCGATCCTTGCCATCGGCATCCTCTGCGACGACGCGGCGAAGTACGACCAGGCGGTGAACTACTTCAAGAACGGCGCCGGCAACGGCTCGATCAAGCACGCCGTACCGTTCGTGTACGACGACCAGGGCCTCGCGC
Source organism: Kribbella sindirgiensis (assembly GCF_004331435.1). Lineage (GTDB taxonomy): Bacteria > Actinomycetota > Actinomycetes > Propionibacteriales > Kribbellaceae > Kribbella > Kribbella sindirgiensis. The sequence goes on from NZ_SJKA01000033.1 coordinate 16,555, forward strand.
AGTGGCAGGAGTCGGGACGCGATCAGGGCCACACCATGATGGGGATGGGCCAGATGGGGGCGTTCTGTGAGATGGCCTGGAACCAGGGCGAGGACCTGTACGGGTACGACAACAACCGCTTCCTGAAGGCAGCGCAGTACGTCGCGAAGTACAACCTCGGCCAGGACGTACCGTTCACGAAGTACACGTGGGGCACCGGCCAGAACTGTGCCTATCAGGAGCACACGGTGATCTCCAGTGCGAGCCGCGGCCAGATCCGGCCGGTGTGGGAGATCCTGCATTTCCACTACACCAGGCGGAAGAACCTGTCGGTGCCGTACATCTCCGCGATGGCCGCGCAGGTCCGCCCCGAGGGCGGGGGCGGCGACTACGGCTCGACGAGCGGCGGCTTCGACCAGACCGGCTTCGGCACCCTGGCCTACGCGAAGTAGTCCAGGTCTACGTGATCGAAGACGGCGGTGCCGGAGACAACAGCCAGCCCCAGATAGAACGGCGCGGAACCGAACGTCTCGATCTGACCCGGTACGCCGATCCCGCTCCAGCTCGCGCCGTCGGTGGAGACCTCTGCCGAAAAGGTGTTACCGGTACGCCGGATGCGCAACCAGTCCGGCGTACCGGTACCGGTCGTGGTCACGAGGCTGGTCGCCACCCGCAGCCGCTGAACGAACTGCGGCGTACTGCCGTCGAGAATCACGCCGGCCAACTGGTCGAACGGCGACAGCGACTTGGTCATCAGCAACCCCACCCGACCGGTACCTTCACGCCGTACGACGCGCGCCGTCAACGTCGCGTCACCAGTCACCGGGACATGGGCGAACTGGACCGTCATGCCCTGCCCGATCACGTTCAGGTCCGAGCCGGTACCCCGCACGGTGAACTGACCGTCGTAGCTGGTGATCCCAGGTGTCCGGATCGCGACGGCGCTGAAGCTCCCCAGCTGCCGCTCGTCGAGCACGTAGTCTCCGATATCGGCGTACCGCCACGGCGCCGGCGGCGGTGCTCCAACGGTGAGCGTGACCTCCGCGGAGCCAACACCAGCGGCGTTGCGCGCGGAGACGGTCAGCTCGGCGGTCCCGGTCTGCCGCGGCTTGCCGCTGATGACACCGGTCCTCCGGTCCAGCGACAGGCCGTCCGGGAGCCCGGTCACCGCGAAACTGATCGGATCGTTGCTCGCGGCAACGCGGAAGCGGAAGTCCATGCCGGTGTTCGCGAAGGCGGTGACCGCGCTGGTGATCGACGGCACGGCCGGCGTCGGCATCGTGACCGTCAGCCTCGGCGAGTCCGGTCCGCTTCCGGCCGCATTCGTCTTCGCGACCACGTAGTCGTAGCTCTGACCCGGCACCGCCGTGACGTCCCGATAGCGGGTCTCCACGCCGAACCCGATCGGCCCCACACCCGAAGCGATCGCCCGGTACGGTCCACCGGCGTGCCGGCGTTTGACGGTGTACGTCGCCGACATGTCCTGGTCGGACCACGCCAGCTCGATCGCACTCCCCGCGAGACCGGCCCGAAGATCTCCGGCCGGCGCACCTGGCGCCTCGGTCGTCCATTGCTGGACGGTCACATTGTCGAAGGCCGCCGTAGTCGACTCCGCGTACGGCTGGTCGACCCCGAGCGCTCCACAGGTCGCGAGCCCCGCGTACACGTCCCGACCGAGGTGAACCCGGGACGAGCCGACCTCGGTCCAGACAACACCGTCGGGCGAGATGGATCCGGTCAGGACGTCGCCTCTGCGGACCAGCCGGACCCAGTACGGGCGTCGCAGCCGGTACCCGTCGCTCGCGGCCTCGACGTACGGCGCCGGCAGCGGAGTCGCGGACTGCGGAAGCGTTCCGAGATCGGAGATCGGGAAGCCCGCGTTGACAGTGATCGTCTGCTGCTGGGTCGGCGGTACGCCGGTGCTGCCTGTCGCGCTCGTGGAGCCGCAGCCGACGGAACGAACCGTCCACACACCGCTCCAGGTGTGCAACGGCAGTCCTTTGATCAGCATCGAGGCGTGCGCCGAGGACGCCGACAGGCTCTGCCGCATCATCACGCCGACGGTCGCGTACTGCGAACTCACCGGGTGGACAACCCGCGCCGTCAGCACCCCGTCGCCGCCCAGCGGCACCGACACGAACCGGAAGCTGTCCTGCACGCCGCCGATGTCCACGCCGCCCGCCTCGACCGTGAACGTCTCCCCGTCGAAGCCCGTACTGCCCGTAACCGCGACCCGGCCGACGTCCTGACTCGCCCACGGACTCGGGTGCGCCACTGTCACCGGCAGCGACTCACCGCTCGCGCCCGCCGAGTTCACGGCCCGAACTTTGTACGAGTAGAGCCGCCCGCGTGCGGCGCCGTCGGTCCAGGTCGTCGATCGGATGCCGTCAGCAACGACCACGTACTGCCCGCCGCGGCCGGTCGCTCTGCTGATCGTGTAGCTGCTCGCGTCCGCGCCGCTGCGCGGTTCGACCGACGCCGCCCACGACACCACCACCCCGCCGGCCGACGTCCGCGCCGTCAAGCCGCTCGGAACGCCCGGTGGTACGTCGGGATCGCTCGGAGACGCCGCGGTCCGGGCCTGCGTGAAGGTGCCCCACGCGGGGTGGTCGTCGCTGTTGCCTTCGACGAACCGCGCGCCACCGGCGCCGCGGAACACCACGCGTTCGAGGTTCGGCGCGGACAGTCCGCGCCGACTGACGTAATGCGCGTAGGCGAGCTCGTAGATCGGCTGGAACGCCCCACGGTTGATCGTCGAGATCGCGGTCTTGATGTACTTCCCCGTGCGATCGAGATCGGGTGTGAACGGCACGGAGTCATCGCCCAGGTTGTAGCGAGCGGTGTACTCGAACCCGTGCAGGATCCTGTCGTCGAGGTGTCCGAACAGGTCGATGCCCTGGTTCCAGGCGACCGCGGCGCAGTTGGCGAGCAGGCCGAGCGCCAGTTGCGCGTACGACTGCGACCGGCCGCTCTCCTGTCCCTGGCCGGTCCCCGCCACGACGATGTGTTCGATCCGGCCGTTGCCCGCGCCGGCCACGGCGTACCGGACGGCGTTCTCGAGCATCACCCGGTCGTCGCAGAACACGGCGATCGCCAGGATCGCCTGCAGAGCGGCGAGATCCCAATTGCCGTTGGCGAACAGCGCGTAGCCCGACACGGCCGGGTACCAGACCTTGCGGAACGACTCCTCGCACCGCCGGACAGCACCGGCCGGCCATCCGTCGTACCCGCTGTGCCGGAGGATCTCGGCGGCGTTCGCGAACTTGAAGACCTGCAGGCCGGCGCCGAGCTGCCCGTCCGCACCGGTGATCGCGGTCAGGCTGCCCGACCAGGCGTCGAGGATGTCCCGTGCCTTGTCGGCGTACCGTACGTCGCCGGTAGCCGCCCACATCACCGCGTTCTGGTAGGCGGCACCGGAATCGTTCACCGCCTCGCTCATGAAGTTCGACGGACCACGACCCCACGAGGTGATCTGGCCGACGTTGCGGATCACATAGCCGTACGACGACCTGTTGTTCACGGCCATCGCCAGAAAACCGTCGTACGCCGGACTCACCCGGTCAGCCACGGCTTGCCGCATCCGCTCCAGGTCATCCGCATCGTGCAGCAACCCCGGATGCCTCAACGATGCGGGTACCGCGACGCCAGTGGATGCTGCGGTGCCGATGGATGCTGCGATCGACGTGGCCGGCGATCCGAGTTCAGTCGCGAGCACCGAAGCTCCGGACGCGATCAGCAACGTCCGGCGGGTCACGGTCGACAACGAGGTGACATCGGGTTCCGGCATCTGCGCTCCTCCTCGAAAACCGCTGGTTGAGCGGCCAAAGGTAATGAGCGGCAGGCACAACCGGTCAACGGTTCGAGGGCGTCCTGCCCGGACGGAAACTTTCGCCAGACCTCAGATCAACCTTCGAGGAACCCACTGAACAGGCCAGTAGTGTCATGTCTCAGGACTTCGGTGACGTTCGCGGCTACGCCAAGGTGGTCTCCGGGCGGTGTCCATCGCCGTCGTGTCGCGCGGCCGGGGATGTCGCGAAGGAAGGTGCGTAGGGCATCGAAGGACTTCTGCGATGCTTGGCGGAACACCCCGTGCCCCACGCCTGCCAGCACCTCCACTTGGGTGGCGGTGCTGGTGCGGATCGCTGGTAAACGCCGGGCCGCGGCTGCGGGTGATACTGGATCGTCCTCGCCCGCCAGGACCAGCGTCGGGCAGGTAACCGCGGTCGCGAGAGCTGCGGTCACTTCGGCAGGCCCGCAGCCGCCCGCCCGAAAATGCGCTTGAACCTCGTCGTTGATCAGCGCCCGTGCCCTGCGCGCAGCTATGTCACCGTCCGAAGCGCCGGCATACAACGGCAACCCATGATCTGCCCACGCCCTGGCCGCCGAAGGGCTGGTGTCACCGCCCAAGTACCTGGCGGCAGCATCCCGTGCTACCTGCCCTCTGCGGGGCTCGAATACTTCGAGGCTCTCGTCGAGAGAGGTGGGCACGCCGAGAGTGCTCTCCAAGACCAGGCTGGCGACCAGGTCCGGATGCCCAGCTGCGCACTCGATCGCGACCCTGCCGCCACTTGAGGAACGCACCTGGTCCCCCGTGCAGGAGGAGAAGAGTCGGCCGCGACAGCATCGCGTCCCCCTGAGCAGTCAAGCCACAGCCTTCGACATCGAAGTAGAGCGACACGTCGTCGACAGCCACACGCATCCCGGCATTATGGCCCCGGCAACACGGCATCGGCTTCCCGGATCCGACCACCTGACAGGACCACCCGCCGGATCCAACCCCGGCACCGGCGCAGTCGACCGGCCCCGGCACCACCAACGCCGACGACTCCCCGAAGTGTCACCACCAAGACCCCCGAAAGTGTCACCGATGTCCTGATGCAGAACCGTCACCGATGTCCTGCGACATGACACACGCGACCTGCTCCGCCGATTTGATTCGATCGAACATTTGTTCTAATATGATGCCATGGCAGTGGAGATGGCATCTCGGTTCCCCGGCGACGTTGATCTCGCCGGGTTTGCCGCCACGCCACGCTGGATCACTGCCTGCCTGGAGAAGGAGGCAACGTCGTCGCCGGGTACGGCGCAGGCGCCTTGGCTGGACGCGGTGGATCCTCCCAATGATCTGTATGACCCCCAGGACCCTCATGCTCCGCGGTTCTTGAGCGAAGAGGATCTGTACGACGACCTGCCGCCGATGTCACGTGTGGACGGGCTGGAGTGGGAGTTGTGGGCCGGGGTCGAGCAGGACGAGGCCGAACGCGAGATGCTGCGGCTGAAGGCACCGGCGTGGGCGTTCCTGCCACCCGGCGCCGCACTGGCCGCCGCACTGGAATCGGTGCGCCCGCAGTGCGAGTCGCCCGTTGCGTTGATCGAGCTGATGAAAGCCGCAAGCCGGCTGGTGTCTTGGGGCGAGTCGATCAAGGCCGACGCGATCGCCTCGTTCGTCCGCCAGCGCAAAGCCCAGGCAACCGAGATCCCCCGCCCAACCCAGGTCGACACCGCCGGCCGCCCCATCGACCCCGAACGCTCCTGGGCCGCCGAAATCGGCGCCGCCCTGCACCTGTCCACGAACACCGCAGCCCGCCACATCGACACCGCACTCCACCTGACCGGCACCCTGACCGCCACCCACACCGCGCTGCGCTGCGGTGCCCTGACCTGGTCCAAAACACTCGCGATCTCCGAAGCCACCCGCGCACTCGACGACCAGTCCGCACGCGCCGTCGAGGCCCACGTGCTGCGCCGCGCCGCAGGACAGACCAACGCCAACCTACGCAAATCCCTCCGCACCCAGGTCGCCAAACACAACGCCGCCGCCGAAGCCACCGGCCACCGCGCCGCCATCGCAGACCGCACCTGCAAGATCGTGCCACTCGCCGACGGCATGGCCGGGCTGTGGGTCGTGCACACCGCCGACAAGATCCAGCAGATGTGGATCGTCATCCAAGCCATGGCCGACCTCGCCAAACGAGGCACCGCCACGGAACGCACCCCTGCCGATACCGCACCTGGCGGGCCTGCGACCGTAGAACCTGCGAACGCAGAGCCGCCGACCGCAGAGCCTCCGACCGTAGAGGCTCCGACCGCAGAGGCTCCGACCGCGGAGCCCGGGTCCGCAGCGACGCCCTCCGCGTCCGAACCGGTCGCCGCGGAGGCCGCTTCCGTGCCGACCGCCCGGGTCGACGATGCTAAAGCAACCGATGCCGCCGGCAACTGTGCAACCGATCGATCGCCCGAGGCAGGGACCGGGGCAGTTCGTGCTGCGGCAGACGGGGAACGGGTGCGAGACCATCGCACCGCCGAGCAACGACGCGCCGACGTCGTGACCGACGTGTTCGACCACATGCTGCACAACGGCCTCGACTGGCTCGGCCGCCGCCTACCCGACCGCCACCGACGACGACCCCACATCGAAGTCCTGATCCCGATCACCACCCTCCTCGGGGTGGACGACGACCCCTGCGAGCTGAGCGGGTACGGACCTGTTCCAGCGGAAATGGCACGCCGGATCGCGCGTGACGCCACCTGGCGACGACTCCTCACCGACCCGACCAACGGCACCGTCCTCGAAGCATCCACCCACCGCCACGACCCCGGCGCCGTAGTCAGCGAAACCCTGCTCGCACGCCACCCCGTCTGCGCCTGGCCCGGCTGCAACCGCACCTCACGCGAATGCGACCGCGACCACGCCACACCTTTCAGACAATCCGGCCGGACCAACCTCACCGGACTGGTGCCCTACTGCGAATACCACCACGTCATCAAGGACACCCCAGCCTGGGGCTGGAAGACCACCGCCCACCCCAACGGCTCCGTCACCCTCACCGCACCCACCGGCCACCGCTACACCACCGTCCCACCCGCCCGCGGCCCCATCACACAGGAGACAATGACCCACGACCCTCCACCGTTCTGATGCGAACAACGGCTTGGACCAGACCCCGCTCCAACCCAACCGTCCCTCTCGAAGCCTGCCGTCACGCCGGACACGTCTTCACGCTGCGCCTCGGGCAGCGGGCACACACCCTCGGAACCGATCGGGTTCTGGGTTCACGGGTGCCTGATCGGGGGTTGTCAGCGCTCGTTCGATTTGGACGGACCTGGACCAGGCAGTCGGTTGACGTTCACCTCAGGCGCAGTCGCTGTCCGGCGATGTTCGCGGGATCGTTCGAAGCCATCCGGCGTTAACTGACGGTCCACGGGAACCTTCAGCTCCGCGCAGTCCCGCAGGTCGTACGACCGCGGCCCGTAAGTCACCGGCGGTCTTGCCACCGCGCTTCGGCTTCGACTCGTCGCTGCCGGGGTCGAACCGAACCGGTCCATCATTTCCTCGTACATCTCCCACCTCGCCGGATCGTCGTCGGCGAGGTGTTGGCGGACCATGTCCTCCCGGCGCCGGCCGTTTCCCCGTCTCCCTTCAAGGTCTCCGACCATTGCTCGAACGAGATGACGACACCCTCCGGACGAGGCTGGTCGTCGAAGAAGACCGGCTCGGTGCCGCCGGAACGGAAGAGTTCGAAGACCCTGCCGAGGCCCTGACCCACGGTGGGGGCGATCACTCGGTCGCCGTTCGGGAGGTCGGCGCCTCGGGCAATGAGGTCAGCCAGCTCTCGATCAGGTTGACGAACTGGGCCGGACGCTCGTGGTGGAGGAAATGGCCGCAGCCGTTCCAGAGGACTACGCGTGATCCGTAGGGCAGCGACAGGCCTGTGTCCCAGGCAGCCATCCCTGGGGTTGGGCGGAGACAGAGGAGTGGCTGGGTCAAGCCGGCCAATCGCGCGGCAGCGGCCGGACGCGCGCCGAAGGCAGCTGGGTCCGTGTACATCCCCGCATAGCTTTCGGCAAGTACGTGCCCCGGTGTCGCGAGCAACTGGTCGCGGATCGCGCCGGCCGGCAGTCCGAGTTGGCGGACTGCCGCCTCGGATCCGTCGTCCAGGAGCGCGGCCAACCGCTCTTCGAACGTGGCCGCTTCGGCCTCGTCCGCCCCGTACGCCGGATCGACGACAACGACCGCCGCGACCAGATCGGGACGTTCCAGCGCCAACTCGGCGACGATCTGTCCGCCCATCGAGTGGCCGATCGCGACGACCGGACCGAGGTTCAGCCGCTCGACAAGCACCGCGAGATCGCCCGCGTAGTCCGCCGGCCGATACCCGTGCCGAAGTACCGGTGAACGCCCGTGGCCGCGCAAGTCGACCGTGACGACGCGGTGTATCGCGAAGCTCAGGCCGCTCCACGCGCGGCTGTCGCCGCCCCAGCCGTGGACGAGCAGCAGCGGATCACCCGTACCGGTGTCGCTCAGCCAGATCGGAACCCCGCGGGCTTCGACATTCGCCGCCATGGATGGCAGCATAGTTAACGTTTTCTAGACCGAGTCAGAGCAAGGCGAGACAGAAAGTTTCGAGCGGACAGAGGGGTTGGCGCGTGGCGGGAGTGAGTCTCGGGAGCCGTCCGACGGTGAAGGACGTCGCAGCGGCCGCGGGCGTGAGCGCCACGACGGTTTCGCGGGTGCTCGCCGGGAACTATCCGGTCAGCGCCTCGACCCGCAAGCGGGTGCTGCGAGCCGTGCAGGACCTCGACTACGTGATCAACGCGCAGGCCCGCGCCCTGGTCGGCGGCACGACGCGGACCGTCGCGTTCATCGTCCGCGACCTCGTCGGTCCGCTGTTCGCCTACATCGGGCAGGGCGTCGAGCAGCAGGCGACCGCCGAGGGCCGGGTGTGTCTGGTCTGCACCCATCACGGTGACGCCGATCGCGAGCTCGAACTGATCGAGCTGATGCGCGAGCAACAGGCCGAAGCGGTGGTACTGGTCGGAGGCGGCCTGCGGACGCCGGAACACGTCGAGCGGATGGCGCAGATCGCCCGGTCCCTGGAGCGCGTCGGCTCGCGCCTGGTGCTCTGCGGGCGCCCGCCGATCGGCCCGGACGCACCGGCCACCGTCGTCGAGTACGACAACGAGGGCGGCGCGTTCGCGGTGGCGAACTACCTGCTCTCGCTCGGCCATCGCCGGATCGCGTTCGTCGGTGCGGCCGAGCCGGAGCACACCACGACCAGCGCCCGCTTCGACGGGTTCACCCGAGGCCACGCGGCACACGGCCTGACCGTCGATCCCGCGCTTGTTGCCGGCGGCACCTTCGATCGCGAGTCGGGCTACCGGCAGACCAAAGCCTTGCTGGCCCGCGACACCGGGATGACCGCCGTCGTCGGCATCACGGATATCGTCGCGAGCGGTGTCCTCGCCGCGCTCCATGAGGCCGGGCTCCGCGTGCCCGAGGACGTCTCGGTCGCCGGGTACGACGACATTCCGCTCAGCGCCGACCTCAACCCGGCGCTGACCACGGTGCACATCCCGCACGAAGAGCTCGGGCGTTCCGCCGTACGGCTCGCGCTGCATCGGGACGACTACGCGCAGGACCAGCATCTGATGCTCGGTACGCATGTGGTGATCAGAAAGTCGACCGCTCCGCCCAGGGAGGGATAGTGGCCGGACGGCGCAAGTCCTCGAGCTCACCCACCTTGGCCGATGTCGCCGCACACGCCGGGGTGTCGCCCGCGACCGTCTCGCGCGTTCTGGCCGGCAACTACCCGGTGTCCCGGTCGGCGAACCAGCGCGTCCAGCGATCGATCCGCGAGCTCAACTACTCCGCGAACACGCACGCCCGCGCCCTGGCCGGAGTGCAGACGAAGACGATCGCGTTCATCCTGGCCGATGTCCGCGGCCAGTCGTTCGCCGACGCCGCGCACGGCGTCGAGCAGGAAGCGTCGCGCCGTGGATGGCTCAGCCTGATCGGCACGACCCAGGGCGATTCGGAGCGCGAGCTCGCCCTGGTGCAACTGATGCGCGAGCAGCGCGCCGGCGCGGTGATCCTGATCGGTGGTGTCACCAACGAAGCAGCCGATTACCGCGCGAAGATGACCGACCTGGCCCGCTCGCTGCACTCCGCGGGTTCACTGCTGGTGTTGTGCGGACGGCCTCCGCTCGGCGACGACGTCCCCACCGCCGTCATCGAGTACGACAACGAGCAGGGCGCCTACGCGATGACGAGCCACCTGTTGTCACAGGGTCATCGCCGGACGCTCTTCCTTGCCGGTCCCGAGCGTCAGAGCACCAGCATGCAGCGGTTGGCCGGGCATCGACGAGCGCTCCACGACTTCGGCGTACCGGACGCGCCGGAACTGGTCGAGCACGGCGTCTTCACCCGTGCCTCCGGCTATCAGCTGACGAAGAACCGCCTGGCCGCCGGACAGGACTTCACCGCGGTGTTCGCCGCGACCGACGTCGTGGCCGCGGGCGTGTACGCCGCTGCCGCCGAGTTCGACCTGAGAGTCCCCGAGGACCTCTCAGTGGTCGGCTACGACGACGTCGAACTGGCCCAGGATCTCCGCCCCAGACTGACGTCGGTCCACGTCCCGTACGAGGAACTGGGCCGAGCGGCGGCGAAGATCGCGCTGGACTCCCAGCATCAGCAACTCGACTGGACCGGAGCCCACCGCCTCTTCACCACCCACGTCGTGGTCCGGAACTCGGTCAGCCGACGCGGCTGACCACGGGCGCCAGGTACGGCGTACCGTCGACAACCGCTGCCAGCGTCTCCGAGGCCGATGAGCCGGGATCGACGGCCACACAGGGGATGTCGTAGGCGGCGAGGTACGCCCGCTGGGTGTCGGTGAACTCGACATCGAGGCCGATCACGCCGCGCGTACCGCGGGCGAACAGCCGTTCCAGCCAGAGCCGGGGCACCGGCTCTCCCCCGTTCACTGTGGTGACGACGAGCGCCAGCCCCGGCCCGCGGGCAGCATCGGCCAGGCCGGCCAGTACGTCGCCGGCCCAGCCGCTGCTCTGACTGGCGACCACCACGTCGACCAGCTCGGACTCCTCGCGACGGTTGCCCGCGGCATCGGAGTCCAGTGGGTACCCGGCGCGACGCAGTACCTCACGGACCCGGGTCCTGGTGGCCGGCGCGACATCGGGGTACGCGCGCAAGACCTTCGAGACGGTCGAGATCGACACGCCGGCCTCGCGCGCGACCACCGCGAGCTTCCTCCGTGGGGCGGACATCGAAGACGGCCTCACTGGCCCTTGAGATATGCGTTCGCCTGCTTCTCCATCTCCGCCTGCAAGTCGGCGAGACCGGCCTTGTCCACCGCCTTCTTGAGGTTGTCGAGCCCCTTGTCGACGTCGACCGCCCCGATCCACAGCGGATTGCCGTACTGCGTCATCGCCGCGTTGACCTGGCTGTCCTGACGTTTCACCGGTGTCACGTCCGGCACGAACGACGCGTACGGGTCCAGCGTGAAGTTGTCGTACTTCTGCGCCCAGTCGAACCACGCCTCCTCGGTCGGCGTGATGCCCTTGATCTTGAGCTCGAGCTTCTGCCGCCAGCACAGCGCGTACCCCGGGAAGCTGTACTGCGACAGCTGCTCGAACTTGTCCGTGCCCACCGGCTTCCAGTCAGTGCCCTCGACGCCGTAGCTGAGCAGGTCGTGGTTCTCCTTGATCGAGACCCAGTCCTCCAGCTGCATCGCCCGCTCGTTGCTGCGGCCCTTGACGTTGAGTACGACGAAGTTGTCGGCCTGGAACGTCTGGTTGGGCTTCGCGTCCTTGCCGCCACGCAGCGGTACGACGTTGGCGATCTGCGCGGTCGGAACGGCCTTCCGCAACGGCGTCAGCGCCTGCGACGACAAGCCGTCCGTCATCGCCCACCGGGTGGCGATCCGGCCCGACTCGAACTGGGAGCCGATCGTGCTCGAGTCCACGTTCAGCGCATCCTTGTTGATGATGCCGTCGAGGTAGTACTTGCGGACCTTACGGAGCGCGTCGAGGACGCCCGGAGCCTCCCAGAACGGGATCGGCTTCGCGGATCCGGTGCTCTTCCCGTCCTGCGCCAGGTAGAACGGGAGCGAACCGCCGCTGAACGTCTGCACGCTGACGTGCGGGTTCTCCCAGTCGTGCTGGTTCAGCCAGCCGACCGGCGCGAAGGCCACGAGGAGATCCGGCATGTTCGACGAGATTCCGATCGGGGTGAGCTTCTCCTTCTGCTTGACGTCGTACCAGAACTTCTCCAGCTGGTCGAACGTCGAGATCTCCCCGATGCCGAGCTTGTCGGCCAGGTCCTGGCGGACCGTGAAGTGGTGGAACCGTGCGGCGGAGTTCACCTGCGGGATCCCGTACAGCTTGCCGGACCACTTGTTCTGCTCGAGCAGCTGCGGGTCCAGGGTCTTGCTCAGGTTCGGGTACTTGCTGATCAGGCCGTCGACGGGGACGAGCGACTTGCTGGCGACGAGCTGGATCATGTTCAGCCAGCGGGCCTGCAGCGCGGTGTCGAAGTTCTCGCCGGCGGTGAACTTGAGCAGCGACTGCTGCTGGTAGTTGGACCAGGCGACGAACTGCGGAGCGATGGTGAAGCCGAGGTCGTTCTTGAGCTTCTCGTTGACCTTGGCAAGGATCGCGTCCCAGCCGGTCGGTGCGTCACCGGGCAGCAGCAGGGTGAGGGTGTCTGCGGCCTTGCCGGAGTTCGACGACGACGAGTCTCCGCAGCCGCTCAGTCCGAGCATGGCTGCGAGTGACAGGCCGCCGCCGGCGGCCAGGAAGCCGCGCCTGCTGAGGCCGGCGGGGGATGTGGCGGGCACAATGCCTCCAGATGTTCCAGGTTCAGATGGCGTGGTGGGGAGACCGTCAGCCTTTGGTGGCTCCCAGGGTGATGCCCTTGACGAAGTAGCGCTGCGCGAACGGGTACGCGAGCAGGATCGGGCCGATGGTGACGACCGTGAGGGCGAGCCGGAGCTGGTAGACCGGCGTCGACTGTTCCGCGGCTGTCGGCAGCATCTGCGAGAACGTGACGTTCGAGATCAGGTTCTGCAACAGCAGCGGGAGCGGGTACTTGTGGATGTCCGACATGAACAGCAGCGCGGTGAACCACTCGTTCCAGTAGTGGACCGCGTAGAACAGGCCGACGACGGCCAGGATCGGCTTGGACAGCGGCAGCCCGATCCGGAAGAAGATCTGCATCTCGCCCGCGCCGTCGACCCGGGCCGAGTCGAGGATCTCCTCCGGCAGCTGACGGAACGCCGAGACCTGGATGAAGACCAGGAAGGGTGCCACCAGCAACGGCAGGATCACCGCGAAGTAGCTGTTCTGTAGCTTGAGGTACTGGGTGACCAGCAGGTACAGCGGGACGAGACCGCCGGCGAACAGCATCGGGATGTAGGCGAAGATCGCCAGCGGCCGGCTGACGTAGGGCAGCCGCCGCGCGATCACCCAGCTCAGGCCGGACGTGATGCTGAGCGCCAGTACCGTACCGACAACGGTGATGAAGATGCTGGCGACGTACGCGCTGACCAGCGTCGGCCCGGTGAAGATCAGTTTGTACGCCGCTGTTGAGAACGGCTGCGGGATGAGGCTGTAGCCCTTGCCGGCCAGGGTCTGCTCGTCGGTGAACGACCCGGACAGGATCACCCAGAACGGGATCAGGCAGATCAGCATGAACAGCGCGACGCCGATGACGCTGACGACGGTGAACGGTTCCCAGCCACCGGTGCGCCGCTTGGCGGCTGTCCGGCCGGCAGCCTTGGCCAGGCTCGAGGTCGTAGAGGTCGCAGTCGTCACAGCAGACTCGTCTCCTTCGAGTACCGGCGCTGGATCAGCACCGCGGTCGACACCAGAACGAAACCGACCACCGACTGGAACAGGCCGATCGCCGCGGTGGTGCCGAAGTCACCGATCTGGCGCAGTGACCGGAACACGTAGGTGTCGATCACGTCGGTGGTCGGGAAGAGCGTGCCGTTGTCGCCGACGATCGCGTAGATCGTGCCGAAGTCTCCGTAGAAGATCCGGCCGACACCGAGCACCAGCAGGACCGCGGCCGTCGGCTTCAGCAGCGGCAGCGTGATCCGGAGCGCCATCTGCGCGCGGCTCGCCCCGTCGATCTGGCCCGCCTCGTAGACGTCTTCGGGGATCGAGGTGATCGCGGCCAGGAAGATGACGCTCATGTAGCCGCCCAGCTGCCAGATCTTGACGAAGGTCAGGATCCACGGCCACGGTCCCGGCTCCGTGTACCAGCTGACCGTCGGCAGCCCGAAGCCGGCCAGTGCGTCGTTGACGACGCCCCCGTCTCCGGCCGGGCCGGACAGCAGCACCTGCAGCATGATCGCGATGACGACCGGCGAGACGAAGTACGGGAAGAAGATCGTCGACTGGGCCGCCCGCTTGAAGAAGCGGCCGCGGATCTCGTTCAGCATGATCGCCAGCGTCACGCCGGCGGCGAGCGTGGCGGCCAGGAACAGCACGTTCAGCACGATCGTGTTGAGCAGGATCCGCTGCGCGTCACCGGAGGCGAAGAAGTAGCGGAAGTTGTCCAGGCCGTTCCACGGGCTGCCGAACAGGCCCTTGCTGATGTCGAACTCCTTGAACGCCACCACCAGGCCGGCCATCGGCGCGTAGCTGAACACCAGGAAGAAGGCGACAGCGGGGACCGCCAGCAATCCCAGCCAGAGGCTGGAACGCACGGAGGTTCGAGTACTCATGGGAGCGACTCCTTCACCAGGATCTAGAAAGCGCTTTCCATCTGCCGTGAAGGTAGCGCTGGCTTTCAGACGTGTCAAGGCGTGGCAATCGTTGCCTTTTTGGATCGGCCCCGTGGATCGGCCCCGTGGATCGGCCCCGTGGATCGGCGCCAGGATCAGGCGGCGCGGTCCAGGTCCGCGATGCCGATCCCGAAGCGGAGCGGCTCACCGGCGACCAGGCGCCCCAGCTCGTCCGCGACGCACAGGCCGAGACGCGCGAGCTCGTTGCCGTGCGAGCCGGCGATATGGGGCGTCACGAACGCGTTCGGCAGCTCGAACAGCGGTGATCCGGACGGCAGCGGTTCGGGCTCCGTGACGTCGAGCACCGCCGTGATCCGCCCGGAGATCAGCTCCGCGGTCAACGCGTCGGTGTCGACCACCTGGCCGCGCGCGGTGTTGATCAGCGTCGCGCCGTCGCGGAGCAGCGCGAGCTCCGAACGGCCCAGCATATGCCGGGTTTCCGCGGTCAACGGGGCGTGCACGCTGACGACATCGCTCGTCCTCAGCAGCGTCCCCAGATCGACGGTCGGTACGTCGAGAGTCCCGGCGTACGGGTCGTACACCTGGACCCGGAACCCGAACGGCCGCAGCAGGTCCAGGACCATCCGGCCGATCCGCGAGGCGCCGATCAGCCCGACGGTGCGACCGTTGTTACCGATCTCCGGGTGGATGTAGCCGAGTTCGAAGGTCCGCTCGCGGCGATAGCGTTCCCGCAGGTCGAAGGCGCCTTTGCCGGCCATCAGGATCGCCCCGAGGGTGAACTCCGCGACCGGTACGGCGTTCGCCGCTGCCGCCGACGAGACGACGATGCCGCGCTCCCAGACCTCGCGGCTCAGGTGGCCCTTCACGCTACCGGCGGCATGCAGCACCGCGCGCAGCTTCGGCGCCGCGTCCAGGAACGCCCGGTCGACGGCTGGGCATCCCCATCCGCTGACCAGAACTTCCACCTCGGCCAGGCGATCCAGGGCGCGGGGATCGTCGAACCGATCGACCGGACCGGCCGGGTCGACGAGGGCGAACTGCTCCAGCCGCCGGCGGACGTCGGCCGGGAACAGCTGCGGCCAGTGCTCGGGGGACATCGCGACGAGCGCCGGCAGTTTTTCGGGTACGGGAGGCATGCCGTCAGGCTGGCATAGAAAACGTTAACTATCAGCGGATCAAAATTTTCGGAGGCGGCCGCGAGCTAGCGGCCGCCTCGGTGCGATGCGAGGCTCCGACCGCTCCCCCGCCTTCCATAAGCACAGGCGGCCGCCACCACACTGGAGAGTGTCCTGATGGCTGTTCTGAGATCGTCCGTCCTGACCGCCCTGCTGGCCGCACTCCTCGCAGTCGCCGGAGTCGTCCCGGTAGGCGCCGCACCCACCACGCCGGCGATGTCCACAGCGGCCCCCTTGCCAGAGCTGACCCGGGTCACCTCGAGCGCCGGTTTCGTCCATCCAGGACTCGCCGTCAGCGCGTCGTCCCTCGAGCTCGCGCGCAAGCAGACCCGCGCCGGAGTCGAGCCGTGGGCCTCGTACTACGCCGCGATGACCGCCACGCCGTACGCCTCCCGGACCTTCAGCTCCAAGAACCAGGGCACGGTCCTCGACCGGCCGGCGAGCAGCGCCTTCAACTCGCAGGGCATCCAGTCGAGGTTCATCGACGACGCCTTCCGGGCGTACACCCAGTCGATCCTGTACTTCGTCACCGGCGACCCGGTCTACCGCGAGAACAGCCTGAAGCTGATCCGGATCTGGGCCCATATGGATCCCGCCGGCTACGTCTACTACCCCGACGCGCACATCCACAGCGGCGCGCCGCTGATGCGGATGCTCGCGGCCGCCGAGATCGTGCGCTACTCGACCGTGACGGCCCCGGCCGACGACGGCTACGACCTCGGCTGGAGCGACACCGACACCACGGACCTCACCGGCAACCTGATCGTGCCGCTCACGCAGACCTTCCTGTACCGCAATCGCAACTTCATGAATCAGCACAGCTACTCGCTCATCGGTGCGATCGCGGGCTACGTCTTCACCGACAACCTCCCGCGCTACCGCGAGGCGGTCGAGTGGTTCTCGGTGAACTCCACCAACCCTGACGACGACACCAACGGCGCGCTCAGCAAGGTCATGCCGGTGATCGCGAAGAGCGATCCGCGGAACCCGTACGGCAAGACGTTCGTGCAGTTGCAGGAGATGGGACGGGACCAGGCCCATGCCTGGGACGACGTCACGATGCTCACCCAGCTCGCCCGCGTCATCGACATCCAGGGCACCCGGCTGGACCCGGTTCGCGGGACCGTGTCGACGCGGCGGGACGCGGTCTCGGTGTACGCGTTCGGCGGTGACCGGTTGCTGCGCGGCTCCGAACAGTTCTTCGCGTTCATGATGGGCAAGACGATTCCGTGGATCGACACCACCCAGCGCGGCGGCGTGCTGTCCCAGGCGTACCGTGGCCGGATCTTCGACCCGACCAACGAGCTCTACACGATCTACAGGTCGAGGCTCGGCTCGGCCATCGCCAAGATCGCACCGAGCATCACCACGCTGGCCACGACCCAGGACGCAGGCGCGCGGTTCTACTGGGGTACGGCGCCGTACAACTTCTGGAACAGCAACCCGGACTTCAACCCGGATTCCTGGCTGTCCTTTCCGGCCTCCGTCGCCGGATCGGCGCCGCCGGTCCAACGCGACGCCCTGGTGCAGGCGGAGACGAGAACCACTCCCATCACGCCGGGCACGTCGGTGGGCGACGGGTTCGTCCGGATGTGGGCTCGGTCCGCCGGGACGACGATCGCCGTACGGACGTTGCTGTACGACAACCGCAACGGTTACAGCCCGGTCGGCGTACTGATTCGCACGAACGGCACGGCGACGTTGCAGATCAGGAAGGAGCAGGGGCTCGCGCCGTACCACACGCTGACGCTGCCGAACACGCACGGCGCCTGGCGGTACGTCACCTACGACATGGACACGAGCAAGCTCCGCGGCAGCGCCGGCGGCGAG
The DNA here is from genome assembly GCF_004331435.1 of Kribbella sindirgiensis. Lineage (GTDB taxonomy): Bacteria > Actinomycetota > Actinomycetes > Propionibacteriales > Kribbellaceae > Kribbella > Kribbella sindirgiensis. Next base: position 34,088 of record NZ_SJKA01000033.1, read on the forward strand.
TCCCTCGCCTACTACACGGTCGTCGGCTCGCCCGGGGTCAGCGTCGACGTCGACGCGATCAACCTCCAGGCGAAGGCCCAGCTCACGCCTCCGCAGTTCACGCAAAGGCCCGACGTGCGACTGCTCGCAATCGCCGGAGAGCCCTTGTCCACAACGCTTTCGGCGTCCGACCCCGATCAGCTGTCCTATGCCCCCGGCACCAACTTCCCCGCCGGCGCATCGCTCGACCAGGCAACGGGCGCACTCACCTGGACGCCGACGACGACCCAGGTCGGCGACCACAACACGTTCGTCGTCGCCTCCGACGCGGCCACCGACGCCGTACTGCGGGTGCGGCTGACCGTCAGCGCGACCCGCCAGGACGCCGTGACCGCGGCGCTCGCGGGTTACGACGCCGGTACGACGTACGTCCGAGCCACCCGCTCCGCCGTCGACGCGGCGAAAGCGGCGGCCGAGGCGGATCTCGCGACCGCCGACCCGGCGACGTTCGCCGCTGATCTCGTCGCGCTGCAGGCCGCGGTCGGCCGGCTCGAGAAGCTGACGCCGACGATGCCGGACGACGGCTCGTTCGACTACTGGGGACGCGCGACCTCGGCCTCGCTGTCACAGGTTGCCCTGGGCAACATGCTGGACGGGGACTTCAACACCTTCTCCGGCGACCTGACCGCTCCGGCCGTCATCGATCTCGGCGCCGGTTTCCGGGTCACGGCCGACGCGTTCGGGTTGCAGGCGCGGTACAACTTCGGCAACCGCACCCAGGGCGCGAACGTGTACGGGTCGAACGACGGCCGCACGTGGACCCTGCTGACGTCGCGCGAGACCACGGACACCTCCGACGAAGGCTTCGCACTCGAGCGAATCCCGGTCCGCGACGAGGCCCGCGGCCAGAGCTTCCGGTTCCTCAAGCTCCAGGTCGACCATCCCGGCGTTCCCACGGATCCGGCGTACCCGGGGCTGTCGAGCTTCAGCGAGTTCCGCGTCTACGGCCAGCGGCAGGAGATGAGTACGGCGATCAACTCGGTGTCGATCGCCTCTGACGGCACCGACCCGAAGCGCGCGCAGAACGGCGACACCGTCACGCTGACGATGACGGCCACTGAACCACTGAGCCAGGTCGATGCCTCGATCGAAGGACTCGATGCTCAGGCGACGAGCCAGGACGGCGAGCACTGGACCGCCGAGGTCACGTTGCCCGACGACGTCGGCTACGGTCGCCCGCTGACCTTCACCGTCGACTACACGACCGCGAGCGGCCAGGCCGGGGCGACGATCATCGGCACCACCGACGGCACAGCGCTCGAACTCTGGAACACTCGCGTCCGAACGGTGGAAGTTCAGCAGGGCTGGGTGGTCGCCTCCAGTCCGGCCTTCCCCGGCGTCGGCACTCCCGAGGCCAACGGCTGGCGGATGTTCGACGGGGACCTGAACACCTTCACCGACACGACCTCCGGCAACGGCTGGGTCTCCGTCACTCCCCCGGCCGGCACGAACCTGACCTTCGACGCCGTCCGGGTCCGCCCGCGCAGCAACCTCCCCGCGCGGGCCAACGGTGACCTCGTTCAGGGCTCGACGGACGGCGGCGCGACCTGGACCACGCTCACCACGATCAACGGCATCACCGACGGCAATCAGTGGTACGCGTTCCCGCTGGCCACGCAGGCGACGTACCCGATGATCCGGATCGCCGACACGCACGGCGGCTTCACCAACCTCGCGGAGGTGCAGCTTCTGGACGGCTGACCGACCGAGCTCTTGACAGAGTTGCGCAACTTGCCGCAATCTTGGCGAAACCTTGCCGCAACCTCGGGAGCTCGCCGTGAACCCCACCCTGACCGACGTCGCACAGCGCGCTGGTGTGTCGTTGTCGACCGCGTCCCGGGCGTTCAGCGACCCGGACCGGATCGGCCGCGACACGCTGCGCCGGATCATCGGTGCCGCAGAGGAGATCGGGTACGTCGCCTCGGCCGGCCGCCGGTCCCGGTCGGGGCTACCGACCCGCTCGGCGACGGTCGCGATGATCGTCCCGGACATCGGCAACCCGGTCTGGGCGAGCTTCGTCAAGGCCGCCCAGGCGCACGGCTGGAACCGCCGCCAGACGGTCGTCCTGACCGATACCGACGGCAGTCCGGACCGCGAGCGGGAGATCATCGGCGAACTGCACGAGCGGGTCGACGGGTTCGTCGTCTGCTCGCCCCGGCTGCCCGCCCACGACATCGTCGAGCTGTGCGGCGACACCCCGCTCGTCCTGGTGAACCGGACGAGCGACGAGACGAGCAGCGTCGTACCGGATGCCGCCGACGGGCTCCGCCAGGCGCTGGAGTACCTGCGCGTTCTCGGTCACGAGCATGTCGCCTACGCCCAGGGCTCGCCGCTGTCCTGGTCCAACCAAACCCGGGTGGAGGCGATCCGGCAGCTGGCCGACCAGGCGGACATCGAGCTGGAGGTGCTCGGCTGGCAGGCGGAGACGGTGGCCGGCGGCCAGGCTGCGGCGGCCAGTGTCGTCGCCTCGGGCGCCACCGCGGTGATCGCCCACAACGACCTGATGGCCCTGGGCATCATCGCCGGAGCAGCCGCGCTCGGTGTCGAGGTGCCCGGCGAGCTGAGCGTCATCGGCATCGACGACACCCCGCTCGCGGAGGTCGGCCGGCCGACGCTGACCAGCATCCAGGTCCCGATGTCGCGGGCCGGTGTCATGAGCATCGACATGCTCCACCAGCAGCTGACCGCCGAGCCCGGGCAGACCCCGGCCGAGCCGCGCGCCGTCACGCTGCCGACCCAGCTGGTCGTTCGCCAGAGCACTGGCCCGGTGGCCGGATGGACTCCTGCGCGCCGCGAACGGGGCGACGCATGAGAGTCGTCGTCACCGACCCCAACCTGTTGCCCTTGCGCGCGGAGCTCGAGGCGCTGGCACCTCAAGCTGAGCTGGTCTGGCTTCCCGACGACCTCCTCGGCGCGTTGAAGACCGCCGACGTCCTGGTGGGTCCGGCGTTCACCCAGGAGATGGCGGACGCCGCGCCGAGCCTCCGGCTCGTGCAGGTCGCTGGAGCCGGCACCGACCGCGTCGAGGCCACCGGCGTACCGGTCGCGAACACGTATCACCACGAGGACTCGATCGCCGAGTACATTGTCTGGGCCCTGATCGCATTGCGTCGCGAGCTTCCCCAAGCTGACGCGGCCCTGCGCCGCAACCGCTGGCGCTCGCCCGTGTACGACGCAGCACTCACCCAGCCCGAGACGCTGGCGAGCGCGCGGGTCGGCTTCCTCGGCTTCGGCCACATCGGCCGAGCCACCTGGCGAGTGCTGCAAGCCTTCGGCGCCCAAGCCCAAGCCGTGACCGCCAGTGGAAAAGCCGACGGCCTGAGCTGGTCCGGTGACACGTCCCAACTCCCACGCCTACTCGAAGAGTCCAACGTCCTCGTCGTCTCCGCGCCGCTGACCGAGGCCACCCGCGGCATCATCGGCGCCGCGGAGCTGAGCCAACTCGGCGCAGACGGCGTACTCGTGAACGTCGCCCGCGGTCCGCTCGTCCAGGAGCAGGCGCTGTACGACGCCCTGCGCGACCGGACGATCCGCGGCGCCGCCCTCGACGTCTGGTACTCGTACCCGTCCGGCGGCGACCAGGCGCAACCGTCCGAAGCACCGTTCGGGGACGTGGACAACGTCCTGCTCACACCGCACCTGTCCGGGATCACCCGGCAGACGTTCCGCGGCCGCATCCACGACATCGCCGCCAACCTCACCGCCCTTGCCGAGGGCAACGAACTGCGCAACCTCACCTGAAGGTACCCGCTATGAGCGATCGCATCATCGCCGCCGAGGTCATCGTCACCAGCCCCGGCCGCAACTACGTCACCCTCAAACTGCAGACCGCCGACGGCCTCGTCGGGTACGGCGACGCCACCGTCAACGGCCGTGAACTCGCCGTCGCGAGCTACCTGCGCGACCACGTCGTACCGCTGCTCACCGGACTCGACCCGGCACGGATCGAGGACACCTGGCAGTACCTCTATCGCGGGGCGTACTGGCGCCGCGGTCCGATCACCATGGCCGCGATCAGCGCGGTCGACCTTGCGCTGTGGGACATCAAGGGCAAGGCCGCCGGGATGCCGGTGTACCAACTGCTCGGCGGCGCGGTCCGCGACAAGGTCCTCGCCTACACGCACGCCTCCGCATGGGAGCTCCCGGCGCTGCTCGACGAGGTCGACGCGCGGCGACAGGACGGATTCCGGGCGGTTCGCGCGCAGTCCGGCGTACCCGGGCTCGAGACCGTGTACGGCGTTCATCGCGACGCCGGCAGATACGAGCCGGCGAAACGCGGCGCCGTACCGGTGGTCGAGGCGTGGGACACCGATGCCTACTTGCGCCATGTGCCCGGCGTACTGGCCAAGGTGCGGGAGCACGTCGGCCCCGAGTTGGCCTTGCTGCACGACGCGCATCACCGGCTGACTCCGCAGCAGGCGGCGCGACTCGGCAAGGCGCTCGAACCCGCGGACCTGTTCTGGCTCGAGGACGTCACTCCCGCGGAGAATCAGGAGGCGCTGCGCCTGGTCCGGCAGCACACCACCACTCCGCTCGCGATCGGCGAGGTCTTCAACTCGATCTACGACTGCAAGGACCTGATCACCGGACAGCTGATCGACTACATCCGAGTCGCGGTCGCGCATGCCGGCGGCATCAGTCACCTGCGTTCGATCTTCGCGCTCGCCGCCGTGTACCAGGTGAAGGCGGCACCGCACGGGCCGTCCGACGTCTCGCCGGTCTCGTTCGGCGCGAGCGTCCACCTCGGGCTGTCGACGCACAACTTCGGCATCCAGGAGTACATGGGGTACGACGCCTTGGCGCACGAGGTGTTCCCGCACGCCTGGTCGTTCCGCGACGGGTACCTGTACCCGGGCGAAGCACCCGGCCTCGGCGTCGAGGTCGACGAGACATTGGCCGCGAAGTTCCCGTACGAACCCGCCTACCTGCCCGTCGCGCGCCGTCTCGACGGCTCTGTGACCGACTGGTGAGCGCCTTGAACCGCGCCTCGGTCCGCAAGCATCTGTTGACCGACCGACCTGTGAGCACGGGCATCGTGCATCTCGGCCTCGGCAACTTCCATCGAGCCCACCAGGCCGTCTACACCGCACAGGCCCGCGACGGCTGGGGCATCCTCGGCGTCGCCAGCCGCTCGGCGGCGGTCGCGGACGCGATGCACCGCCAGGACGGTCTCTACTCGGTGCTCGAACGGTCACCCGAAGGTTCCTCGATCAGCGTCCCGGGTGTCCACACCGGCGCGATCGTTGCCGCTGGCAACCCCGCCGCGGTGGTCGACGCCATCGCCGCCGAGGACACCCGGATCGTCTCGACGACGGTGACCGAACACGGCTACTGCATGGACCCGAGCACGCACCGGCTCGCCTTGGATCATCCCGGCATCGTGGCGGACCGGTCCGGTGCGGCGCCGCGCACCGTCATCGGGCAGATCGCACGTGCCCTGGAACGCCGGGCCGCGACACACGGCGCCCCGATCACCGTCCTGAACTGCGACAACATGCAGTCGAACGGGACACAGACCCGTCGCCTGGTGCTCGAGTTCTTGCACGGCAGCAAGGCCGAGAACTGGGTGGCCGAGAACGTCGCCTTCCCGAACTCGATGGTGGACCGCATCGTCCCGGCGACGACGGACGCCGACCGCGCGGCGGCGTACGAACTGCTGGGCGTGCACGACCTCAGTCCGGTGCCGGCCGAGCCGTTCACGATGTGGGTGATGGAGGACCGGTTCGCCGCCGGCCGACCGGCCTGGGAACGTGGCGGCGCGGTGTTCTCCGACGAGGTCGAAGCCTACGAGCTGCTGAAACTCCGGCTGCTCAACGGCACCCACTCGCTGATCGCGTACCTCGGTGCGCTCGACGACCGCGCGACGATTCCCGAAGCGCGTGCCGTCGACTTCATCGAGTCCGCCGCCCGCTCGGTGCTCGAGGACGAGTACCTGCCGACCGTCACCCTGCCCCGGGACTTCGACGTCAAGGCGTACGTCGCCTCGCTCTTCGACCGCTGGTCCAACGCCGCGCTCGGCCACCGCACCCAGCAGGTCGGCACGGACGGCTCGGTCAAACTCCCCCAGCGCGTCCCCGCACCGGCCATCCAGTTGCTGGGACAGGGCGTGATGCCCGAGCATCTCGCGCTGACCTGCGCGGCCTGGCTGTGCTGCGTCGTACCCCTGCCCGGTTTCGACCCCGGTCCGCACGCGCGGGCCATGGTCGACCCGGCCCGCGAGCGGCTCGGGGCGCTCGCGGCCGGAACCCGCCCCGGCGTGGACCTGGTCCGCGCCGTCCTCGCCCAGGTCTTCCCCACGGAACTTGCCGAAAGCAACGACTTCACCGGCCGTGTGGCCGAGTACGTCGCCGTCATCACCCGTGACGGCGTCCGCGCCGCGGCCCGTGAGGCCGCGCGCTCCCGCACGTCCCGGCCGCACGCCTCGCCCGCGGCCTGAGACCCCGAAGGAAATCCGCCATGGAACCGAAACCTCAAGACACCCGCCGGGCCGCGCTCGCCGGTCTGATCGGCACCGCTCTGGAGCAGTACGACTTCGTCATCTACGGGACCGCGTCGGCGCTGGTCTTCAGCCATCTGTTCTTCCCCAACATCTCCGCGACGGCCGGCCTGCTGGCCAGCTTCAGCGCCTACGCGGTCGGCTTCTGCGCCCGTCCGCTCGGCGGGTTCTTCTTCTCGCGGTACGGCGATCGCCTCGGGCGCAAGTGGATCCTGGTGGCCACCTTGACCCTGATGGGCGTCGCGACGATGGCGATCGGCGTGCTGCCGACGTACGAGTCCGTGGGCGTCTGGGCGCCGATCCTGCTCGTGCTGAGCCGGTTCCTGCAGGGCTTCGGCGCCGGCGCCGAGCAGTCCGGCGGCGCGACCTTGCTGACCGAGACGGCGGTACGCGGGAAGCGCGGACGGCTGGCCGCGTTGATCATGACCGGTGCGGCCGCGGGTACGGCGCTCGGCGCCGGGGCGTGGGCGTTGGTGCAGCTGCTCCCGGACGAGCAGTTGATGTCGTGGGGTTGGCGGCTCGTGTTCCTGAGCAGTGCGTTCGTCACGGTCGCGGCGTACATCCTGCGGCGCAAGCTCAAGGAGACGCCGGTGTTCGCGGAGATCAAGGCCGAGCGCACAGCCGCGGCCGCGCCAGTCCGCGAGGTGTTCCGGAACGGCAAGAAGGCCGTTGCCCTGGTCACCTTGATGACCGTCGGACTGAGCGTGCAGTCGTACACGTACCAGGTGTTCATGGCCTCCTATCTCAAGGGAACCGTGAAGATCGACGCGCAGACCGTGCCGGAGATCCTGCTGGTGGGAGCGATCTTCGGCGGACTCGGCGCGGTCGTACTCGGCTACCTGTCCGACCTGTTCGGGCGGCGCTCGGTGTTCCTCGGTATCGCCGGACTGCTGCTGCTCCTGCCGTTCCCGACGTTCGTTGCCCTGAGCACCGGAAATCTCACGGTCATCTACCTGGCCATGATCGTCGGCTTCGTGTTCGCCTGCCAAGGAGGTGTGGCGGTGACGATGAGCTACTTCCCGGAGCTCTTCGGCAGCCGCTACCGGTACGCCGGTGTCACCCTCGGCCGCGAGTTCGCCGCCGTCCTCGGTGGCGGCTTCGCGCCGCTGATCGCGGTCGCGCTGATGAACGCGTTCGGCTCCTGGGTGCCGGTCGCGATCTACATGACCGTCGCGATGGCGATCACCTTCGGTGCCGCACTGTTCGCGCCCGAGACCCGGGATCGCGACCTGCTCGCCCCGGAGAACGCCACCGACCGCACACCGGCGCTGCAGGACGCGCCCTCGCCCGCCACCGCCACGGCCTGAAGGAGAACTATGAAGGCGATCGTCATCCGGAGCAGGCTCGAGCTCGTCGAGACCGAGCTGCCGACCCCGGAGCCACAGGCCGGCCAGGTCCGCCTCCGGATGGCGTACGGCGGGATCTGCGGATCCGACCTGCACTACTACCACGAGGGCGCGAACGGCGCGTACGTCGTCCGCGAACCGCTGGTGCCCGGTCACGAACTGTCGGGCACCGTCGACCTCGACCCGTCCGGCGAACTCGCCCCCGGAACGCCGGTCACGATCCACCCGGCCACCTTCGGTACGCCGGAGCCGGGGATCGAGGACCGCCCGCACCTGTGGCCGAACGGTGCCTATCTCGGGAGTGCCTCGACCTGGCCGCACACCCAGGGCGGCCTGAGCGAATTCGTTGTCGTCGGCAATCACATGGTGCGTACCCTGCCCGGGACGCTACCGCTTCGCCGGGCCGCCCTGGCCGAACCGCTGGCTGTCGCTCTGCACGCCATCGCGATTGCCGACGGGGTGAAGGACAAGCGGGTGCTCGTCTCCGGCTCGGGCGCGATCGGTCTGCTCACGGCGTCGGCGGCCCTGTCCGCGGGTGCGGTCGAGGTGGTGACGACGGACGTGCTCCCGGGCCCGCTGCAGCGGGCCCGGGACCTCGGAGTGCACGGTACGGTCCAGGTCGGCGTGGACGAGATCCCGGCGGGGTACTTCGATGTTGTCCTCGAGTGCACCGCCGTGCCGGCCGCGATCACTGCCGCGCTCACCGCGACCCGTCGGGCAGGCACCGTCGTACTCGTCGGCATCCCCGCCGACGAGCCGCGCGGCGTGAACCTCGCTCCCCTGGTCTCCCGTGAACTTCAACTCCGCGGGACGTTGCACTTCAAGGACGAGATCGACCAGGCCGTTCAACTCCTCGCCACGAACCCCGCCCTCGAGCAAGTCGTCACCCACGAGTACCCGGCAGACCAAGCCGTGGAAGCCTTCACCACAGCCGCCGACTCCAACCTCTCAGGCAAGGTCCTCCTATCCCTCTGGACCTGACCAGTTGGCGTAGGTGACCGCCCCACCCGCGACCTCAACGGTCAACTGCACCGGCTCCGACGGGCGGACGTACAACTCGTAGCTGCCCTGGGGTACTTCGAAGAACACGGCCGAATGGATGATCTCCCCGTCCGGCGCGGCCCGCGGCACCACGCCGACATGCGGCAGGTGCCCGTGTCCGTGCCCATGACTGTGCCCGACGTGGTGGTGCAGGCCGCGGAGCTCGATCTCCTGCCCTTCAAGGGTGGCGGGCATCTCGACGACGAGTGCGCCGACATCGCCGCCGATGTCCAGCAAGACCGACGACCCCTTGCCCGCATGCGGGTTCTCCACGCCGGACATCACGCGGCCGGCCTTCCCGGCTTGGACTGGTACCCGCCGGCCGGATTGCCCAGGTACGGAAACCAGCTCAAATAGTCGGCGTTCGTGTTCGACGTACCGTCCTTGATCGCCCCGGCCGCATCATCGGGCGTGAACGACGGATCCACCAGCGGAATCGTCAACCCCGCGACGGCCCGCAACTCGACCGTGACCACATCGTCGAACACCCGGCGTCCGTTCGGGAACCCAGCCGCATCGCCGGCCACGAGCCCCAGCGGGTTGGGCGAATCCGACGGCGGCACGGCGACATTGAGCCGCAACAGATCCGCCTGCACCGGCCCGGTGTAGTTCTGGAACCCGGGAACGACACCCTTCGGAATCCCGGTCAGCAGGATCGCCGCCAGGTCGGCCCGCGGCTTCTTGTACGCCGCGAGCCTCGGAAACACCCCCGGATACAGAACGGGCAGCAACCCACCCAGCTCGGGCTTCGTCACGTACTGAGCGAACTGCTTGTCCAGGTGCGGAGGCAGCACGTTCCACCGGTCCTTGTCGGCCATCGGCACGATCACCTCGTTGAACAAGGGGTTGCCGAGCCGCGACACCTGTTTGTACGGGCCGTGCCAGACCGGAATCCCGAGCTGGTCGTCGAGGATCCTGGACGACTGACGGCTCGCCGAAGCGTAGACACCGATCACCGACTTCGGGTCCAGCACATCGGTCGGCCGCGTGCCGTCGCGCGTGAGATCCCTGATCGGGACCTGCAGCGCGATCGTGTGCACGTTGGAGCCCTGCAACCCGTTGACGCCCATCGCCGCGGCGGACGGGATCAGGTGCGCCATCTGGAACGGGCGCAGCGTCCCGAGGTCGAAGATGCTGCCGAGATCGGCGAAGAACCCGTCCGCGCGCTGGCCGGCGAACACCTTGCGGTTCGTGCCGATGGTGTGGATCCCCTGACGGGCGAGTTTCGCGTAGTCCGGCGTACCGCGGACTCCGACGTTGACCGGCGGTGCGGCCAGGTTGCGCGCCAGTACCCGGGACCGGCCGCGCTCCACCCGGGTGACCGAGTAGTACTGCGGCCGGTTCCACGCCGGGTCCTTGATCGAGGTGATCGGACCGGTGTTGTACAGGAAGGTCTTCTTGTTGCGGATCTCGGCACGGAACCGGAACTGGTACGAGATGTCGGCCTTGCCCGTCCCGCTGTTGGAGATGTGGATCTGGTAGAGCACGTCGTCACCGAACTCGTAGAAGTTCGGGCCGCCGAACGGGTTCTGGAACGGGATGAAGTTGGCGATCAGGGTGACGGTGTCCGGCTTGTCAGGGCTGACGAAAGCGTAGACATCGGTGTTGTCGGCGACCGGGTCCTTCGAGATCTCGGGCGCCTCACGGTGCGAAGACATGACAGGTTTCCTTCACTGAGAGTCGGACTGTGATCAGGGGGTGGTCGCGCCGGCGATCCGCGCGGCGAGCTCGCGGTCCGTCACCAGCACCTCACGATTGCCGACCAGGATCGCCATCCGGCCCTCGCGGACGTCCTTCACGTGGACGACGTACGACTCCGCGTTCCCCAGGTCCGCCGCGGTCAGCGGCTGGCTCGAGGCCTCCGTCGACCGGTCTCCGAACACCTTCGGCACCGCGACCGCCCCGACCGCGGCCGCCGTACCCGCCCCCGCCACCACCAGGAAGCCCCGGCGTGTTGCGTCACTCATGACTGTTCCTCCCTCTGCTGTCAGGCACATCGAGCGCCCGTGGGCATTCGGAGCACCCGCACCAGCAGATGGGTCCGGCGTCACCGAGGACTAACGGCGCCTCGAACGGGTACTGCGAGGTCTGGATCTCGAGCTGGGAGGAGCCATGGAGCAGCGTCTGGCGTTGGTGACCGGTGTCAGCGGGTACATCGGCGGCCGGCTGGTGCCGGAGTTGCTCGCGGCCGGTTTTCGCGTGCGTGCGATGGCCCGGAACCCGCGGCGGCTGCGTGACCGGCCCTGGTACGGCGATGTCGAGATCGCCGAGGCGGACGCGGGTGACGCCGGCCAACTGCGGACGGCGATGGATGGCGTCGACATCGCGTACTACTTGATCCACTCACTCGGCACCGGGCACCGTTTCGAGTCCCGCGACCGGCACAACGCGTTGACCTTTGGTACCGCGGCTCGCGAGGCCGGCGTACGGCGCATCGTCTATCTCGGCGGCCTGTACCCCGAGGGCGAGGAGCTATCGCCGCATCTGGACTCCCGCCGCGAGGTGGGCGAGATCCTGCTCGCGTCCGGCGTACCCGTTGCGGTGCTGCGGGCGGCCGTGATCCTCGGATCGGGCTCGGCGTCGTTCGAGATGCTGCGCCACCTCACCGACCGGCTCCCGGTGATGGTCACTCCGCGCTGGCTGAGTACGCGGATCCAGCCGATCGCCGTCCGCGACGTACTGCACTACCTGGTCGGAAGCGCCGACCTGCCGGCCGAGGTCAGCCGCGGCTTCGACATCGGCGGCCCTGACATCCTGACGTACCGCGGCATGATGCAGCGCTACGCGAAGGTCGCCCGGCTCAACCGACGCCGGATCGTCACGCTGCCACTGCTCACGCCGTCTTTGTCGAGTCACTGGGTCGGCCTGGTCACCCCGGTACCGAGCAGCATCGCCCGACCGCTGGTGGACAGCCTGGTCCACGAGGTGATCTGCAAGGAGCACGACATCGCGAAGTACGTTCCGGATCCCGAGCCGGGCCTGATCGGGTTCGACCGGGCCGTCGAGCTCGCGCTGAAACGGGTGCGCGAGTTCGACGTCACAACCAGTTGGGCTTCCGCTTCGACCCCCGGCGCACCCAGCGATCCGCTACCGAGCGATCCCGACTGGTCCGGCGGCTCCTTGTACGTCGACGAACGCGAGAGCGTCGTCCGCGCGACTCCCGAGCAGCTGTGGACAGTGATCGAGGGCATCGGCGGTGGAAACGGCTGGTACTCCTGGCGACTCGGGTGGTGGGCTCGCGGCCTGCTGGACCGGCTGTTCGGCGGCCCGGGTCTGCGCCGTGGCCGGCGGAATCCGCGCGACCTGTCCGTCGGCGATCCGCTCGACTGGTGGCGGGTCGAGGAGATCGAGGACCTCAAGCTGCTGCGGCTGCAGGCCGAGATGCGGCTGCCGGGCCTCGCCTGGCTCGAGCTGATCGTCGATCAGGACACGGCCGGCAACACGGTGTTCCGGCAACGTGCCCTCTTCCACCCGCACGGCCTGCCCGGCCAGCTGTACTGGTGGGCGATCAAACCGTTCCACGGCATCGTCTTCGGCGGGATGCAGCGCAACATCGCCCACACCGCCGACACCGCCTGACGAGAGGCTTCAGCTCACGGCGGGAGCTTCGGCGGGCTGAATTCTGCTTGCTGCAGCGCGGTTTGCGACGATCGCGGTCGCGGTGCCGATGATGGCGAAGAGGGCTCCGAGTGCGATCCACCCCATGGTGCCGTGATCGATGGCGGTTGTCGTGACGACTGCGGGACCGAGCATCAGCGCCAACGCGAGGCCGGTCTGGCTGAGGCCCTGGTAGGCCCCGGCGCGGGCGGGATCGGCGAGCTCGAACGCCATACCCCAGCTGCCCGCTTCGCCGCGCGTCTCGCCTGCCGAGGACGCGAGCGCGCCAAGCAGCAGGACAGCGGTCGCCGCGGCGGCACCGAGGTGACCGGCGAGGGCGAAGAGCAAACAAGCCACAAGCAGCAGCAGGCCCGCGCGGCGTACCGATCGCCCGGCTGTGCGCAGGTCCTGGGTACCGCGGGACGCGCGGACCTGGAAGAGCGCGACGTACGCCGTGTTGACCACGAGGAGCACCGAGACGACGACGGTCGGCGCCTCGGTGTGGTCCGCCACCCACAGTGGGATGCCGACCGACGTCAGCGCGAAGTGGATCGCCAGCAGGGCGTTGAGAACCGTCGACACGACGTACGTGCGGTCCTTCAGCGGCGAAGGTCCGCGCGGCGCCTCGATACTCGCCGAGGCATCCATCCGCTCCGCCAGACCGGGAACTCTGTGGCGCAGACCGGCCAGCGGGATCGTGCCGAGGATGGTGATCACACCGACGAGCACCACGGTCAGGCGGTACGCCGTTGCCGTGTCCACCACCAGCGCCAGGCCCGCGAGCAGCGTGCCGATGCCGATCCCGACGTTCATCACCACCCGCAACCGGGCGCGAACGGCGACCCTTTCCGGCCCGACGAACCATCGCGCGAGCAACGTCATCTGGGCAGTGCTCTGCAGACCGCGGGAGGCCGATACGCAAGCCGCGACCAGGACGAAGGAGACGACGTCGCGAGCCAGGGCATATCCCAGCAGTGCGACCCCGTTCGCCGCGAGGGCCCACTGCTGAAGACGGTCGGCGCCGACTCGGTCACTCAGCCAACCACCGGCGTACGACGCGAGGACGCCGACTGCTCCGGCGATGGTGAGGCCGATCCCGACGGCCGCCGGGGACAGTCCCACGCCGCGGGTGAAGTAGAGCGCGCTGACCGCGAAGAACATCCCGCGGGACAGGGACAGCGCGGCAACGGCGGAGGCAAGCGCGCGGACGACAGGATCGCGGAGGAGTTCGGGCACGCGACAGTTGTCGCATCCGGGCCTGCGAGGCCACCATCGATGTAGCGTATTGCTTCATGATCGAGTACGAGCTGGTCGGCAACGATCTCGGCGAGGTGCGCTTCGCGATCTCGCCGCTGAACGAGCTCGTCCTGTCGCTGCGGACCCTGCGCGATCCGGGCCGGTTCCCGCTGCAGCTGCCCTGGCTGCGCGCCACCGAGGCGGCCCGCGCCGGACTGCCGTTGGACCTGCTTCGCGCCTTGACGAACGAAGCGCTGTGGACGCCGGATTTCCTCACCCCGCGGCCGTACACCCCGCTCGGCCGGATCGACGACGAGCTCGCGGCGTTGACCGGCACCCCGAACGGTGTCGTCCGCGCGGACCTCGCCGAGATCCACCCCGGCACACTGCCCGCGGTACTCCGGGGCCGTCCGGACAGGGTGCTCACCCGCGTCCTGGCCGGGCTGCGGGAGTACTGGGAGGCGTGTTTCGAGCCGTACTGGCAACGCATGCGGACCGTGCTCGAAGCCGACGTCGTCCACCGCGGCCGGGTCACGGCACGCTCCGGCCTCGCGGTGATGTTCGCCGACCTCGACCAGCACGTCCGCCTCGAGGACAACGTCGTGTACGTACGCCTGCGCAGTGACCTCTCGTACCGCACGTCGACCGCCGGGCGCGGACTGACGCTCGCCCCCTCGCTGTTCAGCAGGCGGGCGACGGCGCCCATCTCCGCCGACGAACCACCGCACATCATGTACCCGGCGCGCGGTCTCGGAACGCTCTGGGAGACCGAAACCAGCACGCCGGCCATCGCCCTGGTGGGCCTGATCGGCCGCGTCCGCGCCCGGCTGATGGGCCTCCTCGAAACACCGACCTCGTCGACCGAACTCGCCGTACGCCTGGACGTCACCCCGACCGCCGTCAACCAGCACCTGCGCGCACTACGGGCCGCCGGTCTCCTCATCTCCGCACGCCACGGCCGCTCCGTCCTCTACCGCCGCTCGGACCTGGGCGACCGTCTGATGCGCGGCACCTAGCTCTCGCGGGCGCGGTTGGTGTAGATGCCGGCGGTGAGCGTCTGGTACGAGCGCCGTACGACGGTCTCGAGCACGTCCAGGTCGATGTCGTCGAGGTTCTTGATGTACACGCAGCCGACGCCGGTCGTATGCGGGCCCAGCTTCTCGAGCAGGTCAGAGTGCGCCCCGACGCCGTCGTTGAGATAGACCGTGGTCGCCGCTGACCTCGCCGCGAAACCGGCCGCGGGAGCGTCGCCTTCGCGGCCGCTCGCGTACTTGTAGTGGTACTCACCGAAGCCCACGACCGTGGCCCACATCCGCGGCTCCTCGCCGGTGACGCGGCGCATCAGCTCGATCATCGTTTCGGCATCGCGGCGACGGGTCGCCGAACGCACCTTCGCGAGATGCGCCTCGACCTCCGAGCTCGTCATACCGGCATCATCGCACTGACCCCGTGGTGCTCTCGCGGATCTCAAGGGTGTAGTCGGCGGGCAGTTCGGCGGGAGCGGAGCGGTCGCCGTCCAGGCGGTTCAGCAGGAGCCGTACGGCGTTCTTGGCGATCTGGGTCTTGTCGGGGCTGATCGTGGTGAGGCTCGGGGTGCTGTAGCGGCCGTCCTCGATGTCGTCGAAGCCGACCAGGGCGATGTCGTCGGGGACGCGGAGGCCGCGGCTCAGGATGGTGCGGAGTGCACCGAGGGCCAGTAGGTCGTTGTAGCAGAACACCGCGTCGGGCGGCTCGGGGAGCGCAAGCAGGTCAGCCATCGCGGCAGCGCCGTCGGCCCGATGGAAGTACTCCGTCGGTCGGACAAGCTCGGGAACCACCGTCCGGCCCGCCGCGCGGAGGTCGGCCCGGTAACCCTGCGTCCGGAGCTGACCGGTCTGGCGCGTCTCGTCGAACTGGTCGCCGATCGCGGCGATCCGCTCCCGACCGAGCTCGACGATGCGGACCATTGATACGCCAAGCAGGTAGTTCACGCGGTTGACACCCGATCCACAGACGACGACGCACGATGAGAACCGGCGTTCTTCGAGTCGACCTGTGTCGTCATGCACATGCCTTGTCGCTCGCGGCTGCTATCCAAGTGAGAAATGCGTCAGTCTCGTCTGACGCACCGGCGACGATCTGGTGCCCGTACGTAGCGAGGAGGCGATCGACGTCGACGTTGTACTTCGGGTTGGCCACGCCCTCGAACCCCATGATCACGTGCCGCTGAAACGCGACGTCACGAACCCCTTTGTCGAACATGACCCACTGCAAGTTCGGGCTCCGCTCGATCATCACGTCGCCGAGGAACAAGGCGAGATCGTTGACCACCGCGTACCACAGGCTCCGAAGCCGGCCAGTCCCCGAAACCCCC
The DNA here is from genome assembly GCF_004331435.1 of Kribbella sindirgiensis. Taxonomy (GTDB): domain Bacteria; phylum Actinomycetota; class Actinomycetes; order Propionibacteriales; family Kribbellaceae; genus Kribbella; species Kribbella sindirgiensis. The sequence goes on from NZ_SJKA01000033.1 coordinate 50,196, forward strand.
TCCACCTCGCTCAGGAACCAGTCATTGACCAACTGCAAGCCTGCATCGTCGCCCGCCAGCACCACACCGTTGCCCGCGAGCAACCGACGCAACTCGGAAGCTCGCTCGTGCTTGGCGTCCATCAACCGCCTGAACGCCGCCCGCGCCTCACGCCCCGTCACCTCATGCAGCGGCCGGGTGACACCTGGATCGAAGGGCGAGTAATCGCCCCATGACACGCTCATCGCACCACCGTAAATAGGATCCCGTTCCCAAGGACGGAACTACCCCGGGATAGAGCAGACAAGAGAATGCACCACCCCGAGTAGTGGACCTGCCCCTGTCGCCACCGAAACGTGAACCGTCCCGGGTTTGGTGCGCCCTCGGTTATGTGAGTGCGACCGGTTGGTCGTCTCGGGTTTGTGCATAGTAGTCGGCCTCGGCTTCGGCGGGTG
>NZ_SJKA01000034.1 GCF_004331435.1 Kribbella sindirgiensis
AGCTCTCGCGGCATCACAGTCAAACCGGCTTACCGAGCGGCCCACCCCATCTTCCCACCCCCGAGGAGTCGGCGAAGCAGACAAGAGCTTCTGATGTGTGGGTGGTCGGCGCGGCCCCGTTGTGTATGCGTTCTCGATTAGGACGTGTCGAGTGACTGGGTAGCGCACCTGAGCGTGATCGCGCCCGGCGCGTACGGCGTCCCACCGGTGCTCTACCTGTCGAACCGACCCCGGCACCCCGCACAACCCCGTCGCCGCTGTCGCTCCCCAAACCAGTTCGGGGAGCCCCGCCCCCGCCGAAAACAGCAGGTGATCCTCCCCAAACCAGTTCGGGGAGCCCCGCCCCCGCCGAAAACAGCAGGTGATCCTCCCCAAACCGGTTTGGGGAGGCCCGCGGCCCGGGAGTCGTGCCCCGGGGAGTCGTGGGCGGCAGTGTGGGTTCACTCTGCTGCCGGTCCAGAGGCGAACCCTGAACTGCGGGGAAACAAAGATGCACATCGCGACGGCAGTTTCTTTCCCAACAAGACAGCTCACCCACTCCGACGACACAACTCGCTGCGAAGGGCGTCGCCGATACCCACGACTCGATGCACCGACCGATAGCGGCAACCGGGAACAGGCATTGGTGACTGGGGACAGGCAGTACCAGGTGCCTACCCGCCATTGCCTGTTCCCTGATCCCGGATCGGGTTGATTACCGGGTGTCCCGATCGTGGCCCAGCCGTGGTGCTCGAGCGTGTGGTCGGTTACCAGCCGCGTTTGCGCCATTCGGGGAGGTTGGGGCGTTCGGTGCCGAGGGTGGTGTCGGAGCCGTGGCCGGGGTAGACCCAGGTTTCGTCGGGGAGGCCGGCGAAGAGTTTGGACTCGACGTCGTTCAGGAGTGAGGTGAAGCGCTCCGCGTCGCCCTGGGTGTTGCCGACGCCGCCGGGGAACAGCGAGTCGCCGGTGAACAGGTGCGGTGCGCCGTCCGGGTCGTCGTACAGCAGGGCGATCGAGCCGGGCGTGTGGCCGACGAGGTGGATGACGCGGAGGCTGCACCGGCCGACGGCGATGTGGTCGCCGTCGTCGACGAGCTGGTCCGTGGGGACCGGGATGCCCTCGGCGTCGTGCCGGCCGGCGACCGTTGTGGCGCCGGTGCGGGCGACGACCTCGGCCAGCGCCTCCCAGTGGTCCTGGTGGCGGTGCGTGGTGATCACTCGCGCGAGGCCGCCGTCACCGATCAGCCGGAGCAGCGTGTCCGCTTCGTTCGCGGCGTCGATCAGCACCTGCTCGTCGGTCTGCCGGCAGCGCAGCAGGTACGCGTTGTTGTCCATCGGCCCGACCGCGACCTTGGTGATCATCAAGTGCGCCAGCTCGTGGGTCTGCGCCGCCCCGCCGACCTTCACGTTCCCGTGGTACTCCGGCATCTCGCCTCTCCCTGATCTCGGTGACACGCCGATCCTCGCACCTCCGGACCACCGGTGCACCGACCACCCGTCGCGATCGAATATACTTTCGAAGAGGCCTCCGGATCCGGCAGGCGGAAGTTTTTGTCGGTGGGCCTCGTTAGCATGACCGGGCATACCAGAGAACCATGCAGAGCACCGCCTGGAACCCCTCGAGAACCGCTGAGAGTGAGCTTGTGTCTGACCGTCTGATCGTGCGCGGAGCGCGTGAGCACAACCTGAAAGACGTCTCGGTCGACCTGCCGCGGGACGCCATGATCGTCTTCACCGGCCTCTCCGGGTCCGGGAAGTCCAGCCTGGCCTTCGACACGATCTTCGCCGAGGGCCAGCGGCGGTACGTCGAGTCGCTGTCGGCGTACGCACGGCAGTTCCTCGGCCAGATGGACAAGCCGGACGTCGACTTCATCGAGGGCCTGTCACCGGCCGTCTCGATCGACCAGAAGTCCACCTCGCGGAACCCGCGGTCCACCGTCGGCACGATCACCGAGGTGTACGACTACCTCCGGCTGCTGTTCGCCCGCGCCGGACGCCCGCACTGCCCGGAGTGCGGCGAGCCGATCGCGCGCCAGACCCCGCAGCAGATCGTCGACCGGGTGCTCGAGCTGGAGGAGGGCACCCGGTTCCAGGTGCTCGCGCCGGTCGTCCGCGGCCGCAAGGGGGAGTACCTGGACCTCTTCCGTCAGCTGACCGGTCAGGGTCTGTCCCGGGCCCGGGTCGACGGCGAGACGATCCAGCTCACCGACCCGCCGAAGCTCGACAAGCAGAAGAAGCACAACATCGACGTCGTCGTCGACCGGCTCGCGGTGAAGAGCTCGGCCAAGCAGCGCCTCACCGACTCGGTGGAGACCGCGCTCGGTCTGGCCGGCGGCCTGCTCGTGCTGGACTTCGTCGATCTCCCCGAGGACGATCCGCACCGCGAGCGCCGGTTCTCCGAGAAGCTCGCCTGCCCGAACGATCACCCGCTCGCGATCGACGAGCTCGAGCCGCGGTCGTTCTCCTTCAACTCGCCGTACGGCGCCTGCCCGGTCTGCACCGGTCTGGGCACCCGGATGGAGGTCGACCCGGAGCTGCTGGTCCCGGATCCGTCGAAGTCGCTCGACGAGGGCGCGATCCAGCCGTGGGCGGGGCAGAACGTCTCGCAGTACTTCGAGCGGCTGCTGGACGCGCTGGCGAAGGACCTGAAGTTCAAGACCAGCACGCCGTTCGGTGAGCTGCCGGCGAAGGCGAAGAAGGCGCTGCTCACCGGCCACGACAAGCAGGTCCACGTCTCGTACCAGAACCGCTACGGCCGCGAGCGGTCGTACTACACGAGCTTCGAAGGCGTCATCCCGTACGTCGAGCGGCGGCACGCGGAGGCGTCGAGCGACACCGGGCGGGAGCGCTTCGAGGAGTACATGCGCGAGGTGCCGTGCCTGGCCTGCAACGGCGCGCGGCTGAAGCCGATCTCGCTCGCGGTCACGCTCGGCGGGAAGAACATCGCGGAGATCAGCGCGATGTCGATCGACGAGGTGCACGGCTTCCTGTCGCAGATGGAGCTGTCGCCGCGGGAGAAGCAGATCGCGGAGCGGGTGGTCAAGGAGATCGGCGAGCGGCTGCGGTTCCTGCTCGACGTCGGTCTGGACTACCTGGCGCTGAGCCGTCCGGCGGGTTCGCTGTCCGGTGGTGAGGCGCAGCGGATCCGGCTCGCGACCCAGATCGGTTCGGGGCTGGTCGGCGTGCTGTACGTGCTCGACGAGCCGTCGATCGGTCTGCACCAGCGGGACAACCGGCGGCTGATCGACACGCTGGTCCGGCTCAAGGAGCTCGGCAACACGCTGATCGTCGTCGAGCACGACGAGGACACCATCGACCACGCGGACTGGGTCGTCGACATCGGCCCGGGCGCCGGTGAGCACGGCGGTCAGGTGGTCGTGTCCGGCACCGTCGAGGACCTGCGCAACCATCCGGACTCGATCACCGGCGCGTACGTGTCCGGCCGCCGGGAGATCCCGGTCCCGGAGGTACGGCGACCGCTCACCGAAGGCCGCGAGCTGACGGTGTACGGCGCGCGCCAGAACAACCTGAAGGATCTCGACGTCACCATCCCGCTCGGGGTGTTCGTTGCGGTCACCGGCGTGTCCGGCTCGGGCAAGTCGACGCTGGTGAACGACATCCTCTACACGTCGCTGGCGCGGCAGATCTACGGTGCCCGCGCGGTGCCGGGCAGGCACACGAAGATCTCCGGGATGGAGCTCGTCGACAAGGTCATCCACGTCGACCAGTCGCCGATCGGCCGGACGCCGCGGTCCAACCCGGCGACGTACACCGGGGTGTGGGACCACATCCGGAAGCTGTTCGCGGACACGCCCGAGGCGAAGGTCCGCGGGTACCAGCAGGGTCGCTTCTCGTTCAACGTCAAGGGCGGCCGCTGCGAGGCCTGCTCGGGTGACGGCACGCTGAAGATCGAGATGAACTTCCTCCCGGACGTGTACGTCCCGTGCGAGGTGTGCCACGGCGCCCGGTACAACCGCGAGACGCTCGAGGTGCACTACAAAAGCAAGACGGTCGCGGACGTTCTGGACATGCCGATCGAGGAGGCGTCCGAGTTCTTCGCGGCGATCCCGGCGATCTCGCGGCACCTGAAGACGCTGGTCGAGGTCGGCCTCGGGTACGTTCGGCTCGGGCAGCCGGCGCCGACGCTGTCCGGCGGTGAGGCGCAGCGCGTCAAGCTGGCGTCCGAGCTGCAGCGGCGGTCGACGGGCCGGACGGTCTACGTGCTGGACGAGCCGACGACCGGTCTGCATTTCGAGGACATCCGGAAGTTGCTCGGCGTGCTGAGCGGGCTGGTGGACAAGGGCAACTCGGTGCTGGTCATCGAGCACAACCTCGACGTGATCAAGACCGCCGACTGGCTGATCGACCTCGGGCCCGACGGCGGTCGTCGTGGCGGCACCTTGGTTGCGGAAGGTACGCCGGAGCAGGTCGCGGCCAACCCAGCGTCGTACACCGGGCAGTTCCTCGCGGAGATCCTCGAGGGTCGTGCGGCCAAGCCGAGCGCCAAGAAGGTCGCCGCGAAGCCGGCTGCGTCGGCACCGGCCAAGAAGGCGGCCGCGAAGAAGACAGCTGTCGCGAAGAAGACAGCGGCCAAGAAGACAGCGGCCAAGAGCACGGTGGCCAAGACGACCGTGGCCAAGAAGACTGCTGCGCCGGCGAAGAAGACGGCGGCGAGGAAGCGGGTCGCCGGCTGAGCGGCGTTCCAGGGCTGATCAGCGGCGGAAGAGTTGCTGCCAGAGGTGCCGGACCCAGGTGCGGCGCGGTGACGGAAGCAACGCCGCCGGCAGCATGACGCCCGGCGGCTTCGCGAGGGTGACCGGCACCTGCACCATGCGGTCACCCTGCAGCCAGTACAGGTCGGGACTGCACTGGTCCGGTGCGTCGCGATACGTGTCGGCGACGTACCGCGCCAACCGGTCCGCGGCCTGCTGTCCCGCGTCGGCGTCGCAGAACGCGACGGTGCTCAGCCTCGGGACGCCGACCAGGACACCCAGTCCGATGGAGGCCTGAGGCAACAACTTCTCGCGGTCGACGATCGCCATCGACACCAGCGGGTCGTCGTCGCGGGAGAGCACCGAGAAGCCGTCGTGCTCGACCGGCCGCAGATCCGAGATGTGCTCCAGCGTCAGCTGCACCGGCGACGGTACGTCGGGATCACCGAGTCCGAGCATGGAGCGCCGGACGATGGTCAGCCGGTGATAGTCCGCACCGGTACCGACGAACACCACGACTTCGAAGTGGTCGCCGAACGGGATCAGGGCATCGGCCACCGGGCCGGACGTCCGTGCCGACCAGCCGCGTTGCAGGAGCATTGCGCGCTGGCGGACCGCTACATCACCGAACCGGTGCTCCTGGGTCGCCAGCTCGCCCTCCGCGACGACCGCGCGCAGCCACGCCTCGATCTGCTCGGCCCACAACTGCTGCGGGAGCTGACGGCACCGGTCGATGATCTCGCCGAGGCCGACGACCGCCGACATCTGCAACGCGCCGCGGCCCCAGCCGACCTCGACCGTCCGTTCGGCGGTGTCGACGACGCAGCCCGGCATCCACATCGGCGCCAGGTCCGCGATCGCCTTCAGAACCGTCGAATCGTTCGTCGTACCAGTCATCTCCAGGCCTCTCCCACCACTAAAGTGTGCCGGGCATCCATTCGGTACGGTGCAGGGGGAAACCTTAGTCGTGAGATCGGGGCGATGACTGAATCCGACTGGCAGGCGGACATGCTGCGCCGGCTCTCCGCGCAGCCCACCCCACCTGACCAGCCCCAAGACCCCAGCCCTCCGCAACACTCAGAACAACCCCCGCATGACTCCTCACCACCACCCGCCCCACAGCCTCCGTCCCAGCGACAACCAGCTCAGCAGCCCCAGGACCCGCAGCCGTACCAGCCCCAGTACCAGCAGCCGCAGCCGCAGCCGCAGCCGTACGAGGGGGAGCAGTCGCCGCGGGCTGAGTGGGGACGGCAGACGCGGGACGATGGGGAGTCGGTGTTCGACAGGTTCCGGCGGGTTGCGTCCGAGGCGGCGTACCTGGTCGGCGGGTCCGGGCGCTTGCAGCACGACGTCGACCTGATCGCGACCTGCCGCCGTCCGATCGGGATCACGCGCCACGTCGGCGTGACCAGCCCGGTGGTGAACGGCGGCGCGTCGACAGTCACAGCACTGCTGGCAACAACGCTGGCCGCCCAGCGCGCGGACCGGGTACTCGCAGTCGACGTGGATCCGGGCGGCGCCGAGTTGTCGCGTCGGCTCGAGCTGACCCGCGGCTCCGGCGCGATCGAGGGTGCGAACCTGGTCCGCAGCGATCCCACCGTCCCAGCGCTCCGATCGACGCTCGCCGCCGCGCAGAGCCAGGGCGCCCGTGACGTCGGGCTCGCGGTCGTGGACTGTCCGGGAACCATGTTCGACGAGATCGCGACCGAGATGGCGAACACGGGACACTGCACGGTCCTCGTCGTACCGTCGGTGCCGCACCTCGCGGCGTACTGCCTGCAGCAACTCGATCAGCTCGCGCCCGCCGGACAGGATGTGCTGCTGAACCGGGGTGTCGTCGTGATCACGGTGGTCGACAGCTCCACGGCCGGTACGGCGCGTTGGCTGAGCGACGCGTTCCGCGAGCGCGGGCTCGACTCCGTCGTGGTGCCGTACGACCCGCACATCGCCGGCGCCTGGCCGCTGCACTCGAGCGAACTGGAGACCGGGACCCGGCGCGCCGTGCTGGAACTCGCCGCCCGGGTCGTCGGGATCGTGACGGGAACTGCCAGCTGATTCACAGCAAACCTTCAAACTGCGGTTCAATCCTGATCGCGGTGAACCGTTCGGCCGATCCGGTCGTTTGACTCGGTATATAGCGTTCAACTACTTCGATCAGCAGGCTCCTGGAGGTCCAGATTCATGAGCGATGACACGATGGCACCACCCACCACTCCGCAACAGGCCACCCCGGCGGCCAAGGCGGCCGACGGTCTCCGCGACCGGAGGACGGTGCTGCGCTGCGCGGCGATGGTCGCGCTCGCGGGGGCCGGCGCGCCGATCCTCGCGGCCTGCGGTGGTGGCGACGACGCCGCGGGCGGCGGTACGACGCCGTCGGCCGGCGGGTCGAGCACGGCGCCGAGCGCCGGCGCATCGTCCAGTGCGTCGTCGAGCGCCCCGTCGTCGAGTGCGCCGGCCAGTGGCGGATCGGTGCTCGGCCCGGTGTCCGACGTACCGGTCGGTGGCGGGAAGGTGTTCACCGACGCGAAGGTCGTGGTGACGCAGCCGACCGCGGGTCAGTACAAGGGCTTCTCCGCGGTGTGTACGCACCAGGGCAACCCGATCGGCTCGGTGGAGAACGGCCAGATCATCTGCCCGTTCCACAACAGCCACTTCAGCATCACCGACGGCAGCCCGGTCAGCGGCCCGGCCCAGACCGCGCTCCCCGCCGTCAACGTCAAGGTCGACGGCACCAACATCGTCGAGGCCTGACCCATTTGCCTGGCTGACCAGCCAAATTGGTGGGTCAGCCAGGCAAATGGGGGGTTCCCCACCCGGAATCAGGGTGGGGAACCCCCCCATTTCATGGGTCAACCCAGGAAATGCGTTACGACTGGTCGGAGGCTCCGACGTACAGCAGCTTGTTCGGGGAGCCTTCGCCCGGGTCGCCGACCTTGTCGGCCGTCGAGGTGTCGAGCAGCGCCTTGGCGACATCGGCCGGCGTGGCGTCCGGGTGGCCGGCCAGGTACAGCGCGACCCCGCCGGCGACGTGCGGCGTGGCCATCGACGTACCGCTCATCTTCGCGGTGGCGTCCGGGTCGGTGATGCCGACCGAGGTGATGTCGACACCCGGCGCGAACAGGTCCACGCACTTGCCGAAGTTCGAGAACTCCGCGCGCTTGTCCTGGTCGTCGGTGGCGCCGACGGTGATCGCCGAGGGCTCCCGGGACGGCGAGCCCTGGCAGGCGTCCGCGCTTTCATTGCCGGCAGCAACGGCGTAGGTGACGCCGGAGTCGACCGAGGCCTTGACCGCCGAGTCGAGCGCGTCGTCGGCGCCGCCGCCGAGGCTCATGTTCGCGACCGCCGGCTTCTTGGCGTTCTTGGTCACCCAGTCGATCCCGGCCACGACGGACTCGGTCGAGCCGGAGCCCTTGCAGTCGAGGACCCGGACGCCGAAGACCTTCGCGCCCTTGGCCAGGCCGTACGTCGAACCCGCGATCGTGCCGGCCACGTGGCTGCCGTGACCCATGCAGTCCACGCCGTTCTGGCCGTCGCCGACGGTGTCGGTGCCGACCGACGCGCGGTCGCCGAAGTCCTTGTGGGCCGCGTAGATCCCGGTGTCGATCACGTAGACGTTCACGTTCTCGGCGGTGGTCGACGCCTCGTACTTCTTGTCCAGCGGCAGGTCGCGCTGGTCGGTACGGTCCAGGCCCCACGGCGGGTCGTCCTGGCTGACCGTGATCTTCTGGTTCTGCTGGACGAACGCGACCCGCTTGTCACCGGCCAGCTTCTTCGCCTGCTCCTCGGTCATACCGGCCGAGAAGCCCTTGATCGACGCGTCGAACTGCTTCTTGACCTTGACGTCGTAGCTGGTGGCCAGGCTCTGCGTCGCGGCCCGGGTCTGGGCCCGCGAGGTCTGGCCGGCCAGGACGACGATGTAGCTGCCGGGGATCGCGTTGGAGCTACCGGCGCCGCGGATCGTGACGGGAGCGGTTTGCGACGCGTCACTGCCGGCCGCGGTAACGGCGATTCCGGTGACTGCGAGCGCGGACGCAGCGACCGCTCCCAGTAAGGTGCGTGGTCTGCTAAGGGATGGGGACATGGGCGGAACTCCCTCGAGTCAGCGCAAGGCCTTGTTGCCTCACGCAAAGGACCTGCGCATCTACCCTGGTGCACACGCTAGGGAGTGCGCCCATCCCAGCCGGGGGTCAACTCAGCCTTATGGGCAAACCCGCAATACGACCGCAATCTTCAGCCGGTTTGCCGAGCCTGGTGATTGGAGAACTTCCGCGCCGCGAACTCGTACGCCTCGGCGATCAGCGGCCGCAGCTGGTCCAGACCGGTCGGGTCGACGATCGCGACCCAGTGCTGAGCGGCATAGAACGGATGCGGCATCAGTACGTCGCGGGCGGCGTAGTCGTGGCCCGAGTCGAGGACCCAGTCGGCGTCGCGCTCGGTCGGCACCGGTCCGAACAGCGAGGTGTACGTCGTCTTGGTGAGGCCGAGGTTGAGACGCCAGGACCCGGCCTCGTCGAGGTGCGACACCCTCTCGTAGTGGTCGCCGGTGACGATGGTGGCGAACGGCTGCTGGCGTTCGGGTGGCAGGTCGCCGGCCGGGTCGTACAGATAGAACAGGTCGTCCTGGGCCTCGAGCACCCGGACGCCATCGTACGCGCGAAAGATCCGATCGAGTTCGTCGACAGTCATACCTTCAAGTCTGTCATTGAACCTACAGTAGACACTTTGCCGCGATTCCGGATTTGTCGGCGCACCGAACTAGGGTGGTTGGGTGGCTGATCCGTCCTCGTACCGTCCCGCTCCGGGATCGATCCCCGACTCGCCAGGTGTCTACCGCTTCAGCGACTCCGGCGGCCGGGTGATCTACGTCGGCAAGGCGAAGAACCTGCGCGCACGCGTGTCGTCGTACTTCCAGGATCTGGTGAACCTGCACCCGCGCACGCAGGCGATGGTGACGACGGCCGCGAAGGTCGAGTGGACGGTGGTCTCGACCGAGGTCGAGTCGCTGCAGCTGGAGTACTCCTGGATCAAGGAGTACGACCCGCGCTTCAACGTGAAGTACCGCGACGACAAGTCGTACCCGTGGCTGGCCATCACCCTCAACGAGGAGTATCCGCGGGTGATGGTCGGCCGCGGTCAGAAGAAGAAGGGCGTGCGGTACTTCGGTCCGTACAGTCACGCGTGGGCGATCCGGGAGACCGTCGACCTGCTGCTCCGGGTGTTCCCGATGCGGTCGTGCAGCAAGGGCGTGTTCAACCGGCACCGCCAGATCGGCAGGCCCTGTCTGCTCGGGTACATCGGCAAGTGCGCCGCGCCGTGCACCGGTCAGGTGAGCCAGGAGGAGCACCGGCAGATCGTCGACGATTTCGCGGCGTTCCTCTCCGGCCAGACCGCGACGTACGTGCGCCGCCTGCAGAAGGAGATGCAGGCCGCGGCTGCCGAGCTCGAGTACGAGCGGGCCGCGAAGATCCGCGACGACCTGGCCGCGCTGGAGAAGGCCCTGGCGAAGAACGCGGTGGTCCTCGGCGACGGCACCGACACCGACGTGATCGCGCTCAGCGAGGATCCGCTCGAGGTCGCGGTGCAGATCTTCTACGTCCGCGGCGGCCGGATCCGCGGTGAGCGCGGCTTCATCGCCGACAAGGCCGACGGTACGGCGAGCACCGGCGATCTGGTGTCCCGGTTCATCCAGCAGACGTACGCCGGGGACTCGGCCGACGCGATTCCGCGGGAGATCCTGGTCCCGACGATGCCCGAGGACGCGGCCGCGCTGACCGAGTGGCTCGAGGCGACGCGCGGCGCGCGGGTGGACATCCGGGTCCCGCAGCGCGGCGACAAGAAGGCGCTGATGGAGACCGTCGAGCGCAACGCGCTGCAGACGCTGACGATGCACAAGACCAAGCGGGCGAGCGATCTGACCACCCGCAACCAGGCGCTCGAGGAGATCCAGGCCGCGCTCGACCTGCCGGAGGCGCCGCTGCGGCTGGAGTGCTACGACGTCTCGAACCTGCAGGGCACCGAGGTGGTTGCCTCGATGGTGGTGTTCGAGGACGGCCTGCCGCGCAAGAGCGAGTACCGGCGGTTCGTGATCAAGGGCGTCGACGGGCAGAACGACGTCGCTTCGATCGCCGAGGTGCTGACCCGCCGCTTCAAGCGCCTCCTCGACGAGCGCGCCGCGCACGCCGAGGAAGACGATCCGTCGGCCACCCTGATCGATCCCGAGACCGGCAGGGCGAAGAAGTTCGCCTACGCACCGGGGCTCGTGGTCGTCGACGGCGGTCCGCCCCAGGTGGCGGCCGCCCGGCAGGCGATGGACGAGATCGGCGTCGGGGACATCCCCGTCGTCGGCCTGGCCAAGCGGCTCGAAGAGGTGTGGGTGCCGGACGAGGAAGACCCGGTGATCTTCTCCCGTACGTCGGAGGGCCTGTACCTGCTGCAGCGGCTCCGGGACGAGGCGCACCGGTTCGCGATCACCCATCACCGCAACCGGCGGTCGAAGTCGATGGTGGAGAGCACCCTCGACGAGGTCCCGGGACTGGGCGATGTGCGGCGGAAGACGTTGCTGCGGCACTTCGGGTCGCTGAAGAAGTTGCGGGCGGCCACCGTCGACGAGGTGGCCGGCCTGCCCGGATTCGGGCCGCGGCTCGCCGAGTCCGTCGTACTGGCGGTTAACGCTGCCGCAACGAAGGCGGAAACCGGCCGGGCTCCGTCGGTGAACACGGCCACGGGCGAGATACTGGGAGACGACGTCCCTGCACCGGCCGGGGCGCCTGACGGGGATCCAGGGAGAACTGAGAACTGATGGACGACACGGGCGGCAACCTCATCATCGTGTCCGGTATGTCGGGCGCGGGACGGAGCTCCGTCGCCGACGTACTGGAGGACCTCGGCTGGTTCGTCGTGGACAACCTGCCGCCGATGTTCCTGACCACCCTCGTCGAGCAGGTCGTCGGCACCGGCGCGGCGCCACGGCTCGCGGTCGTCGTCGACGTCCGGACCGGGCTGTTCTTCAGCGAGCTGAGCTCGGCGATCCACGACCTGCGGCTGAAGGGGTACCGGCCGCTGACGCTGTTCCTGGAGGCGTCCGACGACGTGATCGTGCGCCGGCAGGAGGGCGTTCGCCGGCCGCACCCGTTGCAGGGCGAGGGCCGGCTGCTCGACGGCATCCAGCGTGAGCGGGAGCTGCTCGGCGACATCCGGGCCGGCGCCGACCTGGTGATCGACACGTCGAGCCTGAACATCCACCAGCTCGCCGCGAAGATCGTGAACGCGTTCGGCGACGAGGAGAACGCGGAGCTGCGGGCGACCGTGGTGTCGTTCGGGTTCAAGTACGGCATCCCGGTGGACGCCGACGTGGTCGCCGACATGCGCTTCATCCCGAACCCGTACTGGCAGCCCGACCTGCGCCCGATGACCGGGCAGGACCGGCCTGTGTCAGACTTCGTGCTCGGCCATCCGCTGGCCCAGCAGTTCCTGCAGAACTACGTGGACGTGCTGGACACCCTGCGGACCGGCTACCTGAACGAGGGCAAGCGCTTCGTCACCGTCGCGATCGGCTGCACCGGGGGTAAGCACCGCAGCGTCGCGATGGCCGAGGAGATCGCCCGAAGGCTTCGCGAGAAGGGCTCACCGACGTTAGTGGTACACCGGGACCTGGGGCGGGAGTGACGCGACCTCCTCGGGTCGTCGCACTGGGTGGGGGACATGGCTTGGCCGCATCCCTTTCCGCGCTTCGGCATGTGACCGATCAGCTGACCGCGGTCGTCACGGTCGCCGACAACGGCGGCTCGTCGGGGCGGCTGCGCCAGGAGCTCGGCGTACTGCCGCCCGGTGATCTGCGGATGGCGCTGGCCGCGCTCTGCCGCGACGACGAGTGGGGCCGGACGTGGGCCGACGTGCTCCAGCATCGCTTCCGTAGCAACGGTGAGCTGCACGACCACGCGGTCGGCAACCTGCTGATCGTCGCGTTGTGGGAGCTGCTCGGTGAGGCGGTCGACGGACTCGACTGGGTCGGCCGGCTGCTCGGCGCGGAGGGCCGGGTGCTGCCGATGTCCGCCGTACCGCTGGACATCACCGCGCGGGTGCTCGGGCTGGATCCGGCGCATCCGGAGGCGATCACGGAGATCCGCGGTCAGACCGACGTGGCGTCGACAGAGGGTCACGTCGTCGACGTCGCGCTGGACCCGGCCGATCCGCCGGCCTGTCCCGAGGCGCTGGTGGCGGTCGCGGAAGCGGACTGGGTAGTCGTGGGGCCGGGGTCCTGGTTCACGTCCGTCATCCCGAACCTGCTGGTGCCCGAGCTGTGCCGTGGTCTCGAGCAGACCAGCGCCCGCCGGCTCCTGACGCTGAATCTGGGGGAGCAGAAGGGGGAGACCGACGGGTTCTCGCCCGAGACACATCTGGAGGTGCTCGCCGGGCACGCGCCGGATCTCCGGATCGACGTCGTGCTCGCCGACGCCGGCCACGTGCCCGACCCCGAGTCACTGCGCCGTACGGCGGAGTCCCTCGGGGCCGAGCTGGTGATCGCCGACATCGCCGACGAGGACCGCGACCTGCACCACGCCCCGGACAAGCTCGCGAAGGTGTACCGGGAGATCTTCAGCTAGTCGAAGTCGGGGTCCACGGTCTTCTTGGCGGTGTACACCTGCTTGCCCTGCGCGTCGTACCCGCGGACGCGGACGGTCTGGATGTCGGAGTTCCCACCGGTGAGACCCCAGATGTAGTAGCCGTTGGAGATCAGCGCGCGGGTCGGGCCCTGCTTCGGCAGGTCGACGACGAGCTGCGCGACGCCGTCCGGCACCATCCCGAAGCTGAAGTCGTCCGCGAACTTCCCGTTGGCCTGCACCGCGCTGCGTGTGTAGTCGTACGCGCCCTTGGCCGTGGCCGCCAGCATGTGGCACCAGGCGTACACCTTCTGGTCCGGTGAGATCAGTACGGCGGTGAGCTTGTCGCCGGTGCCCGTCTTGAGCGCGACCTTCCAGTCCTTCGTGACCGGCCCGGCGGCCTTGATCCGCGGATCCTGCGGACTCCTGCTGCCTTGGAAGTAGATGTCGTCCACGCCCCGGCACCGGGTGGTGATCTGCTCGTCCGTCAGCGGGCTCACCGGCGGCGGGGGAGCGAGTGCCTTCCCCGTCAACGGGTCCTTCGTGAGTACGACGTTCGGCGTGATCGGCTCGGCGGTCTTGACCGTGACGCCGTCCGGGACAGTCTGCCGGTACGGCGTGGGCGTCGGGCGCGTGTACTCGTAGACCTTGTTGCCGTGCTCGTCGTAGCCGCGGACCCGTTGGATCCGGCCGATGGTGCTGGGGTCCGGGACCCCGAGCGAGTAGAAGCCGTCGAGGCCGAGCAATGCCTGGCGCGGCACACGCTCACCGTCCACGTTGACGAGGACAGCGCGCACCCCGGCAGGTACTCGGGTGCCTGCCGTGGACTGCTTCCGGTCGCCGACCGCTTTGCTGCTGGTGGTGAACCGGCCGTACGACTGGGCCTGATTGACGCCGGTCAACGCACAGGTGCCGTAGACGGACTTGTCAGGCGACAGGAAGATCACGTGGACCCGACTGCCGAGGCCGGCCTTCACCGCGACTATCCAGCGGGCGTCGAGCGGGCCTGCCTTGTCGTCCGGATCGGCGCCCCGCTCCCGCATGCTGTCGAGCCACTCCTTGTCTGCCTGCTTGCACTGGTCACGCAGGCTGGCATCGCTCAGGGTGCTCACCGCCGGTGCCGGCTGGGGTCGCGTGCCCGTCTCGTCGCCGAGGACCTGTCCGGTCTTCGCGTCGTACCTGATGCCCTCGCCCGCCGGGCCCACGCTCTCCGTGCGGTTCGCGGACCAGGTGGCGATGCCGGCGATGATGACGCCGGTGGTGAGGACGGCGGTGGAGACCGTTGTGATCCGCGTTCGCCGCACGGAGCGCCGGGCCCGCACGAGCAGGTCGTCGACGTCGGTGGTCAGCGGCCGGTCCGTGTCGTCGGCGGCAGCCGCGAGCAAGCGTTCGATGTCGGTACTCATGAGGCGCTCCTTTCGGTCTGGTCGAGAAGTTCGCGGAGGCGGGCGAGTCCGCGGGACGTCTGGCTCTTCACGCCGCCGAGGCCGATGCCGAGGATCTCGGCGGTCTGTTCGAGGCTGAGATCGGCGTAGTGCCGCAGGACGACGCACGCCCGTTGACTCGGCGGCAGCGCGCTGAGTGCCTGGACCACGAGCATCCGGTTGTCGACGCTGCCGACCGGATCCGGGAGCAGCCCGGTCTGCTCATCGGTCTCGATCAGCCGTTCGCGGCGCCACGGCTTCCTGGACTGGTCGAACACGGCCGTGACCAGGCATTGGTGCGCATACGCGTTCACCCCTTGGGTGCGGTCGATCCGGTGCCAGCGGCGATAGACCTTCACCAGCGCGTCCTGCGCCGCGTCCTCCGCCCGGTGCCAGTCGCCGCACATCAGGTACGCCGTTCTGCGCAGCCGCCGGATCGTGGTCGCGGCGAACTCGGTGAACTCGGCGTCGTCCGGTGCCTTCATACCCCTCCTCTCGGACCGTCGCCGGAGTAACGCACCGACCGCGCTGAAAGGTTGCAGACCGCGTAACCGGAGCAGCTTCCGGCCGTTGGGTCTTTGACATGGGTGGGAGGATGGCCTTCATGGCGATGACAGCACAGGTGAAGTCCGAGTTGACCAGTATTCAGGTGACGAAACCGTGTTGCCGCAAGGCCGAGGTCTCGTCGATCCTGCGGTTCGCGGGCGGGTTGCACCTGGTGTCCGGACGCATCGTCGTCGAGGCGGAACTGGACAGCGGCGCGGCGGCCCGGCGGCTGCGGAAGGACATCGCCGAGATCTTCGGGCATCCGTCGGACGTGGTGGTGATTTCCCCGTCAGGGATCCGCAAGCAGACGAAGTACGTCGTCCGCGTGGTTCGGGACGGTGACGCGCTGGCGCGGCAGACCGGCCTTGTGGACAACCGTGGCCGTCCGGTCCGCGGCCTCCCGCCCGCGGTCGTGTCCGGAGCGTCGTGTGACGCGGTGGCGGCCTGGCGGGGCGCGTTCCTCGCGCACGGCTCGCTGACCGAGCCCGGCCGGTCGTCCTCGCTCGAGGTGACCTGCCCCGGCCCGGAGGCGGCGCTTGCGCTGGTCGGTGCGGCGCGGCGGCTCGGGATCGGTTCTAAGGCCCGCGAGGTGCGGAACGTGGACCGCGTGGTGATCCGCGACGGCGACGCGATCGGCGCCCTGCTCACCCGGCTCGGCGCGCACGAGTCGGTGCTGGCGTGGGAGGAGCGGCGGATGCGCCGCGAGGTCCGCGCGACCGCGAACCGGCTGGCCAACTTCGACGACGCGAACCTGCGCCGTTCCGCCCGCGCGGCGGTGGCCGCCGGCGCGCGTGTCGAGCGCGCGCTGGAGATCCTCGGCGACGACGTACCAGACCACCTGCAGGTGGCGGGCAAGCTGCGGCTGGAGCACAAGCAGGCCAGCCTGGAAGAGCTCGGCCAGCTGCACGAACCGGCCCTCACCAAGGACGCCGTCGCCGGCCGCATCCGCCGCCTGCTCGCGATGGCCGACAAGCGCGCCAGCGACCTCGGCGTCCCCAACACCGAAGCCAACCTCACCCCGGAAATGCTCGACCCGGCCTGACCGGATCGTTATCGGCAACCGGCTGCGCGCCCCTTGCCGGCTCGGTTGGATTGCTGCATGGGCACAGAAAGCGAAGAAGAGCTGGAACGACGTCGGCAGGCCATCATCGGCGAGCAGAACCGGCAGGCCGCCGCGCAGCGGGCGAAGGAGCTGGAGGACTTCCGCAAGGCGGAGGAAGCCCGGAATGCCGCCGAGGCGGCGAGCAAGGGCAAGATGGTCGCCGATCCGGAGGCGGCTGCGCCGAGCTGGCCGGACGACGGTATGCAGGCCGTGCCGCAGACCGGGCTCGACAAGGTGGCCGGCGCACTGCGGGTCGGGCAAGCCGGTGATGTGGCGTTCGCACGGGATCTGCTGAACAGCGGGCAGGCCCCGCTGGGCGGCGTCGCCAAGCAGGAGCCGGCCGCCGACGGCGCGAAGGAAGGTGCGGCCGGGGCGCGGTCCGCGAAGCCGGCGCTCGGCCTGGGCTGACCGCTCGGTGAGCCGGACTCCCACCACTCACCAACCGGCCGGATGGTGACGTCCGCACGGTAGGCGACCGCTGGATGTTCCACCTGCGTGTGGGTTGGTGAGTGGCGGAGGTCCGGTCACCGCGGACCGAAGGTTTTCCCGGTGATTCCGGGGTTTTCGAGGCCGACCGGTTCCTTTTGGTGGGTGGCTCGCGGAGGGTGTGCGTGCCCATTCGCGCATGACCTGTCCCGGGTTGTGCGTGTCTCCCGCCCAAGGAGTACCGCATGAAGCGCATTCATCGCGCCGGACTGGCCGCGACCGCGATCGCCGGTCTGGCCGTCATCACCATCACCGTGAACGTGCAGGCCGCCCAACCCGGTGGCTCGGCCGCGTCCCCGGTCGCGGCCGCGCGCGCCAACGCCGCGCAGCTCGGTCTCGGTGACGGCGGTGACCTGGTCGTCCGCGACGTCGTCACCGACGCGGACGGCAGCAGCCACGTCCGGTTCGACCGCACGTACCAGGGTCTGCCCGTCGTCGGCGGCGATGTCGTCGTCCACCAGGACAAGGCCGGCAAGGCCCGCTCGTCCAGCGGCGGCGTCGGCAAGCTCAGCCTCTCGACGAAGCCGGCCGTGTCCGCTGCGACCGCGTTCGCCGCTGCCAAGACGAAGAGCAGCAAGCAGCAACTCGTCGTCTTCGTGACGAACGCCGGTCAGTCCAAGCTCGCCTACAAGGTCGTCAGCGAGGGCCGCAAGGCCAACGGCGAGCCGACCGGCACCGAGACGTACGTCGACGCGCAGAACGGGAAGGTTCTGGACAGCTGGACCACGGTCAACGACGACCTGGGCAGCGGCACCGGCCTGTACGTCGGCACCGTCGGCCTGGACACCACGAAGTCCGGCACCAGCTGGACGATGGTCGACCCGGTCCGCGGCGGCAACGCGACGTACAACGCCGGCACGCTGTTCTCGGACGCCGACAACGTCTGGGGGACCGGCAGCAACTCGAACGCGCAGACCGCCGGCGTCGACGCCCACTACGGCATCGCCAAGACGTGGGACTACTACAAGAGCGTGCACGGCCGCAACGGCATCGCCAACGACGGCAAGGGCGCGAAGTCGTACGTCCACGACGGCGCGTACGTGAACGCGTCCTGGAGCGATTCCTGCTTCTGCATGCGGTACGGCGACGGCGACGCGAGCCAGGGGATCGGCCCGCTCGTCGAGCTGGACATCGCCGGCCACGAGATGAGCCACGGCGTCACCAGCCGCTCGGCCGGCCTGCGCTACAGCGGCGAGTCCGGCGGCCTGAACGAGTCGACGTCGGACATCTTCGGTACGGCGGTCGAGTGGTACACCGCGAACAGCCAGGACACCCCGGACTACGTGCTGGGTGAGGAGATCTTCACCGACTACAACCCGGCGACGAACTACATCCGGCGGCTCGACAAGCCGTCGATGGACGGTGCGAGCGCCGACTCGTGGTCGAGGAGCGTCGGCCGGCTGAACGTGCACTACTCGTCCGGTGTCGGCAACCACTTCTTCTACCTGCTGTCCGAGGGCAGCGGCGCGAAGACGATCAACGGCGTCGCGTACAACAGCCCGACGGTCAACGGCGTCACGGTCACCGGGATCGGCATCAGCAAGGCCGAGAAGATCTGGTACCGCGCGCTGACGACGTACATGACGTCCCGGACCGACTACCACGGTGCGCGGACGGCGACGCTGAACGCCGCCACGGACCTGTACGGCGCGAGCAGCCCGGAGCGGGCCGCGGTCGAGAAGGCATGGACCGCGGTGAACGTTCTGCCGTAATTGCGTGAACATCGGTGCGAGCGGCGGTTTCCGGAGAGACATTCCGGAAATCGCCGTTCGTCGTACCAGCCAGTGGTCTGGTCTGAAGCCGTGAAAAATAACCGGTGGTCTCATCTGGACGCTACCAGTTGATCGAGTGGGCTGTTGGGCTAGTGTTCGGGCTGTAGCGGCAGTGCCAAAGCTAGTTCTGAGGAGACGCAGACCCGTGACCGTACGCGTAGGTATCAACGGCTTCGGCCGCATCGGCCGTAACTTCTTCCGCGCCGTGCAGGCGTCCGGTGCCGACATCGAGGTCGTCGCCGTCAACGACCTGACCGACAACCAGACCCTCGCTCACCTGCTGAAGTACGACTCGATCCTGGGCCGGTTCCCGGGTGAGGTCTCCGCCACCGACGACGACATCACCGTCGGCGGCAAGAGCTTCAAGGCGTTCGCCGAGCGCGACCCGGCCAACCTGAAGTGGTCGGACGTCGGCGCCGACGTGGTGATCGAGTCCACCGGTTTCTTCACCGACGCCACCAAGGCCAAGACGCACGCCGACAACGGCGCCAAGAAGGTCATCATCTCCGCCCCGGCGAAGAACGAGGACCTGACCGTGGTGATGGGCGTGAACCACGACCTGTACGACGCCGAGAAGCACACCGTGATCTCGAACGCGTCCTGCACCACGAACTGCATCGCCCCGCTGGCCAAGGTCCTCAACGACGCGTTCACGATCGAGAAGGGTCTGATGACCACGATCCACGCGTACACCCAGGACCAGAACCTGCAGGACGGCCCGCACAAGGACCTGCGCCGTGCCCGTGCCGCCGCGCTGAACATCGTCCCGACCTCGACCGGCGCCGCCAAGGCGATCGGCCTGGTGCTGCCGGAGCTCAAGGGCAAGCTGGACGGCTACGCGCTGCGCGTCCCGGTCCCGACCGGCTCGGCCACCGACCTGACCGTCGAGGTGGGCCGCGAGGTCACCGTCGAGGAGGTCAAGGAGGCCTACAAGGCCGCCGCGTCCGAGGGCTCGCTGAAGGGCTACCTGACCTACACCGAGGACGACATCGTCTCGAGCGACATCGTCACCGACCCGGCGTCCTGCATCTTCGACGCCGGCCTGACCAAGGTGATCGGCAACCAGGTCAAGGTCGTCGGCTGGTACGACAACGAGTGGGGCTACTCGAACCGCCTCGTCGACCTGGTGAACCACGTCGGCGCCTCGCTCTGACATTCCCCAGCTTTGCGTCCGAAGAGAGCCCTGGTGCTTCTTCGGGCGCAAAGCTCGTTCTCACGAGGAAGCTGAACTGTGAAGACCATCGAAGATCTCGGCGACCTGGCGGGCCAGCGGGTGCTGGTCCGGTCCGACCTGAACGTGCCGATCAAGGACGAGGTGATCGGCGACGACGGCCGGATCCGCGCGTCGCTGCCGACTCTGGTGAAGCTGGCGAAGGCGGGCGCGAAGGTGATCGTGACCGCGCACCTCGGCCGCCCCAAGGGGCAGCCGAACCCGGCGTACACGCTGGCCCCGGTGGCCAAGCGGCTCGGTGAGCTGCTGCAGCCCGAGGGCATCACGGTGCGGTTCGCCACCGACGTCACCGGTGACGCGGCGCAGACCGCCGTACAGGATCTCGACGAGGGCGAGGTCCTGCTGCTGGAGAACGTGCGCTACGACCCGCGCGAGGAGAGCAAGGACGAGGCCGAGCGGGGTGCGCTGGCCGATGAGCTGGCGGCGCTCGCGGACGTCTTCGTCAGCGACGGCTTCGGTGTCGTGCACCGCAAGCAGGCCAGTGTGTACGACGTCGCGCGCAAGCTCCCGCACGCCGCGGGCGGTCTGGTGCTGGCCGAGGTCGACGTACTGAAGAAGCTCACCGAGGACCCGGCCCGGCCGTACGTCGTCGTGCTCGGCGGCGCCAAGGTGTCGGACAAGCTCGCGGTGATCGACAACCTGCTCGCCAAGGCCGACAAGCTGCTGATCGGCGGCGGGATGGTCTTCACGTTCCTGAAGGCGCAGGGCCACGAGGTCGGCAAGAGCCTGCTCGAGGAAGACCAGTTGGACATCGTCCGCGGCTACCTGAACGAGGCCGGCGACAAGATCGTGCTCCCGACCGACATCGTCGTCGCGCCCGAGTTCAAGGCGGACTCGCCGGCCACCGTCGTGGCCGCGGACGCGATCCCGGCCGACCAGCTCGGCCTGGACATCGGTCCGGACTCCGCCAAGGTCTTCGCCGCCGAGGTCGCCGCGGCGCGCACCGTCTTCTGGAACGGCCCGATGGGCGTGTTCGAGATGGCCGCGTTCGCCGGCGGAACCAAGGCGGTCGCGCAGGCGTTGACCGAGGTGGACGGGCTGAGTGTCGTCGGCGGCGGTGACTCCGCGGCCGCCGTCCGGCAGCTAGGCTTCGCCGACGACGCGTTCGGCCACATCTCCACCGGTGGCGGGGCGTCGCTGGAATACCTGGAGGGCAAGGAGCTCCCGGGTCTCGCCGTACTGGAAGAGGACTGAGCATGGCCGCCGACAACACAGCTGCCCGTACGCCGTTGATGGCGGGCAACTGGAAGATGAACCTCAACCACGTCGAGGCCGTGCACCTGCTGCAGAAGCTGAGCTGGACGCTGCAGGACAAGAAGCACGACTTCGAGCGGGTCGAGGTGGCGGTGCTGCCGCCGTTCACCGACATTCGCAGCGTGCAGACGCTGGTCGACGGTGACCGGATGAAGATCCGGTACGGCGCGCAGGACGTGTCCACGCACGACTCCGGGGCGTACACCGGCGAGATCTCGGCGGCGATGCTGAGCAAGCTCGGCTGCACCTATGTGCTGACCGGGCACTCGGAGCGCCGGCAGTACCACGGCGAGGACGACGCCCTGGTGAACGCCAAGACGGCGAAGGCGCTCGAGGCCGGGCTGATCCCGATCGTGTGTGTCGGCGAGGGGCTCGAGGTGCGCAAGGCCGGCGAGCAGGTGCCGCACACGCTGGCCCAGGTCGACGGCGCGCTGGCCGGCCTGAAGCAGGACGACGTCCGCAAGCTGGTGCTGGCCTACGAGCCGGTCTGGGCGATCGGTACCGGCGAGGTCGCGACGCCGGAGGACGCGCAGGAGGTGATCGCCGCGATCCGGGGCCGGATCGAGGAGACGATCTCACCCTCGGTCGCCGACTCGGTACGGATTCTTTACGGTGGATCGGTGAAGATGGCCAGCGCAGGTGGCATCATGGCCCAACCGGATGTCGACGGCTGCCTGGTCGGAGGCGCGAGCCTCCAGGTGGACGAGTTCGCCGGCATCTGCCGTTACCTGGACCTTCAGTTAGGCTACTCCTCGTGATTCTCGCTTTCTCGATCGTCGTGATCGTCTGCAGCCTGTTCCTGACGCTGCTGGTACTGCTGCACAAAGGCCGCGGTGGCGGCCTCTCGGACCTGTTCGGTGGCGGGGTGTCGTCCAGCCTGGGCGGCTCGTCGGTCGCCGAGCGGAACCTGGACCGGATCACGATCGGCGTCGGTCTGATCTGGTTCGCCGCCATCGTCGCGCTCGGCCTGCTCTACAAGCTCGGCTGAGGGGGAGTAGGTTCCCGTGGCTGGTGGTGGCAGTGCGATTCGTGGCAGCCGGGTCGGTGCCGGGCCGATGGGCGAGGCGGAGCGCGGCGACACCGCGCCCCGGCAGCGCATCGTGTTCTTCTGTGCGAACGGGCACGAGACCGCGACCTGGTTCGCGGTCGAGGCGGCCATCCCGGAGGAGTGGGACTGTCCGCGGTGCGGTCTGCCGACCAGCACCGATGTGAACAACCCGCCTCCGCCGCCGAAGATCGAGCCCTACAAGACCCACCTGGCCTATGTGAAGGAGCGCCGCTCCGAGCAGGAGGCGCAGGAGATCCTCGACGAGGCGCTGGAGAAACTCCGCGCCCGCCGCGCCCGCGGCGAAGTCATCTTCTGACCTACGACGCCTGGCCCGGACCGATCGGTCCGGGCTTGTGCGTTGTGTGAGCGGACCGCTCCGGCGCGCTAGGGTCTGCGCATGAAGACGTCGATCGCGCCCGTCCGCTGGACCCCGCCGCCCGTGCCGCCGGTGCGGCACCCTGCCGCGATCGACGTCGAGGTGGTCGCGCTGCCCGGCGCGGGACCCGAGGACACGCTGATCGACGACGACGGCAGCGTCCTCACCGGTCTGTACGACGGCCGCATCCTGCGCGTCAGCGCCGACGGCAAGACGATCAGCACTCTCGCCGACACGGGTGGCCGGCCGCTCGGCCTGGAATGGCTGCCCGACGGCAAGGTGCTGATCTGCGACGCGAACCGCGGTCTGCTGACGCTCGACAAGGACAACCGGATCACCACGTTGCTGTCCGAGATCGACGGCCGCCCGATGCGGTTCTGCAACAACGCGGACGTCACCGAGGACGGCACGATCTACTTCACCGACTCGTCGACCCGCTTCGGCATCGACGAGTGGATGGCCGATCTCCTCGAACACTCCACGACCGGCAGCGTGTACCGCCGTACGCCCGACGGCGAGCTCACCCGGCTGGCGACCGGTCGCGGCTTCCCGAACGGCGTGGCGCTCAGCAGCGACCGCCGTACTCTCTTCTGGGCCGAGACCGCGACGTACGGGCTCTACAAACTCGACCTCACCACCGAGGGCGCCGAGCCGGTGCAGATCGCCGCGATCCCGGGGCTCCCGGACAACATCGCCCGCGGCTCGGACGGCCTGATCTGGGTCGCGGTCGGCTCGCCACGCAACGCCGTACTCGATCTGCTCCTGCCCAAGCACCCGGTGCTCCGCAAGATCGTCTGGAACCTGCCCGACGCGCTGAAGCCGAAGGCCGCGGACATCATCGAGATCCAGGCGTACGACGAGAATGGCGAACTGGTCCACGACCTGCGCGCCAAGCACCCGGACTTCCACATGCCCACCGGCGTCCGCGAACGCGACGGGAAGGTGTGGCTAGGAAGCATCGGCACGAGCTCCCTAGCCACGTTCCCGACGCCTACTTCTTCGTAGCAGGCACGTCGTCCTGCTTCTCGCCGCTGCTCACGACCAGGGCGAAGTCCTCGCCGTGGGTGCTGACACCTTCGATGACCGCAGCCTCGACCGCCTCCGAGCCGATCTCGCTGCGCAGCATCAAGGGGTCGGTGCGCAGGTCCTTGGCCAGCGCGACCGCGAGACCGACCATCACGATCGCGAACGGCAGCGCCGCGACGATCGTGAGGTTCTGCAGGCCCTGCAAGGCGTCCGCACCGCCTCCGCCGGCGATCAGCATGATCGCGGCCACCGCACCGGTGAGCACGCCCCAGAAGATCACCAGCGGCTTCTTCGGCTCGATCGCGCCGCGCTCGGACAGCGTGCCCATGACGATCGACGCGGCGTCCGCCCCGGAGACGAAGAAGATCGCCACCAGGACGACGACGATGACCGTCGTGATCGCGCTCAGCGGGATGTGGTCGAGCATGCCGAACAGCTGACCCTCGGTCGTCGACGCGCCGGCGATGTCCGTGCCGTCCCGCTGCAGGTCGATCGCCGTACCGCCGAAGATGCAGAACCACAGCACGCTGACCAGCGACGGCACCAGCAGCACGCCGGTGACGAACTGCCGGATCGTGCGGCCACGGCTGATCCGGGCGATGAACATGCCGACGAACGGCGTCCACGAGATCCACCAGGCCCAGTAGAAGACGGTCCAGCCGGACAGCCAGGTGGCCATCGCGTCGCCGCCGCTCGCCTCGGTCCGCGCGGCCATGTCGGCCAGGTCGCGGAAGTAGTCGCCGATCGCGGTCGGCACCAGGTTCAGGATCAGCACCGTCGGGCCGACCACGAACACGAAGACCGCGAGGACGACGGCCAGCACCATGTTGATGTTCGAGAGCCACTGGATGCCCTTCGCAACGCCGGACACCGCCGAGGCCACGAAGGCCGCGGTCAGTACGGCGATCACGCCGATCATGACGCCGTTCCCGGTCTTGTCCAGCCAGCCGAGGATCCGGACACCGGAACCGATCTGCAGCGCGCCGAGCCCGAGCGACGCGGCCGACCCGAACAGCGTCGCGAAGATCGCCAGCCCGTCGATCACCTTGCCGATCGGTCCTTCGGTACGGCGTCCCAGCAACGGGGCGAACGCCGCGCTGATCAGCTGCGACCGGCCGCGCCGGAACGTGCCGTACGCGATCGCGATCCCGACGACGGCGTAGATCGCCCACGGGTGCAGGGTCCAGTGGAACAACGTGGTCGCCATCGCCGTCTCGAGCGCTTCCGGCGACCCGCCCTGGACGGTACCGGGCGGCGGCTTGACGAAGTGCGTGAGCGGCTCGCTGACGCCGAAGAACATCAGCCCGATGCCCATGCCGGCGCTGAACATCATCGCGACCCAGGACACGGTCTTGAACTCGGGTTCCTCGTCGTCGCGGCCGAGCGGGATCCGCCCGTACCGTCCGGCGGCGAGCCAGATCACGTAGACGACGAAGCCGGAGGCCAGCAGGACGAACAGCCAGCCGGTGTTCTGCTCGACCCAGCCGAGGGCCGAGCCGGACGCCGTACCGAGACCGGCGGCGTCGATGATGCCCCAGGCGACGAAGGCCAGGGCGATGACCGCGGTGACACCGAAGGTGACGCGGTCGAGTCCGGAGCCGCGACTTCGGCTCCCGGGTGGTGGGGGTGTTGCGATCGCTGGATGTGTCGCGGGGTCTTGGGTGTCTGCCTGGTTGTCGATATCGATCGCCACAGGTAAGTCACGCCTCGCTTCGGCGCGCCTCCGTTCTGTTGTGTCGGGGACAGGGTGGGGACTGCCTTACGACCGTGTCGAAGATCGTGGCAAAACGCAACAATCGTGCTTTCGGCCACACTCGGTAAGGTGCGCACATGCGTTTCGGGATCGCGATTCTGCCGGAGTACCGCTGGCAGGACGCCGCGCCGCGATGGCGGCGGGCAGAGGAGTACGGGTTCGACCATGCGTGGACGTACGACCACCTGACCTGGAGCGGTCTTCAGGACTCACCGTGGTACGGGACGACCCCGACGCTGACGGCGGCCGCGCTCGTCACGTCGACGATCAAGCTGGGCACGTTCGTCACCTCGCCGAACTTCCGGCACCCGCTGGCGCTGACCCGCGACATCCTCGCGATCGACGACGTGTCGGACGGCCGGTTCCTGTGCGGGATCGGGGCCGGCGGCAGCCTGGACGCCACGATCCAGGGCGGGCCCGACCTGACACCGCGGCACAAGCAGGACCGCTACCAGGAATTCGTGCGGCTCCTCGACACCCTGCTCACCACGGACGGCGTCGACTTCAAGGGCGAGTACTTCGAGACGCGCAACGGCCGGACGCTGCCTGGTTGCGTCCAGCAACCACGTGTCCCGTTCATCCTGGCCGGCAACGGGCCGCGGTCGCTCAAGTTCGCCGCCAGGCACGGCGACGGCTGGATGACGACCGGGGGAGCGGCTGACGATCTGGACAGCTGGTGGACCACCGTCGCCGGCCTCAGCCACCGCCTCGACGACCTCCTCGAAGGCCGCCACCTGGACCGCTACTTGTCCCTCGACTCCAAGCGGTACGCACTCTCCGGCCCAGCCGCCTTCGAGGACGCCGTCGGCCGCGCCGCAGCCCTCGGCTTCACCGACGTCATCACCCACTGGCCCCGCACCGAGGGCGTGTACGCCGGCTCCGAAACCGTCCTCGAGCAGATCGCGAACGACGTCGTACCGCGCTTGCGGTGAGACGGCTGTGCTGAGACGGCTGTGCTGAGACGGCGAAAGGGCCGCACACCTGGTGGTGTGCGGCCCTCTCGTCAGTGTGCTGGAAGGGCGATCAGGAACCGATCGCGCGGATGTTCTCCGCCTGCAGACCCTTCTGGCCCTGGGTGATCTCGAACTCCACGCGCTGGTTCTCGTCCAGCGAACGGAAGCCCGACATCTGGATGGCGGAGTAGTGCGCGAACACGTCCGCGCCACCGTCATCCGGGGTGATGAAGCCGAAGCCCTTGTCAGCGTTGAACCACTTGACAGTACCGACAGCCATTTGTCTATCTCCTCGATGGCTATTAACAATCCGCGACCCACACCTCATGAGCCGCGCGTCGCCGAAAGGCCCCAGACGACAGACCGGCCATGCAGCACAGCAAAAGTCAGGGAGTCCAAACTTGCAACGCCATAACTGTAGCCGTTCTGCGGGCGGATGGTAGGGGTGACCACAAACACGTGTCGCTGATTGTCGCCGCCCGTTACCCTCCGTGCACGGCTAATTCTGGGCGGCGGACGCGCGGTCCGGAACCCGAAATCCCGCGCCGACCTGCTGTTTCGCGGTCGGAGCTGCGGGCGGAGCGTTGGCAACGAAGGACAATGGCCCGGTACGCCGGGTGATGGGCGCAAGAATCTGATCGGAGTTCCCGGCGTGTCGCGCGACTGTGGACAGGTGCGGGACCGTTGCGCGTCAGGCAACAGCGAGGAGGCAACAATGATCGTCAGCGTGACCCGGAGCGGCGGTTTCGCCGGGCTGACCAAGCACGGCGAGCTGGACACCAGCGACCAGCCGGACGCCGACCGGCTGGAGGCCGCAGTCCAGGAGCTCGTGGCCAAGGACCTAGGTACCGGCCGGCCGCAGCCGGACCGGTACGTGTACCGGCTGGAGGTGCGTGACTCCCCTGATGACGCAGCTGGCGTCACGCAGCACACCGTCGCAGAGCAGGACGTGGACGCGACCACGGCCTGGCTACTGGACCGCATCCTCAGCTAGCGCCAGTCGATCTCCGGTGCCCGGTAGAAGTTCACGCCGAGTACCTCCCAGCGCGGGCCCTGCTCGGCGAGCCGGTCGCGGTACGTCGTCCAGTCGAGCGCGGACTCGGGTGACCACCCCAGCTCGGCGATCCCCGGCAGCCGCGGGAACACCATGAACTCGACCTTCTCCAGGTCGTCGAGCGTCTCCGTCCACAGCGGCGCCTCCACGCCGTCGATCGCGCTGGCCGGCACGTTCGGAAGCAGTGTCGCCGGGTTCCAGCTGTAGGACTGCTCGACGCTGACCAGTCCGGCCCATTGCAGGCCGAGCGGCGTCTCCTCGTGGTACTTCATGTCCAGGTACGCCCGGTTCGCGGGGGAGAGCACCAGCGTCGCGCCCTGCTCCACCGCCTGCTGCGCCAGCACCTGCGCCTTGGGGTCCTCGGTGCCCCAGTACTGCACGACGGTGCCGGCGGGCAGCGGCCCGTCGGCGATCTCGTGCCATCCCATCACCCGCTTGCCGTACTTCACGACCAGCTCGGCGGCCTTGGGTACGAAGGCGAGGTACTCCGAGTGCGGCGTCGAGTGTGCCTCGTCCCCACCGAGGTGCAGGAGGTCACCAGGCGTCTGCTCGGCCACCTCCCGGAACACGTCGTCGAGGAACGCGTACGTCACGTCCTTGTCGATGGTGAGCGAGCTGAAACCGACCTCGGTCTCCGTGTAGAGGTCCGGCGCCTGGTCACCCTTGTTCAGCTCGGGGTACGACGCCAGCGCCGCATTGGTGTGTCCTGGGGTGTCGATCTCCGGTACGACGGTGATGTAGTGCTCAGCGGCGTACTGGACGAGGTCGGCGTAGTCGGCCTTCGTGTAGTAGCCGCCCGCACTGCCGCCGACCTGCTGACTGCCGCCGTGCTCTGTGAGGCGCGGCCAGGTGTCCACCTGGATCCGCCAGCCCTGGTCGTCGGACAGGTGCAGGTGCAGCCGGTTGATCTTGTAGAGCGACACCAGGTCGATGAAGTGCTTGACCTGGTCGACGGTGAAGAAGTGCCGCGAAACGTCGAGCATCACGCCGCGGTACCCGTACCGCGGGGAGTCCGAGATCGTCGTACCGGCGACCTCCCACGGACCGTCCTGCTCGCTGCCGGCCTCAGCCTTGGCGGGGAGGAGTTGGCGGAGGGTGGTGACGCCGCGGAACAAGCCCTCGGCGGTCGCCGCTGTGATGGTCACGCCGGACGCGTCCGCGCGCAACTCGTAGCCCTCGGCACCCAATGACTCCGGACCGTTGGCGGACAGCGTGATCGTGCCGGTGCCTTGCTGGACCGGGAGCGCGAAACCGGTCGACCGCCGGAGCTGCGCGGCGAGGTTGTCGGCAATCGTCTGCATCTGCTCGTCGACGCCGATGGTGGCGTCGGACAGCAGCGTGAAGGTCTCGTCCGGGAGCGCCTGCTGCGCTGTGGGCTGCGGAATCATGATCGAAAGTGTTCGCGGCTCCCGGCATTACGTCAAGAGCCTTCAATACCGCCTGGCGGCCTCGATCGCCTGGGCGCCGCCGGGGACGGCCAGCCAGCGCAGACCGGCCGCCTCGACCTCGAAGAAGCACGCGGGCGCGTCAGGCAGGCTCTTCACGAACGGCGTGGTCGTCCCGGCACTCTGGCATGCCGACTCGAGTCCTAGCCAGCAGTGGCTCGCTCAGCACGACCAGGGCCGCGAGGACCACCAGCAAACCTCCCACGGTGGCCACGCTGCGGACGCTGGAGTGGTCGATGAGGACACCGCCCAGGAGTGCGCCGGCGGCGATCCCCAGGTTGTAGGCGGAGTTGGTCCCAGCTGACGCCAGCGAGGTGTTGATGGGAGCCACCTGCAGTGTCCGGGTCTGCAGAGCGACAGCCATCGCGCTATAGGCCAGGCCGCCCACGGCGATGAGTACGACCGTCGGTACCTTCCACTGGCCGAATGCGGCAAGCCCAAGCAGCACTGCGGCGACCAGGAGGATCGCCTGCAGTAGTACTGCCCAGGGATGGCGGTCGAGCACCCGTCCCACGAGAGCCGCGCCAACCACACCACCCAGCCCACTGGCCAGCAGGACCGGTCCGAGTGCGGCCGTCCCGAAGCCGGACAGCTCCAGCAGGAACGGCGTCACGTAGGTGTTGAAGGTCATGAACCCGGTAACGCCGATCGCTGCAGCGGCAACCACGGCGGCGTACCGGCGGGCATCCGGGGCCTTGCCCCGCCTGGTCGTCGCGTCCTGGACCTCTACCCGCGGCAGCAGCGTCATAGCGCCGGCGAACAGCGCAGCGCCCAGCCCGGCGGTCAGCAGGAACGGGATCCGCCAACTGGTGTTCGTGCCGAGCCAGGTGCCCAGCGGTACGCCGAGAACGGACGCCAGTGCCGCACCGATCGAGATGCGCGCGACAGCCCGGCCCTGCTGGTCCGGCGGAACCAGACTGGTCGCGATGGACGGGGCGATCGACCAGAAGAGCGCCTGCGACAGCGCGGTCACCAGCCTGGCGCCGAAGAGGACCTCGTACGTCGGTGCGGCCGCCGCGAGCAGGTTGGCCACCGCGACGACGGCCAGCGTGCCGCTCAGCACCGTGCGGCGCGGGAACCTGTGAGTGAGCCGGGTGAGCGGGATGGACGTGAGGACGACGATCACGGCGTACCCGGAGACGAGGAGGCCGATCTGGGAGTTGGACCGGTCGAGATCTCCGGCCATCACGGTCAGCAGACCGATCGGCAGCACCTCGATCGTGACGTACGAGAAGGTGCCGACGGAGAGCATGAGCAGGGCCGCGGCGGCGCGGCGGGACGTGAGAGGCATCCTGACACCTGATTCCAGTAAAGGATCGTATGGTGGTAGCATCTCATCCGTGACCGACAGTTCTCCTGCGGAATTCCGCATCGTGGGCGGACACCCTGCCCTCGACCTGGTGAACACGGTCACCCCACGGGTGCGAGGCGGTGCCGTGGAGCACGACTACCTGACGTCGCCCGCCGAGCTGGTCGCCTGGGCCCGCCGGGCCGGGCTGATCGATCTGCGCGACTACAGCGCCGTCGAGGGCACCTGGCGCTCGTCGCCGGAGCTGGCCGCGAAGGCCCTGCGCGCGACGCTCGAGATCCGCGAGGCGGCGTACGACGTGTTCGCGCCGCGGGCCGCCGGTGCGGTGGTCGCGGCCGACGGCGTCAAGCACAGCGAGGGCGCCGCGTTCGAGCGGCTGATGCTGCGCTGGTCGGCGGCCGCCGCGCGGTCGATGCTGATCCCGGACCCTGGCACGGACACCGGCCGCGAGAGAGGCATCGCGGAACTGGTCGTCGGGACCTCGCCGGCGCAGCTGATCCCGGACCGGCTGGTGGTCGCGGCGGTCGAACTGGTGCGGGGCGTCGAGTTGCGCCAGTTGCGGGCCTGCCCGGTCGACGACGGAGGCTGCGGCTGGCTGTTCCTCGACCGCAGCCGGAACGGTTCGCGCCGCTGGTGCGCGATGGAGGACTGCGGGACGCGGGCGAAGATCCGCAAGCTCGGCGAGCGCCGTCGCGCTACCGGCGTACACCGGCTTGAGAGGTAGCGCGCTCGAACCTTCACTGTCAGCGACCGGCTCACTGGCCGAGAACGCGTGTCGAAAGGTGCGAATTGTCCCCGCGACCTGTCATCGTAGGCGGCCGGGCCTTCCGACAAGTGGGCCCTGGCCGGACCTGCCCCTCATGCGGAGCAGGCTGACATCGAATGTGGAGGACAGATGACGCAGGTGGCAGAGCAGCCGGGCAGTACTGCCGGGCGGCTCGGCTCGGTGGTCCTGGATTGCCCGGACCCACTCGAGCTCGCCCAGTTCTACTCGGCGCTGCTGGGGCTGGAGATCGACGAGAACGGCGACGAGGACTGGCGGAGCCTGACCGGCCCCGGCTCGTCGTTGGGGTTCTCGACGCTGGCCTTCCGGCGCTCGGAGGAGTACGTGCCGGACACGTGGCCCGGCACCGACGCGCAGGATCTCCATCTCGACCTGATCGTCGAGGATCTGTCCAGCGGGCACGCGACCGTGGTCGCCCTCGGAGCTGAGCCGCTCGATCCGCTGGACCCGCCGCCCGCCGACAACGCGCGCGGCTGGCGGATCTACGCCGACCCCGCGGGGCACCCGTTCCGGATCTGCCTCGAGTGAGTCACCGAAGAGCCCGCCCCGACTCGGGGCGGGCTCTTCGCCTGTCAGGAGGCGCTGGCGAACGGGAAGTGCCGGCCCTCGACGTACTGCGGCCGCGGCTGGTAGCTGTTCACCCCCGGCTCACCGCGCAGATGGAACGCACTCGGGTACGGCGACTCCGGGTCGGTGATCCGCGTCGACGTCGGGATGTACCGGATCGTCAGCCCGCAGCGCCGGTGCGGGGACGTGTTCGCGGTGCTGCCGTGCACGATGTTCGGGTGGTGCACCTCGACATCGCCCGGTGCGAGCACCATGTCGACGGCCTGCGCCTCGTCGACCTCGACCGCGATCTCCTTGCCGAGCACACTCTCCACGTCGGTGTTGTCGCGCATCCCGGCGACCGCGGAGCGGTGACTTCCCGGGATCACCCGGACGCATCCGTTCTCCGGCGTCGAGTGGTCGACGGCGAGCCAGAGCGTCACCACCTCCATCGGGTCGAGCGGCCAGAACGCGGCGTCCTGGTGCCAGAGCACCGGCTGCCCGGAGTACGGCGGCTTGGAGATGTAGTGCGACGCGAACAGCGCGATATCCGGCCCGATGAACTTCTCGGCGATGTCGACGAGCCGGTCGTCGCTCACCAGCCGGACCCAGAACGGGTCGTCGCGCAGATAGATGTGCCCGAGCTGCTCGGGCCGGACCTCGGGATGCCGGGCCTGCAGCCACTCGACATGGTCGTTCACTTCCTTGATCAGGTCTTGGTCGATGACGTCGCGGAAGATGACGTAGCCGTCTGTTTCGAACATGCCTTCAGCGTGCGGCTCTGGCACCGCCGGGCACTAGCAGCCCGGCGACGAGAATTTGTACTGTGATGAGGTGGATCAGGTCCTGCGCTTCGAGGCGCACGCGTTCGGCCGGCCGTACCACGCGGCGCGCGTCCGAATCCCGGCCCGCGCCCGCGACACCGAACTGCACACGCACGCGGACTTCCACGAGTTCATGGGAGTCGTGTCCGGCAGCGGCGAGCACCTCCTGACCACCGGCGTCGAACAGCTCACCCCGGGCACGATCGTCCTGGTGCGTCCGGCGGACCGGCACGCCGTCCGCGGCTCGGCGCCCGACGGTCTGGAGTTCGTGAACGTCGCCTTCCCGAGCGCGGTCTGGCAAGGCTTCCTCGACCTGACCCGCACCGACCCGACCGCCAGCTGGTCCGCCGCTCGCGGACCGATCAGCTTCGACCAGCCGGCCGCAATCGCCGGCTTCGAACACGCCCTGGCCCGCTTCCAGGACAATCCCAGCACCTACGACCTGCTGCGGTTCTGGACAGATCTCGTCGAACTGCTCGCACCGGTCGACGCCCCCGGTCCCGGCGTACCCGACTGGCTGGCGCGAGCATGTACGTCGATGCGCGCCGAGGAGAACCTCCGCGGGGGAGTACCGCGCCTACTCGAACTCGCCGGCGTCAGCGCCGCACACCTGTCCCGCTCGATGCGCGCGGCCTACGGCGTCACCCCCACCGCCTTCGTCACCGACGTCCGCCTGGAACACGCCGCATCCTTGCTAGCAGCAACCAACACCCCGATCGCCACGATCGCAACCCGCTGCGGCTTCACCACCCAGTCCTACTTCACCCGCTGCTTCACCACCGCCCACGACCTCACCCCGAGTGAGTTCCGCCACCGCTCCCAACGCGCCTTCGTCCCGTGACAACAGGCCGACTCGGCTTCGCTCGTCACCGGTAGTCTCCCGGCTCGATGTGAAGCGATGTACGACCGCCGACGACAGCTCAGATCCGCGAAGCCTTCGGTCTCGAGGTGGGCGAGCTGCGGGTCCATCCGGGCGGGTTCGAAGCGGATGCGTTCACCGACAGTTGCTGGTTCGCAAAACTCTGGCGTCAGCTACGCCGTGTTCCCGTACGTCGGGGGCCGCCAGGCAACGGGTAACGACACCGTGGCGATTGCTCAGGCGATGCGCGCCGTACACGACATCGCGGACCTCCTCCTACCTCGGGCCGATCTGCGCGAGTGGTGCATCGAGGCGCTGCGCGACCGGCACGACCACCCTTGGCTCGCCGATCGCCGCGACGAGGTTCTGGCCAACGTCGACCGGCTCGAAGTGGTGATCGAACGGGCGCGGGCGATCGACTGGGGTCACGTGATGCTCGCGCCGCGCGAGCACGACCTGTTCGCCGCCTTGTGTGAGCCTGGCACTGTGCGCTTCCTGCTGGCCTACGGCGCGGAAGGGCTCGACCTCACCCACCTCGAGTACGCCAGGCTCGCCAGATCCCTACGCGTCGCGGGCCATGTGAGAAGTTGAGTTTAAGGGAACAGATGTTCTAATATGGGTCCATGGTGAGCGTTGGGGCAGAGGTGGGCAGCGACTCGTGGGTCGCGGCCGATACCGCCTCGCGCTCCGATGCGGGCCCTCATCGCGGCATCGCGCGGATCCATTGCAACTGCGAGCCGCTGGACGATGGCTACGTCCCGGACGATCTGTACCACCTGACTGGTTCCGAGGCCCCGGATGATGCGCGTTTCATCACTGAGGAAGACCAGTTGGACGCGGAGTTGGACGAGTTGCTGGGTCGGAATCGGTATTCGCGGGTGGATGAGTTGGAGTGGCAGGAGTGGGACGGTGTCGAGCAGGATGCC
>NZ_SJKA01000035.1 GCF_004331435.1 Kribbella sindirgiensis
GGGGAAGCGGTGGCGCAGGGCGAGGGCGTCGGCGAGCAGGGCGCGGCCGACGCCGGGTGAGACCCCGACTACGGCGGCGAACTCGGCGATCGCGAACTCCGCGATCGCGGGGCAGCCCTCGCCGCCCAGGATCACAGCGCGTTCGCGCCCGTCGTTGGCGCGGCGGGTTGGGCGGGTGGGGCAGACGGAGGGGTGGAAGCGGTCGGCGTAGATCTGGGCGCATTCCAGCAGGTGCGCGTCGGCGCGGTTGGCCACCGTGCGGCAGTCCGCGGCACGCTCCAGCAGGTCGCGGGTGCTCAACGTATCCAGATCTTGCTCGAGCATGTGTTCGATTCTATGCAAGACGCGCGGGTGGTTCAAGCCACGGGCAGCCTGTTTTTCCTTATCCACAAGGGGAAACGTCACAGGTTCGGCGTACGGGGAAACGTGTAGGCGATGGCGAAATGGGGTTGGTGGTCCGATGCGCGGGAGGGGTAGCCAGCGGCCGTAGGCGGCGGGTTGACTCGGCGGGTCGCAGACTGTCTGCTGTCAGCCGAAGAAGCTGTGCTCGCGGAGATTGTTCGGGCAGTCTGGCCGGCATGACAGCACTCGGATTCGGCGGCGAGGTCGCGGAGCTGTACCAGCGGTACCGGCGCGGGTACCCCGACGAGACGATCGATGCGCTGACGCAGGCTTTCCGCCTCGGTGCTGATGACGTGGTACTGGACGTCGGCTGCGGCACCGGGCAGCTGACGTTGCCGCTTGCGAGGAGCCTTCGTGCGGTCATCGGGCTGGATCCGGAGGCGGACATGCTCGTTCAGGCTCGGGCCGTCGTCGGTGACCAGCGCAATGTCATGTGGGCGCTTGGTTCCGATCGGGACGTGCCAGCGATCGCACAGCTTGTTGGGCCACTCGCCGCGGTCACCGTGGCCCAAGCGCTGCACTGGATGGACCACGATGACCTGTTCCGCACGGTGCGGCCGCTGCTGCGTGCCGGGGGAGGCATTGCGGTCGTGACCAACGGCGTACCACTCTGGCTACAAGACACCACGTGGTCCTCCGCGCTGCGCGAGTTCCTGCAGCAGTGGCTCGGCACGTCGCTCGCCGCCGCCTGTGGAACCGACGAGCGAAGTCAGGAGGTCTACCGTCTGAGCCTCGCGGCGGCCGGCTACGTCGTAGGCGACACGAGGGTGCGGTATTCGGCTCCACTCACGTTCGTGGAACTCCTTGGTGGAGTCTTGTCGGCGATGCCGGTTGAACAGTTGCCGATTGGTCGTGCGCGAGAGGAGTTCGCCGCGCGACTGCGAGACGCCGTCGGCCCGGGCCCATTCACGGAAGACGTCGACGTACGGCTCCTGATCGGACTGCGCGACTGAGTGCGGCGTGACTAGATGCTCGCCGCCAGCTCGAATCCGGCGAACAGGCGTCCTCCGTGCGCGGCAAGGATGTTGTCCACAGCGACCACCAGGCGATCGTCCGACGCCCGCACCCCGTCCAGCAACCTCACAGCGTGATCAGTGCCGTGAGCAACGTCGTACGCCGTGACCTCTCGCAGCAGACCCTTCCCGGTACCGGACCAGTGCCCGGCGCCGGTCAGTAGCAGCCGGGCCGCCTCCTGCCACAGCACTGACGTGATCGCCAGCCGCACATCACCTTCTGCGGCTGCCAGGTCCTCCAGCAGGTCGGTGACCGTGTAGCGCAGCAGGTCCAGCTCGTCGGAAGTCAGCGGCTTAGGCCCAGCAGCCACTTCGGCAACGAACTCCTGCTGCAGTCGCGCGGCGGACCCGTCGGTGTCCACCAGTACGACGGATTCGCCGACCAGCCGCATCATGGTCGGCTGGCGTCGCAGCTGGTCCTTGTCGGCGAAGTAGCGCAGTGACTTCTCGGTGTGCACGAACAGCTCGACCGGCCAGCCGCCGTACTCCAGCGACTTCCTTCGCGGTGCCGGTGGTCCGTCCAGCAGCACCGTGATGTCCAGGTCGGACGTCGGGCTTGCGTCACCGCGCGCAACGCTCCCGCCGAGCCAGGCGGCCCGGGCCTCCGGATACAGCTCCAGAACGAGTTGACGCGCTAGGTCCATCAGGACAGTGTCAGCCAGCGCAGCAGTTCGCGGTACGCATTTGTTGGCGGGATGTGGCCGCCCACGTAGTACTTGCGTTCGGCGTGCGGGATCGCGGCGGCCAAGTGGTCGGCGTACTTGCCGGCGCGCTCGTCAGCTGATCCGTGCCAGAGGCTGACAGGCACCTGGATGTCGCCGAGTTCGAACCCCCAGGGCCGAGCGAACGCGAGATGGTCGTCGATCCAGCCGTCATGACTGGTGACGAAGGTCGCGGTCAGCCGGGCGATCGCCGACGGGTCCTCACGCGCCGGGGGTCCTGGCGGCGAACCGGGGTCCGGCGGGAACTCCGGCCCGCCCGCCTCGACGGCGGCCATGATCGTGCGAGCTGTTTCCTCGAGCCCTGGTCGCAGGTCTCCGTGAACCGCCCGCCAGGAGGTGCGGTTGCGCCGTGGGTCCGCCTGCTCCTCTGCCTCGGTCGGCTCGGGGCCGTCGACGAGGGGCGGCGCGTTGCTCCCAGTCACCGCGCAGCGAGTCACGCGGTCGGGGAGGAGTGCCGCGCAGGCCAAGGCGTGCGGACCGCCTCCGGAGCCGCCGGTGACCGCGAATCGTTCCCAGCCCAATGCATCGGCCAGAGCAACCGCGTCGGAGGCGACAGATGCCACGGTCCGGCCCTCCTGCCGGGTCGATCCGCCGTACCCGGGCCGGTCCGGCATCACCATCCACACCCCGGACGACTCGATCGTCGCCACCACCTCGGGCCGCTTCCACCGCGTACTCGGAGTACCTCCGAACGACATCACCGGTACGCCGCTGTCCGCCCCGTAAACGGCGTACAGCAGCACTCGGTCACCGATCTCCACCATGGCATCCACACGCGGAGCGTAACCACCCGGCAGCACCTATCCGAATCCACAGTTAACGACCCGACATTCTCGGGATTCGAGATGCGAACCCCGTGGTGGGAGGATGCGGCCTAGGTTTTGTCGGCCATCACACATGACTGTGATTCGAACCTGTCGGGAGTGCTTGTGAGTTCCTCGGTCGCCGGGACCGTATCGCCCACCCGGCAAGCGATGCGCCGGCTTCGGCGTGACCGCAGCGCGCGGGTCGGCCTGGTCGTGGTCGCGCTGCTGATCGTGATCGCCGCCGCGGCGCCGTTGCTGGTGCGGCTGGCCGGCCAGGACGCGACGACGTACCACATCGATCTGCTCGATCCGGCCCGCGGCAACGCGCCGCGCGGGGCGGTCGGCGGCGCGAGCGGTAGCCACTGGTTCGGGGTGGAGCCGCTGACCGGCCGGGACCTGTTCTCGATCGTCGTCCTCGGTCTGCGGACGTCGCTGTTCATCGCGGTCGTCGTCACGCTGATCACCACGGTCGTCGGCACCCTCGCCGGGATCAGCGCGGCGTACTTCGGCGGCTGGTACGACGCGGTGCTGTCGCGACTGCTCGACTTCCTGTTCGGGTTCCCGCAGCTCGTGTTCATGATTGCCCTCGGCATCATCGTCCCGGCGGGCTTCCCGCGCTGGCTGCTGCTGATCCTGGTGCTCAGCTTCTTCGGCTGGGCCGGCCTGGCACGCCTGATCCGCAACCAGGCCCGCTCGCTGGTCGCCCGCGAGTTCGTAGAGGCGGCCCGCAGCGTCGGGTCGAGCGGCTGGATGGTGATCACCCGCGAACTGCTGCCGAACCTGCTCGGTCCGGTCCTGGTGATCGCCACGCTCGCGATCCCCGGCTACATCGGCGCCGAGGCCGCGCTGTCCTTCCTCGGCGTCGGCGTCCCGCCGCCGACCCCCAGCCTCGGCCGGTCGATCTCGGACTCGATCGCCTGGGTCTACACCGGTGCGGACCCGTGGTTCCTGCTGTTCCCGGGCGCGATGCTGTTCCTCGCCGTCCTCGGCTTCACGTTGCTGGGCGACGGCGTACGGGACGCGTTCGACGTTCGGTTGCGGAGGACGAACTGATGCCCGACCTCGTCTGGTTCCTGATCCGGCGGCTGTTCGCCGCGCTGCTGGTGATGCTCGCGCTGAGCCTCGCCGTCTACCTGATCTTCTACGCGATCCCCGCCGACCCGGCCCACCTGGCGTGCGGCAAGCCGTGTACGCCGGACCGCCTCGAGCAGGCGCGGCACTTCATGCAGCTCGACCAGAGCACCCTGCAGCAGTACCTGAACTTCCTGAAGGGCATCTTCGCCGGTCGCACGTTCGGAGACGGCGCGGCGGCGGTGCACTGCAACGCTCCGTGCTTCGGGTACTCGTTCCCGCTCGCTCGCCCGGTCACCACGCTGATCATGGACCGGCTGCCGATCACCGCCTCGATCGCGCTCGGCGCGGCAGTCCTCTGGCTGCTGATCGGCGTGTCGCTCGGGGTGATCGCCGCGCTGAACCGGGGCCGCCTCCTCGATCGGCTGTCCGTCGGCGTCGCGCTGATCGGCGTCTCGACCCCGTCGTTCCTGCTCGGGCTGCTCGCGATCCTGGTGTTCGGGTTCTGGCTCAACATGGTCCCGGTCAACGGCTACATCCCATTCACCGAGAGCCCGGTCGACTGGGCGTGGCACCTGGTCACGCCGTGGATCGTGCTGGCCATCCTGCAAGCGGCGTCGTACATCCGGCTGACCCGGTCGCAGATGCTCGAGGAACTCAACCTCGACTACATCACCACGGCCCGGGCGAAGGGCGCCGGGGAAGGGCGAGTGGTGCTGATCCACGGGTTGCGCGGCGTGCTGGTCCCGGTGATCACGCTGTTCGGTCTCGACCTGGGCGGCCTGCTCGGCGGCGCGATCCTGACCGAGAAGGTGTTCAGCATGCAGGGCCTCGGCGACCTGCTGATCAGCGCGGTCGGTCAGCTCGACGTGGCCGTGGTCGTCGGCGTCACGCTGTTCTCGGCGTTCCTGATCATCCTGGCGAACCTGGTGGTGGACATAGTGCACGGTGTGCTCGACCCGAGGGTGAGCCATGGCTGAGCCAGTGCTGGAAGTACATGACCTGAAGGTCACCTTCCGGACCGAGAACGGTTCGGTGCCCGCCGTCGACGGTATCGACTTCGCGGTCGCGCCCGGGCAGACGCTCGCGATCGTCGGCGAGTCCGGTTCCGGGAAGAGCGTCAGCTCGTCCGCGGTGATGGGCCTGCTGCCGTCGAACGCCGACGTCACCGGCGAGGTGCTGCTCGACGGCCGCGAGCTGAACGGCCTGCCTGCCGACGAGCTCCGCAAGATCCGCGGCAACGACATCGCGATGGTCTTCCAGGACGCCCTGTCGGCGCTCAACCCGTACTACTCGGTCGGCTGGCAGGTCGCCGAGGCGTACCGGCTGCACCACGACGTCTCGAAGAAGGTCGCGCGCCGCCGGGCGGTCGAGATGCTCGACAAGGTCGGCATCCCGGACGCGACCCGCCGCGCCGACAGTTACCCGCACGAGTTCTCCGGGGGAATGCGGCAGCGGGTCGTGATTGCTATGGCTCTGGTGAACGACCCGAGAGTGCTGATCGCGGACGAGCCGACGACCGCACTCGATGTCACCGTGCAGGCGCAGATCATGCGCCAGCTGGACGACGTCCAGGACGAGTTCGGTACGGCGCTGATCCTGATCTCGCACGACCTCGGTGTGGTCGCCGAGGTCGCGGACGACGTCCTGGTGATGTACGCCGGCCGCGCGGCGGAGCGAGGTACCGTGCGGGACCTGTTCTTCCGGGCGGCGCACCCGTACAGCCTCGGGTTGCTGGGTGCGATGCCGCGGGTCGACGTACCGCCGAAGCCGCGGCTGACCACGATCCCGGGCACTCCGCCGGCGCCGGGGTCGATCACCACCGGCTGCCCGTTCCAGCCGCGGTGCGCGTACACGCATCTGGTGGGGGAGCGGTGCGTCACGGAGCGACCCGAGCTGACGCCGCGTCCCGGCGAGGGTGATCACGAGGCGGCTTGCCACCTGGGACGGAGGCCGGCGGATGCCTGACGAGCTGCTGAACCTCAAGGACGTGCGCAAGTACTTCGGGTTGCGCGGTGTGCCGTGGCAGAAGGCGCAGGCCGTGCGCGCGGTCGACGGCGTCAACCTCGTCGTACGTCGAGGCGAAACCGTCGGTCTCGTGGGTGAGTCGGGGTCCGGCAAGTCCACGCTGGCCCGGGTCGCGACCCGGCTGCTCGACCCGACGCAGGGCCGGGTCGAGATCGGCGGCCAGGACGTCACCAAGGTCAAGGGCCGCCGGTTGCGCCCGATCCGCCGCCGGATCCAGATGGTCTTCCAGGACCCGCAGGCGTCGCTGAACCCGCGGCAGTCGGTGGCGACGATCCTGAGTACGCCGTTCCGCGCGCAAGGACTCCGCCCGACCCGGGCGCAGCTCGTCGAACTGCTCGAACAGGTCGGGCTGGCCGAGGAGCACCTGGTGCGGTACCCGCACGAGTTCTCCGGCGGGCAGCGGCAGCGGATCGGGATCGCCCGGGCGCTGTCGGTCAAACCCGATCTGCTGGTCTGCGACGAGCCGGTGTCCGCGCTGGACGTGTCGGTGCAGGCCCAGGTGCTGAACCTGCTCGCCGACCTGCGCGACGAGCTCGGCCTGTCGTACGTGCTGGTCGCCCACGACCTGGCCGTCGTCCGTCAGGTCGCCGACCGGATCGCCGTGATGTACCTCGGCACGATCGTCGAAGAAGGCCCGGCGGCGAAGGTGTACGAGTCGCCGGCGCACCCGTACACGAAGGCGCTGCTGTCCGCCGTGCCGGTGCCGGAACCGGGGGTCACCCGTGACCGCATCGTGCTGACCGGCGACGTACCGACCCCGATCGACCCGCCGTCCGGATGTCCGTTCCGGACCCGTTGTTACAAGGCCGAGGACGTCTGCGCGACGAAACGACCAGTGCTCGAGCCCGTCGCCGGGAACTCCGAACACCGGGCCGCCTGCTACTTCCCTGAGCCCCCACCCCTTGAGAGGACCCCATGAAACACATATCCCGAGCGGTCGCGTTAGCGGCACTGCTCGTGCTCGCGGCGGCCGCGTGCAACGCCAACGACAAGTCCGGCACGACCGGCGGCAGTACTGCGGCCGCGGAACAGGGCGGCACCTGGCACATCCTCAGCACCAGCAAGGAGATCAGCTACGACCCGGCCAAGAGCCAGAACCTGGGCATCAGCGGGATCCACCTCGTGCTGCGCGGCCTGACGTCGTGGAAGACCGACCCGAACAAGCCGACCGAGCTGGTCCCGGACCTGGCCACCGACACCGGCCAGGTCAGCGACGGCGGCAAGACCTGGACCTACAAGCTGAAGGCGGGTCTCAAGTACGCCGACGGTTCGCCGATCGTTGCTGCTGACATCAAGTACGGCGTCGAGCGGTCGTTCGCGCCGGAGCTGTCCGGCGGTCTCGGCTACCACAAGTCGCTGCTGACCGGCGGTGACAAGTACACCGGCCCGTACAAGGGCGGCGAGCTGGCCTCGATCGAGACGCCGGACGAGACCACGATCGTCTTCAAGCTGAACAAGCCGTACGGCGACTGGCCGTGGATCGTCAGCATGCCGGCGTTCTCGCCGGTGCCGAAGAAGGCCGACACCGACCCGGCGCACTACGGCGAGAAGCCGATGGCCAGCGGCCCGTACCAGGTGCAGTCCTACACGCCGGGCTCGAAGCTCGTGCTGGTGCGCAACCCGAACTGGGACAAGTCGACCGACCCGGCCCGGACCGGCCTGCCGGACTCGATCGTGACCGACATGGGCCTGGAGCCCAACGTGGTCAACCAGCGGCTGATCGCCGATGCCGGTGACGACAAGTTCGCCGCCACCACTGGTACGTCGGTCCCGGCGTCGCTGATCCCGACGATCACCGGCAACCCGGCCGTCAAGGCCCGCGTGGCGACGTCACCGTCCGGCGCGCTGCAGTACCTGGCGATGAACACCAAGCGGCCGGCGCTGGCCAACCCCGCGGTCCGTAAGGCGATCGAGTACGCCGTCGACAAGCAGGCCGTCCAGGTCGCCGAGGGCGGTCCGGAGTACGGCGGTGAGATCGCTTCGACGCTGATCACGCCGGGCATCGACGGGTACAGCAAGTACGACCTGTACGAGGCGCCGCCTGCCGGTGACCCGGCGAAGGCCAAGCAGATGCTGGCCGCGGCCGGCGTCAGCAACCTGAACCTGGTGCTGGCCGCCGACAACACGACCGGACTCGGCGTGGCGCAGGCGATTCAGCAGGGCCTGAAGCGGGCCGGGATCACGGTCACCATCAAGCCGCTGGAGAGTGAGCCGCTGACCGACCTCATCACCGGCAACAAGCCGGACTTCGACCTGACGGTGTCGAGCTGGCTGCCGGACTTCCCGAGCGCGATCGGCAACATCCAGCCGCTCTTCGGGACGTCGGAGATCGGCAACGGCGGGTACAACATCTCCCGCTACTCCAACCCCGCAGTGGATACGGCGATCGCCGCGGCCACCGCCGAACCGGACCGCACGAAGGCAGCCGGCCTGTGGGCTGCACTGGACAAGCAGATCATGGCCGACGCCCCGATCGTGCCCCTGATCTACGCGCGCAACGCGTTCCTGCACGGGTCGAAGGTCCAGAACTTCTACCTGTCGTCGTACCCGCCGTACGCCAACACCCTGATCGTCGGCCTGAGCAAGTAACGGCTCAGGTCCGGCCTTCGGATTCCTGGGCTTCGAAGAGGGTCGGCTGGGACTCTGCATCGAGTCCCCAGTCGGCCCTCATCACCGTGTAGCCGGCTTTTGCGGCGGCCTTGATGACTGAGGCGTCGTCGTCGACGAGGACGGCGACGGGGCGCTGTTCGGCGAGGCGTTTGAGGCGGCCCAGTTTCATCAGCATCGACGGGCGGCGGTCGGTGTTGCCGCGCATGTAGACCTTGCCGTCCGGGAAGCCGTTGTCCTTCAGCCACTTCTCGGTGTCCCGCCGGATCCGTTCGGGGCGGCCGGTCAGGTAGACGATCTCGTGGTCCGCGGCCAGCGTCGTCGCGATCGCGAGGCCTTCCTCGAGGACGGCGTCGTCCTTGGAGTGCGCGAAGAACGAGTCCCAGTCCTTCGGCTTCCGCTCGATGAAGTGCAGCCGCTTGCTGGTGTCCGACAGGGTCGCGTCGATGTCCAGTACGGCGTACGGTCGCTCGTCACTCATGCGACCCAGCTTCCCAGGTCGCGCGATCGACGGCGTACAGCACCTCGCCGAACTCGGTTCCGGGCAGCGGATCGTCGAAGTGCTCGTGGTACACCTTCTCGAACCGCAGTCCCGACCGGCGCATCACCGCCCGCGACCGGTGGTTGACCGCCATCGTGTCCGCCTCCACCCGCTCCATCCCGAGCACGGTGAACGCGTGCGCGATCAACGCCCGGGTGCCCTCGGTCGCGTACCCCTTGCCCCAGGCGGACCGCTTCAGCCGGTACCCGACGTCGACGGTCCGCGGATCGGCCGTCGGCTGGATCCCGAACCACCCGACGAAACCGTCCGCGTCCTCGGCCTTGAACGTCCCGAGCCGCGGATGCCCGGCGTACACCGCGAGGATCTCCGGCAGTACGACGCTCTCGACCTCGTCCCGCGGCGTCGCCCGCCCGGTCAGGAACCGCATCACCTCGGGATCGGACTCCAGCTCCAGCAGCAACGCGCCGTCGTCCGGTCCGAACCGCCCCAACCGCAACCGCTCCGTCGTGAGATACACATCCGGACTCTCTCATCGTCCTTGGGCCCCCACCAGTCGTTTCGGGGGCGGCGAAACGGTTGGTAGGGGCTCAAAGTGCGTCCGGAGTGCGTCCGGAGTGTGGGCGGTGTGCGGGTTTGGGGGTGTTGGGTTGGGTGGTTGTCGGCGGTGGGGGTTAGCGTTCTGTTCGCTATGGACGAGTCGATCACGTTTCTGCACAGCTCGGACTGGCAGCTGGGCATGATGCGCCGGTTCCTGGGGCCGGACGGGCAGGCCCGGTGGGGTCAGTCGCGGCTGGACGCTGTCGCGCGGATCGGCGAGGTCGCGGAGCGGACCGGGGCGGCGTTCGTGGTCGTCACCGGGGACGTGTTCGAGCACAACCAGGTCGAGCGGCAGACGATCCTGCGGGCCTGCGAGGCGCTGAAGCGGATCCCGGTCCCGGTCGTGCTGCTCCCGGGCAACCACGACGCGCTGGAGCCGGGGTCGTTGTGGACCTCGAGCCAGTGGCTCGCGCACGCGCCGGAACACGTCACGGTGCTGACCGAAACGACTCCCTTTCAGATCGTGCCGGGGGTCGAGATCGTCGGCGCGCCGTGGCGTTCGCGGCGCCCGCTCTCGGACCCGGCCGCGCCCGGGTACGCCGACCTGACCGCCGACCCGAAGACGACGCGGATCCTGCTCGCCCACGGTCAGCTGACGAGTCTGTCCGGCGGCATGTCCGACGTACCGACCATCGATCAAAAAGCTTTGGAGGCCGCGGTCGCGGACGGCCGGCTGCAGTACGTCGGCCTCGGCGACCGGCACTCGACGACCCGGGTCACCGACCGGATCTGGTTCTCCGGGACGCAGGAGGTCACGTCACCGGAGGAGGACGACCCC
Source organism: Kribbella sindirgiensis (assembly GCF_004331435.1). Classification (GTDB taxonomy): domain Bacteria; phylum Actinomycetota; class Actinomycetes; order Propionibacteriales; family Kribbellaceae; genus Kribbella; species Kribbella sindirgiensis. The sequence continues at coordinate 10,527 of NZ_SJKA01000035.1, forward strand.
GGCAACGTCCTGAAGGTGACCATCGGCGCCGGTATCGAGGTCGAGCCGATCCGCGTCGGCGCGTGGCACATGGTGGATCATCGCGCCGACCTGTTCGACGAGGAGTCGATCACGGCGCTCGAGGACTGGTTCGCCGAGCTACCGGACAAGGAGCGGACGTACGTGCGGCTGGCCGGTGACGGCTCGCTCTCGCTGCCGCTGCTGGCTCGGCTGGACTCGATCATCGACGCGCAGGGCGAGGTCTTCGCGAGTGTCGAGCGCTGGGTGAAGTTCTGGACCGTGCGGCCGGCGCCGGACGCGGCGGATCTGGAGTCCCTGCAGCTGAGCGGTCCGGCGCGGGCCGCGATGGAGGAGCTGCGGCAGGCGCTGGCCGGCGGCGACGAGGGCGCGGGTGCGGCGCTGTCGTTGATGCACCGATTGGCGCGGGACGCGGGATGAGATTACACAGCTTGGCGCTACGGGACTTCCGTGGCGTCAAGGACCGCATTGTCCGGTTCCGCGCGCTCGGGACCACCGTGGTCGTCGGCGACAACGAGGTCGGGAAGTCCAGCCTGGTCGAGGCGTTCGGGCTGATCTTCGACCTGCCCGACGACTCGAAGTCGACGCGGATCCGCGACATCCAGCCGGTCGGCCAGGACGTCGGCCCGGAGGTCACCGCGGAGCTGAGCCTCGGCGGTCGTGAACTGACCTACACCAAGCGTTGGCTGAAGAACCGGTCCACCGAGCTGACGGTCGTCGAGCCCGACGGCCGGCGGCAGTCCTGGACCGGGCGCGAGGCGCACAACGAGGCCGAGCGGCTGTTCCACGAGAACGTCGATCCGGTGCTGTGGCAGACCTTGATGGTCAGCCAGGGCCAGTCGTTGGTGCTGCCAACACCGGCGGACGCGGAGCCGCTGATCACCGCGGTGACCGCGGAGTCGGGCACTCCGGTCGACGGTGCGTCGATGCCGCTGGTGACGGCCGTCGAGCACGAGTACCTGCGGTACTGGACGCCCCGCGGCAAGCCGACCGGCGACTTCGCCCGCTCGGCGAAGACCGTGGCGGCGGCCGAGCTGGCCTTCAAACAGGCGTTGCAGGCGATGGACGAGGTCCAGTCCGACATCCGCCGCGCCGAGCGGCTGACCCTCGACCTGAGCGACGTCTCCACCCGCCTGACCGATCACCTCACTGGCGTCGAGGCCCTGCGCGAACGCAAGCAGGCGACCGACGAGATCCTGCTGCGCCGGGACTCGGTGAAGTCCCGCGCCGAAACCGCGCGAGCGCGCTTGGAGAACCACACTCGCACCCGGCTCGATCGCGAGCGGCTCCTCGACGAGGTCGAGCGGTTCACCAAGTTCGAGGCGGAGCTCGCCGCGCGGCGAGCCGACGCGGAGCTGGTCGCCCGAACCGCGGCCGAGACCGTCCAGGCGGCGGAGGCCGCGCTCGCGGAGGTCGTGGAGCTCAAGGACCTGCGGCGTACCGACGTTCAGACCGCGGAACGTCGCGTCTCCGACCTGATGGATCGCGCCGAGCTGGACCGGCTGGTCGGGCAGCAGACCGAGCTGGTCGACGTCCGGGCGCGGATCGCGGCGGCCGGGACGATCCTCGACCGGATCAAGGTCGACGACGCCGTGGTGGCGGCGTTGGAGGATGCCCGCGCGGCGGTCGTCGAGGCCCGCGCGGCACTCGCGGCCGGCGTTCCCGAGGTGTCGGTACGGCGACTTGGCGCCGAGCCTGTCGAACTCTCCGGGACCGGTCTGGAAGGCACTGTGCCGCCGGAGCTCGGCTTCGACGAGTCGACCGAGGTGCTCGTCTCGGGTGAGCTCGTGGTCGGGGTGCCGGGGCAGGTCGAGGTGACCGTTCGTGCCGGTGGCGAGGCGGCGACGCTGCGCTCGCGCGTCGACGACGCCGTACGGCGGGAGACGGATCTGCTGAAGAAGGCGGGCGTCAAGGATGTCGCGGCGGCGCGGGACCTGCTGCGGAAGGCCGACACCGCGACCGCCGAGCTGAACGAGGCGCGGCGGACCGAGAAGTCGCTGACGGCCGGAGGCGATCCGGGCGAGCGGATCGCCGTACTGACCGCTCGTCTCCAGGTTGGGGAGCTGGCCGAGGACAGCGGCAAGCAGCCCGCGGTCGAGGCTGTTCCGGGGCAGATGTCGCTGTTCGCGGAGTTCACTGAGTTCGACTCGTCGCACGACACGTTGTTCGACGACATCGACGAGCCCGGGCTGGAGCCTGGGGATCTCGCGAGCGCGCAGCGTGTCCTTGAGGAGGCCCGGAGTGGGCTGGCCGATGTGGAGCGGCTGCTGACGGATGCGGAGTTCGCGGCGGCGCAGGCGCGGAAGGCGGCGGACGAGGACCGGTCCGAGGCTCAGAACGCACGGGCCCGGTCGGAGCTCGCAGGGGAGCGGCTGGCTGCGGCGGTCGAGTCGCTGGAGTCCGCGCGGTCCGTGCTCGACGACGAGGCCGTGGCGGTGGCCGAGAGCGAGGCGACGGCTGAGGTCGAGGCGGTGCTCGAGGAGCTCACCGCCGTACAGGAGCAGGCGGACGAGGCTGGGGCGGACCAGGTCGCGGGTGAGCTGACGCACGCGTTGGCCGTCGCGACGCGTCTGCAGGGCGAGCGCGACACCTTGCGCGACGCATTGCGTACGACGGAAGGCCGCCTGGAGCAGTCCGGGCGGGACGGACTTGCGACGCGGCGGGACGTGGCCGAGCTGGAGCTGGCCGCCGTACGCACGGAACACGACAGCCTCCTGCGGCGGGCCGAGGCGGCGCGGCGGGTGCACGAGACGCTGAGCCGGCATCGGGCCGAGGCGCAGACGAAGTACTCGGAGCCGTTGCAGAGCCGGATCGAGGCACTCGGCCGCAGTGTGTACGGGCCGTCGTTCCGGGTCTGGCTGGACGACGACCTCGCGGTCGCCGAGCGCGAACTGGACGGCGTCCGGTTGCCGGTCGAGGCCTTGTCGACGGGTGCTCAGGAGCAGCTGGCGATCATCACGCGGCTCGCGATCAGCCACCTCGTCAGCACCGGCGAGGGCAGCGTCCCGGTGATCTTCGACGACGCCCTCGGCTGGTCCGACAAGGCCCGCCTCCGCGACATGGGCGCCCTCCTCGGCCGCGCCGGCGACCACGGCCAGGTCATCATCCTGACCTGCATGCCGGACCGCTACGAGTACGTCCCCAAGGCAACGTTCATCAAGCTGGACGGATGATTCGCTCCGGGGCGGAGTAGACGACGCAGCGGTCGCCTCGGGTGAAGCCGGCCAGGGTGATGTTGAAGCGGCGGGCCAGGTCGACGGCGAGGCTCGATGGGGCGCCGACCGCGATGATCATGCCGAGGCCGGCGGCGACTGCTTTCTGGACGATTTCGTAGCCGGCGCGGCCGCTGACGGCGAGCAGCAGGCCCTTGCGGCTGTGCTGGTTGAGTACCGTCCAGCCGACGGCCTTGTCGACCGCGTTGTGCCGGCCGATGTCCTCCTTCACCACGACCTTGCGGCCGTCGGCGGTGAACAGGCCCGCGGCGTGCAGACCGCCGGTGCGGCTGAACATCGGCTGCGCCTCCCGGAGCAGATCGGGCAGCCGGCGTACGACGTCGAGCGGGGCCTCCACCGGGTCCACCGGGTCGTACTCGCGCTCGGCGAGTTCGTCGAGGCTCTGCTGGCCGCAGACACCACAGGCGGCCGACGTCACGCCGTACCGCTGGGGTGGTTCGCGGTCCGGGGGACCGTCGAAGGTGACCGTGACGGTGTTGAACTGCTGTTCGGGGGTCAATGTGGCGTCGGTGCAGTAGGCAACGGTCCGGATCGCGTCGGGGCGCACCGCGAAGCCCTCGCCGAGGCAGAACCCGGCGGCCAGCTCGAAGTCGGAGCCGGGCGTGCGCATCGTGACGACCAGCGGCTCGGGCGGCCGGCCCGGCCATTCGAGTCGCAGTTCCAGCGGCTCCTCGGTGCTGACGACGTCCTCGCGCCGCGATGTCCGGTCGCCGTCGAGCACCTCGACCTTGAACCTGCTGGTGGGAGCCTTCGTCATATCTCCACGGTAGGCCAGCCCCGTCGTACGGCGAGCCAGTCGAGGAAGGTCCACGCGTGCAGCCGCTGGTGCTGGCGCAACGCCGGGGTACAGCCGGCTGGGGGCGGGGCCTCGGTGTTCTTCATCATGTACGCCGCTATCACGGCCACGAGGCAGTCGAGGTGATCCTTCGGTACGTCGGCGGTGAGCGGACTGCGCGCGATCGCCGTGAACGTGTCGATGCCTTGGTGCTGCGCGATCGGCAGGAGGCCGACCCAGTCGACCCAGCGCGGGCCGAGTGTCAGCCAGTTCCAGTCGATCGTCCAGCAGACGCCGGCGTTGTCGATCAGCATGTTGTCCGGGCGCAGGTCGGAGTGCGCGGCGGAGTCGCCGGCGAGCGCTTCGGGCACAAGCTCGACCAGCTCCGCGAGCTCCGGCAGTACCCGCGGCAGCCAGCCCTGCAGACCGACCGGCATCTCCCGCTCACCCGCCAGAATTTGCGCAGGCACCGCAACGTCGTCCCCGACCAGCTCCGAGAAGAGGCTCAACCCATCCAACGGACTCGGCCGCAGCACCTCAGCCATACCCTCACAAGCAGCAGTAACCGCCCCAAAGTCCTCAGCCGTCCACGGAGCCCCCGGCATCCGTCCCTCAACCCACTCGGATACCACCGCAAACCAGCCGTCGGCGTGGGCGGTGGTGATGATTGCTGGGGCTCGGACTGCCTTCGGGAGCTGTGGGACTACCTCGGCTTCGCGCTGGTATGCCTCGTACGCGTGCAGGCCTTCGCCGGCTGCTTTGATGAACACGCGGCGGCCGTCCGCCAACTCGGCCCGTGCCGCGAAGCCTCCGGTGAAGCCGGTGCTGACCGGTGTCGCGACCGAGGTGACCTGCGTGCCGAGGGCAACGGCGAGGGCTTCGTGCAGGGCGGGCGGGAGCGACTCCCAGCCGGGTCGCGACGAGGTGGCGAAGTAGTCGACGTCCGGGGCGCGGTTCATGACCACGAACGATAGATCCGCCAGTGGCGCGGCGCTCGTGGTTTAGCGTTCGGGCTGTGAGTGGATCCGTGGTGCTGCAGGTGCTCGATCTGGTCGGAATCTTCGTGTTCGGGATCACCGGTGCGCTGGTCGGCGTACGGAAGAAGCTGGACGTGTTCGGGATCCAGGTGCTGGCGCTGGTCACCGGACTCGGCGGTGGGTTCATCCGGGACGTGCTGATCGGCCAGACCCCGCCGGCCGCGCTGCGCGACTGGCGCTACCTGGCCGTCCCGATCGCGGCCGGTCTGCTGACGTTCTTCCTGCATCCGGGGATCGGCCGCGTCGAGCGGCTGGTGAACATCTTCGACGCGGCCGGGCTCGCCCTGTTCTGCGTGACCGGTGCCCGGAAGGCGATCGAGTTCGGCCTGTCGCCGATCTCGGCCGCCCTTCTCGGCACGATTTCGGCCATCGGCGGCGGGGTACTCCGGGACGTGCTCAGCGGCCGCGTCCCGGTCGTCCTCCGCTCCGAGATCTACGCCACCCCCGCGCTGCTCGGCGCCGCGATCGTGGTGATCGCGTCGGCGTTGGAGTACCACGCGCTCTGGGTCCCGATCGCCGCCGCGGTGGTGTGCTTCGCGATCCGGCTGGTCGCGATCCGCCGCGGGTGGAACGCGCCGCTACCGTCGCCGGGGAAAAGATGATGGTGCTCATCCCACCGGCGCCCCATCTCGGGGTTGGTCCCTAGCCTTGCGCTTGGGTTCCTTCCGCGCTTCATTGCCACCTGCCGAGCGAGGCTCGGTCTTGCGGTCGGCTCCACGCTTGACGGCGGCCCTGACTGGGCCGACGGCGCTATCAGCCGCGGTGGGCGTCTCGTAGCGCGCGAGATTGATGGCTGCGTTCTCGTCTCGCTGATGGTCGGCGTGGCACTGCCCGCAGGTCCAGTGCTCCGCCCACCCGACATCTTGGACGTGCCTGCAGGCGTGGCAGGTTTTGGAGGACGGGAACCAGCGATCCGCGATCACGAGGTTCGAGCCGTACCAGCCCGTCTTGTAACCGAGTTGGCGACGAGGCTCACCAAGGGCGGAGTCCGACAGACCACGCCTGCGGGCACGGGCGCCCGTCAGCCCCTTCTGCCGCAGCATCCCAGCCGTATCCAGTCCTTCGACCACGATGGTGCCGTGGGTCTTGGCAAGCCTCGTGGTCAAGCGATGGATGTGGCGGGCACGAATGTCCGCGACCCGGCACTGCAACCGGGTAATCCTGGTTTGGGTCTCGATGTAGCCGCGCGAGCCCGGTGTCCGGCGCGACCGCTCGCGGCCCAGGCGGCGCAGATCCTTCAACGCAGCCTCCAACGGCCGCGGGTTCGACACACGTTCGATCACCTCTCCGCGACCGTTGGCAACAGTGGCCAAGACCCGCACCCCAACGTCGACACCTACCCGCGAAGCCAGGTCCTTGACCGTGGGTTGTTGAGGCCGCTGGATCAGCACCCGGAACGAGACCACCAGGCGCGTGCCTTTTCGGGACACCGTCGCCGCGAGTATCCGTGCCTTTCCCTTGGCGATCAGACGTTCCAGGCGGCGCGTGTTCTCGTGAACCCGCACGGTGCCGATCCTCGGCAACGTGACGTGGCGCCGATCTGGCTCAACTCGGATAGCGCCGGTGGTAAAGGTGACCCGGTCTCGGTCACGGCCCTTCTTCGCGAATCGCGGGAACCCGACGCGTCGACCTGCTCTCTTCCCGGCTCGGGAGGTCTGCCAGTTCCAGTAGGCATCCACCGCCGCGCGGATGCCGTCAGCGAACGCCTCCTTGGAGATCTCGGGCCACCACACCTGACCGGTCTCGGTGTCGATGCACTCGCTGTCCTTGACCCGGTTCCACCGTTTCCGCAACCCAGCCAATGACGGCTTCTCTGTGTCCTCACCGGTCTCGCGGTAGCGCGCCAGGTCGGCCATCAACGTACCCACGGCCCAGTTCCGGGCCCTGCGGCGACCGCCGAACTGACGCCGTAGACACGCGGCCTGCTCCGGGGTGCAATCCAAGGCGAACTGGAACGCCTGCACGTTCCAGCCCTCGGGGATCTCGAACCTAGCCATACAACCAGTCCTCGTCATCTTCCCCGCAGCCGGGGCAATCCCCCTCGTTGCACGCCTCGCAGAGGCCACCGGAGTTGATGGTGAAAGCGAACTTCGCCTTACAGCAGAAACACGAGAAGTCCGCCTTGCGAGCGTCCAGAGCCTGCCGTTGCCGCGCCGCTTCCTCGTCCTTCCGGCGGGCGTACTCTCGCCGGGCAAGGGTCAGCCATTCGGGCCGCTCTGCACGCAGTTCGCGCACCTGCTGACGCGTCCACGGACCGCGTCTTGGCAGATCCTTAAGGGCGACGCTGAGCCGTGCTGCTGCCTGTTTGGCCGAAAGCGGCTTGCTGCTGCCCATATTCCGCATTCTGCTGGTCGCCACCGACAGTTTCTGTAAGCGCCGCACTGCAGGCCGACGTCACCCGCGCGCACGGCTGGCTGCTACGCCGATTCCGGGTGGACCACTGCCCATCCGTTGACCACGGCAACCAGTTCCAGGTAGCGGTACCACTGCGGTCCGGCCTCGGTACGCCGGAGTTCGATCAGGCGGCTGCGGTACGCCGGGTCCGCCCGGAGCGGGTCGTCGCCGGCCAGCGCCCGATACCCGACCGCAAGCCGACGTACAGAGGCACGGAAATCCTCCGAGGCCGTCAACGCGGTCAACTCGGCCCACGCCGTGAGCTGCGCAGCGTCAGCGTCCTCGGGCAGCACAGGAGTGAGGTTCTGACGCACCGCGGGGTCGGCGTCGCCGAGCGTCGTGCTGAGGAAGTCGTCGATCAGCGCGCGCCGGTCCTGCTCTGCGTGTTCGGCGTGTTCGGTCATCAGGTGCACGTCCTCCAGGTCGGGATGGTTGGTGAGGACCGTGAGCAGGGCGTGCCGGTGGCGCAGCGTGCGGATCTGGATCGCCAGCGCGTCGGCGTGGGTCGCCGCGACCTCGGCGAGGGAGCGTTCCTCCCGCAGTACGGCGTGGATCGTCGGCAGATCGAGGTCCAGCGCCCGCAACGTCCGGATCAGCCGCAACCGCACGACGGCGGTGTCGTCGTACCGTCGATGGCCGGCAGCGGTACGCCGTGCCGTGAGCAGCCCGAGGTCGGAGTAGTGCCGCACGGCCTTCACCGACACCCCGGCGAGCCGCGCCACCGCACCGATCGAGTGGTCCATGCCCACTACCCTCACACCTCCCGTAACAGGAGATACAAGCCTAGTTATGCGCGAACCGTTCCTTCGGGCGGGCGAACGTGATGGAGGCCGCGGCGACGATCGCGCAGGCGATGCCGACGCCGAAGGGGACCCAGTAGGCGTCTGACGGGCCCCAGACGTCGACCGCGTGGCCTGCGGCCGCGTTACCCGGTGCGACGCCGAGCAAGATGCCTGTGACGGTCCAGGTGATCGCCTCGGTCAGCCGCTCCGGCGGCACCCACTCTTCGACGCAGGCGGTGACGGCGACCATCGTCGGTGCGATCGTCATACCGCAGCAGAAGAGCACGACGCCGAGCAGCCAGATGCTGTCGACCCAGGGGAGCGGCGCCAGCGTGATCGCGAGCGCGATCGTGCCGAGCAGCAGCCGGCGCTCGACCGGGGCCCGCCAGTGCACAGAGCCGTACCAGAGACCGGCCAGCAGGCTGCCGAACGCCCAGACCGCCAGTACGACGCCAGACAGCCCTGCCTGTCCCTTCTCGGTGGTGAACGCCACCGTGATCACCTCAGCGCCACCAAGGGTCGCACCGAGGCCGAGACCGATCAGGCTGAGCAGGAGGATCGAAAGCCAGGGGAGTGGTGCCTGCTCGGCGCCATCCGACTTGCCACGCCCTGGTGGGTCGGATGCGCGCAGCAGAGCCAGCCAGATGCCACCGGCCAGTCCTAGTACGCCGGCCGCGGACAGAGCGGCGTACGGACTCGCCTGGGTCGCCAGCGCGGTGACGAGCACCGGGCCGACGATGAAGACCACCTCGTCGCCGACTGCCTCCAGCGCGAACGCCGTCTGCAGTGCTCGGCCACGGCCCAGCAGGTGCGTCCAGCGCGCCCGGACGAACGAACCGACCTGAGGACGGGTGCCACCGGCAATGAACGACAGCAGGTACAGGACCCACGTGGGCGCGTCAGCACGGACAGCGACGAGCAGCGCCGCCAGACCGACGGTGCAGGCCACAGAGCCGATCAGGATCAGCCCGCGCTGGCCGAACCGGTCGACCAGCCGGCCCTGGACCGGGCCGGTCAGCGCACCGGCGATCACGGCCACACCGGAGACCGCGCCGGCGAGACCGTACGAACCGCTCTCCTGGGCGATCAGGATGACGATGCCGAGGCCGATCATCGAGATCGGCATCCGCCCGAGAATCCCGGCAGCGAAGAACGAGGCCGCTCCGCGGCGGCGCATGAGATGGAAGTAGGGCTTGAGCATGAGAGACCGGGAGCAGCTTAGCGTTCGGCCGTCTGAGAAGCTTGGAATATGTCGCCTGCTGCGCCTCCGTACGACGCTGTGTTGTTGCTCTCCTTCGGCGGGCCCGAGAAGCCCGATGACGTGCTGCCGTTCCTGCAGAACGTGACGCGCGGCCGCGGGATCCCGGACGAGCGGTTGAAGGAGGTCGGCGAGCACTACTACTCGTTCGGCGGCCGGAGCCCGATCAACGACCAGAACCGGGCGCTGCTGAAGGCCCTGCGGGCGTCGTTCGACGAGATCGGGCTGGACCTGCCGATCTACTGGGGCAACCGCAACTGGGCGCCGTACCTGACCGACACGATGCGCGAGATGGCCGCGGACGGCATCCGCCGGGCCGTCGTGATCGTCACGTCCGCGTACCCGTCGTACTCCGGCTGCCGGCAGTACCGGGAGAACCTCGAGGACGCCGCCCGCGAGATCCCGGACGCGCCGCGGATCGACAAGCTCCGGCACTACGCGAACCACCCCGGCTTCGTCGGGTCGTTCGTGGAGTCGACCGCGGACGCGCTGAGCAAGCTCCCGGACGGTGCCGCGATCGCGTACGTCACGCACTCGATCCCGACCGCGATGAACGCGACCAGCGGCCCGGACGGCAACGGGTACGTCGACTGGCACCTGGACGTCGCCGCGTCGATCACGGCGGAGCTCGAGCGCCGCACGGGGCAGACCCGGCGTACCGATCTCGTCTACTGCTCGCGGTCCGGGCCGCCGCAGGTGCCGTGGCTCGAACCGGACGTGAACGACCACTTGGAGGCGCTGGCCGCCGACGGGGCGCCCGGTGTGGCCGTCGTACCGATCGGGTTCGTGAGCGACCACATGGAGGTCATCTACGACCTCGACACCGAGGCCGCGAAGACCGCGGAGAAGCTGCGGCTGCCGATGGCGCGCGCCGCGACGCCGGGCACGGACCAGAAGTTCGTCACGATGCTCCGCGACCTCGTGGTCGAGCGGGCCGCGGCCGAGCGCGGGGAGCAGCCGGACCGGCCGTGCGTCGGCAAGCTCGGCCCGGCCTGGGACGACTGCCGTCACGACTGCTGCCCGCCGCTGCGCCGACCCACCCGAGCTAAGGAAGCCGTATGACCTCCCCTGAAGAGTTGTTGAAGCTTGCGGTCGACGTGGCGGAGGAGGCGGCGCAACTGATCGTCGAGCGCCGCCGCGGCACGATCACGGTCGCCGACACCAAGAGCACCGTCACCGACGTGGTCACGGCCGTCGACCGCGAGTCCGAGGAACTGATCCGGGCCCGGGTGCTGCGCGCCCGGCCGGACGACTCGTTCCTCGGCGAGGAGGGCGACGACGTGATCGGCACCAGCGGCGTGCGCTGGGTCGTCGACCCGATCGACGGCACGGTCAACTACCTGTACGACCTCCCGACGTACGCCGTCTCGATCGCGGTGGAGTACGGCGGGGAGACCGTCGCCGGTGTGGTGGTCGACGCGCCCAAGGGCGAGGTGTTCACCGCGACCCTGGGCGGCGGGGCGTTCGCGGACGGCAAGCCGATCCAGGTGTCGGGAGAGACCGATCTGGCCAAGGCGCTGGTCGGGACCGGGTTCGGGTACGACCCGGCGCGCCGCCAGGTGCAGGCCGAGGTGATCCAGCACCTGATCACCAAGGTCCGCGACATCCGCCGGATCGGGGTCGGCGCGATCGACCTGTGCTACGTGGCCTGCGGCCGGCTGGACGCGGTGTACGAACGCGGGCTGAACCCGTGGGACTACGGTGCGGGCGCGCTGATCGCGGCCGAAGCCGGAGCCCGGATCGGCGGGCTGAACGGCGCTCCGGTGTCGCCGGAGATGTCGATCGCGGCCACTCCGGCGTTGTTCGAGCCGTTCCACGCGCTGCTGGCCGGGGCGGACCCACTGCGCGCCTAAGTGCCGGTGAGTGCTCGTTTCTGCGCAGTAGCGCGCACTAACGAGCATTCTGCTGTTCGGTACTGACATTTGTGGCGACACGCGGGTCACAGCATGGACCCAGTCGTGCATTGCGGGCCTTTATAGGGCACAATCCCGTCCTCGGGAACGGTGTTTGCCGATCCCGGCCTGGCTGTCAAGGGTTTCGGGGGACGAAAGTTCAGCGCGGTGCTCCGACGCGGAATTTCTCGGCCGCTCCACCCGTTCAAGGGCTCAGCAGGCAACACCACGGGTACGAAGAGGGCAGGGAAACACCATGGCGACTGATTACGACGCCCCGCGCAAGACGGACGAAGACGCTTCCGAAGAGTCGATCGAGGAGCTCAAGACTCGCCGTCACGACAAGAACTCCGGCAAGGTCGACGAGGACGAGGCCGAGGCCGCGGAGAGCTTCGAGCTGCCCGGCGCGGACCTGAGTCACGAGGAGCTCGCGGTCCGGGTCCTCCCGCGTCAGGCCGACGAGTTCACCTGTTCGAGCTGCTTCCTGGTTCACCACCGCAGCCAGCTCGCCGAAACGAAGAACGGGCAGCTGATCTGCCGCGACTGCGCAGCCTGAGCGGAAGCCCTACTTCGTCTGCAAACACCAGCGGGACCGTCCCACGTTCGTGGAACGGTCCCGCTGTCATGCCTCAGTCTTTCTTGACCAGCCCCGTGTCCGTGCCCTTGACCAGTCGCGCGGTGGCGTCCGCCTCGTAACCGGGCGGGGCATAGCCGGTGGACTTCAGCCAGTAGGCAGCCGCACGACGCTCCGCGAACAGCCTCGCAGCGGCAGCAGCCCCAGCGCTCACAGCGGCCCACACGGCGACCTCGGCGTACCCGCCCTGGCCGTTCTTCGGCGGCTTCCCGCCCGACCCCAGCTTCCAGGCCGTGCTGACCGCCTTGCTCGCGGCCAGGCCCACCACGATCGTGAAGGCGGCCTGTACCAGCTTCCAGCCGATCTTCGCTCCGACCACAACACCCTCCTCGTACGACTGCTGACAGTCAGGATCTTCCCACGCTGTGCCCGCTCAGGGCGGCAGCCAATCGGTCCGGGTGCCGCGTGGCGATCACCCAGTACGGCGCGGGGTCGGCCGGATCGGTGATCTGCACCCGCACGGCCCCCCTGATGTAGCTCCGCAGTACCAGGAACGCCTGCGGGTCGCAGTCGCGTCCGAACGCGTGCCGCGCAGCATCACCGGTCAGCGCCTCGACCGTGCCCAGATACCTCCGGTCGATCTCCGCCCGCCCGGCGTGCAGCCGCGCATCGTCGACCTCGACGCGCGCACCGCCGTACCGCAGGAACAGCGCGAGGAGCAGCACCGCGGCCAGCCCGCCGACCACGAGGCCGGCCATCGTCCCGACCGGTACGGCGACGATGCCGAACAGCGTGATGACGAGGGCGGCGGCGATGATCCACCACGACACCGGCACCCGCAGACTTTCCCGATACCTACTTTGCTCCAGGCCCACAGGACCAGCCTGGCATGTGGTCCGTCGGAGCCGCTCGATAGGGTCGCCTCTCGTGACCGAGGTACTGATCCAGCGACTCGACCCCGACCTGCCGATCCCGTCGTACGCGCACCCCGGCGATGCCGGCGCGGACCTGGTGGCGGCCGCCGACCTGACCCTGAAACCGGGTGAACGCGGCCTGGTCGGGACCGGGATCGCGATCGCCCTGCAGAACGGGTACGCCGCGTTCGTGCACCCGCGCTCCGGGCTCGCCGCGAAGCACGGCGTCTCGATCGTGAACGCCCCCGGAACCGTCGACGCCGGGTACCGCGGCGAGATCAAGATCAACCTGATCAACCTCGACCCGCACGCCGAGGTGACCGTGCGGCGCGGCGACCGGATCGCGCAGCTGATCATCCAGCAGGTCGAGAAGGCCCGGTTCGTCGAAGTGACCTCGCTGCCCGGTTCCGCCCGCGGTGACCAGGGGCACGGGTCGACCGGCGGTTTCGGCGATGTGACACGCTGACCAGGTGCACCCGTTGACCTGCCGGATGCGCGAGACTACGGCGCTGTATCAGCGCCGGCACCAAGACCAAGGAAGTAGGCAACAGCTGTGATCTTCCGCCGTAAGGGCAAGAACGACGAGCCCGAGACGGGCGAGACCCTCGACGAGACCGGTACGGCGGACGTCCGCGCCGAGGGCCCGTTCGACTCGACCGAGGTCGACGCCGCCGACCTGGAGGCGGAGGACCGGATCGATCTGGGCGCGCTGGTCGTCACCGGCATGCCCGGTATGGAGCTGGGCCTGCAGGTCGACGAGGGGAGCGGCGTGGTGCAGGCGGTGCTGCTGATGCTCGACGACTCCGCTCTGGAGCTGCGGGCGTTCGCGGCCCCGAAGACCAGCGGCATCTGGGACGAGGTCCGCCAGGAGATCGCCGGCGAGGCCGCCCGGATGGGTGGTACGGCGACCGAGTCCGAGGGACCGTTCGGCACCGAACTGGTGCTCGTCGTCCCGGTCGAGGACCCGGAGGGACAGGTCTTCAGCCAGACCTCCCGCGTCATCGGCGTGGACGGCCCGCGCTGGCTGCTCCGCGGTACCATCCTCGGCCGCGCCGCCGTCGAGGAGGACGCCGCCGAGCCGATGGAAGCGACCCTGCGCAACGTCGTCGTGGTCCGCGGTAACGAGCCGATGGCGGTCCGTGAGTCGCTGCCGCTGCAGATGCCGCCGGGTGCTCAGCCGAATGAGCCCGAAGAGGCCTGAGCGGACTACACTCGACGCCATGGGCAGCAACAAACCCGCGGGGCTGTGGAAGCGTGCGTTCCGCGGCCTGGCCGGGGACCGCGACCAGGAAGACGCGGAGGTCCTCAAGGACTTCGCGCAGGACTGTGGCGCGCGGTCCATCACCGGCTGCCACGACCGGGAGCTCGTCACGCTCTACGGCACGCTGCGCACCATCACGTTCAGCCCGCGCGGCGGCGTACCGGCACTGGAGGGTGAGTTGTACGACGGCACCGGCACGGTGAAGCTGATCTGGCTCGGCCGCCGCAAGATCGGCGGCATCCACGCCGGTTCGGAGCTGATCGCCTCCGGGCGGATCGGCGTCGTCGAAGGCGACCGGGTGATGTTCAATCCGCGCTACGAGCTGCGCCCCCAGGCTGCTCATGGCTGAGCCACACACGGAGCCGACGGTGACGGGGCCGACGGAGGAGGGGCCGCAGAAGCCGGCCAAATCGACGGACAAGGACTTCTTCCACGCGCTCGGCGGGTGGGGCGCACTGCTCGACATCGGGCTGCCCTGGATCGCGTTCCTGGTCGCGTACGCCGTCACCGACCACAAGCTGCAGCTGTCGCTCATCATCGCGGTCGGACTCGCCGCGGTACTCGCCGTCGTACGTCTCCTCCGGCGGCAGCCGTTGCGGAACGTGTTCGGCGGCTTCATCGGCGTACTGATCTCGGCCTGGGTCGCGAACCGCACCGGCAACGCCAAGGACTTCTACGTCCCCGGCCTGCTCACCAACCTCGGCTACGGCCTCCTGTACCTGATCACGGTCCTGATCCGCTGGCCGCTGTTCGGCGTCCTGTACGGCGTCATCACCCAGACCGGCACCGCCTGGCGCCGCGATCCGGTTCTTCTTCGAGGCTTCTCCCGCGCGACGCTGGTCTTCGTGGGACTCTTCGCGATCCGGCTGATCGTCCAGGTCCCGCTCTACTTCACCGGCAGCCTGAACGCCCTCGGCATCGCCAAGATCGGCCTCGGCCTGCCGTTCTACGCGCTGGCGATCTGGCTCGCGTACGCCGTACTCCGAGGCTCCATGCCCGCCGAAAAATGGGACGAGGCCCGAGACAGCATCACCCACCTCCTCCGCGGCAACAAGAAATAACCCCCGCCCGACAGCTCACTGCTTCACGGCGGCTGTCTTGTTGGCGGCCTCCGGCGGCGAGCGGACTGTGGTGTGACAGTGCTGTTGCCGGCGCGGCACCCTTCCCGCATCCCGGGGCGGTCGCCGCTGCGCGACGGCTGCGTTGTTGGCCGCCTTCGGTCGCGCGGGGCTTCGGGTGTTCGGCCGCTGGGAAGCTGAGCTGATGTCTCGCGCTCGCTCGACGGTAAGCGGCCTGGTCGGCCGGCATCGTGGCGGCTCAGCCAACCGGTCGATTGCACGCAGCCGATCGACGCAACTCGAGACTGCGGCACGATCCGTTGGTCTGCGCCGTCGGTCGAGCGGCTTCGGACCTCCTCGCGCTGTCCGCCGCGCCGCTGCACGTGGTCATTCGTCCTGTGCGGGATCCCTTGTAAACAAGGGATCCCGGTCATGCGCGGATTTGACCGAGATCCGATCGTGACATAAACTAGAACACATGTTCGAAGAAGATCTGGAGGCGCTCGACACCGCGGACCTGCTGGCCGCGGCGTCGAAGTACGACCAGATCCAGAACCGCGCCGCCGTCCGCATCCTCGAAGCCGCACTGACCTACGCCGACCGGCACGCGGTCGTCGAGGGCTACCAATGGCTGCCGGGCTACGAACAGCTTCGTGTGTATGGCGGTGACGGTTGCCCTGG
>NZ_SJKA01000036.1 GCF_004331435.1 Kribbella sindirgiensis
GGCCGGGAGCAGAAGGAGTCGCAAAGCGCTCCAGCATCCCGACCCGCCAACACCAAGTCTACGAATCCGTCGGCGGCTTGACATCCCTTAGGAACTCAGTTCGCCCGCACCCCACCCCGTACCTGTGGAAAACCGCTTCACAGGAAACTCCCAGCAGACTCACGGCGGGGCGTCGGGTCGCGTTGGCATGCTCGTCACATGACGCCACCGACACAGCCCCCGCCGAACCATGACCGCGGTCTCGAGTACGACCTCGCGACTTTGCACCGTCGCCGCTTCCTCGGCCTGTTCACGGCCGCCGGCCTCGCCGCGGTCGCGGGCTGTTCGGCCGACGACAGTACGACGACGAGTACGCCGAGCAGTACGGCGACCAGCGCCACACCGTCGACCAGCTCGAGTGCGACGACCGATGCCTCCATCGACGTCGACGAGATCCCGCAGGAGACCGGCGGACCGTACCCGGGCGACGGGTCGAACGGGCCCAACGTCCTGACCCAGTCCGGCATCGTCCGCAGCGACATCACCAAGTCGTTCGGCTCCGCGTCCGGCGTCGCCACCGGCGTACCACTCACCGTGGAGTTGACCGTCGTCGACGCCGACCAGGACAAGGCCTTCGAAGGCGCCGCCGTCTACCTCTGGCACTGCGACGCCCAGGGCCGGTACTCGCTGTACTCCGACGGCGTGACGAACGAGAACTACCTGCGCGGTGTGCAGGCCGCGGACGGCTCCGGCAAGGTCACCTTCACCACGATCTTCCCGGCCGCGTACATGGGCCGCTGGCCGCACATCCACTTCGAGGTCTACGCCAGCACCGCCGAGGCCACCAAGGCCGGTCAGATCACCCGTACCTCGCAGCTCGCGCTCCCGAAGGACGTCTGCAGCACGGTCTACGCCACCGACGGGTACGACGGCAGCGCGCAGAACCTCAGCCAGACGTCGCTCGAGAACGACAACGTGTTCGGCGACGACGACGGCGTACATCAGCTCGCGACCGTCACCGGGGACGTCTCCGGCGGGTACGTCGCCACGCTGACGGTGGGTGTGTAGCAGCGAGTTAACACCGGCCAGATAGCGTTGGTGTGATGCCAGACTCGCGTGACCCTCAGAACCCCGCCCAGCCGGCCGGTCCACCACCGCCCGGAACGTGGGTGCTGGGGCGTGTCCGCGGCATCCGGCTGACCATGCGCTTCACCTGGCTGCCGGTGGCGATGCTGCTCGCGATCGGCTTCGCGGCCATCATCGGGCAGCAGTTCCCCGAGCTCGGCGGCTGGCGGTACGTCGCCGCGTTCGCGTTCGTGGTCGCGTTCACGGTGTCGATCCTGATCCACGAGCTGGCGCACGCGCTGATGGCGATGCGGTTCGGCATCGGCGTCTCGGAGATCAACCTCGGGTTCTTCGCGGCCGGCACGCATATCGAGGGGGAGCGGAAGTCACCGCTCGAGGAGTTCGCGGTCTCGGTCGTCGGCCCGATCGCGTCGCTGATCGTCGGCGGCCTCGCGTACCTCGGGTCCCGCGCCTTCGACGAGGGCGTGGGGTACGTCGCTCTGTGGGAACTCGGCGTGGCGAACCTGATCGTCGGCGTCACGAACCTGCTGCCCGGCCTGCCGCTGGACGGCGGCTGGGTGCTGCGGGCGATCGTCTGGAAGCTCACCGGCAACATGCACACCGGCACGATCGCGGCGGCGTGGGCCGGCCGGATCCTCGCGATGGCGGTGCTGGCGCTCCCGGTGCTGCTCGAGGAGATCTGGGGCCGGCAGCCGTCGATGGTCGACTTCCTGATCGCGTTGCTCGTCGGTTTCTTCCTCTGGTCCGGCTCGACCGCGTCCCTGATGCAGGCCCGGCTGCGGCGCAAGCTGCCCGCCCTCCAGGTCCGCACGATGGCCCGGCGCGCCGTCGCCGTACATTCCGGTACGCCGCTCGCGGAGGCCGTCCGGCTCGCGGGGGAGGCGCACGCCGGGGCGGTCGTGGTGATCGACGGTGACGGGAAGCCGCACGCGCTGGTGTCCGAGACCGCGGTCGCCGCGGTCGCCCCGAACCAGCGCCCGTGGACCACGGTCAGCGAGGTCTCCACCCGGATCGGCGCGGGCCACATCATCGGCATCAACGACACCGGCGAGGAGATCCTCGCCACACTCCGCCGGCACCCCTCCTCGGAGTACCTGGTCCTCGACGCCGACGGCGGTGTGTACGGCGTCCTCGCGACCTCCGATGTAGAACGCGCTTTCCGTAGTCGCTGACCAGCCGCTGACCAGCCGGTGATGCCGTCCTGATTACAGGCTCGCGGTGACCGAAAGTTAAGGTGAGCGCCTTATGGCTGACTTGCGCGACTTTCCCGACCAGGCGTTCTCCGGCGTCCATCACGGACCGCTGCAGGAGGGCGAGTGGATCACCCTGCAGGACTCCAAGGGCCGCCGGCACTCGGTCAAGCTGGAGCGTGGGAAGACCTTCCACACGACCAAGGGCGGGATCGAGCACGACGACCTGATCGACGGCCCGGACGCGGTCACGATCCGGTCCAAGGGCAACGTCGAGTACCTCGCGCTGCGGCCGCTGATGGCCGACTACTCGGTCTCGATGCCGCGCGGCGCCGCGGTGATCTACCCGAAGGACACCGCGCAGATCGTCACGATGGCCGACATCTTCCCGGGCGCCAAGGTGGTCGAGGCCGGCGCCGGTTCCGGCGCGCTGACCACCGCGCTGCTGCGCGCGGTCGGGATCCACGGCCAGGTGATCTCGTTCGAGCGCCGCGAGGACTTCGCCGAGGTCGCCCGCAAGAACGTGACCGGCTTCTTCGGCGCCGAGCACCCGGCCTGGCGGCTCGAGGTCGGCGACCTGGTCGAGAAGCTGAACGAGCAGGACGTCGACCGCGTCGTCCTCGACATGCTGGCGCCGTGGGAGTGCGTTGACGTGGTCGCTGAGGCACTTTCACCGGGTGGGGTGTTCTGTGCCTATGTGGCCACCACGACGCAGCTGAGCCGCGTTGTGGAGACGCTGAGGGCACACGGCGAGTTCACCGAGCCGCGCGCGTGGGAGTCTCTCGTGCGAGACTGGCATGTAGAGGGTCTCGCCGTCCGTCCGGGCCACCGGATGCAAGGACACACGGCCTTCCTGGTCACCGCCCGGAGGATGGCGCACGGGGTGCAGGCACCCCGCAAGAAGCGCCGTCCGGCACCGGGCGCGTACGGCGACGACTACGCCGGTCCGCGCCGCCCTGAGGCGGCCGGTGTGCCGTCGTCCGAAGTATCCGTGGAAACTTCCGGCGACATGCCGTAGGCAACGGACTCCATCCGCAACCGACACGTGATGGGATTCAGCTTGCCCGGCGAGGTTTTCTGGGTAAGGTCCATAGGGTCGAGCCCCACATGGTGAGGTGATGATCGTGGCTGGAGACGAGAGTCCTACCGCGGCAGAACTGCGTAACCAGGTCCGGTACCTGGAAGCCGAAGTCGCGGCGTTGCGACGTCGGCTGCTCGAGCACCCGGCAGACAGCCGGTCGCTCGAGAGCAGGCTGTCCGAAACCCAGGCCTCCTTGGCGAGTGTCACCGCTCAGAACGAGCGGCTGGCGGACACGCTGCGGGAGGCGCGAGAGAAGATCATCGCCCTGAAGGAGGAAGTCGACCGGCTGGCGCAACCGCCGTCCGGTTTCGGCACCTTCCTCGGACGGAACGAAGACGACACGCTCGACGTGTTCACCGGCGGCCGGAAACTCCGGGTCGCGGCGAGCCCGTCGGTGGACCTGGACGCGCTCAAGCTCGGCCAGGAACTGATGCTGAACGAAGCACTCAACGTGGTCGAGGCCTGTGACTTCGAGGTCGTCGGCGACGTGGTGATGCTGAAGGAGCTGCTCGCCGACGGCGAGCGGGCGCTGGTGATCGCGCAGGCCGACGAGGAGCGCGTGGTGCGACTCGCCTCGCCGCTGCTCGACGTACCCCTGCGGGCCGGTGACTCGCTGTTGCTCGAGGCCCGCTCCGGCTACGTCTACGAGAAGATCCCGAAGTCCGAGGTCGAGGAGCTGATCCTCGAAGAGGTTCCGGACATCGACTACACCCAGATCGGCGGCCTGTCCGGCCAGATCGAGCAGATCCGGGACGCGGTCGAGCTGCCGTACCTGCACAAGGACCTGTTCCTCGAGCACGAGCTGAAGCCGCCGAAGGGCGTGCTGCTCTACGGCCCGCCAGGCTGCGGCAAGACGCTGATCGCGAAGGCGGTGGCGAACTCGCTGGCCAAGAAGGTCGCCGAGCGCACCGGGACCGAGGGCCAGAAGTCGTTCTTCCTGAACATCAAGGGCCCCGAGCTGCTGAACAAGTACGTCGGTGAGACCGAGCGGCACATCCGCCTGGTCTTCCAGCGGGCCCGGGAGAAGGCGTCCGAGGGCATGCCGGTGATCGTGTTCTTCGACGAGATGGACTCGCTGTTCCGCACCCGCGGATCCGGTGTGTCGTCCGACGTGGAGAACACCATCGTTCCGCAGTTGCTGAGCGAGATCGACGGTGTCGAGGGACTGGAGAACGTCCTGGTCATCGGCGCCTCGAACCGCGAGGACATGATCGACCCGGCGATCCTGCGGCCCGGCCGGCTGGACGTGAAGATCAAGATCGAGCGCCCCGACGCCGAGGCGGCCCGGGACATCTTCTCGAAGTACCTGACCGCCAACCTGCCGCTGCACGTCGACGACCTCGGCGAGTTCGGCGGCGACCGGCAGGGCTGCGTGGACGGGATGATCCAGCGCACGGTCGAGCGGATGTACACCGAGGCCGACGAGAACCGCTTCCTCGAGGTCACCTACGCCAACGGTGACAAGGAGGTCCTGTACTTCAAGGACTTCAACTCGGGCGCGATGATCCAGAACATCGTCGACCGGGCGAAGAAGATGGCGATCAAGGCGTTCCTGGACGAGAACCAGAAGGGCCTGCGGGTGCAGCACCTGCTGCAGGCCTGCGTGGACGAGTTCAAGGAGAACGAGGACCTGCCGAACACCACCAACCCGGACGACTGGGCCCGGATCTCCGGCAAGAAGGGCGAGCGGATCGTCTACATCCGGACGCTCATCTCCGGCAAGCAGGGCACCGAACCCGGCCGCTCCATCGACACGGCCACGAACACCGGTCAGTACCTGTAGCTCACGGCATCATCGAAATCGGCCCGTCACCTGGGAGAACAGGTGGCGGGCCGAGCCTCGACGTCTCAGGCTCGATGGCCGGGCGGGACGTAGAAGTTCTCGGGCGGGATCTGCTTGCCGGATTCGTTGTCGAGGATCTTGATCCCGTCGTCATCGACAAGTTGGAGGTCGGTGCCGACGGGGAAGTCCCAGATGCCGATCAGGGCGGGTTCGATCTCGCAGAGGCGGTTGTAGTCGACGATCTGCAGGTTGGCGGTGTCGGCGAGGTATCCGGCGGTGTCGATGCCGGAGAAGATCCGCCACCCGTTGTCCGCGGGGGCCCTGGACTCCTCGCGGGTCATCCACTTGATGCGTCCGGCGCCGCTGAGGACGTTCTTCGTGGTCAGGCTCGCGCCCGCCTTCGGAATGAACTGCATCTCGCCCCTCCAGGGATGTCGCTTCGCTTCGGCGCGGCGGTGCGCGTGCTCGCGGGCAGCTTACGACCAGCGGCCCGAGCTCGTTGAGCGGTGCGTACTTCAAGGCCTGCGTCCTACACGGCAGGCGAACTGCGAGAAGTCATCACCGTGCAGCACCTCGAACCACGGCGAGGCGCACATCTACGACCTGAAGGTCCAGCACAACTGAGTACGGCCCGGGGTGCCGCTGGGGTTTCCCCTGATACCCCGGCGGCACGCCCGCACGTACCGTGCTGGCATGGGGACGGACGAGGTGCGGAAGGACCTGCGGGCTGCGGTGGCGGCGCGGCAGGAGCTGGGACCGGAGTACGAGGCTGAGATCATCGACAGCTTCCTGGAGAAGCTCGACGCGCGGGACCGGCACCGCAGTGCCGGGCTGCTGCCCGAGCCTGCCCCGCGACCGCGGCACCCGAGCCGGGAGACCGACCCGGGTGGACTCGCGCTGGCGATCGTGTCGATCGTCGCCGCGATCCCGATCACCGCGATCGCGGCCGGCATGATCGGCCCGTTCGGCGTCGTGATCTGCTGGGCCGGTCTGGTCGCGATCAACTTCGCCCGCACCATGGCGCGCCGTCGCTAGCGAAGCTGCACCTGCCGGCCCTGCGCGTCGAACGCGCGGACCTCGGTCGGCAGGCGCTGACCGACCTTGAACTTCCCGTTCGCCTGGACCTCGATGTAGGCGAAGCCACCGTCGACCACACCGCTGGTCCACGGTCCGGGCCTGCCGTTCAGGACGTACCGCGCCTCGATCTTCGCGACGTCCGGATGCGACCGGTAGAGCCGCCACGCCTGCAGCGTGGTGAGGTCGTTCGTGAAGTCGCCGTCCGAGGTGCCAAGCGTCACCAGAGCGCGCTCTGCCGTGGGCTGGGTCTGCCACGCCCGGTCCTCCAGCCGTGCGACCGCTCCGACGGCGCCGAGCTTGGCGCTCGGTGGTGTCCGTGTCAGGCAGGTCCGGTACCCGAGCTTGGCGGTGGAGGGTGCTCCTCCCTTCCCGGGCTTGCGACCACCCGGGGTCCCGCTCGGCTGAGCGGTGGCCCTCTTGGTGTTCCGCGCCACGGCCACCAGTGCTGTGCTGTCCTTGGTGATTCCCCGGACGTGGCGGCTCCAGACGAGTTCGGCAGGACCCCCCTCGCCCGGGAACTGGCATTCAGCGATGATCTTGGCCAGGTCGCTCCGCGGCACCGCACCGAGGTCGACGCCGACCTTGGCCTCGGGGGAGGCCGACGTACCGGCCACATCGACGTCACTGGGTGACTGGTGGGTGACGACGAGCGTGCCGGCGACCACGGCCGCGACCGCTGCTACGCCGACCACGGGGGCGATCCGGTGCCGGGCCGCGCGCTGCGGAGCGGGTCGTGTCTTCTCCATCAGCTGGTTGCGGATCCGGGAGCGCTCGGCAGCGCTCATCGGCGGAACGCGCGGCGGCTCGAGCTGGGTGTTCATGAGAGCTCCTCGTTGAGGGCGACCCGGGTCAGCAGGTCGGGGAAACGGCGACGGGTGCGGTGCAGGCGGGCCTTGACGGTCCCGACCGGTACGCCGAGGGCTTCCGCCGCCTCGGCTGTGGTGAGTCCGGACCAGACGACGAGCTCGAGCGTCTCGCGTTCGTGCCGGGGCAGCTTGGCCACGGCCCGGCGGATCGCGGACATCCGGCGCTCGTCGTCCAGGCGGCGGGCGACGTCGGGGGCATGGTCGTCGTCGGGCGCCGGGTCCGGCAGCCGATCGACGAGCCCGCGCAGGCGGCTGGCGGCCCGGGCCAGCGTCCGGCACTCGTTGCCGGCCACGATCAGCAGCCAGCCGCGAGCGCTGGCTCCGGTCAGCGGACCCGGTGGGTTGCGCTGGAAGCGCCGCCAGGTGCTCAGGAAGGTCGCCTGGACCACGTCGTCGGCGGTGCTCCAGGACGCGGTACGCCGGAACGCGAACGCCCGTACGTCGTCGGCGTACCGGTCGAAGAGCTCGCCGAGCGCGAAGTGGTCCCCGACGCGTAACCGATCCCAGAGTTCCCGGTCGATCGCTGAACCCTCGCCTGCGGATGCGGTGGCCATCGACGGCTCCGTATCGTCACTCAGGATGATGTTCACACCAGGAAGTGACCGGCCGGGTGCCGGGTGGTTGCATCACAGTGCGGCGAGGATCTCCGGAACGCCGTTCGCGACGTCCTCGGGCAGGTCGAGCAGCAGGCCGCGGTGGACGCCGTACCAGGGGGAGAGGCGGGCCCAGTCCGTTGCGCGTTCGACCAGGTCAGGGGCGGGTTGGTAGACCTCGAGCAGCCCTTCCGCGACGGCCTCCGGTGCGCCGTTGAGGGGCCAGCAGAGGTCGAGCGCGGGGTCGCCGATCAGGGCGTCGGTCCAGTCGATGATTCCGGTGATCCGTCCGCCGGTCATCAGGATGTGGTCCGGACCAAGGTCGCAGTGAACCGGGGCGGTCCGGACGTTCGCGACGCGGTCCAGCAGCTCGGTCGCTGCGGTCCGGACCTCTGCCGGCAGCAACGGCACGATCTGGTCGCGGCACTCGTCCAGAAAGGCGGTCTTCTCGGCTGTAGCGGTCGCTGCGTCCAGAGCGCCGTACGCCACGGCCTCTGTGGTGTCGACCGCGTGCAACGCCTTCAGAAAGGCACCCAGCGCTCGGCCCGTGTCAATGCCGCCATCGGTGAACGGTTCGCCGGGGAGCAGGAGGTGTCGTACGCCGTCCGTTGTCAGCTCAGGGACCGGGATCGGTAGCGGGAGCTGAGGTGCGAGCCAGGGGAGGAGGGTGGCCTCGGCGAGCAGCCGCGGGCGAAC
The DNA here is from genome assembly GCF_004331435.1 of Kribbella sindirgiensis. Classification (GTDB taxonomy): domain Bacteria; phylum Actinomycetota; class Actinomycetes; order Propionibacteriales; family Kribbellaceae; genus Kribbella; species Kribbella sindirgiensis. The sequence goes on from NZ_SJKA01000036.1 coordinate 8,352, forward strand.
GGCGGGGCGGCGCGGTGCCCGGTGGATCCACGGCCCGTCGATCCAGGCGTGGCTGTCCCACCCCCCGAGGATCGTCATACCAGGCTCCGGACGTACGGCCCCAGCACCGCCAGCGTGTCCGGCATGAACGACCACTCGTCGAACTTGGCCACCAGCTCGGCCGGCGACATCCACGCGCCCCACGCGACCTCTTCGGGCTGATGCTGCACCGGACCGTCCCAGACACAGGTGTACAGGTACGCGTGGTACCGCGTGTTCTCGTCGGCGTAGTCGTCCTCCGGCAACCGCGTCAGCTCCACACCGGCGATCCCGAGCTCCTCCTCCAGCTCCCGTACGACGGCATGGAACGGGTCCTCACCGGCCGCGACGACCCCGCCGGCGGCGAAGTCGTACCGGCTCGGGTACACGTCCTTGGTCGGCGTCCGCCGATGCACGTAGATCTGCCCGGCGGAGTTCAGAACGACGACGCCGGTCGCGGAGTGCCGCAGGTTGTCGCGCCGCATCACCGACCGTGGCGCCGCACCGGTGACTTCGTTGTCCTCGTCCAGAATCGCCACCATCTCGTCCACTCGCGCAGTCTCACAGATAACCCTGTGGACACAGCAACCCCTTTAGTCGCCGGCACCGCGTAGGCTCGGTCGCATGAGTGTTCGGCGGATCATGGGTACCGAGACCGAGTTCGGGATCTCGGTGCCGGGCCAGCCCGGGGCGAACCCGATGCTGACCTCGAGTCAGGTGGTGAACGGCTACGCGCAGACGCAGCCGCTCGCGCGCAAGACCCGGTGGGACTTCGACGAGGAGCACCCGCTGCGGGACGCGCGAGGATTCGACCTCAGCCGGGAGGTGGCGGACTCCAGCCAGCTCACCGACGAGGAGACCGGCCTGGCGAACGTGATCCTCACCAACGGCGCCCGGCTGTACGTCGACCACGCCCACCCGGAGTACTCCGCGCCCGAGACCACGAACCCGCGGGACGCGGTGGTCTGGGACAAGGCCGGTGAGCTGGTGATCATGGAGGGCGCCCGGCAGGCCCGCCTGATCCCCGGTGCGCCGCAGCTGAACCTCTACAAGAACAACACCGACAACAAGGGCGCGTCGTACGGTTCGCACGAGAACTACCTGATGCGCCGGTCGACGCCGTTCGCGTCGATCGTGCGGCACCTGACCCCGTTCTTCGTGAGCCGTCAGGTGGTCACCGGCGCCGGCCGGGTCGGGATCGGCCAGGACGGCGCGGCACACGGTTTCCAGATCAGCCAGCGGGCCGACTACTTCGAGGTCGAGGTCGGGCTGGAGACGACGCTGAAGCGGCCGATCATCAACACCCGCGACGAGCCGCACGCGAACCCGGACCGGTACCGGCGGCTGCACGTGATCATCGGCGACGCGAACCTGTCCGAGATCTCGACGTACCTCAAGGTCGGGACGACGTCGCTGGTGCTGGCGATGATCGAGGACGGCTGGCTCACCGACGACCTCGGCGTCGACCGGCCGGTGACCGCGCTGCACGAGGTCAGCCACGACCCGTCCTGCACGCACCTGCTGACGATGAAGGACGGTCGTAAGCTCACCGCCGTCCAGTTGCAGACGGAGTACCTGGAGCAGGCCCGCAAGTACGTCGAGGACAAGTACGGCGACGACGCGGACCGGCAGACCAAGGACGTGCTGCACCGCTGGGAGCAGGTGCTCGATCAGCTCGCCATCGATCCGATGAGGCTGTCCGACCAGCTCGACTGGGTCGCGAAGTACAAACTGCTCCAGTCCTACCGTGACCGCGACGGTCTGGAGTGGGACGACTCGAAGCTGCACCTGGTCGACCTGCAGTACGCCGACCTGCGTCCGGACAAGGGTCTGTATTACAAGTTGGTGAAATCCGGCCGGATGCAGCGGATCGTCACCGACGAGGAGATCCGGATGGCCGTCGCGCACCCGCCGACCGACACCCGGGCGTACTTCCGCGGCCGCTGCATGCAGCAGTACGCGCCGCAGGTCGCGGCGGCCTCCTGGGACTCGGTGATCTTCGACCTGCCCGGTAAGGAGTCGCTGCAGCGAATCCCGACCCTGGACCCGTTGCGGGGCACGAAAGCGCATGTCGGGGCACTTCTTGACCAATGCGACACCGCAAGTGACCTGGTTCGCACCATTACTGGGGGTGCCGCCGGGTAGGGTCGCTAGTGAGGGTCGGTTGGGCGGCCCTCCCAGCGGTTCTAGGAGGTGTGCCATGGCGAAGGACGGCGGTCAGCAGCACAAGCAGCCGAAGCGTTCGTCGACCGAGGAAGAGGTCGAGCAGGTCGAGGCGTCGGAGGACGTCCAGGAGCGGAAAGAACGGCTCGACGAGGACGTCGACTCGATCCTGGACGAGATCGACGAGGTCCTCGAGGAGAACGCCGAGGAGTTCGTCCGCGGATTCGTGCAAAAGGGTGGGGAGTGAACCGCTCGATGACATCTGATGCCTCCGGCCGGCTGCCGGAAGCCTTCCTGACCCCAGGCGGCTCGTCGTTCATGGACTTCCTGGCCGGGCACGCGCCCGACCTGTTGCCCGGACGACGGTCCCTGGGGCAGGGTGACCTGTCCAGCGAAGTCCCGCACGGTACGACGATCGTGGCCGCCACCTTCCCCGGTGGCGTGATCATGGCCGGCGACCGGCGGGCCACGATGGGCAACATCATCGCCCAGCGTGACATCGAGAAGGTGTTCCCCGCCGACGAGTACTCGGCGGTCGCGTTCGCCGGCTCGGCCGGCTTCGGGATCGAGATGGTCCGGTTGTTCCAGGTCGAGCTGGAGCACTACGAGAAGCTCGAGGGCGCCACCCTCAGCCTCGACGGCAAGGCCAACCGGCTCAGCGCGCTGATCCGCGGCAACCTGCCGATGGCCATGCAGGGCCTCACCGTGGTGCCGCTGTTCGCGGGCTACGACGAGGACATCAAGGGCGGCCGGATCTTCTCCTACGACCCGACCGGCGGGCGGTACGAGGAGACCCACTTCTACAGTGTCGGCTCGGGTTCGCTGTTCGCCCGCGGCGCGCTGAAGAAGCTGTACCGCGAGGACCTGTCCGAGTCCGACTGCGCGACGGTGGCGATCCAGTCGCTGATCGACGCGGCCGACGACGACTCGGCGACCGGCGGCCCGGACATGCTGCGCCGGATCTTCCCGGTGGTCGGCGTGGTCACCGCGGACGGTTACCGGCGGCTGCCGGAGGACGAGGTGGCGGCGCTCGTCGACGCGGCCTGGGCCCAGCGGCACGAGCGTCCCGACGGCCCGGCCGCGGGCTCCCTGACCTGACCATCCCCTTGATCCTGCCGATCGACTGATTAGAGGACGACACCTTCGATGAGCGTTCCGTTCTACGTCTCGCCCGAGCAGCTGATGCGGGACCGGGCCGACTTCGCCCGGAAGGGCATCGCCAAGGGCCGCAGCGCGATCGCGCTGCAGTACGCCGACGGCATCCTGTTCGTGGCCGAGAACCGCTCGCCCGCCCTGCACAAGGTGGCCGAGATCTACGACCGGATGGCGTTCGCCGCCGTCGGCCGGTACAACGAGTTCGAGAACCTGCGGATCGCCGGCGTCCGGCTCGCCGACATGCGCGGGTACTCCTACGACCGGCGCGACGTCACCGGCCGGGCGCTCGCCAACGCGTATGCGCAGACGCTCGGCGCGATCTTCTCCTCCGGCGGCGAGAAGCCCCTCGAGGTGGAGATCCTGGTCGCCGAGATCGGCGCCGGCGTGGCCGACGACCAGATCTACCGGCTCACCTACGACGGCTCGATCGCGGACGTCCGCGGGTACGCCGTGATGGGCGGCGCCGCCGACACGGTCGCGGAGTACATCGGCGAGCACTACACCGAGGGCATCTCGCTGGCCGGCGCACTCCGGCTCGCGGTGGACGCGCTCGGCCACGACGGCACCGAGGTCCGGGAGCTGACCCCGGACCAGCTCGAGGTCGCGGTCCTGGACCGGACCCGGACCCAGGTGCGCAAGTTCAAGCGGATCTCCGAGGAGTCGCTGGCCGGCATCCTCAGCGAATCCAGCCCCGCGGTGGACGAGAAGGCGGCCGACTCGGACGCCGTCTCCGACGAGGGCTCGAGTCCTGACTCGACTTCGGATGCCGGCGACTCCGGTGAGTCGTCGGCGGGTGACGCTCCGGTTGCTCCGCCGGCGGACGACGCACCGGTAGCCCCGCCGGAGGATCCCGACGACGACCGTCCGCTGTGACGGACCAGCTCGAGGACTCAGCCGCCACCCACGAGGTGGCGGCTGAGTCCTCTCGGCCCACTGACCCGGCTCCGTGGGAATTGCTGGGGGAGGAGCCTGGCTTCCACCGGTTCCTGACCGTCAACCTGCGGCGGTACCGGATGCCAGACGGGCGTGAGGTCGACTGGGACGTGTTCGGCCCGAAGTCCGAGGCCGGGATCACGTCCGGGGTGACCGTGCTGCCGTTGACGCCTGAGGGCCGGATCGTCACGGTGCGGATGTTTCGCGCCGGTCCGGACCGAGTGGTCACCAACCTGCCCGGCGGCTTCGTCGAGCCGGACGAGGACCCGGCGCTGGCCGGTGCCCGCGAGCTCGAGGAGGAGACCGGCTACACCTGCGAGTCGCTCGACCTTGTCGGCTGGCAATGGGCGTCGGCCTCGTCGACGTACCGCAAGTACGTCGCGATCGCGCGTGGTTGCCGTCCCGACGGCAAACAGCAACTGGACGAGACCGAGGACTGCGTGCCGGTCGAGCTGACCGTGGATGCCTTTCGTGCCGAGTTGCGCACTCCCGGTGCGATGACCGGGATCGATGCGGCCTACCTCGCCCTCGACCACGCCGGGCTCCTCTGACCCATGCCCAAGGCGAACCAGTCGACCAACGTCCGGACCTGGTCCAAGACGGTCCCGTCGTACGGCCTGCGGTTGAGTGACCTCGACCTGTACGTCCTGAAGAATCACGACGATCTGCTGCGCGTCCTCGGGCACGAACGCGTCGCGGGCCCGACACGCCTGACATTGGTCAGCTGGGCTGTCCACATGGTGTTCCTGTTCGCGCTCGTCGGCGGGGTGAGCACCCTCGGCGGCGAGATGTTCAGCACGTACGGCGGCCGGACCGTGCGCACAGGTACGGCGGATCCGCTCGACAACGACATCGGCGTACCTCTGACGTCATGGTGTTTCACCGTGGTGCTGATCGGCGTGCTGCTGGTGGCTGTCCGGTGGTGGCGGACGGACCGGCACCGGGACGGCCTGGAGATCGGGTATCTGGTGGCGACCGTCGCCTGCGGTGCGCTCGCGCTCGGGCAGCTCGTGAGTGACCGCGGCGTCGACGCCTTCGCCGCGGCGTCGATCCCGGTCTGGGCAGCTGCCGTGAGCGCCGCCGTTCTGCTCGCTGCCGTGCTGCTCTTCTCCCGCGGGCGCCGGGTCCCGGTCCCGAACACTTTCCGCCGCATCGACACACCGGACCCGCAGCAGGCGATCGCGCTGGTCGACGCACTGGAACCCAAGGAACGGGACAAGCTGCTCGGTGAGCGTCGGCGGGCGATCGAACGTCTGCGGGAGCGCGGCCTGATCGATGCTGCTGAGGCGGCACAGGTCGAGTCGCTGCCTCTCGGCGCGTCGACGACCATCGCCCCTGCCGGCGAGTCCCACGGGCCGCGGTCGGTATCCTGACGGTGGACCGCGACTGGCGCTGAGGTGGACGACCACCGGGGAACGGTCTGCCAACTGGCTTCGCCGCGCGCCTGGGCACCTTCTACCGCGGAGGAGTGCGCAGATGAGTGCAGAGTTGATGATCGGGACCGACCTTGCCGCCGAGATGGTCGCCAAGGCCGCCGAACGGGCGCGGGTCCTGCAGGAGCAGTACGGCGTACAGCCGTGCCTGGCGACCGTGCTGGTCGGTGACGACCCGGCGTCCGCGACGTACGTGCGGATGAAGCAGAACCGCTCGAAGAAGGCCGGGATCGCGTCCCGCAGCGTCGTACTGCCGGCGTCGACGACGACGGACGAACTGGTCGCCGAGATCACGAAGCTTTCCGATGACCCGGCCGTGCACGGGATCCTGCTGCAGCACCCGGTGCCGCCGCAGATCGACGAGCGGGCCGCGTTCGAGGCGATCGACCCGGGCAAGGACGTCGACGGGGTCACGATGCGGTCGTTCGCCGCGATGGCCTTCGGCGATCCGGGATTCCGGTCCGCGACGCCCGGCGGGATCATGCGGTTGCTGGCGGCGTACGACGTACCGCTCGAAGGGGCGCACGCGGTGGTGATCGGCCGCAGCCCGATCCTCGGTAAGCCGGCCGGCATGTTGCTGCTGGCATCGAACGCCACCGTCACGTACGCGCACTCCCGGACCCGGGACCTGCCCGCGCTGGTCCGGACCGCGGACGTGGTGATCGCCGCGGTCGGCAAGGCGAACTTCGTCCGCGGCGACTGGCTGAAGCCGGGCGCGGTCGTGGTCGACGCCGGGTACAACGAGGGCAATGTCGGTGACGTGCACTTCGCGGAGGCGGCCGAGGTCGCGCGCCTGATCACGCCGGTTCCGGGCGGTGTCGGGCCGATGACGATCGCACTGCTGCTGGAGCAGACGCTCGACGCCGCTGAGACGGCTGTCCAGTCCTTGACTACTCTGGCCTAGGGTTGGGGGAGACGAACCAAGGAGGCGAGACGTGGCGGTACGGGCGATCCGGGGTGCCACCCAGCTGGACGTGGACGAGCGCGAGCACCTGCTCGAGCGGTCCGCGGAGCTGGTGAAGGCGGTCCTGGAGGCGAATGATCTGGAGAACGAGGACCTGATCAGCATCCTGTTCACCGTCACGTCGGACCTGCGTTCGGAGTTTCCCGCGGTCGCGGGCCGGCAGATCGGGCTGACCGATGTACCGCTGATGTGCATGCAGGAGATCCCGGTGCCGCATGCGCTGCCGCGGGTGGTGCGGCTGATGGTGCACACCGAGACGCCGCGGTCCCGGGACAAGATCCAGCACGTCTACCTGCACGGCGCGGTCGCGCTCCGCCCAGATCTGACCGGCGCCCAGTGAGCGAGTTACGGGGGCCGGTCCGGATCGTCGGCACCGGGTTGATCGGTACGTCGATCGGTCTCGCGCTGGCGCGGCTCGGTGTGGTCGTGGAGCTCGTCGACGGGAACCCGGACAACGCGCTGATGGCGGAGCGGATCGGCGCCGGCTCGCGGCTGGTGGAGATCGAGCCGCAGCTGGTCGTGGTCGCCGTACCACCGGATCACGTCGGCGCGGTCGTCGCGGAGCAACTGCGGCAGACGCGCGCGATCGTGACCGACGCGGCGAGTGTGAAGTCCAAGCCGTTGGCCGATGCGCGTGCGCTGACCGACGACGTCACCCGGTACGTCGGCAGTCACCCGATGGCGGGCTCCGAGCGCAACGGCCCGCTGGCGGCGCGCGCGGACCTGTTCGACGGCGCGACCTGGGCGATCACGCCGCACGCGACGAGCGCTCCGGAAGCAGTCGATCTGGTACGGCGGCTCGCCGAAGCCTGTGGCGCCCGCACGGTGGAGATGTCGGTGGAGGACCACGATCTCGGGGTCGCCCGGGTGTCGCACCTCCCGCATCTGATGTCCGCGCTCGCCGCGGGCACCCTGGCGGATGCGCCGTCCTCCCATCTCGAACTGTCCGGTCAGGGGGTTCGCGACGTCACCCGGATCGCGGCCGGCGACCCCCGGCTGTGGACCCAGATCGTGTCCGCGAACTCGACCGCGCTGACCGGCCTGCTGGAGCAGATCCGCGGCGAGCTCGACCGGCTCCTCGTTGCCCTCGGCAAGGAAGAGGCGGCCGACGAACTGACCGCGATCCTCGGCCAGGGCGTGTCCGGCGCGGTCCGCGTCCCGGGCAAGCACGGTACGCCGCACATCGACCTCGTCACGGTCCTCGTCACGATCCCGGACCGCCCGGGCCAGCTGGCCCGCCTGTTCGCCGACGCTGCCGAGTCCGGCGCCAACGTCGAAGACCTCCGCATCGACCACAGCCCCGGCCGCCCGGTCGGCGAGGTCGAACTCGCCGTCAAGCCCGGTTCGGTCGACCAGCTGGTCGACGTCCTGACCGAGCGCGGGTGGGTGGTCCACAGATAGTTTGTCCCCGGGCGAAGGTAATCTTCGGGGCATGATCATCGCTGTTGACGGGCCGAGTGGCTCCGGTAAGTCGAGCACCGCGCGGGGCGTGGCCTCCCGCCTCGGCCTGCGGTACCTGGACACCGGTGCGACGTACCGCGCGGTGACCTGGTCGGCCCTCGATCGCGGGCTGGACCTGGACGACACGGCGGCGGTCGCGCAGCGGGCACGGGAGCTCGAGCTGGAGATCAGCACCGACCCGGACCACCAGTTCGTGATCGCCGACGGAACCGACGTCACGGCCGCGATCCGGGAGCCGCGGATCAGCGAGGTGGTGTCGAAGATCGCCACCAACCTGGACGTCCGCAAGGAGCTGATCCGGCGGCAGCGGGCCGTCATCGACGCCGCCCAGGAAGCAGGAGAGCCGAGCGGCGGGATCGTCGTCGAGGGCCGCGACATCGCCACCGTGGTCGCCACCGACGCCGAGCTCAAGGTGCTGCTGACCGCCGACCAGGAGGCGCGGATGGCGCGCCGCGGGGCGGAGCTGGGTTCGGTCACCGCCGAGCAGCTCCGGGACCAGATCGTCCGCCGGGACGCGGACGACGCGACCGTGTCGGAGTTCCAGGTCGCCTCCGACGGAGCGGTCACCGTCGATTCGACGTACATGACCCTGGACGAGGTCGTCGAGGTGATCAGCCGGCTCGCGCTCGAGAGTGTTGCCCAGGGCCGGAGTTATGACGGCTGAGGTCACCGGGCACAAGGACCTGCCCCGTACCGACGATCTGCCCGCACTGCCGTACCGGATGGCGCTCCCGCTGCGGACGCTCGCCCGGCCGTACTTCCGCCGCAAGTACCGGCTGACCGTGCACTACGAGGACCGGTTCCCGCTGACCGGTCCGCTGCTGATGGCGCCGAACCACCTCAGTCTGCTCGACGGGCCGCTGCTCGGGGCGATCGCGCCGAGGATGCTGCACCAGCTCGGCAAGATCGAGGTGTTCGGCGGCGTCCAGGGGGCGATCCTGCGCCGGACCGGTCAGATCCCGGTCGACCGGTCGACGTACGACGTTCTCGCGGTCCGGCGGTCGATCAAGGTACTGCGGGACGGCCGGGTGCTGAGCATCTATCCGGAGGGCACCCGCGGCCCGGGCGACTTCAGCCGGATCCGGACCGGGGTGGCGTACCTGGCGATGGTGACCGGGGCACCGATCCTGCCCGTCGCGCTGATGGGGACCCGGCTGCCCGGGGGCGACGTGGAGGGTTTTCCGCCGGCCGGCAGCCGCATCGACGTGGTGTACGGCGAGCCTTTCGCCGTCGAGCGCGTACCCTTTCCCAGGAGACACTCCGACGTACAGGCGGTCGCCGGCCAGATCGGCGACGTGTTGCGCGCCCATGTGAAGGCGGCCGTCGACGAAACCGGCCACCCGCTTCCGGGCTGGCGAGACCAGAAGGACCCTGATGACTGACCTGCCCACCGAAGCACCGACGCACGACCGCGAAGACACCGGCCCGCTGCCGGTCCTCGCGATCGTCGGGCGGCCGAACGTGGGCAAGTCCACGCTGGTCAACCGCATCATCGGCCGTCGCGAGGCGGTCGTCGAGGACACTCCGGGCGTCACCCGCGACCGCGTGTCGTACGACGCGAACTGGGCCGGCCGCGAGTTCACGGTCGTCGACACCGGCGGCTGGGACCCGGACGCGGTCGGCATGGCCGCCCTGGTCGCGGCTCAGGCCGAGGTCGCGATCAACGCCGCCGACGCGGTGCTGTTCGTGGTCGACGCCGTGATCGGCATCACGGACGCCGACGAAGCGGTCGTCCGGGTGCTGCGGAAGTCCGGCAAGCCCGTCGTACTGGCCGCGAACAAGGTCGACGACCAGCGCATCGAGTCCGAGGCGATGAACCTGTGGAGCCTCGGCATCGGCGAGCCGTACCCGGTGTCCGGCATGCACGGCCGCGGCACGGGCGACCTGCTGGACGCCGTTCTCGAGGCGTTGCCGGAGGCACCGACGGAGCGCGACGGCGAACTCGGCGGACCGCGCCGGGTCGCGATCGTCGGCAAGCCGAACGTGGGCAAGTCCTCGCTGCTCAACAAGGTCGCCAAGGAGGACCGGGTCGTCGTCAGCGACGTCGCCGGTACGACGGTCGACCCGGTCGACGAACTGATCACGCTCGGCGGCCAGGAGTGGCGGTTCATCGACACCGCCGGCATCCGGCGCAAGGTGAAGAACGTCCAGGGACATGAGTACTACGCCTCGCTGCGGACCAACGCCGCGATCGAGCGGGCCGAGGTCGTCGTGGTCGTCATCGACGCCTCCGAGTCGCTCACCGAGCAGGACCTGCGGATCATGAACGCGGTCGAGGAAGCCGGCAAGGCGCTGGTGATCGCGTACAACAAGTGGGACCTGATGGACGAGGAGCGCCGCTACTACCTGGAGCGCGAGATCGACCGCGACCTGGTGCAGTTCCGCTGGGCGCCGCGGGTCAACATCAGCGCGCTCACCGGCTGGCACATGGACCGCCTCGTCCCAGCCATCGAGGCCGCGCTGGAGGGCTGGCAGACCCGCGTCCCGACCGGCCAGCTGAACGCCTTCCTCGGCCGCCTCGTCGCCGCCCACCCGCACCCGGTCCGCTCCGGCAAACAGCCGAAGATCCTGTTCGGCACCCAGGCCACCACGATGCCCCCCACCTTCGCGATCTTCACCTCCGGCCAGATCGAGGCGTCGTACCAGCGCTTCATCGAACGCCGCCTCCGCGAAGACTTCGGCTTCGTAGGTAGCCCGGTCCACGTCCAAATCCGAGCCCGCCAAAAGAACAAGAAACGCTAACCGAACCCGGTAAGAACCAGTGCGTCAGATGCTGTAAGGTAATGCTCGGTTCGTTCGTAGAACGAGTCGGCGGGCTGTGGCCTAGCTTGGTTAAGGCGCCGGCCTGGGGGGCCGGAGAGCCCGAGTTCAAATCTCGGCAGCCCGACCGCATGAGGGGCACCGATTCTGTCGGTGCCCCTCTCTATGTTTGCCCCATGGACACCACCGGGAATCGACGTACCTGGACCGATGCTCAACTCTCCGAGGCAGTCGCGAGCAGCCCGTCGTGGCGCGCGGTCGCTCGTGCCTTGGGGTTGAAGAACACATCTACGGGAGCCATCCGGCGCCACGCAAAGCGGCTCGGACTGGACACGTCACACTTCACGGGACAGCGTCGCTGGACCGATCAGCGTCTCCGCGAGGCCGTGGCCAGCGCGAGCTGCTGGGCGGACGTGATCAGTGACCTCGGCATCGTCGACAACGGAGCAGAGCGGGTCCGGATCAAGAGTCATGCCGTCCGACTCGGCCTGGACTGCACGCATCTCAGGTCGCCACTGGCGCAGCCTGCACCAATCGGGGTCTTCGACGAGCCGGTCCGGCCCGAGATGTTGCGTTATTCGGCAGCGGCGTTGGCGATGGCCTGGTTCACCCTCCGAGGATGCGCCGTCGCGCTGCCGATCGAGCCTCAGGCATATGACCTGCTCGTCACGACGTCCGATGGCGTCCAGCGTGTGCAGGTGAAGTCCTGTGCAGCCCCAACCAAGCGCGGCTATTGGCATGTCGGCATAGGCCGGCGTCCGTACGTGCTCGACAAGACCGCGGGGAAGATCCCCTCTGACCCAGACTCGATCGACCTCTTCTTCATCGTGCTCGGTGACGGCGGCATCTACGTCATCCCTAGCTCCGTGCTGGCGGGGCGGGTCAGCATCTCGGCGGAAAGCTACACGCCGTACCGGGTGGGCGATGCGTCGAGTTTGTTGGGTGGGGCATCGGTGGAGGTTGATGCCCCACGGCGTTCGTCAATGTACGTCCGCGAGTTCCTTGGGATCCGGGGTCTTGTCGACCCGGAGGGTTTCGCCTTCGATGTCTACTCGGGGGGTGAGGCGGTCTAGCCACCTCGGGAACCACCAGGCTCGGTCGCCGAGGAGGCTGAGGATGGCGGGGACGAGGGTCATCCGGACCACGAAGGCGTCGATCAGTACGCCGATCGTGAGGCCGAAGCCGATCGCCTTGATGATCGGGTCCTCGACCAGGATGAAGCCGGCGAAGACGGACGCCATGATCAGGGCCGCGGCGGTGACGACGCGGGCGCCGTGGCCGAGGCCCTGAACGGTGGCGTCGTTCGCGTGCCGGCCGTGCACGAACTCCTCGCGTACGCGGGACACGATGAAGACCTCGTAGTCCATCGCCAGCCCGAACAGGATGCCCATCATGATGATCGGCAGGAAGCTCACCAGCGGACCGGGGGAGTCGACCCCGACCAGGCTCGCCAGATGCCCTTGCTGGAACACCGCGACCGTGATCCCGAACGTCGCCCCGATCGTCAGCACGAACCCGAGCGTCGCCTTCAACGGCACCAGCACCGACCGGAACGCCAGCAGCAACAGCAGGAACGACAGCCCGATCACCACGAAGAGGTACGTCGGCAACGCGTCGGACAACTTGTTCGACACGTCGACCCCGACGGCGGTGTTGCCGGTGACGGAGATACTTGCGTCGCCGGTGGCGAGCGGCTGCACCGCGGACCGCAGGTTCTTCACGAGGTCAGCGGTTTCCTCGCTGGCCGGTCCGCTCTTGGGGATCACCTGCAGCAACCGCGTCGTACCGTCCTGACTCGCTGCGGCCGGCTGCGCCGCAACCACATCCGGAAGGCCCTGGGCTTTACCCATCACCTGCTGCACCAGCGTGTTGGACGTCGCCGCGTCGTTGCTCTTCACAACCACGACGAGTGGCCCGTTGGCGCCGGGCCCGAACGCCGCGGCCGTCAGGTCGTACGCGACCCGCTGGTTGCTCCCGGCCGCCGCCGAAGCACCGTCCGGCAGCGCGAGCTGCATGTCCTTCGCCGGGACCGCCAGCAACCCCAGCCCGATGATGCCGACAGCAACGATCGGGACCCGGAAGCGCGTCACCAGCCGGCCCCACCGGAAACCGAAGCCTTCCTTGTGTGTCGCTTCGGCCGGCGCCTTGCGCAGCTTCCGCGGCAGCACCCGGTTGCCCACGAACCCGAGCAACGCCGGCAGCAACGTCAGCGCCACCAGCACCGCGGTCAGCACGGTCGCGGCCGCGGCGAGGCCCATCGCGGTCAGGAACGGTACGCCGACCACGGACAACCCGGCGAGCGCGATGACGACGGTCGCACCGGCGAACAGCACCGCCGACCCGGCCGTGGCGGTCGCTCGTGCGACCGATTCCTCGGGATCCATGCCTTCGCCCAGCTGTGATCGGTGCCGTGAGCTGATGAACAGCGAGTAGTCGATGCCCACCGCGAGCCCGAGCATCAGCGCCAGGATCGGCGCCGTCGACGACACGTCGGTGAACGCGGTCACGACGAACAGCCCGGCCATCCCGGCGAGTACGCCGAGGAGCGCCGTCACCAGCGTCATCCCGGCCGCCACGAGCGACCCGAACGTGACGACCAGGACGACGGCCGCGACCGCGACACCGAGGATCTCGGTCGCACCGATCTCTGGTACGCCGGCCTTGATCTGCCCGCCCGGCACCACCTGGAGATCACCCGAGCTCAGTCCGCTGAGACCGTCGTACCCGTCGACGCTCTCGTGCGAGAGCTCGTCCTGCGGTTTGTCGAACTGGACGCTGATCAACCCTGTCGTACCGTCCGGGCTGATCGCTTTGCTGGTGAACGGGTCGATCGCCGCGATCACCTCGGGTACCTTCGCGACCTTGGCGACGGTCGCACCGACGGCAGCCTTCACGGTCGGGTCGGCGAGCGTCTTGCCGTCCGGCGCCTTCACCACGACCGTTGCGGACGCGCCGCTGGCGGCGGGCAGCTCCTGCTTGAGCGCGTCGAGCGCGCGTTGCGACTCGGTGCCCGGGATCGAGAACGTGTTCGCGGTCTTGCCGCCCAGCGTCAGCGCGCCGACACCGAGGACGACGAGGAACAGCGCCCACAGTGCGGCGACCAGGCGCCGGCGCTGGTAGGAGAACCGGCCGAGCCGGTACAGGAGGTTGGCCATCGTGATCCGTTTCGGTGTCAGGTACGGCGTACGGGCAGAAGGGATCGCCCCGTGGCGGCGGGGGAGTCGGGTCGATGCTCAGGCGCGGCGGAGGATTCTCCGCAGGGCGATGTCACAGAGTCTTCGGAGGTCGTCGTCGGTGCGTTCCTGTGCGTGCCGGCACTCGCCGAGGAGGCCGTTGATGGCGAACTTCGCCAGGTCCTGCTCGAGCGGGTCGTCGGAGCCGGCCAGGTAGTCCGACAGTTGCAGGCCGTCGGCGACCAGTTGCCCGACCTCGGGCATCTGCTCGATCACCGGGAGGATGTCCTGGAGCACGTCGACGACGCCGCGATGCACGACAGCCAGGTCGATGAAGCTCTTGATGGCGAGCTCCTGTGCGTCGGCCCGGGACAGCTCGGCGGCGGCCTTGACGAGCGCGGCCACGTCGGCGGCGGCGGGCTCGAGGACGGCGGCGAGTACGGCGGGCTTGCCGCTGAAGTGGTAGAGCACGGTCGCCTTGGAGCAGCCGGCCGCGGTCGCGATGTCCTGCAGTGACGTCGCGTTGTACCCGCGGGCCTGGAAGAGGTCCATCGCTTGATGGACGATCTCGCGCCTGGTCCGCTCCCGCGCGGGGGTGGTGGCTGCCATGTCACGTAGCTTGCCTGACCGATCGGCCAGTTTTCAACCGATCGGTCAGTTTTGTGGTCCGGTTCACCCGGTTGTCCTCGGTGTAATGATGTAATTCAGGAGGCGAGAGCGATGACTGACGAGATTGCCGGGGACGACGTACTGGATGCCTATTCCCGCGTGGTCTCGGGCGTGGCCGCGCATCTGATCCCGCGGGTCGCGAGCCTGCGGATCCACAGCCGTCGGGGCGACTCGTCCGGTTCCGCCGTCGTGCTGACCGGCGACGGGCATCTGCTCACGAACGCGCACGTGGTCGGCGACGGCTCCGAGGCGGCGGCGGAGTTCGCGGACGGTACGACGGCGCAGGCCCGTGTGGTCGGAGTGGACCGGCTGTCCGATCTCGCCGTACTGCGGGCCGACCGGGAGATCCCCGATCCGCCGGAGTACGGCGACGCGGACCTGCTGAAGGTCGGGAACCTGGTGGTGGCCGTGGGCAATCCGCTCGGCCTGGCCGGGAGCGTGACCGCCGGTGTGGTGAGTGCGCTGGGCCGGTCGTTGCCGGTGCGTAGTGGCTCAGCTCAGCGCATCATCGAGGACGTGATCCAGACCGACGCCGCGCTGAACCCGGGCAACTCCGGCGGGGCCCTTGCCGACGGCAACGGGCGGGTGATCGGGATCAACACCGCGGTCGCCGGGATCGGGCTCGGTCTGGCGGTGCCGGTCAATCCGACCACGCGCCGGATCATCTACTCGCTGCTGCACGACGGTCGGGTGCGGCGCGCGTACCTCGGGCTGGTCACCAAGCCCGCGCCGCTGCCTCCACCTCTTGCCGAGCGCTTCGACCAGCGCACGGCCCTGCGGGTCGTCGAGGTCATCCCGGCCAGCCCGGCGGCTGCAGCGGGACTCCGGCAGGGCGATCTCGTCCTGGCCGTGAACGGCGTACAGCTTCGAGATGCGCAGTCCTTGCAGCGCCAGTTGTTCGAGGACGCGATCGCGCGCCGTACCGAGATCACCGCGATCCGGAACAACGCCCTGGTGGACGTGATCGCATACCCGGCCGAACTCAGCGATTGAGGTCGGCTCGTAGCAGGACGCAGGTGCCTGGTTCGAGCGGTGCGTTCGGGAAGGTGAAGTCGCGGGTGACCTCGGTGAATCCGAAGCGGCTGGTCAGGTCGAGGATCGGGGCGTTGGAGAGGTTGACGAAGGTGTAGATCTCGTCGGCGCGCTCCGCGGTCCAGCACATCCGGTCCTGGGTGAGCAGGTCGCCGATGCCGTGGCGGCGCCAGTCTGTCGAGACGATCAGGCCGATCAAGTAGTACCCGTCCGGAGCCGTGGTGGGTGGGTCGGCGGGGGAGATCTGGTGGCGGATCACTGCGCCGTAGCCGACTACGTCACCGTTGATCTCTGCGACGGCCGTGTAGCGGTCGGGGTTCTGGAGGTCGGCTTCCAGTCGGCTGCGGCGCTTGTCCACCGGCCCGCCGGTCCGCGTGACGATCAGTTCGGCGCAGGTGGTGAGGTCCGCGTCGACGGCCGGGCGGACCAGTACGTCGGCTGATTGCCGGGCGGCCCCGGGCTGGTACTCCGCGAAGCCGGTCATCCGCTCATCCTAGGATCTGCCGGGTGGACGAACTGATGCGGCAGGTCGACGAACTGTACGAACGGGCGATCTTCAACGGCGAGTACGACGGCCTGCCCGACGCGGACCGCGCACTGGACGCGGTCGAAGCGCGGCTGCTCCTGCAACGCGGCCGGATCCTGCACTGCCGCTTCCTGGAGACTCGCGCGGAGCCGGCGGACGAGTTGGCGTACTTCGAGCGGGCCGCGGAGCTGTTTCGCGGCACTGGCGACGAGCGCGGCGAGGCCGAGGCCCTGTTCTGGATCGGCTGCTTCCACCAGGTAGTCCGCGACGACAACCCGACCGCCGTCCCCTTCCTCACCAAGGCCGCCGACCTGTCCCGCAAGACCGGCGACCAACTCACCCTGTCCTACGCCCTCCGCCACTTGGGCATCGCCGCCCACATGGCCAACGAGTACGACGAGGCCCGCGCCCTGCTGGAGGAGTCGACAGCCCTCCGCCGCTCCGTCAACTTCACCCCAGGCGTAGCCGCGAACCTCGTCGGCCTCATCTACCTGGCAATCGCCCAGAACCGCACCGCCGACGCCCAAGCCCTAGCCACCGAAGCCACAACTCTCGCCACCGCCTCCGGCGCCCTGAAAATCACCGAACAGATCGAAGCAGCCCGCTCACGCATCTAACGCCGTGCTGGACGCCGGCTCGTGGTGCGTGGAGACCAGCTATTTGGGCTCTCGTGACTGACACGAAGAAGAACGTGACACGCTGCTCGGAACGTGGTTGGGGTGGGCTGGCGTCAGGTTGGGATGGGGTCGAAGCGGACGGTCAGGCCGAG
>NZ_SJKA01000037.1 GCF_004331435.1 Kribbella sindirgiensis
CGCCGATGGTACTGCGACCGGGAGGTCGTGGGAGAGTAGGACGCCGCCGGACATTCACACTGTTAAGGGCCACCCCACTAGGGGTGGCCCTTAACATTTGTGGAGGGTCGGCTGCTGCCGACCAGGACGTCACCTCCCGCTGCCGGCGCGGTAACGTTTGTCCGATTACTGCTCTTCAGCATCGTTAGGAGTCACCGTGGCGACGCCACCTCGCAATCCTCGGTCCGGGTCAGGGGACCGTCGCGGTTCGTCCGGAGGCGCCGGCCGCTCAGGCGGGTCCGGTGGTGGACGGTCAGACTCCGGTCGTTCGAACTCTTCCGGTCGCTCGGGCTCTGGAGCGGGACGCTCGGGCTCGGGTAGTGGTCGGTCGGGCTCTGGTGCCGGTTGGTCGGGCTCGGGTGGTGGGCGTTCGGGGTCTGGGGCCGGTCGGTCCGGGGCCGGTGCTGGGCGTGGTGGCTCTGGGGCGGGTCGTTCTGGGTCCGGTTCTGCTGGTGGCGGCGGTGGTCGTGGGGGTTCTGCGGGCCGCGGCGGTGGGACGCCGAGTCGGCGGGGCGGGGTTGCCGGTGGGCGTTCGGGTGGTTCTGGTGGTTCGTCGTACCGGGATCGGGATGAGAGTTCTTCTGAGAACAGGCGGGGTTTTGCTGGTTCTCGGGGTGATGACAAGTCTGCGCGGGATCCGTTCGGTGGGCAGATGTCCGGGCAGGGCGATCGCTCTGGTGGGTACCGTCGCGATGATCGGGGCGGTTCGGGACGCGGGCCTGGTGCGGGACGCGGCGTAGCCGGCTCCCGGCGAGACGACCGCGGCGGACGGGACGACCGCGGCCGCGACGATCGCGGTGGTTACCGGCGTGACGATCGCGGTGGTGATGACCGCGGTGGGTACCGGCGTGACGAGCGTGGCGGTGACAGCCGTGGTAGTTACCGGCGGGACGACCGTGCGGATAGCAGGCGGGATGAACGCGGTGGAGATGACCGCGGTGGGTACCGGCGTGACGAGCGTGGCGGTGACAATCGTGGTGGTTACCGGCGCGATGAGCGTGATGGCGGGCGGGATAACCGCGGCCGCGACGATCGCGGCGGGTACCGGCGTGATGATCGCGGTGGTGATGACCGCGGCGGGTTCCGGCGTGATGAGCGTGGCGGTGACAGTCGTGGGGGTTTCCGGCGGGACGAGCGTGGGGATTCTCGGCGGGATGGTGGGGAGTCTCGGGGGCGTGGGGCTGCTCGGGCCGGTGGGCCTGGGCGGGATGAGCGTGGTGGGTCCGGTGGGCGCGATGACCGGCGTGATGAGCGGCGGGGTGGGCCTCGGCGGGAGGAGCGGGTTGGGCCGCGGCGCGACGATCCCAAGATTCCGGAAGGGATTACCGGTGCTGAGCTCGACCGTGGGGTGAAGGCTGAGCTGCGGTCCTTGCCGCGGACGTTGGCTGATCTGGTCGCGCAGCATCTGGTGGCTTCCGGGCGGTTCCTCGACGACGACGCGGAGCTCGCGTATCAGCACGCGCGGACCGCGCGGCGGTTGGCGGCTCGGCTTGGTGGAGTGCGGGAGGCCGTGGCGATCACGGCGTACCTGGCTGAGCACTACGACGAGGCGCTGACCGAGTTCCGGGCCGTACGGCGCATGACGGGCAACCACGAGGTCATCGCGATGATGGCCGACTGTGAGCGGGCGCTCGGGCGGCCGGACAAGGCGCTGGCGCTGACCAAGGACAAGCACGTTCATGACGTGTCTGAGGCGACGCAGATCGAGCTGCTCATCGTGGCGGCCGGGGCGCGGCGTGACAAGGGCCAGACGGCGGTGGCAGTTCAGATGCTCGAGGTGCCGGAGCTGACGAAGCGGACGCGGGCCGAGTGGCTGCCGCGGCTGCGGTACGCGTACGCCGATGCGCTGGCGGAGGCTGGGCGGACCGACGACGCGCTCGTCTGGTTCCACCGCGCGGCCGGCGTCGACGGCGACGGTGTGACGGGTGCGGCTGAGCGGGCTGCCGAGCTCGAAGGCCTCGAGTTCACTGACCTCGACGAAGACGACGCAGTCGTCGACGACGAGTACTTCGAGGACGAGACCACCGACACCACCGCAGACGAAGACGAAGACGCGGACGAAGATACCGACGGCGACGAAGACGCCCACGACGAGCTGGACACGGACGACCAGGACGACGTTGTTGATGGTGGGGAGATCAAGGGCGGCGGCGAGTAGGGCGTGGTTGGTGTGGCGGGGGGTGAGGCGGTTGGGGTGTTGGTGGGGGCTGCGCTGGCCAAGGGGGCGCGGCGGCTCGAGAAGTCTGTCGGGATGGTGGAGAACGCCGAGGACGACGCCATCCACCAGGTACGGGTGTCCTGCCGGCGGTTGCGGAGCGATCTGAAGCTGTTCCGCAAACTGCTGGCCGGCGACTGGGCGACCGAACTGCGCTCTGACCTGGCCGCACTCGCGCAGGCCTGCGGTGAGGCCCGCGACCTCGAGGTGATCGCGGCACTCGTCCGCGAGACCGCCACCAGCGAGGACAACCCGGAACACGTCGACACCATCCTCACCACACTCACCCTCGGCCTCGAACGCGCCGCAGCCCGCTCAGCCGAGGTCGTCCTGGGAGAGTCCACCAAGGACCTGCTCACCACCATCGACGCCGTCGCAGCAGCCCCCGACCTCAACGCCAAGGCAGAGAAGCCCAGCAGCGAGGTACTACCGCAGCTCCTCAGCTCTGCCACCGAGAAGTTCACCCAGGCAGCCGACAAGCTCAAGCCCTGGACCTCTGACGACGACTGGCACGAGGTACGGCTGCTGGCGAAGCGCGTCCGGTACGCCGCCGACACCAGCGCCGCCGTACTCGGTGACGAAGCCAGAACGACCGCAGCGCACGCAGCGACGTACCAAGAGCTCTTGGGGCAGCATCAGGACCACTGCGCCGCGGCTGACGCTCTGACTGCCATGGCAGTCGACGCCGCAGCTCAGGACGACCCAGAGCTCTCTTTCACCCTAGGACGGCTCACAGAGCGCCACAGGGCCGCCCGCAAGCCTCTGCGTGAACAGTTCCTCAGCCTGTACCACCGCCCCTGACTCACAGCGTCCGGAACAGCAGCCCTACCCGCGGCTTCGGGCCGAACGACGTGGCCTTCTGAGGCAGTACGACGCCTTGCGCGGCTGAACGCAGTACCTGGTCCATCCGGGGCGCTGCGAGCTCCACAGCGAGCTGCTGAGGCCCTGCCAGCGCCAATGCGTCTGACAACGTGTGGTGAAAGCTGAGGTCGTCCTCGACCACACCCCACGCCGGAAACAGGACCTCGTGCAGCAGCGCGACCGTGGGCACCTCGGACTCAGTGTGGAGAGTCAGCCAGCTGGAACCGTCCGTGACCGAGATGCGGTCCGGGTCGCCCTCTACTCGACCAGGCTGCATCTGCCAGCCGGCCGGCGTACGTGACTGCACAGTCATGAGGTCCAGACCCGGTACGACGCGGTGGATCGGGTCCAGCGTCAACGGGTGCCGGATGTAGTCGACCAGCATTGCGAGACCGACCTCTGCGGTCTGCCGGTACGGCTCGCGCAGCTGACGCTCCAGGTACGCCGCATACCGGTGATGACCGTCCGCGATGACCGCCTCGTGCTTGGCCAGCTCCAGCTCGATCGTCTCGAGCACCTCTGGGTCGTCGATCCGCCAGATGCGGTGCTCGGCGCCGTTGTAGGTCTCGGCCTCCACCCACGGCTCACCGGACCGCGCCGCGTCCACAGCATCACTGGCCGCGCCACCGTCGGCGTACGCGAGCAGGATCGGCTCCAGGTCGGCATCTGTTGCCTCCATGAGCTGCAGCCGGTCGTCGACCCAGTGCGGCATCACCTCTTCGTGTGGGAGCACTACTTGCCGTGTCGGGTCCAGCCGCAGCAAGCCGACCAGGCCGCACAGTACGGCGCTCCCCAGGCGCTGCTCGTAGACGTAGAGCGCGGGCTGTTCGTCCTGCACCACCACGCCGTCCCGCTGCCACCCGGCGAGCCGGTGCGCAGGTTCGTTGTACCGGGCGGGGCCGAGGTCCGGATCGCGTGGAAGGATGAGCCTCACCATGTTGTGCAGATCAGAATCAGTCAGCCGCCGGACGATGGCGGGTTCCAGCACGTCGTACGGCGGTGAGGTGACGGCGCCGAGCGCGCTGACCTTGCCCGCCACGAACCGCCAGGCACGCAGTGGGTCGAGTCTCAGCACCCCCCGAGGATCCAGCATGCGCGGAATCGTACGGGGTGAAGCGTGAGCGCGGAACGTACAGCGCCGGAGCCGCTCTCGGCGTGTGACGAACCGCTCGCGACCCGGTACGACGTGGCGCTCCTGGACCTCGACGGCGTCGTGTACGTCGGGCCGGATCCGGTCCCGGACGCGCCGGAGAACCTCCGCAAGGCCGCCAAGGAAGGCCTGCGGCTCGGGTACATCACGAACAACGCGAGCCGGCCGGCTGGAATCGTTGCCGAGCACCTCGCGTCGTTCGGGCTGGACGTGATCGCCGAGGACGTGGTGACGTCGGCGCAGGCGGCGGCGAAGCTGATCGCGAGCGAGTTCCCGAAGGGGTCTCCGGTGCTCGTGGTCGGCGGCGAGGGGCTGGTCGTCGCGCTCGAGGAGTACGGCCTGACACCGGTGCGGAGCAGCGACGCGCGGCCGGTCGCCGTCGTCCAGGGGTTCCACCCGGACGTGAACTGGGTGATGCTCGCCGACGGCGCGCACGCGATCCACGAGGGCGCGAAGTGGTTCGCGACCAACCTCGACCTGACCATCCCCACCGCGGCCGGCAAGGCGCCGGGGAACGGCACGCTGGTGCAGGCGGTCCGGGCCGCGGTCGACGTGGACCCGGTCGTTGCCGGGAAACCCGAACCGCCGCTGCTGGAGACGAGCATCGAACGGCTGGAAGCCATGCGCCCGTTGATGATCGGGGACCGGCTGGACTCCGACATCGAGGGTGCGAACGCGGTCGGGATCGCGAGCCTGTGGGTCGCGACCGGTGTCAACGACGCGTACGACCTGGCGCGGGCGCCGAAGCACCAGCGTCCGACGTACATCGGCGCCGGCCTCGGGGCGCTGGCCGAGAAGCACGCCGGGGTGACCGTCAGCGGCTCGAAGCACACGTCGGCCGGCTGGACCGCCGAGGTCGTGGACAACGCGGTCACGGTGAAGGGCGAAGGAGCGCCGTACGACGGATTGCGCGCGATCCTGTCCGCGGTGTGGGCTGCCGTCGACGCCCCCGCAGAACCGCCCAAGCCCACCAAGACGACCCGAGGCCGCCGCCCCCGCCCGAAGCCGGCTCCCACCGCCGAGTCCATCGCCCTGGACGCCGCCCTGCACCGCATCGGCCTCGACAAGTAGCCGGCACCCGCCCCTTCGAGCAGACGACGGGTTATCCCTTGGTGTTGTGGGTTCTCTGTTGATATGCGAGGGGAGAACCCCCAACGCGAGGGGATATCCGACTGTCTTGCCGTCTGTGTGTGAATTGCGGGGGCAGGGGACAGGTTGTGGTGGGCTGGGACCTGGTATTTCCTGTCCGCGGCACCCAGATCCTGTGCACTGCCCCCGGGTCCCCACCTCCCAGGCCCCAGCGGCGGTCCTGTCCTGCCAGACGACAGATCGCCCGGGCCATCCAGACGGCACGGTGGCCCCCAGCTCGATCCAGCCAACCTACACATACGTCACAGAGCCGGTTATCCCCTGGTGGTGGGGTCGGCGCTGTGCTGACGGCGCCGCCTGGACTGCGCCGGGGGAATCCACGGCTCGAGGAGGTTGGATCACGCTCAACGTGAGGGGTTGGGTGGTGTTGCGGCGGGGAGGCGATACCGTTGCTGGGGACGATGCGAGGAGGCAGTCATGGTGATGGACGCACTGCGCGGCTACGTACAACTGGCGAACGGGTTGACCGAGGTCACCAAGCAGAAGGCCCAGGCGGCTGCGAAGGCGTTGCTGCAGCAGACCGGAGCGGACGCACTGACGACCAGGGCGAGTGACCTGGCCGACGAGATCGTTGCCACCAGCAAGAGCAACCGTCAGCTGCTGCAGGCGATCGTGTCGAACGAGGTCGAGGGAGCGGTGGCGCGGCTCGGATTCGTCCGCTCGGAGGAGGTTGCGGCGCTGACCCGTCGGGTGAAGGCGCTCGAGACCGAGCTCGCGGCGGCCCACGAGGCCGCGGCCGAGCGGTCCGCTGAGCCGGCTCCGGTGGTGGACGCGGCGCCGGGGGCCGCCAAGAAGGCGGCGAAGAAGGCTGCTGCGAAGAAGACCGCCGCCAAGAAGGCCGCACCGGCCAAGAAGGCTGTGGCGAAGAAGGTTCCGGCGAAGAAGACGGCGAAGAAGGTCTGAGATGACCGAGCATCCCGGCGAGCAGTTCCCACCGGACGTGGACCCGGACGTCGAGCCCGGCTTCGACCCCTACCAGGGCGAGGAGAAGCAGACCCACCCCGACTACGACACCGAACCCGGCGCCCAGGACGCGGCCCAGGAGTCGGTGGAGCATCTGGATCCGGCGGCGGTCGAGTTCGGGCCGGAGTTTGCTCGGGCGCCGGGGCAGGAGCATGAGCATGCCTTCGTGGCCGAGTCCGCCGAGGACCCAGCGGACCCCGGGGACGAGGGCGAGGGTGGGCATCCGTTGGTCGAGGAGACGATGGCTCGGCTGGACGAGTTGCGGGACAAGCCGGTGAGTGAGCACGGTGAGGTGTACGCCGACCTGCACGAGCGGCTGCAGACCGCCTTGGTCGAGGCCGACGCCGAGCAGGGCGACCGGAGCTAGCGACCCCTGAGAGCATGCACTAGTGGCCAAGGGAGTCAAGCGTTCGCGGCTCGATGCCGAGCTGGTACGGCGTGGGCTCGCGCGCTCCCGTGAGCATGCGAGCGAGCTGATCGCGGCCGGTAAGGTGAAGGTCTCCGGGACCGTGGCCGGCAAGCCCGCGACCGGTGTCGGTGCGGACGCCCCGATCGTCGTCGACACGTCCGAGCACGAGGATCCCGGCTACGCGAGCCGCGGCGCGCACAAGCTGATCGGCGCCCTCGAAGCGTTCCCAGCCGTCCAGGTCGCAGGCCGCCGTACGCTCGACGCCGGTGCGTCCACCGGCGGATTCACCGACGTACTGCTGCGCAACGAGGCCGCGCACGTGATCGCCGTCGATGTCGGCTACGGCCAGTTGGTGTGGGCGTTGC
The DNA here is from genome assembly GCF_004331435.1 of Kribbella sindirgiensis. Taxonomy (GTDB): domain Bacteria; phylum Actinomycetota; class Actinomycetes; order Propionibacteriales; family Kribbellaceae; genus Kribbella; species Kribbella sindirgiensis. The sequence goes on from NZ_SJKA01000037.1 coordinate 7,152, forward strand.
AGACCGACGAACGGGTCACGGTGATGGACCGGACCAACGTGCGGACGCTCACGCTCGACGACATCGGTGGTGAACCGGTTGATCTCGTGGTCAGCGACCTGAGTTTCATCAGCCTCACGCTGGTGCTGCCGGCGCTGCTCGGGGTGGTGAAACCGGACGGCGAGCTGGTGCTGATGGTGAAGCCGCAGTTCGAGGTCGGCAAGGAGCGGCTGGGCAAGGGCGGCGTGGTCCGCGAGCCCGAGTTGCGCGCGGACGCGGTGCGCACCGTCGCCGCCAAGGCGCACGACCTGGGCTGGGGAATCGCGGGCGTCGCGGCCAGCCCGTTACCTGGACCGTCAGGAAATGTCGAATACTTCCTGTGGATACGACGAGTTGCACCGCCTCTCGATGAGACGATGCTGCAAACCGCCATCGAGCGCGGACCGCAATGACGAGGGGGCAGCAGGGTGGCTGAGCGCGAGCCGCGGCGCGTGCTGCTGGTGACGCATACCGGCCGGGAGCAGGCGGTCGAGGTCGCCCGGGACGCGCACCGGTTGCTGACCGGCGCCGGGCTGCAGGTGCGGCTGCTCGGCGGTGAGGCCGAGGAGCTCAAGCTCGACCCGGTGGAGATCGTCGACGACCCGGAGAAGGCGGCGAACGACGTCGAGCTGATCATGGTGCTCGGCGGCGACGGCTCGATCCTGCGCGGCGCCGAGCTGGCCCGCCCGCACGGTACGCCGGTGCTCGGGGTGAACCTGGGCCACGTCGGGTTCCTGGCCGAGGCCGAGGTCGACGACTTGGAGCGGATCGTCCAGGTGGTGGTGGACCGCAGTTACACGGTCGAGGAGCGGATGACGCTGGCCGTCGACGTCCGGCTGGACGACGACCTGATCTTCGAGACCTGGGCGCTGAACGAGGCGAGTGTCGAGAAGGCGGCCCGGGAGAAGATGCTCGAGGTCCTGGTCGAGGTGGACGACCGGCCGCTGTCCCGCTGGGGCTGCGACGGCGTCGTGGTCGCGACACCGACCGGCAGTACGGCGTACGCGTTCTCGGCCGGCGGACCGATCGTCTGGCCGGAGGTCGAGGCGATCCTGCTGGTGCCGCTGAGCGCGCACGCGTTGTTCTCGCGGCCGATCGTGGTGGCGCCGACGTCGCGGCTGTCGATCGAGCTGGTTCCGTCCTGGCACGGGCGCGGCGTGCTGTGGTGCGACGGCCGGCGGATGGTCGAGGTGCCGCCCGGCGCCGAGATCCAGGTACGGCGGGGTTCGACGCCGGTCCGGCTGGCCCGGGCCCACGAGGCGCCGTTCACCGATCGGCTGGTGGCGAAGTTCGACCTCCCCGTGCTCGGCTGGCGTGGGGCCGCAGAGCGCAAACGCAACGGAAACGGACACTGACAATGCTTTCGGAGATCCGCATCACTGGGCTGGGCGTGATCGAGGACGCGACGTTGGACCTCGACCCGGGCTTCACCGCGGTCACGGGTGAGACCGGTGCCGGCAAGACGATGGTCGTGACCGGGGTGAACATGCTGCTCGGCGGCCGTGCCGACAGCGGTCTGGTGCGGCACGGGACCCGGCGGGCGCGGGTCGAGGGCCGCGCGAGCGCCGTACCGCGAGCGATCGTGCAGCAGGCCGAGGACCGCGGCGGCGAGCTGGACGACGACGAGCTGCTGATCGCGCGCGAGCTGTCGTCGGAGGGCCGTTCGCGGGCGTTCCTCGGCGGCGCGTCAGTCCCGGTGTCCGTGCTGGGCGAGGTCTCCGGGGACCTGGTCGCGATCCACGGACAGGCGGACCAGTGGCGGCTGTTGCAGCCGGCGCGGCAGCGCGAAACGCTGGACACCTTCGCGGGCAAGCCGGTTCTGGTGCCGTTGCAGGAGTACGCCGCGGCGTACAAGCGGCACCGCGAGGTCGAGGCCGAGCTGACCGAGCTGACCACCCGTGAGCGTGATCGTCTCGCCGAGGCGGACCTGCTGCGGTTCGGTCTGGACGAGGTCGCGAAGGCGGAGCCGCTGCCTGGCGAGGACACCGAGCTCGCGGCCGAGGAGGATCGGCTCGCGTATGCCGACGGTCTTCGTACGGCGGCCACGACCGCGGCGGACGCACTGGCGTCGGAGGATCTCGACTCCACCCGGCCGAACGACGTACTCGGCCTGCTGGCGTTGACGAAACAGGTCCTGGACGGCGAGCGCGAGCACGACGCGAAGCTCGCCGAGCTGGCCGACCGGGCGGGCGAGCTCGGGTACCTGGCGGCCGATCTGGCGCAGGAGTTGTCGTCGTACGCCGCCGACGTGGACACCGATCCGGCGCGGCTGAGTGTGGTGAGCGAGCGACGCGCGTTGCTCACGAACCTGGTGCGTAAGTACGGTGCCGATCAGGGCACCGTCGACGAGGTCATCGACTGGACGAAACGGTCGGCCGAGAGGCTGGCCGAGCTCGACGGGAGCGACGAGCGTGTCGAGCAACTGACGGGCGAGCTGGCCGAGCTGGACGCGAAGCTCGCGGACCTCGGTCAGCAGATGCGGGGCGCCCGGATCGAGGCGGCCGCACGGCTCGGCGTCGCGGTGTCCGAGGAGCTGACCGGGCTGGCGATGCCGCACGCGAAGCTGTCGGTCGAGGTGCACGAGACCACTTCCGGACCGTTCGGCATCGACGAGGTCGAGTTCTGTTTCGCGGCGAACCCGGGAAGCCCGGCACGTCCGCTGCAGAAGGCGGCGTCCGGCGGTGAGCTGTCGCGGGTGATGCTCGCGCTCGAGGTGATCCTGTCCGACACGCACCCCGTGCCCACGTTGGTGTTCGACGAGATCGACGCCGGGATCGGCGGCCGCGCCGCGGTCGAGGTCGGCAAGCGGCTGGCCCGGCTGGCCGAGAAGGCCCAGGTGATCGTGGTCACGCACCTGCCGCAGGTGGCCGCGTTCGCGGACCGTCACGCCGTCGTCCTGAAGAGCGACGACGGGTCCGTCACCACGAGCGGTCTGGTCGCTCTCGACGATGACGCGCGGCTGAAGGAGCTGTCCCGGATGATGGCCGGTCTGGAGAACTCCGACGCCGCCCAGGCCCACGCCGAGGAGTTGCTCGCGCTCGCCGCCGAACGGCACAAGCCGCGCCGAAAAGCTCGTTCCAAAGGATGAAATGTCGCCCCGAATCACACATAGTCACTGGTAATTCAGTGCGTGAACGCGGGCCGGGCCTGGTAAATGGCCCGGGAAGGGGCTCTTGACATGGCAGGATGAGGGTGCGATGAAACTGCCCAGCCTGCGGAGAGCACGACCCACTGAACTGCCTGGAGTCACCGGGGTGGTCCGGCTGGATCGACGTACCAAGAATCTCACCAAACGGCTCAAGCCGGGTGAGATCGCCGTCATCGACCATGTCGACCTGGACCGGGTCAGCGCCGAGGCCCTGGTCGACTGCCGGGTCGCCGCGGTGGTGAACGTCGCCGACTCGATCAGCGGCCGGTACCCGAACCTCGGTCCGGAGATCCTCGTCGAGGCCGGTGTCCCGCTGGTCGACGGCGTCGGGCGCGAGGTCTTCTCGGTCCTGCACGAGGGCGAGCAGGTCCGGCTCGACGACGGCACGCTGTACCGCGGCCACGAAGCGGTCGCGAAGGGCATGTCCCAGGACAGCAAGTCGGTCGCGGAGCTGATGGACGACGCCCGCGCCGGGCTGTCCACCCAGCTCGAGGCCTTCACCGCGAACACGCTCGAGTACCTGCGTCGCGAGAAGGACCTGCTGCTCGACGGCGTCGGCGTACCGGCGATCCACACGCCGATGGAGGGCAAGCACGTCCTGATCGTGGTCCGCGGGTACGACTACCGCGAGGACCTGGTCGCGCTGAAGCCCTACATCCGCGAGTACCGGCCGGTGCTGATCGGGGTCGACGGTGGTGCGGACGCGCTGGTCGAGAACGGGTTCGTCCCGGACCTGATCCTCGGTGACATGGACTCGGTGAAGGACGAGACGCTGAAGTGCGGCGCCGAGGTGGTCGTGCACGCGTACCGCGACGGCCGCGCGCCCGGTGCCGAGCGGCTCGAGCGGCTAGGCGTCGACTCGATCGAGTTTCCGGCCGCCGGCACCAGCGAGGACATCGCGATGCTGCTGGCCGATTCCAAGGGAGCGTCGCTGATCGTCGCAGTCGGCACCCACAACTCGCTGGTGGAGTTCCTCGACAAGGGGCGCCCCGGGATGGCGAGCACGTTCATCACCCGGTTGCGGGTCGGTGCCAAGCTGGTCGACGCCAAGGGCGTCTCCCGGCTGTACCGCAGCCGGGTCTCGACGTTCCAGGTGGTCGCGTTGATGGCGGCCGGCCTGTTCGCGGTCGGGGTGGCGATGGTCGCCATCGGGGCCGACGACGTCGTGTGGTCGATCCTGCGGGCGCGCTGGGGCGACTTCGTCTACTGGATCCGGGAGCTGTTCACGTGATCGACTTTCGCTACCACATCGTCTCGATCGTGGCGATCTTCTTCGCCCTGGGCGCGGGTGTGGTGCTCGGCGCCGGGCCGCTGAAGAGCACCGGCAAGGACTTCGTCGCGAGCCAGGCCGAGAAGGACCGTCAGCAGCTGGCTGACGCCCGCGCCGAACTGGTGCAGGTGAAGGCGCTCGACAAGTACCGCGACGACTACGTCGCCAAGGTGACCGCCGGGATGACCACCGGCAAGCTGACGAACAAGAAGATCGCCATCGTCACGATGCCGAACGCGGACAACGACCTGACCAACAGCGTGCAGGACGAGGTGGAGAAGGCCGGCGCCGTCGTGACCACGAAGGTCGCGCTGGACGCGAAGCTGTTCGACACCGGTCAGCGGCAGCTGGTCGAGTCGCTGGTCAACCAGTTGGTCACGGCGGACATGGACATCCCGAAGGACAGTACGACGTACCAGCGGGCCGGGCTGCTGCTGGCGCGCGGGATCGCGGCCAAGGAGGACGGCAAGACCGGTGACGCCGACTCGACCAAGGTGATCAGCGGGATGACCGGCGCGAAGCTGCTGTCGCTGAAGCCGTCGCAGATCAAGGACCGGGCGACGCTGGTCCTGGTGATCGCGGCGAAGCCGCCGACGCCGCTGCCGGACAACTCGACGTACAACGACAGTGTCGACTTCATCGAGGGCCTGGACACCGGCAGCGCCGGCGTCGTGGTCGCGGGGACGCCGGAGACCGCGGCCGACGGCGGAATCATCAAGGCCTTGCGGAGTGACTCCGACGCCACCAAGATCGTTTCTTCGGTGGACGTGGCCGACATCCCCGCCGGGCAGGCGACCGTCGTCTTCTCGCTGGTCGAGCAGGCGGAGGGCAAGGCGGGGCAGTACGGCGCGATCAACGCGAAGAACGGCGTTGCGCCGTCGGCCGTACAGACGAAGGACAACTGACGTGGGAATTCTGAGCGCCGCCATCGCTGCGGCGGCTACTGCCGGGCTCGAGCGCGCGGCGGAGAAGCTGCCGAAGGAGACGCGGGAGCCGTTCGAGCGGACCAACCATCGCGGTGAGTCGGTGACACTGCTCGAAGGTCCGGTGGCGGTGCTCGGCGCGCTGGCCGGCGTCGCGGCGTCCCGCGGCAGCGGCAAGGTGAAGGCGGCCGCGCTGGTCGCCGGTGCCGTGTCGGGTGCGGTCGGTGCGTACGACGATCTGCGCGGGACCACGCAGGCGAAGGGTTTCCGCGGTCATCTGAGCGCGTTGAAGCGCGGTGAGGTGACGAGCGGCGCGGTGAAGATCCTCGGGGTCGGCGCCGCCGGTCTCGCGGCCGCCGCGTTGCTGCCGCGGAAGTCGCGCGGTGTGAAGGCCGTTGCCGGAGTCGTTGCCGACGGCGCCCTGATCGCCGGTACGGCGAACCTCACGAATCTGCTCGACCTGCGCCCGGGCCGCGCGCTGAAGGCCGTGGCCGCCCTGAACGCTCCGCTGGCCGTGGTGAACGGTCCGGCCGGCGCCGTCGTCGGCGCTGCCGCGGCATCCGCCCCGTCGGACCTCGGCGAACGCTCGATGCTCGGCGACTGCGGCGCGAACGGCCTCGGCGCGATCACCGGTACGGCGCTCGCCGCGTCGCTCCCGCGCCCGCTGAAGACGCTCGTCCTGGCAGCCGTCGTCGGCCTGAACCTGGCCAGCGAGAAGGTCAGCTTCACCAAGGTCATCGCCGACACCCCAGCCCTCGACAAGATCGACCAGTGGGGCCGACGCCCCAGGTGAGCAGGCTCGCCCGCGCGGCCCTGGTTGTTGCGGCCGTCACGGTTCTGGCGCGGGTTGTCGGCTTCGGCCGCTGGTTGGTGTTCTCGAAGACTGTTGGTGCGGGCTGTTTGGCCGAGGCATACACGACGGCCAATCAGCTGCCCAACATCCTCTTCGAAGTGGTGGCCGGTGGGGCGTTGGCGGGTGCGGTGATTCCGGTGCTGGCCGGGCCCGTGGCGCGTGGGGACCGGGCGGCGCAGGGGCGCATTATTGGGGCGTTGCTGTCCTGGTCGTTCGTCCTGCTGGCCCCGGTCGCCTTGCTGGCTTGGGTTCTGGCAGGGCAGTACACCGACGCGATGCTCGACCCCGGCGCCGACTGTGCGAGTTCCACCGCGACCGCGACCCGGATGCTGGCGATCTTCGTGCCGCAGGTTTTCGGGTACGCCGTCGCCGTCATCGCGACCGCGGTTCTCCAGTCCCACAAGCGTTTCGCAGCCGGCGCCTGGGCCCCACTCATCTCGAGCCTGGTCGTCGTCGGCACGTACTTCCTCTTCGCCGCAACAGCACCCAACGCCGACTCGGCCTCGCAAAGCGCCACAGACCTACTGGCCTGGGGAACCACAGCCGGTGTCCTCGCACTAGCCCTCACAGTGCTCGTCCCGATGCTCCTGCTCCGCCTACCGATCAGACCGACCCTCCGCCTGGACCCAGGCGTCGGACCGGTGCTACGGAAGCTCGCACTCGCTGGCTTAGCAGTCCTGGTCGCGCAGCAGCTCACCTTCATCGTTACGACGTACCTGGCCAACCACCGTGGCGTAGCAGGCAGCATTGCCGTGTACACGTGGGCCAACGCGGTGTACCTCCTGCCGTACGCAGTGCTGGCCGTGCCGATCACCACAGCGGTCTTCCCGCGGCTGGCTGCAGCGTTCGAGGCAGGGGAGGGCTTCGACCACTACGCCGCCGCGTCCACCCGCGCGGTGATGCTGGCCGGTGGCGCCGGCGCCGCACTGCTCGTCGGTACGGCGGTACCGGTCGCCAGGATCTTCGCGTACGACGACGGCGCGGTGCAGGAGGCCAAGGCGACCTCCTTGGCCAACGGACTCCTCGCCTTCGCACCAGCCGCCATCGGGTTCGCCGTACTGATGCATGTCGGCCGGGTGCTCTACGCCCGGCACTCCGGACGTGAGGTGGCCGTGGTGACGTCCGCGGCCTGGGTACTCGTAGCGGTAGCCGGCGTCGTGCTCACAGCTCAGTGGGACGCGGTACCGGCGCTGGCCGCCGCGATGTCCGTCGGAATGGTCCTAGGCGCGGTGACGCTCCTCCTTGTACTGCGCCGCGAAGCAGGACCAGCTGTACTTGCTGGGGTACCACGCGCTCACCTCACAGCACTGACAGGCGCTGTGCTGGCCGGTGCGGCCGGTTGGGCGGTCGCACTGCCTTCAGGAGAGGGCGGAGTGGGTAAAGCAGTGGTATTCGCGCTCCTGTCCGGGCTGGCCGCCGTCGTCGTGTACGCCGTGGTCGTGCTTGCATTGGATCGCGCGGACGCTCGCGCACTCGTACGACGGGAGAAACGATGAGGATCGGGCTGCTGCTCGCGGAGTCGCGGGGCGGCATCGGGCAGCACGTTGCCTCGTTGGTACCGCGGTTCGTGAGTGCGGGGCACGAGGTGGTGGTGTGTGCTCCACCGGGTACGGCCGAGCATTTCGAGTTCGCCCCGGCGACCGTTGTCTCCCAAGCGGCCGGACTGCGTGACTGCGACGTCATCCACGCGCACGGCTACCGCGCCGGTATGACCGCGCTGCGGGACAGGTCTCGGCTGCGCCCGCTGGTCGTCACCTGGCACAACGCGGTGATCGCGCCGGGCCCACGAGGCCTCGTGATGCGGATGGGGCAGCGGCTGGTTGCCAGAGGCGCCGACCTGACCCTGGGCGCGTCCAGCGACCTCGTGGACCTGGCCAAGAGCCTCGGCGCCCGCAACGCGCAGCTCGCACCCGTGGCCGCGCCGGCGATGCCACGGATCCGTGCACGGCGAGCCGACGTACGGCGGGAACTGGGACTCGGTGACCAGCCCGTGGTGCTGACTGTGGGGCGTCTGGCGCCGCAGAAGGACTACCCGACGTTGCTGTCCGTCGCGTCCCGTGTCCACGAGTCGACGCCGGACGCGGTGTTCGTGGTCGTCGGTGACGGGCCGCTGCGGGACAACCTGCAGGCGCGGATCGACGCGGAGGGATTGCCGGTCCGGCTGCTCGGTCACCGCAACGATGTGGCAGATCTGCTCGGTGCGGCCGATGTGTTTCTGCTCACATCGCACTGGGAGGCGCGTGCCCTGGTACTGCAGGAGGCGATGCAGGTCGGCGTACCGGTCGTGGCCACCGCGGTCGGCGGCATCCCCGAGCTGGTCGGGGACAGCGCCGTCCTCGCGTTTCCCGCTGACGCGGACGGGCTGGCGGACGGAGTTCGGGCCGTGCTGGCAGAACCCGAGACCGCGAACGCTATGCGGACACGCGGCCGGGAGTTGGCCTCCAGGTGGATGGACGAAGACGGCGTGGCGAAGAATCTGCTCGACATCTACGCGGGTCTCGTCGCAACCGGTGGTTGACAAGAGGTAGGCTGGAGACCCGTGGACAGGGCTTCCAATTCGCAGCAGACCAAGCACGTATTCGTCACCGGTGGCGTGGCATCCAGTCTCGGTAAGGGACTGACAGCGTCCAGCCTCGGCAGTCTGCTGACGGCACGGGGCATCCGCGTCACGATGCAGAAGCTGGATCCGTATCTCAACGTGGATCCCGGCACGATGAACCCGTTCCAGCACGGCGAGGTGTTCGTCACCAACGACGGCGCCGAGACCGACCTGGACATCGGCCACTACGAGCGCTTCCTCGACCGGGATCTCTCCCAGGTCGCGAACGTGACCACCGGCCAGATCTACTCGAGCGTGATCGCCAAGGAGCGTCGCGGTGAGTACCTGGGCGATACCGTCCAGGTGATCCCGCACATCACCAACGAGATCAAGGAACGGATGCTCGCGATGGCGGGCCCGGACGTCGACGTCGTCCTGCACGAGATCGGCGGCACGGTCGGCGACATCGAGTCGCTGCCGTTCCTCGAGGCGGCCCGGCAGGTCCGGCACGACGTCGGCCGCGACAACGTGTTCTTCCTGCACATCTCGCTGGTGCCGTACATGGCGCCCAGCGGTGAGCTGAAGACCAAGCCGACCCAGCACTCGGTCGCCGCGCTGCGCTCGATCGGTATCCAGCCGGACGCGATCGTGTGCCGCGCCGACCGGCCGATCCCGGACAGCGTGAAGCGCAAGATCTCGCTGATGTGCGACGTGGACGTCGAGGCGGTCGTGGCCGCAGTCGACGCGCCGTCGATCTACGACATCCCGAAGGTCGTGCACGCCGAGGGCCTGGACGCGTACGTCGTCCGCCGGCTGAACCTGCAGTTCCGCGACGTCGACTGGACCCGCTGGGACGAGCTCCTGCGGGTCGTGCACCACCCGAAGGACGAGGTCACGGTCGCGCTCGTCGGTAAGTACATCGACCTCCCGGACGCGTACCTGTCGGTCGCCGAGGCGCTGCGCGCGGGCGGGTTCGACAACGACGCCCGGGTGAACCTGCGCTGGATCGCCTCCGACGACTGCGCCACGCCCGAGGCCGCGGCCCGGCTGCTCGGTGACGTCGACGCGGTCTGCATCCCGGGCGGGTTCGGGGTTCGCGGGATCGAGGGCAAGATCGGCGCGATCCGGTACGCCCGCGAGCAGGGCGTCCCGATTCTCGGCCTCTGCCTCGGCCTGCAGTGCATGGTGATCGAGGTGGCGCGGGACCTCGCGGGTCTCGACCAGGCGAACTCCAGCGAGTTCGACCCGGACGCGGAGCAGCCGGTGATCGCGACGATGGAGGAGCAGAAGCACATCGTCTCCGGCACCGGGGACATGGGCGGCACCATGCGGCTCGGGCTGTACCCGGCGAACCTGGCCGACGGCTCGATCGTCCGTTCGCTGTACGGCGCCCCGTCGGTGCAGGAGCGGCACCGGCACCGCTACGAGGTCAACAACGCGTACCGGGACAAGCTGGAGACCGCCGGGCTGGTGTTCAGCGGGCTGTCGCCGGACAACGAGCTGGTCGAGTTCATCGAGCTGGACCGCTCCGTACACCCGTACTTCGTGGCGACGCAGGCGCACCCGGAGCTGCGGTCGCGGCCGACGAAGCCGCACCCGCTGTTCTCCGGGCTGGTCGCGGCGGCCATCGAGCGGCAGCGCGAGTCCCGGCTCCCGGTCGAGGACCCGAAGCCGGTCGCCAAGAAGACCAGTGACAAGACTGCTGAGAAGGCCAAGGCCGAGACGGTCAAGGCTCGATGACCGACTACCCGGAGCTCCGGTTCGGCGCCGGGCTGGCGGATCAGCCCGAGCGCTGGTCCGTCTCTGCCTCGGAGACCGTGCACGAGACCGGTCGGGTGATCTCGGTACGCCGCGACACCATCGAGCCGCCCAGCGGTACGTCGTTCGTTCGCGATGTCGTCGTACATCCTGGTGCGGTCGGCGTGGTCGCGCTCGACGAGAACAACCGGATGCTGCTCGTCCGTCAGTACCGCCACCCGGTCGGCTACAAGCTGCTCGAGGCGCCGGCCGGACTGCTCGACGTCCAGGGGGAGCAGTACCGTCTGGGCGGCGAGCGCGAGCTGTGGGAGGAGACCGCGACCAAGGCCGCCGACTGGCGGATCCTGGTCGACGCGTTCACCTCACCCGGCCTGACGAACGAGGCGGTCCGGATCTTCCTGGCCCGCGACCTGTCGCCGGCACCGGAGTCGTTCGAGCGGGTGCACGAGGAGGCCGACATGGAAACCGTCTGGGCCCCGCTCCTCGACGTCGTAGCCGCCGCTTTGGCCGGCCACCTCCAGAACCCGATCCTCATCATGGGCGCCCTGGCCGCCTGGACCGCCCTCAACGGCCCCGGCTTCGAAACCCTCCGCCCCGCCGACTCCCCCTGGCCGGCCAAAGACCGCTAGTGTCCTGCTTCTGAAATTCGCAACATAAGTCTAGGGTGGGTTGTATGCCTAGGACTGGGCGGCCGAAGGCCGAGTTGGTGTTGAGTGTTGATGAG
>NZ_SJKA01000038.1 GCF_004331435.1 Kribbella sindirgiensis
AGCTCTCGCGGCATCACAGTCAAACCGGCTTACCGAGCGGCCCACCCCATCTTCCCACCCCCGAGGAGTCGGCGAAGCAGACAAGAGCTTCTGATGTGTGGGTGGTTGGTTGGAGCCGACGCGGGCGGCCGAGGATGCGTTCTGGACAGGACGTGTCGACTGGCTGGGTAGTGCACCTGAGCGTGATCACGCCCGCGCGTACAGCGTCCCACCGGTGCTCTACCCGTCGAGCCGCCCCGCCCCAGCCAACCCCGTCGCCGCCGTGGCCCTCCCCAAACCAGTTTGGGGAGCGCTGGGGACTGGGAACAGGCAATGGTTACTCGGGACAGGTAATACCAGGTGCCTACCCACCATTGCCTGTTGCCTGATCCCCAGGACAGCCGCAATAACCTGTTCAAGCCCCCGCGATCCCCGACCCCGCAGTACGCCGCGCCTAACTGGGTGGACGGTAGGTACGCCGGTTCTCTAAGCTCCACGGCGTGACCAGCCCGGAGGCGGACAGATCGTAGCCACCGGCCGTTCCGTGTAACTCGCCCGGAACCGCCGGAGACGACTCATACCCGTCTTCTCATGGTTGCGGAGCATTTCCATGCCTTTCGTGCTGTACCTGCTTGGCCTGGCCGTTTTCGCCCAGGCGACTTCTGAATTCATGCTCTCCGGGCTCGGCCCGGGCGTCGCCCACGACCTGGGCGTCTCGATCCCCACCACCGGCTGGCTGACCTCCGGGTTCGCGCTCGGGATGATCGTCGGCGCCCCGGCGGTCGCGGTCCTCGGCGGCCGCTGGCCGCGCCGCCGGACGCTGCTCGTGACGTTGGCCGTGTTCCTCGCGGTCCACGTCGTCGGCGCGCTGACCAGCGACTTCACGGTCCTGCTGGTCACCCGGGTCCTCGCGGCCCTCGCGAACGCGGGCTTCCTGGCTATCGCACTCGCCACCGCCGCGTCCCTGGTCCCGGACGCGAGGGGCCGTGCGACGTCCGTCCTTCTCGGCGGTACGACGCTCGCGTGCATCGTCGGCGTACCGGCGGGTGCCGTGCTCGGCCGGTACCTCGGCTGGCGGTCCGCGTTCTGGGCGGTCGCGATCATCTCGCTCCCGGCGCTGCTCGGGATCCTGCGCTCGGTCCCGAACCGTGCGACCGGCCCCGCGACTGCCCCGAGGTTCAGCGTGACGCCACGGCTCGCCGTACTGCTGCTCCTCGGAGCACTCGTGAACGGCGCGACGTTCTGCTCGTTCACCTACCTCTCGCCGGTGCTCACCGAGGTCACCGGGCTCGGGGTGGGATGGGTCCCGGTCATGCTCGCGCTGTTCGGGCTCGGCTCGTTCGCGGGCGTCACCGTCGCCGGCCGGTACGCCGACCGTCGCGACGACCGGCTCGTACTCGTTGCCGGTGGCATCTTGCTGCTCGGGTGGTGCGCCTTCGCCTTGACCACGGCGTACGTCGTACCGACCGTCGCGCTCGTCCTCGTCCAAGGGGCGTTGTCCTTCGCGGTCGGCTCGACGCTGATCTCGTACGCCCTGTACGCCGGTACCGCGTCACCCGTGCTGACCGGCGGACTCGCCACCGCCGCCCTCAACGTCGGCGCCGCCGCCGGACCGCTGCTCGGCGGGCTCGCGATCGGGTCCGGAACCTTCCGCGGCCCGCTGTGGGTCAGCGCGGCACTCGTGGGCACTGCCCTCGTCGTGGGAACGGCTTCCATTAGGATTGTGGATCGCGAGGGGCCCGGGTGAAGCGGGTCCCGTGGTCTAGGAGTTCCGATGGTGCGCGGCACCGTGAAGTGGTTCAACGCCGACAAGGGCTACGGTTTTCTGGCCGTCGACGGGCAGGACGACGTGTTCGTGCACTGGAGCAAGATCGTCTCCGACGGGTACAAGACCCTCGAGGACGGCCAGCACGTCGAGTTCCAGATCGTCGACGGACCCAAGGGCCGCGAGGCCGACGCGGTAACTCCTGTCTGAGCGGACACCCACCGTCGGTAACCGGTAACCTGACCTCTCATCGTGTGAGGGGTGAGATGTGACAGAGCCGGTACCTGTGATCCGGAAGCTCGAGCATGCGCTGGCCGACGACGACTTCGCCTGGTCGCTGGTGCTGACCGGTGAGGACCAGACGGACAAGCTCGCGACGCTGACCGGCGACCTGCGCGGACCGTTCTCCACGACCGGCGACGGCAAGCAGATCACCTCGGGCTTCTCCTACTGGGGTATCGGCCCGACGATCGCCTGGGCGAACGCCACCAACGACCCGTTCTACCTGGTCATGAAGGCCGGCGCCGAATCGTTCCTGCGGCACTGGCGCAAGGTCCGGCCGCACGTCGAGAACGGCGGCTTCCACGTGGTGAGCCTCGGCGTCGGCACCGGCGTGAAGGACCGCACGATCCTCAGCGACATGCGCCGGCACAACCGGAACATGTACTACATCCCGGTCGACATGAGCTCGGAGATGCTGCGGATGGGCACGCAGCCCGCCCGCGACGCCCGGTTCCCGGTGGCCCAGGTGCTGCCGGTGCAGCTGGACTTCTCGATCGCCGACAACATGGAAGAGCTCGGGCAGATGCTGGCCCGGCTGGTCGGCGACGAGCCGATCCTGTTCACGCTGACCGGCAACACGCTGGCCAACTTCGAGAGCGACGAGGAGCTGCTCAGCACGCTCACCCGGGGCCTGCGGCCGCAGGACCGGCTGCTGCTCGAGGTGGCCAGTACGACGCGACTCGACCAGGAGTCCGCCGACGCGGCCGCGGACGAGTACCACCAGACCCGCGCGTTCGCGGAGTTCGTCACCAGCACCCTGCGGTACAACACCGACCTCAAGATCAACAACGACCTGGTCAAGTTCGTCGGCGAGGTCGAGGACGAGGACGCGCTGCTGGTGAAGATCTACTGGCAGAACGACACCGGCGAAGAGATCCGGATGGAACTGCCGGACCACACCGAGGCAGTGCTGCCGATCGGCGACACGATCCGGCTCTACACCACCCGCAAGTACTCCACGACCCGGCTGAAGCGGCTCACCGAAGCCTGCCGGCTGACGCCGGTCGAGGCGATCCAGTCCCAGTTCCGGTACGCCCGCCGTCCGAACCCGTTCGGCCTGGAGCTGCTGCTGCTCGCACCGGAGGGAGCCGGCGAGACCGCACGCAGCCTCGCCGACGACATCTGGGCAACATGAGGCGGACCGTCGTCAGTGTCGTGACGTACGGCCTGCTCGCGCTGGCCTTCGTTCTCGGCGTCCTGTGGTTCTTCTGGCCGGAGGGTTCGCGCTGGGAGCCGGCCGTCAACTCACTCACGCTGGTCGCCGGGCTGACCGGCATCTTCGTCGAACGGCTGACGGCCGAGGCGGAACGCCGTACCGAGGTCCTGCGCGCCGTCGTGAACGAGCTGCGCGAGAACACCAGGCTGCTGAACGACGAGCGGTTCTCGCCCGATACGCCGACCACCCGGCAGGTGTACCCGCGGCTGGTGGTGTCCGCGGTCGATCTCGCGCTGGTGTCCGGTGCGCTCGGCCTGCGCCGGGACGCCGAGCTCGTCGGCCTGCTGCACCGTTGGCGGGACACCGTGCACCTGTTCAACCGGCGGCTCGACCTGACCGAGATCAGCACCTTCTCGAACACGATCTCGGCGGCCGAGCTGGCCGCGTTCCACCGCGCGCTGCACCGCGAGGACAGCTACTTCGCGGCCACCCGCGAGAAGCTGCAGAAACTGCTCGACGCCCTCCCCGAGCTTTAACGGCCGAGGCCGTAACCGGGCCTGTTGCTGTCAGTAGCTGCAAATTGTGCCGAGCCGTTGACTTGGCCACGCCGCGAGAGCTTCACTTTCGGACAGGACCGTAAATACGGCACCCCGGAGGCAATTCGTATGCGATCAGTCCGCTCACTTCTCGCACTGGCCCTCGTCGCTCTGCTCGGAACCACCCTCACCACACCGGCACAGGCCGGCCCGCAACCACCGGTCGGCACGGTCGTCTCACTCGGTACGCCGCTGTCCGACGTACTGCTCATCGGCGGCACCGTCGCGCCCGGCCCGAACGGCAAGACCGCGATCTGGAACGTGTCCACCGGAAGTCCGGCGTACCTGAACGCCATCGACCCGGCGACCGGCGACAGCCTGCTCTCGGTGGCGCTGCCCGGCGCGGACGGCAGTTACGCGGTGGCCGCGACGCCGGACGGCACGATCTACGTCGGCACCTACAACAACGGCCACCTGTACCGGCTGCGGCCGGGCGGCAGCGTCGAGGACCTCGGCCGTCCGATCGCGTCCGAGTCGTTCATCTGGCGGATCACCACCGACGACCAGGGCAACGTGTACGGCGGGACGTACCCGAACGGCAAGGTGTTCCGGTACGACGACAAGACCGGCGCGATCCGCGACTACGGCACGGTCCTGGCGGGCCAGACGTACGTCAAGAGCATCGACTACGCGGGCGGCAAGGTGTACGCCGGCACGATGCCCGACGCGCACATCCTGGAACTCGACGTGAGCACCGGCGCGGTCACCGAACTCCCGTCCCCGCCCGGTCTCGGCGACCCGTCCGACAAGGTCGTCTACGACCTGAACGCCCGCGGCGGGCGCGTGTACGCGCGGATCAGTACGGCGTTCCCGGGCCCGCTGTACGTCTGGGACATCGCGTCGCGGACCTGGGTCGACGAGATCCCGAACGCGCACGGCCTGGACATCTCCCCGATCGGCGCGGACGGCTCGCTGTACCTGATCCAGAGCAGCGAACTGAAGAAGTACGACCCGGCCACCAAGACCCTGACCGGCACCGGCCTGACGTTCACCGGCCGGATCCAGAACGCCCGCTCGATCGGGTACGCCGACCTGAACCTGCCCGACTACCCGGGCACGAGCGTCGTCGGCACCCTGTGGCGCGGCGAGGAGTTCCGGTACAACCCGCAGACCGGCAAGTCCGAGATCTTCGTGACCAAGGTCCGCCGGGAACCGATCGAGATCCTGTCCGTCGCGGGCGGCAGGAACAACATCTACGCCGGCGGCTTCCTGAACGGCGGCGTGTCCGTGGTCAACCCGACCACGGGTGAGGCCAAGTTCAACCGGTTCTCGCAGGTCGAGGCCCTGATGGAGGGCTCGAACGGCACCGTCTGGGTCGGCGCCTACCCGGAGGCCCGCCTCTACTCCTACGACACCACGAAGCCCTGGAGCAGCCCGGAGTACTCCCCCGGACCGCCCGGTACGCCGGACAACCCGAAGCAGCTGCTCAACCTGAAACCCGACCTGCTGCAGACCCGCGCCCGCGCGCTGACCGAGGTGAACGGCAAGATCGCGGTCGGCACCGTCCCCGACGGCGACCGGCTGGGCGGCGCGCTGGTGATCTACGACCCGACGACGAACACCGCGGAGAAGTACCGCAACGTCGTCCAGGACGAGTCCGTCTTCGGCCTCACCTCGCACTGCGGCATCGTGTACGGCGGTACCTCGATCGCCGGCGGCCTGACCACCACCCCGCCGACCCGGGAAGCGGGCACAGTGTTCGCGTGGGACGTAGCCAACAAGAAGAAACTCTGGGAGACCGTGCCGGTACCGGGCCGCGCGACAGTGTCCTCGGTCACGATCGGCCCGGACGGCCTGCTGTGGGGCGTCGCCGGCAAGACCGTGTTCGCGGTGGCCCCGGACAGCGGCAAGCTGAAGAAGTCCTTCACGCTCGGGACGACGAACTCCAGCGGCGACATCGTCGCGACCTCGGAGGCCGTCTACGTGAGCATCGACCTGAACAAGATCTACCGGATCGCACCGGGGAAGAACTCCGTCCCGACGGTGTTCGTCGCGCACGCCCACCGGCGGCTCGGCGTCCGGGGAGACCACCAACTGCTGATGACGAGCGGCTCCGAGCTGTTCCGGATTGATATCAGCCGTTGACAGCGGAAATTCGACCCGACTACTTTCGGTCCTGACCGTTATTCGGTTCCACACATTCCGGCCCTGACTTCCGGACACCCTGGGGGTGCGATGAAATCCACCGTCCGCCGCATCGCGGCACCACTGACGGCGCTAGTTCTCGCCGCCGCGCTCAGTTCCTGCGGCGGAGGCGACGACGGCGGCTCGACCAGCAAGAAGAGCGTCACGCTCTGGATGTACCCGGTGATCGCCGACCAGGCGGCCAGCGACGCCTACTGGAAGAAGGTCGAGACCGACTTCGAGGCGGCCAACTCCGGGATCGACCTGAAGCTGGAGAACCAGCCGTGGAAGGGCCGCGAGGAGAAGGTCGCGGCGGCGTTCTCCGGCGGGAAGGGTCCCGACGTCCTGCTGATGATCCCGGACCAGATCCCGCAGTACGTGAAGAGCGGCTCGCTGGAGCCGGTCGACGACGCGGTCGCCCCGGAGAAGGACAAGTTCCTGCCGGCCGCGATCCCGGGCCTGACCGTCGAGGGCAAGGTGTACGGCGCCCCGATCTACCACACGGTCACGACCACGATGTACAACAAGACCGTCCTGGCCAAGGCCGGGATCAGCAAGCCGCCGGAGACCTGGGACGAGATCAAGGCGGCCGCGCCGAAGCTCAAGGCCGCCGGGTTCTCCACCCTCGACTACTCGGCCTCGCCGGAGGCGACGCTGAACCTGAACTTCTACCCGCTACTGTGGCAGGCCGGCGGGAAGGTGTTCGCCGACGACGGCAAGACCGTCACCTTCAACCAGGCGCCCGGCCTGGAGGCGCTGACCTTCCTGAAGAGCCTGTGGGACGAGGGCGCGATCCCGAAGACCGCGCTCACCGCGGGCAACGTGGTCGCCGACTCGCCGTTCGGCAAGGGGCAGGTCGCGATGGCGATGACGAGCGTGCCGGCCGACGTGGCCACCGTGTCGGCGACCTGGGGCAAGGCGAACGTCGAACTCGGCACGCCGCTGACCGGCAAGAAGCAGGTCGGCTTCGGGCTCCCCGGCGGCCTGGTCGTGAACGCGGCCTCGGAGAACGTCGACGGCGCGAAGAAGTTCCTGTCGTTCATGATGCAGTCGGCGCAACTGGACGCGCTCAGCAAGGCGTCCGGGTTCTACTCACCGCGCAGCGACGCCAAGTCCGAGTCCACCGACCCGAACGCGGCGAAGTTCAAGGACGCGCTGCAGTACGCGATCCCGGGTGAGCCGAACCCGTCGGCACGACAGATCATGTCGTTCCTCAGCACCGAGATCCAGGCAGTCCTGACCGGCAAGAAGCAGCCCCAACAGGCCCTGGACGACGCCGCCAAGCAAGCCAACGACCTCCTCTCGAGGCAGCGTTGACCAACACGCAGGACACGGTCGCGGGTCGGGCGGGACCCGCGGCCGGCCGGCGACCTCGCTTCGGACCGCGCCGGCGGCCATGGGTCGGGTTGTTGTTCGTCGCGCCGATGCTGGTGCTGTTCCTGCTGTTCCGGTTCTTGCCGGCGATCGGGGCGTTCTTTCTTTCGTTGACCGACTACCGGATCAGCGGCAAGTGGGACTTCATCGCGCTCGACAACTACACGCGCCTGCTGTCGGACAACGTGTTCCACGAGGCGCTGCTGGTCACCATCACCTACACGGTGATCTTCGTCCCGCTGACAGTCCTGCTGTCGCTCGGTACCGCCGTACTGCTCCACCAAGTGGTGTGGAACCGCGGCTTCTTCCGCGGAGTCTTCTTCCTCCCGTACGTGACCAGCATCGTGCTCGCCGCAGTGATCTGGAAGTGGATCTACGACGCGCAGGACGGCCTACTGAACTCCGTCCTCGGCCTCGTGAGCATCGGCCCGATCGACTTCCTCAGCCAATCGAGCACCGTGCTGCCGTCAATCGCGGTCACCTCGGCCTGGAAGGGCTTCGGGTACTCGATGCTGATCCTCCTCGCAGGCCTGCAAGCGGTCCCGAAGTCGTACCTCGAGGCCGCGATGATCGACGGCGCGGGCACCTGGCAACGGTTCCGGTACGTGACCCTGCCGCAGCTGCGCCCGGTGCTGTTCTTCGTCCTGGTGATCGAGACCATCGGCGCGTTCCAGGTCTTCGACGCGATGTACGTGATGACGGGCGGCGGCCCGGTGCGGTCCAGCTACTCGCTCGTGTACTTCCTGTACGACAGCGGTTTCAAGTACTTCGACTTCGGATACGCGAGCGCGATCGGTCTGGTGCTGTTCCTGATCGTGCTGATCGTCTCGCTCGTACAGCGCCGGCTCGTCGGGAGGGACGACTAGATGGCTCAGGTACTCGACCGCCCGCCGGTCCGGCCGGTAGTGGAGGCCCCGGCGGCGGGACGGCGTACGGCGGGCCGGCTGACGTTGCCGACCTTACTGACGCTGACCGCGATCGTGACCATCGTGCCGTTCGCGGCGATGGTGCTGGTCGCGTTCGCGCCGCCGAGCGGGCAGACGTTCCCCGGCGCGCTGAACCCGGCGAACTTCACGCTGGAGAACTTCTCGAAGGTGCTGTCCAGCTCGGACATCCCACGCTGGACGGTGAACTCGCTGCTCTACTCGCTGGTGTCCGTGGCGTTGGTGCTGCTGTTCGCGTCGATGGCCGGGTACGCGTTCGCGAAGAAGAAGTTCCCCGGCCGGGAGATCATGTTCTGGGCGTTCCTCGCCACGTTGATGGTCCCGTTCCAGGCGACGCTGATCCCGTCGTACATCCTGGTCGCGAAGCTGGACTGGGTGGACAGCTACTGGGGCCTGATCGTGCCGACGCTGGCGAACTCGCAAGCCGTGTTCCTGATGCGTCAGTTCATCCTGCAACTCCCCGACGAACTCTTCGAAGCCGCCGAGATCGACGGCGCCCCCGAGTGGCGGATCTTCACCATGATCGTCCTGCCGCTGGTCCGCCCGGTCCTGGCGACACTGGGCATCTTCGTCTTCCTCTGGCACTGGAACGACTTCCTGTGGCCACTCGTCATCGGCCAGTCCGGCAAGATGCAGACCCTCACCGTCGGCCTGGCCACCCTCCAAGGCCAAGCCGTCCCCATCAACCAACTCATGGCCGGTGCCACCATCACGGTAGTCCCCAGCCTCCTGGTCTTCGGCCTCCTCCAGCGCTACCTCACGGACTCCATCGCCATGTCCGGCCTCAAGGCCTGACTGGGAACACCCCCTGGCCTCTGGGAACAAGCCATTGCATGTCCCCAGTCACCGGCGGGTGTTCCCAGTTACAAGTTGCCGAAGGCCTCGATGGCGCGGAGGGCGTCGGATTGGGGCATGCCGGGGGGTTGGATGCGGAGGATGATGCCGTCGGCGCCCATCTCCTCGTAGTGCGCCAAGCGGTCGGCGCATTCGGCCGGGGAACCTATGACGCTGCGGGACACGATGTCGTCCCAGCCTTGGGTGTAGCGGGCTGCGTCTGTGGACGTGCGTTTCCAGCCGGTGTAGGCGTCGTACAGGTCCCGCAGAGGCTCCTCCAGGGCCTGCCTCGCGTCCTGGGACGTGGGGGCGCAGTACCCCTCCCGGCAGAGGATGACCTCCTGGCCCAGCGACGCGTCCCCGCGCGGGTACGACAGGTACTCAGCGATCTTCCCCGGCAGGTCAGCGTCGAGTTCGTTGAACGACGTGGTCCACCCGTCGCACATCCGCGCCGTACGTTCCAGCACGGCCGAGACCCGCCCGCCGTTCCACAACCGCGGCCGCGGCGTCTGCACCGGGCGTGGCGAGAGGTACGCGTCCTGGATCGAGGTGAACTTCCCGTCGTACGTCACCTCGTCCGACGTCCACAACCGGGTGAGGATCTCCAGCCCTTCCTCGAACCGCGCGACCCGCTCCGCCTGCGTCACGCCGTACAGCGCGAACTCCTCCGGCCGGTACCCGAGCACGAGCCCGGCCGTCAGCCGCCCGCCGGACAGTACGTCGATGTGCGCCAGCGTCTCCGCGAGCACGACGGGGTCGTACAGCGGCGCCACGATCCCCGCCGTGGCGATCCCGATCCGGGACGTGTGCGCGGCCAGCCACGTCATCGACGTCAGGATCTCGTGGTACCCGGGCCGGTGCAGGTGCCGTTCACCGAGCACGACCCACTCGAATCCGGCCTCCTCCGCAAGCTTCGCCTGCTCGACCGCGTCCGCCAATTGGGGCCGCTCATCAGGGGTGCCGTAGAGGTTGAGATAGAGACCCAGCCGCATCAGAGGTGCCACCTTCCGTTGACAGGGAGCGCTTAGGGTATTTACGGTCTTGACCGTAAATGCTTTCCGCCCAGATTGCGACCCCTAGGAGCCGGTATGAGTCTTGCAGCAGAACCGGCGGGGTTCCCCGACGGGGGATCGGCCGCGCCGATCAGTGCGATCAAGACCCGCGTGGTGAGCGCGCCGTACCGCCGGCCGTTCCAGATCAGCAGCGGGGTGAGCAACGAGTTGATCAGCCTCGTCGTCGAGGTGCACACCGCGGACGGCGACGTCGGGATCGGCGAGACCTCGCCGATGACGGCATACACCGGTGAGACGCTGGCCGGCGTCCAGGCGGCGATCGAGGAGCACCTCGCGCCGGCGCTGGTCGGTCGCGACCCGCTCGACCGCGCGGGTGCTCACGTCACGATGGACGGCGTGCTGCGCGGCCAGCAGGTCGCCAAGGCCGGCCTCGACATCGCCCTGTTCGACCTCGCGGGACGGATCAGCGGCTGGCCGGTGCACGCCCTGCTCGGCGGCAGCGTCCGCGACCGTGTGCAGACGACGTGGGTGGTCGGCCTCGGGACGCTCGACGAGATGGCCGCCGAGGCCGCGGAGTACGCCGGTCGCGGGTTCATGCACCTGAAGGTCAAGGGCGGCCACGACCCGGCCAAGGACCTCGAACTGATCCGCGCCGTCCGCGCCGCGATCCCCGCCGACGCGGAGCTGTGCCTCGACGCCAACGAGGGGTACGACGCAACCACGGCCCTCCCGTACCTCGCCAAGATGAGCGCGGCCGGGCTCACCCTCCTCGAGCAGCCCCTCCCTCGCTGGGACCTGACCGGGCTCGTACGGCTCCGAGACCGCCTCGACGTCCGCGTCATGGTCGACGAGAGCATGCATTCGCTGCACGACGCTCTGGAGATCGCACGGCGCGGTGCAGCCGACGTACTGAACATCAAGATCCTCAAGGTCGGCGGGCTCCATCGCGCACTGCAGATCGCCGCGGTGGCCGAGGCCGCGGGGCTCGCGGTGAAGGTAGGGTCGATGCCGGAGCTGGGTGTCGCGACGCTGGCCGCCGTACACCTGGCCGCCGCCGTACCCGGAGCGACCGTCGCGGCGGACCTGGTGGGGCCGTTGATGGTCGACGAGGACCCGCTGGCCCCGACCGTGTTCGCCGATTGCGACGGGTGGATCGACGTACCGAAGCGGCCCGGTCTCGGGCACGACGTGTGAGAGGTCAGCTGATGCATCCACTGGTCGAACGGCTCCGCGGCACACTGCTCCCGGCCGTCGTCACCCCGATCGACTCCGACGGCGTCGTCGCGTACGACGCCTTGTCCGCGTACGCCGTCTCGCTCACGAAGCATGCTGTCGGCGGTGTCGCGGTGTGGGCGCACACCGGGCGCGGGCTCTACCTCAGCCCAGGCGACCGCGCGAAGGTGCTCGAGACGTGGCGGTCCGCTACCGACGTACCGATCGTCGCCGGCGTCGGCGTACCGAAGTCTTCAGCCGCGGAGACGCTGGAGCAGGCGGCCGACGCGACCGTGGAGATGGCGCGGGCCGCTGCGGCCGGCGGGGCCGACGCGGTGATGGTCTATCCGCTAGCAGCGCTGGGAGAATTGCCCGACGGGCACGCACAAGCGGTCGCGCTGCACGAGCGCGTGGCGGCCGAGAGTGGACTGCCGCTGGTCGGCTTCTACCTGCACGGCGAGGCCGGCGGGTACCCGTACTCGCCCTCGTTGATCCGGGATCTGCTCAGCCTGGACGCGATGCTCGGCGTGAAAACCGCGACGCTGGACCGCGCGATCGGGTGCCAGGACGCGATCTGGGCCGGGCGCGGCAGCGGGAAGCTGCTGATCACCGGCGAGGACCGGATGTACGGGCCGTCGTTCATGTGGGGCGCGGACACGGCGCTGGTCGGGATCGCGTCGGCGCAGGTAGAGCTGTCGTCCGCCGTACTGCGGGCCTGGACGGCCGGCGACCACGCGGCGTTCCTGACCGCGTCGGACCGGCTGGACCGGTTCGCGGCGGCGACGTTCTACGCGCCGATCGAGGGCTACGTCCAGCGAATGCTCTGGGCCGCCGAATGGGAAGGCCTGGTGCCGGCCGCGGCCGCGCACGACCCGTACGGACCGGGACTTCCCCTGGGCGAGCGTGAGCTGGTCGTCCGCTGTTTGGAGCAACTGCACGGACAGTGAGGTGGCGCGCTCCCTCCTACGCTCCACCACACCTGCGCTCCCTGGACTCGCCTCAGGGGGTAGCGGCAATTGTGGTCTTGACCGAAACTAGGAGAGCAAGGCCTGAACGTCAAGATCTCGGAGCCCGCTGCGCTATTCTGCGACTTGAGGGCCAGACCAGAAGTCGTCGGAGGACAGCCTTGAGGATCTGCGCGGGTATCGGGCGGGTTGACTGATGGCGCTGGCGGTCGGGGTCGTCGGGCCCGAGGACCTGGTCCAGCGGGTGACCGTTGTCGGCGCGCCGAGCGGGACCGTGCTCGTGCCGCTGGCGTACCGGCACGAGACCGAGGCGGTCGCGCTCGTCGAGCAGGCGCAGGGTGAGGTCGACGCGTTCCTGTTCACCGGCGTCGTCCCGTACACGATCGCCACCGAGGCCGGCGTGATCGACCGGCCGGCGATGTACGTCTCGTACGACGGCGCGACCCTGCTACGGGCACTCGTCGAGCTCTTGCGGCTCGGGCACAACGTCACCCAGTTCTCGATCGACACGCTGCGGCGGTCCGAGGTGCTGGAGACCCTGATCGAGGCGAAGCTGCCGACCGACCAGATCCAGGTGCTGCCGTACCGGCCGGGTCTGACCTCGGACGACATCGTCGAGTTCCACCGGACGGCCCGCGAGAAGCACGACACGAAGGTCGCGATCAGCTGCCTGGGTTCGGCGTTCCATCTGATCGAGAACGAGATGCCGTCGGTCCGGCTCGCGCCGTCGCGGTACTCGATCCGCTCCACCCTGCAGGCCCTGATCCTCACCACGACCGGCCAGCACGTCGGCGACGCCCAGGTCGCGCTCGGCATCATCGACCTCCCCGAACCGGACGACGCCCTCGCCGCCGACCTGATCACGCTCGGCGGCAGCCTCGCCGCCCTCCCCGACGGCCGGCACCTCGTCGTCACCACCCGCGGGCTCCTGGAGCAGGCGACCGAACAGTTCTCCCGGATGCCCCTGCTCGACAACCTCGCGGCCCGGCACAGCACGGCGTACGTCGGTTTCGGTGTCGGCCGTACGGCGGCTGAAGCCGAGGCGCTCGCCCGTCGCGCAGTAGGCCGCGCCGCCTCGATCGGGTCCGTCGCCGGTGTCGTCTCGATGTCCGACGACGTCGAGATCGTCATCGAACCGTCCGGCGACCAGCCCTCCGGCGCCCGCGGCACGGAAAGCCTCCCGCTGCTGGCCCGCCGAGTCGGCCTCAACACCCAGACCCTCGCCCGGATGCGCGAACTCACCGCCACCCTCCCCGACGGCCTCACCACCCAGGACGTCGCCGACCACCTGGCAGTCCAACTCCGCACCGCCCGCCGAGTCCTGAAACGCCTGGAACGCGCAGGCCTCGCCGCCCCCACCGGCACCCAACAACACGGCCGCACCGGCCGCCCACCCACGGTCTACCTGATCCGCCTGTAGCGGCTGGGCTTTGCGGAAAGAAATTTGCACCTACTGCCGAAAATGTTCCGCAAAGCCAGGGTCCCGCGACCGAAGTTCGCGGCATACGGCCGGCCTCGCGTTGACACGCACTGACACCCGCCGGAACCAGCTCCCCGAACCGGCCCTCCTTGAACCCCGCTCCTCCCCAAACCGGTTTGGGGAGTCCTGCCCTCCCGATTCGGGTAGTACGGCTCCCCAGTTCACGCAGAGAGTCTCCCCAAACCGGTTTGGGGGAGGCTTTGCACCAGAACTGGGGAGTGCTACTGCCCGATTCGGGAGGGCAGCTTCAGGGGATTGTCGCAACGCCTGAGTTTGGAGGGTGTTGTGGCGGAGAGGTTGTCGCAGGCGCGGCGGCGGGTGGTGCTGGACTTGTTGAGT
>NZ_SJKA01000039.1 GCF_004331435.1 Kribbella sindirgiensis
GGGCCGGGAGCAGAAGGAGTCGCAAAGCGCTCCAGCATCCCGACCCGCCAACACCAAGTCTACGAATCCGTCGGCGGCTTGACATCCCTTAGGAACTCAAAAAGCACCCGAGTTTCCGGCCCCGACCGTTACACCAGCGGTGTCAGCCGACGATCGGCTCCGCGTGAGCTTCGGGGTAGCCGGCCGCGGCGAGGCGGTCGAGGGTTCGCTGGAGGACCGCAGTGTCCTCGAGGGTGCGGACCTCGGTGATCTTTCCCCACTTGATGCGCAGGAACTGGTGTACGACGTTCTCGTACGTCGATCCGTCGACGACGTTCACGTGCACGGTGACTGCTGTCGCGACCTGCGTGTTCCAGGGCCGGCCGGCGACCAGGACGTCCTGCACCTCGAACTGGGTCCCGGGCAGCAGCCGGAAGCAGCGCTCCCACCAGCGCCGCAAGGCATCGTGCGTACGCCGCTCTCCGCCGAGCGCGTGATCTCCGTAGAACCGGTACGTGAACGACGGCGCCATCCCGGCCACCATCGCCTCCCAGTTGCCCGCGCTGATCTGCGTGAACGCGTTCCGCACCTGCCGCGCGACGATCCGGTGGTAAAGGCCCATACCGGCAGCCTAGGCCTAGTGAGTTCAATGCTGCAACTGACTATGATGCGGGCATGCGGAACACCAGCTTCGCCTCGATGCACTGCTCGCTCGCCCAGTCCCTGGAGCTGATCGGCGACTGGTGGACGCCCTTGGTGCTGCGCGATCTCTACCTCGGCCTGAACCGTTTCGACCAGTTCGTGACCGACCTCGGGATCTCCCGCAACCTGCTCACCGACCGGCTCGCCACACTCGTCGACGGCGGCCTGGTACGACGTACGCCGTACCAGCAGAACCCGGTGCGCTACAGCTACGAGCTGACCGACGCGGGACAGGAACTCGTACCGATCCTGATGGCGCTGACCGCCTGGGGCGACCGCTGGGCGACTCCCCCGGCCGGCCAGCCGATCCGGTTCACGCACACCACGTGCGGCAAGCTCACGACCCCAACGGTCTGCTGTTCGGAGTGCGGCGAGCAGCTGAACATGGACGACGTCGCGCCGTCCCCCGGCCCCGGCGGCCGGACAGCGCCCGGTACGGCACTGATCGCGAGCGTTCTAGGACTCGAGCCGAAGGCGTAGCAGCTCGGCCAGCGGCATCGACTCGCCGTCGCGGGCGCCCTGACCGACGACGAGCGGCGGATCGGACGGGAGCACCCGCACGCCGGCGACCCGCGACTTGAGGCTGGCGGGTACGCCGAGAATGTAGAAGTTCCCGTCGACGTCCACGGCGAGCGAGCGGTTGCGGCGCAGGTACCACCCGATGAGCTCGGTGCGATAGCTGGCGTTCGAGCCGATCACCTGAGCACGCAGCGGCTCGGGCTCGACGCCGCGCTCCTTCAGGGTCGCGATGAAGCCGGCCAGCAACTCCCGCGCCTGAGCGCTCTCGGAGGCCTTTTTACGCTCCAGCGCGGCCGCATGCTCGACCGCCGCCTGCCGTCGCTCCTCCCGCCAGCTCGTCACCCTCTCAATCTATCCTTCAATCAATACACAGACAGAACGGATGCCCTGCCGGGTCCAGAAACACGCGGAACGACGTACCGGGCTGGTGGTCGGGCTTGGTCGCACCGATCGCCAGGACCTCCGGCTCCGACTCGTCGAGGTCGCGCACCATGACGTCGAGGTGCATCTGCTGCGGCACGTCCTGGGTCGGCCAGGTCGGCGCCTTGAAGTTCTCGACCTGCTGGAAGCTGATGCAGTTGCTGCCGTCCTCGGGGCGGATCTCCGCCCATCCTTCGCGGGACTCGACCTTCCAGCCGAGCAGTTCACCGTAGAACTGGGCGAGCCGGGCCGGGTCCGGACAGTCCAGGACGAAGCCTGGGTACATTGCGATAGCCATGGCTCGCACCCTAGTAGCCATTGCGGACGGTTTCCGTCCGGTTAGCCGGCCGAGTTTCCGACGAGTGTCTGCCAGGCCCGATCGAGTCCCGCGGCGAGGCACCCCGCCACCACTGTCTCGGTACCGAGCACACTCGCCTTCACCTCGGGCATCACCGGGGCGAGCTGACGCAGTTGTTTGGTGACGGCCTCGAGGAAGCCCGGCGCCTGCCCGATACCGCCGCCCAGCACCACCAGTTCGGGATCCACGACGGTGATCACCGTGCACACTGCCTTGGCGACGAGCAGCGCCTCCTCGGCTACGACCGCGGCAGCGACAGGGTCGCCCTGGGCCGCGGCGGCGAAGACCTTCTCCGCCGTCGACGCCCCGCGGACACCGGCCCGTCGAGCCGCCCGTACGACGGCTGCCGCCGACGCCGACGCATCGAACCCGCCGCGCTTCCGGGCGTCCCGCGGATCGCTGCCGCTGCCCTCCGTGAACGGCAGGTACCCGATCTCCCCCGCCACACCGTGCGATCCGTGCCGCAGCTTGCCGTCGAGCACCAGCCCCATACCGATACCGGTGCCGACCGAGACGAACGCGAAGCTGTCGACGTCGCGGCCGTGCCCGTGGGCCCGCTCCGCGATGGCCGCGGCGTCCACGTCGTTCTCGATCATCAGGGTCGGACCGAACCGCTCTCGCAGCGCGGCCAGTGTCGCCGGCGAATCCCAGCCGGACAGCCGACCGGTCAGCGTCAGCGCATCGAGCCGTGGGTCGTAGACGCCGGGGCTGCCGAGAACGGTCTGGGTGAGTTGCGTGACCTCGATACCGGCCTCGGACGCGAGCGTCGCCGTCAGGTCCACGAGTTCCTGGATGCGGGCCATCGCGTCACCCGCCTTGGTCCGCACACTCAACCGCGCGCGCACCGTCCCCGCCAGATCCGCGATCCCACCACGCAGGTACTCCCGCCCGACGTCCAGCCCGAGTACGAAACCCGCCTCGGGCCGCACCTCGTACAGACTGGCCGCAGGCCCGGGTACGCCGGTGCGCTGTCCCGTCACGTGCACCAGGCCTGTCCGTTCGAGGGAACTCAGCGCAGTGGACACGGTCGGCTTCGACAAACCGGTGAGCCCTGCGAGCTCGGTACGAGAGATCGGCCCCGACCGCCGGATGTGGTCGAGCAACACCTGTTCGTTGATCTCGCGGATGAGTTGCGGGCGTGCGCCTCCGGCGATCACCGTCACGTCGACCCCCTCGCTGCTAACAACTCGGCCATCAACTCCCGGGAAGTCTTGGCAATCCCTTGTGGTCCGATGGTTGTTAAGTTAGTTTCCTATCGATTCTATTGGTCGGCGCGAGGAGGTGCCACCCCGTGGTTTCGACACCGGCCGTCCTCGGGCTGGACTTCGGCGGGACGAAGATCGCCGTCGCCGTCGGGGACCTGTCCGGTCGCCGCCTCGGCGCGACGACCCTCGAGAGCCGGGCCAGTGCCAGTACCAATGCCGGTGCCGCGGAGGCGATGACCCGCTGCCTGACGGCGGCGCGCGAACTCCTCGCGGAGGTCGCGCCCGATCACGAACTCGCGGGCGTCGGCGCGGCGACGCTCGGCATCCCGTACGACGACCGCGTCGAACTGGCTCCGACCTTTCCCGGCTGGGGCGAACTCCCCTTCGGGCGCTTGATCCGCGAGGCGTTCCCCGACGTACCGGTGCGGCTCGCGACCGACGTCAAGGCGGCCGCGGAGGCCGAGCTGCGCTGGGGTGCGCTGACCGGCTGTGACCCGGGGCTCTACGTCAATCTCGGCACCGGTCTCGCGGTCGCGATCGTTGCCGGCGGCACCGTGATCACCGGCGCGCACGGCGCGTCCGGGGAGATCGGCTACAACCTGCGCTCCACCGCCGACGTGTACGTCGACGCTGACCGGCGCACGATCCTCGAACACGTCGTCAGCGGCCAGGCGCTCGAGACCACCGGGACCGCCCGGCTCGGGCGACCGGTCACGGCCGCCGACGTCTTCACGACGGCGCGGACCGACCCGGCCGCCGCCGTCCTCACCGACGAGTTCGTCCGGGAACTGGCCGCGCACCTCGCCAACCTCGCCATCGCCGTCGATCCGTCCCGGATCGTCGTCGGCGGCGGGCTGGTCCGGTCCTGGGACCAGCTCGAGCCCGGCCTGCGTCGCGCCCTCGACGCAGCCGTCCCGTTTCCGCCGGAGCTCTCGGTGGCACGGTTTCCCACGGACGCACCACTGATCGGCGCACTCGCCCTCGGCATCGAGGCCGCAGGAGTCGACCTCGGCGCCGAAGCATTCGCATGAGCAGGTTCTTCCAGTAGCGAAAGGCAGACACGATGAGGGGCATCACACGCATCGCCGTCGCCGCCCTGGCGGTCGGCGCACTGACCGCCGGATGCGGCGGTGGGGACAAGCCGATCGGGGACGCGGCATCGTCCAACCCGTCGTCGTCGGCCGGCAAAGGCGGCGGGGGCACCGGGCAGTACAAGAAGGGCGGCACCGTCACGATCGCCAACGTCGGCGGGCAGACCTGGCCGTGCCAGTTCAACCCGTTCAACCCGGCGGTCAACCAGGTCGCACTCGGGTTCGTCTACGAGCCGCTGACGTTCGTGAACGTGCTGAAGGCGGGCGCCACCACGCCGATGCTGGCCACCGGGTTCGCCTGGTCGCCGAAGAAGGACTCGATCGTCTTCACCATCCGCGACGGCGTGAAGTGGAGCGACGGGCAGCCGTTCACCGCCGACGACGTCGTCTACACGTTCACGCGGATGAAGGAGCAGCCGGCCCTCGACCTCTACTCGCTGTGGACCGGCGCCGGACTGACCAGCGTCACCGCGGCCGGCAACAAGGTCACGCTGAAGTTCAAGGCCGCGGCCGAACCGTACTTCTTCAACTTCGCCAACCAGGTCGGCATCGTGCCGAAGCACATCTGGTCGACCGGCGAGGCCGCGTCCAAGCCCGCCACCTGGACGAACACCAAGCCGATCGGCACCGGACCGTTCACGGTCGAGTCGTGCTCCGGCAACAACATCTCGTACGTCGCCAACGGCAACTACTGGCAGCCGGGCAAGCCGTACGTCGAGAAGGTCCAGTACCCGGCGTACCTGGACAACAACCCGGCCAACCTCGACCTGGCCAGCGGCAAGGCGCAGTGGGGCGGCCAGTACATCCCGAACATCGACAACTTCTACAAGTCCAAGTCGCCGGAGAACAACTACTGGTTCCCGCCGACCGCGAACGTCGCCCTGGTCCCGAACAACGACCCGTCGCGTCCGGCGACCAGCAAGCTCGAGGTCCGGCAGGCGATCGCGTACGCGCTCGACCGGGAGCAGATCTCCAAGATCGGTGAGAGCGGATACCAGCCGGCCGCGAACCAGACCGGTGTCGTCACGCCGACGTTCGACAAGTACTTCGACAAGGACGCGCTGACCGCGGCGGGGTACGACAAGCCGAACCTCGATAAGGCGAAGCAGCTCCTGCAGACCGCCGGGTACTCCGAGTCGAACCCGCTGAAGCTGAACGTCATCACGGTCACCGGCTACACCGACTGGGACGCGTCGCTGGCGGTCGTGAAGCAGCAGCTCGCGAAGGTCGGGATCGAGCTCACGGTCCAGGACCTGCAGCAGCAGTCGTACAACCAGAAGCTGTACACCGGCGACTACGACCTCGCGTACTCCAGCCTCTCCGGCGGACCGACGCCGTACTACGAGCTGCGGCAGCTGCTGTACTCGAAGAACACCGCGCCGATCGGCAAGCAGGCGAACAGCAACTACTCGCGGTACCAGAACCCCGAGGTGGACAAGCTGTTCGACCAGTACGCCGCCGCCGACGAGGCCACCCAGGTCAAGCTGATCAAGCAGATCTCGTCGTACATGATCAAGGACGTGCCGATCATCCCGACCACCGAGTCGGTCGACTGGTACCAGTACAACACCAAGGACCTGGAGGGCTGGCCGACGCAGGACGACCCGTACGCGCAGCCGGCGCCGTACAACATCCCGGACGTCGGTCAGGTGCTGACCAACCTGTACTCGAAGTCCGCCCAGAAGTAGGAGACCTAGCGTGAGCGCGAGGAGCTGGTAGGAGTGCGATACCTGATACGACGTCTCGGGTTCTTCGTGCTCACGCTGTGGGCGGCGATGACGCTGAACTTCTTCATCCCGCGGATGATGCCGGGCAGCCCCGAGGAAGCCTTGCGGCAACGTTTGAGCAAGGGCGGCGCGGTGGTGACGCCGGAGCAGTTGCGGACGGTGCTGGCCGAGTTCGGCTTCGACCCGGGCCAGAACCTGATGCTGCAGTACGTCGAGTACCTGAGGTCGATGGTCACCGGGCACTGGGGTGTCTCGATCGGCAGCAGTCTCGGCTCACCGGTGACGACGCTGATCGGCGACGCGTTGCCGTGGACCCTCGGGCTGGTCGGCATCTCGACCGTGCTCGCGTTCGTCCTCGGCACGCTGATCGGTACGGTGGCGGGCTGGCGGCGCGGCGGCCTGATCGACGGGATCGTGCCGCCGGTGTTCATCGTCACCTCGGCGCTGCCGTACTTCTGGGTGGCCCTGCTGCTGATCTCGCTGTTCGCGATCGGCAGCGACCCGATCCTGCCGAACGACTTCAACTACGACCAGGGCCTGACGCCGGCGTTCACCGGCGAGTTCGTCTGGAGCGTGATCAAGCACGGCATCCTGCCGGCCGCCACGATCCTGATCACGGCGGTCGGCGGCTGGATCCTGACGATGCGGAACAACATGGTGACCACGCTGGCCGAGGACTACGTCCGGATGGCCCGCGCGAAGGGCATCCCGGGCCGCAAGATCATGTTCGGGTACGCCGGCCGGAACGCGTTCCTGCCGAACCTGTCCGGGTTCGCGATGTCGCTCGGTTTCGTGATCTCCGGAACGATCCTGGTCGAGTACGTCTTCAACTACCCGGGTCTCGGCTACATGTTCTACAACGCCACGGTGAGCACCGACTACCCGTTGCTGCAGGCCCTGTTCCTGCTGGTGACGCTGGCGGTGCTGATCTGTGTCCTGCTCTGCGACTTCGCGGTGTTCCTGCTCGACCCACGCGCCCGGACGAAGGGATAACCGATGAGTGCTGTTGTCGCTGGTGCATCCGCTCCTGTTGCGAGCGCCACTCGTCGCCCGCGGGGCGGGCTGTTCCGGGCCATCCTGCGCAACCGCAAGGCCGTGGTCGGCGCCGTGCTGTTGTTCCTGTTCATCCTGCTCGCCGCGTTCCCCGGGCTGTTCGTCCCGGGCGCGCACCACGATCCGCAGGCGATCGGCGACCTGCCGCTGCAGAAGCCGTCGGGCGCACACTGGCTCGGTACGACGGGCCTGGGGCAGGACGTCTACGCACAGCTGATCTACAGCACCCGCGAGTCGCTGGTGATCGCGGTCGTCGCCGGTCTCGGCGCGACGATCCTGTCGGTGATCATCGGCGTCTCGGCGGCGTACCTCGGCGGGTTCGCGGACGACGGCCTGTCGATGCTGACGGACATCTTCCTGGTGCTCCCGACGTTCCCGCTGATCATCGTGCTGGCGACGTACGCCGGTAAGGGCAACCTGACCGTGATCATCATCGTGCTGATCCTGACCGGCTGGTCGTACGGGGCCCGGCAGATGCGGGCGCAGGCGATGTCGCTGCGGAACCGGGACTTCCTGGAATCGGCGCGGGTCCGTGGCGAGCGACGCTCGTACATCATCGTCGTCGAGGTGCTGCCGACGATGATCTCGCTGATCGTCGCGAACTTCCTCGGTGCGGCGCTGTACTCGGTGCTCACCGCCGCCGGCCTGCAGTTCCTCGGGCTCGGCGATCCCAGCTCACTCAGCTGGGGCACGATGCTCTACTGGGCGCAGAACCAGGGCGCCCTGGTGAACGGCCTGCCCGCGTGGGCACTCTCCCCGGGTCTCGCGGTCGCGCTGCTCGGTGTGTCGTTCGCCCTGCTCAACTACGCGTTCGACGAGATCAGCAACCCCGCGCTGCGGCCGGTTCGGAGGCGACGTGCCAGATCAGCTTCTTGAGGTCCGGGACCTCACCGTCGAGTACGACACCGGTGATCGGCCGGTCGTCGCGGTCGACCGCGTGGATCTCGACGTCCACGCCGGTGAGTTCGTCGGCGTGGTCGGCGAGTCCGGGTGCGGCAAGTCGACGCTGCTGTTCGCGATCGCGCAGCTGCTCAGCTCGCCGGCCGCGATCACCGGCGGCACCGTGCGGTTCCAGGGCCAGGACCTGGTGACGATGACCGAGAAGAAGCTGTCGGCGTTGCGCTGGCGCGACTTCTCGGTCGTGATGCAGAGCGCGATGAACGCGCTCAACCCGGTGAAGAGCATCGGCGCGCAGTTCCGGGACACGATCAGGGCGCACGACGAGCCGGTCGCCGACGAACGGCCGGCCGAAGTGCTGCGGCTGGTGGGGATCGACCCGATCCACCTGAACAGCTACCCGCACCAGTTGAGTGGCGGCATGCGGCAGCGCGCGATGATCGCGATGGCACTGCTGTTCACACCGGACCTGATCATCATGGACGAGCCGACGTCCGCGCTCGACGTGGTCGCGCAACGGTCGCTGATGGTGCAGATCAAGGAACTGCAGAAGCAGCTCGGGTTCGCGGTCATCTTCGTCACGCACGACATGTCGCTGGTCAGTCACTTCTCGGACAAGCTGGTGGTGATGTACGCCGGACAGGTCGTCGAGTTCGGCGACACCCGCGCGGTGTTCGACGCACCGCAGCACCCGTACAGCGC
This sequence comes from Kribbella sindirgiensis, assembly GCF_004331435.1. Taxonomy (GTDB): domain Bacteria; phylum Actinomycetota; class Actinomycetes; order Propionibacteriales; family Kribbellaceae; genus Kribbella; species Kribbella sindirgiensis. The sequence continues at coordinate 8,654 of NZ_SJKA01000039.1, forward strand.
CGGGCTGCTGGACGCGTTCCCGTCGATCCGCGGGCCGAAGGTTCCGCTGACGGGGATCCCGGGGACTCCGCCGAACCTGGCCTCGCCGCCACCGGGCTGCCGGTTCCAGCCGCGCTGCCCGAAGGCGTTCGAGGACTGCCCGAAGATCGAGCCGGAGCTCTACCAGGTGGGCGCCGTCCAGGCGCGCTGCCTGCTGAATGTCAAGGAACCGGTCCAGGAGCGCACATCATGACGTCGACGGACGTGACCGAAACAGGCGTGACCGAGTCCGCCGCCACACCGTTGCTCGAGGCAAGGGAACTGACCCGGCACTTCCGGGTCGGTCGCGGGTTCGGACGGCAGATGCTGCACGCGGTCGACGAGGTGAACTTCACGATCGGGCGGCAGGAGATCGTCGCGCTGGCCGGCGAGAGCGGGAGCGGCAAGAGTACGATCGCACGGCTGCTGGCAGGCGTCTACAAGCCGACGAGTGGCGAGATCTTGTACCAGGGGCGGTCCACGTCGACGTACCGCTCCCGGAAGGACCAACTGGCGTACCGCGGCGACGTACCGATGGTGTTCCAGGATCCGTTCAGCTCGCTGAACCCGGCGTTCCGTGTCTCGCACGGCGTGCTGCGTTCGCTGAAGCTGCACCGGCCGGAGCTTTCCCGGGCCGAGCGGTTCGAAGAGGCGGAGCGGGTCATCGAGGCGGTCGGACTGTCGCCGGCGGGTGACATCATGAACCGGTACCCGTACGAACTGAGTGGTGGCCAACGGCAACGGATCGGGTTCGCGCAGGCGCTCGCGCACAAGCCGAAACTGATCCTCGCCGACGAACCGGTGTCGATGCTGGACGTGTCGATCCGGATCGGCCTGCTGAACCTGATGGCGGAACTGCGAGAGACGCAGGGCGTGTCGTTCCTCTACATCACCCACGACATCGCCTCGGCCCGGTACGTCGCCGACCGCCTGATGATCATGTACGCGGGCCACGTCGTCGAAACCGGCCCCACCGAGTCGGTCCTCCAGAACCCCAAACACCCCTACACGGACCTCCTGCTCGGAGCCGTCCCCGACCCGCGAGCCCCGCTCAGCACCGGCATCGAAGGCGACACCGGCGAACCCCCGAAGGTCATCGACCCCACCCCCGGCTGCCGCTTCCGCTGGCGCTGCCCCCTCGCCATCGACCGCTGCCACTCCGAGACACCCCTCCTCCGGGTCCTGGGCAAGAACCACGAAGCCGCCTGCCACGTCGCGGAGCCCGACGCGAACTGATACAGATCCTCGCCCCGCACCTCGGTTTCGGAACCGCCCATCGCGGCCCTCGCCCGGGCCTTCACCACGGACTCCGACGGCGACTACTCACGCTCGACGTACCTGGACACGGCGTACGACGCCTTCATCCATCTCGAGGAACACAACCGCAGCTACCTGTTCGACAACACCGAGTCGATTGTCGACGACTACTGCGCCCTCCTCGGCGCGACCGAACTGGCAGCCGCAGTCCGCGCAGTTGGCTCAGCGGATCGGGTTGTTGGGGTCGCCAACGCTGCCTGGCGGCGCGCCAACTCGCTCGTCGCGCGGCACGTGTCGTCCGGTGACGGCCCCGGGGTGGTTCCGGGCCGACGCGGCGGGTCGGCCGTTCGTGCACGCAGTCGAGCCCGGGCTGCCGATCCTCGCGCTGCTGCGGTTCGCGCAGGTGTTTCCGACCACCCGGCAGGCTGATCACGCCCGCGCGACAACGAAACCGGCTACTGGTGGCAAGGCGAGAACGCCGCCATCGCCTCCCTCTCCGGCGCCGCAGCCGGCGCCTGCGTCCGCCTCGACGACGTGGGTACGACGGACCGCGCGCCTCACCACCTTCGCCGAGGACCAAATGGCGTGGATCCTCGGCCGCAACCCGTACGACGTCTGCATGCTGCAGGGCCGTGGCCGCAACAACCCCGAGTACTACTCGGACTTCCCCAACCTGCCCGGCGGCATCGTCAACGGCATCACCTCCGGCTGAACGAACGAACAAGACATCGCCTTCCTCCCCACCAACGCCCCGCAGGCGAAGAATGGCGCTGGACCGAACAGTGGATCCCCACACCGCCTGGTACCTCCTGGCCGCCGCGTCAGCCCACTAGACCCGCAGACAGTTAGTTGCCTGCAGCAAGATCCATAGGATGGCCTGGTCGTGGATAACAGATTCCCTTGAAAATAAGGGGTTCTGGCTTTGAAAACTGTCGGTGGGGTGTCTAGGCTTTGATGCATGGAGAAGCCGCCGGAGTTGATGAGTGACGCCGAACTGGTGCACGCTCTCGACCAGGCCGACGCGGACCTGGCGCGTATCGAGACCCGCCGGCTGCGACTCATCGCGGCGATGGACACCTCCGGGTACGCCGAACGAGTCGGCGCCCGCGACACGGTCCAGTACATAGAATTCCGCTACCGACTCGACCACACCCGCGCCTACCGCGACGTCCGCCTCGCCCGCGCCCTACCCAAGTACGCCGCGGTCACCGCCGCCCTCCCCGACCTCGATGCCGCAGAAGAGGAGGAGGTGCTGTTGCGCCCGGCGCAGGCCGAAGCGATCGTGACCGCCCTGGAGAAGGTCCCGACGACCGTGCCGGTCGCCGACCTGGACTTCGCCGAACAAGAACTGGTCCGCCTCGCCAGGCACCTCGCGCCCGCCGACCTCCGTAAGGCCGCCGAACAGTCCCGCGACATCCTCGACACCGACGGCCCCGAACCCGACGAACACAAAGCCGCCGCCCGCGAAACCCTCACCCTCAAAACCGCCGACCACGGCGTGAAGTTCACCGGGTACCTGGCCAACGACAACGCCGAACTGTTCCGCACCCTGATCACCACCGGCGCCCGCCCGCACAAGACCCTC
>NZ_SJKA01000003.1 GCF_004331435.1 Kribbella sindirgiensis
GCAGAACCCCTCACTTCCCTGGCTGACCCACCAATTTGCCTGGCTGACCCACCAACTCCGGGGTTCTGCACCGCGGTTCCGGGTGCAGAACCCCTCATTTCCCTGGCTGACCCACCAACTTGGCTGGCCAACCCACCAACTTGGCTGGCCAACCCAGCAAATGCGGCTGGGGAGGGACTACTCGGGTAGGGCGAGGGTTCGGCCGGCGTCTCGGGCGGCGTTGATGGAGCGGGTGAGGGTGTCCTTCAGGGCACTGGCCTCGTCGGTGAAGCCCTGGACGACGGACGTGTCGCCGACAGGTTCGGTGCGGGCGAGGAGCTCGATGTAGCGGTCGCCGTCGTCCAGCGCCGCCTCGGCCCGCAGCGCGGCGTCGGCGGAGCGGACCCGGTCCGCGTACCGGTCCAGCAGATCCACCTTGCGCTTGATCGCGTCCACCGAGAGCGCGAGTGCGCGACGTTGCGGTCCCAGTACGGCGTCGAGCTCGGCGGTCGCCATACCGCGCGCGACGTCCTGCTGCCGGGCGCGCAGGACGGTCTGCTCGCGGAGGACCTGCGCGATGTCCCACAACTGCTCCGGCAGCACGAGCTCGTTCTGCACGTCGTCCAGCAGACCACGCCGGGTAACTGTTGCCTCAAGCACCGTTTTTACGGCCCGCTGCGCCCGGCCGAGCATCCGTGCGGCGGGCTCGTCGAAGTCCTCCGGGAGGAGGTACTTCCCGTGCTGGATCCGGACCGCCTTGTGCCCGCGGTCCTCGACCGCCGACTTCACCAGGACCCCGCCGGTCGCGAGCGCCGCGACCCCGGCGAGTCCGACCGCGCCCCATGCCGCCACCGCGGTCGGCAGCGTCGCCGCCATGATGATCAGCGCCAGGATCCACCCACCGACGCACACCGCGATCCACACCAGCAACGTCCCGAACGTGTTGCCCGGCGCGACCGACCACGACGTCTGCCGCTTCGGCCGCGGCGCATCGGCCGCCACGAACAACTCCGGCCGGTGCTCGTACAACCGCCGCACGCCAACAGGCACACCCGGCGCGAACACAGGCTCCATCGCCACCTCCGGAGAAGTCGTCAGCACTCAGCGTAGCCGCGTGGCGAGCCCATCGAGGAAGACCCCGAGCCCGAATTCGAACAACTGGTCCAGGTCGTACTCGTAGTCGAAGTCGTCGGCCAGCAACTCCTGAAAAGCCGTCAGGTTCTCGGTCGCGATCATCGCCGCCAGTTGGTCGCCCTGCCGGGTGGCCCATTCGTCGGCCGTGACCCCGGTGTCCTGCTCGGCCTGTGCCTCGGACTCCATCACCAACGCGATCCCGCGCACGTACGCGAACAGGCTGATCGTCGTCGACAACGCGGCACCCTTCTCGAATCCGCGCAACGCCCGCAGCACCGCGTCCGTGTGCGGCAGCAGCCGCGGCACCAACTGCGGCCGGCTGAGACTGATCGCACTCGCCAGCCAGAGATGCCGCCGGTACGCCGCCCAGTGCACCCGCGCCACCGCCGTCATCGCGTCCCGCCAGTGCGCCGGAACCTCCCCGAGCGGAAACTCGCCGAGCGCCGTATCCACCATCTGCACGACCAGCGCGTCCTTGCCCCCGACGTACCGGTAGAGCGCCATCGTCGACACCCCGAGCTCGGCCGCGATCCGCCGCATCGACAACACCGCCAGCCCCTCGGCGTCCGCGATCGCGATCCCCATCCGCACGACCTCGTCGCGATTGAGGTCCGGCAGTCCATCAGGAGCGACCGCCGTACGCCGGGAACGCGGCGGCGGACCCACCACGGTCCCGACCCCTGGCGCGGCGTGCACCAACTGGTCGCCTTGCAGCACCTGCAACGCCTTCGTCGCGGTCGCCATCGCCACCCCGAAGTCGCGGACCAGTGCCCGCGTCGACGGCACCCGGTCCCCCGGCAGCAGTTCCCCGGTCTCGATCCGCCGGCGCAACTCGGCCGCGATCACCTGGTACGGCGGTTCGGACATTGATCCACCCTAGTGCACATACGCCGTACGCGCACTATCTCAGATCGAGACCCGCTGCTGACACGTCAGTTAAGGTAAGGCTATCCTCAGCGCCATGCAGGAATCGGTAGGGCTGACAGGCGACGACCTGCGGCTCGGGTATCACGGCCGCCAGGTGGTCGACGGCGCCTCGCTGCACATCGAGGCTGCGAGCGTGACCGCGCTCGTCGGGCCGAACGGCAGCGGGAAGTCGACGCTGCTGCGCGCCCTCGCCCGCCTGCACCACCCGGACGCCGGGAGCATCACCTTCCCCGGCGGCGGTAACGCGCTCGACCTGTCGGCGAAGGAGTTCGCCCGCAAGGTGACGTTGCTGTCGCAGTCCCGGCCGACGCCGAACGGCGTCAGCGTCCGCGACGTCGTCGGGTACGGGCGGCATCCGTACCGCAGCCGCTGGCGCAACGACGACGCGGACGGTCCGCGGGCGATCGAGCACGCCATGAGCGTCACCGGGGTCACCGCGATGGCCGAGCGCGGCGTCGACGAACTCTCCGGCGGCGAACTGCAGCGGGTCTGGCTCGCCACGTGCCTCGCGCAGAACACCGGCGTACTCCTGCTGGACGAACCGACCACGTTCCTCGACCTGCGCTACCAGATCGAGATTCTCGACCTGATGCGCGAACTCGCCGACGAGCACGGGGTCGCGGTCGGCGTCGTCCTGCACGACCTGAACCAGGCCGCCGCGGTGGCGGACCGGATCGCGCTGCTCGATCAGGGGCGGGTTCGCGCGACCGGTACACCGGAAGAGGTCCTGCAGGCCGACGCGCTCACCGCGACGTACGGCATCACCATCGAGGTCGGCACCGATCCGGCCACCGGGCTGGTCAGCACCCGCCCGATCGGCAAACACCTGACCCGCGTCACAACTATCTGAGGTCATCCTGATGAGACGAACCGCCATCGCCCTGATCGCTGCTGCCCTGTTCGGCCTGACGGCCTGCGGTACCAGTGAACCGGCCGCGTCGAGCGACACCAGCGAGGCTGCCGCGCAGCCGGTGTCGCTGACCGACGGCCGGAACAAGAAGCTCGACCTGAAGGCGCCGGCCACCAAGGTGGTCGCACTGGAATGGGGCGCGGCCGAGAACCTGATCTCGCTCGGCGTGATGCCGGTCGGGGTCGCGGACACCAAGGGCTACACGAACTGGGTCACCGCGGCCAAGCTGGACACGGCCGTGAAGGACGTCGGTACCCGCGGTGAGTCCAGCGTCGACGCGATCGCCGCGCTCAGCCCGGACCTGGTGATCACGACCACCGACGAGGCGGCCAACTCGATCGCGCAGTTCGAGAAGATCGCGCCGGTGCTGGTGATCCGCGGCGCGGACGCGGCGAACGCGATCCCGCAGATGAAGACCAACCTGGACCTGATCGGGCAGGCGGTCGGCAAGTCGGAGCAGGCCAAGCAACTGACCGCCGACTTCGACAGAGCGGTTGCCGACGGCAAGCAGAAGATCGCCGACGCCGGCAAGGCGGGCACCGGCTTCACGATGGCCGACGGCTACAAGCAGGGCAGCACGATCTCGATCCGGATGTACACGACCGGTTCGCTGCTCGGCGCGGTGACAACCGAACTGGGTCTGAAGAACGGCTGGACCGGAGCGGGCGACAAGGACTACGGCCTCGCGCAGACCGACCTCGAGGGCCTGACGAAGCTGCCCGACGGCGCGTTCCTCTACATCGCCAACAAGAACGACGGCGGCGACGTCTTCGGCGGCGACCTGGCCGGTAACGCGATCTGGAAGAACCTTCCGTTCGTGAAGTCCAACCAGGTGCACCGCCTGCCCGACGGCATCTGGATGTTCGGCGGCCCGAAGTCCACCGAGCAGTTCATCGACGCCGCAGTGCAGGCAGTCACGTCTTGACCCAGTTGACGGCGCCGGTGCCGGAGGTCGAAAGCCTCCGGCAGCCGGTACGCAGGATTCGGGTCGCCGGCGTCTTCGCGCTCGCGTGCGTCGCCATCGTTGTCCTCGCTGCTGTGCACCTGACTCAGGGGACCTCATCGGTCGGCGCAGGCGACCTGGTGCGGCTGGTGTTCGGGCAGGCGACCGACAACGCGGCGAACGTCCTGGTGGCCTCTCGGCTGCCGCGGTTGCTGGCAGGGGTGCTCGTCGGTGTCGCGTTGGGGGTCGCGGGGGCCGGGCTGCAGTCGCTGGCCCGGAACCCGCTGGCCTCGCCGGACACGTTGGGGGTGAACGCCGGCGCCTACCTGGCCGTCGTGGTGGTGGCGGCGTTCGGGGTGTCGTTGCCGGTGGTGCCGGCCGGCGCGGTCGCGTTCGTCGGCGGGCTCGCGGCAGCAGGCCTGGTACTGGCGTTGTCCGCCGGCGGCGCGACCGGGCCGACGCGGCTGATCCTCGCGGGATCGGCGGTGGCGATGGCGTTGGGCGGCGTGACGACGCTGATGCTGCTGCTCTTCCGCGAGGAAACCGTCGGCACCTTCGCGTGGGGCGCCGGCACGCTCGTCCAGACCGATCTGAACGCGGTCACCCAGATGGCCCCGGTCGTTGCCGTCGGCATCGTCGGCGCGTTCCTCCTGGCCGCGAACCTCGACGTCCTCACCCTCGGCGACGACACCGCCTCGGTCCTCGGCGTCAACGTACGCCGGACGCGCGTACTCATCACGCTCGTCACCGTGCTGCTCTCCGCGGCAGCCGTCACGGTCGCGGGACCGGTCGGTTTCGTCGGCCTGGTCGCTCCGGTTCTGGTCCGGCTGCTCGCCCCGCTCATCCCCGGTCTGCTCCGGCACCGCGTCCTGCTCCCGCTGTCCGGGCTCGCCGGTGTTCTCGTCGTACTGACGTCGGACGTCGTCCTGCGCGCCGCGTTCGGCGGTCAGGCCGGCGTGGAGATCCCGACCGGCATCATGACGATGGTGGTCGGTGCGGTCGTTCTGATCTGGCTGGCCCGTCGGCACCGCGACTCCGGGCCGAGCCGCTCCCCCGCCGGAACCGGCAGCGGACTCCGCAGCCGCCGGACCTTCCTGCTCGTGGCCGCGGGACTGGCCGTTCTCCTGATCGCGGCCATGCTGACCGCGATGCTCACCGGCGACGCGTTCCTGCGCACCGGCGACCTCGCGAACTGGATCAACGGCCGCTCCGGACGGGCGATCACCTACGTCCTCGACCAGCGCTTCCCGCGCGTCGTCTCCGCCGTACTGTGCGGCGCCGCGCTCGCGATCGCAGGTACGACAGTGCAGGCCGTCTGCCGCAACCCGCTCGCCGAACCCGGCATCCTCGGGATCACCGGCGGCGCCGGGGTCGGCGCCATCGCCACCCTCATCCTGTTGCCGTCAGCAAGCATCTGGCTGCTCTCCGGGGTCGCCGCGGCGGCCGCGGTCGTCACGTTCGGCCTCGTCTACCTGATCTCGTGGCGCGGTGGGCTCAGCTCCGACCGGCTGGTGCTGATCGGCGTCGGCGTCTCGTCGGCCGCGACCGCGATCATCACGCTGCTGATCGTCGCCACCGACCCCTGGAACCTGAGCCTCGCGATGACCTGGCTCTCGGGCAGCACCTACGGCCGGACGCTCCCGCAGGTCGCACCTGTCGCGCTAGCACTGCTAGTACTCACGCCGTTCGTCGTGCATGTACGGCGGGAGCTCGATCTGCTCGCGCTGGACGACGACGTGCCGCGCATCCTCGGCGTACGACTCGAGCGGATCCGTCTGCTAGCACTGCTAGCGTCCGCACTCCTGACGGCAGCGGCCGTGTCCGCGATCGGCGTGGTCGGCTTCGTCGGCCTGGTCGCTCCGCACGCGGCCCGCGCCCTGGTCGGCGGACGGCACGCCCGGATCCTCCCCGTCGCCGCGCTCCTCGGCGCGATCCTGGTCAGCGCCGCGGACAGCCTCGGCCGCACCGTCCTCGCCCCCGCCCAGATCCCCGCCGGCCTCCTCACCGCCCTGATCGGCGCGCCCTACTTCGTCTATCTACTCTGGCGAACGCGGGTGCCGGAGCGCTGACCTCCGTGTCAAGATGGGGCGCATGCTGCGCGAACTGCACCTCACCGGCAATCCGGATGCCGACAAGTTGCTCAACGACGACCCGTTCGCCCTGCTGGTCGGCATGCTGCTCGACCAGCAGTACCCGATGGAGCACGCGTTCTCGGGTCCGCTGAAGATCGCGAACCGGATGGACGGGTTCGACCTGCACAAGATCGCTGCGACCGACCTGGAGACGTTCGTCGAACTCTGCGTCACTCCGCCGGCGATCCACCGGTACGGCGGGTCGATGGCCCGCCGCGTGCACGCGCTCGCGCAGGAGATCATCGAGAAGTACGACGGTGAGACCGAGAACATCTGGCTCTCCGGCCGGCCGAAGCCGGACGGGGCCGAGGTGCTGAAGCGGCTGAAGTCGCTGCCTGGGTTCGGTGAGCAGAAGGCGAAGATCTTCCTGGCCCTGCTCGGAAAGCAGCGCGGCGTGGCTCCGAAGGGCTGGCGGGAGGCCGCGGGCAGCTACGGCGATCGCGGGTCCCGCCGCTCCATCGCGGACGTGACGGACGCCGCCTCGCTGGGCGAAGTCCGCAACTTCAAGAAAGCCGCCAAAGCAGCCGCGAAACAAGCCGCCGGCGCCTGATTCCCGCGACACCTGCCCCCGACCTGTTGCAGGGCGGGGCTTTTCGTGCGGGTTGTCCCTTGTGAATCACGGGGTTTTCTGCGGGAGGCGGCGTACCCGTCTTATGCTCGGCTGGGCAGCCGACGGGAGGAACGCGGATGGACATCCGGGATCTGGATCGTAGGGCCGGCGCAGTTCTCGGGGAAGTCGTGATGCAGGTACGGCCCGAGCACTTGTGGTTCCCCACCCCGTGCCCCGACTGGACGGTGCGGGGGCTGATGCGCCACCTCGTCAGCCAGAACGAGGGTCTCGCCGCGGCCGCGCTGAACGGCTCCGCCTCCGTGCACGTCTGGACCGGCGGCCGCCTCGGCGACAACCCGGCCGGCGCCTACCGCCGCTCCAACGTGCGGGTGGCGGACGCGTTCGCCGACGGCGGCGCGCTGGACCGGCTGGTGGAGGTCCGCGAGTTCGGCTCGTTCCCGCGCCGGATCGCGCTGACCTTCCACCAGCTCGACTGCGTCGTGCACGCCTGGGACCTGGCCCGCGCGATCGACGTCCCGTACAACCCGCCGCCCGACATGGTCGACCTGGCACTCACCCTGGCGCGCCGCATCCCCGACACCGACGCGAACCGCGGCACCGGCTACGCGTTCGAACGCAGCGTCAAGGTCTCCGGCACCGCCCCCGACCTCGACCAACTACTCGGCCTCCTCGGCCGCAACCCGGAATGGGTCAGCCCGCTCGACTGAATACGCGGGCAGGTCGATCGCGTCCGGGTTGGCCACGGCCGACTTCGCCAGTACGCCGGCCAGCGGCCGCGACGTCATCACCCGCAGCATGAGGTCCCGGTAGGCGATCCCGAACCGGCTCATCGGCATCGCCATCTTGACCCCGCCCGGCGGCAGCTCCATCCGCTGCTCGACGTACGCCCGCATCCGGGCCTGGTACGCCGGGAACGCGCGGACGTGATCGCCCTCCGCAGCGGCCAGCTCGCCCGCGAGGACGTACGCGCCGACGAGTGAAAGCGCCGTACCGTGGCCGGCCATCGGCGAACCGCAGTACCCGGCGTCACCGACCAGCGCGACGCGTCCGCGGGACCACTCCGGCACCTCGACCCGGCTGATGGTGTCGACGTAGAAGTCGTCGGCCGCGTCCAACCCGTCCAGGATGTGCGCGGTGTGCCAGCCGAGCCCCTCGAACCGGGACCGCACCAGCCGCTTCTGCGCCTCGACATCACGCCGGTCGTAGCTGAGCACCGGCGACCGGAAACTCAGCAGCGCCTTCGCGTACCGCGGATCGTGATCCGGCCGCAGGCCGACCCAGCGCCCGCCCGGAGCGGTATGGATCTTCATCCAGTGCTTCAGGTCCTCCGGAGCATCGATCGTGAAGTACGACATGTAGCCGCCGAGGTGGTGCACGAACTCCTCCTCCGGTCCGAACGCGAGCCGCCGGACCCGGGAGTGCACCCCGTCCGCGCCGATCACGAGATCGAACCGCCGCCGCATCCCGCTCGCGAACGTCACGTCGACGCCCTTCGGGTCCTGCGTCAGTTCGGCCACCGAGTCGCCGTACAGGTACTCCACCTCGCTCGTGGCGCCGACCAAGATCTCGGCGAGATCGCCGCGCAGGATCTCGATCTCCGCGACCGGCCCGGCCCCGTCGAGCAGCTCCGCGGGCATCGCGGCGGCCTGCCGCCCGTCAGCCTTCACGTACGCGAGCCCGCGCTCGTGCAGCTGCCGCTCGACGACGGCCGGCATCAGCCCCATCCGCTCGGCCACCACCCGCGACACCCCGCGCAGGTCGACGGTTTGCCCACCCGGCCGCGGCCCCGGCGCGATCTCGACCACCGTCGGCGCGAACCCGAACCGCCGCAACCAGAACGCCACCGCCGGCCCCGCGATCCCACCACCGGAAATCAGCACAGTCTTCATATCCCATTCCCTCTCACTAGTGCGCGTACGCCGTACAGTGCACTAGGCGAGAGGGATGATGCCAGCGCGCACTAGTGCACCAGCGTGAGGTGCACTAGGCGCGGCGGACCGCCACCACTCACCAAGCACTGCCGGTCGGCCGTTCCTGACCCGGGCTGAGCGTGGTGCCTGCCGCAGCGCGCCGGTTGATGAGTGGTGGCGGTCCGCCTCAGAGGGTGAGGGCCAGCCGGGTCGCCTGCTCGATGGCCCGTTTCGCGTCGAGTTCCGCCGCGACGTCGGCGCCGCCGATCAGGTGGACCGAGCGTCCAGGCAGGGCGTCGGCCAAGTCGCGGAGCGGTTCCTGGCCGGCGCAGATCACCACGTTGTCGACTGCCAGCACTCGCGCCTTCTCCCGCTTCGGGCCGAACGTGACATGCAGGCCTTCGTCGTCGATGCGTTCGTAGTTCACCCCGCGCAACTGCTCGACCTGCTTGTTCTTCAACGCGGCCCGGTGCACCCACCCGGTCGTCTTCCCGAGCCCGGCGCCGATCTTCCCGGCCTTGCGCTGCAGCAGATACACCTTGCGCGGCGACGGCTCCGGCTGCGGTACGGCGAGCGCACCCGGGAGCTGCGTCGGATCACCGACACCCCACTCCGCCTTCCACGCGGCGAGATCCGGCGTCGTGGTGGTCAGGAACTCGCTGACATCCACCCCAATCCCACCCGCGCCGATCACCGCGACCGTGTCCCCGACCGGTTTCCGCTCACGGACGACCTCGACATACGAGAGCACCTTGGGGTGATCGATGCCGGGGATCGCGGGCACCCGCGGGACGACGCCGGTCGCGAGGACGATCTCATCGAAGCTCGCCAGGTCGTCGGCGCCGGCGCGGCGGCCGAGGTGCAGCTTGACGCCGGCCAGCTCGAGCCGCCGCCGGTAGTACCTGATCGTCTCGGCGAACTCCTCCTTGCCGGGAATCTGCTGGGCGATCCCGAACTGTCCGCCGATCTCCGCGTCCGCCTCGAACAGCTCGACGCGATGCCCGCGCTCGGCCGCCGTCACCGCCGCCGCCAGCCCGGCCGGCCCAGCGCCGACGACAGCGATGTTCTTGGTACGCCGGGTCGGCAGCAACTGCAACTCGGTCTCCCGGGCCGCCCGCGGATTGACCATGCAGCTCGCCTTCTTCTTCGCGAACACATGATCCAGACACGCCTGGTTACAGGCGATGCAGACGTTGATCTCGTCGGCCCGATCGGTCGTTGCCTTGAGCACCCACTCCGGGTCGGCCAGGAACGGGCGCGCCATGCTGACCAGGTCCGCGTCACCGCGCGCGAGGACCTCCTCCGCGACCTGCGGCAGGTTGATGCGATTCGAGGTGACGACCGGGATCTTCACGTGCGGCCTGAACGCCGCGGTCACGCTCGTGAACGCGGCGCGCGGCACCGACGTGACGATCGTCGGCACCCGCGCCTCGTGCCAGCCGATCCCGGTGTTGATGATCGACGCCCCGGCGGCCTCGATCTCTTTGCCCAGCGCAACCACGTCGTCCCAGGTCTGCCCGCCCTCGACCAGGTCGGCCATCGACAGCCGGTAGATGATCAGGAAGTCGTCGCCGACGCGTTCCCGGGTCCGCCGGACGATCTCCACCGCGAGCCGGCGCCGGTTCTCCGGGCTGCCGCCCCAGCGGTCGGTCCGCTTGTTGGTCCGCCCGGACAGGAACTGGTTGATGAAGTACCCCTCGGACCCCATGATCTCGACGCCGTCGTACCCGGCCTCGCGGGCGAGCGCCGCGCAGTCGACGTACGCCTGGATCTGCCGGCGGACGCCGCGGTCGGACAGGGCGCGCGGCTTGAAGGGGTTGATCGGGGCCTTCAGGGCGGAGGCCGAGACGCTGAACGGGTGGTACGAGTACCGGCCGGCGTGCAGGATCTGGAGCGCGATCCGGCCGCCCTCGGCGTGCACGGCATCGGTGAGCAGCCGGTGCTTGCGCGCCTGCCTGCGGTTGGTCAGCCGCGACCCGAAGGGTGTCAGCCAGCCGGTGCGGTTGGGGGCGTAGCCGCCGGTCACCATCAGGCCGACGCCGCCGCGCGCACGCTCCGCGAAGTACGCCGCCAGCTTGGGCAGATCGCTCAACCGATCCTCGAGCCCGGTGTGCATCGACCCCATGATGACCCGGTTCGGCAACACGACATGGCCGAGATCGAGCGGCTCCAGCAGGTGCGGATAGGCAGTCATCGGTTGTCCTTCCGGAGGGCTTCGATCACTTCGTCGCACCAGGCGACGAAGGATTCCTCAGCGCGGATGCCGCCGCGCAGTACGAGGTACTGGTGCAGTTCGCGGCCGCGCAGGCCGGACGGTTTCGGGAAGTCCCGCTGCTGGATCCCGTGGTACACCTCGAGGCGCGTCGCGTGCTCGGCCCGGTGCCGCTCGATCTCCTTGAGCACGAGGTCGACCGAGCCCAGCGAGGCGCCGCGGAGCTTCACTCCCAGGCCGTCCCGCAGTACGGCGGGATCCTCCGGCTCGGCCAGCCAGCGTGACAGCTCCGCACGCCCGGCCGCCGCGACCCGATACACCTTCTTGTCCGGGCGGCCGTCCTGGGCGATCTCGGTGTGCTTCACCCAGCCCGCCTCGTCCATCCGCCGCAGCACCCGGTAGATCTGCTGGTGGGTGGCCGGCCAGAAGTACCCGATCGACCGGTCGAACCGCCGGGCCAGTTCGTACCCGGACCCGGCCCGCTCGGTCAGCGAAACCAGAATCGCGTGCTCCAGCGCCATGCCCCGAGGCTACCTATGCAACTCGTTGCACTGCACCTGATTGCATCCCAGGTCACACCACTTGTCCGAACAAGCTTGGCCGGATTTGAGAGAATGGTTGCAGACGCCATCTATTGATCGGAGCATTCATGAACCAGCACCCGACCAAGACGACGTTGCCCGGGATCGGGGTCCGGTACGACCTGGTCACCGATGCCGGCAAGCATGTCTCGGTGGTGGTGCACAACGACGGCCGGCGGTTCCTCGGGTTCCACAATCCCGAGGACGACGACGAGTGCCAGGCCAGCGTCCCGTTAGGCCAGAGCGAGGCGGCGGCGCTCGCGCAACTGCTGATCCCCGAGCCGCTCGACCCGGTCCGCGGCGAGATCGAGATCGACCTGGTCACGGAGCACATCCCGGTCACCGCCAAGTCGCCGTACTCCGGCCGGACACTCGGCGACACCCAGGCCCGCAGCCGGACCGGAGCCTCGATCGTCGCGGTCCTGCGGCGTACCGGGGCGACCCCGTCGCCGACGCCGGACTTCCGGTTCGCGATCGGCGACACGCTGGTCGTGGTCGGCACCCGTGAGGGCGTCGACGCCGTGGCCGACCTGATCGCCGGGGGCTGAGGATGCACGAGAACATCACCGCCCTGCTGATCGAGCTGGGCGCGGTCATCCTTGCCCTCGGCATCCTCGGCCGGATCGCCGGCCGGCTCGGCTTCTCGCCGATTCCCCTTTATCTACTGGCCGGTCTCGCGTTCGGGCACGGCGGGTTGTTGCCGTTGGCAGCGAGTGAGGAGTTCGTCGCGACCGGCGCCGAGATCGGCGTGATCCTGCTGCTGTTGCTGCTCGGGCTCGAGTACACCGCGTCCGATCTCGTCGGCACGCTCAAGACGCAGTACGTCTCCGGGGCGGTCGACTTCCTGCTCAACGCGTTGCCCGGCGCTGCGGTCGCGTTGCTGCTCGGTTGGGGCCCGGTCGCGGCGGTCGCACTGGCCGGCGTCACCTGGATCTCGTCGTCCGGCGTGATCGCGAAGGTCGTCGGGGATCTCGGCCGGCTGGGTAATCGGGAAACGCCGGTGATCCTGGGGATCCTGGTACTCGAGGACCTGTCGATGGCGGTCTACCTGCCGATCCTCACCGCGCTGCTCGCCGGCGTCGGGCTGGCCGGCGGGAGCGTGACGCTCCTCATCTCACTGGGCACGGTGAGCGTGGTGCTGTTCATCGCGCTCCGGTACGGGCGGGTCATCAGCCGGGCCGTCTCCTCGGACAACCCGGAGATGCTGCTGCTCGTCGTCCTCGGTCTCACGCTGCTCGTCGCGGGGATCGCGCAGCAGCTACAGGTGTCGGCGGCGGTCGGCGCGTTCCTGGTCGGCATCGCGTTGTCGGGTGAGGTCGCGCACGGTGCTCGTAATCTGCTCAGTCCGCTGCGTGACCTGTTCGCGGCGGTGTTCTTCGTGTTCTTCGGGTTGAGCACGGATCCGGCGAAGATCCCGCCGGTGCTGGCGATCGCTTTCGGGCTGGCGGTGCTGACCACGCTCACCAAGATCGCCACCGGCTGGTACGCCGCTCGGCGCGCCGGCATCTCGACCGCGGGTCGCTGGCGTGCTGGCGGGACGCTGGTCGCGCGGGGCGAGTTCTCGATCGTCATCGCCGGCCTCGCGGTCGGCGTCGAACCGAAGCTCGGTCCGCTGGCCACGGCGTACGTGCTGATCCTCGTCATCCTCGGCCCGATCGCCGCCCGCTACACCGAGCCCCTGGCCCGCCGCCTCACCCGCAAGCCACACGGGCCGGCCTCGCCGCCTGGTCCGGTTGAGCCGGCTGCCGAGCGCCTCGACGACACAGCCACGGCGCCGTCGTCGCCCACTACCTGAGCAGTTGGCGGACCTCCAGCACTCACCAATCGCCGCTTGAGCCCCGATTGCGGCCGGGTCTGAGCGTGGTCCGGCTCGCAAACCGGTGATTGGTGAGTGCTGGGCGTCCGCCCGTCAGCGAGCGCGGTTGCCGTTGGCGGCGTGTGTGACCGTCGCGGCGATTCGGCGTTCGCGTGTCTCAGGGCGTTTGGCGAGGGTGATCCATTCGAGGATCGTTCGGCGGGCCGAGGGCGGGAAGGCGCGGAAGTTCTCGTCCGCCCGCGGGTCGGCCGCCAGCGCGGCCCGCAGGTCGGGCGGAACGATCAGGTTCTGCGCGTCAGCCAGCAGATCCCACGTCCCGGTGCTCCGCGCGTGCGCCACCAGCTCCGCCCCGGCCGGCCTCATCAACCCCGCCGCCGTCAGCCGCTCGACCCGCTCGCGGTTCACCTTGCTCCAGGTACTCCGCGGATTCCGAGGCGTGAAGCACTGGTACGTCGTCCGCTCGTCCCGCCGAACCGTCTTACTGTCGATCCACCCGAAACACAGCGCATGCTCCACCGCAGCCGCCAGATTGAGCCCGTCCCGCTCCCGATGCACCACCAACCAGACCGACCGCTCGGTCCGCCCGTTGGCCTCCAGCCAGCCCCGCCACTCGCTCACATCCGCACAGCTCAAGCTCTCCATGCCCACCAGCATGCGCCGAATAAGTGCTCACCCAATGAGCAGTTTTTCTCCCCGTTCATGATCGAGCAGCGCCCGCTTCCGCTCGATCCCACCGCCGTACCCGGTCAGGTTCCCGGTAGAGCCCACCAACCGATGGCACGGCACGATGATGCTCACCGGGTTCTTCCCGTTCGCGAGCCCAACCGCCCGCGCCGATCCCGGCTTCAACCCGAGCACCTCCGCAAGACCGCCGTACGTCGTGGTCGTCCCGAACGGGATGTCCTGCAGCGCAGACCAGACCTCCCGCTGGAACGGCGTACCGGCAAGCCGCAGCCGCACCTCGAAGCTCGTGCGGCCGTGATGAAAGTACTCGTCCAACTGCACGGCGACCGAAGGAAAGGCCGAGTCGTCGCGCTCACCGAATCCCGCCTGCTCCGGGCGGTAGCGCTGCCGGTCCATGTACAGCCCCGTCAACTCGCCCGCATCGGTGCCCACCAGGGTGAGCGGACCGAGCGGGCTGTCGACGACGGCGTACGTCACCGGGTGGACTCCCATTGCGCGCGATCGATCCGGTAGAGCACGTGCCGCTGCAGCCGGTGGCCGTCCGCGATCCGGGGATGGTCGAAGTCACCGGGCTCGTCGTGCACCATGCCGATCCGCTGCATGACGCGCTGCGACGGCACGTTCGGCGTGGCGGTGAACGACACGATCTCGTCCAGTCCGCCCGGACCGAACCCGTGCGCTAGCGCCGCCCGGGCCGCCTCGGTCGCGTAACCGTTGCCCCAGGCCCCCTTCGCGAGCCGCCAGCCGATCTCCACGGCCGGCATGAAGTGCGCCTCGAAACTCGGCACCGACAGCCCGGTGAACCCGATGAACTCACCGGTGTCCCGTACCTCCACCGCCCACAGTCCCCAGCCGCGCTCGTCGATCATCGGAATGCTCCGGTCGATCAGCCCGTCGCTCTGCTCCCGCGTCTGCGGCGCCGGGAAGTGCTCCATCACGGCCGGATCCGCGTTCAGCGCGGCGAACGGCTCCCGGTCGGAGTCGCGCCAGTTGCGCAGCAGCAGCCGGTCGGTGGTCAGTTCGGTCATCGTCACTCCGTGGGGATCTTGTTGATCGCATGGTCGCCGGTGGCCCACAGGTACTGCACGGCGTACGCACGCCAAGGCCGCCACGCGCGGGCGTGGTCGGTCAGGAGTTTGGGGGCCTCGGGCAAGCCTAGGTCACGGGCGGCGTACCGGATACCGAGATCGCTGGCCACGAAGGCGTCCGGGTCGCCGAGCGCGCGCATCGCGATCGACTCCACGGTCCACGGCCCGATGCCGGGCAGCGTGGCCAGCTGCTCCCGCGCGCGGTCCCAGTCGGCGCCGGCGCCCAGATCGATCTCCCCCGCGGCGAGCGTCGCGATCAGCGTGGTGAGCGTCGTACGGCGGGACTTCGGGAACGCCAGCGTCTCCGGGTCGAGCTCGGCGAGCGCCTGCATCGTCGGGAACAGATGTGTGAGCCCACCGGCCGCGTCCTCGATCGGCTCGCCGTGCTGCAGTACCAGGCGATGCGCGTGCGTCCGCGCCGCCGCGGTCGACACCTGCTGGCCGAGCACCGCGCGGATGGCGAACTCCTCGCCGTCGACCGTGTGCGGGACCCGGCGGCCGGGTGCCTTCGCGATCAGCGGAGCGAGCACCGGATCGGCGCCGAGCAGGTCGTCGACCGCGACCGGGTCCGCGTCGAGGTCGAGCATCCGGCGGCAACGGCTGATCGCGATCGCGAGGTCGCGCTGGTCGGTGAGCGAGAGTTGGCAGGCGATGTGGTCCGGCATCGGCCGCAGGGCGACGACACCGTGGCCGTGCGGGAGCCGCAGAGTGCGGCGGTAGTGGCCGTCGCGCCACTCCTCGACGCCTGGTACGCCGGTGGCGATCAGGTGACCGAACAGGTTGTCGGGCGTCAACGGGGCGCGGAACGGGAGCCGGAGCGAGATCGTGCCGGGCGCGGTGGACGTCGTACCTCGACGGGCTCGGCGGCGCAGCTCCGTCGGCGCGAGCGCGAAGACCTCCTGCACGGTTTCGTTGAAGGTCCGCACGCTGGAGAAGCCGGCAGCGAACGCCACGTCCGCCATCTGCAGCTCACTCGTCTCGATCAGCAGCCGCGCGGTCTGCGCTCGTTGCGCCCGGGCGAGCGCGAGCGGCCCAGCGCCTAGCACGGCCTGGAGCTGGCGTTGCACCTGGCGGACGCTGTACCCGAGCTGGCCGGCCAGCCCCGGTACGCCGTCGCGGTCGACGACGCCGTCCGCGATCAGGCGCATCGCCCGGGCGACCAGGTCGGCGCGGTCGTTCCACTCGGGGGAGCCCGGGCTCGCATCGGGACGGCACCGTTTGCAGGCGCGGAACCCGGCCTGCTGGGCGGCCGCGGCGCTCGGGTAGAACCGCATGTTCTCGACCTTCGGCGGCACCACCGGACAACTAGGCCGGCAGTAGATCTTGGTGGTCAGGACCGCCGTGAAGAACCACCCGTCGAACCGCGCGTCCTTGGACTGCACCGCCCGGACACATCGCTCCCTGCACTCGTACACGCCCTCCAGCATCCCTGCCGCCACCGACAGTTCCTAGCGAATTTGCGACATGGAGGTGAGCGGCACCGGCCGGTGCACCCTCACCGGTGGCGTCGCACAGGTTATTCCCGGTGCAACGCCACCAGTGCCTGTTCAACGCCCCCGGATCCGGCTGTGCTTTGGGGTGGACAGGGGCGGGGTCGCGGAAATGCGACGGGAGGAACCGGTGGCGGATTCTCGCCAGCTTCGCCGCCGTCGCGCCGATGAACTTGAAGCATGAACGAACTGCTTGGCAAGAAGGTACTGGTGACCGGCGGCAGCCGCGGGATCGGCGCGGCGACCGCGGTCGCCCTGGCGGAGGGTGGCGCGGACGTCGCGATCACCTACAACTCGTCCGCGGACGCCGCGGCGTCGGTGGTGAAGGAGATCGAGGCACTGGGGCGGCGCGGGTTCGCGTACGCGGTCGACTCGGGCGATGCGGTGGCGGTCGGTGACGGCGTACGCCGGGCCGCGGAAGCCCTTGGTGGGTTGGACATCCTGGTCAACAACGCCGGCGTCGGCGCGATCGCTCCGATCGGCGAACTGTCGCTGGAGGACGTCGACCGGGTGATCGCGGTCAACGTCCGCGGGGCCTACGCCGCCGCGCAGGCCGCCGTACCGGAACTGTCCGACGGCGGCCGGATGATCCACCTCGGCAGCTGCGTGACCGGGCGGGTGCCCGGGCCGGGGATGACGCTGTACGCGATGAGCAAGTCCGCGATGACCGGCCTGAGCCAGAGCCTCGCCCGCGAACTCGGATCGCGCGGCATCACGTCCAACGTCGTCCACCCCGGCCCGATCGACACCGACATGAACCCGGCCGACGGCCCCTTCGCCGCCGCCCAAATCACCAACCTGTCCCTCCCCCGCTTCGGCACGACCGCCGAGGTAGCGGCCGCCATCACCTACCTGGCCGGCCCGAACGCCACCTACATCACCGGCACCGCCCTCACCATCGACGGCGGCCACACCGCCTGACCCGAGCGCGCCCAGGCGTCTGAGGGGTTATCCCTCGAGTTGGTGCCTTGCCCCCTCAGATTCTCAGTGGGCAACCCACCGGCTCAGGGGATAACCCCCAGGAGGCGAGGTGACCCAGCCGACGTACGATCCGTGGATCTGTCTGGCCGGTATGGCGATGGCGACCGAGCGGATCCGGATCGGGACGACCGTCACGCCACTGCCCCGCCGCCGGCCGTGGAAGGTCGCGGCGGAGGCGGTGGCGCTGGATCATCTGTCCGGCGGGCGGATGATCCTCGGCGTCGGGATCGGGGACCCGGGCGATCCGTTCCTGGAGAACCGCACCCCGCGGGTGCTCGCGGAGATGCTCGACGAAGGGCTCGCGATCATCGACGAACTGTGGACGGGCCGGCCCGTGACCTTCAGCGGCAAGCACTACTCGCTCGACAACGTCCAGCTGACGGCTCGGCCGGTGCAGGCGCCGCGGATCCCGATCTGGGTAGGAGGCAACTTTCTCGTGCCGGCCGTCCGTCGGCGGATCCTCCGGTGGGACGGATCGTGTGCCTACAAAGGCAGTACGGACGCACCGCAGCAGATCACACCGGACGACGTCCGCGGGCTGCTTGCCGAGCGGGACCTCGACGTGAAGGTCAGTGGCGGAGATCCGGGGGCGTTCGCGGAGGCGGGTGCGGCGTGGTGGGGTCGGTGGATCGCGCCGATGCCGCTCGAGGACACGCTGGCGATCGTCCGCCAAGGCCCGCCGACCTGACCCGCAACCTGACCGGCTCCGAGGCCGAGCGGCGCGCGACCGATCCAGCTCTGACCCGTTGACAGCGCGGCAGCCTCGGGAGAGACTGCGGATTGTTTTTAACGTTCAAAACGTCCGTGGGAGGTCGCTGTGGCTACTTTGAAGCAGGTCGCCGCCCACGCCGAGGTCTCCGTGCAGACGGTGTCGAACGCTTTGAACGCCCCGCACCGCCTGCGTGCGGACACGCTCAAACGGGTGAACCGCTCCATCGAGCTGCTCAACTACCGGCCCAATCGTAACGCCCGCAGTCTGCGCACCAGCGCCGTCGAGCTGATCGGGTACTGCGTGCCCAGCTGGCCCAACCAGACGCACCTGGTGATGGACCAGTTCCTGCACGCCCTCTGCGCCGCGGCCGAACGCACCGGCCGGCACATCCTGCTCTTCACCGCACCGGGCGGCGTCGACGGGATGCCGACGTACGACGACCTGCATGCCCGCCGGATGGTCGACGGGTTCGTTCTGTCGCAGACCGAGACACACGACCCGCGGCACGGCTGGCTGAAGGAACAGGACATCCCGTTCGTCAGCTTCGGCCGGGTGTGGAAGCAGACCACGCAGCCCGGCGCGTGGGTGGACGTCGACGGCGCGGCCGGTTCCGCGATGGCGGTCCGGCACCTGTACGCGAGCGGCCGCCGCCGGATCGCCTTCCTGGGCTGGCCGAAATCGTCCGGGCTGGGTGAGGACCGGGTCGGCGGCTGGCGCGACGCGTGCAAGGACCTCGGCCTGCCGATCGCCGGGCTGGCTGTCCGGTGTCGCGAGGACAGTATCGAGGAGGGCGCCCGCGCCACCGCGCGGCTGCTCGACGGCGGCCGCACCGTCGACGGGATCGTTGCCCTGAGCGACATTCTCGCGCTCGGCGCGCTCCGCGAACTCACCCGCCGCGGCCTGGCCCCCGGCCACGACGTCGGCGTCACCGGGTTCGACGACTCCCCGCTCGCCGAGGTCGTCTCCCCCGGCCTGACCAGCCTCCGGCAGCCGATGGACCAGATCGCCGAAGAGCTGATCACGATCCTGACCGGCGCCGCCAACGGAAGCCCGGTCGAACGTCTGCTGCAACCAGAACTGGTGATCAGGGGCAGCTCGGCCCCTGGCTGATTTTCGGCGCTTCTCCCCGGGCGCCGCGAGAAGGAGGAACCGCCATGACTCCCTATCCCACCAACCGAAGAACCGCCCGCAGACCGGTACGCCGGACCGCCGGCGTCGTCCTGCTGACCACCGCGACCCTGCTCGCCGGCGCCGCGTCCGCCCTCGCCGGCCCCTCGACCACCGGCGCCTCGGCGACCGCCTCCTCTCCGGTCGCCGCGTCCGGTGCGTCCGAGCTGTCCGAGACCACCCGACTCACCGATCGTCGTTCGCTCGTCGTCGGCGACCGCGCCTACGCCATGGGTGACGAGTCGGGCCTCTACCCGGCCGCCGGGTGGCACATCCGCGGTGAGATGGGCGGCTTCTGGTCGCAGCCGATCAAACTCCTCGACGGCATCTGGTTCGGCCTCGACGGGAACTGGCTCGGCAAGCAAGTGCCCGCCGCGAAGTACACCAGCGGCCACGGCTACAGCCGGATCGACTACGGCGGCGCCGTGAACGTCCGGCGTACCGACTTCGTCCCCGACGGCATCCGCGCGACGCTCGTCGGGCTCACCCTCAGCTCGAGTACGGCGAGGACGGTCAAGCTCGACGTCGACGCGCACTCGGAGCTGATGCAGCCGTACCCGTGGGGCTGGACGAAACCGACCGCCGCCGAGGCGAACCTGCCCGACACGGGCGACTTCAGTGACGGCGCGCTCCGCTTCCGCGAGCAGGGCACCCCGGCATACCCGAACGCGACCGCGCACGACTACGCCGCGTTCGTCGGATCGTCCCTGCGTCCGACGGGTCACCAGCTCGGCGCGGACCACCGCGGACCGCAGAGCCCGCCGGTGATGTGCCCGGCCGACGGTACGACGCCTGCGCGCTGCGACGACTCGCTCGTCGGGAAGGGCACCGGCGGCCGGCTCACGTACGACGTACCGCTGGCGGCCGGTCAGTCGAAGACGATCTGGTTCGCCGTGGCCGGATCCGACCAGGGCAGCCGGGCCGCGGAACGCGAGTACGGCAAGGCGCTGAGCAACCCGGACAAGTTGCTGCGGGCAAAGACCGCCGCGCGGCAACAGGTCGACGCGCAGTCCGCAGTGGACCTTCCTGGTGACCGTCTGCTGCAGCAGAGCGTCGAGTGGAGCAAGCAGAACCTCGCGGACTCCGTCCAGGAGGCGCGCAACCTGCAGATCCGGGACGTGAACGAAGGCAAGGACTACCCGGCACCGGTCGGGACGGTCCCGACCGCCCGCTGGTTCGGCGCCGGCTTCCCGGACTATCCGTGGCTGTTCGCGACGGACGGCGAGTACACGGCGTTCGCCGCCGTCGCCGCCGGCCAGTTCGACACCGTGAAGGAACACCTGCGGGCTCTTCGCGATGTCAGCGATCTGCTGAACAACCGCAGCGGCAAGGTCGCGCACGAGGTGACGCCGACCGGCGACGTGTACTTCGGCTCGAACCAGAGCGCGGGCAACACCGACGAGACGGTGAAGTTCCCGAGTACGGTCGCACTGCTGTGGCGCTGGACGGGTGACAACAAGTTCCGCGACGAGATGTACGACTTCAGCGTCCGGAACCTGCAGTACATCTACAAGACCCTCGACAAGGACAGCGACGGCTGGCCCGAAGGTCTGGCAAACGTCGAGCGCGCGGGGATGGGCGTCGAGAAACTCGACAGCACCGTGTACCTCGCCCGCGGGCTGCGCGACCTCGCCGACCTCGCCGCGTCCAAGCACGACACGAAGGTGCAGCAGTGGGCGACCGGCCGCGCAGGAGACCTCGAGTCCAAGTTCGAGGCACAGTGGTGGGTCCCGGCCGCGAAGGGGTACGCCGACTCGGTCGACGACCCGGCCAACCCGGCGAACGACAACACGCCGATCTTCCAGCGGCACTGGATCGGCGTCACGCCGATGGAAGCGGTTCTTACCCGTCCGGGCCAGACCTCGCCGCTGGCGTCGGCCGAGCACGCGAAGACCGCGCTGGACCAACGCGAAACCTCTTGCTACACAGGGGAATTCGGCCTGTACCACACCGGTACCGGCCCGACATCCGCCGGGGGCGGCAACCGTGGCGACTCGTGTGACTCGGTGGTGTCGACGGTCCAGAGCGAGCGCGCCATGTTCGGTCTGAACACGTCGATCATGGCCGTTGCGGAGGGCAACTTCGGACGGCTGGGAACCATGCAGCAGCAGCGGTACACCACCGCCAACGCCCGCATCCAGCTCGACCCGTCCGTCTGGGAGACACCCGGTGCGATGCCGGAGATCGCTCCGTCGCCGGACTCCCCCGCGAACATCGGCCGGCCGTTCTACGACCGCTCGATGACGCTGCAGGCCTGGGGCGCGTACGGCATCCTCTGGCCGGTGGTGCACCAGCAACTCGGCGTCGATCCCGATCTGGGACACAGGCGGATCGCCGTCGTACCGCAGCTCCCGGAAGGCCAGCAGAAGGTGGCCGGTAGCAACATCCGGGTCGGTCGCGGATCGGTCGACGTGTCGGCTCGCCTTACAGGTAAGGCGTTGTCGACCGAGGTCACCGCGAAGGGCGTCGGCGCGGCGCTCACGGTCGGCGCCGTACTGCCGACCGGTGCCCAGGTGCACAGCGTGACGATCGACGGTCACGCAGCGCAGTACAAGCTCGTGACCACGAGTCGTGGAACAGAGGTCCAGGTGGCGGCGCGCGGTGCGCGGACGTCACTGACGATCACTCTCAAGTGACCTGAGGACCCCCCGGCCGGTGCGCAACCGTTCCGCGCACCGGCCGGTTCGTCATGCCCGGAATTCGGTACTGCGCAGTCTTGGTGAAACGAGAAGGCGGGCCCCTCCGAGTATGAGTCGGAGGGGCCCGCACAGCTGAAGGAAGGTGACGTCTCCAGCTTCCCGATACGGGTCCGTGGAGGCCGGCAGACCCCGTCACCGGTCTACCTCGGTGGGGATCCCCACCGCGAGGGCCCTCGGTTTCCGTTCGACCCGCCGCTCCGATCGAAGCAGCGTGTCGACATTTCTACCGCTGTCGGCAGGCCCGGCACAACCCTTTCCAGGCAACAGTTTCGGTCGTCCACAGTGTTACCGCAACCATCCACAGAAACCGTCCAGGTTATGCACACCCCCTGTGCATAACCCCTCAACCCTTGGGCGGTTTGACTGCCATCGGGTGCAGGAGCCGGTACCCGGTGTACACGCCGAGCACGCTGACCACAAGAACGGTGGGTACGGCGACCGCGAGTGGTGGACGGTG
Source organism: Kribbella sindirgiensis (assembly GCF_004331435.1). Classification (GTDB taxonomy): domain Bacteria; phylum Actinomycetota; class Actinomycetes; order Propionibacteriales; family Kribbellaceae; genus Kribbella; species Kribbella sindirgiensis. The sequence goes on from NZ_SJKA01000003.1 coordinate 22,394, forward strand.
GTAGCCGATGTTGCTCAGCGCGTCCGCGAGCCACTGCGCGACGAGCAGGAACTCGGCCGCCACCGCGGGCACGAGAGCGAGCGGCAGCAGCAGGATGCCGCGCCAGACACCGAACCGGACGAACGTGATGCCGAGCAGCCAGCCCGTCACCTCGTGGGCGACGATCATCAGGAAGAACTCCGCGAACACCAGATCGACCTGCGACGTACTCGTGAACAGGTGCGGGTTGGTCAGTTTGTCCGGCCAGTCCTGCCAGGCGTACAGCAGGTGTTCCACCTGGTAGACCAGCACCCACACCAGCGAGGTGGCCGCCGCCGCGCCCGCGAGATAGATGCCTGCGGCAACTGAAAACATCCGCCGGGTGATGCCCTGGGAGATCAGCAGCGCGAAGTACGCCGGGGTGACGGTGATGCCGAGGGCCATCGAGAAGTACTTCGGCGACTGGGTTCCGTAGTCCCACGCGCTGGTGGTGACGCCGTTGGACAGGAGCTGGAACACGACCCCGATCAGGAACAGCGCGACGACCATCACCGCCCAGTACCCGAGCAGCATCGGCCGGAGACCGATCAGCAGCGACCACAGCACATGCTTGAGCCGATGCCAGTCGGTGACTCCACGGGGCAGCGCCCTGGTCTGGACCGCCGTACTCATGACTTGACCCCCGTGAGGTGGACGAAGAGATCCTGCAGGCCGACCGGACCGATCTCCAGACCGGCAGCGGTCGCCTGCGCGAGTAGCGCCGGGTCGAGGTCGCCGAGGACCGTGGTCGACTTGGTGCCGCCGAGACGCTCCTCCGCGAGCACCGTGAAGCCGGCGGTGAACTCGTCGACAGCCGCGGCCGGACCGACGATCGAGGCGCCACGGCCGCGGAGCGCGTCCACCGGGGACTGGGTGACGAGGCGGCCCTGGTCGAGGATCACGACCTCCTCGAGCATCGCGCTCACCTCACTCACCAGATGAGTGGACAGCACGATCGTGCGCGGCACCTCGGCGTAGTCGGCGAGCAGCATGTCGTAGAAGAGGTTCCGGGACGGGACGTCCATCCCCAGGTAGCTCTCGTCGAAGATCGTCAGCGGGGCGCGGCTGGCGAGGCCGAGGACGACGCCGAGCGCGGACTTCTTACCGCGGGAGAGCTTCTGGATCTTCTTGTTCAGCGGGACCTCGAAGCGGTCCAGGAGGTCGCCGGCGAGGTCGGCGTCCCAGTACGGGCGCAGCGCCGCGGCGAGCCCGACCGCGTACTTCACGGGGACGGCGTCCGGACGGTCACCGGCCTCGCGGATCAGGCACACCCGGCTCGTCACGACCGCGTTCTCGTACGGCTCCTGCGCCGCGCCGAGGTCGCCGCCCTCGATCAGCACCCGCCCTTCGTCAGGCCGCCGGAAACCGGCCAGCGTCGCGGCGAGCGTGCTCTTACCCGACCCGTTCCGGCCGAGCAGCCCGTGGATCTTCCCCGGCGCGAGCCGCAGATCGAGCCGATCCAGCGCAGGCACACCGGCGAACCGAACCGAAAGATCCTCGGTCCTCACAGTCAGGGCGGCGGTCATCAGGCTTCTCCGTGGGTGGGGTCTGGTGGACTCTCGCCGTAGCGAGCAGGTGCTCGGTGCGGTGGCTCGGCGTGCTGGAGTGAAGGCCTCGATGTGGTTTCATCGTGGCCTTTGCTCCAGTGCGGCGAGGCGCCGTGCCGAGTGCCGCGCAGTAGGCGAGAGGCCATCAGTCCCCGCCCCAAGAACGAATGTGCTGGAGGATGTCTTTCAGGGGGATGCCGATCGCCTTGGCCTCGCGGATCATCGGGTCGACGACGTCGGCGAAGAACGAGTCGCGGCGGCCGGTGCGGAGCAGGTCGCGGGCGTTCGGCGCGACGAACATGCCGATCCCGCGCTTCTTGTAGAGGACGCCGTCGTCGACCAACTGGGCGAATCCCTTGGCCGCGGTGGCCGGGTTGATCCGGTAGAAGGCGGCGTACTGGTTGGTCGACATCACCTGCTCGTCCTCGGCCAGCGCGCCGGTCACGATGTCGTTCTTGATCTGCTCGGCGATCTGCAGGTAGATCGGGCTTCGGTCGTCGAACACCATCCCACCCCCTTCCTTGGTTCGTTACCTGAGTAACGAACCATAGCACCCTTGGCGGGTCAGCCTCCGGCAGCGGCTTGGGCCTGCTGGAGTGACTTCTTCAGGGCCGGTACGACGGGACCGACGCGGACTGCGAGCTGGGCCAGGCGGTCCTTGTGCCGGGTCCGCTGGTCCTTCGTGACGACCGTGCGGAGATCCGCTGTGGACGCCAGTACGACGATGGCGGCGTCGCGGAGGTCGACGCGCGAGACGAGGCGGGACGGTCGGAGGGTATCGCGGGCGCTCTGCAGGATGTGGCGGCGTACCAGCGGGTGGCGCAGGGTGATGCGGGCCGATGGGAAGATGCCGAGCACGCGGTACGGCTCGACCCTGATCAGATGCGCCCGGGCAAGCTCGTCCCGAACCTGACGAACGGTCACCCCACCCCGCCGATCAATCCAACGCCGCCACCGCCGAGGCCCCACCGCCCGCAACTCCGCAAGCACCCCAGCAACCACCGGATCCACCGGGGCCGACGCACGCGTCGTGAGGCGGGCTCGGCCGTTGTCGTCTTCCAGGTGGCCGCTGAGTTGCAGGTCGACCAGGATTGCCGCGCGCAGCAGCTTCCCCAGCTTCGAGCGGGCCGTCAGCCGTCCGCGCTCCGGATCGTAGGCCAGCAGAAAAAGCCTTGCCGCCAAGGAATCCGGGGCCGCCGCGTTGCCAAGCGCAACTGTCTTCCGAGGCCGCGCCGGCTGCCGGGCCGACGCCGAGCGTTCCGGCCGCCGCAGCGGCGTCACCACAGCTCTACTCATCGTTGTCCTCCTTGGACGGGCGGCCCGGACCACGCTGTTTCGTCACACCGCTCGGCAGCCGACCGGCGTCGGCCAGCGCACGGCGGAGCAGGAACTCGATCTGGGCGTTCGTGCTGCGCAGGTCGTCCGCCGCCCACCGGGCGAGCGCGTCATGCACCGCGGGATCCAGCCGAAGCAGGATCTTCTTCCGTTCGACAGGCACCGCTAACTCACTGGTAGAGGGAGCCGGCGTTGACCACCGGTTGCGCGTCGCGATCGCCGCACAGCACCACCAGCAGGTTGCTGACCATCGTCGCCTTGCGTTCCTCGTCGAGTTCGACGACCTCGTGCTCCGACAGCCGGTCCAGCGCCAGCTCGACCATGCCGACCGCCCCTTCGACGATCCGCTGCCGGGCCGCGACGACCGCACCGGCCTGTTGCCGGCGCAGCATCGCCTGGGCGATCTCCGGCGCGTACGCGAGGTGCGTGATCCGGGACTCGATCACCCGGACACCGGCCGCCTGCACCCGGGCGCCGATCTCCGCCGACAGCGTCTCGGTGATCTCGTCGGTGCTGTCCCGCAGCGACATCCCGCCCTCGTCGGTGTGTACGTCGTACGGGTAGCTGTTGGCGATGTGCCGGACGGCGGTCTCGGTCTGGATCGCCACGAACTCGACGAAGTCGTCCACCTCGAACATCGCCTGCGCGGTGTCCTCGACCTGCCACACCACGACCGCGGCGATCTCGATCGGGTTGCCGTCGGCATCGTTGACCTTGGCAACGGCCGTCTCGTGGTTGCGGATCCGGGTCGAGACCTCACGCCGCGAGGAGATCGGGTTCACCCAGCGCAGACCGTCGGTCCGGATCGTCCCGGCGTACCGTCCGAGGATCTGCAGCACCCGGGCCCGCCCCGGCGACACCGGGGTCAGTCCCGCCGCGAGGATCAGCGCGGCCAGGAACACCAGGATCCCGAGCGTGATCAGTACGCCGTTGCTGTTCCCGGCGCCGACCACGAACACCAGCACACCAACCACCGTGAGCACGAACGCCAGCGCCGCGATCGGCCACCCGTTCAGCTCCCGCCCCACGCGCTCGGTCACCTTCGGCGCCGGCATCTCCACCGCGACATCCACCATCACAAGCTCCTCTCGAATTGCTCCAAGGTAGCAAAGTGATATCACATTTACAAGACACCTCTCGTGGGTCCACCCATCAGATGCAGGGTTTGCGTCCGGGATCCTGGACGCAAACCCTGCATCTGGGACGTCAACCCACGAAATGCGGGACGTCAGGGCAGGCGGGTGGCCAGCGATTCCAGGTGGGACTGCCAGAGGGCGGAGTGGGAGTTCGGGAGGGGGTCGATGGCGGAGGGGCCCCAGGCGTGGATGGGGCGGATGCCGTGGAGGGCGTTGACCAGCCAGGCCTCGGTGGTGTTCTGCAGGGCTTCGGGGGTGAGCGAGTGCTCGGAGACCTTGACGCCCTGGGCGGCGGCGATTCGGCGGAGCAGTTGGGCTGTGACCGAAGGGAGCAGCGGGCGGTCGGGCTCCGGGAAGCAGAGGGTGTCGTCCTCCCACCACACGACGGCCGAGTACGCCGCCTCGAGCACCGTCCCGTCGGCGTCCAGCAACAGGATCTCGTCGGCGCGGTCGGCCGCGGATTCCTTCAACTTGCCGAGCAGCTCCAGGTCGGGCCCCTTCACCCGCGGAGCCGTCCGCGGGTCCGGTCCGGCGTGTACGGCGACCCGCACCCGGCCACCGATCGGCGGCGCCGGCCGCAACTGCACCGCCAGCTCCCCCGGCGCCTTCAGCTCGAACCGCGGGAACCACCGCCCGAACCCGGGCAATCGCCCGATCTGCTCGTCCCAGAACCGCTCCGCGGCCACCCCGGCCGCGGCACACGACCGGACGAACCGGTCCCGGTGCAGCTCCGGACCGCGAACCTTGCCATTGGCAACCAGAAACGAATCCGCCACCAACAGTTCCGTCATGCTCCCCCACCCATTCCTTGTCGACTCTGTCCGCCGACGGCAGCCATTGCCTTCAGCACCATTTCGTCGTACTCCGCGACCGGGTCGGAATCGAGCACGATCGCACCCCCGGCCCCGATCACGGTCTCGTCCGGTGTCAGTACCGCTGTCCGGATCACCACACTCAGGTCCGCCCGCCCGTCTACGGTCAGGTAGCCGAGCGCACCGGAGTACACCCCGCGCGCGCTCTCCTCCAACGCGTCGATGATCTGCATCGTGCGGATCTTCGGCGCGCCCGTCATCGACCCCGGCGGGAAGCACGCCCGGACGGCGTCCACCGCGGTCACCCCGGACCGCAGCCGCCCGCGAACGGTCGTCACCAGCTGATGCACGGTGCGATAGCTCTCGACCTGCATCAGCTGCGGCACGTTCACGGTCCCGGGCACGCTGACCCGCCCGAGATCGTTGCGGATCAGGTCGACGATCATCAGGTTCTCGGCGCGGGTCTTGTCGTCCTCGGCCAGTGCCTTCGCCGCGAGCTGGTCCTGCGCCGGGTCGAGATCGCGCGGCGCGGTCCCCTTGATCGGCCGGCACTCGGCCCAGCCGTCCGCGTCCACGGTCAGGAACCGCTCCGGCGACGAGCTCGCCACCGCGAGATCGCCGGACCGCAGGAAGGCGGCGTACGGCGCCGGATTCGCGGATCGCTGCCAGCGGAAGAACTCGAACGGGTCCTGGACCGCGGGCAGGCGGACCCGGTTCGTCAGGTTGACCTCGTACGTCTGGCCGGCCTCCAACTCCGCCAGGACATGCGCGATTCCGGCCAGGTACGTCGCGCGGTCCTGCTCCAGGTGCGCTTCGAGGTCGAGCCGGGAGATCGCGGGGGCGTCGACGCTGCCCATCCACCAGTTCGACGCGGCCTCTTCAGCCCGGTCCAGCCAGTCCTCGCCGTCGCCGAGGGCCACCAGGTACGTGCGGTCGTGGTCGTGGTCGATGACGACGAACCGGTTCGCCCAGATCCACAGCGCGTCCGGCGTCGGCGCCTCGTGGGCGGCCGCTCCCCCGGTCAGCGCCTTCAGCTCGTAGCCGAAGTACCCGACGTACCCACCGCAGAACAGCCCGTCCAGCTCGGGCGGCGGCTCGGCGGCGCGGGCTCCCAGCAGCTCGTTCAGCTCGGCGAACACGTCGCCGTCGGTCACGTCCCGGGTGATGACGTCGTCTGTCGTCGTACCGAGGATCGAGACTCGGCCGGGGGGATGGCGCCGTGCGCGGTCGGTGATACTCAGGCTGCCGTCGAGCCAGTACGCGACCGGCTCGGCGGCCAGCAGCTCGCGGTAGACAGTCTCACCGTCGAGCGCCCGGTCGAGCGTCCGGATGGACCAGCGCAACGCACTCACAGGCACACGGTACCGAGCCGGGACCGATTCCTGGGCGCGCGGATCAGGACGTGGTCAGCGCCACCTTGGTCCGCATCGCGGTGATCCGGCGGATCGGGATCGCGACCTCGAGCCCGTCCTTGGACTCGGCACGGTCCGCAAGCCAGGCCGCCGCGGTGTCCCGGCGGACGTCCGGCGTACCCGGGAGGTAGAGCGCGTTCACCAGCCGCATCGCGTCGTCGCGGCTGTGGATCATGTACACGTACCGCTCGCGCTGACTCTCCATCACGTCGAACCCGGCGTGCTTCAGCTGATCCTTCAGCTCGGTGATCTCACCACCGGCCGGGAACTGCGGCGTCGACCGCAGCCTCGTGGTCAGACCGCTGAGCGTGCGGATGTCACCGCGCCGCAGCGGCCGGACGGCGGGCACGATCGCGGCCAGTACGCCGCCCCGCCGCAGTACCCGTGCCGCCTCCGCGAGCACGTCCGGCAGCGGCTGCAGGACCATCAGGCCCATCGAGCACGTGACGACGTCGAACACCTCGTTCGCGAACGGGAGGTGCCGCGCGTCGGACTGCACCCGCGGACCGGGCGCACCGGCGAGCTGGGCCGCGTTGTTGTCGACCCCCACGACCCACCGCCCGTACAGCTCCCGCGCCACCGGCCCGTTGCCGCAGGCCAGGTCGAGCACCCTGCGCGCCTCGCCCGAGACAGCACGGACGAGCCAGCGGTACGGCGTGTGATCGCCGGCCACCGCACGGGACAGCAACGCCTCGGTGCTGCCCGGGGCGGCGGTATGGAACTCCCGCAGGTACTGCGGCCAGTCGACAGGATTCTCAGACATCGCGGCCCGACGCTACCGGCAGCACACCCGATGTACCGCATCGGGTGCACTGCGTTAACAGAGAGTTGAACTGTCAGACGCGGCTGACGAAGATGTGACCCGCGGTCTCGTCGGTGATCACACCGCCGGCCTCGCGGCTCCCGACCAGGACGCCCTCGGCGTCCAGGGTGGAGTCGACCTCACGGCCGGGCAGTGCCCCGGCGCGGCGCAGGACCGCCATCGCGAAGTCGTCGGTCTGCACCGGCTCGGCGATCCGCCGCACCAGCACCCGCACGCTCTCCCCGGTGGCCGCGTCGAGCACCTGGTCCAGGGGCTCGACCCCGACCCGGAACTCCCCGATGTCGCTCGCCTGGTGGTCCTTCTGCAGCTCCTCCAGGCCCGGAATCGGGTTGCCGTACGGCGATTCGGTCGGGTTGCCGAGGAGCTGGAGCAGGCGCAGTTCGACCGCGTCGCTCATCACGTGCTCCCAACGGCAGGCTTCGGCGTGCACGTCCTCCCACTCGAGCCCGATCACGTCGACCAGCAGCCGCTCGGCCAGGCGGTGCTTGCGCATCACCCGGGTCGCCTGCTTGCGGCCGACGTCGGTGAGCTCCAGGTGGCGGTCGCCCTCCACCTTGATCAGACCGTCGCGTTCCATCCGCGCGACCGTCTGACTGACCGTCGGCCCGGACTGGTGCAACCGCTCGGCGATCCGCGCCCGCAGCGGCACGATGCCTTCTTCTTCCAGTTCGTAGACGGTCCGCAGGTACATCTCGGTGGTATCGATCAGGTCGGTCACGACAACCATTCTCACCTATTGAGGCAAGCCTTACCCAATTCGGCCGGCGCCCCGCCTCAGTTGCTGCCGTACCAGAAGTACCAGCCGCTGCCGGCGTTGTAGGTCTCCCAACGGCACGACAGTACGCCGTACCCGCGCCGGATCATGTCGTTGCGCATCATGTTGCACTGCGACTTGAAGCGGTGCGGCCCCTTCAGGCAGACGTGCTTCCAGGGGTTGCCGCTCGGCTCGTAGTGGCAGTTGTCCGCGGCGCTGGCGGGCGCCGGGCCGGTCATGGTCGTCACGACGGTCACTCCACCGGCGGCCAGTACTCCGGCGGCGGCGATCCCGATCATCCGTTGCTTGTTCATGGCAATCATCAAACAAGCGATCGCTTTCAGTTTGCTTTCAACCAGGTGGGCAACAGGATGTAGCAATGAACACAGCAGTGATGTGGTTTCGGCGTGACCTCCGCCTGACCGACAACCCCGCGCTCCTGGATGCGGTCGCGGCGGGTGACGGGCAGGTGCTCGGCGTGTTCGTGCTCGATCCGGTGCTCTGGGAGCGGTCCGGCGATCCACGCCGCGAACACCTGGCGGCGTCGCTGCGCAGCCTGTCCCAGTCGATGGGCGGGCGGCTGGTGGTGCGCAAGGGCGATCCGGCGAAGATCATTTCAGCGGTGGCGAAAGAGGTCGACGCTGCGAGTGTGCACGTCGCGTCCGACTATGCGCCGTACGGACAGCAGCGCGATCAAGAAGTTGAAGCCTCATTGAAGTGCCCGTTGGTACGCACGGGTTCGCCGTACGCGATCGCTCCGGGCCGGGTGCTCAACCAGCAAGGGCGCTCGTACATGGTGTTCACCCCGTACTACAAAGCCTGGATGGAGCACGGATGGCGCCAGCCGGTGGAGGCTCCGTCGAAGATCACGTGGGTGCGGGCGGACGGCGAGAAACTGCCGGACGGTGACGCCGACGGTGCGGGCGAGGAGGGGGCGCGCGAGCGGTGGGCGGACTACCTCGAGAGCGTCGGCGAGTACGACGACCAGCGCGATCGTCCCGACCTGGACAGCACGTCGCGGATGTCGATCCCGCTGAAGTGGGGCGAACTGCACCCGCGCACGATGCTTGCCGATCTGGCGCACAAGCGCAGTGACGGTGCGCAGGCGTACGCGCGTGAACTCGCCTGGCGGGAGTTCTGCGCCGACCTGCTCGCGCGCAACCCGGAGGCGGCGTGGAAGCCGCTGCGGCCCGAGTTCGAGAAGATGCAGTACGACGAGCCGGACGAACTGTTCGACGCCTGGCGCGAGGGCCGCACCGGCTTCCCGTTCGTGGACGCGGGCATGCGGCAGCTCGCGGGCAGCGGGTTCATGCACAACCGCGTCCGGATGGTCGTCGCGTCGTTCCTGGTCAAGGATCTGCATGTGCACTGGAAGTACGGCGCGCGCTGGTTCATGCAGTCGTTGCGGGACGGCGATCTCGCGTCGAACTCGCTGAACTGGCAGTGGGTGGCCGGCTGCGGTGCGGACGCCGCGCCGTACTTCCGGATCTTCAACCCGATCACCCAGGGACTGAAGTTCGACCCGCACGGTGACTACGTCCGGCGCTGGATCCCCGAGCTGCGGGACCTTGCGGGCAAGGCGGCGCACGAGCCGTGGAAGCACGGCGGCGCCGAAGGCTACCCGGACCAGATCGTCGACCACGGCGAGGCCCGCCGCGAGTCCCTGCGCAGGTACGACGCGATTCGCTGATCCACCGCCTTCTTGACGCAGCACTTGTTCATACCCCTATAGTGCTAGGTAACTAGATGAATGGGGTTATGGATGATCGAGTTCCATCTGGACGGCCGGTCGGGGGTCTCGCCGTACCAGCAGATCGTTCAGCAGGTCCGGAACGCGTTGCGGCTCGGACTGCTGCGGGAGGGCGACCAGCTGCCGACAGTGAAAGACGTCGTGGCGGCGTTGGCGATCAACCCGAACACCGTGCTCAAGGCGTACCGCGAGCTCGAGCACGAGGGCCTGGTACAGGCCCGGCCCGGCCGCGGCACGTTCGTCACCCGCACCCTCACCGACAACACGCTCGCCGCGCACGGCCCGCTCCGCCAGGACCTCCGTCGCTGGCTGACCAAGGCCCGCAAAGCCGGCCTCGACGACGAAAGCATCGAGGCGTTGTTCCTGACAACCTTTCGGTCCGCCGCTCAGGAGGACATAGCGTGAACACAGTTCTGCAGGCCCACGGGCTGGGGAAGAAATACGGTCGGCGCTGGGCGCTGACCGATTGTGATCTGGAGGTTCCGGCCGGGCATGTGGTCGGGCTGGTCGGGCCCAACGGGGCCGGCAAGAGCACGTTGCTGAATCTGGCCGTGGGGATGCTGACGCCCAGTGCGGGGACCGTCGAGGTGCTGGGCGCGCCGGCGGGCGCGCAGCAGGCGAAGGTCGGGTACGTCGCGCAGGACACGCCGACGTACGCGCGGTTGAGTATCGCGGACCACCTGCGGCTCGGTCGACGGCTGAACCCGGCGTGGGACGAATCCCTGGCACAGCGGCGGATCCAACACCTGAAGCTCGATCCGAAACAGCGAGCGGGCAAGCTCTCCGGTGGTCAGCGCGCGCAGCTCGCGCTCACGCTCGGATTGGCCAAGCGCCCCGAGTTGCTGATCCTCGACGAGCCGGTGGCGGCGCTCGATCCGCTCGCCCGGCGCGAGTTCCTCCAGGACCTGATGGAGGCGGTCGCCGAGCAGGAGCTGAGCGTCCTGCTGTCCTCGCACCTCGTCTCCGACGTCGAGCGGGCCTGCGACTACCTGATCGTGCTGGTGGATTCGCGGGTCCAGGTCAGCGGCGAGATCGACACGTTGCTGGCGACGCACTTCCGGCTGACCGGCCCGCGCCGGGACCAGAAGGACCTGCCGCGCGACCAGCACGTGGTGACGGCGAGCCACACCGACCGGCAGTCGACGTACCTGATCCGCACCGGCCAGCCGATCCTGGATCCGGCCTGGACGGTCACCCAACTCACGCTCGAGGACCTGGTGCTGGCCTACATGGGCCGCGATGTCCAGCCCGAGCGACCGGTCCTGGAGGTGCAGCGATGATCTGGCTGACCTGGCGGCAGTTCCGCGTCCAGTTCCTGGTGGTCGCGTCGGTGATCGTCGCGGCCGCGATCGTCCTGGCGGTGACGGGCCCGGGCCTGCTCGACGACTACCGTCGACTGGCCGACAACTTCATCAAGAACCTCGCCCTCGAACGACTCGACCCGCTGCTATACCAGGTCGGCATCGTCCTGCCGTATGTCGTCCCGCCGGTCGTCGGCGCCTTCTGGGGCGCGCCGCTCATCGCCCGCGAACTGGAGACCGGCACGCACCGGCTGGTGTGGAACCAGAGCATCTCGCGGCGGCGCTGGCTGGCCGTCAAGCTCGGGCTCACCGGTCTCGGAGCGGTCGCGGTCACCGGCCTGCTCAGCCTCGCGGTGACGTGGTGGTCGGACCCGATCGACGACGCGATCAACGCCGGCCAGGACTCCAACATCTACCTGCCGCGGATGTTCCCGGTCACGTTCGGCGCCCGCGGGCTGGTGCCGGTCGGGTACGCCGCGTTCGCGTTCGCGCTCGGTGTCGCGGTCGGACTGGTGGTACGCCGTACCGTGGTCGCGCTCGCCGTCACTCTGGCGGTCGTGATCCTGGTGCAGGTCCTCGCACCGACGTTCATCCGGCCGCACCTGATGGCACCGACGGACAAGTACCTCGTCGCGTCCGCCGAGAACGTCCGCGGATTCATGCTCAGCGGACCGGAGAGCGATGCGCGGGTGAAACAGATCGAAGTCGCAAGCGGGTCGGTGGGCGCCTGGAAGCTCTACGACCGGACCGTGGACAAGTCGGGCGCGGAAGTGAGCACGCTGCCGGACTGGGCCATGGACTGCGCGCCGGCACCGCCTCCCGGTGTGTCACAGGAACACACGTCCGACGCGACGCGGACGGCCTGCTTCCAGCGACTGGCGGACGAAGGCTACCGGCAGCACGTCAAGTATTTCACCGCGGACACCTTCTGGGCGCTGCAGTGGCGTGAGTTCGGGTTCTTCCTGGCGCTCGCGGTGCTGCTCAGCGGATTCAGCTTCTGGCGGATCCGGCGCGACCTCTCGTAAGACGCCGTACCAGCAGGGCTACGGCGAGGACGGCCGCGGCGACGACCGCCGACGTCCACGGGAGAGTGACCGCGAGGACGACGCATCCGGTCAGGCCGATCACGTTGACGGCGCGCGGCCAGCGACGCTGATCGGCCGGCTGCGTGAAGGCGGACGCGTTCGCGATCGCGTAGTACAGCAGGACACCGAACGACGAGAAGCCGATCACACTGCGCAGATCGGTAGTGAGCACGAGGATCCCGACCACCGCGGCGAGCGCGAGCTCGGCGTGGTGCGGGACCTGGTAGCGGGGATGTACGGCGGCCAGCCAGGTGGGCAGGTCGCGATTGCGGGCCATGGCGAGCGCGGTGCGGCCGATGCCGGCGATCAGGGCGAGCAGGGCGCCGAGGCTGGCGAGGGCGGCACCGATCCGGACGACCGGTACCGCCCAGACCGCACCGACCCCGTCGACCGCGGACGCGAGGGGCGCCGTGGTCGACGCGGGGTCGCCGGTCCGCAGCAGCGCCAGCGCGACCGCTAGATAGATGCCAATGGCAATGACCAGGGCGATCAGGATCGCCCGCGGGATGGTCTTCGCCGGCTCCCGGACCTCCTCGCCCATGGTGGCGATCCGCGCGTAGCCGGCGAACGCGAAGAACAACAGTCCGGCCGACTGCAGAACGCCGTACGGCGAGGTGCTTGCCGTCTCGTGGTGCTGCGGGGTGGCTGTGAAGAGGACGATTAGCACTAGGGCCAGTACGACGAGGGTGCAGGTGACGAGGATTCTGGTGAGGCGTGCCGTCCTGGTCACGCCTCGGTAGTTGACGGCTGCCAGTGCGAGGACCGCTGCGAGGGCGATGAGGCGCCGCAGCCAGTTGATGTCGGTGACGTAGGTTGCGAAGGTCAGTGCCATCGCGGCGCAGGAAGCAGTCTTGCCGATCACGAAACACCAGCCGGCTGCGAAGCCCCACCACTCGCCTAGGCGCTCACGCCCGTAGACATAGGTGCCGCCCGACACGGGGTAGACCGCAGCCAGCTGCGCGGACGACGCTGCGTTGCAGTAGGCAACGATCGCCGCTATCAGCAGACCGACCAACAGCCAAGACCCAGCCACCTGCGCAGCCGGCGCCCACACGGCAAACACGCCGGCCCCAACCATCGACCCAACCCCAATGACCACCGCATCCGCCACGCCCAACCGCCGCGCCAACTGCGCTTGTTGTGTGTTCATGTCAGTTGGTTTGCGCCATGGACGTCGCGATCTTGGCTTCGGCATTGGCGACGTTCTCCTTGGGGGCTTCGGGGAGTCAGACGTGGAAGTGGGCCGAACCGTCGCCCCAACGATAGACCTGCACCCGCGCGATGTCTCCCAGCCTTAGACCGCCTTCAGGACGGTGAGGAGGCGCGCGACCTCGGTGGCTACGGCGTCGCGGGCTGGGCCTAGGTACTTGCGGGTGTCGACCAACTTGGGGTTGTCGGCGAGGATCTGGCGGACCTTGTCGGTGAAGACGTTGTTGAGGTGGGTGGCGATGTTGACCTTGGTCATGCCGGCCTCGACCGCGCGGGTCAGGTCGGGGTCCGCGACGCCGGAGGAGCCGTGCAGGACCAGCGGTACGGCGACGGCCTCGTGGAGGCGGGTGATGAGGTCGAAGTCGAGCGTCGCCGTACGCTCGGTCATCGCGTGCGAGGACCCGACCGCGACGGCGAGCGCGTCCACACCGGTCGCCTCGGCGAAGGCGACGGCCTCGTCGGGACGGGTACGCGCGCCGGGCGCGTGGACGCCGTCCTTACCGCCGACCTCGCCGATCTCGGCCTCGACGAACACACCGTGATCGTGGCAGAACGCCGTCACCTCGGTGGTCGCCGCGACGTTGTCGGCGTACTCGAGCTTGGACGCGTCGTACATCACCGACGTGAACCCGAGCGTGACAGCCTCGGTGACCAGGTCCCGATCCATCGCGTGGTCGAGGTGGACGACGACCGGCACCGTGGCGGCGGCCGCCGCGGCGAGGGTCGCGACGCCGATCGGCTTGAGCGCGCCGTGGTACTTCACCGCGTTCTCGCTGATCTGCAGGATCACCGGCGCGCCGGCCTGCTCGGCACCGGCGATCAGCGCGATCGCGTGCTCCAGCTGGATCACGTTGAACGCGCCGACTCCACGACCGGCCTTGGCCGCGGCCAGCACGACCTCGGCACCGGATACCAACGGCATGAGTCCTCCTAGTTCACAGTCACTTGAGGCTGCCACCGTCGGTAAGCGGCCAGGTCGATGTCTCCGGCAACGGGTGTCAGCACAGCGGCAGCGGACGCGGCGACAGCGGACTTGAGTACGACGGACCAGTCCGGCTCCGGTGCCTCCGCGATCGCCGCGGCGACGACCGCCGTACACGCATCGCCCGCCCCGGTCGGATTGCCGCGGACAGTCTCGACCGGCGACGCCCGCCAGACACCCTTCTTGCTAGCGGCAACCATTCCGCGCGCGCCGTCGGTGATCACCGCCGCGGTCGCACCGAGCGCGACCAGCTCCGACGCGCCCTCCTCGACCTCTACGTCGCCAACGGCGGCCCGCAGTTCGGCGGAGTTCGCACGCACGATCGCACCAGCTCGCGCGGCGGCGTTCAGCGCAGCACCGCCCGCATCGATCACCGTCAGTACGTCGTGGTGGCGGGCGCGGACCGCGATCTCGGCGTACGCGTCGGCCGGCAGTCCCGGCGGCAGGCTGCCCGAGCACGCGAGCACGCCGAGCCGGCCCCACGGCATCCGGTCGCCGAACGCACGCCACTCGTCCGCGGTCACCGTCGGCCCGGCCTCGTTGAAGATCGTCGCGTCCCCGTCCACATCGTTGACGATGGCAACGGTACGGCGGGTCTCGCCGACGATCGGGGTGAGCAGCGCGGTCAGCCCGGCGTCGAACAGTTCCTCGGCAACGAGTTCACCGGTGACCCCGCCGACGAATCCGAGCACCAGCACCTGGTGACCGAGCGTCGCCGCCACCCGCGCGACGTTCACGCCCTTCCCGCCCGCGCGCCGCCGGATCCGGTCGACGCGATGACTCCCGCCGACCCGCAGCTCGTCGACCTCGTACGTGACGTCCAGCGCGAGGTTGAGCGTGACGGTCCCGATCAGTCCAGCCACGACCCGGCCCGCATCACCTTCTGGACGGCGTACTCGTCGTCGAGCAGCACCAGGTCCGCCCGCTTCCCGGTCTCGATCGAGCCCACGTCGTACCAGCCGAACGTCTGCGCCGGCGTCGTCGACGCCATCCGCGACGCGTCCACCAGCGACGTCCCGGCGGTCACCGCGTTCCGGAACGCGACATCCATGGTGAGCGTGCTGCCCGCGATCGAGTGGGAGCCGTGGACGAGCGTCGCGAGACCGTCCGTGACATCGACCTCGAGGCTCCCGATCAGGTACCGCCCGTTCGGCATCCCGGTCGCGGCCATCGCGTCGGTGATCAGCGCGATCCGGTTCACTCCGGCCGCCGCGAGCGCGACCCGGACCACCTGCGGATCCAGGTGCATGCCGTCGTTGATCACCTCGAGCAGCAGCCGCTCGTCGTTCAGCGCGGCGCCGACCGGACCCGGGTCGCGGTGGTGGAACGGCCGCATCCCGTTGAACAGGTGCGTCGCCACGGTCGCGCCGGCGTCGGCGCCCGCGATCATCTGCTCGTACGTCGCATCCGTGTGCCCGAGCGCGGCGATGGCGCCGGCGTCGACGACCTGGCGGATCGCGTCCAGCCCGTTCTCGAGCTCCGGCGCGATCGTCACCATCTTGACCGCGTCGCTCAGCACCTTGGCGACATCGTCCTTGAGCGGCGGCCGCAGCAACGACGGCTCGTGCGCGCCGCAGCGCGCCTCGGACAGGAAGGGTCCTTCGAGGTGCACGCCCGCGATGACGCCGTCGGCGATCAGCTCCGTCAGACATGCGGTCTGGTCGACCAGTTCGTCGAGCGACGCTGTCACCAGACTGGCGAGCGAGGTCGTCGTACCGTGCTTGGCGTGGAAGGCCGCGACCTTGCGCGCCTCGTCCGGATCGGTGGTCGAGTACGACGACCCGCCGCCGCCGTGCGTGTGGACGTCGACGAAGCCCGGTACGACGGTCACGTCACCGAGGTCCTCGGGGCGCTTGCCGTCGGCCGGCATCCCCTCGGAGCGCCGCCCGAACGCGCGGATGTCCTCGCCCTCCACCTGGATCCAGGCGTTCTCCAGCACTTCGTCGGGTGTCACCACCCGGCCCACGCGGTACGTGGTCACTGATCCTCCTCTGCACGGTCCCAGGCCATCTGCGCGGCGCCGAGCATGCCTGCCTCCTCGCCGAGCACCGCCGCCACGATCTCAGGTTCGCGCTGGAACGTCAGGCGCGCGTGGACGCCCTCGCGCAGCGGCTGCAGCAGGGTCTCGCCGGCACCCACCAGACCGCCGCCGATCGCGATCCGGGTCGGGGCGACCAGGGTCGTGTAGAGCACCAGCGCGTCGACCAGGGCGGCCAGCGCGTCGTGCCAGACCTGGGCAGCGTCCGGGTCCCCGGCCGCGAGCAGTTCCATCACCTCGCGGGCGCCGTCGACGGTCCGTCCGGTGCGGGCGGCGTACCGCCTGGCCAGCGCTGCAGCGGACGCGACCGTCTCGAGGCAGCCCCACTGGCCGCAGGCGCAGAGTTCGGCGGCGTCGCCGTGGATGAACTTGGAGTGGCCGAGCTCACCGGCGTACCCGTCGCCGCTGACCAGCGAGCCGTCGACGATCATCGCGGCCGCGATTCCGGTGCCGAGCGGGAGGAACATCGAGTTCGTGGTGCCGGCCAGCGCGCCGTGCCGCAGTTCCGCGTACCCGCCGGCGCGGACGTCGTGGGCGAGCACGATCGGTTCCCCGTCGCCGACCGCGGCCTTCAGCTCGGCGAGCACCGGCGTACCGGTCCATTCGAGGTTCTCGGCGCCGACCGTGCCGTGCTCGGCGTCGATGACACCGGGGACGACGACACCGATCGCACGCACGCGATGACCCTCCGCGGTCGCCTTCTGGCTGAGCTCGACGACGGTCTCCAGCAGGGCGTCGAGCACGGCACGGCCACCGTCCCGGGCGTCGGCCCGGGGCGTCGGCCTGGTCTCGCGGTGCAGCACGGCACCGTCGGCGGCGACCAGGCCGCACTTCATCCGGGTTCCACCGAGGTCGACGGCAACCACGACTTCACAGGGGTCCACGGAGCGCCATTATGCAGCGTTACCTGGCAGTCCGAACATCCATGAGCAGAATCCGGACAAACTCACACGGCCCAGTGCGCAATCTGGTCCGATCTGGTCCCAGCCGCTGACCGGTAACCGTGGGCAGGGAATCCACGGTTCCCAGCTGTCAGGAACGCAGGCCGTGGTCGAACGCGGCCACCAGGAAGGTGACCAGGTTCTCGGCCAGCTCGCTCGGGTCCGCCGTGTCCTGAACGCCGGCGGCACCCGGCGTCGGGGACAGTGCCTGCGACTGATGCAGCGCGAGCAGCCCGAGCATGTTCACGTACCCGAACGCGACCGCGTCCGGTGACGCCTGCGGCAGCGCCTTCTGCAGCGCCGCCAGGTACCTACTCTCGATCGGTTCGGACTCGACCGCGTACAACTCACGGATCCGGCGGCTCGGATCGAACGCGATCCGGCCGATGAACCGTGCGATCAGCGCGCCGCGTTCACCGCGGCGCAGTACGAGATCCAGTCCGGGCTCGACGAAGGCCCGGATCAGCGCCTCCGGCGTCGGCGGAGCGCCCGCCTCCAACTGGTCCAGCCGGCGCCGCCTTTCGGCGTTGACCGGCGCCATCGCCCGCGCCACGGCGGCGCGGAGCAGGGCTTCTTTCGAGCCGAAGTGATAGTTGACCGCCGCGATGTTGGCTGCCGCGGCGACCGTGATGGCGCGCAGCGATGTCCCCTCGTAACCCCCTTCTCCGAATCGTTGCTCGGCGACGTTGAGCAACCTCTCCCGGGTCGTTTCGACCGGTGTCTCCACAGAGTTCTCCTTCCCCCCAGCTACTGCTCGCGCAGGCACCCCACCTGCTCACGCGCAGTAGCCTGCAGTCAGCATAGTTCAAACGGTCGTTTGAACTGGAGGGCTCAGCTCAGTTGTCTCCGAGAAATCCTCAGATTTCTCTGAAACCCCTTTCTTCCCATCACCCTGCGCGTTCACACCTCCGCCACAGCCCGTACGCAAACGAGTGATTCCCGTGAGTGCTTTAGGGTCTTGGGCCATGACTTTCGTGCGGGTCGAGCGGCGATTTCAGGGGCCGGAGAGGTCGGGCAACGGCGGGTACGTCGCCGGTCTGGTCGGGACCGCGCTGGCTGCCGGTCTCGGGCCGGAGGCGGTGCCGAAGGTGACTCTGCGGATGCCTCCGCCGCTGGAGAAGGACCTCGAACTGGCCGCCGGCCGGTTGACGGACGGTGACGCTGTGGTGGCAGAGGCGGTGCCCGTCGACAGTGAGTTCCTCGCCGACGCGACGATCGATCCGGTGCTGCCCGAGGAGGCTCGCGCGGCCGAGGCGTCGTACCGCGGGCTGCACGACCACCCGTTCCCGAGCTGCTTCGTGTGCGGGCCGGCGAACCAGCACGGTCTGCGCCTGCAACCCGGCCCGATCGGCGGCGGCCGTACTGCGTGCACCTGGACGCCGGCCGCGGACCTCGCGACCGATGGGCTGGTCGACGAGGTGTTCCTGTGGGCCGCGCTCGACTGCCCCGGCGGCTGGACGATCGACCTCGAAGGACGCCCGTCGGTGCTCGGCCAGCTGACCGCGTGTGTCGACGCGCGCCCGGAGGCCGGCGAGGAATGCGTCGCGCTCGGCCGCTACCTCGGCGAGGACGGCCGCAAGACGTTCACCGCGAGCACCCTGTACGACGCCGACGGCCGGGTCCTCGCCCGCGCGAAGCACACCTGGATCACGGTCGACCCGGCAGCCTTCAACTAGCGGGCGCGGGCGGCGTGGGCGCGGACCTTGGCGCGGTTGCCGCAGGTGGCCATCGAGCACCAGCGACGCCGGCCCCGGGCGTCGAGGAACAGCCAGCCGCACGACGGACAGGTCCGCACGTGCTCGCGTGACGAGCCGGTCAGTAGCTCGCCCGCGAGCAACGCGAGTTTGTGCAATGGGAGCTCCGGATCCTCCGGCAGCTCCCAGACCGGCCCCTCCGCCGCGCGCACGAGGTGCCGCCGCGCGGAGGCCTTCTCGATCAGCCGGGCCGCCGCCTCGAAGGTGTGATCAGTCGCCTGCCCGGTGAGTACGTCGTACAGCTCGGAGCGGAAATCGAGCGTGGTCCGCAGCCGCCGTCCCACCTCGGCCGGGCTGCTCCCGGCCCGCTCGATCAGCCGGAACACGGTCGCCGGCGGCACCAGGCCGACGTACGAGCTCCAGATCAGGAAGGCCTCGTACGACGTCAGCCACTCGGTCCGGGCGGCGCCGCGGGTGGTCCACTCGGACCGGGTGTTGACGAAGTCGAGCACCGGATGCGCGCCGACCGGCTTGGGCAGGACGACGCCCTGCACCAGCTCGAGGTGGGACGGCAACGCGCTCATCCAGCTACCGGGCCGGTGTCGTGGGCTGGGTGGTGGCTGTGGTCGGCACCGGGATGCTGACATTGCCGTTCTGCGGGATGACCATGAACTGGATCTTGCCCGACTCGATCGCGGTCTTCAGCAGGTAACCCTGCGCCCCGAGCATCGCGACCTGCTGCTTGACCGACTGCAGCTCGACGTTGACCTGCTGGTTCTTCTGCTCCTGCGTCGCCTTCGCGAGCTCCGCGCGCTGCTTGGCCTCCAGGCCGTCGATGATGCCCTTGTCCAGCGGCATCGGCTTCTGGACCGTGAAGGACAGCTCGCCGCAGTCGTTGTTGCCGTTGTAGCCCGGGCCGCAGAAGTAGTCGCCGCCGACCGCGGCCGGCAGCAGCCGGGTGAACTCCTTGGCCGCCGCGGACTGGAACGCCGACTTCATCTTCTCGTTGTTGTAGAGCTCCGCCCAGCCGTAGTTGGTGGCGACCGCGGACAGCGCCCGGTCGATCTGCGGGCGGAAGTAGCTCTGCAGCATCTCGTTCCAGCCGCTCTCCTCGTACGCCTCGGTCTTGAGACCGATCCGCTCGTGGAACGACTTCAGCACGTCCTTGTTGCGGTTCAGCGTGAAGTAGACCTGGACGCGGACCCCGAGCCGGACGTTGTCCTTGCTGACCACGGTGACCTCGTCGGCGGCGTCCGTGTCGGCGCCGTCGCCGCCGATGATGTACGAGCGCTGGTCGGTCGGGTACGTGTACAGCGTGTCGCCGGGCCCGATCAGCTTGTTCGTCGAGCCGGGCGGGATCACCGACTTGAACTTCTTGTCCTCGATCACGCCGCCGCCGTAGTGCAGCCCGATCCGGTTGGCGTCGGTGTTCGCGAAGTTGAAGATGTTGAACAGGATGATGATCCCGATCACGATCAGGACCAGGATCCCGATCACCTTCGCCTTGCCGCCCCCCTTGGGCTTGAGCGCCGCAGCAGCGTTCCCCAGCTTTGCCATCAGTCGTCGAGCTCCTTGTGCTTCTCCACCAGTCGCCGTACGTCGGCGAGGGTCAGGTCGGCGGTGACCGCGACGTCCCGCGGCACCGACGGATGCGAGCTGAGCGTACGTAGACCCTGCTCCGCAGCCGCGACTGCCCGCTCCAGTGCCCTGACCTCCTGCATCAGCGCCCGATGTTCGGCGTTCAGCGTGGCCAGTGCCCGCTCCGCGCTGACGGCCCGGCGGTACGAGGACCACGCGAACCAGGCGGCACCGATCAGCAACACGATCGCCGGCAGTCCGAGTCTGATCATGCCGTCGATTGTGGTTCATCTCAGCGCGAAATTCTGTTGAAGGCTCCAGCGAGTGGCAGTAAGTTCGCAGTACACGCGAAGGGAGGTGGTCCAACGCATGAATTGCTATCGGACTCGTGAGGTGGCGGCGGGCTAACCGCCAACCACAGTTAAGTGGGCAAGTGGTCGGCCGAAACCAACGCCAGCCACCGGGCCTGCGGGCAGTCAGGTAGTCCGCCTGACCCTGAGTTCGGCCACCCGGTCGTGTCTCTGGAAGCGCCCGCAGGCTTCTCTTATTCCGGCGCCGGGCAGTCGAGCCCGAGCGCCTGGCCGATCTCGTAGAGCTGTGCCTCGAAGTACGCCGCGGCGTCGGGCAGGACCCAGTGCAGCTGGCCGAAGATCTCCATGCAGATCAGACCGTAGAGCCGGGTCCAGTACGTGAGCGACAGGTAGATCGCACCGGCCGGCATCCCGCCGAAGTGCTCCGACTCCTGGGTGAGCTGGGCCACCAGCTCGGACCCGAGGACCTCGTCGGGCGGGTACGGGAACGGCTTCCAGTGCCAGATCTGCGCCACCAGTTCCTTGAACACCGACCCGAAGCGCATCGCCGCCTGATGGCCCGGGGTCTCCTCGTGGTCCGCCGCGTCCGGGCTCGGCACCGCCGTACCGAACAGCAGCGCGAACTCCGCCGGGTGCGTCAGTCCCCAGTCCCGCAGTCCGTTGGCGAGCAGGTACAGCCGGGCGCCGAGATCCACGTCCTCGTCGTCGGTGGTCTGCAGGTCCATCAGGGCCGCGGTGAGTTCGTCGTACAGGTCCGCGATCAGGGCGCCGATCAGGGCCTCGTGGCTCGGGAAGTACCGGTAGAGGGCCGGCGGCGTGAGGCCGAGTTCCCGCGCGACGGCCCGCAGACCGACGGCCGCCGTACCGCCGGAAACCAGCAGCCGGCGGGCCGCCGACTTGATCTCCGCGACCGTGGCCGCTCGCCGCCTGTCCCGGCTCCCACCGAACTCCACCGAAAACTCTCCTTGACATTGCCACGGGGCACGACCGTAGAGTGAACACCGTTAACAGTTAACGCTGTTCACTCCAGCTCCTGCCGCTCAATCTACGCCCTGGGGGACAGTTTCGTGTTCGAGACGCTCGGCCGTTTCGCCTACCGGCGGCGCCGTCTGGTGCTCGCCCTGACCGGTGTCTTCGTCGCCCTCGGCGTCGTCTGGGGCACCGGCGTGTTCGGCTCGCTGGCCAACGGCGGCTTCGACGCGCCGGACACCGAGGCAGCGAACGCCGTCAAGACCATCGAGCAGAACGTCGGCCGCACCGGCACCGACGTGATCGTGCTCTACCGCAACCCGTCTGGGACCGTGGCCGATCCGTCGTTCCGGCAAGCGGTCGAGGGCGACCTGGCCGCGTTGCCGACCGCCGACGTGACCGCTGTGTCGACGTACTGGAGCACCAAGTCGCCGGTGTTCGTCTCGAAGGACCAGCACAGCACGTACGCCGTCCTCACGCTCGCCGGTGCGACGCCCGAGGACCGGCTGGACACGTTCCACAAGATCGCCTCACAGGTCCGTTCCGGGCCGGCCGGTCTGGACACGAAGGTCGGCGGCGAGGTCGCGGTCTTCGACGAGGTGAACACGCAGACCGAGCACGACATCGTGAAGGCCGAGACGATCTCGACGCCGATCGTGCTGATCCTGCTGGTGGTGGTGTTCGGCGGCCTGGTCGCCGCCTCGCTGCCGCTGTTCGTCGGGGCGCTCGCGATCCTCGGCTCGTTCGTGCTGCTGCGCGGCCTGTCGGCGATCACCGACGTGTCGATCTTCTCGATCAACATCGTCACGATGATCGGTCTCGGGCTGGCCATCGACTACGCCTTGTTCATCGTCACCCGGTTCCGCGAAGAACTTGCCCGCGGCAACGACGTCGAGACGGCGCTGGCGACCACGATGGCGACGGCCGGGCGGACGGTGGCGTTCTCCGGCGTGACGGTCGGGGTGGCGATCACCAGCCTGGTGCTGTTCCCCGTGATGTTCCTGAAGTCGATGGCGTACGGCGGCGCCGCCGCGGTGGCGATCGCGATGATCGCGGCCCTGACCGCGCTGCCGGCGTTGCTCGCGGTCCTCGGCCACCGGGTGAACAACCTGCGGATCTTCAAGCCCCGGCGTTCGGCTGCTGAGCACGGTGCCTGGTATCGGCTGGCGCACAGTGTGATGAAACGCCCGGTGCGGTACGTCGTCGTCCTCGTCCCGGTGCTGCTCGTGCTCGGCATTCCGTTCCTGAGCGCGCAACTCGGCGGGGTCGACCACCGGTCGTTGCCCTCCGGCGCCACCTCGCGGACGGTGACCGAAACGCTGCAGCGCGACTTCCCGGGAGCGGGCGGGTCGGACATCTACGCGGCGGTGCGGTTCTCCTCTGCCCCGGGTGATCCTTCGGCGGCGTTGGCGCCGTACATCGCCGGACTGCAGCAGGTGCGCGACGTCGAGAACGTGCGGCTCGGTGGGTACGAGAACGGCGTCGCATCGGTCGTCGTACACACTCGCTTCACCGCACAGGAGTTGCCGGCGCGGGACGTCGTCCACGGGGTGCGTGCGGTGCCTGCGCCGTCCGGGACCGACGTACAGGTCGGGGGTGAGACGGCGGCGGTGATCGACCTGCTCGATGTGCTGAAGGAGCGGGCGCCGTACATGGCCGGATTCATCGTGGTGGTGACGTTCCTGCTGCTGTTCGTTGCCTTCGGCTCGTTCGTGCTGCCGGCGAAGGCGCTGCTGATGAACGTGCTGTCGCTGTCGGCGGCGTTCGGCGCGATGGTGTGGATCTTCCAGGACGGGCACCTGTCCGGGCTGCTGGACTTCACGCCGGCCGGGTTCCTCGACGCGACCAACCCGGTGCTGCTGTTCGCCGTCCTGTTCGGGCTGTCGATGGACTACGAGGTGTTCCTGCTCAGCCGGATCCGGGAGGAGTACGACAGGACCGGCGACAACACCCAGGCCGTCGCGCTCGGGCTGCAGCGGACCGGCGGCATCATCACCAGCGCGGCGTTGCTGCTGATCATCGTGGTCGCGGCGTTCTCCACGTCGGGCATCGTGTTCGTGAAGATGATCGGCGTCGGGCTGGTGATCGCGATCGCGCTGGACGCGACGATCGTCCGGGCGTTGCTGGTGCCGGCGACGATGCGGCTCCTGGGTCGCGCGAACTGGTGGGCGCCGGCGCCGCTGGCGCGCTGGTGGAAGTCACACGGCTTCCGGGAGGAGCCTCAGGGCTGGAGCCGCGAGAGCTCCCAGTCGCCGCCGGAGCTGGTCCGGCGGTAGGCCAAGCGGTCGTGCAGACGGCCGGTGCGGCCCTGCCAGAACTCGAACGCCTCCGGGGCCACCAGGTAGCCGCCCCAGAAGTACGGCGTGGAGATCTCGGTGCCGTCCGGCCACTGCCGCTCGTACGACTCGTACTGCAGGTCCAGCTCCTCGCGGGACTCCACCGGTTGGCTCTGCTGCGACGCCCACGCGCCGAGCTGTGACTCCCGCGGACGGCTGGCGAAGTACTCGTCGACCTCGTCGCCGGGCAGCTTCGCAACCGTGCCTTCGATGCGGACCTGCCGTTCCATCGCGTGCCACGGGAACACCAGGGCGCAGTGCGGGTTGGCAGCGAGGTCGTCGGCCTTGCGGGACTGCTGGTTGGTGTAGAAGACGAGCCCACGCTCGTCCACGCGCTTCAGCAGCACGGTCCGCGCCGACGGACGCCCGTGCTGGTCGGCTGTTGCGAGCACCATGGCGTTGGGCTCGGCCAGGCCGGCTCCCCTCGCCTGCTCGAGCCAGGTCTGGAACTGCACGACCGGGTCGGAAGCCACCTGGCTCTCCAGCAGCTCACCGAGCCCGTACGTACGCCGCATCTCCGCAAGGTCCACGCTTCGAGCCTACTTACGTCCGAACCTGCTCCGCCGATAGGCCCGCCACACCTTGGTACGCCCGATCCTGCGAACCAGTGGGCTGCGGCGTGCTATTGGCGGCTTAGGGGCTGGTTGCTGTTGAGGTTTGGGAGCCGGTGCGCTCGGGAGGTGCTGGTTGATCTCGTCGAGGTGCTGATCGAAGGTGGCTCGCCACAGCGCCTGACGGAGCGTGGCTTCACCTGCGGCCGAGCTGGCGCCGGCGACGGAGGCCGCCCACAGGGTGTCGAGGGACTCGAAGCCTTCGACGTCTCGGAGGAGCTGCTCGATCAGGTCGCGGTCGGCGGCGTCGGCCAGACAGCGGACCTTCGCCGGGCTCCTGCGCGTGCTGACGGTCGGACTGGGCTTGAAGAACGGTACGTCGCCCCACGCGGGCACCAGCCGCCGGACCAGCTCGCGGTGCAGTGCGTTGTCGACGCGCTGCGCGGGGTCGAGGGCGAACGCCGACCGAACGAATGCTGGGATCAGGAGGGGCGAGACGACGCCGGCGCGCTCCCCCGTCGTACCCCAGCGGCGGAGGCGTTCGACGACGTAGAAGTAGTCGAGCATGGTCGCGTTCTCGATGCCGCCGTGGACCGCGGTCCGCAGTACGCGCTCGACCTGCTCACCGACAGCGGCGCGGGCCTCGTCCGCGGGTCCCGCCGCTGCGACCAGACGGGTCTGGAGGTGGTTGCTGAAGGCATTCAGCTTGCTCGGCAGCGGTAGCGCGTCGAGTTGCAGCACGTCGCGCGGGTAGAAGTGGCCGTGTGCCACCTCACCGCCGGCGCCTCCGATCGCGAGGTGCGCAACACCAGCGAGCGTTGCGGGCGGTGTGTGGAAGAGGTAGCTGGCCGGGCGCAGGCCCTCGGCGTACCGGTGCCAGCGGAGTGCTCGGTTGACCATTTCCAGCGGCTGCGGCTTGATGGTCGGCTTGGCCACGACCGGCTTGCCTGGGGTCTTCCGACTCACCACGTGCTCGACTGGTTGCTCCAGCAGTTGCACCAGCGACTCCGCGACCTCCACCTCACCAGGGACCGCGTCGTAGCTGTTGAGCTTCAGATCGACACCTGCGGCGAGAAAGGCACCTGCGACGACGCGTGAGTCGCGGCCGCCACTCAGGTCGACAGTCGGCTGTCCCGGCCACAAGCGGCCCACCGACCGCGCTACGTCCTGTAGTGCGGCGGCGGTCTCCTCTGCGGTGTCCGCGTTGTCCGTCGACCACACGCTGGTCGTCTCGATCCGGCTGACGGTCCGCTGCTGACGGTGGCCGTCGGCAACGACATGCGTCGCACCGGGCACCGTCAGAACCCCGTCGTACGGCGTGGTGTCGTCCATGAACCAGCCGCACGCCGCGGCGAAGTTCCAGCCACGCGGCGCTGCCACAGCGGGAACGCCCGCGAAGAGGAGGGCAGCCGCGGGACGATTGGTCCAAACCCACCCGTCCGGCAGACGCAGCTGGAACAGCCGTCCGACACCGATCGAGTCGGTGAACAGGTCCAGGCGTTCCTGTTGTGGGTCCAGGAGCGCCATCGTGAACGGCGGCGCCAGTTCGAGGAAGCTTGCCGGGGTACGCCGTACTGCCTTTGCCAGCTGGGCTGGGGCATCGGCCGGCTTGATGTCGCCGATCACGCGCTGGTAGCCGAGCGGCGCGTGCACGCTGGCCACGCGGACGTCGCCGTCGTCGTGCCAGGACGGCCAGAGACACGTGCCGTCGTGGCGGTCCCACATGTGCAGTCCGACCGTGCGGCCGTCGTACCCCTGGTGCTTGGCCTCGTGTCCCCAGAGACCGCCGTAGTACGCCTCCACACGGGCACGGCCGGCGGCGGCCCGCGCGGTGCTCTCGTGCGCGAAGTTGTAGGCGATCAGCGTTTCCATGCAGAGCCTGATGCAGGCTCCGCTGGGAAAGTTATTGCTGTTGGCCCGGGTACTGCGGGGGCTGGCCGGACTGCGGCCGGTCCTGCGGCTGGCTGTGTGTCTGGGGTGGCTGGCTGTGTGTCTGGGGTGGCTGGTAGGGCTGCTGGCCCGGGTAGCCTCCCCACTGCTGGGTCTGCTGCGGGTAGGTGGACTGGTAGCCGCTGCCGCCCTGCCCCAACCCCGGCGGCTGCGGAAGCTTGGCCAGCTTGGCCTCCTGGCCCCAGCGCCGGATACCGACCAGCAACAGCGGTATGCCGAGCAGGATCATCGACCCGTCGAACAGGAAGTACGACGCGCCGAAACGCGGCGCCCCCGGGAACTCGAAGAGCTTCATCAGGTCGAACGACTGCCGCATCGGCAGCACCATCGTGGCCACGCCGACCGCGGTCAGCAGCAGCCCGGACCCGGTGGTCACCCCCGCGCCGATGGCGGGCGCCATCATCAGCAGGCCGAGCACGACCGCGATGACGACCAGCAGCGCGAGCCAGGGCAGCGAATCGCCGAGGTCCTCGCGGAACGTTTGCAGGCGCCGGATCAACCGGGGCGTCGCATAGGACGAGGTACCCACGGCGACATAGGTGACGATGACGCCGATCACGAGCCCGAGGGCGGGGAGAGGCTTTGTCATGCACCGAGACTAGACCTGCGTGCGGTCCACCCCCCGAACCTCCGAACCGGTCACAAAGCTGTCCGAGCGTCGACACTGAGACATATGCTGCCTGAGCGCCCAGGGTGCGCGGGCTCTCCTGGTGGGCTCGCGTCCTGACACGAGGACGAGGGAGTCGCATGTCTGATCCGAGGACCGAGGTGCAGCACGGGCTGGAGGGTGTGGTCGCGTTCGACACGCAGATCGCCGAGCCGGACAAGGAAGGTTCGGCGCTCCGCTACCGCGGCGTGGACATCGAGGACCTGGTCGGCCGCGCGCCGTTCGAGAACGTCTGGGGCCTGCTCGTCGACGGCGCCTTCACGCCGGGCCTGCCGCCCGCGGAACCGTTCCCGCTGCCCGTGCACACCGGCGACGTGCGGGTCGACGTACAGTCCGCGCTCGCGATGCTCGCACCCGCCTGGGGTCTGCGGCCGCTGTACGACATCGACGACGTGCAGGCCCGTGAGGACCTGTCCCGGGCGGCCGTGATGGCGCTGTCGTACGTCGCGCAGGCGGCGCGCGGGATCGGGCAGCCGATGGTGCCGCAACGCGAGGTGGACAAGGCCACGACGATCACCGAGCGGTTCATGACCCGCTGGCGCGGCGAGCCGGACCCGAAGCACGTGCGGGCGGTCGACGCGTACTGGACGTCCGCGGCCGAACACGGCATGAACGCGTCGACGTTCACCGCACGGGTGATCGCATCGACCGGGGCGGATGTCGCGGCGGCGCTGTCCGGTGCGGTCGGTGCGATGTCCGGGCCGCTGCACGGCGGCGCACCGGCGCGGGTGCTGACGATGATCGAGGGCGTCGAGCGCAGCGGTGACGCGCGTTCGTACGTGAAGGGTCTGCTGGACGGCGGCGAGCGGCTGATGGGCTTCGGGCACCGCGTGTACCGGGCCGAGGACCCGCGCGCCCGGGTACTTCGCCGTACGGCGCGTGAACTGGCCGCCCCGCGGTACGAGGTGGCCGAGGCGCTGGAGCAGGCCGCACTGGCCGAGCTGCGGGAGCGGCGCCCCGACCGGGCGCTGGAGACGAACGTGGAGTTCTGGGCGGCGATCGTCCTGGACTTCGCGGAGGTGCCGCCGCCGATGTTCACGTCGATGTTCACCTGCGCCCGGACCGCCGGCTGGAGCGCCCACGTCCTGGAGCAGAAACGCACCGGCCGCCTGATCCGCCCGTCGGCGATCTACTCCGGTCCTGCCTCGCGCCCGGCCGACTCCGTCGAGGGCTGGAACCCCAACTGGGCTTAGCGCCTAACGGTCCTGACTTGGCGAGCGGCCGGTGCGTTGTTTGTACTGGCGGCTGAAGTACGGGACGTCGGTGTAGCCGAGGGCGGCGGCCGTTGCGGTGACGGTCATGCCGCTCTCGGTGAGCAACTGGTGTGCGCGGTCGATCCGCGCCTGGATCAGGTACTGCGCGGGCGACATCCCGAACTGCGCGACGAAGCGACGGGTGAACTGGGCCCGGCTCAGGGACGCGTTGGAGGCCATCTCCGCCACGGTCCAGTCCCGGCCGGGGTCCTGTCGGAGTTGCCGGGCGATCTCGTCGACCGCGGTGTCGGTGACGCTGCGGCCCGGATGGTGGACTGCGTCCCAGATCAGGGCGACCAGTTGCTCGAGGCACAGTTCGGCCTGGTACCGGCCGAGGGCGTCACCGCGGCGGTACGACGCGTCGCTCGTCCGCGCGAGGACGCCGAGCAGCTCGCGATCGAGTACCTCGCCCCAGCGCGGATCGGGTGCGGCCGTCGTACCGGTTTCGAAGTGCATGCCGAAGACCAGGAGCCTTCGGTGCGGGTCATGGGTGGCTCGTGGGGTGTCGCCGGGCTGGAAGACCGCGCAGACACCGGGGCGCAGTTCCTGGCGGGCCCCGTCGAGTTCGAGGGCGCCGCGGCCGTCGACGACGCACCAGAGCAGGTGATCCTGCAGCACGGGCGATGTCCAGGACCAGCTGGGTTCGCAGCGCCAGAAGGTCGGGGCGGACATTCGCTCGAGCCGGAGTCGGTGCAACAAAAGTTCAAGTCCTCGCGTGGATCGTCCGTGGTCCGTTGCGGTGCATCCGCAGGAAAATGGGGTTCACCGGAAGAATAGGGCAGATTCGCGGGAGCCGTGCATGAGCGTTTCATCCAATGTTGTCGCCGTACACCAGGAAGAGTTCGAGCGCACCGGGTACACATTGGTGCGGGGGCTGTTCTCCACGGACGAGGCCGAGCGCCTGCGGGACCACTACATGGACGTACGGCGCCGCGGGCCGCAGGCGCACGAGTTCGCGGGCCACTCGTCGACCGACCGCGACCCGCTCAAGCGGTACCCGCGGCTGGCGCAGATGCACCGGTGGGACGACACGTCGCGGCAGTGGCTGACCGACCCGCGGATCGATCGGGTGATGACGGCACTGCTCGGCAGGTCGCCGTACGCCGTACAGACGATGCTCTACTTCAAGCCGCCGGGCTCCCGCGGGCAGGCGCTGCACCAGGACAACTTCTACCTGAAGGCCGATCCGGGGACCTGCATCGCGGCGTGGATGGCGCTCGACCGGGTCGATGAGGCGAACGGATGCCTCGAGGTCGTCCCGGGGTCGCACCGCTGGCCGATCCTCTGCACCGAGAAGGCCGACACCACGGTCAGCTTCACCGATGTCACGGTCCCGCTCCCATCGGACGGTGGCGCCGTACCCGTCGAGATGGAGCCGGGTGACGTGCTGTTCTTCCACGGCGCACTGGTCCACGGCAGCAACCCGAACGTCACGACCGACCGGTTCCGGCGGGCGCTCATCGGCCACTACATCGAGGGCGAGGCGGAGCGGGTCGCGCAGTACTACCACCCGGCGCTGCGGATGGACGGGACCGAACTCACCCTCGAGGTCGCCGAGGGCGGCGGTGCCTGCGGCGAATGGACCGACACCCCCGACGGCCCGGTCGCCCTCCTCACCGGCACCGAGCGCACCACCCGCAAACACGAGTAGCCACACTTTGAGCACCCACCAACCACGTTCCTCGCGGAAAACTGGTTGGTGGGTGCTCAAAGTGGACCCCGCGTGGGTGGTTGGGCGGGATGTGCGAAGATGGAGCGCGCTGACAGCGTCGTCGGCCTTCTAGTTGCAGACGACGAAGGGGACACGCTGGTGACCAGCGAAATTCGGATTCCTGAAGAGCTCAAGCCCGCCGACGGCCGCTTCGGCGCCGGGCCGTCGAAGGTCCGCCCGGAAGCCGTCGCCGCCCTGGCGACCGAGGGCGCGAAGCTGCTCGGCACCTCCCACCGGCAGGCGCCGGTGAAGAACCTGGTGAAGCGGGTTCAGGAAGGCGTCGCCGAGCTCTTCCAGCTGCCGGACGGGTACCAGGTGGTGCTCGGCAACGGCGGCTCGACCGCGTTCTGGGACGTCGCGACGTTCGGGCTGATCCGCGAGAAGAGCCAGCACCTGAGTTTCGGTGAGTTCTCCTCGAAGTTCGCGAAGGCTTCGCAGCTGGCGCCGCACCTCGGCGACCCGTCGATCGTGAAGGCCGAGCCCGGCACCCGCTCGGTCGCGGTCGCGGAGGCCGGCGTCGACCTGTACGCGTGGCCGCACAACGAGACCTCCACCGGCGTGATGGCGCCGGTCAAGCGGGTCGAGGGCGCCGACGAGGGCGCGCTGGTCGCGATCGACGCCACCTCGGGCGCGGCCGGACTGCCGGTCGACCTCAACGAGGCCGACGTCTACTACTTCGCTCCGCAGAAGGGCTTCGCGTCCGACGGCGGCCTCTGGATCGCGCTGATGAGCCCGGCCGCGCTTGCGCGGGTCGAGGAGATCGCCGCCTCCGGCCGGTGGATCCCGGCGTTCCTGGACCTGGCGACGGCGGTCGACAACTCCAGCAAGAACCAGACGTACAACACGCCGTCGCTCGCCACACTCTTCCTGATGGCGGAGCAGACCGACTGGATCAACAACCAGGGCGGTCTGGACTGGAGCGTCGCGCGTACGACGGACTCGAGCACCCGCCTGTACACGTGGGCCGAGAAGTCCGACTACGCCACGCCATACGTCACCGACCCCGACGCCCGCTCGCTCGTCGTCGGCACCATCGACCTCGACGACGCGATCGACGCCACCGCCGTCGCCAAGACCCTGCGCGCCAACGGCATCGTCGACACCGAGCCCTACCGCAAACTCGGCCGCAACCAGCTCCGCGTCGCCATGTTCCCCGCGGTAGACCCCGACGACGTCGAGAAGCTGACCCAATCCATCGACTACGTCGTCGAAAACCTCAAGTAACCCCACCGACAGCCGCCGTCCCCACCCCGGGGCCGGCGGCTGTCTCGTACCCACGCATCTGGTGGGTCAGCCAGCGAAATGCGGGGTTCCCCACCCAGAACGAGGGTCCGGAACCCCGCATTTGCCTGGCCCACCCACCAATTTGCCTGGCCCACCCACCAAATTGCCTGGCCCACCCACCAAATTGCCTGGCCCACCCACCAAATTGCCTGGCCCACCCACCAAATTGCCTGGCCCACCCAGCAATTGGGCTGGTGCGGTGTGGTTAGGAGTGTTGGCGGCGGTGGGGGGTGGGTGGGGATTGGCCGGTTAGGCGGTCGTTTTCCGCCTGGCGGTCTTGGCGTTCGCGGCGGCCTGGGGGGAAGGTGATGACGGTGATGATGAGCGCGAACAGGGCGGCGCCGATGATGATCCAGCGGAAGTTGTGGCTCTTGCCGGAGTCGGCGTTGCTGCTGTCGCCGGTGGTGGCAGGCTTGGGGGTGGCGCTGGCTTTGGGGGGCGTGGAGGCGGCCGCCTTGGCGGGCACCTGGACCTGGTAGACGCCCGAGTTCGCGCCCTCGCTGCCGACCAGGACGGTCCCGTCGGTGGGGCCGACGGCGACGGTCTCGCCCTGGCCCAGCGGCGCGGTGCCGCGGGCGATGGCGTTGGGCGTTTCGCTCCAGGCGACCGTCGTCACGTCGGCGTACGTACGCAGCACCACCCGTTGCCCGTCCGGCAGGAACGTCCCGTCGGTGATCACCCCGGTCGGCGCCGCGGCGAGCTTGGTGAGGTCGTTCGTCCCCTCGCGAGACGGTGCGGGTGGGGCCGCATAGATCGCGCCGGTGCCCTTGAGCGCCTTCGTCACGATGTAGAGCTGGCTGGTCCCCGGCTCGATCAGCAGGGTCTCGGCGTCGTGCGCACCGTCGGGGTACTTGAAGTCGAACCGGTGGTACTTGACGTTCGACTCGTCCTCGAGCGTTTCCGGCTCCGGGATCGTGTAGATCTCGATCTGCTCCCGGTTCTGCCTGTTGTCGCCGATGTCCGCGATGTAGATCGTGCCGTCGCGGTCCACGCCGAGCGCCTCGACGTCGGTGACCTTCGCGCCGAACCGCAGGACGGCCTTCACCTTGCCGGTAGTGCCGTCCACGGCGAACACCCGCCCGGTGTCACCGGAGTCGTTCACGGTCCAGTAGATCCCCGAGTGCTTGACGCTCTTCGCCAGCCCCGAGGACTCCTGGATCCGCTCGTCGCGGATCGTGAACAGCTTCTTCGGCGCCGGTGTCGTCGGCCCCGCGTCCGGGCTCGCCGCGGCCGTCGACGCGGGCAGCGCCACGCCCGCCAGCGTGAACAGCGTCGCCCCCAGCAGAGCGAGCGCCGTCCGGACGTGTCTCACGAGACCACCTCGGCGGCCGAGGGCTCCCCGGCCGGCAGGAGGAGTTCGGCCAGCCGCGGCGTCACCTGCCATTCGGTGACCATCGACCGGTACTCGGCCTGCAGGTCCGCGGTCGGCTTGGCACCGGTCCGCGCAGCGCGGAGCAACAGATTGCGCGGCGTGTGCTGACTGTCCACGAACTGCACGACCTCCACCCGGTAACCGACCTGTCGGAGCACCGCCGCCCGCAGGGAGTCCGTCAGGACGTCGGCGAACCGCTCACGAACGATGCCATATCTCGTCATCAGCGCATAAGGCGCCGGTGGTGTGACGCTCTTCAGCTGCTTTTGGATGTCGTGATGACAACATGGGGCCGCGAGCACCAGTGAGGCCTCCCAGCCGACGGCCCGCGCGAGCGCGTCGTCGGTCGCGGTGTCGCAGGCGTGCAGCGCCAGCACGACGTCCGGCCGGACGTCCAGCTCCGCACCCTCGATGGTCGCGTCCAGGAACCGCAGGTGCTCCTGCCAACCGAGCGCCTCGACCACCCGCGTGTTCCGCTTCCGCGCCGCCGGGTTGTGGTCGATACCGGTCATCCGGACGTCATGTCCGGCCGCGGTGAGCAGGTGGTACGCCGCCAGCGTGAGATACGCGTTCCCGCAGCCGAGATCGACCACCTGCAGCGGGCGGCCGGCCGCGATCCGCCCGGCGGACACCGCGTCGTCGAGTGCCGGCGCGAGCAGCTTGCAGAACTCCTCGATCTGCTTGTACTTCGCCTGCCGGGACGGCTTCACCCGTCCCTGGTGGTCGCTGATCCCGAGCTCGATCAGGAACGGCGCCGCCGGATCGAGCACCCGCCGCTTCACCCGGTCGTGACCGGTCTCCTGCTCCCGGCTGTCCTCCTGCCGGTGCAGCAGCTCCTTGCCCTTCTTGGTGTACCGCAGCCGCAGCGTCTCGCTCGTCGTCTCGACGTGCCACGACCCGTACGGCAGGTCGAGGAGCTCGTCGACCGCCTTCTCCAGGTCCGCGCCCGCGACGTTCCGCGTGTGCGCCTGGCGCTCGTCGAACTCGGTGATCTGCAGGTGCCGCTGCCCCTTCAGATCGACGTACCGCAGCTCCGCCCGGAGGTACGCCGGCGGCTCCAGCCCACGCCGCCTGCCCGAGGCCAGGCCGCGCACCAAACCGCTCTGGTCGAGCAGGGCAGCACGGATCACCGCCCGCGCGCCGGACTCCTCCGGCAGCGCCGACTCGTCCGACCGCACCTCTGGCTGCATCGCGCCATTGTCCCCGACCCATCGGGTCGATCACAAAAGGGTCTCGCCCACCCACCGTCGCACCCCGTGAACTCACCGCAGTCACCCCGGCCGGCTCAGGGCAGTTGCTGGTCGTCGGCGAGCAACCCCAGCCCTCTGAGGCGGGTGATGATGCCACCTTCCTGGCGACCGAGGGCTTCGATCAGTTCCTCCAGGGTCGCGCTGTTGTGGTACATCTCGATCAGGGTCTGCTCGTCCTCGGGACTCCACTGGCGGAACGCGTTCGGGTGGGTCTTCCGGGCACGTTTGATCTTGTGGGTCATCGAGCGCGGGTTCATCGGCTCGAGCGACCGGATCCGGGCCTGCCGGTGGCGGCCGACCTCCTCGCCCTCGCGCCAGAACACCACGGCGCCGTCGTCGAACGTCATCAGGTCGGCCGGCACGTCGCAGTAGTCGGCGTCCTCGAGCATCACGCGCATCATCGCTGGTTCTCTCCATTTCCTCGGTGGATGCGTGGTCGACAGAGAAGATGCCGCGATCCCGGCGCCGCCGGCGCACCGATTCGCAACCTGTGGACAACCAAACCGCAGAACTTCTTTGCAAAATCACTTTGCAAAGAGTCTTTGCAGTCCTACGCTCAGACTCATGAGCGACGAGAACCACAGCGCCGAGAGCCACAGCGCCGAGCCCGCACGGACGGTCCAGCTGGACCGTCACCTCGTGCGCGCCCTGGCCCACCCGATGCGGAACCGGATCCTGGGCCTCCTCCGCGTCTACGGCCCGCAGACCGCCACGACCCTGGCCGGACGGCTCGGGGTGAACACCGGCGCGACCAGCTACCACCTCCGCCAACTCGCGGACGCCGGCCTGGTGATCGAGGACGACAGCCGCGGTAACGCCCGCGATCGCTGGTGGAAGTCGGCACACCAGGGCACCGAGTTCAACGCGGCCGAGCTGCTGGACCAGGAGCCCGAGCTCGCTCTGGGATTCCTGCACGGCGTCGGCCAGACGTACGCCGAGAACATCTTCGGCTTCATCGACGCGATGCAGACGATGCCCGAGGACTGGCGCGACGCCAGCGTGCTCTCGGACTACTTCTTCCACCTCCGGGCCGACCAGCTGGACGCGATGATGCGCGAGGTCATGGCGGTCCTGGAGAGGTACAAGACGCCGGACCTGACCGCCCCGCTCCCGGAAGGCGCCGAGCAGGTCACCGTCCAGATCCAGGCGTTCCCACGCGAGACGCGCTAGCGGCACAGGGGGTGGGCGGACTATGAGCGACAAGGGCAATCGGGCGCCGCTGGCGGCGTTCCTGGTGGCGAACGTGGTGTCGATCTGCGGGACTCGGGTCAGCGCGATCGCGATCCCATGGTTCGTCCTGATCACCACGGGATCGCCCGTGAAGACAGGCCTCGTGGCACTGGCCGAGATGGCGCCTCTGGTCGTAGTGAAGGCCGTCGGCGGCCCACTGATCGACAAGGTCGGGGCGCGCCGGATCAGCATCGTGGCCGACACCGCCAGTACTGCGGTGGTGGCACTGATCCCCCTCCTGCACGAGCTGGGTCTTCTGCACTTCCCGACCCTGCTGGTGCTGGTCGCGATCGCCGGCGCGCTCCGCGGACCAGGCGATGCCGCCAAGTCGACCCTGATCCCGGACATCGCCCGCGTGGCCAAGGTTCCCCTGGAGCGGGTGACAGGCCTGGAGAGTACGACGGAACGCCTGGCGGGCTTCTTCGCGTTCGCGCTCGCCGGCGGCCTCATCACCCTGGTCGGAGCAGTCAACGCCCTCTGGATCGACGCAGTGTCGTTCGGCATCTGCGCCGTACTGATCGCCCGCTGGATTCCCAGGTACGCGACACCGGCATCAAAGCAGGAGCAGGGATACGGCCGCCGACTGCTCGAGGGCTGGACCTTCCTGCGGACCGACAAGCTGCTGCTGCCGCTGGTGGTCATGATCGCGGTGACCAACCTGCTGGACGCCGCGACCAGTACGGTACTGCTGCCTGTCTGGATCAAGGAGCACGGCTACGGCCCCGGCCACACCAGTCTGATCCTCACGTCGTTCGGAGTGACCGCGACGCTGTTCGCCTTGCTGGCGTCGGCCATCGGTGACCGCATCCCCCGCAAGCTCGTCTTCACGGTCGCGTTCCTGATTGCGGGAGCGCCGCGCTTCGTGGCGATGGCCACCGACGCGCCGATCTGGACCCTGATGACGGTGTACGCCGTCGGCGGCATCGGAGCCGGCTTCATCAACCCCGTGCTCGGCGCGATCCAGCTCGAACGGATCCCCAGCCACCTGCGCGGACGGGTCAACTCCCTGTCCAACGCCGTCTGCTGGACCGGCGTACCTCTCGGCGGTCTTGTGGCCGGTGGGGCCGTCGCCGCTATCGGTCTGGCGCCCGCACTGCTCGCAGGTGGCGCGATCTATCTGATCGCCACCATGTCGCCGGTTCTGATCGGCCGTCACGAGCAGTGGCGAGCTACACCGGGTCCGACGGATCCTCCGGAAACGGCGGCAGATCCAGATCGGGTGGCAGTCGGAGTGCCTTAGTTTTCGTGGCGTTGTCCAGCTCGCGCCGCATCCGCTCTCGCTCTGCTCGCAGCAGCCCGAGCATCACCAGGTCCAGCAGCATCCCACCGGCGGCCGCGAACTGCGTAGCGGCGAACTGGAAGACCTGTGTCAGCAGCAACGACACCAGCACCGCCAGCTCGAACAGCCGGACCGCCCTGGCCCGATTGCGCTTCCGCAACGCCAGGGCGCCGCGCACCGTGAACGTTGCCGACAACAAACTCCCCGCCGTCACGCCGAGCACCGGAAGGTGGTTGAGTCCGTCCCCCAGCACAGCGGCGATGACGAGCGCGGCGGCGAACTGAACCGCCAGCGCGGCCACGGCAATCGTCGGTGCCTTCGGATGGGTGGCAAGCCGCTCGAACCCACGCTGCAGCGCCCGCCAGGCCGCGTCCACCGGGGCGGCCAGCTCAACCTCGTCACGCGGACATGCAGCGAGTAGCTCGGCGGTCTCCCGCCGCCCCTCGATCTGCCGCGGTACGGCGCGCAGCAGCTCCGCCGCCTCGGCACGGCGCCGCCGGGACAGACCGCCCGCGACCCCTTCGACCGTGTGGTCGATGACGTTCGCCAGCTCCTCCCGCGCATCGATCGGCCGGCGCGTGGCGAGGAACCGGGACCCGAGGACGATCAGCACGAAGACGATGTACACGATCGCTGCCGTGGGCTTGTAGAAGTAGTTGTTGTCCGAGGTGACGAACTTCCCCACCTCGTCGATGAACAGCCCGAACCCGATCCCGCCGATCGTCGCCGCGGCCGGCCGCACCACGGGCCCGACGTACCCGAGCAGCAGCGAGATCGCGATCAGCATCAGCAGCCCGCCGGGCAGCACGTGGGCGATGTGCAGGCCCTTGCCGCCGATCTGCGGGTACCCGCTCAGGCTGAGGATCAGCCGGGTGATCAGCACCGTCGCGACCCCGGACACCACGAACGTGGTCAGGTGCTCCCCCGACCGCACGTTGCGGACCAGCCCGGCCCGCATCAGGTACGACGAACGCTCACCTGGGGTGCTCATGCGCCCACACGTTAGCGTCAGCGGAGGAAGGCCGCCACGACGACGATGGCGACCAGTGCGGCCAGTACGAGCGAGGTCACCAGTCGGCGCGTGCGGGGGTCCACGAGGTCAGGGTAGGGGGAAGTTCCCGATCACCGTGCCACCGGGGTCGACCCGCTGCTTGATCTCCCGCAGCCGGGCCAGGTCCGGCTCGTCATAGCAGTCCCGCAGCGTGTTCCACGCAGACAGACCGGTCGGTGGCATCCGACCGGCTCGCCACGGCGACAGTGCCTCCTGCAGCGCGCACAGTGCGCTCTCGACGGGCTGCTGCAGCTCCGGCACCGGCACGATCGACACCGCCAGCACCATGTACCGCGCCTGCGGGTCGGCTGCTGCCACGCCGGGACGACGAGCGTCCGCACCCGCCCTCAGATGCCGGATCTGCACCTGGAAGATCAGCGACGGCTTGCCGCCGTACTCGAGCAGTGTGTCGATCAGGTCCGGTGTGAGCTCGTCGAAGGTACTGGTGATCAGCGACAGCGCCTGGGGCGGCGCGGGCACCGAGTTCATCTCGCCGACGCCGCTGGGCTGCAGTGACTGGGTGGTGTCGGTGACTGCATTACCTGCGGCCCGGATGGTCGAAAGCACTCCCTCCAACGCTTCCGGCCGGTACGGCGTCATCGCGTCGACCACGCAGTACGACTTCCCCCGTACGTCGTCCGGCAGGTCGGGTGAGTGCGGGTAGTGGATCAGATAAGCCCACAGCGTCACCTGCTTCGCCGCCTCCTGAGTTGCCTTCGCGTACGCCGTCAGCACCGCCGCAGCCTGCCCTATCGGGAACATCAGCCGCGCACTGGCGATGGCGGGCGCCAGGTGCAGATCCACCTCGACTGACGTGACCACACCGAAGTTCCCGCCGCCACCGCGCAACGCCCACATCAGATCGGGGTCGGTGGCGTCGTCGATCCATCGGCGGGCCCCGGCCCCGTCGACGAG
This sequence comes from Kribbella sindirgiensis, assembly GCF_004331435.1. Classification (GTDB taxonomy): domain Bacteria; phylum Actinomycetota; class Actinomycetes; order Propionibacteriales; family Kribbellaceae; genus Kribbella; species Kribbella sindirgiensis. The sequence continues at coordinate 60,938 of NZ_SJKA01000003.1, forward strand.
CTCCGCCGCCCGCAGACTCGCCGCACCGCTCCCGTACGGCCGGGTGAACCAGGAGAACCCGCCACTGGTGCAGAAGCCGACCACCGAGATGTTCCCTGTCGAGCCGGGCAGTCCGGTCAGCCCAGTGCCGTCCAGTGCGGTCTGCACGCTCCCCCAGCGCACTCCGGCGCCTACCCGTGCCACACGGGCTTGTGAGTCGACCCAGATATCGTCGAGCGCGTCGGTGCGCACCACGATCGTCCCGTCCAGTGCAGGCGTCGCACCGTGACCCCCAGCTTGCGCAGCCACCTTCAGCCCGCAGGCACCGGCGTACGTCACCGTTTGCTCGATGTCGCTCGGTCCGGCTGCCTCCACGACGGCGAGCGGTCGCTGGTCCACGGACAGGTTCCACCCCCGCCGCACCTGCTCCCAGTCCGCGTCCTCCGGTGTCACGAGCCGTCCAGTCAGCACCCGACGCAGCTCCTCGAGCACGCCATCACATCCCGCGGTACGCGCCCGCGGTCACCGCGGTGCAGCTCTGTGTCGTCATAGCGACCACGATGACCTGATCGGGCAGACATCGGTATCCCAGCAATCTGGGGTGCCCGCCAACCCTGTCGCCGCCCACACTGGTGAGATGAAGACCTACCACGCGGACTCTGCGCGCGCCGGGCTCGAGGCGGCGGCTGCGGCCGGTCTGTCCTGGGAGGACTTCGGGCTGACCGTGATCGAACTGCTGGAGCGGGCGATCCCGAACGACGGCGTCTGCCTCGGGCCGGCCGACCCGGCGACCAGTCTGCTCACCGGGCGGGTGAAGACCGACCTGAACGGCGCGGACGAGGTCGCGTTCGTCCAGCACGAGTACGGTGCGCCGGACATCAACCGGTTCTCCGACCTCGCCCAGAGGCAGGTCGGCGTCAGCATCCTGGACGAGGCCACCGGCGGACGTCCCGAGCTCAGCGCTCGGCACCGGGACATGATGGCGACGGTCAATCTCCGGCACGAGATGCGCGGCACGCTGCGCTCCGAACGGCGGATGTGGGGCTTCTACACGATCTACCGGGAGCTGGGGCGCAGCGGGTTCTCACCGGCCGAGGCGGAGTTCATGCACCGGCTGGAACCACTGCTGACGCGTGGGATGCGGCGCGGGCTGATCACGACCAGCATCCAACAGCAGGACAGCGGTGCGGCGGTGGTGATCGTCAACGCGGCCGACCAGATCACATCCGCGACCGCAGCGGCCGAGGACCGGATCGCCGACCTCGGCGGTGCGGTGTGGTCGCGACTGCCGATAGCGGTCGCGATCGTGGTGTCGGCGGCACGCGGCGTACCTGGGCTGGCCACACAGGTTCCGCGGATGCGGCTGCGTAGCCGGTCCGGTCAGTGGCTGGCCGTTCACGCGGCGCCGGTACGCGGACCGCACGGGCTCACGCCGGACATCGCAGTGACGATCGAACCGGCCGGTCCGGCGGCGGTGATCCCGCTGATCGTCGCGGCGTACGGACTGACCGAACGGGAACGGTCCGTCGTGCAGCAGGTGCTGAGTGGCGCCAGCACGAACCAGATCGCGCAGCGGCTGCAACTCTCGCCGTACACCGTGCAGGACCACCTGAAGGCAGTGTTCGACAAGGTGGGAGTGTCCAGCCGGCGGGAGCTGTCCGGGCGGATCTTCTTCGACCACTACGCCGGCCGACTCGGTGAACAGGTTGGCGCGGACGGCTGGTTCAGCGACGGCGGGCCCAGCTAGTCCGAACTGCGGCCAGGTGCCCGCCGGTGGCGATCTGTCCGGATTGTGAATACGAATGCAGACTGAGTGAATACGAATACACCTCGGTCTTGCGGATCACCCAGCGGCGACCTACTCTCTCGCCAAGTGGAACATCACTTCCACCAAGCGGTAGTCGGGCTGATCCCGATCGGAGAGCCCGGCACCTCCCGCGCGTCGCCGACCGCCCAAGACCGGCCGAAGTCCTTCCAGCCACCCGAAGGCTTCGGCCGATTTTCCAGCGAATTTCTACATCGGTGAAGAAGGCCCTCAGAGGAGGCCATCATGAGCCTGGGCACCACGATCGCCGCGCCGGCAGGCCACGAACCGGCACCTGACGTCCGTGACGGCAGCACGAGACCCCGCAGGCGAGGTGACCGCGTCGCCTATCTGTTCCTGGCTCCGTGGTTCGCCGGGCTGCTGCTGCTCACGACCGGCCCGCTGCTCGGGTCCCTGTACCTGTCGTTCACCAAGTTCAACCTGCTGCAGCCACCCGCCTGGAACGGCTTCGGCAACTACCTGAAGCTGTTCACCGACGACCCGCGCTACCTGCAGTCGTTGAAGGTGACCTTCATCTACGTCGCCCTGACGGTCCCCCTCCAACTGGGATTCGCACTGGCAGTCGCCGTCATGCTGAACCGGCCGCTGCGGGGGATGGCGTGGTACCGCTCGATCTACTACATCCCCTCGTTGCTCGGCGGCAGCGTCGCGATCGCAGTGATCTGGGGCCAGCTGTTCGACGACGACGGCGTCCTGAACGGCTTCCTCGCCTTCTTCGGCGTCGCCGGCCGCAGCTGGATCTCCAACCCTGACACGGCCCTCTACACGCTGGTGCTGCTGAACATCTGGCAGTTCGGGTCGCCGATGGTGATCTTCCTGGCCGGGCTCAAACAGATTCCGCAGGAGCTGTACGACGCGGCGTCGGTGGACGGCGCGAGCGCTTGGCGGAGGTTCTGGTCGGTCACGGTGCCGCTGCTGACACCGATCATCTTCTTCAACGTGGTGCTGCAGATCATCCAGGCGTTCCAGGCGTTCACGCCGGCGTACGTCGTGAGCGGCGGCAGCGGCGGGCCCTCGGACTCCACCTTGTTCTACACGCTCTACCTGTACCAGCAGGGATTCACGAATCTGAACATGGGCTACGCCTCCGCCATGGCATGGGTGCTGCTGCTGATCATCGCCACGTTCACGCTGATCAACTTCGGGCTCGCCCGCCGTTGGGTCTACTACGAGGACCGCTGATGACGACCCTCCAGCAAGCTCCCACGAAACGCCGGTGGCTGACCCACCTGGCCCTGATCGCCGGCACCCTGGTGATGGTCTACCCGCTGCTGTGGATGGTCGGTGGATCGTTCAAGGACGAGAAGGACATCTTCTCCCAGCTCAATCCGTTCCCCGGTTCGCTGGACCCGCGCAACTACGTCGCCGGCTGGACCGCGACGGACCCCACGTTCACCCGGTTCTACGTCAACTCGCTGCTGATCGCGGTTCTCGCGGTGGCCGGCAACGTGATCGCCTGCACGCTGACGGCGTACGCGTTCGCGCGGCTGGAGTTCCGCGGCAAGAAGGTGTTCTTCGGCATCATGCTCGGCTCGATCATGTTGCCGGCGCACGCCCTCCTGATCCCGCAGTACGTGCTGTTCTTCAACCTCGGCTGGGTGAACACCTATCTCCCGCTGGTGGTGCCGAAGTTCCTGGCCACCGACGCGTTCTTCATCTTCTTGATGGTCCAGTTCATCCGCACCATCCCGCGCACGCTGGACGAGGCCGCGATGATCGACGGCTGCGGAAAGGTGCGCATCTTCAGCCGGATCGTCCTGCCGCTGACCGGCCCGGTGCTGATCACCACCATGATCTTCACCTTCATCTGGACGTACAACGACTTCTTCGCCCAGCTGATCTACCTGTCCTACCCCAGCAGCGAGACCGTGCCGGTCGCCCTGCGCCGGTTCGTCGACGCGACCGGCGACTCGTCGTACGGGCAACTGCTGGCCATGTCGGTGCTGTCGCTGGTGCCGACCTTCATCGTCTTCCTCCTCGCCCAGCGCCGCATCGTCGAGGGCATCGCCACGACCGGCCTGAAGGGCTAGCCCGAAAGGAATCAGTCATGACCACACCGCTCAGCCGACGGCACTTCCTGCAGGCCGGCCTCGCAGCCGGCGCGCTCGCACCGCTGCTGTCGGCCTGCAACCTCGACCCCGCGGCCAAGGAAGCGAAGGAGTCGGTCCGGTTCAGCAGCTACGGCGACCCGACCAAGCTCGGCCTGCGCGGCAAGCTCGCGGACCTGTACACCTCGAGCCATCCGGACGTGAAGATCGTGTTCGAGGGCACTGCGACCGCGGAGTACTGGGACAAGCTCGCCACCCAGATGGCCGGCGGCAACGCGCCCGACGTGATCAACATCGACGTCCCGCGGATCGGCCAGTACGGCGCGGCGGGAGCGCTGCAGTCCCTGCAGAAGTACGTCCCGGACACCATCGACACCAAGCCGATCGACCACAACCTGCTGATCCAGGGCCAGCTGAAGGGCGAGCAGTTCGGCATCCCGGTCGCGATGAGCACCTACAGCATGGGGTACGACGTGACCGTACTCGACCAGCTCGGCCTGGAGCACCCGCACCAAACGTGGACCTGGTCCGAGTTCGCGACTCTGGCGAACGAGATCCGGCAGAAGTCCGGCAAGAAGATCTACGGCGCGGAGGACCCCAGCGGGGACACGGCGTCGTTGCAGATCTTCCTGCGCGGCAAGGGCGAAGACCTGTACAAGAACGGCACGCTTGCCTTCCCCGACTCCTTGCTGACCGAGTGGTTCGAGTACTGGGCCGCGCTGCGAGCCACCGGCGGCACCATTCCCGCCGACATCGCGGCACAGTCGAAGTACGGCGATTGGCCGGCCGGGCCGCTGGTCAAGAAGCAGGCGGCGCTCGCGCACATCCAGACGCCCAATCTCAAGGGCGGTTTCCAGGACCTCACCGACCACACCATCGAGATCACCCTGCCGCCGCGGAACACGAAGGACGGCAAGTGCGGGACGTTCCCGCAACCGAGCAGCTTCCTGTCGCTGAACGCCCGGAGCAAACGCGCGGACGACGCCGCCGCGTTCATGAACTGGTTCGCGAACGGAGCGGAGGCCGCGAAGACGTTGCGACTGATCAGCGGACCGCCCGCCTCCGCGGCCGGCCGGGATGTGCTGCTGAAGGGGAGTGACCTGTCCGCCAGTGAGAAGCAGGTGCTGGCCTACACCGACCTGGCACTGAAGAACTCCTCCCCGCCGTCGCAGGCCGGCCCGGCCGCCTCGACTGCTGTCGCCGATCTGTTGCTCAAGACCAGCCAGGACATCGCGTTCAAGAAGATCTCGATCAAGCAGGGCGTCCAGAAGTTCATGGCCGACGCCCGCAAGACCCTCGACGGCAAGTGATTGGACACCTATGCCTGACCTCGTGATCACACGCAACGAGCAGAACCCCGTCACCACCGGCCGCGTCGCCACCTGGGCGGCCGAGCAACTTGCTCGAGCCGCAGCAGGCTCTTCGGCGATCCGGCTCGCCACCCTGGACGAGGTCCCCGCCGCGGACCTCGCCGCCGTACCCGAGGCGTACGCCGTCCTCCGCGACGGCGACGAGATCGTTGTTGTCAGCAACGACGAGACCGGTCTCCGGCACGGACTGCTCGAGCTCGCCGACCGGGCCGGTGCGGGCGCGGATCTCGCCGGTACGTCGCCCTTCGCCGAGCAACCGGCTGTCCCGGTACGAGGCCTGGTGCGGTCGTTCTCCAGCGTGGACGAGGACCTGTCGTGGTTCCACGACCAGCAGTTCTGGACCGAGTACCTGACCTGGCTGGCGGCCTCCCGCTTCAACCGGTTCCACCTCGCGCTCGGTATGCAGTACAACTACGGCGCCGATCGGCACGGCGCCACCGACAACTACCTGTGCTTCGCCTATCCGTTCCTGTTCGACGTGGACGGTTACGACGTGCGGGCCGAGGGGGTCGGCGCGGACGAGCAGAAGCGCAACCTGGAGATGCTGCGCTTCATCGCCGCCGAGAGCAAGCGCCGCGGACTGAAGTTCCAGCTCGGGCTGTGGAACCACGCGTACGACTACGGCCGGGATTCGGTACACCGGTACCCGATCACGGGCATCGGCCCCGACAACCACGCGGCGTACTGCCAGGCCGCCATCGCCCGGCTGCTCACCGAGTGCCCCGACATCGACGGGCTCACGTTCCGGGTGCACTACGAGGGCGGCATCCACGACGAGGGGCATGAGGTCTTCTGGCGGGCGGTGTTCGAAGGCGCGAACTCGGTCGGCCGGCCACTCGAGATCGACATGCACGCCAAGGGCGTCGACCAGGCCTTGCTCGACGCCGTCGATCTTCCGAACCTGTCCCCGGTGCTGTCCGCGAAGTACTGGGCCGAGCACGTCGGGCTGCCGTACCACCAGGCGTCGATCCGGGCACGGGAAGCGGCCAAGCCGATCCCGGCCGGCCACGAGATGAAGGGCATCACGGAGTTCTCCCGCCGGTTCACCCGCTACGGGTACGGCGACTTCCTCCGCGAGGACCGGACCGTGGACCTGATGTTCCGGGTCTGGCCGGGTACCCAGAAGCTCCTCGCGTGGGGTGATCCCGCGATCGCGGCAGGGTACGGACGGCTGTCGACGTTCGGTGGCTCTCGCGGTGTCGACCTGTGTGAACCTCTGTACTTCAAAGGGCGCAAGGGTAGCGGCGAACCGGTTGGGCGCGACCCGTACGTCCGCGAGGACCTCCGACTGCCCGGGAACCGGGAGTGGACCAAGTACCGCTACGGCTACCTGTTGTGGGGCCGGCTGCTCTACAACCCCGAGGCCGAGCCCGAGACGTGGCGTCGCCATCTCCGGTCGACGTACGGCGAGGCTGCGGGGGACGTGGAGGACGCGCTGAGCCCGCTCAGCCGGATCCTCCCGCTGGTGACGGTGGTCCACGGCGTCGGCGGATCGAACAACGGCTACTGGCCGGAGGTGTACCTCAACCTCCCGATCTCGTCGCGGGTGCACTCGCAGCACTACGCCGGCGACACCGACGCCCCGGCGAACTGGGGTGGGGTCAGCCCGTTCGACCCGACCACCTTCTACGGCATCGACGAGTACGTCGCGGCGCTGGCCGGAGGCGAACTCTCGGCCAAGTACACGCCGCTGGAGGTGGCCTCGTGGATCGAGCAACTGGTCGCAGACGGACAGCAGGCACTCGGCCGCGCCCAGCAGGTCGCCGACCTGGCGGACCCCCAGGTTCGCAGGGTGCTGATCGATCTCGAGGTCCTGGTCAGGTTGGGCAGGTTCTTCGCCGGCAAGTTCCGGGCCGCGGTCGACTACTCGACGTACCGGGCGACCGGGGCGGTTGATTCGCTGGAGTCGGCGCTGCGCACCTGCCGGGCAGCACATGCCTCGTACGCCGAGATCCCGGCGATCGTCGACGGCGTCTATCAGCAGGATCTGCGATTCGGGATCGAGACGTCCGAGCACGGTCACTGGGCGGATCGAATCGCGGACATGGACGCCGACCTGGCGGCCCTCACCGAGGAACTGCGCGAAGTGGAAGGTGCCGGCCAGGCAGGAGCCGCACTCCCTGCGGCACCGGCTCGGCCGGCCACGCCTGGCGTGGAACACACGGTGCCGGGGAGCTTCGAGCGGGGCAAACCGGCGACCCTCTCACTGGAGGTGGTCGCTCCGGACGTGGTCGGCGCGACTCTGCACTATCGGCACGTGGATCAGTCCGAGTCCTGGCGGCAGGTCCGGATGGAACTGTCCGGGCAGAGCTTGTCAGGCACGATCGACGGCGACTACACAGCCTCGACGTACCCGCTGATGTACTTCTTCAGCATCCGGCACCGCGACGGCGGGCAAGCCTTCTACCCCGGCCTGGCCGCCGACCTGTCCAACCAGCCGTACGTCGTCCTGGGCTCGGCGACCGTCAGCGGATGAGGGAAGTCCGGGGGTCCACTGGTTGAGGCTGGTGGACCCCTGTGACCAGCGGTTCCGGTCGGTGTACGCCGCGGGGACGGTAGCCGAGTGCGTCGGACACGCCCAGGTAGTCGGACAGCAGCCAGATGATGGCCAGCCACATCTCGGTGCCTTGCAGCCCTGGGATCGCGCGGTCGTCGGCGCCGTCCGGAGCGAAGGCGAAGCCGGCGCCGTCGACCCACCGGGGCAGGATGGCGCGCAGCTGTGCCTCGGCCCAACGGCGGCCGTCCTGTTCGCCGTACGTCGTCTGCTTCCGGGCCAGCCAGAGCGGGTGGATGACGTCGAGAATGTTGCACGCGTTGTAGTTGTCGCCGGTGAACATCCGCCTGTCGTTGCTGTGGGCAAGGACAGTGGCGACGGCCTGCTCCGGGTACGGCAAGGGAAGACCGAACTGCGCATAGGTACCGCGGGTGAGACGGTAGAAACCGTTCACGACCTGCAGCAGTCCGTCGTCGGGATGCGGTGAACCCCAGGCGCCGGTTTCAGGATCGACGCGGGTGTGGAGCCAGCCCATCAAGAGTTCGAGATCACCGGGTTTCCGGTTGAAGGCGAGCGCCGTACCGAGGCCGTCGATGCCGGAGCCGGCCGACCAGGCTCTCCTTGCCCAGGGCAAGTTGTCGAGTTCGTCGAGGGTGAAGTCCGTGCTGATCGGGTGCTCGAAGCCGCTGTCGAGGACCTGGAGGGCGTAGCCGACACACAGGACGTGATAGCTCGCGGGCCCTTGCAGGACTGAGAGTTCGGCGTCCGACGACTTGCCGAGACCGTCGTCGGAGAGGTCTCCGGGTGATACCAGTCCGGTGGCCGCGTCCTGGCGCGCGCGGAGCCGCCGTACGAGATCGTCACGGGTGTGGCCGGCCGGCGTCCGGCGTACCAGCAGGTCCGCGATCTCGATCGCGTCGCACCAGGGGCGGATCTCCGGATCGCGATCGATCCCGGGACGGTCGACGAAGCGGGAGCCGTCCCAGCAGCGCGCGAGTACGTCGTCCACCTGGCTGCGAGCCTTCGCGGCGAAGTCCGCCAGCTTGGTCGGTAGATCACCTGACATGGATGCTCCTGTCCGCGAGCGGAGGATACGGGCGGGGTTGCCGGCCGCGACCGAGTCGGCCGGGATGTCCTTGGTGACGACCGCGCCGGCGCCGATGATGGTGTGCGGCCCGACCGTCACGCCGTCCAGGATCGTCACGTTGGAGCCGATCCAGACGTCGTCGCCGATCGTGATGCCGACGGCGGTGTGCGGCTGCTTGAAGATCGGCTCGCCGGGCGCGGTGCCGTGGTTGAAGGCGAGCAGCGACGTGTGCGCGCCGATCCGGACACCGTCGCCGATCGTCACCACGCCGCGCACCGCGGCGAACGGGTTGATCGTCGAGTCGGCGCCGAGCGCGATCCGGCCGGTGACGTAGGCGTGCGCGGCGATGTACGAACGGTCCCCCATCCGGAGCTCGTCGCAGTACACGGCGGCCGACTCCGCGACGTACACGTCGGGTGCGAGCTCGACCGACCCGCCGAGCCGCGCCTGCCGTTCGGCCTGCCGGTCACGCTCGGCCTCGGAGGCCTTCCGGGCGTACTCCCACGGCAGGAAATCCAGTCGCAACGGCTCGTTCGGCAGCATGGGAAAACGCTATCCAATTCTTGGGACACAGGCCAGCCCCGGGAGGCCGCTGCTAACCTCCCGTCTGACATGAACACTTTTCCGTCTGTGCGAGGGGCGGCCGGGCGATGACCACGAGCGGACCCGTTACGGACGGCGACGACGGCAGCGACAGCGGCACCGAGGGCGGCGACGGTACAACGGGTAGCACCCGCCGAAGCCACCGCGTGACGATCAGCGACCTCGCGCGCCGGCTGCACATCTCGAAGGCCTCCGTCTCGTACGCGCTGAACGGCCGCGCCGGGGTCAGCGACGAGACGCGCCAGCGGGTGCTCGACCTGGCCGAGGAGCTGGGCTTCCACCCGAACTCCGCCGCGGTCGCACTGTCCGCGAGCCGCACCCGGACGATCGGGATCGTGATCGCCCGGGACCCCACGCTGATCTCGACCGAAGCGTTCTACATGCGCACCCTGGTCGGCATCGAGCAGTACCTGAACGAGGTCGACTCGTCGCTGCTGCTCCGGCTCACGGGCGAGCACGGCGAGGACCTCGACGTACTGCGGCGCTGGTCGCGGCAGGGGCGGGTCGACGGGTTCATCCTGTTCGACGAACTCGAGAACGACCAGCGGATCCCGCTGCTCAGGGAACTCGGGGTGCCCTGCGTCGTGGTGAGCTCGAACGAGCCCGACGACACCGTCGGGCGGCTGATCAGCTCACCGGACGAGACCGTCTCGCTACTGCTCGGGCACCTGGCCGAGCTCGGGCACACGAACATCGCGCACATCAGCGGACCGTTCACGTTCATCCACGAACGGCTCCGCGTCCAGACGTTGCAGGAGCACGCGGCGCGGCACGGGATCACGGTGCGGCACATCGAGGGCAGCTACCGGTACGACGACGGCGCCGAACTCACGCGTCAACTCCTGACCGGAACCCATCCGCCGACCGCGATCGTGCTCGGGAACGACCTGATGGCGGTCGCCGCGCTGCGGGTCGCGATGGATCTCGGTACGGCGGTACCCGGCGAGGTCTCGATCGTCGCCTGGGACGACTCGCCGCTGTGCGAACTCGCGCGGCCCGGGATCACCGCGGTCGACCAGAAGACCATGGAACGCGGCCGCGCCGCCGCCGACCTCCTGCTCCGCATCGTCACCGGCAACCACCCCCTCCACGAAGAGGCCCCCGCCGGCGAACTCCGCCACCGCGAATCCTCCGGCCCCGCCCACTCCTGAGTCGTCGCCCCAATTTCCCTGGCTGACCCACGAATTTGCCTGGCCCACCAGCCAGATGCGGGGTTACCCACCCTGATTCAGGGTGCAGAACCCCCCATCTGATAGGTCAACCAGGCAAATGGGGCTTCGGCGGGGCTTCGGAGCGGTTTCGGGGTACGGCGGGTGCAGTTTGAAGACTGTGTGAAATCGGGTGGTCTCGGAGCGTGGTGGATTGCGTTTGCCGGGGCGGCGGTGGAGGTTGGTGGGGTCACGAGGTCGTAACGAAGACCCGCCAACTGAACCGGTTAGGGTTACGGAACTTAACCGGTTAGGCCAGTATGGGGCCGATCCGCCTCCGCAGGTCTGCGGAGGCTCGAGACGGGACGAGGGAGTCCGACGTGAGACTGCGTTCGCTTGTAGCCGCGGTTGCGGCGACCGCCATGGGAATCAGCCTCGCCGCCTGTGGTGGCGGCGACAAGGACGATTCCTCCGGCGGCAGCACCGGTGACCAGACGCTGACCTACTGGGCCAGCAACCAGGGCACCAGCCTCGACAACGACAAGGAGGTCCTGACCCCGGTCCTGCAGAAGTTCACCCAGGAGACCGGGATCAAGGTGAACCTCGAGGTGATCGGCTGGAACGACCTGCAGACCCGGATCCAGACCGCGATCACCTCGGGTCAGGCGCCGGACGTGGTCAACATCGGCAACACCTGGGCGGCCTCGCTGCAGGCCACCGACGCGTTCCTGCCGTTCGACGGCGACGCGATGACCGCGATCGGGGGCAAGGACAAGTTCGTGCCGACGGCTCTGGCGACCGGCGGCAAGGAAGGCACCGACCCGACCTCGGTCCCGCTCTACGGTCTGGCCTACGGCCTGTACTACAACAAGGCGATGTTCGCCGCGGCCGGGCTGCAGCCGCCGAAGACCTGGGAAGAGATGGTCGCCGCGGCCAAGAAGCTGACCAACCCGGCGAAGAACCAGTGGGGTATGGCGCTGGCGGCCGGCAGCTACACCGAGAACGTGCACTTCGCGTTCATCAACGCCGCGCAGAACAAGGCCGACTGGTTCAACGGCGACGGCAAGCCGACCTTCACCGGTGACGGCAACGTGCAGGGCGTACTGCGGTACCTCGACCTGATGCAGAAGGACAAGGTCGCGAACCCGTCGAACGCGCAGTACGACAACGGCACCAAGTCGGTGAACGACTTCGCCACCAAGAAGGTCGCGATGGTCATCAACCAGAACAACGCCGACTCCTCGATCGTTGCCAACGGCATGAAGGCCGGCGAGTACGGCGTCGTACCGTTCCCGGCTCCGGCCGGTGGCGAGCAGGTGGCCAGCCACGTGGCGGGGATCAACCTGTCGATCTTCAAGAACACCAAGCACAAGGACGCTGCGCTGAAGTTCGTGAAGTACATGACCGACGCGCAGACCCAGACGACGCTGGGCAAGCCGTTCTCCTCGCTGCCGGTGCTGAAGGACGCGAAGCCGGTGTTCACCACTGACGCTGCCGAGGCGGCGACGTTCCAGGACGTCTACAACACCAAGTCCAAGCCGCTGCCGCTGGTGCCGGCCGAGGACCAGTTCGAGAGCACCGTCGGCAAGGCGATGAACGCGATGTTCGCCAAGATCGCGACCGGCGGCACGGTGACCGCCGACGACGTAAAGGCAGCCCTGAAGACCGCCGAGGACCAGGTGGCGGCAAGTAGCTGATGTCTCTCGCAACAGAGCAAGCTTCGCCGGCCGCCTCGCGGCCGGCGAAGCCCAAGTCCAAGCGCGGCCTGGAGCAGCGGCCCGGGCTCAATCGGTGGTTGCCTTATGCGCTGCTGGCCCCGGCGGTGTTGCTCGAGTTGTTCATCCACATCATTCCGATGCTGGTCGGGATCTGGATGAGTTTCGTCAAGCTCACCAAGTTCTTCATCGCGAACTGGTCCTCCGCACCCGGGGTCGGGCTCGGCAACTACAAGGTCGCGCTCGACTTCAACAACGCCGTCGGGCAGGGGCTGCTGAAGTCCTTCGGCGTCACGGTCGTCTTCTCGCTCGTCACGGTCGCGTTCTCGTGGGTGCTCGGGATGGCCGCCGCGGTCGCCCTGCAGCCGGAGTTCCGCGGCCGGGGCATCGTCCGCACCCTGTTCCTGGTGCCGTACGCGCTCCCGGCGTACGCCGGAATCCTGACCTGGAACTTCATGCTCCAGCGCGACACCGGCGCGGTGAACCACGTCCTGGACCAGCTGCACCTGACCGACGGGAAGACGTTCTGGCTGATCGGCGGCAACGCGCTGATCTCGCTGATCACGGTGGCCGGCTGGAAGCTGTGGACGTTCGCGTTCCTGACCTTGATGGCCGGTATGCAGAGCATCCCGCGGGACCTGTACGAGGCCGCGTCGGTGGACGGCGCCGGCAACATCCGGCAGTGGCGCAACATCACGCTCCCGTCGCTGCGCCCGGTGAACCTGGTCCTCGTACTGGTGCTGTTCCTGTGGACGTTCAGCGACTTCAACACGCCGTACGTGCTGTTCGGTACGGCGCAACCGCCGGCCGGCGACCTGATCACGTTCCACATCTACAACGCGTCGTTCCTGACCTGGAACTTCGGCACCGGGGCGGCGATGTCCGTGCTGCTGCTGATCTTCCTGATGATCGTCACCGGCGCGTATCTGCTCGTCACCGGAAGGAGGTCGCGTCGTGCGTGAGACCAGAGGGTTCAAGATCTACCGCGGTGTCACCCTCACAGTGCTCGGACTGTTCGTCCTGGTCCCGCTGTACGTGATGGTGACGTCGTCGCTGAAACCGCTCAAGGACGTGCAGGGCGCGTTCTCCTGGTGGCCGTCGAACCTGACGCTGGCGCCGTTCGTGGACATGTGGAAGACGGTGCCGCTGGCCCGGTACTTCGTGAACTCGACGGTCGTGTCGGTGGCGGCGACGGTGTTCTCGGTGGCGATCGCGATCCTGGCCGCGTTCGCGGTGTCGCGGTTCAGGTTCCGCGGGCGGACGGTCTTCACCACCACGGTGCTGTCGACGCAGATGTTCCCGGGTGTGCTGTTCCTGCTGCCGTTGTTCCTGATCTTCGTGAACATCAACAACCAGTTCGGGCTGCAGCTGGTCGGGACGCGGCTCGGGCTGATCATCACCTATCTGACGTTCAGCCTGCCGTTCTCGATCTGGATGCTGGCCGGGTACTTCGACAGCATCCCGCGCGAGCTGGACGAGGCCGCGCTGGTGGACGGTTGCGGTCCGATGGGCGCGCTCTGGCGGGTCGTACTGCCCGCGGCACGGCCCGGTGTGATCGCGGTCGCGATCTACTCGTTCATGACCGCGTGGGGCGAGGTCCTGTTCGCGTCGGTGATGACGACGGAGGCCAACCGCACGTTGTCCGTCGGCCTTCGCCAGTACTCGACCCAAACCAACATCTACTGGAACCAGATCATGGCCGCCGCCCTGGTGGTCAGCATCCCCGTCGTCATCGGCTTCCTCCTGGCCCAACGCCACTTCGTAGCCGGCGTCACCGCGGGAGCCGTCAAGTAGCGGTCAGTACTCGGAGATGCCGCTGATGGATACCGAGGTCGAGTAGAAGGTGGCGTACTTGCCGTTCTTGCCAACGGTCGCGCCGCTGTAGCCCTGGGTGGACAGCCGGTACGCACCGACCTTGGCGTCTCGGGCCGAGCTCGGTCCGGAGGCGGGGATGCCGGCTCCCTGCAACGCGAACGTGACGATCTGCTGCCGGATCGACGCGTCCGGGACGAAGATCGCCAGCGCTCCCGGCAGGCCTTGCTTCAGCGACGCGACCGCGGCCTTGACGCACTGCGGGCAGTTCTGGACCTTGGCGCTGCCGCTGCCGCTCACGTCGATGGACTCGGGGTACTTCTTCTTCGAGTAGTCGGGGCTGATGTACACGTCGACGGTGCCCTTGTTGCATTCCCATCGGCGGTCCAGCTTGCAGACGTAGCCCTTGGACTTGAACGCCGTGACGAGCGAGCTGACTGTGGCACCCGGGAGGCAGCCGTTGCATCCGGCCGGCAATTTGGTCGGCTGCGCAGGCGGCTGGGTGGCCGGCTGTGCGGTCGGCTTGGCCGGGCTCTCGCCGGTGGTCGGGCTGCCGCCGGTGGTCGGTTGCTGGGTCGGGGCCTCGCTCGCCGGACGGAGCGTGGGCTTCGTCGACGGCGCGACCGGCTGGGTCGTACCGTCAGCGGCATCGTCCGAGCCGCCGGTGAACCGGGTGACCACGAAGACACCGGCGCCGATGAGCATCAACGCACCGACGATCGCCACCACGATCGGACCCACCTTCCGCGGCGGAGGTGGAGGCGGCGGGTAACCGACGTACTGCTGGCCGTACTGCGGGCCGTACTGCTGCTGACCGTACGGCGGCTGCTGCGGAGGCTGCTGCCCCGGGTACCCGCCCTGCTGGTTGCTCACGGCCACAATATAGGGACCGCCCGGTTCAGCTGAAGAGTTTTTCGCCCCAGTATGAGCCGGGGGTCACGCCGGCGGGGCAGGCGAAGATGCCGGAGCCGACGTGGTGGATGTACTCGTTCAGCGTGTCGCTCTTGGCCAGTTGGTTCTGGACGGGGATGAACTGCTTGCGCGGGTCGCGTTGGTAGGCCAGGAAGAACAGGCCCGCGTCCAGGCGGCCGAGGCCGTCCGAACCGTCGACGAAGTTGTAGCCCCGGCGGAGCAGTTCGGCGCCGTTGTTGAACTGCGGGTGCGCGAGCCGCACGTGCGAGTCCATCGGCATCTTCGGGTCGCCGTCGGAGTTCTTCGCGGTGAAGTCGATCGCGTCGAACTCGTCCGCCTTGCCCAGCGGGGCGCCGGTGCCCTTCCCGCGGCCGATGATCGTCTCCTGCTCGCCGAGCGACGTACGGTCCCAGATCTCGATGTTCATCCGGATCCGCCGCGACACCAGGTACGCGCCGCCGACCATCCACTCGGGGCCGTCCTCGGGCTGCACCCAGAGCTGCTGCTCGAGTTTGTCGGCTTCCTCGAGCTTGAGGTTGTTGGTCCCGTCCTTGAACCCGAACAGGTTCCGCGGCGTCGCCTGCGCCCGCGACGTCGACGACGTCCGGCCGAATCCGAGCTGCGAGTACCGTACGGCGACCCGCCCGAACCCGATCCGCGCCAGGTTCCGGATGGCATGTACGGCGACCTGCGGGTCGTCGGAACAGGCCTGTACGGCGATGTCCCCGCCGGACCGCGCCGGGTCGAGGTCGTCGCCGATGAAGTGCGGCAGGTCGACGAGCGCCTGAGGACGCTTCGCCGCGAGCCCGAACCGCTTGTCGAACAACGACGGACCGAAGCCGACGGTGATCGTCAGCCGCGCCGGGGGCAGGCCGACCGCTTCACCGGTGTCCTCCGGGGGCGCCTCGCCCGGTCCGTTCACGGCGCCGTACTGACCGATGTCCCGCCCCGCCGTGAGCAGCGCGGCGGCGGCGGTCCACTCCTTCAGGAGCGCGATCAGTTCGTCCCGCTTCGTCGTCGTCACGTCGAACGCGGCGAAGTGCAGCCGGTCCTGCACCGGCGTGGTGATCCCGGCCTGGTGCGGCCCGTGAAACTCAACAGGCCCGTTGTTGTCCGCGGCCTGCGACGGCTCGGTGGACAACGCCGAATGCGCCGCATACCCAGCAACCCCGGTAGCAACAGCAGCACCCGCCGCCCCGAACAACCCGCGCCGCGAAAGTCCCTTACGTTCGCTCATTTCTTCGCCAGCACCCCGGCGACCTTGCTGACCGGCTCGGCCAGCCCGTCGACCACCGCGCCGAGCGCCTTCTTCTCGGCCTCGGTTGCGGTGTACGGCTTGAAGCCGTCGCCGTCGCGGTACTTGTCCAGGGCCGCGAAGACAGCCTTGAACTGAGTGTCCAGCTGGGTGACAAGGGCCGCGTCGCGCTTCTGCAGGGCCGGGCGGAGCGCCTGGATGGCGGCCTGCGAGCCCTCGACGTTCGCCTCGAAGTCCCACAGGTCGGTGTGCGAGTAGCGGTCCTCCTCGCCGGTGACCTTGCCGGTCGCGACCTCGTCGAGCAGTTCCTTCGCGCCGTTCGCCAGCTGCAGCGGCGTCAGCTTCACGACCTTCGCCTTCGCGACGACCGTCTTCACATCGGTCAGCAGCAGGTCGGCGTACTTCTCCATGCCCTTGGTCGAGTTGGAGACCCAGAGCGCCTGCTCGATCCGGTGGTACCCGGTCCACTCGGTGCCCGGCTCGACGTCGTTGACGCGGGCGTCGATCTTCGGGTCCAGATCACCGAACGACTCCGCGACCGGCTCGATCCGCTCCCAGTAGGTCCGCGACACCGGGAACAGCTCCTTCGCCTTCGCGACGTCGCCGGCCTTCACCGCGGTCACGAACTCGGTGGTCTTCTGCTCCAACGCGACCGCCTGCGAGTTCACGTACCGCTGGTAGCTCTCGGTCGCCTGCTTCAGCGCGGTGTCCGTGTCGATCTGCGCGGGCGCGTCGCCGGTCACGGTGAGGTCGCCCCGGATCCCGTCGCCGACCATGCCGGGCTTGCAGACCGCCTGGTACTTGCCGGTCGGCAGCTCGACGATCAGGTCCCGCTTCAGGCCCGGGCCGATGTTCTCGACCTCGCCCATCACCCGGTCGCCGTCGGCGTACACGTAGAACTCGGTGACCTTGCTGCCGCCGTTCGTCACCGAGAACGTGCTGGTGCCGGACTTCACGTCGCGACGGCTCAGCTCACAGCCCGAGTCGGACGCCTTGACCGACACCGGGCCGGTGCCGTCGTCCTTCGCGGCCGGTTCGTCGTCCGCACACGCGGTGAGCGCGGCGAGGCCGATGACGACCCCGACGATGGAGGCCCGACGGGCCAGAGTCCTGCGCATGGTTCTCCTGGGGATTTCAGGCCGCTTTGGTGGCGGTCGTCGTCGTGACGGCGGGCGGTGTGGAACTCTTCACCGGAAGGAAATAGAGCACCATCACCGGGACGAGGTAGACGACCCACGCGATCGCCTCCACCACGGTCGGGGCCGGGTTGAAGTTGAAGATGCCCTTCAGCAGTACGCCGTACCAGCTGTCGGGCGGGATCACGTGGGAGATGTCGAAGGCCAGCGTGTTCAGACCGGGCAGGATGTTCGCTTCCTGCAGGTCGTGGAAGCCGTACGCGAAGATACCGGCCGCGACCAGGATCAGCACCGCGCCGGTCCACTTGAAGAACACGGCCAGGTTGATCTTCACGGCGCCCTTGTAGATCGCGAAGCCGAGCAGTACGGCGGTCGCGAGCCCGAGCAGGACGCCGACGAACGGTACGGCGGTGGTCGCGGTGGCGGCCGACGCGTACACGATGAACGCCGTCTCGATGCTCTCCCGGAAGACCGCGAGGAACGCCAGGATGACGACGGCGCGGGACCCGATCTCGAGGGCCTGGCCCATCCGCTCGCGCAGTTCCTTGGCGATACTGCGGGAGGCCTTGCGCATCCAGAAGATCATCCAGGTGACGAAACCGACCGCGAGGATCGACATCACCCCGCCGACGGTCTCCTGTGTGGTGAACGACTTCGCGGTCAGCGCGGTGACGAACTGGAGCAGACCCCAGGCGGCGACCGCCACGGCAAGCGCCGCGGCGACACCGATCCAGACCAGTTTGAGTCGATCGCGATGCCCCGACTTGACCAGGAAGGTGGCGAGGATGCTGACGACCAGCGAGGCCTCGAGTCCTTCACGGAGTCCGATCAGGTAGTTCGCGAGCATGGCGGGACTCTCTCATAGCATTAGGTACGGCTAACCTTCCTGAGGTTAACCTAAGAAATCCCATTCGCCTACCGTGATGTACGCCGCACTGTGGCCCGGTCCTTCACCCAGCCGGGACTCGATCAACTGCAGGCTGCCCGCCGTCCAGGCAGGGCTCTCGTAGGTGTCGAAAACCCTGACCCACTTGGTGACGTCGACCGGTCGCCGCAACCGCGCCAAGGTCAGGTGCGGGGTGAATTTCCTTCCTTCCACCGTCACTCCGGCGCGACTCGCTGCCGCCCGGGTGGTCATCGCCAGGTGCTTGAGCGACTCGGTGTCGTCGCGAACTCCGGCGTACAGCACTCGCGCGTCCGGCACGCCGGGGAACGCGCCTGCTCCGGTCAGCTGGAGCTCGAACGGTTTCTGGCGCTGGGCGGCGAGCTCCAGCCGCTCCTCGAGCTCCTCGGTCTTCCAGTCCGGCACCTCGCCGAGAAACGCCAGCGTGAGATGCCAGTGCTCGTCCGCCGCCCACCGGATGTCGTCGTCCGGATGGTCCCGGCGCGGCTCCACGAACTCGCTCAGATCCTCCACTACCTCGAGAGGTGGCACTACGGCCACGAACAATCGCATCCGAAAATCGTATCTGTGGTGGAAACTGCTTTTGTGGCCGAGTTGAAGCTGCCGTCGCCGTGTGTGGTGATCCTTGTGGGGCCGGGGGCGTCCGGGAAGTCGACGTGGGCGGCGGAGCATTTCGGGGTCGAGCTGGTGGTGTCGAGTGATCGGCTCCGGGCGCTGGTCGGGGCGGGCGAGGACGACATCACGGCCAGTACGGACGCTTTCGCGCTGCTGGACGTGGTGGTGCGGCAGCGCATCGGGCGCCGGCTGACCACCGTCATCGACACGCTGGGACTGGACAAAGAGAAGCGGCTGCGGTGGCTCGAGCTCGCTCGCGAGGCGGGCATGGCCTGTGTCGCGGTGGCGTTCGACACGCCTGCCGAGGAATGCCGGCGGCGGAATCGGGAGCGTACGGCGAAACGCATCCCCGCGGACGCTCTGACCAGCCAGCTGCGGTCGTGGACGTCGGTGAAGAAGGAGCTGCCGACGGAGGGGTACGACGACGTACTCGAGCCGACTGTGGTGCGGGTGGTTCCGGATGCGTTCGTGGAGTCGACCGCGGCGCAGGCTCGGCAGTCGGATGCTCCGGTGGGGTTGCGTTTCGGGCTGCAGTTGAGCAGGTACCCAGGCGGTCGGGAAGGCCTGGCCGCGTGGATTCGTGAGGTCGCGGAGCGGGCCGAGGCGGCGGGGTTCGACGCGATCTACGTGATGGATCACTTCCGGCAGATCCCGCAGGTGGGGCGGGCGTGGGAGGACTTCCTGGAGAGCTGGACGACGCTCGGGTACCTGGCCGCGTGCACGACCCGGGTCCGGCTCGGCACGCTCGTCTCCGGCATCACCTACCGCAACGTCGCCCACCTCGGGAAGATCGCGGCGACGCTGGATGTGTTGAGTGGTGGGCGAGCGGTGTGCGGGGTCGGGCTCGCGTGGTTCGAGGCGGAGCACAAGGCGTACGGCTGGCCGTTTCCTCCGGTGAGCGAACGCTATGCGCTGCTCGAGGACGCCTTGCAGATGCTGCCGATTTTATGGGGACCAGGCAACAAA
Organism: Kribbella sindirgiensis; assembly: GCF_004331435.1. Lineage (GTDB taxonomy): Bacteria > Actinomycetota > Actinomycetes > Propionibacteriales > Kribbellaceae > Kribbella > Kribbella sindirgiensis. Next base: position 80,807 of record NZ_SJKA01000003.1, read on the forward strand.
CCGTTCCACGGCAAGATCCTCGACGTACCCGACACCACGTGTTATCCGCGACCGCTGCAGGACCACCTGCCCGTGCTCGTCGGTGGGAGTGGCCCGCGGACGCTGCGACTGGCCGCACGGTACGCCGACGCGGTGAACGTCTTCGGGGACGCAGCCGCGGTACGGAAGGCAGCCGGCCACCTGGGAGACAGGCCGGTCGAGCTGACGCACCTGTCGACAACCCTTGTAGGCAAGGACTCCCGGCAGGTCGACGAGCTCGTGCAGCGGTTGCGCCCGCGGAACGTCAACCCGGCGAAGTACGCCGCCTCCGTGAACGCAGGCACCGTCGACGATCAGATCGGGCGGTTCCGCGAGCTGTCCGAGGCGGGGGTGGCCGAGGTGATGATCAGCCTCCCCGACCTCACCACCCTCGACACGGTCGCCGATGTGATCTCAGCGTTCCGGGTGTAGATCGAGCTTCAGCAGCGCGTTCTCGATCAGCTCGGGCATCGCGGGGTGGATCCAGTACTGGCCGCGGGCCATCGTGTACGCGTCCAGCCCGAAGCTCATCGCCTGGATCACCGGCTGGATCACGGTCGGCGCCTGCGGGCCGATCACGTGGCAGCCGATGATCTGCCCGCTCTCCGGGTCGGCGAGCACCTTCGCGAAACCGGTGGTGTCCTCCATCGCCCAGCCGTACGCGATATCGGCGTACGTCTGAACCGCCTTCACATAAGGGATTCCGCGTTCCTGCGCCTGCTCCTCGGTGAGGCCGACGGACGCGATCTGCGGTGCGCTGAACACCGCGTGCGGGACGAAGCGGTGGTCGGCCTCGATCCGGTCGTCGGGGTTGAGCAGGTTGTGCTTCACCACCCGGGCCTCGTGGTTCGCGACGTGCTTGAGCTGATGCGGGTTCGTCACGTCGCCGAGCGCGTAGATGCCGTCGGCACTGGTCTGCTGGTACGCGTCGACGAGCACGCGACCCTCGCGGTCCACGTCCACCCCGGTGGCGTCCAGGTTCAGCAGGTCCGAGTTCGGTTCCCGGCCGACCGCGACCAGGAGCTCGTCGACGATCAGCTCGTCGGCACCGCCCGGGTGCAGCATCCCGAGCAGGATCGAGCCGTCGTCACGGCGCGCGACCCGCACGGTCTCGTGGTTGAGCCGTACGTCGTACTTCTCCCGCGCGATCTCCGTGTACCGCGCGCCGATCTCACGGTCCTCGAGCCGGAGCAGCCCGTTCGAACGGGCGATGACCGTCACCTCGACCCCGAACGACGCGAACACGTGCGCGAACTCGGCCGCGACGAACCCGCCGCCGATGATCGCGATCCGGCGCGGTAGTTCCTCGAGCCGCATGATCGTGTTCGACGTGTGGTACCCGGTCTCCTCGAGACCCGGGATCGGCGGGACGATCGGCCGGCTGCCGGTCGCGATCACGAACCGGTCCGCGCTGAACACGCTCGTCGACCCGTCCTTGCCGTCGACCGTCAGCTCCTTGAACCCGGTGAACCGCCCGGTCCCGTCGTACACGGTGACGTTCGCGTTGTCCGGGTTGTGGTGCCGGTACTCCGAGCCGCCGGCCGCGATCGGGTCGATCCGGCCGAAGATCCGGTCCCGGACATCGCGCCAGCGGACGCCGAGCAGCTGCTCGTCGACGCCGTACCGCGCACTCACCGACGGCGTCGCGGCCACGTCGGCGGCATGCACGAACATCTTGGTCGGGATGCACCCCACGTTCAGGCAGGTGCCGCCGAACGTGCCGCGCTCGACGATCGCCACCTTCTGGTCCGCGAACCGCCGATTGACGATGGTGTTACCGGAGCCGGTCCCGATGATCACGAGGTCGTAATGGGTCACGCCCCATTCTGACCCTTACGGCCAAGACCCGCCCACTAAGGAAGGATGGGGTAGGTGGCAGGTGGTGAGCTGACGAGCACGTACGGCACGGTCGTCTGGGACGGTATCGGTACTCTCCGGATCCGGTACGGCGGGACGCCTTTACGGACTCGTCTCGGTGAGCGGACCGTGCCCATCGAGGCGCTGCGCGCCGTCGAGGTCACCGACGCAGGACTGCAGTTCGTCCTCCGCGACGGCGCCGACCCGCTGCAGTCCGTGACGCAGCCCGTCGAGCTCTACGAGTTCCCGGGGGTCGACCGTGCACTCGCCGAGGAGATCGCCCGTGACATCGGCCAGGCCCTCGTCCGTCGCGACGTACCGGCGACGGCCTCCACCGCGTGGCTGGTCGCGCCGCCGCCCGCGCCCGATCGGATCGAAGGGCGGGACGCGACGCTCACGGTGGCGAACGGGCAGCTCACGTTCGAGTACCACCGGTCCGCGGGCCGTAAGAAGAAGGCGCTCGGCGACCCGTGGTCGGTGCCGCTCGCGGACATCGCCGACGTGGAATGGACACCGGCGGCCGGTCTCGGCGCGCGGGGACACCTCCGGATCACCACGGCCGCGACATCCGGCGTACGCCCGAAACCCCAGCACGACCCCGCGGCAATGCTCACCCGGCGCGCAGCAGAAGCCGACGCCCTGTTCTTCGCCGCCCGCCTACTGACGCGCATCCGCCCCTAGGGCGTGTCTCCCAATCCCCCGCCGTCGCGAGGAGGTGCTCGGTGCGGTAGCTCGGCGTGCGGGGGCGAAGGTCTCGATGCGGAGCATCGTGGCCTTTGCACCCGTGCGGCGAGATGCCGTGCCGAGTGCCCCGCAGTAGGCGTGGGATTGGGAGACACGCCCTAGGCGACCTGGTGACCGACGTCCTTCTTCGGGACGTCGGGTGTGTCGACGACTGCCTTCTCGCCGAGTAGTTCGGTCTGGGGCAGGACCTCGAGGTGGGGGCGCGGGAGCAACCGCGGACGGATCGCGAGACCGCGCCGGCGGGAGAAGTACAGCACCGAGCCGACCGTGCCGAGCACAGTCAGCCCACCGCCGGCGATCAGCGACCAGCGGGCGCCCATCACCTGGCCGATCCAGCCGATGAACGGCGACCCGATCGGCGTACCGCCCATCAGGACCGTCATGTACAGCGCCATCACCCGGCCGCGCATCGTCGGCTCGATGCTCAACTGCATCGTTGCGTTCGCCGAGGTCAGCATGGTCAGCGAGGTCAGCCCGACCAGAGGCAGCACCAGCGCGAAGGTCAGGTACGTCGGCATCAGCGCGCTCACGATCTCGAGCAGACCGAACGCCACCGCCGCACCGATCACCAGCCGCGCGCGGATCCGGACCCGCCGGGCCGCGAGCAACGCGCCGGACAGCGAGCCGATCGCGAGCACCGAACCGAGGATGCCGTACTCCCCCGCGCCCTTGTGGAACACGCTTGTCGCCATTAGCGCCGACGTCAGCTGGAAGTTCAGTCCGAAGGTGCCCGCGAAGAACACCGCCACCAGCACCATCATCAGATCCGGCCGGCGCCACAGGTAACGCATCCCGTCCCGGATCATGCCCTTGTCCCGGGCCGCGGGTTTCGGCGTGTGCAGCTCGGAGACCCGCATCAGCCGCAACGACAGGATCACGGCGGAGTAGGTGAACCCGTTGATCAGGATCACCGGACCGGTGCCGATCCAGTTGATCAGCAGACCGGCCAGCGCCGGGCCGAGCAGCCGGGCGGCGTTGAAGGACGCGGAGTTCAGGCCGACCGCGTTCGACAGCTCGTCACGGCCGACCATCTCGACCACGAACGCCTGCCGGGTCGGGGCGTCGAACGCCGTACCGACACCGAACAGGAGGGCCAGCAGATACACGTGCCACGTCTGCACGACACCGGCGATCGTCAGTCCGCCGAGGGTCAGCGCGACAGTGGCCATCGCGATCTGGGTGACCGTCAGCACGGTCCGCTTCGGGAAGCGGTCCGCGATCAGACCGGCGTACGGGCCGAGCAGGAGCGCGGGCAGGAACTGCAGGCCGGTGACGATCCCGAGCGCCGTACCGGAATGGGTCAGCTCCAGGACCAGCCAGTCCTGGGCGACCCGCTGCATCCAGGTGCCGACGTTCGAGACGATCGCGCCCGAGGCGTACAGCCGGAAGTTCCGGACCTTGAACGCGCGGAAGGTGGGGCTCATCGAGCCGCCAGTCGTTCGAGAACAGGTGCTGCCTTGCGCAGGATGTCGCGCTCCTCGGGGGTCAATTGCTTCAGTTTGGTCTGCAGCCACTCATCGCGGCGGCGGCGGTTCGCCAGGATCAGCTCGTCGGCCTTGGCGGTGAGCTCGACCATGATCTGGCGCTTGTCGGTCGGATGCGGGCGGCGGACCAGCAGACCCGCCTCCTCCATGTTCGTCACGATCCGCGTCATCGACGGCGGCTTCACCTGCTCGTGGGCGGCCAGCTCGCCGATCGTCATCGCCTCGTGCTTGGCCAGCGCGCCGAGCACGCTGAGCTGGTTCGCGGTGAGGTCGTGACCGGGCTCGCGCTGCCGGCGGATCTGCCGGGACAGCCGCAGGGTCGACGACCGCAGGGCACTCGCCAGCCCGACGTCACTCTTCACCTGCTGCGCTACGACTTCGGGCATGTCTTTACCTTAACTCATTACCTTTGCTAACTAAAAACGTTGGACCGCCAGCTGGTATTCCCCCGGCGCGGACGGCCGATAGAGTTCGCGGTCATGGGGACGACGGCCGAGCTGGAGCGGTACGAGCAGAGGTTCCGGCGGGCGGGACTGCCGCTGTTCATCGAGGACTTCTCGCCGACGCACGACATCTTCACGCGGGCGGCGCCACTGCTGGTGCTGGTGTTCCTGGCCGAGATGCTCGGCGCCACCTCACTCGAATGGGACTGGTGGCAGAATCTGCTGGCCGCGATCGGCGGTCTGCTCGCACTGATCGCCGGGTTCGGCCTGCTCAACGGGTTGCGCGGACGGCCGTTCGGTTCGCTGCCGACCCGCTTCGGGACCCCGGAGCTGGCGGTGTTCGTCCTGCTACCGGCGTTGCTCCCCGTCGTCACGCAAGGCCAGGTCAAGCAGTTCTTCGGTGTGGCCTTCGGCAACTTGCTGCTGGTCGGACTGGTGTACGTCGTGGTCGGCTACGGCTTCATCGCCACCGTGGTCTGGGGAGTGCGCCAGTTGGCGCGCGAGCTGGCCAACTCGGTCGCCAGCTTCGTCCGGGCGTTGCCGCTTTTGCTGGTCTTCTCGCTGGTGCTGTTCATGACCGCGGACATGTGGCAGGTGTTCGCGTGGATGCCCGCGGCCTTCATCGTCTTCTCCGTGATCGCGTTCACGCTGCTGAGCACCGTGTTCCTGCTGATCCGGCTGCCGCTGGAGGTGGACGCGATCGAGCGCACCGCCGGCTCGGGCCCGCCGCTGAGCCGGAGCCAGCGCTTCAACGTCAGCGTGAGCCTGGTGATCCGGCAGTGGATGCAGGTCCTCGTGGTGAGCGCCGGCGTCGGCCTGTTCTTCGTTGCCTTCGGCATGCTCGCGATCAGCGAACACATCTACCGGCAGTGGGGCGTCGACGCCGGCTCGTGGTCGTACCACGTCGAACTGCTGAACCATCCGCTCGTCCTCAGCGCCTCCCTGATCAAGGTCGCCGTCGGCATCGCGAACTTCACCGGGCTCTACTACTCGATCGCGCTGCTCACGGACTCGACGTACCGCACCGAATTCCTCGACCACGTCAGCAACGAACTCCGCGAACTCTTCACCGCCAGGGCCGAGTACCTCGAACTTCGGCGTACCACTTAGGCGAACAACTCGTCGACGCGGCGCGACCATTCCGGGTACTCGGCGCTCTTCCGCGCGACCTCGGCGTACATCGCCCGGCCGACCTCGGGGTCGTCGTCACTGAAGCGGACCGCGCTCATCTTCTCGAGCCTGTCCAGGATGACGTCGTCGCCGGCCAGGTGCACCGGATCCCAGGTGTAGCGCTTGAACGACTCGAGGTCCGGGATCGCGGCCAGATACGCGTGCGTGAACCCGTCGGCCGGATCGCCCAGATCCGCCCCGACGACCCCGAACGCGGTCGAGTCCATCGCCGCCGTACGCCGCATCGCGGCCAGCACCTCCGCCTGCTCGTCGGCACTGACACCTGCCTTGAACCGGAACCGCAGTACGTTCACAAACATGAGACCTCCTAAAAGAATGCACTGGTGAGTGCAGTTTATAGGACGACTGAGTCTATCCAGCTACCCTGTCCGGGTGACAGGCACGCGCGGACGCATCGACAAACGCCAGGCGATCCTGGAGGCGGCCTTCACGGTCTTCGCGCGGGACGGCTACCGGGCGGCGAGCGTCGACACGGTCGCGGCCACCGCCGGGGTCGCGAAGCACACGATCTACAACCACTTCGGCGACAAGCAGTCGCTGTTCCGGGCAGCCGTCGCCGCGCTCGCGGACGACGCCCTCGCCCGCAACCTCGCGGCGATCGAGACGTTGCGCCCGGAACGTGACCCGGTCGAGGCGCTGACCGAGGTCGGCCTCAAGCTCGCCAAGTGCTACTGCGACGAGAAGTCGTGGGCGGTCCGCCGGCTGCTGCAGGCCGAGCTCGGGAGCATGCCCGAACTGCAGGACATCGTGCGGGAACGCGCGACCGACAAGGTCAACGACGCCCTCGCCGACCGGCTGGCCCGGCTCGCGCTGGCCGGGCACCTGCGACTGTCCGACCCCGCGGTCGCGGCGGAACAGTTCGGCGCGCTCCTGACCGCGCCGTTCGACGCGCGGTCCCGCCTCGGCACCCGCAAGATCCCGTTCAACGAACTGGCCGAGGTCACGCAGAACGCCGTACAGACGTTTCTGCGTGCCTTCGGCGTCAGATGACTCAGGTGAGCCAGTCGGTCAGCGGGCCGATCGCGAAGTAGACGACGAACAGGGCGGCGACGACCCACATCAGCGGGTGCACCTGGCGGGCCTTGCCGCGGACGGTCTTGAGGATCGCGTACGAGACGAAACCGGCGCCGATACCGGCCGAGATCGAGTACGTGAACGGCATCAGCACGATCGTCAGGAACGCCGGGAACGCGACCTCGAGATCGTCGAAGTCGATCCCCTTCACCTGCGTCATCATCAGGAACCCGACCAGGATCAGCGCCGGCGTCGCGGCCTCGTACGGGATCAGCGTCACCAGCGGCGCGACCACCATCGAGATCAGGAAGCAGATCCCGGTCACCACACTCGCCAGCCCGGTCCGCGCGCCCTCGCCGACCCCGGAGGCCGACTCGATGTACGACGTATTGCTCGAGACGGACGCAGCGCCACCGGCGGCCGCCGCGACACTGTCCACGATCAGGATCCGCTGCGAGTTCGGCGGGATGCCGTTCTTGTCGTTCAGGCCCGCCTCCGCGCCGATCGCGGTCATCGTGCCCATCGTGTCGAAGAAGTCGGCGAGCATCAGCGTGAAGATCAGCAGCAGCGCCGACACCACCCCGACCTTCTCGAACGACCCAAACAGGTTGAACTCGCCGATCGTGTCCAGGTTCGGTGTCGTGAACCACTGGTCCGGCAGCTTCGGCACGCTCAGGCCCCAGCCGCCCGGGTTCTTGTCGGTGCGGGCGCCGATGTTCGCGATCGACTCGATCAGGATCGCCACCACGGTCGCGGCCAGGATGCCGATCAGGATCGCGCCCTTCACCTTCCGGGCGTACAGCGCCACCATCAGGATCAGGCCGACCACGAACACCAGTACCGGCCAGCCGCGGAGGTTGCCGCCGACACCGAGTTCGACCGGCGGGCCACTGAGCGCCGCGGGACGGCGTACGAAGCCCGCGTCGACCACGCCGATGAACGCGATGAACAGGCCGATGCCGACGCTGATCGCGACCTTCAGCTGCAGCGGTACGGCCTCGAATACCGCTTTCCGGAAGCCGGTGAGCACCAGGATCAGAATGACCAGGCCCTCGAGGACCACCAGGCCCATCGCGTCCGCCCAGGTCATCTTGGTCGCGATCGAGAACGCGACGAACGCGTTCAGGCCGAGGCCGGTGGCGAGCGCGAGCGGGAAGTTCGCGACCAGGCCCATCAGGATCGTCACCACGCCGGCCACCAGCGCGGTCGCGACCGCGATCTTCGCGATCGACGCCGCCGGGTCGGTGCCGCCGCCGACGAACTGGCCGGTGCCGTCCTTGACGGTGCCGATGATCAGCGGGTTCAGGACGACGATGTAGGCCATCGTGAAGAACGTGACCAGCCCGCCGCGGACCTCCCGGCCGAGGGTGGAGCCGCGCTGGCTGATCTTGAAGAACGAGTCCAGAGGGCCGGAACCGGAGCGGGCCATCGCGGCCTGGGGCGAGCTCATGATCGCATCGTGCCAGTTCCTACCGGGCAGTTGCGAGCACTAATGGGAAACGAAGCTAATGTAGTGATGTGACTGAGGAGCAGGAGCCGGCCAAGGAGCGCACGGACAAGAAGCGCACCGACCCGACCAGCCAACTCGCGCGCGGCGAACTGGTGCACGCCGAGGTCAAGCCGCTCGACCTGTCCGGCATCCCCAGCGTGATCACCGGCATCGCCATCTGGGCGGTCGCGTTCGTCGTCCTGCTCGTCTTCCGCAACCGCCTCGAGGCCGACGGCCTCGACTGGTGGCTCTGGGTTCCCGTCGCCGGCTTCGGCCTCGGCCTGATCGGCCTCTGGTACTGCAAACGCCGCTGGACCGCCATCCAAGCAGGCCACCGCTCCGCCACCGAAGACTGACCCTCACCGGCCCCGGCGAACACCCTCCGGTGCCGCTGCACAGGTAACAACCTGTTCAACGGGCCCGCGGGGTGTGCAACGCCCAGCTGCGGCTCAGTCCTCAGTGGGGGTTAGGTTGAGGGTGTCGTAGCCCGTTGTGTCGAAGGCGTGGTCGGGGGTGGGGGGCTCGGCCAGGTCGATGGTGGCGTCGGAGTGGGCGCCGCAGCCGTAGTCGTAGGCAACCACGCGGGCCTCGCCGGGGGCCATCTCATTGGCGCAGACGCCGAACGCCTGGCCGAGGCTGTCGGCGAGGCGGATCCAGTAGCCGCACGAGTAGCACTTGTACGGAACGGCCTGGGCGATCGCGGACGCCGGCCCGAACTCCCCGCCGTACCAGCGTTCCGCCGCCTCTTCACGCCCGAACGGCGAGAGCACGCGCTCGCGCCCGAGGCCGAGCTCCTCGACCACCGAGAGCACGTCCTCCGGCGCGTCGGCGGTGTCGGTGAACCCGGGTTCGAGACGCGGGTCGTCGGCGTGCGTCGGGAACAGGTCGCCGGGGCGGAGGTCGCCGGGCTGGACGCGTTCCGACCACGGGACCCACTCGGGCGCGACGACGGCCTCGTCGCCGGGCAGCATCACGACCTCGTTGACCGTGACGGTCTTGGCCCGCGACGCACGGGTCAGCGTGACGGCCCAGCGCCAGCCGCGGTACCCGGGGTGGGTGGAGGCGAAGTAGTGGGTGACGAGGCGCTCACCCTCGACCAGATGACCGAGGTGCTCCCCGACCTGCGCGGCGCCGGCCTCGGCGATCGCGGCCTCGCGCGCCGGTTCGACCGCCGCGACGCAGACGGCGTCGGGCTTCGCGCGTACCGGTTCGGGGCTTTTGACGGGAGTCACAATCGCCCATTCTCGCACGCCCCTCGCCGTACGCCGAACCGCCGTCGACCCGCCCGCGATCAGGCGCCCGTACGCGCGGTGCCTGTGGTCTGTCCCCGGGAAGAGGCAGGATGGTTTCATGCATCCCCCCGACCCGAACGCCTCCGGCGGCAAACGCGAGCGGCTGAGTGACGCCCGGGCGCGGATGGGGACTGCCGGCAAGAAGGTCGGGCACGCCTCGAAGGTCGGCGCCGAGGGCGTGGCGTCGGCGTCCAAGAAGGCCGCTGAGGTCAGTGGCAAGGTCGGGCGGGCGACCGGGCGCCGGATCCGCGGCCTGACCAGCGCCCAAGGCGCCGGCGAATCCGGCCTGTCGCGCCTGATCGAGCTCGGTGCGGTGAACGCGGCGGGCGACACGGCGTTCGCGGTCTCGCTGGCCGGCACGGTGTTCTTCACCGTGCCGAGCGACCAGGCCCGCGACCGGGTGGCGCTGTTCCTACTGCTGACGATGGCGCCGTTCGCCTTGATGGCGCCGCTGATCGGCCCGCTCCTCGACCGGTTCCGGCACGGTCGCCGCTGGGCGATCGGCGCGACCCTCGGCGCCCGCGCGTTCCTGGTCTGGAGCCTGGCGTCGTCGATCTCCGGCCAGGGCTCCGCCTGGCTGTACCCGGCAGCCCTCGGCTGCCTGGTCGCGTCCAAGGCGTACGGCGTGACGCGCGCCTCCGCCGTACCGCGGCTGCTGCCCAAACAGATCACGCTCGTCACGGCCAACTCCCGGATCTCGCTCGCGGGCGTCGCGGGCGCGACCGTCGGCGCCGGGATCGCCGGGGCGTTCGCCGCGATCGGGCCGCAGTGGTCGCTGCGCTGGGCCGCGCTCGTGTACATCGTCGGCCTGGTGCTCGCGATCCGGCTGCCGTCCGCGGTCGACTCCCCCGCCGACGAAGAAGTGACGGGTACGGCGGGACGGGACGCGCGCCGGCGCGCGATCACCGCCGCGGTGGCGCGCGGGATCCGGTGCAACCTGGGACTGCGGTTCGTGTCCGGATTCCTGACCATGTACTTGGCGTTCCTGCTCCGCGACCAGCCGATCAGCGGGGTCAAGGGCGCTGTCGCGGCCGGTGCGGTGATCGCCGCGGCCGGTATCGGGAACAGTCTCGGCACCCTTCTCGGATCGTTGCTCAGGGCACGAAAACCGGAGGCGGTCGTACTCGCGGTGCTGCTCGCCGACGCGACCGTCGCGATCGCTGTCGCGGTGCTGTACGGCCTGCCGATCCTGATCGCGCTCGGCCTCGTCGCGGGACTGTGCAGCTCGCTCGGCAAGCTGTCGCTGGACGCGATGATCCAGCGCGACGTGCCGGAGTCCGTGCGGACGTCGGTGTTCGCGCGATCGGAGACGGTGCTGCAGCTCGCGTGGGTGCTCGGCGGTGGCTGCGGGATCGTGCTGCCGCTGATCCCGCGCCTCGGGTTCGGGTTCCTCGCGGGCGTGCTGCTGATCGTTGTCTTCCTCGTACTGCGGATGCGCCCGAGCCACCGCCCGACCCCGGAGACGTTGCGCCCGGGCGGCCTCGGCGGACCCCGCCCCGACCACGGGCACCCGGCGGAGCACCGGCACCCGGCGGGCGACGAGCACCCGGAGAGCACCACCCGGACGATCCTCAGCGTCGCCGAGCAGCGCGCGAACCGCCGGCGCCGTTCGAGCTCGCACGACGAGCCCACGGTCGAATGGCGCTCCGCGGATCAGAAACCGCCACCCGAGCAGCCGATGGGCCGCTGGTGGAGCGGCCAGACCGACGACGAGGACACCGGCGAGAACCCGACCCCCTGGTCCGAAGAACCAACCGTCGAACGCAACCGGAACCACCCCTTCAAACGCCGCCCCGGCGACCCCCCACGCCACCCACCCCGCTAACGCGGTCCGTCATCTCATGGGTTGACCCACGAGATGGCGGGTTGGCCCACCGCATACCGGCCGCAAACCCACCATCTCGGAGGTAGACCCCTGAGATGGGGGCTTTGCGGCTGACCTCTTGTGGAGGGAACGGGTTCAGGCTGTGGGGGCTAGGTCGGCCTCCTCGGGGGTGGGGGCTTCGGCCGGGGCGGTGGTGTGGGTGGCGCCGCGGAGGGTGAGGGTGGCGGCTACCGCGGTGGTGAGCAGGAGGATCGCGCCGACCAGGGCGACGACGTTCATGCTGTGGGTGAAGGCGTGGCGAGCGGTGGCCAGGACGGTGTCGGCCAACTGCGCGGGCAGGTGGGCGGCTGCGGCAGTCGCCGCCGGCAGGCCTTCGCGGACAGGAGCTGCGATGCCGGCCGGCAGATTCGACGGGACGTCGGCGCGGTAGACCGCAGTACCGATCGATCCCAGCACCGCGATCCCGAGAGCGCCGCCCAACTCCGCGCAGGTCTCCATCACCGCGGACGCCGAGCCGGCGCGTTCCGGCGCCACCGAACCGACAACGGCCTCGGTCACCAGAGTCATCACCATCACCAGACCGGCGGCCAGCAGACCGGCACCGGCGAGCGGCACCGCCAGCGACGAGTCGACGTGCACCTGGGTGAGTACGCCGTACCCCGACGCCGCGAGGACGAAGGCTCCGCCGATCACGTACGCCCGGTCCAGCTTCCCAGCGAGTGCAGTGGCCAACGGAGCCGCGCCACCGACCAGCACCGACGGGGCAAGCGACCACAACGCAGCCTTCAAGGGCGAAAGCCCATGCACCAACTGCAGGTACTGGGTCAGGAAGACCGCGTTGCCCACCAGCGCCAGGGTCCCGATGGTGTTCGCCGCCAGCGACCCGCTGAACGCGCGGTTCCGGAACATCGACAGGTCGACCATCGGGTGCGCGGCGGTCCGCTGCCGCTGGACGAACAGCACCCCGAACACCAGCCCGGCCACGATCGCCACCACCGGGAGCGCCGCCATACCGTGCGCCGCCAGCTCCTTGATCCCCCAGATCACCGGCAGTACGGCGGCCAGCGACAGCACCGAACCCAGCAGGTCGAACCGTCCGCGCACCGCGGCCTTGAACTCCGGCAGCAGCACCGGCGCGAGGACGACCAGCAGAACCATCGCGGGGGTGTTGATCAGGAACACCGAACCCCACCAGAAGTGCTCCAGCAGGAACCCGCCGAGCACCGGACCGAGGGTGATCCCGCCCATCATCACCGCGCTCCAGAACGCGATCGCCTTCGACCGCTGCTTCGGGTCGTGGAACATGTTCCGGATCAGCGCCAGGGTCGACGGCATCAGGGTCGCGCCGCCGATCCCGAGCAGCGCGCGGGCCGCGATCAGCTGCTCCGGGTTCTGTGCGTACGCCGCCGCGACCGACGCGACCCCGAACCCGATCGCGCCGAACAGCAGCAGCCGGCGGCGGCCGATCCGGTCGCCGAGCGAGCCCATGGTGATCAGCAGGCCGGCCAGGACGAAGCCGTAGATGTCGAAGATCCACAGCTGCTCGGTCGCGTTCACGCCGAGGTCCGCGCTGATGAACGGAACCGCGAAGTACAGCACCGACACGTCCATCGAGACCAGCAGCAGCGGCAGCGCGAGCACGCCGAGCGCGATCCACTCCTTGCGTCCCGCCCGTTCTGTCGAACCCATGACACCCCTCCGGAGTTATCTGTCTACGCCGCACACTGTGTGCGCCATACACAGACCATACACATGACTGTCTATGCTGTAAACAGATAGGATGGATCACATGGAAGAGCTACCGAGGGTGTTGCAGCAGCTCTGGGGGATCGAGGGGCGGAGCCGCCCGGGGCCGAAGCCGGCGTTCCACATCAGCGACATCGCGCGGGCCGCGATCAAGCTGGCCGACGCGGGCGGGCTGGGCGCGGTCTCGATGAGCAAGGTGGCGGCCGAGCTCGGCTTCACCACGATGTCGCTCTACCGGTACGTCGACGCCAAGGACGACCTGTACGTCGTGATGCTCGAGCACGCCTTCGCCGAGCCGCCGGTCCTGGACCCGGAACTCGACTGGCGCGGCCGGATCACCGCCTGGGCCGAGGCGTTCCGCGACGGGCTGCGCCGGCACCCGTGGATCCTGCAGATCCCGATCCAGGAGCCGCCGCTGTCACCGAACCAGCTGGCCTGGATGGAGTCCGGGCTGGACGCGTTCGACGGTACGCCGCTCACGCCGCAGGACCGGCTGTCCGCGATGCTGCTGGTGAACATCTACGTCCGCGGTACGGCGCAACTCACCGCCAACATGCGCACCGAACCGGACGAGGTCCGCGAGGCCGACCGGCTCTACACCGAGCGCCTGACGATGCTCGCGACCCCGGACCGCTTCCCCGGGATCGCCGCCACCCTCGAACAGCCCCTCGACGAGGGCTACGCCGGCGACTTCGACGCCGCCGAATTCGGCTTCGGCCTCACCACCGTCCTCGACGGCATCGCCACCCGCATCACCCACACCCGAACCACCTGACTCCCCCTCGCCGCATTTGCCTGGTCCACCCACCAAGTCGGGGGTTCGTGACCCTTGACCAGGGTCCAGAACCCCGCACTTGGTGGGTCAGCCAGGCAAATTGGTGGGTCAGCCAGGCAAATGGGGACGGGGGGTGGGTCAGATGTCGAGTTTGTCGGCTACGCCTCGGAGGACCGTTGCTACCTGGCGGGCGGACTTGTTGTCGGGCTGGCGGCCGCGGCGGTAGCCCTCGCCGAGGCGGTCGAGGAGTTTGATCAGGTCCTCGATCACGACCTGCATGTCCTCGGGCTTCGGCCGCATCGCCTTCGCCACCGACGGCGGCGGGTCGATCAGCCGGACCTGGAGGGCCTGCTCGCCCTTGCGTCCCTCGACGACACCGAACTCGACCTTCTGGCCCGGCTTCAGGTTGGTGACACCCGACGGCAAGGCCTCGGCGCGGACGTAGACGTCCCCACCCTCCTCCTTGCTGAGGAATCCGAACCCCTTCTCGGAGTCATACCACTTCACCTTGCCAACGGGCACGGGAGACCTCTTCTTCACAATCAAGCACAGCGGTCGTCAAGCATTCGGAAGCAACCGGGTCCCGCGGGACCCGGTTGAAAACCCAGCGTACGTGAACCGGCGCGGCGGCGCCTCCGGGAAACTACCTGAACCGGCAGACTTCCCGCACCCCTTACAAGTTCCGGTACTTTTCGGGCTCCGGCAACCGTTCGTTCATCGATCCGGACCGGAACCCGCGCGGGTCCACGCGCGCGGCCGGGAACCCTTCGGCCATGACCGCATTCACCAGCGAGTCCTGATCCACCTGGTCCAGCAGCGCCGCGTCGATCTCGATCGAGGCGCTGTCCCCGAGGTCCCGGACCCGCACGTTCTGGACGCCGTACGCCGTCAGTCGCGAACGGACCGCCTGCTCGGCGCGATCGACACGCGCGAGCAGGTTCGGCGTGATCCGGATGCCGTACGCGATCCGGCTGGACAGGCACGCCGCGGCCGGCTTGTCCGACGTCTCGAGTCCCCAGCTGCGCGACGCCGTACGGATCTGCGCCTTGGTCAGCCGGGCGTCCTTCAGCGGCGTCAGCGCGCCGCGCTCGAAGGCGGCCCGGATCCCCGGCCGGAACCCGGCGATCGCGTCGTCGGCGTTCGTCCCGGTCGCGATCGCGGTGATCCCGAACTCGTCCGCGATCGGCTGCAGCGTCTCGACCAGCTCGGCCTTGCAGAAGTAGCACCGGGCACCGGAGTTCGCCTGGTACCCCTCGCGCTCCATCTCGTGCGTGTGCGGCGTGACATGCCGTACGCCGATGGTGTCGGCGAACCGCGCCGCCGGCTCGAGCTCGGCCGCCGGAAGCGACGGCGAGATCGCCGTTGCCGCGACGACGTTGGCCGGGCCGATCGCCCGCGCGGCCGCCGCGAGCAGGAACGCCGAGTCGGCGCCACCGCTGAACGCGACCACCATCTTGTCGTACGTCGACAGCCGCCGCATCAGCGCTTCCAGCCGCTGCCCGAGCACGTACTCGTCGAGCCAGGCCGGGAACTCGGTCAGGTCGTTCAGGACGACGTCGGCGCCGTACGCGCGCAACTCGTCCGCGGTGAACGGGCCGGTCGCGACCGACACCGCGACCGCACCGGCCGCGTGCGCTCCGTCGATGTCGGCCGTGTGGTCGCCGACGTAGATCGTGGCCTGGTGCTCGCGCAGCGCCGTACCCTTCTCGGCGCCGTGCAGGTCGCCGACCGGCTCGTCGACGTCCAGGCCGAGGTGCTCCAGGTGCAGCCGGACCGACGGGGTGTACTTCGCCGAGACGACCATCGTCCGCCCGCGCAACGCCCGGATCGCGGCCAGCGACTCGGCCACTCCCGGCAGCGGCAGGCTGCCCGTGATCGCGTGCGACGGGTAGTGCTCGCGGTACCGCGCGACCATCGCGTCGACCTGCTCGGGCGGGAACCAGTTCGCCATCTCCCAGGTCAGCGGCGGGCCGAGCCGGCTCACGACCAGGTCGGTGTCGATCGGTACGCCGGTCTCCGCGGCCAGCAGATCCCAGACGGCCTGGATCCCGGGCCGGGAGTCGATCAGCGTCATGTCCAGGTCGAATCCGACCACCAGTTCCGGAACGTCGGCGGTATCGGGAGCGGGTTCAAGAGCGGCGGTTGACACGTCCCCAACCCTACGTGACCCGCCCGCCGACCGATCTCGCATCCCGAAACAGGGACGGCGAGGCATCGCACTTCTCCGCACTTGACAGCTGAAGACACGATGTCCGAGCACTTGACATCCGGAGCAGTTCTGTAAACCCTCGTCCCCATGGACTCGTTTGCCGATCGAACCAAGCGCCGGCTGCGGGACGAGTTGCTGGACGCTGCGCAGGACGCCATCGAAACAGGTGGGTACGACGGGCTTCGGATGGCCGAGGTGGCTCGTCGGACCGGGGTGTCCCGGCAGACCGTCTACAACGAGTTCGGCGACAAGTGGGGCGTACTGGAGGCCGTCGCGGCACGCGAGACCGAGCGGTTCCTGCTGGATGTGAACGGCGCGCTCGCCGAGCAGACCGACCCGATCGACGGCCTGCGGGCCGCGGTCGAGCGGGCGCTCACGCTGGCCGGGGAGAACCCGCTGGTGAAGGCTGCGCTGGGCCAGCCGGGATCGGACCAGGCCAGCCAGCTGCTGACGACACGGGGGCAGCAGGTGCTGGAACTGGCACACCTTCGGCTGGATGCCCATGTCAGGGAGCACTGGCCGGAGGTTCCCGCAGAGGACGCGACCAGCTGCGTCGACGTCGCCTTGCGCGTCGTCATCAGCCACATCGTCACGCCGGGCCCTCCCCCGGCCGTGGTGGCGGCGCAGCTGGCTCGCGTCCTCTCCCCCTTCCTTGCTGAATCTCGGAGGTTGCACGTATGAACGAACTGCACAGGCAGGGTTTCAGCTCGCTCAAGGCCGGCGGACTCAACTGGGACGCGCTCCCGTTGCGGCTCTTCGACAAGGGCAACCGCAAGTTCTGGAATCCGCGCGACATCGATTTCAGCCAGGACGCCAAGGACTGGCAGGAGCTGAGCGACAACGACAAGGACAACGCGTTGCTGCTCTGCTCGCAGTTCATCGCGGGCGAGGAGGCGGTGACCGAGGACCTGCAGCCGTTCCTGCAGGCGATGGCCGCCGAGGGGCGGTTCGGCGACGAGATGTACCTGACCCAGTTCTGCTTCGAGGAGGCCAAGCACACCGCGGTCTTCCGGCTGTGGCTGGACGCCGTCGGCGTCACCGAGGACCTGCACCGGTACGTCGAGAACAACCCGGGGTACCGCGCGATCTTCTACGAGGCGCTGCCCGTCGCGCTCAAGTCGCTCGCCGGCGATCCGTCACCGGCCAACCAGGTCCGCGCGTCGGTGACCTACAACCACGTGGTGGAAGGGACTCTGGCGCTCACCGGGTACCACGCCTGGAACCTGCTCTGCACGGCGCGCGGCGTACTGCCCGGGATGCAGGAGCTGATCCGCCGGATCGGCGACGACGAGCGGCGGCACATGGCCTGGGGCACGTTCACCTGCCGCCGGCATGTCGCCGCGGACGCCTCGAACTGGAAGGTCGTCACCGACACGATGGAGGAGCTCCTCCCGCACGCGCTGACGCAGATCCAGTGGGCGCTCGACAACTCGCAAGAGCTGCCGCCGGAGATCAACCCGACCGCCTTGATGACGTACGCCGGCGATCGCGCGACGCGCCGGCTCGGCGCGATCGAGTCGGCCGTCGGCGCCGACGTGGCCGGGATCGATCTCGACTACTCCCCCGAGAAGCTCGAGGACGACTTCGGCGACGAGGACTCAGCCGCGCTGGCTGCGGTTCGCTAGCAGGACGACGAGCGCCGCAGTCGCCAGTACTGCGGGAAGCCAGGTGACCGTCGTCGTACCGAGACGGTCGGCGACCTGGCCGCCGGTGAAGGCGCCCAGTGCGATCGATCCGTTGTACACCCCCACCAGGACGGCGGACGATGATTCGGGGGCACTGGGCGCCGCCGCGTGTCCCCACGCTTGCGTGCTGACACTCGTTCCGCCGTACGCGAGACCCCAGATCACCAGCAGGACAAGGGATCCGGCGAGGGTGGTACCTATTGTCGGCATGGCCAATGACGTGAGGGCGATACCGGAGGCGATGAACGTCAGCGCGCGGGTCGGGCGGAGGGCGCCGGTGAGGAAGTTGCCGATGACACCGGCCACGCCGTACGCGAGGAGCAGGGTGCCGATCAGCGCCGGGCCGGTGTGCGGCTCGAGGAGCGGACGGACGTAGGTGTACGCCGCGAAGTGGCCTGTCACGATCAGCCCGACGAGAACCAGGCCGACGCGAACCTGCTTGAGCTGCAGCACCTCCCGCACATCCGCCAGCCGGACCGCGCGTTCCGGCGGCAGGCTGGGCAAGAAGATGCCTAGAGCAACAGTCAACCCGAGCGCGATCAGGCCGACGCCGGCGAAGGCCCAGCGCCAGCCGACGAGTTCACCGACGTACGCACCGGCCGGAATCCCCAGAACCGAGGCGATTCCGATGCCGCTGAAGATGAGTGAGGTGGCCGGCCCGGCGGCGTGTTCGGGTACGACGCGACGGGCGAGGCTGACCGTGAAGAGCCAGACGCCGCCGATCGAGACGCCCATCAGAACGCGCGCGACCATGAAGATCCAGTAGGCCGGGGCTGCTGCGGCGACGAACGCAGCGAAGGCGAGGAGGACCATCAGACCGCTGAGGACTGTTCTCCGGTCCAGTTTGCCGAGCAGCAACGGAAGAACGGGAGCAGCGACCGCGGACACGATGCCGGTGACGGTGAGGCTCAGACCGGCGGTGCCTTCGGTGATGTGGAGCGTGTCGCTCATCGGGGTGAGCAGGCCGACCGGGAGCATCTCGGCGGTCACCACCGTGAAGACGGTGGCGGCCATCGTCGCGGAGGCGGCCCAGGCCCGCGCGTCGGTGGCCGGCTGGTCGACGCAGATCGTTGTCATGTCACCAGTGAGCCGCCGCGAGGTGGTGCGGAACAACGGCGATCTGGTCATCCTTGTATTAGCTGAGCTAATCGATCATCGTGGAGTCATGGCTGTCGAGATCCGTGAACTGGAGTGCTTCCTCGTCCTCGCCGACGAACTGCACTTCGGCCGTACGGCGGAACGCCTGTACCTCTCGCAGAGCCGGGTCAGTCAACTGCTGCAGTCGCTGGAGCGGCGGATCGGCGGACCGCTGTTCGAGCGGACGAGCCGTCGGGTGGCCTTGACCCCGTTGGGCAAGGAGTTCCTGACGTCGCTGCGGCCGGCGTACGCGGCACTGGAGCGAGTCGTCGAGAGCGCCCGCGAGTACGCGGCGAGTGTGAAGGGCAAGCTTCGGATCGGCTTCCAGGGGGCAGCGAACCAGACCGTCCTGAGTGCGGTGTCGGAGTTCCAGACCCGCAACCCGAACTGCCTGATCGGTGTCTGCGAGCTCCCACTCAACGATCCGTTCGGCGCCCTGCGGCGCGGTGAGGTCGACGCGGCCGTCGTCATGCTGCCCGTCGCCGAAGACGACCTCGTGCTGGGCCCCGTCTTCTCCCGCCAGCAGCAGACGTTGACCGTCTGCACAAGCCATCGGCTCGCCGCGCGGGCGTCCATCGACGCGGAAGAGCTGGCCGACGAGACGCTGATCGCGATCGACGGACCTGCCCCCAGGTACTGGCGCCAGGCGCAGGCGCCGACCCAGACTCCCACGGGCGCCTTGATCCACCGTGGTCCCGAGGTACGCACGCTGCAGGAAGGCCTGTCACTGATCGCGGCCGGCCGCGGCGGGATGCTCGTCTGCCGCTCCACAGCCGAGCACAACCGTCAGTGGCGCGGCATCGTCAGCGTCCCGATCAGCGGCCTGCCCGAGTCCGCGCTGGGCCTGGTCTGGCGGCGTGGTGAGGACACTCCGGCCCTGAAGGCCTTCGCCGGTCAGCTGCGCGACGAGTAGAACTCCAGATGGGCGGCTGCTGCGGCCGGCCAGGAGTAGGTTGCGGCAAGGGCACGGCCACGGGCGGCGCGGTCGGTTCGGGGTACTGCTCGGAGGTGGCGGGCCAGGTCTTCTGGACCGGTCGCGTACGACGCGGCGTCGCGGAAGATCTCCCGGAAGACCGGGAGATCGGAGACGACGAGCGGTACGCCGGCCGCCAGTGCCTCCATCGGCGCCAGGCCGAACCCCTCTTTGACGGAGGGGAACGCGAACACCTCGGCGGCCGCGACCAGTGACGGCAGGTCGGCGTCGTCGACCGGGCCGAGCACGACCGGCGCGACACCCAGCTCAGCGGCGCGCTTCTCCCAGCGCGACCGGTAGTCGCGGTAGTCGAAGAGCGTCTCGCCACCGGCGATCACCAACTGCAGGTCCGGGTCGCCGAGCAGGGCGTACGCCTCGAGCAGGTCGAGCGAACCCTTCCGCGGCTCGATCCCGCCGACCGTGACGACGTACCGGCCGAGCCGCGAGCGCCACCGCTCGCGGGCCGCCGTCGCGGCCTGCCGATCACTCGCCGCGGCTGCGAAGCGGGGTGCGTCCACTCCGTTCGGGATGACGGTTGCCTCGAGCCCCCATCCGGTGCGGAGCTCGGCGGCGACGGCCGTGGACACGCAGATGTGGGCGTACGGTTCGACGATCGCCCGCTCGTGACAGGCGGCCAGCTCCGGGGTGGTGAACTGGTCGAGATGATGCACGGTGCGGATGCACCGGCCGGCCGCGTTCGCGCTGATGCAGTCCTGCGCGTGCACCACGTCGTACGGCGATCCGTCGAAGGCATCCCGCAGTACGGCGATCGACCGCCGGATCCGCGCGCCGACCTCCTCACCGGGCCGGTCCGGGAACGGGACCAGCGAGACCTTCACCCGCGGATCGACCGGCCGGAAGAACCCTTCGTCGCCACCACGCGCCAGCGACCACACGGTCACATCGGCGCCGGTCGCGGCCAGCGCCTCGGCCAGGTAGAGCGTGTGCACGACGCCGCCGCGCGGTTTGGTCGAGTAGCTGAGCAGCGCGATCCGCATCAGTAGACCTCCGGCCGGCGTTCGTCGAGGTGGTGCAGGACGCGGCGGGCCGTCTCGATCTCGGCGCGTACGTCGACGTCCGCGATCGCGATCCCGGCCTTCGACCAGGTGCGCGCGACGATGTCGCCGCCCGGACCGACCACCTTGGACTGACCGAGGAACCGCAGGCCGCCGATCGACCCGGTCAGGTTCGAGGAGACCAGCACGACCTGGTTCTCGGCCGCGCGGGACCGGTCGTACAGGTCGAACAGCCGCGACTGCCGGTCCTCGTTCATCCGCGGCGCCCGGTTGGTGATGCTGGTCGGCCACGCGCACAGGCACGCGATCAGGTCCGCGCCGTCGACGGCCAGCGTCCGGGCCGCCTCCGGGAACGTCTTGTCGTAGTCGATCATCATGCCGATCCGGCCGACCGGGGTGTCGAAGGCGGCGAACCCGTCGCCGGCGGCATAGATCGCGCGTTCGCCCGGTGGCTGATGCACCTTGCGGTGCTTGCCGAGGATGCCGTCACCGGTGACGCACAGCGCGGTGTTGTAGCGGTCCGGCCCGTCCGCCTCGCAGAAGCCGAAGCACACCACCATCTCGCCGGCCATCGCGATCACCTTGGCGATCAGCGGATCGTCGAGTGCCAGCGCCGGCGGCAGGTCCTCCTGGGACGGACTGCTCAGGTCGGTCAGGTAGCCGCCGAGCGCCGCGTCCGGCAGCACCAGCAGCCGGGTCTGCTCGCGGTGGCCGTGCCGGATCAGCGCCTCCACCCGGGACAGGTCGAACTCCAGGTCCCGGGTGAATCCTGCCGCCACCGCACCGATCCTGAGCACGGTCAGACCGTCGCAAGCTCAGGCGATCCGTACGTCTCCGGGCGCCGGTCCCGCAGATGGCCCATCGACCGCCGGGCCAGCTCGAGCGCCTGCTCGACGTCCAGCTCGGCGATCGCCATTCCTTCGGTCACCCCGGTGTCGGCCAGGATCTCGCCGCCCGGGTCGACCACCTTCGCGCTCGCGACGAACCGCAGCGAGCCGAACATCCCGGACTGGTTGGCCGACAGCCAGACCACCTGGTTCTCCAGGGCTCTGGCTCGGTCGAACAGGTCGAACCGCCGCTTCCACCGGTCCTTCGCGAGGTCCGGGTCCGGGTTCGTCCGCGCGCCCGGCCAGGCGGAGAGGCAGACAATGATCTGGGCCCCGTCCAGCGCCAGGGTCCGGGCCGCCTCCGGGAACGCCTTGTCGTAGCAAATCATCAGGCCGAGCCGCCCGACCGGTGTGTCGAAGGCCTCGAACCGGTCCCCGGCCGCGTAGTGCTCGTCCTCCCGGAGCGGTTGATGGACCTTGCGGTGATGCCCGAGTACGCCGTCACCCGTGACGCAGACCGCGCTGTTGTAGATCAGTCCGCCGTCCGCTTCGGCGTACCCGGCGGTGACGACCAGATCGCCGGCCAAGCGCGCGAGGCGAGCGATCTCGGGTCCGTCGACGGTGAACGCGGGCGGCGGTTCCGCCGTACCGTCGAGGCTCAGCAGGTAGCCTCCGAGCGCGCCTTCGGGCAGGGCGAGCAGTTGGACGCCGGCCTCGCGGGCCTGTTCGATCAGGGCCGCGACGCGGGCGAAGTCGGCTTCGAGATCGCGGTCGAAGTTCGCGGCCACTGCCGCCATCCTGAGCATCACGCTGCTCCCATCCCGGTCACCCCGGCGCTCAACGCCTGGGTGACGTCTCCGTCCGGCCAACGCAGTGCGACGCCTTGCCCGGTGGTCAGTTCGCCGCACACCGCGCTGACGGCGGGCCCGGCGTCGAGCTCCTGCGGTCCGGCGGTCAGCATCGCGAAGCCGGGGAAGCAGGTGAGCCAGTCGCCCATCGAGGCCGTCTCAGGCTTCGGTACGTCGGCTACGTCGAGCACCGCACCGCAGCCACTCGCCTCGGCCAACATGCCCAGCGTCCCGGCAACACCGGCCATCGACACGTCCTTCGCCGCCGCCGGACGGGCCGCGCCGACCGCGGCCACCATTGCGCGCAGTTCGTCAGGTCGCCGATGGCTGGTCGAGTCCCACTGCCGTCCCGCGTACCCGGGCCGCCAACCACCGCCGACATCTGCCGTCAGCCTCAGCCGCTGGCCCGCCCGCCCGCCGCCACCGGCGACCAGATGTGCGGTCCGGCCGAGCGCGGTCACACTCAACGCCGACGGAACCCCAAGCTGCGTGTGCCCGCCGAGGATGGGTACGCCGTACGCCTGCGCTGCCCGCTTCAGCCCGGCCAGCACCCTGGTCGCCTGCGCTGCGTCGCGGGCGCCGAGTGCGTCGAGCAGACCGACCGGTTCGGCGCCCATGGCGGCCAGGTCGTTCACGTTGACCAGCACGGAGCACCAGCCGGCCCACTCCGGATCGCGCTCGACCATCGCCGGCAGAATCGCGTCACACGCCGCCACCAGATCGCTTCCCGGAACCGGCGCACCGTCGTCGCCGACGAACCCCGCCGGCCCGATCCCTTGTAACAAAGGGCCCAACGAACTCTTGGTCGCCGCCGCCAACCGCGCGATCCGGTCGATCGGCCGGCGCATCAGAACATGTGGCACACCCGCCACGAGCACCGGCCGTACCGTCTCCCACCCGAGCCGCTCGAAGAACCGCTGTGTGCCGAGCTGCACGGTCGCGTCGAACCGCAACGCACCCGCCGCCTCCGCCCGCGCGCACGCCGCCCGCACCAACGCCGCCCCCACTCCCACCGGCCGCCTCACAACCTCACTTGCGTCCGAAGAAGTGGCGGGACATCTCGCCAGTTGTTCGGACGCAAGGGCTGTGACCAGGCGGCCGCCCTGCCACCAACCGATGTCGGCGGTGGCGGTGGCGGGACCCAGGCGGACGCCGCCGATCACCTCGCCGCGGGTGTCGCGCGCTACCAGGACGATCGTGCGAGGGTCCTCGTCGCGTTCGTCGAGGTCGGTCCGATCGAACAAACCCTGTTCCTCCACGAAGGCGCGGCACCTCAGCGCGTAGTACGCCTGCTTGGCCGCCCTGTCCGCCTCCTCGATCAGGAAGGCCGGAGGCGGATCGCCGAGCAACGCCCGTACATCCGCCGCCCGCATCACGCCGGCGGTCTGCGCCACCGTCGTACTCATGCGCCGGCCGCCGACAACAGACTGCACGCACCGCACGCGGCACACCCGGCGCCCTGGTCCGCACCACGCATCTCCGCGTCGGCGAGCAACGCGGCCACGCGAGCAGTGATGTCCCGAACCAGCGCCGGCTCCGGCGCCACCACCCCGTCGGCCCGCGCGAGCGTTCCGAGCATCGGTCGCAGCGGTACGACGAACGGGTACACCCCACGCTCGATCAGCCGCCCGGCCCCGGCCACCAGCTCGTCCGGATCCTCGCCGAGACCGATCAGCAGGTACGTCGACACCCGGTTGCGACCGAACACGCGCACCGCCTCGTCCCACGCCGCCTCGTACTCGGCCAGACTCACCGTCGACTTTCCCGGCATCCACTTGCGTCGTACGGCGTCGTCGAGCGACTCCACGTGGATACCGATCGAGGTCGCACCGGCGTCGCGGAGCTCGGTGAGGACGGAGAGGTCGCCGGGTGGCTCGATCTGCACCTGGATGGGCAGACCAGGTACTGCCGCGAGTACGGCTCGAACCGACCGCACCAGGTTGCGGGCGCCCCGGTCGCGGCCGGTCGTGGTGCCCGTCGTCATCACCATCTGGGTGACGCCGTCCAGCCGGACCGCCGCCTCGGCGACCTCGGCCAGCTGAGCAGGCGTCTTCGCGGCGATCGTCGCACCGGCCCGGAGCGACTCCTCGATCGAGCAGAACCGGCAGCGCGTCGATTCGTCGTACCGGATGCAGGTCTGCACCACCGTCGTCGCGAGCACGTCCTTGCCGTGCAGCAACGCGATCTGCTGGTACGGCACGCCATCGGCCGTGGTCAGGTCGTAGAACCGCGGCCGGCGAACCGGTTCGACCGACAGGCCCAGGTTCAGGCCGTTGCGGAACACCGCACCGTCCCGAACCTGATAAGGGCTGTCGGCAACGATCGGGAGGGTCGCGTTGGCGCCGTCGACGACCAGGTGCCCGTCGTCGCTGGGCCCGGCCCCCTTGCTGCGACGGACGGGCGCATCCACCTGAACGCCGTACACAGCCATCTCAGCTCTGGTGGCCAGGCTCATGACGACTCCTCAGAACATGTACGTCGAGTTGATGATGGCGCCCTTGCGGGCGTAGTGGATCAACGCGTCCTGCACGTCCAGCGGGTGGGTCGGGATGACGCCCTCGATCAGGTCCTCCTCGCGGGCGCCGTGCAGGGACAGGCCGAATCGGCAGCAGTACACCTTGCCGCCCTCGGCGATGAAGGTCTTCAGCGACTCGTTGATGTTGTGCTCGCCGGGGAAGGCCGAGTTGCCGGTGGTCGGGAAGCCGCGGGTGGCCAGGCAGTTCAGCGATCCCGGCCCGTAGAAGTAGATCGCGGACTCGAAGCCCTTCCGTTGTGCACGGGTCGCCTGCAGGATCGCGACGAAGCTCACCGACGACTCGTGCGCGATGCCGTGCACGAGGGTGAAGTAGGTCTCGCCGTCCTCGGCCTGATAGTCCGGGAACACCTTGGTGCCGCCGTAGATGCTGGAGCCCTGCGGCAGCGAGGGATGCGGGATCTCCTCCAGGCTCTTGGTCTCGAGCTCGGTCAGTTCGGCGGTTTCGGGCATCTCGTTACTCCTTGGGTCAGTCGTACAGGTGGGAGAAGGTGCGGTGGAAAACGTGCTCGCCGAGTTCGCCGTCGCCCATGGCGGCGCGCATCCTGGCGTACTCGCCCGCGTGGTCGCCCCAGGGCTGGTCGCTGGCGAACAGCACCCGGTCGTGCCCGGTCCCGCGGCGTTCGATCTCGGCGGCCAGCCAGCCCGGGGCGAAGCCGATCGCCCAGGACAGGTCGGTGTAGATCCGTTTCCCGGCCTCGATCCAGTCGAAGAACCGGGAGCCGATCAGCTTGATGTGGCCGCTCATCCCGCCGCCGAAGTGGACCAGGTGCAGCGGCACGTCGTCGGCGTACGTCTCGACCAGGTGGCCGACATGGTCGATGTCGGACGCGGCGCCGGGTGAGGTGTGGACATGGACAACGAGCCCGTGAGCCCTGGCGGTGTCGAAGATCTCGTCGAGTTGCGGGCGGACGGCGTCGTCGGTCGGGTGGCCGCCGAGCAGGAAGCTGAGCTTGAGCGCCCGTACGCCGGGTTCGGTCGCCAGCGTCAGCGCCTTCGCGGTGAGCTCGGCGTCCTGCGGTCGCGGTGAGACCCAGAGGCCGGCGCGGATCCGGTCGTCGCGGGCCGCCGCCTCGACCACGAGCTCGTTGAAGCCGAACGACACCGCGACATCGGGGACGCCGTAGTTCGGGATCACCAGGGCGCGTTCGGTGCCCTCGGCATCCAGATCGGCGATCAGCTCGTCGATCGTCGCGCGGGCGGTGACGTCGGGGTTGACCGGAGGCCCGCCGTAGAACGGATAGGCGGGCAGTACGCCGAGGTGGCGGTGGGCGTCGTGGACGGGCATCTCAGGCCACCGTCCGATGTTTGCCGGCGATCCAGTGCACTCCGGCTCGTTGCTCAACGATGCGTTCGACGACGTACTGCGCGTCGTCGGCCACGCCACCGAAACGTCCGGATCCCCACGTGTGCTGCCAGGGCAGGCCGATGAAGTACAGGCCCGGCACGCTCGTCACTCCGCGCCGATGGGTCGGGTACCCGCGGCCGTCGAACACCGGCACGTGGATCCAGCTGTCGTCCCGGCGGAACCCGGTACTCCAGATGATCGCGCCGATCCCTTGTAGTGAAAGGGTTTCAGACGGGTCGGCCGGCTCCCAGACCGGGTGGTAGCGCGGCTCTTCGGGCGCTTCGATTCGCTGCGCCGCGATGTACGCGTCGATCGTGTCCTTGATACCTTCGGACACCGCGTCGGCGTGGTCCAGGTTCTCCTTCAGGTCGGCGGCGAAACGCAGGGTGGCCTGGTCCGCGTCGACCAGCCGGCCGTACAGCCGCATCCCTTCCAGGGCGAACTTCCGCAGGTCGATGTCGCGACCGCCGTCCCGGCCGGTGACGTAGTGGTTCACCCGGAACCGCACCGCCTCGGCGTCGTCGAACTCGTCGATTCCCTTGCGGTAGTAGCCCATCCGGTCCAGCCAGGCCACCACATCGAGCCCGCGGTAGAACCGGGCGACCCGCGGAGCGCTGCCGGTGACGAGGTGCACGGTGCGTCCGGCGAGGTGCAGGTCCTCGGCGATCTGGCAGCCGGACTGACCGGTCCCGACCACGACGACCTCGCCGGGCGGCAACTGGCCAGGATTCTTGTACTGCGAGGAGTGCAGTTGCGGTACGTCGATCCGCTCGGCGAGCCGCGGGATCCGGGGCCGCTGGTACGGACCGGTCGCTACCACCACCTGGTCAGCGGTGACCGTCCCCGCGGACGTGGCGATCCGGTACCCGGCTTCGAGCCGCGTCGCCCGGACGCCCTCGACGAGCGGTACGTCGTACGAACGACTGTAGGCCTCGAGGTACGCGACGATCTCGTCGCGGACCATGAAGCCGTCCGGGTCCGGGCCGTCGTACGGGAACGCCGGCAGCCGGCACTGCCAGTTCGGAGTCACCAGGCAGAACGAGTCCCACCGCCGGTTGCGCCACTCGCCGGCGACCCGATCCGCCTCCAGAACAAGGTGATCCAGGCCCTGCGCGACCAGATGCCGGCTCGTCGCCAGCCCGGCCTGCCCGCCGCCGACCACGACGACGGGAAGATGCGCACCGTCGGTGAGTTGCATGTCGGCTCCCGGGCTTCGGTCCTACTGGATGACATCCAGTGAAGGACCGCCCGATTGCCGTGCAATTGCCTCCGGAACAAACTCAGGTTTCCGAATCGCCGCCCCGGGTTTCGCGTGTGTAACCACGCATTACCGGTCGAGCTTGCGCACCTCGGTCTCGGCGGGGG
Organism: Kribbella sindirgiensis; assembly: GCF_004331435.1. Classification (GTDB taxonomy): domain Bacteria; phylum Actinomycetota; class Actinomycetes; order Propionibacteriales; family Kribbellaceae; genus Kribbella; species Kribbella sindirgiensis. The sequence goes on from NZ_SJKA01000003.1 coordinate 108,626, forward strand.
TGATCGACCGGCCGTCGGCGGCGTGGATCTCCAGCGGCCGCAGGGGTTTGCCGTCGCGGCGATCGAGTAGTTCGGAATGCGGCTCGCGGGGCTCGAAGGCGAAGGCCTCGCCCCATTGGCGCAGCGCGACGATCACCGGAAAGAGTGCCTCGCCCTTCGCGGTCAGGACATAGTCGGCGTCGGTGTGCTCGAGGATGCCGTTGTCGATCAACCCTCGGAGCCGCGCGCTGAGGATGTTCTTCGCAACGCCGAGGCTGCGCTGGAAGTCGCCGAACCGGCGGCTGCCGTCGAACGCGTCCCGCACGATCAGCAGCGACCACCAATCACCGACCACGTCCACCGACCGCGCCACCGGGCAGCTCTCACCGTCGAACCTGGTCCGCTTGACCATCCCGCACCTCCTGGTTGCAACATGCTACCAAATCCTCTTACGGTAGCAACATGCAACCAAATGTCCGCCAACGGATCGCCCTCGCGATCGCGGCCGGTGTCGCGGTCTCGACCGTCTACGCCGCGCAGCCGCTGCTCGTGACCATCGGCACCGACCTCGGGGTCGGGCCGAGCACGGTCGGCGGGTTCGTGACCGTTACGCAGCTCGGCTACGCGCTCGGGCTGTTCCTGCTCGTCCCGCTCGGCGATCTCCTCGACCGTCGCCGGCTGATCCAGACCCAGTTCGCGCTGCTGCCGCTGGCGCTGCTCGTCACCGGTGTCGCCCAGAACGCCGCGATGCTGCTGGTTGGTCTGGCCGCGGTCGGTGCGCTCGCCGTGGTCACCCAGTCCCTGGTCGCGTACGGCGCCGCGCTCAGCGATCCCGCCCATCGCGGGCGCACAGTAGGCACCATCACGAGCGGGATCGTCATCGGCATCCTGCTGGCGCGGACCACCTCGGGCATCCTCACCGACCTCCTCGGCTGGCGGGCCGTCTACCTGATCGCCTGCATTGTCTGCCTCGCAATCACCACGTTCTTCACCCGGTCGGCCCGGCAACCCGGCATTGGCCTGACGTACGGCGCGTTACTGCGGTCCACCGTCGACCTCTGGCGGGAACCTCCGTTCCGCGAAAGCGCCGTACGAGCCTTCTTCGTCTTCGCGTCGTTCAGCACGCTGTGGACCTCGATCGCTCTCCCGCTCACCGAACACGGCCTGTCGCACACCGAGATCGGCGCCTTCGGTCTCATCGGTGCCGCCGGCGCACTCGCCGCCGGACCGGCCGGGCGGCTGGCCGATCGCGGGCACGGGCAGGTCGTCACCATCGCCGGTTCGGTGCTGTTGGCAACGAGTTGGGCGGCCACGGCGCATTCCCTGGTAGGGCTGGCGATCGGGGCGGTGCTGCTCGATCTCGCCGTACAGGCGATTCACGTCACCAACCAGAGCCGGATCTACCGCCCGGACGCGGGCAGCCGGTTGATCGGGGGTTACATGGTGTTCTACTCGCTGGGCAGCGGTGTGGGCGCGATCGCCTCCACGGCGCTGTACGAGCGCGCCGGCTGGACCGCGGTCTGCTGGCTCGGTGCGGCCTTCGGAGCCGGAAGTCTGGTCAGCTCAGTCCGAGGAGTTCGACGGACTTCTCGCGCATTTCGACCTTGCGGATCTTGCCGGTGACGGTCATCGGGAAGTCGTCGACGAGCAGGACGTACTTCGGGATCTTGAAGTGCGCCAGCCGCCCGGTGGCGAATTCGCGAACGCCTGCCGCGTCGAGCGGGTCGGCGCCGGGCTTGAGTTTGATCCAGGCGCAGAGTTCCTCGCCGTACTTCTCGTCGGGCACGCCAATGACCTGGACGTCGGCGATCGACGGGTGCGTGTAGAGGAACTCCTCGATCTCCCGCGGGTACACGTTCTCGCCGCCGCGGATGACCATGTCCTTGATCCGGCCGACGATGTTCACGTACCCGTCCGCCCGCATCGTCGCGAGGTCACCGGTGTGCATCCAGCGCGCCTCGTCGATCGCCTCCGCGGTCTTCTCCGGCTCGTCCCAGTACCCGAGCATCACGGAGTACCCGCGGGTGCACAGCTCGCCGGGCTCACCCCGCTCGACGACCAGCCCGGTCGCAGGGTCGACGAGCTTCACCTCGACGTGCGGCATCACCCGCCCGACCGTCGACGTACGGCGATCCAGGTCGTCGTCGCGCCGCGTCTGCGTGGACACCGGCGACGTCTCGGTCATGCCGTAGCAGATCGCGACCTCGGCCATGTGCATGTCGGCGACGCAACGCTTCATCACCTCGATCGGGCACGGCGATCCGGCCATCACCCCGGTCCGCAATGACGTCAGGTCGTAGTCAGCGAAGTCCGGTAGCCCGAGTTCGGCGATGAACATCGTCGGTACGCCGTACAGCCCGGTGCACCGTTCGTCCTGCACGGCTTTGAGCGTCGCGGCCGGGTCGAACGCCGGCCCCGGGATCACCATGCACGCGCCGTGCGTGGTGCAGCCGAGGTTGCCCATCACCATGCCGAAGCAGTGGTAGAACGGCACGGGGATACACAGCCGGTCGTCGGCGGTGAACGCGATCGTCTCGGTGACGAAGAAGCCGTTGTTCAGGATGTTGTGGTGGCTGAGGGTCGCGCCCTTCGGGAATCCCGTCGTACCGCTGGTGTACTGGATGTTGATCGGGTCGTCGAAGGACAGCTCCGCCTCGCGGGCGTGCAACTCGTCGACGGCGATCCGCGCCGCGTCGTCGCGGAGCGCGTCCCAGTCGCCGGTGCCAAGGTAGATCGTCTCCTCGAGCGCGGGGCAGCTGGGCTTTATTTCGTCGACCATCGCGCGGTAGTTGCTCGTCTTGAACTCGGTCGCGGAGACGAGCAGCCGGACGCCGGACTGGTTCAGCGCGTACGACAGTTCGTGGGTGCGGTACGCCGGGTTGATGTTCACCAGGATCGCGCCCATCAGCGCGGTGGCGTACTGCGTGATCGTCCATTCGGCCTGGTTCGGGGCCCAGACGCCGACCCGATCGCCCTTCGCGATCCCGCGTGCCATCAGGCCGCGCGCGACCAGTTCGACCTCGGCGCCGAACTCGTCGTACCTCCAGCGCCTTCCGGTCTGGACCTCCACGAGGGCTTCCCGGTCGCCGTACGTGCCGATCGTGCGTCTCAGGTTCGCGCCGATCGTCTCGCCCAGCAACGGAACCTCGGACACCCCGGACGCGTACGACGGCAGGCTCATGGTTGCCATGTTCACGCCGCCCAGATGCCTCTGCAAGAGCACGCGCGGCTGGAAACAGGGGATGGACGGCAAGCAATGTCCTTACCAACTCTCTGTCACTTTCGGTCGCGGAGCGTGGTTGGACCGTTACATTGGCGGAGAGAGGTGTGAGGCGATGGGCCGATCGATGGAAGGTCACGCCCGCAGCGACCGACCGCCGGGGCGGACTGCCGAGGCGGCGCAACGTACCGCTGCGGTGCAGGAACGCGTCCAGGCTCTGAACGGCATCCTGGCCGACGCGCTGGCCGTCGATGTCCACGGCACCGATCTGCAGAGCCTGAAACGGGCACCGCGACGGGCGCCGCCGACCGTGTCGCCGGCCGATCTCGAGGCGCATCCCGGACCCGTCTGGGATGCGTTCGTGCCCCACCCGCCGTTTCGCTGGTGGGGTGCCGAGCGGCGGTTCGCGCGTCGACTCGCCGATGCGGAGGACCGGTTCGCGGAGGCGATCGAACGACACCGTGCTTTTGAGGAGAACCGCCGGGAGCGGGTGGCACGCGCTCTGCGTGAACAGGTCGAGCACCAGCGCCGGCTCGACGAGGCGACCGCGGAACAGCACGCGCGCGTCGACGCGTACGAGCACGCGGTGGAGAACCACGACCGAGCAGCCGTGACGCGGTACTTCACCAAGGCGCTGGACCGGGTACCCGAGCCACTGGACTTTCCCCGCCGGCGCCGGGTCGGGTACGTCCCGGAGTCGACGCTGCTCGCGGTGGAGTGGGATCTCCCGGACGTCAGCGTCGTACCGGCTGAAGCGTCGTACCGCTACGACCGCTCGCTGGATGCAGTGCTGGCCGTTCCGCGGGACCAGGTGGAGCTGCGACGGCTGTATCAACAGCTGGTGGCGCAGCTGGCGTTGCGGGCGCTGCACCTGGTCTTCGGGAGTGACAGGTACGGCGTGGTCGAGACGGTCGTGTTCAACGGGGTGGTCGAGTCGGTGGACCTCACGACGGGGCAGACCGTGCGGCCGTGCCTCATCACGTTGCGGGCGACACGGGAGCAGTACCAGGCTCTGGTGCTGGACCAGCTCGACCCTGTGGCCTGTGTACGGCACTACTTCGCTGCGGAGGTGTCACGGCACCCGGAGGAGCTGCAGCCGGTGGAGCCGGTGCTGGAGTTCGACCTGACCGACCCGCGCACCGTCGAGGCGGTGGACGTGATCAGCGAGATCGACGCCCGCCCCAACCTGCTGGAGCTCAGCCCCGAGTCCTTCGAGCACCTGGTGCACAACCTGCTCACACGGATGGGCCTGGAGACCAGGTTGTTCCGCCGCGGCACCGACGGTGGGATCGACTGCGTCGCCTACGACCCCCGCCCGATCACTGGCGGCAAGTTCGTCGTCCAGGCGAAGCTCTGGACCCGCACTGTCCCACCCTCCGCCGTCCGCGACCTCTTCGGCACCGTCCTCGACGCCGGCGCCACCAAAGGCATCCTCATCACCACCTCCGGCTTCGGCCCCACCAGCTACCAGTTCGCCAACGGCAAACCCCTCCAACTCATCGACGGCACCGCCCTACTGTCCCTCTGCCACCACCACAACATCCCCGCCCGAATCATCCCCCGCGCTAGCTGACTATGCCCTAAAAAGTGGGCATATGCCTGATATAGTGGGCAATCGGAGGTGGCAACGATGCAATTCCCCGAGCCGATGTCGAGCGTCGTTCCTGGGTTGCACGGCCGTGTCCTCGGCGTACTCGCGCGGACCGAGCGGCCGATGACCGGACGAGCTCTCGCCGGATTGCTGCGGTCACATGCAAGTCCCAGCGGCGTACAGAGAGTTCTCGACGATCTGGTGAGCAACGGCGTGGTGATCGCCGAGCCCGCCGGCCGGGCGCGGCTCTACACCCTCAACCGGCAGCACGTGGCGTATCCGGCGATCGACCAACTCGCCCGGCTGCGGCAGTTGTTGCTCGATCGCATCAAGGCAGAAGCCAAATCCTGGGCCGTGCCGGCGAAGGCGATCTGGCTCTTCGGCTCGACCGCGCGCGGTCAGGGTGGAACCGACAGCGATCTCGACCTGCTGATCGTCAGGCCGGACGACGTTGACGATTCAGACCCTGGCTGGCTCGAGCAGGTCGACACCCTGTCCGCACACGCAAGCCTCTGGTCCGGAAACTCCTGCGAGGTCGTCGAGTACAGCGCCCAGGAGGTGCAGGACCTGATCAACCACGGCGAGCGCTTGGTGACCGAGCTGCGCCGGGACGCCGTACCTATCGCCGGCAGCACACCCCGACAGATCCTCTACCGGAAGGCCGGCTAGTGCCCGCAATCGACGACGCCCGTGCACACCTGACAAAGGCTCGGGAGTTCCTCGAAGCGGCCCAGCTGACCAACGATCTTCAGCTCTACAACGCCGCAGCCTCGAATGCCGTCACCTCAGGCATCAACTCGAAGGACGCGATCTGCCTTGCGCTGACCGGCCACACTCGCAAGTCCGACAACCACACGGAAGCAGTCGTGGAATTGAAGAGGGCGGGAGCGGCCGGCCGGGACAGCAGCGCGACGCTGTCCCGGCTGCTGAAGCTCAAGTCGAGGTCGCAGTACCAGGCCAGCTCGGTGTCGGCGGCCGATGCGACGAAGAGCATCGACTGGGCGGCCCGTCTACTGGATACGGCGGAGAGCATGACACTTATTTGAGCGGGGCCTCGTAGATCTGGATCTCGGTGCCTCCGGGGTTTTCGCCGTCGTCGGGGGCTGTGTAGAGGCGGAGTTTGGTGGGGGTGGTTTCGAGGGCTACTGGGTTGCGGGTGGCGTTGTGGTTGGTGGTGGGAGAGAAGTAGGGGAAGGGGATCTCGTGGAGGATGCGGTTCGTGCGGAGGTCCAGGAGGGCTAGGCCGCCCAGGTCGTACGACGTGTTGTTGGGGCCGGGCAGTGTGGTGACTCCGCCGCACAGTTGCTTGCCGCGGGCGGCGTAGTCGCAGTCCTGGTAGTCGAGGATGTGGGACTCGTTGGCGACCTTTTCGAGCTGCTTACCGGTCGGTGTCCAGTCGTAGAGCGTGCGGGAGCCCCAGCTCACCCCGTGGACCTGGCCGGTCGTCCGGTCGCGTACTACTCCCCCGACGTGGTCCTTCACCCGGAAACGCTCAGTGACCCGGTAGGTCTTCGGGTCGACCGTGTAGACGATCGCCCGCGAGTTCGGCCGGTACTCCGCGGCCGGTACCCACAGGTCCTTCCCGTCGAAGTCCAGGCCGCCCGGGTGGTACGCCGTACCCTCGCCGAGCCGGATGTCCTTCTTCAGGTTTCCCTGCCGGTCCAGCACGAACAGGTGCCCGATTCCCTTGCCAGGGGTCCGGTCGTACCCGTCCACCGGCACCGGGTACTTCACCGGCGCCTCCAGCACCTCAACACTGCTCAGAAAGATCTGGTCCCCGACGATCGCGAAACCCTGCGGGTGGTACGTCGGGAACTTCAACGGCACCCGCTGCGCCAGCGTCCACGCCGTACTGCGGCTGGTGGCCTGGAACGCACGCGTGACGTCAGAGTCCCGACCGGTGGCCTGGGCGGTGGTCAGGCCGGTGAACAACACGCCGGCCAGGGCGGCAACGGTCAGCAGTCGTCTGCGCATTGACGGTCTCCTCAGCTCGAAAGTCGATGCTGCAGTGTGAGATGCCCAGGTGACTTGCAGGTGATGCCAAACTGGCCGTTATGGACACAGGGGTGAGTGTTGTCGGGTCAGGACAGGTCAGCGGTACGCCGGACATCCTGCGCGTCACGTTCGGCGTCGAGCAGGTCGCACCGGACGTCGCGGCTGCTGTGGCGACGGTCGGCGAGCGGACGGACGCGGTCATCGCGGCGCTGCGGGCACAGGGGGTCCAGGAGTCGCAGCTGGGCACCAGTTCGGTGAACGTGTTCCAGGAGTACCGGGAGCCCGGCACGGACCCGGCGTACCGGGCGTCGCACACGGTCCTGGTGGAGACGAAGGACCTGACCGGGTTCGGCGCGCTGCTGAACGCGGCCGTGGATGCTGTCGGCAACAGTCTCGCGCTGCACGGGCTGCAGTTCGACATCGAGGACAAGACCGAGCTGCTGGTCCAGGCCCGGGAGCTGGCGTTCCAGCAGGCCAAGACGAAGGCCGCGCACCTGGCCGGCCTGGCCGGGTTCTCACTCGGCTCGGTGACCGCGATCTCCGAGAACAACGCCCACACGCCGCTCGGGCCGGAGGCCCGGCTGTCCACGTCCAAGGCCTACGACTCGGCCATCAACATCGTGCCCGACGACCAGAACGTCGTGGTGTCCCTCCAGGTGCACTTCGCCTGGGCGTAACGCGCGTCTCAAAACGAGCACAGGGGTTGCGTTGTCGGCGGCGTCGTACAGACTGCTCTCATGTACGCACCGGCTCCGCTACGGCGGCAACTGAGTCGGTCCGGGCTGTTACTGCTCGGACCGGCGTTCGTCGCTGCTGTCGCATACGTCGACCCGGGCAACTTCGCCACCAACATCGCCGCCGGTGCGACGTACGGCTATCTGCTGTGCTGGGTGGTCGTCGGCGCCAACCTGATGGCCGTCCTGGTGCAGTATCTGGCGGCCAAGGCCAGCATCGCCACCGGACGGACCCTGCCGCAGCTGTGCCGTGACCACTTCCGCCGGTCGACCTCGACCGGGCTGTGGGCGCAGGCCGAGGTGGTCGCGATCGCGACCGACCTGGCCGAGGTCGTCGGCGGCGCGATCGCGCTCAACCTGCTGTTCGGCATCCCGCTGCTGCTCGGCGGCGTGATCACCGGCATCGTCTCGTTCGCGCTGCTCATCTACCAGTCGAAGCGCGGCCAGCGGCCCTTCGAGGCCGCGATCATAGGCCTGCTCGCCGTCGTCCTGGTCGGCTTCGTCGTGTCGACGATCAAGTCGGAGCCGTCCGCGAGCGGTGTGGTCGGCGGACTGGTCCCGCGGCTGGACGGCACCGACTCACTCGTCCTCGCGGCCGGGATGCTCGGCGCGACCGTCATGCCGCACGCGATCTGGCTGCACGGCGCACTGGTCACCGACCGGCACTGGAAGACCATCCGCTCCGACAGCGGCAAGTCCCGCGTACTGCGCGCCACCCGGGTCGACGTGGCCGTGGCGATGGCGCTGGCCGGAGCGGTCAACCTGGCCATGGTCGTGCTGGCCGCAGCCGCACTCAAGGGCACCGGAGCCGACTCCCTCGACGCCGCCCACGTCGCGATCGGTGACCGGCTCGGCCAGCTGCCGGCCCTGCTGTTCGCGCTCGCGCTGCTGGCCAGCGGTTTCGCGTCCTCCTCGGTCGGGACGTACGCCGGTTCGGTCATCCTGGACGGCTTCTGGAAACGCCACGTCCCGCTCCCGGTCCGGCGCCTGATCACCCTGATCCCCGCACTGCTGATCCTTGCGATCGGCATCGACCCGAGCCGCGCACTGGTGGTTTCACAGGTCGTGCTCAGCTTCGGCATCCCGTGCGCGCTGTGGCCGTTGGTGAGATTGACCGCAACACGTCGCGTCATGGGTGACCTGGTCAACCGGAAGGCGACTACTCTCGCGGCATGCCTGGTAGCCACCGCCGTCACGGCCCTCAACGTCGTACTGATCGTGCTGACCGTTCGGGGATGACGTGACGCGGGTGTTCGCCGTGAGCGACGTCCACGGCCACCTGGAGAAACTGACTGCCGCACTGCACGCCGCCGGCCTCACCGATGCCGACGGCAACTGGGCCGGCAGCGAGGACACCCGGCTGTGGTTCCTCGGCGACTTCTTCGACCGCGGCCCGGACGGTATCGGCGTCCTGCGGTACGTTCGCGGCCTGATCGGCCAGGCGCCCGTCGGCGCGATCCGGATGCTGCTCGGCAACCACGAGATCCTGGCGCTCGGGATGTACAAGTTCGCCGACACGTTCGTCCCGCACGACGGCATCACGCTGCGCAGCTTCGAGCGTTCCTGGGCCCTGAACGGCGGTCAGGACCGCGACCAGGAGCTGCTCACCGACGACGACGTGGCGTGGCTGCTCGACCAGCCGCTGCTCGCCCTGGACGCCGACCAGCTGCTGATGCACTCCGACACCGCCGAGTACGTCGAGTGGGGCGACACGATCGACCAGATCAACGCGGCGGCCGGCGCCGAGCTGCACACCGACGACATCGAGGTGTGGTGGGAGATCTGGCGCCGGACGACGTCGCGGTACGCGTTCCGCGGCCCGAGCGGCCCGGAAGTGGCCCGGATCCTGCTCCAGCACCTCGGCGGCCGCCGGATCGTGCACGGCCACAGCATCGTCGCCGACCAGCTCGGCATCGACCCGCAGTTCCTGACCGGCCCGCATCTGTACGCCGACGGTCTCGCCCTGGGCATCGACGGCGGCGCCTTCGACGGCGGCCCGTGCCTGGTGGTCGAGCTCACCGCCGAGTAGCCGGCGCGGGAATGGGCCGGGCCTGTGCGGGGTTGTCAGCGGTTATGGCGGAGAAGACTGTGAAGATTCCCGGACCGGACCATCCGATCACCGTGGAGAAGAACCCGGACCGTGTGGTCGTGAAGGTCGGCGACCAGGTCATCGCGGACACCCGGGACGCGCTGTCGCTGCAGGAGGCGAGCTACCCCGCGGTGCAGTACATCCCGCGGGGCGACGTCGACCTCACGCTGCTCGAGCGCACCGAGCACCAGACCTACTGCCCGTACAAGGGCGACGCGTCGTACTACTCGATCCTCCCGGACCTGGAGAACGCGGTCTGGACGTACGAGCAGCCGTACGACGCGGTCGCCGACATCCGCAACCACCTCGCGTTCTACCCCGACAAGGTGTCGATCGAGATCATCCCCTAGGGCGTGGCGGGGAACCATCAGACACGCCCTATCACCGGAGCGAGTATTTCCGGCGGTACGACGTGACTCTGGTCGGGTAGCTCCGTGAGGGTCGCGTTCGGGAGGATCGCGACGATGCGGTGCGCGGCGTCGAGCATGAACGGCGCGGTCGCGGTGCCGGCGATCACGAGGGTCGGCGGCGTGATCGCCCGGAGCGTGGCGACCGGGGTGGTGCCTTCGTGGCCCATGACGGCGAAGTCGTAGGCGAGCGTCGGCGCCAGCTCGGCCACGCCCGGAGCGGCTGCCACCTGCAACGCCTCCGGTTTGGGCATGCCGGTCATCAGCAGGAACAGCTCGACCGCCTCCCGGTTCTGGCCGTCGCGGATGAGTTCGAGCACCTGCTCACCGTCGTCCGACGGGTCCACGTCGTCCGGTCCGTACGGCGGCTCGTGCAGCACGACCTTGGTGAACGGCAGCCGGCTCGCTGCGATCGCCGCCAGTCCCGCACCGGACGAGTGGCCGTAGAGGGCCGCCGTACCGCCGACAGCTGTCAGTAGCGCGGCGATGTCGTCCACCTCGCGCTGAACGTCGTACGGCGTGCTGTCACCGGAGTCACCGCGGCCGCGGCGGTCGTACGTCACGACGTCGAAGTGGTTCGCCAGCTCGTCGGCCAGCGGCCGGAGCGCGTGCCGATCGCACAGTGCTCCCCCGACCAGGATCAGTGGGTGCCCGCTGCCCAGGCGGTCGTAGGCGATCGTCGTACCGTCCGCGGACGTCACTTTCTCCATCTGCTGCTCCTCCGTCGTCGTTGCTGACGTGGTGACGTCGGAGCCGTTCCGGCCGCTTCGACATATGTGGTGGCGCGTGGGCTATCCGGGTGGTTCACTGCTTCGCGATGATCACCAGAGTTGATGACTACCTCCACAGGGTCCCGCTGTCCGGTTCGGTCGCCGAACAGGTCGGGCCGTTCGCCCTGTTCCGCAGTACGACGGTCTGGCCGTACTACGCGCGACCGGTGCCCGGTGCCGACGTGAAGATCGAGCCGGCCGACGTTGAGCTGGTGCGCGCGCGGTGTGCCGAGCTGGGGATCCCACTGAGCTTCGAGTGGGTCGTGGAGACCTGTCCCTCGTTAGGCGATGCTGCGGCCGCAGCCGGCCTCACTGTTGTTGAGCACCCGTTGCTGGTGCTGGAGCGCGCTGACTTCCGCCCAGCCGTGGCTGATGCTCGCTGCGAGATCCTCTCCGCTGACGAGGAGCTGGTCCGGCAGGCGCGTGCGGTCGCCGGACTCGCGTTCAGTGAACCGGGCACGGGCGTCGGCAAGGCCGGACCGGCCGAGAGGGACTCCGCGGCTGCCGAGATGTCGACCGACATGGTCCTGGCACTGCAGAGCAGAGCTCTGCGAGGTGTGTCGGTAACGGCCGGTGCGTTCACCGACGAAGGGATGGTGGCCAGCGGTACTCACCAGCCGGTCGACTCCACCACGGAGATCGTCGGCGTCGGCACACTGCCTTCCATGCGTCGCCGCGGTCTTGCTGCCGCAGTGACCTCGGCTTTGGTCGATCACGCGCTGGACAACGGCGTGGACCTGGTGCTGCTGTCCGCCGAGTCGGACGCGGTCGCAGCGGTCTACGAGGGCGTCGGCTTCCACCGGATCGGACACGCCGGAGCAGCTGAGTGACCGGGAGCCCCAGTACCCGTCTGGTCGTACTGCGCGGGAACTCGGGCTCCGGCAAGTCGACCACCGCCCGGACTCTGCGTGAACGTCTCGGCCGCGGTACGGCGTGGGTCGAGCAGGACCATCTCCGGCGGATCCTGCTCCGCGAGCGCGACGTCCCGGGTGGCGTCAACATCGGGCTGATCGACCTGAACGTCCGCTACGCGCTCGACCACGGGTACGACGTGATCCTCGAGGGGATCCTGGACGCCGGCCGGTACGGCGACATGCTGCGGCAGCTCACGTCCGACCACCGCGGGACGACGCTGCACTACTACTTCGACATCCCGTTCGCGGAGACCGTCGTACGGCACGGGACCCGGGACAACCGGCGTGAGTTCGGCCCGGACGTGATGCAGGACTGGTACCGGGAGCACGACGTACTCGACGGGATCGAGCAGACCGTGATCGGCCCCGGCAGTGCACTGGACGAGACCGTCGCGAAGATCCTGACCGACCTTGGGGCAGATCCCGTACCGTTGTAGGGATGAGCACGACCGAGCCGACCCGCCCCCGTACCCTCGCTGAGGCGTTGCGGGGCTGGGGTGACGCCGCGCTCGGTGAGCTGCTGCGGCGGCGTCCTGACCTGGCGCAGCCGATTCCTGCGGACACCGGGCAGCTGGCTGCGCGTGTCACCAGCAACGCGTCGGCCGCGCGGGCGATCAACCGGTTGGACGAGTTCGGTGTGGACCTGCTGGAGGCGCTGTCCGCGCTGCCGGAGCCCGTGGGTCTGGAGTCGTTGGCGCAGGGTGTGGACCAGCCGGAGGAGGTGGTCCGGCCGCGGGTGGCCGAGCTGCTGGACCTCGCTCTGGTCTGGGGTACCGAGGACGACCTGCGGCCGATCCGCGCGGTGCACGAACTGCTCGGCCCGACGCCCGCGGGGCTCGGTCCTACTACGACACGGCACTTCGGCGATCTGGACAAGCTGATCGACGACGCCGGCCCGGACGCGCGCGCCGTACTCGACAAGCTCACCTGGGGTCCGCCGACCGGCTCCGTGGAGAAGGCCGACAGACCCGTGACGATCGCGTCGGCGCGGACGCCGGTGGAGCGGTTGCTGGCGCGCGGTCTCGTCGTACCCAAGGACGCGAACACGGTCGTGCTGCCGCGGCAGATCGGCCTGCACCTGCGGGGCGGGCGGGTGCTGGCGTCGACACGTCCGGTACCTCCGCCGCTGGCCGGTAAGAAGGTGTCGGCCGCTATCGCTGACCGAGCTGCGGCTGGTGCTGCTCTCGACTTGGTGCGGCTGGTTGACCGAGCTTTGGAGCAGCTGGGGACCGAGCCGCCGCCGGTACTGCGCACTGGTGGCGTTGGCGTCCGTGAGGTGCGCAGCCTGGCCGGAAAGATCGGTGCGGAAGAGCAGACCGCTGCTGCGGTGCTCGAGATGGCATACGCAGCAGGGCTCGTCGCTCCGGTGGAAGTAGGGACCACTGAGCTGTGGCTGCCGACCAGTGCGTACGACGACTGGCTGGAGCTGGACCTCGCGCATCGGTGGGCTCAGCTCGTGATGGCGTGGTTCTCCGGCCTCAGAGCGATCGGACTGATCGGGCGGCGCGACAGCACGGGCAGTACTGCGGCTGCACGAGAGCGGCTGATCAACGCGTTGGCACCGGACCTGGAGCGGTTGCTGGCGCCGGAGATCCGGGTGCTGGCGTTGCAGGCCCTGGCCGAGGCTGGAGCGGGTACTGCGCCGGCACCGGAGACAGTGGTGATGTGGGTGGCTTGGCATCGTCCACGGCGCGGTGGGCAGTTCCGGGACGACCTGGTCGAGTGGAGCGTGTCAGAGGCCGCACTGCTTGGGCTGACCGGGCTAGGTGCGCTGGCGGCACACGCCAAGCCGTTGCTGGGACCTGAGCCAACTGCCGACGAGCTGGCCGAGGCGATCAGTCCGTTGATGCCAGAGCCGGTGTCTGAGGTGCTGCTGCAGGCTGACCTCACTGCAGTGGCTCCTGGGCCTTTGGTGCGGACCGTGCAGGACGAGCTGTCGGCGATGGCGGACGTCGAGTCGGACGGTGGCGCGGGCGTCTACCGGTTCAGCGAGAGCTCGGTCCGGCGTGCGTTCGACCTCGGGCGGACCGCGGAGCAGTTGCACGCGTGGTTGGCAGAGCATTCACGGACACCAGTGCCTCAGCCGTTGGCGTACCTGGTCGACGACGTTGCCCGACGGCATGGCGTACTGCGGCTGGGAACCGCGTCGACGTACCTGCGGTGTGATGACGAGAACGTCCTGACCCAGCTGCTCAACTCGAACCTGCCTGGCGTGCGGTTCCGTCGATTGGCACCGACCGTGGTGGTGTCGCCGTCACCACCGGACATGGTGCTCAGCCGGTTGCGGGACGCCGGGCTGGCTCCGCTGGCGGAGACCTTCGACGGTGCGCTGCATGTGACCGGTACGCCGCGGCGGGGCGAGGCGCCGCGGCGACGGACCAGCCGGGACTTCAACGAGAGCGCGTTCGACCTGACCGACGACCAGGTGAAGGCGGTCATCGAGAAGGTCCGCGCCGGCGACCGGATCGCCGCCGAACGCCCCGGCGACGACGGCCTGATCGAACCCGCCGCCCCCGCCGAAACCATCGCCGTCCTCACCAACGCCGCCGAGGCCCACACCCGCACCTGGATCGCCTACGTCGACCACAACGGCCATTCCTCCGAACGCGTCGTAGAACCCGTCCGGGTAGCCGACGGCTGGCTGACGGCGTACGACGACACCACCGAAACCCCCCGCACCTACGCCCTCCACCGAATCTCCACCGCCCGCCCGGTCGAATGACAGACGACGACAACCGGGCCTTCTGGGCGATGTTCCGCTGGTCCCCGAACGGCGGCTACATGCCCTTGATCGTCCGGGCCTGGATCTGGCCGCGACCGCGGCAGGCGTGGTACCAGTTCCGCCTCCGGTGGGGCGGTCGGCTGGCACCCGCGAAAGACCTGAACCTGATGCTGGACGCCGGCGGCTGGCGCACCTTCATGGCCGCGATCTGGTTGATCTCCTCCGCGAAGCGCGCGGACCTCCGTCCGCGGATCGAACAAGACATGCTTGCCGGCCGGCCATGCGGCTACGGCTGGACCTACAGCTTCTGCACGCCGCTGGCCTGCCTGGGCACCGAGGCCGACGCGCTGATCCTCGCCGGCTACCTCGACCACGCCCTCACCTTGCCCGTCGAGCCGGAGGGCTACAAGACCCAGCGCCAGGGCCAGGCGCTGGCCACTCTCCTGTACCTCGATCAGCAGCTGGGTACCGCCCACGCCCAGCGCTTCCTCGGCAACGGCGGTCCGTGGGAGCGCTGGCCGGGTTCTGCCGACGACGACCTGTCGGGCTACGCGGAGCAGATCCGCGCCGAGGTCGTGTTCGCCGCCGGGGGCAACCCGGGGTTACGCCGGCAGATGAAGGAAGAGCGCCGAGCTGCCAGGTCTTAGCCCCGTTTGGGGGACGAGGCACAATGGAGGGTCGGGGCGAGGATAGGAGTTGCGGGTGTCGGACGGTCCTTTGATCGTGCAGTCGGACAAGACCTTGTTGCTGGAGACGGCGCATGCGGACGCTGGTGAGTGCCGGAAGGCCATTGCGCCGTTCGCTGAGTTGGAGCGGGCGCCTGAGCATGTGCACACGTACCGGCTGACACCGCTGGGCCTGTGGAACGCACGGGCCGCGGGGCATGACGCCGAGCAGGTGATCGACGTACTGCTGCGCTACAGCCGGTACCCGGTCCCCCACTCGTTGCTGGTCGACATCGCGGAGACGCTGGACCGGTACGGGCGGCTGCGGCTGGAGAAGCACCCGCAGCACGGTCTGGTGCTGGTGACGACCGACCGGCCGGTGCTGGAAGAGGTGCTGCGCAGCAACAAGGTGAAGCCCATGCTGGGCGCCCGGCTCGACGACGACACCGTCCTGGTGCACCCGTCGGAGCGCGGGCATCTCAAGCAGACCCTGCTGAAGCTCGGCTGGCCGGCCGAGGACCTGGCCGGGTACGTCGACGGCGAGGCACACCAGATCGACCTGGTGACGGACGGCTGGGAGCTGCGCCCGTACCAGGAGCAGGCGACCGATTCGTTCTGGCACGGCGGCTCCGGTGTCGTCGTACTCCCCTGTGGCGCCGGCAAGACGATCGTCGGCGCGGCCGCGATGGCGCAGGCGTCCGCGACCACGCTCATCCTCGTCACCAACACCGTGTCCGCGCGGCAGTGGAAGGACGAGCTGCTCAAGCGCACCAGCCTCACCGAGGAGGAGATCGGCGAGTACTCCGGTGCGCGCAAGGAGATCCGTCCGGTGACGATCGCGACGTACCAGGTGATGACGACGCGCCGGAAGGGCGTCTACACGCACCTGGAGCTGTTCGACGCGCGCGACTGGGGCCTGATCGTGTACGACGAGGTGCACCTGCTGCCCGCGCCGATCTTCCGGATGACCGCGGACCTGCAGACCCGTCGCAGGCTCGGACTGACCGCGACGCTGGTCCGCGAGGACGGCCGCGAAGGCGACGTGTTCTCGCTGATCGGCCCCAAGCGGTACGACGCACCGTGGAAGGACATCGAGTCGCAGGGCTGGATCGCGCCGGCGGACTGCATCGAGGTCCGCGTGGATCTCGAGCAGACCGAGCGGTTCGTGTACGCGACCGCCGAGCCCGAGGACCGCTACCGCCTGGCCGCCTCCACCCCGGCGAAGTCGAAGCTGGTCCGGCGGATCGCCGAGCACCACGCCGACGAGCCGCTGCTCGTCATCGGCCAGTACATCGACCAGCTGGACGAGCTCGGCGAACGCCTGGAGTGCCCGGTGATCAAGGGCGAAACGACCGTGAAAGAACGGCAGCGGCTGTTCCAGGCCTTCCGCACCGGTGAGATCAAGCGGCTGGTGGTCTCCAAGGTCGCCAACTTCTCCATCGACCTCCCCGAGGCATCGGTCGCGATCCAGGTGTCCGGCACCTTCGGCTCCCGCCAGGAAGAAGCCCAGCGCCTGGGCCGGGTCCTCCGCCCCAAAGGCGACGGCCGAACCGCCCGCTTCTACTCCATCGTCGCCCGAGACACCATCGACGCCGAGTTCGCCGCCCACCGCCAGCGCTTCCTCGCCGAACAGGGCTACGCCTACACCATCGTCGACGCCGAAAACCTCTTCGCCTGATCGGCAGCTCGACAGGAGGTATTCGCTCGGTCGGCCGCCCACCACGCTCAGCCGACCGAGCGTTTCGCCGCAGTGGCCGTATACGTACTGTCGAGCTGCCGGACTTCACGCGCCGACCCGCTGGTCGAGGGTTGCGCGGACGGTGGCGACAACCCAGGCTGGGTCGCCGATGATCTGCTCATAGGTGAATCGGAGCACCAGCCAGCCGGCCGCGTTCAGCTCGTCGTACCGGTAGCAGTCGGCCGCGAAGTCCCGTCGCGAACCGTGGAACTCGAAGCCCTCGGCCTCCAACGCCAACTTGGCAGGGCGATGTCCAAGATCGACTCGGGCGTGGAAACCGTCGTGCGACACCAGTACCTGCGGTTCGAAGCCGTCGACGCCCGCGCCGATCAGGAGCGCCCGGAGGATCGACTCCAGGAAACTCCCGGCGAGCGGGGTGGCCGCGGCGGCGACCAGGCGAGCGTTCGGGCAGCCGGGACCCCGCATCGCAGACACCTCGGCAAGCAGCTCCTCGGAATGCAGACGAGTGGTCGCGAGTGCAGCATCGGCGACTGCCAGCGCCTCGGCGAACGGAAGCATGCGACAGCAGTCGACGACAGTGCGGGGCAGGGAGGTGATTCGGTCCCGCCGCTCGGGCGAACTGACGTTCGCCCAATGCAGAACCGCGGGCGGACCGGGTCGCGGACGGCGGTGCGGCGGCAGGATCAGGTGAGGCTTCTCGGGCGTGACCAGCAGGGGAAGGCCGGATGCAGCCGCCGCGCTTGTATGCGACAGAACACCGCCGTAGGCCAGCACAGCGACCATGTCGGCCGGGAGGCCGGGCAGCGCGTAGGTTCCCTGCGTGATCCGCTGTATGGCACCGCGCGCAAGAGCCTTTGCAACAGCATGTCGCGTAACCACTCGGGCCAGCTCAGAGGCGGTCGCCCAGCCGCCCCGGCGCACCAGGACTTGAGTGACCGATTCCATCCCCGCATGGTGCCTGAACCTGCCCATCCCATGCTTTTGTTCATCCACAGGCGGCAGCTCGACAGGAGGTGTCGCTCCGCAGCACTCCCCTTCACGCTCAGCTGCCCAGCCACCGGCCTGCAGTGGACGTATACGTACTGTCGAGCTGCTGAGTTATTCGCCCAGGCGGGTGTGGATGCCGTTGAAGTGGCGTTTCATGGAGTGGGCGTAGGTGTCGGGGTTGGCGGACTGTAGGGCGTTCAGGAGGTCTCGGTGCCAGGTGGCGGCGTCGGTGGGGGTGTAGCGGGCGCCGGGGAGTCGGGCGTCCACCTGGGCGAAGGTTCGCCAGAAGACTGACAGCAGGTCGATGACGAGGGCGTTGCCCAGGGGCTCGTAGAGGGCTTGGTGGAAGGCCCAGTCCTCGTCGGGGAAGTAGTTGCCTTCGGCGGCCTTGGCTTCCATGCGTTCGACGATGGGTTCCAGGGCGTCGTACCCGTGCTCCTTGAAGTGGGCGACCACGTCGTCGGCCAGGCCGACCTCGATGGCCTGGCGGACCTCCAGGACGTTCTGGACGTCGCGGAGGTCGCCGGCCATCGACTGGGACATGCGGAAGGCGAGCCCGTCCTCCAGAGACTGCAGTGAAACCTCGCCGACGTACGTGCCGTACCCGTGCCGGATCTCGATGATGCCGACCGCCTGCAGCGCCTTCATCGCCTCGCGCAGCGGGTGCCGGCCGACGCCCAGCTGCGCCATCAGGTCCTGCTCGTTCGGCAGCGGGTCACCCGCCTTCAGACCGCGTTCCAGGATGTACGACTTCATCGCGTCCCGGATAAAAGACTGATTCCCTGCCGCACCACGTGCCCGGCTGAGCCCACCCGTTGTCACTGCCGGCCTCCCTCGTCTAGGACCGCTCAGTGTAATCCGGCGCGATCCAGGAGCGGTCGGATCGCGGCGATCTCCGTGTCGTTCAACGGGATCGAGGGGTACGCCGTGACCGGGCAGTCGATCACGCCCAACAGGTAGAGGCCCGCCTTGAAGGCACCCAGTGCGGCCGAGCTCGCGCCCATCCGGGACCGGTCCGCCACGTTGATGATGTCGAACAGCCGGAACAACCGGTCCTGCTCCTCGCGCGCCGCCGCGGCGTCACCGCCCACAGCGGCCTTGAACAACCGCGCGTACCCGGCCGGGTCGACGTTCCCCAGACCAGGTACGACGCCGTCGACGCCGAAGGCCAGCGCGGAGTCGACCGTCACCTCGGACCCGGTCATGATCGCGAAGTCCTTCAGGCCCTTCTCGCGGCGGGACAGCACCAGCTCCCGTAGCGACGTCTCCTGGCCGGACGAGTCCTTGACCCCCGCGATAACGCCCTGCTCGCCCAGAGCTGTCATGAGAGAAGCAGGCAGCTTGGTACCTGCGCGAGGCGGGATGTCGTACGCATACAGCGGGGTGTCGCCGGCAAGGGCCTTCAGCCGTGCGAAGTGGCGCTCGATCTCGGCGGGGTGAGTGGCGGCGTAGAACGGCGCGGTGGCGACCAGACCGTGCACACCGGCCTTCAACGCGGCCGAAACGTGCGCAGCGACCCGATTGGTCGATGTGTCGATGACGCCGGCCAGTACCGGCACCTGTCCGGCCACCTCCGCGACGGTCGTCTCCAGCACGACCTGTCGCTGCTCGTCGGTCAGGAACGTGCCCTCGCCGGAGGTGCCGAGCACGAACACCCCGTTCACACCCCCGGACAGCTGGTGCTGGACGAGCCGGGCCAGCGATGGGGTGTCGACGTCGTACGTCGGGGTGAGCGGGGTGACGAGCGGCGGTACGACGCCGGTCAACTGGGCGGTCAAAACGTCTCCAACCTTTAGAGGGCGAATGTCGTGAAGCGCAAGGTCGCGAACGAGGACGTCTCACCGGCCTCGTAGAAGATGCCGACGGAGCCGTCGGCGAGCAGCACCAGATCGGAGTACCCGGCCATGCCCTCGTGCACGACCAGGGCCGGCTCCCACGACACGCCCGAGTCCGCGGACACGAAGACGGTCAGTTCCCGGCGGGACGTGGGGTTCACCGGTGTGGACAGCAGCAACCGCCCGTCCGGCAGACAGAGCACGCTGCCCTGGATACCGGGTGCGGTGATCTCGGGAATCCCGGCGTACGGCGCATCGAGGGTCTGACCGCCGTCGGACGACCAGGCGTGCACGCGGGCCGGGCCGGTGCCCTGGTGGTTGCGGGCGTTGAAGTAGAGCCGGCCGTCCGGGAGTTCGGCGACGGCGGTCTCGTTCGCGTTGATCTCCGCGCCGTCGTTGCGGTCCACGAAACCGACAGACCACGTGACACCGCCGTCGTCGCTGTAGATGCAGTGCCCGCCGTTCAGCCGCACCAAATCCTCGACAGAAGAGGAGGGCACAAAAGAATGATTCGCCGGTACGAGGAGCCGCCCGGAGCGCAGCGTGATGCCGTGGCACGGGCCGGTCGCGTACCAGCCCCAGTCCCCCCGCTTCACCTCCGCCGTGATCTCACGGGCCGGGCTCCAGGTCGCGCCGTCGTCGGCGGACCGCTGCACGAACACCCGCCGTCCGTCGACGGGATCGGTGCCCCGGGCAAGCGACATCTCGACCGCGTCGGCGCCGTTGTGCACCGTCACCAGCACGATGTCCCCCGACGTTGGGTCGACCAACGGAACCGGGTTTCCACAGGTTTTGCCCGGCGCCGCCGACACCACCTGCGGTGGTAGCCAGGTCCGGCCATTGTCGAGCGAACGACGCAGTACGACCTCGATCTCGCCTGCATCGCCGGCCCCGTGCAGCCGGCCCTCGCAGAAGGCGAGCACCAGCGGGCCGCGAGCGAGCACGGACGGGATGCGGAAGGTGTGGTACCCGCTGCCCGCCGGATCGAAGACTGGCACCGAAAGTGCGCCGACTCTTGAAGACATAGGACGTACTATGTCATGGTGTGGCCCTCCGATGGAAGTGAGGCCTCATGCCGGTCAGCAGAAGAACATTCCTCGGCGGTGGTCTGGCCGCCGCCGCTGTCGCGGTCACGGGTACGCCGCTGCTGGCGGGGTGCGCGTCCGACAAGAAGAACACCGCGGTCGCGAACGCGGCCGTCAAGCTGCCGACGTACACGAAGTACGGCGAGATCACGCCGGACCTGCCCGGGACCGACGTGGTCCTGGACGGCTTCCTGAAGTACCCGGCGAACCCGGTGAAGGCGATTGCCGAGGCTCCTGGTGACGGCAAGCCGATCACGTTCATGACGAACATCCCGGGCGCGATCCCGCCGGCCATGGACAAGAACCAGTTCTGGCAGCAGCTCAACCAGCGGCTCGGCTCCGAACTGCAGATCAGCATGGCGTCGAACGACGAGTACAAGGACAAGTTCGCGACCCGGATCGCGGGCGGCGACCTGCCGGACATCCTGAACATCCCGCCGGACACGCCGCAGATCCCGGGCCTGGTGAAGTCCAAGTGCATGGACCTGACCGAGCACCTGTCCGGCGACGCGATCAGCAAGTACCCGTTCCTGGCGAACATCCCGACCGAGTTCTGGAAGGGCTGCGTCTTCAACGGCGCCATCTACGGCGTCCCGGTGCCGCGCGGCATGTCCCGGACGTCGGGTGTTCTGTACCGCGAGGACCTGCTCGCCGCCAAGGGCATCAAGGACCCGGCGCCGAAATCCTTCCAGGAGTTCTTCGACCTGGCCAAGGAGATGACGGCGGCCAAGGAGAACACGTGGGCCTGGACCCGGGTGCCGTTGTCGACGATCCGGATGATGCTGGGGATGCCGAACGTCTGGAAGCAGGACGGCGGCAAGTTCACCTCGATGTACGAGCACGAGGCGCAGGAGCAGGCCCTCGAGGCGGGCCGCAAGATGGTCGCCGCCGGCGTGGTGAACCCGGACGCGTTCAACGACAAGGCCAGCGCCCGCAAGCAGTGGTTCAACGGCGGCAGCGCCGCGTTCGACTACGACAGTTTCGTGGCCTGGAACCAGTACTACAACGACAACACCGCGGGCGACGCGTTCGCCGTGAACATGCTCGACGTACCGGGTTTCGACAGCGGTGAGGGCACGCCCTGGATGGGCGGGGCGCTGAACAACGTGACGGCGTTCAGCAAGAGCAGCACGCACTCCGCCGAGACGTTGCTGAAGATCGCGAACTGGATGGCGGCGCCGTTCGGCACCGAGGAGTACCTGTTCCGCAAGTACGGCGTCGCGGGCCGGCACTACACGTTGAAGGGCACCGACCCGGTGCCGACCAAGGTGGGCACCGTGGAGACCGGCATCGGCCTGCAGTACATCAGCGACTCGACGCTGGCGCTGTACTGGGCCGGCAAGCCGGACGTGCCGAAGAAGCAGCACGCGATCCAGGAGAAGTTCGCGAAGCGGCTGGTGTACGACGCGTCGTACGGCCTGTACTCCGACACCGGGTCGAAGAAGTGGGCTCAGCTGGTCAAGACGATGAACGACCTGGAGAGCCAGATCGTGCAGGGCAAGAAGCCGGTCTCGGACTGGAAGGCGGGCGTGGAGTCCTGGAAGGCCGCGGGCGGCGACAAGATCCGCACCGAGCTCGAGCAGGCGCACGCCGACACGGCAGGGAAGTAGATGCTGCAACGATCCAAGACGCGCCCGCAGCAGCAGCTGAGCCTCGGCCGGCGGCTGCTGCGGGACCGCGTGCTGCTGCTGTTCGCGCTGCCCGGGATCGCGCTGATCATCGCGTTCCACTACGTCCCGCTGCTGGGCAACGTGATCGCGTTCAAGGACTACCAGCCGTTCCTCGGGATCAGCGCGAGCGACTGGTCGGGCTGGGAGAACTTCAGTGTGATCTTCAACGGCGACCCGGCGTTCCTGCGGGCGTTGAAGAACACGCTGATCCTCACGAGCCTGCAGTCGATCTTCGTGTTCCCGGCACCGATCCTGCTAGCGCTGCTGCTGAACTCGCTGTTCTCCGAGCGGATCAAGCGGATCGCGCAGAGCATCCTGTACCTGCCGCACTTCATGTCGTGGGTGATCGTGGTCGCGCTGTTCCAGCAGATGCTCGGTGGCAGCGGTCTGCTGAACAACTACCTGCGGTCGCACGACCTGTCGACGATCGACATCATCGGGAACTCCGAACTGTTCCACGTGCTGCTGACGTCGCAGATCATCTGGAAGGACACCGGCTGGGCGACGATCCTGTTCCTCGCGGCGCTGTCCCAGATCGACTCGCAGCTGTACGAGGCGGCGAGTGTGGACGGCGCTTCGCGGATGAAACAGCTGTGGCACGTGACGCTGCCGGGCCTGCGCGGGATCATCATCCTGCTGTTCATCCTGCGGCTCGGTGACTCGCTGACCGTCGGGTTCGAGCAGATCATCCTGCAGCAGCAGGCGGTCGGCCGAGACGTCAGCGAAGTACTGGACACGTACGTCTACAACAACGGCGTACTGGGTGGCGCCTGGGGTGTTGCGGCGGCGGTCGGCCTGGTGAAGGGCATCGTCGGCGTGATCCTCGTGCTGACGGCGAACAAGGTGGCGCACATCTTCGGCGAGCAAGGGGTGTACCAGCGATGAGTACGAAGGCCGTGCCCCCGAAAATTGTGCAGGGCGTGCCGATGCCCGGGTGGCCGATGCGGATCTTCAAGGGACTGGTGCTGCTGGTCTTCTGCGCGGTCGTGATCGTCCCGTTCGTCGGCGTGATCTCGACCAGCGTGGCGCCGAACAAGCAGATCAACGAGTCCGGCGGGCTGGTGCTGCTGCCGAAGTCGATCAGCTTCGCGGCGTACGAGTCGTTGTTCGCCGGCGGCGTGGTGACGCGGGCCTTGTTCGTCAGCATCTTCGTGACGATCGTCGGCACGCTGCTCAGCCTGACCGTGTCGTGTCTGCTGGCGTACGCGCTGTCGCGGCCGAGTTTCGTCGCCGGGCGGCCGATCCTGCTGGTCGTGCTGTTCAGCATGTTGTTCTCCCCCGGCATCATCCCGCTGTACCTGACGGTCAAGGGCGTCGGGCTGCTGGACAGCATCTGGGCCTTGATCGTGCCGACGATGATCAGCGCGTTCAATGTCGTCGTACTGCGGGCCTTCTTCATGAACCTGCCCAACGAGCTCACCGAGAGCGCGCGGATCGACGGCGCGGGTGAGTTGAAGACGTTCACCAACATCGTGCTGCCGCTGTCGAAGGCGGTGCTGTCGGTGATCGGCCTGTTCTACGCGGTGGCGTACTGGAACGCGTT
Organism: Kribbella sindirgiensis; assembly: GCF_004331435.1. GTDB lineage: Bacteria > Actinomycetota > Actinomycetes > Propionibacteriales > Kribbellaceae > Kribbella > Kribbella sindirgiensis. The sequence continues at coordinate 132,531 of NZ_SJKA01000003.1, forward strand.
CTTCTCCGCGCTGCTGTACCTGAACGACTCGAAGCTCTGGCCGTTGCAGCTGGTACTGCGGACGTACGTCATCAACGACACCCAGCTCGGCAGCGCGGAGCTCGGCACCGAGTTGCTGCCGCCGCAGGCATCGATCCAGATGGCGATCCTGGTGGTCTCGATCGTGCCGATCCTGATCATCTACCCGTTCCTGCAGCGGCACTTCGCGAAGGGTGTGCTCACCGGCGCCGTGAAGGGCTGATCCGGGGTTGCCCAGGGCAACTTCAGGGTCGCGCCTGGGCAAACCCTGTGGGTCCGGCGAGTACCGTCGAACGGTATGGGGATAGCGGCTGCGGAACGGGTGGGGGAAGGCCGGGCACAGGTCTTCTGGCGAGTGGTACGGGAAGCGATCCTGCTGGCGACGCTGTTCCTCGTCTACAGCGCCGGCCGCCAGATAGCGGCGAGACACACCGGGTCGGCGTTCGATCACGCACACGAGGTGCTGTCGCTGCAGAACTGGCTGCACCTGCCGAACGAGGCAGCGGTCCAGCACTGGGCCCTCGAGTTCCCGCACCTGATCAAGGGCGCCAACCTGTACTACGCCAGCGTGCACGCTCCGCTGACGGCCGCCGTACTGCTCTGGCTGAGCATCTGGCGGCCGAAGGCGTACTCACATGTCCGGTGGACGATGGTGTCGCTCACCGGGCTGGCGCTGATCGGTCACATCGCGTTCCCGCTGGCACCGCCGCGGATGATGCCGGGCTTCGTGGACACCGGGCTGCTCTTCGGCCAGTCCGTGTACGGCCCGGACCACACCGGCGGCGCTGTGAACCAGTTCGCCGCGATGCCGAGCCTGCACGTCGGGTGGGCGGCCCTGGTCGCGCTGTCGATGATCCTGATCACCCGGTCGCGCTGGCGGTGGCTGTGGCTGCTGCACCCGATCGTCACGTTCGGCGTCGTCGTGGTGACCGCCAATCACTACTGGCTGGACGGCATCGTCGCTCTGGTCCTGCTGGCCGTCAGCCTGCCTCTGCTGCTCCGGCCCGGTCTGCACGCCGACAGGCCGCGGACCCGTAATTCAGTACCACCGCGCAGAGTGCTCAAGTAACGTGGCTGGGCTCCCCCACTGCTCGCCGGAGGTTTCAGCATGCCCTCAGACACGTCCGACACTCTCCAGGCCGAGAAGGACTACCTGAAGACCTCCCGGGCGGCGCTGGCGCTGATGCGGGAGAAGACCGGCGCGCTGGAGATCCACAGCGCGGACCGGGTCAACCAGGAGTACCTGCAGGCCGCCATCTTCCGGCGGATGAAGGAGCTGGAGGACGACCCGGACGTACCGCTGTTCTTCGGGCGGCTGGACTACCTCGAGCCGACCGACGAGACGTTCCACATCGGCCGCCGGCATGTGAACGACGCGCTGGGCGAGCCGCTGGTGGTGGACTGGCGGGCGGACATCTCGGTGCCGTTCTACCGGGCCAGCAAGACCGAGCCGATGGGTGTCGGGGTCCGTCGGCGGTTCGGCTTCACGCACGGCGAGATGACCGCGTTCGAGGACGAGGACCTGACCGCGAGCGGCCAGGACGAGCAGCACAGCGACATCCTGGACGCAGAGATCGAGCGCCCCCGTTCCGGCCCGATGCGCGACATCGTGGCCACCATCCAGCCGGAGCAGGACGTGATCGTCCGGGCCGGCGTCGACGACACCATCTGCGTGCAAGGCGCGCCCGGTACCGGAAAGACCGCGGTCGGGCTGCACAGGGCGGCGTACCTGCTCTATGCGTACCGGGATCAGCTCAGCCGGGCCGGTGTGCTCGTCGTAGGCCCGAACGCGAGCTTCCTGCGGTACATCGGGGACGTCCTGCCCGCACTGGGCGAGATCGAGGCGAAGCAGACCACCGTCGAGGAGCTGGTCGCCCGCGTGAAGGTGGCCGGTCCGGGCCCGGCGCCGGTCGACGTACTCAAGGGCGACGCCCGTATGGCCGACGTACTGCACCGGGCCGTCTGGTCGCACGTCAAGCTGCCGGAAGAGTCGCTGGTCGTGCCACGCGGAGCGCATCGCTGGCGAGTGGCGGCGTACCAGGCCGAGGAGCTCGTCACCGAGCTGCGCAGCCGTGGCATCCGGTACGGCGCCGGCCGCGCGATGCTCCCGCAGCGGCTGGCCCACGCCGTACTGCTGCGCATGGAGGCAGCCGGCGACTCTCCCGACGACCGCGTGCAGGACTCGGTCGCGCGCAGCCGCCCGGTGAAGCAGTACGCCGACGCGCTCTGGCCGGCTGTGGACCCGGCGAAGCTGCTCTTCCGCCTCTTCACCGACCCTGGCCTTCTCGCGGAGTACGCGGACGGCATCCTCACCGCAGAGGAGCAGGCCCTGCTGATCTGGGACAAGGTGCCGCGGTCACCCGGTGCGGCCAAATGGTCCGTTGCCGACGCCACTCTGATCGACGAGATCGCCGATCTGGTCGACCGTACGCCGTCACTCGGTCACGTGGTGCTGGACGAGGCACAGGATCTCTCCGCGATGCAGCTGCGTGCGGTCGGCCGACGGTGCTCGACCGGCTCGATGACGGTGCTCGGCGACATCGCGCAGGGCACGACACCGTGGGCCACACCGTCGTGGGACGAGGCACTGAAGCACCTGGGCAAGACGAGCGCCCACACCGAGGAGCTGACCGCCAGCTTCCGCGTCCCCGGTCAGGTGATCGAGTATGCCGCCCGCCTGCTTCCGACGATCGCGCCGCACCTCAAGCCGCCGACAGCGGTACGACGAGCGCGCGGTGAGCTGACCATCACTCGCGTACCGGACAGCCTGGCCGCGGCGGTGACAGCGGTCCGTGAGGTATCGGAACGCCTCGGATCGATCGGCCTGATCGTCCCGGACGCACTGGTCCCCGCAACCCGGAAAGCCTTGCAGGGCATCGCTTTCTCGGTCCTGGGCGACGAAGACGACGTGGACGCGCACCTGGACGTCGTACCGGCGTCGCTCGCCAAAGGTCTCGAGTTCGACCACGTAGTGCTGGTGGAGCCGGCCGGCATCGTTTCTGGTGAAGCCGATGAGCGGACCGGACTCCGACGCCTCTACGTCTGTCTGACGCGTGCCGTCACCTCACTGGTCGTTCTGCACAGTGAGGACCTGCCTGAGGTCCTAGAAGCCCCGTGACCCGCCGGACCGGCGTGACGAGCGCCGGGACGACCCGCCACCGCTGGAGCGCGTCCGCGACGACCAACTCGAACGCCGCGAACTGCCGCTGTACCAGCTGCTCCCGCCGTCGTCGTCCGAACCGCGGCTCGACGCGGCAGCCCAGTCACCGACAGAGCTGCCGACGTTCGAGCTGAACCGGCCGAAGCGCGCACCCGGTCGACGGGACCGCCAACGCGACCGCATCTCCTCGCCGCGGCGCCTGAAGTCGGAGTCCGGGAACCACCACACGCGGCCGTCGCCCTGCGACCAGTACCCGTCGACGTACGCCGCGAGGTCCTCCGCGTGCTCCCAGTACGGCCGCTCGCTCTGCCAGCCCTTCACCATCCGGATCTGGGGCTGCTCGCCGGCCTCGTCACGCTGCTTGCAGGCCGCGCAGACGTCCACGTTGCGCGCAGTGCCCTCCTCGGGCTTCCACTGCACCTCGGCGACGCTCGGACCGTGCCGCGGGTCGAAGAAGCAGGGCGCCGTGGGTTCGGGGACCGGCTCGCCCGCACGCACCGCGTCCAGACAGCGCAGGCCGTAGCGGGCCGAACCGAGCAGCGTCGTCACTGCCTCGATGTCCTTGTCGCCCTTGGCCTGATCGAGCCGGTGCCGTGCCTTCTCGACGGTGTCGAGGACGTCCTTGGACAGCTTCGACTGCTGCGGGTCGGACACCGTCGGCAGCGCGGAGACCTGCTGGGAGAGCGCGATGATCTCCTCGTTGAGCAGCGGCTGCGCGACCTTCAGGTGCGCCTTCTCGTCCTGCCGCCGCGCACGCCGGGCACCCAGCCCGGTCACGGTGACCCAGAGCCCGATGATCCCGGCCACGCCACCGGCGTACGGCGCGGCGTCGACGTAGAACGGCTTGTTCACGACCTGGGCGCGCTGGATGAACCGCTCGAGCATCGACTCGTAGTTCGGCGCACAGCAGTCGACCGCCTGGTCCACCGCGTCGCCCACGAAGTACGTCGGCCCGTGGTCGGCACGCTGGACCGCGTGCAGCCCGCGGCCGTTGGACGACGACGAGGCGTCGACCAGTACGGCGTACACGCCCTCGACGCCGACGCGGTCGTACAGCTGGTCCGCGATCTCTTCGCCTTCCCAGGCGGGCCGCGAGTAGTACCTGCTCTCGGACTTGCTGATCTTCTCCACCGGGATCACGGCGATCCGGATCGGGGCGCCGGCGCTCTTCGCGGCCGCATCGAGCTGAGCGGTCTCGCTGGGGCTGAGCTCCGTGACGCCTGGGTCGACCCAGACACCAGGGTCGCCGAGGTGGCCGGCCACGGTGTTCATGTACGCGTCGGGGTCGCCGGCCGCATGCGCCAGTGGCGCGGGCAGGACCCACAGGGTGACGACGGCGAGCGCGCCGAGCAGACGTTTCATCGTGCTCCTCCCGAGAGCCGCTCACGGCAGGCGTCGCAGACCGGGACCTCCCGGGGCCGCCCGCCAGGTGGCGAGTACATCCAGTCCGTCACGGAGACGCCGTGGCCGGGGTCGAAGAAGCAGGTGGCACGTCTCGGCGGCGCGGCCGTTCCGGCGACGAGCGCCTGCGCACAGGCCAGCCGCCAGCGCCCGTACTCGACCGTGGATCGCACCGCGCGCAGCTTGTCGTCGTCCGGTTCCCCGTCGACCACGCGGCCGGCGTCGGCGTACGCGTCCATCGCCGCCTGCACATCCGCTGCCGTGTCCATGCCGTCCAGACGCACGTCCGCGGCATCCAGTTCCTCGCCGAACCGCGTGACGTCCTCCCGCGCAACGGCCCGCCGCTCGTCCAGCGTGTCGACCTCGTCCGGCAACACCTCGTACGACGGACGGTAGAGCGCGGGGCCTTCGTCCTTGCGCGACCGTCTCCTCCACAAGAGCAGACCGGCCGCCAGAACCACGACCACCAGCACGATCAGCAACGGCCACAGCCAACCGGGCGCACCTTTGGATGCATTGGGTACGTCGAGTTGGTCCAGCACCCCGTTGAGCATGCCGACCGGGTCGGAGCGGCTGTGCTTGTCCAGTTCGCTCGTGAGGATGTCCGCGATCGGGGCATCGACCCCGACCGCGCTCCCCCAGGCGATGGCTCCGCCGAAGACGACGAGGTAGACGCCGTCAGCTTTCTGCCGGTCCACCACTTGGTCGACGTACGTGTGGGCCGCTGTGCTCTTGTCGCCGGGGCCCAACGCGGTGGCGGGCACGACCGCGATGCGAATCGCCGGGTCGTGCCCGCTCACTCGTTCAGCCAGCTCAGTGGCGTCCTTGTCCGGTACCAGTGACCGCTGCGTCGGGTCGACGTACACAGGCGACGTCTTCCACCCCTCGACCACCGCGCCAGGGTCGTTGGACCCGGTCAGGGTGGTGGCGAGTAACAGCACACCGGCGAGCAGACGCATGGGCAGAAGACTGCCCTACTGCCGGTCCTCCTCAGTCAGCGGTTGCAGTGACGTAGATGTCCTCGTCCCGCTCGAGCTCCTCCACTCGCTGCAGGGAGGGGTCTCGCCAGAGCACGTAAACGAGGCCCAGTACGACCAGCGACAGCGCGGAGGCCAGCACCGGGAGGTACCCGACGCCGAGCGTCTGGATGACCAGTCCGCCGACCACTGCGGACAGTCCGGCACCCAGGTAGATCGCGGACGCGTTGAGCGAGATGAGCAGTCCGCCGCCGAGCTCCAGGAGCAGGTTCTGGATCGGTGGGTTGAAGGCCCAGGTCAACATGCCCCACACCACCAGAGCGGCTCCGGCGCCGACCTCGGTCGTCAGCGTCAGGTCGAGCGTGGCGAGAACGGCGGTGATGCCGGTCATCAGGACGACCAGGGTGCGCAGGCTGCCGAAGCGGTCGGTGATCCGGCCGCCGAGGAAGTTGCCGATGACCGCGCCCACGCCGTACAGGAGCAGGAGGAGCCCGGTGACGCTGCCGGTCAGGCCGGCGGTGTGCTTGAGCAGCGGGACGATGTAGATGTACACGCTGAACGCGGCCAGCACGGCCAGGACAGTAATCGCCAGGATGATCTGCACGCGCCGGTCTGCCACACCGGCGAAGCGCTCGCGCAGGCTGACCACAGGAGGTGCGTCGACCTTCGGTAGTGCAGCGCGCTCGACGATGGCGACCAGTACGGCGACAGCGGTGATGAGTGCGAATACGCCCTTGTAGCCGAGTGTCGGACCCAGCAGCGTGCCCGCGGGTACGCCGAGCACCAGCGCGAACGTGAGGCCGCCGAACACGATGGCCACTGCTCTTCCGCGTTCCTCAGGTGGCATCAGGCTGGTGGCGAACAGTGTGGCGGCCGGTGTGTAGACGGCGGCGCCGAACGCGGCCACGACCCGGCCGGCGATCAGGATGGGGTAGTTGACGGCCAGCGCGGCGATCAGGTTGCCGAGCGCGGCCAGCACCAGTGCGGCGATCAGGAGGGTACGGCGCTCCCAACGGCCGGTCAGCGTGGACAGGATCGGCGCACCGATCGCGTACGACAGCGAGAACGCGGTGGCGAGTTGGCCGGCTGCGGTCAGCGAGACGTGCAGCTCGGAGCTGACGTCGGGCAGTACACCGGACACGACGTACGCGCTGGTGCCGACCGCGAACGCACCGGCACCAAGCAGGTAGATCCGTGCGGACATCTCAGGCCCTTCGAAGACAGGGGGTTCAGTAGTTCGACGATCATCGTACTACGATCATCATCGAACTTCGATAGGCGTCGTACTATGGACTCATGGCCACCAAAGTCCTCCCGCAGCCGGAGCGGGACGAGATCCGCGTCGAGGCGGTTCTCCAGGCGCTGGGCGAGCCGGTCCGGCTGACCATCGTCCGCGCGCTCGCCGACAACCCGGCCGGTGTCTGCTGTGGCGAGATCGAGCTGCCGGTGACGGCGTCCACGCGCGCCCACCACCTCAAGACCCTGCGCGAAGCGGGTGTCCTGTCCACGCACACCGACGGCACCCGCCGGATCAGCATCCTCCGCCGCGAGGACCTCGAGGCCCTCTACCCGGGCCTACTGACGGGCATCTTGTCGGCGAAGCAGTAACCAGGTCCTGTCTGGTAATCCAGCGCCGTAGCGAGGAGGTGCTCGGTGCGGTGCATCGGCGTGCGGGGGCGAAGGTCTCGATGCGGAGCATCGTGGCCTTTGCACCCGTGCGGCGAGGTGCCGTGCCGAGTGCCCCGCAGTAGGCGATGGATTGCCAGACAGGACCTAACCGCAAGGTTGCAGTGGGTGGTTGGAGAAGTGCGGCTGGCAGACTGAAGCGGTGGAGCTCCGGGCGCGGTGGGACGACCTGGTGCCGGGGTCTGCCTCGCTCGCGGACGACTTGGTGGCGCGGTACGTCGACCGCACCCGGCGCGCGTACCGCGACCACTACCTCGGCGTCGTCCTGACCGCGCTGGACTCGTTGATCCAGCTCTCCACGGACCCGACCAGCGTCCGGCTCGCCGCGTGGTTCCACCGCGCCGTCCACGAGCCCGGCGGCACCCCACCCGAGGACGCCGAGGCCTCGGCCCAGCTCGCCGAGCGCCTCCTCCCGCAGTACGGCGTACCGCCGATCCGCATCGCCGAGGTCGCCCGGCTGATCCGCCTGACCGCTGACCTGGCGATGCCACCACCGGATGCCTACGCCCCACCCCGCCGCGACGCGAACGGCGACGTACTGCTGGACGCGGTCAACGCCATCCTCGCCTCCGACCCCAGCCGGTACGTCGTCCACACAGCCGAGGTACGTCGCGACGCCGGCGATCGCAAGGTCGCGCTCGAGAGCCGGTACGACGAAGTCCGCGAACTGCTCGACGGACACCTCTACCGCACGCAGCTGGCGCGGCAACGCCTCAGCCCGGTCGCCCGGGTCAACCTCGAGGCAGAGCTCGCCGGCCTGGACAGCGAACTCCCAGCCCCGTGGCGCGGTTGGCAACAAGCCGCGCTGACTGCCACGGCGACCTTCACCGCCATCGCGGCCGCGGTAGTCGCGATCGCCGCGTCCGGTGCGTCCTGGCAGACCCCAGCAGCACAGGACGAGGCCGGCTGGCCGACCGTCGCTCTGGCTGTCCTCTCCTTCTTCAGCGCACCAGTCCTCTTCCGGTGCGCTCGTAGCGCCAGTCAGCGCGCCCGCCTGATCGCAGGCGCCGTACTGGCGATTGCTGTGACCGGACTGCTCATCGCCTGGGCCCAAGCGCCGAGGACGAACGTAGCTGTCGGCGTGGGCCTCCGTGTCCCGTTGCTGATCTCCGCACTGGTCCTACTACTCGTTGCCGGCGCAGCAGGCCTCGTTGCCTCACTCCTCCGCACGCGGACAGCCCGCTTCCTCCCTGCACGCAACCTCGGTCAGCAACTCGCCTGGGTCGTCGTACCGGGAGCGGTCGCCCTCATCCTGCTGCTGATCGTCCAGCCGCTGTCCCGCAGCTACGTACTCAGCTCCAACGAGCGCGTCGAGGGCACACCACGGGACGCAGGCAAGGCCAGCCCGTCGGTCCTCAACGGCAGCGTCGCGTGGGTGAGCGATTCCGTCGCAGGCACTGGCGCCGAAGAAGCGATCGGCACCCGGTACGGCGTGGCGGTCCCTCGCCCGAGCGGTGTGGTCGAAATGCTCGACGCAGCGACCGGTGCACTGCGCTGGCGCTACAGCCGCTCCGACTCCGACGAGAAGCCCGTGATCGCGGCCACCGGCAACGGTGACTACGTACTCGCGCAGTTCGCCGATGTCGGCTACCTGTTGCTCGACGCGAACACGGGCCGCCGCAAGGCCGCATGGCCCGGCCGTACGCGTGACCGTTTCATCCTGCAGACCCAGCCTCTCCTGACCGGCGAACGCTCCGGCAAGCTGCACGGTGTCGATCCGGACGGTCACGAGCGCTGGACGTACGACTCCGGCGACTGCACCGAGCTCGGCGCCATCGCCACCGCCGAGACCGTGCTCGCCTTCGTCGGCCACACCTGCGACGACCGTCCGGACGAGATGACCGCACTGGACGTCCAGACGGGCAAGAAGCTCTGGACCAGGACCTCGGCGGACACCTACCGCCGTCCGGTCGTCGTGGCCGGTCTGGTGGTCGTGGCCGAGCCCGGCGGCGACGGCGACGTACCTGCCGCGCTGACCGCGATCGAGCCGCGCACCGGCGACGTCCGCTGGCGCTGGGACGTACCGAAGGCCTGGGCCTGCCGCACGCTGCTGAACGCGGCCGGGAAGTACCTGATCGTCGTCGACTGCCCCGGGCCGAGTACCCAGGAGAACCGGCGGACCGTCGTCACCGCGATCGACGCGAACACCGGCCTGACCGCTTGGCAGACGCTGGCGCCGGTGAGTCCGCGGACCAAGGTCACCGTGACCGCCGACGGCCGGGTCGTCTCGCTGGGCCGCGGCGCGGGAGGCTGCGTCGCGAACGTGATCAGCCGCGCCGGATTCCGGCAGGTCAAGCTCCCCACCGGCATCTCCTGCAGCCGCGATCCGCGCGCCGTCGGCAACCTGGTCCTGACCTCCGGCCCGAACACGGTCGTCGCCCTGCGCTAGTGACTCCGCGTAGCCGACCTCTGGTGAGGGCCCTCCCGCCCACGCCGGAGTGTGACATAGGCCGCAATTCCACGGCTGCAATTCGTTGCGGAGCGCATCTGTCGGAGCGGTCAGGTGACGAGCCGATATCGCTTTGGCCACGGACCGATCCGGGAACCCCGGATCGGTCGGCCGAGGATCCCTACCGGTGCCAAACTCCTTAGCCATGGACCTGCGCGACCAGTGGAATCGCCTGCTGCCGCACGCGCAGCCGTTGGGCGACGACCTGCTGGCTCGTTACGCAGAGCAACATCGCCACTATCACGATCAGCAGCACCTGACCGAGGTCCTGCAGACCATCGACGAACTGGCCGAGTACGCCGACGACGCGGACACGGTCCGGCTCGCGGCCTGGTTCCACGACGCGATCTACGACCCGCAGGCCGACCCCGGCGAGAACGAGGAGGTCTCGGCCCAGCTGGCCGAGCTCGAACTGGCGGCGTACGGCGTCGAGGCCGAGCGGGTCGAGGAAATCGGCCGCCTGGTCCGGCTGACCGCGAAGCACGACTGCGCGGCGGACGACCGCAACGGCGCGGTGCTCTGTGACGCCGACCTGCGGATCCTGAGCCTGCCGGCCGAGCGGTACGACGAGTACGCCGCCGGGATCCGGCAGGAGTACGCGCACGTCGCCGACCGGGATTTCGCCCGCGGGCGGATGTCGTTCCTGCAGAGCCTGAGCGAGACGCGGTTGTACGCGACCCCTCGCGGCCATGAGGAGTGGGAGCGACCGGCGAGGGAGAACCTGACCCGGGAGGTCGGGTCGCTGGGCCCTAAGGCGGCCCGGCCGATCGGCGGGCTGGTCCCGGTCATCTACTTCGGTGCCGCTCTCGGTGCTGTCGTGGCCTGCTCGGTCCTGCTGGGCCGCGGCCTCGGAGCAGCCGCCAAATGGCCGGCCGAGCCGTCCGACATCGGCGGCTTCCCGGTCTGGGCACCGATCGCCGGTACCGCCGCGGCGGCCGCACTGGCCTGTGCGTGGTTCCGGCGAACCCGGCAGCGTCTCGTGACCGTCCCGGCGATCGTCTTCGCGGCGGTCGGCCTCATCGCGATCGGCGTGTGCTGGTGGCGCTGGCCGGTCGCCCAGCCCGGCTCGGCCATGTCAGAGCGCTGGCCGTACCTGCTGCTCGCTTCTGTGGCACTGGTCCTGGCTGGTGCGTTGCTGGCGCTGGCACGACGGCTACGGCTTGCACCGCCGTACGCCCAGGCTCCTCCGCGCTGGCTCGGCATCGGCGCGACGGCTGTGTGTGGGGCATTGCTCGCGTGGATCGTGGTGTCGGCTGGTGAGCCTTTCGTACAGGCCCGGCTGGAGACCGCCAACACGGTCAGCACAACCACCACAGCCCAGCCGACCCAGCTGCCGGTCCAGCTCGACGGAACGCTGGCCTGGAGCCGTGAGGTGCCGGCGACCGGCGCCATCACCGGTACGGCCGGTGGAGTCGCGGAACTGCGGTCGGACGGCGTGGTCATGTCCGACGCGGCCACGGGGCAGATCCGCTGGCGCTATGCCCGGGCCGACGTACAGGACGCCGCCACCAGTGGCACCAAGGGCCTGGTGGTGTCCACGGACGGGCGGACGATCGTCGCGCACCTCCCCCGCTCCGAGTACCGCGCACCCGCGGGCATCAAGCTGCCGACGTACGCCGTACTCAACGCGGTGAGCGGGGAGGTGCTGACCGAGGTCGACACCGACGGGACCGCCCTGGCCGTCGACTCGAACCAGCTGCTCGTGGCCGAAGGCAAGTACGTCGTCGCACACGGCGTGAGCAGCCCGACCCACTGGCGCGCGCAGGTGCGCTGCACCGTGACCCAGGGCGAGCTGGTCGGCGACCAGGCCGTCGTCGTGGACGCCTGCGCAGGCAACGGCGCCGTCGTACGCGGTCTGGACATCAAGACCGGGGCCCAGCGGTGGGAGGTCGACCTGGGTACGCGGATCGACCTGAGCGCGGAGCTGGACCCGTCGACGTGGGTCGGCGAACTGGTCGCCGTACCCGACACCCGTGAGGTCTCCGGGCTGATCTGGACGGCTGCCGCGGGCGGCACGCTCTACCAGTGGTCCGTGGACATCGGCGAAGGCCACGTGATGTGGACAACCCCCGTGCCGGGCACCCCACGACCACGGCTCGGCTCCTCGTCCTGCGACGCACAGCTCGCCGCCACGCATGCGTCACTGGTCCTGATCACCTGCCGAACCGGCAACGACCCCGGACAGCCCCAGACGTACGACGTGTCTTCGTCGAACCCTGCTGACGGGACACCGCAGTGGCATCACCTGCTGCAGGTGCCGCCGCGGCTGCAGCAACCGGAGTACCCGCGGAACGGGTTCGGGCTGCTGCCGGACGGACGGGTGGTCACACTGATGCCGCAACCGAACGGCAGCTGTTCCCCAGTGATGATCGGCACCACCGGCATCCAGCCGCGCCCGATCCTGCCCAGCCCGAACACGCAGTCGGTCGCCAAATCCGAGGAAGTCACCTGCAACAAGCCGGCCGTCACCGTGGCCGCCGCCCGCCCGATCTTCTCCGACGGCACCCGGTTGTTCGCGCTGAACTAGGGAATTGGTTTGCCGCGGATGGTGTTGACACCTACCGTGATCCGCATGTTCCGCGTGGTTTTCGAGTTCGACCTGTCAGGCACCGGCCTGACGGGCGCTCCCACGTGGGCACTGTCAGTCGATTCAGCAGCCTGCACCGGCACTCGAAGCTGACCCTCCTCCTGCTGCGCAGGACCCGCGGAGGAGGGTGGCTCGTACCGGCCCCCTCCACGCGGTGACAGCGCTGTGAGGGCTTGCCGGAGGGTCCTGGCGCACACCGAATCTTCTGACAGACAAAGGAATTCTGATGGCCAAGAGCCAGTTCGTGCGGACCAAGCCGCACCTCAACATCGGGACGATGGGTCACGTCGACCACGGCAAGACGACGCTGACCGCCGCGATCACCAAGGTGCTCGCGGAGCGCGACCCGAGTGTGAACCGCTTCGTCGCCTTCGACGGTATCGACCGTGCGCCGGAGGAGATGCAGCGCGGGATCACGATCAACATCTCGCACGTCGAGTACGAGACCGCGACCCGGCACTACGCGCACGTCGACATGCCCGGGCACGCCGACTACGTGAAGAACATGATCACCGGCGCCGCCCAGGTGGACGCCGCGATCCTGGTCGTGTCCGCACAGGACGGCGCCATGCCGCAGACGCGGGAGCACGTGTTGCTCGCGCGCCGGGTAGGCGTGCCGTACTTGGTGGTCGCGCTGAACAAGGCGGACACCGTCGACGACCCGGAGCTGCTCGACCTGGTCGAGCTGGAGGTCCGTGAGCTCCTCACGGAGTACGGCTTCCCCGGCGACGACGTACCGGTCGTTCGCGTGTCCGGACTGAAGGCGCTGGAAGGCGACCCGCAGTGGACCGCCGCGATCGGCGAGCTGCTGGACGCGGTCGACAACTACGTGCCGGTACCGGACCGTGAGCTGGGCGAGCCGTTCCTGATGCCGATCGAGAACGTGCTCACCATCAGCGGCCGCGGCACCGTGGTCACCGGTGCGGTCGAGCGCGGTTCGCTGAAGCTCGGCGACGCGGTCGAGGTCGTAGGTCTCGGCCCGACGGTCACCAGCACGGCGATCGGGATGGAGACGTTCGGCAAGTCGCTGGAGTCCGCGGACGCGGGTGACAACGCGGCGGTGCTGCTGCGTGGCGTGAAGCGCGACGAGGTCCGTCGCGGCCAGGTGGTGGCGTTGCCGGGCAGCGTGCGGCCGCACCGGAAGTTCCGGGCGAACCTGCACGCGCTGTCCACGGCCGAGGGCGGCCGGCACACGCCGTTCGCCGCGGACTACCGGCCGCAGTTCTACTTCCGGACCACGGACGTGTCCGGCGGGATCGACCTGGGTGAGATCGCCCTGGTGATGCCCGGCGACACGATCGAGCTCGGAGTGGAGCTGGAGAAGCCGATCGCGATGGACGTCGGCCTCGGCTTCGCGGTCCGCGAAGGCGGCCACACCGTCGCCGCCGGCACAGTGACCGAACTGCTCGACTAGTCTCGACCAGCAAGGAACGGCCCTCAGCCTGCTGAGGGCCGTTTCCTGTGTCTGAGCCCTGCGGCGATCAGCCGTTCCACCAGCTCACGGCTGGAGACCGGTACGGCACCGGCGGCGATCAGGTCGTCGTAGCGGTCGCTGGGTACGTCGTAGTGGTCGCGGTCGAAGCCGCGGGCCGGGATGCCGGCTGCCTTCGCGAAGGCGTGCAGTTCCTCGTAGGACTCGTCGCTGACCAGGTGCGACCAGACACGGTTCCAGGCCGGCCAGGCCGGCGGATCGATCAGGATCATTCGCGGGCGTCCTGGGCGTCGAGCAGGTTGCGCCAGGAGCGGACGAAACGGGAGTTCACGTACGCCTTCGTCCACGAGCCGTCCTGGCGGACCGACGTACCGACGTGGAAACGCCGTACGCCGCTCTGGTACAGCCACGGCACGTGTTCGGGCTGGAGACCGCCGCCTGCCATCATCACGCCGGCGACCGCCGGGTCCTCCTTGGCGAGCTTGCACAGGTCGTCGAGACCGTGGCTGACCCCGATGGACGATCCGGCCGTCAGTACGCAGTCCAGCCCGGGCAGGGTGCGCAGGGCACGCCAGGCCGGTTGCTGGTCGAGTACGGCGTCGATCGCGCGGTGGAACGTCCACGGCGTACCGGCGAACGTGCTGACCAGCGCGGACACCGACTCGACGTCCACCTGGTTGTCCGGGGTCAGGAACCCGAGGACGAAGCCGTCCGCACCCGCGGACAGGAACGACTGTGCCATCGCGGTCAGCCGGTTCAGGTCGGCGCCGGTCGCGGTGAACGAGTTCTCCAGGCGCAGCATCACCCGTAACGGCAGGTCGGTGACCCGCCGGATCGCGCTGACGGTCGACACCGACGGGCACAACCCGTCCGCCTCCATCGAGGCGCACAGCTCCAGCCGGTCCGCCCCACCCTCCTGTGCCGCCTCAGCGTCCGCCGGGTGCAGCGCGATGATCTCCAGCAACGAACCCATGCGCGCCATCATCTCCCATCTTGCGGTTGCACTCCCGCAGTGTCTTCTGTATCGTTTTTCTAGAACGATTTAGAAGAACGATACAGAAGAGGTGATCGAGATGCCGGGCGTGACGCTGAAGACCGTGGCGAAGGCCGTGGGCGTGTCGCCGTCGACCGTCTCGAACGCCTACAACAAGCCCGATCAGCTCTCCACCGCACTGCGCGAGCGGATCCTGGCCACCGCCCAGGAGCTCGGGTACGCCGGACCGGACGCCTCCGCGCGCGCCCTGCGCAGCGGGAAGGCCGGCGCGGTCGGGGTGCTCTTCACGGACAAACTGGCCTACGCCTTCTCGGACCCGTACGCGGTCGGCTTCCTGGCCGGCCTCGCGGAGGTCGCCGAGGAGTTCGCCACCAGCCTGCTGCTGATGCCGCTCAGTTCCACGGACATCGCCGGCGGTAGCAACGCCGTCCAGCAGGCCGCGATCGACGCGGCGGCGATCTTCTGCGTACCGGGCGGTCATCCGGCGCTCGAGATCCTCGCCAACCGCGGGATCCCCGCGGTGTCGACCGATCGGGGCGATCACCCGGACCTTTCCTGGGTGGCGATCGACGAGGTCGAGGCGGCCGCACAGCTGGGCGAGCACCTGGCCCGGCTCGGTCACCGCGAGGTCGTCGTACTGGTCGACAACGCGCAGGCAGCCGGCGGGCGGCCGGTGGAGCTGACGCTCGACGAGGTCGGGTACACCGACTGCGAGCTGCGGATCCAGGGCCTGCAGAAGGCGATGCCGGACGCCCGGCTGCGGATCGTCTCCGGCGGCCACAACGCGATTGCGTCCGGACTGAAGGGCGCCGAGTTCGTGCTCGACTCGCAGGACCGGCCGACGGCGATCGTCGGACTGAGCGACATCCTGGCGCTCGGTGCGCTGGAGGCGATGAAGGTCCGGGGACTGACCCCGGGTCGCGATCTGACGCTGGCCGGATTCGACGACATTCCCGCCGCATCGACGGCCGGGCTGACGACGGTCCGGCAGCCGATCAAGGACAAGGGACGTGCGGTCGGCCGCATCCTGCTCGACCCGGCCACGACCGAACGCCAGCTCCTGATGCCGACGCAGCTGATCGTCCGCTCGAGCAGCGGACCGGCGCCGAAGCACTGACAACTCCACACAACCTCCCTGGAACCACCCGGTTCCCGGGCCGATCAATCACGCTCTCAGGAGGGAGCAGAATCATGACGCACTTCATTGCCGGCAACACCGCCGTCGAGAACGCCAGCGCCCTCGCTCAGTCGGCGCTCCCCAACGCTCCCCAGCAGCCGTACGACGAGCCCCGCAACCGGGCGATCCGCTCGCGGTTGAGCGCCGTACTGCGCACCGTCGCCGCCCACGAGCTCCGCCTCGCCAACCGCATCGACCCCGCCCCCACCTGCCCCACCCCCGCCAACTAACCCCGCTCCATTTGCCTGGCTGACCACCCAATTTGCCTGGCAGACCAGCGAAATCGGGGGTTCCTGACCCGGAGATTGGGTCAGGAACCCCCGACCCGCCTGGCCCACCAGGCAAATGTGCCGAGGCCGGGAGGTGGTCGCCGCGTGGATTTGTCGGAGGGGTCTGGCACTCTGAAGGGCGATGAACGAGCCAGGGGTGTTGTTGAGCGCGCGGGCGATGGTGTTGCACGACCTCGCCGCGCGGGGCTTCGACGACGCGGTGATGGTGTCCTTGCTGGAGGACGCCGTCGCCGGTCGTCAGTGGTGGCTGGACCAGTGGCCGGACGGCGCCGAACACATCGCCGGCCTGGTCGCGCAGGACGTGCAGGACCGCCTGGTCGACTCCGGGGTCCGCTGGCCGCGCTGCACCGCCTGCGACGACCTGCACGACCACGAGCTCCGCATCGAGCCGGAGCTCGGCCCTGACCCGCAGTGGGTCTGCGAACGCGCTGGCATCTCCGTCGCACCCCTGGGGCACCTCACCTGACCCCTCCGGGTAATACCTGATTGCTCTACATGTAGCCAGACTACTATTGTCTGTCTACATGAAGGTCCTGAACGTGCTCCGGCTGACGGCCGGGGTCCATGCGCTGGCGATCTGCCTGCAGCCGGTGGCCGCCGGGGTGTACCTCGACGGCTCCCCCGGTGGCGTGCGGATGCACGAACCGATCGGGCTGGCCCTGGCCTTCCTCGGACTCGCCCAGTTGCTACTGGCAACGATCTGGTGGTGGACCGGCGGCCGCTGGACCGCGCCCGCGGCGAGTCTGCTGATCCTCGCCGGTGAGGTCGTCCAGATCGCCATGGGGTACAGCCGCCAGTTGGCGGTCCACGTCCCGCTGGGCATCGCGCTTGTCACTGCCACGGTCGTCTTCGCGTTCTGGGTCAACAAGCGCCAGGTGGTCGCGGCATGATCACCCTCGAACCGCAACCGGCGGCCAAGGTACGCCGGCCGCGCGTCAGCCTGCACGTCCTGCGGATCACGCTGGTTCTGCACGCCGCGTTCGTGATCGCACAGCCGATCGCGGCGGGCTACTTCCTGTCCGGCAACGTCGACGCGATGACCGACGTGCACAGCACGGTCGGCGGCACCATCTGGATGATCGCGTTCCTCCAGACCGTCGCGGCCGCCTGCTACACCCTCGTCGGTCGCGGCCGGATCTGGCCGGCGCTGGTCTCCCCGATCCTCGTCGTCGCGGAGTTCGTGCAGCTCACGTTCGGTTACCTGCAGAACTTCGCCGTACACGTCCCGCTCGGGACCGCGATCGTCGGCACCGTCTGCTGGATGGCGGTCTGGTCGTTCCGCCGCACCGCACGCCTGAACCGCCGGGAGGCGAAATGATGAGGCTGTCCCGCCGCGGGTTCCTGGCCGCCGGCGCCGTCGCGACCTTGGCCGGTTGTGGCGCAGAGGCCAAGCCCGCACAGGCCGGAGAACTCCTGCGCAGCAAGGCGAAACTGCCCACACCGTTCCAGGTGCCGCTGCCGATCCCACCGGTCAAGAAGCCGACCCGCTCCGACGCGAAGGCCGACTACTACCAGGTCGTCCAGCGCAAGGCGAGCCTGGAGATCCTCCCCGGTCTCAAGACGGAGGTCATGGGGTACGACGGCCTGCTCCCGGGCCCCACGTTCGACGTACGCAGCGGACGTACCACCGTGGTCGAGCAGGTGAACGAGCTCGACGTGTCGACCGTGGTCCACCTGCACGGCGGCCACACGCCCGCCCCGAGTGACGGCTGGCCGCTCGACCTCATCATGCCCACGAACGGACAGCACGCCGGCCACCACATGTCCGGCGGCGACATGACCATGGGCAAGCGCACGTACACGTACCCGAACAGGCAGCGCGCCGCGACCCTCTGGTACCACGACCACACGATGGACTACACCGCACCACAGGTGTATCGCGGACTGTTCGGCCTGCACATCATCCGGGACGACGAGGAGGAGAACCTCCCGCTACCGAAGGGCGATCGGGAGATCCCGCTGGTGATCGCGGACCGTGCGTTCGACGCGGACGGGGCGTTCCTGTACCCCGCCGCGAAGGACGGTCCCGGCGTCGAGTCGGCGTACATGGAGGGTGTCGTCGCCGACGTCACGCTGGTGAACGGCGCACCGTGGCCGGTGCACGAGGTGGACGCGGTCCGGTACCGCTTCCGCATTCTCAACGCCAGCAACGCTCGCCGGTACGAGCTCGCCTTCGACAAGGGTCCGGCGACGTTCGTGCAGATCGGCAGTGACGGTGGACTCCTCGACAAGCCGGTCGAGCACAGGACGCTGGTGATCGCGCCGGCCGAGCGGTTCGACGTGGTCGTGGACTTCTCGCAGTACCAGCCCGGCGACGAGGTCACGATCGTCAACAAGCTCGACAAGAACGCCGGCGTACTGCGCTTCAAGATCGCCCGCAAGGCAGTCGACGACACGAGCATCCCGGCGACGCTCTCGTCGTACGCCGTGACTCCCCGGCCGAGCGGTGTCGTACGGCGGGAGTGGCAGTTCCGGCGCGGTGACGCCGGGGGCCACCGCGGCTGGACGATCAACGGGAAGGCGTTCGATCCCGCGGTGATGCAGGCGCAGGTGAAGCTGGATCAGTACGAGGTCTGGTCGTTCGTCACCGACGTCCATCACCCGGTGCACGTCCACCTCGCGCCGTTCCAGGTCCTGACCCGGGGCGGGAGCAGCAAGCTGTCGGCGTACGACCACGGCTGGAAGGACACCGTCGACATCCGCCCCGCCGAGGTCGTCGAGGTCCTGGTCAAGTTCACCGCCCACAAGGGCAAGTACCTGATCCACTGCCACAACCTCGAACACGAGGACATGGCCATGATGGCCGCCTTCGAGACGATCTAGCGGGTGCCTGCGGCGAGGGCTTCCGCGGCCTTGGCGCGGAGAGCGATGCGGTCGACGCCGGCGGTCTGTAGCGCACGGGCCACTCGGCCACGCTCGGAGTCGAGCAGACCGAACAGGATGCGCATCGAGCCGAAGCGCGCGCCCTTGGGCGAAGCATCCATTCCGCGGCGCAACAGCAGCTTCGTCGACTCGCCGATCTGCGGGTCACGGTCCCCGTCCGGCGTTGCCTCCGGCAACAATCCCATCCGGACGGCGATCCCGGCCACGGCCAGGCTCTGCTCCCATTCGCGGTCCAGTGCGGCTCGGATCGCATCCTCGGTCAGCCCGGCGTCGGCCAGCAGCCGCGCGGCCGCCGAGTCCTCGAGCGCGGCGACGGCGAGCAGCACGTGCTCGGCCTCGATCGTCCGGGAGCCGTCCCGGCGAGCCTCGGCGCGGGCCGCGCGTACCAGGATCGCGCGTACATCCTTGTGGTCCGGCATCAGCGCCTCCTCAGGGCAACTCCGGCGGCCACCAGCCGCCGGGCGTGTTTCTTGTGCACGGCCTGCCGGGTGACCCCCAGCACCTCGGCGACCTCGGACCAGCTCCAGCCGGCCCGCATCGCCCGCTCCACCTGGCTGTCTTCCAGCCGGTCGGCCAGCCGGCGCAGCGCCACCACCGCGGCCAGCCCCGCCGCGGGGTCCTCGGGGTCCACCAGATCGGTCATGTAAGCAACCTAGGTTGACAACCCCGGTTTGTCAACCCAAGTTGCTAAAACCGACAGGTTGACGGCCGGCGTCACCTCTGTCTATATTCAACACATCAGTTGATCAAGGGAACGGTTGATAAAGATGATGGTTGACGATGGTCAGCTCGACCGGTCGTTCGCGGCACTGGCCGACCCGGTCCGGCGAGCGATGATCGCGCGGCTGTCCCGCGGCCCGGCCACCGTGAACGAACTGGCCGACCCGTTCCCGATCACCAAGCAGGCGGTGTCGCGGCACATCCAAGTGCTCGAGGCCGCCGGGCTGATCACCCGGACCCGGGACGGCCAGCGCCGTCCCTGCCACCTGGTGCCGGCCGCCCTCGAGGCACTGACGAGCTGGATCGACGAGTACCGGCTCGAAACCGAACGCCGCTTCCGCCGGATGGAAGCACTACTGAAGGAGCAGGAATCATGAGCGGTACCACCATCAACACCCCGGCCGGCACCCCGTTCGTCGAGGTGACGCGGGAGTTCGCCGCCTCGCCGACCCAGCTGTTCCGGGTCATGTCCGACCGCGACCTGGTGGCCGAGTGGCTCGGCCCGCGCGAGCTCGACGCGACCATCGAGGAGTACGACGTACGCACCGGCGGCAAGTACCGGTACGTGCACCGCGACGACTCCGGTGAGTACGCGTTCCGCGGTGTCTTCCACACCGTGGAGCAGGACCGGCTGATCATCCAGACCTTCGAGTGGGAAGGCGCGCCGGGCCAGGTCTGCATCGAGAAGATGACGCTGGAGCCGACCGAGAAGGGCGTCCGGCTGCACCAGCAGTCCGTGTTCCCGTCCGTCGAGGCCCGCGACCAGTCGATCGAGTACGGGATGGAGAGCGGCATCAACGACTCGATGGACCGCCTGGCCGAACTGCTCGCCAAGGAGAGCTGATCATGAGCCAGGTCGTCGTCGACATCTCGGTGTCGCTGGACGGCTACGTCACCGGGCCCAACGCCGGGATCGGCAACGGGCTCGGTGACGGCGGCGACACCATCCACGACTGGGTGTTCCACGGCACCGACGCGGACCGCGCCGTCCTCGACGCCGCGTTCGCAGCGAGCGGTGCGGTCGTCCAGGGCCGGAACCTCTTCGACGTGATCGACGCCCCGGACGGGTGGAGCGACGAGATGGGGTACGGCGCGAAGCCGACCGGCGAGGTCAACCCACCGGTCTTCGTGGTCACCCACACACCGCCCACCAAGACACGCCTGGGCGACCGGTTCCGCTTCGTCGGCAGTCCGGCCGAAGCGATCACCCAGGCCGTAGAAGTTGCCGGTAGCAAGGATGTCTACGTGATGGGCGGTGGACAGATCTGCCAGGCGGTGCTCGCCGAAGGGCTGGCCGACGTACTGCGGTTGCACGTAGCTCCCGTCGTACTCGGAGGCGGGACCCGGCTGTTCCCGGCCGAGGCCGCGCCGGGGTACGCACTCGAACTCATCGACGCCGTGTCGACTCCCGCGGCACAGCATCTGACCTACAAGGTGGTGAAGTAGTCATGGGCAACGTCATCGCAACTGCCGTCGTGTCACTGGACGGTTTCGTCGCCGACACCGAGGACGGGGTCGGGCCGCTGTTCGACTGGTACAACAACGGTCCGGTCGAGATCTACGGGACGGACCCGGGCCGGCCGTTCCACGTCAGCCCGGCGAGCGCGGAGTACATCGGTTCCACCTGGCCGAACGTGCGGTCGTGCATCATCGGCCGGCGGCTGTTCGACATCACGAACGGGTGGAACGGCGTCCCCGCGGTCGGCGAGCACGTCTTCGTCGTCACCCACGAACCGCCGATCGACTGGCCCTTCCCCGACGCCCCGTTCACCTTCGTCAACGGCATCGAGCAAGCGGTCGCCCAGGCCAAGGAGTACGCGGGCGACGCCGACGTCAGCATCACCGGCGGCAACCTCACCGGCCAAGCACTCGCCGCCGGCCTGGTCGACGAGATCGCCTACAACCTGGCCCCGGCCCTCCTCGGCGCCGGCCGCCGCTTCTTCGGCGACTACGTGGGCCCCGAACTCCTCCTGGACAACCCCCGCGTCGTCGAAGGCGACCGCGTCACCCACCTGCATTACCGCGTCAGCAAAGGGTGATCCGCGATCACGGTGCGGGAGCCCGGGGCGATCTCGGTGAAGCCGGCGTCCTGGACCACCGGGAGGTTGCTGGTGAGGAGCGTCTGCCAGCGCGCGGGGGTGGCCGTACGGACCGCGAGCGCGAAGTCCGTCTGCTGCCACTCCTTCCGCGCTTGCTCCGACAGCTCCCACCACGCGAGCTGGGCCGCGTGGCCGCACTGGGCCATGGCCTTGCCGCTGGACATGTGCAGGGCGGGGTTGAGCCAGAGGACCGGTACGCCGGGTTCGAGGGGCGGGAGGTCTGCGGTGTCCTCGAAGTCGGTGCCTGAGACCTGGAGCTTGAACAGGTCCGGCGGTACGTCGTCCACGCCCGTCGGCGGAAACACCCGAACCTCAGCTCCGGTTCCGTGCACTGTGATGCCCGGTAGGGCCTCGGCGCGGCGCCACTCGATGCCGCGGGCTCGCTTGGTGATCTTGCGGATGTGGTTGTCCTGCCAGGCGGTCATCGCCTCGGCCCACTCGCCCTCGCCGTACGATCGCTCGTCGGCCAGGATCGCGAGCACCGCCCGCGCCGCGGTCTCCAACGCGTCCGTCTGACTCGGCCGCGCGTTCTTCTCGACCCGGACCACCAGCGTCAACACCTGTTCCACGCCGCGAGTCTGCCACGTCGACTCCGTACGGCAGGTTGTAGCGTGAGGGCATGCAGCAGTACCTGGATCTGTTGAGGCACGTGCTGGACAACGGGACCGAGAAGGGGGACCGGACCGGGACGGGCACGCTGAGCGTGTTCGGGTACCAGTCGCGGTACGACCTCACCCAGGGCTTCCCCGCGGTGACGACGAAGAAGCTGCATCTGCGGTCGGTGATCGGGGAGCTGATCTGGTTCCTCAGCGGCTCGACGAACGTCAAGTGGCTGCACGAGAACAACATCTCGATCTGGGACGAGTGGGCCGACGCCGACGGTGAGCTCGGTCCGGTGTACGGGTACCAGTGGCGGTCCTGGCCGACGCCCGACGGGCGGCACGTGGACCAGATCGCCAACCTGATCGCGTCGATCAAGAACAACCCGGACTCCCGCCGGCACATCGTGAACGCGTGGAACGTGGCCGACGTGGACGACATGGCGTTGCCGCCGTGTCACACCATGTTCCAGTTCTATGTCGCGGACGGCCGCCTGTCCTGCCAGCTGTACCAGCGGTCGGCCGACATCTTCCTGGGCGTGCCGTTCAACATCGCGTCGTACGCGCTGCTCACCCACATGGTCGCGCAGCAGACCGGGCTCGAGGTCGGTGACTTCGTGCACACGCTCGGCGACGCGCACCTGTACCTGAACCACCTGGACCAGGCCCGCCTGCAACTCACCCGCGAGCCGCGTCCGCTGCCGACGCTCAACCTGACCAAGCGCGACTCGATCGACGGCTACGAGATCGCCGACGTCGAGCTGGTCGGCTACGACCCGCACCCGGGGATCAAGGCCCCCATCGCCGTATGACGGTCATCCTCATCGCCGCGGTCGGACGGAACGGTGTGATCGGGCGGGACAACGACCTGCCCTGGCGGATCCGCGAGGACCTGCAACGGTTCAAGCAGCTCACCCTCGGCCACACCCTCGTGATGGGCCGCAAGACGTACGACTCGATCGGCCGGCCGCTCCCGGGACGCCGTACCGTCGTCGTCACCCGGCAACCCGACTGGTCGGCGGACGGCGTCGACGTCACGCACTCCCTCGAAGAGGCCCTGAAGTACGACGGCACGCTGTACGTCGCCGGCGGCGGCGAGATCTACCGCCAGGCCCTCCCGTACGCCGACACCCTCGAACTCACCGAGGTCGACCAGTCCCCCGACGGCGACGTCACGTTTCCGGAAATCGACCCGGCACACTGGAGCGAGACCGCCCGCGACCCCCACGACGGCTTCACCTTTGTTAGTTATCGCCGCAGCTAACAACGAGTAGGCAACGGGGTCACCAGGAAGACCTGGAACCGCGTAGATTGTGTGCGCGTCACGGAGGTATCCAGGGGCACCTCTCGGAGGGGAACACGATGACTGAAGCCGACAACACCGCTGCTCAGGCCGCCGCCGCGGCGCCGTTGCAGCCGCCGACGGCCACGGCACCGGGGCTGATACTGACCGCGCCGGCGCCGTCACAGCCGGTGGCCGAGACCGCTGCGCCGAGTATGGCGCCGGCCGTCGACCCGGCCGCGTTGCCAGGCCTGGACACCAAGGTGGACACGTTCCTGACCGCGCTGATGGCGGCCGAGCCGCGCTCGCCGGAGTTCGCGTCGAAGGCGAGTGACGTGCGGAGCATGGGCGACCTCGACATCCGCGCCGCGGCCGAGAGCTCGAACCGGCTGCTCCAGTCGCCGGTGCGCGCGCTCCAGGAAGGCGGCCTGTCGGAGGGCTCGACTGTCGGCAAGACGCTGCTCGAGCTGCGCAGAACGGTCGAGGACCTGGACCCGAAGGAAGCCACCGGGGTGAAGAAGCTCCTCGGGATGATCCCGTTCGGGGACAAGCTCGAGGACTACTTCCGCAAGTACCAGACCGCGCAGAGCCACCTCGAAGGCATCCTGCACAGCCTCCGCAACGGCCAGGACGAGCTCGGCAAGGACAACGCCGCGCTGAACCTGGAGAAGCAGCAGCTCTGGGACGCGATGACGCGGCTGAACCAGTACGTGTACGTCGCCGAGCGCCTCGACGCGCGGCTGTCCGCGGCGATCGCGGAGCTGGAGACGACCAACCCGGACAAGGCGAAGGCGTTCCGCGAGGACGTGCTGTTCTACGTCCGGCAGAAGCACCAGGACCTGCTCACCCAGCTGGCCGTGTCGATCCAGAACTACCTGGCCATCGACATCGTGATCAAGAACAACATCGAGCTGATCAAGGGCGTCGACCGGGCGTCGACGACCACGGTGTCGGCGCTGCGGACGGCGGTCATCGTCGCGCAGGCGCTCGGCAACCAGAAGCTCGTCCTGGACCAGATCACCGCGCTGAACACCACCACCAGCGGCATGATCGAGCGCACCTCGCAGATGCTCAAGGACAACTCGGTGGCGATCCAGCAGCAGGCCGCGTCCGCGACGATCGGGCTGCCGCAGCTGCAGGCCGCGTTCGCGAACATCTACGCGACCATGGACGCGATCGACACGTTCAAGGGCGAAGCGCTGGACAACATGGCCGCCACGATCGGCACGCTGGAGAACGAGGTGACCAAGTCCCGCTCGTACCTGGAGCGGGTCGCGAACCAGAACCAGCAGGTCGTCCACGGCAGCCTCGACCTCAACCTCGGTCGCTGAACCGCAGGGAACCACGGAAGGCTAGGGGACGGCATTGGCGCTAGGTGACTTCTTCGCGCGGCTGACCGGTCGCAAGGAGGAGCCCGAGCCTGCCCCGGTCCCCAGGCCGCCGACGAACGACGACCTGCTGGCGGCGCTGGTTCGCGTCGAGCAGCTGGTCGCCGGCGGCGCCGTACCGGCCGTCGTCGCGTCGCGGGTCGCCCGGGTGGTCCGCGTCGTTCGGGAGACCATCCCGCGGCTCGGGAACCTGGGCGGCAGCCTGCAGGCGTACTCCGTGATGGCGACGGCGACCGACTACCTGCCGGAGGCGATCGGCGGGTACCTGCGGCTGCCGCGGCAGTGGGCCGACACGCGTCCGGTGGACCGCGGCAAGACGTCGCTGATGATCCTGATCGACCAGTTGGACCTTTTGGCCGCGACGATGGACAAAGTCTTCGACGCGGTGAACCGCGCCGACGCGGCGGCGCTGATCGCCCACGGCAGGTTCCTGCAGGAGAAGTTCGGCACCGGCTCCACCGGCGGAGGCTTGGCACTCGGCCCGACCGGGTCGACCCCGCCGCCCGACCTGGGACCGGCGGGACCACTGGCACCACCACCTGGACGAGGAGGGTCATGAGCGGCGCGGGGGGCAAGTCTCTGCAGCAGGCGTTGTCCGAGCTGCTCGTGGTCGCCGGCCGCGCCGGTGTCGCGGACGACCGAGCCCGGTCGGAGGCGCTCGCCCTGGCGGCGGCACTGGCCGAGTCGGCACCCGGTGCACCCGCCGACTGGGGCAAGGCGTTCGAGGGCGCGACGACACAGGCCTTCTTCGACGCCGCGGTCCGTGGCCGTCGCTGGCGGGGCGCTCCGACGGCTGTCCTCACCGAGCTGATCGCCAACGGTTCCGCGGAGAAGGCGGCGTACGCCGAGGCGCTCGCGGAGGTCGCGTCCGCGGCTTGCACGCTGGGCGAACCCACCATGCGGGTAGTAGGCAACGCGTCGGTGGCAGCCGCAGCCCAGCTCCAAGCTGCAGGTGCCCGTCCGCTCCAGGTTGCTTCGACCCCGCAGCCGAAGACGCAGGAAGCACCACAAGAAGAAGCAGCGGTAGAGGAAGAGCCTGCGAAGACGGTTGAGGAGCTGCTGGCTGAGCTGGATGAGCTGACAGGGCTGGCTCGGGTCAAGCGGGAGGTGCACCGGCAGGTCGCCGTACTGCGGGTCGAGAAGCTGCGGACCGAGGCCGGTCTGAAGAGCCCAACGATCACGCGGCACCTGGTGTTCGTGGGGAATCCGGGCACCGGGAAGACGACCGTCGCGCGGCTGGTGAGCGGGATCTACAAGGCGCTCGGCCTGCTGTCGAAGGGGCAGCTGGTCGAGGTCGACCGCTCCGAGCTCGTCGCCGGATACCTCGGGCAGACCGCGACGAAGACCGCCGAGGTGGTCGCTTCCGCGGCGGGCGGCGTGCTGTTCATCGACGAGGCGTACAGCCTGACCGCGGGCGACCTGGGCGCCGACCAGTACGGGCGGGAAGCCGTCGACACGCTGGTCAAGGAGATGGAGGACCGGCGCGACGACCTGGTCGTGATCGTTGCCGGATACCCCGAGCCGATGGAGGCGTTCATCGCCGCGAACCCCGGGCTGGCCAGCCGGTTCCGGACCACGATCGAGTTCGAGAACTACAGCGACGACGAACTCACCGACATCCTCACCGGGCTCGCCGAGGCCGCGGACTACGAGCTGGTCCCGGAGGCGGTGGACAAGTTCCGCGAGGTGCTTGCGACGACCGCGCGGGACAGCTCGTTCGGCAACGGCCGGTTCGCGCGCAACGTGCTGGAGGCCGCGATCGGCCGGCACGCGTGGCGGCTCCGCGACGTACCGGCACCCACGACGGACCAACTGCGTCAGATCCTCGCCGAAGATCTGACCGAAGCCCCCGTTACGTCCGAAGAAGCGGTGGCACCTCTCGCCACTTCTTCGGACGCAACGGAGATCGAGCAAGGAGAACAGGCGTGACCCAGACGCAGAGTGCGCCGCCCGCGACCGTGCCGGCGGCCCCGCCGCCGGGCGCGTCGCAGCCGGCGCCGAACGCCAGGACCGCCAATCCGCGCGGCGCCGTCGCGCAGTGGTTCGAAGGTACGCCGGGCCGGATGCGCGCGTTCCTGATCCTGGCCGCCGCGATGAGCGTGGTGTTCGGGCTCGCCGCCGCGCAAGGCTTCAGCCAGTCCGAAGGCGCCCTCGACCGCGCCCAGGCGAACACCGCCCAACTGGTCCGCATCCAGGCGATCCACACCAACCTGGTGAGCGCGAACGCCGATGCCACCAACGCGTTCCTGGTCGGCGGTCTCGAACCGCCCGACCAGCGCGCGCACTTCGTCAACTCGCTCGCCGCGGCCGCCGGGCTGATCGCCGAGGCCGCGACCGCGCAGCCCGCGGACCGCGACGTACTGGGCGCGCTGAACAAGACGCTGATCACGTACGGCGGCCTCATCGAGCAGGCCCGCGCCAACAACCGCCAGGGCCTCCCGATCGGTTCGCAGTACCTGAAGGACGCGAACTCGGTGCTGCAGGACGACTCGCTGCCGCTGGTGAAAGCACTGGTCGAGGCGAACGAGAAGCGGGTCGACACCGAGTTCGACGGCATCGGCAAGGGCACCATCTGGGTCCTCGCCGGCGGCCTGCTGAGCCTGGTGATCTTCGCGATCACGCTCCGCTGGCTGGCCCGCCGTACGCACCGCTACCTCAACGTCCCGATCGCCGCCGGCGCCGCCATCGTCCTGCTGACCACCGTCATCGGCGGGGTCGCACTGGCCGGCGCGTCGAGCTCCGCGAAGGACACGCGCAGTGCCGAGTACGACCGCACCCTGGCGCTGTCCCGGGCCCGGATCGCGGCGTACGACGCACGCTCGAACGAGAGCCTGACCTTGATCGCGCGGGGCTCCGGCGACGCGTTCGACAAGGCGTACACGGCGGCGGCCGCCCAGGTGGACGAGCAGCTGGGCAAGGTCGGGGGCAGCGGCGGCAACCTGCAGCGGCTGTGGACCGCGTACAAGAACGTGCACACCAAGGTGCGGACGGCCGACGGCACGGAGGGCAACTGGGACGGCGCCGTCGCGATGGCCGTCGGCAAGAACACGGCCGACAACTCGGTCGCGACGTTCAGCGCCTTCGACGCCTCGTCCAACCAGCAGCTGACGCGGACGAGTACCGCCGTGCAGAGCGAACTGAAGGATGCGCGCGACGGCCTCCCGCCGATCGGCTGGCTCGGCATACCGATCGGCATCCTGGCCGCGCTACTGGTCGCCTGGGGCATGTCGCAGCGTCTGGAGGAGTACCGATGAAGAAACTGATCCCACTGGCCGCCGCCACCGCCCTCCTCCTCACCGCCTGCGGCAACGGCAACTACGCCGCCACCCAGATCCCGGCGAAGGAAACGCCGCCGACCACGTCGACGACTCCCGCGGCGCCCAGGCCGTGCGCGGACGGCCAGAGTGCTCTGGCGTCGTACGCACCGGACGCCGAGACCCCTGCACCGGGCGGCGCGATGCCGGCTGGCTCGTGGATGGCGAAGATCAAGGAACGCGGCCGGCTGATCGCAGGCGTGTCCGCGGACAGCT
Organism: Kribbella sindirgiensis; assembly: GCF_004331435.1. GTDB lineage: Bacteria > Actinomycetota > Actinomycetes > Propionibacteriales > Kribbellaceae > Kribbella > Kribbella sindirgiensis. The sequence continues at coordinate 161,203 of NZ_SJKA01000003.1, forward strand.
TCAACCTGGGCTATCGCGACCCGATCACCGGAAAGATCCAGGGTTTCGACATCGACATGATCCAGGCCGTTGCCAAAGGCATCTTCCCCGACGCCGACACGAACCCGAACCGGGTCGAGCTGCGGGTGATCTCCAGCCCTGCCCGGATCCCGTCGCTGCGCGACACGAAGAACCCAGTCGACATCGTCGCGCGCAACATGACCATCAACTGCGACCGCTGGAACGACATCGCGTTCTCCGCCGAGTACTACCGCTCCGGCCAGAAGACGCTCGTCCAGAGCGACAACCCGGCCAAGAGCACGGCGGACCTGTCCGGTCAGACGGTCTGCGCACCGGCAGGCTCCACCAGCTTGACGAACCTCAAGGAGAAGAACCCGAAGGTCAAGGCGGTCACGGCCGACACCGACACGGGCTGTCTGGTGATGTTCCAGCAGGGCAAGGCGCAGGGTATCAGCGGTGACGACACGGTACTGGCCGGCGACGTCGCCCAGGATCCGTACGCCAAGGTCCTTCCGGAAAGGTTCAGCGACGAGCCGTACGGTCTGGGCATCTCGCTGACGCACCCGGAGTTCGTCAAGTTCGTGAACGTGGTCCTGCAGCAGATGAAGGACGACGGTCGGTGGAAGACGTCGTACGACAAGTGGTTCGCCCTCGCGCTCGGTAAGGCGCCGGTGCCGCCGGTGGCGGTCTATGGCCGCGTTCCGGTGCACGGATGACCGTTCGTACGCCGATTGTTTCGGCTCCTGCGCCGCCGGGGCGGATGGGGAGCAGTGTTCCTGCTACGGAGCTGCTCTCTTATCTTGGTGCGCTCGGGGAGTGGCGGGATCGGCGGAAGGCGGAGCTGGACGAGCTGGATCAGGCCGCCCTGCACTCGCCCGACGGGGACGCGTTGAGTGCCGACATCGTGCTCAGCATGACGGTCTGGAAGGCGGTCTCGGACCGGTACGAGTTGATCCTGGTCACCTGGGACTCGGGCCGGGTCGGGCAGCAGGAGACCGAGCGGATCTCCACGCTGATCTGGGGCGGCCTGGACGCCGGCGGTGCCGGCGGTTCGCTGGCCGTTTCGTTGCCCGAGGCCTGCAAGTTGTCGGATGCGCTGGCGTCCAGCCTGCGGGCGAAGCTCGCGCTTCAGCCCGGTGACGCCGATCTCGCCGCCCGCCTGCGGCAACTGCGTGCGCAGGTGGAGCGGATCAGCGACCTGGTGAAGCAGGAACCGGCGAACGTCCGCAACGACGCGCTCGCCAAGCACCACGACCTCGATCGCCGGCTCGTCGACCTGACCGACCGCAACAAGCGTGGCGCCGACATCGGCGGCCTGATCGGCCCGCTCGACCAGGATGCCGCGAAGGTCGAACGGGACCTGATCGTCGGCGCCGCTACCCGCAAGGAGCGCGCTGCCGACGTCGCCCGGGCCCGCACAGTACGCAGCGAGCTCGAAGCACAAGGCACGGCTGTGCGCGCGTTGGCGGACAAGGCGGTCGCGACGGTCAGTCCGGCGCCGCATCTCGCCGTACCGGATGTGACTGCGCTCGGGGCGGTGCCGAACACCCCGGCCGAGCTGGCGAAGTACCTGACCCGGCTGGACGCCGTACGGCGGGCGCTCGGTCAGGCGCAGGCGGCGTACGGCGCTGCTCTGCAACGACGTGACGAGCTGGCCCAGCTGCTGGACGCCTATCAGGTGAAGGCGGCAAGTGTTGCCCCGGGCAACGAAGATCTCGCCGAGCTGTACCGGCGCGGCCGAGCGGTGATCGAGACCGAGCCGGTGGAACTGGCTCGTCTCGGCGCACTGGTAGCGGCCTACCAGGCCTACCTGGAAGGGACGAAATGACGACCAACACCGCCTGCACCCAGCCGGGCTGTACCGGCTCCATCGTGGACGGGTACTGCGACGTCTGCGGCTCCCCCGCCGCGCCGAGCGCCCAACCATCCACCGCGGCCCCGGCCACCGGCAAGTGCACCCAGCCGGGCTGCACCGGGACGTATGTCGACGGGTACTGCGACGTGTGCGGCTCGCCCGCCCCGGACGGCGGTACGGCGGCCAGTGGCGAGCCGGACGCGCTCAGTACGGTGTCGACCGTCTCCCGCGCCTCCAACCGGCTGGCCTCCACGCCGCTCGGCTCGGCGCGGGCGCAACAGGCCGGCTCGAAGCTGACCCGCAAGCTCGGTACGTCGTCGACCCGGCTGCGCGGCGCGCGGCTCGGTGCCGGGCTGACCCATGTGCCGACGATCCCGGCGATCGACGCGAGCAAGGCGATCCTGGCCAACCCGATGGTCCCGGAGGAGCGCCGGAACTGCCCGAACTGCGGCCACGCGGTCGGGCGCGCCCGCAACGGTCAGCCGGGCCGGACCGAGGGGTTCTGCCCGAACTGCCGCAACCGGTTCTCGTTCTCGCCGAAGCTGCAGGACGGTGACCTGGTCGGCGGGCAGTACCTGGTCCGCGGCTGCCTGGCGCACGGCGGCTTCGGCTGGATCTACCTGGCCCAGGACCAGAACGTGTCCAACCGCTGGGTGGTCCTGAAGGGCCTGCTGAACTCCGAGGACCCGGACGCGGTCGCGGCCGCGATCGCCGAGCAGCAGTTCCTGGCCCGGGTCGAGCACCCGCTGATCGTCGAGATCTACAACTTCGTCACCCACGACGGCGCCGGCTACATCGTCATGGAGTACGTCGGCGGCACCTCGCTGAAGACCCTGCTCAAGCAGCGGATGGCCGCCAACAACGGCCAGTACGACGCGCTGCCGATCGACCAGGCGATCGCGTACCTGCTGGAGATCCTGCCGGCGTTCTCGTACCTGCACGACCTCGGGCTGGTGTACTGCGACTTCAAGCCGGACAACATCATCCAGGTCGGTGACGCGGTCAAGCTGATCGACCTCGGCGGTGTCCGGCGGATCGACGACCTGGACTCGGCGATCTACGGCACAGTCGGCTTCCAGGCGCCCGAGGTGGCCGAGGTCGGCCCGTCGATCGCCTCCGACATCTACACCCTCGGCCGGACGCTGTGCGTGCTGGCGATGGAGTTCCGCGGCTACCAGAGCCGGTACGTCGACGCGCTGCCGCCGGTGGCCGACGTACCGCTCTTCCAGAAGTACGACTCGGTGTACCGTCTGCTGGCCAAGGCGTGCGCTAAGGACCCCGCGGACCGGTTCCAGTCCGCGGACGAGTTCCGCGTGCAGCTCCTCGGCGTACTGCGGGAGGTCGTGGCGGACAAGCAGGGCGTCAAGGCGGCCCAGCACTCGGCGTCGTCGCTCCTGTTCGGTACGCCGGGCGACAGGTCCGCCGGTCTGGGCGAGGCGGCCCTGCCGTGGCAGCAGCTGCCGTCGCTGGCGCCGGACGACAGCGACAAGATGGCCGGCTGGCTCAAGACGGTCAGTGTGCCGGACCCGGCCGAGCGTCTGGACCTGCTGGTCAACGCGCCGGAGCAGTCGCCGCAGACCCTGCTCGAGGTCGCTGAGGCTGCACTTGAGGTCGGACCGGAGCGCTACGACATGGTCGACACCGCTGTCGCTGACCTGCTCAACGCGGACCCGTGGGAGTGGCGAGCCGTCTGGATGGCCGGACTGGTCGCCCTGGCGCGTGGCGACTCCAAGGCCGCGCAGTCCGCGTTCAACGCCGTCTACGGCCAGGTGCCGGGTGAGCTGGCGCCCAAGCTCGCGCTGGCGATCTCCTGCGAGCACAGCGGCGAGTTCGACGTTGCCGAGGGCCTCTACCTCACCTGCGCGCGCACCGACGCCAACTACATCGCCCCGTCGGCGTTCGGCCTGACCAACATCAGGACCTCGCGCAACGACCTGGACGGCGCACTCAACGCACTCGAACTCGTACCGCCGACCAGCGGCGCGTACGTGCGGGCTCGTCGCCAGCGAGCCGGTGTGCTGGCAGGATCGGGGCGTGGCCTTCCCGCGCTCGCCCAGGCGATGGACAGCATCGCGACGCTGACCATCGACCCGGTCGACCGGGCCAACCTGGCCGCGAACGTGTTCCGGACCGCGCTCGCCGAGGTCCAGCAGTCCGGTCCGCAGGAAGCTCTGCGGATCGACGGACGGGCAGCCACCGAGACCTCCCTGCGGGACGGGCTCGAGGCCACCTACCGGCTGCTGGCCGACCAGGCGCAGACCCGGCCGGAACGGATCGCCCTGGTCGACCAGGCCAACGAGGTTCGAGGATGGACGTTGCGATGACGAGTACGACCGACACGGTCTGCCCCAGCTGCGGCGGGGCGGTGTCCCAGGCGGACCTGTTCTGCGAGGCCTGCGGCGCCGAGCTGAAGCCGGGGACCGCCCCGACCTCACCGGCGCTGGACACCGACACCGAGCCGACCGTGGAGATCGGCGCAGTGCCCGGTCCGGAGGCTGCTCCTGCCGGCCCGTGCAGGTCGTGCGGCGGCACCGTCGGCGCGGACGGGTACTGCGAGACCTGCGGCACCAAGGCTGCCAAGCCGCGCGACCACTTCGAGGAGCAGCCCGCTCCGTGGGTGGCCGGGGTGTGCGACCGCGGCATCCGGCACAGCCGGAACGAGGACGCGATGGCCATCGCCGCCGACGCCGAGCCGGGCAGCCGGGCGCTGCTGGTGGTGTGCGACGGCGTCAGCTCGTCACTCGACTCCGACGTCGCCTCGCTGGCAGCCGCCCGGGCAGCGCGTGAGGTACTCGAGGCCGGTCGCGCGCAGGGCCTCGGCACCGACTCGTCACGGGCGAGCGCGACCGCGGCCCGGCTCAAGGCGGCGGCCGACGCGGCGAGTGACGCCGTACTCGACAACACCAGTCCGGACAGCCCGAACCCGGCGTCCTGCACGTTCGTCGCGGCCGTCCTGGAGGACGGTCTGCTGGTGGCGGGCAGTGTCGGCGACAGCCGCGCGTACTGGTTCCCGGACGCAGGCGAGCCGGTCGCACTGACCGTCGACGACTCGTGGGCCGCCGAGCTGATCGCCACCGGGGTCTCACGCGAGGAGGCCGAGTCCGGTCCGCACGCACACGCGATCACCCGCTGGCTGGGTAAGGACGCGCCGGACCACACGCCACGGACCACCACGCAGCAGGTGAGCGGTCCGGGCTGGCTGCTGGTCTGCTCGGACGGCCTCTGGAACTACTGCTCCGAGGCGGCACCGCTGGCCGACCTCGTACGTCAGACAGCTGCGGACAAGGGCGGCGAACCGCTGGCCACCGCGTCCGCCCTGGTTGACTGGGCCAACGCCCAGGGCGGTCAGGACAACATCACCGTCGCGCTCGCACGCATTTAAGGGAGAGGGACCCGAGATGGCCGACTTCACCGCCTCCGTTTACCAGAACGAGTTCCTGCCGGACGGCGGGACCGACGTGCACGCCATCGTCACGGTGAACTGCACCGGTGCCGGCGCCGCAGGACAGTCCGGCAGCGGCGACGCGGGCGAGATCATCATCGTCGACACCTCCGGCTCGATGGGTCGCGACGGTGTCCAGGCGGCGGCGTACGCCGCGCAGACCGCACTCGACCAGATCCTCGACGGTGTCTGGTTCGCGGTGATCTCCGGCAACGACCGCGCGCAGCTGGCGTTCCCGCCGTCCGCGGAGCCGGTGATGGTCAAGATGGACCCGTACACCCGGCAGGCCGCCAAGGACGCCGTGTCCCGGTTCTACGCCGACGGCGGGACCGCGATGGGCACCTGGCTGCGGCTCGCGTCGCGGGTCTTCGCCACCGTGCCGTCGCTGACGCAGAAGCACGCGCTCCTGCTGACCGACGGCGAGAACCAGCACGAGACTCCCGAGGTGCTGACACAGACGATCGAGGCGGTCACCGGCCAGTTCCAGTGCGATGCCCGTGGCGTCGGCGTGGCCTGGCAGGTCGACGAGGTACGGCGGATCGCGCAGGCGCTGCTCGGCACCGTCGACATCATCCCGGCACCGAACCAGCTGGCCGAGGAGTTCGCCAAGATCATCCAGAACGCGATGAGCCGTGGTGTCGCGCAGGCCGATCTGCGCGTCTGGGCACCGCAGGGCGCCGAGGTGCTGTTCGTCCGGCAGGTCGCGCCGACGGTCGAGGACCTGACGTCGCGGCGTACGGCGATCAACCCGTTGACGGGGTCGTACCCGACCGGCTCCTGGGGCGACGAGTCCCGCGACTACCACGTGGCGATCCGGCTGGCCGCGAAGGCGGTCGGGCAGGAGCAGCTCGCTGCGCGGGTGCAGCTGGTGATCGGCGCCGACACGGTCGCGCAGGGCCTGGTAAAGGCGCTGTGGTCCGCGGACGAGGCGCTCACCACCCGGATCAACCCGGAGGTCGCGCACTACACCGGGCAGACCGAGCTGGCGCAGGCGATCCAGGACGGTCTGGCCGCCAAGGCGGTCGGCGACACGGCGACCGCGACCACGAAGCTCGGCCGCGCGGTGCAGCTCGCCGCGCAGACCGGCAACGAAGAGGCGACCACGCGGCTGCGGAAGGTTGTCGAGATCGACGACCAGGATACGGGTACGGTGCGGCTGAAGCGGACGGTCGAGAAAGCCGACGAGATGGCCCTCGACACGGCCTCCACCAAGACCACCCGGGTGCGGAAATGACCGTGAACTGTCCCAGCGGACACCCCTCCACCTCCACCGACTACTGCGACGTCTGCGGCCTCCCGATCCCCGCAGACGCCGGCGCTGCCGCCGGCGCAGCTGCTCCCGCGGCCGGCGCTACGCCGGGTCCTGGGCCGGGCGCCGGCTCTGCCGGCTCCTCCGCAGGCACGTCAGACCCTGCGGCGCCCGCTGCACCGTCGGTGCAAACGTGCCCGAACTGCTCGGAGCCTGCCGCCCCCGACGCGCTGTTCTGCGAGAGCTGCGGCTACGACTTCACCACCGGCACCATGCCGCGGCCGGCCTCGTCACTCGACCTGTCCTCCGGTCCCGCTCCCGCGACGCCACCACCGACCCCGTCGGCACCGGCCGCGTTGGCCGAGTGGGTCGTCGAGCGCTGGGTCGACCCGGACTGGTACGCCGTACAGCAGAGCGACGACCCGTGTCCGTCACCGGGGCTGCCGACCGTGATCCCGCTGACCGAGAAGAGCCTGCTGATCGGCCGGCCGTCCCGTAGCCGCGGGATCTCGCCGGAGATCGACTGCGGCGACGACACCGGCGTGAGCCGCCGCCAGGCCCAGCTGACCACCGACGGCCAGCGCTGGTGGGTGGAGGACCTGCAGTCCTCCAACGGCACGTACGTCGCCTCTGCCGCCGGACCGCTCCCGGAGACTCCGATCATCCCGGGCCAGCGCCAGGAGCTGAACCCGGACGACCGTGTGTACGTCGGCGCCTGGACCCGCCTCGTGGTCCGCAAGGCAACCCCGGAAGAGCAGGCCGGACAGGCCTAGCCGGGCTGGGTCTGTTGGGTCCAGCCCGGTAGCGGGTTGAAGCACAGCCATTCGATCACGGCCGAGCCCACCACGATCGGGAGCGCCCACGCCCACCACTGGTGCGGCAGGGAGACGACGGCGATCGCGGTCCACAGTGCGACCCAGCCGCCGCCGTACCCGCGCAGGACACCGCGGTACCAGAGCCCGCCCGGTGCCTCGGCGGCGCGCTGGCCGACGTACACGAACAGGTACGACGCGATCGTGATCGGCCAGAAGTACCAGAGCCGGCCCCAGTCGTACGGGACCATGACCAGCGCGGTCAGGCAGACCAGCGCGATCGCCCAGTGGTAGATCTCGCCGGCCCAGTTCAGCCCGCGGCGGCGCAGCGTGAGCACGATCGCCACCGGGCCGAACACGACCGCGACGACACCGGCCAGGACATGCAGGATCAGGGCGATGTCACGCATCGCCCCGCTCCCCCAGAACTCTCTGACATGTCAGGGAGCATAGGGATTCGGGGCGTGCGCGTCTCTACCTCACGCCTCAGTTCTCCGGGAAGGCCAGCACCCGGCGGACCGCGAACTTCCGGTACCCCTGACGCTCGAAACTCTTCGCCATCGGGACGTTGCCGAAGTCCGTGTCGGCCCGGATCTGCTCGGCGCCGGTCTCCGCCAACTGATGCGTGAGGTCGGCCAGCAGGTCGTTGATCAGCCCGCGGCCGCGGTGCTCCGGCACGACGCCGAGGTACCCGACGACCGGCCCGCCCGCGTTCGCCGACGGCACATGGAACCCGATCAGCTCCCCATCACCGTCGTACGCCAGCCGCCACCAGTCCCGGTCGCCCGGCATCGACTTGTACATCGCCACCTCTTCGCGGGCCGCCTCCACGGCGCCGAGGCGCGCGATCTCCCGCGCGGTGGCGGCGTCCAGGCTGCCCTCGCTGACCCGCACGAACACGTCGACGAAGGCCTCGTCATCGGCCGGCTCGAACTTCAGCCGGGTGGACCGCTCCGGCAGCCCGTACTCCGGCTTCCACTCGTAGCGCAGCCGATCGGTGATGCCGGTCAGCCCGACCGCCGCGGCCGCCTCGCTCCGCGACTGCAGTGCGGTCACGACCTCGGGATCGTCCTGCCAGTCGCTGTCCAGGAAGAAGTGGTACTCCGGCGGATCGGCGTCGGCCGGCCGGGACGCGACGGCGTACTTCAGCAGCTCGGTCCACACCGGGACCGGATCGCCGTCGCCGGCGTAGTACAGGCCGTCGATGCTGTACGGGTGGGGCTCGCCCGGGCCGCCCCACCAGATCACGAGGGCCTGGATCGCGCCGTTCTCCTCGACGACCCAGTTCCACTCGTGCTTGTAGTAGCCGGCGGCAACGTACTCGCGGTACCGCTCGAGAGTCACGGTGTTGACGGACTTCTGCTCGATCAGAGCGAAGACGGTGTCGAGGTCGGCCTCGACGGTGTTGCGGATGGTCACAGATCCTCCAGCAGGAGGCGCGCTGCTCCGCTCAGTGCGAGCTGTGCGAGCGGATCGGGCGCGCCGGGAAACAAGTCAGTGTGTTCATCGGTGGCTCCTTCCGCTCCGGGATCTCTCTCGCCGCGCCAGAGCCTAGGTGTCCGACGGGGTCATAGTCCACCTGTTATTCACAGCTGGGATGTACCGGGGCCGTTCCGGGCGGGAAGCCTCCGGGCATGAGAACCCTCATCGCCGCCGCGACCCTCGCTGTCAGCACAGCCCTGGGCCCCACGGCCTACGCCGCCCCACATCCCGCCCCGACCACCATCACGTCTGTCGTGACCGCCCCGGCCGCGATCGACACCTGCGCGCTCAGTTCGTTGCCTCCGGAGGCCTCGGACACCCTCGACCTCATCCACTCCGGCGGACCGTTCCCGTACGACCAGGACGGCACCGTCTTCTCGAACCGGGAGGGCATCCTCCCGGACGAGTCCAGCGGGTACTACCACGAGTACACCGTGATCACGCCAGGCTCCCCCGACCGCGGCGCCCGCCGGCTCGTCGGCGGCGGCGCCATGACCACACCCGAACACGTCTACTACACGAGCGACCACTACAGCTCCTTCTGCGAGGTCGACGAGAACAGCTGATCTGGCTGCGAGTAATGTCGTCGGCACGTTGAGTGATCAGGAGGATCTTCTGCGATGCCGACTCTGCGTCCTACCGTTGCCGGTCTGCTGCTGACCGCCGCGCTCCTCGCCTTCGGCCGGCCCGAACCCGGGCTGGCCGAAGCGACCGGCGACCCGTTGAAGCTCACCACCGGGTTCTACGTCGACCCGGCCTCGCCCGCGGCCGCCTACGTACGGCGGCATCCGGAGGACACCGAGCTCGCGTCGAAGATCGCCGCGCAGGCGTCCGCGCGGTGGGTCGGCGCGTGGAGCGGGGACGTGCAGGCGGGCGTCACGGCGTACATGACCGCGGCGGACAAGGCGGGCAAGCTGCCGGTGCTGGTGACGGACAACCTTCCGGGCCGGCAGTGCGGGATCGGCGGCGGTGCCGCGTCGGACGCGGCGTACCGGACGTGGATCGCGGCGGTGTCGGCCGGGATCGGGACACGGCCTGCGGTGGTGGTTCTCGAGCCGGACGCGCTGGCGCGGCTCGACTGCTACCCGACGTCGGAGTGGGACGCGCGGATAGCGCTGCTGAAGTACGCCGTGGGCGTGCTGGCGGTGAAGAACCCGAATACGTGGACGTACCTCGACGCCGGGAACGTGACGTCCGGTGACGCGAAGGAGATGGCGCGGCGGCTGCGGCTCGCGGATGTCGGCAAGGTCCGCGGGTTCGCGCTGAACACCGCGAACTACTTCACCACCGAACAGTCCGTCACCCGCGGCACCGAGATCCTGCAGGCCCTGGGCGGCGGCTCTCACTTCGTCATCGACACCAGCCGCAACGGCAACGGCTCCGACGGCAGCTCCTGCAACCCACCCGCCCGCAAACTCGGCACACCCCCGGCGCGAACCGCGGCCCCGGTAGACCTCCACCTCTGGCTCCGCACCCCCGGCGAATCCGATGGCCCCTGCGGCCTCACCCCAGACCTCCCCACGCGCACGTTCTCCCCCGTACTGGCCCACCACCTCATCAACGGCACCTAACTGCCAAGAGTCGGGGCAACGCCCGCGCGCCGGGGCCGGTGAACAGGTAATAACCGGTGCACCGCCCCCAGTTCCTGTGCAATGCCCGCAACGCAAGAGGTCCCGGGCTCGGCCCGGGACCTCTTGGTGTAACTACTTCTGGATCAGAAGTCCATGCCGCCCATGTCGGGCGCGCCGCCCGGAGCGGCTGCTGCCTTCTCCGGCTTGTCGGCGATGACGGCCTCGGTGGTGAGGAACAGGGCCGCGATGGACGCCGCGTTCTGCAGCGCCGAGCGCGTCACCTTGGCCGGGTCGATGATGCCGGTCTTGATCAGGTCCATGTACTCACCGGTCGCGGCGTTGAGGCCCCAGCCCGGCTCGAGGTTGCGGACCTTCTCCACCACGACGCCGCCCTCGAGGCCGGCGTTCACGGCGATCTGCTTCAGCGGCGCCTCGACGGCCTTGCGGACGATCTCCGCACCGGTCGCCTCGTCGCCGTCGAGTTCCAGCTTCTCGAACGCGATCACCGACGCCTGCAGCAGCGCGACGCCACCACCGGCGACGATGCCCTCCTCGACGGCTGCCTTCGCGTTGCGAACGGCGTCCTCGATGCGGTGCTTGCGCTCCTTCAGCTCGACCTCGGTGGCCGCGCCGACCTTGATCACCGCAACGCCGCCGGCCAGCTTGGCCAGCCGCTCCTGCAGCTTCTCGCGGTCGTAGTCGGAGTCCGACTTCTCGATCTCGGCGCGGATCTGGTTCACCCGGCCGGTGATCTGGTCGGCGTCGCCCGAGCCCTCGACGATGGTCGTCTCGTCCTTGGTGACGACGATCTTGCGGGCCTGGCCGAGCAGCTCCAGGTCGACGGTGTCGAGCTTGAGGCCGACCTCCTCGGAGATCACCTCGCCGCCGGTGAGGACGGCGATGTCGACCAGCATGGCCTTGCGGCGGTCACCGAAGCCCGGCGCCTTGACGGCGACGGCCTTGAAGGTGCCCTTGATCTTGTTCACGACCAGGGTCGCCAGGGCCTCGCCCTCGACGTCCTCGGCGATGATGGCCAGCGGCTTGCCGGTCTGCATGACCTTCTCCAGCACCGGGACCAGGTCCTTGATGCTGCCGATCTTGCTGTTCACGACCAGGATGTAGGGGTCGTCGAGGACGGCCTCCATCCGGTCCGTGTCGGTCACGAAGTACGGCGAGATGTAGCCCTTGTCGAAGCGCATACCCTCGGTGAGCTCGAGCTCGAGACCGAAGGTGTTGCTCTCCTCGACGGTGATGACACCTTCCTTGCCGACCTTGTCCATCGCCTCGGCGATGATCGAGCCGACCTGGGTGTCCGCGGCCGAGATGGACGCGGTCGCCGCGATCTGCTCGCGGGTCTCGACCGGCTTGGCCAGCGCCAGCAGCTGCTCGCTGACGGCCTCGGTCGCCTTCTCGATGCCCTTCTTCAGGCCCATCGGGTTGGCGCCGGCGGCGACGTTGCGCAGCCCCTCGCGGACGAGGGCCTGGGCCAGCACGGTGGCGGTGGTCGTACCGTCACCCGCGACGTCGTCGGTCTTCTTGGCAACTTCCTTGACGAGCTCGGCCCCGATCTTCTCGTACGGGTCCTCGAGCTCGATCTCCTTGGCGATGGAGACGCCGTCGTTGGTGATCGTGGGGGCGCCCCACTTCTTCTCCAGCACGACGTTGCGGCCCTTCGGGCCGAGCGTCACCTTGACGGCGTCGGCGAGGGTGTTCATTCCCCGCTCGAGGCCGCGGCGCGCCTCTTCATCGAAAGCAATCAGCTTGGGCATTCTCCGCGAGTCCTCCCGCGTCGAGTCTTTGTGGTCCAGCCGGCCCGATGCCCGCGACGGACGGCACCGGCCCGCGACGCTCATGTCCCGCCGCGCTCCAGCACCTCATCGAAGCCGTCTTTCTTGCACACTCCACCGGGCGCGAGCACTTATCACTCTCACCCATGGAGTGCTAACCAAGTATTAGCACTCGACCCAAACGAGTGCAAGCCGGCCCCTAGCCGTCCAGCTGGGCGATCAGGTACTTCGGGGCGGTGAGGCGCCAGGCTTCGGTGACCAGCTCGGTCAGCTCCTCGTCGTCGGCGAGGTCCACCTGGATCAGGATCCAGGCGAAGCGGCCGCCCTCCCAGGACGGCGTGTAGACCTCCGGGTTCTCCGCGACGAGGGCCTCCTGCTCCTCGCGGAGCGCCTTGAGGTGCAGGCGGGTCTGGTCCTCGGACAGGTACGCGAAGCTCTTGTTGCGGACCTTGAAGACCGGCTGGCCCGCCCACCCCTCCTGCTCCTCGGCGCCCGGCAACGCCGCCATCACCTTCACCACCGCCTGGACATCCATACCCAGCACGCTAGGCACCCCCACCGACACTTTCACTTGACAACAGTGACCGTCACGGTCGAGCCGACCGACAGCATCGTGCCGACAGCGGGCGAGACGCCGAGGATGGTGCCGGCCGGAGCGTTGGGCGACTGCACCCGCTTGTACTGCGCCTTCAGTCCTGCGGCCGCGAGCAGAGGCAGGTAGTCGGCCACGAGCGGGCCTGTCGGCGGGCCGGCCCCCATCCAGTAGCTGGGCACCCCGGACTGGTCGGGCACGATCCGGATCTGGCCGAGCATCCGCTCGACCTCCTCGGCGCTCGTCGACGAGTCCGCCTGGAACCACAACTTGAGCGACGGAATGCTCACGATGCCGCCACAGTTCGGTGTGTTGGCCTTGGGGTACTTGGACATGACGCAGGTCGTCCGCTGCCGCTCTGCGCGCACGCCGTCGATCTCGAATGTCTCATCGGCGTGGAAGTCGCCTCTCGGTCTCCCGTAGTACAAGCCCACGCTCTCGACCCCGGCGGGGCGAAAGGCCAGGCAGAAGAGCACAGTGGTCGGGTCATCGAGCAGGACCGTGTCCTGCTGCGGTGTACCACATCTGCTCTTGTTGATCGGCCAGGCCGCGGGGACGGCGATGGCGGCGTGGCCGAAGCCGATCAGCCGGGTCGCGGGGGCGACCGGGGTTGGCGTCGGGGACGGTGACGTCACGGGGGCGGTCTGGTCGTGGGAGGTCAGCAGGGTGCTCCCGCCGATCACCGCCGCCACAGCGACCGCAGCGGTGGCTGTGAGTCCCGCCGTACGGCGGCGGCGTCGGCGGGTCGCGCCGGCGTGGAGGGCGTCCAGCGGAGGCGGTCCAACGGGAGTCTGGTCGGCGGTACGTGCCAGGAGGTCTGTCAGGTCGGTCATCGGGGTTCTCGCAGTTCTGCCAGGTGTGGGTCCTGCGCCAGGGCCTTCACCGCTCGGGACAGTCGGCTCTTGACGGTGCCGGCGGCGACGCCCAGTACGGAAGCCATCTGCTGCTCGCTCAGGTGTGCGTAGTACCGCAGTACGACGGCTGTGCGCTGGTCGCCCGGCAAGCGGTCGAGTGCGCGCATCACGGCGTCCGTGTCGTCGACACCTGCCGTCTGGTCGCCGCCCGGGGACTCCGGGAGCGATGCGGACGGCAACTCGCCGTGCCAGCGACGTCTGCGGGAGGAGCGGAAGCAGTTGACCAGTACGCGGTGCACGTACGCGTCACGGTCCTCCGCGACCCGTACCCGGTTCCACTTGACCAGGCAGCGCTCCAACGCCGACTGGACGAGGTCTTCAGCCTCGGACGGCGTACAGCCAAGCAAAACCGCGGACCGCACCAGCGTCGGCCAGCGTGCGGTGACGTACTCAGTGAACTCGTCCATACCCCTCCTCACCCTTAGAGACAGGCTGGGGGACGCGGTGGGTTCCACGAAAGTCGTCGGGGTCGGCTCAGGGGTCGGTCGGTACCGATCCGGATGTGGTGGAAGGCGTCCGGACGGGAGAGTAGAGCCATGACGAACTCCAACGCACCGTTCCAGAACCTGTCCGGCAAGGTCCTCCGCCGGTCCGCGAACCAGAAGATGCTGTCCGGCGTTTCCGGCGGTATCGCCGAGTACCTGAACGTCGACGTCACCCTGGTCCGCCTCGGCTGGGTCGGCCTCACCCTGATCACCGGCGGCGCCGCACTGATCGGCTACGCGGTCGCCTGGATCGTGATCCCCGAGTCCGACGGCAAGGCGGTCTGGCAGAACGTGCAGCAGTCGGTCAACCAGAACCAGGACACGACCGAGCAGGACATCGCTTCCCGCCTCTACGACGACACCAACAACAAGCCCCCGGCGGCGTGAGCACGACTGCGCCCGCAGGAGGCGCAGAGCCCCAGGCGGGGTGACGAGTACTCGCCACCCCGCCACCGCGCTGCCACACTGCCGTAGTGCAGCGCACCGACGAGATCTCCAACTGCCCCGAGTGCGGGCACCAGATCAGGGTTGACCGGCGCTACGTCACCTGGTGTGACAAGTGCGATTGGAACGTCGACCCGACCCCCAACGAGGACCGGACACCGCCCTGGCGGCTTCGGCTCGAGCAGCGGCTCGCCGAAGCGCTCTACCGTGAACTGGAGACCGGGCACGTCCGCCGCCCCGGCTGGGACGCCGCCAGGATCAGTGCGCACGTCCTGTCCGCTCTGATCCTCGTGCTACCGCTGCTGGCCCTCTTGGTCGGCATCGCCCTGCTTGTCTTCTACCGGCCGCTGTGGCTCAGCGCACTGCTCGCGCTGCTCGCCTTCGCGGTGGTGTTCCTGCTACGTCCACGCGCCGCGAGCCTGCCGGAGGACGTGCACCCGGTGCCACGCGACCAGGCCCCCACCCTGTACGCCGTACTCGACGAACTCGCCGACACCATCGGCACCCGGAGAGTGGCAGCCGTCGTCGTCAACACAGACGCGAACCTCTGGTACCAGCAGATCGGCTGGCGCTTTCACCCGGTCGTCTGCATCGGGCTGCCGCTCTGGGCAGGACTGCGGCCACAGGAACGGATCGCCATCCTGGCGCACGAGCTCGGCCACGGCCGGCACGGCGACGCCAGGAGTGGCTGGCTGGTCAGCGCTGCCTGGTCCGTTCTGCAAGAACTGAACGCCACGTTCAGTGAGCAGTACGGCGACCGGGTCAGGCGAGAACACGGGTACGACGACTACACCGGTGCCACGATGGTCAGCCGGATGCTCAACGCCACCATCGGCACCCTGGTGCGCGGGGTCGCCTGGCTGCTCGAGCGGCTCCAACTGCGCGGCGACCAGCGAGCGGAGTACCTCGCGGATCGTCAGGCGGGCGAGATCGCGGGTTCCGAGGCGACCGCCCAGGCGCTCGAACGGCTGGGGTTGGCCGACGCGTCGTACCGTGCCATGGAGCGCGCCCTTCGCTTCCCGACCGAGATCGACCCGCTGGAGGCGGTCCGGCGAGAGGTGAGCGAGGTCCCGGCACGGGAGATCGAGCGCCAGCTGCGGGTCAGCCGCCTCCGGGAGGCCCGTACCGACGCGACGCATCCCCCGACGTACCTCCGCACGAAGCTGATCCGCACCCGCCCCGCCACCACGGCTCGTCTGGTTCTGGGGATCGACCGCAACCGCGTCATCGACCAGGAGCTCCAGCCGACAGCCGCCAAGGCACTGGCCGAGCTAGGCGCCTCTCTTTAGACGTTCACAGCCGGTGTGCGGAGTGCGGCGACTGCCTGGTCCGGGTGGTCAGCGAAGATGCCTTGGAGGCCCAGGGCGGCGAAGCGGGTCAGTTCGGTGGGGAAGTCGGTGGCGGTCGGGAGGAAGCGGCGTTCGGCGCGGAACGTCCAGACCTGGACGTTCAGGCCGGCGCGGTGGGCGTGGTCGACCAGGCGGGTGGGTTCGCCGAGGCAACCGTCCGCGGTGCGTGGCAGGACCAGGTCCTTGGACGGCGCCAGCACCTGCGCGTACGTCGCGATCTCCCGGAGGCCACGCGGCTCGATCAGCTCGGCGTACGTGCGCCCGTCGCCGGTCCGTAGGAAGTCGTTCGGTGCGCTCTCGGAGTCGATCAGCTGCACCAGCGGCACCCGTGTCATCACCGACAGCCGCCGCAGGCTCGTCGGCTCGAACGACTGGATCATGATCTCGTCCGGACGCAGCCCGAGCGCCAGGATCCGCTCGGTGAGCAGCTCCTCGAGCGGCAGGCCGAGCCGCCGGAAGTACGTCGGGTGCTTGATCTCCGGCAGCACCCCGATCGGCCGTCCCAGCCGCACCGACTCCCGGCGCGCCAGCGCGACCACCTCGTCGAAGCTGGGGATCTCCTCCAGCCCGTCGTACGCCGTGTTGTTCGCCCGGAGCGCGGGCATCCGCTCCCGGGCCCGCAGCGTCCGGAGCTCCGCGAACGTGAAGTCCTCGACGAACCAGCCGGTGACCGCGGTCCCGTCGACGATCTTGGTGATCCTCCGGTCCGCGAACACCGGGTGCTCCGCGACGTCCGTCGTACCGGAGATCTCGTTCTCGTGCCGGCAGACCAGGACGCCGTCGAGAGTGGCGACCAGGTCGGGTTCCAGATAGTCCGCGCCCTGCAACGCCGCCAGCCGGTAGGCCGCCGGCGTGTGTTCCGGGCGGTAGCCACTCGCTCCCCGATGCGCGATCACCAACATGGATCCAGGACAGGGGCCGGACATGACCCGGTGGGAACCCGTTGCCCAACGCAAGGTGAAGGTCTACCGACCGTCACCGTCACCGCGTGTGCTTGGCCCCCGGCAGCAGATTGGCGGCCAATAGATACTGCGCAACGCAGTACGTCGCCATCACCAGATAGTCGCGTGCTGCGAAGTCATGTCCGGCCAGGCCCGCGCCGATGAGCCCGTCCGAGATCAGGAACAGTGCACCGCCCAGTCCGGCCTGCCAGCCGTTCCACCCACTGGTGACAGCCGTCGCGGTGACCAGCAGCGAGTACGCCGCCACCGGGATCCGGTTGTCCCCCAGACCGGGCCACAGCAGCACCAGTGCGCCGGCCCAGACCACGCCGTACGCCGCCAGCACGACCAGCGACCGTCGGCGGGCTCTGCGTGCGAACAGCACCGCGTAGCAGACATGTGCCACGCCGAACGCCAGCATGCCCGGTAGCAGCTGATCGATCTGCAGCAGGAAGTCACCGGCGAGTGAGGCGCCCAGTGCGACCAGCAACGTGACCGGACCGCCGTTCAGCCGCGCCCAGACGGCCAGCGTCGGCATCAGCAGCACCTTGGTGATCGCCTGGGACCAGGTCTCGCCGATCCCGATCGTGACCAGATGCGCCACCGTCAGTATGCCGTACGCGAGCAGCCAGCCCTGTCCCCTCGTCATGCCCTAGATGGTGCCGGTCGGAGGGTCCACAGGTGCGAGTAATTCGCATGCGGCTGTCGGAGGCGGCACCTAGCCTGAGAAGGCTATGAGACAACTGCCGCTCGCCGATCCCGGCGTCCCGAATCATCGATCGCCGGCCCGCTACCTGTGGTGGGTCGCGGGCGGTCAAGCGCGCACGCTCGCGGGCGGGATGGCGTTCGGCATCCTGTGGATGGCGGCGCAGGCGTTCATCCCGGCGATCCTCGGGCGAGCGATCGACGAGGGCATCGCGGCCCGCGACGGCGAGCGCCTGCTGTACTGGACGGCGCTGCTGTTCGCGGTCGGCGTGGTGCAGGCGACGGCGGGCATCATGCGGCACCGGTTCGCGGTCACCAACTGGCTGACCGCGGCGTACCGGACGGTCCAGGTGGTCACGCGGAAGTCGGCCGACCTCGGCGCGACCCTGCCCAAGCAGCTGGCCACCGGCGAGGTGGTCAGCATCGGCGCGGGCGACCTGTCCTACATCGGGAACCTGATGGAGATCTCGGCCCGGTTCGCCGGCGCGATCGTCGCGTTCGTAGTGGTCGCGTCGATCCTGCTGTCGTCCTCGACCGTGCTCGGTCTGGTGGTACTCATCGGCGTACCGATCATGCTGTTCTGCCTCGGTCCGATGCTGCGGCCGCTGCACAAGCGGCAGTCCGCGCAGCGCGAGGCGGTCGGTGAGCTGAACTCGCTGGGCTCGGACATCGTGGCCGGCCTGCGGGTGCTGCGCGGGATCGGCGGCGAGGAGTCGTTCTCCCAGCGCTACCGGAGCGAGTCACAGCAGGTGCGGAAGGCCGGCGTACGCGTGGCCGGCATCCAGTCGGTGCTGGACGCGGCCCAGGTGCTGCTGCCTGGCGTCTTCGTCGTGCTGGTGGTCGGCCTGGGTGCGCACTTCGCCCTGCGCGGTGACCTCAGTGCCGGCTCGCTGGTCGCGTTCTACGGATATGCGACGTTCCTGGTGCTGCCACTGCGGACGGCGACCGAGTTCGCGAACCAGCTGATGCGCGGACTGGTCGCAGCGGGCCGGGTCATCCGGGTGCTGAAGCTGGAGACCGACGTCACCGACCCGGAGACTCCGGTGCGGCTTCCGGACCACGGCGACCTGGTCGATCCGGTCTCGGGCGTCCGCGCCCGCGACGGACTGCTCACCGCGGTCGTCTCCGCGGAGCCGGACACCTACGACAAGCTCGCAGACCGCCTAGGTCGGTACGACGAGGCCAGCGAGGTCAGGTACGGCGGTGTGACGCTGGCCAGCGCTACGCGGGCAGACGTTCGCGAGCGCATCCTGGTGAGCGACACGGGCTCCCAGCTGTTCACCGGTGTGTTGCGCACGGAGCTGGACCCAGCAGGTCGCCGTACGGACGACGAGCTGAGGGCAGCGCTGCGTACGGCGTCTGCGGACGACGTACTCGTCGCGCTACCGGACGGGCTCGACTCCGAGGTGGAAGAGAAGGGCCGCTCGTTCTCCGGTGGACAGCGTCAGCGGCTGGTCCTCGTCCGCGCCTTGCTCGCCGACCCGTCGGTGCTGGTCCTGGTCGAGCCGACCTCGGCCGTGGACGCGCACACCGAGGCGCGGATCGCGGACCGGCTGCGCGACCACCGGTCCGGCCGCAGCACCGTCGTACTGACCGCGAGCCCACTGCTGCTGGACCGCGTCGACGAGGTGATCTTCGTCGCCGCCGGCCGAGTCGTTGCCACCGGCAAGCACCGCGAGCTGCTCGAGAGCACTCCGCTGTACCGCAGGACCGTGACCCGCCAGACCGAAGAAGAGGAGGCCCTCCGATGAGGCAGATCCTGCCCGTGGCCGGGCCGGCCGAGATCCGGCGGCACGCGCGACGGCTGGCCCGGCGGCACCCGCGGGCGCTGTTGATCGCGCTCGGGCTGCATGGGCTCGCGGCAGTCAGCGGACTCGCGGCCCCGCGGCTGATCGGCAGCCTGGTGGAGGACGTGCAGCACGGCACGACCGCCGCCAAGGTCAACGTGGTGATCATCGTGATCGCCGGCTTCATCGTCGCGCAGTCGCTGCTGACCCGTTGGGCGCGGTACCGGTCGTTCGCGCTGGGCGAGCAGGTGCTGGCCGAGCTGCGTGAGGAGTTCGTCGACAACGCGCTCGCGCTCCCGATCGGCACGGTCGAGCGGGCCGGTACCGGCGACCTGCTGTCGCGGACGTCGCGCGACGTCGACACGCTGTCCCGGACGGTGCGGTTCGCCGTACCGGAGACGATCATCGCGTTCGTGACCGTGATCTTCACCGTGGTCGCGACGGCGCTGGTGGGTGTCTGGGTCCTGGTGCCACTGGCCGCGATGGTCCCCCTGCTGTGGCTGAGCACGAAGTGGTACCTGCGGCGTGCAAAGGACGGGTACCTGCGCGAGAACGCGGCGTACGCGCAGATGACCAGCTCGCTCGCGGAGACGGTCGAAGGCGCGCGGACGGTTGAGGCGCTGCGGCGGTACGACGATCGCGTGCGGCGCGGTGATGTCGACATCCGAGGGAGCTACCTGGCTGAGCGGTACACGCTGTTCCTGCGGACCGTGTACTTCCCGGCCGCCGAGCTCGGGTACCTCGTGCCGGTGGTCGGCACACTGCTGTTCGGCGGCTGGATGCACCTCAACGGGCATGCCTCGCTCGGCGCCGTGACGGCCGCCGTGCTGTACGTGAACCAGCTGATCGACCCAGTCGACCGGTTGCTGTCCTGGCTGGACGAGCTCCAGTCCGGCGGCGCCGCGTTCGCGCGACTGCTCGGTATCAGCGACGTACCGGACGACCGGACGCCGTCGGGGCGGGAGCCTTCCGGTGAGCTCGTCGAGGCGCGTGACGTGCGGTTCTCGTACGTCGAGGGTCGCGACGTACTGCACGGCGTCGACCTGACGATCCAGCCGGGCGAGCGGATCGCGATGGTCGGGCCGTCCGGTGCGGGCAAATCGACGCTGGGGCGGTTGGTCGCGGGTATCCACCCGCCGCGGACCGGTTCGGTGACGGTCGGCGGGGTGGGCATGACGGAGCTGCCGCTGGACGAGCTGCGCAAACAGGTCGCCCTGGTCACGCAGGAGCACCACGTCTTCGTCGGAACGCTGCGGGACAACCTCTCGATGGCGCGTCCTTCTGCAACGGATGCGGAGCTGCTCGACGCGCTCGGTGCAGTGGACGCGCGCGAGTGGGCCGTGGCGCTGCCGGACGGGCTCGACACTCGGGTCGGTTCCGGACAGCTGGCGTTGACGCCGGCCCAGGCGCAGCAGCTGGCTCTGGCACGGCTGGTGCTCGCCGACCCGCACACGCTGGTCCTCGACGAGGCAACCTCGCTGATCGACCCGCGGGCCGCACGACACATGGAGCGCTCACTGGCCGCCGTACTGGAAGGCCGAACAGTCATAGCCATCGCCCACCGCCTCTACACCGCCCACGACGCCGACCGCGTCGCAGTGGTGGAGGACGGCCGCATCTCGGAGCTCGGCAGTCACGACGAACTGGTCGCCCGCGAAGGCTCGTACGCCGCCTTGTGGAACTCCTGGCACGGCTGACCCCGCAAGATCACCTCTGACCTTGCGGGGGCCGCCCCTTCTAACGTTTGCGCAGTAGCAGGACTGCTGAGTCGACATGCGGCGGTGGGGTGAAAGCCTTGCGGGGAAGGCGAAGACCGATGGACGGGTCGTAGTGGCGGAACCACCGATTGGCTCCGGGCGCGTCACCGCGAACCCACCGATTCGCCACCTGCCGCTGCAGCACCAGATCCGCCGACACCAGGCGTGAACCCGGCGACAGCAAACGCTTCAGCAACAGAGTGGAGATGTTGTACGGCGGACTGGACACCACCCGGAACGGCCGCGACGGCAGTCGCAGATCACCGGCATCGGCCCGGACGACCGTCACCGGCGCGTCCGCGAACCGCCGGCGCAACCGATCGGCACGACCTGGATGGAGTTCGACGGCGACCACCCGGGCGCCGGCCCGGACCAGCGGCGCGGTCAGCGCGCCGAGTCCGGCCCCGACGTCGAGGACGAGCTCACCGGGAGTGATCCCGGCCGCGTCCACAACCCGTTGGGCCCAACGGCTATCGAGCGGATGCCATCCCCAGGCACCCCTCGCCTGCCCGGAGGCGGGCACGACGGACCATCACGAAGTACGTAATCATGCGCCGACCCTAAACCGCCGCGACACCTTGACTCAAAGCATTTTCGGCGTCGCACCCAGTGCCGTCACGGTCTCCGTCGTACGGCGCTGCGCCAGCTCGAGCCGACTGTGCCGGGCGGTGTCCTTCGCGAGTTCCCGCCGTACATCGAGAACTCGGACCGGCAGGTCGTCGATCATCAGCAGCGGCGCGTACTCGGCCTCGGTCTGCCAGCCGTTTCCGTTGCGGATGAAGGTGAAGCGGGTCAGCAGTCCTTCGGCCTTGCGGCTCGCAGGTTCCCGGTGCGCGGCGACCAGGTTCCCGTGCCCGTAGGCGATCCACTTGCCGTCGATCTCCTGCATCGGCTGCACGACGTGCGCATGGTGGCCGATCACCAGGTCGATGTTGCTATCGGCAAGCAGTTGCGGACCGATCTCGCGCTGCTGGTCGTTGAGCTTGTTCGAGTACTCCGTACCCCAGTGGCAGCTGACCAGCACCAGCTCGGCGCCGCGGTCGCGGGCCTCCTGGGCCTTCAGCTTGATCGTCTTCGCGCTGATGGTGCCGGCCCGCCAGGTCTCGCCGTTCGGGTACGGCAGCCCGTTGAACCCGAACGTGAAACTGAGCGACGCGACCTTCACTCCCCCGACGTCGACGATCGTGATCTGCTCGGCCTCGGCCCGCGACCGCGCCGTACCGGCGTGCTTCAGCCCGACCCTGTCCAGCGTGTCGAGGGTCCGGTCGACGCCGGCCGCGCCGCCGTCGAAGCTGTGGTTGCTCGCGGTCGTGCAGAGGTCGTAGCCGGTCTGCTTGAGCGCGGTGGCAATCTGCGGCGGGCCCTGGAAGAGCGGGTACCCGTGGTACGGCCCGCCTGCACGGGCCAGCGGTGTCTCCAGGTGCGCGATCGCGAGATCCGCCTTCTGGACAAGGGGTTTCACGCTGCTCATCAGCGGCGCGAAGTCCCAGCGGCCGTCTTTGCCGTCGCGCCTCGCGGTGGTCCAGAGCCGCTCGTGCAGCAGTACGTCGCCCGTCGCGACCACGGTCAGCCGCTCCGGCTGCTTTCCCGGCCCCGATGCCGGGGTCTTCGTGGGCTTGCCACCGGCCGTGTTCGGGCTGATCTCGTCGGCGCATCCGGTTGCCGCCACCGCGACTCCGGCGAGTAGGCCTCCGAGCACTGCACGTCGTCGTACCAACATCCCCGCCCCCGAGTTCTCTCTCACAGGGTAGGACGCTGCAGGCGACCGATCGGTTGAGCGGGTTGTGGTAGGAAGTACCGGTATAACTATCCCGGAGGAATCATGGTCGAGTTGAAGACGCCGACGCAGATCGAGCAGATGCGCGCGGCCGGGCGGGTCGTCGGCACCGCGCTCGCGACGGTGAGGAAGGAAGCCGCGGTCGGCGTCTCGTTGCGCGAACTCGACGAGGTGGCCCGCGACGTACTGCGTTCCGCCGGGGCGGTGTCGTTGTTCGATGGGTACCAGCCCGGGTTCGCGACCTCGCCATTCAGCGGCGTGATCTGTACGTCGGTGAACGACGCCGTACTGCACGGGCTGCCGTCCGACCAGCGGCTCGCCGACGGCGACCTGCTCAACGTGGACTGCGGCGCCTCGATCGACGGGTGGTGCGCGGACTCGGCGATCAGCTTCTGCATCGGTACACCGCGGGCCGAGGACCTGGAACTGATCGCGACGACCGAGGAGGCACTGGCCGCGGGAATCGCGGCCGCCGTCGAGGGCAACCGGATCGGCGACATCGGCGCCGCTATCGGAGCGGTCGGGGACCGGGCCGGCGTCGGCACCAACCTGGACTTCGGCGGCCACGGCGTCGGCCGCCGCATGCACGAGGAACCCCACATCCCCAACGGCGGCCGCCCCGGCCGCGGCCTCAGACTCCGCGCCGGCCACGTCGTCGCGATCGAACCCTGGTTCTGGTCCGGCCCCGGCTCCACCTACAGGATCGACGAGGACGGTTGGACCCTCCGCTCCGCCGACCGAACCCGAGGCGCCCACGCCGAACACACCGTAGCCATCACCCCCGAAGGCCCCCAGATCCTCACCCTCCCGTAACAACCGACATCTTTCCTTCAGAACAGTGGCTCCTGGGACGGCTCAGCGCGGTGCATGCCGTTCACGGGGTGCGTGCGGTGGGTTGAGGGGCGGGCGAAGCCGTGCTTGGACAAGAGCGGGCGGAGCTTCTGGTCGAAGGACTTTCGGTAGCTGGGGGATGCGTTGGAGCCGTGGGCGTACAAGGACGTGTAGCGGCCGACCAGGTTGGGGTGGTCGTGGGCCAGCCATTGCATGAACCACTCCTTGACGCCGGGGCGTAGGTGGAGGAGGAGTGGGGTGACGCCGGTGGCGCCGGCTGCGGACAGGTCGCTCATCAGCTGGTCCAGCTGCTCCGTCGAGTCGGTCAGCCAAGGGAGGACCGGAGCGACCATCACGCCACACGCGAGGCCCGCCTCGCGGATTGCGCGGATGAGTTCCAGACGGCCGCGGACGGATGGGACGCCCGGCTCCAGACGGCGGCGGAGGTCCTCGTCCCCCAGGGCGAGCGAGAGACCGATGCCGACGGACACCTCGGCGGAAGCCGCGGACAGCAACCCCAGATCGCGTCGGAGCAGGGTGCCTTTGGTGAGAATGGACAGCGGTGTGCCGGACCCCGCGAGCGCCTCGATGATGCCGGGCATCAACCGGTAGCGGCCCTCAGCGCGCTGATACGGATCCGTGTTGGTGCCGAGAGCAACTTGTTCGCGGCGCCACGACGGGCGGGCGAGTTCGCGGCGCAGGACGTCGGCCACGTTCGTCTTCACGACGATCTGCTGGTCGAAGTCCCGGCCCGCGTCGAGTTCGAGGTACTGATGGGTGGGCCGTGCGAAGCAGTACCGGCAGGCGTGCGAACACCCGCGGTACGGATTCACGGTCCAGTTGAACGGCAGCGCCGTACCAGGCACCGAGTTCAGCGCCGACCGCGCCAGCACCTCATGAAACGTGATCCCCTGGAACTCCGGCGTCGTCACCGACCGGACCAGCCCGGCGATCGACCCAAGCCCCGGCAACGTCCCCGGAGCCTCGGCATCAACCCGCTGCCCGGCCCACCTCATGCCTCACAGTCGAACACATGTTCCCATGAACGTCAAACGGCGGCTCGGGCAGCCTCCTCGACGCGGGCGCGGTACGCCGCCCACCACTCCGCGTCCTGCTCGGGGAGGTTCGAGTTGGTTGAGCTCATGCCGGCGGCGCCGTCCAGTTGTTCGCGGAGGATGTCGGCGTGGCCGGCGTGGCGGTTGGTCTCGGCGAGGACGTGGACGAGGATGCCGTGCAGCGTCACCGACGACTTGCGCCACCACGGCACCAGGCCCGACGCGTCCAGGTCGAGCGCCTCGATCGTCGCGTCAGCGTGCGCACACGCCCGCTGGTACCGGTCGACGATCGACGCGCGCGTCTCGTCGGCGGTCGCCCACATCTCGACGTTCGGCTCGGCGTCGTCGTCCCACCACGGCAGTTCCTCGGCGAACGGCCGATCGAAGGTCTTCCCGAAGTACCAGGCCTCGACGATCGACAGGTGCTTGACCAGGCCGAGCAGGTTGGTCCCGCTGGGCGTCAGCGGCCGGCGGATGTCGTACTCGCCGAGCCCGTCGAGCTTCCAGACCATCGCCTCGCGGGCCTTACGGAGATAGTCGTGCAGGGTTTCTTTCACACCCCGGATCATGCCTCAGCTGAAGACCGCCGCGTTGGCCCGCGCCCATTCGCGGTACGTCGTCCCCGGCCGGCCGGTGAGGTCGCGCACGGCCGGCTCCGGCTTCATCGGGTACTCGGCCATCATCCGGAACCCGTCGAGCAGCCACTGCGACGTCTCGCGCCCGATCACCGGTGCGAGCCCGTCGACGTACTCGTCCGGGGTCAGCTCCTCGAACCGCACCTCCCGCCCGATCGCCTCCGCGATGTACGCGACCTGCTCAGGCGGCGTGAGCCCTTCCGGTCCGCTCATGGTGATCTTCTGCCCGCCGTACTCCTCGGACAGCAGCACCACCCGCGCCACCGCCGCGATGTCCGCGAGGTCGATCGGCGTCTGCACCGCACCGGCGTACGGCGCCCGCACCACCCCGTCGGCCTTGATCGACGGCGCCCAGTCGAGCGTGTTGTTCATGAACTGCCCCGGCCGCAGGAACGTCCAGTCGAAGCCGGCCGCCTCGATCGCACGCTCGATCCGGTAGTAGTGCCACGTCGACGGATCCCCTTGCGCCTCGTAGTCCGCGGGCTCCCCTGACAGTACGACGACCCGCCGCACGCCGGCGTCCCGCGCACAGCGGACGAAGTCGTCGACGTACGCCGGAAGCGGCGCGAGGTACACCGTGTCGACACCGGCGAGCGCCGCGGGCAACGTCTCCGGCTTACCGAGGTACCCGCGCGCGACCTCCACGCCCTCCGGCAGGGCCGCCCGGGCCGGCTTGTTGGTCAGCGCGCGCACCGGGGCGCCCGCCGCCACCAACTCGTCGACCAGGAGCCGCCCCACACTCGCCGTCGCGCCCGTCACCAGGATCGTCATCGAAAATCCCCTCTCGATCAGAATTCTCGTAGGGTATACGAGAATTCGAGAAAGCGCCTATCGTTGGCCCGTGAGTGAGCGGCGGAGTGGCGAGGGGCAGCCGGACAAGACGCTGGCGTTGCTGTGGCGCAACCACCGCCACCCCATGGCTGACGAGTCCGTCGACCGGAAGCGCGGCGCGGGCCGGCGTCCGTCGCTGAACGTGGACGAGGTCGTCCAGGCAGGCATCCAGCTCGCCGACGACCAGGGTCTGGCGGCGGCATCGATGGGCGGGCTCGCCAAGGAGCTCGGCGTCGGCACGATGACGCTGTACACGTACGTGCCGTCCAAGGACGAACTGCTCGACCTGATGGTCGACCAGGTGCTCGGCGAGCGCGAGCTCCCCGGCCCTGGTGAGCCGCGGCCGGAGGACTGGCGCGAGCAGGTCGAGCTCTACTCGCGGCAAACCCGTGCGATGTTCCAGCGGCACCTGTGGTTGTCACAGGTCTCGACGATCCGCCCGCCGGTAGGGCCGGGCATGCTGGCGGGCCGCGAGTACCTCCTGTCCGCGTTGCTCGGTCTCGGACTCGGAGCGCTCGAGACCAACACGGCTGCGCTCGCAATCACGACGTACGTCGACTCCGCCGCGAGCCTCGAGGCGGAGAGTCAACTGGTCGAGCGCGCGACCGGGCAGAGCAACGACGCCTGGTGGTACGAGCGCAACGACCTCTGGGAGACGTACTTCGATGTCGACCGGCATCCCGCGATGACCACGATCTGGCATGCGGACGGCTACCAGTCGAGCACCCGGGAAGCCGCCGCCGACTCCTACCGCTACGGCCTCGACCGTCTCCTCGACGGCATCGAGAACACCGCCCTATAGATCGAGCGAGATCCAGGCCGGATCGTGATCGGTCCCATCCCGCGCGAGCTTCCGCCGCCGGCCGATGAAGGCCTGCCGGAGCCGGGGCGCGAGCGCCGGCGACAACCAGATCTGGTCGATCAGGTCGAACGTCCGCGGTTGCTTCGACTCCTTGAACGTCGACGTCCACGCCGGACTGGCCGGCAGATCGACCGTCGTCTGCACGGCTCCGATCTCGGTCGGTGCCGTGAGCGCGTTGACGAGACCGGCCTGCGCATACGCGACCAGCGCGGACGAGTCCGGGGTGTCGTTCATGTCGCCGCAGAGCAGGTACCGTTGGCGGCTGCTCATCCGCGAACCCATGATCCGGACGATCGTCTCGGCCTGCTGGGTCCGCAACAGTTGCGCGGCCGCGGCGGCCGCTACCGGATCCGCCACGGTGAAGTCGACGAACTTCGACTTCAGGTGCGTGCCGAAGACGGTCAGCAGTCGCCGGCCGCGGGCGTCCAGGATCTCCGCCTCCACCAGGTCCCGCGAGAAGATCGGCCGGTCCGGTACGTCGGGATGGAACGTCCGCTGGTAGCTCGTCACCCCGCCGATCGGGCGCCGGGACAGCACTCCGATATCGATGAACCGCGCCGAGTCGTTGCCGTCGATCACCATCACGTGCTCGTAGGCGCCGTTCAGGTGCTCGCGGTTGAACTCCCGCAGTACGTCGACGTTCTCGATCTCCTGGACGATCCAGACGTCGACGTCCGCGGCGAGCAACCGCTCGGCGACCCGGGTGGTGTCCTCGGGCTTCTTGGCGGTGAGCAGCTTTCCATGCCCGTCGAGCTGCAACCGCCGACGGTGCTCGTTGTCGAACTCGTACGTCGCCGGTACCGAACTGCTGCCACTCGCGAGGGCCTCGAGTGCCCCCGTGAAGTTCCAGCGGTCGAACAGGTTGTTGAGATTGAACGTCCCCACCGTGAGTTCCATGTCCCTACCTCCCCTTACCGAGAAGGTACGCCGGCTACTACTCGCGGTCACGAACTCGAAGCGAACGGTTCCCGACGATCAACTGCGGGCGCCGGACAGGACGTCGGCGCCGACCGGGTTGAGCATGTGCCGGACCGAGCTGCCGATGCGGTGGGTGGTGACCAGGCCGGTGTTGTGCAGGATCCGGGCGTGTTCGCTGGCCGAGGCCAAGGAGATCCCGGCTCGGGCCGCCAGTTCGCTCGTCGAGCATGCACCGCTCGAGATGCTCTTCAGCACCCGTGCCCGGGTCTTCCCGAGCAGGTCGGCCACGGCGCGATCGCGGTCCGCGTGGCGTACGACGGCCTCGGGCCGGCCGGCGGGCCGGACCGGGTACACCAGCACCGGCGGGAGCGCGGGATCGAGCAGCATCATCGGGTACTTCCAGCAGAAGAACGACGGCACCAGCCGGAGCCCGCGGCCGTTCAGGTGCAGATCCCGGTCGATGTGCGGCAGGTCGACCGACAGCACCGGTGCCTCCCACCGCAGCGCCGGGTGCAGCTGCGGGATCAGCGACTCGAACCCGTCGCTGGCGACAGTGTCGTTGTGCTTGGCAACTGTCGTCTCGACGGCCGGCGTGATCATCGGCATCTGCGGCGCGATCTTGGTCCGGTGGAACGAACGCAACCCGTGCACCAGCCGGGTCATCACGCCGTTCTCGCCGGCCGCGAGCCGCCGGGTCCAGGCCGGCAGCCGAACACTGTCCGACAGCCTGCCCAGCTCGGATCTCAGCCGGCCGGGCGGCGTGGCGGCGACCGCCGCCAGCCCGGCCTCGAGCCCTTGACCCGCGGCGAGCGGTGTCAGGAAATCCGGCGAGTACCCCACTGGCGGCGCCAGCGCGAGCAGCTCCTGCTCCTGCGCGCTCAGCCGGGCCCTCGCCCGTTCCCGCCAGGTGCCGAACGTCTCCGGCTCGTCATCGGTCTGCAGGACGTGGAGACCCAGCAGGACCTCCCACAACGGATCGGGCTCCTGCGCGATCGTCGTCCTGGCCAGATCCGCACACTCGAAATGGACGCGGAACACCACGGTCTCCTCCCCCGAGGAAAGTCACCCGCCGTGGTCAACGGG
Organism: Kribbella sindirgiensis; assembly: GCF_004331435.1. Classification (GTDB taxonomy): domain Bacteria; phylum Actinomycetota; class Actinomycetes; order Propionibacteriales; family Kribbellaceae; genus Kribbella; species Kribbella sindirgiensis. The sequence continues at coordinate 190,367 of NZ_SJKA01000003.1, forward strand.
CAACATGATGACCGTAACAGCCCTCAGGGTCACCGACCGTGACGTATTACTCCCACTCGATGGTGCCCGGGGGCTTGCTGGTGACGTCGACGGTGACGCGGTTGATCTCGTCGACCTCGTTGGTGATCCGGGTCGAGATGCGTTCGATCACGTCGTACGGCAGCCGGGCCCAGTCGGCGGTCATCGCGTCCTCGCTGGTCACAGGGCGCAGTACGACGGGGTGGCCGTACGTCCGGCCGTCGCCCTGGACGCCGACCGACCGTACGTCGGCCAGCAGGACCACCGGGAACTGCCAGATGTCGCGGTCGAGGCCGGCCGCGGTGAGCTCGGTGCGGGCGATCAGGTCCGCGGCGCGCAGGATGTCCAGCCGCTCGCGGGTGACCTCGCCGATGATCCGGATGCTCAGGCCGGGGCCCGGGAACGGGTGCCGGTAGACCATCGTCTCCGGCAGGCCGAGCGTCAGGCCGAGCTCGCGGACCTCGTCCTTGAACAGCGTCCGCAGCGGCTCGATCAGGCTGAACTGCAGGTCGTCGGGCAGCCCGCCGACGTTGTGGTGCGACTTGATGTTCGCGGCACCGGCACCGCCGCCGGACTCGACCACGTCCGGGTACAGCGTGCCCTGGACCAGGAACTCGATGTGCCGCTCGGCGTCCACCTTGCGGGCGGTCGCCTCGAAGGTCCGGATGAACTCGCGGCCGACGATCTTGCGCTTCTGCTCCGGGTCGGTCACGCCCGCCAGCGCGGTCAGGAACTGCTCCTCGGCGTCGATCGCCTCCAGCCGGATCCCGATCGCGGCGACGAAGTCCTTCTCGATCTGCTCCGACTCACCGGCGCGCTGCAGACCGTGGTCGACGTACACGCAGGTCAGCTGGTCGCCGATCGCCTTGTGCACCAGGGCCGCCGCGACCGCGGAGTCGACACCGCCGGACAACGCGCACAGCACCTGCTTGTCGCCGACCTGCTCGCGGATCAGCGCCACCTGCTCCTCGACGACGTTGCTCGTGGTCCAGTCGCCCTTGCAGCCGGCGATCTCGTACAGGAAGTGCTCCAGCACGGCCTGCCCGGCCTGCGAGTGCAGGACCTCCGGGTGCCACTGCACGCCGGCCAGCCGCCGGTCCAGGTTCTCGAAGGCCGCCACCGGCGCGCCCTCGGACGCCGCGAGTACGGCGAACCCGGCGGGCGGCGCGTGCACCGCGTCACCGTGCGACATCCACACGTTCAGGTCCTCGGGGATGTCGGCCAGCAACGTCCCGGGCTCGCTCACCGTGACCGGCGTACGGCCGAACTCGCGCAGTCCGGTACGCCGGACCTCGCCGCCGAGCGTCTGCGCCATCGCCTGGAAGCCGTAGCAGATCCCGAACGCCGGAACGCCGGCCTCGAACAGCCCGGAGTCGACCCGCGGCGCACCCTCGGCGTACACCGACTGCGGCCCGCCCGACAGGATGATCGCCTTCGGCCCCTTGGCCAGCATCTCCTCGACCGGCATCGAGTGCGGCACGATCTCGGAGTACACCTTCGCCTCACGCACCCGCCGCGCGATCAACTGCGCATACTGCGCCCCGAAATCAACAACCAGAACCAACTCATGCTCAGCCACCACCAAAGCCTATCGGTGCAGGTCAGCAGGGCTGTAATCCGCGGCTCGACCGATCACCGGCAGCAGGTCCCTGGTGACCTCCAGCCCCGGAAACCGCCGCCGCATCGCAGCCTCGTACCGCGCCGCACCAGCCGGTTCACCGATGTAGTCAGAGATCAGATGCGACCCGAACCACAACCGCACACGACACCGAGTCGGAAAGCTCACAAACGCGGACGCTAGCGGTGCCAGTTGCCCGCTGTGTTACCGAAAGTTACAGTCTGAAGACGCTCCGCAGACAAGCTGAGGGCCCGTCGGTGTAGACCGACGGGCCCTCAGGTGTTCATGTAACGGAGAGACCTGCCTCCGCCTTCACGAAGAAGTTTAGGATCATGCCTCCTGCGAATCAAACCGACTATCACGCCGTGGTCGCCGCCAAGATCAGCGGGCCGCGCCTCGCGCCGTACCTGGCGGCGACGGAAGGCAACGTCCGCCGGGCTCTGACGCTGTACCAATGGAGCGTCGAACTGTCCGGTGCCGTGTACGAGTGTCTGCATCGATTCGAGGTGATCCTGCGCAACGCGCTCGACGAACAACTCTGCAGATGGAACGCCGTTCAGCGCGATCGGCAGACCGGCCGATCACACTCGTCGGATTGGCTCATGGACCCGGCCCGCTTGCTCCGACGACTGGCCGGCGACGACATCCGCAAAGCCGGTCGGCGAGCGCAGACCGCCTTACGTGGTGCCGCCAGGGCACCCGGGCATCCCGACGTACTCGCCCAGCTGAGCTTCGGCACCTGGCGCTTCTTGCTACCCGACAACGATCCCGGCAGGCAGCACCTGTGGAACAAGGCGCTCGCCGCGGCGTTCCCGAGCCTTACCGGCGCACCGTCGGACCTCGTGGATCACGTCGACCACATCTACAAACTGCGCAACCGGGTCGCTCATCTTGAACCACTGCTCAACTCCAGCATGGTTGCGGACCGGCTGGCCCGGATGAGGACCGTTCTGCTGGCGATCGAGCCGGCCCTCGAGATGTGGTTCGTCTCGCGGCAGCGCGTCACCGCGATTCTGAAGACCAAGCCGTAGGACTCGGACGCTCAGACCGCTGTCGAAGTCACCACCAAGCGCGCCGGGGCGCGGAACGAGAGTAGGTCGATCATTGGTGGGTCCTCCACCAAGCGTGCGCTGATCAGCAGGTCGGTGGTGGATTCCAGGGCTACTCGCGTTTCCAGGCGGGCGAGGCCGGCGCCTAGGCAGCGGTGGATTCCTAGGCCGAAGGCTAGGTCGGCGGGACCGTTGTGGCCGGTCAGGCCGAGGAGGACCGGGGCTCGGGCGGGTAGCTCGGTGGTGCCGATCGTTGTTCGGTGGGCGGTGACTCGGCGCCAGGTCGGGACGGACGACGCCTCTCGCAGGACCTGCTCGACCGAGCGGGTTGGGTCGGCGGGTGGCGCGCTCGCGGTGAGGGATCGCTGGAAGGCGGTGGAGATGAGTTGGGTGGTGGTCTCCTGGCCGGCGATCAGGAGGAAGTAGCCGACGGCGCAGACCTCTTCGTCGGTGAGGCCCAGGCCGACGAGCACTCCGAACAGGTCGTCGCCCGGTGCCTTGCGGGCGGCTGTGGTGCGGGCGCGGAGCCAGGCGTAGAACTCGGCCGCGCTGTGCGCCAGCTCCAGCTGGCGGTCCTCGTCTGGCCAGCCCCAGAACAGTTCCAGCGAGTCCAGGCTCCAGGCCTTCAGCGCGGGTACGTCGACGTTGGTCAGACCGAGCAGGTGCAGTACGACGAGGGCGGGCGGCTCTGCGGCGATCGCCTGGACCAGGTCGACCTCTTGACCGTCAGCAAGGGCTTTCGAGGCGGCCGTGACGCGTGCGGCGTTGAGCTCCCGGGTCAGCGGTTCGACGGCGGCGACGCGGGCGGGACTGAAGAAACGGGCTACGGCGGCGCGGATCGGGCGGTGCGACTCACCCGCGTTGTTCGCCAGCGTCGGCGGCAGCGCGAACCCGACCCCGGACAGGACCCGGAGCGCCTTCACGGACAGCGGCGTGTGCGCGAGTACGGCGTTGTCCGGCCGGAACGTCTGCGGGTCGAGCAGCACCTCCCGAACCAGCGCCGGGTCGTCCACAACCCAGTACCCCAACGCGTCGTCGTACCGGGCCGGGCACCCACTCACACGAACCAGCCCGGGGCGGCGGCTCGGAAGGTCTCTTGGGTCCAGGTGCCGGCTCCGGCCGGGATGCGGCCGATCACCGGGACGCCGGTTGTTGCCGGGAGGTCCTCCAGGTTGCAGCGTTCGGCGAGGTCAGGCTCGGCCGGCCAGGAGCCGATCACCAGGCCCTCGACCGGCAGCTCCCGCGCACGCAGGGCCTCGACGGTCAGGCCGGTGTGGTTCAGGGTGCCGAGTCCGGCGCGGGTCACCACCACGAATCGGAACGGCGACGTCAGATGCTCCGCGAGATCCGCCAAGTTGTTGCCATCGGCATCGAGCCCGACGAGGAGCCCGCCGGCGCCCTCCACCAGCACCGTGTCGTACTCGCGAGCAAGCTCGTCGACAGATGCGGCGTACTCCTCCACCGACGGCAGCGTGATCCCGGCGCGCCGGCCGGCGGTGGTCGGTGCGAGCGGCTCGGGCAGCCGGACGCCCTCGTGCAGTGCGGTCACGCCGGTGAGCCGGACCACGTCGGCCAGGTCGCCCGGCTCGTCGGGGCCGACGCCGGTCTGGGCCGGCTTGACCACCGCGACCGACTCGCCCGCCCGCACCGCGAGCGCGGCCGTGACGATCGTCTTGCCGATCTCGGTGTCGGTCCCGGTGACGAAGGTGATCACGAGACCGCCCCGATCGCGTCGACGATCACGCCGCACGCGTGATCGAGATCGGCGGCCGACAACCCGGCGTGCGCGGTGAGCCGCAACCGCGAGATGCCGTCGGGGACGGACGGCGGCCGGAAACTTCCCACCCGTACGCCGTTCCGCAGACACAGCTCGGCCGCGCGAACGGTCTCGCGCGGACCCGGCATCGGCACCGAGACGACCGGCCCGGAAGCCGGTGGCACCTCGCAGGCCGCCGCCAACTGGGCTGTCGCCGCGTGGATCGCGGCGGGACGGTCAGGGTCCGCCTGAAGGACCTGGAGGGCCGCGAGGGCAGCGGCGCAGGCGGCCGGGTTGAGCCCGGTGTCGTAGATGAAGGGGCGGGAACGATTGATCAGGTGGTCCCGCAGCACCGACGGTCCGAGGACGACGCCGCCCTGGGAGGCCATGGCTTTGGACAGCGTCATGGTCACGATGACGTGGTCGAGGCCCGCGAGACCCGACGCGTGGACCGAGCCGTGCCCACCGCCGGTAACGCCCAGCCCGTGCGCCTCGTCGACCAGCAGTACGGCGTTGTGCGCGCCGGCGACCGCGGCCAGCTCGAGCAGCGGCGCCTCGTCGCTGAGCACGCTGAACACCGACTCGGTCATCACCACCGCATGCGGTTCGTTGCGCTCGGCAAGTACTTTCTCGACGGTGTCCACGTCGTTGTGCGGGACGACCTCGACCCGGGACCGGGCCAGGCGGCAGGCGTCCACCAGCGAGGCGTGTACGTGTTCGTCGGAGACCAGCAGCGTTCCCGGTCCGCCGAGCGCGGTGACGACGCCGAGGTTGGCGAGGTACCCGGACGAGAACGCGAGCGCGGACTCCTGCCCGGCGTACGCCGCCAGCGCGGATTCGAGCTCCTCGTGAAGTTCCGTCGTACCGGTGACGAGGCGGGACGCGGTCGAGCCGGTGCCCCAGGTCCGTACGGCGTCGGCGGCCGCCGCCACGACCCGCGGATCACGGGCGAGACCGAGGTAGTCGTTGCCCGCGAGGTCGATGAGGTCACCGTCCGCGGCACGCGCGTTCAGCCGCCGGGTCAGGCCCCGCGCCTCCAGCGCGGCCGCCTTGAGGGCGAGCCAGTCCTCGAACATCAACCTGCCTCCTCGACCGCGCCGGTGATCGCGGCGCCGATGGCGGCGATGTCCTCGTCGGTGCAGACGTACGGCGGCATCGTGTAGACGAGATCGCGGAACGGCCGCACCCAGACCCCACGGCCCAACGCGGCCTCGGTCAGCCGGGGCAGATCCACCGGTCCACCGAGCTGTACGACGCCGACCGCGCCGAGCACCCGTACGTCTTTCACGCCCGGCAACTCCCGCGCCGGAGCTAGCCCCGACGAGAGCCCCGCGGAGAGTGCAGCCACCCGAGAAGCCCAGTCCTGGGACAACAGCAGGTCGATCGAAGCCAGCGCGACCGTGCAGGCGAGAGGGTTCGCCATGAAGGTAGGACCGTGCATCAACGCACCGCCCGGCCCGTTCGAGACGGTGTGCGCGACGTCCGTCGTACACAACATCGCCGCCAGCGTCAGGTACCCACCGGTCAGCGCCTTGCCGACGCACAGGATGTCGGGGTCGACGCCCGCGTGCTCGGACGCGAACAGCGTGCCGGTGCGGCCGAAGCCGGTGGCGATCTCGTCGAAGATCAGCAGGAACCCGTGCCGGTCGGCGAGCTCGCGGAGCACGCGCAGGCAGGCGGGGCTGTACGGGTACATGCCGCCCGCGCCCTGCAGGACCGGTTCGACGATGATGCCCGCGATCTCACCCGCGTGCCGCTCGGCCAGTACTGCCAACTCGTCGGCCCAGGACTGCAGCTCGGGGTCGTCGGCCGGCCTGTCGAAGCCGGCGGGCGGTTGCGGGCCGAACACCTGCTCCTTGAGCGCGCCGGTGAACAGCGAATGCATTCCGTTGACCGGGTCGCACACGCTCATCGGCGCGAACGTGTCGCCGTGGTACCCGCCACGAACGGTCAGCATCCGCGTCCGCCCATGGTTGCCGCGCGCAACCTGGTACTGCAGCGCGAGCTTGATCGCCACCTCGACCGAGACGGACCCCGAGTCGCAGAAGAACACGTGCCGCAGCGGATCCGGCGTGATCTCCACCAGCCGCTCGCCCAGCCGGACCGCGGGTTCGTGGGTGAGCCCACCGAACATCACGTGACTGAACTCGTCCACCTGACGCTTCAGCGCGGCGTCCAGCACCGGGTTCCGGTAGCCGTGGATCATGCACCACCAGGAGGCCATCGCGTCGATCGCCTCGACCGTCCCGCCCGCACCGTCGTCCAGCTGAAGCCGTACGCCGTCCGCACCCCGAACCAGCCGCACCGGCGAAGGGTCGGTCAGCGACGAGTACGGATGCCAGAGCAACTCCGCGTCCCGCTGTATCCACTCACTGACCGACTGTGACACCGCGCTCCTCCATCCTGAGGATTCACCACGGTAATCGCTCCCCCCGCCGGCCGCCGCCGCAGGTAGGCCAGATGTGACCAGCGCCTCTCAGACCCCGTGCTCGTTGGTCGGGCGGCGCGTCCGCCCCTTGAAGCTGGCCACGATGTTCCCCTGCGAATCGTTGACCACGCCGTTGTCGACGCCGCCTTGCCGGGCGGCCTTCCTGGCGTCGCGGCCCTTCAATGTGCCGCCGTTCGCCGCGGTAGCAGCCCTCTTCACCGGTTTGGATTCTTTCTTGCCGTACTTCGCCATCGCCCCACCAATCGCTAGAACGCGGTACCAGCCTTTGCGATATGCAACGTAACGGCGTCGGGGTGCACCCGGGGGCGGCCCATGGCGGTGACGGCTCGAACACCCTCGACTGCCTCGTCGCGGATCCACTGCACCGGTGCAGCCATCCCCAGGGGCTCGACCTGTGCCACCGACTCCAGGAAGTAGCGCGATTCCAGGATGGTCCATGCACGGTCCCGCTCCCAGGTGATCGCGTCGGCGGTCCGGGCCGGCTGCTGCCAGTCCGCACCGGCCTCGCGCTGGTTGCCGTACACCAGCTCGCCGTCCGCACGCAGTACGCCGACGCGATCGGCCCACTGCCCCGCGTCGACCAGCTCGGCCGCCCGCAGTACGCCCGTGTAGCCGGCGTCGTGGGCGCTCTGCTCGACGAACCGGCCGAAGCCGAACTTCTCCAGCGACCGGATGTGCCGCTCCAGGATGCCCAGCCGGCTGCGGGCCTCGTGCACCGCGAGCAGGGCGACCTCGACCTGGTACCCAGCCGCCTTGAACCGCTCCGCGGACTCGGCGAACGCGTCCGGGTCGGCAAGCTCGGTCTCGACGATCACGTCGTACCGCTCCCGGATGACCAGCTCTTCGGCCTGGGCGAGCCAGCGCCGGCCGTCGGCGGCGACGTACCGCCCGGCCGCCGGGGGGACGTCGGTGATCGGCTCGTAGAACTTCGGGTGGTACGGCTCGTAGGTCAGCGCGCTGAGCACGAGCGGACGTCCGCGGCGCCGCAGGACCGCCTTCACCAGGGCGGTGATCGAGGCCTTGCCGTCACCCGGCTGCCCGCCGACGAACACGACGATCGGCTGCTCCTGCGGTACGCCGCTCAGCTGGTCGGGAACGATCCGCTCGCGGAAGATCCGCGCGTTCTCGGCTTCGTCGAGCTGGTGCTGGTTCTCAGTGGTTGCCCCCGGCCCCCATGGTGCGGTCACGATCCCCCTACGCCTCGTCGTCCGACTCGTCCTCGTCGTCCGAGTCCTCATCGTCCGACTCGTCCTCGTCGTCATCGTCGTCGTCCTCGAGGAGCTTTTCGGCATCCTCGAGGAGGCTCTCGGTCGCGCGGGTGTCCAGCGGGATGAGTTCCTGCGCTCGCGTCGCCCAGGACAGTTGCTCCGATCGCCCGAGCTCGATGGCGCCGGTGTCCGGCTCGTCGGACTGTTCCTCGGTCGCGATCGACTGCGAGTAGAAGCCGATCGACTGCCGAACCCCCTCGAGCACGGTCTCGTACCCGATCGCCCGCGGCGTCGTCCAGGTCGCCTGACCGAGTTCGGCGAGAACGTTGACAGCGACGTTGACCACACACGAACTTTATCCGACGTTCTAGGTCACATCCGCCCGCACGCACATCCGACTGAACGGCACGTGAACCCCGGCCGCGGTTATGTTTCCAAAACGCCGAACCGGAGGGGAACCAGTTGCCGGATCGCGGCGTCTGCTTCTGCACAACGACAGCGCCGAGCCGCCCGCGGCTCGCAGCCAGGAGGGGTCACAGCATGCCGAACTACGGCAGCAAGGACAGCAAGGGCAAGGGCAGCGGCAAGACCGACAAGGGCTCGGGGTCGAAGGGCAAGGGCGACATGCCGGTCCTCTACCCGACCACACACCGGCCGGGCAAGAGCGGCGGCAAGGGCCAAGGCCAGGGCCGCTAGCCGCTGATCCACACGCGCTGAATCACACACCAACGATCACGAGCCGCCGCGAGCGGCGTTAACAGGAGGCACACGTGGCGCATTACAACCAGAAGGGTCGCAAGAACCAGGAGAAGCGCGCTGACAAGCCCGAGCCGGCCAAGGGCCATCGCGGCAACCAGCGGGAGTCAAACCGTGAGGGGCACGAGGCAGGGGACAAACGCCGCGGCGTCGACAAGGGCGGCGAGAGGGGTGACCAGCGCCGTACCGGCAATCAGAACAAGCGGGGCGGCCAGAGTAGGTAGCACCCCCGCGACACCCGGCCGGGGCGACCGTGGAAACGGTGTGCCCCGGCTCGCTCATGTTCAGCGGCGGCGGGAGCCGCGTCTGGAGGTGGGCTGACCGCTGCGGGCCGGGCGGCCGCCGGTGCGCTTGCCGCCGGAGTTGCCGGACTTGGTCCGCGTCGGGCGGGATGGTTCGACTGGGCCTTCGAGGGCTTTCCTGACCGCGTTGAACGCGTCGTTGACGTTGCGGGCGGGGCGGACGCCGGTGAGTTTGGGGATGGCTGCGCGCTGGCGGCGGGTGTGGACCTGGATGCGGTCGACGACGCGGGTGCGGATCTCGTCGAGGTCCGCGCCGGTCAGGTTCTCCACCGGCTTGCCGCGGTCCAGGGCGACGTCGAACCATTCGGTGTAGCCGTGCGTGTGGACGACCTGGTTCGGCGACTTCTGTCCGAGGCGCCGATACTGCGCGAGCACGTCGTACCGCTCGTCGAGGCCGAGGACCTCGTCGCGGAGGCCGAGCTCGACCTGCCGGTCGTACGTCGCGGCGACCCGCTGGTCGATGTCGGCGGCGGGGCGGTCGACGGAGAACACGACCTGCCGGGTGGCCGCCGTCACGGCCCGCTCCGGATCGTTGCCCATGGCCCGTGCCAACGCGTTCACGATCGCGTCGTAGTTGTTTTCGTGGATCTTCCCGGCGCCCTTCGGGTCGAGCCGGGTGAGTACGGCGTACGCGTCCTCGGCCATGCTGCGCGGAAAGTCGCGGCGGATCGCGTTCCGCGCCTCGGCGATCGCGTCGACCTCCCAGCCCTCGAGCAACGAGCGGACGTAGACACTCGTGCCGCCGACGATCACCGGCACGCCGCCAGCCGCCCAGCTCGCTTCCATCTCCCGGCGAGCCTCGGCGACGAACGTCTCCAGCTCCAGCTTCCGGACCGGCTCGGCGACGTCGATCATCGTGTGCGGGATGCCCCGCATCTCCTCGGGCGTGGTCTTGCTGGTGCCGATGTCCATGTACCGGTACACCTGCCGCGAGTCCGCCGAGACGACCATCGGCGGCAGCCCGAGCTCGTCCCGGATCCGCAGACAGAGATCGACCGACACCGCGGTCTTACCTGCCGACGTCGGCCCGTAGAGAGCGACCAGGAGCCGGGGCACGTCGGGCATACCCCAACCCTAGCCGACCGCGGCGCGGAGCCGACTCAGTCGGCGGTGACCTCTCCGTGGACCGAGCAGCGGGCCGACCAGCCCATCGGGTGGACCTGGACGACCATCCGGCGACGGCACGTGCCGCAGTACCTCGGCGGTTCGAGGGCCAGCGCCCGGGCGCAGTCCTCGTGGCCTCCGTCGGCCAGGTCCCGCCCGCATCTGCCGCAGTACGTCATAGCGTCTTCTGGAGTTCCTTGACCGGCATCTTCAGTTCGGCGAGCAGGTCGAGGTCGGCGGTGGCGGGGCGGCCGAGGGTGGTCAGGTAGTTGCCGACGATGACCGCGTTGATCCCGCCGAGCAGGCCCTCGCGGGTGCCCAGGTCGCCGAGGGTGAGTTCGCGGCCGCCGGCGTAGCGCAGGACCGTCCGCGGCATCGCGAGGCGGAACGCGGCGATGGTGCGCAGCGCGTCCTTGCCGTCCATGATCTCCAGGTCGCCGAACGGCGTACCGGGACGTGGGTTGAGGAAGTTCAGCGGGACCTCGTGCGGGTCGAGCTCGGCCAGTTGGGCGGCGAGCTCGGCGCGCTGCTCGAGCGACTCACCCATCCCGACCAGGCCGCCGCAGCACAGCTCCATGCCGGACTCTTTCACCATCAGGCAGGTGTCCCAGCGCTCCTCGAACGAGTGCGTCGTGACGACGTCGCCGAAGTACGACCGGGCGGACTCGAGGTTGTGGTTGTAGCGGTGCACGCCCCACGACTTCAGTTCGTCGACCTGGTCCTGCGTCAGCATGCCGAGCGAGCACGCGATGTTGATGTCGACCTCGGCGTTGATCGCGTCGATCCCGGCCTTCACCTGGCTCATCAGCCGCGGGTCGGGCCCGCGGACCGCGGCGACGATGCAGAACTCGGTGGCGCCGGTCTTCGCGGTCTCCTTGGCGGCCTCGACGAGTTCGGGGATGTTCAGCCAGACCGCGCGCACCGGCGACGTGAACTGGCCGGACTGGGAGCAGAAGTGGCAGTCCTCGGGGCAGCCGCCGGTCTTCAGCGAGATGATCCCCTCGACCTCGACCTCCTCGCCGCACCACTTCACCCGGACGTCGTGGGCGAGCGCGAGAAGTTCGGGCAGGCGGTCGTCCGGCACGGTGAGAACCTCGACCAGTTGCTCCTGGCTCAGCCCGATGCCCTGCTCCAGAACCTGCACACGTGCCACATCCAGGATGTCGCTCATCATTCTCCTGCCTCAGCTCAGCGGTCGGCCTCACAGTAGGTCAGGCAGGTACGCCGGGGCTGCGGCGGGCGTCACGTGGAACACATCGAGGCGTTGTGACTCACCGCCACTCTCCGCACTCCCCGGGGAAAAGATTTCTGGATTTTCTCCGGAACCTCGTAACCCCCCGTAGACGGGCTCGTTGATGTGTACGAAGGCGGTTACCGCAAGGAAGACCGCCACCTGATTACCAAGAGCTACAAAGGCCGATCATTACGATCAGCACGCAGAGTGGTCACAAGGCCTGAAGCCCCTGGAAATCGGATGTAAGGTAGTAACCAAGAGCTCGGGTCGCCAGCCATGGTTGGTGACCCGATCCCAAGCGCCGGGCGCCTCACCCCGGCTTGAGTGGGTCCCTCGGGAAACGATTTGGGCGGAAACGTTCCCGAGGGACCTGCTCCCTTTTCCGGACCTTTTAGCAAAAGCCTCAGCAACTTACTGCTGAGGCTTTTTCATGTGCGCAATTTCTCGCTGTTCTGTTACGACTCCGTCACAGCCTGTTTCGGGATGATCGGGAGCCGCAGCGCACCGGGCGCATCCGCCGGGACGACCGGATGCTCGGGCTTCACCGGCTGGATCCGCTGGTACGCCGTGCCGATCGCCGGCCGCGGGTCGTCCGCACCCTTGTTCGGCCAGAACGAGAGCGCCCGCTCGGCCTGCGCGGTGATCGTCAAGGACGGGTTGACGCCGAGGTTCGCGGAGATGGTCGAGCCGTCGACGATGTGCAGACCGTCGTACCCGTAGACGCGGTGGTACGGATCCACGACGCCGGTCTCGGCACTGGAGCCGATCGCGCAGCCGCCGATGAAGTGCGCGGTCATCGGCACGTTGAACGGCTCGCCGATCGTGCCGCCCGGCGTACCGTTCATCAGCTTCGCCATCCGCCGGACCACCTGGTTCGCGACCGGGATCCAGGACGGGTTCGGGGCGCCGTGACCCTGTTTCGACGTGAGCTTCCACCGGCCCAGCCGGTCGCGCTTGCCGTACGTCGTGATCGAGTTGTCCGCGGTCTGCATCACCAGCGCGATCACGGTCCGCTCGGACCAGTGCTTCAGGTCGTACAGCTTGCGGATGTTCTTCCGCTGCACGCCGAGTTCGCGGAGCCAGGTCCGCCAGCGCGGCCTGTCCCCGTCGCCGTCGGTCAGCACGGTCTGCAGCAGCGACATCGCGTTGCTGCCCTTCCCGTACCGCACCGGCTCGATGTGCGTGATGTCGTCGGGGTGGAACGACGACGTGATCGCCACCCCGCGGGTGTAGTCGACGTCGGTGTCGCGGGAGATGGCGCCGAGCAGCGACTCCGAGTTCGTCCGGGTCAGCACGCCGAGCCGGTCCGACAGCCGGGGCAGCTTGCCCTCGTCGCGCAACCGGTGCAGGAGCTTCGCCGTACCGAGCGCCGACGCGGCGAAGACCACCTGTCCCGCGGTGAAGCGCCGGGTCACCTTGCGATGCGACGTACGGCAGGTGTCGATCGCGTACCCGCCTTCAGGGAGCGGCTCGACCGAGGTGACCGTGGTCAGCGAGTAGACCTCCGCGCCGGCCTTCTCGGCCAGGTAGAGGTAGTTCTTCGTCAGCGTGTTCTTCGCGTTGTGCCGGCAGCCCGTCATGCACTCGCCGCAGTCGATACAGCCGGTACGCCGGGGGCCCGCGCCGCCGAAGTACGGGTCGTCGACCTCGACGCCCGGCTCCCCGAAGAAGACACCGACCGGTGTCGGGTGGAACGTCTCCCCGACGCCCATGTCCTCGGCGACCTGCTTCATCACCTTGTCGGCCGGCGTGAACCCCGGGTACGTCGTGACGCCGAGCATCCGCTTCGCCTGGTCGTAGTACGGCGCCAGCTCGGACTGCCAGTCGGTGATGTGCGCCCACTGGCGGTCGGTGTAGAACGCGGGCAACGGTTCGTACAGCGTGTTCGCGTAGACCAGGCTGCCGCCGCCGACCCCGGCGCCGGACAGGATGATCACGTCGCGCAGCGCGCTGATCCGCTGGATGCCGTACCACCCGAGCTTCGGCGCGAACAGGAACCGCTTCTTGTCCCACGAGTTCTTCGCGAACCCCGCGTCGTCGAACCGCGCCCCGGCCTCCAGGACCGCGACCCGATAGCCCTTCTCGGTCAGCCGCAGCGCACTCACCGACCCGCCGAAGCCCGACCCGATGATCAGGACGTCGTAGTCGAACGTCATGGACGGCCGATCTTCTTCAGGATCCGCAGCGCGCCGGTCATCAGCTCGGCGAACTTCTCGTCGGACAGTCCGTGCGAGGCGGCGACCGGGATCAGCCGCTGGGTGGCGATCGCCTGCGGTTCGACGTACCGGCGGATGCCCTCGACGCCCTGCCGCCGGCCGAGACCGGACGACCGCATCCCGCCCATCGGGGTGTCGATCGACCCGAACGTCGCGCCGTACCCCTCGTTGACGTTGACCGTGCCGGCCATCAGTTGCGCGGCGACCGCGCGACCGCGGCGGCCGTCCCGGGTCCAGACGCTCGCGTTCAGGCCGTACTCGCCCTCGTTCGCGCGCTGGATCGCCTCGGCCTCGTCGGAGAAGCGGTAGATCGAGACGACCGGGCCGAAGGTCTCGTTGTCGAAGCACTCCATCGCCGGCGTGACGCCGGACAGGACGGTCGGCTCGTAGAACAGCGGACCGATGTCGGGTCGTGGCTTCCCACCCGCAAGTACGGTCGCACCTTGCGCGCGAGCGTCCTCGACATGCCGGGTGACCGTCTCCAGCTGCGCCTTCGAGATCAGCGAGCCCATGTCGACGTCCCAGCCGGTGCCGGCGCTCAGGCGAAGCTTCTTGACCCGGTCCACGAACGCCGTGACGAACGCGTCGTACACCTGATCGGCGACGTACAGCCGCTCCATCGAGACGCACAGCTGGCCGGCGTTCGCGAAGCACGCCCGGATGGCGCCCTCGGCGGCTCGGTTGATGTCGGCGTCCCGCAGTACCAGCATCGGGTTCTTGCCGCCGAGCTCCAGGCTGCAGCCGATCAGCCGCTCACCGGCCTGCTTCGCCACCAGCCGGCCGGTCTTGGTCGATCCGGTGAAGCAGATGTAGTCGGCGTTCTGGATCAGCGCGCCGCCGACCGTCGGGCCGTCGCCGTTCACCGCGAGCCATGCCTCCCGCGGCAGGCCGGCCTCGTACAGCAGCTCGATGCCGCGGAGCGCGGTCAGCGGGGTCTGGCTGTCGGGTTTGTGGACCACCGTGTTGCCGGCCAGGATCGCGGGCAGGCCGTCGGAGATCGCCATCGTCAGCGGGTAGTTCCACGGCGAGATGATGCCGACGACGCCCTTCGGGACGAACCGGGTCTCGGCGCGCGTGAGCACCGGGAAGATCCCGAGCTTGCGCTGCGGCTCGAGCAGCTCGAACGCCTTGCGGCCGTAGTACCGCGCCGTCAGCGCGACGTGCGCGAGCTCCTCGAACGCCTGCTTCCGGGCCTTGCCGGACTCGCGGATGATCAGGTCGACCAGCTCGTGGCGGTGATCGAGGACGAGATCGTGGTACCGCAGCAGGATCGCCGCGCGCTCCGCGAGCGGCACCCGCCGCCAGGTCTGCTGGGTCCGCCGCGCGGCCCGCACCGCCGCCGTGACGTCGTCCTCGCTCGACACCGGCAGGTCCGCGATCGGCTGCCCGGTGGCCGGCGCGTACGACGTACGGGTGCCGGCCGTCGCGCGCAGCAGCCCCGACAACCGGCGGATCACCGACTGATCTGTCGCGTACGACGCAGTCGGGTCGAGCTCCGGATCCGCGGGAATCGACGTCTGCTCACTCATATCCAAAGGCTACCTGCCGGTAATAGCGGCTGTCAGTATCAGAGAATGGTTAAGCTGATCCGCTGAAACCTGCGAAGGGGTGGAACGTCAAGATGGTGGACAGCGGGGGGCTCTGGACGCCTCCTGAGGACGAGCTCGGTGAGGCGCTGCAGACAGCCCAGGTGCTGATCGAGGAGGGCCGGGCCGACGAGGCGGGGCCGTACCAGCAGCGGGTCATCGAACTGGCCAGGGAGCGGGCCGAAGGGCACCCGAACCACTACGAGGCCAAGCATCTGATGGCCGCGACCCAGTACGAGCTGGCCGGATCGCTGAACGCGTCCGGACGGCACGAGGAGGCGCTCGCCGCACTGCACGAGGCGCAACTCGGGTACACCGAGCTCCAGGACGCCGGCGTACTGGACGCCACCTGCTTCCTGGCCGACGTCCGCGCCCGGCGCGCGATGACCCAGGCGCACCGCGGTCACGGCGCCACCGCCGTACTGGAGATGGACGGCGCGGTGATCGCGTACGGCCAGCTCGTCGGCGGCGAGGACGGTCTCAAGCACCAGCCGGACTTCGCCCGGGTGCTCGCGATGAACGCGCTGATCCTGCGACGGTACGGCGACCCCGCGCTGGCGGTCGCGTCCGCGGACGCGGCGACCCAGCTGTTCCTGCAACTCGCGGACCAGATCAACGAGAGCCCGCAGTCGCTGTCGTACGCCCGCTACCTGTGTACGGCGACCGCGGTGTCGGCCGATGTCCACGCGGCCGAGGGACGGCTGGACCTCGCGCTGGAGGCCGACGAGATCGGGCTGACCACGGCCGACACGCTCGCCGACTCGGACTCGGCGACCGACATGCGCACGCTGGTCGCCGCCCTGGTCCGCAAGGGCAAGCACCTCGGCATCGTCGGCCGCCTGGAGGGCGAGGCCTGCCTGCGAACGGCGTACGACACCGACGCCGAGACGGCGGCCCGCGTGGTCGAGGAGCTGGACCGCGGGTTGCCGCTGACGCTGGTCGCGGCGCTGGAGAACGCGGAGATCAAGCTCGGGCCGTTCGAGCAGTACCACCGGCTCGTCGCGCTGAGCGAGCCCGCGCCCGGGATGACGCTGGCGACCGTGTCGGGCCGGACGGACCCTGAGTCCGCGGCGCAACGCGCGACCGAGCTGGCCGAACTGGTGAAGCCGCTGCTGTCTCAGGACGGCAACGCCGCGCTGACGCTGGGGCTGGAGGCGCACTACCTGTTCGCGATCTCGTCCGAGCGGGAGTCGCACCGGATGCGATTCCAGACGGCGACGTACGTGCCGATCTGGGCGCAGCTCCTGCTCGACATCTCCGAGGCGTACTTCCAGGCCGGGCGGACCGACATCGCACTCGACCTCGGCGGCTGGTGCGCGGAGGTGGCGACCGCGCTGATCCCGTACGCCGACGACAATGAGCTGATGAAGGAGCTGGCCGGGGCCTGCTACCGGCACCACGGCAACCTCTTGGCCGCCACCGGCGACCTGACCGCGTCGTACCACGCCCACGAGGCCGCGGAGCAACTCCAGCTCGGCCGTTGACGGCTGGTAAGAGGGCGTCTGCTTGACGCGCCTCCCTCTCGGACGGACGCTGGCGCTGAGAGGGGGAGGCTCATGGACGTTGTGGACATGCACAATCGCACGGTCGCGAACTTCGCGGACCTGGTCTCGGAGGTGCCGCCCGATCGGTGGTCGGCGCCGACGCCGTGCTCGGACTGGGACGTCCGGGCGCTGGTCAACCATGTCGTCGGCGAGGAGCGCTGGACCGTGCCGCTGATGGCGGGCAAGACGATCGCCGAGGTCGGCGACAGCCTCGACGGCGACCTGCTCGCGGACGATCCGGTCGGCGCTGCGTCGTACGCGGCCCGCGAGGCGGAGGTCGCGGCGACCTGGACGATCGACAAGGTGCATCTGTCGTACGGCGACGAGGATCCGCACGAGTACCTGCGGCAACTCGCCGCGGACCACCTGATCCACGGGTGGGACCTGGCCGTCGCGATCGACGTACCGCCGCGGATGGACCGCGACCTCGTCGAGGAGGTCGCGGACTGGTTCGCGAAACGCGAGGAGCTGTACCGCTCGGCCGGGATGGTCGGCGATCACCTCGACGGTTTCACCGAGCCCACCGAGGCTCTGCTCGCCGCCTTCGGCCGCGACCCGGGATGGACGCGTTAGTCCTGGAGATCGGCGCGGAGGGCGCCGACGAACAGGCCGGCTTCGGTCTCGGTCATGCCGGTCTCGGAGACGACCAGGGCGGTCGCCTGGTGGAGTTCGCCCGCGGCCTTCAGGGCGCGGGTGCGCTCGGCCAGGTTGGTGCCCGGGCGCCGGACCAGCGGCGTACCGGTCGTCGGCGGCACGTACCGCCCGAGGCGGATGTCGTCGACCAGCTCCTTCGACTGCTTGAGGTCGAGGCCGGTGCGGTCGCGGATCAGCTTGACCGCGTGCACCGCCTTCTTCGTGGTGATCAGGAACCGCACCTGATCGACGTCGTCCGGGGACAGCCGGCCTCGCGCCGCGGCGAGGGCAACATTGTCCGTGTCCTGGCTGCTTCGACGGCTGAACAATCCCATGCGGCAATCCTTCCAGAACCCGTCAAACCGGGTGAACTCGAAGCACGTCGTCTCAGGGCCTAGTCCGCGAGCAGCCGTCGGATCTCGGACCAGGCCAGGACGCCAAGGTCGCGGTCCGCCTCGTCCGTCCCGCCGCGCGCCATCCGCTGCCCCGCGGTCTTCGGGTCCTCCCCCGGCAGCACCGCACGGTGCCCGGCTTCTTCGACCGTCACGGTCCGCGTCGGGCGGTCGCCGCGGCGGCGCGTGATCTCCTCGGCGAACTCGACCGCCGGCCAGACCTGGTCGTCACCACCGGCCACCAGCAAGACCTCGCCCCGGATCCGCTCGACCGGGATCCGCGCCTGCTCCGTCGCCTTTTCCGCACTCTGCCGATACAGGCCGGTGTAGCTCGGCGGATCGCTGTCGGGCTTCCAGTCGCGGTCGAACGGTACGAACGGCAGCGGCTCGCCCTGCCAGGTCCACGCCGACCGCTGGCTACCGTCTTCGAGGTTCCGGCCCCAGACGTAGGCGCTCGGCGCGAACGCGACCACCGCGTCCACGCGGTGGTCGAGCGCGCCGAGCAGCAACGCCGCCTCGGCGCCCCATGACGTGCCCATCACGACCAGCCTGTCGTTATGGGCGAGCGGGTCCAGCGGAAACGACTCCAGCGGGACCTCATGCGTGACTGTCCAGCGCGGCGCGAGTACGTCGTACCCCTCGGCCTCGAGCAGCCGAGCGCGATCCAGGTCCGGCGTACCGCTGGAACCGTGCAGGAGCAGGACCCCGGTGCTCAACCGACGACGACCTCGACCCGCTGGAACTCCTTGACTTCCGTGTAGCCGGTGGTCGCCATCGCGCGCTTGAGCGCGCCGACGAGGTTCATCGTGCCGTCCGGGACCCAGGACGGGCCGAACAGGATCTGCTCCATCGTGCCGGTGACGCCGACCTCGACCCGCTCGCCGCGGGGCAGGTCCTGGTGCCAGGCCTCGGCACCCCAGTGGTACCCGCCACCCGGCGCGTCGCTCGCGCGGGCCAGCGGCGAACCGACCATCACGGCGTCCGCGCCGCAGGCGATCGCCTTCGCCACGTCACCGGACCGCCCGACCGAGCCGTCCGCGATGACGTGCACGTACCGGCCGCCGGACTCGTCCATGTAGTCCCGCCGCGCCGCGGCCACATCGGCGACCGCCGACGCCATCGGCACCGCGACCCCGAGCACCTTCCGCGTGGTGTGCGCCGCGCCGCCGCCGAAGCCGACGAGTACGCCGGCCGCACCGGTCCGCATCAGGTGCAACGCCGCCTGGTGCGTCGCACAACCTCCGACGATCACCGGTACGTCGAGGTCGTAGATGAACTGCTTCAGGTTCAGCGGCTCCGCCTGCCCGGACACGTGCTCGGCGGACACCGTCGTACCGCGGATGACGAACAGGTCGACCCCCGCATCCACGACATGCTTCGCGAACTGCTTCGTGCGCTGCGGCGACAGCGCGCCGGCCACCGTCACACCGGAGTCGCGGATCTCCTGGACCCGCTGGGAGATCAGCTCGGGCTTGATCGGCGCCGCGTAGATCTCCTGCAGCCGGTGCGTGGCCTGCTGCGTCTCGAGACTGGTGATCTCCTCGAGCAGGCTGGTCGGGTCCTCGTACCGCGTCCAGAGACCTTCGAGGTTCAGGACGCCCAGACCGCCGGCCTTCCCGATCGCGATCGCGGTGGCCGGCGACATCACCGAGTCCATCGGCGCGGCCAGGATCGGCAGCTCGAACCGGTACGCGTCGATCTGCCAGGCGACCGAGACCTCCTCGGGGTCCCGCGTCCGGCGCGACGGCACGATCGCGATGTCGTCGAACGCGTACGCCTGCCGCCCACGCTTCGCGCGGCCGATCTCGATCTCGGTCATAGGAGCAGCCTACCGACCTTGGGGCGGGTGGGATCTCAGCGGGCCAGCAGTTGATCGATCCAGGACCTGAGGCCCGGACACCGCGCGATCACCGCCTCCAGCCCTGCTTCCCGAATGGCTTCGATCCCGTCGGTGACCTTGTCGTAGTCGGGCCAGCACCGCTGGACGCGCTTGGATGGCGCAGTCTGCCGGGAGTCATTCAGCAGCTCGACGTCGCCGGCCACCGCGTCCGCCTCGGCCTGCAACTTCTCCGCGACCGCGACGTCGCCGAGAACAGAACCGGACTCTGATGCCGCGGCGATCACCCAGGTCTCGAATTCGTGCAGCACCACGTACGGGACGAACCGCGGGTCCGCAATCGCCCTCTCCATCTCCCGGACGCGGGTCTCGGCACACTGCCGAGGCTGGTGCGGCCGATCGCAACAGGCGGCGCCGGGACCGTTCCGCGGATAGGCGTAGAAATCGACCAGAATCGAGACACAGCGGTAGTGAGTAGCAGCCAGCAGCTTGCGAAGGTCTCTTTCGTAGTGTTTCCACACCATCCCGCCACCCTTGAAGGTGGTCCCGTCCGCGAGGCGAGAGGTCTTGACGATCACGGGCGTCAGATAGGCGCCGTACGACTGCAGGTACGGGGCCAGGATCTCTTGTACGAACGCCGCCTCGGTCTGCCCTTCGACCAGCACCGCCATCTGGCGAAACTCCATCAGCCGCGGACCACCCGCGGCGAATCGTCCGGGCGCGGGCGTCCACCCAGGATGTTCTTCTCCCAGAGCTCGCCCAGGGTGTACTCCGACAACCACTCCTCCAGCGCGCGCGGATCCGGCCGCTGGATCGTCGTACCGGTCGAGGAACGTTCCACGATCGCGACCTCCTCGACACTGAACTGCTCCAGCAGCGTGACCGACTGGGTCGCGGCGACAACGCGGCGACCCTTGGCCGCCCGCCGCAGGAGCGCCGCGAGTTGATGGATGGCGAACGGGTGCAGCCCGAGCTCGGGCTCGTCGAGAACTATCGTCCCGGGTAGGTTGTCCTGCAGGAGGAGGACCGCCAGGCAGACGAAGCGCAGCGTGCCGTCGCTGAGGTTCTCCGCCGAAAACACAGAATCCAGGCCGCGCTCACGCCAACGCAGCCTGATCGCGCCGCCTTCGTGCTCCAGAACAAAGTCGTCGAAGTACGGCGCGACCGTGCGCACAGCCCGGACGATGCGCCGGTAACGCGACGGGTCGTCGGACCGCAGCCGCAGTAGGACGGCAGCGATGTTGTGGGCATCGGGCGCCAGCGTGAGGTTGTCGGCAGAGTCGACGCGCCGCTTCGGGGGAGCGTCGGCGCTGGTGTCGTCGAAGTGAAAGACCCGGCAGCCGGCCACGACGCGAAGTACGTAGGAGGCCTTCGCGTCGCCGGCTGCCTCGGCGCGCAGGCGGCTCTCCCGCGCCGCTGCAAGCGCGCTCTCGTGCGGGCGCGCATACTTCGACCGGTCATGGAACATCGTGGTCTCACGGACCAGGGCGGAGTCGTCAGGCGTGGGCTCGATCACTACCTTGTATCCGTTGCAGGTGCTCCCTTGCCAGTCGCCCCAGACCTCGAGCTCGATCGCCTCGGGAGTCAGGGCCGGATCGCTGGGCCGGCGCAGGATCGCGGCGAACCCACCGCTCCTGATCAGGTGTTCGTTGAGCTGGCGGTCGATCACCCGGCCCAGCATCTCGAAGGCATCCACCACGTTGCTCTTACCGGCTCCGTTGGGTCCGACCAGCAACGTCACAGGGCTCGACAGGTCCAGGTGGGCGTGACCGATCGAGGTGAGACCACGCACCTCGATCCACCGCAACGGCACCTCGTCGGTCACCTGAGCCTCCACCGGTCAGCACCACCTGTTATTACCACCTGTTGCAATAGGCGGTAATAACCACCTTGTCACATGCCACGGTGGAAACCCTTGTCATGTGAAAGGGTTTCCACCTGCTTGCTCGGGTGGCGGGCGGCCGCAGGCGTAGGTCAGCGGCCGGAGTAGTTCGGCGCTTCGACCGTCATCTGGATGTCGTGCGGGTGGGACTCCTGCAGGCCGGCCGAGGTGATCCGGACGAAGCGGCCCTTCTCCTGCAGCTCCGGCACGGTCCGGGCGCCCGTGTACCACATCGACTGCCGCAGGCCGCCGATCAGCTGGTGCGCGACGGCCGCCAGCGGGCCCCGGTACGGCACCTGGCCCTCGACGCCCTCGGCGATCAGCTTCTCGTCGGAGCCGCCGTCGTGCTGGAAGTAGCGGTCCTTGGAGTACGACTTGCGCAGCCCGCCGGACTGCATCGCACCGAGCGAACCCATCCCGCGGTACGCCTTGAACTGCTTGCCGTTGATGAACACCAGGTCGCCCGGCGACTCCTCGCACCCGGCGAGCAGCGAGCCCAGCATGACCGTGTCCGCACCCGCGACCAGCGCCTTCGCGATATCGCCCGAGTACTGCAGGCCGCCGTCGCCGATCACCGGGACACCGGCCGGCTTGCACGCCAGCGACGCCTCGTAGATCGCGGTCACCTGCGGCACGCCGACACCGGACACCACTCGCGTCGTACAGATCGAACCCGGGCCGACGCCGACCTTCACGCCGTCCGCGCCAGCCTCGACCAACGCCTGCGCGCCCGCGCGGGTGCCGACGTTGCCGCCGACGACATCGACGCCACGGGTGGCTGGGTCGGCCTTGAGCTTGCGGATGATCTCGATCTGGGCCCGCGAGTGACCGTGCGCGGTGTCCACCACGAGCACGTCGACACCGGCCTCGACCAGCGTCATGGCCCGCTTGTACGCCTCGCCGAAGAAGCCGATCGCCGCGCCGACCATCAGCCGGCCGGAGCCGTCCTTGGTGGACAGCGGGAACTTGTCGCGCTTGACGAAGTCCTTCAGCGTGATCAGGCCGGTCAGCTTGCCGGCGTCGTCGACCAGCGGCAGCTTCTCCACCTTGTGCTTGCTGAGCAGCGCCATCGCGTCGTCGGCGGCGATGCCCTGCCGGCCGGTGATCAGCGGCTGCTTGGTCATCACCTCGCGGACCGGCCGGGAGAGGTCGGTCTCGAAGCGCATGTCGCGGTTGGTGACGATGCCGACCAGGACGCCCGCGCCGTCCACCACCGGGACGCCGGAGATCCGGTACTGCGCGCAGAGCGCGTCGGCCTCGCCGATGGAGGCGTCCGGGCCGATGGTGATCGGCTGCGCGATCATGCCGGACTCGGAGCGCTTGACCAGGTCGACCTGCTGGGCCTGGTCCTCGAGCGAGAGATTGCGGTGCAGGACGCCGAGACCGCCCTGGCGTGCCATCGCGATCGCCATCCGGGCCTCGGTGACGGTGTCCATCGCGCTGGACACCAGCGGGATGTTCACCTCGACGTTGCGGCTCAGCCGGGACCGGGTGACGGCCTCGGACGGGATGACGTCGGACTCGTTCGGCTGCAGCAGTACGTCGTCGAAGGTGAGGCCGAGGACGGCGAACTTGTCGGGAACTCCAGCTGGGGTGATGTCCATGGGGAAAACGAGCACCTTTTGTACGGCGACAACGGAACCCCATCCTATCCGCGCCGCCCGCAGGCCCCGAATCCGCCGTCCACAGGCCCCACACCGGCCACCGCACAGGCAACCGCCCGCCGCGGTTGCGCGGCGGGCGGTCGGTGATCGGCCGGTTACCTGATCGGCTTGTTCACGACGTCCAGGATCTGCAGCAGGCTGGCGTCGGTGGTGGAACCGTACGTCCGGGCGATGGCGGCGTGCTTACCCTCGGGGTACGCGCCGCTGGAGTGCTTGCCCTTCGGGTAGGTCTTGCGGACCGAGCCCGTGCTGACGTTGCCGCCCGCGTGCTTCCCGGTCGACTTGGCCGCTGCCTTCTTCGGCGTCGCCTTCTTGGCCGTCGCCTTGCTGGTCGTGATCGACTTCGCCGTCGCGTCGGGCACGCCGAAGAAACGCTCGGCGGTCTGGTTCGTGACCGGGTCACCGCTCGGCGTCGGCAGCACCGGCGACACGATCGACTCGACCGCGTCCACCAGTTCCTTGACCTCGGCCGGAACCTGCGTGATCTCGCTGCTCGGCGTGTCGCCGTCACCGCTCGAATCCGAGCCGGACGTGTCCGAACCGCTGGTGTCCGAGCCACCGGCGCCGCCGGTGTCGCCGCCCGGCGTCGTGGTGCTGTCCGAGCCCGAGGTGTCCCCGTCGCTCGACTGCCCCTCGCCGGATCCCGCGCTCGGCGTCGACGTCGGCGTGGCCGTCGGCTCCCCGGTCGACGTGTTGTTGTCACCGGTGCTGTCGCCCGTGCCGTTGTCGACGGTCGGCGGCGTCGTGGTGTCCGTCGGCGTCGGAGTCGGCGTGTCGGTCGGCTGGTCCGTCGGGGTCGACGGCGGGGTGTCCGGAGGCGTGTCCGGCGGCACTTCGGTCGTCGTGGTGTCGGTCGGCTCGGACGTCTCGGGATCGGCCGGCTTCGTCGTCGTGGTGTCGGTCGGCTCCGGCGTCACCTCGGTCGTCGTCGGCTTGACCGGATCCATCGTCTTCTGCTTGTCGGTCGGCAGCGGGTAGCCCCACTCCCGAGCCGCCACCGGCTTGTCGCCCGGCGGCACGACCACTTCCGGCGTTCCCTTGATCTCCTGCGCCTGCGGGTCGTCGCCGGCCGAGCCGTCCTTGCCGTTCTCGGCGGCGCGCTGGGCCTTGGCCTTCTCCTTGAAGTCCTTGCCCACCTTGACGATCGTGCTGCGATCCACGATCGGCAGCCCGTCGAGCTCTTCCTTCGGGAAGCTGGTCTGCGGGCGGACCGCGTCGACCATCTTCTCGATGACCTTCTCGTACGGCGACAA
Source organism: Kribbella sindirgiensis (assembly GCF_004331435.1). Lineage (GTDB taxonomy): Bacteria > Actinomycetota > Actinomycetes > Propionibacteriales > Kribbellaceae > Kribbella > Kribbella sindirgiensis. Next base: position 214,868 of record NZ_SJKA01000003.1, read on the forward strand.
CGGGTCACCGGTGACGGCCGCGGCCACACCGGACACCGACAGCGCGGCCACCGCGGCGACACCGAACGCCAGACCGCGGGTCGCCACCTTGCGGGCGAACGGGTCGGTGATCGGGTTCAGCGCGGCGCATCGCGCCAGGAAGCTCTCCGGATCGTCGATGGTTTCCACCGGCAGCTCGTCCTCGACCTCGACCGCTAGCCGTAGATCGGCCAGCAGTGCGACGGCCGGGTCGTGGTCGCCCGCCGTACGGGCGGACTCCCCACCGGCAGCGAGCAGATCGAGTAGTGCGTCATCGGCCTCGATCGCGTCCAGGTCGAAACGGTCAGCCATGATGCCCCTCCCCCACTCGTCCTCGTTCCAGCTGTGTTTCATGCCCCACAAACCCCCTGAGCGTGTTCAACGCCCGATGCTGTGCGACCCTCACCGCCCCCGGTGTCATCCCCAGTGCCCGGCCGGTCTCCTCGGCTGACAACCCCGCAACGACGCGAAGGCGCAGGATCTCCCGCAGTTTCTCCGGCAACTTGTCCAGCAGGCCCATGATGTGCTGGACCTCGGACTGCCGAACCGCGCGCTCCTCCGGCGTCGGTGACTCGTCCGCGCCGTCCGGCAGGTCCGGCGTCGAGACGTCGGCGACCGCGAACGCACGCTGGGCATCGGCGACCTTGCGGGCCGCGATGCCGTAGACGAAAGCCTCGAAAGGCCTCCCCTCGTCACGGTACCGGCTCAGCGCGCCGAACACCGCGACACAAACTTCCTGTGCGACGTCGTCGACCATGTCGGCGCCGCCGGGATAGGTCCACAAACGGGACCGTACGTAACGATGCGCGACTGCGCGCACCCTGGTGAGCAGGTCGTTGAGAGCTGTGCGGTCCCCGTCGCCGGCCAGCGCGGCAAGATCCCTGAGCTCGACCCGGTCGTGGGTGTCAGGTACTCGGACCTCTGTCACCCCTCGCCCCCTCGTGTTCGGACCGGTCAGCCTGAAAGATGGTACGGCGCTCAACTCTCGTTGCCTAGTGGCAGTTCGTGGTCAAGCGCATGTTTTCATCACGATCTGTCACTACCGGCGAGTTCACTCCCCGGCGCCACGAAACGGATCAGCTCGGAAGCGTGTTCCCCGCCCCAATCGATCGCCGTACGCCGGACCTCGCGCCACCCCGCCCGCCGGTACAGATGTACGGCGGCGCCGCGGTTGTCGACCACCTCGAGCGCCAGCGCCCGCCCGAGCCCGGCAGCCGTTGTCACACAGTGCTCCAGCAACCGCCGCCCGATCCCCTGCCCCATCGCCTCCGGATCCACGAACAACCGCTCCACCTCGGCGCCGTCCCCCACCCCCGTCAACACCACATGCCCCACAACCCGCCCACCACTCACCGCAACCCAACACCCCAGAGCCGCCTCGGGCGTCAACCACCGCGCCGGTTCCGCCGGCCAGTTGATCGGATACCCCGCCCGCTCATGCACACCCCGCAACAACTCCACACAAACACCCAGATCCCCGTCACCCCGCACCCGAATCAACACCCACCCATCCCACCACCCCGTCCCACCAACCAGCCCTCCCCCCTCGCGACATCCCCTCTCGACAACCGGAGGGTTGGGGAGGATTCCCTGCCCGATCCGGGAAGCAAACCTCCCCAGACCGCCGCCGACCCCCGGCCCGCGGCCCGCGGCCCGCGATCACCGAACACCGGTGCATGTCCCTGGGAGGTCGCCCCTCCCCGGCCGCATTTGCCTGGTCCACCCACCAATTCGGGGGTTCCACACCCACGTCCACGGTGTAGAACCCCTCATTTGCCTGGCAGACCAGGCAAATTCGTGGGTCAGCCAGGCAAATGAGGGGAGGGCCGACGGAGCTGTGGTGGGCGTGCGGTCGGCCGGGCTGTGGTGGGCGTGCGGTCGGCCGGGCTGTGGTGGGCGTGCAGTCGGCCGGGCTGTGGTGGGCGTGCAGTCGGCCGGGCTGTGGTGGGCGTGCAGTCGGCCGGGCTGTGGTGGGCGTGCGGTCGGCGGGTGTGGCGGGCGGGGTGTCTCCAGATAGCAGAGCACCGCCCGGCAGTTGGGCTGCCGGGCGGTGCTGGTGTGCTGTGCTGTCGTGCTGGTGGTGCTGAGGGTCAGTGGCCGTGGCCGTGGCCGTGGCCGGCTGCGGCGGGCTCTTCTTCCTCGGGCTTGTCGACCACCAGGGTTTCGGTGGTCAGCAGCAGTGCGGCGATCGAGCCGGCGTTGGCGAGCGCGGACCGGGTCACCTTGACCGGGTCCAGGACGCCCTGCGCCAGCAGGTCGCCGTACTCACCGGTGGCGGCGTTGAAGCCGCTGCCGGACTCGAGCTCGGCAACCTTCGACGTCACGACGTAGCCCTCGTAGCCGCCGTTCTCGGCGATCCAGCGCAGCGGCTCGACGACCGCCTTGCGGACGATCCGGACACCGGTGGCCTCGTCACCGTCGAGCTCGAGGTCCTTGTCCAGCACGGTGGACGCGTGCACGAGAGCGGAACCGCCACCCGCGACGATGCCCTCCTCGATCGCGGCCCGGGTCGCGGACACCGCGTCCTCGATCCGGTGCTTCTTCTCCTTGAGCTCGACCTCGGTGGCCGCGCCGACCTTGATGACGCAGACGCCGCCGGCCAGCTTGGCCAGCCGCTCCTGCAGCTTCTCGCGGTCCCAGTCGGAGTCGGTGCGCTCGATCTCGGACTTGATCTGGCTGACCCGGCCCTCGATGTCCTCGCCCTTGCCGGAACCCTCGACGACGGTCGTGTTGTCCTTCGAGACCACGATCCGGCGCGCCGAACCGAGCACCTCGAGGCCGACCTGGTCGAGCTTCAGCCCGACCTCGGGGGCGACGACCTGCGCGCCGGTGAGCGCGGCCAGGTCCTCCAGCATCGCCTTGCGGCGGTCACCGAAGCCCGGCGCCTTGACGGCGACGGAGGTGAAGTTGCCGCGGATCTTGTTCACCACGAGGGTGGACAGCGCCTCGGCCTCGACGTCCTCGGCGATGATCAGCAGCGTCTTGCCGGACTGCACGACCTTCTCCAGCAGCGGCAGCAGGTCCGCGATCGCGGAGATCTTGCCCTGGTGGATCAGGATGTACGGGTCCTCCAGCACCGCTTCGCCGGCCTCGGCGTCGGTGATGAAGTACGGCGAGATGTAGCCCTTGTCGAACTGCATTCCCTCGGTGAACTCGAGCTCGGTCCCGAAGGTGTTCGACTCCTCGACGGTGATCACACCGTCCTTGCCGACCTTGTCGAACGCGTCCGCGATCAGGCCGCCGATCTCGGCGTCCCGGGCGGAGATGGTCGCGACGTGGGCCATGTCGCCCTTGTCGTCGACCGGCCGCGCGGTCTCGACCAGCTTGGCCGACACGGCCTCGACGGCCGCCTCGATACCGCGCTTGAGGCCCATCGGGTTGGCGCCGGCGGCGACCGCCCGGAGGCCCTCGTGCACCAGCGCCTGCGCCAGCACCGTCGCGGTGGTGGTGCCGTCACCGGCGATGTCGTTGGTCTTGGTGGCGACCTCCTTGGTGAGCTGCGCACCAAGGTTCTCGAACGGGTCGTCCAGCTCGACCTCACGGGCGACGGTCACACCGTCGTTGGTGATGGTCGGGGCGCCCCACTTCTTGTCCAGGACGACGTAGCGGCCCTTCGGGCCCAGCGTCACCTTCACCGTGTTCGCGAGCTTGTCGACGCCACGCTCCAGCGCGCGCCGCGCGTTCTCGTCGAACTCGAGGATCTTCGGCATGAAGAAAACCAGTCCTTTTCCGTATGTCTCGTTGCAGGAGCGAAACCCGCTGTCCCGGACCCACTCCGCCCGGCGCCAAGGGCTCCGGGGCGGTGTCAGTCAGGAACAGCGGGCGTTCGTCACTTGCTGACGACTGCGAGGATGTCGCGGGCGCCCAGGATCAGGTAGTCCTGACCGTCGTACTTGACCTCGGTGCCGCCGTACTTGGAGTAGATGACCTTGTCGCCGACGGCGACGTCCAGCGGGACGCGGTTGCCGTTGTCGTCGATCCGGCCCGGGCCGACGGCGAGGATCTCGCCCTCCTGCGGCTTCTCCTTGGCGGTGTCCGGGATCACCAGGCCGGACTTCGTGGTCTGCTCGGCTTCGAGCGGCGCGACGAGGACGCGGTCCTCGAGCGGCTTGATCGTGACCGACACTTGCTGACCTCCACGGTCGAATTCGCTTGTCTGTGGCATGTGGTCGCGCTCCCCTGCCGTCGCGGGGGTCAGAGGCCGGACCGCTGGCACCCTCGTGTCGAGAGTGCCAACACCGAATCTAGGCCGCGATTAGCACTCGGTCAACTCGAGTGCCAAAGGATTCTCAGCGTGAGACGTAGTTCCGGTGACCGCTCAGGTACAGAATGTGCTCATGGCGCTTCCCAAGCTGTCCGGCCGGACTGTCGCGCTGCTGGCCGCCGTCGCCGCGGTCGCGGTCGGAGCCGTCGCCGCCAACGCGTCGAAGCACCCGTCACCGCCGGCAGCAACGCCGGCGTCCGAGACACCGGTGGCCGACGTGCCGGTCGACGAGCCGGTGTCCCACGAGGCCACGGCCGCCGAGCTGAAGGCAGCAGCCGCGCTGCCGCAGTGCAGGTCCGCCCGCCTCGTTCCGGTCAACCGCAGCTGGGGCATCCCGATGCCGTCGATCCTGGGCAGCACCAGCACCACCTGCAACCTGATGTACGGCGACGACCCGTACCGCGGCTCCAGCCGGACAGGCGATCCGGAGACCGCGATCCAGGTCCTCCAGCGCAACCTGAACTTCTGCTACGGCACCAAGCTCGCCGTCGACGGCATCTACGGCAGCAACACCCGCGCGGTCGTCAGGGCCGTCCAGCGCAGGCACCACCTGGTCGTGGACGGCATCTACGGCCCGAAGACGCGCTCCGCGATGAACTGGCGGCTGTACTCGATGGCAACCCGCAGCTGGAGCAGGAGCTGTTCGAGTCCCCTCTAAGGTTGCGGGGTGAGTGTCACCGCGCTGCTCGACGGACCGGGCGCTGAGGTACTGGCAGCTGCCTGCGCCGAGTACCGCCCCGGCAAAGAGCTCCAGCTGGTTGAGAAGCTCAGACGCCGGTACGACGCAACGCTTGTGACGATTGCGGTGACCCAGGCCGCGCTGCGGCACCGCGCCGTCGCCAAGTTCGGTCCGGATGCCGAGCGCATGTACTTCACCCCGGACGGCCTGGAGCAAGCCACCCGCACCACGGTGAGCACCCACCGCGCCGCACGTGTCGCAGCAACACAGATCGACACCGTGGTCGACCTAGGCTGCGGGATCGGTGGCGACCTCATCACGATGGCCCGTGCCGGCCTGCGAGTCACCGGCGTCGAGCGGGACCCCGAGACCGCGGCGGTCGCCCGTGCGAACCTCGCCGCGTTCGAGCTTCCGGGCGAGGTCCTGGTCGGAGACGCGGAGGCTACCGACGTCACGCCGTACGACATGGTCTTCGCCGACCCCGCGCGCCGGGCGGACGGGCGGCGCGTGTTCGACCACAACGCGTACTCACCGCCGTGGTCGTTCGTGACCGGGCTGCTGGAGCGGACCGCCTGTGTGAAGGTCGCGCCGGGCATCCCGCACGATGCGATCCCCGAAGGTGTGGAAGCGGAGTGGATCAGTGACTCCGGTGAGGTCAAAGAGGCCGCGCTCTGGTCCGGTGCGCTGTACGGCGGTACGCCGCGACGGGCCACGCTGCTGCCCGGTGGCGCGAGCGTTGCCGATGCACCTGAGGCGGACAGCGGTCCGGTCGGCAAGTACATCTACGAACCCGATGGAGCGGTCGTCCGGGCCGGTCTGGTCACGGCGGTCGCCGCAACGGTCGACGGCTGGCTGCTGGATCCCCGCATCGCCTACGTCACCGCGTCGACGTACGTCCCGACAGTGCTGGCCTCGGCGTACGAAGTGCTGGAAGAGCTGCCCTACAAGGAGAAGGCGTTGCGCTCCTGGGTCCGCACCGAGGGCATCGGGACGCTGGAGATCAAGAAGCGCGGCGTCGACCTCGATCCGGCCCAGCTGCGCAAGAAGCTCGCACCGAAGGGCTCGACGTCGGCGACCCTGATCGTCACGCGCATCGGCCGCGACGCCGTCGCCTATTCGTGCCGCAGGGTGACGACCAGCTTCCCGGTCGCCTGATCGCCCTCCATGTACCGGTGCGCCGCGACGATCTCGTCCAGCTCGAAGACGCGGTCGACGTTCGGCCGGTAGACGCCGCGCTCGACCTCGCCGACGATCCGCTGCAGCACGTCCGCGCGACCCTGCATCGTCTCGCTGTGGAACGCCGTGAGCCGGGTCCCGGACGGGATCATCGCGATCGGCTCGAAGTCCTGGATCAACCATCCGCTGAGCGATCCCGCGACGCAGACCGTGCCACCCCGGCGGACGAGCCGTAGCGAGTCCACCGCCGTCCGCGCGCCGATCAGGTCCAGAACGTACTCCGGTCCGTCCGGCCAGATCTCCCGCAGCGACCCGCCGTCGTCGACCAGCACATGGTCCGCGGTCAGCGCGTCGGCCTTGCCCGCCTGGCGCGTCGTCACCGCGGTCTCGACCCCGTACCCGGCCGCGATCGCCGCAGCCGCCATCCCGACCGACGACGTACCGCCCCGGATCAGCAGGCGACCGCCCTTCTCGATGCCCAGCGCGTCCAGCGCGCCCTGCGCCGTCAGGTACGTCTCGGGCAGCGCGCCGAGCACGTCCCACGGAAGGGTCGTGGCGATCGGCATCAACGTTGCGTTAGGCAACAACGCGTACTCCGCATAGCCGCCGTCGTACGCCCGCCCCATCTCCCCCATCACCGCCGCGACGGTCGTCCCTTCCGGTACGGCGGGATCGGTCGACTCGGCCACGACGCCGACACACTCGATCCCGAGCACCCGCGGGAACCGCACCGTGGGCGAATGCCCCTGCCGGGTCCGCAGCTCCGACCGGTTCAGGCCGGCCGCGTGCACCCGCACCAGACTCCAGCCGTCCCGCACCGCCGGCACCGGCACCTCGCGAATCTCCAGCACTTCCGGACCGCCCGCCCGGGCACACACCGCCGCACGCATCGTCATGCGTCCACCCTCGCCGCAGACCGGTGTGGCCGACCACCGATAAAATGCCAGACTATGCCCGTTGGCCGCCAACCTCTCCGCTCGGAGCTCTTCCCGTCCGCCGGCGCCCATCACTGGGCCTCAGGCGGTATCAGCACGATCCAGACCCACGAAGAGGGACATCTGGTGTACGCCGCACGCGGCGTCCTGGCTGTGCAAACCGATCGGGGTACGTCGATCGTGCCCGCCAACCGCATCGCCTGGACGCCTGCCGGGTTCACCCACCAGCACCGCGCTCACGGCGATACCGACATGCGGATCGTGTTCCTGCCCGCAGAACTGGCCGAACGCATCCCGGACCGCCCGGCAGTGTTCCTGGCCTCCGGTCTCGCCCGCGAGGTCGTCCTCGCCCTGACGAGCCGCGAGCTCGAGCCCGCCGCCCGCGCCCGTCTCCAACACGTTCTCGTCGACGAGCTCCACGAAGCCGCAGAGCAGCCACTGCAGCTACCAGAACCGCACGACGACCGCCTGCGCAGCATCGCGAAGCGCCTCCGCGAGGACCCCGCCGACAACACTCCACTCGCCGAGCTGGGGCGCCAGGCCGGAGCCGGCGCCCGTACGCTGAGCCGCCTGATCCGCACCGAGCTCGGCATGACGTACTACGAATGGCGCACGCAGCTCCGGATCTACCACGCCCTCGTCCTGCTCGCGGACGGCCACGACACCACGTACGTCGCGCATGCCTGCGGGTGGGCGAACCCGAGCGGTTTCATCGCAGCCTTCGCCGCCGTCGTCGGCACCACCCCCGGCCGCCATCGCGCGGAACAACCCGGACTTGCGCTCGACGTACATTCGAACATATGATCGATCTCGCGAGCGGGTCTTCGGGTGACAAGCCGGTGGACGAGGTGCTGCGTCTGCTGCCGCGACTCCCCGGAGGCCCGCCACTAACCTCACTCTGCCCGGAAGCGTTCCTTCACTAGCAGCTGGAGCCGAGCCGACAAGATATCGCCGACCGCCGACACCACCTGACCACGCACCGCCCGATCGCGCGCCGCCTGATCGCGCACTGCCGGCCAGTGCTCGTCGCCGCCACCGGCAGGCTTCCCTTCGACGAACTCGGTCACCAGCCGGTCCCGGTCCTTCGCCCGCCGGAGCATCGCATGCCCTTCCCCGGCAAGGGAGTACGTCGTCACGTCCACCCCAGCCGCCCGCAGCCGCTGCGCGTACGCCGCCGTACCCGCAGGCGAGGTGATCGTTTCATCGGTCCCGTGGACGAACGTGACGGGCGGGCGCAGCATGACGAGCGGCTCGTCCGGCGGCAGCCACGGCGCCAGCCCGAGCACGCCCGCGACCCGCGGATGATCGCCCGCGGCAACCACCGCTCGCCCGCCCATCGAGTGCCCGATCAGCAACACCCGCGAGATCACCGGCGGCAGCTCGTCCAGAACGGTCCGCAGATCAGCGGCCGCGTCGCCGTCCTCGTTCCAGCCCCGGAAGCGATACCGGAGAAGCCCGATCGCGGCCTGCGGCGCGACCGACCGCGCGGCCCGCGCGAACGGCCACATCCGCAGCAGGGCAGGGCGCCACAGGTGCGGGTCGGCGTACGAATGTTCCTCGCCGCCGTGAGCGAGCAGCACCAGCTCACTCGCGCCCGCCGGGTGCCGGACGAGGTCGACACCCGGGCGCCTCACGACTGCGCGTACAACTCGGCGGCGTCCTTGCGGATCGCCATCATCCGTCCAGGCGGCGTTTCGCTGAAACCGTACGAGCGGTAGAGCTCGTGCGCGTCCGCGGTCGCCAGCAGGACCTGCCGCAGCCCCTTCAGGTCCGGATGCTCGAGCAAGGTCGACACGACGAACCGCCCGAGGCCGTGCCCACGGTGCGACTCCAGCACGAACACGTCGGCCAGCCAGGCGAACGTGGCCCGGTCCGTCACCATCCGCGCGTACGCGACCATCACCCCGTCCGCGTCGTACACCCCGAGGTTCAGCGAACCGGCCACCGCGCGCTCCACGACCTCGCGCGGGATCCCCTCGGCCCAGTACGACGTACTCAGGAAGCCTTGCACCACGCCGACGTCGATCCGCTCGGCGGAGTCGTCGGCCTCGAACCCGTCCGGCCCGGTCCACTTCATGCGTTCAGTACCTCCGTGACGGGCATCGACGAGTCAGCGGGGAGATCGAGAGGTGACGGCGCCTTGCCGGAGCGGACCAGTTCCGAGCCGAGCGCGGCGACCATCGCGCCGTTGTCGGTACACAGACCGGGCCGCGGCACCCGTACGGCGATACCGGCCGCGGCCGCACGCTCCTCGGCCATCACCCGCAGCCGCGAGTTCGCCGCGACGCCGCCGCCGATCAGCAGGTGCTCGAACCCGCGGTCCTTGCACGCGTCGATCGCCTTGCGGGTCAGTACGTCGCAGACCGCTTCCTGGAACGCCGCCGCGACGTGGTTCACCGGCACGTCCTCGCCGTCGCGCCGCTTCGCCTCGACCCAGCGCGCGACCGCAGTCTTCAACCCGGAGAACGAGAAGTCGAACCGGTGCCGCTCGAGGTCCCGCTGCGACGTCAGCCCGCGCGGGAACGTCACGTACATCCGGTCGCCGCCGTCACGCGCCGCCTTGTCGATCCACGGACCGCCCGGGAACGGCAGCCCGAGCACCCGCGCCACCTTGTCGAACGCCTCACCGGCCGCGTCGTCGATGGTGCTGCCCATCGGTACGACGCCCTCGGTGATGTCCTCGACCGCGAGCAGCGACGAGTGCCCGCCGGACACCAGCATCGCGACACAGCCCTTCGGCAGATCGCCGTGCTCCAAGGTGTCGACCGCGACGTGCGCCGCCAGGTGGTTGACGCCATAGATCGGCTTGTCCAGCGACAACGCCAGGCCCTTCGCAGCGGCGACACCGACGAGCAGCGCTCCGGCCAGGCCGGGCCCGCTGGTCACCGCGACCGCGTCGACATCGGTCGGCTTGATACCGGCCGTCTCGCAGGCCCGCCGGATCGTCGGCACCATCGCCTCGAGGTGCGCGCGACTGGCCACCTCGGGGACGACCCCGCCGAACCGGGCATGCTCCTCGACACTGGACGCGATCGCGTCGGCGAGCAAAGTCTGCCCGCGCACGATCCCGACCCCGGTCTCGTCGCAGGACGTCTCGATCCCCAGAATCAGGGGCTCACTCATCGTTCCTCCACCGCATGATCACCGCGTCCTCGCTGCCACCGTAGTACCCACGCCGCCGGCTGATCTCCTCGAACCCGAAGGCCCGGTACAGCGCGATCGCCGACTCGTTGCCTGCGGCAACCTCGAGCAGGACTGTCCTGCCCGCACAACGATCCAGGGCCGTCGTCATCAGCTGCCCGCCGATCCCGGTACGCCGCTCGGCCGGAGTTACCGCGACCCGCAGTACCTCGACCACGTCCTCCACCACCGGCGGCACCAGCAGTACGACGTACCCGACGAGCGCACCCTCGTCCGCGACCAGGACGACGCGGTCCTCGGTCAGCCGGTCGAACTCGTCAGCCCAGGCGCCCTCGCTCCAGGCCGTCGGCCCGAAGCACACCTCGTCCAGTGCGACCAGCTCCGGGAGGTCTTCCGGACGTGCCGCTCTGATGGCAGGTCTCACAGCACACTCTTCGGCCCGCTGGACATCGTGACGTCCGGACGGCGCAGGTACAGCGGATCCGGCGCGACGACCTCGAGCGTCCGAGTCGCGACACCCGTCGCCAGCACCTCGGCCGACGGGTACTCCACGACATCGTCCGCGACAACGTTCAGCGCGTCGGCGTACAGGACCGCGCCGCGGCCGATCACGGGCAGACCGGACAGCACGTGGGCGACCTCGGCCGGCTTGTCGACCGCGGGTCCCTCGAGCCGCCGACGGCTGCCGTCCGCGGCCGGACCGTCGTACAGCGCCCAGTAGATCTCCTTGCGCCGCGCGTCCGTCGCGACCGCGACGGGTAACGTCAGCGTCGACTGCCGCGCGAGGATGTCCAGGCTGCAGACGCCGGAGACCTCGATCCCCAGCACCTCGCCCATCGTCCGGGCCGTCACGAGCCCGACCCGCAGCCCGGTGAACGGACCCGGGCCGACGCCGACCGCGATCCCGGTCAGGTCACGCGGGGTGACTCCCGCCGTTTCCAGCGCCGCCGCGATGGCGGGCGCGAGGAGTTCGCCGTGGCGCAACGCGTCGACGGTCGTCGAGGAGGCGACGATCTCGCCGGCCGGCGTGGCCAGCGCGACGGTGACGGCGGCACTCGAGGTGTCGAAGGCAAGCAACATGTCAGTTCTTCTCCAGTACGGACACCTGTACGCCGGACGCGGCCCACCGCGGGCCCACCGGAGTGATGCGCAGGGACCGCGTCTCGTCGGTGTCGTCGTCGCCACGGGTCACCACGATGTCCAGCCGATCGGGCGCGAGCGCCTCGGCCAGTCCATGACCCCACTCGACCACGGTGACCGCGTCGTCCAGGCTCGCGTCCAGGTCGAGATCGTCCAGCTCCGCGAACCCACCGATCCGGTACGCGTCGACATGCACCAACGCGGGACCGCCGGCCAGCGACGGATGCACGCGCGAGATCACGAACGTCGGCGACGTGATCGCCCCGCGCACCTTCAGCCCGACGCCGAGTCCTTGCGTGAACGTCGTCTTGCCGGCGCCCAGATCACCGGACAGCACGAGTACGTCGCCTGCGCGCAGCTGACCGGCCAGCTCCTCGCCGATCGCCTGCATCTCGTCGGCGGTCGGCACCGTCAACTCGATCGGCATCGCCTTGGCATAGGTGAGGTTGTGCGCCTGCTGGTCGACAACGGAGTACCCGCGCCGCCGCCAGAACTCCACGGTGTCCGGCAGTTCGACCCGCGCGATCAGGTTCACCCGGCCGAGCCCACGACGTACGGCGACCTCCTCCGCGCAACCGACCATCGCCGAGGCGACGCCGCGCGCCTGGTACCGCGGGTCGACGGAGACCCGGCGGAGGTTCAGGACGTCACCGACCTGCTCGAACAGCACCGCCCCGAGCGGAACGCCGTCGCTCAGCACCAGCAAACCGCCGTGCTCGGCGATCGCCGCGGCGACCGTGGTCGCGTTCTCGGACAACGCCGTCGACGGCGGGTCGAGAACCCGGCGCGCGGAGAAGGCGTGGTGGATCACATTCACGATGTCGTCGACGTGGTCCTGGGTGGCGTCGACGACGTGCAAGTCGGTCATCAGGTGGGTCCTAGGGATTGTTCGGCTCGCTCGATCATCCCAAGGAGGGCCGCGGTGAACTCACGGTGGTGCTCGATCAGGCCCAGGTGACCGCAGTTCTGCACCTCGACCAGCTCGGCGCCGGGGACCCGCCGGACGATCTCCTCGGCGTGCGCGAACGGCGTCAGGTGATCCCTGTCGCCACCGACCACCACGCACTCCACCTTCTGCAACGGCTCCAGGGCGTCGTACTTGTCGTGCAGCGCGAAGATCGGGTAGAACTCCGCGATCACCTCGATCGGCGTCGCCGCGATCATCTCGTTGACGAACTCGGTGAACGCCGGCGGCACCTCGGAGCCGAACGAGTACTTCCGGGTCAGCAGGTAGCTGATGTCCGTCCCGGCCTTCCGGCTGCGCTCCACCACGTCCGGGATCCGGGCCAGCGCGGCGACCGTCGGCGTGGCGAGCGCCCGCGCGAGCATGCCGACCTTGCCCGGGAACACGATCGGCACCTGGTCCAGCCCGCCGGCGCTGGTCGAGCACAGGCCGACGCCGATCACCTGGTCGCCGAACAGCTCGGGATGCTGCTCGGCGAGCGCCATGATCGTCATCCCGCCCATCGAGTGACCGATCAGGATCACCGGTCCGGTCGGCGCGAACCGCTCGATGATGCCGTACAGGTCCTTGCCGAGCTGGTCGATGCTGACGTTCGCCCTCGCGGACCGCCCGGAGCGGCCGTGCGAGCGCTGGTCGTAGAACACCATCGTCCCGATGCCGGCCAGGTCCCGGCGCTCGAAGTGCCAGGCGTCCATGTTCAGGCCGTACCCGTGCGCGAAGATCACGGTCAGGTCCTCGGGCGGTAGCGGCAACTTTCGGCCGATCCTGCGCTTCGGCGGCGGAGCCGGTCGCCGCGAGCGCTTCAGCTCGTCCACCTCGACGTACAGCTCGACGCCGTCGTCGGCGGTGAAGATGTACGGCGTCCCGCGCTGGGACCCGAACGGCTCGGCCTCCAGCTGTTTGCGTTGCCCCGAGCGCCGGCCGATCACCTGACGCTCGACCGCGACACCGGCCGCGGCTCCCGCGGCCAGCACTCCGACCGCGGCCCCGATCAGACCAGCAGTCCGCCCTGCTTTGGACATGCCGATCTACCTTTCGCTGTCGACGTACCTGCGCGGGATCCGGGGGCCCAGGCGGGTGACGATCTCGTAGTTGATGGTCCCGGCGGCGTCGGCCCAGTCGTCCGCGGTCGGCTCACCCGACGTCCCCGGGCCGAACAGCACGACCTCGTCGCCCGCCGCGGCCTCGTCGTCGCCGAGGTCCACGACGCACTGGTCCATGCAGATCCGGCCGACGATCGCCCGCCGCCGGCCGTACGCCTGGACCGGGCCGCCGTTCGAGGCGTGCCGCGGCAGACCGTCGCCGTACCCGAGCGGGATCAGGCCGAGTGTCGACGGGCGCGGCGCGGTCCAGGTCAGCCCGTACGAGACGCCCGCACCGGCCGGCACCCGCTTCACCATCGCCAGCCGCGCCTTCAGCGTCATCGCCGGCCGCAACCCGAGCTCGGCCGACGGCAGCGCATGCCCGAACGGCGAGAGCCCGTACGTCGCGACGCCCGGGCGGACCAGGTCGAAATGGGTCTCCGGCAGCGCCAGCGTGGCGCCGGAATTCGCGAGGTGCTTGAACTCGGCGTCGATCCCGAACGACTCGGCGACCTCGACCGCTTCGGTGAAGGTCGCCAGCTGGGACTCGTTCACCGGGCTCTTCGGCTCGTCCGAGGAGGCGAGATGCGACCAGATACCCTTGACCTCGATCTGCCCGCTCGCCTGTGCGCGGACGGCGGCGCGGATCAACGCCGGCCACTCCTCCGGTACGGCGCCGCCGCGGGACAGGCCGGTGTCGATCTTGAGGTGCACCCGCGCCGGGTGGTCCTGGACCGCGGCGACGAGCTCGTCGATCTCCCAGGGCGCGCCCGCGGACAGGTCGATCCCGGCCTCGATCGCGTCGGCCAGCGGCTCGCCGGGGGTGGTCAGCCAGCAGAAGATCGGCCCGGTGTCACCGGCCGCCCGCAGCGCGAGCGCCTCCTCGAGCACCGCGGCGCCGATCCAGTCCGCACCGGCCTGACGGGCCGCGCGGGCGACCGGCACCATCCCGTGCCCGTACCCGTCGGCCTTGACCACAGCCATCAGCTGCGCACCCTCGGCGCGGGCACGCAACGTGGTCACATTGTGACGGATCGCGGCCAGATCGACCACGGCCTCAGCGCGGACCGGACGTGACTCAGGAGTAGACATGGTCAGTCCAGTGTCTCAGGTGGCGTCGATCAGGTCGGCGAGGGCGCTCATGTTGTGGAAAACCGTGTCCGCATCGGAAAGTTTCGCGGGGTCGGTCATGCCGGCGTACCCGAAGACCTTCATCCCGGCGGCGATCGCGGCGGCGACGCCGAGCGGGCTGTCCTCGATCACCAGGCAGTCGACCGGTTTCACGCCCATCGACGCGGCGGCGTGCAGGAAGAGGTCCGGGGCGGGCTTGCCGTGCGCGACGTCCTCGGCGCTGAAGATCCGGCCCTCGAACCGGTGCAGGAAGCCGACCGCGGTCAACGCCGTACGGATCCTGCGATGGGTGCCCGAGGAGGCCAGACAGTAGGTGACGCCGCGCGCCTCCAGGTGGTCGAGGACAGCCTCAACGCCCTCGATCGCCTGGAGGTGGGCGAAACCGTCGAACAGCCGCTGGTGGTACCGGTCCTCGAGATCCGCCGGCAGCGGCCGCCCGAGCCGTGCCTCGGCCTGCTGCCGCATCGAGGCCATCGACCCGCCCATGAAGTCCCGTACCGCCTCCTCGAACGTGTACGGCAACCCCGCCTCGGTGAGCAGCTCGGCCAGAATCGTGTTGGCCAGCCGCTCGGAGTCCACCAGCACACCGTCGTTGTCGAAGATCACGAGTTCACTCACACCCGGAACCCTAAGCGGCCACCGCGCGAGCGCGGTGACCGCCGGGGTCGCGAGAGCGAGGGTCAGTTCTCCTGGATGGAGAAGTCGGTGAAGTTGAAGCGTTGCTTGGTGTTTCCGGTCGAGACGACCTCGACGCCGAAGTCGACCTGCCAGGTGGTCGCTTTCGGCGCCCAGCCGCGGGTGATCATGTCGTTGAAGAAGCTGGCCAGCGGCATCGTCCCGGACTTCTGCGTCACCTGCGACACGTACGCCGTGTAGCCGTTCTCGTGCCAGACGTCGTACGTGAAGCCGCCGAAGGTGACGGTGCCGATCTTGCGCCCGGCAGGCACCTGCCCCTTGTTGTCGGTCCAGATCATCAGTTCGTTGTTCAGGTCGTCACCGATCCAGGCGTCGAACGCGACGTTGTAGATACAGGCCGGACAGTTGGCGGGTGTGCTCGCCGCGAACTTGGCCGACTGGATCTTCGACAGCGCCACGTCGTTGTAGTCCTTGTGCACGTTCGGGTACGCCTGAACGCCCTTGTCACCTGGCAGCGGCTGGGTCACGTCGACGTACCAGTTGTTGTAGTTGCAGGCGCTGAGCGTGTACGTGCCGTTCTCGTTGTTCCACATGTTGTTGTGCACGTAGTACGCACCGAACGTGCGGCCGTCGCCCTGGTTGTTCGTCGAGGTGGTGACGAACGAGGGGTTGGTGCAGGTCTGACTCGGACTGCCGGTCGACGTCGGCGTCGTCGTCGGTGGTGTCGTGGTCGTCGGTGGTGTCGTCGTCGACGTCGGCGGCTTGGTCGGAGTCGTGGTCGAGGTTTGCGTCGGTGTCGGCGTCGGCGTGCTGGACGTCGGCGGCTTCGTCGGGGTCGTGGTGGTGGTGGTCGGAGTCGGCGTCGTCGGCTGTGCCGGAGCCGCCGTGAAGTCGTAGTGCACCGTGTAGGTCAGCTTGGTCCCGGTGCGGTACCGGTCGCCGTCGTACCGGAGCGCACGCAGCCGGTAGCTGGTGTCCGTCGTACGGCGTGGGTCGATCGACAGCATCGCCGGACCGGACGCGGTCGCGGTGATCGCCACCGGCTTCTGACCGAACCCGTGCAGGACCGTGCATCCCGAGGATGCGTCCAGGACACACGTCTCGACTCGTCCGACGCTGGGCAGAGCTGTCACCGTGCTGTCCGCGGCGTTCGCGGTCGCGACCGGCGAGTCCTTGCCCGCGTGCACGACAATTGGTGCCGCGACCAGCGCGCCGACGGCCAGTACGGCTGCCGGGACGAGGATGCGGCTCCGGAGAGATCGGGTGGGGGGCATGTGAAAAACATTCCTGTCTTTGGCTGACAGGCCGCCCGGTGTTGCCCCAGTGCTACCGGATGACCAACTGGTTGGTTGGGTCCCCAGAGAATTGCTCTCGCGTACGCGGCCTTGACGTTATCGAACCGTGATCAAGAGGTGTCAACCCCGGGTCCTGAATTAACGAAGCCTTCACGTGCAACGCGGACTCCCCCGTCAGCGTCCTCAGAGTGTGAACAAGTGTGTGAACAAACGAATGATCGCACTCGCCGCGACGGTTCTGCTAGCTCTCACCGCGTGCGGCAACGAGTCCGTGACCCGGTCCGGCCCCGAGGCGTCGCTGACCGGACGAACGTTCCTGTCCACCGAGGTGACCGAGAACGGGAAGCCGCGACCGCTCGCCGCGAAGAGCCAGGTCCGGCTGCAGTTCACCACCAACGGCCGGATGTCCTGGAACGCCGGCTGCAACACGTCGGAGACAACGGTGTCCACGTCCGACGGGCGGCTGAGCCTCGGCAAGGAGATCACGTCGACGCTGATCGGCTGCATGGGCGCTGCACAAGAGCAGGACACCTGGATTGCGAGCGTCCTCTCGACGAAGCCGGCCTGGAAGCTGGACGGCGACAAGCTCGTCCTCAGCACCGAGAGCACGACGATCTCGTTGCTCGACAAGGAGACCGCGCAGCCTGACCTCGCCCTCGACGGTACGAAGTGGCAGCTGACAACGGTCGTCACCGGCGAGGCCGCGTCGCACCAGGCCGGTTTCGAGAAGGTCTGGATGACGCTGAACGGCGAACGCGTCACCGGGTCGACCGGCTGCAACGAGTTCCAGGGCACGGTCGCGCGCGACACCGGCAAGCTCACTTTCGGCGAACTGGCCACCACCCGCCGGGCGTGCGCCGGCGACGCGGCAGCGATGGAATCCCTTGTCCTGAAGGGCTTGAAGGGCGAGCTGACCTACACGATCGACGGCTCGACGCTCCAGCTGCGTTCCTCCGGTGGCGGACTGGACTTCACCGGGCCACGCTGAGGTCGAACGCCTGCACCTCGTTCTTGGTTGTCTCGTAGGAGATGAGCAGGTGACCGCGGTCCTTCAGCTGCTGCCGTTGGGTTGCGGTCAACGGGATCGTCCAGTGCTGCACGCCGCGGGTGACCTGCTGCGTGGCCTGCTTCACCAGGTGACCGCTCATGTTCGGTGACCATGGCGGCGTCGCGCCGTCGGTGATCGCGCAGGGCGTGAACCTCCGGCGTCACGGCGTACGACTGGTAGTCGTCGCGGGCGTGGATGAAGAAGTACAGCGCGTCATCGGACCAGCTGACCTTGGCCGTATTCCCTTCCCCTGTTGACGAAACGCCGCAGTCGTCGACGCCGGTGCAGGCGCTCGCGCCCTGCCAGATCCGGCCTAGGTCGAGCGTCGGGCCCGGGTACTCACCCGGGTCGGCCTTGCCGTCCACGACCGGCGCCTGCGTGGTCTGCGGGATGGCTGATGTCGGGACGAGAGTGAGCGTCAGCGTTTCGCTTCCGGTCGCGGTCCGGATCGGAATCCTGATGTTCTGCTGGGCGGGCAAGGTCGTGTCGGTGTTGGTCAGCTTGAACGTCACGGTCGCGTCCGCGCCGGGTGCGAGGTCGTACGGCTTCGCGTTGGCGTCGACGGTGAAGTTCGGCGGGAGGTCGAGCGAGACCGCGCCGGTCTGCTGCTTGGCGGACCAGTTGTGGACGACGACCGGTACGTCGATGGTCCGGCCGATCCCCATCGACTGGATCGCCTGTGAGCGGCCGAGGCGGCCCCACGAGCCGCGCAACCGCTTACCGCGCGTCCTGGTCGGTTCAGCTCAGGAGGCGGCGGGTGGCCTCGGGGAGGGATTGGGCGACGGTGATGGCCGTGGTGGGGCCGCCGGCGGAGGCTAGGTTGGCTGCGGCGGCGTGGAGGTAGGCGCCGGCGCTGGCTGCGTCGAGGGGCGTCAGGCCGCCGGCGAGGAGGGCGCCGCAGAGGCCGGCGAGGACGTCGCCGGCGCCGGCCGTCGCCAGCCAGGGGGTGGCGTTCGTGTTGATCCGAACCTCACCGTCCGGACTGGCGATCACGGTCGTAGCGCCTTTGAGCAGGACCGTGACGTCGAACGTCTCGGCCGCGAGCCGCGCGTACTTGAGCCGTTCGCCCTCGACGGTCGCGCGGTCGACGCCGAGCAGGCGCGAGAGCTCGCCGGCATGCGGGGTGATCAGTACGTCGACATGGTCGCCGGAGTCGTCGAGCGCCTTCAGACCGTCCGCGTCCAGGACGACGGGTTCGTCGGCGTCGAGCAGTTCGCGGATCCGCGGGATGTCGAGCTCGTCGCCGAGTCCGGAGCCGATGGCCCACGCCTGCACCCGCCCGTCGCCGACGACCTCCGGGTGGGCCTCGCGGACGGCGTTCGCCACCGCATCCGGGCCGACGTACCGGACCATTCCGACCGGGCCCGCAAGAGCGCCGGCGGTGGCGATCACCGCGGCGCCTGGGTACTGGGTGGACCCGACCATCAGGCCGAGTACGCCGCGCGAGTACTTGTCGGACTCACCGTGCGGGACGGGATAGAGCGCTCTGATGTCCGCGGCTTGGAGCACCTGCACTTCCGCGGATGGGAGGTCGAGGCCGATGTCCACGAGATGGACCGGGCCGCAGGCGGTGGCGGCGGGGTCGACGAAGTGGCAGATCTTGTGCGTGCCGAACGTGACGGTGAGCGCGGCGTTCACATGCGGCTCGGGCGTCGCGCCGGTGTCCACGTCGACACCGGACGGCGTATCAACAGCCACGATCGGTACGCCGTACCGCTCGGCAACCCGCACCGCCGCAAGCGCCTCGGCCCGGAGCCCCGGCCGCCCGCCGATCCCCACAATCCCGTCCACCACGACGTCGGTGCTCGGGATGTCGTCGGTCGATCCGACCCGTCCGCCCGCGACCTTCAACGCGTCGAGCCCGCCCGCGTGCGCCCTGTCCGACAGCAGCACTGCGGTGACCTGAGCGCCGCGCCGCGCCAAGTTCGCGCCGGCGTACAGGGCGTCGCCGCCGTTGTCCCCGGAACCGATCAGCAGCACGACGCGAGCGCCGTACGTACCGCCAAGGAAGTTGCTGATGGCAACCGCCAGCCCGGTCGCCGCACGCTGCATGAGCGTGCCCTCGGGCAGCTTCGCCATCAGCTCTGCCTCGGCTGCCCGAACCTGCTCGACGGTATGCGCGTGCCGCATGCTCAACCCTCCAGGACGACCACGGCGGAGGCGATCCCGGCGTCGTGGCTCAACGACAGATGCAGGCTCTGGACGCCAAGTTTCGCCGCCTGCGCCGCGACGGTGCCGGTGATCTCCAGCCACGGCCGCCCGGTCTCGTCGGTCTGCACCTCGGCGTCGTGCCAGTGCATCCCCGCGGGCGCCCCGAGCGCCTTCGCGAGCGCCTCCTTGGCCGCGAACCGTGCCGCCAGCGACGCCGGCGGCTTCACCGCCTCCACGGGAGTGAACACCCGATCCCGCAACCCCGGCGTACGTTCCAGCGTCCGCATGAACCGATCCACGTCGACCACATCGATACCCACGCCGACGATCATGCAGCCACCCTAGCGGGGCGCCGTGGACTGGCGGATCCGCAGGTCGACGGCCAGGTCCAGGCGGAGGGCGGTGGGGGTGCGGCCGCGGGAGAGGTCGAGTACGACGCGGGTCGCGAGCTCGGCCATCTGGTGCAGGGGCTGGTGCACCGTGGTGAGCGTCGGAGTCACCCATTGCGCGACGGGCAGATCGTCGTACCCGACCACCGACAGGTCCCGCGGAACCTCGAGCCCGAGTTCGCGGGCGGCCTGATAGACGCCCAACGCCTGCATGTCACTCCCGGCGAAGATCGCGGTGGGCCGGTCGGCGGCGCGGAGCAGAACGAGCGCCTCGCGATGGGCACCGGCGACCTCGAAATCGGCCCATCGGATCAGCGTCGGATCGACCTCGGCACCGGTCGAGCGCAGCGCATCGGTGTACCCGTCGACACGTTGCCGCGAGCACAGCGTCTCGATCGGACCACCGATCATCCCGATCCGGGTGTGACCGAGCGTCCGCAGGTGGGTCGTCGCCAGCCGGCCGCCGTTCCAGTTGGCGGAGCCGATCGACGGTACGTCGTCCCCGACGTCGCCGACCGGATCGACGACCACGAACGGGATCCGCCGCGCCTCCAGCTGCGCGCGCTGGTCGGCGTCCAGGTCGGAGAACACCATGATCACGCCGAGCGGCCGCCGGTTCAGCACCGACTCGATCCACTCCTGCCGCGGCCGGAGCGCGCCGCCGCACTCGGACAGCACCAGTTCGACGCCCTCGGCGCGGACGACCTCCTCGACGCCGCGGATCAGCTCCATCGCCCACTCGCCGCCGAGCTGGTTGAACACCAGGTCGATCATCGGCCCGGCCGCCGTACTCGAGCTGCGCCGCCGGTAGCCGTGCTCCTGGATCAGGCTCTCGATCCGCGCCCGGGTGGCCGCCGCCACGTCCGCGCGCCCGTTCAGCACCTTGGAGACGGTCGGCACCGACACCCCGGCCTGCTCCGCAATTTTCGCAATGGTCGGCCGCTCGGCCACGACGCCTCCCGATCCGAAACTTTCGAACCAGCCTACCTATGGATCGTGCGGCCGTGGGTGTCCGGTAAGCCGGAGAGTCGGTAGAAGAACGTGTTGACCTGGTCGCGCCATTCGCGGGCGTTCGCCAACTGGGTCTCGAAGCGGGCGGTGATGTTCTCGCGGATGGCCGGCTCGAAGCGCTCGGCGATCACCTGCCAGCGCGCGACCATCGCTTCCACCTCGGCGTACCCCTGGAAGTGCGTGTCGTAGATGTGTTGCAGCACAGTGCTCCCGCTCTGCAGCACGTGGTCGTAAGGCACGTGGTGGAAAAACAGCAGCAACTCGTCGGGGCAGGTGTACACGTCCTCGTACAGACTCGCGAGCGGTTCCGGGTACTGCCCGGTGAACCCCGAGCCCGTCTTCACCGTCCTGTCCACGCCCACGCCGTACCGATCCGCGAAGTGGTACCTCCCGGCGCCCGAGTACTCGTAGCCGTTCACACTCGGCCCGTAATGCGTCCCCGGCGTGACCATGAACCCGACCCCGAGCGGTGCGGTGTACCGCTCGTACGTCTGCCACGACCCGGACAGGATGGTCACCAGCTCGCCCCGGGTCCGGTCGTCCATCGCGAACGTCGCGGCCGCCCACTCGTGCAGCAGGCTGACCGGATCCGCGGCCGGGTCCCACGCCAGCCGCCCGAACGCATAGAGGTTGCTCTGCGCAAGCTTGTGCCCGGTCCAGTTCACGTCGTCGCCGACGTTGGACACGGCAACGATCGCACCGATGCGGTCGGCAACGGTCACGCCACCGCCGCCGGTCGTGTCGAACTGCAGGATCTCCCGCCACCACGGCCCCAGGTAGCAGAGATCCTGCTGCTGGCCGGAGTACTCCTGCGTGACCTGCAACTCGACACCGAAAACGGTTTCCTGGAATTCCCCGAGCAGCGGCGAGACCGGCTCCCGAACCTGGAAGTCGAGCGGTCCGTGTTTGACCTGCAAGACAACGTTTTCCTCGAACCGCCCATCCAGCGGGATGAACGCGTCGTACGCCGCCCGCGCCCGATCCGCCCGCCGGTCCCGCCAGTCCTGTTCGGGTTCCGCGCCGGAACATCGCCAGAAAACGGTTCCGCCGTACGGCGCCACCGCCCGGGCCAGCAGGTTCGCGCCCTCGGGGTCCCGCGCGGACCGCACCACGAGCCCGCCGAGATCCGGTACGACGTCGTACACGCGGGCGATCGTGGCGGTCCACCAGCGCGCGACCCGTTCGTCGCTGGGGTCGTCGATGAAGTCGACCGCGAGACTGACGGCGATCCCGTACTCGCGGAAAACGCCGGCCAACCGCGCCACATCGGGCAGTTCCGCGGTGGCGAG
This sequence comes from Kribbella sindirgiensis, assembly GCF_004331435.1. Lineage (GTDB taxonomy): Bacteria > Actinomycetota > Actinomycetes > Propionibacteriales > Kribbellaceae > Kribbella > Kribbella sindirgiensis. Next base: position 237,217 of record NZ_SJKA01000003.1, read on the forward strand.
CGCGACGGCGTTGATCCCGATCGACGCCAGCAGCCGCGCGTACGCCCGGACCCGGCTGAGGTCGGGCACCACCGCGCCGTCACGGAAAAAGAGCGATTCGCCCGAGTATCCGCGCCGTACCGCACCGGACAGCTCGTCCCAGTGGTCCAGCATCCGGATCGGTACGGCGGGCTGCTCGACGACGGTGAAGTCGCCGCTCATCCACTCGAAGTACCGCAGCACGTAGAAGTACCCGTACAGCAGCCCGTGCCCGCCCTCGGCCGCGACGACCAGATCGTTGCCTCGTCGCACCACCACGAACCCCTCGACGCCCAGCCCGTGCTCGGGTACGGCGGCCTCGACCTCCTGCCAGAGAGCCGTCTCGCGGACCCGGGTCAGCGTGCAGACGGCGATCTGGACATCGGTGCGGAAACGGCGTGTCTGCCGGATTTCCGCGCGGATCGTCTGCGCGAGCACCCCGGACGCGTGCACCGTGACCTCAGGCAGGCGCTGCGTACCCAACCAGGCGGAGTCGGTCATCGAGAATCGATGCTGACACACCAGACGGTCACCGAGCCGTGACCGAAAGTTTCGAGACCGTACCGTAGCTGAGACACTCTGGGACACCTTGGGGACGCTCTGAGACCAAGGCCACGCTGTCCCGATGTGGGTGCATCCGGCGCCGATGGGAAGAATGGGCCACATGCTGCAGCCGTCGCGGGAGGTGACTCCCTACACCGAGCTCGACCGGGCCACCTGGGCGCAACTGGCCGAGACGACCGTCTCCCCGCTGACGGCGGACGAGGTCGAGCGGTTGCGCGGTCTCGGGGACGAGATCGACATGGACGAGGTCCGCGAGGTGTACCTGCCGCTGTCGCGGATCCTCTCGCTCTACGTCCGGCACGCCCGCGCGCTGCACGCCGACACCGAGAGTTTCCTCGGCAAACCGGCCGAGACCCGGACCCCGTTCGTGATCGGGATCGGCGGATCGGTTGCCGTCGGCAAGTCCACCACCGCGCGACTGCTGCGCGAACTACTGGCCCGCTGGCCCGAGCACCCGCGGGTCGCGCTCGTCACCACCGACGGGTTCCTCTGGCCGAACGCCGAACTCGAGCGCCGCAACCTGATGCAGCGCAAGGGCTTCCCGGAGTCGTACGACCGCAAGGCCCTGCTGCGGTTCGTGGTCGAGGTGAAATCCGGGATCGACACGGTCGAGGCGCCGGTCTACTCGCACCTGCACTACGACCGCATGGAGGGCGTACGAACGACGGTCGAGCAGCCCGACATCCTGCTGCTCGAGGGGCTGAACGTCCTGCAGCCGGCGCCTCGGCACGCGGACGGGAAGAGCGGCCTCGCGGTCAGCGACTTCTTCGACTTCTCGGTGTACGTCGACGCGGCCGCCGACGACGTCCGCTCCTGGTACGTTGCCCGCTTCCTCAAACTCTGGGAAACGGCGTTCCGCAACCCCGAGTCGTACTTCGTCCGGTACGGCGAGCTGAGCCGCGAGGAAGCGATCAAGAAGGCCGAGTCGCTGTGGGACGGCATCAACGGTCCGAACCTGCGCGAGAACATCCTCCCGACCCGATCCCGCGCCACCCTCGTCCTCCGCAAGGGCGCCGACCACGCCGTCCGCTGGGTCAGGCTACGGAAGCTCTGACCGCAGGTACGACGGCCAGCGCGACGACCGCGGCGGTCAGGGCGAACGCCACCGGGTAGCCGGTTCCGCCGACGATCGCACCGAAGGCCAGCGCGCCGAGTCCCCAACCGCCGTCGTACGCAAGGTTCCAGAGCGCGCTGACCTGCCCGAACCGGGAGCGGTCGACGCGGTTGTACATCAGCGCCAGCGTGAGATTCTGCGCCGCGCCAAACCCAGCGCCGAAGCACACGGAACCGATCAGGATCGCGACGGCACTCGGCAGGAAGATGAGCGACCCGGCACCAACAGCCGCGAGCGCGAGCGCGGGCGCGAGCAACTTCGCCGGCCCCACACGATCGGCGTACCGCCCGGCCAGCCAACGCGCCGCCGGAGCCGCAATCGCCTGCACCAGAAGAGCTGTCGCAACAATCGCCTGCCGGTCCCCCGCAACAGCCAGCGGTAGAAACGTCACGCTGATCCCGGCCGCAACAGTCACCGCCGCGAACACGAGAGTCGGCATCAACAACCGGCTCCGCCGTACGCCGCCCAGCACCTTGACGTGCTGCTCTTCCACCGCGATCCGCGCCGGCAGCCCGATCAACATGACCAGCCCGGCGAGCGAAGCGACCGCCGCCAGCACGAACAGCGCACCGAACCCGATCACGTCGATCAGGTAAACCCCCAACGGCAGCCCGATCACCGCAGGCACCCCAACCGCCACGCCGTACACCCCCAGCGCCTCACCCCGCCGCGCCGCCGGCGTGATCTCAGCCACCAACGCAACCGCCCCCACCACCAGAATCGCCAGCCCCGCACCCCGCACGATGCACACGCCGAGCACCACCGGCAACGAAGCCGAAGCCAACAACACCAACGAAGGCGCCCCCAACAACACAAGCCCAACCCCGAGCACCACCTGGTACCCCCACCGCACCAACATCCGCGGCACCACCAACTCAACCCCCACCGCAGCAAACATCATCGCCGCAGTAGAAAGCCCCGCCCCCACACCCCCCGCCCCGTTGGCCGCCAAGTACAACGGCACCACCGAAGTCAACAAGTACATGCTCAGGCCCGACCCGAAAACCATCACCAGCACTCGCAAAAGCTGGCTGCTCAGGAGTCGGTCGGCAGTGATGGTGGGGATCTCGCACGCGGTGGTCATACCTAGAAGCTAAAGCGGTACCGGTACGCCCTACAGATCCAGTTCCACAGTTGCTGAGAGGACCAGTTTCACTGTGTCTTTGTCGACAAGACCTTCCTGATCGTCAGAGAGGGAGCGCCCGGAGGCGGAAGGTATCCGGAACCTGGCCGGTCTCGTAGTACCGCACGAACACCTCAGCAGCCTCCGCCGCCGAGAACACCTCATACGAGTACACACGCGACTCACAGCCATTCCAGCGAATGACGACCTCACCCGCCGGCCCCGAGTTGTCAGGCACCGCCCGCCCCACGACGTACTGTCGCTCCCCTGGATCCCCTGGTCGACGAACCTCCACAGTCATGCGATCCGCCGAGCCAGCCACCTGGACGTACTCCTGCGGCCACACCGCAAGATCGACACGATCGAACGGGACGCCTACAGGAAGCCTCCAGAGGCTCAGCGAGTAGCGATCCACGCCGTCGAGGAGCCCAAGCCGCTGCTCAATCACCTCCCGGGGCAACAGATCCGGATCCTTGACCTCCCCATGAACCCGACCGTTCATCGTCAACGCATGCGTGACCTTCTTCACCGGACCGTCATTAAATGCATTCTACAGTTCTGGCCTCGCCACCGAATATTCCACCGTGCGCAACTGCCGAACTCCGCGGCAGCGTGGCGGACGTCGCGGTGAACAGGCGCAGATATTTCGACACCCAGCGAATACGCCCGACGGACTCAAATCTCCACCTGAGAGAACTCCACAAAATCCGAATTCGCCAATTCGGATAACGCATCGAATATAGTCGATCGCGTCACCCGATCGACCACGAGAAGGTTCGACAACGCGAAGCCTCCGGAGGCCTGTACTTCGTCAGATACCTCCTGATGGAGGCGGGCAACGTCATACACTGTCACGCTCCACTGGCGAGTGCCGCTGCGCACTATCACGTCGAAAAGATACCCCTTGGACTCCGTTTCAAATTCGTACCCGTCGAGATATTTCGGGAACTCCACTTCGAATGCTGATGCGTCCGACATTACTCCTACCGAGTCAGATCACGAACTACTGCGGAACTACTAACTAACCGCCAGACGCACAGAACCCTCAATCACACTGACCACCACGGCCGTAGCGCTCCTTAATTGGAGTTTTCCCGAGAGGGCGAATCCAGAACTTCTCCATACCCGGGTTGAATTCAGTCAAATAGCCACGCGCCACGCCACCGACCACATACATATCACCGTCATCAATGTATAGCGCATCGATCAAACCGACATGCGACAGGCCGAGATCTACGATTACGCCCCACCGGAAGACAGCGAGTACGCGGCCCTCCACGATGCTCCCCATCAGGGAGCGTTCATGCTCAGGCAATCTCGATCCATCATTGGTTGGGGTCATCAGCGTCCAGTCAGAGATCTGGGATACATATTCAACCGCCCGAACTCTTCCTTCGGGATTGCTATTTGACCACCCTCCAAGCCGTCATAATTCTCCACATACTTGCTGAAGTATTTATCAAAATCTGCGCGCGGTATGCGGACTCGGATCACGGTCAGATCATAGCCGCCACGAGACGCGTAGTCGAAGGCGATGTCCTTACCCTGTTCGCGTACGCCGAAGTAGGCGCGTCCATCCGGGTAACCGTTGCCCGAGCCAGGGAAGTCTGCCGGGTCGAACCCATCCCTGATCAGTTTGTCAGTCATTCCCTTGCTTGGCGCCTTGTACAGATTGACACAGTTGTCCGACTCCCCCGGTTCACATCCACTCGGTGGCTGCGCTGCGGCACCTGAGTTATCTCCGCTTGAGGATCCTCCACCGGTCTGGTCGTGGGACAGGAGCCAAGCTGTGCTCAACAGTCCACCCATGGCGATCTTTACCCAGAGCGGAACAGTTGCTCCTGTGCCGACTATTACGCCGACGCCCCCGGCGACGGCTCCGCCCATCCCCGGGCCGCCGCCTTCCTCCGGGTAGTAGCTGGTCGGAACCGCGCTGAACCAGTTGTAGCTGCCAGTGGAGGCGACGTTGGAGATGACGGAGCCATACTCGTCGAGGGCGTTTTGGTATTGCTGGTTGGACCAGTCGACGGTTTCGTCGGTTAGGTCGCCTCCGGAGGTGACGACGGTGGCCGGTGTTGTGGGGTCGCTTGGGCAGAGGGCTGGGTTGCCGTTGGCGCAGACGGGGTCGCCGGGCGGCTCGTGCTGGACGGTTTTGGCGTCCTGCTCGATGTCCTTGCGTTTTTCCTCTGCTTCCTTTCGCTTCTTGCAGACGGCGTCACAGATCTCCGGAGGCGGCGGCTTGGGCTGGCAGCGCTGCGACTTGCACGGCGGGTCGCAATTCTTCTTACAGTCGCCATCGCCGCCCCCGTCATCGTCGCCGCCGTCGTCATCGCCTCCATCGGTCGGCTTGACCGGCTTGACCGGCTTGACTGGCTTCACCGGCTTGACTGGAGCCGGCTTGTCGGGCGGGCAGACCCAGCGGTACCCATCTGGCGGGACGCGGACCTTCTGGCACTCTGTGTACGGGTCGGCGGGCTCGTCGTACTTGTGACCGTCGGGGTCGTTGAACGTGAGTGGGTTGCCGCCCGCGTAGGCATACAGGTTGAGCGTCGAGCTGGCCGTGCCGGCGTTGTACGACACCGTGTCTCGGGTGTTGAAGGTTCCGGTTGATGGGTTGTACCAGCGGGCTCCTTGGTTGATGTCGCCGGAGCGGGGGTCGGTCCAGTCGCCTTGGTAGCCGATGCGGTATTTGAGGCCGGTGGCGTTGGTGGAGTTGCCGAAGGGGTCGTAGGTTCGGGTGTCGGGCAGACCGGTGCCGAGCGTGGTGTCGGCGGGGTCGAAGCCTGCGATGACGTCGCCGTGGCGGTCGGCCAGGACGAGGCGTTTGGTGGTGTCGTAGCCGACGGACAGCAGCCCGTCGGAGGCGGAGCGGCCGAAGAACTGGGTGCCGTCGGAGACAACTTCGTCGCTGAAGCCGTCGTAGCGCATCCGGGCGGTCCCGGCCTGGACGGGGCGGTCCAGGGCGTCGTAGGTGAAGTCGCGGTCCGAGCGGGTGATCATCCGGTCGAACGCGTCGAAACTGAACGCCTCCGTCGTCGTACCGGTGGTCTGCGTCAGCAACGCGCCACGGGGTGAATAGGTGTAGGTCGAGATGCCGTCGTTCAGGAGCCGGTTGCGTTCGTCGTACGACGCCAGCGCCGTGCCCGCCTTGATTCGGCAGCAGCCATCTCAAGCCGCTCAACAATCGCCTCAGCCCGAATGACGAGCTCAACAACCCGCGTGCGAGGGTCGTCACGCTTCGACACGTCCTCATTCATCTGGCGCCTCCGCCCAATCCTGGATCCCTTAGCCAGGACGACTGTCCTAGACCATGGACTCAACGGATGCCGCAGCCAACGTTTCTGTGGCCACGTCAGATTCGACCACCATGACGCGAGGTAGCTGAGGTTGACGACAGCTTGTTCGCCAAGACGCCGTCTGCGTGTTAGTAGCCTCCAATCACGCGTCGATGACGCGCAGTCCGCGCCGAGTGCGACCGATGGGACTGGTGAGATGCCGGCACCGGCGTTCTTTCTCGGCACGATCAGGGTGCCCGACGCACGTCTATCCACTGTCCGGTCGCGTCTCTGGAGCGCCTGCCTGCGGATAGGATCTCCGGTAGCTAGCGGCGCTGTGAGAGGAGCAGGACCGCGAGTACTCCGTGCTCGTCCAGCCGAGGTCCTTCAGTCGGTGCTGGCCGTCCATCATCCTGGAGTCGAGGCGCCACAGGTGGTCCGCTCGTGTGATGCTGTCGCGAGTCACGAAGCGCCTGACCAAGCCCCAACACGAGCTGACGAACCAGCGATCCAGAATCCGCGATGCGTGGGGCGATCACAGCTCTGTGGTCCCGGCTGGCGATAGCGATGCCAAATGCGGGACGCGGCGCACCGTCCCACCCAGTTCCCCGAGCACTACCGACGGCTCCGCAACCATCAGCGAACGTGATCCTCACCGCCGATGACTGCAGCCCATCACCAGACTCTTGCTGAGCTCACGACTCTACATTCTGTGGAACACAGTCATATCGCTTTGATATCCAGCACTAATGATTCGAAATCCACTCCGCCGACGCCGTCACTACAATGTAGTCGAACAATGCCATCCGGTTGCGGATCGATCAGAATCCCTGCATTCCCAATCCAGGCGTGCGTGACGCCGGTACCATCATCCCAGCTATTCCAAATTCTGACATTCCCCTCGAGGTTCGCAGCTTTGGCGGTCCGGCGCTGTGGAACAATTTCTACGGCGAATGGCGAAGGAGCGCTGTCGATCCATACGATTGCTTTCGACAGTAGGCGGCCATTGATCCGCAGGTCCACACCGCGAGCTGACAAACTGATGCCGTGGCGCACGGTAGTCGAGGCACGAACGACCGCAATGTCTACCCGCTGGATGTCTGGTGGAACAGCCCATTCATACGACATGTGAGCCGTATTGCCATCCACGTCGATCGGACGCCCGTCCGATCGTAGGAACCGGTCACCTAACGTCACTGCATCACCTTAATATCCTGGGAACCTGAATGGGTCAATGGCAGCATGATCCTGTGGCCACCGGGGCACAAAATTTGTCCCACCGTCTCGGTATGGTACAGGTTCATGGCTCAATTCCATCGATTCCTTTCCCCCCTTGTCGGCGTTGAAACGCCGGGGAGCCGAGCCCCGTTGCATGCGGTCGAGGTTGTCCTTGCTCCATCGCTGGTCCGCTCCAGGCTTCGCCGCCTCGTTCTTCCAATAGCGTCCGCGAACGGTGGTCCAGGACGGAGAGTTCCCTGCTTGCGTCGGATTGTAGACCGGGTCACCGACACGCCAGGGGCGGGCGCCACCATTGAAGAATTGGAGTCCAGGCGCAGATTCTGGAACCACTGACGTCCCAGGGGTGCAGCCGCACGGCGCTTCGACGGCCTCGGCCGGCGCCCGCCCGCTGCGTCCGCCCCTCCCGGTCTCGATAGTGCCGCGACCGGCAACGCCTCCGACTTGCGGAGGGCCAGGTTCTCCACCGCCGCAGTCGGCGGACTCACAAATCTCGATACCGTTAAACCAGTTGTAGTTGCCGGTGGATGCGACGTTGGAGATGACGGATCCGGCGGTGTCGAGGGCCGTTTGATATTGCTGGTTGGACCAGTCGGCGGTTTCGTCGGTCAGGTCGCCTTCGGAGGTGACGACGGTGGCCGGTGTTGTGGGGTCGCCTGGGCAGAGGGCCGGGTTGCCGTTCGCGCAGACAGGGTCACCAGGCGGCGGCTGACTGATTGTCTTGGCGTCCTGCTCGAGGTCTTCGCGTTCCTTCTTGACCTTCTTCTTCAGCTGGCACTGGGCATCGCACCTCGGCGGGGGCTTCTGTTTGCAGCTGGCCGACTTGCATTTCGGCTCACAGTTCCGTTTGCACGTGCCGTCGCCGTCGCCGGGGTCTCCGTCGCCGTCGCAGCCCTTCTTGCATCCGCCGTCTCCGTCACCGTCTCCCGTTTCACAGGTTCGGGTTGTCGGTTTACATGGATTGCAGGAATTAGTCTTCTTGCAGTCCGGCTTGTCATCGTACGGATCACAGGTGAGGCCGTACTGCGGATAGATCTCCGGGCCACTGATCGGCTTTTTCGGATCGTGGTAGCAGTGGCTGTCGGAGCCGCCGGGATCGTCGTACAGGTGACCGTCGGGGTCGTTGAACGTGAGTGGGTTGCCGCCTGCGTAGGCATACAGGTTGAGCGTCGAGCTGGCCGTGCCGGCGTTGTACGACACCGTGTCTCGGGTGTTGAAGGTTCCGGTTGATGGGTTGTACCAGCGGGCTCCTTGGTTGATGTCGCCGGAGCGGGGGTCGGTCCAGTCGCCTTGGTAGCCGATGCGGTATTTGAGGCCGGTGGCGTTGGTGGAGTTGCCGAAGGGGTCGTAGGTTCGGGTGTCGGGCAGACCGGTGCCGAGCGTGGTGTCGGCGGGGTCGAAGCCTGCGATGACGTCGCCGTGGCGGTCGGCCAGGACGAGGCGTTTGGTGGTGTCGTAGCCGACGGACAGCAGTCCGTCGGACGCTCCGCGGCCGAAGAATTGGGTGCCGTCGGAGACGACCTCGTCGCTGAAGCCGTCGTAGCGCATCCGAGCGGTGCCCGCCTGGACGGGGCGGTCGAGGGCGTCGTAGGTGAAGTCGCGGTCGGAGCGGGTGATCATCCGGTCGAACGCGTCGAAACTGAACGCCTCATTCGTCGTGCCGGTGGTCTGCGTCAGCAACGCGCCACGGGGTGAATAGGTGTAGGTCGAGGTGCCGTCGTTCAGGAGCCGGTTGCGTTCGTCGTACGACGCCAGCGCCGTGCCCGCCTTGATCCGGTTGGAGTTCGCGTCCCACCCGTACGCGGTGGTGGTAGTTCCCTTCGTCCAGGACGTGAGCCGGCCGAGCTGGTCGTAGGCGTAGGTGTTGTTCCCGGCGCCGGCGACGCCGGTGGTGTTCTTCGAGGTGATGTTGTTATCGGCGTCGTACCCGTACGTGATCGAGGAGATCGACGTTGTCCCGGCTTTGAGTACGTCGGAGTTCATCCGGCCGTAGGCGTCGTACCCGATGGTGCGGATCCGCGAAGAGCCGTAGTCGATCGTGGCCAACTGCCCGGCGGCGTTGTAGCCGAGCGTCTGCAGAACCCGGGTGACCGGATCGGTGGCGGTTGCCGGACGACCGTTCACGTAGGTGAAGTCGGCGGTTCCGGCGGCGTCGATGCGTTGCGTGAGCTGACCGTCGGGGTCGTAGCCCTGCGTCGAGGTGCCGGAGGGTCCGTCGGCGCGCAGGAGCATGCCTCGGTCGTTGTAGGTGTAGGTGTTGACGCCGTCGAGCGCACTCGACGTCGCGAGCCGCCCGGCCAGGTCGTAGGTCAGGTTGCGCGCTGCGGTCGGCGCCTCCGCGTTCGCTCCGGTCTCGGTCTCGAGCCGCCCAGCCGCGTCGAAGATTCGCGTCCGCTGCACCCCGCCCGGGGACAGCAACGAGACCGCGTTGCCAGCAGCGTCATAGGACGCGGTCCAGGTGCGGTCGGTCAGTGCGGGATGCGCCGTGGTGGACGGTTCGATGACCTTCTCGGGTAGCCCGAGGGTGTTGACGGTGTAGGTCGTCGAGTTGCCGCGGCCGTCGGTGTAGCGGGTCCGGTTACCTGCGGCGTCGTACCCGTAGGAGACGCCGACCTGCTCGGTCGCCGACACCGGATCCACCTGCGAGGTCAACCGCCCAACAGCGTCGTAGGTGTACGTCGACGCACGGTTCCCGGACGCGGGTGTCGACGAGACCAGGTTGCCGTCCAGGTCGTACCCGAGCACTGTGGTCCCGAGCGCGACGTTGGATGCGTTCAGGGTCTTCGACGCGACCAGTTGTCCGGCCTTGTCGTACGTCGCAACGCTGCTGCGACTCATCGCGTCGGTGGAGACCACCTGCCGCCCGGCATAGTCGTACCCCAGCTGGGTGACCACGTTGTTCGGGTCGGTGGACTTGGTGAGCTGCCCGAGCGAGTCGTAGCTGCTCAGCGCGACCGCACCCGACGGCGACTGGGCACTGATGACGTTGTCCAGGTCGTCGTAGGCCAGCCGGGTGACGAAGTTCGCCGCGGTCGGCTTCCGCTCCACATCGGTGGAGGTGACGACCCGGTCGAGGTCGTCGTAGGTGTACTTCTTCACTGCGCCCAGCGGGTCGGTGGTCGACTCGACGTCCCCGTTCGGGGTGTAGGTGATCTTGGTGATCGCCCGCTCGTCGTTGGTCTTCCCAGGCGCGTCGACCTCGATCTGCCGGTTGAGGTGATCGTAGGTGAACCGGGTCGCGTTCCCGCGCTCGTCGACCTGCTGCAGCAGGTTCCCGACCACGTCATAGCTGAAGCTGGTCTTCGGCGTCACCGCCGTACCACCCGGTGGGGTGTACGACGGAGCAGTCACCTCGACAGTGCGGCCGAGCTTGTCGAACGTCGACTTCACCACGTTCCCGAGCGCGTCCTTCGACGAAGTCGCCTGCCCGAACGCGCTATACCCGACCATCGCAGTCGGCTGCACGTCCGCCGCCGCGCCGCCGTCCTGTTCGGCCTTCACCTTCGGCGCGACCGTCTTGATCAGCCGCCCGAGTTCGTCGTTCACATACGTCGAAGTGAAGTCCGCCTTCACCGCACCACTCGCGTTACCGCGCGGCGTCGTCATCGACGTCGCCAGCCCCCGCTGGTCGTACGTCCACGACGTCGTCATCGCACCCGAGGTGTTCTCGACCGTCTGCGACACCCTCCGCCCGGCCACATCAAACACATAACTGGTCGCCTCGGTCACCGTCGTCGGCCCAGCCAGCGTGGCATTCGACCAGTTACCGGTGTTCTCCGTGCGAGTCACATTGCCGGCCAAGTCATGGACATAAGTCGTCTTGCGCTGCAGACCCGCCGGATCGAGTGTCTGCGACGAGACCCGCCCCGCGGCATCGATCACGTACGTCGTCGTCGACTTGCCGTTATCCGTAAGCGCCGTGGTCCGGTTCCCCGCGCCGTCATACGTGTTCTGCTCGAGCATGTACGGCCGCGTCGACCCGTCGGGGTCGTGGAATCCCTCGAGCTTCTTGGTCTTGAGTGTGTCGTCGAGGTTGTAGTCGTAGGTCACCAGCCGGCCCATCGCGTCGACCTCGGCCCGCTTGCGTCCCGCCAGGTCGTACTGCGTCTTCGACCGGACCGCGTAGTCGATCCCCTCCCGCGGCCCGTCGACCGGCGGGTTGTTCGGGTCGGCCGGGAGGTTCATGTCCCAGACCTCGGTCGGCGTGTTCAGATCGGAATACTTGTACTCGAACCGGTTCCCGTTCGCGTCCTCCGACCACGTCCGGTTCCCCGCATCGTCGTACCCCTGCTGCGACAGCTTGCCATCGGCATCCACCGTCGACGCCAGCCGGTTGCGGTCGTCATAGGTCAACGTCGTGACCCGCGGCTCGTCCGACGTCTTCAAGTCCCTCGACGTAGTCCTCACCACGTTGCCGTCGGCGTCGTACTCGATCTCGGCCTTCTGCTGGTGCTGCTCCCCCGTCACCGCGTCCGTCGTCACCGGACCCGTGATCGCCGTGACCCGCGACATCTTGTCGTAGTCGTACGTCGTGACCACACCGCTCGGGTACGTGTCGGAGACCTGTGTCTCGGTCTTCTTCCGGCCGACCTCGTCGTAGGTGTACTTCGTGACCAGCCCCGATGGTGCGGTCGTCTGGACGAGCTCGCCGTACTGGTCGTACAGGAACTGCGTCACCGCCGTCGTCGACGCATTCACCTTCACCGACTCGGTCTTCAGCAAACCCGGCGGCATCGCCTTCCCATCCGGACCGAGCTGCACACCATCGGTGTACGTGTAGAGCTTGACGCCGCCGTCCGGGCTCACATCGGAGGCCACGTCACCATATGTCGTCAGGTTCGAGTACCGCTTGTACGTGTCGTCGGTCGCGCTGGCCGACCGCCCATCGCGCGAGGTGGCCAGCTTGTCCCACCGCGGATCAAGCGCCGGCCAAGCATCGTCGCCGTGGTAGGTCGTGTACGCCGTATGGCAATCGGTCCCGCCCGCGCCACGACAGGTCTTCGTCGACGTCACGTTGCCGCGATCGTCGTAGGTCATGCTGACCTCGCCACCCATCTCACTGGTGACCTTGGTGAGCTGGCCGGTCTTGTCATGGGTGTAGCTGCGAATCGCGTACCCGGTATCAGGCCAATGCTGCGTGGTGCCCGCTGTCGGGGGCTGGCTTGTGTCCTCGCCGAGCGGCCGGCCGGTACGCCGCAGCCAGCCGCCGAGCAGGTCGTACTCGTAGACGTAGTCGCTGTTGTTCGGGCCCGTCACGTGAACCACGCGGGACTTGGCGGCCTGGCTGGTCGAGCCGTTGCGGAGCTCCGGGGTGCCGACGGTCCAGGCTCCACCGTTCTCGTCGACGTACCTCTGGACCCGGTCGCTGGCCGGGTTGTACTCGATCTCGGCGGTCGTGCGACCACCCGCAGACGTGATCGAGGACAGTTGATCGGCCGCGTTGCGGCCCTGCTGCCAGTGCGCCGCCACGTCCCGGGTCGTGAGCGGGTGCGAGTACAGCGCGACCTCGTCGATCTGGCCGGTGAAGTACCGCACTGTTTGAGTCCCGTACGACGGCCACGCGCTCGGCGCCGCCGCGACAGACGCACCGATCTCGTTCACCGCGAACTGCTCGTGGTCGACCACGCTCTGAGTGATCGTCCCGATCGCGACGCCGTCCAGGTACAGCGACTGCCGTGTCCCCATCGAACTCAGCACGACGTGATGCCACTGGTTGTCGTTCACTGCACCAGCGGACGTCATCGGCTCCGCGGTGCCGTGCCAGAACTGTCCACGAAGTTTGCCGTCAGCACCGACGTACAGCACCGGCATACCACCGGTCGTCGCGCTACCCAGCCGCTGCTTCTGATATCCCAGCAACGGCTGGCTCACTGCGCCGCTCGTCTTGAACCACAACTCGACCGCTTCGTCGCGGCTCCGTGTCGCCATACCGTCCGGCAAGGAAACCCAGGAGTTGCCGGTGAACGACACCGACTTGTCCGCGTCGCCCACACCGGTCAGCGGGCTGGCCTGGTTGAACTGAACGTTGGTATACGTGCCGAAGCCGTCGCGCCACGACATGGCGGCTTCGTTCGTGGCGCCGGTGTCGGTGCCGTCGTCGGAGAACCGGAAGTAGCCGTCAGGCCGGCTGTCCATCACCGCACTGCGGTAGTGCGAGCCCTGCGCCGCGCCGTACGTCGTGCACTTCTGCTCCGCGTCACACGTCCTCGTCAGCACATCACCGGAGTACTCGTACGTCCATGTCAGCGCGGCGCCGTTCACCGGCTGCGTGCTGACCGACGCGACGTGCTTCTGGTCCGCAGTCCACGTGAACGTCAGCTTCCGGCCTGCGCCGTCCAGGCTCGCCGCGGACTCCAGTGTCCCGTCCGTGCGATAGGCCAGCGCGACCGGCTTGCCCTGGGTGCTGTAGATCTTGCTCAGCTTCCCCGCCCCGCGCGTGAATTCGTACTTCGTGCCAGGCACGATCTGGAGGGTCCACGGTCCGAGCGCGGAGACCCCCGTGAGGGTCGATTTCGTACCGCGAGGAGCGGCGTACGACCCATCAGCGTTCGCGCCGAACCGCACCTGACGACCATCCGGATAAGTCACCAGCGCGTACACGCCGGCCTCGGCCTCCACCCGCATGTCGTAGCGGCTCGACCAGCCCGCGCCGAACATGCCGTCGCGCCGCGGATCCAGGCTGTTGTACGTCCGCGAAACGTTCAGCTCCGGTCCCGCCACCGGGATCACAGCTTCCAGCGCCGATGCCGTGTAGTTGCCGACCGCCGGGTCGTACGGCTTGTCCTGAGACTTGCCGTCGTTGTTCGCGATGTGGCCGGTGATCGAAGGCTGCGGCACGTCGGTGAACAACGTGATCGGCTCGCCGATCGTGTGCTGTCCGTCGTTGTCCTGCACATAGATCTGCCACTGGTACTCGCGGTTCCACGCCAGCTTCCCGGCAGGCACCACCCAGGTCTTCGACGGCGTGTAGTCCCCGCTGAAGAAGCACCCCACCAGCGGGTCGTCGTCAACGACCTCACACACCCGGAAGCTGTACTTCAGCGTGCTCTCCGGCGCATCCGGGTCGATCCCTGACGCCCACACCTGCGGCGTCAACGTGTACGCCTGCGCCCCGTTCAACGGCCACACCTGCGACGGATCCACCACCGGCGGCACGTTCTGGATCGTGATCAGCCGCGCCCCCGGTACGACGCCCCAATCGGTGTACCACCGATGGACCGTCGTATCTCGGTGCACCATCGAGAACTCGAGCTGATAGTCGATCCCGGCGGCCGAACCCGGCAACGCAGCGACCGCAACATCCAGATTGATCTTGCCGCCATGCGGCACCGCCGCCGTCACCGGAGTGGACAGCACCGCCCAGTTCTGCAGCTTCCCGTCCTTGTAGATCCGGTAGCTCATGTAGTCGTCGCCCGGCTGCCACGTGAATCCACCCAGGTTCGTGATCGTCATCGGGAACTTGCCGGCCTTGTCCTGCGTGACGTAGTCCTCCGGCTTCTGCGCCCGGAACGCGTACGCCGCGTGGTACGGCGAATGCGTCACTGCGAGCTTCGGCGGGTTCGCGGTGGTGATGCCCGCGAACTTCTTCCACGAGTACCGATCCGTGCGCTGGTTCGCGAACATCGCGAACCCGAAGTTCGACCGCTGACCATCCACCAGGCTCTGCAGCCACGACACACCAGCCGCGTTGAACGGGATGTAGTCGTACGTCGGCTGGCACGCCGTCGTACCGGTCGTGTTCGACACGTAGCCACGCGAGAAACTGCTCGACGCAATCACCGACGGCGTCGTCGCCGGCCCCGGATACTTCAAGCTCGGCAGCGGCGTGGACTGCCAACCCTCCATCGCGCCGTACACATCCACCCGACGCGACGAACACGTATCCGCCTGGTAGTTGAACACCTCCAACTGCGCAGCGACGATCGTGTCGTACCGGAACGCATCCACCAGGCTCGGGAACGACAGCAACGACGTGTACGCGTTCCACCCGGACGCCGACGAACAGTTCGTCGTACCTGCCGCCGGACGGCACCCGATCTGCAAGTCGCTCGCACCGCTGACCGAACCGTTCACGCCCGCACTGACCGCGTAGTTCGGCGTCACCCGGTCCGTCGGAATCACCGTCGGATCGATCCGCACCGGGAACACCCGCGCCCGATCGTCCAACCATGCGCTGTCGGCGGTGACCTTCAACGCCTGACGACCATCGACCGTGACCAGCTCGTACGACACCGCACTCGAGGTCGCGCGCACCTCGACCGTGTTCGAGTCCTCCATCACACCGGCCGGAATCCGCGCCCGCTCAGTCCCGTGCTCATCACTCAGCACGACCTCGCGACCCACCAGAGACGCCGTCAGGTTGTCGCTCAGACTCAGCGGGAACACGAACGAGCGGGGCGCCGCCGCCGACTTGAGGACGATCGTCTCCTTGATGCCCCGCGGCTGCGACTCCAGTTCAAGATCGGTACCCGGCATCAGCTCCGGGAAGAGCACCTTGCTGCCCGCCATCTGCCCAGCGACCGCACCCGCGCCGGACCCACCCCAGCCGACGGTGTGACCATCCCCCAACTCGATCCCCGCCACCGGATCCGCGTTCGCCTGCCCCGCGATCCAGGAATAGACCTCCGTCGAGATCGTCTCCCAGCCGCCACCGTCTCGCGGCTGCAGATTCGCGTTGATCTCCGCCCACGAACCATCAGGCTTCTCGAAGTTCAACGGCGCCGGCGACACCACACTCGTCTCCGTGCCGTCGGTGTTGACGAACGTCTGCGTGAACCGGTCCCGCTTCTCCGGCAACTCGCGACTCGTCTGCTTGTCGAACCCCTTCACCGCCGCCTGCTTCGACGGCAACGCCTGCACAGGCTTCGGCGCAGGCTGCTCAGCCGCGGCGTTCACCGGCTTGGCCGCAGTCACCGGGAACATGTCCCGTACCGTCGGCGGCTCGACCTTGTTCTGCCCCGCCGCAAGCGGCGCCGGCAGCTTCCCAGCACCGACACGCTGCGCGGGAGCCTTCGCCTCGCCCTTACCCGACATCGCCGCGGGCGGCACAGGCGGCGGCGAACCCGCAGCCACGGCCTCGGGCAACGCCGGGCCGATACCCGTCAACGGAACTGCCAAGGCAGCAAGAACCGCCACCGATTTCGCAACGCGAACCCGGCGGCGGGCAGCACGAGAAGACAGCCTGGACACGGCCATGATGGATCCCCCTGGGGCGTGGACGACCTGCAACAGAAGCCTGGGGTCCCCCGACCCCGCCAGCGCCGGAACAGACCGTAGCACCAGGTGACCGTGCGCAGTCAGCAATCTGCAGCTTCCTGCAAATACCCGAAAATCTGTAACGCCGGCCGGCGAGGAGCGTCAGCGCGATACGTTCGGTTGGTGGGAGGTTCTGTTTACGTGTGGGTGGCGGCGGCTGGGGGTGAGCCGAGAGAGGCGGCCCATGGGCTGCTGCTTGAGCTTGCGGGGACGCTGGTCGGTCGGCCTCGGTTGAGTCACGACGAGGCGGGGCGGCCGGAGATCGCGGGGTTGGCGGTGAGTGTGGCTTACTCGGGGCGGTTGGTTGCGGTTGCTGCGGCGTACGGCGGGCCGGTGGGGGTTGATCTCGAGGAGATTCGGGGGCGGGAGGTCACGGGGCTGGCTGAGCGGTGGTTTGGTGTGCGGGAGTTGGAGTGGATGCGGCAGCAGGACGATGAGTTGGTCGCATTTCTTCAGTTGTGGACGGCTAAGGAAGCCGTTGGTAAGGCGCTGGGGGTTGGGTTGCGGGGGGCGGGGCTTCGGCGCGAGATGCCGCTGGGGGGTGGCGAGGTGGAGCCTGGCTTGGTGGTGACGCACCTGTCGTTGCCGGGTGCTGTGCTCGCGGTGGCGGCGCCGGTTGGCGTCGGGGTGTCACCTACTCTTGACCCGGCGTGTGTGCGTGGGTAACTTTCGCGTCGCGGGGGAGTATCTGTAATTCAATTACTTTGGCGTTCGCCCCTGCCCGCCTGGACTGAGTTGGTGACACCGATGGAACTGACCCGACGCCAGACCCTCGGACTCGCGGCGGCTACCGTCGCCGGGTCGACGGTCGCCGCCACCACGACCGCGAGCGCGCACACCGATCGCTGGGTTCGCGACACCCTGCGCCGGATGACGCTGGAGCAGAAGGTCGGCCAGCTGTTCGTCTTGTATGCGTACGGCCCGGCGGCTGACACCGCCGACGCCCGCAACACCAGCCTGTACGGCGTGGCGACGCCGGCCGAGGTGGTCGCCAAGTTCAACCTCGGCGGCGTCATCTACTTCACGTGGACCGACTCGACGAAGGACCCGCAGCAGATCGCCGGTCTGTCGAACGGCCTGCAAAAGGCGTCGCTGACGAACACCGGCATCCCGCTGCAGATCAGCACCGACCAGGAGTACGGCTCGGTGGTCCGGGTCGGACCGCCCGCGACCCAGTTCCCCGGCGGTATGGCGCTCGGCGCGACCCGCTCGGCCGGGTTCGCGCGCGCGGCGGGCGCGATCGCCGGGCGTGAGCTGAAGGCCCTCGGGATCACCACCGACTTCGCCCCGGACGCCGACGTCAACGTGAACCCGCTCAACCCGGTGATCGGCGTCCGCTCGGCCTCCTCCGACCCGGCGCTCGCCGCGGAGATCGTCGCTGCCCAGGTCAAGGGTTACCAGCGCGACGGCCGGATCGTGTCGACCGCGAAACACTTCCCGGGCCACGGCGACACCGAGACCGACAGCCACGTCGGGATCCCGGAGATCCACCACACCCGCGAGGAGTGGACCGAGATCGATCTGCCGCCGTTCCAGGCCGCGATCCGGGCCGGCATCAAGTCGATCATGACCGCGCACATCGTGGTGAAGTCCCTCGACCCGTCGGGCGATCCGGCGACGTTGAGCCGGCCGATCCTGACCGGGATCCTGCGGGAGCAGCTGCGGTTCGACGGCGTGGTGATCACCGACTCGCTGGGGATGAAGGGCGTCCGGGACAAGTACGGCGACGCGGAGATCCCGCTCCGGGCGATCGAGGCGGGCGTCGACCAGCTGCTGATGCCGGTCGATCCGGGGCTGGCGTACAACTCGGTCCTCGACGCCGTCCGGAGCGGTCGCATCTCCGAGGCCCGCATCGACGAGAGCGTCACGCGCATCCTCGCGCTCAAGCACGAGGGCGGTCTCGTCGACCGTCCGTACGTCGACCTGTCCCGCATCGCCAAGGTCGTGGGGACGCCGGCCAACTACGCCGAGGCCCAGCGCATCGCGGACCGCAGTACGACGCTTCTGCGCAACGACGCCGATCTGCTCCCGCTCTCCCCCGCGCCGCGCAAGATCGTGGTCACCGGGTACAGCCCCACCAACCTGGCGACCGCCCTGCAGAAGCGCGGCGCGACGACCACCGTGAAGGACACCGGCAGCACGCCGACCGACGCGAAGATCGCCGACGCCCTGGCCGCCTCGGCTGCTGCGGACCTGACCATCGTGCTGACCAACAAGGCCTGGGACACCGAGGTCACCGACAAACTGGCCAAGCAGCAGAAGCTCGTCAACGGCCTGCTTGCGTCCGGCCGCCCGGTGATCGTCGTCCCGGTCCGCGACCCGTACGACGTCGCGTACTTCGACGCCCCGGCGACCACGCTGGTCACGTACGGAAGCACCGTGGTGTCGATGGAAGCACTCGCCAAGGTGCTGTACGGCGAGATCGCGCCGACGGGCAAGCTGCCGGTGGAGATCCCCGCGAAGCCGGACCCGAACAGCCCGGACCCGGCACCGGTCCTGCACCCGTTCGGCCACGGGCTCTCGTTCGATCCGCGGGTGACCCGGCTGACAGTTGCCTCGTACAACATTCACGCCGGAGCCGGCGCGGACAACGTTTTCGAGCTCGACCGGACCGCGCGAGCGATCAAGGCCCTGGACGCGGACATCGTCGGACTGCAGGAAGTCGACGTGCACTGGGGCGACCGCAGCCAGTGGCTGGACACGATCGCGGAACTGGCCGGAAAGCTCGGAATGTACCCGGCGTTCGCGCCGATCTACGACCTCGACCCGCCGGCCGCCGGTCAGCCGCGGCGTCAGTACGGGGTGGGCGTGCTGTCCCGCTTCCCGTTGGTGCGGACGGAGAACCACCCGATCACGCGGCTGTCGACGCAGGACCCGGACCCGGTACCCGCTCCGGCGCCGGGGTTCCTCGAGGTCGAGGTCGATGTCCGCGGGCGCCGGGTGCACGTCTACTCCACCCATCTGGACTACCGCGGCGATCCGACCGTACGGACGATGCAGGTCGCCGACACCGTCAAGATCCTCGCCCAGGACCGGCGGCAGGATCTGCAGATTCTCGTGGGTGACTTCAACGCCGACGCCGCCGCGCCGGAGCTCGCCGGGCTCTGGACGCGGCTGACAGACTCATGGACGGCTGCCGCGGAAAACGTTGGCGGGCCGAACACCTATCCGGCGGTCGCCGCGAGCAAGCGGATCGACTTCGTCACCGTCGGCAGGGGCCTGACCGTCAGACGCGCCGAAGTACCCGCCGAGGTCCCGGTCGCCGACGCCGCCAGTGACCACCGCCCGATGATCGCCGACCTCTCGTTCCGTTCCTGAGGAGACCTCATGAAGCGACGCAGTTTGCTCGCCGGCGCCGGTGCAGTCGCCGCCGCCCCGCTCATCGACGCACCCACCGCCCACGCCGCGCAGGCCGTGTCCAGCCGCAAGGTGATGACCGGCGCCGAGGTGCTCGCGAAGGACGACTGGCGCGCGCTGTCCGGCCAGAAGGTCGGCGTGATCAGCAACCCGACCGGGATCCTGCCGGACTTCACACACCTCGTGGACACGATGCACGCGTCCGGCAAGGTGAACATCGTCGCGGTGTTCGGTCCAGAACACGGTTTCCGCGGCAGCGCGCAGGCCGGCGGTTCGGAGGGCGACCACGTCGATCCGCGGACCGGGATCATGGTGTACGACGCGTACGGCGCGAACGCGGACAAGCTGGTGAAGCTCTACACCCAGTCCGGCGTGGAAACCGTTGTCTTCGACATCCAGGACGTCGGCGCCCGGTTCTACACCTACATCTGGACGATGTTCGAGGCGATGCTCGCCGCGGTCCGGACCGGCGCGCGGTTCGTCGTACTGGACCGCCCGAACCCAGTCGGCGGGTACGCTCGCGGCCCGATGCTGAAACCCGGCTACACCTCAGGGGTCGGGAAGAAGGAGATCATCCAGCAGCACGGGATGACCGTCGGCGAGCTGGCCCGGATGTTCAACGCCGAGTACCTGCCGCTGGAGCCGAACGGCGGCCGGCTCAAGGAACTCAAGGTCATCGAGGCCAAGAACTGGAAGCGCGACCAGCTGTACGACGACACCGGTCTCACGTGGGTGATGCCGAGCCCGAACATGCCCACCCCGGACACCGCCCTGCTGTACCCGGGCCTGTGCCTGTTCGAGGCCACCAACATGTCCGAGGGCCGCGGTACGACGCGGCCGTTCGAGCTGATCGGCGCGCCGTACGTCGACTACAAGTGGGCGCAGGCCCTGCAGACCAAGAACATTCCGGGCGTCGCGTTCCGCGAGGCGTACTTCACGCCCACCATCAGCAAGAACGCGAACGTGCTGTGCGGCGGCGTCCAGGTGCAGATCACCGACCCGCACCGGGTCGAGGCGATCACCGCGGCGACGCACATGATCGTCGAGGCCCGTAAGCTCTACCCCGAGTTCACCTGGCGGGCGGAGACCCCACCCGGCCGGTGGATCGACCTGCTCACCGGGTCCGATCGGTTCCGGACCATGCTTTTGGCGGATGCGACCGCCGAGCAGATCGTGGCAGCCTGGAAGTCCGAGACCGACGCCTGGACTGCCCGGCGGGCGAAATATCTTCTGTACAAGGGCGCGCACCGATGAGACGGCTCGGCGCGCTCACGATAGCTTCGGCGGTGATACTCACGATGGCCTCCCCTGCCGTTGCTGGCAGCAACAACTCCGGCCGGTTCGACCGGCCGTACGACGGCTACGCGCCGAAGACCACGCTGCTGCGCGACGCGACCGCGGCGAAGGCCGGCCTGGACCCCGCGCCGATCGACGCCGCGCTGGCCCAGGTCGCCGGCTGGACCCAGCCGAGCGGTACGACGAAACCGTTGTTCGCCGGCGCTGTCACGCTGCTCGGCCACGACGGAAAGATCGTCACCCGGACGGCCACCGGCCTGGCGCTGAAGTACGCCGACGGGCAGGGCACCGAGCTGCCGCCGGACCAGCAGATTCCGATGCGCACCGACACGATCTTCGACATGGCCTCGGTGTCGAAGCTGTTCACGTCGATCGTCGTGCTGCAACTGGTCGAGAAGGGCAAGGTCGACCTGGACGCGCCGATCGCGACCTACATCCCGGAGTTCGCGGAAAACGGCAAGGAAAACGTCACGGTCCGGCAAGCACTCACGCACACGAGTGGATTTCCGTCCTGGCTCCCGCTGTGGAGCGCCCAGCCCGACCCGGCGTCCCGTCTGCACATGGCGCTGACGGCCAAGCTCATCAACCCGCCGGGAAGCACCTATCTCTACAGCGATCTGAACCTGATCGCGCTCGGTGAGCTCGCCCATCGGGTGACCGGGAAAACGCTGGACAAGCTGGTCGCCGACGGGATCACGAAGCCGCTGCAGATGCGCGACACCGGCTACAACCCGGACCCGAAGAAGAAGCAGCGGATCGCGGCCACGGAGTACCAGGCCTCACCGCCGCGCGGCATGGTCTGGGGCGAAGTGCACGACGAGAACGCCTGGTCTCTCGGCGGTGTCGCCGGCCACGCGGGCGTCTTCAGCACGGCCGACGACATGGCCGTGCTCGCGCAGACGTTCCTGAACGGCGGGAGCTACCGCGGCGCCCGGATCCTCAAGGAATCCTCGGTGACCGCGATGATCACGAACTTCAACCAGGGCTTCCCCGGCAACGACCACGGCCTCGGCTTCGAGCTGAACCAGCGCTGGTACATGGGCGGCCTGTCCGGACCGCGCGCGGCCGGCCACACCGGCTACACCGGGACGTCGATCGTGATCGACTTCGACTCCCGCTCGTTCGCGATCCTGCTCAGCAACCGCGTGCACCCGAGTCGCAACTGGGGCAGCAACAACCCGGCCCGACGCGCGGTCGCGCAGGGCCTCGCGCTCGCCCTCGGCGTCGGCCCGCGGCACGGCAAGGACGCCTGGTTCTCCGGTACGACGGACAACGCGACCAGCACGCTCGACGCGAAGGTCGCCGTACCGGCCGGGGGCGCGAAGCTCGCGTTCGACCTGTTCGTCGACACCGAGGTCTCCGATCTGCTGTATCTGGAGACGTCCGCGGACGGAACGACCTGGACGAAGGTTCCGTTCTCGGTGCGCGACCGGGGCTCGGTGGTCGACACCGACGGCTCGATCAGCGGTTCCGGCGACCGGCACTGGCACCAGGTGACCGCTGAGCTGAGCAGCGGCGAGCAGACCGTTCGCTGGCGCTACACCTCCGACCCGCTGTACCAGGGCCGCGGCGTGTACGTCGACGGTGTGAAGATCACGAGCGAGGCTGGTCTTCTTCTCGACGGTGAACGAACGCCTGAATCATTTACCGCAACAGGTTGGAGACTTTCGCGTCGGTGACCCCATCTCGTGGTTCGTCGCCGTACCGTGCTGTTATGAATTCGACAACCTCTCCAGAACCCACGGGGCCGCTGCTGGTCCGGGTCCGCGCGGTGATGCCCGCGCTGGCGCCGGCCGAGCAGCGGGTGGCGAACGCGGTCCTCGCGGATCCGGGCGGAGTGGCGGCGATGACGATCTCCGAACTGGCCGAGGTGGCGTCCACCTCGGAGACCACGGTCATCCGGTTCTGCAAGCAGATCGGCGTCCCCGGCTACCCGCAGCTCCGGCTGCAACTGGCGGCCCAGTCGGCGCAGGAGAGTATCCGGCCGGAGGTCGGCGGGGACATCGAGCCGGGCGACTCACTGGCCGACGTGGTCAGCAAGGTCGCGTTCGCCGACGAGCGTGCGGTCCGCGAGACCGCGCAGCAGGTCGACGTGGACACCCTGGCCAAGGTCGTCGACGCGGTCGTGAACGCTCCCCGGGTCGACCTCTACGGTTTCGCCGCGAGCGCGTTCGTGGCCCTCGACCTGCAGCAGAAGCTGCACCGGATCCGCCGGGTCGCGTTCGCCTGGTCGGACGTGCACATCGCGCTGACGAGTGCCGCGCTGCTCGGCGAGGGCGATGTCGCGATCGGCATCTCGCACACCGGCACCACGGTCGAGGTCGTCGAGGCACTCGAGGAGGCGGCCAAGCACGGCGCCACCACGGTCGCGGTGACGAACTTCCCGCGCTCCCCGCTGGCCCGGACCGCGGATCTGGTCCTCACCACGGCCGCCCGCGAGACGACGTACCGCTCGGGTGCGATGGCCAGCCGGATCGCGCAGTTGACCGTGATCGACTGCCTGTTCATCGGGGTCGCGCAGCAGGTACTGCCGGACGCGCGGAAAGCGCTGGAGGAAACCGCCTCGGCGGTCCGCGGGCACCGGCTGAAGGGGTCGGAGTAGCAGCCTGTCAAGATTCAACGGAATTGAAAATCCTTCAGTAGAAAACTAACATCGATCCCGTGACCTCACCGACCGAGCAGCGCAACCCGAGGACGCTGGCCATCGATGCGGTGGGCACGTCCGAAATCCTCCAACTGCTGAACAACGAGGACGCCCTGGTCGCCGGGGCGGTCAGCGCGGTGATCCCGGAGCTGACCAAGGCGGTGGACGCTGCCGTCGAGGCGGTCCGTGGCGGCGGCCGGGTGCACTACTTCGGCGCCGGTACGTCGGGACGCCTCGCGACCCTGGACGCGGCCGAACTCCTCCCCACGTTCCACGTCCCGGACGGACTGGTGGTCGCCCACCACGCCGGCGGCACCGAGGCGCTGCTCCGCGCGGTCGAGAACGTCGAGGACTCCGAGGAAGGCGGCGCCCGGGACGCGGCCGCCGTCACCGGTCAGGACCTCGTCGTCGGCCTCGCTGCTTCCGGGAGCACGCCGTACGTCGCCGGCGCCCTGAAAGCCGCCCGCGCGGCCGGGGCGACCACCGTGCTGGTCACGTCCAACCCGGACGCCCCGTTGGCGCCGCTGGCCGATGTCGTGGTTGCCGCGGACACCGGGCCCGAGGTGATCGCCGGCTCGACCCGGCTGAAGGCCGGCACCGCGCAGAAGATGATCCTCAACGCGTTCTCGACGACGCTGATGATCAAGCTCGGCCGCACCTGGTCCAACCTGATGGTCGACCTGGTCGCCACCAACAAGAAGCTCCGCGGCCGGATGCTCCGCATCCTCGCCGAGGCCACCGGCGCCGAAGAGGCCGCCTGCGAGGCCGCTCTGGCCGAGGCCGACGGCGAACTCAAGCCCGCCCTCGTCCATCTCCTGACCGGTACGCCGATCCCGGCCGCCCGGGCCGCGCTCGAAGCCGCGCACGGCCGCGTAGCGACCGCCCTCGCCGAACTAGGCTGACCGCTCCACCGGTGGCCGCAAGACCAGCGTCACCACGATCAGCGCCATGAAGAGCGCCGTCAGGGCGAACGGCACCGGGATGAGCGGATCCAGCAGCACGAGCACCGCGCCCACGGGTACGACGAGGTTGACCACGCGGTCGGCGTTGTCGCGCAGGGCGATCCACCAGATGCCGAGGACGAAGATCGCGATCGGGATCGTCACGGTGTAGGACGCCGCGAGCTCACTCAGCTTCGTGTGGTGGGTGATGCTGTCGATCTGCACCTCGATCCCGGCCGAGAACGCACCGGCCGCGGCGAACACGAAGTAGTGCACGTACCCGTAGCGGATCGAGCGCGCGAAGGACGTGATCGCCGTGTGGTGCGGCGGCCAGAAGTAGATCCACCAGAGCGCGGCGGTGACCACCAGCGTGAGCACCGAGAGCGCGATCAGCTTGCCGAGGTCCTCGTGTTCGTGGACGGCCTCGAAGATCGCGTTCGCCGACGCGAGCAGGCTCTCGCCGAGCAGGATCAGCGTGAACAGGCCGTACCGCTCGGTGATGTGGTGCGGGTGCCAGGGCGTCGTCCAGCGCCGCTCCGCCACCACCGGTACCGCCAGCTCGGCGAGCACGAACACGAACCAGGCGACGACGACCAGCTTCTCGGGCATCACCAGCGTGGTCAGCCACAAGACCTGCACGATCGCGATCCCGCCGGCATACCGCAGGGTCGCCTGCCGGCTCTCCCCGGCCGTGTGGGACGCCCGCAGCCATTGGGCGATCATCGCGAACCGCATCACGACGTACCCGAACACGACGACGGTGAAGTCGCGGTCGGCGTACACCGCCTCGATCCCGGCGGCGAGCACCAGGACGCCGCTCATCTGCACGATCGTGAGCACCCGGTACAGCCAGTCGTCGGTCGCGAAGGACGTCGCGAACCAGGTGAAGTTCATCCACGCCCACCAGATCGCGAAGAACACCATCCCGTAGGACATCAGGCCATCGGCGATGTGCTTCTCGGACAACGCGTGATGCAGCTGGGCGGCGGCGACACTCACCGCGACCACGAACACCAGATCGAAGAACAACTCCAGCGACGACGCGGTCCGGCCAGGCTCATGCGGATCCCGCGGCCGCATCGGAACCAGCCGCATCCGCGTCGCAGGAGATGTCATGGCGCACAGATTAGACGGAGCGGACGCGCATGTCCGGCAACTCGACAGTACGTATATGTCTACTACCCGCCCTCGCCCCGCTCAGCCGCCACCCACCAACCACCCGATCGGCCGACAGCTCCTGTCGAGCTGCAGACCCCGACCAGTGACCGTCCCACATGGAACACTCACTGTGAACGTTCGCGGACGAGAGGTAGCCGACATGCGGATGAAGATCGCCGCCGCCCTCCTGGTGGTCTTTGCCGCTCTGGCGGGCTGCTCCTCCACGGACTCCGCTTCCACCGCAGGGCAAGGATCCTGTGATGCCAAGCAGAAGCCGGTCAAAGCGGCGGTCGGCTTCACACCGGTGTTCATCCCGCTGCACATCACACTGAACTCCGAGGGCGAGGTCAGCGTGTCGTTGGCAGCCTCGTGGACGACACCGCTGGGGACCGTCGACCTCGAGGTCGCCAAGAACGACGACAAGCCGTCCAGCCCAGCAGTTCACCGGCTGGCGGTCAGCTATCGCAAGGATGGCCGGAAGCTGGTGGATCGCTACGAGATCCGCTGCGACCGGGCCTATCGGGTCTTCCTGAACGGGACGTTCCAAGCCCGGATCAGTACGGCCGAGACGGTCATCGAGGCGGCACCCGGGGTCGAGTCGACCATCATCGTCGTGGACGCCGAGTCGCCGGTCGGACCGAACCTGAAGCCGCTGCCGGAGTACCAAGCCTTACCGGCCGCTCGCATCGACCTACCCAACCCGATCGCTGAGCAAGGACTCGGCGCCGACCTCGACCCGAACCGGATGGTGGTCGGCAACTTCGTCCCCGGCGG
The DNA here is from genome assembly GCF_004331435.1 of Kribbella sindirgiensis. Taxonomy (GTDB): domain Bacteria; phylum Actinomycetota; class Actinomycetes; order Propionibacteriales; family Kribbellaceae; genus Kribbella; species Kribbella sindirgiensis. Next base: position 263,972 of record NZ_SJKA01000003.1, read on the forward strand.
CCTGGACAGCAGCGACGCGGACCTCTTCTGGTCGTACGGCGACGGGCTGTTCGCCGGGTACGACGCCTTTCTGGGGACCACGACCGCTGCCACCAAGACGCCGCAGCACTGTCGTCGCGATGCGAGTTCGCACGCCGCCGGGAAGGTGCCGGCCACCGCGCTGGTGGCCGGCAAACGCTTCTGCGTCGTGACCACACGAGGCCACGTCGCGCTGCTCACGCTCGCCAAGGTGCGCAAGGACTCCGACGATCCCGATCAGCGCGGTCTCACTTTCACCGTCCAGCGCTGGCTCAAGACCTGACGCCGGACGGCATCAGCCGACCGAGATGTCCACCGAAGGGCGGAGCCGGGCCGCTGCTGTAAGCGCTTCGTGGGCGGGGTTCTCCAGGAACCCCTTCACCAGTTCAGGATCCGCGGGGCGGTCGAGGTTCGGGAGGGCGATCTGTTCGTACGCCGCTTGGAAGCGCGGGCCCCAGCGGCGGGTGCCGAGGCGGGCGGTGCGGGAGCAGTTGTCGACCATGTAGGCGACGTCGCGGGCGTGCATGTACGGAAGCAGCGAGTCGACGGCTTCGATGACCGACTCGTTGACGATCTCGGACCACGCGTGCCCGCGGGCCGCGAACTCGTCCACCTGCGCCGTCATCGTCGCCACGAACAGCCCCGCGGTCAGTGGATCGATGCCGGCCGGCGCGGTATCGCGGCGGGCGTGGACCGCGGCGCTGTGCGACCACATCGGGCTGCCGCCGATCTCGGTCATCGGACGGGTCGCGAGCCGGCGTTCGGCCAGGATCACGCTGCGCAGTTCGGTGCCGTCGGCAACCTCGTCGTACACCTCGGCGACCAGGTCACGGGCCGGGCCGTACGCCGCGGAGTACGCCCGGTCGAACAGGTCCTCGTCCCCGCTCGCCGCCCGCACCGCCGCGAGACCGTGGTTCGAGATGGTCCGCGCGATCGGCCCGGTGATCGTCTCGGTGGACCGCTCGTACGCCGTCACCGGGTCCGCGCCCTCGATCCGGAAATGCCGGTACAGCGCCTCCACCAGACCGTGCACCGCGCCGAGCAGGATCGCCCGCTCACCCGCGATGTCGGACAGGTACTCGGACCGCAACGTGGTCGCGAACGTGTACGGCGACCCGAGCCCGATCGACCACGCGAGCGCCCGGTCCCACGCGTGCCCGTCCGGATCCGCGTGCACGGCGATGCTCGCGTTGATCCCGGCGCCGTTTACGGTCGCGCCCTGCTGGTACAGCCGCCGTACCGAGTCCCCCATACCCTTCGGGCACACCGCGATCACCGGATGCCCGGCGGGGAAGGCGCTGCCGATCGAGGTCAGGTGACCCAGCAGGAAACCGTGGGACAGACCAATGGTGGCGCCCGGCTTCAGGACCGCGAAGATCTCCTCGTGCTGCGCCGCCAGCGCCGCGTCCGCGATCAGCAGGAGCACCAGGTCCGCGGCCGCGGCGACCTCGAGCAAGTCCCCCAGCGTCCCGTCGTCCTCGCTGAACCCTTGCGCACGGGCGTCATCGACGGATCGGGACCCCGGCCGCAACCCCACCGACACGGTGATCCCGGCGCCGTCGAGCGAGTCGCGCAGGTTCAGCGCCTGCGCCCGCCCCTGTGGGCCCCAACCCAGGACGCCGATCCGCTCCACACCGTGCAACGCCGCGGGCAGCAGACCGAACAGATCCCGCCCGCCGCGCACGATGTCCTCGGACCCGCCCGGAACATCCATCCGCTCAACCCGAAACACCGAACTCTTCATGCCACCAGTCAACGGGCGGCACGGTCATTGCAGCAAGCGCAATGTCCGCACCGCCCCGTTGCAGGAACTGAAATATCAGGCTTCCAGGCCGACGGCTTTCAGGGGGTTGGGCCAGGCCTTGAGGGCGGCTTGGAGGGCCGGGTCCTGGGTGGTTGCCAGTGCTGCGGTGTAGGCGTCGGTGATGACGTCGGCGATCCGGACGGGAGCACCGGAGCCGGCGGATCGTACGGCGGCCTCGACCATCGCGAGGCTGACGACATTGGAGTGGACCTCGGACTGCGGCGTTGCCGACGTACGGACCGCGTCGACGAACTCGACCAGCGAACCGGCGATCTCCTCCGGCTCGTCGGCCATCACCGCGGGGAGTGCCTCACCGGAGGCCAGCGCGGCGATCGGGGCGTTGTCGCCGTCCCACGTCGCCGTACCGCCCGAAGTGCTCGCCCGCCAGCGGCCGTTCCACGACGTCTCCAGACCCGGTGCGCACCAGCTCCCGGTGAAGGTGAAGCGGCTGCCGTCGGCGTACGTGAAGATCGCGGACGCGGCCGCGTTGCCGTCGAACCAGCTCCAGGGCGGGTTGTACGAGTCGCAGTACACCGACACGGGCTCCGACCCAAGCAGCTTGCGGGACAAATCGAACTGGTGGATCGCCATGTCGACCAGCAGCGGCTCGGCCATCCGCTCCCGGAACCCGCTGAAGTGCGGGGCCTTGTAGAACTCGCACGACAGCGTCCCGATCGGGCCGAGCTCGGCGAGCTGTCGCTGGAAGGCGTTCACCGCGCGGAAGTAGCGACGCGACTGCGAGACCATCAGCAACTTCCCGCTGACCTCCGAAGCCGCCACCATCTGCAGGCACTCGCGGACCGTCTCGGCGAGCGGCTTCTCGCACAACACCGGGGCGCCACTCAGCAACGCTTCCACGCTGACCTTCGGATGGGCTACCGGCACAGTCACGTCGATGACTGCGTCGAACTCGGCAGCAAGTTCCCCGATCGAGGCCGCCACCGGCAGGTCGGTGAAGCCGTGTTCGTCGGCGGCGGTCCGGGCCGTCTCCAGGTCGAGATCGACCAGACCCACCAGCCGCACGTCCGGGTTGGCCGCGATGGTGCGCAGCCACGCGCGCCCCATCCCGCCGGCGCCGACCTGCAGCAGGCGCAAGGGTTCAGGCATCGGCAGGCTCCTCGATGGGTCCGGTGTACCCATGTCCGTTGAAGAAGTCGCCGGTCTCGTAGCGCAGCAGCGTCGGCACCGCGCGCTCGGGCCGGTCGGAACGCGCCCAGGCGACGCCGTTCGCAATCACCTTACGCACGTCCTTGTGGTGATAGACCGGGTAGTCCTGGTCCCCTGGCGAGAAGTAGAAGATCTTCCCGTGCCCGCGGCGGAACGTGCAGCCCGAGCGGAACACCTCGCCGCCGGAGAACGACGACACGAAGACCAGTTCGTCCGGGACCGGGATGTCGAAGTACTCGCCGTACATCTCCTGCTGCTCGATCACGATCGGGTGCGGGACGCCCTGCGCGATCGGGTGCGTCGGGGCGACCGTCCAGACCAGTTCGCGGTCCCGCTCGCTGCGCCAGCGCAGGGTGCACGTCGTCCCCATCAGCTTGCCGAAGATCTTCGACCAGTGACCGGAGTGCAGCACGACCAGGCCCATCCCGGCCAGCACGTGCTGGTACACGCGGTCGACGACCTTGTCCTCGACCTCACCGTGCGCGGCGTGGCCCCACCAGACCAGTACGTCGGTGTCCGCCAGCACCTCCTCGGTGAGGCCGTGCTCGGGCTCGTCGAGGGTGGTCGTGGTGACCGTCGCCTCGAGGTTCTCGCGGATCCCGGCGGCGATGGTCTCGTGCATGCCGTCGGGATAGATCTCCCGGACATGCGGTTCCACCTGCTCGTGCCGGTTCTCGCCCCAGACGAGTACGTTCATTGTTCTTGTCCTTAAGGGTTATTTGACGGCTCCGCCGATGGCACCGGCGGCGATGTACTTCTGTGCGGCGATCAGCAGCACGATGGCCGGGACGGCCGAGAGGACCGCGGTGGCCATCACCGCGTTCCAGTTCTGCACCTGCGTGCCGAGGTACTGGTAGATCCCCAACGTCACCGGCCGGACGCCGCCCTTCGTGGTCAGCGTCAGTGCGAACAGGAAATCGCTCCAGGAAAACAGGAAACTGAACAGTCCGGCGGTGATCAGCGAGTTCTTGCTGATCGGCAGTACGATCGCGACGAACGCCCGGAACAGCCCCGCGCCGTCCACCCGCGCCGCCTCCACCAGCGACGGCGGCAGCGAGAGCATGAACGACCGCAGGATCAGGATCGCGAACGGGATCCCGCTGCTGCAGTTGGCGACGATCAGCCCCGGGATCGAGTTCAGCAGCCCGATCCGCTCGTACGCCGTGTAGAGCGCGTTCGCGATCACGATCCCCGGAATCATCTGCGAGATCAGGATCGCCAGCAGCCCGACCGACACCCAGCGGGACCGGAACTGCGACAACGCGTACGCGCACGGGGTCGCGATCGCCAGGCTCAGCACCACCGTCCCGGCCGCGATGATCATGCTGGTGACGAGATTTCCGCCCTGCTCGTCGAGCGCGCGTTTGTAGCCGGAAAACGTCGGATTCAAGGGCAGGAAACCCGCCGTCAGGGTGTTTCCGGACGGCTGCAGCGAGGCGTTCAGCATCCAGTAGACGGGGAACAGCATCACGCACAGGATCAGCACGCCGATCACGGTGTACGCCGTACGTCGCATCATGCCTTCCCCCTACTCGTCGACGGCACGGCGGGTGCCGCGCAGGTAGAAGATCGCGAACACGAACGAGATCGCGATCAGGATGTTGGACAGCGCCGCGCCCTGGCCGAACCGGAAGTCGACGAAGGACTTCTCGTACGACTGGGTCGCCAGCGTCTGGGTGGCATTGGCCGGTCCACCGCCGGTGAGGCCGAGGATGATGTCCAGGACCTTGATCGTGTAGACGACGCCGAGCATCAGCAGCACGCTCGCGACCGCCCGCAGGTTCGGCCAGGTGATGTACCAGAACGCTCGCCACCCGGTCGCGCCGTCCAGCTGGCCGGCCTCGTAGAGCTCGTCGGGGATCTCCGCGAGACCGGAGTACAGCAGGGTCACGTTGAACGGGATGCCGATCCAGATGTTCACGCCGATCACCGCGATCAGCGCGACCGACGGCGAGTTCAGCCACGGCACCGGATCGCCGATCAGGTGCAGCTTGAGCAGCGTGCGGTTCAGGATGCCGCTGTCCTGCTCGAGGATCGACCGCCAGGTCGCACTCGACACGATCAACGGCAGCAGCCACGGCAGCAGGAGCAGCGAACGCAACAGGCCGCTGAGCGGAAAACGGTTTCGGAAAAACAGTGCGAGCCCGAGTCCGATCGCGAACTGGAAGGCGATCGACCCGACCGTGAACAGCGCGGTGTTCAGCATCGCGTCCGAGAACAGCTTGTCCGTCACGACCGTGCTGTAGTTCTTCAGCCCGACCCACGGCGCGGCCCCGGTGAAGAACGTCTTCAGCCCGTAGTCCTGCAGGCTCATCAGCAGGTTCTTCACCACCGGGTAGCCGAACAGCGCCACCATCGCCACCACGGCCGGCAGCACGAACAGCACCTTGGTGAGGGACTCGCCGCGGTGGTGCCGGCCGCGAACCTTCTCGCGGCCGGCCACCGTCGTCCGTGTGAGCGTCACCATGCCGTCAGCCGCCGGAGGCCTGCTTGAAGGCATCCTGGGCCGAGGCCTTACCGGTCAGCGCCAGCTGGATCGCCTGGTAGATCACCTTCGCGGCATCCGGCCACTTGTCACCGAGCTTGCCGGTCCGGGCGCGGGCCGTCTTCACCTGCTCGGCGAACGCCTTCATCGACGGCACCTCCTTGGCGTACTGATCGAGCAGCGCGGTCTTGGTCGGAAGGGTGAACCGGGCCTTCGCCCAGGCCAGCTCGTTCTCGTCCGAGTTCAGGCACTTCACGAAGTCCGCGGCCTTCTGCTGCTTGGCCTGGTCCTTGTTCAGCGGGACCGTCCAGGCCTCACCGCCGAGCGGCGCGACCGGCGTCTGGTCCGGCTTGTTCAGCGGGAACGTGACCACGTCCCACTTGACGTTCGGGGTCTTCTCCAGCGCCGGGATCTGCCACGGGCCGTTCACCATCATCGCGGCCTTGCCGGCCGCGAACTGGTCCTTGGCGTCGCCCTGCGTCCAGTTGATGACGCTCTTCGACGCCGAGCCCGACTGCACCAGATCCACCCACAGCTGCAGGGCTTCCGCGACCTGCGGGCTGGTCAGATCGGTCTCGTCACCGCCGTTGGTCCACATCGCCGGCAGGAACTGCCAGGAACCTTCGTACGTCGCGTTGGCGTTGAACGCGATCCCGTACCGGCCGGGCTTGGTGAGCTTCTTGGCCGCGGCCTTCAGCTCCTCCCAGGTCTTCGGCGGCTGCACGCCGGCCTCGGCGAGCATGTCCTTGTTGTAGAACAGCGCGATCGTGTTCGTCACCGGCGCGAGTCCGTAGAGCTTGCCCTCGTACGACGTCGCGTCGACCATGCCCTGGATGACTCCGTCGGCGTTCAGCCCCATGTCGTTCAAGGGCGCGAGCGCTCCGGTCGCGGCGATCTGCTGTACGTCGGGGTTGTCGAGCATCAGCACGTCGGGCAGCGTCTTCGACGACGCCTGCTGCAGCACCTTCTGGATCAAGGTGTCACCAGGCACCGTCTCCCGCTGGATCGTGATGCCGAGCTTGGACGCGCAGGAGTCAAGTCCCTTTTGCACAAGGGACTTGTCCGGGTCGTTGTTGTAGTAGTCCAGGATCGTGAGGCTCTTGACGCTGTCGCCGGACGCGGACGACTGGTCGCCGCCGTTGTCACCGCAGGCGACCAGCAGGAGCGACACCGTCGTCGCACCCGCCAGCGCGGCGGCGATCCGCTTGCTGATCATGACATCGGACTCCTTCTAAGCGTTTAACCGAGGAACGTGGGGACTGCCGAGAAGCTTGTGAATTGTGCGGTAAACCGCTTAACTGAGGCGTTGAAGGACTATGTTCCGTACGTCACACCGCTGTCAAGAGTTCAGAGGGGGTCGATCGATGGTCACGATGAAAGACGTCGCTCAGCGGGCCGGGGTCTCGATCGCGACCGTCTCGTTCCTGCTGAACGACACCAAGCCGGTGACCGCGGCCACCCGGGCGCGGATCGAGCAGGCGATGCTCGACCTCGGCTACCGGCGCAACATGGTCGCTCGCGCGCTGGCCAGCAGGCGGACCCATATCGTCGCCATGGCGTACCCGGCGCTCGAGCACCGGTTCGGGATGTCGACGTCGGAGTTCTTCACCAGCGCGGCCGAGGCAGCGCGCAAGCAGGACTATCACCTGGTGCTGTGGCCGGTCGGCAACGACGGCGTCGAGCTCCGCGAGCTGCTGGGGCAGGGGCTGGTGGACGGCGTCGTCCTGATGGAAGTACAGCTGGACGACCCGCGGATCGACGTACTGCGGCAGTCCGGGACGCCCTTCGCGCTGATCGGGCGTACGACGGAGCTCGACGGGTTGTCGCATGTGGACATCGACTTCGACACCACGGTCGAGGACGCGGTCCGGCACCTGTATGAGCTCGGGCATCGCGAGCTGGCGCTGATCTCGGGTGATCTGGACGATCCCCGGTTCCACGACTACGGGCCCTGGGTCCGTACCGAGGAGGCGTACCGCCGGGTCGCCGCGTCGTACGACCTGCCGCTCAGGATCATCCCCTGCTCCGACACCACCCAGGCCGGCAAGGACGCCGCCGCGCGGGTGCTGACCGAGCACTCCGAGACCACCGCAATCCTGGTCCTCAACGAGTACGCCGCCCTGGGCGTCGTCGCCGGCCTCAAGCACACCGGTCACGACATCCCTGGCGACATCTCCGTCCTGTCCTTGCTGACGGTCCCCGAAACCGCGGCGATGGCCGATCCCGAACTCACCATGATGCGCACGCCTGGCCCGGAGCTTGGTCAGCTGGGCACGCAGGCCCTCTTGCGTCAGCTCGAAGGCGACGACCCGCTGCCGCCGCAGCTCATCCCCGCCAAGTTCTCCCCGGGCGCTACGGTCGCAGGTCCCAGAGCGCCGCGATCAAAGGGCGGTGCAGGTCGGCGCGGCGCGCGCAAAGCCCGATCGTGAGCGGTTCCAGGTCGGCCGGCAACTCGACGAGCTGATCGCGAACCGCGGACGACTCGAGCACGAGCCGCGGCACGACACCGGTCCCACACCCCAACGCCACCAGAGCAAGCAACGCCTCATGCCCATCCGGCTCCGCGGCGATCACCGGCTTCACGCCAGACCTCCGAAACCACCGAAACGCAGCTTCCCGAACCAGCCCCCGCGCCGGCACAACAAACGGCCCGTGGGACGGGGCTGTGGACGGCCCGTCGGATCCGGCGTCGGACTGCTTGTCGGACGGGCTCTCGCGGGCTCTCACCAGCACTAGGTCGGTGATGGCGACTGGTCGGCTCACCAAGGTTTGTGGGAGGCGCTTGGGGATGCCCGCGACCGCGGCGTCCACCTCGCCCTCATCCAAGCGGGCGAGGGCGGCGGCCGCGTCGCCGGTGCGGATGTCGAGCCGAATCTGCGGATGCGCAACCCGCAGCGGCGCCAGCAACTCCGGTAGCAACGTCTGGCAAGCCGTAACAGTCGCGAAGATCCGCAGCTCACCACTCAGCCCAGCAGGCTCACCAGATCCAGCCTGATACTCCGCCCACAACCCCAGCGCCTGCTCGGCGTACGCCGAGAACCGTCGCCCCTCCGCCGTCAGCACCACACCCCGCGGCCCACGATCAAGCAACTGCGCGCCAACCCGCGTCTCCAACCGCTGAATCGTCCGAGTCAACGTGGCCGCACTGACGTGACACTCCAGACTGGTGCGCCCGTAGTTGAGCGTCCGCGCCAAATGCAGGAACAACTCCAACTCACGATGCTCTGCGCTCACGCCCGGATTCACCTCTCTGGTCTCGTACTTTCGGCCATCCGAAATGGTCTGCGGATGGGTGTGCTCGACCAGTCGGCTCCCGAAAACTGGGAAACATGAGACGCACAGCCTTGACCTTGACCGTTGCTGTTGCCTCGCTGGCCACCGCCCTGCTCCCGGGAGTCTCGCAGGTAGGCGCCGCAGCATCGCAGGCGCAACCATCAGGCGGCATCGACTGGGGCAAATGCCCGGCGGACATCTCCCCGTTCCCGATCCCGGAAGGCATGCAGTGCGGCACGTTGAAGGTCCCGCTGGACTACCGCAAACCTGACGGCCGGACCATAGACATCGCTGTCTCCCGGCTGGCAAGCAAGAAGCCGGAGGCACGACGCGGTGTCCTGCTGACCAACCCGGGCGGCCCGAGCGCCGGTCAGGGCTACCCGGCCTTTCTCGTCACGGCCGGTCTGCCGCAGAGCGTCCTGGACAACTACGACGTGATCGGGTTCGATCCACGCGGCATCGGCAAGAGCACGCCGGTCACGTGCAACCTCACGTCATCGCAGCAGGCCACCGGCAACATTCCGCCGTACGCACGGAACTCCGCTGACGTGGCCAAACGGGCCGTCGAGATGAAGAAGGTGGCCGAACAGTGCGCCGCCTCGGAGTCGTCCTGGATGCTCCCACACGTCAGCACCGCCAACACGGCTCGTGACATGGACCGGATCCGTTCCGCGCTGGGCGAGTCGAAGATCTCGTACGCCGGCGCGTCCTGGGGCACGTACCTCGGCGCGGTGTACACCACGCTGTTCCCGCAGCGCAGCGACCGGATCGTGCTCGACAGCAACCTGGGACCGGGCGGCTGGGACTACCCGAGCGAGCGGCTGTGGTCGCGTGGCGTCGAGGACCGCTTCCCGGACTTCGCCAAGTTCGCCGCCGCCAACCACCGCGAGTACGGGCTGGGCCGGACGCTGGCACAGGTGACCGCCAAGTTCCACGAGCTGGCCGCGCGGCTGGACAAGTCGCCGGTCCCAACGCCCGACGGGCCCTTCGACGCGGTGACGTTCCGCCTGCTCAACTTCGGTCTTCTCTACGGCTCGGCGCAGCTGCCGATGCTGGCCGGCATCTGGAAGGCGCTGGACGCGAACCAGGCGCCGCCACCACTGCCGGGCGGCGGTACGGCGGAGGACCCGGAGGAGTTGATCTCCGGTCGCTACGCCATGATCTGCAACGACTCGCGCTGGCCGACCTCGGTCCAGACCTACCAGCGCAACGTCGCCGCCGACCGGATCCGGTATCCGCTGTTCGGCGCGGCCGGGGCCAACATCCAGCCTTGCGCGTTCTGGCCGGAGCCGACCGAGCCGCCGGTCCGCATCACCGACCGGGGGCCGTCGAACGTGCTCCTGGTGCAGAACCTGCGCGACCCGGCCACACCGCTGGCCGGCGCCGTGAAGATGCTGGGGGCCCTGGGCAACCGTGCCACGATGGTAACGGCCGACCAAGGCGGCCACGGCGTCTACCCGGCGGGCCGGAATCAGTGCGCGAAGTACGCGGTCACGACGTTCCTGACCACTGGCGAACGCCCGGAGCGCAGCTACCACTGCCCGGCCGAAGCAGAGCCTCGCTGACCCGGAGATGACAGAAAGGACGATGACTCGGTGATCCTCACCACCAACAGACTGGTGCGCCGCGGCCTGTTCGTCACCGAGGTCCTCGTCCTGGTCGGCCTGAACACCGAGCACGTCGTACGACGTCTCGTCCTGGACGGATCGCCGCCGGCGGGCGAGGTCCTGTACTCCTGCGCGGGTGTGGCGATCGGAGCGCTCGCGCTGCTCCGACGACGCTTGCCCGGACGGCTCGCACAGCTCGCACAGCTCGCGACGGCCGCGATCGCACTGTCCCTGCTGTGCAGCCTCGCCGGTTTCCTCACGAAGCCGGGCGGGGAGCTCGCCGGTGATGCGGAGACACTCGCCCTGATTCTGCTGGTCGGCGCGAGCTGCCACCGGCTGGGGCCGCGCGCAGCCGGTGCGATCGCGGTGTTCGGCGGGGTGGCCGCCGTCCTCGCGCCCGTGCTGCGGTACGGCGGAGACTCGGTCAGCCTCACCGTCGCGGTCTTCTGGGCCTTGTTGTGGGGCAGCGGTGTCGCAGTCGGTCTGATCCTGCGCGATGGCGAAGCCCGCCGCGAGGCCGCGCAACTGGCCGCCCGGAACCGGGAACGGATCGCGCTCGCCCAAGAGCTGCACGACCTGGTGGCGCACCACATCACAGGGGTTGTGGTGCGCACGCAGGCGGCACAGGTGGTACTCGCCGACGGCACGGAGCGGGAGTTGCTCCAAGAGATCGAGCGGGCCGGAGCCGATGCGCTCGGCGCCGTACGACGGCTGGTGATGGTGCTGCGCAGTCCGGAGCAGCAACTGCCGCTCACCGCCGGGACTCTGGTGGAGACCATCGAGGCCAGCGTCGACGGGGACGAGGCCGTCACCTTGCGGTTGGCGTCCCAGCTCGCGGACGTCGAGGTGGCTCCGGAGACGGTGTCGACGGTGCACCGCGTCCTGCTCGAATCCTTGACCAACGTACGCAAGCACGCGCCGGACGCGCGCCAGATCACGGTCACGGTGGAGCCGTCCGCCGACACCGGCCGGCGGTACCTGCGGGTCGAGGTGCGCAACGACGGGGCTCGGCAGGGTCGAAGCCGCCACCGCAACGCGGACGGCTACGGACTGATCGGAATGGGCGAGCGGATCGACGCGCTGGACGGAAGGCTGACCGTCGGGGAACACGGCGAGCACGAATGGCGGGTCCTGGCCGAACTGCCCCTCCCCGGTGGCATCGGACCGGAAGGGAGAACAACACCATGACGGTGCGAGTCCTGCTCGCCGACGACCAGGCCATGGTCCGTACGGGATTCCGGCTGATCCTCGAACGGGAGCCCGATATCGAGGTCGCCGGAGAGGCCGAGGACGGGCGGCGTGCGGTGGAGCTGGCCCGGGAGCTGCGTCCCGACGTCACGCTGATGGACATCCGGATGCCGCTGATGGACGGCCTGGCCGCGACCCGGCTGCTGGCCGGTCCCGAGGTCGCCGACCCGCTGCGGGTGCTCGTCGTGACGACGTTCGACCTCGACGAACTCGTCCACGAGGCACTCCGCTCGGGCGCCCGTGGATTCCTGCTGAAGGACGCCGGGCCGAGGCTGCTGGTGGAGGCGGTGCATGCCGCGGCCAACGGCGATGCGCTCGTGTCGCCGTCGATCACAACCCGGCTGCTGGCCCATTTCAGTACCGCCGGCCGCCGTCCGCGCCGCCCCGAACCTGCGCTGACCGACCGCGAACTGGCCGCCGTCAAGGCCGTCGCCCGGGGCCGCACCAACGCCGAGATCAGCGCGGAGCTGACGATCTCGCTGTCCACCGTCAAGTCGCATCTGGCCGCGGTTCAGCGCAAGATCGCCGCCCGCAACCGGACCGAGATCGCTGTGTGGGCGTGGGAATCCGGCCTCATGTCCCCGGCTCCGCGGTCGACCGGTCGAGGCGGATCGTAGGCTTCGGCACCTGGTACGTCGTGACGCCGCCGCCGTGCATGACGGTGAGGATCGCTTCGCCGACGATCGTGCCGAGGCCGTGGACGTCGACCGTCACGACGCTCAACGGCGGATGCGCCAACCGGGCGACCGCCGTGTCGTCCCAGGCGATCACGGACAACTGCTCGGGGATCCGAACGCCCAGGTCCTTGGCCGCGGCGAGGCCGCCGATCGCCATCAGGTCGTTGTCATACACAACGGCCGTCGGGACCTGGCTGCCGGTCAGCAGCTGCCGGGTCGCCTCCCGGCCGGCGTCCTCGGAGTAGTCGCCTTCGATGACCCGCCCCTGTACGTCCCGCTCGGCGCACGTCTCCATGAACGCGTCGTCGCGGGCTTGGCAGTGCAGCATGTCCCGCGGCCCGCTGACCCGCGCGATGTCGCGATGCCCGAGATCCGCGAGCGCGCGAACGGCCGCCCGGGCGCCCTCGGCGTTGTCGACGAGCACGTTGGTGATCGGCACCTCGAGTTCCGGCCCGCCGAGCAGGACCGCCGGCACTCCCAGCCGCTCGAGCTCGGCAAGCCGCGCGTCCTGCGCCCGGAGGTCGACCATGACGATGCCGTCGACGTGGTCGTTGGCCACCCAGCGCTGCCAGATCGCGATCTCGTCGGCGATATCGGCCGCGAACTCGATCAGCAGACTCACCCGCCGCCCGACGAAGACCTCCTCGATCCCCTGCACGACGTCGGCCATGAACGGCTCCATCCCGAGCAACCGCCCGGGACGCGCCAGCACCAGCCCGGCGATCCGCTCCCGCGTCACGTCCTGCATAGACTCCCCTCCAAGGCCACCGAAGCCACTATATTCACAGACCTAACAAACTCAGCAGAGAGCGGATGTCCCGATGCAGCGGGTCAGCGACACGTCGCGATCACCGGGTTACGACCCGGCACCGACGAACAGCCGTGCCCTCATTGTGGACAGCATCCGCTCCGCGGGCACGGTCAGCCGGGTGGAACTCACCCAGATCACCGGCCTCACCGCCCCTTCGGTCACCACGCTGGTCCGGCGGCTGATCGACGACGGCCTGGTCGACGAGGCCGGTCGCGGCTCGTCCACCGGTGGCAAGCCTCGCACGATGCTGCGGATCAGGGCGGCAGCGCGGTACGTCGTCGGCGTACATCTGAGCGCCGACAGCCTGACGTACGTGCTGGTCGACTACGCCGGCGCCGTCGTGGCCCGCTGGCGGCGCGCCGGGCCGGGCGACGACAGCGATCCGGAGCAGGTCGTGGAGCGGATCGCGGCCGAGACCACCGAGCTGATCGAGCGTTCGGGTATCGATGCGTCGCTCGTCCTCGGGCTCGGCTTCGTGTGTCCCGGGCCGCTGATCCGCAACCGCGGCGTCACGTCCGCGCCGCCGTCGATGACGCGCTGGGTCGGGTTCCCGATCCATCGCCGGCTGGAGGAACGGCTCGGCCTGCCCGCACTGCTGGAGAACGACGCGACCGCGGCCGCCGCGGGCACCCGGCTCACCACCAGCCACGACGTCTCGGTGATGGCCGCGCTGTTCATGAGCGAGGGCATCGGATCCGGCCTGCGGCTGAACGGCAACGTCTACCAGGGCGCCCACGGCAACGCCGGCGAGGTCGGGCACATCTGCGTCCAGATCGGCGGGCCGCAGTGCTGGTGCGGGAGCACCGGCTGCCTGGAGGCGATCGCCGGTCCCGCCACGGTCGTCGCCAAGGCCCGCGCGGCGGGGCTCGACCTCGGATCGCCACGCCGTACCGGGGTCGCGGCGTTCGCCGCCATCGCCCGGCTGGCGCTGACCGGGGACTCCCGGGCCGAGGCGATCCTGCGGGACTCCGCGTCCTGGCTCGCGCTCGGCGCGCAGACGATCACCAACATGTACGACGTCCAGCTGCTGGTGCTGACCGGGCCGGCGTTCGCCGTCGCCGGGACGATCTACCTGCCGGTCATCCAGGAGCGGATCCTGAGCTCCTCGTTCGGGCGCGCCGTGAACACCGAAGTGGTGCTCGACGAGCGCGGACACGACGCCGCCGCCATCGGCGCGGCCCTGATGATGCTCCGCTCCGAGCGCGCGATCTCTGCCTGACTTGGCACCCTTCGCAGTCGAACCGTTACTGGGCTAGCTCTTGCGCCTTGTTTATTAGGCGAACTAAGTTACGGCCAGCTTCCCTGGCGGCTGCCGGGTGACGCGTTTCGAGGACCGCGTTCGCGCCGGTCGTGCCGAGAGGATCCAATCGATGCCCCAGAACCCGATGAACCGAGCGAGGGCGCGGCGCCTGGTGGGCGCCGTCGCCGCCGCGACCGCCACCGCACTCCTGCTCGCCGCCTGCGAAGGCGCCGCGGCCGGCAACCAGCCCGCCGCCAAGGACGCCTCGATCACCGTCGCGGCCGGTGACATCACCACCGAGAACTTCAACCCGTTCAGCAGCACCGCGCTGCAGCCGACGCTGGGCGTCATCTACGAGCCGCTGTACTGGTACAACTTCGCGAAGCAGTCCGACCCGACGCCGGTCCTCGCCTCGGGCTTCTCGTGGAACGCCGCCGGCACCGAGCTGACCATCAAGACCCGGCACGACGTGAAGTGGAACGACGGCCAGCCGTTCACCGCCAAGGATGTCGCTTTCACGTTCAACCTGGTCGCGAAGACCCCGGCGCTGAACCCGTCCGGTCTCGCCGCGACCGCGAAGGCCACGTCGGACGACACCGCCGTACTGACCTTCAAGTCGAAGTCCTTCATGCAGGAGCCGGCCGTGCTCGCCAACCAGGCGATCGTGCCCGAGCACATCTGGAAGGACATCAAGGACCCGACGACGGACCTCAACAAGAACCCGGTCGGCACCGGCCCGTTCAAGGTGAAGTCGTACACGCCGCAGAGCTTCGTGCTGACGAAGAACGACCAGTACTGGGAGGCGGGCAAGCCCACCATCAAGGAGGTGCGCTACCTGCCGGTGACGTCCGCCGACGCCGCCAGCGCCGCTCTGGTCGCGGGCAAGGTCGACTGGGCCAGCGCGTACCTGCCCGGCATCGACAACATCATGAAGTCCGGCAAGAACCTGACCTATGTGAACACCCCCGTGATGACGACCGTCGTCGTGACCTGCTCCAACGCCGCCCTCGGGTGCGCCGGGCCGCAGACCGACCCGGCCGTCCGCAAGGCGATCTACCTGGCGATGAACCGCGAACAGCTCGCGAAGCTGGCCGGCGGTGGCGTCGCGGGCGTCGGCTCGCCGACGATGCTGCTCCCGGGCCGCGACGACAGCTGGATCGCGGACGCCGGTACGGCGAAACTCCCGCAGAGCGCGAACGCGGAAGAGGCGGGCAAGCTCCTCGATGCGGCCGGGTGGACGAAGGGCAGTGACGGCGTACGGGCGAAGGACGGCAAGCGGCTGTCGCTGACCGTCCAGACCGTCACCGGGTGGAGCGACTACATCCTGATCAACGACACGCTCAAGCAGCAGCTGGCCGCGGTCGGCATCGAGCTCAAGCCCAGTCAGGTGTCCTGGAACGAGTGGAACGCCGCCCAGACCAACGGCAAGTTCCAGCTGTCGCTCGACTCCGTCGGCCTCGGCGCGTCCACGAACCCGTACTTCACCTACGACAGCAAGCTCGCCACGACGAACACCGCACCGGTCGGCAAGTCCGCGTCGGCCGGTAACCAGTCCCGGTTCTCGAACCCGGCGGTCGACGCCGCGCTCAAGACGGCCGCCGGTACCACGGACCAGGCCGCGCAGAAGGTGGAGTACGCGAAGATCCAGTCGATCATCGCCGACCAGCTGCCCTACATCCCGGTCTACGTGAACTCGATGCTCACCGAGTTCAACACCTCGCGCGCGACCGGCTGGCCGACCAAGGACAACCTGTACGTCCTGCCCGCCGCGTGGAAGGCCTGGGACGCAGGCATCGTCCTCAAGACGATCAAGCCCGCCAGCTGAGCCCGGGCCGGCTGTGCGCTACCTGCTGCGGAAACTCGCCTTCTACGTGGTCGCCCTCTGGGCGGCCCTGACGCTGAACTTCCTGGTTCCCCGCCTGATGCCGGGGAACCCGGTCGACCTGATGCTGTCCAAGCTCGCGACCAAGGGACCGGTCACGCCGACCACCCGGACCGCGATCGAGGCACTGCTCGGCACGGACACGCACTCGTCGCTGTGGAGTCAGTACTGGACCTACCTGCACCACCTGGTCACCGGCGACCTCGGTACGTCGATCGCGTACTTCCCGGCGCCGGTGTCCCAGGTCATCGGCCAGACGCTGCCCTGGACCGTGGGCCTGATCGGTCTCGCGACGGTGATCTCGTTCGCGATCGGAATCCTGCTGGGACGCGCCGCCGGCTGGCGGCGCGGTTCCTGGGTCGACAACCTGATCCCGGTCACCACGATGCTGCAGTCGGTGCCGTACTTCTGGCTCGCGCTGCTGCTGCTCTTCCTGCTCGGCAGCACCTGGCCGGTGTTCCCGCTCAGCGGCGGGTACGACGTGTACTCCGTGACGCCGGGCTGGAGCCTTCCGTTCGCGCAGTCCGTGCTGTACCACGGAGCCCTGCCGGCGTTGACGATCGTCATCTCGTCGGTCGGCGGCTGGATGCTCGGGATGCGGAACATGATGGTCTCGACGATGTCCGAGGACTTCGTCGTGACCGCCGAGGCGAAAGGCCTGACACCGCGCCGGATCCGGTCCCGGTACGTGGCCCGGAACGCGGTCCTGCCGTCCATCTCCGGGTTCGCGATCTCGCTGGGTTTCGTGGTCGCCGGCTCGATCGTCACCGAGGCGGTGTTCTCCTACCCGGGGATCGGCTCCGCGCTTCTGCTTGCTGTCGGCAACAACGACTACGCGCTGATGCAGGGCGTCTTCCTGATCATCACGCTCGCGGTCCTCGGCGCGAACCTGCTCGTCGACCTCCTGTACGGCGTCATCGACCCCCGCACCCGTGCGCGGTCCTGAGGAAGGGCTCTATGGCTATCACCACTGAAGGGGCCGCCGCCGTGCAGGAATCGGCGCCGGTCCGCCGCCGGTCCCTGCCGCCGATGACCGTCAAGCTGGCCGTCGGGCTGGGCATCGCCGGCCTGATCATCCTGTTCGGCGTACTCGGTCCGCTGCTCGTCGGCGATCCGTCGACGGTCCGCGACGTCGGCCTGACCGGACCGGGGAACGGTTTCCTGCTCGGCACCACGCAGAGCGGACAGGACGTGTTCGCCCAGCTCGCGTACGCCACCCGCGGTTCGCTGATCATCGGCGTCGTGGTCGGTGCGATCACGTTGCTGCTGTCGTCGTTCTTCGGCATCGTCGGCGCGTTCGTCGGCGGCTGGACCGACGAGGCGTTCTCGCTGTTCACCAACATCATGCTGGTGATTCCCGGTCTGCCGCTGGTGATCGTGATCTCCAGCTATGTGCCGAACAAGTCGATCTGGCTGGTGGCCGCGGTCCTCGCGATCACCAGCTGGGCCGGGTCCGCGCGCGTCCTGCGCGGTTTCACCCTCAGCGTGCGCAGCCGCGACTACGTCCTCGCGGCCCGGATCGGCGGCGAGAAGCGCTGGCGGATCCTGCTCGTCGAGATCCTGCCGAACCTGATCCCGCTGCTCGCGTCGCAGGTCGTGTTCGCGGTCATCTTCGCGATCCTCGGCGAGGCGGGCCTGTCGTTCCTCGGGCTCGGCGCGTCCGGCTCGTTCACCTGGGGCACGATGCTCTTCTACGCCCAGAACGGGCTGGCGCTCCGGCTCGGTGCCTGGTGGTGGTTCGCGCCGCCCGGCCTCGCGATCGCGCTGTTCGGCGCGGCGCTGTCGCTGATCAACTTCTCGATCGACGAGATCATCAACCCGAAGCTGCGTTCACAGACGCGTGCCGAGCGCAACAAGTGGAGCGTGAAAGCATGAGTGTGCTGAGTATCGAGAACCTGAGCATCGACTACCGCGCCGAGACGACCGTCCACGCCGTACGCGAGGTCTCTCTCACCCTGGAACGCGGCGAGATCCTCGGCCTGGCTGGTGAGAGCGGCTGCGGGAAGTCGACGCTGGCGTACGCGATCACCCGTCTGCTCAAGCCGCCGGCGGCGATCACCGGCGGGCGCGTCGTCTTCTCGTCTCGCGAGGGGTACGACATCGACCTGTCGTCGCTGGCCGGCGACGATCTGCGGGCGTTCCGCTGGGACAAGATCGCAATGGTCTTCCAGGGCGCGATGAACTCGCTCAATCCGGTACTACGGATCTCCGAGCAGCTCGAAGACGTGTTCATCACGCATCGTCCCGAGCTGAGCAAGGCGGATCGCCGGGCCCGCTGCGCCGACCTGCTCGAACGGGTCGGCGTCGACCGGGACCGGCTCCGCGCCTACCCGCACGAACTGTCCGGGGGCATGCGGCAGCGGGTGATGATCGCGATGGCGCTGGCGCTCGAGCCGCAGGTGCTGATCATGGACGAGCCGACCACCGCGCTCGACGTGGTCGTGCAGCGGGAGATCCTCCGGGAGATCACCCGGCTCCGCTCGGAGCTGGGGTTCGCGGTCGTCTTCATCACCCACGACCTGCCGCTGCTGCTCGAGATCAGCGACCGGATCGCGGTGATGCGGGCCGGGCTGATCGTCGAACTGGACGACGCGCTGACGCTCTACACGAAGCCCAAACACCCGTACACGAAGCGATTGCTGTCGTCCTTCCCCAGCCTGACCGGTGAGCGCGGCGGCTTCGTACGAACCGGCGAGATCGCACTCGAAGAGACTGATCAGACGGTGGAGGCTTGATGAGCGTCCTGGAAATGCGCGACGTCGTGAAGGAGTACCGGCTGCGCAACGGTCTGCGGACCACGCGGCTGCGCGCCGTCGACACGGTGAGCTTCGAACTGACACCGGGCCGGACGATCGCGCTGGTCGGCCAGTCCGGGTCGGGCAAGTCGACGATCGCCAAGTTGCTGATGCAGCTCGAACGGCCGACGTCCGGAGCGATCCTCGTCGACGGCGAACCGATGCAGTACCACGGTGCGCGCGCGGCGGCGTACCGGAAGGCTGTGCAGATGGTGTTCCAGGACCCGTTCGCGTCGCTGAACCCGTACCACACGATCAGCCATCACCTGGAGCGTCCGGTGAAGCTCCACCACCCGGACTTCACCCGTTCGCAGGTTGAGGAGCGGGTACTGGAACTGCTCCGCCGCGTCCGCCTCGACGAGGACTTCGTGCACCGCAAACCGCACGAACTCTCCGGCGGCCAGCGCCAGCGTGTCGCCATCGCCCGCGCCCTCGCGCCCGAACCGGCGATCCTGGTCGCCGACGAACCGGTCTCGATGCTCGACGTCTCGATCCGCCTGGGCGTCCTCAACCTCCTCGCCACCCTCCAGCGCGAGGAGAACCTGGGCGTCCTCTACATCACCCACGACCTCGCCACCGCCCGCCACTTCAGCGACGAAATCATGGTGCTGTACCACGGCCAGGTCGTCGAACAGGGCCCCGCCGACGACGTGATCCTCAACCCGCAGCACGAGTACACCCAGCTCCTCGCCGAAGCCGCCCCCGCCCCAGAACGCCGCCTGACCGAACTCGGCCCGTAAACAACAAGCGGACCGTCGGACCTGGCGCGATCGGCAGCTCGACAGGATGTGTCGGGTGGCCGGGTAGTGCACCAGAGCGTTAACGCGCCCGCGCGTACAGCGTCCCACCGGTGCACTACCTGTCGAGCTGCAGATCACCCCGCGAACACCCACCCTCCGCCACACGAGGGGATATCCCCTGGTGTTGTGGGTTCTCCCCTCGCACACCAACGGAGAAGGCACAACACGAAGGGATATCCCCTCGTGTGCGGGGGCTCCGGTCGCGCTCGGTCGGCGCCGAAGGGCCGCTCTCTGCCAGCCCTGAAGACAAGTACGCCGGACAGCCAGGTGGCTGCCGGCGTACTTGTACGTCGTCAGAGCTTCAGTGCGGAAGCGACCACGTCCGCGAGGGCGTGGGCGATCTCGTCGGCCGTGTCCGAGGACTCGGCTTCGACCATGACCCGGACCAACGGCTCGGTGCCGGACGGGCGGAGCAGGACCCGGCCGGAGTCACCCAGGCGCGTGGTGGCCTCGGTGACCGCGGACTGCACCGCGGGGTCGGTACCCGCGCGGGACTTGTCGACGTTCTTCACGTTGACCAGGACCTGCGGGAGGCGGGTCATCGCACCGGCCAGATCGGCCAGGCTCTTCCCCGTCTGGGCGACCCGGGAGAGCAGCATGACCGCGGTCAGCGTGCCGTCGCCGGTGGTCGCGTGATCGGACAGGATCACGTGCCCGGACTGCTCACCGCCGAGCTTGTGGCCGCCGGCCTTCATCGCCTCGAGCACGTACCGGTCGCCGACCTTGGTCTGCTCGACCGCGATCCGCTCCCGGACCATCGCCTGCACGAAGCCCAGGTTGCTCATCACGGTCGCGACCACGGTGTCGTTCGACAACCGGCCGCTGTCCCGCATCGCCAGCGCCAGGATCGCGAGGATCTGGTCGCCGTCGACGAGCTCGCCGTTCGCGTCCACCGCCAGGCAGCGGTCCGCGTCGCCGTCGAGCGCGATGCCGACATCGGCGCGGTGCCCGACGACCTCACGCTGCAGACCCTCGATATGCGTGGATCCGCAGTTCAGGTTGATGTTCAGCCCGTCCGGGGCGGCGGCGACCGTGATCACCTCGGCGCCGAGCCGGCGCAGTGCCTCCGGCGCGGTCTGCGAGGCGGCGCCGTTCGCGCAGTCGATCACGACCTTGAGACCGTCGAACCGGTTCGGCGCCGAGCGGACCAGGTGCGAGACATACGTCTCGAAACCCTGCCCGTCGTCGGTCACCCGGCCGACGGACGCGCCGGTCGGGCGCTGCCACTCCTCGTTCATCCGGGCCTCGATGGCGTCCTCGATGACGTCGTCGAGCTTGATCCCGCCGCGGGCCAGGAACTTGATGCCGTTGTCCGGCATCGGGTTGTGGCTCGCGGACAGCATCACGCCGAGATCGGCGCCGGTCGAACCGGTCAGATGCGCTACGGCCGGGGTCGGCAGTACGCCGAGCCGGACCACGTCGACGCCGGCGCTGGCCAGACCGGCCACCACGGCAGCTTCCAGGAACTCACCACTGGCACGCGGATCCCGGCCCACAACGGCGCGTGGCCGGTGCCCTTCGAAGGCACCGGCCTCGCCGAGTACGTGAGCTGCCGCGACCGAGAGGTCGAGCGCCAGCTCCGCGGTCAGGTCCACGTTCGCCAGGCCACGGACTCCGTCCGTGCCGAACAAACGCCCCATCAGGTGATCAGCGCTTGCTGTACTGAGGCGCCTTACGGGCCTTCTTGAGACCGGCCTTCTTGCGCTCCTTGATCCGCGCGTCGCGGCTGAGCAGACCGGCCGACTTCAGGCCCTTGCGGTTGGCCTCACGGTCGGCGTCGTTCAGGCAGCGGGCCACACCCAGCTGCAGCGCACCGGCCTGGCCGGTGATCCCGCCGCCGTTGATCCGGGCGATCACGTCGTACGAGCCCTCGAGGCCCGCGACGACGAACGGCTCGTTCACGTGCTGCTGGTGGACCTTGTTCGGGAAGTAGACGTCGAGGTCCTTCCCGTTGATCTTCCACTTGCCGGTGCCCGGGACGATCCGCACGCGAGCGACGGCCTCCTTGCGACGGCCGGTGGCGCCGGCCGGGTTGATGACCGCGACCCGACCCGTCTCGGCGCGCTGCTCCGGAGCCGGGTTCGTCTCGGAGGTGTAGGCGACCGGGCCCTCGGTGTCGATGGGGACCTCGGTGTCGAACTCTTCGGTCTCGGTGGTGATGTCGCTCACGCTGTGAATCCTCGTTTACCTGGTTCGTCGATCGCTTACTGGGCGATCTGGGTGATCTCGAACGGCTTCGGCTGCTGCGCCGTGTGCGGGTGCTCCGGACCGGCGTAGACCTTCAGCTTGGTCAGCAGCTTCCGGCTCAGGCGGTTCTTCGGGAGCATGCCCCAGACGGCCTTCTCGACGGCCTTGCGCGGGTCCTTGTCGAGGATCTCGCCGATCGGCGTCGCCGTCAGACCACCCGGGTGACCCGAGTGACGGTACGCCAGCTTGTCGGTCCGCTTGGTGCCGGACAGGGCCACCTTGGAAGCGTTGACGACAACGACGAAGTCGCCGCCGTCCACGTGCGGAGCGAACGTCGGCTTGTGCTTGCCGCGCAGCAGGGTGGCGATCTGGACGGCGAGCCGACCGAGCGTGACGTCGGTGGCGTCGATCACGTGCCACTCACGAGTGACGTCAGCAGGCTTCGGGCTGTACGTGCGCACGGTCGTTGACCTTCGTTTCTCAGAGATTGAACAAACTGGACGTCGGCGAGCGGTCAGCCGACAGGACAGTGTCTGTACCGGACCTGGAACGCACAACAGCAGCCCAGAATACCGGCGTGGCCACGTTCGGGTCAAAGCGAGCCCACACGCCGAGGGGACCCCGGCTTGGAAGCAGCTGAGGACCGCACTAGTTTAGCGGTGAAGATTGCAGTCCGAATCGCGTCCCGCCGGCTGATCTACCCTCATTCATCCAGGCGATGACGCCAGCTTCCGAAGAGGGCATCGTGACCGAACAGTCGCTCACCGTCCGGGACAACCGGACCGGCAAGGACTTCGACCTTGCCATCACCGATGGCACCATCCGTGCCGCAGACCTCAAGCAGATCAGCGCATCCGACGGCGACGGTGGCCTGGCCACCTACGACCCCGGCTTCGTCAACACCGCCTCCTGCCGTTCCTCCGTCACCTTCATCGACGGCGACAAGGGCATCCTGGAGTACCGCGGGTACCCGATCGAGCAGCTCGCCGAGCAGTCGAACTACCTCGAGGTGGCCTACCTGCTGGTCAACGGCAAGCTGCCGAACAAGGCGGAGTACGAGGCCTGGGCGCACGACGTGACGTATCACACGTTCGTGCACGAGAACCTGAAGACCTTCATGCAGGGCTTCCGGTACGACGCGCACCCGATGGGCATGCTGCTGGCCTCGGTCGGCGCGCTGTCCACGTTCTACCCCGAGTCGCGCAACATCTTCGACGAGGAGTCCCGGGCGCTGCAGATCCGGCGGCTGATCGCGAAGATGCCGACGCTCGGCGCGTTCGCGTTCCGGCACGCCCAGGGCAAGCCGTACGTGTACCCGGACAACGAGCTCAGCTACACGGCGAACTTCCTGTCGATGCTGTTCAAGATGAGCGAGCCGAAGTACGCCGCCGACGACCGCCTGGTGCGGGCGCTGGAGATCCTGTTCATCCTGCACGCCGACCACGAGCAGAACGCGTCCACGAACGCGGTCCGCGCGATCGGCTCGACCCAGGTCGACCCGTACACCGCGGTCGCCGGCGGGATCGGCGCGCTCTACGGCCCGCTGCACGGCGGCGCCAACGAGGCGGTGCTGAAGATGCTCCGCCGGATCGGCTCGATCGACAACGTGCCGTCGTTCATCGAGGGCGTGAAGAACGGCGAAGAGCGGCTGATGGGCTTCGGCCACCGGGTCTACAAGAACTACGACCCGCGGGCCAAGATCATCAAGAAGGCCGCCGACGACGTCTTCGAGGTCACCGGCATCAACCCGCTGCTGAAGATCGCCGTCGAACTGGAGAAGATCGCGCTGGAGGACGAGTACTTCGTCTCCCGCAAGCTCTACCCGAACGTCGACTTCTACTCCGGCCTGATCTACGAGGCGCTGCAGTTCCCACCGGACATGTTCACCGTCCTGTTCGCGATCCCCCGCACCTCCGGCTGGCTGGCCCAGTGGCTGGAGATGCTCGGCGACGGCGACCAGAAGATCGCCCGCCCGAAACAGATCTACACCGGCGCCCGAGGCGTCCAGTACGTCCCCATGGGCGACCGCTGACCCCTCACCAACACCCCACAGCCGCCGCGAACCTCGTTTCGCGGCGGCTGTTCCTTGTCCCCGGCACGAAGGACGCCGGTACGCCGGGTTGACCTGCGACGACGTACGCCGCCTACTGTCCGGACAGCTTGGCGACGGCCGGGGCGAGCGCTTCGGCGAAGTCGGCGCCGATGACGAAGTACGAGAAGCCGATCTCTTCGCGTCGGCGCTGGATCTCTTCGGCAGCCGCCGAAGGGTCGCTCGGGAGGATGACGAGCGAGTCGGCCGCGCGGAGCGCTGCGGTGTCGAGGTCGGGCGGCGCCATGAACGGCGCGACACGGTCACCGACGGCGGCCACGTGCTGGGCGAGTTCGAGGTCGCGGCGGCCGGCGAAGTCGCGGACCCGCTGCGTGGTTTCGGCGCGGTCGTCGTCCGCGGGGAGTACGAACGTGACCGCGTCAGCGACTTCGAGCGCCAGCTCCTGCGCCTTCGGTCCGCTCACCGCCATCACCACCGGCGTGTGCAGATCGGGGCCGTCGAACTCACGGAGGGCGGTGACGGTCTCGCGCATCCGGGAGCGCCGCTCGGCGAGGGAGACGGCAGGCAGCCCCAGCTCGACCTCGATACCGGGTCGGCCGGCGCCGATCCCCATCTCGAAGCGGCCTTCGGTGAGGACCGAGAGCGAGTGCGCTTCCCACGCCGTGCTCATGGGTTCGCGCAGCGCGGCGGCATAGACCCACGAGCCGACCCGCAGATCAGCAATCGCGGCCGCGGTCGCCAGGGTGGGGGCGAGTGTCGGCTGCCAGGTAGGCACATCGGGCATCAGCAACGTCGAGTACCCGAGGTCGGCAATCCGCCGCACCCGATCCCGCCACGCCGACAGATCATCACCTACTGGAGCAACAACCCCGAAGCGAAACGGTCTGGTCACACGCTTGGCCTGCTCGGTCATCGCAGTTCTCCTTGAGTCTGAGTCCTCGTTCGGTCCCTTTGCCCTGTCCACGAACCAGCCACCCAGAATCCGACAACCCCACCCAAGAAACCTCCACACCGGCCCCGCAAGCCGTGGGTGTGAACACTCCGCGGTGGCGGTGAGCAGGCAATTACCTGTTCAGCGGCCCCGCTGGGGGTGCTCAGTACCCAGTGCGCCATCAACCACCCGCCACACCGTGTCCGTTGAGGTTGGTTAATGTCTAGCAAATTAACCAACTATGGGGTGTTGACCGGATCTGGGACCAGGTTAATGCTTTCACCATGAGTAGGGAAGGGCGTACGACGCTTCGGGACGTGGCTGATGCCGCGGGGGTTTCCGTGGCGACGTGTTCGTACGTGCTGAGTGGGCGGGCGGACCGGACGACCCCGCTTCCCGAGCCGACGCGAAAGCGGGTGGAGGAGGCCGCGCGGCGACTCGGCTACAAAGGAAATACCGCCGCTCGGAGTCTGCGGCGGCAGCGGTCGGAGTTGATTGCGATCGTTTACGCGCCACCCGTCGGACCCTGGCTGGACCACCTGACAGCGCAGTCCGAGGACATCGCCGCCGCCCACGGGTACTCGGTGATCGGGGTCCCGGTACGTCGCCTCGACCGGGCCGCCCAGTCGCTGCGGGTCATCACCCGCGGTCACGTCGACGGCGCGATCTTCGTCGGCGGTCTGAGCGACGAGCTCGACCTCACCGCGGCTCGCCGGTCCACCCGTGCCCTGATGGCCTTCAGCGACACCCTCGAACTCCCGGGTGTCGACGTCGTCCGGAACAACGCCCGTACGGCGCTCGCGGAGGCCACCGCCTACCTGATCGAGGCCGGCCGCACCCGGATCGCGTTCCTCTCCCACACGGGCGCCCAGGAGGAGCGCTACCTGGGGTACGTCGACGCGCTTCGGCAGGCGGGCCGCGAGGTCGACCCCGGCCTCGTGCGGATCGGCGCCGCCGCCCGTGAGGACGCCGTACGAGTCGTCCGCGAACTGCTCGACACACCGAACCCTCCGGACGCGATCGTCTCGGAGTCCGACCGCGGCGGGTTCGCGGCGCTGCAGGCCGCCGTCGACCGGGGCGTCAAGGTGCCGGACGACCTGGCCGTGATCGGTACCGGCAACACCCGGGAGGCGTCGTACTCCCAGCCGCCGCTGACCAGCGTCGGCATGCATCAACTCGACTTCACCGAGATGGTCGAGGCGCTGTTCGCGCGGATCGACGATCCCGCGCTGCCGGCCCGGGAGCTGTCCATGCCCTGGGTGCTGAACCACCGCGCGTCCGCGTAGCTCGCCCCCTGTGCACGCGGTACCTGCTATTCGAAAGGTTTGTCATGCCCTCGTACAACCGCCGCTCGTTCCTCCGGCTCGGCCTCGGCGTCACCGTGCTCGGCGCGGTCGGGGCGGGCTGTGCACCGGCCAAGCCCGCCTCGAAGAAGGAGGACAGCCGGACGTTCACGATCTACTGGAACGCCGGTCACGGGTACCAGGCCTACAAGCAGGTGATCGACCAGTTCGGTAAGGACCACGACCTGCAGATGAACTGGCAGAAGTTCCAGTGGCCGGACCTGACCACGAAACTGACCGCGGACTTCCGTTCCGGAAACGTTCCGGACCTGGTCGAAGAAGTTTCCGCCGGCACCGGAACGCAGTACGGACTGGCCGGCAACGTGCTGGCCCTGGACGAGTTCGCGGCGGCGGACAAGGAATTCGGTTTTCCGGGGGATTTCCTGGACCAGGCCGTCGTCGCCCGTCAGTACGAGGGCAAGACCTACTCGATCCCCCTGCACCTGACGGCCAACGGTCTGCTGTTCTACAACAAGCAACTGCTGTCGGCGGCGGGTTCCGACCAGCCGCCGTCGACCTGGGACGAGTTCCTCGAGGTGGCGAAGGCGACCACCAAGGACAAGGTGTCCGGCTGCGCGCTGAACTCGGACCCGAGCTACGCGGCGCCGTACTACAACCAGCAGAAGGTCGACTTCAGCGGCGCGGGCGCCAAGCAGTTCATGCTGCCCGCCGACGGCGCGCTCAAGACCCTGCAGTGGATGCAGGACCTGATCTACACCCACAAGGTCTCCCCCGCTCCGGTCGCGACCACCGACTACTCGGGTCCGCAGAAGCTGTTCTCCGCCAAGCGCGCCGCGATGTTCGTCTCCGGGCCGTGGGACATCGGCCCGATCCGGCAGGGCAGTCCGGACATCGAGCTCGGTCTCGCCGTACCGCTGACCGGCGCCGTGCAGTCCGCCGCGATGGCGGGCTCCGGCCTGATGATTCCGGCCAAGGCCAAGGACCCGAAGTTGTCCTGGGAGCTGATCACCAAGCTCGCCGCCGTGAAGACCGAGCTCGCTGCGACCAAGGAAGCCGGTATGTCGATGCCGCGCAAGAGCTGGGCCGCCGACCCCGCGGTGGCCGCGGACCCGAACCTCGCGACGATCGCCAAGGCCCTCGCCGTGGTGGCGAAACAAGATGTAGCGCTTTCCGCAAGCGGCAAGGCCGCGCAGGTCAACGAGCTGTGGAAGAAGGCCTACCAGCAGATGATCATCCAGCACGCGCCGGTCGGGCCCGCGCTGGACGACTTCCGCAAGCAGGCCGGGGCGGCGCTGTGATCCGTCGCCGGCAGGCGCTGACCGCCTGGCTGTTCCTCACCCCGGCAGTGCTGTTCTTCGTCCTGCTGTTCTTCCTCCCGATCGGCAACCAGCTGATGACCGGCCTGTACGACGCCGACGGCGTCTTCGCGGGCCTGAGCAACTTCAGCCGGGCCTTCCGCGACCCGGAGGTCCTGCACTCGTTCCTGATCACGCTCGCCTACGCGGCCGGCACGCTGGTCGTCGGTACGGCGGTGGGCCTCGGGCTGGCCGTCATCCTCAACCAGTCCCTGCGCGGCCGTACGCTGTTCCGCTCGGTGCTGCTGATCCCGTACCTGACGTCGGTGTCGATCATCGGCCTGCTCTGGCGGAACATCCTGGACCCGCAGGTCGGCATCCTCAACCGGCTGCTCGAGGCGGTCGGCCTGCCCGGGCAGACCTGGCTCAGCACGCATCCGCTGGCGACGATCGTCGGCATCACCGTCTGGTCCGGCGCCGGCTACACGATGGTGCTGTTCCTCGCCGGGCTGCAGGGCATCCCGGGCCTGTACTACGAGGCCGCGCGGATCGACGGCGCCGGGCCGTGGCGCCGGTTCTTCGCGATCACGCTGCCGCTGCTCGCCCCGACCACGGTCTTCGTCTCGATCATCGGGCTGATCGGCACGCTGCAGCAGTTCGCGCTGCCGTACATCGTCACCGGCGGCGGTCCCGGCAACGCGACCTCGCTGTACGCGCACCGGCTGTTCATCGTCGCGTTCAACGACAACGACTTCGGGTACGCGTCGGCGCTGTCGCTGCTGCTGCTGATCGTCGTCCTGATCCTGTCCCTGGTGCAGCTGCGGATCGGGGACCGGGCCGATGCGTGAACGACTGTTCCCCGGTGACCGCGTCGCGGCGTACGTCGTCCTCGTCGTCCTCGGCCTGGTCACGGTGCTGCCGCTGCTGTACATGATCGTGCTGGCGCTGCAGAGCGACGGCGAGGTGCAGTCCGGCGACCCGGTGCTCTGGCCGGATCACCTGCAGTGGCAGAACTTCAGCCGCTTGTTCGAGGCGGCGCCGTTCGGGCGGTTCTTCGTCAACAGCTTCGTGATGGCCGGCGCGATCACCGTCTCGCACCTGATCTTCGACCCGCTGGTCGGGTACGTGTTCGCGAAGCTGGACTTCCCCGGCAAGCGGATCGCGTTCGTCGCGGTGCTGTCGACGCTGATGGTGCCGTTCTTCGTCCGGATGCTGCCGATCTACTCGATCTTCGCGAGCCTGGGCTGGATCGACAGCTACCAGGGCCTGATCGTGCCGTTCCTGATGGATGCCTACGGCATCTTCCTGATGCGGCAGTTCATCCGGCCGCTGCCGGACGAGCTGATCGAGGCGGCCCGGGTTGACGGCGCCGGCGAGTTCCGGATCTACCTGCGGGTGATCCTGCCGCAGTGCAAGCCGGCCCTGGCGGTGCTCGGCCTGTTCACGTTCGTCTTCCAGTGGAACGAGTTCCTCTGGCCGCTGATCGCCACCAGCCGCACCGAGATGCGCACGCTGCCGATCGGTCTGACCCTGTTCAACCAGGAGTACTTCACGCAGTGGAACCTGACGGCGGCCGGTGCGCTGATCCTGTTCGTGCCGACCGCGATCTTCTTCGTGATCACCCAGAGGTTCCTGGTGGCAGGCATCGCCCTCTCCGGACTGAAATGAGACTTCCTTCGATGCGCCCCAATGTGATCGTCTTCTTCACCGACCAGCAGCGCTGGGACACCGTCGGCGCGGCCGGATGCCCGCTCGGACTGACCCCGAACCTCGACCTGATGGCCCGTCGCGGGACCTTCTTCGAGACCGCCTGCACCACCAACCCGGTCTGCGCTCCGGCCCGGGCGGCAATGCAAACCGGAATGTTTCCGACCAACACCGGCGTTTTCCGGAACAACGTTCCGCTGCCGACCGACGCGCCCACGCTGGGCCGGCTGTTCGGTGCCGCGGGTTACCGAACCGGCTACATCGGCAAGTGGCACCTGGGCACGCAGGACCCGGTGCCGACCGAGGAGCAGGCCGGGTACGAGGACTGGCTGGCCTCGAATCTGCTCGAATTCACCTCCGACGCCTACCGGACGGTGGTGTCCGACGGAAACGGGGAACCCGTTTTCCTTCCCGGCTACCGCCCGGACGCGCTGACCGACGCGGCGATCCGCTACGTGACGCGTGCGTCGGCCGACGACCGGCCGTTCATGCTCTTCCTCTCGCTGATCGAGCCACACCACCAGAACGAGCACGACGACTACCCGGCACCGGAGGTCTACCGGAACACCTACACCGGTGCGTGGCTGCCGCCGGACCTGGCAACACTGCCCGGTACGGCGCACCAGCACGCGGCCGGGTACTACGGCCAGATCAAGCGCGTCGACGAGTGCCTCGGCCGCCTGAGGGACGCTCTGGTGAGTCTTGACCTCGCCGACGACACGCTCCTGCTCTACACGTCCGACCACGGCTCACACTTCAAGACCCGGAACAGCGAGTACAAGCGCTCACCACACGACGGCTCCGTCCGCGTGCCGTTGGTCGTCGAAGGACCCGGGTACCGCGGCGGCTCGCGGGTCACCACACCGGTCAGCACGGTCGACGTCGTACCGACTCTGCTGGACGCGGCCGGGATCGAACTGCCCGACCACCTGGACGGTGTGCCGCTGCGGGAGTCCCGTCGCGACGCCGTGCTGATCCAGGTCAGTGAGTCGGAGGTCGGGCGTGCATTGCGGACCAGCCGCTGGAAGTACTACGTGCACGCGCCGGACGCCGGCGACGTACCAGCGGCCGCGACCTATACCGAGCGGGCGTTGTACGACCTCGACGCGGACCCGTACGAGCTCGACAACCTGATCGACAGCGTCAACCACCAGGAGGTCGCGGCTGAGCTGCGCAAGCGGCTCACGGACGAGATCGCCGCGATCGAAGGGCAGACGGTGTCGGTGTCGCCGTACCCGGAGCCCCGCGACCGCGGACGCTTCCCGGAGACCACGGTCCGCCGCCTGAAGCTGGACGGCCGTCGGCTGGAGTGACTACTCCCCCAGGCCTCAGGGTCTCCCTGAGTCGTACGGCGGTCGGCGTAGCGCAAGTGCCGCCGGCCGCCCGACGCGGCAGGCGGGTGGTTTTCGCGAACCTGTTCAGGACATCGATTCTGAACAGGGAGACCACCATGAACACCGTGATCCACAAGGGAAATCGGGCCGCCGAGTGGCTCGGGCAGCGTAGCGTCGACATCCTGCGAGTCAGCCTCGGGCTGATCTTCCTGGTGTTCGGCGTACTGAAGTTCTTCCCCGGGGCCAGCCCGGCGGAGGCGCTGGTGATGCGGACCATCGACACGCTGACGTTCGGCATCATCCACGGGCGGTCCGCCGTCCTGCTGACCGCGGTGATGGAGTGCTTCATCGGGCTCACGCTCGTCTCCGGCCGGCTGCTGCGGACCGGGCTGCTGGTGCTCGGCTTCTCGCTGGTCGGGATCATGTCGCCGCTGGTGCTGTTCTTCGGCGACCTGTTCCCGGGAACCCCGACGCTGGAGGCGCAGTACGTCCTGAAGGACGTCGTACTCGCGGCGGCCGGGCTCGTCGTCGCCGCGAAGGCTCTGAGCGTGATGCCGGTCCGAATTGGAGACGGCCCCGGGCGGGCTTGATGCCTCGGTCCGGGGCCGTCCGGCGCCTCTGCCGACTACGACGCGGCCGGGGCGCCCGCCGGTTCCTTCAGGTGGGCGACGAGTTCGTCCACCTGGCCGCGGGCGCGGATCATCGACAGGTGGTCGATGTAGTCCCGGGACTCCACGATCAGCCCGTCGCGCACCCGCAGGACGAAGATCGCCGGCACCCGGAACGGCTCGCCGGTGGCCACGATCGTGCCGGCGTACTCGAACTCGGCGACGATCACCTCGGGGTCGGCGGTCTGGTGCACGCGGAGGTTGTCCGGCTGGAAGCGCACCACCTCGGTGACCCGCGGGCCGACGCCGCCGAAGTGCTCGCGGAGCGCGTCCCGGCTGAGCAGCGGGTGGTCGCCGTACGGGTTCATCGGGTGCCGGACGTCGGTCTGCTCGGCGTACAGCTCCGGCAGGACGGCGAAGTCGCGGTCGGCGACACCGTGCACGAGCTTCAGGAAGACCTCTTCAGGAGTCATCGGATTCCTCACGGGTATAAACGGAGTGATGACTTCGAATATATGGAGTCGTGACTTCGTTTACAACCTCGGCGGCGTTCCGGGCGTCTTCTAGGCTGAGGGGCGACGGAGGGGAGCTGGGGTGCGAGCAGACGCACGGGACAATCGGGCCAGGATCATGACGGCCGCGGACGACGTCTTCGGGCGGTCGCCGGGGGCGTCGACCGACGATGTGGCGAGGCTGGCCGGGGTCGGGATCGCGACCGTGTTCCGGCACTTCGCGACCAAGACCGAACTACTCGAGGCTGTCCTGACGCTGCGCCTGGAGCGGATCCGCGACCGGGCCCTGGAGCTGGCCGCGAGCGACGACCCGGGTACGGCGTTCTTCGAGTTCTTCACGCAGGTCGTGTCGGAGTCCGCGTCGAAGCTCGCGATCGCCGAAGCACTGACCGCGGCGGGGGCGGCGGCCGGCGAGGAGGCCCGGGAAGCCGGACGGGGGATGCGGGAGGCCTTCAGCGGACTGCTGACGGCGGCCCAGAAGGCCGGTGCGGTCCGGGACGACGCGGAGATGCCGGAGGTCTACGCGTTGCTGATCGGCGCGTCCCGCGGCGCGACCGCGGCCAAGCTCGACCCGGAGACGCGCGACCGGATGCTCGCCCTGATCTACGACGGCCTGAAGCCTCGCCGGTGAAGCGTGCTCTCAAGATCGTCATTGCGCTGCTGCTGCTCCTGATCGTGCCGATCGGTGCTTACGGGATCTCGTTGCGCGTGCAGTACGCCGGCGACCCGACGGCCAGGACCCGCGACCAGGACGCGCTCTGGCTCGGCCACGCCTGGGTCGACGGCCGGAAGACCGGCGCCGACGTGACCGCCCTGGCGCAACGGCT
Source organism: Kribbella sindirgiensis (assembly GCF_004331435.1). Lineage (GTDB taxonomy): Bacteria > Actinomycetota > Actinomycetes > Propionibacteriales > Kribbellaceae > Kribbella > Kribbella sindirgiensis. The sequence continues at coordinate 296,534 of NZ_SJKA01000003.1, forward strand.
GCAGGGCACCGGCATCCGCGACCTCTACGTGCACACCGGTCCGCTGGAGCATGACGGCTCGTTGCCGTTGGCAAAGGTTTCGCCGCAGGCGCGCTGGTTCGTCGACGCGATGCATGCCGCGGCTCCCGCGGTCCGCGTGCAGGCCTGGCTCGGTGATGTGGTCCAGCCTGGCAAGGACCCCGGGATGAACCTCGACGATTCGGCGGTACGCCGCCGGGTCGTCGAGTCGGCGTCCGCCGTTCTGCAGCAGGGGTTTCAGGGCATCCACTACGACTTCGAGCCGGTGCGGTCCGGGTCGAAGGGCTACCTGGCCGTGCTCGACGAGACCCGGGCGCTGGGTACGACGTTGTCGGTCGCGGCGGCGCAGATCGACCCGCTCTGGTACCTGCACGTGATCCCGATCGACAAGTGGTGGTCACAGGACTACTTCCGCCAGGTCGCGGACCGGGTCACCCAGATCGCCGTCATGTCCTACGACACCGCACAGCCGCTGGAGTCCCTGTACGGCGGGTACGTAGCCAAGCAGACCAAGCTGGCGCTGGAGGTCACCCCACCAGGTACGGACCTCCTCATGGGGCTCCCGGCGTACTGGGAGAACAACCCGTCCCACTGGGGCAACGCGGAGACGGTCAGCGCGGCAGTACGCGGCGCACGCCTCGGTCTTGGCGACTCACCTCGCCAGAACTTCGGCCTGGCCTTGTACGTCGACTTCGCGGCCACCGACGAGCACTGGGCGGCGTACCGCGACGGCTGGTGTGTGGCGCCCTAGAACGGGTTCCAGCGGGTCAGAGCGAGGATGAGCAGGCAGATCGCCACGTAGACGGCGTTGATCAGCAGTACTGGTGAGGGTCGGCGGGCGGCGGGCTCTTCCGGCAGACCGGTGCGTGAGCGCAGCCGGAGAGTTTCGAAGACGGCTGCGACGTTGGGGAGTTCCTTGTCCGCGATGCCGCCGACAACGTGCCAGTCGTCACCTGCCGCCAGGCTGAGCCCTTCGTCCTCGACCTCGACCGACTCCACGGCCCGCCACGGCACGCGCTGCTCGAACCAGCCGGTGCGAATCGTCAGCTCGGTCGCGGTCGCAGTCACCCGGTAGAACGCACGTGAACCGAGGGAGTGCACCAGCTGCGCGCCGACGAAGGTCGCCACGACGGCGCCGTACCACTCACCCCAGCTCGCGAAAGTCCCGACTGCGACCGGCGCGGCCACCAGTACGGCGACGAACGCCGGCAGATTCCACCAGGACCGGGTCTCCAGCGGCACCTCCCACGGCAGCATCGGTACGTCCCGCGCCGCCTCGACCGACGGACGGCGAGGTGCGTCCTCGTCCGGCTCGAAGTCCGTCGGTAGCCCCTCGGACTTCTCGGTGCGCCACGGCACCCGACGCGGCGCCCGGAACGGGCTGACCGGGCGGAGCGCCCGGCCACCGAGCAGAATGGTCGGCCAGCTGCCCTCGGCCAGATCGCCGACCAGCAGGGCGTCGCCGCGGTACCGCCTGAGCGTTTCCGTCCACTCCTGATTGAGCCTGGCCGGTGCGGCGTCTTCGTCCTCGTCGAGCGCGGTGAAGGCTTCGAACAGCCGGAGATCGCTCTCCGCGTCGTCCAGTTCTGCCTCGAGAAAGCCCAGCAGTACCGCGCCGTCCGCCGACCGGACCGCGAACGCAGAGGAGGCGTCCGGCTCGATCCGGACCGGCATCGCCTGTCCGTTCCACGACCCGCGCGGCCGGGCCCTACGCAGCTGGAGGTCGCCGAGCAAGAACAGGAGCGCCAGCACCCACGCGCCACCGGCCACCGTGTACCACCAGGTGTAGTCGGCGAGCTCGGCCCGCAGCCGGAGCCAGTCCGGGTCCGCAGGGTCGATCAGGACCGGGACCTGCGCACCGGTGTCGTAGTCGTCCACCACGGTCACGGTGTGGCTGCGGCCGTCGGGCAGCTGCAGAACAAGGTCCCCGTCGTCGTTCGTACCCTTCACGACAGCGGTCTGCTCGACAGCACGTCGTACATGCGTTTCCTCGCGCTGGTCCTGCCACTGCATCAGACCGAGCGCCGCAGCGCCTACCAGCACCAGGCCGCCCGCCACGAGGAGTCGGCTGGTCACACCGACCGGTGCGGCCGCCGGCACCTGCACCTGCTGTCGCGGCATCCCCGCCACCAGGGACCGTTGTCTGCGGCGGCTCGTGAAGAACCAGATCAGCAGTACGGCACACAGGACGCCGTACACGGTCCAGGCGACCCGTGCCGAGGCGACATCGTCGTACCGGAGGTCGAGGACCATGAACAGCACACCGGCGGCCGCGGCAGCGATCGGCCGCCACCACAACAGCGCGAGCGACGCGAAGCAGGCGATCATCGCCAGTGAGAACGTCCGGTCCGGACCGCAGATCGTCGGGTCCTCGATCGAGCAGCTGCTGGTGTCACCAACGACCGACGCCACAATCGCCCCGAGCCAGACCACCGGCAGAAGCCAGCGATAGATCCAGCTCGGGACAACAGCGCCGGCCCAGCGGGCAGCCAGATCGCCTGTCATCACAGTCCCCCCTCCACGGTGTGGGAGAACTCTAAGGTCAGCGGGCCCTTTCTACGCGACCTTCATCCCAGACCGGCTCGTCGGGTTCGTAGACCGAGCCGTCGGCGCCGAAGACCAGGTAGCGGTCGAAGCCGCGGGCGAACCAGCGGTCGTGGGTCACCGCGAGCACCGTGCCGTCGAACGAGTCGAGGCCCTCTTCCAGCGCCTCGGCCGACTCGACGTCCAGGTTGTCGGTGGGCTCGTCGAGGAGGAGCAGCGTCGCACCGGACAGCTCCAGGAGGAGGATCTGGAAACGGGCCTGCTGACCTCCGGACAGGCTGTCGAAGGTCTGCTCGGCCGCGTGCGCCAGCTCGTACCGGTCCAGCTTCCGCGACGCCAGCTCGCGCCCCATGCCGTCCCGGTGGTCGTCGCCGCGGTGCAGGATCTCCAGCAACGTCCGACCGACCAGCTCCGGGTGCTCGTGGGTCTGCGCGAACCAGCCAGGCCGTACGCGCGCACCGAGCTTGGCGTTGCCGGTGTGCGCCACAGACGGGATCTGTACGTCGCCGACGGGCTCGTGCTCCACATCCGGGTCCGAACCACCGTTGGCGAGCAGCCGCAGGAAGTGCGACTTCCCGGACCCGTTGGAGCCCAGTACGGCGACGCGCTCGCCGTACCAGACCTCAAGGTCGAAGGGCTTCATCAGCCCGGTCAGCTCGAGTGCGGTGCACACCACGGCCCGCTTGCCCGTGCGGCCACCGGTCAGACGCATGCTGACCTTCTGCTCGCGTGGCAAGGCCTGCGGCGGACCGGCCTCCTCGAACTTGCGCAGCCGCGTCTGCGACGCCCGGTAGCGCGACGCCATGTCGGAGTTGTACGCCGCCTTCTGCTTGTACATGAGCATCTGTGCGCGCAGCTTGGCGTGCTCCTCGTCCCAGCGCTTGCGTAGCTCCTCGAAACGCTCGAACCGGTGCCGCCGGGCCTCGTGGTAGGTCGCGAACCCGCCGCCGTGCGTCCACGCGGTGTTACCCGCCGCACCGAGCTCTACGGTGACGATGCGGGTAGCGGTGTTGGCCAGCAGCTCCCGGTCGTGGCTGATGTACAGCACGGTCTTGTCGGAGGTACGCAGCTGGTCCTCGAGCCACCGCTTCCCCGGTACGTCGAGGTAGTTGTCAGGCTCGTCCAGCATCAGGACCTCGTCCGGGCCGCGCAGCAGCGCCTCCAGCACCAGACGCTTCTGCTCACCGCCGGACAGCGTCTTCACCTCACGCCAGCGACAGCGGTCGAACGGTACGCCGAGTGCGGCCGTCGTACAGACGTCCCAGAGGACCTCCGCGTCGTACCCACCGACCTCGCCCCAGTCCGCCACGGCCTGCGCGTACCGGAGCTGGGTCTTCTCGTCGTCCGCGTCCATCATCTTCTGCTCGGCCTTGTCCAGCTTGGCCGCGGCCTGCTGGATCGCCTCCGGCGCCACACCGAGCAGCAGGTCCCGCACGGTCGACGAGTCGCGCACCGAACCGACGAACTGCCGCATCACGCCCAGCCCACCGGACCGGGAGATGCTGCCGCTGTGCGGCTTCAGGTCGCCCGAGATGATCCTGGTGAGCGTGGTCTTGCCCGAACCGTTCGCCCCGACCAGCGCGACCTTCGCACCGTCCCCGACCCGGAACGTGACGTCGTCCAGCAACACCCGCCCGTCCGGCAGCTCGAACCCCACACCGGCAACATCCACGTGACCCATCCCCCCAGTCTGACGGCCACCGCAACCCGCACGCGAACAGTTATCGTGGCGGCGGTCGAGCGACGTACCGGCCGGGCAGTCGACCCTTTGCAAGGGATGATCGGCACCGATGGACGCTTATCGGGAAGTACAGCGGCTGTACGCCGAAGCCATGATGTCGGCTGCCTCCGGGGACGAGCTGGTCGCCGAGCTCGGGGAGACGGTCCAGCGGATCGGTGACCTGCTGCCCCAAACGGCTCCGGGCGAGCGCGCCTCCGTACTGCTGATGAACAGCTCGCTCGCGGAACGGCTTGCCCGGTTGCCGAAGGAGACCCGATGAACGAGCTCCTCGAACGCGGCCCGGAGATCCCCGCGGGCACCTGGGATCACGACTGGATCTCGTCGGTCGTCGCCAAGGCCGAGGAGTACTCCGGCCGGCCTTCCCACTGGAACGGCAAGCTGTACGAGCAGCCCGGAGACGTCGCCGGCGTCTGCCTTCCCGACGGAAGCATGACGATCAGCCGCAAGCACGTCCTCGACCAGGCCCGCCCCGCCTACACCCCAGGCGAGACACTGACTTCCGACCAGCAGTTCGCGGCTGCGGAGGCGACCAGAATGGCGGTGTTCCAGGCGCGGCACTCGATGTCCGAGGTCGGGGACGACAGCCTGCCGGGCGCGACACCGCTCGAGTCGCTCGAGGACATCGCCCTCGAGAACGCCCGGTGCGACCAGTTCAGCCGGGAGTACAGCGGCCGGATCGCGGAGAGCATGACCGACCAGTCGCTGCCTCTGGTCGCTCAGGCACCGTTGTTCCCGGCGTACTCCGCGGCCACGGACCGGCTCTTGTACACGCTGGGCGGCCCCACCGGGTTGAGCCACCGCCGGCTCGGCGAACTCATCGACAGCACCGAGCGCACGCAGCGGCTGAACGCGATCGCCGACGAGGCGCTCGACCATGAGGTCGGCGAACTGGTCCCCGAGTCGCACCGCGCCGAACTGCGCGAGCACCTGACTGGGCCGCTCCGCCGCGGACTCGGCGGCCTCACGATGACGGAGATGAGCGAACTCACGCACCCCGGCTCAAAGCACAGTTGGGGCTGGGACTCGGCAGAGTGGACCGAAGTCGAGTTCAGTACGAATCTCGGCGACATCAAGGCCCATTACGAGTCCTGGGAGGCGGAGCACCCGGGCGAGGAGCCGCCGGAGCTCCCGGACTCTCTGCGCGAGACGTTCCGCGACCGCGAGGAGGAGATCCAGCAGGTCTGGGCCAGTAAGGGCTGGCCGGCGCAGCAGCCGGTCGTGGGACGCGAACAGGCGTACTACGAGCGGCTGCCCGACCATGGGCCCGTGACCGCACGAGATCAGGAGATCGCGAAGCTGCAGCAGTTCCTGTGGTCGCACACGGCACCGAGCCAGCACACCGATTCGGCAGTAGACACCGGCGGACGCCCCGACAACGTCCGGCAGATCGGCTCCGCCCGTAAGCACGGCCGCGGGGTCGAGTGAGCTACCAGTCCTTGAGCGCGCTCAGGTAGGTACCGCCGGACGGGCGGACCGAGCCCGTCATGAACAGTTTCAGCGGCGCGGAGTACAGCCCGTACGTGTGGCTGCCGGTGAAGAAGCCCGACGACGTGCATCCGTCGTACACGACCCAGATCTCCTTGGTACCGGCTGCGGTGTCGAAGCGGAGTGCGATCGCCTCGGACGGCTTGGCGACCTGCGGAGCGCACTTGAACACCGGCAGGTCCGGGTTCCGCTCCGGGAGCACCTTGATCGCGTTGACCACCTGCTGCGCGACAGCAGCGCTGAACTGCTCCTGTCCGAGCAGACCGCCCGCACCCGTGCTGTAGCGGCACGCGCGAAGACCGGCCACCGGTGTGTTCAGGTCGAGTCCCGTCCCAGCCGGTACGTCGTTGGGCGCCGCAGCCTGCTGGATCGGGTGAGAGATCGGGCAGGCTGCGTTCTCGGCGTTCGAGGCCACGCCATGTGAGGACCGCGGCTCAGGTGCGGCCTCTTTGCCCGCGGAAGCCGAGTCGCTCTGGCTGGTGGCTACCGGTGACTCACCGCCCAGCAAGCCCCACACGCCTCCAACAGCCGCAACGACCAGGACTGCACCCGCAGCCATCGACAACGCCTGCCGGCGGCGGCGCACTCGTCGACGTGCCTCACGGGCCAGACCGGACGTCTGCATGTCCTGAGTACCCGCCTGGTCCTGGAACGCAGAGGTGAACTTGGGGCCGAGCTCCTGCTCTGGGTCGTGCTGCTCAGGCATCCTCGGCTCCTTCCGTGCTCAGTGTGGTCTTCAACGCAGCCAGTGCGCGGTGGACGTGCGACCGCGCCGTCGCCTCCGCGCAGTGCAGCAGCTGGGCGATCTCGGCGTACGACAGTTCCTCGTAGAACCGCAGTACGACGGCAGCTCGCTGCTTGTCCGGGAGGGTCGCGCACAGGTCCCAAATGGCATCCGCCTCCGCGCGGGCCGCCGTACCGTCCGAGACGGCGCGCGCCGTGCGCACCGGGTCGTCGACCGGCGCCTCCCGCCGGCGGAACCGCCGCCACCAGGAGATGTGCGCGTTCACCACCATCCGCTTCACGTACGCCTCGGGGTCGTCGGCCCGGCTCACCCGGCCCCAGCGTGCACAGGCTGTCGTCAGAGCGTCCTGTACGGCGTCCTCGGCCAGGTTCGCGTCACCGGTCAGGACATACGCGAACCGCAGCAGGGCATCCGCCTTCTCGGTGACCCACACCTCGAAGTCGAGCGGCCCCGTCCGAACCTCAGCTGCCGCCAAGACTGCCTCCATACCCCTCAGGACGCCGGTGGACCGCTGTCCGTTGCAGTACGGCACCGTCCGGCCGAGGTCACCGAGCCAACCGACCGTTGTCTCCGCCACCACGCTCGTCCCGAGCCGCACCCTGTCCCCGCTGCGGCCGCTGCTCCCCCGCAGACTGCGAGTGCGCGTCGGCCCCAGGCACAGAGATACCAGACGCAGGGCTCTGCTCAGCCTGCAACCGCACCGCAAACCGCTCCCAGTCATGCTCCACCCGCCCCTGCTGCGGCTGCGGTTGCTGCGGCTGCGGTTGCTGCTGCGGCACCTGCTCCTGCCATGGCTGCGCCACGTGCTGCTGATGCGGCGCATACCGCGGAGGCGGAGGCATCTGCTGCTGGGGCTGCTGGGGTTGCTGGGCGGCGGCTCGGGCGGCGTCGGCTTGGGCTTTCAGGGCGGTGAGGCGTTGGTGTTCGGCGAGTTTGGGGGCGGCGGTTTGGTGGAGTTTGGCCAGCAGGCGGTGGCCCTCGGGGGTTGCCATCAGGGGCATTGCCCTGAAGTGGTCCTTGAGGGGGCGCCGGGCCAGTTCGGCCAGTTTGTTGTAGCCGCGGACGAAGTGGTTGACCTCGCGGTCGGTCCACGGGCGGTTGCGCTCGGTCTCGATCGCCCAGCGGCTGGACCCGATCTGGTGCCGCCAGACGCCGTTCTTCCGCTCGTTCGTGAACACCGGCTCGGCCTCACCCCGCCGGTACACGTGCACGCCGTCGGCGACACCCTCCGCCTCGATCGCGTCCGCGGTGTCCAGCATCTGGCGGTACAGCTGGTCGTGCTGCTCGGCCGAGATCCACCGGCCGTACCCGACCTCCTGCCGGCTGTCGTTGAACCGCTCCATGATCCCGAGCTGGCTCTGCGACTCGTGCACGGCCGCGATCGCGACCTCGACCCGGTACCCCTGCTCCTGGAACGACCGCATCAGGTCGAGGTCGCCGATCGGGTACGGCACGACGACGTCCATCCGCCGCGCCTTGATGTCGTGGAACGCCCACCCGCGCCACTGCGCCGCGTCGTCCGCATGCCCGACGGTCGCGTGGTAGTCGTCGTCGAGCGCCGCCCCCGCGTAGTCGGGGTGTTTCTCCAGCAACTCGTCGTGATCGAGGACGTACGCCTTCTTCATGCCGAGGCGTTCCATCGCCGCCGCCTGCATGGTCGTCTTGCCCGCGCCGGGCTGTCCGAGGATGAACAGCACGGTGGGCTGCCGCCACGGCGGGCGCCCACGGCCGTGCTTGGCGATGCCGGGCTGGATCCGCCGGCGGTAGAAGTCGGCCAGCTTCTCCTTCGGCAGCTGGCTCATTGCCGGCCGGCGCGGACCCTGGCGAGCAGCTCGGGGAACTCCGCGTTGATCCGCGCGATCTCGGCCCCGTCGTCGGGAGACAGCCCGCGCCGCAGCTCCTCGTACTCGGCCGACACCTCCGCCAGCCGATCGGCCTCGGCGTGGTCACCGGCGTCGTCCGCGGCGCCGATCCGGGCGCTGTACGCCGCGATCACCGCACCGATGCGATTGCGCGCCGACTCGAACGCCCGCTCCTCGTCGAACGACCAGCGCGGATCCGGCTCGCTGCTCCCCGTTTCCGTCATCCAGGCAACGATATCCCGGATATGGATGCCTGAGGCAAATTAATCCCGGCGGGCTCGCAGCACCCGGAAACCCTTGGCGCTCCCGGTCCGCTCACACGGATACCCCTGCTCGGTCATCCACCGCTGCAGCGAGTCACCGCCCAGATTCTTTCCGACAACGAACCGCGCGGTCCCACCCGGCGCGAGACGTTCCAGCCAGCGCAGCAACATCTTGTGGAGTTCGGGTTTGCCGATGTGGATCGCGGGGTTCGACCAGATCTCGTCGAACAGCACGTCCTCCGGTACGTCGTCCGGCAGCACCGCCCGCACCCGGTCCGAGACCCCCGCAGCCTTGGCGTTCTCCACCGTCAGCTCGAGCGCGCGCGTGTTCACGTCGACCGCCCACACCGTTGCCTCCGGCACCTCTGTCGCCAGCGCGCACGCGATCGGCCCGTAGCCGGTCCCGAGGTCGAGGAACGTCCCCGCTGCGCTCGGCGGTTCCACCGAGCGCAGGAGAACCGACGTACCGATGTCCAACCGGTCTCGGGAGAACACCCCGGTAGCCGTCGTGAAGACGTACGACCGTCCCCAGATCTGGGCTTCGACGGTACGCCGTACGTCCGCCGACTGCGGCTCCGCCGAAAAGAAGTGGTCACCCACGCTGATGTACCTCTCCTCGCACCTGTCGGGCCTGCAACGCCCGCGCGGCCAGCTCGCCGTCCGCCGGGTAGCGCACCTCTTCCAGTGTCAGCCCGTGCGCCGGCAGAACGGACACAGCCGAGTCCCGCACCTTCCCAGCCAGTACGGCGGCCGGCCACTCGACGTCCCGACGCCCGTCACCCACCGGGATCATCGACCCCACCAGTGCTCGCACCATCGAGTGACAGAAGGCATCTGCGATCACAGTGCCCTCCAGCTGCCCTACGCCGGTCCGCCGCCACGAGAACTCCAGCAGGGCCCGCACCGTGCTGGCGCCTTCCCGCTTCTTGCAGAATGCCGCGAAGTCGTGCTCTCCGAGCAGACCGGTCGCGGCAGCGTTCATACGATCCACATCCATCGGCCGCCCAACCCGCAGCACATGGCCCCGGGTGAGCGGGTCCCAGCCGGCTGGGTCGTCACACAGCCGGTACACGTACCGGCGGGCCAGGGCGGAGAACCGGGCGTCAAAGCCCTCAGGAGCCGCCGTGACGGCCGTGACAGCTACGTCCGCGGGCAGGACGCCGTTCAGCCCTCTCAAGAGCCTCAGCGGGTCCACAGCGCCTTCCACGTCGACGTGGGTGACCTGTCCCCGGGCGTGCACGCCCGTGTCGGTCCGTCCGGCACAGGTCACGATCACCGGCTCCGGCAGCCGCAGTACGACGCGAACCGCCTCTTCGAGCTCCCCCTGCACGGTACGGAGACCCTCCTGACGGGCCCACCCGTGAAAGGCCGCTCCGTCGTACCGAAGATCAATCCGCCAACGCACACGGCAATCTAACGCAACAGCGCCCCCTCACCGTGCGGTGAGGGGGCGCTGAAGGAGTGCTTACTTGTCGTCGTCCGACTCGCCGGCCTTGGCGAAACCGGCCGCCTCGGCGTCTTCCGCGGTCTTGAACCAGACCTCGGCGACGGTCTGCTCGTACCACGGGGACTCGGTGGTGTGGTACTTCATCGAGTTCTCGTTGCCCTTGACCGGGTAGCCCTCCGGCGCGGAGCCGTCGGCGATCGGGGCGGCCGAGTTGTCGTACTTACCGGTCACGACGTCCTGAACCGGCGCGTCCTCGACCTTGTCCTCGACCTTGGTCTCGGCGGCCGCGGCCTTCTTCGCCGGCGCCTTCTTGGCGGCCGTCTTCTTCGCCTTCGGCGAGTCCGACAGCGCCTCGACCAGCTCGATCTTCACCATCGGGGCGTTGTCGCCCTTGCGCGGGCCGAGCTTGGTGATCCGGGTGTAGCCACCCGGGCGGTCGGCGTACCGCTCGCCGATCTCGGTGAAGAGCACGTGCACGACGCTCTTGTCCTTGATCCGCTTCATCACCTGGCGGCGCGAGTTGAGGTCACCACGCTTCGCCTTGGTGATCATCTGCTCCGCCAGCGGCTGCAGGCGCTTGGCCTTGGCCGCGGTGGTGGTGATGGCGCCGTGCTCGAACAGCGACGTCGCGAGGTTGCTGAGGATCAGCTTCTCGTGCGCCGGGCTGCCGCCCAGCCGGGCACCCTTGGTGGGGGTTGGCATCTCGATAACTCCAGGAATCTAAGGCTCGTCGAGCCGTTGCGGATGTAGGGCCCGACGGGCCTTGGTCAGCTCAGTACTGCTCGGTCTCGGCGAAGCTCTCGTCCTCGTCGTCCGCCTCGTTGCCGTAGGCACCGGACGCGGCGCGCAGGTCGAAGCCGGGAGGCGAGTCCTTCAGCGACAGGCCCATCTCGGCCAGCTTCAGCTTGACCTCGTCGATCGACTTGGAGCCGAAGTTCCGGATGTCCAGCAGGTCCTGCTCGCTGCGCGAGATCAGCTCACCCACGGTGTGGATGCCCTCACGCTTCAGGCAGTTGTACGACCGGACGGTCAGCTGCAGGTCCTCGACCGGCAGGGCCAGGTCGGCGGCCATCTGCTCGTCGACCGGCGACGGACCGATGTCGATGCCCTCGGCCTCGACGTTCAGCTCACGGGCCAGACCGAACAGCTCGACCAGGGTCTTACCGGCCGACGCGACGGCGTCGCGGGGCAGCATCGACGGCTTGGTCTCGACGTCGACCACGAGCCGGTCGAAGTCGGTGCGCTGCTCGACACGGGTCGCCTCGACCTTGTAGGTGACCTTGAGGACCGGCGAGTAGATCGAGTCGACCGGCATCCGGCCGATCTCGGCGTCGGCGGACTTGTTCTGTACGGCGGACACGTAGCCGCGGCCCCGCTCGACGACCAGCTCCATCTCGAGCCGGCCCTTCTCGTTCAGGGTGGCGATCTTCAGGTCCGGGTTGTGCACCTCGACACCGGCCGGCGGCGCGATGTCGGCGGCGGTGACGTCACCGGGGCCCTGCTTGCGCAGGTACATGGTGACCGGCTCGTCGTGCTCGGAGGAGACGACCAGGTCCTTCAGGTTCAGGATCAGCTGGGTCGCGTCTTCCTTGACACCGGCGACGGTCGAGAACTCGTGCAGGACACCGTCGATCTTGATGCTGGTGACGGCCGCCCCCGGGATGGAGGACAGCAGGGTCCGGCGGATCGAGTTACCGAGGGTGTAACCGAAGCCCGGCTCCAGCGGCTCGATCACGAACCGCGAGCGGTACTCGTCGACGACCTCTTCGGTCAGGGTGGGGCGCTGTGCGATAAGCACTTCTGTCTTCTTTCTGTTCCGCGACGACCACTATTTGAGGTCGCGAAGGAAGAACGCACCGATCCGGCCGGCGGCCCGCAGGCCGCCGGCCGGAACCGGGTCAGTTCTTCGAGTAGAGCTCGACGATCAGGTGCTCGGCGACCTGGGTGTCGATCTGCTGCCGGGTCGGCAGCTGGTGGACGAGGATCCGCAGCCTTTCGGGCATCACCTCGAGCCAAGCCGGTACGACGCGCTCGCTGTGCGTCTCCCGGGCGATGATGAACGGCGTCGTCTCGACCGACTTCTGCTTGACATCGATGATGTCGTGAGCGGAAACGCGGTACGACGGGATGTTCACCTTGACGCCGTTCACGGTGAAGTGACCGTGGACGACGAGCTGACGGGCCTGCCGGCGCGTCCGGGCCAGGCCGGAGCGGTAGACCACGTTGTCCAGGCGGGACTCGAGGATCTGCAGCAGGTTGTCACCGGTCTTGCCGGAGCGCCGCGAGGCCTCCTCGTAGTACCGGCGGAACTGCTTCTCGAGGACGCCGTACGAGTAACGCGCCTTCTGCTTCTCGCGCAGCTGGAGCAGGTACTCGCTCTCCTTCGGGCGGCCGCGGCCGTGCATACCCGGCGGGTACGGACGACGCTCGAACGCCTTGTCGCCACCGACGAGGTCGACCCCGAGACGGCGCGACTTCTTGGTCATAGGTCCGGTGTAACGGGCCATGGTTCGCTACCTTCCTCTCTCTGGGGTCAGACCCGGCGCCGCTTCGGCGGGCGGCATCCGTTGTGGGCGACTGGGGTGACGTCCTGGATGGTGCCGACCTCGAGGCCGACCGCACCCAGCGAACGGATCGCGGTCTCACGGCCGGAGCCGGGACCCTTGACGAACACGTCGATCTTGCGCATGCCGTGCTCCATCGCCCGGCGCCCGGCGGCCTCGGCGGCCATCTGCGCGGCGAACGGGGTCGACTTGCGCGAACCCTTGAAGCCGACGGTGCCCGCGGAAGCCCACGAGATGACCGCGCCGGTCGGGTCGGTGATCGTCACGATCGTGTTGTTGAACGTGCTCTTGATGTGCGCGTGGCCGGCGGCCACGTTCTTCTTCTCCTTGCGGCGCACCTTCTTCGCGCCGGCCGCGGTGCGGCTCTTGGGAGGCATAGGTCAGTTGCTCCTGGGGTCGACGGTCATCCGGGTCACTTCTTCTTCTTGCCGGCGATCGCCTTACGACGACCCTTACGGCTGCGGGCGTTGGTGCGGGTGCGCTGACCGCGCACCGGCAGTCCGCTGCGGTGCCGGCGACCCTGGTACGACCCGATCTCGATCTTGCGGCGGATGTCCGCGGTCACCTCGCGACGGAGGTCACCCTCGATCTTGTAGTTGCCTTCGATCCAGTCCCGGAGCTTGACCAGCTCTTCGTCGCCCAGCTCGTGGACGCGCTTGTCCGGGGAGACCCCGGTGTTCTTCAGCGTTTCCAGGGCCCGAGTACGGCCCACACCGAAGATGTAGGTCAGAGCGACCTCGATGCGCTTGTCGCGCGGCAGGTCGACTCCTACGAGGCGTGCCATGTGGCGGTGTTCCTTTCGTCAGCAGAGGTGTGGTGGCGCGCTGCGTCCTTGCCCGCCTCGGTGATTCGTACCCGCTTCTCATTGGGTAGAGCACCGGCAAGGCCCCGGCCTCTGTTCCGGGGGCAACGTCCGGGACGGATCCCGGACGAGCATGCGCGCTGTGGTGCGAAAGTGCCGTGTTCCTGCGTGAAGGCTTTGTCAGCCCTGCCGCTGCTTGTGCCGCGGGTTCTCGCAGATCACCATGACCCGGCCGTGACGGCGGATCACCTTGCACTTGTCGCAGATCTTCTTGACGCTCGGATTGACCTTCATCGAGCTACTTTCTTCGACAGGTGTTGGTGGGTCTTACTTGTACCGATAGACGATCCGACCCCGGGTGAGGTCGTACGGCGACAGCTCCACGACGACCCGGTCCTCGGGGAGGATCCGGATGTAGTGCTGCCTCATCTTGCCGCTGATGTGCGCGAGCACCTTGTGCCCGTTGGACAGCTCAACACGGAACATCGCGTTCGGCAGGGCCTCGACGATGGTGCCCTCGAGTTCGATAACTCCCTCTTTTTTGGGCATGTCCTCGCACTTCTGTAGACGTGACTGGCTATGGCCACAAAGTAGCCAAGGACCGAGTGTACGCCAGACACCCAGGCGAAACCCAATCGAGACCCGGTCAGCGCACCCGCGAGGCCTCGAGCTCGGTCAGATGCTCCGATCCCCAGGTGTCCAAGGGTATCAGCGCTTCGTTGAGTGATCGCCCGAGTTCGGTGAGTGAGTACTCCACCTTCGGCGGCACCTGGTGGAACACCTCCCGGTGCACGATGTCCCGCGATTCCAGCTCCCGCAGTTGCTGGATCAGCATCTTCTCGGTGACCCCGGAGATCTCCCGCCGCAACTCCCCGAACCGCATCGGCCCGTGGTGCAACGCCCACAGGATCCGCGGCTTCCACTTCCCGCCGATCACATCGGCGGCGGCGTCCAGGCCACAGGTGTAGGCGCGCATACTTACCCTTCCGTCAGTACCTGACTATTTAGTGGGTACTTGTCCATCCTAAAGCTTAAGCACCAGGGTGGACGGCATGAAGACACCTGTCACCGTCCTTGGGCTCGGGGCGATGGGGACCGCTCTCGCCCGGGCCTACCTGGCCGCCGGCCATCCGACCACCGTCTGGAACCGCACCCCCGGCCGCTCTCCCGAACTCGACGCGGTGCGCGCCGCGACAGCCGCCGAGGCGATCGCCGCGAGTCCGCTCGTGATCGTCTGCCTGCTCGTCGACGACACCGTCCGCAGCACACTGGACGGCATCGATCTGAGCGGCAAGACAGTCGTCAACCTCACCAACAGCACTCCCGACCAGGCCCGCGCGACCGCGGAACGAGTCTCGGCCGCGGGAGCGCAGTACGTCGACGGCGGGATCATGGCAGTGCCCGCGATGATCGGCGGTCCCGCGGCGTTCATCTTCTACAGCGGCGTACCGGAAGCGTTCGAGAAGCACCGCGCCGATCTGTCCGTGCCGGCACGTCCCGAGTACGTCGGCGCCGATCCGGGGCTCGCAGCCCTGTACGACATCGCCTTGCTGAGCGCGATGTACGGGATGTTCGGCGGCGCCCAGCACGCGCTGGCGCTGGTCGGCACCGAGAACGTCCCGGCCGGACCGTTCACCGAACGCTTCCTCTTCCCGTGGCTGACCGCGATGCTCGGCTCGCTGCCTCCCATCGCCGAGGATCTCGACAACGGGCCGGGCGACACCGCCGGCTCGAACCTCGCGATGCAGGCAGCCTCCTTCGACAACCTGACCGAAACGTCCATTGCACAAGGCGTCGACCCGATGCTGGTGGCGCCGATGGGCGAACTGCTGCGCAGGGCAGTCGCCGCTGGGCACGGCGACGGGGACCTCGCGGCGCTCATCGGCGTACTCAGGACTCCTGCTGAGTAGCCGCCCACTGCTCACCCGCACGCCAGACCTGCTCGGGCATCAGGTCGAGCAGGTCGCAGGCCGCGTCCAGTTGGGCGAGGGCGGTGGTCGTGTCGCGGTACGCCGGAAGGATCGCGACGAATCGCCTGCCCTCACAGCTGAAACCGAACGCCGGTACGTCGGCCAGCGCCTCGACCGCCCGCGGATGCAGGACCGCCGTCGCGTGGTCCTCGCGCCCGTTGAACAAGCCGTACCGCGCCGGCAATCCGTCGATCTGCAAAGGCAGCGGCAGGTAGCCGGCTGCCGCGACCGGCGCCAGTGCGGTCGGCAGCACCTGCAACGGCGGCAGGGGCCGCTCCACGTGCAGATCAAGGAAGTCGAAGCCGAGTTCACGGCGCCGGACCTTGTGCCGGAACCGTCCGGTCCAGAACTCCCGGCCGCGATGCCGCCCGGACGTCACGTCGACGACCTCGGCCTTCGGGTCCACGTCGAACGGTGGGAACGGCCAACGATCCAGGAGTTCCGTCCCGGACGCGCTGATCCGCCATCCGAGCTGCCCGGCGGCCTCGGCCCACGCCCGTCGCCGCCGGCCGTCACGGACCCGCAGCAGCACCGTGAACCCGATCAGCACCAGGAACCAGGCCAGCACCATCCAGCCCACCCAGCGCGGTTCCAGCAGCAGCCCGGCGATCGCCAGCGGTACGGCGACGGCGAACCAGATCACGTAGACGATCGCAGCCCCTTGGTGCAGCTGCCACGCCAGGTCGGACCGCAACCGCGGTCCGGTGACGCGGTGGCTGACCTGGGCCGCCGTCAACGGCGTCTGCCCAGGCCGCCGAGGGCGATGACCGCCCACGGGATCAGCAGCCAGACCGGCCAGAAGTGCGGCCAGTGCCCGCCGTTGCCGAGACCGATCACGAACCAGATCACCACGTTGATCATCACGACGCCGGTGAAGCCGCCGATCGCTCCGGCGCGGCCGTGCGGGTGGTTGTCCTTCTTCCGCTCCGGGAAGTTCCCCGGCTCGGGCGCCGGCTTGCGGTCCTGCACCACCTTGGGCGTCTCGTACGTCCGGACCGCCGGCAGGTCCCGCACCAGCGGCTCGAGCTCGCCGTACGTCTGCACGGTGTAGAGCTGGTCGAGCCGGGACGAGAACTCGGGCTGGTCCAGCCGCCCGTCCGCGAACGCGTCCCGCAACCGCCCGGCGATCTTGTCCCGGTCGGCTTCGGTGAAACGCTGGTGCGGCTGGTACTGAGGCATGTCACAAGTGTGCCTCAGCCCCGGTCCCCTCCGCGTCCCCCAACGGGTGGACCCACAGGGTCCGTCAGTCGGCCAGGGCGCCGAACTTGACGCCGAGGTCGGCGAGGTGGGATTCGCCGCCGTCGAGGGCGGTCAGGACCCACGGGCCGGCCGGGGTCAGCGTGAACGTGTGCTCGGTGTGGGCGGCGTACCGGCCGTCGTCGGTGACGACCGTCCAGTCGTCCTCGAGCGTGTGGTTGTCCTGCTTGCCGAGCGTGAGCATCGGCTCGACGGCCAGTGCCATCCCCTCGACCAGCTTCGGGCCGCGCCCGGGGCGGCCGAAGTTCGGCACGTTCGGCGGCTGGTGCATCGCTGAACCGATCCCGTGCCCGACGAAGTCCTCGACGATTCCGTACGACGAGTTCGCGCGGACATGCGCCTCGACCGCGGCCGAGATGTCCGACAGCCGCCCGCCGAGCCGCGCCGCGGCGAACCCGTGCCACATCGACTCCGCGCAGATCCGGGCGAGGTCCAGCAGCTCCGCGTCCACCTCGCCGACCGGCACGGTGATCGCGGCGTCGCCGTGCCACCCGTCCACGATCGCACCGCAGTCGATCGAGATCAGGTCGCCGTCGGCCAGCACCCGGTCGCCCGGGATGCCGTGCACGATCTCGTCGTTCACCGACGCGCAGATCGAGCCGGTGAACCCGTGGTACCCCTTGAACGACGGCGTCGCGCCGGAGGACCGGATGTTGTCCTCCGCGATCGCGTCCAGCTCGCCGGTGGTGATTCCGGCCCGGACCGCACCGCGGAGCAGCTCCAGCGTCCGGCCGACCACCAGGCCGGCCTTCCGCATGGAGAGGATCTGCTCGCGGGTCTTGATCTCGATACCGCGGTCCCTGAACATCACGTCCGGTCTACTCCGTGACGGTCTTCAGCGCGACGAGGACGCGCTCACTGACCTCTTCGATCTCGCCGACGCCGTCGACCTCGACCAGCAGGCCGCGCTCGGCGTACACCTGCAGCAGCGGCTTGGTCTCGGCCGTGTAGACGTCCTGCCGGTGCCGGACGACCTCTTCGGAGTCGTCCGTCCGGCCCTCGATGTGGGCCCGCTTCGTCATCCGCTCGACGAGTACGTCGATATCGGCGACCAGCGCGACGACGGCGTCCAGCTTGTGACCGTGGTCGGCCAGGATCTCGTCCAGCGTGCCCACCTGGGCCAGCGTCCGCGGGTACCCGTCGAGCAGGAAGCCCTCGCCCGCGTCGGCCTCGGACAGCCGGTCGCGCACCATCGAGTTCGTGACCTCGTCCGGGACGTAGTCGCCGGCGTCCATGTACCGCTTGGCCTCGATCCCCAGCGGCGTCTCGTCCTTCACGTTCGCACGGAAGATGTCGCCGGTGGACACGGCCGGGATCTTCAGGCGTTCCGCAAGCACCTTTGCCTGCGTGCCCTTGCCCGCCCCGGGCGGACCCATCAGCAACATTCTCATCAGCGCAGGAACCCTTCGTAGTTACGCTGCTGCAGCTGACTCTCGATCTGCTTCACCGTGTCGAGTCCGACGCCGACCATGATCAGGATCGACGTACCGCCGAACGGGAAGTTCTGGCTCGCGTTCAGCAGGACGAGAGCGACCAGCGGGATCATCGAGATCGCCGCGAGGTAGATCGCGCCGGGCAGCGTGATGCGGTCCAACACGTACTTCAGGTATTCCTCGGTCGGCCGGCCCGCCCGGATCCCCGGGATGAAGCCGCCGTACTTCTTCATGTTGTCGGCGACCTCCTTCGGGTTGAAGGTGATCGAGACGTAGAAGTACGTGAAGAAGAGGATCAAGGCGACGTACGTCACCATGTAGATCGGGTGGTCGCCCTTGACCAAGTGGGCCTGGATCCAGTTGGACCAGCCCTTGCCTTGCTGGAACTGACTGATCAGGACCGGGAGATACATCAGGCTCGAGGCGAAGATGACCGGGATGACACCGGCCTGGTTCACCTTCAGCGGGATGTACGTCGACGTTCCGCCGAACATCTTCCGGCCGACCATGCGCTTCGCGTACTGCACCGGGATCCGGCGCTGAGCCTGCTCGATGAAGATGACCGCGGCCATGATGACGAGGCCGATCGCGATCACCACGACGAAGGTGGTGACGCCCTTCTGCTTGCGGATGCTCCACAGCTGGGTCGGGAAGGTGGCGACGATCTGGGTGAAGATCAGGATCGACATGCCGTTACCGACACCACGGTCGGTGATCAGCTCGCCGAGCCACATGACGACGCCGGTGCCGGCGGTCATGGTCAGCACCATCACGGTGATGGTGAACCAGTCGTCCTTGTACAGCAGCGGCTCGTTGCAGCCCTGGAACAGCCGGCCCGGCGTCCGCGCCAGCGCCACGAACGCGGTGGACTGCAGGATCGCCAGCCCGACGGTCAGGAACCGGGTGTACTGCGTGATCTTGCCCTGGCCCGCCTGGCCTTCCTTCTTCAGCGACTCCAGCCGCGGGATCACCACGGTGAGCAGCTGCAGGATGATGCTGGCGGTGATGTAGGGCATGATGCCGAGCGCGAAGATCGCGAGCTGCAGCAGTGCCCCACCGGAGAACAGGTTGATCAGGTTGTAGAGGTTGGCGTTCTGGCCGCCCTGGGAGATCTTGATACACGTGTCCAGGGACTGAACGTTCACGCCGGGGGCCGGCACCACGGAGCCGATCCGGAAGATCACGACGATGAAGAGCACGAACAAGATCTTCCGGCGCAGGTCCGGAGTCTTGAACGCGTTGGCAAAGGCGCCTAACACCCTGTCCTCCCACAAGTTTCCCTTGCCGCGGGCACGGCAGGGGCCTAGCTAAGCCGCTGGGCAAGAGACGAACCAGGGCCCGTCCGACCGGCGCAGGATATCAAGCACCGGCCGTTACGAGCCCTGGACCTCGTGTCACACCTCGGACGTGGTCCCCCCGGCCGCCTGGATCTTGTCCGTGGCGGACTTGGAGAACTTGTTGGCCGAGACCTGCAGTGCCACGGTCAGTTCGCCGTCACCCAGTACCTTGACCGGCTGACCGCTACGGACCGCGCCCTTGGCCACCAGGTCGGCAATGCCGACCTCGCCACCTTCGGGGAACAGTTGTCCGAGCTTGTCCAGGTTAACGACCTGGAACTCCACTCGGTTCCTGCTCTTGAAGCCCTTCAGCTTCGGGAGCCGCATGTGCAGCGGCATCTGGCCACCCTCGAACCACTCGGGGATGTTGTTACGCGCCTTGCTGCCCTTGGTACCGCGGCCGGCGGTCTTGCCCTTGCTGCCCTCACCACGACCCACGCGGGTCTTGGCGGTCTTGGCACCGGGCGCCGGACGCAGGTGATGAACCTTGAGCGCCATGTCAGTCGACCTCCTCGACGGTGATGAGGTGGCGAACCGCACGCACCATGCCGCGAACCTCGGGCTTGTCCTCGTGGACGGCGCTGTCGCCGATCCGCTTGACGCCGAGGGTGCGCAGCGTGTCGCGCTGGTTCTGCTTGCCACCGATACCCGAACGGATCTGGGTCACCTTCAAGCGTGCCATCAGGAAGCCGCCTCCGCCCGCGCCTTCAGCAGGGCCGCCGGAGCGACGTCCTCAACCGGCAGGCCACGGCGCGCGGCCACGGCTTCCGGGGTCTCCAGGCTGCGCAACGCCTCAACGGTGGCGTGCACCACGTTGATGGAGTTGGACGAACCCAGCGACTTGCTGAGGATGTCGTGGATCCCCGCGCACTCCAGTACGGCGCGCGCCGAGCCACCCGCGATCACACCGGTACCGGGCGCGGCCGGGCGCAGCAGCACCACGCCGGCGGCCTTCTCGCCCTGGACCGGGTGCGGAATGGTGCCCTGGATCCTCGGCACCTTGAAGAATGCCTTCTTGGCCTCCTCGACACCCTTGGCGATCGCCGCGGGCACCTCCTTGGCCTTGCCGTAACCCACACCGACGGTGCCTTCGCCGTCGCCGACGACCACGAGGGCGGTGAAGCTGAAGCGACGACCGCCCTTCACGACCTTGGCGACACGGTTGATGGCTACCACGCGCTCGATGTAGGCGGTCTTGTCCGCCTGCTGACCGCGACCACCGTCGCGGCCACGGCGCTCACCACCGGCGCCGCCTCCGCGACGCTGCTGGCCTCCGCTCATTTCGAACTACCTTCTTCCCTTGTCGCCATCAGAAGCCGAGCCCGCCCTCGCGGGCGGCGTCGGCCAGGGCCGCGATGCGGCCGTGGTACTTGTTCCCGGCCCGGTCGAAGACGACCGAGTCGATGCCGGCGGCCTTGGCCCGGTCGGCGATCAGGCCGCCGACGGTCTTGGCCTTGTCGGTCTTGTTCGCCTCCGCGCCCCGCAGGTCGGCCTCCATGGTGGAAGCCGAGACCAGCGTCTTGCCGGCGACGTCGTCGATGACCTGCGCGAACAGGTGCTTCGACGACTTCGAGACCACCAGGCGCGGCCGCTCGGCCGTGCCGTTGATCTTCTTCCGGACCCGGATCTGCCGACGCAGCCGGGAAGCCGTCTTCTTGGCGGAGTGCTTGTGCGGACGCAGTCCGATCGCCATGGTTACTTACCAGCCTTTCCGACCTTGCGGCGCACCTGCTCGCCCGCGTACCGCACACCCTTGCCCTTGTACGGCTCGGGCTTGCGCAGCTTGCGGATGTTGGCGGCGACCTCACCGACGGACTGCTTGTCGATGCCGATGACCGAGAAGCGGGTCGGCGCCTCCACGTTGAAGGTGATGCCCTCGGGGGCGTCGACCGTGATCGTGTGGCTGTACCCGAGCGAGAACTCCAGCTGGGTCGGTCCCTTGGACAGGACGCGGTACCCGACGCCGACGATCTCGAGCTTCTTCTCGTAGCCGTCCGTCACGCCGGTCACCAGGTTGGCGATCAGAGTGCGGGACAGGCCGTGCAGTTCCTTGCTCTTGCGCTGGTCGTCCGGGCGGGTCACGGCGATCGCGCCGTCCTCGTCCCGGTTGACCACGATGGGCTCAGCGACGACGTGCGACAGCTGACCCTTGGGACCCTTCACAGTGACCGTCTGGCCGTCGATCGTGACGTCGACGCCGGACGGGACCGTGACCGGGAGCTTACCGATGCGAGACATTGCAGTGGTCCTCCTTCCGGTTCTTCGTCACCAGACGTAGGCGAGGACTTCCCCGCCAACGCCCTTGTTCTTGGCCTGACGGTCGGTCAGCAGACCCTGGGACGTCGAGATGATCGCGACGCCCAGGCCACCGAGGACCTTGGGCAGGCTGGTCGACTTCGCGTAGACCCGCAGGCCCGGCTTGCTGATCCGGCGGACGCCCGCGATGGAGCGCTCCCGGCTGGGGCCGAACTTGAGGTCGACGATCAGGGTCTTGCCGACGGTGCCCTCCTTGGGCTCCTCCACCTTGTAGGAGGAGATGTAGCCCTCCTGCTGGAGGATGTCGGCGATGCCCTGCTTGATCTTGCTGTACGGCATCGAGGTCGACTCGTGGTACGCCTGGTTGGCGTTGCGCAGACGCGTCAGCATGTCTGCGATCGGGTCGGTCATCGTCATGGCCTGGGGCCTCTTTCCCGCCGTGGTTTCGCCGTCCGGCGACCTACGGTGACTAGATGGTGGTGAATGGGGAGAAGTTCGGGGGTGGAGACGGTCACCAGCTGGACTTGGTCACGCCGGGCAGCTCGCCCCGGTGCGCCATCTCCCGCAGGCAGATCCGGCACAGGCCGAACTTGCGGAAGACCGCCTTCGGCCGGCCGCAGCGCTGGCAGCGCGTGTAGCCACGCACCGCGAACTTCGGCTTCCGGGCCTGCTTGACCTTGAGTGCTGTCTTCGCCACGTCAGTTCTCCTTGAACGGGAAGCCGAGCGCCCGCAGCAGGGCCCGACCCTCGTCGTCGTTCTTCGCGGTGGTCACCACGGTGATGTCCATGCCCCGGACCCGGTCGATCCGGTCCTGGTTGATCTCGTGGAACATCACCTGCTCGGTCAGACCGAAGGTGTAGTTCCCGGTGCCGTCGAACTGCTTCGGGGACAGGCCGCGGAAGTCGCGGATCCGGGGCAGCGCGAGCGCCAGCAGCCGGTCCAGGAACTCCCACATCCGGTCGCCGCGCAGCGTCACGTGGGCGCCGATCGGCATCCCCTCACGCAGCTTGAACTGCGCGATCGACTTGCGGGCCTTGGTGACCTGCGCCTTCTGGCCGGTGATCGCGGCCAGGTCCTTCACGGCGCCCTCGATCAGCTTCGAGTCGCGAGCCGCCTCGCCGACGCCCATGTTCACCACGATCTTGGTGAGCCCGGGCACCTGCATGACGTTCTCGAACTTGAACTGCTCGTGCAGCTGGCCGACGATCTCCTCGCGGTACTTCGTCTTCAGCCGCGGCTGGACCTTGGTCTCCGAAACTGCGGTGCTCATCAGATCTCCTCGCCGGTCCGCCGAGCGATCCGGACGCTCCGGTAACCGGTGTACGTCGAACCGTCGGGACGGCGCTTCTGGACCTCGACGCGGTTGTAGCCGACGCGCGTGGTCACCTTCTCCTTCTTGCCGTCCTTCTCGACCTCGACGAGAAGCGCCACGTTCGAGACGTGGATCGGGGCTTCCTGGGTGACGATGCCACCGGTGGTGCCGCCGCGCTGGGCCTGCTGCACCTTGGTGTGCTTCTTCACCCGGTTGACGCCCTCGACGATGACCTTCTCGTCGTTCGGGAAGACCTGGATGATCTTGCCCTCAAGGCCCTTCGAACGACCCGAGATCACGCGGACCTGGTCGCCCTTCTTCACGTTCAGCTTCTTCTGCTGGGCCATCTCAGAGCACCTCCGGCGCGAGCGAGATGATCTTCATGAAGCGCTTCTCCCGCAGCTCCCGGCCGACCGGCCCGAAGATACGGGTGCCGCGCGGCTCGCCGTCGGCCTTCAGGATCACCGCGGCGTTCTCGTCGAAGCGGATGTAGGAGCCGTCCGGACGCCGGCGCTCCTTCACGGTACGCACGACGACCGCCTTGACGACGTCGCCCTTCTTCACACCACCGCCGGGGATCGCGTCCTTGACGGTGGCGACGATCGTGTCACCGACACCGGCGTAGCGCCGACCGGAGCCACCGAGAACGCGGATGCAAAGGATCTCCTTCGCGCCCGTGTTGTCGGCGACCTTCAGTCGCGACTCCTGCTGGATCATCTGTTGATCTCCTGGTTGTCTCGCTGGTTCTCACTCACGTGAGCCTTGCGGAACGAATAATTTCGAATGGTTGCCGATCGCATGACCGGAACGGCTACTTGGCCTTCTCGAGGATCTCTACGACGCGCCAGCGCTTGGTCGCCGACAGCGGCCGGGTCTCCATCAGGAGGACGCGGTCGCCGATCCCGGCGGCGTTCTGCTCGTCGTGCGCCTTGAGCTTGCTGGTGTGCCGGATGACCTTGCCGTACAGCTTGTGCTTGACCCGGTCCTCGACCTCAACCACGACGGTCTTGTCCATCTTGTCGCTCAGCACCAGGCCCTCGCGGGTCTTCCGGCGGCCTCGCGCCTCGGTGGTCGTGCTCACGGTCTCGTCCTTCGTGTTCTCGGTCATGCGTTGGCCTTCTCACTGTCGTCCGCAGCTTCGTCGGCGTCGGCCTCGTCCTTTGCGACCGGGGCGTCGACCTCCTCGGTGATCCCGAGCGCACGCTCGGACAGCACCGTGTAGATGCGAGCGATGTCCTTGCGGACGGCGCGCAGCCGGCCGTGGGACTCCAGCTGGCCCGTGGCAGCCTGGAACCGGAGGTTGAACAGCTCCTCCTTGGCTTCACCGAGCTTCGTCAGCAACTCGTCCCGGCCCAGGTTCCGCAGCTCGGCGGCGGTCAGGGTAGCCATCAGTTCTCACCTGCCTCTCGGGTGATGAAGCGGCACTTCATCGGCAACTTGTGAATCGCGCGGCGCATCGCCTCGCGAGCGATGTCCTCCGGCACACCGGAGAGCTCGAACATCACGCGACCGGCCTTCACGTTGGCGATCCACCATTCCGGCGAACCCTTACCGGAACCCATCCGGGTCTCGGCCGGCTTCTTGGTCAGCGGGCGGTCCGGGTAGATGTTGATCCACACCTTGCCGCCACGCTTGATGTGCCGGGTCATCGCGATACGCGCGGCCTCGATCTGCCGGTTGGTGACGTAGTGGCTCTCCAGCGCCTGGATGCCGAAGTCACCGAACGCCAGCGTCGTACCGCCCTTGGCCGCGCCGGAGCGCGTCGGGTGGTGCTGCTTGCGGTGCTTGACCTTGCGGGGGATGAGCATTGTTCAGCTCTCCGTTCCGGTCGTCTCGGCAGCCTTCTCGGCCGGCGCGGACGCCTCGGCGGCCGGGGCCGCGTTGTTGTTGCGCGCGTCGTCACGCCGGTCGCCACCGCGACCGCCACGGTCACCACCGCGACCGCCACGGTCGCCGCCGCGTCCGCCACGGTCACCGCGGTCGCCACCGTCGCGACGGGCCGGACGGCCACGCTGCTGGGTAGCGGCGCGGGCAGCAGCCTGCGCCTCGCGCTCGGCGCGGGTGCCGGCGACGTCGCCCTTGTAGATCCAGACCTTCACGCCGATCCGGCCGAAGGTCGTCCGGGCCTCGTAGAAGCCGTAGTCGATGTCGGCCCGCAGCGTGTGCAGCGGAACGCGACCCTCGCGGTAGAACTCCGACCGCGACATTTCCGCGCCACCGAGCCGGCCGGAGCACTGGATCCGGATGCCCAGGGCACCGCCACGCATGGTGGTCTGCATCGCCTTGCGCATCGCGCGGCGGAACGCCACGCGGCCGGACAGCTGCTCGGCCACGCCCTGCGCGACCAGCTGGGCGTCGACCTCGGAGTTCTTCACCTCGAGGATGTTCAGCTGCACCTGCTTGCCGGTGAGCTCCTCCAGCGAACCGCGGATGCGGTCCGCCTCGGCGCCACGGCGGCCGATCACGATGCCCGGACGGGCGGTGTGGATGTCGACCCGGACCCGGTCACGGGTGCGCTCGATCTCCACCCGAGAGATACCGGCACGCTCCATGCCCTTGCTCAGCAGACGACGGATCTTGACGTCCTCGCCCACGTAGTCCTTGTACAGCTTGTCGGCGTACCAACGGCTCTTGTGGTCGGTGCTGATGCCGAGACGGAACCCGTGCGGGTTTACCTTCTGTCCCACGTCAGGACTCCTTCTTCTCAGCGGTGGCCTTCTTGGCGGTCGCCTTCTTCGCGGTCGCCTTCTTGGCCGGCTTCTCGGCGGCCTCGGCCGGCTTGTCGGCGGCCTTCTTGGCCGCCTTCTTCGCCGGTGCCTTCTTCGCCGTGTCGGCGGTGTCCGCGGACTTCTTCGCGGCTGCCTTCTTGACCGGGGCCTTCTCGACCGGCTCGGCCTCGACGACGCGCGGCGCGACGACCACGGTGATGTGGCTCGTGCGCTTGTCGATCCGGGTGGCCCGGCCCTGTGCCCGCGGGCGGTGACGCTTCAGCGTCGGGCCCTCGTCCACGTAGGCCTTCGCCACGACCAGGTCGGCGCGGTTCAGGTGTTCGGTGCCCTCGGCGTTCGCCGCGGCGCTGTCGACGACCTTGTACACGGTCGCGGCAGCGGCCTGCGGGGCGAACTTCAGAGTGGCGAGTGCGTCGTCGACGCCCAGACCGCGCACCAGATCGACCACGCGGCGCGCCTTCATCGGCGTCACGCGGACGAAGCGCGCGACCGCGAAGGCCCCGGGCTGCTCGCCCAGCAGGCTCTCGCGACGGGCGCTGATCGCCCTACGCTCTTGAACGCTCATGATGTTCGAATCTCTCCGTAGATTGCTTTCGCTTCGTCACTGACCCCGTGCGGGATCAGCGACGCCGTGACTTCCGGTCGTCCTTCTCGTGACCCTTGAACGTCCGGGTCGGGGCGAACTCGCCGAGCTTGTGCCCGACCATCGAGTCCGTCACGAACACCGGCACGTGCTTGCGGCCGTCGTGCACCGCAATCGTGTGGCCGATCATGTCCGGCACGATCATCGATCGCCGGGACCAGGTCTTGATGACGTTCTTGGTGCCCTTCTCGTTCTGCACCTCCACCTTCTTGGCCAGGTGGTGGTCGACGAACGGGCCCTTCTTGAGGCTGCGTGGCATGTGGCCGGCTCCCTATCAGCGCTTCTTGCCGGCCTTGCGGCGCCGGACGATCATTCGGTCGCTTTCCTTGCGGGTGCGGGTCCGGCCTTCCGGCTGGCCCCACGGGGACACCGGGTGGCGACCACCCGAGGTCTTACCCTCACCACCACCGTGCGGGTGGTCGACCGGGTTCATCGCGACACCGCGGACGGTCGGGCGCTTGCCCTTCCAGCGCATCCGGCCCGCCTTGCCCCAGTTGATGTTCGACTGCTCGCCGTTGCCGACCTCACCGAGGGTGGCGCGGCAGCGCACGTCGACCATCCGGACCTCGCCGGACGGCATCCGCAGGGTGGCCATCCGGCCTTCCTTCGCGACCAGCTGAATGCTGGCGCCGGCCGAGCGGCCCATCTTGGCGCCGCCACCCGGGCGCAGCTCGACGGCGTGCACCGTGGAACCGACCGGGATGTTGCGCAGCGGCAGGTTGTTGCCGATCTTGATGTCCGCGGCCGGGCCGTTCTCGACGACCGTGCCCTGCTTCAGGTTGGACGGGGCGAGGATGTAGCGCTTCTCGCCGTCCACGTAGTGCAGCAGCGCGATCCGCGCGGTCCGGTTCGGGTCGTACTCGATGTGCGCGACCTTGGCCGGCACGCCGTCCTTGTCGTACCGCTTGAAGTCGATCAGCCGGTACGCCCGCTTGTGACCGCCGCCGTGGTGCCGGGTGGTGATCTTGCCGGAGTTGTTCCGGCCGCCCTTCTTGGGCAGCGGACGCAGCAGCGACTTCTCGGGGGTCGAACGGGTGAGCTCGACGAAGTCGGCCACGCTCGAGCCACGGCGGCCCGGCGTCGTCGGCTTGTACTTGCGGATTCCCATTACGACTGGCCTCCGAAGATATCGATGCGGTCGTCGCCCTTGAGGGTCACGATCGCCCGCTTGGTGTCCGGGCGCTTGCCGAAACCGGACCGGGTCCGGCGGCGCTTGCCCTTGCGGTTCAGGGTGTTGACGTCGCTGACCTTGACCTTGAACACCTTCTCGACCGCGAGCTTGATCTCGGTCTTGTTGGCGTCCGGCGCGACCTCGAACGTGTACTTCTGCTCGTCCAGCAGGCCGTAGCTCTTCTCGCTCACGACCGGCCGGAGCAGCACGTCACGCGGGTCCTTGTTGACTCCGTGGCTCATGCCTCTACCTCCTCGGCCTCAGTCGACGTGGCGACGGCCTTGACGGACTTGCCCTTGGGCGCGCCGGCAACGAAGGAGTCCAGGGCGCTCTTGGTGAACACCACTGCGTCGCTGCACAGCACGTCGTACGCGTTCAGCTGGTCGGCCGCGATCAGGTGCACGTGCTGCACGTTGCGCAGGCTCAGCCAGGTGAGCTCGTCGGCGCGGTCGACGACGACCAGCGCCTTACCCGGCTCGGTCACCTCGCCGAGCACCTTCAGCGCCGACTTGGTGGAGGGCTTGTCGCCGTCCACGAAGCTCTCGACGACGAACACGCGGCCGTCACGGGCCCGGTCCGACAGCGAGCCGCGGAGCGCGGCGGCGATCATCTTCTTCGGGGTCCGCTGGCTGTAGTCGCGCGGCACCGGGCCGTGGACGACGCCACCGCCGGTGAACTGCGGCGCACGGGTCGAACCCTGGCGGGCGCGACCGGTGCCCTTCTGGCGGTACGGCTTGGCGCCACCGCCGGACACCTCGCCCCGGGTCTTCGCCTTGTGCGTACCCTGGCGGGCCGCGGCCAGCTGGGCCACCACGACCTGGTGGATCAGCGGCACGTTGACCTGGACGTCGAACAGCTCGGCCGGAAGCTCGGCGGAACCCTTCTTGCTGACCTTGTCGCCCTTCACGACGACGACGTCGACGGTGCTCACTTGCCAGCTCCCTTCGCGGCGTTGCGGATCAGCACGAGGCCGCCCTTGGGGCCGGGGACGGCGCCCTTGATCAGGATCAGGCCGCGCTCGGCGTCGATCGCGTGCACCGACACGTTCTGCGTGGTGACCTGCTCGGCGCCCATCCGGCCCGCCATCCGCAGGCCCTTGAAGACCCGGCCCGGGGTGGCGCAGCCGCCGATGGAACCCGGCGAGCGGTGCTTCTTGTGCACACCGTGGGTGGCGCGCAGACCGTGGAAGCCGTGCCGCTTCATGACACCGGCGAAACCCTTGCCCTTGCTGGTGGCGGAGACGTCGACGAGCTCACCGGCTGCGAAGGCCTCGGCCTTGATCTCCTGGCCCAGGGTGTACTCACTGGCGTCGGCGGTGCGCAGCTCCAGCAGGTGGCGCCGCGGAGTCACGCCGGCCTTCTCGAAGTGCCCCCGCATGGGCTTGGTCACCTTGCGCGGGTCGATGTCGCCGAAGGCGATCTGGACGCCGTCGTACCCGTGGCTGGCCGAGGTGCGAACCTCGGTCACGACGCACGGGCCGGCCTGGACCACGGTCACGGGGACGACGCGGTTGTTCTCGTCCCAGGTCTGGGTCATGCCGAGCTTGGTGCCCAGCAGACCGCGCGTGTTCTTTAGCTTGCTCATTGGCTGTTCGCGTCCCTCAGAGCTTGATCTCGATGTCGACGCCGGCCGGCAGGTCGAGACGCATCAGCGAGTCGACGGTCTTCGGCGTGGGGTCGATGATGTCGATGAGCCGCTTGTGGGTGCGCATCTCGAAGTGCTCGCGGCTGTCCTTGTACTTGTGCGGCGAGCGGATGACGCAGAACACGTTCTTTTCCGTCGGCAACGGCACCGGGCCAGCAACCTTCGCACCAGTACGCGTCACCGTGTCGACAATCTTGCGTGCCGAGCTGTCGATGACCTCGTGGTCGTAGGCCTTCAGCCGGATGCGGATCTTCTGTCCCGCCATCGCTTCGCTTCGTCCTTCTCTATCGTCTTCGCCTTCGTTGCTCCGACCCCCGCGGTCGGGTGTGTCGCGCACGCGGAACGCACGTGACCCACCGCTTCGTCGACCTGGATTGGAGATCGGGGCCCGGTCTCGGACCGGAACCTCGGCATGGTCTCCGGTCCAGCGCACCAGCCAGATCAAGAAGATCTGGGGCGCACCCCGGCGGCCTCGCCTGAGCAACCTGAATATTGTGCCATCGATGGGCGCCGGAACGCCAATCGGGTGGCTTCACGCCTGATCCGGTACCACCTGAGCGCCGGATCAGGCACAAAGCAGAGGCCCGCGCGGGACAGCCCGCGCGGGCCTCATGAGATCACTTGATGATCTTGGTGACCCGGCCGGCGCCGACGGTGCGGCCACCTTCACGGATCGCGAACTTCAGACCGTCCTCCATGGCGATCGGCTGGATCAGCTCGACCGACATGTCGGTGTTGTCGCCCGGCATGACCATCTCGGTGCCCTCGGGCAGCGTGACGACACCGGTGACATCGGTGGTGCGGAAGTAGAACTGCGGGCGGTAGTTCTGGAAGAACGGCGTGTGACGGCCGCCCTCCTCCTTGGACAGGATGTAGACCGACGCCTCGAAGTTCGTGTGCGGGGTCGTGGTGCCCGGCTTGATGACGACCATGCCGCGCTCGACGTCCTCGCGCTTGGTGCCACGAAGCAGCAGACCGACGTTCTCACCGGCCTGGCCCTCGTCGAGCAGCTTGCGGAACATCTCGATACCGGTGACCGTGGTGGTCTGCTTCTCCGGACGGATACCGACGATGTCGACGGTCTCGTTGACCTTGATGACACCGCGCTCGATCCGGCCGGTGATGACCGTGCCGCGACCCGTGATGGTGAAGACGTCCTCCACCGGCATCAGGAACGGCTTGTCGATCTCGCGCTCCGGCTGCGGGATGTACTCGTCGACCGCGTTCATCAGCTCGAGGATCGACTCGCCCCACTTGGCGTCGCCCTGCAGCGCCGGGTGAGCGGCGACGCGGACGATCGGCGCGTTGTCGCCGTCGAACTCCTGCTCCGAGAGCAGCTCGCGGACCTCGAGCTCGACGAGCTCCAGGATCTCCTCGTCGTCGACCATGTCGCACTTGTTCAGGGCGACGACCATCGCCGGCACGCCGACCTGACGGGCGAGCAGCACGTGCTCACGCGTCTGCGGCATCGGGCCGTCGGTGGCGGCGACGACCAGGATCGCGCCGTCCATCTGAGCCGCACCGGTGATCATGTTCTTGATGTAGTCCGCGTGCCCCGGGCAGTCGACGTGGGCGTAGTGCCGGGCCTCGGTCTGGTACTCGACGTGCGCGATCGAGATGGTGATACCGCGCTGGCGCTCTTCCGGCGCCTTGTCGATCTGATCGAACGCCGACGCCTCGTTCAGGTCCGGGTACTTGTCGTGCAGCACCTTGGTGATCGCCGCGGTAAGAGTGGTCTTACCGTGGTCGATGTGACCGATGGTGCCGATGTTGACGTGCGGCTTAGTCCGCTCGAACTTCGCCTTCGCCACTGGGGCCCTCCTAGATAAATTGACTACGCCGTACGCCGACGCGCTTGGGGTGTGGTGGTCAGGAGCGAGAGACTACTCGCCCCGGGCCTTCTTGATGATCTCTTCCGCCACGTTCTTCGGAACCTCGGCGTAGGAATCGAACTGCATCGAGTAGGACGCGCGGCCCTGGGTCTTCGACCGCAGGTCACCGACATACCCGAACATCTCCGACAGCGGCACCAGGGCCTTGACGACCCGGCTGCCACCAGGACCTTCGTCCATGGACTGGATCTGGCCACGGCGGGAGTTGAGGTCGCCGATCACTTCACCCATGTAGTCCTCGGGCGTGGTGACCTCGACCGCGAACATCGGCTCCAGGATGACCGGGTTCGCCCGGCGGGCGGCATCCTTGAAGGCCATCGAACCGGCGATCTTGAAGGCGAGCTCGGACGAGTCGACATCGTGGTAGGCGCCGTCGGTCAGCGTGACCTTGACGTCCACCATCGGGTAGCCGGCCAGTACGCCGAACTCCATCGCCTCCTGGGCGCCCTCGTCCACCGACGGGATGTACTCCCGCGGGATCCGGCCACCGGTGACGGAGTTGACGAACTCGTAGCCGCCTTCGCCGCCGGCCTCGACCGAGGTCGGCTCGATGTTGATGATCACGCGCGCGAACTGACCCGAACCACCGGTCTGCTTCTTGTGCGTGTAGTCGACCTTCTCGACCTTCTTCTTGATGGTCTCGCGGTAGGCGACCTGCGGCTTGCCGACGTTGGCCTCGACGCGGAACTCGCGCTTCATCCGGTCGACCAGCACCTCGAGGTGCAGCTCGCCCATCCCGGCGATGATCGTCTGGCCGGTGTCCTCGTCGGTCCGGACCTGGAAGGTCGGGTCCTCCTCGGCGAGCCGCTGGATCGCGACGCCCAGCTTCTCCTGGTCGGCCTTCGACTTGGGCTCGATGGCGACCGAGATGACCGGGGCCGGGAACTGCATGGACTCCAGCACGACCGGCTTGGCCGGGTCGCACAGGGTCTCACCGGTGGTGGTGTCCTTGAGGCCCATCACGGCGACGATGTGGCCGGCGCCGATCGACGCGATCTCCTCACGCTTGTTCGCGTGCATCCGGTAGATCTTGCCGATCCGCTCCTTGCGGCCCTTCGTCGGGTTCAGCACCTGGGTGCCGGTCTCGAGCTTGCCCGAGTACACCCGGATGAAGGTCAGCTTGCCCAGGTGCGGGTCGGCCGCGATCTTGAACGCCAGCGCCGAGAACGGCTCGCTGTCGTCCGGCTTGCGCAGCACGACCTGCTCGGCGTCCTTGACGTCGTGGCCCTCGATGGCCGGGACGTCGATCGGGCTCGGCAGGTAGGCGTTGATCGCGTCCAGCAGCGGCTGGACGCCCTTGTTCTTGAACGCCGTACCGGTCAGCACCGGGGTCAGCTTGCTCGCGATGGTCGCGCGCCGGATCGCGGCGACGAGCTGCTCCTGGGTGGGCTCGTCGCCCTCCAGGTACATCTCCATGATCTCGTCGTCGGCCTCGGCCAGCGTCTCGATCAGCTTGTCGCGCCACTCGGCGGCGATCTCGGTGTGGGTCGCCGGGATCTCCTCGACGGTGTAGTCCTCACCCATCGTGGTCTCGCCGCGCCAGGTCAGCGCGCGCATCCCGATCAGGTCGACGACGCCGATGAAGTCGGCCTCGGACCCGATCGGCAGCTGCAGCACCAGCGGCACCGCGGCCAGCCGGTCGACGATCATGTCGACACAGCGCATGAACTCCGCGCCGGTCCGGTCCAGCTTGTTCACGAAGCAGATGCGGGGTACGCCGTACCGGTCCGCCTGACGCCACACGGTCTCGGACTGCGGCTCGACGCCGGCGACACCGTCGAAGACCGCGACGGCTCCGTCGAGGACGCGCAGCGAACGCTCCACCTCGACGGTGAAGTCCACGTGGCCCGGGGTGTCGATGATGTTGATGGTGTGGTCTTTCCAGGTGCAGGTCGTCGCGGCGGACGTGATCGTGATGCCGCGCTCCTGCTCCTGCTCCATCCAGTCCATCGTGGCGGCGCCGTCGTGGACCTCACCGATCTTGTAGGTGATACCGGTGTAGAAGAGGATCCGCTCGGTCGTCGTCGTCTTGCCGGCGTCGATGTGGGCCATGATCCCGATGTTGCGGACCTTGGCCAGGTCGGTGGTGATTTGTACGGCCACCTCGGTGGTCTACCTCTCGATTCTGTACTGCGTCAAAGGGGTGAGTGCCGGCGTCCGGATCGGACTCCGGTTCACCAGCGGTAGTGGGCGAAAGCCTTGTTGGCTTCGGCCATCTTGTGCGTGTCCTCGCGGCGCTTCACCGACGCACCGAGACCGTTGGACGCGTCCAGGATCTCGTTCATCAGGCGCTCGGACATGGTCTTCTCGCGACGGGCCCGCGAGTACGTCGTCAGCCAGCGCAGCGCCAGCGTGGTGGACCGGCCGGGCTTGACCTCGATCGGCACCTGGTAGGTGGCTCCACCGACCCGACGGCTCTTGACCTCGATGCTCGGCTTCACGTTGTCCAGCGCACGCTTCAGCGTGATCACCGGGTCGGTGCCGGTCTTGGTGCGGGTGCCCTCGAGCGCGCTGTAGACGATGCTCTGCGCGATCTGCTTCTTGCCGTCGACCAGGATCTTGGAGATCAACTGGGTGACGAGCGGCGAACTGTAGACCGGGTCGATGATGACCGGGCGCTTCGGGGCCGGGCCCTTGCGCGGCATTAGCTCTTCTCCTTCTTCGCGCCGTAGAGGCTGCGAGCCTGCTTCCGGTTCTTCACACCCTGGGTGTCGAGCGAACCGCGGATGATCTTGTACCGGACACCCGGGAGGTCCTTCACCCGGCCGCCACGCACGAGCACGATCGAGTGCTCCTGCAGGTTGTGGCCGACGCCGGGAATGTAGGCGGTGACCTCGATACCGCTGGTCAGGCGGACACGCGCAACCTTGCGAAGCGCGGAGTTCGGCTTCTTCGGCGTGGTCGTGTAGACGCGCGTGCACACACCACGACGCTGAGGGGAACCCTTCAGGGCGGGCGTCTTGTTCTTGGACACCTTGTCCTGGCGGCCCTTGCGGACCAGCTGGTTAATGGTGGGCACCGCGTGGGTCTCTTTCTGTCGTCCGGCTGGGTTTGTAGCTTTTACCTGACCCCCGCGGTCGGGTGTGTCGCGTGCGCACGAGCAGACCGAAGCCGTAATCTTCCAGACTGTCGGCAGGAGTCCCGTGCCACGCGGCCCGACCCGTTGGACGAGGGGCACGCATGACGGCCCAGGAAAGACCCCGGGCACGATCGTTAAGACTAGCGGGTGCCTCAAGTGCGGTCAAAATGACTGATCGACCACGGTTGAGAGCCTTCCGCCCCTCCAGTGTACAAGGCTTACGGAGTAGCCCTCCCGGCCAGGAAGTCACTGGCCACGACAGCGTCTCCCTCGACGGTCAGCGCGGCCGCCGGCAAGCGCTTCCACACGCACAGGTCAAGCTCGGCCGCGGTGCCGGACAGCACCGCCTCACCCGTCGCCTTGCCCCGTTCGACCCGCGGCCGATCCCCTTGTGGCACAGGGGTTAGCGTCCATTCGTCGCCGGTGTCGGTCGCCCGTACGCCGACCTGCCGGGTGACCGCCGGCGCGAACCCGCGGGCGATCATCCGCGGCAGGAACACCTCGAAAACCTCGTCCACCCCGTCGGCCGCGATCGCCGCCAAGGGGACTGCCAGTCCGTCATCGACCTGCTCGTCAGCCGCCAGGCCGGCCTGAATGAGGTCCACCAGGTGGATGACCGTCTCATGGAGACGACGGCGGGACCAGAACCCCGCACGCTGTTCCACCGGTGCGAAATTCCAGCATTTCTCGTCCGGATCGACCGCGCGGATCGCCGCCGCCAACGCGGCAGTCGTCCCGGCGTACCAGTCCGGCCAGGAGGCCGTCGTACGCAGCACCTCCGGCTCCTTCTGGGAGGTGCCGCTGAGCAGGATCGACGCGGCCCAGCGCTGCCCCGCCCCCAGGTGCAGGGCCAGGTCGGCGACGGTCCAGCCGGGACAGGCCGGCACCGCCGCACCAGGATCGATCCATCCGAGGGCGGCCGCGAAATCGTCGGCCGCCCGCTCGTACTCGGACAGGTGATCGATCGGGTCAGGCACGGAACTCGACGTCGGTGATCAGGCCGTCGAGGACCCGGTAGAGCGCGAGTTGCGGGGTTTCGCCGTCGTCGTACGTGATGACGTGCTCGACCACCCACTCCCCCAGCATCAGCCGCTGGACGACCTCGGTCTTGCAGCGGCCGGCGGCGAAGCGCGGGCGGTAGAACTCGCGCAGGAACCGGCGGCCCTTGAGCTCGGTGCCGTCCGCGAGCAGGATCCGGGCGGTCGGCGAGTACATGGCCAGGAACGCCTCGAGATCGTGGGCGTCGTACGCCGCGTGCTCACGGCCGATCACCCGTGCGGCCGGCGTATCGGCCGTGACAGCCGCCACCGTCGCGGCTCCGAGACCCGCCAACGGCGGCTGAGCCGGAACGGGCGCGACGGGCGCCGGAACGACGGGCGGAGGGGTGGTGGTGGGTGTGGAGGTCACCGGCGGCTGAGTGGCGGGTTCAGCCGGAGCCGGGGCCGGGGCTTTCTGCACCGCGACGGCCGCTTTGGGTGCGGACGTCGTACGGCGGGTTGGGGTGGTCTTCTTGGTGGCCGGGGGTGGGACGAGGAGCTTGCCGTCGGTGCCAGGCTCTTCGCCGAGGTGGGCGATCGCCCAGTCGAGAGCCTTGGTCACGGCGGCGCGTGATTCTTCGGTGTGGTCGAGCATGTCGAACCCGTGGTGCCCTTTCGGTACGTCGATGATGTCCAGCGCGGCGCCGCCCGCGGAGACGAACTCCGCTACCGGACCGGCGAGCTCCTCACGCTCGAGTCCGACTCTTGTCAGCAGCACCGGCAGGTCCTTGTGTTTGCCGATCACTTCGGCAGCGGTTACCAGATCGTCGACACCGGGCGGGGTGGCGAGCAGGGGGTACGTCAGGGCGACGAAGCGCAGCCAGTCGGGGCGGCTGTCCAGCCACTCACCGGCGAGCAGGCCCGCGCCCGAGAAGAACCACAGGCCGACCCGATCGGGATCGACACGTGGATCGGAACGCAGTACGCCGACCGCAGCCTCCACCTCGTCCGCGGCCGTGACCAGTCGGTCGAGGCCGTGAATCAGGCTGTGGTCGACCACCGCCGAGACCAGGCCACGCCTGGCCGCAGCGGTTGCATAACCCTTGTAGACCGGCCAGTCCCGAGGCATCACCTCGAGGCCGGCAGGCCCAGGTCCCCCGTGCACGAAGAGAATTGCGCCGCCTCGGGCGGTACCGGGCGGGCGGTACAGGTCGATCTCCCCCAGGCGATCGACGCGTACGTCAGAACCTTCCAGAACCCCCAAGACGAAAGGCCGCAGGTAGGCCGGCAGATCCGTCATGCACCAATCTTGGCGCATGACGGGCACCTTTACAGCCGCCACCCCGAGTGTCTTTTCCGGCACCCGTCGTACTGGCGCGTAAAAGCACCGCGGACAGCCCCCGATCCCCCCGCCCAGGACGCCGAACTCCCCAAACCGGTTCGGGAACGGAAGCCATCCGGACCGGGGAGGATCACCCACCCGAATCGGGCTGCTCGCCTCCCCGAACCGGTTTGGGCGACGGAGCGGGACAGGCGGGGTCGGCGGTGGAAGGGGGTCGGGGGCGAGCATCGGGTTTGCACAGGAAACAAATGGTCGGGCGGGACGGGTGGCCGGCGGTGCATCTTCTCTGGCAGCGGATCCGCGGGCGATCCGTCGAGAGGAGTTGCCATGCGAAACGTCGACGCGGTGCGCGACAGTGACCCACCTGACGAGATCGACGAGGGACTGATGCGGTTCAGGGACCTGTGTCATCAGCAGGCGGGTGCCTTCAGCAGACAGCAGGCGGTCGCGCACGGGATCACGGACAAGGTCCTTTCGCGACAACGCCGTGCGCGGCAGATCCAGCACGTCCACGGCGGTGTGTACGTCGACTTCACCGGGCCGCTGCCGTGGGAGACCAGGGTCTGGGCCGCTTGGCTCGCCTACGGCCCGAATGGTCCGGCAGGCCGCTCTGCTCCTCGATGTCTGCCGCCAGCGCGCCACCACTCCCCGGCGTCTGCTCGCCGAACTCGACTCGCTCACCAGACTGCCTGCTCGTCAGGTTCTCCGCCGGATCGTGCTGGACGCGGCGGACGGTGTGCAGTCGTTCCTGGAGCAGGTCTACCTGCGCCGGGTCGAGCGGGCGCATGGACTGCCGACCGCCGAGCGGCAGGTCCGGGTCGAGTCGACGGACGGGTTTGGCCGAATCGTCCGCTATCGCGACGCCCTGTACTCGCCGTACGGACTCGTCATCGAGCTCGACGGGCACGCCGGTCATTCGGACTCCGAGTCGCGGTGGCGCGACATGCACCGGGACAACTCCACGGCGATGAGCGGCGATCTGACTCTGCGATTTGGCTACCAACTCGTCGACGAGCCATGCCAGGCGGCCGCACAGGTGGCTTCTGCCCTGCGCCTTCGAGGCTGGACCGGCACTGCTCGCTCCTGCTCGGCCGGCTGCTCCGTCGCTCGCAACGCCGCCTAGACAGTTTGGGGAGGATGCCCTCCCCAAAACGGGCAGCGGCGGTCCCCGAACCGGTTTGGGGGGACCAGTGCGTCAGGGTCAGGAGGTTTCGGGGAAAGCGCGAGGGCGGTGCCTCCCGATGTGGGAAGCACCGCCCTCGGTGCCTTCATTGCCCCGGATGGGGCGAGGTGACTCGGCTCAGTTCTGGTACGAACCGAGGTCGAAGTCGTCGAGCGGGACCGACTGACCGCTGGACGGGCCGAAGTCGTAGTCGTACGACTCGTAGCCGACCATCGAGTACATCGCGGCCTTCGCCTCCTCGGTGGGCTCCACCCGGATGTTGCGGTAACGGTCCAT
Organism: Kribbella sindirgiensis; assembly: GCF_004331435.1. Taxonomy (GTDB): domain Bacteria; phylum Actinomycetota; class Actinomycetes; order Propionibacteriales; family Kribbellaceae; genus Kribbella; species Kribbella sindirgiensis. Next base: position 334,507 of record NZ_SJKA01000003.1, read on the forward strand.
GCCGGTACCCGCCGGGATCAGCTTTCCGATGATGACGTTCTCCTTCAGACCGACCAGCGAGTCGGACTTGCCGTGGATCGCGGCCTCGGTGAGGACGCGGGTCGTCTCCTGGAAGGAGGCGGCCGACAGCCACGACTCGGTCGCCAGCGAGGCCTTGGTGATCCCCATCAGCACCGGACGGCCCGAGGCCGGCGTACCGCCCTCGGCCACGACGCGACGGTTCTCCGCCTCGAACATGATCCGGTCCGCCAGCTCGCCCGGCAGCAGGTTCGCCTCGCCGGACTCGATCACCGTGACCCGGCGCAGCATCTGCCGGACGATGATCTCGATGTGCTTGTCGTGGATGGCCACACCCTGCGACCGGTACACCTCCTGGACCTCGTCCACCAGGTGCTCCTGCGCCTTGCGGACACCCAGGATCCGCAGAACCTCCTGCGGGTCCGGCGTACCCTGCGTCAACTGCTGACCGACCTCGACGTGCTGACCGTCCTCGATCAGCAGGCGACCACGCTTCGACACCGGGTAGGCGACCTCCTCGGAGCCGTCGTCCGGGGTGAGCACCAGCTTCCGGGTCTTGTCGGTGTCCTCGATCGCGATCCGGCCCGCGGCCTCCGAGATCGGCGCCTTGCCCTTGGGCTGACGCGCCTCGAACAGCTCGACCACACGCGGCAGACCGTGGGTGATGTCATCACCCGCGACACCACCGGTGTGGAAGGTCCGCATCGTCAGCTGCGTACCGGGCTCACCGATGGACTGGGCCGCGATGATGCCGACCGCCTCGCCGATGTCGACCGGCTTGCCGGTCGCCAGCGAACGGCCGTAGCACTTGGCGCAGGTACCGGTCTTGGCGTCACAGGTGAGCACCGACCGGACCTTGACCTCCTCGATCCCGGCCTCGACCAGCTTCGCGATCGACACGTCGCCCAGGTCGGCGCCGCCGGCGAGCACGACGTTGCCGTCGGCGTCCAGGGCGTCGGTGGCCAGGGTCCGCGCGTACGCGCTGGTCTCCACGTTCTCGGCGTGCACGACCTTGCCGGACGGGTCCTTCTCGCCGATCTGCTTCGGCAGGCCCCGCTCGGTGCCGCAGTCCTCCTCGCGGATGATCACGTCCTGCGACACGTCCACCAGACGACGGGTCAGGTACCCCGAGTCGGCGGTCCGCAGCGCGGTGTCGGCCAGACCCTTCCGGGCGCCGTGGGTGGCGATGAAGTACTCGACCACCGACAGGCCCTCACGGAAGTTGGACTTGATCGGCCGGGCGATGATCTCGCCCTTCGGGTTGGCCACCAGACCACGCATACCGGAGATCTGCCGGATCTGCATCATGTTGCCTCGGGCTCCCGAGTGCACCATCATCCAGATCGGGTTGTCCTTGGCGAAGTTCTCCTCCATCGCCTTACCGACCTCGGCGTTGGCACCGGTCCAGATCTCGATCAGCTCCTGACGCCGCTCGGACGAGGTGATCAGACCCCGCTCGAACTGCTTCTGGACCTTCTCGGCCTGGGACTCGTACCGCGCCATGATCTCCGGCTTGGACGGCGGCGTGCTGAAGTCGTCGATCGACACCGTCACACCGGACCGCGTGGACCAGTAGTAACCGAGGTCCTTCAGCGCGTCCAGCGCGTGCGCCACCTCGACCTTGGTGTACCGCTCGGCCAGGTCGTTGACGATCCCGCCGAGCTGCTTCTTGCCCACCTCGGTGTCGACGAACGGGTAGTCCGCCGGCAGCGCCTCGTTGAACAGCGCCCGGCCCAGCGTGGTCTCCAGCGCGAACCCGCCGCCGGCCAGCGCCACCGCGTTCTCCGGTGCGGCCGAACCGCTGAGCCGGATGGTGATCTTGGCCTGCAGCGACAGCTCGTTGCGGTCGAAGGCCATCATCGCCTCGGCCACCGAGCTGAACGCCCGGCCCTCGCCCAGCGCGCCTTCCTTCAGCATGGTCAGGAAGTAGATGCCGATGATCATGTCCTGGGTCGGCATGGTGACGGGACGACCGTCGGCCGGCTTCAGGATGTTGTTCGTCGACAGCATCAGGATCCGGGCCTCGGCCTGCGCCTCGGCCGACAGCGGCAGGTGCACCGCCATCTGGTCACCGTCGAAGTCCGCGTTGAACGCGGAGCAGACGAGCGGGTGGATCTGGATCGCCTTGCCCTCGATCAGCTGCGGCTCGAACGCCTGGATACCCAGCCGGTGCAGGGTTGGTGCACGGTTGAGCAGGACCGGGTGCTCGGTGATGACCTCTTCCAGCACGTCCCAGACCTGGGCGCGCTGACGCTCGACCATCCGCTTGGCGGACTTGATGTTCTGCGCGTGGTTGAGGTCGACCAGCCGCTTCATCACGAACGGCTTGAACAGCTCCAGCGCCATCGCCTTCGGCAGACCGCACTGGTGCAGCTTCAGCTGCGGACCGACCACGATGACCGAACGGCCGGAGTAGTCGACGCGCTTACCAAGCAGGTTCTGACGGAAGCGGCCCTGCTTGCCCTTGAGCATGTCGGACAGCGACTTCAGCGGCCGGTTGCCCGGGCCGGTGACCGGACGACCACGGCGGCCGTTGTCGAACAGCGCGTCGACGGCCTCCTGCAGCATCCGCTTCTCGTTGTTGACGATGATCTCCGGCGCGCCCAGGTCGAGCAGTCGCTTGAGCCGGTTGTTCCGGTTGATCACCCGGCGGTACAGGTCGTTCAGGTCGGAGGTGGCGAACCGGCCACCGTCGAGCTGGACCATCGGCCGCAGGTCCGGCGGGATCACCGGGACGCAGTCGAGCACCATGCCCATCGGGCTGTTGTTGGTCGCCAGGAACGCGGTGACGACCTTGAGCCGCTTCAGGGCGCGGGTCTTGCGCTGGCCCTTACCGGTCTTGATCGTCTCGCGCAGGTTGTCCGCCTCGGCCTTCAGATCGAAGGTCTCCAGCCGGCGCTGGATCGCGGCGGCACCCATGGCGCCCTCGAAGTACTTGCCGAACCGCTCCTTCATGGCGCGGTAGAGGATCTCGTCGCCCTCGAGGTCCTGGACCTTCAGGTTCTTGAACCGGGTCCAGACCTCGTCGAGGCGGTCGATCTCGCGCTGCGAGCGGTCGCGCAGCTGCTTGACCTCCCGCTCGGCGCCTTCCTTGACCTTGCGGCGTACGTCGGCCTTGGCGCCCTCGGCCTCGAGCTGCGCCAGGTCCTCCTCGAGCTTCTTCATCCGCTGCTCGATGTCGTTGTCACGACGGTTCTCGAGCTGCTTGCGCTCCACGTCCACGCGACCCTCGAGCGAGGACAGGTCGCGGTGCCGCGACTCCTCGTCGACGTCGGTGATCATGTACGCCGCGAAGTAGATGACCTTCTCCAGGTCCTTCGGGGCGAGGTCGAGCAGGTAGCCGAGCCGCGACGGGACACCCTTGAAGTACCAGATGTGGGTGACCGGCGCGGCCAGCTCGATGTGGCCCATCCGCTCGCGGCGCACCTTGGAGCGGGTGACCTCGACGCCACACCGCTCGCAGATGATGCCCTTGAAGCGAACGCGCTTGTACTTACCGCAGTAGCACTCCCAGTCCCGGGTGGGACCGAAGATCTTCTCGCAGAACAGACCGTCACGCTCGGGCTTGAGCGTCCGGTAGTTGATCGTCTCGGGCTTCTTGACCTCGCCGTGCGACCACTGGCGGATTTCATCCGCGGTCGCCAGGCCGATCCGAAGCTCGTCGAAGAAGTTCACGTCGAGCACGATGTGTTATCTCCCGTTGCTAAAAATGGTCTGAGTGAGTTGGTTGTTGATCTCAAGCGGCAACCCGCTCAGACCTCCTCGACGCTGTTCGGCTCCCGCCGGGACAGGTCGATGCCCAGTTCCTCCGCTGCACGGAAGACGTCCTCCTCGCTGTCGCGCATCTCGACCCGGCTTCCGTCGGACGAGAGCACTTCCACGTTCAGACACAGGGACTGCATTTCCTTGACCAGAACCTTGAAGGACTCCGGGATACCCGGCTCCGGGATGTTCTCGCCCTTGACGATCGCCTCGTACACCTTGACGCGGCCGACCACGTCGTCCGACTTGATGGTGAGCAGCTCCTGCAGCGCGAAGGCGGCACCGTAGGCCTCGAGGGCCCACACCTCCATCTCGCCGAACCGCTGGCCGCCGAACTGGGCCTTACCGCCCAGCGGCTGCTGCGTGATCATCGAGTACGGACCGGTCGAACGCGCGTGGATCTTGTCGTCGACCAGGTGGTGCAGCTTCAGCATGTACATGTAGCCGACACCGATCGGGTCCGGGAACGGCTCACCCGAACGACCGTCGAACAGCTTCGCCTTGCCCTGCCCGTTGACCATCCGGACGCCGTCCCGGTTCGGCAGCGTCGAGGAGAGCAGGCCGGTGACCTCCTCCTCGGTGGCGCCGTCGAACACCGGAGTGGCGACGTTCGTCATCGGCTCGGCCGCACCGGCGCCGATCTTGATCAGCCGCTGCGCCCACTCCTCCTCGTTCTCCGGATCCACTTCCCAGCCGCGGGAGGCGATCCAGCCGAGGTGGGTCTCCAGGACCTGGCCGACGTTCATCCGGCCGGGCACGCCCAGCGGGTTCAGGATCACGTCGACGTGGGTGCCGTCCTCGAGGAACGGCATGTCCTCGACCGGCAGGATCTTCGAGATGACGCCCTTGTTGCCGTGCCGGCCGGCCAGCTTGTCGCCGACCGAGATCTTCCGCTTCTGGGCGACGTACACCCGGACCAGCTGGTTGACACCCGGCGGCAGCTCGTCGCCGTTGTCCCGGTCGAAGACGCGGACGCCGATGACGGTGCCCTCCTCGCCGTGCGGGACCTTCAGCGACGTGTCGCGGACCTCGCGCGCCTTCTCACCGAAGATCGCGCGCAGCAGCCGCTCCTCCGGGGTCAGCTCGGTCTCGCCCTTCGGGGTGACCTTGCCGACCAGGATGTCACCGGTGGTGACCTCGGCGCCGATCCGGATGATGCCGCGCTCGTCCAGGTCGGACAGCATCTCGTCGGAGACGTTCGGGATGTCCCGGGTGATCTCCTCCGGACCCAGCTTGGTGTCGCGGGCGTCGACCTCGTGCTCCTCGATGTGGATCGAGGTCAGCAGGTCCTGCTGCACGACGCGCTGGCTGAGGATGATCGCGTCCTCGTAGTTGTAGCCCTCCCACGTCATGAACGCGACCAGCATGTTGCGGCCGAGGGCCATCTCGCCCTCGTCGGTGCACGGACCGTCGGCCAGCGGCGTACCGACCTCGACCCGCGCGCCGGCGTCGACCAGCGGGCGCTGGTTGATGCAGGTGCCCTGGTTCGAGCGGCGGAACTTCGCCATCCGGTAGGTCTGGTACGTGCCGTCGTCGGCGGCGATCTCGATCAGGTCGGCCGAGACCTCCTTGACCACACCCGCCTTGTCGGACACGACCACGTCGCCGGCGTCGACCGCACCGCGGAACTCCATGCCGGTACCGACCAGCGGGGCGTCCGAGGTGATCAGCGGCACCGCCTGGCGCTGCATGTTCGAACCCATCAGCGCGCGGTTGGCGTCGTCGTGCTCGAGGAACGGGATCAGCGCGGTCGCGACCGACACCATCTGGCGCGGCGAGACGTCCATGTAGTCGACGTCGTCGACCGGAACCAGCTCGACCTCACCGTGGCGCCGGCGAACCAGCACCCGCTCCTCGGCGAACCGGTTGTCGTCGGTCAGCGCGGCGTTCGCCTGCGCGATGACGAACCGGTCCTCCTCGTCGGCGGTCAGGTAGTCCACCTGGTCGGTGACCTGGCCGTCGACGACCTTGCGGTACGGCGTCTCGACGAAGCCGAACGCGTTCACCCGGCCGTACGACGCGAGCGAGCCGATCAGACCGATGTTCGGGCCTTCCGGCGTCTCGATCGGGCACATCCGGCCGTAGTGCGACGGGTGCACGTCACGGACCTCGAAGCCGGCCCGCTCACGGCTCAGACCACCCGGGCCGAGCGCGTTCAGCCGGCGCTTGTGGGTCAGGCCCGCGACCGGGTTGGTCTGGTCCATGAACTGCGACAGCTGGGAGGTGCCGAAGAACTCCTTCAGCGCCGCCACCACCGGACGGATGTTGATCAGGGTCTGCGGCGTGATCGCCTCGACGTCCTGAGTCGTCATCCGCTCCCGGACCACCCGCTCCATCCGGGCCAGGCCGGTGCGGAGCTGGTTCTGGATCAGCTCGCCGACCGTGCGCAGCCGGCGGTTGCCGAAGTGGTCGATGTCGTCTTCCTCGACCACGATCTCGCCGGTCGGGGCGGGCAGCTCGGTCTTGCCTTCGTGCAGCGCGACCAGGTACTTGATCGTGGCGACGATGTCGTCGACGGTCAGCACCGCCATGTCGTGCGCCTCGTCACGGCCGAGCTTCTTGTTGATCTTGTAGCGACCGACCTTGGCCAGGTCGTAGCGCTTGCCGTTGAAGTAGTAGTTCTCCAGCAGCGCCTGCGCGGCCTCGCGGGTCGGCGGCTCACCCGGACGCAGCTTGCGGTAGATGTCGAGCAGCGCGTCGTCCTGGCCGGACGTGTGGTCCTTCTCCAGGGTCAGGCGGATCGACTCGTAGTCCCCGAACTCCTCGAGGATCTGCGCGTCGGTCCAGCCGAGCGCCTTCAGCAGCACGGTGACGTTCTGCTTGCGCTTGCGGTCGAGGCGGACGCCGACCATGTCCCGCTTGTCCACCTCGAACTCCAGCCACGCGCCGCGCGACGGGATGATCTTGGCGGTGAAGATGTCCTTGTCGGACGTCTTGTCCGGCGTGCGCTCGAAGTACACACCGGGCGAACGGACGAGCTGCGACACGACGACGCGCTCGGTGCCGTTGATCACGAAGGTGCCCTTGCGCGTCATCAGCGGGAAGTCACCCATGAAGACGGTCTGGCTCTTGATCTCGCCGGTCTCGTTGTTCATGAACTCGGCGGTGACGAACAGCGGAGCGGAGTACGTGACGTCCCGCTCCTTGCACTCGTCCACCGTGTTCTTCGGCGGCTCGAAGCGGTGGTCGCGGAACGACAGTGACATGGTGCCGCTGAAGTCCTCGATCGGGGAGATCTCCTCGAAGATCTCTTCCAGGCCGCTGGGGCCGGACAGGTCCGACCGCCCCTCGGCCTCAGCGGCGGCCACCCGGGCCTGCCACGTTTCGTTACCGACCAGCCAGTCGAAACTGTCCACCTGCAGCGCAAGCAGATCCGGAACCTGGAGAGGCTCGGAGATCTTTGCGAAGGAGATGCGGCGGGGGCCGGTGACGTTGGAAATGCTGTCGGACTGGGGGTTGCGCGAGGCGACCAAGGGGCGTCCTTCCACGGGCTCGCAAAATCACATCGGTGCTGGGAGCGCACGCCAAGCCGCCCCAGTCAAGTTGGGAACTCGAGCGAGGGCGAGAGAAAAGGCAGCGCAAAGCAATAGGCTACATGATCCAGGCAAGCCTGTCCAATGGGGTCCAATAGTTTGCCTCGGACCACCCTCTCCGTCAAGGACCGACCCGGAGTCTCCAGCGGGCAGATCACCCACGAGACACCCGGCGCCCCAAAGGTCGCGGAGTTAGGAAAAGATTACAGTCCGGCGATCTCCTGGACCAGCCATCGGTCACCGTTTCGGACCATCGTGAACCGGGTCCGGTTCAGGTCCACCCGGGGACTACCCTTCGTGATCGTGCTGGTGGTCGTCTGGTTGACGAAGATGATCAGCGTGACCCGGTCGGCGTCGCCGTCGCGGACCCCGACCTCGCGGACGTCGGCCTTCACCGTGGCCTTGGTCTTGGTAGCCAGCTCGCCGGCCACCTTCGCGGTCTCGTCGAACTTCGCGGCGAAGTCCGGAGTCATCGTCGCCCGCGCGGCGGCGAAGCTTTTGCCCAGGTCACGGTAGTCGTAGCTGAGCGCCGTCTCGGCCGCCTTCCGGCCCGCGGCGGCGGCCTGGTTGCGGGCGTCCTCGGCCTGCTTCCCGTGCCAGGCCTTGATGCCGAGCACCGCGGCGACGGTCAGGGTAAGGATCACGACGATGCCGAGTGCGGCCGTCAGCGCCGTCCCGAGGCCGCGTTTCTGCTCACTCTCCGTAGAGATTTCGGGAGCAAGTGACTCCTCGGTAACGGGCTCCGAAACCTCTTCTGTGGTCGGGGTCACACCCTGTGGACGGGGCTCCTCGACCTCTTCTACGACGTCCGGGGTGGGCTCGGCCGGGGTCGGGGCGGCAGGCTGGTCCGGTTTCGCGGTGCGGCGCTGGCCTGCGATGCGGGGGCGGTTGCGGGGCGTCGGCATCAGCCCACCACCTGGAGGTCGGCGGTCAGCCAACGGTCCTTCTCGCGGACCATGTCCAGCTTGATCCGGTACCGGCGCTGGACGCCCTCGGCCGAGGCCGTGTTCGTCACCACCGCGTTCACGATCACCAGCACCTGCGCGGAGTCCTTGTCGTTGGAGACCACGGCGGCTTCCTTGACGTCGCCCTTGGAGGTCGCCTTGTTCGTCACCACGTCGGTCTTCACCGCGTCGATCCCCTGCTGGAACTCCTGCTTGAACTGCCCGGTGGAGTCGTCGATGACCCGCTTCGAGTCGGCGTCCCAGGTCTGGTAGTCGTACGTCGTGAAGTCCAGCGCCAACTGCCGCGCCGCCTTCATCGCGCCGTCGCGCTGCGAGTCGTCAGCCCGCTGCTTGCTCAGGGCGACCACCGACAGCGTGAGGGCCGCCATTGCCACCACGAGCAGCACACTGAGAGCCCAGGCCAGCAGCAGCCGGCCGTTGCGTGCGATCACTGGCCGGTCACCGGTCCCAGGATGAGTGCCTTCCAGGAATCGCTGCCGAGCAGGTCCTGCTGTCCGCCGGTGGAGCCCAGCGTCATCCCGGGCATCCCATCGGATCCGCCCGCGGCTCCCGTCACCGGGTCGTACCCGAGGCCGTAGCCGGACCGGTTCAGGTCCTCCCGCGACGAGGGCGACGGCTTGTTCTGCGAGCCGCGGACGTTGATCCCGCTCGACGGTTTCGCCGTACAACCGGCCTTGGTGTTCGCCGGGGTGTCCTTCACGTCCTGCGGGACCCGCTTGTCGGTCCCGCCGTACCCGGGCCGGCAGGCCGGCGGCTGGAGCCCGACGACCAGCCCGAAGTGCGCGTCGTAATGCCCCGTACCGGGGTCCTTGGCCGGTACGACGTACCCGCCCATCGACACTGCCGGATACACCACGAACAGCTGCTCGACGGCGTCCAGCCGGACCGCGGTCAGTTCGCTCACCGTCAGGAGGTTACCGAGCAGCACCGCGACCGACGCGCTGTTGTCCTGGATCAGGCCGGTGATCTGGGTGGACGCGAGCGAGCCTTGGTCGATCACCTTGCGCAGGTTGGCGTCGGAGCTGACCAGGGTGTCGGACAGCAGCGCCAGGTTCTTCGCCCAGGTCTTGATCGCGTCGCCGCTGGCGACCTGGGTGGCGAGCACGGTGTCGCCGTCGTTGATCAGCTTGATGGTCTGCAGCACGTTCGCGTCCGCGTCGTCGATCAGCTTGCCGGAGCTGTCGATGATCTTCTGCAGGTCGGTGCCCTTGCCCTTCAGCGCCGCCCCGAGCTCGCGCACCGTGGTCCGCAGGCTCTCCTTGTCGACCGAGTTCACCAGCTGGTCGAGGTTCAGCAGCAGTTCGGTGGTGTCGATCGGGATCGCGGTGTCCTTGCGGTCGATCTTCGAGTTGTCCTGCAGGTACGGCGCCCCGTCGCGGCGCGGCTGCAGGTCGACGTACTGCTCGCCGATCGCGGACCGGTTCGCGACCACCGCGAGCAGGTCGTTCGGGATCTTCACCTTCTTGTCGATGTCGAGGTTCACCTGGACACCGTCGGAGAGCAGCTTGAGCTCGCCGACCCTGCCGACCGGCTGGCCGCGGTAGGTCACCTCGGCGCCGCTGAAGATGCCGCCGGACTCGGAGAAGCTGGCGCTCACCGTGTAGTCGTCGTCGACGATCAGCTTGTCGATCTGGGCGTACCGCGCGCCGACGAAGGCGACGCCGACGACGGTGATCAGCAGGAACACCATCAGCTGGATCCGGACCGCTTTCGTGATCATCCGACCACCCCCGGCATCAGCGCCTTGGCCAGGTCGGGATCGAACCCGGCCCGGTTCAGTGTCGGCGAGCAGACCGGCAGCCCGAGCACCGTGATGCAGGTCGTCGTGGTCCCGGTCGGGACCGGCAGCGACGGCCGCACGCTGCCGGGAGCAGCGCTGGTCGGCAGGTGCACCGGCAGGCTGATCCGGTTGGTCGGGATCGCGGTCGGGCCGACCGTCGGCAGCTGGATCCCGAGCAGGGTGTCGAGCGCCTTCTTGGTGTTCACGTCGAGGGTGATCCCGAGGTTGGTGTAGTCGCCCTTCGCGGCCTTGGCGGCGTTGTCGGGGAACGGATAGGTGAACAGCAGCTCCAGCGACTTCGGCAGGTTCTCCCCCGCCTCGGCGAGCTTGGTCAGGATCGGGTACAGCGACTTCAGGTTGGCGACCAGGTCCTTCTGCGCCGACGTGATCACCCGGGTCGCGGTGTTGCCGAGCGTGGCCAGCGCCTGCAGCGTCTTGACCAGCGCGGCGCGCTGCTTGTCCAGGGTCGCGATCGACGTCGGCAGCGAGTCGATCGCGGTCGCCAGCGTCGCCTTCTGCGCGTTCAGCTTCTTGGCGAGCGCGTCCACCGACTTGATCGCGGTGACGATCCGCGCCTTGTTCTGGTCCAGGGTGCCGACGAACGTGTTCAGCTGGGTGAGCACGCTGCGGATGGCCGGCTCGTTGCCGGTCAGTGCCTTGTTCAGCTCCTGCGTGATGATCTGCAGCTGGGCCACGCCGCCGCCGTTCAGCAGCAGCGAGAGCGCGGACAGGACTTCCTCGACCTCGACGTTGCTGGTGGTCCGGGACAGCGGGATCACCTCGCCGTTGTCGAGCTTCCCGCGCGGCTTCTCGGTCCCGGTCGGGCTCGCCAGCGACACGAACTTCTCGCCCAGCAGGCTGGTCTGGCGGATCGTGGCGTGCGTGTTGTCCGGCAGCGCGAGGCTCTTCGGAAGCTTGATCCGCACCTTGGCGACGTACCCGTCCAGCCAGACCTTCTCGACCGTGCCCACGGTGACGTCGTCGACCTTCACCGACGACTTCGGTACCAGGTCCAGGACGTCCGCGAACTCGACGGTGACCGTGTACGACGGTCCCTTGATCTTCGCGCCACCCGGCAACGGCAGCGAGTACACGGAGAAGTCACAGCCGCTCAGCAGCATCGCGAGCGCGGCGACTCCAGCGACGATCGACGTACGGCGCTTCACTTGACCAACCCCCCGAGCGTCGGGTCGACGGGGTCGGGGCTGTTCAGCGGGGCCTTCGGCGCCGGCGCCCACGGCGTACCGGCCGGACCGCCGCTGACCGGTGCGGTGCCCGTCAGCTGCTCGATCAGCGGCAGCTTGGCGAGGGCGTCCAGGACGGGCTTCAGCGTGGAGCAGGTCGACATCGGCTGGTTCGCCTGCAGCAGCAGCGAGCAGACGAAGGTCGCCGGGTCGTCGAGCTGCCCCGGGTTGATCCGCTGGTCCAGCGTGCCGTACTGCGGGTTGTAGATCCGGGCCAGGTTCCCGAGGCCGAGCGGCGCGGTGTCGAGGACCTCGGCCAGCGCGGCCTTCTCGTTCACCAGGATCTGCGACAGCTTGGTGGCGCCGGTGACCGTGTTCTTCACCAGCGTCCGGTTCTCCTTGACGAACGTCGCGACCTCACCGAGCGCGGTGGCGAGCAGCGACAGTGACGCGCCCAGGTCCTTGCGCTCACCGGCCAGCGTGGTCGAGACCGCGGCGAAGTTCGTGTTGAACTGGCGGACCAGCTGGTCGTTCGCGGCGAGCGCGGACACGAACGTCTGCAACTGCCGGATCGTGTTGAACAGCGCCGACGAGTTGCCCGACAGCGTGCTGGTCAGCTTCGAGACGTCGGTGATGGTCTGGTTCAGCTTCGCGCCCTGGCCGTTCAGGTTCTTCGCCGAGACGTCGAGCAGCCGGGCCAGCGCGCCCTGGTCGTTGGCGCCCTTCGGCCCGAGCGCCACCGACAGGTCGTTGAGGCTCTGGTAGATCTGGTCGAGCTCCAGCGGTACGGCGGTCCGATCGAGCGGGATCTGCGCGCCGTCGGCCATCACGGCGCCCTTGGAGTACGCCGGGGTGAGCTGCACGTACCGGTCCGCGACGATCGACGGCGAGGCGATCACCGCCTTCGCGGTGGCCGGCACCTTGTGCTTGGCCTCCCACCAGAACTTCACCCGGACGCTGCGGCCGGCCGGTGTGACGCTCTCCACCTCGCCGACCTTGATGCCGAGGATCCGGACGTCCGATCCCGGGTACACCGAGACCGCGCGCGGGAAGTACGCCGTCGCCGTCACCCGCTCGGGCGTCGGCCACAGCGTCACGGCGCTGACCGCGAGGATCACCACGACAACCCCGACGGCGATCAGCCGGGACAAGGCGTTGATCTTCATCAGCCGCCACCTCCCAGGATCGCCGGCAGGCCGGGGATCGGGACCTTCGGCAACGGGATCTCCGGGACCGGCACCAGGTTCTGCAGGTAGGTGTCGAACCACGGCCCGGTGCCGAGCGTGTTCGTGAAGACCCGAACGAACGGCGCCAGACCCTTGATGCTCGCGTCCAGGGAGTTCTGGTTCTGCAGCAGGACGGCGAGCACCGCGTTCACCTTCTGCAGCGTCGGTCCGAGATCCTTGCGGTTCTCCCGGACCAGCGCGGTGATCTGCGCGGACAGCTTCTGCGTCGACACCAGCAGCTGGTGGATCAGCGCCCGCCGGGCCTGCACGGCCTGGAAGACCTTGTTGCCGTCCTTCATCAGCTTGACCAGCTGCTGGTTGCGGTCGGCAAGCACCTTGGTGACCACGTTCGAGTGCTGCAGCAGCAGCTTGAGCTGCTGGTCGCGGGCGGCCACGTTCCGGGACAGCCGGGACAGGCCGGTCAGCGAGGCCTGCACCTCTTCGGGCGTGTTCTTGAACGTCGCCGACAACGTATCCAGGGCCTTCGCCAGCTGGGCGGTGTTGATCCGCTCGGTGGTGTTGGCCAGATCGGTGAAGGCGTCAACCACGTCGTACGCCGAGATCGTCCGCGCCAGCGGGATCTCGGAGCCCGGCTTGAGCTCGCCGGCACCGGCCGGGTTGAGCTTCAGGTACTTCTGGCCGAGCAGGGTCTTGATCTTCATCTCGGCGCCGGTCTCGTCGCCGAGCTTCACGCCCTTGTCGACCACGAAGTCGACCCGGACGTGGGTGCCCTCGAGCTCGACCGTGCGGACCTTGCCGACGCGGACGCCGGCCACCCGGATCTCGTCGTTCGGCTTCAGGCCGCCGGCCTCGGAGAACTGCGCGGAGTACTTCGTCCCGCCGCCGATCAGCGGCAGGTCCTGCGCCTTGAACGCGGCCAGCATGATCAGCCCGATCACCGTCAGGCCGATCACGCCGATGGTGACCTGGTTCTGCTCGCGGAAAGGTTTCACTTCGCGCACCTCGCCGAGTTGAGCTGGTACGAGACCGGGATGCGGGTGCCGGTGGGCAGCGTGACGTTGCCGTCGAAGTTGCACAGGTAGAAGTTGAACCAGGAGCCGTACGACGCCGTCCGGGTCATCGTGTTCAGCTTCTCCGGCATGAACTGCAGGGTCTTCACCCAGATCGCCTGCGTGTCGTCGAGCGTGGTCGCGACCGCGCGGAGCTTGTCCAGGTCGGCCTTGATCGGCACCCGGGTCTGCTGCAGCAGGCCGGCGGTCTTGGTGTTCAGCGAGTTGATCGACGTCAGCGAGCCGAGGATCGGGGTGATGTCCTGGCTCAGGCCGGTGATGAACTGCTGCAGGTTGACCAGCAACTGGGAGAAGTTCGCCTGCCGCTGGGAGACGATCTGCAGTGTCGAGGTCAGGTTCGTGATCAGGTCGCCGATCACCTGGTCGGCGTCGGCCAGCGTGGTGGTCAGCGACGCCGTCTTGGCCAGCAGCGACTCGATCGTGCCGCCCTCGCCCTGCAGCACCTTGATCACCTCGAACGCGAACTGGTTCACGTCCGCGGGGGTGAGCGCGGTGAACAGCGGCTTGAAGCCGTTGAACAGCACCGAGAGGTCGAGCGCCGGCGTCGTCCGTTCCTTCGGGATGACGCCGTTCTTCTTCAGCCGGTCACCGCCGCCGAGGCCGTCGGTGAGCGCGACGTACCGGTTGCCGACCAGGTTGCGGTAGCGCAGCGTCGCATGCGTCGAGGTGTCGATCACCTGATCGGAGTCGACGCTGAACGTCACCATCGCCAGCGTGTTCTGGTACAGGGCGATCTTGTCGACCTGCCCGACCTTCACACCGGCGATCCGGACGTCGTCGCCCTGGTTCAGCCCGACCGCGTCGGTGAAGACCGCGCGGTACTTCGTGGTCGGGTTGAAGCTGATGTTCCCGATCGTCACCGCCAGCAGCGCGGTCGCGACGGTCGTGATCACCACGAAGATCCCGAGCCGGACGGTGTCGAACGTGGTCTTCTTGTCGAAGAAGGTCACCTTAGATTCACCTGCCCTCCGCGGAGGAGGGGCCCGACCATCAGGGTGGTCAGATCGGGTACGTCGTTTGCGGCGACGCCCATCTCGGGGCCGACGACCGAGTCGATCACCTTCTGCTCGGCCGGCGATCCGACGCCCTGGGTGTCCATCGCGAAGCCGGGCATCGCGCGGTTCAGCTTCAGGTCGAGCGGGAAGCGCTGGTTCTTGTTGTGGTCGCCGATCACGCCGTCCTCACCGGTGATGTACGGCGCCGGGTTCTCCTGGGTGTACGGACCCGGCTTCGAGCCTGGGTGGCTGTAGTTCTTGCCGACACAGGTCGGCCCGCGGTGGTCCTTGTAGACCGGCAGCTCGTTCGGCTCGTACGGCGTCGGCTGGTTGGTGATCAGCTCGAGGTTGATGTTCAGCCGGCCGTCGCGGAACGTGTCGTTCAGGATCGGGGCGGTGTCGGTCATCACCTGGAGGAAGCACGGCACCTCGGGTGAGTACCGCTCCAGCAGGTCGAGGACGGGACGGGTGACCTGGCCGAGCCGGATCACCCGGTCCTCGTTGGCCTTCAGGAACGTGTCCCCGGTCGTGGACAGGTTCTGCACGTCGACGAAGAACTGCTGCAGCTGCTTCTGCTTCTCGACGACCGTGTTGCCGGTGATCGTCAGGTTCCGCAGCGCGCGAACCAGGTCCGGCGTCGCGTCGCCGTAGATGTCCGAGACCGTGGTCAGCTTGGCGAGCGCGTCCATCAGCTTCGGGATGTGCGGGTTCAGCTTCTTCAGGTACCCGTCGAGCTGGGTCAGGGTGCCGGCAATCTCGGCGCCGCGGCCCTCGAGCGCGGTCGCGAGCGTGTTCAGCGTGGCGTTCAGGTCGGCAGGGTCGACGGCCTGGAGCAGCGGCAGCGCGTCGTTCAGCACCTTCTCGATCTCGATGCCGACCGCGGTCTTGTCCCGGCTGATCACGTCGCCGGCCTTGATGTGCGCGCCTTCGGGACCGCTCGGCGGCACCAGGGCGACGTACTTCTCGCCGAACAGCGTCTTCGGCAGGATCCGGGCGCTGACCGCGGCGGAGATCTCGTTCACCTGCTCCGGCTTGAGCGCCAGGTCGACGGTCGCCTCGTCGCCGTCCGTGGAGACCCCGCGGACCTCGCCGACGATGATGCCGCGCAGCTTCACGTCCGCGTGCTCGTTGAGCTGCAGGCCGATGTGGCTGGTCTTGAGCTCGACGTTCACGGTGTCGGTGAAGACCTTGGCGTAGAACGCGTACGTCAGCCAGAGCAGGAACACCAGGACGCCGATGAACGCGACGCCCAGCACCTTGTGCGAGATCAATCGGCTCATCCGGCCAACCTCACAGTGGTCGTCGTACCCCAGATCGCCATCGACAGCAGCAGGTCGACGACGTTGATGACGACAATCGACGTCCGGACGGCGCGACCGACGGCGACGCCCACACCGGCCGGGCCGCCACTCGCGTGGTAGCCGTGGTAGCAGTGCACCAGGATCACCAGGACCGAGAACACCAGCACCTTGCCGAACGACCAGAGCACGTCTCCGGGTGGCAGGAACAGGTGGAAGTAATGGTCGTACGTGCCCGTACTCTGCCCGTAGAACGTGGTGACGGTGAGTCTGGTCGCGAAGTACGACGAGAGCAGACCGACGACGTACAGCGGGATCACGGCGATCAGGCCGGCGATGATCCGGGTGGTGACCAGGAACGGCAGCGACGGGATCGCCATCACCTCGAGGGCGTCGATCTCCTCGCTGATCCGCATCGCGCCGAGCTGTGCGGTGAAACCGCAGCCGACGGTCGCGGCGAGCGCGATCCCGGCGATCAGCGGGCCGATCTCGCGGGTGTTGATGTAGGCCGACACGAAGCCGGCGAACGCCGACGTACCGATCTGGTTCAGCGCCGAGTAGCCCTGCAGGCCGACCTCGGTGCCGGTGAAGAACGCGAGGAACGTGATCACGCCGACGGTGCCGCCGATCACCGCGAGCGCGCCGCTGCCGAGCGTGACCTCGGCCAGCAGGCGGAGGATCTCCTTGCGGTACCGGGTGACGGACTTGCCGGACCAGGCGAGCGCCTTGAGGTAGAAGGCGAGCTGCTCACCGAGGTGGTCGAGCGAGTTGAGCGGCTTCTTGACCAGCACGTCCACGAGGGCCGACACGTCAGGCCCCCTTCGGCGGAACGAGCTGGAAGTAGATAGCGGTCATCGAGAAGTTCGCGACGAACAGCAGCATGAACGTGATGACGACCGACTGGTTCACCGCGTCGCCGACGCCTTTCGGGCCGCCGCCCGCGTTCACACCCTTGTACGACGCGACGATCGCGGCGATCGCCCCGAAGACCAGCGCCTTCGCCTGCCCCTGCCAGAGATCGGGCAGGTGCGCGAGCGCGGTGAAGCTCGCGATGTAGCTACCGGGTGTGCCGTCCTGGAGGACGACGTTGAAGACGTACCCGCCCATCACGCCGACCACGCTGACGAACCCGTTCAGGAAGAACGCGACCAGCATGGTCGCCAGCACGCGCGGTACGACGAGGCGCTGGATCGGGTCGATACCGAGCACCATCATCGCGTCGAGCTCTTCGCGGATCTTCCGCGAGCCGAGGTCCGCGCAGATCGCCGAGCCGCCGGCGCCGGCGATCAGCAGCGCGGTCGCGATCGGCGAGGCCTCCCGTACGACGGCCAGCACCGCGGCGGACCCGGTGAACGCCTGCGCGCCGAACTGCTTGATCAGGCCGCCGACCTGGAGCGCGATCACCGCGCCGAACGGGATCGCGACCAGCGCGGTCGGGATGATCGTCACGCTCGCGACGAACCAGGCCTGCTGGAGGAACTCCTTGACCTGGAACGGCCGGCGGAACGTGGCCCGGCCGGTGTCGAGAGCGAAGGCGAACAGCGAACCTGCCTGCTTCAGCGGGGCGGTGGCAGAAACGGTCACCTGGCCCCCACCGTCGCTGTGGCGAACGAGCCTGGGGGTGGAGTGACACCGTGTTCGCGGCACCAGGCGCCCGGCTCCCGCTGGGTCGGCCGGAGCATGCCGCTGCTGGGCAGCTGCTGGATCGGGATCGGCGGCAGCGGCGGCAGTTCCTGGCCGGCCTCGGCGGCGAGCTCGTCGGCGTCCTTCTCCTCGGACATGCCGATCGGGCCGACCATCTGCGCGTTCAGGAACTGGCGGACCACCGGCTCCTCGCTGGACAGCAGCATCTCCCGCGGCCCGAACATGGCCAGGTGCCGGTGGTAGAGCATGCCGATGTTGTCCGGCACGGTGCGCGCGGTGTTCACGTCGTGGGTGACGATCAGGAACGTCGGGCTGAACGCCTCGTTCAGGTCGATCATCACCTGGTTCAGGAACGACGTACGGACCGGGTCGAGGCCGGAGTCGGGCTCGTCGACGAGCAGGATCTGCGGGTCCAGCACGAGCGCGCGGGCCAGGCCGGCGCGCTTGCGCATCCCGCCGGAGATCTCGCCGGGCAGCTTCTTCTCCGCACCCACCAGGCCGACCATCTCCATCTTCTCCATCACGATGGAGCGGATGTCGGACTCGGACTTCTTGGTGTGCTCGCGGAGCGGGAACGCGACGTTGTCGTACAGGTTCATCGAGCCGAACATCGCGCCGTCCTGGAACAGCACGCCGAACAACCGCCGTACCTCGTAGAGCTCGCGCTCGCTGCAGGTGGCGATGTCGGTGCCCTCGATGTACACGTGGCCCCTGTCGGGCTTGAGCAGACCGATCAGCGTCTTCAGGAACACGGACTTACCGGTACCGGACGGGCCGAGCATCACGCAGATCTCACCGGCGGGCAGCGTCAGCGAGACGTCGCCCCAGATCAGCTGGCTGCCGAAGGACTTGGTGAGACCTTCGACGCGGACTTCGACGCCCACCGGTCCTCCTCACGGGAATGTCTGCTGCTGCCCAACGACAGGGCAGTGGCCTAGGTTACGCACGAGTACGGTTTTGCGTAACCCCTAGAAGTCAAGCGGTTGCGATCCTAACCATCACGTAATAGCAGAAGGGCGGCCCCCAAGCGGGGACCGCCCTTCTCAACACATTCGTTACGCTCCTTGACGGAACGTAACTGAGGTCACTTCAGGGTGACGGTGGCGCCGGCGCCCTCGAGGGCCTCCTTGGCCTTCTCCGCGGCAGCCTTGTCGACCTTCTCCAGGATCGGCTTCGGGGCCGACTCCACGAGGTCCTTGGCCTCCTTCAGGCCGAGGCTCGTGAGACCGCGCACCTCCTTGATGACCTGGATCTTCTTGTCGCCGGCCGACTCGAGGACGACGTCGAACTCGTCCTGCTCCGCGGCCTCTTCGGCAGCGGCAGCCGGGGCGCCCGGAGCAGCGGCAACGGCGACCGGGGCGGCGGCGGTGACGCCGAACTCCTCCTCGAACGCCTTAACGAACTCCGACAGCTCCAGCAGGGTCAGTTCCTTGAACTGGCCGAGGAGCTCTTCGGTGCTGAGCTTCGCCATGGTGGCGGTCCTTCCTAACAATGGTGCTTGGTGATCACTGATGGGGTGTTGCGGTGAGATGCCTCAGCTGTCCGCTGCGGCGGTCTCCTCGGCGCTCGCCTCGGCAGGTGCCTCGACCGTGTCCTGGACGGTGTCCTGGACGTCTGCCACTGCGTCCTGCACAGGGGCAGCCTCGGCCGGCAACTTGTCCTGCAGCGCCGCGAACAGGCGCGCGGCCTGCGACAGCGGAGCAGCGAACAGCGACACCGCTTGCTGCGGGGCCGCCTTCATCGCACCTGCGAGCTTCGCGAGGAGGACCTCACGCGACTCCAGGTCAGCGAGCTTGCTGATCTCGTCAGAGCTGAGCGGCTTGCCGTCGAGCACGCCGCCCTTGATGACGAGAAGGGGATTCGCCTTGGCGAAGTCACGCAGGCCCTTGGCCGCAACCACCGCATCGCCCTTGATGAAGGCGATGGCCGACGGACCCTCGAGCAGCGAGTCGAACGACTCGACACCCGCGTCCTTGGCTGCGATCTTGGTCAGCGTGTTCTTCACCACGGCGTAGTTCACGTCGTCACCGAGCGAAACTCGAAGCTGCTTGAGTTGCGCGACGGTGAGACCGCGGTACTCGGTCAGCACGGCGCCGTTGGAGCTACGGAACTCGTCCGTCAGCTCCGCGACAGCGGCTGCCTTGTCCGGCCTCGCCATGGGGGTCTCCTTCTTTCGGCTTCCATGCCGCGGACCCCTGGAAAAGAAAATCGCCCCTGCGCAGGCGCAAGGGCGTGAACATACTGCTGTCACTCTCCAAGTCACCTGCGCGGGCCGCCCACCTGAGTGGGACCTTCAGCTACCTAGGGCAGCAACCAGCGGTCTTCGGCAGTACACAGTGTGCCTTGCGTATACCCGCTTAATCAAATCGGCTTCGGATGTGGTGGGATCCAGCGGTGCATCGCCGTGGCTGCGGCCCACCCGGTCCCCGCCATGATCACGATCGCCGGCCCGAGCCCCAGCAGCGCAGTCGCACCCGCGAGCAACAGCGGCCCCGCACCGTTCCCAGTATCCGCGAACAACCTGAACGCCCCAAGGAACTGAGCCCGCCCCACCGGCGGCGACGCGTCCGCACCCAGCGTCATGATCACGCCGGCACCCAGCCCGTTCCCGATCCCCATCAGCAACGCGACCGCGGTCAGCGTGGCCGTGGTGTGCGTCAGCGGGAGCAGCAGATGCGCCAGTCCCAGCACGATCATCGACGGTACGGCGACCCACTTGCGACCGAGCCGGTCCATCACCGAACCGGCCGGATAGAACAGCAACATGTCCACCGCACCGGACAGTCCGAAGATGATGCTGGTCGTCTGCGGGTCCAGCCCGATGTGCAGCGCCCACAGCGGAATCACCACCTGACGCGAGGCCCGCACGGCCCCGACGAGCAACGCTCCGACACCGAGAGTCCGCAGTACCGGGAAGTGGTCGCGGATGACACCCCAGGTCGACTGGGCCGCGATCGGTCCTCTCCCGCGCCGGTTGGCGACGTCGGGCAGGCTCACCAGGACCGCACACGCGAGTACGGCGGCCACCAGGTGCACCCAGTACGCACCGTCGGTCCCGAGGAACTTCATCGCGCCCGCACCGAGGAACGGGCCGATGAACGAGCCGATGCGCTGTACGCCGCCCAGCGTGGACAGCGCCCGGGCCCGTAGCTCGATCGGCACGGCCTCACTCAGGTAGGCCTGTCGCGCGAGGCCCCAGACCGCACCGGCCAGTCCGGTGCAGCCGATGGCGATCGCCAGGCCCCAAACAGTCGGAACCACCAGACAGGCTGCCAGTGCGAGCGCTACGAGGACGGTGGCGGCCAGCATCGCACTGCGCTCGCCGATGCGGTTCGTGAGTGCGCCCGCTGGGATGTCGCCGATCACCTGGCCCAGTCCGGCGGCACCGACGACCAGACCGGCCACGGCAACCGAGGCACCCAAGTGAGTGGCGGACAGGGCTACTACGGGCGCAATCGCGCCTTGCCCGATTCCGTAGAGCAGTGCGGGCAGGTAGACAGCTGGTGCGATCTTCCAGAGGCTCCGCATCACCGGCCGCCGGCCAGCGCCGTACTGCGGTCCCGGGCGACCGGGGTGGCCCCCAGCAACTCCGACACCGACCAGGCACCTTCGGCGACCCTCATCCCGAACTCCTCCATCCGCTCGACCGGCATCCGCATCTCGGGGCCGGAGACACTCAGACAACCGGCGACGTCACCGGAGTAGCCGAACACCGGCGCCGCGACGCTGCAGATCCCTGGCGTCCGTTCGGTCCGCGACATCGCGTACCCGCGCCGCCGGATCGCCGCGAACTGCTCCGCGAGCACCTCCGGGTCCGTGATGGTTGCCGGCTGCACCTGTTCGAGCGGGCCCTTCAGAACCTCCTGCTGCCGCTCGAACGGCAGGAACGCCAGCAACGCCTTCCCCGGCGCACCGAGCGGCAGCGCGACCGGCAGGCCGAACTCCGTGTAGGTACGCCGCAGCTGGTGATGGCTCTCGACCTGGTCGAGGACGACGCGCTGCCCCGACGGGAGCAACTCGTGCACGGCCGCGGTCTCCCCTGTGTCATCGCGGAGTGCACGCAGCACCGGCAGGGCAGCGTCACGCAGGCCGGCCGGGATCCCGCCGCTGTGCGCCAACTGCACGACCAGCGGGCCGATCGCGTACCGCCGGTGGGCGGTCTGCCGGACGAGCCCGTTCTCCTGCATGGCCAGCAGCAGCCGGTGCACGGTGCTCGTGGACAGGCCGGTCGCTCGCGCCAGGTCGCTGATCCCGAGATCGGGCGTCCGTGCATCGAAGCAGCGGAGGATCGCCACAGCGCGATCGATCGACTGCACCGACCCACGCGCTTCCTGCATGGTGAAACCATATCCCGCGATACGGGAAACCCGTCGAGGTAGTGTCCAGCCGGTGAGCATCACCGCCACCTGGAGCCGGCTCGACGTCTGGCTCGCCCAGCACGCCCCGGCGACGTACGCCGTCCTCGCACCGCCCGCCACCGACGCGGACCTGCGGATCGACCTAGAACTTCCACCCGAGCTGATCGAGTCGCTGCGCTGCCACAACGGCGTGACGGCCTGGGCGAACCTCCTGCCGGAGGCGTTGCCGTCGAGCGCAGCTCAGATCGCCGAGAACTGGCAGTTGCGGATGGACCTCGCCGGGGACTTCGACGGCTTCGTGGCACATCAGCCGGAATCGGAGCCGTACTGGCATCCGGCCTGGATCCCGTGGGCCGACGGTGACGGCGATCTTCAGATCATCGACCTGCGCCCCGGTCCTACACACGGACGACTGGGTATGGCGGCTCACGACGGGACGGGCGACTTCACCGCCAGCTGGCCGGACCTCACGTCGTACCTCTCGGACGTGGTGGATTCACTGCACCACGGCACCGGTGTCAACGGCTGGTACCCGTACCTCACCACCCACCAGGAGCTCTGGTGGGACCGCGGCCCGGACCAGCAGACCGTCAACGACGAGCCGCTGATCCGGGTGCCGCGGAACTAGCTGAGGACTGCCAATGCGTCGATCTCGACGAGCATGTCCGGCAGCGGCAGGCCGGTGAAGACGGTGGTCCGCGACGGCAGCACACCGCTCGGCGTCCGCGTCGACACGAACTCGGCGTACGCCTCGTTCATCGCGGCGAAGTCCTCGCGCTGGGTGAGGTAGACGCGCAGCATCACCACGTCGTCGATACTCGCGCCGCCGGCCTTCAGGATCGCCTCGATGTTCTGCAGCACCCTGGTGGTCTGGCCCTTCACGTCACCGGTGAACACGAAGTCGCCGCTGGCCGGGTCGACCGAGCCCTGGCCGGACACCTGCAGGATGTTGCCCTTGCGGACGCCCTGCGAGAACACCGGCATCGGCGGCGGCGCGTCGGTGGTGGAGACTGCGGTCTTGTCGGACATCAGGTCTGACACCTCTCAGTTGTAATCGGCACTGATCGCTTCGGCGGTGGCGAGCAACTCGGGCAGCAGCTCGAGCACCTGGTCATAGTTCAGCAGTACGTCGGGCACGGACAACGACACGGCCCCGACAACGCGCCCGGTGCTGTCACTCAGCGGCGCACCGATGCAGTTGATGAAGGACTCGTGCTCCGCCTTGTCCTGCGCCCAGCCGCGCTCTTTGGTCACCTGGAGCTCGTCCCGCAACCGGTCCGCGTCAGTGATGGTGTTCGGCGTGTACACCTTGTAGTCCAGCGTCGCCAGCACCGCCTCCCGCTGCCGCTTCGGCTGCGCAGCCAGCAGCACCTTGCCGACCGCAGTGCAGTGCAGCGCCGCGGGTACGCCGACCTGCGAGTACATGCGCACCGAGCGCACGCTGTCGAGCTTGTCGACGTAGATGACCTCACCGTTCTCCCAGGCGGCCAGGTGAACCGTCTGGCCGGTCTTCTGGTTCAGCTCCCGCAGATGCGGTGCGGCAACCTGCCGTACTACGTGTTGCTCGCGCGCGACGTCCGCGAGCGCGAACAGCTGCGAGCCCAGGCGGTACCGGTGCTGCGCGTCGCGCCGTACGAACCGCTCTGCCTCCATGGTGCGCAGCAGACGGAGCACTGTCGTCTTGTGCACGCCCAGCTCGGTCGCGAGCTGGTCCAGCGACCGCTCGCCCTCACCGAGGCTCTTGAGGATCTGCAGTGCTCTGCCGAGGCTCTGGCTCATACCTTGGTCGCCGCCCACTCCTCGTCGGTGGCGTTGAGCAGCCGCTCCCGCTCAGCCGGAGCCGGCGGCGGCGCGTGGTCCTCAGGCGCAGTGAGCACCGCAGTGGCATTCAGATGCCCCAACCGCAGCCGCTGCACCATCGGCAACCCCTGCAACGTCCCCGCCAGAAAACCGGCCGCGAACGCGTCCCCGGCGCCTACCGTCTCCACAACCTCTACGGACAACGCGGGGACCTCAGTGCGGCCACCTGGCTCCAGCACCATCGCCTGGTGCGCGTCGTCCTTCACAACCAGGACAGGCGTTCCCAGTCGCTCGTACAGCTCGTCCGGATCGCCTGTGCCCGCAAAGACCTCTGCCTCGTCCGCACCGATCAGCACGATGTCAGCTGCCTTCAGCAACCGCCACAACGGCGCAGGGTCCCGGTCCCTCCACAGCGCCGGCCGCCAGTTCAGGTCCACGCTGAGCAAGAACTCCCGCGGCTCGGTCGCCAGCCGCTCCAGCATGTCCGCACTGGTCGTCGAGATCGCCGCCGTGATTCCAGTGGTGTGCACGAGCTTGGCCTGTTTCAGCCTGTCTCGAACCTCTGGCCGGTCCAGGAAGTCAGGCGCCATAGCGGCAGCCGCCGAACCGGTCCGGTAGTAGTGCATCCGGGAGCGTCCGTCCGCAGACTCCTTCACGTAAAGCGCCGTCGGCCTCGTCTGGTCCAGCTCCACGCCCCCGACCTCGACACCACGCGCTTGCAGATCCCGCAGTACGTGCCGACCGAAACCGTCGTCGCCGAGCCGCGAGATCCACCCCGTCGGTACGCCGAGAGCCGCCAGCCCACCGGCCACATTGCACTCCGCCCCGCCGACCGACCGCCGGAACGTCTCCACGTCTTCGAGCGGTCCCGGCCCGCCCGCCAGCATGATCATCGCCTCACCCAGACAGATCGCGGCCGTCTCAAAGAGCGGTTCGGGCATCGGCACTCCTTGGCGGCGGGGTGATGGGATGGGGTGCGTTGACGCGGCTTCGGGCGCGATGCTACAACCGACGAGTCAGAATGCGCAATGAGCGTTGCGTATTTTGCAATCCCAACCCAGGGGGTTAGATGCCTGCTTACGATGCCGACACCGTCGCCGCTCTCGCCGATCAGCAGGTGAGCTGGCAGGACAAGGCCCTGCCGCCCGCCTTCTGGGGCCGCACCGTCGCGGAGGTGCTGGCCGGTAAGCCCCGGCTCTCCCAGCTCCCCACTCCGCTGATGACGCTGTCGGCCCCCGGCCTGCGGCACAACGTCGACACCCTCGCCAGCTGGTGCACCCGGCACGGCGTGGAGCTCGCGCCGCACGGCAAGACGACGATGGCGCCCGCGCTCTGGGCGATGCAGCTGGACGCCGGTGCCTGGGCGATCACGCTGGCCAACGGGTTCCAGCTCGGTGTCGCCCGCGCGTACGGCGTACAGCGCGTGCTGATCGCCAACGCGGTGATCTCGCCCCTGCAGCTGCGCTGGATCGCGGACGAGCTCGCGAACGACCCGTCGTTCGAGGTGCTGGTGTGGGCCGACTCGGTCCGCACCGTCGAGCAGATGGAAGCGGCCCGCTCGGCGTACGTCGGCGCGGACGCGCGACCGCTCGACGTGCTGGTCGAGGTCGGCGGCATCGGCGGCCGGACCGGCGCCCGTGATCTCGAGACCGCACTGGCCGTCGGCGACGCGATCGCCGACGCGTCGACACTGCGGCTGGCCGGCGTGGCCGGGTACGAGGGCGCGATCGGGCACGGTGTCGACGAGGCAAACCTCGAGGAGGTCCGCGCGTACCTGCGGGAGCTGGCTACCGTCCATCACCGGCTGCGGCCGAAGTACGACGACGACGTCGTGCCGGTGGTCAGCGCGGGCGGAAGCCAGTACTTCGAGCAGGTCGCGAAGGTGCTCGCTTCGGAAGCGGGCGAAGGCGCCCGGGTGGTCCTGCGTTCCGGCGCGTACATCGCCCACGACGACGGGCTCTACCGTCGTGTGTCGCCGCTCGGCGAGCACCCGCGGACGGACGGCGAGCAGCTCGTGCCCGCGATGCACGGCTGGATGCGGATCACGTCCCAGCCCGAGCCCGGCCTGGCGATCTTCGACGGCGGGCGCCGCGACTTCCCGTTCGACCAGGACTATCCCGAGCCGCAGCTGATCCGCCCGCGGCCGGACGGCTCGCCGATCCTGCCGGCCACCGGGATGAAGGTGACGAACCTCAACGACCAGCACGGCTTCCTGCTGTTCGGCGACGACCAGGACGTCGTGATCGGCGACGAGCTGCGCGTCGGGCTGTCGCATCCCTGCACGGCCTTCGACAAGTGGGGCCTGATCCCGGTCGTCGACGACCCGGACGCCGCGGATCCCGTGATCGTCGACCTGGTCCGGACGTTCTTCTGACATGAGCGATGTTCTGATCACGGGCGCGCTGGTCGTCGACGGCTCCGGCGCGCCCGGGTACCACGCGGACGTCGCCGTCGACGCCGGGCGGATCATGGCCATCGGCAACGACCTGCCGGCCGCGCACCGGAGGATCGACGCGAACGGGCTGGTGCTGTCGCCCGGGTTCATCGACATGCACTCGCACTCGGATCTGCAGATCCTGGTCAACCCCGACCACACCGCCAAGGTCAGCCAGGGCGTCACGCTCGAGGTTCTCGGGCAGGACGGCCTGTCCTTCGCCCCGATCGACGACCCGACGCGGGCCGTCGTACGCCGCCAGATCGCCGGCTGGAACGGGGAACCGGACGACTTCGACTTCTCCTGGTCGACGGTCGCCGGGTACCTCGACCGCCTCGACCAGAGGATCGCCTGCAACGCGGCGTACCTGGTCCCGCAAGGGACCTTGCGCCTGATGGTCGTTGGCACCTCCAACCGTCCGGCGACCGTCGACGAGCTCGCGCGGATGAAGCAGCTGCTCGCCGACGGGCTGCGCGACGGGGCGGTCGGGATGAGCAGCGGGCTCACGTACACGCCCGGCATGTTCGCCGGCACCGACGAGCTGGTCGAGCTCTGCGAGGTCGTCGCGGCGTACGGCGGGTACTACGCCCCGCATCAGCGCTCTTATGGCAAGGGCGCTCTCGAGGCGTACGCCGAGATGGTCGACGTCGCACGCCGCGCCGGGTGCGCGCTGCACCTGACCCACGCGGTGATGAACTTCGCCCCGAACGCGGGCCGAGGCTCGGAGCTGGTCGAGATGATCGACAAGGCGCTCGCGTCCGGGGTCGACGTCACCACCGACACCTATCCGTACCTGCCCGGGGCCACCACCCTGGCGGCGATCCTGCCGAGCTGGACGGCCGAGGGCGGACCGGACGCGCTGCTCGCCCGGCTCCGCGACCCGTCCGCACGCGAGCGCATCAGCTACGAACTGGAGCAGGTCGGATCCGACGGCTGCCACGGCTGCGTGGTCGAGTGGGACACGATCGAGATCGGCGGCGTGCGCAACCCGGCGCTGTCCAGCGCGGTCGGCAACACCGTCGCGGCCCTCGCGGAACGCACCGGCAAGCCGGCCTCGGAGGTCTTCTTCGAGATCCTGCTGGCCGACGACCTCGCCACCTCGATCCTGCAGCACGTCGGCCACGAGGAGAACGTGCGCGCGATCATGCAGCACCGGTCGCACACCGGCGGATCGGACGGGATCCTGGTCGGCGGGAAACCGCACCCGCGCTCCTGGGGGACGTTCCCGCGGTACCTCGCCCGCTACGTCCGTGAGCTCGGCGTACTCGACCTCGCCGACTGCATCCACCACCTCACCGGCCGTCCCGCCCGTCGCCTCCGGCTCCCGGACCGCGGGCTGATCCGCGAGGGGTACGCCGCCGACCTGGTCCTTTTCGACCCCGCGACGGTTCAGGACACCGCCACGTTCCCTGACCCCCGCCGGCAAGCGGCAGGTATCCCGTACGTCTTCGTCAACGGCACCCCTGTCATCGACGACTCCCACCGAACGACCGCCAGCCCCGGCCGATCGATCCGCCGTACCTCAGCTGAGAGGAACTAGTTGTGAACACCCTGGAGCTGCTCCGCGCCGACCGGGTTCTGACCGTGGTGCGCGCACCGGAGATCTCGGACGCCCGCGACCTGTGCGCGGCATTGGTCGCCGGTGGCATCCACGTCGTCGAACTCACCTACACGACCCCGGACCTCCCGCGGCACCTGGAGCGCGCGGCCTCCACCGCTGCCGAGACCGGCGCGGTCGTCGGCGCGGGCACCGTCCAGACCGGCGACCAGGCCACGCAGGCGATCAACGCCGGCGCCCAGTTCCTCGTCACCCCCGGGCAGGGCCCTGAGGCAGCGGCGATCGCCGAGGCCGCGCGGACCGCCGGTATTCCCGTCGTCCTCGGCGCCTTCACGCCGTCCGAGGTGATGACGGCGCTCGCTCTCGGCTCGGCCGCGGTGAAGATCTTCCCCGCCCACCAGCTGGGCCCGAAGTACTTCAAGGACCTCAACGGCCCGTTCCCCGGCGTACCGCTGATCCCGTCCGGCGGCGTCAACGCCACCAACGCCCACGACTTCCTGGCCGCCGGCGCCCTCGCCGTCAGTGCGGGAACGGACGTCGTCTCCCCCGCCGATGTGGCCGCCGCGAACTGGGAGGCGATCACCACGAAGGCCAAGACCTTCTGCGCCGCTATTGCACAGTGATGCTGCCGTAACTGGTGCGCAGGTAGAGGCGGTTCGAGGAACTGGCGTCGTTCGGTACGTCGATCTCAGTGGACCCTTGCGCCGCCAGCGCATCGATCGCGTACGTCGCCGTCCGTGGCAGCTGCACCATGAGCGAGCCGTCGCTCGCGGTGGCGTTGACCTGTTCCGGCGCGCTGTCGAACTGCAGGTCGACCGAGCCATGCTCCGCGTCCACCGAGACCCGCGGGCTCCGCAGCCGGGTCAGCGTGATCGATGCGTCGGTGGCTTCCACCGTCAGTGGCGACGCGACGCCGGTCGCGGACATCGACGTACCGTCCGCCTTCGCGTGCACAGCGGCCGAACTCGGCACCTCCACCGTCAGCTCCACGTCGCAGTGCACATCGGGACAGGTGGTCTCCACGTCCAGCACCCCACCGGTCGTCGACACCTTGACGGCCGGCTGCGCGGCGGCGTACGTCCCGTCGACCGTCACATGCACCTGTCCGTCGGCGCTGGCCAGCAGTTGCATCTCCACGCCGGACACCACCTTGACGCCTTGCGGGCCGGGCGTGAACGAGGCCGAGTAGTCGTACGGCAGCTTCCCGCGAATCAACGACACGGTCACGGCCGCGCCGGTGATCACGAACACCAGCACCGGTATCAGCCCGATGAGCAGCATCCTGCGCTGCGCGGTCGTCATCACGTGTCCAGGTACTTGAGCACGGCCAGCACCCGCCGGTGCTCGCCGTCGGTCGGCGACAACCGAAGCTTCAGGAAGATGTTGCTGATGTGCTTCTCCACGGCGCCTTCGCCGACGACGAGCGCCTGGGCGATCCCGGCGTTCGACCTGCCCTCCGCCATCGCCCGGAGAACGTCCTGTTCCCGCGGACTCAGCACCGCGAGCGGATCCACCTTCCGCGATCGCACCAGCAGCTGCGAGATCACCTCCGGATCCAGCGCCGCGCCACCGCCCGCGACCCGGCGCAGCCCGTCGATGAACTGATCCACATCCGCCACGCGGTCCTTGAGCAGGTACCCGACACCGCCCGGGTTCCCACCGATCAGTTCACTCGCGTAGCGCTCCTCGACGTACTGCGACAGCACCAGGACGCCGACCTCGGCGTACTGCTCGCGAATCACCAACGCCGCCCGCAGCCCCTCGTCGGTGAACGTCGGCGGCATCCGTACGTCGACCACGCACACGTCGGGCCGATGCGCATCGACCGCCTTCAGCAGCGCGTCACCGTCGCCGACGGCCGCGACCACCGCACAGTCCTGCTCCTCCAGCAGCCGCACGATGCCCTCACGCAACAGCACCGAGTCCTCGGCGATCACCACCCGCATCCGCGCAATCTCCTCATCCACGGTGTTTTCATCCACAGGGCACCTCCGCGGTCAGCGTGGTCCCGCCACCCGGTGGACTGTCCACCGTGAGCCATCCGTCGACACCGGCCACCCGATCGCTCAGCCCGCGCAACCCGGTGCCCTTGGACGGATCGGCGCCACCCTTCCCGTCGTCCCGGACCTCGATCCGCAGGACGTCGCCCTTCCGCGTCACCGAAACCTCCACGTGCGCCGCCTGAGCATGTTTGCCGACGTTGGCCAGTGCCTCCGTCACCACGAAGTAAGCGATCGACTCGATCGTCAGCGACGGCCGTTCGTGGATGCCGATCCGCAGGAACATCGGCACCGGTGATCGGACCGCGATCGCCGACAGAGCCGCGTCCAGACCGCGATCGGTCAGCACCGGCGGATGCAGCCCTCTGACCAGATCGCGAATCTCGGCGATCGCCTGCATCGCCTCCGAATGCGCCTCCTCGATCAACGCGCGCACCGCGGGCTCCTTGCTCCCCAGGCGGTTCTTCGCCCGGCCGAGTGTCATGGCCAGCGAGACCAGCCGCTGCTGTGCGCCGTCGTGCAGGTCGCGCTCCATCCGCCGCCGCTCGGCCTCGACGGAGTCGACCACCTGCTGCCGGCTCGTCACCAGCTGCGTGACGCGCTCCGCCAGGGCACCGCTCTCGGACCGGCCGAGCAACCTCCGCGCAAGCTCCGCGTCCAGCGCCGACGCCAGCCGGATCAGCCAGGGCGACACCACGAGCAGGAACACGGCCGCGACGATCGCCACCATCACCGCGAGTTTGGGCGAGTCGATCACGAACGGCCCGAGCTGCGCCTGCGACGCCGCGAACCGGCGGTAGTACAGCGGCAACGCGATCAGCACCGGCGGCACCGACCACGCGGCCGGGATCAGCACCAGCCAAACGATTGCCAGCGGCAACAGCAAGACGTAGTACAGGAACTGCTGCCACATCCCCCGGTCGGTCACCGCGAGCCGCGCGTCGGCGACCCGTGATCCGGCCGGCGGCGGTGGGATCAACGGCGGGACGACCTGCCCGCGGGTGATCTTCGCCCGCGCTCGCTCCCACCCGGCCACCAGGTACACGAACCGATTCGCGCCGACGCTCAGCGGAATCCCGACGTACCCGAGCGGCCACGCCAGCACGGCGACCAGGACCGTGGCCAGCACCAGCAGTCCGGAGGTGAGCACCACCACCACGTCGCCCAGGATGTGGATGGTTGCCAACCACAAGTACGGCGAACGCCAGAGCCCCCACGGCGTCCGGGGAACCGGATTCGCCGCAACCGTCATCCGGACCACCTCCCCGTGTCAGCGCCTGCTTGCGGTCACAACTTACGTCGTCGGCGCCGGCGGGCGGCATGAGGACAGCCCACGGGCTCGACCGGGGGTTATCCCCACCCCGGTTCGTGGGCTGGCCGGACTGTGCCGGACGGCCGCCGCCGGAATCCTCGAAGGTATGACGACGACAGCGATCACCAACGACCTGAGCGTGGACGGGAGACTCGGCGACGCAATCGACGACCGGGTGGCCGACGCGCTCGACGACTACATCGCCGAGGGCCGGCTGGACGGCAGGATCCGGGCCCGTCGCTCCCCCGGAGGTCTCGCCGCGCTGGTCGCCGCCGGGGTCGCGGCGGTGCTGCTTCCTTGGTGCCTGATCCTCGCGGCCACGCTGCCGAGCACCTACCAGGCGGGCCACTGGAAGCTCACCTGGATCGGCCTCGACTGCGGCACCGCGATCGCCGCCGGACTCACGGCGTACCTGCTGCACACACGCAACAGGTACGCCGCTCTGACCGCGATGGCCGCCGGGACGCTGCTGATGGCCGACGCCTGGTTCGACGTGAGTACCGCGGCAGCCGGGTTCGACCGCACGCTCTCGCTGACCGAGGCGCTCGTCCTGGAGCTGCCGCTGGCGGTGTGCGCCTTCGTGGTCGCTGCTCGCGAGCTCAGACGATGAGTTCCAGCACGGGGCCTTCGTGCAGGGCTCGGTAGACCTTGTCCCGCAGGACGTTGGCCTCGGCATCGGTGAGCGTGCGATCCACCGGGCGAAGGACCAGCCTGACCAGGAGGTTCCGTTGACCGGGAGTCATCTGCAGGCGCTCACGGGCGGACGCCGGCAAGTCGTCGTACGACGTTTCGCCCAGCACCTCCAGCGACTCCGCGGCATCGGCGTCCTGGCCGAGCGCGGCGCGCACCTTGTCACCGAGTACCTCCGCCGACACGTCCGCCGAGGCGTCGACGACGACGGACAGGTCGCGACGTACCGGCGGCATCGACGAGACCGCCTTGTACGGCGCGAGATCCAGCATCTGACCCGCCACCCGCGGATCCGTCGAGCGGAGCAGGCGGATATCGCGGATCCCCTTGCGGAGCATGAGCAGCCGGTCCAGGCCGGGGCCCATCGCGAGACCGGTCCAGCTGTCGTCGAGGCCGGCCATCCGCAGCACGTGCGGCGCGGCGACCCCGCACTCACCGATCTCGATCCACTGGTCGTCCAGCAGGACATCGATCTGCCGTCCGTGGATCGTGTACGGGTGGACGGCCGGCACGGTCCGATAGGTCTGGCCGGGCAGGACGGTGTCGACCAGGCGGGCGATCATGTCCTCCAGTTCCGGTTCGCCCAGCGTCACGTTGCGGCTGACCCGCCACAGGTCGAGCTGATGCGGCGTACCCGTGTGCTGCCAGTCGACCGAGTCCCGGCGGTAACAGATACCGGCACAGATCATCAGCACATCGGACGACTCCGACCCGGCGAGCTCACGGAGCGCCGGCGGAATCATTGCCGACGTGTGGCTTCGCAGCACCTCGGTCCCGGACACGTAGCGCGTGTAGCGGGCCTCCCGGGTCACCGCGTCGGCGGCGTACCCGAGATTGTCGTAGTTGTCGGCCATCGGTACGACGGGATGGTCGCGACGGGTCCAGATCTCGGTGTACGGCCACGTGGCGCCAAGCGCCGTACGGATCGAATCGACGACGAGCTGGACGGCATGCGGGCCCTGAGCCGGATCGGTGAGGTCGCGCAGCGCGAGGGCGGAGTGCAGTTCTTCAACAGTGAGGACAGACATGAGTTTCTCTCCAGGATGACGGTCTCGACGGGGGTCCACCCCGGTCGGCCGCGGTCACCTCAGGAGAGAGCGCAGCAGCAGCTCACCCCGTCGGCACCGTCGTGCCGGCCGGGGCGCAGAAATCGCTGCCCGTACTGCGTCATGGCGTCCACTGTACCGTCCGGCCACGACTGTCCGCCGCGATATTCGGTCCGCCGCGGAACCACCGGGTGCGACGATGGGCCGCATGCGATGGATCGACGCCCTGGAAGGCGCGGCCGCCGGCAAGCTGCCGGAGGCCGTGCACCGCTACTTCCGGCAGGGCTCCGCCGGCGGGGTCAGCGTCGGCGAGGCGACCTCCGCCTGGTCGGCGTACCGGTTCCGTCCGCATGTGCTGAACGACGTCTCCACCGTCGATCTGAGTACGACGGTGCTCGGCACACCCGTCGACGCCCCGATCCTGGTCGCGCCGTCGACGATGCAGCGGCTGGCCGACCCGGACGGCGAACTCGCGATGGCACGCGGCGTCGGCGCGGCGAGATCGGTGCTCGGTGTCTCCAGCAACGCCGGTACGCCGTTCGCCGAGCTCGGGGCGACCGGTGTTCCGTGGTGGCTGCAGATCTACGTCGTGCGGAATCGGGAGATCACCGTCCGGATGCTCGACGCCGCCGCCGAGGCCGGGGCGCGAGCGGTCGTGCTCACCGTGGACACTCCGGTGGTCGGCCGGAAGGAAGACGAGGGCGAGACCGTCTGGGACGTCGCGCAACCGGGACAGTTCCTGGCCAACCTGCCCGACGGCGACTGGAGTGACGACGACCTCGCGAAGGCCGACGACCTGAACCCCGACGTGATCGGCTGGCTCGCGGAACGCACCGGCCTTCCGGTGGTGGTGAAGGGCGTCCTGCGCGGCGACGACGCCAAGCGCTGCGCGGACGCGGGTGCCGCCGGCATCATCGTCTCGAACCACGGCGGCCGCCAGCTCGACGGCTCGGTCCCCACGGCCCAGGCGCTGCCCGAGGTCGCCGAAGCCGTCGCCGGAAGCAACCTCGAGGTGTACGTCGACGGCGGCATCCGCCGCGGTGAACACATCCTCGCCGCGCTGGCCCTCGGCGCCCGCGCGGTCTTCGTCGGCCGTCCCGCGCTGTGGTCCCTGACCGTCGGCTCGTCCGAAGGCGTCACCCGCCTCCTGACCGACCTCGCCGACGAACTCGACCACACCCTCCGGCTGGTCGGCGCCGCCACACCCTCGTCGCTCGCGCCGGACCTCGTCACTTCGACGGGAGCGAGATGAGCTTGCGCATCGTTGGGCTGAACGCGTTCCTGCCGGGGTTAAGGCTCGTCCACGAGTTTCGCCGAACGGAACGGCCACGACCTGGTCCTGGTCGCGACACTGCCGGACACCAGCAGGTACGGCGCCTCCGACCCGATGGTCGCGGGTCTGCCGGACACACTGAACGTGCTGGTCACCCGCAAGCTCCGGACCGTTGCCGCGCCGATGATCGCCGCGCTCCGGGCGGACGTGATCATCTCGGCCGCGTTCCCGCGCCTGATCCCGGCCGAGATCCTCGAAATCCCGGCGTACGGCGCGATCAACTGCCACCCGTCGCCGCTCCCGGCCGGACGCGGGCCGACGCCGCAGCGGCTGATCTACGAAGGTGACGAGCGGGTCGGAGCGACCGTGCACCGGACCGCGGCGGAGTTCGACACCGGCGCGATCCTCGCCCAACGGATCGCGCCACTGCCCGACGACCTGAACGGCTCCGGCCTCATGCAGTCCTGGCGAACGCTGCTCAGCGCATGCCTGGACGAGGCCGTACCCAAGCTCGTCGCCCTCAACGTCACCGCACCCACCGCCCAGCTCGAACTGGACGGCACCACCCACCTCATCACCCGAACCGACCCAGCCACGATCCACAGCACCGCGCCCCCAGGCACCGTCCTGGAGAAACACCCCAACGGCTGGACCATCCAAACCGCAGACCTCCCGCTCCGCCTCACCCACGGCTGATCCCGGCGCTTCTGGCTGAACGCGGGCGTTCGTGGTGCCAGGCGACAGGAAGCGGTGGGTGGAGACCTGCTATTTCCTGTTCAACGGCACCGGTTCGAGGACCACGCCCCAGCGATCAACCCGCACATTCGCGGCAACCCCACCCAGCCATGAACTGCATATCCACTACGGCGCTGCTCAACCTGCCGGTCACCACAAGCAGAAAGCCCCCGGGAGATCCCGAGGGCTTTCTGGTGACTGCGGTGGTGAGGCTCAGGCCTCGGCCGGCTCCTCGGTGAGGTTGCGGCTCAGGTTGGGGTCAACCTGGACACCCGGCCCCATCGTGGTCGAGAAGACCGTCTTCTTGATGTAGCGGCCCTTCGAGCTGGCCGGCTTCAGCCGGAGGATCTCCTCGAGCGCGGCGCTGTAGTTCTCCACCAGCTGGGTCTCGTCGAACGAGGCCTTGCCGATGATGAAGTGCAGGTTCGCGTGCCGGTCGACCCGGAACTCGATCTTGCCGCCCTTGATGTCGTTCACGGCCTTGACCACGTCCGGGGTCACCGTGCCGGTCTTCGGGTTCGGCATCAGACCACGCGGGCCGAGCACCCGGCCGAGGCGGCCGACCTTGCCCATCAGGTCAGGGGTCGCGACGACAGCGTCGAAGTCCAGCCAGCCGTCGGTGACCTTCTTGATCAGGTCGTCGTCGCCCACGAAGTCGGCGCCGGCGGCCTTCGCGGCCTCGGCCTTCTCACCGGTGGCGAAGACGAGGACCCGTGCCGTCTTGCCGGTACCGTGCGGAAGGTTGACGGTGCCACGCACCATCTGGTCGGCCTTGCGAGGGTCGACCCCGAGACGCATCGCGACGTCCACGGTGGAGTTGAACTTCTTGCTGCCGGCCGCTTCCTTGGCGAGCTTGATCGCCTCGAGCGGCGTGTACAGGTGATCGAAGTCGATCTTCTCTGCGGCGGCGCGGTAAGCCTTGCTGCGCTGTGCCATGACTGGTTCCTCTCTGGGGTGTGGTCTCCGGGCGGCGCTTCGCCCTGCCACTACTACGTGTGAAGTGGTACTGATCAGCCGTCGACGGTGACGCCCATGGAGCGCGCCGTACCCTCGATGATCTTCATCGCCGCGTCGATGTCACGGGCGTTCAGATCCGGCATCTTGGTGGTGGCGATCTCGCGGACCTGGTCCTTGGTGATCTTGCCGACCTTGTCCTTGTGCGGGACCGGCGAGCCCTTCTGCAGACCGGCGGCCTTCTTGATCATCTCCGGCGCCGGCGGCGTCTTGGTGATGAAGGTGAAGGAACGGTCCTCGTAGATGGTGATCTCGACCGGCACCACGTTGCCACGCATGGACTCCGTCTGGGCGTTGTACGCCTTGCAGAACTCCATGATGTTGACGCCGTGCGGGCCGAGCGCGGTACCGACCGGCGGGGCCGGCGTCGCGGCACCGGCCTGGAGCTGCACCTTGACCAGGGCAGCGATCTTCTTCTTGGGAGGCATTCTGTCGGGTCCTTAGACTTTCTGGATCTGGTTGAAGCTGAGTTCCACCGGGGTCTCCCGGCCGAAGATCTCCACCAGGGCCTTGATCCGCTGGGCCTCGGCATTGATCTCCGTGACTGTGGCGTGCAGGGTCGCGAACGGCCCGTCGACCACCATGACCGAGTCTCCGACACCGAAGTCGGCGACCTCGACCTTCTTCTTCGCCGCGGTCTTGGCGGGTGCGGCGCCGGCTTCGGCGGCCGCCGCCTCGGCTGCCGCCACGACAGCCGGAGCGAGCATCTTCTCGACCTCTTCGAGGCTGAGCGGGACCGGCTTCTGACTGTTCCCGACGAAGCCGGTCACCGACGGCGTGTGCCGCACGGTCGACCAGGACTCGTCGGTCAGGTCCATCCGGACCAGCACGTAGCCGGGGAGCACGGTGCGCTTCACCATCCGGCGCTGACCGTTCTTGATCTCGGCGACCTCTTCGGTCGGCACGATGATCTCGAAGATGTAGTCCTCCATGTTCAGGGAGTTGATCCGGTTCTCCAGGTTGCCCTTGACCCGGTTCTCCATCCCTGAGTACGTGTGCACCACGTACCAGTCGCCGATCTGCGACCGCAGCCGGCTGCGGAGCTCCTCGAGCGGGTCGCCCGGCTCTTCGGGCTCCGCCTCCTCGGCCTCCGCGTCGTCCTCGTCGGCGTCCGTCGCGGCGGCGGCCGCGGCCAGCGCGTCCACGTCGGCGTCGTCGTCGGCCTCGTCGTCACCGCTGGAGAAGACCACCTCGTCGGCCGCGGCGGGTGCCTCGGCGGTGGTCAGCGGAGCGGTCTCGGCGGTCTCCTCGGCCAGTTCCTCGGCGGCGTCCTCGACGTCGTCCTCGGTCACGACCTCGGCGGCCTCGGACTCGTCGGCCGCCGGGACGACCACGACCGGCTCGTCGTCGGACGTGTCGGCGTCCGCCCGAGGCGTCTCCGCCTCGTCGTCGGCGGAGTACTCGTCGTCGTCCACATCGTCCTCGTCCTCGCCGGCGTCATCGTCGTCGAGATCCGCGAACGGGTCGTCGTCGTCATCGTCGTCGTCAGCGAACAGATCGTCATCGGTGGCGTTCTCGTCGAAGTCGAGATCGAGGTCGGCGTCGGATACGTCGAACTCGTCCTCGTGGTCGAGGACCTCGTCGTCGCGCTCGGACACGTCGTACTCCGTCATCTGTGGATCGGGGTCTTGTTCTGCTTCGGGTCGGGTCAGGAACCCGGGACCTACGGTCGGATCGTGGTGGGCGGCCTCAGCCGAAGATCTTGAACATCGCCCAGCCGAAGGCGAGGTCGAGGACCGAGACGATCGCGATGACGAACACCACGAAGGTCAGGACGACCACGAAGTAGGTGGAGAGCTGCTTGCGGGTCGGCCAGACGACCTTGCGGAGCTCGGCGACCACCTGGCGGTAGAAGCGCAGCAGGCCCCTGCCCTGCTTGCCTTCCGCAGGCTTGCCGGCGCCGGACGGTGCCGGGGTGCGCGTCTCCGTCACGACCTACCTCTTTCGCTAGCGGCGGCCTGACCGGCCCTGCGCCGGTCAGGATTTGCAGGGCACGAGGGACTTGAACCCCCAACCTTCGGTTTTGGAGACCGATGCTCTGCCAGTTGAGCTAGTGCCCTCTGCAATCCATCCGGACGCCGCGTCGGACCTGATCTCGGGCATGCCGGATCAGGGCCACCAACGCCCGGACCTAGAGAAGTGTACGGGGTCGGAGCCACCTGGTCGAACTCAGCCTCGACCCCGGTCCTTTCCCGTACAGCCCCTCATCGGGCGCCGCACCGCGGTCAGAACCATACAGCCTCCAGATGGTCCCAACGGACAGTGCCCCCGGCGCGTTCCCCGCCCAGCCCGTGAAACCCGCGAGCACCGCCGTACGGCGTGGTGCCAGGATGGGCCGCATGGGTTCCAGGATCTCGGCGCGGATCGGCGCCATCAGTGAATCGGCGACGCTGGCGGTCGACGCCAAGGCGAAGGCGCTCAAGGCGGCCGGGCGGCCGGTGATCGGGTTCGGCGCGGGTGAGCCGGACTTCCCGACGCCGGACTACATCGTCGAGGCGGCGGTCGCGGCCGCGCGGGACCCCAAGAACCACCGGTACAGCCCCGCGGGCGGCCTGCCGGAGCTCAAGCAGGCGATCGCGGACAAGACCAAGCGCGACTCCGGCTACGAGATCGAGGCCTCCCAGGTCCTGGTCACCAACGGCGGCAAGCACGCGGTGTACAACGCGTTCGCGACGCTGCTCGACCCGGGCGACGAGGTGCTGCTCCCGGCGCCGTACTGGACGACGTACCCGGAGACGATCCGGCTGGCCGGCGGCGTACCGGTCGAGGTGTTCGCCGACGAGTCGCAGAACTACTCCGTCACCGTCGAGCAACTCGAGGCGGCCCGGACCCCGAAGACCAAGGCCCTGCTGTTCTGCTCACCGTCGAACCCGACCGGCGCGGTCGACAGCCCGGAGACGATCGCGGCGATCGGCCGGTGGGCGCTCGAGCACGATCTGTGGGTGATCACGGACGAGATCTACGAGCACCTGACGTACGGCGACGTGCGGGCGACGTCGATCCCGGTCGCCGTACCGGAGCTGGCCGACAAGACCGTCGTACTGAACGGCGTCGCCAAGACGTACGCGATGACCGGCTGGCGGGTCGGCTGGATGATCGGCCCGAAGGACGTCATCAAGGCCGCGACGAACCTGCAGTCGCACCAGACCTCGAACGTGTGCAACATCGCCCAGCGGGCCGCGCTGGCCGCGGTGTCCGGCGACCTGAGCGCGGTCGACGAGATGAAGGTCGCGTTCGACCGGCGGCGGCGGACCATGGTCCGGATGCTCAACGAGATCCCCGGCGTCGAGTGCCCGGAGCCGACCGGCGCGTTCTACGCGTACCCGTCGGTCAAGGGGGTGTTCGGCCGGGAGATCAACGGACGGACGCCGGCCACGTCGGCCGAGCTGGCCGATCTGATCCTCGACGAGGTCGAGGTGGCGGTCGTACCCGGTGAGGCGTTCGGCGCGCCCGGGTACCTGCGGCTCTCGTACGCGCTCGGCGACGACGACCTGGCCGAGGGGCTCGGCCGGATCGCGAAGTTGCTGAGCTGATTTCGCGGGGCGGGTATTGGATCGGTAACCTTCGGTAATGACGCAGCGGGATCTGCGGGTGCTGCCGAAAACACACCTGCATCTGCACTTCTCCGGGTCGATGCGGCACCTGACGCTGGTCGAGCTGGCGGACAAACACGGCGTACGGCTGCCGGACGCGCTGCGCACCGATTGGCCGCCGGAACTGTCGGCGGCGGACGAGCGCGGCTGGTTCCGGTTCCAGCGGCTGTACGACATCGCGCGCTCGGTGCTGCGGACCGAGGACGACGTGCGCCGTCTGGTCCGGGAGGCGGCCGAGGACGACCGGGCGGACGGCTCGCGCTGGCTGGAGATCCAGGTGGACCCGTCCGGGTACGCGAACCGCTTCCACGGGATCACCGAATTCACCGACCTGGTGCTGGACGCCGCCCGCGACGCGTCGGCGTCGACCGGGATCGCCGTGCAGGTCATCATCGCCGCGAACCGCACGCGGCATCCGCTCGACGCCCGCACGCTGGCACGGCTCGCATCGCAGTACGTCGGACGTGGCGTGGTCGGGTTCGGCCTGTCGAACGACGAGCGGCGCGGTACGACGTCGGAGTTCGAACCGGCCTTCCGGATCGCCCGCCACGCCGGGCTGCTCGCCGCACCGCACGGCGGCGAGCTGTGCGGTCCGGCGACTGTGCGGACCTGTCTGGACGAGCTCGGCGCGGGCCGCATCGGCCACGGCGTCCGTTCCGTCGAGGACCCCGACCTCCTGAAGCGCGTAGTCGACGCGCAGATCGCGTTGGAGGTCTGCCCCGCGTCCAACGTCTCGCTCGGCGTCTATCGCCGCCCTGAGGACGTCCCCCTCCGCAGACTCTACGAAGCAGGCGCCCGCATCGCCCTCGGTGCCGACGACCCCCTCCTCTTCGGCTCCCGCCTGGCCGAACAGTACGAAACCGCCCGCACCGTCCACGGTTTCACCGACGCCGAACTGGCCGACCTCGCCCGCAGCTCGGTCCTGGCCTCCACCGCCCCACCCGAGGCCCAAAAAACCCTCCTCACCGAAATCGACGAATGGCTAGGAACCCCCGCCACAGTCCCCGCCTGACCTACCTGGCCCGCCACGGCCAAACCGAGTGGAACGCCGCAGGCCGCCGTCAGGGTCGCCTCGATTCACCGCTTACCCCACTCGGCCTCGAACAGGCCCGCCAGAACGCTCGCCTGTTGCTCGATGAGGGCATTGACGCGATCTTCGCCAGTCCGCTCGGCCGGGCGCATCGAACGGCCTCCCTCATCGCGTCGGAGCTCGGGCTGACTGTCCAGGTCGTCGACGATCTGGCCGAGATCGATCACGGTTTGTGGTCGGGGCTCGGGTCGGCGGAGATCGATGCGCGGTGGCCGGGGCAGCGGGATGCGCGGGAGCGGGACAAGTACACCTACCGGTTTCCGGAGGGTGAGAGCTACGCGGACGGTGAGGTACGGGCCGGGCGCGTGCTGGAGGAGATCGAACGGAGCGGCGTACGGCGGCCGTTGCTGGTGTCGCACGAGATGATCGGGCGGATGCTTCTGCGGCAGCTCGGAGTACCGGACGCGCTCGCCACCCGGCAGCCCTCGGACCTGGTCTACCGCGTGCGTGCGGGCGGAGTGGTCGAGGGGTTGTCGAGTTCCGGATAAGTGCTGGTTGCGTTCCGGTTCAGGTCATTGTTCGGGGGGCGGTGCGGGCCTAACTTTGCGTGCATGACGCCGACGAAGATCCTGCTGCCAGAGGACGAGCTGCCCACCCGTTGGTACAACGTGCTGCACGACCTGCCGACGCCCCCTCCGCCGGTGCTGCATCCGGGGACAGGGCAACCGATCGGGCCGGACGACCTCGCGCCGCTGTTCCCGATGGACCTGATCCTGCAGGAGGTCTCACAGGAGCAGTACGTCGACATTCCGGGTGAGGTGCTCGACGTCTACCGGCTGTGGCGGCCCAGCCCGTTGTATCGCGCGCACCGGCTGGAGAAGGCGCTCGATACGCCGGCGCGGATCTACTACAAGTACGAAGGCGTCTCGCCGGCCGGATCGCACAAGCCGAACACCGCGGTCCCCCAGGCGTTCTACAACGCGAAGTCCGGCGTCCGGAAGCTCACCACCGAGACCGGCGCCGGCCAGTGGGGTACGGCGCTGGCGTTCGCCTGCGCGCAGTACGGACTGGAGTGCGAGGTCTGGCAGGTGCGGGCGTCGTACGACCAGAAGCCGTACCGGCGCACGATGATGCAGGTGTTCGGGGCGACCGTGCACCCGAGCCCGTCCGACCTGACCGAGGCCGGGCGGAAGATCCTCGCCGGTGACCCGGACTCCACCGGCTCACTCGGGATCGCGATCAGCGAGGCCGTCGAGGCCGCGGTGCAGGATCCCGAGGTGCACTACGCGCTCGGGTCGGTGCTCAACCACGTGCTGCTGCACCAGACCGTCATCGGCGAGGAAGCGCTGATGCAGCTCGCGATGGTCGGCGAAACACCCGACCTGATCGTCGGCTGCACCGGCGGCGGGTCGAACTTCGGCGGCCTGGCGTTCCCGTTCCTACGGGAGAAATGGGCCGGCCGGATGTCCCCGGTCGTGCGGGCGGTCGAGCCGGCCGCGTGCCCGTCGCTCACCCAGGGCACGTACGCGTACGACTTCGGCGACACCATCGGGATGACGCCGTTGATGAAGATGCACACGCTCGGCCACGACTTCATCCCCGATCCGATCCACGCCGGCGGTCTGCGGTACCACGGGATGAGCCCGCTGATCAGCCACCTCTACGAGACCGGCGAGATCGAGGCCGTCGCCAAACCGCAGTCCGAGTGCTTCGCCGCCGGTGTCCAGTTCGCCCGGACCGAAGGTATCGTTCCGGCGCCCGAGCCCACCCACGCGCTGGCGGCCGCCGTCGAGGAAGCCCAACGCTGCAAGGAGTCCGGCGAGGAGAAGGTCATCCTCACCGCCCTCTGTGGCCACGGACACCTCGACCTCGCGGCGTACGACGCCTACCTGTCCAATGCCATCACCGACCGCACCTGGGACGACGCCGAGATCCAGTCGGCAGTAGCCGAGGCCCTG
This sequence comes from Kribbella sindirgiensis, assembly GCF_004331435.1. Classification (GTDB taxonomy): domain Bacteria; phylum Actinomycetota; class Actinomycetes; order Propionibacteriales; family Kribbellaceae; genus Kribbella; species Kribbella sindirgiensis. The sequence goes on from NZ_SJKA01000003.1 coordinate 376,744, forward strand.
ACGCACCTACCCGCGATGAGCTGACATCTCAGCGCCCGCCGCGCTTCCACCAAGGCTTGGGCCGCTTCGCCACCGCGGTGAGCCAGCCCTCCGGGATGGCCCAACCGCGGGAGGTCAGCGCGTCGAAGTACTGCACCTTCAGGCTGTCCGGCAGCCAGTACGTCGCCTTGCGGCCGCCGGACGCCTCGAAGTACGTCGTGCGTTGGCGGCGGCTCCACACCGTCGCCTGGCTCGAACTGTAGGCAAGCCGGACGAAGTCCCAGCGCGCCTGCTCGTCGTCCATGTCGAAGGGACGCTCGACCACGCGTCCCTTCGCCTGCGGCTCCTGCTCGATCTCGTCGATCAGCTTCTGCACAACGGCCCGATCGTCGGTGAGCTCCACCGGTAGCCGCAGTCCCACCGGATCCAGCACCACTGCACCCAACCGCGGCCGCGCCACCTCCAGGAACACCTCGAGCAGCGCGAACCCTTCCTCCACCCGCCCGAACCGCTCCAGTTCGGCGTGCAACGTCGTCACGGCTTCCTCGGGCATCCCACAACTTTATCGAGCGCAACCAGTGAGGGGCTGCCCCTATCTGCCCCGGGATGCCCCGCCACCCTCACGCTCAGCAACCGCCGACGCACGCCGAAATCACGGCCGATGCGTCGGCATCCGCGTTCCACGGCGGCCGAGAACCCCTTTTTCCACAGGGATTCGGGGCATCTCGGGGCAGTGTGGGGCAGATCGTCCACAAGGCCCGATTTCGCCGTCGCAGAGGGTGTTCAGCGCCTTACAGTTACCGCCATGTCAGGGCCGAACGAGTTTCTCCGCGAGGCGCGAGAACGCACCCCATCACGGCGCGCACCGGGCGAACACATGTCCCGCAGCGAGCTGGCCGACACCATCTGCGCGTGGCTCTGGGACACCACCGAGATCAAGTACGAGCTCGACGGCCACTACATCGCCAAGCTGGAACGCGGCGCGGTCCGCTGGCCCGGCGCGGCGTACCGCTCCGGGCTGCGCCACGTGCTCGGCGTTGCCTCCGACAACGACCTCGGATTCTTCCCGCCCGCCGGCCTCGCCCTGACCGAGCCGGAGCTGACGCCGCCGGCGTCGATGGCCGGTCACGACGACGACCTGGTGACCGCGGGCGACGAGTCCATCGGGCTGCTGTCGTTCGCGGAGGAGTCGAACGTCGGCGAGCTCACCGTCGAACAGTTGCACGCCGACATCGAGCGGATCGCGCAGTCGTACCTGCGGACGCCGATCCGGCCGTTGTTCGCGAAGAGCCGCGCGATCCGCGACCGCGCCTTCGGACTGCTCGCCGGCAACCAGTCGCCGCGCCAGTCCCGGGACCTGTACGGCGCCGCCGGCTGGGCGATCACGCTGCTGGCCTGGATGTCGGTCGATCTCGGCCGGCCGGACATCGCCGAGGGCCACACCCGGACGGCGTGGGCCTGCGCCGAGGCCGCGGATCACGACGTACTGCGGGGCTGGATCCGCGCCACCCAGCACACCGCCGCGTTCTGGCAGGAGGACTTCGCCCGCGCGGCGGCGTACGCCGAGGACGGCCTGCGGTACAACGCCGGCACGGCACGGCTCTTCCTCGCCAGCGCGGCCTCGGTCGACCTCGCCCGCGCCGGGCGCACGGACCGGGCCCGTGACCTCCTCGACGTCGCCCGAACCCTCGCCGTCCGCCCGGCCGACTCCGAACCAGGCGGCGTCCTGCTCTGTACGCCGGAACGCGCCGAAGGACTGTGGGCGGACACGCACCTGGCGTTCGGCGACGCCCAACGGACCGCGGATCACGCCGACCACAGCATCTCCCTGTTCGAGGCCGTCCCGTACGCGCTCCGGAACGCCGGTTCCGAGCGGATGGCCCGTCTGCAGCAAGCGAAGGCCCGGCTGCTCCTCGGACACCTCGACGGCGCGATCGAGGCGGTGGACCCGGTGCTGGAGCTCCCGCCGGAGTACCGCGTTCGCCCGTTGATCCAGCGCCTCGCGGAGGTCGCGGCCCTGACAGCGCCGTACGCGCGGAGCCCGAAGGGCCGGATGCTGCGGGACCGGATCGCGGAGTTCACCCAGCAACCCGGGCTACCGGCCCGCCTGACCACCCCGGACCGACGACGCGTGATCGAGGAGCACACATGATCAGGGAAGTCCGCGATCACTGGTACTGGCGCCCGAACTGGCGTCCCGGGCGGTCGTTCTACACGTGGCACGTCATCTTCCCGAACGATCCCGTGCTGACCGACATGCACGCGGCGTACCGGCGGCTGGTCGGTTCGCTGCCCGGGATCACGCCGGTGCCGGTCCAATGGCTGCACCTCACGCTGCAGGGCATCGGGTTCGCCGACAAGGTCTCGCAGTCGGACCTCGATCCGATCATCGACGCGGCGCAACGCCGGCTCGAGTACTTCCGGCCGTTCGAGATCAAGGTCGGCCCCGCGGTCGTCGACGTCGAGAGCCTGCAACTCCCGGTCTCCCCCGTCGACCGCCTGCGCCGCCTGCGCGCACAGCTCCGCGCCGCGATCACCGACGTCTGGGGCAGCGACTCCGTACCCGCCCTCCCAGAGCTCGACCCCCACATCTCCCTCGGCTACTGGAACCAGCCCGCCCCGGCCGACCCCCTCCGCCAACGCGTCAACGCCCTCCCCGGCGGCACAGCCCGAACCGAACTGACCCAAGTCAGCCTCATCAACCTGAACCGAGACAACAACCACTACGAGTGGACCACCTACGCAAACCTCCGCCTCGGAGTACGCCGATGAACGCATCCCTCTCCTCCGACGTGGCGGCACCGATCATTCGGGCCCTCCTCGACTTCCGCACCCTGTGGACAACCCACGATCTCGTGACGACCAGCGGGGTCACGGCGCCGTCCGTCCGCCGGGTGATCGGCCAGCTGGAGCGCGAGGATCTTGTGGAGCGCAAGGCTCCCGGCGTCTTCGCCGTACCGAGCTGGCTGGCGCTCCTCCATCGCTGGAACCAGGACTTTGCCTTCAGCCGCAACCCCTGGTTGACGTACTGGCGAAGCAGACACGATCTCCAGACGCTCCTCGACCGCATCCCAGGTACGTCGGTCCGCCATGCGGTGAGCGGCACGGCGGCCGCCCAGCGGTGGGCTCCGGACACTCCGGCCGGGCCCACCGTGATCTACACGCCGGATGCTCGGTCCGCCGCCACCTTGTGGGAGCTGGTGCCGTCGAGGAGCAAGACGATCGTCCTGGCCCAGCCGCCGACCGAGCTGCCGTACACCCGCACACGAAAGCTGGAATCCGGCCTCCGCCTGGCTGCACCGACCCAGGTGCTGTCCGACCTGCTAACCGGTGCAGCCAAGTCCCCCAGCGCCGCCGAGCCGCTGACGCACTGGATGCTGCAGCACGAGCTCGAGTGGCGTTACTGAGGTGACGAGTAGGCGCGGATCGAGACCACGTGGGCGCGTTGGGCGCCGTTGGTTTGGCGGGTGGTGAGGCGGAGCTGGGTGGCTCGCGCACGGGTTTGCAGGTGGTGGTGCTGGGTGCGGTGGTGGTTGTCGGTGACCTCGGCGACTCGCTGCCACGGGCCGTCGCCGTCCCGGACCTCCAGGTCATAGGCAGCGAGCAGCGTCGGGAGGGTCTCGAACGGGGTCCGATGATGGTGCAGGTTGATGAGGTCCTCTTGGACGTCGGCGTCCAGGACGACGACGATCTCGGAGAGTTCGACCGGCTCGGGCCAGGTGAGTTCGAGCCAAGGCTCGGAGTCCCACGCAAGATCTTCGGACGACCACAGGTTCGGCCCGCCGTACGGCCGGGAGTAGCCGCCGATCACCTTGTCCGGTGCGTACGCCGCGGTCTCACCAAGACGGATGCACAGACCCCCGCGAGGCAGGATGTGCTTCCAGGGGCGGAACTGCTCGCTCCACTGTTCGTCGGCCGCCGGGTCGCGATGAGCAAAGTGAACCGTCCCCGGAAGCCCCGTCGCAGCGGTGTGGACGGAGATGTCCGGCGTGCTGCGCAGGACGACGAACGCGTTGGACGGAGCTGCCGGACGCCAGGCCAACGGGACCTGGATCCAGCGCTTCTCCCCAGTCGGTACCTCCACGGTGCAGGAGTCGACGAGCTGCGCCGGGAGGTAGTTCTGCGCCTTGACCGGGTCGTGCAGCTCGACGGTCAGGGAACCTCCGGCCGAGTCGACGAGTAGCTCGAAACCGTCGAGCGCGGGGTCAACCGGAATGACGATTCCGAGGTCGGTGGTCAGCGGCAGCGTTCCGGCCGAGACCTCGAGCGCCGGCCGGGTCAGGGTCGACGATGCGGTGACGGTCGCCGACAGGGCAACGTTTTCCGGATCGTCGTCGACGACCCCGAGAACCGACGCGTCGGCGCGGGTCAGCGCGTGCTTCAGGAGGCCGAACCGGTCGTGTGCCAGCTCGCGCGGCGTCAATCCGTTGCGCAGGGCAACAGCTGCGCCGACGCCGGCCGCCTCACCGAGCAGCGCACAGGTCGCCATCACCCGCGTGGTCCCGAACGCGACATGGCTCGCGCTGATGTTCCGCCCGGCCATCCACAGATTCCGGACGTTCCGTGAGTACAGGGAACGCAGCGGAATGTGGTAGTTCCCGTCCGGATGCCAGTGCTTCGAACCGCGCTCGGCCGCGTACACGCCGCCGGGCGGGTGCAGGTCGATCGACCAGCCGCCGAAGGCCACCCGGTCGTCGAAGTCGGTCTGCTCGAGCACGTCGTGCTGGGTCAGCACATGGTCGCCGAGGAAACGCCGGTACTCACGTTTTCCGGGGACCGACCCGATCCATTCCAGGGTCAGGTTGTCCGCGTCGAACCGCCCGGAGTTCTTGATGTGGTCCCAGATCCCGTACACGACGGCCTGCAGTTCGTCGCGGATCGCCTCGTTGTCGTCGACGACGTCCAGCTCACCGCCCCACTCGATCCACCAGAACGCGCAGCCGTTCATATCCGTCCGGATCACCCGGCGTTCCGGAATCGCGGTTTCCGTGACGTCCCGGGCGAACGACGGCGGCACGAACCGGACCGGTTCCCCGGCATCCTTGCTGTAGAAGAGGATCGTGCTGCCGAGCGTGTTCGAGTCCGGTACGTCGGGCGCCCACGACTCGTCGTACTGCGAGCGCGGCTCCCGGCCGGTGCGGAAATCCGCGCCGGAAAGCATTCCGACCAGCCCGTCCCCCGAGCAGTCCACGAACACCGGGCTGACGAACCGGATCTCCTTCTCGGACCCCATCTGCCACCCGGTCACCGACCGGATCTCACCGTCCGCGGCCTCGACGGACCGGACGTCGGTGTTCAGGTACAGCGTGATCCGCGGCTCGGCGCGGACCGCCTCCAACAGCACGAGATCCCAGTAGTACGGGTTTCCGAGCGGATTCCGGAACTGGTTCTCGACGAACAGCTCACCCATGATGCCGGTCTCGCGGGCGAAGCTCTGGACGCCGTGCGCGGTCGCCCCGCACACCCACACCCGCACCTCACTGGACGAGTTGCCGCCGAGCACCGGCCGGTTCTGCACCAGCGCCACGGTGCTCCCCTGCCGCGCGGCGCCGATCGCCGCGCAGATGCCGGCGAGCCCACCGCCGACGACGGTCAGATCGGACTGGACCTCGAGCTGCTGCATGCACGGACCTCTCTAGGTATCTGGCTGTACGACGGGCTGCCCGGGCCCGTTCGGATGATGTGCGGTCAGGTGGTCGGGCACCCGCTGTGCGACCAGGACGAACAACAGGCCGGCCGTCAGTACGTCGCTCGCGCGGCCGGCGAAGAACTCGGTCCAGTTCGCGCCGTTCGGCGTACCGGTGTCGAGGGTGACGTCCGCGATCCGGCCGATCGGCGCGTCCGGCATCCCGGTGATCGCGACGGTGAGCGCACCCTCCTCGCGGGCACGCCGGAGGAAGTCGAGGGTGGTCGCATCGGTGCCGGACCGCGTGACGGTCAGCGCCACATCGCCTTCGCCGAGCAGGCCGGCGCCGATCTGCGAGGACTGCGGTCCGTCGAAGAATCCCACCGGGATCCCGATCCGCAGCAGCCGGATGTACAGCTCACGGGCCGGGATCGCGTCGCCCCACTCGCCGTAGATATGCGTACGCCCGGCGCCGGCGATCGCGTCCGCGACTCGGGTCGCCGCGGTCAGGTCGATCGCGGCCAACGCGTTCCGCAGCGCGTTCGCCTGCGTCGAGGCGAGCACGTTCAGCACCTGCTCCGGCGGATCCGCCGGCCCGATCGCCATGCCGATGTCGCTGGCCCAGCCTGCTTCCAGCCCGCGGCCGACCTCCATCGCCAGCGCGGCCCGCAGTGCGGGATACCCGGCGTACCCGAGGTGGGTCGACAGCCGGGTGACCGTCGCGGCCGAGGTCTGCGCGGCCTCGGCCAGCTTGGTGATCGAACCGCGCGCGACCTCGTCCGGGTTCGCCAGCACGTGTTCGCCGACCCGCTGCATCGCTCCGTTCAGCTCGGGCAGGGCCCGCTTGACCTGCTGCAACGGACTCGGACTGCCGGCTCGTTCCATCGAGGAATCCATTCCGTGATCATCACGTATAGATGAACTGCGCACTCGCGACCCCGTCGGCGGCGCTCACCACCCGCACCCAGTGCGCACTGAACCCGGGCGGGAAAACGTGTGACCGAACCTGCCCAGGCTCGACCGTCAACGTCTCCACCGCGCCGAACCGGCCGTGCCCGTGGAAGTCGATCTCGACCGTGATCGGCAGCGGGACGTCGGAGAAGTTCTCCAGGTGCAGACACTTTCCGTCGAAGCCCGTCATCAGGTACGGATCGGACGGAACGCCCGCGGAAACCGTTGTCTCCCACCATGGTCCGCCCCATCCGGCCGGCTTCCCGAAGCTCCACAGGTCGTCGGTCTTCCCGAACCACAACCCGGACTGCGGCTCGGCCGTCGTCGGATTGAGCCCATGACTCGGCGAAGCGTTGTCCGCACCGGCCACGAGCATCCCGCGCCACGAGCAGAAGTCGCCCAGCACCCACAGGTGGGTCGAGATCGGGCGGACGCCCCAGATCCGGCCGCCGTAGGCCCACGGCGACAACTCGTAGAACATTCCGTGGTGGTCCAGCAGCAGCCGCTCGTGCTCGACCTCGCGGATCCGCGGCCACTCGGTCTGCCACTTGTGGTCGAAACAGTGCGACGCCTTCGGCAGCCGGTACCGCGTCCACTGCTGGTCGGCCTCGGTGAACACCTCGAGGATCGCCGACGCCCGGTCCCAGCCGGTCGCGAAGATCGTCCCGCCGAACTCGTGCCGTCCGCCGATCGCGGTGAACGGATCGTTCCGCAGGATCTTCCACTCCTGACCGTCGTACTCCGCAAGTCGCCCGCGCGACCGCTCACCGGCCCACTCCGGCTCGGAGTACTCGTTGGAACACACCACGAGCCGGCCGAACGACGTGTAGCAGTCCTTGTAGTGGACCTTCATCTCGCCGTCGGTCCCGAGCTCGTCGTTGAGGTCGAAGAGCTGCGTGCACTCGTACGTCGTCACGTCGAGCTCGAACAGCTCGCCCTCCATCGCGAGGACGTAGACGTGCGTGTCCGGTTTCGTCAGGTGCCGCGCCGTACCGCACACCCGCAGCGGCCGGAGCTCCGGGACCGTCACGATCTTGTGGTCCGCGGAAATCACGTGCGGCCCGAGGACCAGCTTCGAGGTCGGAAAATGCACGAAACGGTTGGTGTACGTTCCGTCCACGCCGAGCGTTTCCGGAACGATTTCCATCGACAGGTCGGCGTCGACCCGGCGGAGGCTGACGCCCGCGCCGGACGGCGCCTTGTGGGAGTTGTAGTTCTGGACGTAGAGCTTCCCGTTCCACGGCATCAGCGAACCGATACCGAGCTCGCTGCGCGGCGGACCGAAGTCGCCGACCTGCGCGAGATGCGGGAAGACACCTGAAACGTTCTGCATCACTTGATCCCTGTATGAGTCATGGCGGCGATGAAGCGGCGTTGCAGGACGACGAACACGATCAGCACCGGCACGATCGAGATCACCGAGGCGGCCATCGTCAGGCCGGGCGCGATCTGGCCCTGTTCGTCGACGAAGTTGGTCAGGCTGAGCGGCAGCGTGTACCGGTCGGGGTTGCTGATCAGCACCAGCGGCGTCTCGTAGTCGTTCCAGGACCAGACGAACGCGAGGATGCCGAGCGCGCTCATCACCGGTGTTGCCAACGGCAAGTAGATCCGGGTGAACACGCGCCACTCGTTCGCACCGTCCATCCGGGCCGCCTCGGCGAACTCGGCCGGCTGGCTGACGAAGAACTGGCGCATCAGGAAAGTGCCGAGCACGGTGAACATTCCGGGCAGGATCAGTGCCCAGAGCGTGTCGTACAGCCCGAGTTTCTGGAAGTAGATGAACCGCGGAACGAGCAGCAGCTGGGCCGGAATGATCGCCGTCGCCAGGTACAGCTGGAACAACTTGTCCCGGCCCTTGAACGACATCCGGGCGAAGGCGTAACCGGCCATCGTCGCGGTGATCAGCTCCCCCGCGACCCGCAGCAGCGCCACGAACACCGAGCGGCCGAACGCCGGCAGTACCGAGGTCGCCCCGCTCAGGACCGTACTGAAGTTGTCCCACTGGAACGGATCCGGGATCCACTGCATCGGGATCTTGTAGGCGTCCACGTCCGCCTTCAGCGCGGTCGATATCATCCACGCGAACGGCGCCAGGAAAGCGATGGCGAGGATCCACAGCGGAACGCCCCAGATCCATTTGCTGTATTTACTGGTCATTGAGAGCCCTCCCGCGCTGCGCCCGCCAGGTGACCAGGGTCAGGACCAGTACGCCGACGAAGGTCACCAGGCCGATCGCCGACGCGTAGCCGAACCGGTAGAACTGGAAGCCAGTCTGGTACATGTAGTACGAGATCGTGGTGGTCGCGTCCCCCGGGCCGCCCGCGGTGATCAGCGCGATCAGGCCGAAGCCCTGCGACGCCCCGATGATCAGGGTGACCAGCAGGAAGATCGTTGTCGGCAGCAACGACGGCCAGGTGATCACGCGGAACTTGGACCACGCGGAGGCACCGTCGATATCGGCCGCCTCGTACAGCTGCCGCGGCGCGTCCTGGAGCGCGGACAGGTAGATCAGCGAGCAGTACCCGACACCGCCCCACACCGCCATCACGATCAGCGCCGGCAGCGCCCAGTGCGAGGAGGCGAACCATCCCGGCTGGATCCCGAACGCGTCCAGTACCTGGTTCACCAGGCCGGCCTTGGGATTCATCAGCATCAGCCAGGTCATGCCGATCGCGACCACGTTGACGATGTACGGCAGGAAGAAGATCGCCCGCAGGACGGCCCGTCCCGGCAGCGGGCGGTTGAGCGCGATCCCGAGGGCGAGTCCGAGGACGACGGTCAGCGGGACCGACACGACGACGTACACGAGGGTCAGGCCGATCGCGTGCCAGAACCCGGGGTCGCGGGCGATCGCGACGAAGTTGTCAATGCCGTTGAAGGTGATGCCGCCGAGGCCGGACACCAGGTTCCAGTCGGTGAAGGCGAGCACCACCACACTGATCAGCGGGATCAGCGTGAACGCGAGTACGCCGAGCAGGTTCGGGGCGATGAACAGGAACCCGATCCAGCCGGACGGGCGGATCCCGGAGCCCTGTTCGGTACGGGCCTTGGTACCGGCCGCGACGACCGTGGCGGTGGCCATCAGGGCCTCCTCTCGTTACGGGCGATCGCGGCGTCGGCGAGCCGCCGTACCTCGCGGATCGCGACCCCCGGGTCCTTCTCGCCGAGCCAGCACAGGTCGCGCTGCTGCTTCACCGCCAGGGAAATCTCCGGAAATCCGGTCAGCCGGGTGTCGGTGGCGAGCTTCGGATCGGCCGCCAGGACGACGCGCCGGAACGAGTCGAGATCGAAGTACTTCTCCGGCTCTTTTCCGAGCATTCCGGAAACGATCTGCTCGTCGGTGACGTTGCCGAGCGCCGGCATCTTGCCGCCCTTGAGCATCGGCGTCGCGCCCTCCGTCAGCCAGAACTTCACGAACGCCCAGGCCGCCTCGAGCTTCGGCGACTTCGGGTTCACCATGATGAAGTTGCTGAACGAGCCGCCGTTCCAGTTCTGGCCGTCGACGGTCGGCGACGGCGCGAACGCGACCTTGAAGTCGTGCGGATACTTCTTCGCGTCGTACAGGTAGCGCAGGTTGAACGGGGCCGTCGACCAGAGGTGGAACTCCTCGCCGAGGAACGAGTTCTGCTGGTACGCGTCCAGGTGCCGGGACAGCACCTCGGTCCACGGGAACGCCGTACCCTCGGCGATCATCTCGCGGCCGACGCGGAAACCCTGCTCGAAGTGCGGATCGCCGAAGTTCGACCGGTTTCCGTCGTACCAGTAGTTCGGACCGAGGGCGATCCGGGCGACGTCGGGCAGCGTGTACGTGCCGACGGTCGTGTCGGTCGTGAGCTTGCGAGCCGTCGCGCGGAACTCGTCGATCGTCCACGCCTGCGGGAGTTCGACGCCGGCCTGCTGCCGGAGTTTCTCGTTGAACAGCACGAAGAACGGCTCCCGCGCGGTGGCGAGCGCCGTGACCTTGCCGTTGTCGATGTACGACCGCGGCTGCTCGGTGTCGAGGAACACCTGCAGGTCCGGGTCGGCCTTGACCCGATCGGTCAGGTCCGCCGCCAGTCCGGACCCGGCCCGCAACGCCATCGCGCCCTGCGAGTACGTGAAGTACACGTCGATGTCGACGCCGCCCTGGAGGGCGGTGTCGAGCTTGAGGTTGCCGCGGTCGTCGTTCACGAACCGCGTGTAGTTCACCTTGTACTGCGGAAACTTCGCCTGGAACGCCTTCACCACATCAGCCGGCCCGGACGCCGCCGGCACCCCGCCCCACACCTGCAGAGCCCCCGACCGCCCACTGTCACCACCGGAACACCCCGGCACCACAGCAGCAGCCAGCCCTGCCCCCACCCCGGCCAACACTTCCCGCCGAGAAAACCCTTTACGCCTCACACTCCACCTCCCACCAGATTGCGCAAAAGATTAGCAACATCGACCCCTGCCGCCTACCCCTGACGCAAATCTTTTTCAGATGGGAGCCGGGGGCCCGAGAGCCCCAGGCCGTCAGCCGGCCACGTCGGCCACCCCGGGACGACCCGCCTCGACCGTCACGCTCGCCCGCGTGACCACGGGGCCGTCGGCAACCATCACCTGCGCCACGACGCGGTAGTCGGTGCGCCACTCGGCCGGCGTCACCACGCAGCGCTGGTAACCGCGCTGGCTGTTGTGGAAGCGCATGTGCGGGTTCTCGGCGAGCCACGTGACGCCGAGGCTGTCCATGTCCACACCGTTGCCGCCCGAGCTGACCGACGTACCGAGGAACTCGGCGCCGACGGTTCGCGAGTCCGGGTCGTCGAAGTTCTGCTTGAGGTCCGCGGCAACACTGCGGTGGGCGTCGCCGGTGATCATCACGAAGTTGCCGACCTTGCGCTCGATCACGCCGTCGAACAGCCGTTGCCGCGCGGCGGCGTACCCGTCCCACGGATCCATGCCGTACCGCTGCGACGTACCGGCATCGTGGTCGGCCTCGAAGGCGAAGACCTGGTTGCCGAGAACGTTCCAGCGGGCAGACGAGCGGCCCAGGCCGTCCAGCAGCCACTTCTCCTGCCGGGCGCCGAGCATCGTCCGCTCCGGGTCCCAGCGGGCGTCACAGTCCTGCGCGCACTGCTCCAGCTGGTCGGTCCGGAACCGGCGCGTGTCGAGCACGTTCAACTGAACCAGGTCCCCGAACGTCAGCCGCCGGTACACCTGCATCTCGGATCCGTGCGGCATCGACGAACGGCGCAGCGGCAGGTTCTCGTAGTACGCCTGGTACGCCGCCGCGCGGCGCTGACGGAACACGGCGGGATCCTGGTCCGGCTCGGTGTCGATCTGCGAGATGTCACCGGCCCAGTTGTTCTCGACGTCGTGGTCGTCGGGCGCGACCACCCACGGCGCCGCGGCGTGCGCGGCCTGCAGGTCCGGGTCGGTCTTGTACTGCCCGTACCGGATCCGGTAGTCGGCCAGGCTGAAGACCTCTGCGGCCGGCAGATGCCCGCGCCCGATCGTGCCCTGGCCGCCGCCCTCGTAGATGTAGTCGCCCAGGTGGACGACCAGGTCGAGGTCGTCCCGCGCCATGTGACCGAACGCGGTGAAGAAGCCCTCGTAGTAGTTCTGGCAGCTCGCGAAGGCGAAGCTGAACTCGTTCAGCCGCAGGTGCGCGAGCGGCGCCGTCCGGGTCCGCCCGACCGGGCTGACCTGGTCACCGACGATGAACCTGTACCAGTACTCGCGGTCCGGGCGCAGCCCGTGCACCTCGGCATGGACCGAGTGCGCCCACTCCGGTACGGCGTGCTCGACGCCGCGGCGTACCACGCGGTGGAAGCGTGCGTCCTCGGCGATCTCCCACGTGACCGGGACGCGCCTGCCGGGCATACCGCCGCGGCCGTCGGGCGCGACCGGTTCGGGTGCGAGGCGGGTCCAGAGCACGACACCGTCCGGCAGCGGGTCACCGGAGGCGACGCCCAGCGTGAACAGGTTGCCGAGCTGGGCGGTCGCCTTGGCCTCCGGCACCAGACTGGTGGCAAGGGCTGCTGCACCGGCCAGGGTGAGGAACTGCCGACGGCGCAGATGGGCGGACAACTCTCGCATGAATCCTCCAGCGTTGGGTCGGAAGCTGTAAGTCATTCACAGCTATCGGACCCGGAGCCGAAGAACAAGAGAACGTTCAGAATCCGCAGTTCACCAGGACGGGCTCGTTGATGAGGGTGATGTCGAAGGACTGCTGGACCTGGGTGCGGACGTGGGTGGCCAGGGTGAGGAGTTCCTTGGCGGTGGCTTGGCCCCGGTTGGTGAGGGCCAGGGTGTGTTTGGTGGAGACGGCGGCGTTGCCGATGGTGAAGCCCTTGGAGACGCCGGCGTGTTCGATGAGCCAGGCGGCGCTGGTTTTGACGCGGCCGTCGGGCTGCGGCCACTGGGGCGCGCCGGCGGGGACCTCGGCGGGGGTGTCGAGGATGGGGTTGGTGAAGAAGGAGCCCGCGCTCCAGGTGTCGTGGTCGGCGGGGTCCAGCACCATGCCCTTGCCGCGGCGCAGGCCGAGGACGGCTTCGCGGACCTCGGTCATCGGCGCGCGCGATCCCGGCTCGACGTCGAGTACGCGGGCCAGTTCGGCGTACCCGACCGGCGCCGACAGATCGCCCAACGTCAACTGGAAGGCGACCTCGAGTACGACGTACCGCGACGGGTCGGCCTTGAAGCGCGAATTGCGGTAGCTGAACCCGCAGCCGGCCGCGAAGATCGTCTCGACCTTGCCGGCGACCCGGTCCCAGACCCGGACGGACGCGACCGTTTCCGCGACCTCGTGACCGTACGCCCCGACGTTCTGCACCGGCGTCGACCCGGCGAGCCCGGGGATACCGGACATCGACTCGAGCCCGCTCCACTCCTCCGCGATCGCGCGCCGGACGACGCCGTCCCAGTCCTCCCCGGCCGCGATGTGCACCATCGCCCCGGCGCAGGCGGACGCGTCGACGCGGATCCCGGACGTCGAGACCTTCACCACGGTCCCGCGGAAACCGTCGTCCCCGATCACGACATTGCTGCCGCCCGACAGCAGCAGCACCGGTTCCCCGGCCGCGTCGGCGTCCCGGACCGCCGTGATCAGGTCGTCCTCGGTACCGACCTCGACGAACTTGTCGGCCGTACCACCGATCCGCAGCGTGGTGTAGTCGGCCAGCGACACGTGCGTACTCACCGGACCCGCACGACCGCCCTGGCCCGGCCGAGCACCTTCTCCTCGCCGGCAACCGCGGTGATGTCGATCTCCGCGAGGCCGTCCGCCACCTTGTCGACCTTTGCGGAGAACGTCACATTCGCGCCCTTGTCGTCGTCCGGTACGACGACCGGCTTGGTGAACCGTACGCCGTACTCGACGAGGTCGGCCGGGTCGTCGAGCCAGTCCGTGACGACGCGCACCGCGGACGCCATCGTGAGCATCCCGTGCGCGATCACACCCGGCAGACCGAGCGCCGCGGCCATCCGGTCGCTCCAGTGGATCGGGTTGAAGTCCCCGCTGGCCCCGGCGTACCGGACCAGGTCCTCGCGCCGCAGCGTGACGGTCAGCGGCGGAAGCTCCGTACCTACCTCCATCATGCGTCCGCCCGGTTGTGCGAGAGGGTCGACGTCGCGGTGGCGATCGGTTCGCCGTCGGCGGTGGTCAGGGTGGTCTCGTACATGATCACCTCGACGGGACCGGCCTTGCGCACGGTGGTGATGGTGGCGGTCGCGGAGATGGTGTCACCGGCCTTGATCGGGCGCGTGTAGCTGAACTTCTGCGCGCCGTGCACGATCCGGTCCAGCCGCAGGCCGAGTTCCTCGTCGTTCAGCAGCTCCTCGAGCGCGCGGCTGCCGACCATGAACGCGAACGTCGGCGGCGCGATCGCGTCATCGCCCCGGTACGCCGGGTTACGGTCGCCGATCGCGTCGGCGAACTCCCGGATCTTCTCCCGGCCGACCTGATAGGACTCGGCGGCCGCGTAACTCCGGCCGACCATCGTGGCGTCGATCGTCATATCCGCTAACCCTACTGGCAGACTGCCAGAGCGTGCCTGGCAGTCCCACGCCGTAGCGAGCAGGTGCCCGCCGAGTGCCGCGCAGTAGGCGTGGGGCTGCCAGGTACGCTCTTCCCCGGGTTTCCGCCGCCCATGATTCCGACGGAGAAGGTGGAACGTGACGGCAGTGGCCGCGCTGGCGAAGTACGCGCCTCGGTACCGGCTGGAGATCGGCGAGCCGGAGGGCTCCGAGTGGTTGCGGGTGGACCGGATCCTGGAGCCCGGCAGTCCTGAGCTCACCGAGCTGCTGAAGCGCGACGACGAGGCCAGTTGTCACCGTACGGCGCATGCGAACGCGCTCAGCATGATGTCGTTCTACGCCGGCCGCGCGCCCGCGACCGCGCTCCTGCTCTGGGCGCTGGAGGGCCGCGTCCTCGACATCCGCCCGCAGAACCTGTGGGTCCGGCCGCACGACGGCCACGGAATCGCGGCGGTCGCGGTCCGTTCCGCGGATTTCCTGCCCGGTGGGCTGAAAACGCTGTACGACGTCGTACTGCGGAAACACCTGCTGCCACTTACCGAGGAGCTGCACCGGCGAACCCGGGCCGGGTTGCGGCAGGTGTACGGCGGTGTCGCGGCCGGAGTCGCGATGGGATTCTGCGCCGCGACGCGCGAGGGCGTCACGGTGGAGCCGGCGTACCTGCTCGAGCGGTGGCGGACCTTCGTCGCGAAGGCGCCGGGCGGCCTCGCGCGGCTCGGCGAAGTGGAAGTGGCGGCCGGCAAGCTCGTCTACCTGCGGAACACGTGCTGTCTGTATTACACGAGCGACGTCGGCAACGGGACCCTCTGCGGTTCCTGCTGCCTGACTCCCCGTGACGAGCGTCTCACGGCGTACGAGGGCGGCCGCCCGATTCTGACCGTCTGAGGGAACAAGCAAAGGGCCGCTTCGGGAGTCCGAAGCGGCCCTTGCGAAAGACCTGAGGTCAGCGGGTCTCGCGGTGGTCCGTGTGGTCGTTGCACCGGTGGCAGTACTTCTTCAGCTCAAGACGATCCGGGTCGTTGCGCCGGTTCTTCTTGGTGATGTAGTTCCGCTCCTTGCACACCGTGCACGCCAGCGTGATCTTCGGGCGAATGTCGGTCGACTTGGCCACTGCTACCTCTTCGGGTCATGAGTACGCAACTTGGGTGATCGCACTCTCGAAATACTGAGTCGGTAGCGGGGGCGGGAGTCGAACCCGCGACACCACGATTATGAGCCGTGTGCTCTAACCACCTGAGCTACCCCGCCGGGTGAGTTGGGCTCCCACCCGAAGGTGGGATGCCGTTCTCAGAGCCCCTTTACGGAATCGAACCGTAGACCTTCTCCTTACCATGGAGACGCTCTGCCGACTGAGCTAAAGGGGCGGGCCGAGGAGAGAGATTACACGGTCCGCCGCCCCGATGTGAAATCGAGCCGGCCGCACCTTGCAGGCCCCTCAGTCCGTCCCGGAAAGCATACCGGTTCCGCGGAGTGCTCCTGACCAATTTTCAGTCCAGTACGGCGTCGTCCTCGGTGAAGTCGGCCGAGGCGTCCGTCGGCGGATGCGCGAGATGCCACCGAACAGACCGGCGGAGCGTTTCCGCCGGATCCACCGGAGCCCAGCCGAGCACCGTGCGCGCCTTCCACGGGTCCATCAGCAGGTGCTGGTCGATCGCCCCGGTGAGCGACAGGTCCGGCGGCAGCAGGTCGTCCCGTACCCGCACCAACTCCGCATCCGAGGCCCCTGCCGCCGCCAGGATCTGCTCGGCGAACAGTCGGTACGGCGCGGTCGACGGCTCCACCACGTTGAAGGCACCGGGGTGGTCGCCGTCCAGCGCCAAGGACACTGCGGCTGCGACGTCGCCGACGTACACGCGGCTGAAGAGGAACTGCCCGGAACCGACCGGGATCCGCCGCCGCCCCGCCCGGATCCTCCGGAGCACGAACTCGAAGCGCCGCTGATAGTCGTGCTCGCCGTACACCGCCCCCAACCGCAGGACGGTCGCGCCGGCCGGGAGATACCGCTCCTCCATCTCCAGGTTCTCGTACTCCGGCCCGTCGACGAACCGGCGCTCGCGCAGCGGCGACTCCTCGGTCAGCGGCAGCGCGTCCGTCGTACGGTCCGAGTGCAGGCCGTCGTACGCGCGGTAGACGTCGCCGCTGGAGATCGCGACCAGCTTCACGGACGGCCCGACCGCACCGAGGGCCGCGTCGGCGGCCGCCGCATTCATCCCCGAGATGTCGACGAGCGCCTCGGGATCGAACGGCTTCAGCGCGGCGGCCAGGGCCGTCCCGTCGTGGCGGTCGACATGCGCATGCTCGACCGGCACCAGATCCTCCGGCTCGTGGTCGCCGCGGTGCACGACCAGCAGCGTGTGCCCTTCCCGCACCAGCCGCTCGACGACGGCCCGGCCGATGAACCTGGTTCCACCAAAGATCGCGATCCGCATGGACACAGTCCTACGCGCCCTGGCAGCCAGAGCACAGATTCGTCTGCGGCCAGCAGATATCAGATGTCGAGAACCCTCGAACGGCTTCGTCCTACTGACAGAACCTATGAGAGGAGCACAGATGTCCGAGACAGCTATGCCGCCTGTGGTGCCGGCCGAGGAGTGGGCTGCGGCCCGCGCCGAACTGCTGGTCGCCGAGAAGGAGGCCACGCGCACCCTGGACCGGATCGCCGCCCAGCGGCGGCGGCTGCCGATGGTGCGGTTCGGCGAGTACACGTTCGCGGCGGCGGACGGGCCGGTCACGCTGCTGGAGTTGTTCGGTGAGCACCGCCAGCTCGCGCTGTACCAGTTCATGGACGCCGGCCCGGACGCGTTCTGCCCCGGCTGCACGGGCTTCACCAAGAACGTCGTCAACCTTGCGGGCCTGGCGGGCAACGACGTGGCCTGGGCGACCGTTTCCGACATGCCGATCGAGCAGATGGCCGGGTACTGGAAGCAAATGGGCTGGGAGCACATCCCGTTCGCGTCCTCGGCGGGTACGACGTTTTCCGCCGACTGTGGCGTCGGCGACGGCTTCCTGCTGAGCATGTTCCTGCGCGACGGCGACAACGTTTTCCGCACCTACACGACAGGCCAGCGCGGCGTCGACCGCCTGCTGTTCAGTACGAACATCTCCGACCTCGCCGCCTACGGCCGCCAGCAGGACTGGGAGGACTCCCCAGCAGGCTGGCCGCAGGCACCGACGTACGGCTAGGGCGCGTCTGGGCGCGGCGTCTTATACCGGTCCGGAGGGGCTGCTCGACGCCAATCGGCGGGTGATCCGCGTCACGGTCGGAACGACTTTCTTGCCCAGGCGGTTCACGCCTGAGCATGCACCGGACGACAGGACGCCCTCACCGAGCGTGTTCGATTTCGTTGAACTTTCCGCAATCCGTGTTTGGGACGTCCGTGACCTGCTCGTTATGGTCATTCAGTCGCCGTGCCCCCTCCACGGCGGTTTCCCCTCCCCTGGAAGGCTTCTCGTGCCCACTCATCAAGACGCGCCGGAAACAGATCGGCAGGCGTCCAGGCGCCCGGCTGCTCCGCGCCGGGTGGCAAAGCACCGCTCCTCCCGCCGCAACGCGAACCGCCGTACCCAGTTGATCGGTCTGACCGCCGCGTTGGCTGCGGCCGCCGGGACCACGACCGTCGGACTCAGCTCGTCCGCGACCGGTCCGGCCAACGCATCCGGGAGCACCGGCCTGAACCCCTCACAGGCCGACGCTCTGACCGCCGCCCGCATCGACCGGCGCGACCTCGGGTCCCGGGATGCGTCCCGGATCGACCTGTCGCTCGCGGCGACCCGCAAGGCCGCGGCCGAGACCGCCGCGAAGCAGCGGGCCGCACGTCTGGCCGCGAACGCGACGCTGACGCAGCGCCGGTCGCTCGCACTGGCCGCGGCGAAGGCAGCAGCCGCGAAGAAGGCCGCGGCGAACGCCAAGGCCCTCGCCGCCGCGAAGAAGGAGGCCCTCGCCAAGGCCGCGGCACTCAAGGCGGCCGCAGCCCCGAAGGTCGTGCTGCCGACCACCGGTTACCACCTGACCGCCCGCTTCAACCAGGCCGGCGGCCGCTGGGCGCACAACCACACCGGTCTCGACTTCGCGGCCCCGATGGGTACGCCGGTCCGCTCGGTGATGGCCGGTGAGGTCATCCAGGCCGACTTCGAAGGCGCCTACGGCCGCCAGGTGAAGGTGCGGCACGCCGACGGCACCGTCACGTCGTACAGCCACATGTCCGAGTTCGACGTCTCCGTCGGCGACTCGGTCGAGGCCGGCACGATGGTCGGCCGCATCGGCATGACCGGCAACACCACCGGCCCCCACGTCCACTTCGAGGTCCTCCCCGACGGCGGCTCCCCCATCGACCCCGAACCCTGGCTCCGCAAACACGGCCTCAACCCGTAGGTCCGTCAGAGCATCTTCGCCATGTCGAGGGCGGCTATGTAGTCGCCCTCGATGAGGAATTCGTTGGGGTGGGTGCCTTCGACGATGTAGCCGTGGCGTTCGTAGAGGCGGCGGGCGGGGGTGTTGGTGCTGTGGACGTGCAGGCTGATCTTGCGGGCGCCACGGAGGCGGCCTTCGGTGGTTGCGGCGTCCAGGAGTGCGGAGGCGACGCCCAGGCGCCGGGCTTCGTGGGCGACCGCGAGGCCGTTGATCGTCAGTACGCCGGCGCCCTCGGGGAACGGGTACTTGTCCTGCAGGCGCAGGTACCCGACCACCGCGCCCTTGTGCTCCGCCACCAGATGCGCCTCGGGCCCGCTGCGGCTGAAGAACGTGTCCTGCAAGGTCTCCTGGTACGACGGGAATCCCGACGACGCGTCCCACGCGCTCCGCTCGATCGCGAGCAGCGCCTCGTCGTCCTCCTCGACGGCACGCCGTACCGTCACCTGCTGGTCGCCTGAACGGCAGTCGTCACTCACCGCACCATCCTCGCCCGCGGTACGGGCCAACTGCCTGCGGGGTCAGGTTCCGGCGCCGGTATCGAAAACATATCGGAAATCGCAGACGCTGCCGCAACATCGCCTTGGATGAACTGTCGGCATGCTGATTCATCACCTGAGGCGCGATCGCCGGACCGCCGGACCCGGCCGGCTGGCGATCGTTGCCGCCGTCATCAGTCTCGCGCTGACCTCGTGTACAGCGGTTTCCGCGCAGGACTCGTCATCCTCGGGCACCGGATCCGAGACGTCGGGCTCGACCAAAGGCTCGACCAAAGGCTCGTCCAAGGGCGGGCCGCCCGGCGCGGCGGACGGCGTACTGCCGGACCACACCTCGGCGTACAACACCAGTCTGCCCGGGGTCACGAAGCTCGACCCCGCCCTCCGCGAGGCCGTCCAGAAGGCCGAGACCGCGATGAAGGAGGACGGCATCAGAATGCAGGTCACGACGGGCTGGCGCAGCAAGAAGTACCAGGAAGAGCTGATGGAGAAGGCGATCCGCAAGTACGGCAGCAAGAAGAAGGCCAAGGAGTACGTCGCCGACCCGGACGAATCGCACCACGTCACGGGCCACGCCGTCGACATCGGCCCCACCGACGCCGACTACTGGCTGATCCGCCACGGCAACCGCTACGGCCTCTGCCAAACCCTCTCCAACGAGATCTGGCACTTCGAACTCGTCACGACCCCGGGCGGAACCTGCCCGCCGATGACCGACCCCAAAGGCTAGTGCGGCTCTTCGGGGGGATCGGGGAGCTTGGCGAGCGGGCGCTGGGACCAGGCGACGTCGTGCCAGGCGTCGAGTTTCCAGCCGATGTTCCGGTAGGTGCCGATCGGGTCGAAGCCGAGGGATTTGTGCAGGGCTTCGCTGGCGGGGTTGGGGAGCGTGACGCCGGCGACGGCGGTGCGATAGCCGCGGGCGGACAGGCGGTCGAACAGGGCGTTGTAGAGCGTTCGGCCGACGCCGGTGCGGTGGTGGCTGGGGGCAACGTAGACGCTGACCTCGCAGGACCAGCGGTACGCCGGGCGCGGTTTCATCGGGCCGCCGTACGCGTAGCCGACGACCTGACCGTCGTCCTCGAGAACCAGCCAGGCATGAGTGGACTGCGATTTCGCGATCCGCTCGGCCATCTCGTCGACCGTCGGCGGATCGAGTTCGAACGTGATCGACGTACCGGTGACGTAGGGCGCGTAGATCGCCGCGCAGGCCGCGGCATCGGCGGCCGCGGCGTCTCTGACCTGAACCATGACACGATAGTAGCCACAACTGCCGCTATAGTGGCAAGCGTGATTGATGATCTGTCTCGATCCCTGGCCGCGACGGTGCAGCAGGCGCGGGTGGCGCAGGACCTGTCGGTGAACGCGCTCGCCGAGCAGTCCGGCGTCTCGCGAGCGATGATCGGGAAGATCGAGCGGGGCGAGGCGCAGCCCACCGCCGTACTGCTCGGGAAGCTGTCCGGTGCGCTCGGCATGACCTTGTCCGAGTTGGTCGCTCGCGCGGAGAACACGGGCGAGCTGCTCCGGCGAGCGGACGACCAGCCGGTCTGGACCGACCCGGGCACCGGGTACCGCCGGCGCGCGGTGTCCCCGGTGACCGATGGTCCGTTGGAGTTGGTGGAGGTGCACCTGCCTCCGGGAGCGTCGGTCTCGTACCCGGCCGACGCCTACATCTTCAAGTACCAGCAGCTGTGGATCCTCGAGGGGCAGCTGCGCTTTCACGAAGGGTCGCAAGTGCACGAGCTGCACGCCGGCGACTGCCTGCAACTCGGCCCGCCCCTACCGACGACGTTCCACAATCCGGGTACGTCGGTGTGTCGCTACCTCGTCGCACTGGTCAAGGGGCGTGGCTGAAACCACTGCGCGACGGCGTCACGCAGAGCTTCCCGTTCCGCGGCCCCGTCCTGCTCGGCGGCCCAGGCGATGTAGCCGTCCGGCCTGATCAGCAAGGCGATCGGAGCCTCTCCCCGGCCGGTGACCACCTCCACGGGCTCCGGCACCAGGTCGGCGAACGACGCGTCGGGAGTGAGGTCGACGAGCAGCGGGCGAGCGGGCCGCATCAGCTCGGCCAACCGCACCGAGCCGACCATCAGATCGGGTGCCCAGCGGCCCACCAGGGGATGCGAACCCTCGGCGTACCTGATGTCCGCGCCGGAAATCAGTTCCGCAACTCGCAGAACGTTCCGCGGATCGGTCAGAAACTCTCCGAACAGTTTCCGCAACGCCGTCACGTCGTCGCCCGGCGCGATCAACGCCGACTGTGCCTGGGTGTGCATCACGACCCGCTCCCCCACCGGCCGGCGCTCGGACTCGTAGGTGTCGAGCAGTCCCGGCGGCGCCCAGCCCTGTACCTCAGCCGCCAGTTTCCACCCGAGATTGACGGCATCCTGCAGTCCGAGGTTCAGCCCCGGCCCGCCGATCGCCGAGTGCACATGCGCGGCGTCGCCGACCAGCAACACCCGTCCGGAACGGAAACTCGACGCCAGCCGGCTGTTCCCACCGACCACCCGACGGAGCTGCCGCACACCTTCACCCGTTGGCTCGACCAACGGAAGGTGCACGCCGAGGACCCGGTCGGCGCTCTCCTGCAACTCCTGGAAGGTCACGTCGCCGTCCGGCGGCGTGTCCCACTCTCCCGTGCTGATCGCGGGCAGCCGATCCGGAAACGGCGCCCAGACGAACAGTCCACGTTCGGTCCGCTGGTGCAGGAACGGCGGCACGACGCCGTACCCGGGGATCTTCAGCAGCCCGTCCTCGATGTACTCGGGTGGCACCGCGGCGCTTCCGGTCCGGGACACCATCGAGTCGTTGGTGACGCCAGGAAAGTCGATTCCAGCCAGTTTCCGCGTCGTACTGTGTCCGCCGTCGGCGCCGACCAGATAGCCGGCCCGCAACTGGTACGCACCGTCCGGACCGGACAACGACACCGTGACACCGTCCGCGTCCTGCGTTAACCCGGTCAGCTCGTGACCGCGCCGGATCTCGACGCCGAGCTCCAGCGCCCGCTCCTGCAGCACCTCCTCGATGCGCACCTGCGGAACCGGCAGAAGATAGACCGGGTTCTCCTCGAGTACGTCGAGCGGCAACGGCATCGCACCGAACACGAATCCAGGAGCCGGCCGCGGCGGACCCGGCGTACCGCTCAAGCGCTCGTACAGTCCGCGCCGGTCGAGCATCCTGACGACCTGGCCGACCAGTCCGTTGGCGCGCGGAACGGTGCTGCGTTCCGGGAGTTTCTCCAGCACGATCGGCCGGACCCCGGCCAGCCGGAGTTCACTGGCGAGCATCAGGCCGTTCGGTCCGGCCCCGGCGATGACAACTTCTGCGTCCATGACGTCCCTCCACTTGGGCATGACTGACCGCCCCGGCAACCCGCCGGGGGTCAGCTGGTTCGATTGGTTATTCGGGGACGGGCAGGCCGGCTTCGACCTGGTCGAGCGCCGACGACAGCAGGTCGGCGATCGAGCGCGGCGGATCGGCCCGCAGCCACTCCGCCGTCACGACCGCGCGGGTCGCGCCGATCACCTCGGCGACCAGCCGCGGATACATCCCCGAGGTCCCGGTCCGGTCGGCGACCGCGGCCGCGAGTTCCTCGCCGACGCGGGCGTAGGCGCGCGCGACCGCGCCCTGCAGCGCCGGCTCGCTCATCATCAGCCGGATGCCGGTGAGCCACTGCTCGTCCGGCGGCCGCCGCCCGCCGTGGCCTTCCTCGCCGAGCGCGAAGTGCTTCTCGATCGCCGCCCGGATCGCCACCCACAACGGCTCGTCGGCGGGCCGCGCCCGGAGCTCCTCGGCGATCTTGAGGCTGCGGTCCACCTCGCGTGCGGCGATCGCGTCAGCCTTGCTGTCGAAGTAGTTGCGGAACGTCCGCAGCGAGACGCCGGCCTCGTCGGCGATGTCCTCGATCCGGACGTTGCCGTACCCACGCTCGACGGCGAGCCGGACCGCCGCCCAGCTCAGCGCGATCCGCGTCTCCTGCTTCTTCCGCTCCCGCAACCCGTCGGCCATGTCCCGACCGTAACAGAAATTGCCCAAAGAGCAAAGATGCCTTTTAGGCAAATTTCTCCAACGTGCTGAGCCGGTGCCCAGAGCGTGGTTGGGTAACCCCATGACGGTGTCCCCGCTGGTCTGGGTGCTGACGGTGCTGGCGATCGTCGGCCTGTTGCTGTTCGACTACTTCTTCCATGTGCGATCGGCGCACGTCCCGACCCTGCGCGAGGCCGCCGTCTGGTCCGGCCTGTACGTCGGGATCGCGCTGCTGTTCGGACTCGGAACGCTGATCCTCGGCGGCGCCGACATGGGCTCGGAGTACTTCGCCGGGTACATCACGGAGAAGGCGCTGTCGGTCGACAACCTGTTCGTGTTCCTGATCATCATGACCGGTTTCCGGGTGCCCCGGGAGAACCAGCAGAAGGTCCTGCTGGTCGGCATCGTGGTCAGCCTGATCGCGCGGGCCGGGTTCATCTTCCTCGGCTCGGCGTTGCTGAACACGTTTTCCTGGGTGTTCTACCTGTTCGGGATCGCGCTCCTGCTGACCGCCGGAAACATGCTCAAACCGGAGACCGAGGAGTCACACCAGGCCCAGAACCTCGTGGTCCGGCTGAGCCGCCGGCTGTTCCGGACCTCGGAGGAGTACGACGCGGACCGGCTGACGACGGTCGTCGACGGACAACGGATGCTGACCCCGATGGTGCTGGTGATGGTCGCAATCGGCGCCACCGACCTGAT
The DNA here is from genome assembly GCF_004331435.1 of Kribbella sindirgiensis. Lineage (GTDB taxonomy): Bacteria > Actinomycetota > Actinomycetes > Propionibacteriales > Kribbellaceae > Kribbella > Kribbella sindirgiensis. Next base: position 400,928 of record NZ_SJKA01000003.1, read on the forward strand.
GTTCGCGCTCGACTCGATCCCGGCGATCTTCGGCCTGACGCAGAACGTGTACGTCGTGTTCACCGCGACCGCGTTCAGCCTGCTCGGCCTGCGGCAACTGTTCTTCCTCCTCGACGGGCTCCTGGACCGGCTGATCTACCTGTCCTTCGGGCTCGCCACGATCCTCGCGTTCATCGGCGCCAAGCTGATCCTGCACGCGCTGCACGAGAACAACCTGCCGTTCGTGAACGGCGGCGACCACGTCGAGGTCGCGGAGATCAGCACCGGCCTGTCCCTGATCGTGATCCTGGCCGTGCTGCTGATCACGATCTTCGCGTCCCTGTTCAGCACCCGCGGGCGGACGCAGACCGCGATGGCCCACATCCGCCGGGACGCGACGGCGTACCTCGATCCGGAGTACACCGACGACCCGGCGGAGCGGGAGCGGGTGTTCCAGCGGTTGCTGCGGGCCCGCGACCACATCACCGGCCTCGGCCCGAAGGCCAAGCAACAGGTGCTGAACGAGGAGGACCTGATGGCGCTGTGCCGCGAGGTCGGCGAGGCGCACGCCGTCGCCCACGCCGACCACGAGATCCGCCCCAGCCTCTAGCCTTTGACGGCCCCGGACGCGAGGCCGCTGACGTAGAAACGCTGCAGCCCCACGTACAGCACGACGCACGGGATCATCGCGATCACCGATCCCGCGACGAGCGAGCCGAAGTTGATCTCGCCGTACGCGCCGGCCTGGACGTTCACGAGCGCCACCGGCAGTGTGTAGAGCTCGTCCTTGGTCAGGAAGGTGAGCGCACCGAGGAACTCCGTCCAGGCCGCGAGGAACGCGTAGAGCGCGACGGTCGCGGCGCCCGGGGTGATCAGCGGACGCAGGACGGAACCGAGCATCCGGAACGTTCCGCACCCGTCGACATGCGCCGAGTCCTCCAGCTCCACCGGCACCGAGGCGAACGAGTTCCGCATCACGAACACCCCGAACGGCAGGTTGACCGTGGTGTAGAACAGCACCAGCCCGAGCAGGCTGTCCGTCAGCCGGAGAACGTTCATCTCCAGGTACAGCGGCGTCAGGATCGCCTGGAACGGGATCATCATCGACACCACCACGAGCGCGAACAGGATCGGCCCGCTACGGAACCGGAACCGCGCGAACCCGTACCCGGCGAAGGTGGCGAGCAACGCCGTCAGGACAGCCGTGCTGATCGCGACGATCAGACTGTTCCCGACCGCCCGGATCAGGTTTCCGGGTCCCTCGATCAACGTCCGGAAGTTGTCCCAGGTGAGGTCGAAGAACGTTTTTCCGTCCGGGGCCGCGACGATCACGTCGTTCGGCTGCACCGACCGGAAGAGGGCCCACAGCAACGGTACGGCGAAGACCAGGAACGCACCGCCACCGCCGATCACGTAAAACGTGTTCTTGAGTCGCATGGTCAGTCCTTCTCCCGGAGCAGGCGGAACTGGGCCGCGGTGACGAGTCCGACCACGATCACCAGCACGATCGACAGTGCGGTCGCGGCGCCGAGCTGCAGCTGGACGAAGGCCCGGTTGTAGATGTACTGGACCACCGTCGTGGTGTCGGTTCCCGGACCGCCGCGGGTGAGGATGTAGAACTGCGAGAACGCGAGCAGCGAGCCGATCACCGAGATGATCACCGCCATCGCGATCGTCCGCCGCAGGATCGGGATCGTGATCTCCCATTCCTGTTTCCACCAGCCCGCGCCGTCCAGCTCGGCCGACTCGTAGTACTCCCGCGGGATCGCCTGCATCCCAGCCATCAGCAGCATCATCGTCAGCCCGCTGACGGCCCAGATCACCAGCACGCAGATCAGTCCGGTGGCGAGCGGCCCGTCCACCAGCCAGGCCGTCGTACCGTCGGTGATGCCGAGCTTGCGGAGCACGATGTTGATCACGCCGCTCTCCGGCTGCGTCTCCAGGACGGTGACGAAGCTGAGCGTGGACAGCCCGACGACGAACGGCAGGAAGAAGACCGTTCGCAGCAGCGTGGAGCCGCGGCGTCTCCGGCGGACCAGGACCGCGAGCGCGTAGCCGAGCACCAGGATCGGCCCGGTCACGATGACCGTGTAGAGCAGCGTGTACAGGACGGACTTGGCGAACGCGGCGTCGGAGACGATCGCGGTGTAGTTCTTCAGCCCGCTGAACTTCACCGTGCCGATCAACGGCCAGTTGGTCAGCGAGATCACCAGCGCGAACGCCAACGGCACGAGCACGAAGACGCCGACGAACAGTACGGCGGGACTCACCAGCAGCAGCCCTGTTCGTCCTGGGTGGGTCAACGAACGCGGCGTACTCATGCCTGCCCCTGACGGAGAATGCGGTCGTAGTTCTGCTGGGCTTCCTTCATGGCGGCCTCCAGCTCGCCGTCGAACACGGCGCGGCGGAACATCTGCAGCCACGGCCCGTCCGGCTGGTTGTAGAGGAGGTTGTAGGAAAGCGTTGTCGGCGCGTATCCCTCCTGGATGCGCTCCAGCGGCAGCGTCGCCAACGGATACCTCTTCGCGAACTCCGCGGTCCGCGCGTCCGACCGCACCGGCGTGTACCCGCCGGCTGGCAGATCGATCTGTTGCGGCAGGTCCAGCGCGAACCGCACGAACTCCCACGCCCCCGATGCATTGCGCGCGCCCCGTGGGATGCACATGTTGTCGCCGCCGTCGAAGAACGCCGCACCGCCGTCCGGCCCGGACAACAGCCGGGGCGTCACCTTCTGGTGGAACGCCTCGTCGGACGCGGACACGACCACGCTGTAGTTGGACGGGAAGATGCCGACCTTGCCGGCCCGGAAGTCGCTCCCCCAGCGGGACGCGTCGTCGGAGAAGTTCGCCCTCGGCACCAGCCCGTCGACCCAGAGCTGCCGGTGCAGCTCGAGCATCTGCCGGACGACGTCGTTTCCGGTGATGTGCCCGGACTGGCTGCCCACCGGCCCCTGGATCAGATCCGTGTCCGCGGCCCACACCATCGGCTGCACGACGAAGCCGAGCGCTCCCGGGCTGTTCGCCGGGAAACTCCACGCGTAGATGTCGTCGCCGAGTTTCCGGAATTTCCGGGCCGCATCGAGCAGGTTTCCGAACGACTTCACCGCCTCGTCCGGGTCGACGTCGGCGCGGTCGCACAGCTCGGTGTTGAACCAGAACATCGAGTTGTCCGCGAGGTACGGCACGCCGTACACCCGCTCGTCCTTGGTCGCCAGCCGGAGATGGCCGGGGCTGAGCTGGTCCCGGAAATCCAGCGCGGCGAGCGGTTCGGTCAGGTCGGTGAACGCGTCGCGATAGATGAACAGCATCGAGTTGATGTCGTCGACGTCGACCAGGTCCGGCACCGTCCGGCCGCGGATCGCGGTCGCCAGCTTGGTCACGTACTGGGCGTCCAGGACCGGTGTCAGCTCGACCGTGAGCCGGTTCTGGGACGCGTTGAACTTCTTCACCAGGTCGGTCAGACCGCTCTGCGTCGCCGCCCGGCACCACACCTGCACGGTGCCGGTGGCGTCCTGCCCGAAACCCGCCGCCTGGACGTCGGGTTCGGGCAGGACCGAGCTACAGCCCGGGAACAGACCGGCCGTGGTCGCCGCGGCACCTAGGCCGAGGAGCTTCCGCCGGGTGAGCATCGTCAGGCCCTGGGCAGCCAGACGCGCATGGCACCGATCTCCCGGTTCGCCCACGCGTAGTACGGGATCGCCACCACCTCGACCGCGTCACCGGTCGAGTCCTCCACGCCCGGCTCGAACGACCAGCCGGCGCGATGCCCCGTACCGACACGTCCCTGGGCCTTCAGCACGGTCACTCCGTCCAGGAGATCGGTGCTCTCGGCAACAGGTGGCTCGGGTACCAGATGCAGGTCGTCGACGTTCGCCACGTTGTCCACCTGCTCGACGGCGTACACCAGCGGCCCCCGCTCGAGCGCGACACAGCCGCGAACGGCGTCGATCCGAGGATCTGCCCCGACAATCCTGGACTCGAGTGGCAGCTGCAGGTCGATGTCAGCCGCCTCGACCCGCACGTAGGTGCCGGGCTCGGCCGGTTCGCCGTTCACGGTGGCACCTTCCGCCCACGCGGGGATGCGCAGCTCGACCGCCACCGGCGTCGCGCTGGTGATGCGGACCGCGCCGTCCCAGGGATAGTTCGTGTCGACGGCCAGCTCGACGTCGCCGGACTTGATCACACCGGCGGCGTACTGGTGGATCTGGACGGCGTCGTCGGTGGTCGTCGCGAGGTAGCCGTCGAGGCTCGACAGTGTGCGCATGATGTTCGGCGGGCAGCAGGCACAGTCGAACCAGCCGCGCCGACCGTGCGCCGGGCTGCGACCGGTGTCCGGGTACGCCGCCCCGCGCAGCTGCAGCGGGTTGACGTAGAAGTACTCGGACCCCGCCAGCGATACGCCGGCAAGGAAACCGTTGTACAGCATCCGCTCGATCGCGTCGCCGTACGTCGCCTCACCGGTCGCGAGCAGCATCCGCCAGGCCCATTGGATTCCGCCGATCGCGGCGCAGGTTTCCGCGTACGCACGGTCCGGCGGCAGCTCGTACTCGTCGCCGAACGCCTCGCCCTCCCAGCGCGCCCCCAGCCCGCCGGTGACGTACGTCTTCGTGGACCACATGTGGTCGAACTGCCGCTTCAGCGAATCCAGCAGCGCGGAATCGCCGGTCTCCAACGCGACATCGGCCGCACCGGCGGCGAGATAGACCGCGCGGACCGAGTGCCCCTCGACCGTGGTCGCCTCGCGGACCGGGACCCGGTCGGAGAAGTACGCCGGCGAGTGCCCGTGCCGCTCGATGATCCCGTGCCCGCGCGCCTCCACGAACCATTTCGCCAGGTCCAGGTACGCCGCCGTACCGGTTTCTCGATAAAGCTCGACGAGGGCCATCTCGATGACCGGGTGACCGTCGACGTCGACCGTCTTGTCGTCGCCGAACGTCGCGACCAGGTGGTCGGCCAGCTTCGTCGCGACGTCGAGCAACGCACGGTCGCCGGTGCAACGGACCTGGGCGACCGCGGCCTGGATCAGGTGGCCGGCGCAGTAGTGCTCGTGGCTCCAGACGAGTTGCTTGTAGCGGCCTTCGTCGCCGTACCGGAGCTGGACGACCGAGTCGAGGTACCCGTCCTCGCGCTGCGCGGCCGCGACGACCGCGGTCAGGTCGCGGATGCGTCGCAGCAGGTCGTCGTCGGGGTTGCGCCCGTACTCCCACGCCGCGGCTTCGAGCCACTTGTAGACGTCGGAGTCGGCGAACACCGGGCCGATCGCCTCGCCCTCGCCGATGCCTGCCGCGAGACGGAGGTTCTGCAGGTTGCCGGCCTTCTCGAGCTGGTCCTGGCCGCTGGGGATCGCGTCCGCGCCGTTGCGGGCCTGCCGCGGCGCCCAGAAGCCGCCGGTGATCGTGACCTGGCCGAGTCCGAGGGGGTGCCGGCGGCCCTTCGAGGTGGCCGCCGGGCTGCGGGATGTAGTGACAGTTTCCGGGGAAGCGCTCATCTGCCGTGACTCCTGAGTTAGGAAAATCCGGAACACGTTTTCCTGGACGAAGGTAGAGAGCCTGCCGCGCCGGGTCAACCCCTACCTGTGGATAAACTCCGGGCCGGCCGCGATCCGTGGGGTACTGTGCCGGAAACCTCAGGAAAGGAGTTGCCGCATGGCGTCACGGAGCACCCGCACGCCCGGGATCAAGGACGTGGCCGCGCTGGCCGGCGTCTCGGCGAGCACCGCGTCGAAGGCGCTGAACGACACCGGGCAGCTCCGCGCGGAGACCCGCGAGCGCGTCCGGCGGGCCGCCGAACAGCTCGGTTTCACCCCGGACAGCCGCGGCCGCGCGCTCGCGTCCGGGCGCAGTTTCACCGTCGGGCTGATCACCACGGACAGCTCCGGCCGGTTCAGCATCCCGATCATGCTCGGCGCCGAGGACGCGCTCAGCGCGGGCAAGATGGCGCTGGTCCTCTGCGACACCCGCGACGACCCGCTCCGCGAGCAGCACTACCTGAAGTCGCTGGTGTCGCGCCGGGTGGACGGCATCATCGTGACCGGCCGCCGGACCGAGGCACGGGAGCCGATCGACGTGCCGATCCCGGTCGTCTACGCGTTCAGTCCGTCGACGGATCCGGACGACACGTCGGTGATCGTCGACGACCACGGCGGCGCCGCGTCGGCCACGCGGCATCTGCTGTCCCTCGGCCGCGAGCAGATCGCGCACGTCACCGGGCCGGAGTCACACCTCAGCGCAGGGATCCGCGCCGCGGCCACGATGGGAGCCGCGCGGGACGCATTCGTCGGCCAGCCGCTGTACGGCGAGTGGAGCGAGCGGTGGGGCCGGCACGCGGTCGACGTGTTGCTCCGGGCGCAGCCGACCGTGGATGCGATCACGTGCGGCAGTGACCAGATCGCCCGCGGCGTCTGCGACCGCCTGCGCGAACTCGGCCGCTCGGTCCCCTACGACATCGCGGTCACCGGCTACGACAACTGGTCCGTGATGGCGCTGGCCAGCAGACCGCCGCTCACCACCGTCGACATGGAGCTCGAAGAACTCGGTCGCCGGACCGCCAACCTGCTCCTCGACGTCATCGCCGGCTCCCCCCGCCGCGGCCAGCTGATCCTGCCCACCCGCCTGATCACCCGCGAGTCGACGCTCGGCACCTGAGCGGAGCGCGCGGCGGCGCGTCCAGTCTTCGGATGGTCACCCGCAGGACCGCCGTTGGTTGCCGAAAACCCTCTAGATTGATGCGGGTGCTGCGCAAGCTTGTGATCGGCGTGGCGGTCATCGCCACGCTGCTGGCGGGGGTGGGGACCGCGCGTCTGGTTCTTCCGTGGACCGATCCCGCCCGTGGCGCGGTGAAACAGCTGGCGTTCCTGCGGGCCGAGCTCGAGGGCGGCGCGGACCTCGCCGCGCAGAAACAGTTTCCGGAAGGGTATTTCTTCCTGAATGTGCTGTACGGGCTGACCTGGGTCCAGGTCGGCGTCGACGATCCGGCCCGATCCGCGGACGCGACCGCGGAGGTGCGGTGGGCCCTCGACCGGATCGCGTCGGCGGCCGGAACCGCTCCGTTCGACGAGTCACTGCAACCGCGGTACGGCGTCTTCTACGCCGGCTGGACGAACTGGCTGCGCGGCGGATTGATAGCGCTCGGCCACTCGGACGCTGCCGACCGCGACACGTTCGCCAGCGAATCGGTGGAGATCGCCACCGCTTTCCGGACCGCGAAGACCCCGTTCCTGGCGGCGTACCCGGGGCAGGCCTGGCCGGTCGACTCGGTCGTCGCGATCGCGTCGCTGCGGTTGTACGACGCGTTGGTCGCCCCTCGCTTCGGACAGATCGCGCGGAACTGGGTGACGACGGCGAAGACGAAACTGGATCCGGCAACCGGGCTGCTACCGCACCAGGTCGTTCCGCAAGTTTCCGGGGCGCGCGGTTCGTCGCAGGCGATGATCCAGCGGTTTCTGATCGACGTCGATCCGGCGTTCGCGCGAACGCAGTACGAGCTCTTCAAGGACAAGTTCGTCACCGGGCTCGGCGTGCGCGAGTACCCGAAGGGGACGAGTGGACCGGGCGATGTCGATTCCGGGCCGTTGGTGCTCGGGAGGAGTCTGTCCGCGACCGTTGTGACGGTCGGCGCGGCGCGGGTGCACCACGATCCGCTCGCGGATCGGCTGGCGCGCCAGGGCGAGCTGGTCGGTCTGCCGGTCAGCGGGCTGAAGACGAAGCGGTACCTGTTCGGCGCGGTGCCGATCGGCGACGCGTTCCTCACCTGGTCGTCGTCCGCCCGGCCGCTGGTCGCCACCGATCAGAACAGTGGCGACCAGGCGGCGTTCGACGGTGCGTCCGGCTGGTGGCGGCTTCCCTGGCTGGTGCTGCTCTGGCTACCGGCGTTGATCTTGTGGGGCGGGCTCCGCCTCAGGCATCGCGGCCGAAGGCGGAAGCGAGGGCACTGAGCTTGCGCGGCAGGTCGTACTCCGCGCCGCCTTCGTGCCCGTTGTAGGTGAACACCTCGATCTGCGCGGGACCGGCGTAACGGTGGTACGCCGCGAACACCGTCGACGGCGGGCAGATGTTGTCCATCAGCGCGACCGAGAACCACGCCGGGCAGGTCGCCCGGGCGGCGAAGTTCACCGCGTCGAAGTAGGACAGGGTGCCGATCGCGGTCTCGGTCCCGAACCGGTGACCCTTGAGCCAGCGCGCGATCTCGGCGTACGGCCCGTTGTCCGTGATCTGCGACGCCCGCCGGTAGTGCGACAGGAACGGTACGTCGGCGATCGCGGCGGACAGGTCGGCGCGCAGACCGGCGACCGCGATCGCCAGCCCGCCGCCCTGGCTGCCGCCGACCACGGCGACCCGATCGCTGTCGACGTCCGGGCTGCTCTTCACCGCGTCGACCGCCCGGACCGCGTCGGTGATCAGCCGGCGGTAGTAGTGCTTGGCCGGATCCTCGATTCCGCGGGTCAGGAAACCCGGTGCCGACGATCCGTGTCCTTCCGGCGCGATGTCCGGAGTTTCGGAAACGGTTTTTCCGCCGCCACCCTGGCCGCGGTTGTCCATGATCAGGTGCGCGTACCCGGCCGCGCTCCAGGTCAGCCACTCGTACGGAATCCCACGGCCGCCGTTGTAGCCGATGTACTGCACGACCGCGGGCAGCCGCCCGGTGCGATGGCGTGGCAGGAGCAGCCACGCCCTCACCGGCTGACCGGCCCACCCGCTGAACGTGACGTCCTGGACCTCGACGGTCGCAAGGCGTGCGTCGTACGGCGTGAACCGGACGTCGATCGGGTGGCCGGCCGCGTCGTCGAGCGTCTGCTTCCAGAACGCGTCGAAGTCCGCGGGCTCCTCCGGCTCCGGCCGGTACTCCCGCAACCGGTCCAGGGGCATGTCGACCAGCATTCGTTCTTCCTTTCAGTACAGCGTTTCCTCAGTGGAAGCAGGCTGTGGCGGCGTTGCCGTGGCGATCGGTCGTGTCGACGACGATGCGCCAGCCGCGGCCGCGGCGGCTGACCGTGACGCCGGCATCGGCTTTCGTGAGCGACAGGTCGGGTTTGTCCAGGTCGACGGTGACCGAGTCGCGGGTCTGCGTCGGATCCGAGATCGCGACCGTTCCGCCGGCGACCACGACCGAGGCCGGGCCGCCGACTGTCAGTTCGGCGACAGTGCCGGCCGTCCAGAAGTTGGCCGCCAGGACGTTGGGCAGCCGGACCGCGTGCGCCGTACTGTCTGCCCGCAGTCTCTGGACCGGGAGTTTGCCGGCGAACGACTTCGTCTCCGCGAGTGTTGCGGTCGGCAACTGCACGTAGAAGTAACCCTGTCCGACCGGCGCCGTACCGTGAGCGAACCATACGGTTTGGTATGGCCGGGTCACCGGAGTGTCGGTGCCGTACTTGAGGTTGATCTCCCGCCAGGTCGCGGTCCGGTTCTCACGGAGCGCGTGGACCGGGGTGCGATCGGGGAACACATAGCCGCCGGTGCCGTCGAGATGACACCAGCCCGGCGCGGTGGTGAAGGTCTCGTCGCCGGTGCGCAGCTTGCGGTTCTCGACGATTGTCTCGACCGCGCCCTCGCCGGTGATGTCCGAGCCGAGGCACACCATCACGTCGTCGATCAGGAACCAGCTCTTCAAAGCCCGCAGGTTGGTGCCGTGCCCGCGCAGATCCATGCCATAGGCACCGATCGTGCGCTGCGGAACGGACACGCCACCCACCCAGTCGGCCGCGCTGGTGCTGCGGAAACCGTAGGAGTCGGCCAGCCGCCGGGTATCGATCGTTGTCCCCGGCAACCGGTACGGGTCGACCGTCGGCCAGTAGTCGCCCGAGTAGTGACCGAGGTCGTCGTCGTACAGCAGCACCATCCCGTCGGACAGATGCCAGCCGTGCAGGTTCTCGGTCTGGATCGACTCGTAGTTGTAGATACGCGACGAGTACGCGCTCAGCCCGATCGTGAACTTCGGTCGGTGGTGTGCGACCTTGTCCATCCGCGGGTACTGCTTGTGCAGGACCAGCGGACCGCGGGCGGCGGCCGACGACGCGAGGATGCTCCGGGCGGCCACCAGCGAGGCCGGATCGGTCACGGTCAGGAAATCCCGGAAAGTGTCTTCGGTGATCCACTGCTTGACCAGCGCGGTCAGTTCCGTCGCCCGTTCCGCCGGCGCGGCCGGGATCAGCCGCAGCGTGCCCTCGATGATCGTCTGGGTCGGCGCGTGGTTCTGCTTGCTGGGACGGGCGATCTCACGACCGCAGACCGAGCCCATCAGGTCGCCACGCACCATCAGTGGGTCGAAGGCGTCGTTGATCCAGCCGTAGATGTTCTCGAGCGCGGGATCGGTGACGGTCCACTCGGTACCGCCGAGCAGGTACAGCAGGGAGGAAAGCGTTCCGAGCAGTTCCTTGCCGTAGCCGCCGTTGTACGGATGCTTGTAATGCTGCAGGAACGATCCGTCGCTGTAGAACCCCTCGCCCGTGCCGTCGACCCGGCCGGGCGCGTCGTTGAACGCGAGCACGCTGTTCGCGCCGCTGCCCTCCATGTCACTGATCGCGTCGCGGACGCGGACGAGCGCCGCGGTGTCGCCGTCGAGGACCGCGCGAACGGCCACGACGGTGGCGATCCAGACGCGGTTCGCGCCGGTCGCGATCTGCCGGTCGGCGCGCCACAGGTTCGGGTCGGGCGTGTAGTGGTTGATCGCCTGCGTGTACGTCGTCCGCAGGTCGGCCGGAATCACGTCGTACAGCAGGACCAGCGTGTCCGCGAACGCGGCGGCGCCGCCGATCTCCCAGTCGTAGTCGTTGTCGTACCGCGGCAGGGTGGGACTGTAGCGGTTCGTGTGCATCCACTCGAGGGCACCGCGGATGTCGTCGGCCGCCGACGCGTTTCCCTGGTAGGCCGATCCGTTCGTCGCCCAGGCGACCGCGATCTGCTTGATCCGGCGGAAGTTCGAGGCAACGTGGTTGGAAAGCGTTGTACTCGCGAGATCCGGCCAGAGGGTCGTGCGGTTCGCCGAGCGGTCGAGGGTGGCGAGCGCCGACTGGGCCAGGCGGTCGACGCGGGCGATCGCGACCGCGAGGTCCGGGTCGGCGGGATCGACGATCGGGCCACCGGTGAGCAGCGTCTGCCAGCGAAGGCGGAGCTCGTCGGTGGACGCGTCGGCCCAGGTGGGAGTGGGGACGGCGAGGAGTGCGGCCCCGCCGATCATTCCGCCGAGCACAGTCCGGCGGCGGAGCGTGAGGTCAGGCATGTGGGTCCTCTCAGAGGGCTGGGCGATTCACAGAGCTAGGGCGATCGCCTTCGCGCCGGCGGCGTTGGGGTGCAGACCGTCGCCGCTGTTGAAGTCGGGGCGGAGCCGGGCGTGATCGGCCGGGTCGCGGAGTGCGGCGTCGACGTCGAGGAGTCGATCGAACAGACGTCCCTGCCGCAGTACGGCGTTGACGTCGTTGCGGACCCGGTCGAGTGCGTCGGTGTAGCGGATCCAGCCCTTGAACGGGCCGATGGTCGCGCCGATCACCTCGAGGTCGTGGTCGTGCGCGCGGTGTACCAGCTGCTGATAGGCCTGGAGGATCCGGGCCGGATCGGTTTGGCTGGGCGGTTGCTGGATGTCGTTGATGCCGAGGAACGTCACCAGCGTCCCGAGGTTCGGCAGGCCGAGTACGTCGCGGTCGAACCTGGACTGCCCGCCCGGTCCGAAGCGGCCGTCGTCGAGCAGAACACGGTTTCCGCTGATCCCGAGGTTGGCGACCGCGGGGCGCCGACGGAAGCGCGCGGCGTCCTGGTCGGGCCAGCGGAGGTTGGCGTTGTCCGGCGTACCGACGCCTTCGGTGATCGAGTCGCCGAGGACAGCGACCACCTGGCGTCCGGTCGCGGGTACGTCGATGCCGGTGAGCAGGAACACCGAGTTCGTGGCGCGGTCGCCGATGGAGCCGGTCGCATGCACGTTCCGGTGGAAGCTCAGCGGACCGGTGGGTCCTGGCAGGTACATGCTCACCACCAGATCCGCGCCGTCCGGCAGGATCAGCCCGACCGGATCGCTCACGACGGTCGCCCCCGCGGCCAGCACCACGTCCTTCGCGCCGCCGAACAGCACCGGCTTCGCGTTGGCCGTCACAGGTCCGACGACGACGGGCGCGGCACCGAACGGATTCGCGAACCGCAGCCGAACCGCAGGCCTTGCCCGGGTGAGAGCGTCCGCGCCCGCCGGCGGGGTGGTGCCGGCTGAGAGCCGGAGTTTGTAGCGGAGGGTGGTGTCGGTGAAGCCGCTCGTTGCGTCGGCATCCGCGGCGGTGGGAGCGGTCTGCGCCGTCGCCCAACTCGCGGCCCACCGGAGCCGTGCCGCGGTTGCGTTGCCGGCAGTTGCGCCGGCAGACGATGTCCCGCTGACCGAGCTGCCGACGACGCCGCCCAGGACGCCGCCGGCTGTTCCGCCGAGGATCGAGCGGCGGGACACTCCACTCATCAGCAGGCCGCCGCGGGCTCGAAGTCGGCGGCGTACGTGCCGACGGAATCTCCGCCGGTGTTTCCGGACATGGTGTTTCCGCACACCTGCCCCTGCGGCGTCCGCATGAACTTCACGCCGCCGGACGCGTTGTTCTTGATCGTGTTTCCGTAGACGTCGTTGTCCACGCCATCGGTTTCCGTGTCGCCGCCGAGGCGGACGCCGGCGCCGGTGTTGTCGTGGATCGTGTTGTAGCGGAACGTGTTTCCGCTGCCGCGGGCGTCCAGCCCGCCCGAGCTCGCGTCCTTCTGCTGGCTGCAGTCGTTGTGCTCGATCACGTTCGCGGTGGAGTTCTCCTTCACGTCGACACACTCGTTGCCGTACGTCGCGATCGTGTTGTCGTGGATGTGGTTGTTCCGGCTGCGGTCCGCCTGGGCGTCCGGTGCGCCGTTCTCGCCCTGCTGCTCCGGTGCCGTCCCGAGGTAGATCCCCTCGCCGTTCTTCCCGCCGTCGTTGAACTTGAAGTCGTACACCCCGCACGGGCCGACGGTGTTGTCGTGAACGTCGGCGTTCGTGATCAGGTACCGCAGCCGCAGGCACTCACCGCCGGCGTTCTTCAACCGCATGTTCCGGATCGTCAGCGTGCCCACGCCGTCACCAGGCGACGTGCTCATCACGTACACGAGCTTGTCCCGGTACCCGTCCTTGCTGGACGACGACCCGAACAGCCCGTCGATCGTGAACCCGTCCAGCGTCACGCTGTCGTGCCGGATCTGGAGGATGCGCGAGTTTCCGGCGCCTTTCACGACCGCGGTCGACGGTCCGGTGATCGTGACACCGGACCTGATCGTCACCGCGTCCTGGAGATAGGTGCCCGAGGCAAGATGGACGGTCGCTCCGCGCGGCGCGGTATCAAGCGCTTTCTGGATCGTCGCGAACGGCGTACCGGTCGACGTACCGGAGTTCGCGTCGCTGCCGGTGGTGGCAACGTAGTAATCGGTCGCGGCGTGCGCCGGGACCGCGGGCAGCGCCAGCGCGGCGCCGAGAAGCAGGATCGGGACAGCTCGGGACATGGTGGTCCTCCTGAATGGGCGGTTTGCTGCCTATGGGTGCTGTCTAGGAGTGGTCAGCGACGAGCAGGCCGACCAGAACCGGGACGGTGGTGCCGAGGAGCAAGGGACCTGCTGGTACGACGAGTGAGAAGACCGGTGCGGCGATGGCGGCACCGAGGAGTGCGGTGCCGCGCGGTACGGAGGTGAAGGCGAGCCGGAACGCCGTACGTCGCCAGTCTGCGGCTGGTCCGGAGGGAGCGCGGCCGGCGGCGACCGCGAGCGCGAGATGGTAGGTGACCGCTGCGGCGATCAGGCCGATGTGGATCATGAACAACGTCAGGACGAGCGGGCCGGAGCGGCTGGACAGGAACGACAGGTTGCTCGCGGCAATCACCGCGGCGATCGTCATCAGCACCGAGTGCGGGAGCAACGCGCGCCAGTACTTACGCCAGCCGACGAACACGCCGGTGAAACAGCGCGTGTCACCATCGGTCCGCCACCGGTTGAGGGCAAACCCGACAGCAGCCAACGCCGGCAACCACGTCACGATCCCCAGACACAGGAGCGTGAACGCCACCCCCGCCGCAGCCGGATGGGCAACCCACCCCAACCAGTCGAGCGCCCGCCGACTGACCCCCACCCGGTCCCGCCGCCCGACGCCCGCCGCGGTCACAGGACGACCGTTCTGTGGGCGGTTTGGATGATGGCGCGGACCGCCAGGCCATCACGATCGGCTCGCTGCGGAGGTTCGCCCGCTGCGGGCGTCGCGGAGGTCGCTGTTGTGATGGCCTGGGGGTCGAGTTCTCCTTCGTCGTCGGCCAGGAGGACGGTCTCGTCGTCGAAGGTGATTCCGAAACCGTGGGCGAGGTCGAGCCGGCGAGCCGTCGGCGGGGTCGGGTGGAGGGCGGAGGTTGGTTCGATCGTGGTGAGGAGGGTGGCGGTCGTCGACCCGTGGACGGTCGCACGGAGGGTGTGCATCGTGCGGGTGAGCCTGAGGCCGGGAGTGCTCGACGTCGGGTTGGCCTCAACCTCCGTCACCGCGGACTCGACCGTCAGCGGCGTATGGAACCGAACCCACGCCTGCGCCGACCCGGACCGCAGCGCGATCTCGTCGCCGTACTCGATCGGCCAGTCGGCGTGCAGCAGAAACGTCCAGTCACGCGGCGACTCGGCCGCGCACCGATCCAGCAGAACGAGCCGCCCGCCCGGCGTGAAGACCAGCGTCCGATCGAGCCGCGTGACGCCCAGCTCAGGCGGGTACATCGCCGCGATCCGCGCGGTGGCATGCGCCGTCCCGTCGACCGCATGCACGTCGACCATCCGCGCCTGCCGTTCGTACGGAATCCCTTTGTAGACGTGGTACCGGTCCTCATCGGCGTACCCGAGGCCGTCGACCAGGATCAGGTTGTGGTCCCCCGCCCGTTTGCGGTTGCTGTATCCCTCGTCCACGGCCAGGAACGCGCCCCGCGACGTCAGCACGAACGACCCCGAGTCGGGATGATGGTGCCCGGCGCTCAACGTGTCCCACCCGCGCTCGCGGTCCAGCCTGTGCGAGGTCTCCCAGGCCTGGTGCCCGCCACCCGGCGCCGCCTTGAACGACACCATCGTTGCCTCGTCGTCCCATCCGGTCCGCGCCGTGACGAGGCCGAGGTCCGGAAAGTACGCCGACAACGGTGCGGTCTTCGCGGGATCGACCGGCGGCAGCGAATCGTCGTACCAGAGCAGTTCGAGGTACGCCTCCGGCATCACGCCCGGCTTCACGCCGCTCGCGTACGCCTCCCGCCAGAAGAAACGTTCGGAAACAAGTTCCGCCAGCCACTGCGCCTCACCGATCCGGTACGCGGAGGCGAGTTTCCGGTACAGCGCAACGCTGTGCCCGCTCCGCCGGTCGTGGCAGTCACCGTGATCGATGTTCTCCTCGAACCCCGGCGCACACTGCTGCAACCGGTAGGAAAACGTGTTCGCCAGGAACCGGCAGCGCTCCCACCAGTCGAGCCCTTCCTGATCCTGCAACAGATCCAGGTACGTCGCCAGCCACGGAACGCCGTACCGCCAGTAGACGACGCCCTCCATGTCCGACCCGTCCGCCGGCAGAAACTCGATGACTGTCTCGAAGTTCCGCCGGGCGCGATCGGTCCACTCGGTGCGACCCAGCGTGTACCCGGCCGCGGCCAGCCCGGTGTAGCAGATCCAGTTGTGGTTCTGCCAGTACGACGAACTCCACCACGAGCCCTCGGACTCGACGGCGAACTCGTACAGCCGCGAGCCCTGCAGCTCCAGTTTGGCGCGCAACTCGCCGGCCTGCTCGAAGTCGTCGCCGAGCCAGGTGGACGCGAGCGACAAGCCGTGAAGCAGCCAGCCGGCGTCCAGGTCGTGGTCCGGCAGATGCGCCTTGCCCCAGTGAGGGAAACCGATTGCGGCCGAGATCCAGCGGGCCGCCTCGGAGCGGTAGCCCTCGTTGCCGGTCAGGCGGTACGCGAGCGCGAGGTTCGCGGCGGCCGGACCGAAGTACGTGATGCTCGCGGACGGGTGCTCGGTCGGCGGGGTCTGCGTCCGGTACCAGTCGCACTGCTCCCGCAACCGCCGCCACTGCGCGGCGTACCGCCCCTCGAGCCCGTCACGCACCTCCGCCAGACGATCGTCGAACATCACAGCCCTCCGATCGGATGCTCATGCCCGGCGACCCTGACCACGTCGCCCGCCAGCAGCACGTCGACGGGCGCAGTCGAGTAGACGGAGCAGTACGTCGCTTCCGCACCGGCAACCGTCCAGTCGACCCACGTCCGCACCCGCTGCGGGTCATCAGCCGGCCCCGCGCCCGGCCGAGTCACCGGCACAGCACCACGACACACGTGGTGGCCGTACAGCGTCTCGTCGCCGGTCCAGGTCGTCCGGAACGCATCCGGCCCGACCTCGACCGTCAGCTCGACATCCGGCCGGAACTGCAGGACGATCTCGCGCTCACGATCCGCCGTGACCCGCACGACGTCCACCAGGTAGTTGTCTCCAGCAATCAGTTTCCGGGTCGCGCGGACGCCGTCGTACCAGCCGGCGATCGTGGCCGTCACCGAGTTCGCGTCGTGGGCCAGCTCCCCCGGTGCTTCCGCGGGTTCGAGGTTGTCGATGCGGATCGTGGGGTGCGCGGCGACCGACTTGTAGTGGGCGCGCCACTGGGCGTGGCCGTACGGGACCTGACCGGGATCCGGTTGCCAGGGGGTGGTGGCGCCGTAGAGGTAGAGCGCGAGCTTGTCGTGATGTCCGTGGGAACCGCCGTGCGGCCCATGGTCGAGGATCGCGTGGATGCCGGGCACGCGCATCACCGCATAACACGAACTGATGCGCTCGCCCTGGATCGAAGCCGACGTTCGAGGCGCGCCGCTGAACCAGTTGGTGAACTTGTCTTCCAGGCCGTCGTACTCGGGCCCGACCTCGGCCAAAGCCCGAGCAGCGACTGCATCCAGGCCGTGGCCTGTCGTGAACTGGCGGGCGAGCGCGACGATCTCCAGCCACTCCAGCGCCAGCGGCGCCCGGAGGTACGGGCCGTCGTGGAGGGCCGGGAGGATGCCGCCGTCGGTGGCGATCGAGGAGAGGGCCGCGATCATCTTCTCCAGGCGATCAGGCACCAGGGACGGGTCGAAGCCGCGCAGGCTCAAGAGGTAGGCGCGCAGCACGAAGCCGTGGTAGTACGTGCTCGCTTCCCACTCCCAACCGTCTTCGCCGGTCGACGCCTCCAGGTGGGCGAACTGGCCGCGCTCGCCGGTCAACCATTCAGCGGCGCCGGACCACGCCTCACCCCGGACGGCAGCAGCCGCCTGGCCGGCCGTCGTACCGAGCGCGTTGAACCACGCCGTGTAGTTCGACGAGAACTTGTCCTGGGCAACCATCGCGTCGCGCGCCCGCCGCGCCCCAGCGACCATGTCGTCGAGCATCGGCAGCGTTTCACTCAGCTCGGCCTTCCCTGCCAGGTTCAGGATCGAGTGCGCGATCGGCACGCCCCACACCGCATCCGTGAGGGCCTGATGAAAGAGCCGCCCGCGTTGCATCCACCCCTGCGCCTGCTCGTGCTCCCCCGCCTTCGTCAGCTCCGAGTACAGCCGCGCGTACGACGTGAGCAGGTCGGCCCCACCGCCGTCGTACGAGAGCAACCGGATCCGCCGTGCCCAGAAGTGATGGGCCAGTACGGTCCACGCGCCGCGCACCGCGGGCGTGTCGACCCGGCAACCGTAGGAACACGGAACCCCGCCGGCCGGAAAGTTTCCGGAATCGAATCCGACGTGCGCCAGCTCGACACCGTGTGCCGGGCACACGTACTCGTGCCACCAGCCGCCACGCTCGGTCGGGGGATTCATCGGGGCCACGTGCCACCGTCGATGTCGAGGGTGATCCCGGTCAGGTACCCGGACGCCGGCAGCGCCAGGAACCGGACCGCGTTCGCCACGTCCTCGACCTGCCCGGCGCGGCCGATCGGCGTGCCCGCGACCATG
Organism: Kribbella sindirgiensis; assembly: GCF_004331435.1. Classification (GTDB taxonomy): domain Bacteria; phylum Actinomycetota; class Actinomycetes; order Propionibacteriales; family Kribbellaceae; genus Kribbella; species Kribbella sindirgiensis. The sequence goes on from NZ_SJKA01000003.1 coordinate 418,847, forward strand.
GTCGCCTGCGCCGCGGCGGTGGAAAACGTTTGATGAAACGCGGTCTCGGCGATGTAGCCCGGCGCGACCGAGTTCACCGTGATCCCCTGCGGCCCGAGTTCCTTCGCCAGGCCCTTGGTGAAACCGCGGATCCCGGCCTTGGCCGCCGCGTAGATCACCGACCCGGGACCGCCGCCGTTGTGCGCGGCGAGCGAGGCCATCGTGATGATCCGCGGGTTCGCCGACTGCGCGAGGTGCGGAATCGCGGCCCGAGCCGTCCGGAACGTCGCCCCCAGGTTCACGTCCACCACCTGCTGGAAGTGCTCGTCGGTCATCTCCTCGACCTTGACCCGCCCGATCAGGTGACCGGCGTTGCAGACCAGGACGTCCAGACCACCAAGGAAACCGGCCGTTTCGTCGAGCAGCCGGTCGACATCCGCCGTCGACGTCACGTCGGCGCCGACCGCGATCGCCTTCCGGCCGAGGTCCTCGATATCGCTGACGGTCTGCGCCGCCGCGTCGGCGGACTTGCCGTAGTGGACGACGACGTCCGCTCCGGCCGCGGCCAGTCCGAGCGCGATCCCGCGGCCGATGCCGTGCCCGGCACCGGTCACCAGCGCGCGCATCCCCAACAGTTCCCCGGTCATAGAAACAGTTCCTTTCGTGAGTGTCATTTGATGCCCGCGGTCGCGAAACCTTGGACGAAGTAGCGCTGCCCGATCAGGAACAGCACCACCATCGGCACGGTGGCCAGCGTGGTCCCGGCCATCAGGAACGCCCACTGGGTGTCGTTCTCGGTGCGGAAAACGGAAAGTCCGACCTGGATCACCCGCAGGCTGTCGCTCTTGGTCACCAGCAGCGGCCAGAGGAAGTTGTTCCACGACCCCTCGAAGGTGAGCAGCGCGACCGTGATGAACGCGGGCTTCACCAGCGGCGTCATGATCCGCGCGTAGATGCCCAGCTCGCTGAGGCCGTCCAGCCGGGCCGCCTCCTCCAGTTCCACCGGCAGGTCCAGGTAGAACTGCCGGAACAGGAACACCGAGAACGGACTGACCGCACCCGGGATGATCAGCGCCCACCAGGTGTCCAGCCACCCGGTGCCGCCCTGCCCGGTGATGTCGTTCCCGCCGAACAGCGGCATGAACCGCACGATCAGGAACTCCGGCAGGATCTTCGTGTACGTCGGGATCATCAGCGCCCCGACGAACGCGAGGAAGATCAGCGAGCTGCCCCGGAACCGCAGCCTCGCCAGCGCGTACCCGGCCATCGACGCGATCAGCACGTTCAGCACGGTATGGCTCGCGGCGATCACGAAGCTGTTCCGTGCGTACGTCGCGAACGGCGCGGCGCGCAACGCGTCCGCATAGTTGCCGAAGGCCCACTCCGTCGGGAACAGCCGCGGCGGCACCGCGGCGATGTCGCCAGGCGTCTTCACCGAGGTGAGCAGCATCCAGACGAACGGCACGATCATCACCAGCGAGATCACGCTCAGGGTCAGGTAGAGCGCGATCCGGCCGGCCCGCGCCCGGTGGGAGGTCTCAACGGGTGGCACGGTCACCTCCGGTGATCCGCCGGTTCAGCAACGTCAGGAACAGCAGCAGTGCGAACAGCACCAGGCTCTGCGCGCACGCGTATCCCATCCGGAACTCCCGGAAAGCGGACTTGTAGATCTCGTACGTCATCATCGTCGTGCTGTTGGCCGGCCCGCCGTCGGTCAGGATGTACACCTGGTCGAACGACTGGAACGCGCCGATCACCGACGTGACGAAGACGAAGAACGTCGCCGGCCGCAGCAGCGGCAGCGTGAGACTGAAGAACTGCCGGACCTTCGACGCGCCGTCCACCGACGCCGCCTCGTAGAGATCGGTCGGCAGACTCTGCAGCGCGGCCAGGTAGATCAGCATCTTCAGCCCGATCCCCTGCCAGATCCCGACCACGATCACGGCCGGCATCGCCCAGTCCGTCGACGACAGCCACGCCGGGCCGTCGAGGCCGAGGAACGACAGGACAGCGTTGGCCAGACCGCTCCGCGGGTCGTAGATCCACAGCCACACCAGGGCCACCGCGATCGTCGCGGTCACCTGCGGGATGAAGATCGCGGTCCGGAAGATCGCCCGCCCGGCCAGCCGCGTGTTCAGCATCAGCGCGATCAGTAGCGCGATGCCCATCGCCACCGGAACGGTGAAGAACGTGTAGATGCTGGTGTTCAGCACGGCACGCCGGAAAACGTTGTCGGAAATTAGGTCGCGGAAATTTTCCAGCCCGATGAAGCGCGGCGGCGTGAGCACGTCGTACGACGTGAAGCTCAGCACGATCGCCGCGATCAGCGGGATGCCGATCCAGATCAGGGCATGCAGCACGGCGGGCGCGACCATCAGGAGGCCGGCCCGGCGCCGGGCGCGGAGCAGCCCACGGCGCCGGGGTGGAGCGGTGGAGGGGCCGGGTGCGGCTGCGCGCACCCGGTCCCGTGTCGACACCATGGTTCCGCTCACAGTCGCGAAATCGCTTCCTTGCTCAGGTTCGCGAGCTCGTCGATCGCTTCCTTGGCGGTCCGCTTGCCGACCACCGCGGTCTCGAGGGTGGTCTTGATCTTCTCCCGGATCTCCATCCAGGCCGCCGTACCGCCCTCGGACCGGGCCTTGCTCATGTTGTCCAGGGCAAGCTTCACGAATCCGTTTTCCTTGACGTACGTCGAGGTCCGCAGGTTCTGGACACCGGGTACGGAACCGCGTTGTTCCGCGGTCGGCAGGATGGATTCCGGCGTACCCATGAACTCGACCAGCGCCTGCGCCGCGGCGGCGTGCTTGGACGAGGCCGACCGGGCCACCATGGTGCCGCCTTGCAGCATCGCGGGCACCTTGTTGGCCAGGATGAACGCGCCGACCTTGTCCTCCTCGAGCAACTCCGGGCTCTGCTTCTTGAGCTGCACCCAGAGCGAGTTGTTCGACATCATCATCGCGGAACGGCCCTGCTGGAGAGTGGTCGGCTGACCGGCCGACGACTTGAACGAGTAGTCGGCGGACTTGTCCTTGATCACGTCGAGGAACAGTTGCAACGCCTCGACCCCGCGGTCGTCGTTGAACTTCACCTGCTGCCCGGACTCGTCGAACAGGTTGCCGTCGTTGGCGAACAGGAACGTCTCCCAGCACTGCCGGAGATCGATCGAGAACGGGTCGAAGCCGACCCGGGTGAGCTTGCCGGCCCCGTCGCCGCGGGCCAGCTCCTTGGACATCGCCCGCAGCTCGGCCCAGTCCTTCGGCGGGGCCTTGATCCCGGCCTCCGCGAACAGGTCCTTGCGGTAGGTGACGATGCGGGTGTCGAGCACCATCGGCAACGCGTACAGCTTGCCGTCGTACCGTGACGGCTCGAGGACGCGGTCCTCGTACTCGTACCGCTTGGCCAGCTCGTCGGGCAGCGGCGCGAGCACCTTCTTGTGGGCGAACGGCGGGATCCACCCGACGCCGAGCATCACCACGTCCGGCATCAGGCCCCCGGCCAGGCTCGTGGTGATCTTCTCGTTCAGGGCGGCGTACGTCGTGTAGTCGACCTTGACCGTGACGTTCGGGTTCTTCTGCTTGAACGCGGGCAGCAGCTTGCCCTCGAGCAGGTCCTTGCCGGTGCTGCCCTCGAAGAGCGGGGTGAGCAGGCTGATCTCGCCTTCGGCGGGTCCGTCGGCGGCCGCCTGGGTGTTGCCGCCCGACGCGGAGCACCCGGTGGCCGCGGCGACGGCGCCGAGCCCGAGGGCGGTCAGGACAGATCTGCGGGTGTACTCCATGGCGCGCCTTTCGTGGTGCTGCGGAGAGTCACTGGTGCATCGATGCACCAGTGAAGCGCCGCATACCGAGGAGGTTGGTGCAACGATGCACCGCATGCTAGGAACGGATTTCGCCAGCCGTCAAGACCTCGGCGCTCACCAACCGGAGCTGGACTTTGGTCAGGAGTTGATGCATCGTTGCACTGCGAGACGGCAACACAACGGGGTGACAGAATGCGCGGGTGGGCGGTGAATTGAGGACTGGCGAGGTGACGATCCAGCAGGTCGCGACGGAGGCGGGCGTCTCCCCGAGCACGGTGTCGAACCTGCTCAACGGGCGCAACCACCGGATGCTGCCGGAGACCCGGCAGCGGATCGAGCGCGCCATCGACAAACTCGGCTACCGGCCGAACCGGGCCGCCCGGCAACTGCGCACCGGCCGGAACACCACGATCGGGCTCGTCGTCCCGTCGGTGGGCAACCCGTTCTGGGGTGCGCTCGCACGCCATCTGGAGTCCGCGGCGCTGGCCGAGGGGTACCACGTCCTGCTCTGCAACTCCGAGCGCGATCCCCGGCGCGAGCGCGACTACGTCGACGAGTTGTGGGCCGACGGCGTGCACGGCGTCGTACTGTGCTCCTCGCTGCCGTCGCTCGAGCATGTGATGCCGCTGGTCGAGCGGGGGCTGCAACTGGTCGCGTTCGACCGTACGTCGCAGGCCGGCGACCCGGCGTCGCTCGTCAGCATCAGCGTCGACAACGCGATCGGCAGCCAGCTCGCCACGCAGCACCTCACGGATCTCGGGCACCGCCGCTTGGCGTTCGTGTCCGGCGCGTTGGCGAGCGTCAACCGCAAGGAGCGCTACCGCGGGTTCACCGCCGGCCTCGAACAAGCGGGGATCGACCCGGAGACCTCGGTACGGGCGCCGGTCAAGGGCGACGCGGACGACTTCGGCGACGTCGAGGCGTCCGAGCTGGGGCGCGCGGCCGCGGCCGAGTTGCTCGCGCTGGAGGAGCCGCCGACCGGGATCGTCGCGATCAACGACATGTGCGCGCTCGGGGTCTGCCGCGGGCTGCGGGACGGCGGCCTCGAGGTGGGCAAGGACGTGTCGGTGGTCGGGTTCGACGACATCGTGCTCGCCGACCTGTACGCGCCGACGCTGACCACGGTCCGGCAGCCGATGCAGGAGATGGCGGCGGCCGCGTTCACCCAGCTGCGTTCCCGGCTCGACGACTCCGGCCCGACCCAGGGCCAGTCGCTGCTGTTCCGCCCGGAGCTGATCGTCCGCGAGTCGACCGCGCCGCCGTCGTAAAATAGGCCCAATGCAAAGGATTTCGTCGCGGAACGCCCGGTTCCAGGTGTGGCAGGCCTCGCTGACCAATCGCACCAAACGGCAGCGGTCCGGCGAGTTCCTGGTTCAGGGCGTGCGGCCGATCTCGGTTGCCGTGGACAACGGTTGGCCGGTGCGCACCGTGATCACCGACGCATCCAGGCCCTTGTCCCGCTGGGCTTCCGACCTGCTGCAGCGGCTGCCGAACGTCGAGCGGATCGGGATGGCGCCGGAGTTGCTGGCCGAACTCGGCGAGAAGGACGAGCCCGAGCTGATCGCCGTACTGGAACTGCCGCCCGACGATCTCGAGCGGATCCCGATCGGGCCGGAGTTCCTGGGCGTCGTCTTCGACCGGCCGACCGGGCCGGGGAACATCGGGTCGATCATCCGGTCCGCCGACGCGTTCGGCGCCGACGGGGTGATCGTGACCGGGCATGCCGCCGACATCTACGACCCGAAGGCGGTCCGCGCGACGACGGGATCGCTGTTCGCGGTTCCGGCCGTCCGCGCGCCTTCGCATCGGGAGGTGCTCGACTGGGTACGCCGTACGTCAACGGTGATCGTCGGCACCGACGAACACGGGTCGACGGACGTCTACGACTTCGACTTCACGCAACCGGTCCTGCTGCTGATCGGCAACGAGACCGCGGGCCTGAGTACGGCGTGGAAAGAGGCCGCCGACCACCTGGTCCGGATCTCGATCACCGGATCGGCCAGCTCCCTCAACGCCGCCAACGCCGCGACCGCGGTGCTCTACGAGATCTCCCGCCAGCGCTCACGCCGTACACAGTAGTTCGCCGTGCAGGATGGAGATGGTGGCGTCGGGGGTGTTCGTCCAGGTCCGCCAGGCTTCTGAGATCGCGGTCAGTTCTTCCTCCGGTACGCCGGAGGCGCGCGCCTGATCCGCCAGCGCCGACTTGAGGATGCGGTCGGCCCACATGCCGCCCCAGAACGCGCGGTCCTGCGGGTTGGTGAACGCCCAGGTCGACGTCGTCGCCTCCGCCTGCTCGAAGCCGGCCGCGCGCGCCCACGAGAGCAGGCGCCGGCCCGCGTCCGGTTCGCCGCCGTTGGCGCGCGCCATCCGCTGGTACAGGGCCATCCACTCATCCAGTTCGGGAAGCTCCGGGTACCAGACGAAGCCGTGATAGTCGGAGTCGCGGACCGCGACGATTCCGCCGGGCTTGCACACGCGGCGCATCTCCCGCAGCGCCTGCACGGGATCCGCTACGTGCTGCAGGACCTGGTGCGCGTGCACGACGTCGTACGTGTCGTCCGGCAGCTCCAGTGCGTGGACGTCGCCGACGACGAACTCCACGTCGAGATCCAGGTCCTCGAACGCGGTCCTGGTGATGTCGAGGGCGGCGGCGTTCGCCTCCAGCGCGGTCGTCCGGCCGGGCTCGACCAGGCGGGCCAGGTCGGCGGTGATGGTGCCGGGACCGGCGCCGACGTCGAGCAGCGACATCCCGGGCCGCAGGTGCGGAAGCAGGTATCCGGCCGAGTTCTCGGCGGTCCGCCAGCTGTGCGACCGCAGTACGGACTCGTGATGGCCGTGCGTGTACACGTTGTTCATCCCAGGCTCCTTTGCCTTCGCTCGAACAATCCTCACGCTAATGCAGGATCTTGCTTGATGAGACATATCGTCTTGTAATACGAGACGATGTACATGACCGAATATGGCCGGACCGACCCCCGGCCCACCGGCGAACCTTGAGGTACTGCAAGAACCACGAGGAGGAAATCCGATGCTGGCAAAGGTGCTTCCGATCGTCGAGGTCGACCACGAACTGCTGGTCAGCCGGTGAACGACCTGGCGCGGCGGTTGCGTGAACTGCACGAGCAGCCGCCGCTCGTACTGCCCAACGCGTGGGACGCCGGCTCGGCGCGAGCGATCGAGGCCGCGGGGGCGACCGCGATCGCGACGACGAGCGCGGGGGTCGCCTGGGCCGCGGGGGTGGACGACGCCGGCGGGCTTAGCCGGGAGTCCGCGATGACGGCGCTGCAGGCGATCTGCGCGACGGCATCTGTTCCGGTGACGGCCGACATCGAGGCGGGGTACGGCGATGTCGCGGCGACGGTGACCGCTGTGATCGAGGCGGGTGCGGTCGGCATCAACCTCGAGGACAGTACGGCGCGGGTCCTCGATGATCCGTTGGTGCATGCCGAGCGGATCAAGGCGGCGCGTGCGGCGGCGGTTGCCGCGGGCATCGATCTTGTGATCAACGCGCGGACCGACACGTACCTGTTCGGTGATCGGACCGGCACCATCGAACGGGCGAAGATGTACGCCGATGCGGGTGCGGACGTGCTGTTCGTTCCGGGGGTCGTTGACGCGCCGACGATCGCGGAGCTGGTGCAGGCGTCTCCGCTGCCGCTCAACGTGATGGTCGGCCCGGGCGCGCCGACGGTCGCCGAACTCGCGGACCTCGGGGTCGTGCGGATCAGCGTCGGTCCGGCGATCACGGGTGCGGCGTACGCGCTGGCGACGGCGGCCGCGAAAGAGCTGCTCACCAACGGCACGTACAACACACTCGCCGCCCGCTAGAGCAGGCGGTGGGCGGCGGCGAGGGAGCGCCACGGGCGGAGGTGCTCGGCCTCGTCGTCGAACGGCCAGGCGTCACGGGCCCCGAGCCGCAACGCGATCTCCTGCGCGGCCCGCGGACTCGTGACCGCCTCGAGTTCTCCGCCGGCCCCGAGCATGAGGTTGCCGTTAGCAACTTCTCGCGCGAGCGGCCCGACCAGCTCGGCTCCGGTCAACGCCTCAGGTCCCGGGAACAGGTGCGTCAGCCCGTGCCCGAGCCCCGGGACCGGTACGCCGTACACCTCGACGAGTTTGCGCAACGCCTCGTTCGCGTCCTCCGGGCCGAGCCGATCCCGCACGACCGCTTGCACCGCGACCTCGAACGGACCCCACGCACCAGGAACACGTATTCCAGGACGCGCGGCGACGAGCGGCCCAAGATCGGCGTCCGCCGCCAACTGCGCCCGGGCGCTGACCGGCTCCTGATCGAGCCCGACCAGCTGACCAACCCGACCGACGACATGAATGACGCCCTCCCAGAACGGAAGATGCGCCCGCAGCATCAGATGATCGTCGCCGCCCGCACCGACCTCCAGCAGACCAGGCTCGCCGTCGAGCGAGATCGTCCGCCGGTACACACCGCCCTCGACCGACTCGACACCCGGGACCGCACGCGCCGCGAGGTAGGTGCTCATCGCATCCCAGTCGTACGGCGGAGTGAACGGCAACCACAGCACCAGACCACCGTCCGCGGCGAGCCGGTCACCGCGCCGTCGACGCTCACGCAGCGCCCGCGGTGACGCGTGGAAGATCTCGCGCATCGCGAACTGATCCGGCGTGACGCCCAGGTGCTCGTGGAACATCCGCCGCAGGTGCCGCGCCGACACCCCGAGCCGCGCACCCAACGCCTCCTCACCGGACTCGTCGAGCAGGCCCGCGATGATCAGCTGGACCGCGCGGCAGACCAGCTCGGGCGCCTCGTCGGCCACCGTCCCGGCCACCCGGTACGGTCGGCAGCGCAGGCAGGCGCGATACCCGGCCGCCTCCGCGGCGGCGGGCAGCTCGAACGTGCTCACGTTTTCCGCGAGCGGCTTGGCCCCGCACCTGGGCCGGCAGTAGATCCCAGTGGTTCGGACCGCGGAATAGGTCGTCACGAAAGCACGCTAGACGGGGCCACCGACAGTTCTGACACGCGTTTTACACCGAGTGCCCACCGTGACGGCTAAGGTACGGCGGGTGCCGTCGAAACCGATGCTGGTCGTAGTGAGTGGTCCGCCCGGGACCGGGAAAACGACGCTGGCGCACCGGATCGCGACCGCGATCGGCTGCCCCGCGATCTGCCGGGACGAGATCAAGGAAGGGATGGCGCACGCGACACCGGGCTTCGTGCCGGGCCCCGGTGACCCGCTGACGATGCGGACGCTGTCGACGTTCTTCGACGTACTCGGCCTGCTCATCGGCCGCGGTACGACGGTGGTCGCGGAAGCGGCGTTCCAGGACCGGCTGTGGAGCCCGGGCCTGAGCCCGCTGCTCGGCCGCGCCGACGTCCGGATCGTGCACTGCACGGTCCCCGCCGAGGTCGCGCTGCAGCGGATCACCGACCGGACGTCCAGTGACCCACGCCGGGCCGCTCACGAGGACGCGCAGATCAGCGCCGACGCCCGGCTCCGCACCCACAACTCCTTTCAGCCCATCGACCTCCCCGTTCCTTCTCTCACTGTGGACACCACCACCGAGCCGCCGATGGAGAAGATCCTCGCGTTCCTGTCGCGCTGACGACTGCAGGGGCGCGCACGCGGGGAGCCGCCGGACATGGTGCACTACCTCCTGTCGTTGGCGATTCGCGGAGGGGATCCACATGCTCGAGCGGTTTGCGGGGTTGACCACTGCACATGTTGCTGATGCTTGTGTGCGGGCCGGTGTGCAGGTGCGGACGGTGTCGTTGACGGCCGTGGCCGGCGGCCGAGTCGCGGGGCGGGTGTTGCCGGCGCAGCATGTCGGCAGTGTCGACGTTTTCCTGGAGGCGTTCGAGTCCGCTGTCGAGGGCGACGTACTGGTCGTGGACAACGGTGGCCGGCGGGACGAGGCGTGTGTGGGTGATCTGGCCGCGCTGGAGGCTGCTGCCGCGGGTGTCGCCGGGATCGTGATCTGGGGACTGCATCGGGACACGGCCGACATCGCCGCGATCGGGTTGCCGGTGTTCAGCCTCGGAGCGTTGCCGACCGGGCCGTTGCGGCTCGACCCGCAGCCGGCCGATGCGTTGTCCAGGGCAACGATCGGCGAGTGGACGGTGACCCGGGACGACGTCGTACTCGCGGACGAGGATGGGGCGGTCTTCGTACCGGCCGATCGGCTGGAGGAACTGTTCGGGCTCGCCGAGACGATCCGGGACACCGAGCACCGGCAGGCGGACGAGATCCGCGCCGGGCGGTCGCTGCGCTCGCAGGTGAGCTTCACGCAGTTCCTCGAGCGCCGGGCCGCCGATCCGTCGTTGACCTTCCGTCAGCACCTGCGCGCGGTGCGAGGAGCGATCGAGGAATGAGCACCTGGAAGCTGGGGGACGTTTCCGTCGAGCGGATGGGGTTCGGCGCGATGCGGATCACGGCGCATCCCGACCGAGCGATCGCCGTACTGCGGCGCGCGGTCGAGCTCGGTGTGAACCATCTCGACACTGCCGCGTTCTACGGGTCCGGAAAACGTTTCGCGAGCGAGCTGATCCGCGAGGCGCTGGCGCCGTACCCGGCCGACCTGGTGATCGCGACGAAGGTCGGGCCGGGGAGTGATCCGGAACGCGGTTTCTACAACGCGACGACGGCCGCCGAACTGCGGGAGCAGGTCGAGACGAACCTGCGCCAGCTCGGAGTCGACTGCCTCGACGTGGTGAACCTGCGGATCACCGGAGAGGGCTCGCTCGGCGAGCGTTTCGGCTGGCTCGTGGAGTTCCGCGACGAGGGCCTGATCAAACAGCTCGGAGTCTCGAACGTGCGGCTCGACCACGTCGAGGAGGCGCTCGCGATCGCGCCGATCGTCTGCGTACAGAACAGTTACGCCGTCGACCGCCGCGGCGACGAGGACGCGATCATCCGCTTCTGCGCCGAGCGCGACATCGCGTACGTCCCGTTCGGCGCCATCACCGACGCCCACGACTCAGCCGCCGTCGACGCGCTCGCCGCGGCCCACAACGCGACGCCTCAACAGGTCCGGCTGGCCTGGACCCTCCACCACTCCCCCAACATCCTCGCCATCCCCGGCACCGGCTCCGTCGCCCACCTCGAAGAGAACATCGCCGCCGGTTCGCTGCACTTCAGCCCCGAGGAACTCGCCACACTCGACTAACCGACCGCCGCCCGGACCGCGGGCACGACCTCCTGGGACCAGCGGGACAGCTGGACCTCGAACGAGTCGGAACCGCGCGGAAACAGCGTGAATCCGGCGGCGTCGTGGTTCAGGATCGCGTCAATGAGCTCCTCGACCCATTGCGCCGCGGAGCCGCCGAGCCAGCGCCCTTCGTCGTCGCGGGTCCGGCGGAGTGGGGTCGCGGTGATCGCCCCGGGGAAGTTGTAGATCGTCGCGACGTCCGACGGTTTCCGGCCGACGGAGAGCGCCGCCTCGTCGATGATCGGGCGGGACCAGCGGAAGCGGTCGCTGAGCCAGTCGGCGGCGTGACCGGGGATCCAGCCGTCCGCGTTCCGGCCGGTCGCGGCGAGCGACTTGGGGCCGTTCGAGCCCGTCCAGATCAGCGGCGCGGGGACGGCCGCCGGGCGGAGGGGCCCGATCGGGTAGTGCTTGGTCGGCGCCGGCGTACCGCCGTCGGACATCGAGTGGACGAGCTGCATCGCCTCCTCGAACGCTTCGACCGCCTCGGCCGGGCGCAGTTCCGGCACGCCCATCGTCGTGATGCGGTCCCAGGCCCCGCCGGCGCCCAGGCCGAGGACGAAGCGGCCGCCGGACAGTGCCGACAGGGAGGTCGCCGTACGGGCGAGGACCGGCGCGGGTCGCAGCGGCAGGTTGGTCACGTTCACGAACGCCGACAATCGCTCCGTTCGCCCCAGCACGAAGGCGATCGCGGCGTACCCGTCGAGCATGTCCGGGACGTACGGGTGGTCGGCGAGGCTGACGTGATCGAGACCGTCCCGGTCGGCCTGCTGGGCGAGCCGGACGATCCCGGCGGCCTCGCGCACAGCGTCCGGCGAGCCGTAGCCGAAGCGCACGTTCATGGCGACTCCTCAGATAGTTCGTTGTTCTAATTAGTTGTAGCACGAAAAGTTAGAACTGCAAACTATTAGGGTGACGGACTATCATGGGGTCATGGTGACGACGACGGCTGCCCGGGACACCGATCTCGCGAGCGCGCTGGTGCAGACGATGCACCGGCTGCAGGACCTGCACGCCGAGACCAGCCGCCCGCTCGGCCTCACCCCGCAGCAGGCGCATCTGCTGTGCGTGCTGCTCGGCGGTCCGCTCGGCATGACCGAACTCAGCCGGATCCTGAGCATCGAACGGTCCAGCCTGACCAGCATGGTCGACCGCCTGGAACGCCGTACCTTGGTGGCCCGCATCCCCAGCCCCACCGACCGCCGAGCCAGCCAGATCGAGCTGACCCCCGACGGCCTCGCCCTGGCCCACGAAGCGCACGACGCGGTCGTCGACCGCATCAACACGATGACGGCCGATCTCCCGGCATCGACCCGCAACACCATCACGAGCGCCCTGCGATCCATCCTCGCCTGATGACCTACCGGTACGCCGAGCTGTCGGGTTCCCGCGTCGCGTACCGGGTGCACGGCTCCGGGCCGGCGATCGTGCTGATGAAGAACAACCGGCGCCCACCGGACTATCCGATCGTCGAGCAACTTTCCGAGCATTCCCGCGTCCTGCAGATCCACCCGATCGGCTTCGGCGCCGGCGATCGTCCCGAGGCCTTCGACTTCGGCGACATCGGGCGCCAGGTGCTGGCCGTGCTCGACCAGGAGGGCATCGACCGGTTCGCGGTCTGGGGCTTCTCGCAGCCGGCCTGTATGTCGGCGGTCGTGGCCGCCTCGACCGATCGCGCCGCCGCGCTGGTGATGGGCGGCGTGACGCCGATCGGGTTCCCGACGGACGGCGAGATGCGCCGGTTGGAGCGGGAGCCTCGGTTGCCTCGGGCCGCGCTGGAGTTCTGGCGGAGGTATCGGTCGTACGACTGGCACCACGAGCTCAGGCGCTACCCCGGGACCAAGATCGCGTACCTAGGCACCGCCGATCCGGCGATCCGGCGACTGCGGCGCCTCAGGCCGGTACTCGAAGGAATCGGCTTTACCTACTTGGAGTTCGACGGGCTCAACCACAGCACGTGTGGACTGGGCGACGCGTCGGCCGACGGGCAGCGCGTCGCCCAGACAATCGCCGAGCTGCTGCTCAGCCGCGGGCCTAATGACTAACGCCTGCCGCCGAACTCCCAGGGATGTACTTCGGCGTCGTCGGCTTGGATGAGGTGTGCGGCGGCCTCCGGGTTCGGCGCCTCCAGCAGCGCGGCTCTCCCGAGGTGCCGGTCGCCGTCGAGGCGGTCGCCGTACATGATCAGGTGTTCCGAGCTGAGCTGCCGCGACGCGTCCTTGGTGAGGACGAGATAGCGGTGGTAGCCCTCGACCGCGGCGCCGAAGTCCCACATCGTGCGGCCCGGGGCGTGGTTGTGAAAACGCTGGATTTCCACAGTCTCGAAAGCGCCGGCACGGAAGTACGGCTCGTCGTACGCGAACTCGTTCGCCGCATCGTCGTCCGGCAACTCGACGATGTGCAGACTCCCCGTGGTCCGCTGCCCATCCTCGGTCAACGTCGGCCCCCGCGCGATCAGCCGGTCGCCATACCCGTCCATGAACGCCCAATGCTCCTCGTTCAACGCAACCTTGATCTCGAACCCGCCCGCCTTGTCGCGGCCGTAGACGAAGTACTCCATGCTCAGACCTTATGATCAGCGCGCTTTGACGACGTCGGCGAACCATCGGACTGTGCCGGACGGCGAGTCGATCGCCAGCAGGATCCCGGCAGAGACGGCCAGCGCGCGGAAACCGGGAAGCACGTCGTTTCCGGCCAACTCGGGGACAACGATGCCGGCGGCAACCAGCAACGCTGCGATCGCCCACCTCAGGCCGTACTTCCGGAGCAGCCTGGTCGAGACGTTGGGCGGTTCGGTCACAGCCAGAAGCCGCCAGTCGTCGCGCAGAGCGGCGACGAGACCTGCCGCGAGCTTGTCACTGATGTCCGCCTCGAAGGAGGATCTGTCGACCATCAACCGCGCAGCGTGAGCCCGGAGCGTCGCAGCGATCCGTTGCCCGGTCAAACGCAGCTCCCTCCGCACTGCCGCCTGCCGCAGCGGAACAATGCTGTGAAAGCTGTTCTCCACCGTGCGGGCAGTCCGCTCGAACATGTCGCCGTACACACGCCGCGCTTTGCGACTCGACCGCCAGCCGAAGGCCTGCTCGCTGACGAGAGTGCGAGCGCGTGTCGGTTGATCGGCCGCATGCCCGCGAGCGTCCTCCGGCGACAACAGGTCGTCCGCGACCGCGAGCAGACCAAGCAGGTCGGCGTACAGCCGGTCCCGCGGATCCAGCCCGAGGCGGATCCGGCCTCCGGTCACCAGGCCTTCGACGGTCTGCGCCGCCACGCCGAAGACGCCGCCGACCGCCCAGCTGACCAGGGCGAACACCAGTACGCCGGTGAGTCCGCTCGGCGCCAGTTCGCCGAGACCCCACCCACCGCCGACAACGATCGCTACGGTCAGCACGCTCGCGAGGACGACGATCAGGACCGCGCGCGGGCCGGTGCGGTCGTCCTCGTCGAACTCCTGAAACACGAACCATCCGGCCATCGCCGGGGCCCCGATCAAGATGAGGTACAGGCCGATCAGGAACGGCAGTGCGACGGTGCGCCAGGTCGGGCCGGTGTCGGTCAGCCACAGATCGATCCGCCACTGCAGGAAGATCACGCCCGCGGTGACCAGAACCCAAGCAGGCACTCCCAGAGCTGCAAGTCCCCGTCGCTTGAGTCGATCGGCACGCTCCATCCGCGCGACGACGGCAACCGCCTGCGCGGCGACCTGTTCGCGTTCCTCCGTAGCCAATCTCTGCATCGTCGGCGACACGAACAACAAATCGACAAGCTCCCGGTTCGGTGTGCTCTCCGGCCCGAACCGCCGAGCCGCACCAGCTCCGGCGCCTGCTCCAGCACCGGCACCTGCACCTGCTCCGGCACCGGGTCCCGCTCCGGCGCTGCCTCCCGGGACTGGCCCGATCGGGGTCTGTGGGTCGTCGTTTTGCATCGCGGCATCCCCCAGTCGTCCGGCCTGTGAAGGACAGACGGTAGTGCGTACGGCGGGTCGCCGTACGCACTCCGCGTGCTGCGGGGTCAGGCGGTGGTGGCCAGGTGGATGCGGAGGATTGTGTCGTAGTCGATGATCTCGACGCCGGGGGCGGGGGTGACGGTTTCCTGGGAGGCGACGATCAGCAGTTGGCGTGGGTCGGTGATGTCGACGTCGTACTTCGACTTCACCTGGGAGCGGTTCTCCGGGTTGGCGAGGTACTCCGCGGACCGGGCGAGCTCGGTCGCGCTGTCCTGAACCGGGGTACGGAAAACGCGACGGCGCTTCTTTCCGTTGACGGTGTCGACGACCGGGAGTTCGAGCCGGCCGACGATGTGGCTGCCGTCGGCGCGTTCGAGGATGAAGTCCGGGTGCAGGTCGCCCAGGGCCGGCTGCCGGACCAGCTTGGTCGCGTCGAACGCCGACAGCAGGATGCTCTCGTGCTTGTCCAGGAACTCGTCGACGGTCGAATCCTGCAGACCGTGCGCAAGGTACGTGCTCTCGAACGCGTCCGCCTTCAGAACGGCCGGGTCGACCGGCAGGCTGACCGTGCCGATCGGGTCGAGGTGCGGGCTGGCGTTGGAGTAGTTCCGCAGGAAGTCGAGGTACTTGTCGGCCGGCTCGGAGCGGTGGATCGCCAGCGCGAAGAACACCCAGTGCGCGCGCAGCGACTCGCCCGCGGTGTGCACGAGCAGCGCGCGGTCGAACGTCGAGTAGTTTCCGGGCGCGAACCGCAGCAGCTCGTCCGCCGGGCCGGCCGCGACGTCCCCGAGCATGTTCCCAGTGCCCGGAAAACGTTGTTCGAGGGCACTCTTGCCGGCGTCGGTCGTGACGGTCGCGTCCTTGAACCAGTTCTGTCCTTGCAGGTTCGCGACCACGGTGCGGCCGTCGCCGATTCCGAAGTACTCCTCGACGCTGCCCACCTTCTGCCGGCGGACTTCGAGCGACCGGTACTCACGGGTCAGCCCGACGAGCTCGAGGATGTTCCAGTCCGGCGTCTCGGTCAGCACCATCATCCGCGGGAACAGCATCGGCCCGGGCAGCTCGGTCCGGTGACTCACCGGCAGATGCCCGGCAGCCTCCTTCAGGTGCTCCCCCCAGAACTGGCTGTTCACCTTCACGAACTCGGTGGGTTTCATCGTTCTCCTCGCTCAAAACACTCGGACTCAACCTTCAACTCCCGCCCGAGCAAACCCTATTCCCGGCCGCCTCGGTCCCCGGCTATCTGAGGGCGATCAGGCCGTCTCTGCCACTGACCAGGATCAGCTCGCCGGCAGCGATCACACCCTGCCGGCACGTGACGCTCCGATCCAGGTCGACGTACTCGACCTGGGCGCCTTCGGAGATCTTCGCGATCCGGCAAACGTTTTCGTTGTCCATCAGAAACACCCGGCCGCCGGGCGTCACCGCGTACCGGATGCCGGCCGCGAACCCTACTTTCGCGGCCGAGACGACCCGCCCGTCCGCCGCGTCGACGTACTGCACCAGGGTACCGATGGCGCGCTCCGCGAGGCTCGGGCAACTGAGCAGCACGACGCGGTCGGCGGCCGGCTTCAGCTGAACCGAGCAGTTCCGGTCCGACGGCAGATCGGAGACCCACCGGACCGCGCCGGAACTCGGATCGATCGCGGTCAGTTTCCGCGATTTCCGTCCGTCGCCGTCGCCGTCGACACCGACGACCAGGTCGCCGACCGCCATCAGGTTGCTGAGCGAGCCGTCCCGGATCCAGCGCTTCTTGCCGCTCTTCACGTCCAAGCCGATGAGCTGGTCGGGGGCGTTGCCACAACTGCGTGCCAATCCGACGACGACCATGCCTGCGATGGCCTCGGCGCTCATGCTGGTGCAGCGGCCGGGCTCGTACGTCCAGCGGTTGGAGCCGTCGAAGTTCGTTCCGTAGAGCTTGTCGGAGCCTTTGCTGACCGACTTTCCGGTGATCAGTGGGTCGTTGTCGTCGATGTCGTAGTCGCGGGTCCGTTCCCGCCAGCCCGCCGTACGTCTTCCGGTGTCGGCGTCGAGGACGAGGTACCCGAAGTCGTCGTACCGGACCAGCAGTTTCCGGCCGCCGTCGAGCACGGACAGCTCCGGATCGTCGTTCGTGTTCGCGCGGAGGTACCGCCAGCGGGACTTGCCGGTTGCGGGGTCGAGCATCTCGACGGTGCCGCGGCCGCGCGCTATCGCGATGCCGTGCGCGGTCGCGACGGTCGCACCGAATTCGAGCCGGCCGGCGTTGGTCCACATCCGGTCGCTGCCGACCACAACAGATGCCGCGTCGAGGTTCGCCGGCCGACGGTCGCCTTCGACGTGCTCGTTCGCGCTGAACATGTAGGCGCGCTGGAGCGGATCGATGACGTAGACGGTCACGAGAACTACTGCCACGACGGCGGCGAGGGCGGCGAGCATCTGGCCGCGATTCCGGGTGACACCGGGAGTGAACCTGGTCGCAGCGAAGGCTGCCGCGCCGGCCAGGATCAGCAGGACGGACAGGATCACCAGGAGCGGAACACGTTGTCCGACTCCCGAAGCACCGGTTGTCCGCGGAACGGTGAGTAGCACGGTCACCAGGCAGACGAGTCCGATCATTGCGGGCACGGCGGTGAGGATGCGGGCCTTGCGGTCGGAACGGCGTACCGCCCACCAGAGACCGGCGACCGCCGCGGCCGCGAACAGAGCCATGACGACGGCCGGCCACTTCGGATCGCTCTCGGACGCGGGGATCTGCCACGGCTGCCCGATCGCCGCGGCGCCTGCCGCGAAGGCAACGAATGCGGCTAGCACTGCCAGCACCGAGAGCCCAGTCCGCTGCCAACCACGCCAGACGGATGGCGTCAGCTGATCCAGCAGCTCCAGCTCCGAGGTGAGATTGGCCCGGGCGGCTTCGTCGTACCGCTCGTGCGCGCGCTGCGTCCGGTAGATCCGCTCGGACGCGAGCATGGTCCGTAGCTGCTCCCGCCGCGCCTCCGCGTCGAAACGGGTATCGCGGCGCAGTTCGGACGCAAACGTCGAGTACTGCGAATCCGCGAGTACGGCGTCGACCGCGTCGAGCAGCACGTCCGCGTTGGCATCGTGAACCTGGGCGCGATCGCCGGTGAGCCGGACCAGGCGAGCAACCTCAGCAGTCCGCACCGCGGTCACGCCGTACGTCGGCAGCAATTCCTCCGCCAACTGCGCCGACGCTTCGGCATCCTGCTGCTCGGTGTTCGCCCTGGTGTGCTCGGCGCGATGGAACCAGGCCGCCAACCGCACCGCCGCCGGATCCGTACACAACTGCTCCAGCGGCTCCAGCGCGGTCAGCACATCGACCAGGTACCGATCCCGATAGGCAACTCGCCACTTCTCGACGTACCGCCCCGCCAACTCGTCCGCGAGCGCCCCCGCGTCAGGCACCACGTCATCCCACATTCCCCGTAATCCAGCCACCTGCCGATCCTGGCAGACACCCGGTCCGACCCGCCGATCAGGTTAGGCTGCACTAACTTTCACGAGGAGGGGTATGTCGGCGCGGTTCCTTCCCGGGTGGGTGATCGTGAGCGCCGAGTCCGGGCGCCTGCTGGCGGATCCGGACGAACTGGCGGTCGAGCTCGGCACCGTGCGGAACGACGGAAACGGTACGTACACGATTTCCGGCGGCGCGGAAACGTTCCGGCTGATCAAGCGCGTGGGACCGGTCCGCCCCGGGGTAAGCCTCGAGTACTCCCTGGACCTCGACGACGTACCGACCGTCGACCTGACGCTCTCGGACCGGTTGGCGCCCGACGAGGTCGCGCCGACCCTGGCCAGGGCACTGGCCGAGTCCGCAGCCGTGATCCGCGGTGGCGAACCGAGCGAGTACCGGGTCTTCGGCCCGGCCAGTACGCCGGACGTCGACGCCGTACAACGCCCTGCCGACGCCGCTCACCGCGCCGAGCTCCGCCAGCGCGGCCGGCTGGAACGCACACTCCCCCGCGACCAGACAGGCGACGCGCGGCGGGCCGCGGTACGCAAGCGGATCCGGGCGCTCGCGCTCACCATGGGCGTTGCCGACGGACAGCCGAACGCCGAACTGCTCCGCACTCTCCTGACCGCGGAGGAACGCGCGATCCTCGACCGCGCCGCGGACCCGGACGCACGTCCGTTGGAGGATCGTGTCGATCAACGCGGGTACCTCGCGAAGGCGCTAGGCGGATCGGGTGTTTCCGCCGCGGTGATCGGTACGGCGGCGGCGGTGTTCACCGGCAATCCGCTGGTCGGGTTCGGTATCGCGGTGCCGACGATCGTCAACGCGGCCGTCGGATCGTTCGCCGAGCGGCGCCTGGACGAGCAGAAGATGTCCGGACGGAAACCGGCGTACACAGCCGAACGGAAACAGCGCGAGTACGAGTTTCCGGGGCTGCGTGCGCTGCTGGACGGAGCGGATCCGGTCCGCCCTGCGATGGTAAAGATGCCGCGGGCAACGGCTTGGCGCAACTACCTGCGCCGGTACGCGATGCCGACCCTGGCCACCGCCGCGGTCGCGGGGGCTCTCACGACCTTCGGCGTACCGGCGATGTCGACCGCTCTGGTGATCGCGACGTCGGCCCTCGCCAAGTCCCTCGCGGAACGCCTGGTCGACACGAAGAAACTGGAATTCCGGCTCCGGCGCATCGACGCCACCGAACGAATCCGCCTCTCCGATCCGACGTTGTACGTCAACCAATTGGCCACCGAGATCAACGAGCTGCGGACGCGGTTCGACCGGGCGCTCGGCGCGCTGCGAACCGGGGCAGCCGCGCCGGGCGACGCGCCGTCGGCCGCGGATGTTCCGGGTGCGCCGCCGTTCACAGTCAGTCTTGCGGCGCAGCTGATCGAGAACGTGTCGGGTACGGCGCGTCGAGCGTTCGTCGGAGGCCGCCGTACGCCCGGCGCCGAGCCCACCCCGCTCGCGCGGCACGTCGGTCCGGAAATGCAGGGCTTGCTCGCCGCGGCCGGCCCCGGCCTGCTCGGTGCGCTGACCGGCGCGATGGGCGACAAGTACTTCCTGAACCGCGATGAGCCCGCCCGCGACGCCTCGAAGATGTGGTCACGCAAGCACCAGGAGGCCGCCCAGTCCGTGGCGCTCGCCGAGAGCGTCGAGCCGCGGCTGCGCGCGTTCCGGGAGCTCGCCGACCGGTTGGAGAATGCGGCGGGCCCACCTGCTGACCTGTCCACGCGAGCCGCCGAGCGCGGTCTGCCGACGGTCACGGCGCCGCCCGCTGGTCCGCGTCCGCCTGCCCGGGCACCGCTGTCGGCGTACGCCGTCCAAGCAGCGGCAGGCTCACTCGGCGGACTGGCCGGAGCTGTCGGCCTGGACATGCTCCTCGACCTCCCCGATCTCGCAGTCGTGCTCACTGCTGCGGGCGCGGCGGGTTCGACGACGGCGACACCGGCCGCGCGCTACCTGTTCCGCCGCCGCGAACTCGGGGTCCACGAGGCGCTGGAAACGGACAAGGCAGTACGAGCCGTCAACCAGACCGAACTGCTCGAGCAGCGCGCGATCACCCGCTACCTGATGACCCAACTAGCGATGCAAGCCGAGGCAATCACCAACCAGCCCACCCCGCCCAGCACCGGCATCGACGAGGCAGTACGCCGCCTGGCTGCCGAACCACCCGGCAAACCGCTCCTGGCCGAACGCCTCATCGCCCTCGAACAACTCGCCCAAGCCGAGTCCGCCGTAGCCCACCACACAACCCACGGCACCCCCGACTCACGCACCCACGTCCGCCAACACCTCGACCAAACCCTCGAAAAGATCAACACCCTCTGGCAAGAGGCCGGCGTACCAAGCCCCCTCAACACCACGCCCCCCACCGCCGAACTCGACCGCCTACGCCACCTGCTCACCAACCCAACGTCCCCCGCCCAACGCGTGGAATCGACCTCCTGGACGCCTGCTTCCAACGCCAACGCCAACCCTCGAGCCCACGAATCCCGCGACCGGTAGCCCCTACCTGCCGGGCTCGTTTGACTCCAGCTCGCTCGGCGAACGGCCCAGTTCGGCGCGCAACGCCCGGACCTCCTCGACGAGTGCCGACACCTGCTCTCGCAGGTCCGCCTCATCGCGCTCCTGCCGTGCGACGTGCTCGACGAACCAGGAGGCCAGTGCAGCAGTCACCACCCCGAGCAGCGCGATCCCGCCGAGCATCAGCCCAACGCCGGCGATGCGCCCAGCACCCGTGGTGGGAAAACGATCCCCGTATCCGACCGTGGTGATCGTTGTGACTGCCCACCAGGCCGCGTCGCCGAAGTTCTTGATGTTCGCCGAGGGCTGCGAACGTTCCGCATCCAGTACTGCAACCGCCGCGGTGAACCCCAACAGGCCGACGCCACCGATCACGTAAACGATCGCGCGACCGCGCAGCGAGGACGCCGCCCGGCGGTTCAGCCGGCCCAGCGCGGTCACGACCCGTAGAACCCGCAACGGCCGGAGCAGTGGCAACGCCAGTACGAGCAGGTCGACGACGTGCTCACGAAGAAAGCGCAGTCGTCGCCGCGCGAGGGCCAGCCGAAGAAGGAAGTCGCACGCGAACACTGCCCAGATCGCGACCGCCGCGACCGAGCACGCATGGCGGAGGCCTTCCGCCATGAAAGGCTCCATGACCGGCCACGAGTAGGCAACGAGAAACAGGACGGCCGCGACCGTCAACGGCCACTCGGCGCCCCTCTCGTACTGCTCGGCGAACGCGTCCCTCCCCATCATTCCCCCCGGATCGAACATCGTTCCAACAGCGCCACGTGTTACGCGAGCCACACCACCCCCAACCTGGGGCATCCAACGAGACAGCCCCCGACCTGCGTTTCCGCAGATCAGGGGCTGGTTTTGCAACCAGTGGCGGGTGCAGGGTTCGAACCTGCGTAGGCATAAGCCGACAGATTTACAGTCTGCTCCCTTTGGCCGCTCGGGCAACCCGCCAGGGTGCTGCCGGTTCGTGAACCGGCGTGGGAGACGATACAACAGGTAGTGGCCCTGACAGCAAATCGGAAAGGATGTGCCCATGGCTTCGGAGTCCTCCTTCGACATCGTGAACAAGGTGGACCGTCAGGAGGTGGACAACGCCGTGAACCAGGCGGCGAAGGAGATCAGCCAGCGGTTCGACTTCAAGAACGTGGACGCCGGGATCAAGTGGTCCGGTGAGGCGATCGACCTGCAGGCGAGCACCGAGGAGCGGGTGAACGCCGTCCTCGACGTGTTCAAGGACAAGCTGGTCAAGCGCCAGATCTCGCTCAAGGGTCTGCAGGCGGACGACCCGAAGCTGTCCGGGAAGATCTACAAGATCAACGCCACGATCGACGCCGGCATCACCCAGGAGAACGCGAAGAAGCTGTCCAAGCTGATCCGCGACGAGGGCCCGAAGGGTGTCAAGGCCCAGATCCAGGGCGAGGAGCTCCGGGTCTCGAGCAAGAGCCGCGACGACCTGCAGGCGGTGCAGGCGCTGATCAAGGGCCAGGACCTCGACTTCGCGGTCCAGTTCGTCAACTACCGCTGAATCCCAGCCGCGTTGTGCCCGGTAATCGGTTCGCGGGTGGGCTGGTTGCCGGGCATGCTGGCGGGTGTGGGCGAGACGTTGATGCGGAAGTGGTTGCTGGCTGACTTCGGGCTCGAGGTGGTGGAGCTCACACCGGTGGTGTACGGCGCGGACGTCGCGGCGCAGGTGTGGCGGGCGAGTACGGCGACCAACACGTACGCCGTGAAGTGGAGCGGCGCCGGAACGAACACGGGCCATCAGGTTGCGGCGTTCCTCGCCGACAGCGGCCTGCCCGGCGTACCTGAGTTGATCCGGACGTCCGAGGGCGGTCTGTGGAGTGTGCACGCGAAGAAGCGGTTGACGATCACACCGTGGATCGACGGTCCGCGCGCGGCCGAGACCGGGCTGACGGACGAGCAGTGGTCGGCGTACGGCGTGCTGCTCCGGCGGGTGCACGACGCTGAGCCCCCGGTGAAGCTGCGGGGCGCATTACCGAGGCACAGTCACATCGACGCGCGTACGCCGGCGCTCGCGGAGGAGGTCCGTACGAGGCTCGAGGCCCCCGAAGGGAAGGTCGAGGAGGAGCTCGCGGCGGTGTGGAAGCAGTACGAGCACGTGATCGCGGACCTGCTCACCAACCGGCCGCCCGCGCCGAGCGGCCCGCGGGTCGTCTGCCATGGCGACCCGCATCTCGGCAACGTCCTGGTCGACGACGGGCTGCACCTGATCGACTGGGACGACGTGATCTACGCGCCCCGCGAGCAGGACCTGATGTTCATGCTCGGCGGAATGGGTGATGTCGGCCCCACGACGCCTGCCCAACAGAACGTGTTCCTCGCCGGCTACGGACCGCACACCCTCGACGAGGACGCCATCCACTACTACCGCCACGTCAGGGCCTTCGAGGACGTCGTCGGCTGGTCCCATCAGGCCATCACCGGCCCCGACGAGCCCTACGCCCTCCAGGTGACCAAAGGCATCCTCGCGGAAGGCCTAGCAGCGCTAGCGGTTTCTCGAGAGATGCGGTGACGATGCTCCGGCCCGACTATCCGCTCCGCACCGCACGCCTGCTGTTGCGGCCCTTCACACTCTCGGACTTCGACGATCTGTACGCGATCCGCTCCCGCGACGACGTGACCCGCTACCTGTACGCCGAGCCGGAAAGCCCGGAGCAGGTGCAGGAGGTCCTCAAGCGCAAGATCGGTGAGTCCACGCTGGACGTCGTCGGGCAGACCATCTCGCTCGCGGTGGTCTGGCCGCAGCTCGGCCGGGTGATCGGCGAGGTCCACCTGCAGTGGCTGAGCGATGAGCATCAGCAGGGCGAGATCGGCTTCGTGATCAACCCGGACCATCACGGCAGCGGGTTCGCGACCGAGGCGGCCGAAGCGGTGCTGTCTCTCGGTTTCGCTGGACTCGGCCTGCACCGGATCATCGGGCGACTGGACTCTCGCAACGTCGGCTCGGCCCGGGTGCTGGAGAAGCTCGGCCTGCGTCGCGAGGCCCATTTCCGGCACGACGAGATCTTCAAGGGCGAGTGGAGCGACCAGTTCGTCTACGCGATCCTGGCCGACGAGTGGCCGCCGGAATCGACTCGTACATGCGCTGACACCTAGCCGCGGTGCAGCGTTTTCCGCAGTTGCATGTTCCGTGTTCCGGAAACGGTTTCTCCGGCGTCCTGGCGCACCGACCGGGGGGACGCGCCGAGCTCCCGGCGGCAGGTCTTGTTGAACGCCTGTAGGTCGGAGATCCCGACCGAGGCCGCGATGGCGGGAATCGACAGCGTCGACGAGATCAGCAGGTGCCGGGCCCGGGCCATCCGGCGCCGGCGGAGGTACGCGACGACGGTGGTCCCGGTCTCCTCCTGGAACAGGCGGGTCAGGTGGTTGTGGGAGACGCCGGCCAGGCGGGCCAGCTCGGGGACAACGAGCGGCTGGGCGAGGTTGGCCTCGATGTACGAGATCGCGGCGGAAACCGCTGGATGGCCGGCCTCGGTGGTCGCCGGGGTGAGCTCGGCGATCCGCCACAGCGCCGTCCAGACCTCGGCGGTGGTGCGGGCCGAACCGGACGGGGACGACTCGATCGCGGACCGCAGTAGACCGGACAGCAGCGGCGCGGCGGCACCGGCGTCCTGAACGACCGGAACGTACGACGGATCGCCCGCGACGACCGGCCGGAAATGCGCGTACAGGTGCTCGGAACGTCCGCGGTAGTCGAACTGCACCTGGGTCCCGGCCGGCGTCAGCGAGACGTAGCCGGGCGCCACGGAATACGTCGTACCGAGCAGCGTCAGCTCGGCCGAGTAGTTGAACAGGTGCAGCTGCCAGAGATCCGGCAGCCGGAACCTGTCCCGCAGGCCGCGGACGCCGTGGATCCCGGCGCCGGCATTCACCACCTCCGGCGGTTGCGCGAGGTGCAACTCGATCATGGTGAGAAATTACCAGTAGTGGTGAACACAGCCAACGCGGGGAAGCGTTATCTCTCCCTAGCCTGGTGGAGTAGCAACCACTACCCACTATGGGAGTCTTCATGCCCCATCCGCATCGCAAGCACCTGCTCACCTCGGTACAGATGGCGCACTTCGTGGCCACCGGCGCGCTCCGGATGGACGCCGTCGTACCGGACGACATGAACCAGCAGGCCATCGAGGTCCTGAAAGGCGGCATTCCGGGCGTTCCGTACGGCACCCCGCTGTCGGAGGCGTTCGTGGACAGCGAGTTCGTCGAGCGGCTGGTGCAGCTGCCCGAGGTGGCCGGCGCGATCCACAGCCTGGTCGGCCCCGAACCGACCGTCGATCACCACGCGGTCCACATCCGCAAGGCCCACGAGGGCGAGGCGCAGAACCTGCACGGTGACGCGATCATCGACGTCCGCACGGACGCCTTCGACGTACAGCTCATGTACTACCCGCAGGACGTGACGCTCGAGATGGGCGGCACGCTCAGCGTTCCTGGCAGCCACCTGCGCCGGACCAACGAGTCCGACACCGGCCGCTACCAGAACCTCCGCGGTCAGACCCGGCTGGTCTGCCCGGCCGGCACCGTCCAGTTCCTGCACCACGGCATCTGGCACGGCGGCCGCAAGAACGACAGCGACCTCGACCGCTACATGTTCAAGATCCGGTTCAACCCGACCGTCCGCCAGGTGCGGCTGTGGAACACCGACGACCTGTACGACGAGCAGGTCGCGGCGGAGCTGGATCAGTCGTTCCCGTGGTACGAGAACGCGACCGGGCGGCTGGAGAAGTACAACCGCATCATGCTGTGGCGCGCGATCAGCGGCGACGACACCTACGACCCGAACTACTGGGTCACCCGGGTCTCGAACCGTCCGCAGCGCGTGGTGGCCGACCGCGCGAACAACCCGCACGCCAAGGGAAAGAAGGAAATGGTATGACCGCCACCGCAGAAAACCCGCAGGTGACCGGCCTTCGTCAGCAGGTGCTGGTGCTCTACCTGGCCTCGTCCGCGCTGGATCAGCGCGTGATCGGCTGGTCGACGTACGACGGTACGGGCCAGACGCACCCCACGACGGGTGACAGCGACGTACCGCCGTACGAGACCGGGCTGGACGCGCTCAAGGACGGGTGGCGCCTCTTCCAGGCGTCCCAGCTGAACCCGCCGTACCCGGGTCACGAGTACGACGTGTCCTTCCTCAAGCACGAGTTCTTCTTCGAGAAGCTCGTCTAGATCGGCAGGATGCACACCGGCTTCGGCCAGCTGACCGGCTCACCCTGAGCTGTCAGCTGGCCGTTGTCGATGCTGAAGGTCGCGATCTGGTCGGAGCGCTCGTTCGCGGCGTACAGCGTTTTCCCGTCGTTGCCGAAGGCAAGGTGTCGCGGCCAGTCGCCGCCGGAGGAGATGGTCTGCACCAGCTCGACCGACTGCCCGTCGGCGCCGATCGCGAACACCGCGACGGTGTTGTCGCCACGGTTCGATCCGTACAGGAACCGACCGTCGGCGGAGATCAGCAGCTCGGCCGGGAAGTTCTCGCCGGGCGAGTCGGCCGGGCGGGTCGAGGCGGTCTGCACGACCTGCAGCTTCCCGTCGGAGTAGCTGCAGACGGTCAGCGTCGAGTCGAGCTCGTTGATCACGTACGCCGCGTCCGCGGTCGGGTGGAACACCATGTGCCGCGGACCGGCGCCGGGGTGGATGCGCAACTGGTCGACCTCGTGCAGCACGCCGTCCTCGCCCAGGGTCGACGAGTAGACCGTGTCGGAACCGAGGTCGATGTCGAAGACGTACGCACCGGCCGGGTCGAACGCGATCTGGTGCGCGTGCGGGCCCTCCTGCCGCTCCGCGTTCGGCCCGGTCCCGGAGCGCTGCACGAAGTCCGCGCGCTCGCCCACCGAACCGTCGTCGTTCAGGGCGTGGACGGCAACGGACCCCGACGTGTAGTTCGCCGACAGCAGGTACCGGCCGGACGGGTCGATGTCCAGGTGGCACGGGTGCACACCGCCGGTCGGCTGGTTGTTCAGGAACTCGAGCCCGCCGTCCGGCTGGATCGCGAACGCGGCGACCTTCCCGTTGTCCTCCTCGTCGGTGGCGTACAGGAACCGCCCGTCCGCGGAAATGACCAGGAACGACGGGTCGGCGATCGTCGCCACCGTCTCGATCCCGTCCAGTGGACCGAACGCGATCCCATCCCCGCCGCCGGCCTGACTGGTATAGCTCCCGACATAGATCCGCTCAGAAGTCATGGCCCATACCCTGCCAGGTCAGGAGCCGACGGGCACGCGCCTGTCCAGCCCGTAGAGCGCCGAGCCCCAGCCGAGGTCCGCGACGAGTGCCGCCGAGCGCTGGATCTCGGTCGAGGGCCCTGATCACCTCGTCTAGCCTAAGGTGCATGGACACGGAGGCGCTGCTGGAGCGGATCGGGATCGACGGGTACGACGGTCCGCCGCGGCTGGAGGCGTTGTCGCAGTTGCATGCCGCGTACGTGGACCAGGTGCCGTACGAGACCGTGCAGTATCAGCTCACGCCGGGTGGTCCGCTGGACCCCGAGGACGTGGCGAGGCGGATCGTCGCACGGGAGACCGGTGGGTACTGCTTCCAGCTGAACGGGACGTTCGCGCTGCTGCTGACCGAGCTCGGGTACCGCGTGCAGATGCACCGCGGCGGCGTACAGACCGTCAACCGTCCCGGGGACATCGACGGCAGCCATCTGGTGCTGACTGTCAGCGGGCTGGTCGAGGACCCCGAGCGGCAGTGGCTCGTCGACGCCGGGCTCGGCGACGGGCTGCGGTATCCGATGCCGCTGGAGACCGGCGAGATGGAGCAGTACCCGTTCACGTTGCGGCTTCGCCCGTCGGAGAAGACCGACGGCTGGCGGCTCGACCACGATCCGCGCGCGAGCCTGATCGGGATGGACTTCGAATCCGCCGCGGTCACCCTGGACGCGTTCGGCACCCAACATGCAGCGCTTTCCGCCGATCCTGCGTCGCCGTTCGTACGGTTGGCGTCCGCGTTTCGCCGGACGCCGGAAAGCGTTGTCGTACTGCGTTCCGTCGGCCTGACCGAAACGTTTTCCGACCGCGTCGACAACACGCTCCTCGAGAACCCCGCGGACTACTTCGCCGCCCTCGCGGACGTCTTCCACCTGCCCCTGCCGCACTACACGCAAGCCGACCGCGACACCCTGTGGCGCCGCGTCTGGTCCCAGTACGAGGACTTCCAGCGGGCTACTTCGTCGTGAAGTTCACGATGACGGTGTCACCTTCGGCGTACGAGAGGGTGGCGATGTGCAGCGGGCCGCCCTGGTCGCTCCAACTGACCCCAGCGAGCCCACCGGCCGCGCCGCCGGCACTACCGCCACCGCTGCGGCTCGCGCCTCCGCCGCTCTTGCTCAAGGTGATGTACCCCTTGGCATCGGTCAGCTTGAGTGTGCCGTCCGCAACTGTCGCCGTGAACTTGTCCCCACCGAGGTTCAGAGCCGCCTTCTGCCGAATCAACACCTCACAGACCCCGTCAACACAGGCCGCGTAGCTCTCCCCGTCCTTCGCAGCCGGCATCGGCGCGCTGGTCGGCGTACTCGCCCCAGGTTTCTCGTCCGATCCGCCACAGGCGACGAGCGTCAACAGCAGCACCAGCCCGGTAGCTCCTCGTGCGATCACCCTTCACACGCTATCGAGGCGCACCTGGACTGCCCTGCGATGGCCGGAAGATGTCAGGTTGCCAGGGCGAACATGATGCTGGGGAGGATCGAGAGTACGGCGGCTACTGCGGTGCAGAGGGAGATCATGGTGACGGCGGGGGTTTCGATGTCTACCGAGAACGGGTCGTCGGCGGGGAGGCGGAAGAGTTCCGCGATCCAGCGGAGGTAGACGGCGAGGCCGATCATGACGTTGAGGGCCATCACGATCGCCAGCCAGCCGAGGTGGGCGTCGATGACGGCCTGGAAGGCGGCGAACTTGGTGAACAAACCGGCGAGACCCGGAGGAAGGCCGGCCAGGACGACCAGGAAGAAGATGAGTGCCGCGGCCAGACCGGGCTCGGAGCGGACCATGCCGCGGTAGTCGGCCAGCAGGCCGCCGGGGCGATGACGCTGGACGACGGCGACCGCCCCGAAGGCGCCGAGTGTGACCACGACGTACGCCGCCAGGTACCCGACGACCGCTTGCGCGTCCGCGGCGGCCAGCGGCGCGAGCAGGAAGCCGACCTGCCCGATCGACGACCAGGCGAGCAGCCGGACAGCCTCGACCTGACGGAGTGCGGCGAGGTTTCCGACCGTCATCGTCACGGCTGCGAGGATCGCGACCGCCGTGCGCAGCTGCGAACCGGTCGGCGCGATCCCGGACGTCACCAGTACGAGCAGCCCGGCCACACCGGCAGACTTCGACACCACCGCGAGGAACGTCGTCACCTCGATCGGCGCTCCGACGTACGTGTCCGGCAGCCACGCGTGGAACGGCACCGCCGCGATCTTGAACGCGAAGCCGACGATCACGAACAGCCCGGCCGCGAACGCGACCCGCGCGAGATCGGGATCCAGCCCGGTCAGCCGGTTCGCGATCGTGGACAGGTACAGCGACCCGGTCACGCCGTACAGGTAGGAAATCCCGAACAGCATCACGGCCGTCGACAGCACCGACACGAGGAACGCCTTCATCGCGCCCTCGGACCCGCGCCGATCCCGCCGCAGCGCGACCATCGCGAAGCTCGGCAGCGACACGACCTCGAGCGCGATCACGAGCGTCGCCAGATCCCGCGCGCCCGCCAGCACGGTCGCGCCGGTCAGCGCGCTCAGCAGCAGGAAGTGGTACTCCCCGACCGGTACGTCCGCCGCCAGCAAGCGGTACGCCGACAGTCCGACGACGCCGAGCCCGCCGATCAGCAGCACCGCCCACAGCCCGGCCGTCAGCGGTTCGAAGACCAGGCTGCACTGCGCCGGCCCTTCGACCGCGGACCGGCAGAACGCCGGCATGAAGTCGTCACGATGCGCCCACACGAACACGAGCCCGAACAGGATCACGACGCTGGTCAGCAACGTGACCACGGTGTGCCGGAGCTCGGCCGAGGCGCTCTTCCAGAAGCTGTCGACCAGCAGTACGGCAACCGCGCCGACCGCCAGCACCAACGGTACGGCGATCGCCTGCCAATCGGTCCAGGTGAGAGTCACAGGGCACTCCACTGGTGCAGGAGGAGCCCGGGCCAGACGCCGAGCAGTACGGTCAGCGTGATCAGCGGGGCCCACGTGATCAGCTCGATGCGGCTGAGATCGACCGCGAACGCGGCCGGCGGGTGCTCGGCCGGATCGCCCTGACACAGGTTGCGGACCAGCCGCAGGAAATACGCGGCAGTGAGCACCGTTCCGAGTCCGGCGATCACCATGAACACCAGGAACGTTGTCCGCGGCAACCACGGAGCCGGGTCGTAGGCACCGAGCAGGACCAGCATCTCGCCCCAGAACCCGGCCAGTCCCGGCAGCCCGAGCGACGCGAGACAGGCGAACGTCAGCAGCGCGGCGATCCGCGGCAGCCGGGCGTACAGCGCCCGCCCGATCGCCCGCAGGTCACTGGTGTCGTGGCGGTCCTTGATCGCACCGGCCAGGAAGAACAGCAGCCCGGTGATGAGCCCGTGCGCGATGTTCGCGAACAGCGCGCCGCGCAGACCGGCCGGCGACAACGTCGAGATCCCGAGGCCGATGAAGCCCATGTGCCCGACGCTCGAGTACGCGATCAGCCGCTTCACGTCGGTCTGCGCCAGGCAGGCCAGCGAGCCGGCGACGATCGCCACCGTCGAGAACGCCCCGAGGTACGGCGCGATCGTCGCGGTGGCGTCCGGCAGCACCGGCACGAGGATCCGGATCATGCCGTACGTCCCGAGTTTCAGCAGGACGCCGGCCAGCAGCACCGAGCCGACGGTCGGCGCCTTCGCGTGGGCGTCCGGCAACCAGATGTGCAGCGGCCAGAGCGGCACCTTCACCGCCAGCCCGACCGCGATCAGCAGCGCGGCGGCCAACGGGATCCCGTGTCCGCCGGCGACCGGTGAACTGGTCAGCTCGACGATGTCGAACGTTCCCGCCACCCGCTGCACCAGCAGAAAACCGAGCAGCATCAACGCGGAACCGAACACGGTCATGAGTACGAAAGTGTTCGCGGCGCGTTTCCGCCCGGCCGCGTCGTGGTGGTCGCCCCAGATGTCGATGACCAGCCACATCGGGATCAGCACGATCTCGAAGCAGACGAAGAACAGCACCAGGTCGAGCGCCGAGAACGTCCCGATCACACCCGTCTCGATGACCAGCAGCAGCGCGATCAGGGAACGGGTCCGGCCGATCCTCGGCGTGATCTTCAGCGAGTACAGGCAGCACAGGAACGTCAGCAGCGCGGTGAGCACGATCAGCGGCACCGAGATCGAGTCGACCCCGACATGGAACCGGACGCCGAGCGACGGGATCCACGGCACGTCGATCTCGGTCGCGGGTGCGTCGTGCGGCCCGTACGCGAACCAGCCGCCGTGCTGCGGCCAGAGCAGCACCGACCCGACCAGAACGAGCCCGGAAATCACCGACCCGTACGCCGCCGCCAGCCGGTCCCCGATCGCGGCCGGGACCGACCAGAGCGCGCCCGCGGCGAGCAACGGCAGCACGAGTATCGTGAGCAGGATCGCGTTCACGAGCCGATCACCCCCGCGAGCACGGCCAGCGCGACGACGCCGATGACGGCCGCGGTGAGATAGGTCTGCACGTTCCCGGTCTGCAGCCGCCGCAACCCCTGCGACGCCAGCGTCCCGGTCCGGCCGACCGCGCGGACATAGGCTCCGACGACATCGCGATCCCCCGCCACGGTCAGCTTCGCCAGCCACCGCACCGGTACGACGACCAAACCGTGGTACGCCGGGTCGGCCCCGAACTCACGCTCCAGCAGGAACGGTCGCGGGTCCGCCCCGCGCCGCCACAGCGAGTACGCCGGCAGCGCGCCGAGGACCACGAGCGCGGTCGAGACCAGCCCGATCACCCAGTTGAGGTGCACACCATCGGCGTACCCGAGCGCGATCGCGCCGATCGCGAGGAGGACGAGCGGCGCCAGCATCACCCAGGGTGCGTCGCGGAGCTTGGAGCTGTCGGGCTCGTCGAGATCGGCCGCCGCATCGCCGTCCTCGAACGCACCGATGCCGCCGGCGAGTGCCGGCGTACGGAAGAAGGTCCACAGCCACAACCGCACGCAGTAGAACGCGGTCAACGCCGCCGTCAGGCAGACCGAGACCAGCACCGCCCAACCGACGGCCGACCCGTCGTGAGCCTTCTCCCAGGCCGCTTCGATCACCGTGTCCTTGGAGAAGAATCCGGCGAACCCAGGGACACCGGCCAGTGCCGCGAGGCCGACCGTCATCGTCAGGAACGTGACCTGCAGCGTTTTCCGCAATTTTCCGCGGCGCGTGTACCGCCGCAGGACGACGAGGGCGGCGCTGCCGACCTGGTGCAGGAGCACGCCGGCGCAGAGGAACAGCAGACCCTTGAACGCGGCATGTGTCACGAGGTGGAAGAGCGCCGCGTGCCGGCCGTCCGCCGTACCGAGGGACAACGCGGAGAACATGATCGCGAGCTGGCTGACCGTCGACCAGGCGAGCACCCGCTTCACCTCGACCGCCGCGGACGCGCAGAGCGCGGCGAACAGCATCGTCACGCAGGCGACGATCGCGAGCACGGTCAGCGTCGTCGCCGACGCCGAGAAAACGTTGTACATGCGGGCGATCAGGAACACGCCGGCGGCAACCATGGTGGCGGCGTGGATCAGGGCGCTGACCGGGCTCGGGCCGGGCATCGCGTCCGGGAGCCAGGTCTGCAGCGGGACCTGCGCCGACTTCCCGACGACACCGACCAGGAGCAGCAGCGTGCCGGTCGTCAGCAGGCCGGGCGAGATCCGGGCCGGATCGAGTTCGGAAATCCGGAAAGTGTGCGCACCGAGACCGAGCACGAAGATTCCGAACAGGAACCCGACGTCGGCGAGCCGGGTCATCAGGAACGCCTTCACCGCACCGGAACGGGCGTCGCGGCGTTCCCAGTAGTGGCCGATCAGCAGGTACGAGCAGGCACCCATCACTTCCCAGCCGATCAGCAGGAAGAACAGGCTGTCCGAGACCACCACGGTCACCATCGCCGCGGTGAACAGGGTGACGAGCGCGTGGTACGACGCGGCGCGCCGGTGCAGGTACCCAAGCGAGTAGACCTGGACGCAGGTCGCGATCACGCCGACGACCGCGAGCAGCAGCACGGTCAGGTCGTCGGTGCGGACCGCGAAACCGATGGTGAGGTCGCCGACCTGGGAGTTCAGGAACGCGTACTGGTCCGGGTCGGCGCCCAGCAGGAGCGCGGCGAACAGGAGGATCAGCAGCGAGAAGCCGACGCCGGCCACCCGCCAGGCGGTGGCGATCACGACGCCTCCTCGCGCTCGAGAAGGTCGCGGGCCGCATCGGCGTCGACATGGCCGTGACCGCGGAACAGCAGCAGGACGATCGCCAGGCCGAGTCCGATCTCGGCGGCGGCCAGCGTGATCACGAAGATCGCGAGCGTCTGCCCGGTGGCCTCGTCGACCCGCCACGCGTCGAAGGCGACCAGGTTCAGGTTCACGGCGTTCAGCATCAGCTCGAACGACATCAGCATCGTGATCACGTTCCGGCGCGCGAGCACGCCGTACACGCCGATGCAGAACAGGACGACAGCCAGCAGCAGCGGGAGGACCAACGGCATCGTCAGTCCTCCTTCTCGTGCTGGGCCGAGTCCTTGCGCTGGGACAGGACGATCGCGCCGATCAGCGCCGCCAGCAGCAGGACCGAGAGCACCTCGAACGGGAGCACCCAGTTCTTGAAGACCTGGGTACCGATCGCCGTCGCGGAGCCATCGGTCACCGGCTTGATCTTCTCGTTGCCGAAGGCAAGCACTACGCCGGCGCCGAGGATCAGCGCCAGCACCGCGGCGACGACGGCCGCGAACGGGCTGCGCCTGGTGGTGAGCTCGGGCAGCGGATTCGTCGGCGCCTTGGTGAGCATCAGCGCGAACAGTACGAGCACGACGATCGCGCCGACGTACACCAGGATCTGGACCAGCGCGACGAACTCGGCCTGTAACGCCCCGAAGCAGCCGGCGACCGCGCCGAGCGCGAGCACCAGCCAGAGCGCGGCGTGCACGATCCGCCGGGAGACCACCACGACGACCGCGGCCAGCACCGCCACCGCACCGGCGACGGAGAACAGAGCTGTGGTCACTCTTGATCCTCGGACGACGGGCCGGGGTCGATCGGCTGCGGGGCCGGGACCGTCCACATCCAGTCGCGGAGCCGGTCCTTCTCGTGGGTCAGGTTCCGGATGTCGGTCTCGGCGTACTCGAACTCCGGCGACCAGAACAGCGCGTCGAACGGGCAGGCCTCGATGCAGATCCCGCAGTACATGCAGAGGCTGAAGTCGATCGCGAACCGGTCCAGCACGTTCCGGCTGCGCTCCCGGGCCTGCTCACCGACCGACGGCGCGGTCTCGGTGTGCGAGTCGATGTAGATGCACCAGCTCGGGCACTCGCGGGCGCACAGCATGCAGGAGGTGCAGTTCTCCTCCATCAGCGCGATCACGCCGCGGCTGCGCGGCGGCAGCTCCGGCTGGACGTCCGGGTACTGCTCGGTGACGGAACGACGGGCCAGGGTCCTCGCGGTGACCTTCAACCCCTCGACCAGGCCCTTACCAGGCAGTCCCACGCTCCACCTCCCGTCGTCTTAGCAGGACATTAGCCGATCTGCCGCCTCACGAGTCGCGTTGGAGCAAGTCGCGTTCGAGGCGGGCCGCGACCTGGCGGTACCGGCTGACCGGTATCAGGTGAACGCCCTCGAAGGCCCCGGAGTCACGGATCTTCAGGATCTGCTCGCAGGCGTGGTCGACGCCGGCGTCCCGGTCGCGCTCCACCGCCTCGATCAGATCGGCCGGGATCCGGAGCTGGGGCAGCTTGGCGAGATTGCGGGCCATCTGGGCGGAGGCGAGCACCATCACCCCGGCGTACACCGGGATGTCCAGGTCGACCGACTCACGCCAGCGGAGCAGCTCGTCGAGGTCGTAGCTGACCTGGACGTACAGGAAGTCGGCCTCGGCCTTCCAGCGCGGAACCTTCGTCAGCCGGGTCGCCGCGCCGACCTTGAACGGCTCACACCCCGGGTACGTCGTCTCGCGGGTCTGCTCGATCATCCGCCGTACCGTCAGCTGACTGGTGCGGGCGCCCTCCGCCGGGTCGTCGCCGTGCACGAACAGAAAACGTTCTACGCCGTACGCCGCCGCGGTCAGCAGGTCGCGCCGGAAACCGAGCAGATTCCGGTCCCGCGAGTTCAGGCAGGCGATTCCGCGCGCCCCCATCAACTGCACTTCGTTGGCCACCGCAACACTCGAAACGGTCGCCCGCCCGATGTGGTTGTCCGGGATCAGGAACCCGTCCGCGATCGGACTCATCACCCCGATCTGATGCCGAACCTTCTTCAGATCCGGCCGCGTCGGCGGCTCCACCTCACAGATCAACTCGAACACCCTCCGGACCCTACAGATGTGTTCGGAGGAAGGCCTGTTCGGCCTCGTTGGAGGTGAGGGAGAGGGCGGTGCGGTAGGACTCCTGGGCTTCGGAGGTGCGGTTGAGTTGGCTCAAGAGGTCGGCTCGGATGGCGTGGAAGAGGTAGTAGGTGTCGAGCGGCAGCTCGTCGACGAGGGCGAGTGCCGCGGTGGGGCCTTCGACCTCGGCGACGGCGACGGCTCGGTTGAGGGCAACGACGGGCGTGGGTTCCAGGGCGAGGAGGTGGTCGTAGAGCTGGAGGATCTGGCGCCAGTCGGTCGCGTCGGGGGTTGCGGCGTCGGCGTGGACGGCGTTGATGGCGGCCTGGAGCTGGTACGGGCCGGGCTGGTTGCGGCGCAGGCAACGGCGGACGAGGGCGTGGCCTTCGTCGATGAGCGCGCGGTCCCACAGGTCGCGGTTCTGGTCGCTGAGGCGGACGAGTGAGCCGTCCGGCGCGACCCGGGCCGGGCGCCGGGAGTGCTGGAGGAGCATCAACGCGAGCAGACCGACCGCTTCAGGCTCATCCGGCATCAACTCGACCAGCAGCCGCCCTAACCTCAGGGCCTCGGCAGCGAGGTCGTCGCGCACCAGGGTCTCGCCGGACGAGGCGGCGTACCCCTCGTTGAAGATCAGGTAGACGACGGCGAGTACGCCGCGAACGCGCTCGGGCAGATCCGCCTCGTACGGGACGCGGTACGGAATGCCCGCGGTGCGAATCTTGGCCTTGGCGCGGACCAGCCGTTGCGCCATCGTCGGTTCGGGCACCAGGAACGCGCGGGCGATCTCGGCCGTGCTGAGGCCGCCGAGCATGCGGAGCGTGAGGGCGACCCGAACGTTCAGCGCGAGCGCCGGGTGGCAGCAGGTGAAGATCAGCCGCAAACGGTCGTCGTGCACGGCACCCTCCTCCACCGGCTCGGCCTCGACGTGCAGCAGCGCCGCCTGGGCATGCTTGTCCGCCCGCGCGCTGTCGCGGCGCAGGCGATCGATCGCACGGTTCCGTGCGGTCGTGATGATCCATCCGGCCGGGCTCGGCGGTACGCCGCTCTCCGGCCATTTCTGCACCGCCGCGGTGAACGCGTCCTGGACGGCGTCCTCGGCGATCTCCAGGTCACCGAACACGCGGGTCAGCACAGCGACCGCCCGCCCGTGCTCGGCCCGGAAGATCGCGGCGAGGTCAGAGGTCACGACTGCGAGGGCCTGACCTCGACAGGCAGGCCGAGAATCTTGGTGAGCCGGCGGCCCCAGCTCAGCGCGGCGTCGAGATCCTCGACCCGAATCACGGTGAATCCGCCGAGATGCTCCTTGCCTTCGGTGAACGGCCCGTCGGTCACCAGGACGTCGTCGCCCTGCGCCTTCAGCACGGTGGCGGTCTCCGGCGGGTGCATGCCGGCGTCGAACACCCAGACGCCGTCCGTCTTCATCTCGGCGGTCAGAGCCTCGACTTCACGCATCATCGGATCCAGGATCTCCGGCTCGGGGACCGGACCGTCGGGCTGGTAGATGCTGAGCACGTATTGATTCATCGTTTGCCTCCTTCTCGCCCTCTATACGAACGGCCTCAGTCCAGATCGACAGCCGGCGACACGCCGTTCAAGCGGCGGAGGCTGGATTCGAGGTCGAAGGTCAGCCAGCGGGACAGTTGCGGGTGCGTCGGGTGTTGCCAGAGCCCGTATGGGCCGCGCCTGGACTCGAGCCAGGTGGCGAGAGCGTGGACCCGGCGGTCGTCGGCGCAGCGGGAGGCGAGGTCGAGGAGGAAAACGGGATCGACGGTGACGTAGAAGGTGACCTGTCCCATCGCGCGTTCGAGGCCGACCAGCCGGGAGACTTCCCAGCCGAGGGTCGACTCGTCGCGGGTCTCGCGGGCGAGCAGGTGGTCGACGCCGACGCGGGCCGCGTCGGATCGACTGCGCTGGGGATGCAGCGCAAGGCAGGCCACCGCGCCGGTCGTCGCGGAACGGCACCCGTCGCCACGGGTGAGTCGCCGGTACTCCTTCTCCGGCGGCGCAGGCTTTCCCGGACTACCTAGGTCAGCCTTCGGTCCGGAAGGCCAGGAGCCGTCGTGAAGTCGTTCCCGCAGGAGCCATTCGTACGCCCGCTCAGCCCGAGGATCAGTGGCGAAGCCAGCCGCGGCGACGCCCCGGAGCGGTACGACGGTCTGCATGGTGATGAACCGCGGACCGTCGGATGGATCGTCGTCGTACCGCAGCGGCCACGAGCCATCCGGCTGCTGATGGGAGAAGATCGCGTCGACGGCAGCGGCGAGCTCGGGGCCGCGGTACCCGAGATACGCGAGCTGACACAGCAGGTACCCGGCGTCCTGCGGCCGCTCAGCCGCCGCCAGCCGCCCGAGGAGCGATCGGACCGCGGGACTCGCCGCGATCTCACCCTGCCAGGCCCTCACGTCGTCATCGTCGGCCGAGGCGCCCTCGAGCTCCACTGCCGCGCGCCACCGGAGCGACGGCGACGGGTCTCCGAACAGCAGCGTGTTCATGTCAATGCCGCCCGTACGAACGGCGCTGTGGCCGTGTCGGCCTTACCCAGCTCTCCGGGCGGCCCCTCGAAGACGATCCTTCCACCGTGCGGTCCGCCGCCTGGGCCGAGCTCGATGATCCAGTCGCAGGTGGCAAGCACCATCGGGTCGTGCTCGACCA
Organism: Kribbella sindirgiensis; assembly: GCF_004331435.1. Lineage (GTDB taxonomy): Bacteria > Actinomycetota > Actinomycetes > Propionibacteriales > Kribbellaceae > Kribbella > Kribbella sindirgiensis. Next base: position 456,887 of record NZ_SJKA01000003.1, read on the forward strand.
CCAGGACGGTGTTGCCCGCGTCGACGATCGCGTCGAGCGCGCGCAGGAGCACGGCGACGTCCGTGGCCTGCAGGCCGACAGTGGGTTCGTCGAGTACGTAGAGGCTGCCGGCCTTCGTCGGACGGGCGAGCTCCTTGGCGAGCTTGAGTCGCTGCGCTTCACCGCCGGACAGGCTCCAACCAGGTTGGCGGACGACGAGGTACCCGAGGCCGAGCGCGAGCGCGGCGTCGCCGGCGCGACGTACGGCGGCGATGTCGCCCCACTCGTCGACGAGCTCGCCGATGGTCAGGGCTTCGATATCGGCGAGCGTCCGGTCCCGCTCGCGGAGGGCGGCGACCTCGCGACGGTAGCCGGAACCTCCGCAGGCATCGCAGGTCTGGGTCACCGGTGGCAGGAACGACATGCCCTGTTGCCACGTCCCCTTCCCGCCGCAGGCGTCACAGCCGTAGGTGAGGTCCTTCATCGTGACGCCCTGCTCGCGGGCCACTTCGCCGGCGGCGAACGCCTTGCGGACCGCGGTGATCAGCCCGAGGAAGCTGCCGGGTGACGCGATTCCCGCACGGCCGTGGTCGGCGACGACGGTACGAGCGGGAGCACCCGAAACAGCCTGGTGGACCCCAGGTGCGACGCGGATGATGTCGCCGCCGGAGTGGTTGGTCACCGGTCGCGCCAGCCCGAGCGCGATCGTGTCGACGACGAGCGAGGATTTCCCCGAACCGGACACGCCACACACGCCGACTCGCACGCCGAGCGGGACGCGTACGTCGAGACCGCACAGGTTGTTCTCCCGCGCTCCCGTGACCTGCATCCACTCGGTCGGCACGCGGCGGTCGTGCCGCGGGATCCCAACACCCCCCGAGCGCACTGCCCGGGTGACCGACTCGGCGCTGTCGAGGTCGACGAGCCGGCCGCCCGCCCGTCCGGGACCCGGGCCGATCTCGATGACGTCGTCGGCGGCTCGAATGAGGGTGGCATCGTGTTCGACAGCGATGACGGTGTTTCCGGCGTCGCGCAGGTCGCTCAGGGTGCCGGCGAGTGCTTCCACTTCGGACGGATGCAGACCTCGGGACGGCTCGTCGAGCAGGACGGTCATGCCGACGAGGCCGCTGCCGAGGACCGACGCCAGCTTGATCCGCTGGGCCTCACCCGCGGACAGCGTCCAGGTCGTCCGGTTCATCGTGAGATAGCCGAGCCCGACCCGGCGCAGGAATCCCAGCCGGTACGACGCGACGGTACGGGCGAATGCGGCGTGTTCGTCGTCCAGCTCGGCCATCGACGTCAGGATGTCGTCGAGCTCGGCGAACGATGCCGAGAACAGGTCGCTGCGGTCGCGACCCGCGATCCGGATCGCCAGGTACGGAGCACGCAGTTGCTTGCCGCGGCACTCGCGGCATGGGTACGCCGTGGTCTCCAGGCCTCCCAGGTCGAGCCGGGCCCAGTGGTTCAGCCCTACCCAGGTCGAATCGCCGTACAGGATCCCGTGCTGGACCTCGTCGCTGAGCTCCGACCACGGCGTCGTGCTCGGGTCGAACTGGTACCGCTCCGCGAAGGTCCGGATGACGTCGTTGCTGCCGACAATCTCAGGCCGGAACCACGCCAGGCTTCCGCCGAAGCACCGGGTGAGTGGCGCGTCCGGCCGTAGGAGCGCGGCGAAATCGAACTCGCGCTCAACGCCGACCCCGAGGCACTGCGGGCACACCGACGCGGGCGAACCCATCAGGTGCCGCGGCTCGATAGGCACCGTGCGCGTCGCGCAATCTCCGGCGCGCGCCAGCACCACGGAGACGAGGCGGTCGAGGTCGCTGGACCGGCCGACCGTCGTACGGGCGGCGTCCCAGCGCCCCGGCCCACCGGGCGGGAAGCTCGTGCCGGAGGCGTCGATGCTGATCGTCGGGCCCAGTCCGGTGATCGACTCGACCGGGGCTTCCGGTCCTTCGCGCACCGACTGGCGCTCGTACACCGACAGGCACTCGAGCAGCCGCCGGTCGGCCTCCGCCGCGAGCACGTCGCCGACCAACGAGGACTTGCCCGAACCTGAGACGCCGGTGACGACCGTGAATCGGCCCTTGGCGAACTCGACGTCGATCCCCTGCAGGTTGTGCGCCCGGGCGCCCCGCACCCGGATGACCTCACGCGAGCGCCGATCGGCCCGCGGCTTGGCGCGGGGCGTCGCCCTCGGCCGCTGCTGAGCAACGGCGGGGCCGCAGTGCTGCAGCCGCCCGCCATCGGGGCCACCGCCCGGGCCGAGCTCGACGTGCCAGTCAGCGGCGGCGATCACGTCCGCCTGGTGTTCGACGACGACCACCGTGCAGCCGTCGGCCGTCAGCTTGTCGAGCACCGTGAGGAGTTTGTCCAGGTCGCCTGGGTGAAGGCCGGTGGTGGGCTCGTCCAGCATCACGAGATTGCCGGCCTTCGCCTTCGTCACCTCCCGGGCGAGGCGGACTCGTTGCGCTTCACCACCGGAGAGACTGGGCGACGGCTGCCCGAGCGTGACGTAGCCGAGTCCGACATCCTGCAGGGTCTGGAGGATGCGCGTCACCGCCGGGTGCTCGTCGAACACCACACTGGCCTCATCGACACTCAGTTCCAACACGTCGGCGATCGACCGGCCGTGCCACTTCGCCTCAAGGACTTCGGGCCGGTACCGGCGGCCTTCGCAGACCTCGCACGGTACCCAGATGGGCGCCAACTCTCGGAGACTGATGGCGACCGCGCCCATCCCCTCGCACTCCGGGCACGCGCCTTCGCCACGGTTGAAGGTGAACCCCGACGCGGACCGTCCGGTCTGCTGCGCGAACACGTCACGAATCCGATCCAGCACCTTCGTGTACGTCGCCGGGTTCGACCGGGGGTTGTTGCCCAGCGGCTTCTGATCGACGGCGATCGCGCGGAGCGCCGGCCCGTCGACGGCCGCGCAGCCCACCGGTGCGCCGGCTCGAATCGACGCCAGCAGGACGTCGCGAGCGAGAGTGGTCTTGCCTGCTCCCGACGGGCCGGTGATGACGGTCAGCGTCCCGAGCGGGATCTCGCAGTCGACGTCGCGCAGGTTGCGCAGGCAGGCGCCGGTGATGCCGATCCGCCGGTCGCCGATCGCACGGGCCGCTCGCCGGGTCCGGGGCGACGCGGAGAAGCCGCGACCTGAGGCAGTGCCGGCGCGCCACAGGTCGGCCGGCGTTCCTTGGAAGACGAGTTCGCCACCGCCGCGGCCGCCGGCCGGGCCGATCTCGACGACCTCGTCGGCCAGCGCGATCGCCGTCCGGTCGTGCTCCACCATCAACACCGGGCCCGGCAACGATGCCATTGCCTCAAGCAACGGTTTGAGATCGGTGTGATGCAGCCCGATGGTGGGTTCGTCGAGGACGTGCAGCAGATCCTCGAGCCGGCCGCCGAGGACGACCGCGAGCCGAGTCCGTTGCGCCTCGCCCCGCGACAGCGTCGGCATCGGCCGGTCGAGGCTGAGATGACCGAGCCCGAGCCTGACCAGTGGTCGCAGGCGCCGCAGCAGCTCGTCCTGAACGCGCGCCGCACGCGGGCCGATCGCCAACTGGTCGACGAACTCGAGGACCTCGCGCACCGAGCGGGCGAGCAACTCGGTCAGGGCGACCCCGGCGATGCGATGGGACGACGTGTCGATCGCGGTGTCGCGGAACGCCGACGGCTCCAGCGGCCGGACCCAGTCCGAGCAGCTCGGGCAGATCGGCGCCCGCAGTACCGGCGTACGGCCGAGACGAACCTCGGGTGAGCCCAACGCGTCGGCACGCTCCAGGATGCCGCGAACCTCCGCCGCGGACATCTCCGCCCGCAGGGTGTCGACGCGTACGACGACATCGTGCGGGACGGCCGGGTCGAGCCGGGGCACGCGTTTCCCGGCCCACGGACGCCCGTCGATCGTGACCTCGGCGAACGTGCCGCGCAGGCCGGCCAGGAGCCGCGCGTGACTTCCGTCGAGAGCGCGGACGACCGCTACTTCCACTGGCAGGCTGCCCTCGGCGGCGAGCAGGTCCAGAGCGATCGCGAGTCGCTCTTCGCGGGACACCGCGCGGACCGGGACCTGGCACCTCGGGCAGGTGACGTCCGCGAATCGCGCGTACAGAATGCGGAAGAAGGGATGCAGACCGACCGACGTCGCGACGGTCGAGGCGGGGTTGACGTTCAGCACGTTCTGAGCGATCGCCACCGCCGGACCCAAGCCGGAGATGCTCCGCACCTGCGCGGCCGGCACGCGGGTCTCCGGACGCCCCAGGCCCAGCGACTCGACGAACCGGCGCCGCGCCTCGGCGTACACCACGTCGAACGCGAGCGACGACTTCCCCGAGCCGGACGGACCCACGACCGCGGTCAGGCCGGGCCCGAACGTGACATCGACGTCCCGCAGGTTGTGCTCCGAGGCACCGAGAACTTCCAGCTCACCGACCATCGCAGGCGCTTCCTCCGACACCATCGTCCCCAGCGACGCGGTGTTGAGAGACAGCCCGCCGATATCGTCGACCGAGAGGACGAATCCCCTTCGCCACACTGGAACCCCGGCTGGGTCGGACGTTCCACAGCTCGGCGACCGGTCGGCGCCGTCCCGCCAATCTCCCGGAACGGCAACACGTGTGTCAAGCAGCGCCGGCCGGGTCCAGGGGCAGGGTGACTGTCACCTGGAGGCCACCGCCTTCGCGCGGGAGGGCGGTCACCGTGCCGGAGTGGGCTTCGGTGACCGAGCGGACGATGGACAGGCCGAGACCGGCACCCTTCGTGCTGACCAGGCGTTCCGCGCCCAGGCGGTAGAAGGGTTTGAAGAGGGATTCGACTTCGTACGGCGGGATCTCCGGGCCGGTGTTCGTGACCACGATCTCCACGTGATCGCCGGCTGTTCTGCTGCGCACCTGCACCCACCGCTCACCTGACGGCAGGTTGTGGCGGATGCCGTTCTCGACCAGGTTGTGGACCAGGCGTTCCAGCAACAGGGCGTCGCCGCGGGTGGGCGCCTCGCCCGGGCCGCGGATCAGCTCGACGCCGGCCGCGGCGGCTTCCGGGGTCAGTTGGGCGGCTACGTGGCTGACGATGTCGGCGAGGTTCACCGGGTAGACGGTCGACAGGTGTCTCTCGGAGTCCGCGAGGATCAGCAGCCCGTCGATGAGTTGCTCGTGGCGGGCGTTGATCGTCAGCAGGCTCTCGCCCAGTTCCTTGACCTCCGGGGACGCGGTCCTTCGGTGCATCGCGACTTCGACGAGCGCGCGACCGAGCGTCAGCGGCGTACGGAGCTCGTGGGAGGCGTTGGCGACGAAGCGGCGTTGCCCGTCGAAGGAATGGTCCAGGCGCTCGACCATCGTGTCGAAGGCGTCCGCCAGGTTCTTCACCTCGTCGTCGGGGCCCTTCAACGCGATCCGTTCGTGCAGAGCGGACGGCGACGCGGCGATCCGGCGCGCCGTGTCGGTCACCCGGTGCAGCGGCGCGAGGACCCGCCCGGCCACCAGCCATCCGAACCCGGCGGCAAGCGCGCCGACCGCGAGCAGAGCGATACTCCCTTGGGTCAGCAACGACTTGATCGCCGCCTGGCGGACCTGTTCCCGCTGCTGCTCCAGCACCCGTTCCGCATCCGAGCCGGTCAGTACGGCGCCGTCCTTGTTCATCACGTAGACGTCGTTGGTCGGTGGCGGGGGCCTGGTGGCACCGGCGCTCGGGCTCAGGTACGTGCCCTTCACGATCACCCGGTACTGCTGACCGAGGTTCGCGTTGAACAGGGCGTACGTGACCCCGAGCAGCACCACGCCGGCGGCCATGAACAGCCCGCCGTACAGCAGGGTCAGGCGGCCGCGGAGCGACAGTCTCCTCAAGGGATGCGGTAGCCGACGCCGGTGACGGTCTCGACCAGTCCCGGCTCGCCCAGTTTCCGGCGCAGCTTCAGGATCGTCAGCCGGACCGCTCCGGTGAACGGGTCCACGTGCTCGTCCCATGCCTTCTCCAGCAGTTGTTCGGCCGACACGGTCGCGCCGTCAGCTCGCAGCAGCTCCACGAGTACGGCGAATTCCTTCTTCGACAACGGCACGTACCGGCCGTCGCGGAACACCTCGTGCCGCGCCGGATCCAGCGTGACCCCGGCGCGTCGCAGTACGGGCGGATCGGCCGGGCGGCTGCGGCGGCCCAGCGCGAGGACCCGCGCGCCCAGCTCGGCGAACGCGAACGGCTTGGTCAGGTAGTCGTCCGCCCCCAGCCCGAGCCCTTCGACGCGGTCGGTCACGGCGGCCGCGGCGGTCAGCATCAGCACGCGCGTGGCGGACCCGGAGGCCACCAGCTGCCGGCACACCTCGTCCCCGTGGACGACCGGAATGTCGCGGTCCAGCACGAGTACGTCGTACGCGTTCACCGACAACCGTTCCAGTGCCGCGCCGCCGTCACCGGCCACGTCGACGGCGTGCGCCTCGTCGCGCAGCCATTCCGCGATCGCTGCCGCCAGCAACGGCTCGTCCTCGACCACCAGTACCCGCACGCACCCCATGATCCCCGACCTCGGTGTTTCCGCGGTGTTTCCGCACTCGGAAACGGTCCGGAAACGGCCGACCGAGAAAGGTGTGGCGGAAACGAGAGGAGCACCGATGCGCAACACCATCCTGGCCGTTTCCGTTCTGGTCGCCGGCCTGACCTTGACCGGCTGCGGAGCCGACGAGCCCGACGCCCAGGTCGCCTCCGGGAGCGGAGGGCAGCAGTCGTCGGCGCCGAGCAGTGCGCCGGCCGGCCTCAGCCGGGACGAGATGGCGGTCAAGTTCACCCAGTGCCTGCGGGAGAACGGACTGAACGTCCCGGACCCGGAGCCCGGCAAGGGCCCGATGCTGAGGTTCGACAAGAACTCCGGTGTCACGCAGGAGCAGGTCCAGAAGGCCATGGAGGCGTGCCAGCAGTACAACCCGCAGGCCCAGGGCAGCGCCAACCCGCAGCAGGCGGAAAACGGCCGGAAATACGCCGAGTGCATGCGGAAGAACGGGGTCGAGAAGTTTCCGGACCCGAAACCGGACCAGCGCGGCATCATGATCGGGCCGGGCGTCGCGGACGATCCTGACTTCAAGAAGGCGCAGGACGCCTGCCAGAGCATTCTGGCGGCACGCTGATGCGTAAGGCACTGACAGCTGTGGCCGTCCTGGCCGCCGGGGGCGCCGCAAGTGCGTTCCTGGTGAGCCGGGGCGACACGAGCCAGGCAACCAATCCGGCCGCGCAGGCCGTGCCGATCAACACCACCAAGGTCACGCAGCAGACCTTGAAGGACACCGAGACCCAGGACGGCACGCTCGGCTTCGGCCAGTCGTCGTCCGCGGTCAACCGGGTCGCCGGCACGGTCACCGCCGTACCGGACAGCGGGCAGGAGCTGCGCCGCGGAAACACCGTGTACAGCATCGACAACAAGCCGACCACGTTGCTGTACGGCGCGCTCCCGGCGTACCGCAGGCTCGTGATCGGGAGCGAAGGCACCGACGTGCTGCAGCTCGAGCAGAACCTGAAGGCGATGGGCTACACCGGGTTCACCGTGGACGACGAGTACACCGACGCCACCGCGGCCGCGGTCGAGGAGTGGCAGGAGGATCTCGGTCTGGACGAGACGGGTGTCGTCGAGCTCGGCAGCGTCCTGTTCGCACCCGGTCATCTCCGGGTGGACAGCGTGCAGGCCGAGGAAGGGTCACCGCTCGCCCCGAACCAGCCCGTCCTCAGCTACACCGGCACCACCCGGGCCGTCACCGTCCAGCTCGACGCGGCCGACCAGCGGCTCGCCACCCTCAACGGGGCGGTCACGGTCGCACTCCCGGACGGAAAATCCGTGCCCGGAAAGATCCAGAAAGTTTCCACGGTGATCATTCCGGCGGAAAGTCCGGACAAGGACCCGGAAACGAAGGTCGAGGTGATCGTTGCCCTCGCCGACCAGAAAGCGGTGGCCGCGTGGTCGTCGGCGGCCGTCGACGTCACGTTCACCGCCTCGGAACGCAAGAACGTGCTGACCGTTCCGGTCGCGGCCCTGGTCGCGCTCCGCGAGGGCGGCTTCGGCGTCGAGGTCACGGACGGTACGACCTCGCGGTACGTGCCGGTGAAGACCGGCCTGTTCGCGAACGGTCAGGTCGAGATCAGCGGCACCGGCATCACGGCCGGCACCACGGTGGGGATCCCCAAGTGATCGAGCTGAGCGAGGTCACGAAGGTGTACCCGGGTGGAGTGCACGCGCTCGGCGGTGTGAACCTGCGGATCGACCCCGGCGAACTGGTCGCGATCGTCGGCCCGTCGGGCTCCGGCAAGTCCACGATGCTGAACGTCCTCGGCACCCTCGATCGGCCGACCACCGGCACGGTCCGGATCGACCGGTACGACGTGGCACGGCTGTCCGACGCGGGACTGTCGGCGTTGCGCGCGACCCGGATCGGGTTCGTGTTCCAGCAGTTCCATCTCGCGGCCGGCGTCCGCGCGGTCGACAACGTCGCCGACGGGTTGCTCTACTCCGGCCTCCGCCTGTCGGTACGCCGGAAGCGTGCGGCGGCCGCTCTGGAACGGGTCGGTCTCGCGCACCGCCTCGATCACGAGCCGCACGAGCTGTCCGGCGGCGAGCGGCAACGCGTGGCCGTTGCACGGGCAGTCGCCGGCGAACCCGCCGTACTGCTGGCCGACGAGCCGACCGGTGCGCTGGATTCGGTGTCGGGCGCAGGCGTCATGCAACTGCTGCGTGACCTGCACGCCGCCGGCACAACGGTCGTGGTCATCACCCACGACCGCGACATCGCAGCCGCCCTCCCCCGCCAAGTCCGCATGCGAGACGGCGTCATCGTCGAGGAGGTCCGCTCATGAGCGACGACTTTGTGCACGACGTCCGTACGACAACGGGCGAAAAGCACGGACGTCGTGCACAAAGTGCCCGGGAGCTCCGGCCCGCGGCGCTGGGGTTGCGCGATGTGGTGCGCGTGGGGGCGGTTGGGTTGCGGACCCGGCCGATGCGGGCGTTCCTGTCCGCGCTGGGCATCGCGATCGGGATCGCCGCGATGGTCGCGGTGGTCGGTATCTCGTCGTCCTCACGGGCCGAGCTCGACAGCCAGCTTGATGCCCTCGGCACCAATCTGCTGACGGTCACCCCCGGCACCCGGCTGACCGGCGAGCAGGCCCAGCTGCCACTCGCCGCGGAGTCCATGGTCCGCCGGATCCCGCCGGTCCGCGCCGAGTCCGCGATCGGGAAGGTCGACGACGCCTCGGTCTACCGGACCAGCAAGATCCCGGACGTCGAGACCAACGGCATCATCGCGTACGCCGCCCGCACCAACCTGCTCGACACGATCGGCGCGACGATCCGCAGCGGCAAGTGGATCGACGCGGCAACCGGCAGCTATCCGGCGACCGTCCTCGGCTCGAGCGCTGCCGAACGGCTGGGCATCACCAAGGCTGGGCCGGACACCCAGGTGCTGATCGGCAACACCTGGTTCACCGTCCTCGGCATCCTCGAACCGGCCGCGCTCGCCCCCGAACTGGACAGCGCCGCACTCATGGGCTGGCCGGCCGCGAGCGATCTCGCCTTCGACGGGCACCCGACCACGATCTACACCCGTTCGGACGACGCTCAGGTGCCGGCCGTCCGCTCGGTCCTCGGAGCGACCGCGAACCCGGAGGCGCCGAACGAGGTCGAGGTGTCGCGACCGTCCGACGCGCTCGCCGCCAAGCAGGCCGCAGGGCAGGCCTTCACCGGGCTCCTGCTCGGCCTCGGCGCGGTCGCGCTGCTGGTCGGCGGTGTCGGGGTCGCGAACATCATGGTGATCTCGGTGCTCGAACGCCGCGCCGAGATCGGTCTGCGCCGCTCGCTCGGGGCGACCCGCGGCCAGATCCGCACCCAGTTCCTGACCGAGTCACTGCTGCTGTCCGCGCTCGGCGGGGTCGGCGGGGCGTTACTCGGATCCGCGGTCACCGCGGCCTATGCGTCGTACCAGAACTGGCTGACGGTCATCCCGGTCTGGGCACTGGCAGGCGGGGTCGCGGCGACTCTGGTGATCGGTGGACTGGCAGGCCTCTACCCCGCTGTCAGAGCCTCCCGCCTCTCACCGACCGAGGCCCTGGCAACTCCTTAGAAGACGACGACGCCGATGCCGGTGAGCGCGAGCTGGATCAGCGCCACCGGCACCAGGCCCTGCCAGGCCAGCTTCTGCAGTTGGTCGGCACGCATCCGCGGGAACGAGACCCGCACCCAGATCACCACGACCGAGACGAACGCGACCTTCAGCACGGTCCAGATCCAGCCGATCGACTCCGGTCCCGGGCCGCTCCAGCCGCCGAGGAACAGCACCGTGGTGAGGGCCGCGAGGACGACGATCCCGGCGTACTCAGCGAGCAGGAACATCGCGAACCGGAGCCCGGTGTACTCCGTGTACGGGCCGAAGATCACCTCGGAGTCCGCGACCGGCATGTCGAACGGCGGCCGCTGCAGCTCGGCCAGGCCGGCGATGAAGAACACCACCAGACCGGGCAGCTGCCAGAGCAGCCACCACGGGTTCCATGCGTGCGCGATTCCGGTCAGACTCAACGACCCGGCCGCGACCGCGACACTCGCCGCGGACAGCACGAACGGCAGCTCGTAGCTCATCAGCTGCGCCGCGACCCGGAGCCCGCCGAGCAGGCTGTACTTGTTCCCGCTGCCCCAGCCGGCCATCAGCGATCCGAGTACGCCGATGCTCATCACCGCGAGTACGAAGAACAGACCCGAGTCCAGGTCGGCGCCGACGAGTCCCGGCGCCAGCGGGATCGCGGCGAGCGCCGCCATGTACGGCAGGATCGCGACGATCGGGGCCCACTCGAACACCCGCTTGTCGGCGGCGGCCGGGACCACGCTCTCCTTCTGGACGAACTTCACCCCGTCCGCGACCAGCTGCGCCCAGCCGTGGAACCCGCCGGCGTACATCGGGCCGAGCCGTGACTGCATGTGCGCCATCACCTTGTGCTCGGCCTGACCGACCAGCAAGGGCGCCACCAGGAAGGCGACCAGAACGCCCACCACCCGCACCACGAACTCCAGCATGCCGGTCAGCCTAGTGCTTTCCGTTTGACCTCAACCAACGTTGAGGTCGCAAGGTGGGTCGCATGACCACGATTCTTGTCACCGGAGCCACCGGCCGCGTCGGCCGGCACGTCGTCGACGGTCTGCGCGCCGCGGGCGTGACTGTCCGCGCCCTCGTCCGGACGCCGGACCTCGCCGGCTTCCCGCCCGACGTGCAACTGATCCAGGGCGATCTCTACGACGCCGCCGCCGTACGCCGGGCCGCGGCCGACGTCGACGCCGCGTTCCTGCTGTGGCCGTCGTTCAGTGCCGAGGGAGCCGCCGACGTGGTGTCCGAACTGCCCCGGCGGGTCGTCTACCTGTCCTCGTTGAGCGCGCCGTCCGGCGGGGTTTGGGCCGACGTCGAAGAGCTCCTGCGGGACAAGGATTGGACCTTCGTCCGGCCGGGCGGGTTCGCGGTCAACGCGCAGGGCTGGGCGAGCGAGTTCCGGACCGGCGACGTCGTACGGGTCGCGTCCCCCGAGGCCGGCCGGTCCTTGATCCACGAACGAGACATCGCCGCGGTCGCCGTACTCGCCCTCCTGAACGACCGGCACATCGGCCAGATCTACGACCTCACCGGGCCCGAGGTGCTGACCCAGGCCGAGCAGATCCAGACCATCGCGCGGGCGGTCGGCAAGGAGATGCGCGTCGAAGCGCTGTCCGACGCGGAGGCACGGCAGGCGATGCTCGACCTCGGCGCCGACCCGGTCCTCGCCGAGAGTTCGGTCGCCTACTGGGCCTCACTCGTCGACAACCCCGAACCCGTCACCACCACCGTCACCGAACTCACCGGCCGCCCCGCGCTCACGTTCGCCGAATGGGCGGACGAACACGCCGACGAGTTCCGCGTCCTGTCCGCCGCGGAGGTCGCCCAGCGGTACGTCGACGCGCTGTCCACCGGCCGCCTCGACCAGGCACTCGCGCTCTCGGCCCCCGAGGTCGTCCGCGTCGCACCCCTCGAAACCGGCGGCGAGGAGATCGAGGTCAAAGGCGCCGACGCCATCCTCGAGAACGCCCGCCGCCTCAACACCGACATCGAGTACCTGGACGTCGGCATCGTCGGCCCACTCCTCCTCGACAACCACTTCGCCGTCCGCTTCACCTTCGACCAACTGGACGTCCGCACCGGCACCCGCTCCCACACCACCAAACTCTCCCTCTGCACAGTCGAGTCCGGCCAAATAACCCGCGAAGAGGTCTTCTACTACACCCCACCGCAACTCCTGAGATCATCAGCCATCGACTGACGGCATGGCCGACCATCTCATTCGCGATGTCCCGGACGACGTACTGGCGGTGATCGACCGTCGAGCGGCCGGCCTGGCGATATGCAACGGGCTGGGGCGTTGCGGGGAGGATTACCCACCCGAATCGGGCAGTAGCCCTCCCCAGTCCTGATCGAAAGTCTCCCCAAACCGGTTTGGGGAGGTCTCGCTCCCCGATCCTGGGGGAAGGGGCTCCCCAAACGGGTGGGGGGAGGAGCCGGGCGTCACGAGGGCTGCTTCGGGCAGCCGATTCCGACTCGGTTATCTGACTCAACTCAACGGGAGTTGAAGCCAGCCGCCGATGTCTTGGCGGCCTGCGGTGAGGGCGGCGGTTCGGGCGCCTTGGTTGGCTTCGTGGATGGTGCCGATGAGGATTCGGGTGGGGTCGGGGAGGGACTGGGCCAGGAGGGTGCTGAGGTGGCGGCCGTAGCCGTGGCCTCGGTGTCGAGGGGCGAGGACCAGTTCGCGGACGACGTATGCGGGGAGGCCTAGGGCGTCGTCGGGCTTGATGATCGCGGCGGCGTACCCGGCCCATTCGTCGTGCACTGTCACGTCGAAGAGCAGGCCTTCGTCCGCTGCCTCCTGGAGGTCTTCGCGGTCCTGGATGGCTGCTTCCTCGGGGTGGTGCGGGTGGTCGGCGTCGACCGCGGCGTACGCGTCGCGGGCCGCGTCGTAGTGGTCGACTGTCTTCGCCGGGCGGAGGGCAAGGCCGGGTGGTACGTCGGTCGCGCGCAGCTGACTGATCGGGGCGGCGAGGAATCGGCGGTCCGGGGCGGTGCCGGCGATGGTTGCCTCGGCGGTCCAGAGGCGGAGGTACAGCGGGTGGTGGACGCCGTAGAACTCCTGGGCGGCAGCGGCCAGCGCGGGGAGGTCGGAGGATCTCGGTGATCGGCTCATCGGGGTCGCGTCGACGAACGGTCTGGCGGGGTTCAGGTTCTCGAAGCGCATGCTGAACATCGCGTGCAGGTCGTCGCCGACGGGAACCCAGCGGTTGAGCATCGCCTCGGGTGGTTTGCCGGGCGCCAGTCGATCGGTGCGCTGGACGGCGATCCCCAGGTCCTCGGCCAGCAGGATGTCCAGCGCCGCATGTTCCTCGGTCAGGATCGCGAGCCGCCGCGCGTCGCCCACCCAGGTCCGAGTGATCGGGTGCTGCCGCTCGAGGGTGTAGCGCGCCAGCTCTTCCGCAGCAGGAATCACGACGGCTCAGCCGGCGGCGTCGCGTCGGACGGTGGGGAGTTGGCCGGTGGGGTGTTGGCCGGTGGGGTGTCGGAGGCGGGCTGGCGGCGGGTTCGGCGTTCGCCGGTGGCGCCGGCCCGGCGGGGGCGGGCGGGAGTGGCGGCGGCCTCAGCGGGGGCCAGCGGGTCGGGGTCCGGCGAGCCTGCCGGGCGGGGGCCCCAGGTTTCCGGGTCGGGGACGCCGGGTGGGAGGGTACGGCGGCGGCTCGGGGCGCCCGCGGGGGCGTGGTCCGACTCGCCTGGTTCCTTCGCACCGGGCCACGGCTTCGCGACCCGGGACGCGAGCACGAACTCCTTCCGCAGCGGGTGCCCCTCGAACTCGTCCGGCAGCAGCAACGTCGTCAGGTTCGGATGCCCGTCGAAGGCGATCCCGAACATCTCGTACGTCTCCCGCTCATGCCAGTTCGCCCCGGCGTACAGCTCGGAAAGCGTCGGAAGTACAGCGTTTTCCCGCGGTACCAAGGTCCGCAGGAGTACGTGGTCGACATGCGATCCACCCCAGAAGTCCGCGAGATGCGACACCACCCGGAACCCGTCCTTGAGCTCGTCGGACGCGCTCAGGAAGTCGAAGAACGTGAGGCCGACCGCGTCCCGCAGTACCTCGTGCGCCGCGACCCACGACTCCGGCGGTACGTCGATCGCGGTCGGGCCGAAGCTGTCCGTCTGGGACGCCGCGATCCCCGCGCTGGTCAGCGCCTCCAAGGCATCAGCGCTCAAGGCTGCACCAGTCCCCGCGTGAGAGCGGCCGCGGACGGCTCGTCGTACCGGCTCGACAGTGTCTCGCCGGCGATCTTCTCCTGCAGCTTGAGGATGCCCTGCAGCAACGCCTCGGGCCGCGGCGGGCAACCGGGTACGTACACGTCGACCGGGATGATCTGGTCGACGCCCTTGGTCACGCAGTACGAGTCCCAGTACGGGCCGCCGGAGTTCGAGCAGGAGCCGAACGAGATCACGTACTTCGGCTCCGGCATCTGGTCGTACAGCCGCTTGATCGCCGGCGCCATCTTGTCGGTCACGGTGCCGGACACCACCATCAGGTCGGCCTGCCGCGGTCCGGGCGCGAACGGGATCACGCCGAGCCGGATGAAGTCGTGCCGGCCCATCGACGCCGCGATGAACTCGATCGCGCAGCACGCGAGCCCGAAGTTGAACACCCAGAGCGAGTACTTCCGGCCCCAGTTCAGCAGGTACCGAACCGGCTGCGGCGCAAGCTTCGCCAACGCCCCCACCGCCGGCCGCACGGTCGGCATCCCCAGCTCGGTCTCGGCCATGCGGTTAGCCTAGGGCATGCCTGACGGCTCAGCGCCGTCGCGAGGAGGTGCTCGGTGCGGTAGCTCGCCGTGCGGGGGCGAAGGTCTCGATGCGGAGCATCGTGGCCTTTGCACCCGTGCGGCGAGATGCCGTGCCGAGTGCCCCGCAGTAGGCGCTGGGCCGTCAGGCATGCCCTACAGTCCGACAATCTCTTCGGCGAGGATCTCCGGGTACTCGAGTGGCGCGTAGTGGCCGGCGCCGGCGACGTGCCGCAGGCGGACGTCGCTGAAGAAGTCGTCCACCCGGTCGGACCAGGCCCGCGGGAACAGCGGGTCGAACTCCGGCCACAGGACCACCGTCGGTACGGCGATCCGGTCGTACGACGGCGGCGCCGTCTCGGCCGCCGACACCGCGACCGAACCCGCTCCCGCCCGGTACCACTGGATCGACGCCGTGAACGCGCCCGGCGCCGAGTAGACCTCGACCAGGTGATCCAGCTCCGGCTCGAACCCCGGCCCGGACCAGTGCGTCCAGAAATGCCGCAGGTACGAACGGACCGCGGCCGGGTTTCCGTCGATCAACTCCTCGATCACCGGCAGCCGATGGAACGCCTGGTACCAGAACTCCGCCTGTGCCTGCTCGGAAAACACCCGCTTTCCGATCCCCGGCAGCGGCGGCGCCACCACCAGGCCCTCGATCAGGTCGGGCCGCGTCCGCGCGATCCCCTGCGCGATCCGGCTCCCGATGTCGTACCCGGCGAGCACAGGACGCTCCAGCCCGAGCTCCTCCACCAGCGCCACCACGCTCTTCGCCTGCGCATCCACGCCGTACTGCTTCGGATCCGTGGACAGGCTGTCCGACTCGCCGAATCCGCGCAGATCCGGCACCACCACCTCGCACCCGCGCTCCACCAGCAACGGGGCGAGCAGCCTGTGATCGGTGCGGTCTCCAGGCCAGCCGTGCAGGAGAACGACCGCGGGGCCTTCGCCGTCCCGGTCGTACGCCAGCCTGAACCCGTCGACCTCCGCGCTGAGCTCCATGCCGTTCATTGTTGACCACCGCACCGGCCAGGCCTACCGTGTTGAACAGGACTGAACAGGTTCTTCGAGGAGCCGATATGACCGACCAGGTCGAGGGGCAGCAGACCCGCGCGCTCGCGGTGGAGAGCAACGGGCTGAACGTGATCGCGGACGCGGACCGGAAGGGCCGTCCGAACCAGTTGTTCTGGCCGTGGTTCGGCGCCAACGTGTCGGTGCTGGGACTGAGCTACGGCGCGTTCGCGCTCGGGTTCGGCATCTCGTTCTGGCAGGCGGTGATCGCCGGGCTGATCGGGGTGGTGTTCTCGTTCCTGCTCTGCGGGCTGATCGCGCTCGCCGGAAAACGTGGTTCGGCGCCGACGATGGTGCTCAGCCGGGCCGCGTTCGGAATCCGCGGAAACAAGTTGCCGTCACTCGTTTCCTGGCTGCTGACCGTCGGCTGGGAGACCGTGCTGACGATCCTCGCGACACTGGCCACGGCCACCGTTTTCGAGCGGCTCGGCTGGGGCGGCGGCACGCTGACCAAGGTGATCGCGCTGCTCGTGGTCGGTCTGCTCACGGTCGCCTGCGGCGTCCTCGGGTTCGACCTGATCATGCGGGCGCAAACGGTGATCACGATCGTCACCGGCGTACTCACCGTCGTGTACATCGTGCTGGTCGCCGACCAGATCCACTGGAGCACCGTCTCCGCGCTGCCGAGCGGGTCCGCGCAGGCGGTGATCGGCGCGCTGGTGTTCCTGATGACGGGCTTCGGGCTCGGCTGGGTGAACGCGGCCGCGGACTACTCGCGGTACCTGCCGCGCCGGTCGTCGAGCGGCGGCGTCGTCGGCTGGACCACCTTCGGAGGTTCGCTGGCTCCCGTCGTACTGCTCGTGTTCGGTCTGCTGCTCGCGGGATCGTCGGAGGAGCTGAGTACGGCGATCGGCGCCGACCCGATCGGAGCGCTCGCGGAGGCGTTGCCGACGTGGTTCCTGGTGCCGTTCGTGATCGTGGCGGTGCTCGGGCTGGTGGGCGGCGCCGTCCTGGACATCTACTCGTCCGGGCTCGCGCTGCTCTCGCTCGGGCTGCCGGTGAAACGGTACGTCGCGGCGTTCATCGACGGTGTGGTGATGATCGCGGGGACCGTGTACGTGGTGTTCTACGGCGGCGAGTTCCTCGCGCAGTTCCAAGGGTTCCTGATCACGCTCGGCGTACCGATCGCAGCCTGGTGCGGGATCATGCTCGCCGACATCGTGTCCCGGCGGCGCGACTACGCGGAGGACGACCTCTACCTTCCGACCGGCCGGTACGGCGACGTGCGGTGGCTGCCGGTGGTGACGATGGCCGTTGCCACCGGCATCGGGTGGGGACTCGTCACGAACACGCTGGCGTCGTGGCTGACCTGGCAGGGGTACCTGCTCGACGCGTTCGGTCTGGGCGGCAAGGAAGGCGCGTGGGCGTACGCGAACCTCGGCGTACTCGTGGCGCTGGTGCTCGGCTTCGTCGTGCAGTGGTTCGGCGGACGGTCCGCCGTACGGCGTCAGGAGGCCTGATGGTGCTGGCGCTGATCGACCTGCAGCGGATCTTCGCGGATCCGGCGTCCGGCTGGGCGACTCCGGATTTCCAGCGGGTCGTCGAGCCGGCCCGGGAGCTCATCAAGCTGTTCACGCCCGAGGTGGTGTTCACGCGGTTCGTCGCGCCGGAACACGTTTTCGGTGCCTGGGCCGGCTACTACGAACAGTTTCCGTTCGCGCTGCAGCCGCCGGACTCCGAGGACTATCAGCTGGTCGACGAGTTCAAGGGGGCTCCAACTCTCGACAAGACCACGTTCGGTGCCTGGGGCCCCGAGCTGGCGGCGCGGGCCGACGGGCGGCTGGTGCTCGCCGGGGTGGCGACCGACTGCTGCGTGATCAGTACGGCGCTTTCCGCGGTGGACGCCGGCGTACAGGTCCAGGTCGTCGAGGAGGCGTGCGCCGGGTCGACCACGGAGAACCACGACAAGGCGATCGACCTGATGCGGCTGTACGCGCCGATGCTGGAGATCGTGAGCGTGGAGCAGTTGCGATGATGCGGCGGATCTCCCTGAAACACGAGCGGATCGCACGAGTGCTCGCGCGGGAGATCAAGTCCGGCGTCGTACGGCGGGGCACGCAGCTGCCCGGTGAGGTCGAGCTGGCGAAACGGTTCGCGGTCAGCCGGAACACGGTCCGCGCCGCGCTCGCCGTACTCGCCGAGGACGAGCTGATCGCCACGCACACCGGCAAGGGTTCGTACGTGCTGTTCGACGGGCGGCCGCTCGACGGGCGGCTCGGGTGGACGCACGCATTGTCCGAGCAGGGTGTGGAGACCTGGATGCGGACTGTGCGGATCGAGCTGGACGAGGATCCCGCGCTGGCCGCCCGGCTCGGTCTGCCGTCGCCCGAGGTGGTCGTGATCGAGCGGGTCCGGCAGCTGACGGACGGTACGGCGATCTCGCTCGAGCGCAGCCGGGTGCCGGCGATCGAGGCGCTCCGGGACCTGCCCGAACGCGGGCTGGACAACGGGTCGATCAGCGTCACACTGAACCGCGCCGGCCTGTACCTCGACCACTGCGAGCAGCGTCTCCGCGGCCGCCCCCTCACGCCCGTCGAGGCCGGCCACCTGGAGCGCCCGGCCGGCACCTGGTTCCTGCACACCACCCGCACCAGCTGGACCGCCACCGACACCTTCGCCGAACACGCCGACGAACTCCTCGACCCCACCCACTACGAACTCAACCTCACCTACCGCAGCTGACCTAGGGAGTCTGTTGCCTGGGGCATAGGGAGTTGTGCTGATGTGGGGGCCTTCCTCAGGGGCGCACTGTCTTCTCATCGACAGGAGCTCGGAGGACATCATGTTTGTTTACTCGACTGACGCGGTGCGGGCGGAGATGCGGTACCGGCAGGAGAAGATTCGGCGGGACTTCCAGCGGCCGCTGTGGTTCCTGCCGAAGCGTGCGCCGCAGCCACCGCAGCCCTGCGCGCCCGAGCTGCGGGCCCGTCCCGCGATGTGACCGCACGATCACCGCCCCAGACCCCTCCCCCACGGCGCGGCCGGCTCTTCGGAGCCGGTCGCGCCACCGTCATGTCAGGGGCTCCTAAGACCCCCTCAGGACACCTAGGTACCGCCTACCGGCGGGGATAGGGAGGACTTCCGATGTGCGGGTCCTCCTCAGACGAGCAGATTTACACCTGTCGGCAGGCAGCCGGCACCAGCAAACGGAGGAACACATGTTCAGCAACGCATCGGTCAAGGCCGAGGTCGACTACCGCAGGGAGCGCCTCAGCCGCGACTTCCGGCAGACGCAGGGTGCACAGCGCACCCGGAGCCGCCGGACCATCAGCCACCTGTTCGGCCGGAAAGCCTGAAGGGAGGGAAAACCATGATGATCAACATGCCACTGACCCCGGACGCCGTGAAGGCGGAGTCCGCGTACCGGCTGGAGCGCGCGAAGCGTGACTTCCGGGTCGCGAACCGCCGGCAGCGCAAGGAGCGGACCGAGCAGTCCGAGCAGTCCGGGCCGCGCCACGCCCTCCGACCCCGCCCGGCCGCATGACCGCCGAAACCGCCGTCCCTGATCGAGAACTCGTGATCAGGGACGGCGTTTCTGCGCCTGGGAGAAAGCCCGGGAAGGCTCAGCGGACGGGATACCGTCGATTTGTGTCGGCACCAGGGGCGAAGATGGACGACGTGCCCTGGAACTCGACACCTCTCGTCGGCCGCTCATCCGAGATGGCCACTCTGCTCAGCGCCGTGGACGACGCCAAGACGCGCCGCGCCGGCGCCGTGCTGCTGTCCGGTGACGCCGGCGTCGGCAAGACCCGGTTACTGGACGAGGTGGCGACCGGCGCGCACGAGCGCGGGTTCGGCGTCCTGGTCGGGCACTGCACCGACTTCGGCGACGCCGGCCTGCCGTACCAGCCGTTCTCGGAGATCTTCGGCCGGCTGGCCGGCGACCGCCCCGACCTGGTCGAGGGCGTGCTGACGAACTTCCCGGCGATCGGCCGGCTGCTGCCGGCGCACCGCCTGCTGAGCGCCCAGCCGGCGCCGCAGGAGGGTCAGCTCGACCGGGCAGCCCTGTTCGACGCCGTCCTCGGCGCGTTCACCGCCCTCGCCACGAGTGAGCCGCAGCTGGTCATCATCGAGGACGCCCACTGGGCCGACGACTCGACGCGGGACCTGATCGGTTTCCTGATCACCCGGCTGACCTCGCAACGCCTGGCCCTCGTGGTGTCGTACCGCAGCGACGACCTGCACCGCAGGCACCCGCTGCGCCGCCCGATCGCCGAGTGGTCCCGCAACCCCCGCGTCCGTCGCGTCAATCTGCTCCCCCACGACGCCGACGAGGCCCGCACCCTGCTGCACCTGCTGCTCACGGACCCGCTGTCCCCCGCGGAGGAGCGCCGCATCCTCGAGCGTGCCGGCGGCAACGCGTTCTTCACCGAGGAGCTCGCGGCCGCCGCCTCGATGGGTGACGGCGACGCCGTACCGCCCGATCTCGCCGATCTGTTGCTGGTCCGCCTCGACCCGCTGTCCGACGAGGCCCGCCAGGTCGCCCGGGTGATCGCGGTCGCCGGGCGTCGCGTTCCGCACGACCTGCTGACCGCCGTCGCCAAGCTGCCGGACCGCGAGCTCGACGACGCCCTGCGCGAGCTGATCGACGCCCACATCATCGACGTACCGACCAGCGACCGGTACTACTTCCGTCACGCCCTGCTGGCCGAGGCCGTGTACGACGACCTGCTGCCGGGTGAGCGGGTTCGCCAGCACGCGGCGTACGTGCAGGAGCTGGAGAGTCAGACCGTCGCGGGCACCGCGGCCGAGCTGGCCGGGCACGCCACCCGGTCCCACGACCTGGCGACGGCGTTCGAGGCCCGGGTCAGGGCCGGTCAGGAAGCGCTGTCGGTCGCCGCGCCGCAGGAGGCGCTGAAGCACTACGAGATGGCCCTGGAGCTGTTCCCGAACGCCGCGCCGACGAGCACGATCGACAAGACCTGGCTGATCGTCGACACGGCGATGGCGGCCACCCTGTCCTCACAGCACCTGCGCGCCGTCAAGCTGCTCCGGAAGGCACTGGTCGACCTGCCGCCCGACGCGCCGAAGCTGCAGCGGGCCGAGCTCCTGCTGCCGCTGGCGGACATCGCTCTGGTCATCGATCAGGACAGCGAGGCGAGCGAGGCGATCTCGCAGGCGCTCAAGCTGGTCCAGGACGAGCCGGCGAGCGTGTTCAAGGCGCAGGTCGCGTCGCTGTACGCCCGCGTGTCCGACGCGCTCGGCCGCCCGATGGACGCGGAGCGCTGGGCTCACAAGGCGCTCGAGATCGCCCGCGAGGCCGGTCAGGAGTCCGCGGCCAGCGACGCCGGGATCACGTTGGCCCAGCTGCGTCGCCGGGCCGGCGATCCGGAGACCGCCGCGAAGCAGCTCGAGGAGGCCGCCGTACGGGCGCAGCTCACCGGCGACTCTCCCGCCGAGGTGCGGAGCCGGTTCCTGCTCGGGTCGACGCACTACGAGCAGGGCGACCTGCTGAACGCGAAGGCCGCGCTGTCGTTCGCGGCGAAGCGAGCCGGTGAGCTCGGGCGGCAGTGGGCCGCGTACGGGTTCGACGCGCGCCGGATGCTGGCGCTGACCCAGTTCATGCTCGGCGAATGGGACGACGCGGCGGCGACCGCCCGGACCGACGCGATGACGCCGGCGGCGGCCGCGGCGGCGTTGCGGGCGGTGGACTTCTCGGTCCGCAGCGGGCGGGGTGACACGGCGGTCGCGGAGGAGTTCGAGCTGTCCCGGAAGTGGTGGGACCTCGACGTGATGCTGCCGATCATCGGGTTGCAGCCGGCCGTCGACGCGTACCGGATGCTCGACAAGCCGGCCGAGGCGGAGAAGCTGATCGCGGACGTGTCCGCGCTGTGCGCCGACGTGTTCCAGACCGAATGGTTCTACGCGCGGATCCGGTTCTCGGCCCTCGGGCTGCAACTGCTCTGCCACCGCGCCGTCAGTGAGCCGTCGGCCGCTGCCGAGCTGGTCGCGCGCGGTGCGGAGCTGCTCAACCTCGGGCAGGCGACCGCAGAGAAGGGACTGCCGCCGGGGCGGCTGATGGGTGTCGAGGGTCTCGCCTGGATCGCGCGGCTGGAGTCGGAGTGGGACCGGCTGCGGTGGCTGGCCGGGATCGACGCGCCGACGCCGGAGGAGCATGTCGCTGCGTGGCAGCGGACGACGGACGCGTTCGGCTACGGGTACGTGTACGAGCAGGCCTGGTCGCGGGTCCGCCTGTCGGCCGCGCTCCGCGCCGCGGGCCGGGTCGCCGAGGCGAACGAACAGACCGCGCTGGCGGCCGACGTCGGCCGGGAGCTGAACTCGCGTCCCCTGCTGGAAGAGGCCGGCGGGGTCGTCAACAACGGCGGTGCCAGTGCGTTGACGTCGCGAGAGACCGAAGTACTGCGGTTGCTCGCGGAGGGACGGACCAACCGGCAGCTGGCGCGGGAGCTGTACATCAGCGAGAAGACCGTCAGCGTGCACGTGTCGAACATCCTCGCGAAGCTCGGCGTCCGCTCCCGCACGGAAGCAGCCGCGGTCGCTCGCCGCGACGGGCTCCTCGACGGGGACTGACCGACGGGGACTGAGCCGCTAGCCGTGTTTGCGGTGCGGGGCGTCGGCTTCGGTCTGCAGGTGCCGGGCCCGGGCGCGGGCCAGATCGTCACCCACCGGAGCCGCTTCGGTGGTGGGCCGGTCGAGTTCGGTGATGTCGTCGAAGACCTTGCGGGCGTGCCGCATCCGCGCTGCGGCCAGCAGCACGATCCCGGCCGCAGTGAGGGCAATCAATACCCACAGTTGCCACGACATAGCCTCACCGCCTGGTACTCGCCCCGTTCCCCCGCGTAATCACCATAGCTCCGATGTCGGCGCTTGGCGACCAGGTGTACGCATACCGTCATCCCAGCGCTTGAAATTCACGTTTTGTTGCTCATTGCAAACACATACGGTGATCGGGCAACAAGTCCGGACCGGCGAGAAGCGACTACTTTCAGTGATTACGCGGCTGTCTTCACCTACCACCACGCCGCAGGTTGGCCCTCCTGCTACTGGCGGCCTTGTCGATCTTCCTTGCCTGCGCGCCTGTCGCGGCCCTGTTGGCGGGGTTGCGAGACTGTCGCACGGCCCCATCGA
The DNA here is from genome assembly GCF_004331435.1 of Kribbella sindirgiensis. Lineage (GTDB taxonomy): Bacteria > Actinomycetota > Actinomycetes > Propionibacteriales > Kribbellaceae > Kribbella > Kribbella sindirgiensis. The sequence goes on from NZ_SJKA01000003.1 coordinate 479,868, forward strand.
GGATCTGCTTGCTTACCTCCATGTCGCTCTTCCTCGGGCGCTTGTTCGGATCAGCCTTTGCCATGCTCGAGTTCCTTCCGGAGTGCCGCAGTCGGGTTGAGCGAGCCCAGGAGGGCTCCTCAAGTCGACGCTCCTCGGGACGGCGCGGTTCCCTCCGACTCAGGACACTAGGTCCAGCGGAGTACACCCTTGCGGTACGCGTACAACAGGCCGACCGCGACGAACGCCAGGAAGACGAACATCTCGATCAGGGTCGCGACGCCGAGGGTCGCGAAGATCGTCGCCCACGGGAACAGGTAGATCGCGTCGACCGCGAAGATCACGTAGAGGTACGCGAACAGGTAGTACCTGATGTGGACCTGGGCCCAGCCCTCGCCGACCGGGTCGACGCCCGACTCGTACGTCTTCAGCTTGCCCTCGGTCGGATAGGTGACCGTCAGCGCCTTGTTCAGCGCGAACGCGCCGAGCAGCCCGACGAGGCCGAGCGCGACCACCGCGGCGATGACGCCATAGCTGTCCGACACGGGTGGCAGTCTAGTTCGTGCAGAGCAGGAGCGAGTCGATCGAGACGTACGGGCCGTAGCCGGAGCGGACGTCGGCGACCTGGAGGCGCAGGCGGGTGACGCCGGTGATGTCGTAGTTCAACCAGGTCTCGGTCTCCTGCGTCATCCGGACCGAGGTCAGCGCCGTCGTCGAGTTGTGCAGTGACACCCGGACCAGCCCGTCGGTGAGGTTGCCGAGCCAGTTCCGCGAGTACCGGCATCCGGTCGCGTCGACGTCACCCCAGACGTACCCGCCCTGGTTCGCCAGCAGGTCCGCCTCGGACCGTCGCGGTCCCTCGGCGGGCGGTACGACGGTGAACTTCGGCTGACCTGCCCCGCCCGCGGCCAGCAGCCCCTTCTTGAACATCCCTCGCCACACGTAGTGCTTGAAGCTGATCATCGGCGAGATCGCGGCGGCGTACGGCGCCTGCGGGCCGATCGCGATCCGGTACGTCCGGACCGACCCGGGCTGCACGGTGGTGATCGTCACGCTGCCGCCCGACGAGTACCCGTGCGCGACCTCCTGCCAGCGCTTCAGCGACGGGATCCACTGGTGCAACGGGATCCTGGTCCCCGTGGCAGGGGCCGGCGAGAGCGTTCCGACGACCGTGATCACGCCCTTGGTGGCATCCGTCGTACGGATGCTGTAGATCTTCGCGGTCCGCGCCGGCGACGGGACCGCGGACGCGATCGGCACCGCGCAGCCCAGCATCAGCACGGTCAGCAGTCCGATCAGCACACGGCGCATGAAGCAACTCCCTGAATCCACAGCAGGATGACGCCACCCTGCCGGTTCTCACTCCGGATCGCAAGCGAGCGCTTGCACACGGTGATACCGGCCGGTTCGGCCACTACACGGCCGGATCACCTTTTAACACCGCGTCCCAGGCTGTGGACCACCGGGGCTTCCGCATGATTCCGTACTAAGGGCGAACTAATATTGGGGTTATCGCCCTGACGGGGGGATCGACGTGTCGCTCACAAGGCGGCCGGCCGACCCAAGCTTCGACTTGGAGATGAACAGAACAGTGACCATCGAGGTCAAGCAGCTCGACCGCGTGGTGATCCGCTTCGCCGGCGACTCCGGCGACGGGATGCAACTCACGGGGGACAGGTTCACAGCGGAAACGGCGTCGTTCGGCAACGATCTGTCGACACTGCCCAACTTCCCCGCCGAGATCCGGGCACCAGCCGGAACCCTGCCGGGAGTGTCGTCCTTCCAGCTCCACTTCGCCGACCACGACATCCTCACGCCGGGTGATGCGCCCGATGTGCTGATCGCCATGAATCCGGCGGCGCTGAAGGCGAACCTCAAGGACGTGCCGCGGGGCCGGACCCTGATCGTCGACACCGCGGACTTCACCGCGCGCAACCTGAAGCGGATCGGGTACGACGAGAACCCGCTGGAGACCGGCGAGCTCGACGGCTACCACGTGGTCCCGCTGAACCTGACCGGCATGACGGTCGAGTCGGTCAAGGAGTTCGGGCTGTCCCGCAAGGACGCGTCCCGGGCGAAGAACATGTACGCGCTCGGTCTGGTGTCCTGGCTGTTCCAGCGGCCGGTCGAGTCGACGATCTCGTTCCTGGAGACCAAGTTCGCGTCGAAGCCGGACATCCGGGACGCGAACATCGCGGCCTTCCGCGCGGGCTACAACTTCGGTGAGACCGCCGAGGAGTTCTCGGTCCGGTACGAGGTGAAGCCGGCCAGCATGGCCGCCGGCACCTACCGGAACATCTCCGGCAACCTCGCGCTGGCGTACGGCCTGGTGGCGGGCGCCCAGCGGGCCGGCTTGCCGATGGTCCTCGGTGCGTACCCGATCACGCCGGCGTCCGACGTACTGCACGAACTGTCCAAGCTCAAGCGGTTCAACGTCACCACGATCCAGGCCGAGGACGAGATCGCCGGGGTCGGCGCCGCCCTGGGCGCGTCGTTCGGCGGTGCGCTCGGCGTCACCACGTCGTCCGGTCCCGGGATCAGCCTGAAGTCCGAGACGATCGGTCTCGGCGTGATGCTCGAGCTGCCGCTGGTGGTCTGCGACATCCAGCGCGCAGGGCCCTCGACGGGGATGCCGACCAAGACCGAGCAGGCCGACCTGCTGCAGGTCATGTTCGGCCGGAACGGCGAGGCGCCGCTGCCGGTGCTCGCCGCCCAGTCCCCCGCGGACTGCTTCGCGATCGCGGTCGAGGCTGCCCGGATCGCGGTCACCTACCGCACACCGGTGATCGTGCTGTCCGACGGCTACCTGGCGAACGGTTCCGAGCCGTGGAAGATCCCGGTCATCGAGGACCTGCCGACGATCGACCCGAACTTCACCACCGCGCCGAACGCACCCGACGGCAAGTACCTGCCGTACGAGCGTGACCCGGAGACCCTCGCCCGGGCCTGGGCGATTCCGGGGACGGCGGGTCTGGACCACCGGATCGGTGGTCTGGAGAAGGAGGACAAGACCGGGAACATCTCCTACGACCCGGCCAACCACGACCTGATGATCCGCACCCGTCAGGCGAAGGTCGACGGGATCGACGTCCCGGCCGTGGAGGTCGACGACCCGGACGGTACGGCGAAGGTCCTGGTGCTCGGGTGGGGTTCGACGTACGGCCCGATCGGCGCCGCGGTCCGCCGGGTCCGCAAGGTCGGCGGCAAGATCGCGCAGGCGCACCTGCGGCACCTGAACCCGTTCCCGGCCAACCTCGGCGACGTGCTGATGTCGTACGACAAGGTGCTGGTGCCGGAGATGAACCTCGGCCAGCTGGCGATGCTGCTGCGCGCCAAGTACCTGGTCGACGTGGTCTCGTACGCCCAGGTCCGCGGTATGCCGCTCGGCGCCGCGGAACTCGCCGAGGTGATCGGCAACCTGGTCGAGGAGACCGAAGGCATCGACGACGACGCCCGCCACCTGGGCGCGGCCGCGGCCGCCGTCAAGCACGGCGAAGCACTGGTGGCCGAACAGAACGGTCATCTCAAGACGGAAGGTGCACGATGAGCGCCGTAGAGCTCGGTATGCCGAGCCTGCCGCACGGTCTGCAGGGCGTGCCGGCCGCGACCGAGCCGCAGAACCGCAAGGAGTACGTGTCGGACCAGGAGGTGCGCTGGTGCCCCGGGTGCGGTGACTACGCCGTACTCGCGGCCTTCCAGGGCTTCCTGCCCGAGCTCGGGATCAAGCGCGAGAACGTCGCGATGGTCTCCGGGATCGGCTGCTCGTCACGCTTCCCGTACTACCTGTCGACGTACGGCATGCACTCGATCCACGGCCGCGCGCCGGCGATCGCGACCGGGCTCGCGACGGCCCGGCCGGACCTGAGCGTGTGGGTGGTCACCGGTGACGGCGACGCGCTGTCGATTGGCGGCAACCACCTGATCCACACCCTGCGGCGGAACGTGAACCTGAAGATCCTGCTGTTCAACAACCGGATCTACGGCCTCACCAAGGGGCAGTACTCGCCGACCTCGGAGCCGGGCAAGGTGACGAAGTCGACGCCGATGGGCTCGGTGGACAACCCGTTCAACCCGGTCTCGCTGGCGCTCGGCGCGGAGGCGACGTTCGTGGCGCGGACGGTCGACTCCGACCGCAAGCACCTCACCTCGGTCCTGCGGGCCGCGGCCGAGCACCGCGGTACGGCGTTCGTGGAGATCTACCAAAACTGCCCGATCTTCAACGACAACGCGTTCGAGGCGTTCAAGGACCCGGAGACCCGGGACGACGCGATCATCCCGCTGGTGCACGGCGAGCCGATCCGGTTCGGCACCGACGGGCATCTCGGCGTGGTCCGCGACGGCTTCGCGTCACTGGCGGTCCGCGAGGTCGCGGACCTGCCCGGCGGCGAGTCCGACCTGGTCGTTCACGACGCGCACACCGAGGACCCGGCGTACGCGTTCGCCCTGTCCCGGCTGACCGACGGCGGTGTCCTGCACCAGGCCCCGATCGGCGTCTTCCGCTCCGTCGACCGCCCGGCGTACGACGACCTGGTCCGCCAGCAGATCACCACCGCCCAAGAAGCCCAGGGCCCCGGCGACCTGCAGTCGCTGGTCACCGGCGCAGACACCTGGACGGTGAACTAGAGCAGCTCCAGCAAGCCCTGCCCGGCCGCGCGGTCCAGATGTTGCGCGGTCAGGCCGGCTGCTCGTGCGGCCACGACGTCGAGCTCCAGGTTGTCGCCGACCATCATCGTCTCGCTCGGCTCGACGCCCAGAGCTTCGCAGACACGCCGGTAGGCGCGCGGGTCGGGCTTGCTGACACCGAGTTCTTCCGAGGTGCAGACCACGTCGATCAGGTCGGCGAGTCCGATCGCCCGCAGTTTCGCGTTCTGCTGCTTGGTACTTCCGTTGGTGAGCACCCCGATCCGCCAGCCGTTGCTGCGGGCAACTTCCAGGGCGGGGCGCGCGTCCGGGTACGCGATCCAGTTGTTCGTGTACTGCGTGAGGTACCCCGTGAACACCTCGTCGAGCTCGGCGTCGGTCGCCGGGACCGGGAGACCGAGCACCGGAAGAAACGCCCGCAACCGCCCCCGCCGCTGCCCCTGATGCGTGATCTCCCCCGCCAGGAACCGGCCGAACTGGTCCTCCTCGATCACGAACCACTCGGCGACCAGCTCGTCCGTCGGCGTGATCCCGAGCTCAGTCACCCAACTCCGAAGCCCCGCCACAGCACACCCGGTGTGATCGAACAACGTGTTGTCCAGATCGAACACAACCGCCTTCACAGCCCAACGTCCTTGTTGCTTGGCGCCCACGGGTCAGCCAGGTTCTGGTCAATCAGCTGCCGGTCGGACTGCCAACGCCCATCGGTACGCCGACGCAAAACGTCGGCGATCCCGTCGCGGCTGTTGGTGTCATGATCCTTGTCAGCCACCAGCCCTCCTCCGCCTTCCAATGTCCGCCGCTGTCCATTTGTGCAGGTCGACAGTACATATACGTCCACTGTCAGGCGAGTCGTCCTGCCACCCGGTGCGCGGTCGCGGGTAATAGACATATACGTACTGTCGACCTGCAGCTTTACGCGCGGACTACCGAGTCGCGGTTGAGTTCGCGGTGGTTGGCGTAGCCGGAGAGGGCGAGGGTCAGGTCGAGTTCGGCCAGGAAGCAGCGGAGGACGTGTTCGACGCCTGCTTGGCCGGCGAGGGCCAGGCCGTAGAGGAGGGGGCGGCCCAGGAGGATCGCCTTGGCGCCGAGGGCGAGGGCCTTGGCCGCGTCGGCGCCGGTGCGTACGCCGGAGTCGAACAGGATCGTGAGCTGCTCGCCGACCGCGTCCGCGATCGCCGGCAGTGCGTCCAGGGACGCGATCGCGCCGTCGACCTGGCGGCCGCCGTGGTTCGAGACGACGAGACCGTCCACGCCGTGCTCGGCCGCGAGCTTGGCGTCCTCGACGTGGGTGATGCCCTTGAGCACGATCGGGCCGTCCCAGTTGTCGCGCAGGAACGACAGGTCGTCCCAGGACAGGCCGACATTCGGGAACATCTGCGCCCAGTGCATCACCGCCGCGCCGGGATCCTCCTCGACCGGTTTGACCAGCTTCGCCCGGAACGCGGGGTCGCTGAAATAGTTCGCCAGCCCCTCGCCCTTCAGGAACGGCAGGAACCCGCGGTCCAGGTCGGCCGGCCGCCAGCCGATCGTCCCGGTGTCCAGGGTGACGACGAGTACGGCGTACCCCGCGGCCTTCGCGCGCTGCAGGAAGCTCAGGCAGACGTCGCGATCGGTCGGGTAGTACAGCTGGAACCACTTGCTCGTCGCCTCGATCTGCTCGATCGCGTGGCTGGCCTGGGTCGAGTGCGTGTACGTCAGGCCGAGGGTGTCCGCGGCGCGCGCGGTCGCCAGTTCGCCGTCCGGGTGCGCGAGGGTCTGTACGCCGATCGGCGCGACCAGGATCGGCGCCGGCATCGCAGTACCGAGGATCGTGCAGGACAGATCGCGTTCGGTGCTGCCGCGGAGCATCCGCGGCACCAGGCGCCAGCGGTCGAACGCGGCCCGGTTGGCCTGTGCGGTCGAGCCTTCGCCGGCGCTCGGCACGACGTACCCCATCGCCTCGGCCGGCAACTTCCCGGCCGCCTGCGCCTCCAGCCGCGCCAGGTCGGTCGTGATCTCCGGCGTCACTCCCTGCAGCATCCCCTGCAGGTAGATCTGCAACTGGTAGTCCCCGAAGTTGGCCATGCCGGATGCTCCCACGCTCCTCCCGTCAGTCGCCAGTGCCGGCACCGGCGACCGGCATTTGGTGGGTGGGCGTCCGAAAGTCTGGGTCAGCGACTGTTATCTCGGTCGCCAACCCTGCATCTCGGACGCCAACCCACCAAATGGTCTCCTCGCCGCCTCGATGCGACAATCACGTGTGACTTCTTCGGTGACTCCTGACACCGCCCGGCACGTCAATCTCGCGTTGTTCGCGCTGGCGACGGGTGGTTTCGCGATCGGGACCACCGAGTTCGTCACGATGGGGCTGCTGCCGCAGATCGCCGACGGGGTGCACATCTCGATCCCGACGGCCGGCCACGTGATCTCGGCGTACGCGCTGGGCGTCGTGGTCGGCGCTCCCGTGATCGCGTCGCTCGGCGCGCGGACCGGGCGGAAGCGGTTGCTGCTCGGGCTGGTGGCGGTGTTCGTGATCGGCAACGTGCTGTCCGCGGTCGCCTCGAGCTACGAGTTCCTGCTGGCCGCGCGGTTCCTGTCCGGTCTGCCGCACGGGGCGTTCTTCGGGATCGGCGCGGTGGTCGGCGCGTCGATGGTCGCACCGGACCGGCGGGCGCGGGCGGTGTCCATGACAATGGTCGGCCTCCCGGTCGCGAACATCATCGGCGTACCGGCGACGACCCTGCTCGGGCAGCGGCTCGGGTGGCAGGTGCCGTTCCTCGCGGTCGGCGTTCTCGGGTTGCTGACGTTGGTCGCGGTCTGGTTCTGGGTGCCGCCGCAGCCGGTCGGGAGCGACGTCAACGTGCGCAGCGAGCTCAGCGCACTGGCCCGGCCGCAGGTGTGGATGGCCCTGCTGGTCGGGATGGTCGGGTTCGGCGGGATGTTCGCGACGTACTCGTACATCACGCCGACGATGACGGAACTGGCCGGTTTCTCCGAGTCCGCCGTGACGATCGTGCTGGGCGTGTACGGCGTGGGCATGACCGCCGGCACCGTCCTCGGCGGGCGTCTCGCCGACCGGTGGCTGATGGGCAGCGTGTACGGCGGACTCGTCGCGGTCGCCGTGGTGCTCGGAACGTTCGGCTGGCTCGCGCAGACCCGGCCGGGCGCGCTGATCGGTGTGTTCGCGATGGGCTGCTCCGCGAGCATCCTGGTGCCGGCGCTGCAGACCCGCCTGATGGACGTCGCGCACGAAGGACAGTCGCTGGCGGCGTCCCTGAACCACTCCACGCTCAACATCGCCAACGCACTCGGCGCCTGGCTCGGCGGCGTCGTACTGGCCGCCGGATACGGCTACGAATGGCCCAGCCGCCTCGGCGCTGCGCTCGCCGTCGCCGGGCTGATCCTGGCCGCGATCTCCGGTCTCATGGAACGACGCGGGTCCACTCAGGTACTTGCCTGAGGGGTTCGTCACCGCCGACTTGGTTAGATCGGGGTATGGCGACCTTGACCTTGGGCGCGGCCGACCTGGTACGGCGGCGTGGGCTGCGGCAGATGCGGTCGGTGGCGTTGGCGCTGCTGGTGCTGGCCGCGGTGATCTACGTGGTGACGCTGCACCGCAGCGGCGGCTGGGGGTACGTGAACGCGGCGGCCGAGGCGGCGATGGTGGGTGCGCTGGCGGACTGGTTCGCGGTGACGGCGCTGTTCCGGCGGCCACTGGGGCTGCCGATCCCGCACACCGCGATCGTGCCGACCCGCAAGGACAGCCTCGCGGAAAGCCTCGAGCAGTTCGTGACGGAAAATTTCCTGTCCGAGGAAGTCGTTTCGGAAAAGATGCGGACGGCGGAGGTCAGCCGGCGGGCCGGTGAATGGCTGGCGGCCGGCAACCACGCCGAGCGGATCGTGGCCGAAGGCGCCCGTACCGTCGGGGCGGCGCTGCCGAAACTCGGCGACGACGATGTGACCGCGTTCGTCAGCGGATCGTTGCTGCCGCGGTTCGCCAAAGAGCCGTTGAGCCCGATCGCCGGGCACTTCGTGGAGTCGGTCGTCGACGACGGCGCCCACCACGCGTTGCTCGACCTGCTGCTGGTGGAAGCGCACGACTGGCTGGCCGACAACCGGGACCTGCTGGCGGATGTCGTCGGACCACGGGCACCGCGGTGGTCACCGCAGTGGGTGGACCGGATGGTGATCGACCGGATCCACCGCGAGGCGCTGACGTGGCTGGCCGACGTACGGGACAACCAGACCCATCCGGCGCGGCGGGCGATCGACCGGCTGCTCGGGCAACTGGCCCACGACCTGCAGCACGACCCGGACACGATGGCGCGGTTCGAGGCGTGGAAGGCGCGGATGCTGACGCATCCGGACATGGGCTCGAGCCTGACCGCGGTCTGGGACGCGATGCGCACCGCCCTGATCGACTCGATCAACGACCCGAACAGCACACTCCGGGCGCGGGGGGTGCGGGCGCTGCAGGAGCTGGGGCAGCGGCTCCAGGACGACGAGGCGCTGCGCGCGAAGGTCGACACCCGCGCGGCTGAGGCCGTCGGGTACGTGGTCCGCACGTACGGCCAGGAGATCGTCTCGGTCATCTCCGACACCATCGAACGCTGGGACGGCCGCGAAGCCGCGGCCCGCATCGAACTCCACGTCGGCCGCGACCTCCAGTTCATCCGCATCAACGGCACCGTCGTCGGGGCTCTGGTCGGCCTGACGATCCACACCGTGAGCCAGCTGCTGTGAACCCGACGTACATCCGGAAGCGGAAACGTCCGGAGGGGTCCGGGTTGTGGGGCGCCTACCTGATCGCGACCGATGCCTTCGGCACCTGGTTCTACACGCCGGCTCGGTCGTTGTTTCGGGCGAACAATGGCGAGTTCTGCGAGATGGCTCAGCTCGGGCCCGGTGGACCGGGTGAGCATTGTGTGCAGCTCGCGCCGCGGGACGGTTGGTGGTTCGCGTACTTCCGCGCGAGCGGGCTCGTTCACGTCGACGTGAGTACGCCGGCCGTGCTCGCCGGGGCGGAGTGGATGTTCGAGGATCTGGAGCTGGATCCCTTCCGGCGGCCGGACGGGACGGTCGGCACCGAAGACTGGGACGAGCTCGCGGAGGCGCATGCGGTCGAGCTGATCAGCGACGTGGAGCGGGACGCGGCCGTGGCCGCCGCTCGTGCTCTGGAGCACGACCTTTCCGCCGGAGTGGAGCCGTTCGGGCGGGTCGGTTGGGACCGGCTGTCGGCGGCGGTAGCACTCGGGCTACCGCCGCTGACCGATTTCGGTGATCGTCCGCTGGACTAGCTTGGGGCAGCTAGATGCCGCAGTTCGGGGCGCTCCAGTAGTTGGTGGTGCGGATGTCCGCGTGGGTGTGGTCGTTGTGGCCGGGGTAGCCGGGGCCGAGGATGCCGCCGAAGCCGTGGTAGCGCGCCTGCTTGGCGAGGGTGCAGAGCGAGTGGACGCCGACCAGGTCCGCGGACCGGCCGTACAGGTGCTGACTGTTGCTGGCGCCGCCGACCTGGCTGTTGCACGAGTAGCTGCGGAAACCGCTGGTGACAGTGAGGGGCTGGTCACCGAGCGCGTGCCGCAGCGCCTCCAGGTGCCACATCGTCTCGAGTGCGTTGGCCTTCGTCGCCGCCTCCGACAGCGGACCGCCGTCGTACCCGGATCCGCCGCAGCCGTCGTCGAGTTCGGCGTACGTGAAGTGGATCGGCGTGCAGTCGTCGTCCTGCAGCGCGTAGATCTTGCTGAACGTGGCCGAACCGGCGACGCCGTCCTGCGTCAGCCCGTAGGCCGCCTGGAATCGTTGCACCGCGGCCTTCGTCGCCGGGCCGAACTCGCCGTCGATCGCCAGGTGCGCGCCGTAGCCGGGGTATCCGGAGACCCGGATCTGCAACTGCCGCACGTCCGCACCGGACATGCCTTGACTGAGCTGGCGACCCCACGTGTAACAGCCGTCCGCATGGGCGACGGTCGTGGCGACGACTTGTGACGCGGTGAGTGTCGCCACGAAGAGCAGCAGTACGGCGAGCAAGCGAGGCAATGGTCGAGTGATGGACATCGGACACCTCCGGGGCGGTGAAGGAATCTGTCCCGGACCAGCATTCCGTCATTTTCCGCCTCTTGGCCAGTACTTGATGAAACTTTCCGTCATCTCCCGTTCACCTTCCTGAACCGCACGCCCTGAATGATGAGACCCATGAAGGGCTTCGCACGCCCCCGCGTGCTCGACGCGTTCGCGCGGATCTGCGCACTGGCCGACGGCCAGCACGGTCTGGTCGCGATCGCGCAATTGCGTGGCGAGGTGACCGAACAGGTCCTGGCGCAACTGCAGGACGCCGAGATCGTCGAGCCGGTCGTCGACGGCGTACTGCGGGTGCGGGCCGGCGCAAGTCATCCGCACCCGACCCTGTACGCGACCTGGCTGCTGGCCGAGGCCGTCCCCGCGTGGGAACGGTCGTTGACCGCCCTGGTCGTGTCGCACCGATCCGCTGCTCGGCTGTACGGCGCGGGAACCGTCGGCGGCGACGAGATCGAGTTCTCCGGCCGAGCACGCACCGCACTGCCCGAGGGCGTCGTCGTGCACCCGCGCTCGGTCAAGGAAGACCAGTGCCGCGTGGTCGAAGGTCTCCCGGTCACCGGGCCGGCCCGCACACTGGCCGACCTCGCCGACGGCCAGGGCCTCGACCTGTCCGACCTCGGCCGCCTGGCCCGGTCCTTCATCAGCCAGGGCTGGACGACCGCCGACGAGCTCGGCGCCGAGCTGACAGAGCAGTTCGCCCACCACGAGCCGGCGTACGACGGTCCCACCTGGCTCGGCTCCGCACTCGACGCCGCCGCGAAGGGGTAACGGCATGCCCGGGTACGAGGGTCACCTGGACCGTGACCAGTTTCGCGGTGCCTTCCCGCGCTGGGCCCGGCTGATCGGGCATCTGCAGCAGATCAGCAGCCCGAGATTTCCGGTCGACCGCGCCAAGCGGCAGCTGATCGTCGGTGACTTCCTCTCCCAGCTGAACCGGGACGGCGACGCCTGGAAGAACACCGGCTCCAATCCGCTTCCGGCGTACGCCGAGTCCTGGTCCGGGACCACCGACAGCGAGTCCGGGATCGACCCGGTCTACGCGATGGCGCGCACCGCCAACGACCTCGACGTCTACTACGACGCGGACGAGCAACTGTCGGACGACGAGTACCTGGCCCGCGTCCGTGAGTCCGTCCTCGCGGCCGCACCGATGCGCCAGAACCCGCTCGACGGCGGCGAGGGCCTCGGCGGGCTGGTCCGCTACACGACCCGCAACGTCGAGATCGCCGGCCGCGGGCACGCCGTCTTCACCATCGACGTACAGCCGGTCGACGACAGCCGCGGACCGCTCGGCCTGCGGCGCGACGGGGACGCCTTCACGATCGAGGTCGACGTGAAGCTGCCGACCATGATCCAGCGGTCCAGCGAACCCGAACGGGCCCGGCGGTCGATCGTCGGCGTCCGGCTCCCCGGGCTCAAGCCGATCACGCCGCTGCTGCGTCCGGTGGCGGACCTCGCGGCGGACAAGATGGCGGCCCTCGCCCTGCAGCCGGGCGTCGGCGACGGCATCGCCGCGCCGCGGTTCAAGGACATCGCCGATCTGTACTACATCGCGCGGACCTGTCCGGTGGACGGCGAGAAACTCCGGAAAGCGCTCGCGGAGAACTGGCATTGGCGCGAGGCCGGCCGCAGCGGGCCGCCGCAGCCGTACCGCTTCTACGGGCAGGCACCGGCCCGCGACGACGAGACCGAAATCCTTTGGGACCAGGGGTTCCGGCAGCTACGGGCGCGGATCCCGCAGCTCCAGGACTACCCGGAGTTCAAGGAAATGACGGAAACCATCAGCACTTTCCTGGATGGTGCCGCCGATCCGTCGAACGGCGTCTGGGACCCGGCGCGCGGGCAATGGCTGCCGTCGCTGCGGAACGAGGTCGCCTCGACGATGGACCGTGCGCTGGCGCCGGAGAGCCGGACGCCGGACCCGCGGCAGGCGACAGTGCCGATGGCGCCGACGGCGCCGATGGTTCCGATGCAGCGGCACCTGTTCGTGTTCGATGTCGACAAGACCCTGAGCAAGCACGACACCCTGGACACGCTGGCCGAGTTGGCCGGGCGGCTGCCGGAGGTCCAGGCGGTCCACGCCCCGGACTACGAGACGTCGATCCGCGCCAAGATCGCCGTACTGCGCGGCGTCGACGAGGCACTGGTCCGCCAGGTGGCGGAGACTGTCGAGCTGAGCGAAGGCGCCGAGCAGCTGATTCGCGAACTGAAGGCCGCGGGCCACGAGGTCGCGATCGCGAGCGGCGGGTTCGACGCGGTCGTCGGACCGCTCGCGGAGCGGCTCGGCGTCGAGCGGTACGCGGCCGGGAAGCTCGGGATCGAGAACGGCGTCCTGACCGGGGAGGTCAGCGGTCTGATCGACGGCCCCGGGAAGGTCACCGCGATCCGCGGGTGGAACGAGGAGCTCGGGATCCCGCGCGAACGCACGGTCGCGGTCGGGGACGGCAGCAACGACGTGGACATGTTCGAGGCAGTCGGGTTCGCCGCCGGCTATCAGCCCGGTACGGCGGCGGCCGCGGCGTCCCACACGATCCTCCGCGACATGGGCCAACTGAACCGCGTCGTACACCTGTCACCACCCGACCGCCTCGCCACCCCAGCCGCCACGCGCCGCGGCGCCTCCGAGCGCACCACCTGATCACCGGCGACATCCACACCTGCCCCCCACCCACCACTCTCCCCCTGGGTGCCGCAAGGCTCCCACAAACCGGTTTGGGGACGATCACCTGCCGTTTTCGGGGTGCCGGGCTCCCCAAACCGGTTTGGGGAGCCCCGAGCAGGCACGGGAATTGGCGGGGTGCCGGGGCGGCTCGGCAGGTAGAGCGCCGGTGGGACGCCGTACGCGCGGGCGCGATCACGCTCAGGTGCACTACCCATCCACTCGACACGTATTGTCGAGAACGCACACTCAGCCGCCCAGGGCTGCGCCAACCAACCACTCACATCTGTCACACGAGCCGAAATAGCTTGTTCCCAGTCCCGCCGCCGGTTCGGAACGGCGAGGCAACCTTCTGCGACGGCCAGCCGGTCCAGCAGGATGTGAGCATCGATGACGGCGTCTTGGCGACGGGGGTGACCGCGGTGCACGACGGCCCTGATGGCGTGGCGACCTTCGACGGGTTCGTCGCCGCGCGCTCGCGGGCCCTGCTGCGGACCGCCTACCTGCTGACCCGCGACCATGCGCTGGCCGAGGACCTGGTCCAGACCGCGCTGGCGAAGGCGTGGTTCCACTGGTCCCGGATCCAGGAGGACAACCCGGAGCCGTACGTCCGGCGGATCCTGGTCACGACGTACTCCTCCTGGTGGCGCCGCCGCTGGAACGGGGAGATCCCGACCGAGGAACTGCCCGAGGCCCCGACCGCGGACGGCGACGACGGACTCGACCTCTGGGACGCCATCGGCCGGCTCCCCCGCCGGCAGCGCGCGGTCGTCGTACTGCGCTTCTACGAAGACCTCACCGAGGTGGAGACCGCCCGGCTGATGGGCAGCACCGTCGGCACCGTCAAGAGCCAGACCGCGAAGGCCCTCGCCAAGCTCCGCCTCGACCCTTCCCTTGCCACCACCCCAGCAGATCTGGAGACCCCGTGATGAACCTCCAGGACCTGCGCGACGAGCTCGCGACCCGCGCCGCCGACGCCGACCAGCACACGGGTGACCTGCGACCCGGCGTGCAGCAGAAGATCCGCCGCACCAAGCAGCGCCGTACCTTCACCGCGCTGGGCGTAGTGGCCGTACTCGCAGCCGTCGCAGCCACCCTCGTCCCCACCACTCGCCCGGTGCCACCGGCCGACAACCCGCCCGAGGACTACACCCGGGACGGGCTCACGGTTCCCGGCACGGTCGGCAGCGACAAGTTGCTCAAGGCATGGATCGGCGACCACGGCCAGAACAAGCTGACGTTCGCGTGGACCCCGACCACGAACTCGATCACCTTCCACGCCAACTGTGAGACCGCCCCCGGCATGTCTGCGGTCCGCTTCCGCATCAACGGCTGGTACGTCGGCGACGCGACCTGCGACACCGGCCCGCAAGCGTGGGCCATGGACAGCGGTGCCACGCTCACCCCGGACTCGGCCTTCTGGCTGGCCTCTCCGGTCGGCAAGCCGGCCCAGGTCTCCGCCGAGCTGATCGACCTGGAGTCCGGCCGACCGGCCGGAACGGGCGGCCGGGTCTGGTTCGGCATCTACTCCACGCCGCCGGACCCGCCGAGCAGCAACGGCGCGCCGGCACGGCTCGCCCCGGTCGACGCGGGCGCCTATCAAAAGGACGGTGTCGTCTACCGCAAGACGGTCGGCGGCAACACCTTGGCCGCCGCGAGGGTCGCCGACCCGGGACGCCTCGACGTGCGGTTCAGCTTCACCGCAACCGGAGCCAGGCTCGCCCTGCGGCCGTTCTGTACGGCGAACGCGAGGACCTACGACGACCCGCCGTACACCGTGGAGATGCGCGTCGGACCCGGGCAGCCGTTCAAGGCCACCTGCGAGGCGAACTCGACCGACGCCGCGGCAGGCGGCGGTCTCACGATCGCCTCGCCGGTACCGGCCGGGCAACGCGTCGACGTGGTCGCGAAGGTCGTGCCGACGAGCCCGAAACTCGTCCTCCCCGATCTGCCGCCGGACGCCCTGCTGGGTATGGGCGTCTACTTCGAGGGACCGCAGCGCGTCATCGACGGGATGGAACTTCCGGAGCAGACCGAGGTGGCGGGGTACCGCTACCGGCTCGCCGAAGTGAAGACCGCGCCGGGACCGGACCGGAGCATCTCGACCGACACTCCGGCGGATCAGCCGTACGTCGTCGCCTACGGAGGTTCACCGCTCGGCACGGGTGGCGGGTTCCGGGCCAGCCTCACGGTCGGCAAGACCGAGGCGAGCGTGGGTCTCGCACCGGATGCGGGCGGCATGGGCATCGGCTGGGACGCCCACGGCGCCGCGCCGACCGAGCGCGCCACCCTGACGGTCGCCGAGGGCAAGCCCACCAAGGGAACGCTGATCCTGGCGATCTACCTACCGGACTAGGACCTAGACCCAGCTGTGCAGGTCGGCGGCGTCCTTCGCGAGCTGCTCGGGTGAGTCGTCGGCGACGAACTCCAGGAGGGCGTTGATCTCGCGGGGTTCGGCGGCGAGACGGTCGAGGACCGGCCGCCACAGCGACTCCCGGGCGGCCAGCGGCAGCCGGTTGTTGGACGGCCACCACGAGAACACGTGCACGGTGCTCAGCCACGGCATCAGCGCCTCGAGCTGCTGCAGGCACGCCGCGTCGTCGAGATCGACCGGCGGCTGCCAGTACGTCGTGAGGTTCGGGGCGCCGACGTCGAGCAGCAGTGTGATCGTGGAGTCGACCTCGTCGGTGAGCGTGTTGCGGTGGAACTCCATCGCGATCTCGATCCCCGCCCCGGCGGCCATGTCGGCGAGTTCGCCCAGTCCACGGGTCACGGCCATCCGGTCACCGACGCCCGCGTCCGCCGTACCGACGTTGCCGGCCCAGACCCGGATCCGGCGCGCGCCGAGGGCTTCGGCGGTGGCGACCGCGGAGCGCATCTCCTCGCGGTCCACGCTGCCGGCCCGCAGGTACGAGCCGTACGCCGCGACCTGCAGGCCGTGTACCTCGGTCAGGTTCCGCACGCGCTTGGCGTTGACCAGGTTGCCGAGCGGGACGTGCACGTCGCCGCCCCATTCGATCGCCGCGAGCCCGGACTTCGCCGCCACCTCCACCACCTGGTCGACCGGCAGCTGCCGGAACGTCACCGAGACCAGACCGGTCCTCACACCCACGCGCGCCTCCTGGTGTTCACCCCTCCATCCAACCGCATCACACCAGGGGTCTCACCTCGCCAGTCAGCCGATGGACGGTCCAGGCCTTGGCTGCATACGCCTTGCCGCCGCAGCCGCGTTGAAGATGGAATCCACCTCCGTCGGCAGGACCGGACCAACCGGAGTAGCCTCCGCACCGCCTGCCGCGGCGCCCCCAGCGCTCCCAGCGGCAAGAGCAGCGCCCTTGGAGGCAGCGGGTGCCTGGGAGGGGCCGCTGGGCAGCTTCTTCGCCTCCGCCTCAGCAGCGAAGATCACCGCGTGCGCGATGTAGTCCTTCGCGTACTCGGTCGTCCGCTCGTCCATGGTGTTCGTCCGGGTGTCCGCGGCCAGCAGCTCCGCCGCCAGGTCGCGCGCCGCAGCCCCTTCCGGCCGCGCCCGATCCTGCGCGACGTGCGGCCGGTCGTTGGTCGCGGTGTAGGCGGCGAAATTCTCCGCGCGGGGATCGTCCTGGTCGCCCACCGCCGCCCACGCCACGTCGTGGTGCGCCCCGGTGGCCTCCACCGCGATGGCGCGCTGGACGCGGGTCCCGGCCAGCATCCGGTCCTCCGCCGAGAGGTTGGCCGATCTGATCGCCGTACGCGCGATCTGCTCGGTCAGGTCGTTGATCAGCCGGTCGCGCGACATTCGGTGACTCCTAGGTCGGTGGAGGGGGCGCGCACAGCCTAGCGACGCAGGGGGTTGCGGCCGCCGTCTCACGTCATGAGCAAAGGAGTTGTATGCGGCTGTCGGAGGATTAGGCTGACGGGGTGCCGGAACAGCGACAAGGATTCACCTACGGGTTCGCCGCCTACCTGATCTGGGGTCTGTTCCCGCTGTACTGGAAACTTCTCGACCAGTCCGGGGCACTCGAACTGCTGGCGCACCGCGTGCTCTGGTCGCTGGTCACGATCGTGATCCTGGTCGCCGTACTGCGGAAGTTCACCGGCGTGAAGGCGCTGCTCGCGGAACCGCGGCGGCGGTGGCCGTTGATCGCGGCGGCGTTCCTGATCTCGGCGAACTGGGGCACCTACATCTGGGCCGTCAACAACGGTCACGTCGTGGAGACCTCGCTCGGGTACTTCATCACGCCGCTGTTCACGGTCCTGCTCGGCGTCTTCGTCCTCAAGGAACGGCTCCGGCCGGTGCAGTGGACCGCGCTCGGGATCGCCTTCGTGGCCGTCGCCGGGCTGACCGTCGAGAACGGGCGGCCGCCGTGGGTGGCGATCATCCTGACGTTCTCGTTCGGGTTCTACGGGCTGGCGAAGAAGAAGGCCGGCGCGGGCGCGATCGAGGGCATGGCGATCGAGTCCGGCACGGTCGTGCCCTTCGCGATCGCGGGGATCATCGCGCTCGGACTGCACGGCGACACGACGGTCACGCACCACGGTACGGCGTACCTCGTGCTGGTGCTGCTGACCGGGCCGATCACCGCCGTACCGCTGCTGCTCTTCGGGGCCGCGGCGACGCGGGTCTCGATGACGACGCTCGGGCTGCTGAACTACATCGCGCCGATCATGCAGTTCGTCTGCGGTCTGGTGATCTTCCACGAGCGGATGACACCGATGCGCTGGCTCGGTTTCGGCCTGGTGTGGGTCGCGCTGGCGCTGTTCACCTTCGACAGCATGCACACCCGGCGCCGCAACGTCGCCCTCGAACGGACCGCGGTCACTGCTTCCGCAGTGTGATTGTTCGACCGCGCTTCGCTTTCTTAGGTCAACCTAAGCCGCGTGACGTTCACCTGACCTTCACGGAGAAGGCTCTCAGCTTCCCTAGGGTCGCTGATCGTGACCAAGTTTCTGCCGCTGATCAGTCAGATCGGCACCCGCCACGGGTCCCGCTCCCTGCGCACCTGCGAGTACAAGTGCGCCAACCAGTGCGACCACCCCGAGCCGAACACGTCCGGCAACGAGCACATCCAGACCGTGATGCGTTCCGCGTTCAGCCGCCGCAAGGTGCTCGCGATCGGCGCGGCCGGTGTCGGCGCCGCCGGTGTCGCCACCCTCGCGGTGAACGCGCCGGCCATCGCGGACCAGGTGAGCCACGGATCCGGCAACGGCTCCTTCCCGGGCTTCCCGCACCGCGGTGAGCTGACGCACAGCGTCGTACCGCCGAACCGCCAGGACGACATCGTCGTACCGCACGGGTACGACCAGGCCGTGATCATCGGCTGGGGCGACCCGGTGCTGCCGGGCGCGCCGAAGTTCGACCCGTACAAGCAGTCCGCCGAGGCGCAGGCGCGGCAGTTCGGGTACAACAACGACTACACGATGATCGTGCCGCTGCGCGACGACCGGGTCGCGCTGCTGGTCTGCAACCACGAGTACACCGACGAGAACCTGATGTTCCCGACCGGCAAGTACTCGGCCGCCGAGATCGCGAAGATCGGGATGGCCGCGCACGGCATGTCCGTCGTCCAGATCGAGCGCGTCGGCCGCAAGGGTGAGTGGCGCCGCGACAAGCAGCTGTCGCGCTACAACCGCCGGATCACCGCGTCCACCAAGTTCGAGGTGACCGGGCCGGCGGCGGCGGACGCCCGCGTCGGGAAGGTTGCCTACGGCACCTTCGGCAACTGCGCCGGCGGCGTCACCCCGTGGGGCACGATCCTGTCCGGCGAGGAGAACTTCAACGGCTACTTCGACGTGACCGGCTCCGTCCCCGCCGAGCACGTGGACAGCTTCAAGCGGTACGGCGTACCCACGACCGTGACGAAGTCCGCGCGGCAGTGGAGTACCGTCGACCCGCGGTTCGACCTGTCCAAGACGCCGACGGAGGCCTACCGGGCCGGCTGGATCGTCGAGGTCGACCCGTACGACCCGCGGTCGACGCCGAAGAAGCGCACCATGCTCGCCCGGCTCAAGCACGAGGGCGCCACCACCACGATCACCGCCGACGGGCGGATCGCGGTGTACCTCGGCGACGACGAGAAGGGCGAGTACATCTACAAGTTCGTCTCCGCCGGGAAGTACGACCCGAAGAACCGGAAGGCGAACTTCGGCCTGCTGGACGAAGGCACCCTGTACGTCGCGAAGTTCACCGGCGACGGCACCACGGACGGCCTGTACGACGGGACCGGCCAGTGGATCCCGCTGACCACGGACAAGAAGTCCTTCATCGACGGGATGTCGGTCGCCGACGTACTGATCAACACCCGGTCGGCCGCGGACAAGGTCGGCGCGACCCGGATGGACCGCCCCGAGGACGTCGAGCGGAACCCGGTCAACGGCCGGATCTACGCGGCGCTGACGAACAACGACAAGCGCGGCGGCAGCTTCCCGGTCGACGAGGCGAACCCGCTCGCGGTCTCGCACGTGCGGGAGACGCTGGGCGGGCCGCTGATCGAGAAGGCCGGCAACCGCAACGGGTACATCCTCGAGCTCAGCGAGGAGGGTGACGACGCGGCCAAGACGGGCTTCTTCTGGACCCTGTTCCTGGTCTGCGGCGACCCGGCCGCGCAGGAGACGTACTTCGGCGGCTTCGACAAGTCGAAGGTCAGCCCGATCTCCTGCCCGGACAACGTCGCGTTCGACGGCTCCGGCAACCTGTGGATCTCCACCGACGGCAACGTGCTCGGCTCGAACGACGGCATCTTCACCGTCCCGGTCGCGGGCCCGAACCGCGGTCAGGTCAAGCAGTTCCTGTCCGTGCCGTTCGCCGCCGAGGCGTGCGGGCCGCTGGTGTCCGACGACGACAAGACCGCGTTCGTCGCCGTCCAGCACCCGGGCGAGACGGACGCCGCGACCTTCGAGAAGCCCACCTCGACCTGGCCGCACACCGACAAGTTCCCGCGCCCCGCGATCGCCTGCGTCTGGCGCCGCGACGGCGGCCGCGTCGGCAGCTGATCTGACCCCCACTTTGGGCACCCGCCAACCGTTTCGCGCTCGCGAAAACGGTTGGTGAGTGCCCAAAGTGCTTCTTGACGGCGTATATTCAGGACATTTAGTATCCAGGTTATGAAGATGAACGAAGGCGTCGAGTGGGCGATGCACAGCTGTGTGAACCTCAGCTGGGCGCCCGGCGAGGCGGTCACCGCCAAGCGGCTCGCGGCCTTCTACAACCTGCCCACGGCGTACCTGAACAAGCAGCTCCAGGCGCTCACCCGGGCCGGCATCCTCACCTCGGTCTCGGGTCCGAAGGGCGGCTTCCAGCTGGCCCGCGACCCGCGCGACATCAGCCTGCTCGACATCGTCGTCGCGATCGACGGGCCGGACGACGCGTTCCGCTGCATGGAGATCCTCAAGGAGGGTCCGGGTGCCGACGCGCGCGCCGACTACACCAAGATCTGCGTGATCTCGCAGGCGATGCGCGGCGCCGAGCTGACCTACCGCCGCGAGCTGGCGAACCGCTCGATCGCGGACATCGCCGCCGAGGTCGTCCGGCAGTACCCGAGCGCCCCCGACAACACCCGCAACCGCTTCGCCAACCTCAAGTCGTCATAGCGGATCCCTACGCACGCACAACCCACCGAAATCGGCCATTTGCGGTCCGAAAGCGGCACTTCTGCCTGCGTGGGCGTCCATCCCAGCCAAGGAGATCCAATGCTCGTCCGAGCCACCGAAGCCGAAACCCTGTCCGCGAGCGGTGTCACATTGCTGGCCGACGTGCCCGACACCGACGGGCACCTGACCAGCCACCGCTCGATCTTCCGGCCCGGCAAAGAAGGCGCTCCCCCGCACCTGCACCGCGAGGCCGCCGAACTGTTCTTCGTCCTGAGCGGTGCCCTCCGCGTCCTGACCGGCGAGAAGCTCGTCGAGCTCCACCAGGGCGACTTCCTCCACGTTCCACCCAACACAGCCCACGCCTTCGAGGCCGCCGGCGACGAGCCGGCCGAGGTCCTGTTCGTCCTCACCCAGGCCAAGCCCCGCTTCGGCTACTACCGCCTCCTGGAAGGCGCCTACCGCGGCGAAACGGACTGGTCCGAGGTCGCCAGGACCAGCGACCTCTACGACAACCACTACGTCGAAAGCCCAACCTGGCAGAACCGTCGGCAGTGATTTGCGACACGGGACGTCACACTCTCGCTCGCTGCGGTGTCGTATGGGTGACCGAGGGAGGTCGCGCATGCGGAACCGGACGAGCAGCCTGCGAGCGAGAGTTTTTCCCAACCACTGGTCGTTGTTGTTCGGCCAGATCGCCTTCTACAGCTTCGTTGTGCTCCTGTTCAGCGGCGTGGTCCTGATGCTGGACTACAAACCGTCGACAGAGCAGGTCGTGTACGACGGGCCGTACGGTCCGTTGCGCGGGACGGAGATGTCGCGGGCGCTCGATTCGACACTGGCGATCACCTTCGAGACCCGTGGCGGGTTGCTGATCCGCCAGGTTCACCACTGGGCCACGCTGGTCATGGTGGCGGCGATCACGCTGCACCTGCTGCAACTGTTCTTCACCGGCGCCTTCCGTCGGCCGCGACGCCTCAACTGGCTGGTGGTCTTCGGTCTGCTGGTCATCACGCTCGGCGCCGCCCTCACCGGAACCTCGCTCCCGGACGACATGGCGTCGGGGACGAGTCTCGCCGTACTCGACGGTGTCCTACAGGCCACGCCGTTCGTCGGCTCGTCGCTGTCGTCGCTGCTGTTCGGAGGCGATTTCCCCGGCGACGTGATCTCGCGGTTCTACCCGCTGCACATCGCCGTCCTGCCCGTCGTACTCATCGGACTGTTCATCGCGCTGCGGCGGAAGCCTGAAGAACGCGTCGTAGGACACGCGGCGACCGTGGCCGTCATCAAGCGGGCGGGCCTGTTCTGCTTCGTGGTCGGCGTCTCGTTCGTGATGACCGCGACGGCGACGATCAACCCGGTCTGGCTGTACGGCCCGGCCGACCCAGCGGACACGTCGGCCGGTGTCGGCCCGGCCTGGTACCTCGCCTTCCTGGACGGCTCGCTCCGGCTCGCACCCGGATGGGAAGTCGTCTGGTGGGGAAGGACGATCAGCCTCGCCGTCCTGTTGCCGGTCGCGATCTGCACGCTGTTCCTCGTACTCGTCGCGGTCTACCCGTTCATCGAGGAACGGATGCCGGGCCTCGCCCCGCTCCGGACCGGCATCGGCGTCGCGGGCATCGTCTTCTACGGCGTCCTGTGGGCGGCGGCCGGCGCCGACACGATCGCCGTACAGTTCCATCTCTCGTTCAACACGCTGCTGCGGGTGTTCCAGATCCTCTTGATCCTGGGCCCGCCCGCGGCCCTGGTCATCACCCGCCGGATCTGCCTGGGGCTGCAGCAACGCGACACGGAGATCGCGACGCACGGTATCGAGACCGGCCGGATCGTCCGGCGCCCCGACGGCGGGTACGTCGAGGACCACCGCCCGTCCGTGCGTCAGCTCATGTCGCACTGACGAGCCGGCCCGCCTCACTGTGGATGCGACCCGTGGTCGTGGACAGTGGGCGGGCGCTGGCTACGTTGCGGGTCGCGATGATCTCGGCCGCGATCGAGATCGCCGTCTCCTCCGGTGTCCGGGCGCCGAGGTCCAAGCCGGTCGGCGAGGTCAGGCGGGCCAGTTCGTCCTCGGTCACACCCGCGGACCGCAAGCGGGCCAGGCGATCGTCGTGGGTACGCCGCGAGCCCATCGCACCGATGTACCCGGCGTCGGTCCGCAAGGCCAGTTGCAGCAGCGGTACGTCGAACTTCGGGTCGTGGGTCAGCACGCACAGGGCCGTACGGCGATCGACCTGGTCGAGTGCACCGGCCAGGAAGCGATGCGGCCAGTCGACCACGACCTCGTCCGCCTCGGGGAACCGCGCCCGGGTGGCGAACACGCCGCGGGCGTCGCACACCGTCACGTGATAGCCGAGGAACTTCCCGACCCGCGCGACAGCGGCCGCGAAGTCGATCGCCCCGAACACGAACATCCGCGGCGGCGGGGTGAACGCCTGCACGAACACCGCGACGTCGGTGCGGCCGCATTCCCCGTGGACGCCGTACTCGCGGATCGTGGTGGAACCGCTGTCGAGCATCGCCAGCGCGTCCTCGACCACCGCAGCGTCCAGACCGGCATCCCCCAGGCTGCCGGTGGCCGAGGTGCCGATGACGAGCCGTCGGCCAAGGCGCTCGCCCGCCGTGACCACGGTCGCCACCGCCACCGGCCGACCCGACTCGATCGCGTCCGCGACCGCGTCGAATTCCGCGTACGACGCCTGGTCCACCGGCTCCACCAGTACGTCGAGCAGGCCGCCGCACGTGAGCCCGATCGCGAACACGTCGTCGTCGGAGATCCCGTACCGCCGTACCACCGGGACCCCGGTCCGAATGACCTCTTCGGCCACCGCGTAGACATCGGCCTCGACGCACCCGCCGGACACGCTGCCGACCGCCACGCCGGCGCCCGACACCGCCATCGTCGCGCCGGGCTGCCGAGGAGCCGAGCGGAACGTGTCGATCACCGTGGCGAGTGCGAACCGCTCTCCGGACCAGGGGCGGACCTGCTGGAGGACGTCACGCACCCATGTCCTCCGCGCCCGCCTTGACCGCTTCGCGAATCCGCGAGTACGTGCCGCAGCGGCAGATGTTGCGCAGCTCGTCGAGGTCCGCGTCGGTGATGTCGCGGCCCTCCTTCTGCGCCTGCTTGACCTTCGCGACGGCGGCCATGATCTGGCCGGGCTGGCAGTACCCGCACTGCGCGACGTCGTACTTCAGCCACGCCTCCTGCATCGGATGCAGGTCCTTGCCGACCGTCGCCGGCAGCCCTTCGATCGTGGTGACCTCGTCCCCCGGCGCGATGTCCTTGACCTGCACCGAACAGGGGTTGAACGCCTTGCCGTTGATGTGCGAGGTGCACGACTTGCACACCTCCAGAGCGCACCCGTACTTCGGGCCGGTGACGCCGAGCAGGTCCCGGAGAACCCACAGCAACCGGACGTTGTCCTCGGCCTCGACGCTGATCTGCTTGCCGTTGAGCTTGAAAGTGTGCGTAGGCATGGGTTCCTCAGAACGTGTGGTCGAGGCCGTCGGTCGGCGACTGCGGGGTGGACGGCTGCAACGGCAACGGCTCGAAGCTGAGCTTGCCGTGGTTGATCGGGAAGTACGTCGGCATCGTGCCGGTCGCCCGCGCGTAGGCGCACGCGATCGCGGCGAACGCCGGAGCCACCGACAACTCACCGGCACCGCTCGGGCTCTCGCTCGTGTTCGGCATGATCACCACCTGCACGTCCAGCGGCGAGTTCCACTCCCGGGTGTAGAAGTAGTTGTCCCAGCTGCCTTCGAGCGGGATGCCGTTCTTGATGTGCAGGCTCGAGGTCAGCGCCAGCGCGATCGCGTCCTGCAGACCGCCGAACATCTGGGCCTCCAGCCCGCGCGGGTTGATGCAGAACCCGGGATCGACGACGATCACCGCCTTGGTCACCCGCGGACCGGTCACGCCCTCGCCCTCGACCGGCCGGTTCACCGTCTCCGGCCGGCAGTCGATCTCGACCAGCGTCGCGACGGCCGCCCGGTACTCCGAGTGCACACCGACGCCCTGCGCCGTACCCTTCGGCATCGCCTTGCCCCAGCTGCCGACCTCGGCCGCCTTGTTCAGAACCGCGAGCAGCCGTTGGTCCTTGAGGAAGTTCCGGCGGAACCGGACCGGGTCCTGGCCCATCTTCGCGGCCAGCTGGTCGACCACCAACTCCTCCGCGCAGACCACGTTCGGCGAGTAGATGTTGCGCATGCTGCCGGTGTTGAACTTCAGCGGGATCTCGTTGAGCAGCTGGGTCGTGACACCGAAGTTGTACGGCGACGACTGGGTGAGCGCGAAGATCGTCTCGGCGAACGACAGGTTGCCGCCGACCGGAATGTCCGCCGCGAACGCCGTGATCATCTCGCCGAGGCCGTGACCGAAGTCGGTCTCCACGCTGGTGTGGCGCTGCTCGTAGGTGAGCACGTTGCCGGCCAGGTAGTTCACCCGGACCCGGGACGTACACATCGGGTGCGTGCGACCCTGGCGGAAGTTGTCGGTACGGGACCAGGACAGCTTGACCGCCTTGCCCATCTTCTGCGAGATCTCCGCCGCCTCGGCCGCGACGTCGTGGAACAGGTGCCGGCCGAACGAACCGCCGCCCTGGGTGACGTGCACCTTGACCGCGTCGATCGGCAGACCGAGCTGTTTGGCGATGTCTTCCTGGGCGACGATCGGCACCTTCAGGCAGGACCAGATCTCGGCGCTGTCCGGGCCGACGTCGGCGATCGCGCAGTCCGGTTCGAGCGGGCTGTTGCTGGCGAACGCGAACACGAACTCGGCGTCGATCGTCTTGGTCAGCAACGGCAGCGACGGCGCCGCCATCGGCAGCTGGGCCGCGCGCAGCTTCGCCAGCACGGTGGCGTCGGACTCACCGTCCACGGTGCCCGGTCCCCAGGTCGCGTCGACCTTCTGGATCGCGTCGATGCACTGGCCGAACGTCTCACCGCGGATCGCCACACCGTGGGTGATCCCAACGACATCGGTGATCCCCGGAAGCGCCCGCAGCTCCGCGAGGTTGTTGATCGACTTCAGCGTGCCGTTGATCGTCGGCGGCCGGGCCACCATCGTCGGCTTCGCGCCCGGGACGTCCAGGTCCATCGCGAACTGCTTGCGCCCGGTGACGATGTCGTGGCCGTCGACGCGGTTCCGCGGTTTCCCGAGGACGCTGAACTCCGACGGATCCTTGAGCTCGGCGGACACCGTGATCGTCTGCGCGGTGGCAGCGAGCTTCGCCAGCGAGCCGTACGTCGCCGTACGGCCGCTCGGACCGCTCAGCACACCCTTGCGCGTGGTCACCTTGGCGGCGTCGACACCCCAGCGCGTGGCAGCCGTCTCGACCAGGCGCTGCCGGGCGACCGCGGCGGCCGTGCGGACCGGGAGGTACATGCTGCGCATCGAGTTCGAGCCGCCGGTCAGCTGATTCATCAACAGCTCCGGCCGGGCGTCGGCGAGCGCGATCTCGACCTTGTTCATCGGGAGATCCAGCTCTTCGGCGACCATCATCGCGAACGCGGTCGTGATGCCCTGACCGACCTCGGTCCGCGGAACGGCGAAGTACGCGGTGCCGTCGGACTTCAGCTGCACCGTGATCAGCCCGGACGTCGGCGCCGCGGCGAGGTTCTGCAGGTCGCCGAGATCGAAGATGTCGGCCGGCTGCGGCAGCGACGGAACCGCCGCGTCGGCCGCGCGCGGGTCGGACTCGTTCGTCAGCCAGCTCACGCCGACCGCGAGGGTGGGCGCGGCGATCAGGTAGCCGAGGACCTTGCGCCGCCCGAGCAGGCCGCGTCTGCCGTCCGGTTGATCGCTTGGTCGATCCAACGAACGACGATGTTCGGCCATGAGGGTCCTCCGTGCTCGAGCAATGCTGGGAACGCAGTCTGGCACCGCTGTCGGCGCGGCGGCATGGCCACGATGCCCACGTTTTGCGCGGTTCTACTGTGCACAACGCACAGCCCGACCCTTCGGTCACGCAGCAGGCGGGAACAGTCTGAAAGCACGCAGTGCAAGGCCGAGCTCGACGTGGAGCCCTTCGTCGCTGAGGTTACGGCCGGTGATCTGATGGACCCGGTGCAGGCGGTTGATGACCGTGTTGCGGTGACAGTGCGCGAGGTCCGCGGTACGACGTACGGAACCTGCTGCGAGCACCCATTTGTCCAGGGTGTCGAGCAACAGTTCGCGTTCGGCCGCGGGTACTGTCATCAGCGGCAGCAGCCAGTACTGCACCAGTTGCTCGGCCAACTCCGGTGCGCTGAGCAACAACGCCTCGGGCAGTCGCTCGGTCAGCGCTGCTACGTCGATCTGACCTGCCGGGAGCGTACGGCGGGCCAGCATCGCCTGCCGGTACGCACTGTTGACCTCGGCCAGACCTGAGACGACACCGGACAGACCGGCCGGTGCGTGGACGACGTCACGCAGCGTGCGGAGCACCGTGACCGGGGATTCCGTGCCCACAGCAAGCAATCCGACAACGGTCTGCGGACGCACCTGCCAGGCGGAAGCGATCCGAAGACCCGCAAAGCGCCGTACGAACAGGGATGTCGTGCACTCGTCGTCGATCAGGTTGTCGATCGCGACCACCGCGTAGCCGCCGTGCACGGGCACGTCGAGGACGGTCGCGGCCTCCTGGATGAACGCCCGGTCCTTCCCCGGACCGTGCAGCAAACCCTCCCAGAGGGTCGATCTGCGGCGCTCGTCGGCGCGGACGAGTTGCCGTTCGGCCACGTGATAGGCGGCCGCGACCTGCGAGGACGTCCGGTCGACGACCTCCCAGACCTTGCTCGCGACATCCAGCAACGCCGCGGACTCGACCACACCCTGGGCTCGGGCCTCGTCGATCAACGCCTCCCACACCAACCGCCCGCCGAGCCGGAACGACTTCAGTACGTCGTCCAGCGGCATCCGCTGCTCCGCCCGCCGCCGGCCGGTCGCCTGTGCCGCGTCGAAGTGGTCGTCGCTGTCGGCAATCATCTGCACGACGCGGGCAACGTTGTCATGACACGACCGCCACAGGTCCTGCCGCGGTACCGCATCCATCTCGCGGTACGCCGGGTTCTGCTCGTAGATCGTCTCGACCAACGCATCGGTCAACGCCGGCAGATGCAGCAACACACTCTCGGCCAACGCCTCGACCGTCAGCTCCACCACCGGCAACGCAACATCCCGCTCACCCATAGTCGGCACAGCATTGCACACAGTCGCAGGCTTGGGTACGGGTCGAGTACGGGCAGCGGTCTGTTCCAAGGGGTCCTTACTCTTCGCGGCAACACGTTCGACAACAGTAGGGAAACCATGTCTTCGCAGAGCATCCGCCGACGCGTCCTCCGCAGAGCCGCCGCCCCGGCCGCCGCCGTGGCCCTCGCGCTCGGCCTCACTGCCGCCCTGGCCACCACCCCCGCCGCCGCCAGCGGTTCCTACACCGGTCGCGCCTACGTCTACGGAGAAGGCTCCCTGGCCGGCGACTGGAGCGACGAGGGTGTCGTCAACGTAGCCACACACCGCTCCTCCAACGTGACCTGCCTGTGGCAGACCATCCTCTGGGCGGACGGCTACCTGCCGAGGTCCGACATCGACGGCATCTTCGGCGACCAGACGCACGCCGCCACGGTGAGATGGCAGCGGAACCACGGGCTCACCGCGGACGGCTCGGTCGGCAAGGCGACCTTCGCGAAAGCGCAGCAGAACATCGTCCTTCAGGACACGTCGGACGGCTACCAGTACGGGATGTACGACGGAAACAGCCTCTTCGCCGTCCGTCGCCCGATCAACGCCGGGAACTGGATGTTCGCTGCACCCAGTGGCGTCTTCATTTCGGCCGCCTACAACTGGAAGACCTGCTGAACCATGCGCAAAGTCATCGTCGCGCTGGCCGCCCTTGCCGTCGCCGGCGCCACGCTCGTGGCCGTCTCCGGCGGCGCTGAAGCCGCCACCACTTGGCAGGCCCACGACAAGAACTGCAAGACCCTGAAGACCCCTGAGGGCGCCGAGCTCGGCTCGGTCTGCGCCGAGGTGCAGAAGCGCGTCACCGACACCGGCTCGATCACCGGCTACCGCGGACGGACCTCCGTCGCGCCGGTAGTCGGCCAGTCGATCACGCCGGACCACTACAACTGGAACAGCCAGAACGTCGAGTTCTGCTCCACCGGCGAGTGCGAACCGAAGACGACGGCGTGGACGTCCTCCTGGTCCCCGACCCTGACATCCGAAAGCACGTACGTCACCTGGGGCGATTATGGGGACGTCGGCGCCTCCTGGAGCTCCTGGACGAAGCTGGCGAGCCGGTGCCTGACGTATGTCGCGGGCAAGGTCTGCGTGAACCGGTACGAACGCGGCTACCGCACGTACTACCAGGAGCGCGGCCAGCTCGTCATCAACCCTGCCTCAGGCCAGTGGATCGAGCCGCGCTGGGTTCGCGTCGGCCACGTCATCAACGGCACCAGCACCTCGAAGACAACCACCTTCTGCAACCCAACCTGCACCCGCCCCACGACGAGCTGGTCCCGCTCAGTCAGCCGAGATTTCGACAGCGGCTACGACGAAGGCTTCGCCTCCGCCAGCTGGACCCTCCCCTCCGGCGCAACCAAGAGCCTGCGCGTCGCCTACCCCTGACAGGCATACGCCGTACGTCGTCCTCAGCCGGAGCGTCAGGCGCTCCGGCTGAGGAGCGCCAGGCCGAGTTCTGACGCGGTGTGGACGACCTGTCTGCCGTCGCGGTCGCTGACGATCAGGCCTGCTTCGCGCAGGATCTTTGCCTGCTCGCTGGATGATGCCGGCGAGATGTCCAGCCGCTTCGCCAGCTCAGTGGTGGTGCAGGAACCGCCGGCCAGGCAGTCCAGCATGGCCGCACGGGTTCGGCTGAGCAGATCCTCCAGCCGTGCGCCTGGCGATTCCGGATCCAGCCAGCCGAGCCGATGCGACACCGGATAGACCAGCACCATCGGCTCGCCTGGCAGGTCCAGCAGGGTGACATCGTTGTAGGCGAAGAACGACGGCTGCAGGACGACGCCTCGGCCGTCCAGGTGGATGTCGAGCTCGGACCGTTTGTTGGTGAGCACGATCGCGGGTGGCTCCCAGCGCACGGTTCCACCGATCCCGGACAGCAGCCCGTCGATTCCCTGCTCGCACAGCGTCCGGCGCTGGGCGAGCAGTTCCTCGTTGACCTGCCGGCGCATCTCACCCCAGTACGGCGCCAGGTGGGCGGCGTGGAATCGGCCGAGAACAGTGACGAGTCGCTGCAGGGTCTCCGGATCGCCAGACGCGAGCGACCGCGCCCACCCCGGCAACGGGGTCTCACTGCCGAGTCGTCCGAGATCGGTCCGCAAGATCGTTCGCGGCGTCCGCAGGACGGTCTCGAAGCCCTCCCGGAGGTCGGTCGTGCCGACGGCCGGAGTCAGGAAGTCCGGCGAGTAGCCCCAAGCCGGGACGAGCGCGTGCAGCGCCCGCCAACGCGCCGGCCCGTGCAGCCGGACCTTGCGGCGCCAGGGGTCGAACACCAATCCCCCGACCCCGTTGGTGATCGCCTGCAGACCGTGGACCAGTTCCCACATCGGGTCGATGGCCGGTGCCAACCGCACCCGGCGAATGTCGTCAGTACTCAGGTGGATGCGCCACATATAGCTCCCCCAGGTCGTTCCCACCAGGAATTCGGCCTGAACCTAAGTATTCGCGGCTGCCAGGGTCACCCGGCTTAGCGTCCTGAGCCATGAGGACTCACTACGCCGCGCTTGTGCTCGTCGGCCTGCTGACAGGTTGTGCGAGTGAACCGGCGCCGGCAGCCGCACCGGAGCGGACATCCAGCGTCGTACCGCGTCCCCTGACAACCGGCGAGCGGGCGGAGCTGGAGGAGGCCGAGGCCGAGCTGACCAGGCGTTGCATGGAGCGCGAAGGGTTCCAGCTGTACCTGACGAAGCCTCCAGCCGGTCCGCCCGCCCTGCCGTACGGCAACGACGACGTGAGGTTCGCCCGGCGCTCCGGGCTCGGGCTGGCCACGGTCGACAGCGTGAAGCTCCGCGCGGCCGATCCGAACATCCGGTACGTCGAGAGCCTGCCCGCTGATCGGCAAGCGGCCTACGGCAGGGCTCTGAACGGCGATCCGAAGCAGGCGATGTCGGCGCAGCTGCCCGACGGAAGCACCGACAACATGAGCCGGGTCGGCTGTACGGCGTCGGCGCAGGCCGAGCTGTACGGCGACGGTGAACGCTGGTTCCAGGTCAGCGCGATCGTCAACTATCTGCCGGCCGAGTACCTGCCGAAGATCGACGCGGACCGCCGGTTCCGAACGGCTCTCGCCAACTGGACCGCCTGCATGCGACGCGCCGGCCACCCAGTCTCCAGCCCGGCCCAGCTCCGCACCGGATTCCCGGCCTTCCGAGCGGCGCCGTCAGCCAAAGAAGTCGCCGCCGCGATCGACGAGGCGACCTGTTCCAAGGCCACCCAGCTGACCGCGACCGGGAAGCGGATCGAACGCGAACACCAAGCCCGGGTCTACCGCGCACACCGTGACGCGGTGCTGGAGTACCAGACCTTGTCCGTCGCGGCGTTGGACCGTGCCCGCACCTACTGATGCTTCAACACCAACAGGAAGAGGAGAAATCAATGCTCAAACGCATGACCGGCATCGGCGCCGGCGTCCTGCTCACCGGAGCCGCCCTGATCACCGGCACGACCGAGGCACAAGCAGCGCCAGACGGCTGCGCTCCCGGACAGTTCTGCGCCTGGTACTACTCGGACTACAGCGGACCCTCCGTCAAGTCGTACGGCGATGCCCTCTGGCCTGGTGCCGGTGGCCCGAGGCTCGACAACAAGATCGGCAACGACGACGCGTCATGGTTCAACAACGGCGGCTACTGCCAGGGCTGCGACCACGTCCGGGTGTTCAACGCGACCAGCTCAGGTCAGAAGGTGACGCTGTGCGTCCATCGCGGGCACTGGGGCTACTCCAACACCAACAGCGCCACCCGGGCCGCCATGGCCAAGGGCGACCTGCACCGCTGGGGCCCGGAGTGCGGCAGCGGCGAGCCGCAGCTCTGAGCTGATGCCAGGCCCGCGGGTTCTCCTGCGGGCCTGGTGGTGTTCTCAGACCGAGCGGGTGGCTACCAGGTCGCAGAGGGCGTCCAGGGCTTCTCGGCCGGGGCCTTCGGGGAGGGTGGCCAGGAGTTTGCGGGCGTCCGCTGCGCGGCGGCGTACGTCGTCTTCTGCCTGGCGGAAGGCGGCGTGGGAGCGGAGTAGGTCCAAGGTTTCCGCTAGGCGGGCGTCGTCGGAGAGGTCGGATTCCAGGAGGTCCAGGAGGCGGGCGTCCGTGGGGTCCGTGGGGTCCGCCTGGGCGCGGAAGATCAGGACCGGGAGGGTCGGGACGCCCTCGCGGAGGTCGGTTCCGGGGGTCTTGCCGGACTGGCCCGACTCGGATGCGATGTCCAGGAGGTCGTCGGCGAGCTGGAAGGCCACACCGATCTCCTCGCCGAACGCTCGCAGCGACTCCTGGATCTCCTCGGACGCACCGGCGTACCGGGCGCCGAAGAGGGCGGACGTCGCGATCAGCGAACCGGTCTTGTCGGCGACCACCGACAGGTAGTGCTTCAACGGGTCCTGGCCTTCGCCGACACCCATCGTCTCGCGGATCTGACCCTCGACCAGCCGGCCGAAGGTCCGGGCCTGGATCCGGACCGCTTCCGGCCCGAGGTCCGCGACCAGGTCCGACGCACGGGCGAACAGCCAGTCACCGGACAGGATCGCGACCGAGTTGTCCCAACGCGCGTTCGCCGTTGACGAGCCCCGCCGCAGCGCGGCCTCGTCCATCACGTCGTCGTGGTGCAGTGTCGCGACATGCGTGAGCTCGACGACGACCGCCGACTTCACGACGTCGTCGGACGCGACGTCGGCACCGAACTCCGCCGCCAGCAGCACCAGCAACGGCCGGAACCGCTTGCCGCCGGCAACCATGACGTGCTGGGCGGCCGCCGTGACGAACGGCGCCTCCGACTGGGTCGCGTCGAGCAGCGCCTGCTCCACACGCTCCAGCCCAGCACGAACCCGGGACTCGAGCGCCGCGTCGGCGAACTCGAATCCCAGGCTCTCGGCCGGCAGCGGGGTCGGACTCAACGGATGAACTCACCAGCTCGGGCCGCCAGGTCGAGCACCGGTCCGGGAACCAGACCGAGAACCACCGTGGCGGCGAGACCCAGGGCGACCGCCGACGTGGTCTGCCAGCCCGGCAGCGCCACGTCCGGCGCGTCGGCCGGCAGGTCGGAGAAGAACATCAGCACGATCACGCGGACGTAGAAGAACGCGGCGACCAGGCTGGACAGTACGGCGACGACGACCAGCGGCCACGCGCCACCCGTCCACGCCGCACTGAAGACCGCCCACTTGCCGGTGAAGCCCGCGGTCAGCGGGATACCGGCGAAGGACAGCAGGAAGAACGCGAAGATCCCGGCCAGCAACGGCGACTTCTTGCCCAGACCCGCCCAGCGGGACAGGTGCGTCGCCTCGCCACCCGCGTCCCGGACCAGCGTCACGACCGCGAACGCGCCGATCGTCGGGAAGCCGTACGAGACCAGGTAGAACAGCACCGCCTGCGTCGAGGTGATGCCGTTGTGGACACCGCTCCCGGCCTGCGCGAGGCCGACGAACGCGGTCAGCAGGAAGCCCGCGTGCGCGATCGACGAGTACGCCAGCATCCGCTTCACGTCGGTCTGGGTGATCGCGACGATCGAACCGACCACCATGGTGAGGATCGCGATGATCCACATCATCGGCGCCCAGTCCCAGCGCGAGCCGCCGAGCGCGACGTAGAAGACCCGCATCAGGCCGACGAACGCCGCGATCTTGGTGCAGGCCGCCATGAACCCGGTGACCGGGGTCGGAGCGCCCTGGTACACGTCCGGCGTCCAGGAGTGGAACGGTACGCCGCCGACCTTGAACAGCAGGCCGACGCCGAGCAGGCCGGTACCGGCGAGCAGGATGGTGTCGCTCCCGGTGTCCGAGCTGAGCGCGTCCGCGATCCCGCCGAGCGACATCGTGCCCGCGTACCCGTACAGCAGCGCGATCCCGAACAGCAGGAACGCCGACGAGAACGCACCGAGCAGGAAGTACTTCATCGCGGCTTCCTGCGAGATCAGCCGGCGACGGCGCGCCAGACCGCACAGCAGGTACAGCGGCAGCGAGAAGACCTCGAGCGCGACGAACAGCACCAGCAGGTCGTTCGACGCCGCGAACAGCATCATGCCGCCGACCGCGAACAGCGTCAGCGGGAAGATCTCGGTGTGCTCGATCCGCGCCGCCGTACCCTCGCGCTCGGCCTCGGACCCCGGTACGGCGGCCGCCTGGCCGGCGAACGCGGACAGGCCGCCGTCGATCGAGCGCTCCGCGAACAGCAGCACGCTGATCAGGGACAGCGCCAGCAGGATCAGCCAGGTGAACAGCGCCGGGCCGTCGACCGAGATCGCACCCTGGGCGGCCAGCAGTTCCTTCTTGCCGTTCATCAGGATGCCGGTCAGCACACCGGACACGACCACGGCGACCACCGTGATCGCCAGCTGCACCAGGTGCCGCAACGGCCGCGGCAGGAACGCCTCGACCAGGACGCCGACGCACGCCGCGCCGAACACGACGAGCAGCGGAGCCAGCTCGTTGTACTCGATCTTGGGCGCCGTGAAGTCCGCCAGCGGCAGCAACATCGCGCTCACTTCTGTCCCTCCGTCACGGGGATCTGCGGTGCCTTGTCGGTCACGCCGACCCGCTGCATGGTCTCGTCGACCGCGGGCTTGATGATGTCGACCACCGGCTTCGGGAAGATCCCGAGCCCGATGATCAGGACCACGAGCGGCGCGATCGCCAGCACCTCACGCGCGTTCAGGTCCTTCAGCTTCTCGATCCCGTCGCGGACCGGACCGGTCATCGTGCGCTGGTACATCAGCAGGATGTACAGCGCGGCCAGCACGATACCGAGGACGGCGATCACCGCGATCACCTTGTGCCGGCTGAACGTCCCGGCGAGCACCATGAACTCGGAGATGAACGGCGACAGCCCCGGCAGCGCCAGGCTGGACAGTCCCGCGAACAGGAACGTGCCGGCCAGCACCGGGGCGACCTTCTCCACCCCGCCGTAGTCGGCGATCCGCGCGGAACCGCGCCGGGAGATCAGGTACCCGGCGACCAGGAACAGCGCCGCGGTGGAGAGACCGTGGTTGAACATGTACAGCGTCGATCCGGTCAGGCCCTGCGACGTCAGCGCGAAGATACCCATCACGATGAAGCCGAAGTGCGAGATCGAGGTGTACGCGATCAGACGCTTGATGTCGGTCTGGCCGATCGCCAGGAGCGCGCCGTACAGCACCGAGATCAGCGCCAGCACCAGGACGACCGGGGTGGCCCACTCGGACGCGTTCGGGAACAGGCCCAGGCAGAACCGGATCATCCCGAAGGTGCCGATCTTGTCCAGGATGCCGACCAGCAGCACCGACGTCCCCGGCGTCGCCTCACCGGCCGCGTCCGGCAGCCAGGTGTGGAACGGCACCATCGGCGCCTTCACCGCGAACGCGAAGAAGAAGCCGAGGAACAGCCACCGCTCGGTGTTCTGGCTGATGTCCAGCTTCATCAGGTCGCTCAGCAGGTACGACGGCTCACCGGCCTTGGCCGAGACGACGTACAGGCCGACGACCGACGCCAGCATCAGCAGACCGCCGAGCAGCGAGTAGAGCAGGAACTTCACCGCGGCGTACGAACGCTGCGGGCCGCCGAAGCCGCCGATCAGGAAGTACATCGGGATCAGCGTGGCCTCGAACAGCACGTAGAAGAGGAACACGTCGGTGGCCGAGAACACGCCGATCGACAGCGCCTCGAGGCCCAGGATCCAGGCGAAGAAGGACTTCTCCGACCAGCGCCCGTGCGACGCGTCGTTCCAGGACGCGATCATCACGATCGGCGTCAGCAGCGCGGTCAGCACCACCAGCACGATCCCGACACCGTCGAGACCGAGCGCGTAGTGCGCGCCGAACGCCTTGATCCAGGTGTGCGTCTCGGCGTAGTCCTCGGCGCCGTTGCGGTGGTAGCCGATCGCGACGATCGCGGTCAGCACCAGCGTGACGAGCGAGAACCCGAGCGCGACCTGCTTGGCCGTCAGCGCTTTCGCCTTCGGCACCAGCATCGTCGCGATGGCCCCGACGAACGGCAGGAGCAGTAACAGGGTCAGCCAACCGATGTTCACGACAACCTCACCGCGAGGAGGGCGACGACCACGAATGCGGCGCCGAAGACCATGCTGAGTGCGTACGAACGGACGAAGCCCGTCTGGAACCGGCGGAGCCGGCCGGACAGACCGCCGAAGAGTGCGGCCAGGCCGTTGACCAGGCCGTCGACGCCCCGGTTGTCGAGCCAGACCAGCGTCCGGGTCAGGTACTGCCCGGGCCGCATCAGGACCGCCTCGTTCAGCGCGTCACCGTACAGGTCCCGGCGGGCGAAGACGGTGACCGGCGAACCGGCCGGCGCCTCCCGCGGGATGTCCCGGCGGTACTTGAGCACCGCGATGACGATGCCGACGGCAACCACCGCGAGGGTGATCAGCGTCATCACCAGGGCACTCACCGGCGGGTGGTGCTCCTCGTGACCGACGATCGGCTCCAGCCAGTCGACGATCCAGTGCCCCGCGAAGTACAGCGCGCCGCCGCCCAGCGACAGGGCCGCCAGGATGATCAGCGGCCAGGTCATCACGGCCGGCGACTCGTGCGGGTGCACGTCGTCCGCCCAGCGCTTCTTGCCGAAGAACGTCATCAGCATCACCCGCGTCATGTAGAACGCGGTGATCCCGGCGCCGAGCAGCGCGCACAGACCGATCACCGTGTTGTCCGCGAACGCGGCCTCGATGATCTTGTCCTTGCTGAAGAAGCCGGCGAACGGCGGGATGCCGAGGATCGCCAGGTACCCGAAGGCGAAGGTCGCGAAGGTGATCTTCATCGGCGTCCGCAGCGCGCCGTAGTGGCGCATGTTCACGTCGTCGTTCATGCCGTGCATGACCGATCCGGCGCCGAGGAACATGTTGGCCTTGAAGAAGCCGTGGGTGAGCAGGTGGAAGATCGCGAACACGTACCCGGCCGGGCCGAGGCCCGCGGCGAGCATCATGTAACCGATCTGGCTCATCGTCGAACCGGCCAGCGCCTTCTTGATGTCGTCCTTGGCGCAACCGATGATCGCACCGGCGAGCGCGGTGACCGTACCGACGATCACCACTGCGGTGGACGCGGCGTCGGTGACCTCGTAGATCGCGTGCGACCGGACCACCAGGTAGACGCCGGCCGTGACCATCGTCGCCGCGTGGATCAGCGCCGACACCGGGGTCGGGCCCTCCATCGCGTCCAGCAGCCAGGACTGCAGCGGCACCTGCGCGGACTTACCGCAGGCGGCCAGCAGCAGCATCAGGCCGAGCAGCGTGGCCCAGGTGCTCGAGACGTGCTCGGCGCCGGCGTTCACGGTCGAGAACGCGGAGGAGCCGAACAGCGCCCACATGCTCATCACCGCGAGCGAGAGGCCGATGTCACCGACCCGGTTCACCACGAACGCCTTCTTCGCGGCGACCGCTGCCGAGTTCTTGTGCTGCCAGAAACCGATCAGCAGGTACGACGCCAGACCGACGCCCTCCCAGCCGACGAAGACCAGCAGGTAGTCGGCCGCGAGGACCAGCAGCAGCATCGACGCGATGAACAGGTTCAGGTAGCCGAAGAACCGCCGCCGGCGCGGGTCGTGCTCCATGTAGCCGATCGAGTAGATGTGGATCAGCGAACCCACACCGGTGATCAGCAGCACGAACAGGATCGACAGCGGGTCGATCAGCAGCGTGAAGTCGACCTTGATGCTGCCGACCGAGAACCACTCGAACAGCCGGACCGTCTCGGACCGCTCCTCGCTGCCGTGTCCTCGCATCTGGAAGAACAGCACGACGCCGAAGGCGAAGGAGATCACCGGCGCCAGGGTGCCCAGCAGGTGACCCCACGCGTTGGTGGCCTTGCCACCGAGCAGCAGGATCGCCGCGGACACCGCCGGTACCGCGACCAGCAGCCACGTCAGCTCATGACTCATGGGGTGCTTACCTCAGTACTTGAGCAGGTTGGCGTCGTCGACCGAGGCCGAGCGACGGGTGCGGAAGATGGCCATGATGATCGCCAGCCCGATCACGACCTCGGCCGCGGCCACCACCATCACGAAGAAGGCGGCGATCTGGCCGTCGAGGTTGCCGTGCTGGCGGGCGAAGCTCACGAACGCGAGGTTGGTCGCGTTCAGCATCAGCTCGACGCACATGAAGACGACGATCGCGTTCCGGCGGACCAGCACGCCCAGCGCGCCGATACTGAACAGGATCGCCGCGAGCACGATGTACGGCTCGGTACTCACTTGTCGTCTCCTTCTGCGTCACCCGCGTCGAGCTTGCGGACCTCTTCGATGTCCGCGCGCTCCTCGGCTTCGGGGAACACGGTGCCACGTGCCTGGAGCACCCGCGAAACCGAGGTCGGTGCGATCGACCCGTCCGGCAGCAGCGCCGGGGTGTCGACGGCGTTGTGCCGGGCCAGCACACCCGGCGTCGGCAGCGGGCCGGGGTGGATGCCCTGCTCGGCGTACTTGCGGATCCGCTCCTCGGCGTGGTCGCGCTGCGTCTTCTTCTTGGTCAGCCGCTCGCGGTGGGCCAGCATCATGGCGCCCATCGCCGCGGTGATCAGCAGCGCGGACGTGACCTCGAAGGCGAACACGTACTTGCCGAACAGCAGCTGCGCGAGACCCTTGACGTTCCCGTCCGGCTGCGCGTCGGCCAGCCCGGTCGGGTTGCCGTAGATCGCGTTGCCGACGGCGGCGACCAGGAGTACGCCGAAGCCGAGGAACGCGATCCCGGCGAGCAGCCGCTGACCGCGGATCGTCTCGACCAGCGAGTCGGACGCGTCGACGCCGACCAGCATCAGCACGAACAGGAACAGCATCAGGATCGCGCCGGTGTAGACGATGATCTGGACCGCGAACAGGAACGGCGCGTCCTGCGCGGCGTACTGCACCGCGAGGCAGATCATCACGGTCGCCAGCAGCAGCGCCGAGTGCACGGCCTTACGGACCAGCACCATGCCGATCGCGGCCAGGATCATGACCGGAGCCAGCATCCAGAACGCGACCTCCGGGCCGGTGACCAACCCGATCATTTGGCGTCACTCCCCCCGGTCTTCGCGGCACCGGTCAGACCGAGGTAGTAGTCCTTCTCGGTCGTGCCGAGCTGCATCTCGTGCGGGGGCTCCTGCATACCCGGGAGCAGCGGCGCCAACAGGTCCTTCTTCTCGTAGATGAGGGACTCGCGGCTGGTGTCGGCCAGCTCGTACTCGTTGGTCATGGTGAGCGCCCGGGTCGGGCAGGCCTCGATGCACAGACCGCAGAGGATGCAGCGCAGGTAGTTGATCTGGTACACCCGGCCGTACCGCTCGCCCGGCGAGAAGCGGTCGCCCTCGGTGTTGTCCGCGCCCTCGACGTAGATCGCGTCCGCGGGGCAGGCCCAGGCGCACAGCTCACAGCCGACGCACTTCTCCAGCCCGTCCGGCCAGCGGTTCAGCTGGTGCCGGCCGTGGAACCGCGGCGCGGTCGGCTTCTTCTTGAACGGGTATTCCTCGGTGAACACCCCGCGGAACATCGTTCGGAACGTGACCCCGAACCCGGCTACCGGGTCCCAGAGGGACTCTTTGACACTAGCCACGGCTGCCTGCCTTCGATGTCGGCTCGGTCTGCTGTTTGGGGAGCGGTGGTGGCACCGGGAAGCCGCCGGCGAAGGCGTCGAACTCCTTGCCGTCGGCCACCTCGGCCGGCTCTTCCTTGGGCTTCTGCGGGACGAACATGCTGATCACCGCGATCACCAGCACGATCGCGGCCGCGACCAGCAGCGTGGTCCGGCTGAAGTTGGTCTCGCGGCCGACCGCACGGACGGTGGCGACCAGCAGGATCCAGGCCAGCGAGATCGGGATCAGGACCTTCCACCCGAACTTCATGAACTGGTCGTAGCGCAGTCGCGGCAGCGTTCCGCGCAACCAGATGTAGAAGAAGATGAAGCCCATCAGCTTGCCCATGAACCACAGCACCGGCCAGAAG
Organism: Kribbella sindirgiensis; assembly: GCF_004331435.1. Lineage (GTDB taxonomy): Bacteria > Actinomycetota > Actinomycetes > Propionibacteriales > Kribbellaceae > Kribbella > Kribbella sindirgiensis. Next base: position 519,863 of record NZ_SJKA01000003.1, read on the forward strand.
CCGTCGTTCGCGCCGTCCCAGATCGAGATCGGCCACGGTGCCCGCCAGCCGCCCAGGAACAGCGTGGTGGCCAGTGCGGACACGGTCGCCATGTTGATGTACTCGGCCAGGAAGAACATCGCGTACTTGATCGAGGAGTACTCGGTCAGGAAGCCCGCGACCAGCTCGCCCTCGGCCTCCGGGAGGTCGAACGGCGCCCGGTTCGTCTCGCCGACCATCGAGATCACGTAGATCACGAACGACGGGAAGAGCAGGAACGCGTACCACCCGGGCAGCGGGATGTCGGTCCCGAACCAGTGCACGGTCTGGTGCGACTGCGCCGCCACGATCTCCGAGGTGGACAGCGACCCCGCGAACAGGAACACCGTCACCAGCGCCAGTCCCATCGCGACCTCGTACGAGATCATCTGGGCGCTGGACCGCAGACCGCCGAGCAGCGAGTACGTCGAGTTCGACGACCAGCCGCCGAGCACGATGCCGTAGATACCGATCGAGGCGATCGCCATCACGTACAGCACCGAGACCGGCAGGTCGGTGAGCTGCAGCCGGGTGTAGGTGTCGGTGAACGGGATCTTCACCGTCGGGCCGAACGGGATCACCGCGAAGGTGAGGAAGGCCGGGACGGCGACGATGGCCGGCGCCAGCACGAAGACCAGCCGGTCGACGCCCTTCGGCATCAGGTCTTCCTTGAGCATCAGCTTCACACCGTCGGCCAGCGACTGCAGCAGACCCTGCGGGCCGTGCACATTCGGGCCGATCCGCTGCTGCATCCGCGCCACCACCCGGCGTTCGAGCCAGATGTTGAACAGCGTCAGCACCACCAGGAAGACGAAGATCAACAGCACCTTGATGAGGATCACCCACCAGGGGTCGGAACCGACCCCCGCGTCAGGCACCGCTAGCGAAATCATGCGTTTCCTCCGGCGATCGTCACGATCGAGCCATGGTCTGCGTGCAGCGACCGGCGGACGTGGGAGTCGGCCGAGTTGGTCGGCAGCCAGACCACGTTGTCGGTCATCGGCGTGATGACGACCGGCAGCCGGATGCTCCCGGCGTCGGTGCTCACCACCAGCTCGTCACCGTCGGCGACACCGATCCGGCGTGCGGTGGTGAGCGAGACCCGGGCGACCGGCGTCCGCGCGGTCGCGGTCAGGTGCGGCTCGCCGTCGCAGGCGCGGCTGTCGTCGATCAGCATCCGCCAGGTCGCGAGCCGGGTGGAGTCGAACGCGCCGAGGGCCGGACCGGCCTGGTACGTCGGCTCCTGGGCCCGGTCGCCGTCCCAGCGGCCGAGCTCGTCGTACTCGCGCTTGGCGCCGTCGGTCGTGCTGAAGCCGAGCGGGTTGCCCATCTCCTGCGCCAGCGCGGCCAGCGCGCGGACGTCCGGCATCGCGGTCGGCACCTTGAGCACGACCGGGAACGGCCGCTCGCGACCCTCCCAGTTCACGAAGGTGCCGGACTTCTCCGCCGGCGGTACGACGGGGAAGACCACGTCGGCGTACTCGGTCACCTGCGAGTTGCGTACCTCGAAGCTGACCACGAACGGTGCGGCGTCCAGCGCGGCGAGCGCCGCGTCCGGGTCGGGCAGGTCGTCGATCTCGACACCCGCGACGACCAGCGCCTGCAGCGAACCCGCGGCAGCAATGATCTCGGTGAGGTCCTTGCCGGGCGCACCCGGCAGGTTGTCGACGCCCCAGGCGGCCTGCAGGTCGACTCGCGCCTGCGGGTCGCTGACCAGCCGGCCACCGGGCAGCAGGCCCGGAAGGCAGCCGGCCTCGAGCGCGGCCCGGTCACCCGCACGCCGCGGGATCCAGGCCAGCTGCGCACCCGAGTCGAGTGCGAGCCGGAGCGCCGCCGAGTATCCGCCCGGCACGGCGGCCAACCGCTCGCCGACGACGATGATCGAGTCCGCACCGAGCGCGGCCCGGGCAGCTGCCCCGGCCTCGCCGGCGTTCCCGAGATCCGCGAGTACGGCGGCCTCGGTACCCGGAGACGCCTGGACGACGACGCCGTCGAGCTTCTCCACACCACGCGACGCGTACGCCGCGATCGTGAACACCTTGGTGCCGTGCGTCTTCACGCCCTTGCGCACCCGGAGGAACACCGACGGCGCCTCTTCCTCGGGCTCGAGCCCGAGGAACAGCACCGAGCCGGCCTTCTCCAGGTCCGCGAACGTCGTACCCAGGCCGGTGCCGGCCACCGCGGCGGCGAGGAAGTCCGCCTCCTCCGCGGAGTGCGGGCGGGCCCGGAAGTCGATGTCGTTGCTGCCCAGCGCGACGCGGGCGAACTTCGAGTACGCGTAGGCGTCCTCGACCGGCAGCCGGCCACCGGTCAGCACCGCCGCGTTGCCGCGGGCCGCGGTCAGCTTCTGCGCCGCGAAGGTCAGTGCCTCCGGCCACGACGCCGGCCGCAGCTCGCCGTCCTCGCGGATCAGCGGGTGCGTCAGCCGGTCACCGGTGGTCGCGTACTGGAACGCGAACCGGTCCTTGTCGGAGATCCACTCCTCGTTGACCTCCGGGTCGTCACCGGCCAGCCGGCGCATCACCTTGCCGCGCCGGTAGTCGACCCGGATCGCCGCACCGGACGAGTCGTGCTCGGCCACCGACGGCACCGACACCAGGTCGAACGGCCGCGAGCGGAAGCGGTACGCCGCACTCGTCAGCGCACCGACCGGGCAGATCTGGATCGTGTTGCCGGAGAAGTAGCTCTCGAAGGGCTCCTTCTCGTAGATGCCGACCTGCTGCAGCGCGCCGCGCTCGATCAGCGCGATGAACGGGTCACCGGCGATCTGCTCGGAGAACCGGGTGCAGCGCGCGCAGAGGATGCACCGCTCGCGGTCCAGCAGCACCTCGGCCGAGATGTTGATCGGCTTCGGGTAGGTCCGCTTGATCCCGTGCGACTCGTGGAACCGGGACTCGCCGGCGCCGTTGCTCATCGCCTGGTTCTGCAGCGGGCACTCGCCGCCCTTGTCGCAGACCGGGCAGTCGAGCGGGTGGTTGATCAGCAGGAACTCCATGTTCCCGTGCTGCGCCTTGTCGGCCACCGGCGAGGAGACCTGGGTCCGGATCACCATGCCGTCGGCGACGGTCAGCGTGCAGGACGCCTGCGGTTTCGGCATCCCGCGGCCGTTGCCGGCGTCGGTGACCTCGACCAGGCACTGGCGGCAGGCGCCGACCGGGTCGAGCAGCGGGTGGTCGCAGAACCGCGGGATCTGGATCCCGATCTGCTCGGCCGCCCGGATCGCCAGGCTGTTCTTCGGAACCTTCACCTCGATGTCGTCGATGGTGACCGTCACCAGGTCGGTGCGCTCCACCTCCGACCCGGCCGGCGGGTTCGCTTGGATCGTCATGCGCTAGCTCCAGCAGTCGCGAAGACAGTGCTTGCCATCGGGTCGAACGGGCAGCCGCCGTTCTCGAAGTGCGCCAGGTACTCGTCCTTGAAGTGCGCGATCGAGCTGGTGATCGGCGCGGTCGCACCGTCACCGAGCGCGCAGAACGACCGGCCGAGGATGTTCTCGGACAGGTCGAGCAGGACGTCCAGGTCCTCGTCGGACCCCTGGCCCTTCTCCAGCCGCTCGAGAATCTGCACCAGCCACCACGTGCCCTCGCGGCACGGCGTGCACTTGCCGCAGGACTCGTGCTTGTAGAACTCGGTCCAGCGCAGTACGGCGCGCACGACGCACACCGACTCGTCGAAGATCTGCAGCGCCTTGGTGCCGAGCATCGAGCCGACCGACCCGACGCCCTCGTAGTCCAGCGGTACGTCGAGGTGCTCGGCCGTCAGCAGCGGCGTCGAGGAGCCGCCCGGCGTCCAGAACTTCAGCTCGTGGCCCTCGCGGACCCCGCCGGCCAGGTCGAGCAGCTCCCGCAGCGTGATGCCCAGCGGGGCCTCGTACTGCCCCGGACGGGTGACGTGCCCGGACAGCGAGTACAGCGTCATGCCCTTGGACTTCTCGGTGCCCATCGAGGAGAACCAGTCCGCACCGTTCTTGATGATGGCGGGAACGGAAGCGATCGACTCGACGTTGTTGATAACAGTGGGGCAGCCGTACAGACCGGCCACGGCCGGGAAGGGAGGACGCAGCCGAGGTTGACCGCGACGTCCTTCCAGCGAGTCGAGCAGCGCCGTCTCCTCGCCGCAGATGTAGGCGCCGGCGCCGGCGTGCACGACCACGTCGAGGTCGTAGCCGCTGCCGAGGATGTTCGTGCCGATGAGGCCGGCGTCCTTGGCCTCCTGGACCGCCTGCTGCAGCCGGCGGATCACGTGCAGGACCTCACCGCGGACGTAGATGAACGCCGCCGACGCGCGGATCGCGTAGGACGCGATGATGACGCCCTCGACCAGCGTGTGCGGCGAGGCCATCATCAGCGGGATGTCCTTGCAGGTGCCCGGCTCCGACTCGTCGGCGTTCACCACGAGGTACTTCGGGTTCGGGTTGTCCTGCGGGATGAACTGCCACTTCATACCGGTCGGGAAGCCCGCGCCGCCACGGCCGCGCAGCCCGGAGTCCTTGACCGTGGCAACGACATCGGCCGGCTGCATCGCGAGCGCCTTGCGCAGCGCGTCGTACCCGCCGGACCGCTGGTACGACGACAGTTGCCAGGACCTGATCTGGTCCCAATTGTCGGACAGCACCGGAGTCAACGTGTCAGCCATGGTCAGTCCTCCTTCGGGGTCTCGGCGTTGGAGGAGCCGCCGGGCGCGGTCCAGCCGCGCTCGCGGGCCAGCCGGAGACCTGCCAGCGTGGCCTTGCCGCCGGTCGGGCCCTCGTCGGCGCGGCCGTCGGGGTACCCGGCGAGCACCCGCTCGGCCTCGCGCCACGTGCAGATCGTCGCACCGCGCGGCGACTTCACCTCGGTGCCGTCCCGCAGGTCGTCGACCAGCTGCGTGGCAGACTCCGGCGTCATGTCGTCGAAGAACTCCCAGTTCACCATCATCACCGGCGCGTAGTCGCAGGCGGCGTTGCACTCGAGGTGCTCGAGGGTGATCTTGCCGTCCTCGGTGGTCTCGTCGTTCCCGACGTCGAGGTGCTGCTTCAGCCGGTCGAAGATCAGGTCGCCGCCCATCACCGCGCACAGCGTGTTGGTGCAGACGCCGACGTGGTAGTCGCCGACCGGGCGACGCTTGTACATCGTGTAGAAGGTGGCCACCGCCGACACCTCGGCGCCGGTCAGGTCGAGCACGTCGGCGCAGGCCTCGATGCCCTCCGGGGTGACCCGGCCCTCGACCGACTGCACCAGGTGCAGCATCGGCAGCAGCGCGGACCGGGCGACCGGGTACCGCGCGGCGATCTCGCGCATCTCCGCGATCGTGGCGTCGGTGATCTTCGAGTCGCCGGTGCTGTAGGGCACCGTCTTGTCGGTCGCAGTCGTGTGGTTCTCGGCCATTTAGCGGTCCACTCCACCCATCACCGGGTCAAGGCTGGCGACGGCGACGATCACGTCGGCGACCTGGCCGCCCTCGCACATGATCGGCATCGCCTGCAGGTTTGCGAAGGACGGGTCACGGAAGTGCACCCGGTACGGCTTGGTGCCGCCGTCGGAGACGACGTGCGCGCCCATCTCGCCGCGCGGCGACTCGATCGGCACGTAGGCCTGGCCGGCCGGCACCCGGAAGCCCTCGGTGACCAGCTTGAAGTGATGGATCAGTGCTTCCATCGACTCGCCCATGATGTGCTTGATGTGGTCGAGCGAGTTGCCCATCCCGTCGGCGCCGACGGCCAGCTGGCTCGGCCACGCGATCTTCTTGTCGGCGACCATCACCGGCTGGCCGTCCATCTTCTCCAGCCGGTCGGCGCACTGCTCGACGATCTTCAGCGACTCGTGCATCTCCTGCAGCCGCACCCGGAACCGTCCGTAGGAGTCCGAGGAGTCCCAGGTCGGTACGTCGAAGTCGTACGTCTCGTACCCGCAGTACGGCTGGCTCTTGCGCAGGTCCAGCGCGTAACCGGTGGAGCGCACCGTCGGACCGGAGATGCCGAGCGCCATACAGCCGGCCAGGTCGAGGTAGCCGACGTTCTGCAGCCGCGCCTTGAAGATCGGGTTGGCGTTGCAGAGTTCGGCGTACTCCTTGAGGTGCCGGTTCATCCAGGTGATGTACTCGCGGATCTTGTCCAGCGCACCCGGCGGGAGGTCCTGGGCGACACCGCCCGGCCGGATGAACGCGTGGTTCATCCGCAGGCCGGTGATCAGCTCGAACAGGTCGAGGGTCTTCTCCCGCTCGCGGAAACCGATCGTCATCACGGTCAGCGCGCCGATCTCCATACCGCCGGTGGCGATGCAGACCAGGTGGCTGCTGATCCGGTTGAGCTCCATCAGGAGCACCCGCATCACGTTGGCCTTCTCCGGGATCTGGTCCTCGATCCCGAGCAGCCGCTCGACCGACAGGCAGTACGCCGCCTCGTTGTAGAACGGCGACAGGTAGTCCATCCGGGTGCAGAACGTGACGCCCTGCGTCCAGGAGCGGAACTCCATGTTCTTCTCGATGCCGGTGTGCAGGTAGCCGATGCCGCAGCGGGCCTCGGTCACGTTCTCACCGTCGAGCTCCAGGATCAGCCGGAGCACGCCGTGCGTGGACGGGTGCTGCGGGCCCATGTTGACGACGACGCGCTCTTCCGGCTCCTCGCCGAGGCCCGACACGACTGAGTCCCAGTCCTGGCCGGTGACGGTGAAGACCTTGCCCTCGGTGGTGTCCCGGGTGGTCGCGTACGGATCTGTTGCGGTCATTAGTTGTACGACCTCCGCGTGTCGGGCGGTGGGATGACAGCGCCCTTGTACTCGACGTCGATACCGCCGAGCGGGTAGTCCTTGCGCTGCGGGTGTCCCGGCCAGTCGTCGGGCATCTGGATCCGGGTCAGCGCCGGGTGCCCGTCGAAGATGATGCCGAAGAAGTCCCAGGTCTCCCGCTCGTGCCAGTCGTTGGCCGGGTAGACCGAGACGATCGACGGGATGTGCGGGTCGCTGTCGGGCGCCGACACCTCCAGCCGGATCCGGCGGTTGTGGGTGATCGACAGGAAGTGGTAGACGGCGTGCAGTTCGCTGCCGGTCTCGTGCGGGTAGTGCACACCGCTGACACCGGAACAGAACTCGAACCGCAGCGCCTCGTCGTCGCGCAGGTGCCGGCACACCTCGACGATGTTCTCGCGCTTGATGTGCAGGGTCAGCTCGTTGCGGTCGACGACGACCTTCTCGATCGCACCGTCGGCGGCCAGGCCCTCGAGCCGGTCCACCGCACCGTCGAACCAGGAGCCGTACGGCTTCGGCGTACCGCCCGGCAGCGCGACCTGACGACGCAGGCCGCCGAAACCGGAGGTGTCACCGGTACCGCGGACACCGAACATGCCCTCGCGCTGCTCGATCACCTCGGCACCCGGAGTCTGAGCGTCCCCGGCCGCGGACGTCGCCGGCAAGTTCTCCGGCTGGGTGTCGCTCATCGGAGCAGACCCTTCATCTCGATCGTCGGCGCGGCGGTCAGGGCCGCGGCCTCCTGCTCGGTCTGCAGCGCCTTCTTGTGCGCGCCGAGCTTCATGTGCTGGATCTGGTCGTGGATCTTCAGGAACGCGTCCAGCAGCATCTCCGGCCGCGGCGGGCAGCCGGGCAGGTACATGTCGACCGGTACGACGTGGTCCACGCCCTGCACGATCGCGTAGTTGTTGAACATGCCGCCCGACGACGCGCACACGCCCATCGCCAGCACCCACTTCGGGCCGGGCATCTGGTCGTAGATCTGGCGCAGCACCGGAGCCATCTTCTGGCTCACCCGGCCGGCCACGATCATCAGGTCGGCCTGCCGCGGCGAGGCCCGGAAGACCTCCATGCCGAACCGCGCGGCGTCGTACCGCGGGGCGCCCGTCGTCATCATCTCGATGGCGCAGCAGGCCAGCCCGAAGGTTGCCGGCCACAACGAGGCCTTGCGCATGTAGCCGAGCAGTCCTTCGACGGTGCTCAGCAGGACGCCGGCCGGAAGCTGTTCCTCAAGACCCATGTCAGTCCCACTCCAGTCCGCCGCGGCGCCAGACGTAGGCGTACGCGACGAAGACGGTGACGATGAAGATGACCATCTCGATCAGCCCGAACAGCGCCATCTGGTCGAAGGCCACCGCCCACGGGTAGAGGAAGATGATCTCGATGTCGAAAACGATGAACAGCATCGCGGTGATGTAGTACTTCACCGGGAAGCGTCCACCACCGACCGGCTGCGGAGTGGGCTCGATGCCGCACTCGTAGGAGTCCAGGCGGGCCCGGTTGTAGCGCTTCGGGCCGACCAGGGCGCTAATAAGGATGCTGCCTGCGACGAAGAGCGCCGCGAGCACACCGAGAGCGAGAATCGGTGTATAGGGGTGCATCGCTGCGTGCTCCCTCCTTCAGCCGGTGGTCTGTACTTGTCTTTGGATATCAGTACGCGTGTGGCTCAGCTCACTCGCCCCGCCGGTCAGGCGGCGGGCGCGAGCTTGGTGAGGCCGTTGATGATCTTGTCCATCACGTCCCCGTCCCGCGGGTCGGTGAGGTTCGCGAGCAACTTCAGGGTGAACTTCATCAAGGTGGTGCGCGGCAGACCGTACTTCGTGCAGAGCCGCATCACCTCCGGATTTCCGATCAGCTTCACGAAGATCCGGCCGAGCGTGTAGTAACCGCCGTACTCCTGCTTCAGCGCCTTCGGGTACGCCGACAGCGCGCGCTCCCGCTGGTTCGGCTGCCGGTGCAGCGCCTGGGCGGCGACCTCGGCGGCGAACGCCCCGGACTCCATCGCGTACGGGATGCCCTCGCCGTTGAACGGGTTGACCATGCCGCCGGCGTCGCCGAGCAGCATCAGGCCGCGGGTGTAGTGCGGCTGCCGGTTGAAGCCCATCGGCAGCGCGGCGCCCCGGATCGGGATGGTCTGGAACTCGTCCCGGAACTGCCACTCCTCGGGCGTGACCTTGAGCCACTGCTTCAGCAGGTCGGCGTAGTCGACCTTGCCGAACGCGTCCGAGGTGTTCAGGATGCCGAGGCCGACGTTGACGGTGCCGTCGCCCATCCCGAAGATCCAGCCGTAGCCGGGAAGCAGCACGCGGCCACCGGGCTGCTTCGGGTCGTCGGCCCACAGTTCCAGCCAGGACTCGAGGTAGTCGTCGTTGGTCCGCGGGCTGGTGAAGTACGTCCGGACGGCGACACCCATCGGGCGGTCGTCACGCTTGTGCAGACCCATCGCGATGCTCAGCCGGGACGAGTTGCCGTCGGCCGCCATCACCAGTGGCGCCCGGTACTCGACGTCGTCGCCGGCCCGGCGGCCGTTGTCGTCGACCGGCTTCGCGGTGACGCCGACGATGTCGCCCTTGGCGTCCAGGATCGGACCGGTCACGTTGGTCCGCTCACGCAGCCGCGCCCCGGCCTTCTCGGCCTGCCGGGCGAGCATCTCGTCGAAGTCCATCCGGTTCCGGGTCAGCCCGTAGTTCGGGTGGCTGGCCAGATCCGGCCAGTCGAGCTGCAGGACGTGCCCGGCACCCTGGATGCGGAGTCCGTAGTTCCGGATCCAGCCGGCCTCTTCGGAGATGTCGATCCCCATGTTGATGAGCTGCTTGGTGCCGCGCGGGGTGAGCCCGTCGCCGCACACCTTCTCCCGCGGGAACGCGGTCTTCTCCAGCAGCAGGACGTCCAGTCCGGCGTTCGCCAGGTGGTACGCCGCCGCCGATCCGGCGGGTCCGGCACCGACGACGATCACATCGGCGGTCTCCGCCTGCTGCCCGCTCGGCACGCTCTGGCTCATCTCTTCCCGGCCTGGATGTTTGTGGGCGGGTTCGCTCGTGAATCACTTCACGAACCCTCTTCACTCGACAGTCTAGGACTGCCTGACTCGGACACGAAACTCGCCCCAACCCCCTTGCAGGCAAGCCAATTACGCATAAGTTCCGTTGCGTAATTAACCGGCCTTGACGGCTCGGTGGATGGCGACCAGGCCGCCGGTCAGGTTGCGCCACTGGACGCGGGTCCACCCGGCGCCCTCGATCGCCCGGGCCAGCGGCTCCTGCGGCAGCCACGCGCGCGTCGACTCCGCCAGGTACTCGTACGCCTCCGGGTTGGTCGACACCACCTTCGCCACCGCCGGCACCGCCCGCATCATGTACTCCAGGTACACGACCCGGAACGGCTTCCAGGTCGGATGCGACTGCTCCAGTACGACGAGCCGCCCGCCCGGCCGCGTGACCCGCAGCATCTCCTGCAGTGCGGCGGCCACGTCGTTCACGTTCCGCAGCGCCCAGGAGATCGTCACCACGTCGAAGGTCTCGTCGGCGAACGGCAGCCGCAGGGCGTCGCCCGCCACCAGGTCCAGCTCGGGGTGCCGGCGCTTGCCGACCCGGAGCATGCCGACCGAGAAGTCGCAGGACACCACCTCGGCGCCCGCCTCGCGCAGGTTGACGCTGGACGCGCCGGTCCCGGCCGCCAGGTCGAGGATCTTCATCCCCTTCCGCGGCGCGATCTCCTTGAAGGTCTCCGGTCGCCAGTAGTGCTTCTCCAGCCCCATCGTCGCGACCGCGTTGGTCCGGTCGTACCCCTCGGCCACGTTGTCGAACATGGCCGCCACGGCCTGCGGGTCCTTGCTCAGATCTGCGCGCGTCACCTGTCTAGTTCATCACGCGAGGGCAGGTTGCCGGGACGGGAGGCATACGCTTGCATCTCGTGAGTGCATCTCCAGGTAGCCGTGCGGCCCTCGCGACCCGAGGCCCCGCACCGCAGTTGGTGGTTCGCAGTCAGGCGGTGGACGGGGTCTCGGCGCAACTGCTGGACCATCTGCCGGACGAGGGCGGACTCGCGTGGGTACGGCGGGGCGACGGCCACGTCGGCTGGGGCGTCGCCGCCCGGCTGGACGTTGCCGGTAGCAACCGCTTCCAGGAGGCCATGACCTGGTGGCAGGAGCTGACGTCGGCCGCGGTGATCCGCGACGAGGTCGGCGTACCGGGCTCCGGGCTGGTCTGCTTCGGCTCCTTCGGCTTCACCGACCAGGACCCGGGTGAGCTGGTGGTTCCCGACGTGATCGTCGGCCGCCGCGGCGACACCACCTGGGTGACCACGGTCTCGCCGGCCAGCTCGCTGGGCGCGCCGCCCGAACTGGTCGTCCACGAGCCGTCACCGGTGTACGACGTGGCGTTCGCGGACGGCGCGCGGACCGGGACGGACTGGTCGAGCATCGTCGCCGACGCAGTCCGCCGGATCACCGCCGGCGAGCTCGAGAAGGTGGTGCTGGCCCGCGACCTGATCGCGATCGCCGAGCAGCCGATCGATCTGCGCTGGCCGCTGCACCGGCTGGCGACAGCGTACCCGAACTGCTGGACGTTCTCCGTCGACGGCCTGATCGGCGCCACCCCCGAGCTGCTGGTACGCCGGGAGAAGGGCCTGATCACGTCCCGCGTGCTGGCCGGAACCATCCGCCGTACCGGCGACGACGAGCACGACCTGGCGCTGGCCGCGTCGCTGGCCCGGTCGTCGAAGGACCTCGAGGAACACGAGTTCGCGGTCCGCTCGGTCGCGGAAGCGCTGGAGCCGCACTGTACGTCGATGAACGTGCCGGAGACCCCGTTCGTCCTGCACCTGCCGAACGTGATGCACCTGGCCACCGATGTCGCGGGCGTCGCCAACAACGGCGCGTCCGCGCTCGGGCTCGCGGCCGCGCTGCACCCGTCGGCGGCCGTCTGCGGTACGCCGACGCCGGTCGCGCGGGACCTGATCGGTGAGATCGAGGGGATGCAGCGCGGCCGGTTCAGCGGACCGGTCGGGTGGATGGACGCGTCCGGCGACGGCGAGTGGTGCATCGCGCTGCGCTGCGGCCAGGCCGACCCCGACGAGCCGCGGCGGATGCGGTTGTTCGCCGGCGCCGGGATCGTGGCCGGTTCCGATCCGGATGCCGAACTGGCCGAGACGAACGCCAAGCTGGTTCCGATGAGAGACGCGTTGGGAGACTGAGTTGAGGCTTACCAAGTTCGCACACGCCTGTGTCCGTCTGGAGAAGGACGGAAAGGTACTGCTGATCGACCCGGGCACGTTCTCCGAGGACGCGGCCTTCGAGAAGGCGGACGCGGTGCTGGTCACGCACGAGCACCCCGACCACGTCGACGTCGAGCGGCTGCGCGGGTTGCAGGTGCCGGTCTTCACCACCGCCGGCGTCGCGGCCGCGCTGAACGACGAGCGGGTCACGGTGGTGGCGGACGGTCAGTCGTTCGACGCGGCCGGTTTCGCGGTCCGTGCCTACGGCAAGGATCACGCGGTGATCCTGCCCGAACTCGGCGTACCGTGCGAGAACATCGGCTACCTGGTCGACGACGCGGTCTACCACCCGGGCGACTCGTTCACCCAGCCGGACCGCGAGGTCCACACCAACCTGGTACCGATCTCCGGCCCGTGGTTCTCGACCGCGGCGGGGGTCGACTACGCCCGCTCGGTCAAGGCGCAGCAGACCGTCGGCATCCACAACGCCCTCCTCAGCGACATCGGCCTCGGCATGATGCAGCGCTGGATCGGCGAAGCAGGCGGCCGCCCGTACCACGGCCTGACCCCCGGTCAGTCCCTCGAGATCAACTGAAACCGTCGCAGGTCCACCACGGTCTCGAAGCCGAGTCGCCGGTAGACGTCGCGGTCAGCGCGGCGCTCATCCTCTTCGCGCACCATCGCGGCCAACCACCCCGCGCACAACTCGACGTCACCATCCTCGGCGACCCGCGCTTTTGCCTTGCGTGCTTGGCACCGCCACCCCACCCGGCGTCTCGACCAGCTGTCCCCCGGCGTCCAGCTCCTCGAGCAACACGACGTGCCGGATCGGATCAAGCATGCTCACGCCGTGAACTCGGCCTCGACGAAGTCGGCGACCGGTCGATACCCCGCCTGGTAGTAGATCTTGTTGGAGGTCGGGTTCGAGAGATTGGTGAACAAACAGGCTTGGTTGCCGTCAGCAAGGATCAGCGCCGTCACGTGACTCGTCAGCGCACCGGCGTACCCGTGCCGGCGCCGCTCTGGGGGCGTGTAGACCGGACCGACCCGGCTGACGCCGAACACCGGCTGATGGAAGCCGACCATGCTCACCGGCTCGCCGTCGACCTCCCAGATCAGCATGCTCTCGTGCTCCAGGTGCCGCTCGGCCCACTCGCGGTTTCCGATCGTCAGCTCCTCGGCGAACCCGTCCTTGCCCCAGGCCGCGATCAGGTCGACCTCCTCCGCGGCCATCCGCCGCGGCCCGCCGGAGTCCGCCTCCAGCGGCGTCAGCTCGATCAGCTTGTGCAACCGGGTGCCGCGCACCACCGTCGCCCGGCCGCCACGGTGTTCACACCACCGCTGCCCGAACCTGGTCACCACAGGTCGATCTCCCGCGACGCCGGGGACCTCAGGCAGTACGTCGGCAAGCGCGTCGGCGACCGGCTCGGTGAACTCCTCACGGAGCGCGCCGAGGTACACGTACCGCCCCGCGGTGCGCATCGCGACGCCGACGACATCCGGGTCGTGGACGGAGACGTAGTACGACGGCTCGGTGTCTGTCATCCGGCCCGTGGCGCGTTCGTGGACGACGGTCATGACGAGGTTGTTCAGCACCGGATCCTCTTGCAGAAAAGGAAACACGGCCTGCTCGAACGCCTGCGGATCACTCGTCACCCGGACATCCATGCCCCGGAGCGTACGCCTGCGGCACCCCGCCGGTCGCCCGGATTTACACTGCGACCATGTCCACCACGCGGTTGTTGCTGCTCGGCGTCGTGCGGATCTTCCAGCCGGCGTACGGGTACCAGCTGCGCCGTGAGCTGCTGACGTGGAACGTGGAGGCGTGGGCGAACGTCAACCCGGGCTCGATCTACACGGGGCTGCGCACGCTGGCCAAGCACGGGTACCTCCAGGAACTCGAGCAGGACGGCGCACACCGGCCGGGGCGTACGTCGTACAAGCTGACCGCGGACGGCGAGACGGAGTACTTCTCGCTGCTGCGCGGCATGCTGTGGACCGTCGACGGATTCCACCCGGACAAGATGCAGGCCACGATCAGCTTCATGTGGTCGCTGCGCCGCGACGAGGTGATCGCCGCGCTGGAGGCCCGGATCAGCCAGCTGGAGTCGTGGCTGAAGGCCGGGCCGTACTCCGAACGCCACATCCTCGAGGACCCGGCCACCCCGAACCACGTGGTCGAGATGTTCCGGATCACCAACGCCCGCGACAGCGGCGAGCTCCGGTGGACCCACGAGTTCCTCGACCGGATCCGCGGCGGCGCCTACGCCTTCGCCGGCGAACCCGCCGACTGGGAGCCCTATCCCGGCATGGTCACCCACTGGGGCGAGATCCCCGCCCCACCGGACCGCGCACCCGATAATCAAGATTGACTAGTCAAAGTTGATTAGTCACACTGGCCCGCATGATGATCGAAGCGCGCGGGCTGGTGCGGACGTTCAAGACGAAGCGGGGCCCTGTCCAGGCGGTACAGGGAGTTGACCTTGAGGTGGCCGACGGGGAGATCGTCGGCTTTCTGGGCCCGAACGGGGCCGGTAAGACCACGACGATGCGGATGCTGGCGACGCTGATCCAGCCGACCGCCGGCACCGCGACGGTGGCCGGCTGCGATCTCGCGAAGGACCCGGTGGGGGTCCGCCGCCGGATCGGTTACGTCCCGCAGAGCGGCAGCACCCTGCCCGAGGCGATCGCCGGCGACGAGGTCGTCGATCACGCCCGGTTGTACGGCGTACCGAAGGCGAAGGCGGCCGCGGAGGGGCAGCGCCTGTTCGAGGAGCTCGACCTCCCGGGCCTGTGGCGCCGCCAGTGCAAGACGCTGTCCGGCGGGCAGCGCCGGCGCCTCGACATCGTGATGGGCCTGATCCACGACCCGAAGCTGATCTTCCTGGACGAGCCGACCACGGGTCTCGATCCGCAGGCGCGCGCCAACCTCTGGGAGCACATCCGCGGCCTCCGTGACCGCGGCGCGACGATCTTCCTGACCACGCACTACCTGGACGAGGCGGACGCGCTCTGCGACCGGATCCTGGTCATCGACCACGGCAAGATCGTCGCGTCCGGAACGCCGGAAAATCTCAAGGAACAAGTTTCCGGCGACGCCGTCCGGCTTTCGATCGCGGACACGTCGCAGGCGCCGGCGGTGATGAAGATCGTCCGCGAGCTCGAGGGTGCGGTCGAGGTCGAGACCGAGGACGACGTGGTCGGTTTCCGGATCCCGCGTGGTGGTTCGGTGCTGCCCGCGCTGCTCCGCTCGATCGATGCCCAGGGCATCGAGCTGCACGGGGTCGAGGTCCATCGGCCGACGCTCGACGACGTGTTCCTGACCATGACCGGCCGCTCGCTCCGCGACGAGGACACCACCTCCCCCGACCAGAAGGAAGAAGCTGTCGCATGACCGTCCTGCGTGAAACGTGGATCGTTTTCCATCGGCAGATGCGGCTGTCGCTGCGGAACCCGATGTGGTCGATCCTGATGCTCAGCCAGCCGCTGATGTACTTGTTCCTGTTCGGCCCGCTGCTCAAGCCGATCACCGCCCAGATCAGCCAGGGCGCCACCACGAACGCCTACCAGGTCTTCATTCCCGGCCTGATCGTGCAGCTCGGCATGTTCGGCGCGATGTTCGTCGGCTTCGGCCTGATCGCGGAGTACCGGGCGGGTGTCATCGAGGCCGACCGCGTCACGCCGGCCTCCCGGATGGCGCTGATGGCAGGGCGGGTACTGCGCGATGTCGTCGTACTCGTGGTCCAGTCGATCCTCCTGCTACTCGCGGCGCTCCCACTCGGTCTGCGGGCCCCGTGGGGCGGCGTACTGCTCTCGCTGGTGATCGTCGCGCTGCTCGGCGCCACGTTCGCCTCCCTGTCGTACTCCGTCGCGCTCATCACCAAGAGCGAGGACGCACTGGCCCCGCTGCTGAACGGCATCGCCATGCCGCTCCTGCTGCTGTCCGGCATCCTCCTGCCGATGCAGATCGGTCCGACGTGGCTGCAGCGGCTGTCCGACATCAGCCCGCTGAAGCACGTGGTCAACGGCGTCCGCGCCCTGTTCCGCGGCGATATCAGCAGCTCGTCGTCACTCTGGGGCCTGTTCTGGGTGGTCCTGCTGACCGTCATCGGACTCGCTGTCGGCGCAAGAACGTTCCGCAAGGAATCCGCTTGATGTTCATCGTTGCGTTGCATGGCCGGGCTACGGTCCGGCCATGCGCTCGCCGATGGTCCGTGGGGTCGTCGGCTCTGTTGTAGTCGCCCTGGCGAGCCTGGTGACGTCGGTAGTACCTGCGTCCTCTTGGGTCGCCTCCGTCCCGCTGCGCCACTCGCTGGCCGGGCGGATGGTCGGGTTGACGTTCATGGTCGCCGGGCTCGGGCTGATGGCCTGGGCCTGGCTGACCGTAGGCAGACGCGTCATGGCGGGTGAGCGCCTCCCACTGCTGCGAATGACGGCTTGCTGGAGCGCACCGCTCCTGCTCGCGCCGCCGCTGTTCAGCCGCGACGCCTGGAGCTACGCGGCCCAGGGCGCACTGGTCGCTGAGGGCTACAACCCGTACGACGTGGGTCCCGGCGTACTGTCCGGCCACATCATCGAGGCCGTCGACCCGATGTGGATGCAGACACCGGCGCCGTACGGTCCCCTCCCACTCGCGTACGGCGGTCTGGTCGCCCACCTCACCATGAACCCGTACCTGCTGATGCTGGCGCACCGCCTCCTCGCCGTACTCGGCATAGTCCTCATCGCCTGGGCCGTACCGCGTCTGGCGACCGCCTGTCGCGTCGACCCGGCCTTCGCCACCTGGCTGGTCGTACTGAACCCCATGCTGATCACCCACGGCATCGGTGCGGCCCACAACGACGTACTGATGCTCGGACTGGCGTGCAGCGCCTTCGCACTCGCACTGACCGGTCGTTGGGGTACGGCGGCTGTCGTGGCCGGCGCAGCGGCTGCGGTGAAACTCCCGGGTGGACTGGTGGTGATCGCCATCGCCGCTGTGATGAGCCCACTGGCGGGTCGGGTGCTTCGGTTCGCCAGTCTGGTGATTGCGGGCGCGGTGTCGGTGCTTACGCTCGTCACCATCGGTGCACTGACCGGTGTGGGCTCCGGCTGGCTCGGTGCGCTCGACGTACCCGGACTGGTTCGTTCCCCCTTCTCCATCGCCAACCTGATCGGTATGGCGGCGTCCGGCGTGCTGGGTTGGCTGGGAGAGGACACCGCGGCCGCACAGGCGCTGCAGATCGTCCGCCTGGTCGGTATGGTCGCGGCACTCGGTCTGATCGCGTGGCTGAGTCTCCGGTCGTCGATCCACTACGCGGCCAGGGCTGTCGGTGTCGCACTGCTCGCGGTCGTCGTACTCGGGCCGAGTGCACACGACTGGTACTTCCTCTGGTGCCTGCCGTTCCTGGCCGTCGCACGCCCCGGACGGCGGCTGACCACGATCATCACCGCGGTCAGCTTGATCTTCACGATCGCTGCCCCGCTCAACTCGTCACTGCGCGGTGCGACGATTCCGATCCTCACGACGACCGCGCTGGTCATCGCAATGGCCGTACCGCTGCTCAGCCACCTCCGGACGCTGCAGCCGGCGCAGAAGGTCCCTGTTACAGCTGCTTGAGTGCCGCGACCATAGCGGCGCCGAGCGGCCGGTGACCGTCCCGGTCGATCCGCACCTCGACCACGTCCAGACCGGCAACCGTGGACGTCAGCGCGGCCCGCAGCTCGTCGACGGTCCGCACCAGCGTGTACGCCGTACCGCTGGCCGCGCACAGTGCGCCCAGGTCCACGTTGTGCGGCGTACCGAAGATGCGCTCGAAGTGCGTCGCGTGGGTCGGGTCGCCTTGTTCGAGGGTGGAGAAGATCCCGCCGCCGTTGTCGTTCACGACCACGATCCGCAGGTCGGGACGGGCCTCGTCCGGCCCGATGACGAGCCCGTTGCTGTCGTGCAGGAAGGCGAGATCGCCGATCAGCGCGTGCGTCGGGCCGGCGTTCGCGAGGGCCGCGCCGATCGCGGTCGAGATCGTGCCGTCGATCCCGGCCAGGCCGCGGTTCGCGATCGTGCGGATCGGGACGACCGGGGCGAGGTCGAGGTCGCGGACCGGGTTCGAGGAGGCGACCACCAGCATGCCGTCGGCCCCGACCGCCTCACCGACGAGCGCGGCGACCCGCGGGCCGCTCAGGCCGTCCGCCAGGACCTTGTCGATCTCCGGCCGGGCGAGCTGGTCGGCGTGCTGCCATCGAGCGAGCCAGTCGGTCCGGTCGGCCCCGGTGACCTCGAGCGCCGTCACCACAGACTTGGCGCGGCGCGCCGGGTCCGGCCACAGGCCGGTCGGTGAAACCACGATCATCTCGACGTCCGGCCGCGCCAGCAGCTTCGAGATCGGCCGCGACAACGTCGGGTGGCCGTAGACCAGCACGCGCTCGATCTCGCCCGCCAATGTACTTGCCTGCAGCAACAACCGGTACGCCGAGATCACCGACGGACCGGTCCGCGCCCGGCTCGACGGCTCCGCGAACAGCGGCCATTGCCCAGCCTCGGCTGCCAACCGGGCGGACTGCGACGCACCATCGCCGGCAACGACCACCGTCTTCGGTCCGGGCGACACAGAGGCCGGACGGCCCGCTGCTGCATGAATGGAGGTCCACGGACCGGTGCTGCGTCCGCTCAGCGGCTCGGGCCACTCCGGTCCTTCTGTCGGGATCAGCGGCTCCGAGAACGGGCAGTTGAGCTGCACTGGCCCCGGGTCGGCGGTGCGGGCACCTACAGCCGTAGCCACAGCTCTGGCGACCTGCGAGCGCCAGTACGCGACCTGACCGATCTCACGGACCGGCGTACCCATCTCGTGGAACAGGCGGACCGCAGAGCCGAACACCTTGATCTGGTCGGTCGTCTGGTTCGCACCGCTGCCTCTCAGCGCAGGAGGCCGGTCTGCGCTCAGCACGATCAGCGGGAGCCCGCTGTGCGACGCCTCGAGTACAGCCGGGTGCAGGTTCGCTACCGCGGTACCTGAGGTCGTGACCACGGGTACCGGCAGGCCGCTGCCCCGCATCAGACCGATCGCCAGGAATCCCGCCGTACGCTCGTCGATCCGCACATGCAGCCTGAGCCTTCCGTCACGGTCGGCGGCTGCTAGCGCCAGTGCCAGTGGGGCGCTGCGGGAGCCGGGCGACACCACGGCCTCGCGGACACCGCAGCGGATCAGTTCGTCGACCACCACAGTCGCAAAAGCCGTGGACGGGTTCATCCGGCACTCCTAACTCGGGACAGGCGTTCTTCCCACACCTTTGTCCGGTCTGTGTCCGCCCGCGCGGCTTCCAGCAGCTGGGGGTCCGGTACGACGGTTCGTACCGGCAGGAACCCGTTGGTGGGCAGCAACGGCTCGCCAGCCACCTCTTGGGTGAACATCGAGACGGTGGCGAGACCGCATGCGTAGGGCAGTTCCGGAAGCGCAGCAGCGAGTGCGACGCCAGCAGCGATGCCTACCGAGGTCTCCAGCGCGGACGACACCACTACGGGCAGTCCGATCTGCTCAGCGATCTCAAGGCACGCACGGACACCTCCGATCGGCTGCACCTTCAGTACGGCGATGTCGGCGGCGTTGAGCTTCTTGACCCGCAACGGGTCCTCAGCTCGGCGGATCGACTCGTCAGCTGCCACCGGTACGTCGGTGCGCCGCCTGAGGTCAGCTAGCTCCTCCACAGTCGCGCACGGCTGCTCGACGTACTCCAGGTCGAACCGCTGCAGCTGCTTCAGGTTCTGCACCGCCTGGTCCACGGACCACAGTCCGTTGGCGTCGATGCGGACCTGTCCGTTGCCAATTGCGTCCCGCACCGCTTCGACGCGCTCCAGGTCATCCGCCAGCGTCTGACCCGGCTCAGCGACCTTCACCTTCGCCGTACTGCAGCCGGACGCTCTCACGATCTCTGCAGCTCTCTCGGGTCCAACCGCCGGCACCGTGCAGTTGACGGGTACGCGGTCGCGGACTGGTGCCGGCCAGCCGTCCTCAGCCGCCTCACGCGCCGCCCGCAGCCAGGACACACACGTGGCGTCGTCGTAGTCCAGGAACGGGCTCCACTCCGCCCAGCCCGCAGGCCCTTCGTACAGCATCCCCTCGCGCACGGTGATGCCACGGAACCTGTTCTTGAGGCCGATCGAGTACGTGATCACCGCACGCCCTCCAGCAACCGCTGCCGATCCACCTTGCCCGAGGCAAGCATCGGCAACGCCTGGAGTCCGTTGACCTCCTGCGGGGCCCAGGTCCGCGGCAGCGTCTGGCTGACCCAGTCCCGCACCTCGTCCCTTCCCAGGTCATCGCCACCGGGTTCGACGACCACGAACGCCACCACCCTCGTCCCCCACTCGGCGTCCGGCGCTCCGAGGACTACCGCGTCCTCGACCCGCGGGTGCTCGAGCAAGCGCGCCTGCACTGTCGTCAGCGTGACGTTCACGCCGCCTGAGATGACCACGTCGTCCACGCGCCCGACCACTCGCAGTCGCCCGTCCACGAGCTCACCGCGGTCTTGCGTCCGGAACCACCCGTCCCGCAGCACCTCCGCCGTGAGCTCCGGCCGCAACCGGTACCCCGAGAACAGCGTGCTGCCCTTGATGAGAATGCGTCCGTCGTCCAGGTCGACCGCTGTACCGTCCAGGGGCACGCCGCCGTACACGCATCCGCTTCCGGTTTCCGTCATCCCGTACGCCGGGATCGCGGTCACGCCGGCGTCCGCGGCTCGGAGTTTGAGCGGCTCGGGTGTGGACGCCCCGCCGATGATGATCGCGTCGAACGAGCGCAGCGCGTCCCGGTCCGTCTCCAGATAACGCGCCAACTGCGTCGGCACCATCGCGGTGTACCGGCGTCCACCGGTCATTCGGCGCGCTGCCGCGGTGAAGCTGTCGTCGAGCAGCACAGGCGTCGTACCCGCGACCAGTGATCGCGTGAGGATCTGCAGGCCGCCCACGAAGTACGGCTTCATCGGGAGCAGCCACTGTCCAGGGCCGCCGAGCCGGGCGTGTGTGGCGGTCGCCGACGCGATGAGCGCGTCCCGCGACAGCAGCACGCCCTTCGGCTCGCCGGAGGACCCAGAGGTGGTCAGCACCACCGCGCAGCCGTCCTCGACCGGTTCGTCCGGCTGGGCCGCGGCATGCACCCGCGCGGCCGCGGCCGGGTCGCTCGGCACCGGCGCGAACGGCGTACCGCTGCCGTCCAGCACCCCGGCGAGCGCCGCCAACACCCCGTCCGGCGTCCCCGGAACCAGTCGCAACCTAGACATGACACACCGAGCGTACGGCCCGCCTCCGGAGGCCCGGCTCCCGGCTGACACAATCGATGGTCATGGCCACCCCTGCCCAGTGGATCGAAGGCGCCCGCCCCCGAACCCTGCCCGCCGCGATCTCCCCCGTTCTCGTCGGCACCGGTGCGGCGGCGTACCTGGACGGGTTCGTCTGGTGGAAGGCGCTGCTCGCCCTCGGCGTCGCGCTGGCCCTGCAGATCGGCGTCAACTACGCCAACGACTACAGCGACGGCATCCGCGGCACCGACGAGAACCGCGTCGGCCCGCTCCGCCTGGTCGGCTCCAAGGTCGCCACACCGCGGTCAGTCAAGACCGCTGCCTTCACCTGCCTCGGCATCGGCGCGGCGCTGGGCATCGTGCTGTGCGCAACGACCACGTGGTGGCTGCTCGTCGCCGGGGCCGCGTCACTGCTCGGCGCCTGGTTCTACACCGGCGGAAAGAAGCCGTACGGCTACCGGGCGCTCGGCGAAGTCAGCGTCTTCCTCTTCTTCGGCCTGGTCGCCGTCCTCGGTACGACGTACGCCCAAGCCGAAACCCTCCACTGGACGGCCGTCGCCGGCGCCGTCTCGGTCGGCTCGATCGCCTGCGCCCTCCTGGTCGCCAACAACCTCCGCGACATCCCCACCGACACGGAAACCGGCAAACGCACCCTGGCTGTAGTTCTGGGCGCCGCGCTCTCCCGCCGCTTCTACGCCGCCCTGATCGCCCTGGCCTTCGTCCTCGCCGCAGTCTCCGCCATCGCGACCCCCTGGACCCTCCTGGCCTTCATAGCCCTCCCCCTGGCCATAAAGTCCACCCGAATCATCCTCAGCAACGCAGTAGGCCCCGCCCTCATCCCCGTCCTGAAGTTCACCGGCCTCACCGAACTCCTCTACGCCATAGGCCTCGGCATCGGACTGGCACTGGGCGGCTGAGGTAATCACGCTAGGCAGCTGTGCCGTACTCCGGCAGCTCCAGGGCTGTGTGGGCCTCGCCGCCTTGGGCGCTGGCTGGTGTGGCTGATCGGAGTGCGGCGTTGCGGGCGTCGATGAGGTCTTGGGTTTCCGGCGCCAGGGTGTTGCGGCCGTCGCCGACCAGGGCCTGGTTCTGCTCGACGAAGCCGCGAATCCGCTGCTCGTAGGCGGTGAAGGCCGTCGCGTGATCGGCGTACGTCGCCAACTCGCCGGCCAGCACGTACGCGCCGACGAGAGCCACGCTCGACCCCTGCCCGGACAGGAACGACGTCGCGTACGCCGCGTCGCCGACCAGCGCGACCCGTCCACCGGACCAGGTCGGCATGTGGATCTGGCTGACCACGTCGAAGAACAGATCGTCTGCTTCGCCCATGGCCTGCACCAGTCGCGGCACGTGCCAGCTCTGCTCCGGGAACTTGGCGGCCACCAGTTCGCGCTGGGCCTGCGGGTTGCGGAAAGCGTCGTACGGCGGTTCCTCCTGGCGGAAAGTGAGGAAACCGTGGACAGGCTGGTCCGGCTCCTGGGCGTAGAACACCGCCGCGCGGCCCGGCACGTTCCAGACGACGCCTTCGTGCGAGAGCCCGAACTCGTTGGGGAGGGTGAAGCCGGCGAACGCGTAGCCGATGTACCGGTGGAACTGCTCCTCCGGGCCGAACACCAGGCGGCGGGTGTTGGAGTGCAGACCGTCGGCGCCGACGACCAGATCGAAGGTCCGTGCGGCGCCGCTCGCGAAGACGACATCCACGCGGTCACCCCGATCGTCCAGCGTCGCGATCGAGTCGTCGAACCGGAACTCGACGCGGTCCTTGATCGGCGCGTAGAGCGCGTCGGCCAGGTCACCCCGGCGTACCTCGAGGTCCAGACCCTCGGCGCCGCCGACCAGCGACTCGGGCTGCATCGCGGCGATCGGCGTCCCGTCGGGGGCGACGAACGAGATCCTCCGGGTGCCGACGTGCGCCTTCTGCAGCCGCGGCAGCAGCCCCATCCGGTCGATGACGCCCCGGGCGGTGCCGCGGATGTCGATCGGGTAGCCGCCGCCGCGGATCGCGTTCGACTTCTCGACGACGGTCACGTCGAACCCGTAGCGATCGAGCCAGTAGGCGAGGGCGGGGCCGGCGATGCTGGCGCCGGAGATCAGAACGGTGGTCATGATGGAGACCTCTTCCAGAAGTATGTACCTTAGGTATCTAACTGCTTCAGAATAAACATACCTAAGGTAGGTAATCAAGTGGCCGCTGACTCCGGCGACGAACTGGCGTTCCTGCCACGGCTGTTTCGGATGAGTGCGGCGATCAACCGCGGCCAGCTCGCCCAGCAGGCGACCGCGGCGACCGGGCTGCCGCTGGACCGTCCGGCGATCGGGATCCTGCTGACACTGGCGATGGCGGACGGCCCGCTGCGCATCGGCGAGATCGCCGACCGCATGCAGGTCGTCGGCCCGCACGTCACCCGCCAGGTCCAGGCCCTCGAACAACGCGGCCTGGTCCGCCGCGTCACCGACCCCAACGACCGCCGGGCCAGCCTGATCGAACCCACCGAATCCGGCACCGAAGCAGCAAACCGCTACACGTCCACGATCATCGGCTGGTTCCGCGAAGTCATCGCCGACTGGCCCACCCAGGACCGAGCCGACCTAGGCCGCCTCCTCGCCAAACTCGCCGACGACATAACCACCCGCCTCAACCACCCCTGAGATCCCCAGCCCGCACCGACTCGTGGCGTTTGGTCACGCCCGGCAGCGGCTGGCGGGCTCGTGGGGCAGGAGACATCCCGCGGGGGCGGTGGACACGAAATAACCTGTTCAACCCCACCACCACACCGGCTGCCGCACCAGAACATTCCGCCGAACAGCACCACCGCGCCCGGCGAAGCCGGCGACAGATCTGCCGCGCCGGAGGCGTGTCCTTTGAGGGCGCGCCTCCGGCTGGTCGATCTGGGGTCTACTCGGGTTCGGTCCAGTGGCCGGTGGTGGCGAAGGTTTCGAGGGTGGTGGTGTAGGGGGTGATGTCGATGCCGGCGGTGCGGAGCCAGGTGTCGTCGTAGTAGGTGTTGCCGTAGCGTTCGCCGCTGTCGCACAGGAGGGTGACGATGCTGCCGCGGGCGCCCGTACGGCGCATTTCGGCGGCCAGGCGTAACGCGCCCCAGAGGTTGGTACCGGTGGAGCCGCCGACGAGGCGGCCGGTGACGCGCGAGCAGAAGCGCATCGCGGCGATCGAGGCGGCGTCGGGGACGGAGATCATCCGGTCGACGACGCCGAGGACGAAGGACGGTTCGACGCGCGGGCGGCCGATGCCTTCGATGCGGGACGGGCGGCCGGTGGAGAAGTCGTGGTCGCCGGCTTCGAAGGCCGGGAAGAACGCCGAGTTCTCCGGGTCCACCACGGCGACCGACGTCTCGTACCGCTGGTAACGCACGTACCGTCCGATCGTCGCCGACGTACCGCCGGTCCCGGCGCCGACCACGACCCAGGTCGGGATCGGGTGCTGCTCCAGCGAGAGCTGCCCGAAGATCGACTCGGCGATGTTGTTGTTGCCACGCCAGTCCGTCGCGCGTTCGGCGTACGTGAACTGGTCCATGTAGTGGCCGCCTGTCTCGTCGGCCAGGCGCTTGGCCTCACCGTAGATCTGGCCGGAGCGTTCGACGAAGTGGCAGCGGCCGCCGTAGAACTCGATCAGCTCGACCTTCTCCGGGCTGGTGGAGGCCGGCATCACCGCGATGAACGGCAGTCCGAGCAGGCGGGCGAAGTACGCCTCACTGACCGCGGTGGAGCCGCTGGACGCCTCGATGACCGTGGTGCCTTCGTGGATCCAGCCGTTGCACAGGGCGTACAGGAACAGGGACCGGGCGAGCCGGTGCTTGAGCGAGCCGGTGGGGTGCACGGACTCGTCCTTGAGGTACAGGTCCACACCGGAACCCTCGGGCATCGGGAACACGTGCAGATGCGTGTCCGCGCTCCGGTTCGCGTCGGCGTCCACGATCCGGATCGCCTCGGACACCCAGGCCCGCGCCTTCTCGTCCCGGCGATCGACCTCACGGCACACCCCGTCAACCTCACTCATGCGGGCCAGGCTAGGACCTCAGGCCCGATTTGAGTATTCCTACGCTCTGCAACCGCCCCGCGGATCGCGAGGATCGTTGTCATGCTGATCGACTTTTCGGACCTCCCCGTCTGGTTCGTCGTGGGGATGATCGCGGCGGTGGTGCTGGGCGGAGCCATCCCAGTGAGCGGCCCGCTCGCGGCCGTCGGGTACGTGCGCGCTCGCCGCCACCCGTACTGGAACGCCGTCTGGTACTGGGCGTGGAGCACGGTGCTGTCGACCGCGATCATGGTCGCCTGCATCGCGCTGCGGATCTTCTTCGTCGCAGCCATCCTCGACTGCGCGCTGCTCTGGACCCTCGCCTGGTTCCTCCTCCCGTCCGAGCGCCGCGCCAGGCTCCAGTACGGCTGGACCGCCCGCCCCCAGCCAGTGCCGTACGCCGTGCCCTACCCGATGCCCTACCCGATGCCCCACCCGATGCCCCACCCGATGCCCCACCCGATGCCGCAGGTGCCGCCGCAGCAGTTCCACGCCCAGCAGTACGCCGGGTGGCCCCGATGATCCCGCTCGGCGCCGTCGAGTTCTCGCCCACCGACATCGCGATCCTCCTCGCGATCCTCACGTTCGGGTCGATCGTCCTGGCCCTGCCGGCCACCCTCACCCTCGCCTGGGTCGGCTACCGCCGCGGCACGCTGCGACGACCCGCGAACGCCCTCGGCTACTGGCTCGGTGGTACGGCGCTCTCGGTCACCACGACCGCCCTGGCCGCCCAACAGGGCGCCGGCTGGTTCGCCGTACCGCTCGGCTGGATCCCCACGCTCTTGGTGGCTGTAGCGCTCAACCCGCGCTGGACCCCGAACGCGAGCTAATGTCGGAACCCATGACGACCGGGCAGGGGGAACGATGACCGAGAACAGTGATCGGCCGACGCGGCAGCGGGTGACGTTGACCGATATCAGCTCGCGGGCGTGGGAGCACCCCGCGGACCGTGGTGCGCTGGTCGCGCTGCGGCAGCTGAAGGGGTTCGACTACGTCCTGCGGAAGATGTCGGGACTGATCAACGAGCGCGCGTTCCGGCTGCAGTACCTCGGCTCGGCGATCCGGGTCGACGAGCGGCAGTTCCCGACCGTGCACCGGCTCTACACCGAGGCGGCCTCGACGCTCGACGTCCGCCAGCTCCCCGAGCTGTACGTCACCAACAGCCCGATCTGGAACGCGGTCACGATCGGCATGGACAAGCCGTTCATCGTGGTCAACAGCGCCCTGCTCCAGGGTCTGGACGAGGAGGAGCTGCGCTTCGTCCTCGGTCACGAGCTCGGGCACGCGCAGAGCGGCCACGCGCTGTACCAGTCGCTCCTGCTGTGGCTGATGCGCCTCACCGGCGCCATCGGCTGGATGCCGATCGGCGCGCTCGGGCTGCGCGCGATCATCGCCGCCCTGCACGAGTGGTCCCGCAAGGCGGAGCTGTCCGGTGACCGGGCCGGTCTGCTCGCGGTGCAGGACCCGGCGGTCGCGCTGCGCGTCCAGATGAAGCTCGCCAGCGGCGGTCAGCTCAACGAACTCGACACCACCGCGTTCCTTGCGCAAGGTACGGAGTACGAGAGTGCCGGCGACCTGCGCGACAGCGTGCTGAAGCTGCTGCTGCTCGAGGCGCAGTCGCACCCGCTGGCCGTGATCCGCGCGCACGAGCTGCGCCGCTGGGTCGACGAGGGCGAGTACACGACGATCGTCTCCGGCGACTACCCGAAGCGTCAGGAGGACGGCGACGCGTCGATCTCGCAGGAGGCGAAGAACGCCGCCAAGTCGTACTCCGACGCGTTCAACCGCTCGCAGGACCCGCTGGCCAAGTTCCTCCGCGACCTCGGCGACGGTCTCGGCGGCGTCCGCGACTGGGTCTCCTCGAAGTTCCCGCCCCGAAACTGAAACTGACTGGTCGAGTGTCCGGGCCGACTGCGATCCTGTGCGCGTGATCGACGTACAAGCAATCGGCCCGGACGACTGGAAGGCCTGGCGCGAGCTCCGGCTGGCCGCGCTGGAGGAGGCTCCGTTCGCGTTCGGTTCGCAGCTCGCGGACTGGATCGACGCGCCCGAGGAACGCTGGCGGGAACGGCTTTCGGTCCCGGGTGCGTACCAGGTGATCGTCTCCCTCGACGGGACGCCGGCCGGTATGGCCGGCGGATTCCCGGGCGCGGACGACACCGCCGAACTCGTCTCGATGTGGGTCGCACCCGCCGGCCGCGGCAAGGGTGTCGGCAACGCGCTGATGACCGCGATCGAGGACTGGGCCCGCGGCATCGGCGCCGGCACGCTGAAGCTGTCGGTTGTCCCCGGCAACGACCCGGCGCACAACCTCTATCTCCGCCACGGGTACGTCGACACCGACGAGCCCGGCGACCTGATGCCGGACGGCGTACGGCGCGAACTCGTGATGGCCAAACCCCTGTAGATACAGACGAAGGGCCTGCTTCCCCCCTCCCGGGAAGCAGGCCCTTCGAGTACTGACAGGCGATCAGCCCATGTGGACCGGCTGACCGTCGTTGGCCAGGTCCTTGTGCTTGATCGACAGGCCGACCAGCGTGATCAGCGCCGCGCCCAGCGCCAGGAACGCCGACCAGATGAACGCCCGGGTGAACCCGTGCGTCGTGGCGAGCGCGGTGAACTGTCCCTGGAGCTGCTTGATCTGCTCCGGTGACTGCCCGGACTCGGCCGCCTTCTGCAGGCCCGGGGCCAGCTCGGCGAACTTGTCCTTGATCGCGCTGGTGGAGATCGTGCCGAGCAGCGCCAGGCCGACCGCACCACCGATCTGCTGCACCGTGTTCAGTACGGCGGAACCGACACCGGAGTCCTCGTTCGCGACGCCGCTGACCGCGGTCAGCGTGAGCGGGACGAAGATCAGGCCCATACCGAACGAGAGCACCAGGATGTACGGCAGCAGGTGGGTCAGGTACGTCGAGTCGACCTCGAGCCGGCTGAACCCGAACATACCGGCCGCCACGAACACCCCACCGGCACCGGAGATCCACCGCGGGTCCACCCGGGCGACGAGCGCCGACGCGACCTGTGCCGCGACCACGATGCCGAAGCTGAACGGCAGGAACGACAGGCCGGTCTTGATCGCGCTGTAGCCCATGATGCTCTGCACGAAGATGCCCAGGAAGTAGAACATCGAGAACATCGCCGCACCGACGATGAGCATCACGAAGAAGCTCACGCCGCGGGTCCGGTTCGCGAGGATCCGGAACGGCATCAGCGCGTGCCGCGAGCGGGCCTCGATCGCGAGGAACGCCCCGATCAGCGCCAGGCCGCCGAGAATGAAGATCAGCGTCCAGGTGTCGCCCCAGCCGTCGGTGGCGGCGTGCGTCAGACCGTAGACGAGCGACGTCAGACCGACGGTGCCGGTGATCGCGCCCGGGAGGTCGAACTTGCCGGTCTGCCGGGCCGACTCGCCCAGGAACCGGAACGCCAGCACGGCCACGATCAGGCCGATCGGCGTGTTGATGAAGAAGGTCCAGCGCCAGGACGCCTCGGTCAGCGCGCCGCCGAGGATCAGGCCGACGGCCGCACCGGCGCCGGACATCGCGGCGTACACGGCCATCGCGCGGTTGCGCTCCTTGCCGGCCGGGAACGTCGTGGTGATCAGAGCCAGCGCGTTCGGCGAGGCGGCCGCGGCCGCGATTCCCTGCAGGATCCGGCTGGCCAGCAGCACGCCCTCACTCTGGGCGATACCGCCGACGAACGACGCCAGGCCGAACAGCACGACGCCGATGATGAACACCTTGCGGCGGCCGACGATGTCCCCGATCCGCCCGCCGAGCAGCAGCAGGCCGCCGAACGCGAGCGCGTAGGCGTTGACCACCCACGGCAGCGAGGCGTCGGTGAACCCGAGCGCGTCCTTGATGTGCGGCAGCGCGATGTTCACGATGGTGCCGTCCAGCACCACCATCAGCTGCGCCATGCAGATCAGCGCGAGCGCGATACCGAGATTGCGGTGGCCGTGGGCACTCGGCTCGGCCTCGGAGTTGGTTACAGCGTCGACCGGCCTGCCTTCCGGCGGATCGGCCTTGACGACGTCTTCGGACATGGATATTTCCCCTCTTGGGCAGACTTGCCTGGTTGAATCGCGGACCGGCCCCTCACCGGTCAGCTCACCTGCGCCCCCCGCGCCGCAGGCAGGATCACGTTGTCGATCACTCGGAGGATCAGTTCGTCGGTCGGCTCGACGCCGAGGATGTAGGCGTGGTGGACGATCACCGCGGGCAGTGTCACCGACAGCAGCGCGACGTCGACGTCCGGTGCGATCTCGCCGCGCTCGACGGCCCGCTCGTACACCTTGTTGGTCACGGCGATCCGCGGTCCCAGGAAGCGTTCGCGGAAGGCCTTCTGCAGGTCGGCGTCGCGGTGCAGGGCGGTGAGCAGTCCGGCGATCACCGACATCGGCAGCTCGTCGGTGAAGCCGCCGTCGCCGCAGGACATCGAGATCAGGTCGCCGCGAAGGCTGCCGGTGTCGAGGTCCTCCGGCATCGGGCAGCCCTTCGCCCGGCTGATCGCGTCCACGACCAGATCGGCCTTGGTGGACCAGCGCCGGTACAGCGTGGCCTTGCTGGCCTTCGCCGCCGTCGCCACCGCGTCCATGGTCAGCCGGTCGTAGCCGAGCTCGGCCACTACCGCGACGGTCGCGTCGAGGATCTCGTCCTCACGCCCGCCTTCGACCCGCGGCCGCTGGCGCACCACATCCACGTTCATCACCCTGAGTAGCTACAAGAACACCGATAGAACGAAACGGTTTCGTTTCATCCACCACGGTACGACTCATGTGAAGGAATGCACAAACGATTTTGCCCGAAATTCGCCAGTGGCATAAATCACTCTCCGTACCAGTGGCCCACTGGTACGACACCGTGGCTGAGGCGTGTCCACGCCGTGTCAGGGCGATGTCAGGCCTCACCGAGAAGGTTGTCCCATGACAAACAACAGCACTTCCTCGATCACCCTGACCGACCAGGACAAGCTCACCCTCGCGACCGCTGCGCACGGCGCCGTCGCGCTCATCACCGCCGCCGGCGTGAAATCGGCCGGCAAGGTTGCCGTCGCCGGAGCTCTCGCACTGTCCGCGGCGACCGGCCCTGTCGGGCACGCGCTCGCGGAGAAGCAGAAGAGCGTGAAACTCAAGGGCAAGTCCACCGCCGAACTCGCCGACACGGCCCTACCGGCACTGACCGCCTCCATGAGCCTGCTCCAGCAGCAGGATCAGGCCGAGGCCGCCAACTTCCGCAGCACTGTCCTGACCGCGGTCGAGGCGGGCGCCCGGGCCGAGCGCGGCGGGACCGGCCCGGCCATGACCGAGATGATCCGCAAGATCACCGAAGCCCTCGACGCGTCGCCCAATCCCACGCCCATTGCAGGGTCGTGAGACTGCAGCTCGACAGTACGTGTACGTCTACTACAAGCGACCGCACGCGGGGCTGTTGGCCGTTGTACTGGGTAGTGGGCATATACGTACTGTCGACCTGCCGAGGACTCGCCCCTAGTCGTCGTCCTCGGCGGAGCGGGCCTGCTCGAGGCGGGTGCTGATCTTGGTGGCGCGGGTCTCGATCTTGCCGGCCAGCCGGTCGCGGGCGGCGCGGAGGACGAAGATCGACAGGATCGACGAGACGATCAGGGCCAGCAGCGCGATCGGCCAGATCGACAGCCAGGTGCGCAGTGCGAACCACAGCACCGCCAGGCAGACGGCGAACAGCGCCGCCCGCAGGCCGGTGTAGATCCCGAACTCCTTCATGTCAGACCCCGGCGTAGGAATGCAGGCCGGAGACCAGCAGGTTCACTCCGACGAAGTTGAAGATGAAGACGAACCAGCCGACGATCGCGATCGTCGCGGCCCGGCGGCCCCGCCACCCGGCGGTCGCGCGGGCGTGCAGGTACGCGGCGTACACCACCCAGGTCACCAGCGACCAGACCTCCTTGGGGTCCCAGCCCCAGTACCGGCCCCAGGCGTGCTCCGCCCAGATCGGCCCGGCCACCAGTACACCGAACGTCCACAGCGGGAACGCGAACGCCAGCACCTTGTACGCCGTACCGTCCATCGCCTCCGCGCTCGGGAGGCGGCGCAGCGAGGCGGACATCGTGCCGCCGGCCAGCACGCGGCGCTCGGCGCGGGCCTTGACCAGGTACAGCACGGAGACCAGGCCGCCGACGGTGAACGCACCGCCGGAGATCGCGGCCGCGGACACGTGGATCACCAGCCAGTACGAGTGCAGCGCCGGAACGAGCGGACCGGCCGGCGTGTAGAGCGCCAGTGCGGCCAGACCGAGTACGGCGGCGACGACGAACGTCACGCCGAGCCCGAGGTACTGCAGCTTGTAGCGCTGCACGAAGATCAGGTACACGATCGAGACCGCGAGCGACGCCGTGATGGAGAACTCGTACATGTTCCCCCACGGCACCCGCTCGGCCGCGAGTCCACGCGTCACCACACCGCCGAGGTGGAGCACGAAGCCCAACCAGGTCAGCAACAGCCCGATCCGGCTGGCCGCATCGAGCCGCTCAGACGCGGGCTCCTCAACGGTAGGAGCGTCGGGTACGTCGCCAACGCCGCCCGAGACGGTGGCGCCGTCAGAGGCGACCAGCACCTCCTCCTTCACCGCGGCGGTCTTGGCGACCGCGGCACGACCGAGAGCCCACTCCATCGCGTGAGAAACCATCGCGAGGGCGTAGATGACCGTGGCCGTCGGGATCAGCAAGTTGGAGACTTGCGCGTAGGTCTCCGGGCTCATGGCTGCTCCTGGGTGCTCGAGCTGGCGGGTTTCAAAGCTGTGGTGATGGCCTGGATCTCGTCGCCGAGGCCGCGCTCGGGGCCGCGGTCCAGACCGGCGACCTCGACAACGGTACGCCCGTCCTCCTCGCGGACCCGCACCCAGGTACGGCGCGGATGCACGAACAGCGAACCCATCAGGCCGAGGATCGCCAGCGAGATACCCGCCAGCGCGAGGCCGGTGCCCGGCGTGTGGCTGATCTGCAGCTTCACCCACCGGCTGTAGCCGTCGAACGTGATCGACCCGGCCTTGTCCGGCAGTTGGGCGCTCTGGCCCGGCGCGAGCTGCAGCCGCCACTTGTCGCCGTTCTTCTGCTCGAACTGCGTGAGCTTCGACTTGTCCAGCTGGTACACCGACTCCGGCTTCCCGGTCTCGGGCTGCGGTCGGCCGTAGTACCCGGTCATCACCAGCGCCGGGTTCAGGTCGTCGGGGAACATCGACACCGGCCCGTTCTCGCCGATGAAGGCGGTCGGCAGGAAGAAGCCTTCGAACCCGAGCGTCTCCGGTCGCGCGTCCGGTGCCTTGATCACCCCGAACGACGCGAAGTTGCTGTCCTGCGGCAGGAACGGCGCCGGCCCGGAAAACGCTACATTTCCTTGGCCGTCGCGCACCGTGACCCGGGGCGCGTACCCGTGCCCGAGCAGGTACACCGAGCTCCCGTCCAGCTTCAGCGGGTGGTTGACCTGGAGCTCGTACGACTTCTCCGGCGCGTCCGGTGTCTCCTGGTAGTCCAGCTGCGCTTTGAACTCCCGCGCCGCGCCCTTCTGCGGACCGTCCTCCTGGAACTTCACCTCGAAGTCCTTGACGGTCAGCGAGAACGGCGGCAGGTCGTCGTCACCGCTGAACGCGCGGCCCGGCGTGAAGTCGTCGTACTGCGCGACCGAGTTCGAGAAACCGTTGCCCACGACAACCAGCACGCTGCCGCGGTAGCCGAACAGCGAGCCCCAGGCGACGCCGACCAGCGCCAGGATCAGTGAGAAGTGGAACAGCAGGTTGCCGGCCTCGCGCAGGTAGCCACGCTCCGCACCGACCGCGCCGTCGTACGCCTCGACGCGGAAACGGCGTTTCCGCAGCTCGCGGGTCGCGACCTCGAGGACGTCGCCGGCCTCGGAGAGCTCGAAGCGCTGGTACCCGGGCAGCCGGTTCAGGTTCCGCGGCGGCTTCGGCGGCCTGGCCCGCAAACCCTTCAGGTACACGGAAAGCCGCGGTACGACGCAGCCGATCAGCGAGATGAACAGCAACAGGTAGATCGCCGAGAACCACGCGGACTTGTAGACGTCGAACAGCCCGAGCTTGTCGTACAGCGGGCCGAGCGTCTTGTGCGCCTCGAGGAAGTCCGAGACCTTGATCGGGTCGATCGGCGTCTGCGGGACGAGCGATCCCGGCACCGCGCCGAGCGCCAGCAGGAACAGCAGCACCAGCGCGGTCTTCATCGACGTCAGCTGCCGCCAGGTCCAGCGCAGCCAGCCGACCAGGCCGAGCGCCGGCGGGCCGGACGGTTCCTCCGGTCCGGAGGCCGCAGCAATGCGGTCCTTGACCTCTGACATCTCAGACCGCCGATCCGAAGTTGGCGACCCACTGCCGCAGGTCCGCGGTCATCGCATCCCACACTCCCGTCAGCAGCAGCAGTCCCACCGCGATCATCAGTACGCCGCCGATCCTGATCACCAGCAGCTGGTGCTTGCGCACCCACGCCACCGCGGACAGCATCCGCCGGAACGCCAGCGCCGCCACGATGAACGGGATCCCGAGCCCGAGGCTGAACACCAGGGCCAGGGTCGCCCCGCGCCCGGTGCTGCCCTCGGTCGTGGCCAGCGTCATCACGGTCCCGAGCGTCGGACCGATACACGGCGTCCACCCGAAGCCGAACAGTACGCCGAGCAGCGGCGCCGCCGCGATCCCGACCGCCGGCACCCGGTGCACCCGCAGATCCTTCTGCAGGAACCCGAACCCGCCGAGGAAGACCAGTCCGAGGACGACGGTCAGCGCGCCGAGTACCCGCGTGATCGTGGTCTGGTGGTCGATCAGCAGGTCGCCCGCCGTACCGAACACCACGCCGGTGAGGATGAACACCGCCGAGAACCCGGCGACGAACAGCGCCGTACCGGCGAGCATCCGGCCGCGTTTCTCCGAGCCGAGCTCCGCCGCGGACAGACCGGTGACGTAGGACAGATAGCCGGGCAGCAGCGGCACGACGCACGGCGAGAAGAACGAGATCGCACCGGCCAGCACCGCGATCGGCAGTGCCACCAGCATCGAGCCCGTCATCGACGAGGCGAACCACTCACCCATCAGCTCAACCGGCGTCCTTCACCATGCCGAGCAAGGTCTGCTTCGTGACTTCGCCGACGACGCGTCCCGCGACCTTGCCGTTCTTGTCGATCACCAGCGTGGTCGGGATGGCCTTCGGCGAGATCTGGCCGCGGAACCGCAGCAACGCCTTGCCGTTCGGGTCGTAGATGCTCGGGAACGGGACGCCGAACTCCTGCACGAACTTCTTCGCCGGCGCCGGGTCGAGGTCGCGGGTGTTCAGTCCGATGAACTGGACCGCCGACCCGAGCTCCTTCGACGCCGCGACCAGCTCAGGCGCTTCCTTGCGGCACGGCGGACACCACGAACCCCACACGTTCAGTACGACGACCTTGCCGGTCTGCTCGGACAGCGTCCAGGTCGCGCCGTCGAGGGTCTTACCGGTGAGCTCGGGGGCCGGCTTCCGATCGCCCGCGGCGAATGTCGACACGTTGCCGTTGCCGCTGACGAAACCCGACTGGCCCTGGCGATTCTGCGCTGCCTGCTGACCGGAGCTGCACCCCGCGACGAGGAGCACTCCGGCAACCAGCAACGCTGTCCGGCGCATCAGGCGCCTCCGACGAACTTCTTCGGGTTCTTGACCGGCAACAGATCCTTCGCGGGCTCGGAGTAGCCGACCGAGACGATCTGCTCGCCGTGGAAGGTGAACGAGGTCAGGCTGGCCAGGCTGCACTGGCGCTTGCGCGGGTCGTGGAACATCCGGCGGCCCTCGATCGCGGACCGGACGATCCAGATCGGCAGCTGGTGCGACACGATCAGCGCCTCGTGCCCGGCGGCTTTCTGCCGGGCGGTCTCGATCGCGTCCCGCATCCGCCGGACGAGCTGCTGGTACGGCTCACCCCAGGACGGCTTCCACGGGTTCCGCAGCAGCCACCAGGCGCTCGGGTTGCGCAGCGCGCCGTCGCCGACGCCGAACTTCTTGCCCTCGAACAGGTTCGCGGCCTCGATCACCCGCTCGTCGATGTCCGGCGTCAGGCCGAACACCTTGGCGATCGGCTCCATCGTCTCCTGGGCCCGCTCCAGCGGCGAGCTGACCAGGTGCACGACGTCGCGGTCCTTGACGTGCTCCGCGACCCGGTCGGCCATCTGGCGGCCGAGCTCGGACAGGTGGAAGTCGGGGATCCGGCCGTAGAGCACGCCGGTCGGGTTGTGCACCTCGCCGTGACGCATCAGGTGCACGACCGTCGTTTCGGTCACCGCTGTCCCTTCAGTTCTGTACGGCGGCCGCCGCAGCAGCCGCTGGAGCCAGGGCGGACTCGAGCTCGGCCAGCGCGTCATCGTCGATGGCGGCGCTGACGAACCAGGCCTCGAACGCGCTCGGTGGCAGGTAGACACCGGCGTCCAGCATGGCATGGAAGAACGCCGTGAACCGGGGCAGCACCTGGGCGTTCGCTCCGGCGAAGTCCCGGATCTCGGCAGGTCCCTCCGAGGACTCCACGAAGAAGACGCTGAAGAGGTTCCCGGCCGCCGAGATGACGTGCGGCACACCTTCCTTGTCCAGCGCGGTCGACACCAGGCGCTGGATGGTCAGCGAGGTCTCGTCGAGCTTGGCGTAGACCTCGTCGGTCGCCAGCCGCAGCGTGGTCAGACCGGCGGTGGTGGCGATCGGGTTCCCGGACAGCGTGCCGGCCTGGTAGACCGAGCCCTCCGGCGCCAGGTGGGACATGACATCGGCGCGACCGCCGAACGCCGCGGCCGGGAAGCCGCCGCCCATCACCTTGCCGAACGTCATCAGGTCCGGCCGGACGCCGTCGACGCCGTACCAGCCCGAGCGGGTGATCCGGAAGCCCGTCATCACCTCGTCGGAAATGAACAGTGCGCCGTTTTCCGTGCAGATCCGGGCGAGGAACCCGTTGAAGTCGTCGCGCGGCGGAACGACACCCATGTTGCCGGGCGACGCCTCGGTGATCACGGCCGCGATCTGGTCGCCGTACTCGGAAAACGCTGCACTCACGGCCGCCTGATCGTTGTACGGCAGCACGATCGTGTCCGCCGTGGTGGCCTCGGTGACGCCCGGCGTACCGGGGATGCCGAGCGTGAGGACGCCGGAACCGGCCTGGGCCAGCAGCGCGTCCACATGGCCGTGGTAGCAGCCGGCGAACTTGACGATCTTGGCGCGCCCGGTGAACCCGCGGGCCAGCCGGAGCGCCGACATCGTCGCCTCGGTCCCGGACGACACCAGGCGGACCTTGTCCACCGGGGTCCGCGCGACGATCTCCTCGCCGAGCAGGACCTCGGTCTCGGTCGGCGTCCCGTACGACGTACCGCGGCCGACGGCGGCCTGAACGGCGGCGATCACCTCGGGGTGGGCGTGACCGAGCAGCAGCGGGCCCCAGGAACTGACCAGGTCGAGGTAGCGGTTGCCGTCGACATCGGTCATGTGACATCCGTCACCGGAGGCCATGAAGCGCGGTACGCCGCCGACGGCGCGGAACGCGCGGACCGGCGAGTTGACCCCGCCCGGGGTCACTGTGGAGGCTCTGGCGAAGAGTTCGGCGGAGTGTTCAGTGTGTGCGGGCACGGCCGCTATTCTCCCTTGCCGGTCCGGCGCCCCGACCGGCAGGGCCGGGCGGTTTTCCGGACCCGATCGTCCGCAAGGGGTTCACAGGCGCTTTGTTACGCGCCAGTATAGGTACCCGGTGACCGCACGTACACGGTCTGCGTCCGACGCGTAACCCACGCAACGGGGCGGACGTTAGACCTATTACGACGGCAACCGACAAGACACAAGGACTGCCTGCAGCGTGGGGCCGGGCTGGTCGATGAGTCACGGAGGGGAATCATCGATGGCGAAGGGCAAGCGCCGCGCCACGGGTAGCGGCTGGCGTCAGGTGGCGCCGCTGATCCCGCTGGCGCTGTTCGCGAGCGCGTTCACCGTCAGCGCCACGGACGACCCCGCGATCGCCACGGCGTCGCTGGAGAACGGTCTGTCCGGGAACACTCCGGTCGTCGTGCCGAAGCAGCCGATCGCCTTCCCGGCCAACGTGCCGGTGCCGGGTACGGTCGGCCCCGGCGTCGATCCTGGTGAGCAACCGACGCAGGTGGTCTCGGGTCTGTCCCGCAACGGCATCCCGAACGCCGCGCTCAAGGCGTACTCACGGGCCCAGCAAGTACTGGCCCAGGCGGACCCGGCGTGTCACCTGCCGTGGACGCTGGTGGCCGCGATCGGCCGGGTCGAGTCCAACCACGGCCGTTTCGGCGGCAACGCGCTGAACTCGCTGGGCGTCGCGGTCCCGGGCATCTTCGGCCCGCGGCTGGACGGTTCGTCCGGGACGGCCCGGATCTCCGACTCGGACGCCGGTTCGTTCGACGGCGACGGCGCGTTCGACCGCGCGGTCGGCCCGATGCAGTTCATCCCCGGCACCTGGCGAGCCATGGGTGTGGACGGCGACGGCGACGGCGTACGGAACCCGCAGGACATCGACGACGCGGCGATGTCGACAGGGGTCTACCTCTGCTCGGGCAAGACCGACCTGTCCAAGGCGAGCGACCTGAACGCCGCGGTCCTGCGCTACAACCACTCCCAGCAGTACGTCGACCTGGTGGTCAGCATCGCGAAGGCGTACGCCGGCGGCAGCTGGATCGCGGTCGGCAACGGCACCGCGGGTGACGACGTGGACGAGGCCGGCGACCAGATCGGCGACTCGAAGATCGACGCCCCGTCGGACAAGGACCTGCCGGAGGCGATCGACATCCCGACGCCCACCGCGACGGCGACACCGACTCCGACGCTGACCGACGAGCGGGACGACCGGCCGACGGACAAGCCGACCGCGACACCGACGGCGACACCGAGCAGCCGGCCGACTGCGACGCCGACCTCGACGCCGACCACCTCGAAGCCGACCACGGCCAAGCCGACGGTTCCGACCACGACCACCCAGAAGCCGGGTCTCACCAGCCTGACGACGGCCGTCGGGGTCATCGTCGGCACGGTCGGCAGCACGCTGGCCGAGCTGCAGCAGGCCACGACGTACTGCCAGTCCGAGATGGCG
Source organism: Kribbella sindirgiensis (assembly GCF_004331435.1). GTDB lineage: Bacteria > Actinomycetota > Actinomycetes > Propionibacteriales > Kribbellaceae > Kribbella > Kribbella sindirgiensis. Next base: position 558,195 of record NZ_SJKA01000003.1, read on the forward strand.
AAGGTGACGATCACCAAGCCGACCCAGACCCAGCTGCAGAACTGCGTGACCGCCTACCAGACCGGTGGCGCCAAGGCGGTCGACCAGGTCATCCGCGGTCTGCTGTCCGCCCTCGGACTGCTGGGCATCCTCGGTGGAGGCATCCTCGGGAACTGATCCCCCTAGACCGGCGCGCCTGCCCCCACCCCTCCCTAGGCGCGCCCCTGGCGACGCCACGGAGCACTCCCCCCCCCGCTTCGTGGCGTCGCCCTTTTAACGTTCAGTTCGCCCAGGCGCGATGGATGGTCTGGGTGATGCTGTTGCCGATCAGGTCCGTCGCGGTCACCCGGATGCTCGGGTACGCACCGGCCGGGACCTGGGCGCGGAGCGTGCCGATCCCGCGGAGCGACAGCTTCTTCCAGGTCTTCCCGTCGTACGAGATCTCCGCCGTGGTCCGGAAGATCCCGACGCCGCGCACGCCGGGCTGGTAGCGCGGGGTGAGCTCGAGCCAGCCGTTGGTGTGCTTGTAGTCGACCTGAACGAGCGGCAGCACGGCCCGGCTCCTGGACGGCACCGAGAGGAAGTGCCAGGTGGTCGATGTCGACGTCGACGTCTTGGCCCAGCTGTTCGGGCCACGTTGCTGGTCCAGCGTCAGGTCGTACCAAGCGGCGCGTTCCGGGACGGTGAACTGTGCGACCGACCAGTTCTTGCTGCCCAGTTCGACCCCGTTGCTGCTCAGCTTCATGCTCGTCACGTCACCGCGGTCGGCCCAGCCGAACGTGGTCCGGTCGCCGCTCACGTACTGCGGAATCGCGATCCGCAACGCGTTCTCGAACCGCGCCGGCGGCCAGCCCTGCGCCTCGTCACTCGGCGCGTCCGACAACCCCGGTACGGCGGGACGCGTCAGCGACTCCCACCACCCGCGCGTGACCTGCTCGCCCGGCTGGTAGGACCGCGCGATCGTGGCCTCGAAACCGGTCTCGTTCCACTCCCCCGCTGACGTCTTCTCGTCCCAGGTGACGCCCTTCTGATCGGTGACGAGGTAGTCGGTCCGCTTCACCGCACCGGCGATCAACCGCGAGGACGACAGCCCGGTCGAGATGCCCGGCAGGTGCGCGATCCGCTGGTCGCGGTGTAGCCAGAACGCGTCGTTCTGCTGGAAGTCCGTCGTCACCACGGCCGGGCGCATCTTCGCGACGTCGTACGTCAGATCGCCCTTCACGACCGACGGGCCGAGCGCGACGTCGTACCGGTAGGTGCTGTCGAGCAGGCCGTTCAGCTGCACGGACTGCGGGCCCTTCGCCAACTCGCCGAGCAACTGCTGGCCCTGGTCGGAGCGCAACAGGTAGAGCGGAACGCCCTGCTCGGTACCGGTCGACCAGAAGCCGGGGGCCTCGTTGTAGAGGAACACCACCTTGGCGCCGGCGTCCTTTGCGGCCTTCACCTGTGCGGTCGTCTTGCTGAAGCCGCCCCACCGGATCAGCACCGCGGCATCCTTGGCGCCGGTCAGCTCGGCCGCGGTGCCGTTGCCGCCGTTGTAGAGCGGGAGCTTCGCGTTCCCGACGTACACCGTCCGCTGCGATCCCTCGCGGAACGTGGACAGCCGGGCGCCGTTCACGTCGACGGTCAGCTTCGGCTGCGCGAGGTCCCAGCGCTGCACGACCTGGAAGGTGCCATTGGCAACTTTTCCGAAGTCCTGCACGTAGACGCCGTCGGCGACCGTCCCGTTGTACGCCCAGCCGGAGACGGCGTCCCGGTCGCCGACCTTGCGATGCCAGGCGATCCCGATGCTCTGCGCGTCGGCCGGTCGCGGCGTCTTGATCGTCACCTTGTGCGCGGTCCGGGCGTCGAACGTGAACGTCCGGTCGCTGCCGATCCACTCGTCCGGATCGCCGAGCAGCGTGACCGAGTTCGCCCAGTTCGCCTCGTCGCCGCCGATCGCGTACGCCATCACGCTGTAGCGGCCGGTCGGTACGTCGAGTGTCCGGCTGCCGGTCTGGTCGAACGCGATCGCGCTGACGTCGCCGGTGTCCTGGTTCCACAGCTGCACGCCGCTCGCCCCGGCCTTGGTGGTGGCGGGCTGCCCGTCCCGGCCGATCGCCTTCACAGTCACCTGGTTCAGCCGCCCACCGGCCGCGAACCCGAGACCGGTCCGGTACGCCGTGGCGCCGGCGCGGGCCGTCAGCACCCCGGAGTACTTGGCGGACTGGGTCTTGGCCAGGTCGAGGGTGACGGTCGCGGACGCCGTACCACCGGCGGGGATGGTCAGCCGGGCTGGGCTCACCGTCAGCCCGGCCTCCACCCCCGCCGGAGACTGTGCTCCGACCGCCAGCGTGAGCGTCACGGAGCGGTTCGAGTTGTTGCGGTAGGCAACCTTGCGGGTGACCGGCGCGGGGGCGGTCGGGCCGGTCCACGAGAGGTCACCGAAGAACAGGTTGGCGGTGTCCGGGAGGATCTTCGGTTCCAGGGCGTTCGGGATGTCGATCCGGCCGAGGCCCTGCTGGTCGGTGCGGGCGCCGGCCGACGGGACAGCCGTCGAGGCCAGCGCGGCCTTCAGTTGCAGGCCGGTCCAGTCGGGGTGCCGCTGCGCGAGGATCGCGGCCGCACCGGCGACGTGCGGCGTCGCCATCGACGTACCGCTCATCGCTGTGTAGTACTGGCCGAGGATGTGGCCCTGCTCGGTGCCGGCCGCCCGGGCGGCGGCGATCTCCACGCCGGGAGCGGTCACCTCGGGCTTCAGGGCGCCGTCGCCGAGGCGCGGGCCGCGGCTGGAGAAGTTCGCCAGGCTGTTGTCCCGGTCGACCGCACCGACGGTCAGCGCCTCGGTCGCCGCACCGGGAGAACCGACGGTTTCCTCGGCGCCGGAGTTGCCGGCCGCGATCACGAACAGCGCACCGCTCGACTTCGACAGCCGGTCGACGGCCTCGCTCATCGGGTCGGTGCCGTCCGACGGCCAGCCACCGAGGCTCATGCTGACGACCTTCGCACCCTGCTGGACGGCCCACTCCATACCGGCGATCGCCTCGGAGTCGTAGCCGCCGCCGCTGTTGTCGAGCACCTTGCCGATCAGCAGCTCGGAACCCGGCGCCACACCCTTCCGTTTCCCGTCGGACGCCGTACCGAGACCGGCGACGATCGAGGCGGTGTGCGTGCCGTGGCCGTGCAGGTCCTGGACCGCCTGGTCGGGGACGAAGCTCTCCGACGCGACGACCTGCTTGGCGAGGTCGGGGTGGCCGGCGTCGTACCCGGTGTCGAGGACGGCGACCTTCACGCCGCGACCGTCGTACCCCTGCTTCCAGGCGGTCGGGGCGCCGATCTGCTTCGTGGACTGGTCGAGCGTGGCGTGGGTACGGCCGTCGAGCCAGATCTTGGTCACCTGGCTGGACTTGAACGTGGTCGGGCCGCTGATGCCGTCCCAGAACGTCTTCGCGTCCGCCTTCTGCACGCTCACCGCGGTGCTTCCGACGCTGGGAAGGGTACGGCGGACGGTTGCAGCCGTACTGCGCAGCGTCGTCGAGCCTGTGATGAGGAGCGGCAGCTGGGTACTGCTCGCGTCGTCGTACCCCTGCGCCGCCAGCTCGGTCAGGTTGAAGAGGCGCTTGTCGAGGCGGCCCGCCGACAGCAGCGGGTAGGCGTCGGCCGGGACCAGCGTGAGGTCTCCGTCGAAGGTGCCGAAGTAGTACGGCTCGTCGTCGAGCAGGCGGGCCGAGGTTTGGCCGTTGGAGCTCGTGGTCAGCTCGGCGACGTCGCCGGTGACCAGTGTGATCCGCTTGCTGCTTGCCCCGGGCGTCGGGTTGGTTGCCGTGGGGACGGCCGGCATGTCGGGCGGGCCGGCATTCGCCGTGGTGGTCGTCAGCAGCAGGGAACCGGCGACCACCGCGGCGAGCAGGCCGGCCGCGGACCGGGACATTCGAGACATCACAGGGGGAAACCTCCCGACGCCCCGACCCACGCGAGGCCGTCAGAAGGACCCTCGCAGTTGCCGTCAGCCCCGGTCTACCGATCCCCCTGACCTACATCCGCCATGACCGATACCGGCCACCTTGAGCACCCACCAACCAAACACCGCGCCGAAAAACGGTTGGTGGGTGCTCAAAGTCAGGCGAAACGCTTCGCGACGTTCTCGACCCGCTCGAGGAGGTCGAGGTCGTAGGCGACGCCGGGGACGTAGAAGATCACGTAGTTCGCGCCGGCTTCCAGGACCGCCTCGACCTTGTCGGCGATCTCGTCCTCGGTGGCGATGAAGTTGTCCCGGTCGAACTTGTCCCGGTTCATCGGGCCGAGCGCCTTCTCGGTCGCCTTCTGCGGGTCGTCGCCCTTGTCGATCGGGAACACGTTGAAGTTCGTCGACTTGATGATGTCGTCGTAGTTGCGGCCGAGCTTCTCGCAGTGGCCGCGGAGGATGTCGGCCTTCTCCTTGAACAGCTGCGGGTTGCCGCCGCCGATGTTCGCGGCGTCCGCGTACTGCGCGACCAGCTTCAGCGTGACCTTCGGGCCGCCGCCGCCGATCCAGAAGCTCGGGTGCGGCTTCCGGACGCCCTTCGGTTCGTTGATCGGGGCATCGATCGAGTAGTACTGGCCGTTGTAGACCGGCTTGTCCTCGGTCCACATCTTGTAGATGATCTCGGTCGCCTCGCGGAACGCCGCCATCCGCTGCGGGATGTCGGTCCACTCGTAGCCGTACGCCTTCCACTCGTGCTCGTACCAGCCCGCGCCGATCCCGGCGTACAGGCGGCCGTGGCTGGCGACGTCGACGGTGGACGCGATCTTCGCGTACAGCGACGGGTTGCGGTACCCGTTGCAGCCGACCATCTGGCCGATGTTGACCCGCTTGGTGTCGCGGGCCAGCGCCGCCGTCGCGCTCCAGCACTCGAAGGTGGTGTTGTCACTCGGCTCCGGCACCGTGTGGAAGTGGTCGAACAGCCAGATCGAGTCCCACGACTGCTCGTCGGCCCGCTTGGCGACGTCGGTCATCGCCTCCCACTGCTCGATCGGATCGGCGATGCCGGCCAGGTCCATCTTCCAGCCCTGCGGTACGAAGACCCCGAAACGTGTAGTCATGCTGCCATCCTTTCCGGGGATGGCAGCATCGGTCCATGAATTCCAGTACTGAATTTGCACTCAATCGGACCACTACAGCTTCTTAATTCAGCGGGCGTTCAGCACTCCCGCTCCGCTGCCGGGTTCGCTGCGATCGACGGCTCGCGCGGACAGCAGGGCGTTCAGCGCGATCGGCGCCAGGCGGCCGCCGAACTGCTGCCTGGTCAGCGCCGCGACACCCGCCGCGGTCGGCGCCGAGGCCGACGTACCGAAGAAGCGGCAGCTGCCCTGCACCGCGGTCGGGCAGGTTCCCGAACCGAAGCCGCCCGCACCGCTGACCGACTCGCCGTCGGCCGCGAGCCAGTTCGGCGCCGGGAAGTTCAGTGCACCCGCACCCGGGATCCCGCGGCACGGACCGGGCTTGCCGCCGGGGCAGCGGGTCGTGCTGACGAGCTGCACCGGACCCGCGCCGCTGTACGCCTCGACCGGAGTGGTCGCCGGATCGGTCGACACACTCGCGTTCACGGCACCCGCGCTGGTCGCGAAGAACGTGTAGTTCGCGTCCGGGTTCAGCGATCCGGCGCGCTCGGTCGGGTCGAGGGTCTGGACGCCCGCCGACAGCGCCCGCCAGCGCAGGTCGAGGATCGGCGACTTGACGGCCGTCGAGGTGCCCTGGACGTCGACGACGAGCTTGGCGCGCTGCGCGACCCCGGTCGTGTTCTCGTAGATGAACTGCTCGATGGTGTCGCCGACACCGTTCGCCTGAACGGCGTTGCTGGCCGCGAGGCACGTCGTACCGGACTCGTCCATCAGGTACAGGTTGAGGTCGGTGAAACCGCCCTGGCCTGCGGTCGGGTAGACCGCGCGCGGCTCGCTCCACTGCAGGGTCGGCATGACCGTCGCACCGGGCAGCAGGTTCAGGTCGTACGTCGTGTCCGCGCCGCGGAGCTTCACCACGTTGTCGGGAGTGTTCGGGCAGCCGTTGAACGGGCCCACGACACCGTCCGGACCCGCGCCGGTCCCGGTGGCGGTCACGCGGGGCGCGTGCCGGTTGCCGAGGTTGCCGGCCGAGGAGCTGACCCAGATGCCGTGCTTGGCGAGACTCTCGGCGGTCGCGGCGCCGATGCCCTGCTGGAAGGCCGGCTCGTCGTCGAAGGCGATGTCCTCGGCGATCATCGTGACGCCGGCCGCGGCGAGGGTGTGGAAGGCCTCGACGTACTGCGCGGTGGTGTCCTGCGTGCTGGCGTACGCGAGCTTCGCGCCGGGCGCGAGGTCGTGGATGATCTCCAGCATCGCGGTGCCTTCGTCGTCCTCGTACGACGCCGCTTGCTGCAGCACCTGGACGTCCGACGGGAGCTCGCCGGCGGCGATCGCGTCGGCGATGTGGTCCACGTCGCCCGAGATGGCGCCGATCTTCTGACCGCGGCCGGTGAGACCGCGCGCCTGGGCCTTGTCGGCCTGGTGCAACTGGACGCCCTCGGCCGTGATGGGGCCGACGTCGACGGCCGGACGGATCGCCGGGCGCAGAGCGGTCACCCAGCTGAGCGCGGCGACCGCGTCGAGCTTGTCGGCCGGGATCTGGGCGGCGACCAGACCGGTACTCGGCAGGTCGACGCCAGGGACCTTCGTGAAGTCCGCGGAGTTCTTCTGCACCGAGACGCCGAGGGCGGTGAGGTCGGCCTGCTGCTGCGCGGTGACCGGCGCGGCGGCGTACACCTGGACGCCGAGGCGGTTGCCTTCGACACCGAGTGAGCGGGCCTGCACGCCCGACTGTTTCTTCGCCGCATCCCGCAGCATGGACGGGATCTTGCTGGGCGCAGCCGCTGGGTCCGGTGGTGCCGCCGCGGTCGCCGGTGAGACCACGGCAACCACGGCCATCGGAACGATCAGCATGACGCTGCCCAGCACATGGCGAAGCTTCATTTGGTGTCCTCTCCCCCTACAGCGCGGTCGCGACCACAGTCATCTACCCACCAACCGACTGTCCAGTCCTTGCGTCGTAACGATGCGAAGGAGGTTCATCATCGAGACCACGAAGTTCGATCACTTGTTCACCACCGCGACGCCGCGGATCGCGGCCGGCACGCACCAGCGCGACGAACTCCCCCGCGAAGGCGGTCGCTGGCCGGTCAGCGTCGTACTGCGCCCCGCGTTGGACAGCCGGGTCGCCCACACGCTGGACGCCGTCACTCAGGAGGCGGCGGACCTCGCGGGCCCAGGGCACTGGCAGACTGGGCAGCTCGGCTCCGCTCACCTGACCGTCCGCGCTCTGGAGCCCCGACGGGAGCAACTCGCCGCGGACGATCCGGTCGTCGCCCGGTACCACTCGGCACTGCACCGCGCGGCCGGGCGGATCCAGTGGCCGATCGGCTTCGAGGTCACAGGCCTCACCCTCACCGCGGGCACGGTCATGGCCTGTGCCGAGCCGGTCGACGCGGCCGCTGACACCTTCAGCGACCACGTCACCCACGAGCTCGGGCCGGACGCCTGGTACGAGACCGAACGCCGGGACATCTGGTACCTCAACCTGCTGCACTTCACAGGCGACATCGCGGCCCCGGACGTCCTGATCGAGTGGGTCGGCGACCGCCGAGCGACCCCGCTCGGCTTGGTGCAGGTCGACGCTCCGGAACTCGTCCGGTCCGAGTACCGCCCGGGTCCGCGTCCGCACATGGGCCCGATCGTCCTCGGCGACACCGTGAGAGCGCTCTAGTTCCGGAACCGGTGAGCTCTTGACCCGGGTTCGGGGAGGCCTGAGAGTCGGGCCCGAGAGTCCCCTGTGTGTGCCCTGTGAGGAGTCGCCATGCTCTGGTGGTCTGGTTCTCGATCCGTGGATCGCCGGAGGGGGCGGGTGGCCGTGGTCGCGGCAGCTGCTCTGGTCGGCGGTCTGCTGGTGACGACGCCCGCAGCGGCCGACGATCCGGCGCCGGTGACGTTGGCGGCGTTCGAGGGCGCGGAGCCGTTCGCCGCACCGCCGAACGCCGGGATCTTCACCTGGGGCAGCGACGCCGACGACCCGCCGACGCTCGAACTGCAGGCTCGCGCGGACGCGCCGGCCGGCGAGAAGGTGCTGCACGGGACCTACAACATCAGCGGCTGGGGCGGGTTCAGCCACGACGTCACGTACGACGTGAATCCCGGCGACTGGTCGCCGTACAAGGGGATCCGGTTCTGGTGGTACGGGCAGAACACCGCCCCGCTGCCACCCGGCTCCGGGAAGCGGATCTTCTTCGAGATCAAGGACGGCGGCGCGAACGCCGAGGCGTCCGAGCTGTGGAACACCAGCTTCACCGACGACTGGCAGGGCTGGCATCTCGTCGAGATCCCGTTCAGCGACCTCGCGTACCGCGGTGACTACCAGCCCGTCGGCGGTATCGACCACATCCTGAACCTGACCCAGATGTGGGGCTACGCGTTCACGATGCCGGCCGGCGCTCCAGGTGAGTTCGCGATCGACCAGGTCGAGGTCTACGGCAAGGCCGATCCGGCGCTGAAGAACAGTGTCGTCACCGACGCCGACGTGTACCCGGTCAAGGAGGGCGGGACCGCTCAGGTGAAGGTCTCGGTCGCGACCACGGGCGGTCCGCCGCTCGACGAGCCGGTCACCGTCGACTACCGGACCGGAACCGGAACGGCCGGCGCGGACGACTACACGCCGGTTTCCGGAACGATCACGTTCCCGGCCGGAACACTTTCCGGAACATCGCAGAACGTTTCCGTGGCGACCCGGAAAGACCGTTCCGCCGAGGTTGCGGAAACCGTTCCCCTGGAGCTCACGGTGAGCGGCGCGAAGGCCCCGCAGACCCAGCCGGTCGTGGTGATCGACGCGCACGACCTGCCGTACCTGAACCGGAAACTCCCGATCAAGACACGCGTCGCCGATCTGCTGTCCCGGATGACTGTTTCGGAAAAGGTCGGACAGATGACCCAGGCCGAGCGGAACGCGCTCCGCTCCCGCTCGGACATCGCGTCCTACGCGCTCGGCTCGCTGCTGTCCGGCGGCGGGTCCGTCCCGACCCCGAACACCCCGGCCGCCTGGGCCGCGATGATCGACACCTTCCAGCGCAACGCGCAGGCGACCCGGCTGCAGATCCCGCTGATCTACGGCGTCGACGCGGTACACGGACACAACAACGTGATCGGCGCGACGATCCTGCCGCACAACATCGCGATCGGCGCCACCCGCGATCCGGACCTGGCCCGGCGGACCGGCGAGGTGACCGCGACCGAGGTCCGCGCCACCGGCATCCCGTGGGACTTCGCGCCGTGCGTGTGCGTGGTCCGCGACGACCGCTGGGGCCGCGCGTACGAGGGGTACGGCGAGGATCCGGCGCTCGTGCGGTCGATGGCGACCGTGATCACCGGGCTGCAGGGCAAGGCCGACGGCAGTCAGCTCGCCCGCAACAACCGTGTCCTCGCCACCGCGAAGCACTTCGTCGGCGACGGCGGGACGACGTACGGCAGTTCGACGACCGGCTCGTACACGATCGATCAGGGCGTCACGCAGGTGACCTGGCAGCAGCTCGAGACGATCCACCTCGCGCCGTTCCAGACCGCGGTCGACCTCGGCATCGGCACCGTGATGCCGTCGTACTCGAGCATGTCGGTCGACGGCGCCGCACCGGTCAAGATGCACGGCGACGGTGAGCTGATCAACGGCGTACTGAAGCAGCGGATGGGCTTCGACGGGTTCGTGATCAGCGACTGGCAGGCGATCGACCAACTGCCGGGCGACTACGCGAGCGACATCCGGACCTCGATCAACGCCGGCCTGGACATGATCATGGTGCCGACGAACTACCAGGGCTTCACCCAGGGCCTGACCGCGGAGATCGGCGCCGGCCGGATCCCGATGACGCGGATCGACGACGCGGTCCGCCGGATCCTGACCGAGAAGTTCAAGCTCGGGCTGTTCGAGCACCCGTACGCCGACACGGCCAACGCCGCATCCGTCGGATCGGCCGCACACCGGGCGGTTGGGCGCGAGGCTGCGGCGAAATCTCAGGTGTTGCTGAAGAACGACGGCAATCTGTTGCCGCTGGCATCGACTGCCAAGGTGTACGTCGCGGGCAGTAACGCGAACGATCTCGGCAACCAGATGGGCGGGTGGAGCATCAGCTGGCAGGGCGGATCCGGGGCGACGACCACCGGTACGACGATCCTCGACGGGATCAAGCAGGTGGTACCGGATGCGACGTTCAGCGCGGACGCGTCGGCGCCGCTCGCGGGTCACGACGTCGGCGTGGTCGTGGTCGGGGAACGCCCGTACGCCGAAGGGATCGGGGATGTCGGCAACGGACATGATCTGCTGCTGCCGGACACCGACAAGGCGGCCGTGGACAAGGTCTGCGGTGCGATGAAGTGTGTGGTGCTGATCGTGTCCGGTCGGCCGCAGGTGATCGCGGATCAGCTCGGGAAGGTCAACGCGCTGGTTGCTTCGTGGTTGCCGGGGACCGAGGGGGCCGGCGTCGCGGATGTGCTGTTCGGGAAGGTTCCGTTCAGTGGTCGGCTGCCGGTCAGCTGGCCGCGTTCGGAGGGCCAGCAGCCGTTGAACGTCGGGGATGCGTCGTACGACCCGCAGTACCCGTTCGGGTGGGGCCTCACGACCCAGGCCGCGGCGCGTACCGCGTTGAGCGAGGCTCGCGACAGGCTGCTGCGGCAGCACGATCCGTATGCGGTGGCGGCTGGAGTCGCGGCTGGCGTCGCGCTGCGGGTCCGCGACTGGTCGGGGCCGCAGGCAACCATTGCGGTGGCCGCTGCCGCCCAGTCCGCCAAGTTCCTCGAGCGCACCAAGATGGACACCTTCGCCGAGGACGATGCGGTCGTCGGCGTGGCGCGGTGGATCGCGCAGAACCACGTCGGCCAGAACCTGACCGAGCCGGCATCGAAGCTCATCTCCGACGCCGACCACGCCCTACTCAGCGGTCAGCTGAGCACCGCGGTCACGAAGCTGACGGCGGCTTCCCGGTAGGACAAGCGTTGGCCGGGACGGTGACCCCTCATCCGTCCCGGCCAACACACCCCAGGCGCGCTGTTCCCCCCGCGCGCCGTCCCCGTGCTCGATGCGCGAAGTTCAGCGGCTGATCTTCGCGGCCGCCTGGCGGGCGAGTTTGTCGAAGTTCGGGGCGGGCATCCCCGGGCCCATCTCGCTGAAGGCGAGGACCGAGACGTTGCGGCCCTTCAGGGTGACGGCGTACGGGAAGCCGCCTGCCTCGCTGCCGGGGTCGTTCGGCTTCGGGTAGTCGTACCAGCGGATCACCTGCGTGAGATCACCCGAGGCGCCCTTCACCACGCGGTTCTCGGTGATCTTCCGTGCGTGCGTCGGCGCCGGCTTGCTGTACGTGCAGCTCTTCAGCGTCGCGATGATCGAGTTGTACGCCGCCCGCGCGCTCGCCGCGTTCGCGTACTGGCTGACGTACTGCGCGCCGTACGAGTCCATGTCGTTGCTGAACCCACGCGCCATCCGCGCCGCGACCCGCTTCCCCTCGGTCGAGGCCGGCCCGCAGTACGTCCGCGGCAGGATTCCCCTGTCAACCTGCCGGACCCACGCCGCCCGCGCATCGGCCTTCTTCACCTCGCCGACCGTCAGCATCTGCGACCGGCTCAGCGCGGTCGCCGACGTCGTACCGGCGTCCGCCCCCTGCGTCGCCAGCGCGGTCAGCCCCACGGCCAGCACTCCTGTCGCTACACCGGTCGCAACCACACCTCGGCGCATGCCCCCAGCAAACCTCATGATCCGTCCCCTCGTCGGTTGGTTGTACGAGTAGACGTGCGACTCCCGGAAAAAGTTGTTCCGGTCTAGACGGAAGCTCGGCCACGAAGCCGGCGGAGCATCCGGGCGTCCTCGAAGCCGACCGTGCGCGCGGCGGACTCGACCGTGGTGCCGTGGCCGATGAGGTGTTCGGCCCGCTCCAGGCGGAGGAGCTGCTGGTACCGGAGCGGGGTGAGGCCGGTGGCGGCGGTGAAGATGCGGGTCAAGGTGCGCTCGCTGACTCCGACCTGCCCGGCCAGATCGGTCAGCGGGAGCCGGTCGGCGTACCGGGCGTCGATGACGTCCTGGACGCGGTGCGCGAGGTCGCTGAGGTGATCCCGATGGCGGAGCATCGCGGACTCCTGCCGTTCGTCGCCGTTGCGGCGGGCGTAGACGACCATCTCGCGCGCCACCCGAGCCGCTGCCTCGGCGCCGCGGCCGACCGCGACCAGGTGCAGCGCGAGATCGATTCCGCTCGCGATCCCGGCGGACGTGATGACGCGATCGTCCTCGACGTACAGCACGTCCCGGACGATGATCGCCCGCGGATACCGGGCGGCCAGTTCGTCGGTGAGGTCGTGGTGGGTCGTGAACCGCCGCCCGTCGAGCAGACCCGCCCACCCGAGCGCGTCGGCCCCCGAGCAGACACTCGCGACCGACCCGCCGGCCGCGTGGTGCGCGAACAGTCGCTTCCGGAACTCCGGCCCGATCGGCGGCTCCGGCGACAACCGCGGCGATCGCCATCCCGGGACGACGACCAGGTCCGCCGTACCGAGCTCCGGCCACTCCAACTGGGCCCGCAACGGCACGCCCTGAGCGGTCGCGATCTCCTCGGATTCGGCGACGTACGAGACCTCGTACCCGTACCCGAAGTCGTTCGCCGTCGTGAAGACCTGCGCCGGCCCGGCGAGATCCAGCAAATGGAGCCTCGGCACCAGGACGAAGACGACGCGAGTAGGGCGCATCCGGTCAGGATGACACGGGGACGCCGGTGAGCTCGTCGAGCGTCCGGATGGTGGCGAACCGGCCGGCCAGCACGTACTCCGTCCGCTCGGCGACCTGCTCCGCGGTCAGGGTCCGCGGATCGGCGAGGATCTCCTCGACACTCGCCTCGTCACGGATCGACGGGTGCGCCAGCGCCATCGTCGCGGTCGCCTCGGTGACGAACACGACGTCGTACCCGAGGTCGGACCCGACGCGCGCGGTGGTCTCGCAGCACTGCTCGGTACGGATGCCGGAGACAACGATCTCGCCGACGCCGCGCTGGGTCAGCAGCTGCTGCAGATTCGTTGTGGTGAAGGCGTTGTGCGACGTCTTGGTCAGCGTCGGCTCACCCGGCAACGGTTCGAGACCGTCCATCAGCCGGACGTGCCCGTTGGCCGGGTCGAACGCTCCGCCGGTCCCCGGCTCGGTGTGCAGCACCCAGACGACGAGGTCGCCCCGGTCGCGGGCCGCGCGCACCAGGCGGTCCACCCGCTCGGCGATGTCGAAGTGGTTCACCAACTGCCAGTTCGGGCGGACCCGGAACGATTCCTGGACGTCGATCACGATCAGTGCGGTTCGGCTCATGACCTCATTCTGGCCCGCGGACGACGTACCACCGAAGGCTCGATCGGGCCCCGAACCGGACCGATCCGGTCAGCACGCAGAGATCGGACGAATTCACACCCTTCCGAACTGTTCCAAACACCGGTCTGGCGCGCTTATCGTGCGAAGGTCCTGCTTCTACAACGATTGAGGGATTGCGATGCCCGATCACCTGCCCCGCCGCCAGGTCCTCCGGACCGCCGGCGCCCTGGGCCTCGGTGCCGCCGCCGCGGGCGCTCTCAGCAGCACCGCGAACGCGAGTACCCAGGCCGCCGGTACGCCGGATAAGTTGACGACCATGGGCGCACACCACGGCAAGCCAGAGATCCGCAAGGACCCGTTCGGCACCACCCCGGACGGCCAGCAGGTGGACGTCTACACGTTCGCCAACGGCCGGGTGACGATCTCGATGCTCACCTGGGGCGCGACCATCCAGCGGGTCGAGACGCCGGACCGCCGCGGCAGGACCACGAACATCAGCCTCGGCTTCGACAACCTGCCGGACTACGCCGCGCTCAGCCCGTACTTCGGCGCCACCATCGGGCGGTACGGGAACCGGATCGCGAAGGGCAGGTTCACCCTGGACGGGACGACGTACCAGATCCCGGTCAACAACGGCGAGAACGCGCTGCACGGCGGCACCCTCGGCTTCGACAAGAAGGTCTGGAAGGCCAAGGTCGTGCAGAGCGACAAGGCCGTCGGCGTCGCGTTCACCTACGTCAGCCCCGACGGCGAGATGGGCTTCCCCGGTGAGCTCACCAGCACCGTCACGTACACGCTGGACAAGCGCGACGACCTGCGGATCGACTACCACGCGACGGTGGCCGGCAAGGCGACGATCGTGAACCTGACCAACCACGTGTACTTCAACCTGCTCGGCGAGGGCAACGGCACCATCTACGACCACGTGCTGGAGCTGAACGCGCCGAAGTACACGCCGGTCGACGCGACCCTGATCCCGACCGGCGAGATCGCCCCGGTCGCCGGGACGCCGTTCGACTTCAGCAGGCCGACCGCGATCGGCAAGCGGCTCCGCGGCGACCACCAGCAGCTGATCTTCGGCCGCGGGTACGACCACAACTTCGTGCTCGGCGGGCAGCCGGACAGCAACGGGCTGCGGCTCGCGGGACGCTTCTGGGAGCCCGAGCACGGCCGGACGATCGAGGTCCTCACCGACCAGCCCGGCGTCCAGTTCTACAGCGGCAACTTCCTCGACGGCACGTTCCTCGGCATCGGCAACAAGGCCTACCGCCAGGGCGACGCCTTCGCCTTCGAGACCCAGCACTTCCCGGACTCCCCGAACCACGCCAACTTCCCGTCCACGGTCCTCCGCCCCGGCGAGACCTACAAATCCACCACCATCTACTCCTTCGGCACCAAGTAACCGAAGGACCTCCTGTCGTTCCCTGCCCTTGTGTGGCCTGTGCAACGGGCGCACGCTGAGCAAGGGTGGGGGTGACAGGTGGCAGCACCGGCGATCGCACGCGCCCGCGGCCCCGGGCCGTGGGCTCTGTGGGCGACTGTCGTGGCGGGTCTCGGCACGCTGCTGGCCTCGATCGCGCTCGCGATGGCGGGCGACGAGCTGGTTCGACCGGGCCTGCAGGCGTTCCTGTTCAACTGGATCACCATCCCGTACCTGATCAGCGGAACACTCGCGTGGTGGCGCCGGCCGGACAGCCGCCTCGGCCCTCTGATGATCGCCACCGGGTTCGTGATGGCCCTGACCGCTCTGCAGTGGTCCTCGCAACCCGCGTTGCACTCGCTCGGCAACGTCCTCGACATGGTGCCGTCCGCCATGTTCCTGCACGTCTTCCTCGCCTATCCGACCGGACAGCTGGAGACCCGCCCGCGCCGCCTGGTGATCATCGCCGGCTACCTGAACGCCGTGGTTCTCCAAGGGGCGAAGATCCTGCTCGGCAGCAACCCGGACAGCCTGCTTGCGGTCACCGCCCAACCGGCGCTCGCGAGCCGTATCGAGCAGTTCCAGCTGATGGCGATGAGCGTTCTCCTGCTGATCGGCGCCGCCCTGCTCCTGGTCCGTCGGCCACGCCCGGACCTCGTGCGGAGGCGTCCGGTGACACTGCTGGTGGACACCTTCGGACTGGCACTGGTCATGCTCGCTCTCCTGTACGTCGCAGGGCTGCGCGGCTGGCCGCACATCGAAACGGTTCGGCACATCACGTTCGCCGCCCTCGGCCTCTCGCCGGTCGCCTTCCTGCTGGGACTGCTGGACGCCCGGCTGGCGCGCACCGACGTCGGCGCGCTGCTGATGGAGCTGCGCGCGCACCCCACGAGCGATTTGCGCGAGCCCCTGGCGCGCGCACTGCACGACCCGTCCCTCAGCCTGGCCTACTGGCTGCCGCAATACGGCACCTGGGCCGATCCGGACGGTCATGCCGTGACCCTGCGCGGCCCCGACGAGGGACGTGCGACCCGGGTCATTCACCGCGACAACGAACCGATCATCGCGTTGGAGTTCGACCGATCGCTCGAGGACGAACGTGAACTGCTCGACGCCGTCGCGGCCGCGGCCGGAATCGCCTTGGAGAACAACCGGCTGCAGGTCGAGCTCCGTGCCCGTCTGGAGGAGCTGCAGGGTTCACGGGCCCGGGTCATCGACGCCGCACAGAGGGAACGACAGCGGCTCGAACGGAACCTGCACGACGGCGCCCAGCAGCGCCTGGTGGCCTTGGCACTCGAACTCGGGCTGCTCGCCAACAGCTCCACGGACAGCAGCGAGACCGCGGCGCGGCTGCTGAAGGCCAAGCGCGAGGTGGCCGTCTCCCTCGACGAGTTGCGGGACGTGGCGCGCGGTATCCACCCCGCGGTGCTCACCGGGCACGGCCTGGCGGTCGCGCTCGAGTCTCTGGCCGTACAAGCCGCCGTACCGGTAGAACTCGATGTCGCGATCGACCGACGGCTGCCCGAACGCGTAGAGGTCGCCGCGTACTACGTCGTCAGCGAGAGCCTGACGAACATCGGCAAGCACGCGGAAGCGACCACCGCGTCGGTCCGCGTCAGCCGGTCCGCCGACGCGATCGTCGTCGCGGTCGTCGACAACGGTATCGGCGGCGCGGACACCGAGCGCGGTACCGGACTGCGCGGTCTCGCCGACCGCGTCGAGGCCACCGGCGGCCAGTTGCGGATCTGGAGTCCGCCAGGCCGCGGGACCCGGCTGGAGGCGGAGTTCCCATGCGAGTAGCGATCGCCGAGGACAGCGTCCTGCTGCGCGAGGGACTCACCCGGATCCTCGCGGGCGCCGGCCTGGACGTCGCCGCGGCGTACGACAACGCCGACGACCTGCTGCGGTACGTCCGCAGTTTCCCGCCGCAGGTCGCGATCCTCGACATCAGGCTGCCTCCTACGCACAACGACGAGGGCATGCGCGCCGCCCTGCGGATCCGAGCGCAGCATCCGGACGTCGGCGTACTGGTGCTGTCGCAGTACCTCGAACTCGGCCTGGCGATGCAACTGCTGTCGGACTCCGCCGAAGGTGTCGGCTACCTGCTGAAGGACCGGATCAGCGACGTGGACGACTTCGTCGGCGCGGTACGGCGAGTGGCCGGCGGCGGTTCGGCGGTCGATCCGAAGATCGTCTCCACGCTGCTCAGGCGGCGGCGTGGTGACGATCCGCTCGCGGTGCTGACTCCCCGCGAGCGAGAAGCACTCGAACTGATGGCGACCGGTGCGTCGAACCAGGGCATCGCCGACGCGCTGACGATCACGCTGCGGGCCGCGGAGAAGTACGTCTCCGGCATTTTCACCAAGCTCGGCATCCCGTCCACCCGCAGCGAATCCCGCCGGGTGCTCGCCGTACTGCTCTATCTGCGCGCCTGACACACCAGAAACCCGAACCCCTCCTCCACCGGCCGCCCGGTCTCCCGAACGCGCCCGGAAACGCGAGTCTCGACGCAGACCCCGTCCCCGGAGGAAACAGTGCACAAATCCCGCGTGATGCAGAACGAACCCGACCCGCCGCGCCGGCCGGACCGTGCACCGAGTCCCCGACCACCCGCGATTCCCAGGAGATCCGTCATGACCTTCATCCGCAATCATCCAGTCGTCAGCTTCTTCGTCCTGGCCTATGCCCTGGCCTGGATCGGCATCCCGTTCGGAGGCTTCTACGCACCCGGCGCCCTGGTCGCCGCACTCGTCGTCGTCTACCTGACCGAAGGCCTCGCCGGCCTGCGGTCCATGGGCGCCCGGTTGATCCGCTGGCGGGTCCGCTGGATCTGGTACGTCGTCGCGATCGCCGTACCGCTCGTCGTGCACTTCGTGACCATCTCGCTCAACCAGGCGCTCGGCGCGTCCGCACCGGACACCGGCCAGTTCACGCCCTGGTACGGCATCGCGCTCGTCATCGGGATGAACATCGTCAATCCGACCGGCGGCCCGTTCAGTGAGGAGCCGAGCTTCCGTGGATTCGCGCAGCCACGGCTCCAGTCGAGCCGGACACCACTCGCCGCGACGGCCGTCATGGCCGTGGCCATCACCGGCTGGCACCTGCCGCTGTTCTTCATCTCCTCGTTCGGCCTGCACCCCTTCGAAGCGCTGACCACGGTCGCGGTCACCATCTGGTACGCGTGGCTGTTCAATCACGCCGCCGGCAGCGCACTGATCACCCTGATCGCGCACGCCACCGAGGGCAGCATCAACACCGAGGAACTCTGGCCCGCCGGCGCGGACGCGACGCGGGAAGCCTGGCTGTACGTCGCCGTCTGGTGCGCGGTCGCCGTTGTCCTGCTGATCGGCAGTCGCCGCTTCTGGACCAGTCCCGCACCAGCCGAAGCAATCCATCCAGGCCGTCCGGCCGAAGCCAAGGAGACAGTCTCATGACCACCACACCGACAGCACCAGTCCCTACTCCCGCACCTACCGTCCAACGCTCGTGGAGCGGCTGGCGCACCCTGCTGGTGGTCGTAGGTGCCTTCTTCGCCCTGAGCGGCGTCACGCTGCTCGCTCTCGGCGGGGTCGGGCTGTGGGCGCAGCAGCAACGCGACAGCGACGGATACTTCACTGCTGGACCAGAGCGGGTCAGCACCAGCACCTATGCGTTGACCGCGCCGGCGTTGGACATCGGCGGGGCCGGTCCGGACGCCTTCTACACCGACGATTTCCTCGGCAAGATCCGGATCGGCATCGAGTCGACGACGTCCGGTACGCCGGTCTTCGTCGGCATCGGCCCGGCCGCTGACGTCGCGGCGTACCTCGAGGGAGTCGGCCACGACGAGGTCGCCGACTTCGCTGTCGATCCCTTCCGGCTGACGACCACCGCCCGGGCCGGCGACAAGCCGGCGACCTTGCCCGCGGACCAGTCGTTCTGGGTCGCCTCCGGCACCGAAAGCCTGAACTGGACCGCCCGCAGCGGCGACTGGTCGGTCGTGATCATGAACGCCGACGGATCACCGAAGGTCGACGCCCGACTGAGCGTCGGGGGCACACTGCCCGCCGTCGAAGGCGTCACGATCGGCGCACTGATCGGCGCCGTCCTCCTCCTGCTGATCGGGTCCGCCGTCGTCGTCTCGACGACTCGTGGCTAGGCGGTCTTTACGATTCCGCCGTCGATGAGGTAGTCGGCGCCGATGATGCTGGCGGTCAGTGGTGAGCACAGTTGTACTACCAGCGCGGCTACCTCGGACGGCTCGATCAAGCGGCCGGTGAGCATGCCGGTCTGCTGGGGTAGCGCGGCCAGCAGGTCCTCGTGGGGTACGCCGAGAGTCCGCGCGAGTTGGCCGCCGTACTTGCTGGGATCCGTCCACAGCGCTGTCCGCACCGGGCCGGGCGAGACGGTGTTTACTCGCACGCCCTGCGGACCGAACTCCTCGGCCAGCGCCTTGCTCAGGGCGGTCAGCGCGGCCTTGGCGGTCGTGTACGGCGTAGGGCCGCTCGACGGCATCCGGGCTCCGTTCGAGGATACGTTGACGATCGCGCCGCTCTGCCGGATCAGGCTCGGTAACGCGGCCCGCGTCGTGCGCACGGTGGCGAAGTAGTTCACGTCGAACAGCTGCCGCCAGGCGTCGTCGTCGATGTCCAGGAACCCGTTCGCCAGCTCACCGTCGCCGCCGCCGACGTTGTTCACCAGCAGATCCAGCTCGCCCACCTCCGCCAGCGCGGCGGCGACGGCCCGCTCTGGCCCATCGGGCGTCGCGAGATCCGCGGGTACGACGTACGCACCGGTGGCACGCAGCTCCGGCGTACCGGTCCGCGCGATCGCGACCACGCGCACGCCCTCGGCGACCAACTGCTCGACGACAGCCAGCCCGATCCCTCGACTCGCCCCGGTGACGAGCGCGGTCTTGTCCTTCAGCTGCAGGTCCATCTCATCATCCTTAAATCGCATCGTGACTGACCCTGAAAACGTACTACTTGCTACATAGCTGTTGCAAGTAGCGTGGTAGACGTGACTTCCGGGTAGTCTTTTCACATGACCGTCCGACCCCTGCGCGCCGACGCCGAGCGGACCGTGCGGACGATCCTGGAGGCGGCCGAGCGAGTCCTGGCCCGCAACCCGTCCGCCTCGATGGAGGAGATCGCCGCGGCGGCCGGCGTGGCCCGGACGACGGTGCACCGCCGGTTCGCGACCCGCGAGGCGCTGGTCACCACGATGCGGACCTGGGCGTCGACGCAACTCGCGCGCGCCGTCGACGAGGCCCGCTTCGAGACCGCGCCGCCCCTGGTCGCGCTCTACCAGGCGACCGCGAACGCACTCGAGGTCAAGGTGTCGTGGGGCTTCGCGATGAACAGCGCACCGGCCGCCAGTGAGAGCGACGAGATCATGGCCGGCGTCGTCGCCTCGTGCGATCGTCTGTTCGCGCGCCTGCAACGGGCCGGCGTACTGCGGGCCGACGTCGACCTGATCTGGGTCCGCCGCGTCTACTACGCCCTGCTCCACGAGGTCGCCCAGAGCGGCGATGCGGACGAGACCGACACCGACACGCTGGCGACCCAGGTCGTCGACACGCTCCTCCGTGGGGTCGGCTCACCGAACGCGCAGCTGTGAACCCGACGCGCTGAGCGCAGAAGCAAGGGTTACCTAACCTGCATAGGGTTGGGGCATGACTGAACCGGTTCTGCAGATTCCGTTCGACTATGCGTTTCGGTTCGATCCGTCGCCGACCTTCGCCGAGTTGCGGGAGAACCGGCCGGTGGCGCGGGTGCGGACGCTGGCCGGCGCGGAGGTCTGGCTGGTGACGCGGTACGACGACGTGAAACTCGTACTGGCCGACCCGCGGTTCTCGCGCGCCGCCGTGGTGAAGCAGGGCGCGCCGCGGGTCGCGCTGGCCAAACCGATGCCGAACAGCCTGACCACCACCGACCCGCCGGAGCACAGCCGGCTCCGACGGTTGGTAGTGCCAACGTTCGCGCACCGGAAGATCGAGCAGACCCGGCCATGGGTTGCGGACCTGTCCGCGCAGCTCGCCGAGGACGTCGCGCGGGCGGGCGACGGCGCCGACATCCGGCAGCTGGTCGCATTGCCGTTGCCGATCCAGGTGATCTGCCAGCTGCTCGGCGTCCCGTACGCGGACCGTACGCAGTTCCGGGAGTGGACCGAGCTCGGGTACAGCATGAAGATGGCCGAGAAGGACCTCGTCGAGGACGCGATGACCAAACTCACGGCGTACATCGAGGACCTGGTCACGAAGAAGCTCGCGAACACCTCGGGTCCCGCGGACGATCTTCTGGACGAACTGGTGCGCGCCCGCGAGGAGGGCGACCGGCTGAGTCAGGAGGAGCTGATCGCGTTCGGCGTGAACCTCCTGGTCGCCGGCCACGAGACGTCGGCCAACCAGATCTCCAGCTGCGTCGCCACGTTGCTGCGCTGGCCGGAGAACTGGGCGCGGCTGGTCGCGGAGCCGGAGCTGGTTCCGTCGGCGATCGAGGAGCTGCTGCGGTTCAACAGGTTCAGCGAGGTCGGCCAGCTCCGGGTCGCGATCGAGGACGTCGAGCTGCACGGCGTACAGATCAAGGCCGGTGAAGGGGTGATGGCCGCGCTCAACTCGGCGAATCGGGACCCGCGGGCGTACGACACCCCGGACGAGCTGCGGCTGGATCGTCGCGACAACAAACACCTGTCGTTCGGCTTCGGTCCGCACTTCTGCCTCGGCGCACAACTCGCCCGGATCGAGCTGCAGGAGTCGCTGGCGGCGCTGGTCAGGCGGTTCCCGCGGATGAGCCTCGCGAAGCCCGCCGAAGAGCTCGAATGGCGCCGCGTACTGGTCAGCGGTCTGGCAGAACTGCCGGTGAACCTCAACCTCTGAGGTCCACCGGCAGTCGGTGCGTCAGTTCTGCGAGCTGAACACGAGACCGTGCTCGGTCTCGTACTGCTGGATGAAACGCTTCGCCATCGGTTCGCTGCAGCTGACGGCCCGCGCGAGGTTCGCAGCGGTTCGCTCATGCCCCTCCGGCCAGTCGGCGAGCATGTTCCACGCCCGCATGCGCTTCTTCTCCAGGTCGGTGGGCTCTGGCTCGGGTTCGGGCTCCGCTTCCGGCTTCGCCACCACGACCGGCGCCGGGTCCGGCAGCACCGGCTCGACCTTCGGGGTGGTGATCAACGCCGGCGGCAGCGGGTCCGCGGGCCCCGCGAACGGCGACGGCGGCTGCGGCTTCTGCACCACCGGCTCCGCCTTCGGCTGCGGGGCGAACGGCTTCAGGCTGCTCGCCGTACCGTTCACGACGTGCTGCGGCTCGCTCTCGTCCTCGACGACGACCGCTTCGGACACGTTGCCGCTGTCGGTCGGATCGGGCTGGTCGACAATCGCCATCAACTCACCGGTCCAGGCGTCGTCGTCGCGCAGTCCGACCCCGGTGGAGTCCGCACGGCGCGGCTGCCCACCCTCGAGCACCCACACGGCGGCGGGTACGGCGGGACGCTCCTCGGGCTCCTCCGGCGGCGGTGAGATCGCCTTGGTCAACTTGCTGGTGATGACCTCGTAGTTGATCCGCTCCTCGAGCATTCCGGCCAGCCGGTCCGGGTCGTACGTCGTCTCGGCGATCTTCGCCAGCCGTTCGTCCTGGTGCTCGGAACGGATGTACTCCGCGACGGTGCCGGCGATCGCGTCCCGGCGGCTCTTGTTCCGGATCTGGTGCTGGGCCGCGCGGAGGCTCTCGTACAGGCCGTAGCCGTGCTCGATCGCGAGCGAGCGCGCCAGCCAGGTGACCCGCGGCTCACGGATCCACTGGACGACGCCGTACACCGGGCCGGTCTCGCGCATCTGCCCCGCACGACGGAGCGCGTCGCGACGACGGGCCGAGCTGTGGATCAGCCAGAGCACGTACGCGAACGCGGACAGACCGCCGAAGCCGAAGGCGAGGAACCGCTCCTCCGGCCGCCAGTGGCCGACCACGTTGAAGACGACCGCGACGAGCGCCGCGAAGAACGACATCGCACGGTACGCATAGGCCTGCTCGCCCTTGCGGCGGCGCAGGTCGGCCAGCGCCGCGGTCGCGACACCACCGAGCTCCAGCACCGCGACCGCGGGGGTCACGAGGACGATCTTGAGCAGCTGCGAGAAGCCGCTGTCGGGCCAGGGGATATGGGTCACGCCGGCCCAGACCTGGCCGACCAGCGCCGCGGCAGCCGCGGTCGCGTAGAAAGCGTAGGCGACTTTGTCCGCACCGGTGAGGGGTACGTTGGCCAGTTCGCCAGTACTGGTTGTGCTGGTGTTCTCCTGCAAGACGTGCACTCCTGACCGGTTTGGGCTCTCCGGCAGTTCGTCGGGTGGGTGGTACGGCGGCCCCCAGATAGCGCGCTGCAAGAGGCTACCGGTTTCCGGCCCCGAACGGGGAGGCGAATCCGGAAACGTCTCGAACCTCCCCACTCTTACCACGCTTCTAACCTGGCAATTCAAACGCGTTGCAGGGGCGGCTCCGTGATTCGTAGGGTCGGCTCCATGATCCCGACGCTCCGCTCGCTGCCGGATCCCGAGGCGCTGGCCGCGGAGCTCGGTAGGCGCTACGGCCTCGGTTTCACCAGCTGCGTCCTGCTCCGTTCGCTGGTCAACGACGTCTACGAGGTGGCGACCGACGACGCCCGCTACATCCTCAAGCTCTATCGGTACGGCGGCCGCGGGCCGGACGAAATCCGTTGGGAGACAGGGCTTTCGGAGCATCTGCGCGCGGCCGGCGTACTCGCTCCACCGGTCCTCCCGCTTCCCAGCGGGGACACCGTCGGGGTCCTCGAGACACCCGAAGGACCCCGGCCGTTCACCCTGCTCGGGTACGTCGAGGGCAGCAAGCCGCGACCGCCCTTCACCGACGCGTTGTACGCCGACTTCGGCCGGCAACTCGCCGCATTTCACGATGCCGCCGACAACTACACGTCGCCGTACTATCGGCCGCCGGCCGATCTCGTTCATCGGCTCGAACGGCCGCTCGAGGAAATCCTCGCCGTGGACGACGCGGAGGAAAACCTGCTCCGGTCCCTGGCGGGTGCAGTACGGAACAACCTCGCGCAGTACTCAAAGGCAGGAACCTGCCACGGCGATGTCACCCTGGACAATGTTTTGCTGACCAATCAGGGACTGCTCCTCCTCGATTTCGACCTCGCCGCGGTCGGCCCGCCGGCAGCCGATTTCGGCGGCGTCGCGACGACCCCGCACTGGAACGCGTTCAAGTCCGCGTACGCCGCCCACCGCCCGATCACCTCCGAGGACGAGGCTGCGATCCCCTACCTGCAGGTCGCCGGCAGCATCTTCAACCTGTACTTCCACCTCGTCGACAAGCCACGCTGGCGCGGCGGCGAGTCGCGGGACGAGGGTTGGGCCGCGGCCGAGCTCGACGGGCTGCGCGCGGCGGCCGACGTACTGCTCTGACCTTCACAGGAAGGTCACAGGGAATGCGAAGGAACCCTCAGGGGTGGAGGCACATGCTGAGGGTATGAAGGTCGCGGCGCGTTCGTTGAGTGTGCGGGTCGCGGCGGCGATGGTGGCGCTGGTCGCGGTGGTGAGTCTCGTGATCGGCGCGCTGACGACCGCCGCGATCGGTTCGTACCTGACCAAGCAACTGGACGGTAAGGTCGCCGCCACGCAGGCCCGCGCGATCGGCTCGCTCAAGAACGGCGGACCGCCGCCGGACGCCCCGCACGGGCAGGACGCGGGCACGGTCACGGTCTACACGCAAGCGTCCACAGCCGTCGGCAACGTGATCACCTCCGACGGCAAGCTCACCCAGTTGTCCGACCAGGCGGTCGACGTACTCGACGATCTGACCGACGGCCAGAACAGTACGGTCGACCTCCCCGACCTCGGCGAGTACCGCGTGCACGCGACGAGAATCGGCGACATCACCGTGATCACCGGGCTCCCGACCAAGGACATCCAGAACACGATCAACAGCCTGATCGGGTGGGAGGCGCTCTTCGGCGGGATCGGCGTACTCACCGCGGGCGGCGTCGCGGTGTTCGTCGTACGGCGTCAACTGCGGCCGCTGCGCCGGGTCGCGCAGACCGCCCGCGAGGTGGCCGGTCTACCGCTCGACACCGGCGAGATCGGGGTCACCGCCCGCGTGCCGGATCAGCTCACCGACGAACGCACCGAGGTCGGCCAGGTCGCGGTCGCGCTGAACACGCTGCTCGGGCACATGGAGAACGCCCTCGACGCACGGCACCGCAGCGAGCAGCAGGTCCGGCAGTTCGTCGCGGACGCCTCCCACGAGCTGCGGACGCCGCTCACCACGATCCACGGCTACGCACAGCTGAGCCTCCGCCAACGCGATCCCGAGCTCTACGGGCACGCCATGGGAAAGGTCATGATCGAGACCACTCGCATGGCGTCGTTGGTCGAGGATCTCTTGCTGCTCGCCCGCCTGGACGCCGGCCGGCCGCTCGACAGCCGCCCGGTCGACCTGTCCCGGCTCGCCCTCGACGCGGTCACCGACGCGCGCATCGTTGCCCCCAGCCACCATTGGGAACTCGACCTGCCGGCCGAGCCGATCGTCGTGATCGGCGACGAGCTACGCCTGCATCAGGTCGTCGCCAACCTGCTCACCAACGCCCGCCGGCACACCCCGCCCGGCACCACGGTCACCGTCGCCGCCACCAGCAGCGACCGCTCCGCCCTGCTCACGATCCACGACGACGGCCCCGGCATCCCCGCCGACCTGCTCCCGAACGTCTTCCAGCGCTTCACCCGCGCCGACACCGCCCGCAACCGAGCCACCGGAGGCGCCGGCCTGGGCCTCTCCCTGGCCCAATCCATAGCCCAGGCCCACCACGGCACGCTCACCCTCACCTCAACCCCCGGCAACACCAACTTCACCCTCGCCCTACCCCGCTGAGCCCTCATTTGCCTGGCCCACCCACCAATTTGCCTGGCTCACCCACCAGGTTGGGGGTTCGCCACCCTGGTTGCGGGTGTGGAACCCCCGACTTGGTGGGTGAGCCAGGCAAATGGGGGTCCGGCGGTGTGGGGCTTGAGGTGGGGCCCGTGGGTGGGGTGGGGCGGGTTAGGTGGCCAGGGCCTTCTGGGCTTGGGCTGCGAGGGACTTGGCGCGGTCGTCGTCGGAGAGGCCTTCGGCGACGAGTACGGCGTACCGGAGGCGGAGCGTGTCGTCGGAGGGGAACGGGAGTTCCTCGGTGAAGAACGGGGCGGGGCAGACCGCGGCGAAGTCCTCTGAACGGACGAACCACTCGGGTGGGTGGCGGACGTTGTCGGCGGCGTCGGCGACGACGATGGTCGACGCGGTGTCGGTCTCGTCCTGGCGGGCGGTGAAGCCCATCCACGGCGCGCGCTGCCCGCGCAGCTCATCACCGCCCTTGCCCTGCGGCGCGAGGATCGTGCCGTTGGTGAAGGACCGCGGCCCGCGCCAGAACAACCCGCCGTACCCCGCGTTCGGCCGTCCGGCCGTGGTCGGGCTGCCGATCTGGATGTTCTCGCCGGACACGTTCGTCATCGCGGTCTCGTAGACCAGCACCCATCCGTCGTCAGCGAGCCGCACGGTGATCGTGCGGGTCTCGTCGACGACGTGCTTGCCGCCCTCGGTGTGCCACGACAGGTGGTGCGCGAACCGCACCTCGTCGTCGGACACGTCCAGCGCGTCGACCCGGTCGTGATCCTGCGAGCCGTTGTTGCCGAGCGGCTTGTACCCGTTCTCCTTGGTGTACGTCGGGCCGCCCCAGAAGTTGTCGTGCCCGAAGTGCGGCAACGACCACGACAGGCCCTTGTGCCACAGGTGGTCCCAGGGGCGGTACACGCTGACCAGGTCGCCGGTCAGCGTCCGGATCGGATGGAAGTACGGTCGCGGCGACTCGTACTGCGGGTCGTCCGCCTGGTACACGTAGGTGAACAGCTCGCCGCTGCCCGCCGTGACCTGGATCGATCGGCCGACCGCGTGGTTGCAGCCGAGATTCATGACATCTCCCGTGGTTGCGTTGTCCATGTTGTCCATGGCGCCCCGATCTCGCTGAACAGCGCCAGGTCGTCCGAGGCCCGGTCGATCCAGTTCTCGACGTCGAGAACGATCGGCCGGCGCTCCAGTCCTTCGCCTTCCCACCGCACCAGTTCGGGCGCGATCGCCAGCGGATCCGGCGCCGTCCGCACCGCCTCGACCACCCGGGTGAAACCACCCGTCGCGGCCAGCGGCACGTACAGCGGGACGCTCGGATCCGCGCGATGCGCGAGCAGGTTCTCCAAGAGATCGGCCCGGCCGTACTTCGTGTCGCCGATCAGGTCCGACTGGTACGTCAGGACCGCGCGCCCCTCCGACCCGTGCACGATCACCGACGCCTCGAGATGATCGATCGCGCACAACGTCACCGCGATCAGGATCGGCGTACCGCGGCTGGTCGTGATCCGCACCGTCGAGGTATCGTCGGACTCGATCGGGTTCGCGCGGTACAACTCGGCCTCGATCGACCGTACGTCGTCCACGCCGGTCGAACCGTCCAGCAGCAGGGCCGCCGCGGCCGCGTGCGCGAGCGGATTCGTCACCGCGCCGTCGACGACATCGACACCGTCGAGCCGCCGTCTGCCGGACCACCGCGCGCGCTGGAAGTACCGGGCCTTGCGGACCCATTTTCCGACCGCGCTGATCCCCCGGATCTCGCCCAGCTGGCCCTCGGCGACCATCGACGCCAGCTTCAGCGTGGCCTCCGACGCCTGCGCCTGGAAGCCCACCTGGCACGCACGACCGGTCTCGGCCACCACCGCGGACAGCTGCTCGAACTCGGCCATCGACGCCGTCGGCGGCTTCTCCAGCAGTACGTCGGCGCCCGCGCGCATCGCCAGCTCCGCCAGCGGGACGTGGGTCTGGATCGGCGTACAGATCACCACGACGTCGACTTCGGTTGCCGCGAGCAACTCGTCCAGGCCGCTGAAGACCTGGACACTCGCGGGCAGGTCGTCGGCGCCCTGGGGATCGGCGACGGCGACCAGCTCGGCCCGGCCGGCCTCCGCCAGCCGGGCGACGTTACGGATATGGGAGGCTCCGTGGCCGTGGATTCCCACCACGGCCACGCGGGCCCCCGTCATCGGCAATCAGTTGCCGTCAGCAACACTATTTGAGCTCCCCGTTGACCTCGTCCAGGAACGCCTTGGCGGCCGCGTCCGGCGCCTGCCGCCCGAACAGCACCTCGGTCGTGTACCGCTGGATGATCTTCTCCACCTGGCCGCCGCCGACCGGCGGGGCCGGCGAGGGATCGCCGAGGTCCTTGCTGATGTCCTGGATGAACTTCGCGGACGCGGCGTCGGCCGGCTGCAGCTTCGGCGTCACCGCGGCGCGGACCTCGGTGTTCGGCGGAACGCCCCGCTCGGCGAGCAGCACGTCACCGGCCGCCGTGCTGTTGGCCAGGTAGTTGACGAACTCCGCGGCCTCCTTCTGGTGCTTCGACCGCGCAGAGATCGACCAGAACATCGAGCCCTTGTAGTACGAGCCGTTGTCGGCGGCCTTGCCGTCGGCACTCGGGATCCGCAGCAGCTTCAACTGCTGGCCGGTCGCCTTGCTGAAGGCCACCAACTGGTTGCTCCAGATGAAGCTCATCGCCAGCTTGCCGGTCGCGAACGCCGACTGGTCCAGCGACGCGTTCATGTCCTGCGAAATCGCCTCGGCCGACGGGATCGCCTTCGCGTCGCGGAGCTTCAGGATGTACTTGAAGAAGTCGGTGGTCTTCTCCGGCGACACCCCGACCTTGCCGTCCTTCGTCCAGAGCGACTCGCCGTTCTGCCGGGCCCACAGGTTCAGGCCGGCCTCGTTGGTGCCCAAGGCGCCGGCTCCGGTGATCTTGCCGCCGGTCTTCGTGGTGATCTCCGCGGCGATCCGGGAGAAGTCGTCCCAGGTCCACGTGGTGTCGTCCGGAACCGCAACACCGGCGGTCTTGAAGGCGGCCGGGTTCACGACGACCGCGAACGAGTTGATACCTGCGTTCAGCCCGTACAGGCCGCCGTCGAACTCGCCGGCGCCGAGCGTGTCCGGCTCGAACTTGCCGGTGTCCAGGCCCTCGGCCTTCTTCAGGTCCTGCAGCGCGCCGCGGTCGGCGTACTCGCGCAGGTACTTCTCGTCCATCTGGATGATGTCCGGCGCGTCGTTGGCCGCGACCGTGGTGGCCAGCTTGTCCCAGTAGCCGGACCACTCGCCGAACTCACCCTTGATCGTGACGTTCGGATGGTCCTTCTGGTACGCGTCGATCACCTGCTGGGTGAGCTTCGTCCTGGTGTCCGATCCCCACCAGGTGAATCGGAGCGTGACCTTGCCGCCGTCCGCGGACGACGATCCACCACCGGAGTCGCCACCGCAGGCGCTGGCCGCGAGCAACGTGGTGGCCAGCGCCAGGGCGGTCAGGGCGCGTGGAATGTGCCTCATGAGGTGCACCTTTCAGGGGGTTACTTGATGCCGGTGGTCGCGATGCCCTTGATCAGGAACCGCTGGCCGAGCAGGAAGGCGAGGAAGACCGGAACGAGGGAGACGACCGACATCGCGAACATCGAGCCCCAGGACGAACTCGAGGTCGAGTCGACGAACGACCGCAGCGCGACCGGGACGGTGTACATGTGCGGGTCGGTCAGGTAGATCAGCTGGCTGAAGAAGTCGTTCCAGGTCCAGATGAACGTGAAGATCGTCGTGGTGGCGAGTGCCGGGACCATCAGCGGCAGGATGATCCGACCGAAGATCGAGGCCTTGCCGCAGCCGTCGATCCGGGCGGCCTCGTCCAGCTCCCGCGGGATCCCGCGGATGAACTGCACCATCAGGAACACGAAGAACGCGTCCGTGGCGAGCAGCTTCGGCACGATCAGCGGCAGCACCGTGTTGATCCAGCCCAGGTTCGAGAACAGGATGTACTGCGGCACGATCACCACGTGGATCGGCAGCATGATGCTCAGCAGCATGATCGCGAACCAGAACTTCTTGCCCGCGAACTCCAGCCGGGCGAAGGCGTACGCCGCCATCGAGCAGGACACCAGGTTGCCGAGGATCGAACCGAGCACCACCACCGCGGAGTTCAGCAGGTAACGGGTGAACGGCTCGGTCAGCGCGTGCCAGCCGACCCGGTAGTTCTCGATCCGCAGGTCCTTGATCAGGATCCCGGGGTCGCGGAAGATCTCGTTGCCCGGTCGCAGTGAGCTGACCACCATCCAGATCACCGGGTACAGCATCACCAGCGCGGAGCCGGCCAGCAGCACGTGGATGACCAGCGGCCGGATCCGGGACCAGGTCACGGGAGCGGTCCGGCGGGCGGTGACGGAACGCTGCAGGGTCTCAGTCGTCATAGAACACCCAGTACTTCGAGGCGAAGAAGTTCGCGGCGGTGAAGACCCCGATGATCACGAGCAGGAACCACGCCATCGCGGAGGCGTAGCCCATGTCGAAGTTCCCGAAGCCCCGGTCGTAGAGGTACAGCGTGAAGAACATCGTCGAGTCCGACGGTCCGCCGCTGCCCCCGGAGACGACGAACGCCTGGGTGAACGACTGGAACGCGTGGATGATCTGCAGCACCAGGTTGAAGAACAGGATCGGCGTCAGCAGCGGCAGCGTGATGCTGAAGAACCGCCGCAGGACGCCGGCGCCGTCGACGGAGGCCGCCTCGTAGTACATCGTCGGGATCTGCCGCAGGCCGGCCAGGAAGATCACCATCGGCGATCCGAACGTCCAGACGTTCAGTACGACGAGGGTGCCGAGCGCCGTACTGGGGTCGGAGATCCAGCCCTTGCCCTCGATGCCGAACACGTCCAGCACCTGGTTGAGCAGGCCGGTGGTGCCGAACACCTGCCGCCAGAGGATGGCGATCGCGACACTCGAGCCGAGCAGCGACGGGAGGTAGAACACCGAACGGTAGAACGCCATGCCGCGGACACCGCGGTCGAGAACGACGGCCAGCAGCAATGCGATCGCCAGCTGCAGCGGGACCGAGACGAACACGTAGGTGAAGGTCACCCGGAGCGAGTTGTGCAGCCGCTCGTCGGACAGCATGCGGGTGAAGTTCTCCAGGCCGATCCACTGCGGCGCCTGGATCAGGTTGTAGTCCGTGAAGGACAGGTACAACGAGGCCACCATCGGCCCGATCGTGATCAGGAACAGCCCGAGCAACCACGGCGCCAGGAACAGGTACCCGGCCAGGTTGTCCTTCTTCTGACCTGCCGGTTTCTTACCCCTCAGACTGCCCAGCTCGCCTAGCGCACTCATGGTCACCTCTCTTCCGTTCCCGCCGTCCTCCGGCACGCGGCGGGCGAGGAAAGCGCTTGCCTTGGCCGGTCAAGCTAATACAAGAAACCGGTTCCCGCAAGAGTTCATCGGTGTAGGAAACGACCGGATCCGGACCGGTCGCGAGCTATTGACAGGACAAAGTTGGCGGCGCGACAGTTCTGGGCATTTGGCAACCGCTTACCGACGGAGATCCCGATGCTGCGACGTACTTTTCTCACCGGTTCGCTGACCACGGTTGCGCTCGGCGCCCTGCATCCGGCCGCCGCTCGTGCTGAGGTGGCAGCCGTGGACGAGGACTTCCTGACCCTGGTGACCGAGGCGAACCGGAAACAGATTCCGATCGTGCTCGGCAACTTTCAGAACGTTTCCGACAGTGTCCGGACCGTGGCCCGCAAGGCCCGCCGGCTGGTTTCCGGCTACGTTTGGGGAAGGTCGTCGTACCACCACGACGCGACCCTGCTCGAGCCGATCGGCTGGCTGGTCGACCAGCTCGCCGCGCGGCAGCACGAGGACGGGTTGTACGACGTCGGCAACCTGCACTCGCCGCCCGACAGCGCATTCGCGATCCAGGACGTCTGCCTGCTGTACGCGCTGCTCGACGCGGACGGCCAGGCGGAGACCGCGTCGATGCGCGCGACGCTGGCCTCGGTGATCAAGAAGGCCGGCCCGGCGTTGGCTTCGGGTGGTGTGCATACGCCGAACCACCGCTGGGAGGTGTCGGCAGCGCTGGCTCGCGCTCATCACCTGTTCCCCGACCGGCGGTATGCGGCCCGGATCGACGACTGGCTCGACGAGGGGATCGACGCGACCCCGGACGGGATCTACAGCGAGCGGAGTTCGACGTACGCCGCCGAGGTCACGAACCCGTGCCTGCTGACGATCGCGTGGCTGCGCAACAAGCCGGCGCTGCTGGACTATGTACGGCGGAATCTCGACGTGACGCTGTACCTGCTCGAGCCGAACGGCGAGGTGGACACGACCGCGTCGCGTCGCCAGGACCAGAAGGGCGTCCGCGAGGTCTGGTGGTACCTGACGCAGTTCCGCGAGCTGGCGCTGCACACCCGCGACGGACGATTCACGACCATTGCCAAGAGCATCGAAGCGCGTGGGACGGGCGAGCTCGGCGATTTCCTCGCGGAGGTGCTGGAGCGGCCGGAGCTGTCCGCCGTCCTCCCAGCCGCAGCACCGGCTCCGACAAACTTCGTGCAGCACTACCCGTCGCAGGCGTCCGTCCGGATCCGGCGGGACACCCGGACGGCAACCGTTTTCGGCGGCACCGACTTCCACGACCTCCCGGTGATCTCGTCGGGCCTCTCGACGAACCCGACGTTCTTCAAGCTCCGCAACGGCGCGGCGATCCTCGACTCGGTCCGGTTGTCGCCGCAGTTCTTCAGCACCGGGCATTTCCGCAGCGACGGGCTCCGCCGGCTCGGTGCGAACTCCTTCAGGCTGTCCCAGGAGGTCAAGGTTCCGTACCACCTGCCGCTTCCCAAGCGGTACCGGCGCTCGGACGGCCTGTACGCCCTCACCCCGGACGGCCGCTTCTACGCGTCGATGGATTTCGGGCACCGGCCGAAGCAGTACCGGACGTTGCGGACCGAGGTGACCGTGACCGAGGTCGGCGGCGGGTACGACCTGGCGTTCGAGTTCGCCGGCGACGAGACGGCGTACGCGATCGAGCTGTGTTTCCGCGCCGGCGGAACACTTTCCGGCGTCGACGCACTGGATGCTGCGGGCAACTATCAGCTGACGGCCGGGACCGGGAGCTACACGGTCGGCACGGACCGGATCGAGTTCGGCCCGGGGAACGGCGCCGCCCGGGTCGCGATGGACCCGGGCGAGCGCTACACCTACCTGGGCGGCAGCCTCACCCCGGACGGACTCCGCGTGTACCTGACCGGACGCACGCCGGGCCGCCAGCTGCTGAAGCTGCGTTACTAGGACAGGACCTAGCCGGCCGTCCGCACGACGGTTTCGAGTGAGCCGTCGTGTGGAATCCGGAGAACGTGGACGCGGCGGCGCTGGTCGCGCAGATAGGTGCGCGACGAGGTGCTGAGCGTCGCCGCCCGTCGCCCCGACCAGGTGATCGTGATCGTGGCCCGTCCGCGACGGATCACGATCCCGTCGGCGGTGGCCGTCCGCGTCTCGCCGTACGGCACGACGGTCCCGTCCGAGAAGACCACCTCGTCGCCCGCCTGCAGTACCAGCGGGACCTGTTCGGTCGCGGCGCCGGACGCGGTCACCCGACGGCTGACCGAGTGCGGGCCGATCACGAGTTCGGTCGACACCGAGCCGTCGGGCGTGCGGTAGCGGACGCGATCCTTCGACGGGTACTCCGCGATCAGGTTGCTCTCGGCATCGGCCTTGCCGGCACGGACCGTGCCCCAGCAGCCGGTCGCGGTCTGCTGCGCGTAGATCACCGTGCCGGCCGCCGGGTGCCAGAGGAACCCGGTCCCGGCTTTGACTTCCTGCACAGCTGGAACCTCTACCTCGAGTCGATCGTGTTCCTCTCCTCGAAACAGAAGTTCACCGTCCCGCAGGCCCTCACCCAGTACGTCGACGCGTACCGCGGACCCATGTGGAACACCCAACTCGCGGCCGCACCCTCTCCGCACTCCCCGTCCTCATCATCTTCGTCCTGGCCCAACGCCAATTCGTCGAAGGCCTCGCCCAGACCGGTTTGAAGGGCTAGCCTCCCCAAACCAGTTTGGGGAGTCGTGCCCTCCCGAATCAGGCAGTACGGCTCCCCAGTTCACCCCCACAGAGCCTCCCCAAACCGGTTTGGGGAGGCTTTCGACCAGGACTGGGGAGTGCTACTGCCCGAATCGGGAGGGTAGAACTCCCCATACGACCCCACTCCTCCTCCCGCCGAAGGTCACCGAGTCAGGCTTGGACCTGGTAGCCGAACTGGACTGCCAGACCGGAGGCGGCCGTCGAGTTGGTGACGCGGACCTGTAGGCGGACCGGTGCCGCAGTGCCGTCGATGGGGATCGGCGTGGCCAGCTTGGTGGTTTGAGCGGTCGTCGTGACGTCGACGGCTGCCCCGCCGAGTGGGGTTCCGTTGGTTTCGAGGCGGATCTGGCAGGAGCCTGCGCTCACCGCGCGGGCTACTCGGGTGACCCGGATCGGACGGCCGTCGACGTACAGGAGATCGGTGAAGTCGTACAGGCCGTCGGCCACCGTGCCGGAGAGGCGGAGGGTGAGCCGGCCGTCGGTCTGCTCGACACCCTTGTTGCCGGTGAACCGGCCAGCCGCGTAGGCGAGGTAGGAGCCGGCGTTGTTGCCGGTGAGCTCGTTGCTGGCGGCAAGTACGTCGGTACTGCGGTTGACGATGCCGTACTCCTGGCGGTTCACCCCGTCCGCGAGGCCGCCGATCGCGTTCCCGGTGAGTACGATCCGGCTCGCGGTCGACCGGAGGTTGATCCCGGACCCGTTCCGGAAGACGACACCGCCCGAGGTCCACGGCTGGTTCAGCGCGGCGCCGACGAGATCGAACGACGTTGCGTCGACCACCGCGATCGGCCAGGCCGCGTTCAGTCCGGTCGCGCCGCCGACGTCCTGCAGCGTAACCCGGTCGTCGGTCTCCCAGGTGTGCGGCGCCGCTGTCGTGATCCGGACCCCCGCCGCGCTCTGCGACATCCCGGTGATCTGCTGGGCGAACGACGGATGCGCCATCCGGCCGTTGTTCCCGATCAGGCAACCGGTGACCGTGATCCGGGTGGACGCGATGTCGATCCCGTGCCGGCCGCAGCCGCGGATCACCGAGTTCGCGAACGTCGCGGTCCCGGTGAACCCGGCTCCGATCCGGACCGCGTCCTCGGCGTTGTCGGCCGAGATGTAGGTGTTGATGAACTGCGCCTGAGCACCCGCCTCCAGCAACACCGGTACGCCGTGACCGTTCTCGAAGCCTCCGCCCTCGAAGTACAAGAACTTCGGCAGCCCCTCGGTGGTGGTGTTCCGCATCCAGATCCCGTGCCGGCCGAACAGGATCGCGGTGGCGATGAACTTGATCGACCCGCCCTGTCCGTCGATCACCACGTTGTCGACGCCCGGGTTCGCCGTACCGGCCGCGACCGCGCACTGGACGAACTCGACCGGATCGGCCCGGGAAACGTTGTTCTGCCCGTTCAGCAGGATCACCTGCTGGCCGGAGAATCCGTTCCAGACGCAGTTCCGGAAACGCACCGTGTTCGCACTGCGCAGGATGACGCCGTTGTACCCGTCCATGAAACGGCAGTCGGAAAACGAGAGCAGGTAGTTTCCGACACCGTTTTCCTGCTGGGTCCGGATCATCGCACCGCCGGTCAGCCCGGTGCCGTGCATCTGCAGGTCGCGGAAACCGCCGCCGTGCACACCCGACAGCACGAACCCGTCGGCCGATCCGGTGGCGAGCAGGATCTGCGTGCCGGAGGTGAACTCGTCACTCGCGCCGGCGCCCTGGAACACGATCGGCACGCGTTTGACGGTGATCGTGTGCTCGAGCCGGATCGTTCCCGGACCCATCGTGATCGTTCCCCCGGCCGGCAACGCGTTCACGGCGTTCTGCAGCCGGACCGAGTCGTCCGTCGTACCGGCGCCGGTGACGCCGTACCAGGACAGGTCGAGCTCGTTGCCGCGTGGGCGTTTCCAGCGGCCGGTCGCCGTACCGGTGACAGCGAAGACCATGCCGCCGTCGTCGGGGTCGGTCGCGGTGGCGTCCCAGTAGACGAGACCTCCGCCGAGACCGGGTGTTGTGTATCCCAGCAGGAGAAGTTGTTCGCCGTCCGTCGCACCAGGCGTGGTTCGGAGATCTGCGACGGTGCCGACGGCTCCGGTCGTCGCGGTCAGGGCGGGCTTCTTGCCGGCAGCGTGGGCCGGCTGGGCGACGACGGCGGTTGCGAGGCCGGTGACCCCGAGGACGGACAGGGTACGGCGACTCAGTCGGGCAGGCGGATGTGATTCGTCGGAAGGCATGGCGGAACCTTTCTCGAACGGAAGGTGGGACTCAGCCCTTCACCGCCCCCAGCACGACGCCCTTTGCGAAGTGCTTCTGCAGGAACGGGTAGACCAGGCAGATCGGAACGAGGGAGACGACGAGGATCGCCATCTGCAGCGACTGCTGCGGCGGCATCACCTCGCCGGGAAGATCGCCGCCGACCTGGGTGTTGTCGACGACGTACGTCCGCAGCACCAGTTGCAACGGCCATTTCTCGGGTGAATTGATGTAGAGGATCGCGTTGAAGTACGCGTTCCAGTAGCCGACCGCGCTGAACAGGCCAACCACCGCGACCACCGCCTTCGACAGCGGCAGCATCACCCTGGTCAGGATCTGCAGCTCGTTCGCCCCGTCGATCCGGGCCGCGTCGATGATCTCGGCCGGTACGTCGAGGAAGAACGCGCGGACGATGATGATCTGGAACGCACTGGTCAGCCCCGGCAGGATCAGCGCCCAGTAGGAGTCGATCAGCCCGAGCTCCTTGATCAGTAGGTAGTTCGGGATGATGCCGGCGCTGAAGAGCAGCGTGAACAGGACGATGAACAGCAGCGGCCGCTGGCCCCACGTCCCGGGCCGGGACAACGAGTAGGCGATCGAGACGACAACCACGATCGACAGCCCGGACCCGACCACGGTGAGCAGGACGGAAACGATCGTCGCCCGGGTGACGACGCCGCCGCGGAAAATCGCCTCGTACGCCGCGAAGGACGGATCGTGCGGAAACAACACGTACCCACCGGAACTGGTGATCTGCTGCTGGTCGGCGAGCGAGGTCGAGAGAACGGCGAGGAAAGGTACGAGCACGAGCGCGCAGGCGACGATCAGTACGACGCCCTTCAGCCCGCGGACCGGGGTGCTCGGTGGCGCCGTACCGCTGATCAGGTTCACCATTTCGAGTACACCCCCCGCTCACCGAACAGATGCGCGACCTTGTTGGCGCCCAGCACCAGGATCGTGCCGATCAGGCCCTTGACCAGGCCGACCGCGGCCGCCACGCCCCAGTTGCCGCCGACGATGCCGCGGTTGTAGACGTAGGTGTCCAGTACTTCGGAGGCGTCCAGCCCGACCGGTCCCTGCTGCAGGAAGATCTGCTCGAAGCCGACCGACAGGACGTCGCCGAGGCGGAGGATCAGCAGCAGGACGATCACCGGGCGGATCGCCGGCAGTGTCACGTGCCAGAGCTGCCGCCAGCGGCCGCCGCCGTCGACGGCGACCGATTCGTAGAGCTGCGTGTCGACGCGGGACATCGCGGCCAGGAAGATGATCGTGCTCCAGCCGGCGTCCTTCCAGATCACCTGCGAGGTGATCAACGGGATGAACAGGTCGGGGTTGCCGATGATCGTCAGCAGCGGCAGGTCGTGCGCGCGAGCCCAGGTGTTGTACAGACCCGCGTTGCCGAGCATGTGCTGGAAGATCGCGACGACGATCACCCAGGACATGAAGTGCGGCAGGTACAGGATCGACTGGGCGACCCGCTTCAGCCGCTCGCTGAGCAGCGAGTTGAGCAGCAGCGCGAGCGCGATCGGCACCGGGAACACCAGCACCAGTTGCACAAAGGAGATCACCAGCGTGTTGACCAGCGCGTTGACGAAGTCCGGGTCGCCGTCGACGATCACCCGGAAGTTGTCCAGGCCGGCCCACGGCGCCTCGGTGATCCCGAGGTACGGCGCGTAGTCCTTGAAGGCGATCACGTTCCCGAGCAGCGGAACGTAGTGGAACAGGACCAGCAGGAGGATCCCGGGCAGCCCGATCAGCAGCAGGAAGCGGTCCCGGCGGAACCGCTGCCTGCCGGACAACGTCTTCTGCGTCCTCTGATTGCTCCGCGCAACCGTTTTCCGTTGCAGCACGAGCGTCACTGGTTCGAGTACTCGTCGCGGATCTTGTCGCCGCCGCGCTTCTTCCAGTTCGCGACGGCGTCGTCCCAGCTGCTGATCGGTTTCCGGCCGGAGACGATGTCCAGCTCGGCGGCGTTGATCAGCTTGTCGAGTTCGTCGGCCTTGCTGATCGAGGTCGCCGAGTACAGTCCGGCGCCGGGGTTCGCGAGCAGGTTCGGAACGATCTTCTCCTGGTACGCGCGTTGCGTGCGGACCCGCTGCTCGTTCGACGGCCCGAGGACGTGCGGCGCGTCGGCGACGTACTCGAGCGGCAGGCTCACCTGGGTCTTGCCCGCCGACGTGCGCTCGGGCTTGTCGCCCTTCCAGGTGTAGTGGATGCCCTCGACGCCGAACCGGCGGAACAGGTACTCGCTGGTGCCGAGCGGCGCGGCCAGCCAGTCGCAGATCCGGAGGAGTTGCTTGACGCGGTCGTCGCCGGCCTTCTTGAACGCGGTCAGGGCGAAGATCGCCGCCCCTTCGCGTTGCACCGGCTTGCCGCCGTCGTACGCCGGGACGGGCATGCCGCCGACGTCGACGCCGTACGTGTCGGCCATCAGGTCCCAGGCGGCGTACCCGTCGGCGTTCAGCGCGATCGTGCCGTTGCCGAACAGGTCGCGCAACTGGAGTTTCCCGCCGAGGGCGTCCGGGTGGAAAACGCCGGCCTTGACCAGCTCGGCGGTCCGTGCGACGGCTTCTTTCCGCTCCGGAACCTCCAGTTCGGAAACGAATTTTCCGCCGTCTTCCTTCCAGACGTTGGGTACGCCGAGCATGTTGCCGATGAAGGTGGTGACGCCCTTCGAGGCACCGAAGGCCCACTTGTTCGCCTTCGCGTCGGTCAGGCCCTTCGCGGTCTCGACGAACTCCGCGTAGCTGGCCGGTTCCGGGTTCAGCGACCGCGCCTCGAGCAGGTCGGCGCGGCTGAACATGATCGTCCCGATCACCGACCGCGCGATCGGGATCGCGTGGATGCCGCCCTTGTACATCGCCGGCAGCCAGGAGTCGGTCGGCAGGTTGGCCAGGAACTGGTAGTCCTTGACCGCCGCACCGGACAGGTGCGAGGTCAGGTCCGCGCAGAGCTTGGTGAGCATCTCGCCGCGGTTGGGGAACTTCGACGCGATCATCAGGATGTCCGGCAGATCGCCGCCGGCGATCACGGTCGACAGCTTGCTCACGTAGTCCGCGGCGGGCGTCATCGTGATGTCGAGGTTCGCGCCGACCCTGTCGTTCAGCGACTTCCAGTACGTGTTGCTGCCGGCGCCCGGCGGTGCCGGGTTGAACATGTTGGTGAGGATCTTGACCTCGCCCGCGCCGGCGCCCGGCTTGTCCTGGTACGCGTCCACCAACTGCCGTGGATACTTGAAGAATCCCGGCATCACGCCGTCCGCGGTGCCCGGCAGGTCCGGCTTCACCGACCCGTACGGCAGGTACTCCGGTGGCGTCGCCTTCGCGGCCGCCTTCGCCGTGGCGCCCGGGCCGTCGGACCCGCCGCAGCCCGCCAGTACCGTGCCGGAGGTTGCTGCGAGCAATGAAGCGCCGCCGGTCAGTTTGAGGAAGTCCCGCCTGTTGGACTGCATGAGCATCTCCTAGTTCTGGTGAAGCTCGGGCAGCGAGAGGATGCTGCCGTGCTCGGTGAGGGCGGCGGCGAGCGCCGGATAGTCGTAGTCCTGAACGGCTTGCCCGGTCCGCAGCGACTGGGCCAGTAGCTCCCCCGCGGCCTCGCCGAGCATCCCGTAGTTCGGCTCCATCCGGGCCGACAGGTAGCCGACGTGACTCGCCGAGAAGCAGATCGGTACGACGAGGTTCCCGATCCCGCCGCGGGCCGGGAACAGCACCTCGGCCGGCAGCTGGTAGAGGTCGACCGGACCGTTCTTCTCGGTTCCGGTGACGGTCCCCTCGCCGACGATCGTGTCGTCGCTTTCCGCGTAGTACTGGACGATGTGGCAGTCGATGCCGTAGTTCCAGCAGCAGACAGCGGTTTCCTTGGTGTTGCCCGGCCGCCGCAGGTCGTGCTGGGTGAGCACGGTCTGCCCGATCATCCGGCGTGCCTCGCGGATGTAGAGCGCGTGCGGAAACCCTGGTCCGTAAGGGCTGTCGGAAAACTCGTCCGGCGGGAGTCCGAACGTTCCGGCGTCCTTTCGGAAACTTTCCGGAAGTGACGGATCGTTCGCCAGCCAGTACAGCATTCCGCGATGCCAGCGCACGTGCTCGGCGATCACCTCGTCGCGGCGCTGCCACGATCCGTCCGGGTAGTCCCACGACGCCCCCGGGAGGTCGAACCCGATGAACAGCGCCTGGTTGGTCTGGTACTTGTCGTTCGGCAGCAGCGCCGTGTGCGTGACGATCGACGAGAGACCGGCGACGCCACGCTGCTCGAGCAGTTGCCCGAGATAGGTGTAGAGCTTCGGGTCGTAGTCATCCGGCTTCTCGAACGGCATCCGGTCCGGGCCCTTGTCCAGCACGCCGCGGAAGTTGTACGCCTGCACCTTGGCGTCACCGTCCCCCGGCGCCTCCGTCGGCACGGGCTTCACCGGGTAGAACGTGTTCGGCCGGAAGGACTGCCGCCGGTACGCCCGGTCGGGCAGGAATCCACCGAGCGGTTCGTCGTACCGGGCGGCCGGCTCGCGGCCGACGGCGTACGGGACGCCCGCTGCCGCCAAGAGGTCGCCCTCGTACGACGCGTCCACGAACGCCCGCGCCCGCCGCCAGCCCTGGCCGGTGCGGACGGCCCGGATCCGGTCGCCGCGGACCTCGACGTCGGCAGCCCCGTGGATACGTTCGTTGACCAGTACGTCGGCCTTGGCTTCGTCCAGAAGCTGCCGCGCGACGCGTTCGGCCACCTTGGGCTCGAAGCGGTACCGGGGACCGTCGGCGCGACCGTCGGCGCCGTACTCGGCCGCGATGCCTCCGAAGAAGCGGCTCTGCGTCAGGCCGGCCAGGGCGGAAAGCGTGTTCGGGGTGTCGCTCTTGACCAGACCACCGGCGACGATGCCGCCGACATGGCCGGTCGGCTCCAGGACCAGACTGCGGTAGCCGCGCAACTGCAGTCGCAGCGCGGCCATCAGCCCGGCGAGCGAGGCGCCGTAGATGATCACGTCGTAGTCGTCCGACATGTCAGCTCACCTTGACCCGGCTCTCGGGCGCCGCATGCAGCGGCGTCGGATTCGCGGCCTGCGACGGACGGGTGCGGGCGATGTCGTCCGGCCATTTCACCGGAACACCCAGCGTTCCGGTGAGGGTCCGCTGCAGGTCCTCGGTCAGCTGCGCCGAGTCGGCGACGGCGTGCGGCTCGGTCGCGTTGCGCAGACACTGTGCCGCCAGTGCGCCGACGGCCTCGCCGATGCTCCACTCGACCGGATGTAGCCGATAGCAACCGTTCGTCAGGTGCGTGGTGCCGATGTTCTTGTTCGCCG
Source organism: Kribbella sindirgiensis (assembly GCF_004331435.1). Taxonomy (GTDB): domain Bacteria; phylum Actinomycetota; class Actinomycetes; order Propionibacteriales; family Kribbellaceae; genus Kribbella; species Kribbella sindirgiensis. The sequence continues at coordinate 599,442 of NZ_SJKA01000003.1, forward strand.
GCAACAGATTCCGCATCCGCTGCGGAATCAGCGCGCCGAGCGGAATCTGGAACGGAAATACCTCGAGGTTCACGTAGTTGATTCCGGCCGTACTCGGGTGCAGATCGATGTTGTAGTGCCCGACGCCGACGCCGTCCGCGAAGAACGCGGCACCCGCGTCGCCACGATCGGCGACCGCGACGTGCTGCTCGAGAACGGTGAACCGCGCACGGATCCGCCGGGACTCCCGGATGTACGCCGACTTCGCGAGGCCGTCCGCCGTACCCGTGAGATCCGGGCGGAGCTTGAGACCCGGGTAGCCGGTGCCGCCGTCGTGGCGGGGCGCCTCGGTCTGCATCCAGTGCAGGTACGACAGCGACAGCTCGCGGCAGCGCTGCAGAGCGCGGTCCTTGTCGGTGCCAGGACCGACAAGCGCCGCCTCCCAGTAGTCGACGTTCGGCCAGTTCACCAGCGAGATGTCGGTGTCGATCAGCGACCGGTCGAACTGGCTGCGGGCGCGGATGCGGCGGAAGTGCCAGAGGTCGGCAGCGTGCGGGAGATCCTGGTCGACCTCGAAGATCCGGTTCTCCCGGCCGCCCATCGTCTTGATGTCGATCTTCACCCAGGACAGCTGCGGCCCGGGCCAGAACGGATCCACGTGGGTCTGCCAGTGGCCGTACGACGCCGGCCGCTCGATCGTGTGATCCTCGCCGGGCCGGTACTCGAGCGGGAAGCACCAGGTGATCGCCTGCTGGTCCAGCGGGTCCGCGACGTCGGCGGCGAACTGCTCGCCGGTCTCGCTCTGCGCCTCGGCGCCGAGAACGTGCTCGACGCCGGCGAGCTCGAGCAGATCGCCGAGCTCCGTCGCGTCGACGACCAGCGGCGCGGTCACCGTGGTCCGGCCATCGGGTCCCCGCAACGTGACGGAGGTGACGCGGTCGCCGTCCGTCGTCGCAGCGGTCGGGACGTGGTTGTAGAGAACCGTGATGCGCCCGGCGGAGATGTAGGGCGCCAGTAACTCGTCGATCACGGCGACCGCGACGCGCGGCTCGTGACAGAGCCGGCTGACGTTGCCGAGCCCCGGGTTGAGCGCGGGCTCGGCGAACGCCTCGGCGGTCAGCGGGTAGTTGCGGCGGTAGTAGTCCCGGATCCGGGTCCGCAGCTCGCGGTACCCGGACGAGATGTGCGGGCTCTCGATCCACGGGTGCTCGTCGGACGGCACCGCCTGCGCGGTCAGCTGTCCACCGAGCCAGTCGGTCTCTTCGGTCAGCAGCACCTGGCACCCGAGCTTGGCGGCGGTCATGGCCGCCGCTACACCACCCAGGCCACCGCCCACCACCAGCAGTCCGGCGCTCAGCTCTCGATCGGTCACGACCATCCTCATATCTGCTAATAGATCAGCAAAATGTCTTCGCCCCCAGTTGCGCATCACCGTACGCTCGCACCGTCTACCGCTGTCAATAGCTTATTGCAGGCCGATTTCGAGTGCGTGAACTATTTGCTGATTATTAGCACGCAAGCTGATACAACGGTCCGCATGACGCTCGCACTCGAAGGTCTGCAGTACCACCGCCGCGCACCGGCGGCTGAGCCCGAAGGACCGATCGACGCCGATGTCGTCGTGTACGGCGCCACGTCCGGCGGCGTCACCGCGGCGGTCCGGGCGGCCCGCTCGGGACTGCGCGTCGTCCTGCTCGCGTTCGACGACCGCGTCGGCGGGATGACCGCTTCGGGTCTCGGCGAGACCGACGTCGGCGACGCAAGGACGATCGGTGGCCTGGCACGAGCGTTCTACGCCGAGGTTGCGGCGGCGTACCACGCGCCGGATCCGCACTGGAAGGTCGAGGCGCACGTGGCCGAGGAGATCTTCCTGCGCTGGCTGGCCGACGCGGGCGTCGTACTCCGTCGGCGACGGCACCTGCTCGACGTGACGAAGACCGGAAACCGGATCACCGAGCTACGCACCGACGACGGTTCGAGTTACCGCGCGCAGGTGTATGTCGACGCGTCGTACGAAGGCGATCTCCTGGCGGCGGCCGGCGTCTCGTACACGGTCGGGCGCGAGTCGTCGGCGACGTACGGCGAGTCGATCGCCGGTGTGCAGCACAGCATCAACCACCAGTTCGAGCGGCCGGTCGACCCGTACGTCGTACCCGGGCAGCCGTCGAGCGGTCTGCTCCCCGGTATCTCCGCGGAGCCGTACGGCGCGGTCGGATCCGGCGACCGGCACGTGCAGGCGTACAACTTCCGGCTGCACGTCACCAACGGATCTGATCGGATCCCGTTCCCGCGGCCGGAGGGGTACGACGCGTCGCGGTACGAGTTGCTGCGCCGGTACCTCGAGGCGGGGATTTACGAGCTGTACGGCCGGACCACGCGGGTGCATGGCAGGGTGTTCGACATGAACAACCACGGCGCGTTCTCCTCCGACCACATCGGGGCGGGCGACGAGTGGCCGGAGGCCGGCTACGCGCGCCGGGAGGAGATCTTCCAGGACCACGTCCGCTACCAGGCCGGGCTGCTGTACTACCTGTCGACTTCCGCGGACCTGCCGGCCGAGGTACGTGCAGCGACGCAGGCGTTCGGGCTCGCGCCGGGCGAGTTCCGGCAAACGTCGCACTGGCCGCACCAACTGTACGTCCGGGAGGGCCGGCGGATGCTCGCGGAACATGTCGTGACCGAACACGAGGCGACCGGTCGGATCGTGGCACCGGACCCGATCGCGGTGGCGTCGTACGTGATGGACTCGCACAACGCGCGGCGCGTGCTGGTCGACGGAAACCCGCGGAACGAAGGAAATGTGCAGGTTCCGCTGGCCCGCCCGTTCGGAATTTCGTTCCGGTCAATCGTTCCGCGGATTTCCGAGTGTGCGAACCTGCTAGTCGCGGCGGCGGTGTCGGCATCGCACGTGGCGTTCGCGTCGGTGCGGATGGAGCCTGTGTTCATGACGGTCGGCGAAGCTGCCGGTTGTGCTGCGTCGCTCGCGGCGTCCGCGCGGATCGCCGTACAGGATGTGGAGTACGACGTCCTGCGCCGGGACCTGACCGGGTCGGGTGGCATCGTGGGGTGGCCCAGAGGGGAGGCGGCATGAAACGGACTGCTTCGCGGCAGGCGGATGTGGCGAAGGCGGCCGGGGTCTCGCAGTCGACCGTCTCGATGGTGATGAACGGTACGGCGGACCTCGGGCGGATCTCGGCCGGTACGCAGCGCCGCGTGCTGGACGCGGCCCGGCGGCTGCAGTACGCGCCGGCCGGGCAACGACGGGCGGTCGCGCGCACCACGCCGCATCTGCTCGGCGTACACACGTTCGAGCCGATCTTCCCGACGAGTTCCCGGGACTACTACTTCGAGTTCCTGCGCGGCATCGAGGAACAGGCCGCCGCAGAGGGGTGCAACCTGGTGCTGTTCACGGCCGCCCCCGACGAGTCCGGCGTACGGCGGATCTTCGCGGACGACACGAACGGGCTCCGGCAGGCGGCCGGCAGCCTGCTGCTCGGTCACCACGCGGACCGCGAAGACCTGGCCCGGCTGGCGTACGAGGGCTATCCGTTCGTGTACGTCGGTCATCGCGAGGTGCCCGGGGCGTCGATCAGCTACGTCGGCGGCGACTACCGGGCCGCGACCGGCGAGATCGTCGACGATCTGGTCGCGCTCGGCCACCGGACGTTCGCGTACCTCGGCGAGCAGTCGCGCGACGAGCCGCAGGAGGACCGGTGGACAGGTTTCGCCGGGGCGCTGGAGCGGTACGACCTGCCGGTGCCTTCGCCGGTCTTCGAACCACCGTCGGGGTTGACGACGGGCTGGCTGGACCGGGCGCTGGCGGCCGGGACGACCGCGATCCTGGTCGAGTCCGTGAATCTGCTGCGGGTCCTCGCGGCGATGCTGAACCTCCGCGGGGTGTCGGTGCCCGGCGACCTTTCCGTCGTGCTGCTGGTCGACGACGAGACCGAGATCGGCTCCTTGCCATGGGCAATGCTGCGGGTACCCCGGAACGCGATGGGGCGCCGCGCGGTCCGGCTGCTCACCAGCATGCTCACCGAGCCGGACGGCGACTACGAGCGGCAGATCCTGCTTCCGTGCGAGCACACCCTGGAAGGGACAGTCGGGCCTTCACCGCGTTGAGCGGTGGTGGAAAATGGTGGGTGTGAGCTTTCATGCTGCTGCCTTCATCGCCACCAGCCTCGACGGGTACATCGCGCGCTCGGACGGGTCCATCGACTGGCTCACCAGCCGGGCGGAGCACGCCGGGGAGACCGGGTACGACGAGTTCCTCGCGTCGGTGGACACCGTCGTACTCGGACGCAACACGTACCAGCTGGCCTGCACGTTCGACACCTGGCCGTACGAAGGCAAGCAGGTCGAGGTCCTGAGCACCACCCTCGACCCCGAAACCGACGACCGCATCCTCGTCCACCGCACCCTGGACGCCCTCATCGAAACCCTCAACGACCGCGGCGCCCAACGCATCTACACCGACGGCGCGGCCACCATCCAAACTTTCCTGGCGGCCGGCCTCCTGAACGAACTCACCATCACCACAGCCCCCGTCCTCCTAGGCACCGGCATCCCCCTCTTCGGCCCCGTCCCATCCGACATCCCGCTCACCCACAACGCCACCCGCACCCTGAAGGCCGGCTTCACCCAATCCGACTACTCGGTCGTGCGCTGAACCAGCGGTCCTCTCGACAGCCGAGCCGACCCGCTCAAGGCCTTCATCGCCCCAAAGCGCCGACGGCAGAGTCGGGGACTGACTGGCAGGGCGAGTGCGGGTGGGGACAGGCGCTGGTGACTCGGGACAGGCAGTACCGGCCCTTGTGACTGATGTCTGGGTGGTCGGCGCGGCCCCGCGCGGTTGAGTGTGCGTTCTCGACGTGTCGAGCGGCTTGGTAGCGCACCTGAGCGTGATCACGCCCGCGCGTACGACGTCCCACCGGTGCTCTACCTGTCGAGCCGCCCCCGGCACCCCGCACAAACCCCATCGCCGCAGGGCTCCCCAAACCAGTTCGGGGAGCCCTACACCCCGAAAACGGCAGGTAATCCTCCCCAAACCAGTTTGGGGAGCCCCGCGGCCCGGGAACGGCACATCATCGTCCCCGAACCAGTTCGGGGAGCCCTACACCCCGAAAACGGCAGGTGATCCTTCCCAAACCGGTTTGGGGAGCCCCGCGGCCCGGACAGCTCACCCGCTCCAACGACACCACACGCCGTCGCGGGCGCCGCCGAAACCCACGACTCGACGCACCCGACCGATGCCGGCAACCGGGAACACGCACTGGGGACCGGACCCACGCACTGGGCACCGGACCCACGGACTGGGGACCGGACCCACGGACTGGGGACCGGACACACGCACTGGGGACTGGCGACAGGCAATACCAGGTCCCGACCCACCACTACCTGTCGCCCGACCCCGGATCGGGCTGATCATCACCCACATCGGACAGGAGCCGCATAACCACCTCTTGTGACGCAGGCATGAGTGGTTGATGTGTCCGGGACGGCGCGGTGAACGGCCGGCGTGCATTTGAACAGGACCTGTCGGTCGGCAGGGTAGTGCACCTGAGCGTGAACGTGATCGTGCGTACGGTGTCTCACAGGTGCTCTACCTGTCGACATTGCACACCATCGCTCGATTCGGTGCGCCTCATGGGATTGAGCCGACCGTTGTGGTGGGTGGAGACAGGAAATGGTGAGTGGAGACAGAACGTGGTGGGGCGAGACCTGCTATTCCCTGTGCAAGCCCACCAGTTCAGGTGCCAGGCACCCGCTGCCCGCGCCTTCGCCGTTCGGCAACGACGTCAGCGGTAGCGGAGCTTCTGGGCGACCTCGGTGGCCCAGTAGGTGAGGATGGTGTCGGCGCCGGCTCGGCGGATTGAGGTGAGGGTTTCGAGGATGGCCTTGTCGCGGTCGATCCAGCCGTTGGCGGCGGCGGCCTCGACCATCGCGTATTCGCCGGAGATGTTGTACGCCGCGACCGGGACCGTCACGTGGTCGCGGATCTGGCGGACGATGTCGAGGTACGGCAGGGCGGGCTTGACCATCACGATGTCGGCGCCCTCGGCGATGTCGAGGTCGACCTCGCGGATCGCGTCGCGCGCGTTCGCGTTGTCCTGCTGGTAGGTCTTGCGGTCGCCGGTCAGCGACGAGTCGACGGCCTCCCGGAACGGGCCGAAGAACGCCGACGCGTACTTGACGGCGTACGCCAGGATCACGGTGTCGATGAAGCCGGCCGCGTCCAGCGCCTTGCGGATGACGCCGACCTGCCCGTCCATCATCCCGGACGGACCGACGACGTGCGCGCCGGCGGTGGCCTGCGCGACGCCCATCTCGGCGTACAGCGAAAGCGTCGCGTCGTTGTCCACGCGTCCCGCGGAATCCAGAACGCCGCAGTGCCCGTGCGACGTGAACTCGTCCAGGCACAGGTCCGACATCACCAGGAGCGCGTCGCCGGCCTCGGACACCGCGTCCCGGATCGCGACGTTCAGGATCCCGTTCGGGTCCAGCGCGCCGGAACCCTCAGGATCTTTCGACGTCGGTACGCCGAACAACATCACGCCGCCGAGCCCGAGCTGCGCCGCCTCGGCGATCGCCTTCCGCGCCGTGTCCCGGGTGTGCTGGACGACGCCCGGCATCGACTTGATCGCGATCGGCTCGCGCGCGCCTTCCCGGACGAACATCGGCAGGATCAGCTGCCGCGGTTCCAGCGAGGTCTCCGCGACCAGCCTGCGCACCGCCTCGGACGACCTCAGCCGCCGCGGCCTCACTTCCGGGAATCCAGGCATCTCAGCTCTTCCTAGCTCTTCCGGCGAGAACCCGAGCGACGTTCGGACGGACGGGTGACCGGTTCGCCGGCCTCCACCATGGTGTCACGCCGATCCGCACCGAACCGGGCGAGGGCGTCGGCCAGTTCCTCGACGGACGGCGTCTCGGCCATCGCGTCGACCCGCAGGCCGTGCTCCTCGGCGGTCTTCAGCGTCGCCGGGCCGATCACGCCGATCACCGTCGACGCGTGCGGCTTGCCGGCGATGCCCACCAGGTTCCGCACCGTCGAGGACGAGGTGAACACGACCGCGTCGAACTTGCCGGACTTGATCGCCTCGCGGGTCGGCGCGGGCGGCGGAGCGGCCCGGACGGTCCGGTACGCCGTGACGTCGTCGACCTCCCAGCCGAGATCGGTCAGGCCCGCGACGAGTGTCTCGGTGGCGATGTCCGCGCGCGGCAGGAACACCCGGTTGATCGGGTCCAGTACCTCGTCGAACGGCGGCCAGTCCTCGACCAGACCGGCGGCGGACTGCTCACCGGACGGGACCAGGTCCGGACGGATGCCCCAGGCACCGATCGCCTCGGCGGTCTTGTCGCCGACCGCCGCGATCTTCAGCCCGGAGAACGCCCGCGCGTCCAGCCCGTACTCGTCGAACTTCTCCCTGACCGCCTTCACCGCGTTGACCGAGGTGAACGCGACCCATTCGTAGCGGCCCTCGACCAGACCGCGGATCGCCTTGTCCATCTGCTGCGGGTTGCGCGGCGGCTCGACCGAGATCGTCGGGACCTCTTCGGGCATCGCGCCGTACCGACGCAGCCGGTCCATCAGCGGCCCGGCCTGGTCCTTGGTCCGCGGGACCAGGATCCGCCAGCCGAACAGCGGCTTGGTCTCGAACCAGGACAGCGCCTCGCGCTGCTCGACGACCGCGCCGACCACGATCACGGCCTCGCCGGTCACCTTCGCGGCCCGCAGGTCGGTGACGATCGTCTCGAGCGTCCCCACCACACTGGTCTGCGAGGTCGTCGTACCGCAGACCGTCGCCGCGACCGGGGTGGACGCGTCGAAGCCGGCCTCAACCAGCGCCGCGACAGTGTCCTTCAGCACCTCGGAAGCGTTCAGCAGGACGAGCGTCTGCTTCGGCTGCAGGCGGGTCAGGTCGAGCTTGTTCTCGGCGAGGTCGACGACGGTGACCTCGCGGTCGCCCTTCATGGTCAGCGGGATCCCGGCGTACGTCGGTACCGCGCTCACCTCGCTGACGCCCGGGACCACGTTGAACCCGATGCCCGCCTTCTTGCACGCGGCCGCCTCCTCGGCGCCGCTGGAGAAGGTGAACGGGTCGCCGGTCAGTAGCCGGACCACGTTCGCCGCGGACTTGGCCGTCTTCACCACCAGGCGGGCCCGGGCCGCGACGCGGAGCGCCCGGCTGCCCTCGGCGCCGGAGCCGTCCACGACCTCGACGCCCGGCCTGCAGTAGGTCAGGAACGCGTCGTGCTCGGGGCCCTCGACGACGACCGCGTCGGCGTTCGCGAGTACGTCGCGGCCCGCCAGCGTCAGCAGCGCCGGGTCACCGGGGCCGACGCCGACGAATGTCACGTGGCCGAGCGGTTTGGTCTGCTTGGCGGTACTGGTCGCGGCCTTCTGAGGTACCGCGGTAGCGGCTGTCTTCGCGCTCACGTCTGCCTTCGCCCTCGTCGTTTTCCTGCTCGTCCTGTGGGCCGTGCTCTGGGCCTTCTTGTGGGCCGTGGTGCTCGTGCCCTGTGCCGGTGTCATGTTCGCTCCAGCAACTCGTTCGCCAGCGTCTTGCCCAGAGACACCGGGTCGTCCACCGGCCCGTTCGCGGAGAGCCGCCGTACGCCGTCGTCCTGGCCGAGCGCGCCCCGCAGCCAGAGCTCGGGGCCGTCCTCACCCTCGACCACCTCGGCCAGCGCGCCGACCGGAGCCGTGCACCCTGCCTCCAGCGTGGCCATCAGTTGCCGTTCCGCCGTCACCGCCGCGCGGGTCGCCGGGTCCTCCAGCGGGGCCAGCGCGGCGAGTACGTCGATGTCGTCCGCGCGGCACTCGATGCCCAGGGCACCTTGTCCCGGCGCGGGCAGCATCTGGATCGGGTCCAGCGTCTCGGTCACCTCGTCGAGCCGTCCCAGCCGGGACAAGCCTGCCCTCGCGAGCACCACGGCGTCCAACTTGCCGTCGGTGACCAAGCCGATCCGGGTGTCCACGTTGCCGCGGATCCCAGTGCACTCGACGCCCAGGCCGAGCGCGTCGAGTTGCGCGACGCGCCGTGCGGCGCCGGTGCCGATCAGGGCGCCGTGCGGCAGTTCGCCGAGCGTCAGGCCGTCGCGGGCGACGAGAACGTCGCGCGGGTCCTCGCGGACCGGAACGGCGCCGATCGTCACGCCGTCGAGCGGCATCGTCGGCAGGTCCTTCAACGAGTGCACGGCGATGTCGATCTCGCCGGCCAGCAGCGCGTCGCGCAGTGCGCTGACGAAGATGCCGGTACCGCCGATCTGCTCGACCGGTGCGCGGTTCACGTCGCCGGTGGTCGTGATCAGGACGAGCTCGACCTCGTGCCCGAGCGCGCGCAGCTGGTCGGCCACGATGGTCGACTGCGCGGTCGCCAGCTTGGAGCGTCGCGTGCCGAGGCGGATCATCGCGGGCCTCCGCTCTGCCGCGCGGCGTCGGCCGGCGTCTGGCTCGTCTCTTCCGGATCCTTGGCGGCGGTCACCGCGTCCACGGTCGCCTGGTCGAGCGCGAACAGTTCCCGCAGCGCGTCGGCGTACGTCGGTCCGCCCGGATCGCCGCCGAGCTCCTTCACCCGGACCGTCGGGTTGTGCAGCACCTTGTCGACGACGCGACGGATGGTCCGCTCGACCTCGTGCCGCTCGTGCTCGCCGAGCTCGGGCAGCCGGCGCTCGAGGCGGGCCAGCTCAGAGTCGACCAGCGAACTCGCCATCGCCCGCAGCGCGACCACGGTCGGCGCCACCGAAGCGGCCCGGCGCGTCGCCTCGAACGAACCGGTCTCCTCGCCGACGATCCGGCGTACCTCGTCGATGTCGGCCTGGCTGCCGCCCGCCGTACCGATCAGGTCGGCCAGCGTGATCAGCGTGACGCCGGGGATCCGGGCCGCCTCGGGAGCGACGTCCCGCGGCAGCGCCACGTCGAGGACGCCGAGCGGGCGCCCGTCCGTCGCGTCGCGGATCATCTCGGCGGTCAGTACGACGCCGCGCGCGCCGGTGCAGGACACGACCAGATCGGCGTCCTGCAGCGCAACCGGTACGTCGGCCAGGCGGATCGCCGTACCGCTGATCCGCTCCGCGAGGGCGACCGCGCGGTCGTAGTTGCGGTTGGCAACGGTCACGCTCCGGGCGCCGCCGGCGGCCAGTGTCTGCGCGGCCAGGGATGCCATTGAGCCGGCGCCGACGATCAACGCCCGGCGACCCCCGAACCCGCCGACCGCGTCCAGCCCGGCCGAGACGACAGAGCGGCCGGCCGAGTCGATCCCGGTTTCGGTACGGGCCCGCTTGCCGACCCGCAACGCGTGCTGGAACAGGGCGTTCAGGTCGGTGCCGATGGTCTCCAGGTCCTGGCCGACGCGCAGCGACTCCTTCACCTGGCCGAGGATCTGGCTCTCGCCGACGACCATCGAGTCCAGCCCGACCGCGACCTGGAACAGGTGCGCGACCGCGCCTTCCTCGAAGTGCACGTACAGGTGCTCGGCCAGATCCAGCAGCGGTACGCCGGTGACGTCGGACAGGATCGCGGTGACCTCGTCCATCCCGGCGTGGAACCGGTCGACTACTCCGTAGACCTCGGTCCGGTTGCAGGTGGCAAGCACCGCGGACTCCGCGACGGCCGCGGAGTTCCGCACCGCCAGGGCCAGCTTGGTCGCAGCGTCCGCGTCGAGCGCGACCCGCTCGAGGACGTCGATGGCAGCGGAACGGTGACTGATGCCGACGACCAGGTAACTCATGCGCCGACACCTCCCCCGACACTCGGGAGATCGGGCAGACCGTTCATCGCTGGTAGTTCGGGCACCTGGGGGAGCGCCGCCTCTCCGGACTTTCGTTGTTCGTGGTACGCCAGGATCTGCAGCTCGATCGAGAGGTCCACCTTGCGGATGTCGACGCCGTCGGGCACGGACAGCACCACGGGCGCGAAGTTCAGGATGCTGGTCACGCCGGCGGCGACCAGCCGGTCGCAGACGTCCTGCGCAGGTCCGGCGGGGGTGGTGATGACCCCGATCGAGACCCGGTCTGCCTCGACGATCTCCTCGAGCTGGGCGAAGTCGCGGACCTCCATGTCGCCGATCCGCTCGCCGACCAGGTTCGGGTCGGCGTCCAGCAGGGCGACGATCCGGAAGCCGCGGGTGCCGAAGCCCGAGTAGTTCGCCAGCGCGTGGCCCAGGTTTCCGATCCCGACGATGACCACGGCCCAGTCCTGGGTGACGCCGATCTCGCGGGCGATCTGGTAGCGCAGATACTCCACGTCGTACCCGACACCGCGGGTGCCGTAGGAGCCCAGGTACGAGAGGTCCTTGCGGAGCTTGGCGGAGTTGACGCCGGCCGCGGTCGCCAGGTCCTCGCTCGACGCGGTCGCGATGCCACTGTCCGAGAGCGCGGTCAGGGCCCGCAGGTAGACCGGCAAGCGCGCGACAGTCGCCTCGGGGATGCCGCGTTCGGTTCTCGTCGGCGGGCCGGGGCGACGGCTGCTGGCACGCGTCACAATTCTCCTGGGAGCGGTTGGTTCACCGCGGTCTGACGGCCGGCGGCTCTCTTACTCTAGGAGCTTGTGAACGTGAGAACAAAATCGGCGGAAGTGACCCCTACCTCATCAGGGCCTTTCGCAGTCTGGCGGGGTCGACCCGCCAGAAGTCGTGTTGCTTCCCGTCCACGAACGTGACCGGGATCTGTTCGCCGTACTGCGTGAACAGCTGGTCGTCCTGTGTGATGTCGACCTCGGACCAGTCCGCGCCCACCTCGGCGCAGACCGCCCGGATGACCTCCCGGGCGTCGTCGCACAGGTGACAGCCGGGCTTGCCGTACATCGTCACCCGGCTCATCCCCGCAGCCGGCCCTTCGCGACCTTGCCGGTGACCGAGTGCGGCAGGTGGTCCACCACCTCGATCTCGACCGGGCACTTGAACCGCGCCAGCCGGCCCTCGGCGTACTCGCGGACCGCGGCGAGGTCGACCGATGCGTCCGGCAACGGCACCACGAACGCCTTGACCGCCTCGCCGGTCTCCTCGGACGGTACGCCGATGACCGCGGCCTCCCGTACGCCGGGAGCGGCGACCAGCACGTCCTCGACCTCGCTCGGGAAGACGTTGAAACCGGACACGATGATCAGCTCGCGCAGCCGGTCGACCAGGAACAGGTCGCCGTCCGGGTCCAGGAACCCGACGTCGCCGGTCCGGTACCAGCCCTCGTCGTCGGGACCGTCGACGGCGTCCGGCCAGTACCCGGAGAAGAGGTTGCCGCCGCGGATCAGGATCTCGCCGGGGTCGTCGCCCTCGACGTCCTCGCCCTGCTCGTCGGCGATCCGGACCTCGACGTTCGGCAACGGGCGGCCGACCGAGCCCGGCTTCGGCTCAGCCTCGCCCAGGGTCGTCGTGACACCCGGGGACGCCTCGGTCAGGCCGTACCCCTGGTGGACGTGCAGCCCGGCGGCCTGCTCGAAGCGGTCCGCGAGCGCGCGATCCAGCGTGGACGCGCCGGTCAGCACGACCTTGACGGTCTTCAGCGCGTCCCGCAGATCGGAGCGGGTCAAGAGCGCGTGCAGCGCGGGCGGAGCGAGCGGCAGCCGCGTCACGCCGTACCGGCGGACCAGGTCGAGGGTCCCCTCGGGATCGAAACGCTGCTCGACGACCAGCGCGGCGCCGGTGGCGACCGCCCAGCCGAGGACCGCGTTCAGGCCGAACGCGTGGAACATCGGGAGCACCCCGAGCACCGTGTCCTCGGGCCCCATCCGGTCCTCGCCGAGCTCGCTGAGGTTCCGCACATTCGCCGCGAGCGCCCGATGGGTGAGCATCGCGGCGCGCGGATCTCCACTGGTTCCGGACGTGTAGAGCAGCACCGCGAGCGTCTCGGGATCCTTCGACGGAGGTAACGGAGCGTCACCCTGGAGCTCGTCGGGCGCCACCGTGCGGATGCCCTCGAACCGGTCTGCGAGGCCCGGCCCGGCGATCGCCAGCCGGGCTCCGGAGTGCGCCGTGACGGCCGCCAGCTCGGGCTTGGTGAGCCCGGTGTTCAGCGGTACGGCGACCAGCCCGGCCCGGAGAACGCCCAGGTAGGACGTGACGAACTCGATGCTGTTGGCCACCAGGAGCAGCACCCGGTACCCCGGCACGAGACCGGCCGCGGCAAGTCCCTGCGCGGTCCGGTCCACAGCCTGGTCGAGCTCGCTCCAGGTCAGCCGCCGATCCCCGTCGACCAGCGCGGGACGCTCGCCGTGCCGTTGCGCTGTGTCACGAAGAATGTCCGCGAAATTCACGTTCACCAGGCGAGTCTGTCACGGCCGGGATTCGCTCCGGGACCAACCGTCTTTTCACAGAACGGTTGCAGCGGAGCGTAACCACCGATATACAGGTGACTTCGCGAGCGTGCTTCTGCTGAACCTCACACTGCAGAAACCCGCCCGCGGCGGGGACCTTCATGCGCAATGCACCACCCCCGACAGCAGGCTGCTCCGTACGGCGGAGGCAGTCCGCTGGCGCATTCACAGACCTTCGGACCGGACGGAAGGCGGCACGCCCCAGCCTGTTGACAGCACGTATCTGAGCAGTAACGTTCAGTGCTGTCCCAGTCGCTGTGGCCATTCGCGGATGTGTCGAACGACGTGTCAGTTGAACGGGGAGAACACTTGACCACGCCGGAGCCAAGCCCGGACGGGATGAGACGTGCGGAGCTCGTCGATCGCGCCCAGGCCGGGGACGTCGGTGCCTTCGGTGAGCTGTACGACGAGTACTCGCTCACCGTCTATCGCTACATCTACGCCCGGGTGTCGTCGTCGGCACTCGCCGAGGACCTGACCAGCGAGACCTTCGTCCGGGCGCTCCGCGCGCTGGACTCGTTCCGCTGGCAGGGCCGGGACTTCGGAGCCTGGCTGGTGACGATCGCCCGGAACCTGATCACCGACCACTACAAGTCGGGCCGGGTCCGGCTCGAGGTGGTCACCGACGAGATCGAGACCCACGACCGGCAGACCGAGGGCCCGGAGATCGACGTGCTGGCCGCGGCCACCGCGGAGGTGCTCCGGGACGCGGTCGCCGGCCTGCCCGACGAGCAGCGCGACTGCCTGACGATGCGGTTCTTCGCGGGTCTGTCGATCGCCGAAACGGCCAAGGCGCTGGAGAAATCCGAGGGCGCCGTCAAGCAACTGCAACTGAGGGCCGTACGGCACTTGGCGAAGGTTATCCCCAAGGACTTGAGATGAGGCGGATGACAACGAACGTCTTTCGTAACCCGTCAGGGAGTTACCTCGTTTGCCTGGTGAGGACCTGTCGGTGACCCCGACTGGCCATTGAGGAGAACGAGAACTCATGAGTGACCTACACAGGGCTCGAGCGCGCGCGGAGGCATTCGCGCACGCCGTCGATCACGGGCCCCGTCACTCCACGCGACTGGGCGATGACCCCGAGTTACTGGAAGCTGTGGAGCTCGTCAGACGGCTGAGGACCGCCGGCGCAGTTGCACCGCGACCGGAGTTCAGTGCCGAGCTGCGGCACCGCCTGTTGGAGCAGGCGGCGGCGCGGGCGGCGACCACTGCGACTCCGTTGACGGTGCACACGGCACCAGACGACTCGGACGACCCGCCGGGTAGCGAGGACGTTGGCGCGTCCGTGACAGATATCCGTCGTCGCCAGGGCCGGAGGATCCGGCTCGTGGCCAGCACCGCCGCGCTGGTGCTGCTCGGAGGTGGCATCGGTTCCGCCGCCGCCGCTCAGCAGGCCATGCCCGGCGACACCTTGTACGGAATGAAGCGCAGTATCGAGAACGTGGCGACCAACGTCGGGGTCGGCGACGACTCCCGCGGCCGGCGCGATCTCGAGCACGCGATGACCCGTTTGTCCGAAGTCCAGGAGCTGGCCGGTAACGGCGGCTCGGTGGGCACGATCAACGCGACGCTGGACGACTTCTCGGCGCAGGCCCGCAAGGGCGTGTCCAGGCTGCTCGCGTCGTACCAGCAGAACGGCGACGAGAGTTCGATCACCGCGATCACGTCCTTCATCACCAGCGCCCGCCAGGCTTTGGTGGGGGCGACGCCGAAACTCCCGCCGGAGTCGTTGAAGTCCGGGGTCGAGGCACTGGCCACGATCGAGCAGCTGACGCAACTCACCACGGCCGCGTGCCCGAAGTGTGCTGCGCCGAAGCCGGCCGGCGCGCCGAGCACCGGTACGAACAACAACAACCAGCCGAATCGCACCAGCCCCGGCACCGGCTCCGAGTCGAGCAATCCGGTGAAGGCGTCGTCGAGCCCCAAGGCGTCGTCGACGATCCCGACCCCGGTCGACTCGGCCAGCGTGCAACCGAGCACGGTGCCGACCAAGCTGCCGAACACGACCATCGTGGAGGAGTCCACCGCTCCGCCACCGACCAGCCTGAAGACACCACCTGTGCCGTCGTCGTCAGACTCGCCGATTGCGACGCCCACCGTGCTGCCGTCAACGCTGAACCCGACCACGCCGGCCTGGCCGTGGCCGTTCCCGACAACACCACTGATCAACCTGCCCGGAGTCATCCAGACGCTCTTCCCACCCTGGAAGTAGCAGACCCCGAGCAACCCGCAGCCCCCGGCACAGCACCACGTGCCGGGGGCTGTGTCGTGTCTGGAGGCGCGTCAGAAGAAGACGCTGCGGCGTTGCATGAGGAGGGTGTAGAGGGTCTGCTGGATGGTTTCGCGGACCTGGTCGGTGACGTTGAAGACCAGCATCGGGTCGTCGGCGGCGCCGTCGGCGAAGTCGTCGGTGCGGATCGGTTCGCCGAACTCGATCAGCCACTTGGACGGCAGTGGGATCAGGCCGAGCGGCCCCAGCAGCGGGAAGAACGGCGTGATCGGGATGTACGGGACGCCCAGCAACCGCGCCAGCGACGCGATGTTGCCGACCAGCGGATAGATCTCCTCGGCGCCCACGATCGAGCACGGAACGATCGGTACACCGGTCCGCATCGCGGCGCTGACGAACCCGCCGCGCCCGAAGCGCTGCAGCTTGTACCGCTCGGCGAACGGCTTCCCGAGCCCCTTGAAACCCTCCGGCCAGACACCGACCAGGTTTCCCTGGCGGAGCAGCCGCTCGGCGTCGTCGTTGTTCGCGAGCGTCGCACCGCCCTTGCGGGACAGTTCGCCGACGAACGGCGTCTGGAACACCAGGTCCGCGGCGAGCGTGCGCAGCGGACGGCCGGTGTGGTCCGCGACCACCACCTGCGTGACGAGCCCGTCGAGCGGCATCGTGCCGGAGTGGTTCGCGACGATCAGGGCGCTGCCGTCGGACGGGATGTTCTCGATCCCGCGGACCTCGACCCGGAACCACTTCTCCACCATCGGCCGCAGCATCGGCAGCAGCACCTGGTCGGTCAGGTCGGAGTCGTACCCGAACTCGTCGAGCTCGTACTCCCCGGTCAGCCGCCGGCGCAGGAACGCCAGCCACTCCGCGACCCGCCGCTCCCCGTCCTCTCCGAACAGCTGCCGCACAGCCCGCTCGAGCCCCCCGAAGTCGAACGGCGGCAACTCCGGCCCCTCAACATCCGGCACGACCCCCAGCCCGTCGTCCCCCGCACTCGCGGAGCCGCGCGGCGCACCCGCCCGCCCCCCGGCTGACGGGTCGGCGGGTTCGTCGCCGGCGCTGCGGCTCTTCTTCTTGTTCTGTCCCACGAGGGCGCGGGCAGCGGCCGAGGGCGTCGTACGCCGTCCGCTCCCCCGGCCCGGCCGGCCGCCGGAGCCGATCGGGATCACGTCCGCGTCAGCCACGTAGCGCCCCCAGACCCGCGGTGAGCAGACTGGACACCCGGGTCATCGCGCCGGTCCCGAGCGATCGCCGGAAGTCGTCGAACGCCTCCGCGGTCGAGTACTTCGGCTCGAACCCGAACTCGGTCCGCATCCGCGTCGTGTCCACGCCCCGCCCGTAGGTCAGGAACGAGATCTGGTCCGGTGAGAAGTCCGCCAGCCGGGCTCGTCGTACGGCGGCCGCAGTACTGGACGCGGTGAACGAAGGCACGCGCAGCGTCGGCCGGCCGAGCCGGCGGATCGCCTGGGACAGCGAGAGCACGCCGTCACCGGCCAGGTTGAAGGTCCCGGCAAGGTCGTTCACGGTCGCGTGGTGGATCGCCTCGACGCCGTCGTCCTCGTGCAGGAACTGCAGGCGGGCGTCGAACCCGAACACCGTCGGTACGACGGGCATCGCGAAGTAGCGCGTGATCGGGGAATCGGTCTTGGGGCCGATCCAGTTCGCCATCCGGAGCGTGCTGACGCAGACGTCGGGGCGGCGCCGGGCGAACCCGCGCACGTACCCCTCGACCTCGACGGCGTCCTTGCTCAGCCCGTGGTGATGGATCGCCCGCGGCGCCATCTCCTCGGTGAACATCGCCGGATCGCGCGCGCCCGCGCCGTACACCGTGGTGGACGACTTCACCACCAACTTGGCCACGCCGGGCGCCTTCTGGCAGGCGGCGAGCAGCTGCATGGTGCCGATGACGTTGATCTCTTTCATCGACGACCGGCCGCCGGCGCTGCCGGGGGTGGCGACCACGCCGGTGTGGACGACCGTGTCCACGTCCTCGGCGGCGATCACCTTGGCGATCACCGGGTTGCGGATATCGGCCCGGACGAACCTGACCCGCCCGAGTTCCGCGCGCGGCGGAACCACATCGACACCGAGCACGGTGCCGATCGACGGGTCGTCAGCCAGTCTGCGGGCACAGCGAGCACCGGCGTCCCTCGAGACGCCGGTCACCATCACTACCTGTGCCACGAGCAACCCCCAGCCGGACCGGGCGCGGCAGACAGTATCTGCCGGCTACTTGCCGAGCTTGCGGCGCTGCACCCGCGTCTTCTTCAGCAGCTTGCGGTGCTTCTTCTTCGCCATACGCTTACGGCGCTTCTTGATTACGGAACCCACGTCGGACCATCCAAACTCAAAGAGAACGTCGGCAAAGCTTACCCGTAGGTCACTGTCCCGACCTAAAGCAGGCTCCTTGGGTAGGCTGGGAGCTCACCTGGGGAGGCTGGATGCGAGCTCGGTACGACGGTCTGGCGGAGTGGTACGACGAGCGGTTCGTGGAGGACGCGGAGACGCACCAGCCAGGTCTGCTGGACCTGCTCGGTCGCGGATCCGGGGCGTGTCTGGACATCGGCTGCGGCACCGGGCGGAACTTCGCGACCATCCGCGCCAGCGGGCGTACCCCGGTCGGGCTGGACTTCTCCATCGACCAGCTCGGCCGCGCCCGGTCCCGCACCGACGGCCCGCTGCTGCACGGCGACGCCGCGGCGCTGCCGTTCGCGGACGAGTCGTTCGGCACCGCGATCTCGATGTGGATCTCGACCGATGTGGACGACTTCGGCGCGGTCCTGCGCGAGGCGGCCCGGGTGCTCCGGCCCGGCGGGGTGTTCGTCGCGTACGGCGTCCATCCGTGCTTCAACGGACCGCACGTCGTCTACGAGGACGACGGTCGCCGGACCGACTATCAGACGTACCGCCAGTCGGGCTGGCACACTGACAAGCCGTGGTGGGCCGAGGACGGGATCCGCCGGCGGATCGGCATGAATCACGTCACCCTGGCCGAGTACCTGAACGTCATCATCGGCAGCGGCCTGGTCACCGAGCACTTCGACGAACCCGCGGGACACGACATCCCGCACGCACTCGCCTTCCGCGCCCGCAAGCCCTAGCCACCGCGCGTCACGCGGCCTTGCGGACGGCGACCGGGACGACCGGCTTGGTCAGGACTGCCAGGTGCGGGGCGGCGGTTTTCGTACTGGTGCTCGCGTAGGCGGCGGGCGTGAAGGCGACGGCCGCGAGCCCCAGGGTCGCAATGGTGCCTACGGCAACGGTCTTGACGATTCGGATCGGCATCGGAAGCCTCCTTCAGGTTGGTGATCCCATCCTGATCGCCCGGCCTGCAACGGTCCTGCCAGCTTCCTGGGAGCCGGCTGGGAGCGCGAGGTAGCGTAGGGAAATGGCCTACGTGGTGTTTCTCGGGGGACTCGCCGTGGTGCTCGCGGGGCTGACCTGGTTCGCCTCGTGGGCGAAGCGTCGCGGGCGCGGGTCGGGGGTGGCGGGCGCTCTCGCGGCGTACGACGAGGCGTACCGGACGACGGCGCACCAGTCGCACTACGAGCTGCGCCGGCAGGCTGATCGGAAGTCGGAGAACGGCTCCCCCGACGAGCTCCAGTAGGCCCTGGGTCCGACGGACCTGGGGCCGATGTGGTCCCGGCCGGAGTCGCGTTGGCTGGGGACATGCTTTCGATTCATGAGCTCACCAAGCGACGCGGGTCGCGGGAGATACTGTCCGGCCTCAGCTTCGAGGCCCGGCCGGGACGGGTGACAGCGTTCCTCGGCCCCAACGGCGCCGGCAAGACCTCGACGTTGCGCATCTTGCTCGGCCTGGATTCGGCCACCTCGGGTACGGCGCTGATCGACGGCGTACCGTTCGCGCGCCTGAAGGATCCACTGACGAAGGTGGGCGCGCTCCTCGACGGCTCCGGCGCGCACCGGTCCCGGACCGCGCGCGCCCATCTGCGCTGGATCGCCGCGGCCGGCGGGATCCCGCCGGCCCGGGTGGCGGAGGTGCTCGCGGTCGTCGGGCTCACCGACGACGCCCGTCGCCGCGTGCGGAGCTACTCACTCGGCATGAGCCGCCGGCTCGGACTCGCCGCCGCGCTGCTCGGTGACCCGGAGATCCTGGTCCTCGACGAGCCGGTGAACGGCCTGGACCCGGAGGGCATCCGCTGGATCCGGACCTTCCTGCGCGAGCGGGCCGAGACCGGACGGACGGTGCTGTTGTCGAGCCACTTCCTCGGCGAGGTCGCCGAGACCGTCGACGACGCGGTCGTCATCCACCAGGGTCAGATAGTTGCCCAAGGCACGTTGTCCGAGGTGGTCGGCGAGCACGGAACCATCGAGGACGCCTACTTCGCCCTGACCGGCGCACCCCGTGGAGGCCTGCGGTGAAGCTGATCCACGCCGAGCTGATCAAGCTCGCCTCGCTGCTGTCGGCCTGGATCGCCGCCGGCCTCGCCACGATCCTGCCCGCCGCAGTGGCCGTCCTGAATTCGCGCAGTCAGGTGAGCCGGGGCATCGATGCGGGGTTCCAGGATCTGGCCCCGGGTGTCATCGGCGCGATCGTCATCGGAGTGGTCGCGGTGAGCAGCGAATACCTGGTGGAAGGCGCGGAGTCCGGCGGCGGGCGGCAGATCACGACCAGCCTGACCGCCGTGGCCTCGCGGTCCCGGTTCCTGCTCGCGAAGGCGGCCGCGGTGGCCGTCACGGTCGCGCTGCTCGCTCTGCTCAGCTCGGCGATCACCCTGACCACCACTTCGCTCACCGACGAGACGGTCTCGGTCGGTACGGCGGACCTGCCCCGGGTCGCCGGAGTCACGGCGTACTGGATCCTGACGGCGCTCCTCGCGTCCGGCATCACCTTGGTCACCCGGAGCGGCATCGTCCCGCTCACCTTCTGCATCGTGAACATGTCGGTCGTCTCCGTCAGCTTCCTCCTGACCAAGCTGACGAGCTGGGCGAACTACCTCCCGGACCTGGCCGGCATGCACCTGTTCCTCCGCGACGTCCACGGGTCTGTCGACATCGCACCGCTGACCGGTGGTTTGGTGATGGGGCTGTGGGTCGTGGTGGTCGCCGGGATCGGCTTCATCGTGTTCAGAAGGCGCGACGCATGAGACAGCGCAGCGATATCAGGGTCCTGACGGATGCGTTCCGGGCCGAGCTCCTGAAGCTCGTCACGCTGCCGGCGATCCAGTACACCGTCCTCGGAATCTGGGCGGTCACGGCGCTGATCACGGTTGCACTCGTCAACGCCGGGCAGGACAACACCGACGTACTGTCCGGCCCGGTGCCGGCGGGGTTCGTCGTACTCGGTTTGCTGTCGATGACCTCGGAGTACCAGGGTGGGCAGATCAGGACGACGCTGGTCGCCGTACCTCGGCGGATCACGGCGTACGTCGCCAGACTCGTCGCGATCGTGGTCGTCACGGGGCCCGTCGCCGGAGCGACAGTTGCCGTCAACGCTCTCGTCGGCGGGCGCGCGGACGGCCGGGCGATCGGCTACCTCACCGCCACGGCGCTCATCGCGCAGGCGGTGGGCGCTCTGCTCCGGCGGACCGTACCGGCGTTGGTCGGTCTGCTCACGTACTACTTCGTCATCGGTCCGTTGGTGCGGGATCGATCGTTCGCGGAGTACCTTCCCGACGGCACGAACTGGTTGGCGCTGTCGGTCTGGGCGGCCGGTATCACTGCGTTGGCGCTCGCGGCGTTTCACACCCGAGATGCTTAGAGGTAGTTGGCGATCGGACCCAGAGTGAGCAGACCACTGCCGGCCGCATGTTCGCCGGCGGCCGGTGCCAGCGCGGCTTGGGCCTTTGCCAGCAGCTCGGGGTCCTGGGTGCTGTGGGCGGTCAACGCCCAATACGCCTCGAACAGCAGGCCGGGCGGCGGATCCGGCGATCCGTGCACCCACGGGGCGTGCGGGCCGTAGTCAGCCGTCGGGATCGGTTCGCCATGACGTACGGCGTGCGCAGCCAACGCCAGCGGGAGGAGACCGGCGCTCAGTCCGGGCATGCCCGCGTCATCGAGTAGGGAGGCTGCGGCGCGATACGACTCGGGGGTGTCGTGGCGGAGAGCGGCGTACCAGCGGGTGAAGACTGCGACGAGTGGGAGCTCGTGTCGGGCCGCTAGTGCGTCGGCGGCTGCGGCGTGTTCGTCGGCGGCGGTGTGGTCGGCTCGTGCGCAGGCTGATTGCAGCCGGATCAGGTGGCCGAGAACCTCGTAGGTGAAGAGGTTGTGGCGCTGCGAGATTGTGACGAGTTCGGTACCGATCTTGTCGCGTTCTGGTGCAAGGCCGGCGCGGTAGCAGGTCTGCATGAAGACGGCGTTCAACGTGAACGCCAGCAGTGCGGGATCGTCGAGGCCGCGCGCTAGTTGCTCGGCCTCGAGGGCGGCCTCGCGTGGTCGAGGTGAACGGGAGCCTCGGGATTCGAGCGCGATCGTGGCGAGTAGTCGTGCGCGGATGCTGGCGTGGTCCTGGGTCGGCAGCGCGCGTTCGGCGGCGGCCACGACGGCCGCCGCCTGCGCCTCGTCGTCGGAGCGGGTCCAGATCGCCGGTACGTCGTACGCGCCGATCACGCGGGCGGTCAGGTCGTGATCGCCTAGTTCCTCGGCCGCCGCGATAGCCGCAAGCCGATGCCGCCGAGCCGCCTCCAGTCCCCCGCCACCAGTCACCGCAAGATTCCGGAGGAGCCCAACAGTCGACTCAATCCGAGCCCGAGTCCCCCCAACAGCGCGGTCATACGCCGCAGCCGTCTCCGCCCACACCCCGCCACCCAAGAGCAGTCCCTCGGCTGGGCTGAGGTGTGGGGCCTGGGTGAGGATGTCGGTTTGCAGGCGGGTGAGGGCGGGGCCGGGGTCGATGCCTAGGTGGCCCGCCAGGGTTTCGCGGGCGCGACGGAGTACGGCGAGGGCGTCGCCTTGGCGGTCGCTTCGGTACAGGGCGAGGGCCAGGAGCCGCCAGGCGTCCTCGCGCCACGGATGCTCAGTGACATGTGAGTCGAGGTCCGGCACCGCCTCCGCCGCCAGGCCCAACTCCAGGCGCGTTTCCGCGATCTGCTCCACCGCGTGCAGTCGCAACTCGGTCAGTCGCGCCCGCTCAGCTAGCGCCCACGGTTCGTCCGCGAACTCGGCGTACGCCGGCCCCCGCCACAACCCCACCCCGTCCAAGAGCTCCCGCAACCGCCCCTCAGGAGGACCCGGTGTTCGTACTGCTCTCTCGAAGTGGTGGGCGTCGATGTTTGTTGTTTTCAAGGCGTAGCCGGGGCCCGAGGTCACGAGCAACTGGGCTGGGGCGCGTGGGGCGCGGTCTGGCTCGATCGCTCGTCGTAGTGCGGCCACGAACGTCCGGACCGCACTCAATGCGCCGGCCGGCGGATCGACCCACAAGTCGTCCACCAGCACCTGGGCGGGTACGACCCGCCCACGCGCCACGATCAACCGCGCCAGCACCGCCCGATGCCGCGGGCCTCGCAGATCGACTGGGTCGGCGGCATCGCCCTTCCAGGCCACCACCGGTCCCAGTACGCCGAACTCCACTCGGTCACGGTAGCGCTCATTCGATGCTCATCCGGATCGGCCAGGCTGAGCGCCATGGAGATTGAAGGCTTTGAGTACCGGCGGGTGCCTGGTGCGGATGGTGTGGTGCTGAATGTTGCGGTGGGCGGCTCGGGGACTCCGGTGGTGCTGTTGCACGGGTTCCCCCAGACGCACGTGATGTGGCGATGGGTGGCGGCCGAACTGGCGGTCGACCACACCGTGATCTGTCCGGATCTTCGCGGGTACGGCGCAAGCGACAAGCCCGCCGACGGGTATGCGAAACGCAGCATGGCCGCGGATGTTGTCGCGGTGGCGGCTGGGTTGGGGCATTCGCAGTTCGCGTTGGTTGGGCACGATCGGGGGGCGTTGGTCGCGTTCCGTGCTGGTCTCGATCATCCTGAGGTGGTCACCCATCTGATGTGCCTCGACGTACTGCCGACACTCGATATGTGGGATGTGATGCACGGAACCACCGCGGCTGTCGGCTTCCACCTGTATCTGATGGCGCAGCCCGCCGGGCTCCCGGAGCGGATGATCGCCGCCAGCTCGGATGAGTTCTTCGGGTATTTCCTTGATCTGTGGGCGACTGATCCCGCGGCGATCCCGTCGGATGTCCGTGCGGCGTATCTGGAGGCTTGTCGCCAGGCGGTGCCGTCGATCGTCGCGGACTACCGTGCCTCGGCGACCGTCGACGTCACGCACGACGAGGAAGATCTTGCCCGGGGCAACAAGCTGCGGATGCCGGTGACGGTGATCCAGCAGGACTGGGGCGCCGCGCTCGGTTTCGACGCCGCGGCCCGCTGGAAGAGCTGGGCCCCTGATCTCCACCATCAAACCACCACCTCCGGACACTTCATGGCCGAGCAGAACCCCACCGAAATCACCACAGCCATCCGCAAACTCCTCACCCGCTAAGAGGTAAGCCAACTCCCGCCGGGGCGGGCGGGTGCCGCGTGGCGTGGACTGCGACGAGGTTGGGGAGGTTTTGCCGCCCGATTCGGGAACAAGTCCTCCTCACCCCCGGCGGCTAGGTGGTGAGGTAGGTGGTTGATTCGGCGAGGTCGACGAGGGCTGCGGGGAGGAGCGGACTCAGCAGTCGGCCGTCTCGTTTGACTGGCACACCTCCGACCAGGACTGTGTCGACGTTGCCTGGGTGGGCTGCGGTGACGACTGTTGCTATCGGGTCGTGGAGGCCGCTGGCCAGGTTGATGTCTGTGGTGCGGAGGAGGATGACGTCGGCCTTGTTGCCGACGGCGAGTGAACCCACGTCGGGCAGCCCGAGCGCTCTGGCTCCGCCGTGGGTCGCCAGCTGCAGGACCTCCGCGGCCGTGAAGGCCTCGTAGCCGAGGGACAGGACCTCGTGCATGGCGCGGAACATGTCGCCGCCGGCGGTGGTCACGACGTCGATGCCGAGGCTGAACGGAATTCCCGCCTCGCGGAGCCGGCCGGACAGCTGCGGGCCCATCTGCATCCGCGCCTCGACCGTCGGTGTGACCGATACGGCCGCGCCGGTCTCGGCGATTACCTTCAGCTCGGAGTCGGGGAGGTTGTTGCCGTGCACGTACAACGTGGTCGGCCGCGCCAGCCCGGCGTCCCGCAGCCGGGTGATCGGGTCGGGGGTCTGCGGCGTGCTGCTGATGTGGACGACGACCGGCACGCCGAGCGAGTCGGCGAGCTCCCAGTCCGCGCGGACCGTCTCGAACGGTGCGTACGCCGGGCCGATCGCGGCGACCGCCAGCTCGAGCCGCTCGGACCGGCGCGCCATGATCCGGCGCATCTCCCCGGCGTCGACCGCGGCACCACCCAGCGGCGACGGACCGAACCCGAAGACGGCCCGGATGCCACTGTTCTCCAAGGCGTCCAGCGCGGCGTCGGCCTGCTCGGGGGACCGTTGCACGTG
Source organism: Kribbella sindirgiensis (assembly GCF_004331435.1). GTDB lineage: Bacteria > Actinomycetota > Actinomycetes > Propionibacteriales > Kribbellaceae > Kribbella > Kribbella sindirgiensis. Next base: position 624,390 of record NZ_SJKA01000003.1, read on the forward strand.
GGAGTAGTCCTGGACCGTGGTGATCCCCGCGTCCAGGCACTCCAGCGCGCCGGCGAGGGTGCCTGCCGCAACATCTGCCGCGCGGAACCTCGCCCCGTAGCCACTCAGCACACGCTCGAAGTACACCCCGAGGCCCGCGTCGAGGGTGATCCCGCGTAACGCGGTCTGCCACAGGTGCCGGTGCGTGTCGACGAATCCGGGCAGCACGATCCGCTCCGTTGCGTCGATCACCTCGGCGTCCGCGGTCAGCCCGGCACCGACCGCCGCGATCCGCCCGTCCTCGATCAGTACGTCGGTGTCGCGCCGTACGACGACCTCCGGGAAGGTGTCGATCACCGTCCCGCCCTTGAGCAACAACCTCACGTCGATCTCCCTGGAACTAGAAGGCTCAGTAGAAAGCTTTGAAGAAAGCTATCATCAAAGGCAGATAGGCTGTCAACCGTGACCGACGACCCTGTGGACCGGCTGATCTCGTCCTGGGAACACGAGCTGCCCGAGGTGCTGTATCCGACCAGCGAGCTGACGAAGCGGCTCATGCTGCTGGCCGGCGAGCTGAACGCGGCGACGCGGCGGGTGCTGCGCGACCTGGAGCTGACGATGGCCGAGTTCGACGTGCTCGTCTCGCTCCGCCGGTCAGGTGCGCCGTACCGCCAGAAGCCGTCGGACCTGGTCCGGAGCCTGCTGCTGTCCTCGGGCGGGACCAGCAACGTGACGAATCAGCTGGTCCGCCGCGGGCTGGCCGTCCGCGAGTCCGATCCGGCGGACGGGCGCGGGACGCAGATCCGCCTGACCCCGGAGGGAATCAGCCTGGCGGAGCAGGCCGTGAAGGCGAGTTCGGCCGCCCACCACGAGCTGTGGGGCGGGATACCGGAAGAGACCGTCGCGCACGCAGCCAAGGCACTCAGGGCGCTGAACAGGCCCGGGACATGACGAAGGGGCCGGTCCTGACACAGGATCCGGCCCCTCCGGCTTCTCGTGGTTATCCGGCCTGGAAGAAGGCGCCCTTGAGGTAGTCGTGCACGGCGTCCTCAGACACCCGGAACGAACGACCCACCCGCACCGCGGGCAGCTCACCGGAGTGCACCAACCGGTACACCGTCATCTTGGACACGCGCATGGCCGTGGCGACTTCCGCCACGGTCAGGAACTTCACCTCGGCGAGCGGCTGCTCACCACCGGACTTCTTTGATGCCATTGCGCACCGCACTTCCAGCACGGATCGTGCGCCGGCTTCCCCTCCGGCACCTCCGTCCGTGCATGTCACGAGCGTAGTGGCTGTTGGTACGAATGGGAAAGAGGGGGACTCGTGTGACTCAATAGCTTGGATCAAGACCTAACAAAGGGAAGCTGGTGTCGCGGGTGGCCTTGATGGCGCGGTCGAGCCAGGTGTCGGGGTTGTAGCCGTTCGACCAGTCGACGTACGACGCGTCGCGGCCGTCCGTCATGCGCACCGGCGCGACCCGGCCGAACCGCAACTGGACCTCCTCGCGCCAGGCGTCCGGCACCAGTGCCGAGGGGTCGATCGGGTGACCGGCCACGATCGCCAGCAGATGCGTCCAGGCCCGCGGTACGACGTCGATGATCGCGTACCCGCCGCCGCCCGTGGCGACCCATCTCCCGTCGGTCAGCTCGTGCGCGAGGTCGTGCAGGGCCACGTACGCCGCCCGCTGGCCGTCGATCGTCTTCGTCAGGTGCGCCAGCGGATCCTCGACGTGCGAGTCGCACCCGTGCTGCGTGACGAGCACCTGAGGACGGAACGCCTTCACCACATCCGGTACGACGGCGTGGAACGCCCGCAGCCAGCCCGCGTCCCCGGTCCCGGGCGGGAGCGGGACGTTGACCGACGTACCCTCGGCATCCGGTCCGCCCGTCTCGCCCGCGCTTCCGGTGCCTGGGAACAGCGTGGTCGGTGACTCGTGCAGGCTGACGGTCAGCACCCGCGGGTCGTTGTAGAAGACGGCCTGTACGCCGTCCCCGTGGTGAACGTCCACGTCGACGTACGCGACCCGCTCGGCGCCGTGGTCGAGCAGCCACTGGATCGCGATCGCCGGGTCGTTGTAGACACAGAAACCGCTGGCCTGGTTGGGCATCGCGTGGTGCAGGCCGCCGGCCACGTTCGCGGCGTGCAGGACGTCGCCCTCCCACACGGCGCGGGCCGCCTCGACCGAGGCGCCGGCGATCCGCGCGGAGACCTCGTGCATGTTCGGGAAGCAGTACGTGTCCGACGTACCGAGTCCGTGCGCGGGATCGGCGTCGTCGGGGTTCTCGCCGGCGTGTTTGACCGCGGCCACGTACTCGGCGGTGTGCACGGTCTCGAGCAGCGCGTCGTCGGCGGTCGGAGCGGGCACGACCTTGAGCTGGTCGAGGACGCCGAACTCCCGGGCGAGCTTGATCGTCAGCTCCACCCGGATCGGACTCATCGGGTGCCCACGGCCGAAGTCGTACGCCGTCAACCCGTCGTCGAAGACCAGCAGCGCCTCACCACTCATGCCCAAGACCATAACGGCCGAGCCTCGGGATGGGAGGCCCGAAACCCAACGGGCGGCGCGACACCCCTCCCAGGTCGCGCCGGCCCGTCAGTGGTCCAACAGTCGATTCATCGGTCGCGGACTGCAAAGCGTTACAGAAATTGCAGTGTTTGACAGATCAGCCGCAATTTTTGGCCCGATCGTGCCGTCGGCCGACTGCGGACAGTGAGATCGGGACTTGCGAGGACGGGCGCGGGCGGCCAGAGTTCTCCGGTGAGGCAAATGAAACCGAACCGGCGGCAGATCTTTACGGTAGGAGCCGCGGCCGCGGCTGCCGCCACGGTCGCCGCCTCGACCGAAACCGCATCCGCCGTCCCCGCGTCCACAGAGTTCGCCGTGACGACGTCGTCGTCCACCGGCCCGTACGGCTCCGGCGTGCTCGGCTCCTGGGCCGGCGCGCAGCGCGCCATCTCGACCCCGACGCAGATCCAGCACACCAAGGCCGCCAACGGCGTCTTCATGTTCGGTGACAGCATCTCCGTCCAGGACGGCAAGGCGCTGGCGATCCGGCTGCAGAACCGGGACGGCAGTCCGCTCGCCGTGCACAACTGGTCCAGCCGGCCCACGTCCGGTGCCGTCGACGCGTTGCAGCAGTGGGCGTCGACGTACGGCCTGCCGCGGCGGATCCTGATGGCCAGCGGGTCCAACGACATCTTCGACCCGCCGAAGTTCGCGGCCCAGGTCGCCCGGGCGATCAGCATCGTCGGCCCGAACCGGACGCTGTACTGGGTCAACATCCAGGTCGTCCGCAAGAGCGTCACCTCGACCGTGCAGCTCGCCGACCAGCGCAACAGCTCGTGGCTCAACATGCAGCTGTACGACCAGCAGGAGAAGTACGCGAACCTGCGGATCATCCGCTGGGCCGAATGGCTCTGGGTGAAGCCGTACCGGCTGACCAACTACCTGCGCGACGGTGTCCACCCGACGGTCCCGCTGGGCCAGGACGCCCGGAACGAGCTGATCGTCCAGTCGCTGGTATCCTGACCGACGTGAACACGAACTTGCAGCTGTGGTGGGCCGCCTAGGGCGGTCCACCCGGCGTGTTCGCACGCAGCCACCACGGCCGCCTCACCGAGGCGGCCTTTTTCATGCCCTCGGTGGGGCCCATCTCACCGAAAGGGCACCATCATGACCTCGCTTTCCGGCATCACCCCGTCCGGCCGTCTGACGCTGGGCAACCATCTCGGCGCGCTGCGCCGGTTCACCGACCCGGACGGGTTCTACTTCGTCGCGAACCTGCACGCGATGACGACCCGGCACGATCCCCGAAGACTCGCCACGCTGACCCGCGAGTTCGCGACGCTGATGCTCGCGGCCGGTGTCCCCGAGGGCACGGTCTTCGTGCAGTCCGACGTCCCCACGCACGCCCAGCTCGCGTACCTGCTGGAGTGCACGTCGTACGTCGGGGAGCTGTCCCGGATGATCCAGTACAAGGAGAAGGGCAACGGCCGCCCGATGACGCGGGCCTCGCTGTTCACGTATCCGTGTCTGATGGCCGCGGACATCCTGCTGTACGGCGCGGAACGGGTCCCGGTCGGCGGTGACCAGGACCAGCACGTCGAGCTGGCCCGGGACATCGCGCTCCGGTTCAACCGCGAGTACGGCGAGACGTTCGTCGTACCGCAGCTCAGCAAGGCGGCGCTGGCGACGCGGGTGAAGGACCTGCAGAACCCGACCGCGAAGATGAGCAAGTCCGACGCCGACGACGCGATCGGCACGATCCGGCTGCTGGACCCGCCGGACGTGATCCGCCGGCAGATCATGCGCGCCGTGACGGACTCGGGTACCGAGGTCCGGCACGACGAGGCGGCCAAGCCGGGGATCACCAACCTGCTGGAGATCCTTGCGGCGTGCACCGACGGTGACCCGGTCGAGCTCGCGAAGTCCTACGCGTCGTACGGCGCGCTGAAGCAGGACGTCGCGGACGCGGTGCTGGCCGTCATCGAGCCGCTGCAGAAGGAGTACGCGCGCCTCACGACCGACCCGGGCGCGATCGAGAACCTGCTCGCGCACGGGCGCGACCGGGCGCTCGAGGCGAGCACTCCGCGACTCCAGGCGGCGACCCGGGCGATGGGTTTGGCAGGATCTACTCCATGAAGATCCGCGCCGCCACGTTCAACATCCGCAACTCCTCCGCGCCCGACGGCGACAACGCCTGGCCGGTCCGGCGGAAGGCGGCGGTGGCGGCGATCGAACAGCTGGACGCGGACGTGGTCGGGTTGCAGGAAGTGCTGCCCGACCAGCTGGAGTACCTGCGCTGGCGGTTCCCGAAGTACGAGATCGTCGGCGCCGGCCGGGACGACGGCATGACCGCGGGTGAGCACGCGGCCGTCCTGGTCCGGCCCGGCGACTGGCGGGTCGACCGGCAGGAGACGCGGTGGCTGTCCGACGACCCGGGGACGCCGGGTTCGATCGGGTGGGACGCCGACCTGACCAGGGTCGCGACCCTGGTCTGGCTGCGGCACCGCAACGGTACGACGATCGGCGTCGTCAACACGCACTACGACCACGCGGGCGAGGTCGCGCAACTGCAGTCGTCACGGCTGATCGCGCGCTGGGTCTCGGGCTCGATCCCGTGGATCGTGATGGGCGACCTGAACGCGACGCCGGACTCTCCCCCGGTGAAGACCCTGGTGGATTCCGGTCTGCGGATCGCCGTACCGATCGAGGCCGGCGGCAGCTGGCACGACTTCACCGGCGCTGTCGACGACGACCGCATCGACCACATCCTCGTCACCTCGACGTGGACCGTGACCGACGCGGCCGTTTCGCACTACCGTCCGGACGGGCGGGTACCCAGCGACCACTGGCCCGTGGTCGCGACGCTAGATCTTGGCTAGTACCTCTTCACGCAGCCGCTCGAGCGCGTCGAAGCGGCGGTCGCCGTCACCCAGGAACGCGTCGGGGACGAGCAGTTCGTCGATGCCCGCCGCTGGGTACTGCGCGACGACGTCGAGGACCTCCTGCGCCGATCCCATGATCACGTGCGCACCCCGGCTCTCCAGGCGCTCCTTGCGCTCGATCGCCTCGGTGTCGCCCGGTACGACGACCTCCAGGAACGTCTGCGCGGAACGCCGCACGGACTTCGGATCGCGCCCCACCCGCTCGCAGTGCCGCGCGAGCACCTCGCCCTTCTGCGCGGCCAGCTCCGGCCGTCCCCAGTGGTTCCACTCGTCGGCGTACTTCGCAACGATGCCGAGAGCAACCTTTTCGCCGGATGCCCCGATCAGGATCGGAAGGTTGGCCGGTTTCGGTTCACAGGGCGCGTCGGTGAGCTGGTAGTACTTGCCGTCGAACGTCGTTCGCTCCTGGGTGAGCAGGCCCTTGATCACCTGACAGGCCTCCTCGAAACGCTTGAGGCGCGGGCCGATCGGCGGCAGCTCGATGCCGTACGCCTCGTGCTCGTTGACCTGCCAGCCGGCGCCGATCCCCAGTACGAACCGGCCGTTGGCCATCTGGTCGATCGTCGCGGCCGCGTTCGCGACCACGGCCGGATGCCGGTACGTGTTCCCGAGCACCATCGAGCCGACCCGTACCCGCTCGGTGCGGGCGACGACCCCTGCGAGCAGCGCCAGTACCTCGTTGACCGGGACGCTCAGGTCGTCCCCGTTCTGCAGGAAATGGTCAGCTATCCATACGCCGTGCCATCCGGTCCGCTCGGCGTACTCAGCACCTTCGAGCACGCCCTGCCAGGTCCGGGCCGCCGCCGGCCACAAAGAGAAGTCCATGACGTCATACTCCCTCTTGGGCCGCGAGGACTGCGTCTCCGTTCTGCTCTGCCCACTCTGTGAGCATGCGGACGGGGACCATCAGGGTGCGGCCGAGGTCGGTCAGGTCGTACTCGACGCGGGGTGGGACGCCGCCGTGGTCGGTCCGCGTGACCAGGCCGTTCGCCTGCAGCCGGCGCAGTGTCTGGGTGAGGACCTTCTTCGAGATCCCGCCGATCAGTTCGATCAACTCCGAGTGCCTGCGGGCGTGGTCGTTGAGACCCCACAGGACGACCACGGCCCACTTGTCCGCGATCACCTCGACCGCGAGACGGGCCGGGCAATCGGCCAGGAAGACATCGCCAGGTTCTGCTCCGTGCACAGCGGTCAGGGTACCCAGGGGTTCCCACGGCGCTGTCTAGCGTCTGCTCCATGAACCTTCCCCAGAGCACTCACCGGCTCTTCGACGAGCCCAAGGACGTCACGCTGATCACCATCGATCCGGACGGGTCACCGCACGCCGCGATGGTGTGGGTCGGGCGGGACGGTGACGACCTGCTGATCGGTGTCGAGGAGAAGCACCGCAAGACCCGGAACCTGCGCCGCGATCCACGCGTGACGCTGGTACTGCAGGACGACCGGACCAGTCCCCGCGGACTCACGCAGTACCTGGTCGTGAGAGGTACGGCGAAACTCGAGCGGGATCCTCAGCGGTACAAGGAGTTGATGGACCGGCTGAGCAAGAAGTACCTCGGCCGCGACGAGTTCCCCTTCTGGAGCGAACAGGTGTCCGCCAACGCCACCGTCGTACGGGTGGTCGCCGATCGGGTGACCGGCGAGGGGCCGTGGGCCGCCAGGTGACTCAGATGACTATGTGCCAGCGGAGGAGGAAGGCGCCGATCGAGAGGACGACGTAGAGCAGGACGAGCAGGGTACCGATGCCGGGGCGCGGCCGGTGGCGCTGGACCTTGACCTCGAGCGAGCGCTCGCGCAGGACCTCCATCACCGCGGCGACCTCAGCGGTGCGGTCCTTCGGGATGCCGTTGATCTCGTGCTCGTCCGGGCCGCGGGTCAGTACGACGTTGTCGTCACCGACCTCGATCTTGCCGACGTCCTGCCAGGCGAGGCTGCGGATCAGCATGCTGGTGCGAGCCTTCAGGCCGCTCGGGAACAGCTCGACGCGGTACAGCACGACACCGCCGGCGACGCGGACGACCGACGCTCCGATGATCGTCAGCAGACCGACCGCGAGCATGTCGCGGGCGCCCATCCACAGCCACGAGTTCAACGCCGGGACGACGGCGAACGGCAGCACGAACAGCGCCCAGGCCCACCACGGCGCCGGGTCCAGTGGCACGCGCCACGGGAGCTGCGGGACCTCCTGCTGCTGCGCAGGCGCGGCGACCGGCTCGACCGAACCATTTGTCATGGGCGGACTCATCCCTCGAACATGGTGGGCAACCTCGGCGCCCACCTTAACGCCACCCGAGCGAGAGGTGTTATTCGGCGGCCAGGTCGCGCGAGCGGTTGCGGGCGGCCTCGATCGCGGACAGGAACGCGGCGCGGACCTTGTGGTCCTCGAGCTCCCGGACGGCGGCAGCCGTCGTACCGCCCGGGGACGTCACGCGCTCCCGCAGTACGGTCGGGTGTTCGCCGGTCTCGCGCAGCAGCTTCGCGGACCCGACCACGGTCTGGACGACGAGCTCGGTCGCCGTACCGCGCGGCAGGCCCATGTGGACGCCGGCCTCGATCATCGCCTCGACCACGAAGAACAGGTACGCCGGACCGGAGCCGGAGATCGCGGTCACCGCGTCCTGCTGCTTCTCCGGCACCCGGATCACGCGCCCGGTCGCGGCGAGCAGGCTCTCGGCCAGCTCCAGGTGGCTCTCGTCGCAGTGCGCGCCGCGGGAGATCGCCGCCATACCCTCGTCGACCAGGGCGGGAGTGTTCGGCATGACACGGACGACGGCGACACCTTCAGGCAGCCGCGACTCGACGAAGCTGGTGGTGATACCGGCCGCGAGCGACACCACGGTCTGGGACGCCTGCACCGCCGGGGCGATCTCGGCGAGCAGATCCGGCATGTCCTGCGGCTTCACCACCAGGACGAGCGTGTCCGCCTGCTTCGCCGCCTCCACATTGGACACGACGTCGACGCCGTACCGCTCACGCAGCTCGGTTGCGCGTTCCTCCCGGCGCTCGGTGATCAGGAGGTCCTCCGGTCGCCGTCCGGCCCGAATCAGCCCGGACAGCAACGTCTCCCCCATCACTCCGGCCCCGAGAACGGCCACCTTTGTACTCATGCCCACAGACTACTGACGAACTGCCCAGATCCCGGTCCCGCTGCCCACCAGCCGGGACATAGGCTCTCCTCTCCCACTCCTCCGCCCCGAGAAGAGACCGCCCATGCGACTGCTGCGCGCCCTCGCCGTCCCCGCCACCGTTGTCCTGCTGCTGACCTGCGGCCCGAACCAAGCCACCGCCGCCACCTCACAAGCCACAGGGGCCACCGCCGTCGCGCAGGCCGCCGACACCGACGGCGACACCGACGACGGCGACACCGGAACGCTGACCAATCCGACGACGGCCACCGCGGTCGCCCCTGCGGCGATGTCGACGGCCGGCTATTCCTACACGGCGCCCGTCGACCATTGCATCCTCTTCGCCGCCGAGATCGGTGCCACCTGCCACCAGTGGGTCGGTGACGACCAGTGGGTGATCGACGGCGACGCCAACGGCTGGGCCGCCGTGGTGCACGTACAGACCAACTACGGCAAGGACCGGTACTGCCAGGCGCTCCCGGCTGCTCAGGGCTGGGGGAAGTGCAACTACGACCACATCGAAGGTAAGTGCGTCCGCTGGCAGATGTACGAGCTCAAGGACGGCGACACCCGGAACTTCACCCCGTGGAGCGCCTGGTACGGCACGCAGTACGGCTATCCGTGCTGATCACTTCTTGCTGATCAGGGAGCGGGCGAAGAACTGCAGGTTGGCGGGCCGCTCGGCGAGGCGTCGTACCAGGTAGCCGTACCAGTCCTCGCCGTACGGGACGTAGACACGGACCGTGTGACCCAGGCCGGCCAGGCGGAGTTGCTCCTCGGGGCGGATGCCGTACAGCATCTGGTACTCGTAGCTGCCCGGTTTGCGGTTCGCGCGGTCGGCCAGCGCGCCCGCGATCGAGATCAGCCGCGGGTCGTGCGACGCGATCATCGGATAGCCCTCGCCGTTCATCAGGACCTTCATCGCGCGGACGTACCCCTTGTCGACCTGCCGTTTCTCCTGGAACGCGACCGACTCCGGCTCCTTGTACGCGCCCTTGCACAGCCGAACGCGGGAGCCGGCGTACGCGAGGTCGCGGCAGTCGGACTCGGTACGGCGGAGGTACGCCTGCAGGACCGCTCCGGTCTCGGGGAAGTCCTGGCGCAGCTCGCGCAGGATCGCCAACGTGGAGTCGGTCGTGGTGTGGTCCTCCATGTCCAGCGTCACCGTCGTACCGGCGTTGCGGGCGGCGAGGCAGATGGTCCGTGCGTTCTCCAGCGCGATCTTCTCGCCGTCGCCCGGGAGTGCCTGACCGACGGCGGACAGCTTCACCGAGACCTCGGCGTTCTTCGTCAGGCCGGCGGCGGAGAGCTTCCGCAGCAGGTCCAGGTACGCGTTGGCGGTCGCGGACGCCGCGTTCTGGTCGGTGACGTTCTCACCGAGGTGGTCGAGGGTGACGTGCAACCCGTTGCTGACCAGCTTCTCGGTGGCCAGCACGGCCTCCGGGGCGGTCTCCCCCGCGACGAACCGCGCGACGATGCCGCTGGACACCGGCAGTGACGACACGGCCTTCTTCATCTGGGGGCTGCGGGACATGCCCAGCAGGATTCGCCGAAGCACTCGAAGTTCCTCCTCGTCAACCCGCCCGTTCGCGGTGCTGTCCATGGTCGCACCCCTGTTGGGAGAGGATGCGGCCATGCCCATCTTCAAGCGTCGCCGCCGGAACGCCGTGGAGGCCGACCCGATCGGCGCGTTCTGGTCCTGGTGGTCCGGCTCCGGCGCGGCGAGTGTCGCCGACGCCGTAGCCCGCCGGCAGCCGACCGACGCGAACGCGGACCTGAGCGAGCGGGTCGCCCGCATCCACCCCGACCTGGAGTGGGAGCTCGGCCCCGGGCTGCACGCCCAGCACGTGCTGATCGTCACAGCCGCCGGCAACCCCGAGCAGCGCGCGGTCGCCCGCCGCTGGCTGCGGGCCGCGCCGCCGTCCGACCAGACCTGGGAGTACGCCGACCTGCGCCGGCCCGGGCCCGCGGTAACACTCCAGTTCGAGGGACTCCCGCCGGTCGCGGTCGACGAGTCGGTGGTGTCGATCGAGCCGGATTCGGCGTCGGTGCACGTCGGCGTACACCATCCGGTCTTCTCGTCGATGTCGGTGGACGTGCAGCGGCGGGTGACGTTCCTGATCCTCGACCTGGTGCTCGGCGAGGAGATGGTGGAGACGTGGGTCGGTGCGATCGACACGCTGGACGCAGCGCCCGTCGACGCCGTACCGGTGATGGAACTGCTGCCCGCGGTGGCTGGGTTCGCTGCCGAGCACACGCTCGAGGACGGCAGTCCGGCGTGGAAGATGCTGGAGGGCACCCGCGACGGGCAGCGGGTGATCGCGACCGCTGAGTACCCGCTGCGCTCGATCCGGCGGCCGCACCTCGACACGCATGTCGCCGTCGCGATCCACTATCCGTTGGTGCGCGAGGACGGTCTTCCCGAGTCCGAGATGCTCGACGAGCTCCGGGCGTTCGAGGACCACCTCACCGACCGCCTGGGCGGCTCCGGCAACCTCCTGGCCCACGAGACCTCCGCCGGCACCCGCATCCTGCACTTCTACATCGACGGCACCACCCCCGCCGACGCCCAACTACAAGCCGCCACCACCGGCTGGCCCCACGGCAAAGTAACCCTCACCACCACCCCCGACCCCGCCTGGCACAACGTCGCCCACCTCTCGGGCTAGGAGGGTGCAACCTGGAGTCTCGGGCTTTCCGTCTTGAGGGGGAGATGGAGAGTGGAGGCCGGGATGGTGGCGCGGGACCGGGAGTTCGTCGAGTTCGTCGAAGGGGCGGGGGCTGCTCTGCGACGGACGGCGTTTCTGGTGTCGGGGGATCGGCACCGGGCGGACGACGTCGTCCAGGACGCGCTGTACAAGCTGTACCTGGCCTGGCCGAAGGTGCGGCGGGTGAGCAACCCGTTCGCTTACGCGCGCCGGATGGTGGTGAACGCGGCGTACGACGGGAAACGGCGGCCGTGGCGGCGGGAGGTGGCGATCGCCGACGTACCGGACCAGGTCGGGTACGACGACTTCGCGGCGGGGCATGCCGAGCGGGACGAGGTGCTGGCGGCACTGCAGTCGCTCGGGCCGCGGCAACGGGCGTGCGTCGTACTGCGGTACTACGAGGACCTGTCCGTCGAGCAGACCGCGGAGATCCTCGGCTGTTCCACGGGCACCGTGAAGAGTCAGGCGGCACGTGGTCTCGACACTCTCCGACGAGCCATTGACCAGCGGCGGGCGAGCCGGGCGCTGTGAAGGAGAACGAGATGGATGACGTACGAGAGGTCAGCGCCGAACTTCACCGACTCGCCGAGTCGGAGGCGATGGGCCCGCTGGACACGACCCGGGTGCTGGAGCGCGGCCGCCGTGGCAGGCGGCGCCGGAAACTGCTCGGCGCGGGCGGGGCGGTCGCCGGTGTCGCGGTGATCGCGCTCAGCGCGAGTCTGCTGCCCAACCTCAGTTCGGCCGGCAACCAGCCGGGCGTCGCAGGCGATCAGGCGGCGAACTCGCAGTTCGGCCCTGTCCCGGGCGTCCCGCGCGGTGAGGCCGGAGCGGACCAGCGGATCACCATGGAAGAGGCACAGCGGCGCTGCGACCTGCGGAATCCGGACGAGAAACGAAAGCTCCGGGACACGAAGGGGGCCCGGTCCGGCCACGTGTCGATGTACGACATCAAGAACGGCCAGAAGTGGAACATGTGCATCGTCCCCGGCGGGGACAGGCCGTCGGCCGAGCTCGTCGCGGCGGCAGCCAAGGATCCGATGCCGAAGAGCATGGACGGCAAGCTCCGCAACTGCTCCGTACTGACCTGGGTCGACGTGACCGGCTGGCAGGTCGTGGCGTCCGACGAGTCGAGGGCGCTCGGACAGGCCGAGGTGGTCGCGCTCTCCCCCAGCGGACACAAGGTCATGGAGTGCTCGTTGCAGACGAACATCCCGAACAAGACCGGCCTGCAGGGCAACACGACGTTCGCGACGCTGACCAACCTCAACAGCGGCGACCCGGTGCTGAACCCGGCCGACAAGTCCGCTCGGGCCGACATGTACGCCGGCGGGGGCGGCGGCGGGCCCTGCACAGCCGGGGTCTGCAAAGGGTGGGGAATGAGCGGCTGGGGCCGGGTCGCCTCGAAGGACGCCGTCACGGTCCGCATGCGGATCGGGAACGGTCCCGTCTACGAAGTCCCGGTCGGCGAGGGCGGCTGGTTCGCCTACACCTGGAAGACCACGACCAGCCACCCGCAGAAGACGTTCCCGAAGGTCGCGGCGTACGACAAGGCCGGGAAGATCGTCAAGGTCTTCGAATAGTCATCAACCAAAGGGCGGCGTCGTTGGCCTCCCCATCGAACCTTCGAAGGGGAGGTCCTGCGGGCTGAACCTCGGCTCGCTGACGGCGCGCGGAGCGTCGTACCGAATGTGTACTCCGTCGGCGAGTGAGAACCGGCGTGCCCGTGGGCTTGAACAGGCTATTGCGGCTGTTCTGTCCGATATGTGGGCGGCGATCAACCCGATCCGGCAACAGGCAACAGGCAATGGTGGGTAAGCACCTGGTATTACCTGTCCCCAGTCACCATTGCCTGTTCCCAGTCCCCAGTGCGTGTTCCCGGTGCGCGTCCTCGGTTACCGCTATTCCGTCGGTGCATCGAGTCGTGGGGTTCGACTGGTTTGGGGAGGATCACCTGCCGTTTTCGGGGTGCAGGGCTCCCCGAACTGGTTTGGGGAGCCCTGTGCAGCGACGGGGTTTGTGGGGGGTGCGCGGCGGCTCATTAGGTAGAGCACCGGCGAGACGCCGTACGCGCCGGGCGCGGTCACGCTCAGGTGCACTGCCCAGCCCCTCGACACGTCCAGTCGAGAACGCATACTCCGCCCGGGCCGTGACAACCACCCACATATCAGTCACAAGAGCCGTTATGACCTGTTCAAGGCCACCATTTCCTGGTCAAGCGGTGCGGCGTTTGAGGGTTGCTGCGCCTAGGCCTAGGGCTGCGAGGATGAAGCCTAGGACTACCAGGGTGTCGGCGCCTGTGCCGGTGGTGAAGCCGTTGCCTTTGGCTACCCCTATGACGGCGTCGACCGCGTAGGACAGGGGCAGTACGTCGCTCAGAGCTTGGAGGACTGTGGGGAGCTGGTCGCGGGGGACCAAGAGGCCGCAAAGGAGGATTTGGGGGATCATCACTGCCGGCATCATCTGGACGGCCTGGAACTCTGTTGCTGCGAAGGCGCTCGCGAAGAGGCCCAGCGCCGTACCCAACACCCCGTCGAGAACCGCGACCACGCCTAGTTGCCAGGCGGCGCCCTGGATGTCCAGGTCCAGGAGGTACAGGGCGATCGAGACCACGACCAGTGCCTGGACGACGGCGATCAGGGCGAACGCGAGGGCGTAGCCGAGCAGGAAGTCCAGCTTGCCCATCGGCATCGTGAACAGCCGTGACAGCGTCCCGCTCGACCGTTCGCGCAGTGTCGCGACGGACGTGACGACGAACATGATGATCGACGGGAACACCGCGAGCAGCGGCCCGCCGACGCGGTCGAAGACCATCGGGGAGTCGGTGAACATCCACCACATCAGGCTGACCAGCAGCGCCGGCAGCACGATCAGCATCGCCACCGTCCGGTGGTCCCGTCGCAGCTGAGCGAGCACTCGGGCGGCTACGGCAAACGTCACACGCGGTGTCATCGCGCACCAGCTTTCCGCTCGATCAGGGTGAGGAACGCCTGCTCGAGGTCATTGGTCCCGGCCGACAGGAGCAGGTCCTGCGGCGTGTCGTCGGCGAGCAGTTCGCCGTCGCGCATCAGGAGGAGACGATCGCAGCGCGAGGCCTCGTCCATGACGTGACTCGACACGAGCAGCGTCGCGCCGGCGTCGGCGAGTTCGTGGAAGAGTTTCCAGAGATCGCGCCGGAGCACGGGATCCAGGCCGACCGTTGGTTCGTCCAACACCAGGAGCTCCGGGCTGCCGAGCAGCGCGGCCGCGAGTGAGGCGCGTGATTGCTGGCCGCCGGACAGCTGGTCGACCCGGGCGTCCGCGTGCGACGTGAGGTCGACCGCCTCGACGACCCGTTCCACATCGGACGACGGAACCCCGAGGACCGCCGCGAAGAAGCGCAGGTTCTCGGTGACGGTCAGATCGCCGTACACACTGGGCTCCTGCGTCACGTAGCCGACCCGGCCGCGCAGCTTCGGCGCGCCGGCCGGCAACCCGAGGACCGAGACGTCGCCGGTCACCCGCGCCTGCAGGCCGACGATCGCGCGGATCAGCGTGGTCTTGCCGCAGCCGGAGGGCCCGAGCAGCCCGGTCACCGACCCGGCCCGGAGGTCGAACCCGACCCCGTGCAGTATCTCCCGGTCGCCACGTACCACGACGACGTCACGGCAGCTCACCGCGTTTTTCATCATGTGATGAATTTAGCGCTTACGACACTCCTTGGCAACAGCCCGTCAGACGACGGGCTGCCCCAGCGTCGGTTCGCCGTACCTGGCCCGCAGCTCGGCGAACCGCGCCACCTTGTCGGCGCCGAACCGGGCGACCTCGGCGGCGTACGTGTCGCCGGTGAGGAACACCGGCGGCCGCCGCTTGCTGTGGAACTTGTCGGCGTACAGGACGAGCTCCTCCTCCGGCGTCCGCGGGAGGTAGTCGTCGACCGGGATCGGCAGCGCCTGCCGTACGACGTCGTCGCGGGTGATCCCGACGCCGGTATGGCACGACGCGAACCGGCAGATCTCGACCGGAAAACCGAGCGACGACAGCAGCGCGTGCCCGAGGACGCCGTGCCGGACGTACGCCGTGGACTCCAGGCGATACACCCCGATGTCGTGCAGCAGCGCGCCCGCCCGCACCAGGTCGGTGTCGATGTCCAGCCCGGCGAAGAACTGCTCCGCGATCGAGCACACCAGCCGGCAGTGCTCGTGGACCAACTCGAAGGACGACCGGCTCGGCGCGTGATCGCGGTGCAGCGCACGGATCTCGCGGTCGGTCGGGATCTCCATCAGGTCGGGATCTCCATCAGGTCGGGATCTCCATCAGCCGGAGACGTACTGCTGGATCGCCGGCCCGATCCGGTCGACGAGCTGGTCGAGGTCGGCGGACGCCACCGGCTCGAGCTCGACCACGTACCGGGTCAGCGCCATCCCGATCAGGTGACTGGCGATCAGGCCGACCCGCAGCTTCGCGTCCGGGAGGTCGATGAACTGCGAGACCGGCTCGAGGATCATCCGGGTCATACCCTCGCGCATGATCCGGGCGACGTCGTCGCTGGTGACGACGCTGCGCAGCATCGCCTTCATCCGCTGCTGTCCCTCGTCCGACTCCCAGACACCGAGGAACACGGTGACGATCCGGCGGCCGAGGTCCTCGCGGGACCCGTTCAGGATCGCCGCGGCCACCTGCCGCGGATCCAGCGGCAGCGCCATCGCCTCGATGAACAGCTCGTCCTTGCTGTCGAAGTAGTGGTGCACGAGCGCCGCGTCGACACCGGCCTGGCGCGCGACAGCGCGGATCGACGTGGCCGCGAAACCCTTGTCCGCAAAGGATTCCCGGGCCGCCCGCACGATCTCGCCCCGGGTATCCGGGCCCCCCGGACGGCGTCCCGGCGTACGGCCGGTTGCTGTCACGGAGTCAGCTCCGAGATCTCACCGTCCGGGGTGACCGCGAACGGCGTACGCCGCGACCGGGAGGCTCCGGATCGGACGAAATGCTTGCGGGTGAACTCCAGCGACTCGACCAGGTCGACCTCACGTTCGGAGCGGCTGGTCGCGCGACGGGTGTTGATCTCGATGATGATGTGGCCGCGGAAGTCCTGTTGCGCGAGGACGCCCAGCAGGTCCGCGGCGCGTTGCGTACCGCGGCCCGGGACCAGGTGCTCGTCCTTCGCGGAGCCGGTGCCGTCGGTCAGGTGCACGTGGGTCAGGCTCTTGCCCATCGTCGCGGCCAGTTCGACGCAGTCCTGCTCGGCGGTGGAGGCGTGCGACAGATCGAGCGTGGTGTGCGCGTACTCCTGCTCGGTCGGGTCCCAGCTCGGCGCGTACGCCTGCAGGTCGCGGCCGGGAGCGCGCCACGGGTACATGTTCTCCACCGCGAGCGTCACGCCGGTCTGCTCCTCCAGCCGGGCGATCCCCTCGACGAACCCGCGCGCGTAGTCCCGCTGCCAGCGGAACGGCGGGTGGACGACGACCACGTCGGCGCCGAGCTCCTTCGCGGCCTCGGCGCTGCGTTCGAGCTTGCTCCACGGGTCGGTCCCCCAGACGCGCTGCATGATCAGCAGGGTCGGGGCGTGGATCGCGAGCACCGGCAGCTGGTGGTAGTCGATCAGCCGCTGGATCGCGTCGATCTGGGTGCTCAGCGGATCGATCCCGATCATCACCTCGACACCGTCGTACCCGAGCCGGGCGGCCAGCTCGAAACCGCTGGCGGTCGACTCGGGGTAGACCGACGCGGTGGACAGGCCGATCTTCGCGGTCGTGCGGGAGCTCATCGGGGTTGCAGCTGGTCGAGCCGGGACAGGATGACGCCTTCGCGCAGGGCCCACGGGCAGACCTCGAGCGCGGGCAGGTCGAAGAGGTCCATCACGGCGTCGGCGACCAGGGCGCCGGCGGTCAGCTGGGACGCGCGACCGGCCGAGACCCCGGGCAGGGCGGCCCGGTCGGCGGCCGACATCTTGGTCAGCTTCGGGATCCACTCGTTCAGGTCGTCCCGGTTCAGCGTGCGCGGCACGTACGGTCCGTCCGCGGAAGGGGCCGCGCCGGCGATCCGGGCCAGCGAACGGAACGTCTTGCTGGTGGCGACGGAGCGCTGCGGCTTCCCGGCGCGCAGCACCGGACCGGCGACCGCGGCGAGCTCCAGCCGGATCCGGCGACGCAACGCCCGGACCTCGTCCTTGTCCGGCGGGTCGCTCTTCAGTCCCTCGCGGGTCAGCCGGCCCGCGCCGAGCTGCACCGACTCCGCCACGGTCGGCTGCTCGTCCGACCCGGCCGCGATCTCCAGCGAGCCGCCGCCGATGTCGAACACCGCCAGGCGCCCGGAGGACCAGCCGAACCACCGCCGTACCGCCAGGAAGGTCAGCCTGGCCTCGTCCTCGCCGCTCAACACCTCGAGGTCCACGCCGGTCTCCTCGCGGACCCGGCCCAGCACCTTCTCACCGTTCGGCGCCTCGCGGAGCGCCGAGGTGGCGAATGCGAGCACCGACTCGCAGCCCTTGTCCTCGGCCAGCTCGACCGCCTGCTTGGTGAACGAGACCAGCCCGTCGGCGCCGGACTGGTCGATCTTGCCGTCCTTGTCCAGGTGCTCGGCCAGCCGCAACTCGATCTTGTGCGAGAACGCCGGCAGCGGCGCGGCACCGCGATGCGCGTCCACCACGAGCAGATGGACGGTGTTGGATCCCACGTCGAGTACGCCGAGCCGCATACCCTCACGCTACTGGACAACCGGAGTAATCACTGTTCTGGAGTCGTCGTTCACAGATCGGCGGGTGCTGCGCGTACGCTTTCCAGGTGCCTGAGGTTTCTCTCGATTTCCCCCGTGCCTGGGTCGAGTTCACCGACCCCGCCGACCCCGACCAGGTCTTCCGCTGCGACCTGACCTGGCTGACCTCCAACTGGTCCTGCATCTTCGGCGGTGGCTGCCAGGGGATCTACAAGGGCCGTCCGAGCGACGGCTGCTGCACCCTCGGCGCGCACTTCTCCGACGCCGACGACGAGAAGCGGGTGAAGAAGTACGTCAAGGAGCTCGGCAAGGACGACTGGCAGTTCCGCAAGGAGGGCCGGAGCAACGGCTGGGTCGAGACCGACGACGACGGTGAGCGCAAGACCCGGGTCTGGGAGGGTGCGTGCATCTTCCTGAACCGGCCGGGGTTCGAGGGCGGCGCCGGTTGCGCGCTGCACGGGCTGGCGCTGAAGCGCGGCGTCCATTTCGTCGAGACCAAGCCGGATGTGTGCTGGCAGCTGCCGATCCGGCGGACCTTCCGCGAGGTCGAGCGGCCGGACGGGACGACGTACACCGAGGTCGGGATCGGCGAGTACGACCGGCGCGGCTGGGGCCCGGGCGGGCACGACCTGGACTGGTACTGCACGGGGAACACCGAGGCGCACATCGCGGTCGAGCCGGTCTTCGAGTCCAGCAAGGTCGAACTGCAGACACTGATGGGGCTCAAGGCGTACGACGTCCTCGCCGACCTGTGCCGTCAGCGCCTGGAGGCCGCGCGGCCGCTGCTGCCGCACCCGGCGTCTAAGTAGCGATCTTCCCGTTCTCGACGAGCCACGAGACTCCTGAGAGAGCGGCTTCGATCGCGGAGTAGCGCGGGCGGAAGTCGAGGAGCCGGGCCGCCTTGTCCATCGAGCAGTTCGGGCTGTGGGCGATGTGGTCCCAGGTCGCTTCGGCCTGCTCCTTCGGCCAGGTGGTTCGCAGCTGGCCGATCGGCCGGAAGCCGAGGTTGGCGGGCTGCCCGAACCAGTCGGCGAGCGCGTGCGCGTATCCGCGGAGCGTGACCGCGTCGCTCGCCACCGCGTGGAAGCTCTCGCCGATCGCGGTCGACCGGCTCGCGATCGCCGCCAGGAACACGCCCGCGACATCGTCGGCGTGCACCGGGTTGAGCGTCTCCAGGCCGAGGTTCGGCAGCAGGACGTCCGCACCCTTGGCGAGGTTCTCGTAGACGCCGAGATCGAAGTTGCCGGCCGGGTTGACGGGCGTCCAGCCGGGTCCGCAGATGTGGCCGGGGTGGACGATCGTGACCGGGAAGCCGTCGCGGCGGGCCTTGGTCAGCAGGTACGCCTCGATCGCCGCCTTCTGGACGCCGTACTCGCCGAACGGTTTCCGCGGTGCGTCCTCGCGGGTCGGGACGACCAGGCTCGGGCCGTGCACCCAGATCGTGCCGCAGTGCAGGAAGTGCTGGACCCTGCCCTCCAGCGCCTCGGCCAGCCGGCGAGCGCTGTCCTCGGTGAAGCAGATCAGGTCGACGACGATGTCCGCGTCCAGGTCGGCGACCCGTTGACCGAACGTCCCCGCGGTGTCCTCCGCGGCGCGGTCGATCTGGACGAACGTGACGTCCTTCCAGGTGCCGTCCGAGTGGTACGGCGTACGCTCGCCGCGACTGAGGACGGTGACGTCGTGCCCGAGCTGGACCAGCCGCGGGACGAGGTAGGTGCCGATATGGCCGGTTCCGCCGATGACGACTGTGCGCATAGCACTTGAGAGTAGTCCGACACACCCCTGACATCACGATTGTCGGTGGAGGGCGCAAGAATGATCGGCATGCGTCTGGATCATCTGTCGTACGCGTGCGGGCCGGACGGGTGCCGCGCGACCGTCGAGCGGTTGTCCGCGCTGCTCGGAGCGGAGTTCGTGGACGGTGGGGTGCACCCGCGGTTCGGCACCGTGAACCACATCCTGCCGCTGGAGAACGACCGGTACATCGAGGTCGTCGACGTGCTCGACCACCCGGCGTCGGACAAGGCGCCGTTCGGTCAGGCGGTCCGGGCCCGCAAGGAGCTCGGCGGCGGCTGGCTGGGCTGGGTGGTCGCGGTCCGCGACATGGAGCGGATGGAACAGCGCCTCGGCCGGCAGGCGGTCCCCGGCAACCGGCACCGCCCCGACGGGCTGAACCTGACCTGGCGGCAGATCGGCGTGAAGGGCCTGATCGCCGACCCGCAGCTGCCGTTCTTCATCCACTGGGACGACCTGTCCGAGCACCCGTCGATCGGCGGCAAGGACATCAAGCTGACCGGGCTCGAGATCGCCGGCGACCCGACCCGGGTCACCGACTGGATCGGCCACCCCGCCGACCACCTCCTCGACGACCTCGACGTCGCCTGGGTCGGCCCGAACGGCCAACCGGGCCTGGTCGCGGCCGTCTTCCAGACCCCCAACGGTATCGTCCGCGTCTGATCCCCGGTCCCAGCTCGTCAGTGGATGTTCTCCAGGTCGGCGAGTGAGGTTTCCAGGTGGGCGAGCAGGCGTTGCAGGTGGGGGACGGTGCGGCGGCAGCCGGTCAGGCCGAAGTGGAGTTCGTGGGCGTAGCTGGTGACGCTGATGTTCAGCGCCTGGCCGTTGAGGACGATGCTCGCGGGATACATGCCGAGTAGTCGGGAGCGGTTCCAGTAGAGCGGGCTCTCGGCGGGGCCGGGCACGTTCGAGATGACCACGTTGTACGGCGGCGTCGTACGGCCGGCGACGCCGGGAAGCACCGCGGCGGGGCCGGCGACGCCGAAGCCGAGGGCGCCGACGATCAGGTTCTGCAGCGGGCTGAGGTCGGAGAGAACACGTTTTCCGTGGGCGGTCGACGCCATGATCCGGCGGATCCGGCGCTCGGGATCCGCCTGGTCGGTGGCCAGGTCGGCGATCAGCGTGGCGAGCGAGTTCCCGCCGCCGGGCGCGTCGTCCGACGTCCGCAACGAGACCGGCACCATCGCCGTCAGCGCCTTGTCCGGCAGGGCGTCCAGCTCGAGCAGATAGTTGCGCAGGGCCCCTGAACACATCGCCAGCAGTACGTCGTTCAGCGTCGCACCGGTGATCGCCCGGACCTTCTCCAGCCGTTCGATCGGCCACGACTGCGCCGCGAACCGCCGCGCACCGGTGACCGGCTGGTTGAAGATCGTCCGCGGCGCCTGGAACGGCATCGTCGAGTGCACCAGGCTCTTCACACCGGCCAGCGGAAGACCGGCCAGCCCCGCGGCGGTCCGCAACGCGTCACCCGGAACCTTGGCGATCGCCCGCAGCAGACCGGTGTCCGGCCGCGGCTCGGCGACCTTCGGCGGCAGCGCGTACGTGGCCGGCATCCCGGTACGGGTCGGGTCGGTGGTGAGGGTGTCCTGCATCCAGCGGAGCGCGGTGACGCCGTCGATCATCGAGTGGTGGATCTTGCTGTAGATCGCGAACCGCCGGCCTTCGACGCCCTCGATCAGGTGCATCTCCCACAGCGGGCGATGCCGGTCGAGCAGTGTCCCGTGCAGCCGGCTGGTGAGCTCGAACAGTTCGCGGTACCGCCCGGGGCGGGGCAGCGCGGACAGCCGGACGTGGTACTCCAGGTCGATCTCGTCGTCCTGTTCCCAGGACCAGTAGCCGAGGTCCACCGGCCGGTTCCGCACGCGGCGCGCGAACAACGGATGCACCTCGGGCGCGGCCGTCATTTCGTGGTACAGCCGCGACACGAAGTCCCGCGACGACTCCGGGAACACGTGATCCCGCCCGGCGCCTTCCGGCAACTCGAACAGCATCAGCCCACCGACATGCATCGGTTGCTCCCGAGACTCTCCGCCCAGGAACATCGCGTCCAGCGGCCCCACCACGGTCATGGTCCTCACCTTCCCGGCAAACCATCGTGGTCGTCGTACGAGAGCGCGTCTACACCCCCACAACTCCCTTCACCGAGAATTAGTTACCGCAGCAACAACGATCGGACCCGCTCAGTCGAGCGGGCGGTAGTTGACGCCGATCCGCTCGATGCGGGTCAGGTGCGGGCGGAGGCGGGTGAGGAACTCGTCGTACGACGTCTTCGGGGAGCCCCAGGCACGTTCGGCGAAGGCGGACAGGCGCGGGAGCAGCATGTAGCCGACCTGCTCGGGTCCTTCCATGTACTCGGTCCAGATCTGGCACTGGGTCCCGACGATCAGCGCCTGCTCCTCCGCCGACAACCCGTCCGGGATCGGCTCGAAGTCGTACACCTTCTCCAGCGGGATGTTCCCGCCGATCGCGAGCGGCTCGCTCGCCGGGTCGCCCTGGTAGTAATCGAAGTACACCGACTCACACGGCGCCATCACGGTCTCGTGACCGGCCTTCACCGCGATCTCGCCGCGCTGCGCGCTCCGCCACGCCATGATCACCGCGTCGCGAGGGCAGTCGGTGTCGACCATCTCGTCCCAGCCGACCAGCCGGCGCCCTTCTTCGGCGAGCACCTCCGCGACCTGCGCGGTGAACCAGCCCTGCAATTGGCCCGGCTCGTCCAATCCGAGCTCGGCCTGCCGTTTCTGCGCCGCCTCCGACTCGGCCCACTGCACCGACGGGCACTCGTCGCCGCCGAGGTGGATGTACGGCGACGGGAAGATCTCCAGCACCTCACGCAGAACGGTCTTCACGAACTCGACCGTCGCATCGTTCACGTTCAGCACGTCGTCGCTGATTCCCCACACCTGCCGCACCGCCAACTGCCTGTCCGGGTGGTTCCCCAGCTCCGGGTACGCCGTGATCGCGGCCTGCATGTGACCGGGCAGGTCGATCTCGGGCACGACGGTGATACCACGCTCCGCGGCGTACGCGACGATCTCGCGCAGGTCGTCCTTGGTGTAGAACCCGCCGTGCGGCGTGCCGTCGTACTCGAACTCGGTCTGGCCGTGCGACATCTTGCCGACCATGGTCTCGGCCCGCCACGCGCCGATCTCGGTGAGCCGCGGGTACGCCTCGATCTCGACCCGCCAGCCCTGGTCGTCGGTGAGGTGGAAGTGCAGCACGTTCAGCCGGTGCAGCGCGAGCACGTCGATGATCTTGAGGACGAAGTCCTTCGGCATGAAGTGCCGCGCGACGTCCAGCATCATCCCGCGCCAGCCGAACCGCGGCGCGTCCGCGACGTGCGCCAGCGGTACGGCGACCTTCCCGTGCTCATCCGGCTCGGCGGCCTCGACCAGCTGCGCGTACGTCGTCTCCGCGTGCCGGAGCGCGTCCTCGGAACCGGCGGTCAGCCGGGCTCCTTCGGCCGTCACCTCGATGCGGTACTCGGTGTTGCCGAGGTTCTCGACCACGTCCCGGACCGCCTCGCCGATCGGATCGGCGGTCAACCACCGGCCTTCGTGGACGGTGAGTTCTCGCGGGGCAGGGACGATCGCGATGTCGGACATCGGGACTCCAGGGAAGGGGATCGATTTATGTCAGGACGATCCTATAAGCGGCTTCCTTGTCAGGTTCATGAGAGGGTTCGCTCGTGACGAGCGAGCAGCAGCGGACGACTCTCCGCGTCCTGGTGGCGAGCAACGCGCTCGGAGGGGTCGCGACGGCCAGCGGCTTCGCAGTCGCCGCATTGCTGGCGGAGAACGTGTCCGGGTCCACCTCCATGGCCGGTCTGGTCGCCACGTCGACCACACTGGGCGCCGCCGCTCTCGCCGTACCGCTGGCCGGTCTGGCACGGTCCTACGGCCGACGGGTCTCGTTGAGCATCGGCTACGCGATCGCCTTCGTGGGCGCTGCGCTGACGATCGTCGCCGCGCAGATCGGCTCGCTGGCGCTGCTGCTGGCCGCGGGCTGCTTCTTCGGCAGCGGCTCGGCCTCCAACCTCCAGTCGCGGTACGCCGCCACGGACGCCGCTGAGCCCAGCCGTATCGCCCGTTCGCTCGGGCTGGTCGTCTGGGCCACGACGATCGGCGTGATCGTCGGACCGAACCTGACCGGGGTCGGCGGCTCGGTCGGTACGTCACTGGGCATCCTGGCGCTCGCCGGTCCGTACGTGTTCTCGGTCGTCGCCTTCGGCCTCAGCGCGGCCACGGTGTGGGTCGGCATGCGCAGCCAGGTGCGGCCGGGCAAGGTGGAGCGCCAGCCGCTGGCCGAGACGTTCCGCCAGGTCATCCGCATCCCGCACGCGCGCCTCGGGCTGCTTGCGATCGCGACGGCGCACGCGGTGATGGTCGGCGTGATGTCGATGACCTCGGTCCACCTGCGCCACCACGGCGCCTCGCTGACCATCGTCGGCTTCGTCATCAGCGGACATGTGGCCGGCATGTACGCCCTGTCCCCGCTGACCGGCTGGCTGGCCGACCGGCTCGGCCGGATCCCGACGATCGGCATCGGCCTCGGCATCCTCGCGGTCGCGATGACGCTGGCCGCTGTCGCGCCGGACGACGCACACGCGCTGACCGGAGTCGCCCTCTTCACGCTGGGCCTCGGCTGGTCCGCCTGTCTGGTCGCCGGCTCCACCCTGCTGTCGCGGTCCGTGCCCGAGGGCATCCGCACATCGGCGCAGGGCCTGTCGGACCTGACGATGGGCGTCCTGGCTTCCCTTTCGGGCACAGCTGCCGGCCCCGTCCTCGCGTACCTCGGGTTCCACTGGCTGGCCGTCTTCTGCGGCATCCTCCTGATTCCGGCGGCCCTACTCGCCGTAACGACCAAACAAGCAGTAGCTAGGGTTTAGCGATGTGAGCGTCGCGGACGGCGGGATTCCGAGCCCGAACATCTGGCACCACCCGAAGGTGTACGAGGTCGAGAACCGGGCGGTCGACCCGAACGGCGTCATCGAGCCGGCGATGCGGGCGATCCGCGACTGGGCCGGCGCGACGGTCCTCGACATCGGCTGCGGGACCGGGTTCCACCTGCCGATCTTCGCCGCGACGGCCGGACACGTGATCGGCGTCGAGCCGCACGGAGCACTGGCGGACGCGGCCCGTCGACGTACGCAGGCTTTGCCGAACGTCGAAGTACGGCAGGGGACGGCGCAGCGCCTGCCGGTACCGGACGCGTCGGTCGACGTGATGCACGCGCGCTGGGCGTACTTCTTCGGGCCGGGGTGCGAGCCCGGACTGACCGAACTGGACCGGGTGATGCGCCGCGGCGGGACCGCGTTCGTGATCGACAACGACGGGAGCCGGTCGACGTTCGGTGCCTGGTTCCGTACGTCGTACCCGATGATCAAGGCGCCTGTGGTGGAACGGTTCTGGGCGGATCGCGGCTGGCACCGGACACCGCTGGACATGGGCTGGCGGTTCGAGACCCGCGCCGACCTGGAGGCGGTGGTGAAGATCGAGTTCACCCCGAAGGACGCGCGCCGGATCCTCGCGTCGCACACGGGTGTGGAGGTCGACTACGCAATCAACCTCTGGAGCCGGACCTTCTAGACGACACTCTCCGGTCTGCGGACGGACCTCCGGTCCTCATAGGGTTGACGGACCACTCGACGGGGTTCCTGGGGAGGCGCCAGCCACGGATGGACGGACTGCTGCTCGATCACGTGCCGGGGTTGCCGGGGCGGCTCCGGATCGACGTAGGTGAGCAGCGTGCGGTGGTGGTGCCTCAGGCAGCCGACCGCCGCAGGCTGGCCGACATCGTGACCGGGCTGGACGACCCACCACCCGGCGCACTCGTGCTGGCCAGTGGAAAGGTCCGGCTGGTCCCTGCCGAAGGCGGCTTACTCCCCCACCTCACTGTGCTCGGCAACGTGATGCACGGGCACCGCACGTCCCAGTCGGTCATTAGTCAGGCAGCGCGGGAAGCGAGCGTCGTCAAAGCAGTCGGCTGCGGGCTGGAGGATGTACTGGACCGCTACCCGTACGAGATCACCGCAGGCCGTCGCCGTCTGGCCGGAGTGGCCCGGGCGCTCGGCGCCTACCCGCGAGCGATCGTGCTGGAGGACGCCAACGGCCTGCCTACGTGGGGATCGCTCCTGTCGCTCCGGCCCAACCCCGACCTCGCCTCAGCCGCTCTGATGCTCATCACAACCAGTGCGACGCGTACAGCGGGGTTTGTCGATGCTGAGTAGCCGCAGAGCGTTTCTGGGGACCGCAGCGACACTTCTGCTGGCCGGCTGCTCGAGTGACGTACTAGGACTGCGACGCGCGGTCCGCGTAGCTGTCAGCTGGAGTGGCGAGGAGCTGCGCGCGTTCCACAAGGTCCTGGACAGCCTGGGTACGTTGAACTACCCGGTCGAGGTCGTGCCTCTCGGCGACGCCATCTCCACCGCCTTCGGCATCCGCTCCACCCGGAGACCGGACATCGTCATGCTGCCGCAACCAGGTCTCGTGCCGCGCCATCTGTCTGACTTGGAGCCGATCCCCGAGGACATCGCACCACTTGGCCGGGCCCGTCTGTGGAAAGAGCTCCTGGTTCACGAGGGAACGACGTACGGCGTGCCGTTCAAGACAGCGCACAAGTCGGCGGTCTGGTACCGCCCCTCGGTGTTCCGGCAGGTCGGCGTACAACCTCCACGGCAGTGGAGCGAGTGGCTGACACTGAACCGGACGCTGACGCAGGCCGGTGTCACACCGATGGCGCTGGCCGCAGGTGACGGTTGGGTGCTCACAGACTTTCTGGAGAACGTCCTGCTGGGCATCGCGCCGTCTGTCTACTCTGAGCTTGCTACGGCGAAAGACCCGCGGCCGTCGCAGCAGCCGCAGTTCGCGGCCGCACTGCGGTTGCTGGGCACCATGTGGTCCGCGCCTGGTCTTCTGGCGGGCGGGGTGAAGGAGTCGCTCGTCCAGCAGTTCCCGGACGCACTGGTGGAGGTGTTCGGGCACCGCAGGGCCGCGATGGTTCTCGCGTCCGACTTCGCCGAACCGGTAGTGCGCTCGTTTGCCGCAGACCCCCATGACATAGGGCTTTTCACGTTCCCGCCGATGAATGCGGGGGCTCCTGCACCCGTGGTCGTCGGAGGCGACGTGATGGTGCTGCAGAAGCCGACCTCGGACGACGCACGCGACCTGGTACGCCGGTTGTCCGCACAGACCGCGCCGGACCCGTGGATCGCGGAAGGCGGGTTCCTGGTCGACGGACGGACCACCGGGTACTCCCCCGAGCTCACCCGGCTCGCCGAGCAGCTGACCCGGCCCGGAGAGCAACTGCAGTTCGACCTGTCCGACCGGCTCGGTCGCATCGGAGACATCAACGGACTGTGGCGGGTGCTGACCGACTTCCTGATCGCGGTCGGGCGCCCGGACGCCGCCGTACCGGATGCGGTGGACGACGCGATGGCCGAGCTGCGGAACGTGGAGGAGGGCTGATGGGCCTGCAGACCAACGGCCTGTCACTCGAGGTCGTCGGCCGGGAGGTCACCGGCCGTCCGGTGCAGGGCAAACCGCGCCGACCCGCCGGACCGTACCTGCTGGGACTGCCGGCGTTGCTGCTGAGCTGTTTGCTGCTGGTACCGATCGGCGTGACCGTGGTGGCGGCGTTCCGGACGCGCGGCGGTTTCGGGCTCGGCAACTTCGCGGTGATGGGCGACCCGTCCGCGCTGCATGCTGTGGGCAACAGCCTGTTGTGGGTGATGGTCGCGTTCGGAACCGTCGTGGTCGGGTTCTTCCTTGCCCTGTTGAGTCATCGGCTCCCGGCGGTCACGACGTTCCTGCAGCCCGCGCTCGTCATCCCGTTCGCTGTTTCGGTGCTGGCGTCCGGTGCGACGTTCCGGCTGATCTTCGACCCGACGCCGGAACGCGGCACGATCACTGCCGTCTGGACGCGGCTGTTCGGTACCAGTCCGGTGTGGCTGGGTCCTGGACTGTTCTGGCTGGTGCTGGTGTCCGCGTTCGGCTGGACCTGGCTCGGGTACGTCGTGTCGCTCTTCCGCGCCGGTCTGGACGCGATACCGGACGACGTGTCGCGGACGCTCACGGCTGAAGGCGTGACGGGCTGGAGACGCCTGCGGGCGTTGGAGATCCCGCTGCTGCGTCCGGTGACCGGCGTGGTCACGTTGACGCTGGTCATTGCCGCAGTGCGGGTGTTCGACCTGGTACTGATCGTCGTACCAGGGTCGATGCAGCGGTCCGCCGACGTACTCGGTCTGAACTGGTGGCGGGCCACCACGACAGGTGGCGACTCAGGACGGACGGCGGCGCTCGGCGTGGTGCTGTTCGCGATCGTCGCGGCGGTCGGGCTGATCGGCGTCCGCGGGCTGCGTCGCCGGCGGTGGGCGATGCCCGTGGCCGTCGTACGGCCGGATCCGTCGCTGGGGCGACCGAAGCCGGGCCGGGCGGTACGGCGGTTCGGCTGGCTCATTGGGCTCGCTGTCGCGCTGGTGTGGATCTTCCCGGCCGTCGTACTCGTCGCCACCGCACTGCACTCGCCACGAGACGCCGGTCTCCGCGGGTGGTGGTCGTTGTCGGGGCTCGGGTTCTCGTCGTTCGCCGCCGCGGCCAACGTCGGGTTGTTCCGGGCGCTGCTGTCCACGCTGGTGATCGCGGCCGCGGCAACAGCTGTCCTGCTCGTCATCGCCGTACCCACCGCGTACCTGGTCGCCTGGGGCGGCCTGCCGACGCGGCTCGGGCGCATCGCGATGGGCGTGTTCGTCGTACTGGCCGTGACACCGGTGCAGATGTACGCCGCTCCGCTGCGGGATGCGATCGACACAGCCGGGCTGGCCGGGTCCCGGGTCGCACTGGCACTAGTACATGCGGCTGCTGGTCTACCGTTCGCCGTACTGCTGCTGCGATCCGCCTTCGCGTCTGCACCACCTGCGCTTGTGTCTGAGGCGTTGCAGGGTCCAGCGCGGCAGAGCGCTGTACTGGCGACTGTGCAGCGGACGTACCGTCCCGCGCTGGTTGCTGTTGCGGTGCTGGAGTTCGCACTGGTGTGGAACGACTTCATCGTCGGGTTCCTGATCAGTGGGCCGGGCGCGACGCCGTTGTCGCTGGTGCTGTGGGGTGAGGCGCGGCAGTTCTCCACGTCGAGCGGACCGGTCGCTGCCGCGGCTGTGGTCGCGTCCGTTGTACCTGTGGTGCTGATGCTGACGTTCTGGCGGACTGTGGTGCGCGGACTAACGACAGGGAGCCGGCCGTGAGTGAGGAGCAGCCAAAGCGGGAGCCACCGGAGGAGCAGTCGCGGATCCAGGAGTTCTCCCTGGTCGTCGGCGGTGTCGCGTCCGCATTGCTCACCGATCTCACGTCACAGCTGCTGAACCAGAGCCTCGGCCAACGCGGCATCGTGCAGTGGGTCGGGTACTCCGTCGCCGCGCTGCTCGTGGTCATCTCCTACCTTCGGCTGCGCGCGCGGCGCCGGCGTGCGCGCATCCGCCGCCAGCAGGGTGCGAGCGAACTGCACGCGGCCGCCGAAGAGGCCGAGCAGTGGATGATCGCGCTCGGATCGGACGCTGGTGGGATGGGGGCAGCCGAGTGGTTCACGGTGAACGAGGACTGGCTCCGCGACCTGGTCGCGACCGAGAACCCGCAGAACGCGGCCGTCGACGACTTCGCCCGGATCTGCGACGCGCTCGAGGCCTGGTACGTACGCCGTCCCAACCCTGACGCACTCCTCCAACTGAGCGAGCTCCTGAGCGCCGCAGCGGAGGCCAGCGGGCGCCGTGGTCTCGCCGAGCTCGCAGCAGCGCGGGCGGCAACGGCGTACCGGATGCTAGGCGACCTGGACACGGCCAGCACCCGGCTGGGCGTCTCGGACAACATCGCGACCCACGGCCGTACGGCGGCCGCGCTGAAGACGCGACGCCAAGTCGAACGCGCCCTGCTGCACCTGGCCCGCGCAGAACGCGCACCGGCCGGCAACGACCGTGACGAGGCTGTCCTGAACGCACGCGACCGGCTCGACGACGCACGCCTCACCCGGCCCGGTCCGGACCTCGCAGCCGACGTAGCGATCTCCATCAACCTCGCCGTCGTGCATCTGTACCAGCACGACGACGAAGGCGCACTCGATCAGCTGCGCCCCGCACTCGCCCGCGCGACAGCGGCCGGTGACGTGAGCGGACAGGCCCACGCGCTGGAGCTCATGGGCGTGGCGGCGTGGATGCAGCGCAACCGGCACGAAGCCGGCAGCCGGTGGGAGCACGCCGCGAACCTGTACGCCGAGATCGACGAACGCGAAGGCCACGCCCGCTGCCTCCAGCACCTCGGCTCCGCGGCCGTCGTCGCCGAGGACCTGGACACCGCACTCGACCTGCTCGAACGCAGCGCGACACTGCGCACGTCGGAGAGCGAGCTCCTGACGAAGTACCTCGACGCGGCCCGCCGAACCTCGGACCTTCCCGTCGTCGACGAAGACCCACCACGCCGTACGGCGGTCACCTGGCTGAAACGCCTGCGCACCTTCTTCACCCGCTGACAGACGCGGCTGCGGGTGTCGCGCCGGTTTGTCGGCGGGCTCGCCTAGGTTGTTTCCATGGCGAAGGCGGCGACTCAGGCGAAGAGCAAGGCGGCGTACGCGTGCTCCGAGTGTGGATGGACCTCGGCGCGGTGGATCGGGCGGTGCGGTGAGTGCCAGGCCTGGGGCACGGTCGTCGAGGTCGGTGCGCCGAAGGCCGCGCGGATCACCGCCGGCCCGGTGACGTCTCCGGCGATGCCGATCGCCAAGGTGTCCGCGATCGAGGCCGAATCCCGCCCGACCGGCATCGGCGAACTCGACCGCGTGCTCGGCGGCGGTGTCGTGCCGGGCGCGGTGATCCTGCTCGCGGGTGAGCCAGGCGTCGGCAAGTCCACGCTGCTGCTCGAGGTCGCGGCCCAGTCCGCCCGCGGCGGCCAACGGACTCTCTACGTGTCCGGTGAGGAATCGGCCGCGCAGGTACGGCTCCGGGCCGGACGGACCGATGCCCTCGTCGACGAACTCTTCCTGGCGGCCGAGACCGACCTGGGTGCGGTGGTCGGTCAGGTCGACGCGGTCGAGCCGTCGTTCCTGGTGATCGACTCGGTGCAGACGATGGCGCACCCGGAGGTCGACGGTGCCCCGGGCGGCGTGACGCAGGTCCGCGAGGTCACCGGCGCGCTGGTTCGGCTCGCGAAGGAGCGGCATATCGCCGTCGTGCTGGTCGGCCACGTCACGAAGGAGGGTGCGATCGCCGGTCCGCGGATGCTCGAGCACCTGGTCGACGTCGTGCTGGCGTTCGACGGCGACCGGCACTCCGGGTTCCGAATGGTGCGCGCGACCAAGAACCGCTTCGGCCCGTCCGACGAGGTCGGCTGTTTCGACATGGTCGACACCGGCATCGTGGAGGTCACCGACCCGACCGGTCTGTTCGTGTCCGAGCACGCCGAGCCGGTGGCCGGCACCTGCGTGACGGTGATGATGGAGGGCCGCCGCCCGCTGCTGGCCGAGGTGCAGGCGCTGGTCGGCCCGTCCGCCGCACCGCAACCGCGCCGCACCACGTCCGGTCTGGAGTCGTCCCGGGTCGCGATGGTCCTCGCCGTACTGGGCAACCGGGCCGGGCTGAAGCTGGCCGACCAGGAGGTGTACGTCGCGACCGTCGGCGGTGTGAAGATCACCGAGCCGGTCGCGGACCTGTCGGTCGCGATCGCGGTCGCGTCCTCGGTGATGGACAAGCCGATCCACCCCGGCCTGGTCGCGATCGGCGAGGTCGGCCTGGCCGGTGAGGTACGTCGCGTCGGCGGCCTGGAGAAACGTCTCGCGGAAGCGGCCCGGCTCGGGTTCACCAAGGCGATCGTCCCCGCCGACATCCCGAACCGGAGCAAGGACGTGAAGCCGATGGACATCCAGAAGAAGTACGGCCTCCGCACCTTCGCCGCCCCCGACCTCCGCTCCGCATTGCTGGCCGCAGGCCTCGCCTAGCCGCAGGCCTCGCCCAGCCACGGACCTCGCCCAGCCGCCGGCCTCGCCCAGCCGCCGGCCTCGCCCAGCCGCGGGTCTCGCCTAGCCGCCGGCCTCGCCTGACCGCCCCCCCCCCCCCGCATTTGCCTGGCAGACCCACCAATTTGCCTGGCCAACCCAGCAGGTTGGGGGTTCCTCACCTCCAACCAGGGTGTGGAACCCAGCATTTGGTGGGCCAACCCAGCAAATGCCCACGCCAACCCACCAAATGCGCACGCCAGCCCGGCAACAGGTGGAGGTGGTCCGGGTGTGGGGTGGGACACAGGGGTGGGACGGGGTGAGACGGGGGATCCACAGCTGCTGGCTCGGGAACGTACTCTGGGGACCGCCCGTACCCCCGCCGGATGACTGCAGGAGCACCTGATGACCGGATCCAGAGTTGTCGCGCTCGGCCACTACCAGCCGGAACGGGTGCTCACCAACGACGAGCTCGCCACCATGGTCGAGACCAACGACGAGTGGATCCAGAGCCGGGTCGGCATCCGGGAGCGCCGGATCGCGGCACCCGACGAGCAGGTCGACGAGATGGCCTGGCGGGCCGCCGACAAGGCCGTCGCGAACGCCGGGATCGACACCTCGGAGATCGACTACGTCGTGGTCGCGACCTGTACGGCGATCGACCGCTCGCCGAACATGGCCGCTCGCGTCGCCGCACGCCTCGGCCTCGGCAACCCGGCCGCGATCGACCTGAACACCGCGTGCTCGGGTTTCTCGTACGCGCTCGCGACCGCCGACCAGGCCATCCGGGCCGGTGCCGCGACCAAGGCCCTGGTGATCGGCGTCGAGAAGCTCAGCGACTGGACGGACTGGACCGACCGCACCACCTGCGTGCTGATCGGTGACGGCGCCGGTGCAGCTGTGCTGGTCGCGAGTGACGAGCCGGAGGTCGGCCCGGTGGTGTGGGGTTCGGTGCCCGAGATGTCGGACGCAGTCCGGATCGAAGGCCGCGACGGCCCGTTCGCGCAGGAAGGTCTGAGCGTCTTCCGCTGGGCCACCACGCAACTGCCGGAGATCGCCAAGCAGGTGTGCGCGAAGGCCGGCCTGAAGCCCGAGGATCTCGGCGGCGTCGTCCTGCACCAGGCCAACCTGCGCATCATCGAGCCGCTCGCGAAGCGGCTCGGCGCGGTCAACGCGGTGGTCGCGAAGGACGTCGTGGAATCCGGCAACACGTCGGCCGCGAGCATCCCGATCGCGCTGTCGAAACTGGTCGAGAAGCGCGAGATTCCGTCCGGCGCGCCGGTACTGCTGTTCGGATTCGGCGGCGGTCTTTCGTACGCCGGTCAGGTCATCCGCTGCCCCTGACGCGGAAGACGTCGTACCTGCGGGCACCCGGTCCACGCGGGAAACCAGAACTGCACAGTCCGATGCACGGGCGGGTGCACGCGCAGGTGCGCCGGTCGGCCGATCCCCGGGCGCCGTACCGGGCGCTGCGGCAGATATCCGCGCAACGGCACGCGGCTGACCGCATAGACTCAGGTTCCGTGGCGGCGAACACGGACAAGAACAGCACCGGCGCCCGGCTCCGCGCGACGCTCGCGGCAGTGGCGCCCGGCACGGAACTACGCGAAGGACTGGAACGGATCCTGCGCGGGCGGACCGGCGCACTGCTCGTGCTCGGTCACGACAAGGCGATCGACGCGATCTCCACCGGCGGCTTCGAGATCGACGTCGACTTCACCGCGACCGGGTTGCGGGAGCTGAGCAAGATGGACGGCGCGATCGTCCTCGACCGGGACGCCACCCGGCTGATCCGCGCGGCCGTGCACCTGATGCCGGACCCGTCGATCGCGACCCAGGAGACCGGCACCCGGCACCGCACCGCGGACCGCGTCGCGCGGCAGACCGGGTTCCCGGTGATCTCGGTGTCGCAGTCGATGCACATCATCGCGCTGTACGTCGACGACCAGCGGTACGTGCTCGAGGACTCCGGCGCGATCCTGTCCCGCGCCAACCAGGCCCTCGCCACCCTGGAGCGCTACAAGCTCCGGCTGGACGAGGTGTCCGGCACGCTGTCCGCCCTCGAGATCGAGGACCTGGTCACCGTCCGGGACGTTGCCGCGGTCGCGCAGCGGCTGGAGATGGTCCGCCGGATCGCCACCGAGATCGACGGGTACGTCGTGGAGCTCGGCACCGACGGCCGCCTGCTCACGCTGCAGCTCAACGAACTCGTCGCGGGAGTGGCCGGCGAACGGGAACTGGTCGTCCGCGACTACCTCCCGCCGGCCACGGGTCGCCGGCCCAAGACCGCTGACGACGTACTGCTCGAGCTGGACGCCGTCAGCCCGACGGACCTCCTGGACATCGGCCAGGTCGCGCGGGCTCTGCAGCTCGGCGGCGCCGAGCAACTGGACGCTGCGGTCACCCCGCGCGGCTACCGGCTGCTGGCCAAGGTGCCGCGGCTCCCGGGTGCGGTCATCGACCGGCTGATCGACCACTTCGGCCACCTGCAGAAGTTGCTCGCGGCAAGCATCGACGACCTGCAGACGGTCGAGGGCGTCGGCGAGAACCGGGCCCGCACGGTCCGCGAGGGCCTGTCCCGGCTGGCCGAGTCCAGCATCCTGGAACGCTACGTCTAGCAGCCCGCACGGGACGTTCGCCTAGTAGCCCGCCGGGACGATCGCGACATCTGCCCGAGGGACGCCCACCCCGGCGG
Organism: Kribbella sindirgiensis; assembly: GCF_004331435.1. Lineage (GTDB taxonomy): Bacteria > Actinomycetota > Actinomycetes > Propionibacteriales > Kribbellaceae > Kribbella > Kribbella sindirgiensis. Next base: position 658,800 of record NZ_SJKA01000003.1, read on the forward strand.
TGGGCGACGCGCGCGGGTCGTTGTGGGGAGTTTCACCCTCCCGAATCAGGCAGTAACCCTCCCCAGTCCCGGCGGAAAGTCTCCCCAAACCGGTTCGGGGCGACGGCGACGCGGAACCTCCCGATGCACCAGGCCGGCGCCGGGGCCGGCGTCTACAACACGACGCGGCAGGTCGGCGCGGTGCTCGGCAGTGCGAGCATCGCCGTACTGATGGAGTCGCGGCTGGCGCACAACCTTCCGGGATCCGGTGGCGCGCCGGCGGGCGAGGGGTTCTCCAGCGGACGGCTGCCCGAGATGGTTCGGCAGGGGTTCAGCGACGCGATGGCGCAGTCGCTGGTGCTGCCGGCCCTGGTGCTACTGGTCGGACTGGTGGCCGCGTTGCTGTTCACCGCCCCCAGCCACCTGCAGAAGCAGCAGGACGAGGTTGCGCGGCCGGCCGATCAGACGACCTGAAAGGCCTGAGCGCCTGACGAGCGGCCGTCGTACTCGGCTTTGACGACATAGGTTCCAGGCTTGGCGATCGGTTGACCCGGAAGGCAGCCAGGCCTGGACCGGTGTCCGTTCCAGGGCACGGTGACCGCCGACTGCTTGCCCTTGGCAACGACGAGGGTGGCGGTCTGGATCGCCTTGTCGCACTGGGTGGTGCTCCAGATCTGGTCCGTCCCGGACGTCACGGTGACCGTCAGCTTGTCGGCGTTGACGGTCGCCTTGCACCCGTCGTCGATCGGCCTGAACTGGATGACGAAGTTCAGCATCGAGCCGGAGACGATCTTCCGGTTCGCCGGCAGCGCGTCGATGCTGAGGTCCGAGCCCTTGCAGGCGAGGTCCGCGGGCGGCGTGGTCTTCGTCGGCTTCGGGGTCTGTGTCTGCGTCGTACTCGGCTTGCTGCTGGGCGTCGTCGACGGTGTGACCGGGGCGGCGCCGGTGGGGTTCGGCTGCGGGTCCGACGCGGCGGCGTTCTTCGTGTCGTCGCCACCGCCCGCGAACAGCCGGGAGATCAGAATGACCAGCACCACTACGACCGCGAGCACGAGTCCACGCCGGAACCAGTACACGCTGGCGGGCAGGTGCCCGACCGGACGGAGCAGACTGCTCATGAAGCGCACTCTAATATCGGCTCCGTGCAGGACCACTCAGGCTCGCCGTCAGCTCTCCATGACCCCGTGCTGGCTTGGTACGCCGTCAACAAGCGGGAACTGCCGTGGCGGGAGCCGGGCGCCGGGGCGTGGGCGGTGATGGTCAGTGAGTTCATGTTGCAGCAGACACCGGTGAATCGGGTGCTACCGGCGTACCAGCGCTGGCTGGAGAGGTGGCCGAAGCCGGTGGACCTGGCCGCAGAGGCTCCTGGTGAGGCTGTGCGGGCCTGGGACCGGCTCGGGTACCCCAGGCGCGCCCTCCGGCTGCACGCGGCGGCTCAGGCGATTGTGGAGCGTCACGGCGGCGAGGTACCGGACGACCATGCGGCGCTGCTCGCGCTGCCCGGCGTCGGCACGTACACGGCCGCCGCGATCGCATCGTTCGCGTTCGGTCAGCGGCACGCGGTCGTCGACACGAATGTACGCCGGGTTCTCGCGCGCTCCTTGACCGGCGTCGCGCAACCGAGCATCTCCCCCACGGCCGCCGACCAGCGCCTCGCCGTCAGCGCACTGCCCGCCGACGAGCCGACCGCAGCCCGCTGGGCCGTGGCGTCCATGGAGCTCGGCGCCCTCATCTGCACCGCCCGTACGCCGCGCTGCGCCGACTGCCCGATCCGGTCCGACTGCGCCTGGGTCCGCGCCGGAAGCCCGCCGTACGACGGCCCGCCGCGCCGCGGCCAGACCTACGAAGGCACCGACCGCCAAGTCCGCGGCCGCCTTCTGGCCGTACTGCGTGCCGCGTCGGCGCCCGTACCGAAGACCGAGCTGGACACCTGCTGGCCGGAACCCGTCCAACGCGAACGAGCCCTGGACGGACTCGTGGCCGACGGCCTCGTCGAACCTCTCAGCCGTGGCCGCTACCGGCTCCCTGCGTGACAGACCAAGACGCCGGCTCGAAGGACTCGAGCCGGCGTCTTAGGTGGTAGTGCTTCAGTTCTTCTTGCTGCCGGTGGTGGCGTCTGCGTCGTCGTCCAGCAGGTCGAGCGGCATCGCCGGCTGGCCGGACAGCGTCGCCAGCATCTGGCGGACGTTGGTCAGCTGCGCGTTGATGCTGTCCCGGCGCTGCGTCGCGGCCGCGAGCTCGCGCTCGGACTCGGCACGGATCCGCTCGGACTTGTCCTTCGCGGCGGCGACGATCTCCTGGGCCTGCCGGTTCGCGTCGGCCAGTTGCTGCTGGGACAACCGCTCGGCCTCGGAACGCGACCGGTCGGCCTCCCGCTGCACCTGCGCGGCGCGATCGGTGACCGCGGCGAGCTGCTGCTCGGCGAGCGCCGTACGGGCGGCGAACTCCTGCTCGACCTTGCCCCGGCGCTCGGCCAGGGTGGTCTCGAAGGCGGCCGCGGCCTGCGCGGACTTGGCCCGCTCCTGCTCGTACAGCGCCTGCGCCTCGCTGCGACGCGCGGTGGCGTCACGCTCGGCCTCGTCACGCATGTCGTCGGCCTGGGTCCGGGCCTCTTCGAGGATCCGGGCGGCCTCGGCGTCGACCTCGCTCTTCCAGTCCAGGGAGTACTGCTCGGCCTCCTTGCGGACCTTCTTCGCGTGCGCCTCACCGTCGGCGACGATCGCCTCCGCGTCGGTGCGGGCGCGGGTCACCAGGTCACGGGCCTCGTCGTCGGCCAGCGACAGGATCTTCGCGACGCGCTCACCGAACTCGGTGAACGTCGGCGCGCGGTCCTTGGAGTCCTCCTGGGCGGAGATGACGGCCGCTTCCGCCGCGTCCGTGCGGGACTGCAGCTCCTGCACATGACGCTGCAGCTGCTCGGACTGCTGCTGCAGCGCGGTCAGCGAAGTGGTCAGCTCACGGATGTGCTGATCCACCTGGGCAGGCTCGTAGCCACGCAGAACGGTACGGAACGGGGTTGGGCTTTCACTGCTCATGTTTTCCGATGCTCACTTCGATGGGTGGGTGGATCACACATTGTCACTGACAAGGATCTGACTGTCACGTCCTCATCCTGATTCCCCCGTGGAACCCTCACTGGAGGACATTCCACCACCTGGGCGGAACCCCGGTACAGCGAGTGCCTCGATCACACCCGAAAGCTGGGTGAGCTCCTTGGTGATCTCATCACGGCGCTGGTTCAGCGCAGCGACCCTCGCCTCGGCGTCGGCGAGAAGTTTTCGGGCCTGGGCACGCAGGGTGTCGGCGTGCTCGCGGGCCTGGGCCTCGAGTTGCTGAGCCTCCGCGCGGGACTTGCGGATCAGCTCGTGCGACTGGCGCTGGGCCTCGGACAGGTCGTTGGCCGCGCGCTCCCGCAGTACCTGGGTGCTCTGCTGGGCCTCGGCCTCGCGGCGGTTGGCGCGCTCGATGATCTCCCGCGCGTCCTCGGCGGCCGAGCTCTTCAGCCGGTCGGCCCGGGCCTGTGCCTGGGCGGTGACCCGCTCGGCCTCCTGCTTGGCCGCGGCCAGCGTCGCCTCCGCCTGCTCGCCGGCCGAGTACAGCGTGGTCTCGGCCAGCTGGGTCAGCTCGGCGTTCTCCTTGGCGATCGCGTCCTGGGTCTGCTTGAGCCGGGTGGTCGACCGGCCGACCACGCGCCGCAGGTGCGCGCGCTTCTGCTTGAGCAGCTCGGCCGCGTCGACGGCGGCCTGGTCGCGGATCGCCTGTGCCTCGGACTCCGCGGCGCCGATCAGGTCGTCGACGGTCTTCTTGCTCCACAGCGTCTGCTTCTCGGCCTCGGCCATCGCTGCCTCGGCCGCCTTGTTCGCGTCCTCGACGATCCGCTGCGCCTCGCCCGCCGCCGTCCGGCGGTCCGCCTCGATCGAGTCCACGACCAGCTTGGCCTGGGCCCGGGCGTCCGCCATCAGCCGCTCGTTACCGGCCTCGGCCTCGGCCTTCCGCTCGGCGATCTCCGCGACCGCCTCGGCCCGCAGCTTGTCGATCTCCAGCGAGATCGCGGCCAGCTTGGCGCGCTCGGTCTCCTCGAGCTCCGCCGTACGGCGTTCCAGCTCCGTCCGGTTCTCGCCGCGCAGCCGCTCGATCTCCGCGTGGGCAGCGGCGATCTCGACGCGGGACCGCTCCCGGGCCGTCTCGACCTCGCGCTCGACCGCGGCCCGCAGCTCGCTCGCTTCGGACTCGGCGCGGGCGATCAGGTCTGCCTCGTTGCGGACGGCGGCCTGCGACACCAGCGCGGCCTGTTCGCCGGCGTCGGCGACCAGTTGCTGTGCCTCGCGGCTGGCCCGCTCGACCATCGCCTGGGCCGACTCGCGCGCCATCCGGGCGTCGTCGAGCAGTTCGTCGGCCTCGTCCTTCACCCGGCCCGCTTCGACCTCTGCCGCCGCGACCCGCCGGTCCGCGGCCGCCTGTGACTCGACCCGCAGCTTCTCGGCGGCCGCCTCGCTCTCGACCCTGAGCCGCTCGGCCGTCGCCTCCGAATCCGCCCGGCGCTTGGCCACCTCCTCGGCGACCTCGGCGCGGAGCTGCTCGGCGGCGGACTCCGACTCAACCTTCAGCCGCTCCGCGAAAGCAGTCGCCTCGGACCGGACCCGCTCGGCCTCGGCCGTCGACTCGGCGGTCAGTTTTTCGGCAGCGGCGGCTGCGTCCCGGCGTACCCGCTCGGCTTCGGCGGTCGACTCGGAGCGCAGCCTGTCTGCCGTCTCCTCGGCCTCCGAGCGGACGCGCTCGGCCTCGGCCTCGGACTCGGTACGGAGTTGCTCGGCGGCCCGCTCGGCGTCGTTCAGCACCCGCTGGGCGGCCGTCATCGCGTCCGACCGAAGCTTCTTCGCGGCGGCCTCTGCGTCGGCCTTCAGGCGCTCGTTCGCGGCCCGGATCCGGCCGGCCTCGTCGCGGGCGAGATCGTTCTCGTGCTCGGCCTGTTCGCGGAGCGTGTCCGCGATCCGCTGCGCCCGCTCGAGCACTCCGCCCGCCTGCCGCACGCCAAAGGAACCGGTGTCGGCGACCGGTTCCTGGGTCAGCGGCAGACGCGGCGCGTCCATGCGACGAGATGATTCCATCCTCGGCCCCCTTTCCGACAGTCCGGGTCCGAACAGCGTGGTCACAGGGTTACAACGCGGCAGACAGGCGGTAAGTAACTGCTTCCTCAGCAGTCGCGCGATCTTCCCATCGATCCGTAGGCGGACGGAAGCCGTCTCCGTACCGAAGTGATCACGCTCCGCAGGACGATACGACCAATCAGTAGCCTTCGCATAAATCAGGCGTGTTTCCGGTACGCCGAGCAGCGTCGCAGTACTCCACCGGCCTGGACCGGTTCCCGGCCGAACACGCGAGCGCCCGCCGGCCCCGGAGGGTCGACGGGCGCTCGAGGCACGCAGAACGAAGTCAGCTCACTTGATGGCGGCGGGTGGTGCTTCCGGGGTGGCGTCGGTCCAGCCGGAGAGCAGGATCGTGCTGTCGCCGTTCTTTCCGCCGGTGTGGCTGCTGCTCAGGAGTTTGCCGGTCTTCGGGTCGACGATCAGCCGGAGCTTCAGCTGGTACGCCGGGAAGGAGAACCCGACCGCCGTACCGGTCCGGCCGCTCAGGTCCGTGACGTTCGGCTGGACCGTGGCGCCCGGCAGCCCCGCCAGGAGCCGGAACGCGGCTCCGCGGACCTTCGGCAGTGCCGGGGTATCACTGAGCAGGCCGGCCGAGAGCTGCGCGAGAGCCGCCGCCTCGGTGGCGTCAGGAGCGGTCGCCGCCTTCACCTCGAGCAGCCGGGTCCGCAGCTGTGCGGGGTCGGCCGGCAGCGCCAGCACGTCTTGCAGGGTGCCGTTGATCCCCAGGGCGGTGTAGCGGTCCGCGTCGTCCTTCAGCTCGAGGAAGGTGGCCTTTCCCGGCTTCGACGAGATGACCTGGTCGTGCTTGGTCGAGGTGTCGGTCGGACCGGCGTTCCAGCTCGCCGGCGCTCCCGCCTTGCGCCACGCCGCTTCGTCGGCCGCCGTGGCCGGATGCGCACCCAGCGAGCGGGTACCGAGCCAGGCGGTGCCGCCCTTCAGGCCGGTCCAGCTCTCGGTCACCGTCAGCTCACGCAGTTTGTAGCCGCCCGGACCGGCCGGGATCGACCCACAGCAGACGATCTTGCCGTCGGCCATGACGGTCCACTCCCGGCTCTGGACCTTCCGGACCCGGAAGTACTTGCCGGTCGTCGGTTCGGCCTTCTCCTCGTGGGCCGCCGCGACCAACAGCACCTCACCGGCCGACATCGTCACAGAGCCGGTCGCAGGGCCGGTCGCGGGCGGCGCCGAGACCGCGGAGTCCGAGCCGCCGGAGTGCGCACCGGGTGCGAACGCCAGCGGCACCGCGAGGGCACCGACGACGACAGCCGCGGCGACCGTGGTGAGGCCGGCGCCGGCGAACCGGCGACGACGGGCGGCCCGGCGGCCGCGGCTGAGATCGGCCGCGACGTCGTCGTCGGTGACCACCGGGTCGGTGCCGGCCGCGCGCTCGAGAAGACTCTTCAGATCAGTCATCGCACATGCTCCAGTGTGTTCAGGGGTTCGCCGATGAGGTCGCGCAGCTTGTCCAGCCCACGAGCGGTCTGGCTCTTGACGGTGCCCTGGCTGCTGCCCATCAGCTCGGCGGCAGCGGCCACGTCCAGATCGCAGAAGTACCGCAGGACGACAGCGGCCCGTTGACGCCTGGGCAGCTGCTCGAGCGCGGCCAGCACGGTCAGCCGGTCCTCCGGTCCGGAGCCGGTCTGCTGCCCGGGCTCGGAGACCTCGTCGGTCAACGTCTCGCGATGACGCCAGAACCGGCGCTTCTCGTCCAGGAACACGTTGATCAGGATCTTGTCGGCGTACCGCGCCGCTCCGACCTCGGGCCTGACCGCACCCCACTTCACGTAGAGCTTGGTCAACGCGGTCTGCACCAGATCCTCGGCCCAGTGCGCGTCCCCACTGGTCAGCAGACGCGCCATCCGCATCATCCGCCCGCGGTGGGCACTCACGTAGTCGGTGAAGTCCTGATCTCGGTTGCTCGCCACGCGTCCTCCGGTCCTGGTTGGGCGCTTCCTCACCGTTAAGTACCGGGTGAGGCGAGCACCCGGTTGCATCCCCGGGACCTGCCCGACGTAGGACGAGGGCCCCGCGGACACGATGTCCGCGGGGCCCTCGCTGTCAGCTACTGGCTCAGCTGTCCTGCAGACCGGAGCTGCCGGTCGTGCCACCGGTGGTGAGGTCGGTGAGCTCCAGGTCGGAGGCCGTCGACTTCTGGTTACCGGTGAAGGTGAAGTACTCGGGCAGTCCGTCGCCGTCGACCGTGCCTTCCGGTGCCGCGTCGACCAGGACGATCTGGCCGGGGCGCAGTTCCCCGAACAGGATCTTCTCGGCCAGCACGTCCTCGATGTCGCGCTGTAGTGCGCGGCGGAGCGGACGGGCACCCAGGACCGGGTCGAAGCCACGCTTCGCGGCGAGTTCCTTCGCCGCCGGCGTGAGCTCGATGCCCATGTCCTTGTCCTTCAGCCGCAGCTCGATCTGGGCCACCATCAGGTCCACGATCCGGACGATGTCCTCCATCGTGTGCTGGTGGAAGACCACGATCTCGTCGACGCGGTTGAGGAACTCCGGCCGGAAGTGCTGCTTCAGCTCCTCGGTGACCTTCGCCTTCATCTTCTCGTACGACGACGTGGTGTCGCTCGCCTGCGAGAAGCCCAGGGAGACCGCCTTGGCGATGTCCTTCGTACCGAGGTTCGTGGTCATGATGATCACGGTGTTCTTGAAGTCGACCACGCGGCCCTGGGCGTCGGTCAGACGACCCTCGTCCAGGATCTGCAGCAGCGAGTTGAAGATGTCCGGGTGGGCCTTCTCCACCTCGTCGAACAGCACGACGCTGAACGGCTTGCGGCGCACCTTCTCGGTCAGCTGGCCGCCCTCTTCGTAGCCGACGTACCCAGGAGGCGAACCGAACAGCCGGGAAGCGGTGTGCTTCTCCGAGTACTCCGACATGTCGAGGCTGATCAGCGCGTGCTCGTCGCCGAACAGGAACTCGGTCAGCGCCTTGGACAGCTCGGTCTTACCGACACCGGACGGGCCGGCGAAGATGAACGAGCCGCTCGGGCGGCGCGGGTCCTTCAGGCCGGCGCGAGTACGCCGGATCGAGCGGGACAGCGCCTTGACCGCGTCGACCTGGCCGACGTACCGCTTGGCCAGCTCCTTCTCCATGTCGAGCAGCCGCGAGGACTCCTCCTCGGTCAGCTTGAAGACGGGGATCCCGGTCGCGGTGCTCAGCACCTCGGCGATCAGCTCCTCGTCGACCTCGGCGACGACGTCCATGTCGCCGGCCTTCCACTGCTTCTCACGCTCGGACTTCGCGTTGATCAGCTTCTTCTCGTCGTCCCGCAGCCGGGCGGCGCGCTCGAAGTCCTGCGCGTCGATCGCCGACTCCTTCTCCCGGCGCACGGTCGCGATCTTCTCGTCGAACTCGCGCAGGTCCGGCGGAGCCGTCATCCGGCGGATCCGTAGCCGGGCCCCGGCCTCGTCGATCAGGTCGATCGCCTTGTCCGGCAGGAACCGGTCCGAGATGTACCGGTCGGCCATCTGCGCGGCGTTCACCAGCGCGGCGTCGGTGATGGTCACCCGGTGGTGCGCCTCGTACCGGTCGCGGAGGCCCTTGAGGATCTCGATCGTGTGCGCGATCGAGGGCTCGGCCACCTGGATCGGCTGGAAGCGGCGCTCCAGCGCGGCGTCCTTCTCGACGTACTTGCGGTACTCGTCGAGGGTGGTGGCGCCGATCGTCTGCAGCTCGCCACGGGCCAGCATCGGCTTCAGGATGCTCGCCGCGTCGATCGCGCCCTCGGCCGCACCGGCCCCGACGAGGGTGTGGATCTCGTCGATGAACAGCACGATGTCGCCGCGGGTGCGGATCTCCTTGAGCACCTTCTTCAGGCGTTCCTCGAAATCACCGCGGTAGCGCGAACCGGCCACCAGGGCGCCCAGGTCGAGAGAGTAGATCTGCTTGTCCTTCAGCGTCTCCGGGACGTCACCACGGACGATCTGCTGGGCCAGACCTTCCACGATGGCGGTCTTGCCGACACCCGGCTCACCGATCAGGACAGGGTTGTTCTTGGTCCGCCGGGACAGCACCTGCATGACCCGCTCGATCTCGGTCTCGCGCCCGATCACCGGGTCGAGCTTCGCCTCACGAGCGGACTGGGTGTAGTTCCGGCCGAACTGGTCGAGCACCAGGGAGCTGCTGGGTGCACCCTCCGGGGCCGTGCCCTGCGGCGACGACTCCTTGCCCTGGTATCCGCTCAGCAGCTGGATGACCTGCTGCCGGACCTTGTTCAGGTCCGCACCGAGCTTGACCAGGACCTGCGCTGCGACACCCTCACCCTCGCGGATGAGGCCGAGCAGGATGTGCTCGGTGCCGATGTAGTTGTGGCCCAGTTGCAGGGCCTCGCGCAGGGAGAGCTCCAGCACCTTCTTGGCGCGGGGAGTGAACGGGATGTGCCCGCTCGGTGCCTGCTGCCCCTGGCCGATGATCTCCTCGACCTGGGAACGGACGGCTTCGAGCGAGATACCCAGGCTCTCGAGAGCCTTGGCGGCGACCCCTTCACCCTCGTGGATCAGGCCGAGCAGGATGTGCTCGGTCCCGATGTAGTTGTGACTGAGCATCCTGGCTTCTTCCTGTGCCAGGACGACTACCCGACGGGCGCGGTCCGTAAATCGTTCAAACATCGCCAAAGCGCTCCTTGCCTCAGAGGAGTCGGACGTGCCGTGTTGGCCGACCCCCGTACCTGCATGCTAGTCCCCGACACCGACAGGCTCGCTCTCGGCGAACACCCGATCACTCGTCCATCGGCCGTCCGGGCGGCATCACAAGGGAACAACCGCACTGGTAACCAGCGTGTTCCCGGTGCACCGCGATCCGACAGCGTGTTCGCCACCAGCGAATTCCCAGAACTGCCTGCCCGGTCAGCCATCGCCGCGACACGCCCGGTCCCACTCTGTGAAACAACCGGAATGCGGACGGTCCCGGCACCCGCATCGGGGTGCCGGGACCGGCGACAGCTGAAAACTACTTCGCGTCGTTGTACGCCGCGCGCACCTCGGCGGAGATCCGGCCGCGCTCGCTGACCTCGTAGCCGTTCTCCTTGGCCCAGGCCCGGATGTCCGCGGAGTCCGAGGCCGACCGGCCGCGGCCGCGCGCCCGGCCCGCCGCACCCCGGCGGCCGGCCACCCGGCGACCCGAGCCGACGTACGCGGCGAGGGCGTCGCGCAGTTTCGCGGCGTTCTTCTTGGACAGGTCGATCTCGTACGTCGTTCCGTCCAGCCCGAATGTGACGGTCTCGTCGGCCTTACCACCGTCGAGATCGTCCTCGAGAACCACCTGCACCCTTTGCGCCATCGATGACAACCTTTCCGCGCCCGCCATCGGGCACAATCCCCCTGCTGAATTGTTAGCACCTGATTTGTACCGCACAAACCAGGCACTTGTCATTCATCGACGCTGTGCAGTCATGGTGACCTTGAGTATTCATCCGGTTCGAACCGGGCGGTCCGGAATGAATTCGGCCCCTGGATTTGCGAAGGCCGTCCGTTGTGCTATGCAACGACCCTGTGTCTGGATTCGAAAATCACTCCGGACGCAGCAACGGGAAGAGAATCGTCTCCCGGATACCGGTCCCGGTGAGCAACATCACCAAGCGGTCCAGGCCCATCCCCATGCCACCGGCCGGCGGCATCCCGAATTCCATCGCGCGCAGGAAGTCCTCGTCCAGATCCATCGCCTCCGGGTCGCCGGCCGCGGCCAGCAACGACTGCTCCACCAGGCGATCCCGCTGGATCACCGGGTCGTTCAGCTCCGAGTAGGCGACCCCGAGCTCGACGCCGTTGAGGAACAGGTCCCAGGCCTCGACCAGCCCCGGAATTTCCCGGTGCGGCTTCGCCAGCGGCCGCGCCGACTCCGGATAGTCGCGAACAAAGGTGGGCTGGATCAGGGTGTGCTCGCAGAGCTTCTCGAACAAGTCGACGGCGATCTCACCGGCATTCCGGTCGGGCTGCAGCTCGACCCCGTGCTGCTCGGCCAACTTCAGCAGCCTGGCCAGGTCGGTGGTCGCGTCGACACTCTCACCGACCGCTTCCGAGAGCAGCCCGAAAAGCGTCGCGTGCTGGAACGGCTGCTCGATGTCGATGGTCGAACCGTCGCGCCCGGTGATCGTCGTACGACCGATCGCACGGCCCGCGTTCCTGATCAGCTCCTGGATCAGCTCGGCCATCGTGTCGTAATCGCCGTACGCCTCGTAGGCCTCGATCATCGAGAATTCCGCCGAGTGGGTGGAGTCCAGCCCCTCGTTACGGAACGTGCGGCCGATCTCGTACACCCGGTCGACGCCGCCGATCATCGCGCGCTTCAGGTCGAGCTCGAGCGCGATCCGGAGCTTCATCTCCTGGTCGAACGCGTTCAAGTGGGTCGAGAACGGCCGAGCCGCCGCGCCGCCGTTGGTCAGCTGCAGCACCGGCGTCTCGACCTCGACGAAGCCGCGCCCGTCGTACGTCGCGCGCAGCGCCTTCAGGACGGCTGCCTTCGCGCGGACCATCTCGCGGGCCTCGGGACGCACGATCAGGTCGACGTACCGCATCCGTACGCGGGCCTCTTCGCTGAGCGGCTTGTGCTCGTTCGGGAGCGGGCGGAGCGTCTTCGCGGCCATCTGCCACGCGGTCGCCTGCACGGACAGCTCACCGCGGCGGCTGGTGATCACCTCGCCCTGGACGGACAGCAGGTCGCCGATGTCGACGAGCCCCTTGAACCGGGCCAGCTCCTCCTCGCCGAGGTCGGCGAGCGAGAACATCACCTGCAGCTCGGTCCCGTCCCCCTCGCGGAGCCGGACGAAGCAGAGCTTGCCGGTGTTGCGCAGGAAGATCACCCGGCCGGCCACCGAGACCTGCTCGCCGGTCCGGGTGTCGGGCTCCAGGTCCTGGGCGTCGTACGTCGCCCGGAGGTCCTTGAGCAGGTGCGTCCGGGGCACCGAGATCGGGTACGGCGGTACTCCTTCCGCCAGCAGGCGGTCACGCTTCTCCCGGCGAACCCGCATCTGCTCGGGCAGGTCGTCCTGCCCGCTGTCGGGGTTCACCGGGTCCACGTGTGCATCAGTCATAGCCCAAAGGCTAGTGACTCAGGGCCTCCAGCTCCGAATCCTTTGATTCGGCCTTGCTCCGCGCGACCAGGGCACCGACGACCACGGCGGCCGCGACGCAGGCCACTCCGCACGTCACGAACGTCCCGCGCGGGCCGAGCAGCGCACCCGCCAAACCGCCCAGGAGCATCGCGAGAATGCTGAACGAGCGGACCGTACCGTTCAGGGCGGCGATCACCCGGCCGCGGACGGCCTCGGCGGTTCTGGTCACCACCAGTGCGTTGGCCGCCGCGTTCAGCATTCCGCTGCCGACGCCGATCGTGGTGGCTCCGATCAGTAGGGTCACCAGGTTGCCCGCGAGGCCCATCAGCACGCTCGAGCCGCCGATCGCCGCCATTCCCACGACGACTCCCACCGCCCGGGCGCGGTCGCCGTTCAGCCGGCCGCTGTACCAGGCACCGAGGATCGCCCCGGCGCCGGTCGCCGCGCCCGCCGCGCCGTACAGAGCGGCCCCGAGACCGAGTTCGTCAGTGATCAGGAAGACCTCCACGACGTTGACCGCCTCGCCGGCGACCACGAAGATCCACAGCGCCGGAACCAGGATCTTCAAGATGTCGTCACCGAAGATGGCGCGCAGTCCCGCAGACACCCCGCCGCGCCCGCGAGCGGCGCCCGGCTCCGGCCGGCGCCGGGTCTGGACCAGCTGCGCGACGACGACGAGGGCAAGGAAGGTCGAGGCGTCGACGAGCAGGGCGCCGCGGCTGCCGACCCAGCTGACCAGCACACCGCCGGCCGCCGACCCAGCCAGCGTCGCGACCCCGATCAATGCCTGGCTGGTCCCGGTGGCACGGCCGACGAGCTCCTCGCCGACGATCCGCGGGATCAGCGCACCCCACGCGGGCCCAGCGACGGCCTGGCCGATCTGCAGTACGCACACCAGCGCCAGCGTGTTGACCAGGTCGTGCACGAACGCCAGCCCGACACCGGCGGCCACCTGCAGCAGCCCTGACCAGACCAGGACCGTCCGCGAGTCGAACCCGTCCACGATCCGCCCGGCGAACGGGATCATCGCCACCGTCGGTACGGCGAACGCGAGCAGCAGTGCCGTGACGGCTGCCGGACCGTGGCCGTCGGAGACGCGCAGCATCAGCGCGATCAACGCGATCGAGTCGCCCGCGTACGACAGCGCGCGAGCTGGCAGGACGAGGCGGACGTCGGGGCGCGACCAGATCGAGGTCTGAAGGGTTTGCTTCATAGTTGTGAAGTAAACACTTCAGATCTTGGGTCGTCAAGGGGTTCGCTACGCTGACCTCGTGGCGAAGAAGAAGCAGCTGGTGATCACGGATCCGCGGGCGATCCGGGCGCTCGCGCACCCCGCGCGGCAGGTGGTCATCGACGAGCTGTTCAACGGCAAGGTGCTGACCGCGACGGAATGCGCCGAGCTGGCCGGACTGACGCCGTCGGCGATGAGCTACCACCTCCGCGCGCTGGAGAAGTGGGGCATCATCGAGCGCGCCGACGAGTCCGCGGACGGCCGGGAGCGCCCGTGGAAGGCGCCGGCCGCCAGTCTGGTGATCTCCTCGCAGTCGAGCAGCGCCGGACGCCTGGCCAGCCAGGCGATGCTGCGGACCACGATGGAAGCGGTCGCCGACCAGTTCGTCGAGATGGACGCGGACGACCCTTGGGACGACGTCAGCTCGATGAGCCGGTCCCGGCTGTGGCTGACCCATGCCGAGGCGGAGCAGTTCAACCAGGAGCTGCTGGGGCTCGTCGACCGCTTCAAGAAGAACCGGACGGTCAGCAGCCATCCGGCCGGCGCGCGCGAGATCACCTCGCTGGTCGCCGTCGTACCGACCGGGGATCCGCCGGAAGGCAGCTGAACCGTTAGCTGAATGTGGGCGTATCCAGGAGTACCGTCGAAAGTAGAGGTACTTTCCGCCGCCGGGGTGGTCGCCATGCAGTCCTGGATCCTGTGGTTGATCGTCGCCGCCGTCCTCGGCACGGCCGAGTTGATGACGGCGACCTTGGACCTGCTCCTGCTCGCCGTCGCCGCGCTCGCCGCGGCCGGGATCGGCGGGCTGGGACTCGGGATCGGCTTCCAGGTGCTGGCCTTCGCGGTCACCGCCGTGGCGATGGTCACGCTGGTCCGCCCGGTGGCGCGCCGGCACCTGACCGGGCACCCGACGCTGCGCACCGGTGTCGCCGCGCTGGTCGGCCGCGAGGCCGTCGTCCTCGCGCCGTGCGACCGGGACGCCGGCCGGGTCCGGATCGGCGGCGAGGAGTGGAGTGCCCGCTCCTACGACCCCGACCTGCGGATCCCCGCCGGGACCCGGGTCGACGTGTTCGCCATCGAGGGGGCTACCGCCCTCGTCCATCCTCAGGAGGAACCATGGCCGAACTGATCATCGGAATCGTCGTCGCGCTGCTCGCCGTCGTGCTGGTACTGCGGACCGTGCGGATCGTGCCGCAGGCGCGGGCCAGCAACGTCGAGCGCCTCGGCCGCTACCTGCGCACGCTGGAACCCGGCCTGAACATCGTGATCCCGTTCGTCGACCGGCCCCGCCAGCTCATCGACCTGCGCGAGCAGGTGGTGTCGTTCGAGCCGAACTCGGTGATCACCGAGGACAACCTGGTCGTGCACATCGACACGGTGCTGTACTTCCAGGTCACCGATCCGCGCGCCGCGGCGTACGAGATCCAGAACTACATCCAGGCGATCGAGCAGCTGACCGTGACCACGTTGCGCAACGTCATCGGCGCCCTGGACCTGGAGAAGACGCTGACGTCGCGCGAGCACATCAACTCGATCCTGCGCGGCGTCCTCGACGAGGCCTCCGGCAAGTGGGGCATCCGGGTGAACCGGGTCGAACTGAAGGCGATCGAGCCGCCGGGGTCGATCAAGGAGTCGATGGAGAAGCAGATGCGGGCCGAGCGGGAGAAGCGGGCCGCGATCCTGAACGCCGAGGGCGTCCGGCAGTCCCGGATCCTGACCGCCGAGGGCGACCGGCAGGCGGCGATCCTGCGCGCCGAGGGCCAGGCGAAGGCGATCGACACCGTGTTCGAGGCGATCCACCGCAACGACCCGGACCCGAAGCTGCTCGCGTACCAGTACCTGCAGATGCTCCCCGAGCTGGCCAAGGGCCCCGGCAACACGTTCTGGGTCATCCCGTCCGAGGTCACCACCGCGCTGCAGAACGTCACCAAGGCGTTCAGCGGCGAAACCCCGCCGGCTGTCCCCTCCGACAACGGGCACAACCCTGAAATCTCCCGGGGATAGTTGCCCGGTCACCAAATCGGTTGTCCCACGATGTCACTATGGGTGCATGGGGGAACCTCTGCTTGTCGCGCAGGCGATCGCCATCCCGTCCGGGGTGGCGATCCTCGCGTATCTGGTGGTCGGACTGGTCATCGGCGTGGAGAGCATGGGCGTACCGCTGCCCGGTGAGACCACGCTGATCGCGGCCGCGCTGCTCGCGTCGCAGCAGCATCAGCTGAAGATCGAGTTCGTGATCCTGGCCGCCGCCGCGGGCGCGATCATCGGCGACTCGATCGGGTACTTCATCGGCCGCAAGGCCGGCCGCCGGCTCTTCGAACGGCTGGGCCGCCGGTTCCATCACTTCTCCGAGGACCGGATCGTCCGGGCCGAGAAGTACTTCCACAAGTACGGCGTCTGGACGGTGTTCTTCGGCCGCTTCGTCGCGCTGCTGCGGATCTTCGCGGGCCCGATGGCCGGCATGCTGCGGATGCACTACCCGCGCTTCCTGGTCGCGAACGCCGCCGGCGGGATCGCCTGGGCGACCACGATCGGCGTCGTCGCGTACAAGATCGGCGACAACGCCGACAAGATCTTCGGCCGGGTGTCGGTGGTCGCGCTGATCGCCGTCGCGGTCGCGGCGGTCGCGCTGTACGTCGTCCACAAGGTCCGCAAGCGCCGCCGGGAAGAGGCCGGGCCGGTGCCCCAGGCGGCGACCGAGTCAGCGGACGTGTAGCTGCAGCTGCGCCGTCGTGGTCCCGTCGATCGGCCGGCCGAACATCATCGCGCCGGGGATCGCGAACCGGTAGACGAAGTCGCCCGGCTGCGCGGCCTTGAACGCCAGCGCGGCGACGCCGTTGCGCATCGGCAGCGCCTTGGAGTCCACCCACCGGCGGGTCTGCCGGTTCCAGGCCTGCAGCATCACGGTCGTGTTCATGGCCGGTTTCACGGCGACCGACACGGTCACCATCGAGCCCTTCGCCTTCGCCGTGTTCCCGCCCGCGAACCCGGCCGACGCGACCCGGACGATGCTCTTCGTGTACGCCGGCTTGCTGGTCGACGTACCGGTCTGCGTACTGCCCTTGGTGTTCTCCGGCACGGTGATCTTGTACGGGCGACTGCCGCCGGTCGGCACCGCGATGTCGTAGTACCCGCCGGCCGTCGTCGATCCGCGCGCCGCCGGCGTCCACCGCGCGCCCGGGGCGACCTGCGTCAGCACCACGACCGGTACGCCCGCCGGTGTCGCGCGCTTGCTCGTGCACGGTGTCTCGAGGTCGCAGCCGACCTGGTGCAGGATGACCCGCCCGCGGACCCGGATCGGCACGCTGAACTGGGCCAGCCGGGGTACGGCGGCGTTGATCGAGCTGGTCAGCCCGAGGACCTGCCCGCCGATGCTCGTGCTCCACTCGTTCTGGGTGCGCAGCTGGAAGGTGTACGGCGGCTTGATGCTCTTGATGACCTGGCGGTTCGAGGTGGTCGCCGGGCCGATCACCTTCAGCATCTTGCCCGGCCGCCCGATCATCGGCACGTACCGCTGGGTCTTCTTGCCCTTCACGTCCAGCGGGTCGTTCGGGGTGAAGTCCTGCGGAGCGACCGGCACCGACCAGCGGATCAGCACGCCGCGCCCCTGCTTCGCCACCGCGGCAGCGCTCGGCCGCACCGGACCGTCGGTGTCGAACACCGGCGACTTGGCGAGCTTGCTGGTCACCCCGCCCTGCGAGGTCCCGGTGCCGACGGCGACCTTGTAGTTCCCGTCCGGCGGGAACGCCGAGGTCGGGATCTCCCACCGGTTCGGTTCACCGGCCGGGATGTACTTCAGGTACGACGGGCTCTCGCTGAGCACGCCCTCGATCGTGACCCGGTTCGGCAGCCCGTTGTCCTTCCAGGTCACCAGCACCGCGGCCCGCCCCTTGGGTGCCCACGCGACGGTGACATCGGTCGGCGCCGGATCGGAGGCACAGGCAGTCAGCGAGGCAGCAGCCGCAACCACTGCCAGCGCGACGGCGAGTACGCGCCGCATTCCGACCACCTCGTCTCAACCGCCTCACGATCAACTGGTGAACCATACCCAGTCCCAGGTGCCGGATCCCCAGGACCGTTGCCGGATCGGTATGGCGGACCTACCGTGAGGTAGAGGTCGCGCGGCTAGGTGGCGCGACCTCTAAGCCACTGAGGGGGGAACCGAGATGGCATTCATCAAGACGCCGAACGAACCGGAGATGTTCGCGGCGAACCGGGCGCCGGCTGGGCACGTGCCCAACTTCGTCCACACGTTCGCCGCGCGACCGGCCGTCTACGAGGCCTGGAAGCAGCTGAGCCGCGCGATCCAGGAGTCCATGGACCTGCGCCGCTACGAGCTCGCCACGCTGGCCGCAGCGACCGCGCTGAAGTCGAGCTACTGCAGCCTCGCGCACGGGCAGATCCTCGCCGACAAGTTCTACACCGCGGAGGAAGTCGCGGCGCTCGTCGACGAGCCGGCGAACGACCCGGTCGACCGGGCCGTGATGGCCTTCGCGCGCCAGGTCGCACTCGCCGCGGACACCGTGACCCAGGCGGACGTCGACGCCCTGAAAGCAGTCGGCCTGTCGGACGCCGACGTACTCGACGTAGCGCTCGCGGCCGCGGCCCGGGCCTTCTTCTCCAAGACCCTCGACGCGACCGGAACCCAGCCCGACGAGGCTTTCAACGGCCTCCCCGAGACCCTGCGCAAGACCTTGACCGTCGGACGCCCGATTCACTCAGGCTGATTGTTCGGGTCGCCGCCGAGGTGGTGGTTCGTGGTGACGCCCGTGTACATCAGGTGCGTCACGAGCCCCTGCGCGGCGTGCGGAAGATTGTGGCAGTGATCCATCCAGATCCCTGGATTGTCGGCCACGAACGCGACCTCGTAGGTCTCCTTGTCCTCGACGTTGAGGGAGTCCGTCCACCACGGGCTCCCGGTCGCCGCCACCCCGTCGCGACTCAGTACGACGACGTGGTGGCCGTGCAGGTGCATCGGATGGACCTGGCCCGAGCTGTTCTTGATCGTCATCCGCACGATGTCGCCCTCGCTCACCACGAACATCGGCACGTCCGGGTACTGATGCCCGTTGATCGTCCACCACAGCCCGGGTTTCCCGTCGAAGAAGCCGATCCGGCGGCCGATGTCGTACCGGAACACCCGGGGCGCCTTCGCGGGATCGAACCCGAGCGGTTCCGGGGCGCCGTACGTCAGCAGGTCGACCCGGTCCCTCGGCTCGGTCCCGGCCGGCGCGTCACCGTCGCCGATCACCAGCGTCGTCGGTCCGCCACCGAGCCCGATCCGCACCGCCTTCGTGGTGGGTACCTCGAGGTCCACCCGGCCGCCCGCCGTGACGAGCACCGCCTTCCCGCTCACCTCGGTCGGCGCGTTCACGTCGGTCCCGTCGACCGCGACCACTGTGTACGGCGCCCCGTCGACCCAGATCGCCATCGGTCCGTTGTCGGTGTTGATCAACCGCACCCGGGTCATCGGCCCGGGCGCCTTCACGCGGCGTTCGCCGTACTCGCCGTTGACTGTGCGGACCTTGTCGTACGTGTGCACCGCCGCGACCACATCGGTTGTGGTGGGCCGGACGATCAGTACGCCGTACAGACCCTTCTGCACCTGCTCGTGCGAGACCTGGTGCGAGTGGTACCAGTACGTGCCGGCGTCCTTCGCGACGAAGCGGTACACGTACGACTTGCCCGGCGGGACCGCGTCCTGGGTGACACCCGCGACACCGTCCTCGGCATTCGGTACGTCGACACCGTGCCAGTGCAATGTGATGCCTTGGGCAACGTTTTCGTTGCGCAGGGTAACCTGGACGAGATCACCTTGTTTTGCGACGATCCGCGGCCCCGGCGACGTGTGGTTCACCGTGTAACCGTCCATCGATCCACGGCCCGGGATCTCGAAACGCTCCTTGCGCGCGACGAGCTCCACCGCGACATCAGGCTTCCGATCGGCAGGGCCGGTCAGCTGACTGACATCCGTACCGTGGTGGGTATGCGCCGACACCGGCCCGCCGCCGTAGTCGGCGTACCCCATCGCCATCGGCGACAGGTCGTTCGGCACCAGGCTCCGCTGCCAGAGGAACCCGAGCGGCGCCAGCACGACGACCGTCGCAACGATCGCGATCACGACGCGACGAGACGGCGGCCGCATCACGACCGCCGCACGTCAGTTGCCAACGGCATCTACGTGGTCGCCTCAGAGGTCGCTTCCTGAGACGCCGCCGCCGGTGAACCGGCCGCTCGGCGAGCAGCCATGCCGGCGACCGCGAGCAGAGCGAACGCGTTCAGCCCGTGCAGCGCGCCGACCACCGGTGCGCTGAAGGACGCGACGGCCAGCCCGAACTGCAGGACGACCAGGCCGAACACGTACAGCGCCCACTTGACGCCGCCCTCGACCTTCGCGAAGAACGAGATGATCAGCAGCAGGATCGTGAGGAGCGGAATGATCCCGCTGCCGACGATCGTGTGGATCAGGTGTCCGACGTTGAAGTCGGAGTTCTTGTCGTACACCAAGCCGCCGTCGACGTCCTTGAGTACCGTGAACCAGGCGAGTCCGATCGCCATCGCCTGGACGAGCACACCGATCGCGATGAGCCCGGCCAAGGCACGATAAACAGACCTCATACTTCCCCCCAACCCCTGAAGCCCCTTGGCCTCATAGTGAGCCAGGTCGCTCAAGGGCACAAGAGGTTAATCCTCAGAGGTGGTTGCGGGCGAAGGCCTGATACAGACCGCGCAGGGTCAGCAACGGTTCGTCGTGGATCGGGGTGGTCAGTTCGGGGGCGAGCAGCGGCGCGAGGGCGCCGGTGAGGACGACCGCGACGTCGTCGTTCAGAGACTGCTCGGCCCGGATCCGGGCGACCAGACCGTCGACGAGCGCGGCGAAGCCGTGGATCGCGCCGGACTGCAAGGCCTCCACGGTGTTCTTCGCGACCACCGATCGCGGCCGGACCAGCTCGATCCGGCGCAGTTGCGCGGCCGCCTGCCCGAGCGCGTCGGTCGCGGTTTCGATGCCCGGGGCAATCACTCCGCCGATGAAGGCGCCGGCCGGGTTCACCACGTCGATCGTGATCGCCGTACCGACGTCGACGACCAGGCACGGCGCGCCGTACTTGCTGACGGCCGCCAGCGCGTTCGCGATCCGGTCCGTGCCGACCTCCCGCGGGTTGTCGACCAGCACCGGCAACCCGGTCTTCACGCCGGGCTCGACGACAACGCTCGGCACACCCTGGTAGTAGCGCGACACGACGTCCCGCAACTCGTGCAGCACATGCGGTACGGCGGAACACACGGCGATCCCGGACACCGGGGACTCACCGGCGAGCAGGCCCTGCAGCAGCACCGCCCACTCGTCCGCCGTACGCCGCGGATCGGTCCCGACCCACCAGTGCCGCTTGACCGTGCCCTCGAACACCAGGCCGACCAGCGTCCTGGTGTTCTCGACGGCGACGGTCAGCAACACTCAGGCCTCCTTGAGGTCCAGGGCGATGTCGAGAACCGGCGCGGAGTGCGTGAGCGCACCGACCGCGAGGAAGTCGACACCGGTCTCGGCGACCTCGCGCGCCTTGTCCAGCGTCAATCCGCCGGAGGCCTCCAGCCGGGCCCGGCCCGCGACCTTCTCGACGGCTTCCCGCAGCGAAGGTACGTCCATGTTGTCCAGCAGGATCAGCTCGGCGCCGGACTCGACCGCGATCACCGCGTCCTCGACCGAGTCCACCTCGACCTCGATCCCGATCTCCGGATACGCCTTGCGCACCAGGCGGAACGCCTCCGCGACACCACCGGCCGCGATCACGTGGTTGTCCTTGATCAGCGCGGCGTCCGAGAGGCCCATGCGGTGGTTCTTCCCGCCACCACAACGTACGGCGTACTTCTCCAGGGACCTGAGCAACGGCATGGTCTTGCGGGTGTCGCGGATGACCGCGCCGGTGCCCTCGACCGCGTCGACCCAGCGCCTGGTCAGCGTGGCGACACCGCTCAGGTGGCAGAGCAGGTTCAGCGTGGTGCGCTCGGCGGTCAGGAGTTGCCGCGTCTTGCCGCGGACCGTCATCAGGACGGCGCCCCGCTGCACGGAGTCGCCGTCATGGACGGTGTGCTCGATCTCGATCTCGTCCGGCGCCGCGACCTGGCGCAGCACCAGCTCCGCGATCTCCAGGCCCGCCACCACGCCGTCGGCGCGGGCGACCAACTCGGCGACCGACACCTGGTCCGGGTCGACCGTCGCGGTGGTCGTCACGTCGACGCCTCCGGCCAGGTCCTCCTCGATGGTTGCCCGCACGAGGTCACCGACCCACTGCCGGTCGACTGTCTCATCCATGCCGGTCATTCTCCTCGGATTCGCGCGATACAAACGTGGCTTGCGGCACAGCCTGCTGATCAAGTGTCAGGTCCAGGCTTCCGAACCAGTGCAGATCATCGCGGTCCGGGTGGTCCTCGCGCCAGTGCGCGCCACGGCTTTCTTCGCGGGCGGTCGCCGCGGCGATCAGCGCGGAGGCGACCGTCACCAGGTTCGTCGCCTCCCAGCCCGGCGTCCCCGGCTCGTCGTACGGCTGCTCCATCAGCTTGCCGATCGCCGCGCCCGCCTCCGCCAGGCCGGTCGCGCTCCGGATCACGCCGGCGCCGACGGTCATCGCCCGCTGCAGCTCGGGGACGACGTCCGCGTCGACGAGTCCCGGCGTACGGCGGTCGTCGGCCGGCTCGCGCCGTTCGGGCAGACCGTTCGCGAGGTGCGCGGCGATCCGGCGGGCGAACACGAGCCCTTCGAGCAACGAGTTGGACGCGAGTCGGTTGGCCCCGTGGACGCCGGTGCACGCGACCTCACCGCACGCGTACAGGCCGGGCACCGAGGTCTGGCCGTTCAGGTCCGTCCAGACGCCGCCCGACGAGTAGTGGCAGGCGGGGGCGACCGGGATCAGTTCGCGGACCGGGTCGATACCGTGCGAGCGGCAGGACGCGAGGATGGTCGGGAACCGGACCCGCCACTTCTCGTCACCGAAGTGCCGGGCATCCAGGTAGACATGGTCCTTGCCGGTGGCAAGCATCTGGCGCATGATCGCCTTCGCCACGATGTCCCGCGGCGCGAGGTCTGCCAGCTCGTGCCGGCCTTGCATAAAACGTTTTCCGGTGTGGTCGACCAGGAACGCGCCCTCACCGCGGACCGCCTCGGATACCAACGGCTGCTGGCCTTTCGCGCTCTTGCCGAGCCAGAGCACGGTCGGGTGAAACTGCACGAACTCCAGGTCCCGCACCTTCGCGCCGGCCCGCAGCGCGAGCGCCATACCGTCACCGGTCGACACGCTCGGATTGGTCGTTGCCGCGTACAACTGTCCGAGCCCACCGGACGCCAGGATCACTACCCTGGTACGGATCTCGCCGACGCCGTCCAGTTGTCCCTCGCCCATCACGTGCAACGTCACGCCGGCGACCGAGCCGTCGGCGGCGGTGAGCAGGTCGAGGACCAGGGCGTGCTCGACCAACCGGATGTCCTTGGCCCGCTTGACCGCGGCGACCAGCGCCCGCTCGATCTCGGCACCGGTCGCATCGCCGCCGGCGTGCGCGATCCGGTTGCGATGGTGCCCACCCTCGCGGCCGAGCGAGATCTCCCCATCGGCCATGGTGTCGAACCGCGCGCCCAGGTCGATCAGGTCGCGGACCGCGTCCGGACCTTCGGTGACGAGCACCCGGACGGCCTCCGGGTCGCTCAGCCCGGCGCCCGCGACGAGCGTGTCCTGCAGGTGCTCCTCGGGAGAGTCCTCCGGGTGGAGGGCAGCGGCGATACCGCCCTGCGCCCACTGCGTGGAGCCGGAGGCGACGACGTCCTTCGTCACCACCAGGACAGTGCCCAGCTCACGGGCCTTGAGCGCGGCACTCAGCCCGGCGACACCGGAGCCGATCACCACCACGTCAACGGTGTCGGTCCAGCCTGGCTCGGCCGCGGCCAGCCGTTGCGGCACAGCGGGAATCGTCATCCCGCGACCGTATCAACCGAATTCATCGAAGGGTGATGGAAATGTTGTCAATGAGACGGGTCAGGCCGACGCGGGCAGCGATCAGCATCCGGGCCTCGCCGGGGCCGATCACCGGGCCGAGATCGGGGGCTCGCAGAGCGAGATAGTCGATCTTGACCGACGGCACCGCCTCGAGCTCGGCGTGGGCCGCGGCCAGCACCGCGTCCGGCCCGTTCATCCCGGCCTTCGCGCCGGCGCTCAGCGCCCGGTACAGCACCAGGGCCTCGTCACGCTCGGTCTCGCTCAGGTACCGGTTGCGCGAGGACAGCGCGAGACCGTCCGCCTCCCGCACGGTCGGCACCGGCACGATGTCGACGTCCATGTCGAGGTCGCAGACCATCTCGCGGATCAGCGTCAGCTGCTGGTAGTCCTTCTCGCCGAACAACGCCAGGTCGGGCGCGGTCAGGTGCAGCAGCTTCGACACCACGGTCAGTACGCCGGAGAAGTGCCCGGGCCGGAACACGCCCTCGAGCTCGTCGGCCAACGGGCCCGGATGCACCGTGATCGACGGCTCGTTCGGGTACAGCTCGTCCCGGGACGGGTTGAAGACCAGGTCGACGCCCTCGTTCTTCGCGATCGCCAGGTCGCTGGCCAGCGTCCGCGGGTACCGGTCGAAGTCCTCGGTCGGCCCGAACTGCAACGGGTTCACGAAGATCGTCAGCAGCACGCTGCCGTCCGGCCCGACCCGTTCGCGAGCCTCGGCCAGCAGCGCGGCGTGGCCGTCGTGCAGGGCGCCCATCGTCATCACGACCGCCCGCGGCCGGATCGCGGCCGCCGCGCGCAGTTCCGCTTTGGTCTGGGTGAGTCTCATCGCGGTGCCTCCCCTGCCGGATCTGCCCGGTGCCCGTCCAGTACCTCGGTCAAGCGGCGAACCGTCTCCGCGTCCAGCCGCCCGTCCGTTGCCAGTTCCACAGTCGCCCGGGCCAGTTCGGCGTACGTGCGCCTCGTGCTGCCCCGGAGTGCTGCCAGATGTGCTGCCACCGTGTCGACATCGCCCCGGGCGATCGGCCCGGTGAGCGCATGATGACCGGATCGCAGCGTGTTGTCGAGGGTTGCGACGAGCAACGGCCGGAGTGTCGCCACCGGATCCGCCACGCCCGCCTCCCGCAGTACGGCGACTGCCTGCGAGACCAAGGTGGTCAGGTGGTTCGCGCCGTGCACCAGACCGGCGTGGTAGCGCGCACGCTCCTCGTCGGCGACCCACTGCACCTGTGCGCCCAGCGCCTTCACCAGCCGCTCGACGACCGACCGTGCCGCGTCAGGAGCGGTCGCGGTGAACATGACCCCGTCCAGGCTGACCGGACCGCCCGGAAACGTCATGGACGGATGCAGCGCGACCGGTGTCGCATCAAGCCCGCTCAGCGGGGCCAGACCGTGCGCTCCGGACAGGTGCACGACGTACTGCGCGCCCGTCAACGGCAGCGTCTGCGCGACCTCGTGAATCAGGTCGTCCGGTACGGCGACCAGTACGACGTCTGCGCTCCTCGTGACCTCGTCAGCGGGTAGCACGGGCACAGCGGGCAGAAGGCGGGCGGCGCGGTCCAGGGACGCGTCCGAGCGCGCGGTCACTCCGACCAGGGGATGTCCGGCTGCCGCCAAGGCTGCTCCCAGGGCGGTCCCGGCCCGGCCGGCTCCGATCAAGCCGATCCGTTCCATGTAGTGGTGCACTCACTCTCTTCTCGTTCCAGTCCCGCTTCCGGGTACCAGACGATCTACCTGTCAGGGTAGGTGATGAGAGCATTGCAGGGTGAGTGATGCATGGGCAGCAGGTACCGAATTGACCGCGATCCTGATCACAGTTCCAGAACTGGCGGAGTACACAGAGCGCTGGCGTTCGGTGTCACGGTCGACCGCGAGACCACAGGTCCCGTTGACCGAGCTCATCCCGCCGCACGTGACTGTGCTGGTCCCCTGGGTCGCCGAACCCACCGACACCGACCTGGCCCGGCTCCAGGCAGCAGTGGCGTCGATCGAGCCCTTCGAGCTCAGCTTCCCGACCGCCGGTCAGTTCCCGAACGGTACGGCGTGGCTGAGGCCGGAGCCGTTCGACAAGGTGCGCTCGATCCTGCTGTCCGTCTTCGACGCCTTCCCCGAGTGCCCGCCGTACGGCGGTGAGTTCCCGGACCCGCATCCGCACCTGACCATCTCGTCGTCCGCGCAGGGCGGTCCGGCCGTGGTGGCCGAAGCGAACGCCGCTCTGGCCGCGGCACCGGCCCCCACCGTCCAGCTGACCGAGCTGGAGCTGTGGCGCGAGGACGCGGAGGGCGTGTGGCGCCAGATCGGCGCCGTACCTCTGGCTACTTCCTGACCTGGAACCCACCGCGCCGGCAGCCTTCTTGGCCTGCCAGTCCGCCGGTACGTCGGCCGGCGTGAGTTCACGCAGCTGGTCGACGCTCGGGTCGGTGAGCGCACCGATCCGGACAGCCTGCTCGGACACCGTGGCCTCGAACAGGTTCCGCACGTCCCGTCCGTTACCGAACTCGGCCATGTGCCGGATCCGGTCGAGCAACGAGCCGACCCGCTCCACGACCCCGTCGGCCAGCAGGTACCCGGCCTTGCCGCTCAGGTACTGGAAGATCTCCTGCAGCTCCGGCGACGAGTAGTCCGGGAACTCCAGCGTCGTCGGCACCCGTGAACGCAGCCCGGGGTTCTGCAGGAACAGCCCCTCCATCGGCTCGGTGTAGCCGGCCAGCACCACGACCAGGTCCTCGCGGTGCTCCTCCATCAGCTTGATCAGCGTGGCGAGCGCGTCGGCCCCGTAGCCGCGTGCGTCCGCCAGCGTGTACGCCTCGTCGATGAACAGCACGCCGCCCAGGGCCTGCTCCACCAGGCGCTTCACCTTCGGCGAGGTCTGGCCGACGTACTGGCCCATCAGCTCGTTGCCGCTCGTCTCCACCAGGTGACCGACGCCGAGCAGACCGAGGTCCCGGTAGATCTCGGCGAGCAGCCGCGCCACGGTGGTCTTGCCCGTGCCCGGGTTGCCGGTGAACACCATGTGCCGGGACCGCTCGGTCGGCGGCATCCCGGCCTTGGACCGCAGGACGTCGGCCTGCGCCTCCGCGGCCAGCCGCTCGACGGTCGCCTTGACCTCGGTCAGCCCGGTCATCGCCGTCAGCTCGGACCGCGGGTCCTCGTGACGCGGCAGGTCGCCCAGGTTCTCGTCGGTCAGGTCGGCGACATCGGGCCGCTCGATCGTCCGGACCTGCTCCATGGTCGGGGACTCCAGCGTGGACAGCCGCACCGCCTGCAGCGTCGCGATCCGCTCGAGCAACGTCCGGACCGTCCGCGCGTTGCCGAACCCAGGTGCCCGTGGCGCCTTGTGCAGCGTGGCGAGCGCCTGCTCGGACACCCCGGCGCCGAGCACGAACCCGGCCTGCTCAGCGGCCTGCAGGAAGATCCGGTGCAACTCGGCGTCGCTGTAGTCCGGGAAGTTCACGAACGTCCGGATCCGCGACTTGAGCCCCGGGTTGCTCTCCACCAGGGAGTACATCTCGTTCGGGTAGCCGGCCATCACCACGACCAGGTTGTCGCGGTGCGTCTCCATCAGCTGGATCAGCGTCGCGACGGCCTCCCGGCCGAAGTCCCGCCCGGAGGTGTTGAACAGCGAGTACGCCTCGTCGATGAACAGCACGCCGCCCAGCGCCCGCTCGACCACCTCGGTCACCCTCGGCGCCGTCTGACCGACGTACGACGCGATCAGGTCGGCCCGCCCCACCTCGACCAGGTGACCCGACGAGAGCATGCCCAGGTCGCGGTAGACCTCGGCGAGGATCCGGGCGACCGTGGTCTTGCCGGTGCCCGGGTTGCCGCTGAAGACCAGGTGCCCCATCGGTTTCGGGAGCCGCAGGCCGGCTTCGGCGCGCAGCTTCGCGACCTTCGCCTCCGCGACCAGCTCGTACACCCGGGCCTTCACCGCGCCCAGCCCGGTCATCTCGTTCAGGTCGGCGATCGGGTCGCCGGCCACCGGCACGTCCGCGCGCAGCTTGTCCGGCGCCTCCGCCTCGACGATCGTCGTGGGCACGGCCTTCGGCGGCCGGAACGAGTGCAGGTCGCGCAGCCCCCGGAAGAATCCGGCGACCATGTACAGCTCCTTGGACGCCTTCGCCTTGTCCGGAAGCCCGTTGAGGCTGGCGCCGACCTGGTACATCGCGGCCAGGTACTCGCGAGCGTCGTACGCCGCTCCGGCCTCGACAGCCCGGATCATCCACGCCTGCCGCCGGCGCCGCCACTCGGCCGGGTCCGGCCGGGTCTTCGCCTTGTCGAGGGCCGCCTGGACCTCGGCCGTCCCGGACGGGCCCAGCGCCGAGAACGAGAGCCCGGCGGGCAGGTCGGTCCGCCCGATCTGCTGGAGCAGGCCGGCGATCTCCTCCGCGAACGACTTCTCCGCCTCGGGCGTCACCGCCGCGATCCGCGCGTACGCCGCCTGCAGCCGGTTCACGCCGTACACCATCAGGTCGAGCGGGTTGCCGGACAGGTTCGGGTAGATCTGGCGGATGTCGTCGTTGCCGAACTCCTCGATCCAGCGCTTCAGCACCGTCGGCCGGGACTGGGTGAGGTGCAGGTCGAGCAGTTCCGGGCTGGCGAGGACGTGGTCCAGCATGGACGCCATCGCCTTCCGGCGAGCCTCCAGTCCCGGGATGCCGGTCAGCAGGTCCAGCATCTCGCGGCAGGCCCGGATGACCTCCTCCTGCGAATCCCGGTCCCGCCGCAGCGGATACGGAATGTCGAAGGACGCGCCGGTCTCCCGCCAGTTCGCGATGTCGGTGTCGATCTCCTGCTGCTCCTCGCGCCACTGGTTCAGCAGCAGGAAATGCAGGTTCCGCGCACCGCCGACGAGGATGCCCAGCGCCGGCCAGAGGCTCTTGAACACGAAGTAGAACGTGTCCACCAGCAGTGGTGAGCCCTCGATGAAGTACTTGTTGCTCGCCGACACCCGGCCCAGCGTGGGGCGGTCCACCAGATCCGCGATCTTCGCCTTCGTCGCGTCGAGCCACTCCGGCGTGACGACGTACGGCGGTTCGGCGCCGACCACATCGAATGCCGGATCACCCTCGAACAGGACCGCGAGCTCGGCCGGAAGTTTCGCCACGATGCCTGATCCTAGGATCGTGGCGGTCCATACTTTGAGGCGATGACCTTCAGGGATGCGTGGCAACGGGCTCTGTACGGGCCGGGTGGTTTCTACCGCCGAGAGCGGCCGGCTGCGCATTTCCGTACGTCGGTCCACGCATCCGCCCTGTTTGGCCAGGCCATCGCGCGGCTGGCCGGTCAGCTCGGGCTGCCCACAGTGGTCGATATCGGCGCCGGGTCCGGTGAGCTCGGCAAGGTCCTGCGCGACGAGGGTCTCTCGGTGCTGGACATCGAGCTCGATGACGACCTGCCCGCCCAGCTGAGCGGTCTGGTGATCGCCAACGAGTGGCTCGACAACGTCCCGTGTGAGGTCGTCGAGTGGGACGAGGACGGCGTACCGCGCTACCTGCTCGCTGACTTGACGCCAGGACCGGTTGTTCACGGCAACGATCTGCTCTGGCTCGAGCAGTGGTGGCCGGGCGGACCCGGTGACCGCGCCGAGGTCGGCCGGGCACGCGACGAGGCCTGGCAGGACGTGATCCGGCGGCTCACGGACGGTGCAGTCGCGATCGCCATCGACTACGGACACGTGAGGTCGGGCAGGCCGCCGTACGGGACCCTGACCGGCTTCCGCGACGGCCGTGAGTGCTCACCCGACCCCGACGGCAGCTGTGACATCACTGCCCATGTCGCCCTCGACTCGCTCGGCGGCACCATTCTCAGCCAGCGTGACGCGCTACGAGCCTTAGGCATCAGCGCGTCCCGGCCACCGCTCGCGCTGGCTCACACGGAGCCGCTGCGCTACCTGTCAGAGCTGTCGTCAGCCGGGGAGGCTGCCGAGTTGCTGGACCCGTCCGGGCTCGGCGGGTTCGGCTGGGTCTGGACGGCGGCCGACGCGGCCACGGTACGACGTGCCTCGCGCGCCCTGTGCGCCTGAGCCTCCACCAGCGCCGCAGCCTCCACCTGGTCGCGGTGCAGCGCGGTGGCGTCGGTCGGACCCAGTGGCGTGTCCACATGTACGTTGGCCAGCCCCAGGCGCCGCTGGATCGGCCCCTGCTCCATCCGGACCGACTGCGTCTTGTGATGCAGCACGATCGACGTACGGCGGCTCACCCAGCCGCGCGTGGTGACCATGACCTGTTCGTCCACGCCGTAGCTCAGGTAACGCCAGCCGATCGGACGCAGCCACTTGGCGCGCTCCGGTGCCTGGTGCAGCTGGATGCGGCTCAGGTCGAAGCCAGGCAGTACCCGTGACAGGACGTAGGCCACCTCGGCACGCTCGCCGACCGGCAGCAGCTGCGCGCCCTCCAGCATGTCGTCGCCGTCCTCCTTCTGACCGGCCACGCCCGCGATGTCCAGCTCGACCCGGGACCAGCCCAACGCCCGCCAGATCAGCGGCTCGGTGATCAGCAGGCCCTGGACGCGGCCGGGCGGGATGGTCTGGCGCTGGATGTCGAACAAGCCACGTTTGGTCCGCAGACCATGGCCCGACTCGGACAGCGTGAACCCGTGGTTCCCCACAACCTGCTTCCAGATCGGCTGCACCACACCGAGCAGCAACGGCAGACCGGCGAACAGACCGATGTGGAAGTCCAGCACCATGGTCGCCACAATCAGCCAGACCAGACCGCCGGCACTGGCGACGACGGTCGACGACAGCAACGTCGCACCGAGCAGACGGTTGGTCGGGACCGTCAGCAGCGGCGGAGCGGCCGCCTCGGCCTGTTGGTCGTGCTCCTGCTGCTCAGCAGCCTTCTCGCCCTTGGCACGTACCAGGAGCGTGGTGCGGAGCTGCTGCGCCTCCTCGTACCGGAAGTAGCTCAGCTTGCCGTCGCTCTTTCCGCCACCGGCCACGTCCATCCGCAGCTCGGCCATGCCGAACAGCCGCGCGACGAACGGCTGCGCCACGTCGATCGCCTGGATCCGGTCGAAGCGGATGATCCGGGTCCGGCGGAACAGGAACCCGCTGTCCACCCGGATCGCCTCGTTGGTCAGCTGCCACTTCGTGAACCACCACGACAGTGCGCCGAGCAGGATGCCGCCGACGAGCACACCGGCCAGGCCGATGCCGGCGATCTTCAGGTTGCTCCGCAGGCCCTCGTTGTTGACCAGGGCGAACGCCGCGACGACGAAATACCCCCATCCCTTGACGAAGGGGGTGAGCGGGTGCAGCCGCTGGCCGACGACCTCGCCTGTCTGCTCAGCCTGCTCGGTCACAGGCCCCACGCCTGCGCCTGACCGAGGGCGGACAGCCGGTCACGGAGCCGGCCGGCCTCGTCCGGGTGCAGCCCCGGGATCTTCGCGTCGGTGGCCGGCGTCGCCGTGTGCAGCTCCACGGTGGCCATCCCGTACGCCCGTTCCAGCGGCCCGGCGGTCACGTCCACGAACTGCATCCGGCCGTACGGTACGACGACCAGCTCGCGGAACATGACCCCGTGGCTGACCAGCAGCTCGTCCTCACGCTCGGCGTACTTCCACGAGCGCTGGTTGCGTCCGATCAGCACCCAGGACCAACCCAGAAGCAGCGCGATCACCACGACCGCGAGTACGCCGTACAGCCAGCTCAGGGTCAGCCCGAGCGCGACCAGCGCCACGATCGCGGCCAGCCCGGCGACGATCGCCGCGTTCAGCCGCCGCAGCGTGGCGAGCTTGGGCGAGACCGGCGTCCAACTGACATCCGAGGGTGCGAAGAGGTCGTCCACGGGTAAAGCCTGTCACGATAGTGGTCATGAGTACGGAACGAGTGGTTGGAGTCGGCGCGGGGGCGGCTGGATTCGACCCGGCGTACGAGCGGGGTGGGACCGGCGCGGGCTCGGAGCTGGCGACCTCCGACATGGTGCTCAACATCGGGCCCCAGCACCCGGCGACCCACGGCGTACTGCGGCTCCGGC
Organism: Kribbella sindirgiensis; assembly: GCF_004331435.1. GTDB lineage: Bacteria > Actinomycetota > Actinomycetes > Propionibacteriales > Kribbellaceae > Kribbella > Kribbella sindirgiensis. Next base: position 690,177 of record NZ_SJKA01000003.1, read on the forward strand.
TGACCCTCGACGGCGAGCGGATCGTCGGCTGCGAGCCGATCATCGGCTACATGCACCGCGGCGCGGAGAAGCTGTTCGAGGTCCGCGACTACCGGCAGATCATCGTCCTGGCGAACCGGCACGACTGGCTGTCCGCGTTCTCGAACGAACTCGGCGTCGTGCACGCGGTCGAGCGGATGATGGGCCTCGAGGTCCCCGTCCGGGCGGTCTGGCTGCGGACCCTGCTGGCCGAGCTCAACCGGGTCCTCAACCACCTGATGTTCCTCGGTTCGTACCCGCTCGAGCTCGGCGCGATCACGCCGGTGTTCTACGCGTTCCGCGAGCGCGAGACGATCCAGGCCGTGATGGAGGAGCTGTCAGGCGGCCGGATGCACTACATGTTCAACCGGGTCGGCGGACTGAAGGAGGACCTGCCGTACGGCTGGCTCGGCCGCGCCGCTGCCGCCTCCGCCGCGGTCCGGACCCGGCTGCCCGACATCGAGGAGATCATCCTCGGCAACGAGATCTTCCGCGCCCGTACGGTCGGCGTCGGCAAGCTCGCCCCCGAGCTGGTCGCGCAGTACGGCGTCTCCGGGCCGATCGCCCGCGCCTCCGGAGTGGACGCCGACCTCCGCCGCGACGAGCCCTACCTGGCGTACGGCGAACTGCAGGACGTGCTGCGCGTCGTCACCCGTCCCGAAGGCGACTGCTTCGCCCGGTTCGCCGTACTGCTCGACCAGGTCAAGGTCTCCCTCGACCTGGTCGACGCCTGCCTCGACAAGCTGTCCACGCTGCCGGCCGGCCCGGTCAACGTCCGGCTGCCGAAGATCCTCAAGGTCCCCGAGGGCCAGACCTACGCCTGGACCGAGAGCCCACTCGGCATCAACGGCTACTACCTGGTGTCCCGCGGCGACAAGACCCCGTGGCGCCTGAAACTCCGCTCGGCCAGCTTCAACAACATCTCCGCCCTGCCCGCACTGCTCCCCGGCACGATGATCCCCGACATGATCGCCATCCTCGGCAGCATGTTCTTCGTCGTCGGCGACATCGACAAGTAGAGCTGGGAAACAAAAGTACGTGTGGTGACCAAGAGTTACCCAGCCGCCGTCAGCGCACGGGGCAGGACGGACTGCAAGGACGAGCGGTGACCGACGGGTCCTTGCGCCGCATCATCTGCAGGACCTGTACGGCGGCCGCACACGGACGGCTCGTGACGTCGAGCCACCCGTACCGAAGAGTCGCCTCCGATCTCAGCGCTGCGCGGTTGTCGCGATCGAGATCGCGCCACCGCTGTCGAGGAGCGAAATGGAAGCGGCCGTCCAGCTCGACCACGAACTCGTAGGGCAGGTAGGCCACATCGGTGTATTCGCCGTCCACCGCACGCTGCCGTTGTCCCGCGGGCAGGCCGTGTGCGCGCTCGACGTACCGTAGATAGCGAAGCTCGAGCAGCGAATGCGTTCCCTGCGCGACGTCGGCGAGAATCGACCGCAGCGCAGCACGATGACGGAGTTGCGGGCGGCCGGTCAGTGCAGCCAGGATCTCGCCGGGAGCCACTCGGCCGCTCTGGCAGGCCTCCGCGACGACTGCTGCGGCAGCATCCAGCGAAGCGGAGATGCCGACGATCTCGAGCACAGCCTCAGCGGGCCGGCTCCGCGGCGGGATCACCGCGGCCAGGCGACTCTCCCACTGCGCGTCGCGGGTGATCACGAGATTCGGGCGGGCACGAACTCGCCGACGCCAGGGGATAGTCACGTACACCGGCCGTCGGTCGTCAGGCTTGATCAGACCGAACTGCTCGGCGGCCGTGTAGTGGCTCCACGCAGCCTGCGGTCCTGCGTAGAGCAGCGCCGCCACGAGCTGCTCGTCGTAGCCGACCGGTCCCGTGTGGGTCACGTAGACACCGGGGTGGATGGTCTGCCACCGTCGGCTGCGCAGCCGGCGGCGCACGTCGACGCCGGACCTTCCGGCCGCCAGCAACTGTGCACGCGACACAACGCGGTTCTGCTCATGGATCAGTACGTCGAGGCCCTCGTCGGCCAACTGTTGCCGCCACCACCAATCCATCCGAGCCAGCATGCCGGAATCCGCCACCCGCCGCCGAGAGCCCTGTGGATAACCCCCGGCTGGGAAACAAATGTGCGGATGGTGACGGCAGCTTCAGGGGATTGTCGCAACGCCTGAGTTTGGAGGGTGTTGTGGCGGAGAGGTTGTCGCAGGCGCGGCGGCGGGTGGTGCTGGACTTGTTGAGT
>NZ_SJKA01000040.1 GCF_004331435.1 Kribbella sindirgiensis
TTTCAACGGAGAGTTTGATCCTGGCTCAGGACGAACGCTGGCGGCGTGCTTAACACATGCAAGTCGAGCGGTAAGGCCCCTTCGGGGGTACACGAGCGGCGAACGGGTGAGTAACACGTGAGCAACCTACCCTCAACTTTGGGATAAGCCTCGGAAACGGGGTCTAATACCGGATAATACTTCGCTCCTCATGGGGTGGGGTTGAAAGTTCTGGCGGTTGGGGATGGGCTCGCGGCCTATCAGCTTGTTGGTGGGGTAATGGCCTACCAAGGCGTCGACGGGTAGCCGGCCTGAGAGGGCGACCGGCCACACTGGGACTGAGACACGGCCCAGACTCCTACGGGAGGCAGCAGTGGGGAATATTGCGCAATGGACGAAAGTCTGACGCAGCAACGCCGCGTGAGGGATGACGGCCTTCGGGTTGTAAACCTCTTTCAGCAGGGACGAAGCGAGAGTGACGGTACCTGCAGAAGAAGGACCGGCCAACTACGTGCCAGCAGCCGCGGTAATACGTAGGGTCCGAGCGTTGTCCGGAATTATTGGGCGTAAAGGGCTCGTAGGCGGTTCGTCACGTCGGGAGTGAAAACTCGGGGCTTAACCCCGAGCCTGCTTCCGATACGGGCAGACTAGAGGTAGGCAGGGGAGAGCGGAACTCCTGGTGTAGCGGTGGAATGCGCAGATATCAGGAAGAACACCGGTGGCGAAGGCGGCTCTCTGGGCCTTACCTGACGCTGAGGAGCGAAAGCGTGGGTAGCGAACAGGATTAGATACCCTGGTAGTCCACGCCGTAAACGTTGGGCGCTAGGTGTGGGGGACATTCCACGTCCTCCGTGCCGCAGCTAACGCATTAAGCGCCCCGCCTGGGGAGTACGGCCGCAAGGCTAAAACTCAAAGGAATTGACGGGGGCCCGCACAAGCGGCGGAGCATGCGGATTAATTCGATGCAACGCGAAGAACCTTACCTGGGTTTGACATATAGGGAAATCCTCCAGAGATGGGGGGTCCGTAAGGGTCCTATACAGGTGGTGCATGGCTGTCGTCAGCTCGTGTCGTGAGATGTTGGGTTAAGTCCCGCAACGAGCGCAACCCTCGTCCTATGTTGCCAGCACGCCCTTCGGGGTGGTGGGGACTCATAGGAGACTGCCGGGGTCAACTCGGAGGAAGGTGGGGATGACGTCAAGTCATCATGCCCCTTATGTCCAGGGCTTCACGCATGCTACAATGGCCGGTACAAAGGGCTGCGAAACTGTAAGGTGGAGCGAATCCCAAAAAGCCGGTCTCAGTTCGGATTGGGGTCTGCAACTCGACCCCATGAAGTCGGAGTCGCTAGTAATCGCAGATCAGCAACGCTGCGGTGAATACGTTCCCGGGCCTTGTACACACCGCCCGTCACGTCATGAAAGTCGGCAACACCCGAAGCCGGTGGCCTAACCCTTGTGGAGGGAGCCGTCGAAGGTGGGGCTGGCGATTAGGACGAAGTCGTAACAAGGTAGCCGTACCGGAAGGTGCGGCTGGATCACCTCCTTTCTAAGGAGCATTCGGCACCAACCCGTTGGGTTTGGTGTCAAACGCTGTTTCCGAGGCGAATGTTCTCGGGCAGCGGTGCTTCGGAATGTGGAACATTGACCATTAGGCTTGGATCTCTCCGGATCTTGCTAGTACTGCTCACTTGGTGGGCGTGGAACGTGGGTGAGGGGTGAGTGAAGGGCCGAGGCGCGCTGTTGGGTCCTGAGGAATCGGGCCTGTCTGAGTGATCAGGCTGGACTGTTTCTTCTGGGGTCACGGTTCAACTGGGTGACTGGTTGTGCTGGTGGCTGGGGCCGGCTCTCACCAAACGTCTGGTGTTGGGTGTCTTGTGGGTGGGTTGTTTCCCTGCGGGATGTTCTTCTACTGGATGGTGGTGGTTGTGGGTTGGTGTTCCTGCCCGTATTTTGAGAACTGTATAGTGAACGCGAGCATCTAATCTTTGTAGCGTTTTGCGATTTCGCAAAATTTTTGTTGTTTTGTGACAAGCTACTAAGGGCAATCGGTGGATGTCTAGGTACCAAGAGCCGATGAAGGACGTTGGAGCCTGCGATAAGCCCCGGGGAGTTGGCAACCGAGCTGTGATCCGGGGGTGTCCGAATGGGGAAACCCAGCTGGCATTCTAAAGCCAGTTACCAGTGCCTGAACACATAGGGTTCTGGAGGGAACGCGGGGAAGTGAAACATCTCAGTACCCGCAGGAAGAGAAAACAATAGTGATTCCGTGAGTAGTGGCGAGCGAAAGCGGATGAGGCTAAACCATGTGCGTGTGATAGCCGGCGTGCGTTGCGCATGTGGGGTTGTGGGAGCATTCGAGTCTTAATGCCGTGAGACTAAAGAGTTATAAATCGCTGTTGAAGTCGAATCTTCTGGAATGTTGAGCCGTAGTGGGTTATAGCCCTGTAGGCGTAAGACAGTGACTCTTGAGTGTTTTCCCAAGTAGCACGGGACTCTTGAAATCCCGTGTGAATCTGGCGGGACCACCCGCTAAGCCTAAATACTTCTTGGTGACCGATAGCGGACTAGTACCGTGAGGGAAAGATGAAAAGTACCCCGGGAGGGGAGTGAAATAGTACCTGAAACCGGTTGCCTACAATCCGTCGGAGCATGACTTCGGTTGTGTGACGGCGTGCCTTTTGAAGAATGAGCCTGCGAGTTAGTGGTGTGTGGCGAGGTTAACCCGTGTGGGGTAGCCGTAGCGAAAGCGAGTCTGAATAGGGCGTTTTAGTCGCATGCTCTAGACCCGAAGCGGAGTGATCTATCCATGGGCAGGTTGAAGCGTGGGTAAGACCGCGTGGAGGACCGAACCCACCAGGGTTGAAAACCTGGGGGATGACCTGTGGATAGGGGTGAAAGGCCAATCAAACTCCGTGATAGCTGGTTCTCCCCGAAATGCATATAGGTGCAGCGTCGCGTGTTTCTTACCGGAGGTAGAGCACTGGATGGTCTAGGGGGCTTACCGGCTTACCGAAATCAGCCAAACTCCGAATGCCGGTAAGTGAGAGCGCGGCAGTGAGACTGCGGGGGATAAGCTCCGTAGTCGAGAGGGAAACAGCCCAGATCACCAGCTAAGGCCCCTAAGCGATTGCTAAGTGGAAAAGGATGTGGAGTTGCCCAGACAACCAGGAGGTTGGCTTAGAAGCAGCCACCCTTGAAAGAGTGCGTAATAGCTCACTGGTCAAGTGATTCCGCGCCGACAATGTAGCGGGGCTCAAGCAATCCGCCGAAGCTGTGGCACTCACACTTGTACTCGGCACAGACTTGATCTGTGTCCAGGTGTGTGGGTGGGTAGGGGAGCGTCGTGCAGCGTGTGAAGCAGCCTAGTGATGGAGTTGTGGATGCTGCACGAGTGAGAATGCAGGCATGAGTAGCGAATGACGGGTGAGAAACCCGTCCGCCGGATGATCAAGGGTTCCAGGGTCAAGCTAATCTGCCCTGGGTAAGTCGGGACCTAAGGCGAGGCCGACAGGCGTAGTCGATGGACAACGGGTTGATATTCCCGTACCGGCATTAACACGACCCGACCGAACCCGCTGATGCTAAGCCAACAAGACTTTGAGACCTTCGGGTTGATGGGTGGAGTTGGTGACCCGAGGTGGTAGTAGGTGCATTGAGGAGTGACGCAGGAGGGTAGTCCAACCGCGGCGATGGTAGGCGCAAGCTGATCCGCGGGCAAGGTGGTAGGGCGAGGCATAGGCAAATCCGTGTCTCATTGAGCCTGAGAGCCGAGGCGGACCCGTTCAGGGGAAGTGGATGATCCCATGCTGCCGAGAAAAACTTCGCAGTGAGTGTTAGAGCCGCCCGTACCCCAAACCGACACAGGTGATCAGGTAGAGAATACCAAGGCGATCGAGTGAACCATGGTTAAGGAACTCGGCAAAATGCCCCCGTAACTTCGGGAGAAGGGGGACCGGATCCGTGACACCACTTGCTGGTGGAAGCGGTGATGGTCGCAGAGACCAGGCCCAAGCGACTGTTTACTAAAAACACAGGTCCGTGCGAAGAAGTAATTCGATGTATACGGACTGACGCCTGCCCGGTGCTGGAACGTTAAGGGGACAGGTTAGCTGGTTTCGGCCGGCGAAGCTTTGAACTTAAGCGCCAGTAAACGGCGGTGGTAACTATAACCATCCTAAGGTAGCGAAATTCCTTGTCGGGTAAGTTCCGACCTGCACGAATGGCGTAACGACTTGGGCGCTGTCTCAACCATGGACTCGGCGAAATTGCATTACGAGTAAAGATGCTCGTTACGCGCAGCAGGACGGAAAGACCCCGGGACCTTTACTACAACTTGGTATTGGTGGTCGGTACAATTTGTGTAGGATAGGTGGGAGACTGTGAAGCTCGGACGCCAGTTCGGGTGGAGTCATCGTTGAAATACCACTCTGATTGTTCTGGCTGTCTAACTTTGGTCCGTTATCCGGATCAGGGACAGTGCCTGGTGGGTAGTTTGACTGGGGCGGTCGCCTCCTAAAAGGTAACGGAGGCGCTCAAAGGTTCCCTCAGCCTGGTTGGCAATCAGGTGTCGAGTGTAAGTGCACAAGGGAGCTTGACTGTGAGACAGACATGTCGAGCAGGGACGAAAGTCGGAACTAGTGATCCGGCGGTGGCATGTGGGAGCACCGTCGCTCAACGGATAAAAGGTACCCCGGGGATAACAGGCTGATCTTCCCCAAGAGTCCATATCGACGGGATGGTTTGGCACCTCGATGTCGGCTCGTCGCATCCTGGGGCTGGAGTAGGTCCCAAGGGTTGGGCTGTTCGCCCATTAAAGCGGCACGCGAGCTGGGTTTAGAACGTCGTGAGACAGTTCGGTCCCTATCCGCTGCGCGCGCAGGAGACTTGAGAAGGGCTGCCCCTAGTACGAGAGGACCGGGGTGGACGAACCTCTGGTGTGCCAGTTGTTCCGCCAGGAGCACGGCTGGTTGGCTACGTTCGGGAGTGATAACCGCTGAAAGCATCTAAGCGGGAAGCACGCTTCAAGATGAGGTCTCCCACCGGGTTAACCGGGTAAGGCCCCCAGTAGACCACTGGGTTGATAGGCCAGAGGTGGAAGCGCCGTAAGGTGTGGAGCTGACTGGTACTAATAGGCCGAGGGCTTGTCACACACACCCACCCCACGGGGTTGGGTGACCAGCGAGAGTTTTTGCGGTCGCAAGCCTGCGCTATGAAGTAATGATGTTCGCGTTCACTGTACGGTTCCCGGAATACGGTCAAACCCCAGCCTTGTGGCTCGAGTTGGTTTGATTGATATTTCTATAGAGTTTCGGTGGCCATAGCGTCGGGGAAACACCCAGTCTCCATTCCGAACCTGGAAGTTAAGCCCGCCAGCGCCGATGGTACTGCGACCGGGAGGTCGTGGGAGAGTAGGACGCCGCCGGACATTCACACTGTTAAGGGCCACCCCACTAGGGGTGGCCCTTAACATTT
>NZ_SJKA01000050.1 GCF_004331435.1 Kribbella sindirgiensis
TGAGTTCCTAAGGGATGTCAAGCCGCCGACGGATTCGTAGACTTGGTGTTGGCGGGTCGGGATGCTGGAGCGCTTTGCGACTCCTTCTGCTCCCGGCCCGTCCTGTTCTTGAGGCGTTGGCTTTGGCGTTTGCTGGCGGCGTTGGCTCGGGTTCTGTGGTCGACTTGGTGGTGGTCGCGGACGATCTGGCGACCCTCGGCCTCGGTGATCTGGCGGCCGTCGGTGTCGCGCAGGACGTAGTGCTGGCCGGTGCGCCAGCAGGTCGCGATCCGGGTGAGCAGGGTGGTGGCGATGTGGCAGATCGCGGAGTCGTGGTGGCGTTCGGTGGCCATCAGCCGGGCATATTTCGCGGCGAGTTGGGGGTCGGTCCTGCGAGCGGCGTCCGCGGCGGCGAACAAGGCCTCGCGCAGCAGTGGGTCACCGGCTTTGGTGAGGCCGTGCTGGTGGAGGGACTGCCCGGACTGGGCCACTTTCGGGACGAGGCCGGAGTAGGCGCGGATCGCGGCCAGGCTGGTGAACCGGTGCGGGTCGCCGATCCGGCCGGTGATGACCGCGGAGGTGACCGGACCGACGCCGGGCGCGGAGGCGACGATCCCGGTGGGGTCGGCTTCGGCGTAGAGGTTCGCGATCCGTTCGTCGAGGTCGTCGATCTGCTCGGTCAGTACCTGGGCCTGCTCGGCCTCGACGGCGATGTCGGCGGCGAGTTCGGCGAAGTCGATCCCGGTCCCGGGGTCGGTTCCCCACAGCTCGATCGACTGTTTCGCGGCGGTGAGCAGTGCCCGGGCGTGGTCGTCGCGCCAGGCGCCCCGGGAGTGCCGGATCAGGAACCGGGTCAGCCTGGCCTGCCCGAGCCGCAACAGGCTGGTCGGGTCGGCATAACGGGCCAGCACCGCCAGCGCGGCCTTGCCGTAGTTCGAGCCGAGCGCGTCGTACCAGGCCGGGCCGAGCAACTCGAGCTGGGCGTCGAGACGCTGGAACACCGCAGTACGGCGTTTCACGATCGAGGACCGGATCTTCACGATCCGGCGCAGCGGCTCGGCCGGCCCGTTGCTGGTGTGCTCGCGCAGCCCTTCGGGATGCAGCAGCGGCAACCGGGCCAGCAACTTGGAGTCCAGGTGGTCGTTCTTGGTGTGCTTGGAGTAGTACGCCCGCAGATCGGCCGACTGGGTGGTCGGCACCATGCTCACTTTCGCGCCGCGGCGGCGCAGCCACGACGCCAGCGGTGCCCAGGCGTTCCGGGTGGGCTCCAGCACCACCCGCACCGTGTCGCCCTCGGCCAGACCGAGCGCTGCCCACAGCGCCTCCAGCTCGGCCGGCCGGGTGAAGAACTTCCGCCCGGTCCACACGAACGTCCCGTCCGGGCGGGCCAGCGAGGCTTGATGAGCGGCACGACAGGCCACATCGATACCCAGGACCAGCTCCACACGCATCCCTTCCAACATTCACGAACCCGAACACACCGACCAACACACCGACCAACACACCGACCAACACACCGACCAACACACCAGGCCCGGTTCGACGACGGCACAGCCCAGACATTCCATAAGCAGGAGTCCAACCACCTCACGGCGAGCGGCTCCAAGTTCCCGAACAGGAACACCGGCCGAACACAGACCGGCCCCGCGAACGACCACTCAGAACTCAGGAATCACCAAGGCGTTCCGGTCGGTGGTTCGGCCGCCCGCGGGGCACACACCTAACCTAAATGTCGGTGG
>NZ_SJKA01000051.1 GCF_004331435.1 Kribbella sindirgiensis
ACACATCAGAAGCTCTTGTCTGCTTCGCCGACTCCTCGGGGGTGGGAAGATGGGGTGGGCCGCTCGGTAAGCCGGTTTGACTGTGATGCCGCGAGAGCTCGAACATCAGAATGGCGATGGAGGTCTGCTCCGGGTCTACGGTTTGTTGCCAGTCGGCGGGTGTCTGCCGGCAGAGCACGTGTGTCAGTTTCGCTTCTTCCCGTGACCTCTCCGGGTGGCCGTCCCGGTCGGATGGATACGAGGCGGTGAGTCATGGCGGGCATACAGGCGCACGACGAGGTGCTGTATCTGCGGGCGGCGGGCGTGGATATCGGCAAGCGGTTCGTGGTCGCGTGCGTGCGCAGTCCGGATCCGCGGCGAGCGGGCCGGTGGCTGCTGGAGACCGAGCGGTTCGATACCACGACGGAGGCGATCCGTCGGCTGCGCGAGTGGCTGACCGGGCGCTCGGTCGAGGTCATCGCTTTGGAGGCGACCTCGGACTATTGGCGGGCGGTGTACTACCCGCTGCAGGACGCCGGGCTGAACCTGATGCTGGTCAATCCCGCCCACCTGCGCGGGATCCGGGGCCGCAAGACCGACCCATCCGATGCGGCGTTTCTGGCTCGAGCCGCGGCCTCGGGCATGGTCATGGCCTCGTTCGTGCCCGAGCGAGCGATCCGGGAACTGCGGGACTTGACCCGTCGGCGCACCGAGATCCGCGCCGATCGGGGCCGGGAGATCCAGCGGCTGGAAAAGGAACTCGAGGACAGCGGGCTCAAGTTGACCAGCGTGCTCTCCGACGTCACCGGGGTCAGTTCCCGACGCATCCTGGCTGCGCTGATCGACGGCGAGCGCGACCCGGCACGACTGGCCGACCTCACCGTCAGCGGTGCCCGCGCCAAGATCGGCGCGCTCACCGAGGCGCTGGAAGGCACCTTCACCGACCACCACGCGTTCATGTGCCGCCACTTCCTCGACCAGATCGACCACCTGGCCGCGCTGGTGGCCGAACTGGACCAGCGGATCGCCGTCCTGCTGCACGACCACGACCACGACCTGACCAACCTCGATACCATCCCCGGGATCGCCCGCACCGCCGCCGAGATCATCATCTCCGAAACCGGCGGCAACATGGCCCCGTTCGCCACCGCCGGGCACCTGGCCTCCTGGATCGGCGTCTGCCCCGGCCGCAACGAATCCGCCGGGGTGAACAAGTCCGGCCACACCCGCCACGGCAACGCCAACCTCAAACGCACCCTGGGCACCGCCGCCATGGCCGCGATCAGACAGAAAGACTCCTACTACGCGGTCTACTACCGGCGCGTCGCTGCCCGCCGCGGCCGGCAACGCGCCCTGGTCGCGGTCATGCACAAGCTGGTCATCGCCATCTGGCACGTCCTGCACGACAAACTCGCCCACCACGACCTCGGCGCCGACTACTTCACCCGCCGCAACCCCCAACGCACCATGCGCCACATCACCAACCAGGCCAACGCCCTCGGCCTGACCGTCCGCTTCGA
>NZ_SJKA01000052.1 GCF_004331435.1 Kribbella sindirgiensis
TGAACCGTCCCGGGTTTGGTGCGCCCTCGGTTATGTGAGTGCGACCGGTTGGTCGTCTCGGGTTTGTGCATAGTAGTCGGCCTCGGCTTCGGCGGGTGGGCGTCGGTCGAGGCGGTGCATGAGCCGGCTGGTGTTGTACCAGTGGACCCAGTCGGCGGTGATGGCCTCGAGGTTGTTGAGGCCGGTCAGTGGTCCGCGCCTGAAGGGTGAGTCGTCGCGGATGCATTCGGTCTTGTAGAGCCCGATGGTGGTCTCGGCCAGGGCGTTGTCGTAGGCGTCGCCGACGGTCCCGATCGAGGGGCTGAGGCCGTGCAGGTGCAGCGTCTCGGTCAGGTGCAGCGAGGTGTACTGAGACCCGGCGTCCGAGTGATGAATCGCCTTGTTCTGCGGGGCATTCACCGGATTGCCCTGCCTCGTGCGGAACGCCGCGGCCTGGGCAATGGCCCGTTCGACGAACGTGGTGTGCTTGGATGTTGAACACTCCCAGCCCACGATCCGTCCGGCGAAGGCATCGATGACGAAGGCCGTGTAGGCGAACGTACTGTTGGCACTGCTGGCCAGCCGCACATAGGTGAAATCCGCGACCAGGAGCCGGTTCGGTGCCGGCACCCGGAACTGCCGGTTGACCAGGTCCGGAGCTCGGTTCGCGGACAGGTCGGCGACAGTGGTGCGGACCTTCTTGGCCCTGCTCACGCCACGCCAGCCGTTGATGCGCATCAGCCGCTCGATGGTGCAGCGCGCCACCTGGATGCCTTGCCGTTGCAGGTAGGCCCACATCTTCAACGACCCGTAGAGCGACTCCGGCAGGCGCCGGCCGCCGGCGCCGGGCTCGTAGTACCCGGCCAGCAGCTCGGTCACCGTGGTGTCCCACAAGGCCCGTTTCGACGGCGCCCGCCTGGCCCAGGCGTAGTAGGTTCTCGGGGCGATCGGGCAGCCGTGCGCGGACAGCGCACGGCAGATCGGAGCGACCCCGAACCGAGCCTTGTGCTCGGCGATGAACCGGCAGATCACCGCTGTCGCGGGTCGCTCTCCCGCGCGAAGAAACTCGTCGCCGCCTTCAAGATCTCGACCGTACGTTCGAGCTCGGCGTTCTTCCGCTTCAACTCCCGGATCTCCCGCGCCGACTCCGACGACACCCCGACGGCTTGACCGGCATCGATCTGCGCCTGCCGCACCCACCGGCGCAGCGTCTCGGCCGTCATCCCCAACCGGGCCGACACCGCCTTGATCGCCGCCCACTCAGAGTCGTAATCATCAACATGATCGATGACCAGACGAACCGCCTTGGCCCGGGTCTGCTCGTCGTACTTGCTCGGCATGACTGCCACCTTCCCAACGAAGGAGGTGTGCATCAAACCCGGGGTGGTTCA
>NZ_SJKA01000041.1 GCF_004331435.1 Kribbella sindirgiensis
GTTTCTCCTATGTCAAGCCGCGTGGGCGAGGGTGGTCGTGGTGGCTTGATCGGTGGTCAGGTGGTTGAAGACGATTCGTGTGAGTCGTCGCTTGAGACAGCGCAGCGCTTCGGGTGTGGACATGCCTTCGGTCTTCTTCTTCTCGTAGTAGGTCTTGCCCGGGCCGTCGAGTCGGATCTGGGTGACGGCGATGCGGTGGATCGCGGCGTTGAGCTGCCGGTTGCCGGACCTGGTGAGCCGGACGCGGCCTTTGGTGCTGCCCGACCAGACCGGGATCGGTGCGATCCCGGCGTGCCGGGCGAAGGCAGCCTCGGACTTGAACCGGGACGCCCCGGCGGCCTCTCCAACGATCTTCGCGGCGGTCAGCGCACCGACGCCGGCCATGGCCAGCAGCGTCGGCGCGACGGCGCCCACGAGCGTTGCGATGCGCTTGGCGTAGGCGTTGATCCTGGCGGTGTACTCGATGACGTCGGCAAGTTCCTCACGGGCCAGCTCGGCCACAATCCCCGGCACCCCGGCCAGCCGGTCCGCGAGGATCTGCTGGTGCTTGGCAAGGTCGAGCGACCGCGGCTTGGGCGCCCAGGCCGGGTCGAGCTCGTGGACCCGCCATAGCAGCTGGTTGATCGTCGCGGTGCGTCGTTTGACCAGGTCATCACGCCTGTCGACCAACAGCTTCAGCTCCCGCGAGGTCTCGTCGTGGGTCGCGACCGGCAGGTCGGGCTCGCGCAACGCGGCCCGGGCGACCGCTGCCGCGTCGATCGGGTCCGACTTCCCGCGGGTGCGAGCGATACGGCGCTGCTCGGCCATCATCTTCGGCGGGACCCGCACCACCGACTGTCCGGCCGTGAGTAGGTCACGCTCAAGGCGGGTGGACAGGTGACGGCAGTCCTCGATAGCCCACACCACCTTCACACCATCCCCGCCGAACCGCTCCCGGGCCCACCGGACCGCGGCCTGATGGCCCGCGGTGATCGCGTCGAACGTCTTCGTGCCGAGCTCGCGGCCAACCTGATCGACCGCGACGAACGTGTGCGTCCGCTTGTGCACATCGGCCCCAACGACAACCATGGTGATTGCCTCCTTCACTGGTCAGTGATCGGACGGTTGGGCCGGTCGGCGGACACATCTCAGTGGGGGCGTCGCCACGCTCCTATCAAGTCACGCCGGCCGGCTCCTTCACACCCGCTGCCGGCAAAACGCATGCCCGTCAGCCCGAAGGCGACACCGACGATAAGAGCCAGACA
>NZ_SJKA01000053.1 GCF_004331435.1 Kribbella sindirgiensis
GGCAGCTTCAGGGGATTGTCGCAACGCCTGAGTTTGGAGGGTGTTGTGGCGGAGAGGTTGTCGCAGGCGCGGCGGCGGGTGGTGCTGGACTTGTTGAGTCGGGGGCATCGGCCGATGGAGGTGGCGCGGCGTAGCGGCGTGTCGAAGAGTTACATCTACCGGCTGCATCACAGTCTTGGTGGGGTGTATCGGCCAGCAGGTATCACTTACAGCGATCGGTACCTGGATCGGGACGAGCGCTACGAGCTTGCCCGGCTGAAAGACGCCGGTCATTCTCTGCGTGAGATCGGCCGCCGGATGGGCCGTAACGCCTCCACGATCAGCCGGGAGCTGGGCCGTAACCGTGATCCGCGCACGGGCGAGTACCAGCCCGAGCGGGCCCACGCGCTGTCCTGGCAGCGCCAACGCCGCCCCAAGCCGTCCAAACTCAGCGGCAACACGGTGTTGCGGGCAGAAGTCCAGCGGCTGCTGACCAAGCGGTACTCACCCGACCAGATCGCTGGCCGGCTACGGCTGCTGCACCCCGACAATGAAGCGATGCAGATCAGCCACGAATCGATCTACCAGAGCCTGTACGTCTACCCGCGCGGCGAGCTGCGCCGCGAGTTGAAGGCCTGCCTGCGCAGCGGCCGGACGGTGCGCCGTCGGCGCGGCAGCCAGTCCGAGACCCGCGGCAAGATCCCCGGCGCGGTATCGATCCACGACCGGCCCGAAGACGTCGAGACCCGCCTTGTCCCCGGCCACCACGAGGGCGACCTGATCATGGGATCGACCGCGTCGAACTCCGCGGTCGGCACCATCGTGGAACGCACCACCGGCTACCTCACCCTGCTGCACCTGCCCCACGGCCACACCGCCGACCGGGTCGCCGACGCCGTCGTCGAGCAGATGACCGCACTGCCGGACTGGTTCACCAAGACCCTCACCTGGGACCGCGGCTCCGAGATGGCCCGCCACGCCCGCATCACCGAACAAACCGGCATCGCGGTCTACTTCGCCGACCCCTACCACCCCTGGCAACGCGGCTCCAACGAAAACACCAACGGACTCGTCCGCGAATACCTGCCCAAAGGCACCGACCTATCGGTCCACACCGCCACCCACCTGGCCGCGATCGCCGACGAACTCAACGACCGACCCCGCAAACGCCTCGGCTACCACACCCCCCGCGAAATGTTCGCTAGCCTCCTCATCCAAGACCTAGACCGCGTTGCGACCACCCCCTGAATCTGCC
>NZ_SJKA01000042.1 GCF_004331435.1 Kribbella sindirgiensis
GGCCCGATGTCCTCGGCACGCAGTACGCCACTGCCGGTAGCCAGCGTGTAATCGGTGAGATGCACAACCACCTCGGTCTGCCCCGGCCGCACCTGCCCACCCCGCGCCCGGCCCACCCGCCCCGTACCCGGACGCACCTGTCCCCTGACCTCGTCACCCGGCCGCGCCGGCACATCCGAGCACGCGACCTCGCTCGACTGGCCCGGATCACCTGACCCATCCGAGTTACCCGAGTCACCCGAACCGTCCAGGATCGGCGGCCTCGGACATGCCGGCGACAGGTCGGGCGGGTTGAGCGGGTTGACTGGGTCCGCCGGGTTGCCCTGGGTGGCCGGAGTGGCCTTGCTACCCCGGTCGGCCGGGTCGATGGAATAGCTCGGGTCGGTGTAGGCGTCTTGCTTGATCTGCGCGAGCCGGGCGCGGAGTGCTCGCAGCGCGGCAGCATCCATCGCCGAACCCTGCTCAGGTTCGGTTCGCGGGTCCACAGGACCGGGAGATGTTCGCCGGTCGAACGGGTCGGTCGGTGAGTCGGGATCGTGGGGCGCGGCGGCTTCCAGCCACGGATCGTCCGGCGGACCCACCGGCTCCACGTCCTCCAGTTTCATCGGGCCGTTCCGCACCACCACCCCGCCCAGGGCCACCGAGTCGTCCTGCACAGCGTCGTTCTGGGCCGCGGGGTTGCCGGGCGTTGTGGGGCTGGTTGGTTCGGGCGTGTTTGGTTCGGGGGTGGCTGGTTCAGGGCTGGTTGGTGGGGTGGTGGGGTTTGGGTGGGGGTGGTTGCGGGCTTGGTTGAGGAGTTCTTGGGTGTAGCGGGGGTCGGCGAGGATTTCGATGGCGTCGGCGCGGCGGTGTTGGACGGGGCGGGTGTCGCCGAAGGTTTTGAGGGCTTCGGCGATGTCGGTGATGGTCGCGTTGCAGCGGTTCACGGCTGCGGCGGCGGCTTTGATGTAGATGGTTTTGTTGCCGTGGCCGTCGCCGCGGCCGATGTGGACGCCGCGGTCGTCGGCGGCCGCCGCGGCTTCGTCGGCTGCGGCG
>NZ_SJKA01000054.1 GCF_004331435.1 Kribbella sindirgiensis
GGGGTTTTGTGGGTGCCGTAGTTGTCGGCCACGATGTAGACGTCCAGGCCCTCGGGCACGGTTTTGTCGATCGTGGCCAGGAACTTCTTGAACTCGGTCGCGCGGTGCTGGCGGTGCAGCTCGGTGATCACGGTGCCGTCGGCAACGTTGAACGCCGCGAACAGCGAGGTGATCCCGTTGCGCCGGTAGTCGTGCGTGCGCCGCTGCGGCATGCCCGGCATCATCGGCAGCACCGGCTGCGACCGATCCAGCGCCTGGATCTGCGACTTCTCGTCCACGCACAACACCACCGCGCGCTCCGGTGGATTGTGATAGAGCCCGACGACATCGACGACCCGCTCCACGAACAACGGATCGGTGGACACCTTGAACCCGTCCACCCGGTGCGGCTTGAGACCGAAATCGCGCCAGATCCGCCCGATCGTCGAACGAGACAACCCGGTCCGCTTCGCCATCGACGACTGCGACCAATGCGTGGCATCGGCCGGCTTCGACTCCAGCGTCGCCACGATCACGTCCTCGACCTGATCCAGACTCACCGACGACGGCCGGCCCGGCCGATCCTCATCGACCAGCCCGTCCAGACGCTCGGCCAGAAACCGGCGCCGCCACTTCCCGACCGTCGACTCACCACAGCTCAACGCCGCCGCGACGTCCTTGCTCATCGCCCCCGGCTCGGCACACGCAAGAATGATCCGCGACCGCAACGCCAGCACCTGCGACGACTTCGCCCTCCGCGCCCACCGCTCCAACTGCGCACGCTCATCAACACTCAACACCAACTCGGCCTTCGGCCGCCCAGTCCTAGGCATACAACCCACCCTAGACTTATGTTGCGAATTTCAGAAGCAGGACACTAG
>NZ_SJKA01000043.1 GCF_004331435.1 Kribbella sindirgiensis
CAGTTGGACGCGGAGTTGGACGAGTTGCTGGGTCGGAATCGGTATTCGCGGGTGGATGAGTTGGAGTGGCAGGAGTGGGACGGTGTCGAGCAGGATGCCGCGGAGCGGGAGATGCTGCGCCGGGAGGCGCCGGGCTGGGTGTTCCTGCCGCCTGGTGGTGCGTTGGCGGCGGCGTTGGAGGGGACTCGGCCGGAGGCGATGTCGCCGATGGCGCTGATCGAGTTGATGAAAGCCGCGGACCGGCTGATCGGCTGGGGTGAGGCGCTCAAGGCCGGTGCGATGGCGTCGTTCGTGCGGCAGCGCCGCGCCGAGCAGCGAGAGTCGCCGCGCCCGGCCCAGATCGATTCCAAGGGTCGTCCGGTCGATCCTGAGCGGTCCTGGCACGGGGAGATCGCGCTGGCGCTCGGCCTGTCTCCCAATACCGTGGGGCGGCGGGTGGAGACCGCGCTGCGGCTGACCTCGACGCTGTCGGCGACCTATTCGGGGTTGCGGTGCGGGGCGTTGACGTGGGGTAAGGCGCTGGCGATCTCCGAGGCCACCAGCGCACTGCCGGTCGATGCTGCCCGAGCGGTGGAGGCGCATGTGCTGAAACGTGCCGCGAAGCAGACCCATCGGAACCTTTTGGAGTCGTTGCGCCGCCAGGTCGCCAAGCACACCACCGCGAAGCAGGCCGACGAGCATCGTGACGCGGTGGCCGAGCGGACCTGCAAGATCGTCTCGCTGCCCAACGGTATGGCCGGGCTGTGGATCGTCCACACCGCCGACAAGATCCAGCAGATGTGGGTCACCATCCAAGCCATCGCCGCCCTCGCCAAACGCGGCACCAACCCCAACCCC
>NZ_SJKA01000044.1 GCF_004331435.1 Kribbella sindirgiensis
GCCGACCACGGCGTGAAGTTCACCGGGTACCTGGCCAACGACAACGCCGAACTGTTCCGCACCCTGATCACCACCGGCGCCCGCCCGCACAAGACCCTCGACGGCGAGCCTGACCCGCGCTCCCGTGAGAAGCGCCAAGCCGACGCCCTCACCACCACACTGACCCTGGCCGCGACCGCCCTCGACGCAGGCACTCCCTCACCCACAATGCCCCGCCCGACCGGCAAACCCGCCAGCTCCACGCCGACCGGCTCCACGGACGCTGGCTCCACGGACGCTGGTTCCACGGACGCTGGTTCTACGGACGCTGGTTCCACGGAGGCGGGTTCTACGGAGGCGGGTGGTACGGAGGCGGGTGGTACGGAGACCAGGGTCGACGCGGTGAACGGCTCGGATGCTGGGGCGGTGCCGGGCCAACGGCCCGAAGCGGCTGCTGTGGCTGCTGGTGTGGCTGCTGGCCAGGCTTGTGATGGCGCGGGTGGTTCGCGTGGTGGGGTCGTGGACACCGTGCCTGGGTTCGGGGCGAAAGCGAACCTCACCGTCACCATCGACTTCCAGGACCTGAAGGCGGCCACCGCGGACGCGATCGGGCACACCGTCTACAGCAACGGGCTGTCCGCAGCCACCATCCGCCGCCTGGCCTGCGACGCAGGCGTCATCCCAGTCGTGCTCGGCTCCAACTCCGAACCCCTCGACGTCGGCCGCCGCGAACGCCTCGTCACCAAGGCCATCCGCCGCGCCCTGAACACCCGCGACCGCGGCTGCGTGATCTGCAACGCGCCACCGGTCATGTGCGACGCACATCACCT
>NZ_SJKA01000004.1 GCF_004331435.1 Kribbella sindirgiensis
GAGGGTCTTGTGCGGGCGGGCGCCGGTGGTGATCAGGGTGCGGAACAGTTCGGCGTTGTCGTTGGCCAGGTAACCGGTGAACTTCACGCCGTGGTCGGCAGCTTTGAGGGTGAGGGTTTCGCGGGCGGCGGCTTTGTGTTCGTCGGGTTCGGGGCCGTCGGTGTCGAGGATGTCACGGGACTGCTCAGCGGCCTTGCGCAGATCGGCGGGGGCCAGGTGGCGGGCGAGGCGGACCAGTTCTTGTTCGGCGAACTCCAGGTCGGCGACCGGCACGGTCGTCGGGACCTTCTCCAGGGCGGTCACGATCGCTTCGGCCTGCGCCGGCCGCAACCGCACCACCGGCACCTCAGACGCCTCCCCGTCCTCGGCCAGTTCGGGATCGGGCAGCGCTGCGGTGACCGCCGCGTACTTGGGTAGGGCGCGGGCCAGTTTCACGTCGCGGTAGGCGCGGGTGTGGTCGAGGCGGTAGCGGAATTCAATGTATTGGACCGTGTCGCGGGCACCGACTCGTTCGGCGTACCCGGAGTTGTCCATGGCCGCGATGAGTCGCAGCCGGCGGGTCTCGAGGCGGGCGAGGTCGGCGTCGGCCTGGTCGAGAGCGTGCACCAGTTCGGCGTCGCTCATCAACTCCGGCGGCCTGTCCATACATCAAAGCCTAGACACCCCCACCGACAGTTTTCAAAGCCAGAACCCCTTATTTTCAAGGGAATCTGTTATCCACAGATTTATGCAGGCCCTTGCGTAGAGAGGATGTCGGTGACTGTGGCCTGTCCGTTGGGGAGGGTATCGGGGAAACGGGTCATGTAGTAAGGAATTGCAATGATGACGAGGGACAGGGCCCAGCCGCGGGCTCGGAGCCAGGTGGTTTCGTCGACCTCCAGGGCTTCGCGGTAGACCTTTCGGGATTCGCCTTCGAAGATCCACCAGGCGGGGAGTACGTCGCCGGCGGGGTCGGCGGCGCGGGCCGTGGCGAAGTCGATCACCGCCGAGAGCTTGCCGTTAGCAACCAACAGGTTGCCCGACATGAGATCGCCGTGGATCCACGACGGCGGACCGTCCCAGGTGTCGGCCGCCAAGGACTCCTCCCAGGCGGCCAGGACGCGCGCGGTGTCGAAGTGTTCCCGTAGTTCGTCCAGCGCCTCGCGGAACATGGCGTCGCGCGGCGCCAGCGGCGTACCGCGGCTGAAGGGGTCATCGTCGGGGACCGGCGCGCCGGTGGCGTCGACTTCTCGCAGGGTCCGCACGAAGCGAGCCAAGTCGTGGGCCGCCTGCGTGTCGTCCGCCGATGGGACGAACGGTGCCCCAGGCAACCAGCGGTAGACGCCCCAGGTGAAGGGATAGATCTCCGAGGGTTGGCCGAGCTCCAGTGGTTCCGGGATCGGCAGTGAAACGTGCGGCGCGAGGCGTGGCATCCAGGTCAGGTCCATCTCGACCTGTCCCTGGTTCCGCGACGTCCGCGGCAGGCGAACCGACAGGTCGTCGCCCACGCGGAAGGTCACGTTGTCGGTCCCGGACCGCTCGATCACCCGCACCGGCAGCCCTGCCCACCGCGGGAACTGCTCCGCCAGCAATCGCTCCACCACCGCGGAGTCGATGTCCACCTCGTCGTCATGCAGCTTCGGAACACCCGTCACGGCGCGACCCTCACACCCGGACGCCGTACGGTCAACCGATTTCGAGGCAGGGCCTATAGTGCTTGCTTCGTGGAGCTTCCTGAGGCGTGGCAGCGCGCCGTCGTACCACCGCTGCCGTCAGCCGGGCCCGATGTCCTCGGCGAGTTCGCGCGCACGATCTACGGGTCGACGCCGGTGGGCGGTGAGTTGACCGACCTGGTACTGCGTTCGCGGGACACCGGCACGTTCGATCGGCTGCACCATCGCGCCGTGATCGCCTGCCCGCTGGGCGATCTCGAGCTCGACACCACCACCCATCTGCCCGCCGGTGCGAGCCCGCAGCACCCCGCGCCCCTGGTCGTCGCGCTCACCTTCAAGGCCGACGACGCGCCACCTGCGACGGTGCTGGAGGCTGGGTACGCCGTACTCACGGTCGACTACCAGCAGATCGAGCCGGACGATCCGAACGCGCGCGGTGGTGTCCGCACACTGTTCGAGGCTGAGAGCTGGGGCGCCGTGGCTGCGTGGGCGTGGGGACTGTCCCGGCTCCTCGACATCGCGGGAGGTATCGACGGGGTGGATCCGGTGAATGCGGTCGTGCTCGGGCACTCGCGGCTGGGGAAGGCCGCGCTGTGGGCCGGTGCGCAGGACGAGCGGTTCGCTGTCACCGTCGCGAACGGTTCCGGCTGCTGCGGTGCGGCGCTGTTCCGGCACCCAGGCGGGGAGGACATCGCCGCGATCACCAGCCGATTCCCGCACTGGTTCGTCCCGTCGTTCTCGTCGTACGCCGGCCGCGAGAGCGAACTGCCCGTCGACCAGGATCAACTGCTGGCGAGCATCGCCCCACGCCGCGTGTACGTCACCAGCGCCGAGGACGACGCCTGGGCCGACCCGGTCGGCGAGTACCTGGCCGTCGTCGCCGCCCGACCCGCCTTCGGCCCGAACGGCATCGGCTACCACCTCCGCCCCGGCACCCACGATCTCCTCGAAGAGGACTGGCTGCACGCTCTGGACTTCGCGAAACAGTAGAGCAGTCAGTTCCCGAACAGTTCGTGGATGGCAGCTTCCTGGTCGTCGGTCAGGTCGGTGTGGATCAGTTTGGCGCGCAGACGGGTGCGCTGGAAGGTCGCGCGTACCTGATCGGTCACTTCCTCGCTGGACAGCAGGAACAACGCCGACGTACCAGGCGTCACCTGCCGACGGACCTCCTTGATGAAGTCGTCGTCGATCCCGACGTCGATCAGGGAACCCGCCACCGCCCCGGCTGCCGCGCCGATCGCGGCCCCCGCCCACGGCATCAGGAAGATCGTCCCGAACAACATCCCCCAGAACATCCCGCCGACCGCTCCCGGTCCCGTCATGTTCCGCACCTGCCGGGTTCGCGGCCGCCGCTTCTCCGGCTGCCACGACACCGACGCCGCGTCATGGATCTTGATCAGTTTCTGCTTCGCCAGACTCTCCAGAGTCCCGATCGCCTGGTTGGCCCCGTCCCAGGTCTCGAACTTCCACACCGTCAACGTCGCCATCCCACTCCTCCCTCACAACCACCAGTTGACAACCCCGGAGCCCGCCGAACAACCCTGAGGTCCGACCCTGAGCGCGGGCTGACGGATGTCATGGACGGGTGGTGACGGCCGATCCAGGCCTCCCCCGCCGTCGTTCGCGAAGCTCTTGGGTATGACGACAACGACTGCGGTCAGCCTGCGGGGTGTGACCAAGAGGTATGCGGACGTGCAGGCCGTCGCCGGGGTGGATCTGACCATCCGGGCCGGTGAGGTGGTGGCGTTGCTGGGGCCGAACGGCGCCGGGAAGTCGACCACGATCGAGATGCTGCTCGGGCTGGTGAAACCGGACCAGGGCACGGTTCAGGTGTACGGCGGTACGCCGACCGACGCGATCGCCCACGGGCAGGTCGGCGTGATGCTGCAGAGCGGCGGGATCATCGAGGACGCCAAGGTCGGCGAACTCCTGAACCTGGTGGCCGGCCTGCACCACGACCCGATGCCGGTCGAGGAGGCACTCGAGCGGGCCGGGATCGCCGACCTCACCAAGCGGACCATGAAGGGCCTGTCCGGCGGCCAGAAGCAGCGGGTGCGGTTCGCGATGGCGATCATCCCGCAGCCCGACCTGATCGTGCTGGACGAGCCGACGACCGGTATGGACGTCGAGTCCCGCCGCGACTTCTGGGCGTCGATGCACGCCGAGACGGCCCGCGGCCGCACGGTCCTGTTCGCGACGCATTACCTCGAGGAGGCGGATGCGTACGCCGACCGCGTGGTGCTGATGCGCAACGGCAAGGTCGTTGCCGACGGCACCGCCGCGCAGATCAAGGCGAGCGTGTCCGGCCGGACCATCCGCGCCACGATTCCCGGCGCCGATCTGGCCGCGCTGGCGGCGCTGCCCGGCGTACGGAACGTGGAGACCCGCGGCGATGTGGTCCTGCTGCAGTGCGCCGATTCCGACAACACCCTGCGGCACCTGCTGGGCACCACCGAGGCCCACGACATCGAGGTCACCTCGGCCGACCTCGAGGACGCCGTACTGGCCATCAGCGCACAAGAGGAGAGCCTGGCATGAACCGCGACTACCTGATCTTCGACATCCGCCGCACGCTGCGGAACCGGCGGGTGCTGATCTTCTCGATCCTGATGCCGCTGGTGCTCTTCCTGATCTTCGGCATGACGTTGCCGCAGGACGCAGGAGAGGCCGGGATCTCCGCGATCGCGTACGTGATGGTCAGTATGGCGATGTTCGGCTCGATGTCCGCGGCGATGAGCAGCGGCGGCGTGATCGCGGCCGAACGCGACGGCGGCTGGAACCGGACGTTGCGGCTCACCCCGCTGAAGCCTCAGGCGTACGTCGTGAACAAGGTCATCCTGAGCCTGCTGCTGGCGGTGCCGCCGCTGATCGTGGTGTTCCTGTGCGGCATGGCTTTCGGGCACGTGCACCTGAGCGCCACGCAGTGGCTGACGGTCGCGCTCGTGTCGTGGCTCGGCGCGCTGCCGTTCGCGGCGATCGGGCTGGTCATCGGGTACATCGCGAAGCCGGACAGCGTGCAGCCGATCACCGGTCTGAGCACGATGCTGATCGCGGCCTTCGGCGGCCTGTGGCTGCCGGTCGACCAGATGCCGTCGGTCATGAAGCACATCGCCCAGCTCACGCCGGCGTACTGGACCGGTCAGACGTCCCGGAGTGCGCTGACGGCGGGCGGTGTGGACACCGACGCGCTGCTGGTAGTGATCGGCTGGACCGTCGTGCTCGGGATGATCGGGCTCCGCCGGTACCGCGCCGACACGGCCCGCGCCTGACACGTCCCGTGACCGAAGATCCGGGCGATAGCGTGACCACCGTGAAGACTTCGCCGACCCTGATGGACGCGCTCGCCGAGCGCGGCGGCCGCCCAGGTCCTGGGCGGTGGGGCTGGCTGGCCGCCGCGGTCTGGCTGTTCTACCTGTCCCAGCCGTTCGAGGAGATCGTCCACCGGGAGGGGACGACCCGGATCCTCGGGCTGGTCACGCTCGCCCTGTTCGCGCTCTCGTACGTCGGGTTCTTCGGGTGGATCCGCTGGGTCGGCATCGGCCGCGGCGGCATGCCGACCTGGCAGCGGCTGGCGTACCTGGCCGGGATGCTCGCCCTGAGCCTCCTGCTGCTGCCGTCGGCGGGTCAGCAGGCGCTGACCTGCCTGGTGTACATCTCGGCGGTCGCGATGATGGCGCTCGACCTCCGGATCGCGATCGGCGTCGTCGCGCTGCTGCTCGGCGGCGTCGAGCTGGCGATGCGGGTGGTGCCGGGCTGGAACGACGACGGCAGCTTCGGGTTCGCGATCTTCCTCGGCGCTCTGGCCGTGTTCGGCATGCGACGGGCGATCCAGCGCAGTATCGAGCTGAACGCCGCCCGCAAGGACATGGCGGAGCTGGCGGTGCAGGAAGAGCGCAACCGGTTCGCCCGCGACCTGCATGACATCCTCGGCCACTCGCTCACCGTCATCACGGTGAAGGCGGAGCTGGCCGGGAAGCTGATCGAGGCGAATCCGGCGCGGGCGGCCGCCGAGGTCGCGGACGTCGAGAGCCTGGCCCGGGCCGCGCTGGCCGATGTCCGGGCCGCGGTCGCCGGGTACCGGGAGCTGAGCCTGGCCGGTGAGCTCGTCTCGGCGCGGGCCGCGCTGCAGGCCGCCGAGATCAAGGCGGACCTGCCGACCACGGTCGACGAGGTACCGGAGGAGAACCGCGAGCTGTTCGCCTGGGTGGTGCGCGAGGGCGTGACGAACGTCGTACGGCACTCCGGCGCGAAGCGCTGCACGATCCGGATCACGGCGGCGCAGATCGAAGTA
The DNA here is from genome assembly GCF_004331435.1 of Kribbella sindirgiensis. Classification (GTDB taxonomy): domain Bacteria; phylum Actinomycetota; class Actinomycetes; order Propionibacteriales; family Kribbellaceae; genus Kribbella; species Kribbella sindirgiensis. The sequence continues at coordinate 5,944 of NZ_SJKA01000004.1, forward strand.
CTCGACGACGGCCTGGGACCGACGCCGGGCGGCAGCACGTCGGGGCACGGGCTGGTCGGGCTGCGGGAACGGGCCGACCAGGCCGACGCGAACGTCCAGGTCGGCGAGGCCCCCGGCGGCGGGTTCCGCCTGGCTGTCAAGGTCGGCCTGTGAGGATGGGGCTGTGACGATCCGACTGTTGCTCGCTGACGATCAGGCGCTGGTACGCGGTGCGCTCGCCGCGTTGCTCGACCTGGAGCCCGACCTGGAGGTGGTGTCCGAGGTCGGTCGCGGCGACGAGGTGATCGACGCCGCGAAGAGCGCCCGGCCCGACGTCGCGCTCCTCGACGTGGAGATGCCCGGGCTGGACGGTATCGAGGCGGCCGCCGCCCTGCGGACCGCCGTCCCCGGGGTGCGGGTGCTGATGGTGACCACGTTCGGCCGCCCGGGGTACCTGCGCCGCGCGATGGAGGCCGGCGCGGCCGGGTTCGTCGTCAAGGACACGCCCGCGACCCAGCTGGCGGACGCCGTACGGCGGGTGCACCAAGGGCTCCGCGTGGTCGACCCGTCGCTCGCCGCCGAGACCCTGGTGGCCGGTACCAGCCCGTTGACGGGCCGCGAGTCCGACGTACTGCGGGCCGCCCGGGAGGGAGGCACCGTCGCCGACATCGCCAAGGAACTGCACCTGTCCGAAGGCACCGTCCGCAACCACCTCTCCGCCGCCATCGGCAAGACCGGCGCCCGGACCCGGGCCGAAGCCGCGCGCATTGCCCTCGACAACGGGTGGTTGTAGCCGGTCTCTACCTCTAGGGTTGTTCTTTCAGGGGAGGGGGATTCTGCGATGTCGATCGAGAATTTCAGTGTGCGGGGCCGGTTGGCGGACACGGGTGAGGGGATCACGGCCGACGAGCTGCAGCTGGCGGCCCGGAACCACGGGATGCCGCTGGAGGGCCTGAGGTACGACGTGACGCCGCCGGGACTGCACTACGTGCTGGTGCACTACGACATCCCGGCAGCGAATGCGGGCGACTGGCTGCTCACCGTGGACGGGTGCGTCGAGCAACCGCTCACGTTCGGGCTGACCGAGCTGCGCGCGATGGGACGACGTACCGTCCGGGTCACGTTGGAGTGCGCCGGCAACGGCCGGGCGACGCTGCAGCCGCGACCGATCAGTCAGCCGTGGTTGTCGGAGGCGGTCGGTACGGCGGAGTGGACGGGCGTGCTGCTGGCCGATCTGCTCCGGCTGGCCGGGCTGCGCTCCGACGCCGTGGATGTGGTGTTCACCGGCGCGGACCATGGCGTGGAGCGCGGTGTCGAGCAGGACTACCAGCGTGGGTTGTCGGTGGAGGAGGCGATCGACTCCGGCGCGCTCATCGCCTGGGAGATGAACGGAGCGCCCTTGCCGCCGCAGCACGGGTACCCGCTGCGCCTCGTCGTACCCGGTTGGTACGGGATGGCGAGTGTGAAGTGGCTGCGGTCGATCGAGGTGATCGACCACGCGTTCGAGGGGTTCCAGAACGCGGTGGCGTACCGGATCCGCACGGACGCCGACGACCAAGGCGTCGCGGTCACCCGGATCGAGCCGCGGGCGCTGCTCGTGCCGCCCGGTTTCCCGGACTTCATGAGCCGCCACCGCTTCGTTGCCGCGGGCACCGTTCCGCTGTTCGGCCGGGCCTGGTCCGGCTGGGCGCCGATCGAGCGGGTCGAGGTCAGCACCGACGCCGGCGTGAACTGGCACGAGGCGAAGTTGGGTGCCCCCAGCAACGATGACGACGAGCTCGCCTGGCGGGCCTTCGCCTTCGACTGGGAGGCGACACCGGGCGAGCACGTCCTCACCGTCCGCGCGTACGACGCCAGCGGTCGCGAACAACCCATCGAGGCGCCGTGGAACCGCGGCGGCTTCAGCAACAACACCGCCCAGCGCATCACCGTCCTCGTCACCTGATCCGCCGCGTGTCGCTGGCACGTTCCGGCGTACCGGAGTCACATCCTGGAGACGTACACGGTTCTCACTCCAGGAGTGGTGCGGTGAACGACAACCAGTTGCACGCGCGGATCTTCCGCACAGCGGACGAGTGGTACGCCGACGTCGACGACGAACGCGACCCCCAACCGGACAACCCCCTCTGGCACGGCTCCTACACCACCCAACGAGCCGCCCTGGACGCCGCCTGCGCCCACCTCGCCGCCCTCCAGCAGGCCTCCTGAGCACCTACTCCGGTTCGTTGTGGGAGTCGCCGCCTACTCGGTACGGGGTGGTGACGCCCTCGTACATGAGGTGGGTCATGAGGCCTTCGGAGGCGTGGGGGAGGTTGTGGCAGTGGTCCATCCAGAGGCCGGGGTTGTCGGCGACGAAGGCGATCTCGTACGTCTCGTTGTTGCCGACCTCGAGGGTGTCGACCCACCACGGTGAGCCCGTCGCCGCGACGCCGTTGCGGGACAGGACGACGGCGTGGTGGCCGTGCAGATGCATCGGGTGCGCCTGACCGCTGGTGTTGGAGATCTTCATCCGGACCACGTCCCCCTCGGCGACCATGAACATCGGTACGTCGGGGAACTTGTGGCCGTTGATCGTCCACCACAACCCCGGCACACCGTCCAGGAACCCGGGCCGCCGCCCGATCCGGTACTCGAAGTTCCGGTCCGCCTTCGCCGGGTCGAACCCGATCGGCGCCGTCGTACCGTAGGTCAGCAGATCCACCGTCTGCGCCGGCAGCTCGCCCTTCGGCGGGTCGACCGGCCCGATCCCGAGCGACAGCGCCGACGTACCTGCCACCAGCCGCATCCCACCGGCCGGCACTACCGCCTCGAGATCCACCCGTCCACCGGCAGTCAGCGCATACGCGGCCGTCACCGCCGTCGGCCCGTGCACATCGCGGCCGTCGACGGCGACCACCTTGTACGGCGTCCCGAGCAGCCCGACGCGGAGGATCGCGTTGTCGGTGTTGATCACCCGCACGCGTGCCGTCGTACCGTCCGGGAGATCCACCTGCTCCGTCCCGGTGCGCCCGTTGATCGTGCGCTTCCCGTCGTACGTGTGGATCGTCGCGACGACCTCGCCGGACGCGGCCGGTGCGATCACGATCGGACCGAACAGACCGCCCTTGACCTCGTCGCTCGACACCTGATGCGAGTGGTACCAGTACGTCCCCGCCTGCGCGGCCTTGAACCGGTACACGTGCTTCCCACCCACCGGTACGGCGTCCTGCGTCACCCCGGCGACCCCGTCCTCGGCGTTCGGTACGTCGATCCCGTGCCAGTGCAACGTCGCGCCGTCCTTCACGGACTCGTTCACGAACGTGACCTGCACCAGGTCGCCCACCCGCGCGCGGATCAGCGGACCGGGCGACGTCCCGTTCACCGTGTACCCGTCGATCGTCTCCCCGGACGCGAGCTGGAACTTCTGCTTCCGCGCCACGAGCGTCACGTCCACGTTCGGCGTACCCGTCTTGGGTCCGGTCAGGTCGGCGACGCTCGTGCCGCTCATCGTGTGGTGCTCGTGATTCATCGACGGTCCGCCGCCGTAGTCGGCGTACCCCATCTCCGCCGGGTTGTACTCTCCCGGGACCAGGCTGGTCGCCCAGAGGTACCCGAGCGGTACGAGTACCGCCAGGGTCACCCCCAGAGCAGCCAGCCGGCCCCACCGACGGTTCTTGACGTCAGCCACTGGTCACAGGCTGATTCGGTACGACGGCGCGCCGGGCGGCCGCACTCGCCACACCGGCGATCGCGAGTCCGTTGATGCCGTGCAGCAGGCCGAGCGCCGGCACCCCGAAGGACACCACCGCGAGCAGGAACTGCACGACCACCAGACCGACCACGATCCCGGCCAGCGTGCGCCCACGCGGTACGTCGGTCAGGAACGACACGATCAGGAACACCAGCGCGAGCAGCCCGATCGCCGTACCGGCGATGCTGTGGTAGCTCTGGCCGAAGTTGCTGTAGTCCGCGCCGATCGAGGTGCCGTCGTCGGCGTCCTTCGCGATCGTGAACCCGGCCAGCGCGATCGACGCGATCTGCAGCACGACCGCGACCGCGATCAGCATCCCGACGATCCGGTACGCGTTCCTCATGCGCGCCGCTCCATCCGCCGCTTCCGCACGATCAGCACACCCGCCACGATCAGCAGCAGCGGCAGCACCGGCGGATGCCCGCCACCCACCACACACCCGATCGAAGCCAGTACGCCGACCACGCCCAGCAGAATCAGCAACGGGAACGGCACCCGCCCCAGGAACCCACGCGCGGCCCACGCCGGCCGCCTCGGCCCACTCCAGGCACCGCCCGGTCCCGCGCCCGTTCCAGCGCCCGGGCCGTTGGCTCCGGCGCCAGCAGCTGCGGCGCCCTCGGTGGCTTGGTGTGCGCCCGGCAGGTCCGCGAACAAACCGTCCAGATCCGCACCCGTCTTGGCCTGTAGTGCCTGCTCGACGCGCTCGGAGTGTTCGTCCGCGCTCAGCCGGCCGGCTTCGTAATGCTCGCCCAGACGCCGGACGGCGTCCTCACGCTCACTGTCGCCGATGCGGATCGATCCGCCCGGCCTCTCGTCGTTCATGACACTCCTCGGTGCTCGTTGTTCTTCCAACGGCACCAAGACTGTCTTTCGGACCCCTCCCACCGCGTCGCCTCAGCGGCGACACCTCCCCTACCCCCGGAGGAGCACACTGCACCGCTGGACGCAGTACGACGTACTCCCCCGGGCGTAGGGCACCCCAGGGTGAACCCTCAGGTGTTCCCTCAGGTGTTCGCGGAGAGGATCTGGTTCACGTCGTCGTTCGCCTTGGCGAGCGACGACGGTTCGGCCTCGAACGACATCACCGACTCCATCGCCGGTGTCATCACCGCGGTCACGTCCGCGGCGTTCGGGTTGGCCGGGTACGGGAACACGTCACCGGCCTCGACCGGCTCCAGGAACGGCGTGACATCCCACCCGCTCTTCGCGAACGCCGCCTTCGCCGCCGGCATGCTCGCGGCCACCGCCGGGAACACCACCCCGGCCTTGGCGACGATGTCCTGCGCCGTCTGCGAGCCGAGGAACTTCACCCACGCCCAGGACGCGTCCCGCTGCGTCGTACCGGCCCAGATGGTGTCCGCCAGCCCGTTCATCATCGACATCCGCTTGCCGACCGGCCCGATCGGCAGCCGCGCGAGCTTCGACTTCACCTGCTTCAGCGTCCCGTACGTCCCGAGCATCCAGGAGCCGTTCGGGGTGATCGCGTACTTGCCCGCCCCGAACGAGGTGGTCACGTCCACGCCGGACTTCGCCTGCGCGTACGTCGGCATGTACCCCTTGGTGATGAGCCCACGCCACCACCCGATCGTCTCGGTGAACTTCGGGTCGCCGTAGAAGAACTTCGTCCCCCACGGCTCGCCCTCGGAGTACTTCCAGCCGTTGATCGCGGCGTACCAGCTCCAACTGGTCTGCCCGTCACCACCGCCGGCGTCGGCGTACCCGAGCCCGTAGACCTTGATGTTGTCCTTGTCGAACCCCGGCTGGTCGCCGCGACGGTCCTTGGAGTCCACCGTCAGCCGGCGGACGATCTGCTCGAACGTCCCGCCGTCCTTCGGGTTCCACGTCATCGAGTTGAGCTGCTCGGCACTGATCCCGGCCGCCTCGGTGAACGCGCTGTTGTAGAAGTAGACCTCGGTGTCCCAGTCCTTCGGCAGGCCATACCGCTTGCCGTCCGCACCGATCCAGCGATCCGCCAGACCCTTCTGGTAGATGCCCAGGTCAACGTTGTCCCGGGCAACGTAGTCGTCGATCGGCAGCACCTGCCCCTTGTCCGCGAACAGCGGGTACTTCGACGAGTGCCCGGTGAACACGTCCGGCGCGGTGTCCGAGATGAACCCGGTGACGAGCTTCGACCAGTAGTCGTTCCAGCCGTACTGCTCGATCTTCACCGAGTACTGCGGGTTCTGTTCGTGGAACACCTTCGCGCACTCGGTGTACATCGGCAGCTGCGCCGAGTCCCACAACCAGTAGATGATCTCGCCGTCGGCCCGCGCCGCGGCCCCGTTGTTGCAGGCGGCAACAGCTGGTACGGCGAGACTCGCCAGTCCTGCCTTCAGCAGGGTCCTCCGTGTGAGCATCATTTGATCCCCGAGAATCCGATGGAGTTCGTGATCCGCTTGGCGAACGCCAAGAACAAGATGATCATCGGCAGCGCCGCGATCAGCGTCGCCGCCATCAGGCCGGCCCAGTCCGGTCCGCCCTGCGGCGTCTGCGACCGGAACACCCCGAGCGCGACCGTCAGCACCCGCACGTTCTCCTGCTGACCGACGAGCAACGGCCAGAAGTAGTCGTTCCACGAGTTGATGTAGGTCAGGATCGCGAGCGTCGCGATCGGCGCCGCGCTCATCGGGATGATCAGCCCGAAGAAGATCCGCCGGTGCCCGGCGCCGTCGATCATCGCCGCCTCTTCGAGCTCCCGGTTGATCCCGAGGAAGAACTGCCGCAGGAAGAAGATCGCGAACGGCGTCATGAACGCGCCCGGCAGGATGATGCCGGCGAAGCTGTTCAGCAGCCCGAGGTTCTTGATCAGCACGAAGTTCGGCAGCGTGGTGAAGATCGGCGGCACCATCAGCGCGGCCAGGAACAACGCGAACACCTTGTCCCGCCCGGGCCAGCGCAGCCGGGCGAACGCGTACGCCGCCATCGCGCTGAAGAACACCTGGCAGACCGTCGTGATGGTTGCCACCACCAACGAGTTGCGCAGGTACAGCCAGAAGTTCACGGCCGCACCGGAACCGCCCTGCGCCTGCGCCTCCTCGATCGTCGACAGTCCGAGCACCCGCTTGAACGCGCCGAGCGTGGTCTCCACGGGCAGCAGCGAATTCGGGTGACCGGGCAGCTGCGTGTTGTCGGAGAACGCCGTCCGCAACATCCAGTAGAACGGGAACAGCGTGACGATGAGAAGAATGAACAGCATCACCCAGGCGACTGTCCTGCCAACGCCGAGCTTTCTCATGCGAGATCACTCTCCTTCGCCCGCAGCAGCCGCAGCTGGAGCAGCGACACGACCGCGAGGATCGCGAACAGCACCAGCGCCATCGCCGACGCGTACCCGAAGTCGAACCGGGTGAACGCCCGTTCGTAGATGTAGTAGTAGATGACCCGGGTCGCGTTGATCGGACCGCCCTGCGTGGTCACGGCGACGGTGTCGAAGATCTGGAACGACCCGATCATGGTGACCACCAGGACCATCACCAGAACAGGCCGCAGCAGCGGCAGCGTGATCCGCCAGAACGTCTTCCACTCGGTCGACCCGTCCACCTCGGCGGCCTCGTAGACGTACGACGGAATCGTCTGGAGTCCCGCGAACACCAGGAGCGCGGTGTACCCCATGTGCCGCCAGACGTTGATCCCCGCGACCGTCGGGATCGCCCAGTGCGAGTCGCCGAAGAACGCCACCGGGTCGATCCCGACCCAGCCGAGGAACGTGTTCACGACGCCGACCTGCACGTCGAGCATCCAGTACCAGACCAGCGCGACGACGACGTTCGCGACCAGGTACGGCGCGAGCACGATCGCGCGGACCGTGATCGATTTCGTCAACCGGTACATCAGCATCGCGATCCCGACGGCCAGGACGGTCTGCACCCCGATGTTGATCACGACGTACTCGACCGTGACGCCGAGCGCGTTCCAGAAGAAGCTGTCCTGGACCATCCGCTCGTAGTTGGCCAGCCCGTTGAACTTCGGCGCCTCGAGCAGGCTGTACTCGGTGAAGCTCAGGTACGCGCCGCGCAGCGTCGGCCAGATGTAGAACACGACGAAACCCAGGGTCGCCGGGGCGATGAAGATCATCGCGACCTTCAGGTCCCCCAGGTTTCGCCGTCTCCCTGGTGGTGCTGCCGAGTCCCCGTGACTTCGTTTCCTGGCAGGTGGTGCGTTGGTGGTGGCGGTCACGGGGATCTCCTTGTCTGTCGGCGATCGAGTGGGCTTACCCGATCGCTGTCACGTCCAGCAAGATCGCGTTCTCGGGCCATTGCGCGGGCATGAGTACTCCGACCGAGGCGAGGGCGGCGCCGTTCAGCTCCACGCTGCCGCCGTCGGCCGACCAGGCCGTGGATCGCGACGCGGGCCCGGGCGTCGCGACCTTGCTGATCCGGTACGTCCGCTGCGGGTCGAGCCCGGGCAGGCGAACCCGCCCGACGGCCGACGTCACCGACTGCTTCGTCTGTACGACGCTGAACACGCCACGCTGACCGTCCTGCGCGACGACACCGTGCACGAGGACGTCCTCGGGACCGCGGTCGGCGCGGATCACGCGACCGGTGTGCAGCAACGGCCGCAACTCCTTGTGCAGGGCGACCCATCCCTTGAGCTCCGCGCGCTCCTCAGAGCTGGCCGAGGCGATGTCCCACTCGATACCGAAATGCCCGAACAGCGCGGTGATCGCGCGGAACGACAGCGTCTGCGTGCGGCCGGTGGTGTGCGCCCGCGGCGGGCCGACGTGGCAACCGATCAGCTCCGGCGGCAGCAGCAGCTGCGTGTAGCGCTGGATCGTCTGGCGCTCGAGCGCGTCGTTGCTGTCGCTGCCCCAGATCCGGTCGGTGCGCTCCAGGATGGCGAGGTCCACACGGGCGCCACCCGACGAGCAGGACTCGATCTCGAGCCCCGGGTGCCGGCGCTTGAGCTCGTCGATCAACCGGTACACAGCCAGGGTCTGCTCGTGAATACCCGCCGTACCCGTGTGCTGGTTGCCGCCGTCAACGAAGTCGCGGTTGTGGTCCCACTTCAGGTACGCGATGTCGTACTCGGACAGGATGCTGTCCAGCCGCTCGAGGATGTAGTCGTACGCCGCCGGGACGCCGAGGTTCAGGCCCTGCTGGTGGCGTGCGGTCGGCGGCATCCGGTCGCCGGCGGCCAGGATCCAGTCCGGGTGCTCGCGGGCCAGGTCGGAGTCCGGGTTCACCATCTCCGGCTCGACCCAGAGGCCGAACTGCAGCCCGAGACCCTTCACGTGGTCGACGAGCGGGTGCAGGCCCTTCGGCCAGATCCCCTCGTCGACGTACCAGTCACCGAGGCCGGCGTGGTCGTCGCGACGGCCGCGGAACCAGCCGTCGTCCAGCACGAACCGCTCGGCCCCGACCTCGGCGGCCGCGTCCGCGAGCGACTTCAGCTTGTCCAGGTCGAGGTCGAAGTACACGGCCTCCCAGGTGTTCAGTACGACGGGACGCTCGGTCTGCGGGTGGTTGGTCCGCGCGCGCAGGAAGTCGTGGAAGCGGTGCGAGACCTGGTCGAGGCCGACGCCGTACGAGCCGTAGATCCACGGCGTGCTGTAGGTGCCCGCAGGCTGGAGGCGGCCCTCGCCCGGGAGGAGCAGTTCGCCACCGCCGATCACGCCGTACCCGCTCATGCCGCGCTCCGCGTACGAACGGTGGTTGCCGCTCCAGGCGGTGTGCACGGCCCAGATCTCGCCGGTGCGGAAGCCGAAGCCCTCGGTGCCGGCCAGCAGGAGGAGCGTGGCGTCGGCGCCGGTGCGGCCGCGGCGGTTGTCGCGGATGTGGGCGCCCTGCGTGAACGCGTGCCGCTGCGGGTGCCGCTCGCCGATGTGCCGGCCGGTCATGTCGAGCAACTCGGTCGCCTCGGTCGGCACCGGCAGGGCGAGGTAGAGCCCGTCGAGCGTGTACGGCGTCGCGCCGGTGTTGGTCAGGTCGGCCTTGGTCCGCACCAGACCCGAGTCCGTGAGCTCGACGGTGAGCCGGAGCTCGAGCCCGGCGTCGACGGCGTCGATCTGCACGGTGTTGTCGGTCCGGGAGACGCTGTTCAGCGTGAAGCTCGCGGAGAAGTCCTGACCGTCACGGTGGCCGTTCAGGCCCGGGAGGCCGAACCAGCCGGCCGAGTACTCGGGCACGATCGCGATCGGACGGTTCTCGTCCAGGCCGTTCCCGTCCTGCACCACACCCGCGCCCCGGCGCAGTTCCAGCAGAGCCTTCTCGGTCAACTCGCCCAGATCCGCACCCCAGTGCAGCACAGACGGAAGGGCCGGCCCGGAGCAGTCGAGCACCAGGCTGACACCACCGGCGCGAAGCTGCAGAATCTCGATGTTCGACACTGTTGATTCACTCTGCTTTCTGATTGATTTCAGGACGGAACTATTTACCCCGCCAGCCCCGTTGTCAATGCTTCACGAAGTTAAGTAAATACTCTAGAGCCCTCTACAACGAAGGAAAAGCCGTGACCCCCACCCTCCCCAAACCGGTTTGGGGCCGCAGGTCACGTGTCGGTGAGGCTTCTCTTGCGTACGGAGCGCAGCCAGGTGTCGACGGTGGTGACGTCCGGTGCCGCCGGGAGGACTGTGCGTTGCAGTGCTTTGTCGAGCTCCTCGTGGAGCGTGAGGCGCCAGCGTTCGACCTCGTCCCAGGGGAGTTCGCCGCGTTTTACCGCCAGGAGGCGTTCGCGGTGCGGGCCTACGTCGACGACGAGCGTTGCTTCGAGCAGTAGTTCGCGGGCCGAGAGCAGCAGCCGGATCAGGTGCATGACGTGCTTCCACTTCGGCGTACCGTCGCGGCGGAAGTCCGTTTCGAGCTTCTTGAACTGGCTGAGCACGTAGCCCGAGTACGTCTGATACGCCAGCTGGGACAGGAACGCCGTACGGAGTCCGACGAGTTCCTCCCCCAGGGGTGTCTGCTGCACGACGAGGGGTGAGTGCAGGACCTCGAGGAGGTTCGGGTTCGACTTCAGCGCGAGTTCACAGAACCGCTCGACCTCCCACGAGAACCATTCCGGCTCCGGTCCGTCGACGTGCGTCGGCGGCTTCGCGAGCGACCAGAAGGCTTCGGTCGGGGCGACGTACACACCACGCGTGTCGGTGTCCGAATCGTCGGTGTCCAGCCCGAAGGCGCGGGACCCGACGACCGCGGCGTAGATCGTGTGCTCGCGCACCAGCCGGTCGCCGTCCGGCTGGTCCAGCTCGATCGCTTCGTCCTGGTACGCCGTCCGCAGGCTGAGCTGATCGCGCCGAGCCAGGGTTTCTCGCCCGTCCACGAGGCGGACCGTGTAGCGGCCGTCCGGGGTCACGCCGGCGACCCTCCCGGTCGCCCCGCGCTGCGCCGTACCGCCCCGATCGTCGGGCGCCGCGACCCGGACCACCACCTGCGTGCCAACCGGCAACTGCGGCCCCTGAACTCCCACCCCGCCCATGCTGCCCGACCCGCGGACCATGCCGCCATCACAGTCCACCGCCCCGCGCTGCCCGAGCCCGGACGCCCAGGCCATCACAATTGCGCCGCCCGGACGGCTCCCCGCGTGGCAGCCCCGGCAGCTTCCAATTGGGATGGCCTGGGTGTCCAGCACTCTCTTGACAAATTTTTCTGTCAAGTGGAGATTGAGGGCATGCTGCGGTATGTCGAGGAGCCGGAGAAGGTGCGGTTGGCGTTGTCGCCGATCAGGCGGCGGCTGCTCGAACTGCTGCGGGAGCCGTCGTCGGCGACGCAGCTCGCGGCCGCGCTCGACTTGCCGCGGCAGCGGGTGAACTACCACCTGCGCGAACTGGAGAAGGCCGGCCTGGTCGAGCTCGTCGAGGAGCGGCAGCGGCGCGGGTTCACCGAGCGGATCCTGCGCGCGGCGGCCGATCTGGTCGTCGATCCAGGGGTCATGGGTCGTGCGTTCACCCAGATCCAGGACCAGTACGCCGCCGAGCACCTGGTCGAGGTCGCCGCGGGGACGGTGCGGGACGTGGCGCGGATGCAGACCGCGGCCGACGCGGACGGGAAGCGGCTGCTGACGTTCACGCTCGAGACCGAGGTGCGGTTCGCGGAGCCGGGCGACGTCCACCGATTCACCGACGCGTTGACCGCGGCGCTGCAGCAAGTGGTCGACGAGTTCGACAGCCCTGACGGGCGGCCGTACCGGCTGATCGCGGGCGGCCACCCGGCACCCCGCCGTACCGAAGGAGAGTCATGAAGATCGTGGTCACCGTCGCGGCGCCGGTCGAGGCCGTCTGGGACGCCCTGCGGAACAAGGAGAAGATCCGGCACTGGCACGGCTGGGAGTACGAAGGTCCCCAGGGTGGCCTGGAAGAGGAGATCGACCTCATCTACTTCACCGAGACGACCGAGGACGGTACGACGCTGACACTCGGCCACGGCGACCGCTTCGAGGTCGAGCCGGTCGAGGGCGGTTCCCGGGTCACGCTGACGCGCGCACCGCGTGGCGCCGACCCCGAGTGGGAGGCGTACTACGACGACGTCACCGAGGGCTGGATCACGTTCCTCCACCAGCTCCGCTTCGCCGTCGAACGGCACCCCGGCGACCCGCGCCGTACCTTGTTCTACTCCGGAACCGGCGCCGTCTCCCCCATCGAGGACCTCCGGATCCCGGCCGAAGACGCCTTCGACCTCGACCTGATCGGTGAGCGCGTCAAGTGCGAGGTCTGGTACCGCTCCGACCACCAGCTCGGCCTCACGGTAGATGCCTGGGGCAACGGTTTGCTCGTACTCAGCCACATCCCGCCCGGCGACCTGAAGCCCGACGGCGCCACGATGGCGATCCTGTCGGTGTACGGCGACACCGACCAGGACGCGCTCGAGGCCCGCTGGCGTGCGTGGTGGACCGAGCGCTATCCGGAGGAGCTCAAGCTCCCGGAGTAACGGCACGGCGGTGACAGGGCGCAAAGGTGTCAGCACTCTCGGTCTACCGGGCTTGGTTACCGGGAAGTACATTTCTTGCCGACGGTGATCTGGTGGGGGTCCTGAGATCACCGAACTCCGGCGAGAGAGGCCTTCCGGATGAAAGCTCCGAGAAGTCGTCGAGTGTCAGCAGCAGTTCTCCTACTCTCCTTGACCGGGCTCGGCCTGGTCGCGTCCCCGGCGCACGCCGACGGTCCCGGATCGGGAACGCCGTACGTCGTCACCGTTGGGGACTCCTACATCTCGGGCGAGGCCGGCCGGTGGGCCGGGAGCTCGAACGACTCCGAGGCACCGGCCGACGCGCTCGGTGCGCACGCCTACCACGACAACGCGACGCACACCGCCGAGCTGATCCCGAAGTGCCACCGCAGCCTGTCCGCCGAGGCGTACGTCGGCGGCGGCGTCGGTGGGCTGAACCTGGCCTGCTCGGGCGCTCGCACCACGACCGGCACCGGCAGCGACTTCAAGCCGGGCCTCGACTTCTACGACGACGGCGCCGGCAAGCAGGGACAGGCGAAGATGCTGCAGGCCTTCGCCGCGACCCACAACGTCAAGCAGGTGGTCGTGTCGATCGGCGGCAACGACTTCAACTTCGCGTCGGTCGTCACCCAGTGCGTGCAGGACTTCCTGCTCTCGCCGTCCTGGAACCCGGACTACTGCCGCGACGACTCGTCCGTCGTCGCGAACTTCACCAGCAGCAACGTCACGGCGGTCCGCGCCAAGATCGCGACGGCGTTCCAGAACGTCCGGACGGCGATGCGGAACGCCGGGTACGGCGACAGTTCGTGGAATCTCGTCGTACAGACGTATCCGTCACCGATCCCGGCCGCCAGCGGATTCCGGTACGGGCAGACCGGTTACACCCGGCAGAGCGTCGGCGGATGCGGCTTCTGGAACGCGGACGCCGACTGGGCGAACAGCACCGCGCTCGTCACGATCAACAGCACGGTCCGGGCCGCGATCGGCCAGTCGGGTCTGTCCAACGCCCGTCTCCTCGAACTCCAGTCCGCCTTCAACGGCCGCCGGCTGTGTGAGAAGACCGTCGGCCTGTACGAGGAGGTCGGCCTCAGCTCGTGGACCCAGCCGACCGCCGTCGACAGGACCGAGTGGATCAACCAGATCCGCACGGTGACGACGGTCGGTTCGAACTACTACATCCAGGAGTCCCTGCACCCGAACTACTGGGCGCAGCTCGCGCTCCGCTCCTGCGTCCGCCAGACCTACACCCAGAACCGCGGCGGCACCTGCACCATCGCCGGCACCGGCCTGCTGAACGGCGAACCGCGCATGACCCTCAACTGATCCAGAACAAGGGCCGGCCGCCGCACCCCCGAAGGTGCGGCGGCCGGGTTCTTTTCAGGGGGTCAGCTCAGGTTGAGGCCCGTGTCGTCGATGACGAACGAGGTCTGCAGGGAGCTGTCTTCGGTGCCGGTGAAGCTGATCGACACCGTCTGGCCGGCGAACGACGAGAGGTTGAACGACTTGAGCGAGTAACCGCTCGCCTTGTTCAGGTTCGAGTACGTCGCCAGCGTGGTCGAGCCCGCCTTCACCGTCAGCTTGTCGTACTGCGTCGACGACGTGGTCTCCGCGGAATCGATGTGCAGGTAGAAGGAGAGCGTCGCCGAGCATCCGGCGGGGATCGCGACCGACTGGCTCAGCGTGTCGGTGTGCGTCTGGCCGTAGCCGTCCAGCCAGGCCTTCCAGGTACCGCTGCGCGCGGGCTGGGAGGTGCTGTTGTCGATCACTCCGGCCGACGCCGACCACGGAGCCGCCGTACCGGTCTCGAAGCCGGGGTTGCCGAGCTTCTGGCCGGAGCAGCCGCCGGTACCGCCGATGGTGAAGGTGAACGACGTACTGCCCGAACCGCCGGCACTCGCGGTCGCCGTCGCGGTGACGTTGAACGTGCCGCTCGCGGTCGGCGTACCGGACACGGTGCCGGTCGACGAGCCGAGAGTGATACCGGCCGGCAGACCGGTCGCCGACCAGGTGTACGGCGCGGTGCCGCCGGTCGCGGTCAGCGTGAACGACGAGATCGCCGTACCGACCGTACCGGTCTTGTTGCCCGGGTTCGTAACCGTGACGCCACCCGACGTGGAGCAGGTCGGGTCGGCCGTCTGCGCCGGCACGCTGACCGCGTCCCAGGCCGCCTTCACGGTGTTGAACTCGGTGCAGCTGCCCGGGTACAGGTTCTTGGCCGCGGTCAGCGTCCAGGTCCGGTACTTCAGGTACGAGCTGCTGCTGGTCTTCATCAGCATCGCGTTGTACATGATCCGGATCGCCTTCTGGATGCCGATGCCGGTCACGGTCGAGCTGTTGCAGGTCGGGCTCGCCGGGCTCGCGTTGCTGCCCTGGGACAGCAAGTAGAACCAGTGGTTACCCGGACCGGCCGCGGCGTGCACCTCGGTGCCCGGGATCGAGCTCGAGTAGCAGTTCGGGTCGCCGAGCGCCGACGGGTTGTACATGTTGCGGATCGGCCCCTGGCCGACCAGGTTCACCTCTTCGCCGACCAGGAAGTCCGGCGGGTCGTACGACGCGCCCTGGTTGCTGTAGTACTCGGTGGCCGCGCCGAACGTGTCGGCGACGAACTCCTGGGTGCCGTTACCGGAGATCCCGCCCGGCGTGTGGTCGTCGATCCCGTGACCCATCTCGTGGGCCACCACGTCCATCGACCCGATCCAGCCACCGGCGGTGTTCTTGCCGATCTGGACCTGCGTGCCGTCGTAGTACGCGTTCTGGTCGTTCAGGCCGACCCGGATCGGCCAGGCGCCGCCGTTACCGTCCATGCCGTTGCGACCGAGCCACTCGGTCAGCATCTTCTTCTCGGTCTGCGCCGCGAACAGGGCGTCGACGCAGCCGGTCTCCTTGTTGGTCGCCGTACCGTTGCCCCAGTTGTCGTCCGGGCCCGAGAACGTGGTGTTGTTCGCCGAGTCCTGGCAGGACAGGTTGGTGGTGCCGGGGTCCTTCATCGAGTACGTGCTGCCGGAGAGCGTGGTGTCCAGGTGCAACGGGCTGGGCCCGCTGTAGACCGCCGTACCGTTGCCGGCCAGCACGTGTTCCTTGGTACCGAGCACCTTGCCGCTCTGCGCGTCGACGTACACCGACAGGCTCGACGGCTCGTGACCGTTGCTGCCGCTGACCCGGGACTGCCAGGCGAGCTTCGGCGTACCGTTCAGGGCGTAGACCGCGAGCGTCGGCGTGGTCGACGAGTCGACCTTCTTCAACTGCTTGGTCGCCGTCGCCTTCGCGGCCGCGGGGGTCACCTTCGCGGTCGTCGACAGCTCGGGTACGGCGGTGGTCTGGGCGACCGAGGTGGACATCACGGCCCCCTTCTCGTCGGTGACCACGACGAAGTCACCACCGACGACCGGGAGACCCTTGTACGAACGCTCGTACGGGACGTACTGCAGACCGGACTGCTCCGAGATCACCGGCTTCGCGATGAACGTGTCGTCCTTCGACGCGTGCAGGGCACTCGGCCTGCCCGCCACGAGTGACGCGGCCGAGTCGACGGCGAACGCCTTCGACTGCGCCTGTGTGGGTCGCGGCGGAGGCGCCGCACTCGTCGCCGCACCGGCCGACGACCCGAACCCGGCGAGAGCAGCCGCTGCGAGGCTGGTCACCCCGATGACGGCCGCAGCTTTGCGGGAACGCTGAAACAAGACCATGGATGTGGTCCCTTCGCGAGGTGGTGCTGGGCGGGTTGCGCCTCGCCGGACTGCAGGCGGTGCACCACTCCGCCTGGAACCTCCGGCCTACCCCTCGGCACGGCTGTCCGGAAGACCCCTTTCCATCCAGCCCCGATGGATCGCGCGGACGGACACTATGTCCGACCCCGCACCCGAGCAAGACGCGGTCGTGCCGTTGGCACCCCGATGACAACTGACCGCGTTGTCATCATCACTTAGCGCTGACAAACGTGGCCCAACCTGAGAATCATCACGACGGTCGGCGCACCCGCGGGTTCGGGTGAGGGGGTCGTTGCGGACCGTGGTGGGGAGGGTCTGCTGGTGGTCTGGGGCTGGTGTGAATGGCAGAATCGCGCAGACGGGTTGGCTGCTGCGGGGGTGCGACACCCTGGCGGCGGGACCGGATCGCGATCAGGACGACGCCGGCTGGGGTGTGAGTGGAAACCGAATTCGTGCTGTCGCTCGGCGAACAGCAGTGGACGCTGCAGGCCGGGACCGACACGATCACCATCGGCCGCGCCTCCAACGCCGACATCCGGCTGCAGGCGGACGACCAGATCTCCCGCATCCACGCCCGCCTGAGCCGCGACGGCACCACCTGGACCCTCCACGACGAGTCCCGCAACGGCACCGGCCTCAACGGCCGCCGCCTCACCGCCCCCACCGCTCTCACCACCGGCGACCGAATCCACATCGGCCGCTCAGTCCTCACCTTCCACAAACCCACCACCCCCGCAGACACATCACCCGGCGAGTCCCCCGCCGCCTCCCCGGCGGCACCTCCCCCGGCGGCCCCTCCCGCGGCACCCCCTCTGGCGGCATCCACACCGGTAGCCCCGCCGGCCCCCACAAGCCCAGCCGTCCCCGAGTCCGCCACACCGATCCCTGAGCCGTCGTACGCCGCGCCCGAACCACCGAGCCCACCCGACCACGCCACCCCCACACCGGAACCCCGGCACGAACCAACCCCTTTCCACTCACCCGCCACCGACCATCCCTCCCAGGCAGACGAACTGCCCGCCGCAACCCCGTTCGCAGACGCCGGTGCGTACGAGGGCAGCGCGGGTGGTCGGGAGTACGGGGCTGCGGGGGTTGTTCCTGGGTTTGAGGTGGGGGACGACGGGGGGCGGGACGGTGGGACTTGGGCGGCTTATCCGTCGGCGGACAATCCGGAGCCGGTGCGGTCGCCTTGGGAGATCTCCGCGCAGATCGACCAGTCGGAAGCGAACTGGAACGAATCCGCAGGCTGGCCCGACCCAACCGTTCCCGGCGCCGACCAGCGGGCGCGGGGTGAGCAGCGGGTACGTGCTGACGAGTGGGCGGGTGACGAGCAGGCTGCCGGTGGGGTGCGGGCGGTTGGGCGGGAGCGGCGAGCCTCAGGGAGTGGGCAGCGTGGGGCGGATCAGGCGTCTCGTGGCGAGGATCGGCTTCCCGAGGTAGAGCGGGCGTCGGGTGATGACGCTGTGGGGACTGTGCGGTTGTCTCGGGTGCTGGTTGTGGCTGGGGCGATCGTCTTGCTTGGGATTGTCGTGAACCTGGTGGTCACGTTCCTGGCCGACGGGCCTGGGGGTGTGCTCAGGTGGCTGGTGGCGCCTGGGATCGCCCTTGTCGTGGCGATGGTGCTCGCGCTGGTTGACGCGGCGCGTCCGACGTACCACCGGCCAGGCCGTCTGGATGTGTCGGTTCTGGTGGCGGTGGCCGTGGTGTTGGTAGGCGTGGGCGTCGGCGGGTTCGCGCTGACTGCGGGCGCGGAGTACGTCGGCGGCTATCTGACCGGCAACGAGACCGGCGAGGATCGCCTGATCAAACCGGTCTCGAAACCTGGCACCGGCGTCACGATGACCGTCGAAAACGTCACGTACACGAGCCATTTCACCCGCGTCGAGGTCAAGCTGGTCAACACGTCGAAGGAAGCGATCACGGTCCCGATCGACGGTACGACGTTCACCGCCGCCGACGGCACCGCGCTGAGGGCCGACCCCGGACGCAGCGCCTGGCCGAGCCGGATCGCGCCCGGCGGGACCGAACACGGGACCCTGACGTTCAAGGGCCACCTCCCGGACAGCGCCACCGCGGCGGTGCTCACGTTCAAGTCCGGCTCCACGAGCTTCGCCATCTCCAAGATCACCCTCAGCAACTAACACCCCCTCCACCGACTTACATCGAAAATTGATATAGTCGGCCTCACCCGCGTCGCGGTGGGGAAGGAGGAGGGTGTGCTGGACGTCGATCGGCTGACCACGGTGATCGAGGACTTCAACACGATCTTCATCCGCCTGCCCTCGGTACGGCGGCTCAACTTCTCGGCGCTCTCGGTGTTGCACACGCTCCACCGGCGCGGGCCGCTGCGCCTCACCGACCTCCTGGCGACCGAGCAGCTCAAGCAGCCCGCCCTGACCAGCCTGGTTGCGAAGCTCGAGCAGGACGGGCTCGTCCAGCGCCGACCCGACCCCGCCGACGGCCGCGCCAGCCTCCTGTCGCTCACCAGCACCGGCCAGGAGCTCGTCCGGTCCCGCCACACCAATCGGGTCACGAAGCTGACCGGGCTCGTCGAGCAGCTCACCCCCGAAGAGCGCGCGGTGCTCGCGGGTTCGATCGACGTACTCCACCGCCTGACCGCACTCGCCGAGGACACCCCATGATCCCAACGCCCATCGCCGTACCGGATGAGGTCCTCGACGACCTCCGCCGCCGCCTGCGCGCGACGAAGTGGCCGCGCGACGCCGGCAACGACGACGGTTTCTACGGCGTACGCCGAACCCGTCTGCAGCCGCTCGTCGAGTACTGGGCGGACGGTTTCGACTGGCGCGCGGCGGAGCGGGCGATCAACAAGTACGACCACTACCGCGTCGACGTCGGCGACGTACCGGTGCACTTCCTGCGCCGCGCAGGCGTCGGCCCGCGGCCGATCCCGTTGATCCTGAGTCACGGCTGGCCGTGGACGTTCTGGCACTGGTCGAAGGTGATCGACCGGCTGGCCGATCCCGCGGCGTACGGCGGTGATCCGGCGGACGCGTTCGACGTGATCGTCCCGTCGCTGCCCGGGTTCGGGTTCTCGACGCCGACCCGCCCGGACATGAACTTCTGGAAGATCGCCGACGTCTGGCACGAACTCATGACCGGCGTCCTCGGGTTCCCGAAGTACGCCGCGGCCGGCTGTGACGTCGGCGCGCTGGTGACGGGGCAGCTCGGCCACAAGTACGCCGGTGAGCTGTACGGGATCCATATCGGGTCGGCGCTGAAACTCGACTTCTTCAACGGCGATCGCGGCTGGGACCTGAGCGGCGGACGGCCGATCCCGGAAGGGCTGCCGTCCGAGATCCACGAAGGGATCGTCCAGTTCGAACGCCGGTTCGCCGCGCACCTCGCCGCCCACGTGCTGCACCCGACCACGCTCGGCTACGGTCTCGCGGACTCCCCCGCCGGGATGCTCGCGTGGATCATGGAGCGCTGGCTGAGCTGGTCGGAGGACGAGCCGTTCAGCGACGACGACCTGCTCACCCACGCGACGATCTACTGGGCGGGCGACGCGATCGACACCTCGATCCGCACGTACGCGAACAACAATCGCTACCCGTGGACGCCGTCCCACGACCGTACGCCGGTGATCGAGGCCCCGACCGGCATCACGTTCGTCGGCTACGAGAACCCGCCCGGCGTCCGCACTCCCTCCGAACGCGTCCAGAACTTCCTCGCGAGCGACCGCGCCGCCTGGTACAACCACACCAACATCACCGCCCACCCTCACGGCGGCCATTTCATCCCGTGGGAGGTTCCCACGGAATGGACCGCCGACCTCAGGCGAACGTTCCGCGAGCTCCGGTGAAGTACCGCATCGTGCGCTCGTCCGCGGGCAGGTAGGTCTCGACGGCGACCTCCTCGAGGGTGATGTCGAAGGCGGTGCCGAAGGTGGTGACCGTGCTGAGGAAGGTGAGGTCGGTGCCGCGGTAGTGGATGTGGATCGGGAGGGCGAGGTCGGCGGGATCCGGTGGCGTGGTATCGACGGGGCCTTGGGCAACTAGTTCGTCGTACAGCTGGTGCAGTTCGGGGTCGCCGGAGGCGGCGGCCTGCCGGGCCAGGCGGGGCAGCAGGTAGCCGCGGACCTGTTCCAGGTTCCGGATCGCCAGGCCGCCGGGGGTCAGGCCGAGACGCATCAGGTTGATCGGTGCCGCGAGCAACTTCTGGTCGACGCCGGCCAGGAACACCTTGAAGGAATCGTTGGCAAGCAACAGATTCCAGCGCCGGTCGACGGCGACCGCCGGGTACGGCGCGTGCGCCTGGACGAACTGTTCGAGGGCCGCGCGGACCCGGCTCATGTCCGGATCGTCCAGCGGCGTCTGCCGGTAGACCGGCGCGTGGCCGGCTGCGACCAGGAGCCGGTTGCGTTCCCGCAGCGGTACGGCGAGGTGCTCGGCGAGATGCACCACCATCGCACTGCTCGGAA
This sequence comes from Kribbella sindirgiensis, assembly GCF_004331435.1. Lineage (GTDB taxonomy): Bacteria > Actinomycetota > Actinomycetes > Propionibacteriales > Kribbellaceae > Kribbella > Kribbella sindirgiensis. The sequence goes on from NZ_SJKA01000004.1 coordinate 26,686, forward strand.
TCGTTCGCCCGGTCTCGACGAAACTCACGTGCCGGGACGACACGTCCGCCTGGATCGCAAGCTCGAGCTGACTCAGCTTCCTGCGCCGCCGCCACTCGCGCAGCAGCTCACCCACCGGCCTGTCGTTCACCCCTCCATTACAAGCCATGTAATCGACACCACCGCATCCCGGGCCGGATCGTCGTACCCATGACGATCAAGCAGCTCACCCTGCACGCCTTCCAGGAATTCGCCAACGGCAACCTCGCACCGCTCCGCCCGCTCCTGCACGAGAACTTCGTCGAACACAGCCCCGGCAACCCCTCCGGCCGCGACGCCTTCATCGAGTTCATCGCCAAGGCCCCCGTCGCCGGCGCAAAGCTGGAGCTGCACCGCGTCATCGCCGACGACACCCACGTCGTCGTCCACTACCTGATGACCACCCCCGAATCCACCCAGTCCGTGGTCGACATCTGGCGCTTCGAGAACAACCAGATCGTCGAACACTGGGACGTCGTACAACCTGTGGTGGACTAGCGATTCTGCTCTTCGTAGTGGTGGCGTTCGCCGCGAACCAGGTGCACGCGGATCTGCTGGGCGATCGCGTCGGGTGCGTTCTCGTCGGGGGCGTTGTGGTCCAGGTCCGGGAGAACCCGGAACTCGGCGTTCGGCAGGATCGTGGCCAGCCGCGGCAGGACACCGGTCAGATACGCGGGCGACTTGGATCCGCCGAGCAGCAGGGTTCTCGACGCGATCCCGGCGTACCGGCCGGCGTCGGAGTCGAGGCGGACGATCTCGGCGATCTCACCCGGGGTCGTCGGCATCATCTCGCGCGTCTCGCGGCTGCGGGGCCCGTGCACCAGCAGGAGGGAGACCGCCCACAGCAGTGGTGAGGCGCGGAACGGCAACAGGTCCGTACCTTTGAGGAACGTCGTCATCGCAGCCACCCGCCGGCCCGTTTCCAGGTGCCGGGTGAACGCCCCCAGCCAACTCCCGTCGAACGACCCGTCGATGCTCACCCCGGGCTCGTACGCGATCAGCGCGTCCAGAGGCTGTCGCAGCCCTACGTGGAGCGCGACCAGCCCGCCGTAACTGTGCCCGAAGACCGCTCGCGCGCCGGTGTGCTCCAGGACCGCGAGTACGTCGTCCGCGTCGGTCTCCACGCTGTACGACGGCCCGCGCGCGGCACTCGCCCCGCGTCCGCGACGCTCGATCACGTGCACGGTATGGGCTCCGGCCAATCCGCGCGCCAACTGTTTGTAGTGGTGCGACCGCCGGTTGACACCCGGGATCACCACCACGCCCGGCCCCGCCCCGGTCGTCGAGACCTCGACCCCCGCGACCAGCCCCCGCACCCACTCCTCTGTGCCCCGCATCCCCGGACCTCCCTCGCTCCGCTCCCCAGGATGTCCAACAGCACTGACACGCGACTGTCTTCCCGCTGGCACCGACTTTCACGGGCCCCTGAAGGCTTTGTACAAGTTTTGTCGAAGTTTCCGCATCCAGATCGCGGGGTCCGGCGGAAGTGGGGGCAAGAGAGTTCCGAGCCCTGAGGAGGGCCTCCATGTCTGTACGTCGTGTTTCTGTACCTCGTGTTTCTGTACCTCGTGTTACTGCGCTGCTCGCCGCCGGCGTGCTCGCTGTCAGCGGTTCGGCGGCTGTTGCGGTCAGCGCGCAGGCGAAACCGACGGCGTCCGCGACCGTTTCCGTACTGCACGCGGTACCGGGAGCAACCGTCGACGTCTACGCGAACGGCAAGGCGCTGCTGACGAACTTCAAGCCAGGTACGCTCACCGACCCGGTCAAGCTCCCCGAGGGCACGTACGACCTGAAGGTGACCGCGGCCGGTGCCGGCGCCAAGGGAGCCGCGGTCATCCAGGCCGACGACGTCAAGGTGCCGGGCGGCGCGAACATCACCGTCGTCGCGCACCTGAACGCGGCCGGTAAGCCCGTGCTGACGCCGTACGTGAACGATGTCGCGAAGCTCGCGGCCGGCAAGGCGCGAGTGACGGTTCGGCACGCCGCGGCCGCTCCCGCCGTCGATGTCCGGGCCGGCGGCAAACCGGTGTTCGAGGGGCTGACGAATCCGAAGGAGGTCAAGGCGGACCTGCCGGCCGGCACGATCAAGGCCGACGTGGTCCTGGCCGGGACGTCGACCGTCGCCATCGGCCCGGCCGAGGTGAACCTCGAAGAGGGCACGAACACCATCGTGTACGCGTGGGGCAGCGCAGCCGGCAAGAACCTCAAGCTGGCAGTGCAGACCATCTCGGGTCTGCACGGCAACCCGTCGGGCGTTCCGGGCGGTACAGGTGGTCAGGCTGCCGAGCAGAGCTCGCCTGCCGGCGCAGGGTGGCTGACCGCCGTCCTCGCGATCGTCGCGCTTGCCGTCCTCGGCTTCGGTACGTCGGCAGTCCGGGTACGCAGGCATTCGTGATCAGCACCCGTGGTGCGGCCGTCCTCGCGACGGCCGCACTCGCCGTTGTCACGCTGACGAGCAGCTGCAGCTCGCCGGACCGTCCTGCCCGCGAGCGCACCGGCCCGGCGACCACCGTTCCACTTTCCCCGCCCACCCCGGCCATTCCATCGCCTGCCTCGTCGCTCACCCCGCGGCCCTCGAGTGCCGGCATCGCTGCCCGCCCGGCCGATCCGCCGACAGCCAAGCGTTCGACAGCGCCGATCCGGCTACAGATCCAGGCGATCGGCATCGACATGCCCGTCCTGCCCGTCGGAGTCGCCCCGAACGGCCAGATGGACCTACCTCCCGATCCCGCGACGATCGGCTGGTACCGCTTCGGCCCCAGCCTCGACAGCCCCGCCGGCTCAGTCGTCCTGGGCGGTCACCTGGACAGCAAGGAGTACGGCGTCGGCCCGCTCGTAAGACTCCGCGAACTCCAGCCCGGCGCGCTGATCGTCCTCCGCTCCGCCGGCAGCACGGCGACGTACCGAGTCGGCGACGTCGAGCAAGTGCGGAAGACCAGCCTCGCGCTGGACCGCGTCTTCGCGCGCGACGGCAGCCGGGCACTGCGGATCGTTACCTGCGGCGGCCCGTACAACCGCGACCGGGGCGGCTACCGAGACAACCTTGTCGTCACCGCGCGTGCTGCGTAAGCAGGAAGGTGACGGCCTGATGGAGATCGTCGAGGTCGCGCGCCGACCGAGGCCAGCCCGGCCCGGCGGTAGCGACCTGGTGGCCCTCGTCCTCGAGACGACGGCGGAGCGCGGCTTGCCCGGCGTGCCTGGCCATCGACCACAACACCACAGAGACGGGCCGGACGCGCTGGGCCGCCGCGAGCAGGGACAGGTCGTTTCCACCCGGCGCCAACACGATCGCCGATTGCCCGCGCTCGATCAGTGCGGCACGGAGGATCGCGAGCGGGGCAGTGTGCGCCTCGCCAGGACAAGGCACCAGTAAGACTGCGTCTCCGGCTTGCTCGAGCTGAGCGTGGTGCTGCGCGGCTCTCTCGACCGCGGCAGCCAAGAGCACCTCGAGGTCGGCGCAGTCGGGGCGGCGGCCGGCACGGCGTCCCAGCTCCCGGAACACCGGAGCAATCACCTCGTCCCAGGCAGGCTCCGCACCGCGATCGTCGAACAGGTGAGCCAGCACGTCGTCAACCTCGGCCAGCTGGTAGGACTCGAGCCGGTTCAGGAGGTCGTCGACGCTCGCGGGAGCGCCAGGCGGCCGGCGGCTGAGGCGTGCGGCGTCGATCGCCGACATACCGGCGTCCTGCAACGCGATCATCCGGCGCAGGCGTTCGACGTCCGCGGTCGAGTACCGGCGGTGCCTGCCATCGGTCCGCAAGGACGGCCCGACGCCGTACCGGCGCTCCCAGGCGCGCAACGTCACCGCGGGCACGCCCAGTTCGGCGGCCACGTGCCCGACAGGCCATACCGCGTCGCGTGGAAGCGACGTCCGCGTTCCGGACAGCTCGGCCATGAATCCACAATAGTGAGCGTCCCGGATCGGCACGGTGCATCCTTAAGACGTTCCGCAGCCCAAGTACCTGGTGAGGATCGCGATACGGCGGGAGCTCGAGGTGACAGGTGCTGCGTTGTGGCGGGTTTCCGCCGGTCCGGCGTGGGTTACAGTTCGAGCCGTGACCAGCAAGGACGCCGGTGATCCGACGGCGGCCGAGATCGCGACGGCTTTCGCCGAGGGCCGCGACGCCGGTCTGAGCGCTGCCTACCGGCGGTGGTCCGGTCTGGTGTTCACGCTCGCGCTACGGTCGCTGGGCAGCCGTGCGGACGCGGAGGACGTGACCCAGCAGGTTTTCGTCGCGGCCTGGCGCGGCCGCGGCACCTTCGACCCGGACCACGGCGACCTCGGCGCCTGGATCACGGGGATCACCCGGCACTGCATCGCCGACCGGTTCGCCGTTCGGCAGCGGGACGTCCGCAAGGCCGAGGCCGCCGTACGGCTGGCCGACGGCGGGGCCGCGCCGCAGGTCGTCGACGAGGCCGTCGTGGACCGGGTGGTAATCGCCGACGAACTGGCACGCATCGACGATCCGCGGCGGACGATCCTGCGGCTCGCGTTCTACGAAGACCGGACGCATCCGCAGATCGCCGAGCAGCTCGGACTGCCGCTCGGAACGGTGAAGAGCCACATCAGACGAGGCCTGCTGCAACTGCGGGACCGATTGCGGGAGGTGAGCGGTGACGATGCACGTCGATGAGGAGCAGCTGGCACGGTGGGCGGTGGAAGGCGACGCGCCGGATCCGGCCGCCGCCGACCACCTGCGTTCCTGCGACCGTTGCCAGGCGGAGCTCGACGAGCTCCGCAGAGTAAGCGACCTCGCACACTCGCTGCCGTCCATGGAACAGCCCTCGGACGAGGTCTGGACACGCATAACCGGCGAACTCGACTCCACCGAGCAGGTCGGGCCGGAGCGACGGTTCCGGAGCCGGACCCTGGCCGCCGCCGCTGCGGTGGCCGCTGTTGCCGGCGCCGGCATCGGCGTAGGTGCGACGCTCGTGGCCACCGATGAGGAGACGCCGGCCACCCCGACGGCGATCCGGCTCGAGCCGCTGGCCGGCAAGAGCGGCACGGGCAGCGCGGGCATCGTCCAGGTGTCCGGAGCCGAGGAACTGAAGGTGTCTGCCTCAGGACTCGCGGCCGGCCCGGGCTTCTACGAGGTCTGGCTCATCAACACCGACGGAAAGCGCATGGTGTCGCTGGGCGTGCTGAATCCCCAAGCAGGCGGCACGTTCCAGATCCCCACCGGCGCCACGGCCCAGGGCTACCGCATCGTCGACATCTCCCTGGAACCCGAGGACGGCAACCCCGAACACTCCCACGACAGCCTGATCCGCGGCACCCTCCCCAGCTGATCCACCGCCGGCCGCAGGAGGCTCGATCACGGGCCGCACGTCTTCAGTCGGTTCGATAGCTCGTCGGTGGTACGCCGTACCGGGCGCGGAACCGGCGCGACAGGTGGAACTCGTCGGAGAAGCCGACCCGCCGGGCGATCTCGCGGCAGGTCAGGTTGGTTGCCCGCAGCAACGTAGCCGCCGCCTCCAGCCGCCGGTCGTTGCGGAAGGCCAGGGGGGATCTGCCGAAGCGGTCGCGGAAGGACCGGCGGAAGCGGTCGTACTCGAGGTCCAGTTGGGCTGCTACGTCGCGCATCTCCAGGCGGTGGGGTAGGTCCTCGCTGAGTAGGCGGGCTGCCTGGTCCCAGAGGGCTGTCTCGTCGTCTACGGATGGAGCCAGCGCTCCGGACAGCCAGCTTGCGAGTGCCCAGATCTGCTGCTCGGCTCCCGAGCCGGGCGGTGCGCTGCGGAGCAGGAGGGCCAGGTCGGCCTCGCGAACTCCACGCGGGAGCGGCCGGGGACCCGACCAGGTCAGCCGTCCGGTCTCGCGCAACAGGTCGAACGCCGGCCCTTCGACGACCGCGAACCACTCACTCCAGCGCTGACCGGGGTGGGTGCCGTACCAGTGCTGCTCGCCGGGCAGCACCACCGTCAGTGAAGGTCCGACGATCGGCTCGATGTGCCGATCGGCGTGCCGGTAGAAGCCGGTCCCGGCGGTGACGAGTGAGATGACCGTGCCCGGCAAGGTGCGCAGCGGTCCGGCCACAATCGGCTCGGCGTCGGAGACCTCGCCGGCCAGGAGCACTCGGCCGAACGGTGTCGGGCCCTGGTCCGACATCGTGATCCGCTGGTAGCCGCCGGCCATGACCGTCAACCTACGCGCCAAAACGTACATCGAACAGCCACCGCGAGCATTCCACCGCCTGCTGCCGGTTTGCCAGAGTGATCATCATGACGCAAACGGAGAACTCCCAACTGGTCAGTGACGAGCAGATGTCCCAGTACGCCGACGAGGGCTACTTCGTCCTGGAGAGCGTGATCGGCCCGGAGGACCTGGAGCTGTTGCGCGGTGCCGCGCAGTTCTCCATCGATCGCCTCGACGCCGCCATGGACGCCGCCGGGGTGGACCGGATCGGCATCAACGCCAAGGGCAAGCGGTACTTCAGCAACATGATCTACCAGCAGCGCCCGGAGCTGCGGAGCTTCATCTTCGGACCGATCATGGAGCAGATCTGCCGCCGGGTGCTCGGCGAGAACGCCTACCTGTTCTGGGAGCAGTACGTGATCAAGGCGGGCGATCCCGACACCACGTTCGCCTGGCACCAGGACTCGGGGTACGTCCACGAGAACCACACGCCGTACCTGACCTGCTGGATCGCACTCGACGACGTGACCGAGGAGAACGGTTCGGTCTACCTGCTGCCGTACAGCCGCTCGGGGATCAAGTCCTACATCAAGCACGTCACAATCGAGACCGGTGACCGGGTCTGCTACTTCGGCTCCGACCCCGGTATGCCGGTGATCGTCCCGGCCGGGTCGATCGTCTGCTTCTCGAGCACCGTGATCCACCGCAGCGGAGCGAACCTGACCGACAAGCTGCGCCAGGTGTACCTGCTCCAGTACTCCCCCGAGGTGATCATGAACGCCGACGGTACGGCGCCGCACGGTTCCTTCGAACCGTTCCTGGTCGACGGAACCGTGCGCGCCTGAGTGCTCAGGAGCGGGCCGCGGCGAACGGGTTCGGGATCGCATCGAGAAGCAGCCGGGTGCAGTCGTCCTGGGGTGAACGGATCACGTCCAGAGCAGGGCCCTGCTCGACCACCTTGCCCTCGTTGAGTACGACGACCTCGTCGCAGAGCATCCGGGCGCTGAGCAGGTCGTGGGTGATGTAGAGGATGCCGACGTTCCGCTCGTGGACGAGCTTGTCGAACAGTTCGAGCACCTCGGCCCGGATCGACACGTCGAGGCTGGAGATCGGTTCGTCGGCGACGATCAGTTCGGGCTCGACGGCCAGCGCGCGGGCGATCACGACTCGTTGCCGCTGGCCCCCGGACAGCTCGTGCGGATAGCGGTTGACGAACCGCTCTCCCGGCGACAGCGCGACCGTCTCCAGCAGCTCGATCACCCGTTCCCGGAGCTTGGAACCGTGCAGTTGCTGGAAGTTGATCAACGGCCGGGCGAGTGTGGCGCCGAGGGTCTTCGTCGGATTCAGCGCCGAGTACGGGTCCTGGAACACCATCTGGACGCTGCCGCGATAGCTGCGCAGCCGACGGCCGCGCATCCGTGCGACGACCTGGTCACCATCGGAGCCGTGGAAGGTGATCCGGCCCGCGGTCGGTGCGTCGACTCCGGTGATCATCCGGGCCAGCGTCGACTTGCCGCTGCCGCTCTGCCCGACCAGGGCCGTCACGCCGCCACGATGGAGGACGAAGTTCGCCCCGGACACCGCCTCGGTCCGGACAGCGCGCAGTCCCTGCCGGCGGACGTAGGTCTTGGACACGTCGTCGACGGTGACCAGCGGCAGACCCCGAGCCGCCTCCGCCGAGGCGGCGGCCGACTTCACGAACTGCGGTCCGGCGAAGGTGCGGATCGGCGGGCCGACCTCGATGCCGGATCCATCGGCACCACGCTGAATGGCCGCCACATGACACGCCACCAGCCCCTCGCCGGCCTCCGTCCGTGCGGGCTCGATCTCGGCACAGCGGTCGATCCGCTCCGGACACCGCGCGGCGAACGCACACCCGTCAGGACGATGCGCCAGGTCCGGCGGCCGGCCCGGAACGTACGTGATCCGTACGGTCTCCGCGCGAGGGTCGCCGTACGATCCCAGCAATCCCTTGGTGTACGGGTGCAGCGGGTCGCGGAGCAGCTGCCGGGTCGCCTGCTCCTCGGCGAGCTTCCCGGCGTACATCACCATGGTCCGGTCGGAGAGGTCGAGAACGGTGCCGAGGTCGTGGCTGATGAAGAGCACCGCGAAGCCGAGCTCTGCCTGCAGCCGCCGGACGTTCTCCAGGATGCTGTGCTGTACGACGACGTCCAGCCCGGTCGTCGGCTCGTCGAGTACGACGAACCTCGGCCCGATCGCCAGCGCGAGGGCGAGGTTGATCCGCTGCCGCATACCGCCGGACAGCTCGTGCGGGAACGCGGTCATGAACTTCGGGTCGATCAGGACCATGTCGAACAGGGTCCTGATCCGCTCGGTGACCTCACCGCCGCGCAACTGGGTGTGGCACTGGATGACGTCGGCGAACTGCGCCTCGACCCGGGTCACCGGGTTGAGCGCGTTCATGCTGCTCTGGAAGACCGTCGAGATCTCGCGCCAGCGGTACTTGCGTAGCTCGTCCTGGCTGAGGTGCGCGATGTCGGTGCCGTCGAAGGTGATCGAGCCGCCGCTGATCCGTCCTGGCCGTTGCAGCAGCCTGAGTACGGCCATACCGACCGTGGTCTTGCCGGAACCGGACTCGCCGATCAGGCCGACGAACTCACCCTCGTCGATGCTGAAGCTGAGCTGATCGACCGCGTCGACGGCGGGCCGCTGCTTGGGTTCGTAGCGGATCGACAGATCGCGGACGTCGAGGAGCGCCATGTCTCAGTCCTCCCTGAGGTGCGGATTGCTGAGGAGATCGATGCCGAAGATGATGAAGGCCATCGACGTGATCAGGATCGCCAGGACCAGACCGGGGACGAACACCCAGACGAACAGCCCCTGGGAAATCGCGCCGGCGGCGTCGGCCTGGTAGAGGATCGTCCCCCAGGACACCGAGTCGCTGCTGCCGAGTCCCAGCACCGCGAGCCCGGCCTCCGCGCCGATCGCACCGGTGGCCGCACCAACGAACGCGGCGGCGACCAGCGAGGTCATGTTCGGCAGGATCTCGGAGAAGATGATCCGGAACGTGCCGTCGCCGGAGAACTTCGCCGCGGTGACGAAGTCCCGGTTCCGCAACGTGATGATCTGCGCCCGCTTCGACCGCGCGGCGCCCGCCCAGGACGTGAACGCGATGACCCCGACGATCAACGGGATGCCGCGGGTGTCGGAGTACGCGACCAGCGTGATGATCAACGGCAGCACCGGGATGACCAGCGCGGTGTTGGTGAGGAAGGTCAGTACGTCGTCGACGAACGTACCCTCCGCGTAGCCGGAGACCATTCCGATCACGAGCGCTATCGCGGTCGCCAGCAACCCGCCGAGCAGCCCGACGATCAGCGAGACCCGGCTGCCGTAGATCACCTGCGAGAACACGTCGACACCGGCCACGTTGGTCCCGAGCAGGTGCTGCGCCGACGGTCCGGTCAACGGTGTGAACGAACCGTCGGTCGGCCCGTACGGCGCGATCACCGGCGCCAGCAGTGCGACCAGCGTGTAGATCGCCACGACGACGATCCCCACCCGGGCCTTCTTGCTGCTCCACACCACCCGGTACCAGCGGTCGGCGACAGCTGGTGCTGTGACTGTTTCTGTGGCCACGGTGCTCATGCGGCTGCCCTCCTGGCTCGCGGGTCGAGGACGCCGTACAGCAGGTCGGCGATCAGATTGGCCACCAACGTCGCGACCGCGGTCAGCAGCATCAGGCCCTGCAACAGCGGATAGTCCTTGATGCCGACCGCTTCGCCCATCAGCCGGCCGAGGCCGGGATAGTCGAACACGGACTCCACCAGGATGGTGCCACCGAGGATGCCGCCGAGCGCGAGCGCGAACCCCGCGACACTGGGCAGCAGGGCGTTCCGGGCGGCGTACCGCAGGGCGATCATCCGGTCCGGCAGCCCCTTGGCCCGGGCCAGCCTGATGTAGTCCTCGCCGAGGTTCATGATCATCGTGTTCCGCATCCCGAGGATCCATCCGATCGGCGTCACGATCATCAACGTCAGCGCCGGCAGGAACGCGTGCGACAACGCGTCGTACAGGAAGGCGCCGTTGAAGCCCGGGGTCGACGCCTCGTAGCCGCCGGCCGTCGGGAACCAGCCCAGGCCGTAGCCCAGCCCGTAGATCAGCAGCAGCGCGATCCAGAACGGTTGCAGGGTCCCGACGAAGGTCGAGATCACGGTCACCGACGTGTCGAACCGGCTGTTCCGCCGCCACGCGGCGAAGGCGCCCAGCAGGATCCCGATCGCGAACGACAGCAGCTGGACGGCGCCGACCAGGATGACGGTCCACCAGAACGCCTTCCCGATCACCTCCGCCACCGTGTACGGGAAGTACGTGTAGGAGATCCCGAGGTCGCCGTGCGCGAGCTGTCCGAGGTAGCTCCAGTACTGGCTGAACAGCGAGCCGGACGGGGCGCCCAGCAGATCGCGCATCGCCTCCACCTGCGCGCGATTCAGCTGCGCGTTCTTCCCGGCGAGGTTCTGCACCATCAGCTCGGCGGGATCCCCCGGCTGCAGCCGGGGGATCAGGAAGTTCAGCGTCACGACCGCCCAGAGGGTGAGGACGAAGAAGCCGATCTTGCGCGCGAAGTACCGCATCCGGCTACTTCGACGGAGCCGCGGTCAGGTGCGTGATCCACACCAGCGGCTGGTCCTGCGGGTTCGCGTACGGGTCGTCGGCGGTCGGCCAGCCGACGGCGTGATCGGTGCGGTAGATGGCCCGGGCCGGCGCGTACAGGATCGGCAGCACGGGATAGTCGGTCATCATCGCGTCCACCAGTACGCCGACCTGCTGCTTCGTCGCCGCCTCGTCGGTCGCGGACGCCATCGCCCCGATCGCCTTGTCCACGGCGGGATTCGAGTAGCGCCCGATGTTGCCCTTGATCGTGGTCTTGTCGGGAATCTCCGCGGTCGAGACGGTCGCTCCCATGCCGTGCGCGTAGTCACACCCGGCGCCCATGTAGTTGATCATCAGCTGGAAGTTGCCGGACTTCTTCTGCTGGTCGACGGCCTCCGGCGGCATCTTGCTGACCGTGATGTCCAGCCCCAGTTTGCGGAAGTTGCTGGTGATCTCGTCGGCCATCGCCTCGTAGTCGATCCAGCCGGCCTGCACCGAGAACGTGATCTTGATCGGCGAGCCGTCGGGATTCTGCCGGACGCCGTTCGAACCCTTCCGGTACCCGGCGTCGTCGAGCAACTGGTTGGCCTTGGCCAGGTCGAACGGGATCACCGTGCTGTCGGCGGGATACTTCGACGGCAGCATGTCGTCCTTCTGCGGCAACGGCAGCCCGGACTGGCTGGCGACCTTCATCAGGCCGTACGTCGCTTTCTCGGTCGCCCGCTGCTTGTCCATACCGTGCGCCAGCGCCTCCCGGAACTTCACGTCGCTGAACGGCTTCTTGGTCAGGTTCGGCGCGACCACGGTGACGCCGTTGGGCGCGTACCAGACGTGGTTGGTCTTCGGGTCGTCGGCGACGAACGCCTTCTCCGGGTTGGGAATCTCGCCGCTGTAGAAGTCCAGTTCGCCGGCCTTCAGCTTGGCCGCCGCCTGGTTGGCGTTGTCGCTGTAGTGGCCTTCGAGGACGAGCTTCTGGACCTTGACCTTGTCGGCCTGCCAGTAGTCCGGCCGGCGCTCGAGCACCAACTGCCGTCCGTTGTAGGAGGCAACCTTGAACGGTCCGGTCGAGATCGGGTTCTTCGAGACGTACTTGGCCGGGTCACCAGCCGGGCCGAACTCCTTCTCCGAGACGATCTTCTGGCCGATCAGGTACGGGAACTTGGTGGCCGCCGGCCCCTCGAACTCGAACGTCACCTTGTCGCCGTCAGCCGTCACCGACTTCGCCTTCGGCCCGAAGGTGTTGTTCCAGACACCGGCCAGGTCGATCGGCGGGTACTTCTTGGTCAGGTTGTAGGTGAACGCGACGTCCTTCGCGGTGAAGGGCGAGCCGTCGCTCCACTTCACCCCCTGGCGAATCGTGAACACCAGCTTGCTCGGACTCTCCCAGGTGTAGGCCGTCGCGAGCCACGGAACGACCTTGCAGTCCAGGGAACTCTGCTGCATCAGCGGCTCGAACAGCCAGGTGCGGACCGTCTGCTGGACCGCGAACGGGTTGTAGTTGACCAGACTCCCCATGGCCGCGTCGGACTCGGAACTCAGATTCAGCTCCGGGATCATGCCCGACGCCGCCGTGCTCCCCTGCTGCGCTTGCTTCTCACCGGCGACGCGACTGCCGGCACACGCCGGCAGCGCCAGAACGGCCACCGCCGATACCGCGACTAGGACCCCCCGCCATGACCGCTGCCCCCGTCGGATGCGGAACGAAGTACTTGTCATGACGACACCTCCGTGTGTCAGGTTGCTACCTGGTTCGGATGCTGTACTGGAAGTTGTTTCGCTTCAGTCCTCACAGCCGCAGCTGGCCCTCCGGACCAGCCGCGACGGAAGTACGGTCTCCGGCGCGACGTCCGCGCCGTTGATCAGGTCGAGCAGCAGCCGGGTCGCTGTCGCTCCGAGTTCGGCCAGCGGCCGGGCGACTGTGGTGAGCCCGGGGCTCACCAGCGAACTCATCGGGACGTCGTCGACGCCGGTGATCACCAGATCGCCGGGGACCCGGAGGCCGCGTCCCAGGACCGCCATCATCAGGCCGAGCGCGGTTTCGTCGTTCCCGCAGACGGCACCGTCGTACCCGCCGGCCAGGACCTCGTCGGCGGCCTGTACGCCGTGAGTCTGTTCGAGGCCGGTCCGGAACTGTTTCCCCGGCCGGAGCCCGAGCTCCTCGTGGGCGGCCACGAACGCGTCCCAGCGCTCGGTCAGGTCCGGCGAGCCTGCCGGGTTGCCGACGAAGATCAGCTTCCGCAGGCCGTGATCGGCCAGCAGATGACTCACCAGCTGCCGGAACGCCTGATGATCGGTCCGGACGACGATCGGCGCCGGATGCGGATCCGGACCGATCATGACCACCGGATGCCGGGCCGCCAGTTCCTTGATCACGGTCTTCGGAACGGTGCCGCCGTGGATGGCCATCCCGTCGACGCGCCGGGCGACGTCGAGCAGTTCGTCCGGCGCCTCCCGCCGCAGGTGGGTACCGATCACATGAACACTCACCTGACGCGGTACGGCGACACTCTCGACGCCGTTGATCAACTCGGCGAAGTACGGCCCGGACAGGCCCGGGAAGACCACCGCCAGCGCTCCGTGACGCCGATTGGCCAGCGCCTCACCGAGGTGGCTGGGCCGGTAACCGTACTGCTCGATCGCGGCCTGCACCTTGGCCCGCGTCGCGGCCGAAACGCTGCCGACGCCGCGGTAGACCCGCGACACGGTGGCCGTGGAAACGCCCGCCAGCTTGGCGATCTCACGCACGCTCATGCGGTCGTCAGTCACTGACGGATCTCCTTTCCGGATCGGTAAGGGCTTGCCGGGTTGGGAGTGTAACCGGTTACAATTCCAACCGCCAGAGCTCGTTGCCAGACCCGACCGGAGCGTTACCGCGCCCCATGAAGGAGCCTCAGGAGCCTCATGAGCCCAGCAGCCGAGACCGGCCCACGCCCGCAGCGCGGGCAGATCACCGTGCGATCGGGGCAGATCGAGGTCGCCGGAACGCCCACCCTGTTGCTGTCCGGAGAAGTGCACTACTTCCGGCTGCGCCGCGACGAATGGGCCGACCGGCTGACCCAGGCCAGGGACGCGGGCCTGGACACCGTCGCCAGCTACATCCCCTGGATCTGGCACGAGTTGCCGAACGGGGACCTCGACCTCACCGGGCGCACCAGCCCGGAACGGGACCTGCCGGCCTTCATCGACCTGTGCGACTCTCTCGGCCTGCGGTTTCTCGCCCGGCCCGGTCCGTTCGTGATGGCCGAGCTGAAGAACGAGGGCATCCCGGACCGGATCCATCGCGAACACCCGGACGCCAAGCCGACCGGCTGGGACGGCAGGATCGCCCCGACCGAGGACCTCGACTATCAGCACCCCGGCTTCCGTGCCGAGGCAGAGCGCTGGCTCGATGCCGTCTTCGAGCTACTGGCACCGCGACAGGCTCCGGACGGCCCGATCGTCGGCGTCCAGCTCGACAACGAGGTCGGCATGCTCGCCTGGGTGTCGAACACGCCACACCTGAACAACGCTGCTGTCCGCGCCGCCGGCGATCCGGCACAGACACTCGCGTTCCACCAAAAGCTCGGGCTCTGGGCTCGGGACGACTTCGCGGACTACCTGCAGCATCTCGAGTCCTTCGCCCGCGACCGGGGCATCGCGGTGCCGTTGCTGATCAACGTCCACGGCACGGGCGGCGGGCGCGGTACGACGTTCCCGATCGGGGTCAGCCAGCTCGCCCCGGCCTATCGGGGACGCGACGGACTGGTCGCCGGCTCCGACTACTATCTGGGCGAACTGACCGTCCAGAACGTCGCGGATCTCTATCTGTGCAACGCGATCCTGGCCTGCGTCAACGGTCCCGACCAGCCGGCGTCCTCGCTGGAGTTCGAGATCGGGACCGGTGACTACGGCGACAATCTCGACGCGCTCAGCTCACCGGAGTCCGGCGTACACAAGACGCTGCTGACACTCGGCCAGGGCAATCGGCTGATCAACTACTACCTGCTGACCGGCGGCCGCAACCCGGTCCTCGAGGGCTCCGGGAACGACGGCATCCCGCGGATCGCCTTCACCGGCGAGCGCCACGGCTTCGCGGCGCCGATCGATCCCGAAGGACGGACGACGCCGGCCTTCGACGCCTTGGCGGCCGTGATCAAAGAGATTCGGTCGTACGAGCCGATCCTCGCCACCGGGCGGCAACTGACCGACGATGTCGGCTTCGGCTTCGTCGCCGATCACTACCTCACCGAGTACGCCCATCCCGCGGCCACGGCCCGCCACGAGCAGGTCGACGACCTCGAACGCTATCGCGGCTTCGGCGCGCGGGACGCGCTCGGCCGGGCGATCGTGCTCGGCGGCTACCACGTCGACGCAGTCGACCTGCAGGCGCTCGCCGATCCGGAGTCGGCCTGGACAGCCGGTACGACCGCGCCCGAAGCACCCCGCACAATCGTCCTCGGCAGCCCGCGCACGCTGAGCGCGAAGGTCCAGCGGTGGCTCGCCGACCACGTACGCAACGGCGGCAACCTGCTGCTGACCGGGCTGCTGCCGGATCGCGACCACGACGGTACGCCGTGCACGATCCTGGCCGATGCCTTCGGGCTCTCATCGGCCGGTGTCCGCATCGACCGGCGGGACGAGTCGGGACCGTACTGGCCGACGGTGACCGGCTCAGCGACCTTCCCCCTGGACGCCGACCTGCGGGTCAGCTCGGCGCAACTGCTGCAAGCGCCCGCCGAGGCCGAGGTGCTGCTCCGCGAAGTCGGGTCCGGGCTACCCTGCGCGGTCCAGGCGCAGTTGGGCGCGGGCTCGCTGATCTTCGTCGGCTGCGACTTCCCGGCCGCGCATCTCGGCAACTGGCACGCGCTGTTCGCGAGGTTCGGCGTCCGGCCCCGGGTCGGAATCGAGGCCGACCGGACCGGACTGGTGACCGTGCCGGTGACGTCGGAGCACGGCAACCTGCTGATCGCCGTCAACGTGGCGCCGTACCCGATCAGCGCGTCGATCAGCGTCGACAGGCAGCAGGTGCAACGACAGACCACGTTCCCCGCCCGCGGCCACGCGCTGCTGCGGTTTTGAGCCCCCGCCGAAAGGACCCGCAGATATGACTTCCTCGACCCCTGCACCCCAGCAGTTCCTCTGGGGTGCCGCGACCGCCGGTCACCAGATCGAGGGCGGCAACACGAACACCGGCCACTGGGTGCTGGAGCACGCCCCGGATACCTGGGCCAAGGAACCCTCGGGCGATGCGTGCGACTCCTACCACCGGTACGGCGAGGACATCGCCCTACTGGCGAATGCCGGCCTGAACGCCTACCGGTTCTCGCTGGAATGGTCCCGCATCGAGCCGGCCAAGGGTGAGGTGTCCCGGGCGCAACTCGACCACTACCGGCGCATGATCGACACCTGCCGATCGGCCGGCGTCGAACCGATCGTGACGTTGCAGCACTTCACCGTGCCGCTGTGGCAGCACCAGGAAGGCGGCTGGTACGCCGACGACGCCGTCGACCGGTTCCGGGTCTTCACCGAGACCGCGACCCGGATCCTCGACGACGTCACCTGGGTGATCACGATCAACGAGCCGAACATGATGGTCAACCAGACCGAGGCGCGGATCGACACCGAGGTCGGGGTGAACTTCCCCGGGCCGTCGCCGCACGCGGCCCAGGTGATCGCCGACGCGCATCACGCGTCGGTCGAGGTCCTGCGCGGCCTCGGCCATGTGAAGGCCGGCTGGTCGGTCGCGAACCAGGTCTACCAGGCGGTGCCCGGCCACGAGAAGGAGCGCGACGAGTGGGGCTACTGGCGCGAGGACTTCTTCCTCGAGCAGAGCCGCGAGGACGACTTCGTCGGCGTGCAGTCCTACCTGCGGACGATCATCGGACCGGACGGACCGGTGCCGTTCGCCGACGGTGTCGAACGCACGCTCACCGGCTGGGAGTACTACCCGGAAGCGCTCGGGCAGGCGCTACGCCATACCCGCGAGGTCACCGGCGGCGTACCGATGATGGTCACCGAGAACGGCATGGCCACCGCCGACGACACCCGGCGGATCGACTACACGAGCGGGGCGCTGAGCGGTCTCGCGGAGGCGATCGAGGACGGCTGCGACATTCGCGGCTATCTGCACTGGTCGCTGCTGGACAACTACGAGTGGGGATCGTACGAGCCGACGTTCGGGCTGATCGCCGTCGACCACGAGACCTTCGTCCGGACGCCCAAGCCGAGCCTGGCCTGGCTCGGTGACCTTGCCCGGCGCAACGAACTCCCGCGAGTACCGGAACGGCCGGAAGCCGCGGCGAACTTCGCCGCGGCCATCGCCCGCTAGTGTCCTGAGTCGGAAGTTCGGCGAGAGATTTCGGTGGTCAGGTGCGTGCATCGGGGTGCTTGGTCAGTGGCCTCGATGCGGAGCATCGTGGGCGCTGGGCAAGTGCCGCGAGGTGCGTGCCTGGGCGCCGAAAGCGCCGTCGAACTTCCGACTCAGGACACTAGGCGTCGACCATTCCGAAGCCCTGGCTTCGGTAGATGTGATCCGACGGCTGATCGGTGAAGCGCGCAGCCGTGGTCAGCACAGGGTGCTCGAAGAACGGCTTGCTGGAGGCCGGGAACTCCAATGGGGTCCCGACCTCCAGCCAGTGGCTGACGTGCACCATGGCGATCATCGGCCGCGGCCGGTCGGTGTGGTTCGGCATCCCCGCGTGCCACAGCCGTACGTCGCGAATCAGCACGCTGCCGCGCCGGATGACCGGCTGGATCGGCGGCTCGATCTCCCGCCGGGCCTCGAGAGCGTCCAACGGCACCTCGATGTCCCCGCCGACGCCGACGGTCAGGTCCCGGTGGGTTCCGAGCCAGATCTCGGTGGCGCCGTTCTCGGCCGAGACGTCGACGGTGGGGACGTTCACCACCAGTTGTGCCGGCGGATGGGCGATCTCCAAGGCCTCGGACGGCCACAGGTGCCCCATGTCGGCATGCACCGGCTGCCGGGTGTCACTGGGCAGCGACGTGTTCCCGCTGTACATGACGTTGCGCAGACCCGGCCCGAGGATCGCCGCGGTCACCGCGATGACGTGCTGATTCAGGAGGACGTCCTCGAACAGGTACGGCTCGAACGGCGGCGGATCCTGCTGGATGTTGCCCGCGGTCCAGTTGTACGGCGCATCCGGCCGGGCCTTGAGCAGCGCCAGATCGCTGAGCATGCGTTCATGGAGGGCGTCGATGTGCTCGAGGTCGACGACGTCCGCCAGCACCACCAGGCCGTCGGTCCGCAGTGCCTCCAGTGCGGCCTGCAACTTCTCCGGCGCCAGCCCGCCGGCGTCGCGGTCGGCTTCCTCAACGTCGATCGTGATCACGGTGCTCCCGTCTCCGGTGGCCAACAGGTTCAGTGATGATCACTTTGGCAGTGCGGCCCGAACCGGTGGAATGACTGCCGTGGCAGGCCGATGAACGTTCTGGCCTCGGTCGTGATCGTCGGCTTATGATCCACCGACCGGCGACCGGAAGGATCTGTCATCGTGCGTCCACTTGGAGCGGTCTTGGTATGTGCTGGTCTGCTGCTCGCCGGATGCTCGGAGCCGTCCGCCCCGGACTCCACCGGCACACCGTCACCCAGTCAGTCGTCCCAGTCCCCGTCGCCGTCGCCTTCTGTGGAACTCAGTGCACTGGGTGAGCGGTGTGGCGTGGCAGATCAGCCCGCCGCGACGCCACGAGTGGTGAAGGTGCGCAACGACGTACAGCTCTACTCGGCCGCTGCGGGCAGCGGACGGCTCGGCGTCGTGCTCGTCCACGGCTCGGGATCGCGGGGTATCTGCAACTGGGCCGGCGAAATCGGCTGGCTGGCCAAGGCCGGACTGAACGTCGTCGGCTACGACCAGACCTGTGTCGGCTCGAGCACATGTGTCAACGAGGTCCGCCCGGTCGAGGACCTGCTCGCGGTCGTCGCCGACCTGCGTAAACGCGGAGCCACCCAGGTTGTAGTCGTCGGAGCGTCCGCGGGCGGCTCCATCCCGCTGGTCGCCGCAGCCCGCCCCAACTCCGGCATCACCGCCGCCGTCTCCCTCTCCACCGCCGGCCTGACAACACCCCTAGGCACCGCCGACGCCCCCACCGCGAGCGCCACCTCGGTAGCCCGAACCATCCGCCAACCCGTCCTCTACGTCCTGGCCCGAGACGACACAGCCTCCTCCGTCCCAGAAATCACGTCGATCAGCAAGACCACCCCACGATCCCGCCTACTACTCCTCCCCCCAGGCTCCGGCCACGCCCAGCAAGTCCTCTACACCCCCAACACCCAAACCCCCTCCCCCTTCCGCCAAACCTTCCTCACCTTCCTCCGCACCCCGTTCCAACCTGTCTGATGAGGTAGGGCTCCAATGGTTCGACTGTCTGGAGGAGGTTGTTCAGCTCGGCCGGGGTGCAGGGGGTGAGGGGCGGGGACGAGTGGGGTGGGCAGAGGCCGCGGGTGTGGAGGAGGGCCTTGACGGTTGGTACGCCGGGGCGGATCTTGTGGATCGCCGTCAGTGCGGTCGCGAGGTGCTGGAGGTGGTCGGTGGGATCGGCTGCCAGCTCCAGGGCCAGCCGTGGGGCGAGGTTTGCGATGCCGGGGGTGATGCCATGGGCGCCGGCGCGCAGTGCGTCGGCCAGGTGTTGTTCGTCGCCCTGGCTCACCTGGAGTCCCGGTGCCGCGAGCAAGGAGGCCACTGTCGACGGATCGCCGGAAGAGTCCTTGACCCCGATCAGGTGCGGCATCGCGACCAACGCGTCGACGATCGCGCGGTTGAGCGGTGTCGAGCGTGGCGTGTTGTACGCCGCCACCGGCAATCCGTACGTGCCGAGGGCCGCGAAGTGCGCGATCACCTCGTCGTCGCGATGCCGGAAGAACGTCGGCGGGCTCGACACCAGCGCGTCGGCGCCGGCCGCCGCGGCGTCTGCTGCGCGCCGGCCCGATTCCTGCGTCCCGGCGGCGGTCACGTTCACCATGATCACGCCGCCGGGCACGAGCTCACGCCATTGCTTGACCACGCCGGCGACGTACTCCCCGGCCAGGTCGTACGGGATCAGCGGTCCTTCCCCGTTGCTGCCGAGCAACATCAACCGCTCGATGCCGGCTGAGGCCATCGCTGCCAGGAGTGGCTCCGCGGCCGCCGCCGACGGGATGCCCGGCTCGCTCATCGGCGTCACCAGCGGTACGACGACTCCTTCGAGCATCAGTACCCCCGGACCTGCGGCCACGCCAGCTCGAAACCGTCCGCGACCAACTCGCGCTGGAACTTCTCCAGTACGGCGGGATCCTCGGACACCTGCGCCGGTTCGTACCCGTTCTCCAGGCAGTACGCCGCCAGCGCGCCAGCCGCCTCGCCGACGTTCCACTCCACCGGGTGCAACCGGTAGCACCCGTTGGTGATGTGCGTCGTCCCCAGGTTCTTGCCCGCGGCAACGACGTTGCGGACCCGGACCGGCAGCAACGCACCGAGCGGGATCTGGAACGGGCAGCTCGCCACGTCGATGTAGTTGTTCCCGCCGGTCGACGGGTGCAGGTCGATCCGGTACATGCCGATCCCGACGCTGTCCGGATACTGCACCGCGCCGTGTTCGCCGCGCACCGCGAGCGACAGGTCGTGCTCGACGATCGTGCGGCGGGCGCGGATTCGCCGGGACTCGCGGATGTACGGCGCCTTGGCCAGTCCGTCGGTGCTGCCCATCACGTCCGGGCGCAGCCGCAGCCCGGGCCAGCCGGTGCCGCCGTCCGGGCGCGGCGCCTCGGTCTGCAGCCAGTACAGCATGCTGAGCGCCTGGCTCCGGGCGCCGTCGAGATGCTTGGCCCGCTCGTCGTCGGAGACCCCGATCAGCGGGCCGGGCAGGTAGTCGATCATCGGCCAGTTGACGATCGTGACGTCGCTCGCCGCGAACCCGGGCCGGAGCAGCTCGCGGGACACGATCCGCCGGAACACCCACAGGTCCTCGTCGCCAGGCCCGAGGCTCTGGTCGGCGACCACCGGGCCCGACGACGCGTTCGGCACGAACGTCCGCTGCACGGGCTTCAGCGTGCGGGGATCCGGGGACAGCAGCCCGAGCAGTCGGCCCGGCCAGAACGACGGCTGGTAGTCGCGCCAGAACCCGTACTGGTCCGGACGGTCGATCGTGTGATCCTCACCCGCGCGATGCTCGACCGCGAAGACCCACGAGAACGCCTGCATGTTGTCCGGCTGCGCCTCCGCCGGCGCACTCGGCTCGCCGGTCTCCGCAGCGGACTCGAACCCGGTGACGTGCTCGATGCCCGCCAACTCGAGCAGATCGCCCAGCTCGGTAGCGTCCAGCACGTACGGCGCAGCCGCATGGAACAACTCGTCGTCCGGACCGGCAAAAGTCACCGCCGTGACCCGATCACCGTCGACCTCGGCCGACACGGGCCGGTGAAGGTAGCGGATGGTCAGCCGCCCGGCGGCGAGATACGGACCGACCATCGCGGCCAGCACAACGGCCGCAACCCGAGGCTCGTGGCACAGCCGACTGACAGTGCCCTGGCCGGGGTTCAGATCGGTCGTCGCCATCGCTTCGGCGGTCAGCGGATACCAGGCCCGGTAGTGATCGCGGATCGCCTCGCGGAGCTTGCGGTACGAGCGCGTCGCGCCGAACTGCTCGATCCACGGGTGCTCGTCCGGGGGCACGCCCTGGCTGGTCAGCTGCCCGCCGAGCCAGTCGGTCTCCTCGGTGAGCAGGACGGTCCGGCCACGGCGCAACGCGGCCAAGGCCGCCGCGACACCGCCCAGTCCGCCTCCGACGATCAGCACATCGGCCTCGGAGGTCGTCATACCGCGCCACTCTCCTTGTCGGTCAGGTCAGTGAAGATGTCCACGTCACCGCGTTCCATCAGCACGATCAGGCTGAGCAACGCACCCCAGGTCTGGAACGGCTCGCTGTTGGGCTTGTCGCAGGCGCCGCCGTGGATGCTGGAGTAGTTCTCGTGCACGTGCCGGTGCTCGTTCCACTCCTTCAGCACGAGCCGGGAGCTGCCCTCGGCCAGCCAGGCAGCCGCGTCCTTCTCGCCGGCGCGCAGCAACCCCAGGTAGACCAGAAAGTTCACCGGCGGCCATGCTCGGTACTCCCAGTAGCTCGTCTCCTTCAGGTCGATGTGCTCGTACCGCGGCGAGGTCGGCAGGATCCACTCACCACCGAACCTGTCCTCCGGCAGCAGATGTTCGGTCACCATCCGGGCCGCCCGCTCCCCCGCCCCGACGCCCGCGAGCATCGGATAGAAGCTCATCGTCGACAGGCGCTCGGTCAGCGATCCGGTGTCGGTCCGACGGCTGCGATAGATCCCCACCGACTCGTCCCACAACGAGTCCATCGCGCGTACGACGCCCTCTCGCCGTTCACGCAGCTCGGCCGCGGCGGCGGTCTCGCCGAGGACGTCCGCGATCGCGGCCAGCGCCTCGCAATCGACGACGTACAGGCTGTTCAACCCGACGTCGTGTGCGGCCAGCAGACTCTTGGACTTGTCGAACGGTACGTCGTCGAACACCGGGTGACCGTCCCACCCCGATTCGCAGGTCGCGCCGAAGTGCTGGTGGATGCGCGGAATGTCCTGCGGTGACGGGAATTCCGGATCGAAGTACGTCGACCCCGCGCAGAGCAGCTCGCCGTCGCGACGGACCCGCCACCACCACCGATTCCACGAGAGCAACGCGTCGAACGTCTCGGCGAGAAACCAGCGCTCGCCGAACTTGCGGTACAGCTCGAGCACGGCCAGCGATCCCACCGGCGGCTGCGAACCGTCGTACGTCTTCCGGCCGGTGCCTTGCTCGACGTTCGGGACGAAGCCGTCCGGGGTGATCGCGCGGAGCATCTCGACGGTGTTGACGTAGGCGAGCTCCTTGCTGGACACGGCCGCCAGCAGCGCGTTGAAGAACGCGTCCCAGCAGAACAGTGCGTATCCGCCGCGCTTGCCGACGTTCCACAGCCGGCTGACGGTGGTGACGACCCGCGACTTGGACGGCTCGTAGATCGTGTTCCACGAGATCGCGTCCCGGACGATGTCCTGATGCGGATCCGTCTGCCGGTACGGCGCCGACGCAGCGTCGACGATCGCCGCGATCTCGCGCAGGTCGCGGTGGCGCCCCGTGCTGACGCCGACCGCGCCGGTGAGCTCGAGCGCGAGGTGCGGCCCGTCGATGTCGACGTACGGATCCTCGACCATCGGCGCGGTGGCGAACACCTCGACAATATTGCCGTCAGCACCGGTCGCCATGATGCGGTCACCGGTCCGGTCGACCGTGCCCGGCCGGTTCCACAAGTAGCCGACGGCAACAGTCAGCAGCGCGCTCTTCGACTGGTTCGCCGTCGGCGTCACGAGCACCACCAGATCGCCTTCGGCGTGGGCGGTCTGCACGCGGATCGTGATCCCGGCCCAGCGCACGGTCGTCTCGGTGTAGCTCCCGTCGTACGCGTGCGGGCCGAGCGTGACGGTCTCCGCTCCCTCGGTCCGCCGGCCGATCTGCGCCGTACGCAACGACGTACCGCGGTAGTACTCCTTCAGCCCGAAGGACAGTCCGAGCGCGTCGGGCAGCAGGACCTGGGTGAGCACACTCCGCGTGTCCCAGGTGTTCCAGCCGCGGGCGAGATCCGTCTGAATACGAGCGTATTCGTTCGTCATGATTCCTTCGTGAGTTCGAGGGCGGCGTCGAGGAGGCTGCGGGTGTACTCGTGCTGTGGGTCGCTCAGTACGTCGGTGGCCACGCCCTCCTCGACCAGGACGCCGCGGCGCATGACGGCGATCCGGTCCGCGATCTGGTGGACGACGCCGAGGTCATGCGAGATGAACAGCATCGAGAGGTGGTGCCGTTGCTGGAGATCGACCAGCAGGCGGAGGATCTGCGACTGGACCGAGACGTCGAGCGCAGAGACCGCCTCGTCGCACACGAGCAGCCGGGGTTTGACCGCCAGCGCCCGCGCGATGCTGACGCGCTGGCATTGCCCGCCGGACAGTTCACCGGCGCGATGCCGGGCCACCGTCGCGTCCAGCCCGACATCGTCGAGCAGCTGGTGCAAGCCCGCCGTACGGTCGCCGGTGGGAGCCGACTCCGGATGGGTTCGCCAGGCTTCGTCGATGACGGCCGACACCGTCATCCGCGGGTTCAGCGACGATCGTGGATCCTGGAACACCATCTGTACGGCGCGCTGCAGCGACGCCGGCCGCCGACCGACAGGTCCGAGCGGTTTGCCGTCGAACAGGACGTCTCCGGAGTCCGGCTTGACCAGGCCGACGACCACGCGGGCCACCGTCGTCTTACCGGATCCGGACTCGCCGACCAGGCCGAGCGTCTCGTCGGGGCCGACGGTCAGACTGACGCCGTCGACAGCCTTGAACCTGCGCCGGGCCCGGCCGAAGCTCACGTCGAGGTCACGGACTTCCAGCATCAACCCACCAACTCCTCGGCGAAGTGGCATGCGGTCCAGCGACCGGCGCCGACCTCCCGGACCGCGGGCTGCTCGGTCCGGCACAGCTCACGGGCGATCGGGCATCGCGGGTGAAAGGCACACCCCGACGGGCGGTTCGCCGGTGTCGCGGGTGTCCCGGGCAGCGGATGCGCGAGCGCGGTGCGCGTGCGTACGGCGGGAACGCTGTCCACGAGCGCCCGTGTGTACGGGTGCGCCGGTTTGCTCAGCAGCGCGGCGGTCGGTCCACGTTCGGCGACGCGACCGGCGTACATGACCACCACCTGGTGCGCGACGTGGTTGACGACGCGCAGGTCGTGGCTGACCAGCAGCATCGCGAGTCCTTCGTCCTCCTGGATGTCGCGCAGCAATCGCAGGATGCGTGCCTGGACGGTGACGTCCAGGGCGGTCGTCGGCTCGTCGGCCAGCAGCAGTGCGGGGCTGCCGGCCAGCGCGAGCGCGATCATCGCCCGCTGCCGCATACCGCCGGAGAACTCGTGCGGATAGTTGCGGGACCGGGTGGCAGGCTCGGGGATCCCGGTCCGATCGAGGAGCTCCAGCACGCGGCGGCGTACCTCGTCGGAGGGGCGGCCCGCTCGGCGGAGGATCTCCCCCACCTGACGTCCCACAGTCTGCGTCGGGTTCAAAGCAGCCAACGGGTCCTGGAAGATCATCGCGATCTCGTGCCCGCGCACCCGCCGGCGCCGCGACGCGGACACCTGCAACAGGTCCTCACCCTGCCATCGCAAGGCGCCGCCGGTTCTGGCGCCGTCGGGCAGCAGGTCGATCACCGCGTTGGCGGTCATCGTCTTGCCACTGCCCGACTCGCCGATCAGCCCGACCGTGGTCGCCGGCGCGATGTCGAACGACACCTCGTCCACGACCCGCACCGGGCCGTCGCGGCCGGGCAGGTCGACGACCAGCCCAGCCACCTCGAGGGAAACGGTCATGAGCTGCTGACCTGTACCTTGGCCAAGTCGGGGAGGCCTGCCGGGTCCGGCGTGAAGCCGGTCAGGCGCTTGTTCCACGCGTACGCGTACTTGACCGCCATCGGGAACATGCCGACCGCGTCGGACCAGATGATCTTGCTCGCCTCGCCGTACAGCCGGGTCCGCTCCTTCTCGTCGGGGGACGCGGCCGCGGCGGCGAGCAGCTTGTCGAGCTCCGGGTTGCAGTAGCCGTTGCGCTTGGCCTTGCAGGTGTACAGTCGGCCGAGGGTGTTGGCGGCGTCGTACGTCGGGTTGGACAACTGCTGGAAGTTGACGTCCCAGTTCAGCGCGAGCAGGTCCTTGGTGAAGACGGCCTGCTCCTTCTCCAGCAGATCCACCTGCACACCGATCTTCTGCAGGTCCGAGACGATCGCCTGGTTGAACGGACGGAACTCGGCGTTCGCGAACTGCAGCCGGAGCTTCTTGCCGAAGTCGAATCCGGCCGCGGTGAGCGCCGCCTTCGCAGCGGTCGGGTCGTAGCTCACCGGCTGCTGCTTCACGTACCCGAGCGTCACCGGCGAGACCGGGGAGTCCGCCAAACTGCCGGTCTCCGGATAGAGCTGCTTGATGATCGTCGGGAAGTCGACCGCCTGCCACAGCGCCCGCCGGACCTTCGCGTCCCGCAACGCGGGCTCGGACGAGTTGAACCACATCGTGAACACCGCGGTGCTCTGCACCGTCTCCACGGTCAGGTTGCTGTCGCTCTTCACCTGCGACAGCTGATCGTCCGGGATCCCCCAGATCAGATCGGCCTCGCCGGTACGCAGGGCGGTCATCCGCGCCGCGAGCTCCGGCATCGTCCGGAAGGTCACCCGGTCGAGCTTCGGGACGCCCGCGTAGTAGTTCGCGTTCGGCACCAGGGCGACCGAGCCGGAGGGGTCGAACTTCTCCAGCTTGAACGGGCCCGAGCCGACCGGGCTCTTGAAGAAGTCAGGGTCCTCACCAGTGACCTTGGCCGGGATGACGTAGAAGATCGACAGCTTGCGCAGGATCGCCGCATCCGGCTTGGTGGCCTTGAGCACCACCTGGTCGGGCGACGGCGCCGTCATCGTGTAGTCGGTGAAGTTCGCCGCGTTCGTGCTCTTGAGGTCGAGCAGCCGCTTGAACGAGGCCACCACATCGTCGGCGGTGAGCGGCGAGCCGTCGCTGAACTTCACGTCCTTGCGCAGCGTGAACGTGTACTCCGACGCGGTGGCGTTGGCCTTCCACTCGGTGGCGAGGTCACCCTCGACGGTGCCGTCCGGACGCACTCGCACGAGGCGGCTGAACAGCTCCTGCGCGACGAGCTGCGTACCGGTGTTGCTGCCGCCCGACGGGCTGGCCGGGTCGAGGTTCTGAATCGGATAGGTACCGGCGACGGTGATCTCACTCTTGCCGCTCCCGCCACCGCCGCCGCTGGTCGTGCTGCAGCCGGTGAGCGCGAGCGCTGCCGCGAGCGCGAGGCCCACCGCCGCGCGCCAGGCCTTTCCTGAGGCAGGGGATCTGGTCATGACGTCTTTCCTGTCTGCCGAGGTTCGAACGATGGGTGTCATCTGAGCTGACCGCGCCCGAAGCGGGCGGTGAGCTGGTCGCCGAGGATCCCGATGCTGACGATCAGCAGCGACAGCGCGAGGCCGGGCAGGCCCGAGATCCACCAGGCGGTGGCGAGATATTGTTTGCCGTTGGCAATGGTTTGTCCCCACGAGACCGCGGACGGGGGCAGGCCGATCCCGAGGAAGCTCAGGCCGGCTTCGGCCAGTACGACGAGCGCGAACTCGAGCGTGGCGAGCGCGACCACCGGCCCTGCGGTGAACGGCAGCACGTGCCGGATCAGGATGAACCGCCGCTTCACGCCGAGTACGCGGGCGGCGTCGACCCAGGCGCGTTCGCGCACCGAGAGCGCCGTACCGCGGGTGACGCGGGCGAAGGAGATCCATGCGGTGGCCGACAGCGCACCGACCACCACGACGACGCTGCGCTCGAAGGATCCCGCGATCACGATCGCCAGCAGGATCGCCGGGAACGCGAGCAGGATGTCGATGCCGCGGGACAGCACGGTGTCCAGCCAGCCGCGGAAGTACCCGGCCGTGACGCCGATCGCCGTACCGACGACCGCGGAGACGACGACGGTCGAGACACCGATCAGCACCGAGGTGCGAGCGCCGTACACGAGCTGGGCGAAGATGTCGCGGCCCAGCCCGTCGGTGCCCAGCCAGGCGGTACCGCCGGACGACAGGTGCGCGCCGGGCTTGAGCAGCCGGTTCGCGAGGTCGGTCTGGATCGGGTTGTAGTCGACGAGCAGCGGGCCGGCCACGGCGACGGCCGCGTAGATGGCGAGGACGGCGTACGGGATCCGGCTCAGCCACCGGCGAGCAGCGGTACGTCGGCGTACAACGGCCGGCCGGACGGCGGACGCCGTGATGGACGCGGTCATGCGGCGCTCTCCATCCGGATCCGCGGATCGAGCTGGGAGTAGACCAGGTCGGCGGCGAGGTTGAACGCCATCACGATCCCGGCCACGAGGAAGGTCGCCGCCTGCACGACGGTGTAGTCGCGGTTGGCGACGGACTCGACGACGAGCGTTCCGACGCCGGGCCAGGCGAACACGTTCTCCACCACGACCGCCCCGCCCATCAGGCCGCCCATGTGCAGGCCGATGATCGTCACCACCGGGATCAGGGAGTTCCGCAGTGCGTGACCGAGCAGCACCTGACGTTCGGTGAGGCCCTTGGAACGGGCGGTCCGGATGTACTGCTCGTGCATCGTCTCGGCCACGCTCGTCCGGGTCAGCCGCGCGACCGTGGCCGTGAACGGCAGGGCCAGCGTGATCGCCGGAAGCACCAGATGGGCGGGCGTCCCGGTGCCGGCGCTGGGCAGCACCCGCAACGCCAGGGCGAAGATCAGGATCAGCATGATCCCCGTCCAGAACGTCGGGAACGACTGCAGCGCGATCGTGCCGCCGGAGACCACCCGGTCGAGCAGCCCGCCCGGCCGTCCGCCGGCGAGCAGGCCGAGCGCCAGGCCGGCGATCACCGCGATGGTGGTCGAGGCAAGCATCAGCTCGGCGGTGGCCGGCATCCGCTCGAATACCTCGGCCATCGCCGGACGGTTGAACAGGTACGAGTCGCCGAACCGCAACTGGACCACGTCCCCGAGGTAGCTCAGGTACTGCAACGGCATCGGCCGATCGAGGCCCAGCGTCGCGGTCAGCTCGCGGACCTGGTCCGGCGGCGCGTCCGGACCGAGCATCAACGTCGCGGGGTCGCCGGGCGCGACGCGCACGATGACGAAGATCAGCGAAGCCGCACCCCACATCACCAGCACGCCGACGAGCAGCCGCTTGACCACGACGCGAATCACGACACGCTCCTCGGCGGGGACACGGTGGTGCCGTCGGTGAGCGGGCACTCGACGCTCTCGTTCTTGGCGGCGGTCTCGGGCGTCTCGAGCTGGCCGACCAGCAACCGGGTGGCCCGTCGCCCCATCTCCTCGCGGGGAACCACCAGACCGGTCCACGTCGTGTCGTTGCGCTGGGCACCGATCGAGTCACCGAGGACGACGACACTCAGCTCGTCCGGGATCGACACTCCGCGCCGCTCGATCTCCTCGGCCAGCAGGACCTGCTCCGCCACCACCGCGGTGATCCCGCCGTGGCGGATCTCGGCGATCAGTCCGTCGACCTCGTCGACGGACTCGAGCGTCCAGACCGGAGCCATCTGCCGCCGTCCCTGCCGGAAGCCCCGCTCACGATCGCGGCTCGGCTGCGCTTCGCCGTCACCCAGGCGGGCGTACGCGACGCGTTCGTGTCCGAGCCCGTAGAGCCGCTCGGTCAGCTGCTCCGTCGCGCCGGCGTAGTCCGCGGCGACGTACGACACCGGCGCCCCGGACACCTCCTGGTGCCCGACGTAGACGAACGGGTAGCCGGAGTCGCGCAGCTGCTCGATCTCCTCGCTGCGCGGATTCCGGCCGAGCAGCAACGCGCCGTCCGCGAGGGACAGCCGGGTCGAGCCGTCGCGGTAGATCTGCCGCTCGCCCTCGGTGCTGGTGAACAGCAGCAGGTCGTACCCGAGCTCGGCCGCCTCCTGCTCCATCCCGAGCAGGAACGGGAAGTAGAAGTCCATGCTCGTGGTCGGGAACACCGCCTCGAACGTGTAGACGCCGAGGATCTTGTTCCGGCCACCGGCCAGTGATCGCGCCGAGGCGTTCGCGACGTACCCCCACTCGCGCATCACCGCGAGCACCCGGTCCCGGGTCACCGGGCTGATCCGGACGCCGGAATCGCGCTCGTTCAGCACCAGCGACACGGTGGCCTGGCTGACTCCGGCCAGCCGGGCGATATCGGCCTGGGTGGGCCGCCGCGCCGCTCCGGGACTCATTCCGATCACCTCTGCTAATACGGGCTAGCACCTGTGATCGCCGAGTTTCATTCCTGGATCGCCCATGTGTCAATACCTGGTGGCAATCCGGCCGATCGGAAAGCTAATACCCATTAGCGTCTGGCGCCCAGCCCCGATCGTGGATAGCGTCCCGGCCAATCCCGCTCTGCCGCCAAGGAGAAGTGCATGTCAATCAGCCGCCGGAACTTCACGCTCGGGATCGCCGCCGGAACCGCCGCGGCCGCACTCCCCGCCACCGCGTCCGCCGCATCCACGGCCCCGAGCAGCGCAGCGGGATCCGGGCGTACGCCGTACTTCGCCGAGACCACGCTCTGGGACTCGGCCGTCGACCCGCTGGCCAGCTACTTCGTCTACGGCCTCGTCGTGCTGCCGGACGACACGATCATCGCCTGCACCGAAGGCAGGCACGAGACCTGTGACGCCGGACCGCACGACCTGCTGATCCGCCGCAGTACCGACGGCGGCCAGACCTGGACGCCCACGCAGGCGGTCGCGGTGGCGGTCGACCGGGAGACGTGGGCGAACCCAACGTTCGTCGTCGACCGGACCACCGGAGAGGTGTTCCTGTTCCACAACCTCTGCGTGCAACTGCCGGAGAACACCAGCTGCTCGGCCGACTCCAGCACCGTCTACGTCATCTCCAGCACCGACGGCGGCGTGACTTGGAGCGAGCGCCGCAGCCTCGCCGGGATGTTCGACCACTTCCCGTACAACTGGGCGATGCACGGCCCCGGTCCCGGCCACGGCATCCAGCTCACGTCAGGCCGGCTGATCGTCACCGTCTCGCACCGCACGATCATCACCGGCGTACCGGCGGCCGACCGCAACTACGGCGTATCGACCCTGTACAGCGACGACCACGGCCGGACCTGGCACGCCGGCGGCGAGGTCCCGATGATCGCGGGGCTGCCCACGCTCGGTGAGGCCAGGCTGGTGGAACGCTCCGACGGCACGGTCGTGATCAACAGCCGGCCCGGCTCCGGCCAGGACTGGCCGCGCGGCATCGCCGTCAGCTCGGACGGCGGACTCACCTGGTCGGAGTCCGTCCTCGACTTCAGCGCGGGCCTCTTCAACGGCTGCGACAACAGCCTCATCAACTACCCCGGCCGACGGATGGTGTTCAGCCGCCCGGACGCGCCGATGCGCTGGAACATGACCGTCTCGGTCAGCTACGACGAGGGCTACTCGTTCCGCTACGGCCGTACCGTCCATCCGGGCCGCTCGTACTACTCCGACCTCGCTAACCTCTCCGACGGCACGATCGTCCTGCTCTACGGTTGCGACGGCGACCTCGACGGCAGCCCGCAGCGGGTCTCCGTGGCCCGCTTCAACCTCGAGTGGCTGACACAGGGCCGCGACAGCCTCGGGACCGGTCCGCAGCTGACCGAGCGAACCGTTGACCTCGGCAACAGTGCGCCGGCCGCACGGCGCTCGGGCGGCACAATCACCGTCGTCCGCGAGCCCACCGCCCGTCGCGGCGCCCGCGCGGTCTTCACTCCAGCAGCCGTCGGCGACTACCTCGAGTACTCGTTCACCGCGGCCGGTGACTGCGAGTACGAGCTTTGGCTGCGCTACTTCCGTTCCTCCACCGGCGGCCTGGTGACCGTCACGGTGGACGGTCGCGAACTCCGCAACTCCAGCTTCGACTTCACCACCTTCCGCATGGACGGGTACGCCGTCGCACTGCTCGATCGTCTGTCGTTGCGGGCGGGCCGGCACACGATCCGCTTCACCCTGGCCGCACCTGGGCGCGGCGGCGGTACGACGATGTCGCTCGACGAGCTGAGCATGGTGCAGTCCGTCCACGCCCCCGACGTACGCGAGGAGGTCACCGTCGACAACGGAGGCGACCTCGGCTTCTCGGTCGTCGGGACCTGGCCGAGCAGCCGCGGCGTGCCCGGATACTACGGCTTCAACTACGTCTCGCACGCGAAGGGCACCGGCGCCAACGTTGCCCAGTGGCGGCCGGCGTTGCCCGGCGGCGACCGGTACGAGGTCCTCGCGTCGTACTCCGCGACCACCAACCGGGCAACCGACGCGACGTACGTCGTGCACCACGCCGACGGAGTCACTCCGGTGACGGTCGATCAGACGAAGAACGGCGTACCCGAAGTGCGGACCGGTGAGTGGGTCTCGCTGGGGGTCTTCCGGTTCGCGGCCGGGCTGGACGGGTACGTCGAGCTGAGTGACGCGGCGAACAACGTCGTCGTCGCCGATGCCGTCCGGTTCCGGAGGCAGCCGGCATGATCGCACCGGTGATGCCGTCGGCAGCGGTCGTCCTGCGGCCGCTGCCGGACAACCAGGTGATGGGCGGATTCTGGCACCGGCGGATGGTGGCGAACCGCGCGGCGATCCCGGTGGGGCACGAACGTTTGGTTGCTGCGGGCAACATTCGCAATCTCCGGATCGCGGCGGGCCAGGAGACCGGCGCGGCCGAAGGCGGCAGCTTCCGGGACTCCGACGTGTACAAGTGGCTGGAGGCCGCGGCGTGGGACGGATCACCGCTCGGTCAGGCGCTGGGCGGCACGATCGTGGCGGCTCAGCGCGACGATGGCTACCTCAACTCGGCGATCCAGGTCCGCGGCGAGAAGCGCTACGAGCGGCTGTGGATGAGCCACGAGCTGTACTGCGCCGGCCACCTGTTCCAGGCCGCGGTGGCTGCTGCTCGCGCCACCGGCGACACCGAACTGCTGACGGTCGCGACGCGCTTCGCGGACCAGCTCGTCGCGACGTTCGGCCCGGACCGGCGCCGAGACCTCGACGGGCATCCGGCGGTCGAGATGGGTCTTGTGGAGTTGTACCGGCAGACCGGCGAGCCGAGCTACCTGGAGCTCGCGAGGTACTTCGTCGACGCCCGCGGCCACGGTCGCGCCACGAAACCGGGCTTCGATCCGTCGCACTACGGCAACCCTGCGCACTACGCGGATCGGGTCCCGGTGCGTCAGGCAACGACCGTCGAGGGGCATGCCGTCCGTGCGGTCTACTTCGCGGCCGGCGCCACCGACGTCGCGATCGAGACCGGAGACGCGGAACTGCTCGCGGCGGTGCGCGGCCAGTACGACGCGATGCGCCGGCAGAAGCAGCATGTCAACGGTGCGGTCGGATCGCGATGGGACGGTGAAGCGTTCGGCGATGTGTACGAGTTGCCACCGGACCGGGCGTACGCCGAGACGTGTGCCGCGATCGGAACGCTGCATTGGGCGTGGCGGCTGCTGCTGGCGACGGGCGATCCGCAGTACGCCGAGCAGATCGAGCTGATCCTCTACAACGCCGTACTGCCTGGGGTTTCGCTCAGTGGGGCGGAGTACTTCTACGTCAACACGCTGCATCGGCGGACCGACGCTCGGGGTGACCTGCAGCGCTCGCCGGCGCACGGGCGCCGGCCGTGGTTCAACTGCGCGTGCTGTCCGCCGAACGTGATGCGCACCCTCGCCAGCCTGCCTGCGTACCTGGCCACCGGCAGCGAGGACGCACTGCAGATCCACCAATACGCCACCGGCAAGCTCCGCTCCGGGACCTTCGCCGTTGACGTCGAGACCGACTATCCGTGGAACGGCCGAATCACCATCACTGTGACGGATGCGCCAGATCACGAGGTCGAGCTGGCCCTGCGGATCCCCGAGTGGGCGACTGGGGCGGCGATCGACGGCCACCCCGCCGCCCCTGGGTACGCCAAGGTCAGCAGACTGTTCCAGGCCGGTGACGCGGTCGTCCTGGACCTGCCCATGTCACCGCGCCTGGTGGTGTCCGGCGCCAACGCCGATGCAACCCGGGGCTGCGTTGCCGTCGCGCGCGGCCCACTGGTGTACGCCGCCGAACAGCCCGACCAGGCGGCGACCGTCGAAGACCTCCGCATCGATCCCACAGCCAACCTGGATGCACAGGATCGCCCCAACCTGCTCGACGGCGTGACAACCCTGCACACCACCGGACTCGCGGTCTCGGCGCAGGACTCGCCATACGTTCCCTACGACGGCCGGTCAACCGAAGGCAAACCGGTCCCGATCACCCTGATCCCCTACTACACCTGGGCAAACCGCGGCCAGCACGCGATGCGGGTATGGATCCCGGCGGTCTAGTTGTCGTGAGTCGGAAGTTCGGCTCGTTGAGAGACGCGACCGATCCGCATAATGGCTACTACCGTCGCCACTACCGGCTACAATGACTACGATAGGCGTCATTACGTCAGGGAGTGTGAGCGTCATGGCGCGGTTGCCCGTACCGGCGCGGACGCGGCTTGCCGGGGAGCGGATCGGTGCGCATCTCACGGCTTGGCGCAAGTTGCAGGGTCTCACTGCTGCACAGGTCGCGGATCGTGCGGGCCTCTCCCGCGACACGCTCCGCAAACTGGAGCACGGGGAGACCACGGTCGGTCTCGACGTGTTCCTCAACGTCGCCCGGGTGCTCGGCACTCTCGATCGCCTGGTCGAAGCGCTCGACCCGTACGAGACCGATCTCGGCCGCGCCCGCGCGGATCAGGCGCTACCGAAACGAGTCCGGCGATGAGCGATGCCGTCATCGTCTCGGTGGATCTCGACGGACGGCCGGTCACCGTCGGTACGGCCTACTTCAGCCGTCGCCGCAACGTGCTCTCCACGGCATTCCGGTACGACGAGACCTACCTGTCGCGACCGGATGCCTACACGGTCGACCCGGCGATGCCTCTCGCGCAAGGGAACCACACGGTCAGCGGGATGCCCGGTGCGCTCAGCGACTGTTCTCCGGACCGCTGGGGCCGGAATCTCATCGCCAAGCTGCTGCGGGTACGAGCCCTTCGAGAGGGCAGAACGAGCCCGGCCGTGAGCGATGTGGACTACCTGCTGGGCGTCAGCGATCTGACCCGCCAAGGAGCCCTGCGGTTCCGCACCACACCCGACGGCCCGTACCTCGATCCGGATCTGACGGTTCCCAAGCTGGTGGAGCTGCCGAGATTACTGCAGGCAGCCGACGCCGCGGCCCGAGATCCCGACGACATGTCAGCGGTGAAAGACTGTTCATCGCCAAGTTCCCGCACCCGGGCGACGAATGGGATGTCATCGGCTGGGAGAAGTCGGCCCTCGATCTGGCGCAGCGATCGGGCGTCGAGGCGCCGGCCCGGAGACTCGTCTCGATCGGTGGCCGATCCGTCCTCGCACTCGAGCGATTCGACCGGGAGACCGGGCGGCGGGTCGGGTACATGAGTGCGATGACGATGGTCCATGGCCGGGACGGCACGCCGGCCGACTATCTCGAGGTGGCAGAGACGCTGGCGGAGTACGGATCGCGGGTCGGCGCAGATCTGCGGCAGCTGTGGCGGCGGATCGCCTTCTCGGTCGCCGTCCACAACACCGACGACCACCTGCGCAATCACGGTTTCCTCCGTGACGGCCGATCCGGCTGGCGACTGTCGCCGGCTTTCGATCTCAACCCGAACCCAGAAGTCGGCATGCAACGGGTGACCGGTATCGGAGGGGCATACCACCGCGACGACGAGTTGACCGGCCTGATGTCGTACGCGGACTCGTTCCGGCTCACGACCGGGGACGCCCGCCGAATCCTTCGCGACGTACTCGAGGGCACCGCAGGCTGGAAGGAAGTTGCTCTCAGCAACAGCGTACCCGCCCACGAACTGCCTCGCTTCGAAGAAGCGTTCGAAGGCCTTCGAGGGCAGATGGCCGGCCTGGCCCGCTGAGCCTCCGAGCAGAACGCCCAGGTCAGATGGCTCTGACCTGGGCGTTCTCAAGGGGTGGAGGTGGCGGGAATCGAACCCGCGTCCTTCGGCGTCGCTTCAAGGCTTCTCCGGGCGCAGTCTGAATGGCGCTTTTCTCAGCCCCAGCGTTTGTACAGACATCTCGCTGACAGGCTCAGTCACTGTAAATGTCCCGTGCTAACCCCGTGACCGGGCTAGCAAAGCAAGCTCTCTAGATGAGGCCAGGGGCCGGGGCGAGAGCATCCCCGGGCTGACCGCTTCTTTAAGTGCTCAGGCCGTCAGGCGGCGAGAGCGAAGCTACTGCGCTTGGAATCGGCAGTTATTGGTTTCCAGAGATCGTTAACGAGATAACCCTGGATCCTCGGCCCGCTTCCCTTGGAACGTACGTCCAAAGTCGAAACCGTTCACCCCCTGTTGAGTTGTCAAACTCCCACCCGTACCGCGGTGGAAGATCCACACTATCAAGTCCAACAAGCTGCCCGCACCTGACATTCCCCTACTTGATCAGGCGCAGGGTGAACGGATAGCGGAACTTGCCGCCCGCCGCGGTGGCCAGGCCGCCGATGCCGGTCAGCAGGAACCAGAGGATCCCGAGGATCGGGAACAGGAACCCGAGGAACCCGTCGGTGATCCCGGTCGCGATCCCCAGCAGCGCGAACGCCCCGAACGCGGTCAGCTGGAAGTTCAGCGCCTCGACGGCGTGCCGGCGTACGGCGGGATTCTTCTGGCCGGAGGTCGCGACGACCAGCGCCGGGCCGACGAACGACGTCGGGTAGCCGAGCCAGTGCGCGATCGTGCCCATCCCGCGCCCGTCGCCGCGGTACGTCTGCAGCGGCGCCGGCCGGGTGAAGGCCGCCGGCGCGAACGTCGGGACCGGCCGCGAGACCAGCCCGTCGAACGAGCTGTTCAGCTCGGCCCGGGTGCGGGCCTTCAGGGCCTTCTCGAGCCGGAGGTCGAACTCCATGTGGTCGAGCCGACCGTCGGCGTACATTTCTTTCAGGATCTCGACGGCCCGGTCGCGCTGGGCCGGCGTCACGAGCAGCTCTGATGTGGACATGTTTCCACTCTGCGCGCCGACGGCCGCCCGCCCCATCGGGTTCGCCCCCGAAGCGCCCCTGACCGAACCCGGATCAGCGCACCGGTTGCCCGTAGTCCGATAGTACGAACGGCGGGATCAGGTCGGCGACCCCGCTCAGCACGGGCAGCGCCGTCAGCGTCTGCGGCACCGTCCAGGGCTTGGCGGCGTACGCGACGAGCAGGCTGCCGGAGATCCAGAAGTTCAGTGGCGGCTGGTTGAGCAGCCATTCCATCATCCGCGGGTGCAGTACGGCGGACGCGTACCGCGCATCGAGAGCGGTCGCGCGGAACTGGCGGTTGAAGGTCTCGCTCTCCACCTCGACCCGCTCCATCCGCGGCTCGACGGCCGCCCTCTCGTCGAGGACGGATTCGGCGCGGATGTCCAGGTCGTGACCGATCGCCAGCTCGGGCAGCCGGACGGGCAGTTCGATCGCGACCAGGTGATTGACCGAGGTGCTCGGCAACCGGCCGCCTTCGGTGTAGACGAACTCGGCCATCCGGATCGGGCGGCCCTGGTACTCGCCGGCCAGGATCCGGCGCAGGTCCCCGTCCGGGGCGAAGATCCGGCAGCCGGCTGCGTGCAGCTGCCCGTCGGCGTCGGTCCCCGGGAGCCAGCCGTACCCCTCGGCGCCGGCCTGTTCCCTGGCGAGCTCGGCGTTCGCCCGGTCGACCCACGGACCGCCGATGCGCGCGATCAGGAGACCGAACAGGACGATTCCACCGATGACCAGGGCCATCCCGAACAGGATTCCGCCCACGGCTTCAAGCCAGCGAGGCACCGCGAGAGCGAGCACAATCGCAACCTAGCCCACCCAGGGGGTACTACTGGCGGCGGCGGTCCGACAGGGCGCGCTGGGCCTCGCGGTTCGCCTGGCGTTCGGCGAGGGCGTGGCGCTTGTCGTAGTCCTTCTTGCCGCGCCCGGTGGCGAGCTCGACCTTCGCGTAGCCGTCCTTGAAGTACAGCGACAGCGGGATCAGCGACACCCCCTGCTGCTCGACCTCGCGGATCAGTTTCTGGACTTCGTCCTTGTGCAGCAGCAACTTCCGCGTACGGCGGGGCTCGTGGTTCGTCCACGTGCCGTGCTTGTACTCCGGGATGTGCATGCCCTGCAGCCAGAGCTCGTTCCCGCGGACGGCGGCGAACGCGTCGACGAGGGAGGCCCGGCCCTGCCGGAGGGACTTGACCTCGGTCCCTGTCAGCACCAGCCCGGCCTCTACCACGTCCTCGATGTGGTAGTCGTGTCGCGCCTTACGGTTCTGCGCGATCGGCTTCTCCCGGCCGGTCTGTTTCACCATCCGACCAGTATCGCAGGTGGCTCACAACCACTTCATCGGATTAACCACGCGGCCGTCCTGGTAGACCATGAAGTGCAGGTGGCAACCGGTGGAGTAGCCGGTCGTTCCGGCGTACCCGATGATCTCGCCCTTCTGGACGCGTTCACCGACGCGCGCCTTGTACCGCGACAGGTGGTTGTAGACGGTCGTGATGGACGACCCGTCGATCACACCATGTGACACGAACAGGCGGTTCCCGTAACCACCGTTGTAGTACTTGTCCGTCACCACCCCGGAGCCCGCCGCGCGGATCGGCGTACCGCAGGGAGCACGGAAGTCGGTGCCGTCGTGCAGCTTCCAGTAGTGCAGGACGGGGTGGAAACGCATCCCGTACGGCGACGTGATGTAGCTGCTGACCGGGTAGCTCAGGCCCCCGCCGCCGGAGGCCGGCGGATCGTCCGGGATGTCCCGCGGCTTCCGCTTCTCCTTGCGCGCCTTCTCCCGCTCGGCCTTCTCGGCTGCCGCCTTCCGGCGCGCGGCGGCCTCCTTCTCCGCCTTCGCCCGCGCGATCAGGAGCTGCTCGACGCGGTTCCGCTCCCGCAGCAGCGAGTTGTACTGCGCGAGCTCGGTGTTCTTCTCCTTCTCGGCGGCCTTGAACGCGGTCAGCTTGACCTTCGCGATCGCCGCGGCCTCGGCCCGGTCGGCCGCGACCTGCTTGGTCAGCTCGCTGACGCGCTTGACCGTCGCCGCGGCCTCGGCCCGCGCGGCCTCGGACTCCTTCTCGGCGGCCGCGACCTTGACGCGCTTGCTGGCCAGCTGCGCCTGCGCGTTGTTCAGGTTGGTGATCGCGTTGCTCTGGATACCGAAGACGTTCCGCTGGACCTGCATCCCGGTCGCGATATCGGCCGGCGCCGCACCGCGCAGCGCGATCGACAGTCCGACCAGACCGTTCTGCTGCTGGTACGCCGACCGGACGGCGCGCCCCGCGACGGCCCGCTTCTCCGCGATCAGCTTCTCGCCGGTCTCCACGTCGGACACCGCCTTGCGCAACGCCGCCTCGGCCGCGGCAAGCTTGCCCGCGGCAACCGCGTCGGCGGCCTTCGCGGCGGCGAGCTGCCCCTGCGCGGCGGCGTACCGGACCTGGACGGCCTGGTACTTCACGACAGCTTGGTTGTACGCGGCAACGGACTTGCCGAGCTGGTCGGACGCGTCGTCGAGATCGGCCTTCTGCTGACCGAGCTGCGCGTCGAGTTGCTTCTTCTTGGCGACCGGATCCGGCGGTTTCGCCTCCGCGGACGGAGCGGACGGAACCGCCGCCAGGACGCCGGCGGACAGGGACAGGACAAGGCAGCAAGCGGCAACCGCCGTCTGCCGGCCCGGCGGTCGCTTACGTGATCGCTGGTACGGCGCGGTGGAGGTGCCGGTGCTGTCGTCTCGCTTGATGCTCCCCCGCTCGCGCGGGTTCGCACCGGGGAAGTGCGGGACCACAGGTCGACCCCTTGCTCTGGGATGCAGTTGTGTGCGGTACAGGAGTGACTGCTGTTACTCCTGATACAGCACCATAGGTCACCCGGATCAGACTTTGAGGTATTTCCGCGTTGTCAGGAATGTCGGGATCACGGCCAGGATCAGGCCGACCACGACCATGATCAGCGTGGCCCGGAAGGTTTCGGTCGCGCCGACCCACTGCCAGACACGGAACGTCTCCTGGGCCCGCTGCATGACCACGAAGTACACCCCGACCCACAGGGTGCCGCAGGCAAAGATCGCGCCCACCAAGGCGGCCAGCACCGCCTCCAGGAGGAACGGCAGCTGGATATAGAAGTTCGAGGCGCCCACCAGGCGCATGATGCCGATCTCCCGTCTCCGGGCGTACGCCGCCAGCCGGATCGTGTTGGAGATCTGCATCAGGGCCGCGACCAGCAGCAGACCGGCCGCGATCAAGGCACCGACTTGTAGGCCGTTGAGGGCCTTGAACAGCGGATCGAGGTACTGGCGGAGGTCCTGGACCGTGTCGACACCGGGAAGGCCGGCGACGGCACTGACCAGGTTCTGATAGCGGGTCGGATCTCGCAGCTTGACCCGGAAGGACTCCTGCATCTGGTCCTCGGTGACCGTGCTGACGATCGGCGAGTCCTTGTACAGCTTCTTGAACGACTCGAACGCTTCCTTCTTCGACTCCGAGAACACGCCGTCGGGCGCGGTGTCCGGGTTCGTCTGGATGACCTGCTGGATCCGGTTCTTCTGCTCCTGGGTCACCTCGGCGCCGGAGCAGCCGCGGCCGCCGGAGTCCTTGGTGCACAGGAACACCGAGATCTGGATCTTGTCGTACCAGTTCCCCTTCATCAGGTCGACCTGCTCGCGGGCGAGCAGCGCGCTGCCGAACAGCGACAGCGAGACCCAGATGGTGACGACGACCGCGATCGTCATCGAGAGGTTCCGCTTCAGGCCGATCCCGAGGTCGGAGAGGATGTAGTTCAAGCGCATCAGTCAGTCAGTCCCCTGGTCAGTGCTGGTAGCCGTAGACGCCGCGCGACTCGTCGCGGACGACATGGCCGTTCTCCAGCTCGATCACGCGCTTGCGCATCTGGTCGACGATCGAGACGTCGTGGGTGGCCATCACCACGGTCGTCCCGGTCCGGTTGATCCGGTCCAGCAGCTTCATGATGCCGACCGACGTACCGGGGTCGAGGTTTCCGGTGGGCTCGTCGGCGATCAGGATCATCGGCCGGTTCACGAACGCGCGGGCGATCGCGACGCGCTGCTGCTCACCGCCGGACAGCTCGTCCGGCATCCGGTCCTCCTTGCCGTCCAGACCGACCAGCTCGAGGACCTCGGGCACCGTCTTGCGGATGTGCGCGCGGGGCTTGCCGATCACCTGCAGCGCGAACGCCACGTTCTCCGCGACCGTCTTGTTCGGCAGCAGCCGGAAGTCCTGGAACACGGTGCCGATCTGGCGCCGCATCTGCGGGATCCGCCAGTTGGGCAGCCGGTTCAGGTCCTTGCCGGCCACCATGATGTGACCCTTGGACGTCCGGTGCTCGCGCAGGGTCAGACGAAGGAACGTCGACTTGCCGGACCCGGAGGTACCGACGAGGAAGACGAACTCGCCTTTCTCGATCTCGACGTTGACGTTCAGCAGAGCGGCCTTGGACTGGCCCTCGTACGTCTTGGACACATTCTCGAAGCGGATCACGGGTTCATCCGGCCGTGGTCGGGAACAGGGAGCGACGCGACGGTAACCACGAAGTGCACCGTACGCCACCGGAGCGGCCGGCGATCAGTCTAGGCGCTCCACGGCGTGCCGCCGACCAGACGTGCCGGTCCGTACGCCCGCGTCCGATACCCGGCGCGTTTGAAACGACTGTGCGGTCAGGCTCGTCCGTCAGGCCGGGGCGGGTGACGGGGTGCCGTTGCCGTTGTCGGGGCGGGCGTCGGCGATCCGGGCGACGCCGGCGTCGGGTTTGCGGCCGGCTCTGCGGGCGGCCTCGACGTGCAACCGGGCCAGCTCGACAGCCTGGCGGGAGACCTTCACGGTCTTCTTCTCAGCCATGGTCACTGTCTCCCTCGACGACCTCGATGTCGGTGTCCGCGATATCAGCGTACGCGGACGCGCCGATGCGGTCGATCGCTACGGCGGCGGTCAGCGCGGCGACCAGATCGTAGTCCTCAGCTTGTAACAGCTCGGATCTCATCAGTGAACGCAGCGTCACCACACCGGCATCCGTCCCGGCGTCCTCACCCTCGAGAATCTGCTCGACGGCCCACCGGACCATCCGCATCGTCTCCTCGCGGTGCCGCCAGACGTCGAGCTCGCGATCGGACTTCCGCGTCAGGTACGACCCGAGGAACACACCACCCAGCGCGAGCAGCGGACTCAGCACCGTCATCACGACCCCGACGATCGAGATCCAGGTAGGGATCACGGACACACCCCGGCACTCAGACACGCTCTCACAGCGTCCTCCCAATTCCGTGGTCTTGACCGGTCGATGATGCTACGAAGGAGCATTCCACCCACCACCGACAGACCAGGATGACAAGGGGCGGTGTCACCGTGACGGACGAGCAGGACCGCTACGACGTGTTCGTGCAGGGGACGGTGTTTCTCGACATCGTGATGACCGGGCTGGCGTCCGCCCCGACCACCGGTACGGAGATCTTCGCCGAGGGGATGGGGTCGTGCCCGGGCGGTGTCGCGAACTTCGCGATCGCGGCCGCGCGGCTCGGGCTGCGGACCGGTCTCGCCTCGGTGTTCGGTGACGACGCGTACGCCGACTTCTGCTGGCGGACCCTCGCGGACCAGGAGGGCGTGGACCTGTCGCACTCGCGGCGGATCGGCCACTGGCACTCGCCGGTCACGGTGTCGATGTCGATCGACCGGGACCGGGCGATGGTCACGCACGCGCACGAGGCGCCCGGCGATCCGAGCAAGCTGGTCGGTCCGGGGCTGAAGACGCGGTCGGCGATCGTCCCGGTGGCCGAGGAACTGCCGGGCTGGACGGTCGAGGCGCGGCAGTCCGGAGCGCTCCTGTTCGGCGACGTCGGCTGGGATCCGACCGACGAGTGGTCCCCGGCCGTGCTCGACGTCCTCGAAGGCTTCCACGCCTTCACGCCGAACGCGGCGGAGGCGATGGCCTACACCCGCACCGACACCCCGAAGGCCGCGCTGCACAAGCTGGCCGACCGCGTACCGCTCGCAGTGGTGACGAACGGCGCGGACGGCGTACTGGCGATCGACTCGGCGACCGGCGAGGAGGAGCAGGTGCCGGCGCTGCCGGTGCGTTCGTACGACCCGACCGGCGCCGGCGACGTGTTCCTCGCCTCACTCGTGCTGGGCACCCTCCGCGGCTGGCCGCTCGCGCACCGCCTGGCCTTCGGCAACCTGTGCGCGGGCCTTTCGGTCCAGCACTTCGGCGGCTCCCTCGCGGCGCCCGGCTGGGGCGACATCATCGACTGGGTCCGCGACCACAGCCGCCACCGCCCCGGCGACGTCGACCCCGCCGTACTCGAGCACTACGCCTTCATCGGCGACGTCCTCCCGGCCGGCCCGGTCCCGATCGTCCGCCGCGCCTCGGCCACGATCGCGCGCCTGTCGGACGCCTGACGCGCGGACCGCCAGCGCGACCAGGACAAGCAGTACGCCGCCGCCCAGGAATCCCCAGGACGGCGCGGCACGTTCGAGCACCAGCCCGGCGGCTGCCGATCCCGCAGCGGAGCCGAGGTTGTTGGCGGTGTTGATCCAGGTGCTCGCCTCGGTCCGCTGGTGCGGCGGCGTGACATCGTCGGCGGCCAGATACGAGACCACGAACAGCGGGGCGACAGCGGCGCCGGCGATACCCAGCACGGCCCCGAGCACGACCAGGTCGGTCACGAACGACGCCGCGAGCAGCCCGGCGGCCAGTACGGCGATCAGCCCGCCGAGGTGGGTCGGCCAGGACCGGGTATGACGCCGGCGCGCCCAGAGCATCCCGCCGGCCACGCTGCCCGCCGCGATCGCCGCCTCGACGTACCCGGCCGCTCCGGGACGTCCCGCGTGCTGCGCGACACCTGCCACGCAGACGTACGCCGTGCTGATCCCGGAGGCGGTGACCATGATGACGAGCAGGATCCGCCGCAGGCCGGGGATCACCAACGGCCCCATCGGATGCCGGGCCGGTACCGACGCCGACGTCGCGGTCGTCACCGGACTCGTCACCATCGCGAACGTGCCGACGACCATCAGGGCGGCCGAGCAGCCGAGCGCGGCCGGTGCGGACACCACACCGATCAGCGTGCCCGCGACCAGCGGCCCGCCGAGGAACAGCGACTCCTCTGAGACCGCATCGAGGGCGTACGCGCGTTCCTTCAGGGTCGTGCCCTCGGTGAGTTGCCGCCAGTTCGACCGCATCGACGGCCCCAACGGCGGCGCGAGCAGCCCGGTCGCGCCGACGAGCAGCAGTACGGCGGCATCCGACGTACCGAGGGTTGCGATGAAGGCCAGGCCGACGGCTGCTCCGAGTGCGAGGGGCGGTAGGACGCGGCGCTGGCTGTAGCGGTCGACGAGGCGCGCTTTGTACGGCATCGACAACGACGCGAACCCGAACACCGCGACCGAGACGCCGGCTGTGGCGAAGGAACGGGTGGATTGCTGGACGGTGAAGAGCAGAGACAACGGGAGCAGACCGTACGACAGCCGGCCGAGCAACGCAGGCACGAACGTGCGCAGCGCCGACGGCAACAGCAGGACGTCACGGTAGCTCCCGGCACGAGTTGTGCCGGACACGAGAACGCTCCTAGAGATTCACTGTGGAATGGGCTCGAGACCACGCGAGGCGTGGGAGCCGTCTCTAGTCACGGTCGGAGAACATGCGGGTCAGCCTACAGGTCGTTCTCGGCGGCTGGAAATGTCGGCGTACTGGGCTCCGGCGGTCGTAGTGTCTGGGGTGGTGCGCGGGCTGTGGGACCGCGCTGGACGGAGAGGTGCAGGCGATGACGATCAGTCGGCGGCAGGTACTCGGGCTCGGAACCGGACTGGCCGCGATGGCCGTGGCGGGATGCGGGTCGAACTCCGGGCGGCCGTCGTCCGGTGGATCGGACGGGTCGAAGCCGGCGCTGCAGCAGTGGTACCACCAGTACGGCGAGGCCGGGACACAGCAGGCCGTGGAGCGCTACGCGAAGGCCTACCCGGACGCGACCGTGAGCATCCAGTGGTCGCCGGGCGACTACGACAAGAAGGCCTCGACCGCGCTGCTGACCGATCAGGGCCCGGACGTGTTCGAATACGGGAACGGTCCGACGATCGACATGATCAAGAGCAAGCAGGTCGTCGCGCTCGCCGACGTACTGGGTGACGCGAAGGACGACTTCAACCCGGCCTTGATCGAGCGGATGACCTACCAGGGCAAGCTGTACGGCGTCCCGCAGGTGATCGACATGCAGTTGCTCGTGTACCGCAAGAGCCTGTTGAGCGCGGCCGGCGTCCAACCGCCGCAGACCGTGGACGAGCTGCTCGGGGCGGCGAAGAAGCTGACCACCGACAAGGTCAAGGGCCTGTTCGTCGGCAACGACGGCGGGGTCGGGGTGCTCGGTGGACCGGCGTTGTGGTCGGCCGGACTCGACTACCTGACGGCGGACAACCAGTTCGGCTTCGACGATCCCGCGGCGGTCGAGTCGCTGCGCAAGCT
The DNA here is from genome assembly GCF_004331435.1 of Kribbella sindirgiensis. Taxonomy (GTDB): domain Bacteria; phylum Actinomycetota; class Actinomycetes; order Propionibacteriales; family Kribbellaceae; genus Kribbella; species Kribbella sindirgiensis. The sequence goes on from NZ_SJKA01000004.1 coordinate 71,433, forward strand.
GCGGGAGTTCTGGACCGCGAAGGTTCTGTTGCTGGGGGCACCGACCGACTGGTCCGACCCGGCCGCCTTCACCCAGGGCCTGACCGCGATGCAGTTCACCGGTCTGTGGACGCTGCCCGCCATCGAGAAGGCGCTGCCGGGCGACTACGGCGTTCTCCCCTGGCCGAAGCTGAACGCCACCACCGGCAAGCCGAGCGTGCCGATCGGCGCGTACGGGTCCTGTGTGAACGCGAAGTCGAAGAACGTGGACGCCGCGAAGAAGTACGTCAAGTGGCTGTGGGTCGACCAGACCGACGACCAGCTCGACTTCGCGCAGTCGTACGGCTTCCACATCCCGGCCCGCAAGAGCCTGGTCGAGAAGGCCGGCAAGCTGAAGTCCGGCCCGGCTGCCGACGCGGCCAAGCTGGCAACCGAGAACGGCCACGCCCAGACCCCGCTCCTGTGGTCGCCGAAGGCCGGTACGGCGTACACCGACGCGCTGAACAAGATCATCCGCAGTGGCGCCGACCCGGCGGCCGAGATCAAGACCGTCAAGTCGGTGACCGAGGCCGAACTCACACGCATCACCGGCTGACGAACGGACGCGGCCCCTCACCGTGTGGTGAGGGGCCGCGTCCGTGCTGACCTGGGATCAGACGACGTTGACGTTCTCCGCCTGCTGCCCCTTCGGGCCCTGGACGACGTCGAACTCGACGCGCTGGTTCTCGTCGAGGCTACGGAAGCCGTCGGTCTGGATGGTGGAGTAGTGGACGAACACGTCCGCTCCGCCGCCGTCGACGGTGATGAAGCCGAAGCCCTTTTCGGCGTTGAACCATTTCACAGTTCCCTGTGCCATGTTGTTGCTCCTTCGTGAGATGGGGCACACCGCGGTCGCGGTAGACCCGGCCGTTGTCGCGCCGGCGGCACACCATCTCTCGCAAGGAAAGATCGCAATAAACCACAGCTACTGAAAATCGACCTACCCCATACAACCACGAATCCGCACAGTTCATTCCCATCGGCCGCGCCGGGCGTGGCAGGGTGAGGCGCATGGTGAACCTTCAACCACTGACCGACGACGACCGCGAGCTGATCGAGCTGGCCCGCCGGACGGTCGACTCGAACACCGACGGACCCGACGGCGTCTACACGATGGGCGCCGCGGTCCGCGGGGTCGACGGCCGGATGTACGCCGGCATCAACCTGTACCACTTCACCGGCGGCCCCTGCGCCGAACTGGTCGCCCTCGGCCGCGCCCGCGCCGAAGGAGCCCGCGAACTCACCACGATCGTGGCCGTAGGCAACGAAGGCCGCGGCGTCGTCGCCCCCTGCGGCCGCGACCGCCAGGTCCTCGTCGACTACCACCCCACGATCCGCGTCATCCTCCCGACCGAGGACGGCCCGGCCGCGGTCCTGGCCACCGATCTCCTCCCCGGCGCCTACCGCTGGACCCCTTAGACGTTCGGGATGATGTCTTTTCCGTAGGACGCCAGGGTCTGCTCCTTGGCATCGTGTTGGAGGTAGAGGGCGAATTGGTCTACGCCGAGGTCCTTCAGGGCGGCCAGGCGGTCCAGGTGGTTCTCGAGTGGGCCGAGGATGCAGAAGCGGTCCACGACCTCGTCCGGTACGAAGTCGGTGTGCGTGTTCCCGGCGCGCCCGTGCTTGGCGTAGTCGTACCCTTTGCGGCCCTCGATGTAGTCGGTCAGCGCCTGCGGTACGGCGCCCGACGCCCCGTACCGCGCGACGATGTCCGCGACATGGTTCCCGACCATCCCGCCGAACCAGCGGGTCTGTTCGCGCTGGTGGTCGAGGTCGTCCCCGACGTACGCCGGTGCCGCGACGCAGAACTTGATCGCCAGCGGATCCCGGCCGGCCTGCTCCGCGGAACGCCGTACCGCGGTGATCATCCACTCCGCGATATCCGGATCCGCCAGCTGCAGGATGTACCCGTCGCCGACCTCACCGGTCGCTTGCAGCGCGCGCGGACCGTACGCCGCGACCCACACGTCGAGCGCGCCGTTGTCGACCCAGGCGAACTTCAACTGCTGACCGCGGTACTCGACGGTCTCGCCGCGCGCGAGTGACCGGACGACCTCGACGCACTGCTTCATCTCCGCGATCGTGCCCGGCTGCGCGCCCAGCGTCCGCAGCGCCGAGTCGCCGCGCCCGATCCCGCAGATCGTCCGGTTCCCGAACATCTCGTTCAGCGTCGCGAACTGGGACGCGATCACCGTCCAGTCCCGGGTCCCCGGATTCGTCACCATCGGCCCGACGACCACCCGGCTCGTGGCCGCGAGGATCTGGCTGTAGATCACGAACGGCTCCTGCCAGAGCAGGTGCGAGTCGAACGTCCACACGTGCGAGAACCCGGCGTCCTCCGCCTTCCGGGCCAGCTCCACGACCGTGGACGCGGGCGGATCACACTGGAACACCACACCGAAGTCCACGACTTCCCCCTTACATCAAGTACGACGAGAGGCCGCGCTTCAGGAACCTGCCCCGGCCCTTCCGGCCATGGTAGTTGCCGTCAGCCACGATCACCTCGCCGCGGGACACGACGGTGCCCACCCGGCCCTTGATCTCGACCCCTTCGTACGCCGAGTGGTCCATGTTCATGTGGTGCGTCGCGACCCCGATCCGCGTCGTACCGTTCGGGTCGTAGATCACCAGGTCGGCATCCGACCCGGGCTGCACGATCCCCTTCTGCGGATACAGCCCGAACATCCGGGCCGGCGTGGTCGCGATGGTCTCCACCCAGCGCTCCAGTGACAGCTTCCCGTCCACCACGCCCTGGTAGACCAGGTCGACGCGGTGCTCGACGCCGCCGATCCCGTTCGGGATCTTGGAGAAGTCGCCGAGGCCGAGCTCCTTCTGATCCTTCATGCAGAACGGACAGTGGTCGGTCGACACGATCGCCAGCTCGTTGTTCCGCAGGCCCTTCCACAGGTCCCGCTGGTGCGGCTCGTGCTTGCTGCGCAACGGTGTCGAGCAGACCCATTTCGCGCCCTCGAAGCCGGGTGCGCCGAGCTGGTCCTCGAGCGTCAGGTACAGGTACTGCGGGCAGGTCTCCGCGAACACGTTGCGGCCGTCGTGCCGCGCCTCGGCGACCTTCTCGAGCGCCTGGCTCGCGGACAGGTGGACGATGTACAGCGGGCAGTCCTGCGCGACCTCGGCGAGCGCGATCGCGCGGTTCGTCGCCTCCGCCTCGAGCGCGGCCGGGCGGGTGATGCCGTGGTAGATCGGGTCGGTCTGGCCCTTGGCGATCGCCTGCTGGACCAGGACGTCGATCGCGATGCCGTTCTCCGCGTGCATCATGATCATCGCGCCGTTCTCGCGCGCGGTCTGCATCGCGCGGAGGATCTGCCCGTCGTCGGAGTAGAAGACGCCCGGGTAGGCCATGAACAGCTTGAAACTCGTGATGCCCTCGTCGGTGACCAGCTGGTCCATCGCCTTCAGCGCGTCGGCGTCGACACCGCCCAGGATCATGTGGAACGCGTAGTCGACGTGGCACTCGCCCTCGGCCTTCGCGTGCCACGCGGCGAGCCCGTCCTGCACGACCTCGCCGGTGCGCTGGACAGCGAAGTCGATGATCGTCGTGGTCCCCCCGTACGCCGCCGCGCGGGTGCCGGTGTCGAACGTGTCGCTGGCCGCGGTCCCGCCGAACGGGAGCTCCATATGCGTGTGCGCGTCGATCCCGCCCGGGATCACATACTTGCCGGTGGCATCGATCACCTCGTCGACCGTGATCGTCGGGCTGAACGACGGATCCAGGACCGCGACGATCTTCTCGCCCTCGACCAGTACGTCCGCGACCCGGGTCCCGGTCGGTCCGACGACGGTTCCACCCTTGACCAGCAAAGACATCCCGGTTCCCCTTCTACGGTTTCGTCAGGTCTCCGTAAGCGTCGGGCCGGCGGTCGCGGTAGAACTGCCAGCGGTCCCGGACCGTGTCCAGCAGGCTCAGGTCCAGGTCGCGGACGATCAGTTCCGGATCGTGGTCGTGCCCGACGTCGCCGACGAACTTCCCCTCCGGGTCGACGAAGTACGACGTACCGTAGAAGTCGTTGTCGCCGAACTCGGACTCGATCCCGACCCGGTTGATGGCGCCGATGAAGTACTCGTTCGCGACCGCGGAGGCCGGCTGCTCGAGCTTCCACAGGTACGCCGACAGTCCGCGGCTGGTCGCCGACGGGTTGAAGACGATCTTCGCGCCGGCCAGGCCGAGCGCCCGCCAGCCCTCCGGGAAGTGCCGGTCGTAGCAGATGTAGACGCCGATCCGGCCGACCGCGGTGTCGAAGATCGGGTACCCGAGGTTGCCCGGCCGGAAGTAGAACTTCTCCCAGAAGCCCTTCACCTGCGGGATGTGGTTCTTCCGGTACTTCCCGAGATAGGTGCCGTCGGCATCGACGACCGCGGCGGTGTTGTACAGCACGCCCGGCTGCTCCTGCTCGTACATCGGCAGCACCATCACCATCCCGAGCTCCTGCGCCAGCGCGGCGAACCGCTCGGTGGTCGGGCCCGGCACGGATTCGGCGTACTCGTAGTACTCGGCGTCCTGCTTCTGGCAGAAGTACGGCCCGTAGAACAGCTCCTGGAAACAGATCACCTTCGCGCCCGCGGCCGCCGCCTGCCGGGCGTAGTCCTCGTGCGCCTTGATCATGGACTCCTTGTCACCCGTCCACGACGTCTGAACAAGTGCAGCCCTGACAACCTCCGCCACAAGACCTCCCCAAGTAGAGGTCCCATGCTCCATCCGCCCCGGGCCACCCGTCAACGGATGCGGGACATCGGTAACCTCCGCACATGGCCGAGACCTGGGACCGAGCGCAGCTGATCGCCGACGGCTTCCAGCAGGTGTACGTCGAGCTCGACTGGTGGGACGGGCCCCGCGCCGGGATGGTCGACCTCGACGGCGTACCGCACTACTTCGAGCGCGTCGACGCCCCGGACGGGGAGCGGCTCGACGAATACCTCGTCTGGCCCGCGGAGCCGCACGCGGTGATGCTCGAGCGGGAGTCGTGGGCGGTCTTCGTGCGCTGGAACCAGCTGTACGAAGCTGGGGAGGCCTCAGTCGACACCCATCCTGCGCGGGGGGTCGACCCTAGGTACGAGGAGCTCACCGCGGCCCTCGTACCGCAGCGCCGGGTGCCCGCCGCCGCGCGGCGGCTGGTTGCCGAGTGGCGCTTCGACGACGGAGGGCGCTACCGGACGGACGGCACCTGCAACTGGGTTCGGTGGAGTTCACCCACCTGAAAGCGCTGTTCGTCAGATCGTGTGGGTTCGTGGGTCGGCAGGCAGTACGCGGCCGCCGACTGTGGCGTGGGTGGGTGGGTGCCAGGTGGTTCGGAGGTGGGAGCCGGTGCCTTGGATGACCAGGAGGTCTCGGGTCAGCCGGGCGGTTAGTTGGGTTACGGCCGAGCCTGTGGCTTCGTCTTCTACTACGCCCATGGCGGGGGCGAAGGCTCGGGCTCGGATGATGCCGGCGGGCTCGTCCTGCCAGGACCAGAGGAAGGTGTGGCCGGCTGAGTACGACGAAGGGTCGGCTGCCAGGACGTCCTCGGGAGTTGCCAGCTGGCGCCAGTCCCAGGGGCTGCCCCAGGTCGTGTCGGCTCGGACGGCGAAGAAGTCGCCGGAGCGGGTGACGGGGATGGGGCCTGCGGGGACTTGCAGGGTGTCGACCGGGTGGCCGTGGGTGTGGAGCCAGGCGGCGGCGCCGACGGTGGGGTGCCCGGCGAAGGCCATCTCGCGTGTGGCGGTGTAGATACGGAGCGTGCCGGTGGCGGCGTCGTCGACGTACACGGTCTCGCTGTAGCCGAGTTCGGCGGCCACGCGCTGCCGGTCGCTCTCACCGACGAGGCGGCCGTCGACGATGCCCAGTGGGTTGCCGAACCGGCCGTCCGGGTCGGCGAAGACCCTGACGACCTCGACCGGGAGGTTCAACTCAGAGAACGGCGATCGCGGCGATGATCGCGATCAGCAGCACCGCGCCGCCGACGATCGCGAGGATCCGCCCGTTGACCTTCGGTTCGCTGGCGGCCTCGGTGGCGCCTTCGTTGACGAAGGCGCGGAACATCTGCGTGTTCGCGCCCGGGTCCTGCTCGTTCTCCAGGTTCTGCAGGTTCTGCATGTTCTGCGGGACGTTCTGGTCAGCCATGGCCCAAGACCCTACCGGCACCCCGGACCCCCACCACTCACCAAGGGTCGGGTTTTACCGACTGCTCACGCTCCGTCCACCGCGTCGTGACGCGCGAAAACGGCGTTGGTGAGTGGTGGGGGTCCGTGTACCATTTGGTACATGCGCTTCGATCATTCCAGCACGATCCAGGCCCCGGCCGACCGGGTCTGGGAGGTATTCAGCGACGTCGAGCGGTGGCCCGACTGGACCCCGACCGTCGATTCCGTCGAGCGGCTGGACGCGGGCCGGATCCACGTCGGCGCCCGCACCCGGATCCGCCAGCCCAAGCTCCCGGTCGCCGTCTGGGAGGTGACCGAGCTCAAGGAAGGCGAGTACTTCGAATGGGTCTCGAAGGCCCCCGGCATCAAGACCACCGGCGGCCACCGCGTGATCAGCACGCCGGAAGGCACCGTCGCGACCGCGACGATCATCCAGGAGGGCCCGCTCGGCTGGCTCTTCGGCCGGCTGTACGCCAAGCTCACCCGGGACTACATCGCCACCGAGACCGCCAAACTGAAGGAAGTCTGCGAGTGAAGGAGCGAAGCGAGTTCACTCCAAGAAGGCACAGCGTCCGCGGCTCAGCCGCGCCCGGAGCGAAGCGAGGACGGGGTTGAGTCGAACCAGCCTGCTGGGTGACGCGATCGAGCATTTCGCGAAGAACGGGATCGGGGACGCGAGCCTGCGCAGTATCGCGACCTCGATCGGCACCAGTCACCGGATGCTGATCTACCACTTCGGTTCCCGCGAGGGTCTGCTCGCCGAGGTGGTCCGCACGGTCGAGCAGCAACAACGCGACCTCCTCGCCGCGTTGTCGGACCTTCCGGTCGAGGAGCAGGCCGAGGAGTTCTGGCGCCGCGTCACCGAGGCAGCGCTCGTTTACGGCCCGCTGTTCTTCGAGCTCAGCGCCCACGCGATGCAGGACCTGCCGCACACCGAGTCCCTCAAGGCCGACCTGATCAACGTCTGGCTGCCCCCGTTGATCGAGCTCTGCGTCCGCGCCGGCCTCCCGCCGGAGGAGGCACCGGCGTACGCGCGGCTCGGCCTGGCCGCCTCGCGGGGCCTGCTCTTCGACCTGCTCCTGACCGGCGATCGCGCGGGCGTCGACGAGGCGTCCGCGCTGCTCAACCGGCTGTTCACGCTCCCGGTTCGGTAGGCCGCTCGACCCATCCCGCCACGATCGGCAACCGCGAATCCCGCAGTACGGCGGTGAACGCGAACGGCCGGTCGAACGTGAGCTCCAGGCGACGCTCCTGCCGGGTGACCATCGCGGCCCGGGTCATCGCGATCGCGGTCACCGCAGCGGCCTCGAACCCGGTCGCGAAGAACCGCGCGAGCACCTTCTGCTTCGCCTGCCCGACCTGGAGCGGCGTTGGGCTGAGCGCACTGAAGTGCCCGCGTGCGCCCGGATCCGACGTGACCGCGGCCAGTCCGAACAGCTGAGGATCCGCGAGCAGATCGTGCTCGACCTCGATGCTGAACGACGGCAGCGACACCTTCAGATCCGGCCGCGACGCCGTGTTCCGCCCGATCGACAGCCCCGGCCCGGGCTCGTCCTCGGTTATGAGCTGACTTCCCGGTACGCCGTCGTTCGGCCGGGCGGCCGCCTTGAGCAGCGCCGGAAGGGCATCGTCGCCGATCCCCAGCAGTACGTCGACGTCCGCGTCGCCGCGCACCGTGACCACGGTCAGGTCGTCGTACCGGCGGACCGTGTCCAGGTCGAAGTCCGTGCGCTCGAGCCAGTGCCACGAACCCGCCCACGGGCCTTTGCCGACCCGACGGACCTGTTCGGTGAACGGGCGGACCCAGGTGGTTCGCAGGAGCAACGCCGAGGCGAGGACCAGCATCACGTCGGCGTCGAGGTTGAGGGGCATCTCGCGGATCAGGTCGTCGGTGTGTTCGGCGGCCCAGGCGTCGAGTTTCGCCTTGTCCACGGCCGGGTTGCCGGTCAGCAGGCCGACGAGCGGCGCGGGCATCACACTGTCGAACGACTCGGCGAGCTTGAGCTGCTCGCTGACCCACACGCCGAGCGCGGCGTTCAGGTCGGCGGAGGCTTCGATCGCCTCGATCAGGCGGATCGCGTCGGTCGACCCGGTGGCCGGATCCACCCCGGCGGCCGCGGCGAGTTCGGCGCGGCCGGGCTCGTCCGCGCCGGTCGCGAGGATCGCGAGCAGCGGCCAGAGACCGAGCCCGGCGACCACGGTGTTCTCCGCCGGAAGCGTCCGGGCCCAGCGGGTGGTGAGGTCGGTGACTGCGCGCACCACGTCGGCATCCATACCCTCAACACTGCCACACACCAGTATTTGCCGGAATGACGCTGATTTTCATTTCAAGGGCGCGGTGGGTGGTCGTCCGGGCGCACTCTGTTGTGTCAGGATGCGCACCGTGAGTACGCCAACCGAGGTCGAGGAATTGCCCGAGACGACGGAGAAAGAGCCGTCCGGGTCCTCGATCGCGTTCACCGCGACGCTCGTGCTGCTGGTCGGACTCGCGCTGTTCGGGCGACGGCTGTTCAACGCGTGGTTCACCGACGACGGGATCCGGACCTGGGCGACCATGTTCGTCGGCGTGACCGTGCAGGCGCTGCCGTTCCTCGTGCTCGGCGTACTGCTCTCGGCCGCCCTCACCGCCTTCGTCCCGGCCTCCTTCTTCGCGAAGGCGCTCCCGAAGCATCCCGCTCTCGCCGTACCGGTGGCCAGCGCGTCCGGAGTCGTGCTCCCGGGCTGCGAGTGCGCGTCGGTGCCGGTGTCGGCGGCGTTGATGAACCGCGGCGTCACCCCGGCCGCGGCGATCGCGTTCCTGCTGTCCGCGCCGGCGATCAACCCGGTCGTGCTGGCGTCGACCGCGGTGGCGTTCCCGGGGCAGCCGAAGGTGGTGGTCGCTCGTGCGGTGACCTCGCTCGCGGTGTCGATGATCCTCGGCTGGTTGTGGTTGCTGACCGGCAAGGGCGGGTCGTGGCTGAAGATGCCGAAGAACCGGCACGCGCACGACGACGGCAAGTTCGAGGTGTTCCGGTCCGCGATGCTGCACGACTTCCTGCACGCCGGCGGGTTCCTGGTGGTCGGCGCGGCCGCCGCGGCCACGCTGAACGTCGTCGTCCCGCGGGCCTGGCTCGACCACGTCGCGGGGAACCTCCTGCTGTCGGTGCTGATCCTGGGCCTGCTCGCCGTGCTGCTGGCGATCTGTTCCGAGGCGGATGCGTTCGTGGCGGCCAGCCTGACCCAGTTCTCGCTGACGGCGCGGCTCGCGTTCATGGTGGTCGGCCCGATCGTCGACGTGAAGCTGATCGCCCTGCAGACCGGAACCTTCGGCCCGAAGTTCGCCGTCCGGTTCGCCCCGGCCACCTTCGTGGTCGCCCTCCTGGCCAGTCTTCTCGTGGGGTGGTGGTTGTTGTGAAGCGCAACGTCGCCGGGTTGGTGATCGTGTTCGTCGGGGCTGCGATGGTGCAGCTTGCGACGTCCGGGACGTACTTGCGGTACGTGAAGCCCGGGATGCGGTGGATGCTGCTCGCGGCCGGGATCGTGCTGGTCGCGCTCGCGGTGACCGACGTACTCGTCAAGTCCCGGCAGGACCATGGGCACGGCTTGCCGCGGGCCGCCTGGCTGCTGCTGGTACCGATCTTCGCGTTGCTCGTCGTGGATCCGCCCGCGCTCGGCGCGGATGCCGCGCAACGGCAGTCACCGGTCGCCGCGAAGCCGGCGAAACCGGTCGAGCCGCAAGGGAACGCGTACTGGGGCGACGAGTCGCACGGCCCGCGGCCCATTACGGTCCGCGACTACTCGGTCTGGGCGGTGTGGGAGAAGGACACGATGCAGGGCCGGTCGTTCCAGCTGACCGGTTTCGTCACCCCGGCGAAGAACGGCGTCTGGTACGTGACCCGCATCGGCCTGACCTGTTGTGTCGCGGACGGTACGGCGTTCATGGTCGAGGCCCGCGGCCAGGCCGCGCCGCCGAAGAACCAATGGATCACGGTGACCGGCAAGTGGGCCGAGCCGACCAAACGCGCCGACGGCGACGTCGCCGCGCTCACGGTCGACACGGTCAAGCCGGTGGCCGCACCGGCCAACCCTTACGAGTAATTCAGCCAGCCGGCGACGACGGGCACTCCGGTCTGGCGGTGTACGGCGATGAAGCCGAAGGACCGCTCGAGGTTCACGTAGAGCGCCTTCGCGCCCAACGCCGCGCCCGCGGCCATCGCCATCGCGGTGACCGCGGCCGCTTCGAAGCCGGTCGCCGAGAACCGCGCCATCACGGCCTGCCGCGCCTGCCCGATCGCCAACGGCTGCGGGCTCAGCCCCGGGAAGTGCCCGCTGCTCGCGTCCGACGCGGACGTCAGCCCGAACACCTCGGGATGCTCCAGCAGGTCATGCTCCGCCTCGATCTCGAAGTACGGCATCGACAGCGCGACCGTCGGCTGCATGGAGTCGATCACCTGTACACCAGGCGCCGACCGCTCCGCCGCGAGCAGCTCGGACCCGCTGACCCCGTCCCCGTCGAGCTCCAACGCAGCGGACAGCACGGCCGCACGACCACCGTCACCAACCACCAGCCGTACGTCGAACTCGCCGGTCCCCCGCACCGTCACCACGGTCAACGGCCCCGCCGCACTGTCGTACACCTGCAAGCTGTCGAGGTCGGTGTCCGCTCGGCTCAACCACCGCCGATCGTTCCGCGGGTACTCCTCGAACGGCAGTGCCCACTCCGTCTTCAGCACCAGCGCCGACGCGAGCACCAGCAACACCTCAGGCGTGAGCTGCACCGGCATCCGCTGCAGCAGCCCGTCCGTCTGCTCGACCACCCACGCATCGAGCGCGGCGCGATCGGTCAACGTCCCACGGACCTCCGGCGGCAGGAAGCGATCCACACCCGGCTGCAGCTCGATCTCCGGTCGCGTCCACAGTCCCAACGCCATCCGTAGTTCGGGCGCCTGCAGCAGGCCGCCGTACCGTCCGCCCGCGGCCTCGGCCAGCTCGGTGTGAGCGGGCTCGTCCGCGACCTCGGCCAGCATCGCGAGCAGCGGCTGGACGCCGAGACCGGAGATCACGGTGCTGTCCTCGCCGGGCAGTTCGGCGATCCATCGCGCAGTCAGCCGAGCGACTTGAGATGCGTCCACTCACACATCCTGTCGCATCACCGTTTCATGCGCATGAAGCGCACAGTCGAGCCCAAGGTCCTGTACTTCGGTACGCCGGTCGTCCTGATCAGCTCCGCCAACCCCGACGGCACCACGAACCTCGCCCCGATGTCGTCCGCCTGGTGGCTCGGATACACCGCGATGCTCGGGATGGCGACGAGCTCGCAGACCGTGAAGAACCTCCGCGAGCGGCCGGAGCTCGTGCTGAACCTGGTCGAGCCGGACATGGTCGCGGCCCTCGACCGGATCGCGCTGCTGACCGGGTCGGAGGAGATGTCGGAGTCGAAGCGGGCGCGCGGGTACCGGTACGTGCCGGACAAGTTCGCCGCCGGCGGTCTGACCCGCGAACCGAGTGAACTGTCCGGCCCGGATTCCGTCCAGGAGAGCCCGATCAACCTCGAGGGCCGGATCGAGACGATCCGCGAGATCGGCGGGCCCGATTCGCATCTGTGCGCCTTGGAGATGAAGGTCGAGCGGGTCCGGGTTCGCGAGAACCTGCTGATGAGCAACGACCGCTACATCGACCCGCTGCGCTGGGACCCGCTGATCATGAAGTTCACCGAGTACTTCGCGGGCGGCGCTCCGGCGTACCCCTCGTCACTGGCGCGCGGGTGGCAGATGCCGCCGCTCACGCAGCTGCCTTCATCAGCTCACGGGTCTCCGTCGGTCGCGGGCTCCGGCGCCTGATGATCGTGCAGGCCATGCCGCCGATCACCAGCACCGCCGCGATCGCCTGCTGTGGTCCGACGGCCTCACCGCGCAGGACCCACGCGGCGGACATCCCGACGACCGGGACCAGCAGCGAGAACGGTGCGACCGTGCTGGCGTCGTACTGCCGGAGCAGGTAACCCCAGACGCCGAACCCGAACAGGGTCGCGCCGAAGGCGAGGTACGCGATCGCGCCGATGCCGCTCAGGTCGATCGCCCGGATCGCGTCGACGTCCGTCGTCGGCCCCTCGGTGAGCAGCGAGAGGAACAGGAGGGGTACGACGGCGACCGCGCTGGCCCAGACCATGAAGCGCAGCGTGTCCGGCGGCTTCGCGTACCGGGTGATCAGGTTGGCCACACCCCAGAACGCGGCCGCGACGATCACCAGCACCAGCGCGCCCAGCGGCGCCGACAGCTTGCGGTCGAGGACGATCAGCACGATCCCGACACACGCGATGACGATGCCGGCGAGCTGCGCGGGCCGCGGCCGCTCCCGCAGTACGGCGATCGCGAACAGGACCGTGAAGATCACCTGACTCTGCAGCACGAGCGACGACAACCCGGCAGGTACGCCGTGATCCATCGCGATGAACAGCAGCCCGAACTTCGCGACCCCGAGTGCGAGCCCGACGCCCACGACGTACCGCCAGGCGACACGTGGCGGGCCGAGCAGGAAGATCGCGGGGACGGCCGCGAAGAAGAAGCGCAGCGCGGACAGCAGGAGTGGCGGCATTCCTTCGAGGCCGACCTCGATCACGACGAAGTTGATGCCCCAGACAACGACGACGGCGAGGGCGAGGAGCAGGTCACGAGGCTTCATACGGTCCAGTGTTGGCGAGAGTACACTTAAGGACCAGCACCGATTGCTACCGCTAACGATGTAGGAGTGCTTCATGATTGATCTCGGACGACTCCGGGCACTGCACGCGGTGGCGCTCTACGGATCGGTCAATCGGGCAGCCGAGGTGCTCGGGTACACGCCGTCCGCAGTGTCGCAGCAACTGGCGAAGCTGGAGCGGGAAACCAGGACGACCCTGATCGAGCGGCAGGGGCGCGGGATCGTGCTGACGGACGCAGCCCAGCAGTTGGCGTCGACGGCGGCGCGGATTCTCGAGCTGGTCGAGGACGCCGAGCTGACACTGGAAGAGCAACGCGGTCAGGCGATCGGGACGCTCAGCATCGCCGCGTTCCCGACCGCGGCACGCGGGCTGTTGCCGCCCGCTCTCGCGCGCTTGGTCGACGAGCACGATCGGCTGGACGTCCGGGTCGTCGAGACGGACCCGTTCGAGGCGGTGGCCGCCGTCAACCGCGGCGAGATCGACATCGCGATCGTCCACGACTGGCACAACACCCCACTCGGTCTGCCCGAGGGGTTGTCGCGGGTGAAGCTCGGCTCCGATCCCGCCGACGTACTGGTGCCGGCGACGCATCGCCTGGCAGGCAAGGAGTTCGTCCGCGCGGAGGACCTGGTCGGCGAGCGGTGGATCTGCCAGCCGGTCGGGTCGATCTGCCACGAGTGGCTGATCCGGACGATGCGCCGTGCCGGCGTCGAGCCGGAGGTCGCGTACTCCGTCGCGGAGTACCAGACCCAGCTCGCGATGCTCGCCCGCGGCCTGGGCATCGGGCTGCTCCCCCGACTCGGCCGCGGACCGGTCCCCGGCGGCGTTGTCGTCGTACCGCTGCAGCCTGCGCCGAGCCGCCGCCTGTACGCCGTCTGGCGCACGACCACGTCCCGTCGGCCGGCCATCACCGTCACGCTCGCGACCCTGAAGGCAGCCTGGCCCTCACGCGATACCGCCTGATCACTATTGATCACCTTGCGCGACCAATTGACAGCGTTCCGCGCCTGCCGTTAGGTTCGACGGAACTATTAGGAAACCTTCCTAATCATCATCCTCCCCGACGCCCCCTCGGAGGAAGTTCATGATCCACTCTCTCGTGGCCGGCGTACTGCTGGCCGCATCAACCCTCGTACCTGCGAGTGCTCAGGCCGACGACACCCCGGTCGGCCGCAACGGGCAGTTGCATGTCTGCGGCACCAAGCTCTGCAACGAGCGCAACGAACCCGTCCAGCTGCGCGGCATGAGCACCCACGGCCTGCAGTGGTACGCCAACTGCGTCAAGACCGCGTCCCTGGACGCGCTCGCGACCGACTGGAAGGCCGACATCCTGCGCATCTCGATGTACGTGCAGGAGGACGGTTACGAGACCGACCCGGAGAAGTTCACCAACCTGGTGAACAACTACATCGAAGAGGCGACCCGGCGCGGCATGTACGCGCTGGTCGACTGGCACCAACTCGACCCGGGCGACCCGAACGCGAACCTCGGACTGGCGAAGACATTCTTCACCGAGATCGCCGAACGGCACAAGGACAAGAAGAACATCATCTACGACATCGCCAACGAGCCGAACGGCGTCAGCTGGGCCGGCATCAAGTCGTACGCCGAGCAGATGGTGCCGGTGATCCGGGCCAAGGACCCCGACGGCGTGATCTTCGTCGGCACCCACGGCTGGGCGTCGCTCGGCGTCTCCGACGGCGGCAGCGAGGCCGATGTCATCAACAACCCTGTGAACGCGACGAACCTGATGTACACGTTCCACTTCTACGCCGCGTCGCACAAGCAGGAGTACTTCGACGCCCTGTCCCGCGCGGCGGACCGGATCCCGTTGTTCGTCACGGAGTTCGGCACCCAGACGTACACCGGTGACGGCGGCAACGACTTCACCTGGTCGCAGAAGTACCTGGACTTCCTGGAGAGCAAACAGATCGGCTGGACGAACTGGAACTTCTCCGACGACTTCCGCTCCGGCGCGGTCTTCAAGGAAGGCACCTGCGCCGGCAACGATTTCGCCGGTACGTCGGTACTCAAGCCGGCCGGTGTGTGGATCCGCGATCACATCCGCAACCGCACCGCCTCCACCGAAACCACCGAGGTCGGCACGTCCGCGGAGCTGACCGCCGCCCTGACCAACGCCAAGCCCGGTGACACCATCAAGCTCGCCGACGGCACCTACACCGGCAACTTCAAGACCACGGTCGACGGCACGTCCTCGGCGCCGATCACGCTGACCGGCTCCGCGAACGCCGTACTGAAGGCCGGCGGCGGGTACGGCCTGCACCTGAACGGCGCGTCGTACTGGAACGTCCGCGGGATCACGGTGACCGGCGGGCAGAAGGGCATCATGATCGACAGCGCCACCCGCGTCACGATCGACGGCGTCACCGTGCACGGGCTGGACATGGAGGGCGTGCACTTCCGGAACAGCTCGACGTACGGCGTGATCAAGAACTCGCGCATCTACGACACCGGCAACGACGGCCGCGGGATGGGCGAGGGCGTGTACGTCGGCAGCGCGGGCGGCACTTCGGACAAGTCCGACCACGTGCAGATCCTCGGCAACACGA
This sequence comes from Kribbella sindirgiensis, assembly GCF_004331435.1. Lineage (GTDB taxonomy): Bacteria > Actinomycetota > Actinomycetes > Propionibacteriales > Kribbellaceae > Kribbella > Kribbella sindirgiensis. Next base: position 86,835 of record NZ_SJKA01000004.1, read on the forward strand.
TCGGCCCGGACGTCGGCGGCGAGGCGGTCGACCTCAAGGAGGGGACGACCGGCGGGCTCGTGTCCGGGAACAGCTTCGACGGGCGCGGCCTGACCGGCGCGAACTACGACGACAGCTGGATCGATGTCAAGGGCAACAACTACGTGATCGAGAACAACACCGGCAAGAACACCACGAACAACGGGTACGAGACGCACACCCAGCAGTCCGGCTGGGGGTGCGGAACGATGTTCCGTGGCAATGTTTCCGATCTTTCCGGCGCGACCGGAAGCGGGCGGTACGCGTTCAACATCACCAACTACAACGCCTCCAGCTGCAAGGTGACGATCGACCGCAGCAACACGATGACCGGCGGCAAGGCCCTCACCAACCCAGGCATCCCGGTCACCTGAAGCTCTGCTGACGTTCTTGATCCCGGCCCGGCTGACCCGCCCCGTCAGCCGGGTCGGCAGGCGGCGCGTCGACGATCTGCCGGAGTTTGTCCTCGGTCTCCTCGTCCAGTGCGGTGTAGACGGTCGCCCGGAGCGGCCCGAGCTGCGACAACCACAGGTTGATCGGCTCGATCCGCAGCAGGCCGTAGCCGTCGATCTCGAGCATCTTCGTCCGGGTGCTCGGCGCGGCCACGTCGTACCGCTCCCAGAGCTCCGCGAAGTACGGTGAACTCCCGAGCAGGCCCTGGATCAGGTCCTGCCACAGCGCGTCCCCGAGGTGATCGGCCGACGCTGCGCGGAACGCTGCGACCATGTGGTGCTTGGTCATCTCGGCGTCGACGAAACTGCACTTCCACCCGTCGGACACGAAGTTCAGCCAGAGCATGTTCCGCTCCTCGACCGGCACCGTCTCGAGGTCGAGCACCACCCGGCAGTACGCCTCGTTGAAGGCGAGGATGTCGTACCGCTCGTTCAGGACCACCGCCGGGTACGGCGTGACCGCGTCGAGCGTCTTCTGCACCGACGGGGGCAGCGCCGAGCACACGCCCTGCGCCGGACCGAACCGCAGCCCGGCCAGCCGGAACAGATGGCTGCGCTCCTGCCGGTCGAACCGCAGCGCCGACGCGATCGCATCCAGCACCTGGGCGGACACGTTGATGTCGCGGCCCTGCTCCAGCCACGTGTACCAGGTGACGCCCACTCCTGCGAGTAGTGCGACCTCCTCGCGCCGCAGCCCCGGCGTACGGCGTCGGCCGCCCGGAGCGAACCCGACCTCGTCCGGGCGGATGCGCTCGCGCCTGCTCCGCAGGAACACTCCGAGCTCACGGCGCCGGGCCGTCGCCGTAGTGTCGGTGGCAGCTGGGACAGTGGTCATGGTTCCATCATGGACACCGGCGCAACCGGGTGCCAGGTGCTGCGAGTAATAGGATAAGCAGGCTCTCACCACCAGGCTCCGAGCGCATGCAGGCTGAATGTCATGACAGACCAGCTCCAGGCTGCCACCACTCCGGTCACCGCTCGGCCGCCGGCCGCTGCGGTGCCGCTCAAGCCGGTGGCGCTCACGACTCTCATCTTCGGCGCCTTCCTGCCGATGCTCTCCTTCTTCGTCATCAACGTCGCCCTGCCCGCGATCGGCTCCGACCTGCGCGCCACGTCCGGCGAGCTCCAGCTCGTTGTCGGCAGCTACGGGATCGCCGTGGCGACCTTGCTCGTAGTCGGCGGTCGCCTCGGCGACACGTTCGGCCGCAAGCGCCTCTTCCTGATCGGCCTGATCGGCTTCACCGTGACATCGCTCATCTGCGCCATCGCCCCGACCATCGGCGTCCTACTCGTCGCACGGGTCGTCCAGGGCGCCGCAGGTGCCGCTGTCACCCCACAGGTGCTGGCGACGATCACCAGCCTCCTGACCGGCCAGCACCGCGCCCGTGCGATGGCCATGTACGGCGTGGCGGGCGGAGCAGCTGCAGCGTTCGGCCAGATCCTCGGTGGCGTACTCGTCGAGGCGAACGTGTTCGACCTCGGCTGGCGCGCGGTGTTCCTTGTCAACGTCCCTGTCGGCATCTTGGGCGTGGCTGCGGCGATCCGGCTGATCCCGGAAACCAAGGCAGCCAAGGCACAGCGCGTCGACCTCGTTGGAGCCGCTCTGCTCGCTCTGACGCTGGTCATGCTGCTCCTGCCACTCACGGAGGGCCGGCCGCTCGGCTGGCCGCTCTGGACGTGGCTGTGCCTGGCAGCAACGATTCCGGCCGTTGTGCTGCTCGGTGTACACCAGCACCGGGCTGAGCGCTCCGGTGCGGCTCCACTGATTCCACCTACCGTCCTGCGGCTGAAGGCGATGCGCATCGGCCTCCTGCTGGCAGTAGCGTTCTTCACCACGTTCGGCGGCTTCATGATGTTCGTCTTCGCGCTCGCCACCCAGGGCGAGGCGCGCATGTCTCCGCTGGAAGGCGGTCTGAGCCTGCTGCCGATGGCGGTCGGCTTCCTGATCACCTCGATCTACGGCCCGCGGCTGCAGGTCCGGTACGGCGCGGGTCTCATCGTCCGCGGCTGGATCATCCAGGGCGTCGGGTACGCCGTACTCGCGGCCGTCGCCCTCACCCTGTGGCCGGACGTCAGCCCGTTGAAGCTCGCCGTACCGATGTTGATCGCCGGTTTCGGCTCAGGCCTCGTCATGGTGCCGCTGATGGGCGTAGTGCTCAGCCAGGTCCCGCCTGCTCAAGCAGGTCTGGGCAGCGGCATCCTGCTCACCAGCCAGCAGACATGCCTCGCGCTGGGAGCCGCCACCGTCGGTACGGCGTACCTCGCCCTGGCCGGTACCTCCTGGGACCAGGGCGGCGCACTAGCCGCCGTAGCGCTCGCGATCACCGCAATCTCGTTGCTGATGACGCCCGTCACGCACCAGTTGCGGACCAGTGGGAAGGGCGCGTAACCGCCTTCGGAAGCCTGGTGGTGTGGTCGCCCCGAGCGGCGTTGATCTGGGACTGGGTGAGGAACAGCGCACCCGTCAGGTCAGCGCCGCTCAGATCGGCGTCACGGAGGTCGGCGCCGATCAGGTCCGCTTGGCGGAGGTCCGCGCCGCTGAGGTCGGCACCGATCAGGTAGGCGCCGCGCAGGTTGGCTTTCGCGAGGTCGGCCTGGCGCAGGCGCGCACCGATGAGATCGGCGCCGCGGCGTTCCTTTTTCTTCGGTTGCTTGCCGCGGACGAGCTGACTGGTCTGCAGCAGGACCTCGTTGACGACGGCCCGCTCCGCCACCACATCGACGGTCGTGAGGTCCGCCGTACGGCTCACGGCCTCCACGCGATCGATCGCCGGCTGCAGATCCTTGTTGTATTCATGGGCTTCGGTGAGATACCAGAGCAGTTCGTGCAGCTGCCGGAGGATCGGGAGCGCGGCGAACATCTCCGGCCCGCGCTTCGACAGCTCCTGGCCGGCGCCGAAGCAGTCGTACACGGTGCAGCCCGGGAAGCCCTTGGAGCGGAGCTGGCTGTGGATCGTGCAGCGGTGATCGTCGCTCAGATTCGGGCAGGGTTCACCGGCAGGCTTGTCGATCGCGAAGTCCGCCGACCGCGCGAACGTCAGGACGACACAGCAGAGGCCGACGCAGCTACCGCAGTCGGCCTGCAGATCAGTTCTGTTCGGCAACCGTCTGGCCGGTGCGGCGCCAGCGGATGCCGGCCTCGATGAACTCGTCGATCTCACCGTCGAACACACCCGACGTGTTCCCCGACTCGAACTGCGTCCGCAGGTCCTTCACCATCTGGTACGGGTGCAGGACGTACGAGCGCATCTGGTCACCCCACGAGCCCTGCACGTCCCCGCGCAGCGCGTCGATCTGGGCCCGCTCCTCGGCCTTCTTCAGCGCGAGCAGCTTGGCCTTCAGGATGACCATCGCACTGGCCTTGTTCTGCAGCTGGGACTTCTCGTTCTGGCAGGAGACCACGGTGCCGGTCGGGATGTGCGTGATCCGGACGGCGGAGTCGGTCGTGTTGACGCTCTGACCACCCGGACCGGACGACCGGTACACGTCGATCCGCAGCTCTTCTTCCGGTACGTCGATCTCGTCGGTCTGCTCGAGTACCGGAACGACCTCGACCGCGGCGAACGAGGTCTGCCGGCGGCCCTGGTTGTCGAACGGCGAGATCCGCACCAGCCGGTGCGTCCCGGACTCGACACTCAGCGTGCCGTACGCGTACGGCGCCTTGACCCCGAACGTCGTCGACTTGAGTCCGGCCTCTTCGGCGTACGACGTGTCGTAGACCTCGGTCGGGTAGCCGTGCCGCTCGGCCCAGCGCAAGTACATCCGCTGCAGCATCTCGGCGAAGTCCGCGGCGTCCACACCGCCCGCGCCGGAGCGGATCGTCACCAGCGCCTCACGCTCGTCGTACTCACCGGACAGCAGGGTGCGGACCTCGAGGGACTGGATCGCCTTGGCCACCGAGCCCAGTTCCTTCTCGGCCTCGGCCAGGCTGTCCGCGTCGTTCTCCTCGCGACCCAGCTCGACCAGCGCGCCGACGTCGTCGAGGCGGCCGCGCAGGTTCGTCACCCGCTCGACGTCGGCCTGCAGGCTGGACAGCCGCGACGTCACCTTCTGCGCGTTCGCCTGGTCGTCCCAGAGATCGGGCGCAGCGACCTGCTCGCCGAGCTCGTCGATCTCCTTGCGCATCGCAGGAAGATCGAGCACTTTCTCGATCGAGGTCATCGTCGCGTCGAGCTGCTTCAGCTCCGCGTCAAAATCCAGTCCAGCCACAACTAAGCAGCTTAGCTTAGAGGGCGGATGGGGGTCCTGCGCCGTAGCAAGCAGGTGCCCACCGAGTGCCGCGCAGTAGGCGCAGGACCCCCATCCGCCCTCCTAGGCCAGCCCGCGACGAAGAACGGCGAAGACCTGGGTGATCGCCTGTTCCAGCGCTGCCTGCGCGTTTTCGAGTTCGTCGGGTGCTGCGTCGTCGGGCAGGGCGTGCATCAACTGCTCCTCCAGGACCTTTTGCGCAGCGGCGTACATGGCTGCGATCAGGCGGTTGCGCAGGTGATCCGGTGATCGCTCGTCGAGCGCCTGGGTGAGGGATTTCTCGAGTTCGTCGGCGGTCAGCCGGCGCCGGGCGAGGAGCGCGGGGCTGCTCTCGATCGTGCGTACGAACTGCTTCCAGGTCTTGAGGTGCCCGACTTCCAGCCGCTCCCGGGTCCCTTTGAGGTACTCGGCCTCCAGCACATCGACCGGATCTGCCTCCCGCGGCGCCTCGCGGATCGCCCGCGCCGGCCCCGTCCACCACCCCGGCTCGTCGAAGAACAGGTCCTCCTTCGCCGGGAAGTGGTTGAACACCGTCTGTACGGCGACATCCGCCGCCCGCGCCACCTCGGCGACGGTGACCGCGTCGAAGCCGCGCTCGAGGAACAGCGTGGTGGCCACGTCCGAGATGGCCTGCCGCGTCTGCTGCTTCTTGCGTTCCCGCCGCCCGAGCTCCATTGCACCGACCCTAGCCGATCTGCTTTACTGATTCCATTGTTGTAGTCACTCTAATTTTGGAGCACATCCAATGACTGTTCTCGTCACCGGCGGTCGCGGCGCGATCGCCCGCGCCGTCACCGCCGGCCTGATCGCCGCCGGACAGGACGTCCGCGTCGCCAGCCGCGAACCCTCCGCCCTCCCGTCGGCCGTCGCCTACGACCCTTTGGACCCCGCACCGGCCTTGCGCGACATCAGCCAGGTCTTCCTGTACTCCGCCCCGTCGACGGCACCCGCCTTCGTGGCCGCGGCCGAGGCGGCCGGCGTGAAGCAGGTCGTCCTGCTCTCGTCGCTGTCCGCACTGGGCGGTCCCGAGGATCCCCATGCGAAGACCGAGCACGTGGTCGCCAACGCGTCGTACGCGACGACCCGGCTGCAGCCCGGTGCGTTCATGAGCAACGCCAAGTACTGGGCCCATCAGGTCCGCGCGATCGGTCAGATCCGGCTGCCCTACCTGGAGGCCGAGGAAGCGCCGATCCACGAGCAGGACATCGCCGACGCGGCCGTGCGCGTGCTGCTCGACGGGCCGGGCAACGGGCACGATGGTCGCGGATACCCGCTGACCGGACCGGAGTCGATGACGCGCCGGCACCAGATCGGGCTGATCACCGAGGTCACCGGCGTACCGATCGAAGCCGTCGACCTCACTCCCGACCAGGCCCGCGCCGAGATGGGGATGCGCGACGAAGGGCAGCGCGAGACATTGCTGGCGTACTGGGCGTCGCGCGTCGGCACCCCAGCCGCCATCGAACCCGGCGTCGAACTCCTCACCGGCCACACCGCCCGAACCTTCACCACCTGGCTCACCGACAACCCCGGCCTCTTCACCTGACACCACGTCAACCGTCGGGGTGTGAGTACCAGTCGCGTGAACATGCACTGGGGACCGGGAACAGGCAATGGTGACTCGGGACAGGCAATACCAGGTGCCTACCCACCATTGCCTGTTGCCTGATCCCGGACCGAGTTGATCACCGCCCACCCATCAGTCACAAGGACCGCAGCAACCTGTTCCCTCCCACGGCCGCCTGTCCGACCTCCGACTGGTGGACCGGCCGGATTCAGCGGATCGGGACGATCGCGGCGGCCTCGGAGGCGACGTCGGCCGTGCCCGGGAAGCCGGGCGGCTGGAACGGGAGGTCGGCGGTGGAGCTGAGCCGCACCGTCACCGTCGTACCCTCGACGTCCACCGACCAGTCGAGGTTGTCGAACCTGTTGCTCGCGGCAACGTCGTCGAGGTAGTCCGCGGTCAGCCGCCGCGCCTGGTCGGGATCGATCGCCGCGTTGCCGCCCGCGCCGGGCTGGGCGTACACCGCGGCGAGCCCGTTCGCGGCCGCGAGGACGGCGCCGTCCGCGGTCGCGTCGAGGTCCCGGCGGACCAGGAACGCCTTCGAGATATCGGTGACCACGACGACCATCAGCAGGATCACCACGGTGAACCCGACGATCAGCACAGTCATCTGCCCCTCGTCACCCCGCCTCCGCCGGGCCGCCTGCCCTTCTTCACCTCGCGCCCGCCGGGCCATCATCCGGCGCCTTTCGCCTGGCGGTAGTCGCCGAACGCCTCGGTGTGCGCGGAGCTGATCCGGATGGCTGGCGGTTCGCCGCCGAGCGCGTCCGGGATCAGGGGCAGCCGGACCTTCGTCTCCAGGGTGACCGTGACCGTCGACCCCGGCTCCAGACAGGCCGGATCGCAACTGATCGTGAGCTCGTCCGAACTGAGCTCCATCCCCTGATCCTTCATCGCCAGCTCCGCGGCGTCGAACGCGCGCGCCCGCGCCTCGTCCTCGGAGACACCGTCCGGCACGATCACGAACGCCCGCCCGGCCGCACGGGTCGCCGCGGTCGCGCCGTACGACGCCCGCTGTACGTCGAACACGCCGAGCATCATGTACACCAGCGGAACCATCAGCAGGATCGCCAACCAGGAGAACTCCACGACGGCGCTCCCGCGTTCGTCCCGGCGGCGCCTCACTCGCCGGTCTCCTTCACGGCATGTCCCTCGACGGTGAACGAGATGCCCGGTCCCCACAGCCCGAGCGGCGGCATGTGCGCTTGGACGGACACCTCGACGCCGGGCTGCCCGTCAATGTCTGTCTCCTCCGCGGACACCGAGTCGATCAGCCCGTCCGTCACCACGCCGTTGACCAAGTCCCTGGTGCGTGCCGCACCGTCGGCCGGCTCCCGGTTGAGCACGGCCGCGTAGTGCGCACCTTCGGAGGCCGCGGCCGTCACCGTGTTGCGCACGTACAGGAACAGGCCGACCTGGAGGATGCCGAGGAACAACGGCACCAGGATCGTCGAGACCAGCACGAAGTCGACAACCGCCGACCCCCGCTCACCGCGGGCCCTGCGCATTACTTGTTGCTGACCGAGGACAGGGCGTTGCGGAGCATGGTGGCGAGTTGGTCGCCGGCCAGTTTCCAGATCGCGACGACCAGGCCGGCCGTCATCACGGTGATCAGCACCCAGCCGGGTACGTCGCCGCGCTCGGTCCGCGCCGGACGTGGCTTCAGCAGCAACGTCAGGAACAGCCTCGTCAGGTATAGGGACATGACCTCTCCTCAGTTCATCCGGCGATCAGCCGGATTCCGACAGCGCCCGGGTAGAAGGCGAACGCGATGGTCACCGGAAGGACCAGGAAGATCACCGGGACCATCATCGCCACCTCGCGCCGGGCCCCGGACTCGATCAGTTCGCGGCGCCCGGCTTCCCGGATGTCACCGGCCTGCGCCCGCAGTACGTCGGCCAGCGGCGTGCCGCGCTCGAGCGCCACCGCCAGCCCGTCCGCGAAGCGCGAGAGCGCCAGCAACCCGGTGCGGTCCGCGAGCGCGTCGAGCGCGCGGACCAATGTCTCTCCCGCCCTGGTCTCCGCCAGGACGCGTTTCAGCTCGTTGGCCAGCTCACCCCGGGACGACCGCGCGACGCGGTCGAGGGCCGCGGCCGGACCTTCACCGGCCGCCACCGACAACGCGAGCAACTCGGCCACCGTCGGCAGCTCGGCCAGCAGGCGCCGCTCACGCCGCCGTACCTGGGACGTCAGGTACGTGTCGCGACCGAGCAGCGCGGTGATCCCGAGCACCAGGCAGAACACCAGCAGCGCCACCGGATCCCCGAGGCCGACCGCGACGGCGACGACCGAGATCACGATCCCGGCGCCGAAGGCGATCGCTCCCCAGAGCAACTGCTCGATCCGGAACTCCTCCACCGTGCGGTCCAGCCCGGCCCGCTGCAACCGCCGGCGGATCGTGTTCGCGCCGCCGAGGATCCGCTCGAGCCGCTTCGCCGCGGACCGCAGCGACGGACCGAACAACCGCAGGATCGCGTAGAACGGCGACCGCGAGTCGATCACGCCGACGAACACGTCCGGCGCACCGAGATCCCGCAGGTACGGCGAGATCCGCTCGTCCACCGTGGGTTTGCGCAGGAACGGCAACCGCAGGACGACGATCAGCAGCCCGGCGCCGAGCACCGCGCCGAGGAAACCGCCGAGCAGCATCGGGCTCATCGCAGCACCCGCTCGGGCTCGGGCAACCGGCCGATCCGCAGCATCACCCGATACGCGATCACACAGATCACGGCGCCGACGGCGATGATCAGGGCGCCGACCGGCGAGTTGTACCGCTGGATGACGTCGCCCTGGAAGGACAGCAACAGCAGCACTAGCCACGGCGCCGCGACCGCGACCCGGGCGCCGTTGACCGACCACGACTGCCGGGACTCGAGCTCGGACCGGGTCCGCGCGTCGTCGCGCAGGAACGACGACAGCGACCGCAGCAGCCGGCCGAGGTCGCCGCCACCGACCTCGCGAGCGATCCGCAGCGCCTCGACCACGCGGTCGCCGACCGGGTCGGCCAGCCGCGCCTTCAGGCGATCCAAAGACTCGGCGAACCGGCCGGTCGAGGCGTAGTCCGCACCGAACCGCCGGAACGGCTCGCGCAACTGCGACGGCCCGCGCTCGCCCACCTGAGCCAGCGCCTCCGACAATGACAGCCCCGCACGGACCGCCGAAGCGATGTTGTCCACCACATCGGGCCACAGTTCGCGGAACTCGGCCAGCCGCTTCCGCGCCCGGGACCGCACCAGTGCGATCGGCAGCCAGCCGGCCATCAGCCCGAACACCACACCGATGGGCAGCGTCTTGGACACCGCGAACATCAGCAGGAACGCGACCAGCCCCATGATCACGCACGCGCCGATGAACGCACCCGGCGTCAGACCTTCGACCCCCGCACTCGCGAGCAGGTCCCGGCTCTTGCCGCGCAGCCGCCCGTCCGAACCGGGCACGGTCTCGATCGGCGCCACGAACGCCGCGATGATCAACAGCAGGCCGACACCGAAGAACAGCCCGATCACGAGCCCCATCAGCTCGCCGCCCCACGCGGCAACTCGGTGAGCAGCCCGGCCACGTTGTACCCGGCCTGCTGGAACCGCTCCGCATGCGGCAACTGCCCCTCGGCGCGGCGCAGGTACCCGTCGTAGGTGTTGAAGAGGGTCTCGGTCTCGATCGCCTGCTCCTCCAGCCGTCCGGTGACGGCCACGATCTCGCGCACCCGCCGGCGCCCGTCCGCCGCGATCCCGAGGTGTACGACGAGATCGACGCAGCCGGCCACCGTCGGCAGCACGAACCGGGAGCCGATGTTCTCGCCGGCCAGTAGCGGCAGCGTGCACATCTTGGTCAGCGCCTCACGCGCCGAGTTCGCATGGATCGTGCACATACCGGGAAGGCCGCTGTTCAGCGCGAGCAGCAGGTCGAGGCACTCCTCGCCGCGCACCTCGCCGACGATCACCCGGGACGGCCGCATCCGCAGCGACTCCTTCACCAGGTCGCGCAACCGCACCTCGCCGGTGCCCTCGAGACCGGCCTGCCGGGTCTGCATCGACACCCAGTCGGGGATCGGCAGCTTGATCTCGAAGACCTCCTCGCAGCTGATCACCCGCTCGCTGCCGGGGATCGAACCGGCCAGCGCGTTCAGCATCGTGGTCTTGCCGGCCTGCGTGCCGCCGGAGACCAGCACATTGAGGCCGACGGCAACCGACGCCTCGAGCACCGCGGCCGCGTGCGGCGTCAGCGACCCGAGCTGCACCAGGTCGGTCAGCCGCGTCGCGCGGACAGTGAACTTGCGGATGTTGATCGCCGCATACCGCTGGGTGATGCCGCCGAGGACGATGTGCACGCGGCTTCCGTCGGGCAGCCGGGCGTCGGTGAACGGCTGCGAGACGTCGATCCGGCGGCCGGTGGTCTTCAGCATCCGCTCCACCAGGTCGCTGACCTCTTCCTCGGTCAGCACGGTCGTGGTCAGCTCGTGCCGGCCCTCGCGGGCGATGAACACCCGGCTCGGCTCGTTGATCCAAATCTCCTCGACGGACGGGTCGTCCAGGTAACGCTGCAGCGGCCCGAACCCCGCGACCCGGTCGTGGACCTCGCGGCTGACCGCCTCCAGGTCGCCGATCGGCGGCACCACACCGCTCAGACTGCGCTCGTCGTACTCCCGGACGACGGTGGCGACGATCGAGTTCACGGCGCCCGGGTCCCGGAGCGGGTCGATGCCTTCGCGGCGCACCACGTCGCGCACCTGCGCGTCGATCAGCTCGATGGCACCGCTCCAGCCCGAGCGGTGCGCGTCGAGCCTGTCCGCAGTCATCGATCTCCCCGTGTGAGTCCCGTCCGGCGACCACGCTCGGTCACCATGCGGGGACCATCCTTTCAACCGTGGGGCATCCGGCGCCACCTGCGTCCGCTGCCCTGTGGACAACCGTGACATGCCATTGGCTTACTCACCGTATCGATCGAGTCACGGCCGGGTCCAGAAAACTGCAGCTTGTTGCAATTCCGCAGGTAACAGAACCGCCACTCACGGCGTCGAACCGGGTGACAGGACCTCGGGAGGGTGGCTTTGACACGGTCGACGGAGGATTTCGACGAGTTCGCCAGAGCGCGGACGCCGCAGCTGTACCGGTCGGCGTGGCTGCTGGCCGGTGAGCACCACCTGGCCGAAGACCTGGTCCAGGAGACGCTGGCCAAGCTGTACCGGGCGTGGCGGCGGGTGGAGCAGACCGACAACCCGGCGGCGTACGCGCAGACCGTCCTGGCGCGGACGTACATCTCCCAGCGGCGCCGACGCAGCTCGACGGAGCGACCTGTGGAGCGGACACCCGACCGAGCCGACCAGACCGGTGACCACGAGCTCCGCCTGTCCTTGCTGCAGGCAATGGCCGAGTTGTCCCCACTCGACCGAGCAGTCCTGGTACTGCGGTATTTCGAGGATCGCAGTGCGGAGCAGGTCGCGCACGACCTGGGCAAGAACACCGGCGCGATCCGGACCCGCACGTCACGCGCACTGAGCCGCCTCCGGGCCGTCCTGGGCGACGAAGCCGTCCATCTGGCCGCACTATGACCTGGGAGCCCCGATGACCAACCTGCACGACAGCCTCCCGGACCTGATGCGGCGGGCGACCGAGGACCTGCAGCCCGCCACCCCCGAGCTGGTTGCCCGCGGCATCCGTCGCGGCAAGGTGCTGCGACGGCGCCGGACCGCGTTAGCAGGCCTGTCCGGCGCAACTGCCGTACTGGCCACCCTTGGAGTCGTCATCGGCAGCAGTCAGGTACTGCGTGCCCAGGTAGAACCGGCCACCACTCCGACCATCACTCCGACTGTGACGACGGTTGTGACGCCGAAGCCGACCGTTTCGCAACCAGTGACACCGGCGGAGACCTTGGCGACGCTGACGCGCCTCCTCCCGAACGGACTCACCCCGATCGCCTCCACGAAGTCCGGCGGCTACGGCCTCGGTACCAACGAGGCCAGCGTGCTGCTGGACGACGGAGCCGGTGCCTCGCTGCTCACGCTGAGCATCACCACCGCGGCCGCCATCACCGACTGCAACCCGTTTCCACCCGGTACGTGCACGATCCATGCAGACCGCAGCGTGCACGTCGTGTACGACAACCAGCCGCTGTACCCGGACCGGCCGACCCCCGGTGGCGTCCGAGAGACCATCGTGGAGCTCTTCCGGCCCAACGGCACTCAGATCAGCCTGACCAACTTCAACGCCCCCAAGGAGAAGAGCGAGCACACCCGAACCAGTCCGCTGCTGACAGCGGCACAACTGGCAGAGATCGCTCGCAGCCCGCACTGGGTCTTCCCGCCCCGCCAGGCGACTCCGGGGGCTCAGCGGTGTACGAGCGTGTGCTCGAAGGAGTAGCGGCTCGCGCGGTACAGGTGGGAGCCGTACTCGACCGGCTGGCCGTGGTCGTCGTACGTGATCCGTGTGGTCGCCAGAAGCGGTGAGCCCGGCTCCTCCGACAGCAGCTTCGCCTGCTCGGGTGTTGCCGGTAGAGCGGAGATGGTCTGGTGCGCCACCTTCAGCCGGACCCCCTCAGCTCGCAGCAGCTGGTAGAGACCACGCTCGGCCAGCGTGGCCGGGTCGGTCTCCAGGATCTCCGGCGGCAGCCAGTTGCGCATCAGAGCGAGCGGCTCGCCGTCTGCACGCCGCAGTCGCTCCAGCCGCAGCACCCGGTCGCCCAGCTCGCATTGCAGTGCAGTGGCGACCTCTGCGGTCGCGGGTGAGATTCCGAAGCGCAGCACGTCGGTTTCGGGCTTCCGGTGCGCCGAGGTGAGGTCGTCGTACAGGCTGGTCAGTTCGAGCGAACGACGTACCTGTCCGGAGTTGCCGACCACCTGGGTCCCGACACCACGTTTGCGGACCAGGAGGCCCTGGTCGACCAGACGGGCGATCGCCTGGCGGACGGTCGGCCGGCTCAGTCCATAGGCCTCGGCCAGGTCCACCTCGTTGCTCAGTCGGGACCCGACGGGCAGTTCGCCGCCCTGGATGGCCGCCTCCAGCTGCTGCGCCAGCTGCACGTGCAACGGCGTACGGCTGTTCCGATCGACCTGGACCTGGACGGTACTCATGGGCTCATCCTGAAGGCTGGACCGGAATCCGTCGAGCCACCACCCGAATTTGATCAGACCTGGCGCGGTCCGCTGCCGGAGCCGTCACCCGCTGAACGCCGGGTGAACTTTCCGGCCACCACGGTCCGGATCGCGGGCACCGGGTTTGGAGCCCGGTCATGCTGGGGGAGGATGACGGCTTCGTCAGCAAGGGAGAACGCATGGAACCGCTTCGCATCGGCATCCTCGGTACCGCCCGGATCGCCGGCCGGGCCATCGTCGAGCCGGCCAAGCTGACCGGCGCGCGGCTGGTCGCGGTCGCCGCGCGCGACACCGGCCGGGCCGAAACCTTCGCCGCCGAGCACGGTGTCGAACGGGTCCACGCGTCGTACCAGCAACTGCTGGACGATCCGGAGATCGAAGCCGTCTACAACCCGCTGGCGAACGGACTGCACGGGCCGTGGAACCTGCGGGCTCTTGCCGCAGGCAAACATGTGCTGACCGAGAAGCCGTCGACCAGCAACGCCGCCGAGGCGCTGGAGGTCCGGGACGCCGTGCGCACCTCCGGTCTGGTGTTCATGGAGGCGTTCCACTACGCGTACCACCCGGTGATGCGGCGGCTGCAGGAGCTGGTCGCCAAGGGCGAGCTGGGCGACCTGCAGCAGGTCGAGGCGACGATGGTGATGCCCCCGCCGCCGGACGCCGACCCCCGCTGGTCGCTGCCGCTCGCCGGCGGCGCCGTGATGGACGTCGGCTGTTACGCGCTGCACGCGCAGCGAATGTTCGGGCCGTACGCCGGTGGCGCGCCGACGCTGGTCAGCGCCCGGGCCGGTGAGCGCAAGCGGATGCCTGGCGTCGACGAGTGGCTGAACGCCGACCTCGAATTCCCGAACGGCGCGACCGGCGTGGTGCGGACCAGTATGGCGGCCGAGGACGTCGAGTTCAGTCTCAAGGTCGTCGGCAGCCGCGGTGAGGCGTTCGCGCCGTTCTACGTGCTTCCGCAGAAGGACGACCGGGTGATCGTGACGACCAAGGAAGACACGTGGGTCGAGCATCTCGGCACGCGCACGTCGTACACGTATCAGCTGGAGGCGTTCGCGGGGGCGGTCCGCAACGGCGCTCCGCTCCTCACCGACGCCGACGACGCACTGGCCACGATGGAGCTCATCGACGCCTGTTACGTCGCCGCGGGGATGGCGCCGCGACCGGTCTCCGCGATCTGATCGCTGCGGCCGGCGACCGCGTGCGCGAACGCCTGGATGAATGGGTGCGGGCGCCCGCCGTCGCCGGCCAGCTCCGGCTGGAACAGGCTGGCCAGGTAGAACGGGTGTCCCGGCAGCTCCGCGATGCGCGGTTCCCCCGCGTCGTCGTACCCGCTGAAGATCATGCCGTGCTCACGCAGTAGGTCGAGTTTGCCGCTGTCCAGGCCGTAGGAGCAGTGGTACCGCTCCATGGAGCGCTCTGAACCGAGTAGCTCGGCTGCACGGGTTCCTGGTCGCACCTGTACGCCGCCCTCGTGTCCGTCGAGCGAACACTGCAACGGCACGATCAGGAGCTCGTCCGCGTCCGGCGTACTCTCCCCATGCTGTACGCCGGTTGCGCCGCACACGTTGCGCGCGAACTCGAGCATCGCGTGCTGGAACCCGCCACACGTACCGAGGAACGGGATCCCCTGCTCGCGGGCGATCCGCACCGCCGTGACCGCCCCGGCCTCGCTTCGGTACGGGCTGCCGGGCAGCAGCCAGATTCCGTCGAAGCCCTCGAGCGCGGCATCCACGTCGTCGCTCGGGACCCAGTAGACGTCCAGGTCCAGGTGATCGCGCGCTTCGAGTTCCTTGAGCAGGCCGGGGATCCGGGCGTGCGAACGGACATGCGGTGAGCGGTCCCCGACCAGGGCGAGGCGTCCGGAGTAGGCGTTCATGGGTCCATCCTCGGGGCGACGTGAGCATCAGCGCCAACGATGATCTCTGCATGGTCGATCAGAGATACTGATACTACTGATACCCGTGGATCCTCATCTGCTGCGGACGTTCGTCACGGTCGCCGAGTGCGGCTCGTTCTCCGCCGCGGCCTCGCGACTCGGCTACACCCAGTCCGCGGTGTCCCAGCACATCGCCGCCCTGGAGAGCGACCTCGGTACGCCGTTGCTCCGCCGACGACCCGTCGTACCGACAGCGGCGGGCGAGCGCCTGCTCGAACACGCCGGCCCGATCCTGCTCCGGCTGGACGCGGCCCGCGCCGACGTACGCCGTACCGTCGCGGACCCGCCCAGCACCCTCACGCTCGCCGCGTCTCCCCTGGCGACCCGGTCACTCGCGACCGCGCTGGCCGAGGTACGACGCGCCTATCCCGGCACCGAGACGTCGCTGACCGTCTGTGGGCGCGATCAGGTCGTCGCCGGTATCGCCGCCGGCACATTCACCCTCGGCCTCGTGGACGGCATCGCCACCCCCACCGACCCCCTCAACCTGACCAACGCCGTACAGCTCCGCACCACCTCGGTCGCCCACGACGCCCTGGTCGTAGCCCTACCCACAACCCACCCACTGGCCCGGTCCGGTCCTGGTCTCTCACTCGGCGATCTCGCTGACGCGCGGTGGATCGACGCCCCCGACATCGCCGCCCCGCTCGCGACGTTGCGCGCCGCTGCCGGCTCCGACGCGCTCCGCCCGGCGTTCACCTACTACGGCACCGACCTCCACACGCTGCTCACCCTGATCAGCTCCGGCCATGGTTTGGCGGTGCTCCCGCGCTCAGTCGTGACACCAGACCTCGCGGCCGTTTCACTCACCTCGCCACGTCTGGTCCACCGCACCGAGCTCCTGCACGGACATCTCTCCGACCCGGCTGCTGAAGCCGTGGCCTCCGCCCTCTCAGACCGCGAGTAGTTGCTCCAGGGCACCACGTGTCATCGGCCGGTCAAGTACCTCGACAGCCTCCCGCTCGGCGAAGACCGCGCGATCGGCGTCCTCCGGGTCGATCGCCTCGCAGATCGCGTTGTACGTCCAGTTCAGCCAGCCGGAGATCGCGACCGCAAACGAGTCCAGCCCAAGCTTCGGCCATTCCCGCACCTCGCCGTACCCGTCCTGGAACGCTGACAGCCCACGCTGGTTGACGTCCGGCCGCATCAGCCAGTGCGTCAGCGCGGACCCGAGCTCGAGTTCGGGGCTGAGCGATCCGGCGAAGTCCCACTCCATCACGGTGAGCTCTCCATCGCGTCCCTGGCGAACGTTCTCCGGGTTCAGGTTCCGGTTGCAGAGCATGAGCTCGTCCGGTGCCTCGAGTTCGATCGCCTGCAGCTCACGAAACACCGGCAAGCGTGCGTCGAGTTGCTCGGCCCATGGTTTGCCTGCCGCCCGCGCACGACCGAGAAGGTGCTGCCACTCGGCCTCCGAGCGGCGGTAGGTCAGGTAGCCGTGGATCGGCTCGTCGCTCGGGATGGCCAACGCGTGCAACGTCCCGAACAAGGCACCCGCTCGACGGGCCATCGCCGTCGACACCGGCAGCACCGGCTCCGGTCCGACTTCGAGCCACTCGTGCACGCGCCAGTTCTCGCCGCGCACCTTCTCGATCAGGCGGCCGCGCGGACTGATCGCCGCGGCAGGCGCGGCGACTCCCGCCGCGACCGCGGCGTCACGGAGCCGGGCGCCGAGTTCGGCCTGCTCGTTCGTGATCCAGTCGTAGACCGTGACGGCCAGCCATCGCCCGCGGTCGGTCGTGAGGTCCCAGCAGCGCCCCATCGCCGTGAACAAGACGGGTTTGGCGGGCGCGGTCAACGTCCCCAGGCCGAACGCTTCGGCCAGTTCCTCGGCCAGGCCTTCAGGCGCGGTGGGCGTGTCCGCGACCCGGCGCTCGACCTCGGCCTTCAACGCCGGCCAGTCGCGGACGCCGTACTCCGCGGCCAGCGCACGTTGCGCGTCCGCGAGCGAGGCGTCCGGCGTGGACTCCCGCAGTACCGCGAGGAGATCCTTCGCTTCCTTGCGCAGGTACTCGATGCTGGGCCGATCGGGCAGCAGTTTCATGATGCGTCCTCTCGCACCCGGACTCGCACGGGTCTCAAGAGAGCGTCATCGATCGCACTCGGCTTCTGGAATCGAGGTGGCTTCCAGCCTTCCGGCGAGTCTCGGTGCGCCCTCGAACGCATCAGCGAGGGTACCCAGCCCGACCCCGCCGGTCAACGGTCACGCGCGCCGGCCCGCCCGGGACCGCAGTCCCCGGGGAACTGCGGTCCGGACGGCTACTTCCGCCCTTGTTTGGTGGGCGGGATGATCGAGCTGTCGCTCGGGTTCGGTTTCGGCCGTTTGGGTTGCTTGGGTTTGCGGACTTCACGCCCGCCTTTGTTCTTGGACATGACGCACTCCGGAGCTTGCAGATCGCGACTGAGGACGGGCCGACGGCCCTGCGTACGCCGCGGTACTCCTCATGCCCCGGGGGTCACCTTCGACGCTACACCCAAAGCGCCGTTCAGTCGTGGGTTGGGAAGCCGAGGTTGATGCCGCCGTGGGACGGGTCCAGCCAGCGTGAGGTGACCACCTTGCCGCGGGTGAAGAAGTGCACGCCTTCGGCCCCGTGCGCGTGGGTGTCGCCGAACAGCGAGTTCTTCCAGCCGCCGAACGAGTAGTACGCCATCGGTACCGGGATCGGGACGTTGATCCCGACCATCCCGACCTCCACCTCGTTCTGGAACCGGCGCGCCGCCCCGCCGTCGTTGGTGAAGATCGCCGTCCCGTTCCCGTACGGGTTCGAGTTCACCAGCTCGAGCGCATCGTCGTACGACGACGTACGCACCACGGACAGCACCGGGCCGAAGATCTCGTCGGTGTAGATCGACATCTCCGGCGTCACCTTGTCGAACAGCGTCGGACCGAGCCAGAACCCGTCGGCCGCGCCGTCGAAGTCACCCGCGCGCCCGTCGACCACCAGCTCCGCACCGGCCTCGACCCCGGCCGCGACGTACCCGGCGACCTTGTCCCGGTGCTCGCCGGTCACCAACGGGCCCATGTCGCAGCCGCGGGTCCCGTCGCCGGTCGTCAGCTTGCCCATCCGCTCCTTGATCTTGCCGATCAGCTCGTCGGCGATCGGCTCGACCGCCACGAGGGCGGAGATCGCCATGCACCGCTCGCCCGCCGACCCGAACCCGGCGTTCACGGCCGCGTCCGCGGCGAGGTCCAGGTCCGCGTCCGGCAGCACGATCATGTGGTTCTTCGCGCCGCCGAGCGCCTGCACCCGCTTGCCGTTGCGGGTGCCGTTCTCGTAGACATAGCGAGCGATCGGCGTCGACCCGACGAACGACACCGACTTGATGTCGGGGTGCTCCAGCAGCCGGTCGACCGCCTCCTTGTCGCCGTGCACGACGTTCACGACGCCGTCCGGCAGGCCGGCCTCCTTCCACAGCCCGGCCATCGCGTTCGCCGCGGACGGGTCCTTCTCGGACGGCTTGATCACCACACTGTTGCCACAGGCAACCGCGATCGGGACGAACCACATCGGCACCATGGCCGGGAAGTTGAACGGCGAGATCACCGCGCTGACGCCGAGCGGCTGCCGGATCGAGTACACGTCGACCTTGGTCGAGACGCCCTCGCTGTACCCGCCCTTGAGCAGGTGCGGGATCCCGCAGGCGAACTCGATCACCTCGAGGCCGCGGGTCACCTCGCCGAGCGCGTCGGACAGCACCTTGCCGTGCTCGGCGGTGATCAGCTGCGCGATCCGGTCCTTGTCACGGTTCACCAGCTCGCGGTACGCGAACAGGACCTGCGCGCGCTTCGTGAGCGATGTCTGGGCCCAGGTCTTCGACGCCTCGTGAGCGACCTTGACGACCTCGTCGACCGTGGCCGCCGACGCCAGGTCCAGCTCACCCGTGACCTGACCGGTCGCGGGGTTGTAGACCTTGCTGGTTCGCTCGGCCACGCCGGTCCACGAGCTGCCGCCGACGAGGTGGGTGATGCGCTTGCTGTCAGTACTCACGATATTTCCTCACTGCCGGTGGTGTTTCCGAAACGCTGTCCGTCCTGCTGCCCGCGGCTCATCCCAGGACCTTGCTCCGATCGGCGAGAGCGACGTCGACGGGCTTGCCGGTGCTCAACGACTCCAGCCCGGCCTCGCAAACGGCCGCCGCCGCGTAGCCGTCCCAGGCGCTCGGCCCGTCGATCGCACCGCGCGCAGTGGCGTCGACCCAGCGTTGCACCTCGATGTCGTACGCCTGCTCGAACCGGATCCGGAAGTCGGCCGGCATCGTGCCGCCCCACCGCTCGCCGGCCCGGGTGAAGACGCCGGACCCGAGACCGATCGTGGCGCTCCCCCGCTCGGCGACCGCCTCACACCGGACCTCGTACCCGACCTGGAAGTTCACGAACACCTCGACGTCGGCCATCGCCCCGTTCGCCAGCTCGAACACGGCCAGCTGCGGATCGAGGACGCCGTCCCCGACCAGACTCGTCGGCGCCGGGGTGTGCACGGTGATCCGGGTGATCTCCTCGCCGAACAGCCACCGGGCGACGTCGACCTCGTGCACCATCGAGTCCCGGACGATCATCTCGCTGCGGAACGTCGGCGCGGCCGACTTGTTCCGGTGCACGTTGTGCAGCAGCAGCGTCCGCCCGAGGTCACCCGAGTCGAGCAGTTGCTTCAAAGCGGCGTACTCCGGGTCGAAACGCCGCATGAACCCGACCTGGATCAGCTGCCGTCCGAGCTTGTGTTCGGCCTCGACCACGCGCAACGCCGACGCCGCGTCCATCGTCAGCGGCTTCTCGCACAGCACCGGCTTCCCGTGCTCCAAGCAGGCGAACAGCTGCTCCGCGTGCGCGAACCCCGGCGACGCCAGGATCACCGCGTCGACGTCGTCGGCAGCGATCAGATCCATCGGGTCCTCGACCACGCGAACGGTCTCCGCGTACGCCGTACCGCCCGAATGCCTCGCCGTACTGGCGGGCTCACCGGCCGACCGTGGCGAGAGCCTGCCGGCGAGCGCCTCGGCCCGGCCCGCATCCGCGTCGGAGACCGCAACCAGGCGTGCGCCCGCGGTCTTCCGGACAACGCGTTCGGCATGGTCGGCGCCCATCACTCCGACGCCGACGATCCCGACCCGCAGATCGGTCATGTCCCCTCCTGCCGCTTCTGTCCATCATCCACGACCACCTCGGGGTTGATCTCCCGCAGCTCGTGGCTCAGCGCTTCCAGCTCGGAACCGCCGGCCATCTCCGTGGTCAGCTGTTCCAGCGTGATGTCGGCCCGGTGCGTGTCGAGCGCCACCCGGCCGAGTTTCAGTACGACGAAGTGGTTGCCGACCAGGTACGCGTGGTGCGGGTTGTGGGTGATGAAGATGACCCCGATCCCGGCGTCCCTCGCCTTCACGACGTACTTCAGCACCACCCCCGACTGGTTCACGCCGAGCGCCGCGGTCGGCTCGTCCAGGATCAGCACCTTGGCGCCGAAGTGGATCGCCCGCGCGATCGCCACACACTGCCGCTGACCGCCCGACAGCTTGCCGACCGGCTGCTCGAGATCGGGGATCGAGATCCCCATCTTGGTCAGCTCGTCCTGTGCGATCCGCTTCATCTTCGCCGCGTCCAGCTGCCGGAACGGCCCCTTGGTGAGCTCGTTGCCGAGGAAGAAGTTCCGCCAGACCGACATCAGCGGCGCCAGCGCGAGATCCTGGTAGACGGTCGCGATCCCGCTGTCGAGCGATTCGCGCGGCGAGCCGAAGTGCCGCTCCTCGCCGTTCACCGACATCCGGCCGGACGTGTAGTCGTGCAGTCCGGCGATGATCTTGATCAGCGTCGACTTGCCCGCACCGTTGTCACCGAGCACGCAAGTGATCTCGCCCTGCCGGACCGAGAGCGACACCCCGCGCAGCGCCTGGATGTTGCCGTAGCTCTTGCCGACGTCCTCGAGCAGCACGATCGGCGTGTTCGGGCTGGTCGACGCCTCGTCCGCGAACGACTCCGTGGTGGTCATCGTGCCTCCGCCCGGTTCTTGACGACGAGATTGACGATGGTCGCCAGCAGCAGCATCGCGCCGAGGAACGCCTTGAACCAGTCCGGGTTCCAGCCGGCGTACACGACCCCCAGCTGGACCATTCCGAAGATCAGCGCACCGACCGCGCCGCCCACGACCGACCCGTAGCCGCCGGTGAGCAGGCAGCCGCCGACAACCGCCGCGATGATGTAGAGGAACTCCTTGCCGACGCCTTCACCGGACTGCACCACGCCGTTCTGTACGAACAGCAACTGCATACCGGTGAACCAGGCGAAGAACCCGACCGTAATGAACAGGCCGATCTTGACCTTCTTCACCGGCACGCCGACGGCCCGCGCGGCCGCCGCGTCACCGCCGGCCGCGAAGATCCAGTTGCCGATCTGCGTCTTCAGGAGCACCCAGGCGGCGATCGCGACGAACACGATCCACCAGACGACGACGATCTTGATGGTCACGCCGCCGAGCTTGAACTCCGACGCGAAGATCGCCTTCGCCGCGCCGAACCCGTCCATGTCGCTGATCGAGTTCGACGCGACGGCGCCGGAGGCGAGCCGGGTGACCGCGATGTTCAGGCCCTGCAGGATGAAGAAGGTGCCCAGCGTCACCAGGAAGCTGGGCAGGCCCGTCCGCATCAGCAGCCAGCCGTTGAACGCGCCGATCGCCAGCGAGAGCGCCAGCGCGACGATCACGCCGAGCCAGACGTTCACGCTGAACTGGTAGGCGAACAGGCCCGCGGTCAGGCCCGAGGTCGTCACCGCGACCCCGGCCGACAGGTCGAACTCGCCGCCGACCATCAGCAGCGACACCGGCACGGCCATCACACCGATCAGTGCGGCCTGGTACAGGATCGTGCCGGTGTTGTTGATGTCGCGGAACGGCGGCGCGGCGATCACGAAGAACACCAGGATCACGGCCGCGCCGACGAGCGACCCGATCTCGGGCCGGCTGAGCAGCCGGGCGCCGATGGACCGGGCCGAGACGCGGTCGTCCGCCGCGGCGGGTGAGGTGATGGTCGATGCCATGGTGCTACCTCAGCGCGTCCCGGCTTCGGCGTACTTCTGGACCGCCGCGATGTTCGACTTGTCGATGAACGCTGGCCCGGTCAGGGTCGCCTCGCCGCCGCCGATGGTGTCGCCGTTGGTCCGGTAGAGCCAGATCGCGTCGACCGCGAGGTAGCCCTGCAGGTACGGCTGCTGGTCGACGGCGAACTGCACGGTGCCGTCGGCGACCGTCTTGGCCATCTCCTTGCTCATGTCGAAGCTGCCGATCTTCGCCGACGAGCTCGCGTCCTTGGCTGCCTGAACCGCGGTCAGCGCGATGCCCGCGTTCAGGGCGACGACATAGTCGGCGGTCTTGTCCGCCTGCAGCTTCGAGGTCAGGGTCGCCTGCGTGCCCGGCTGGTCGGTGCCGTTGACGTTGACGTTCTCGACGTTGCCGAACTTGTCCTTGATGCCCTGGCAGCGCGCCTCCAGGCTGACGTTGCCCTGCTCGTGGATGACGCAGATGACCTTCTTCGCGCCGAGCTGCTTGAGCTTCTCGCCGGTCGCCTGGCCGGCGATCCGCTCGTCCTGGCCGAAGTACCCGAGCGCGCCGGTGGTCTTCCACTGGTCGAGTCCGCCGTTGAGAATCGTCACCGGGATACCGGCCGCGATCGCCTTCTTGACGTTCGGGATCACCGCGTCCGGCTTGTTCAGCGTGACCGCGATGCCGTCGACCTTGGAGTCGATCGCGGTCTGCACGAGGTTCGCCTGGGCCGCGCCGTCCGGGTCGGCGGAGTACTGCAGCTCGATGTTGTCCTTCTTCGCGGCCGCGTCGGCCCCGCGGCGCACGATGTCCCAGAAGGTGTCGCCGGGACCCGAGTGGGTGATCATGGCAACCTTCATCCGCGGCGTGTCCGCGACGTTGCCGCCGCTGTCGCCGGAGCTCTGCTCCTTCTGCTTGCCGCCGGAGGAGCTGCACGCGGCCAGAGCCGCGGCGAGTACGACAGCCGCGACCGCGGCCCCCGCCTTCTTCTGCCACCGAACCATGACTTGCTACCAGCCTTTCGTGAACCGCGCGACGTTGCGCGGACGTGCTTGGGGACCCGAGAGTGTCACACTCCCGCGGCCGTCATCTCGATCCGCCACCCCCATATCCAGTGAGATACGCCAGCGTCCGCTCCGCGATCGGCAGCGGTACGTCGGGCGCGCACGGGTACATGTCCTGCTCGACGATCGCGAACACGTCGGCGTCGAGCGCGGCCAGCGCGTCGAGGACCGGCGGCAGCTCGGGTACGCCGTGGGGCGGCTCGCACATCACGCCCCGCCGTACCGCCTCGTCCATGCTCAGGCCCTCGGCCTCGACCTCCGCGAGGATCTTGGGGTCGACCTGCTTGAGGTGGACGTAGCCGATCCGCTCCGGGTACTTCCGGATGAGCTCGAGGTTGTCACCGCCGCAGTAGCTGATGTGGCCGGTGTCGAGGCACAGGTTCACGAAGGCGCTGTCAGTCTCCTCGAGGAAGCGCTCGACCGTGTCCTGCGTGTCGACATGCCCGTCAGCGTGCGGGTGGTACTGCGTCTGGAGGCCGAACTCTTCCTTCAGGCGTCGGCCCAGCTCGGTCACCGCCTTCCCGTGCCTGGCCTGTCCCTCGTGGTCCAGCCGCTCCTCGACGACCTCGCCGTTGTCTCCGCGCCACATCGACGGCATCACGACCAGGTGCTGTGCACCCATCGCTGCCGTCAGCTCGGCCGTCTTGACGACGTCGCGCCAGGTCGCGTCCCACCCGTCGGGGCGGTGCAGCTGCTCGAAGGTCGTACCGGCGGTCATCGTCAGGCCGCGCCGGCCGAGCTCGTCCTGCAACCTGACCGGGTCGGTCGGCAGGTACCCGTACGGACCGAGCTCGATCCGCGTGTACCCGGCCGCGGCGACCTCGTCGAGGAACCGCGTCCACGGCGTCTGCCGCGGGTCGTCGGCGAACCACACTCCCCACGAGTCCGGCGCCGTACCGATGTCGACTCTGCCCATCAGGCGTCCCTCTCAGCCGGAGCCAGATACGGACGCTGGGCCTTCTTGCTCTCCTCGTACGTCGCCGCGGCGGCCTGTGTGGACTGCAGCTCCGAGACCTCGCTGACCGGGACGTCCCACCAGGAGTCGCTGTCCGGACCGCCGACCAACGGGTCGGTCGTGACGTGGATCGCGATCGGCCCGGTGGCCGCCTTCGCGGTCTGGATCGCCTTCTCCAGCTCGGGCCGGCTGTGGACGTCGATCACGTCGACACCGAAACTGCGCACGTTCGCCGGGAGGTCGACGGGCAGGTAGTCCCCGTCGAGCCGGCCGTCCCCGGTCCGCTTGCGGTACGCCGTCCCGAAGCGCTGCGAACCGAGGGACTCCGAGAGCGCACCGATCGACGCGAAGCCGTGGTTCTGCACCAGGACCACGATGATCTTCAGATTCTCCTGGACCGCGGTGGCCAGCTCGCTGGACATCATCAGGTACGACCCGTCGCCGACCAGGACGAACACGTCGCGATCCGGGGCGCCGAGCCGGACACCGAGTCCGCCGGCGATCTCGTATCCCATGCAGGAGAAGCCATATTCGACGTGGTATCCCTTCGGGTCGCGCGGCCGCCACAGTTTGTGGAGGTCACCCGGCATCGAGCCGGCCGCACAGACAACCACATCAGATGCCGCCGACAATTCGTTGACGGCGCCGATCACCTCGCCCTGGGTGAGCAGTCCTTCGGCCAGCTTCGCGGTCACGTCGGCGGAGGGCCGGAAAACTGCGTCAACAGTTCCGTTCCAGTTCCTGGTGAGTTCCTGGGCCTCGGCTGTGTACTTGTCGTCCACGGACCACTCGCCGAGTGCGGATCCCAACGCAACAAGGGCTTCCCGCGCATCGGCCACCACCGGGAGGCCGGCATGCTTGCCACTGTCGAACCGCGCCACGTTGATGTTCAGGAACCGGACCCGCGGATTCTGGAAGGCGGTCCGCGACGCCGTCGTGAAGTCGCTGTAGCGAGTGCCGATCCCGATCACCAGGTCCGCGTCACGGGCCAGTGCATTGGCTGCCGTGGTCCCGGTCGAGCCGACCGCACCCACCGCCTGCGGGTGATCGAAGGCCAGAGATCCCTTACCTGCTTGGGTTTCCGACACCGGTACGCCGGTGCGCTCGGCGAACTCGCGCAGCGCATCCTCTGCGCCCGAGTAGTGCACACCGCCGCCCGCGACGATCAGCGGTCGCTGCGCGGACCGTAGGAGATCTGCCGCCTTGTCGACAATTGAGGCCTCCGGCAAGGGGCGTGCGACGTACCAGGTGCGCTCGACGAAGAGCTCTTCCGGCCAGTCGTACGCCTCGGCCTGGACGTCCTGCGGCAAGGCCAGCGTCACCGCGCCGGTCTCGACCGGATCGGTCAGCACGCGCATCGCGTTCATCAGTGCCGAGGGCAACTGTTCGGGCCGCCAGACGCGGTCGAAGTACTTCGACACCGGGCGGAACGCGTCGTTGACCGACACGTCACCGGCGCCGAAGCTCTCCAGCTCCTGCAGCACAGGTGTCGCCACCCGGGTCGCGAAGACATCCGAAGGGAGGATCAGCACCGGCAACCGGTTGACCGTCGCTAGGGCCGCACCGGTCACCATGTTGGTCGAGCCGGGGCCCACGCTTGCCGTGCAGGCATAGGTCTGCAGCCGGTCACGGGTCCGGGCGAACGCCGCCGCGGTGTGCACCATGGCCTGCTCGTTGCGGGCCAGGATGTACGGCAACGCCTTCGGGTCCTCGAGTTCGGACTGCAGCAACGCCTGGCCGAGCCCGGCCACGTTGCCGTGGCCGAAGATGCCCAGTGACCCGGCGATCAGCCGCTGCCGAAGTCCGTCACGCTCCGAGTACTGGACGCTCAGGAATCGCACCAGCGCCTGCGCGACCGTGAGACGCACCGTCATGACTCATCTCCTGTTTGTCCGAAAGGTAGGCGCGGATCAAGATGTTGGGAGTTCCACAGTTCGCGGACCCAGGCATGCTGCGGGTCGTCAGTGATCAGCCACTGGCGCTCGGTGCCGGGTCCGGCCATCACATTGAGGTAGTACATGTCGTAGCCGGGCGGCGCCATCGCCGGGCCGTGCCAACCGTGCGGGACCAGCACCACGTCACCGCTCCGGACCTCCGCCAGGACGTCGATCGGGCGCTCCTCGGTGCCGTAGACCCGCTGGTAGCCGATCGGATCGTTGCCCTTGACACCTTCCGGGACGTCGTCGGACAGCTGCAGCTCGAAGTAGTAGATCTCCTCGAGCTCGCTCTCCTTCCCCGGCTTGTGCTCGTCGTGCTTGTGCGGCGGGTACGACGACCAGTTGCCGGCCGGCGTGATCACCTCGCACGCGATGATCGAGTCCGCCTCGAGGACTCCCGGCGTACCGAAGTTGCGGACCTGGCGGGAGGCGACCCCTGCGCCACGGAGCTCGGTCTCGACCTCGTCGGCGCCGATCCGCCGGAACGGATGGTCCGTCGCCGCCTTGGCATGCGGAAAGGCGATCCGCGCGCCACCGGCACTGACCACCGCGAACGTCGTGTTCCGCGGCACGTACGCCAGGTCGGTGGCGCCCGCGAACACGTCCGCGCGTCCGCCCAGCGGGACCGCGTCGCCGTCCACGATCACCTCGGCCGACCCACTCAACGGAAGGACGATGTACTCACAGTCGCCCGATTCGATCTCCACCGACTGCCCAGGAAGCAGCGTGCGAACCAGCAACCCCGTGTGATGCCACTCCGCCTCGCCCGGCCGCACCGCGAGCTCGAACCCGTTGCTCGCCGCGGTCCCGGCCGGCCGAACCCATTCAGTCATCCCAACTGTCCTTCCTCAGCACGTCAGCGGTCCCGGTCATGTGGTGACGCCGTGGACGAGAGCGGCAGCGTGGTCGACGGCCGCGGCCACGTCACCGTCCGGTGGGAACAGCAGCGCCCGCCCGACCACGAGTCCGCGGACCGAGGGCAGTTCGAGCGCCTTACCCCACGAGGCGTAGGTCGCTTCCGGCTCCGCGGTCGGATCGCCACCGAGCAGCAGCGTCGGCAGAGTCGTTGCCTCCATCACCCGATCGAGCTCGTCGACGACCGGCAGCTTGAGCCAGGTGTACGCACTCGTCGCGCCGAGACCGGACGCGATCTGGATCGACTTGATGACCGAGTCGGGGTCGAGCAGGTTCGCGACCCGGCCGTCCTCGCCGCGCGTCGACCAGAACGGCTCCACCATCGCCATCAGCTTGTGCTCGGCCAGCCCGGTCACCGCCGCGGCACTGCTCTCCAGCGTCGCCACGGTCCCCGGATCACCGAGGTCGATCCGAGTCAGCATCTTCCCGCCGTCGAGCCGCCGCGTGGCGATCTCGTCAGCGCTCCGGTAGGCCGTGAACCGGTCGTCCAACTCGAACGCCGCTCCCTGCAGGCCGCCCCGGTTCATCGACCCGATGACGACCTTGCCCTCCAACGCACCGAGCAGCAGCAGGTCCTCCAGCACGTCCGGAGTCGCCAGTACGCCGTCCACACCCGGCCGCTGCAACGCGATCAGCAACCGGGCAATCAGATCGGCCCGGCTCCCCATCGCCATCCGATCGCCCCGCACGCCCAACGCCCCTCGCGCCGGATGATCAGCAGCCACGATCAGCAGCCGCCCGTCATCCCCCACCAACGCCCGAGTACGCCGCTGCAACCACCCCTCAGCCACCCGCTCCGGATGCCGAACCCGAATCTCCGTCAACTCCCCCAACCGCTCCCCAACCCCCCGAACCAACCCAACCCGCCCCACCCCACCAAGACCGGCGTCGGTCGAGTGAGTTGAGTCGATCGCGGCTTCCGTCAGGCTTGCCTCGTCTTCGAGGACCTGTCCGGCGTCCTCCTCCGGCTCCGGAACACTCGCTTCCCGCGCGTCCCCCGACACCCCGGGGTTGAACACCACGGTCGGTTGCTGGTCAGCGGGCGGCTCCTCCGCCGGCGGGGTGGGCGGGACCGCGGGTGGTGTGGTCGCAGGTGGTTGGCTTGCGGTGGGTGCGGGCAGTGTTGCTCGCTGCTCTCCACGGACCGTTTGACCACTCACCTGATGACCTGGAGAAGCCTCCACCCTGGCCAACTGTTCCTCAAGCCCAGCCTGCTCACCCGCGGCCTGCTCGCCAACGGCCTGTTCGTCCGTGGTCTGTTGCTGGGCAGGGGGTTCGGGGGTGAGGTTCAGGTTGCCGATTACCGTTGTTTGGCCGTCGGGTGATGTGGGATGGGTGTCCATCATCACCGTCACGTCGTCAGGACCGGGTGCGCCCGGGCGAGGCACGACGACCGTCGGGTCGTTCAAACCCGCGGTCGGCGTCTGCGAACCCGGCGGCGTCGGCCGATTGGCGACGACCGTGGGGTCGTTGGGACCCGGCGTGAGAGTTGTAGCGTCTGGGTCTTCGTGAGGGCGCTGGATCGGAAGCGGGCGGGCGTGTTCGGAGTACTGGTCTTCCTCGTGGGAGGTCATGATTCGGCCTCCAGATGGGCGAGGACCTCGTCGGTCGTGGGCATGGCGGTGGAGCATTCGAGACGGGAGGCGACGATCGCGCCCGCGGTGTTCGCGAACCGGATGATCTTCTCGAGCGGCCAGCCCGACAGGAGCCCATGACAGAGCGCCCCACCGAACCCATCCCCGGCACCGAGTCCGTTGACCACCTCGACCGGGTACGGCGGGACCTCGACGCGCTCGTCCCGGGTCCGGGCGAGCGTGCCGCGCGGACCCTGCTTCACGACGGCCAGGTCGAGACCGCGGTCGAGCAGCGCCTGCGCGGCCTTGTCGGGATCGGTCTCGCCGACGGCCACCTCGCACTCCTCACGGTTGCCGACAGCAACCGTGCAGTACTCGAGCGCGCGCGACACCTGCTCGTGGGCCTCCGTCGGGTCCGCCCAGAACATCGGGCGGTAGTCGAGGTCGAGCACCGTGATCGGGCGCCGCCCGCGAGCCTCCCAGGCGGCGAAGTGCGCGGATCGCGACGGCTCGGCGGACAGGCCGGTCACCGTGGACCAGTAGATACGCGCGTCCCGGATCGCGTCCAGGTCGAGCTCCGACGGGTTGATGACCAGGTCGGGTGCCTTCGGGAAGCGGTAGAAGTAGAGCGGGAAGTTGTCCGGCGGGAAGATCTCGCAGAACGTGATCGGCGTCGGCAGGCCGTCGACTCCGGAGACGAAGCGG
This sequence comes from Kribbella sindirgiensis, assembly GCF_004331435.1. Lineage (GTDB taxonomy): Bacteria > Actinomycetota > Actinomycetes > Propionibacteriales > Kribbellaceae > Kribbella > Kribbella sindirgiensis. The sequence continues at coordinate 116,312 of NZ_SJKA01000004.1, forward strand.
TCGTCGACCCCGAGTTCGCCGAGCGTGCGGTGGATGAACACGCCGAACGGGTCGTTCCCGGTCCGGCTGATCACCGCCGACTTGCGCCCGTGCCGCGCCGCCGCCACCGCTACGTTCGTCGCGCTCCCACCGAGGAACTTGCCGAACGAGGTGACATCTTCCAGATGCGTCCCGATCTGCAGCGGGTACAGGTCGACCCCGATGCGCCCGATCGTCAGTACGTCGTCCACCATCAGACCATCCCATCCACGCGGGTCCCGGCGGCGGTCATTCGAGCCCCGCCGCGATCGACCGCAGGTGCGCGACACTCGCCCGTACGTCGGCCAGCGGCCCGTCGTCGACCGGGCGCGCGCGCAGGATCGTGTCCTGTTCGAGCACATACCACCCGTCGTACCCGGACTTCTCGAGCGTGCTGACGATCGTGGCGATGTCGATGTCACCGGCTCCGAGCGGCCGGTACATCCCGGCGCGTACGGCGTCCGTGTACGAGACCTCACCGGCCTGCACCCGCGCGGCCCAGGCGGCGTCGACGTCCTTGAGGTGCGTGTGGCGGATCCGCGACGTGTGCTCGACCGCCAGCGCCACGGGGTCGACCCCGCCGATCAGCAGGTGGCCGGTGTCGAGCGTGAGGCCGATCGACGAACCGTTCAGCACCTGTTCGACGTCGTCAGCGTTCTCGACCATGGTCCCCACATGCGGGTGGACAGTCGCCAGTACGCCCCGGGAGGCAGCGAGCGCCGACAGCCGGTCCAGGTTCGCGAGCAGCACCTCCCAGCCGGCCGAGTCCAGCACAGGCCGGCCGTCGTACCCGTCCTGGCCGGTCGCCGCGGCGAGGACCAGGGTCCCGGCGCCGGCGGCGACGAAGCCTTCGAGCGCGGTGGCGACCTCGGGCGCGGGATCGTGCGACGGGTCGTGCAGTACGACCGGCACGAAGCCGCCGACGGCCCGAAGACCGACGTCTGCCAGGGTTTTCGCCTTCTCCTCCGGTTCGTCCGGCAGGAACCCGTCCGGGCCGAACTCGGTCGCCGCCAGCCCGACCGCGCGCATCTCGGCGAGCACCGTCGCGGCGTCGTACTGCCAGCCCCAGTCCGGCACCTCGCACACGCCCCACGAGATCGGGGCACCGGCGATCCGGGCAGCAAGTTCAGTCATCTCGAAACCCTTCACAGCGTGACGACGCGGTTCTCGTGGCGGGACAGTTCGCAGGCGTCGGCGATCCGGAACGCGGCGAGCGCGTCCCAGACCGTGCACGGCACCTCGCGGGTCCCGGCGACGACCTCGGTGAAGGCGGTCAGCTCCGCGACGTACGCGGGCTGGAAGCGGTCCATGAACGTCATGTGCGGCGGTCCCTCGGGGAAGCTGACTCCCGGCTCCGCCGACCGCAGCGCGGTGTGTGAGTCCAGTCCGACCGCGATCGACCCGAGGCTGCCGTGCAACTCCATCCGTACGTCGTGCCCGGCGCCGTTGTACCGGGTCCCGCTGACCGCGACGAACGTACCGTCGTCGAGCGTCAGCAGCGCGGCCGCCGAGTCCACGTCGCCGTACTCGCCGAAGAACGTCTCGCCGCGGTTCGCGCCGGTGGCGTAGACGCTGACGACCTCGCGGCCGGTGACGTAGCGGATGATGTCGAAGTCGTGCACCGTGCAGTCGCGGAAGAAACCACCGCTCTGCGGGATGTACTCGCGGTGCGGCGGGAACGCGTCGTTCGTGTTCGCCCGGATGTGGTGCACGAACCCGAGCTCGCCGGCCTGTACGGCCGCCCGCGCCGCCTGGTACCCGGCGTCGAACCGGCGCTGGAAACCGATGTGCACCGGCACCGAGGACGCCTCGACGAGCTCGACCACCCGCGAGGTCTCCGCCAGGTCGAGCGCGACCGGCTTCTCACAGAACGTCGGCACGCCGGCCGCCAAACCCAACGAGATCAACGAAGCGTGCGCGGACGTCGCCGCCGCGATGACGAACCCGTCCAGGCCGGACGCGAGCAGCGCCGGTACGTCGGGAACCGACGTGACGCCCAGCTCCTTCGCGACCGCCTGGGCCCGGGCCGGGTCCGCGTCGGCGACGACCACCTGATCCACCGCCGGCAACTCCTTCAGCGTCGCGGCGTGGAACGCCCCGATCCGCCCGACCCCGACCAACCCGATCCGCATCCGCGCTGCCCCTCTCGAAGAACAGGCGCGCCACAGCCCCTGCGGCGCGCTGGTTGCCGTTCAGCTTTCCGGCCCGTGCGGGGGGTGTCAATACTTTGTTAACACATTCTCACGTACGGACATGACCGGGTAACATCCGCTTATGAATGCCCTGCCGATCCAGCTCGATCGGAGCAGCCCCGTGCCGCTGTACCACCAGCTGGCCGAGCAGCTGACGGCCGCGATCACCGACGGCCGGTTGCGGCCGGGCGACCCGTTCGAGAACGAGATCGGCATGTCCGACCGGCTGAACCTGTCGCGTCCGACGGTCCGGCGGGCGATCTCCGAGCTGGTCAACCAGGGCCTGCTGGTCCGTCGCCGCGGCATCGGCACCACGGTCGCGAACCAGATGGTGCACCGCAAGGCCGAGCTGACCAGCCTGTACGACGACCTTGCCCGCGAGGGCCGGACGCCGCGGACCGAGGTGCTCGCGCTGGACTGCGCGGCGCAGGACGACCGCGCCGCCGCCGTCCTCGAGGTCCCGCCCGGCACCCCGCTGGTCGCGATCGTCCGGCTCCGGTACGCCGACGACCTGCCGCTCGCGATCATGCGCAACTGGCTGCCGCCGGCCCTCGACGACCTGACGTTGGAGGAGCTCACGAAGGACGGTCTGTACGCCGTCCTGCGGGCCCGCGGGATCCGCCCGACGGTCGCGCGGCAACGCATCGGCGCCCGCAACGCGACCGCCGAGGAACGCCGTACCTTGCACATGTCGAAGGCAGAGCCGCTCATCACCATGACCCGCTCCGCCTACGCCGCCGACGGCTCCCCCGTCGAATACGGAAACCACTGCTACCGCGCCGACCAGTACTCCGTCGACGTGGTCGTCTCCGAACGCTGACGTCCGAAGAACCGGTGAGACGTCTCGCCGGTTCTTCGGACGTAACGGGAGGTCAGGCCTGGTTGGCGATCAGGGTTCGGACCAGGCGGAGGCCTACTGAGAGGTGGGCGAGTTCGGGGCCTTCGGTTTCGACGATTTCTTCCAGCATGGTGGCAGCCCGGGCCAGTGCGGTGGCGTTCTGGTCCTGCCAGGTGATGACGCGGTCCTCGGGGTCGGCCGACGGGTCGGTCGTGGCGAGGACCTGCTGGGTGAGACGGGCGTGGACGGCGTGCAGGTCGTCGCGGAGCGCCGCGCGGGCCATGGTCTGCCAGCGGTCGGTACGCGGCAGGCCGATGATCCGCTCCAGGAAGCGGCCCAGCTCCAGCCGCTCGCCGAGGGCGAAGTGGACCTTGGCGACCTCGAGGATGTCGATGTCCTCGCGCGACGCGGTCTCCACGATCCCGAGACCGGCGTACGCCGGCGGCAGCACCGCGATCCGGGTCGCGAAGTCGTCCGAAACCCCCTTCTGCAGCAGGGCTTCGCGCCGCTGCTCGAACAGCGCCAGCTCACGACCACGCAGTACGTCGGGCAACGCCGACGTCAGCTTCGCGATCCCCGGGCCGAAGAACTCGATCAGCTCCTCGATGTCGACCGGGGGCCGCCGGTTGCTGACCAGCCAACGGGTGGCGCGCTCGACCAGCGTCCGCGTCTCGAGCCGCATGTGCGTCTGCGTCCCGGCGTCGACCACGTTGTCGAGCTCGGCGTTGCTCGACAGCAGTTCAGGCTGCGAGAAGATCCGCGACGCGGCCAGGTTCGCCCGGACCACGTCCTCGATGCTCCCGCCGGTCTCCAGCGAGAGCCGGTGGTACGCCGTGATGCCCGACGTGTTCACGAACTCGTTGACGACCTGGGTCGTGATGATCTCGCGGCGCAGCTGGTGACTCTGGATCTGGTCGGTGAACCGCTCCTGGATCGCCTTCGGGAAGTAGCTGGCGAGCTTGTGCGCCAGGTACGGGTCGTCCGGCAGCGACGTCTTCAGCAGCTCGGCGTCGAGCACGATCTTGGTGTACGCGATCAGCACCGACAGCTCCGGCGACGTCAACCCACCTCCCTCCGCCTTGCGCTTCTTGAACTCGGTGACGCTCGGCAGGAACTCCAGCTGCCGGTCCAGCAGCCCTTCCTTCTCGAGCCGCCGGACCCAGTCCTGGTGGACGTGCATCAGCGCCGGCGCCTGCTCGGCCGCGTTCGCCAGGGCGATGTTCTGCCGGTAGTTGCTCTTCAGCACCAGCGCCCCGACCTCGTCGGTCATCGACGCGATGATGTCGTTGCGCTGCTTCTCGGTCAGGTCGCCGTCGGCGACAACCTTGTCCAGCAGGATCTTGATGTTCACCTCGTGGTCGGAGGTGTCCACACCGGCCACGTTGTCGATGAAGTCGGTGTTGATCCGGCCGCCGGCCGCGGCGTACTCGATCCGGCCGAGCTGGGTGAAGCCGAGGTTGCCACCCTCGCCGACCGCGCGGGCGCGCAGGTCGGACCCGTTGATCCGGATCGCGTCGTTGGCCTTGTCGCCGACGTCCGCGTTCGACTCGCCGGACGACTTAACGTAGGTGCCGATGCCGCCGTTCCAGAACAGGTCGACCGGCGCCTTCAGGATCGCGTTCATCAGCTCGGCCGGCGTCAACGTCGGCGCAGTGCTCTCGATCCCGAGCGCGGCACGGACCTCGACGGAGATCGGGATCGCCTTGTCGGTGCGCGGGAACACCCCGCCACCGGCGGAGATCAGGGACCTGTCGTAGTCCGCCCACGACGACCGCGGCAGGTCGAACAGCCGCCGCCGTTCCGCGAACGACGAGGCGGCGTCGGGCGTCGGGTCGAGGAAGATGTGCCGGTGGTCGAACGCGGCCACCAGCCGGATGTGCTCGGACAGCAGCATCCCGTTGCCGAACACGTCACCGGACATGTCGCCGACACCGACGGTCGTGAAGTCCTCGCTCTGGCAGTCGTGGCCCATCTCGCGGAAGTGCCGCTCGACCGACTCCCACGCGCCGCGGGCGGTGATGCCCATCGCCTTGTGGTCGTACCCGACCGAGCCGCCGGACGCGAACGCGTCACCGAGCCAGAACCCGTACTCCTTGGCGACGCCGTTGGCGATGTCCGAGAACGTCGCCGTGCCTTTGTCGGCCGCGACGACGAGATAGGCGTCGTCACCGTCGTACCGGACCACGGACGCGGGCGGAACGATGTCACCGGCAACAATGTTGTCGGTGATGTCGAGCAGCCCGGAGATGAAGGTCTTGTACGACGCGATGCCCTCGGCCAGCCACGCGTCCCGGTCGACCGACGGATCCGGCAACTGCTTGGCGTAGAACCCGCCCTTCGCACCGACCGGCACGATCACCGAGTTCTTCACCATCTGCGCCTTCACCAGGCCGAGCACCTCGGTGCGGAAGTCCTCCCGCCGGTCCGACCAGCGCAGACCGCCGCGCGCGACTGCGCCGAACCGCAGGTGCACACCCTCGACCTGCGGCGAGTACACGAAGATCTCGTACGCCGGGCGCGGCTGCGGCAGGTCCGGGATCGCCTTCGGTTCCAGCTTCAGCGAGATGTACGACCGCGGCTTCCCGTCGGCGCCCGGCTGGAAGTAGTTCGTCCGCAGCGTCGCCTTCATGACGGTCAGGTACGAACGCAGGATGCGGTCCTCGTCCAGGCTCTGCACCGTGTCGAGCGCCGCCAGGATCTCCTTCTCCAGCTGGTCGGTGCGCATCGTCCGGTCCGGGTCGTCGGCCGGTCCGCGTGCCGGGTCGAAGCTGGTCTCGAACAGCTGCACCAGCAGACTCGCCACGTCCACGTGGTTGAGGAACGTGTTGTGGATGTAGTCCCGGCTGAACGGCGTGCCACCTTGCCGGAGGTAGCACTGGTACGCACGCAGGATCGACACCTGCCGCCAGCTGAGGCTGCCACGCAGCACCAGTGCGTTCAGCTTGTCGGACTCGGCCCGGCCCTCCCAGACCGCCTGGAACGTGTCGGAGAACAGGGTGCGCAGTTCCTCGCGCTCCTCGGTGTTCTCCGGTGCCCGCAGGCCGAAGTCGTAGATGTAGGCCATCGTGCCGTCGTCGCAGCGGATCTCGTACGGGCGCTCGTCGACGACCTCCACGCCCATCGCGCTCAGGTGCGGCAGCACTTGCGACAGCGACAGTGACGACCCGGTGCGGTACACCTTGAAGCGCCGCTCACCTTCCCACTCCTCGTCGAGCGGGGTGTAGAGCGACATGGCCAGCCCGTTGTCGGACGGCAGCCCCTCCAGGACGTGTACGTCGTTGACCGCGACGCGCGCGTCGAAGTCCTCCTTGTACGCCTCCGGGAACGCGTTGGCGTACCGGCGGGACAGCTTGGTGACCGCTCCGTCCCCGCCCTGTGCGTGCAGCGCCGCGGTGAAGTCGTCCTGCCAGGCCCGGGTCGCCTCGATGACCTGCTGCTCCAGCAGGTCCGCGTCGTACTCGCTGACCGTCTCGCCCTGCTTCATCCGCACCACGAAGTGCACGCGGGCCAGCACGGACTCGGTGACGTAGGCGGCGTACGTGACGGTCTCGGCGCCGATCGCGTCCTTCAGGATCTGCTGCATCTTCAGCCGGACCGCAGTGGTGTAGCGGTCACGCGGCAGGTACACCAGACAGGACAGGTACCGGTTGTAGACGTCACGCCGTACGAACAGCTTGACCGCGCGCCGCTCCTGCAGGTGCAGCACCGACTGCACGATCGGCAGCAGGTCCTCCACAGGTGCCTGCAGCAGCTCGTCGCGCGGGTAGGTCTCCAGTACGTCGAGCAGGCCCTTGCCGCTGTGGCTGTTCGGGTCGAAGCCCGTCAGCCGGAACAGCTCCAGCGCCTTGCGCCGCAGCACCGGCACCTGCATGACGCTCTCGGTGTACGCCGTCGACGACAGCAGACCGATGAACCGGCACTCGCGCACCGGGTTGCCGTTCTCGTCGAACTGCTTGATGCCGACGTAGTCCAGGAAGGTCGACCGGTGCACCGTTGACCGGGAGTTCGCCTTGGTGAGGATCAGCAGCTTCTGCTCCTGCGCCCGCGCGCTCGCCTCGGGCGGCAGCTTGCCCGAGCCCGGCTTCGGGTCCGGCCGGAGGATGCCCAGCCCGGTCCCGGCGCGGCCGCGCAGGATGCCCTGCCGGCCCTCCATGGTGAAGTCGTACTCGCGGTAGCCGAGGAAGGTGAAGTGCTCGTCGGCCAGCCACTCCAGCAGCTCGCGGGCCTCCTCCACCTCGCTCTCGGAGACCGGCAGGTCGGCGGCGTTCAGCCCGGCGGCGATGGTGACGGCCTTCTCGTGCATCTTCGGCCAGTCCTCGACCGACTCACGGACGTCGTTCAGCACCTTCTGCAGGTCCTGCTCGAGCGCGCGGTGCTCGGCGACGTCCGCGATCCGCTCGATCTCCAGGTGCATCCAGCTCTCGCGGACCAGGTCGTGCCCGTCCGCGGTCGCGCTGTCGTCGAGGACCTCCTGCAGCGTGCCGGCGACGTCGCGGCGGACCACGAACTGCGGGTGGATCAGCAGCTGGAGCTCGAGGTTGCGTTCGGTGATCGCCATCGAGGCGCTGTCCACCAGGAACGGCATGTCGTCGATGACGATCTCGACCACGGTCCGGCCGCTCGCGGACCAGCCGTGCTCCTCGAGCGTCGGCGTGAAGACGTGCACCTTCGCCGTACCCTGCGGGCGGGACATCGCGGACTTGTAGTGGTGCCGCGCGGCGCCCAGGCAGTCGTTCGGCTGGCGCTCGGCGACGTCCTCGGCGGCGACGTGCCGGTAGTACTGCTCGAGGAACGTCTTCAGCTTGCCCGGGTCGGCCGACTTGTCGTGCCCATGTGTTCCCGCGGCCACCGCCTTGGCGAGCACATCCGCCTTCTGGACGTCCAGCTTGCTCTGCATTCCCCACCGTCTCCACACGTGACTTCGGCGTCGCTCGCGCCGGACCGCACGACATTGTGCGGTCACTCAGAGATTAGTCCACCTTTGTCACTGGTGTGGTGTCGGGACGGGCCTGTCACCGACTACTGAGGCGTAGTGCAAGAGCTGGACAGGCGAGGACTGCGCGGCGCGCGTCCGGGAGCTCACCGGCGGTGATTTCGCGGCCCCGCAGCACCGGGAACCCCCATTCGTCGAGGAGGACCTCGTCAGGCGCCAGACCGGCGCACAGGCCGTGCCCGTCGCACCGGGTCCAGTCGATCTCCAGCTTGTTCATCGGGTACCTCCGAGGACTCCCAGAACCGGTCGGCCACACCCACGCCCGGTGAGGTGCAGCTGTACGTCGTCGTCGAACACCTCGAGCGCCGACGTGAGGAATCTCGCGGTCCCGTCCGGATGCGCGCAGGCTCCCCGCCCCGGGATCAGACCGAGGTGCCGGTGGGCGTCATGCCATCCCTGCGGGTCGCCGACCGTCAGCCGGGCGAAGTCGTCGACGAGTGAGGCGAGACCGAAGACACACGGCCCGCACTGGCCGGCCGACTGACCCCTCAGCCATTCGGCGACCCTGGTGACCTCACCGAGCGGACAGGTGCTGGAGCCGAGTGCCAGGACGATCCCGGCGGACACCTCGGGTCGCTGCAGCAGTACGCCGTCGGTCTGCGCCAGCCAGCGCCCGTGGTACCCACCCAGCAGGACAGGTCCCGGTTCCGCACCGGCGTACTCCAGGACTGTGTTCAGTGGGACACCAGTCGGTGTCTCGATCACACCGGGCCGTCGGACCGCCCCGTCGACCGTCAGGAGCTGGGTACCCGGCTCGCTGATCAGACCGGTGCTGCTGAACCCACGGGACCCGAGCCGCGCGAGTACGGCGAGCTGTGCGAACGTCTCGACGTTCGACAGGAACGTCGGCCGCTGGTGGTAGCCCTTCCGCGTCGGCAGCACCCGCCGGCCTGGTGGGACCGCGACACCGCCTTCGAGGGCGCTCAGGACCGCACGGGCCTCACCTGCGACGAACCGGCCCGGGGTGTCGAGCACCTCGATCGCCAGGTGGTCGTCACGCTCCATCAGCGCCTGCCGGAGGGAGGTGGCCGCGGCCGTGTCGTGTACGGCGATCAGCACGTGCGGGGCCCGCAGTGCATGTGCAAGACCGACTGCGCCGTCCAGAACGAGGTGGGGCGCCCGGGTGAGGAGGAGACGGTCCTTCCGGCTCACAGGCTCGCTCTCCGAGCCGTTGACCACGACAGCCTCCACACCGCGAGCTGGCAGATCCTGCAGCTTCAGTGCAACCGGAAACGCCGCCCCGCCGCGCCCCCTGAGTCCTACAGCCTCACAGAGCCGCACGTAGTCCTCACGGCTGAGCTCAGGCAGTGGCCCGTGCGTAAGAAGGTGCTGCTGGAGGTTCTGGTCGAGGCCGGCCAGCACCCTGGCCTCGCCGATGACTCTGGTGTCCTCGACGGTAATCATTGGGTCCTCCAGGAACGGATGGTCTTAGGGGTCGCGTTGTTGAGGCGGTACGCGCCAGCGGTGGCTACCGCGGCGAGGCAGCCGAGCGTGATGCCGAGCATCCACGGCGTACCGCGGTCCGTACCTGCCAGCAGGGCGTGGCCGATGGACAGCAGCCAGCCGACCGACGCGGCGATGTGCAGCTTGCGCCAGTGCTTCGCGAACGACTCGGACACGGCCAGACGACCACGTGCCGCTCCGACGAAGGCCGCGAGCACCAGGCTGTAGAGAGCAAGCGCACCGATGACCATCGCGAACGGCCGGTAGCCCGAGCCGAACGGCCACACCAGAACGGTCGGACTGATGTCCACATAGCTGTCGGCAATCACCGCGACCACATGTGTCGCCAGCAGGACCAGCCCGGTCACAGCAGCCGAGCGGTGCACGTACTGGAGCCAGAACCGCCTCTCCGGCCGACGCACGCCTGGCATAACCATTCCGAGCACGGCGGACAGCGTGAACATGATCATGGTGACCACGCCGGCCGCACGGGCCAGGTACCACAGGGTCATCAGGCGGCCCTGCTCGCTGCCGGCCACCCGCACAGCTCGGTGACCTCACCGTCGTCGGCGATCAGCCGCGCCGGGTGACCGGACAGCTTCAGCCGCCCGACAGCCGCATCGCCGGTCGCGATGAGCGCAGTACTGAAGGTGTTCGCCCGTACGGCGGTCGGCGCCCAGACGGACGCGGTCCGGTACGGACCCTCCGCGGGACGCCCCGTGCGCGGGTCGATGACGTGGTGCCCGTAGCCGGTCGGTGTCTGCCAACGCCGTACGGTCCGGGTCGACGTGGTCAGACCGCCGTGGGCGAGCGTCACGAGGACACCCTGGTCACCGGCGCGCTCCGCGACGGTGATGACCCACGGCTTCTTCGGCGTACCAGCTGCCCGCAGGTCGCCGCCGATCTCGACGAGGACCGCGCAGCCGTAGCGCTTGCTGATCACGTTGGCCGCCCGGTCCGCGGTCCAGGCCTTGGCGGTGGCGCCGAGGTCGAGTGCGCAGTCCTTCGGTACTCCTAGCAGCGCTAGCTTCCGATTGAGGCGGACCTCCTGCCAGCCGGCGATCTGCGTCGGGTCCTCGGGCGCCTGCGGGAAGCGCCGCCGTACCGCTTCGATATCGGCGTCGTACCCGGCCGCGATCACCGCCGGGCCGACGGTCGGATCGACCGCCCCACCACTCAGCTGGGCCGCGACCAGACTGACGTCGACCAGGTCGACGAGCAGCCGGGACACGGGTACGAGCGCGCCGGCCCTGGTGTTGACGATCGACAGCTCGGAGTCCGGGCGGAACCGGCTCGCGGCCTTGTCGACGCGGTCCATCAGCGCCTTGAGCTCACCGCACGCCGCCCCCAGTACGGCGGGGTCGTCGACGGTCAGCCGGACCGTGCAACTCCACGCGTTCCACGTGCGGGAGGCGGTCATGACCCGTTGCTCCCGCCCTGCGACGTGGAGCCGGAGTCGGCCGACCCGACCCCGCTCGAGCTGCTGCTGTCGTCCGAGCTCGAACTCGAGCCGACCGAGGAGCCTGAGCTGGTGGACGTCGTCGTACTCGTGCTGGTGCTGTCGGAGTGCTTCGACGACACGACGGCGACCGAGATCCCGGTCGCGCCGACTCCGAGGACGGCTGTGGCTATCGCGGCCGCGGACGCTCGGTGCAGCCAGCGCCGGCGGTTGGGTTGGGATTCGTCTGTGGTGACCATGCCGTAAGCCTCGTTCGAGGCCTGTCAGCCGCACTCCAAGAGAAGATCAAGCCACCGTCAAGTTCTGCTGAGAGCTCTCTGAGAGCAGTTCTCAGGAGCGGGCCTCCAGCGGGCAGTCGTCGTCGCAGTGCTTGCCGATCGTGCCGACGATCTCGTCGGCGACCTCACCGAGAACGGCCAGCCGGTCGGGGCCGAACACGTCGACGAAGAACTCCCGCACCCGCGCGGCGTGCACCGGCGCGCACTCCTTGATCGCGGCCAGCCCCTCCTCGGTGATCACGATCTCCGGGTACCGCGAGTCGCAGGCCTCCTTGCGGATCAGGCCGCGTTTCTCCATCCGGGTCAGGTGGTGCGACAGCCGGCTCTTCTCCCACTGGGTGGAACGACTCAGCTCGAACGCGCGCATCCGGCCGGACTCCGACTCGGACAGGTTCACCAGGATCTCGAAGTCCGACTTGGACAGGCCGAAGTCCCGCTGGAGGTGCCGCTCCAGGTGCGTCTCCAGCGTCCGGTTCATCAGCAGGTAGCTGCGCCACGCCTTCTGCTCGTCGTCGTCGAGCCACGGTCCCTTGCTCACGAGAGCCATCCTACCCGCTCGGGTTGACACATCAACCAATCGCGCTACGATCGGTTGAGTTGACACATCAACCTGACTCTTGGGAGTGAACGTTATGAGCAAGCTGATCGCCGTCGTCGGAGCGACCGGAGCCCAGGGCGGCGGGCTGGCCCGCGCGATTCTGGCGGATCCGTCCGGCGAGTTCACCGTCCGCGCGTTGACCCGGAACCCGGACTCCGCCGCGGCGAAGGACCTCGCCGCCGCGGGCGCCGAGGTGGTCGCCGCCGACCTCGACGACGAGGCCAGCATCCGGGCCGCGTTCGACGGCGCGTACGGCGCGTTCGTGGTGACGAACTACTGGGCGCCGCTGACCGCGGACGAGGAGGCGGCGCGGACGCGCGCGGAGATGGAGCTCGAGCAGGCCGAGATCGCCGCGCGGGCGGCCCGCGACGCCGGCGTACAGCACCTGGTCTGGTCGACGCTCGAGGACACCCGCCCGTTCTTCGCGGGGCGCGACGACGTACCGAGCCTGGACGACGGGCGCTACAAGGTCCCGCACTTCGACGCCAAGGGCGAGGCGGACGAGCTGTTCACGAAGTACGGCGTACCGACGACCTTCCTGCGGACCACGTTCTACTTCGACGCGTTCGCCACTGCCATGGCCCCGACCCGTACCGCCGACGGCACGCTGACCATCACGTTGCCGATGGGCGACCAGCGCCTGTCCGGCATCGCCGTCGACGACATCGGCCGCAGCGCCCTGGCGATCCTCAAGCGCCCCGACCTGATCGGCGCCACCATCGGCATCGCCGGCGACCACCTCACCGGCCACCAGTACGCCGAAGCCCTCACCGAAGCCCTCGGCGAAAAGGTCGCGTACCACTCCCCGACCCTCGAGGAGTACCGCGAATACCCCTTCCCGATGGCCGTCGAAATGGCCAACATGTTCCAGTTCTACGCCGAAAACCACGACGAGTTCACCGGCAACCGCGACCTCACCAAGGTCCGCGAGCTCAACCCGGGCCTGGAATCCTTCGAAAAGTGGCTCGACCTGCACAAACACGACCTACAGGCCGCCACCAAGTGACCCAACGACCTCTCACGGAGCAGTGACGGAGCAGAACAGAAGTACCAGCCACCGGACCTTCCGCCCATCGGAAGCGCGACAGGCGAACCGTCGCGCTGCGGATCAAGGCTGCTCGATGACGTCAACTCTGCCATCTTCAGCCGTCACGAGAGTCGCCGCTCGCCACTCTGCACGCCACTGCCAGCACGAGTTGACTCCAATCCGCGTCATGCCTGCCAGAGCGCGACCAGGTCGTCGAGCCGGTCCATCACGGCCTGAGAGGCCTTCGCAGGCGACCCGGAGTCGAAGGGTGGCTGAGGGTCGTACTCCAGGTTGAGCTGGATCGCCTGGGCGACCTCGGGACCATGGAGCCGGGCCGCGACCTCCAAAGCCAGGTCGATTCCGGCGGAGACTCCGGCACCGGTGACGATCCGGTCCTCGAACACGACCCGTTGCTCGACCGGTTCAGCACCGTACTCACGCAGCGCGTCGTAGGCGACCCAGTGCGTGGTGGCCCTCAGCCCGCGCAGCAGGCCCGCCGCGGCGAGCAGCAGCGAGCCGGTGCAGACCGAGGTGGTGTAGGTGGTGCTTCGGTGCGCCGAGCGGATCCAGTCGAGAATGGGATGGCCGCTCGTCATCTCCCTGACCACGTTGCCGCCGGGCACGAGCAGCACGTCGGGGGCCGGCACTTCATCGAAAGTGTGCTGGACGTCGAGGTGCAGCCGGTCCTTGGCGTCGCTGACCCGACCCTTCGCAGCCGCGCAGAACATCACTTCGGTGTCGGGCATCCCGGCGAATACCTGGTAGGGCCCGATCGCCGGATCAGACCGGCGGGACTGGGTCGTATTGGATGCCACGGCGCACCTGACGGGCCCGTTCGACCCCGACCAGCCTGGACACGAGGTGCAGGGCCATGTCGATGCCGGCGGAGATGCCGGCGGCCGTGATCAGATCGCCGTCGTCGACGAACCTGTCGTCGGGGCGCACCTCGATCGTGGGGTCGAGTTCGGCCAGACTGTCGAGCTGACTCCAGTAGGTCGTTGCCGGACGGTTGCGCAGCAGTCCGGCGGCGGCGAACACCAGGGAGCCGCTGCACACGCTGGTCAACAGCGGAACGTCCTTACGCATCCTGCGAAGCCAGTCGAGATGTGCCTCGTCGTTCCGCAAGACCCCGGTGCCACCGCCACCGGGATGCACGAGTACGTCGCACGTCGGCGCGTCGTCGAAGCCGTGGTCGGCGATCACGGTCAGGCCCTTCGCGCACTCGATCGGTCCGGCTTCGCGGGCGAGGCAGGTGACGGCGTACCCGTCCTCCGGAAACGTCTTGGTCCACCACGCCAGGACCTCCCAGGGCCCGATCGCATCGAGTTCCTCGACGTCGGGGAACAACAGGATGCCGATGTGCTTTGTCATGCGCGCTCCTTCCGGATGAGCAACAGCCGATCGCTATGCCTTCACGGTGAGGCAAGGTCTGGCTGTCGTCCACGACGACCACCCCACAGATCACGCCACCGTCTCGGACGGCACTATCTGTGGGGCACGCGTCGTTGATGCCAGATGGCGGATCGGTCCAGGATGGGCCCATGGCTCCGGGCACAGTGACCTTCGTCGTCTTCGAGAACTTCGACACCCTCGATCTCGCCGGGCCGGTCGAGGTCTTCGGAGAGGCCGGCTACAACCTCCGGACCGTCGCGCCGGCCAAGGGGCCGGTCACCTCCGACGCCGGGTTGTCCGTCAACCCCGATCACTCCGTGCGGACTGCGGACCCGCACGACGTCGACACCCTGCTGGTCGTCGGCGGCGCGGGCGTCCATGTCGCGCAACAGGACAAGAATTTGGTGCGATGGGTGGCCGACGCGGCGACCTCCGCCAGCAGAGTGGCCTCGGTCTGCAGCGGGGCGTTCCTTCTCGCTGAGGCCGGGATCCTCGACGGACACCGCGTCACCACGCACTGGCGCAAGGCGGACAGGCTGGCCGCGGAGTACCCCTCGCTCACCGTTGACTGCGACCCGATCTTCGTCCAGGAAGGACCGATCTGGACCTCCGCAGGGGTCTCTGCTGGGATGGACCTGGCCCTGGCGATGGTCGAGGACGACCTCGGCCCGCAGGCGTCGCTCGCGGCCGCTCGGGAGCTGAATCTGTTCCTCCGCCGTCCCGGGAGCCAGTCCCAGTTCAGTGTGCCGCTCTGGTCCACCCCGCCGCGCGACGACATCATGCGCCGGGTCGTCGACGCGATCCATGCCGACCCCGGCGGTCCGCACGGGATCGCAGATCTCGCGAACGTGGCCGGCCTCAGCCCTCGCCACCTGCAACGCAGGTTCACCCAAGAGGTCGGGATGACACCCGCGGCGTACGTCGAGCGCGTCCGCGTGGAGGCGGCACAACGCGACCTTTCCGAACGCGACGATCCGGTGGAGACGATCGCCCACCGCCACGGATTCGGCACCGCCGAGACGCTCCGACGGACCTTCCACAGGATCGTCGGCGCCTCGCCGACGGACTACCGCGCCCGGTTCACCACCACCCGGCCGCCGACGCACTCGACGCCGAGATACCGCTGATCTGACGGGGGCACCCAGGATGACCGGATCGAGAGTTCGGGACCGCGCCGCGCACCAGGGTCCGTTGCTCATGGTCGGCAGCGCCCTCGCCTGGGCTGCCGGTCTGGTCGCCACCAAGTGGGTGCTCAACCAGACCCGAGCTACACCCACCGCGGTACTCACGGTCCAGTTGGCCGGGTCCCTCCTCGTCCTCGCCGCAGCTGCAGCGGTGACGCGCACGCCGGTGCGCGGCGGACTCACCAAGGGATGGGTCGGACTCCTCGAACCGGGCCTTTCCTACTATCTGGCGCTCGCCGGGCTCACCCTCACCAGCGCTATCAACGCGAGCATCCTGGGCACCCTGGAACCCGTGCTCGTGCCGATCCTGGCGCTCCTGCTGTTCCGAGAGCGTCCGGCACCGCGCCTTGCCGTCATCGTCGTGGCAGCGACCATCGGTTCGCTCCTGGTCTCCGCCTCGGGGACCACCGCCGGGTCCGACTGGCACGGCGATTTGCTGATCCTGGCAAGCGTCGCAGCGGCGGCCTTGTACGTCGTCCTCGCCTCTACCCAGGTCGTCGACCTGTCGCCCCTGGCCGCCGCCATCGGCCAGCAGTTGTGGGCGCTGGCGCTGGTCATGTCGTTCCTCCTCGCGACCTTCGTCGTAACGGGAACGACGGGCTGGACCGAGCCCCAGTTCACCGACCTGTTACTTGCGGCCGGGTCCGGGATCCTGAACTACGCGCTTCCGTTCTGGCTGTACCTGGTCGCACTGACGAAGATGCCCGTCAGCAGTGCCGCGGCCTACTTGACACTGATACCCCTGTTCGGCGTTGCTCTCGCCGCGGTGGTCCTCGGCGAGGACGTCTCCCCTCTCCACCTTGCGGGTGGAGTGCTCGTCGTTGGAAGCCTCCTCTGGGAGGCGCTGGGCCATACCGGCCCGCCAGGACGCTCCGAGCGGCATCGTCGGACGAGCACGACAGACAAGTCTCCCAGCGCTTAGACGCCGGCGGGCTCGTGTCCCACCTCGTCGTACCGGGATCGGAGTACGAGGACACCGAGCAGTTGCGGCAACTCCGGCAGGCCCGGGCACAGGATCTCGGCCGGGTGGTCCCTTTGATCATGAGCGTCCGGTACTACGAAGGCAGCCGCGGCTTCAACTGGCCGCACGCCTCGGCGGCGCTCGCCCTGGATCGCTACCTCGCAGCACCCCTGGAACACGAACTGGACAGGGCAGCACGAGACCCCGGACCTTCGTCGTAGCGATCACGAAGGTCCGGGGTCTCGTGCCAGTAGCCGCAGAAGCGGTGCCCGCAGGATGTCAGGTGCTGATCTTGAACTTCGGGGAGATCGCCAGTTCGGCCAGTTGGCGGGCGGTGAAGATCGGTTGGGTCAGCGGTGTCCGGCCCGCGCGGTCGCACTTCTTGGCTTGTGCGAGGAAGACGACGGTGCCGTCGTCGTACCGGTAGGCAGCCCACTGGTCGTAGCTGCCGTCGCCCTTGGTGGTCAGTACGCCGACCTTCTTGCCGCTGACGTCTGTGACCGTGCAGGTGCCGGTCCCACCCCAGAACCTCTTCGCCACCGTGCAGATGTCCGCGGCCGGTTTTCCGTCGGGCGTGACCGACTGCACCAGCAGCTGGCCGACCCGGTTGTCCTTCTGCACCGGGATGGTGGCCATGTACTCCCAGTAGTCCGGCTCGCCGTCGCTGGAGGCGTACTGGGTCTGCGGCCACCGCAACGAATGACCGTCGGAGTCCTTCAGGTTCGGCGTGCTGAAACCTGCCGGCACTGACGAGCTCAGGTCGTTCATCAGCGTCACGGACCGGTCCGCGCGCGGACCTGCGGACGCCGTACGGTCCACCTGGCCCTCCGGCCACGGGTCACCGGTCTTCCGGGTATTCGGCGCGGTCGTCGGCGCCACAGTGGAGACCGGCGGCGGCGTGGATGCCGACGGGAATGCCGACGGCGTGCCCGGGCTGCCAGCGACCATCTGGCCCACCGATCGGGGACCGGTGATGTTCGCGACCAGTGCGGGACCGGCCCCGACGCCGACCACCAGCACTCCGGCAGCGACCCCGGCCCATGCCGCCCGGCGCCGCTTGCGTGCGCGGCGCGCCCGGTCGAGAGTGTGCGCGGGATCCATCGACGGAGGTGGAGTGCTGCGCACGATCACGTCACGCAGGGCCTCGTTGAGATCCTCTTCCTTCATCGAACCTTCTCCTCTTCCAGCAGACCGCGCAGCGTCGCCAACCCGCGCGAGGCCTGGCTCTTGACATTTCCGGCCGAGCAGTCGAGGAGCGCAGCCGTCTGCTCGACGGACTGGTCCTCCCAGTACCGAAGGACCAGGACGGCGCGTTGCCTCGGGGGCACCTTGACGAGGGCCTCCAGCAACATGAGCCGTTCGTCGGCGAGGTCGGCCGCGGGCGCTGCCCGGTCGGCCGTCGGGATCTCGACCGATTCGTGCCGGAACCACCCCCGGCGCCGCTCGGACAGGAACGTCCGGATGAGTGTCTGCCTGGTGTAGTTGTCCATCGCCTCTTGCCGCTGGATCCGGCGCCACGCCAGGTAGAGCTTCGTGAAGGTCTGCTGCACCAGGTCTTCCGCACGATGCCAGTCGCCGCAGAGCAGGTACGCCGTGCCGCGCATGGCGTCGGAACGTGCCGCGAAGTACGCCTCGAACGCCGCGTCCCGATCACTCATCTGATCTCCCCTCTTCGATACCGGGTTAGACACGCCTCCGAGAGCGAAGTTGGTTGCATCCACACGAAGGGAATCGGGTATCAACCGGGCGGACGGCCCGGTCAGACCAGTGTGAGCACCTATCGGGCCAAGTATCTGATCGCCGCCGCAGCCCTTGCGGTCGCGACGCTGCTGTCCGGCGGAGTCACCGCCGCCGGCGTTTCGCAGGCGACCTGCACCGACGACTGGGCCCTCACGCCGTCGAACCCTGCTCCCAACGTCCGCGGCCAGTCATTGGCGACGGCAGCGACGACTCTGCAGGCCGCCGACTACAACTGCACGGTTGCGAACGTCAAAACCGCCGGTGTCGATGAACAAGCCGTCGTCGTCGCCGCGCAGCAGACACGCACCGAAAGCGACCCCGACGGGGGCATATCGCTGGTCGCTCTCTCGCTCGGCGTGGTGATGCCTGATCTCACCGGGAAGACGTTGCGCGTCGCCGAGGAGACCATGACGCAACTGGGCCTCTTGGTCCGTACGTCGCCTTCCGACGCAGCTGCCGACTGGACCGTCCGCCAGCAGCGGCCTGGCGCCGGCGGCTACGTGGTGTTCGGACGGGCGGTCACGCTGATCCTCGCCGAACCCGCCCAGCCGGATCTTGTGCCGGTACCGACTCTGATCGAGCACACCGAGACCGACGCCGCGGCGATGGTCAAGACGGCCGGGCTCGTCTACGCGCAACGGATCCTCAAGGACGGCAAGCGCCCCGGGCGTGTGGTGAGCCAGCAACCGCAGCCAGGTGAGCGGGTCGAACGCGGCACGAAGGTGACAGCCGACATCCGCCGGACGCCCGTGACAACACCAACGACAACACCAACGACACCAACGCCAGCACCGCCCGTCGTGGTCCGCACCGTGGTGCCGGACGTCGTCGGTCGTCTCGAATCCACCGCCCAGCAGGCGATCGGGGCCGCCCGGCTGAAGTTCCGGTCTCGGGTGGTCCGTCCCGGCAACGCTCCAGGGATCGTCCTGAACCAGAGTCCGCGGGCCGGCACCGAGGCCGACGTCGGCACCGTCGTCACCGTCGACGTCACCCGCGCGCCGAAGCCGACGCTCGTACCGGTTCCCGACCTGCTCGACCGCAGCGAGGCCGAGGCCCGCGGCGCGATCGAGGACGTCGAGCTGATCCTCGCGCTGATCCGTGGGAGTGATGCTTCGGGCGGCGAGCGTCACATCGTCAGCCAGCAGCCGCGCGCCGGGGAGCTCGTCCCAACCGGTACGACGGTCACGGTGAACCTCGCCGCCGACGAATCGACCTGGCCGTCGTGGCTGGTGCCACTGCTGCTCGTGACGGCCGCCGTGGCAGTCGGGGCGGCCGGCCGCTTCCAGCACCGACGTGGACCGAAACAGCCGATCGATCCGATGCCTCATGTTCGTGCGGAGGGGCGACTGCTTCCGGGGGCTCCGCGGATCCACGAGTCCGGCCCCGCACACCGAATCCGCGTCGACGCTCGCCTCGATCGCGGGCGCCAGTACCTGCAGGAGAAGACCGATGAACACCAGTAGCCACCGAGTCACCATCGCCTCGCACTTCGGCCAGACCGGCCGGCACACCTCCGTCGAGCTGAACGGACTGCTCGCCAGGAGCAACGTGCTCGAACTGGTGCCGCACCTCGGTTCGGCCCGCCGGCTCGTGTCTGCTCCGGTGGCCGATGCCCTCACAGCGACCTTCGATCACGACCTGGGTGATCCGATCCTGTGGGCCTGGCGGACGCACCGCGACCTCCAGAAGGCAGCGAGCGCGACCCTCGCGGGCACCGGGCCGCCCGAGTACGTCACGTTGGCCGAGCACGAGATCTCGTCCGTCCATCACCCGGAGGTGGACGTCATCGTCGACGGGCAGGCGCCGTACACGATCACCTTCGACCTCACGGTGCTCTTGACACTCGAAAGCGTTCTGCTGACCGTCCAGCGCGGCCTGCTGATCGGGCTGAGTCCGGGCGCTTGCTCCGTCGAGGTGTCCCTCGGTGCGCACGGCTTCGATTTCCGGCGCTCCGCGAGGTACGCGCTCCAGGAGCTGGTGACTCTGCACACCGGCCTGAGGCTGCTGCCCGCCTCGGCCTACGCAGAGCTACCGGTCTGACGCGGGATTGGCATGTATCTGCAGGCCCTCCGGCGCGGTCCGTTCAGTAGGACTCGGCATCGAGGGGGGCCGGAATGGAACAGGAAGTCTCACCGGTCGCCGCCCTGGTGGCCGCCGCGGCCGGTGGCGATCAGCAGGCGTGGAGCGAACTGGTGAGCAGATACGCACCGTTGCTCGTCTCCGTCATCCGGCAGTTCCGGCTGACGCAGAGCGAGACCGAGGACGTCGCGCAGACCGTCTGGCTGCGGCTCGTCGGCCACCTGGACAGCCTGCAGGAACCTCGGGCCATGCCGGGGTGGATCATCACGACCGCCCGCCGCGAGGCGCTCCGGTACCTGTCGTCCGGCCGTCGGCTGCGCCCCGACGACCCGCTGGATCCCGCGTTCCAGGCGATCGCGGCGGACCTCGAGGAACCCGAGGAAGGTCTGTTCCGGGCCGAGCGGCACGAGGCGCTGCTGGCCGGGCTGGCTGAACTGCCGCACCGGCAGCGCGACCTGCTGTTGCTGCTGCTCGAGGATCCGCGGCCGTCGTACGCCGAGATCACCGAGCGCACCGGCATACCGGCGGGCAGCATCGGCCCCACCCGCTCACGCGCGCTCGAACGGCTCCGCAGGTCTCCGCGGGTCCGGGCGTACGTCGAATCCTCAGAGCGATCAGAGCGATCCGAGCCGTCAGGAGGTGCTCACCATGACGCGGCGACGTTGGGATGACGACGATCGCCTCTTCGAGGATCTCGCCGAAGCTGTCCGTGCCACGCGACCGTTGGCAGAGGCGATCGCCGCGCAGGCCGAGGGCGTGCTGTCCTGGCGGACGATCGACGAGGACCTCCTGCAGGCGAGTCTGACCTTCGACTCCTCGCTCGATGCGCTGGCCGGGACCCGGGCCGAACCCGGGCAGACGCGCTTGCTGGTGTTCACCTCCACTCCGCTGTCGATGGAGCTGGAGGTGAACCAGGACGAAGTGGTCGGCCAGATCCTCCCGCCCGGCCCCGGCGAGATCCACGTCGAGAACCCGGACGGCACGGAGTACACCGTCAGCGCCGACGAATCCGGCTTCTTCCAACTGCCGTTGCTGCCTGCGGACGCGGTCCGGTTGCGCTGCGACACACCGACCGGCCGGGTAGTCACCGACTGGGTCCGGCTATGAATCAAGCCCCAGATCAGGCTCCGAGCGCGATGAAGGACTGTCCGGCTGTGCGCGCCGGCCGGTCGTCTCCGGCCGACACCCGTGCCTGGGCGAGTGCTTCGGCCAGATCGTCACCGGCCCGCAGCCTGTCGTGCAGGCCGAGCATCAGCGGCACCGTCGCCGGGTCGTTCACCGGTACGACGCTGGCCACCACGCCGGACGACCCGAGTGCCACCAGCGCACTGACCAGGCCCAGCAGCTCGTCCGCGCCACTGGGACCGCCGAGCGCGGAGCTGCAACTCGACAGCACGACTCGGTGCGGCGCGCGGTCCAGCCGTTCGAGGTCGTACACCGTGAGCGGCCCATCATCCACCTGCAGCGAGGAGAACAGCGGACTGTCCGCGCGGAACGTTCCGTGGGCCGCGACATGCACCAGCGAAGCCCCGTCCATCGCTTCCAGTACTGCCTCCGCCGTCGCACCGCCCTCGGTGAGCACCACCGCGTCCGGGTACAGCTCGGAGAGTCGACGTACCTCCTCCGGTCCGGTCGACAGCTGCGGACCGCCGATCAGCACGACCCGCTCGGTCGCCGGCGGTACGGCGCTCCGGGCGCGCAACCATGCTGCCGCCGACGGGGCCACTGAGGTCGGCCGATGCCGCAACGACGGCAGCAGACTCCACGGGACCGCATGCAGCCGGCCGGTCGGTACGACGACCACCGGGCCGTCGGCCAGGTGCTTGGCGACGTCGCCCAGGAGTGCCGTCTCCAGGCGGGCTCCGATGGCGTCCAGGTCGAGCCGGTCCTCACCACGTCCGGTCGCCTCACGTCGCAGCGCGAACAGCGCGTGCGACAGCCGCCGCGTCGCCTCCTGGGTCGGGCCGATCGACGCGAGATGGACCCGGCCGCGCGCCGCCGTGATCGCGTACAACTGGTCGTCGACGTCGGTGAGCTCGATCAGGCTGCGGTCTCCGAGATGAGCCAGCAGGTCGGCACTGCGGAACTGGTCGGGCCGGTCGCCGATGGTGCCGGGTGTCACCAGAACTCTGCGGCGTACGGCGGCTTCCAGGCGCCGGCGTTCGCGATGCAGCGGGGCAGGGCCGAGTCGTTGGTCGTAGCTGGTCTCCAGCCGGTAGGTCAGGCTGCGCAGCGCCGTGAGGTCCGCGACCAGGCCGTCGTCCTCCTGCGGCCGGACCGGCGGGATCGCGAGCACTGTGGAGCGCCAGCGTTCGCTCCACTCGAGGACTTGGCGGGCGTTGCCGCGCTGGACTGCGTACCGGAGCGCGATGGCGGCGAGTTCGGCGCCCTGAGCGGTGGCGAGGACCCGGAGTTCCGTGGCGCCGAGGGTGTGCATGTAGACCTCGATGAGGCTCAGGCCCTGTCGGCAGGCAGCCAGCATCGCGCGCGCCCGGCCGTCACTGTGATGGAGCGTGGCCTGGGCGAGCCAGCCGGCGCCGCGCGCTCGCAAGCCGCGGTTCCGGGCAGCCGCCGCAATGCTCAGGTGGCGTCGGGCCTCGGCGGACTCGGAACGGGCGAGAGCGAGCCTGCCCGTCAGCAGATGCGCCTCGGTCGCGAGGTCCGCGTCGAGTCCGTCGAGTTCGGTGCTGAGTCGTTGGCCGGCGTGCAGCAATCGCGGCGTACGTTCACCAGCCGCGTAGCGCGACTGCAGCAAGACGAGCTCAGCACGCGCCGCCCACCACGGACGCTGCTGGCGGCGGAACAGCTTCATGGCGGCACGACTGCGACTCTCGGCCAGTTCCAGAGCACCGGCGGCGTGGGCTGCGAGTCCGGCGCAGTACAGCAACTCCGCGCGTCGTGCGGTCGAGCCGCGCTGGTGCTCGAATCGCTCCAGCGCACTGTTGATCTCGGTGAGTGCGTCACGGGTCAGGCCGGCCGCCAGCAGCACCACGCACTTGTTGGCGAACAGGTCCGGCTCCAGGACCCCGAGCTCGTCGACCACCCGTTGCGCGTCGTCGAGGTACAGCAACGCCGTCGGCAGGTCACCGCGCGCGAACGCCGCGGCACCACGCGCCTGCCGGGTATCGGCGTACTCGACCTGTTGACCGCACTTCGCGAACAGCTCCTCGCTCCGCGCGTAGTCGACGTCGGCGCGCTCGATCGCGCCCATCGCGAGCAGCACCATCGCCCGGTGGGTCAGCGCCCGCGCCTCCCACATCAGGTCACCGGTGCCGGTCAGCAGCTCGACCGCCTGTTCGGCGTCGGCCAGCGCTTCGGCGTACCTGCCGAGCAGCGCTCCGCGCACCCAGATCCGGCGGATGAGGATACGGCCGGCGAGCACCCCGGTCCGGCCGGGGACGATCGAGTCGAGCACGGACAGGCCGCGTCGGGTCTGCCCGGCCATCACCAGCGCCACGCCGAGACTCGCCAGGATGTCCGCCTCGCCGTCGGGATCCGCGGCCTTGCGCGCATGCCGGTACGCCGCCTTGAGTTCGGTCACCGCCTCGTCGATGTCACCGAAGTCGCGATGGACGACTCCCGCCGCTTTGTGGGCGGCCGCGGCGTCGGCGTCGGACGGGGAGTTCGCGAGGACCTGGCGGGCGATCTTCAGGGCGTCGGCAGGCCGCGACAGTGCGAGCGCATGCAACTCGTCGGCATCCACAACCCTGCCCCCTCCCCTGTTCCGATCCTAATACGCCGTACCACCTTGTTTTTGGAAGGTTTCTGACCAACTAGGGGGACGAAATGCCAGCAGACCAACGCCTCAGAGACGCACTGCGCCTGATCCTGGAGGACGAGGGAGAACGAGGGCCGGAGCAATGGCACGGCACGACGGCCGTGTATCCGGACAACTGGGAAGAAGTGGGGTACGTCGACTACTTCTACCGCCGGGACACGATCCTCGTCCGCGCGGACGACGCGGAGCTGGTCTACAACACGCTCCGGGACGACGCCACACCGGAGGAGGCACGCAGCCCGATCATTCCCGAACCCGTCGCCATCGACGTACTGCCGGTGATCGACGGCGTCACCGCCCTCGTCTGGCGCTACGGCCGGGACTTCCGCCGGGTGAGCGAGGGACGGCCCGGGATGCTCGGCGGCTCCGAGTTCGGCGGCGAGTACGACGGGCGGTACAAGGACGACGATCCGCTGTCGGTGCCGAACGTTCTGGCCGAGCTGGATCGGCGGGTCGGCCCCAACAAGGGATCACCGGACCACGGGCTCGCGTACTGCGGTAACGGGCACCCCTGCCCCGCCACCGAGCCGGACTGCGTACCAGGCAACGCGGCGAGCCCGGAACCGCCGGTGAGCACCGGGATCTGTTGCGGAACGCGCGGATGGGACGGTCGTGACGTGTTCGTCGGTGTCGTCGACGGCGGCCTGGTCGACGGTGTGCAGGTGTGGCCGTGGATGGCGGGGGTCACCGGCGAGACCGAGGACCCGTTCGTGGCTGGCACTGGACGCATCAAGCCGTACGCGTGCCACGGGACGTTCGTCGCCGGGTGTGTGCGCGTCGTCGCGCCGAAGGCGATGGTTCACGTCAAGAAGGCGGAGTACATCGACAACCGGCCGCACGCCGGGATGGCGTACGAGCACGAGATCATCCAGAAGATGAACGAGTTGATGGACTGCGGCGCGGAGGTGATCGTCTGCGAGTTCGACGGTTTCACGCGCTTCCATCGGCCGCTGCTCACCTTCAACACCTTCTACGACAGGCGTTTGCGGCACCTGAACGTCGTCATCGTCGCGCCGGCCGGCAACGACACGACGTACAAGCCGACCTTCCCCGCGGCGTACTCGTGGGTGGTCGGCGTCGGCGCGCTGTCCGCGGACGGCAACAGCCGCGCATGGTTCTCCAACTACGGCGGTTGGGTCGACGTCTACGCGCCGGGCGTGGATCTGGTGAACGCCTTCGCGGTCGGCGACTACGAGTGTTTCGAGGATCCCGTTCCGCACAAGGTTCTGCGTTTCGAAGGGCTGGCCAGCTGGAGCGGTACGTCGTTCTCCGCGCCTCTGGTCGCCGGGATGATCGCCGCACGGATGTCCGCGACCGGCGAGAACGCCCGCCTCGCCGCAGACTCCTTGCTGCGCCTGGCCCGCAGTCAGGCGGCCCCAGGCGTCGGCCCGGTCCTCCATCCGCACCAGGTCTGCGCGACGCCCCGCAAACCCTGCCACCCGGCGTGCGATTGCGGCTGCACTGCGCGCTAGGGTCCGGAAGCATGTTCAGTGTGCGAGGCACGACCGCTCATCTGGCGTGGTACCGGACCGATGAGGCGGAGGCCGAGGTCGCGTTCCTGCACGGCTTCTCGGACTCCGCGCAGTGCTGGGCGCCGGCGATCCGTGAGCTGCCCGGGATTCGGGCGCTCGCGATCGATGCCCGCGGGCACGGCGAGTCCGGGCTTCCGGACGAGCCGATCCGCTATGAAGCTCACCGCGACGATGCCGCGCTCGTGCTGTCGGGCCAGCCCCGTGACGGCGGCGTCGTCGTGGTCGGTCACTCGATGGGCGCGATGGCGGCCGCCCACCTGGCCGCGTCGCGCCCGGACCTGGTCCGTGCGGTCGTACTGGAAGACCCGCCGCCCGGATCGCCTGGCGACCGGCTCGACGTACCGTGGTCCGAGCCGGGCTGGCTCGCGGATCTCCGCGTACTCGATCTGCCGGCACGGATCGCGCGAGGCCGATCCAACGACCCCGGCTGGGCCGATGACGAACTCGAACCCTGGGCCGTGTCGAAGGCGCAGGTCAACCCGCGGCTGTTCGATCTGACGTTCCGCGACGCCGGCCCGTTGACCGGTCTGCTGGCCGACATCACGTGCCCGGTCCTGCTGATCCACGGCGACACCGACCGCGGCTCACTGATTTCCACCGAGTACGCCGAACGCTGCGCCGAAGCGGCCGCCGGTGAGTTCCGCGCGGCACAGATCGCCGGCGCCGGACACTCGGTACGCCGCGACAACCGCCCGGCGTACCTCGCGGAACTCACCGCATTCCTCGACCGATACCGCTAGTGGAGGGTGTAGCCGCCGTCGATCACCACCACCGAGCCGGTCATGAAACTCGAGGCCGGTGAGGCGAGAAAGACGACGGTCGGCGCGATCTCCTCCGGTACGGCGTAGCGCTGCATCGGAGCGTCGTCGATCCAGCGGGCCTTGAACTGGGGCTCGTCGACCGGCGCCATCTCGGTCTTCACGTAACCGGGCGCGACGGCGTTCACGCGAATGTTCAACGGTGCCCACTCCGCGGCCAGGGACTTGGTCAGCTGATGGACCGCGGCCTTGGACGCGTTGTACGCCGGCTGCCACTGGGGACGGTTCACGATGTGCGCGGAGATCGACCCGATGTTGACGATGGTGCCACCGCCGACGGTCGTGAAGTGCCGCGCCGCCTCCTGACTGAGCTTCCACAGACCGTCGACGTTCGTCGCGAAGACGCTGTCCCATTCGTCGTCGGGTACGTCGAGCGCCGGCCGGTGAACGCAAGCCCCGGCGTTGTTGACCAGGATGTCGAACCGCCCGGTCGCATCCAGCGCCGCCTGGATCGCAGCTCTGCCGGACTCCCGGTCGTTCACGTCGAGGCCGACGCCGACGACCGTCCGCCCGGTCTCCTCCGCCAGCGCTTCGGCCGCCCGCTGCGAAGCCACGGCATCACGAGCCCCGATCACCACATCGGCCCCGGCCTCGGCCAACCCAGCCGCAAACGCACGCCCGAGCCCGCGATACCCGCCGGTCACCAGAGCCGTCCGCCCACCCAGCGAGAACTTGTCGAGAACCCCCATCACACAACCGCTTCGATCATCATCCCGACATTCTCACTGACAGGCGCGTCGTGGCCGCACTCCTCAGCTGTACCGATTCAGTGCCCAGCAACTCAAGGGCGGTATCTCTGCGCGAGAAGAGCTGAACTGGATCAGTCAGGCGAGGTAAGGGATCCCCTTCGAGGTCCACTTGACGACACCGGTGTAGGCCTGCCGCTTGTTCGAGTCCTTCACGCCGTTGTGGTTCGCGTCGACGTAGGCATGGAACGCGATGCGCGTCGTACCGCCGACGTTGATGACAGTGGCGCCGCCCGGGCCGCAGAGGCGGTTGGACTTGGTGGTCATCAGGGTCTTGACGCGGGTGAACCGGCCGCCCCAGAAGGTATCCGCGGACCACACGTCGGTGTTGTAGGAGCAGTTGATGTAGTCGCCCCGGGAGGCGAACAGCCACACCTTGCCGCCGTGCGCGATCACCGACGGGCCCTCGATCTTGGTCGAGCTGACGATCTTGGCGATGCTCTTGCCGACCACGCGGGTCCCGGTCTGCGTGTCCATCTGGACCGCGCGGATCTGGAAGCCGGACGCGTTGCGGTAGTCGCTCTTGTAGATCAGGTACCGCTTGCCGTCCTTGGCCCGGTACGCCGCCGGGTCGATCGCCTCGTACCCGCGGGAGACCCACGGCGAGCAGACGACCGGCTTGGAACCCGGCGTGTAGTTCCCGGCCGGACGGCGCGAGGTCGCGACGCCGATGCAGTGCACGTGCCGGGACGCGGACTCGCCGGTGAAGTACATGACGTACAACGCGCCACGACTGTCCGAACTCTGAAAGACCTCGGGCGCCCAGAGCAGCGGCTTCCCGCGATCGACCCAAGCCGGGATCGCCGCCATCGACTTGTGCACCGCCGACCAACCACCGCTCGTCGTCCACCGCGTGCCGTATCCCGCACCGGTCCGGAACAAGTAGTACTTCGAACCAAGGTGCGCGAACCCCGGGTCGGCGAACTCCTCGGTCCCGACCCGCCGCACACTGCTCGGCGCCGCGGCAGCCTGCGCAGTCACCGCAGCATCAGCTCGCGCCGCACTCCCCGGATGCACAACAACCAGCCCCACAACAGCAACCACACCAGCAAGAACAGCCAGCACAACAGGTAACCGACGCACAAGAACCTCCACAAACCCTGGGCGGACGAGGTCCCCGCAACCTAACCCGCCCACCGGGCCAACCTGAGACCCTTGCAAGACGAGCCTGCTAGCTCGCGGTCGTGAGTTGTCTGAGGTTGACGGCGCCGTCAGTGACGAAGAGGCCGACGTGGCCCGCACCCAACTCGTGGCGGCGGAAGCTCAGGGCGACGCGGTTGTCGACGACTGCTTGACCGCTCGTGCCGTCGAGCAGGACCCGGACGGTGTGGGGGCCGGGTGGGAGTGGGCAAGGGCGTTCTAGTTCTACGGCGTGCGGTACGTCGCCGTCCACCTGCCACTGGGCCGGGCCGGTGCGGCCGCGGGGCCAGTGGTCCAGGACGAGGCGGTTGCGTTGGGGTTCGAGGCGTACGACGGTGGCGTCCTCGCCGTCCGCGCTGGCGTGTAGCAGCAAGCCGAACGACTGCGTGCCTGCCTCGACGTCGACGGTCAGCGTGATCAGGCAATGCTCGGGAACGGCGTCACCGATCCAAGCGGCGTACCGGTCGATCGCTCCCTGTCCTGGCTCGGCATCCGCGCCGCCCAGCGGTGACAGCTTGACATCCTGTACGTCGGAATACGCCGCCACAACCTCCGCGGGAAGACCGAACGCCAACGTCCCGTCGTCCTCCTGATGTGCTTCGAGTACGGCGAGGTCGCCTGCCCACTGCCACCGCCCGGCATCGGAATCCCCTTGTTTCGTAGGGATCCAGCCGATGAAGAACCGGCGCCCCTGGAACGACACCGACTTCGCCGCGTAGAACGCCCGCCCGTCGACGGTGTCCCGCCCAGGCGCCAACCACGGACCAGAAGGCCCCCGCGCGATCCGGTAGCGTGTCTGAAACGCGTCGGTGAACTCGGAGTACACCAAGTACCACCAGTCGCCCCACTGAAAGACATCCGGGCATTCCTGCGTGATGAACCGGTGCGGCTCCCACAAGGGCTCCGCGGGAGTCCACTGCTCCAGGTCGGTCGACGTCAAGCGCGCGACGACACCACACCGGCGATCGGGCGCGTCGACGTACCGCGCGGCCAGGACCATCTGCCACGGCTGATCGGCTGCGGTCCGGTACACGAACGGATCCCGCCAGTCCTGCGGCACAAATCCCGCAGGCGCGCCGAACGTGAGCGCAGGCTGCTTGGTCCACTGCGTCGGATCGCCGTCACTGACCGCGTGACAGACCACCTGGAACGAGCCGTCCCCATCGCCGAGCCGCGGATTGTGGCCGGTGTAGAACAGGTGCAGCCGAGACCCATCGGCAACCACACTGCCCGTGTAGCAGTCGAAATCAACCGCATCCCGATCCCCGGCCGGCAGTACGACGCCGTGGTCGGTGTACTGCACGAAGTCCGTGGTGGACACCAACGCCCACGGCATCCCGCTCGCTCCTGCGGTCGGGTCCTCGGGACGCTCGTCCAGCAAGTAGAACAGCCAGATCCGCCCGGCATGGCTGAACGGGATCACATCACCGACGAAGCCCGACGACGGGCGCCAGTGGATCATTTCGCAGCCGCCCGGGGCCGCGGCCGCCGGGGCGGCGGATCGCCGACCGACTCCCGCTCGATCAGCTCGCAGTCGACGATCACCCGCTCGGGCGCGTCGTCCGGACCGGCCAGCAGGAGTTCGCCGGCCCGTCGACCCAGCATCAGGTGCGGCAGCGCGGCGGTGGTCAGACCCGGCCGGACCTGATCCGCGACATCGGGCTGGTCGTCGAAACCGACGATGCTGACGTCTCGCGGGCACTCGAGTCCGAGTGCATGCAGGGCGAGCAGCGCACCGATCGCCATCCGGTCGTTCCCGCAGACCAAGGCGGTCGGGGCATGCTCGGTGATCACCTCGGTCGCCAGGTCGTACCCGTTCCCGATCTGGTAGGTGCCGTACCGATGCACGAGGTCGGCCGGACGCAGCCCCACCGCCCGCGCCGCGTCGTCGAATCCGCGCCGGCGCTCCTTGCAGGCGTAGTCGTTGCGCATGCCGCCGAGGAACGCGACATCGCGATGCCCGCGATCGAAGACGGACGCCGCCGCGGCGCGCCCACCGGCGTACTCGTCGGCCAGCAGGATCGTTTCCGCGGGCCCCTCCTCGGGCCAGCAGTTGACGAAGATCGTCCGGATCCCGTCCAGGCGCGGGCTGCGGTGCAGCGGCTGGGGCGCGAGCGACGCGTACACGATCGCGGCGACCCCTTGCCCGACCAGGCTGGCCACGGCGTCGTCACCCTGTCCCGGGTCGCCGGTGGTGTCGACGACCATGCACACGTAGCCCGCCGGCTGGACGACCTGTTGCAGGCCGAGCACGATCAGACCGGCGTACGGCTGGGAGACGATCCCGCTGGTCACGACGCCGACGGTGAACGACTTGTTCGACCGCAGCAGCTGGGCTGCCCGGTTCGGGACGAAGTCGAGCTCGGCCGCCGCCTGGAGCACGCGCCGCCTGGTCTCCTCGGCCACCGCGACGTCGCGACGGTCGTTGAGCACGAACGAGACGGTCGGCTGGGACACCCCCGCACGC
Organism: Kribbella sindirgiensis; assembly: GCF_004331435.1. GTDB lineage: Bacteria > Actinomycetota > Actinomycetes > Propionibacteriales > Kribbellaceae > Kribbella > Kribbella sindirgiensis. The sequence continues at coordinate 146,995 of NZ_SJKA01000004.1, forward strand.
CGCGCCACGTCGGTCATCGTGACCCGTTTCGGCCCACCGGCAGGCTTCCTCGGCATCCGTCCCCCTTCACACAGCGCGGCGTCTCGCCGACAACTAACTATCACAGATCGAGCCAATACGTATTGACCCCACTCTAAGCCGCTGCTACGGTCCCGAGTCAATACGTATTGGGTAGAAGGAGGAAACCCCATGACAGGTATTCATCCGCCCGGAGGCTCGCTGGCCCGCCGTACGCTGCTGAAGGCCGGAGCCGGTGGTCTCGGCCTGGCCGCCCTGGCCGATCTGGCCGCCTGCAGCAAGGACGGCGGCGGCTCGTCGAAGTCGCTGAAGATGCTGTACTTCGGCGAGCAGGCGCAGGCGACCCAGCTGCAGAACCGGTTGCAGCCGCAGATCGCCAAGCTCGACGCGACCATCAAGTTCGAGATCTCCGCGATCAACGGCACCGACTGGAACGACTTCCTGGCCAAGGTGCTGACCCAGATCGCCGCCGGGACCCCGCCGGACATCATCAGCGTCGCCACCGAAGGCCTGCAGCTGATGGCGTCGAAGGAACTGGCCATCCCGCTCGACGACTACGTCACCAAGGACCTGGACGCGCTGAAGGAGTACTTCGCCGACATCCACCCGGCCCTCGTCGAGTCGATGATGTACCAGGGTCACCTGTGGGAGCTCCCGGACAGCTTCAACGCCGGGAACATGTTCTACAGCACGGAGCTCTTCCAGCGCGCCGGCGTCGTACCGCCGAGCGAGAGCTGGACCCTCGACGACTTCGAGACCGCGGCCACCAAGATCGCCAAGTTCAAGGGCATCAACGCCTTCGGCTGGGTTGTCCGGCTGTGGGGCAGCTGGACGTCGTTCATGTACGCGAACAACGCCAACCTGCTCGAGGAGGGCAAGTACGACGGCGGCGACTGGCTGTGGAACAAGGCGTACGCCGGTGACGCTGCCGCCGCGGGCCGCAAGGGCGGCTGGAAATGGGGCGCACCGACCGCGAACTCCGACGCGACCGTGGAGGCGCTGAACTACATGATCGAGCTCACCAAGAAGGGCCTGTCGCCGTCACCCGACGTCGGCGGTGGCGGCACCCTGCAGGGCCTGTTCGCGTCGAACCGGATCGGGATGTCGATCGGCGGCGGGTTCTGGGCCGGCGGGCTGACGAACGCCGGGATGAAGAACGGCAGCTTCGACGTCACGATGTTCCCGAAGTGGAAGAGCCAGCGGCACCTGTTCGGCGCCGGCGGGTACGCGATCTTCAAGTCGTCGAAGAAGAAGGACCTGGCCTGGGAGGTCCTGAAACTGCTGGTGAAGCCGGAGACGTTCGACCTGGTCTTCCCGGGCAACGTGACCACGCCCGGCCGCAAGTCCCTGGTGACGGCCGCGCGGTACGCCAAGACCGGTCCGAAGCACTGGTCGGTCTTCTACGACACGCTGACCAAGCACCCGGACACGGCCCCGATCCCGGCCCCGCCGTACTACAACGCGCTCGCGACCGCGCTGAACCAGCGCACCACCCAGGCGATCTCGTCCGGGAACGCGAAGGCGGCCCTGGACGGGTTGCAGTCCGACCTCGAGAAGGCGGCAGGAGCGAGCTGATGTCCGCTGTCACCGCGGAGGTGCGAGAGGCCGTCGTGAAGAAGCGGCGCGGTCACCCGTCGTCGCACGGCGAGGCCCGTTTCGGGTTCGCGATGATCGGGCTGTCGGTGCTGTTCGTCGCGGTCTTCACCGCGATCCCGATCGTCGCCTCACTCGGGCTGTCGTTCTTCTCCTGGGACGTCATCTCGACACCGGAGTACGTCGGGCTGGAGAACTACCGGCGGCTGTTCACCGACGGGCCGGTGCTCAAGTCGTTCGGCGTCACGCTGGGGATGGCGCTCGCGATCGTCGTACTGCAGCTGACCATCGGGCTCGGGCTCGCCGTCCTGGTCAACCAGCGCAAGCTGGTCTGGGTACGGACGCTGTTCCGTACGGCGTTCTACCTGCCGCTGCTCGCGTCGACGGCGGCCGTGTCGATCTTCATGGGCTACCTGTTCGACTACAAGTTCGGGGTCGTGAACTACTACCTCGGCCTGCTCGGCATCCCGAACGTACCGTGGCTGACCAGCGGGTTCGGGGCGGCCGCGACGATCGTGCTGATCGCGGTGTGGCAGCAGATCGGGTTCACCTTCGTACTGTTCGTCGCCTCGCTGATGTCGGTCCCCACCGACGTCCTGGAAGCCGCGCAGATCGACGGCGCCGGCGGGTTGCGGACGCTGTTCCGGATCAAGATCCCGTTGATCAGCCCGACGATCCTGTTCGCCGCGGTGGTTGCCCTGATCAACGCGATGCAGCTGTTCGACCAGCCGTACATCATGACCAAGGGCGGCCCGGGATCGGCGACCACGACGGTGACGATCTCGATGTACCAGAAGGGCTTCCAGAACCTGCAGTTCGGGTACGGCTCGGCGATCGCGATCGTGCTGCTGGCGGCGATCCTGGTCATCACCGGGCTGCAGTTCCTCGCGGCCCGAAAGCTGGTGTTCTACCAATGACAGAATCCACCGGAACACTGGCCCGGATCGGCCGGATCACCGGCGTCGCGGTGCTGGTGATCGCCGCGATGATTGCCCTCGGCCCGTTGTTGTGGACCGTCACGACCTCGCTGCGGACACCGGCCGAGGCGTTCAGCAACCCGCCGCAGTGGTTCCCGTTGCACCCCGATTTCTCCAACTACAGCGCGGTCTTCGACCGGATCCCGATCGGCCGGTTCTTCGTCAACAGCGTCGTCGTCACCGGGCTGATCGTGGTCGGCCAGACCATCACCTGCACGTTGTCCGGGTACGCGTTCGCGATGATCAGCTTCCCGGGGCGCTCGGTGGTCTTCGGGATCTTCCTGGCCACCATGATGGTTCCGCTGCAGACGATCATCATCCCGGTGTTCGTGATCATCCGGTACTTCGGACTCTCCGACAGCCCGTTGTCGCTGGTGGTCTCGGCCCTCGGCAGCGCGTTCGGGACGTTCCTGATGCGCCAGTACTTCATGCAGATGCCTCGCGAACTGGGCGAGGCGGCGAGGATCGACGGCGCCAGTCACTTCCAGACCTTCCTGATGATCTACGCCAAGATGGCCGGTCCGGCGATCGCGACGCTCGCGATCCTGAACTTCTCCGGTTTCTGGGCGGAGTTCTACCGGCCGCTGATCTTCCTGCAGTCGCAGGACAACTTCACCCTCCCGCTCGGACTCGTCGGTCTGCAGGGGAACCTCGGCACCGGTTCGATCTCGGTCGTGCTGGCCGGCGTCGTCCTGGCGATCCTGCCGAGCGTCGTGCTGTTCATCTTCGCCCAGAGGTACTTCATCGCAGGCATCACGGCAGGAGCATCCCGGTGACCCAGGTCCAGGCCCATACCCACACGACCGCACACCTCCGCCCCGCGTTCCACGTCCGGCCGCCGCGCGGATACCTCAACGACCCGAACGGGCCGATCGAGGTGGGCGACGACATCCATCTGTACTTCCAATCGCGGCCCGTCCTGGACATGCACGTACCGGTCGAATGGGGGCACGCGACCTCGCCCGACTACGTGCGCTGGACGCTGCACCGGCCCGCGATGGCGCCACGGCCGGGCGGGCCGGACACCGACGGCTGCTGGTCCGGCAACACGGTCCTGGACGGCGGACGGGTCCGCGCGTTCTATTCGGGTCACATCGAGGGACGCCCGTACCAGTCGGTGCTGACCGCCGTGTCCGACGACGGCGGTACGTCGTTCGGGCCGCCCCACCAGGTGGTGCCGGATCCGTCCGACCCCGCGATCATGTTCCGCGATCCCTTTGTCTGGTGGGAGAACGGCACCTGGTGGATGGTCGTCGGTGCCGGGTACGCCGACCGCGGGGCGAGCATCCCGTCGTACCGCTCGACAGACCTCGAGAACTGGACGTACGCCGGTCCGCTCGCCGAACTGCCCCGCGGCGTCCTGGACGGCCACGACACCGGTGCCGCGTGGGAGTGCCCGCAGATGCTGACGATCGACGGCCGCCGGATCGCGGTGGTCGCGTCGTGGTCGCCGGAGGGTGGCCCTGCCGAAGTGCTGTCGTTCGACGTCGACGCCCCGGTGGTTCCGCGGCGCCTCGATCACGGGACCAACTTCTACGCGGCCTCCGCCTTGCGAGACAGCCGGTTCGGGCCGCTCCTGTTCGGCTGGCTGACCGAGGGGCGGGACCGTGCGGGCTGGACGGACGACTGGGCGGGAGTCATCTCGCTGCCCCGGGTCGTGTGGCTCGGTCCGGACTCGTCACTCCGCAGTGCACCCGTGCCTACGGTCGACACGCTCCGCGTCGGCACCGGCTCACCCGCCGACGGCGCATCGACCGGCGCCCAGTGCGAAATCGTCGTACCGGAAGGCTCCGGGAAGGTCGTCATCCACTTCAGCGAACAGGAACGTGTGGTGATCGAGCTGGACGCCGACACGCTGACGATCGACCGCAGTCAGGCCAGCCGCGACGACCACGCGCACGGCGGCCGCATGCAGGTCAGTGATGCCTTCGACTCCGCATCGGACCGCCCGGCCGCTCGCATCATCCTCGACGGCTCGATCCTGGAAGTCTTCACCAGCGCAGGCCGCGTCCTCAGCACCCGCATCTACCCGACCGCCCCACCCACCTGGCAGATCCAGGCCCCGCCGACCGCCCGCTACTGGCCGCTCGTCCGCTGACAAACGAAAGCTGGCCGAGGCACGGGGCCTCGGCCAGCTCGAATCGCTAGGTGCTTACTCGCCGACCAGCTGGAAGTAGTGCGACGTGAGCGACACGTGATCGACGCCGTTGAAGACGGCGGGAATCTTGCCGTACGACGTGACCGCGGTCGCGGTGCCGTTCGCGTGGCTCAGCGCGTACTGGTAGCCGGAGTCCGTGTCGTGGTCGACCGCGACGAGCAGCGTGCCGCCGCGGGTGCCGCAGCTCTGCGCGACCAGGGACTCGTACTGCCCGAAGCCCGAGGAACGGATCAGCTTCATCACCGGCTTGGCCCCGGCCGCGATCGGGATGTGCGCCGTCCAGAGCGCACCGGCGGCCGTTGTCATCAGCAACGTGTCGTACGTCGCGGACTCGCTGATCACCGTCATCGTCTTGAAGCCGCGGAAGCCCGGGATCGGGCCCAACGCCTTGAAGCCGGCGCCGACGATCTGGTACCGGTACAGGCTGTTGTTGGTGTTCAGGCCGTAGAGGTACGCGTGCCGCGGCGTCGCGACGCTGTAGTTCGACGTGGCGATCGACTTGAAGCTGCCCCAGCCCGACCCGACCCTCTTGAAGGTCGGCACCGGCGGCTTGGTCGAGTCGGCCGGCAGGTACGTCGTGTGCCGGTAGAGGCTCGTGCCCTGCACCAGCAGGCCGTAGTAGTAGAACTGGGTCTGCGAGGCGTTGGTCGCGAAGTACCAGGTCGCGTCCAGCCGGGTGCCGACGAACGGGAACGTCTCGAAGACGTCAGCCCGCGGCGGCGTCGACGGGGTCGCATCGATCTCTTGCATGGTGCCCGCGGCGGTCGGCACGCCCACAGCGCTCAGGCATGGGCCTGCGGCCTTTGCCGACAGCGCTCCCCCGGACTGCTTCGACAGGTACGGCTTCGGGTCGGCCTGGCCGGAAGCGGCCGCCGGGGTCGAAGCCACCGCGGCGCCGAGCAGGCCGACCGAGGCCAACGCGAGCGCACAACGCTGTAATTTCATAGGAGTTCCCCCTCCAAGATTGTCTCGTAGACCTCGAGATCGGCTGACTATAGCTGAGCCCGCAGACATCTGACGAGATCCTTGCCCTTTCGGGCAGCAAACCTTTACCGCACTGGGGACCTGCGGCGGGGACTGTGAACAGGTAGTTGCTTGTGGCCAGTCTCCATTTCCTGTTCCCAGTTCGGTCCAGGGCTGATTGGCGGAACATTTCTGCCAACAGGCTGGGGGATTTGTCAGGTGATGGCGGCTGCGCTGGCTTCCTGTAGGGCGGCGGAGGCGGGCGGGCGGGGGCGGGTGGTGCGTTTCTCGACCGACTTGCGGGTGGCCTCCTCGGGGGTCAGTGGTACGACGCGTTGTACGAAGACTCCCGGTAGGTGGATCGCGTCGGGCGCGAGTTCGCCGACCTCGACGACCTGCTCGGCCTCGACGATCGTCAGTCGGCCGGCCATCGCGGCGACGGGGTTGAAGTTCCGGGCGGCCGCGTGGAACACGCAGTTGCCTGCCCGGTCGGCGACCGCGGCGCGGACCAGCGCGACATCGGTGACGATCGCCTCCTCGAGCACCATGTCCCGGCCCTGGATCGTGCGGACCTCCTTGGCCGGCGACGCGACCGCGACCGTGCCGTCCGGCGCGTACCGCCACGGCAGCCCGCCTTCGGAGACCAGCGTGCCGACACCGGTCGGCGTGAAGAACGCCCCGATCCCGGCACCGCCCGCCCGCAGCCGCTCCGCGAGCGTGCCCTGCGGCGTGAGCTCAACCGTCAACTCCCCCGCGAGGTACTGCCGCGCGAACTCCTTGTTCTCCCCCACGTACGACGCGATCACCCGGCTGATCCGCCCGCGTTCGAGCAGCAAACCAAGCCCCGCGCCGTCCACACCGCAGTTGTTCGACACCACAGTCAGATCGCTCGCGCCCTGCTCGAGCAGCGCCCCGATCAGGAACCACGGGATCCCGGACAGCCCGAATCCGCCGACCGCGAGACTCGCACCGTCCGCGATATCGGCAACCGCCGCAGCCGGCGTAGGAACGACCTTGTCGAGACTCACGAGCCGTCCTCGTTCCGGTTGCTGATCGCGCCCTTCATCGGACGGCCTCGAAGATCGCGGCGATGCCCTGGCCGCCGGCCCTCGGCTTGCGCGGCTACGGCCCGCTGGTGCGAGCGCAGCGCGAACTCGTCCTGCTCCGCGCGTGTGATGCCGTACTCCCGGCGTACGTTCTCGGCGGTCTCGAGCATGCCGCCCGGCGCCGGGTGATACTTCCCGCCGGCGGTCTCGCGAGCGCGGACGAGACGGTCGTTCAGCTCCACGTTGCCGCGGACGCCGGTGCGCAGGCCGAGGGCGTAGTGCTCGACCTGCGACATCGATTCGGTGCCTCCGGCAACCACCACACGGGCGGCGCCGGTGGCGACCATGCCCGCGGCGTACAGCACGGCCTGCAGACCCGAGCCGCAGCGACGGTCCACCTGGACACCCGGTACGCCGACGCCGAGGCCGGCGTCCAGAGCGGCGATCCGGCCGACCGCGGGCGCTTCGCCGTTCGGGTAGCACTGGCCGAGCACGACATCGTCGACATCACCTTCGCCCAGACCGGTCCGGCGTACCAGCTCGGTGAGAGCGACGGCGGCGAGGTCGGCCGCGGACAGTGCGGACAGCGCGCCGCCGAACCGGCCCACCGGGGTACGGATCGGTTCGCAGATCACCACATCGCTCATGCCCTCGACGGTACGTCGCCACGAACGATATGGAGAAATACTCATTTACGCTCGATCGAGACTCTGCCAATATCAATCGTGTGGAGCTCCGTCACCTGCGGTACTTCGTCGCCGTCGCCGAGGAACGGCACTTCGGTCGCGCCGCAGCCCGCCTGCACATGGCCCAGCCACCGTTGTCGCAGCAGATCCGTCAGCTGGAGCGCGAGCTGGGCCTGCAGTTGCTGCGCCGTACGACGCGACGTGTGGAGCTCACGCCCGCGGGCGAGTCGTACCTGGTGCGGGCGCGGCAGATCATCGCGGCGGTCTCGTCCGCGGCAGGTGAGGCGCAGCGGGTCGCGGCCGGGCTGCAGGGGCGGTTGGCGATCGGGTGCGTCGGCTCGGCGACGTACAGCCTGCTGCCGCAGCTGGTCCGGACGTTGCGGGAGGAGCTTCCGGACGTCGAGGTCGCCGTGCAGGGTGAGATGCTCGCACCCGACCAGGCACAGGCGCTCGCGGACGGGCGGATCGATCTCGGGCTGCTGCGGCCGCCGGTCGAGGACGAGTCGCTGCGGGTGGAAGTACTGCGGGCCGATCCGCTGATCGTCGCCGTACCCGACGGGCATCGGCTGGCCGGAAGGCGCCGGGTGCGACTGGGGGAGCTGGCCGACGAGGACTTCGTGGTCCACGCGGGCGCCGGGCGGTCGGTCATGCACGACACCGTGCTCGCGCGCTGCCGGGAGGCCGGGTTCGAGCCGCGGGTACGGCATGAGGTGGCGGAGACGTCGACGTTGGTGACGTTCGTCGCGGCAGGGCTCGGGATCGCGATCGTGCCGGCGCCCGTCGCCGAGCTGCTGATTCCGGGCGTCTCCTACCGCGCGCTCACCGGGTCCGCGACCGTCGAACTGGCGGCCGCCACGCGAGCGGACGACGAAGCGCCGCACCTGGAGCGCGCACTGGCCGTCGTCAAAGGGTTGATTCAGTAGAAGCTCGAAGCGTGATGACGACCTCGTTGCGGTGCAGGGTCAGGGAGCCGCCGGCGGCTTCGGCGCAGCGGCGGGCGATGTCCAGACCCAGACCGGTGGAGCCGCGATCGCTGCGGCCGCGCTCGCCGGCGCCCAGCGGGATGCCAGGACCGTTGTCGGCGACAACTATCCGGACGACGCCGTCCGCGCGGGTCAGGGTGATGCGCGCGGGCGTTCCGTCGGGGGTGTGCGCGACTACGTTCTCCACCAGGGCGTCCAGCGCCGCGCCGAGGTCCTCGCCGGAGGAGCGCACCGTCGCGGGCGCGTTCGGCAGGTCCAGTGCGAGCTCGCGGCCCTGGTCCTCGAACAGCGGTTCCCAGAACGCGGCCCGCTGACGCGTCACCTCGACCGCGTCCGAATGCGGGACACGACCCTCGCGCTGCGGCCGGCGGGCCGCGCTGATCACCGCGGTCAGTGTCCGTTCGAGCGTGTTGACCTGGGTGTTCAGCTCGTCGGCGCTCTCCCGGTCCGGGAGCGCCTCGACCTGCAGGCGCAGCGCGGTCAACGGCGTCCGCAGGCGGTGCGACAGGTCCGCGACGGCCTCGCGTTCGACCGCAATCACCTCGTCGATCCGGTCCGCAAGCCCGTTCAGCGCAGAGCCGACCTTCGCGACCTCGGTCGGTCCGGTCGTCGGGGCGCGGGCGTCCATGTCGCCGCGGGCAAGGCGTTCCGCCGTACTCGCGGTCTCCTCCAACGGGCGCGCGAGGCGCCGGGACACCAGTTCGGCGCCGGCGATGCTGAGCAGCAGGACGAGCAGACTTCCACCGATGAGGACCAGGATCCTTGGGACCACACCGTCGTACAGCTCGTCGCTGGTCAGATACAGGCAGACGGAGGCCACGCCGTTCGGCGTACCGACACCGACGTCCACCGCGAGACCGCCGCCGACGTCGCGGTAGTCGGCGTCGCCGATCTTCGGCGGGCCCTTGTCGTCACGGTCGCCGTCGCCGTACCCGGCCGGCACGTTCTTCGGCGTGGGCACCCCACCGGGCGGCGGGTCGCCGAGCGTCGTACCGTCCGGCATCCGCACCGAGATCCGGCCCGGATGATCGCTCAGGCCTTCGAGGTACGCCGTGATGTCGTCGTTCGTGTGGTCCTTGTCGCCGACGTAGTACGCGACGCTCTCCGCCAGGTACCGCGCCTTGTCCTTGGACTCGTTGGCCGTCGTACTGCGCAGCAGAATCACCAGCGGTACGGCGAACGCAAGCACGACCAGCGTGGTCATGCCCACCGAGAGCAGCAGGATCCGGCGGCGCATGCTCAGCCGTCCCCGTCGGGCACTGAGAGCTTGATCCCGACACCGCGCACGCTGTGCAGGAACCGCGGCGCCGCGGCCGTCTCGCCGAGCTTCCGGCGCAACCACGACAGGTGGACGTCGACGGTCCGGTCACCGCCGCCCCACGGCAGCCCCCAGACCTCGGCCAGCAGTTCCCGCTTCGTCACCACGGCTCCGGGCCGGCGCGACAACGCCAGCAGCAGGTCGAACTCCTTGCGGGTCAGGTCGACCGGCGCACCGTCCACGGTCACCTCCCGGCTCCGCGGATCGATCCGCAACCCGCCGACCTCGACCGTCGACTCCTCGTGCGGGTCCTGCCCGAGCCGCCGCAGTACGGCGCGAATCCGGGCATCCATCTGCGCCGCGCTGAACGGTTTGATCACGTAGTCGTCCGCGCCCGCGTCCAGCAGCCGTACGACGCTCGCGTCGTCGTCCCGCGCCGTCGCCACGATCACCGGTACGTCACTGACCGCCCGCACCATCGCGAGCACGTCGCGCCCGTCCAGGTCCGGCAGCCCGAGATCGAGCAACAGCACCTCCGGCCGCTCCCGCGCGACCGCCGCGACCCCGTCGGCGCCGGCCGCGACCGCCGAGACCACGTGCCCGGCCGCCGTCAGGGACTTCCCCAACGACGTCCGAATCGCATCGTCGTCCTCGACCAGTAGCACCCGCGCCATGCCCCGAGCGTATCCGCCGGCGCGTTATCGGATCCTCAAGCTGGTGTTAAGGGCGGACGTCCACCACTCACCAACCTCGCGCCCACACAGTCGGCCACGCTGGGCGGGCCTGGTTCACGGGGTGTCGGAGGGGGTTTCTGAGTGCTGGAGATCCGGCGGTGGCTTCAGCCCGGTGCTCCGGAGCTCGAGAGTCGCCAACGCCCTGACGACCTCGACGTCGCCGTCGCGCCAGGCGGCGACCGGGTCGGCGGAGATCTTCGCGAGTTTGTGCATCGGCTGGTTCGCCATCGCCCGCAGCGCGAACAGGTCCAGATCCGCCGCGTCGTCGATGAACCGCTGCGCCGCCGTCGCCCGGCGCGCGAACCGGATCCGCCGCGGCACCCAGATCAGTACGGCGAACAGCACCGGCACCCCGATCGTCACGGCCGCCAGCACGTACGCCAACTGCTCCACCGCCTGCGCCTGGTCCCGTCCCGCCTGCGCCAGCTTCCCCGCCGCCCCGGCCGCCCCGTCGATCGGCGCCCGCAGCTGATCCCCGACCGCCGGCACCTTCCCGATCGGCTCGGACATCCGCCGCAGATCCCCCGCCAGTCCGTCCCCCGCCTCAGCCGCCTTCCGCCCCGGCGCCCCGAGCGCATCGGTCACCTTGTAGACCAGCAGACCGAGCTCCACACACGCCCACACCCACGCCGCCAGCACCAGATCACCGACAACCTGCCCGAACCGCTGAACCGGTACGTCGGCGTAGAGCTTCAAGAGGCCCGCCCTGGCTAGAGGTTGCTGCGGAGGTTCCAGAGGAGAGGGTAGTAGCGGAGGTCGAGACGGCTGCGGAGGTAGTTGGCGCCGGACGAACCTCCGGTGCCCGGCTTGGTGCCGATCATGCGCTCGACCATGACCACGTGCCGCGCGCGCCACGCCGCGGCGAGTTCGTCGTGCTGGACGAGGGCCTCGGCGAGTTCCCAGATAGCAGCGTAGTGCGAGCGGTCGCCGGCGACCTTGCGGAGCGCGTCGCGGATGGCGTCCTCGGAGTCGGTGTCGAAGCCGGACTTCCCCAGTACGTCGAGGTACGCGTCCCAGAGCGTCGGCTCCTCCAGGCGGCGGCGCAGGCGGTCCTTCTCGATCTCGGTCAGCCCGCGGAACCGGCGTACGAAGGACGGATCCTTCGCGCCGGACAGGAACTCGATCTCCCGGAACTGCACGGACTGGAACCCGGATGCGGGCGACAGCCGGTGCCGGAACTCACCGAAGTCCTGCGGGGTCATCGTCTCGAGGATGTCCACCTGCTGCGTCAGCACGCGCTCGATCGTGTGCACCCGCCGCAGCAGGTGCTCGGCCAGCCAGTGCTCGCCGGCGAGCATCGCGTCCCGGGACGCGGTCAGCTCGTGCAGAACCTGCTTGAACCACAGCTCGTACACCTGATGGATCGTGATGAACAGCAGCTCGTCGTGCGCCGGCGGATCGGACTCCAGCCGCTGCTGGTCGAGCAGCTCGGCCAGTCGCAGGTAGCTGCCGTACGTGAGCCGACCGCCCTCCTCACCGAAATGTACGTCGACCCCGCCCCACTGCCCCGCAACCCCGTCACCAGTGCTCATGACACGGAGACTAACCGACCATTTCGTGACCGGTCAGTGATTCGTTCGTTGGTTCTTCCGTACGCCGAGTTGAGGAGTTGCATGTCCGCCACGGTCGAGACGCCGATCGTTCCCGGTCCGGTTCAGGGGCCGACGCGTGAAGAGCCGCTGATCGAGGCCCTGCTGCTCGACGACTACCGGTCGCTCGTCCACCTCGCTTATCTGATCCTCCCGCCTGCGATCAGCCGGGCGAGGCGGGTGGCGGCCGCGCACGCCGTCGTCCAGCGGGCGCTCCCGCCGGGTCTTCCGCTCCCGAGCGCCCTCGCCCTCCCGTCGAGCCTGACCGTGCCGCCGGATGTCAGGGTTCCGGCCACCAGGCACCGGGAGTTCCTGCGCCGCCGGGTCGTCGACGAGGCGACTCGGCAGGCGGGGCGCCGGTCGGTCCTCGCGCGCCTCGGCAGCGCCCTCGCACCGGCCGACGAGCTCGGCTTCGACCCGTGCACCCTCCGCCCCGACCGGACCGCGATCGCCCGCCGCCGCGCCCGCGGCCGCCACTTCGCGATCGCGGTCACCCTGGTCGTCACCGCCACGATCATCACCGGCCTCCTCACGCTCTAGCCCGCATCACGTCTTGACGTAGTGTCGCCACCCACCTACCTTCGGTCACACCGCTTCTTCCTACCGCCCCAGGGAGATCTGTGATGTACGTTGGAATCGTTTCCAGCCTGTCCCTGCTGATCGCTCCCCTCGGCGCACCACCGCCCGCGCCGGCTGAGACCCCCTCGGTGAACATGTCGGCCCAGGCAACGATCTGCAACAAGTACTGCGACGCCCGCGACCCGGCCCTCGCGCCCACCGACCGCGCCCCGGTCTCCACAACGCTCTTCGGCCGCACGATCACCCTGCACTTCGACGACGACGACGCGATGGGCTGGGCCTCGATCGAGAACGGCAACCCCGGCGACGAGGTCTGGCTGGACCGCTCGATGGACGGCGGCCGCACCTGGTCCGGCGGCAGCCGCCTGGGCAACACCGCGATCCCGGCCGGCCAACGCGGGTGGCGGACGCAGATGTACAACGTCGACGACTGGAACAACCTCGGCGTCGGAGCACTCCGCGCGTGCGGCAAGGCCGGCGATCGCGCCGACATCGCCTGTACGCCGTGGGCCCGTACGACGTGGAACGCCTGGGACCGTCGTACGGCGGCCGCGACCGCGTTGATGCAGGACTACAACCTGACCAGCGGACTGTTCGACACCACCGGCTGGTGGAACTCCGCGAACGCGCTGAACGCGCTGATCGACAACGCCCGGGTCAGCGGGATGCAGAGTTACCGGTACGCGATCGGCAAGACGTACGACCTGAACCTGACCAGGTTCGAGGGCCAGTTCCGCAACGACTACATCGACGACACCGGGTGGTGGGGACTCGCGTGGGTCGCGGCGTACGACCTCACCGGGGAGGCCCGCTACCTGCAGACGGCCCGGGCGGACGCCGATCACATGGCGGCGTACTGGGACAGCACGTGCGGCGGCGGCGTGTGGTGGAGCGAGGCGAAAACGTACAAGAACGCGATCTCGAACTCGCTCTACATCCAGCTGAACGCGCAGTTGCACAGCCGGATCAGCGGCGACACGACGTACCTGCAACGCGCACAGGCCGGTTGGACGTGGTTCCAGCAGACCGGGATGATCAACGGCTCGCATCTGGTGAACGACGGGATCGACCTGTCCACCTGCAAGAACAACGGCGACACCGCGTGGACGTACAACCAGGGCGTGCTGATCGGCGCACTCACCGAGTTGTCCAAGGCAACGAACAACACGGCGTACCTGACGTCGGCCCGCCAACTCGCCGACGCGTCGACCACCGCGTCGTCGCTGCACACCGCCGACGGCATCCTGCGTGAGCCGTGCGAGAACGGCGACTGCGGCGGCGACGGCCCGTCGTTCAAGGGCGCGCATGTCCGCGGCCTCGGCAAGCTGAACGCGGCGCTGTCCGACCACCCGTACACGTCGTACCTGCAGCGCCAGGCCGACCGCGCCTTCGCGGCCGACCGGACGCCGATGGACCAGTACGGTCTGCGCTGGTACGGCCCGGTCGACAAACTCGACGCCGCCCGCCAGCACTCCGCGCTGGATCTGCTCAACGCGGTCTGAAATGCAGGTTCGGTCCAAGGTCTGTCCACAGGGGATCCAGGCGAGGTCCAGACCGGTCTGAAGGCGGCTGAAAGGGTCCGTTTCCGGTGTCAGGGTGAAGTGACGGGGTCGCACAGGACCCGACAACCCTGGGGGTGAGCCGGTGGCGGATCCGATTGTCGACGAGTTACGCAGACTGGCCGGGCCGGAGCTGTATCGGCGGAACGCCTTTCTGATCAGCGGTCTGCGCGCGGACGCGGACGCACGCACCACTCGGCAGGTCGCGCAGCGGTTGCGCGCGGCGCTCGAGGTGGGTGCCGACATCGACCTCGGTACGGCGACTTCTCGCGACCCGCACGAGGTCCAGGCCGCCTGTGACCTGATCCTCGGCGACCCGCGCCGCCGGCTGGTCCACGAGATGTTCGCGCCCTGGGGCGACGACGTCTCCCGCTGCGGCTGCGAATCCCTCATGCACCGTATGCACGACTCCGCGGTCGCGGCGCACAGTGCGACGATCAGCCAGGAACAGGACGGTGGACGGCCCGACGAGGAGTGGAAGGCGGTCTGGCAGATCTGGTCCCTGTTCCTCGCCGACGCCACCTCCCACCTCGAGTCACGGGTGCGGGAGCTGGACGACCGGCAGCTCGACCGCGCGGCCGTGGCCACGATCGAGACAGAGCTTCCACGGACTCTGGTGCAGCCGCTCGTCGATCTCGCCGTCACCGGTCCGGTCAGCCGCGCCGGCACACTGGTCGACATCGCCGGGAGATTCCCGAACGCGGAGCGCCTGCACCGACGGTTGCTCGAGGCCGCGGCCGCTCCGCTGTACGAGGACCTGGAGGAACGCCGTACCCAGGTGGCCCGGCGGATCGGCGAGGAAGCGGTCGACCCGCTCGTCGCCGAGATCGAACGCGACCTGCTGCCGCAGCTGAGACGACTCGACGCCCTGCTGCCGGCGAAGGACAACCACCGGACTTCGGCGCTGCACGACCAGCTCGCGATCCTGCTCAACAACTGCGCCGTCGAGCTGATGAACCGTGGCGACGCCGGCGACGGCCGCGCCGAACGCTGGCTGGACCGCGCGGCGAAACTGGTGATCGACCAGCGCGACCGGGATCTGATCACCGAGAACCGTGAGGCGCTGCTCGAGAACCAGCGGGCGATGCGGGAGTTCCGCGAGCAGGTCGAGTACCTGTTCCGGATGCGCGGGAAGTACGCCGCCCAACGGCTGCTCCGGCAAGCGCGGGCGCAGACCAGCTCGCCGTCGGTCCGCGCCGAGATCGACCAGATGCTCGCCGAGATCTCGGCCGGCACGTTCAACTCGTTCTACTCCCCTTCACCACAGACAACGAGACCGGCCAGACCGCCGCGGAAACCCGTGTCCACGAAGCGCCGTCGCCGTCGCCGGCTGGTGGCCTGGCTGCTCGTCCTCGCACTGATCGGTCTGGGCGTGTGGCACTGGTGGCCGCAGAAGATCAGCATCGCCCACGACAAGATCTCCGACAACGCACCGGCCGGGACCTGTCTGGACGAGCAACCGGCCGGCCCGCAGACAGGTCTCCGCGGCAGTGACTGCGACTCGCCGCACTGGGGCGAGATCATCGGGTACGTCGCAATCACCAAGGTGCCCGCGACGTACCCGGGCGACGACCAGGCGAACGCGCTCGGCCAGTTCCTGTGCGGCGAGAAGATGGTCCAGCAGCGTCTGAACGACGACGTGTACGACGTGACCACGCTCCACGCGCCCGCACAACGCTGGAACAACGGCAGAAACGCCAGCAAGTACGAGAACTACGCGGCCTGTGTGGTCCATCGGCAGGACGGTCTCGACCTCTACAGCGGCGTGACACCGGTCGCCGAGCTGAAGGATCCGAAGCCGGTCGCGATGGACCTGCAGGCCGAGAAGGTCGCCGACAACGCGCCGGTCGGCACGTGTGTCCGGGACCGGATCAACGGCCAGGTGACCGACGGAGCACTCATCGACCAGGTCATGATCGTCCGCTGCACCGAGTGGCACTGGGGGCAGATCTTCGGCTACCCGACGCTCTACGAAGCCGGCCAGTCCTTCCCCGGCGACAGCGAGGTCAACGACCTGTCCCGGAGAGCCTGCGCGGCCAGGATTCCCAGCCTGCCGGGTTTCGCGACCTGGGTCGGGCCGCCGGACTATCCGTCGTGGAAGGACCTGAAACAGGTCAAGTACGCCATCTGCGTGGTACACCGCGCCGACAACAAGCCGTTCAAGGGAGCAGCGAAATGACCTGGGCCTGGTTCCGCCAATGGCGGCAGCACAAGGCGTTCCGGATCGCGGCGCCGAGCTGGTCCGGTTCGGCGTACGACGAGCTGGAACGCTCCCTCGCCGAGCTCGGGCAGACCGCGGCGCAACCCGCCGAGGACGCGGACGACGACGCGCTCGCCGAGGCCGCGACCAATCTGTGGCGGGCTCGCCGCAAGCTTGCCCAGGGCAACGACGGTCAGGGGAAGCAGGCCGCGCGGTACCTGCGGACCTGCGCCGGTGCGCTGGCGTCCGCGGGGCTCACCGTTCAGGACCATGACGGGGAGCCGTTCCACGCCGGCCGTTCGGTCGACGTGCTGCTCTACTCCGACGATCCCGAGGTGACGGTGGAGACCGTCGCCGAGACCGTGCGGCCCGCCGTGTACCACCACGACCGGCGGATCCAGACCGCGCAGGTGATCGTCGCCGTACCCACCGGCTCGAAGAACAGTGAGGAAAGCCATGCGTGACACCATCGACATCGGGATCGATCTCGGCACCACCAACAGCGCGATCGCCCTGGCCGAGGGCGACACGGTCACGGTGATCAAGAACAACGAGAGCCAGGACACCACGCCGTCAGCGGTCTGGATGCCGCGCGCGGGCGAGGTCCGGGTCGGCCTGAAGGCCCGCGGCCGGGTCGAGTCGGATCCGGAGAACACCGCGTCCGAGTTCAAGCTGGAGATGGGTCTGGCGGATGTGGCCCGGAAATTCGTCCGGGCCGGCGTCCAGCTCACGCCGCCGCAACTGTCGGCCGAAGTCCTGAAATCCTTGCGCAGCGACGCGACCCGGTTCCTGAACGACGCTCCGACCGCGGCCGTCATCACGGTCCCGGCAGCGTTCGCGCTGAACCAGAACAAGGCGACCGTCGAGGCGGCCACCTTGGCCGGGTTCGTTCCGGGTTCGCCGCTGCTGCAGGAGCCGACCGCGGCCGCGTTCGCGTACGGGCTGCAGGACACCAGCGACCGGGCGTACTGGATGGTGTTCGACTTCGGGGGCGGCACGTTCGACGCCGCGGTGGTGAACAAGCGCGACGGCGAACTGCGGGTGCTGCACCACGCGGGAGACCCGTACCTGGGCGGCAAGCTGATCGACTGGGCGCTGGTCGAGCGCGTGCTCGCGCCGGCGGCCGCATCGGAGTTCGGGCTGTCCGACTTCCGCCGCGACAACCCGCGGCACGCCCGCAACTTCGCCCGGCTGAAGGCGGCCGCCGAGGAAGCGAAGATCGCGCTGTCCGGGATCGAGTCGACGTCCGTCCTGGTCGAACTCGACACCCCGGGCGGCGACAGCGAGACGTTCGACTTCACGCTCTCCCGCGGCGCCCTCGACCACGTCGCCGAGCCGTACTACGTGCGCGCGATCAACCTCTGCCGCGAGGCGATGCGGGAGAACGGCCTGTCCGCGGACGCGATCGACAAGCTGCTGCTGGTCGGCGGCGTCACGCTCTCACCCGGTCTGCGCGAACGGCTCGCCGACCCGGTCGCCGGGATCGGCATCGAACTCGAGACCCGGCTGGACCCGTCGACCGTGGTCGCGCGCGGCGCGGCCCTGTTCGCGAGCACGATCCGGCATCCCGCACCGCTGGCCGCGGCCCCGGCGGCGGGAGAGTTCGCGGTCGAGCTCTCGTACGAACCGGCCGTCACGACGACCACGACCACCGTGGCGGGGCGGCTGCGCGCCGGGCGGGACCTGGATTGGACCGGGTACTCCGTCGTCCTCGCGAACCCCGAAGGCCGGCCGCCGTTCCGGACCGCCAACATCGCGCTGAACCGGGTCGGCGCGTTCGCGACCGAGGTCGACGTGGACGAGCGCCGGACGTCGCGGTTCACCGTCGAGCTGATCGACCCGGCCGGCGCGCCGCAGAAGGTGGTGCCGAACACGTTGTCGATCACGCACCGGACCGAGACGTTCGGCGGGGCGCGGCTGGCGCATTCGCTCGGCATCCAACTGGCCGACAAGACGTTCTCGCCGCTGCTCCGCAAGGGCGCCGGCGTGCCGACGACGGAAACGGGGAGGTTCCGCACGTCGTACACCCTGCTCCGGCGCGACGACGAGGCGATGATCCAGATCCCTGTCGTCCAAGGGGAACGGGTCCGCGCGAACCGGAACCGGCCGGTCGGGATGCTGACGATCAAACCGGTCGACCTGCGGATGGATCTGCCGGTCGGGACCGAGGTCGAGGTCACGTTCGAGGTGGACGCGTCGAACCTGGTCACGGTGGTCGCCGACGTACCGCTGATCGGGGCCCAGTTCGAGGCGGAGATCGACCTCGGGTCGGTGCGAACGCCGTCGGCCGACGTACTGACGCAGCAACTGGCCGAGGCCGAGGACCGGTACGACGTGTTGCGGCAGTCGGCGGATCTGCCGGATGTGGACGAGCGGTTGCGGCGGCTCGAGGCGGAGGGCACGTTGCCGACCGTTCGGGAGCAGGTACGGGCGTCTGCGACGGATGCTGGTGCGGCGGCGACGGCCGAGGATCGGCTGCGCGACTTCCAGGCCGAGCTCGACGACATCGACGATCTGGCCGCGCTGCCGCGTCGTACTCGGCAGCTGCTCGATCTGCTCGCGGAGGCGGGCGAGCTGGTTCAGCAGTCGGGTGCGGTGCGGGACGAGCAGGAGCTGACCGCGCTGCGGGAGGCGGCGCAGCAGGCGATCGACGACCGCGATCTCAAGGCGATGGACGCGGCGACGGAGCGGACCGAGATCTTCATGGCGCGGTTGTACCGGCGGCAGCCGGGGTGGTACGAGGCGGTGTACTGGGAGGTTGTGCGGTCGCCCGGGATGTTGCCGCCGACCGCTGAGTCCGATCGGTTGGTGGCGGAGGGTCGGGATGCGATCAACCGGCGCGACCAGCGGGCGGTGGAACACGTTGTGCAGCAGATGATCCGGATGCTTCCCCGTGATGAGCGGGAGATCATCATCGGACTCACCCAATGAGTGCCGTCCGCCAGCAGGTAGCCCTCGCCCGAGCTGCCGAACTGGCCCGCCAGGGCGACCTCTCCGGTGCCGCCACTTTGCTCACCGACCTCGACGATCCGTCAGTCGAGGTACTCGATCTGCTGGCCCGAATCCGAGCCCAGCAAAGGAGATGGGCCGAAGCCGACACCCTATGGGCAGAGGTGGAGAAGGCCGGAGCAGGTGGGGGGTTGGTGGCGGGGGCTGCTGCGGGGCGGCGGGTGGTTGCGGGGATTCGGGGGCGTCGGCGGGCTTCGCGGCCTGTGTTGCCGGGGGTTTTGGCTGTGGTGCTGGTGGGTGCGGTGGTTGGTGGTGGTGTGGTGGTGTTGGGGGGTCGTGGGGATGCGCCTGTGGTGCAGGCGACTCCGGTGCACACAACGCCGACTCCTACGCCAACTGTCGACTCCGGCGCCGAGGAGCGGGCTGCTGAGTTGGCTCGACGTCTGGCAGCGCTGGAGGCGCAGCGTCGCGCCGAAGCAGCTGCAACCGCAGCCAAGCTGAATGCGATCGCACAACGCGTTGCCGGCGCAGGCGTGCTCGTGCACCGCGAGAAGAACGCCGTACGCGTCGTCTTCACAGAAGGTGTGTTCGCCACCGGCACCGACCTGAGCCCAGCCGGCGAGCGCGCCCTGGCAGCACTCGGCGAACGACTCCCCGGGCTGCAGGCAACAATCACCGTGACCGGCTACTCGGTCGTCGTACCGGGCGGAACCAACTCCGGCGGTTCCCGCACCGCACTCCTCCGAGCCCGCGTCGCGACCCAGGAGCTCAGCACCGCGTCGGGTCTCCCGTTGACCGCGTTCACGATGCAGTCCGGCGACCAGGCGCACCCGCCGTACCGCACCGACGCCCAGAACCGCACCGTCACGGTCACGTTGACGCCAGCGGCCACCCGCTAGATGCCATGATGACGGGCATGGAGCTGAAGATGTCGGCGTCGTACGACGCCACCCCCGAGGAAGTGTTCGCGATCGTGACGGACACGGCCTTCCGCGAGCAGGCCTGCGAGAAGACCAAGGCACTGTCGTACGACGTCACGGTGAGCACGTCAGGGACCGACACGGTCGTCCGGGTCTCCCGCCAGATGGAGTCCACCGACATCCCCGACATGGCGCGCAAGTTCGTCGGCGACACCCTGACCGTCGTCCAGACCGAGACCTGGCACGCCGCCGCGGCCGACGGTTCGCGGACCGCGGACGTGTCCGGCGAGATCACGAACACTCCGGTCACTCTGAAGGGCACCGCCCGGATCGCCCAGGACGGCGCTCAGACCGTCCAGGCCATCGACCTGGACATCAAGGTCGCCGTACCGCTGATCGGCAAGAAGCTGGAGCCCTTCGTCGTCGATGCCATCCGCTCCGGCCTGCAGAAGGAACACGACCTGGGCCACGACTGGAGCGGCAAGTAACCCGTGTCGTTGCGCTGAGCGGGTCGCCTCCGGTGGCAGTCTGAGAAGAAGTGTTGCACCGGAGGTGACCCGTTTGATGCGAAGTTCCCTGCGCAAGAAACACGATCGGCCGCCGTCGACCGACGCGGCCCAGTACTGCGCGTTCTGCGCCACCGTCATGCCCTTCGAACGCATCGAGCCGTCGGACTACCTGGTGGACGAGCCTGACGAGTGGATCTGCGTGAAGTGCGGCTCCGCACTCCTGGTGGACCCACCCACCCAGCAACTCCACCGATCCGCCTGACTCCTACGGCTGGTGCGCGGCGTCGGCGGTGGCGAGGTTCGCGCGCATGGTTTCGCGTACGTCGGGGGGCCAGGGGCCGGTGTTGGTGAGTGGGAGTTCGGTCATGAAGCGGCGTTCGGGCTCGGGGATGGTAGTCACCACGAGCTGCGGGTCGTCGACGACTGCCGCGTAGAGCCTCGGGCCGTCGGCGCCGAAGAGATCCGCGGCGACCAGCCGGCCGTCCGCGTTGCGCATGATGTTGTCCGGGTTGTCGTCCAGCTTCGGCCCGAACCACGGCACCTCGCGGCGCCCCCGCTCGTGTACCCGCCGTACGACGTCAGCGAGCTCGGCGACCTCCGGTTCCCGCGCCGCCAGCGCCCGGTGGAACCTGGCCGCTTCGTCCGCGTCGACCGGTTCGAGCCATTCCATGATCTGCAGGTCCCCGCCGCCCACCAGCCGCCGATGCGCGAACAGCCGCGGAACCTGACGGGTGTACGCCGCCTCGCGGTACAACGCCACCGTGTACGGCGCTGCCGGATCGAACGGACTGATCCGCGCCGCCGCACGACCGTCCGGAGACCGCAACGCGATCGCCCAGTCCCCCGCCCCGCAAGGAGTCCACCCGGCCTCCCGCAGTACACGCTCCACCTCCCGGTGATCTCCCCCGACCGTCCCCGCGTAGGTGCTGAGCTCGTTGGACGTCACGGTGGCGAGGATATGCAGCTGTGCGTGTGCACCGCCTCCGAATATGGCTACAGCGGCGGGCCGAACGCGCAGATCACCCGGGTGGCGTGCGTGGGGTTCAGCGCGTTGGCGACCAGTTGGGCAACGGTCGGGTCGAAGGCGAGGCCGACATGACCGACCGGGTCCAGCGGGCAGGTGTCCTGGACGTACTCGTTGCGCACGCCGGGCTCGCGGATGAACG
The DNA here is from genome assembly GCF_004331435.1 of Kribbella sindirgiensis. GTDB lineage: Bacteria > Actinomycetota > Actinomycetes > Propionibacteriales > Kribbellaceae > Kribbella > Kribbella sindirgiensis. The sequence goes on from NZ_SJKA01000004.1 coordinate 168,882, forward strand.
AGGTCTCGTGCGGCGTCACCAAGGCGTCGAAGCGGGAAGCGATCACCGTGTACTTCACGCCCGGCTGCGCGATCGGGCCCGCGGTCAGCTTCTCGACGGCCGCTCCGCCGACGATGAGTTCGTCGCAGGCCGGGCAGCCGAACTGCCGCAGGACCTGGTCGACGAGCGGGCCCAGGCCGAGATAGTCACCCACGCTGACGAGCCCGCCGAACGTCGTACCGTGCGTCGGCGGGGCCAGTGCGATCACCTTGCCCACCTGATCGGCGTACCCGAGGACCTTCGGTCCGTAGATGGACTGGAATCCGCCCTCGGAATGCCCGACGATGTCGACCTTCGCCGCGCCGGTCGCCGTGCGGACGCGCTGGACGAAGGACGCGATCTCCTTGGACGACTGCGCGATCGAGACCGTGCCGCCGACCGGGATCGCCGGCGTCGCCTGGCCGTAGGTGAGGGTGAAGGCGCAGTAGCCCTTCGCGGCCAGGAACGGGCCGAGGTACGAGTAGTTGCCGGGACCGTTGCCGCCGAGGCCGTGCAGCAGGACGAGCGGGTTCGGATGCGCGGCGGACGGTTTGCACGTCCAGTCGTCGAACCCCGAGGTCGTGGCAGCGGAGGCCGGGGCCGCGGTGAGAGCTCCGGTGAGGAGGACGGCGGCGAGCAGAACCGCGGCGGTTCGGCGGAGGCGGTGGCGCATGACATACTCCCCGTGAATGTGTCGATGAGTGATCACTGGATCACGGGTAGTGGAGCACGTCGGCAGGTTATAAACAAGAGCTCGTATTCATAACAAGATCAGTCGGTTACGAATCCGCCACTCGGGGTAGTGTCCTGCGCATGGGTCGCACGATACGGGGACTGGACGCCGGGCAGCGCCGGGCCGAACGCCGCGAGCAGTTGCTGGACGCGGCACTCAAGTTGTTCGCCGACAACGGATACCTCGGTACGTCCATCGAGCAGATCTGCAGTACGGCGTACATCGGGACGAAGAGTTTCTACGAGCTGTTCACCAGCCGTGAGGAGTGCTATCTGGCGCTGCTCCGGCGGACGTCCGAACGCCTCGAGGCGCTGATGGAAGGCGCCGCCGCGCAGGCGACCGGGAACGAGCGGCAGGAGGCTCCGCGGCTGCTCGCGATCTTCGTGCACGCGCTGGTCGACGATCCGCGGATCACCAAGGTCACCTTCGGGATGGCGTCCGGCATCTCCGAGTCGGTCGAACGGCAGCGCCGCATCAACCGGCGCTGGGCGGCCGGCTTCCTCGTCCAGCTCTGGGACCGGTACGACGGACCGCAGCCCGACGAGCAGCGCACGGCCCGGCACAGCGTCGCGATCGGGCTGATCGGCGGCATGTTCGACCTGGTCTCCGACTGGCTGCTGGACGCGGACCTCAGCGCCCCGCCGCAGGTCGAGGCGCTGATCGACGACCTGACCACCTTCTACATCACGGTACGGCGGGGCCTCGCGACCTGACCTCAGTCGAACACGAGCGTGCGCAGGGCGACGTGCCCTTCCTCGTCGATGACGTAATGCGCGTGGCCTTCGTCGTCGACCGCGATGCCCTCGACCCGGCGGACATCGCCGAAGTGGTGGACCAGCTTGCTCCCGACCACCCCGCCGGACTCGGACGGCAGCTCGAAGCGGATGTGCTCGGAGTCCGCGCGGGCACCTTCCGGGTGGTCCGCGAGGACCGTCGCCGACTTACCCGACGCGTCGAGATCCCCCACCACGGCGTCGAACACATCGCCGCCCCGCGTATCGAGAGCTCGCAGCCCCGCCGGTGCCTCCACACTGCCGGCATCGCCAAGAACCCAGACGTTGCCGCAGCGCGGTAGGGCGTCCCGATCGTCGAACAGCTCACCGACGTTCTCGAGCTCCACCAGCAGCGGATGCCCGTCAGCCGTCACCGGGTACCGCAACCCCAGCAAAAGGTTGCCGTTGGCACGGAACTCGGCGGCCTCGACGTTGATCGGATGATCGGCCGGACGCACCGTACCGTCCCAGCTCTTGGCCTTGAGCTGTCCACGAGCGATCGTCGACTCGACGTACGCCTGCCGTCCGAGCTCCCCGACCGGGAGCAGTTCGACGTCCGCGAGCGCGTCGTTCACCGCCCGATGCAGACCGAACCGGAACCGCACGATCTCCAGCGAGACCGGCCCGTCACCAGCGATCGACTGCTCCGCGACCCGCGCGATCCAGGACCGCTTGGCCGACAGCGGCCCGGCCTTCTTCCCGAACTGCGAACCGAGCAGGTACACGTAGCCGTCGCGGGCGGCGCAGGCCTCGGCGTCCTCGGTCTTGCCCGCGCTCAGGCCTCCGTCGGCGTGGATCCGCCGAGCCGACCAGCCCTCGTCCAGTGCCGCTCCGGCGGCGTGCACGAGCAACGCGAGCGCGTCCTCCGCGGTCGTCTCGTCCAGGACGGTGACGAACGCCCTGTCCCAGCCGTGCCGCGCCAGCACGTCAGGCGTGAAGACGCGGCACAGGTCGGAGGCTTCGTTCGGTTCGAGGTGCAGATCGGTCGCATGCATACCGGTGAAACGAGGACGCTGACCGCAGTACTCCCACCACGGCCCGATTCCCGGGAAAACCCTGACTCAGCCCTGGTGCGGGGTGCTGGTTGTCCGCCGGCGGGGGCGCATGTCCTCAACGCAGCTCGGCAAGTGCCGCCGCTCCCCAGTTCACGCACAGAGTCTCCCCAAACCGGTTTGGGGAGACTTTCCACCAGGACCGGGGAGCGCTACTGCCCGAATCGGGAGGGTAGAACTCCCCACACGCCCCCTACCCCCGGTTACAGCTGACCGGCGCGGCACCTGCTCCGGACCTATGTCGCGAACCGCCCGCGCCGGAACGCTAGATAGTCGTCTGCTTCTTGTTTCTCAACCCTGATGCGGGTAGCGGTAGTCGGTCGGCGGCGCGAAGGTCTCCTTCATCGACCGCGGCGAGGCCCACCGGATCAGGTTCCACATCGAACCGGCCTTGTCGTTGGTACCGGACGCCCGCGCGCCACCGAACGGCTGCTGCCCGACCACCGCACCGGTCGGCTTGTCGTTCACATAGAAGTTCCCGGCCGCGAACCGCAGGTACTCCGCCGCCTCCGCCACCGCATGCCGGTCCTGCGCGATGACAGCGCCGGTCAGCCCGTACGGCGCCGAGTGCTCCATGCCCTGCATCACGCGCGCGTAGTCCGCGTCGTCGTACACATGCACGCCGAGGATCGGCCCGAAGTACTCGGTCGTGAAGATCTCGTCGGTCGGGTCGTCGGAGACCAGCAGCGTCGGGCGGACGAAGTACCCCTCGCTGTCGTCGTACGTGCCACCGGCGACAACGTCGATCGAGTCCGTCGCCCGGGCCCGGTCCAGCGCCACCTTGTGCTTGGCGAACGCACGGTCGTCGATCACCGCACCGATGAAGTTCGACAGGTCGGTCACGTCACCCATGGTCAGCGACTCGGTCTCCGCGACGATGTCGTCCTTGATCAGGTTCCACACCGAGCGCGGGACATAGGAACGCGACGCCGCCGAGCACTTCTGCCCCTGGTACTCGAACGCGCCCCGCACCATCGCGGTCTTCAGCACCGCCGGGTCCGCGGACGGGTGCGCCAGGATGAAGTCCTTGCCGCCGGTCTCGCCGACCAGCCGCGGGTAGGTCTTGTACGACGCGATGTTCGCGCCGACCGTGCCCCACAGCGACTGGAACGTCTTCGTGGAGCCGGTGAAGTGGATACCGGCCAGGTCCGGGTGGGTCAGCGCCGCTTTGCTGACGTCGATGCCGTCACCGGTGACCAGGTTGATCACACCGGCCGGCAGGCCGGCGGCCTCGAACAGCCGCATCGTCCAGTGCGCCGCGAACTGCTGCGTAGGCGACGGCTTCCACACGACGGTGTTGCCCATCAGCGCCGGCGCGGTCGGCAGGTTGCCGGCGATCGCGGTGAAGTTGAACGGCGTGATCGCGTAGACGAAGCCCTCGAGCGGCCGGTAGTCGACCCGGTTCCACACGCCCGGTGACGAGATCGGCTGGTCGCTGACGATCTGCCGCGCGAACGCCACGTTGAACCGGAGGAAGTCGATCAGCTCGCAGGCGGCGTCGATCTCGGCCTGCTGCACGGTCTTGGACTGGCCCAGCATGGTGGCCGCGTTCAGGGTGTCGCGCCACGGGCCGGCCAGCAGGTCGGCGGCCTTCAGGAAGATCGCCGCGCGGTCGTCGAAGGACAGCGAACGCCACGACGGAGCCGCCGCCAGCGCCGCCTCCACCGCCGCCCGGCCGTCGGCCTCGGTCGCGTTCCCCAGCGTGCCCAGCACATGCGCGTGCTTGTGCGGCTGCACCACCTCGATCGGCGCACCGCCACCCACCCGCTGCTCGCCACCGATCGTGCAGGTCAGATCGATCGCTCCCGCCGCGCTGAACTCCTTGAGCTTCGCCTCCAGGCTCGCACGCTCCCCGGAACCAGGCGCATACCCCTTGACGGGTTCGTTGGCAGGCGTCGGAACAGCGGTAACCGCATCCATGGTGCAAGCTCCTCTACTGGGTGGGGGCCGGTGTGGGTGGGCGGCCTGCCCGTTGATGACACAAGCATGGTGCCATGACTCACCACGGGAAACGAACCTGACCACAGAACCGACCACAAGACCTACTGGTCCGGTCGGGAAGTACCCACTCCACGTCGCACCATGTGCAGCATCCGTCGCACCCTGGCCGGCTCCGCGGCAGCCATTCCGGCGGCGATCTGCAGCAGGTCCATCGGGTCGACGTCCGCCCTCAGCACCCCCGCCCGCTGAGCCCGGTCGACGAGCCGCCCGACCGTCTCGGACATCGCCGCATGCCACTGTTCGTGCAGGCCGGACCGCCGCGCCGACGGCTCGAGACTACGAGCCAGATCGCCCTTCTCGGTCACATGGCGGACGAACGCCTCCAACCAGTCGAACAGTCCGTCGAGCGGGTCGCCCGTCTCGGGGACCTCGCACAGCTCCGCGACTTCCTCGGCGTACACCGCGACGATCAGGTCGTCGCGGGTCGGGAAGTGCCGGTACAGCGTCGCGTTGCCGATCTGGGCACGGCGCGCGATCTCGTCCAGCGGCGCGTGCGTGCCGACCTCGGCGAACACCGTCCGCGCGGTGCCGATCAGCTGGTCGCGGTTCCGCCGGGCGTCGGCCCGGAGGGGCTTAAGTGGGGACATCCTCGGTTACACTAGCACTAATCGGGGACTTCCCCAGTTAGGAGCGACGATGGACGCGGCCGACCGGATCGCCATCACCGACCTGATCAATCTGCACGGGCATCTCGTCGACAGCGGCGAGCGGTACGACGCGTTGTTCACGCCGGACGTCGAGTACGACGTGTCGGGGCTCGGGGGTGGTGTGATCGCCGGGCGGGCCGCGCTGTGGGAGGCCGGGCTCGCACTGGGCGAGAACAATCCGGTGGGGCATCACGTGACCAACATCGTGCTGACCCAGGTCGGGCCCGACGAGGTCACCGCTCGGTCCAAGGCCATCGGGATCATGGCGAACGGGAGCTGCGCGAGTCTCGTCTACGAGGACGTGGTGGTCCGGACGCCCGACGGCTGGCTGATCAGCCGCCGGACGGTGGTTCCCAGGCGTCGTCCCTTGGGGCGGTAGTTCCGCTAGCGGCGCCAGGGCATGTGCTGGAGGGCCCAGGTGTTGCCGTCCGGGTCCTCGAACCAGGCGTAGTACACACCGCCGAGGTCCTCGGTCTCGCCGACCTTGACGCCTCGGCCGATGAGCTGTTGCCGTGCGGCCTCGATGTCCTTCACGACCAGATGCAGCGCGCGCAGAGATCCTGGCGCCATGTCCGCCATCGGCAGGCCCTTGAGCAGGCTGATCGAGCAGTACGAGCCGGGCGGCGTCAGCTGTACGACGCGGACGCCGTCGGCCGGCGACACGTCCACGTCGACAGTGAATCCGCACTGCTCGGAGTAGAACCGTTTCGCCCGATCGATATCGGACACCGGCACCGGAATCAGCTCGAGCAGAAACGCCCCAGCCGCAACCACCGGAGCACCAGGATCATCCGGAATCTCCGAAGCATCCTTAGGAATCTCAGTCCGCTCGGCTCTACCCTCTGTTCGCTCGCTGCGCTCGCTCATGCGCTCTTCTTCGTGGCTTTCTTGGCGGTTTTCTTCGCCGGGGTCTTCTTGGCGGCGGCCGCCTTCTTGGCCGGGGCCTTCTTCGCCGCGGCCTTCTTGGCGGGTGCCTTCGGAGCCTCGGCCGCACCGGACCCACCGCCCGCTCGACGCGCCTTCGCGGCCTCGACCGAGGCGCGCAGCGCGGCCACCAGGTCGACGACCTCGGCGCCCTCCGCCTCCTCTTCCTCGGACTCCGGCAGCGGCACCCCCTCGGCCTTCGCCTGAACGACCTTCTCCAGCGCCTGCCGGTACTCGTCGTGGTACTGGTCCGGGTCGAACTCACCGCGCAGCGTGTCGATGTACGACGACGCCATCGCCTTCTCCTGGGACCGGATCTCCACGTCCTCCGGCGGCGCCGCGAACGCCTTGTCCCGGATCTCGTCCGGCCACAGCATCACCTGCAGCACCAGGACGTCGTCGACCGTCCGCAGCAGCCCCAGGCTCTCCCGGGACCGCAGCGCGACCTTGACCAGCGCATACAGCTCGGAGCCCTCGAGCGCGTCCCGGAGCAGTACGTACGGCTTGGCACCAGGTCCGCCGTCGGCCGCCAGGTAGTACGACTTCCCCAGGTACAGCGGGTCGACCTGGTCGGCCGGCACGAACTCCAGCACGTCGATGACCTTCTTGCTGGACAGCGGCAGGTCGGCGAAGTCGTCCGAGTCCAGCACCACCATCCGGCCGTCCGGCATCTCGTACCCCTTGCCGATATCGGAGTACGGCACCTCTTCGCCGTCGATCGAGCACACCCGCTTGTACTTGATCCGGCCCCCGTCGGCGACGTGCACCTGACGGAACGAGATGTCCTTCTCCTCGGTCGCGGAGAACACCTTGATCGGGATCGTCACCATCCCGAACGAGATGGCCCCCTTCCAGATCGCCTGCATCGCCATCAGCTCCCTGTCAGCTCAGCCCGCTACGCGGCCCCTCCGCCGCGAGCAGATCGGGGATCTCCTGTGTCGCGTACCACATCAGGTCTTCACCTTCGCACGAATCCAGGGCGAACACCGCGTCGTCGTCACCGTTGCGTGCGGCCTCCCAGAGGTCCGCGGCCTTACCGATCACCGTGGTCGCCTGCGGTGCGTCCAGATGCACGGACGCCACCGACCGCCACGGAATCACCACATGCAGCTCCAGCCGGGCGTCGCCGAGCTCCACGGACCCGTCCGCGGGCGGCACGGCGCTGACCTCGGCCGCGATCACCACCCGTCTCCGTGCCGTCCCCGGATCGGCGGCCAGCAGTCCTACCGAGGCGCGAGCCGCCTGCGCCATCGCGGCGTACTCCAGCTCCTCGTCGTCGCCTTCGACGTACCACTCGCGCAGCGCCGGCGTCACGCCGTACGCCGTCAGCGGCGCCGGGCCGATCTCGCCGGCGTTGCACACCGCACTCAGCGACGCGAGCGTGGATGGGACGTAGACCCTCATGAGCCCGCCTTCTTGGTCTGTTTCTTCCGGCCCCGGGACGCCCGGTTCCGGCTGCCCTTGGTGGTGTCCAGCAACTCGTCCAGCGCATCGGTCACACATTGGGCGAAAACGGCCAGGTCCGGCATGGCGGTGCGGTCCGCGTTCAGACCGTAGTACACCTTCCCGTCGTACGACGTGACGCCGACCGACAGGCCCTGACCGGGCATCAACGGAACCACCGGGTACGACGCGAGCATCGGGGCGCCCTGCGCGTACAGCGGGAACTGCGGACCCGGCACGTTGGTGATCACGACGTCGTCGATCGGCCGGACCGTGGCGGTCGCGACCCGGGCGGCGAGTGCATGCAGCGTGGTCGGGGCGAACCCGGCGATCCCGACCAGCGAACGGGCGCTGACCGCGCGGCCGGTGTCCTTGTGCACCTTCGTCTGGTACGAGATCTGGTGCAGCCGCATGACCGGGGAGTTCTCGCCGACCGGCAGGTTCACGCTGGAGGCGATCACCCGGGAGCCGAGCGAGGTGGGCTCGTCGTCCTCGTCGTCGCGGATGCTGACCGGGACCACGGCGCGCACGCTCCGCGTCGGACCGACGCCCTCGCCGCGGGTCATCATCCAGGCCCGGAACGCGCCCGCGACCACGGCGAGGATCACGTCGTTGACCGTGCCGCCGTGGGCCGCACGGATGGTCCGGTAGTCCTCCAGGCCGGTCTGCACGGTGGTGAACCGCCGCTGACCCGACGTCTTCACGTGCAGTGAGCTCTCCTGCGCGTGCCGCTGCGCGACCAGCGAGCCGACCACGCCGCCGAGCACCTCGCGGACCGAGGTCGAGCCGGTCAGGCTGGCCATCTCGGCCCGGGCCAGCTCCAGGACGGCACTCGGATGCTTGGTGGCGTCGGCGAACACCCCGGCGAGCAGCTCCAGCGCGGACGGCGGGTGCTCCGGCTGCCAGGTGTCGGTCGGTGTGTCCTTGGGGTGCGCCGTCGAGTCCAGCACGACCTGGCCGATGTCGACCGTGCTGTTGCCGTCGACAAGCGCCTGATGGGACTTCGCGATGATCGCGAACCGGTCACCCTGCAGGCCCTCGACGAGGTACATCTCCCACAGCGGACGGGCCCGGTCGAGGCGCCGGGACATGATCCGGGCGACCAGCTCGAGCAGCTGCGCGTGCGTCCCGGGGCGCGGCAGGGCGGAGCGCCGGACATGGAAGGTGATGTCGAACTCTTCGTCGTCCACCCACACCGGCCCGGCGAACCGGCCGGGCACCTGCTGGACGCGCTGCCGGTACCTCGGCACGAACGTGATCCGGTCCCGGATCAGCGCCACCAGGCTCTCGTAGTCGAACCCCTCGTCACCGTGCACCGGCGGCTCGAAGATGTCGACCGTCCCGACATGCATCGGGGTGGCCGGCGACTCGGCCTTGAGAAAGGTGAGGTCGAGCGACGTCAACCGGTCGGGCACGGCGGTCACCTTCCTCTCAGTTCGACGGATTCTCACCCTAGCTGCCTCGACCGACAGTGGGCTGCGACACTGGCCGTACGGGAACACTGAGCTATCCGTGTTCGTCAGGCAAGAGGGTGCGTCACGCACCTGGATATGTCACATGACCCCTTGAAAGGCTCCTGGACCGATGCGTTCGACGCTCACTCGCGGTGCCGCCACCGCTCTTCTGCCCGCACTCGGCATGCTGGTCCTCGCCGGCTGCGGCGGGGACTCCACCGGCGGCACCACCACTCCCTCCCCGAGCGCCCCGGCCAGTACGCCGGCATCGACCGAGCCGACCGTCCCGACCGGCACCCCGACCCCGGGCAAGCCGAACCCGACCTCGCCGTCGAACACCGCCGACCCGTCGGGTGAGCAGGCCGACGTCACCGTCGACGTCACCGTTGCCAACGGCAAGGTCAACCCGAGCGGCGCGACGATCAAGGTGAAGGCCGGCCAGACCGTGCTGGTGAAGGCGATCAGCGACGCCGCCGACCAGCTGCACATCCACGGGTACGACAAGGAGTTGCAGCTCGCTCCGGGCAAGCCCGCCTCGGTCAAGTTCACCGCGAACATGAAGGGCACCTTCGAGGTCGAGACCCACGAGAGCGGCAAGCTGGTCGCCAAGCTCGTCGTCTCATGATGATTCCCCTCCACGGGATCGGGGGGCGTCAGGACCTGCCGGTTCCGTTCGGGCTGGCGGTCGGTGGGGCCGCGGTCGCGGTCGCGCTGTCCTTCGTCGTCCTCGGGCTGGCCTGGCGTAGTCCGAAGTACCGCGGCAACGCGTCCGGCGTACCGTTGCCGATCGCAATCACCCGGACCGTCGACGCCGGCTGGTTCCGGTGGATCGTGCGGCTGTTCGGGCTGGCGACCTTCCTGTACGCGATGGTGTCGCTGACGTTCGGCGTCGACCGGCTGACGAACCCGATCTTCGGCTTCATCTACATCCTGGTCTGGGTCGGGCTGGTGCCGATCTCCCTGGTCTTCGGCCCGGTCTGGCGGACGCTGAACCCGCTGCGCACCGTGCACCTGCTGCTCTCGAAGCTGCTCCGCCAGCCGCCGTCCAAGGGCCTGCTCGAGCTCCCGGCCTGGGTGGGCCTGTGGCCGGCCGCGCTGGGCATCTTCGCGTTCACCTGGCTGGAACTGGTCGCGCCGGACCGCGCCACGATCCCGGTCCTGCAGGCCTGGATCGCGCTGTACGTCGTGATCACGCTGTTCGGAGCGGTCCTGTTCGGGGACCGGTGGTTCGCGCAGGGCGATCCGTTCGAGGTGTACGCGACCCTGATGTCGCGCCTGTCCCCGTGGGGTCGCCGTACCGACGGGCGTCTGGTGCTCCGCCGGCCGCTGGAGAACCTCGACGGATTGCGCGCGCAACCCGGACTCGTGGGGATGGTCGCCGCTCTGCTCGGCTCGACGGCGTACGACGGTTTCTCGAACTCGTCCGCGTGGATCGGCTGGGCGCAGAACCAGGACATCTCGATGACCTGGCTCGGGACCGGCGCGCTGATCGTCTTCGTCCTGTTCGTGCTGATCACGTACTCCGGTGCGACGGTCCTGGCCGGCCGGCTCTCCGACAGTTCACGGACCTCACTACCGGGCCTGTTCGCGCACTCCGTCGTACCGATCGCCTTCGGGTACGTCGTCGCGCACTACCTGACCCTGTTCATCCTGGAGGGTCAGCGGACGCTGATCTACCTGAGCGACCCCCTGAGCAACGGCGCCAACATCTTCGGCACCGGCCTCCTCGCGGTGAACACCGGCATCACCAACCACAGCACGGCAATCTCGGTCATCCAGGTAGCAGCAGTAGTCTGCGGCCACCTCCTGGGCGTCGTCTCCGCCCACGACCGCGCAGTAGCTCTGTTCCCCCGCACAAAGGCCCTAGCCGGCCAACTCCCCCTACTGATCGTCATGGTCGGCTACACCTGCGCCGGCCTGCTCTTACTGTTCTCGTCCTGACGCAGGCCGCGGCTTGTGATTGCGAGGAGGATGAAGGCGATCATTCCGACGATCAGGTGCGAGTTGCCGGGGATCGACTGCCAGAAGGTCCAGTCGAGTTCGCGGTCGTCGCGGAAGGGGACCCACCAGATCGAGCGCAGGACGAACAGGCCGTAGAACAGTACGCCGGTGACGACCGCGGGGTTGAGGCCCCAGACACGGTTGATGCCGCGGATCAGGCTGACGCCGAGCGGGATGATCCACACCCAGTGGTGACTCCACGAGATGGGTGACGCGTACAGGACCGCGAGCGCCATCACGGAGATCGCGGTGACGCGCTCGTCGGCGAGCCAGTACTTGCGGGCCAGCCACAGCACCGCCAACCCGAACACGGCCGACAGCACGAACCAGGTCGGCTGCACCCAGCTCGCCTCGTCACCGATCCGGTGCAGGAAACCGTTGAACGACTGGTTGCCGGTGTACGCGAGCCCGCCGACCCGGTTCGCGTCCAGGATCACGTCGGTCCAGTACCGCCACGACTGGTGCGGCACGATCGCGAACCCGATCGCCATCGTCGCGAGCAACCCCAGTACGGCGTTGCGCAGCGCACGCCACTGCTTCGTGACCACGAGCAACGCGAGGATCGGCAGCGGGGTGAGCTTGACGCCGATCGTCACACCGAGCCAGAACCCGCGCAGGCGCGCGTCGTTCGGGCGGATCAGGTCCAGCAGGATCATTGCGGTCAGCAACAGGTTGATCTGGCCGAACTGGATCGTCTGCCAGACCGGCTCGAGCAGCAGCGACAGCACGGTCAGCGCGATCAGCACCGCCGTACGCTTGCGCTGGGTCACGAACGACCAGAACGTCTTCGTCAGGCTGGCCCGCCACAGCGCGGTGGTGCACAGCACCGAGATCGTCGTCCAGACCACCAGCGCGACACCCCACGGTACGGCGCCCAGCGGGACCATCGCGATCGCGGCGAACGGCGGGTACGTGAACGGGAGGTTCGAGCCGCCCGGGAGCTTCGCGTCGTACAGCGAGTCGCCGTGCAGCAGCACCGAGCCGCCCATCCGGTAGACGCGCAGGTCGATCATGCCGCCGTACAGATGGCCGATCCAGGCGCCGAGCGCCACCAGGATCGCGCATCCGGCGATCGCGATGACGACGCGACGACGACCGGCCGGACGAGTTGGGGAGGATGCAGGGGTGGTCACGGTCACGTCAGGTCGGCTCCGAACAGGGTTTCCAGCGCTCGCCGGGTCTCGTCGTACTCGGTGTGAAGAATCGCGGTCATCCCGACCGCACGGGCCCCGTCGACGTTGAGTTCCATGTCGTCGACGAACACGCACTCGGCCGGCTCCAGGCCGAGCCGGCCCGCGGCGAGCCGGAAGATCTCCGGCTCGGGTTTGCGCAGGCCCACCTCGCCGGAGATGACGATGTCGTCGAACATCCCGTCCCAGGTGTCCCGCGGGTACGTGTTGCCCCAGGAGTTCGACAGGAGCGCGGTCCGGATCCCGTGCTCGTTGACCCGGCGGACCAGCGCGGACATCGCGGGCTGGTGCTCGAAGTGCGCGAACATCCGCTCGATCAGTCCCTCCGCGGGCACCGGCGTACCGTCGCGGCGGACCAGGATCGCGGCGAGTTTGCGCTCGAAGTCGGGGACGGCGATCTGGCCGCGTTCGAGGGCGTGCACCGGGTTGAGCTCGGCGGTCACGGTCTCGTTGGGCAGCCATTTCATGACCGCTTCGAGGTAGGAGTCGAAGTCGAAATCGTCCAGCTCCGCCCAGCGCCGCAACGCCGGCTCCAGGCCCGAGGTGAGCACACCGCCCCAGTCCACCAGCAGACCACGCGGCACCGACCGCTCCTCGACCATGCGCGCAAGCCTACTCAGCCGACGGTCGCCCTCACCCTCCCGACCCTGCCCGTCACACGCTGTCAACCTTGGTTCAGCGGTTGTATTCGATGCTCACATCACCGGATGAGGTCTTCGCGGTGATCGTCCGGGTCGCGCCCGGATCGATCTTCACGTTGGCCGACTCGTCACCCGACGACGTGTCGGTGTCGACCTTGTACGCCTCGGTCCCGGACGGGATCCGGATCGAAACATCCCCGGAACTCGTCTTGGCCTCGACCGTCTGCGGCGCGACGCTGAAGTCCAGCGACGTACTCCCGGAACTGCTGTGCGTCGTCACCGACGTCGCACCGATCCCGTCCGCCTCGAGATCACCGGAGCTCGACTTCAGATCCAGCGGCCCACGAATCTCATGCGCCTCGATATCACCCGAACTCGACCTCAGCTGGGTCGCGCCCTCGATGCCGGTGACCGTCATGCGCCCACTGCTGCTCTCCACCGTGAGCTTCACATCCCGAGGCACCGTCAGCACGTACGTCGTCTTGCACCCGAACGACAGGAATCCGCACCCGCCGCTGTCCAGCTCGAGCTTGCCTTCGCTCTCGCTGTACGTCTCGTCCGGATCCGAGCCGAACACGTTCCGCTCGGACTGCCGGTCGACCTTGACCTCGGTCCCGTCACCCGGCCGTACCTCGATCGTCGCGGAGCCGCCCTTCACGAGCAGCGCATTCCCCTGCACCGGGTAGCTGGTCTGGCTGTTCTTGGTGCCCTCGGTCAGCCCCGTGAGCGCCCAGTACGCCCCGCCGAGGATAAGAGCGACGGAGATCGCGATCCCGTACCGCCGCTCGACGCTCATCGAGCTCCGCGGCCGGCCTTGGACATCGGACATGACGCTCCCTCAAGTACAGGTCGAAGTGCTTCCAACACTGGCACATCGCGGCCCTGCTGTCGGCGGGGATATCCCCCAACTCGACCCTGGTTCCGGCGTCAGGCAGGGACGGAATGGAGGTCGTTGGCCACCGCCGTGGCGAGCTGCTGGAACGCCTTCCGCAGCTTGCTCGACTTCGCGGCCTCGGCCAGGCTGCGCCCGTGCGCGACCGCGGTGTCGGCCGCGCTCAGGTCGTACGGCAGGAGGGCTGCGTTGTCGACCCCGGCGTACTGCCGCAGCGCGTCCAGCGCCGCGTCACCCGGTGAACCGCCGAGCGACCCGGACCGCAGCCGGTTCACCACCACTCGGGTGTTGACGGACGGTACGACGGCGCGCAGGTCGTGAACCGCCCTGATCAGGCGGGTCAGACCGACCGGGTCCGCCGTACCGACGACAACGACCTCGTCGGCCTCCTCGAGCGTCACCACGGTCGCCCCGTTGCGCCGCGGCGCCAGCGAGTCGAACGAGATCTCCTCGTCGGTCTCGATACAGAACCCGGCGTCCACCACCGTGATCGGGGCCAGCGTGCGCGCGGTCGACCAGATTGCCTCGACCGCAGCGGGCCGCAGCTCCGTCCACCGGTCGGCCCGGCTGAGGCCGGTCAGCACCAGGAGGTGCGGGTTCATCTCGCGGGCGTGCCGGGCGAGCATCACCATGTCGAGCGAGCCGTTCGACGCCGAGCGTGCCGCGGCGGCCAGACCGGAGGTCTCGTCGAGCATCCCGAGCATCTGCGCCACGGTCCCGCCGTACACGTCGACGTCCGCGAGCAGCGTCGGGACCCGCTTCGCGGCCAGCTCAGCGGCGAGATTCACCGCGACCGTCGTCCGCCCGGGCGCGCCGGTCGGTCCCCAGACCGCGACCAGCCTGCCCGTGCCCTGCGGAAAGGCAGGCGGCTGCGGGTCGCCTGCGTTCTCCGGCGAGAGCGGGACGAAGCCGCCCGCGAAGTGCGAGCTCGTGACCGGCGGGCCGGCCTCGACCGCCTCGGAGATCGCGCGGCCGAGATCCGCGGGACTCACGTCGGCGGGCAGGATCCGCTCGATTCCCATCCGGCTCAGCCGGTCCTCGGCACCGAACGGCGCACCGGTCTCCAGAGGGTCGACCAGGGCGAGCACGGCGATACCGCGGGCGTACAGGGCGGCGACAGCGTCGGACGACAGCCGCGGCAACGCGTCGGCGAGCAGCACCGCACGGGCCTGGCCGCTCGCAGCCGCCGCCATCACGTCAGCGACATCGACACAGCGCCGTACGATCCGGATCCCGGGAGCGCCCTCGGTCCGGCGTACGACATCTGCTTCCCACGGAGCCCCGGTCACGGCCAGCAACACTGGGACCGACATCAGCTGTCCTTCCGGACCAGGGTCGGCTCGCCGGCGCTGAGCGCGGTGAGAGCGGCCGGGATCCGGGGAAGATCAGCCGAGGCCAGCGCGATGGTCACCTGTCTGCGCGCCGAACCGCCGGACACGCCCTTCACCGAGTCGATCTGCAGCACGCGGACACTGCTCCACAACGGCCGGGCGGGCTGCCCCTCCTCCTTCGGCACCACCCACACGTCCACCACATCGCCGGGCGCGGTGTCGGACGGGAGGCGGCCGGCCGCGACCGACAGCGGGAACTCGGTGCGGTCCTGGTCGGACTCGGGTACGGCGGCGTCCTTCGGCACGAACTCGCCCTGACCGACCGTGCGGCCGACGACCAGACCCTTCAGATCGGCGTCGGCGGCCAGATACCGCGCCGAGTCGTCACCGCTGGTGAAACGGACCCTGACCGTGGTCAGGTCGTCGTCGGTGAGCGGGGTCCCGGCCTTCAGTTCGTGCTTGGCCGCCCAGATCGTGGTGGTGTCGTCGGCGGACGACAGCAGCTTGGCCCCGGCCAGCGCGGTGACGGCGACCAGCAGTACGCCGAGCACCAGGCGGCCGTCCTTCCAGCGCGCCTTCCGGTTGCGCTGGGCCGGTGCGGCCGGCGCGCCGAAGCCACTTCGCACTGCAGTCTCGACCACTTCGTCTCCCCAGTCGGCGTCTTTGGATCCCGATCCCGGGACATTCTGCCTGCTCGCCGCTCGCAGGGTGAACGGTCATCCACAGGCTGTCATGGCCTGGGGACAAACTCGGCGATCCACCCGCCAACCGTGGCAAACTGAAGAAACCAGCCACTATCCGAAGGAGTACGACGATGCCGGGTCCCCGCTTCCTCCAGCTCGCCGACGTCGCCGAGGTCCTCAACATCTCCGCGAACCAGGTCTACGCACTGGTCCGCCGCGGTGACATCCCCGCCGTCAAGATCGGCGGCCGCGGCCAATGGCGCGTCGAGTCCGCCGAGCTGGAGAAGTACATCGAACGCCTCTACACCGAAACCAAACAGTTCATCGACACCCACCCCTTCGGCGAAGAGGTCGACACCACCGAGGACGCCAACCTCTGACTTCCGCCTCTCTCAGCGGGCTGGCGCTAGAGGGGCAGGGCACAGGAAGTGGGGTCTGGAAACAAGCAATAACCTGTTCCGCGCCTCCGGGAGGGGTGCACTGGCACGGTGGATGGTCGGGGAGTCCAGGCGGGGTGTGCTGGCCGGGGGTTAGCGGCGGCGGAGGGCTCGGAGGGCTTGGGTGGGGACCAGGCGGACGTTGTAGACCTCGCTGCGGCGGCGGGGGGCGTCCAGTGGGTGCTCGGCGAGCTCCAAGAAGTCGGCGCCGACGCGGTCGATGGTGCCGGTGACCGGACCTCCCGCACTGCAGAACAGTGTGACCGGTGAGCGATCCCGCGCGATCCCCCGCAGCAGATGCGTCAGGCCGAGCTTCCCCTCGACAGCTCCGACCGCCGGCTCCGCCCACGGCCCGAGCCGGTGTACGGCGACCAGCGCGTCGACCGGGATCAGCCACTCCTCGTAGCGCTCGGTCTCGAGCAGCAGGCAGTCCTTCCCGACCCGGCTGAGCAGCCCGCGGACCGGCTCCGCGTCCATCAGTTCGACGCGTACGACGGTGTTCACCGCCCCGCGCAGACGGTCCAGCACCGTGATCTTCCCGACCTCGGCGCGGATCCGATCGGCCACTTCGCCGTACAGATCGCTCTCCTGGAGCGCCTCGAACTGCGACTCCAGGTCCGCGAACAACGCATCCCACCGCATGACCGTGAACCTACCGGTCCCGGGCTCCACCGCGCCCCGCGACCGTCACCGTCCGCCGTGGAAACCAACGCAGCGTGCGTTAAGGACTTGCAAAGCTGACGTAGTACCGGTCTATAGTGGTCAAGCCAAAGCAAACTAACGCAAACTCATAGGTCGGGGGCGAAGCGGGATGAACGCGATGATCCGGGTGATCAAAGGCACGCTCGCGCTGGCAGGTCTGGTCGGCCTCGGCCTGCTCCTGCGGTGGTTCACCGCCGGCTCGATCAGCGGCCTGCGGACCTACGACCTGGACTCGCTGACGGTTCTCGCCGTCGGGACGGTCGCCTGGATCGCGTACGGGTGGCTGGTGCTGGCCGTCGTACTCACGGCACTCGAGCAGATCCCGGGCGCGGTCGGCGCTCTCGCCGGAGCCATCGCGGGCCGGATCACCACCAAGACCGCCCGAGCCCTACTCCGCTCCGGCCTCGGCGTAGCCGCCGTCACTCCCCTGACCGTCAGCGCGGCCCACGCCGCCCCCAGCGACACCGCCCACGTCCAGCAATGGACCAACCCCGCCACCACGAACAACTACCGCGCCACCGAACCCCGCTCGGCGGTCGAACTCGGCGGCTCCGAGACCGCGCCGGAGCAGGTCACCCGGCCGCGCGCCGACTATCGCGCCACTGAGCCCGCGTCGACCGTGCAGCTCGGCGGCCAGGAGCCCGCCGTGCGCGGCACCGAGAGCACGGCCAACACCGACGACTACCGAGCGACCGAGCCCCGCTCCACGGTCGAGCTGGGCAGCACGCCGCAGCCCAACCACCGCGCTACCGAGCCACCCTCCCAAGTCCACCTGACCGCCCCGACGACACCCGATGAGGCCACCAGCCGCACGACCACGGACCGGCGTACGGCGTCTGGGCGGCCTGCAGCTCCCACCGACTCCCCGAAGAACGGGAATCACCTGCCCACGAACGGAGAGAAGGGCGGGAACGACGCGCCCGTGGGCGGGCGGGCTCGGGTGGGGGTGCCGGATCGGCCGACGGCTGGTGCGCCGACCCGGTACACGGAACTGCGGGCGGCCGTTCCCGTGCGGGTCGTCGTACGGAAAGGCGACTCGCTCTGGAGCCTCGCCGCCCGTGAACTCGGCCCGAGCGCGACCGCCGAAGCGATCGCCGCCCGCTGGCCGGACTGGTACGCCGCGAACCGCCACGTGATCGGGAACGACCCCGACCTCATCCTCCCCGGGCAGGTACTCCGCATCCCGCCCGTACCCACCGGCGACCACCTCCCGCCCCACTCCCAGGAGCAGTGACATGAGCCAGCCCCACCGCCTCCAGCCGGAAGACCTCCCGCTGGAACACCCCCAGCCCACTGCTCCGCTCACCGCCGCCCCCACCCACCAGGACGCAACGGAGGCTCCCATGGCCGCCCCAACCACATCGCCTGCCCCTCACGCTGTCCCCACCGCCACAGATGCCCCGACAACCAAGCCTGCAGCCGCTGACACTCCGGCTACTGGCACGCCGGTGGATGTGGTGGGGATGTTGGCTGCGGTGGCTCGGCCTCGGTTGGCGTCGGTTGTCGGGGGTGAGCACGCTGTGCCGGCGACCGCGCGTTACGCCGGCGAGCTGACCGATGGGGCGTTGGCGCTGCGGTTGCAGGCGATCACGCGCCTCGGTGTCGTGTCGGTGCCACCGTTGACCGCTGCTCCAGAAGAGGAGGACAGCGTGGTGCCGTCGGTTGCAGGCGTCACGCACTCGGTCGCGGCGCCTGGGCAACCTGACGGGGCCCAGGCGCCGCTCAAGCCAACCGACACCGCCCTCGCCAGGGCGGGGGTGCCGGGGGCGGGTCCGGTGTTGCCGGAGGTTCGGGTTTGGGGGGCTCGGTTGGCTCAGGCGGTTTCGGAGGTGCTGGCGGGGGATCGGCCGATTTCGCAGCTGGTGCGGTTCACCGACGACGTGGTGTTCATGGAGTTGAACCGGCGGGTGCGGATGCTCGGGATGAACTCGACCGCGGGCACTCGTGGCGCGAACGAGAAGAGCACCGTGCGTTCGGTGCGGGTGTTCATGCCGGAGCCGCGGATCGCCGAGGTCGCCGCGCATGTGCGGCACGGGCAGCGTTCGCGGGCGGTCGCGTTTCGGCTGGAGGTCCGCCGCAACCGCTGGGTCTGCACCGCACTCGAACTCGGGTAGAGCGCAATTTGATTGTGGGTATTTCGTCATCTGGCCGCTGCTGGGGCGGCGTACGGTGGCCGGGGTCGTCTGGTTCGGGGGAATGGCATGTTGCAGAGTGCGGCTGCGTGGCAGGTTGATGTGCGGGAGTTGACCGCGGCTGAGCGGGAGCGGGTTCTGCCCGCGGTACGTCGCCGGCGGTGGAGCGAGCGCGTGCGTGTGTTGTATCCGCTGGCGGTGCGCTACCACCGTGCTGCGAAGCGGCTGGAGTGGATGACGTCCAGGACGCCGTACGCCGGGACGCGCCAGGTGAACGACCTTCCGATCAGGATCAAGCGGCACAAGTCGTTGCTGTTGCGCCAACTCGGGGAGACCGAGATGTGGATGCAGCACAACAAGGTGACGAATCTGAGGCTCGCCTGTGCACAGGTCGACGGGCTGGTGATCCGGCCGGGTGAGACGTTCTCCTTCAACAAGGTGGTCGGCAACGCGACCCGCCGCAAGGGCTACGTGAAGGGCATGCGCCTGTCGAACGGCCAGGCGAAGCCGGGTATCGGCGGCGGCATCTGCCAGCTGGCGAACCTGCTGCACTGGATGGTCCTGCACTCGCCGTTGACCGTGACGCAGCGGTCCACGCACAGCTTCGACCCGTTCCCGGACAACGGGCGGGTACTGCCGTGGGGCGTGGGCTGCAGCATCGTCTACAACTACGTGGACCTGCAGTTCCGCAACGACACCGACCAGGCGTTCCAGCTGCGCGTCGACGTCGGCGACCGCTATCTCGAGGGCGAGATCCGCGCCGAGGCCGACAGCGCGGAGTCGTACCGCGTGTTCGCCAAGGAAGAGCGGTTCCTCCGGGTCGGCGCGGACTACTTCCGGCGCAACGAGATCTGGCGGACCGTGATCGATCGCCGCACGGGTACGCCGGTCCGCGACGAGCTGATCCGCGAGAACGTTGCCCTGGTCAAGTACCTGCCGGTCGACGTACCAGTCCTCGACGTCCTGCTCTGAATCACCCGAGCAGCGAGCACCCGTACTTCTCGAACAGCGCCGCCACATCCCCCGAGAACCCGCCGTGCAACTCGCGCAGCATCGCGTGGGTGGTCGACGACATCACCAGCACGTACCGCGCCGGCTCCTCGCCCGGGTTGCCGAACGTGTGCGGCACCCCGCGCGGCCCGACGATCCCGGACCCGGCCGGTACGTCGTAGTCCTCGCCGTCGATCCGCATCCGCATCGTCCCGGACAGCACGTACCAGGCCTCGTCGTCGGTGTGATGCACATGCAGCGGCGCCTGCCACGCCACCGCGTCCGACGTACGTCCCGCGGCCTCCCACTCGGCGAGAACGAGGCCGGATCCCTCCGGCGCGATCGTCCGCCCGAGCAGCGGAACCCCTGACAGGTCGTCACGTCGCGTCACAGGACCTCTTATGCCCCGAACGGCCAACAGCAAACTGTCGGCGGCGCGTAGCAGACTGGAGAGGTGACTGTAGCTGTCGAGCCGTACCGGGAGCGCCCGGCGCGCATCGCCGGCGCCGACCTGTGGACACGGACGGCGGAGGGCGGTGAGTACCGGATCCTCCCCGACGGCTGTATGGATCTGCTGCTGATGGACGACGACCTGATCGTCGCCGGTCCGGACAGTTGCGCCTGGACCGGCAGCGCGCCGCGGGGCACGCGGTACGCCGGGATCCGGTTCGCGCCGGGCGCCGCGCCGGGTTTCCTCGGCGTACCGGCCCGCGATTTGCTGAACCAGCGGGTCCGCCTCGCCGATCTGTGGTCGCCGAACCGCAGCCGGCGTCTACTGGACCGAATCCGGGCAGCGCCCGACCGCGCGACAGCGCTCGACCTCGAGGTCGCGAAACTGCTCGAGGACCCCACCGACCGGCTGACCGCGCATGTACTGCGCAGTGTCCGCGGCGGCCTGCTTCGCGGCACCGCCGGTGTCTCCCGTCTCGCGGCGACGATCGGTCTCAGCGAGCGGCAACTGCACCGGCGCTGCCTGGACGCCTTCGGCTACGGCCCGAAGACACTCGACCGGGTCCTGTGGATGAACGTTGCCCTCGACCACGCGCGCACCGGCCTCCCGCTCGCCGACGTCGCCGTACTCACCGGGTACGCCGACCAGGCGCACTTCACCCGCGATGTGAAAGCCCTCACCGGTCTGCCACCGAAGATCCTCTTGGGCTGACAAACTCTTCTCATGACCGAAGTCGGTACGACGACGTTGCGGCACAACCCGCTCAACGCGGTGACGGCGAACGTCGAACGGGTGACGTACGCCGACGGGCGGACCGCCGTACGCAAGGAACTGCGGCGGCCGAGCGACTCATCCGGGCCGTGGGCGGCGTCGACCGAGCCGCGGCACTGGAACTACTGGCGCCGCGAACTCGAGGTCTACCGCGACGACGAGCTCCGCGACCAACTCGCCGACGCCGGACTGGTCCTCCCCGCCGCCGAGGTCGACGAGCGGCCTGACGGCGCCGTACTCCTGATGGACGACATCGCCGGTACGCCGGGAACACACTTCAGCCTTGCGGAACACGCGGCGCTCGCCCGCGCCTGCGGCCGCTGGCAGGCCCGCCCCGCACCCGAACGGCCGTGGACGTCGACGGGCTTCCTGCGCGACTACTCGACGACCCGCGACGTCCCCTGGCAGCTGATGACCGACGACGCGGCCTGGCGGCAGCCGCTGATCCGCGAGACCTGGCCGGCCGAACTGCGCGAAGCCTGGACCGGTCTGCTGGTCCATCGGGATGCACTGCTCGACCTCGTCGCGACCCTCCCGCGCGCCCGCTGCCACCTCGACTTCTGGGTGTCGAACGTGATCCAGCGGCCGACCGGTGAGCTCGCGCTGTTCGACTGGTCGTTCCTCGGTGACGGCGCGCTCGGCGAGGACATCGGCAACTACATCCCGGACGCGGTGTTCGACCTGTTCTGGCCGGCCGAGCGCCTTCCCGAGCTGGCCGAGACCTGCATCGCCAACTACCTCGACGGCTTGCACGAGGCCGGCTGGCGCGGTGACCCGGACCAGGTGCGCCTGGCGGTGATGGCGTCCGGTGTGAAGTACGCCTGGCTGCTACCCGGCCTGCTGGGCCGGGCCGCGGACACGACGCACAACGCCTACCACCGCCAGGTCGACAGCCGGTACCTGTTCCACCAGCGTGGACAGGCCTTGCTGTTCGTTGCTGACTGGTGTGCCGAGGCGCTCAGCCGAGCACGACGGTGAAACCTCCAGGTACGACAAGTGGCTTGCCGCGGGCAACCAGGCGGCCGCCGGAGTCGTACGTGTAGGCGTGCCCGCTAGCCGCGACCACGCGCGGACGGGTATCAACGCTGACCAGCAACGTCGCCGTACCGATCCGGAAGCTACTGATCGTTGGCAGCAGCAGTACTGCGTCAAGCTGAGCTGTACCCGTCGACTGCACGCTGAGGGTGGTCGCGTTGGCAGGGAGCGGGTTGGCGAGTGTCAGCGGCTGAAGCGCGCCAGGTGCGGCCGAAATGCCTTGCGGGCCGCAGACGTGCACCAGTGTGCCCAGAGTGCGGCCGCCGCTCGTCCAGGTGGTCCGAGCCGGCGTAGGTGTGTCAACGAGGTTGACGACCGGGAGAACCAGCCGTGGCTGCGCCGACGGTGGCACGGTCCACGTCGCCGTACCGTCGACGGAGAGGTAGGACCCGTTGCTCCATTGGGATTCTCCGGTCCACGCCGAGGGTGGTACGACGACCGCACCGCCCGTGGCCGTCTCCGCTTCGACGACCTGCAGCCCGTCGTACGCCGATGCGCCCGACAGGCGGGTGATGTCCGGGCGGGCGTCGAGGGCGAGCATCGAGAGCTGACCGTGGATCGTCGACTCGGCGCCGGAGTTGCGGTTGATCACGCCGTCGCCCGAGATGCCGTCGTACGTGCGGCCGGTGGTCGCGTCGTACATGGGTTGGCCGGCGCGGTTGGCGCCGAAATACCAGGCGGCGACGAAGGCGGCGAGGTGTTTCTGGCCGGGGCGGTCGATCGCGAGCAGCGCCTGCAGGCGGGCGTCGACGCCGTACGCGATCTGGGAGCGGTCGATCGGCGCCGGAAGCCAGCCGTTGTCGGGTCCGCCGGCGGTGAGCAGGAGCGGGGTGAAGCCGGCCGTGTCACCGATCGCCGCGGTCAGGAAAACGTTTTCGTCGAGCGTGGCCGCCGCGGCGGCGAGGGCCGAGGACATCTGGGCGCCCCAGGCGTGCCAGTCGGAGATCGACTCGCCCCAGGGCAGGAGCGCGCGGAACGGCCACTCACGGGTCGAGCCGGCCTGCATCTGGGCGATGCCCTCGGCGAACCGCGTGAGGGCTCGACGGGCGCGCGGAGATCCGCCGGCGGCGACGTACGCCGAGAGACCGAGGACCGCTTCGGAGGTGGCGTCCGCGCCGTTCACGATCAGCCACGCGGGCAGGCGGCGGCCGTCGACGACGTTGTACTGGCCGTAGCGGATCAGCACCTGGCGTTCGAGAGCAGCGATCGCCAACTCGAGGCGATCCCGGAGGAAGCCGGCGAACGCTCGATCGGTACGGCGGAAAACGTCGTACCCCTCCCCCAACGCCCAGACGGTCCGCGCCAGCCAGTACGACGGCCCGGAGTCGGAAGGATCGGGAAGCTCGACCGGCTCGGCGCTCGGGTTGAGGGTGCCGTCGGGCTGCATCCACAGCACGACGTTTCCGTTCGGCGACTGCAGGAACGTGAGGGCCCGCAGCAGGTCCCGGGCGGTCTGCAGCGAAGGCGCCTGGTGGAAGAGTTTCCAGTGCCGCAGGTAGACGACGGCGGCCCGCGCGATGTCGTCCGCGTTGTACGCGCCTTGTCCGTAGGTGTTCGTCGCCGGGTCGTAGGTCCCACCACCGATCCGGCGGTACGAGCCGTCCGCCTGGTGGTCGGCGTACGTCCACAGAACGCCCAGCGGCCCGGACCCGTAGGTCGTGTGGCCCGCGGCGGCAGGAGGCGAGACCGACGCGCGGAGGAAGTCGAGGTGGGCGAGATTGGTCAGGCGAGTGGTGGCAGCAGCGGGAAGAGTAACTGTCGAGGCGGCGGCCACCGCGAGTGCTCCGCCGAGGACGGTGCGGCGGGTCAGGTTCATGTCAACCGGTCCAATCTGGCGACACCGATCGCGGCGTCGGCCATGCCGTAGAAGACGTAGTGCACGCCGTCGACCTCTTCGATAGCAGTCGGGAAAACAACGTTTCCTACCGTTCCGACTTTTTCCGCTTCGGTTTCCGGGACCATCAGGGGTTCGGTGGTCCGGGCAACGACCCGGGTGACGTCGTCGGGGTCGAGGATCAGCGCTCCCGCCGCGTAGCAGACCTTCTGCGTGGTGGGGTCGAAGCCTTCCGGCTGCTCGCCGGTGACGCCGTGGTGGATGACGAGCCAGCCTTCGGGGACCCGCAGCGGGGCCGGACCGGCGCCGATCTTCAACTCCTCGAAGGGGTACTCCGACATCGCCACCAGCCGGTGCTGACGCAGGTGGACGAGGTTCCGCAGATCGGCCTCGACGGCCGCGACGGGGACGAACGACACCCAGATCCCCGGCCGGTCGTCGGTGACACCCGCCGGCAGGTGCACGCCCTCGCCCTCACGGAACCATCCGAGATCCCACATCGGCCGGTGCAGCATCGCGTACGCCGGTTCGCCGTCCGGACCCGGCACCGGCTCGGGGAAGAAAACGGTGTCCTTGTTCGGGAACAGGTTGAGGTCGGTGTCCAGATCGGGCTGGTACTCGAAGTGCAGCGGACCCAACCGCCGCCACTCCCGAAGATCCGACGACACCGCGAGGGCCGGCTTCGGCCCGAGCGGACCGTAGGCGACGTAGGTCATCACGTGCAGCCCGAGGGACGGAACGAACGTGACGCGCGGATCCTCCACGCCGGCGTTGTTCGTGCCGCGCTCCCAGCCCTCGTCCGGTGCGAGCACGACACCTTCGCGCCGGACACCGACCGGTACGCCGTCCTCGAGTTCGACGGCGGCCAGGCCGACCCGTGACACGTTGCCGTTAGCAACCAGTCGGGGCAGCAGGTACAGCTGACCGTCCGGCGTGTGCCCGGTGGCGGGGTTGAGCACCCCCTCGGCCTCCAGGTTGTTGCCCGGCTCGGCCGTCATCAGCACGCCGACGCGAGTAAGGGTGTAGGGAACAGTCACAGGAAACCTTTCAGCCTTTGACGCCGGACGACAGGTTGGTCGAGATGAACCGGCGCTGGAAGATGATGAACAGGGTCACCGCGGGTGCGGCGAGGACGCAGGCGCCCGCGAGCACAGCGCCGAACGGGTTCGCGGCACGTGCGGACACAGTGGTCAGGTAGTTGGACAGCGAGACCGCGAGCGGTTGCAGGTCCTGCTGCTTGGTGATGAGGAAAGGCCACAGGAATTCGTTCCACGGCCCGATGAACGTGAGCAGCACACCGGTCAGCAGGGCCGGCCGCACCAGCGGTACGGCGACCCGCCAGAGGATGCTCAGCTCCGACGCCCCGTCGATCCGCGCCGCGTCGAACAGCTCGGCCGGCAACTGCAGGAAATACTGCCGGAAAACGAAGACCGCGGTGGAGTTGATCAGGAACGGCAGGATCATCCCGAGATAGGAATCCGCCAGCCCGTAACTGCGCACGATCAGCACGTACAGCGGGATCGTCAGCAACTGGAACGGCACGACCTGGATCAGCAGCATCAGGTTGAACACCAGGCCGCGCCCGCGGAACTGCAGCCGGGCCAGCGCGTACCCGGCGAGTACCCCGAACACGAGCGTCCCGAGGATCACGCCGCCGGTGAAGATCCCGGAGTTGAGCAACGACCGGCCGAGATGGATCGCCTGGTTGATCTCGGCGTAGTTGTGCCCCGTCAAATTGCCGGGCGACGGAAATGCTCCGGAAACCGACGGATCCGGCTCGGCCTGCAGGGAGCCGATCAGCATGTAGTAGAAGGGAAACAGGAACACGAAGGCCCCGATCAGCAACCCGACGAACTTGAGCTTCACGACTCCTCCTTCCCCACGAAACGCCGTTCGATCAACGCGAGCAAGAGCACTCCGATGACGAGCAGCACACCGATCGCCGAGCCCACGTCAGGGTTACCCTGCTCGATCCCGCGCTGGTACATGATCAGAACCGGCGAGGCGGAAGCGCCGTCCGGTCCGCCGCCTCCGGTCAGCAGGTAGGGCTCGGTGAACAGGTTCGCGCCGGTCACGGTGGCGAGCAGCACGACGAGCGTCGTCGCCGGCCGGACACCCGGAACGGTCACGTTCAGAAACGATTTCCACCGTCCGGCACCGTCCATCGACGCGGCCTCGTACAGGTCCTTGGACACGTTCTGCAGCGCGGCCAGGTAGAGCAGGATGAAGAAGCCGAGTTGTTTCCACGTGACGTAGATGGCGACCGTCGGCATCGCCAACGACGAGTTCACCAACCAGGACGGATCAGGCGCGAGCGGACCGAGGACGGAGTTGACCAGGCCGTTGGAGTTGAACAGGAACAGCCACACGCCGACGACCGCGACGGACGCCGTGACGTACGGGACGTAGTACGAGACCCGGAAGAACGTCCGCCACCGGATCGCCGCATTCAGCGCGTTCGCGAGCAGCAGCGACAGCACGACCGTCAGCGGAACGTTGATCACCAGAAACACCAGAACGTTTCCGAACGCCCGCCGGACCGCCGGATCCGACAGCACCGTCACGTAGTTGTCGAACCCGACGAACGGCCGGTCCACGATCGCCCCGGGCGCCGCGAAGAAGTAGTCGTGGAACGACATGTAGACCGCGAACCCGAGCGGATACGCGAACACAGCCGCCAGGAAAACGACGTACGGAGTAACGAACGCGGTCCCGACCGGATGCTCACCGAGGATCCGGCCGAGCGGACCACGCGACCTCATGACTGCTTGACGAGTTGGTCGACCTTCTGGGCGGCGCCGTCGAGGGCTGAGCCGGTGTCTTCCTGGCCGAAGATCACGGACTTGGAGTAGGCGTCGCGGAAGGTCTGCCAGATCGTGATCGAGTTCGGCACGTTCGGGACCTCGACGGTCCGGGACGCCTGGTCCGCGAACGTCTTGTACGCGGGGTTCTTCGCGAAGTAGTCGGCGTACGTCGACGCGACGTCCTTGCGCAGCGGCATCTGCCCGGTCGCGGCCAGGAACTTTCCGTCCTGGTCCTTGCTGGTCGCGAACTTCAGCACGTCCGACGCCGTTCCGCGGTTCTTGCAGGCGGAGTACATGGCAACGTTCTTGGCATCGGAAAACGTGTGAATTTCGTCCGCCGGCTTACCCGACGACGTCGGCACGGGGACGACACCCCAGTCGACCTTGCCCTTGTACGTCGCGATCGCCCACGGACCCACCACAGCCATCGCCGCCGTACCGTCCACGAACGCGTCCCCGGTGTACTTCTCCTGCGACGCCAGCTTCTCCTTGTACATCGTCCGCCAGAAGTCAGCGACCTTCTTGCCCTCGTCGGACGCGAACGTCGCCTTGCCGTCGGCCACCAGCTGCTTGCCGCCGCTCTCGGCCGCGTACAACGGGTAGAAGTCGAACCAGGACTGATAGAACTCGTTGCTCGGCGCCGGGTAGATCGCGAACTTCGCGGCCTTCGACGCGACCACCTTGCGCGACGCGGCGAGGAACTCGTCGTACGTCTTCAGCGAAGGATCGGTGATACCGGCCTTCGCGAAGATCTTCTTGTTGTAGAAGATCATCACCGGGTTCGACTTCCACGGCAGCTGGTAGTACTTGCCGTCCGCGGACTTGTACTGCTGCGCGACGTCCCCGGACCGCTCCTCGATGTAGGACGCGTCCAGCGGCACCAGACCGCCCTGCTTCTGGAACTGCGAGACCGACGCCGGCGAGGTGTTGAAGATCAGGCACGGCGCGTTCCCCGCGGTGATCGCGGCGCCGATCACCTCCTCCGACGACTTCCCGGTCGGGATCTCCTGGGCGGTGACCTTCTGGTCGGCGTGCTCGGCGTTCCAGGCCGCGACCATCTGCTTGCCCCAGGCCACTTCCTCGGCGTTGTTCGAGTACCAGATCGTGATCGGTCCGCGGGCCTGGGCCGCGGTGTCGGCGTCACCAGCGCCGTCACCGCCGCTCCCGCACGCGGCGAGTGAACCGGCCAGAACCACGGCCAGCAATCCAGCTTGCACCTTCATCGTGTTCCTCCTAAGCGGGCAGTGGAGCGGCGGACGACGAGTTCCGCGGGCGGCAGCTCGACGTCGGGTACGTCGGTCTCGCCGTCGACGACCCGGTTGAGGGTCTGGGCCGCCGTCTCGCCGAAGCGGAACGGGTCGGCGCGGACCGTGGTCAGGCCGGGATGCACGTACTCGGCGAGCTCGCTGTCGTCGAAGCCGGCGATGCTCAGGTCGTCCGGCACGGTCAGGCCCGCGGCCTGGGCGGCACCGAGGCCCGCGATCGCCATCCGGTCGTTCGCGTAGACGATGGCGGTCGGCGGCTCCGGCAGCGCGAGCAGCCGCCGGGTGGCCTCGATCCCGCCGGCCGCCGTGAAGTCACCGGTCTCGACCGCGAGCGGCTCCAGACCAGCAGCAGCCAGTGTCTCGACGAAGGCGGTGGAGCGCGCCGTCGCGTGCACGAACGCGGGCGGGCCGGCGACGTGCGCGATCCGGGTGTGGCCGAGCTCGAGCAGGTGCTCGACGACCGCCCCCGTACCAGGTCGGTCGTCGAGGGTGACCGCCGGGAACGGCGAGTCCCCGTCCGGCCGGTTCAGGGTGACCGCCGGCAGACCGAGCTCGACCAGCAGGTCGATCCGCGGGTCGTCGTGCCGGAGGTCGGACAGGAACACCCCGTCGACCCGCGCGTCCTGCGCGAGCCGCTGGTACCCGTCGGCCTCCGAGCCGTCCGCGACCACCTGCAGCACCAGGGCCTGACCGCGCGTCGACAGCACGCTCTCGACGCCGGCGATGAACGCCGGGAAGAACGGGTCCGACGACAGCACGGCCGGATCCCGGGTGATCACCAGGCCGAGCGCGAACGCCTTCGAGACCGACAGCGATCGCGCGCGGTTGCTCGGCCGCCAGCCGAGCTCGTCGGCGGCCGCGAGGATCTTGTCCACGGTCGGCTGCGCCAGCCCG
Source organism: Kribbella sindirgiensis (assembly GCF_004331435.1). Taxonomy (GTDB): domain Bacteria; phylum Actinomycetota; class Actinomycetes; order Propionibacteriales; family Kribbellaceae; genus Kribbella; species Kribbella sindirgiensis. The sequence goes on from NZ_SJKA01000004.1 coordinate 197,980, forward strand.
GGGCGCCCGTTGAGCGCGAACGACACCGAGCCCTTGGACACGCCGGCCCGGCGCGCCACATCCGCGATCGTCGGCCGTTTCGTCACTCGATCCTCCGTTTTAACCGGTTTAAAGAGCATCTAAACCGGTTTAAAGCCGAGCTGTCAAGATCTCGCGTGCTGCGCAGTACCGCAATCTCCGGGCAGTTCCGCGCACTCGTTTGCAGCCGATCGCTTGACGGGCGCGCCCGGCGAGCGATTCACTGGTCCGCAGTGACGCACCCAGCCGGTACCAGGCCGACGGCCTGAAGTCCGGTTTCCCGGCGCCAGGGTGGTGAGAAACCCGAGGCGGGGTCGCGTCCCCGGGACCGATGGAGCAATCGTGTCCAGACTCACCCGCCGCCTGCTGGTAGCAGCCGCGGCCACCGCCCTCGCAGTCACCGCGTCCACTCTCACCCGAACCCCCGCCGATGCGGCCGTCACGCTCCCGCCGGCGCACGCGAAGTTCGACTACCAGATCGGCGGCGCGTACACCCCGCCCGCCGGCGTCCAGGTCGTCACCCGCGACCGGACCGCCGCACCGGCGACCGGGCTCTACAACATCTGCTACGTCAACGCCTTTCAGGTCCAGCCCGGTGAACAGGGCCAGTGGGCCTCCGACCTGCTGCTCCGCGATGCCAAGGGCAACCTGGTGATCGACGAGGACTGGGGCGAACCGCTCCTCGACCTCCGAACGGCGGACCAGCGGACCCGGATCGCGGCCAAGGTCAACGGCTGGATCGACGGCTGCGCCGCCAAGGGCTACCAGGCGATCGAGCCCGACAACTACGACAGCTACACCCGCTCGAAGAACCTTCTCACCGCCGGCCAGGCGAAGGCGTACCTGACCTTGCTGGCCACCCACGCACACGGCAAGAGCCTCGCCATCGGCCAGAAGAACACGGTCGAACTGGCCGGCGCCCGATCCACGGTCGGCCTCGACTTCGCGGTCGCCGAGGAATGCGGCCAGTACGACGAGTGCGGCGACTACGTGGATGCCTTCGGCAACAACGTGATCGTCGTCGAGTACACCGACAACGGTCGGCGGAAAGCGTGTTCGCAGTACGGCGGCACGCTGTCGATCGTGCAGCGCGATGTGGACGTCTCCGTCCCGGGCGACTCCGGGTACGTCCGCAAGACCTGCTGAAACTCCCTTTCCTCCACCCCTTTCTGGAGACCGTCATGTCTCAGCATGCTCGAAACCTGTCCCGTCGTGACGTCCTTCGCGCGGCCGCGGCCGTCGCGGCCGTCGGCACCTTGGGCGCCTGCGGGAAGCAGGAGGATCTAAGCGCCGACGGCGTCGTGACCCTCGACCTCTGGCACGGCCAGGTGGATCTCGGCAAGGCCGCGATCGACTCCCTGATCACCGCGTTCAACCAGTCGCACCCGAAGATCAAGGTGGTGGGCGGCGGTGGCGGCGTGACCGCGGACAGCATGCTGCAGAAGGTCACCGCGGGCCTGGCGGCGGGGTCCTACCCGGATATCGCGTACATCTTCGGGTCGGACCTCGCCAGCCTGACCAAGTCTCCGAAGGTCGCCGATCTGACCGGCAAACTGAAGATCGACGACTACTGGCCGGCCGCGAAGGACGCGGTCAGCGTGAAGGACAAGGTGCGCGCGGCTCCGGCGCTGCTCGACTCGCTCTGCGTCGTCTACAACAAGAAGCTGTTCGCGGCCGCCGGTGTGGCCCCGCCGAAGGCCGGTTGGACCTGGGACGATTTCGTTGCCGCTTCCAAGCAACTCACCAACCCGGCCAAGGGGATCTTCGGCACCGGGTGGCCGGGCGTCGGCGACGAGGACACGGTCTGGCGGATCTGGCCGATGATCTGGGACCTCGGCGGCGATGTGGTCAGCGGCGACGGCAAGAAGGTCGGCTTCGACTCGGTCGGCCAGAAGCCCCTCGAGACGCTGGACCGGCTGCGCACCGACAAGTCGCTGTACGTCGACCCGAAGCCGGGCAGCGAGCAGCTGTACCAGGTGTTCCTCGGCGGCCGGATGGGAATGGTTGCCACCGGCCCCTGGCAGCTCCCCGAACTGAAGGACAACGGCCTCGAGTACGGCGTCGCGCCGCTGCCGTCGTACTCCGGGAAGCCGATCACGATCTCGGGGCCGGACACCTGGACGGTCTTCGACAACGGCAAGGCCAAGGTGCAGGCGGCCACCGAGTTCGTCAGCTGGCTGGCCGAACCGACGCAGGACCTGCAGTGGGACGTCAAGGGCGGCAGCCTGCCGATCACCAAGGCCACCGCGGAAATGCCTGAATGGAAGAAGCATTCCGCCGCGACGAACGGGCTCGACGTGTTCGTGGCCGCCCTCGACACCGCGAAGGTACGGCCGACGATCTCGACGTACCCGCAGATCTCGGAGCACATGGGCCAGGCGATCGCCGCCGTACTGCTCGGGAAGCAGAGCCCCGCGGATGCGTTGAAGCAGGCCGTCGACCAGTGCAACCAGGTGCTGGCGGTGCCGAACTGATGGCCAGTGTGGTCGGGACGTTCACCGTCGATCCACGATCCCGGGCGCCGAAGGGGCGGGCGCGCGGTGAAGGTGCGACCGGGTGGGCGTTCGTCAGCCCGTCGGTGCTGATCATTCTCGGACTGAGCGTCGTACCGGTGCTGTGGTCGTTGCTGTTGTCGTTCCAGGTCAACGACCTGGTGTCGCCGAGCGAGTGGGTCGGGCTGGCGAACTACAAGGCGCTGGTGAAGGACCCGGCGTTCGGGTCCGCGGTCTCGCACACGCTGATCTACACCGCGCTGTACGTGCCGTTGAGCGTGGTCGCCGGGTTGGGGATCGCGATCGCGCTGGATCGCAAGATCGCGTTCATCGGGCTGTACCGGACGTTGGTGTTCGTACCGTTCGTGGTGTCGGCGGCGGCGCAGGGCGTGCTGTTCTCGTTCGTGCTGGATCCGGAATTCGGTGTCGCGAACTCGTTGCTGCACAAGCTCGGGCTGCCGGCGCAGGGGTTCTTCAGCGATCCCGGTCAGGCGCTGTACCTGCTGGTCGCGATCTCCTTGTGGAGCGGCACCGGGTTCTGCGTGATCGTCTATCTCGCCGGCCTGCAAGGGGTTTCGAGCGAGCTGGTCGAGGCGGCGCGGATCGACGGCGCCGGCCGCTGGGGCGTACTGCGGCACGTGACGCTGCCCGCGCTGGCACCGGTGACGATCTTCCTGCTGCTGTTCCAGACCATCAACGCGTTGCAGGTGTTCGACCTGGTGTTCGTCACCACGAAAGGCGGGCCGCTCGGCTCGACTACGGTGATCGTGTACTTCATCTGGGAGAAGGCGTTCAAGACGTTCACGGCCGGCTACAGCGCGGCCGCGGCGTACACGCTGGCCGTCGCGTTGCTGGTGATCGGCGGCGCCCTGCAGATCTACCGGAGGCGGGTGGCCGCCCGATGAAGCGAATCAGCGGTTGGCACCTCGTCCTCGCCCCGCTGGCGGTGCTGTTCGCGTTGCCGCTGGTCTGGCTGCTGGTCAGCTCGGTGATGAGCAACGCGGAAATCAACCGTTTTCCGCCGGCGTTGTGGCCGCACGCGATCAAGCTCGACGGCTACCGGTACGTGCTCGGGAACGCGTTGTTTCCGCGCTGGTTCCTGAATTCCTTCATCGTTTCCGCGGTGGCGGTGACGGCGAACCTGGTGCTCGGGTCGCTCGGCGGGTACGCGTTCGCGCGGATCCGGTTCGCCGGGTCGAAGCTGGTCCTCGGACTGATGCTGGCGACGATGGTGATCCCGTTCCAGCTGACGATGATCCCGACCTTCCTGGTGATGAAGCAGCTCGGCCTGATCGACACGCTTGGCGCGCTGATCGTGCCGTCGCTGGTGACACCGCTGTCCGTGTTCCTGTTCCGGCAGTTCTTCGTCTCGCTGCCCCGCGAACTCGAGGAAGCGGCCTGGATCGACGGCTGCGGGCGGCTCCGGATCCTGGTGTCGATCGTGCTGCCGCTCGCGCGGCCGGCGTTGAGCACCGTCGCCGTACTGACGTTCCTCGCGACCTGGAACGACCTGACCTGGCCGCTGATCGCGATCAACAGCGACTCCACCTACACCCTCCAGCTGGGACTCACCACGTTCCAGGGACAGCACCACACCCAGTGGTCGGCCGTGATGGCCGGCAACGTCATCACCGTGCTGCCCGTCCTGCTGGGGTTCCTCCTGGCCCAGAAGGCGTTCATCCGCTCGCTGGCCTCCACCGGACTCAAAGGCTGACCAGAATGTTCGATCTTCTCGTGATCGGTGACGCGAACCCCGACGTGGTCGTCGGGCCCGTCGACCAGCCGATCCTCTTCGGCCAACGGGAACGCCTCGTTCCCGGTGGCTCGCTCGTGCTCGGCGGCTCGGCGTCGATCATGGCGTGCGGCGCGGCCCGGCTCGGGCTGACCGTCGCCTTCGCGGGCCGGGTCGGCGACGACCCGGCGGGCGACTTCGTCCGTACGTCGCTCGCGGACCGGGGGGTCAACGTCGACGCGCTGGTGACCGACCCAGACCTGCCGACACCGCTGACCACGATCCTCACCTCAGGGGACGACCGCGCGATCCTGACCTCCCCCGGATGTCTACCCAGCACCACAGCGGACGACGTACCGCCCAGCCTCATCAGGTCGGTGCGACATGTGCACGCTGCCTCGTTCTACTTGATGCCAGAGCTCGCCGCGGGACTCGCGGGGATCTTCAAGGAGGCCAAGGCCGCGAAGGCGACCACGTCGCTGGACCCGAACGACGATCCGGCCGGGAAATGGGACCGGACGGTTCTCGACCCGGTGCTGCGGGTCACGGACTACTTCCTGCCCAACGCGGCCGAGGCACTGGCGCTGACCGGCCATCACCAGGTCGAGGACGCCGCCGGCATCCTCGCCCGCCGCGGCCCCCTCGTCGTGGTCAAGAACGGTCCGGACGGAGCCCTGGCCCACAACGGCTCCAGAGTCATCACGGCACCGGCGTTGAAGGTGGACACGGTCGACGCCGTCGGCGCCGGCGACAGCTTCGACGCCGGCTGGGTGGCCGCCGTACTGAACGGCTTCCGCCCGGACCGCGCCCTCGCGATCGCCGCGGCGTGCGGCTCGCTCTCGACCCGCGCAGCAGGCGGCACCGCAGCACAACCCGACTGGGACCTAGCAGTGGAAAGCGTGACGTCATGACCAGGATTGCGTTCATCGGCGCGGGCAGCGTGGTGTTCACGCAGGGTCTGCTCGCGGACCTGTTCGCGCTCGAGCTCGGGCCGTTGCAGATCGCTCTGCACGACATCGACCCCGAGCGGCTCGAGACCGCTGCGGCCGCGGCGGCGTACATCGCTCGGGAGCGTGGCGTCGTACCGCAGATCAGCACGCATCTCGAGCGGCGCGCGGCGCTGGACGGCGCCGACTTCGTCATCAACATCGTGCAGGTCGGGATGAACGCGGCCACCCACGCCGACTTCGAGATCCCCGCCCGGTACGGGATCCGGCAGACGATCGGCGACACCCTCGGCGTCGGCGGCGTCTTCCGCGCGCTGCGGACGTTTCCCGTCCTGCGGGGGCTCGCGCAGGACATCGCCGACATGTGCCCGGACGCGTGGCTGCTCAACTACACCAACCCGATGGTGATGAACGTCTGGTACCTCAAGGCGCTCGGGGTGCGGAACGTCGTCGGGCTCTGCCACTCGGTGTACTGGACGATGCAGGGGCTGTCCGAGCTCGTCGGCGTACCGTACGACGACGTCACGTACCTGGCCGCCGGGGTGAACCACCAGTCGTGGGTACTGCGGTTCGAACGCGGCTCCGAGAACCTGTACGACCGGTTGGACGAGGCGATCGCGGCGGATCCGGAGTTGCTGCGCCGGGTCCGGGTCGACATGTACCGGCGGCTCGGGTTCTACCCGACCGAGACGAGCGAGCATTCCGCGGAGTACGTGCCGTGGTACCTCGGCCACGCCCGCGAGGTCGAGCGGCTCCGGCTGCCGATCGGGGCGTACCTCGACATCGTCGCGGAGAATCTCGCGTCGTACGAGCACACCCGCAACGCCCTCAAGACCGGCGATCCCGTCGAGGTCGAGCCCACGATGGAGTACGCGCCGCAGATCATCCACAGTATCGTCACCGGCACTCCCCGGACGGTCTACGGAAACGTCCCGAACACCGGCCTGATCCCCAACCTGCAGCCCGGTGCGGTCGTCGAGGTTCCTTGTCTGGTGGACGCGTCCGGTGTCCGGCCGACCGCGGTCGGCGCCCTCCCGGCACAGTGCGCGGCTCTCAACCGCGCCTACCTCAGCGTCGCCGAACTCGCCGTACAGGCAGCGATCGAGGAGGATCCGCGGGCGATCCGGCAAGCCGTCATGGTCGACCCGGCGACCGCGGCCGCGCTACCCGTCGAGCAGATCTGGGAGCTGTGCAACGACCTGGTGCTTGCTCACCGCAACTACTTGGACCCGTCGTTGAGAGCGGCGCTCAGGTAGTCGCGGTACGTCGCGAAACCGGCGAGGACCTCGGCCGCGGTCGGCTGCCCGGTCAGTGCGCCGACGCCCTGGCCCGCGTAGATCGACGCGCGGGCCGGGTCGGCGGCCCCTTCGACCCACAGGTCGTGGGCCGAGTCCTTGGTCTTCAGCTCCTCCTCGTGTCCTTCCCACGTGTCGAAGAAGGCGTTGCGGAGTGCGCGGCCGCCGAACTCGTCCGGCCAGCCGGCGCGCGAGGCGGCGTCGAACACGGTGCCGTAGACGGTCTCGGTCTCGTCCGCCTCGATGATGCGCTGCCGCGCGGATTCCTTCGTCTGCGCCTCGACGCAGGTCAGGAACGCCGTACCGATCCACCCTCCGACCGCGCCGGCGGCCATCACAGCAGCCAGGCCGCGGGCCCCGGAGATCCCGCCGCCCGCGAGCACGGGCAGGTCGGTCACGTCGAGGATCGCCTGCAGCAACGGCAACGTCGCCACCGCGTTGCGCCCGTGCCCGCCCGCTTCGGCGCCCCGGGCAACGATCACGTCCACGCCCGCGTCCACCGCCTCCCGCGCATCTGCGACCGTCCCGGCCTGGGTCGCGACGACAATCCCGGCCTCCTGCAGCGTTCCGACGTACGGCGTGTAATCCCCGAAGCTCAACGACACGAGCGCGGGCCGCAACTCCAGCACCGCTTCCAGATGCTCAGGATGATCCTTCACCGACCACGCCATCAACCCGATCCCGTACGGCGTCCCGCCCGCCGCCGCGATCGCTCCCTCGGTGCGAATCCAGTCAGCGGTAACGGCCGAGCCGGCCCCCAGCATCCCCAATCCACCGGCCGCGGAGATCGCCGCAGTCAGCCGCCCGCCGCTCACGTTCGCCATCGGCGCCCCAACCACCGGAACCGTCACCCCGAACCGCTCACTCAGCCACATACACCCCAGAGCACCACACACCAGCCCCCCCCCCCACCGCCATGGCCGCCACCACACCGCGCCCCACCCCACCCTCGCCACGGCCGGCATCACCCACCGTCGGTCAGCACGGTTCTCGGGGGTGTGCCCGGGTGCCGGTGGGGGTGAACAGGCTATTTCGGCTCTACTGTCCGACGTGTGGGACGGCGATCACCCGATCCGGGACCGTGCAACAGGAAATGGTGAGTGGGCACCTGCTATTACCTGTCCCCAGTCCCCATTGCCTGTCCCCAGTCCCCATTGCGCGTTCCCGGTGCGTGTCCTCGGAGCACACTCAACCGCCCCGGGGCACCCACACCTCAGCCACGAGAGCCGCTATTTCCCCCGCCCACATCCCACTTCCTGTTCACGCCCACGCGAAACGGCCGGCTCCCCGAGTGGGGAACCGGCCGTTGGGCGTTGCTCAGAACTTGTAGACGTCCGACTGCGGGTCGCCGTGGCAGCGCTTGTACTTCTTGCCGGAGCCACAGGGGCAGGCGGCGTTGCGCGGCGTACCGGCATACTGCAGGGTGCCTTCCTCGACGGCGTCCTGGTGCATCGCGACCTCGTCGTCTCCGTCGATCGTCGGCGCTGAGTAGGTCAGTCGCTGCGGACGCGGCTCGTTGGTGAGGCCCTTGGCCCGCAGGCGCGGGGTGTCCCGCGGCCGCGGCGTGTCCTGGGGCCGCTCCTCGTCACCGTCGACGAGCTCCGCGGCGGCCGGGCCTGAGGCGAGGATGTCCTGGATCCGGCGGCCCTGGAGGTTGTCCTCGTCCGCGAGCGCCGCCTCGTCGGCGAGCTCCTTCTCGGCGCGCATCGCCTCGACGTTCACCTCGACGTTGAAGATGAAGCCGACCGACTCCTCCTTGATGGACTCCATCATCGCGGCGAACATGTCGTAGCCCTCGCGCTGGTACTCGACCAGCGGGTCGCGCTGCGCCATCGCCCGCAGGCCGATGCCCTCGCGCAGGTAGTCCATCTCGTACAGGTGCTCGCGCCACTTGCGGTCCAGCACGCTCAGCACGACCTGGCGCTCCAGCTCGCGCATCGCCTCCTCGCCGAGCGACTCCTCACGGCGCTCGTACGCCGCGGTCGCGTCCTCGAGGAACCGCTCGACCAGGAAGTCCTGGGTCAGGCCCGCCTTCTCGCCGCCGGCCTCCTCGATCAGCTGCTCCTCGGTGAGCTCGGTCTGGTACAGCGTCTTCATCGCGGTGAAGAGCGCATCCAGGTCCCAGTCCTCGGCGAACCCGTCGGCGGTCGCGCCCTGCACGTAGCCGGTGACGGTCTCCTCCAGCATGTCGGTCACCTGGTCGCGCAGGTCGGCGCCCTCGAGCACGCGGCGGCGCTCGTCGTACACGACGTGCCGCTGCCGGTTCATCACGTCGTCGTACTTGAGGATGTTCTTCCGGGTCTCGAAGTTCTGCGCCTCGACCTGACCCTGCGCCGACGCGATCGCCTTCGTGACGACCTTGTTCTCCAGCGGCTGGCTGTCGTCGTTGTTCCGCGACATCGCCCAGTCGACCATCTCGCGCTTGAACAGCCGCATCAGGTCGTCCTCCAGCGACAGGTAGAACCGGGACTTGCCCGGGTCGCCCTGACGGCCGGCGCGACCGCGCAGCTGGTTGTCGATCCGCCGCGACTCGTGCCGCTCGGTGCCGAGGACGTAGAGGCCGCCGAGCTCGCGGACCTCCTCCTGCTCCTCCTTCACCTGCTTCTCGAACTGCTCGAGCATCGCCGGGTACTCGGCCTCGTACTGCTCGATGTCCTCGGCCGGGTCGATCCCGCGGGCTCGCAGCTCCTTGTCGGCGAGGAACTCCGGGTTCCCGCCGAGGATGATGTCGGTACCACGGCCGGCCATGTTGGTGGCCACCGTGACCGCGCCCTTGCGGCCGGCCTCGGCGACGATCGCCGCCTCGCGCGCGTGCTGCTTCGCGTTCAGCACCTCGTGCTTGATGTTCTCCTTGAGCAGCTGCCGGGACAGCCGCTCGGACTTCTCCACCGACGTGGTGCCGACCAGGATCGGCTGCCCGGTCGAGTGCGCGTCGACGATGTCCTTGACCACGGCGTCGAACTTGGCGTCCTCGGTGCGGAAGATCAGGTCCCGCTCCTCGACCCGGATCATCGGCTTGTTCGTCGGGATCGGGACCACACCGAGCTTGTAGACCTTGGAGAACTCGTTCGCCTCGGTCATCGCCGTACCGGTCATACCTGCCAGCTTGGTGTAGAGGCGGAAGTAGTTCTGCAACGTGATCGTCGCGAGGGTCTGGTACTCCTCCTTGATCTCGACGCCTTCCTTGGCCTCGATCGCCTGGTGCAGGCCCTCGTTGTAGCGGCGGCCGTGCAGCGTCCGGCCGGTGTGCTCGTCGACGATCAGGACCTCACCGTCGTCGACCACCACGTAGTCCTTGTCCCGGTGGAACAGGTCCTTGGCCTTCAGCGCGTTGTTCAGGTAGCTGATCAGCGGGGTGTTGGCCGACTCGTACAGGTTGTCGATGCCGAGCCGGTCCTCGACCTTCTCGATCCCGCGCTCGAGGATCGCGACGGTCCGCTTCTTCTCGTCGACGTCGTAGTCGGCGACCCGGCGCTTGGTCTCGTCGATCTCGAGGTCGGTGACGCGCGGGTTCTTCCGCTTCAGCTCCGCCTCGTCGGCCAGCGTCCAGGCCTTCAGCGTGTTCGCGATCCGGGCCATCTCGACGTACCAGCGCTGGCTGTCCTCGGCCGGGCCGGAGATGATCAGCGGGGTCCGGGCCTCGTCGACCAGGATCGAGTCCACCTCGTCCACGATCGCGTAGTTGTGCTCGCGCTGGACGCAGTCCTCGATGCTGCCCGCCATGTTGTCGCGCAGGTAGTCGAAGCCGAACTCGTTGTTGGTGCCGTACGTGATGTCCTTGGCGTAGGCGATCCGGCGCTCGGCCGGGGTCATCTCCGGCAGGATCACGCCGTAGTCGAGGCCGAGGAAGTGGTACACCCGGCCCATCCACTCGGCCTGGTACTTGGCCAGGTAGTCGTTCACCGTGACCACGTGCACGCCCTTGCCGGACAGCGCGTTCAGGTACGTCGGGAGGGTGCCGACCAGGGTCTTGCCCTCACCGGTCTTCATCTCCGCGATGTTGCCCAGGTGCAGCGCGGCCCCACCCATGATCTGGACGTCGTAGTGCCGCTGGTGCAGCGTCCGCTTGGCGGCCTCCCGGACCACCGCGAAGGCCTCCGGGAGCAGCGCGTCGAGGGATTCCCCGTTCTCGTGCCGCTCCTTGAACTCCGCGGTCTGCGCGCGCAGCTCTTCGTCGGACATGTTGACGAAGTCGTCCTCGATGGAGTTGACCATCTTCGCGATGCCGTGCAGCTGGCGCAGGATCTTGCCCTCGCCGATCCGCAGGACCTTGTCGACAACCTTCATGGTGGGGAGTTCACTCCTTGCTGCTGAAGCCTGGGTTGCGGCCGAACGCCGACAGGGCACGGCCGACCCACCGGGAAGGCGTGCGACCCCATCGTACGGGGCCGGGTGTGCCAAGCCACGCCCGCAGCGTGCCTCGAGCCCTACCTCACCCACGTCCGGGCGAGCCCGAAAGTTCCCAGCGCGGTCTCAGGAACCGCGCAGAGCGTCACTGAGCGCTGGCGACAGGTCACCGCCGCCGGCCACCCGGACCTGGTCCAGCCCGAGCCATCCGGCCAGCTGGACGAGCTCCGCGGCCAGCTCCTCGGCGGTCTCCACCGGCGCCTTCGGCTCCGCGTGCGCCGACTGGACGAGCAGCACCCCGCCGGGGCGGTCCGCCTTGAGGTCGACCCGGGCGACCAGCCGGTCCCCGAGCAGGAAGGGCAGCACGTAGTACCCGTAGACGCGTTTCTCGGCCGGGACGTAGATCTCGATCCGGTACCGGAAGTCGAAGAGGACTTCGGTCCGGGTGCGCTCGTACACCAGCGAGTCGAACGGGCTGACCAGGGCCCGCGCGTTCACCCGCCGCGGCTGCCGCGCATCGCGATGCAGGTACGCCGGGCGCTTCCAGCCGTCGATCCGGACCGGGACCAGCTCGCCCTCCTCGACCAGCTCGGAGATCGCCTGCTGCGTCGGTGCGGGTGCGGTCCGGAAGTAGTCCCGCAGGCACTGCGCGGTGGCCACCCCGTGCGCCCGGGCCGCGATCGACACCAGCCCGCGGTGCGCCTCGTCGAGCGTCGGGGTCGGCGTCTCCACGACCGCGCGGGGCAGCACCCGCTCGGGTACGTCGTACAGCCGCTCGAACTGCTGGTTGCGCCGGGCGACCGTGATCTCGCCCGCGAAGAACAGGAACTCGAGGGCGCGCTTCACGTCGGACCAGTTCCAGCCCCAGTTGTCCCGGGCCCGCTCGACGTCGTCGTCGATCTCGCGGGCGGTCAGTGGACCGTGGCTCCGGACGTCGGCGAGCACCTGCTTGATCAGGTCCGGCCGCTCCTTCGCGATCGACCGCGGGCCGCCCCACGCCTCGGTCGCCGCCCGGGCCATCCGCCAGCGCATCAGCGGGTGCGTCTCGACCGGGATCAGCGACGCCTCGTGCGCCCAGTACTCGACCAGCCGGCGCGGAGCCTTCCCGGCCGCGCGGTCCAGCAGGTCGCGCGGATAGGGACCGAGCCGGGAGTAGAGCGGCAGGTACTGCGTCCGGCTCAGCACGTTGACCGAGTCGATCTGGATCAACCCGATCCGCCCCAGCACCCGGCTGAGCGCCCGCATGTCCGGGACGCCCTTGGGCCGCGGGTCGGTGAACCCCTGCGCTGCGAGCGCCACCCGGCGCGCCTGAGCCGTCGAGAGCTGGAGCTGCGTCGTCATACCCGAAGTCTGCCGGGTGCCACCGACAGAACTGGGCGGGCATAACTCTGGTGTTACCCAAAGTGGGAGGTGCGCTACGGATGGTGTTCGGGGGAACCTGCGAGGAGGCCGTCCGCCCGTGCGGCCCCTATCACCCTGGAGTGAGGCATGACAGGAAAGAAGCATGCGGTTCGCGCTGCCCTCGCGGCCGGCGTACTGGCTGCGGCGTCCCTCGGTGCGGTGGCCGTCGCAGGCTCCGCATCGGCCGCGCAGTCGCCCGACGGACCCAAGACCCGGATCGTCGGCGGCACCATCGCCCACACCGCAGACACCCCGTGGGCCATCGCGCTGAACAACAGCGGCTCCCCCTCGCCGAGCGGCCAGTGGTGCGGTTCTACGCTGGTGAAGGCGAACAAGATCGTCACCGCCGCGCACTGCGCCCAGGAGGCCGCGTCCACCTACACGGCGATCCAGGGCCGCGATGTGCTCACCGCCTCCGGCGGCAAGGAGTCCAAGATCAGCAGCATCTGGGTCGACCCGGAGTACGGCAAGTCGCCCGGTCACGACGTGGCCGTGATGACGTTGACGACGCCGTTCGACGGGGTCGACACACTGGCTCTGGAGACCGACAAAGCCACGGACGCCGCCGGTGCCGCGTCGGTCGTCTACGGCTGGGGCAGCACCGAGGGCACCGGCCCGGAGGACACCTTCCAGAAGGTCGACGTACCGGTGCTGGGCGACGCGTACTGCGAGAAGGCGTACGCGAGCGAGGGCTACACCGCCGACGGCGAGATCTGCGCCGGCTACGAGGACGGGGGCAAGGACTCCTGCCAGGGCGACTCCGGCGGCCCGCTGGTCCTGAACGGCCGGCTCTTCGGCGTGGTCTCGTGGGGCGTCGGCTGCGCGGACGCCGGCAACCCGGGCGTGTACGCCGAGGTCGCGACGTACGCCGCCGCACTGCAGCAACAGATCGACAGCTGACCGACAGCTGACCGAGCGCGACAGCGAAGGGGCCCGGGCGGATCGCCCGGGCCCCGACGTCCGTGCACCTCCTGAGGTCCTAGACGGCCAGCCGGATGACGCCGTAGTCGTAGCCGCGGCGCCGGTAGACGACGCTGGGCTGGTTCTCATCGGCATCGACGAACAGGTAGAAGTCGTGCCCGACCAGTTCGAGCTCGTAGAGCGCCTGGTCCAGGGTCATCGGCTTGGCGGTGTGGGTCTTCTCGCGCATCACCAGCGGTCCGTCGCCGGTGACCAGGAGAGATCCGTACTTGTGCGTCGCCACCTCGTCCTCGGCGACTGGTTCCTCCACTACAGGTGCGTTGCCGTTGAGCGGCTGCTTCGCGTTCACGTGCCGCAGGCCTTCCGGCGTACGCTCACCACGGTGCACACGGCGGCGGTCGGCCGCCTTGCGGACCTGGGACCGGAGCCGGTCCAGGCAGACGTCGAACGCTGCCTGCTTGGTCTCCCCGCACGCCTCTGCGCGGACCACCGGACCCTTGGTGTACATGGTGAGCTCGACACGCATCGCCCGATCGTGCTGTCGCGGGTTCTTCTCCTGGCTGACTTCCACCTCGCACCGCAGTACCCGGTGATCGACCTTCTCGATCCGCTCGAGTTTTTCCTCGACGTACTGCCGGAAGCGGTCACTGACCTCGCAGTGATGACCCTTGACAACGACGTCCACGGAAACCTCCATCGATCGGCGACTTCTTTTACGTGTTCGGACCCCCGTACTCGTGGTGACGGTGCCCGAAACGAGAACACCCGCTGTCGAACCCGTCGGACCCGGTGGCGAGGAATCCGGCTGATCCGGTCCTCCACCACTCCACTGCCCGACAAGCCCTAGCGGGTGTCATAAGCCAACGCTAGTCGGCTTCGGCGAAAACCGGTAGAGAAGTTCTCATGAACCAGACGTCCGGTGTCGCGAGGTCGCCGCGAGCAGCGCACAGCCGAGGACCTGGATTCCCCGGGATTCCAAGGCGCGGCAGGCCTCGCTGAGCGTGGATCCGGTGGTGATCACGTCGTCGACCAGCAGGACCGGTTGATCGATCAGCGTTTCAGCCCAGCGCGAACGCAGCCCGAACGCCCCGTCCAGGTTCGCGGTACGGCGTTCCGCGGACAGCCCGGCCTGGTCGTCGGGACGTCCCACGACCCGCAGCGCGGCGGCCGTCCGCGCGTCGATTCCCTGTCTGCGCAGGGATCTGACGGCTGCCTTCGTAATCCGCCCGAGCGGGTCGTGGCCGCGCCGGCGGACCGTTGCCCGCGGCGACGGCACCGGGCAGATCCACGCCGCCCGCCGCTGGTCCAGGGCCGCCCGTACGACGTTCGCCAGCAGCTCGCCGAGTGGCCTGGCGAGGGCGTACCGCGCGTGCTCCTTGTGCGCGAGGATCAGGTTCCGGAGCTCCCCGGCGTACGGCGCGGCGGCGGTCGGGGGCGCGAGACCAGGTGGACGCGGGTCGGGCCATGTACGGAACGGAGTCAGTTCGGTCAGTAGCCGACGGCAACCACCACAGAGAGTGACGCCGGGCCGTGTGCAGCCCGCGCACCGCCCGCCGAGCACCAGGTCCACGTACCCGTCCCACCCGCGCACCACCTCACGGTCCACGATCCGCGGCGGCCCCCGCAACCGCGGCCGCCCGAGCCTGTGGACAACGGGTCAGCCGGGGGTCAGCCGGGGTAGGTGGGGATGATGGTGGCCTCGCTGTTGTCGGAGTCCATGGAGACCCAGCCGAGGTCCTTGCTGAGCCAGTGGATGCGGCCGGCGTCGTCCTGGATCACCGGCAGCGTGTCCTTGTGCGTGTTCGACGCGACGTGTTCGGGGACGAAGCCCGGCGCCGAACCGGGCAGCAACTGCAGGCTGGAGCCGTCCGTGCTGACCAGCCAGGCCTGGGGCGCCGCGTTGCCGGACCCGATCACGATGATGTTCTGCTTGTCCCAGGCCGCGTCCGTGATGTTGGTCAGCTGCAGCCTCAGCTGCCGGAACTCCCCCAGCATCAACTGCTTGCCGCCGTCCGTGGTCTGGACCGTCGCGGTCTGGACATAGTTCTGCCCGGTGGCCGCGCTGTGCATCACCAGCAGCGCCCGGACACCGTCCGGCGCCATCCTCAGAGCGACCGGAGTGTCTTTCCCGAAGTCGGTCGCGACCGGGACCAGACGCCCGTCGTCGCGGCGGACGCGCAGCCGCGGGTGGTCGCTGTCGGCCCTGTCCAGGAACCACAGGTTGTCCTGGCCGTCGAAGCTCGGCGTCAAGGTCTTTCCGTCGACCGGGATCTGGGTCGCCTTGCCGGCGTTGTCGGCCGGCTCCAGCTTCCCGTAGACGACCTTGTGACCGTCGGCGGTGACGATCGCGCCGGCGTCACCCGCCAGCGTGACCGCGAAGGCCCGTGCCTTGTGGAGCGCCAGCGGGCCCGAGTTCAGCGGCTCGGCGGAGATGTTCGACGACCCGTCCAGCCCGACGATCCGCTGCGGTTTCTCCCCCAGCAGCCCGTACAGCTTGGTCATCGCACCGACCGACGCCTGCGGGTCGTACGCGCTGAAGTTGGTGAACGGCAGCACCTCCGGCTCGTCCGGAAGCAGCGGCGCGCCGCCGACGGTGATCTTGGCCCGGAGGTTCAGCTGGTTGAGCGTCCAGACGATCTGCGCCGCCAGCAGCCGCCGGTCCTGGTCGCGGAGCGATCCGGCGGTGTCGTTCAGCGCCACGGTGGCCACGCCGAGGTCCACCGGGACCGACACCTGCACCTCGGTGCCGGGCGGTGCGATGGAGACGACGCCGTTGCCCAGCCGCGTGGTCGGGCCTTTCAGCAGCTCCTGGATGAGCTGCGTCGCAGCCTGGCCGGACGGGAGGTTCTGCGGCAGCCAGACCTGGTCCGGCACCAGCAGGTTCCTGGGCTGGTTGAAGAAGTACAGGTCCCGGGGGGCGAGTTTCAGGTCGACCTGGTTGCTGCCCAGGTACGCGCCCGGGGGCGCCTTGGCGACCCGGAGCTGCCCGTCGACCTTCTTCAGCTGGAAGAAGAAGTCGGCCTTCTCGTTCGACGCGGCCGGGGTCCACTCACCGCGCGCACCGATCGTGGCGATCTTCTTGGCGGTCAGCTGGATCCCGCCGTCCTTCCGGGTCAGTGACTCGGGATTCTGGTCGTACACCACGGTCTGCGACTCCGGCTTCCACTCCCCCGCGGCCTCCGGGGTCATGTACTGCCGCGCCACGTCGTACGCCTGGGAGTCCGACATCGCCTCCAGGAAGCCGCTGACGATGGACATGTCGTCGACGTTCGCCCGCGGCGGCTTCGCCTCGACGCCGACGCCGCCCAGGTCCGGTGCGAGGCCCTGGCGCTCGCCGTTGCGGACGGTGCCCTTGGTCGGTACGGTCGCGCAGCCGCCGAGCAGCGCCACGGCCAGCAGTACTCCGAGCAGCCGGCGTCTCACAGCTCCTCACCGCCGCTCAGCTTCTGGTACGGCGCACCGACGTCGACGAGCTCGGTGACGACCCGGGTCGCGTCGGCCGGGCGCGGTGGCAGCGGCGACCCGGTGAGCGCCACGTCCGGGCGGCGCGGCAGGGTCAGGCGGAAGTACGCGCCGTCGCCGGGTGAACCCCACGCATCCAGGCGGCCGCCGTGCAGCCGGGCGTCCTCGAGCGCGATCGACAGGCCGAGGCCGGTGCCACCCGTGGTCCGGGCCCGGGCCGGGTCGGCCCGCCAGAACCGGCTGAACACCATCTCCGCCTCCTCGGACCGGAACCCGACCCCGTGGTCGCGGACGGCCACCGCGGCGGCATCGTCGTCGTACGCCGTGCTGATCTTGATCGGCAGGCCTTCGCTGTGCTCGATCGCGTTGCCAATCAGGTTGCGCAGGATCCGCTCGATCCGGCGGGAGTCGACCTTGGCCCGGCACGGCCGCGGCATGTCCAGCTCGACCGGGCAGCCCTTGCGGTCCAGCAGGGTCTCGTGGTTCTCCAGGACGCGGTTGACGATGTCGCGCAGGTCGACGTCCTCCAGGTCCAGGGCGGCCGCTCCGGCGTCGAACCGGCTGATCTCCAGCAGGTCGGCGAGCAGCTCCTCGAACCGGTTGAGCTCGTTCTGCAGCAGCTCCACCGAGCGGCGGCTGATCGGGTCGAACTGGTCACGGCTCTCGTGCAGCAGGTCGGCGGCCATCCGGACCGTGGTCAGCGGCGTCCGCAGCTCATGGGACACGTCCGACACGAACCGGCGCTGCAGCCGGGACAGCTCCTCCAGCCGGCGGATCTGCCGCTGCAGGTTGGAGGCCATCTTGTTGAACGACACCGCCAGCCGCGCCAGGTCGTCGGTGCCGCGGACCTGCATCCGCTCCTCGAGCTTGCCGGCCGCCAGCCGCTCAGCGATGCGCCGGGCCATCCGCACCGGGGTCACGACCTGCCGGGTGACCAGCCAGGCCACAGCACCGAGCAGAACGATCAGCAACAGACCCGCGGTCACCAGAGCCCGCTGTACGACGTCCAGCGTCTCCTGCTGCGCCGTGAGCGGGAACAGGAAGTAGATCGCGTACTTGTCGCCGGTGGAGTCGATCCGGATCTGCGAACCGATCACCAGCCCCGGGACGCTCGGGCTCTCCCGGTAGTTGATCAGCGTGTACGTGTCCCACAGCTTGGAGCCGTCGCTCACCACGGAGGAGGCCAGAGGTTGCGGGATCGAGTTGCTGTCGACCAGTCCGGTGTAGCGGATCGCGTTGGACGCCGCCTGGTCGGTCGGCACCAGCAGGACGTCGTACAGGCCCGGGCGGTTGGAGCCGAGGACCAGCTTGGACAGCTCCTGGTTGACGGTGTTGCGGTTGGCGGCGTCGATCCGCACGGTCAGCTGCTGGAGCTGTGCACGGACCTCCGCCTGGGCGCTGTCGCGGCGGGACTCCAGGACACCGTCGGTGACCTGGCTCATCATCACCCAGCCGACCAGGATCAGGACCAGCGTCGACATCAGCAAGGTGCCGGTGACGATCCGCGCCTGGATGGACCGCCGCCAGATGTCCGGCCAGTGCTTGGGGTGGGTCCGCCACAGCGGCTGCGGCTGGGCAGACCAATCCACCGCGGCGACGGTCACCAACTCTGTCCCGCGGGCCTCGGCCGCCTCCTGCTCGGGCGGTGCCGTCGGCTGCCCGCCCTGGTGGTCGGCGATCTGTCCGGTGTGTACCTCGGTGCCGGGGTCCACACCGGAGTCGTCGGCGGCAGCCTGCGACTCTTGGCCGCGTCCGTACTCGATCAGTCCGCACCCGCCTTGTATCCGACACCGCGGACCGTGACCACGATCTCCGGGTGCTCAGGGTCCTTCTCGATCTTGGAGCGCAGCCGCTGGACGTGCACGTTCACCAGCCGGGTGTCGGCGGCGTGCCGGTAGCCCCAGACCTGCTCCAGCAGCACCTCGCGGGTGAACACCTGCCAGGGCTTCGACGCCAGGCAGACCAGCAGGTCGAACTCCAGCGGCGTCAGCTGGATCGTCTCGCCGGCCCGCTTCACCGAGTGGCCGGCGACGTCGATGGTGAGGTCGCCGATGGTCAGCGACTCCGGACCGGGCTCGTCCATCCGGCGCAGCCGGGCCCGGATCCGGGCCACCAGCTCCTTCGGCTTGAACGGCTTGACCACGTAGTCGTCGGCGCCGGACTCCAGCCCGAGCACCACGTCGACCGTGTCGCTCTTGGCGGTCAGCATCACGATCGGCACGCCGGACTCCGCCCGGATCGCCCGGCAGACGTCGATCCCGTCCATACCCGGCAGCATCAGGTCGAGCAGCAGCAGATCGGGCTTGAACTCCCGGAACGCCGGTACCGCCTTGTCACCGGTTGCGACCAGATAGGTGTCGTAGCCCTCGTTGCGCAGCACGATGCTGAGCATCTCCGACAACGCTGTGTCGTCGTCGACGATGAGGATGCGGCCCCGCATCGTCCGGTTACCGTCTGCCACGCCCTTAGCTCCTTGCCGTCCGCTGCCGACCGATTCGACTGCTCGGGGTGCGCCCGGCGGGTGCCAGGCCGTACGCACTACGGATAGTGTCCCATTCCCCCGGTACTGCACACGCCGGATCGCCGTATGACCCCGAGTTGGGCTGTGATCATCCGGGATCATGGTGCACTGCGGGGGTTCACCACAACTCACGTGCCGGTTGGCACGACGGTTCACCCGACACAGTCACCGGGAGGAGGGACGCAGTGGCCGACCAGACTATGCGCCTGCACGACGACGTGGCGACCGAGCCGCTGCGGCCGTGGCTGCCGGCGGATCTGCTCGACAACGCCGCCCGGACCATCTCCGACAACAAGACGATCATGCTGGGGCTGCCGGTGCTCGCCGGGATCGCCCTGGTCGCGGTGCAGGCCGTCCTGACCGAGGTCGCCGTACCGGGTGGGCTCGGCGGGTTCTTCGGGACGGAGGATCCGTTCGGGCAGGCCGGTGCGGCCCTTTTGCTCACGTACGGCGTACAGGTGGTGCTGTTCTCGGTGGTGTCGAGCATGCTGGCCGGCATCATCGCGCTGGCCGCGGTACGGAGCCAGCTGGCGCACCGGGCCGGTCCGCGCGAGCTGATGCGCCTGGTGCGACCTGCGCTGCCCGCACTCGCTGCTGTCGGCCTGGTGCAGTCCCTGTCGTTCATGCTGCTGATCGGCGGCTGGGGGCTCGCAGTGCTCGGTATCGGCGCCGGAGCGGACGCCGCGGTGTCCTCCGCGGCGGCCGGGGCCGCAGCGCTGGCGATGATGTTCGTCGCCGGCGTCCTGGTGCTGATCTTCGGCGTCCGGCTGGTGCTCGCGGGCACCGTGGTGCTGATGGAAGGCCGGCATGCACCGGATATCGGTCTGTACATCCCGGTCCGGGTGGGTGTCTGGGGTGCGCTGCGGCGGTCCTGGCAGCTCGTGAAGGGCAAGTTCTGGCGGGTGTTCGGGATCCTGCTGTTCGGCGGGCTGGTGGTGAACATCATCGGCTACGCGCTGCAGTTCGGCGTGAGCGCGCTGATCATCACCGTCGGCGCGTGGGCCGATCTGAGTGACAGCACCGGTGCCGTGGTGGTGACGATCGTGCTGGGCGTGGCGGCCGGGATCGCGACGCTGATGACGCTGATCGCGAGCCTGGCGTTCATGTCCGCCGTGCAGGCCCTGATCTACCTCGACCTCCGGGTCCGCCGGGAAGGTCTCGACCTGTGGATGCGGCCGGCCCTGCGGTTCGAGGAGCCGGTGTGACCTTCTTCGTGACCTTCTTCCCGCTGGAGCCGCCGGTCGACATCGACCGGGACCAGGCCGCCCAGGAGGCGGCCAAGGAGCTGTCCAAGTCCGCGTACCGGGACTCCGGCTCACTGATCGAGCGGGCCCTCGGCAAGGTGGTGGACTGGATCGGAGACCTGCTGGACAGCCTCACCGGTTCGTCACCCAACGGCCACGCCGGTCTGACCATGCTGATCGGCCTGCTGGTCCTTGTGGTGGTCGTGGTGCTCTGGCGGTCCGGCGTACTGCGGACCAGCCGGAGGGTGAAGGCCCAGGCCGTTTTCGACACCACCCGTCCGCACAGCGCCGCGGAGTACCGCGCACTGGCGGAGCGGGAGGCTGCGGCCGGAGACTTCGCGTTGGCGATCCGCAGCCGCTTCCGGGCGTGTGTAGCGGAGCTGACCGAGCGGACCGTGCTGGACGAGCGGCCCGGACGTACGGCGTACGAGGTCGTTGCTGATGCGTCGCGAGCAGCACCGGTGCTGCGTGACCCGCTGCAGCCGGCCGCACTGGTGTTCACGGAGGTTGTCTACGGCAACCGCCCCGGGACGCCGGAGCGGTACGCCGTTGTCGTGGCGGCTGATGACGCCGCACGGACTGCACGGGTGGCTGCATGAGTACACCGGTCGGGCGGAGCGTTGGCGAGAGCTGGCGTGCGTTGCGGACACCGCTCCTCGTCACTGGCCTCATTGTGCTGGCTGCGATCGTTGTCCTGATCGCAACGACCGCACGGACGTCAGGACAGTTCAGCCCCGACTCCACCGAGTCGACGGGGGCACGGGCGCTGGCAGCGTTGCTGGAGGACCACAACGTCGACGTACACGGCACGGAGTCGCTGAACGACGCCGTACAAGCAGGAGGCGGCAGTACGCTCCTCATCGGGCCAGGCGGCTCATTGGACGACGGGGACTGGCGGCGGATCGCGGATGCGCAGTGGAGCCACGTCATCCTGATGCGGCCCGGCAGCCGCGCTCTGGACGCTCTGGCGCCCGGTGTACGGCCGACCGGTAACTCGCTGGCCGTCCGCAGCCGTGAGCCTGGCTGTGAGCTTCCCGCCGCGGTGAAGGCCGGCACGGTCACCGTCAACGGACCGACGTACTCCGCTCCTGAGGGTGCGACCACCTGTTACGGCGACGGCATCAACAACACCGTCATCCGGCTGCAGGTCGGCGACCGGCTCGTCGACGTGATCGGTACGCCGTCGTCGTTCATCAACGACCGCCTCGCAGAGGACGGCAACGCGGCGTTGGCGCTCAACCTGCTCGGCACGCACCAGGACCTGACCTGGTACCTGCCGCAGTGGGAGTCGGACTACCCCGACTCCGACGGCGAGAGCAGCGCACAGCTGATCCCGCCTGATGTCCGCTACATCGCCTGGGCGCTGGCGTTCGCCGTACTGGTCGTAGCGATCTGGCGCGGGCGGCGGCTCGGCCCTGTGGTGGCAGAGCGGCTGCCGGTGATCGTGCACGCGGCTGAGACGACCGAGGGCAGGGCCAGGCTCTACCGACGCTCCCGGGCCCGAGACCGCGCCGCATCGGCCTTGCGCGAGTCTGCACTCGGCCAACTGCACGAGGCGCACGGCATCCCGCGGCGGGCCGATCCGTCGGCCGTGGTCGCGACTGTCGCCGCACGGACCGGCCGGGACCCCGCCATGCTGTACGAGCTGCTTTACGGCCTGCCGCCGCTCACCGACGCCGCTCTGATGTCCTTGTCCCAGGAACTCGACGTACTGACGCAGGAGGTACGACACCCGTGACGACTACCGAGGTCACCGCGGACCAGGCCCGGCAGGCGCTGGTCGCGCTCCGGACCGAGATCGGCAAGGCGGTGGTCGGCCAGGACACTGCTGTGACCGCACTGGTACTCGCCCTGCTCTGCCGTGGCCACGTGCTGCTGGAGGGCGTCCCGGGTACGGCGAAGACGCTCATGGTGCGGGCACTGTCGACGGCAATGCGGCTGGACACCAAGCGCGTGCAGTTCACCCCCGACCTGATGCCGGGTGACGTGACCGGGTCGCTGGTGTACGACGCGAAGACGAGCGAGTTCGAGTTCCGGCCGGGTCCTGTGTTCACGAACATCCTGCTGGCGGATGAGATCAACCGGACGCCACCGAAGACACAGGCGGCGTTGCTGGAGGCAATGGAGGAGCGCCAGGTCACTGTGGACGGCGAGCCGCGCAAGCTCCCGGTTCCGTTCGTCGTCGCCGCGACCCAGAACCCAGTGGAGTACGAGGGCACCTACCCACTGCCCGAGGCGCAGCTGGACCGGTTCCTGCTGAAGGTGACGCTGGACATCCCGCCACGCGACGCGGAGATCGCCGTACTCGCTCGGCACGCGCAGGGCTTCGACCCCCGCGATCTGGAGGCTGCTGGGTTGCGCCCGGTGGCCGGCCCGGAGGACCTGCTGGCCGGACAGAACGCCGTACGCCGGGTTGCGGTCCGCGAGGACGTACTGGCGTACGTCGTCGACCTGTGCCGCGCCACGCGCCAGTCGCCGTCGCTGCAACTGGGTGTCTCGCCACGTGGTGCCACGGCGTTGCTGGCGGTCTCCCGCGCGTGGGCCTGGCTGTCGGGCCGCGACTACGTGATCCCGGACGACGTGAAGGCGATGGCGCGTCCTTGCCTTCGGCATCGAGTGCAGGTGCGGCCCGAGGCCGAGCTGGAGGGTGTCAGCGCGGACGCGGTGCTGGAGAGCGTGCTCGCGACGGTGCCGGTGCCACGCTGATGGTCCTGACTGGTCGAGCCGGCATCCTGGCTGCAGCTGGAGTGGTGTTCGTCGCTCTGGTGATGCCGTCGTGGGCCGGTGTCGGTGTGGTCGTTGCCGCGGTGCTGGTGGTGTGTCTGGTGGACATACTGCTGGCCGGGTCGCCGCGGCGGCTGCAGTTCAGTCGGGAAGGTGACAACGCCGTACGGCTCGGTGAGCAGGCTGCGGTGAACCTGCTGATCACCAACCCGGGACGGCGAGTGCGCGGGTTGCTGCGGGACGCTTGGCCGCCGTCTGCCGGTGTCCTGGATCCACCGCACAAGCTGGACCTGCCCTCGGGCGAGCGGCGCCGGCTGACAACACATCTGGTCCCCACGCGCAGGGGCGACCGGCACGCGTACCGGGTGACTGTGCGGTCCATCGGCCCGTTGGGGTTCGCCGGGCGTCAGGGATCGCATCAGGTCGCCTGGACGCTGCGGGCGCTGCCGCCGTTCAAGAGCCGGAAGCACCTGCCGTCGCGGCTGGCCCGGTTGCGGGAGCTGGACGGCCGTACGGCGCTGCTGGTACGCGGGCAGGGGACGGAGTTCGACTCGCTACGGGACTACGTGCCGGGTGACGACGTACGGAGTATCGACTGGCGCGCGACGGCGCGGCGCGGGAACGTCGTACTGCGGACCTGGCGGCCGGAACGGGACCGGCAGGTCGTGATCGTGATCGACTCCGGGCGGCTGTCCGCGGGCCGCGTCGGCGATGCGCCGCGGCTGGACCACGCGATGGACGCCGCGTTGCTGCTGGCCGCGCTGGCCACCCGCGCCGGGGACCGTGTCTCCTTGCTGGCCTGCGATTCCGCGGTGCGGGCCGACGTACGGCGTCCTGCGCCGGAAGACGTGCTGCCGTCGTTCGTGAACGCTCTTGCGAACGTCGAGGCCGAGCTCGTACAGACCGACTTCCGCATTGTCGTGTCACAGGTGCTGGAGCGGTTGGGTCAACGCTCGCTCGTCGTCCTGCTGACGGGCCTCGACCCGGCGGTGATCGAGGAGTCCCTGCTACCTGTCATCGGTCCGCTGCTGCGCCGTCACGTCGTACTGCTGGCGTCCGTGGCCGACCCGCGCCTCACGGAGCTCGAAGCCGCCCGCGGCGATCTGCTGGACGTGTACGGCGCTGCCTCGGCGGCTCGCACCCGCCTCGACCGGGACCGTCTGACCGCCACTCTCACCCGGGCCGGCGTCACAGTCGTCGACGAACCCCCGGAACACATCGCCCCGGCGCTGGCGGACACGTACCTCTCGTTGAAGAAGGCTGGCCGGCTCTAGGCCACTCTGGTTACGCGCAGGCTCGACGTCAACAACTCCGCGAATCTGCAGGTTTTCGACAATTCTGCGGGTATGCTTGCGGTCAGCGACGTAAGGACCATCCATGTTGATACGTTTCGAAGTCTCGAACTTTCGCTCGATCCGCGAGCCTGTCGAGCTGTCGATGATCGCGATCGACTCGGCACGCAAGGAAGCGCGGGAGGTCCCGAATCTTGGCGAGAGCCTCCTCCACGTCGCGGCGATCCTAGGCGCGAACGCCTCCGGCAAATCGAACATCATTGCTGCTCTCACGTGGTTGCGTAGCGCGGTACAGGACTCTCTGCTCCTCTGGGACGACGGGATCCCCACGGAGCCCTTCGCGTTCGCCGGAGGCATTGAGCATCCTTCGATGTTCACCGTCGAGTGCGTGATCCACGGCATCCGATTCGAGTACGTCATCGAACTCGACCGCCGGTCCGTTGCATACGAAGGTCTGTTTCACTATCCCGAAAGGAAGAGGCGGCGAGTCTTCGAGCGCGAAGGGGACGATCTCAAGCTGCAACGAGGGCTGGGCAACCTGTCCGGAACGAGAGAGCTTCTGACCAGCCGCGCTCTTGCCCTGTCAGTTGCCAGGCGATTCGATGAGCCACTGGTTTCGGATTTCGCCGCCGAGCTCCTGCGGATCCAGACTTTGGGCTTGCCTGCACACGGACGTCGAGCGGTCGCGACAAACGAGCAGATGTTGACAACCAGCCTGTTCGAGCCCGAGTCAGGGTTTCACGACACACTCTTCTCGTTGGGCGAGATGTTCGGGTTCGACCCGAGCGATCGCGCACAGGGACTCGCGCTCCTTCGGCTGGCCGATCTGGGTATCGACGGCGTTGTCGTCGCGGACGATCCGGACGGACCGGCGCGGCGCGGGCGGACGCAGCGCCTGCAGTTGACTCACCGCACAGCAACTGGATCGATCCCTCTCGATTTCTCGGCCGAGTCATCCGGCACGCGAACCTGGTTCCGGATGATCGGACCCCTACTGATGGCCTTGAAGGAAGGCTCGGTGCTCCTCTTCGACGAACTGGACGCGAGCCTGCATCCGACCTTGTCCCAGCAGGTGATTTCGTTGTTCCAGGATCGGGCGACAAACCCCCGGGACGCCCAACTTGTCTTCACCACGCACGACACCAGCCTGCTGAACCACCTGAACCGCGATGAGGTGTGGCTCACCGAGAAATCAGACGACGGTGCTACCCGGCTCGGCGCTCTGGCTGAGTTCGCAGGTGAAAGAGTCAGAACCTCGGTGAATCTGGAAAGGGCCTACCTCCACGGCAGATTCGGCGCTCTGCCCGACCCGGACCGGACCGAGCTGCTCCGAGCCATGGGCTTGATCGCCTGATGGCACCGCGGCGCAGCGGCGGCCGGGGTCTTCGACGACGAACAGCCAGCCGGCCAGAGCGCAGGACGGTGCTGATCTTCTGTGAGGGTGCGGCCTCTGAACCGGACTATCTCAACGCATTCAAGCGGCTGCCGGAGATCCGGAGCAGCACCGCGATCAATCTGATGATCGATCCATCCCCTGGTGTTCCGCTGGAATTGGTGGAGAAAGCGGCACATCGGAAGAGGTCGGACTCCGAGATCGACGAATGCTGGTGCGTGTTCGACGTGGAATGGCCGAAGCATCATCCGAACCTGGATCGCGCCCTACGACTCGCCTCAGCCGAAGGGATCGGGGTCGCGGTCACGAACCCGTGCTTCGAGCTGTGGCTGATTCTGCACTTCCAAGATCACTCAGCCTTTCTCGACAACCGCAGAGCCGAGATGATCAGCCGTCGACTCGACGGACGCCAAGGCAAGCGGTTGGACGGCGCCAAGTACATGCCGCTGAGGCATGATGCGTGCAGTCGCGCTGCCAACCTCGTCGCCCGCCACGAGCAGGACGGAACAGAGTTTCCCAACAACAATCCCTCCTCAACCATGTTCGAGCTTCTCGCTGCGATCGAGGGGATCCGATAGCGGTCCTCCTCGATCGTCGGCCGTTGGCGTGCGGCAGGTCAGCGCTGCCTCGAAGACGTCGCGGTTGGCGGTTGTGAAGGCGTGCTCGCGGTGGGACCAGGCGATGCGCTCGGCGGCTTCCGGACAGGGCCTCTGGGCCCAGAAGCCGACGTTCCGGAGCAGGCGGGACAGGACGGCCGGGAGCAGGCCAGGGCGATCCCTGGTGGGCAGGTTGTAGCCGTCGGCCAGGACGCGGACCTGGTGGGCCTGGCGGTCGGCGTCGCCGTACTTGGACGCGATACACCAGGTCCAGGCGGCGTACCCGAGGTCTTCCAGGGGATCGCCCGGGGCGGCCAGGTCGAAGTCGAACAGGGCGGCCGGGAGGTCATCGGTGAAGACGAAGTTGGTGGGGGCCGGGTCATGGTGGCAGACGACCGGTTGGCCGGCGGCCAGCGGACTGTCGCGGGTTGCGTCGTGGAAGGCGCGGAGCAGTGCACCTGCGGCGGCGACCTGCTGATCGGACCAGCGCTGGTACCTGTGCGGCACCCAGCCCTCGAGGTACGTGAGGATGTCGCGGCCGCTCTCGTCCTGACCCAGGTACTTCGGCACCGCGCCGAAGCCCCGCTCGTCCAGGAGCCGCAGCAGGTCCGCCGTGAACGCGGAGCTGTCCGACGCGGGCCGCCGTACCGTGTCGGCGACACGGACCACCCCGGGCGTCATGCGGCCCCCGGTGAGCGGCTGCTCGGTCACGCCATCGTCGGGCGGGCCTGAGCGAACGTCCACTGATGGCCCTCCAGGTCCTCGGCTTCGTAGCAACGGTATCCGTGCGAGTGGATCTCGCTGAGGATCTTCGCACCGGCGGCCTGCGCCCGCGCGAAGTGCGCGTCGAGGTCGTCGACGTACACCCAGACATTGTGGTCGACCGCGGTCGGGCGCGGACCGGTGCGCTCGAACAGGAGTACGGCGACCGACCCCACATGCAGCTCGATCCACATCGGGTGCTCCCCCTCGGCGGGGAGCGTGTCCCAGGAGTTGATCGCGAACACCTCGTGCAGCCAGCGCGCCGCGGCGGCCGGATCGTCGTAGTACAAGGCGATCGAGAGCCGTTCGATCTCCCGCGGCGGTTTCCCGAGTGCGGCGGCCCGGCGACCGACCCAGTCGGGGAGCCAGCGGATCACGCGCGGCCAGAAGTAGAACGCCTGGCCGTCGTCGGTGATCAGGGACTGTACGACGGTCACTCGCGTCCCGCCCGCGACCGGCTCGAAGTCGACGCGCGTCTCGGTGTCGTCGACGGAACTGCGGTACCCGAGCCGGGTACCGGGCTGCCAATCGGTGATGGTGGCGAGCTCGAGGACGTCGTCACCGGAGTAGACCTCCAGCACGCGCCCGCCGACACCCGGCTCGATCCGCATCGCGGTGGCCCGTCCGGAGTCGAAGAAGTCGATCGGATTGCGCAACCACCACTGGTCGATCTCACCGGTGAACACCTCGAACGCGGTTGCCGGGTCGACGGCGACCTCGACCGATGCGGTCGCGGACGGCTCAGTCATGGGAAGTTCCCTTCTGCTCGACGTGGCGTTTGAAGGAGCCCAGTTGTTCGCGCCAGTGCGCCTGGACCTGGTCGAGCCAGGCCTGGACGGCGACGACGGGCTCGGGGTTGAGGCGGAAGACGCGGACCCGGGCGTCGTCCGGGACGCGCTCGTCGGCCACCAGGCCGGCCTCGAGCAGGATCCGTAGGTGCCGGCTCATCGCGGGCGACGACGCCCCGGTCGCGGCGGCCAGCTGACCGGCGCGCCGCGGGCCTTCACCCAGCAGCTGTACGACGTGCCGCCGGGTGGGATCCGCCAGCACTTCGAAGAACCGGTCCACCTGATCTTCCGCCATACCGCAATAGTTCTACTTCTTGTTAACTATTGTCAACCACTCGAAGAACCCGCGGACTGGTTGGATGGCGGCATGAGTGAAAGAGATGTCGAGAAGGACTACTCGGTCGCCGACTTCGCGGCCAAGCTGCGGCGGCTCGCGGACGCGCTGGAATCGGGCAAGCCGTTCCGGATCCAGGTCGCGGGTGAGCGGTTCACCGTGCCGAAGAACGCGCGGATCAGCGTCGAGCACGAACGCGGTGAGGACGAGGAGGAGGTCGAGTTCCAGTTGAAGTGGGCGCTCGCCGACGCCGAGCAGGAGCCCGAGGACGACGACGAAGTCTGAGCCGGGTCAGGTCGTCGCGAGGTAGCACGCGACCTGAGAATCCGTGCCTGCGGGCAGGATCTGCAAGGGTTGCGTGCTGCACTCCGGTTTTCCGTTGCCGGCGGCTACGAGTTGGCAGCGGGGGTGGAAGCGGCAGCCGGCCGGGATGCGCGTCGGGTCCGGCGGTTCACCGGTGAGGACGATGCGTTCCGGGGACTCGGGGAGAACACTCAGCAGCGCTTGTGTGTAAGGGTGTTGCGGGTTCTTCAGGACCTCCTCGGTGGGGCCCGACTCGACGATCCTGCCGAGGTACATGACGGCGACCCGATCGGCGATGTTCCACGCCAGCCCGAGGTCGTGGGTGACGACGAGCGCGGACAGCCCGAGATCGTCGCGCAGCCGGAGCAGGAGCGAGAGGATCTCGCCGCGGACCGAGGCGTCCAGGGACGCGACGGGTTCGTCGGCGATCAGTACCTTGGGGTCGAGCGCGAGCGCTCCGGCGATCACGACGCGTTGGCGCTGACCACCACTCAACTCGTGCGGAAAACGCTGGAAGAACCGTTCCGGCGGCCGCAGACCGGCCCGTGCGAGGGCCGAGGAAACCACGGTTTCCTCGTCGGGCAGGCCGTGGATCCGCGGGCCTTCGGCCACCGCCTCGTACACGGTGTGGCGGGGATTCAGCGATCCCATCGGGTCCTGCAGGACCAGTTGCACCTGACGGCGGAAGGCCCGCAGCGCGCGGCCGGAGTAGCTCAGCGGCGTGCCGTCGTACGCGATCCTGCCGGACGTCGGACGCTCCAGCCCGAGCAGCGTGCGCGCGAGCGTGGTCTTGCCACAGCCCGACTCGCCGACGAGGGCGACGATCTCACCCGCGCCGACGGACAGGTTCACGCCGTCGACGGCCCGCGCCCGGCGGCCGCCGCGGCCGGGGAACTCGACTCGAAGATCAGTTGCCTCTAGCAAGAGTCACTCCCCTACCAGCACACAGGCGGCAGTCCGGTCTGTTCCGGACGCCCGCAGTTGTACGTCGGAAGTCGCACAGGAGTCGAGTGCGACCGGGCAGCGCGGGTGGAAGGCACAACCACCCGGCAGTTGTTGTGGGTCCGGCGGGTCTCCGGCCAGCCCGCGCGGGGCGAGGCGGGACGCGGGATCGCCGACGGTCGGGAACGCGGCCGCCAGTGCCTGGCTGTACGGGTGCCGGAATTCCTCGGACGAAGGACCGACCTCGACCAGCCGCCCGGCGTACATCACGGCGAGTCGGTCACACACGTCCGCGAGCACCGACAGGTCGTGCGAGATCATCAGCAGCGAGATGCCGTGGTCCGCGATCAACTGGCGGATCAGGGTCAGCACCTGCGCCTGGACCATCAGGTCGAGCGCGGTGGTCGGCTCGTCGGCGATGATCAGCTGCGGACCGCAAGCGAGGGCCATAGCGATCATCACTCGTTGCCGTTGGCCACCACTCAGCTCGTGCGGATAGCTCCGGGCGCGCCAGGCCGGGAGACCGACCTGTGCCAGCAGCTCCCGCACCCTGGCCGCCGCGTCCGTGCCGGACGCCTGCCGATGGACGAGCAGCGGCTCCGCGATCTGGTCGCCGATCCGCTGCACCGGGTTCAGCCCGTGCTGCGCGCCCTGGAACACGATCGACGCCGACGACCACCGGACGGCCCGCAGCCGGCCCCACTTCATCGCCAGCACGTCCTCGCCGTCCAGCATCACCCGCCCACCGACGACGGCGGAACGCGGCAGAAGCCTCAGCAGCGCCAGCGCAACTGAAGACTTCCCCGATCCCGACTCCCCCGCCAGCCCGAGCGCCTCCCCGGCCGCCAACTCCAGCGAAACTCCCCGTACGGCGGGCACGTCGGCCGAATCGAGCCGGTACGTGACGGACAACTCGTCGAGCTCAAGCATGGGCACGCGTCCGCAGCCGGGGGTTGAGCACTGTCTCCAAAGCCCTTCCGCACAAGGTGAAAGCCATCACCACGGTCACGATGCACAGACCCGGCACGAGGATGTACCACCACGCGCCGGAGGTCGCCGCACCCCAGTCGTAGGACCCGCGCAGCATCGTGCCCCACGAGGTCTTGTTCGCGCTCACTCCGAGGAACGCCAGCGTCGACTCGGTGACGATCGCACTCGCCACCTCCAGCGTCGTACTGGCCAGCAGCAACGGTGCCACGTTGGGCAGCGCGTGCCGCGTCGCGATGTGCCAGTGACCGGCGCCGAGCGCCAAGGAGCGCTCGATGTACGGGCGCGCCTCCACGGCCAACGTTTGCGCACGGATCAGTCGCGCCGTCGACGGCCAGGACGTCACGCCGATCGCGACGATGATCGTCGCGGTGGAACCACCCAGGATCGCCGCCAGGACGAGTGCGGTGACCAGCGACGGGAGCACCAGGAACCAGTCGGTCACCCGCAGGATCACCGCACCGATCCAGCGCCGGAAATGCCCGGCCGCGATGCCGAGCACGGTGCCGATCACCATGCTGAGCAGTGCCGCGAGGAAACCGATCAGCAGCGAGGTCCGGGAACCCCACCAGATCATCAGCAGCACCGACCGCCCCGACTCGTCCGTCCCCAACGGGTCGTCGAGACTCGGCGGCGCCATCTTCTCGCCGGTGCCGCTCACGACGTTCGTCACGCTGGAGTCGATGAAGAGCGGCGCTAGCAGCGCTAGCACTACGGCGAGGGCGAGGATCACCAGTCCCGCGACACCGGCCCGGTGCGTACGGAAATCCGCCCAGAACCTTCCGATGGCGCGCCGACGGCGTACCCAGGTCACATTGCTCATGCTGACCTCACTCGCGGATCGAGCACGTGGTAGACCACGTCTGCCAACGTGTTCATCAGGATCACCGACACCGTGATCAGCAGGAACGTTCCTTGCATCAACGTGAAGTCCGGCACCCGGATCGCCTCGTAGAACAGCTGCCCGAGCCCCGGCCAGCTGAAGATCGCCTCGACTGTCACGGCGCCCCCGACCACGAACCCGATCCGCATGAACACCAACGTCACGGTCGGCAGCAACGCGTTGGGTACTGCGTGTTTCCGTCGAATGTCGTCGTCGCGCAGACCCTTCGCCCGCGCCGTCGTGATGTAGTCCTGGCCGACCTCGTCGATCACCGACGACCGCATCACCAGCAGGTACTGCGCGTAGACGACCGCGACCAGCGTCAGGCACGGCAGCACCATGTGCTGCCCGACGTCCAGGACGCCGGCAAACCCGTCCGGCTTGTCGACGCTCGAACTTCCGCGGGTCGGGAACATCCCCGGAATCGGGCCGATTCCGGCCGCGAACACCATCAGCAGCAGCAACCCGAGCCAGAACGTCGGCACCGACCACAGCACCAGCGAGATGGCGGTCGACACCTTGTCGAACTTGCTGCCGGGCTTCCATCCGGCGCGTGCTCCCTGCCAGAGACCGAGGCTCACCGCGAGCACCAGCGCCGTACCGGTGAGCAGCAGTGTCGACCCGATCCGCTCCCCGATCAGGTCGAGGACCGGCCGCTTGTACTCGTACGACACCCCGAGGTCGAACCGCAGCGTCTGGCCCACGAAATGCAGGAACTGCTCGGGAATCGACTTGTCCAGCCCGAGCCGCGCACGCTCCAGATCCAGCTGTTCCGGGGTCATGTTCCGGCCCTGCGCGAGCGCCCGGACCGGATCGCCCGGCAGCATCCGGAACAGGAAGAACGTCGCGACGATCACCATCGCGATGCTGAGCAACGCCCCGCCCGCCTTGGTCGCCGCGTACCGCAGCAGACCATGGCGGACAGGCGTCTGCTCGAGCTCTTCGACAGCGCTGGTCATGCCACCGTCATTCGCGCTCGTCGGCCGCGCCGCCGCGGCGCCGCAGGACGAAGAAGCCGGCCAGTGCGAGGACGACGACACCGCCCGCGACACCCGCGATCACCCCGGCGTTCGAGCCACCGCCGTCAGCCGACGCGCCGTCCTTCGACACCGCCTCGAGCGTGTAGAACGGCCAGTACCCGGAACCGCCGTACAGCAGGCCCTTGTCCTCCGGGATCGGCGTGATGCTCGCGATCCGGTCCTTGCGGTAGCCCTCGAGGTCGTTCGGGTAGTAGAGCGCGATCACCGGAGCGTCGGTGTAGAGCCTTTCCTCCATTTTCTTGATCGTTTCCGCGCGCTTTCCGCGGTCGAGCTCCTTCTGCTGCTCGAGGTAGAGGCTCTCGTACGTCGGGTCGCAGTAGAACGACTCGGTGCCGCCGCCCTTGCCGTCGGCGCCCGGACGCCGGCTGCACAGGTGCGTGGCGAGCACCTCCTCCGGGTCCGGGTTCACCGACCAGCCGCTGATCGCGATGTCGAAGAGCGCCGTCGTACCGGTCTCCTCGCTGAACTTGCTGGAGTCCAGCCGCTTGGTGGTCAGCGTGATACCGAGCTCCTTGTACCAGCCGGTCAGGTACTCGGCGAGCTTGTCCTCGATCGGGGTGTCGGTGTGAATGCTGAACCGGAACTGCAGTTTCCGCGACCCGTCCGGCATCGTCCGGATGCCGTCCGCACCCTTCTTGTACCCCGCGTCGTCGAGGATCTTGTTCGCCTTCGCGAGGTCGAAGGTGACCTTCTCGGCGCCGCTGGCCTCCCAGAAGAAGTCCTTGTACAGCGGCGGAACGATCGACCCGTCGGCCGGTTTCGCCAGCCCGCCCTGGACCTCGTCGACCAGTTTCTGCTTGTCGATCGCGTAGTGCAGCGCGGTCCGCACCTTCGGGTCCTTCAGCGCCGGATGCCCGTCACCGATCGGCTTGTCGTCGCTGGTCGTCGCACCGTGGTTGATCTGCAGGTACGTCGCGCGCCGGCCCTGCGTGTTCCACTGCACGATGTTGCCGTCGTTCTTCAGCGACTCGAAGTCCGACGGGTTCAGACGGCCGATCAGATCGATGTCACCCTTCCGCAGGCCGACGATCGAGGCCGCGGGGTTGTCGTAGAAGATGATCTGCAGCTCGTCGATCTTCGGACGGCCGCGCCAGTAGTCCGGGTTCGCCTCCAGCCGGACGAACTGGTCCTTCTTGTGCTCCACCGCCACGTACGGCCCGCTGCCGACGGTCGGGTACACCTCGGCCTCGTACTTCGAGATGTCCGTGACCTTCTCCCAGACGTGCTTGGGCATGATCGGCACCGGGTTGTCCAGCATCGACGCCTGCGGGGCCTTGAGCTTGATGGTCAGCTCCTGGCCGTTCGCGGTGACACTCTGGAAGTTCTCCACCGCCGGGCCGTTGCCGGTCTTCGCGCCGTCGTCGGTCATCATCTTGTTGAACGTCCAGGCCGCGTCCGCGGCGGTGATCGGCTGCCCGTCCGACCACTTCGCCTGGCGGATCTTGAACGTCCAGGTCAACCCGTCCGGCGACGTCGTCCAGGACTCGGCCAGATCCGGGCTCGGCTGCAGCGTCTTCGAGTCCGGCACCGTCAGGAACCCGTAGATCATCCGCTGGATCGATCCCGTCACCAGCCGGACGGCGAGGAACGGATTCATCGAGTCGACCGACTGCGTCACCCCGATCTTGATGACCTTCTTCGACGCCGGTTCGGCCGCTACCGCCGTACCAGGAACCGCCGCCAGCACGCACAACGCCGCCAGCACCGCCAACAACTTCCTCATCCGGTCCGCCCCACCTTCAGCTGGTGTTGGTGTTTGGGGAAGAACCCACACCAGCAACCACCACCGTGTCAACAAGATACGAAACTTTGTCACCCCGAAGTAACCTTCTTACCGGGCTTTGCCGAAATGCGAGGGACAGGACGAGCTCGCGAAGGTAGCCTCACGGAGTCATGGAGATGCCCGAGCTCACGCGTGCGATCGCGGCCGCGACTTCGATCGCCGGATCGCTCGATCTGCCGGCCGAGGACGCGATCGTTCTCCACAACTCGAACAAGCTGGCGCTACGACTGACGCCGTACGACGTCTTTGCCCGCGTCGCCCCCGTGGGGGAGGAGGTCGCGCAGTTCGAGGTCGAGCTGGCTCAGCGGCTTGCCGAGGTCGGGTCGCCGGTGGCCGCACTGGAGCCTCGGGTGGACCCGCTGGTGTACACGCGTGACGGCTTCGCAGTGACGCTGTGGACCTACTACGAGCCAGCCACACCGCAGGTCGCACCGGCCGACTACGCGAAGGCGCTCGAGCAGTTGCACGCCGGCATGCGCAAGGTCGATCTGGCGAGCCCGCACTTCTCGGACCGGATCTCCGAGGCGGAACAGATCGTTGCCGACCCGAAGGTGTCGCCGGAGCTCCCCGACGCCGACCGCGTGTTCCTCGGCGACAGACTGCGGAGCCTGCGCCGGGCGATCGACGAGCGCGGTGCCGAGGAGCAGTTGCTGCACGGTGAGCCACATCCGGGGAACCTGCTCAGTACGACATACGGCCCGCTGTTCATCGACTTCGAGACGTGCTGCCGTGGACCGGTCGAGTTCGATCTCGCGCATGCTCCCGTTGCGGTCTGCGCGCACTACCCGGGCGTTGACCAAGAGCTGCTCGACGACTGCCGCCAGCTCGTGCTTGCGATGGTCGCGGCGTGGCGCTGGGACGTCGGCGACCAGTTCCCGAACGGGAGGCGCTTCGGCCAGGAACTGCTGCGCGTGCTCCGCGAAGGTCCGCCTTGGCCGACCCTCGACGCGATGGTCCGTCGAGTAGACGGCGTGCAGCCGACCTGATCTGGCGGCGCTGAACAGGAAATAACAACTCCTCACCCACCACTTCCTGTCCCCACCCACCACTTCTCGCCCGCCCACCGCAGCCGCCGGCTCCTGCTCACCGCGCCCTGACGACTTGACTACACGATCGTGTAGTAGTTTGCTGTTGTGTGTAGGGAGAGGAGTTGGGGATGGAGCGGTCGGCGGAGGATCTGACGGCGCGGGCCCGGATTCGGGATGCGGCGATTCGGTTGTTCGGGGAGCAGGGGATCGAGGGGGCGTCGATCCGGGACATCGCGGCCGCGGCGGGGGTGTCGTCGGGGTTGGTGCGGCATCACTTCGGGTCGAAGGAGTCGTTGCGGGCGGCGTGTGATCGGTACGCGAAGGACCGGATGCTGCAGATCGGCGCCGAGCTGACGCGGGATCACGACCTGACAGGGCTGGACCCGTTGGCGCTGCATCCGTTGGCGTTTCCGCTGCAGCTCTATCTCGTGCGTTCGATGATGGACGGTTCGGAGACCGCGACCGCGCTGTTCCTCGAGGGGGTCGACGCAGTCGAGGACTGGACGAAGAGTTTCGGTATCGACCCCAAGGACCGGCGCGGGTACGCCGCCGCGCTGGCCGCGATCAAGCTCAGCGTGTTCGTGTTCCGCGACCAGGTCTCAAAGGCGATCGGCGAGGACATCACCACGCTCGAGGGCTACAACCGGATCGGGCAGGCCTTGATGGAGGTCTTCACGATCCCGTTGCTCACCCAAGAACAAACCGACACCATGCGGAATCAGGAGAAGTGATCATGCCGGCTGCGATCAGCACGGAAGGTCTGGTCAAGCGGTTCGGGCGTACGCACGCCCTGGACGGTCTCGACCTCACGGTGCGAACCGGTGAGGTGCACGGGTTCCTCGGCCCGAACGGCGCGGGGAAGACGACCACTATTCGCATCCTGCTCGGAATGACCCGTTCCGACGAAGGCAAGGCTGTGGTCCTGGACGGCGACCCGTGGACGGACGCGACCGAGCTGCACCGCCGGCTCGCGTACGTGCCGGGCGATGTGACGCTGTGGCCGAACCTGTCCGGCGGCGAGGCGATCGACCTGCTCGGGCGGATGCGCGGCGGTGTGGACAAGAAACGCAAGGCCGAGCTGCTCGAGCGGTTCGACCTCGACCCGCGGAAGAAGGCGCGCGCGTACTCGAAGGGCAACCGGCAGAAGGTCGCCCTGGTCGCGGCGTTCGCCTCCGATGTCGAGCTCCTGCTTCTCGACGAGCCGACGAGTGGCCTGGATCCGTTGATGGAGGAGGTCTTCCGCGAGGTCGTGCAGGAGATCAGCGACCGCGACGGCCGGACGGTCCTGCTGTCCAGCCACATCCTGTCCGAGGTCGAGGCGCTGTGTGATCGCGTCACGATCATCCGGGCCGGCCGCGCCGTCGAGAGCGGCACGCTGAACGAACTGCGGCACCTCACCCGGACGTCGATCCAGGCCGAGCTGGTCGGCCCGATGGACGGTCTCGCGCAGCTGACCGGCGTCCACGACCTCAAGACGATCGACGGACGGGTCCAGTTCGACGTCGACACCGACGAGATCAACCCGGTACTGCGTCGGTTGACCGAGATCGGCGTACGAAGCCTGGTCAGCCAGCCGCCGTCGCTGGAGGAACTGTTCCTGCGGCTGTACGAACCCGAGGCCGTGCGATGAAATCCCTCGCCGGCACCGGCGGCCTGATCCGGCTGATCCTGCGCCGCGATCGCGTCGTACTGCCGCTGTGGATCGTGCTGCTCGTGGCGATCTCGGTGAGTTACGTGCAGGAGTACGGCGACCTGTTCCCGACGCCGGAGTCGCGGGTCAAGTACGCGAGCAACGCCGGCTTCATCACCTTGTACGGCGAACTGTCCGGGCCGAGCCTGGGTGAGTTCGTGACCTGGCGACTCGGGTTCGTACCGGTGATGGTCGGGCTGATCAGCCTGCTGACGATCATCCGGCACACCCGTGTCGAGGAGGAGACCGGCCGCCGTGAGTTGCTCGGGGCAACTGTCGTCGGGCGGCACGCGCAGCTGGCCGCCGCACTGATCACGGTGCTCGGCGCGAACCTGGTGCTCGCCGTACTGCTTGCCCTCGGCATGCACAGCCAGGACCTGCCGCTCGCCGGATCGGTTGCCATCGGCATCGTCTACGCGGGTACCGGCTGGCTCTTCGCGGCGATCGGCGCCGTCGCGGCCCAGTTGACCGCGAGCGCCGGGGCGGCACGCGGTATCGCGATCGGCGTACTCGGCGGCGCCTACGTACTGCGGGCCGCCGGCGACACCAGTGCGCACACTGACGGCCCGCTCGCGTGGCTGTCGTACCTGTCCCCGATCGCCTGGGCACAACGGATCCACCCGTACGCCGACAACCGTTGGTGGTTGGCGGTCGTCCTCCTCGCAGCGACCGTGCTGCTGGTGATCACAGCGGTGAGTCTCGCCGTACGGCGGGACGTCGGCGCCGGCCTGCTACCCGACCGGCTCGGGCCAACCGACGGGACCCTGGGCTCACCGCTCGCGCTCGCGTGGCGGCTGCACCGCGGTCTGCTCGCCGCGTGGACCGTCGGATTCGCCTTGCTGGGCTTGCTGTTCGGCGGTGTGGCGGAAGGCGTCGGCGACATGATGCGCGACGATCCGGGCATCCAGGAGATGTTCCAGCGGATGGGTGGTGCGGCCGGGTTGATCGACTCGTTCCTGGCAGGGGTGATGATGCTCGTCGGCCTGATCGCCTCGGCGTACGCCGTCCAGGCCACCCTCAGGATGCGCGTCGAGGAGAGCAGCGGGCGGGTCGAGCCGGTGCTGGCGACCGCGACGAGTCGCTGGCAGTGGGCCGCGAGCCATCTCGTGTTCAGCCTGCTGGGACCGGCCGTCGCACTGCTCGCGGCGGGTGTCGCCGAGGGGCTCGCGTACGGCGCGGCGATCGGCGATGTGGGCGGACAGTTGCCCCGGCTGGTCGGTGCGGCGCTCACCCAGTTGCCGGCCGTCTGGGTCCTGGCCGCGATCGCGATCGCGATCTTCGGGTTCTTCCCGCAGGCCTCGATGGCGTCCTGGGCCGGGCCGACGGTGTGCATTCTGATCGGCCTGGTGAGCGCCGGTGTCAGCACCGCCGACTGGATCCGCGACATCTCGCCGTTCACCCATCTCCCGTCGTTGCCGGGCGGGTCGGTGTCGGCCGGTCCGTTGATCGTCCTGCTGGCGATCGCGGTCGTCGTCGGTCTCGCCGGTCTGGTCGGACTGCGCCGGAGGGACCTGCCGGCCTAGAGCAAACAGCTCAGTGGCGGGCGTTCCGCGACCAGATGAAGCAGTACCCGCCGAAGGCCGCGATCCCGGCCGCCAGCACCGTCAGCAGCACCGAACCGAACGGCTGCTCCTTGATCGTGTGCAGTGCGGTGTCGAGACCGCCGGCCTTCTGCGGGTCGTAGTCGATCGCCGCCCACCCGACCAGCACGCCGACCACGGCGAAGGCGATCCCCTTCGCGACGTACCCGATCCGGCCCAGCAGGATCGTCACATCGGAGACTCCGCCGACCAGGTCCTCGAGGAACTTCTTCGTGACCGCCTTGTACACGTGGTAGCAGCCGAGCGCGATGATCCCGATACCGACGGCGACCAGCAGCACCCGTCCCCCGCCGTGCTCCATCAGTCGAGCGGAGAGCGTCCGTTGCTGCCCGCTGCCCGAACTGCCGGAGCCGACCGCGATCTTCACCGCGCTGACGCCCAGCACCAGGTACACGATGGCGCGGCCGATCGAGGACACCTTCTTCTCCACGTCGAGATGGCCCCACCCGAGCTCCAGGACCCGCCAGACGACCAGCGCGAACAGACCGATCGCGACGACCCACAACAGCACGCCACCGAGCGGTCCACCGGCCAGCTCCTGCAGAGCGCCCTGCTGCGAAGCCTCCTGCGATGACTTGCCGAACGCGAGTTGCAGCGCGATCCAGGCGATCAGCAGGTGTACGACGCCGTACGCGACCAGTCCGGTCGTGATCGCGAGTTCGTACGGTCTGCTGTGGCGGACTTCCTGGGCTGCTTTCATATCCTGCCCAGTGCCCAGGACCGAAACGGTCAGGCGGAACTGTCAGGCGGAGACAGGTGCCGTGGCCTCGCGGTCCGCTGCGTCGATGTCGCCGTACTCGCCCTGGCGGTAGGCGCGGCGGCCGAGGGTCCAGACGTAGGTGAAGAACGCCAGCTCGGCGAGGATGCCGATGGTGACGCGGACCGCGACGGGCAGGAACGGTGTGACGAACGCTTCGATCAGCCCGGTGACGAGCAGGACCGCGGCGAGACCGATCGCCATCCCGACGGTGGCGCGACCGGTCTGGGCGACGGACTGCATGCGGGTCCGGGGCCCCGGCACGACCCAGGACCAGCCGAGCCGCAGACCGGCCGCGGTCGCGACGAACACCGCGGTGAGCTCGAGCAGACCGTGCGGAGTGATCAGACCGAAGAACAGACCGCCCTTGTCGTGGCCGATCATCAGCCCGGCGCTGAGGCCGAGGTTGAGCGCGTTGTCCCAGAGGATGAAGACGGACGGGATCAGCAGGATGCCGAGCGCGAGGACGGCGGCACTGATCGTCGCGTTGTTGATCCAGACGCGGAGTGCGAAGTCCTGTGCGGGGTTCTCCGAGTAGTACGACTCGAAGTCGTGCTCGACGAGCTGTTTGATCTGGCCCGGCGTAGCGATCGAGTCCATCACCTCCGGGTGCGCCAGCACCCGCCACGCGGCCCAGGCCGTCACCAGGTAGAAGAGCAGACCGATGGTTAGCCACCAGCGTCTGGACGCGTAGAGCGCGGCCGGGAAGCTGACCAGGAAGTACTTCGAGATGTCACGCCAGACGGGAGCCTGAGCACCTGTCACGGCGCCACGCGCGTCGGCGATCAGCCCGGACAGGCGACCGATCGACACCGGGTCCGCTCCGGCCGCTCGCAGCGCAGCCAGGTGGGTGCCGACGCGCTGGTAGAGCACCACGAGCTCTTCGGCCTCCGCACCGGACAGGCGGCGCTGCCGACGCGTCAGATAGGCCAGGCGGTCCCACTGCGGCTGGTGCACCGAGACAAAGGCTTCTACGTCCACCGCCACACCTCCTCCACCCGACTGGTGGCAGACTAACCGGACTGAGTGTCTACCGAGGAGGGGGGCGGCTAGGTGTCGCAGCTGGTCACCGGCGAAGCGGTAGTCCTCCAGGTGCGGATCGCGCGGATGCCGACGCGGGCACTGGCGTGTGCGATCGACATGGCGCTGCAGGGCATCGTCCTGACCGTTCTGATCGCGTTGCTCGCCGGTTTCCTGTTCGGGAGCGAGTCCAGTGAGGCGCTGGCGATCGCGCTGATCTTCATCGTCGTACTGCTCGTGGTGGTCGGCTATCGGGTCGTCATGGAGACGCTCACCCGGGGACGGACACTGGGCAAGATGGTGCTCGGGCTGAAGGTCGTACGCGACGACGGCAGCTCGATCCGGTTCCGGCACGCGCTGGTGCGGACGCTGATGTGGTTCTTCGTCGACTTCGCGCCGTGGTTCGCGGCCTGCCCCGGGATCGTGGCGAGCCTGATGAACAAGCAGGGCAAGCGGATCGGGGACATGGTCGCCGGTACGGTCGTCATTCGCGAACGGCACCAGTCGATGGCGTCACCGCCGCTGTTCGTCCCCGGCCACCTGGTCCAGTGGGCACAGTCGCTCGAGCTGTCCCGGCTGTCCGACGAGCTCGCCAACGCCGCCCGCGACTACCTGTCCCGGTACGCCGAACTCCTGCCCGGCGCCCAGCACGCCATCGGCGAGGCACTGGCCGCCCGTGTAGCCGCCGTGATCGCCCCCGCACCGCCGACCCAGATCATCGCCCCCGCCTACCTGTCGGCCGTCCTCGCCGAACGCCGCCGCCGAGAACTCCACCGCCTCTCCACCCAACGCCTCACCCACACCGGCCCGTTCGCCCCACCAAGCCCGTACGGCGTTCTCCCGCCGCCCCCACCCGCGCCGGGCCCGTTCGCCCCGCCGCCACCGCTGTCGACACCCCACCCCGCAACAGTCAACGCCCAAGGCTGGGCCGCCCCGGGCAGCAACGAGTCGAGTCAGTGGTCCTGACGCCGTAGCGACGAACCTGAACCTGCACGCACGCAAAACCCCCACCAAAAGGCCGTTCCGGACCGTTTGGAGGGGGTTGTGCCTGCCTGGGCGTCCGCTCAGTAGCGGTAGGCCTCGGCCTTGTACGGGCCCTCGACCGGGACGCCCAGGTACGCGGACTGCTCCTTGGTCAGTTCGGTGAGCTTGACGCCGAGGGCGTCGAGGTGGAGGCGGGCGACCATCTCGTCGAGGTGCTTCGGCAGCACGTACACCTCGGTCGGGTAGTCGGCGGTCTTCACGAACAGCTCGATCTGCGCCAGCACCTGGTTGGTGAACGAGTTCGACATCACGAACGACGGGTGCCCGGTCGCGTTGCCCAGGTTCAGCAGGCGGCCCTCGGACAGCACGATGATCGTGTGGCCGTCGGGGAACCGGAACTCGTCGACCTGCGGCTTGATGTTGACCCGCTCGACGCCGGCCGTCCTGTACAGCCCGGCCATGTCGATCTCGTTGTCGAAGTGGCCGATGTTGCCGACGATCGCCTGGTGCTTCATCGCCGCCATGTGATCGGCGGTGATGACGTCCTTGTTGCCGGTGGTGGTGACGAAGATGTCGGCGATCCCGACCACGTCGTCCACGGTCGTCACCTGGTACCCGTCCATCGCCGCCTGCAGCGCGCAGATCGGGTCGATCTCGGTGACGATCACCCGGGCGCCCTGGCCGCGCAGCGACTCGGCGCAGCCCTTGCCGACATCGCCGTACCCGCAGACGACCGCGACCTTGCCGCCGATCAGTACGTCG
The DNA here is from genome assembly GCF_004331435.1 of Kribbella sindirgiensis. GTDB lineage: Bacteria > Actinomycetota > Actinomycetes > Propionibacteriales > Kribbellaceae > Kribbella > Kribbella sindirgiensis. The sequence goes on from NZ_SJKA01000004.1 coordinate 240,029, forward strand.
GTGGCGCGGTTGATGCCGTCGATCAGCGAGTGCCGGCAGCCGTACTTGTTGTCGAACTTCGACTTGGTCACCGAGTCGTTGACGTTGATCGCCGGGAACAGCAGCGCGCCGGCCTTGTGCATCTCGTACAGCCGGTGCACGCCGGTGGTGGTCTCCTCGGTGACCCCCTTGATGCCCTGACCGATCGTGGTCCACAGCTGCGGGTCCTCCTGCAGCGTGCGGGTCAGCAGCTTCAGGACGACGCCGTACTCCTCGGAGTCCGCGGTCGACGGGTCCGGTACGGCGCCCGCCTTCTCGAACTCGGTGCCCTTGTGGACGAGCATCGTGGCGTCGCCGCCGTCGTCCAGGATCATGTTGGGGCCCTCTTCACCGGGCCACTTCAGCGCCTGCTCCGTGCACCACCAGTACTCCTCCAGGGTCTCGCCCTTCCAGGCGAACACCGGCACACCGGCGGGGTTCTCGGCGGAACCCTCCGGGCCGACGACGACCGCCGCGGCGGCGTGGTCCTGGGTGGAGAAGATGTTGCACGAGACCCAGCGCACCTCGGCACCGAGCGCGGTCAGCGTCTCGATCAGCACCGCGGTCTGGATCGTCATGTGCAGCGAGCCCATGATCCGCGCGCCGGCCAGCGGCTTGCTCTCGCCGTACTGCGCGCGCATCGCCATCAGGCCGGGCATCTCGTGCTCGGCCAGCCGGATCTCCTTGCGCCCGAACTCGGCCAGGCCGAGGTCCGCCACCTTGTAGTCGAAGGTCATGCCGCTCCCCTGAAGACAGTGCTGAAGACAGTGATTGGTTCCGTGCTGAGCCTAGAGGGCCGAGCCACGCGGTTTGATCGCTCCAGGCGCATTTTTGACACCGAAATGTCAGGATTGATGCTATGCGCATCACCGAGGCCGCTCGCCAACTGGGTACCACTCCGCGCATGCTGCGCTACCGGGAGGCACTCGGCCTGCTGCCACGCTCCAGATCCGAGCACACGGCACAACGCCAGTACGACGACCGCGACCTGGCCGCCGTCCGGCTGGCGCTCGATCTCGAACGCCGGTACGACGTGACGCCGGCCGCCCTCGCCTTCGCCCTGCGAGCCCTCGCCGAACCGTCCGTAGCCGCCGACATCCGCAACCTCGGCTACCGCACCGGCCGCTTGACCGCCCCGCCCACCCAGGCGCAGATCGACCGCGACCGCGCGCTCAGATGGCTGGGACGTTCCGGTGTACTCCCGCCCAAACCCCACTGACCTCCGAGGCCGGCCGGCGTGGTTCGACGGGCGTAGATTGGGTACCGAAGTGTCACGCTCCGCCAGATCCGGAGCGGTGCTGCCCCAGCCCCCGGCGCACTCCGACGGAGTACTTGCGGGGTGTCGATCATGGCTACAGCGGCAGTTCCGGACGATGCCCCACCCGGCGAGTTCCAGGCAGTCGGCGGAAGGCTCGAACGAGCGCTCATCTGGGTGTTCATCGTCGTACCCACTCTCGCGCTACTGCCCGGGATGTTCTTCGCCTGGGGCGGCTGGATCGGCTGGCACGACATCGTCCTGCTGGTCGTGTTCTATGTGATCACCACGACCGGTATCGGCGCCGGCTACCACCGCGGCCTCACCCACGGCTCGTTCAAGAGCAGGCGTGGTCTCAAGATCGCGCTCGCGATCGCCGGCAGCCTCGCGCTCGAAGGACCTGTCATCCGCTGGGTGGCCGACCACCGCAAGCACCACAAGTTCTCCGACCGCGACGGAGATCCACACTCACCCTGGCGCTACGGCACCACGGCCTGGGCGGTGACCAAAGGATTCGTCTTCGCCCATGCCGGCTGGGTGCTCTGGGGTTCGGATCGCGCCGACCCGAGGCACTACGCACCGGACCTCCTGCGCGACCGCGACCTGGCCGCGATCTCACGGCATTTCCGTGCGCTCGCCGCGGTCTCCCTGCTGGCGCCCGCAGTCATCGGCGGGCTGTGGGACAGGTCGTGGCACGGCGCGGCGACCGGATTCTTCTGGGGCACACTGGTCCGCGTCGCCCTGATGCACCACGTCACGTTCTCGATCAACTCGATCTGTCACGTCACCGGCAAGAAGCCGTTCAGCGCCCGCGACCGGTCGGGCAACGTCTGGTGGCTCGCCATCCTCAGCCAGGGCGAGTCATGGCACAACCTGCACCACGCCGACCCCACCTGCGCACGCCACGGCGTACTCAAGGGCCAGATCGACGTGAATGCCTGGATCATCAAGCGATTCGAACAGTTCGGCTGGGCGTACGACGTCAGGTGGCCCGACCGGGACCGGCTCGAAAGGAAACGTGCCGCGGCACGCTGACAGTCAGAGGGCCTCTCAGTGGGAAGGCGCCTCGGGTACGGCGGGACGCTCGTCGGGGACGTGGTTCTCCTGGAACACGTCGGGCTCGAGGTAGATGTGGACGCTCATCGGCTCGGCTTCGCGGACTGCTCGTTCGGCGGCGTCGATGACCTCGGCGACGACGGCCGCGTCGGCGGTTGGTTCGACGCCGAGTTTGGCGGCGACCAGGACCTCCTCGGGGCCGAGGTGCAGGGTCTTGATGTGGATCAGGCGCTGCACACCGGGGGTGTTCTCGATCGCGTCGACGATCTTCTGCTGCGCCTCGCGGGTCGCGGACTCACCCAGCAGCAGCGACTTCATCTCGATCGCCAGGAAGATCGCGACGCAGACCAGCAGCACGCCGATCGCCATCGACCCCAGGCCGTCGTACACACCGTTGCCAGTGGCAAGTGTCAGCACGACGCCGATCAGCGCCAGCACCAGACCGGTGAGCGCGGCGAAGTCCTCCAGCAGGATGACCGGCAGCTCCGGAGCCCGCGCGTTCCGGATGAACCGCGTCCAGGACACGTGCCCGCGGACCTTGTTCGCCTCGACGATCGCGGTCCGGAACGACAGGGTCTCCATCACGATCGCGACCACCAGCACCGCGACCGGAACCCACTTCCAGTTGTCGATGCCGTGCGGATCGTGCACCTTGTGGTAGCCCTCGTACAGCGCGAACAGACCACCGACGCTGAACAGCACGATCGACACGATGAACGAGTAGACGTACCGTTCCCGGCCGAACCCGAACTGGTGCAGTTCGTCGGCCGCGCGCTTGGCCCGCTGACCGCCGACCAGCAGCAGCACCTGGTTGCCCGCGTCGGCGAGTGAGTGGATCGCTTCGGCCAGCATCGACGCCGACTGGGTCAGGGCCCAGGCGCCGAACTTGGTGATCGCGATCCCGGTGTTCGCCAGCAAAGCCGCGACAACGGCCTTGTTTCCGCCACCAGCCATGGTTGTTCGAGTCCTCCGGAAAGAGATCAGCGTGCGGACACGACGAACGCCGTGCCGGAACCACGCAGGGTACAGGGTCCTTCGGTTCCCGAGGCGAACGCGGACTGCCCTGCGGACAAGCTCTCAGCAGATTCTTTGCCGACAGCATCGACGGTCCCGGCCACGCAGCAGATGATCCGCGGCCCGGCACCTTCCACGGTCCGCTCGCCGCCGTCCAGATCGACCCGCTGGACAGCGAAGTACGGGCAACCGGTCTCGTAGACCCCGTCCGCGGTCGCGGTCAGCACCGGATCCGCCAGCGGCTCGAAGTCCACCACGGACACCAGTTCCGGTACGTCGATGTGCTTGCGCGTCAGCCCACCGCGCAGCACGTTGTCCGAGTTCGCCATCACCTCGAACCCGAGCCCTCGCAGGTACGCGTGCACGTTCCCGGCCGGGAGGTAGACCGCGTCGAACCGCTGCAACCGCACCCGGTTCAGCAGCAGGGCCGCGAGGACGCCGGGATCGTCCGGGAAATCCGCGCAGAGCCGGCTCATGGTCTCGCGCTCCAGCGCGAACGCGTCACCGGTGTAGGTGTCGATCGCGAACCCCAGGGCGGCGACCAGCGGACGGATCGCGTCCCGGTCGCGGCTCATGAAGTCGGTGAACGCCTCGCGCAGCTTGCCGTTGCGCAGCAGGTCCGTCAGCTCGCCGAACCCGGCGGGCCCCAACGCGTCCAGCAGCGCGACCGTGCTCTCCAGCGGCCGGAAACCGACCAGTGCGTCGAACGGCTCGAGCGCGATCAGGATCTCCGGCTTCGGCCAGGCGTCCTTGTAGTTCCGGTCCGCGGCGTCCCGGGGGATCCCGTCCGCCTCGTCCCGCGCGTACCCGTCGATCGCCTGCTCCCGGGAGGGGTGCGCCTGGACCGACAGCGGCTGTCCGGCCGCGAGCAGCTTCGCGAGGAACGGGAACCGGCCCTCGAACCGCTCGGTCGTCTCCGCGCCCAGCACCGCGGCGGGGTCGGCGGACACCACGTCGTACAACGTGTCGCCGTTCGGCAGGACCGACGGGGCGGACTCGTGGGCGCCCATCCACATCTCGGCCTGCGGCTTGCCGTCCGGTTGCACCCCGAGCAGCTCGGGAAGGGCGGTCGGCGAACCCCACGCGTAGTCGCGGATCGTGTTCTGGAGCGGAACTACCACGCTGGGTCCTCCGAAGGAATCCCCGGCTCGGCCGGATCGTCGTCGACCGCCGTACCGTAGCGGCCCAGGCCGATCCCGAGGTACGCCGCGGCGTACCGGCCGTGCTGGGTCAGGGCGGCGTACCGGGCGATGTCCGTGCCGTCGGCCTGCGTGACTGTGTGCACACGGACGTCGTGCGCCTGTGCCTTCTGCTCGAGCTTGCGGCGGTGCTCGGCGACGCCCGAATCCTCCACGCCGTCGTCGAGGATGATCAGAGCCGGCCGCAGCTCCTCCGCCTTGTCGAACGGGTCCGCGAACAGGTCCCGCGGCGGCTGGTTGAGCACCGGCAGCAGGTGACCGGCGTCAGCGGCCAGAGCGGGCCGACCACTCGCCAGCCGCAGCGCCTCGACCACACGCCGTGCCGCCCGCGCAGCGAGCACCGAACCGCCCCACACCAGCGGCAACGCGTCCGCGAGCACCAGTGCGAGGTCCTTGGCCTGGTTGGAGGCCACGTCCTTGTTGGGCGAGCACTCGATCGCTACCTCGTCCAGGATCGCCGCGACGGCCTTGTGGTCCACCTCCGGTCCCAGGTCCATCTGGTGCAGCGCCTGCAGTACGGCGACCGCGGACGCCAGCTGGTCGTCGGACTGGGACGGCAGGCGAATCGCGTGCCGCAGACCGGCCGAGGCGATCGCCACCGGCGAGTCCTCCGGCGCGGCGACCATCAGCCCGCAACCACGTCGTACCGCTTCGCCCGCGGCCGAGACCGCGTCCAGGTCCTCGGAAGCACCGGCGAGTACGACGACCAGGTCGAGGGGACCCGCCCAACCGGGCAGTCCCGGACCGGGCCAGGCGAGGAACGGAACCGGGCACACCGGCTCCAGCACGGCCCGGACCAGCCGGGCGTCCCGGCCGGCGGCCACCACAGCGCGGGGCCGGAAACCGTCGGACGTCAGCGTGGACAGCACGTCGTCGGACGCTTCGAGCTCGGCGCGGACCCGGGCGCCGGCCATCGCGAGCCGTCGCAGCAGATGGTCCGCTGCCTGGAGTGCGGCCGGGTCGTCCAGCCGGGTGTCGTCGAAGACGCTCATCAGCTAAGTGTCAGCTCTCTGTCGCGGCTGTTTCCCTGGTGTCCCGGGCCTCGTCGATCAGCAGCACCGGGATGTCGTCGCGCACCGGGTACGCCAGCCCGCAGGCGGCGTTGGTGCAGATCAGCTCGTTCGCCTCGTCGTCCACGCGGAACTCCGAGCGGCACTTCGGGCAGACCAGGATGCTCAGCAGGTCCGGGTCCAGATTGACTGCCATTCAGTTCTCCTCCACCGATGCTCCGGTGATCAGGGCCAGTACTTCGTCGCGGACGCGTTCCATCTCCGGCCGGTCCGCCGCCTCGACGTTCAGCCGCAGCAACGGCTCCGTGTTCGACGCACGGACGTTGAACCACCACTGTCCCGCCGACACGGTCAACCCGTCCAGATGGTCGACGGTCACGCCCTCGAGGCCAGAATATGTGTCTTCGATCGCCGCGACGGTCGCCGCCGCGTCCGCGACCTTGTTGTTGATCTCGCCGGACGCGACGTACCGCTCGTACTCGGCGAACAGCTCGCTGGCCGGCTTGTCCTGCTCACCCAGCGCGGCCAGGACGTGCAGCGCCGCCAGCATGCCGGTGTCGGCGCGCCAGAAGTCGCGGAAGTAGTAGTGCGCGGAGTGCTCGCCGCCGAACACCGCGTCGGTCTCGGCCATCTTCTGCTTGATGTAGGAATGGCCGACGCGCGCGCGGACCGGCGTACCGCCGTGCTCGGTGATCAGCTCCGGGACGGCCTTCGACGTGATCAGGTTGTGGATGACGGCCGACCCCGGGTGCTTCGCGAGCTCGCGGACGGCGACCGCGCCGGTGATCGCGCTCGGCGAGATCGGGTCGCCCTTCTCGTCCACCGCGAAGCAGCGGTCCGCGTCGCCGTCGAAGGCCAGGCCGAGGTCGGCGCCGGTCTCGCGGACCTTGGCCTGCAGGTCGACCAGGTTCTTCGGGTCGAGCGGGTTGGCCTCGTGGTTCGGGAAGCTGCCGTCGAGCTCGAAGTACATCGGGACGATCGTCACCGGCCCTTCGGCGAACACGGCCGGGACGGTGTGGCCGCCCATGCCGTTGCCGGCGTCGACGACCACGGTCAGCGGGCGGATGCCGCTCAGGTCGACCAGGTGGTGCAGGTGGTCGGCGTACGCGGTCAGCAGGTCCTTGTGGGTGATGTGGCCCGCGGCGGATCCGGTCGCCGGGCCCTCGGTCAGCGCCTTGGCGACCAGGTCGGCGATGTCGCGCAGCCCCGAGTCGGAGCCGACCGGCGCGGCGCCCGCGCGGCACAGCTTGATGCCGTTGTACTGCGCCGGGTTGTGGCTCGCGGTGAACATCGCACCGGGCAGATCGAGCCGGCCGGACGCGAAGTACAGCTGGTCGGTCGACGCCAGGCCGATGTCGATCACGTCGGCGCCGGTGCTCGCAACACCTTCCGCGAAGGCAGCCGCCAGCCCCGGGCTGGACGGCCGCATGTCGTACCCGATCACGACCGCGCCGGGCCCGCCCAGCACGTCCAGGACCTCGACGAACGCAGCCCCCGTCGCCCGGGCCACCGACTCGTCGAACTGGTCCGGAACAACCCCCCGGACGTCATAAGCCTTGAAGATCCCCGCAACATCAACCATGCACGGACCCTATCCGGCACAGCGACCAAGCTGTATCTCAGCCTCTCGTTGTCGTATGTTCGGTCCTTGGTCACCGACCGGCGTGACCTGGCACCTGGGGGGTGGCCGAGCATGTTCCTGCGGATGGCTCTGCGGTACCGGTGGTCGCAGGCGCTGGTCCTGGCCGGGATCAGCCTGTTGATCGGCGCCTGCGCAGCGTTCGCGCCCTGGTTCGCGCGCGCGGTCGAGCAGACCGTCACGACCGAGGCCTTGACGCACCAGTGGAACTCCGCGGCCTGGCAGCTCAAGACGATCCCGTCGACGGCCGTCCGCGGACCGGCCGAATCGACGCCGCCGGAGGACCTCGCCCAGCTCGTCCCGGCCGATCTGAAGCCGCTGTTCACCCCACCGGTGTACGGACGGGCCGCCGCGGTGATCTGGGGTCGCGGCAACGACAGGCCGACCGTCCAGGGCCGAGTGGTGTGGCGGGACGGCTACTGCGCCCAGCTCGAACTGACCGCCGGCCGGTGCCCCGGCGGCCCGGGTGAGGTCGCCGCGTCGACAGCGGACGCGAAGAACTTCGGCCTGAAGATCGGTACGACGCTCAGGGCCCAGACCGCCAGCGACCCGACGCGCAGCCCGCTCCGCGTGGTCGGGATCTACCAGGCGGACGCCGAGGACGCCTACTGGTTCGGCCGCAGGCCGATCGGGAACTCGCGGCAGGCCAGCGACTCGCAGCCGCCGCTGGGCGACTTCCTCCTCACCGAACGTGACACGCTCGCCGGCAAGGCCTTGGGTGCCTACTCGACCCTCGACACCCGCCCGCGGCCGGGCAGCGCGCGAGCCGACGACCTGGACCGGATCCGGCAGGCGACCGATCAACTCGAGATACAGATCGCCGAACGCGGTATGGACGCGCAGAACAGCTCAGGGCTGATCTCGGTCATCGACAGCATCCAGGCGGAACGGCGGCAGGCTACGACGATCATCCCGCTGGTCATGGTGCAGGTGGCCCTGTTCGGAGTGGTTGTACTGGCGCTGGCGCTGGCCACGGTGGTCGACCAGCGCCGACCGGAACTGGCGGTCTCCCGACTGCGCGGGTCAGGCGCCGGTACGACGGGCCGGACGCTGGCCGTCGAGCTAGGTGTACCCGTGCTGCTCGGTACCGTGGTCGGCGCGGTGGCCGGCTTCGCGATGCTCCTCACCGTACGAGTGGCCTGGCTGGGCGGAGGAGCGCCCCTGGAGATGCCGTGGACGGTTCCGGCAGCGGTCGCTGTGGCGGCGCTGGCCGGGCTGACGGTCGTCGTGCTGTCGGTCCGCACCGTCGTCCGCCGGCCGATCTCCAGCCTGCTGCGGAGGATCCCGCTCCGCGGACGGCACCGCACGATCGGCCTGATCGATCTCACGGTCATCGTCGTCGCATCGGCCGGACTGGTGACAGGACTGACCAGTGGCGGCCGCGGCCCGCTCCCCATCCTGACTCCCACCTTGCTCGCTCTGGCCGTGGGTCTCGCCTTCGCGCACCTGCTGTTGCCGGCCGCGGGACTGGTCAGCCGGCAGGCGCTGCGCAGCGGGCGGCTCGGTCTCGCGCTCGGCGCTCTGCAGGTGGCGAGGCGGCCAGCCGTGACGCGGCTCGTGGCCGTCGTCGCCGTCGCGACCGGCTTGGCGTCGTTCGCCGGTCAGGCGGCTTCGGTCGGCGATCGCAACCGGGACACCCGGGCCGGCTACGAAACCGGCGCCGAGGCGGTACTGGCGATCGACACCGCGAACCTCGGCGAGTTCACCGCGGCCGCCGACAAGGTCGACCCGGAGCGCCGGTGGCTGACCCCCGTCGTACTCACCAGTCCACCGTCCGCGGAGAGCCTGCGTGCCGTGCTGATCGAGCCGGACAGCTATCAGCGGATCGCCTTCCGCGGCGACCGGCTCACCGATGCCGACGGCTTCAGCAAGCTCCGGGCGCCCACGGATCCGAAACCGATCGAGCTGACCGGTCAGCGGATGACGGTGACCGCGGACGTCAGCGGCGTCTCGCCGTACGAGCCGCCGACCGATGACGGCGTGATTCCTGCGCCCGAGGAGCCGGCCAAGTCGGTGGTCCTGCAGGCGACGGTGGTCAACCAGCAAAGCGGCGGGCGGTATCTCGTGCGTTTCCCGCCGATACCGCTGGGTCGCGGCGGTCCGGTCACGCTGAGCACGGTGATCGGCTGCGAGCCGTCCTGCCTGCTGCTCCGGCTCGGGGTGTCCCGCGAAGTCGGGGATGTCGCAGGCGTCAGGGGGCAGGTCGCGATCAGCCGGCTGACGACCGACACCCAGCAGATCCCGCTGGGCAAGGCAGAGAACTGGAAGAGCGGCCAGCAGATCGAAGCCGATCAGGGTGGCATCACGGCAACGGACGGGCCGAACGGGTTGACGCTCGACGTCACGAGCCTCGGCGGCGAACTGAACCTCCAGCATGCCGCCGCCCCCACGCCGGTGCCGGCGCTGGTCAGCCCGGACGCCGTCGGCGATTCTCTGACGGTGCCGGGTTTCGACGGGATCGCGATCCCGATCGCGAAGCTGGGCAATCCGCGGATCCCGGTGCCGCGCCACACCGACCTGGTCGCCGTGCTCGATCTGGAGACCGCCCGCCGGTTCGGTGGCGGCGTGGACCGCGCTTCGACCGAGTTCGAGCTCTGGCTGAACGCCGACGGGCTGGCGAACGTCGGCAAGGTCATGGACGGCCTCAAAGCGGCCGGAGTCACGCCCACGCTCGTCGATCAACGGTCGGACCGCATCGCCGGGTACGGGCGTTCCGCCAGCGCCCTCGCGCTGCAGCTCACCCCGATCGTCGGATTCGCCAGCTGGGCGCTCGCAGTCGTCGTACTGCTGCTGATGGGCGTCAGCTCCTGGCGCTCCCGGGCGCAGGACTACGCGAGCCTGCGCATCAACGGCGTACCGGCGGCCACGACCGGAGGGGCCGCGCGCTGGGAACAGACCGGACCGGTCGTGCTGGCAGCGCTGCTCGGGTCGGCCTGTGGGGTCATCGGCGCCCACATCGCGCTGCCGATGTTCCCGCTGTTCGCGGAGACCACCGAACCGTCGCCGATACCGCTCGACCTGGCGATCAACTGGCCCGTGGCGCTGATCCTCTGGCTGGGCGGCACCGTCGTACTGACTGCCACGACGCTGGTCCTGGGCACGACCGTGAACAGGCGCGCGGGCTACGGCCGGATCCGGGAGGAGCTGTCATGAGCGGACTGGCGATCAGCACCAGCGGCCTGGTGCACATCTACCGCAGCCAAGGCCATGACGTCGCTGCCTTGTCGGGGATCGGGATCGCTGTGCGGCCCGGCGAGATCGTCGGTCTGCTCGGCCCGTCCGGCGCCGGCAAGTCCACACTGCTGCAGCTCTGCGGCGGTCTGCTGACGCCGAGCGCCGGGCGTCTGCAGATCGGCGAACACACCCTGACCACGATGACCGAGCCCGAGCTGGACCGGATGCGCGCCAGCGACGTCGGCATCGTGTTGCAGGGCGCCGGGCGCAACCTCGTCCCATACCTGTCGCCGGTGAACAACGTCAAGTACGCACAGCGCGCCGCGGCCGGCGATCGGTCGTTGCCGGCACCGGAGGAGGTACTCGACCTCGTCGGCCTGACCGACCACGCCCACGCTCGGCTGCAGTCGCTGACACCCGGGCAGATCCAGCTCTGTGCGGTCGCCGTCGGGATCGCGACGTTCCCCGGTCTGCTGCTGGCCGACGAGCCCACGAGTCAACTGGACCACGCGGCCCGGGACGAGGTGCTCGCCGCGATCTCGACCATCAACGCGAGCACCGGTATGACGGTCCTGCTGGTGACACACGACCCCGAAGTCGCCGCCCTGCTCCCCCGCACTGTCACCATCCGCGACGGACGGATCGCCTCCGAGGGCCGCAGCGGCGAGGAGTTCGCAGTCGTCGCCACCGACGGCTCCCTGCCGCTACCACCGCACGTCGCCGAACTCCTGGCACCAGGAACCCTGCTCCGGGTCACGACCACCGAGGACGGCGACGTACGGCTACGTCCTGTACAGCAAGAAGATCAGGCGTGATCAGGCCTTCTCGAACCAGCCCGGGTCCTTGCGGTGGTGGACGGTCGGCAGCTGGCGCGGGCTGGTCGGGGCGGCCCACTTGGCGGCGTTGGCGATGATCTGCTGGACCTCGGGCTGGTGGTACGTCGGGTACTCCTGGTCGCCGGGGCGGAAGTAGAAGACCCGGCCCTGGCCGCGGCGGTAGCAGCAGCCCGAGCGGAACACCTCGCCGCCGGAGAACGAGCTGACGAACACCAGCTCGTCCGGCTGCGGGATGTCGAACAGTTCGCCGTACATCTCCTCGCGCTCGATCACCAGCGGGTGCGGGACGCCCTGCGCGATCGGGTGCCCGGCGGCGACCGTCCAGATCAGCTCGCGGTCGTTCTCGGCGCGCCAGTCGAGCGAGCAGGTGGTGCCCATCAGCTTGATGAAGATCTTGCTGAAGTGCGCCGAGTGCAGCGCGATCAGGCCCATGCCGGACAGCACGTGCTGCTGCACCCGGTCGACGATCGCGTCGTCGACGTCACCGTGCGCGGCGTGCCCCCACCAGGTGAGTACGTCGGTGTCGGCGAGCACTTCCTCGGTCAGACCGTGCTCGTCCTGCTGCAGCCACGCCGTACGGACGACCACTTCCTGACCGAGCTTGTCCCGCAGCGCCGCCGCGATCGTCTCGTGCATGGTGTCCGGGTAGACCTTGCGGACGGTCTCGTCGCGGCCCTCGTGGACGTTCTCGCCCCACACCGTCACGCGAATGGGTTCAGTCATGGAGCACAACCTCTCGTCCCGCCTTCGCCGAGGCGTAGCAGGCGTCGATGATCTCGGTCCGCAGCAGCGCCTCGGACCCGTTCTGGCCTTCCCATTCACCGCTCTTGACGATCCGGACGAACTCCGCGACCACCGCGCGGTGGCCGAGCCCGGCGCCGGTCGCCGGCTTCACCTCGGCCGGTACGCCGCCGACGTCGGTGAAGATCCGCAGCGTGTCCTCGTTGGTGTAGTTCTGCACCTCGATCTTGGCGCCGCCGTCGGTCCCGAACAGCTCGATCCCGAAGTTGTCGCCCGGCGCCCGGTACGTCGCCCAGCTGGTCTCCAGCTGCAGCGCGCCGCCACCCTGCAACCGCAGGTACGCCGTGGCCAGGTCCTCCACCTCGAACGCCGATCCGAGCGTGTTCGCGTTCGGGTCCCGGCTGCCCTTGCCGCGCGGGCCGAGCTCGGCGAACGTGCTCGCCGACACCGTGCTCACCTGCGGCTCACCCATCAGGTGCAGCGCCATGTCGAGGATGTGCACGCCGAGGTCGATCAGCGGCCCGCCGCCGGACAGCTCGCGGTTGGTGAACCAGCCGCCCATCCCGGGGATGCCGTTGCGGCGCATCCAGTGCGCCTTCGCGTAGTAGATCCGGCCGAGCTGGCCCTCGTCGATCTGGTGCTTGAGCGCCGCGACGTCACCGCGCTCGCGGTGGTTGAACACGACCTTCAGCACCCGGCCGGCCTGCTTGGAGGCCTCGACCATCGCGGTGCCCTCGGCCACGGTCCGGGCCAGCGGCTTCTCGGACAGCACGTGCAGGCCCTTCTGCAGGGCCGCCAGCGCGATCGGGGCGTGCAGCTGCGTCGGCGTACCGATGCTGACCGCCTCCAGCCCCGGGGTCTCGAGCAGGTCCTCCCACCGCTCGTACAGATGCGGTACGCCGTGCTTCTCGCCCAGGCTGGTCAGGATGTCCTTCTCCAGACCGGCCAGGCCGATCACCTCGACGTCCGGCAGTTCGGAGAACGCCTCCAGCGCCGTCCGTCCGGCAAAGCCCAGTCCTACGACACCGACCCGCAGTTTTTGATCGTTCACAGAGACGATCCTCTCCCGATGACAACGAAGGACACAACTGCTTCCCACACTACGGAACAGGTTTGAACACCCGTCAACCCGCTTGGTGTAACAGACAGGTCACGCGGCAGCGCAGGCCAGGGTGGGCCAGGGTGGATCAGTCGTCGTCGGTGTCGAAGTCCGGATCGATCTGCTCGGGAGACAGCGCGAGCACGTCGGCCAACTCCAGGACCAGCGCGGAGCGGACCAGCCAGGACAGGCCGGCGCCGGAGCGTTCGGCCCGGAGCTCGATCGGGCGCCGGAACACCACGATCCGGTACGGCTCGTGCGACGTACCGCCGCTGGCGTGGGTGAGCGGGATCTCGGTGGCGTCCAGGTCCAGGTTCGGCACGTCCTCGATGGCGAACTCGACCCGCGCGACCACCTGCGGCAGCCGCTTCTCCAGCCGGGTCACCTCGATCGCGACCACCTCGTCGAACTGCGCGGCGGCGGACCGCTGCAGCGGCAGACCACGCGGCGCGAACGTGCTCGGCCGGCTGATCGGGCCGAGCATGCCGCGCCCATGGCGGTCGATGTGCCTGCGATGACGGCGAGCCTCGGTCACGCGCTCAGCCTAGTGGGCGTAATGTCTGGTCGTGAGCATCGCCAGGATCTGTTCGCGCGCCGGATGTCAGAAGCCTGCCGTATCGACGCTCACCTACGTGTACGCCGACTCGACCTGCGTCCTCGGTCCGCTCGCGACGTACGCCGAGCCGCACTGCTACGACCTGTGCGCCGACCACGCCGACCGCCTCACCGCTCCGAACGGCTGGGAGGTCATCCGGCTCGCTCCGGACCCCGCAGCTGCCGGCCCGTCGTCCGACGACCTGGAAGCTCTGGCGAACGCGGTCCGCGAGGCAGCACGTCCCCTGCCACGCCGCGAGCCCGGCACCGGTACGCCGGGCGCTCCGGTCGAGGTGGCCCGCCGCGGCCACCTGCGCATGCTGCAGGACCCGGGCGCCAACACCAACGAAGGCTAGGGCCTAGTTACCGCAGCGCAGCGCTGACGTCCGGCTGGGCGCCCAGCTGAGCGCGGAACACCAGCGACGTCGTCAACGGCCACGCGGCCACCTGCGGTACGTCGTCATCGCCCGGCTTCGCCGCCGGCATCAGCGTGACGCCCGCGACCACCGTCCCGCGGGTCTGCTGAACCATCAGGTACGTCGGCCGCGGCTGTGCCGGGAACGAGATCGGTGTCGTCGCGCCACCCACTATGTCCAGCGCCCGCGTGGTCAGCACCCGGTCGGCCGCGTCCCGCAGCTCGAACTTCACGCTGCCGGTCTTCCCCGGCGCGGTCACCTGCAGTACGGCCGGCTGCTTGTGCGCCGGAATGACCAGGTACGCCGGTCCGGTCAGCGCCTCCGCCGACCCGATCGACGAGAACTCGGTCCGGCTCGCGTCCGTGGACCGCACCGACGCGGTCACCGGCTGATCCGACGTCACGGTGATCGCGCTGGCGTCACCGTGCAGCACCGAGTCGAGCATGAACGTCTTCACCGAGCCCGCTTCGATCTGAATGGTCTCCAGACCGGCCGGCTTGAACGGCCCGTTCGGCCCGTTCACGGTCAGGCTCGCGGTCGCCTGCAGGTCGGTGGGGTTCGCGACCGACAGGATCCGCAGACCGGCGCCGGGAGCGACCGCGGGCACGAACACCTTGGTCGCGGGCGCCGCTGAGGTGTTCAGCCAGTCCACACCGGCGGGCTGACTGCCGTTCGACGCGTTGGACCGGACGGCGGCCGCTACCCGACCACCTGTCGATTCCACGTGCAGGGCGAGGTCGCGGAGGTTCGGAGCGACCTGCTTCAGGAACAGCTCGAAGGTGCCGAGTGCCGGGACCACGATGCCCCGTGCCGCGGGCAGGTCCTGCGCACCGTTCCGCGCGTACACACTGACGTTCACTTCCGCGTTGATGCTGTCCAGGTTGGTCAGCACCAGCACGTCACGCCGTTCGCTCGCACCGGACGCTCCGACGAACCAGAAGTCCGACCCGGGCACCTGGCACGGCACGCTGGCCATCCCGCGGTTCACGCCGTCCTGCGCGGTCGTCGTACTCGTGCCGACCGTCCCCGCGGCCAGCGGTCCGGTGCCCTTGATGGACAACGGCTCCGGCTTGACCACTACCGCACTCGAGCCGATCGTTCCGCGCTTCAGCAGCGACCCGACCGGGTCCGACGTGGTCGGCAGCGGAGCGATCGTCAACGGGTCAGCGGTCCCCGGCGCCGTCGGCGTACCTTCCGGCAGTGTCGGCGCCACACCGTTCACCACGCTGGCCATCTTGCCGCCAGGAGACAGCACCGGGCAGGACAGCGCCGTACGGTTCACCACTGTGCGGGCAGGCTCGGTGACAGCGGCCTGCGCCTGGGTGTCGGCCTTCTCGGGCTTGATGACCAGACCGATCCCGGCCAGTGCGGCCATGGCGACGACGACGGCTCCGATCCGGAGACGCGGGTCGGACAGCAACCGGCTCACCGGTCCCTCCTCGCGTGGGTGCCCTGCGGTACGGCGACGGTGCGGCGCACCGTCGGCAGACAGAAGATCAGCGCGAGGATCCAGCCGATCAGGCCAAGGATGCGCCAGACGTTGTGAGTCTGGTCGACCAGCGGCGTCTCGCCCTTGATCTTCGACCGGTCGACGAGCCACGAGGCGTCGCCGTCGTTCGCACTGGCCCTGGTCAGGCCCGGCAGCGAGTCGAGCGTCGACTGCAGCGTCAGGTCCACCGGACCAGGCAGGTACACGTAGTCGATCGCGAGAGCGGCCAGCTGGCGGCCTTCCTCGCCGCTGCCGCCACCACCGAGTGTTGCCAGGACGTCTGTGAGCGGCTTGGTCTGCGCCGCGGTCGGAGCCGCCTCGAGCGCCCCCATCCGCGGTCCGCCGTTCTTGACCAGCGAGAACCGCATCTGGCCTTCCGGCGCCTTCCGCACCACCAGGATCGACTGGTTGTCCGGCGGGTCCTGCGAAGCGACCAGGTACGCCGGGAGGTCCTGAGCGGGACCACGCCACAACGGACCGTCGACCCCACGCACCAGCCAGAACCCGGCCGTCACCACAGTCGTCAGCAGAACGATGCCGAGCACGCCCTGGACGATGATCTCGGTGGACTTGCCGACCGAGTCCCAGGCGACCGCGACGGTGATGATCCAGCCGGCCGTCATCAGGAACATCAACGGCCCACTGCCACCGCCGAGCCGGCTGGCGACCAGTGTCCCGGCCAGACCGGCGAGTGCGGCGAACCACCCGAGCAGCTCGTACCGCTGCCGCGACTGACGCAGCAGGCTGACCAGAGCCACCAGAATCAGCGGTACGGCGAACCACCACGGCGCCGGCGCACCGACCGGCGTACCTGTCAGCAGATGCGGCAGGCTGTCGCCCGGACCGATCGCAGCGGTCGGCGGACCGCCCGCCTCCCAGCCCAGCTTCGACGGGTGCTGCACGAGGTCCAGCGTCCACGGAAGCACGAGCAGCAGGCCGAGCACGACCGAGAACACCAACTGGCGCCCCTGCCGCCGCCAGCCGAGCCCCAGCACTGCGCCGAGGACCAGGATGACGCTGACGAGCAGAGCCAGTGCCGGCGTGAACGCGAACAGCACCGCCAGACAGATCCCCGCGAACCACGCGGCCCGCCAACTGCCCTGAACAACCACACGCCGCCGTCGAGCAACGGTGTGAACGGCCGCACCGAGCAGTGGCAGCACGATCGCCGCCACACACGTCCCGATCCGCCCTTGAGTGATCGCACCGTTCGTGAAGACAGCCAGCCCGTACGCCGATGCGCCCCAGGCCCGTGCCACGCGGTCGACCACGAACGCGCGCAGCAACGCCCACGCGGCCAGACCGGCCAGGGGCACCGCACCGAGCAGCAGGACGTTGGTCGCCCCGGTCGGACCGAACATGACCGTCGAGAACGCCCAGAACTGCGCCAGCCAGGCAGGCGGGGTCACGCCCGGCGGGGCGGACGCCGCCGCGTGCCACAACGCCGCGAGGTTCTCCTGCGCCGGCAGCAGCAAGTTGGAACGGAGTACTCCGCCGCCGATCAGATCGCGGGCCGCGATCAGTGCACCGATGGCCAGCACGACCCACGCGATCAGGAACGGCCGCCGGATCAGCTGACGCCGCCACCTCGGCTGGTCGACCGCCACGCGCGCGGTGGACTTTGCCCGCCGGGCAGTGGTGACGACCTGTTCTTCCGGCTCGTCCGCCCACGCTTCGCGGATCCGCTCGGAGATCGTGCTGGTCGTCTCCTCCAGGTTGTGCCGCAGTGCGTGCACGGACCGGGAGAACAGTCCCTTGATGTCGTCGTACGGGACCTGGTCGAGACTTCGGCGGTTCTTGCGTGCTTGTGTCCAGCCGCCGGCGAGGAGAGTGCCGAGCAACGCGGTCCACTCGTCGACGGCGCCGGACGGTGTCTTACCGAGCAGGAACCAGATCGACCGCATCACGGTGCCGAACAGGAACCGCAGGATCAGCAGCGGAAGCAGCTTGCCGGGGGCGTTCGCGAGCACGGTGTAGTACGCGTGGGCGCGGTCGAGCTGGTACGCGTGCCGGCGAGTACCGGCCAGTGCTCGCTCGCCCGTCGCCGCGGCCTGCGCGTGGTAGACGACCGCGTCGGGCGCGACGCCTACCTGGTAGCCGGCGCGGCTCGCGCGCCAGCCGAAGTCGATGTCGTCGCGGAACATCGGCAGCCGCGGGTCGAAACCGCGCAGCGCCTCCCAGACGTCGCGGCGTACCAGCATGCCGGCCGAGCTGACCGCGAGCACGTTCCGCGGCTGGTCGTGCTGGCCCTGGTCGAGCTCACCGTTCTCGATGCCGGTGTCGCGGCGGCCGCCGAGCGACGTGGTGACGCCGACCTCGAGCAGCTCCCGGTCCCGCGGCCAGAGCCGCAGCTTCGGGCCCCAGACACCGGTGTTCGGCGCAATGGTGGCCTGGAGCAACAATTTCTCCAGGGCCTTCGGCGCCGGCGCGCAGTCGTCGTGCAGCAGCCACAGCCACTCCACCACGGGCATGTGGCCGTCGTCGCCGTACGGGCCGACGGCACTCGGGATCGGCGCGAAGCCGTGGGCCTCGAGACCGCGGGCGACCGCGACCCCGAAACCGGTCCGCGCGGAGACGCTGACGACCGGCTCGACGCCAGGCATCCCGGCCAGCAGTTCGGCGGTTTCGTCGGTGGATCCGGTGTCGACCGCGATCAGCCGGTCCGGGCGCGGGTTGAGCGCCCACAACGCCTCGGACAGCCGCGGCAGCCAGGCCGCGCCTTCATGCCCGACCACCACCGCGGTGACGACATGCCGGACCCGCGGACGACGCATGTGGTCGCCGGTGTGATCGGTCGGGAAATCGACGGAGTCGAAGAATTCCCAGCCGGCCGGGGCTTCTTGTTCCATGCGGAGCTGTGACACCTCGATGCTTGCGGACGGTCACCGTGACCGCAGGTCCCGGCGAGGACTCACCATACAGCCGCCGTCGAGGAGTCAGGAAAGCCGCGGCCCCCGGCTCAGGAAAGCCGCGGGCCCCGGGCGACGTTCGCCCGGGGCCTCGCGGAAGTCCTGATGTGTGGTGCCTTGGATACCGACGGTCAGACGGCCTTCTTCTTCAGCTTGCGGCGTTCCCGTTCCGACAGGCCGCCCCAGATCCCGAAGCGCTCGTCGTTCTGCAGCGCGTACTCGAGGCACTCGCCCCGGACGTCGCAACCGAGGCACACCTTCTTGGCCTCGCGGGTGGAACCGCCCTTCTCCGGGAAGAAAGCCTCTGGATCGGTCTGGGCGCACAACGCCCTTTCCTGCCAGTTCGGCTCCTCCTCGATCGCCTCACCGTCGACAATCGCCATCAGCTCTGTCACGGTACGACCTCCTCGACCCTGTTCGTTCCCCTGTACATGTGGGTTTGCGGTCCACATGCCTGACCTCGTCCGTCCTGCGCTCTGCAACGGTCCCCGATACCGAGTGTCCTAACGAACGACACGGTTGAAATTACATTCCTGCAATCCACGAAAGTCAAGCCGTGCTCTGCTATTGGGATCATCCGCAACACGGCCGCAAAAGAACGAGAGGCCTGTAGATACAGGCCTCTCGCGCTGTGTACCCGACCTCAAACCTTGTACTGCCGGGATTTTTCCTCAGTACTCGGCAAGGGCTTGCCGTCCTGGATCACTGAGTGATCAGGAAGGTTGCGACCACCAGCCCTGCTGTCCCTGACCCTGCGGGTTCTGGTCGTTCTTGTCCGACTCGGCCCGCGGGTCGATCCGGGTCTCGTCGGCGGCCTCGGCCTGCGGTGCCGGGTCGGCAGCGCCCGGCTGCTGCTCGGCGGCCGGGGTCTCCTCGGCCTGCCAGGCCTGCTCCTGCTGCCACGCCTGCTGAGCCTGCTGGGCTTCTGCCGGTTCCTGGGTGCCCTCAGCAGCGCCGTGCTCCTGCTGGCCCCACTCCTGCGCGGCCGGGGTCTGCTGGCCGTACTCCTGGCCACCCCACTGCTGCTGGCCGGCGTCAGCGCCGCCCCACTGCTGCTCCTGCGGCCACTGCTGAGCCTGCTGACCCTGGTCCTGGCCGCCCCACTGCTGCTGGCCCTCAGAGGCCCACGGCTGCGTCGGCTCGGCCGTCTGGCCCTCGGCGGGCCATGCCTGCTCGGCGCCCGGCTGACCGGCGTGCTGCGCGGCGTGCTGACTGGCCTGCTGGGCCTCGGCCTCGCCGGCCGACCAGTTCTGCTGCTCGCCCTGGTTCCAGCCCTGCTCCTGCGGCCACTGCTGACCCTGGTCCTGGCCTGCGGCGTAGCCACCTGCGGCGCCGGCAGCACCAGCGGCCGCGTAACCGCCGTACTGCTGGCCCTGGTCGTAGCCCTGCTGACCGCCGTACTGACCCTGCTGGCCCTGGTCGTAACCCTGCTGGCCGTAGCCCTGCTGCTGGCCGTACGGCGCCGTCTGGCCGTACTGCTGGCCCGGCTGACCCTGCTGGAACTGACCCGGCTTCGGCGCACGCACCGGCGCCGGCAGCGCCTGGAACGTCTTCAGCGCGTACAGCCCGATACCGCCGTACAGCGCGAGACCACCGAGGGAGAAGATGAATCCGACGATCTTCTCGCCGGCCGTGCCGCTGCCGTTGAACTGCGCGAACGTGGCGACCAGGCCGATCAGCAGGAAGAGACCGGTGACGATGAGGGCGCCCAACACGACAATGCGTGCGTTCGGCGTCCGCTCAGCTTCGTTGACCAGCCAGACCGCACCGACCAGCGCGGGAAGCAGCGCCAGCGTGGTGATGGACGGCGGGACAATGACGGAGTGCACGCCGCCGGAAGCGGCGACGAAGCCGATCCCGCCGACGAACAACTGGAACAGCGAGGCCAGTGCGAGCAGGCCGGCGAATGCGAGCAAGGTGTACGCGACCGGCTCTCTGAGCTTCTTGGTTGCGTCGGTGACCACGAGGGCTCCTCGGATGTTGGGGGGCCGTACAACTGAGCTGTGCGGACGTGATGACCCTCCGCAGCATAGTCGTGCGGTGGTCCGACGCATTGACGACTCGGGCAGACTCTTCCCATGCGATTGACAGTGCTGGCCGGCGGCATCGGCGGCTCCACCTTCCTGCTCGGGCTCCTGAAGGCCCGTCCGGACGCCGAGATCACCGTCGTGGGGAACACCGCGGACGACATCACCCTGTTCGGGCTGCGGGTCTGTCCCGACCTCGACACCGTGATGTACACGCTCGGCGGTGGCATCTCGGAGGAGCGTAAGTGGGGCCGCGAGGACGAGACCTGGGTGATCAAGGAGGAGCTCGCGGCGTACGGCGTGGAGCCCACCTGGTTCGGGCTCGGCGACCGGGACGTGGCGACGCACCTCGTGCGCACCCAGATGCTGGACGCCGGCTACACGCTCAGTGCGGTCACCGAGGCCCTGTCCACGCGCTGGAAGCTGCCGGTCCGGCTGCTGCCGATGAGTGACGACCGGATCGAGACCCACGTGGTGGTGGACGACCCGGAACAGCCCGGGCGGCGCAAGGCCATTCATTTCCAGGAGTACTGGGTCCGTCATCAGGCCAAGATCCCGGCCCACCAGATCGTTGCCGTCGGCCAGGAGAAGGCGAAGCCCGCGCCCGGCGTCCTCGAGGCGATCGCGGACTGCGACGTACTGATCGTGCCGCCGTCGAACCCGGTGGTCTCGGTCGGCACGATCCTCGGCGTCCCCGGGATCCGGGACGCGGTCCGGGAGACCAAGGCCCCGGTCATCGGGCTGTCGCCGATCATCGGCACCGGTCCGGTCCGCGGGATGGCCGACAAGGTGCTCGCCACCGTCGGTGTGGCGTCCACCGCGTCGGCCGTGGCCCGCCACTACGGTTCCCGCACGTCCGGCGGCGTACTGGACGGCTGGCTGATCGACTCCTCCGACGCGATCCAGGCGGATTCGATCGCCGGCGCCGGAATTCACGTCCAGGCGGTGCCGTTGTGGATGACGGACGACACCACCACCGCCGCGATGGCTGACGCGGCACTGACCCTCGCGGAGGCCGTACGGCGATGAGGAAGCACCTGGAGATCTTCCCGGTGACAGGGCTGCCCGAGGTGGCGGCCGGCGACGACCTGGCCGCGCTGATCGCCGAGGGCACCGACCTGCGCGACGGCGATGTGGTCTCGGTGACGTCGAAGATCGTCAGCAAGGCGGAGGGCCGGCTGACCTACGGCACCCGCCAGGAAGCGGTCGACGCCGAGCTCGTGCGGGTCGTCGCCCAGCGCGGTGAGACCCGGATCGTGCAGACCCGGCACGGCCTGGTGATGGCCGCGGCCGGGACGGACACGTCGAACACGGCGCCCGGCACGGTCCTGCTGCTCCCGGTCGACCCGGACGCGTCGGCCCGTGACCTGCGGACCGCTTTGCAGGAGCGGTACGACGTGAACGTCGGCATCGTCGTCACGGACACGCTCGGCCGCCCGTGGCGCAACGGTCAGACCGACCTCGCCATCGGTGCCGCCGGCGTCCGCGTCGTCGAGGACCTCCGCGGTACGACGGACAGCCACGGCAACGTCCTCGCGGTGACCGAGCCGGCGCTGGCCGACGAGATCGCCGGCGCCAGCGAACTGGTGAAGGGCAAGGCGGACGGCGTACCGGTCGCCGTACTGCGTGGTCTGGAGGACGTCGTCCTGCCGATCGGTGAGCACGGGCCCGGCGCGCGGGCGCTGGTGCGGGACGCCGAGCACGACATGTTCAGCCTGGGTACGCGGGAGTCCGCGCGGGCCGCCGTACTCCATCGGCAACCGCCGAGCGGACCGCGTGCGGCCGATCCGGCGTTGTGGTCGGGGCTGCTGACCGACGTCGACGGCGTCCGGCTCGAAGCGGCTGACAACGCTGTCACGGTGTTCGGCGACGAGCCGGTGACCGTGGGACTGGTCGCGGAACGGCTGGCCGTCCTGCTGCACGCCGAGGGGTACGGCGTGACGGTGCGTCCCGGACCGGGCAGCGAGGCGACGGTCACGTTCGGCTCACGGTCCGGATAGTTTTCTGGGCAACTTCTCAGGGGCACCTCGTACACTGCCTTCGCATGGCGGCGCGGTGGCCGCCCCGATCCGGGAAGACCAACACTGTGGGTAAAGCGTCGTCGCAGAAACAGTCGCGCCGCGAGATGATCGAGAAGATGCAGCGCGAGCAGGCCCGCTCGGACCGCCGCCGGACGATCCTCATCGTGGTGTGCTCCATCGTGGTCGGCCTGGCCATCATCGCCTACCCGGCGATCAAGCTGATCCAGGATTCCCGGACCAAGGACCAGGCCCTGACCGAATTCGGTGTCGCGTCGACCGCGGCCTCCTGCGACGCCCCCACCAACGACGAGGGCGGCGGCACCCAGGACCACCGGCCCGACGGCGAGAAGATCATGTACGCCGTTTCCCCGCCGTCCTCCGGCCCGCACTACGCGAACTGGGCGCCGTTCGAGAAGAAGTTCTACACGACGGACGACCGTCCCGCGGTGGAGAACCTGGTGCACAACCTCGAGCACGGCTACACGATCCTCTGGTACAAGGACACGCTGCCGAAGGACCAGATCGACCAGATCGAGAAGATCGCCAAGTCGAAGCTGCCCGAGAGCTCGCTCAACAAGTTCATCGCCGCCCCCTTCAAGCAGGACGAAGGCAAGGGCTGGCCGGACGGCAAGAACCTCGCCTTCGCCCACTGGAGCGGCCCCGACTCGGCCCAGAAGTCCTTCGGCCACCGCCAGTTCTGCGGCTCCGTCAGCGGCGAGGCCCTCAAACAGTTCATGGACAAATACCCAGCCACCGACGCCCAGGAACCCAACGGCGGCTGACGCACTCCCCACGCCCAGGAACCGAACGGCGGCAGACCCACTCCCCACGCATCCGAGGGGATGTCCGGCTGTCCTGTCGCGTGTGTGGGTGAACTGTGGGGCCGTGCGACAGGTTCTGGTGGGCTAGCACCTGATATTCCCTGTCCGCGGCACCCGGATGGTGTCTGTTCCCCCGGCAGCCGGCTGACCGCGCGCACGAGTGACCTCAATCCGCCAGAAACGGCAGCTCGACAGTACGTATACATCTACTACCCGCCTGTCTGCACCGCGCGGCAGGCCAGATCACCAAACAGTGGACGTATACGTACTGTCGACCTTGCACAAACCCCCGGTACAACCACCCGAGCCCAACCCCGCCAGCACCCACGCCCAATACCCGAACCCCGCGGCCACACCGACCCACGTTTCCTCGAGTCGTGAATATCGGTCGGCAAACCCAGCCACGATCCACGACTCGACACGACCCCGGACGTTGGGCTTGGGGGTCAGATGTAGTTCGCGTGGTCGGACTGGACTTGGGCTACCAGGTCTTTGACGCGTTCGCCGTCTGAGAGGGGGCAGACCATGGTGACGTCCTGGGTGTGGACGATGATGTGGCTGCGGAGGCCTACGGCCGCGACCAGGTGGTTCGGGTCGTCGGTGACGATGATGTTGTCGTGGGAGTCGAGTAGGCAGCTCAGGGTGACGCTGTCGGTGCGGTTGCCGTTGGGGTCGGCGTCGTACGTGTCGGCCAGCGCGGCCCACGAGCCGACGTCCAGCCAGTGCACGGGCATCGGTACGACGACCACGTCCGCGTCGACCTTGCCTTGGGACGCGGGTTCCATAACCGCGTAGTCGACGCTGATCTTGCGCAGGTTCGGATAGATCTCCGCGAGCGTCGCCTCGCGCGCTGGGGTGTCCCAGACCGAGGCGACCTCACGCAGACGACTGGCCGACTCCGGCAGCAGGGTGTCGAGGACGTTGAGCACCGTGGAGGCCTGCCACACGAACATCCCGGAGTTCCACCAGAACCGCCCGGTGGCCAGGTACTCCTCGGCGGTCGCCCGGTCGGGCTTCTCCCGGAAGCGGTCCACGACGTACGCCGACGTACCCTCGATCGGCGCGCCGCGTTCGATGTACCCGAGACCGGTGTGCGGGTGGGTCGGCTCGATCCCGAACGTCACCAGCGATCGCGGACGCGCCTCGACGACCTCGAACCCGTGCTCGATCGCCGCCCGGAACTCGTCCTCGGGGCTGATCAGGTGGTCCGACCCGACGAACGCGACCACCGCGTCCGGGTCGTTCCGCGCCACCACGGCGGACGCGAGCCCGACGGCGTTCGCGGTGTCCCGGCGGGCCGGTTCACCGATGATGTTGTGCGGGCCGAGTTCCGGCAGTTCCTTGCGCACCACGTCGGTGATCGCACCGACGGTGCAGACGTAGATGTTCTCCGGAGCAACCAGCCCGAGCAGGCGGTTGTACGCCACCCGCAGCAGCGACTGCCCGGCCGCCAGCGGCAGCACCTGCTTCGGCCTGTCGTCTCTGGACATCGGCCACAACCGCGTCCCTGAACCACCCGCCAGGATCACCACGTTTCGCATGAGGAGAGACCCTACCGGTCGTCACCAGGCGACTGCGGAATCCTCAGGTGCTTGAGGTCCGGCGGTACCGGCGTGTCCGAGGGCTGCCAGAACAGTTCGGGCTGTCCGTCGACGCCCGTTGCGGGGGCGTCGGTGAGGCGGAAGCGGTCGCGGAGCCGTCCGTAGAAGTCGGTCGGACGCAGTCGTACCAGCCGCAACCGCTGCGGCGACCCGTACACCCCGATCCAGTCCCCCGGATCGAGTACACCGCGCAGCTGACCGTCGATACTGACCGCGGCCTGTCCGGAGTGCGGCAGCACCCGCAGCGCGATCGGCTCGTCGGGCGCCGCGACCACCGTGCGGTTGAACGTCATGTGCGGTGCGACCGGTGTGAACACGATCGCTTCGGTGTTCGGCGACAGGATCGGTCCACCGGCGGCGAAGCTGTACGCCGTCGACCCGGTCGGTGTCGCGACGATCACCGCGTCGGCGGAGTACGACGCCAGCAGCCGGCCGGACAGGTACACCCCGAGCGCCACCTGATGGTCGCGCGCGAGCTTCTCCACCACGACGTCGTTCAGCGCGGTCACGTCGAGCGCCATCCCCCAGCCGTCACCCTCCGCCATCTCGTGCCGTACCGGCGGCGGAGGCAACGCCGGCCCGTGCCCGTACCGCAGCAAGGACTCGATGCCCTGAGGGATCTCCAACGGCCGCGACGCCCGCATCGTCAGCGTCATCCGTTCCTCGTACGTCGCTCCGCCGTGATGCACCGCTTCGAGCGCCTCCTCGACGTCCTTGCAGGCGACCTCGGTGAGAAAACCGACCTTTCCGAGATCGACCCCGAGGACGGCGGCGTTGTTCTTCGCCGCGATCCGCGCGCCACGCAGGAACGTCCCGTCACCGCCGAGCGTGACCACCAGATCCGGATCCCCGGCGTGGTGCAGCTCCTCGGTCCCGGTACGCCGTTCCTGGTTCGTCCACACGTCGATATCGGTGCACCCGATGCCGTGATCGGTTGCCCACCGACGCACGGTCTCCGCGGTCTGAACCGCCACCGGACGCCCCTGATGCACCACCAGCCCAAGCCGCCTAACCGCCACAACCCCTCCTCCACACGCTCCGCCCCACCGTAACCTCCCCCACCCCACCTCCGCGGGCAACCTTGGGCCCCCACCAACCACTTTGAGCCCGCGAAAACGGTCGGTGGGGGCACAAAGACGTCGCGCGGGGAGCGGGTGGGGCGCGGCGGCGGGGGTTAGCGGGGCGGGGTGGGGCGGGCGGCGGTGATGATGGGGTCGGTTTCGTCGTCGAACTCGCCGATGACCTCTTCCAGGAGGTCTTCCAGGGCGACTACGCCGATCGCGGTGTTGCCGCCGCAGACGACCGCCAGTTGGGCACGCTCGTCGCGCATGGTGCGGATCGCCTTCGCCACCGGGGTGTTGTCGCCGAGTTCGAGGGCCGTTGTCATCAGGTCCGACGCGCGGCTGGTGGTGTCGCCCGCGGTGGTCACGCGGGCCGCGTCGCGGACGTGCACGATGCCGCAGATCCCGGTGGACCCGTCGGTACGGCGGCCGACGACCGCGAGCCGCGAATGCCCTTCGCGGCGGCTGGTCAGCTCCACCTCGCGGGCCGACGCGGACGCCTGGACCGTGGACAGCTCGGCGATCGGCGTCATCACCTGGCCGACGGTGGTGTTCTGCAGCGCGAGCATCGCGGTCAGCAGTTCGTGCTCGGGTTGTTCGAGGGTGCCGTGTTCGCGGGAGGACTCGATCAGCAGCCGCAGCTCGTCCGGGCCGTGCGCGTTGGCGATCTCGTTCTGCGGCGTCACGCCGACCAGCCGGACGCACAGGTTCGCGATCCAGTTGAGGACGCTCAGCAGCGGGCGGACGACGTACGTGAAGCCGCGGAACGGCATCGCCAGCACGAGCGCGGCTCGCTCGGGGTCGCTGATCGCCCAGGATTTCGGCGCCATCTCGCCGAGCAGGACGTGCAGCAGACCGATGCCGGCGACCGCGATGATCAGCGCGATCACATGCCCGACGCCTTCCGGGATGTGCGCCAGTTCGAAGAGCGGATGCAGCAGGTGCGCGACGGCCGGTTCGCTCAGCGAGCCGAGACCCAGCGTGCACAACGTGATCCCGAGCTGGGCGCCCGCGAGCATCAGCGACAGCTCGCTGACGCCGGCGATCGCGGCCCGGGCCGAACGGCTGCCGGACGCCGCCGCCTCCTCGAGCCGGTGCCGCTTGGACGCGACCAACGCGAACTCGGCGGCCACGAAGAACCCGTTCAGCGCCAGCAGTACGGCGGAGATGATGAGCGCGAGCGTCGTACTCATGCCGTCCGCTCCATCACGACGATGCCGGGCACCCGGCGCTCGACGGTCTGCACCGTGAGCCGCACGTACTCCGGCGGAACCGGCCGCCCGTCGTGGTCGATCCGGTGCGGAAGCTCCAGGACGAACGAATCGCCGACGTCCGGGATCCGGCCCAGCCGCGCCATCACCAGCCCGGACACCGTCTCGTAGTCGTCGCTCTCCGGCAGTTGTACGCCGGTCACCTCGGCGACCTCGTCGACGCGCCACCGGGCAGGCACCACCCACGACCCGTCGCCGCCCTGGACCGGCCCGGTCTCCGGCAGGTCGTCCTCGTCGCGGATCTCGCCGACCAGTTCCTCGGCGATGTCCTCCAGCGACACGATGCCCGCGAACCCGCCGTACTCGTCGACGACGATCGCCAGCTGCCGGCGCGCGACCCGGAGCCGCTCGAGGACCGCGGGCAGCGGCAGGGTCGTCGGTACGGCGACCGGCGGCGACGCCAGCGATCCGACCGCGATCGTCGCGCGATCGGCCGGTTCGAGCTCGACGACCTCGCCGATCGCGACCACGCCGATCACCTCGTCGACCGATGCGCCGATCACCGGGAACCTGCTGTGTCCGGTGGCCTGCAGCTCGACCACCCGGGTCAGCGGCTCCTCGCGGTGCACGGTGACCACGTCGACCCGCGGCACCATCGCCTCGCCCGCGGTCCGGCCGCGGAAGTCGAGGCCGCGGTCCAGCAGCCGCATCGTGTCCTGGTCCAGCAGGCCCTGCTCGTACGACGTCTCGATGATCCGGTCGAGCTCCCGCGCGGTCGCGCCCTGCGGAAGTTCCTCGACCGGCTCGATGCCGACGCGGCGCAGGATCCGGTTCGACGCCGAGTCGAACAGGTGGATCAGCGGACCCGCCACCGCCAGGTAGACCAGGGTCGACCGGGACAGCCGCAGCGCGATCGCCTCGGCGCGGGCGATCGCCAGGTTCTTCGGCGCCAGCTCGCCGAGCACCATCTGGATGATCGTTGCCAGCAGCAACGCAAGGATCACCGAGACCGATCTGCTCACGGCGTCCGGTACGTCGGCCGCGCCGAGCAGGCGTTCCAGACCTTCACCGAGGTACGGCTCGGCGAAGTACCCGGCGAGCAGCGCGGTGATGGTGATCCCGACCTGGGCGCCGGACAGCACGAACGAGAGTCGCGCGGTGACTTTCAGCGCTCGCGCGGCGGCAGCGTCACCGTCCGCGGCCAGCGTCTGCAGGCGGCTCCGGTCGACAGCGACGTACGAGAACTCCTGGGCGACGAAGTAGCCGGTGGCAACGGTCAGCACCAGGATCAGGCCCAGGCCGGCCAGGATCAGCATGGGACGACCTTATGAGAACTCCAGCGACTGCAGGACCGCGGGGTCGGTGGCATCGAGACCTTCCTCGGCCGCCTTGGCGAACGCCTGCATCCGGACGACGTCGCCGCGCTCCGCCGTCTCGCCCGCGATCCAGTACGCGACCGTGTGCAGGTCGTCACGACTCACACCGAGCTCGTCGACGAGGTACGGACGGATCGAACGCACGACACCCGCCTCGGCCGCACACCACGCCTGCAGGCGCCCAGCCGGTCGCCGGAACGACCGGACCGCCTGCTCCAGCGAGCTGCCCGGGCCGGTGACGGGCGGTGAGTGGATCCACTGCACATCGCCTTTGACCAACGACCGCTCGGCGGGCGTCTCCGCCTGCAGGAAAACGGTTGACGGTACGTCGAGACTCTCGACGATGCTCGCGATCGCGGGCAACGAGGTGGAGTCACCGATCAGCAGGTGATGGTCGACGTCCCCGGCGTGGAACTCGCGACGCATCCCGAGCAGGACGACGGTGTCGCCCGGGCGGGTGTTCGTCAGCCAGGTGATCGCCGGACCGGCGCCGTGCAGCGCGACGTCGAACGTGAGCCGACGGGTGGCCGGGTCGAAGGTGCGGACCGTGAAGCCGCGGGTCAGTGGCGTCGGGCGGTCCTCCGGCCAGACCGGCGCCCCGGCCGGACTCACCTTCGGCATCCGGACGCTGCCGATGCCGTCCGGCGGGATGACCAGCTTGAACGCGTCGGCCGGGCAGATCGTGCGGTACGCGGCGAGGCCGTCGCCCTGCACGGTCACCCAGCTGAACCGTGAGGTCAGCGGTTCGACCGTCTCGACCCGGACCGGGCAGATCAGCCGGGAGTCGCCGGAACGCGTCAGCCGCCTGATCTCACCGCGTATCGTCGTTCCCCTCACAGAAAGTTAGGTTAACCTAACCAGCACAGCCGGACGAGGGCCTTACCGAGGGGTGGACGGCTTCCAGGTCAGCACCTCGCCGTCGCGGACCAGTTCGCCGTACCGGGCCGGATCGACGGTTCCGGCCAGGATCAGGTCGGCGATCGGTACGACGGCATCGGCCGGCGACTTCGCCTGGCTGAAGTCCTCGAACCACGGGCGGGACGCGCGGGTGTCGACGAGCCCGGGGCAGACCGACGCGACCAGGGTGTTCTCGGCGAGGTCCCGTTCCCGTCGTTCGGCCGCGACCGCGCGCACCGCGGCGACCTGCGCGACCTTCGACGGGAGGTTGATCCACTCCGGCCAGCCCTGCGCCTGCGCCGTACCGTCGTGGACCGCCGTGCGCCACTCCTCCACGACCTTCTCGATGTCCTCCAGCGAGGCTCCGTCGAATCGGTCCCACAGTTGCTGCGGCAACTGCGCCAGCGTCCCGAGCGAGCTGGCCACCACGATCAGCCGACCACCGGGCCGCAGAATCGGCCCGAACGCCCGCAGCATGTGCTGCGCACCCAGGTTCGCCACATCCACGAACTCGTCCACCTGCTCCGCCGGAGCCTTCCCCGGCTCCAGCGGCCCCACGGCGTTGGACACCACGATGTCCACCGCACCCAGCTCCCCCGCCAACCGCCGTACAGCCTCCCCGTCCGTGACGTCCAGCACCCGCCCCTCAACCCGCGCTCTTCCGTTCACCTGAGCGGCTGCGGCGGCCACTCGGGCCGGGTTTCTGCCGGTGAGGAGGATCAGGTCGTCGGGATTCATCCGGTTGGCGAGTTCTGCTACCAGTGCATATCCGATGCCTTGGTTGGCGCCGGTGATCAGTGCGGTTCTCATGTGGCCAACGTAGGTCCGCGGCGGGTATGACTCCAACGAAAGTTGGGCACACGTGGTATGCGTAGACGTCATGGACTTCACCGACGTCTCGTTGGTCGCGCTGCGCGTGTTCCGGGAGGTCGCCGAACGCGGTACGTTCACGGCCGCGGCCGCTGCGCTCGGGTACACGCAGTCGGCCGTCTCCCGCCAGATCGCCACGCTCGAACGCGCCGCGGGCAACCAGCTCCTCGAGCGCCGCCGCGAAGGCGTCGCGCTCACCGACGCAGGACAGGTCGTACTCCGGAACGCTGCCGCCGTCCTCGACCAGATCGATGCGACCGCGCGCGAGCTCGCCGGTCTTCCGGCCGCGGGCGGGACCGTGCGGCTGGGCTGGTTCCCGAGCGCCGGTGCAGTCTTGTTGCCGCGGGCAATCAGTGCGGTACGTCGTACGCACCCGGCGATCACCGTGACGACCCGGGAAGGGTCCACGCCCGCGCTGGTCCGGGCACTCCGGGCCGGGACGATCGATCTCGCGGTGATCGCGGCCGCTCCGCCGTTCCGGCCGCCGGACGCGGAGTCGCCGGCGCTGAAGCTGGAGACGCTCGCGGAGCGGAGCCTGCGGCTGGCGGTACCGACCGGGCATCCGCTCGCGGCGTCCGATTCGGTCGAGGTCGCGGACCTGCGGGGTCAGCGGTGGATCGCCGGTCCGCCGTCGAGCAACGAACTGTTGATGGGCGTCTGGCCGGGGCTGGACGAGCGGCCGGTGATCACGCACACAGTCCGCGACTGGCTCGCCAAACTCCAACTGGTCGCGGCAGGCGCGGGCCTCACCACGATCTCCGCGTCCATGGCGTCGGCGGTACCACCAGGCGTCCGCGTCGTCACCGTCCGAGGCGGCCCCCAGGAACTACGGCGTACGATCCTCGCCCGGCTCCCAGGAAAGCTCCCAGAACCCACAGCCGTACTGGCAGCAGCCCTACGAGCCGCCGCTGCGGAGATCACGCCCACCTGACCCGTCGACCGGCGCCTGGTCCGAGGTTTCGTCGTCGTCGCCGTGGCGGGCTTTGTCGAATTCCTTCATCGCCCGGGCCGCGTTGCGGGTCAGTTCGGGGAGTTTCTTCGCGCCGAACAGGAGGACGACGATGACCAGGATGACGATCCATTCGCCGCCTTCGGGCAGTGCGAGCTGTAGCACCATGCTGCCAACGTACGTCGGTCCGCGGACCGTAGGCTGGGCCATATGTCACGAGTTCTGCCCGAGTTGTTCGCGGCCGCGGTCCGCCGGGACGGCGGCGCCCCGTTCCTCACCTACTACGACGACACGACCGGCGAGCGGATCGAACTCAGCGCGGTCACCACCGCGAACTGGGTCGCGAA
The DNA here is from genome assembly GCF_004331435.1 of Kribbella sindirgiensis. GTDB lineage: Bacteria > Actinomycetota > Actinomycetes > Propionibacteriales > Kribbellaceae > Kribbella > Kribbella sindirgiensis. The sequence continues at coordinate 271,659 of NZ_SJKA01000004.1, forward strand.
GACCGCCAACCTGCTCGTCGACGAGTACGACCTGGAGGCCGGCGAGACCGTCGCGATCGGCCTGCCGCCGCACTGGCTCGGCGTGGTCTGGGCGCTGTCCACCTGGTCGGTCGGCGCGGCGCTGACCAGCGGCACCGGCACCCTCGCGATCACCGGCCCGGACTTCACGCCCCGCGGCGAGCGCGAGACCGTCGCCTCGGCGCTGCTCCCGCTCGGCGGCCGCTTCCGCGAGCCGCTCCCGGACGGCGTCCAGGACTACGGAGCCGAGGTCTACAACCATCCGGACGTGTTCGTCCCGTTCGACCCGCCGACAGCGGCCTCACCGGCGTACGACGACCTCACCCACGAAGACCTGATCGGTACGGCGGAACCGGTCAGCGACCGGATCCTGGTCACCCGGACCCTGGTGGACCGCCACGGACTGGGACTGCTGGTCGGGGTGATCGCCGGAGGTGGTTCGATCGTGCTCTGCAGGAACCTGGACCCGGCCAAGCTGGAGCGCCGGGTCGCGGACGAGAAGGTCGACCGAGTTCTGGAGGGGTAGCGTGCAGCGGTTCCAAGGGAAGGTCGCACTGGTCACGGCGGCGGCGCAGGGCATCGGTGCGGCGGTCGCGCGGCGGCTCGCCGACGAAGGCGCGTCGGTGGTGCTGACCGATCTCCAGGAGGAGAAGGTCACCGAGGTCGCGAAGGAGATCGGCTCGAACGCGATCGGGCTCAAGGCCGACGTGACGAGCCGGGACGATGTCGACGCGGCGGTCGCGGCCGCGGTCGAGCGGTTCGGCCGTCTGGACGTCGTGGTGAACAACGCCGGCGGGTGCATCGTGCGGTCCGTACCCGAGGACGCCACGGCCGAGGAGTGGCACGCGCAGCTCGACCTCACACTGGTCGGCGCCGCGCGCTGTATCCAGGCGGCTTTGCCCCAGCTGGTGCAGAACCGCGGCAACGTGGTCACGATCAGCTCGGTGAACGGGATCGCCGCCTTCGGCAACATCGAGTACTCCGCCGCCAAGGCCGGGCAGGTCGCGATGACGGTCAATTACGCCGCCCGGTACGGCAACCTCGGCGTCCGGTTCAATGTGGTTGCCCCCGGCACCATTCGGACGCCGAACTGGGACAATCAGCCGGACACGCTGGAGAAGTTCGGCACGATGTACCCGCTCGGCCGGGTCGGCGAGCCCGAGGACATCGCCGCCGCCGTCGCCTTCCTCGCCTCCGACGACGCCTCCTGGATCACCGGCCACACTCTCCCGGTCGAAGGCGGCGTCCTCACCGGCCCCGGCGTCCTCGACCTGACCACCTCGGGCCCCTTCAAGAAGGAGTATCCAGCGCCCTGATGCGGTGCAGTCCGTGGAGGGCTTGGGTCTGTTCGAGTTTGTTGCCGAAGGCACCCCAGTCCGCGGCGGCGCGGGTGAAGCCGGCGGCCGCGGTCTCGGTGTCGCCGCGGTGTTCGGCGAGCAGCGCCTGAGCCGTAGTCGCCGCGTACTCGCGCATCGGCAGCACCGGCTCCACGGAGTCCGCGAGGACAGCCGCGGCCTCGACGTGGCCGACAGCGAGCGCCGCGCGCACCAGGGACGGCAGGCGGACGTCGAATTCGATGCTGCCGTGCAGATCGGCCAGCGAGGCGAGCAACTGCAGGATCTCCAGGACACCGTCCCGGTCACCGTCGTGCGCACGCGTCGTCGCCGCGGGCGCGGCCGCCACGGCAATCATGTCCGGCCAGCCCGCCTCGACCGCCAGCCGGTACGCCTCCTCGGCGTGATCACGAGCGCCCGGAAGACCCGCCTCGGCCTCCGCCACCGCCAGCGCGCCGAGGACCTCGATGCGCCGCAGCAGGGTGAACGCCGGTGACGGGTGCTCGAGCTGCGACCGGCACGCCGCGATCACCTCGGCCGACCGGCCGGTCTCGATCATCAACTGCAGGACGGTGCAGCCGATCTGCTCCTCCATCTCGGCCAGCCGGCGCCGGGCGGAGAACTCGCGAGCCGCTTCCAGCTCGCCCAAGGCAACCACCGGGCCCTCGATCTGCCACAGCACCCAGCCGTAGTTCAGCCACGTCACCGCCGCATCGCGCCCCCGGCCGCCCTCGAGCAGCGCAGTGAGCGCCTCCTTCACGTCGACGAGCCCACCGGTGTCACCCAGACCGACCCGGGCGAGCCCCCGCGACTCCAGGGCCCGGTGCGGCACCTCGTACCCCTGCTCGGTCGCGATCCGCAGAGCACGGTTCGCCGAGTCGATCGCATCCTGGTAGCGGCTCGCGACCACCCGGATGCTCGCCTGGCCGGACAGCAACAGCACCAGGTCCTCGCTCGGCCCGAGCTCCTCGAGCATCCCGACCGCCCGGTCGACCGTGGCGAGGCTCTCCTCCATGCTGCTCAGCGAGTACGTCGAGGCTCGCAACGCCAGCGCGACGCCGCGGGTGTCCCCGATCGCCTCGAATCCGGCGATCGCCTCGCCGTACGCCGCCTGGGCGTCGTCGAGGCGGCCCGCCTGGAAAGCCGCCCAGCCCCAGCGCAGCAGGACCGTGGGTCGTTCGGGGTCGCCGGCCGGGCTCAGGGCGAGCGCACGGTCGAGCAGGGCGAGCGCCTCGTTGGTGTCGAGGTTCATCGCCAGTTCCGCGGCCATCAGTTGGTACCGGCGGGCTCGCGGCGCGATCTGCGCCGCCGCGTCGGTGTCGCCCCGTGCAGCGGCCAGGTCGAGCGCGGTGGTCAGGTGGTACGCGATCAGGTTCGGGGTTTCCGCCTGACAGGCGGCACAGCGCAGCTCGAGCCACGCGGCGGCGGCGAGGTGCCGTGCCGACCGGACCGCGCGCGGCACCTGGCTGTAGGCGACGTCGCGGGTCAGTGCGTGCCAGAAGGCGTACTCGCGCTGGCCCAGCATCGACGATCGCCGAACCGGCCGCACCAGCTCCTTGCGGGCCAGCTCTTGCAGTGCCTGGAGCACCTCGCCCGGATCACGATCGGACAGCGCCGCGACGGCTTCGGCCCAGAACACCGGACCGATCACGGCGGCATCCGCGAGCAAGGCCTTGCGGTCCGGCTCCAGCGTGTCCAGCCGAGCCGCGATCAGCGCCGCGATGCCCACCGGCAAGTCGTCCGAGCCGGCCTGCTCCGGGCCGCAGTCGGTCACCACCCGGGCGAGTTCCTCGGCGTACAAGGGGTTGCCGTCGGCTCGGCGTACCAGCTGACGACGCGTCTCGTCCGGGACTTCCTGACCGGCGAACATCCCGGTCAGGAGTTGCTCGGTCTCGTCCGCGGTGAGCGGCGAGAGGCCGACGGTGAGAGCGTTCTGCACGCCACGGGTCCACTGCGGTCCGCGTTCGAGCAGCTCGGGACGGGCGGTGACGACGACCACCAGCGGCAGGCCGGTCAGCCATTCGGCCAGGTGATCGACGAAGGCGAGCATCGCGTCCGTCGCCCAGTGCAGATCCTCGAACACCAGAACCACCGGCGACTGCTCCGCGAACGACTCCAGCAGTTGCCGCCACGCCGCGAACGACTCCTCCTGGGCCGCGGATCCCGGCTGCGCGGACTGGTCGGCGCCGACCAGCGGCCCGACCCGCGCCCGCAGCCAGGCACGGTCCGCGCCGTCGGGCACGATCGCGTCCAGCTTGGCGACGGCCTGCGCCGGCGGGTCGGTGTCCAGGATCCCGGCCTGGATCTTGAAGATCTCGGCGATCGGCCCGAACGGCGTCTCGCCGTACGGCAGCGACCGGCCTTCGCGCCAGGTGACGAGTTCGTCGTGCTGATCCAGCCAGGCGCCGAACTCCGCGACCAGGCGGGACTTGCCGATCCCCGGCTCGCCGAGCAACGTGACGAACTGCGGCACCAGCTCCGCGATGGCCTTCTCGAACGCCGTGCACAGCAAGGTCAGATCGCGTTGCCGGCCGACCATCGGCGTACTGAGATCGCGGATCACGTCGGTGCCGAAACGTGCTCGCGGCGAGCCGGCCTGCCAGCGTTCGACCGGGCGGCTGATGCCCTTGGCCGCAACGGGTTCCAGCGCGTCGTACCCGAAGACGCGACTCGTCGCCTCGTGGGTGCCGCGACCGACGACGATCGCCCCGATCGGCGCGGAGGACTGCAGGCGGGCGGCGAGGTTGACCACCATGCCGGTGACGAACGGCTCGCCGAGCTCGGGTCGCGCGGTCAGCTCAACCAGCGCCTCGCCGGTCTCGATACCGATCCGGACCTCCAGCGGCCCGTCCGGCAGCGTCCGCACCGCCTCGAGGATCGCCAGGCCGGCCCGGACCGCCCGTTCGGCGTCGTCCTCCCGGGACCGCGGTGCGCCGAAGACGGCCAGGATGGCGTCCCCGGCGAACTTCTCCACGGTCCCGCCGTACCGCTCGACCGTCTGCCGCAGGGCCGAGTGGTACGGCGCCAGCCAGCGCCGGACGTCCTCGGGGTCGGCGACCTCGGACGCGGTGGTGAACCCGACGAGGTCGCAGAACAGCACCGTGACGACCTTGCGTTCCTCGGTCATGGGGCCCCCAGGCGGCTGCCGGATCGGTTCAGCTCCCGGACTCGAGGCTGCGGATCCGGGCGGTCAGGGCCTTGAGCAGCGACTGGGCGACGTCCGGGTTCGCCCGCACGACCGGCTCGAACGCCAGCGCGGACAGCGCGAACGTGCTCAGCCCGTCCGGCCCGGCCACCACGGTCGCGGAGCGCGGCAGGCCGTCGATCAGCGAGACCTCGCCGAAGTAGTCACCGACTTCCAGCGGCTCACGCTCGACGCCGTTGACCGACACCACGGCCGAGCCCGCCAGCACCACCTGCAGGCCCGCGTCGTGGGCGCCCTGCTCGACCACATGACTACCGGCCGGAACCTTCAGCGTGGTGCCACGCTCGATCAGCTCGGACAGTGTCTCCTTCGGCAGTCCTTCGAAGAGGTCGATCTTCGCCAGGAACTGCGGCAGGCTCTCGTAACTCATGGATCGCACCCCTCGATCGGCGCCCGTTGTCCGGGCCGCAACTGTGAACTGCGCCACAGGGTACAACCGCCGGGGGATCGTCACCACTCAGCTTTTCGGCCAGGCCTCCCACGCGGTCGCGAACATGTCGTCGACCGTGAAGGTGTTCTGCCAGGCGAGGTCGCGGGCGGCCAGGTCGCCGTTGGCAACGACGCGGGACGGGTCACCGGGGCGGCGCGGGCCCTCGGTCGGGGTGAAGTCGATGCCGGTGACCCGGCGGGCGGCGTCCATGATCTCGCGGACCGACGTACCGGTCCCGCTGCCCAGGTTGTAGACGGGTTCGAGGGTCTTGCCGGACTCGAGGGCCCGGGCGGCCGCGACGTGGGCGCGGGCCAGGTCGGCGACGTGCACGTAGTCCTTGACCGACGTGCCGTCCGGGGTCGGGTGGTCGGTGCCGTAGATCTGCGGCACCTTGCCCTTGGTGAGCAGGTCGCAGACGATCGGGAACAGGTTGTACGGCGAGGCGTCGTACACCGTCGGGTCACCGGATCCCACGACGTTGAAGTAGCGCAGCGAGGTGTGCTGCAGGTCCGTCGCGGCGGCCTGGTCGCGGAGCAGCCACTCTCCGATCAGCTTCGACTCGCCGTACGGCGACTGCGGGTCCGGCGCGGTGTCCTCGGTCACCACCTCGTCCTTCGGGGTTCCGTACACGCCGGCGCTGGACGAGAACACGATGTTGCGCACCGAGGTCTCCGCCATCGCTTCGAGCAGCGACACCATCGCGGTCACGTTCTGCGTGTACGTGTGCAGCGGGCGCTGCACGGACACCCCGGCGTACTTGAAGCCCGCGAGATGGACGACGCCGTCGACACCCTCCAGCGCCCGGCGGACCGCCGTACCGTCGAGCAGGTTCGCCTGCACGAACGGCACGCCGTCCGGGACGAACTCCGCCTTCCCGCTCGACAGGTCGTCGATCACGACCACGTCGATCCCGTCGTTGCGGAAGGCGCGCACCACATGCGCCCCGATGTATCCGGCACCACCAGTCACGAGCCACGTCATGTCTCAGATCCTGCCACCGGAATCCGACCGGGACCCCGGAAACGGGCCGAACCTGTACCAACTAGCAGACAGTTGCCAGCCAGAAGTAAGTCAGCTCGGTCCACTCCACCTCGGCGGGCGCCACATCGGCCGCGAACTGCTCGCGGCTCGGGAAGTTCTTCAGCACCTCGAACGTCCGCCCGTCCGACAACTGGCGCGTCTGGTACGTGTCGCCGTCGTCCGTGATCCGGGTGATCGGATAGTTGCTGCCCTCCACGTACCGGTTGTCCGCGAGGATCACCACACCACCCGGCTCGACCCGGTCCCGCAGGCCCTCGACGAACCGCCGTCCGTCGGACCGCGGCACGTGCGACCAGAAGAAGCCGGCGAAGATCACATCGAAGCACCCCGGGACCACGCCCAGGTCGTACGCGTCCGCGGTTTCGAAATGTACGTCGGCCGGACCGTAGGACCGCGTCCGCGCGACGGCGAGCGTCTCGTCGTTCAGGTCCGTCGCGACGATCGACTCCGCGGTGGTCGCCAACGCCTTCGTCCAGTAACCGGTGCCAGCGGCAACTTCCAGCACCGAGCGACCCGCGACGAGCGGTGGCAGGAGGGCCCGCAGGCGAGCGAGGTCCTCCTGCCGTTCAGGCTTCTCGTACACCACGTCGTACTCACCGGCACGCTCGCGGTAGTAGTCGGCGAGCTCGTTCATCTGCGCAACCTCCAGGTTCGCGGAGGTCCGAGCGACCCAGACATCAGAACCTAGCAGCTATCCAGCGAGGTCCGGGGGTGTGTACTCCCGGATCGGGCACCGCACCAGCGCGTCGGCACGAGACCGAGCGCTGCGCCCACGACGAAGGGTGCTTTGGGGAGCTCTACCCTCCCGAAATTGGCTGTAACGCTCCCCGGTCCCGTCCACGGACCGTGCTGGTCGGGAGCTGCGGGCTCTGTCAGTTGGGCCGCGATCGCATCAGGATTGACTTACGACGCGAAGTTGCGACGCAGGACACTAGCTCCGCGTGACCGCACGGACTTTTGGCGTGAGGACGAACGCTCCGACGTACAGCAGCGCGGCGATGATCAGCAGGCCGTGGAAGCCGATGATCAGCGCGGCGTACTCGAGACAGCCGCCGAGCATCGCGCCGAGCAGGTTCGCGCCGAACGACGCCGTACCGTCGGCGGTGTCGGTGAACCGTTTCGCGAAGATCACGTTCGCCGCGAAGATCGGCAGGAACGCGATCAGCACCGCGACCAGCGCCCGCAACCCGACCGGCATCGACAGCAGCCAACTGTCCGGGAACACCCACGACAACGCGAGCCCGCCGAACAGAATGGCGAACATCGCCTTGATCGGTGGTGTCTTGAACCGTCTCGTCACTTCGACCGCCGCGAGCACCGCCACCAGCACGCCGGCGAACACGATCGCGTTCACGACCCACGTCGTACCGAACAGCAACGCGAACCCGGTGATGCTCTTCGTCTCCAGCAACATGAACCCGGCCCCGAGCAGGAACAGGTCCGCGTACGGGCGCATCCGCCGGTACGACGACCCGCCGCCGGCGATCCCGACGCCGACGAGACCGGCGACCAGGATCAGCCCGAGCGTGACCAGGTAGAGCGACGGGATCCGGTCCGTGAACAGGTACAGGAACGGGCGGTTGTCCGTGGCCGGCGGCGGCGTCTCCGCGGTCGCACCGGCCCACTCGGCGGAACAGTTCTGGTCCTGCTCGGTGAGTCCGACCGTCACGACCGCCTGCTGCAGGCCGTCGCCGATCTTGTCCACACACGGCTTGTGCCCGAACGCGTGCTGCGCGGTCGACGCGAGCCGGTCGATCAGCCAGGTCTCGCGATAGTAGTTGTACATCGCGAACGCGCCACCCGGGTTCAGGTGGTCGCGCGCCGACTCGAACGCCTGCTGCGTGAACAGGTAGCTCTCCAGCCGCAGCGAGCTCGCGCCGTTGACCAGCGTCAGCGAGTCCGGCAGCGCCAGCAGGATCAGGTCGTACTTCTTGTCGGTCCGGGACAGGAACGCCCGCCCGTCGTCGATGTGCGAGCTCACCCGCGGGTCCTGGTACGGCCGGTCCGGGTGCAGCGCCTTGCCGAGGTCCCGGATCCGCGGGTCGATCTCGACCGCGTCGACGTGCTGCGCGCCCTTCTTCAGCGCGATCGCCACGTCCGAACCCGATCCGGCGCCGATGATCAGCACGTTCTTCGGCTGCTTACCCGCGTTCGCGCGCTCGTACGGCAGGCCGTACTGCGGCTCCCACTGCAGCCGCGCGTCGGCCGGGATCGCCTGCTGGTGCGGTACGCCGTTCACCGTGATCGTCAGCAGCGGCACACCCTCCCAGGTGTACTGCTTCGTCTGCACCTTGTAGTACGGCGACCAGCTGTTGTCGGACTTGGTCGACTCCTTGAACAGCACCCCGAGCATCACGAGCAGCGGCGCGAGCACCATCGCGGCGCTCAGCGCGGTCGCGACCGCCTTTCGGCCGGCTCCGGAGGCCCGCGGGATCATCAGCACCGCGAACACCACCGTGACGATGAGCCCCCACCAGATCGGCGGTGCGCCCAGGAACGACAGCGCGGTGAACGTGATGATCCCGATCAGCGATCCGACCAGGTCGAACCGGTACGCCGTCAGTCGCGGAAGCTCCGCGAAACAACGTCCGACGAGCTCGGCGGGCCCGGCCAGCACCACGGCGGCCGCGACGAAGACGATCGGCAGGATCACCCAGACGGGCGGGCCCGTGGTGTTCAGGCTGGTGAAGTAGATGACGCTCGACGAGCTGCCGCGGTCGACCGTGACGGGTTTCCACGCGATCACCAGGACCAGCAGGCCGAGCATGATCGGCGAGTAGTACGGCAGCCGTTTCGCCCGGCCGGAGCGCAGGACGCCGATCCCGATCCCGAGGAACGAGCCCAGCAGCACGAAGTTCGAGAAGTAACTGAGATGCACGACGTTGGAACCGGTCCAGCGGATCAGCGCGAGCTCGACGAACAGCATCAGCGCGCTGGACGCGACCAACCGCGTCCGAACCCCGAACGGGCTCGGCCAACCGGTCGTGACGACGGGATCAGTAGCGGAGTCGACTGCCATGCGGGGCGACGTTACCGGATATCGAAGTGCTCTGCGTCACCCCGCAGGCATCGTTACTTTCTGTTCAAATTGCGGTCAGCGCCTTCAGTGCCGACGGGTCGGCTTCGGGAGTTCGCAGCCGGACTTGTTCAGGTCGATGGTGCGGTTCGCGGTCAGGCAGGTGTAGAGCCACCACGTCTGCTGGCCGTACGCCGCGCCTTGGTCGACCGTGACGTTGCCGTCGGCGTCGACCTCGCACGGGTTGTTCACCGTGCACTGCTCGCCGTCCTCGTTACCGGTGTTGTTCACACCGATCACCTCACCAGTCGAGGTGCTGACCACGGGCGATCCCGACGTACCGCCGATCGTCTCGCAGCCGGGCTGCTGGTACTTGATCGAGTTCTGCCAGGTCCAGTCGCCCTCGCGGAGCTGCGGGATCGTCGCCTGCACCGAGCAGGTGTAGATCCGCTTCCAGTACCCGGACACCACGGCCATACCGGCGCCGTCCGCGGGGCCCTGCTTGGCGAGCGTCAGCGGGGTCACGTTCAGGCGGCTCTTGATCGACGCGTAGGTCTCGTTGACCTGGTACACGATCATGTCGGTCTTGGTCATGGTGCCGAACAGGATCTTCTCGGCGCGGATCGTGCCGGCCCGGCTGGAGTCCGGCTTCAGCAGCGTGATCGAGCGCGTCGAGTTCTTGTTCACCAGCACCTGGCCGGGCTGCAGGAACCCGCCCTCGTAGCAGTGCCCGTTGGTGAGTACGAGCGCCTTGTCGGTGCTGACCGATTCGGCGTACCGGACGAGGGACGCGGAGCAGTTGCTGAGCGCGGCGATCCCGGTGAAGTCGGCACCCGGCGCGGCTTGAGCGACGGTGGTGCCGAGGACGGAGGTGCTGACGACCGCGGTGGCAGCCAAAAGCGTGCGGAACAGTTTCATGGGGCGGTTTCCTCACTTGTTGGGCGTACAGGTCTTCGTAACGCATCCCACCGCCGCCGACCATCACAGCTGTGTGAAGCAGGGTGAGATCAGGGGTTTTCCTGCGCTGAGTATCGATCCTGCTACTCTTCGTTTCCGGATCCGCCCGGTCTCGAACCATCGCCGACCCCGGCACGTCATACCGACTGACGAGGAACGGCAGGGTACGGTCGGCAGAGCCGCCCGGAGGACTGCGTCGGATTTTCAGGGGAAGGACGTCATGCCGCAGGAGAAGCCAGACCTGCGCAATCTCCGCGAGCCGAAGCGGTTCCAGCGGGCGCTGACACTGTTGCTGATGACGCTGGTCCTCCCGGGTTCGGCGCAGATCGTCGCCGGTAGCAAGCGGGCCGGCCGCTGGGCCTGGCGGGTGGTCGCCGGACTGATCGCGATCGTCGTCTTCCTGGTCGTCCTGGGCCTGATCTGGCGCTCGGGGACGATCAACTTCCTGGCCCGGCCGGGCACGTTGCGGCTGGTGCAGGTGCTGCTGATCCTGCTCGCGATCGGCTGGGCGGCCCTGTTCGTGGACGCGTACCGGATCGCGCAGCCGCTGACGCTGGAACGCAACCACCGGCTGATCACCAGCATCCTCGACGGCGTCCTGATCTTCGTGGTCGTCGGCGCCCTGGTCTACGCCAGCGTGATCGTGAACACCCAGCGTGACTTCGTCGCCAGCGTGTTCGGCAACGGGCAGAAGTCGAAGGCCGACAAGGGCCGCTACAACGTGCTGCTGATGGGCGGCGACTCCGGTGCGGACCGGATCGGCACCCGGCCGGACAGCATGACGGTGGCGAGCATCGACGCGGACACCGGCCGGACGGTCCTGATCGGCCTGCCGCGGAACCTGGCCAAGGTGCCGTTCCCGGCCGGTACGGCGATGGCGAAGCAGTTCCCCGAGGGCTTCAAGTGGAAGGACTGCGGCTCCGAGTGCCTGCTGAACGCCGTCTACACCTATGCCGTCAACCACAAGAACCTGTTCCCGGGCGACGCGAACCCCGGTGAGACCGCGACCATGCAGGCCGTCGAGGCCGTCACCGGGCTGAAGCTGAACTACTACGTGCTGATCGACCTGGCCGGCTTCCGCGACCTGCTGAACGCGGTCGGCGGCATCACCCTGGACATCGGCAAACGGGTCCCGATCGGCGGCGGCAGTTCGCCGATCAAGGGCTACATCGAGGCCGGCAAGAACCAGCACCTGGACGGATACCACGCGCTGTGGTTCGCCCGCTCGCGGGCCGAGTCGTCGGACTACGAGCGGATGGCGCGGCAGAAGTGCGTGATGTCCGCGATGCTGAACCAGCTGTCCCCGCAGACGGTGCTGACCAAGTTCCAGGGCATCGCGGCGGCCAGCAAACAGGTGGTCAAGACGAACATTCCGGCGGGTGAACTGGGCACTTTCACCGATCTCGCGCTGGACGCGAAGAAGCTGCCGGTGTCAAGCTTCTCCGCGGTCCCGCCGTTGATCCACACCGGCAACCCGGACTTCGCGCTGATCCGGACGAAGGTCGCCGAGGCGATTACGAAGTCCGAACAGCTGGACAAGGGCGGCTCGGGAGGAGACGGTAAGACTTCGAGCACTCCGAGTAGCAGCAAGCCGACGACCAGTACGACGAAGAAGCCGACCTCCGGTACCACGAAGAAACCGACCAGCTCACCGACCACACCCGCCACCGGCGTCGACGACGTCGCATCGATCTGTAAGGCCTGACCTGATATGCCGCTGTCCCACTGGCCACCCGTGTCCGTCGTGATGCCCGTGCTGAACGAGGAACGCCATCTCGAGGAGGCGGTCGGCCGCGTCCTCGAGCAGGACTACCCCGGCAACCTGGAGGTCGTCCTCGCGATCGGCCCGAGCAAGGACCGGACCCAGGAGATCGCGGACAAGCTGGCCGAGAAGGACCACCGGATCAGCATCGTGCCGAACCCGACCGGCAAGACGCCGGCCGCGCTGAACGTCGGCATCGCGCACGCCAAGCACGACATCCTGGTCCGGGTCGACGGGCACGGCGCGCTCACCGACGGGTACATCACCCGCGCGGTCGAGGTGCTGGAGGAGAGCGGCGCGGACAACGTGGGCGGCGTGATGGCCGCCGAGGGCCGGACCCCGACCGAGATGGCGGTCGCCTGCGCGTACCGCTCCCGGCTGGGTCTGGGCGCGTCGACGTTCCACCAGGGCGGCAAGGCCGGTCCGGCCGACACCGTGTACCTCGGAGTCTTCCGTCGGGCCGCGCTGGAGCGCGTCGGCGGATTCGACGAGACCATGCACCGGGCCCAGGACTGGGAGCTGAACTACCGGATCCGCAAGACCGGCGGCCTGATCTGGTTCAGCCCGGACCTGTCCGTCACGTACCGGCCGCGCTCGTCGCTGTCCGCGGTGGCGAAGCAGTTCTTCCACACCGGCCAGTGGCGCCGCGAGGTGATCCGCCGGCACCCGGAGACCGCCAGCAAGCGGTACCTGGCACCGCCGGTCGCGGTGATCGCGCTGGCCGTCGGCACCGTCCTCGGCATCATCGGCCTGGCCACCGGCATCAGCTGGCTCGACATCGGCTTCCTGGCCCCGATCGGCTACGCCCTGCTGCTGATCTTCGGCTCCGCGATGGAAGGCCGCTACCTGCCCTGGAAGGCGCTGTTCTGGATGCCGCTGGTCTGCGCGACCATGCACGTCTCCTGGGGCCTCGGCTTCCTCATCGGCCTCCGCGAGAGGCCGAAGGCCGTCTAACCGCGGGTCGACTTGATGTAGGCGGCCACGACCTCGTCGACAGGGCCGTCGAGCTTCAGCACGCCGGCGTCCAGCCAGAGGGCGCGGTTGCAGGTCTCCTGCACCACGTCCAGGCTGTGGCTGACCAGGAACACCGTGCCGGCCTGGTCGCGGAGTTCCTTGATCTTGCGCTCCGACCGGACCCGGAACTCGGCGTCACCGGTCGCCAGCGCCTCGTCGACGAGCAGGATGTCGTGCGTCTTCGCGGACGCGATCGCGAACTTCAGCCGGGCCGCCATCCCGGAGGAGTACGTCGACATCGGCAGGTCGATGAAGTCGCCGATCCCGGAGAAGTCGACGATCTCGTCGTACCGGCGCTGGATCTCGGCCGCGGACATGCCCATCGCGAGGCAGCCGAGGACGACGTTGCGGTCGCCGGTGAGGTCGTTCATCATCGCCGCGTTGACGCCGAGCAGCGACGGGCGGCCGCCGGTGTAGACGGCCCCGGACGCGGGCGGCAGCAGACCGGCGATCGCGCGCAGCATCGTCGACTTCCCGGAGCCGTTGCGGCCGATCACGCCGATCGCGTCGCCCTTGTACGCCGTGAAGCTGACTCCTCTGACCGCGTGCACCTCGCGGATCGTCGGCCGGTCCTGGCGTTTCACGATCCGGCGCAGCGCGGTCGCCGCCGTACCCTTGCCGCCCTGCCCGGCGATCACCTTGTAGATGATGTCGAGGCGGTCGGCGATGACCGTCGGCTCAGCCTCGCCCATAACGGTCCTCCGCCTGCCAGAAGTAGAGGAATCCGGCCGCCAGCATCACGAACGACCAGACGATCGCGATCGACCAGGCGTGCGGCAGCTGGTTCGGTTCGTGCTCGTCGAGCAACGACCGGCGGATGATGTCGATGTACGCCGAGATCGGGTTGAACGCGAGCACCTGGACCACCCAGCCCGGGGCGTCGATCTGGTGCAGCTTGGCCGGCAGCGAGAAGAAGATCCCGGACGCGTACAGCCAGGTGCGGGTGACGAACGGCAGCAGTTGGGTGATGTCGGAGACGAACGTCCCGATCCGGGCGAAGACCAGCGTGATCCCGATGTTGAACATGACCTGCAGCAGCATCGCCGGGACGACGAGCAGCCACCGCCACGCCGGCCCGTCGGTGAACCCGACGACCACGAACAGGATGCCGAGCGAGACCAGCATCTGGTTCAGCTCGTTCAGCACGTAGGCGAGCGGGAGGGTCGCGCGCGGGAAGTGCAGCGTGCGAATCAGCGACAGGTTCAGCGCGAGCGACCGCGAGCCTTCGGTCATACAGCGCTGCGTGAACGTGAACACGAAGATTCCGCTGAGCAGGAACGCGACGTAGTTGTCGATCCCGTTCTTCGTGCCGAGCAGGACACCGAAGGCCAGGTAGTACACGGCCGCGTTCAGCAGCGGCGTCAGTACCTGCCAGATCGACCCGAGACGTGCCCCGGCGTACATGGCGTAGGTTCGGGCGGCGGCGTAGCTGACGACGAACTGGCGACGGCTCCACAACTCGTGCAGGTACGCGCCGAGCGGTGGGCGGACAGAGCTCTTGGAGAGTCCGTAGCGTCGCGCCAACGCCGCGGCATCGGTCTGCTCTGCGGCGGTTGGCATTGCGCCAATGTACTGCGGTGTGTGACGTGGCGGTGACTCAGGTCAGGCCACTAAGCGGGCTCTCAGCTTGTCCAGGTCGTCGTCGGTCAGACCACCGTGCCGCAGGTATGCCTCGGGTCCGCCGTACTTCTCGTCGAGATGCCGCAGGATCGCGACGATCGACTCGGCCCGCGTGTCCCGGAACTCGATCAGCTCCGGGTGCTTCGCGACGTCGAACTCCTCGGCGAGCTGCTCCTCCAGCCACGGCGCAAGCCGCGACTGCGTGAGGTAGTAGTCGGCAACGATCTCTTCCTCGGGTACGCCGGCCACGCTCAGCGCCAGCGCGACGATCATGCCGGTGCGGTCCTTGCCGCCGTGACAGTGCACGACCACCGCGCCCTCCGGCTCGTCCGCGATCGCCTTCACCGCCGCCGCGAACAGCTCCGGCCGCTTGTCCAGCATCCAGATGCACGCCGCGATGATGGTCGGCTGCCCGTGATCCGGATCCGCCGGATCCGCCAGCGATTGCCGGACCGCCAACGGCGTACCGGTGAACGGCGTCGGCGCGATCGCGACCTCGCCGTCACCGCGCAGGTCCAGGATCCGGCTCACGCCGGACCGGCGGACCGCCTCGACGCCGTCCGGGTTCAGGTACTGCAGGCTGTCCGCGCGGATCAGCACGCCCTCCCGCACCACACGTCCGTCGGCGGTCGGCAGGCCGCCGACGTCACGGACGTTGCGGCAGCCGGGCCAATCGAGATCCATCGCTGTCACCTGTCCTGTGGGCGGTCCGGGTTCGGTCCCGGATTGTAGGGCGGGGGCTCCGGGAAGGTGTGGTTCTGCGGCGGCGGGTACGGGTAGGCACCGGGCTGATTGGGGAACGTGTTCGCGGGACGGTTGCGCCGCCGCTTCTTCACCGCGCCGACAGTCAGCAACGTGATGCCGAGGCCGAGGAAGATGAGGAACGAGAACACGGTGCCGAGGATCGACAGCACGAACGCGACCACCGACGACTTCGGACCGGCCGCGTACGTCGCACTGGTCTCGTCGTCGGTGCAGGAGATGCTGTAGTCCCCGGCCGGTACGGTCCGCGTCGACCGCGCGACGACGTACCAGCTCTCGCCGTTGATCGTGATCGTCTCCGACCCGGTCGGCGGCTTGATCGGTACGTCGTTGCCATTCGCGTCCTGCACCTCGCACGGCGGGGTCAGCACCGGGATCGACGCGTAGATCGTCAGCCCTTCCTTCGTCAGGTGCACGACCCCGTCCTCGATCGGCTGCGGCGTCCGCGGCGCGGTCACGACGATCCGCCAGACGAAGAACCCGACCACCAGCGCGCCGACGACGAAACACGCGATGGCGATCTTCGGCAGGACCGACTTCTTCTCGGCCGGAGCTCCGGGGTACGTCATACCCGCACGGTATCTGGTGCAGGTTGCTACGGAGACTGCCGCGTGAGGGTCAGATCGTCGCAGTAGCCGAACCCGGCGCCCGCTCGCGTGAAGCAGTAGACCTTCGCAGTCGTCGCACTCGGGCCGGTGGTGAACGTGACGCTTCCGCCGCGCCACGTGGTGTTGACGAACGAGGGCGCCCGGACCTCCGACGTACCGTTGAAGGCCTTCGCCCCGATCACGATCTCCGTGTCGTACGCCGAGACGCGACCCCAGCCGGACAGGACGTACGTCGTACTGGGTTGCACCGTGACGACCTGCTCGGCACTCGCCGGGGCCGGACCGAGTTTCACCGACTCGAACGCGCCGGCCGGGATGAGGTTCGTGCCGGCGCAGGCCGTGTCGTCGAAGGTCGAGCGCTGATGGAAGCCGATGTCCGGCCGGCAGGCGACCGGGACCGGACCGCCGAAGTAGTCCTTGGGACTGGATCCGACCAGGTTCAGCCCGGTCCGCAGGGCGGGCGATCCGGGGCCGAGCTTGTACCCGTCGGGTGTCGCACTGCCCGGCGCGGCGAGGAGCGGGTTCGCGATCGACTTGTACGGATCGGCCGGCTCCGACGACGGATGGTTGCCGTAGTAGAGGTTTCCGCGGAACACGTGGTTCGCGACCTGGTCGTACCCGCCGGTCCCGAGGTTGTAGATGACGTTGTTCGTCCAGGTCGCCTTGGTGGACGCGGACCCGTTGTCCTCGATCACCTTCGTCGACGATCCGCTGGGGATGTAGAACGTGTTCCCGTAGATCTGCGCGGCACTCTCACCCGCGGCGTACAGGATGCGGGACTTGTCGTTGATCGAGAGGTTGTACCGCACGATGGTGCCGGAGGTGCTCCAGCCGCTGGAACAGCCGCAGAACAGGACGAACCCGCCCTCGTTGTCGTGGCTGAAGTTGTACTGGAAGATCACGCCGCGGTTGCCGCCGTCGGAGTCGAACGCCATCCCGTCGTTGCAGCACGGCCGGCGTACCCGGTAGACCTCGTTGTACTGCACCAGGGTCCGGTCGCTGTTGATGGTCCAGATGCCCGCGTTGTTCCCCGCCGAGCGCATCCAGATGTCGTACGCCGTGTTGTGCTCGACCACCGCGTCGGCGCCGATCCGCAGGACGATCCCGTCGCCCCCGATGTCGTGGATGCGATTGTTGCGGAAGACGATGCCGGTGTTCGCGGTCCACACCGGCCCGGACGTGCACGCGTAGATCGCGCGGCAGCCCCAGCTGGACGAGGTGGTGAGACCTTCGCGGTCGACGCGGTAGATCTCGGAGTTCTCGACGGTGACGCCGTCGAAGTGCGTCGGTGTCGTCGTCCCGCTGACCCGGAACTGGATCCCGTTGCTGTTCTTGGTGTCGCCGCCGTTGACGTCGTGCACGTAGACGTTGTCGACGACGTAGTGCGAGCCGGTGCCGAAGTCGGCGAGCTCGACGAGGATCCCGTTCCGCTCGGCGACCGCGGCGCCCTGGTTGGTGACCTCCAGACCGCGGATCTCCCAGTACTGGACGTTGTACAGGTGGACCGCGGCGTACACGGTTCCCCCGCCGGCGACGACGGGGCGCGAACTGCCGGTTCCGTAGGCGTCGACGGTGATCGGCGCGGCGCCGGTTCCGGATCCCGACGGTTTGAGCTGGCCGGCGCAGGTGACACCGCGGGCGAAGAGCACTCTGTCTCCGGCCGCGAACACGTGCGCGTTGACGGTCGCCAGCGAGTTCCACGGCGCTGCCTGACTGCCGTTGCCGCCGGACGCCGCCGAACAGTCGACGTAGTACGAGGACCCTGCCGCCGACGCGTTGGCGCTGGTGAGCGCCGAGGCCACGAGCAGCACCACGAACGCCAGCGCGATCTTCAGTCTCATGCTGACCACCTCCGACGACAGGTCACCACGGCTGCCCGCCGCGGCGCGCCGATTCGGACAAAAGACGACACGTCCTCACGTATCGTCCTGGGAGCATGAGGCAGCTTCTCGGGGCACAGCGCAGAGAGCTTCTGGTCAAGTGGATCGAGCGCACGGGCTCGGTGTCTGCCCTCGAGGCAGCAACGGCTCTGGGCGCGAGCGTCCGCACAATTCAGCGGGACATCGAGGAACTGTCGACGGCCGGGCGGCTGACCCGCGTTCACGGCGGAGCTGTCGGGGCCGGGCGCCGCAAGCCTGTCGACGCACAACTGCGGCTGGGCATCCTGGTCCCGACGCGGGGTTATTGCTTCGACGCCGTCCTCGCGGGCGCGGAACAGGCAGCGGCCGCGAGTGGCAGCACGTTGATCGAGGCCGACTACGACTACACCGACGATCTCGCCGCGGCACGGTACGCACGCATCACCAGCCTCGAGCTCGACGGACTACTCGTCACGCCGCATCTCCCGGCGACGACGTGGGGTCAGCTGTGCCGCACCGACGTACCGGTCGTGCTGATCGAACGGCCGTGGGAGCTCGGCTGGGTCCGCGACCTCGACCCGGCAACGTCCGTGGCCGCCGCCCGCTCGCCCGTCGACCACGTGTTCACCGACCACGAGGCCGGAGCGGTACTGGGCCTCGATCACCTCGCTGCCCTTGGACACCGGACGATCCACTGCCTGATCCGCGACACCCCGACCGCGCCGACGTTGCTGCGAACAGCATCGGCGTACGGCGCGACGATCGCTCCGGCGCGCGGGGTCACGCTCGGGATCACCCGCCTGCAACGCTCCTCCGACCAGAGACGTGTGCTGACCGACGCGTTGGAGCAGGTCTTCCGCGATCAGGAGCCGACGGCGCTCTTCATCCACACCGACGAAGACGCAGTTGCCGCCCGGGAGTTCCTGAAGGACCGGGTGTCGATCCTGTCGTACGACGACGGGCTCCCCAGCAACCCGGCCGGCGGCCTCAGTGCCATCGCGCCGGACCGCGTTGCTCTGGGCAAGCGCGCCGTCGAGATGATCGTCGACCGCCTCTCCAGCCGCGGGCACCACACCCACGACGTCCACCCACCCACCAAACTCGCCATCGTCCCCCGCCTCCACCAAAGAGCAACCACCAGCCGGCTACGGCACACCCAGCAGGCGTAGGGCGGCGGCGGTTGCCGCGGCGGCGACGACCACCAGTACGAACGGCGCCTTGCGCCAGGCGAGGATGCCGCCGACGAGTACGCCTGCCGGTCGGGCTACGCCCGCGGGGCCGTGGCCGTCGGTCAGTGCGGAGGTGGCGACCAGTGCGGTCAGCAGGACGATCGCGGCCGCGGCGAGCAGTTGCTGTGCGCGCTCCGGCACCTCGAACCGGCTCCGCAGCGCCGGCCCCGCGAACCGCATCGAAAAGGTGCCTACGGCAAGCACTCCGATCGCGACCAGCAGCAGTGGGGTGTTATTCATGGTGCGCGTCCTCCAGTGCGGGCTTCCCGGCGCGGTAGAACAGCAGACCGGCCAGCGCGAGCAGTACCGGCAGGCCAGACGGCAGGAACGGCGTAGCGATCAAGGCGATCACAACACCGACGAACGCCGCCGTACGGGTCGACCGGTCACGGAGCGCGGGCAGGACCAGCGCCAGCAGCACCGCGGGGAAGGCCGCGTCGAGTCCGAAGACGTCGGTGTCGGTGATCACCGAGCCGGCCAGTCCGCCGATCACGACCCCGATGTTCCAGCAGACGAAGATGCCGATCCCGCCGGCCCAGTACGCCGCGCGCCGCTGCTTCAGCTCGTCCTGTCCCATCGCGAACGCGACGTTCTCGTCGGTCATCAGGTGACTGCCCGGCCAGCGCCGCCACCCGCCGCCGATCACGTCGCTGACCGCCAGCCCGAACGCGATGTGCCGGGTGTTCACCAGCAGCCCCGCGACCATCGCCGCGATCGGGCTCCCGCCGGCGGCGACGATCCCGACGAACAGGAACTGCGACGCGCCCGCGAAGACCACGATCGACAGCACGATCGGCACCCACAACGGCAGCCCGCCGCCGACGCTGATCGCGCCGTACGACACCCCGACGACACCGTCGGCCAGGCAGACCAGACCGATGTCACGGGCGAGTCCCCGATCGAGTGTTCGCCATATCGAACGCATGGGCATTATGATGAACAGCGCACCCCTCGTTCGTCAAGCCGAACGAATAGACCGATGGAGCGAACAGCGATGGACACCAAGGCACCCCTCGACGTGATCGCGTCGTCCCTGCGCCGGCACCGCGCCCGCGCCGGACTATCCTTGACCGAGGTCGCGAAACGCGCCGGGGTCGCCAAGTCCACGCTGTCCCAACTAGAGTCCGGTACCGGAAATCCGAGCGTCGAAACCCTGTGGGCACTGGCCGTCGCGCTCGACACCCCGTTCGCCGCGCTGCTCGACCCGCCGCGCCCGAAGGTCCAGGTCATCCGCGCCGGCGAAGGCCCGGCGATCTACTCCGACCAGGCCGACTACAGCGCCACGCTGGTCGCCTCCAGCCCGCCGAACGCACGCCGCGACATCTACCGCATCGTCGTCGCCCCCGGCCCCGGCCGGAAGTCCGAGCCGCATATGCCCGGTGTTGTCGAACACGTCGTCCTCGGCTCCGGCCGCGCCCTCGTCGGCCCGCTCGATGACCCGGTCGAACTCAAACCGGGCGACTACATCGCCTATCCGGGCGACCTCCCGCACATCTTCCAAGCCCTGGAGGAAGGAACAGTCGCCACGCTCATTTCCGAGCACGTGTAACGTTAACCGCTCACCTCTGGACATCTGCGCGCAGCTCTGCGCATCATCGTCATCGAGAGAGCTCTCTGGCTGAAGTCCGCCCCACTTCGCTTGGAGGTAGCACCCCCGATGAGACTCAAGTCCTTACTGCTGTGCGCTCTTCTCGGCCTCGCCGCCGCCCTCGTCCCGGGTAGTGCGTCGGCCGTCGGCGTCACGCCCGGCACCTACGTCAACTACACGTTCGACACCGCCTCGCTCACCCAGGCCGAGTTCACGATGACGATCAACGCCTCCCCCGGCCGCGCGAACGTCTACTGGGCCAACCAGTTCGGCTTCACCGGCGGCGACGTCGGCGGGTACACCGGCATGCAGGCGCACCGCGACGGCGGTGGCATGTTCCTGTACTCACTCTGGAACTCGACCGCCTGGAAGGCCGGCGACGCGGGCACGTACTGCATCCAGTTCCAGGAGGACGGGACCGGCGGCAGTTGCCGCCTCGACCAGGCTCCGACCCCCGGCCACACCTACAGGTTCGCCGTCGCGAGCGAAGGCAGCGGCTGGTACGGCGTGACGGTCCGCGACCTCACCGCCGGTACGTCGTTCAAACTCGGCAGCCTGCAAACGGGCTCCGGGAACACGATCAGTACGTCGGGAATGGTCAGCTGGACCGAGTACTTCGACTGGAACAACGACAAGGCCACCTGCGACGACGAGCCGTACTCGAAGCTGACGATGAGCGTGCCGACCAGCGGCAGCCTCACCGCGCACTTCACCGGTACGTCGGAGAGCAGCGGCTGCGCCGCGGACAGCCAGGTCACGCTGAACGGATCGACCGCCGTCCAGGAGAACGGCATCGGCAACTCGGCCTCGGGCGACATCCGCGGCAGCGGCGGCTGCCTGGACGTCTCCGGCTCGGACGGTACGACGATCCTGCTGTACACCTGCACCGGCGGCAACAACCAGAACTGGGTGCACGCGGAGAACTCCACGTTCCACGCCCTGTTCAGCTGCCTCGACGCGAGTGCCACACAAGCCGGCACCGTGATCCTCTACAGCTGCCACGGCGGCACGAACCAGCAGTGGACGCTGCCCGGCGACGGCACGATCCGGTCCGGCGGCCGCTGCCTCACCGCACCGGCAACCCTGGGCAATCCCGTGACTGTTGCCACCTGCAACAACTCGGCGGCGCAACGCTGGACGGTCTGACAACGGACGACGCCCGGGACCGCACACAGCGGTCCCGGGCGTCGCGACGTACGGTGAAGATCCCTTGCTAGACCTTGTGGCCGATCCCGCCGACGATGCACTCCTCGACCTGGTTCAGCGGCTTGAGCCGCGGGCCGTCCGGCCACCAGTCGTCGCACAGCACCAGGCCCGGGGGGACGAGCTCCTGGCCGGGGAAGAACGTCATCAGCTCCTTACGGGTGCGGAACCGGCCGCTGCCCATCGGGCTGTGGATGAACTTGTCCTCCATCTTCTGGGCGACCTCGGTGTGCTCCGGCGTCTCCGGGTCGAAGAAGTGCGAGACCACCGTGTACGACCCGGGCACCACCGCGTCGACGTATTTCTGCATGATCTGCGCGCCCTCGTCGCCGATGTAGTGGTGCAGCGTGCCGTTCTGGATCACGGCGACCGGCTGGCTGAAGTCGAGGAAGGCCCGCACCTCGGGGTGGCTCAGCACCTCGTCCGGGTCGAAGATGTCCGCGCTGACGAACAGGGTGTTCTCGTTCTCCTCCAGCAGCGCGCGGCCGTGCGCGAGCACCACCGGGTCGTTGTCGATGTAGAGGACCTTGGCCTCGGGCTGGATCCGCTGCACGACCTGGTGGGTGTTCTCGGCGGTCGGCAGACCGGACCCGCAGTCGAGGTACTGCGTGATCCCAGCCTGGCCGGCCAGGAACCGGCAGGCACGGATCAGGAAGTTCCGGTTCGACCAGGCCAGGTCCTGCGCCTGCGGCGCCGCGGCCTGGACCCCGCGCAGTACCTCGCGGTCGACCTCGTAGTTGTCCTTGCCACCCAGGAAGGCGTCGTACACCCGGGCGATGCTGGCCCGGCTGGTGTCGACGCCGACCGGGATCGAGCTTGGCGCGTTGGCGGCATCGACCATCAGTGGACCTCGCAGAGAGTGAAGGGTGCGTCTGTGCGCCCGACTCTACCGAGAGTACGGCGCACTGAACACACCGTGTCGGCGCGTGCGGCTGGACACAATCACGATCCGTCATGAAATGATCAACTGCTGCACACCGGAACGCTGCTGCTGGGAGGCCTGAGGTGACCGAGCCGGGGGCGTACGGCGGCCCGACCGCCCTGCGCATCATGCTTGGGGTGCACCTGCGCCGGCTCCGTGAGAACGCGGGCGTCTCCCGCACCGACGCGGGCTGGGCGATCCGCGGCTCGGAATCGAAGATCAGCCGCCTCGAGCTCGGCCGCGTCGGGTTCAAGGTCCGCGACGTCGACGACCTGCTGACGCTGTACAAGCTCGAGGACCCGGAGGAGCGCGACCGGCTGCTCGCGCTGGCGCGGGACGCGAACAACCCGGGCTGGTGGCAACGGTACGACGACCTGACGCCGCAGTGGTTCCACTCCTACCTCGGCCTGGAGATGGCGGCCGACCTGATTCGTACGTTCGAGCTGCAGTTCGTACCGGGTCTGCTGCAGACACCGGACTACGCGCGATCCGTCGTACAACTCGGCCGGCAGGACAAGCCGCTGTCGCGGGCCGAGCAGGATCGCCTTGTTTCGTTGCGGATGAGCCGCCAGGAAGTGCTGACACGGCAACGACCCGCGCGACTCTGGGCGGTGATCGACGAGGCGGTCCTGCGACGTCCGATCGGCAGCCGCCAGATTCTCAAGGCCCAGCTGGAGTTCCTGATCGACGCGGCGCGCCGGCACAACGTGACGCTGCAGATCATCCCGTTCGAGAAGGGCGGGTACACGGCGACCGGCGGCGCGTTCACACTGCTCCGGTTCAACGACGCCGACCTTCCCGACATCGTCTACATCGAGCACCTGACCAGCGCCGTCTACCTCGACAAGCGCGAGGAACTGGACACGTACGTCGTCACCATGGACTCCGTGTCGATCACCGCGGCCCAGCCCCGCGAGACCGAATCCATCCTCCGCAGGGCGATCGCGGACCTCGACCTCTAGGACCTAACGCGGTTGCGCGCCCGGGCCGGGGCGGAAGGCAACTTCACGCGGGCTTGGCTCGTGGCCGGCCTCGCACTGCATGACGACGGTGACGCGCTCGCCGCAGTCGCCGCGGTGCCGCGGCTCGATCGGCGGGCCGGAGTCGAGCGGCAGGTACTGATCGGCCCACTGGATCATCGCCACCAGCACCGGATAGAGGTCGAGCCCCGCCTGGGTCAGCCGGTACTCGGAGCGTTCGCGCTGGCCAGGCAGGCGATACGGGTGACGCCGGATCAGACCGCGCTCGATCAGCGCGGCGAGCCGCTCGGTGAGGACCTGACGCGGTACGCCGGCCCGGGCGCGGATGTCCTCGAACCGGCGGACGCCGACGAAGACCTCGCGCAGGACGTGAAAAGTCCACTTGTCGCCGAGGATGTCCATCGTCCGGGAGATCGTGCAGTTCTCCGTGGACCAGTTCATCGCCTCCGGCATCTGTTCGCTCACTGCCGTACCCATACCTCGATGATAAGTCCGCTTGACAGACTCAGCCAAGTCGAGCCAGGCTGAATCCGTGAACCAGACTCAGACGAGACCGCCACTCGTCCGCCGCGCCGGCGAACCTGACGCGGACGAGCTGGCGAGGATGCTGTCCGGGCTGACGGACCTCAGCCGCTACTTCCGGTTCCAGACCGCGATCGGTACGCCGCCACGCCCGGCGCTGCTGCTGCGGATGCTGTGCCCCACCGGCACCGCCTTCGTCGCAACCCGCGACCAGACGATCGTCGGCCACGCGATGTGGGCCTGGGCACCTGGCGAATCCACCGCCGAACTCGCGGCCGTGATCGCCGAGGACGACCAGCGCCGCGGCCTCGGCATCCGAATGCTCTCCATCGCCGCCGCCGACGCGATCGCAGCCGGCGCCACCCACTTCCTCTTCGTCGTCAGCGCAGCCAACGAACGCTCCCTCCGAATGATCCGCCGTCGCTGGCCCGACGCGACCGTAGAACGCGACGGAGCCCTCCTGTCCTTCACAGCCCCAGCCCGCGTGATGGCGCCGAGCCGGCCGGCATCTTGGATCCTCGCTGCCAGTTCACGGGGCCGCAGACACCCTGTGATGGCTGGAGACACGAAATAGCCTGTCCACAGTCCCCGTTTCCTGTCCCCAGCCCCGCCGGCCGGCGCGGCTAGCGGAGCAGGCGGAAGAAGGTGCGGATGTCGTTGACGAGTAGGTCGGGGGTTTCCAGCGCGGCGAAGTGGCCGCCGCGGGGGTACTCGGACCAGTAGATGATGTGGTGGCGGCGGTCCAGGACACGGCGGATGGCTGGGTCGGTGGGGAAGACTGCTACACCGGTCGGCACACCTGGTCGTACGTCGTTCGCACCCGAGCGGTTCTCGTAGTACAGGTTGGCGGAGGTGGCGCTGGTGTTGGTGAACCAGTAGATGGAGACGTCCGTCAGCAGGTGGTCGAGGTCTACCGCGTCTTCGGGGAGGTCGCGCGCCGGGTCGGTCCACTCCCAGAACTTCTCCAGGATCCAGGCCAGTTGCCCAACCGGTGAGTCGCTCAGCGCGAACGAGACCGTCTGCGGCCGGGTCCCCTGCAGGTCGGCGTACCCGGTGCCGACCGCGCGCAACCTCTCGGCGGCCGCGAGCCGCTCGCGCTCAACCGCGGTCAAAGCGGAGCGATCGCCCGGCTCGAGAGCCGGATAGGCCAGTCCCCCATTGATGTGTACGCCGACCACGTGCGCCGGATCCACCTGTCCCACCAGGGGCGAGACGACCGATCCGGTGTCACCGCCCTGCGCGCCGTACCGCTCGTACCCCAGGCGACGCATGAGCTCCGCCCACGCGCGCGCGATCCGTTCGTGGTTCCAGCCTGAGGTCAACGGCACCGAGAACCCGTGCCCGGGCACGGACGGCGCGACGACGTGGAACGCGTCGCGCGGGTCCCCGCCGTACGCCGCCGGATCGGTCAACGGACCGAGGACGTCGAGGAACTCGGCGACGGACCCCGGCCACCCGTGCGTCAGCACCAACGGCACCGCGTCCGGCTCGGCCGATCGCACGTGCAGGAAGTGAATCGTCTGCCCGTCGATCTCGGTCGTGTACTGCGGATACGCGTTCAGCCGCGCTTCCCAGACCCGCCAGTCGTACGCCGCCCAGCGCTCAACCGCCCGCTGCAAGTACCCGACCGGCACCCCGCGGTCCCACCCGTCACCAGGTAGTTGCCGAGGCCAACGAACTCGTTCCAGCCGGTCACGCAGGTCCACAACCTCCGCGTCCGGTACGGCGATCCGGAACTCAGAGATCATGCGCCCGCTCGTGCAACGGCTCGAACAGGCCGACCTCACCCCGCCTGGCAACCGGAACGATGCGCTCGTTGATCATCTTCAGCACTGTAGCCGGGAATACCGACAGTGCCGGGGCAGGTTGCCGACTAAGTGATCCTCTTGACTGGTGCAACGGGCAACGTCGGGCGCGAACTCCACGAGCTGTTACCGGAGGCGCGGACCCTCGACCGCTCGTCCGGCGCCGATCTCGCCCGGCCCGAGACGCTCGACCTGAAGGGCGTCGACACCGTCTTCCTGGTCTGGCCATTTCTCACGTCCGAGGGTGCACGCACACTCATGCCGAAGATCGCAGAGCACGCGCAAAAGGTTGTCTATCTGTCGTCGTCGGCGGTCCGATTCGGGGCCGACACGGACCCGATCACGCGGCTGCACGCCGATCTGGAGACCACCGTGCAGGCGTCAGGGCTGGAGTGGACGATCCTGCGCGCTGACACGTTCGCGTCCAACGCGCTCGGCTGGGCGGGTCAGTTGCAGGCGGGTGACGTCGTACGCGGCCCGGACAGCGCCGCCACCGCCGTGATCGACCCCGCGGACATTGCCGCGGTCGCTGCCGCCGTACTGCGTGATTCGCGGCCCGGCACGACCTACACGCTGACCGGTCCCGACGTACTCAGCCGGGCCGATCAGGTGCGGATCCTCGGCGAGGCGCTCGGTCGCGAACTGCGGTTCGACGCGACACCGTTCGACGACGCGCGCGCCCAGCTGCTCGCGGACGGTCGCCCGCCGGCTCTCGTCGAGGCGCTCATCGGCAGCGCCCAGAACCGCCCGGCCTCCGACCTCGTCACCACGACCGTCGAGGACCTGACCGGCCGGCCAGCACACACCTTCCGCGCCTGGGCCGACCGGAACCTCGCGACCTTCGCCTAACGCCACACACCGACGACCTTGGGCACGCACCAACCAAAGTCCGCGCCGGATTCTGGTTGACCCGTGCCCAAAGAGGGCTCAGTCCTCGACGACGATCGCGAGGGCGGGGCAGACGGCCGCGGCCTGGTGGACGTCGGCGGCGAGGTCCTCCGGCGGGTTGTCGTTGAGGAGGACGACGATGCCGTCCTCGTCCCGTTGGTCGAAGACGTCGACGGCCGCGGTGACGCACTGGCCGGACGCGACGCACTTGTCCTGGTCGACGATGATCTTCATAGTGGCTCCTCTGGTTACCAGGTGACGGGCAGCGAATGGACGCCGTACACGGATCCGTCGTGCTTGAACGGGATCTCGGCCAGCTCGGCCGCCCGGCGCAGGGTGGGGATGCGGCGGTAGAGGGTGCTGTAGACGACCTGCAGCTCCATCCGCGCCAATGGTTGCCCCAGGCACTGATGTACGCCGAAGCCGAACGCCACGTGATGCCGGGCGTCGCGGTGCAGGTCGAGCGTGTCCGGGTCCGGGAACGCCGACGGATCCCGGTTGCCGATGTCGTTGGGGAAGATCAGACCCTCGCCGGCCTTGATCAGCTGACCGTCGAACTCGATGTCCTCGAGCACCGCGCGGCGGCGGCCGTTGTGGGTGATGTTCAGGTACCGCAGCAACTCCTCGACCGCACCCGCGACAACCTTCGGGTCATCGGTGTCCTGCAACACGGCCAGCTGCGACGGGTGCTCCAGCAACGCGAGAGTGCCGAGGGCAATCATGTTCGCAGTGGTCTCGTGCCCGGCGAGCAGTAGCAGCACACCCATCCCAGCCGCGTCCTGCTTTGTCAGCTGACCGGCCTTGACCCGCTCGGTCAGCCCGGACAGCAGGTCGCCGCCGGGGTTCTCGAGCTTCTCGCCGACCAGGTTGTACAGGTAGGCGCCCAGGTTGCCGTGCGCCTGACCGCGCTCCTCGGGCGTCGCGGTGAGGCTGATCAGCTGCTTGCTGTTCACCTGGAAGAAGTCGTGGTCGGCGTACGGGACACCGAGCAGCTCGCAGATCACCAGTGACGGCACCGGCAGCGCGAACGCCTCCATCAGGTCGACCGGCTTCGGACCGGCCAGCAGGTCGTCGATCAGCCCGTCGACGATCTTCTGCACCGCCGGGCGCATCGCCTCCACCCGTTTGATCATGAACGGCGCGGTCACCATCCGGCGCAGCCGGGCATGCTCGGGATCGTCCATCAGGATGAACCCGATCCCGACCCCCTCACCGGACTGCGGCGCCATCGCGGTCTGGCTCGGATGCCCCGGTGCGGTGACGTCGGCGCTCAGCCGCGGGTCCGCGAGCAGCTTGCGCTGATCGGCGTACCGGGTGACCAGCCAGGCGGTCTTGTCGAAGACCTGCACCTTCACCAGCGGAGCCTCGTCCTGCAGCTCGCGCAGCTTCGGCGGTGGATCGAACGGGCAGCCTTCCGCCCGGGCCATCGGATAGACGGGAGTGGTCATGCGAGTCCTTCCCCAGAGAGGTCTACGCAGGCACCAGGTGTTCCCGGTGCAGGCGAGTCTGTTTCGGCATGTTCCAGCCGAGGACGCCGACGACGCGGCCGTCCCGGCGGTAGTGGACGACGAACCGGCGTTCGTCGAGGTTGCCTTCAGCAACGGTCACGTCGGCGGCCGCCGACGGCAGGCCGTGGACCTGGATCTTGGTGGCGAACTGATCGGTCCAGAAGTACGGCACCGGACGATAGGGCTGCTCGTCGCCGATGATGTTGGCCGCGACACAGGCCGCCTGCTCGGTGGCGTTGGTCCGATTCTCCAAGCGCAGCAGGGAGTCCTCGTGCTGCCATCGAGCCACATCACCGGCCGCATAGATCCCTGCGGCCGCACGGCAGCGGGTATCGCACACCACCCCGTTGTCGAGCCGCAGGCCGCTGTCCACCAGCCACTCCGTCGCCGGTGCGGCACCGAGCGCCACCACGACGACATCAGCGGGCAGCACCTCGCCGGTCTCCAGCCGTACGCCGTTCACCCGGCCGTTGTCGTCCGTCAGCCCGGTCACCGCCTTACCGAGCTTCAGGTGCACCCCCGCGGAGGCGTGCAACTCGGCGAGCAACCCGGCCACCACCGGACCGAACTGGCTCTGCAACGGCGCCGCCTGCGGCCCTGCCATCGTGACCGCCAGGCCCATTTTCCGGGCGGTGGCAGCGATCTCGGCGCCGAGTACGCCGTCGCCCACGACGACCACTCGGGATGCCTCCAGCAGCTCCTTTCGAAGCGCGGCGGCATCATCCAGCGTCCGCAGTACGTGCACTCCGTCGAGACCGCCCTGCCCCGGCAGTACGCGGGCTCGCAATCCGGTCGCGATCACCACCGCGTCCCCCTGCAACTCCCGGCCCGACGCCGTGTGCACGGTACGCCGGTCCACGTCGAGCCCGACGGCGGAGTCGCCGAGGACGAACTCGGCCCCGAGCGCCGAGAGCATCGTGTCCGGACGGAGCCTGGTCCGGTCCTCGTCCCAGTCTCCGCAGAGGAACTGCTTGGACAGCGGCGGCCGGTCGTACGGCAGGTGCCACTCGGCGCCGATCACGGTGATCGGCTCTTGACATCCGTTACGCCGAAGGGCTTCCACGGTCGACAGTCCGGCCGCCGACGCACCGACGACCAGGACGCTCATGAAGTCACCGGCGCGGTCCAGAGACCGACGATGCCGTCGATGAGACCGTCCGCCATCTCCTGCCAGGTCGCGCGGGCGGTCGGCGTCCCCTCGGCCTGAGCACGCTCGTACTCGGCGCACATCTGGACGATCAGGTGCCGCGCCATGTCACCGCGTTCCATCCGCACCGGAATCGGCAGGTCGGCCAGACACGCGTTGAGTCCGTCCAGGATCTGCCGGAGGGTCGGCGAGGTTAGTGATTCCTCGATCTGCACTTCGCGCAGCACCGGATCGTTCATCAGCTGGGCGTTGAACCGGGCCAGCCAGCTCGGGTTGCCGAGGCCGGCCATGTGGTCGGTCGCCGGCCGCACCAGGCAGGTCACCCAGTCGCGGACCTCGGTGCTGCCCTCGACCTCGGCCACCAGTTCCTTGCGTCGCTCCTCGATCGGTCCCGCGTGCTTCTGCGCGATCGCCCGGACCAGATCGGTCTTGGTACCGAAGTGGTACCCGACCGCGGTGTTGTTGCCCTGCCCGGCCGCCTCGCTGATCTGCCGGTTCGACACCTCGTGCACACCACGCTCGGCGAACATCCGCTCCGCCGTGGTCAGGATCAGCTCGCGGGTCGCGTTCACCCGGACCGCTCGCACGTCTTTGGCCATCATCATCACCACTTCACCGGCACTTCCCGGAGCCCGCCGACTGCGAGCCCCTCGACCGGACGTAAGTCTGCCGCCGCGACGGCCAGCTCCAGCGTCGGGAGGCGGCGCAGCAGCACCTCGAGCGTCACCTGCAACTCCAGCCGCGCGAGTGGTTGCCCGATACAGGAATGCGGACCGGCCCCGAAGGACAGGTGCACGTTCGGGCTGCGGCTCAGGTCCAGCTCCGCCGCGTCCTCGAAGGCCGCCTCGTCCCGGTTCGCCGAGCCCATGCTGCAGACCGCGGTCGTCCCGGCAGGCAGTACACCGCCGGACACCTCGACCTCCTCGGACAGGTACCGGATCATGCCGAAACCGGGATTGGCGTCGTACCTCAAGGTCTCCTCGACGGCGGTCCGGACCAGGGCCGGGTCGGCGAGCAGCGCCTCCCAGTGCCCGCGGTCGGCCAGCAGCATCGCCAGCATCTTGCCGATCATGTTGGCCGTGGTTTCGTGGCCGGCCACCAGCAGACCCATGCCGGTGGAGACGAGCATCCGGTCGGTCATCCGCTCCCCCGCGGCGTCCGTGCCGGTGATCAGCTCGCTGAGCAGGTCCGCACCCGGAGCCTCGCGCCTGGCGGCGATGTGACCGGCCATGTAGGCGACGAACTCCGCCTGCGCGGAGTCGATCTCCGCCTGCTCGTAGCGGGTCAGGTTCAGCAGGGTGTCGGACCAGTAGGCGAACCGGTCGCGATCGGACTCCGGGACGCCGAGCAGGTCGCAGATCACCCAGACCGGCAGCGGGAATCCCAGGCTCGCCTTGAGATCGGCCGGACTGCCCTGCTTGATCATCTCGTCGACCAGCCGGTCGGCCATCGCCTCGATTCCGGGGCGGAGCGCGATCATCCGCTTGGCCGTGAACCACTTGGTGATCCGCCGCCGCCAGCGCTGGTGCGCGGCACCGGACTGCGGCAGCGAACTCGCCATCTCACTGTTGAACACGCCACCGGATTCACTGACCCGGGCCGCATCGTCTGCGGTACGGGTGAACCGCGGGTCGGCCAGCACCTGCTTCACGTCGTCGTACCGCGTCAGCAAGGTGGCCTGATCGCCGCTGGGCAGCCGGACGTGGGCGACCGGGCATCGCTGCCGCAGCCGCTCCCATTCCGCCGGCGGCTGGATCGCGTTCACGGGCGGGATCGGGTAGTCCACGATCTCGTCACCATCCGTCACTGGAAACCACCTCCGCGTTGATTTCCTCTCCAGCTTGCCCGCTGGACTTGTTTAAGTCAACTGCCTGACTTAAAGTCTAGTTGCACAAACCAACTATCTAGTTCGTCCCCGGAGGCTCCCGATGTCCGCTACCCCCACCGACCTGGGTGAGGCGCCACCAGCGCCGGTTCGCACCGGTGCCGTCGTGCCGGTGCTCGCCTCGGCCGGTATCACGGTCGCCCTGATGCAGACCCTGGTGATCCCGCTCGTCCCGGAGCTGCCGCGGCTGCTGCACGCCTCGGCCGCCGGAACCGCCTGGGCGATCACCGCCACGCTGCTCGCCGCCGCGGTCGCGACCCCGATCATGGGCCGCCTCGGCGACATGTACGGCAAGCGCCGGATGCTGCTGATCAGCATCGGCATGCTGATCGCGGGCTCGGTCGTCGCAGCACTCAGCGACTCACTGACGCCGATGATCGCCGGCCGTGCGCTGCAAGGCCTGGCCGCGGGCGTGATCCCGCTCGGCATCAGCATCATGCGCGACGAACTGCCGACCGAGAAGCTCGGTACGGCGACCGCGCAGATGAGCGCCTCGCTCGGTGTCGGCGGCGCACTCGGACTGCCCACGGCGGCGCTGCTCGCCGAGAACTTCAACTGGCACACGCTGTTCTGGCTGTCGGCCGGACTCGGCGTGATCGTCTTCGGCCTGGTCCTGCGGTTCGTCCCGGAGTCGGCGGTCCGCTCCGGCGGCCGGTTCGACCTGCTCGGCGGGCTCGGACTGTCGATCGGCCTGATCTCGTTGCTGCTGGCCATCTCCCAGGGCGCGAGCTGGGGCTGGACCGGCGCCCGGACGCTCGGCCTGTTCGCGCTCGCAGTCGTCGCGCTGCTCGCCTGGGGCTGGTGGGAGCGTCGTACCACCGAGCCGCTCGTCGACCTGCGCACGACCGCACGCCCGCAGGTGCTGCTGACGAACCTGGCGTCGATGGTGTTCGGCTTCGCGATGTTCGCGATGTCGCTGGTCCTGCCGCAGTTGCTGCAGATGCCCAAGGCAACTGGTTTCGGACTCGGCCAGTCGATGCTCGCGTCCGGTCTGGTGATGGGCCCGTCGGGTCTGATCATGCTGGTCGCCGCACCGTTCTCGGCGAAGATCTCGAAGACCCGCGGCCCGAAGGTGACGCTGATGCTCGGCGCGCTCGTGGTCGCGGCCGGGTACGGCGTGGGCGCCGTGCTGATGAGCTCGGTCTGGCAGCTCGTGCTGGTGTCGCTGCTGATCGGCGCGGGGATCGGCCTGGCGTACGGCGCGATGCCCGCGCTGATCATGAGCGCGGTACCGGTCTCCGAGACCGCCGCCGCGAACAGCTTCAACACCCTGATGCGGTCGATCGGGACCTCGGTGTCCAGCGCGGTCGCGGGCGTGATCCTCGCGAACCTGACGATCAGCCTGGGCGGCTACACCCTGCCTTCGCAGAGTGGCTTCCGGGTCGTCCTGCTGATCGGCGCCGGCGCCGCACTAACCGCCCTCGCCATCGCATCCCTCATCCCCACCCGCCGCACCGAGCAGCAGCTCGACAGTACGTATACCCCCACTGCAGAAGCGGTCACGCTCAGCGGCTCGGCGAATCAGGCGTAGTGGAGGTATACGTACTGTTCTCCCGCAGCTAGGCGAGGAAGGCGAGGGTGCGCTGGAGCAGGAGTCTGGCGGCGACCTCGTCGTAGCCCGGGAGTGAGGAGTCGGCGAACAGGTGCTCCTTGCCGGGGTAGAGGAACAGTTCGGCTTCGTCGACGGCGGCGACCAGTGCGCGGGCAGCGTCCAGGTCGCCGCCTTCCTCGGTGAAGAACGGATCCTCGTCCATGCCGTGCACCTGCACCGGTACGCCGTCGGGCCAGGCGCCGAACTCCTCCACCGGCAGGCACGAGTAGTAGAAGAGCGCGCCGGCGGCACCGGGACGCGTCTGCGCCAGCTGCTGCGCGGGCACCACGCCGAGCGAGAACCCGGCGTACACCACGTTCTCGGGCAGGCTCTGCGCCGCCTGGACGCCGCGCTCCGCGACGACGCCGAAACCGGTGGTCCGCGCGTAGTCCATCCCCTCCTCGAGCGTCGCGTAGGTGTTGCCCTCGTACAGGTCCGGCGTGTGGACGGTGTGGCCCGCCTGCCGGAGCTCGTCGGCGAACGCCTTCACCCCGTCGGTCAGCCCCTGTGAGTGGTGGTACAGCACGACCTCGGCCATCATCAGCTCCAATGATCCAAATATCTCGAACAATCGGCGATGCTAGTCTATTCGAACCATGCCGAACAAGGTCCCCGACTACGAACTCGCGGACACCGTCGAGCTGACCACCGCGGAGCAGGTGCGGGCGATCAGCGATCCGCTCCGGACGACGATTCTCGGGCTGCTCCACGAACGGGCGGCGACGGTGACGGAGCTGGCCACCGCGGTCGGGCGGCCGAAGAGCACGGTCGCGCACCACGTGAAGGTGCTCGCCGACGCCGGCATCCTGCAGGTGGTCCGGACCCGGCGGGTGCGGGCGATCGAGGAACGGTTCTACGGGCGCGCCGCGCGGATGTTCTTCGTCGGCCTCGGCCGGCAGGGCGACCACGGGCAGCTGCCCCACGATTTCAACGATTTCGAGGTCGCGGCCGAGGAGTCGAAACCGGCGTACGACGCGGGGCAGATGCGCTCGTTCATCCGGCACGCCCGCATTCCCGAGGAGCGGGCCGCCGAGTTCTGGCAGCAGGTCGACGCACTGATCCACACCTTCGACCAGCTCCCCCGCGCCGGCGACACGACGTACGGCTTCACGGTCGGCCTCTACCCGATCGGCGACTACCCGACGCTGCCACCGGCCGAAGAGGGTGTCTGATCCTCCTCTGACGCAAGCCGGTCGAGGACGCCGACCAGCCGGTCGAGTACGTCGCGTGCGACGGCGTACTCCTCCTCCCCGAACTCCTCGGCGAAGCGGCGCTCCAGCTCGGTCAGATGCCCGAAGCCGTCGCCGGCCACGGCCAGTCCGCGCTCGGAGTACGTCACCACCTTGGCCCGGCCGTCCTTCGGGTCGGACCGCATCTCCAGCAGATCGAGGGCGACCATGTCGCGGATCACCTCACCCATCGACTGGCGGGTGATCCCGGCCCGGGCGGCCATGTCGGCGGCTCGGGCGCCGTCGGAAGGCAGAAAGCCGAAGACCGAGTTGTGGGCCATCTTCACCTCGGTGTGCCCGTCGGCATGGGCACGGCGGACCATGTCGGACTGCAGCGCGCGGTTGGCGCGCTCGACCAGCGCGATCAGCGGCTTCCGATCGAGACGTGGCACCTGAGGCCTTGACATGTCGTAAGGATACCTTCCAATATTTCGACAGGAAGCCTTACAGTATCAGGGAGGGTCCGATGGAGGCCAGGGAGCTGCACCCGGTGGTGGCCGACCTGTTCGCGCGGGGGCGGCGGACGGTCCGGGTCGCGATCGAGCAGGAGTACGTCGTCGCCGCGGCCGATGGGAGCGTGGTGCCGATCGAGGAACTGCGGCGGGCGGCGGAGGGGTCGCCCGCGGCGCCGCACCTCAGCTTCGAACCCGGCGGACAGCTCGAACTGAGCCTGCCGCCGTCGCACGATCCGCTCGGCGACCTGCGTTCGCTGACGGCCGACCTCCGGCGCCGGCTGGGCGGGATCACGCTGCGGGCGGTCCCGGTCGACCCGCGGCCGGACGTGCCGCTGCAGCTGACCTCGGCGCGGTACGTCGCGATGCAACGGCACTTCGACCGCATCGGGCCGGCCGGTCGACGGATGATGCGCCGTACCGCGTCCACTCAGATCTGCCTGGACTGGTGGCCGGGGCGGGCCGGCATCGAGCAGTGGCGGGTACTGAACCTCGCCGGTCCGTTCCTCGCGGCCCGCTTCAATCGCAGCGACCGGCTCGCGACCTGGCTGGCGGTCGACCCGGCACGGACCGCCTTCGACGACAGCCTGCTGCGCGATGAGGACCCGGTCGCGTCGTACGCCGCCTTCGCCGCGGCCGCGACCGTCTTCGTCGACGGGCCGGTCGGGCACCTGAGCACGCTGTTCCCACCCGTCCGCCCGCGCGGGACGTACCTCGAGGTGCGTTTCCTCGACGCGCTTGAACCGGACGCAGTAGAGCGAGCGGTCGCCGTACTCGAGCAGCTCATGTACGACGACGTACGCCGGCGCGACGTACTGCGGGCGCTCGAAGGGTCTCGTTTGGCAGAGCTGTGGCGCGCGGCGGCAGTCGGCGCACTTGATCAGGAGATGGCGGCATGAGCGGCGTTCTGTTCGTCACCGATCCCCTGGTTGGATTGCAGGGCGAGATCGACGCCAGCGTGGGGTTGATGGGTGCGACGCAGGATCTGGGACTCGACGTCTGGTGCTGCGGTCCGGAAGAGCTCGCGGTCGTCGACGGACGGGTGTGCGCGCACGCCCGCCGGATCCGGCTGCGTCCGCGGGTCGCCAGTGACGATCATCGGTGGATCGTCGACCCGACGTGGTGGGACGAGCTCGGTACCGCGGTCGTCGACGTCGCGTCGTTCGAGGTGGTGCACCTGCGGATCGATCCGCCCGTCGACGCGCGGTACCTGCACACGACATACCTGCTCGACCTCGTCGAACAAGCCGGTACGCGGGTGATCAACCGGCCGGAGGGGATCCGGGCGATGCACGAGAAGCTCGTCGCGCTGCAGTTCCCCGAGCTGTGCCCGCCGACGTACGTCGGTGCTGATCCGCAAGCGCTGCGGTCGTTCGTGCGGAGGGTGGGCACGGCGGTCGTGAAGCCGGTCGACGGGTTCGCGGGGATCGGCGTCTGGATCGTGCGGGACGACCGGAGCGCGATCGCGTTGCTGGAGTCGGCCACGCACGGCGGGCGCCGGCACGTGATCGCCCAGCAGTTCCTGCCGACAGTTGCACAGGGCAACAAGCGGCTGTTCCTGCTGGACGGCGAGATCGTCGGCGCGGTCCTGCGGCGCCCGGCCGCCGACGACTTCCGGATCGGGCCGCCGGTCGCGCCGGCCGACATCGACGACCACGACCGCGCGATCGTCGGCGCCCTCGGACCGGTGCTGCGCGAGCACGGCCTGGTCATCGCCGGTCTCGACGTGATCGACGGCCGGCTGATCGAGGTCAACGTCACCTGTCCCGGCGGCATGCACAAGACCGACGCCCTGCTCGGGACCAACCTCAGCCACACCATCGTCAGCAGTCTGTTCAAGGGAGCACTGGTATGAGCACGATCACCGTTGTCTGTACGGCCCTGCTGGCCATCCTGTTGTTCCTGCTCGGCGCCAACGTCACCCGGAACCGGGCGCTCCGCGGCGGCGGCAACCAGCAGCCGACCGACCCGGCCGACCGGCTCTTGATCGCGGTCCGCGCGCACGGCAACGCCGCCGAGTACATCCCGACGATGATCGTGCTGCTGCTGGTCTGCTCGGCGCTGTCCGACAGCCGGCTGATCGACGTCCTCGCCGTCGCGGCCGTCGTCGTCCGGTTCACGCACGCGATCGGCATGCTGCGGTCCGCTACGCTCGCCGCGCACGGACCGCTCCGCGATATCGGTGCCCTGGGCACCTATCTTGTCGGGATCGCGCTCGGCGTCACCGCGATCGTGACGATCTGAAAGCGGTCGGCGTGGCGCCGGTGAGCTGGCGGAACACCCGAGCGAGGTGCTGGCTGGAGCTGAAGCCGAGGCTCAGCGCAAGCGCGGTGACGGTCACGTCGCTGGTCTCGAGGAGTTGGCGGGCGCGGTCGATCCGGCGTTCGTTGAGGTAGCGGTGCGGCGGCTGGCCGAGCTCACCGGCAAACAGTTCGGCCAGGTACGCCGGCGCGAGCCCGACGCGGTCCGCCAACTCCTTGAGCGTCCAGTGCTCGTGGAACTCCTGGTCGAGCAGGCGTTTCACCGTCCGTACGGCGGGATGCATCGCGAGCTGCGGTACGGCGGCCGGCGCCAGCGACCGGGAGAACGCGAGCACCAAATGGTCCACCGCGAGCGCCAGCCCCGTCTCGGCGTACTCGTACCGCGTGGTCAGCTCCCGGACCAACTGCGCGAACGCGTACGTGAGCTCGCCGGCCTCTCGATGGACGACGGTCCGCGGCATCCTGAGTCCCGGGTGGCGCGCGCCGACCACCTCCAGATCGACCGCGGCGAAATAGAAGTGGTGATTGCCGGATCGACCCGCGAGGTGGTGGGTGACTCCGGGCGGTACGGCGAACAGGTGCCCTGGACGCAGTGCGTAGCTCTCGCCGCCGGCGACCCAGTGCGTGGTGCCGTGCTGCTGCAGGTAGATCTCCCACACCGGGTGGTCGTGCGGCTCGATCAGGAACTGCTCTGGCACCCACTGCTCGCCGGCGTGCAGCAGGCCGCTGCCCGGCGCGAATCCGTCCGCGTGGAAGCCGGCGCGCAGGCCGCTGGGCCGATGGAGGGACACCTGAAGATTGTGTCCAGTTGCCTGAACATCGGCAACGCCGCGGAGGTCGAACGATTCGTAGGTTGATGGGCATGGACGCTGACGACATTGCCTTCTACCGCGAGCACGGTTACTGGATCTCACCCGTGATCGTGCCCGACGACGTACTGGATGCGGCCGAGCGCGGCATGGAACGGTTCTACGCGGACGATCACGATCGGGCGTTGCCCGACATACCGGCGACGCGCGGCTGGCGGCCGGCGGACGGCGACGTACTGCGGAAGAACGACTACGCGTCACTCCGGGTGGACGAACTGGCCGCGCTGGTACGGCATCCGGCGATCGGCGCGACGGCCGCTGCACTGTCCGGGGCGGAGGGCATCCGCCTGTGGCACGACCAGTTGCTGTTCAAGCCGCCGGGCGGTTCGGCCACGGTCGGTTGGCACACGGACCGCCAGTACTGGCAGTCGTGCACGTCGGACGAGATGCTCACCGCGTGGGTCGGGTTCCACGACGTGGACGAGGTGAACGGCGCGGTGGGGTTCATGCCCGGCAGCCATCGCTGGTCCGTCACCGGGCTCGACTTCTTCTCGCAGGACTCCGCCGGCCTGCAGGCGTCGATCGTCGCCCAGGGCTACGACCCCGTCCCGTTCGTCCCGCGGATGAAGCGTGGCCAGGTCAGCTTCCACCACTGCCGGACGGTGCACGGGAGCTCGGCCAACCTCTCGAACGCGCCCCGCCGATCGCTCGCGATCCACCTCCAGCCACTCGACAACCGCTGGCGCCCCGGGTCCACGCACTCCAACGATCTCCTCGCCCGCAACAACCCCGACCCCGACTACACGGACCCGGCAATCCAGCCCCAACTCTGGCCGCCACCGCATTGAGAAACGGACCGGGGATCGAGGTGCACTGGGAAGGGCCCTGGGCCTCTGGGTATCCGATCGCTCAGAGCAACGACCCGGAGTGGCCGAAACGCCTCCTCCACGCTGCCGCGGCCACCGGATCCTGAATTTCGCGTCATGGATCGGCGGCGCGAGCGTCTCAGGGCGTACGAGTCGCCCGCCGGCCAGGTGGGCGACCACGATCGGTAGTCAAAACGGGGACCCGCCATGGTGATCGACAAGCTGCTGCACGAACCAGATCCAGCGACGCGAGGGCGGCATCGGCTGCGCGGGCCGAGCCACGACACGGTGTTCCGCCCGCTGCTTCAGGCGCTGGCGGGTGGATCGGATCCTGTGCCGCATGCGGCAGCCGCGGGACGGCGGCTCGCGGAGCGCGAGGTTCCGTTGACGGCGGCCCTCGACGTACTGCGGAAAACGTATTCGGCGGCCGGCGAGGAGCCGTCGTTCGAGGCGATCCGGGCTTTGTGCCAGAGCTGGACCGAGTGCACGCTCACCTACCTGCACGCCTCCTCCTGCGAGGACGCCGGCACCGGACTCGCCACCACGCCGCACCTGCGGACCCGGCTGACCGAGCTCTACCGGATCGCCGAGCGCCACGGGTGGTACCTCCCCGACACCCACACCCTGGTGATCACCGAGCCGGTGACCGCCCATCCCTGCGACTCCCAGCTGGCCAACCTCGGCGGCGCGCTCGGGACCGTGTTCCGCGAGCCCGAGGTCATCGCCCGCCTGGGCGCCGCCCGCGTCGCCACGATCGTCCGCGTGGACGACCATTTCGCCGAGCACGTCGGCACGCTGCGCTCGATGATCGGCTACTGGCCCGACGACGCCGAGCCCGGTACGGCGGGAACACCGCGCACCAAGATCTGGTCCGAACGCCTGCCGACGCTCTCCGACTGGTCGGACAGCTTCGTCAACGATCTCGCGCTGACCTGAGCTACCGCACTAGACGGGAGTAGTACGCGCGGGCGTCCGGGGTGCGGCCGGTGCCGAAGACGCGGAGGGCCTCGGCCAGGTCGGGGTGGTCCCGCTCGAGCAGGTGGGCGGCGGCTTCGAGTTCGGCGGCCGACGCCACGGCCCGCAGTACGTCCTGGATCACCGTCACCGGATCCCCCGCTTGCTGAGGGCGAGCGGGTGGAGCCTCGGGCGTCACCATGGTCAGCGTGGAACGTTCGGCCGCCCGTACGTCGGCGAGCCGGCGCGACTGCTCGTCCGGCGGGAGCTCGTCCCACGTGGCGTCGCCGACCATCGCCTCCAGGTGCAGCAGCCGGGAGAGCACCGCGGGACTGCTGATCTTCGACCGATGACCGGACATCAGCTGCGACAGCATCGGCGCCGAGAGTCCCAGTACTCCGGCGAGTTGCGCCTGCGAGAGCCCGAGGCGCGCCAGCAGCCGGCCGAACCGGTCGCCGAGCGGTTCGCCGTACCACTCGATCTGCCGCTCGACGTTGCGGGTGTGCGCGTCGGTCACTGTTCCTCCGAAGGCTTTGCGGTTGCAAATCACAAATGCAAACGCTAGGGTCGCACTTGTTCCGATCTGCAAACACTGGGAGTTAGCAATGATACGCCGCGCTGCACTGCTGGCCGTAGTCGGGCTCGCCATCGCGTTAACGTCTGCAAACGCAGCCGCGACCCCGGCCGCCGACCCGTACTCGCCGGTGATGGTCGTGCTGGACTCGTCCGGGTCGATGAAGGCGCGGGACGCCGGCGGCCCGGGGACCCGGATGGACGCCGCCAAGCGCGCCGTCTCCTCGATGGTCGACGGGCTTCCGGCGCAGGCCCGGGTCGGGCTCACCGTCTACGGAGCCGGCACCGGATCGGCAGGGTCCGAGAAGGCCGCCGGCTGCCGCGACGTCCAGGTGGTCCAGCCGGTCGGCGCGGTGAACAAGCCGGCGCTGAAGGCCGCGGTGAACCGGGCCCAGGCGCGCGGCTACACCCCGATCGGCCAGTCGTTGCGGACCGCCGCGGCGCAGCTTCCCGCCGAGGGGCAGCGCTCGATCGTGCTGGTCTCCGACGGCGAGGACACCTGCGCACCGCCGCAGCCGTGCGAGGTCGCGAAAGAGCTGCACCGGCAGGGCATCGACCTGCACGTTCACACCATCGGTTTCCGGGTCGGCGCCGCCGCCCGCGCGCAGCTCGCCTGTATCGCGCAGACCACCGGCGGCACGTACCACGACGCCGACGACGCCGGCACGCTGACCGGCGTACTCGGACGCGTCACCGAGAAGGCGCTGCGGCACTACGAACCGATCGGCAAGCCGGTCACCGGCACGAACGACCCGACCACGGCGCCGCTGGTCGCGCCCGGGCAGTACGTCGACACTCTCAACTCGCAGGAAGAACGCTTCTACACGGTCGATCTGAAGGACGGCGAGACGCTGTACTTCGCCGGCACCGCGATCTTCCCGCGCGGCAACGTCCGCGACGTCGAAGCGCTGGACATCCGCATCACCGGCCCGGGCGGCGCCGACTGCAACAAACGCGAACGGCAACTCCACACCCGCGCCAAGGCCGACGGCGGGAGCCTGAGCACCGTTCTGCGCTGGGACGAACTGGCGGACGGCACCAGCCAGAGCAGGACGTGTGACGAAGCAGGCCGCTACACGCTGCGGCTCACCCGCGACAACAAGGGCACCGATCGCGTGCCGGTCGAGCTGCTGGTCCGGGTCGAGCCGCCGGTCACCGGCGGGAAGGGCGATCCGGAGCAGGCCGCGCGCGTCGAGTTCGCGGGACAGCCGGCCGGCGCCGGTCTGGCGGTCCGTGGCGGCGGGTCGTTCAACGAGGCCACCACACTGGCCGGTCCCGGCCGGTACGCCGAGACGGTGTACTACGGCGAGCAGCTGTTCTACCGGGTCAAGCTGGACTGGGGACAGGGGCTCGCGTACCGGATCACGTACGGCGGGGTGCCGGACGGGAAGACCGTCAACGTCGCGACGTCGCTGTTCAACCCGGTGCGGGACGAGATCGACAGCGACACCACGGCGTACACCGGGAACACGATGACGCTGCCGTACAACGGCAAGCCGATCGCCACGACGCGCGTCATGTACCTGAATCGCGAGGGCGGCGCCGCCGACATCCGGAAGATGGCCGTCGACGGCTGGTACTACATCATGGTCAAGCTCGGTGCGGCCGACGGCGCGGGCGGCGTACCGGTCAAGATCGACCTGGCGGTCGCGGGGACCAAGGTGAACGGACCCGAGTACAACACCGTGGACAGCACACCCGAGGCGACACCCAGCGAAACGCCCACCAGCTCGCCGTCCTCCACCCCTGAGAACGGCTCCGGGACTGCGAGCGGTCCGATCGACGGTAGGGCGACCTCGGACGACTCCGGGTCGGCGCTCCCTTGGGTCATCGGAGGGGCCGCCGGACTGCTCGCGGTGACGGGTGTCGCGATCGCCCTGATCCTGCGCAACCGCCGCCCACTCAACTGATCTTCACCCACAGGTACGACGAACCTTGCTGGCGGCACTCGACCCGAGTGCCGTCAGCAGCCTTTTCGACCGTGCCCGCGACCTGCCACCCGCACGGTTGCCCGGCCCGGATCTGCGGATCCGCAGACCGTGTCGCCGAGCTCGCGGGCGTCGCGGTTTCGGATACTCCAGTGCCAAGCGGCGACGCCGAAGTCCCCGGCGGCAGAGGTGATTCCCCGAACGGATCGAACACCGCCAGCAACGCAGCACTCCCGCCCCCAACCACCGCCACCATCACAGCCGCCGCGACAACAACCGCCGTACGCCGCCCGCCCTTCCGGCGCTCGGGGGTTTGCTCGGGTAGGTGGTCGAAAACTTCGATGACTTCGCCGTCGGGGGTGTGGACGGGAACTACGAGCGGCTCGGCCAGGGACGGGGCGAGGGCGGCGAGGGCTTCGGCTGCGGATTCTGGGCGGTCGGCGGGGTCGGCGCGGGTCAGGTCGGTGACAACGTCCCAGATCGGGTCGGTAGCGTCGAATGGACGTGTGGGCAGGGATCCGCGTTCGGGCGGCTCGGCGCCGGTGAGCAGCTGCCACGCGGTCACGCCGGCGGCGTACAGATCCTGCCGCGGTGATGGCGCGGCCCCGGCGAGTACCTCGGGAGCGAGGTAACCCGGCGTACCGACGACCGTCCCGTGAACCGTCAGCCTCGGCTCCCCCATCGCGATCGCGATCCCGAAGTCGCTCAGCCGGAGCATCGGCCGACCAGTGCCCGTGGTCTCCAGCAGCAGGTTCGCGGGCTTCACGTCGCGATGCAGAACCCCGGCGGTGTGGATCTTGTCGAGCGCCCCGAGCAGCTGACTCAGCAGCTCGGCGGCGAGCCGCGGCGGGAGCGGTCCGAAATCCGCAACGAGGTTGTCCACCGAGCCGCCGCCGACGAGATCCATCGCCAGCAAGGCCATGTCGTCGTCGGCCGCCCAGCCGTACGGCGAGAGCACGTTCGGGTGATCCAGCCGGCGGCCCTGCTCGCGGACGAAACGCAGCAGCGCACCGGCATCGCGCTGCCGCAGCACCTTGGCCGCGCACAGCCGCTCCTGCCGCCGGTCCCAGGCCCGCCACACCGTCCCTGCTCCACCGACCCCGATCGGGTCGAGGAGCTCGAACCGCCCGGCGAACACATCCGGCACCCCGTGGACCTCCTAGTACATCGCAGCTCGACGCACACCGTAATCCATCACGGTCTTCTGATCGTGAAGCGCCGGTAGTAGCTCGCGACCCCGAGGAACGATTCGTCCTCCCCGCGCCCGATCTCCGTCATCCCCAGCGACTCCAGGATCCGCACAGACGCCTGGTTGGCATCCACCGCCTCGGCCCAGATCTCCTCGAGCCCCAGTTCATGGAATCCCCACTCGAGCCCAAGTCGCGCGACGGTCCCTCCGAGGCCAAGACCCCAACGACCCGAGGGCCCGACGACGTACCCGAGTTCTCGATGCGCCGGCTCCGCGCCCGCAAGATCGACGTACCCGATCACGTCGTCGCCGGCGACCGCCGCACGTCGGAGAAGATCCGGATTCGGCCGCTCGACCAGCGCCCGCCAATGCTCCTCGAGCGCGGCGTCCGGCAGGTCCACCGTCCACCCGGCATGCTCACAGAACCGCCGATCCCGCCCCCACGACACGTAGGTCGCGATATCCGCCAACTCGAGCGCCCGCAGAAACACCCGCGCCGAATTGCTCATCCGATGCCTTTCAGGATTTGGCCGTGGTCACCGTACAGCGATCGGTGAGGCCGTTTCATCTTGCTTCTGGCAACGACCAGGTCGCGCGGTGAACTCTGGACAATCCGTACGCCGACCTGTGTACTCGGCAAGTTGGCGCTGAGGAGGTGACGATGACAGCCATCAAACTGGAGTCGGTGTCCAAGGTGTACGGCGGACATCATCTTGCCGTCGACAACGTCTCACTGGAGATCGCCGACGGCGAATTCATGGTGTTGCTCGGACCGTCCGGGTGCGGCAAAACGACCATGCTCCGGATGATTGCCGGTCTGGAGGAACTGACCGGCGGAGAATTGTGGCTCGACCGCACTCCGGCCGCAGATCTGACGCCCAAGGACCGCGGTGTCGCGTTCGTCTTCCAGAGCGGCGCGCTGTACCCGAACCGGACGGCCCGCGAGAACATCATGTTCCCGCTCCGGATGGCCGGCGAAGAGCCGGCCGCCGCGAGCACGAAAGCCGCCGGGCTGGCGAAGATCCTGCGCATCGTCCCGACCCTCGACCGGCTGCCGCGCACCCTGTCGGGCGGCCAGCGGCAGCGCGTCGCCATCGGCCGCGCGATCGTGCGGCAGCCGCGGATCTTCCTGATGGACGAACCGCTGTCGAACCTGGACGCGACGATGCGCACGGAGCTGCGTCAGGAGATCGGGGCCATGGTCCGCGATCTCAAGGTGACCACGGTCTACGTGACCCACGACCAGGTCGAGGCGCTCACCCTCGCGGACCGGATCGCGATCATGCGCGACGGCCGGATCGAGGATGTCGGGACGCCCGCGCAGATCTACAACGACCCGGCCACCGCCTTCGTCGCCGGTTTCCTCGGTACGCCGCGGATCAACCTGCTGTCCGCGACCGTCCGGGTGACCGCACGGCACCGGGTGAGCCTCGA
This sequence comes from Kribbella sindirgiensis, assembly GCF_004331435.1. Lineage (GTDB taxonomy): Bacteria > Actinomycetota > Actinomycetes > Propionibacteriales > Kribbellaceae > Kribbella > Kribbella sindirgiensis. The sequence continues at coordinate 316,248 of NZ_SJKA01000004.1, forward strand.
CTTCGGGACGCAGACCCTCCCGTTGCCGCCGACCGACCGCCGATCACTGATCCTGAGCCGGCACGACGGCGCCCGCGTGATCGTCGGCGCCCGCTCGGACGCCATCACACCGGCCGCCGACGGCGACGACACGGACCAGCTGTCCGGAACGCTGCGCGCCCTCGAGTTCCACGGCAATCAGTGGATCGCCTTCATCCATTGCGGTATCGAAGTACTCAACCCCGACTTCGTCGGACCGGCCCCGACCACGTCCCGGTCGCTGGTCGAACGCCCGCGGATCCGGCATGCCGCCGCCCACGGATCGGCCCTGAGCACGATGGCCAGATCGGTCTTCCGCCGCTCCGCTGCACCGCCTCCCACCGAACCGGACGATTCCCCGACGCACCGCCGAGCCGACCTCGTCCTCGAGGTAGCCGCCGACACCAGCCTCACCACCGGCGGCAAGATCCACCTGACCGTCGACACCTCCCGCCTCCACATCTTCGACCTCCACGGCCAACGCATCGACCGCGTCACCCGGTAACCCGGCAGCGCCGGGAAGGTGTGGACCGCCGCTGTGGTAGATCACTGACGGTGATCAGAAGACTGCTGCGCGGCCGTCGTCTCGTGATCGCCATCGTCGTCGCACTCGGTGGGCTCGCGGGCGGAGGGTTCCTGATCGGGCGCCCGGTGTGGAATGCGCGGTGCGCTGCCTCCTTCGACGAGATCCCGTCGAAGGAGCTGGGGCAGTTCCGCTCGCTCCCGGTCGCGAAGAGTCCCGTCGCCCCGCTGGGCGCGGCCCGCAGCGCCGTCGTCGTACCGCACACCTACGGCGTCGCCGGCGCGCAACTGGCCGGCTCCGAGGACAGCAACGTCAGGCTCGTGATCGGTGCCGGCGGTCTGAAAGGAACGGCAACGTCCGGCGGCGTCGTGCAGGTCGGCGGCGAGACCAGCCGCCCTGCGTGGGGTCGCCGCCAGGCAGGGTATGCGCTCGGTGGCCAAGGGCGACGCGCTCTTCACCGTCCGCGGCAATGATTCCGGGGACTCGGCGGATCAGGACGTGCGGTTGTCGCGGCTCGACACCGGGTCAGGCGAGGTGAGCTGGGACGTACCGGTCAAAGCCCTCGCCCAGGCCGATTCCCTGCATTTGCTGGGCGATCGGGTGTTGCTGAGTCCGTTGCGCGCCGACATGGACGACCAGGACAGGGCGGCAATCCTCACGCAGGATCGCGAGCGTTCTGAACTCAGCTGATGCCCTTGAGGAGCTGGCGGGCCATGACGATGCGCTGGACCTGGTTGGTGCCTTCGTAGATCTGAGTAATCTTGGCGTCGCTGACAGGCCCGATCTAGGCATGGGTCCGATCTGGCCCTTGACCTGCACGTTCGTGCCCAACGATGTCCATCAGTTCTCGACGTTCGTCAGCCTCTGACGGAGCAGGAACGGAGCAGACAGAGTTCCATGGTGATGCGGTTGATTGAACTTCGTCACGGGCCGTCCGCACCGTCCGGCAGAGTGGTGATGAAGGGAAGGTCAACGTCCAGATCGGCCCCTACGGCCCCGGAACGAAGCTTGTTGGTCAGTTGACGAGCGTCCAGGGCGCGTTCACATTTGCGCGGTGCGACCTCCAACGTGAGTGAGTGAACAAGAGCCATCGGTGCGGCAAGGGAGCTGGCGAAAGCGTGCGTCGTCTGCGGCGTGGCCAGCACCACGTCGACCCGGCCCTCCAGCTCCACTCCGAGCGATTCGCTGATCAGGATCGTACGAGCCCCAACGCCGGTGGCATGGTCGATGATGGCGTCAATCTCGCGGAATCGACGTCGTAGCGCTCCGGTCACCCGGGCGTATGCCGAATCGCTCCCGTTCCCGGAACAGTCGCTCGACGCAGCGATGGCCATCCTCACGGTTCACCATTGGTCCGACCTGACAGCCGGCCCCGCCGAGCTGCGACGAGTGTCCGCCCGCCGGGTGATCCTCACCTGGGACCCAGTCACAGAGCGAGAATTCTGGCTGCTGCGAGAGTACCTTCCAGAACTCGCGGAGAAGACCGCCGGACTCACCTCGCTCGACGCCGTAGTGACCTCGTTGGCACGAGTCGGGGCGGACGTGAGCGTCGTGCCGGTTCCGATACCGGCCGACTGCACCGACGGATTCCTAGGCGCCTACTGGCGACAGACGCATCGGTACCTCGATCCGCAAGCGCGCGCCGCAATCTCCGCCTTCACGCACCTCGACCGCCACGTCCTCGGGCCGGCCCTCCAGCGCCTCAAAGCCGACATCACCACCGGCCGCTGGCACCACGGCCGCAAGTCTCTCCTCAACGCCGACACCCTGGACCTCGGCTACCGCCTCGTGACAGCCCACTGAGGCTCGGGTCGATCGGGACTGCCTGGGTTCGGTTGGTACGTCGCGCAGCCGGCCGGTGTCTTGGGGCCGCGGAGGTGTGGTCGGCTGAACGACTTGCAGGCCGCCTCGCCCCTTCGAGGTCCGAGACGGCGATCACCCGGCGCCCCGGTCGTACAGCCGCAGCGCCACCGAACGCCCAACCGCACCGAATCCCCTGCACCACGATCCGGGCACCGTCCATCATCAGCCGGTCTGTTTCATCGAGCGTCTCGGCACAGGCGGTCGGGCCGCAGCGATGTCCCCCAGCGAGTCAAGTGGGATCCCGCCAAGGGCCGTCGGCCGTCCGACGGATCGGCCGATCTCGTCGTGCACCAGGCCATCGCCGTCTCGCCCGTCCCCATGTCCAGGCCTGGCCAGTCGTCGGTCAGGTCCGAGATCCGCACTGCGAACGACCGGATCAGCGCGTCCTGCTCGCGGGTGTCCAGCCACGCCGGTGCGGCAATACCGGACTTCGCGCCACCATGCGGCAATTCGACCGCCGCGCACTTCAGCGTCATCCCGCGGGCCAGCCGGACCACCCCAGCGGCCGTCACCTCGGGCCCGAAGGCCTGACCACCGCACTCCTCACCCGACCGCCGCCACCGCCACCGCCGACGGCAGCGGCGGTCGGCAGTAGCAGCGGCCTGCGGCGAAGCGCGGGCGGAGGTCACCCCACCGCGACACTCTCGTCCTCCGTTGCATGCGCGCCGGACGTGTTCTTCTTGTCCGCAGAAGGACGAGCGCGAACGGTTCATCAGGGCTGAGGTTTGTCAGGGAGTCCTGATCCAGTGTTGGTTGGTACTTCCGCTGAAGTCTCGCAGGGTAGGCGAACTGCTGCCGACCTGCTTCGTCAGGAACTTGGCCGTGAAGCCGTTTCGGATCAGCTTGAAGCCGCCGGAGACAAAGTCGAGGTTCCACCTCTGGCTCAGCGTTCCGTCACAGGGTCGGCCGGCGACGAGACCACTCGAGCCACCATCCTGCGTGTCGAGGCAGTGTCCGGTAGCTCGGTTCTTCGCGATGACGGAGATACCGTCAGGCGAAGTCGTAAGGTCCCAAGCCGCCAGGCTCCCCGTGAGAGGCCCAGTCTTGACACTCGACAGATTGAAATTCGGGTTCTTCGTCGCGAACAGCTGCTCATTGGTGTTACGTGCCTTGAAGAAGGCGACTGTCGCGGACGGCTGGGCGGCAGCTTGTGTTGATGCGGCGAGGGGACCGATGATCCCTCCTGCAACCGCAATGATGACTGTTGCGCCCGCCCGGCGAAGAGCACGAGACGACATGAACATGAGAGCTCCGTTTCTTAAAGACGTTGCATAGTGTGCGTCAGCACGCGAGGTCAATCGGTTCCGAGCGCCTCGTCACTCAGCAATACGCCCCATCTGCGCGGCCGGTTCTCCGACGCCCTCGCTGCAGCCTCTACGAGGTCCTGACCACGAGCCCGTTAAGAGCGAGTCAGCGGCGTCCCACAGTCTCGTCAGACCTGGTCTGCGGCCAGGCCGCTCCCCCGGCGCCGGACATCCAGCACCTGACCATCAGCCGCACGCGCCGGTACCGTCGGGCACCACCGACCCGGAATGGCAGGCCAGCAGCCGCTTCGTACCTGCTGGCGGTGCCGGGCCGCGCGGGGTCCGACCCCCTGACGCGACATTGGCGACGCGATCCGTCACCCACCCACAACTGCTGCCTGTGGCAGGCGCCGCCTGCCGACTTCTCCGCCCTGGCCAACGGTCTCCGACTACCTTCGCGCCTGGATCCTGGGGAGCACAGGCGACGTTTGTCGGCAGACATCGTGCGGCTGCATGGTGGAACGCCGGCACGTCCGCCTGCATCGCGCACATCGATCCGGTTGACTTCAGCGGCGGCGGGCATGCACCTGCCAAGACAGCCTCGCGGATCAGCTCGTCGTAGTGGAAGTAGTTGGTCAGCGATGACACGACCGGCCGCGTCTTTCGGGGCAGCCATCATCTGACCGATGCGCAACGTGCTCGGTAGCAAGCATCAGTCAGAACATGGTGCGCATAGCCCAACGCGAAAGGGCGTTGGGGCCGTCGACGTTTGCGCCCACAAACAGTCATCGCGTCTCAGGTCCTCACACGGGCTGATGACCGCCTGGGCTATCTCGACCTCAGTGGGTTCATGCGGTGCGACCTACAGCGCCGCCTCGACCCCAACCAGTGCAGCGCGCACCGATGCGGAATCGCCGAGATCACCCAGCACAGGGGTCACCCGTTCGGGCAGGAGGAACGCGGCTCGACCGACGTCGCGCACCAGCGCCCGCGCGCCGCGAGCTGCACCACCGACGGTGCCCGCGATACCTGTCACCAAACCGTCAGCGAGGTTCCACCCGCTGTGGGACGTACCGGAAGGCGGCGCTCTCCTTCCGCTCGAACCCACGACGAAGAAATAGGCGCCATACCAAGTCGATAGGCCTACCGCCAAAGGCGTAGCGCACTCGCTCACGATCGCGGTCGGTGAGGCCTGACAGTACCCAGGCGATCATGAAGGGCATCTCCTTGGGCGCATATGCCGTCTTGAAGTGTCGCTTCTCGACGGCGACCCAGTCGGCATGCTGGAGGTGCCGCTGGACCAGCGCCATCGCTTCTCGCTCCTCATGTCCGAGGTGCCAGTCGAGGGCTCTGGCGGTCTCCGCGAGTTCATGCGCGAGCCGGTCTCTCGCCGATGCCTCAAAAGCCCTTGCCAGGGATGTGAAACCGTCCAGGCAAGCCGCCAGGAGAGGGTCGATGCCGGCGTGTTCCTGCGCCATGTCTCGCAGCGTTTCCAGCCCGTGAACGTCGTATGCCTGCGCGGCTCGCTGCTGCAGCAGCGGCCACAGACCTGCATCTTCGGCCGAATGGTGCTTGTGCAGAATCTCGCCGAAACGCCGCCATCGTTGCTCTAGCGCGATCCAGGTCGGTGTGTCCGCGGGTGGAGTTCGCTGCACTGCCGCTAGGAAGTTGGCCAGGTCCCGGCGAAGCGCAAAGTGCATCATGTACATCGCCACCAGGTCGACAGGACCACCTGGTGCCGACGCCTGGCCGGGCAGCATCACTTGCTGGCGGGCCGACATGTTCTTTCCCACTTTGACTTACCCTCTTGTCGACGCTGGCCTGGATCATCAGCAATACGCGAGCTGATGCGGATCCGGATCATGAGTGCGACGTAGGACCTGCAGCAGCGGTCCCGAGCCGGGTGCTGCGAGTTGTGCCGGGCTTGGGAGTCACAGGCTGGCGCATACGGCCTGATTGATGCTCGCCCGGCCATCCTTCGATTCCGCGGCGATCGATCACGTGATCCTCGGCCACGGCGACTAGAATTCCGTCGTGGTCGAGGCCACCCTGGCCGACGAGGCGACCGCTGCCTCGATCCGGAGTACTGCTCGAGAACGCTCTTCAAGTCTGCGGAGGATGCGCCGTGTTAGCGACCCCGCTCACGGTCGGCTCCTCAGGCGTGACCGAGTCTCTATGCCTGGGCGTGCCGTTCGGAGGCATCCCTGGCCGGCCGTCGCACTGCCGCGTTCTCGGTGTCCTGTTCGCCGCGAGCGGATCTACGTCGCGTCAGGTCATCTGATATCGAACGGTGGTGAACGCTCGCAGCCGCTGTCTGTTGCCCGGGCCTGGGCCTGGATGTAGCCACGCCAAGACCGCCCCGGCGGATGATCTGCAAGGTTGTCCGATAGCCCGTCGTCGACGCCGAGTGCGCTGTCCCGCGCGATCGAGCCACGCCGGCCCGACCGCGTGGGAGGCAATGCTCTCGAGGATCAGGCGACTGACTTGGTGAACTGTTGTGCGAAGGTCCCGGTCTTCGGCTTCTGAACGAATCTGATGAAGACGGTCGGCGAAGAAGGCGACTCAAGGGTCATGTAGAGGCCGCTCAAGACATTTCGAAGGTAGACGTGAGCAAGATTTCCTGGATCGCTGGAGTAGTCCCACTTCTGGCTCGGCGATCCGTCGCACGTCTTGGAAATGATCCTTGCACCGATCGCGATGGAGTCGTTCTCCACATCCAGGCAGCCTCCCCACCAACTGGTGTCGACGAGGCTGAAATGCCCGTCAGCGAAATAGCGATACTTGAACTTCTGGTTCGCCAGACCCTCGTAGGTCTGCTGATAGACGCTACCTGGAGACTGCCACCAGGAGCCGACGGCCAACGCCTTGCCACTGCTGCGTACCAGCCACTTGGTCGAGAAACTCGAGTCCACTGGGAACCCGTCCGCATGGGCCGGCGTCGCCGCGGCGGTACCGGCCGTCAGGGCCACCATGCCGCAAGCGATAAGCGCTCTGCGGAGCCGCTTCTTGAACACTGATCCTGCCTCCTGTACGTCGCCATATGGGCTCCACGCTCGCCCAGTTCCACGTGCTGTACGGGGCCGGTGGCCGCGTCGGTTCACACATCGCTGCCGGCGGCTAAGTCCTCGGTAGGCATAGTCACTCGCGCGGCCGGAGGTCTATTGATGAACGTCCGGATCCCATCCTCAACAGGATCAGGCGTGGCCGGGGCAACACCGACATGGCAGCTCTGGTCCGAACCGCTTCTGGGGCGAGGGCCGTATCGCTTGGTGAACGAGCCAACAAGTTCTTGAAGGGATCACTCCGATGCGCTCCATTCGTCTCCGTCGGCCTGCGGCCGTCGCCATGCTCGCCGCGTCCGCGGGACTGGCGCTGGCCAGTCAGGCGGTACAGACCGCTTCTGCCGCGACGTTCTTCCGGACTGTCAACAGCACGTCCATCTCGGGCCAGCAGGCAAGCCTGCAGATGTCGATCAGCTCGGCGCAGAACAACTCCGCGCTGAAGTTCGTACCGCGGTTTCAGGGAACTTCGGACTGTGCGACCTGTGGCGTGCCGAACACGCCATCAGAGTTGGCCTGGGGCCAGGTCAAGTTCGTGCCCAACTCCACAGGGGTATCTCTCGTGAACAAGGCGACCGGCAAGTGCGCCGACGTCGAGGCCGGAGCCCAGCAGAACCCGGGGCAGGCGGTTGGCGCCAAGGTCGTCCTCGCGGTGTGCGACGGCACGCTCAGTCAGCGCTGGAAAGTGAGCTTGTTCAGTGGCAACGGGTCGACGTTCCAGAACCTGCTGCCCGGGACCGGCAAGGTGCTGGTGCTCACCAACAACAACAACGGCAGCAACAGTGGTCAGGCGATCCTCGAGCCGAGCAACGTCAACGTCGGCCTCTCGAACGCCGAGAGGCTCAAGCACATCCAGATCTTCGGCAGCACGTTCGTCAACATGCAGCAGTAGGTAGGTCCGAACGCGAACCAACGCCGCGGCGCCGCGCCGCGGCGTTGGTTCGCGTTCCACTGGGCGTGTTGTTACCGGCTACAGCATCAATTAGCGGTACGAGGGCTGGTTCGATTCCACGCCGGACCACGCGACTCCCTCGGCTGGGTCTCTCCATCCTGCTGACGCTCGATGCAGCACCGAGCGAGCCCGACTGCACTCCAGATGGTTTCCGATCGATTCGAAGCCTTCAAGCGCCGTGCGCGCCAGTCGCGCAGCCCCCACCCTGTCGCCCGCCGCGAGCTGAACTTGGCTGCCGGCCAACATGGCGAAGGCCGCGGCCTCGCTGTAATCAACGCTCCAAGCAGCGTCAGACGCACGCTCCGCCCAGGTCCGTGCGGACTTCACGTCGTCCCGCGCCAACTCGGCCCGGGTGAGCAACTCGTAGACCAGCGCTCGTGCGGGACGCCCAACACGGATCAACTCGACACCCCCCGGCAGAGCTCAGGATCCTCGACACACACCGTGCGACGTCACCCCGCATGAGACTCAGCTCACCCATCACCGCGACCGACGAGACGCCGAGCCCGGACCAGCTGTACACGGCAAACCGCTCCGCGTCATCTCCGAGCCGGAGAGCGTCGGCGGATCCTTGCACCGTCGACGTCCAGGCGAGATACGCCGCGCCCGCACCAGCGAGCAATGTGTTTCCGCACTGCTCGCTCGAACTGCGGGCCTCAAGTGCGCATCGCTCGGCGGCCGCGGGCTCACCACGGCGCAGAGCCACTGTCGCGCGAGCGTGCGCTGTCCGTCTCCAGTCCAGGCTCGCGAGGCTGTACGCAGCATCTCTCATCAAAGCATGCCGAAAACACTGCACTCTCGGAGTCGCGGCCGGACGGATAATGTCTCGACACGCCGGCTCGTCCAGACCTTCGGAAACCTGCCGGTCGGGCAGCCAGCGATTTCGGACACCATGCCCGGATCGAACACTTCGCCGAGAACGGCCGCCGCTTGCCCGATCTCACGGACTTCGGGCGACAGCGAGTCGAGTTCGGCCGCAAGCACCACCAAGCCGGAGTCGCCGCGGTCCCGTGTCCTTCGGGAGAGAATCTGCAGGTACTGCGGTATCCCGAGGCTTTCACGATGTAGCGCGCGCGAACCTGTCCCGACGTCGAGCCGATCGCCGATCGCCGATCATCCGGCGCGACTCGTCCACGGTCAATGGGCTCAGACGACACATCCGCGCCACGCCACTCAGGGTGACGTTCTCGACGGCGGCCGTCAGACGGGGAGACAGCTGCCGAGGCCGGTACGACAGGCTGATTCGCAAGCCATCCGTGATCGAGGTCCGCGACAACGACAGCGGGGCGTCCAGACTCGCGTCGTCGGCCCAGTGCGCGTCGTCGATCAGCAGGACCAGCCCTCGGCCATACGACAGCCTCGTCACCAGCTCCCGCACCGCCGCCTCGAACAGTTGCGGCCTCGGCTCGGCCGCCGGACAGGAGCCCAAGGCAATCGCCGGCGCGAGTGTCAGCAAGGCCGGCGCCAGGCCTGGCGGGAAGTCGGCCATCTCGCCCCGGAGGGCACCGGCCAGCGGGTCGAGGGCGCTGGCTAGTGCCGCGTAGGGACGACGTCTGCATGCCTCCGTCGGCCGTACCAGAGCTGACGGAACACCGTCGCTCTCAGCACGGCGCCGAAACTCCTCGAACAGCCTGGTCTTGCCAAGCCCTAGATCGCCGCTGACAAAGGTCAACGTTGCGGATCCCTGCTCAACCTGTCCGTTGATAACGTCCCTCCTCGAGGCGATCCAGATGACATCGCCAAGGAAATCGCTGCGGCCCACGACAACCTTCAGCGGCACCGCCTACGTCACCACGCCGGAGTCCCCGACCGGAACAACTCCAGGTGTCCCGCCGAACGGAAATACTGTTCAGCCCGACCCAGTACCCGCTCGGCGCCGCGAAGCCAGGTCGGCTCCGATCAGCAGGTGGGTGGTGTGGCCAACGGGCTAAACGAGCGCCGGGACCTGGAAGGTGCGGCCTTCCAGGTCCCGGCATTCTTCTGTGGCGGCGTAACTCACGGCCTCATCTCGTGGTGGTGTTGCCGTGCTGCATGACGCCAGAGTAGCCGCTAAAGACCCCGCCGGAGATCCCGATCCCGGGCCGCCAGCCACCGTTGGCTTCCGCCATCGGCGACGCCCATCTGGCCACGCCCCACAACGGTGCGGCCGCCTTCGCGGCTTCGGCCATTTCTGCAGGCGAAGCTCCGGTTGCCGCAGCGATCGACACCCAGGTGCCGGCAACCGGATTCTTCCGGGTCCCCTCGGCGATGGCGTCCAGCTGATTTGCCAGCTCGGTTGCCGCGGCGGCAGCCGCGCTCGGATAAGTCACTCCGTCAGCTCCCATCGACTTATCGGTGTCGCGGGTCCGCGTGGGGACCACGTAGCCGTCGGCGTCGGGCTTGACATCCGTCGCGGCCTGGTTGCCGCCGCTGCCCGCCGGAGTGACGGTGTTGGTCTGCGTCGGCTGACTGCCCGGGTTCTTGTAGCCGAACCCGTCCCTGCACAACGGCTCACACTTCTTGCTTTCTTTGTCCGGGTCTTCGTCCGGGTCTTCGATGTCGTGACACGTGTGGGTTCGGCCGCAACCGTCTCCAGATGTCTCGTCAGGTCCGCCGGGCTCATGCGAGCCTGGCTGACCACCGTGATACGGCCCGGGCGCCGGATCGCCGACCGGCTTCTCCGGGCGGCCGACCACAACGACCTCGTCTGCACACAATGCGCCTGGCGGGCAGTCCCCATCCGAGGGTGTACCCGTCCCGCCGGCCCCATCGCCGGATGACGTCCCGCCGATGCAGGTCGTCATTTCCGGCGGGCAGACCTCGAGATCGCAGTGGCTGCCGGCATCGCACTCCGCGCGCCCGGTCGGGTCGGTGTAGCGGAGCGCGTTGTTCGACACGTAGGTGTAGCGGTTGAACATCTGGGTCGGATTGGCGCCCGCGGCGAACGCATCGGGCGTCGTGAAGCGACCGAGGTCCGGGTCGTAGAGACGTGCGCGCATGTTCACCAGGCCGGCGTCGTCGTCATCGTCGTGACTCGTGAAACCCTGGTTCAGAACACGAGGCTGGATGCCGTTCGTGTACTGGTCGTCCCCGCGGGTCAGGTCGGGATTGCGACGCTTCCCCAGCACATCGTAGCTCCGTGTCTCGACGGGGATCGCCTGGAAGGCGCTGTCGGTGACCGACTTGTTCGTGGTGACCAAGCGGGTGGAGCCGAGGTGATCTCCATGCGGGTAGAGCGTGGGTTGCTTGGTCACACCTGCGGCTCCGACTGCCTCCTGATAGACGAGGGTCGCGACGTCGCGGCCCTCGACCTGGACACGCAGCCGATGCTCGGTGCCGGCCGCACTCTGCTGACGTTCGTACAGGCCCGGCAGGTACGTCGTCGTTCCCCGATTGCCGGAACTGCGGACGCGTTCCCCGTTCCCGTCGTACGAGAACGACGTCGCGGTTCCGCTGGCGGGAGCGAGCAGGACCGGCAGGTTCCGGTCGTTGTAGGTGAGCTTGGCATCCGGCCGAACGGTCTGGTTGCCGACCGGGTCGTACCCGTAGGAACGGGTTCCGAACAGTCCGCCCGTCACCTTCGTGACCTGGGTGGGACGGGACGGATCGCCGTATGTGTAGGTGCCGCGGAGCTCGCTCGAGCTGAGGTTGCCGAGTTTGTCGTAATGCCAGTCATCGGTCTGGAAGACCGCGCCGGTCGTCGAATTGTAGGTCTTGCCGGTGGCCAGCCGATTGAGCTGGTCGTAGGTGAACCTCTCGGTGACCGCGCCTTGAACGCGGCTCTCCAGGTTCCGTTGGTCGTCGTAGGTGTACTGCTCACCGAAGAGCACCTTGTTCGGGTGGATGTCGGTGCTCGAGGTGAGCGACTTGATGTCGAGGACACGGCCGTCCCAGCCCAGGGTCCGGCTGGTGGTCACGCCGTCGCCCGACTCCTCGCCGACCAGACGTCCTTGGGTGTCGACCTCGTCGGCGGTCCACAACGTCGCGGCACCTGAGGTGACGCCGCTGAGCTGACCGTTCGTCGTCTCTGGCGCTCCGTAGGCGTACTGCACCTTCGTGCCCTCGGTCTGTCCTTTGAGCTTCGGGTAACGCAGGGTGCTTAGCCGGCCGAACTTGTCGAAGTCGTAGTCGGCAGACAACGTCTCGAGCGGAGCGGTCGGACTCGCGGTCTGCGGCAGGGTCTGGCTGACCAGATCCAGGCGGCCGAACGCATCGTACGAGTAGTCGGTCGTCACAACTGCCATGGCCTTCGGGATGATCCGCTCGTCAGCGGTCACCTGCATCAGCGCGCCACGGAACGTCCGCCCTCCGGCGGTGTCCCAGGTGTGGGTCGTCGTCGACGTGCCGATCCCGTTCTTCGAAGTACTCCGCAGGGTTTCCCGGCCGAGTACGTCGTACGTGATCGCGGCGTGGCGGCCGTTCGCATCGTCGATCCCGATGACAGCACCGAAGGCGTTGTATGCGTAGCTCGTCTTGCCTCGTTCACCATCTGTCCTGGTGACCTGGGCGCCCAGAGCGTCGTACTCGTAGCGGGTTTCGCTGCCGGCGACGGCCGAGTTTCTCGTGCTCAGCAGGGTGCCGAACGAGCCGTAGACATATGTCCTCGTCGGCGGCGTCGACGTGCCGTCGTCATCGACCTGACGCACCACCTGACCGTTCTGGTTGACCGTGCTCGATTTGGTGTTGCCGCGGGCATCCGTGGATGTCGTGGTGAGCTCGGAGTAGCTCCAGGTGGCGGGCGCGGCGGTGTAGGGCTCGCGCACCGAGACGATCCGGTCGGCGTTGTCGTAACCGTACTTCGTCTTCTCCGTCACGACCGTACCGACAGGGTGGAACGTGGTGTCGAACGCCAGCCGGCCCCGGCCGTCGTAGGTCAGCAACCGCTGACGCATGCCGTTGTCGCGGGCCTTGAACCTCTCAGTCACCGGTCGGCCGAGGCGATCCGCAACCGACTGCGTCACGGCGCCGCTCCCGTCCTTCACCTCGATCTGGAGCAGGTTCTCAGTGCCGACCGGCACCTGGGTGAAGGTCATGGTACGTTCCACGCCGCTGGGCGTTCGCGTCTTCACCAGCCGCCCCAACGTGTCGTAGGTGTGATCCGTTCGGAGACCGTTGATGTCGACAGCGACCTTCAGCACCCCGAGCACCGGGTCGTAGCCGGTGTAGGCCGTCTGCGACTTGCCGTTCTGCGTCGCATGCAGGTAGCCGAAGCCGTCGTGCGCGTAGGTAGTTTCCCGAGCGTCACCGGTGCCGAGGTCGGTCATCGTGCGACGAATGACGTTTCCCGACGAGTAGTCGAACGACGTCAGCAGCTGCCGCCCCGGCGCGGCGTCGGAGCCGTAGGTCTTCAGCGTGTCGACACGCTTCGTGGGTCCCTCGTAGGTGTACGAGCTCGTGCGGGTCTGCGCCGGCCGGAACGTGCCAGTTGCCTGATCGACGCTCTGGTCTGCTTCCACGATCTTCTTCGGACGGTTCACCAGCCAGTTCGCGACGTCGAGATCCGGGGTGAGCGTCAGCGTGGTCTTGTTCTCCTGCACCTTGTCGATGGCGACCCGGCGCGTGACGGTCGTCCCGGCGTTGCCGTACTCGTCCATCCCGCTCACCAGCGTCGTTATCGCCCTGAACGCCTTCTTGTTCAGCACGGTGAACTGGGACGGTGTCATCACCGCCAGGTTCGCGACGTCAGGGAACTCGTAGCTGCGTTGCCTGGTCTCCGACGGATAGCTGAAGAACAGCTGGCTCCCGGATCCGGTAGTCCGGTTCGCCCAGTCGTTCTCGGCGCGCTCCAGCCGTTTCCGTCCACCGGACAGCGGCGTGATGATCCACCGCTCTTCGAGCCGGGGCGAGCTCCAGCGAACAGTGTTGTCGTAGAACGCCCTCTCGGTGATCCGCTGGTCCGGATGGTCGGATGGATAGCTGATCACCCGCCGCTCGGCGAACCCGAGGCTCTGCCTGCGGAACCTGTCGGTGCGGCCGTCGCGGTAGAAATACTCCGACACCATCTGAGTATGGTCGTCGATGCCGGAGTCGCGGAGAACCTTCTCCACGACGTACGCGCCGCCACCGAACTGACAGGCGAAGCCGGTAGCACGTGCACAACTGCCGCGGTCATAGACCGCTGTGTTCGTCAGCGGGCTGTACCGGAACTCCACCGTCGGCGGCAGCGAGCCAATCGGACCCTTCGGATTCTGATCGCCCTCGTACACCTGCCACAGGAGATCGTGACGAGCACCCGACACTCCACCATCGGTCTTGTGCAGGAACAACTGCAGCGTCGGAGTACCCGAGGTTCCGACGGACGGGCGGTTGACCAGCAGCACATCGGTCAGTCCGTCGCCGTTCGCATCCACCGTCCGCGGCCCCTGCAACCTGAAGGCCTCGGTCGGCATCGCCTCGAAGGAAACAGTCGTCGCCAGCCGGTTGAACGACAGCGCGTCCGCGGCGGTGGCCTTCGCCCGGACGACATCGAGTCCGACCCACAGAGGCACGATCTGGCCACCCGTGGCCGGCCGCGGCACCAGCAGATCCCGGGTGCCGTCGCCGTCGTAGTCGACGACCAGAGCTCGCGCGAACCCATCCGCCGAAACACCAGCCGACTTGGCGCCGCTGAAGCCGCGGCCGGTGTTCAGCCAGTAATACAGCTTCGGTTCCTTGACCCCGCTCGCCGTACCGTTCGTGAGCAGGTCCGTCAGTCCGTCGTTGTTGAGATCCAGCCACTGCTTGTCGAGTTTCAGGACGTTCGACGGCAGCTTCGTGTCGACCGTCGTCCCCTTCGCGATGTCCTTGGCGATCAACTGACCGTCAACGCCGAACAGCAGTTGGTCCCGGCCGTCGCCGAAGACATCGGCGACCGTCAGGCTCGCCGGGTTCTCGCTGCTCAGCCCGGCATCGAGAGGGACCGAGAAAGCCTGGGTGTCGTACGGTGTCGCGCTGTCGATCCCAGGGCTGACGGTACCGGAGTTACGCCGCCACCAGCGATTCCACAGGTTGGTGCCGGGCTGGCGTGCGTACTCGATCACGTCCTGGTAGCCGTCGCCGTCGAAGTCGCCCGGGATCGCGCCGGCATCCGGATCGTTGTGGTTGAGGCCGCCGGTGAACGGGGTCGACACCAGCGTCGTCGGGCCATGTCCGACCAGCTTCGTCAGCAGGACCTTCCAACTCGGGTCGCCGGGCCAGGAGCGCCGGACCATATCGACCCTGCCGTCCCCGTCATAGTCCAGCGGCCACGCCGTGGCACCGACACCAAGGGAGTTCTCGGGGCCGGAGAGCTTGGTCGTGTAGATCTGGCTGCCGGAGGTCGGCTGAGCCAGGAGATACTTCCAGTTCGAGGCGTCCGGCCAGGCCAGGTCGCTCCGTCCGTCGGCGTCGAAGTCCGCGGCGATCAGCTGGCTGTTCACCGACGGCGGCACGAGTGACCCGCCCGAGGGGGTCGTCTGCGCCTTCCCGGCCGCGAAGCCCTCCGACCCCAACGACCAGGTGAAGTGCGTGTCGCGCTTGCAGTCCGACGCGATCACACCGCATTCGCGCAGCGTAGCCAGCTTGCTGTTCTTGGTCGCTCCGTCGTTCAGGTACGAGAACGAGTACTCGCGTGCTCGCTTCTTCTCGACCCCGTCGAGCAGGCTCATCGTCACCGACTTCAGCCGCTTGGTGCTCTCGCGCGGCTGTCCCAGCGAGTACCCGAACCGCGGATCGGGCCGCGTCTCGTAGCCGAACTCCACCAGCCGGTCCATCTGCCCGACGCGGCCGTAGCTGATCCTGTCGATCCAGCGCTCGATCTCGGACGGGTTCGAGGCCGCCGCCGTCCGGCGGCCGTACTCGAACTTGATCTCGTTGTCGGAACGGTCACGCGACCACTGGATGTGCCACGCGGTGTTGACGATCTGGTTGCCGGCGGCCACCCGCGCACGGGCGTTGTCGCTGAACGTGTCGCCGTACGTCTCCACACGGCCGTCCGGCCGGCGCACCTCGAAGTACGTCGGACCGATCTCGGACGACGGGGTGCCCGCGGCTCGGAACGACTTCACCTGCACGTGCGTGTCCGGCAAGGTCCGATACTCCGTGCCGTTCGCGCCGTACTGACCGGTCTTCGCGATCAACCGTTGGCCGTCAAGGCAGAACGGGCCAAAGCCGTTGAACTGCACGCCCTGCGCCACCTGATCGTCGGCCACCGACTTCGCACACAACGAGATCTGGGACAGACCGCTCAGATTGAAACCCATCCCGAGCTGGCCGTTGCCGGACTGACTCGAGTACTTGACCGACAAGTTCGGCCCGAATCCGGCTCGGCCGGGGACGACGGTCAGAGGTACTTCGTACTCCGCGACACCGGTCGCGCTCACCGACGCCGACCCCTTGACGCCGCCGACCGCCTGGGCGCCGACCGGCACCGTTGACGACGGGTTCGCCACCTTGGCCGGATCTTTCGTGGGCAATGGCAGCTGAGCCGAGGCCGAACCAGGCACGGCGACGGCGATCGCAGTGGCGATCACTGCAGCCCGCGCCAGGAGCCAACGGATGCGAGGTCTTCCGCTGGATGTGGGACGAATTCCTCGGACGAACAGCTCGGGATCGGGCCGCATCGATCGCCTCCTAAGCGCATACGCGGGACCATTCGCGTTGCTGTACGCGTAGGCGTGCGCTTTGGATCACCTCGGCGTACAGCCAGCCGGCCGATCCACCGAACAGCATCCCGTCGACAACACCCAGAGGCGGACAGGCCGTACGACGTCTTTGAGTACAGTTGCCGAAAGCAACGAGAGCCTTAACGAGTCCCACGGCCCGTTCGCTACTTGACGACAAACAGCTCGGCGCTCTACAGGCGCACCCGCCTGTCTTCGTGCATCGTTGTCCGTGCCGCGGAGATGCGTTTGGCCTGCCACCTGACGAACGGCACGGCATGTCCGAACTCAGGCAGATAGCGCAACATCTTGCGCAGCGATGCGACCCAGATGTAGTTCATCGAGACGTTGTAATCCGACGTCGACTCCACTCGATGCCAGAAGAACGCGGGGATGTACAGCAACTCGCCTGCCTGAAGATCGAACTCGATGGGACGCACCCCGCGCCAGCGCGGGAACGCCTTCAGGTCAGGAGCATCCGGATCCACCCGGCTGAACATCGCCGCCTTCGTACGCAGGCCGTACGGGTACAGGTTCCGCAGACCTGGTCGAACCAGCACCCACCGCTTGCTGCCTTCCATCATCCAGTGGACGACCTCCACCGGATCATAGTGGAGCGGCGTAACCAGCCCTCGACCACTGACCCAGAGTTTTGTCCTGGTCACTGTCACATCACGCAGGTACTCGGGCTCACCGTAGAAGGGCCGCAGGCCCGGCATGTGGTTGACGTCGTCCTGCAGGTATGTCCGCGGCCCGTCGAAGGTCTCGGTCATCAGCCGCCGGCGGAAGTCCTGGAACCGGACACGCTGGAAGTCAGGTCTCGACTGGGGATCCTGAGGAGTGTTCCTGGACGGTCGCCTGTCGACCTCGATCCGCCGGTTGCCGATGGCTCGCTGTAGAAGGTCGAGGCTGTAGGTGTGGCCGCGTGACAACTCCTCGGCGCATCCCGCGATGATGAGCGGACGTCCCGTCCTCACGGCTCTCTGAAACTGTTGCTGGGACGGCCGATTCAGCCGGAGGACCTCGCGTCGTCTGTCCGTGAAGTCATTGATCGGAACCTACTTTCGTCACACTCGTCAACTCGTGGTGCACGGCGGCGCCTCGGGCGGGGTAGGAAGTCCAAGACGGATCATGACAGCGCGCAGAGCCCGGGCATACTCGCAGTTCGCTTCCTCATCCTCAGGCGGCGACTTCGACAGGATGTAAGAAAGCGCCGGAACGACGCCGCCTTCGATAAGGCGAGCGAGCATAGGCTCGGCTCGGTAGCCCTCGAGTCCAGGTCGCCCGTAGAGCGAATTCACCTCGGACTGTGTCAGCGAGTACACCATTCCGAACGCCTGCTCGTGATGACATGGCACGAGCGTCGCTTGTTTCCCGATCCGAAGTACGTGATCGTTCACGGCCGCCGGCCGCGGACGACAGGGTTCAACTCCCTGGCCGACCAGGACTTCGGGATCCATGTAAAGCCCGTAGAAGAACACATCGCTGCGTCGATCAGCTGCGTCGTCGGGCACGGTGGCCTCCTGTTTTCGAGTGAGGTCTGCCGCATCCGATCCGGCATACCTGTACGTACTGCTCTGATGACCGATCGGAACGGCGTCATCGCGTGTGGCTGTTCCGTGACCACGAGAAAGGACTTCCAGTGATCCAGCGCTTGGTACGAACGGCCATCTCCCTGTCGGGTGCGGTCGTGGCTCTGGTTGCGATTGCGCCAGTCACCTCGACCGCGTCCGCGGACAGCGGCGTGGGTGACACCAGTGACGGCGTGCCGATCCCGGTGTGCCGGAAGTGCAGCAACAAGGGCGGCTTCTGAACCAGGCTCCGCTGCGCGCTCGGTCAGCTCCGTTCGACGCGCAGCGGAGCGGCAGTCATCGACTCGGCGAGTCAGGCACAGGACCGACCGAAGTCGTGACACTCGTCGAACGGACCGCATCAGAGACTCCTTGTGGGATGGCGTAGTTGTCTTAGGCAACATCTTGGGGTGGGTCCTCGGAATGTTGCCGGACGATCGCGAGGGCGGCTTGGGCGAGGTCTGGGCGGTCGTGGTCCAGCCAGTTGATCCGTGAGTCGCGACGGAGCCAGGTGTCCTGGCGTTTTGCGAAGCGCTTGGTTCGGCGGAGAGTTTCACGATAGGCCTGCTCCGCGGTGCACTCGCCGTCGAGGTGACGGATGATCTGCGCGTAGCCGAGTGCCTGCCGAGCGGTCGGGTTGTCGCGCAGCCCCAGGTCCAAGAGTTGGCGGACCTCCTCGACCAGCCCGCTGTTCCACATCCGGTAGAGTCGAGCGGCAATCTGCCGATGGAGAACGTCGCGCGGTACGGACAGACCGATCTGCACCGCGGGATACACGTAGCGGGGTTCGGGCAGTGCGGTGGCCGGGCCTTTCCCGGTGAGGGCCAGTACCTCCAGTGCCCGGACGATGCGGCGCCCGTTCCCTGCCGGGACGCGAGCCCCGACCTCGGGCGCCGCCGCCAGGAGCTGCGCGTGCATACCGACTGATCCGACGCGCTCGAGCTCTGTATTCAATCGATGGCGGAGCGGGGCCGAGGTCGGTGGAAACCTCAGGTCGTCAAGAACGGAACGCAGGTACAGACCCGATCCGCCGACGAGAATCGCGGCTCGCCTCGCAGCGCGCAGGCGATCGACGACCTCGCGGGCCGTCTCCTGGTACCAGGAGACGTCGGCCGGCCGATCAAGGTCAAGGACGTCGAGGAGGTGGTGCCGGATGCCCCGCATTTGTCCCGCAGTGATCTTCGCCGCTCCGATGTTCAGGCCCTTGTAGAGCTGCATCGAGTCCGCATTGACGATCTCGCCACCGAGCGCCTCCGCGAGGCTCACTGCGAGGTCGGACTTTCCCGAGGCGGTCGTACCGACGACCGCGATCACAGGTGTGGGGTGCATGTTCCCAGCCTGTGGCCGTACCGAACCACATACGCGAGCCGGAAAGCGGGCGATCCGGTCTCAATCCGGATCTGGCGTCCGCGCGATCTCTGATGAACCTTGAGGGGCCTGGAGACAATTCATGATTGGGGGCCCACATGCCGAATGACCCGGTTCGAGCGGCACCGGACGGCCTCGGCCGCACCTACGAGGTGCGCACGTTCGGGTGTCAGATGAACGTCCACGACTCCGAGCGCATCTCCGGGCTGCTCGACGTCTCCGGCTACACCCCGGTCGCTGCGGGCGCAGTCCCGGACCTGATTGTCTTCAACACCTGCGCAGTGCGCGAGAACGCGGACAACAAGCTGTACGGGAGTCTGGCGAACCTCGCTCCTTTGAAGCGCGCCAACCCGAACCTGCAGATCGCGGTCGGCGGCTGTCTTGCCCAGAAGGACCGCGGTGACATCCTCGGCCGTGCGCCGTGGGTGGACGTTGTCTTCGGTACCCACAACCTCGCTTCCCTGCCATCGCTGCTGGATCGCGCGCGGTTCGCCGAGGAAGCTCAGGTCGAGATCCTCGAGACACTTGAGACGTTTCCTTCCAGCCTGCCGACCCGCCGCGATTCGGCGTACGCAGCGTGGGTGGCAATATCGGTCGGCTGCAACAACACCTGTACGTTCTGCATCGTGCCGGCCCTACGCGGGAAGGAGACCGATCGCAGACCGGGCGAGATCTTGCGGGAGATCACCGCGCTGGTCGGCGAGGGAGTCCTCGAGATCACGCTGCTGGGGCAGAACGTCAACTCCTACGGTGTGGACTTCGGCGACAGGCTGGCCTTCGGAAAGCTGCTCAGGGCCTGCGGTGACATCGAGGGACTCGAACGGGTCAGGTTCACCAGTCCACACCCGGCGGCGTTCACGGGAGACGTCGTCGACGCCATGGCGTCGACTGCCAATGTGATGCCGAACCTGCACATGCCACTGCAATCCGGCTCCGATCGGATTCTGCGACTGATGAGACGTTCGTACCGGCAGGAGCGCTACCTGTCGATCATCGACCACGTTCGCACTGCGATCCCCCAGGCGGCGATCACCACCGACATCATCGTCGGCTTTCCCGGTGAGACGGAGCGGGACTTCCAGGACACGTTGGACGTCGTACGCCAGGCCGGATTCGCCGGCGCCTACACCTTCCAGTACTCCAAACGGCCCGGTACTCCAGCTGCTGACCTGGCCGAGCAACTCCCGCGGGAGGTGATCCAGGAGCGGTACGAGCGCCTAGTTGTCCTACAGGATGAGATTTCTCTACGCGAGAACCAGCGGCAGCTCGGGCAGACCGCCGCGCTCCTCGTCTCCGCCGACGACGGGCGCAAGGACGAGTCGACGGGACGGATGTCGGGTCGCGCTGAGGACAACCGGCTGGTGCACTTCCGCGCAACACGCCCGTCCGGCGATGCGGTGCAGGGCGCCCAGAAGTCCATCCGTCCCGGTGACGTCGTCACGGTTCAGATCACCGACGCCGCCCCGCATCATCTGATCGCTGACGGTGGAGTCTTGACGCATCGGAGGACCCGCGCCGGCGACGCGTGGGAGGGGCGCCTGTTCCGGACAGCGCCGAAGCGGCCGGCGATCTCGCTGGGTCTACCCGGGCTCGGCGTGCCTGCTCCATCCGGCGAATCGCGCAGCTGTTGACATCACCAGGTGAATGGATGAGAGGGCGTACAAGGTGAGTTCTACCGCCTACAGCACGATCTGGGACAGTTACTGGCGTGATCTTCCCGCAGGTCAGGGAGAGGCCTTATGGGATGGCGATCCGGCGAGCTCGGTCCCGTACGAGCTGGTCTCCGGACATCTCCATCCCGAGTTACCTCTCATCGATGTCGGCTGTGGCAACGGCACACACGCCGGAGCGCTCGCCGATCGATTCCCGACGATCCTCGGCGTGGACATCTCCGTCGCAGCGCTCGATCGAGCCCGTACCGGGGTCGACGATCGAGTGCAGTTCCGTCGGCTGGATGTTCTGGATCCTGCGGACGCGGCGTCCATTCATCTCCTCACCGGAGACAGCAATGTCTACGCACGTGGACTCCTACACCTCTTCACCCCAAACGAGCGGGCAACGGCCGTTGCCTCGTTTGCGGTCCTCAACGGAGCCGCTGGCCGTTTATTCAGCTACGAACCGGCCCCGGCCGCTGGGCGGTTGCTCGCCGAGCTGCTGGCCCAGCCGGACGGTCCACCGCCGAAGGTGGCACGCATCCTGCGTTACGGCATCCAGCCGGCCGACCTCGGCGAGCATGAGACCGAAGATCTGCTCCTCGATGCCGGTTACCGCATCGTTGCCTCAGGCTCGCATCTGTGGCGCTCGACCGAGACATCGGCGGAAGGTGCAGCAGTCGACATTCCGATGCGGTACGTCGTCGCCCGGCGAACCGAGTGACAAAGCCAGCGGCCGTGTGCGTCTTCTGCTCCGCGCAGTCCAGCAATCCGCGCCACCTTGCACTTGCGGAGAAGTTGGGAGCGGAGCTCGCCCGCCGCGGGCACACCGTGATCAGCGGCGGCGGCCGAGTGTCCAGTATGGGCGCACTCGCCAGAGCAGCACGAGCCGGCGGGACCCGGACTGTCGGGATCGCCGTCCGGGCACCGTTGCTGGATCGCCTTGACCTGACTGACGGTGACGCCGACGAGTTGGTCGTCGCACCGAACCTCCAGGTCCGGAACCAGCTGATGATCGAACGCGCCGATGCCTTCGTCGTGCTGGCGGGCGGAGTAGGGACACTCGGCGAGATGCTCGAGGTTCTCACCGGGCGCGCGTTGGATGCTCATCGCAAGCCACTGGTCGTCCTGGACCCTGACGCTCTTTTCGCACTGTTCCGCGCCCAGCTCGATCTGCTGCTCACCCAGGGGATGATGTCGTCGGAGCTCCACCGCTACATCCGATGGGCGACGTCGCCTGACCAGGCGCTGGATCTCCTGGTGTCGAGCCGCGAATGCTGAGCTACGACGGCGACCCGCCAGGTGCGTCCGGTTCTCCGGACGACCTGCGCGCACAGGTGCGCCGATTCGCAGGAGAGCGCGGCTGGGACGAGATCTCGGCTCCGGCAGCACTGTTGCTGAACCTCGTCGCCGAGACAGGTGAGCTGGCGCAGCTCTTCCGTTGGCTCTCGCCCAGCGAGGCAGCGGCGAGGATGGCCGATCAGCGGTTCGCCGCCGATGTGCGGTGCGAGATGGGCGACATCTATTGGTCGATACTCCGGCTCGCGGACGTGCTCGACGTCGACCTTACCGCCGCCCTCCTGGCAAAGCTCGAACTACTCGCCGAGCGTCACCCGCGGCCCTCTCAGGGTACTAACTGACGTCGAGCGCTCGGCCCAGGGCCCGCAGACCCTGCTCGATCTCCGCGCTGGTGAGATGGCCGAAGCCGACGATCAGGGTGCTGTCAACCGTTCGGTCGTCGACGTGGTCCGGGGCGTAGCGTCGACGGTAGGCCGAAGCCGGAGGAATCAGAACCCCGGCATTCACGAGGCGTTCACTGACACCCTCCGCCGATCGCCCGGGGCTCAGCTGAACGGCAACGTGGTTGCCGAACAGACCGGTCACGGACTCGACAGGGAGCATCTCCAGCTGCCGACGGACCACTGCTCGCTTCTCCTGGTAGCTTCGATACAGCCGGTTCACATACCTGGCGACGTCGCCCCGCGAGAACAGCTCGAGCGCGGCACGCTGGGCGAGAGGCGTAGGCCCGGTGGTTGCCATCGGAAGGGTCTCTGCAGACTTACCAAACGCTTCAGGCAGCACCAGGTACCCAAGTGGCAGGTCGCGTGACAGGGCATGCTCGAACGTCCCGAGATATGCGACGATCCCCGACATATCGAGTGACGCAAGGCACGGAACGAATCCTTCGCGACTGTGCAACTCGTCCGCGATGTCCAGCTCGACCAGCAACACCTCGCTGCGCTCTGCCCACCTGAGCAGCTCATGACGCCTGTGCAGCGGCATCTGACGACCGAGTGGGAACTGCTGGGACGGGGTAACGACAGCCAACGAGGCCGAAGCCGGCAACAACTCGAGGTCGATGCCGGCTGGACCGACCGGAACCGGAACCGTCGCCAGCCGACGTCGCTCCAGGAGGTACGCGAGGAGCGGATGGGCCGGATCCTCGATCACCGCAGATGCCTCAGGCCCGGCCAGCTCGGCGAGAACCTCGAGGCCCTGCGCCAGACCATCCGTGATCATCACCTGCCCCGGTACGCAGCCGATGCCCCTGGTTCGGTTCAGGTGTGCTGCCACCTGCTCTCTGAGCTGTGGCAGACCCATCCGAGGCGCGTGGGTCGCCGTGGGCGGAACGTAGCTCGCCGCTTGCCAGGCAGATCTCCACGCTGACCTGGGATAGCGCTCCAGATTCGGCATCCCAGGGCTGAAATCGACCGAACATCGCTGCGACGATGTGGCCGCATCGGCAGCCGGCACCTTGGCGCCCACCACATCCGAGACGAAGGTTCCCGAGCCGGGAAGCGATCGTAGGTAGTCGCGCGCGAAGAGCTCGGAGTACGCAGCCAGGGCGACGCTGCGCGAGATCCCGAGCGTCTGCGCCAGGGCACGGCTGGAGGGGAGCTCAGATCCGGCGCCGAGCGCTCCCGACTCGATGGCCAGGACAATCTGATCGACGATCTGCCGACTGAGCGAATGCGGACTGTGCCGATCCACGGCAACCGGTAGCCGCACTACCGAGGAGACTCGCATGCTTCGGTCTGCCTTCCTGCTCACCCCAGCCCGATCGCCCGGCAAGGACACCATTCGCTCGGCAGTACGCAGCCGGCGGCAGCGGCGGATCGAGACCAAGGGCGTTCGGAGGAGACCAGTTTCGGCTGGGAAGACATGCATAGTGGCTATGGGACCGCTCCAAATCCGGGCCTAGTCTTAAGACATCGCTCAAGGAGCCAGGGTCTCTAAAACCAAGGTTCAGGAGCAGGGCCAGGGTCTCCGGACCACTGTCCCGACGTCAGCAAAGGGTCTCTAAAACCAGCTGCCGACGCCCCGCGACGCCAGGGTCTCTAAAACTCGGGTTCGCACTCGGCCGGAGTTCTCGAACCACGGCCGGACAGCACAAGGGCCTGGGTCTCTAAAACCCGGGTCCTTTGCTGTTGTGGCGACATGTCGAACGACGAGGAGCAGACATGGGCGGCAGGCTCGAGGAAGACTTCGCACAGCCATCGCCTCCGGCGCAGCTGCCCGGGCTGTTCACGAGGGAGTTCATGCAGGATCCGTATCCGACGTACTCCTGGCTCAGATCGATTCAGCCTGTCGCGCACGTCGTATTGCCACGCGGTGTGCCGGTGAAGCTCGTCACCAGCCACGAAGCGGCACGCGAGGCGCTGGCCGACCCCAGGTTGTCGAAGAACCCGCGGTTCCTGTCACCCTCGATTCCGCGCCAGGCCGTCGGGCTCCCGGACGAGTTCCGGCTGGGACTCGGTCATCACATGGTCAACGCCGACCCGCCGGACCACCGGCGGCTGCGACGAGTAGCCGGTGCCGCCTTCACCCCTCGCCGGACAGAACTACTCAGGAGCCGAGTCGAAGCCATCTCGGCCCAGCTGCTCGATCCACTTGTCGATCAGGGGCATGCCGACTTCATGGCCGCCTTTGCGCATCCTCTGCCGACGCTCGTCCTGTGTGAGCTGCTCGGCGTCCCGCTCAACCTGCAGGCCGAGTTCCGTGAGATCACGGATCCCCATCTTGCTGGACATCGTGCTCGTGGACGCGTCGGCCGGTCCGGCCGACGGATGCGCCGATTCGTCCGGGAACTGATCGACGCAACACGGCGGGCGCCGGGAGAGAACCTCTTGGCCGACCTCGTCCTCGCGACGGACGACGGCGAACTGAACGAATCAGAGTTGATCTCGACGGTCTTCCTGCTGCTGATCGCCGGGCACGGAACCAGCATCAACCTGCTCGGCAACGGTCTGCACGCACTGCTCACCCATTCCGAGCAGCTCCAGCACCTCCGAGGAACGCCGGCCCTTCTCGGTCCCGCGATCGAGGAGTTGCTGCGCTTCGACTCCCCCGTCGACATCACCACGTGGCGTTTCGCAGCCGAGTCCTTCGAGCTCGCCGGCTCGCTGATCCGTGCCGGTGATCCGGTCCTTGTCTCGCTCGGCGCCGCCAACCGGGATCCGGCAGCGTTCCACGAGCCGAACCGCCTCGAGCTCTCGCGCGCGGGCTCCAAACACGTCGCGTTCGGTTTCGGCATTCATTACTGCCTGGGTGCACCACTCGCCAGGCTCCAGGGCGAAATAGTGTTCGCCGCCGTCCTCGATCGCCTTCCAGACCTACGCCTCGACGCCGACGCCGGCACTCTGCGCTGGCGTTCGGGTCTCCTCCGGAGAGGTTTAGAGCATCTACCCATCGCATTTCGGCATCCGGGATCCGGCCAATGTCCCGTGCGGTGATCGCCGGTGGCAGCGTGGCCGGCCTCGCCTGCGCACTGATACTCGCCGCTCACGGCCACGAGGTTCATATCGCCGAACGGGATCTCCCTGACACGGATCGGCGCCGATCGGTGCCCCACTGGCAGCATCCGCATTTGTTCCGCGAACAGACGCACCGTGTCCTCGAGAGGTTCGCTCCCGACGTCCTGGCCGAGGTGCGCGCAGCCGGCGGCGAGGAACGCGTAGTCCAGGGTCATCGTGCAGCTGAGGATGACGGACGACGTCGGTCCACCGTGCTGCTGGTTCGCCGGGCGGTCCTCGAAGCCGCTCTCCGCCGCGCCGTGACCCGGCGATCCAGCATCACCTACGCCGCCGGCACCGAGGTCAGCGGATTGTGCTTCGCGAACGCGGTCGCTCCGCGTCGCGTCATCGGCGTCCGAACAACGCGAGGCCCCCTTCTCGCCGACCTGGTCGTCTCCGCAGGCGGTCGTCGGGATCGAACCTCCGAATGGCTCCTGGGGGACGGAGCTCCAGCGCCTTGGCTGCTTGAGACATCCACCCATCTCACGATGTACTCACGGTTCTACCGACTGCGCCAGGACGCAGCCCCGGGACCGCTGGACAGTCCCGTCAGCGCGGGCGGGGTCTACGACGGGTTCGCGGGAAAGTTGCTGCTTGCCGACAACAACCTTTTCTCGGTGAGCTTCGGTGTCTTGCCCGACGACCCAGAACTCAAGTTGCTGCGCGAACCCGCCTTCTTCGCCGCTGCCGCCGCACAGCTGCCGGCGATCGCGGCATGGGTTGATCCGAACCGGAGCCGACCGGTCACAGATCGGCCGTTGGCGATCGGTGCGCTGCGGAACCGACTGCGTCGCCTGGTATCCCATGACGGGAGGCCGGTGGTTCATGGCCTGCACTTGGTCGGCGACAGCCTCTGCATGACGAATCAGGTCTTCGCGCTGGGCGTATCACTAGCGCTGGAACAGGCGGTGATCATCTCCGAGGCGCTGCGCAAGTATCCAACCGACCTGGCCGCGCAAACGCTCGAGGTCGACAAGGAGGTTGTCGGTCGTATAGCTCCACACTTCGAGGACGTGGTCGCTCAAGATCGCGCGCGGACCGAGATGTGGCGGGCAGCGTACGCGTCAAGCGGCCGGGAACCTGATCTTTCGGGCATACACGCCGCCACCGTCAGCGACCTTGATCGCCGCCTCACGAGGCAGCAGTTGTTAAGGGAACTGCGAAGGGCCGGCTGACTGCCCGATCAGCGATCCGTCGGCGAGACTGCGCCGGACGCGATGACCTGTTCCGACGAGGCAGGATCGTCGTCCTCAGACTCGAGCGTGACTGCGATCGTCGGATACTCGTCGAGATCGACCCCCGACCAGAGAACGACCTTCTCGGACTGGTGTCGCAGATGGAACGTGCCGATCGAGACCGTTCCCCGAGCTCCCTTGACCCAACCTTCGTAGTACTTGCCGGCCGGCGCCGGATGCAGCGTCGCCGATCTCAACGTGATCTCCACGCCGCTGGGCTTGTTCCGCAGGTCGGCCCACGCCGCCGGCGTCGATGAGTTCGCCGGCCCGGACAACGCCGCAGTCCGCGTCGCGTCGGCCTCGGCCTGCGCAAGATAGCCAGTGGCGAGAAGCACCAGCGTCGCAGCCGCGGCGGCGACGCTGCTCGGCGCATAGATCCGCCACCTGCTGGCCCGCGGACGGTGGAACGGTGACCGGGTCCCGACGGACCAACCGTCAGGACCGATTCCCAAAGCCGCCTGCACCTCGACCTCCAAGGTCCTCGGCACCGACGCCCAAACATCTGCTGAACGCACCAGACGTTCCGCCGTCGGTGTCCACGCGAAGCGGCGCTCGCGCCACCTCCAGATCATCCGGGCGGCATAGTCGATCATCATTCCCACTGGCCTTTCGCGCGACTTCCTCATCGGTCGGTGGGCCGGCTCGACGCCGCCCGGACATCAGTACGTCTCCCGTGCCAGGGGTGGATTCACGACGCAGCCGAATCATGGATTTCGACAGCACCGGCAAGTTCGCCAGCAAGGAATTTGTTCCACATCGAGACTCGGCGCGGCTTGCCGCTCGAGGTGTACTCGAGGGCACTCCGACGTACCCGAAGCAGCACGACCGGCACCTTGCCGCCGGTGACATCTTCGACCCGCCTCCGGATCGGGTCGACGTCGACCACCGGGATCTCATGGTCCGAGAGAAGACAGATCGTCGGCACGCCGTCACGAGACCCCGCGATCGCGACAATCCTTCCGGAAGCGCGTACGAAGGCATCTGACAGCGCACTCTCGACGTCCTCGACATAGATGTTCCGGCCCCGAACCTGGATGCTGTCGCCGATGCGGCCGAGAACGAAGAGCTCGCCCCGATGCTTGAACCCGGCGTCACCGGTCAGCAGTTGGTCGGCAACGAACCTTGTCGACGAGCCGGACACGTTCTGCGTGTAGCCCTTTGCCACGGACGGCGCCCGTACGGCGATCTCACCTATGATGCGTTCACCGACGGGCTGACCTGAGTCGTCAATGATCGTGACGTCGATGCCACTCAGCGGCTGTCCACAGCTCACGTGCCACACGAGGTCATTGGTCGCAGGCTCCTCCCCCCATCGATCCGCACCGGCTTCGGTGACGACGGCGATCTCCGCAGACTGCCGATCGCTCCCACGCGGGACGCCGACGGCCAGCGGCGGTTCTCCGAAGCGGACGCCCGTCACCGCCAAGGTGGCTTCGGCCAGCCCGTACGCGGGTTGCATGCTCTTCCGATCAAGACCGAACGGACCGAGCAGGTCGTAGAAGGCATCGAGAGTCGAACGGCGCACCCGTTCGGCGCCGCTGACCGCCACCTCGACCGCCGAGAAGTCCAGCCCGGTCAGCTGGTCGGGCGAGACTCGTCGCACGACGTAGTCGTAGCCGAAGTTCGGCATCACCATGACCTGACCGATCCCTGTCCCGTAGCGCTCGAGCCAGATGAGCGGGTTCTTGATGAACTGCTCGGGGCGCATCAGCCCGTGCCGCAACTGCCGGACCAGCGGAACGAGGAAGCCGCCGACCAGGCCCATATCGTGGTGGAGCGGCAACCAACTTGTACCGAGGGACTCAGGCCGGTTGATCCACCGGTAGATCATTTCGATGTTCGACTCGAGGTTCTCCCAGGAGACCCGTACGCCTCTCGGCGTAGCTCTGGAGCCAGACGTGAACTGCACCAGGGCGAGTTCCGCGGCCGCTTGTGGCTGAAAGTCCTCCGAGGCGGACATGTCCACCTCGCAGACCGTGGCCGACCGTCCGCTGCGCCGTACGGCGTCGTTTGCGAGATCGACAAGCTCCGGATCGGTGACAACGAGGCGTGCGGCTGAGGCCGATATGACCCTGGCCGCCCCCTCAAGCCACCGCTCAACGTATCCGGTCGCCTGTGGCGGGGCCAGCGGGCACGGTGTTCCACCGGCGGCGAGGACCCCGAAGAACGACACAGCGAACGCGGGACCACTTCGATGCAGAACGACCACGCGGTCGTCGCGCCGTAGCCCCAGAGCCCGAAGCCGGGCCGCGTTTCCGTTCGTCCGGGCCGCCAGATCAGGCAGCGGGCAAGGTTGCCAGGTCCCCCGATCGTCGAGGAATTCGAACTGCCCCGTCGGCCTCTCCAGCCAGTCGAGCAGGCCACGCGGGGCGCTGATGTTCTCCATCCGTTCCTCCAGATCTCCCTGACAGCAGTCCTACGGATCGTGCATCCCGTTCGGCCACATTCCGGAGTAGGGAAGTCCCCCAAAGTTCCCGACCGCGGCACCGACGAGTGATCCGCAGGGTGGGGCAGGGCCGTAATGCCTGCTGAGCCCCCAGAGATGCAACCATCCGAGAGGAGCGATCCGACCATGATTCAGAGCCGAACGACGGTATCGCCGAGCTGTGCGGGAATGGCGTCCTGGACGGACCGGCTCGGCGAGGTCTGGGCCGTCCATCAGCCGCGGTTCGACCGCATGCTGGCCAGGTACAACGGCGCCTTCCTGGCAATGACAGGCATTTCGCGAACCGACCAGGTACTCGACATCGGCTGCGGAACCGGCACGTTGACACGTGCCGCCGCCGAACTGGCGCCGTCCGGCAGGGTGCTCGGCATCGACCTCTCCCCGGCAGTCCTCGCAGTCGCCCGCAAGCACACGAGAAGACAGTCCAACGTCTCCTACCTCCAGGCGGACGCGGAGTCGTATCCCCTCAGGGCACAGGCTTACCAGGCGATCATCAGCCGGTTCGGAACGATGTACTTCCGGCAGCCCGCGACCGCCTTCCACCGGATCGGGCAGGCCCTGCAAGACGCCGGACAGCTGACAATGCTTGTCTGGCAGACGCGGGACAGAAACGAATGGGTCCGAGTCATCGACGACTCCCTCGGCCCAAGGGCGTCGCACATGTTCGGATGGACGGACGACGGAACAGGTGGCCCGGAAGTCATCGACGACCTGCTGGCCAACGCCGGATTCGATCGCATCGCCTTCACCGACGTCCGGCAACCGCTCTTCCTCGGGGTCGATGCCGAGGAAGCCGACATGTTCGTGCGCGCTGTCGTCTCCCGGGATCCACACGACCGCCGCCAGCAAGACGAGCTGCGGGCTGCCTTGACCGCTCGGCAACTCGTGTCCGGCGGAGTTCTGCTGAACTCGGCAGCATGGCTCGTCACCGCGCGAAAGGCCTGAGCAGATGGCCAGCGACCCGCCGCGGACGACATCCGGTTCCCAGGATCTGATCACCCGGTACGACGCGATCCTCAAGGATCCTGCGCTGGCTGAGGGCGTGCGGCACATCCATGCCTCCGCCGAACGCCTGTCCATCGAGGTTGCCGGCGAACGCACGGAAGCACGAGCCTGGCGCGACGCGGTGCACGGCCTGCTTCGCCCGCCCTGGACGGATCGGCACGGCAGGCGTCATTGGTTGATCATCGGCAGGCAGATTGTCATCGACGTCGTCGCGCGAGAAGCCGGCCGCTAGTGATCCGATCCCACCCGAGCGTTCGTACTGATCCTTGTACCGGTACGGGATCAGCCGAGAACTGGTGGTGTTGAAGCATGCTAGTGGGGCCGAAGACCAGCAGGCACCGCCGGCGCCTCGTCGGCCGGGAGGCCGAGTTCAACAGCTGGGACGTTGTGCTTCGCCGGCCCGACCGATCACCTCGCACCCTGGTTGTCATCGCTGACCCCGGGCTCGGCAAGTCAAGACTCCTCACGGAGCTCCGTGACCACGCCATCGACCTCGGCCACACGGTGCTCACGGCTCAGGGCCGGCAACTGCGGCCGCCCCGGCCCTTCGCAACCTTGGCGGCCGCGCTGGACCCGTACGTCGCACGACATCGCGACGCGCCCGGAGTAAGCACCATCCTCGATGAGTTCGCTTCCGAACTGCGGCCACTCGTACCGTCATCGACGGCCCGTGCCACCGTCCCGGGACCGCCTGCCACGCAACGACGGGTGACCGCGGCGCGCATCCTCCTGGAAGCGCTGGCCGACCAGAGCCCTCTTGCCCTGATCATCGACGATCTCCAGTGGGCGGACGAGGGCACACTCGACCTCCTCGGGCAGCTGTGTCGCCGGCCTCCGACCGGGGTGGTGTTCGGTCTCGCCTACCGACCTCGCCAGACGCCCGGCACCTTCACCGCAGTGGTCGACGCCATGCTTGTAGCCGGCGACGCCATCAGTCAGCCGCTGGCTCCGCTATCCGTCGGCGAGACGCGAAAACTGCTGGCCGACGACATCCAGGACCTCGATGCGCATCGCCTGCACGCTCTGAGTGGCGGCATCCCGCAGTACCTTCTGGCCCTCGCCGCCGACCACGGACGCAGTCCGACGAACGCCGGCATCTCGGCACCATTGCAAGCGGAGCTGGCACCTTTGAACGAACCGACTCTGCTGGTAGCGCAAGCCGCCTCGGTGCTTGGGCCGGACTTCGATCCAGCATTGATTCCTGCCGTGACAGATCTCCCTTCCCAGGAAGTGGTCATGGCTTTGGACGACCTGGAGAGGCGGGACATCCTTCGTTTCTCCGAGACTCCGGGGCGACTCGCGTTTCGGCATCGCCTTGTTTGCGATGCGGTCTACGAGACTTCCGGCGGAGGTTGGCGCCGGTTGGCCCATCTCCGGGCCGCGCAGGCACTTCGTGACAGCCACGCGTCGGCAGTGCTGTGGGCACACCATGTCGAGCAATCAGCGACGGTGGGCGACCGCGACGCCATCGAGGTCCTCGTGCGCGCCGGCGACTCGGCCCGATGGACCTCGCCCGCGTCGGCGGCACGCTGGTATCGCAGTGCACTCCGGCTTCTTCCGGACGACGCCGGATCCAACTCGCGCCGAGCGGAGCTCATGGTCGCCCAGGCCGAGGCGGGCCTGGATGCCGGCGCGCTGCAGGAGAGCAGGGAAGTGTTCCTCAATGCGCTACGAGATGCCGAACTGCCTTCGGCGCTTCGGTCCAGAGCCCGCCTAGGCGCTGCGAAGGCCGCCGAGTACAGCGGCAGGTACGCCGAGGCCGATGCAGTCCTGAGCGCCGAGATCGACGCCTGCGTGACGCGCCCGTCCGCAACAGCGACAAGGCTTGTTCAGCATCGTGCGCTGACCCGGTGGTTTGAGGGTGACCGCGTCGGCGCACGACGAGACGTGAATCGACTCCTTTCCGAAGCGGCTCCACTCGGGCGCACGAGCATCGGTGTGGCGTCCCGATGCGTTGCGGCGTACGTGCTCGTCCTCGACGGTGATCTCAGAGCCGGGTCGCACCATGCGGACCTCGCTGGTGAGGCCATCGATTCGATGCCCGACGCAGCGCTGCTCGAAGATGTCATCGTGGTCGCCTGGTGCTCCTGGGCCTTGCTGGTCTCGGGCCGCGCCGATTCGACGATCGCCCGCCTCGTTCGCGCAGTTGCGCTTGCCCGTCAGTCCGAGCAGGTCTTGGCTCTTGCCCTCCTGCTGACCGTTCATGGCCATGCGCTTCGCCGCCTCGGCCGGCTGGCCGAGGCACGGCGGGCGCTGCTGGAAGCCTTCGAGCTCGCACGGCTGCTGGATTCCGATCACCTCGCATTGCTCTCCTCGGCGGTACTCGTGGAGGTCGTGCTACTTCAGGGCGACAGGCCGGAGGCGGCGCGTTTCGCGGATGCTGTTCGGCTCAAGGAGCGCAGTGGGACCAACTGGGTGACAGCCTGCTGCGTCGAGGCCAATGGCCGGGTGCTGCTGGACGCCGACGAGGCGCTGTCCTGCCTTGAAGCCGTGATGCGCGGCTGCGGCGGTGTTGAGCTGGCCGGCCTCCATCCAACTGGGAGATCCGCGACCTTCGAACTCCTCGTGCGCGCCGCGCTGGCGCGCGGAGATCGAATCCTTACGCGGCAGCTGGTTGCTGGGGCCGTCAAGGCCAGCCAGGAGCTGGGAGGATCGGCGGCTGCCTACTCGGCGCTTGCGGAGAGCAGGCTGCTCCTCGACCGCGGCGACAGTGCGGCGGCAGTCGAGCGCGCTGCCACGGCCGAGCAACTCTTCACAACTGTGCCCATGCCAGTGGAGGCTGCGCTGGCTCGTGTCGTTCTGAGCAGTGCGCTCCGGGCCGACGGCAAGCGGAGCGCCGCTGTCAGCGAGCTCCGGGCGGCCCATCAGGCGTTCACCATTGCCGGCGCCGTACGCCTCGAGGAGGCCGCGATTCGCGAGTTGCGTCGACACGGAGTCCACTACTCCCCCACCTCCAGCAAGCACCAACCAGAGGAGCGCCTCGGAACCTTGAGCCGTCGGGAGTACGAAGTGGCCGGACATGTTGCGCGCGGCCTCACCAACCGTGAGATTGCGACTGCGATGTTCCTGAGCGAGAAGACGGTGGAGCGCCATCTGAGCTCGATCTTCACGAAACTCAACGTCCGGTCACGGGTGCGGCTTGCAACCTTCCTCTACGGCTCCGAGGTCATCACTCCGCCGGAATCGTGCCTACCGTAGGCGGCCGGACGCAGCACCTGGGTACCGCGTCCTGCCCGTGCTCACAGCGCGGCCAGAGCCGCGGGTCCTGGTCCGAGCACGATGACCGCGACGACACCCTGCTCCGACAACCGTGATCGTCATCAGCCTCCCGGGTTGGTGACATCGTCGTCCGGGTCCAGCGGGTAGCCATAGATAGTGACCTCATCCGCACATACCGCACCGGTGGCCAGACGGATCCACGTTTCGCAGCGCGTCGTTCGAGCCTGATCCGTAGCTGGGGATATCGGGGGTTACCTTCAAACTGATTCACGACGGAAACGTCGCGTGGCACAGCCGTGGCTGATGAAGCGGCCGCTGCCCACATTGGGGAGGAGGGCAGCGGCCGCGCTCGAGTCGCCTGCGGCCGCCGGGACAACAGCACTGTGGCGGACGACCGCGCAACTCGCGCACCATGAATCGCCGGCTCCGTGCCCCAGCTGCCTTCCCGCCCGTGGGCGGCCGCCACTGACCCGCGATCAAGGTTCGTCAGGCTATACGCGCGCCGACCGGCCGACGGTTCTCGGCTCAGCCAGATTTCTCATCCACCGGAGCTGCCAGCAGGCCGAGGGCCACCGCCTGTCCGACGGCTTCGCGACGGGTGCCCGCGGCAAGACGACCGAGGATCGCCGAGACATGATGGTCGACGGTCCGGACCGAGACGACGAGCCTGGCAGCGATCTCGGCGTTTGTCAGTCCTGCTCCGAGCAGCCGCAGCACCTCCGCCTGCCGGCGCGTCAACCTGCCGCCACCGACCCGAGAGACCGGCCCGGACGGAATGCCAGCGATCCGCAACCTGCGCAGTTGCCCGCGGAGATCGTCCGCGGGCGCGACTGCTCCCAGGGCGTCGAGAATGCTGATCGCTTGCAGCGCATCGCCCACCGATCCGGAGGATGCCAGTCCGGCCGCGCGCTCGTACGGGTCCCGGATGGCGATCGGCGGCGAGCCGATGGATTCCGATGCCTTCACGTCGGCGCCTGCCAGGGCCAGCAACCGGTAGATCTGGCCGAAGCTCTCGAGCAGACCGGCGGGCACGTCGTACTGGGCGAGCCGATCGTGGATCTCCTGGGCGATGTCACCACGGCCGGCAACCCACGCCCATTCGGCGTAGGCGACCCCGCCGTACAAGATGCCGACAACAGACTGCTGGATCCAGGCCTGGTGCCAGCTCGCCCTAGCCAGGTCATGTGCCTCGACCAGATCGCCGTGACGCAGCCGGAGCCGGGCTGCCATCGGCTGATGGTAGACGGCGAGCATCCCGGGATCCGGTGCGGAGTCCTCCAGGCTTTGCAACCGGCGCTCGGCATCGTCCCAGTCGCCCCGACGCAGACTGCACTGTGCCTCGTGCACCTCGAGGCCGAAGGCGTGTGACCAGAAACCGCGCTCCTGGGTGAACCGCGCTCCTGCTTCGAGCACGCTGCCGAGGTCGTCGATCAGGCCATGCCGGAAGAGGATCTCCGCCAGATTGGTGTAGGCCCGCGCCGCAGCCTCGTCGTGGCCACCTTCCAGAGCGCTCGCAAGCGCGTCCCGCAAGCAGGCCAGACCGCGCGCGTCACCAGCGTCTGTCAGGGCGACGCCGAGATAGTTCGAACAGAGTGAGACGAGCTCTGGCCGGCCCGCCTGCACCGCGGCGTCGCGCGCTCGGGGTAGCAGGGCGATCGCGGCGTCGAGCAGTCCGGTCTGCACAAGGATCATGCCGCGGTACGTCATCGTCGCTGCCCGCGCCTCAGCGGAATCGGACGGCCGCGCAAGCTGCTCGGCGCATTCGATGGTCGTGATAGCACCGGCCGTATCACCAGCCATGTAGCGATGGCGGGCCAACCGCAGCATCGTCTCGATCCACGGCACGACATCGCCGACCTCCTGGCGAACACCGACCGCGCGCCCAGCCGCCCTGACGGCGTCATCGAACCGGTGGGCGATATGGAGCTCCCACGCATAGTCGTCGAGAAGCTGCGCCCGCTCGCTGGCCTCCAATCCGTCTGCGAACGGCACCACCGCCTCGAAGCAGATCAGGGCTTGCCTGTGCGATCCGGCGCGCGCCGCCTGCCGCGCGGCGCTCGGGGCGAAACGGAGGATGGTCGCCACATCGAAACCCTCGACGGCGTGGTGCACCACTGCGGCGCTGTCGACCTCGACGCGGGCCAGCAAAGTTGTGACCACCGCCCGGTGCATCGCGATGCGACGGATCTGAGGGATCGTCTCCTCGATCGCCCGGCGCGCGATCTCGTGACGGAAGCGCACGGTTCCGGAACTCAACTCGAGCAGACCGTTGGTCTCTGCGGTGGCCAGGCCCTTGAACCCCTCGCCCAGCAGCCGTTCGGCGAAGTCGAGATCGACAGGCCAGGGTACGATCGACAGTTGCTCAACTGCCGCCCGGTCTGCAGGATCGAGGGCCATGGCCCGACCGACGACCGCGTCCACGACCGTCAGCGGGGTGCCGCCGTCACCGGGTGCCTCGAGCAACTCGGTGAGATAGAACGGGTTGCCCGCAGACAACCTGTGCAAGTATTCCGGATCCCGGCCGGAGCCCTCCGCCAGGACTCGAACTCCGGCCGGCGACAGAGGTCCGAGGACGACTCGCTGCACGAACGCGCCGTTGAGCGCTGCTTGAAGGGCTCGCAAGGGGCGACGCGCCGCCAGGCTGTCGGACCTGACGGTTATCACCAGGAGGACGTTGAGCTGCGTGAGCCGCCGCACCAGATACCG
Organism: Kribbella sindirgiensis; assembly: GCF_004331435.1. Taxonomy (GTDB): domain Bacteria; phylum Actinomycetota; class Actinomycetes; order Propionibacteriales; family Kribbellaceae; genus Kribbella; species Kribbella sindirgiensis. The sequence continues at coordinate 352,499 of NZ_SJKA01000004.1, forward strand.
GACGACATCGATCGATGCGTCATCAGCCCAATGCATGTCCTCGAGGATCAACACAGTCGCGCGTTTGCCGCTGAGGTCGGCAACGATCGCCGGCAGTACCGAACCCAGATCGCCAACGTCGATAGGTGCCCGGACCCCGTCGTCACTGTCGCGGAAGGCTTCACGCAAGGGACCGAGGGCGGTCGGCGCCAGCAGATCGTCACAGTTGCCACGGAGCAGCCGAAAGTCGGTGTCCAGACGCTCGACGAAGGCGTTGATGACGGTGGTCTTGCCGATGCCGGCTTCACCGCTCATCATCACCACAGAACTGCCACCTGCTCGCAAGCGCTTGGCGGCGGACACAAGTCCCTCAAGGACGCCATCCCGCTCCACGAGTACGGACTTCGCCCTCCTCGCGCCCGACATCGCCAATACACCCCTCCGACTGCAGCATCCAGCTCAGGTGGCTCTGTACTCGGGAGCCGATTTAGTGTTACATTCAGGGAAATGACTACACTTATGGTTACCTAAAATGGTCGACGCAGTCAAGCGGACCTACACATCGACGTTGCGGGCGCGGCAAGCCCGGGGAACCCAAGAGGCAATCGTCGCCGCAGCCACGAGGCTGTTCATCGAGCGCGGGTTCGGGCCAACAACCATCGACGCGGTCGCCGACGCAGCAGGCGTCAGCCGCAAGACGGTCTTCACCTCTGTCGGTGGCAAAGTCGAACTGCTGAAGGTGGCGCTGGATTGGCTTCTCGTCGGCGACGAGCAAGCGATCGCACTGGCCGAGCGACCAGAGATGCGTTCGACGCTGCTGGAATCAGATCCGGTCGCCCTACTCAGAGGCCTGGCCCGGATCGTTGCCGGCATCAACAATCGATTGGGCGCTCTCTATGAGGTGCTCATCGCGGCGGCAGGCCAGGACCCAGCCGCTCGGGTACTGCTCGACGAGCTGGAGGAGCAGCGGCGCAAGTTCATGTCCGAACTGGTCATCCCCCGTCTCCGCGAGCTGGGTGCACTTCGGCAGGATCTCCGCATCGAGCATGCGGTCGACATCGCGTGGCTCCACACGGATCCACACGTCTACGTGCGACTGGTACTCGACCGTGGCTGGTCGCCCGACGAGTTCGAGTGGTGGCTGCACGAGGCGGTCTGCCGGCAACTGCTCGCTCCGTCATGATCGCGCAGTTCACCGTCTGCCTAGGTACTCCGTGGACACCGACCGCGGTGGAAATGGGCATCCATCGCCTATGGCGCGCGTGGACTGTCGGCGGCATGGTGTGCTGATGAATGCCGTTCCGGCCGAGGTCATGAGTGTCCTGACGGCCTACATCACAGCCGAGTTGACCACCGTGTCCCAACAAGGCCAACCCGTCACCGTCCCGGTGCTGCCGCTCTGGCAGTCCCGGCATCAGCGCGTCATGGTCACCACCGGCATCGGACTGCCGCACAAGATCTACAACATCCGCCGGACGCCGAAGGTGTCAGTACTCTACTCGGACCCGACAGGTAGCGGGCTCGACGGCGAACCGGCGGTCCTCATACAGGGCGACGCCACGGTCTCTGCCGTCACCTCCTGGGACGACGAGCTGGCCGAGTGGTACTCGGTGGCCTGGCAGAAGCAGACCAAAGGCATCGGAACAGACCCCATCACACGCAAGTACATGTCGTGGTACTACCAACGGGTCAAGATCCACGTCGTACCACAACGGATCCGCTGGTGGCCGGACGGCGACATGACGACCAGCCCGAAGGTGGTGAAACTGTGAGCCTCGGACGCGAGATCAACCAGGCGATAATCACGTTCGAGTACGGCGCCGTTCTCGCGCTCGTCGAACCCGACGGATATCCGGTAGCCGTTCGTTGCCGACCGGAGCCGGTCAACGACGGCCAGGCTCTGAGGATCCGGCGACCCGCGTGGCTCCGCTTCGATTCCGGACCCGCTTGTCTGATGGCGCACAGCCACGACAAACACGGCTGGAAGCTGCGCGGCCTGATCGCCAAGGGAACGACGACGTCCGACGGCATGGGCATCGTGTTCATGCCTGCACAGTTCCGATGGATCATGCGGAATCGGGGCAATCCGGTCGGTCTGATGCGCACGGCCCTTCGTTCACTCGCCAAGTCGCGAGAGGACGCAGAGGGCTATCTGCGCCGCACCGGTCAGAACCCGCCACCGATTCCCTGGCGCACCATCATCGCGGCGAAGAAGCGAGCGCGGTCGACGTAGCCGACCGCCCCCCTTTCGGGGTGCGCCTCAGCTCCAAGGGGACCTGGGACGTGGCTGGTGTTCGCCGTCCACCGTCACGTCCACCCTCTCGTCGAGGAACGCGATCAGTCCGGCGATCTTTCCCACCTCCGCGACCGGGTCCTCGTAGGTCCAGGCGAGATCCTGGTGCAGATCCGCACCGAGGTCCACGGACAGGTACGAGGCATGACCCTTGTACGCACACGTGCTCCGGGTGCTGCTGGGCCGTAGCAGCCGCATGGCCACGTCCTCCCGGGGCAAGTAGAAGCGCGTCGGGAGGAATGTCTCCATCACCAGCACAGGCCGTCTCGAGTCCGCGACGACCGTGCCGTTCACCTCGACCACGACATGCCGGGCGGATCGTCGTACCTCGACCCTCGAGCGAGGATCACGCGCATGACCGAAGATCACCTCGTCCTCTTCGAACCAGGTGTCGAACGCCTCGAAGTCGAGGACCGCCCAGCCGTCCAGATCCGGGTCGGCGGGCAGGAAAACGGCGCCGTCCAGATCTCCGCCGGGCGCCCGGAGCCGCATTGATCGCCCTGGGCAACTATGGACCCCGAACGGCGTGCTCGGATCGAGCGCCTCCACGCCGAGGAACGTGACCGGCCGCGCGTCCGGTACCGCGGCCGAGGAGTCGGACAGCTCACCCCGCAACGCCGCGACTGGTACGGCGTACTGCGGAACGACCCGGCCGGGTTCCCACACGAGGCGGGCGCTTCCGCTCTCGACGAGAACTCGGCCGAAGGCCTCCGCGCGAACGCGTCGTGGCGTCGAGAAGTAGCGGAGCTGGGGCAGTGACGACAGATAGTCGTCCTCAACGGTCAAAGCCATGGCGGCACCACCTTCCTGATCAGTGCACTACGCACCAACGGCCCCGGTCGGTTCTCGGTGACCACCGATCGGACCCCGCGAACCACTGCCGGAGACCCGGTCGTACAGCCTGACAGGAGTGCCGACGATGAAGGAGTGACCCGGACATGACGGCCATCAGCCTCCAAACTGCCCGGAACCGTTCGCTAGTGGCGCGCGAGTTCCCGTTCCGGACCTGCGTCGTGTGCGGCTTCCCGATCGCGCACGACGACCAGGGCGGTTCTGATCTGCAGCCGCTGCACAGCGGAACCTGCTCGGAGCGCCAATCGCTACCGCAGGTCTCCGAAGAGACCCAATGAACGCGCCGTCGCCGCTGCCTCTCGGCGGTTCGATACATTCAGCTTCCGGAGGATGGCCGCGACGTGGTGATGCACGGTCCGGACCGAGAACGAGCTTGGCGGCGATCTCGGGATCAGACAGCCTGTTCGCGATCAGAATCACGATATCGAAATGACCGCGAGCTCCCTCGCACAGAACCAGCAGCAACTTCTCCGGGCAGCGCTATTTCTGCCTCGATCTCCTCCGCCGGCCCGGCCCACCACACGATTCGGCACGCTACTTCGGCGAGGCTGAAGTAGGCGTAGGCAGCGATGAATCCGCACCCGTGCGACGTGCTCGCCGTCTGGCAGCCTGCAACTTCTGGCACACCCGTGGTACAGATCTGCGCATAGCCGGAACGGCAGAGGGCCGGCGTACGGTAGCACTGCCTCGAGGGTCGTCAACGCCTGGCGGTGCGAGCAGGCGTCGGTTGCCTGGCGCGCGGCCTGAGGTGCGAACCAAAGTACGTTGGGATAGTCACGTGCGTAGGCCGCATGGTGGACGATCGACGGGAGATCTGGCTCCGGATCATCTGCAGCGCCTCCACGACGCGTTGGTTCAGCAGCCGCCGGCGCACCACCGGAAATGATTGCTCGACGGTGCATCTGGCGAATCTCGCGGCGGAAGGAGAGACGTCCCCGATCGACCGTCAGGCCCCCCAGCGGCTTCGGCCAGAACCGTGACTGCGCCGCCGAGTAGCAGCTCGACGAGGTCCAGATCCGCGGAGCCGGGGACCACCCGCCGAAGCCACGGACCGCCTCCTTGATCGGGTCCAGGACCCTGGGCGCCAGCAGGTCATCGCGTCGTCCGACCAGCACGTCGACCGTCGTATCGACGCGGCCGAGGAACGCATCGAGAACGGCGGACTTGCCGTGCCGGCTTCACCGGAGTTCAGACTGGACTACGAAACGAGAATCTCTGACTCGGCAGGCTTTCGAGCCGGCGACCACAGGAGGTCATGGGCCGGCCGGCGGTCACGCTGTGCGCCCTGTCCTGCGACGGATGCACCGACTGCGGCGATCGTCATGATGTCCCAGTGATTCGGAACCTGCAGATCGGTGGTCAGCGCCTGCTTGTCGAAGGCGCGGAACTGGCGCACGGCCAAACCCATCGACGTCGCCTGAATCGTCAGGTGGGCGACAGCTTGTCCCAGGTCGTAGACCGAGAACTCCGAGTAGTCCCAGTCGGTGCCTTCGACGTACCGATGGCAGAGGTTGACGATCAGTGCGCCGGCAGCAGGCGCCCACGCGGCCGCGCTCGGCGCCAGGTGCCTGACAATGCGACGGTGCTGGTCGTCGCCCCGCCGCGCGAGCAGGAATGACCATGGCTGCGAGTTGCCCGCCGATGGCGCCCAGCGAGCCGCCTCCAGGAGCGACTTCAACTCGTCGTTCGACAGCTCCGCCTGCTGGTCGAACGACCGCGGACTCCAGCGCTGCCGGAGCACCGGATGGATGTCGGGGCGCCGCTGCGGCATCTCGTCTCCTCTACGCGCCGGTGGATCAGGCGGTCTTGATGAAGAACCGCTGGCTCGGGCCTGGCTTGAACTTCTGCTGCTTCGGCAGCGAGTGGTCAACCGGGCTCGTACCGGCGTCAACGTACAGCCCGCTCCACTTGCTGCGGAGGGTCAACGTCTTCGGACGCGCCGGATCCTTGTTCTCGACCACCCACCGCTGCGACGGCGTGCCGTCGAACGGCTTGATGATCAGCGTCGCGCCCGGTGCCGTCGAGTCGGCCGTGATGTCCAGGCAGCTGATGCTGAGGGGAGTACCGCCGGAGGCCGAGACACTCTTGCTGCACAGGGCATACGACCCGTCACTCATCTTCAACGGAAGGAATCGCTGAGTGTCCGGAACGGGCGAGGTCGGCAGCGCCTTGCCCAAGAAGACGTTCGCGATGCCGCTGAACCCCTTGTTGGCAGTGATCATCAGCAGTTGGTTGGCGTCCGACCGGATGCCGACCTCCGCGAGCGGGAGGTCCGCGGCCTGAGCGGCCACCGGGTTCGCGACGGCCACACCTGCCGCCACGACGGCGGTAACGGCTACGCCGAGCAGGCGGCGCGACATATTCTTCATCGGTACTCCTTGCAGAGATTCTTGGTGACTTGACTGTCTGCCAAGGAGTACGGAGGCACACGGCGCACCGGTTCTCGACCGCGTCAGAGCGGCACGTCCTCCCGGAGATGGGCAAGTTTCTCCGCAAGGTGACGCTGAGCGCGCGCCGTCCGGCTCTTGACCGTACCGAGTGCGATGCCGAGATGCTGTGCGACCTCACTCTGCGACATGCCCTCGTGATAGGCCAGACGCAGTACATCGCGTTCGTCCGCCGGCAGCTCGTCCAGCGCACGCCGGACCTGCCAGATCCGCCATGTCTCTTCCATCGTCACGTCCTCCACGGACACCACGCGGTCGAGCTGCTCTGGCTCCAAGGGGAGTGTGTCCGCAGCACGGCGCTCGCGCCGGAAGACATCGATCGCTGCCCTTCGCGTGATCGCATACAGCCACGGCTGCAACTCACGGCTGACGTCGAAACGATCGGCCGCCTGCCATGCCTGAACGAACGCCCGTTGCACCGCATCGGACGCGAGATCACGCCGACCGAGAAGTTTGAGCGCGATGACGAACATCGGCGCCGAGTATTTCCCGTACATTTCGGACAACGCGGATGAGTCACCGTCGCGAAAGCGTTCAGCAAGTGTCGGCTCGCCGTAGAACTGCTCAGCCATCGGTTGCCTTCATCCACCAACCGCCACGTCCGGACATGTCCCCGCTCCTCCTAGATCGAGCTCCCCAACTCCTCGAAGATGCGGCACTCCGGTGGTGGGCAGCATCGGCATGTGAATGCCTAATTCCGCGTGCGAACGGATACCTAGACGCGCCGCTATGCCTAGGTATGGCGAGCCGAGCCCTGCTGCCGCACGGGCAACAAGGCTCGGAGTGAGATCGGGTCAGCGCTTGCCGGGAGGTACCGCTCCGGACAGAACCACGCGTCCCGACGACGCGGCGCCTCCCCCTTCCGGCTGAACCGTCACGGTCATAGCGGGATAGGCCGCCATGTCGACCCCGGACCAGAGAACAACGCGATCCGACTCGCCGCGAAGGTGGAAGGTGCCGATCGGAACCAGTCCCTTTGCTCCCTTGACCCAGGCCTCGTAGTACGTGCCGGGGGCGGCGCCGTCGAGGCCGCTCGTCCGCAGGGTGATCTCGACACCGCTCGGTGTGTCCCGCAGTTCGGCCCGCGCTTTGGCACCTGTCGCCAGCTCTGTACCGGAGAGCGCGAACGTCTGTGCGTCCGGTTGCGTAAGCGTGGTCACCAAACCGGTGGCGCCCACGACGATGGCCGCGGCCGCCGCGACCAGAACCACCAAGCGTCGCCGTGACCGCGCAGCGCGATGACGGAGCGAACGGGGACGCCCGAACGGCACGACATTCTCCAGATCTGACCCGGGCGCTCGGTTGACCGCGAGGCAGCGCTCCTTCAGGTCTGTCGGTACCGCAGCCCACATCTCCGGTAGCCGGAGGAGCGACTCGAGTTCACGATCACCGCTCGCAACCGAATCCTGAGATTGCTCGTCCCTCATCTTCTTCCCAGCCTCCGTCCACCGTTGCTGTCACTCAGCACTACGCCGGGTAGAGCGGTGACGGTTCGCAGTCAGCCGCTCCGATTACCGTGCCCGTTTGCCGTCCGGACGGATGACGTGCCAGGTGCCTTTGAGGCCCTCTCCTCGGACCTCGCCCGGCGATGTGTCGCCGTCGAATCGATAGAGCGGCCATCCCCCGAGCGTCACCTGTCGTCGCCCGTCCGGCCGCTCCAGGACACCAAGACGTGAGGGATCGACTCCAAGGCCTGCTGTTGGCTTCGCGTGGCCGTCGGGCGCGTACAGCGGCTTCCAGGCGGCGAGGCACTTGTCACTCAGGCAGACCGAGCGCGGCGGGTCGTTGCTGTCGAGCACCGACAGGTACAACGTGTGGCCGTCCTTGTCGACAGCAGCAGGCCCCAGGGCCGTCGCTCCAGCCGCGACTGTCTCGGCCGACAGCTTAGGCGTGCTCGACTCGACAGGCGGTGTGTTTGGCGGCGAGACGGACTGCGGCGTAGCAGGCGCCTCGCCCCCAGGCGTCGTCACGGTTCCAGCGTCGACCGGCGCCTCGGGCGCGACCGCACTCGACGTCGCTGCAGGACTGGTGACGACCTGACCAACGACCGGGCTGAAGCACGTCAGTGTGGCGGCTGCGGCGGCCACCCAGATGGTCGTCGGCAGGTTCTTGATCCAAGGCACGACGACTCACGCCCGGAAGATGGAGCCGTCACGCAGTTCGACCGACACCGGGGCGAGCGGGCTCTTGGCCGGCCCGCCGACCGGAGCGCCGGTGGCGATGTCGAACTTGCTCCCATGACACGGACAGTTGATGGTTCCCTGTTCAACAGAAGCGACCAGGCATCCGCGGTGCGTGCAGACCGCGGAGAACGCGTGCGGCGTGCCCTCCGCGTCGCGTGTGACGACGACCTTCTCGTCCTTGACGACCACGCCGCCTTGCGGCGCGATGTCGTTGACCACGGCCAGCGGCTTGACCCCGCCGCCTTGAGGCCGCTCGGTAGGCTCGGGCTGCTGTCCGTTGCCGGACCCGGTGGATGCCGGTGGTGGGGCGGCCGGAGAACTCGCCGGTTGCTCGACCACGCAGCCGGTCAGGGCGGCGCCGACTGCCAGTGAACCGGTGAGCAGGACCGCGCGGCGATCCAGGGAGCGGCCATGCGTCATCATCGGTGACTCCTCTTCATAGGTGGCATCATTTGAGCGGCACGCCGGGCTGGGTGAAGTACCACAACGACGCGGTCGCCCACGCCCCGACGAGTAGTGCGAACAGCAGGCCGCCGGCAGCAGGAAGCAGCCAGCCGGGCAGTCGTTTGGTGCGCAGGGCAAGCATCTTGCTGGCGAAGACGCCGTAGAACGCGCAGCCGAAGACCGAGTGCAGAACGGTTCGGGGCGAATCCGTTCCGAACCCAAGACTCCACAGGCAGTGGTAGGCGACGGGCAGAGTGAGGACGAAAGCCAGCGAGCCACACCATCGATGAGCTTGCCCGAGCCAGTGCGGGGCCTCTCGGCGTATTGGCAGGCGACCCCACATCCAGGCCGCGGACAACACCTGAGCGAGGCCGAGGAGCACCCCGGCGGTCGCAAGCCACGCCTTCATCGGGGCCATGTCGGTGAAGCCGATGACCAGTGCGAGCGGCCTGCCGGTCGGAGTGTGGGACCGGCCGTACGTCCCGAGGGCGACCGCCACCAGTGCTCCGACGAGCGCCACACCTGCCAGCGCCGTTGCCGCCACTTCACGCGGTTTGTGATGACTCGGCCGACCAGTTCTCGTCGCCGGTTTCGCGCGCATCTCGATCTCGTCCATGCTCGATCCGTCCCTTGTTGTTCCCTCGCGCGGCAGTACGCACGCCGAGCCGCGATCGGTTCGTCCCGAGAACCGATCGCGTCATGCCGTTCGTAGAGACAGGTGACCGGATGCCGGTCGGCGTCCCGACCGCGCGTCATCCCCGGCGCTGCCCGTCACACGACGTGCGGTAGCCACGTCATGGAGACAGCGATGAGATACACACCCCTACTGGCCATCAGTTGTGCAGTGGTACTCGGCCTCACTGCCTGCGACGCCTCCAGCACCGGCAACAGCTCAGGCGGGTCGGCGAGCTCGCCCAGCCTGGCCGTTCAGGAGCCGTCGGCTACCACCACGGAACCCGGAAGTCCGGCGGAGCCGGTCCCCAGTCCGACGGTCACTCCAGGTCCGATCAAGCTGGAGCTCCGCCATGCCACGGTGAAAGGTGTCGAGGCAGACATCGTCACGATCAACGGCTGGACGGCATACCGCTTCGAGGCAGACGGGAACAAGCCACCCAAGGTCAATTGTGGCTTCGACTGCCTCATCACCTGGCCGCCGGCGCTGACCGACGGCAGCAAGGTCGAGGTCGACGGCATCGATCAGTCGCTGGTCGGCACGGTCGGCCGACCTGACCGCACCGAGTACACCCAGGTCACACTCGGAGGATGGCCGTTGTACAAATTCCAGGATGACAAGGTCCCGACCGACATGAAGGGTGAGGGTGTCGGCGGCAACTGGTCTGTCGTCAAGGCCGACGGCAAGCCGGTGATCAAGAAGACCACCAAGTAGATCCCGGCTCGACGCCGAACGCAAAGCTCCGGGATGCCGACGAATCGGCATCCCGGAGCTTCGTCTTGTAAGGGGCCGCTGCCCGGCCGTCAGGGGGGTGGAACCGGCCAGGCAGCGGCAGTGGTGACGTCGATCGAATCGGAGCGAGGGGGCTCGACCGACCTATCACCGGACTCGGTGCGGGCGCATCACGGGGCGACCAGAACGCTGGATGCGCCGATCATTCACCGGGTCTTCCTACCTGGCTATACGCAACGGGTCTCGAAGACGGTTCATCGTTCGTCCGGTTGAGCTGAGCGAGCCTGTACAGGTCTTCGGAGGTGGTGGCGCGAACCAGGCCAGGGTCTCCGATCAGGGTCGTGCTGCACCGTTGTTCGATCATGACCAGAACCTCGAGCATTTCAAGAGAGTCGAGACCCAGCTGAGCGATCGGCGTCGCAGCGCCGATGTCGTAGGTCTGCGACTTCACGCACTCGACGACGGAAGCCAACTCGGCCAGGAAGTCATCAAGCGTGTAGTCGCCGGCGTTCGATTCCACAGTCGGTACCTCCTGGTGTGCCGGGTCAGCTCTGGGCATCTCGTCAGCACCATAACGAGTGGGAACCCCGAAGACATGAGGGATTCTCCTCACCTTGCCCCCCATGTCGGACGCGAGGATCTCGTGTACGGTCCGATTCGCCGGACGTCGTCCTCTAGGAGCCCCGCATGTACAACACGCTGGTCGTACGCCTTGCCGAGACCGATCGCGACCTCTGCCGCGTGCAGGAACTACGCCGAACTGAGTGTGACGCGCAATCCTGGTTTCACCCAGATCAGGACGACGCTCGAGACCAGGCGGGTTTCGTCTGGATGGCCGAAGCGGACAACATGCTTTTGGCAACCATCCGGGCGGTGCCGTACTCGTCCGGGATCGGCGAGCTCTCAGGAGTCGATCTGCCGTTCGCGTTGCCGCCGCTCGACGATCGATGCCTCGAAGTCGGACGCTTCGTCGCGCACCCTGCCGCGGGCGTGGGAACGGCGTGCCTGTTGCTGTACCGTGCCGCGAGCTGGTTGATCGCGAACTCTGCCTACACTCAGGCGTACGGCATGTGCGCCGGGCCGATGGTGCCCTATTACCGCAGAATCGGCATGGCGGTCAGCCGAGAGGGCCATCCGATCCCACACTTCGGACCACAACTGTCGTACCTGATCCACGGCGACCTGCCTTGCCGCAACTGACCGTCCGGCCATTGCTCAAGCTTGAAGCACACAATGGATGCGGCGATCGTCCGAGGTGACCTCGGGACGATCGCCGCGGTGCGCTCCTCTTGGGAGCGCACCCTGGACGATCCCACTTTCCCTGGAGCGGGCCCGTCCAGCCAGCAGTACGCACCGTCGGACACGCGCGGATCATGGAGCGAGCTCCCCCGCGGTGACGGGAGAGCTCGTTCCTCGGAGGCCGGCAAGAGGGTCAGGTCGCGGGGCGTCTGTCCTTCAGCGCCTCGAACCGCTGCTCCCAGGCGTCATGCGCGTTCTTCGCGTCGCGGATGAACGCACTGCGGGCGATCCCCCACATCAGCAGGTTGTTCATCAGCGAGTACGGGAACGTCAACGGTCGGACGATGTCGACGAACAGGACCACCCGGTCCTCCGTGGTGTTGTTCCAGGCCTCGTGTGGATAGGTGTCGTCGAACACCAGGCTGCGACCCTCTTGCCAGTGAGCCGTAACGCCGCCCACGCGGATACCGCATGCCGACGCAGGATCCGGGATCTTCAGCCCGAGGTGATATCGCACAGCCCCCTTGTACGGACCACGGTGCTCGGGAAGGTGCTTGCCAGGACCGAGGATGGAGAAGAAGGCCGTCGTCAGACCCGGAACCTCGTCGAGCAGGGCTGCTGTCCGCGGACACAGCTCTCGGTTCTTCTCCATTCGCAGTCCGTATCCGGCGAAGAAGAACGTCTTCCAGTTGTCGTCGTCGGACAGTTCTCGCTGCCGAGCCGAGATGTCCTGGAAGTTCGGCAACGCGCTTCGATGGACAAGGAGAGCGTCGAGCTCAGCGCGAACCTCGGTCCACTGCTGTTCGAGACGGGGGATCCACGGAAACACGTCGGTGGAGAAGAAGGGCTGGTCGCCGATCGGGGACCGGCTGCCCATTCTCCGCTCGAGCCACCTGACGGATGTTCGCAACGATGCTTCAAGAACGCCCGAGATCATTGCCCTCATCCCCCCGGAGTCAGACGCCAGAACTGGTGCTTGCCGCCACCCCATGGCCCAAACTGCTCGTCCTGCACGAGTGGTGCGTTGTCGGCCGAGCTGGCGTCCTTGATCGTGACGTAATACAGACTCGCCTGATTCTGGACGCTGTACGCGTGGGCGAACCACGGATCGAAGTCCGTCCGATAGACCCAGACCTGGCTGAGATTGCCGTCGCAGGACGACTGGACAAGAGCTGCCCCCAGGGTCATCACGCCGAAGGGACCGGTCTTGTCGACATCCAGGCAGAGGCCGGTTCCCCGATTGACGAAGTTGACCTGCCCGGACGGCCTGCCGACCGCAGGCACCGATTCCCACTGCTGTTCGGAGGATCCATTGGCGACGCTGTCGAGGATCTGTTCGCCGGCACCCCCGACAGCGGTCCAGACTCTGTTGGTCTGTTCGCCGAGCGCTTGCGCCCGGTAGTAGACCTGTGTCGCCGCGGCCGTGAGTGGCAAACCGAGGCCGGCCAACATGGCCAGGCCGACGAGCGCGGCGCGTCTTCCACGAGTTCGGGTCATGTGACATCCATCCTTAGAGGATCTGCCGATGTGTCAGGCGACTTTCGGCCCGCTCGGCCCCTGCAGGGACTCATCCTGCTCGGCCATGACTCTCACGCCTATGCGGGTAATCCCTCAGATGTAGGGGCTATCGGGACGTCTCGGGCAGGCTTACGTCCGATGGCCACGTACATCGGCAGCACCACCCACGGGCGATATCGTGCCTCGTCGAGGCGCTCGAAGGCAGCCTCCCAGGCCCGGACCTCCTCGGACGTCGCGAAACCTGCAGCAACCATGGCAGCACGGGCAGTCCACTCCGGTCCTCGAACGCGTGCAGGAAGGCGAAATGCAGGGTTCGGCACATGAAAGCGTTCGACGTACAGACCGGCCAGGTCCAGCAGACCGCCGAGACGTGCTCCATTACGGCCGTCATTGCCCAAGAACGACTGATAACGGCGGTACCGCTCCCCGAGCTCGACAAGGAGGGGCTCCGGCTCAGGAAACAGGACGCCACTGGTGAGATCGGCGTCGACGAGGTAGACAGCTCCCCCAGGTCTCGTCAGGTCACGCAGGTGTCCGACGATAGCCGCCTGATCGGACGCGTTGTGCGCAAGCACATGCCGGCACATCACCACGTCGTAGGTGCCGAGCGGCAGTCCGGTGTCCTGGGCGGACCCTGAGACAACGCTCGCGTTTGGCAGGTCGTCGACCTCGACGGTTGCCAACCGCAACGCTTCGGGGTCGCGGTCGACGCCAACCACCTGTCCGGACCTTCCTACAGCCTCGGACAGCCTGCGCAGCACCGCACCGGGACCGCACCCGACATCGGCTACCGACGCGCCAGGACACACGCCGGCCAACTGCCAGTCGTCCATCTCATGCTCGGACGCGGCTGCTGACATCGCTCGATAGCGATTCAGCTCACCTTCGTCGAGCTGCAATCCGTAGGTCATCAGACTCCCGCCTCTCGCTCTCTACCGCACTACGCACGTGGCGAGCTTGTCGGATCCAATCGGGGAGGTCGATGGCTTCGGCCTCGAAGAACGGTTCCACTTTTGGCGAATTCCGGCGTCGGGAGTCTATGAAGCGATGCGGATGGTCGAGCTCAAGTCTGTGCAGGACGGCTGGCTCCGCGCCGTGTAGGGGAGATCTGCGCCGGGCTTGTTGGCCTTGCCCAGCGCGCCGGCGGTCCATCAGCCGGCGGTCGGGTCGGCGGCGATCGCGAAAGCACCTGTGACACCAAGGAGGACAACGCGGTTCAAGAAACGTTTGGGGAACGACCGTCACTTCCTCGCCGGGCCGACACAGCATCTGGCCACCGTCAACACCTCACGTGCAGCCAGTCGGCCAAACTCAGTGTCGGCCGACCTGTCACGAAGAGGCCTCGTCGTTCCTGATGCTGAGGTGGATCGGCTGGTGGTAGCGGTCGAACAGATAGTACGGACGGGCCGCACGAAGAAAGGACCGCGTGCTGTCGAACCCTCGTGCCCGCATCATCGGCAAGAAGTCGGCAGCGTCGACGCACCAGCGTCGTCTGAACCAATCGATGACCCGCTGCGGGTCCAGCTCATGGTCGGGCACCGGCGTATGCGATCGCTGAGCGTCGTTGAGAAGCAGGTACGAGCTCGCTTCCGCCCGGACAGCAAGCGCTGCCGCCTCGGTACACATCGGGTCGGTCCGGAGCCGCGCCCGCTCCCCGTACAGTGCACGCGAGGCGACCTTCGCCAACTGGACCTCCGTGGCCAGCTCACGTTCCGCACTGAGTAGCCAGTACGAGTAGGTGGACGGAGCTGCCTTGACGTCGACCAAGCGGTTGTTCGCCGCAAAGCGAAGGGCAGCCGTCACTGTCTCGGCTTGCCTTGTCGTAACGGGCCCGTGCCCGCGTCGGGCCAGGTCCTCGAGCGCCGTCGCTTCATGAAAGGCCGGATAGTCGGCGGCAAAGAGCCTGCACAGACGAAGCCATTCGGGCTCAGGCCGCCGCCACTGCAAGAACATGGCCGTCTCGTGAAACAGCCAACCAGGCGGTTCGTCGCGAGGCAGATCGAGGGTGCCGTCCAAAGCTCTTGTCAGAATTGTCGCTGCGTCGACCTGCTTGACATCGACGCTACTGCGAACGAAGTCGTGAAGCTCGGCCAGCCGCCCGGCATCGGGCGAGTTCGTTCGCACGCCGGCTAGAATCGTCGGCCAGGTACGGCGCGAGAAATGCAACGTCTTCGCCGCTTGCACCACCGACCGTGCCAGTTCGTCGTCGCAGACTCCCGAGCCGACGGCGCGGCTCAGGTGGTACCGAACCGAAACGAGCGCCTCAGTCAGAGGACGAAAGCCGTTCTCGGCGTCGGCATGCAGGACAGCGACCTCGTCGTCGCCGACCAGAGCTCCATCCTGAAACGCGCCGAAGACCGAGCCGTGCCCCACCATTCCGTAGTCGTGGAGCTCAGCGGCCCGGAGGGCGCCCATCGACGCTCCCCCATGGACGCGAATGCCGCGACTGAGTAGATACAGGATCTCTTTGTGCCGAACCGCGGGCCGCTTGTAGAAGTAGCCGTCGATGAGCACGACGATGTCTCCCGGCGAGGCGTCCAGATCCAGCAGGTCGCCTGCCTCTGCCGGAGGTAGCAGTACGCAGTGACGATCAGGCGTCCTGGACGGCGTTCTGCCGGACCGTGTCGCAGACGGCCCGACGAAGATGTAGGTCTTGCTCACGCCGCTCGCTGCCTTCCCATGCCCAGTCCTGGGCCCACGACTCTTACGACCGGGATGCCCACCTGGGGGTGGGTGAGATCAACGACGATCGGGGATTGTCCCGTTCTCGCAGCGATCAATGACGCCGCGGCCCGTACATCATCCTCGATACCAGGTCGACAGGTCGTAGCGATGTCGGTGAAGCGGACATCAGACCGAACAGGCGCTGGGGGCCAGGGAGGGTGGGCGCTGTTGGGCAGTTGAACGTCACGGTAGACCGAAAAAGGCAGGTCGTCGCGGGCGCCGGCCACCGCGGTCAGGCGTGACTGAGCGGCCTCCGTCAGGGCCCTCGCAAGGGCAACGTCCCGGTCGAAGTGGCAGCCGAACCCGTCAAACACAAATGGGAAGTCCACCGACCAAATCGATGCCGAGAAACAGGCGATGCCGTCCGTCCCGCAGTCGGTGACGCGCAGGTGGACGTCTGCGGACAACAGCAGATCGACGAGTACACGGCTGCAGCCGTCTTCGATGCTGTCAAGATCTACCTGCCCGACGTACGAGGGTGATGACCTACCGACGGTAGCTGTCAGATCCCGCTCGAGCACTTCGAGCAGGCCGTGCAAGGTTGCCTCGGCTACAGAGTTCCCGCTGGCCAGACCGTTGCTGGACTGAACAAAGAGTGGCGCGGACAGGTCGCCGGACGGCTCATCGTTGAGCACGATGTACTCGAGCGGCACAAGCGTCCGTGAGAGGGTCAGCACGTCTTCGCCCTCGATCCACGGGATCTCCAGAGCTTCGGTGAGCAGTGATCCGCCGGCGAGATGCAACGTCCGGACGTTGTAGGTCAATACCGGCTGGAGGTCTGTTATGGAGTCGACGACGTGCGGAGCCCGGGCTTGCTCGGCGTGCCACAGCTCAATCGCCTCCATCGCTGCCGATACCCGGGCGAGATCGTGGCTGATTCCTTTGCCCTGGGAGACGGACAGGGTCGCCGCGTTCGGACGAACCGCCTGCCACACGGGGATTCCGATCTCGTCGAGCATCGTGAGATCGCCGACGCGGCTGATGCCGACGATGGAGAACACGTCTCGCGCACGCCGCCAGGTCGCGTTCGCTGTCACGACGCGATGAGTCCCGAGCATCACCGCCTTGCCGGTACCGCGGTCGATGTCCGGCGGCGACGGGATCGATGGCTCATCCGGAACGAGCGCTTCGCTTAGGAAAAGCTCGTGTGAGCCACGATCGCCGGTGTCGGCCAAGTCTGACGGTCTCATGTCCTGCCTTCGCCGCGCCTGTCGGCAACCGAGACCGCCTCGTGGATTGCGAGTCTGCTGATGAGCGACAGCGCGGGTCGTCTGCCGATGGCGTCGACAAGTTCTGAGAGCAGGCATTCCTGGTTCTGAAGGATCAGTCGCAGGGCGGGCCTGAAGGCCGCCGGTAGCTTGATGATCGCTCCTTCGACCTCGAGAGCGTCGTGCGTCTCGGAACCGGCGAGTTCCTGCAGAGTCGGCAGCGCAGCTATCCGAATCTCCTCCGCGGGTAGGCGCGCGAGGATCTCGAGCTTCGTCAGGACGGAGGATGTGTCCGTGGGAGCAACACCAAGCTCGGTCCGATTGTGGCCGGCTTTCTCGGCCAACTGCCGCGTGAAGTCAGCGACACGCGTCAACTGTGTTTGGTGAAGGCTCGTCGAATCGGTTGTGAGCAGATTCGGGATCTGCAGGAATTCGGTCGAGTTCAAGACCTCGTCGACGAGCGGGCGAACGAGGGCGGCCCAGTCGGGAGTCTGGCACACCATGGTGATGTGCACGGACAAGACGTCAGGGGCTGTCGCGACATGCGGAAAGCCCTGAGGGAGGTAGAGGACATCGCCGGGGCGCAGGGTCGTCTCAATGATCGGATCGCCTAGATCCAGCGCCCGTCCCTCGCCGTCGGAAGGGTAGATGCGACCAACGGACGCGGTCGACATCCGCGAATAGATTCGCCAGAGCTTCTCGCCATGCACCTGCACGATGAACGCGCCCAGTGGGTCATGATGCGCTTGGAATCCGGTCTCGCCAGGTGGCGTGATGAAGGCATGGGCCCGCATCGTCGTCGCGAGACTGTGCGCCAACGAGTCACAGGCCTCACGGACCGACAGAGCGAAGTCTTCGACCCGATCGATCACCAGCGTCGCGCCGCTCGCGAACTCGCCGATTACCAGGTTGGGTTCTGCTCTGTCCGGAATGTAGTCAGCCGTCGTCTGGAACATCCGCAGGTAGTCCTGCCGAGCCACCGGACGGCCACGCTTCATCACGCGAATGTGCGGTCCTCGCAACGCCGTGCTCGTCAGGATCTTGTTCAGCTCCGCGATCGAGAGCAGTGCTGCCGGATCAGTAACCTTGGAGCGGCCCAGGTACGGCGATTCGAGCCAGTGCTCCGCGATGAACTGGTCGCTGTCATCGACCAGGCTGGCAAGAAGATTGGAGTCCACGTCTGACACTCCCGACGGTGATGGCGCCCGACGGGCGACAGGGCGCCGAAGCCCTGCCACCCGCTTGTGAGATTCAGTAGAGATGGATGATCAGGACTTCGGCCGCGTAGGAGTCGGGCTCGCGGACGTCCTCGATCTCGATCTTGAAGTCATCGTCCAAGATCTGATTCTCCTCGACCATGGCGTTCCTCTCTGTTGATCACGTTGCCTGGAACGCAGTACGGCCCGGCCGAGCTGATCGGATCATCAGAGCGTGTTCGATCCAAGTCCCAGGTCGACGAGCTATGCGAGTCAGACGGACACGCAGAGCCACGTGCCGCGGCAACAGATTCAACCCGGATACACGGCGTACAGCTGCATGACCCGTCGCCAGCCCATCGCGCGCCAGGCCCTGGCTGCAGGCGTCAATGATGCCTTCGGCCAAGGCCGGCCGCTCCCCGGGCCCGAGGGCTCGTCGTGCACGACACGTTTGCGCCACGCCGGTCCCGACAGCTAACAGACCACCGGCCGACCAATCGATAGCCACGAAGCTCACCGGATCAAGTGGACGAAGGTGAATTCGGCGGCCGCCCACCCGACCACGCGTCGGGTGGCGAGGTCGGTGACGGTGGCCAGGTCGAGCCAGCGTTCCCAGGTCCGGATGCAGTCGATGTCGCGGCACCGTCGAGTGTGCAGCCGGCCGGCCCGTCGGGATCGATCGGGACTTTACCGCCGATCAGATCCCGGCGTGCGCGGCGGATGGGGCGTCAGCGACGGCGGTCTCTTCGACCTCCTGGGCATCCGTCCGCGCTAGTCGGCGACCCGTACGTTTCTCGGGGAGTCATCGTGGATCTCGGCGATCTTGCCTGTCAGCTCGGCGCCGCGTTGCGCACGCGAGGAGGCCCACCGGCGCGGTCGACGTAGTAGGCCGAACGGGAGGCTCGGAGCAACTCACATGCCCGCTTGTCGTTGTGGTCGCCCTGCTTCTCCGCGTCGATGAACGGGTAGACGTTCACTGGGCCTCCTTCGCGAAGAAGGCCGCGGCCAGCTTGAGGATCTCCAGGTCCTCGCGCAACCGCCGGTTCTCCCGGCGCAACTGCGCGAGTTCGTCCTTTTCGCTCGAGGTCAAGCCGCCATCACCGGTGCCGGCGCCACGTTCGGCCAGCCTCAGCCACTCCCGCACCGCTGCCTCGGTCAGATCGAAGTCCTTCACGACCTGACAGATCGACCGGTCACCGCGCTGGCACAGCTCGACGATCTCGGCCTTGAACTCAGACGTGAACCAACGACGAGGCCCCGGCTTCTTCTCGCCCGTGGACTCCATGATGAACATCCTTCCGGAGCACAAGCTCCCGACCTCGGTTGTCCGTCACAACCGGGTAGACCCACTCATGTGGAGCCGAACTCACGACCAGCGATCTCAACGCCACCGCATAGAGCAGAATCCCGCTGACACTAGAGCTGTGACAGACGGCCGAACTCATTGACTGACCTCAATTCACAACTGGGTGCCACCGCTGCTGTCGAGGCATTGGCCGGTGATCCACCGCGCGTCGTCCGACGCCAGGAAGGCGACGACGTCCGCGATGTCACCCGGCTCGGCAACCCGGCCGAAGGTCGAGAGCCGTGCCGCTGCCTGCTCGAGTTCCGGATTCGCCAACCAGGCGGTCATATCCGTCCGAACGACGGCTGGGGAGACGGCGTTCACGGTGATCGCCCGAGGACCGAAGACCTTTGCCAGCGTCAACGTCATCGTCGCCAACGCGCCCTTGGTCATCGCGTAAGCGACGTCATCGGGGAACGCGACGCGCGTAACAGCCGACGAGATGTTGATGATCCTCCCGCCATCGCGCAGCCTCAGTGCGCCCGCCTGAATCAGCAGGAACGGTGCCCGCGCATTCACCGCGAACACCTGGTCGAAGTCGGCCGCGGTCTGCTGCTCGAAGGGCTGCAGTAGTGCGGTTCCGGCATTATTGACGATGATGTCCACCCCCGAAGCCTCGGCGTCATACGCGGTCCACAAGGCGCGTATGTCGTCGGGCTCGCGAAGATTCGCCCGGATCGCGAACGCGGAGCCGCCTGCAGCATCGATGGATGCGACGGTTTCCTGAGCATCGGTCTCGTGGCTTCCGTAGTGAACGGCGACCTGTGCGCCGTCCTGTGCGAGACGCAGTGCGATAGCGCGGCCAATCCCCCTGCTGGCTCCCGTCACGAGCGCGGACTTTCCGGCTAGAACTCTCACCACGGATCTCCTCTAGTGTCCGATGTGCAGAGCAGTACGCAGATGAGCACCGCAGTGGATCGCTTCAGAGTCGACACGACGCGCGAGATCGATCTGGTGCGCCTCCGACGGACAGGAGGGACTGGCTACGTCACACGTTGTTCTGATCCTCGGTCGCTAGAAGCAGGACCCTCCGCTCGGTCTCGGACTTTCCGCCCCAGATTCCGTACGGTTGGCGGACCTTCAGCGCCCAAGCCAAACACTCGCCGCACACTACGCAGCGTCTACAGATCCGCTTGGCCACCTTGACCTGCCGGGAGTCGATTCCCCCGTCCCCGGCGAAGAACAGTTCGGGATTCTCGGTACGGCAGGCGGCTTTGTCGCGCCAATCCATCATGTGCCGGTCTCCTTCCGGTCCCAGATGATGTGTCCGACATGCTCGGGTTGATCGAACCGTCGCCGTCGGGCCAAGAGAGACTGGAGCGATGTGATGTCATCAAGTACGCACGGCGCTTGGACGACGGTTCAGGGCTCTCAGTTGCCACGTCCGACCTCGGTGGATGCTGGCTGTCTCACGGACAACGGCAGGGTGAAGGTCATGTCCTCGACGGCCACTGCGCGCTCGATGATCTCGACCGGGCCGAGGGATGCGATTCGGCGAACGACCTCGTCGACGAGCCTGGGCGGAGCAGATGCACCGGCCGTGATCCCGATCACCTGCGCACCGTCGAGCCACTCAGGCTGTAGCTCGTCCGCGTCGTCAATGAGACGTGCGGGTGTGCCGTTGCGCAGCGCAAGCTCCACCAGCCGGCGCGAGTTGGAGGAGTTCTCGGACCCAACCACCAGGACGATATCGGCTTCATGGACCACTGCGCTGAGCGCCGCCTGCCGGTTGCTCGTCGCGTAGCAGATGTCGGCAACTGCCGGGCCACGCAAGCTTGGGAACTTGCTGCGCAGTGCCTCGACAATCACAGTAGTCTCGTCCACGCTCAAGGTGGTTTGGGTCAGATATGCGATGCGATCTGGGTCGCTGACGGTCAGCCCGGTGACGTCATCAACGGTCTCGACCAGCACGGTCTGTTCAGGCACCTCACCCATCGTCCCTTCCACTTCCTCGTGGTCGGCATGGCCGATCAGAATCACGGTGTCCCCCGCCGCGGCGTACCTGCGTGCCTGCGCATGCACCTTAGTTACCAATGGACAGGTTGCATCGACCACGTCCAGCCCGCGCCGGACGGCCTCAGCGCGTACCGCCGGCGCCACGCCATGCGCAGAGAAGACCACTGTGGCGCTCGGGGGAACCTCGTCGAGCTCGTCCACGAATACCGCTCCGCGGCTCTGTAGGTCGTCCACAACGTGGAGGTTGTGCACGATCTGCTTACGCACGTAGATCGGGCTCCCCTGATCGGCAAGGAGCCGCTCAACTATTTCGACAGCTCGCTCGACACCGGCGCAGAACGCGCGTGGCGACGGGAGCAGAATGGTTCGAGTCGTCAACAAGATTCCCTTCAGTGTTGGCGAGAGGTAACCAGCCGCGCCAGCCTCTCCAGCCCGGTGGCCTCAGCCGCAGGTATGCCCGACGCCGTCAGCTCCTCCAACGACGCCGTCAACAGCGCATTCGCTCGGGTCTGGCTGTCGCGACGCCCGCCGGCCTGTTCGATCAACTCAGCCATCTCGACGAGATCGGCATCGGTTGGGTCCACTTCCCGCCGGTACAGGACGGCCAGTTTGCGACCCGCCGACGTACCTGAGTTCAGAGCAGCCACAACTGGGAGAGACTTCTTTCGCCTGCGCAAGTCGGACGACACGGGTTTGCCGGTGACATCCGACGCGCCCCAGATCCCGAGTATGTCGTCGACGTACTGGTACGCGAGCCCCAGATTCTCTCCGTACCGCCTGAGATGTTCGATCTGCCGGGGATCGCCGCCCCCGAGCAAGGCGCCGAGGGCCGTGCTGGCGCCCAGGAGGGTGCCTGTCTTCAACTGTGCCATCCGCAGGCACTCGGCGGAGTCCACGTGGTCCCGGCGCTCCATGTCAGCGTCCGCCATCTGCCCCTCGATCAGATTCTGCACATCAGCACCGAGCATCCGAGCGGCGTCGCCGCCACGCGGATGGCCAGTCGCGAGAAGCACATCCAATGCCAGGCCGAGCAAAGCGTCGCCGGCCATGATCGCAGGTCCAAGCCCGAACACGGTCCATGCAGTCGCGCGGTGCCTTCGTGTCAGGTCGCAGTCCATTACATCGTCGTGTAGCAAGGAGAAGTTGTGAATCAGCTCGACCGCGACCGCGGCCGACACTGCGACCTCCGAGATGCCGCCGACTGCTTGTGCTGCGAGCAGCACAAGCGCCGGTCGAATCGCCTTACCCCCATCAAGGTGCGCCGGCCGCCCGTCCTCATCTTCCCAACCGAGGTGATAGGCAGCGACTCTCCTTGTTGCGATAGGCAGACTTTCGATGGCGCGCCGAAGATCCCCATCGATCTGCCGACGACTCCATATAAGGATGTCCGGGGCGGATCCCATCTGAACGGCTGTCATCGAATTCCTCCTTGTCAACTCGAGATGGTCTGGCTGGTGGAGTACTCATTCCGACCAGCGGAGATACCCGAAGCATCGAAGCGACTCGTCATTCCCGTCCCTGGGCGCCACGCGGAACGCGAGGCACTCCCCCTCGATGGCGTCGATCTGTTCAACCGTTCGTATCTTGATCGCACCGGCCGAATTCAGAGCGCCGGTAAGAACCGCCTCCGCGACCAAGTGGTTGATGTGCACAACGGTCGCCTCCAGGCTGACCTCGGAAGTCACAGCCACGAGGTCAACGGATCGATCAGCGGACCATGACAACGGCACCTCGGGCCGCTCCGCGACAACACCCAGGCCCGTCGGTCCGCTGAGGGGCCGTAGCAGCCGACTCAGCCCCTCGTAGGCTTCCGGGCGATCAGGCCCGTACCACGCAACACTTCCATCGTCAGCGAGATGAGCTGCGGGCTGGCGTTCGACCAAATTGTGTGGATCGCCCGCCAGGAAGATCGTGCGCGTGAAGCTCTGCTGCCAGGCCATGCCGATATCCGGATCAACGCATGCGGCGAAGTCCGCTGAGGATCTGACGAACATGGCGAGATCGAACTCGCCCACCACGGCTACCGCACGCACCTGCTGCCCGTCGCCGGGCAAGGCAAGAATGCGTTCGACCCTGCGCTCGTACGCCTCTTTCAGCCACGCCTGGGTCAACACAGCTGCGCCCGCGCCTCGTCGATCGCCTGCCTGGCCAGCTCTGCGACTGTTTCGGGAGATTGACATGCATCGAGACGACGAAAGGAAGCCTGATCCAGCCGCCCGGCCATGGCGTCGTAGCGGGCGTCGAGCACCGCCAGCGTTCGGACGTTCTCGTGCAGCTCACGATTGTCGCCTCTCTCCTGCAATCGTGCCGCAGCGGCCTCCGGCGGCACAACGAACTGCAGGACCAGATCAGGCAAGCCGCAGTTCAGCCAGGCCGGAACTTCGCGCAACAACGCGCCGTCATCAAGTTCGCCCAGGCCCACGAGCTCGGCAATCAGCTGCCCCGGATCAAGCGATCGACCCAAACGAGACGCCTGAGCATCCGCCCACCACAGAATTCGATCCAGGTCGATCGGGTCAACGGCGCTCAGATCTGGGCCTCCGCTCGCGGACGCGAGCCGTTGGCTGAAGACCGGCAGGTATGTCGGGCCGTCGATCACCGGATGCCGATCCGCGACCAGTACATCTGGCGCGCAGGCATCGAGCCAGAACCGTTCGATCGGACCGAACATACACAACTGGAGATAGAGGACCAGCAGCTTCAGACGCAGATCGGCCGTCCGATCAGCAACCGCCGACGCCGTGGCCAGACTCATCGACAGATCGTGCAGGGGCGCATCGGATCTCGTATGGCTTCGCATCCCGGACAAGACGGCGCAGCCGGCATCCCCTTGCAGGAGCCGGGCGACAGTCGATTTGCCAGACCCGTCGATGCCAACCAACGCGACCCGCAGCGGAGGCACCACCGTACCTCGAGGTCCCCTTCGCCGGCAGCCCTTTACGAGGCGTGAGCCCAAGGCAACCATCTTCAGTCCCCACCTCCGGACAACGGTTCAGATGTAAGTTCAGTCCATATCCCGATGTCCCGTTGAAAGACTCGGTCCTTGACCAACGGTGGCCGCTCTCCGTCCTGGACTCGACCGCTCCAATGCGCAAGGAAGTTCGCGTTAGGTACGGCGAGAGTCGTCGCAGCGCCGACACGGTTGGCGGCGCGCGCACCACGGTATGCGGGGCTCTGCGAGGCGAGCTCTTTGTCGAGGATCCGGCTGAATTGCGTGACGTCTGCAGGTGCCGGCGCTCGGTCGAACGCGATCGCGAGCCGATGTGCATCGGACTGGGGCGCCCAAGTGAAGTTTCGGATCTGCATTCCAGTCGCAGCGACCGCGCCCTTCATAGCACGCAGGATCTGTGGCTCGGAAACTTTCGCTCCCCCCGGTGCCGGCGCACCGCTGTCACGGCCTGCGAACGACAGCCACGGGGTGTCCTCCTGGTGGTCGGTCACGCTCACGATGTCCCGTGTCGCGCATCGGTAAAGACCTCCCAGATGCGAGAGGACTACGTGGTAGTCCTGGCCTGCCTCCAGTTCGTGCGCCAGCCGTGTCGGGCTGTCGGGGCTGATTTCTCCATCCGCGGGAACGAATTCATACAAGCAGGTACTCGCGGCCAGCGGGCCATCCGTTCGATCCGGGTCGGTCGGCAGCGCGATCAGCCCCTCAGATGATCCGATCGGCGCCGGAACGGCACGTACCGTCGCACCGTACTCGGCCAAGACCGACGGCAAGTACAACTCAGCGATGTACGAGTTCCACGTGAGTACGGCCTTCAGCTCCGGCCAGATGTCGGACGGCCGAAGCTTTCCCGTGCGCTGGGCAACGGATTCAATCTGGCGCGCACGCTGCGGGTTGGGCGGTCCGAACGGGATCCCCCCGACTGTCCCGCGCGCCAGATCCTCGACGAGTCGCGGCCACCAGAGGTCGAGTTGATACGGAAGCGCGGCCGCGATCGCCGGATTGATCGCGATCACGAAGTGCAGATTGTGCTCAACCGCAATCCTGAGGCGGAGGTACGCCCTGTCCCACGGCCCGGAGTGGTCGAATTCGGCAGGCAGATAGGTCCATGGAGCCTGACTTCCCCCGGCGGCGCCAACGCCGAGTCTGCGATAGTCAAGCTGACTGGGGCCGACATAGGCTCCCTCGCCGTGTCCGCGCCAGTCCTGCCAAAGGTTGAGCGCGCTGTCGCTGCGACCGAGCGCCTCCGGCTGCAGCCCGATCAGACGGGCGCTAGCCTCGAGATAGAAGGGCAGGTAGCACCGCTCGAGGTAGGTGCGGGTGACCGGAGTTCGTTTGGGGACTCCAAGGGTGCCGCTACTTGCCAGGAACGCGATCGGTGGCTCGCAGCTGAGTACGCGGGACTCACCGTCGGCCATCCGCTGCACCCAAGGCGCAAACTCCTCTTGATATCGAATAGGAACAGCCTTCCGATAGTCGTCGATCGTCCGGACCTTGCCGAGCTCGTGCGCGTGCCCGAACGCCGACTCCCGATTCGCCGCGAGCATCTCGGCCAGCACGATCGATTGCTTCTCGCTGACGGGTACCTGGCGAACAGGCTCTGCCTGATGGCTGAACGCTGGCAACTGCATCACTCCTTGCCTCACAAGTAGACAGCGCGCAGCAGCGCCTGTCCTGGTGGTCTCCGGCGGCTCAACAGATCTGCCGTCAGTTGGTACGGATCGACCCATCCATATTCCGTTTGATGCCTCACCAAATCCTTGGCATCGGCACGGTCGTCAGCTGATTCGAGAATGCGCTCAGCTCGCGCCACCGCACGGCGCAACAGGTCCAAACGAAACGAGTCACTCGCGGCACGCTGCAGCATCGCGATGAAGTACATCCGCATCCCGAGCCGGCAGGCGTCATCCGAGAAGTCCTGCCGACATGCTGCGATGAGCTCGCGCAGCGTGACGCCGGCCCAACCGCCATATCTGCTCGACTGCACTGTGCCTTCGATCGGCACACGTGCCAGCGGCATCCGGACAATCGTTCCGCCGAAAGCCTCGAGGATCCGAGCGAGCAGCACATAGTCCGCCGTGACCTCCTGATCATGGATCATCAGGACCGCCGAATAGTCGCCGACGATCGGCAACAGGTCACGCAACAACATGACGACATAGTTCGCATGACCATCGGCGCTGATTCCCGGCCGCAGCGGTAGACCCCACCTCGTGCCGTCTAGGTACGCCGGCCCGCCGAATCGTCGATGATCCAGCACGAGCCCTGCCTGGCCGAGCTGTTCGATCAACCCGTCGATCGACAGAGCCAACGGCTGGTTGCGCTCCAGTCCAGGGTCCACAACCCCGAGCAGCTCCAACTGCTCTTTCCAGCACTGCAGCAGTCGGCGACTGGCCGGGTGAACCCATCCGTCGGTCTCAGCCCTTTCGACGTACGGGCGGATCTCTTCATAGGTTCGCGGCTCAGGTTCGGTGTGAAAGCGTACATAAGCCTGCCCGAGCTCGTCTTCGGACCAGCGTGCGTAGTCGACGGCCCCTGATGTTCGGTCCAGATACTCCCAGAATCGAACAGTCTGGCCAGCCAGATGCGGCAGCCTCGAACTCCAGTGATAATCCACGTCCGCAACTCGTCGAGTAGCACGGTACGCGACATCTACCCAGAAGAGACCCTTCGCGTGACTTGGCAACAACGGCTTCGTCGCAGTGATAGTGATTGGCGCGATCAGCAGACGTCCCGACCCGCCCACCAGGTCGGTATCAGGAGTTCGTCTACTGTGCCTGCTCACGCTGCCATCCCTCGCATTCCCCACGGAGCTGGAAACCTGGCTGCGAATCGAGCCACGTGGAGATCAGCTTGTAGGAATCTTGTCGCGCCCTATATGCGGGCAATCCCTCACTTCTCAATCAGAGCTGCGCAGCGGCCTGGGCGCAGTGGTTGCTCAGGGCAGCAGCTACTGCGCGCGCGATGGGTGGCTGCCTAACCGCGGACCGTCTCGAACGCTGCTCGGCGAAGCACCCACCACCCACATCACAAACCCACGCATGCGCGCCCAACTCGTACATACGAGATCGACACTGCGATCGGTTCTCCACAACCCGAACCCGCGCACCTCCAATCAGTCGCAACTCGCCTCCTCGGGGGCGGACACGCAATGAGAGGCAGGTTGAGGAGTCACGGGACAATGGCCGCAGCCCAGCGCATGCGACTAGCCACAGGCAACAGACCGCCCTGGACGGGCTGCTTTGTGGAGCGACCAAGCTGGTCTGCCCGTCGCCAGGCTCGGCTGGCGCAAGACCCGGATCAGCCTGATCGAGACTGCCCGTGTGAAGGTCACAGTCGACGAGGCGGTCACCTACGGGATCAGCAGGTCAGACCGCGCAGCGCAAACCGCAGCGGCGCTCTTCGGCGTATTGCTCAGGTGACGCGATCTAGAAGCATGGCTCTGACCTGCGGACTCGCCGGGTGCCGGGGATCGCTGACCGTCCCCGCGCCGCAACCTTAAAGGAAACACCGATGCGTATTCTCTTCACCGCCAGCCCGTTCTACGGTCACGTAAATACCATCCTTCCGCTCGCGCTGGCCGCCAAGCGCGCCAGTCACGAGGTTCGCTTCGCCAGCGGTGCCGACTTCGCAGCCCACGTCTCCAATCGCGGTCTCACATTCTGGAAGGTCGGCCCTACGGCGGACGAAGCGGGAACGCCCAGTTCGCCGGCGTTCTTCCGGCACACGGGTCAGCAGCGTGCAGACAATCTGACCTCACTCACGGCTCGTTGGCGTCCCGATCTCGTGATCTCGGAGGAGTTGGAGTTCGGCGGTGTCGTCGCTGCGGCCCGAGACAAGACGCCTCTACTTGTCCATGGTCTCGGCATCACTGCAGCTGGTGATGGGAAGGTGCTCGCGTCGGAAGTGGACCGGCTCGGGACGACCTTGAGCCTCCCCCACCTTCTCGACCTATATCGAAGCGCAACGCACCTCTCCGTAGCTCCACCATCCCTGCGTCCGGCGGAGCTACGCGATCGGAAGCTCTTGTCCGTGCGTCCCGCGTTGGGTGAGCCGGCGCCGGGTGAACGGCTTCCTGCGGTGCTGGCGGACCTGCCGTACGAAGAGAACGTCCATCTCACCCTCGGAACCGTGTTTCACCAACGCAGGCCAGGCCTGCTCGCGGCAGCAATCGCGGCCCTCCGGGACCTGGACGCCAACGTCATCGCTACAGTCGGACCGGGAGTTGACCCCGCAAGCCTCGGCCCGCAACCGCCGAATGTTGTGGTCGAGCGGTATCTCCCCCACGCACTGTTGTTGCCCCGCTGCCGGTTGGTTGTCTCCCAGGGAGGAGCCGGAATCGTCCTGGGCGCACTAGCGCATGGACTGCCACAACTGGTGATGCCACAGGGCGCCGACCAGTTCGACAACGGCGCGGCCGTCCAGCGGGCGGGCGTTGGGTTGGCAATCAACAGCACCGGGAAAATCTCAATCGCCATCACCGAAGCGGCAGAGAGGCTCCTCCATGAACCTCGGTACGCGGACGCAGCTCGTGTCGTGGGCGATGAGATCCATGCGATGCCGACTCCGAACGACGTCATCCGATCGCTGACCGGATCCTTCCGCAGCCCTGCCACGTCTGCTCATCAATCGGCCTCAGCAGGCGGTTCAATGAGTCCGATCGCCTTCGATCCACAAAGTGGGCTTGACCGAGAAGTCTGACGTCCCTGTTGGCGAAGCTGACGTTGGTTGAAAGCGAGCGGCCCCGCGGAATCGAGAGTCGGGCTCAGATCCGGCCGGACTTCTTCCCGCGGACCGTTTCATGACCTCGGCCTTCGCGTTGGCGTCGCTGGCGCGGAACCCAGCCTGGGGATCCTACTCACAAACCGCGATCGAGTTCTCGGTCCCCGTGTCGAGAGACATCGGTTCGGTTCTCACGTTGCCAGGTAGCAGCTGCGGCGGTGGCAAGTGCCTCTCTGTGGCCACGGACAGGCGTCCCGCAGCGGCGACAACTCGGCCACCTAGTGGCTCGACCAGGCGGACCGATGGGTTTTGGCCGATCGTTCCGGCGGCGCTGGCCATCTGGTGCGCGGGCAGGACACGTCCCTCCGGCCGCGTCCGGCGTACTTGGCGAATTGCCGCATCTTCCCTAGGAACGAACGAGTGAACTGCTGCGGGCCGGCTTGCGCGAATGCAAGGCGGCACACGAGTTGAGCCCTGATCAGCTCGGCGGTCGTCAATGTCAGTTCCTGCTCAACCTGCAGGAAGAGTTGGTTGAAGCCCGCCGTACGACGTCATGATCGATCTTCAGGCCATCTCGCAGCATCCCGTTCGCGTACGCCTTCGCGGTCAGACAAGCCAGAGCGTCACAGCACTGCGTCTGCCAGGCGGCGCAAGTCGTCGCCATCGTCGACGGTCGGAGCGAAGATGAGTTCATCTACGCCCATATTCTTGAACGCGGCGACTCTCTCCTTGACTGCAGCCGGCCCGACGGCAACCCCCTGCGACACCAGGCCCGCGAAATCTGGAACCGAACTGTAGTAGTCGTGCACGTTTCTGTGAGCGAGATCCTCGTCTCCGAGGCAGAAGTACGACATCGCGACCAGGCGCAACCGCTCTGTGCGGCCGGCGCTCCTCCACGCGGATCGCGCGGCGTCAAGACTTTGGACCACCAGTTCTGGGGCAAGGGCGCCGGTGATGTAGCCCTCTCCCCACCTCGCCATCCGCTGCAGGGCGGCCGGAGCGAACCCGCCGAACAGCATCGGAATCCTCCGGGCATCGGACGACACCGCGGGGTTGTCGCCGTTCCCGAACGGCTTCCCGTCCCACACGTCACGGTAGATCGCAAGGTCACGATCCAGACGGCGCCCTCGGTCGGCAAACGCCAGTTCCTCGGACGTGAAGTCGTCCGGACGCGGTCCCACCCCAATGCCGACCGTGAGCCGGCCACCGGAGACGGCATCGATGCCAGCAAGCTCCTTCGCGAGAAGCGCCGCCGGCCACACTGGAGCGATCAGAACGCTTGAAGTCAGGGCGATCGTCGTCGTCACGCCTGCCGCGGTGGCCAGTGCGACAGTGTCGGCGACGCCCGGGTAAGCAAGACGCCCGAACGACGACAGACTGCTGAACCCAGCGCTTTCCGCGGCTGCAGCCCAGGCTGGAATACCCCGCGCCTGAACGTTCCTGACCTGATTGGGCATCCCGATGCCGATCTTCACGATTACTCCGTGTTCTGTGCGGTCCGTTGGCCACACGTCAGCGGCCCTACGGAGCAGTACGCACTTCAGGACCCCGCTGGATCACGCCGGCTATGCGTCAGAGTTGATTGGGAATGCCCTGACGCCAGTGGCCCAAGAGCCGCGGAGCCAGTGCCGCACCTTTCGTCGACACAACGGACCGCGGCGATCGCCCGAGGTGGCGCCAAGGGCGATCGCCGTCTGTGCGTCCCGAGGAGTCAGTACGCAACGAGCACAGGTGCTTTCTCTGCAGCAGCCCGTTCACCTACCAGTACGCAACAGAAATCGTGTTGATTCACTGGCCACTGAGATCGGTGCCGTCCAACACTGTGTCAGACATCGACACCCCAGGCGGTGCTCCCGCCTGCTTCCGGTTGATAGGCCTCCGCGGCCGCCCGACGGAACAGAACCACGACCGACTCCGGAAGATACCGCGGTGCATCCTGATGCACCTCTCCGAGAGCAACCGCCACGACGAAACCTGTGGACAGCTCAAGCCGGGCAGCCCAGGGCATCTGCGTGTCGCCCTCGCCCGGAGCGTGCAGTGCCACACCAGCGCGCACAATGCTCGCGCCGACTGCCGATGGCCAAGGCTGAACCGAAGACACATCGACCGCCCTGATACGGCCATGCGCGATCGACTCATTCAAAGCTGCTGAGTCTGTCGTCAAGAACTCGTCAAGTCCCGACATCTCCCAACTCAGCCTCAGGACGGCGCCGTCGTTCATCGACAACTGCACTCCATGGTCAACCTCGTGACACAGCTGCCTGTCCCAGATCCCCGTCGACCCGTCTCCCGCCGACACCAGATAGTCGATCCGGTCAACCGTCCTGCCCACGAAGTGGCGCAGAGCTTCCCAGGACATCCGCTCGTCCCTCCGTTCACTCATTGGTAAGTTCCAAAGTACTGGAATTCACCAGAGGCATTGAATGCCGCCCCCAGGAATCTGTCATTGTACGTCGTATTGCTAATTACTCTGGTACCACCATTGAAGACACCTTTGTTAATGGGCTGAACATCCGCGTGCGGATCCGTCAAGATGCCGTCGAGAAGGTCCTGACCGGCACGGTTGAGCTCCTTGCCAGGGACCTGGGGCAGCTCTCCTCTCGCCATGTGCTTCTGATAGGAGCGACCTGCCTGCGTCAGGTTTCCCTGGTCCGGTCGTTGCCCGGTGGCCGACATGGAGTCGACCTTCGACGGCGCCACTTGGGCAGGCGCCGGCGATGCCGGGACCGCGCTTGGAACTGGAACCGGCGGGATCTTTTTGTTGCCGCCGTGAACGTCGAGCACTCCCGGCTCACCTTCTGGCCCGCCAACGCCCCTCGCCACGCCGAACACTGAAAGCCAGTTGATCACCTGTTCCACGACCAAGGCGTTCATGGTGCGCTCGAGCTCGGTGGCCCAGGCCTCAGCGCGCATCTGACTTTCAAGGCCACAGGGAATTCCCGGACCGCACCAAGTGTGCCCCCAGTCGTTCACTGGATTCGTCGCTTGGACTGTGACCTCCGGCGCGACCCCGACACCGCTACAGCTCGGTCCCGATGGTCCATCGGCGCAGACCAGGGTGTCCTCCGGCGTCGCGGTGCCGTCGATGGACGGCGTCGCCTCCTCGGTGCCTCCGGATCCGAAGTCACGCTCATACTGACGCTCGTAGTACCGCTCCATCTCGCTCTCGAACCGCTTGCCACCTTCTGGCGAGTCCGGGTTCATTGGCGAGATGCCCCAGGCGCCTGAATTCCAGAACATCTGCGATGCGTTCACGAACCCCCAGACGTGATCGGGAAGGGAGCAGTGGCTCATACACGATTTGAATCCGCTGGGGTCGGTATAGCGGTGTGGATTGTTCGAGACATAGGTGTAACCGTTCCAAGCCTGGGTGGCATTTGCTCCGTCGACGTTGGGGTCGGGGGTGAGGAACTTCCCGAGCGCCGGGTCGTACATTCGCCCGCCCATGTTGATCAGGCCGGTGTCGCGGTCGTCCTCGTGCCCGGTGTACCCCTGATCGACGGTCGCCGGCTGGATCCCTTGCGTGTATCCGGCGTCGCCCAGCCGCCAGTCGGGATTGCGCAGCTTGCCGAACGTGTCGTAGCTGCGCGCTTCCCTGACGGCGGCCTTGAGACCGCCCGCCAGGTCATCAGCCGTCACAAGGCTCGTCGTGCCCTGTCGATCAGCATGCAGGTGCAACGTCGGCTGTTTCGCGACATCGGCCTGCCCGGTGACCTGGTCGTACTCCAAGGCCGCGACGGTCGCACCGTCAGCCTGCACAAGTAGCCGATGCTGTGTCTTGGCCGCCGTCGTGTGCCGCTCGTACAGACCCGGCACGGTGGTCACGATTTCCTTCGTGGTCTGTTTCCGCGCACGCTCGCCGTCGGGGTAGTAGAGGAACGTGGAGTCACCGTTCTTGGCGGAGAGGGACTTCGACGGAAGGTTGAAGTCGTTGTAGGTGACCTGCTCGCCCGGGCGTGCGATCTGGTTGCCGACCGCGTCGTAGCTGAACGCTCGGTTACCGAAGATTCCGCCTGTTACAGACGTCGCCAGCGTGGGACGCGCCGGATCGTAGCCGTAGGAGCCGCGGCGCTTGCTCTTGGTGAGGTTGCCAAGCTTGTCGTAGGCCCAGTCGTCTGTCTGCTGAGTCACCGGCTGCCCGCTCGACAACGTGTAACTCAGGACCTGGGAGGACACCCGGTTCAGTGCGTCATAGCCGAAGAGCTCACGCTGCAGGCCGTTGTTCGGGTCGCGGCGACTCCGCGCGGTCAGGTTACCGGCCAGGCTGTAGGAATACTCCTCGTTGAACAGCTCACGGGACGGATCGGCGTCCGCCTCGGACGTCGTTACCAGCAGATCGCGGACAGAGCCTCGCCAGTCCAACGTGCGACTGGTCTTCGTCCCGTCGCCGGACTCATGGGTCACGAGTCGGTCCTGGGCGTCAGTGCCCTTCGCCGTCCAGATCGTCGCGGCCTCGGCGGCGGGTTCGGTCACCTTGACGGCGCCAAGACGACCATTGCCGCCGTACTCATAAGCCACCAGAGCACCAGCAACTTGTCCTGGCAGGGCCGGGTATCGAACGCCGGTGACCCGGTTCTGCGCGTCGTAGTCGTAGCCGATTCGGAAGGTCTCCTCCAAGTCCTGGTCTTGCGGATCGTTCTGCACCGGCAGCGTGTACTCCGCCGACGAGAGACGGCTCATGCTGTCGTAGGTGTTGGTGATCGAGGTGGACTCACCTCCGTCAAGAAGAACTGCCCGCATCAGTTTGCCGTTGTGTACGGCAGCACCGCCGATGCTGTCGTAGAAGAAGTTGGAGTGACTTCTGCCGATGCCGTTCTGGGTCACCGACCGTTCTACGACACGTCCGACCGCGTCACGCTTCGTTGTCGTCAGGCGGCCGAGAGCATCGGTACTGGTCACCACTTCGCCGAACGCGTTGAACGTGTTGACTGTCGTTCCACGCTCGGAGTCCTTGCTCGTCAACTGGTGGCCCTGAGCGTCATAGGTGAACGTCGAGGTTGAGCCGCTGACACCTTCTACAAAGGTCTTGGTGAGATTTCCGAACGGCCCGTACTCGTACTTGCGTGCGGTCTCCGCACTGCTGCCGCCGCCATCGACGGTGCGCGTCGTCTCACCGCGGGCATTGCCGAACGTCTGCTTCTTGCGCCCGTCGGCATCTGTGTAGGAGACGTTCAGATTCTCGTAGGACCAGGTCTGCAGCCCGCCTGCCGGATCCTTCTGCGAGACCGGCCGGCCCAAGTCGTCGTAGGTGTACGTGACCTTCTCCGGTGACGTCGTGGCACCCAGAGGTCTAGGCAGCGTGGTCGAGATCAGGCGTCCACGACTGTCGTAGCCGGCCTCGCGAATGCGCATTGTTCCGTCGAAGCCCTTGAACCGCTCGACCACGGCACGGCCCAGCCTGTCGGTCAGCACCTCGGAAACCGCACCCGTGCCGAGGGTGATTCGTGCCTTGCTCAGGACCTCCTGGCCAGAAGGCTCAGAGGAGTACACGACGTTCGTCTGCGCACCCGCCGGTGTCCGGGCCTTTACAGTCCTGCCGAGTGTGTCGTAGGTGAAGTCGCTGCGCAGCCCGTTTGCGTCGACCAGCACCTTGCGCAACCCCGTCACCTGATCGTGTCCAGTGCGCACGATGTGACCGAGCGCATTCATCATGGCGTGCGGATAACCGTACGGGTCGTACACCGCTGTCGCTTCCACGGACTCACCGGTCTTCTCGTCGAGGGACTCGATCCGTATAACGTTGCCCTCGGCATCATGACCGAACGTCTCGACCAGGACGTTCCCGCCAGGCAGCGACCCTCCGGAGACCCGCCGTTGCACGACGAGCGATGTCAGCGGCTTGTATTCGTACTCAGTGATCCGGGTCTGCGCTGAGTCCACTCCTTCGTGCCGCGTGTCGGTCGTGATCACCTTGTCCGCCCTGGAAACCAGCCATTCGGCGGTGTCGACGTCAGGTATCACCTCCGTAGTGGTAGTGCTGGCAGATCCGCCGGTGTCGCTCGTGTCCGAGACGAGGAACCTGGCGTTGCCGTACTCGTCCATTCCGCTGACGGTTTCGGTGACAGTGACGTACGGAGCCTTGCCGAGACTGTCGAAGTGCGCCGGCGTCCAGTCAGCGTGGCAAGGGACACACGACGCGATCGCGTACTCGTAGGTGCGTTCCTTGGTCAGCGTGACGTACGGGAAGTAGCTGCCTGCCACCGTGGACCGATCCTGCCACTCAAGATTGGTTCGCTGCATGGCGTACTTGCCTCCAGGCAGCGCGTTAACGGTCCAGGTCTCGACCGGCCGCGGGTCCTTCTGCGGCACAGTGTTGGAGTAGAAGGTCCGCCGCAGGCCCGGGTCGTAGCCGCCGAAGCCGCTCTTGTCGTGTACTCGGATCTCCGCGAATCCCAGGAACGCACGTGCCTTCTTGTCCAGTCGACCGGCGCGATACTCATACCTCGCAGTGTTCTTCACTGAAGGGTTGTCATGGAGTCCGGCGTCGGTGAGTAGCTGCTTCACCACGTAAGTGCCGCCAACCATGCACATCTGGTACGGAGTGCGCGGGCACGGACCTCGGTTGTAGACCTCGGTGTCGGACAGCGTGGAGTAGGTGATGCTGACACTCGCCGGCGTCGTCGTCGTCAGGCTGCCCTCGGTCACCTTCGTCAGCAAGTCCTGTTTGACAAGCGCCGGCCCGCTGTCGGTGACGGTACGGCTGCCATTGTGCAGCCACAGCTTCAGCGCGGCCGGACCTGTGGCCGGCCGGTCCACGAGCAACAGGTCGTCGTGACCATCGCCGTTGGCATCAACCACACGCTCCTGCTTGACCAGCGTGTCAAGTGCCTTCGGAGCGAACGAGACGACCTGCGGGGTGACCGACAGTGTGACACTGCCACTGGTGGAGGTGGCTGCCCGCACCACATCCATGCCAGTGAAAGCAGTCCCGCCCCAGTGCGGCAGCAGCAAATCCTGTCGTCCATCGCTGTCGTAATCGAAGACCTTTGCCGCCTTCAGGGACCCCGGTTTGAAGACGATGCTCGTTGCCTCACTGACGGAGAAGCCAAGACCGGTGTTCAGCTGGTAGAACAGGCGGCCTTTGTCATTCGGAGCGACTCCGTCGTTGACCACGTCGAGGAGGCCGTCTCCGTTGAGATCGAGGAACAAGGAGTCGGTCTTGAGCAGCGACGCATTGAGGTTCCTGGTGTACTTGACGCCGGGCGTAGGTGCGGCGGGATCGGAGAGACTCAGGTCCCCGCTCGGGTTCTTCTCCCACAACAACTCATCGCGGCCATCACCTTCGAGGTCGAGCACCACCGCCTTGTCCGGCGCGACATTGTCCAGCCACGGCACGACCGTCGGCGCGCTGAATGCCTTGTCGTCGAAGGGCCGCGTCGCCGGATCGCTGAACGGACCGGTGTTGTCGATCTTGGGGTTCACCTCTCCGGTGCGGCGACGGAACTGCCACTGGTAGTCCGGAAGTGATGTGCTCTTCGGGTCGCGGTACTCGAGCACGTCCTGATAGCCGTCGCCGTCGAAGTCCCCCAGCAGCGCACCGGAGTTGCTCGCGGAGTTGTTCAGTAGATTGAAGCCCCCGTAGAACGTCGTCTCGGCCATGCGATGCACATCACCCGGACGCGACAGGATCGGCCGGTACGACGTGATCGCAGCGCTGCGCGGCATCAGATCGACCATACCGTCGATGTCGTAGTCCACCGCATACGCTGTCGCGGCCCTCTTGAACGGGTTGGCGACACCCTCGTGCACCACGCTGTAACCACCGAGCGCGCTCGCATCCACGTGCTTCCATACCTTCTTCTCGCCCAACTCGTTGCCTTCCGGCCAGGCCAGGTCGGTTCGGCCGTCGCCGGTGAAATCGGCAGTGATGAGCTGGCTCTCATCGGACGAAGGCACCAGCGAGGCGCCCGTCGTCGACGTCTGGTTCACCGGCGCCTCGAGGCCCTCGTAACCAGGCGACCAGGAGAAGACTGTCGGCAGCTTGCACTCGGTCTGGACAGTTCCGCATTCCTTCAACCGCCACAACTTGCTCGCCTTGCCGACGCCGAGGTTCAGGTACTCGAGCGAGTATGAGCGCGCCTGCGCCCACCCCGCGATCGCCCCCTTGTAGCTGCTCATCGTGATCGATGTGAGTCGCTTCGTGCTCTCCCGACGCTCACCGAGAGCGAAGCCAAGCAGCCGATCGGGGCGAGTTTCGTATCCGAACGTCACCTCGCGGTCCAATGTTGAGCCGTGGCCGTAGGCGATACGGCTGATCCAGCGCTCGACTTCGCTCAGCACCGACGCGGACCGGTACCGCACCCCATAGCTGTACGTGATCGTGTTGCCAGACCGGTCCGTCGCCTTCGACAAATTCCAGGCGATGTTCGCGTAATAGCCGGCCGGCCCGTCCACATAGACCTTCGCTGTCGACTCGCCGGTCAGGCCGTACTCCTGGACCGTCCCGTCCGGGAGCCATACCTTGAAGTGGGTCGGCCCCTCGGCGTCGGCGCTGCTCTTGTAGGAGCGGATGCGCACATGAGAGTCCGGCTTGGTCCGATACTCGGCACCGTCCGCGCCGTACGTGCCGCTGACCGGAACCAGCCGCTTCCCACCCAGACAGAACCTGTCTGTGCTGTCGAGTCGCACCCCCATCGCGATGCCATCGTCCACGACGGTCTTCGCACAACGGCTGATCAGCGCCAGGCCGGACAAGGTGAAGCCCTTGCCGAGCTGAGAGTTTCCTCCACCACTGCGATAGCTCAACGACAATCGTGGCTGGAATCCACCTCGTCCCGGCACTACCTGCAGCGGGACCTCGTACTGGGCCTCGCCGTTCTCACCGACCGTGAACGATCCTGAAGTGCCTCCCATCGGTGTCGAGGTCGCCGACACTGTGGCCGTCTGGCTGCCGACCGCGATGGGATCGTAGTTCGGCTGCGGTAGCGGCCCGGTCGTGACGATCGCATCCGCGTGGGCGGAGCCCGCGACAGTGCCCACCGTCTGCAGTGTGGCCATCACGGCGATGACAAGGGCACATGCAAGGCTGGTGATTGAACGCTTGCGTTGGAGACGCTCCCACAGGGGCTGAGCCGGAACGAGCATCGAACGTCCTTTCCGATGTCTGATTGCGTGCGTCGCGCACGCCAACACAGGAGTACGAAGATTCCGGCGGTCTCGGATCTCCAGTTCCTCGAAGCGTCTCTCTTGTCATTGGGCCAGCGGCCGTTGCCCGCCGCCGGACGAGCAACTCTCGTGGGGCAACGGCCGCCGCGTGCAGTGCTCGGATCGCGCCGGCCGCCTAGCCCTTGGCTGCCCGGATCGCCTGCAGGGTGAGTGAAGCAATCGCGTCAGGAGATCTGGTGCCCACATCGATT
Organism: Kribbella sindirgiensis; assembly: GCF_004331435.1. Lineage (GTDB taxonomy): Bacteria > Actinomycetota > Actinomycetes > Propionibacteriales > Kribbellaceae > Kribbella > Kribbella sindirgiensis. Next base: position 390,313 of record NZ_SJKA01000004.1, read on the forward strand.
CGAACGACCGGCGTCGGGTCAAGATGGGCCAGCAGATCCGAATACCGTGCGCGCTCCTCAGGATCAGCCATCAGGTCACGGTCTCCTGCACCGTCGCGCTTTTCGGCCCGGCGCCTGGCTGTCTCAGTTGCAACGTCCAGGTGGACGATGAGATCCGGCAGCTCGCAGTTCAGCAGATTCTGGAGAGCCTGCAGCCGATCGGCGAGCCGGAGTGAACTCAGCCGCGCGAGTTCGATGACGAAGTCCCGAGGTTCCAACGCACGTCCGAGCCTTCGAGCCTGAGCATCTGCCCACGCAACGATCTGCGGTCGCCCGACCGCATCGATCATTCTCAGGAACGGCCGCATGTCGCCGAAGGTCAACCGGTGGCCCGACACAGGTAGCTCAACTGCCGCGTCGACCAGCGGATGCTGGTCGGCTATGACGACGTCGGGTGCGTACGCGTCTGCGCAGAACCTCTCCATAGGGCCGAACATACATAGCTTCAGATAGGAGGTCAGGAGCTTCAAGTCGGCGCTGTCGCACCTGTCGGCGAGCGCCGAAGCTGCCTCCAGGCTCAGCGAAAGATCCCACAACGGACCTGTGACCGATTCGTGGCTCCGCACACCGGACAGCACCATCCAGCCTGTCCAATCACGGAGAAGCTTGGCGGTAGTCGACTTCCCGGCACCACTGGTTCCCACCAACGCCACTCGAAAGGGTTTCATCGACACCTCCATCGCGACCGGCGGAATCTGCGGCCGGCCTGTTCGTCTCCCTACGAGTACGAAGCTCCGCTCAGCATTGGTTCGTTGCCGCGATGAACTAGGGGTGGGCGGCGGCGCACACCAGTGGACTCTTCTCTGGTGCCTGCAGCCCTTGGATGTACCCGGCCAGCACCTCGGTCACCGCCGCCTCCCACAAAGCGCGTTTCGACGGTGCCGCTTGACCCCCGGCGCAGTTCACGGGGCAACCAGGGCCGATCGTGCGGATTGCGTTCAGCTCGGCACCCGGAGCCTGATCGCATCTAGTTTGCACCGCGCGGACTCGAGCGTCGGGTGACCCCGGTTCACCGTCGAGACCAGGATCGCGACGCAGCGCTCGAGATTGGCCTCGGCGGACTGCATCCGAGCTTGCGCCAGCTGGACGCACGCGAGGTTGTGCAATGTTGTGGCAAGCTCAGGATGCGTTCCACCGAGCACGCGCTCCTTCATGACCACGGCCTCCTGAAGGCGGTCCGACGCTGCGTCGGTGTCACCGAGCACAGCATGAGCGCTCCCCAGATTGTGGAGCACCACCGCGATCTCATGGTGCGCCGGACCGTACGTGGACGCATATACAGCTCGTACCTCGTTCAATAACTCGAGAGCCTCCCTGGGTCGACCAACATCGACAAGGATCGCGGCAAACGCCGCTTGATCCCGCGAGAGGGCCAGCGAGTCCACCGGCTGCAGGCGCAAACGGACGCGGATCCCTTCGCGGGCGAGCTTCTCGGCCGCTTCGAGTTCACGTCGCGAGTGCGCCAAGCCGGCGAGGTTGTGCAGGAGATCAGCTGCCTGGACGCTCTCTCGAAGGCGGTGTGTGTCGAGGATTCGCAGAGCCTGTCCATACAGCCGCCGGGCCTCGTCCAGATCTCCCGTGTACTTCATGGCGATTCCCAGCTCGTTCAGTGGTGCCACCAGCTCGATCTCGGCCCCTGCCCGCTCCAGCACCTCGCGCAGTACGGCGATAGCCTCACGGTACCGGCCGGCTCGTCGCAGATCCCTCCCCTCGATCAAGCGACTCACAGCTGGAGCAACACCTCATTGTGGTTCGTCGAAGAACTACCGACCGGGTCCGCTGCCTGTGTCAGGTCGACATGCGCGGCATCCGGCAGCAGGACCGCTGCAGACGCGCCGCCAGCCAACCCGAGAACCGCCAACAGGCTGGCACAGATCGTCCGCCAAGCTACCTTGTGAGTCATCGCCATTCCTTTCGTCATTCCGACTCCACGACAAGCAGTACGCCGTACGCCGTACGCCGACGCATGGATCACTCGTGGCGCCGCGGGTTGCCGACGAGCAGCTGCCGCGCCGTGCGCTCCAGCCCGCACTGCTGTCCGAGAAACCTGTTGTCGCGAGGCAGCGCACGCGGATACCGTCCGGATGTTCGATATAATCGACATAACGTTCAGTATTCCGGAGGGACGCGATGCAGATCCGGACGTATCTCGACGACACCTATGCGGAGCAGGTCGATACAAGGGTGATCGCCACGGGACATCATGAAGGGCGCCCGTGGGTAGCCGTGGAACACTGCCTGTTCCATCCGCAGGGCGGCGGCCAGCCCGCGGACCGGGGATCCCTGGAGGACATCGAGGTCGTCCCCGTTTGGGACCACCGGTTGGGACTGGTTACGGTGATGTCCGCGTCCGCGAGCGCCGGTTGGCCGGAGTTCGCCAAGGGGCAGGCGGTGCGAGCACGAATCGACCTGGACGCGCGCATGGCGCACGCGGCACTGCACACCGCCGGACATCTGATCGATGCTGCCGGCCGTGCACAGGGATGGGAGCCGGCTGGAAGCAACCACTTCCCCGGCCAGGCGCGCATAGAGTTCACCACCCCGCAAGTGGATCCACGATTGACCGAGCCCGAAGGCCGCCAGGAAATACTGACCGAGCTGCGGAAAACTGTCGCGGCTGCGATTGCGGAGAGCCTGCCCGTGACCGCGGCTGTAGACGAGCAGGGCCGGCGTGCGGTCTCTCTGGGTTCGCTGCATTCCGCTCCATGCGGCGGCACCCATGTGCGCCGCCTCGGTGACCTGAGTGACGTGGATCTGTCGACACTGAAGGTCAAACGCGGCCGCATCCGCGTCTCGTACTCGGCAAGCCACGAGTCACGCTCATGACTCCGTCACGAGGCCGCACCACCAGCAGCACTGCCGAAGCGGTCGGAGCGCAGATCCGCAAGCGTCGGGAACAGCGTGGGATGACCGGCTCCGAGCTCGCGCGTCGGGCGGGCCTGAGCAAGGCGACACTGTCGCAACTGGAAGCCGGCAGGGGAAACCCGACAATCGAAACACTCGACGCGCTCGCGATAGCTCTCCGGATCCCGTTGAACGATCTGCTCACCCGCGATACCGATCCCGGCCCGGTCCTCGTGCCTGGCACCGACCTCGCCCAGAACGAGGTCAGCCGCGAATTGCTGCGCCGGATCAGCAGCGGGCACAGCCTCGAAATCTGGCGGCTGCGGATGCCGCCTGACACCGAGTTGGCAGGAGTTCCACACGCGACCGGAACCGTGGAACACCTACTCGTTGCCACGGGGCATCTGACCGCTGGCCCTTCAGAGGGGCCTCACCCGCTTGCACCGGGCGACCTGCTCGCCTTCGCCGGCGACGCCCCTCATATCTACCGCACCGGCACCGAGCCGGCCGACGTCACCGTCGTCATCGCCTCGCCCATCGTCACCTGAAATCCCCCACCATGACTGCGCTTTCGGTCCTTTCACCAGCAACAACATCACGGTCGCCGGGATGCGCGAGGTCTTGCCGCATTCACGATCTGTTCTGGTGATCTTTGAAGCACGCGCCGGCGAGCAACTAACGGCCTCGCATATCGCTTGAGCGCGAGCAGGGTCATCTGGCCCCGCCCAGACCATCGGATCGGGTGCACGTTCTGGTAGCGCTCTTCGCGGACGGCGTACGGAGACCTCGGCCGCCCATCATGTACGTCTCCTGCTGTAGCCCGCGGTCGTCGAACCAGCCGCGGGGGTTGTGCGGGAAGGTCAGCATCGTTAGGTGCGCGACCCCGAACTCGTCGACCAGACGGAAGAATCTGCTCTGTTCGTCGACCGACGGCGCTCCAGGACCGAGGCTATTCAGTACACCGTTGCGGAGTGCGTCAAGTTTCTCTTGCTGGTGTGTTGCCTGGGCGGCGCGGGTTGCATTGATCACCGCGTCGGTGAAGATCGGGTCATCGGCCAGCTGATCGAAGGTCAGGCCGGAGCCCTGTTCCTGCAGCTCAGTGACGGTATCGGCCAGATCTTCGAACCATTGCGTCATTCGTTTGTTGTGGGTCCATCCCATCGCGACCGCGAAGGCGACGGCCAGAGGGCTGCCGACCACCGGAATCATGCCTGCCGCGCCCTCGACGGTCGCTTCGACAACTTCCCGGGCAGTGGTCTTCTGGGGCGGCTTCTCCATGCTCTCCTCCTAGCAGCTCAAGCGGGTTCGAGAACAAGATCGCCTGTCGCTGCTGGTGACACGTCCGTCCACAACGGAGATTGGCTGTCAGGCGCTCTACCCGAAGTCCAGGCTTGCGAGCACGTCTGTGTCACGTGGGGTGATCCGAAGACACTCGAGCGGTCTGGTCTTGGTGGGATGCACGACCTCGATCCATTCCTTGCCTCCGAACTCCGTCAGGCAGCGCGGGATGGAGCGCAAGTAGCGCTGGTTGAAGCCCGCGAAGTACGGCGTAACGGGCTTGTCGACATCCACGCCGTGCAAGTGGCCGAGCCTTGGATTGACGCCGCAGCTCTCCCAATACCGGAGGACTGCGATGCCTGCGCGGAACAGCGGGCTGGATGGCGCCCAACGATCCTCAGCGTGCTCCATCGCGAACCGGCTACGGACCGAACCCTCTTCGAGCGTAAGTCGCTCGAGGCCGATCGCTCCCTTGTCGAGCGCGTTGCACAACACCTCACGGTCGGCTCGTGGAATCCAGTCCTCCAGACCTTCGAACTCCGGCAGCATCGCGTGACGCGGTGCCCTGCCGGCGGTCGGATCGGTCGGGATCGCTCGGAGCCGCTGCCGCGCGGTCTCGACCGAGTCACCGACCCGCCACAAGACGATCGGGCTGAGTTCAGCTGGATCACCGTATTCGAAGACGAGCTGACAACCACGGCGTCGCCCGATCAGCTCTTGCCGGAACACGCTGTAGGGATCTCGCCCGTAGGACAGACAAGTGACAAAGTGCGAGACCCAACGTTCGTCCGTATCCCGCGTAATCAGGAGGTCGACGTCCTTGGGTTGCACCGCTCCGCGCGCGAACGACCCGAACACGGCGACCTCGCGCACCAGGCTGAGTGGCCACTCCGTTTTCCCTGCGTCGAGGTGATCGAGCATCACATCGACCAACGCGATGGCCTTCTCACGCTCCATTCCCAACCGCCTCCCCCAACTCAGGGAACGACTTGCCCAACGCGACCAGCCGGAATGCCTCCATCTCGCGCACATGTGCGGCGTGAACCAACGGAGCTATCGCAGCCCGTACCGCGGCCTTGCAAGCGCCATAGCCAAGCTCGTACACCGGATGCCCGTCAGCCGGCGCCGGGTCATCCGGCGCGATCCCCGACTGAGCACACAACATCCGCGCAGTCGCACGCGCCAGCGGCCGCACCGAGGTATACATCGGCTCGTTGAGCAGAGCCTTCAGATCCCACAAGTCACCCCGATCTGGACCATGGACCTGCAGAGTCCGGTCGCCGTCACGTTCTCGCGACAACGGATCGAGGGCGTTCCTCATCGATTCGCGACGCCACACGAAGCCGGCAGTGTCGAGGGCGACCAAGCCGTACTCTGCCAGCATCTCGACCGCAGGCTCCGCATCGTCGTACCGCGCAGCACTCTGGTCGGCGTACTCGTCCACGACCTTGTCGAGCCGGTCACGCCACTCGAAGGAATGCGCGCCTGTCGGCCAGCCCCGCAGAAAGCTGTCCGCGTCGACGATGACCGGGCGACCGGGAAACATCTTGGCGGCCTCAAGAAAGCCGGTGTCGACGTACCACGCCGCAGGCTCGACCCGGCCGAGCCAGTCAGCCAGGCGGAAGAACACATCCCGCTTCGGACGGTTGCACGCCGCGGGTATCGCGAGATGCAGCGCCGCCGGGCGCAGGTCGACGTCGACCGAGTCATACAGATCACGGCCCCACGCATCGAGCAGCGGTGAGTAGTAAGTCGCACCGCTGTAAACCTCGGCCGGCAGATTCAGCGCCTCCGCGTACGCCTGGCTGAACGGATGGACCCGGTCGCCCTTGTCCTGCTGCTCGTCATCGGTCAGGACCATCACCCGGCCCGTGATGGTCCTGTGGAACGGCACCGGGAGCTTGCCGTTCTTCACCCAGTTGTACGCAGTACGACGCGGCACGCCGTTCTGCTCTGCCCACTGCGACAGCGGAATCGGAGGAGTCATGATTCGAGTATGGCACAAATGGCACAGTGCCAAACATGACACGCCGCGCCAATTTGGCCAACCCTCTGACCGGCCTGTGCACGCACGACCCGGCCCGGCAGCGAGCGCTTCCACGCCAAGCAGCTCATCCAACGTCGCCCGCTGGTCGGTCTCTTCGCCACTTGAGGCGCTGCCCTCCGCTGCGCACCCTCATTACGCCTGCGCCTCGACCTTGCCCGTCGTACGACGATCCGCCGAAGCACACGAGCAGCTTGTGGGTACGGCGCCGCGGCCGATCGGGCGCCTCTTTCCTTCAGCTTGCGAGTGCCTTCCTCCGCGGAGGAGGACAGCACTCCGAGCGGTCGTAGTCGCGGACAGCTGCTTTGACCTTCTCCCCCAGCACCCGCACACAGGTGGTCGACAGTGCCGGCCGTTCTACGAATCCGCCGGCCTCGGCGCCGAACAACGCCGCGACATGATCCAGCAGACCCAGTACGCCGCCACCCTCGCCTACAGTGGCCGTCGCAAACGCCGCCACCAGCGCCTCACCGCTCAGCTAGCGGCGCTGCACGCAGAACACGACAAGTGGAACTTCCGCACCAACCAACTCATCATCGTCGACGAGGCCTCCATGGCTAGCACCATGGAACTCGCCACCCTCGCTCGCGCCGCCAACACCGCCGGCGCGAAACTCCTCCTCGTCGGCGACGACGCCCAGCTCTCGGCAGCCGACACCGGCGGCGCCTTCCGCCTCATCGCCAAAGACACTCAAGCCGCGGAACTGACCGACGTCTGGCGCTTCACCAACCCCTGGGAGCGCGACGCAAGCCTCGCGCTCCGGCGAGGTGACATCACCGCCATTGACATCTACGACGGCCACAACCGGCTCACCACCGGATCATCAGAAGAGATGGAGGACGCCGCGTACAAAGCCTGGCACGCCGACGCCAGAGCTGGCCGGTCCAGCCTGCTAATCGCCGCCGACAACACCACCGTCGCCCGCCTGAACGACCGCGCCCGCCTGGACCGCATCACCACGGGCGAGGTCGAACCCGACGGCATCGAGCTCCACAACGGCAACCACGTCGGCCTCGGCGACCACGTCGTCACCCGCCTCAACAACCGCCGGCTCCGATACGGCACGACCAACTTCGTCAAGAACGGCGACCACTGGACGGTGATCCAGCGGTGGCCAGACGGCTCGCTCTCCGTCCAGAACCATCGCGGAGACACTGTCACCCTGCCCAGCGGCTACGTCCAGGAATCCGTCGAACTCGCCTACGCCACCACAGCCCATCGAGCCCAAGGCGCCACCGTCGACGCAGCCCACCTCGTCGTCACAGACCAGCTCACCCGGGCCCTGATGTACGTCGGCATGACCCGCGGCCGCCACACCAACGCCGCCTACGTAGCCACCCACCAAACCACGTCAGACCTTCACGAACCCCACCCCGAACAGACCATGCAAGACGTACTCGACGCCGTCCTCAGCGACCCCGGCGTTGAACAATCCGCCCACGAGGTCATGCGCCGAGAACTCGACAACGCCAGCTGTCTCGATCGCCTTGTTCCAATCCACGAACACCTCTGCCAGCTCGACGCCCAGAGTCGCTACCAGCCGGCAATCGCCTCCTCCGGCCTCGACTCAATGGACCGGGCCGCACTCCAAGCCTCTCCGGCCTATGGCCCCTTCATCGCGCAGCTACGCCGCGCGGAGAATGCAGGCATCGACGTCCCAGAGCTTCTGCGTCGCGCCGTCAACCAAACAACAACCGCCAACGCCCATGACCTCGCCGCAGTCCTTCACGCCAGAGTCGGGCGGCTCATGGCAAGGTATCGGTGCCAGGGCGCCGCACCAGAAATCGCCGGCCTCGTCATACCGGCGATTCACGTCAACGACCCCACGCTGATAGGTCCGCTCAGAGAACTCGAGGCGCAGATCGCCCAGCGCGCCGACTGGCTGGCGTCAGAGGCAATGTCCGAAAGACCCATCTGGCACCAGCAACTGGAGGAATCGCTGACCGCGACCGAGGCACTCGTACGCGACATTGCCGCCTACAGGGAGCGATACGGCGTGCACAGCGCTTCGCCGCTCGGCACGACACCTTCAAGCGATCAGCGCCTCCAACGCCGTCAATACGAGCGTTTGCTGTCTATGTTCCGCACCGCACATTCTGGTGCCGTCGAACGTCATCCTGAGCGCACTTTGCCCGCCGCGCACGATGCAGATCGGTGACAGCATGAGCGAACCTTGGCGCCAGACACCACGATTCCGGGCGTAGCGGCTGCCAGGTGTGGCGCCATGCTCGTACCGACATGCCGAAGAGCGTCAACCACTCCACGAGACAGACTCATGCCGCGGCGAATAGGGGATTTTCTAGGGCAGGCGGGATGGTGTTGGCACTACGTTTGGTCCCGATATCGACATTCGTGCGACTCGGGATCATCCTGGTTCTGTGATCGACCGCCGTGTTCCGGGGCCTCAGAAGGGTGAACCTGTCTGGGTATGTCCGCAAGCCCCAGGTGATGCCAGCCTGAAGAGACGCGGTAGCAGGCCGCCAGAGTGCCCACGGCATCCCGGCGAGTTCCTGGTCGCGCCCAGGGCTCCGAAGGTTTGATGCGCTCCGCTGCGCCAAGTACCGAGCACCGGACTGAGCATCCGTGCTCTTGGGGCTCGCGCCCGGTCACGGCTGTGCCTCGTCCGTCGCTGCGCCGTGGCGGTCGTCGTAGTTCGCGATGGTGACGAGCAAGCTGCCGTAGTAGCGGGCGCTAGCGACGGCGGCACGGTAGACGGTCCACACGCTCAGCGCCGTGATGCCGACTGCGGCCACGCTGTAGCCCCAGTGAACAGGGATGAACCGAAGAACAGCAATCACGCCCGCAAGCATTAGTACCAGATACATCGTGCAATACAAGTCCAGTCGGCCGCGCTGTTCATCATGTGAGGAGCGCAAGGAGGGCGGCAGTGAATCGAAGACTTGATCGACGAGTGACTCAACCGTCTGGCGGCGAGTCTCGTCCTCATAGCGACGCAGCACATTGCCAAGGCGGGTGGGCATGATGTTCCGGTGGACCGGGAAATCGTCCAGCTTGAGCTCCAGATTCACCCGGCGGCGCAGGAGTTCACCGGGAGCTAGTAGCCGCCAGTCCAGTTCGTCGACTCTGCTCTGTTCCTCGTCGGTCAACTCAAGGCGCGATTCCTGCCGGTTCGACAACTCGGATCCAGCGGCGGACCTGCTACCCAGGATCTGAACCTGCAGAACGGCGATCATTTCCCGTGTGAAGTCTTCACGCGCTGCGATCTGCCGCTTCGCCCGTTTCCATGCAGCCTTGGTGAACCTGGCGTGCCGCTTCGCGAGATGTTTGTGATGCTTGCGCCATCGCTCAGCTCTGGCGTCGGCGAGCCATTCGAGTGGGCGGCTCACGCCCCAATACCCCTCGAGTAGTCGAATGGACTCGAAAGCGAACGCCTGTGTGAGCATGGTCAGCACGACCACGGCCATCACGAGAAGCACCAGCCCACCGAGCGAAGTGTTGCCCATCGCACGCAGAGCCAAGGGGATGGCGACCCCAGGGTCCAGTGAGGGTTGTCTGCCTTCAAGATCGCTGCTGCTCCCATCCAACACTGCACCAAGCTCCATGACGAACAGGGTGAGGAGCGCCAAGGCCGCAGACGGCAGCCATGCGCTGATGGAGAGTTGTTCCAGAATCTTGGCGGCAAGCTGAGAGAGTGACTTCGCAGCGCTCTGTATCGCTCCGCCGGCGCCTCGGTTGACGGTCTCGTCTGTCACAATCCGAGTCTTACGCGGCAGGCATGTTTGAACGTGCAGGCGGGCCTTAAGGCAGTTCGTGTCGCACGAGGAGATATGAGGCACGCCCCGGACATCGCAAGCGATCGAGCAGTGCGCGCCCCTCGAACGCATCCACCACCACCGACGCCGAGATGACGAAGGTCTGCAGACAGCCCGGCTCATGGCTGGCGACCTAGCGTGAATTCATCTTGCCGCTTGGTCTGCTGCCTCCGGTCAACTGCCGGCTTGGGGGCGGTGCGTCGTGCGTGTGCAGCCGAGGAGGGAAGTCCAGTCTCGGAGGCGGCGGAGGGCGAGGGTTAGGTCTCGATGGAAGGCCAGCGGCTCAGATGGGGCTGCGTCGGGTTGGTAGCTGGATTCCCAGAATGTGCGGAGGGCTGAGAGTTCTTCGACGATGGCGCCGTGGTGGGGCCAGCAGGCTGGGATGACTTTGTGGTCGAGGGTGTAGCGGGTGGTGGCCCAGGTGACCCAGTCGGCGAGGCGTTCTAGTTCTTCGGTGGTGCTGGTGGGGTCGAGGTCGCGCCAGCAGACGACGTACGGGTCTGTCGGTGGGGCGAACGCGAGTGCGCGGGCGAGGTCGTCGTCGGGGTTCATCGGAGGAGCGATCGGCCGATGCTGCCGCGGATTCGGTCGGCGTCGGGGCGTCCGGTCCAGGGCGTCATCGTGAGCAGGATGGGTGGGGCGGTTCTGGCCAGGAGAACGCCGGTGCCGAACGGGAGCGTGCGGATGACGTCGGGCGGGAGGATGGGGATTCGCCGAGTGCTGGTCGACGTCGTGCGGCCGCCGTCTGGGCCACGGCTCCAGTTGCGGATCTCTTCGTCGCGTTCGCCGCAGACGGCTGCGAGGTCTTGGAGGTCGCGGGGTTGAGCCGAGCCGCCGAGAATGAGGCGGAGGGTGGCGGCGTCCCACATGGCGGCTGCGGCTTGTTCGCCCCAGCGTTCACGGGCTTGGGCGAGGGATTGGATGACGACGTGGGTGGAGATGCCGGTGCCGCCACCGTCGGCCATCAGCCCGGGCAGGGAGGGAACGGCGCAGAGGTTGGCGATCTCGTCGAGTACCAAGGCAAGCGGTGGTTCGAGGCGGCCGCCAGGGTTATGCGCGGCGAGTTGGCGGGCTGTTTCGGTGATGTCTTCGAGAAGGGCTGCGATGAAGGCCGAGGTGGCGCTGGCGCCTGCCCCGGTGCCGAGGAGGTAGATGGTGCCGCGTTCGCGGATGAACGAGGCTGGTTCGAGGCCTTGGCCGGGTGGTGGGTCGAAGGATCGTCGTACGGCGGGGTCCGCGAGCGCGGACAGGGCTGAGCGGACGCCGGCCCAGATGGCATCGCGGGTGCGGCCGTCCATGCGGACGATGCCGTCGAGGGTGTCACCCCAGCCTTCGGCAGCGTCGTCAGAACGGTTGAGAATCGTGACTGCTTCGGTGGCAGAGGCTGGTTCGAGACTCCAACGGTAGAGCTGTTCGATGCCCGTGTCGTCGAGCGCAGCGGCGTGCAGAAGTCCACGGAGCGCCATTTCGGTTTGGCCGTGCCAGAAGGCGCCATCGGTGACGCCGCCTTTGGTGAACCCTGCGCCGGCTGCGAGGCCGCTGGCGCGGACCATCGCCGTGGTGGGGTTCTCGCAGCCGCGGACGGGTGACCAGCGGATGCCCTCGGTGCGGCCGAGACCTTGCGGATCGAACACAGCAACGGGTCCGATGTCACGGCGGAGCTCGAGGGTGGCGGCGAGGTTGTCGGGTCGGGTCGAGGTCGTGACCACTGCGCCTGGTGCGTCGATAATCGCGCCGATGATCTGATGGAGGCCCTTGCCGGAACGCGGCGGGCCGACGTCGATGCGTGAGTCCTCGACGGACGCCCAGCATTCGCGGCGGCGGGAGTGGCCGAGCAAGGTTCCGACCTCACGCGCCGATCTTGTGGGCGCTTGGGGTCGGGCTGACCGTCCTCGTCGTACGATCTGCCGCCGACCGACGGCAGCCTCGACTTCGGCCCCGGTTGCCAGCCCTGGGCGGGCCGCGAGCGCGCGTCGTCGACTTGTCCGGCTGGATCTCCTTCCCTGGAACAGCCGGATAGCGAGCAGTCCAACGGAGAGAGGAACCAGGACGAGAACTGCGAGGATGCACCAGTAGGTGACAGGGCCGATCTCTGTCGCGGGGAGACCGAAGGCGCGCGCTGGCTCGCCCGGATGTCTGACGACCCATAAGGCGTCGATCCACTGCGATGTGACCCAGCGACCGGCCGAGATTAGGCGCGTGAGTCCGCCTGCCAGATAGCAGATGCCGGCGCAGCAGAAGAGGATCCCGGCGCCGATGAAGAGGGTCTCGGTGAAGTCTTGTTGGGGCTTTTGCATCTCTACATCCGGGCGTCGGTGTCGAAGAGTTCGACTTCGCGGGCGTGGCGGACGAGTTGTACGACGAAGGATCGGTTGGGCAGGCGCCACAGCGCGCGGCCTTTGGGTAGTTTCGCGATTGTGGCGATCTCGACGTCGGTGAGGCCGAGCAGGCTCGCGGTGCGGGAGAGCTGGTCAGGTTCTTGCCGGAGCATGATTCTGGTGGAGCAGTCGGCGAGCAGTCCTTCGGCGAGGGCGCGGGCTTCGGAGCCGAGGTCGCCGACGGCTGCGAGGTCGGACAGGCGGTGGACGATGAGGATGTTCGAGACGCCCCACGCCCGGGAGAGTTTCCACTGCTCTTGCATGCGGCGCAGCAGTGCGGCGTCGCGCATAACGCGCCAGCCCTCGTCGTACACGATGTAGCGGTTGCCGCCGGCGGGGTCGGCGACTGCGGCTTCGAGCCAGGACGACGCGCAGGCCAGGGTGAGGCGAAGGGCTTCGTCGTTGCCGCCGCTTCCGAGCCACGAGGAGTCGAGCGTGACCATCGGCAAGGTCGGGTCGAACTCGGTCGTCGACGGACCGTCGAACATTCCGGACAGGTCGCCGTGGACGAGACGGCGAATCGCGTGAGCGACCTCGCGGCCGTCGTCAGTCAGGTTCGTCGTGCGTAGGCCGGCGCGCTGAGCGAACGCCGAGTCCGGGGTAAAGAGTGCGACGACCACGTCTGGGATCGTCGGCGTGGTGACCTGGCTGGACACTGTGTCGAGCGCCAGGTCGAGCGCCGTGTGTTCCACAGCAGCAAGCGGCCGGCCGAGCGTCGACTCGGCCAGCGTGCCCAGCAAGGCTCGGCGACGAGACCAGGCGATCCGCTGCCACTCGTCGGCCTGCACGGTTGCCGGCTTGCGCCCGGCATCGAGCGGGTTCAGTCGAGTTGCAAGTCCGGGACCGAGCTTGATCGTGGCACCGCCCATCGCCTCGGCAACTGCGGTCCACTCCCCCTTCGGATCACATGGGACGTATGCCTTGTGGCCGAGGGCAAGGGAACGGGTGATCAAGGCCTTGGCCGTCGAGGACTTGCCACTGCCGATGACGCCCGCCAGCAAGACGTTCGGGTTGGTGATGACTCGGCGCTGGTAGAGCTCCCACGGGTCGTAGACGAACGAGCCGCCGCTGAACACGTCGGACCCGATGTAGGTGCCGTCGGCACCGAGTCCGCCTTCGGCCAGGAACGGGTAGGCGACCCGCAGCACCCTGGTCGTGGCTCGATGGGTGTCGACACGGAGCGGCCGACCGCGGCCGGTCCCCGACTCGCCCTCGATGGCACTTGGCCGCGGCCTTGCGGGTACGTCGTGCTTCGCCCGCCGATTCGCGCGCCTGGTGACACGGTCAGCACCCTCGCTCTCGTAGTACACCGAGTGTCGAGTCATCAGAGCCCAACCCCCAACGGCAGGGCCGCGGCGATGAAGCCTTCCAGCTGCTGACCGACTAGCCGCCGCAGATCGAGAAGTGCCTGTGTGGCGGCGATTTCGATCTCCATGCATGCGTCGTCCAGTGCCTCTTCGGTGTCGGCCGAGACGACGAGCAGACCGAGCCACCGCACATCCCCGTGGCCGGCCGCGAGGTCGCGCTCGCGTTGGGCTACGTCGGCGTCGAGTTGGCGGTCCTGCTCGGTCTCCAACTGCCCGATCCTTGAGCGAGTGGCTCGATCGCTGACGCGCTCGACCTGGTGACGGCGCGCATCGCGTAGCGCCTTGGCCATCGGGATCGGCTGCAGCACCAGCGTGAACGTACGGCGGATGCCTGGCTTCAACAACAGCGGGCTGAGGAACGACGGCGTCGCGCGGATCCGTGGCCATTCGGTGATGACGTACACGCGGTGAAGGGACGAGTCCGTCCGCAGCCGATCCCACGTCGCGTCGACCGCCAGCGGCGCGGCGTCGACCGCGTCGAGAGCCTGCGGGTTCGGCACCGTCCGAGTGGCCACCGGGTCGAAGGCAGTACGCAGACTAAACGCGATGTCTCCAGCGCCGAGCCAAGCACCAGCCACCCCCGCAGCAGCGAGCGAGGTCTGGAACGCTCGTGCCTCGGACTCCAGGACTGCGGTCGCACCGGTCAGACCGCCGCCGTGCTTGCGGACCTCACGAGATACGGCGTCGAGGTTGACCGCAAAGCTGAACAGCGTCTCGTGTCTCGCCGCGGTCGGTGCTGCCTGGGCGAGCAGGTCGGTGTAGATCGCGCCGGCCGGCGTATGCGGATCCAGCTTCCGCGTCTTGGCCCATTGTCCGAGCTCATCAGCAGGATCGGGGAGCGTGCGTTCCAGGATCTGCGCGCGTGCGATCCGGTTGCCCTGGCACAGGCCGGCGATCAGCTGCCCGTACGCCGCAACCCGCCGATCCTGCTCATCCGCGTTCTGCAGGAGATGTGCCGGGCCTTCGATCCGTGCCACCGCAATCAGCCGTCGACGCCGCGGATCGTGTACGACGCCAAACCCCGAGGCCGCCGTCAGGACACGCAACGTCCCACGCTCCCCCGGCAACTGCAGACGACCGTGCTGGCGCGGCTCGAGCACGCGAGCGCGGTACGACTGCTGACCGCGAAGCGATCTCCAGACGTGGATCGCGCGGAGGACCAACCATCGATACACGGGAAGCTCTTCGGCTCGACCGAACGCCACGGCGACGCAGGCGGAAGCTGTCAGCAGTCCGCCGAACTTCACGACCGCGGACATCTGGGTGAGGAAGGACAGGGTGACGAGGCCGATCGCAGTCAGGAGCAGCGCGACCTGCACCGGTCGGAGCCCAAGCAGCACGGCGTGCTGCTCAGGCCGCGGAAAGCGGGTCGAGAGCATATCGGGGTTTGTCACCGCGTCTCACCGCCTTGGCCATCGCTGTCGCCGTGACTGCCGGGCTCGTGATCCGCCCCCGGACCCACGGACCGATCGACTGACGCCTGAGTGGTGCCCGCGACATCGGCAGGCGCGGTCGCAGGCGACGAATCCGGTCCGATGTCACTCCCGGGCTGTCCCTGAGTAGAGGGATCGTTGCCCGATGCGGTCTCGTCGCCTGACTCGCTGTCTCCGCCGACGACAGGACCCGGCCCTGATTGGCCGCGGGAACCGGTGAAGTCGAACGCAGCCCAGCGCTGGGCCTGTTCCAGACGATCCTTGATCGCGGACGCGCCCGCTGTTCCTTGCTGCACGGCGTACAGGGCGCTCTGCCCTTGATCGCCGGCCCAGTGAATGAACGAGTAGGTGGCCAACGGCGCGAAGGCGGCCATCGCGAGCAGCAGGCTTCCGGCCAGGAACGTGCCAAGGCTCGAGTCGCCGGCCTGGTCGGTGTTGCCGATGGCCGACAGTCCCATGGTGAAGATGACGGCCATGATGATCTTCGAGAACAGCAGAGCGCCGACGACTTCGATCCAGCGACGCAGCCAATGCCGGGTCGCGTTCCAGGTCCAACTGGCGAGCGCGATGGGTGCTAGTACGACGAAGGCGACGAGTGCTACCTCGCGGACCAGCATCACGAAGTACAGGGCCATCGTCGCGAGGATCGCGAACTCGATCGCCATGATCAGAAACCCGCCGTTGGTGGCGTGCCCGAGCACCCTCGTGATGTCGACGATGCGCCGGAAACCTTGGATGGTCGCGGGGTTGTGGCCGAGGATCGTGGAGGCGATCTGATCGACCATATGCCCGCTGGCCACGACCACCGCGATCGCGAATGGCACGCCCGCCGTACCCAGGAGGGCTCCGAACAGCGCGGAGCCGAGGCGCGCGGGCTCGCGGCGGATCGCGGCCGCCGCGCATTGCAGGACGAATGCGATGACGAGCAGCGGCAACGAGATCGTCACGATCATGTCGAGGTTGTCTCGCCACCACGTCTGGTTGAAGTCGGGCGTCGTACTGGCACTGAACTTGTCGAACACGTTGATCGCCATGTCCGAGAGCCCCTTGGCCATCCAGTTGGCGACGATGTTCCAGGCTGTGCCGTCGACTGCATCCCGCGCGCAATCGGCCGGATTCAGCAAGCAATCCTTCCAAGGCATCGGCGGTCCTTTCAGCTGATGCTGATGCCGCTGAAGAAGCGGATCAGGGCGTTGGCCGAGCCGATCAGGATCGCCGCACCGAGCGACGCAAGGACACCGATCCGGCCCCGGCTCGCGACGTGCGCGTTGCTGTTGATGTTGCCCAGGGCCCATGCGGCCGCGGAGATGATCAGTGCGACCACGCACGACACGAGCGCGAACGTGATCGTCGCGCCGGCCAATGTCTGTACGGCGGGAAGCCCCGGCAGACCGTAGGTGTTCGGCTTGACGCCCGGGTCCTGCATGATCACCAGCTGCCGAAGCGATGCGTTGCCTTGGAACACGTCGATTTCCTTCACGTAGTCGAGTAGATGGGCGGCGCCCAGCCGAGGTACGTGGCACCCCACTGGGACTCGATGAGTGCGAAGTCGACGAGGTACACGCCGCCTTCGCCAGGGATGGTGTCGCCGATGTCGTTCGAGACGATGCGGTCGTCGCCGACGTACACCGCGACGTGGCCGTACGGTCCGCCGGTGTCCCAGAACACGAGAGCACCAGTGGGCGGTAGTCGGTCGCCCGGGTGCGCGTTGTTGGTGGCAACCACTTGGCGCCACTGCTCGGCGGCCGAGAAGTACCCGGCACGAGGCCGGCCCCAGATGTTCGCCGCCAGCCGCGCACACAGCTGGTAGTAACCGTGACTTCCGACCAGGTTCATCGCCCGAGCAACGGCCTGATCGGCTCCAGCAAGCGCGCCGCCCGCGTCGGACGGCGTCTGGCATTCGGTCGGGGCCGGAGCCAGGCCAGCCGAGGCGGGCTGGCGGGGGTTCGGGCTGCTCGGGGTGTCGGTGGTTGTTGTCTCAACGCAACCTTCGGTGTCGCGCGCGGCAAGCGCGATCGGAGCGATGAGCGCCGTGGAGGCGAGCAGCAGCACCGATGCGAGGGCCACTTTGACGATCACGGGGACACCTGTGCAGTCGCAGACCAGAAGCGGCAGGTTGGCGTGCAGACGACGGCGACCGCTGCCTGCCGGTCCAGGAACCTGGTGTCGGTGTCCGTGATCACTGTCTGCTTGCCGTGGATGACGTAGGCGTGCCAGCCGGGCAGTGCCTGGCCGCGGTTGATCATTGCCTCGAGCGCCGGTGTGACCTCTGCGGTGATGCCGCCGACCACGGCGTGGGCCTTGCTCGACTGCAGTTGGTCCCACTCCGCCCACTGCGGCAACAGGCTCTTGGCGACCTGGGGCGCGGCCGAGGTCGGATCGGCGAACAGGCTGACCGCGTTCTGCCAGTCGACATAGCTGTGCCGAGAGGTGTCGTAGGTCCAGATCGCCCGGGCATAGGCGATGGCGAACGCGCGCGGGTCAGTCGTGGTCGGACGTGCCCAGGCCTCCAGCTGCCTAGGCGCCTCGACTGGGTAGGTCGTGCCGCCCGTGCTCGCCGTACCGCGCGTTTCGTCTGGGCTTTGCCAGCGCGCGACCACCATGGCGATCAACGCGGCCACGCCAACGACAGCCAGGATCGCGACCGCGACCCTGGGCCGGCTCGATGACTTCACAGGCATTCCTTTCGTGGTGAGCTCGGTACGGCGTACCGCCGCGGACCCGGCGGCTGCCACCAGCTGCGGGATGATCCACGCCGCCACGAAGAGGTGGGAGGCGAGTTTGAACGGCGCGCGGCAGCACTGGACGAACAGGTGATGGCTGGGTGGACGAAGGTGGATGCTGGTCATGCCGGGTCTCAACGGATTTGCCCGGGAGACTTTTCGTCAGGCGGCTCGTCAAGCTGCGGCGAGCCACTCGACGCCGGCCGCTCGGCGGAGGCCGAGACGGCTTGGTCCGCTGAAAAACCGCTGGTCACCGCCGGCTGCGGCCCGGATCCATCGCCGTACGCCGGGATCGTTGAAGACCTCGTCCGGAGCCTCGCCAAGGGCCAGTCGCGCGAGCGCCGACGGCCTGCCGGCCCCGCCTCGGAGCAACCAGGCCAAGCCCTCCGCCTGCTCGGCCGTCGCACGCGCTCGCCGAAGGCGCGCGATTATCCCCGCGCGATAGTACGGCGGTCCGTCGGCTGCGACGCGGATCAGCCGGCGGCCGACCGCAGCCGGCAAACCCTCGCTCTCCAGTTCGTACGCGATCCGCTCGAGATGCGGTCCGAGGGACCAGCGATGCGTAGGGCGCGGCTCGGGAAGCCGGTGTGTCAACTTGTGTCGCCGGTGATGCAGAACCGTCACACGGGCTGCGTCCAGCAGCCGCCACCGCACCAACTTGGCCAAGTAGCCCCACGACACCCCATCCGCTGGCGGCGCAGTCGCCAACTCAAGACACCGCTCCCAAGCGATTACTCGCGCCATCTGCTCGGCCTCGTCACGCCCCAGCACGTCCCGCAACCGGCCCCACAGCGGCACAACGATGTGAGACTCGATCTCCTCGGCCAGCCGCCGCGAAGGCTCCGGAGCCCACCCCGACCGAGCCGCCTCCGCGATCAGTTCCTCCAGGTCAACGTCCATGCCCACAATCTGCTGTCCGCCGCCCCGATCCAGAACCTGGATCCCGCGATCAAGGACTCCTGGAAATCTCCCGCAGCGTCACAGATCTCTGTAGCTGTGCGGTACGTTGATCTCCAGATCAGCGCCCGTCCTACGGACTGCTCGTTGTCGCGACCGTGTCGGCCCCCGACTCCCAACGGCCGCGAGTACCTCGCGCGACACGATGTGTTCGTCCAGGTGCACAACCCGCGCGAGCCTCGTGATCTCGCCGGCAACGCGCCCAGTGGGCAGGCTCGCCACCAATGGCGCTATGGCCCGGACGGCGTTGACCTGGCCGCTGAGGTGATCGAGAACGTTGCTCCATTTCGCGAGCTCGACCTCGATCGCGAAGTCGGCCAGAGGACGCGCCGATCCCAGCACGTCACGCAGCAGACCTCGGCCAGCGGCGTGCAGCGCAGCCGGATCCTGTTTGTTCGGCAGCCTTGCAAAGAGCACTTCGTCGAACGCCTCTGACAGCACTGGCAGGCTCCGCATTGCGCCAGCCTGGCCTCCCAGGTCACCGTCCAGAGCAACGAGGACCGTGCCGGTCTGCGAGTGCGATCGCGCGATCAGGGCCTGCTCAGGCGTGATCGCCGCACCGCAGCAAGCCAGGCCAGCCCATTCATCGCCCGCGAGGCTGACGGCAGGTGCATCCATCGTGCCTTCGACGAGCACAGGCACCGCACCCGAGCGCAGCCGATCGGCCTGAGCATCGAGTCCGACAAGCGTGTGCGCCTTGGCGTAGATCTCCGTGTTGCGCGTGTTCAGGTAGCGCAGTCGATCGCCGGCGGCACGTCCGATGAAGCCGACCGGGCGGAGCTACTTGTCGGGCGCAGGGAACATGATGCGGTCTCGAAATCGATCGACCAGGTAGCCGTTGCTGGTCACGAACGCCAGACCTGCCGCGACGATCTCCAGATCGTCGAACGCAGCGCGGCGGAGATGGCCGACCAACTGTGACCAGCCGTCGGGCGCATAGCCCACCGACCATTCAGAGCCGGGCGCCAGCACCGCACCTAGGCCGCGGGCGCACAGATGTTCGGCTGCCCACCCGCCAGGCCGCTCCCGAAGTTGCCGCCGATAGAACGAGACGGCCGCGACGTGAGCGTCGTACAGCCGGTCCTTCACAAGTCCGGTCCACGATCCGGTGGCTCCGGATAACCCATGAGCTCGGCAGCCACCGCACCGCCGAACCGGTAGGTCAGGCTCGGCCGAACCGTGGTCAGCAAGTCGTTCATGGTCTGCGGGCCGTGCTCGGCGTTCACGATGCTGCTCGGGCTGTGCGGCAGCACGACCGCGCGAACCCGGTCGTAGTACAGCGCCAGATCGAACAGATAGCCCGTTGTCAGCTTCCGACGATGCTCGTCGCCGTGGGCAACAACGATCACTGTGTCCCCGAGGCTGAACTTTCGCAGCATCCTCGCCTGCGCGGTCGACAGCCCGGCGCCAAAGACCGGAATCCCCACCCACTGGCCATCGGTCTCCCGGCTCATACTCGACACGGCAATGGCGTCGACCAGGTCATCCACGAGCACCGGAACCGCTCCGCCCCGCAGAAGATCCAGTTGCTCCGCGATCCCGACCAGGACGTTGGACGGCTGATGAATCGCCGTGGCCGGGCTAAGAGAGTGAGCCCGGCCATCCCGCCCGATCCCGATGAATCCTGTCGGATGCAGATGGGCGTCCCTGGCGACCAGCACCAGCTGATCGCGGAACCGATCCGTGACGGCGCCATCCCCCACGCGGTCGATCAATCCCGCACTTTCCATTGTCGAGTACGCGAAGTTCTCGGCGGCAAGGTGGTCTACCAAGCTCGTCAAGGTGTCCGGGGCGTATCCGACCATCCAGGCCGAGTCCACCGACAGCACCTGCTCGATCTGCTCTTCCTTCAAGTACTCCAACGGCCAACCCGTTGCCCGCAGCAACTCACCCCGGAAGAACTGCGCGGCGGAGACGATCGCCTCGAGCGACCGCCGCCGCTCCTCCATGGTGATCGCAAAGCCAGGATCATTCATCTAAACCTCCGAGAGCCGAAACGTCCGGCCTCGAAGGTCTCCTCAGATCGCTCGCTTCCGAACCCGGATCACGACTTCCAGGAACTCCAACGCAACAACGCGCATCAGAGTCCGGGCCCCGTTCCCGGCGGATCCAGATCCGTGCTGTGCAGCGCCATGAAGCCGCGCCCGCTGGCCCGATACGTCATCAACGGGCGCGACGTCAGCAGTAGATCGTGCACACGCTGCGCGCCGGACTCCTGCGCCAAACCAGCCAACGACTCCCCCGGAGGCAACGCAACCGCCCGAACCTTGTCGAAGAAGAACGCGAGATCCAGCAAGTAACCAGCCGACTGATTCCGCTCCGCCTCGTTCCCAGCCAGAACAACGACCACCTTGTCGCTCGTACTGAACTCGCGCAGCAACTTCGCCTGGGCCGTGGACAAGCCTCCGCTGTACACCGGGATCCCAGCCCACCGGCCACCTGCCTGTACGCCGGCATTCGACACAGCGAGTGCATCTACGGGCTCGTCCACGATCACCGGAACCGCACCACCGGCAAGCAGACCCCGCTGCTCCACAGCTCCAACCAGAACGTTCGACGGCCGATGAATCGGCGTCAGCTGAGTCGCTGAACGCGCCACACCATCCGGACCGATACCGACAAACCCAACCGCCGATGACCGCCGATCATGAGCGACGAACATCAACTTGTCCCGATGCCGATCAACCGCATCACCGTGCTCATTCCAGGTCAGCAGACCGGCCCGCACCAGCGTCCCGTACGCAAACCCCTGCTTCTGGAGATGATCAACCAGATTCGACCAGCTCTGCGGCGCGTACCCCACCTTCCACGGCGACTCCGCCGACAATACCGACCCAGCCCCATAGGCCCTCAAATACTCCAACGGCCACCCGGTAGTTGCCCGCAGCAACTCTCGCCGGAAGAACTGCGCAGCCGCAGCATTCGCCGCCAGCAACCGCCGCCGCTCATCAATCGACAGCCCAAACCCCTGAGAACTCACCAAGACCTCCGAAGCCGCTGAACCTCTGACTGCCTCGAAGCTCACCCCAACCACGCGACCAGCAGAACCTGGAACCAAGGATCAAGGACACCGTTGCCGAACTACGTATTACAGAGGACCGACGCCGTCGTACCTGTCTGGCTCTTCCAGCAGCGACCGCGCTGGCAGCGAGGCAGACCGGCGACGCACCACCGGCCGATCAAGTTCACGGAACGGAACAGTCGAGTCCGCCCGCAGCCCAGCCGAACGGGCCAACTGAGCCCCCGCCGAATCGATCGCCTCATCAACCAACTCGATGAGCTTGCGGACACTCCATCCAGAGCGATCCGCCCCAGTCTCAGCATGCAGCCGCCCTCGCGCTGCAGCAGGTTCAACGTCCGGTTTCTCAGGATCCATGAGCCGAAGATCGCCTTCCCAACCCCGCCGCAGAACCAGGATCACGCAATCCAGGAGCCCGCTGAACTCGGTCTCGGATCCAGCTGCCCTCCTCGCCAGACCGAGCGCCAGCAACTCCCGTGAGAGCGGTCTGCAGTCGGGCCTTGAAGCCGGCGCTCTCGCGAGGTGATCGAATTCGTCGAATGCCAGCCCACGTATGCGAGCCACTCAGCGAGTCGCGGAGCCTCAACATTCACCAGATCCTCAGCGGACATCGGCGCATGCCGAGTTCAGCTACGCCGACGACAAGATCCGTACGTTCAGCGGACGCCCGTCCCGTCGGGGTGCACGTAACGGCGGCGGACGTGACCCCGATTCCTCTCATGGGAGGAGTGGATCCGTGACACGACGCTGCAGGTACGGGTCCGGCGAGCCGGACCCGTACGCCGCAGACCTGGTTCGCCGGCTCCGCGGACTGCTGGCACTCGTCGCCGGTCCGCCGGTGCGCGGGCCCGGCGCGGTACGTCGCGACGACGAGCTGCTCGATCGCGTGGCCGCCGGACCGTAGCTTCGATCAGGTCACCGATCTGACCAACTGGATCAAGTTCCCGGAGAACGGGCGCGGAGAACTACTACGGGCCCCTGCGCTCCGGGCCAGCTCCGATCAGCCGCGTCGGACGGTACGAGAAACGACCGTGTGTCGAACGAAATGAAGGAGGGACCCGCCCGGCCTCTCGGGGGGTCCCTCAACTTCTAGTGCCTGTTGTGGCGGTATCGGGGATTCAGAGGTCACTCCCTCCCTGGGGACCTCTGGTTTTGTAGTCGGCGAGTTGACCACATGGAGCCGGGCGCCTCAGCCCGTACCTTCACTCTCACCTCTGGGGTTGGGCCGGCGGTTCAACCACACCCTCGTACGGCTAGGGCTTCGCCGACTGATTGAGCTGCCGGGGGCGGGTTGTGCTGGTAATGCGGTGAAGCAGCGCCAGATCAGAGGAGAACCACCTCCCTGATCTTGGTCTTGCCGTTCTCGTCTTCGATCGTGGCCAGCGTCGCGCCTCGGTCCATCGCCCTCTCCGTGTACTCCCACAGAGAGACGGCTCGACGGACTGCCTCGCTGACGTTGATCCCCTTTCGGCCAGCGATCTCCTTCAGGGACGTCATCGCCTCGCGTCCCAGAACAATCTGCAGTCGTGCGTTGTCGACACCCGGGGTGTCGGTACCTCCCCGGTTTGCACGCTCCGTGTCCAGTTTCTGCACTTCCGGCATTGTGATCTCCATCTCACTCGGGGAAGCCCTGTCCGAACCCTGGAAACCCCTTCCCGGGGGTCACCAAGCGCCGATCAGTGATCACTCTTCGTAAAATTGCACACCGATCGGGTTACCACTATCAGTATTTTGAGGGTAAAGCACAAGTACCACGGCCGTCATACGACAGTGTTCATTGCGTGTTTAGGCACTCTTCAGCCACAATGCTGACTAGCTCAGATATGACCAGTGATCGATTGGTATCCCTTGGTCGCCGGCACCACTGCCATCAGTGGTCGTGCCATCTCCCCTGGTGAACGGCACGAACCTCCCCTCTGAGCACCTGGCTTCTTCGGAACCCAAGCCCCTCCCGGGCGAGGAAGGAAAACCAGTGGTTACAGGAGGAGAGTGGAAATCCAGGCCGAAGCCGAAGTACGGCGCAGGCAGGGATCTCACACGGGAAGTGAAGAGGAGTCTGTCCACCCCGGACTGGGCGCGTCGGTGTCTGATCATCGGCGTGTTCGCACTGATGGCGGAGATGCTCGTCGTCTTCGCGATCGTGGTGACCAGGCTCAACCCCGAGGACGCAATCACGTGGGTGATGATCGGTTTCGATCACATCTTCAACCTGGTGCTGATCGTGGTCGCCTACTTCTTCGGCAAGCGCCACTCCAGCGACCCGGACGACGAGCCGCCCACCAAGCCGGCGCCGCCGAACGTGCACCCGCTTCCGACAGCGGCCCGTGCGTCGCGCACGCGGTCGCTCAAGGCCAAGAACGCAAAGGGGCGCTCTCGGCGGCGGCGGTGAGGGGGTACGCCGTACTTGTTCGGTACGGACACGTGCCGCTGGACGCAAGTGCAGCGGTACAGCTTGATTCAGCTGGTCGAACTCCTCCCCGGGCGAACCACCTGCACGCCCGGTGAGGAGTTTTTAATGGTCCCGATCACCACCCACCGCCGTCCTCTAAGGCCGTCACACCGCGTGTACTCGCGCATCTCGTCGACGAGGTCGGCACCCTCTCCGGTCAGACCCGAATCTCGCCCGCGGCTTGGGCGGCGGGTCTTGCATCGGTCGAGCCTGCCCGCAGCTCGGTCTGGTCTGTCCAGCGGGCGACGACGGACAGGACCGCCAGCATCTCCAGGGCGTACTGCTCCGACCATTCCTCGTGGCTGTGAGCGGCCACGTTGCGGATGCCGGCGAAGGCGCCCTGCGCCGTGAGGTGGAGCCCTTCTTGGCGAGACCGCCACAGGTCGCTGTTCGGGTCGCCGGGGAAGTGCAGCCGTGGCCGTCCAGACGTGGCCTTCGGGGCGAAGACGTCCTGGACCAGCGCACGGTCTACGAGGTCGCTGCCGGCCTTTTGGGCAATGTGGGCTGACAGCGACGTGGCAGCTGCTCCAACCGCGACCCGGAACTGGCCGGTACCCCACAGAGGTTCGGCAGCTGCCCAGACGTGGGGGTGGAACTGGTCGGCACCAACGGTCGGACCATCAGGGGCGAGGTTCTTCTTCACCAGCTCCCAGTCCCTGGCGACCCCCAACGCTGTGTCAGTGACCCGCCTGTAGATGCGGGCCTGCTTCCTCACGTCGACCGGCACTGTGCCCGGCAGCGCCACCTCGAGCACCCTGGCGATCTTCAAGAACGTCGGGAGCTGGGACCTGTACCTCGCCTCCAAGTCGGGCCTTGGCGCGAGCCGCGCAATCCAGGGATCTTCAGGTGCGAACGTTCCGTCGATCCGGCTCGGGGACAGCGAGATCAGGACGCAGGTCGTGCGGAAGGCGAGGATGCGCTCGACCATCCACTTGAGGTTCATTCGACGCACGATAGTGGCGACCACCCCCAAATTTCCCGAGCTTGGCACCGGCAGCTCCGGACCTGCACCAACAAGCCCCCTCGGACCGCGATGTCTGGTTCTTCACCGTCTTCGGCTCAGGGACCAGGACGAAGAACCACGCACCGTTTAGGAAACCAGAGATCTACCGCAGGTCGCGGCCGATGAGTTCCTTCATGATCGGCTCGAGATGTCGGTGTCCATCGGGTCGCCGATCATCACGGACGTCTTCGCCGCACCTGCTCCGGTTCGTCTGCGACCCGGCGAATCTGCACCACCTGGGCGATTGGTCCAGAAGATCTACGCCAACCTGAGGGTCCAAGTTGTACTCGGACACGACGCGCCGAGTGAGCACGAGCGGCTCGGCTGACCCAACTCCACTGAGCACAGCCATGCTGTTCCGGAGACCTCTTAGCGGTGAGCACGGCGAGGCCGTAGGTCACACAACCTGAAACTCGAGCACGCGGGCCCTGGATGACACACCTAATCTCCGACACGGGCAAAGGTCCCACCGCTGTCGATCGCTCGACGCGACGTTAAGCCTGCGGCTGGTACAGCCTGCCAGTCGTCAGGCAGCGAAACCGCCGCTTGTTGCACGAACCACCCCGAAGAACTCGAGGAAGAGCTGTCACAAACAGCCCCAAGTCTCGGCCTTCTGCGGGCAGAAGGTGGGGCGGTCCCGTGGGAGCGGGGCCGCCCCGGCTGACCAACCACATCCGGAGACCAACTCAGGAAAGGCAGCTCATCCATGAGCGTAGAGACCTCGACCGCTGGCAGGCCACCGTCCCCACCCAACCTGGTGGTCCTGATCCTGGCGGTGACGGTGGTCGCGTTCGCCGCGATCGTCATACTCGCCCTGGCCGGCCACGCCATCGCAGCGGGCGTGATCGGCACCGTGTGGGCCGCGACGTGCGGCGTGCTCGGGTACAAGAAGCCGTGATCCACCCACTCGCCGGACGCGGTGTAGCGGCTGGCCGACGTAACGGCGTACGACGCGATCCCGATATCTCTTCCAGGGGAGGAGTGGAGATCTGTGACGCGACGACGCTGCCAGTACCGGCAGTCCCGACCCGATCCGTACATCGCGGATCGGGTCCGTGGCTGCTCGGCTTGCTGGCGATCATCACCCGGCAGTCGGCACCGTGCCAGGACCCGGTACGGCGGGACGACGAACTGCTGGATCGGCTCTAACTGGCGGAACGAGGGAGGGACCCGACCAGAGCCGTGGTCCGCTCAGGATGCCGTCACTTCTTCGAGGTTGCACCACCGCTGGATGTGGGCGGCGGTGGCGGTGGCGGCGGCTTGCTGACCGATTCAGGCGGCCTCGGCGGAGCCACCTTCCAGCCACCTTTGAACGGGCCCCTGGGCGAGCGGCCGCGCGGGTTGGCGTTCGGCATGATGATCCCTTCTACTTCGCCGGTTTTGGTGGGGGAGGTGGAGGTGGGGTCCGAGGCGCGGGGGGTGCTGTGGCTGGTTTGGGCTTCCAGCCCTTCTCCTCAGTCTCTCCAGGGCCCGTCGCCCCGTAATGGTCATTCGGCACTTGTTGGACCGCCTTTGCTTGGTTTGGGTGGTTTGGGGAGAAACCGGGTGGGGGGCGAGTTCGTCTTGGTGCCCTCCGCGCCGGTCGTCTTGGCGGCCGGGGTCGCTGTCTTTGCTCGGTAGCCGCCGCGACCTGGCGGAAGGTTCTTAACCATCGGGCGCTCCTTCCTCGACCTGCTCCAGTGTGCGCTGATCCGACTCCTCGAGTGCGATCAGCTCGATCGAGATCGCCGACTCACACGAGACGATCACACCTTCTGAGCCTGGGATTGGATCTCCGATTTGGCCGGTCTTGGACACCTCGTAGCAGGCCTCGAGAAACACCTGGTGCTTCTCGGGGAATGACGTGCTGTAGGAGTTCAGGCCGTAGTAGCCGGCGATCCATTCCTTCTCGGAGGTCAGGATCCGCACGAAGCACGGGGTGCGGTCCTGGAAGGCTTTGTCCCAAGCCGTCGGCGTGTGGTCGTACGAGAACAGGTTGCTGAACCACTGCGAGACCTCCCGCTCCCGCAACCACTTCACTAGCGCGGCGTTGTCCGGCGCTGTCACCAGCCCGAGGAGCGCCGGCAGAACGAACCCACCGACGAGCGCGATGAGAGCGGCTACGCGGACGTGATCGATCAGCCACCCCTTCCCGTTGGCAGCCTCGACCAGGAGCTTTCCGCCAATCGCGAGGTAGACGAGCCCGAAGATCGCCGACCGGACGATCGCCCCGACCAGGCGGGTCGACAGGTCGACATCGGTCGCCAGTCGGCCGCGTAGGTTCACCCTCACGCCTTGGTAGACGAACCCGGGTACGACGAACAGCAGCATGATCAGCAACTGGGTCGCTGTCGACGGTATGGACATCGGCTCCTTCTCCCACCGCGGGCTCTCACGTCTGGTGCTTGCAAACTACGGCCGCGGGATACCGAGAACGATTCAGGCGTTCTCGGTACCCCGGGCCGTCACCGCGCCACGAGGTCAGTCCTCGCGGCGGACCCCCTTGAACGGCTTGCCGTCGGCCTTGCCGTCCATGAAGCGCCCGGTGCCGGTGTCGCGCTTGGTCCACCCGCTCGGGGTGCGGACCTGCGAGCGGCCCGTGACGGCGCCCTTTCGGGAGTTGTTCCCGGTGTTCTTGGCCATAATCGGTTCTCCTTGGTGTGCGGTACGCCGGGTTCTGGATTGAACCCGGCTCTACACCCCTGGTGTATATGCAGAAATCGCGATTACCCCCCATCCCTCCGCGAACTTTTTCGGCGAATCTGCGCGGCCCGGGCGACGACCGCCGCGGCCCTCCTGGTCGACACGGTCTCCCGGGCAGCGCGCGCTGCCGGCGTACCGATCGACGACCTCTCGACCTTCTTGCGGAACTCGCTCCTCATGCTTCCCTCTCCTTGCGCAGTCGGTCGCGTTGGTTGGCAACTGCCCGCTCGATCGCCTTGACCGTGACCCCGAGTTCTTGGGCGATCTGCAGATGGGTCAGGCCCTGGCCGATCATGGTGAAGATCTGACGGTCGCGCGGCTTCATGCCGCGCAGGAATCCGGCGACGTACTCCTGCTGCACCACGAGTTCCTCCGGGCTGGGGTCGTGCCGCTGGAGAAACTCGCGGGGCTCCGCCACCGCCACCGCCTGGACCCGGTCGGCGTCGTGCCGCCGCCAGGAGTTGTACACGTTCGCGAACTGGATCAGGCACTGCCCGACGAAGTACGTCCGAAGCGACGCACCACGCCGGTAGTCCCAGCGGCCGCCGACCAGGACGTAGTCGCGGAACTTCACCAGCGCTTTACCCACGGTCTCCACGACGAGATCCTCGACGTACCCCGGGTCCTCGAACGCGCCGGCCGGCGCCGGCGGCAGACCACCATGCCCGCGCTGCCGACAGTAGTGAAAGATCGTCCGCTTCCGGATCCAGGACGTCAACACCGCCATCGCGTACTTCACCAGCTCGCTCTGGAAGTAGTCGTACTCCGGGCCCTCGAAGTTCAGCCAGCCCAGCTCAACGACCAACTCGTAGTCGGCCTGCAACCGGTCGACGTGGTCGGCCTCCTTGAACGTCGCCGCCGCCTTCTTCCAGTGCGGTTCGAGGCCGACACCTACGTCCGGTTGTAACGGCGCTGCGGCAGCTGGCTGCTTCCCCAGCTCGTCCGCCTCACCGGATTGCATGACCTGCCTCTTTCGTCGGGAGAGACCGCGACTCCGTCGGGGTCACCCCCTCGTATATGCACTTCTGCCGATTACCCCCCAACTCCGAACCAACTTTTTTTCCCGGCTCCGCGCAGGCCTGCTCCGAGCGGGCCGCGCTGGTACGTGCGAGGGTGGGCGTGGCCGTGCTGGGACACGGCGGACGTGGCACCGGCCACGTCGGGGCGGCAACAGGCGCCGGCAAGGTTCCGGGTACGCCGAAGCGCGCGGTGAGCCCGGTTCTGGGCATGACGAATCCTCAGACGCCTGTGAAGTTAGCTGTCGGGTTCGGGCTGGGATTCATGGCCCGGTCCGCTCCCGCGGACTTCACCCCAGGGTTCCGACCACTCACGGTCGAGACCCAAACTCCTGGGTCCCCCACCGCCGCCATGGTGTTCGAGGGGAGCATCCAGGGACTGACGGCGCTCGGCGTGATCCCTCATGCAGCCCGTCGACGCTCGGTGGGCTACCCATCAGGGTAGAACCCCGGCCCGACAACTTGGGAATCCGTCGCGCGGCTCGCGCGTCGCACTCAAACTCCAACAGAAAAGGGCGAAATCGCACGCCCACCAAACCAGAACATCCCATGCATTCGAAGGATCGGGTCGGCAGATTGTCGCCATGTTCGGTTCGTCGTCTATCCCGCCGCCGCAGGGTGGGGCATCGTCATCTGGGGCTCGTGGGCCTCACCGTCAGCGCTGCGCCGATCGGTGCGATCCGTGCGCCCAACATCCTCCGGCGGCAGAATCCCACCCGCCGCTAGCAAGGGGTGGAACTCCGGAGAGCTTCAGCAACTGCGCGAGCTGGCTCAGTCGAATCATCCCTCGGTTGGTGTGACGAGCAGCCGGATCGCGTCAACCTGACCTCAGTTATCCACAGGCAGCGTCTCGCGATCACAGCCAAACGGATCTGCAGCCGTACGTTGAGCCACCGGAGTCCATGGAACCGGAGGTGTGGTCGGTGGCGTTCGTAAAGGATCAGTGGACGCGGGCGGTGAAGCAGCCCAGCGGTGAGGTAGTGCGGGAGCGGAAGCCTGCGCGGTGGGGCAAGGGTAAGCGGTGGCTTGCCGTGTGGCACGGCCCGAACGGCGACGAGGTGTCGATGGCGTTCGAGACCAAGATCGCGGCCGAGCGACACGGGAACGCGATGGAGACCGACATCGCTCGCGGCGAGTACATCGATCCGGCTGCCGGCAAGATGCGGCTTGCGGAAGTCGCGGAGCGGTGGATGAAGTCACGGTCGGTTGATCCGTCGAGCGAGATCCAGTACGAGTCGAAGTGGCGGCTGCACGTCGCGCCGACATTCGGGAAGCGGCAGGTGAAGAGCATCAAGCCGTCTGAGATCGCCGTCTGGCTGAAGGAGCTGACGGCAACCTTTGGGCCGTCGACCGCGCGTAGCGCGTTCCTGGTGCTGTTCGGATGCCTCGAGTTGGCGGTCGAGGACGAGGCGCTGAAGAAGAACCCGGCGAAGTCGAAGCTCGTCAAGCGACCACCGACGGTCGATCCCTCGATCGTCGTCTGGCCTGACGAGACCGTCGACGCGATCATCGCTGCACATCCGGAGCAGTACCGTCTGATCCCGATCATTGGTGACGCAGCGGGCCTGCGCCAAGGGGAGATCTTCGGGCTGTCGCCCGACGACTTCGACTTCGAGGAGCGGGTCATCCGGGTCCGTCGGCAGGTGAAGAAGCTCGGCAAGGACTTCGTCTTCGCGCTTCCGAAGAACGACAAGGTGCGGACCGTGCCTATGCCGGACTCGGTCGCCGAGCTGGTACAGGAACACATCGCCCGCTTCGGGACGACTGAGGTCTCGCTCCCCTGGGAGCGGCTCGATGGCGACCTCCAGGCCGTTCGGCTCATGTTCACGTGGTCGGACGGCAAACAGATCCGAGCGCGGAACTTCGACGAGACGATCTGGAAGCCTTCACTCGCGCTGGCGGGCGTCATCCCGCCCCCACCCGAGACAACCGCGGCCGCCGCCACTTTGTCACAGATCGTAAGACCGGCATGCACGCTCTGCGGCACCACTACGCCAGTGTCACGCTCCAGGACGGGGTCAACATCAAGGAGCTCGCGGAGTACCTGGGCCATCACGACCCGAGCTTCACACTTCGCCTCTACACGCATCTTCTGCCGTCGTCGCACGACCGCGCGCGTCAGGCCGTCGATCGGCGGCTCGCGAGGCTCCGTCTGCGGCTGACGGAGCAGTCACGGAGCAGAGACGATTCGGCTGCAGCCTGAGCGCCGCCGGCCGAGCGTGTCAGAGGCCGGCCGGGAAGCCAGAATATGCTGCTGACCTGCGGAAACAGCCTCAGCTGATGCCCTTGAGGAGTTGGCGGGCCATGACGATGCGTTGGACCTGGTTGGTGCCTTCGTAGATCTGAGTAATCTTGGCGTCGCGCATCATGCGTTCGACCGGGTAGTCGTGGGTGTAGCCGTAGCCGCCGAGGAGTTGGACGGCGTCGGTGGTGACGGCCATCGCGACGTCGGAGGCGAAGCACTTGGCGGCGGCGCCGAAGTACGTCAGGTCGGAGTCACCGCGCTCGGAGCGGGCGGCCGCGGCGTACGTGAGCTGGCGGGCCGCCTCGATCTTCATGCCCATGTCCGCGAGCATGAACTGCAGGCCCTGGAACTCGGCGATCGCCTTGCCGAACTGCTTGCGCTCCTTCACGTATCCGAGCGCGTAGTCGAGGGCGCCCTGTGCGATCCCGAGCGCCTGTGCGGCGATCGTCACGCGGGTGTGGTCGAGGGTCGCCATCGCGGTGCCGAAGCCCGTGCCCGGGTCGCCGATCAGCCGCGATGCGGGGATCCGGACGTTGTCGAAGTACACCTCGCGGGTCGGCGAGCCCTTGATGCCGAGCTTCTTCTCCGGGGCGCCGAACGAGACGCCCTCGTCGGACTTCTCCACCACGAAGGCGGAGATCCCCTTCGACCGGGCGTCCGGGTCCGTCACCGCGAAGACCGTGTAGAAGTCGCTGACGCCGGCGTTGGTGATCCAGCGCTTCACGCCGTTCAGCACGTACGAGTCGCCGTCGAGCACCGCGCGGGTCTTCATCGAGACCGCGTCCGAACCGGCCTCCGGCTCGGACAGGCAGTACGAGAACATCGAGTCGCCCGCCGCGACCGGCGGCAGGTAGCGCTGCTTCACCTCGTCGGAGGCGGACAGCAGCAGCGGCAGTGAGCCGAGCTTGTTGACGGCCGGGATCAGCGAGGTCGAGGCGCACGCGCGGGCGACCTCCTCGATCACGATCACCGTGGCCAGCGCGTCCGCCCCGGCGCCGCCGTACTGCTCCGGGATGTGCGGCGCGTGGAAGTCCGAGGCCTTCAGCGCGTCGTACGACGCCTTCGGGAACTCGGCCAGCTCGTCCACGTCCCCGGCGTGCGGGGCGACCTTGGCGTCACAGACGTCGCGAACGGCCTCGCGGATCGCCTGGTGCTCCTCGGACAGCGCGTACAGCTCGAATGAGTTACTCACGAGTCACACAGTACGACGAACCTCTCGCCGACGGAGGACGTCGTACCCCGAAAGTGACCAAGTACGCACGGGCCGGACATGAGCCGGTCACCGGCCGATAACCACGATGGGTAGAGTCCCGGACATGAGTGAAGCGACCTCCCGCCCCCTGCGGATCGCCGTGATCGGCACCGGCTACCTCGGCTGCAACACCTCCGCCGGGATGGCCGAATTCGGTTTCGACGTGATCGGGGTCGAGATCGACGAACACCGGCTGAAGCTGCTGAACGACGGCAAGGCCCCGCTGTACGAACCCGGGCTGGACCCGCTGCTGAAGAAGCACGTGGACTCCGGCCGGCTGCGGTTCACCAGCGACTACACCGAGATCGCCGACTGGGCCGACGTGCACTTCATCTGCGCCGGCACCCCGCAACTCGAGGGCAGCGAGGCGGCCGACCTGTCCCAGGTGTACTCCGTCGTGGACATGCTCGCCCCGCTGCTCACCGAGCCGACC
The DNA here is from genome assembly GCF_004331435.1 of Kribbella sindirgiensis. Classification (GTDB taxonomy): domain Bacteria; phylum Actinomycetota; class Actinomycetes; order Propionibacteriales; family Kribbellaceae; genus Kribbella; species Kribbella sindirgiensis. The sequence goes on from NZ_SJKA01000004.1 coordinate 423,248, forward strand.
CTGGTGGTCGGCCGGTCCACGGTCCCGGTCGGTACGTCGAAGGCGGTCGAGGAGCGCCTGCACCGCCAGGCCCCGGCCGGGTCGGCAGTCGAGGTCGCCTGGCAGCCCGAGTTCCTCCGCGAGGCGCACGGCGTCGAGGACACGCTGCACCCGGACCGCCTGGTGTTCGGCGTCCAGTCCGAGGCCGCGGAGGCCCGGCTGCGCGAGGTGTTCGCCACCCCGATCGAGGAGGGTTCACCGGTGGTCGTGTGCAACCTGCCGACCGCGGAGCTGGTGAAGGGCGGCGCGAACGCGTTCCTGGCCACGAAGATCTCGTTCATCAACGCGCTCGCCGAGATGGCCGACGCGACCGGCGCGGACGTCACCCAGCTGGCCGAGGCGCTCGGGTACGACAACCGGATCGGCCGCGGCGCGCTGAACGCCGGCCCCGGGTACGGCGGCGGCTGCCTGCCGAAGGACCTGCGCGCGTTCATGCACCGCGCCGGTGAGCTCGGCGTCGAAGAGGTCATCACGCTGCTGCGTGAGGTCGACGACATCAACCAGCACCGTCGGGCCCGGATCGTTGACCTGACCCACGAGATGCTCGGCGGCCAGTGGATCGGCAAGAACGTCACCGTGCTCGGTGCCGCGTTCAAGGCCGGTACGGACGACGTCCGCGACTCGCCCGCGCTGGACGTCGCCGGGCGGGTCCAGCTGCACGGCGCGAACGTCACCGTGTTCGACCCGGAGGCGATGGAGAACGCCCGGAAGGTCCGTCCGACGCTGCGCTACGCGTCCACCGCGGTCGAGGCGTGCCGCGAGGCGCACGCCGTACTGCACCTGACCGAGTGGCCAGAGTTCCGGCAGCTCGACCCGGCCGCACTCAGGGACGTCGTCACCAACCCGGTCGTCATCGACGCCCGCCTCAACCTCGACGCCCCGGCGTGGCGCGCCGCGGGCTGGACCTACCGCGCGCCGGGCAGGCCCTAAGCGACGGTTGCCGACCGCAGCACCGGGCGGGTCAGTACGACGCACCCGGTGATGGCGGCTGCCACCGAGATCCCCAGGCAGACGCCGGTGATGCCGATGCCGCTCACATCGGCCAGGCCGCCGAGCAGCGGGTTCCCCACCATGATCGCGATGCTCTGGCAGAGCACGACGATGGACTGCAGGCGGGACTGGAACTCACGCTCCACCGAGTTCATCAGCAGCGGCAGCACGTGACCGGTGAACGTGCCGACGCCGATCCCGCTCAGCACACCGGCGGCGAACGTCAACGGCAGCGGATCGAGCACCGAAAGGCCGAGCAGTCCGGCAGCCGCCACCAGGAGTCCGAGTGCGGCGAAGATCCCTGGCCGGGGAAACGCGCCCCACATCAGGATGCGTAGGGCGATCACCCCCACCCCCAGGCTGCGGCTGGCGACCAGCAGACCGGCGGTCGCGGCGTCCCAGCCGTGGTCGCGGGCGAGCAGCGGGAACAGCAGTGCGTCCATCGGCATCAGCAGACCGGCCGCAACCGTCATCGTGATCAGCAGCGCCCGGGTGAGCGGGCGGCCGAAGGCAACCTGGATGCCGGCGCCGATCGACCGGAACATGCCGGCCGGCATCCGGCCGGGGGGCGCGATCGTCTTCCGCAGCAGGATCAGGACGACGATCATCACGCCGAACGTCAGGGCGTCGAAACCGGCGGCCGCGGTGAGTCCGGCCCAGCTCACCAGGACGCCGCCGACCGCGGTGCCGGTGACGGCGAAGACCACACCGGTCACCTGGAAGCTCGCGAGCGCTCGAGGCACCTGCGCCGGCGGCACCAGCAGGCGGGGCATCGAGCGTGACGACGGGAGGAAGAACGCGTCGATCGTGCCGACCACGACGGCGAGAATCATCAGCAGCCACACGGGTTCGCCGACGGCCAGGGTGGCCGGGACGAGGGCCGCGGTGACCAGGAACATCGCCGTACAACTCGCGAGCAGCACGCGCGGGGCGCCGTACTTGTCGCCGATCGCGCCACCGACCAGCAGCAGGACGGCTCGCGGGGAGGCGGCGAGCAGCAGGATCAGGCCGGCGACGCTGCCGCCGTGCCGGGTGGCGGACCAGCTGATGGCGAACGTCATCGTCAGATCACCGAGGAGGGACACGACGGCGCCGAACAGCCAGATCCAATAGCGGACCGGAATGCGCTGCGTATCCGAGTCAGTGGGCGGAGTCACGATCGACGACCTTAGACGACAAGCAATGGGAACTCATGACTACCCGCCCCCTCCTGTGGAAAACCACTGACTGCCTCAGCCTTTACGCAGCTCTGCCGCCCCATCACGCACCGTGACGCCCTTGGCCCGTGCCACCTCCGCGAGAGTTTCCTGGAACGCGATCATCCGGTCCCGCAGCTTCTCGTCGGACGCAGCCAGGATCCGTACCGCGAGCAACCCGGCATTACGAGCGTTCCCAATCGAGACGGTCGCAACCGGCACACCGGCCGGCATCTGCACGATCGACAGCAGCGAGTCCATGCCGTCGAGATATTTCAGCGGCACCGGGACGCCGATCACCGGCAGCGGGGTCACCGACGCGAGCATCCCGGGCAGGTGCGCGGCCCCACCGGCGCCGGCGATCAGCACCTTCAGACCCCGCTCGTGTGCTGACCGTCCGTAGTCGATCATCTCGGCCGGCATCCGGTGCGCCGACACCACATCTGCCTCAAAGGGCACGTCGAACTCGGCACACACCTCGGCCGCGGCCTTCATGGTCGGCCAATCGCTGTCCGACCCCATCACGATGCCAATCAATGCTCTTGTCCTATTCGTCGATCGTGCCGGTCAGGTACGCCGCGGCGTGCCGCGCGCGTTCACGGGTCTGCTCGAGGTCGTCGCCGTACGCCGTGACGTGGCCGACCTTGCGGCCCGGCTTCACCGACTTCCCGTAGAAGTGGACCTTCAGGCCCGGGTCGCGCGCCATGCAGTGCAGCAGGCCGCGGTGCATGTCCTCGACGTCCCCGCCGAGCACGTTGACCATGACGGTGTACGGCGCTCGCGCGGCCGGTGAGCCGAGCGGGAGGTCGAGCACAGCCCGCAGGTGGTTCTCGAACTGGGACGTGACCGCGCCGTCGATCGTCCAGTGCCCGGTGTTGTGCGGGCGCATCGCCAGCTCGTTGACCAGCAGCCGCCCGTCCCGCGCCTCGAACATCTCGACCGCGAGGACGCCGACCACGCCGAGCTCGCCGGCGATCCGCAACGCGGTCTGCTGCGCCTGAGCGGCCCGCTCCGGCGCCAGGTCGGGCGCGGGCGCGGTCACCTCGACGCAGATGCCGTCCCGCTGCACCGACTCGACGATCGGGTACGCGACCGCCTGCCCGTGCGGCGAGCGCGCCACGATCGCGGACAGCTCGCGGACGAAGTCCACCTTCTCCTCGGCCAGGATCGGTACGCCGCTGCCGAACGCGGTCGCGATCTGTGGGTCCTCCGGACCGTCGACGAACCACACGCCCTTGCCGTCGTATCCGCCGCGGGTGGTCTTCAGGATGATCGGGAAACCGCCGACCCGCTTGGCGAAATCCGCGACGTCGCCGGGCGTGGCGACCACCTGATGCGCGGGCGCCGGCGCGTCGAAGGTGTCCAGCCGGGCGCGCATCACGGCCTTGTCCTGGGCGTGCACCAGCGCGTCCGGGCCGGGGTGAACCTTCACACCGTCCGCCTCGAGCGCATGCAGCAGGTCCGTCGGCACGTGCTCGTGGTCGAACGTCACCACGTCGCACTCGGCCGCGAACCGCCGTACCGTCTCGGGGTCCTTGTAGTCGCCGACAGGGGCGTCCGCGACGGCCTGCGCGGCCGACACCGTCTCGCCCTCGGCGAGCACGCGCAGCTGGATTCCGAGGGCGACGGCCGTCTCCTGGGTCATCCGGGCCAGCTGCCCGCCACCGACCATGCCGACCACCGGGGTACCGACAGGGAGATCCTTACGATCGAACTTCACGGTCGTGAGCCTAATGTCCATACATCATCGGTCGTACGGCGGCTGTCGCGGCGCGCGGGCGATTTCGGAGTCGGACCGGTCGCCGGGTACCGTGGGAAGCTGCCCTCCCCGTCGCGGTGTGATCACAGAAGGTTCCGAAGACCGTTGAAGCTCGTCACCACGCTGTACCGCCAGTTCCAGCACCTGGTGCACGAAGTCGCCAAGTTCGGTGTGGTCGGTCTGCTCGGTCTGGTCGTCGACCTGCCGATCTACAACTGGCTGGTCTTCAACAACCCGCTGGTGCTCGCCGACTCGGGGGTCGGCATGCTGCACCACAAGCCGCTGACCGCGAAGTTCATCTCGGTCACGGTCGCCACGATCGTGACGTACTTCGGCAACCGCTACTGGACGTGGCGGCACCGGGAGCGCTCCGGCCTGCACCGTGAGTACGTGCTGTTCTTCGTGCTGAACGGCATCGGCCTGCTGATCGCGGCCGGCTGCCTGGCCTTCTCGCGGTACGTCCTGGACCTGCACAGCTGGCTGTCCGACAACATCGCCGCGAACTTCATCGGCCTCGGCCTCGGCACCCTGTTCCGCTTCTGGTCGTACCGCAAGTTCGTCTTCCGGGAAGAGCTCGCCCTCGACGAGGCCGAACACACCCCGGCCCCGGACTCCCCGGCAGAACTCGACGGAGAGTCCACGGGCGACCTGCCTGTCGTTCGGTAGCGGTCACTCCCCGGTGAGCGGCGCTCCCGGGTCCTTCCAGCGGAAGTAGAGCGCATCGGGGAACGTCCCGGGGATCTTGCCGAGGCCCTGGATGACGGTCGACGCACCGTTGAAGCGGCCGACGGCGTACGCGTACGCCGAGTTCGTGTCGTGGTCGATGCCGACCAGGAACGTCCCGTACACACCGCACTTCTGGGCGAGCAGCGTCTCGAAGCCCTGCCAGGTGCTGCTCCGGACCCGCTTCACCACCGGCTTCATGGGTGTGCTCGTCGGGACGTGGATCGTGTACAGCGCGCCGCCACGCGTCGTCGCGACGAACGTGTCGTACGTCGCCGACTTGCTGACCAGCGCCATCGTCTTGACCGCCGCGAACCCCGGCGCGGACGCTCTGTACCGCCAGGCACCGTTGACGAGCGTCCAGCGGAAGAGCGTGCCGTCGTTGCGCAGGGCGTACGTGTTCCTGCGCGTGATGTGCGTCTGCGTGGGCCCTTGGTAGTCGGCCTCCTCGAGGCTGACGAAACTCCCCCAGCCACCGCCGATCGGCGCCAGCGGGGCACCGTCGTGGACGCCGTTCGTCGCGTGATAGCCGCTTGCGTACAGCGTGCTGCCGCCGATGACGTAGCCGAAGACGTTGACGCCCCCGAAGCCGTCGTCCAGCACGTTCATCGACGCGCTGACCCTGATCTGCCCGGGCGCGTACACGTCCTTCGCCGTCGTCTCCTTGGCCCGCGCGGTCGGCGGTTTGGTGGCCACGACGACCTGGGCGGTGTGGTCGCCGCCGGCGGTCACGGATCCCACCCCGAGCGCGCAGTTGGCCGTGGGTGCGGCGGACGCGGTCGTGGGGACCATGGTTGCGGCGACGAGCACGGCGGCCGCGATTGGCTGTTTGATAATTGGTACCACCCCCTTACCTGCCTTGATGGTCGATCAGGCGCGTTGGTTGTCGGTAGGGCATGTGAAGATGCGGTGGTGACTGACTTCGAGGTGCGGGTAGCGCGGGCGGACGAGCATGATGTGGCCTCGGGGGTGTTCGGCGAGGCGATGATGTTCGATGCGACGCCGAGTGAGCTCGGACGGCAGTTGTTCGAGCCGGAGCGGGCGCTGATGGCGACCGACGGCGCGGAAGTCATCGGGACGACCAGGGCGCTGACGCGGGACCTCTCGGTGCCCGGTGCGGTGGTCGACGCGGCCCATGTGACCGGCGTCGGCGTGCGCGCGACGTACCGGCGGCGTGGTGTCATGTCCGCGCTGATCGGGCGGCAGTTGCGGGAGGTGCAGGAGGCGATCGCGGTGCTGTGGGCGAGCGAGCCGGCCATCTACGGGCGGTTCGGGTACGGCGCGGCCGCGTGGGGCACGAACTACGAGATCGACCTGCGCCGCGTCGGTCCGACCGACGACAGGATCCGTCCGGGCGCGCTCGGCGTACTGACCGTGGACGAGGCGCTCAAGGAGCTGCCGACCGTACTGCGGCGCGCGCAGGAGCAACGCCCCGGTGTGTCCGGGCGGTCGGAGTTGCGGTGGCAGGGCCATCTGGAGGACAAGCCGGACGACCGCAACGGGCGGACCGCGCGACAGATCCTGGTGCATCGCGACGAGGCCGGCACCATCACCGGGTACGCGCTCTGGCGCGGCAAGATGAACTGGGTCCCGACCGGCCCGGCGAACGAGGTCCTTGTCGAGGAACTCGTCGCGCCGGACCCCACGGCGTACCGCGTGCTGTGGCAGCACCTGCTGACCATGGATCTGAGCGCGAAGCTCGGCTACGGGTACGCCGCCGTGGACGAGCCGCTGCAGCAACTCGTCAGCACACCCACCGCCCTCGAGCGCCGCGTCGGCGAGTCCCTGTGGCTGCGCGTCACCGACGTACCGCGGGCGCTCCAGCAGCGGCAGTACGCCGTACCGGTCGACGTCGTCCTCGACGTCACCGACGACCTGATCGAGACGAACACCGGCCGCTTCCGCCTGACCGCCGACGAGTCGTCGGTCACCTGCGAACGCACCGACGCCCCCGCCGACCTCAGTCTGCCGATCGGGACCCTCGGCGCGATCTACCTCGGCGGCCGCCCACTGACCGAATTCGCCCCGACAGGCCGCGTCACCGAACACACCCCCGCCACCCTGAACCGCGCAACCGCCGCCTTCAACTGGCCGATCGCACCCGTCAGCTTGGAGGTCTTCTGACGCCGATGTCATCGAGATGTCATCGCTGCTGACTAGGTTCCTGGAACGAACCAGGACCCGGAGGCAGCATGATCGACCACCAGCTCCGGAAACCGGGAGGAGAGCCGTACCTCCCGGAGCACACCAGGACAGCCCTGGTCGATGCGCTCTGGGACGTGTTTCCACGCGCCTGGCGCTCCGTGGAACGATTCGTCGACTCCGTCATGGACGCGTCACCAGAGGTCGAAGCGCTGGAGAAGGCCGACTCGGTCTGGCGGCACAACGCCGCGGTCGTCGACCACCTCCGGGCTGTCGAGGCACCCAGGCGCTACGGAAGTCTGCGTCACGAGCTGCGCGCTGTCGCCGACGCACTGGTGCTCCGGCCGTCGAAGCACCCGAGCGTCTTCGCGGACGGCCGGCGGGCCGGTCTGAAGTCCGCGCGCAACGAAGTACTCGACTATGCCCGTGACGAAGGCCGGACGGCTCGCAGCCTCATCGATCCGATCCACCCACGCGTCGACCGAACCGGACAGCTGTCGGGGCGGCCGCTCACCATCCACGTGGTCGGCCTGCGCACGCAGGAGCAGCGGGTCGCGCACCTGAACCGGTTGTTCCGGGAGTACTTCGGTGAGTGCCCGGAGCAGGCTGCGGTCGTCCGGGCGCTGGCCACCGGGCTCCCGCCACTCGACGTCGTGGACACGAGCCAGCAGCAGGCCGAGGCCCACCAGTTGGCCGCGGAGGAGCTGCGGCGCGATCTCCTCGACCAGTGGAATCTGCTCAGCGCCGCCCGCAAGGAACGGCTCGAGATCCGACAGCGCCTCCTCGAACTGGCGGCTCAGGTCGCGCCGTCCGGTGCCATCAATGGGGACACCGGCTTCGCCACCGGTTTCCACGTCGGCTGCCTGACCGCCAGCAGACTCCTGCTCGCCCGGGCCGAGCAGCTGTACCCGTCCGTGCTGCTGCGCTAGCGGTCGTCGTCCGAGCTGAAGATGGTGTCGCCTTCGTCGGTTCGGGGCTGTTGCTGTTGTGGGCGGCGGCGCATGTGTTCCGGGGGTTGCTCGTCCTCGAGGATGCCGTCGCCGGGTCGGCCCTCCGGGCCGCCGAAGAGGAGGTCGGACATCTGCAGGTGGACGTGCTCGACGTGCGGTACGTCGGGGAGCACCACCTGACCGCGTTCGCCGGCGGACTCGATGTGCAGTGTGCCGCAGCCGAGGATGCGATCCACCAGGCCGTGCTCGTACGACACGTCGTTGATCCGCATCAGCGGGATGTCCCGGCCGGTCCGGGTGAGGATGCCGTGCCGGGTGATCAGCCGCCGGTTGGTGATCGTGTACGTCGAGAAGAACCAGTTCAGGAACGGCTTCACCGCGAACGTCGCCAGGATCACCACTCCGACCGCGAGGATCGCGATCCGGGCCGGGGTCTGCAGCGACCCGGTCGGCACGATCGCGGCCAGGAAGCCGCCCAGGCCCGCCACCACGAGCAGCAGGAAGACCGGCCCGATCAGCGCCTTCCAGTGCGTCCGGGTGCTGACGACGACGTACTCGTCCTCACCCAACAACTTCGCCGAGATCGCCATGGCCCCAGTCTCACAGGTACCGGGTTCGGTTGTCCCCTCCCGACACGATCGAGGGCAGCCACACGGGCAGCATCCAGGGACGAAAAGGTTTAACACTTCACAAAATGCATACAGTGAGCCAGGATGCGCGGTGGGTTAACAAGCTGGGGACCAGAAGGAGCCGTGATGGCAGTCTTGTCGATTCTCGACCGGGAGCACACCGTCGCACCGCCGGGCTACAGCCGCTGGCTGATCCCGCCGGCCGCGCTCGCCGTCCATCTGTGCATCGGCCAGGCGTACGCGACCAGCGTCTACAAGACGTCGATGGTGAAGCATTTCGACACCAGCCAGACCGCGGTCGGCGTGGTGTTCAGCATCGCGATCGTGATGCTGGGCCTGTCCGCCGCCGTCGGCGGCACCTGGGTCGAACGCAACGGACCGCGGAAGGCGATGTTCGTCGCCGCCTGCTTCTGGGCGACCGGGTTCCTGGTCGGGGCGCTCGGCATCGGCACCGGCCAGCTCTGGCTGGTCTACCTCGGGTACGGCGTGATCGGCGGCATCGGCCTCGGGATCGGGTACATCTCTCCGGTCTCCACGCTGATCAAGTGGTTCCCGGACCGTCCGGGCCTCGCGACCGGCCTGGCGATCATGGGCTTCGGCGGCGGTGCGCTGGTCGCCAGCCCGCTGTCCCGCCAACTGCTCGGCCTCTACGACTCCGGCTACGACCCGAACGTGAGCACGTCGGTGGCCGGCGGCGGCGCGCTGGTCGGCCTGTTCCTGACGCTGGGCGTCGGCTACTTCGTGATCATGATGTTCGGCGTCTTCAACATCCGTGTCCCCGCCGACGGCTGGGCGCCGGCCGGGTTCGACTCCTCGGCGGTGCGGCAGAAGGCGCTCGTCACGACCGGCAACGTCTCGGCGGCGACCGCGATCAAGACGCCGCAGTTCTGGTTCCTGTGGGTCGTGCTGTTCTGCAACGTCACCGCGGGGATCGGCATCCTCGAGCAGGCCAGCCCGATGATCCAGGACTTCTTCCGCGGTGACAGTGGCGCAGGGAGCAAGTCGACCGTTGCGGTCGCGGCCGCGGCCGGGTTCGTCGGCCTGCTGTCGATCTTCAACATGGCCGGCCGGTTCGGCTGGTCGTCGACGTCCGACGTGATCGGGCGGAAGCCGATCTACGCGATGTATCTCGGCGTCGGGATCGTCGCGTACACGCTGCTGGCGTCCGTCGGGCACACCAGCACGGTGGTCTTCGTACTGCTCGCCGCGGTCATCATCTCGTTCTACGGCGGTGGGTTCGCGACGGTTCCGGCGTACCTGCGGGATCTGTTCGGTACCTATCAGGTCGGCGCGATCCACGGCCGGCTGCTGACCGCGTGGTCGGCGGCCGGGATCGCGGGTCCGCTGATCATCAACGGGTTCCTGGACCGCGAGGGCAAACCGGGCACGCTGACCGCGGCGGCGTACCGGCCGGCGCTGTTCACGATGGTCGGCGTGCTGGCCGTCGGGTTCGTCGCGAACCTGCTGATCCGCTCGGTCTCCGAGCGATTCCACGAACAGAAGGCCGAGTCGACCGTGGAGGCAACCCGATGAACCAGACCCCGCGCCTGGTGATCTCCTGGCTACTGGTCGCCGTACTCCTCGGGTACGGCATCATCCAGACCCTGATCACCGCGGCAAAACTCTTTACGCACTAGTTCGCAGATGCGTGACGTCCCCGGCTGCGAGCGGCCGGGGACCGTCCGCGGTATCGACGATCAGGCGGCCGTCGTCGGCCAGGTCGCGGGCCGTGCCTTCGAGGAAGGTGCCGTCGGGGAGTTCCACACGCACCGCCTGCCCCAGGGTCGCGGACAGTTCGCGGTACTCCGGGAGAACCGCGTCCGGATCACCGTTGGCGTCTACCCACGACCGGTAGCGCGCAGCGAGCTCACGCAGTACTGCCGCCATGACCGTGGCTCGGTCAGTGGTTGCCGCCTTCTCCAGCCCCAGGGAGGTGGCTGCCTCGTGCGGCTTCTCGTCCTCGCGGAGGGTCACGTTGAGACCAATGCCAATGACGGCCGCCGGTCCCTCGACCCGCTCCAGCAGGATGCCGGCGAGCTTGCGGTTCTCGACCAGTACGTCGTTCGGCCACTTCACCTGCGCCGGAATCTCGCCGACCTTCCGCACCGCCGCCGCCACCGCCAGCGGGACCAGCAGGCCCAGCCACGGCCACCGTGACGCCTCAACAGCGGTCGGACGCAGCAGAACCGACATCAGCAACGCAGAGCGCGGCGGTGTGGTCCAGGTACGCCCCAGCCGCCCGCGACCGGACGACTGGTACTCCGCAGCAACGACCAGCCCCTCAGGCTGACCACCTGCGGCCGCAGCTGCCACAACCGCATTCGTCGACGGTGTCTCCGCGAGTACGTCGATCTGCGTCCACAACGCACCGGGGCGCACCAACCGCCCCCGCAGGAACTGCTCATCCAGCGGGGGCCGCTCCAGGTCGCTGAACCTCATCCGGTGTTCTGCAGACCGGCAGCAACGCCAGAAACGGTCAGCAACAGCAGCCGCCGAGTGCGGACGATCTGCTCCTCGTCCAGTGAGTCATCGGTCCGCAGCGTCCGCAGTGCCCGCAGCTGCAGGTAGCTCAGCGCGTCGACGTACGGGTTGCGCAGCTCGACCGCACGGCCCAGCACGCGGCGTCCCTGCAGCAGGCGCTCCTGGTCGAGCACCTTGAGCACCCACTCGGTAGTCAGCGCATGCTCGTCCAGCATCTTCTGCGTGAGCTCCGGCCTGTCGCCCAGCTCCAGGTAGCGGCCGAGGATGCGCCGGTCCGTCTTGGCCAGCGACATCTCCGCGTTCTCCAGCATCACCTGGAACAACGGCCAGTTCTGGTTCGCGTCCCGCAGCAGGTCGACGTCTCCCACCGCGGCCAGCGCCGTACCGAGGCCGTACCAACCAGGGGCGTTCACACGGGCCTGCGACCACGCGAACACCCACGGGATCGCCCGCAGGTCCTCCAGCGACGACACCGCAACCCCACGCCTGGCAGGCCGCGACCCGAGAGGCAGCTGGCCCAGCTCCTCCAGCGGAGTCACAGTGCTGAACCACTCCGCGAAGCCGTCAGCCTTCACCAGTGCGTGGTACGCCGTACGCGCTGCCTCGTCGAGCGTCTTCTCGACGACAGCGAACCGGTCAGCCGCGACCAGGGCCCGCTCCTCGATCGCCGGCGTCGACGCCAGCAACGTTGCCGCGGTCACCTGCTCGATGTGCCGCTGCGCGATCGCCGAGTTCCCGTACCGGGCCGGAATCGCCTCGCCCTGCTCGGTCAACTTGAACCGCCCGGCCACCGAGCCGGGAGCCTGCGCCAGTACGGCGCGGTTCGCCGGGCCACCGCCACGCCCGAGCGCGCCACCGCGGCCGTGGAACAGCGTCAGCCGGATCGCGTTGCGCTGCGCCCAAGCGGTGATCCGCGCCTGGGCGTCGTACAGCGCCAGCGTCGCCGACACCGGCCCGACGTCCTTCGCGGAGTCGGAGTACCCGAGCATGACCTCGAAGCGGCGGTCGTTCGCGGTGAGCCGGTGCCGGACCCGGGTGAGCTGGATGGCGTTGTCCAGCACCTCCACCGAGTTCTGCAGGTCCTCACCGGTCTCGAACAGCGGTACGACGTCCAGCTCGATCGGGCGCCCGTCCAGCGCCGCGTCGGCCAGCTCGTACACAGCCGCCAGGTCGCCGGCATTGCGGGTGAACGACACGACGTACCGGCGGCAGGCCTCGGGGCCGAAGCGCTGCTGGATCTGACCGATCACGCGAAGAGTGGCGAGCACCTCCTCGGTCTGGTCGGACAGCTCACCACCGCCGAGGACCTCCTCCAGCGCCTTGGCGTGCACCGAGGAGTGCTGGCGGACCTCCAGCTCGGCCAGGTGGAACCCGAACGAGTTCACCTGCCAGATGAGCTGCTGCAGCTCGCCGTACGCCTGACGCGGTGCACCGGCGGTCACCAGCGAGTCCTGCAGGACCTTGAGCTCGTGCAGGAAGTCAGCGGCCCGCGGGTACCCGAAGTCGGCGTCGCGGGCGCGGGTCGCGGCCAGCCGGCGAGCAGCGAGCAGCAGGAGCTGCCGGTGCGGCTCGGCCGGCGAGCGGGTCTCGATGTCGGTGATCAGCTCCGGGTTGACCGCGCGGGCGTCTTCCAGGATGCGGCGTACCGGCGCGGACGGCGGTGTGGTCGCGGCGTCCAGGGTCAGCGCGCGGCCGAGCGCCTCGGTGGCCTGCTCGAGCGCCCGCAGGACGTGGTCGGCCTGGATCTGCATGGCCTCCCGGGTGATCGCCGCGGTCACGTTCGGGTTGCCGTCGCGGTCGCCACCGATCCACGAGCCCAGGTGGACGAACGGCGCCACCACCGGCGTGCGCGTGCCGGCCTCGTCACCGGCCAGTGCGTCGTCAAGCCGGCGGTACACGTTGGGGACGACGTTGAACAGGGTCTCCTCGAACACCGCCATCGCCGAGCGCACCTCGTCCAGCGGCGAGGGGCGGCTGGTGCGGAGTTGCGACGTACGCCAGAGGATGTCGACCTGCTCGACCAGGCGGCGACGGTTCTCCGCCAGGTCGCTGTCACCCGCCCGTGGGTCGTGGCGCTCGTCCAGCAGCGAGGTGATCCGGCGGATCGTCGCCAGGACGGCGCGCCGCCGGGCCTCCGTCGGGTGCGCGGTCAGCACGGGCCGGAACTCCAGGCCGTTCAGCAGCGCACGGGCCTGCTGCTCGCCGCTGTCGCGGGTGATCTGCTCCACCGCCTGGGCCAGCTCGGACACCACGGCCTCACTGCCGGCGCGGTCGCGCTCACGCAGGACGCGGGCCCTGTGCAGCTCTTCGCTCAGGTTCGTCAGGTGGAAGTAGCAGGTGAACGCGCGGGCGACATCCTCAGCGCGTTCGTGCGGCCAGGAGGCGACCAGCTGCTCGGCCGCGGCGCCGTCACCGGCGATGGTCAGCTCACGCAGCTTCTCGACGTCGTCGAGCAGCGGCTGACCGGCGTACTCGACCAGAACTTTGCCGAGGATCTCGCCGAGCAGGCGGACGTCGGCCCTGAGTTCCTCAGGCACCTCGAACCGCGCGCGGGTACGGGTCTCACTTCCGGTCTCGCTCACGTTCGCCCACCCTATCGGCGGACGCCCGTCGATGCCGCACAAGTCCGCCCCCTGGAAGCCAACCGTGACCGCACCCCCAGCTACTCCACAGTAATCCGAAACAGTAAGCCGGGGTCAGACGGTGCCGAAGCCGCCGCCGACAACCTGGGCCACCGTCCTGGCGAGTTCGGCCGGGGTGCGGTCGGTGCCGTCGACGACGAGCATCCGGGCGCTGGCCTCGATCATCGAGGCGAGCAGCTCGGCCAGCACCGGGAGGTTCGCGTCCGGGTCGGTGACGCCGGGCAGCGACTTGACCAGGGTCAGGCGCAGGCTCTCCACCAGGAAGGCGCGGGCCGCGAGGACCCGTTCGGCGACGACGGGCGCGGCGCCGTACTGTGCGCCGAAGACGATCCGCCACGACTGCGGCTGCTTGGCGACGGCGGTGAGGAACGCGGTCACGCCTTCGAGGACGTGCTGCTCCGGGGTGCCGACGTTCGGGTCGGCGGGCAGCGCGGAGACGATCGAGATGACCAGGTGCTGCTCCTCGCGGGCGAGCAGGGCCAGCAGCAGTTCGTCACGGTTCGCGAAGCAGTCGTAGACGACCGGTTTGGTGACCCCGGCCGCGTCCGCGACCGACTGCATCGTGGTCCCGGCGTACCCCTTCGCGGAGAAGACCTCCAGAGCCGCGTCCAGGACGAGCGGACGGCGACGCTCCGGCCCGAGGTGCGGCGCGCGCCGGCGCCTCTCACCGTCATCGACCACTTGACAAAGCTATCGCATCGTAGGAAATTCCTACGGTCTGGTAGGAACACTCGCCGGACAGCCTTCGAGTGATTGCGGTGTTCAGGTGCGTGCCTGGGCGCCGCAAGCGCCGAAGGATGTCCGGCGAGTGTTCCTTCGAACTGCCAACGGGGGTGGTCCATGACCGTACGAGGCAGCGCCGGCTGGCTCGAGTCCGACGGCCTCACGGCTCTGGACGCGGGTGAGCTCGCCCGGCTGGTCGACCGGACGTCGGAGCGGGAGCTCCGGCATCGACTCATCGGGGGTGTACGAGAGATCGCGTTGCGCGAGATCTTTCGACGGATGCCGGAGTACCTCCGACCCGCCCGGGCCGCCGGGTTCGATGCTGTCATCAGCTGGCAGATCACCGGCGCGGGCGGGGGCGGACGCCGCGAGACGGTCGACGAATACTGGCTCCGCGTCCACGACGGTCGCTGCACGCTCGAGTCCCCAGGCGCCACTCCCCCGGACATCACCATCCGCACCGACCCCACGACGCTGCTCCGCATCGTCACCGGCAACGAGGACCCCGTCCTGGCCGTCCTCAAACAACGCCTCTCGGTCCGCGGCGACCTGGCCCAAGCCGCCCGCCTCCCCAAACTCTTCAGCGCCGGCCCTCTGTAATCAGCGGTCGCGGGTCTGAGTGGGGTTGGGTTGGGTGGTTTTGGCAGTTGTGGTGGGAGCACTCGTCGGTGCCGCGGTCTGTGGGCGGGTGAGCGCAGCGTCGACGGCGAACCGGGCCGGCGAGTCGGGGGCGAGGGTGTGGGCGTAGGCCTTGCGGCCGAGTTCCTGGCCGTGCATCAGGGCCTCGTTCGCGGTGGCGGTGGAGGGTACGTCGGTGAGGCCACGGTCGACCGTCGCGGCGATCGCCTGTACGGCGGCCGGCTGGGCGGACTCGGGGAGCTCCGAGTCAACGACCAGCAACTCGCCCGCGGTGGTTCCGAAGTCGGCGCTGCCGGCCATGCGGCGCAGGGACTCGCTCGGCCGGGTCTCCAGGCCTTTCAGGTTGTCGACCGCGTTCGCGAAGCCCCGTACGACCTGACCGTGCTGGGTGTCGGGGTACGCCGGCTCGGGCATCACCACCTGGGCAGCCAGTTCCGGCGGCAACGTCCGTACGGCGACGTCGTTGAGGTTCTGCGCCGCGAACTCGGCAGCGACGGCCCGCTCGGCCGGCGTGAACTCCCTCTCGGTCAAGCTGGCGGCCAGCCCCTCCTGACGAGCGTGCCCCGCCATCAGCGCGTACTCCGCGGTGAGGTCCCGGAGTGCCCCGCGCGCCCCGCTGACCTGCTCCGGTGTGAGCTGACTCGACCCGTGCCGTGTCAGCTCGTGCAGCTCAAGTCGGGCGTCGCGGGTGAGATGGAGCATCCCGTCGAGCGACTGGGTCGCCCGGCCGGTCATGTCCGGCCACGGAGCCTGTTCGCCGTTCCAGGAAGACTCCTGCGCTCCGGTCAATTCGCCAACCGTCCCGTGAACACGCTGGAACAGGTCCTCCAGCGACTGCGGACGCTCGGCCGGCAGACCGGGCAACGGCTGGTCCGCCGGCTTCTCCCAGTAGTCGATCTTCTGCAGGAACTCGTGGAGCTTGCCGACCTCTTCGGTGGCGATCCCGCTGGCCGTGTCGATCGCGCCGGCGCCGCCGGTGACGTCTTCACGCCGGTTCTCGAGTTCCTCGGTCAGCTCGCGCGCCGCGGCCCGCTCCAAGTCCCGTTCGGCGAATCCGGCCTCGATGCTCGTGGCCAGCTGCCGGCGAATCCCCGCCCGCTGTCCCTGGGGCAGCCGCGCGTAGTCCATACGCGCCTCCAGCAGCATCCCGGCCGCCTCGTACGCGGCCCCACCGTGGCCGGCGGCAACGAGCCGTTTCAGCACCGCGTCCTCGCCGGACGCGGTGCGCGCCCCGATCGCGACCGCCATCGCCCGCGCGGCCGCGACGTCGCCCTCGAGCTGCGGCAGCGGGAACCGCCCGAGGTCGTCCGGCCGCCCGTTCGGGAACAGTCCGGCGACCAGTCGCGGTGTTGCGTTGGCGGCGTACGCGCGGCACACGGCCGTCGCGAGCCGGTCCCGCGCTGCGGCGTCAGCCGGCTCCGGCAATGAGCTGTCCGGCTCGAGTGAGTCCGCACACAGCGCGACCAGTTCGGTCAGCCCGGCGCGGGCGTCCTCCCGCCGGTCGTGCCAACGCCCTCGGGTGTCCGAGATCGAATGGAGCGAGCTCGCAAGCCGTCCCGGAAGGTCCAGGTTGTCGGCGAGCGGTCGGAGCATCTCGACATGCCCGTCGCTCAGGTCGAGCGTCTGCCCGCGCCGGAGCGAGGACACGCCGTCGATGCTGTCCAGCACGACGAGTTGGTTGACCTTCTGGACGAGCTTGTCGACATTCGCGTCTGCCACCTGCGGAACCTATCGCCCGGACCGGTTCAGCGACCCGCTGCGAGCGACGTCACAGGCGGTACGGCGTACTGGCGCGTAGGCTGCCCGTTCATGGGAGAGACCGTGAACATCCACACCACCGCCGGGAAGATCGCGGACCTCGAGCAGCGGCTCGACGACGCCGTCCACGCCGGGTCGGAGCGTGCGGTGGAGAAGCAGCACGCCCGCGGTAAGAAGACCGCGCGGGAGCGGATCACGCTGCTGCTGGACGAGGGCTCCTTCTCCGAGCTGGACGAGTTCGCGCGGCACCGCTCGACGAGCTTCGGGCTGGACGCGAACCGCCCGTACGGCGACGGCGTGGTGACCGGGTTCGGCACCATCGACGGCCGTCAGGTGTGCGTGTTCGCGCAGGACTTCACGGTCTTCGGCGGCAGCCTCGGCGAGGTGTTCGGCGAGAAGATCGTCAAGGTGATGGACCTGGCGATGAAGATCGGCTGCCCGCTGATCGGCATCAACGACTCCGGCGGCGCCCGGATCCAGGAAGGCGTCGTCTCGCTCGGGCTGTACGGCGAGATCTTCCGCCGCAACGTCCGCGCGTCCGGGGTGATCCCGCAGATCTCGCTGATCATGGGCCCGTGCGCGGGCGGCGCGGTGTACTCGCCCGCGGTCACCGACTTCACCGTGATGGTCGACGAGTCGTCGTACATGTTCATCACCGGCCCGGACGTGATCAAGACCGTCACCGGCGAGGACGTCACCCAGGAGGAACTCGGCGGCGCCCGGACCCACAACACCAAGTCCGGGAACGCGCACTACCTGGGATCCGACGAGGAGGACGCGATCGAGTGGGTGAAGGCCCTGGTCGGTCACCTCCCGCAGAACAACCTCGAGGACCCGCCTGTCTACGACGCGCCCGCCGATCTCGAGCCGACGGAGACCGACCTCGCGCTGGACACCCTGGTCCCGGACTCGCCGAACCAGCCGTACGACATGCACACCGCGATCGAGGCGGTCGTCGACGACGGCGACTTCCTCGAGGTGCAGACGCTGTTCGCGCCGAACCTGATCGTCGGCTTCGGCCGGGTCGAGGGCCGCCCGGTCGGCGTGGTCGCGAACCAGCCGATGCAGTTCGCCGGCACCCTGGACATCGACGCGTCCGAGAAGGCGGCCCGGTTCGTCCGGACCTGCGACGCGTTCAACCTGCCGATCCTGACCTTCGTCGACGTCCCCGGCTTCCTGCCCGGCACCGACCAGGAGTGGAACGGCATCATCCGCCGCGGCGCGAAGCTGATCTACGCGTACGCCGAGGCGACCGTCCCGATGATCACCGTGATCACCCGCAAGGCCTACGGCGGCGCGTACGACGTCATGGGCTCCAAGCACCTCGGCGCCGACATGAACATCGCCTGGCCGACCGCGCAGATCGCGGTGATGGGCGCCCAGGGCGCGGTCAACATCCTGCACCGCCGCGAACTCGCCGCGGCCGAGGACGTCGAGACCCGCCGCCAGGAACTGATCACCGAGTACGAGGACCACCTGGCGAACCCGTACATCGCCGCCGAGCGCGGTTACATCGACGCGGTGATCAAACCGAGCGAGACCCGCGCCGAGATCGTCCGCGCCCTCCGCCTGCTCCGCACCAAGCGCGACACCCTGCCCCCGAAGAAGCATGGGAACATCCCATTGTGATCGAGATCCGCAAAGGCAACCCGACACCGGAAGAGCTCGCCGCTCTGATCACGGTGATCGCCGCCCGGGCCGCCGTACCGGCACCGGCTGCTGACCCGGACCGGGCCAGCAACTGGGCCACGTACTGGCGTAATGCGCGCACCCCGTTCCACCCGGGACCGGGCCAGTGGCGCGCCTCGGCTCACCCCTGATCGCGGGTTGGCGAACGGTCGGGGCGAGCCCAGACCACCGTCGGCGCACCCGACGCCGGCTCGGCAGGCGCTGACCCGCGGGGATCGCCCACGCCTACCCGCGGGTCGAACTCGACCGCGGTGTCGCGCGCGACGGACGCCGGCCCTGCCGCGGACGTGAGCTCGGCTTCCTTCGCTGCGATCAGTGCGAGGGCGGCGTCGGCGATCCGGCGGCCGCCGTTCGACGCCTGGGTCGCGTGGTCGACGCCGGCGGTCCGCGCTTCGTGACTGTCCAGCGTGTGGTTGAGCTCCTCGAAGTTCTCGCGGATGTTCTCGCCGAGGTCCCCCTTGAAGCGCGCGTACTCGACCGGGTTCTGCTCGGCCAGCGTCTGCATGGCGTCCGAGCCCCGCATCAGCAGGTCGGCCGCGACGCCCGGAGCGACGTGCGGCGGCGCGTTGTTCAACCAGTGCAGAGTGCGGTCCGCGGACATACCGGCCTGCTTGCCGACCTCCTCGGCGAAGGCGTAGCCGGACGGAGCCTGCGGGTGCACGCGGTCCAGGATCTGCTGCCGGTCGGCCTCGTTCCACCCGAGAGCGACCTGCGCGGCCGTGCCCTGCGGGAGGTGCCCGAAGCCCTCGAGCCGTTCGACGACCCGGTCGAAATGCGCCGCGGTCCAGGCGCCGCCGACCGCTTCCTGCAATGCGCCGTACTCCACGTCCTCGGACGCCGGGTCGGCGTTCGCGTAGCTGCGGGACTCGGACAGCTCGGCAACCATTCGCACCGAGTCGATCAGCGCACTCTGCCGTACGGCGTGATTGTCGTGGGCCTCCTGCGCGGCCTGCTCCGGACCGCCCCGCCACCGGCTGAAGCGCTTGGCCGCACTCGGTGCGACCAGGTCCTTCAGGGCGTCGTGGGCGTCAGCTCCGAAGACCGCCCGCGATTCGACGCCCGGGCCCGGGACCAGCGCGCGCCCGACTCTCCAGTCGACCTGTGGGCGTTCCAGCCTGGTCCGATCCGGGTGACCGCCGCCGTAGAACTTGCCGACGTCACGCATCGCGGCCCGCGTCTGCTGCAGCAGCTGCCAGACCTTGTCGTGCACGACCGCCACCTCGTACCCCTTTCCCGTTGCCGGGTTACAGAGTCCGCTACGAAGGGTTCACAGCCGGCGGAAGCGGACCAGCGGGTACGTCGGCGCCTCGCCGGTGTTGCGCGGCGGGCCGGGGAAGGTGGTCGCACCGTTCAGGACCAGACCGTGGCGTGCGGCAACCGCGACCAGGTGGGCGAGGGCGTCCTGGGAGCGGGTGTCGTTGGGGCCGCGGCCGTCGGCGTAGCGGCCGGCGTCGGACTTCTCGGCGGTGGTGACGAAGACGCCGTCGGTGCGCAGGACCCGCGCGACCTCGGCGATCACCGGCTCGCTGTCGTCGAGCAGGTGCAGCAGCCAGACGGCGACGACCGCGTCGCACCGGCGATCGGCCACCGGCAACCGCGCCGCGTCGGCGGCCGCGACATGCCCGGGCAGCCGGACCTTCGCGCGCTGCAGCATCGCCGCGGACAGGTCGACGCCGTGCACCAGGTTGCCCAGAGCAACCAGCTCGGCGCCGACGATCCCGGTCCCGACCGCGAGTTCGAGAACTCGTCCGCCCTTGGGGAGCAGGGAGTCGGCAGCGCGCGCGGCGGCTGCGGCGCGGGCGGGTCCGCCGCGTGTTTCGTCGTACGTCTCCGCGACGGATTCGTCGTACGTGAAGGGTTTCTGGGAGCGCCAGAGCTCGGGCCAGGTGATGTCGACGTCGGTCAGCATCCGGCGCAGCAACGGCAGCGAGAGCCCGACGACGTTGTGGTAGTCGCCCTCGATCGCCGTGACGAACGGGCCGCCGAGTCCGTCCACCGTGAACGCGCCGGCCACCACGAGCGGCTCGCCGGTCGCGACGTACGCGTCGATCTCCTCGTCGGTGAGGTCGGCGAACTGGACCTGCGTCGACGCCAGCTCCCGGATCTCCTGCTTGGAGGTCGTGTCGAACAGGCAATGACCGGTGTGCAGTACGCCGCTGCGCCCGCGCATCATCCGCCAGCGTTCGCGGGCGACCTCAGGGGTCTCGGGCTTGCCGTACGCGACGCCGTCGAACTCCAGGACCGAGTCGCAGCCGAGGACCGTCGCGTGATCGGTCAGGTTCGCGACCACCGCGCGGGCCTTGAGCGTGGCGAGCAGGCGGGCGAGTTCACCGGGGCTCTCCGCGGTGACGTTGTCCTCGTCGACACCGGAGACGATCACCTCCGGCTCGATCCCCGCGGCGCGCAGCGTCTTCAGCCGCGCCGGTGACGCCGACGCCAGGACGAACCGGACGCTCACAGGTTCGCCAGCGCCCGGCGCAGCGGGTCGAGCCCGATCGACCCGAGGTTCAGCGCGTCGGTGTGGAACGTCCGCAGGTCGAACGCGGATCCCTTGCGCTGCTTGGCCTCTTCCCGCGCCTGCAGCCAGATCCGTTCACCGACCTTGTACGCCGGCGCCTGGCCCGGCCATCCGAGGTAGCGGTTCAGCTCGGCCTGCAGGAACTCGACCTCCATCCGGCAGTGCGCCCGCAGGAACTCGAACCCGAGGTCGGCGTTCCAGCGCTCCCCCGGCCGCCAGCCGAACGGGTTGTCCTTCGGCACCTCCAGCTCCAGGTGCATGCCGATGTCGACGATCACCCGCGCCGCGCGGAACCCCTGCGCGTCCAGCATGCCGAACCGCGCGCCCGCGTCCTCGAGGTAGCCGAGTTCCTCCATCAGGCGTTCGGCGTACAGCGCCCAGCCTTCGCCGTGGCCGGAGACCCAGCAGGCGATCCGCTGCCAGCGGTTCAGCAGGTCGGTACGCAGCATCGTCTGCGCGCACTGGAGGTGATGCCCGGGCACGCCCTCGTGATAGACCGTGGTGACCTCGCGCCAGGTGGCGAACTTCTCGACGCCGCTCGGCACCGCCCACCACATCCGGCCTGGCCGGGTGGTCAGGTCCTCGCTCGGCGGCGTGTAGTAGATGGAGCCGTCCGAGGTCGGCGCGATCATGCACTCCAGCCGGCGGATCTCGTCGGCGATGTCGAAGTGCGTACCGGCCAGCTCGGCGACGGCCGCGTCGGACTGCTGCTGCATCCAGTCCCGGAACGCGTCCTTGCCGTGGATCGTCCGCGCCGGGTCGTCGTCCAGCAGTGCGGCGGTCGCCTCGATGTTCCGGTCGCCGCCGTTCAGGCCGGCCGCGATCGCCTGCATGTCGTTCTCGATCCGGGCCAGCTCCTGCCAGCCCCACGCGTACGTCTCCTCGAGGTCGATCTTGGCGCCGAGGAAGCTGCGCGACGCCAGCTCGTACACCTCCCGGCCGCACGCGTCCCGCTCCGGCGCCCGCGGCGCGAGCTCGGACGTCAGCCACGACCCGAACTGGTCGAACGCCTTCCGCGCTGCCGCGGCTGCGGCCTCGACGGTCGGCTTCACGGCACTCTCGGGCGCCTGCGCGGCCAGGCCCGCGAAGAAGTCGTCGCCCTCGGCACCGGTCCAGCTGGCGATCCGCCCGGCCAGCCCGGTCACCTGGCGCACCGCCGAGATCCGGCCCTGATCGGCCTGCTCGAGCAGCGTCTCGCGGTACCCGTCGAGCGTCGTACCGACCTGATTCAGCCGGATCGCGACGATCTCCCAGTCCTGCTCGGTGCCGGTCGACATCAGGTCGAACACCTGCCGCAACCCCGCCGGCACCGAGGCGATCGCGTTCAGCTGGTGCTGCGGTACGCCGGCCTCGTGGCGCTCGAGCTCCAGGCCGAGCCGCTCCACGAACGCGTCCTTGGCCACCTCCTCCCGCGGACTCGCCGGCTCGATCGCGGCGGCCTCGGCGAGCGACCTCTTGAGCAGCTCGAGCCGCGCCTCGAATCCGGCCGGTGTGAAGTCCGGCAGCTCGTGGTCGTGGCCGGCGACGCCCAGCTCGGTCGCCAGGATCGGGTCGAGCACGATCTCCTGCTCCAGGTGCCGCTCGGCGAGCTGGTCGATCGGGCTGTTCGGTGTGGTGGCTGCAGTCACCTGATCGACCCTACCTGTCGAGGGCAGCGGGGACTGACCTGTTTGTTGCCGATACTGTGGCGGTCGCTGAATGCCAGCACGAGGGACGAGAGGAACGGCGTTGAGCCAGCCACCCTACGGGCCGCCCGGCCAGAACCCGCCGTACCAGCAGGGCCCACCGCAGGGCCCGCCACCGGGTCAGTACGGTCCTCCCCCTGGCCAGTACGGCGGTCCGCCGCCGCAGGCGCCGTACGGAGGTCCGCCCCAGGGCCAGTACGGCGGCCCTTCGCAGTACGGGCCTCCGCCGCAGGGTCCTGGCTTCGGCTGGGGCCCTAGCTTCGGCCCGGGTGGTCCTGGCGGTCCTGGCGGTCCCGGGATGGGATGGCAGCCGCAGCAGCCGCGGAAGAAGTCGAAGGCGCCACTGATCGCGATCCTGACGATCGTCGGGATCGCCGTCGTCGGCGGCACGATCATCGGCCTGGTCCGCAAGGCCACCACCGACGTGACCACCCCGCCGGTGACGCCGAGCCGGTACACGCCGTCGCCGACGGGCTCCCCGACGACCGAGGAGCCCACCGAGTCGCCGGAGCCGACCGAGGAGCCCTCCGAGTCGCCGTCCGAGGAGCCGACGACCACGGAGCCCACCACCACGGAGACGTCGAGTACTCCGAACAAGCCGGACGACGCCGTCGTGGTCGGCAAGAACGCGCTCTACAAGGTCGGCCAGATGAAGACGGTCAACTGCAAGGAGCCGAAGGCACGGCCGACGAACGCCCGCGGCGCGGCCGCGTACTGGGCCGCGATCAAGCCCTGCCTGGACAAGTCCTGGGCGCCGCTGGTGGCGAAGGCCGGCTACAAGTTCACTGCGCCGCGGATGACGTACTGGTCCGGGACCTCGATGTCCACGCCGTGCGGCGACGGACCGGTCGCCGTACCGTTCTACTGCTCCGGCAACCACATGATGTACATGAAGGTGGACGTCTTCGTGAAGGCGTACACCCAGTACCCGGGTGATCCGATCGGCCAGGCGTACGCGCGGATGTGGTACAGCCGCTCGATCGCGC
Source organism: Kribbella sindirgiensis (assembly GCF_004331435.1). Lineage (GTDB taxonomy): Bacteria > Actinomycetota > Actinomycetes > Propionibacteriales > Kribbellaceae > Kribbella > Kribbella sindirgiensis. Next base: position 446,797 of record NZ_SJKA01000004.1, read on the forward strand.
ACGAGTACGGCCACGCCGTGCAGTTCCTGACCGGAATCCTGCAGTCGTCCAGCAACCTGCGCTACGAGCAGCCGGACTACGAGGGCCGGACCCGGATGACGCGCCGGATGGAGCTGCAGGCGAACTGCTTCGCCGGTGTCTTCCTGGCCGCGAACAAGCGCAGCTACCCGATCAACGGCAACCTGCTGTACGTGTGGAAGAAGTACGTCGTCACCGCGGGCGACAAGCCCGAAGAAGGCGACCACGGCAGCGTGGCCAGTCAGGCACGCTTCATGGGGAAGTCGTTCAACACGGCCAACCCGGCCAGTTGCAACACCTTCTCGGCGTCACCGGCCAACGTCAGCTGACAACTCCGGCGGCGCCACCTGCCGCCAGGAGTCGACGAGGATGTCGTACAGCTCGTCGGCGTCCTCCAGCGCCCCGAGGCGGGCTCGAACCCAGTTCGAGCCCGCCTCGTGTTTCGGCACCCAGAACTTCTCCGGCTCCGCCGCGATCAACTCCTCACGCTCCAACCGAGGACACCGGACCGCGAACGACGTCTGATCATCCGGCACGGTCAAGAACATCCGCCCACCCACATCAAACGTCGGATGCCCCCACCGCTGCTTCTCCACAACCCCCGGCAACCCGAGCGCAACCCGCCGCACATCCTCAGCATCCAACACCCCCCACACTCTAGAACCCCCCGCCCCCAACACCACCACTGCTGCTCAGGAGGGTGGCGAGCGAGCTGTTGGGAACACCCGGCGGGACCTGGGAACAGGTAATAGCCTGTCGCCAGAGTCTGCGGAGTGTTCCCGGTGTGATTAGTTGCTCGACGACCCGGCTGACCGAGCGCGGCCTGGTAGGAGGAGGGCTGCCAGGGCGCCGGCTGCGACGATGGTGGCTCCGGTCCAGACGGCGGGGACCAGGCCGGCGGCGTATTGGGTTGGGGACTCGTAGGAGCCGGCTGAGGCGAAGACTGAGGCCAGTACGGCTACGCCCATGGCTACTCCGACCTCGCGGATCGTGTTGTTTGTGCCGGAGGCTACGCCGCGATCCGCATCCGAGGCGCTTTCCATCACGACGCTCGCGGACGGGGCGAAGGTCAGGCCCATCCCGATGCCGGCGAGGATGAACGGTACGACGAGTTCGCCGTACTGCGTGGTTGCCGTGGCGGCCAGGGCGATCCAGGCCAGCGCGGTGGCGAGCAGCGTCTGGCCGAGGACGATCAGGATCCGGGGACCGACGCGGTCGACGATCAGGCCGGCGATCGGCGCGACGACGAGCGGGGCCGCGGTCCACGGCAGTGTGCGGACACCGGACTGGAACGGCGTGTACCCCTGCACGACCTGGAAGAACTGGGCCAGCAGGAACACCGCCCCGAAGACACCGACCGCGAAGGTGAACGCAACCACGTTCACAACACTGAACGAGCGAACCGAGAACAACCGCAGCGGCAGCATCGGCGCAACCGTCCGGCGCTCCCACCCGAGGAAAGCGGCCAGCAGCACCCCACCCGCGATCAGCGAACCCAGCACACCGGCGGACGTCCAGCCGTCATCGGCTCCGTGTACGACACCCCAGACGACGGACAGTACGCCGGACGTCGCCAGCACGAGCCCGAGCAGGTCGAGCTGCTTCGCCGTACCGCGCGACTCGGTCAGGACCCGGGCGGCGAGCACGATGGCGACGACTCCGACCGGAACGTTCAGCCAGAAGATCCACTGCCAGTTGAGACCGTCGACGACGGCACCGCCGACCACCGGACCGACCGCGATCCCGAGGCCGGAGATACCGCCCCAGATCCCGATCGCGGCGCTCCGCATCTTCTCCGGGACGGCGCCCGCGAGCAACGTCAGCGACAGCGGCATCACGGCCGCCGCGCCGATGCCCTGGATCGCGCGGGACCCGATCAGCATCCACGGCTCGGTCGCCAGCGCGCAGGCCGCCGAGGCCAGGGTGAACAGCGCGATCCCGCCCAGGAACACCCGCCGCCGGCCGAGCCGGTCGCCGATCGCGGCCGCGGTCAGCAGCAAGGCGGCGAAGGCGAGCGTGTAGGCGTTCACGAACCACTGCAGGTCCGACAGGGACGCGCCCAGCTCGGACTTGATCACCGGCAGCGCGTTCGTCACCACCAGGTTGTCCAGCGTGACCATGAACACCGGAATCCCCACGGCGGCCAGCACCAGCCCGAGTCCGCGGCTCCGGGGAGCGGTCAGTTCCCTCTCGTCGAGAGCGGTCGATGTCATCTCGTACCCCTAGTTGTAATTGACTGATAACAAGCTCGATGACGAGAGTATGCATCGACTGATAACATGTCAAGGGAGTGGAAGGAGCACGGATGACGCCCAAGGTTCGGCTGACCGCCAAGGAGCGCGGCGCCGAGGTTCTGCAGGCCGCGGTCCAGGCGTTCGCGATGTCCGGGTACGACGGCACCAAGACCGACGAGATCGCCCGGCTGGCCGGGGTCTCACAGCCCTACGTGATCCGGCTGTTCGGCACCAAACAGGAGCTCTTCCTGGCCGCCGTGCGGAGTGCTTGCGACCGGATCGAGCAGACCTTCCGCGACGCCGCGGACGAGACGCCGGAGCTGAGCACGCTGGGCCGCAACTACGAGCGGCTGTTCGACGAGCCCGAGATCCTGCTCGTGCTGCTGCAGGGCTTCTCCGCCAGCGGCGACCCTGTGATCGGCGACTGTGTCCGGGAGCGCTTCGGTCGCATCTACAACCTGGTCCGCGAGTTGACCGGCGCGTCACCCCAGCAGGCCCGGGAGTTCCTCTCCGCGGGGATGTTGCTGACCGTCATGTCCGCCATGCAGGTCCTCGGCCCGGACGCGATCCCGATGCCGTGGGCCGAGGAGATCCAGGGAACGTTCGGCGAGCACTAGTCGCGGCCGAGTTTCTGGCCGGCGGCGAACCAGATGGTCGCGGCGGCCAGTGCGGTGGCGGCGACGGTCACCAGGAGCGAGCCGGCGACGTCGGCATCGCGGACCAGGGCTGCCGCTCCGGCGACGGCTGGTGCCAGCAGTACGGCGATTGCTCCCGGCAACCACCAGCGTCGCAGGGCTGCGCGGTGCACCCGCGCGTACGACGGCAGCTGGCCGGCGAACGCGGCGGCCAGGTGGAGTACGACGAGCGCAATCGCTGTGATGGCGAGGCTCCAGCTCGGAGCGCCGGGTGCACGCATGAGCCACCCGAGCGTCACCACGAGCACGAAGAGCAGGGCAGCAAGGGAATCCGGTAGGACAACGGTGCACAGCAGCAGCGCGGCGCCGACGATCGGGACCAGATCCGCCTGATCCCACGACTGCACCGAAGGCACGACCAGCGCAACCACACCCGCCAGCGCAATCACCAGCCGAGCAACCACCACAGCCTGCCCAGACGCCCGCACCTGCGCCAACCACAGCGTGATCTTCTCGTCGGCTGTCATGAGCACCACCCGAGGCGAGGTATCAGTACGGTCATGAGCGGATCCTTGGGGCGGCGGAGAGTCTGGCGGCGTCTCGGAGGACCTCGTCGAGGGTGCCGGCGCCTTGCCAGGGGACGGTTGGTACGCCGAGGTCGCTGAGGCGGTCGAGGTCGCGGCGGCGTTCGAGGAGGCGCAGGCGCCAGGCGAGCGGCCACGAACGCGCGTCGTGCGCATCGAGGTCCATGATCGACACAACATCCGGCGGCAGCGTGTCGACCGCGATCACGGTGCAGCCGGAGTGGACGAGCGTCACGATGTAGCCGAGGATCGTCGGCCGCAGCAACGGGCTGAGGACGAGCACCAGGCTGTCCGAGCGGACCCGGTTCCGTCGCGCCAACTGCTCCTCGTCCTGCTGCCGGCCGCGCCGGTCCGCGTGCACCAGCGTGTCCAGGATCCGCCGCAGATGCGCCCGCCCGCTCCCGGACCGCACACCGCGGAACAGGCTCCCGGTGTCGATCAGCCGCACGCGGTCGCCGTTGCGCAGGTAGTGCTCGGCGATCGCGGCGGCAGCACGGACGGCGGTGTCGAGACTCGAGGACCGCCCGTCGATCCCCTCGCTGATCCCGATCTCGCCGCCGGTGTCGACCATGATCACGACCTCGGTGTCCCGGTCCGACCACGTCGACGTGACGTGCAGTTCCTGCGTCCGCGCCGACACCGCCCAGTTGATCCGCCGCAACCGGTCCCCGGTGCGGAACGGCCGTACCCCGGCCAGTTCCGTCCCTTCGCCCGGCCGCCGCGACCTGTGCAACCCGACCAGTCCGGCCGGCCGCGGTACGGCGTCCACCGCCTCGAACCCCTCACGCAACGGCAGCGTCGTGACCGCTTGCGACTCCGCCGACGTCACCTGGATCCGGTACGCCCCGACCGTCGACGTCGCCGCGACCGTTGGCCGCTCCAACGACCGCAGTCCCCACCGCTTCGACCGTACGCCGACCTCCAGGCGCACCTCACCGTGCGAGACCGGCTCGGCGATCGCAGCCTGCGGCGGGTCGTACTGGAACCAGAGCGTCCGCGGCAACGCCGCCACGATCAGATCGATGTCCGGGTCGACGGACTCCGGCACCCGCATCCGGTACGTCGTACCCTGCCCTTCGAACAGCACGTCCGCGTCCAGCTCGGTGTGCACCTCCGGGCGCTCGCGTGGCCGGAAGAACCGCCCCCAGGCGGCGAGAAACGCCAGCGGCAGACCGAACACGGCCGCATCCGGCCGCCGCAGCAGCACGGCGGCGCCAAGCAGCACCGCAGCGACGCAGATCGCCCGGACCTGCGCGTGTGTCGGCTGCCAACTCATGGTCGGGCGCTGACCACGGTGGGTGGCGCTGCAACCGAGGCGAGCACAGTCCGCACTACCGTCGCGCCACTGACCTCATGCAGCCACAGCTCCGGCCGCACGGTGATCCGGTGCGCCAGCGCAGCCACTGCGACCGCCTTCACGTCTTCCGGTACGACGTAGTCCCGTCCGTTGATGACGGCGTACGCGCGCGCAGTGAGCAGCAGCGCCAGCGACCCACGTGGCGACGCCCCGACGAGGACCTGAGAGTCCCGACGGGTCGCCGTGGCGAGATCGACGCAGTACTGACCGACGGTGTCGTCCACGGTCACTGTCTCGACCGCACGCTGCGCCGCACGCAGCCCGGCGGCATCCGTCGCCGCCTCGACCGACTGGTCCTCAGTACGGCGGCTCATCCGGCGCCGTAGTACCTCCCACTCCTCCGCCGGGCTCGGGTACCCGAAACCGATCCGCAGCATGAACCGGTCGAGCTGCGCCTCCGGGAGCGGGTAGGTGCCCTCGTACTCCACCGGGTTCGCGGTCGCGAGCACGTGGAACGGCGCGGGCAGCGGGAACGTCTGCCCCTCGACCGTCACCTGGTGCTCCTGCATGGACTCCAGCAGCGCGGCCTGCGTCTTCGGCGGCGTCCGGTTGATCTCGTCGGCCAGCAGCAGGCCGGTGAAGATCGGGCCCGGCCGGAACACGAACTCGGAGTCCTTCTGGTCGTACACGAACGCGCCGGTCACGTCCGAGGGCAGCAGGTCCGGCGTGAACTGCACCCGCCGGAACTCCAGCCCGAGCGCCTGCGCGAACGACCGCGCGGCCAGCGTTTTCGCCAGCCCTGGGTAGTCCTCGAGCAGTACGTGCCCACCGGCCAGGATGCCCGCGAGCACCAGTTCCAGTGCCTCGGCCTTCCCGACCACGGCCTGGCTGACCCGCTCCAGCACCTGCCGGCTCAGCTCGGTCACCTCACCGAGCTTCAGTTCGCCCTCAGTCACTGCGTCGGCCACAGGGTCGGTCACTGCGTCGGTCACAGGTCTCCCTCACAGGTTCTCGATGGTGTGGATCGCGTACTCGATCTCGTCGAGGGACGCGGTGCGCTTGTCGTCGCCGGCGATCAGGTGCCAGAGCCGGTCGCCGGTGATCGCGCGGGCGCGGTCCGGCTCCAGCTCGGGGTCGACGCCGTGCCGGTGCACCAGACGGTCGGTGGCCAGCTCGAACAGCAGGGGGCGGACCCGGCGGGCGAAGGTCTGCGATCCCTCGCCGGCACGCCGTTCGCGGCTCGACTCCTGCAACCAGGTGGCGATGAACTGCGTGCGGTTGTCGTTGGTCCGGGCTCGCAGCGCGGCCAGCTTGTCGTCGTGCCGCCCCGGCCAGCTCGTCTCCAGGGTCTGCGGCATCACCAGCCGGATCGCCAGCGACACCACGCCGACCGCGAGCGCGGCCGCCACGAACCACAACGGACGCGGCGCCATACCGGCAGCACTGAACACAGCCACCAGCAACAGACTCACCAGCACGGCCAGCCCCAGGTGCTGCATCAGCAGCTTGTTCGGCAGCCGCCGACGCTTCACCTCCGGCGGCGGCCCCTTCTCCTCCAAAGCCGTCCAGCGGTACGACGTCATCCGGGGACCTCCGCTTCGACGGGACGGGCTGCCGCGAGCTCGTCACGGAGACGGAGCAGGGCCGCGCGAGCCTCCGTGCGGGCCTGCTCGCTGGAACCGTGCGTCGAGTACCGCGCTTCGCGGTACAACGCACCGAGCCGGATCAGCTGCGGCTCGGAGATCCCACCGATCCCGAGCACCCGCACGGTGAACTCGGCCGGTGTCTCGGACGGATCCCGCGGTACGCCGGCGGAAGCGGCCGCCTCCTCCAACGCGACCCAGCACGCGACGACCGCGTCGGTCGCCGTACCGGTGTCGATACGCGCCAGACCTGTGTCGACCGCCTCGGCCAGTCGCTCCGCCTTCATCCGCTCCCAGTCCGGCTCGTCGGCCTCCACCTGCGGAAGCCGGACCCGGCGTACGATCCGGATGATGAGCAGCAGGATGAAGCCCACCACGGCGGCGATGATCAGGTAGACCACGGCCTGCCACAGCGCCAGCACCCACCCCGGCGTCTCGCCCTGCGGCAACAAGCGTGGCGAGGGGGTGCCGGACGGCTCAGGCGCTGATGCAGTCTGCGTGGGAACCGGCAGCGGTCGCGGGCTGGCGCTCAGCGTGCTGTCACTGATCGGGCGCACCGGCCCGCTCGCGGAGGCGAGCACGACGAAGCCAGCCACCACGACCCCCAAGAGCAGCACGGCGACCACCGGGAGCGCACCCCGACGCTGCGTCTGCATCTCGGCAGGCTACCTCGTCAGAAGCCGGTGTCGAGGAACGGTAGCCGGGTTGTGGAAAACGCTTCCGCGGTTGCGGCGAGAGCTCCGGGGGTGTGCTCGGTGACCAGACCGGCCCGGCCGAGTCTCGCGAGCGACGGGCGGCCCAGGTAGACGGCGCCCAGGTCCCGGACGTCGAGCGTGAGGTCGGCGTCTCGCGACACCGCTGCGCAGGACGCGCCGTCCGGCCCGCCCGCGAGGTGCCAGCGGCCCGCGTTCCACGGGAGGAAGTCGTCGACCACTTCCAGCACGACGTCGAGGTCACGCGCGTACGTCCGCTCGGCGAGCGCACGACGTACGTCGACCGGCCGGATCCACAGACCGTCCCGCGTGATCGGCGCCGGCGCCCGCGGGTCGAGCAGCAGGTCCAGCAGCGGGTCGTCCGACGGCACCATCTCGCACCGGGTCTGGCTGAGCAGGTCCGGTTCGAGCAGGTACCGCCACAGGGCCGCATGCGACGCGATGTCCACCGCATGCACCCGCTGTACGTCGACGTACCCCTTCTCGGCGCGCTTGGTCCGGTAGTGCGCGAACCCGGTCAGTTCACCGTCCCGCTCGGCGACGACGCACCGCAGCTTGGACGCGTTCGCGATGTTGCTGGTGACGGTGGCGCTGACCGCGTACTCCTGCCACCGGTCGTCGTGCCGGCACACACCGGGCCGCTCCAGCGCCAGCCTGTTCCGCAGCTCGGCGCAGCGGGCGAGGCTCTCCTGTACGTCGACGTACCGGATCCGGACGTCGTCGATCCCGGCCACCGGGCGCAGCGCGCGGGACGCCTTGGGTACGACGATCTCCTGGTGGTCGGACGCGAGTCCGTAGCCGAACCGCGGATAGATCACCGGCTCGCTTGCGGTCAGTGCCGCCAGCGGTTCGCGGCCCGCCTCGTGGATGTCGGTCAACTGCCTGCGCATCAGGTCGCGCAGGATGCCGCGCCGCCGGTGCGTCGGCCGGACACCGACCATCGTCACGCCCGCGACCGGCAGTTGCCCACCGGGCACCGTCATCAGGTGCGAGAACGTGCCGGTATGGCCGACGAGCTGTCCGTCCTCACGGGCGACGATGCTGCGCTCACGCTCCCAGATCCGCCGCTCGGACTCGTACTGCTCGTCCGTCCACGGCGCCGAGAACGCCACGTCCAGGAGCTCCAGGAGCTCGTCCCACTCACCAGCGAACTGCGCGATCTCGATGGTCATGTCCCTTACCTACCAGACGGCAGGGACCGCCGACCCGCGATTAACGGCGGCACCGACCGGCCTTGCCCCGAGCCGGCCGGCGCTTGTCCGGTGTCGCCGTACTCGTTGTCACCGCATGCGCCGAACCCTAGGTACAGCAGGCCGTTCGAGCCACCCCTGGGACGATCAACAGTTGACACCAGCCCTGGACTGATGAAAATCGTTTTCATATACTGTTCCCATGACCGCCCAAGCGAAAACTCCGTTGTCCTTGTTGGTGGGGCTTTCCACGACGTTGCGGGAGCCTGTACTGGAAGCGATGACCGACGCCACCACCGTGGCCGTGGTCATCGACCAGGACGACCTGCCCGGCCGGGGCGTGCTGTCCTGGCGCGTGCGGGACGCGTCGGGGCCGATCGACGCGGGCGAGTTCACGGTCGGGGACGACTGCGGCGCCTGCCAGCTCATCGAGTCGCTGCTGCCGTTGCTGGAGACACTGGTCGCACGAGCGCACTGGGATCACATCGTGCTCGCGGCGCCGCCCGCGATGGAGGCGCGGCCGCTCGTCACCACCTTGACGACCATGCTGCCGGAGATCGTCGTCGACACGGTCACCTGCGTCGTCGACGCCGTACTGCTGGTCGAGCAACTGTCCGGCGACGAACTGCTCGCCGAACGCGGCCTGGCCCTCGGGCTGCCGGATCGGCGCAACGTCGCGGAGCTGACCGCCCGGCAGATCGAGTACGCCGACGTGTGCGTGCTGGCCAACGCGCATCGCAGTACGGCGGTCGAGCGGCTCGAGAACCTGCTGGTGCACCTGAACCCGCGGACGTCGGTGGTCACAGCGGACGTTGCCGGCGTACCGAACGGGCCGGTCGCGCGAACCGGGCGGTTCGACTTCAACGCGGCCGAGGCGTGGGCCGGCGAGCTTGCGGCGTCGGACCGGGTGCAGCCCAGCGGCGACGGCGTCACCACCGTGCTGTGGAGGTCGACGCGACCGCTGCATCCCGCGCGGCTGAACGACGCGCTCGAAGACATCGTGGACGGAGTGGTTCGCAGTCGCGGCGTGGTCTGGCTGGCGAACCGCCCGACTCAGCGCCTGCGGTGGGAGTCCGCCGGATACAGCGCGTCGCTCGGGACGCTGGGCGAATGGTCGGAGACCGAGCACCTGGCCGAGTGCACCGTCGTCGCGACCGGCATGGGCCTCGACCCGGCCCGCCTCCAAGCGGTCCTGGACGCCTGCCTCCTCACCGAATCCGAGCTGGCCACACCCGACTGGACCAACCTCGACGACCCCTTCGCCGGCGTCCTCTGACAGCGCCCTCCCCCCTCCCCCTCCCCCCGCCCGCCCGGCTCGAAGCCGTCCTCTCCCGCATTTGCCTGGTTGACCCATCAGATCAGGGGTTCCACACCCTGGTTCACGGTGTGGAACCCCCCATTTCGCTGGCAGACCAGGCAAATTCGTGGGTCAGCCAGGCAAATGGGGACGGGCGGTAACCGGCGTCGCTTCTAGCCGAGCAGTGGTAGGCGGTGGGCGTGCGGGCCGAGCATGGCCAGGTCGTGCTCGTCGAGGGGCAGGCGGCCGGTGGCCTTCAGGATGTACGTCGTGGTGTCCCAGGCGATCACGTCCCACGCGTCCGGACCGAACAAGCCGTCCAGCGTGCGTGCGGTGACCTGCAGACCTTCGGGATCGGGCTCCGGGGCCCCCGGCAGGCCGACGATCAGATCGAGGTGATGGACCGTTGCCTCGAGCACCAAGGTGGCGACGAAGTCGGTCGCCCGCAGGACATGACCCTGTGTCTCGACCCGGTGTCCCTTGGTCGCCAGCCCGGTCGCAGCCGCCCGGACCGCCGCCTCGGACACCTCACGCCAGTGCTGCACGAGCAGACCCGGTTTGCGGTACGCCGCCGCCACGCTCCGCACGAAACTCGTGTCGCCGTCGGGCTGCGGCGGGAAGTCGTGCCAGTACGTGACGAAATCCCGGTCCGGCTCCACCGCGGCCGGGCTGGCGAACGCGATCAGGGCGCGCTCAGCGTCGTACAGCAGATGCACCAGCAGCGGACCGACGGGCATGCCGGCGCACCGGGTCTCGAGCCGGAAGTCGGAGTCACTGAGCCCCTGCACCGTCTCGGTCAGCCGCCCGTAGGTCCGCGCCAGAGTCCCCGCCAACCCCAACGGCAACGCGCCGCGCTCGGGTGCCTTCATCCCCGGCCTCCTCGGTGTCCTCTGAAGAACGTAACCCGAGAACCCGCCGAGGTGTTCCGGATCTCCACCACTCACCAACCCACGCCGAGGCCCGATCGCGGCGGCCCGCTGAGCGTGAGCCGCCCGGAGCCCACGCGGTTGGTGAGTGGTGGGCGTCCGCCCTAGGAGCGAGCCGTGTCCAGGTGGGCCGCCGCGATCGCCTCGAGGTGGCTGAGGTCGGAGGCCACGGTGGCGAAGGTGTAGCCCTGGTCCAGGCGCTTCTTCGCCGACTCGCCGTCGAACGTGTGGATGCCCGCGGCGATCCCGGCCTCCCGTGCGGTGCGCGCGATCAGCTCGACCGCCGCCTCGAACGGGCCCTCGACCTCCGGGTCACCGGGGAACCGCGCCCCGAGCGCGAGGCTGAGATCCGACGGGCCGACGTACACGCCGTCGAGACCGGGCGTCGCGCAGATCTCGTCGACGTTCTCCAGGCCGAGCGGCGTCTCGATCATCGCCAGTACGACGGTCGCGTCGTTGCTGTCCGCGGGCACCGGGCCGATCCGCAGCGCGGCCCGCATCGGCCCGAACGAGCGCGCCCCCACCGGCGGGTACTTCGCCGCCCGGACCGCCCGCGCGACATCGTCCGCGCTGTCGATCAGCGGCACGATCACGCCGGTCGCCCCGGCGTCCAGCGCCCGCCCGATCGGCGTCGGGTCGTTCGCCTCGACCCGCACCAGCCCGACCGTCGCCCGCGGCCCGATCGACGCGCCCGCATCGATCGCGAGCAGCCCGGTCATCAGCCCCTGGTACCCGATCAGCCCGTGCTGCGCGTCGAGCACCACGTAGTCGTACCCCAGCCGCGCGATCCGCTCGGCCGCCGGCGGCACGTCCAGCGTGACCCAGTACCCGACCAGCTTCTCCCGCGCCCGGACCTTGTGCGAGAAATCGTTTGCATTCACGCCCGCAGCCTATCCAGACCACCCCCAGGAAATCGCTCGACCAACCATCAGTTGGGACGAGACGATGCTGCGGATGCCTTCCACGGAGTTCCTCCTGCACGAGTTGGTCGCCGAAGCCGGTCTGCCCGAGGTCACGTCGTACCAGGAACTGAGCGGCCACGGTTTCGACCACGTGATCCTGCTGGCCACGCTCGCCGACGGCGCCCGCGTCGTGCTCCGGCATCGAGCCGGATCTCCACGCCCGCTGGCGGTGGAACAGGCACGGTTCCTGGCCGATCACGACGTACCCGCACCGCGTCTGCTCGGCGGCAACGACGAGGCGACGCTGTACGAGTACGCGCCTGGCGAGATGCTCTCCACCCTGGTGGCGGAGGGGCGGATGACGGGCGACGCTTGGCGCTCGCTCGGCACGGCGTTGCAGCGGCTGCACGCCGTACGCTTTCCGAACCGGCTGCGAGGTGCGTTCGGTCCAGACGGCCTGACGCTGACGTCTGCTGACCCGGTCGCGATGTTGCACGAGCGGGTGAGCGCCGCCGAGGACTACCTGCGGACGCACCTGCCCGAGGTCGCCGCCCAGCTTCCGCGGGCGCACGCGCTGATCGACGCACACGCCGACAGCCTCAGCGGCCCGACCGCGCTTCTGCACCGCGACATGTACCCGGCCAACATCATCATCGGCCCGGTCGAGACGCTGCTGATCGACTGGGATGACGCGCACGTCGGTGACCCGGCGAGCGAGATCGCGGCGCTCGAAGAGCACATCTACCTGATCGACCGCACGCCACAGCTTCCCGACCCGTTCTACGAGACCTACGGACCGCGGGTGGACACAGTGGACGTCTGGCGGTTGTGCGGGGCCATCGGTTGGTATGCGGGCGGCGACTTCGAGGAGTTCGAGCAGCAGCCGGACCAGGAGCTACGCGCGAAGGCCCGCCGGTGGCAGGCGGGCCTCGCGGACTATCTACGGCTGCGGCTGGGTTAGACCGGTGGTACGCCGTGCCGGCGGTGGGAGAAGGTGCGGTCCTTCGACTGGGCTGCGGCGAGGCGGGCGATCAGGTCGGTGCGGAGGTTCTCCGGCTCGATGATCGCGTCGATCACCAGGTCGGCGGCCAGCCGGAGGATGTCGATATCGGTCTCGTACTCCTCGCGCAGCTTGGACACGTACTCGACCCGCTCGCCCTCGTCGGCGATCTCCTGGATCTTGTTGTAGTACACGGCGTTGATCGCCGCCTCCGGACCCATCACGGCGATCTTCGCGGTCGGCAACGCGACACACGCGTCCGGCGAGAACCCCGGCCCGCACATCGCGTACAGCCCCGCGCCGTACGCCTTCCGGACGATCACCGACACCGTCGGCACGGTCGCCTCCGACACCGCGGTGATCATCTTCGCGCCGTGCCGGATGATCCCGGCCCGCTCGACCTCGCTGCCGATCATGAACCCCGGTACGTCGCACAGGTACACCAGCGGCACGTTGAACGCGTCGCACAGCCAGATGAACCGGGCCGCCTTGTCCGCCGAGTCGACGAACAGTACGCCGCCCTTCACCGCCGGCTGGTTCGCGACGATCCCGACCACCTGGCCCGCGAGCAGCCCGAACCCGACCACGAGCTCCGGCGCGTACGCCGGCTTGATCTCGAAGAACGTGTCCGCGTCGACGAGCGCGTCGATCACGTCGTGGATGTCGAACCCGACGCTCTCCTCGGCCGGCACCAGGTCCCGGGTGAAGTCGCGGCCGGCGTCCGAGGCGTCGTACGACGGCGGTCGCGAACGCCACGAACCGGGCAGGTAGGAGAAGTACTGCTTCGCCAGCTCGATCGCTTCCGTGTCGTCCGAAGCCAGCAGGTCGCCGCAGCCGGAGACGCTGGTGTGCATCCGGGCGCCGCCCATCTCCTCCAGCGTGACCTTCTCGCCGACGACCATCTCGGCCATCCGGGGCGAGCCCAGGTACATCGAGGCGTTGCCGTCGACCATGATCACGACGTCGCAGAACGCCGGGATATAAGCCCCTCCCGCCGCGGACGGGCCGAACAGGCAGCAGATCTGCGGGACCTTGCCGGACAGCGCGACCTGATTGTGGAAGATCCGGCCCGCACCGCGGCGGCCCGGGAACAGCTCCACCTGGTCGGTGATCCGGGCGCCCGCGGAGTCGATCAGCCAGAAGATCGGCAGCTCGTCGCGGAGCGCGACCTCGGTCACCCGGACGATCTTCTCGACCGTCCGCGCACCCCACGAACCGGCTTTCACGGTCGGGTCGTTCGCGACGAGCAGCGCCGGGCGGCCGTCGACGAGCGCCCGGCCGGTGACGACGCCGTCCGCGGGCAGACCCGGGTTCAGCGCGTTCGCCAGCTGCGCCTCCTCGACGAAGCTCCCCTCGTCGACGAGCAGCGCGATCCGGTCCCGGACGTACAGCTTGTTCTGGCTCTCGAGCTTGGCGGCAGCCTTCTCCGGCGGTGCCAGCGTCGCTTCGCGAGCAACCTTCACCTCGGTCCAGTGATCGCGCGTCATAACGCCCTTTCTACCTGCTACGTCCGAAGAACCGCGCAGACGTCCCTCGAGTTCTTCGGACGTAACGATTCATTCGACGGGGAGGCCCAGGCTGCGGGCGATCAGCATCCGCTGGACTTCCGACGTACCCTCGCCGATCTCCAGGATCTTGGCGTCGCGGTAGAACCGGGTGACCGGGTACTCCTCCATGAAGCCGTAGCCGCCGAAGACCTGCGTGGCGATCCGGGTCGCGGTCACCGCGGACTCGGTCGCGTACAGCTTGGCCACCGACGCCGCCTGCTTGAAGTCGGCCATCGACGCGCCGGCGTCCTTCAGCGCCGCCGCGCGATACACGAGCAACGAGGCCGCGTCCGCCATCACCTTCAGGTCGGCGATCTGGAACGCCACCCCCTGCTTGCGGCCGATCGGTACGCCGAACGTCTGGCGCTCACCGGCGTACTGGACCGACATCTCCAGGCACGCGCGGATGCACCCGAGCGCGACGGCCGCGATCGCGACCCGGCCGTCGTCGAGCGTCGCGAGGAACTGCGCGAACCCCTTGCCGCGCTCACCGAGCAGATTGGCCTCGGGGACGCGGCAGTTCACGAACGACAGCGGGTGCGTGTCGCTGGCATGCCAGCCGAGCTTGTCGTACGCCGCTTCCGCGGTGAATCCCGGCGTACCGCTCGGGACGATGATCGTGGAGATCTCCGGCTTGCCGTCGGCCCGCTCACCGGTACGGGCGGTCACCGTGACGACCGAGGTGATCGAAGAGCCCGAGTTGGTGATGAACTGCTTGGAGCCGTCGATCACCCACTCGCCGTTGTCGACGACCGCGCGGGTCTTGGTGGCGCCGGCGTCCGACCCGGACTCCGGCTCGGTCAGCCCGAACCCGGCCAGTTTGGTACCCGCGACCAGGTCCGGCAGCCAGGCGGCCTTCTGCTCGTCGGTGCCGAACGTCAGGATCGGGTTGATCCCGAGCCCGACCGCCGCCTCGAGCGTGATTCCCATCGACTGGTCGACCCGGGAGATCTCCTCGATCGCCACGCACAAGCTGGTGAAGTCGCCGCCCGCACCGCCGTACTCCTCCGGCGCGGTCAGCCCGAACAGCCCGAGCCGCCCCATCTTCTGCACGACCTCCACCGGGAAGTAGTGCTTGCGGTCCCACTCGGCCGCGTACGGCGCGATCTCGGCCTCCGCGAAGTCACGAACGCTACGACGGAACTCCTGATGCTCCGCGGACAACTCGAACATGCGGCACCCCTTCATGCTTGACGCTTACGTAAACGTAAAGCACGCTGGGCAGCATGCACAATAGCCAGGTGCCCGCAGAGACCTGGTCGATCGCCGAACTGGCCGCCGAGTACGACGTGACACTCCGGACGATCCGGTTCTACGAGGACCGCGGCCTGCTCACGCCCGAACGCCGCGGCACCACCCGCGTCTACCACCCCCGCGACCGCGTCCGCCTGGCCCTCGTCCTGCGCGGCAAACGCCTCGGCTTCTCCCTCGACGAGATCGCCAAGATCGTCGACATGTACGACGCCGAACCCGGCGAGGAAGGCCAACTCGTCTACCTCCTCGACCAGATCACCCACCGCCGCACCGAACTGGAACAACGCCGCCGCGACATCGAAGAAACCCTCCAAGACCTCGCCCAGGTAGAAACCCGCTGCCGCACAGACCTGGAAGCCCTCCGCAACGGCCAAACCTGACCCGACCGCACGGCTCAACCGCCAAACGATCGCTAGGCGATCTTCCGGCGGCCGTACAACCAGTAGATGACCGGCGCGGCCCCGAGCGAGTTGGCGAGGGTGAGAACCAAAGCCCAGAGCGGCTTGGGCCCCCGCACCTGACTGGCAGGACGGCGCGCGAGATCAGCCAGCGCGACAGCCTTCAACACGCTCTCGACAACGGCCCCAACCATGATCAGCCGCTGCTGCGCAGGGCTCAGATCAGCCCACCTCTTCCCGTTCACATCCCCCACCATCCGCCCCCATCACCCCACACGCAACCACCCGTCACCCAGCGATCGCCCAGGCGTCAGCAGACAGGCGACTGGCCGCTCTAGCCGCTTCGTAGCGGTGGAGGGCGAGGGTGGACAGGCGGGGATCGGGCGCCAAGGGAGCCGTGACGGTGTGGGGTGCCGCGTGGCGTTGGATGAGGCTGTGGAAGAAGCCGGGCGCCAAGAGGTACGTCGCTACGGCGAGGCGGCCCGAGGTGCGGGCCAGTACGTCGGGAAGCCGGTCGCCGGCGCCGGAAACATAGGCCACCCGGACCGGGCGATCGACCCGTGCGGACAGGAGTCTGGCAGTGGTCTCGCAGTCGGCCAGCGCGCGCGGGTCGGACGAGCCTGCGGCGGCCAGTACGACGGTATCCATGTGGGACAGGTCGCCCAGGCGATCGGCGAGGATCTCCACCAGCACAGGATCCGGCCCAAGGGCATCGGCAGCGTGAACCTGCCCGGGATAGCGCTGCGCTTCGGCCGCAACGTCGACGTACACGTGATAGCCCGAGCTCAGCAGCAACGGTACGACGACAGCGTCCGAAGCGTCCGTGGTGATCCGGCGGACGAGGGACGGCAGCGCCGGCGTCAGCAGGTCGACGAAGCCCAGCGAAATGGCGAGGTCGGGCCGTTGACGAGCCATCTCGCGGACGAGGTCGTGGACGACGCGGATGCCGCGAGGGTCCGCCGTACCGTGGGCTACTGCGACGAGGTCGGTCATGTGGGGACTCCGGCGGGTTCTACGGCGAGCCGGTAGCCGCGGCGGACCACCGTGCGGACCAGTTCGGGACGACCGACCGCAGTACGCAGCCGGTTGACGGTGACCTCGACCGCGTGGACGTCTTCGGCCCCGGGGAGGACAGCCAGCAACTCAGGGCGCGACACCACATCTCCCCCGGCCGCGACCAGCGCCGCCAGGACAGCACGCGGCCCAGGCCCCAGCGGCAGTACGACGCCGTCGAGCACCGCCGCGCCGCCGCGGATCACCAACTGGCCGAACGACGTTTCGATCGACCGCGCGTTGTCGTCGGTGAGCCGGTCGGTCACGATCCGGATCAGCGCACCCAACCGGTACCGGTCCGGCACCAACGGGTCGAGCCCCAGCGCCCCGAACGGTGCCGCGGTCACCGGACCGACGCAGGCGTTCAGCACCCGCCCGGTCCGCAACGCCGACGTGAGGTCGTCGTACTGCCCGTTCAGCGCCGCCGCGTCGAGCATCGCCTGCGCACCGGGCGCCGACGTGTGGACGACGGCGTCGACGGTGCCCGCGCACACCTGCGAGATCATCCGCTCCACCAGCGCCGGATCGGGCGCCGGCCCCCACCGGTACACCTCCAGACCGCGCACCGATCCACCGGCAGCCCGCAACGTGTCCTGCAGCGCGGGATCCGACAGCCCGTGCAACTGTACGACGATCTTCCGCCCGACAACGCCCTGTGTACGCAGCCATTCGACCACTTCGGCCGTCGTCTCGGACCGCGCCGACCAGTGCTCGACCAGCCCGGCCGCGCGGATCGCGCCACGCGCCTTCGGGCCGCGGGCCAGGATCCGCGAGTGCTCCAGCGTGCCCAGCAGGTCCGCGGCGAGACCGGCGGTGTCGGCCGCCTCGATCCAGCCGCGGAACCCGACCGCGGTGGTGACCACGACGTCGTCCGGCGGGTTCGCGATCACCCGCCGGGTCGCCTCGATCAGCGCGTGGTCGTCGGCGACCGGCACGATCTGCAAGGTCGGCGCGTGCAGTACCTTCGCTCCGCGCCGCTCGAACGACGCGATCAGGTCCTCCGCACGCCGGTGTGCGGTGATCGCGATCGTGCAGCCGCTCAACGGCCCCGGCCTACTAGCCACCCGAACCCACCACGACCTGCCCGTCGACGACCTCGACCGGGTACACCGGCAGGGACACCTCCGGATCGTCCAGGCACGCGCCGGTGCGCAGATCGAAGACCTGCTTGAACATCGGCGACGCCACCGTCGGTACGTCGCCGCGGCTGCCGACGATGCCCCGCGACATCACGTTCGCCCCGCTGAACGGGTCCTGGTTGCCGATGGCGAACACCTCGTCGTCGTGAGTTCTGAACAACGCGATCTGCACGTCCCCGAGCAACGCCGCGACCCCACGTTCCGGCAGCAGTGCCTCAACAGCGCAGATCACCGTGCGCTCGACACTCGTCATGGTCATCGACGTACCTCCAATCGGGGGCCGGCCAGCAGGACCGGCTCCAGCTGCCCGCGTTCGGCCGAGGTGGCCGGGCGCGGCTGGTTGCGCTCGACGACGTACCGCAGGTCGGCGTCGGGCTGGTCCGGCGCGTTCACGAACGACACGAACCGGGCCAGCTTCTCGGGATCGTTCAGGGTCGCCTGCCACTCGTCGACGTACGCGTCCACGTGCTTGGCCATCGCCGCGTCGAGGTCGGCCGCGATCCCCAGGCTGTCGTTGAGTACGACGTCCCGCACCTGATCCAGCCCGATCTCGCGCATCCACACCGACGTACGCTGCAGGCGGTCACCGGTGCGGACGTAGTACATGAGGAAGCGGTCGATCGCCTGGAACAGCTCCTCGTCGGTCAGGTCCGAGGCGAGCAGCTCGGCGTGCCGCGGCGTCATACCGCCGTTGCCGCCGACGTAAAGGTTCCAGCCCTTCTCGGTCGCGATCACGCCGACGTCCTTGCCGCGGGCCTCCGCGCACTCGCGCGCGCAGCCGGAGACGCCGAGCTTGAGCTTGTGCGGCGACCGCAGCCCGCGGTACCGCAGCTCCAGCGCGATCGCCATCCCGACCGAGTCCTGGACGCCGTACCGGCACCAGGTGGACCCGACGCACGACTTCACCGTCCGCAGCGCCTTGCCGTACGCGTGCCCGGACTCGAAGCCCGCGTCCACCAGCCGTTTCCAGATCGCCGGCAGCTGCTCGATGCGCGCCCCGAACAGGTCGACCCGCTGGCCGCCGGTGATCTTCGTGTACAGCCCGAAGTCGCGCGCCACCTCGCCGATCGTGATCAGGCCCTCCGGCGTGATCTCACCGCCGGGGATCCGCGGGACGACGGAGTACGTGCCGTCCTTCTGCATGTTGGCCATCACGTGGTCGTTGGTGTCCTGCAACGTCGCGCGCTCGCCCTCGAGCACGTGACCTGCCGGGTCCAGACTCGCCAGAATGGACCCGACGACGGGCTTGCAGATGTCGCACCCACGGCCCGTGCCGTGCCGCTCCACGATCTCGCTGAACGTCCGCAGTTCGGTGATCCGGACGACGTCGAACAGCTCCGCCCTGGACAGCGCGAAGTGCTCGCACAGCGCCTTGCTGACCTCGACGCCGGCCTTGGTGAGCTCGGTGTTGAGGAGGTTCTTGACGATCGGCAGGCACGAACCACAGCTCGTACCGGCCTTGGTCTTGCCGCAGACCGACTTGATGTCCGTGCAGCCCTCGTCGCGGACGGCACACCGGATCGTGCCCGCGGACACGTTGTTGCACGAGCAGACCGGCGCGTCGTCGGGCAGCTCGAGCTGCACCGGACCAGCGCCCTCGGGCAGCAGGAACGCGGCCGGGTCGGCGCCGAGCTCCCGGCCCACCATCGGCCGCAGTCCGGAGTACGCCGACGCGTCGCCGACCAGGATGCCGCCGAGCAGGGTACGGGCGTCGTCGGACAGCACGAGCTTCTTGTAGACACCGGCCACCGGGTCGGCGTACACGATGTCCAACGCGCCCTCGGTCGCGCCGAACGCGTCACCGAAGCTCGCGACGTCGACGCCGAGCAGCTTCAGCTTCGTCGACGTGTCCGCGCCCGGGAACGTCGCCTCACCGCCGAGCAGACGGTCCGCGACGATCTCGGCCATCGTGTAGCCGGGGGCGATCAGGCCCCACACGCGCCCTTCGATACAAGCGACTTCACCGATCGCCCAGACACCAGGAACGGACGTACGGCACGCCTCGTCGACCACGACACCGCCGCGCTCGCCGATCTGCAGACCGGCCGCGCGGCCGAGCTCGTCACGCGGCCGGACACCGGCCGCGAACACCACCACGTCGGCCGGCAGATCGGGGCCGTCGGCAACGCCCATCGCACGGGCCGCGCCCTGCGAGGTGAGCTTCACGCGCTGGCACTGCGTTCCGGTCAGTACGTCGACGTCGAGGCCCTCGATCAACCGGGCCAGCGCGGAACCGCCGCCCTCGTCGACCTGCAGCGGCATCAGCCGCGGCGCGAACTCGACAACCTTCGTCGCAGCACCCAAAGCTGTTAGCGCGCCGGCAGCTTCGAGGCCGAGCAGACCGCCGCCGACGACGACACCGCTGACCTGCTTACCTTCACCCTTGAGCCGCTCGACGTACACGCGCAGCGCGGCGACGTCGTCGATGGTCCGGTAGACGAAGCAGCCTTGCGCGTCGTTGTTCTTCACCGGCGGCACGAACGCCGCGGAGCCGGTCGCCAGGATGAGCTCGTCGTACCCGACCTGCTCGCCGCGGGCTGTCGTGACGGTCTTCGCCGCGGTGTCGATCGACGTGATCTGCACACCCTTGCGGAGGTTGACCGCCGGGTCGTCCCAGAGGTCCGGGTCGCCGAGCGACAGGTCCTGCGGGTCGCGACCGGAGAAGTAGCTGGTCAGCGCGACCCGGTCGTACGGCAGTCGCGGCTCCTCGCCGAAGACAGTGATCCGGTAGCTGACCTCCGTGTCGCGCTGCCGCAGCGCCTCGACCAGGCGGTGCGCAACCATCCCTCCGCCGACCACCACCACGTGCTTGGCCTTGTTCAGCTCTGCCATCGTCGCCCTCCTGCTCGGGACTGGTTCGGTCTCGCCGCGCCGGAAGCGGTCGAGCAGTTCGCCGACGGCGCCGGTGCAGCTCCCGCACCCGGTCGTCGCCCGCGTCGTGGCGGCGATGCCGGCGACACTGTCGGCACCTCCACGCCAGGCCGCTTCGATCGCGACCCTGGTGACGCCGTTGCACCTGCACACGGTCGCCACCTTCTTGTTCTGCACGGCGGGTACGTCGGGCTCGGTGAGCAACCCGTCCGCCACCACCGGTGTCCCGCGGTCCGCCAGCAACACCAGCTCGGCTGCGACCTCGGGCGCACCCACTGCGACCGCCGACCGCACCACGCCGTCCCGCAGGACGGCCCGCACGTACCGCGTCTCGTCCTCGAGCCGCACCACCGCCCCGTCTTCGTCCTTGTCGCCAAGAACAAGCAGATCGAGGCCGCCCGCGGTCAGGCGGACGACGTCGAAGTCGGGCACGGCAGGGCCGGGCTCGCCTTGCAACCTGTGCGCGAGCGCCTCCGCGTGCGACCACGCCGACGACACGGTTCCAGTGACTCGGCCGTCGATCTCGGCGCAGTCGCCGATCGCGTGCACTCGTGGGTCGTCCGGGCTCGTCAGCGTGCTGTCCACGACGATTCCGCCGCGTACCGTCAGGCCGGTCGCCAGGTCCGTTCGGGCCCGGACACCACACGCGACGACCAGCAGATCGCCGTACACCTGGCGGCCGTTCCGCAGCCGGAGGGCGCGGAAACCGCCGTTCTTGGTTTCCGTTCCGTGGATTTCCGTGTTGAGCAGGACCTCGACGCCGAGCCGCCGGACCGCGCGGGTGACGCGACGTCCGGCCGACGGGCGGACCGTCTTGTCCAGCAGGGTTTCACCGTCGTGGACCAGGGTCACCGCGACGCCGCGTTCACGGAGCGCACAAGCCGTCTCGACCCCGAGCACCCCGCCGCCGAGGACGACCGCACGCCGGGCCGCGCCGGTCGCCGCCGCCACGGCCCGTGCGTCGTCCACGGACCGCAACAGCTGCCCGCCCTCGACACCCTCCGGAACCACGGGCACAGCGCCGGTCGCGAACACCAACCGGTCGTACTCGTACTCGCGGCCGCGATCGTCGGTGACGACCCGCCGACCCCGATCCACCGCCACCACACGGGCGACCGACTCGTTGCCGACAGCAACCTCCGCGCGACCCGCGACGTACTCGGTCAGCCGTCCCCGGTTGTACGCCGGCTCGTCGCCCAGAACCGTGACGTCGTCGGACGGCAACAGCTCGGCCAGCCGCCGGCCGGCCATGCCGCCGCCGATGATCACCACTCTCATGCCGGTACTCCCGTCGCTGGCAGGGCAGCGGCGGTGACTTCGACGGCACACGCCTTGAACTCGGGCATCCTCGACACGGGGTCGAGCACGTCGTTGGTCAGCTCGTTGACGGCCTCGGCGCCACCGAAGTGGAACGGCACGAACACGGTGTCCGGCCGGACATCGGCCGTCACCCTGGCCGGCAGCACCATCGACCCGCGCGCGGTCCGCAACCGCAGCGGACGCCCGTCGCCGATCCCCAGCTGCGCGGCGACCCGCGGATGAATCTCGGCGTACACCTCGGGCTCGGCCTCGGCCAGCTCCGGAACCCGCCGCGTCTGCGCGCCGCTCTGGTAGTGCTGCAGCAACCGCCCCGTCACCAGATAGAGCGGTGCGTCCGTGCTGAGATCGTCCGCGACCGGCCGGTGGTCGACCGGTACGACGTGCGCGCGCCCGTCAGCGGTCGGAAACCCGTCGGCGAACAACCGTGGCGTCCCCGGATGTCCCTCGTGCGGCACCGGCCAGAACAGTGCCTCGTCCGCGTCCAGTCGCTCCCAGGTGATCCCGGAGTAGTCGGCCCGCCCACCCGCACTGGCGCGCCGCAACTCCTCGAACACCGCCGCCGGATCGGTCGAAAACCCTTCTACACCGAGCCTTTCCGCGATTCCCGCGAAGACGGCGAGATCGCTCCGTACCTCACCCGGCGCGGCCACCGCGGCGCGCCGCCGCAGTACCCGGCCTTCGAGGGACGTCATCGTCCCGTCCTCCTCGGCCCACTGCGTGACCGGGAACACCACGTCCGCGAGCAGCGCTGTCTCGGACGGCACCACATCCGCGACCACCAGCAGATCCAGGGCGGCCAGCCGGTCCCGGACCGAGGCAAGGTTCGGCGCCGACACCAGCAGGTTGCTTCCGTGCACGAACATCGCCTTCGGGCCGTCCGCCGTACCGAGCGAGTCGATCAGCTCGACCGCACTCTTCCCGGACCGCGGCAACTCATCCGGGTCCACGCCCCAGACCTGCGCGACGTACGAACGCGCGGCGGGATCCTCGATGCTCCGATAGCCCGGCAGCTGATCCGCCTTCTGCCCGTGCTCCCGACCGCCTTGCCCATTTCCTTGCCCGGTGATGCAGCCGTACCCGCTGCCCAGCCGGCCTGGGAGGCCGAGCGCCAACGCGAGGTTGATGCAAGCGGTCACCGTGTCGGTGCCCTTGCTGTGCTGCTCGGCCCCGCGCCCCGTCAGGACGAACGCTCCGGCGCCACCATGCACCGGAGCAGCAGCCGCCAGCACCCGCGCGGCCCGCCGGATCGTGGCCGCGGGCACCCCAGTGACCCGCTCGGCCCGCT
Organism: Kribbella sindirgiensis; assembly: GCF_004331435.1. Taxonomy (GTDB): domain Bacteria; phylum Actinomycetota; class Actinomycetes; order Propionibacteriales; family Kribbellaceae; genus Kribbella; species Kribbella sindirgiensis. The sequence continues at coordinate 470,103 of NZ_SJKA01000004.1, forward strand.
CCGGCCACCAGGACGCCGTCGTCCGGACGAGTGCATCCGGATCATCGGTCCGCTCCTGCAAGTACGCAGTGTCCGCCAGCCCTTCCTGCAGCACCACATGGGTCAGCGAGAGCACCAGCGCGAGGTCGGTGCCAGGCGTCGCCTGCAGGTGAACTCCAGCGTTTTCCTCGGTCAGTCCGGCAGTCGCCGAGCGACGCGGGTCGACGACCAGAAGTCCACCCGAGTCGCGTGCGCTCTGCAGATGCGCCACGGCCGGCGGCATCGTTTCCGCGATGTTGCTGCCGACCAGCAGGACCGCTCCGGCAGCACCCAGATCGGCCAGCGGAAACGGCAGTCCGCGGTCGATTCCGAACGCCCGGTTCGTCGCCGCGGCCGCCGACGACATACAGAACCGGCCGTTGTAGTCCACATTCGCGGTCTTCAGCGCCACGCGGGCGAACTTGCCCAGCGCGTACGCCTTCTCGTTCGTCAGCCCGCCGCCGCCGAAGACCGCGATCGAGTCGCGCCCGTGCGCGGCCTGCAACGCCTTGATCCGATCGGCGACGAAGTCCAGCGCGCTGTCCCAACTCGTCTCCACCAGCTCGCCCGCGGCGTTGCGGACCAGCGGCATGGTGAGCCGGTCCGGCACCGTGAGGACTTCAGGAGCCGTCCAGCCCTTACGACAAAGCCCACCCCGGTTGGTAGGGAAGTCGCGTGGCCGCACCTCCACGGCACCCGGTCGCGCGACCGGGTGCAGCGTGGTGGCGCACTGCAGAGCGCAGTACGGACAGTGAGTAGCGGTCACACGCGCTCCTGGCTGAGCGGGCCGCCCTTGCGCAGGTAGCAGAAGTACGTCACACCCAGGCAGACCACGTAGAAGCCACAGAAGACGTACAGCGCCGGGATCAGCGAGCCGAAGTGGCTGGTCGACATCGCGAACCCGCGCGGGACCAGGAAACCGCCGTACGCGCCGACCGCGGACGCGATCCCGATACAGGCCGCCGCCTCCCGCCGGGCCCGGCCCGGGTCACCCGGCGTGGTGAGCCGGAAAACCGCCGGAATCATCCGGTACGTCGAACCGTTCGCGATCCCGCTGGCCACGAACAGCACCAGGAAACTGCACAGGAACGCCGGGAAACTTTCCGCCTTCAAGGACACCACCGCGGAAAGGATTCCGAGACCCATCACCACGAACGAGCAGACCGTGATCCAGGCGCCGCCGACCTTGTCGGACAGCTTGCCGCCGAACGGCCGCGCGACCGAACCGACCAGGGCGCCGAGGAACGCGTAGTGCGCCGGCGTGATGTCGGCGAAGGTGGTCTTGATCAGCAGCGGGAACGCCGCCCCGAAACCGATGAACGACCCGAACGTGCCGATGTAGAGGAACGAGATCACCCAGGTGTGCGGGCGCTTCGCCGCGGCGACCGACGTACGGAACGACGAGCTGGCCACCGACAGGTTGGCCATCGCCTTCCAGGCCCAGAACGCGGCCAGCACGATCAGCGGCAGCCACATCAGGCCGGCCCGGTTCAGCGTCAGACCGGCGCCCATCACGATCACGATCGGCACCAGCAGCTGCACCACCGCGACACCGAGGTTTCCGCCGGCCGCGTTCACACCGAGCGCGAAGCCCTTCTCCTTCTCGGGGTAGAAGAACGAGATGTTCGTCATGCTGCTGGCGAAGTTTCCGCCGCCGACACCCGCGGTCGCCGCGACCAGCGCCATCAGCCAGAACTGCGTGTCCGGCTGGGTCATGAAGTACGACAGCCCGGCGGTCGGGATCAGCAGCAGCAGCGCGGAGAAGATGGTCCAGTTCCGCCCGCCGAACCGCGGTACGGCGAACGTGTACGGCAACCGCAGCGTCGCGCCGACCAGGCTCGGCAGCGCGACCAGCCAGAACAGCTGGTCGGTGCTGTAGGTGAAACCCGCCTTCGGCATCGACACCACGACGATGCTCCACAGCTGCCAGACCGAGAAACCGAGGAACTCGGCGAAGATCGAGGGCCACAGGTTCCGCCGCGCGACCGCGCGGCCCTTCTCGGCCCAGAAACCGGCGTCCTCCGGATCCCAGACGTCGACCCAGCGCCCACGTCGCGGTGCCTCGACCGTTCCGACCGTACCGGTCTGGCCGTGGGGAGTGACGACCTCCGGTCCTGCCTCGAGCGTCATCGCGTGTCTCCGATCATCCGACCTGTTCGATTAGGCCAGGACGCTATGACCGGGGTGTTTCCACGTAGTCATCTTGTTGTTACGTCGCCGAAACGGCTCCCGCACACCTGTCGGCGGGTGGTGAGAGGTCCCGGCATCCCGCTGGGTACTGTTCGGGCTCAGGGCGGGATCAGACACCGAGGGGACGACGCCGTGCACGACGACGACCAGAACGCCGCCGACACCGCCGGAAAGCACCGCGCCGAGGGGACTCCGCACACCGGGGACGACGTGGTGCAAGGCCGGCACGCCGACGACCAGCCTGGTGGCGAGACTGTTAGCCGGGTCACAGCCGAGGAGCAACACAGCGACCGGGGACGCCCCCGCGGACGCTGGGCGTGGCGCTCCGCGATCGCCGCCGTACTGATTCTGTGGCTCGTGGTGGGGTCGCTGGGCGGGCCTGCGGTGGGGAAGCTGAGCGAGGTCCAGGAGAACGACAACGCCAATTTCCTTCCGAAGCAGGCCGAATCCACGCTGGTCAGCAACGAGTCCGCGAAGTTCGTCGACTCCAAGGCGCTGCCGTACTTCGTCCTGATCGAACGTGACGCGGGTCTCACTCCGGCCGACCTGACGGCGGCGAACCAGTTCCTCGCCAAGGTGCCGACGCTGGACCTCGGCAACGGCAAGACCATCGGTGACTACCTCGCGGCGCCGGCCAGGACCGTGATCCCGTCGGAGGACAAGAAGGCGCTGCTGCTCACCGTCGAACTGGACGGCGACCGCGCCGACGAAGTGGTCAAGGAAGGCGAAACGGTGCTGTACGCCGTCGCCGAGTCCCTGCGGACCGAGATCGGGCAGGACCTCACACCCACTGGTCTCAAGGTCTACGTGACCGGTCCGGGCGGGGTGTTCGCGGACTTCGTGGTCGCCTTCGGAGGCATCGACGGCATCCTGCTCGGAGTCGCCCTCGCGGTGGTGTTCGTCATCCTGCTGATCGTCTACCGCAGCCCGGTGCTGCCGATCGCGGTCCTGCTGACCGCGGTCTTCGGTCTCGCCCTGGCGGCGCTGGTGGTGTACCCGCTGGCCAAGAACGGCGTCCTGGAACTGAACGGGCAGAGCCAGGGCATCCTCTTCATCCTGGTCGTCGGAGCCGCGACCGACTACTCACTGCTGCTCGTCTCCCGTTACAAGGAGGAACTGCACGACTACACCAGCAAGTACGACGCGATGCGGGTCGCGTGGCGGGCGTCGATCGAGCCGATCGCGGCCAGCGCGGCGACCGTCATCCTCGGTCTGCTCTGTCTGCTGCTGTCGCAGCTGGGCAGCACGAAGGGCCTCGGTCCGGTCGGAGCGATCGGTATCGCCGGAGCGCTGGTCGCCTCGATGAGCTTCCTGCCGGCGATCCTGCTCGCCTTCGGCCGGCGGATCTTCTGGCCGTCGATCCCCCGCGTCGACCACGTGCACGCCCGCGACCAGGTCGGCGGCCGCCGGCTGTGGGGCAGGGTGTCCGGGCTGGTCGGTCGCAGTCCGCGCAAGGTCTGGGCGGTCACCGCACTCGCGCTGCTGGGCTGCGCCGCGTTCCTGCCGACGTTCAAGGCGAGCGGGATCTCCCAGGAGGACCTGTTCCTCGACAAGCCCGAGTCGGTCGTCGGTCAGGCCGAGCTCGCCAAGCACTTCGACGCCGGCGCCGGTACGCCGGTCCAGATCCTGACCCCGAGCGACCAGGCCGAGCGGGTGATCACGACCGCGGCAGCAGTCGACGGCGTCGGTACGGCGTCCGCGTCGGCGTCGCCCGGCGTACCGCCGAAGGTTGTCGACGGCAAGGTGCTGGTCCAGGCGACGCTCGAGGTGCCGGCCGATTCGCCCGCCGCGACCAAGGTGGTCGAGCACCTGCGCGCGGAGCTCGACACGATCAGCCCGGACATCCTGGTCGGCGGCAACACCGCGATCAACCTGGACGTCCTCGACGCGAGCGAGCGCGACCTGCGGGTGATCATCCCGGCCATCCTGGCGGTGATCTTCGTCGTCCTGATGCTGTTGCTGCGGTCGGTCGTCGCGGCCGTTCTGCTGGTGGTCGCGAACGTGATCTCGTTCGGCGCCACCGTCGGGGTGAGCGCGCTGGCCTTCAACCACGTGTTCGGCTTCCCCGGTGCGGATCCGAGCATCCCGCTCTACGCGTTCGTGTTCCTCGTTGCCCTGGGCATCGACTATTCGATCTTCCTGATGACCCGGGTCCGCGAGGAATCCCAGGAGCACGGCACCAGACCCGGCATCCTCGTCGGCCTCGCCGTCACCGGGGGCGTCATCACCTCCGCCGGCGTGGTCCTGGCCGCCACCTTCTCGGCCCTCGCTGTCCTCCCCATCCTCTTCCTCGTCCAGATAGCCTTCATGGTCGCCTTCGGTGTCCTTCTCGACACCACCGTCGTCCGCTCCCTCCTGGTCCCCTCCATCGCCCACGACCTCGGCAAGAAGGTCTGGTGGCCCAGCAAGCTCGCGTCCTAGGGTGCGAGGTATGGAGACGTTCGAGGGCCGGGTTGTGGTGAATCACGGTGGAGGCGCCTGGGTGGAGGTGCCGGGGGCGGTGGTTGCTGCGTTGGGTGGGGGTGGGCGGATTCCGGTGCTGGCTACGTTTGACGGGGTGTCGTACCGCGGGTCGATCGCGTCGATGGGCGGGTGTATGGCGCTGGGGGTGCTGAAGAGCATTCGCAGTGAGTTGGGGAAGGCGGATGGTGACGCGGTGACCGTAACGGTCGAGCGGGATACCGGCGAGCGGGTGGTGGAGGTGCCGGAGGATCTTGCGGCGGCGTTGGCGGAGGCCGGCGTGCGGGAGGCGTTCGACGGGCTGAGCTACAGCCATCGGCGCGAGCACGTGAACGCGATCAACGACGCGAAGAAGCCGGAGACGCGGGCTCGCCGGATCGTGAAGGCTGTGGAGATGCTCAAGGCCTCTTGATGGAGGCCAGTTCGGTGCGGTTGGAGACGTTGAGTTTGCTGTAGACGTGGGCCAGGTGGGTCTTGACCGTGCCGCGGCTCATGAACAAGCGCTCGGCGATCTCTGGGTTACTGAGGCCCTCGACTGCGAGGGCGACGACCTGTTCCTCGGTTGGGGTCAGGCTGGCCCAGCCGGATGACGGGCGGCCGCGGGCACCTCGGGTACGCCGTGCATACGCGACTGCCTCGTCCAACGGCAGCGGCGGGTCGTTCGAGGTTGTCAGCGGTGGGAGGTCGGGCGGTGTTGCGAGGCCGAGGTCTGCGCGGGCGGCGGTTGCTGCGGCGGACAGGCGGGTGGCGTCGGGGGTGCGGTTGGTGTGGGCGGCCAGGAGGGCAAGGGATTCCAGGCTGTCGATGACGTACGTGCGTAGGCCGTGGTCGACGCGGATCGTAAGCGCGTTGTGCAGGCGGTCTGCGGCCTTGTCCGGGTGTTCCGTGATGGCGATGCGGCCGAGTTGGTCCAGGGCGTCGGCGAGGATGCGCGGCAGGTTGTAGCGGCGCGCCAGCTCGACGGTTCGTTCCAGTAGTACGGTCGCCTCCGCATGCCGTCCGCGCGCGCGTTCGGCCGCGGCAACAGTTGGCAGGAGCATCGCCGGTACGAACGTGTTCGCGAGCGGACTGTCCGGCGCGGTCTCGCGGGCCAGCCAGTCGACCGTTGCGTCGTACTCGCCGCTCCAGAAGGAGATCAGCGCCATCACCTGACCGAGATTCGGTACGACGGCGCCGGCGGACTCGGCCAGGTCGAGCAGTGGGCGCATCAACTCGCGGGCTTCGTCGAGTCGACCGGTGCGCACGAGCAGGGTCGCGAGTTGCCCGCGGGCGGTGCCGACGCGGTGGAAGTCGGCGAGCGGTTCGGCGGCGGCGAGGGCTCGTTCGGCGAGTTCGACCGCCTTCAAGGGTTCGCCGGTGGAGAGCAGGCTCTCGGACCAGACGGTCAGGACGGTCGACGCGATCCCGCGTTCGCCACTGCTGATCAGACCGTCGGCGGCGCGATCCAGGAGCGGGCGGAGATCCTCGTGGCGATCCCACAGGGACAGCAGTACGCATTGCAGGGCGACGTTCGCGTTGCGGGCCGCGTCGTCGCCGATTCCGTCCGCCAGCCGTACACCCTCCGCGGTCAGGTCCCACGCTTTCTCGAAGTCGGTGAAGAATTCGCCGACCGCGACCAGTGCGAGAAAGAGGGAACGCAGGCGATCGTCGTCCAGTTCGGTCGCGAGTTCGAGCCCGCGGCCCGCCGCGTCGTACCCGAACGGGTCGACGGTGTCGGCGACGGTCGCGTACCCGTAGAGCAAACGGGCCTGTAGCAACGTTCTGTCGTCCGGCGCGCGGTCGATCGCGCGGCGCAGGTAGCCGATTCCCTCGTTGCCGGTCGCCTGCAGGTTCCACAGCCAGCGCAGCGCTGCGGCCAGCCGGCGGCCGCGTTCGGGGTCGGCTGCGGAAAGTCCGGTTTCCAGGGCGGCGCGGTGGTTCTCGCGGTCCGGTTCGACGAGTGCGCGCCAGGCGTCGCGATCCTTGTCCAGCAAGGGTTCTGCGGCCTCGGCAACCTGGAGGTAGTGGTCGAGATGCCGGTCGCGTACGTCGTCGTCGGTCGTCACACGTGTTCCGGCGTACTCGCGGATCGTCTCGAGCACGCGGTACCGGCCGGCTTCGGCGATGACGAGCGATTTGTCGACAAGACGCGCCAGGGTGTCGAGTTCGGCTTCGCAGACGGCTGACGCGGCATCCAGGGTGAATCCGCCGGCGAAGACCGACAGCCGGCGGAAGGCCTGGCGCTCGGTGTCGTCGAGGAGGTCGTAGCTCCAGTCGATGGAGGCGGCGAGCGTGCGCTGGCGTGCTGCGACTCCGCGAACGTTCTTCGTCAGCAGGCCGAATCGATCGCTCAGACCTGCTTCGATCTGCTCAGGAGTCAAGGTCCGCGCCCAGGCCGCGGCCAGCTCCAGCGCAAGCGGGATGCCGTCGAGACGCGCACAAATCGCCCGAACAGCACGATCCCCCGCCGCGGACGCTGGGGCAGGGGCGTTGGTGGCGGCGCGTTCGTGGAAGAGGGTTTCGGCTTCGGATGGGGAGAGGGGTGGGACGGGCCAGATCGCTTCGCCGGGGAGGGCGAAGGGCTCTCGGCTGGTGGCCAGGACGGTGATCTCGGGGCAGCCGGTTTGCAGGGCGCGAACGAACTCGGCGGCGCCCTCGATGATCTGTTCGCAGTTGTCGAGGCAGATCAGAGCCCGCTTGCCGCGGAGCTGCCCGATGAGGAGACGGTCGCCGGGCTCGACCAGGAGACCGATCGCCACCGCGACCGCCTCCGGGATCTGCGCACTGTCGGTGACCGCGGAGAGATCGACCCACCAAACGCCGTCGGGCCAGCGTTCGGCCAGTTCCGCGGCGGTTTGTGCGGCCAGGCGGGTCTTTCCGCTCCCTCCCGGTCCCGTGAGGGTGACGAGCCGGCTGCCGGACAGCTGCGTACGGAGCGCTGCGACCTGGGTCTCGCGGCCGACGAAGCTCGTGAACATCACCGGGAGGTTGTTCGGCACCCGATCGAGAGAACGCAACGGCTCGGTCGTCGACGTCAGCTCGAAGATCCGCTCGGGCGACCCGAGATCCCGCAGCCGGTGGACGCCGAGATCGCGCAACTGGCCGACCCAGATGTCGGCAGCAGACTGGAGGGCGGCCGTGGCTGTTGCGGTTAGCAACGTTTGGCCCGGATTCGCCAGCGCCAGCAGGTGTTCTGCGTGCCGAACGGCCGGAGCAGCCCTCGGCGCGGTGTGCAGCGCGATGCGGAGGAGTTCACCCGCGGGCACCCGGGAGGCCGCGTCACGCAGCGTCGCGGCCGCGGCGATCGCAGCGGCCGCGTCGTCGTACCGCAGGACGGGCCACCCGGCGTCACGTCGTACCAACCGCTCCCCCGGCAGCGCCGCGGCGAGGCCGGCCAGGCGGGCGTAGGCGGGCGCGCTGGCGGCACCGGCGTACGACGCGATCAGGACTGTCACCCCACCCATGGGCGCCAGTCTGCCATTCGGGTTGCTAGGGGTCGCCGTTGTCGACAGTATTCGCTACCCTCCCGAATGGGGGGTCGAAGAAGTGAGGAGCCTGATGGCAGACACCAAGTCGACTGACCACGGACGATTCGCGCTACCGACCAAGAACCTGCCCGCACCGCAGGTTCGCGACCTTCCCGAACCGCCCACCAAGACCTGGAAGATCATCGGCCCCGGCATGGTCGGCGCCGGGGTGGGCCTGGCCTCGGGAGAGTTCATCCTCTGGCCCTACATCTCCAGCCAGGTCGGCCTGGTGTTCCTCTGGGGCGCCGTCGTCGGCGTGGTGGTCCAGTGGTTCCTCAACATGGAGATCGAGCGGTACACGCTGGCAACTGGTGAGACAGCGTTGACCGGCTTCAACCGGTACGGGAAGCACTGGGGCCTGTTCTTCGCGATCATGACGTACTTCGCGAACCTGTGGCCCGGCTGGGCGACCAGCTCGGCGAGCATGCTCACGTACCTGTTCGGCGCCGGCAACCCGCGCTGGATCGCGATCGGCATGCTGGTGCTGATCGGCGCGATCCTGACCCTCGCGCCGGTCGTCTACGTGATGCTCGAGCGGCTGATCGCGGTGAAGATCGCGGCCGTCGCGCTGCTGGTGATCCTCGCGCTCGCGTTCGCGATCCGCGGGAAGACGTACAGCGCGCTCGGGGACGCGGTCACGCAGCCGCAGTTCCCCGCCGAGCAGCTCGGGTTCGCGCTGGTGATGGGCGCGATCGCGTACGCCGGTGCGGGCGGCGGACAGAACCTCGTGCAGAGCAACTGGATCCGCGACAAGGGTTTCGGGATGGGCGTGCACGTACCGCGGCTGACGTCACCGGTGACCGGTGAGACCGAGGCCGACCCGACCGCCAACGGGTACACGTTCCCGCCGAACGACGAGAACCTGGCCCGCTGGAAGCGCTGGTGGAAGTTCGCGAACATCGAGCAGGCCGCGACCTTCGTGGCGATCACCGTGGTGACGATCATCTTCACCTCGATGCTCGCGCACTCCACCCTGTTCGGCGACAGCGCAGTGAAGAACAACATCGGCTTCCTGAAGATCGAGGGTACGACGCTGCAGACCCTGGTAGGTGGCTGGTTCGGCTACCTGTTCTGGGCGATCGGCGCCTTCTCGCTGTTCGCGGCGGCGGCCGGTATCGTCGACTACACGTCCCGGCTGGCGGCCGACATGGTCAAGGCCCGGTACCTGCGCGAGTCGAAGGTCTCCGAGTCCAAGCTGTACTTCTGGCTGGTCTGGGGACTGGTTGCCTTCGGCATCATCGTGCTGCTGGCCGGTCTCACCCAGCCGCTGGTGCTCCTGGTGATCTCCGCCTGCACCGCCGGCACCATGATGTTCATCTACTCCGGCCTGCTCTGGTGGATGAACTCGAGGGCCCTGCCCCACGCCATCCGGATCACCACCTGGCGCTCAGCGGTCCTCTGGTTCTCGTTCCTGGCCTTCGGCTTCCTGGCCGTCTTCACCATCATCGACCAGGCAAAGAAGCTGTAAGCCCGTATCGGGCGTACAGCTCCCGAGCGAGCCGCCACTGCGCCTGAGCGGGCTCGGACTCCCCGAGCCCGCTCAGCGCATCACCCAGCGAGTGCCTGATCCGCGCCTCGAGCTCACCACTGTTCTCCCCGATCAACACCAACGCCTCCTCGAGATGACCCTGCGCATCGTCGTACGCCGCCAACTCGACCTCGACCGCACCGAGCGCCTGGAGGCATTCGGCTACATTGAACGAGCTTCCAGACTTCCTCGCCTCGGCCAGACCCGCCCGGAGCCAGCTGTGCGCCTTCTCGAACCGGCGGCCCCTTCGACAGGCCTCGCCGATGGCGCCGATCAGCCAGCCGATGAACTGTGGAGCACCTCTGCGGGCCAATTGCATTGCCAGGTCGAATTCACGGTCCTGCACCGCAGAATGGCCGTGCCGACCCGCGATGACCGCGAGGGTGAAGCGAACCTCCCCCTCGGCGTACGCGTCGGCACTGCTGAGCGCGAGTGCCAGTCCGGCCTGCGCCTGTGTCGTGCTCTCGTCCAGCCGGTCCAGTCGCTCCAGTATCTGGGCGAAACCGATGTGGCTGTACCTCAACAGCCACTGATAGCCGCTTGCCTCGGACGCCTCGATCGCGGCCCTCATGTGAACGGCCGCCCTCTCGAAGTCCGAACGGACCGAGTAAAACCGCGCCAGGTTGTATCTGATCGAGGCTTCCGCCCCCGCCGGGGCACAGTCCGGATCGCGCTGCAGGGCCGTCAGCGCCTGCTCTCCCAGCTGTGCGCCCTCGACGTAGCGAGCTCGGTCGGCCCAGAAGAACTGGATGCCGATCGCGAGCCTGACGACGGTCGCGGAGTCGGAGTGCGTTCCCGCCATCAGCCGACGGGCGGCTGCGAGGACCTCGGCCGCCTCGGCATCCAGCCAGACCATTATTTCGTCGTACCCAAGGTCATCGGTTCCGCTGAGCCACCGCTCGTCGAACCAGTCCCGTGACAGCGGGTCCGCGAGTCCGCGGCACGTACGGGCCCTCCAGGCCATGGCCATGTACAGGGCCATGACCCGGTCTCTGGCGGCTCGGCGGTCTGCTTCGGTGGTGGGGAGTTCCCGGGCGTAGGCCCGGACCAGGTCGTGGAACTGGTACCGCCGCGGCGCGGGCGACTCCAGCAGATGCAGGTCGACCAGATGCTCCAGCAACGGCTCGAGCTCCGCCTCCGGCCGGTCGACCAGGCGCGCTGCCACCTTGAGATCGAACCCGGCACCCTCATGCAGTCCGAGCAGCCTGAAGACCTCCTTGGCAGCGGCGTCCTGCTCGGTTGCCGCAGACAACGACAGTTCGATGCTCATTCGTACGTCGAGATCGCCGAGCGCCAGCTCGTCGAGGCGTCGGCGGTTCGTCTCCAACCGATGGACGAAGTACTCCACGCTCCACGAAGGTTCCGCGGCGAGTCGGGCGCCCGCTATCCGGAGCGCCAGTGGGAGACCGCCGCACAGCCGGACGACGGCCCGCGCGTTGAGCGGGTCCGACTCGATGCGTCCGTCGCCGACGACCTGCGCCAGCAACGAGAGCGCGTCGGATTCGGGCAAAGCGTCCACCGCGAGGTGCGCTGCGCCGGGCAGGCTGGTCAGCGTACGGCGACTGGTGATGAGGACTGCGCAGGTCGAGCTTCCCGGCAACAACGGCAGTACCTGAGATGCGCTCGCCGCGTTGTCCAGGAAGACGAACACCCGCCGCCCGGCGAGCATCGAGCGGTACCTGGCCGCGAGCTCGTCGACGCTCGACGAACTGTCGCCCACCTGGAGACCGAGGCTGCCCATCAGTCGGCCGAGCGCGTCCGCGGCGGTCATCGGCTCACCGGGACCGAAGCCACGCAGGTTCAGGTACAGCTGGCCGTCCGGAAACTGATCGGCGACCCGATGCGCGACATGGACGCCAAGGGCCGTCTTGCCGATCCCGCCCATGCCGGCGATCGCGGAGATCACGACGACGCCCTGCCGAGACTCACCGGACAGGAACAGTTTCTGGACGTCGTCGACCTGTTGGTCGCGGCCCGAGAAGTCCTGCAGGTCGTCCGGCAGTTGCTCGGGTACCTGCCGGGTCGTGCGCGATCGGGTGGCCGCGGCAACGAGTTCCGCGCGCTCGTTCTCCGTCAGTCCGAGGCCGTCGCTCAGGAGCTTCACCGTCTGCGGACGTGGATGCCGGCGGCGGCCGGCCTCCAGGGTCTTGATCGCTTCGACGCTGACCCCGGAGAGCTCGGCCAGCTTCTCCTGGGCGAAGCCGGCTGCTTTGCGGAACTTCCGTAGTACCGCGCCGAACTCAGACACGGGGGCCGTAGGCCTCCGGGGCGCCGTTGGCGGTGGTGAAGAGGGAGTAGACGGAGGCGGTCGCGGTGAGGAACAGGCGGTTGCGTTTCGGGCCGCCCCAGGTGAGGTTGCTGACGGTTTCGGGGACCAGGAGTTTGCCGAGCAGCGTGCCGTCGGGGTGGTAGACGTGCACGCCGTCCGCGGCCGACGCCCAGACGCGGCCCTGGGTGTCGAGGCGGATGCCGTCGAAGATGCCGTTGCCGCACTCGGCGAACAGTTCGCCGCCGCTCAGTTCGTCACCGTCGACGGTGAAGACGCGGATCGTCGCCTCCTCCGAATCGGTGATGTAGAGCAACGACTCGTCGAGCGAGAACGCGAGCCCGTTCGGCCGGTTGAAGTCGTCGGCGACGCGGGTCAGCGCACCGTCCGGCGCGACCCGGTACACATGGCAGCCGCCGGTCTCGATCTCGCCCTTGTACCCCTCGTAGTCGCTGTCGATCCCGTACGCCGGATCCGTGAACCAGACCGATCCATCCCGCTTCACGACCACGTCGTTCGGGGAGTTCAAACGTTTTCCGTCGTACTCGTGGGCGAGCACGGTGATGCCGCCGTGGTGCTCGGTCCGCGTCACCCGCCGGTTGCCGTGCTCGCAGCTCACCAGCCGGCCCTCGGTGTCGCGCGTGTGGCCGTTGGTGTTTCCGGCCGGATTCCGGAAAACGGAAACCTGGTACGACGTCTCGTCCCAGCGCAGGATCCGGTCGTTCGGGATGTCGCTCCAGAGCAGGTAGCGGCCCGCGGCGGAGTACACCGGGCCCTCGACCCAGCGGCCGCCGGTCCACAGCCGTTCGAGCCGGCTGTCACCGCGGATCCCCGCGAACCGGTCGTCCAGCTTCTCCCAGACGGCCGGCGCGGTTCCGGCCAACGGCTCGAGAATTCCTGTCATCGCCACTCCTCCTCGATTGGACCCTCTCGGACGGAAGGATATGCGTGGCGCCGCAACGGGGGCACCAAGGTACGGCGCCGGAGCCAGTCACCGTGATGTGGAGAACATCCCTTGAAGCTCGACACGGTCCGCGAAGACAAGGCCATCGAGAACCTGACCAGCAGGCTCACCGAGTCCTTCGCCGACATCTATACTCCCGAAGACATCGAATCCGCGATCCGCACCGCCCGCGAGACCTTCGCCGGCGACCCGGTCCGCGACTATCTCCCGATCCTGATCGAACGCATGGTCAAGGAAGAGCTCACACCCAAGCCCGAGCGCGAGGCACAGCCCGATGGGGCCTCGAGCTGGATCAGACCACCGTCCGGTGCGGCCGTCACCACGACAGGTACGCCGCGGCGCCGCATCCCGATCGCCCTCCCGGCCGCCGTCGCCGGGGTTCTCGTGGTCGCGACGGTCGCGACCGTGCTCGTCGTACGGAACGGTGACGACGCGGCGGCGAAGTCCGGGCTGGTCACCGTCGGCGGCGTGATCGGGTCCGAGAAACGCGCGTTCTTCGAGGATCCAGACGTCAAGGCCGCGCTCGCCGAGCACGGCCTCGAGGTGAAGGTCGACACCGCGGGGTCCCGCGAGATCGCCACCTCGGTCGACCTCGGCAAGTACGACTTCGCGTTCCCGTCCAGCACCACCGCGGCGGACCGGATCCTGCAGCCGGCCGCGGGCCGCCCGGCCGTCAGCGGAAAGAAGTACAGCGTTTTCTCGTCGCCGATGGCGATCGCGACGTACCAGCCGATCGTCGACCTGCTGTCCGCCTCCGGGATCGCCCGGCAGGTCAACGGCACCTGGTACTTCGACGTTCGCAAGTACGTCGACCTGGCGAAGGCGAGCTGGCGCTGGACGAAAATCCGCGGAAACACCACGTATCCGGTGAACAAGCGGATCCTGATCACCACCACCGACCCGCGCACCTCGAACTCGGCGGCGATGTTCCTGGCGATCGTCAGTTATGTTGCCAACCACAACAGTGTGGTGGAGAGCGCGGCGGACGAGCGCAAGGTGCTGCCGCTGGTCGCGCCGCTGTTCGTCAACCAGGGCTACACCGACAGCTCCAGTGAGGGCCCGTTCGACGACTACCTGTCGCTCGGGATGGGCAAGTCGCCGATGGTGAACATCTACGAGGCGCAGTTCGTGGACGCCGCCGTACAGCGCAAGCTCAAGCCCGGCATGGTGCTGATGTACCCGTCGCCGACCGTGCAGTCCAAGCACACGCTGATCTCCCTGAACGCGAACGGTGAGAAGCTCGGCGAGCTGCTCTCGACGGACACCGAACTGCAGCAGCTCGCGGCCCGGCACGGGTTCCGGACCGCGGACAAGGCGCAGTTCGCGAACGTGATCAGCCGGTACGACGTCCCGGTCGCGAAGGACGTCATCGACGTCGCGGACACCCCGACGTACGACGCCCTCGAGCGACTGCTGGACGCGGTGTCGAAGTCCTACCGCTGAGCTGTCTGAACGTTGGTCAGCCACGACCACACGGACGTGGTCGCGGTGATGAACAGGCGGTTGCCCTTCGGGCCGCCGAAGGTCAGGTTGGACACCACGTCCGGCAGCAGCAGCTTGCCGATCAGCGTGCCGTCCGGGTCGAAGCAGTGCACGCCTTCGTGCGTCGCCGCCCAGACCCGGCCGGTGCTGTCGAGCCGGATGCCGTCGAACATTCCGCCCTCGCACGGCGCGAAGACCTCGCCGCCGAGGAGCTTGACGCCGTCGACGTCGAACCGGCGGATGTGCTTGCCCGGGGTGTCGACGACGTACAACTGGGTCTCGTCGTTGCAGAACGCGAGGCCGTTCGGGCGGATGAAGTCGTCCGCGACGACGGTCAGCGTGCCGTCCGGGGCGATCCGGTAGACGTGACAGCCGTCGATCTCCTGCTCGGCGGCATGCCCTTCGTAGCTCGACGTGATGCCGTACGGCGGGTCGGTGAACCAGATCGACCCGTCGCTGCGCTCGACCACGTCGTTCGGGCTGTTCAACCGTTTTCCGTCGAGATGCGACGCGAGGACCGTGCGGGTGCCGTCGTACTCGGTTCTGATGACCTGACGATCGCCCTGCGAGCAGCTGATCAGGCGGCCGGCGCGGTCGATGGTGTTGCCGTTCACGTAGCCGGACGGCTCGCGGAAAACGCTGACCTGGCCGGAAAGCTCGTCCCAGCGGAGCAGCCGGTCGTTCGGGATGTCGCTGAAGACGAGGCAGCGCCACGCCGGGGAGTACGCCGGTCCTTCGAGCCAGCGGCCGCCGTCGTACAGGCATTCGAGGTACTCGTCGCCCGCGATCTTGGTGAAGCGCTCGTCGAGGACCACGAGCTCGGCCCGGAGCCGCGGCGGCGCGGCGTTGAG
This sequence comes from Kribbella sindirgiensis, assembly GCF_004331435.1. GTDB lineage: Bacteria > Actinomycetota > Actinomycetes > Propionibacteriales > Kribbellaceae > Kribbella > Kribbella sindirgiensis. Next base: position 485,368 of record NZ_SJKA01000004.1, read on the forward strand.
TGTGATCGTCATATGCGGAACGCTATCCTGTTGTTGACAGTTCATACAGAACGAGATTTGGTTTGTGATCGATTTGACAGTAGATGATGTGGATCGCGGGTTGCTGGCCGCGTTGCAGGAGGACGCCGGGCAGTCGTACGCCGCGCTCGGGCAGGCGGTCGGGCTCTCGGCCGGATCCGCCCACGAACGGGTCCGGAAACTGAAGGCGGCCGGCGTGATCCGGCGTACGACGATCGACGTCGACCCGGCCGCGGTCGGGCTCGGCGTACTGGCGTTCGTCCTGCTCGAGTCGGGCGCCTGGATGGGTGACGAGCCGACCCTGAAGGCGCTGCGGAAGATCCCCGCGGTCGAGGAGGCGCACATCATCGCCGGGCCGGCCTCGGTGCTGGTGAAGGTCCGCACGGCGACCACCGAGGACCTGCAGGTGACCCTGCGCGCGCTCCACCAGGTGGACGGGGTGACCAGCACTCAGACAGTCGTGGTTCTGGAGACCTTCTTCGAGGGACAACCCACCGTGCTGTGATCGTGGTGTGAGCAACACCCTGCCCGCAGGACGGCCGCTTGACCCTAGACTCGGGCCAGCCGAAGGGAGCCGCTGTGTCCGACAGCTTGCAGATCACCAAGGTGCTGGTCGCCAACCGGGGCGAGATCGCCGTCCGGGTCGTCCGGGCCGCCGCCGACGCGGGACTGGGCAGCGTCGCCGTGTACGCCGACCAGGACCGGGACGCGCTGTTCGTCCGGCTCGCCGACGAGGCCTACGCGCTGGACGGGTCGACACCGGCCGGCTCCTACCTGAACATCGCCAAGATCCTGGACGTCGCGGCCCGCTCGGGCGCGAACGCCGTACACCCGGGCTACGGGTTCCTGGCCGAGAACGCCGAGTTCGCCCAGGCGGTGATCGACGCCGGGCTGATCTGGATCGGGCCGCCGCCGTCGGCGATCGACTCGCTGGGCGACAAGGTCAAGGCGCGGCACATCGCGGAGAAGGTCGGCGCGCCGCAGGTCCCGGGCACGCCGGACCCGGTCGCCGGCGCCGACGAGGTCGTTGCCTTCGCGCAGGAGTACGGGCTGCCGATCGCGATCAAGGCGGCGTACGGCGGTGGCGGGCGCGGGATGAAGGTCGCGCGCACGCTGGAGGAGGTGCCCGAGCTGTTCGAGTCCGCGACCCGGGAAGCCGTCAGCGCGTTCGGCCGCGGTGAGTGCTTCGTCGAGCGGTACCTGGACAAGCCGCGGCACGTCGAGACCCAGTGCCTGGCCGATGCCCACGGCAACGTTGTCGTCGTCTCCACGCGGGACTGCTCGCTGCAGCGCCGGTACCAGAAGCTCGTCGAGGAGGCGCCCGCGCCGTTCCTGTCGCCCGAGCAGCTTTCGCTCCTCTACGACTCGTCGAAGAAGATCCTCCGCGAGGCCGGGTACGTCGGCGCCGGGACGTGCGAGTTCCTGGTCGGCCAGGACGGGCTGATCTCGTTCCTCGAGGTGAACACCCGTCTGCAGGTCGAGCACCCGGTCTCCGAAGAGGTCACCGGTCTGGATCTGGTGCGGGAGATGTTCCGGATCGCCCAGGGCGAGGAGCTCGGGTACGACGACCCCGTGGTCTCCGGTCACTCGATCGAGTTCCGGATCAACGCCGAGGACGGCGGGCGCGGGTTCCTGCCCGCTCCGGGGACGTTGACGCGCTGGCACGCGCCGTCCGGTCCGGGGATCCGTCTCGACGGCGGGTACGACCAGGGCGAGACGGTGCCGGGCGCGTTCGACTCGCTGGTCGCGAAGCTGATCGTGACCGGCCGGGATCGTCAGCAGGCGCTGGAGCGGTCGCGGCGGGCGCTTCGTGAATTCGTGGTCGAGGGGATGCCGACGGTTATCCCGTTCCACGCCGCGGTCGTGTCCGACCCGGCGTTCGTCGGGACGGACGGGTTCAAGGTCCACACCCGCTGGATCGAGACCGAGTACGACAACCAGCTCACGCCGTACGACGGCCCGACGGCCGAGGCGCCGTCCGACGACGAGCGCGAGAAGGTCACCGTCGAGGTCGGGGGCAAGCGGCTCGAGGTCGTCCTGCCCGCCGGGCTCGGTGCGGTCGGCGCCGCTCCGGCGGCCGGGTCGTCGAAGAAGAAGCCGGCGCGGCGGGCCGGTGGTACGAAGAGCTCGGCCGCGTCCGGCGATTCGCTGACGTCGCCGATGCAGGGCACGATCGTCAAGATCGCTGTCGAGGAAGGCGCCACGGTCGCCGAGGGCGACCTGATCGTGGTCCTCGAGGCGATGAAGATGGAGCAGCCCCTGAACGCCCACAAGTCCGGCACCGTCACCGGCCTCACCGCCGAGGTAGGCGCCACAGTCTCAGCCGGCGCAGCCATCTGCGAAATCAAGGACTGATGTCCCAGGACGCCGACGGCGAAGCGGCGTACCCGCGTGCCGGCGACGAGGCGGAACTGCCTTTGCCGGTCGTCGATGCGGTTGCGTTTGATTGCGTGGATCAGGACGCGCTGAGCCGGTTCTGGCAGGCGCTGGTCGGCGGCGAACTCCGCCCCGACCAGCACGGCGTCACCGAACTCCACGGCGGCCCGGTCCGCCTGGACTTCGCCCAGGTCCCCGAAGGCAAACAGGTCCGCAAGAACCGCGTCCACCTGGACCTCTACGTCCCCCCGGAAACCAAGGACCGCTCCATCACCCGAGCCCTCTCCCTCGGAGCCACCCGAGCCGACGACATCTACGACGGCCCCCTCTGGCAGGTCATGCGAGACCCCGAAGGCAACGAGTTCTGCCTCATCTGGGGCGCCGACTCCCCCTGAATCTCCCTCGGCCCCCTCCCGCCTTTGGTAGGTAGGCGTCCGAGATGCTGGGTTTACGTCCCGGATCTCGCGCGCCAACCCAGCATCTCGGACGTCAACCCACGAGAGGTGGGGGCACCCGCTTCCGTGCGGCGGGCGGGAGTTCATGATTCGGGTGGATTGACAGACAGTTCTCAGGTTTTCGCTGTAGGTTCCCTGCAGGTGTCTCGGTGAGGAGGGTTACTGCATGTCCAAGAAGACCCATCAGCAGCAGTTGGCGGCGCGGAAGGCGAAGCGGCAGGCTGAGCGGGAGAGCGAGCGGCGGCGACAGCGGCGGAATCTGGGGATCACCGTGACTGCGGTCGCGGCGGTGGTCGTGGTTCTCGTGGGGGTCTTCGTGGTGTTCGGGGTGGGTGGCGACGACAAGCCGGCCGCATCGGCGCCGGCGCCGGCGGAGAACAAGCCGGCCAGCATCCCGACCGCGATGGCGGCGGCCCCGAAGCGGGCGACGCCGCTCGCGTCCGAGGTGAACTGCACGTACAAGAAGTCGGCCGAGCCGGCCGCGAAGAAGGTCGATCCGCCGGCCGACGGGAAGACCAAGGCGTCGGGTACGTCGAAGGTCAGCCTGAACACGTCCATCGGCGATCTGCAGCTCACGCTGGACAGCGCGCTGGCGCCCTGCACGGTGAAGAACTTCCTGAGCCTGGTCGGGCAGAAGTACTTCGACAACACCAAGTGTCACCGGCTGACGGTCGGTGAGGGCCTGCAGGTGCTGCAGTGCGGCGACCCGAGTGGGACCGGCTCCGGTGGGCCGGGGTACAGCTTCGCGGACGAGGTGTACCCGACGCTGAAGTACGGACGCGGCATCCTCGCCATGGCGAATTCCGGCGCGAACACGAACGGCAGTCAGTTCTTCATCGTGTACGGCGATGCGTCCGGGCTGACCCCGCAGTACACGGCGTTCGGGACGATCGACGAGCCGAGCGTGAAGCTGATCGACAAGGTCGCGGAGGCCGGCGTCACCCCGCAGAACGGCCCGCAGGACGGCACCCCGATCATCCCGGTGGACATCAAGTCCGCCACCGCAGCCGCCTGATCCCCCGTTACGTCCGAAGAAGCGGTGGGACGTCTCGCCACTTCTTCGGACGTAACGAGCTGTGGGTCAGGCGAGTAGGTGGTACTGGGAGCGGGGCCAGGCCAGTAGGGCGTGGATCTGGGTGATGCCGGACTGCTGGAGGAGTTCTACCGAGCCCTCGCGGAACTTGTAGAGGTTGGTTGCGGGGTCTCGGGTGGTGTTCCAGTTGTAGTCGGCGTAGGACTGCATCGCCTTGCGGTAGCGGGGATCGGGGGCGACCGAGTCCAGGATCAGCAGGTTCTTGAACCAGATCGAGTTGAAGGCCGCGCCGTTCTTCGCGAGGATCTCGGGGGTGTTGTAGAACGCCAGCGAGGCGTTCGCGACCGACTTCGCCTCGCGCAGGTAGCGGAGGTCACCCGTTGCCTTGAACAACAACACGCCGGCACCGAGCATCACGCCCTGGTTGTAGCTCCACTGCGTCTTCTCGATGTTGCCGGCGAGATCGATGTGGTCCCAGTACAGCCCGTTCGGCGCGAGCATGCAGTCCTGCGCCCACTGGTACATCCGCTGGGCCCACGTCAGGTACGACTTGTCCCGCGTCAGCAGGTACAGGTGCGCCCCGAGTTCGGCGCCTGGGCCGTTCGAAACCGTGTTCCGGTCCTGGCTCCACGGTGCCTGCGTCCAGTACACGCCGCCGGCGCACGGGTGCGTCGGGTCCGTGTCCCAGCCGTGGACGACGAGCGCGAAGATCTCCTTGGCGCGAGCGAGTGCAGCACGGTCACCAGTCCGCTTGAACCGCTGGATCAGGTTCAGCCCGATCCACTCGTTGTCGTCGTAGAACTTGTCGCCGCCCTGACCGTTCGGCGGCCGCACGTACGAGTCGTACCCGGTCGGCGTCGTCCCGGAGTTCCAGTAGAACTCGTACGCAGCGAGCCGTCGATCGGCCTCCGCCGAGCCCTTCCGGCCCGCACCCGGTACGCCGGCCAGGTTCTCGGCCGCGATCGCCGCCTGCGAGTACGGCCAGACGTACGAGTACGGGTTGCTCTGGTGGTTCGGATACTCCTCCAGCAGCAGTCCCTTGCCGGCGTCGAAGTACTTGTTGATGGCGTCGTACGACGCTCGCGCCCGGGCGGCCGCGGTTGGGTCGGTGCCCGCCGCCTCACCGGCACTGGCCGTGGTCATGTTCAGCGAGCCGAGGACCGCGACCGCGAGCACTCCGGCGGCCAACCGAGTTGATATACCAATCTTTTTGCGCATCGACCTGCTCCTCCTGGGCGGTGGTTGACAGCGATGTCATGTTCTAACCGGCGCAACGACACCCCGTCAATGGCTCGGCAAGGCTCATCCGGAACCCGAAGTTGGTATATCAAGAAGTTCGGGCCGGGAAACTGATCCACGCGGACCGCAGATGCAGCCGGATCCGCACCTGGTCGGCGGTCAGCACACGCTTTCCGCGCGACCCGACCGCCTCGACGGTGAGCGCCCGGCCGCCGCCCGGACCGACGCCGGTCCGCTTCAGAACGCGGACGTACCGGATCGAGCCGACGTCGAAGACCGCCTGCATCTGCGCAGCCGTCCGGGTCACCGTCCACGTCACGTTCGGGTTCCCGTTCTTCGGGTAGGCGTCCCACGCGTCCGCCTTCGTGAGCTGGTACGGCGCGTCACCCGCCGCCGTCGCCCCGCCGTTCGACGAGGAGAACTCGGCGATGATCGGCTTGCCCTTGTACAGCCGGACCTGTCCCGCGGTCGCCGCGATCGCGTTGTTCGTCGACGTCTCCTCCACGTCGTACCCGCCGTACACCTGGCAGGACGTGGTGTCGCACAAGTCGTACGCTTTCCGCGCCGCGCGGGACCGGTGGAACACCGAATAGGTGCGGGCGGCAACGGCCTGCGCCTGCAACGCGGCCGGCCGCCAGCTCGACACCGACTCCCGCGGTACGACGCCACGCAGGTAGTACTCGAGTGGCAGCACGTTCACCGTGTCCAGATGCGTCCCGGACACGTCGATCGCCCGCAGCGCACCGCGGTACCGGCGTACGGCGCCACTCGGCAGCACCAGCCCGATCACCGCAGCGCCTTCGAACTGCGCCATCCCCGTAAATGTCTTGTAGAGCGTCCATTTCCGGGTCTTGGCGTCGTACGAGCTGACCTTCGTGCCGTGCTCGCCGTTCGGGTCGATCGACCACTGACTCCGGGTCGATGCTCTGGGCAACGGGTAGACCTTGCCGGTGGCCAGCGAGCGGACCGCGAGCCCGCTCACCGCTCCGACCCGCACGCCGTCGGTGGTGTCGGCGCTGACCCGGACCCGGATACTGCCGGTCGCCTTCCCGGTCGTCGTTCCCGGGTAGTAGAAGTCGAGGATGTGCTTCGCCGGCTTCCCGGCCAGCGCCGCACCTTGCGCGCCGTACTGCGACAGGCCGCGGCCGTGCCCGAATCCGCGCCCGTTGATCGTCGTGTCCGGCGCCGCGGCCGGTACGACGTCGCGGGCCTGGGCGGTCGCGCTGATCACTGTGCACGACAGAACGACGACCGCAATGGCACGTTTCCTCATAGTGAGCTCCCCTCATAATGAGCCCAGCTCAAAATGACCTCCCGTAGACAAGATGGACCTGGCGGTCACGCCGGTCCCAGACCAGCCAGCCGCGCTGGAACTTCTGCCGCGCTCCACCCGTGACCTCGTAGGCGTCGGTGATCGGCAGCCCGAGCCGCGCGCTGCCGGCCCCGAGCCGCCGGTACCGGGTCCGGAAAGCGCCGGACGTGGAATGCGGGCCGGTGGCAACGGAGTAGAAGACGTCCCGGGTGCCGAAGTACGTCGCCCAGCCGGTCCGGGTCCGATGCTCGCCCCAGAACGGCTGACCGAGGTTCCGGAAACCGAGTTTCCGTGCGTACTCGTAGATCGGGGTCGAGAAACTGCCGCTCATCAAGGTGTTCACGCGCTGTTTCAGCCAGCCGAGCTTGTTGTACAACTGGGTTCCCGGGCACGCCGTCGCCTTGGTGTCGCGATGTCCGGACACCGTGTGCAGCCGGCTTCCGTCGAGCACGATCGTGGCCAGCGGCGACCGGTAGTTGGCGTCCAGTTTCCAGGCGATCACGCGCGCCGTGGACTCCAGCATCGCCGGCGGCGGTGCGGTCTGCTCGAAGTTCCCGATCACCGCGACGCCGAACGAGTTCGCGTTGAACGACGACGTGTGCGCGCCGAGCACCGGCAGCTGCGCACCGCCGTACCGGCCCTCGAAGACGCGGCCGAAGCGGTCGACGAGGAAGTTGTACCCGAGGTCGCACCAGCCACGGCTCTTCACGTGGTACGCGTACATCGCCCGCACCATCGCCGGCACCTGCGTGCGGGTGTAGTCGTTCCGATCGGCGGTGTGGTGGACGAACGCCGCCAGCACGGTCTTCGTGTACTTCGGCCGCACACACGAGGCGCCGTTGTGCGCGCGCAACCGTTCGTCCGCACCCCAGCGTTTCCGGCTCACCATCAACGGCATCGGGTACGGCGCCCTGCTCGACGCCGCCTCGACTGTGCCGCCCGGCTCCTCGGAGTCGGAGCTGAGCACACCGGGCTGAATCAGGACCACCTTGGCGTCGCGCACAGCACCTGCAGCATTCACCGCACTGGCCTGCACACCCGTGGCATTGCCGACCCACAACGGCTCGGTGCCGTCGCGCTCAATTCCTTCGGAATCCGATGGATCAGGACCGTGTTCGTCCTCGATATTCATCGGTTGCCAATCGGTCCATTGCCCGTCGCGCTGGACACGGACGTTCGCCGTCACACCCTGCACACCGAGCGGCCAGGTGATGCCAACCATGCCGAACGGCGTGGTCTCGGCCCGAACGGACGGCCCGTCGAGCGGAATCTCCCGGTACGAGGGATCAGCGGAGGGAGGTAGCGGGACCAGGGCGGCCGCTGTCAGTACGAGCGGCAGGAGTCGCGCAGTCTTGCCCATGGACAGCCTTCCGGCGCGGGGACGGACAGTCGCTGGGCGGCGCGCCTCTCGATTATGCGCCGACGGTGACCGCTTTCCCGGGATTACGTCACCCTGCGTGGCGTCCACCGTCTTGAGGGATTGGATAGGCTCTCCCTAAAGCCCCCGAGAGAGGCCCGACAATGGAATTCATCCTGATCATCGCCGTGGCGGTGATCGCGGTCCTGGCGTACCGCTCGTACCGTCGGACCCAGCTGCAGACCAAGAAGCAGCACGAGATCACGGCCGCCGAGCTCGAGTCGGTCAAGCGGACCGCCGACGAGGACATCACCCGGTTCGGCGAGGAACTGCAGGACCTCGACCTGGAAATGGTCGGCAAGGACCTCGGCGACGGCGCGCGGCAGGACTACCAGCGCGCGCTGGACTCCTACGAGTCCGCGAAGCAGGCGGTCGGTCAGGTCACCGAGGCCGACCAGATCAAGCACGTGATCGAGATCCTCGAGGACGGCCGGTACGCCGCTACCTGTGTGCGCGCCCGGGTGAACGGCGAGCCGCTGCCGCAGCGTCGCCCGTCGTGCTTCTTCAACCCGCAGCACGGTCCGTCCGTGGAGGACGTGATGTGGGCGCCGCCGGGTGGCGCGCAGCGTGAAGTGCCGGCCTGTGCGGCCGACGCCGAGCGGGTCCGCGCCGGCGCCGAGCCGGACGTCCGCAAGGTCATGGTCGGCCCGCAGCGGGTGCCGTACTGGGAGGCCGGCCCGGCCTACTCGCCGTACGCGCAGGGCATGTTCGGTGCGCTCGGCGGTGTGATGACCGGCATGTTCCTCGGCACGATGCTCGGCGGCATGTTCGCCGGCGGCGGGTACGGCGACTACGCGGGCGGCTACGACGGCGGCGGTGAGGGCGGCGGCGACGGAGGCGGCGACGGCGGGGGCGACTACAACCCGTTCGACGGCGGCGACGGAGGCGACGGCGGCGGCTTCGACTTCGGCGGAGACTTCGGCGGCGACTTCTAGGACCGCGAACGCGAAAGGGCCCCGGTGACCAGCTGGTCACCGGGGCCCTGTGCTGTGCTGACTCGGGCTCACTCGCCGAACAGCGGGGCGTTCCCCTCGGCGGTGTTCAGGAAGTAGACCGGGTCCTTGAAGTCGCCGGGCGCCTTGCCCAGGCCCTTGATCACCGTCGACGCTCCGTTGGCGTGACCGACGGCGTACAGGTACGCCGAACCGGTGTCCTTGTCGATCCCGGCGAGCAACGTGCTCTGCGAGCCGCACTTCTCCGCGACCAGGTACTCGAAGCCCTGCCACGTCGACGTGCGAACCTTCTTGACGACCGGCGCACCGGTCACCGGGATGTGGATCGTGTACAGCGCGCCGCCGTTCGTCGTGGCCAGGAACGTGTCGTACGTCGCGGTCTCGCTGATCAGCGCCATCGTCTTCACCGAGGAGTACCCCGGCCAGCGCGTCACCTTCGCAACCTGGCCGGAGTAGACGTACCGGTACAGCACCCCGTCGCCGCGCAGCCGGTAGTTCGCGCTCCGGGTGGTCTTGCCCCAGTAGTACGAGGTCTCGATCGCCTTGTAGCCGATGTACCCGACACCGCGGGACTTCAGCGAGGTGAACGGTTTACCGGTGGAGTCCACGCCGTACGAGCCGCTATACAGGGTGCCGCTGACGATCACGTCGCCGTACACCGTGTAGTCCGCCCCGACGCCCAGCGAGTTGGTCCACGTCGACGCGAGCTTCGCCAGCCCCGGCGAGAACATGTGCGGGCCGGTCGACCGCTTGACGGTGGCCGGTGAGGTGGCGGTGACCTGGGCGTTGGCCATGTCGCCGCCCGCGGTGATCGAGCCGAGATTGATCGCGCAGGCGGCGGTCGCGGCAGTGCTGGCGGTCGGGGCGGCGGTCGCCGTGACGGCCGGCGCCGCCGCCAGCCCGCCGAGCAGGACGGCGGAGGCCGCGGCTACGGTAGCCCGGTTCAGTTTCATCGATATGCCTTTCACGAGTTGGATTGTCATTCGCCGAAGAGCGGAGGGATGGTTTCGTCGGTGCGGAGGTGGTCGACCGGGTCGGTGAAGGTGCCGGGCACCTTGCCGAGGCCCTTGATCACCGTCGACGCACCGTTGGCGTGACCAACGGCGTACAGGTAGGCCGAGCCCGTCTCCTTGTCGATCGCGGTGAGCAGCGTGCTCTGCGTGCCGCACTTCTGGGCGACCAGGCTCTCGAAGGTCTGCCAGGTCGAGGTACGGACCTTCTTCACGACCGGTAGCACCTTGGGATCGCGCGCGATCCTGATCGTGTACAGGGCACCGCCGCGGGTGTTCGCGAGGAAGGTGTCGTAGGTCTTGGTCTGGCTGATCAGCGTCATCGTCTTCACCGAGGCGAAGCCGGTGTAGCGGGCCAGGTCGCCGTACTGGCCGCTCCAGCGGTACATCACGCCGTCGTTGCGCAGGCCGTAGGTGGCCCGCCAGTAGGGAGCGCCCGCGACGGAGTAGACCGACGTCTGGACGACGTGGTAGCCCTGCCAGCCCTTGCTGCCGTTGCTGATCCCGTTCTCCGGTGTCCCGTCGGCCTTGGTGCCGTACCAGGCCGAGTACAGCGCCGAGTTCAGCACCAGCTGACCGCTGGTGAACTTGCCGGACGGCGGGTCGAGGCGCGTGGTCCAGGTCGCGCTGAACTTGGCGACACCGGGGGTGAACAGGTGCGGGCCGGCCGTCCGCTTGGCGGTGATCGGCGCCGTCGCGGTGATATCGGTGTTGGCGATGTCACCGCCGCTCGTGATCGATCCGACGGTCATCGTGCAGGCCGCCGTGGCACTCGCGGCGGCCGGAAGAGTAGAAGTCGCGGCTGTGGCCAGTCCACCGAGCAGTACAGCGGCCGCGGTCGCGGCGGAGGCTCGTTTCGAGGTCAGGATCTTCATACCTGCCACGATGCGGACTCCGCCGCGGAAGTTGCGTCGTCTCGTACTTCCCCTCCGGACGTGGAGCGGCTCCCCGAGCCAACCGCGGGCTCAACAACCCGCAACTCTCCGCCGTTGCCGGGTCGCCGTGCCCGGCCTACCGTCGGGAGGGTGCATGAGCTCGCCATCACGGAGAGCATCGTCGATGCGATCGTCGAGAAGGTCGGCGACGGACCGGTGGCCGCCGTCCGGCTGGAGATCGGGCGGCTGTCCGGGGTGGTGACCGACTCGATCCGGTTCTGCTTCGGGCTCGTGGCCGCCGGGACCGGGCTGGACGGCGCCCGGCTGGACATCGACGAGCCGTCCGGGCGGGCGTACTGTCGGGACTGCCGACGGGAGTTCGCGCTCGACGACCCGATCATGCTGTGCGACTGCGGCAGTGCCGATCTCGACATTCTGGCCGGTCAGGAACTGCGGATCGTCTCGGTGGAGGTGCGGTGACATGTGCAGCACCTGCGGATGCGGTGGCGAGGACGCGAGCACCAGGGTCACGCTCGTCGACGGCCCGCAACCCCACGAGCACCCTCACCCCCACGACCACACGCATGACCATGCGACCCGGACCGTACTGCTCGAGCAGGACATCCTGGCCAAGAACGACCTGCTCGCCGCGGCCAACCGGCACCGCCTGGCCGAACGCGGCATCACCGCGATCAACCTGATGAGCTCCCCCGGCTCCGGCAAGACCACCCTGCTCGAGCGCACCGTCACCGACCTCGGCGACCGCCGCGAAACCCTCGTGATCGAAGGCGATCAGGAGACCTGGCTGGACGCCGAGCGGATCCGGTCGACCGGCCGCAAGGTGGTGCAGATCAACACCGGCGCCGGCTGCCACCTGGATGCCGAGATGTTCGGCCGCGGGCTGACCGAGCTCGCCCCGCCCGACGGCTCACTGGTCTTCGTCGAGAACGTCGGCAACCTGGTCTGCCCGGCCCTGTTCGACCTCGGCGAGTCGGCCCGGGTCGTGATCATCTCGGTCACCGAAGGCGCGGACAAACCGGCGAAGTACCCGTACATGTTCCGCACCGCCGACCTCGTCCTGCTGAACAAGGTCGACCTGCTCCCGTACGTCGACTTCGACGTCGACCTGTGCCTGGACCTGATCCGTCGTCTGCGACCCGACGTCGAAATGCTGGCTGTCTCCGCGACCCGCGGCGACGGCCTCGACGCCTGGCAGTCCTGGCTCGCGGACCACTAACAGATCCGGGGCAGCTGCTCTCCGATCGGTGTGTCCACCACCCGGGTGGCACCGAACGCCGTCTTCGTCACGACCATCCCGGGATGCGCCTCGACGCACTCGCCGATGATCGCCGCGTCTGCACCGAGCGGATGCGCCCGCATCGCCGCGAGGACGGCGTCCGCGTCGTCACGGCCCACGATCGCGAGCAGCTTGCCCTCGTTCGCGACGTACAGCGGATCGAGTCCGAGGAACGCGCAGGCGTTGGCGACCGCCTCCGGCACCGGCAGTGCGGTCTCAGTCAGCTCGACGCCGACCCCGGCGGCCTTGGCGATCTCGTTCAGCGAGGTCGCGACGCCGCCCCGCGTCGGGTCGCGCAGGGTGTGCAGGTCGAGGCAGACGTCCAGCATCGCCGCGACCAGGCCGTTCAGCGGCGCACAGTCGCTGACCACCTCGGTGCCGAACGAGATGCCCTCCCGCACGCTCATGATCGCGATCCCGTGCACCCCGATCTGGCCGCTGACGATGACGACGTCCCCGGGAACCGCTCGCTGCGGGCGGATGTCGACCCCGGCCGGGACCAGCCCGACGCCGGCCGTGTTGACGTACACGCCGTCCCCGTGACCGGCGTCGACGACCTTGGTGTCGCCGGTGGCGATCGTCACGCCGGCCTGCCGCGCCGCCTCGCCCAGGTCCGCCGCGATCCGGGCGACCACGGACAGGTCGACGCCTTCCTCGAGGATGAAGCCGCAGGACAGGTACGCCGCCTGCGCACCGCTCATCGCGAGGTCGTTGACCGTGCCGTTCACGGCCAGGTGCCCGATGCTGCCGCCGGGGAAGAGCAGCGGCTGCACCACGAACGAGTCGGTCGAGAACGCCAGCCGGGCCTCGCCGAGCGTGAACACCGCCGAGTCCGTCAGCGCGCCGAGGACCGGGTTCGCGAACGCGGGCACGAAGAGGTGCTCGATCAGCTCACCCGACATCTGTCCGCCGCCCCCGTGGCCCATCACGACCTTCGGGTGATCGCGCAACGGCAGCGGACAGACCCATCCGTCGAAGTTCGGCGGATCGGGCACGGAGGGATCCGGCAGCATGACGTGCTCAGCCACCGGTCGTCACCGCCTCGGCCGGCGCCTCCAGCCGGCGGTACAGGTAGTACGCGGCACAAGCGCCCTCGCTGGACACCATCGTCGCGCCGAGCGGGTTCCGCGGCGTACAGACCGTCCCGAACGCCGAGCACTCGTGCGGTTTGATCAGGCCCTGCAGGACCTCGCCGCTGCGGCACACCGCGGACTCCTCGGCGACGATGTCGCGCACCTGGAAGCGATACTCCGCGTCGTACTCGCGGTACCGCTCGGACAGCCGCCAGCCGCTCCGCGGGATCATCCCGATCCCCCGCCAGGCCCGGTCGGTCGTCTCGAACACGTCGGCCAGCATCGCCTTCGCGGCCGGATTGCCTTCGTCCCGGACGGCCCGCTGGTAGGCGTTCTCGACCACGTGCTCGCCCTTCTCGAGCTGGCTGACCGTGCGCAGGATCCCGGCCAGGATGTCGAGCGGTTCGAAGCCGGTGACGACGATCGGTACGCCGTACCTCTCGGCCAGCTCGGGGTACTCCGACGTACCCATCACACTGCAGACGTGGCCGGCGGCGAGGAAGCCCTGGACCCGGCAGCTCGGGGACTGCATGATCGCCTCGATCGCGGGCGGGACCCGGACGTGCGAGACCAGCAGGCTGAAGTTCGGGATGCCGAGCTTCTTGGCCTGGTAGACGGTCATCGCGTTCGGCGGGGCGGTGGTCTCGAAGCCGATCCCGAAGAAGACGACCTCCTTGTCCGGGTTCTGCTGCGCGACCCGGAGCGCGTCGAGCGGCGAGTAGACGACCCGGACGTCACCGCCCTCGCTCTTGATCCGGAACAGGTCGCGGCCGCTGCCGGGCACCCGCAGCATGTCGCCGAACGAGCAGAAGATGACGCCGGGCTGGGCGGCGATCTCGAGCGCCTTGTCGATGACCTCCAGTGGGGTGACGCAGACCGGGCAGCCCGGGCCGTGGATCATCTCGACGCCGTCCGGCAGCAGCTGGTCGATCCCGTGCCGGACGATCGTGTGCGTCTGGCCGCCGCAGACCTCCATCATCGCCCAGGGTTTCGTCACGGTGGCGTGGATCTGCTCGACCAGCTTGCCGGCCAGCACCGGATCGCTGAACTCCTCGAGGTACTTCATTGCGAGGCTTCCTCCCAGTCGGTCCCGGGCGGGCGGCGTTCACCGGCCTGCCGCGCGGCGAGGCCCCACTGATCGCCGAACTCCTCCTCAAGCGCCCCGAGTTTGCGGTAGAGCTCGAGCGACTGCATCGCGGACTCCTCGTCGAGGCGCTGCAGCGCGAACCCGACGTGCACGATGGTGTACTCGCCCACCTGCAGATCCGGCAGGTACTCCAGGCAGACGTCCTTCAGTACGCCGCCGAAGTCCACCTGACCCATCCGGGTCCCGTCCTCCTCGCGGATCTCCACGACCTTCCCCGGTACGGCTAGACACATGATGTTTCCCTCCCTGGGCGACGCGCCGCGACGGCCAGCTGGCCGAGCGCGAGTCCGGCATCCGTCGGCGGCACCCGGCGATGCCGCAGCACCGTGAACCCGGCACCGGTCAATGCCGTGGTAGTTGCCGATAGCAACACACGGTTGACGAACACGCCGCCGGACAGGGCGACCGTGGTCAGTCCGCGGGCGGCGCGGACCCGCACGGCCAGCGTCACCGTCAGTTCGGCCAGGCTCTGGTGGAACCGGGCGCTCACGACCCCCGGTTCCACTCCGGCCAGTACGTCGTACGCCACGCCGGCCAGCACTGGCGCCGGATCGATCTCCTCCCCTGTAACCGCGAACTCGTAGCTGCCGAGTCCTCGATCTGACGAGACCAGTCCTTCCAGCTCGATCGCGGCCTGCGCCTCGTACCCGGCCCGGTGACAGACCCCGGCCAGCGACGAGACCGCGTCGAACAACCTGCCCATACTCGACGTCGGAGCACAGGCGATGTCCTTGTCCAGCTGGGTTCTGAGCAGTTCCAGCTCCGGCCCGGCGCACGCGCGCACCGACGGCAGTCGCGGGTC
This sequence comes from Kribbella sindirgiensis, assembly GCF_004331435.1. GTDB lineage: Bacteria > Actinomycetota > Actinomycetes > Propionibacteriales > Kribbellaceae > Kribbella > Kribbella sindirgiensis. Next base: position 500,375 of record NZ_SJKA01000004.1, read on the forward strand.
CCACGGCAGGCCGGCGGCAAGCAGGTGCGACAACGCCATCCGGCAGGGGTTGCGGACACCTGCATCGCCGCCGGGGAGCGGCACGTACTTGAGGTGCGCGTAGCGCTCGAACCCGTCGTACGTGGCGAGCAGTACCTCACCACCCCACACCGCCCCGTCCTCGCCGTACCCGGTCCCGTCGAAGGCGAACCCGATGACGCGGCCTTGATACCGGTGCTCGGCCATCACCGAGGCGAGGTGCGCGTGGTGATGCTGTACGCCGACCACCGGCCGCCCGGCCGCGTGCAGCTGAGCCCATTGCCGCGACCGGTACGACGGATGCTTGTCCGTCACCAGCACCTCGGGCCGGACTCCGGTCAACTGCTCGAGGTGCTGCTCGGCCCGCTCGAACGCCTGCAGTGTCGCGAGGTCGTCCATGTCGCCGACATGCCCCGAGAGCCACGCGTACTGCCCGTTGCCGAGACAGAAGGTGTTCTTCAGGTCCCCGCCTACCGCCAGCGCCGGCCGGACCGGGACCGGCAGGTCGATCGGGAACGGCGCATACCCACGGGACCGCCGGACCGGCAGCTCGCTGTCGTCGACGATCCGTACGACGGAGTCGTCGCAGGGCACGTGGATCGGGCGATCGTGGCCGAGCCACGCGTCGGCCAGACCGGCCAGCCGCGTCAGTGCCTCGCCGTCGGAGGTGACGATCGGCTCACCGGACAGGTTGCCGCTCGTCATCACCAGCACACACGGACCGGGCTGGTCGAACAGCAACTCGTGCAGCGGCGTGTACGGCAGCATCACCCCGAGGTCAGGGTTGCCGGGGGCAACTGCTTCGGCAACGGCCGCACCGGGCCGGCGCCGGAGCAGCACGATCGGGTGCCTGCTGCCGGTGAGCAGTTGCTCCTCCGCGGCATTAATGCGACGGAGTCGCAGATGGAAACTCCTCGCGGCGGACCTGCGCGGATTCCCTCCGGTCCCACGACATCGCCGACCACGGCACCGCGAGCTCGTCCAGCGAGTCGATCTCCCGCGGCCGCATCGACGCCATCGGCCGCGCCTCGGCATGCCGGGCGAACGCGGTCTCGACGTACCGCGTCCCGGTGTCCGCGGCCAGGAAGACGTGTTTCCGGCCGCGATCGCAGTTGTGCTCCCACAACGCCGACAGGTACGCCGCCCCGGCGGACAGCCCCGCGAAAACGCCGGACGTCCGGAGCAGATCCACCGCGGCCGACATCGCGTAGTCGAAGGAAACCCAGTGCAACCGGTCGTACAACTCGTGCCGCACGTTCCGGAACTCGATCGAGCTGCCGATTCCGGCGATGATCATCTCCGGGTCCTGCGTGTGCCCGGCCCCGAACGTGATGCTGCCGAACGGCTGGACGCCGACCAGGTTCACGTCCCGGCCGCGGTCCCGCAGGTACGCCGCGATCGCGCCGGTGGAGGCGCCGGTTCCGACGCCGCCGACCAGGCACAGCGGACCCGACGGCACCAGCTCGGCCACGAGATCCGCGATCGCGCCGTACCCGAGGTAGTGGATGTCGTCGTGGTACTGCTGCATCCAGTGGTACGTCGGGTTGTCGCGGAGGATCTCGCCGATCCGGCGGACCCGGAGGTTCTGGTCGAGCTGCAGGTTGTTCGACGACGGCACCTGTTCGATGGTCGCGCCGAGGATCTCGAGCTGGATCTTCAGCGTCCGGTCGACCGTGGTCGAGCCGACGATGTGGCACTTCATCCCGTACCGGTGGCAGGCGAGTGCGAGGGCGTGCGCGTAGATGCCGCTCGAGCTGTCGATCAGCGTGTCACCGGGCCGGACCTGCCCGGTCTCCAGGAGCCGGCGGACGGCGCCGAGCGCGGAGTACACCTTCATGGTCTCGAACCGCAGGCAGATCAGATCGTCCCCGGCGCCGGAACTGACGCGGATCGGGTCCGGGTCCTTGATGGCCTCCGCCAGGTGGTCGTGCAGTCGCGTCATCGGCGCGGTTCGCTCCTTGAGTCGGTGGTTGGGCGTGTCTCCCAACCCCACGCCGTCGCGAGCAGGTGCCCGGCGGAGTGCCTCGGCGAGCGGGAGCGGAGGGGTCGATGTGGTTTCATCGTTCCCTTCGCTCCTGCTCGGCGAGGTGCCCGTCGGGTGCCGCGCAGTAGGCGTGGGGTTGGGAGACACGCCCATGCACGGGCGGAGTCTTGGGGTTGTCGCCGATCCGGGTGGCTGCGACCAGCCGCCGGGTCAGCTCGTGGCGCGGCGCGGTCGTGAGCGTCGCGGGCGGGCCTTGCTCGACCACGCGGCCGGCGTCGAGGACCAGGACCCGGTCCGCGACGGCCGCGACCAGGCGCAGGTCGTGACCGATCCAGATCAGCGCCGTACCGCGGTCCTTGAGCTCGGTCAGCAGGTCGACGACCAGCGCCGTACCGTGATCGTCGAGCGCGGTGGTGATCTCGTCGCAGATCAGTACGTCGGGGTTCGCCAGGACTGCTCGCGCCAGGGCCGCGCGTTGCAGTTCGCCACCGGACAGGCGGCTCGGCGGGCGCGCTGCGGTGATCGCGGCGACGCCGAGACGGGCGAGCGTGGCGACGGCTTCGGCGTGTGCCTGGTCCGGCGCGAGTCCGCGCAGGCGTTGCGCCGTACGGGCGACCTGCTGGTCGACGGGCCGTCGTTCGTCGAAGGAGCCGCGGACCTCCTGCCAGACGTACTGGACGCGGCGGTGCTGGTCGCGGGAGCGTTTGCGGAGCACCGGGAGCGGTTCGTCGTCGAGCAGGATGGTGCCGGTGTAGCGCTCGTGCAGGCCGGCCAGGCAGCGGGCCAAGGTGGTCTTGCCGCTGCCGGAGCGGCCGACGACGCCGAGGCAGGCGCCGGCGCGGACGGCGAGGTCCGCCTCGTGCAGGACGACGTCGCGGCCGCGCGGGCGCAGCGAGGCTGACAGGTTCATTGCCGTTAGCAACGGTTGCCCGGCGGTGGAGGTTCCCGGGAGTTGCAGGTCCGGTGCGGGCGGGAGTACGTCGGTGGCGATCACTTGCCCGGCGTCGAGGACGACGACCCGGGACGCGAGCGCTCGGACCAGGTCGAGATCGTGACTGAGCAGCAAGATGCCGAGGCCGGTGGCGGCGAGATCTCTGAGTTCGTGGACGAGTTGCAGGCGGGTGATCGAGTCGAGTCCGGTGCTCGGTTCGTCGAGCACGAGGACCGTCGGGCGGCAGGTAAGCGTCTGGGCAAGCGCTACTCGTTGGCGCTGGCCGCCGGAGAACTGGTGCGGAAAACGTTTGAGAGTTGCGCGATCTCCGGGCAGCTGGGCCGCGCGGACGGCCTCGCGCGGGTCGCCGTCGTGCAACTTCGCCAGCTCCTGCAGCGTCGTACCGATCCGCCGGGCCGGGTTGAGCGCGCTGCCGGGATGCTGCGGCATGTAGGCGACTACGCGGCCGCGTACCCCCGGCGCTGCCCTGGTCACTCCGTTGCCATCAACAACCAGCTCCCCACCAACCTCAACCCGCCCGGTCAGTCGTACGCCATCACCGTGCTCGCCTAGCAGTGCTAGCGCCGAGGTCGTCTTCCCCGACCCGGAGGCACCCACCAGCGCCGTCACCTCCCCCGCGACAACGTCGAACGACACGTCGTCGACCAGCACCGCGCTCCCAGCAGTCGCGGACAGCCCAACCACACGCACCACCGGGGTCATCGTGTGCTCTCCACGAGGCGGCGTGATCTGTGGACGAGGCGGTCGGCGAGGAGGTTGAAACCCAAGGTGAAGGAGACGAGGAGGAGGGCCGGGGCGAGGACCGACCAGGGTTGGAGGAGCAGACCTTCGCGGTTGCGGGACACGCTGACGGCCCAGTCCGGCGCGGTCGGGCTCAGGCCGAGGCCGAGGAAGTTGACCGAGGCGACGAGGAACACCGCGAGCGTGATCCGGGTGCCGAGATCCGCCGCCACCGGGCCGAGAACCGAGCGTCCGACGTACCCGAGCTGGATGGTGACCCACGACTCCCGCTGCATCCGCAGCGCCTCGACCACCGGTCCGCTGGCGGCGTCCAGCGCGGCGGCCCGGACGAGTCGGGCGACGGTCGGGACGTTCATCATCGCGACGGCGACGGTGATCGCCGCAGCGGACGCGCGCCAGCCGACCGCGACCACGCTGATGACGAGGAGGGACGGGAGCGGCAGCAGTACGTCGAGCGGCCGCATCATGCCTTCGTCCAGCCACCGTTGCCGGGTCGACGCGGCCGTCAGCCCGATCAGCCCGCCCACCAGATACGCCAGCAGCACCGCCCCGATCGCCATCCCGAGCGCCGTCCGCCCACCCACCAACAGCAGACCCAGAACGTCCCGTCCCAACCCGTCCGTCCCCAGTACTCCTTCGGACGAGTAAGGCAGACCCGTCCGCCCGTCGTACGGCACAACCGGCCCAACCACCGCAACCGCCAACGGCACTGCAACGAGCCCCAGCGAGACAACTTCACGGGGGTTCATCGGAGAATCTCCGAGCGCGGGACCAGCCGGTTGCAGAGCAGGTCGGCGCCGAGGTTGATGAGGAGCGCGGCAACGGCAAGAACAAGCGTGAGGCCTTGCACCGTTGGGATATCCCGGGTCTCTACCCCGTCCACGAGCGCGGTCGCGAAGCCTGGAATGGCGAAGATCGCTTCCACCACCAGCACTCCACCGAGGAGCGTGTCGCCAGTGCGCGCCAACTCTTGCACCCCGGGAACCGCCGCGTTCGGCAGCACATGCCGGAGCAACAACTGACGACGAGGAATGCCGAGCCGTCGAGCCTGCGTCACATACTCGGCGTTCAAAGCAGCAACCGTCCCCGCACGGACCTGACGCGACAGCAAACAGACGGTCCGACCGAAGAGCACAGCAATAGGCAGGATCAGCAGCGCAGGCGAGGACAGCAGGCTCCCGCCGATCCACGTAGCCGGCAACCAGCCAAGCTTCAGCGAAAACACAGCCACCAGCACAACAGCGATCACGAAGTCCGGAATCGCCGACAACGCCAACGTGACCGAAGTGATCGCCCGATCGACGCGACCGTTCTCACGCGTCCCCATCACGATGCCCAGGGCAACGGCCAGAGGAACGACGATCGCGAGCGTCGCCAGCGTGAGTACGAGCGTCGCGCCGATCGAGCTCCGCACGATGTCGGCCACCGGTCCCCCGCTGATCAACGACGTACCGAGATCGCCCGTCAAAACATTGCCCAGCCAGTGCACGAACCGCTCGACCGGCGGCTGGTCGAGACCGAGCTCCGCCCGCAGCGCGGCGACCTGGGACGGCGTCAGCGTCTCGGTGAACCGCAGGTCCGCCGCGTCTCCCGGCAGCAGCGACGTCAGGACGAACACCAGCACCGAGAGCACCGCCAACTGAACGACGGCGAGCCCCGCCCGTTGAGCGGCGTACGACCGCATTCAGGCCAGCCACACCTTGTCGAACCGGCCCTGGTCCAACGTGTTCGGCGGCACCGCCTGCACTCCCTGCACCTTCGACGACACCGCGATCAGGTAGTCCGGCAACCCCCAGGCGAGGATCCCGCCCTCGTCCCGCACCGTCTTCTGCAGTACGGCGTACTTCGCCGACCGCTCTTCCTCGGACGTCACCGCCCGCGCCGCCGCGAACGCCGTGTCGAACGCGGGCCGCCGCCAGTGCGTGACGTTGAACGGCGAATGCGACAGCAACCGATCGGTGACGTACTGCGGAATCGGCATCGCCCCCGACCGATGGTTGCCAATAGCCCCCTTCGTGAGCAGGTCCTTCGCGTACGTCTGCGGACTCCCGGTCGTGACCTTCAACCGCACCCCCGCCTCCGCGACCTGCTCCGCGAACAGCGTCGCGGCCTCGACGAACCCGGCCGACGCGTCCGCGGTGAAGATCTCCACCTCCTTGCCCGCCAGCCCGGCCTTCTTCAGCAAGCTCTTCGCCTGCTCGACATCGCGCTCCCGGGCCGGCAGATCGGCCGGGTAGTACTGATACCCCTTGCCGAACAGGTCGTTCCCCACCTCACCCCGGCCGGCCAGTACCACGTCTACGAGCCGCTGCCGGTCCGCCACCAGCTTGAACGCGAGCCGTACGTCGGGGTTGTCGAACGGCGGCCGGTCGACCTTCATCACGAACGCCTGCATCGTGCTGGCCTTCGCCGCCACGATCCGTACCGTCTTCCCGGCCTCCGCCGTCCGCGCGAACGTCGCCGTCATGTCGTTGGCGTACTCCGCCTGACCGCCCTGTACGGCGTTCGCCCGTGCCTCGGAGTCGGCGGACAGGATGTGCAGCTCCTCGATCCGCGCGGGCTCGTCCCAGTAGCCGTCGTACCGCGAAGCGATCATCGAGCGGCCGGCCTCGAAGGACATGTACCGGAACGCGCCGGTCCCGACGGGCTTGGCCGGATCCTTGAACCCGTTCCGCACGATCTGCGTGCCGATTCCGGCCAGCAGCGCGGGGAACTCCGCGTTCGGCTGGGTCAGCACCAGCTCGACCGTCCCGGTGCCGATCGCCTTGCTGCGTTTGAGATCCAGCGTCGCGAGCGACGACTGCGCGACCCGCTCCGGTACGGCGGGATCGACGATCCGGGCGATGCTGTACAGCACGTCCTCGGCGACCAGCTTCGCGCCGTCGTGGAACGTCGCGTCGCGCAGGCTGAACCGCCAGGTGGTCGCGGTGCCGTCGTGTTCCCACTTCGACGCGAGCCGCGGTACCGGCTTCAGGTCCGGGCCGAGCTCGACGAGCTTCTCGTAGATCGCCTTGTGCCGCGCGATGTCCACGAACAGGCTCTGCACGTGCGGGTCGAGCACCTCCTTCGCCCCGCCGCCGGCGTACACGGCACGCAGCCGCCCACCCTGTGTGGGTTGCGCGGCCGCACCCCCGTCCGTCCCACATCCGGTCATCGCCGCCAGCCCGGCAACCCCGGCCAGCCCCAGAAACCCACGCCTACCCAAAGCCTCGGACACGCGCCACATCCTCACCTTTAGTGAAAACGATTGTCAAATCCAGCGCGCATCCGAACCCGACGCGATCATTCTTTCCGCCCGACTCCACGCCACGCCCGCCGTAACGGCGTGTCACCGCTGGCTACCACCGGGTACCGGGAGTGACCCCCAGGTTCACGACATCCCGACGAACCGGGACTACTCGTCGCAGTCGGGGGTGGCGCAGGTGGTCGGGAGGTTGGCCGCGATGCGGTCGAGGAGGGTCGTGAGCTGGGTCTGCTCGTCCGCGGTCAGGTGGTCGAAGAAGTACGTGCGGACGGCGGCGACGTGGTCGGGCGCGGCGGATTCGATCGCCTTGCGGCCGAGTGGGGTGAGACGGACCATCGAGCCGCGGGCGTCGGAGGTGCATTCCTCACGGGTGACCAGGCCGCGCTTCTCCATCCGGCTGACCTGGTGCGACAGGCGGCTGCGCTCCCAGCCGACGGAGCGGCCGAGGTCGCGGGTGCGGAGCAGGCCGTCCTCGGCCTCGGACAGCGGGTGCAGCAGCGCGTAGTCGGCGCCGGACAGGCCCGAGTTCGTGATCATCCGCGCCTCGAGCGCGCGCATCAGTTCGCGATGCGTGTCACGGTACGACTGCCAGAGCCCAGCCTCCTGCGCCCCGAGCCACTGCGGTTCCACCATGCACACATTGTACGGACGGACGTTGACATGTCACCGACTCGCGTCACGGGGTGCGCGAGAGGGCAACCGCGAGGCCGATCGTGCCGGCCATCACCGCGAGTTCCAGCACTGCCAGCTGCCGGAACGCCCCCGGTTCACCGGCCGCCACCCGCGGGATCGTGGTGCGCCGGTGCAGCCAGCCGATGAAGACCAGAAGCGCGAACGCCAGCGTTTTCCCGAGCACGAGAACGCCGTACCCGGTGGTCACCCATTGCGTGATCAGTCCCCAGCCGTCCTGCCGGCCGCCGAGGTGGATCTCGGCGGTGAGGAGTCCGGTGATGCCGATCGTCACGGCGCAGACGAAGGCGAGTGTGCTGAACAGCTCAACGGCCTCGCGGGAGCGGCTGTACCGAAGTACTGCTCCCAACCCGCCGATCCACGCGGTCGCAGCGACGACGTGGACGACGAGCGATGCGGTGGCGAGGACGGACCAGAGGCTGGTGCGGTCGATCGCGCCGTGGCCGGTGAGCAGCGGGCCGGTCAGGGCAGCGATCGTGAGTACGGCGGCCAGTCGGGCGGTGCGCAAGGTCTTGGTACCGCTGAGGATCACGGCGAGTACGGCGGTGAGTACCACGGCGACTGCCAGCGCCCGGACCTGGCTCAGCCGGCCGGCCGGTTCGGCGTGCTCGGCGAGATGGGACAGCGGGATACCGAGGATCACGGTGGCGGTCGCGATCAGGCCGCCGATACTCGCGACCGCCCAGATCCCGGCGGCCAGCGCGGCGTCCTGACAGGCGCGGATCGCTTTGTTTCCGAGCATTCCGTCCTTCGCCGGCAGGAACAGTACGACCGCCAGCACGGCCCCACCGGTGGCCACCGCGGCCGCGTCCGCGAGGATCCGCAGTACCGGAACTGCCCAGGAAACAGCGATTCCGGCGCCGAGCAGGCCGTCCGCCGGCCGCTGCGGCGCACCGCCGCCGGCGAGCAGCGCGACCACCATCACAACGATGCCGGTAGCAACTATCCCGAGCGCACGCCTCATGAGGCCGGACGGCGGCGGACGATCACCACGGCCAGCGCCACGACCACGAGCATCACCAGGCACATCGCGACGATCGTCACCGTGTTGGAGTTGCCCTCGGGCTGCGCCGGAGCGTCGGCCGGCTGAGTGGCGGGATGGCCGGCGTGCGTGACGGTGAAGGCGCCGCTGACGGTGATCGGGTGACCGTCGGCCGAGACGACGCGGGCCTCGACCGTGTACTTGCCGGCCTCGATCATCGCGCCGACCGGCTGGGTGACCGTGTTGTCGACCACCTGGACGGCACCGTTCGCGACGTTCGTACCGTTCGGCGCCTTCACCTGCACCTGCGTCCCGTTGGACCCGACCGGCTCGCTGAAGGTCAGCACCACCTTCGTCGGCGGCGCGGCCATCGACGAACCGTCGGTCGGCGTCATCGATTCGAGCTTGGCGTGCGCCGCCGCCACGCCGGCGGAAACCACCAGCGTGAACAGCGACGCGACCAGTACAGCGACCGGTACTGCGATCAATCGGCGCATGGTTACTGCACCGCGGTCCGACGCGGCCGGAGCCCGGAAGCCAGACCGAGCAGCCCGACCAGCAGACCGCCACCGCCGAGCCAGCGCGCCACCGTGTCGGACGAATCGGTGGACGCCGCGACCGGTGTGACCGCCGCGGCCAGCTTCAACGTCGGCGCCGGGTGTTCGGCCTCGGCGCCGTCCTTCGCGACGTCGGCCCACTTCACCACCTCGCCGTCGCTGTAGGTCTGATCCGCCGGGAAGCTCAACGCGTCCACGCCTTCGGGCAGCTTCCCGACCGACAGCGAGAACTCGTCGAAGTCGTTCGGCGGGATCCCGGCCGCTGTCGCGGTCCAGGTGACCGTGGTGATCGCCTTGGTCAGCGTGACGTCACCGACCTTCACCTCGGCCGGCAGCTTCTCTTCCTTCTTCTCCACCTTCCATCCGTCCTTCACCTGCGCACCCACGTGCGCGAACGGATGGTCCTTGGGCAGCGAGACGACGAGCTTCGTGGTGCTGGTGTTGTCCGACTCGGTCGGCACCCGGAACACCAGCTTCGCGTACCCGCCGGGCTTGGCGTCCGGCGACGACACAGTGACATGCGCCGACGCCGTACTCGCGGCGCCGATCACGACGAGCGCGGAGGCCGCGACGATCGCACCGGCGCGCAGGATGAATCTCTTGGGCATGAGAGAACCTTTCAAGGCATACGAGCAGTCCGGCGCTGTGCGGCCGGCTCAGAAAGCAGCTACTCGTACGCCGGGAGGCCCGCGCCCGGAGACGCTCGTGCCGAGGCGGGACCCGTTCGGGGTCCACGACATGAAGAAGCCGATAGCTGCGGGGATCAGCAGCACCGGACGCAGGACCGGCAGTTCCGGAAGCAGTCGCGCGAAGACCCGGCGTACCCGATGGACCCACCGGTGCGCCTGGCCGATCGCGAGAACGCCCGCCAGCAGCGCACCCAGGTGGGTGGCCGTCATCATCAGGCTGCTCGCGATCGACATCCCGTGGTGCATGGTCATCGAGTCCAGCGCGACGTGCACGAACAGCTGTACCCCAGCCAGCACGAGACCCGTCAGCAGCAGCTCCCCCGCCAGGTACTCGCCGAGCAGCCAGCAGACGCCGGCCAACGCCGCCAGCGGAGGTACGACGCCCAGCGGCACACCGCCACCCCCGACGAGCGCATGACCGGCCACCGCCACCGCGACGCTCAGCGCCGCGACCGCGGACGTCGTCCTGCACTCGGTCACGGGAAAAGTCTGCCGTAGTCGTGCAACCATTCGGACGGCCCATCACGTTTGACTCGGCATGACTGGGGAGCGCCGCGGGTGAGAGCGGAGACGGAGCAGGACTACGTCGAGTTCGTCACGCATCATGCCAACTCTCTGTGCCGAACCGCTTACCTTCTGTGCGGGGACTGGCGCCGGGCCGAGGACGCGACCCAGGAGGCCCTGATCCGGCTGTACCGGGTCTGGGGCCGGATCCAGCGCAAGGGCGCGGTCGGTGCGTACGCGCGGAAGGTCGTGGTCTCCACCACGCTCGACGCGCTCCGCCGGAAGTCCAGCCAGGAGGTCGTCGGCGGCGACGAGTACTTCGCCAACGAGGCCGAGGCCGACGTGCTGGGCGTCGTCGAGAACCGGCTGGTGATCACGAAGGCCCTCGCCGAGCTACCGCCCCGCCAGCGCGCGTGCGTCGTACTGCGGTACTTCGACGAACTGTCCGTCGAAGAGACCGCGACCGCCCTCGACTGCCGCCCCGGAACCGTGAAGAGCCAGACGCTGCGCGCCCTGGAGAAGCTGCGCACCCATCCGTCCCTGGCCGAGCTCTCCGACCTGGTAGGGATGAAATGACGGGCGAACTGAAGACCCTGATGGACCAGGCGACCGAGCGCGGTACGTCGTTCGCACCCGACGTGACCGAACTGGTCGCGGCCGGCCGGCACCGGACCCGCCGCCGGCGCGCGGTGCTGGGCGCGGCCACTGCCGTCGGCACCGCGACCGCCGTGGTCGCCGCACTGCTGGTGGGCAGGATCGTGGACACCCGGAAGGAGCCGCAGCCGGCGACGGTCGCCCAGCCTGCCGCGATCACCGACCTGTGCGCGAAGTCCGACGACTTCTTCCGGACCGCGAACGACGACGCCTGGCGACGTCAGGTGGCCACCACCTGGACCGACAAGGTCGTCGAGGCGAGCGATGCCGACGGCACGATGACGGTCCGCCGGTCGCCGGACGGCACGCAGTACGCGTACTGCGTGGCGGGCGTGCCGATCCAGAAGCAAGCGCTGGGTGGGTTCGGCGCGACACTGCTGAACGTCGGCATCATCACCCGCGAATACCAGATCCAGCGGTACTGGAGCATGGGCTGCGGCAACGCGCCGGTGGAGCGGAACTACCAGCAGGCCAGCTGCCGGGGAGTGCGGTACAGCTACGCGGGCCGGGTGCCGGAGGGAGTCACCCGGATCGCGTTCACCGGCCTGGGGCAGAGCGGCGACGCCACCGTCAAGGACGGGTACTGGGTGCACCGCGTCTTCACCGACGACATCCTGAAGGGAAACACCGACCCGATCTACATCACGATGTACAACGACATCGGGAAGCCGGTCTTCAAGGAGCGGTACTGACGTCCTGCGATGATGTGCGGATGGACGTAGCTGTGCTGGAGATCGGGGGAAGCCACGTCACGGCGGCCGTGGTGGCGCCCGGCACGTGGGACGTGACCGAGGTGGACCGGGCGAAGCTCGAGTCGCAGAAGGCGGCCGAGGTGGTGGTCGAGCAGCTCGCGGAGACCGCCCGGAAGTTGCCGCTGGCAAACGGTCTGGCGGTCGCGTTGCCCGGTCCGTTCGACTTCGCCACCGGGGTCGCGTGGTACCGCGGTCAGGGCAAGTTCGACCAGCTGTACGGGTTCAACCTCGGCGAGGCGTTGAGCAGCGAACTGGGGATCGACCGGTTGCTGTTCATGAACGACGCGGAGGCGTTCGCGGTCGGCGAGTGGACCGCGGGCGAGGTCCGCGGGGTCGAACGCTGCGTCGGCGTCACGATCGGCACCGGCATCGGTACGGCGTTCCTTGCCGACGGCCGCGTGGTCCGCGAGGGCGACACCGTCCCGCCAGGCGGTGAGCTCTACAAGACGACGTACGCCGGGAAGCCGCTGGAGGACTCGATCTCGGCCCGCGCGATCCTCCGCCGGTACGCCGAGAGCGCCGGCGCGGAGGCTCCCGGTGTCAAGGAGATCGCCGACCTGGCCCGCAGCGGCGACACCACCGCTCTCGGCGTACTGCAGGCCGCCTTCACCGATCTCGCGGACGCCCTGAAGCCCTGGCTGGATCGTTTCGGTGTCACGCACACGGTCCTGGGCGGCTCGATCTCAGGAGCCTTCGACCTGGTGCAGTCGGCCCTCAACTTCCCCGCCTCCGCGACACAGGACACCGAGCACTCGGCCCTGATCGGCGCCGCCGCTCACTACCTCCGCAGCGCGTGACGGACCGCCAGGCCATCACAATCACCCGCACCCGGCCGGCTCCCGCCTGAGACCTCGGCGGACTCGCGATTGTGATGGCCTGGCGGACCTGCACCACTCACCAAACCCGCGGTGGAGGGCCAGCCGGCGCCGGGCTGAGCCTGGCGATGGCGGTCGGCCGTCGGTTGATGAGTGGTGCACGTCCGGCCGTTGTCGGTGACCCCGGCTACGGTCGGAGGCGTGAAGATCGCTGCGCCCCGCCTTCGTGCCCAGCTCGAGTCCGCGCTCCCGGCGGAGGTCGAGGACGAGGATCGGTTGCTCGATCTCGGGCTGGAGGACGTGGATCTGAGCGATCTGGAGGCCGAGCACGTCGAGATCAGCGGTTGCCGGTTCACCCGGAGCAAGCTGGCCGGATCCGACCTGGAGAAGCTGATCCTCGTCGACACCGAGCTCACCCAGTGCGACCTGGCGAACTCCCGCTGGTCCGACGCGGCGCTGACCCGGGTCGCGATCACCGGCTCCCGGATGATCGGCTTCGCCGGGCCCGGCGCGCACCTCCAGCACGTGACCGTCCAGGACACCGTGCTCGACTTCGCCTCGTTCCGGTTCGCGAAGTTCTTCAAGGTCGCGCTGACCGACTGCCGCCTGCAGAGCGCCGACTTCGTCTCGGCCGACCTGACCGGCGCCGTGTTCCGCCGCTGCGACCTGTCCGGTGTGGAGTTTTCGCAGGTCAAGGCCGCCAAAGCGGTGTTCGTCGACTGCACCTGGGACGGCGCCAAGGGCCTCGCGTCACTGTCCGGGGCGACCGTGGCGGCTTCCTCCCCGATCGACACGCTCGCGTTCACCAGCGCTGTGACCGCCGCGAGCGGTATCACACTTGCTCACCCCGACGAGCTCGACTGACTGATCCCCGCAGGCGAACCCTTGGACCGGCGTGAGCCTGCCCACGCCGCGGCCGGGCAGGCCGGACCGCCCATTAAGGTGGGGACGTGACTGACTCGACGATCATCTACACCCACACCGACGAGGCTCCGGCGCTCGCCACGTACTCGTTCCTCCCTGTCGTCCAGGCGTACGCCGGCCAGGCCGGTGTCGGCGTGGAGACCCGGGACATCTCACTGGCCGGCCGGATCCTGGCGGTCTTCCCGGAGTACCTCCAGGACGACCAGCGGATCGCGGACGCGCTCGCCGAGCTCGGTGAGCTGGCCAAGACGCCCGAGGCGAACATCATCAAGCTGCCGAACGTCTCGGCCTCGGTCCCGCAGCTGAAGGCCGCGATCGCCGAGCTGCAGTCCCAGGGCTACGCGCTGCCGGAGTACCCGGACGAGCCGAAGACCGACGAGGAGCGGGAGATCCAGGCCCGCTACGACAAGGTCAAGGGCTCCGCGGTGAACCCGGTGCTGCGCGAGGGCAACTCGGACCGCCGCGCCCCGGCCTCGGTGAAGAACTACGCCAAGGCGCACCCGCACCGGATGGGCGCCTGGTCCGCCGACTCCAAGACCAACGTCGCGACCATGGACAACGACGACTTCCGCGCGACCGAGAAGTCGGCCGTGATCGAGTCCGCGGGCTCGCTGCGGATCGAGCTGGCCGGTGACGACGGCACCACGACGGTGCTGCGCGAGTCGATCCCGGTCCTGGCGGACGAGATCGTCGACGCGTCCGTCCTGCACGTGGCGGCGCTGCGCGAGTTCCTGACCGCCCAGGTCGCCCGGGCGAAGGCCGAGGACGTGCTGTTCTCGGTGCACCTGAAGGCCACCATGATGAAGGTGTCGGACCCGATCATCTTCGGTCACGTCGTCCGCGCCGTCTTCCCGAAGACGTTCGCGCAGTACGGCGACGTGCTCGCGAAGGCCGGTCTGACCCCGAACGACGGCCTCGGCGGCATCCTGAACGGGATCGCGAGCCTGCCGGAGGGCGCCGAGATCAAGGCCTCCTTCGACGCCGAGCTGGCCGACGGCCCGAAGCTCGCGATGGTCGACTCGGACAAGGGCATCACCAACCTGCACGTCCCGTCCGACGTCATCGTCGACGCGTCGATGCCGGCCATGGTCCGTACGTCGGGGCACATGTGGGGCCCGGACGGCGCCGAGCACGACACCCTCGCCGTACTGCCGGACCACAGCTACTCCGGGATCTACCAGGTCGTTCTCGACGACTGCCGCGCGAACGGCGCGTTCGACCCGGCCACCATGGGCTCGGTGCCGAACGTCGGCCTGATGGCGCAGAAGGCCGAGGAGTACGGCTCGCACGACAAGACCTTCGAGGTCCAGACCACCGGCACCGTCCGGCTGGTGAACGAGGCCGGCGACGTCGTGCTCGAGCAGGCGGTCTCGGCCGGTGACATTTTCCGCGCCTGCCAGACCAAGGACGCCCCGATCCAGGACTGGGTCAAGCTGGCCGTCAACCGGGCACGCGCCACCGGCGACCCGGCGGTGTTCTGGCTGGACGAGACCCGGGCGCACGACGCTCAGATCATCACGAAGGTCCAGAAGTACCTGTTCGACCACGACACCGAGGGTCTGGACATCCGGATCCTGGCGCCGGTCGACGCGATCGGGTTCTCGCTGGAGCGGATCCGCCGCGGCGAGAACACCATCTCGGTGACCGGCAACGTGCTGCGTGACTACTTGACGGACCTGTTCCCGATCCTCGAGCTGGGCACTTCGGCGAAGATGCTGTCGGTCGTGCCGTTGATGGCCGGCGGCGGCCTGTTCGAGACCGGTGCGGGTGGTTCGGCGCCGAAGCACGTGCAGCAGTTGGTCAAGGAGAACTACCTGCGCTGGGACAGCCTGGGTGAGTTCTTCGCGCTGGCCGCGAGCTTCGAGCACCTGGCGCAGGCGACCGGCAACGCGCGGGCGCAGATCCTGGCCGACACGCTCGACCGGGCGACCGCCACGTTCCTGAACGAGGACAAGTCCCCGACCCGTCGCGTCGGCGGAATCGACAACCGCGGCAGCCACTTCTACCTGTCGCTGTACTGGGCGCAGGAGCTGGCCAAGCAGACCGACGACGCCGACCTGGCCAAGGCCTTCGCGCCGCTGGCCGAGACCCTGGCCGCGAACGAGCAGACCATCGTCGACGAGCTGCTCGCGGTCCAAGGCAGGCCGGCCGACCTCGGCGGCTACTACCAGCCGGACCCGGCCAAGGCGGCCGCCATCATGCGTCCCTCGAAGACCTGGAACGACGCCCTCGCGACGCTCTGACCACCATCAGCAACGCGCCCCCGGTGCCCGCTAGGGCGCCGGGGGCGCGTCGTTAATGCGTGGCAGCACCCACGATCGCATTTCTAGACTGGCGGGCATGACAGCAACCCGTTCCGTGCTTGCCGCGCAGGCGACGGACTTTCCGCGATGGTTCCAGGATGTGATTGCCAAGGCCGAGCTCGCTGACAACGGGCCGGTACGGGGGACCATGGTGGTACGACCGTACGGGTACGGGATCTGGGAACTGTTGCAGGAGGCAATGAATCGGCGGATCAAGGCGACCGGGGCACGGAACGCGTACTTTCCGCTGCTGATTCCGGAGAGCTACCTGCAGCGCGAGGCCGAGCACGTCGAGGGTTTCAGCCCGGAGCTCGCGGTCGTGACCCATGCCGGCGGCAAGCAACTCGAAGAGCCGGCGGTCGTCCGGCCGACGTCGGAAACCGTTGTCGGCGAGTACCTGGCCAAGTGGATCCAGAGCTACCGCGACCTCCCGCTGCTGCTGAACCAATGGGCGAACGTCGTCCGCTGGGAACTCCGCCCGCGGCTGTTCCTGCGCACCACCGAATTCCTCTGGCAGGAGGGCCACACCGCGCACGTCTCCGCCGCGGACGCCCGCGCCTACGCGACGAAGATCCTGTACGACGTCTATCGCGAGGTCATGGTCGACGTCCTCGCGATCCCGGTCGTCGTCGGCCGCAAGACGCGGCGGGAGCGGTTCGCGGGCGCCGTGAACACGATGACGCTCGAAGCGATGACGCGCGACGGCAAGGCCCTGCAGATGGGCACGTCGCACGAGCTCGGGCAGAACTTCGCGCACGCGTTCGACATCGGCTACCTGTCGAGCGAGGGACGGCGTGAGCTCGCGTGGACCACGTCCTGGGGCAGCAGCACCCGGATGGTCGGCGGCCTGATCATGGTGCACGGCGACGACGCCGGCCTCCGGGTCCCGCCCGCGGTCGCTCCGGTGCAGGTCGTCGTACTCGCGGTGAAGGACGAGGCCATCGAGGCGGCGCAGCGGATCGCCGATGACCTGAAGGCCGTCGGGTTGCGGGTGGAGGTGGACGACCGTGCCGATCAGCCGTTCGGGCGCCGCGCGGTGAACTGGGAACTGAAGGGCGTCCCGCTCCGCATCGAGATCGGACCCCGCGACCTCGCCGCCGGCAACGCCACCGTCGTACGCCGACTGCGCGACTCCGCCAAGACCGCCGTCGCCCTGACCGAGCTCACCGCACACGCCGTCGCCGCCCTGGAGGCGGACCAAGCACACCTCCTGACCGAAGCAAACGCTCGTCAGACCGCCCGCATCACGGGGGTGTCCACAGTCGAGGAGGCGATCGAGGCCGCGGGCACCGGCTGGGCGCGCATCCCGTACGACGCCGTCGGCGAGCAAGGCGAGGACCGCCTGGGCGAATCCGGCATCACAGTCCGCTGCCTGCAACGCCGGGACGGCTCACTACCGGTGAACGACGACGAACCTGATCTGGTGGCGTACGTGGCCCGCTCGTACTAGCGGGCCAGGTACCTGCGGACGTCGTCGGCTACCTGAGAGCGGTAGCGGAAGCCGTACTTGCGGAGGATCGCGCTGAGATGCGTTTTGACGGTGTTGAGGCTGACGCCGAGCTCAGCCGCCAACTGGTCGTTGTCGAGGCCGTCGGTGAGCAGGACGGCAACGGCCTGCTGCGCCTTCGTCAGGCTGCTGAACCGGCGCTCGGGGCCCTCGTCGGTCTCCATCAGCATCTCGATCAGCTCGGACTGGATGTGCTCGGCGGCGTCGACGATCCGTTCCAGGTGCGTGTGGACGGCCGTACTCACGTCCGGCTCGTCCAGCGCCTCGGCCGCGATCTCCCGGATCGAGGCGACCCGGTGCGTCAGGTACTCCATCACGTGGTCCGACGTCAGCAGGTTCGGGCCGACGTCCCCCGCGGGCAGCCGGCGCAACGACTCCCGGTCCTCGCCCTCACGGGTCAGGACCCGCTCGACCACCTCGCACAGCCACTCGAACGCCCGCACCGCGTTGTCGTCGTACGCCTTGGATTCGTAGCTCTGCATCGAGAGCATCCCGAACAGCTGATCGGGTCCCTCCTTGGCCGGCCGGAACATCGGCACCGTCACCGCGTCCCCGGACCGCCGCCGCAGGTCTCCCACCGGTACGCCGGCATGCAGGGTGGCACCGTTGTCGTAGGCGAACCGGTACGTGTGCCGGTGCTTGATCAGCCAGGCGGTCTGACCGTTCGGACCGAAGATGTGGGTGTCCGGGTTCACGTACTCGCCGTCGTCGTACCCGTACGGGAACCGCACGCGGCTGGTGCCCTGCAAGAACCCGACGTAGAAGGCGTCGACGCGCGCGATCTTCCCGGCGACCACCCGTACGTAGTCGTACAGACCGTAGTGGTCGGCCCGGAACAACGCCTCGATCTTGTGGTACGCCTCGCGCAGGATGATCGCGGTCTCCGCGTCCACCCTCAGCGGGGCGACCTTCTCTGACTCCACAACGTCGGCTCCCCACACACACCTCGGCTGTATCGATCACTCGACTATCGCGCTGTACCCAGCGACTTGCCAAGTGATGCGGCCGAAGACGTGCCGAAACCGCGGTCGCGGATGGTGCCTACAGGTTCCCGAGTCGCCCTCCCAAGCCTCGGCCGAACCCTTGCACCACCCGCGACCACGAGCAGGACACCAGTGACTGTTGAGCCCCCGCGTCGATCGGTCCCGCCGCCCCCGGCGCGACCCCGACCCCCCGACGGATGGTTCGGTGCCCTTCCTCCCCCTGTTGCCTACACCGTGCCACCGATCGCCGAGCGTGACCATCGCCCGGCGCATGATCTTGCCGGGCCTCAGGTCTCACTCCGGGGATGAGGGGCTTTGTCTACGATTACAGCCAACTGGTGTCGAGCGGCTTGCCCTCCGCGTACCCGGCGGCCGTCTGCAGGCCCACGACGGCGCGCTCGTTGTACTCGCTCAGGTTGGCGGCGCCGACGTACGTGCAGGAGCTGCGGATGCCCGAGACGATCGAGTCCAGCAGGTCCTCGACGCTCGGGTTCTCCGGGTCAAGATACATGCGGGCGGTCGAGATGCCCTCCTCGAAGATGCTCTTCCGGGCCCGCTGGAACGCCGAGTCCTCGGCGGTCCGGGACCGGACGGCGCGGGCCGACGCCATCCCGAAGCTCTCCTTGTAGATCCGGCCCTGGCTGTCCCGGTGCGGGTCGCCGGGCGACTCGTACGTACCGGCGAACCAGGACCCGATCATCACGCTCGACGCCCCCGCGGCCAGTGCGAGCGCGACATCCCGCGGATGCCGTACGCCGCCGTCCGCCCAGACGTGCTTGCCGAGTTCGCGCGCTCTGGTCGCGCACTCGAGTACGGCCGAGAACTGCGGACGCCCGACCGCCGTCTGCATCCGGGTCGTGCACATCGCGCCCGGGCCGACGCCGACCTTCACGATGTCCGCGCCGGCGTTCACCAGGTCCGTGACACCTTCGGCGGTGACCACGTTGCCGGCCACGATCGGCACCTGCGGGCCGAGCGCGCGTACCCGCTCGACCACCTCGAGCATCCGCTCCTGATGACCGTGCGCGGTGTCGATGACGAGAACGTCCACGCCGACGTCCAGCAACGCCTTCGCCTTCTGCTCGGCGTCGCCGTTGATCCCGATCGCGGCGGCGACACGGAGCTTGCCGCGGGCGTCGAGCGCCGGTTCGTACAGAGTGGCGCGGAGGGCGCGCTGGCGGGTCAGGATGCCGACGATTTCGTTGTCGGCGTCAACCACCGGGGCCAACCGGTGCCGACCGTCGTGCAGCTGCTCGAACGCCGTCTCGGGATCGATGCCCTGCGGAACGGTCAGCAGCTCGCGGGACATGACCGCGTCCAGCTGGGTGAACCGGTCGACGCCGGAGCAGTCCGCCTCCGTCACCACACCCACCGGCCGCCCCTGGTCCACGACGATCACCGCGCCGTGGTTGCGCTTCGGCAACAGGTTCAGCGCCTCGCCGACGGTCCCGGTCGGCGGCAGCGTCAGGGCCGTGTCGTGGACCGGGTCCCGTTCCTTGATCCAGGCAACCACCTCGGAGACGACATCGACCGGAATGTCCTGCGGAATCACCGCGAGACCACCGCACCGCGCGATCGTCTCGGCCATCCGCCGCCCCGACACCGCCGTCATGTTCGCCGCGACCACCGGAATCGACGCCCCGGTACCGTCCGACGTCGCCAGATCCACATCCAGCCGGGACGCCACCCGCGACCGGTTCGGCACCAGGAACACGTCACTGAAAGTCAGGTCCCCCGCCGGCTCCCGATCATGATGAAACCGCATGTCAGACCCCTTCCGCCCGAGTACAAACCCAGCCAGCCTGTCATGCGGGCGAGGGCCGAACAAGCTTCGTCACAGCTCGTGTTCGGCTGTGAACCCCAGGAGATGTTGGGCCGGTGCCAGGTCCAGTGGAGTGGTTCGCCCGGGAAGCGCGGCCCGGATCTCGGTGGTCGGGTGAAAACGACGGAGCAGGTCGAGGGTCGGGTACGGCGCGAGTGTGCGCGGAGCCGCGACGTGAAAGGTGTGCGAGCCGCCAGGCACCCGCAAGGCGAGTACGGCCGCCCGCGCGGCGTCGCGAGTCTCCAGGTAGGACCAGAGACTGGCCGCACCGAGCGACGGGTCGGCCGCGACCTTGTCGGCGTGCTCGCGGAGTCGTTCGGTGAAGCCGCCGACGAACGGGAACCGGAGCGCGACGACCGCCATACCGTGGCGGCGGGACATCATCGCTGCGGTCTGTTCGTCGGTGAGCTTCGACAATGCGTACGGGTCCTCGGCCTGACTCGGCACCCGGTCGTCCAGCGGCACGTACGCAGGGCTCAGCGGTGCGGTCGCGAACGGCAGCCCGTTCGCGGCCAGGCTGCTCGCCACGACCGCGTTCCGGACCCCGGCGCGACCGGCCTCCTCCAGCACCGTGAACGTCCCGAGCGTGTTCTCCCCGAACACCTCGTACGGCGTCCCGCGGTGCGGAGCAGGCCGCGCGGCCAGGTGGATGACACCGTCCACCTCGCCCATCGCGGCCCGAACCGTCGCCACGTCGCACACGCTCCCCTCGACCACCCGATCCGCCTGCACCGGCGTACCCGGGAGGACGAGAGCTGTCACCCGGTCACGGCCTAGTGCTTCGAGCACGGCGCAGCCGATGCGGCCGGCGGCTCCGGTGACGAGGACGCGGTTCATCCGCGCCGGAGCTGCTGCTCGGGACGCGCCGACAACCCGCGGTACAGCCTTGGCGCGCCGTCCAGCGTGAGCTCGATCCTCGGTCCGGTCAACCTGCGGCGGCGACCGATGCAGTCGATCTCGGTGATGTCGCCGCCCACGACAACCTTGGTCTTCGTCGGCCAGTCGTCCTCCCAGACCTCCGGGTGCGGGTAGTACGCCTTGCCTTCCTCATGATCGGCGTTCAGCAGGTACCCGTCCTTGCGGCTCCACAGCATCGACAGCGGTCCCTCGGGTGTCATGAACAGCAGCCCGTGCAGGTGCCGGTCGATCTTCGAGAGATCCAGCCAGCGCACGAACTCGGCCTCCTCGAGCACCCGCGTCCCGGTCGCGAACGCGAGCAGCGACGGCTTCGCCGACAGATCACGGTTCATCAGGCCGAAGTGGTACTCCGGGTTCGCCGGGTCGGCCTCCTGTGGGTGGTGGATGGTGCTGTCGTACAGCTGGTACCAGTTCACGCCGTCGACGCCCTCGGCCTTCGCGAGCGCCATCGTCAGCAGTACGTTCTCGGCCGCCTGGCGCATCGTGTCGTTCCACCACTGGTTCGGCCGCGTGCACGCGTACGCCTCGGTCAGCCACAGTTCCTTGTCGCCGCCGTACTCGCGGATCCGCCGCTTCGCCTCGCGGACGCCGCCGAGGAAGTTCCAGTACGAGCCGTTGGAACCGGTCACCCATTCGTCAGGCGTCGGCGCGTAGTCCGGCGTGAAGTTGCCGCGGCCCGGGTGGAACGCGAACACGTCGATGAGGTCCCAGCCGCCGTTCGCGTGGAAGCTGTCCACCCAGTTGACATCCATGCCGCCGAGGCCGTTGTTCATCACCTTCACGTCGGACCCGACCTCGGCGAGCCGGTCGACCACGGGCCGCAGGCCGTCGCGGATGTACTTGTCGGCGTACAGGCCGGACATCCACGGCTGGTTGCGTTCGTTGTCGACCTCGAAGTACCGGGCGCGAGAGTCCACGACGACGTCGACCAGCTCGGCCGCCCACGTCTTGGCCTGCTCCGGGGTCGAGTCGAACACCACGTCGCCGTGCTGGATGTTCGGCGTGATGCCCAGCGCCTCCAGCTCGGCCGGCGGGATGCCGGGCGCGCCGTTGTAGGCGATCCGGACCGACGAGACCCCGATCTTCTGCAGCAGCGTGGCGATGTCGGCCTTGCTGGGCTTCAGCAACCACGGATAGTTCGCGATCCCGAACATTCCGCCGCCCTGGTAGTCGTACTCCGGCAGCACGGAAAGCGTGGTCCGCGCGAACGCCTCGCCGGCCTGAACCTCCAGGAAGGCGACGCCCTGTTGCTGCAACGCCGGTACGACGATCTTGTGGTCGGTGCTCTGGCCGGGAGCCAGCGTGAGCACGGTCGACCCGCTCGTCAGCGTCGTACCGTCGAAGTCGCGGGCGAACCAGCTCAGCGTCACCGGTGCGGTGACCGTACCGCCGGCCACGACCTGGACGTTGACGGGCATGGAGTGGCCGGTCTCGTACCAGAGATTGAACGGCTGATCGGTCCAGACATCGAGGCCGACCGGGCGGCCGACGGCGGCCGCGTTCGCGGAAACCTCCCGGAGGTTTCCGAACACGAGATCCGCCTCGTGCCGCAGGACGCCGAGCGCGTCGTACGTGCCGACGATGTGCATCCAGGAGGCGGTCGTCCAGTCCGGCCGGCTCGACCGGAGCCTGAAGTACGCCTTCGTGTCCGCCCAGGTCTCGGTGTAGAGGATGCCGTCGTTGGTCTCGTACGGCACACCGCCCCCGGCGTCGCGGTTCCACCGGGTGACGGCGGTCGGGTACTCCGGGACGGTCGGGCTCACGACCGTGCGGTTGAACTGGGAGTTCAGGTACATCTGGTTCGAACTGGTCGCGTCCCAGCGCGCGTGCAGGCGGCGCGCGGTGACGTCGAAGGTGCCGGTGACGGTGATCGTCTTCGCGGCCGCGCTCATCACGTAGTCCACCCGGATCGCCTGGCGGCCGTCCGGGAGCGTGATCAACGACGGCGTACCGCCGAAGGTGCGCTGGCCGCCGAGCACGGTGTCCTTGACCTGGAAGTGCCCGATCCGGATCCGTTCGGTCCCGTCGCCGACGACGATCGTGCCGTCGGTCAGCGCGGTGACCGTGATGCCGTCCGCGGTGATCGTGTACGCCGTCGCGGCCTGGGCACTGCCCGTCGGGAGCACACCGCCGGCCACCCCGGCGGCGACAAGCGATCCGGCGACAAATGTCCGCCTGGTTGGTTTCATGGCATTCCTCCAGTGGTCTTGAGCGGCAGGGCGAGACCGATGAAGATCCGCGGTGCGCCGTCGAGGACGACGGTGACCTGCGCGTTGCTCGCTTGATGAGTGGCGACGTCCATGCCGAGACAGTTCAGCTCCCGGACGGAGGTGGTCGCGGCCGGCGTCGGCACGGTGACGTCCGTCTTCGTCGGCCACAGGTCTTCCCAGGGTTCGGGACCGCGGTAGTAGGCAGGGCTCGCCGCGATCCGGCGGGCGGCGTCGTTGTTCAGGAGGTAGCCGTCCTTGCGCGACCACAGCAGATTGACCTTGCCGGTCGGGGTGCTGAAGACGAGACCGAACAGCTCCGGATCGCCGAGCTCGGCCCAGCCCGCGAAGGTGGATTGGTCGAGCCAACGAGCCGCGGTCGCGAACGCCAGCAGCGAGGGCTTCGCGCCGAGGTCACGGTGCAGCAGCCCGTGGTGGTACTCGACGTCGTCCCCGTCTGCTTCCATCGGCTGTGTCTGGACCGAGTCGTTGAGCGTGTACCAGGTCACGCACCGGACGCCGTACGCCTTGGCCAGCGCGAGCTGGAGGAGAACGTTTTCGGGTGCGTTCCGGTAGCTGTCGGTCCACCAGCGGTTCGGGAGCGTTCCGGCGTACGCCTCGGTCAGCCAAAGCTCCTTGCCGGTTGCGGTTGCCTTCTTGAGTGTGCCGAGGAAGTTCCATCGGGTCTCGTTCGTCCACGGCTCCGCGGGCTCGTAGTCGGCGACGTAGTTGCCACGACCCGGGTGATACGCCAGTACGTCGACGTACTCCCAGCCGCCCGCGGCGCCGAAGTCGTGCACCCACTGCTCCGGGTATCCGGCGAGGCCGCATGTCATCACCTTGAACGTGGCGCCCTTGGTCGTCCTCGCCGTCTTCAACGGTGCGAGAACGTCGGTGACGTACTGCGCGGGCGTCTTGTCAGCCGCGGTGAGGTTGAGCTCGTTCGCGCACTCGTAGTACCGCGCGCCGGAGTACATCGCCCGGCCGACCATGTCGTTGGCCCAGTCCGTGCCGTCCGCTCCCCACGGGAGCGCGCCGGCCAGCTGCATGTTGTGCAGGAACCCCGCTTGGTCGAGCGCATCCACAGTCGGCCCGGGCGACGCCGCCGTCGTGTTGTACGCGCGGTACGCCGTCCGGATCCACTTCATCCCGAGAAGCTTCATCAGCCCGAGTACGTCGGCACTCGACGGCTCCTCGAGGTAAGCGAAGTTCCCCATCCCGAACATGCTCTGCTCGGCATCCTGATAGGTGTACGTCGACAGCACCGTCAACGTGGTGCGCGCGAACGCCGCCTCGGTGGAACCGTCGTACAGAACGGCCTCCACGAAGCGGATGTCACGGGCGCCGAGCGCGACGGTGAAGGACGCGTTCCAGACACCACGTGCGCCGACCGAGCCACTCGTCGTACCGCTCGTTGAGGCGCCGTTCCAGTCGCGGGCCACCCAGTCGACGCGCACACTCCGACTGGTCAGGGCGGCGTTGACCACCTGTAGGTTGACGGTCTTGGAGCCGCCGGTACTCCACAGATTGAACGGCTGGCCGGTCCACAGCTCGATGCCGAGGTCACCGTCGCGAGCGATCACGCCGGCCGCGTGCGGCCGCATCACGCCGAGCACGATCGTGCTCTCCAGGAAACCGCCGGCGTCACCGACCGCGTGCAGGTAACCACCGTTGCTAAAGGCAACTGTGCTCTGCGGAAAACGTATGACCGCACGGTTGTCGGACCAGGTGTAGGAATAGCAGACGCCGTTGGTGGTCTCGAACGGAACGCCGCCGCGCAGCGCGCCGGTGCCGGGGTCGCGGTCCCGGTTCCACAGCGCCACCGGATCGTAGTGTTCGGTCGCCGTCCCGGTCACGACCCGCGCGATCCGGAAACTGTCGGTGCGCAGATTCGCCACGCCCGTGACATCCCAGCGAATGCGCGCCTTCCGCAGGCCGAGCGTGAAGGTTCCGATGATCGTGCCCAACGGCGCGGCGTACGTGACCACCAGCTGTTGTGAGGACGACGTGACGTTGGTGATCCCGGTGGTCCGCAGAACGACCTTGTCCGCACCGGTCCCGTAGGCGTACTCGAAATTCGTCAGGCTGAACCGCTGCACCCCGCCACCGTCGAGCACTTTGACCTCACCAGTGTCAGGTGCCGCGATCAGCGTGATCGTGCCGGCCGTATCGCTGATCTGTACGTCGGCCGCGTACGCCGGACTCGTCGTGGAGCCGACGACGGCCGCGGCGACCGTGCCGCCCAGCACCGCCCGCCGGCTGATCTCGTTCATCCCTTCACCCCGGTGAAGCCCAGGCCCGCGACCACGTAGCGCTGCAGAACGAGGAACACCAGCACCGGCGGAGCGAGCGCCATCGCCATCGCGGCGATCAGCTCGTCCTGCGGCGCCGAGTCGACGAGGTTCGCCAGCGCGACGCTGATCGGCTGCAGGTTCGGGTCGGAGATCACCACGAGCGGCCAGATGAACTCCTTCCAGGAGTGCATGATCGCCAGCAGACTGATCACCGCGACCACCGGCCGGCTCATCGGCAGCACGATCTTCGTGAGCAGTTGCCAGGTGCTCGCACCGTCGACCTTCGCGGCGTCGTACAACTCCTGTGGAAGCGCCTCGAAGAAGCGGGTCGCCAGCAGGACGTTGAACGCGTTCGCTCCGGCGGGCAACCAGATCGCCCAGTAGGTGTCGAGCAGATTGACCTCGAGCACCGTGAGGAAGAGACTGACCAGCGAAACCGTGTACGGCACGAACATGGTCGCGAGAATGGCGCCGTACACGTAGCGACCGAACCGCGGGCGGATCACCGCGAACGCGAACCCCGCGGTCATTGCCACCAGCAACTGCACGGCCCAGGAGCCGATCACGACCGTCACGGTGTTGGCGAGATAGCGCCCGACATGGAGGTCGGTGAAGGCCCGTGCGAAGTTGCCCAACTCAGGCTCGGCGGGCCACAACCGTAGCGGGTTCGTCACCATCTCGGTCGGCGGCGACACCGCGCCCTTGACGGTCCAGTACAGCGGGCCGATCCCGATGGCCACCAGAGCCAGCAGGGTGACCACCTGGACCGCTCGGAGCGCGAACGCCGTACCGGGCCTGCGCAGGTCGTTACTCGACGTGAACGTCGTCATCGGTTCGCTCACTTCGTGCTCCAGCTTCTGGTCAGGCGGAGGTAGACCGCGGACAGCACAGCGAGGACGATCGCGAGCAGGACGGAGAGAGCGGCGGCCTGGCCGTACTGGCCGTCCTGGAACGCGTACCGGAAGATCAGCAGCAGCACCGTCAGCGTGGCGCCGTCAGGACCGCCTTGGGTGAAGATGTACGGCTCGGTGAAGACCTGGATGGTGCCGATCAGCTGCAGGAGCAGAAGCAACCCGATCACCGGTCGCAGCTGCGGCAGCATCACGTGCCAGATCCGCCGCCAGATCCCGGCGCCGTCGCTCTCGGCTGCTTCGTAGAGCTCCGCAGGTACGCCGGTCATCGCGGCCAGGTAGATGAGTGCGGCACCGCCCATGCCCGCCCACGTTGCCTCCAGCACCAGACTCAGCATCGCGGTCTGCGGCGACTGCAGCCACGGGTACGGTCCCAGCCCGACGAGACCGAGCAACTGGTTGAACAGACCGGTGCCGGGGTCGTAGAACCATTTCCAGAGCAGGATCGCGACCACGGGCGGTACGACGACGGGCAGGTACACGACGACGCGGTACACGCCGGCGAAGCGCCGTACCGTCGACATCACGGCCGCAAGCACGATCGGGGCGGGGAAGCCGATGACGAGGCCGAGCCCGACGAACAGCAGGGTGTTCGCCATCGCCTTGCCGACCAGCGGATCGGACAGCACCGCCTGGAAGTTCTCCAGGCCGACCCAGACCACGGGGTCGACCAGATTCGTCTGCTGGAACGAGATCAGCAGTCCGCGCAGGATCGGCCACCACGAGAATATTCCGAACACGACCAGGGCGGGCGCGAGGAAGAGCAGGCCGAGCAGTTCGCGGCGCAAGCCGGCCTGCCGTCGCCGGGAGGCCACCACCACGGGTTCGGTGGTGGCCGGGCGCTCCAGCAGTGCGGTCACTTCTGCTCCGCGGCGAGCATCTTGTCCGCGTCCGCCTGCGCCTTGGCGAGCAGCGCGTCCACGTTCGCGTCGCGCTTGGTGAGCACGGACTGCACCACGGTGTCGAGGATCGTGTACAGCTTCTGGGCGCCGACCGGCGGCTCAGGCTTCAGCGTGAGCTTCGGCGTACCGTCCAGCCACGGCTTGAAGTGCCCGAGCTCGACGTTTACGTAAGGCTTGATCGCCGCATTGATCTTGTCCTGCTGGGCGGTGCTGAACATCGGCAGCGTCGGCACGCCGACCGCCGCCTTCGGGTCCTTCGCCAGCTCCTTCGCTCGCTCGGCCGCGACCGCCGGCTCGTACTGCGCCTCGGCCTGGGCGAACAGCAACCACTGCACCGCGGCGTCGACCTTCTCCTTCGGGACCGACGCCGGCACCATGAAGACTTCCGCGCCGCCGAGGGTCGCGTTGCCCCCGGCCTGCGGCAGCGATGTGACGCCGTAGTCCGCGGTGTCCTTCATCGCGAACTTCGTCTTGGCCAGCTTGTACGTTCCCGGCGTACCCATGAACATCCCGATCTGGCCGGCCGCGAACTGCTTGACCACGTCGTCCTGGTCCGTCAGCTGGTTCTGGCCCATCGAGTTGTCCGTCCAGCGCATCGCCTTCAGCAACTCGAGCGACTTCTTCGTCGACGCGTCGTTGACCGCGGCAACGAACTTGCCGCCTTGCTCGGTCTCCATCGAACCGCCGTGGGCGTAGGTCAGCATGGTCAGCTGCCAGCCGCCGGTGTTGCCCTTGGACTCGTGGACGAACCCGGCCTTGCCTGTCTTCGCGCTGATCTGCTTCGCGGCCGCGCGAACCTCGTCCCAGGTCGCCGGCGGCCTGTCCGGGTCGAGACCGGCCTGCGTGAACAGCTTCCGGTTGTACACGAGACCTTGCGCGAACGGCGCCTGCGGGATGCCGTACACCTGACCGGCACTGTCGCTCAACGGCTGCAGAACCTGCGGGTTGAACTCCTGGTAGTGCGTCCACTGCTTCAGCTGATCGGTGATCGGCTGGACATGCTTGCGGGCGATCAGACCCTGCGGCTCCGTCAGCGGAACCTGGATGACGTCCTCGATCGTCTTGCCGGCCAGCTTCGCCGAGAACGTCAGCGGGTCCCAGCGGTTCTCGGTGCCTTCGACCGTGATGCCCGGGTTCTTCGCCTGGAAGTCCTGCACGAGTCGCTTGAACTGCGCCAGCGCGGCGGTGTCCGTCGGCGCCGGCATCCCCTGTACCCGCAGTACGACGTCGCTGCCGCTCTGGGTGTCGTTCTTCGCGGGCGTGAGGCCCGCGCATCCGGTCAGCGCAAGCCCGGTCGCGGCCGCCACCAGGGCAGCACGAACACGCATGGGTGTAGCCATTGAATGTCTCCAGGAGGGATCGGTACGGCGGGGCGGCTCGCCGTACTGCGGTGTGGGTGGTGCTGTGACTCAGGCGCTGTGCGGCGCCCGGCCCGTGGAGGCGCGGGGAATCAGGCGCGAACCGACCTCGACGATCTGCGGGGCCGCGCCGTTGATGGTCTCGACGATCAGATCGGCGGCATGGGTGGCCACCGTCTGCGGCGAGATCCGGATCGTGGTGAGTGCCGGGATCGACATCGCGGCCAGCAGCGTGTCGTCGATACCGATCACGCTGACCTGGCCCGGCACGTCGACCCCGGAGTGGGCGAGTTGATGAAGGACGCCGATCGCGACCAGGTCGTTGTGCGCGAGGATCGCGGTCGCGCCGTTCGCGACGGCCAGCATCGCCGCGTGCAGGCCGGTCTCGAACCGCGGCTCGTACGGACCGAGCTCGACAACCGCGAGGCCCTGCGCGTCGAAGGATTCTCTTATCGACTTGCCCCGCAGGTGTTCCGGGCGGGAGCAGTTCACGAAGACACAGCCGGCGTGCCCGAGCGCCCGGAGGTGCTCCGCGGCCTGGTTGATCCCCGGCGTGAGCGAGATGTGCAGCTCGGGGATGCCTTCGACCTGCCGGTTGACCAGCACGAGCGGGATCTCCTGGGCCAGCTCCTGGAGCCGGCCGTCGGACAAGGTCGATGCCCAGAGCACCAGTCCGTCGACCTTCTTCACGATCGCTTCGATCGTCTCCAGCTCGTCGGCTTCGCGCTCGTCGCAGTCGGCGACCAGCAGCGTGTAGCCGTGGTTGCGGGCGCGGGCCTGCATCGCCTTCACGATCGGCGGGAAGAACGGGTTCGCGATGTCGGGAACGACCAGCCCGAGGGACTCGGTCCGGCCGCTGCGCAGCGTCCGGGCCGCCGGATCGGGCCGGTACCCGAGCTGCTTGGCTGCATCGGTAACCCGCTGCCGGGTCGCCTCCTGCACCTGGTCGGGTGCGGTGAAGACCCGGGACACCGTCGACGGGGAGACCCCCGCCAGCTGTGCGACTTCCCTGACCGTGGCGGCCATGCGCGGATCTCCGATCGTCCGGGGCTGGTGCTGAAACATGTTTGCAATCGATCCCGAACGTGTCAACAGGTCGTTTCAGATGGATCTCGACACCGCTTGGTTTACCCGCTAGCTTCGAATGACAACGTTCCTGAAACAGATCAGAGGGCAGATGAAGATCACGGGCTGGGAAGTACTCACGCTCCCCGACCGGGGCGACGCGATGATGCTCGTCGCGGTCGACACCGACGAGGGCATCCACGGCATCGGCGAGGTCGGGCTGCGCTCCCGGCAGCGGGCCGTGGCCGGCGCCCTGGAGCATCTGGGTCCGCTCGTCCTCGGCGAAGACCCGTTGCGGACCGAGCATCTGTGGCAGTCGATGTTCCGCTCCGGTTTCTACCCGGCCGACCGTGTCGTCGCGTCCGCGATCGCAGCCATCGACGTCGCACTGTGGGACATCCGCGGCAAGGCGTACGGCGTACCCGTGCATCAACTGCTCGGCGGGCCGACGCGTGACTACGTGCCCTGCTACGTTCACCTCGGCGACGGGATGGCGGACCGGCCGCGGTTCCTGGAACAGGCCCGGACGCTGGCGGCCGATGGTTGGACACCTACGGTTCTCGGTACCCCACGACGGGGACGTGCTGGACGAACGCCGTACGCTGCGGGACGGGATCGAGCTGTTCCACGAGGTCCGCGACGTCGTCGGCGACTCGGTCGAACTGATCCTCGACGTCCACACCCGGCTCGACCCGCCGGAGGCCGTCACGTTGTGCCGCGAGATCGAGTCCGCCCGCCCGTACTTCGTCGAGGACGCCCTCCGCGCCGAACACCCCGACAGCTACCGGATGCTCCGCGCCCGCACCGGCGTACCACTGGCGGCCGGCGAACAGTTCGCCTCCAAGTGGGAGTTCGCCCCGCTGATCGAGAACGACCTGATCGACTACGCCCGCGTGGACATCGCGATCGCCGCGGGCCTCACCGAAGCCCGGAAGATCACCGCCGCCTGCGAAACCCACCACGTCAAACTCGCGACCCACAACCCTCTGGGCCCGGTCACCGCCGCATCATCCCTGCACCTGAACCTCACCACTGCGATCCCCGCCATCCAGGAACACCAGTCAGACCCCGACCCCGACCTGGCGTCGTACTTCACCGTGCGCCCCACCGTCGTTCCCGGCCGGGTCCTCCCCTCCAACACCCCCGGCCTAGGCGTAGACATCGACCGCCCCCGAGCCCGAGCCCACCAGGCCCACCCCCGCCCCCTCCCCACCCTCCATCGTCCCGACGGCTCCTACACCAACTGGTGACCCCACGGTGCGGGAAGATCGCGGGTCAGCGGGCTGCACAGACCTGAGGAGAGCCAGATGGCCGACGAGATCAGCGACGAAGAGACCCGGGCTCGCCTGGGTGACGCCCGGGATCCCAGGGAGGCCGCAGGCCTGGTCGACAAGTTCACCGGCTCCGGCTTCCAGGCCCCCGCCGGCAGCCTCCACGAGAACTACCAGCAACTCAAAGACGCCGGAGTCGACGACAAAACCCTCGCCGCCGTCATCCGCGGCAAGGAAGCCAAGGCCGCCGACAAGGGCCCGGCCAAGTAGCACGCAGGCTCATCGCCGCGGCGGCTCAGCGACGGAGGTCCTGAGCCGGTCGCGGCGCGACCTTCGCGGCGTGACGACCGAACTGGGCCGCCGTCAACGGCCGTGACGTTGCCAACGGCACCTGACCGGCGAAGGCATGTGCGATGGCGCGATTGGCGTCGAGTTCGGCTTGGCGCTGAGCGTGGTTCTGTCTCAGGCTGGGCATGCGATCGCCGAACGCGTTGAGGCCCGGCTGACGGTCGTGCAGGTTTCGATTGAGCCGAGCGCAGGTGTGTTCGTAGATGTTGCCGGACCCCTGCCGCGGCTTGACAGCCAACAACTCCCGCCGGGGCTGCCCGCCGGGCCCAGCGGGCGGCATCTCCCGAAACACGAGCCGATAGTCAGCCTTCTGCTGCGGATCGGACTGCAGATACGCAGTCACACAGTCACGCAAATCCCCCTTCCCAGCCTCATACCCCAACGCATGCCGCCCATCGGTCACCCCTTCAGCCAGGGCGCCGATCTGCTTCAGCACCTGGCGATGCAGATGACCGGCCGACCCCCGCGGGTCCTTCTCCGCGGCCGCTGCAAGGCGCATCAGGTCGACCGCGAACTCCTTGCCAAGAACAACCTCGTACAGCGGTACGTCCCCGCTCATGGCGAGTCGTCTTCTCGCCGCGCGCGCTCCGCCTCCTCACGCTCCTCCTGGCGGATCTCCTCGAGGACCTGCTGGCTGTACGGCCCCATCATCTCGGCGATCTGGTCGATGGTCATGGGGCGGCTGTCCGGGAGGGGTTCGGTCGCGTAGACGCGGCGCGTCGGATCGTCGATCGTCCCGGCCGGGGGCTCGTCGTCGCCGCGCAGCTGGCGGTACTGCGACGTCGACATGATCACGGCCTCCGGCTCGCCGCCGTCACCCCACAGCACCGGCACGAACGACCCGTCCCGGATCGCAGCCACCATCCCCGCAAGCTCCGCCGCCACGGTCTCCACCGCAACCACCCCACCCCGACGCGGAAACTTCGACTCGCCGCCAAGATCCTCGAACTGGTCGTACGTCAGCACCACAGCCTCCGGCACCCCACCGTCACCGAAGCTGAACGCCATCCCCCGCCCACGCCGAAACCGGTTCAGCACCCCGGCAACATCCCGCCGTACATCCTCAACCGACCGAACCGCAGAACCCTCAGTAGCCATACCCCGACACTACGACGCCCACGACACCCAAACCCCACCTATCCACAGCCCCCGCCGACGCTTGCAGGAAGCTGCAGAGCTGTGGATATCCGGATCGGCGAACACCCTCCGTGTGCGAGGCTTAACTCGTCAGCACCAAAGAACGGAGCCCTTCATGCCGCGCCGACCGGCCCTCGGACCCACCACCGCAGCCCTCTGCGCCCTCCTCGCGCTGACCGCCTGCGAGGGCTCGCCGGAAGCCGGCCGGCCCAATACAAGCCCGACCTCTCCACCAGCCAGCACCGCCAGCACCCCAGTCGACGAATCCAAGGCAGCCGGCGACGCGGCGGTCACTGCCTACCGTCGGTACATCGCCGTGATCAGCACGATGACGGCAAGCGGTGGTACGGCGGTACAGGACTTGCCGAAGGTTGCGTCCGGAGTCGAGCTCGCCAAGTCGCAGATCCAAGCCGAGAGGTACCGGGGCGAGAAGATCAAGACGATCGGGGACATCGAGATCATTTGGGCCAAGGCGGTGAAGACGGGCCCCCCAGGCGCCACCATCACGACCGCCTCCGTCCAGGCCTGCTACGACACGTCCAAGTCTCGAGCCGTCGACTCGAGCGGTAAGACCGTCCGGGTGCCGGGGACGCCGACTCGCTGGCTCGACAATCGCGACCTACAACTGATCGGCGGAGTCTGGAAGGTCGTCAAAGGCATGAACCAGGGCGCATCATGCTGACTTCCTCGCTCTTGGCGCTCAGCCTCCTCGTCGGCGCTCCGCTCGCTCCCCATACGCCTTCTGTACCGCCGACGTCGATACCGTCCGTTCCTGAGTGCGACAGGGATCCCGTGACCGGCAAATGCCTGCTGCGCGTCGGCGACGACGGGAACCCACCCAAGACGTCCGTCGAGAAGACGCCTGGGAGCAAGAAGCCCGGTGGGTCTGCGTGTGTGTTCGAAGGGCAGGTTGTGCCGTGCCGAACGGAGAACGGGTTCTTTGATGCGGCGTCGCACTGCTACCTGACGCTGGCGCCCGGGCCGCTGCCTACGATTACGCAGAGCGCCGACCGGCCACCCGGTACGAAGTACTACTGGTGCTGGGTGATTCTCGATGTTGTCGACGGTAAGCCGGAAGGCATCGAGCGATTCGAGCCGGTGATCCGGGAGCCCGGCGAGACGCGGACGATCGATCCGCGAGTCGCCGCTCAGCAGGTAGTGAAGACGATGAACTTCGTGGCGCCGCAGCTGCGGGTCTCGCCGTATGTGCAGAGCGCCAACCGCGTCGGTATCGTCAACGTGCCGGTCTGGATGTGGGTTACCGATCCGGGGCCGACAACAACTGGACCGCAGACGAAGACCGCGGTGCTCGGTGGTGTCTCCATCACAGCGACCGGGACCGTCGACCGCATCGAGTGGTCCATGGGCGAGGGCGAGACCGTGACTTGCAAGGGCGCCGGCACCCCGTTCACCAAGGCGATGGCAACGGGCAGGTCGCTCAAGGACATGCCTTCCTCACCGACCTGCGGCTTCAAGTACAGCAAGACCTCTCAGTGCGAGAAGTCCGGCAAGTACAACGTCACAGCAACGGCGTACTGGATCGTCCACTGGACCGGCGGCGGCATGCAGGGCGACATCCCGCTCGACTTCAGCCGCTCCATCCCCCTTCAGATAACCGACCTCCGCCCAGTCCTCGTCGACCCGGACGGCGGCTCGGCGTCGCCGTCGGTTCGACCGCGCGCCTGCAGCAGTTGACGCGAGAAGACCGGCCCCTGAACGGAGCCGGTCTTCTGTCACGCCTTGCGGTGTGGGTCAGCGGTGGAGGTCGAAGCGGTCGAGTTCCATGACCTTGTGCCAGGCGGCGACGAACTCGTTGACGAACTTCTGCTGGGCGTCGTCGCTGGCGTAGACCTCGGCGAGGGCGCGGAGTTCGGAGTTCGAGCCGAAGACCAGGTCGGCGCGAGTGCCGGTCCACTTGACCTTGCCGTCGACGGTGGCCTCGAACGTCTCCTGGCTCTCGTCCGTGGCGTGCCACTCGGTGCCGAGGTCGAGCAGGTTCACGAAGAAGTCGTTCGTGAGCGTGCCGGGGTTGTCGGTGAGCACGCCGTGCTTCGAACCGTCGTAGTTCGCGCCGAGGACGCGGAGGCCGCCGACCAGGACCGTCAGCTCCGGGGCGCTCAGCTTGAGCAGGTTCGCGCGGTCGAGCAGCAGGTACTCGGCCGGGAG
Organism: Kribbella sindirgiensis; assembly: GCF_004331435.1. GTDB lineage: Bacteria > Actinomycetota > Actinomycetes > Propionibacteriales > Kribbellaceae > Kribbella > Kribbella sindirgiensis. Next base: position 535,073 of record NZ_SJKA01000004.1, read on the forward strand.
CCGGTTGCCCTTGCCGTAGTAGTTGCGGAACCCGTCCGCGACCGGCTCGAGCGCTGCGAACGAGTCGGAGTCGGTCTGCTCCGCCGAGGCGTCCACCCGGCCGGGCGTGAACGGTACGACGACGTCGTACCCGGCGTTCTTGGCGGCGATCTCCACACCGACACCGCCGGCGAGGACGATCACGTCGGCCAGCGAGACGGGCTTCGCGAACGACTGCTGGATGCCCTCGAGCGTCCGCAGTACCTGCGCGAGCTCGTCGGGGTTGTTGACCTCCCAGCCGCTCTGCGGCTGCAGGCGGATCCGGGCACCGTTGGCGCCGCCGCGCTTGTCACTGCCACGGAACGTCGACGCCGACGCCCACGCGGTCGAGACCAGCTGCGCCACCGAGAGACCGGACGCCGCAATCGCGGCCTTCAGCGCGGTCACGTCGCCGTCGGTGAGCGGCTCGCCGGAAGCCTCCGGCAGCGGGTCCTGCCAGATCAGCACCTCGCTCGGTACCTCGGAGCCGAGGTACCGGACGCGCGGGCCCATGTCGCGGTGGGTCAGCTTGTACCAGGCGCGGGCGAAGGCGTCCGCGAACGCGTCCGGGTCCTCCTTGAAGCGGCGCGAGATCGGCTCGTAGATCGGGTCGAAGCGCAGCGACAGGTCGGTGGTCAGCATCGTCGGCAGCTTCTTCGGGCCGTCGTACGCGTCCGGGATGATCGCCTCGGCGTCCTTCGCGACCCACTGGTTCGCGCCGGCCGGGCTCTGCGACAGCTCCCACTCGTAGCCGAACAGGATGTCGAAGAAGTCGCTCGACCACTGCGTCGGCTTCGTGGTCCAGGTGACCTCGAGGCCGCTGGTGATCGCGTCCTTGCCCTTGCCGGTGTTGTACGTGCTCTTCCAGCCCAGGCCCTGCTGCTCGATCGACGCGGCCTCCGGCTCGGCGCCGACGTTCTCCGCCGGGCCCGCGCCGTGGGTCTTGCCGAACGTGTGGCCGCCGGCGATCAGCGCGACGGTCTCCTCGTCGTTCATCGCCATCCGGCCGAACGTCTCGCGGATGTCGCGGGCCGCCGCGATCGGGTCCGGGTTGCCGTTCGGGCCTTCCGGGTTCACGTAGATGAGGCCCATCTGGACCGCACCGAGCGGGCGCTCGAGGTCGCGCTCACCGGAGTAGCGCTTGTCGTCCAGCCAGGTGGTCTCCGGGCCCCAGTACACGTCGGTCTCGGGCTCCCACACGTCCTCGCGGCCACCGGCGAACCCGAAGGTCTTGAAGCCCATGGTCTCCAGCGCGACGTTGCCGGTGAGGATCATCAGGTCGGCCCAGGAGATCTTCTGGCCGTACTTCTTCTTCACCGGCCACAGCAGCCGGCGGGCCTTGTCCAGGTTGCCGTTGTCCGGCCAGCTGTTCAGCGGCGCGAACCGCTGCTGCCCGGCACCCGCGCCACCGCGGCCGTCGTGGATCCGGTACGTGCCGGCGCTGTGCCAGGCCATCCGGATCATCAGCGGGCCGTAGTTCCCGAAGTCGGCCGGCCACCAGTCCTGCGAGGTGGTCAGGACCTCGGCGATGTCCGCCTTCACGGCGGCCAGGTCCAGGGTCTGGAACTCCGCGGCGTAGTCGAACTCCTCGCCGAGCGGGTTCGCGACGGCCGGGTTCTTGGCCAGGATCTTCAGGTTCAGCTGGTTCGGCCACCATTCGCGGTTGGCGTTCCCGCTGGTCGGGTGCACGCCCTGACCGTGGTTCACCGGGCAGCCACCGGTCTCGGCCTCGCCGCGGCTCTCCGCGGAGGCTTCGCCGGGCAGGGGCTCATGGTTCTCGGACATCAGATTCCTTCCAGACTGGACGTTTTCACAGGAAGTCAGGTACGTCGTGCGCAGTCCGCGCACAGGCCCCAATAGATGACCTCGGCCTCGTCGATGACGAAACCGTGGTCCTCGGACGCGGTCAGGCAGGGCGCATGCCCGACCGCACAGTCGACGTCGGCGATGGCGCCGCACGACCGGCAGACAGCGTGGTGGTGGTTGTCACCGACGCGCGACTCGTACCGCGCGACCGACCCCAACGGCTGGATCCGCCGCAGCAGGCCCGCCGCCGTCAAGGTGTGCAGCGAGTCGTACACCGCCTGGTGCGACGCCTGGGGCAATTCGTTGCGCACGGCACCGATAATCGAGTCGGTATCCGCATGCGGATGCCCGTACACCGCGGCCAGCACCGCCACCCGCGGCCGAGTCACCCGCAGCGAAGCCCCACGCAACAACCCCTGAAGCTCCTCCACCGTCGGCACGCCCCAGAGTCTTCCGCGTTTTCTGGAATGAGTCAAGAATAGCTGACGCGATTCTCAACCTGAGACATCAGCGGGCCAAGTAGCGCCGTACGTCCTGGGCGACCTGAACCCGGCTCTCCATCCCGTACTTGCGCAGGATCACTCCGAGGTGCGTCTTCACCGTCGGCAGGCGTACGCCGAGTTCGGCCGCGAGGGCTTCGTTGTCGAGACCCTGGACCAGGAGCAGCGCGACTCGCTGCTGCGCCTCGGTCAGCGACAGGAACCGTCGCTCCGGCCCTTCGTCGGCCTCGAGCATCATCTCGATCAGCTCCGACTGCGTCTGCTCGGCGGTCCGGATGATGCCGTCGAGATAGCCGTGCAACGGTTCCGCCGCGGCGGCCGGTTCGTCGAGCGCCTGGCCCGCGAGTCCGCGCAGAACCGCGATCCGGTTGGAGAGGTACTCCATCACGTGATCGGAGGTGAGCAGGTTCGGCGTATCGTCGCCGGCCGGCAGGAGCCGGAGCGCCTCCCGGTCCTCGACCTCCCTCGTCAGCACCTGGGCGAGCGCACCGGCGAGCCACTCGAGCGCACGGACCGCGTTGTCGTCGTACACCCCGGGCGTGTAACTGTACGTCGCCATCATCCCGAACAGGTGTTCGGGACCGTCTTTGGTACGCCGGAACATCGGCACGATCACGCCGTCCTCGGACTGCCGGTTCACGTCTCCGCACGGGATCCCCGCATTGAGCGTCGCGCCGTTGTCGTACCCGAACCGGTACGTCTGCCGCATCCTCAGCAACCACGCCGTCGGCCCGCTCGGCCCGAACGTGTGGCTCGACGGGTCGTCGTACTTGCCGTCCTCGTACCCGTACGGGTACCGCACCCGATCCGATCCCTGCAGGAACCCCACGAAGAACGTGTCCATCGGCGCCACCTTCGCCACCACCCCGCGCACGTAGTCGTAGAGCGCGTAGTGATTGCCCCGCGGCAGCGCCTGCATCTTGTGATACGCCTCCCGCAGGACCAGCGCCGTACCAGCATCAACTCTCAACACCACAAAGCCGCTCCCCCCTGCCAGTCCTCACTATCGCAAGGTCGAGGCGCGGCCGCGCACGCACCGGAGTGTCAGGACGACCCTCACCTCCGGTTCGTGCCGGGGCGACCGCATCAACTAGTCGATGTTCTCCAGGTCCTCGAGCAGGGTTGGGTGTCGGGGGTGCCAGTTGAGGGTCTCGCGGGTGTGGGTGCTGGACGAGGGCTGGTCGGCTGCGAAGATCGGGCCGAGGGGACCGTATGTCGCCTCGGGGACGGACTTGACCGGCAGGCCGAGACGCCGGCCGATGACCGCTGCGATGTCGCGTACGGCGTCACCCTCGTCATCCACCGCATGCCAGGCGGTTCCGGCCGGCGCGTTCTCCAGCACGAGCCGGAACAGGACAGCCGCGTCGAGCGCATGTACGGCGGGCCAACGCTGCGTGCCGTCACCGGGATAGCCGGACACCCCGGTCTGGCGCGCGATCTGCGTGAGCAAGCCGGCAAATCCACCGTCGCCCTGATTGTGAACAGTGCGCGGCATGCGCACAGCCGCACTCCGGACACCACGCGACGCCAACTCCAGCGTCGCCATGACTGAACGGCCGCGCCCGCCGACCGGCCCGTCGGTCGGCACCGGGTCGGCCTCCGTCGACGCCCGGCCAGGGACCCACGGCGTACCCGACACCGTAATGAGCGGGCGATCACTGCCCACCAACTCGTCACCCAAGGTCCGCAGCGCGGCACCTTCCTCGGCAATCCCCGCCGCGAGCGCCTCCGGACTGCTGAAGTCGTTGCTGAAGGCAAGGTGAATCACGCCATCGGACTTGGATGCCCCCGTACGCAGCACATCCAGATCGGCCAGACCGCCGCGAACGGTTGCAGAACCCGCCTCCCGAAGAGCCGCCTCAGACGACGCGGAACGAGCGAGCGCGAGCACGGAGTGCCCGTTGTCGAGCAACTCCCGAACGACGGCCGACCCGATCAGCCCGGTACCGCCGGTGATGAAGACCTGCATGAGACGCTCCAATGTGATGGGACCTTTGTCCCATCACAGTAGCATCCGACGGGACAAAGGTCCCATCACCTAGAATGCTCCCATGGCTAGATGGGAACCCGGCGCACGCGATCGACTGGTCCTGGCCGCCGTCGACCTCTTCGCCGACCAGGGCTACGACGCGACGACCGTCGCCCAGATCGCCGAACGCGCCGGCGTCACCAAGAGCACCTTCTTCCGCCACTTCCCCGACAAACGAGAACTCCTGGTAGCGGGCCAGGAAACCCTCTGCCGCCTCCTCGTCGAAGGCATCACCACGGCCCCCGCTTCAGCAACACCCCTGGAAGCAGTAGCCGCCGGCCTGGAACGCGCCTCGAACACCATGGGCCCCCTGAACCGAGAACTCGGCCCCCGGCTGAAAGCAGCCATAGCCGCCAGCACAGAACTCCAGGAACGCGACGCCCTGAAGACCGTAGGCCTGGCCAAAGCCATGACGGACGCCCTGAAAGCAAGAGGCGTCCCAGACCCCGTCGCCCACCTAGCGGCCGAGCTAGGAGTCCTGGCCTTCAAACAGGGCTACGCCACCTGGACAGCCCTGGAACACGACGACGGAGGCCTGGCCCCGCACACTCTGGTCGCGCTGGAAGATCTGAAAACCGCGACCACCTCACTCAGCTGAGCGCCGGACCTCGACTCGACGCCTGATCCGGTGATCGCTCATACTCGGTGTTCAGGCAGGCTGAGCGATTGTTCGCCGTGGTTGAACACTGGAGTGAGGGTGCTGTGGAGCGTCAGGAGATCGAGACGTTCCTCGTCCTGTGCGAAGAGCTGCACTTCGGACGCACCGCCAAACGCCTCCGGATCTCGCCGGCCCGCGTCACCCAACTCGTCCAGAAGGTCGAGCGCCGGATCGGCGCGGCCCTGTTCGAGCGGAACACCCGGGGTGTGACTCTCACCGACCTGGGGCGGCAGTTCCAGCGCGATCTCGCCCCTGCACACCAGGCGGTCGAGAAGGTCGTCCAACGAACCATCCAGGCTGCCAAGGGGATGGACGGCGAACTGCGACTGGGCTTCCTCGGTACGGCGAACGGGCGGCACCTGGTCGAGCTCGCGCGACTCTTCGAAGCGCGCCGGTCCGGCACCACCGTGCGTGTGGTGCTGGAGGCCGAGATCGGCGACCATCTACGGCCGCTGCGAGAAGATCGAGCCGACGTCATCGCCGTACCGCTGCCCGTCCGTGAGGACGGCCTCGTCGTCGGACCGGTGGTCCTGCGCGAGCGCCTCCTGATGGCGCTACCCGAGGGACACCCGATCGCACTCCGGGGTTACGCAACGCTGGAGGATCTCGCCGACAACCCGGTCGTCGTCAGCTCAGGCGACCCTGACTCGTACTGGATCGACTACTTCGTGCCGGCACGGACGCCGTCCGGGCGGCCGATCGAGCGCACGCACCACGTCGAGAGCCTCCAGGCAGGCGTCGCGCTGGTCATGGCCGGCCAGGGCATCGGCCCGCTGCTCGCGCAGTTCGCGCAGTACAACCAGCATGCCGGGATCGCCTATGTACCGATCGAGAACGGGCCGCCCGTCGCGTCGGCGCTGATCTGGCGGGCCGACCGCGAAACCGAACTCGTCCGCGAGTTCGCCCGGCTCGCCGAGGCCCACGGCCCGGTGATCCACGACTGGCCCGCCGCCTCCGAGGAGTCCCGCAGACCGACCGGGTAGTGCGGACCTGCGAAACAATCCTTGACCCCCGCTGAATGCCGAACCGGCCCGCACGCGGGTCTTCAGTGGTGCTGAACATGTGTTGAGCACATCGCCGTTGTCGCTGCATCTTCAGGGCCTCCACAGTGGACCAGCCATCCGCTGTTTTAAGGAGTCACCTTGAGGTCGCTTCCGGTCACTGTCATCACCTTGCTGTGCGCCGCCAGCGTGCTGGTCTTCGGCGTCTGGGCGTACTTCGCGCCCGTCAGCTTCATCGACTACGTCAACTACGCGCCGTACAACGAGCATCTGACGCACGACGCGGGTGCCTTCCAGATCGGCATCGGCATCGGCCTGATCACCGCGCTGCTCTGGAACAACACGCTGGGGGCGGCGCTGGCCGGCTTCGTCGTCGCCAGCGGCCTGCACACCTGGTCGCACTTCACGGACCGCCACATCGGCGGGCACGGCACAGACGTGCCGCTGCTCGGCGCCACCACGCTGCTGGGGATCGTGGCTGTCGTTCTCTTGCTGCGGAGGAAGGCCGCATGAGAATCCTCCTGGCCGGCGCAACCGGCGCCGTCGGAACCCCGCTCACCCGAGCGCTTCTCGAGTCCGGGCACGAGGTCGTGGCTCTCACCCGGTGCCGCGGTGGCGCACCACCCGGCACCGCCGAACTGGTCGGCGACGCGCTGGATCGCGACCGTCTACTGGCAGCCGTCCGCGGCATGACAGCCGGGGCCGTCATCCACCAGCTGACTGCGCTGAAGAAGGCCCCGATGCGGCACCGGGACCTGGCGGCGACCAACCGCCTCCGCACCGAGGGGACCGCGAATCTCCTCGCCGCCGCCCGCGCCCTGGGCGCCCGGCGCTTCGTCACCCAGTCGAACCTTTTCGGCTACGGCTACGGCAATCTCGGGGAACACGTCCACACCGAGACGGACACCTTCGGGCAGGGCGGGTACGGGCGTTTCGACCAGCACATCGCCGCGTTGCGGTCCACGGAACAGCAGACGTTCCATGCCGAGGGCATCGCCGGCGTCGCCCTGCGGTACGGCGCCTTCTACGGTGCCCGAGGTGACCACACCATCGAAATGCTCAAGCAGGGGAAGCTACCGGTCCCGCAGGGCGGCCCGATCTCCTTCATCCACGTCGAGGATGCCGCCGCCGCGACGGTTGCCGCCCTCGAGCACGGCCGTGGGGGCGAGGCGTACAACATCGTCGACAACGAGCCCGCCCCCTGGCGCGACTTCTTCCGCACGGCCGCCGCGCATCTCGGCGCGCCGCCGCCGAAGTCGCTGCCCGGCTGGGTGCTCCGGCCGATCCCGCTCCTGCACGCCGTCATGACCGGCTCCTACCGCCTGTCCAACGCCAAGGCAGCGGCCGAACTCGGCTGGATGCCGTCGATGCCGACGTTCCGCGAAGGCATCGCGGCGATCCGGGCCTGATCTCTCCTCCCCTGAGCTCCATCAACGAACGGACATGGAAATGAAGCACCGCATCGTCGTCCTCGGCGCCGGCTACACCGGCATGATGGCCACCCACGGCATCGCGCGCCGCACCAGGAACACCGACGTCACACTTGTCAACCCGACCGACGTCTTCAACGAGCGCCTCCGTCAGCACCAGGTCGCGGTCGGCCAGGAACTCGCCGTCCACCGCATCCCCGACCTGGTCGCGCCGGCCGGCGCCGCCTTCGTTCAGGGCCGCGCGGCCCGGATCGACGTCGTCAGCCGGAGCGTGGTCCTCGACGACGGCCAGAAACTCACGTACGACCATCTGGTGTACGCGATCGGCAGTACGACCCCGCGTGTCGAGCACGCCTTCACCATCGACGACCCGGCGCTCGCGCAGGCCCTGCGAAGCAACGCCGAGGGCGTCCTCGCTGTCTGCGGCGCGGGCCTCACCGGCATCGAAGCGGCCGCCGAGGCCGCCGAGGCGTACCCCCGCATGCAAGTGGTGCTGCTCAGCCGCGGCGAGCCGGGATCGATGATGGGTTCGAAGGCGCGCAGCTACCTGATGAACACACTCGATCGTCTCGGCGTCGAAGTCCGCACCGGGGTGACGGTGACCCGGGTCCTCCCGGGCGCAGTCGAACTCGACGGCGGCGGACGCATCCTGACCGACGTGACGTTGTGGACGACGGGAGTCGTCCATGCCCGCCTCGCCGCAGAAGCCGGGATCGCCGTCGACGACGCCGGCCGGGTCACGGTCGACACCGCCCTGCGCTCGGTCTCGCATCCCGAGGTGTTCGCGGTCGGCGATGCGGCGGCGATCCGCCAGGCCTACGGGACCATCCACGGGACCTGCCAGAGCGGCATCCCCACGGGCGCGCACACGGCCGAGTCGATCGCCCGGATCCTGCGCGGCAAGGACCCCCGTCCGTTCCGCTTCGGGTACATCCATCAGCCGGTGTCGTTGGGTCGCAAGGATGCCGTCATCCAGTTCACCAACCCCGACGACACCCCCAGCCGCTGGTATCTCAAGGGCCGGGCCGCGATCGCCTACAAGGAGGCGGTCAGCTCCAGTCCCCTCAAGTTCTACCGGTCGAAGACCGCCATCCCCTCAGCCATCACCAAGCGAACCGGCGGACGCCACAACCGCCCCACCCCCGAAGCAGCCCTAACAACCTAAGAGCAGCAACCACAGCAAACCCCAACCCCACAGCCGAGCCAACCGCCAACCCAGCCACGGGAGCCGAACTGACCGCCAAACCCACCCCCCGCAGCCAAGCTGACCATCAAACCCAGCCACCGCAGCCAAGCTGACCATCAAACCCAGCCACCGCAGCCAAGCTGACCACCAAACCCAGCCACCGGAGCCGAGCGAAGCGAAGGCGCAAGGGGGTGCGGGTGGCGGAGCCCCCGCCGCGCGGCAAGCGAAGCGCAGCCGCACAAATGACGAAGGCGAGGCGGTCAGCGCAGGTTCTGCGCGACACACCTCGCCCATCGGCTTCGTGGAGCTGAGGGGATTCGAACCCCTGGCCTCTTCGTTGCGAACGAAGCGCGCTACCAACTGCGCCACAGCCCCAAAGCTGGTCGTCTGGTTTCCCTGGCGACCGCGAAACTCTAACACGGACGGGCCCGCAGACTAAAACCGGTTATCAGTCGCCGACGGCGCGCTTCACCTCGACCTCTTCGGCCGGCTGGGGGGCCGGTGCTTCGGTGGGGGCGGGCTTCTCGGACGGGTCCGTCGTGCGGGCGCTGGAGAAGACTTCGTCGTCGGTGAGGGAGATCGTCCGGACCGTGCGGTCGGGCGCCTTCTCCTTCATGACGTACGTCGGCAGCGTGACCGGCACCGGGTCCCACAGGCCGTCGGCGGCCGGCTTGTCGGCCTTCGCCGCGGCGGGCTTCGGGGCAGGCTCGGCGGGGAGCTTGACCTCGATGGTCATCTCCTCGTCGGGCGACGGCCCGGGCTTGCCGGCCGGGCCGCGGTCGTGGCGGGCCTGGGCGCGGGCACGACGTTCGGCGGCGGTCTGCATCCGCGTGCGGGCCTGCCGGCGCAGTTGCACCCGGGTGAGGACGACGAAGCCGGCGATCAACGTGCCGGGGATCGCGACCGTCCACCACGGCAGCATCGCCAGACCGGCGAGCGCCACGACGGACAGCAGCGAAAGGGTCAGGATCGACAGCACCCGCCGACGGCGCATGGCGGCCACCCGGCGGGCTCGGTTGGGAACGTACCGCTTGGGTGGCGACGAGTCGTCGGCGACGGTGGTCCCGGCCGGACGTACGACGTACCGCGTCCGCGACGGGTCGCGGGACAGCACGCGCGCCTCGTCGGACGACGGCACGACCGGACGGCGCCGCGCTTCTTCGCCCCGCTTCAGCCACATCGGGACGAGGTAGGCGGCCCACGCGGCGACGATCGCCACATAGATCAGCCCTGTCGTCCCCATGCGACGACGCTAAGGTGCGGATAGGGCCAGATGAGGTACGTGGGACGGTGTGTCGCAAGAAGACTCGTGTGACTGATGTGAATAGCACGCACCGTAGTCAGCTCAGTCGCGCTACGAGACCGGGTCCGACCTCTTCGACGTTGAGCGCGAAGATCCGGTGGTCGCGCCAGTCGCCGTCGATGTGCAGGAACCGCGGCCGTTCGCCTTCGAACCGGAAGCCGAGCTTCTCGACGACGCGCAGACTTGCCTTGTTCTCCGGGCGGATCGCCACTTCGATCCTGTGCAGGCCAAGGGTGAACCAGCAGTGGTCGGCGGCCATCGCGACGGCCGTGGGCACGATGCCGCGACCGGCGTACTGCTCATCGACCCAGTAGCCGAGGTTCGCCCAGCGCGCCGATCCGTAGGTGATTCCGGACACGGTGAGCTGCCCGACCAGCGGCCACTTCGAGCGTGCGCCGGCGCCGGCCGCACCGCCGTACGTGATGACGAACGGCAGCATCCGCCCGTAGCGCGCCTGCCGGTTCCAGTCGCGTGCCATCGCGCGGAACGTCCGCGCGCCGTCGTCCGCACCGGGTGGCTGGGTCGCGTCCCAAGGTCGCAGCCAACTGACGTTCCGCTGGCGCGCGGCGGCCCACTCGCTTCCGTCGCCGGCCCGCAGCGGCCGCAGTCCGACCTGCCCGTGCTTCAGCTCCACAGGCCATTGGACGACCGCCATCAGTCGACGTCCGTCCGCACGTGATCGCCCCCGTGCAGCTGGTCGACCGCATGCCGCAGGATCGGTTCGAGAACGTCGAGTCCGTCCTTCACGCCGCCGCGCGAACCGGGCAGGTTGACGATGAGCGTCCGGCCCGCGACACCGGCCACCCCGCGGGACAGCGCGGCTGTCGGCACGCCTTTCGCCAGGCCGTACGCCCGGATGGCTTCGGCGATTCCCGGCGCGGGTCTCTCGATCAGGCTGTCGGTCTGCTCGGGCGTCTCGTCGGTCGGCGACAGGCCGGTCCCGCCGGTCGTCAGGACCACGTCGTACGACGCGTCGATCGCCGCCTCCAACGCGGCGCCGACCGGGTCACCGTCCGGCACGACCTGCGGACCGGACACCTCGAATCCCCATTCGGCCAGGCGCGACGCGATCAGCGGACCTGTGGTGTCGGTGTAGACGCCGGCGGCCGCACGGTTCGAGACGCTGACGACGAGAGCTCTCACGGCCGCTCCCAGTGCCCGGTCTTACCGCCCTCTTTCAGCTCCACCCGTACGTCGGTCAGCACCGCGGCCGGATCCAGCGCCTTCACCATGTCGATCACGGCCAGACCGGCGACTGCGACCGCGGTCAGGGCCTCCATCTCGACACCGGTCCGGTCGGTGGTCTTCACCTGCGCCTGGATCAGTACGGCGTCGTCCGCGACCTCGAGGTCCACCTTGGCGCCGGTGATCGCGATCGGATGGCACAGCGGAACCAGGTCCGGTGTCCGCTTCGCGCCCATGATCCCGGCGATCCGGGCGACGCCGAGCGCGTCCCCCTTCGGTACGCCGTCACCGCGCAACGCCGCCACCACCTCGGCCGAGACCAGAACCTTGCCGCTGGCAACGGCTCGCCGGACCGTGGTGTCCTTCGCGGACACGTCCACCATCCGCGCGGCCCCGGTCTCGTCGACGTGCGTCAGCCCGCCGGCTCCCGGCGTACCGGCGGTCGTCGCCCCCGGGTCTTGCGTCATCCGGTCTCCTCATCCAGCAACATCAGCTCGACCTGATCGCCGGCGCGGACCGAGGTGACGTCCTCGGGTACCACGATCAGTGCGTTCGCCCGGCTCAACCCGCCGAGCAGGTGCGAGCCGTGCCCGCCGACTGTACTGGCCATCCAGCCCTGGTCGCCGGACGTGGCCGCAGCGCGGACGAACTGCCGCTTCCCCGCGGGCGAGCTGAACCCGTCGAGCGTCACGCCGGGCACCAGGGCCCGCCGGTACGGCATCTGCCCCATCATCTTGCGCAGCGCCGGCCGTACGAAGACCTCGAAGGAGATGTACGCCGACACCGGGTTGCCGGGCAGCGTGAAGATCGGGACCTCGTCCTCACCGATCACGCCGAACCCCTGTGGCTTGCCCGGCTGCATCGCGACCTGCGGGAAGTCCACCGTGCCGAGCTTGGAGAGTTCCTCCTTCACGATGTCGTACGCACCCATGCTGACACCGCCGGTAGTGATGACCAGGTCGGCACGCACCAACTGGTCGGACAGGGTGTCCATGATCCGTTTGGGGTCGTCGTCGACAATCCCGACGCGATACACCACCGCCCCGGCGTCCCGCGCGCACGCCGCCAGGGTGTAGCTGTTCGAGTCGTAGATCTGCCCCTCGCCCAGCCGGCTCCCCGGCTCCCGCAGCTCGGCCCCGGTCGAGATCACCACGACCCGTGGTCGCGGACGCGCCTTGACCCGCGCCCTCCCGACCGCGGCGAGTACGGCGATCTGCCGCGGACCGAGGACGGTGTCACGCTCGAGCACCTGTGCTCCGGCCGTCACGTCCTCGCCCGCCCGCCGCACCGAGCCGCCGAGCGGCGGCTGTTGGGTGATCCGTACGTTGACCGTCCCACCGTCGGTCCACTCGACCGGCACGACACTGTCCGCCCCACGCGGCATCGGCGCACCGGTCATGATCCGCACACAGGTCCCAGGGGTCACCACGATCGGCTCACTGCGCCCGGCCCGGAACTCCCCGACCACCGGCAGGCTGATCGGGTTCTCGTCCGAAGCGCCGGCCAGATCGCCCGCCTGAACGGCGTACCCGTCCATGGCGGAGTTGTCGAACCCCGGCAGGCTCACCCCCGAGACGATGTCCTCGCAGAGCACCAGCCCGACCGCGTCCATCAACGGCTGGTCGAACGCCGGCAGGGCCGCCACCCGTCCGAGTACGACCTCTAGATGCTCATCCACACTCCGTCTCACGAGCTCGACCCTAATCCACCGGTCGGGGGTTTCAACGCCAAGTTCCGGGAGGGTGCGTGAAGAAGTCCGGTTGGGGTCTAGGTGGGGTCCGATTCCGGGTGATTGCCCCAGACCATGCGGACGTCCGGGGCGCGTTCCTCGTTCGCCGAGCCGTCGGTACGGCGTACCTCGTGGAAGTCGTGCCGCAGGTAGAAGGCCTGCGCGCGCGTGTTGGTCTGGAAGGTCCACAACGCCAGACCGCCGGGGCGAAGATCCTTGGCGAGGTCGACGAGGGCGGAGCCGATGCCCTGGCCGGCCGCGTCCGGAGCGACGTACAACTGGTCGAGGTCGTCACCGTCGAGGGTGAGGACCGCGACGATCCGGCCGTCGTCGAGGGCGACCCAGGTCTGCGCGTCCGGGAGCAGTACGTCGGCGAACCAGGAGGCGACCTGCTCCGCGGTGTGGATCGCGGGCGGCAGCTGGGAGTCCTCGGTATGCCGTGAGCGCCACCACACCGCGGCGGCCTCGTCGGTGTCGTAGGGCTCCAACGGCCGGACGAGCAGGTCGCCCACGCTCAACGCAGCTCGGTCCCGTCCGGGACCACGCGCCGCTCACCGTCCGGCGCGGTCACCTCGACGTCCCCGATCACCACGACATCCTTGCCGAAGGCAACGTCGCCGCGGACCTCGAGCCGGTCGGCCCGGACCAGCGACGGCGACCCGGCCGGGAACCGGGCGTCGAAGTCGGCGAGGATCTTGAAGTACTCCGGGTCCAGGTCGACGTACGGCTCGTCGCCCTCGTGGGTGGTGGTCAGATCGCCGGTCTCGTCGAGCTCGTACACGTCCGAGCGCAGCACCAGCAGGTCGTTCGTCGTCTTCACCGGCTTGAACCGGCTGCGGTCCACGATCACCGCCTGGGACCCGTCGAAGGTCTCGATCGCGGTACCCATCCCGGTCTCCAGCTGGATCACCTTCGGCGAGGTCGGGTCGGCCGGGTCGACGGTCTTGCGGTTCACCAGGATCGGCAGCCCGAGGATCCCGTCGTGCCCGTCCATCAGCTCGGCGAGCCGGTCCAGGTCGATCCACAGGTTGTTCGTGTTGAACATCCGGTGCCGGGTGACGTCCTGGAAGTACTGCGTGTCCTCGTCGGCCACCTGCGCGCTGTCCCGCAGGATCAGCCGCCCGTCGGGCTTCCGCACCGCGACGTGCCCGCCCTTGCGGTCGGACCGGGTCCGCCGGCAGACCTCCATCCCGAACGGTACGTCGTGCTCCGCCATCCAGGCCGCGATCCGCGGGTCCGCGGTGGCGCCGAGGTTGTCCGCGTTGGAGATGAACGCGTGCCGGAAACCGTGCTCCCGCAGTGCGTCGAGGGTGCCCGAGGCAACCAGCGCGGTGAACAGGTCGCCGTGGCCGGGCGGGCACCAGGCGAGCTCCGGGTCCGGCTCCCACTCGGCCGGCGTCAGGTCGTCGGCGAGCAGCTTCGGCTCCATGTTCTGCAGGAAGTCGAGCGGCAGGCCGTCCACCGCGAGTCCGTCGTACTCGCTGAGGATCTGCAGCGACTCGGTCCTGGTGCGGAACGAGTTCATCAGCACCAGCGGCAGCGGTACGTCGTACGCGCGCCGGGTGCTCAGGATCTGGCGGGCGATGATGTCCAGGAAGCTCAGTCCGTCCTTGACCGGCAGCGCGGACTTCGGGCCGGTGACGCCCATCGACGTACCGAGGCCGCCGTTCAGCTTGATGACGACCGTCTCGGCGAGCGCGGCGCGAAGAGCCTCCGGGTCGGTGTCCAGGTGCTCCAGGTGCGGCAGGTCGCCCACCGGCTCGATGTCGTCCTCGCGGATCTTTCCCTGTTGCCCGGACTCGAGCAGCCGGTAGTAGTGCGTGAAGACGCGTATCGCGACGTCGGCAGCACCGGCCGCGCGCATCTTCTCCTGCGCTTGTCTGAGACCCACCTCACCCATGCACCAACCCTAGGGGACGGCAGGTAATCCCAGTGTTGCGCGCGTCACGCTCATACGATCGAGGTGTGTTCCAGACGAAGGCCGCGGCGCGGCAGCACTTCCTGGGAGCGCGCGGGCTGCGGCCGCACGCGGAGGGACTGCTGGCGAGCGCCCAACAGGTGCTGCCCGAGGTGTACCGAGTCGCTCTCTACGTGTCCATGGGACCTGAGCCGCAGACCGGTGCGCTGATCGACTGGCTGCTCGCGACACACCGAGAGGTGCTGTTGCCGATCCTGTACGCCGACAACGACCTGGGCTGGGGTGTCGCGCCCGGCGCGGCGGACCTGGTGCCCGGTCGGCTCGGTCTGTCCGAGCCGCCGACCGACCTGGGCTCCGACGCGATCGCCACCGCCGATCTGGTCATCTGCCCGGCCGTCGCTGTTACCCACGACGGCGTACGCCTCGGCCGCGGGGGCGGCTCGTACGACCGTGCGCTCGCCCGGGTCCGCCCTGGTACGCCGGTCTGGGCCGCTGTGTACGACACGGAGATCGTCGACGCTCTGCCGTCCGACCCCCACGACAAGCCGGTGGATGCGGCGCTGACGCCAAATCGCTTGATCACACTGCGAGGATCGGGGGATGACTGAGACCGCGGTCCAAGCCGCAGCCACAGCCGCACGCAACCTCGGCCTCACGGTCACCGACCCGAGTGTCCTCTACGAGGCGTTCTCGACGGTCGTGCACCTGTTGCCCTCACCAGTGGTCGCCCGGGTACCGATGAACCTCCCAGGCGCCTTACAGGAACCAGAGCCCGCCGTACGACGCCAGCAGCGCGAGCTGGACGTGGTGGTCTGGATGGCGGAGCAGGGACTCCCCGTGGTGCCGCCGAGCCCACTGGTCCCGCTGGCGCCCGCGGAGCAGGACGGACTGTCCATGACCTTCTGGACGTACGTCGAGGTGGACCAGGCAGCTGAACCGGACTACGTCGGGGCAACCGCCCGCGTGCCCGAGCTACACGCCCAGCTCGTGAAGTACCCGGGAGAGCTGCCCTGGATGACTCCTCTGCGGCTGATCGGCCCGGGCCTGGCGGCAGCCGAGGCAGTGCCGGGTCTGCTCGAGCAGGAGGACGTGGACCGGGCAAGAGCCGAGTGGAAGGTGCTGGAGCCGATTCTGACCAGCAGGGCCGGGTTCGAGGCGGTCTTCCCGTCCGCGACCGTGCAGCCGCTGCATGGCGACGCACCGTCGTGGAACCTGATCACTACCGTCGACGGGCCGCTGTGGGCCGACTTCGAGGACGTGACGATCGGCCCGCTCGAGTGGGACCTCGCAGGCTTCGGCCCTGACCTGTGCCAGGCGTACGACGAGGGCGCGCGCTCTCGCGGTCTTCCGACGCTGGACCCGCAGATCCAGCAGGTGATGGACCTGGCTCGCGCACTACAGGTCCTGGTCTGCACACCGCTGGTCCCGCAGTTCCCGGCCCTGGCCGACGGCATCCGCATGTTCGCCGCCCAGTGGCGGGACATGCCGTTCGCAGGCGGCTGTTAGCGGTCCGGCTTGGTGAACGTCAGGGAATGTTTGCGGGTGGCCTCCACCGCGCCCTTGGTGTAGGCCCACTGCAGTGTTTCGCCCTTGACCCACAGCTCGGTCTGGTCGGTGTAGTTCGACGAGAACGCGTGGCCGGACACACCGGTCAGGTTGACCCAGCGGGACTTGTCGAAGTCCGACAGGTCCACGACCATCCGCATCGACGGGGTCGCGGTCACCTCGTACCCCTCCGCGGCGTCCCAGCCGGTGGCGTCGACGATCGACGTACCGCCGCCCAGCTCGTACGGGCCGCGGTTGAAGATCTTCTCGACCGCTCCGATCCCGGACTTGCCCAGCGTCTGGTTGGTCAGCGTCAGCTTGTGCAGCCGGCCCCACTGCCAGTTGGACGGCTCCCGGGCCATCTTCTGGGTGATCTCGGTCCGCGCGTTGATCAGGGCCTCGCGGAGGATGTCGTCCCGGCTCTCCCGCTGCGGCGTACCGATGTTGTCCCACCAGCCGCTGTTCTGCTGCCCGATCAGCGTGTGGATCACCTCGAACCAGCGGGAACCGCCGTCCGGCCAGGTGCCTTCGGGGAGCTGGTCGTGGAAGGTCAGCGCGAGCAGGTTGCGCCAGACCACGTTGAAGTACGCCGCGGCCGCCGAGTCCGGCGGCTGGGTGAAGTCCCAGTTCCGCAGAGCGTCCTGGCCCTGCTTGTCGAACGCGTCGTCGATGCTGATCCGCAGCAGGTACGGCACCAGCATCTCGGCGGCCTTGCTCTTGGTGTCCAGCTGGATCGACGCCATCGCGTTCGCGTCCAGCTTCCCCGCCTGCTTGATCCGGTCGAGGATCTGCTGCGAGCGGTAGCCGTAGTCCCAGGAGTTGGTCAGGTAGTACGTGTACGTGTTCGGTACGACGGCCTGGTTCGCGGTCACGATGATGCCGCTCGGCGGGTCGAACTCACTCGGCAGCGCGTCGAACGGGACGTACCCCTTCCAGGCGTACTTCGGATCCCAGCCCGGGACCGGCCAGTCGCCCCGGCCGGTGGTGCGGATCGGGATCAGCCCGGGCGCCTGGTAGCCGATGTGGCCGTCGGTGTCGGCGTACACCAGGTTCTGCGAGGGCGCCTGGAAGTGCTCGGCGGCGACGCGGAACTGGGTCCAGTTCTGCGCGGTGTTGATCGCGAACAGCGCGTCAGCGGTCCGGCCCGGGTTCAGCGCGGTCCACTGCAGCGCGACGCCGTACGCCGTCGGGTACTTCGCCTGCGCCGCCGCCGACTCACCCACCTTGCGTTCGTCCTCGTCGACGTCCGAGAGGAGCGGACCGTGCCGGGTCTCGCGGACGGTGATCTTCACCGGCTCGTCCTGGCCGGCCACCTTGAACGTCTCCTCGCGGGTGGCCATCGCGCGCCACTTGTTGTTGTAGAGGACGTTGTTGCCCTCGATCCGCTCCAGGTACAGGTCCTGGACGTCCGGGTCGAGGTTGGTGAAGCCCCAGGAGATCGCGTTGTTGTGGCCGATCACCACACCGGGCAGGCCCGAGAAGCTGAAGCCGGACACGTCGAACGGGCACGCCTTGCCGACGTTGTTGCAGTGCAGGCCGACCTGCGTCCAGATCCCCGGCATGGTCGCGCCCAGGTGCGGGTCGTTGGCCAGCAACGGCTTGCCGGTGGTGGTGTGGTCACCCGAAACCACCCAGGAGTTCGACCCGACGCCGTCGCCCTGCCCGAGCAGCTCGGGCAGGCCCTTGGCGACATTCTGCACCGAGTCCAGCGACTTGAGCAGGTCCTGGGTGAGCATGCTCCGCCGGACCTCGTTGCTGACCGGAGCGGTGGTGAACTTGCCGTCCTTGCCGATCGAGCCGGCGGCCATGATCGGCTGGTTCCGGTCGTACGGGTACTGCGGGTAGAGGCTCTCGACGTTGCGGGCCGGCATCGCGGCCAGCAGCTTCGTCCGGGTGACCTCTTCGTCCAGGTTGCCGCCCAGGTCCCACGCCATCGCCTTCAGCCAGGACAACGAGTCGGCCGCGGTCCACGGCTCCGGCGTGTAGTTCTTCGGGCCGCCGGGCTGCAGCGACAGGACGCCGTACTCCAGGCTGAGTCCGGAGCCGCTGTGCTTGGAGAGGTATGCGTTGACGCCGCGGGCGTAGTCGTCTAGGTACTGCCGGGTGGTCGGGCTGAGCAGCGGCAACTCCTTCTCCGCCACCCGCCGCCAGCCGAGCGTCCGGACGAACTTGTCGGTCTCGAGCGCGGTCTTGCCGAACAGCTCGCTCAGCCGGCCGGCCGTGACGTGCCGGCGGAAGTCCATCTCGAAGAACCGGTCCTGCGCGTGCACGTAGCCCTGCGCCGCGAACAGGTCGGCCGGGGTGTCGGCGTAGATCTGCGGGATTCCGTTCGCGTCCCGGACCACGCTGACGTCGGCGTCCAGGCCGTTCAGCTCGATCGTTCCGTCGTACGTCGGGAACGAGTGGCGGACGACGAAGACGACGGTACCGGCGATCACCAGGAGGACCGTGGCGAGCGCGATTCCGCTGATGACGACGACTCGAAGCAGGCGTGGCACGGACCAACCGTAGAGAATCCCCCCGCCCACCCCAAATGGGGTCCCTCACAACTTTGCGTTGCTCTGCGTCGGCTGGACAGGGACGCAGAGTTGAGGTACGTGAGACCGGGTTTGGAATACTTCGGTCCGCTGGCGCATTATTAGCAGTCGGGTAGTAGGAGTGCCAGCGGCTTGAAGGGAACCGACCGTGCCGACGTACCAGTACCAGTGCACCGACTGTGGTGAAGCGCTCGAGGTGCGCCAGAGCTTCACGGACGATGCTCTGACCGTGTGCCCGAACTGCCAGGGGAACCTGCGCAAGGTCTTCAACGCCGTGGGCGTCGTGTTCAAGGGTTCCGGCTTCTACCGGACCGACAGCCGGTCGTCCGGCAAGAGCTCGGTGCCGGCGAAGTCCGAGGCGTCGTCCTCGTCCTCCGGGTCGTCGTCCAACGGGTCGTCGTCCAACGGCTCCTCCGGGTCGTCCTCGACCTCGTCTTCGTCGACTTCCTCCGCTTCGGGTTCGTCCTCGAGCAGCTCGTCCTCGGGCACCAGCGCGGCCTGACCGCGCACCCTGTGGATAACTGAAGGGCGGTCGCCGGCGAAACTCGTATCTTCTCCGGCATGAAAATCCCTTCCCTGCTTCGTGACCTGCTCCGGGCCGCCCGGTGGCACCGTCGGCTCCTGGCCGGCGTCGCCGCCGCGGCCGCCGTGTACTTCGGACTTCTCGCCCTCTCCCCCGCACCGCCACCGACGGTCGCGGTGCTGGCCGCCGCGCGCGACCTCACCGGCGGCGTCGCACCGACGCGCGACGATCTGCGGACCGTCGATCTGCCACCCGGCTCGGTGCCCGCCGGTGCGCTCAGACCCGGCAGCGAACTGACGAGCAGGCTGCTCAGCGGACCGGTCAGAGCCGGCGAACCACTCACCGATGCCAGATTCCTGGCGCCACCCGCCGTGCCGCCAGGCTCGCTCGCCTACCCGTTCCGCGTCGACGACGCCGACATCACCGCGCTGCTCCGAGTCGGCGACCGCATCAATCTGTACGCCGCCGACAGCACGACCGCCGGCGCCGCAAGTCAGCTCGCCCGCGCCGTGCCCGTGGTCGCCCTGCCCACGCCTCGATCGGCCACGTCCGGCGCACTGATCGTGGTCGCCACCACGCCGGAGGTTGCCACCCGACTGGCCCAGGCCAGTGCGAACTCACGGATCACCGTGGCACTGACGCCGGACACGGGCTGATCACTCTTTGGGATTGTGTCGGCACGATGTGTTGCGCTCCGGCGCGGTCCCTCGCCCTGAGGAGGGTGCAGCCCTACGTTGTCCGGGTACAACCACCCGCTTCGTGGAGGCACCACATGCTCAAGGGCTTCAAGGAATTCATCATGCGCGGCAACGTCGTCGACCTCGCGGTCGCCGTCGTCATCGGCGCAGCGTTCACCAAGATCATCGGCGCGGTCGTCGACGGGCTGATCAACCCGCTGATCGCGGCGATCTTCGGCAAGACGGACCTCACCGGCGTCTGGACCTTCGACATCAACGAGGCGAAGTTCTCGATCGGTCTGATCCTGGACGCGGCTCTGAACTTCCTGTTCGTGGCCGCTGCCATCTACTTCTTCATCGTGATGCCGCTGAACAAGCTGGCCGAGCGCCGCAAGCGCGGCCAGGAGCCCGAGCCGGACCCGCTGACCACCGACCAGGAGCTGCTGACCGAGATCCGCGACCTGCTCCGCAGCCGTCAGGCGTAACGCGCCGGCAGGTGGGCGTACAACCTCAGCCCCTGAGCTCGCCGGCGTCCACCTGCTCACCGGCGTACCGCATCCAGCGGTACGGGACCGGCTGGCCGTCGTTCCACTCCTCCATCAAGGCGGCGGGGACATCGACGAAGCCACTGCCGTGATAGGCCCGGATCGCCGGAGCGTTCTCCGGGCGGACCCTGACGAACACCTCCGAGTACCCGGCGTCCAGAGCGGGGCCGAGTAGTGCCCGCACGAGTTCGCCGCCGACCCCACGACCACGGACCTTCGGGTCCACGATGATCCGGGCGAGTTCGACCTCGTCCTCCTCGTCGTCGAGCCAGACCTCGCCGTACCCGACCGGCCGATCGCCGTCGAACAGCAGATAGGAGTGGATGCCCGAGTCGACCTTCCGCCAGCTCGTCCGCAGTTCCTCCGGGAACGGGTAGGCCACCCGCCCGGACAGCAAAGCCACCTCCTTGGCGTTCTCGGCCCAGCCCGCGACCTGCACGCCGTACCCCTCGTCGAACCCCCGAAGTTCCACGCTCATCCCCTCAGTTGACGAACCCCACGATCGTTCGCAGCAGCTGATCCAGGTACGGCGGGTCGCTCTTGGTACGGAAGGCGGGCGTCGGCGGTTCGGGACACCCGGCCAGCTCACAACTCCCCCGGATCGACCGCAGCAAGGCATCGACCGTCTTCCACTGATGCGATGGATTCTCCGGTACCGACGGCAGCACCGCCACCCGAATTCGTGTCAGCGACGTCACCTGTTCGTCCGTCACACCACGCAGGATGCCGCCCGCGAGCAGTTCGTCGGCGGCCGCCGGCGGGCACCCGCGATCGACCAGCTCCGGAACCAACGCCAGCAGGACCGCGACGGTACATCCATTGGAGGCTCCAACGATTCTTACCGGCCCGGAACGTTTCGCCAGCTGTTCACCCAGTGCCGCGACCTCGACGTCCCATGCACTGGCTCGCTGCGGCCGATCCGGCGCCAGCACCTCGATGCCGTCCGGCGCGAGGCGACGCGGTCATCCGTGGTGCGGGGGGACCTCGTTCAGGATGCGCTCGTCGTCGTCGCTGCCGAAGTCGTTGTCACCCCAGGTCCGCGGGTCGTCGTCCCGGGTCTGTTCCGGCAGCAGCGGCTCGTCGTCTTCGTACGGGCTCGTCATGCCTCCAGATTACCGAGTCAGCGGGGTTCTCCGGGATCGCCTGTCCAGCGGCGGCCGCACGGAGGCACGAGGGCGACCAGTGCGCGCACGTTACAGGTGAGCCACGGTTACGGCTCGATCCCGCGGCGTGACCGGAAAGACGCGCCGCCGTGATGTTCCGGCACGCGCGGTGTGACCCCTTTCCACCATGATGGTGGACCTTGCCAACCCGGAAGGACCGAGTCGTGAGTGCACAACGGACACGGGGCCTGATCGGTGCGACGTTTGTCGTGGCTGTGCTCGGAGTTGCCGCCGCCTGCGGCACCGAGGACGGCTCGTCCCCGCCCGCCGCCCAGCCCACCCAAACGGTGACCATGCCGTCGCCCACCCCGTCAGCCAGCCCCAGCGGTACGCCGAGCACGGACTGCCCCGAGACCATCACGGCCGTCCGCGCCGCCACCGACAAGGCGGTGTGGGGCCAGGGCGCGGCCACCTCGAAGTTCAACCCCGTCAGCGTGACGATCTGCCAGTACGACGCACAGGCGACCGGGCAGGACTACGCGACGATCACCACCAAGCGCATGGGCAAGCAGGCGACCGACCTGTTCGCCCTGGTCAACGCGGCGAAACCCGTCGCGAAGAAGCCGAGTATGTGCACCAAGGAGCTCGGACCCACGTACGTGCTGCGGTTCACCGACAACGACCGCGGTGTCCTGTCGTTCACCGCCGAGTCCTTCGGCTGCCACCGCCTGGTGGCGACCTCGCTGGAAGGTCAGGGCAAGCCCGGCACACTGCCGGCGCCGCGCCAGGTGACCGCCGAGCTGACGAAGTCACTCGGCCTGCGCTGACCCTGCGCCGGACGTGCACCCCGAAGCCGTCCGAGGTGGGGTCTACCCGCGCCTGCCTTGCGGGTCCCTTTCGAGGTCGACCCGCGAGGCAGGTTGCGGCGGCTGCCGCGTGTGCCGCACCCTCCAGTGAGGGAGGGTGCTCATGCGAATGATCCGGCTGCTGTGCGCGCTCGTCCTTGCCTGCACCGCCTGCTCGACTTCACCCGCCGAGAAGGCAGCCGAGAACAAGCCCTGTACGCCGGGCTTCACCTGCACGACGCTGCACGTCCCGCTCGACCGGAAACGCCCGGACGGCCCCTCGCTCGACCTCGCCGTCATCGCCGCCGACAACGTCGACGCGCCCCGCGGCGTCCTCCTGCTACTCACCGGGGGTCCCGGCCAGCCCGGCGTACCGCTCCTCCCCAACTTGCGGCGCAACCTGCACCCTGATGTGCTGCGTGAGTACCGCCTCGTCATGTTCGACCAGCGCGGCACAGGTCCTGACGGCATCAATTGCCCTGCTCTGCAAGAGACTGTGGGCGGTTCGGACTTCCTGACCCCACCCGCCACGGCTGTCGACGACTGCGCGCAGCACATCGGGTCCGGCGCTGGGTACTACGGGACTCCTGACACCGTCGACGACATCGAGCAGCTGCGCCAGTACCTCAAGGTCGATCGGCTGACGATCGACGGAACGTCGTACGGCAGCTTCACCGCGGCGCAGTACGGGCTGAAGTACCCGGGCCAGGTGCAGGCGCTCGTGCTGGACTCCGTCGTACCGCACAAGGGATTCGACCCGATGGGTGTGGATCTGATGGCCGCGAGCGCCGGGGTACTCAAGGAGGCGTGCCGCCAGGATCCCGCGTGTGCGACGGATCCGGTGGCGGATGTGGCGTGGCTCGTGCAGCACGTCGTCAGCGGTACCGACCTGATGGAGTCGTTGGCAGTCGCGAGCCTCAACTCGGTCAACCCGTCCCTCAGAGGCATCCCAGCCATCCTGAACTCCGCACGCAGCGGCGACCACAGCGGTCTGAAGGAGCTGCTCGAGCGAACCACCAGCAAAGGGCTTTCCTACGACACGCTGTCTGCAGGGCTCCACATGGCCACCCTCTGCTCCGACCTCCGTTTCGCCTGGTCCGGCAAACCCGACCGCAAGACCGCGCTCGACGAAGCGGTACGGCGCCTGGACCCGAAGGAGCTGTACCCGTACGACGTGGCGACCGCACGCGACCAGCTGATGATCCAAGGCTGTCTGCGCTGGCCGGCCGACCGCGTGTCGACGTACCCGGCCGCACAGGAACTGACGCCGCGCACGCTGATCCTGCACGGCACCAACGACCTGTTCTGCCCGCTCGACTGGGCCAAATGGGAGAAAGCACACGCCCGGGACGCCGAGCTGGTCGTCGTCCCCGGAAGCGGTCACAGCGTGCAACGAGACCCCCGCGGGAAGGCGGCGGTACGGGAGTTCCTGCTGGACAACTAGTGATCGAACTGTGTGCGAACGGTTGCAGCACGTGGGCGGCTCGATGCGTCTAATAGGTGTGAGGAGTTGTACGCCCAGCCAGGGAGTGGCGAGTGGATTTCGAGGAGTACGTGTCCGCCCGTGGACAGGAACTGGTGCGGCTCGGGTTCACGGTCTCCGGCGACTACCAGCGGGCGGAGGACCTGGCGCAGATCGCGCTGATGCAGGCCTTCCGCTCCTGGCGGAAGGTGCGCAACGCGGACGATCCGCATCACTACGTCCGGCGGATCCTGGTGAACGAGTACCTGTCGATGACGCGTCGGCGCTCGTTCACGGAGGCGCCGACGGCCGACCTCGACCCGCAGCGCACCGTGCCCGACCACGCCACGCATGTCGCCAACTCCGACGATCTGTGGCGTGCGCTGGCGACGCTGTCCGCCCGGGAACGGGTCGTTCTGGTCCTGCGCTACTACCAGGACCTGGACGACCAGACGATCGCCGAGGTGCTCGGCATCAAACCGTCCACCGTGCGCGCGACCGCGAGCAGGGCACTCGCCTCGCTCCGGCGGCGGCCGGCCTATTCAGGGGCCGGCGAATCCAACCGTGTCGATGAGAGGTTGTCGTGAGCAACACCGATCTCGAGGATGACCTGCGAGGTACCTTCGAACGCGCCGCGGCCTCGGTGCCGCAGGCCGCGGACCTGACCGAGCGCGCCACCACGGGCGCCCGTCGCGCCCAGCGGCGTACCTGGATCGTCTCCGGCGCTGCCGCCGTCGCGGTGGCCGCGGTCGCCGTCGCCGGGTTCGGGCTGGCGGGGACGCGGAACCAGCCGATGCAACCGCCGGTCGCCGCCGAGCAGGCTCCTGCCTCGGCCGCGTCGACACCACAGGTGTTCTCGAACAAGACCGTGGCCGGCACCTGGCGTCCCGTGCAGATGGTCGGCGTCCAGTCGCTCAAGAAGGCCCGGCCGGACGACCCGGTGCTGGTGTTCAAGCCGGACGGCACCTGGAAGGGCTCCGACGGATGCAACGGGATCGGCGGCACGTACACCATCGGTCAGCGCGGCGCCTTCAGCGCGACTTCCGGGGGGCAGCACATGGTCGGCTGCGAGAACGTGCCGCACACCGGCGTACTGCGTGACGCGAAGCGGATCGCGATCAGCGCCGACACGCTCCAGTTCTTCGGCGCCGACGGGCGTCAACTTGCGAGTTACGCTCGCGCACGGTAGCCGAATCTGCTCGCGGACGGTGACCAGGTCTTGACGGAACGGAGTGCTTGAACGGACCATCTAGTGGTTTGGTCCACCGATCTGGGGAGCTTCGTGCGACTCTCTGTCACCGTCCCGCTGGTCACACTCGGCTCCATCTCACTCTTCGCAGTCGCCCTCACCGCGCCTTCCGCGGGCGTGGTGACGGGTGCCGCGGCGTGCTCCCACGCGCAGCCGAGTGTGAGCTCGACCGAGGCGACGCGGCTGGCGCAGCCGACGTCCGCGTCCGATGCGCGACCGCTCGGCGAGTCGCTCGGCGATGGCATCTCCGCCGCGGTCCGCTCCCTCGAACCACTGGACGCGACCGGCCGCCCGACGTCCGGTCTGCCGTACGGGCTGAGCCAGGGCGTCGTCGGCGTGGTCGGCTCGGCGACGACCGGCTACAAGGTGGTTGTGGATTCCGCGAAGCTGGACGCGAAGAAGTACGAGTCCGCGATGAGTCGCAACCTCCCGTCGGCCGGCAAGCCCTTGGTGAAGGTGGAGCGCAGCTGTCGTTCGGCCCAGTCGATCGCCGACGCCTGGAACGCCGTCGGCGACCGCTCGTGGTCCCCCGACGCGTCCCGTACGACGTACGCGGCCGACCTCGATCCGGTGAGTGAGAACGTCGTCGTCGAATACGACCAGGCGACGACCTCTCCCGCTTCGTTGGCCGGGCTGCGCGACCTGTCCGGCGTACAGCTCGTCCCCAGCTCGCTCGCGCGCACCTCCCGGCTGAGCGACACCCCGAAGGGCGGCCACTGGGGCGGTGCCCGGATCACGTCCGCGCTCAAGAACTGCTCCGCCGGCTTCTCCGTCGTACGGCGCTCCAACGGCCAGCGCGGCTCGGTCACCGCAGGCCACTGCGGCGTCCCGAACACGGTTTGGAAGTCGGGCACCAACTACTACGGCACTACAACCGTGCGCACGAACTACCCGGACTACGACCAGGCGCTGATCACCGGCAGCGCGTACGGCGCCAAGATCTGGACCGACGGCCCCGGCGACACCGCCAACACGCGTACCGTCACCGGCGGCGGCGACCCTGGCGTCGGCACGGTGATCTGCCAGTCCGGCAGCTTCAGTACGTCGCTGTGCAGTCTGACGGTCCGCTCGACGTCGGCGAAGTACTGCGACTCCGACGGCTGCACGACGTACGTCATCCGCGCCACCCGCGGCGGCCTGGTCGCGATCGTCGGCGGCGACTCCGGCGGCCCCGTCTACTCCCGCCGCGGCACCAGCTCCGCCACCATCCGCGGCATGGCCTTCGCCGGCGCCGGCTGCGCCGCCTCCCGCTGCACCACCCTCTACGCCGAGCGCTACAAGTCCATCACCGGCCACCTCGGCGTCACCGCCCTGACCGGCTGACCCACCCCCAACTCCGCTAAGCTGTCCCCGCGTGCGCCCCCGTAGCTCAGGGGATAGAGCGTCGGTTTCCTAAACCGTGCGTCGCAGCACTGAGATTCAGCTTGAACCCACCTTTGACCTGCGGAAACATGCCGAGCGTAGCTCGCCTGACTACGACCTGGGAACAGTTCTGGGAACAGCAGGCTGCTACTCTGCCTGGTATGGCGACCAAGCGACCGCGCAAACGGCGGGGCCACATCGAGGAGCGTGAGAACGGAACGTTCCGCGCGATCGTCTCGGCCGGCGTCAACCCGCTGACCGGCAAGCGGCTGGTACTCAAGTCTGATCCGGTCGACGATTGGGATGAGGCCGAGGTCGAGCTGACCAAGCTGCTCAGCCAGGTCGACGAACAGAAGCATGCCCGCACCAACCTGACCGTACTTGAGCTGATCGAGAAGTGGTGCGGGGTTAAGACATCGCACGCGCGGCGTACTCGTCAACGCCGCGACCAGCTGATCCGGGACTACATCGCCCCGCGCTTCGAGGGGGTGAAGACCAAGAAGTTCGCCGCTGATCCGAAGGGCTCGGTCGAGTTCCTCGAGGGGTACTACGCCCTACTGCAATCCTGCCGGTTCAACAACGTCCGCGGCACGAACCACACGGCGAAGGGCCACGTCTGCGAGCCGCTCAAGAACAGCTCAGTGCGAGCAATCCACTTCATCCTCACCGCCGCGTTCAATCAGGGTCTCAAGTGGGGGTACGTCGGCACGAACGTTCCAGCACTAGCGGATCCGCCAGCTTTCGACCAGCCTGATCCCGACCCGCCTACGGCCGAAGAGCTTGCACCGCTAATGAACGAGGCGTTCAAGGATCTCGACTGGGGTCTGTTCTTGTGGCTCACCATGATCACCGGTAGCCGACGTGGCGAGATGTGCGTACTGCGTTGGACTGACCTGAACACCACCCGCAAACGACTTCATGTCGTGCGCGCCGGCGACCAACTGCCCGGCGAGGTGATTGAAACTCAGACGAAGAACAAGCAGCGCCACCACGTGCCCCTCGACGAGTTCACCTTGGAACTTCTTGAAAGCCACCGCAGTCGGTGCGCCGAGCAGTGCAGGCAGCTGGGCGTTGAGCTGAGGGCAGACGCCTTCATCTTCTCCGGCTCCCCAGACTTCTCGACTGCCTTGAAGCCGAACACGGCGACCCAGCGCTATCGGCGAGCGGCCAAGCGGCACGGCCTGCGAAGCACAAGGCTGCACTCGATTCGGCACTACACAGCTACCGAACTGCTCGGAGCTGGCGTAGACATCAAAGTGGTGCAGGGGTGGATCGGGCACACAAGCGCCGCGACAACGCTGAAGTTCTACGTCGCGTGGACGGACCGCGTTGATCAATCAGCCGCCGAGGCACTGGCCCAGACCCTCCCCCGGCCGAGCTACGAGAACCACCAGCGGACCCGGCCAGCCTACGAAATGCTGGCCGCCAGCCTGCAGGAGGCGATCGCGTGCGGCAAGTACCCGCCGGGCAGCGAACTGCCACTCTCGCGCGACCTGGCCGCCGATCACAACGTGTCGGTCGGCACCGTCAGCCGGGCGATCGGCGAACTTAAGAAGCACGGTTTTGTCGAGGCATCGCAATACCGCAGGGCAAAGGTTCTACACAAGCCAACAGAACCAGCCACCACACCATGAGCGGCAACCGGCCGCGAACAGCTCACCAAGAAGGTGCCCCCGGCAGGATTCGAACCTGCGGCACATGGTTTAGGAAACCACTGCTCTATCCCCTGAGCTACGGGGGCGCCGGCTAAGCGTACAGCGCCTGCGGAGCGCTCATGTCCGGAGGTCCGGTGGAACGCCCGGACGGGCCGACGCCCACTGGACGGCGATGCGGCGGCAATTCGCTTGCCTAATGAGGCTGCGATGGCGCGAAGCCATCGTTGCGTCAGAAGTATCTCGACCAGGTGAAAACGATCTCTCCCTTGTGGCGGTCACGGCCGGCCAGCTTCGAGCTAGGTAACAGAGCGTCAGAATCAATCTCAGGTGGGACGAGTGCAGCCACGATCGCCAACACGCCTTCCTGTGGCCAGTCAGTGTCGCGAGGCAGGGTCACACCAATCCACCCCTCTTCCGCTCCCTCACGTTCTAAGACCACGACATCGATCGCCATGACGGCCTGGCCGCGCCCGCCATCATCTGAGTCCTGCGCCTGAAACGTCACCATCGCTTCAGTTCCGGGGGACTGTCGTGCCTCGGCGATAAGACCCGGCGCCAGGTCGCGCAACTTCTCCAGCAGATCTTGTGGTGTTGACTCAGTCACCGCGAGCCAGTCGTCCTCCGTGGGCGCAAGTTCGCCACGCTGCTGCAACTTCTCGAAATAGTTGTAGACATCCTTCCGGTCACCAGTCGCGTGATACTCGTCGTATGCGACCAACCAGCAGGTGTCCTCGCTCTCAACCCACATGGTTGCGCCCCGCGCCCGACCGGTATGCAAGGAGCGGTATGCACCTGCAGGAGTGAGCGACTGCACAACTTCGCCTCCTGCAGGGTCAGAACCACGCAGCGAGCACAACTTCCTGAGCGCATCGTGGTCTGCAGCGAACCCTCGGGCGTCGTCGTTGACGCGCTCACCCGGCAAACCTAGGTCGTCAGTCAGACATCGCCTAGTGACTCGCAGCTTTGGCGATGGCACCCATCAACTCGCAGAGTGCTCTGCAGCTAGGCGCCGCGCACGCTCCGTGCGTTCGCGATCCTGCTTTGCAACGCTCTCCGCCGGAGTGAGATTGCGAAGCTCATCGAGCTTGGCCGCAAGTTCGTCGGCCGGCGTCTCATAGATCTTCTCAACGACACGCTCAGCGGCCGTCTCACGCACAGCGTGACGCTGAAGAGTCCATGACATGTTGATCTCCCCTGACCTGACTTCAGGTTCTAGCGTAGCTCGCAATGAGCTAACTTCGATAGGTAGTACGTGTCCGACGGAGATATGCGGATTGCCAACGACTTGACATGACCACTATCCTCGTCCGGAGTCGGCAAGCCGACCCTCCGGGCCCGAAGGGCTCCGGACGAGGATAGTGGTCATCGCTAATGGTTTGCCGGACCGACTAGGATCGACCCCGTCGACGAAGTCGATCCGGAGGACTAGCGGGGTCGATCCTAGTCGGTCCGGGGTATACCGCCGATCTTCTAATCTGTGGGTCGCAGGTTCGAATCCTGCCGGGGGCGCTCCACGAACCCGCAGGTCAGACGCGGGTCGAGCATCCGTAGATCGTAGCCAACTGGCTCACCGTGGGGCTGCGCGTGGTGCGAAACCTAGACGAACCGTGTTGATTCGAGTCGGCGAGACCAAGCCGAAGACCGCGCACCAGGTCTACGGCCCGACTTATCCACAGGAGCGTCTGCACCAACGGCGGAACGCCAATAGAGTTGTGGACCTGTTGGTGTCGAGTCGCTCGGGAGTGTGGGCATGGCGTACGGGAGTCCATTCTCGCCTCGCCCTGGTGCCGCGACAGTGGCGCCGCGTGGTCGTGGCACCGAGACGGCCTTGGCACGTCGCTTCGTGACGGACGTCGCACATGCACAAGTTGAGACGAACGGACTGATGTTCGCGGGATCGCGAGGGATCGGTAAGTCGACTCTGCTGAGAGGCCTGGCCACAGATCTTCGCTCGATGGGGTGGCGCGTGGCCGAGGTCAGAGTCAGCGAGAGCCTGTCGGCGAACGAAGCTCTGCGGGACAGTCTCGACAGCGCACGGATGCGGGGTGGCGCGCGATTCCGCGATCCTGTGCGGAACCTTCGCAAATCCGTGAGGGGCGCGAGTCTCTCAGTTGGGCTGCGTGGACCGTCCGCGTCGGTGGACATCGAACGCCCCGACCGCGGACCCCAGATCGCGAAGCTGGTCGTCGACGCCGGCGAGCAGGCCCGGCGTGCCGCTCGTCCGGCCGTCATCGTCATCGACGACCTGGACCGCTGGTCTCCGTCCCAGCTGCGACAGCTCTGTGAGGGTCTCAGCGAGTGCTCGCGCGCACGTCACCCCGTGGGCGTCATCGCCGCTGGATCTGCAGCCGCCGACGCTGACCTGGCGAAAGCCGATCGCGGGCAGGTCTTCGACGTAGCACGTCTCGACGTGTTAAACCCATCGGAGGCCAGCGCAGTCCTTCGAGACACCGCGGCCACGGTCGGGGGCAGCTTTGACCAGCGGGCGCACGACACGGTGGTCAACTTCTCTCAAGGCCACCCCCTCCGGCTCCAGCTCGCCGCGCACGAAGCGTGGCGGGCCGCCCCACACGGCGCACTCCATATCACTGGGCAGGCCGCGCAGGTTGGAGTTGAGCGCGCCCGTGCCAAACTTGACCGGCAAATCCACGGCGCGATCTGGAACTCCCTGCCGCGGTCCGAGCAGGTCGTTATGCAGACGCTGGCCGACGGTCATCCGACGCAATCGAGGACATCGATCGAAGCGCGCTTGTCCGCAGGTCCCCGCGTTGCCAATGTCGAGTCCGCAGTCGCTGCGCTGATCCGTAAGAACGTGGTCAAGGAGATCCCTGACGGTCGCATCGCGTTCACCGACCCAGGCACCGCCGAATGGGTGCTCCGCAACAGACCACCCGCCGGCTCAGCCAACCATGTACTTCAGGCTTCGCCACCCGCCAAACAGATAGGCTCTGCTCAGTCGGCGGCGTCAGCGCAGCCGACTCGCCCGGCGACCCTTGGCCGAAGTCAGCACTCGACCAACCCGACCAACGAGCGATAGGTGGACACCTGATGCAGACCCCACCCACCGAACGTCCGCGGCTGGTCCCGGGCCTCGACATGGAACTCGACGACGCGATCGACACCCCTGCCATGGTCGACAAGATCGCCTCCGACACCCTGCCGCGCGAGATCTCCAGCACGGTCCACTGCACCGAAGCCCTCGTCACCTACCTCGAGGAACTCCACGGGAACCGCCGGCTCGACCAGTTCCTTACTACGGCCGAACGCGCACAAGTCGCCCAACTCATCGCCTCGCTGGGCGATAACCCCGCCCGCGCCGACGAATTCTTCTCCAGCTCCTCCGAGCTCGGCTACGAACAACGCATCCCCTCATCCGGCTGGTACGCCGGGGACCTTGCCGGTTGCCGCGAGATCGCCAAAGCGCACCACAACGACTCGGCGCTTCCCGAATACGCGCGCGAGTCTCTGACCCTCCTGCTCGCGCTGCACGAATACCTCGACGACCTGCACGGGAACAGCGGCACCCGGGAGATCCTCACTCCGGCCGAACGGGCCCAAGTCGCCGGTCTCGTCAGCCAGATCCTCGGTCATCCGCCGACCGCCGACTAGCCGCACTGCCACTCTCGCGTCCCCGCGGGTGGCACGAACTCTCGTCCTGCGGATTAAAAGGCCGCTCGATGGCGTCAACACTGCGATCTGCAGACGTCAGGAGTGTCGGCGCTCCCCGCTGGACGCCTCCTCCAGCATGAGTTGACCGCAATTCGCGTCATGGCCCGTGTCACGAGATCACCCAAGCGCTCGGCTATGCAGAAAGGCGTGAGATCAATCCCCGCATCCAGTCCGACCTTGAGAGCGCCAGGCCAGCGCTACTTCGAACTTGCGCAGACAGCTGCGGCTCCGCGGCTGCGGCCTTGCTGAGGGTTCCGGCAACTTTCCGCAAAGCAACGCCAGCCACAGTAATTACGTCCTTTCCAGAAGGATCGGGCACCTGCTCGTCCGAACTCTCAGCAACATTCACCGCCTCTGGGATCGTTGCGGAGGTCGCAGACACCCCCACCAGCGCCGCGCAGTAGCTTTGCACAGCCAGAGCAAGAAGCCTCTGGTCGACTTTGCTTGCTAGATCAACTTCATCGAAAGCGAGTGCGAGTCCGTCTTCTGCATTCCACGCTCGCAGTCGCGTGATTGGCTCGACTACTTTCTCAATTCTCTGAACGAGCATCCCCGAGCCGCCCTCCGCAGCGATCTTATCGCGGGACCCCTGGTGATCCAGAACTAGCGCGAGAACCCCCAAGGCGACAAGCATTGACTCCAGGTCTCGCCGATCGTACGGATAGAGCACCTGCGCGATCTCGCCGCGTCCCTCTGGATCTTCGAAATCGCGATCAGTTACGCACACAAACCTTTCGATTCCCCAGCCGAGCAGGCTTCGCGCCGCTGAAACTGCGTTGACCCGACCGTTGGCTGGAAAAATCGCCACACTCGGAAGATGGTCTCTCAAGACAAGCTGATCATCAGGGCCTTCAACGATAAGTACTGGATCATCGTTCGCTTGCCGATGTTGCCGAATGCGGTCCGCAAGATGATCGTACGCTTGCAGCGAGGAAGGGGCCCTAGATCTCATCGGGGTCCAAACTGCTGTCGTCTGCCGTGCCATCGCCATGGAACACGTACGGGCTGTCCGAGAACGCGAGCTCTTCGGTGAGATCCCATTGCCCGTTTATGATAGCCGTCGAATGCGTCGCTAAAACCACTTGCAGATCGGCGAGTAGCGCCACACGACTGATGTCGTCCAGAAATGCATGTTTCCATGCGGCGTGCATGGAAATCTCAGGCTCGTCAATCAATACCAAGGAATCACGTTCAGCGGTGAACAGCAGCAAAGTGAACAAAGCGACAAGATGCTGCTCGCCCGAGGACAGACTAGATACGCGCACTCGCTGCCCAGTTGCAAACGACTGAAACGTGAGCTGTCCCTTTGTGGCCATCACCGTCCGCTTCCCCGACTGCGCGAGCTTAGTGTCTAGGATCTCACGAAGAGCTTTGATCTTCTCGTTAACCGGCAACAGGGGTTTCAGGCGTCGTTCCCAGTCATCAAGGAAGACGTTCAGGATCCGCCGCACAGTCGGCGTCGTCTTCTCCGGGAAACTGAGCGGGGCTTCGCCGATAGCTAGTCCATTCCGAGCCAAGTCCTCATACCGATCAACGATTTCGTCGTACCGCTGATGCAATGGACCCTCTTTTACTGTGTCGCTCGCCGCCGCCAGAGCTCGTGCCGCGAAGCTCAAATCTGCACTCTGCGTGGCTAGGACCGAATCCCTTCGAGCATCGTTAACCTGCACTCGGATTTGATCGATGTACCGGCCAATGCTGGAGGTCGCAACATTCCTGGGAGAGCCACGATAGGCGTCAGGGTCGGCGCCACTAGGATGTCTTGGAAGCGTCATATCCAAGCGCTTCGTATCGATGAGGATCGGCGCATGTTCGGAAAACATCTTAAGAACCGCTGGACTGCCTCGAAACCGATCGCCTAGCGACACCGACAGCTTCGGATTGTAACGCCTTCGAACAAAATCGGAACTTATGACGCGATCTCCGCGGACATCAAGAAACCGACCATCCGCCAGGGCGATAATATGATCCGGGAGTTCGGGATCTTCCAATTCGACGTCTCTGATCTTCGCCGATCTTCCTTCTGCCTTCTTGTTTTTTAAGGCAGTTAATGTCAACTCAGTTTCGTCTTTGTTGACCGCACGAACTATCAGCAACTGACGCCCATCCGAAAACCCGATCTCCACTTCCCGATATGGAAGCTTGGCGAGCGTCTTGAGATCGGGAGCCAGCGCGGCCCGGAGGAGCGTCAGCACATGCGTCTTACCGGTACCGTTCGGTCCCGTCAATATGGTAGGAGTAGATGCGCGGACAGATATCTCGTGACTGAGGTGGCCGAAGAGGCCCTCGACACGAACGCTGGTGACTCGACGCACCGGAACTCCAATCGTTGAACAACGAGGGTGCGCCCTTCAGGCGGCACCGCCTCGAGTATGACGACCACTCCGAACGTCGCCGACTTCTGGGTATCGGTCACAGCTCACAAATTGTTACAACTCTAAGAGCTAAATCTCGCGGCCTCGAGCTCACTCGATGCGCCAAGCCAGCTCCGATGCCGCCAGTCGGGCACTGCGACGTCCAGCCCGGCACAGGAGTTAGAGGTAGCGCCCAGGCGATCAGCTCCGGAGGGCCGCGCAAGTCCGCTTAATCCCGTTTTCCGGACGCTATGTCCGCGCCACCGGGCCCCGCCAGCCAATGGGACGACGGAGCGAGTACGCCGTTTGTCAGGCACGTCGCCGAGGCCGAGCAGGTGGGGCGCTACTTCGACTCCATCGCACTCTTCCTCACGGCGGAGTCAGCAGCCGGGGTGATGACGAGACGACCCGTCCCCTCACCCTGGAGCGGCTGTCATCGCGGTCTGCTCTGTCCTCGTCAGGCTCAGTTTCATTGACAGAACCATTGACACCCGCGCGGAAGGGAGGCGATGCGGGCGGAACGGTCACTCGGCCTAACCGCAAGCCCGTTCGCGGGCAAAGCCGTGCCGTCAACGCTGGTCTCGTATCCCGTTGCGGATACGTCTGGCTCGATTTAACAACAGCTTCGCCTTCGACCTCTCCCCCAGGGTCATGAGCAGAGTGGCCAGGTTGTGTAAGTGAACTGCAGCGGCGGGGTGGTTCGGACCGTACGTCGCCTCATCGATGGCCAGCGCCCGCTCCAGCAAACCTCGCGCCGCGGCCGCATCCCCAAACTCCCACGTCACCAAGCCCAGATTGCCCAAGATGCTAGCGACGGTGGGGTGATCGGGTCCGAAGGCGGCTTCTTGGATAGCCAGCGCCCGAGCTAGCAGCACCGGCACCGCCGCTGCATCTCCCAGTTCCCGGAGCACCATCGCTAGGTTGCTCAAACGATTGGCGACAGTGGGATGGTCCGGACCATAGATCGCCTCATCGATACCCAACGCACGCTCCAGCAACACCTGCGCCGCCGGCGCGTCCCCCAAGTCCAACAGGACCGAAGCTAGGTTGCTCAAACAGTTGGCGACAGTGGGATGGTCCGGACCATAGATCGCCTCATCGATACCCAACGCACGCTCCAGCAATACCCGTGCCGCTGGCGCGTCCCCTAGATCCTTCAGCACCACAGCTAAGTTTGCCAGGCGGTTCGTGACGGCAGGGTGTTCGGGGCCGTAGGTCGACTCGTCGATGGCCAGCGCCCGCTCCAACAGCGGCCGCGCACCCGCCGCATCACCCAGATCCTGCAGCACCAAAGATAGGCTGCCAAGGCGGTTGGCCACCGTCGGATGGTCAGAGCCGTAGGTCGCCTCGTCGATCGCCAGCGCCCGCTCCAACAGCACCCGCGCACCCGCCGCATTGCCCAAATCCGTCAGCACCGCTGCCAGGTTGTGGAGTCGCGAGGCGACAGTGGGATGGTCAGGACCGTAGGTCGCCTCGTCGATCGCCAGCGCCCGCTCCAACAGCACCCGCGCCCCCGCCGCATCGCCCAAATCGATCAGCATCAATGCCAGGTTGTTCAGGCTGGTTGCGACGGCCGGGTGGTCGGGGCCATAAGTCGCCTCGACGATGGCCAGCGCCCGCTCCATCAGCAGCCGTGCACCTGCCGCATCCCCAAGGTCCAGCAGCACCAGGGCCAGGTTGCTCGAATTGCCTGCGAGAGTGGGGTGGTCGGGGCCGTAGGCCGCCTCACCGATGGCCAGAGCACGCTCCAGCAAGTCTCGCGCCGCCGCCGCATCACCCAACTCCCGCAGCACCGTTGCCAAGTTGTTCAGGCTGGTAGCGACCTCAGGGCGGTCGGGGCCATAGGCCGCCTCGCCGATGCGTAGTACGCGCTCGAGTAGAGGCTTGGCCTTTTCGGCCTGACCGTGCTCCGCCAGGTAGGTCGCGGCACGATCTAGAAGCCAGGACGTGTCATCGGCAACGTCGTCCGCCGGTACATCACCAACCTCGGGGAGACTGGTCGCCGCCAGCATATGGGGTAACAACATCGACCACCGCGGCCAGCTCGTCGGGGCCTTAATGATGTCAGCCGGCGCATCAGCACGCAGAACCGTCAAAGCGATCACGAGCGGCGAGGGCGACGTGTCGCTTGCGGCCCTTGATTCTTCCTTCACGTGGCGGCCTTGATCAGTATGACAAGAGTCAACACGACACCATAGAGCGCGACCGCAACATGCAGACCAGTCCACAGCCTGTGCAGGCGCAGCTTGTGGAGCCGCGGGTA
Organism: Kribbella sindirgiensis; assembly: GCF_004331435.1. Classification (GTDB taxonomy): domain Bacteria; phylum Actinomycetota; class Actinomycetes; order Propionibacteriales; family Kribbellaceae; genus Kribbella; species Kribbella sindirgiensis. The sequence continues at coordinate 571,625 of NZ_SJKA01000004.1, forward strand.
CTTCAACCGGTGGAGAGTCCTTGCCTCCGCTAGCAATGCCGAGTGGTCGCCGAGCACGCCGTTGTCGACCAGAATCCGCGTCAGGGCCCGTGCTTGGATCAGGTGGTAATCGGCGCGTTCGTGGAGCTTTGCGACCGCTGTCGCGCCGTACAATCCGATCAGGACGATCAAGCCGGACAGCGATGCTGTGGCGAGCTTCAGATTCTGCTGGACGACGAGACCGCTGATCGCTGAGACGAGTACAAGAATGTAGTTCGTCATCGCGGCGCGCTGGCTTTCGGACTGCCGCAATTGCTGCCGATGCTCGACCCAATAAGCCAGTTCAATAACAGTCGAGTCGCTCATTGATCCACCCATTCCGCCAGCAGCTGCCGCAGCGCCAGGCTCTGGCGATGGTCAGAGCCGTACGTCGCCTCGTGAATGGCCAGCGCCCGCTCCAAGAGCCGTCGCGCCCCTGTCACATCCCCCAACTCCCACACCACCTCGGCCAGATTGCCCAGGTCGATGGCGACAGCCGGGTGGTCGGACCCGTACGTCGCCTCGTGAATGGCCAGCGCCCGCTCCAATAAAACCCGCGCGCCGTCCGCATCCCCCAAAATCTTCAGCACCCGGGCCAAATTGCTCAAACCGACACCGACCGTTGGATGGTCGGAGCCGTACGTCGCCTCGTCAATAAGTAATGCGCGCTCGAGCAGAGGCTTGGCTTCCTCCGCACGACCATGCTCTGCCAAGTAGGTCGCGGCACGATCCAGCAGCCACGACATCTCCTCAGCACCGCTCCGAGGCAATGGCACATCATCAACCTCAGGAAGACCCGTCACCGCCAGCACATGAGGCAACAACACCGACCACCGCGGCCAACTCAACGGAGTCATGATGATCTCAGCCGGCGCATCAGCACGCAGCAGGCGTAAGGCGGATCTGAACTCGCGGGCGGGTGCCTCTGGCGCTGTCAAGATCATCCTCATTCGTCTGGAGTCGTCGGGTCTGGAAGCGCTCGTTCGAAGTGAATTGCGCGCAAGGCCGCCTGGACAAGACGGTGAATTTGCAACCCAGACTCGGTGCGCTTGGCCAGCGAGTAGTCGACCAACTCTCCGACGACATCGTTGAAGGCGAGGGGATCTGTTGCGGCCTCGGACAGTGGTGACAGGAGGCGATCGGGGTGATTCGAGAACAGATCAAGTGGAATCGACTCGGGTGCCAGGTACGCGCAGATGTCGAGCATCTGCCGGGCGGCGAGCTTCTCATCGCGCAATCGATCGAGGCTCAGCGTCCAAACGGTGGCGACCGTGTTCTTGTTCGTTCCTAACTGTCCTCGGGCGAGCATCTCTCCAGTCCGGGACTGGAGAAGTTGCAGGTACTCTCCGGCCGGAATGCCGGTGTGGTCGATGTACGCAGCAGCTTGCTCGAGACCCAGCGGCAGGTAGCCGAGTGTTGTTGCGATGTCTGCCAATACTTTCGGGTCTGCAGCTGGTGCACGTGCCAGCATCAACTCGACTGCTGCCTCGGGTTCGAGGATGTCGACCTCAACTACTTGTCCGAGCTCCCGGAACCCGCCGCGGCGGGTTGTCACGATGACGTGGCCATGCCGGCCGGCCGGCATGGGATCCGTCGGAAGCCACGGGCGAATGTCCCGGGTCGTGTCGGCGTTGTCGAAGACCAGAAGCCATCCGTCAGATTCCCGGAGTGCGCGTCGTACCTCGGCCTGCAGCACCTCTGGGTCGCTCGGGATCTTGAGGCTGAGCGCCTCGGCGAGGGCGGCGAACTGATCTGGAATCGCGCTAGCCTCCTCGGCGTCCACCCACCAGACCACGCTGTAGCGTGCCGCGTTCACGTGAGCGAATTCGGTCGCCAGCTGTGTCTTGCCGACGCCACCCAAGCCGTGGAGCGACTTGACGACGACCACGCGATTGCTGTCGACGAGACCTCTCTCGAGCTCTTGCAGATCGTTCGCTCGTCCGGTGAAGTTCGGGTTCCTCGCGGGAATGCGCTGAACCGCGGGTAGGTCGTCTGGGAACTTTGCTCGCCATGTCACCGCTCGACCGTCGCCCGGAAAGGCTGGCGCCTCGGCAGGCTTGCATCGTGCCTGATTAGAGCTAGACGTCGCGTTCAGCAATCTTGACTTGGCCTTTGACTCATCGACGTCGAAGACGTCGATGCCGACGATCGATGCCAGGAGGCCAGGCCGCTCGCACCCTTCTACCCGCACCGGCAGCAACTTCCGTTGAGAACCGTCTGGATCCTGCGCCCAGGCGGCCAACCACTCGGCCTGGCCAAAGACCGACTCGTGATAGTCCGCAGACAGCACAGCGATGGTCCGCGCAGATCGCGTCACACCGACTTGCATCGACTGGGTCCAGTTGCTACCTGGAACAAAATCCCACGCCTGAACCAGGACGCGGTACCCCTCCTCCTCGAGCGTCCACGCAATCCATTCGGCCCACCCTCGATCCGATTGGGTGTAAGAAACAAAGAAATCCCAATCCGCCCCCACCATTGGAGCAAGATCTCACGTTCCCGCGTCATGGTCTAGAGAACATCGGCGCTTGCGGCCGGGCCTCCACAAGAAAGCTGACAGGCCGCCCAGCAAACGCCATCGGACGCGCCGGAGGTGGCCCCCCTCTCCATCTGCGGCGGCCTGTCGCGCGGCCGCGCGCCGCACCCAGTTGGCGCCCGATCGGCCCGCTAGCCTCAATCACTGAGCGCTTCGAGTCGTTGCTGCTGTGCATCCAGGCGACGACGGGCTGCCGCGGCGTTGCGGCCGGCGCGGGTGAGTGCTCGTTCGAGCTGCCGGGTGCGGCTCTGCGCCTGGCGTAGCTCGCGACGGGCCCGCTCGAGTTCGTCGCTGAGCCTCTCGATTGCGGTTCGCATGTCGGCGATGTGATGCTCATTGGCGTCGAGTTCGGACTCGGCGTCGAGTCGTTCCTTTTCAGCCACTTCGTAGTCGGCTTCGATGTGTTGCAGGCGCTCCTGGACCTCCGCGCGTTGCCGTCGCCGCAGCTCCTCCGCCGCGCTCTTCCTGGTTCGGTCCGCGGTGGGTTTCCTGGTTACGGCGGCCTTCCGCGCAGTCGCCGCGGATCGCGCTGCCTGCGCGAGCGGCCGCTTAGGCACGGCTCCTACGACAGGGAGCGGCACGCCGGCCTCGTCGACAACGCCAAATCCGACGTGTCGCAAGCCCGTGGTGAGGCGTCCAGTACGCAACAGTTGCGCGGCGCCTGGATCGACCAATGCGGCGTCGAGTGTCGCCGCAAGTCGTTCGGCCGTGGTGGCAGTGACGACTCGCCCGTCGGCAACGTCCGCCTTCGCGACTTCCACCAAGCGGTCGACAATCTCGTGCCGGCGCGGCGTGAGCCTCTGGAGCGTAACGCGGTCCCCGGATTGGTGTGCGTCGCGAAGATCGCTTCCGAACTCGGTGAGCTCCGCGATCATGTCCGGCGCAATCCGGACCAGACGGTTGGCCAACCAGGCCGCAATCGTTGGCTTGCGTAGGGCCTTCACGGAAGCGCTGCTGCGCACGTCGCCGGCGACCTGGAGCACTCTTGCCAGCTCGTTGCGGGCCGCGGTGAACTCTTCAGGCGGCAGCCCGTACAGCTCCAGCACCGGGTCCAGCTCCATCTCACCACAATGCCTTCGCGGCCAGCACCCGGGCAAGCTACCGCTTGCCCGGCCAGGTCTGTCTTCTGCCCGCCTCTTCAGTCCCAGTCGGCGCGCCAGTCTGGATCGTTGTTGAAGGCCGTCGCGAGGTTGACGAGCTGCTCGCGCAGCCAGGGCGCCTCGGGAGCATCCGCGTCTCGGGCTTCTCCGTATCGGGCGAGGACGAGTCGTAGCGCGGCGCATTGTCGGCGGATGTTGTGCGCCCAGCGGAGGAACGCAGCACCGCCTGGTCCCTTGCTGTACTCGCGCGCTTCGGTGGCCACCTCGCTCTCCCACCGCATGACGTGGTGGTTGAGGAACTCCAGGAGCCGGTCGCCGTTGGCTCTGGGCAGACGCGGAGTGGGCTGGGTGAAGTTCTGGTCGATCCAGCTCTGTGGCTGCCGTAGGACCCGTCGTACGTCGCCGATTCCCTTACTTGTCACACTTATATTAGAACACACGTTCGATACGTGATTTACGGGTTCACCCGTTTGCCAGTGTGGAGCAACGCGTTGTGTTCGCCCCCTGGCCCAGGTCCCGCGACCTTACGGACCTTCGCCAGCCAGTCCGGTCCTACCCGCGCTGGTGCGCCGACAACCTCGTACACGTCACCCTCGGCATCGAACCGCAGCCCGCGCCGCACTGTCTCCGCGGCCAGGAAGAACTCACCTGGCTTCACGCGGATCGCGGGGATCGGATCGTTGCCCACGGCTCCAGTCTCCACCCCGAGCCGAGCGACGCGAAGCGCACAGGGCTCCGCTCGGAGAGCATGCACACCTCGGGTTGGCCGGGCAGCCGAGGCGCACCCGTTCGCGCGCACATGGCTACTTGTGGATAACTCCCGCGGCGCGGACAGCGATCAGCGCATGCTGGTGTGAGACCTCCCGGGCGCGGCCACCTGCGCAGCACCCGTCACGTCACCACACACTGGGTCCGGGGCAGGCACGCACGAAGGCCACCCGGGAGGCTCTCTGTAGTACTCGTTGTCGTAGTACTCGTTGTCAACCTAGGCGGCCGGCGTGGATGACGACGACGGTGACGGTTGTGTCGTTCACGTCGTAGAGCACGCGGTACCTGCCGATGCTCATGCGCCGTACGTCCGGTGAGCCGTACTCGGCGGTGCCCTCGGGGCGAGGATCGTCTTCGAGCAGGTCGACGGCGTCGAGCAGCTGGGCAAGGCCCTCGGGGTCGTCGGCGAGGAAGCCGGCGGCCTGATTCAGCGCCCGCTCGCTCCAGGTGACCTCGTAGGTCACGCCGGGCTCATGCCGAGGCGGCGCCTAACTTCGCTGTGCGGGACGGTGCGGAGCTGCCCGGTGGCCTTCTCGGCCTGGTACAAGGCCACCGCAAGCTTGTCCTCGAGGTCGGCCAGTTCCTGTGCGGAGATGATGACAGCTGAAGGCTGGCCGTGATCGGTGATCGTGGTGCGCTCGTGGCGGGTCGAGGCTCGGCGGACCAGGTCGCCGAGCTGTCCGCGTGCCTCGGTGATCGGCAGCGTATGGCTCATGCATGAACTGTACACAAGATAGATCTTCATCGCACGACACCTGGAGACTGTCGGCGGGTCATGGGATCGTCTGTGATATGGAGCTGACAGGCAGCGACTTCGACCGCATTCGTCGCGAGCATCTTCGCGGCGTGCGGCGTCACGACTTCGCGCTGCTGTGGCTAGCTGCGGAACAGCGTGCCGACGCACTGAAGGCGCGGCGCCGCGAAGACAGCTACCTGGCCGGTGTCGTATCAACGTGCCGATGGATCGCCAATGCCGGCGTCACGTTCGACGAGCCGATCGACGGACGGCACGGCGAGTCGGCACGCTCACCGATCGGCTGTCGGAGCAGCTCGGCAATCGAGGAGCTCATCGAGAGTGAGGCGTCTGAAGCCGAGCGACTGAGTGCCCGCGGCTGGGACCCGCCCGGCATGCCCGGGTACGTCGCAGGTGTCACTGCGACGTTCGCGTGGACGTGGCGGCGGTCCCACCGGCCCCCGATCGAGGTGTCAGGCCTGCTCGCGGGCTAACCTCGGGCCGCTCAGCGGGCTTTGTTGAGGATGCGGTCGGGGATGTTGCTGCCCGTCCACCATGGTCGGCGGTTGACTGAGATGTGGGCCTTGAGTTGCCAGTGCCTGACTCCTGGTACGTGCCGTCGCCAGTAGGTGCGGTGCTGGACGATCGAGCCGTCGGACCAGGCGGGGATGAGGATCTCTCGTCCGCGCTTGGCGATGTCGGTGTTGAGCATCCAGCCTGCGTAGGGCGGCTGTTGGTCGCGCAGGGGCGGTTCGTCGGCGAGCGCGAGCCAGTGGACTGTGGCGTACTGCCAGTCGTGGGCTATTTCGGCTAGGTGCTCGAGGTTGCTCATTGCGGCTCCCGGGCGGGGTGGTCGCCGGCAGCGGTGAGGAGCGGCCACCCGCGCTCGTCGACCGCAACCGGCCGCTGAGGCCCGCCCGGGTTGAGCGCGAGCTGCACGGCGCGCAGCTTCTCCACTGGCGCCTGGTTCGAGGCCAGGATCTGGCGAACCTGGCGTCGGATCGCGCAGGAATCACAGTCGCCGCACACGTGCATCCCCTGTCCTCCGGTCCATGGCGCTCATCAATCACTCTATGTTGATTTTTCGAACACTGAGCGATGTTTTCTAACTCTAGGATCAGATTACATTCCAGAGGGTGTTTTGAGGTACGTCACGTCGTGTTTCTTGCCATGACGTTGCATTACGCAAGCAGGCAGGATCGGGGCCGTGAGGTCACCGGAGCTGGACGCCTTGATCGCGGGCAACGTCCGCGCGTCCCGGGCACGCGCCCGGATGCGCCAGGAGGACCTGGCCGACGAGATTGGCTGGAACCGGGCGACGGTCACCAACGTGGAAGCAGGCACTCGGCGCATCTCCCTCGCGGACGCGGTCGCGCTGTGCGCCGCGCTGAACATCTCATTGCGCGAACTGCTGCACGGCGCACCCGACGAGGTCTTCCAAGCACTGGGCCTGGCAGAACCTCCGCCAGCTCCCCGGTCTACCAGCGAAGCCTGATCCACGCGCCTGCTCGCCGTCGCGCCAGGAGCTTGGTCTATCGCACGCCCCGCGGACGGAGCAGTCCGGCACTGAGGCCTGATTCGATGGTGCGTTCAGCTTCCCGTCGGCCGAGCCCGATTTGCATCGCGGCGGACAGGAGCTCGTTTCGGATGACCTGCGGGTCGAGCGCGCCGGTCGCAGCGACGCGCCCGAGAGCGTACGCCGAGGCGTTGAGGTCGTCGTTGCGCTGGCCAGGTGTGGCTGCGAGCAGCCTGTCGAGCTGTCCCGTGAGCGCCTTGAGCCCGTACACCGGACCGAACCGTCGCGGGCCTCGCCGGACGCTCCCGCCCTGCTCGGGTGGCGCGGGATGGGCTGTGAGCGCGTCGACGATCCAGTCCGGGAGACGTTGTGGCCGGCGGATCAGGTCGGCGCGATACAACTGGCCGCGGGTGACCGAGCCTGCCCCGACGACGTAGCCGCCATGGCCGCGAGTGTCGATTCTCCATCCGAGCTTCCCGGCAGTGTTGCCGAGCTGGGCAGCGTCAGGTTGCCGGTAGTAGAGGTGCTGGCCTCCGCTGGGTGTGGTGACGGTCCAGGTACGTGGCAGCCGCTCGCCGGCGTCGTCGGCGAGCAGGTCGAGTACGTCGCGGCCACAGGTCGCGCCGCGGCCGTTCCACGGCTCCGGTACGCGTTCGCTGGTGTCCTTGGGCTGGTCCAGGTCGATAACGAGCAGGTTCGATGGGCCGGTGGCGACACCGATGTTGTACGGCGCCTCAGTCCACCACTGGGTGATCTGGTCGGGGTCGGTGGTGGCGGCGTGCGGCCAGTCCTCGATCGCGGGCTTCTTCGATCCCGGTCCGAGGGGGAACACGGCCAGGCCGCGGGCGGCGTGCCAGTGTGCCGCCCGCGCCAGTCGTCCAGGTCGCTTCATCCCCGCCCGCAGCGACCGATTCGGCGTACCCGGCGAGGTGTTCATGGCTGGATCTCTCCCCGCAGCTGACGGCGGGGCGGTACGCGTTCGCTCGTCACGTGGCGGGGGCCTTCGTCCGTGCGGGGCCGGACTTCGAGGTACATCCGGACGCCGAACGATCCGCGGTTGGGGTAGCTGCGGTCGCCGCCGGCGACGTCGAACTCGTCGCGCAGGTGCTGGATCATGGAGTGGATCTCTTCGGGTTCTCCGGACAGCCGGACCTTGATGGTCACTGGTCCTCCTCGGGTGTTGCCGCGCTCGGGTCGTTGGTCGTGTCATGGGTGATGGGTACGCCGTGGTGGGAGAGTTCGGGGATGCGCAGGTGCGGCCAGTGGCCGGCTGCGAGCAGCTGGTCGGCGTGCCGGTCGCCGGCGGTGTGGTCGGGCGGGGTGTTGCTGCCGGGCATCGGGGTGTTGGCCCGGGCGTGTGCGTAGAGGTGTCCGGCGAGACCGTCCCAGGGGTCGGTGAGGTCGTCGAAGTCGTCGGTGAACCGGACAGTCACGGTCACGGATGCCGGGTACACGTTCGGTTCTTCGCTGCGCAGCCGCTGGTACTCGGCGGCCACGGTTTCGGTGAATCGGGCCTGGTAGTCGGTCTGGTCGGTCTCTTCGAGGTTCCACAGCAGTTCGTCGGTCTGTTCCATCCGCTCCAGCTCGTCGGCGGTCAGGTGTCCGCGCTGGATTTCCCTTGTCCCCCACGCCGGGTGGGTCTCGGTGCGGGTCAGCTTGTAGCGGTCGCCGAACAGCTGTTGTCCGATGTGTTCGATGCTGGCGGGGTAGGTCTTCCACAGTCCGAGTTCGTTGAGTTCGAACTCGGCGTTGACCACGATCTCGACCGGTTCGGTGCGGTACGTCAGCAGGTACTCGTCGTCGTACCCGGCGGTGCTGTGCACCAGGTCGAGGACCTTGGCGGCCTCCCACGACCCGGACCGTGCCTGGGTCAGCGTGTAGGAGGATCCGAGGTTCGCCGCGACGGCGGCGGTCAGGTGCGCGATGAACTCGGCACCATCACCGGCGCGTTCGCCGGCGTTGATCGCCCGGATCGCGCGAGTCGCGGCCTGGACGGCGATCTGGAAGTCGCCCGGCTGGTCGTTACGGGGCATGTCAGTCATCACCTTTCGGAGTGGTTGTTGGTTGTGGTTGTTCTTGCTGTGGGCGTTCGCAGGCGCAGTAGATGCCCTGGAACATGTCGGCGCGGGTCGGGGTGCCGCACCGCGGCCCTTGGTAGTTGTCCTGGCACTCGGTCACGCCGCCGCGCTTCGTTTCGGGCATCAGGCGGCTTCCTCGCGGTGGAGGACGGCGCGGAGCCGAACGCCGATCCACTCGCCGACCGCTGGCGTGACGGCGTTGCCGTACCCGTCGACCTGGTCGCGGGCCGATCCCCAGACCACGAACTTGCCCTTGTAGGTGCCGAAGTCGACGTCGAATCCGCAGCCGCGGCCGATCTCGTGGGGCTGCATCATGCGGAAGTAGCAGTCCTCGAGCCGCAGGTCCCGCAGCGCTTCGCGCCATTCGGCCATCAGCAGTGCGGTGGTGTCTCGGGAGGTGAGTGTGCCGAACGGGTCCGTTACGGGATGCGGCGCGGTCTCGGTGGCTGTCGATCCGTTCTGCTTATACCAGCCCGAGAACAGCATCCCCGGAACCTGTTCCGCGGTGACGGTGGGCATCGCCTCGGCGTGCGTCGCTGGCACCGTGTTCTTGCGGAACGGAAGGACCCCGCCGGACAGCAGGCCTACCGTCTCCGAGCCGACCTGCGTCGGCAGCGGCTCGCCGGCGCTCCGCGGAGCGCCCTGGTAGTTGTCCACGGCAAGCATGACTGCCTGCTCCGGTGCGTTGACCAGGTCCATTGGTAGATCGAGGTGCTGGGTGGCCGACAGGATCCCGGTCTCTTGCTGGCTCGTCTGGGTAGACATCGGCTGCCACGTGTGCCGCTCCACGCCGCGCGTGGCCTTGACTGGCATGAGCACCGCGGGGAACTCCGCGAACCGCTGCCGGCACCGCTCGGCGCGGGCCAGCGTGGATACGGCCATCGGTCCGGTCGAGCCGTCCTTGAACTTCTTGATCGGCTTGTCACCGATCCGGGTGCCGAGGTCGGACAGGTCGAGAGCGGTCAACGACGGGGTGAACTTCGGCACAACCGGTCGCAGGCAGGACGGGCAGCCGTACTCGTACTGCTTCCCGTAGCAGACCGTCCCGGACAGCGGGATGCCCGTCTTCCACATCTGGAACGACTCCACGACGGTGTCGCAGTTGCCGCACCAGGCCGGCGGCCGGTGCTCCAGGTCGGGTGCTGGAAGAGCCTTGTCCCAGAACACCCAGAATCCGCGGTCGCGGGACTGTCCCACATCGAAGAACATCGAGTTCAGGAACAGCACCTTGCGCTCGTAGCCCAGGTTCTCGAACTGCTTGAGCCACCACCGGTACGTCGAGCCGTCACCGATCTTCTTGCTACCGGGCAGCAGAGGCCCCCAGGACTGCAGTTGGGTCGTGCACTCGACCAGGATCAGCTTGGGGTGATGCCGCTCGGCGTAGTGCAGGACGCAGTTGGCCGTCGCCCGGTCGCGTTCGGACTTGGTGACCCGCGCTTCGTACTCGGGGTCTTCGTCCATGTCGAACAACGTGAGGCCCTGCTCGTAGGCCCTCTGAGTGTTGGCCAGCGAGTGGTTCACGCATGAGACACCAGCGCAGAGCAGAACGGCCGGCGGGAGGTCCCGCGCGGAGTGGTAGTCGGCAGACTCCTTGTCGACCAGGTCGGCGATCCAGTGCTCGACCTCGGGGTGGTTCGCCTCGTGGACCTCGACCTTGTACTGGTCGTGATTGGCCGCGGTGATCAGGTCGAACCCGGCCCGCCGGATGCCCTCACTCAGCCCGCCGAACCCGGAGAACAGGTCAACCGCGGTGTAGACGTCGTGGCCGTAGCGGCGGCGCACGACCGCGGGGCGGTGGGTCGCTGTCCGCGACCTGCCCATCCGCCGGCGGCTCGACCGGGAATTACTCACGCGCGTCACCGCCGGGCTTCTTGCCGCTGCGCTTGGTCATCGTTTGGCTCCCTTGCGCTTGGGCTGTGCGGGGACGGCGTAGACCTCTGGGCAGCAGTACGGCGAGCAGCACTTATGTGACGGCGTGCACCAGGGCTGGCACGCGCTCTTGGATACGTTCTTGAGCGGTTTCGTCTTCCGGGTCCTCATGGGATCTGTCGCCTCCCGCTGGTGGGCTTGTGTAGCGGCAGCCCCGTCCTTTGGGGCCTGCCGGCTACTGCCGCCTAGCGGGCCGGGCCAGAGGCTCCGACCAAGTTGGGTTCGGTCGTTGTCAGCTGGTGGACGCTCTTTGTCCTCCAGGTGAGAACTTCCGAAGCCGACTTGGTTGGAGGGGGCCTGGTCCGCTAGCCGCCCGCCAGAGCCAGCCACAGCCGTTCTTGCCCGGCCGGAGGCCGGGGCGCCCGCCCCGAAGGGCGGGCAGGTGATCCAGCAGAAGGGTCCGTCACCACGAAAGCGAAATGTCGCTGACCGGGGCGTCGTTCTTCTCGATGGCATGGTCTTGCACGGCCCGATCGGCCTGGCTCCATGCGGCCAGCTCGGCGTCGCGATCGTTGTCGGCTGTTGCTGCTGTCGCTTCGGAGACGTTGCGCCTAGCGGTGTCAGCGCTGACCGTGGCCCGGCTGACCGCCGTGGTGCAGGCGGACTTGTCAACGGCTGCAGTGGCATCGTCCGTCGCGCCAGCGGAGTTGTTCTCGGCCAGGTCGCTGGCCTGGTCGTCGCCGAGTTCGTCGGGGTCACCGGCGAACCACGGCTCGCTGATTTCGGTTGCTTCGGCGGGGCTCATCACCACGCCGGCCACGACCACGTCGTCCTGCGGATCGACCGCCAGTTCGGCAGTCAATGCGCGCATCTCGTCGTCGGTCAGCTCATCCGCTTCGTCGTCGGCGGCGTCGTTGAGATCCCCGTCCTCGGTCGTGTCCGCGGCGGCGGGTTCGCGCGTCGCTCTGCTGGCGAGGTCGAGTTCGAAGTTGAGGTCGAAGCCGTAGAGGGTTTCATTCAGGTTCGCTCGCCGTTCGGCGAGCAGTTCCTGCGCATCGCCGGCGTCCTGGTGCCCGTGCTGTGCGTCTTCTTGCTGGTACTTGTCGGTGATGGTGTCGATCTCGCGCAGCGTGATGTCGATCCCCGCGACGCCGACCGAGTCGCGTGCGTCGTCGCACTCGGTACGCAGCTGTGCGAGGTGTTGTCTGACGGGCGCGAGACCGTAGGGATCTTGCTCGTCGCTCTCGCCCAGTAGCTCGGGGGCTTCATCGGCATCGAGGTCCACCTCGCTGTCGTCGTTGAAGATGCTGCCCAGCCCGGCCTCGCGAGACATCCGGTCGGCTTCCCGCAGCGACGCCTTGGCCTCCAGCCGCACCCGCCGCGCGCCGGCCGAGTTGTCGGCGTCTTCCAGCCGCTCGGCCTCGTACTCGGCGAACTCTGCGGCGCTCATCATGTCGCTGATCCGGGCAACAAGTTCCTGGTCAACTCCCGGCCAGTCGCCATCGTCAGGACTGCTGAACCAGTAGCTGGCCGGCTGGCCGCCTTGGACGTGCCCGCTGGGTCGTGCTGGGTCGTGTTCGATGTGGATCTGGTGGCGGGCGGCTCCGCCGAAGGTCACGGCGGCTTCGTGGTCGGCGGCTGTCAGTTGGTCGGCGGCGTCCTGGGCGATGACGTGCACGGTGGGCCCGTCGGTCGTGTGGGTGAGTCGCCGGAGCGCAGCGTCGATCTCGTCTCGTCTGTAGTGTTCGACGCCGAGTTCTTTGGTTTCTAGGTCGATCTCGGCGCGCAGCTCGGCGAGGCTGATCCATCGTTTGTCCTCGCGGGTGTCGGCGTTGAGCGCCGTGAGCATGTCGTAGGCGCGTCGGATCGCTCGCTCGATCCGGTCCTCGCGCTCCGGCGCGCTGGTGACTGCGGTGTGCTTGTCGGTCATCCGATGTCCTTCCTGGGGGTGGCTGTCAGACGAGGCCGACACCGTCGGCATCGTCCTGCTGCGACTGCTGGGTGTAGATGTCTTCGTGGTCCCGCTCGTGCCAGCGGGCGAGTTCGTCCTCGTACGACGCGACGTTCTCGAGGGCCGCACGCTCGGCGTCGAGGCGGTCGCGCTGGCGGACCTCGATCAGGGCGCGCTGGGCGCGGCGGACGGCCTCGGCGGTTTCCTCTGCGGACGGCACGCGCAGGTCTTCGGCCTCCAGCACCCGCTCCTCGGTGGCTGTCGCCTCGCGCAGGTCGATACGAGGTTCGGCACTGACCTGATTGGGGTCGGGCTGCTTGGCGTGGTCGTTGCCCTCAGCAAACGACGGCTCAGTCGTGTCCTCGATGGCCTTGGCCACGACCTCAGCCTCGACAATGTCTGCGTCGGGAATGGTCTCGGCCTCGGCAGTCGCGTCCTGCTCTTGCGCGCTGGGGAGCTGGTCGTCGACCAGTTCGGCCTCGATGAACTCGACGCCGGGCCGGGCGGTCGCGAGATCGCGTTCGCGAGCCTCGGCGACCTCTGCCAGGTCGTGCTCGTCGAGCACTGTCCAGTCGTCGTGCTCGCGTTCCGCCGCGAGCCACTCGGCGGCCGTGGTCCCCTCATCCTGGGCCTCTTGGCTCAGGTCGATTCCACGGTTCCTCAGCTCCTCCTTCGCGCGGTCGGCTGCGTCTTCGGTGGCGGCAGTGTGTGCGCGCCATTGAGCACGGGCCTCGTCGACCTCGGAGAGTTCGGCGACGAGCGCGTCGTGAGCCTTGGCCAGGGCGCGTGCGTCGTCGGCCTCGGTTCGTAGACGTTCGCGAGCGTCCGGATCCGCCGTAGCATCTGCCTCCGCATCGCGGAGAGCGGCCTGCTGGCGTGCTTTGTCGGCGGCCTGGCGGGTGGCGGCCAGTTCTTCGCCGACGTACGGCGGTGCCCAGTTCTGTTCGCGCTGGTAGGCGGCGACGCGGACGCGGAGTTGTCCGACGGTCATCTCGGCTTCGGCGCGCTGGTCGGCGGGGCGGCCGGCGGCGTCCCAGGCGGCGCGCCAGGCGGCGTAAGCCTCGGTCTGGCCGGCGTTCGGTGCGGCACCGATCGCGTCGGCGTCGGAGTCGTGCCCGGCCAGATCGCGGTATCCGGCGATCGCCGAGGCCCGGGCGATCCACGCCTCGCGTGCATCGGCGTCCTCGGTGGGGCATTCGCCGAGCTGCTCGACGATCCAGTCGGGCTGCTTTTCGGCGAGGTCGAACGCCAGGTCGCGGGCCGCGTTGTCGGCGTCGAGGGCGAGGCGTTGCAGGTACTCGACCCATTCCGGGTCGTCGACCGCAGGGAGGCGTTCGCTATAGGTGGCGCCCTTGGGGTCGAGCTGGGTGGTCTTCGTGATCCGGTCGTGGATCACGTTGGACAGCTCGCGGGCGTTCCCGAGGTCGCGGCGGGCGATGGCCTCGGTCAGCACGGCCTCGGGATCGTGTCCGGCGAGCTCGACCCGACGCAGCAGGGCGGTCAGCGTCGCGGCTCCTGCTTCGGCGGCGAGTTTGCTGCGCTGCTTCAGGGTGAGTAGTCCGTTCGCCGCGGCCTTGTCCAGCCAGGCCGCGGCGCGGCTGGCGGTTGCGAGGCTGATCGCATCGGCGAGCAGTTCGGCGGGCGTGCGGTGCCGGACGGCTTCAGCGGCGGCCTCGTCGCGGGCTTCGGTCGCCGACCGCTGCCGGCGCTCGTCGGCGGCCTCCAGGATCGCCGAGACCACCGCGCGCGGGGAGCGGTGCAGCGACCTCGCGGTGTCCCCGGTCTCGGCGTCGGACGGGGCAGAGCGGGTAACGACGTACAACATGTTGGTCAGTCGTCCACGGCTGGCCTGTACGTACAGCGAGTTCAACGAGGTGGAAGGAGTGACGACGCCGTAGCAGCTGTCGACGGTGAGGCCCTGGGCAGCGTGGACAGTGGACGCGTAGCCGAGCGCGACGTGCTCAGCCACGTACCGGGCGGGCAGAACCATGGTGTCGCCCGGTCGCGCAGCCTCTGTGTCGCCGTGTCCGAGTGGCTCGACACGCACGCTGCCGTCCGGCAGCACTTCTGTGACGCGGTACTGGGTGCGGTTGATGGCCGCGCGCTTGTTGCCGAGGTGGCCGGCGATCGCCCAGTCGTTGCGGCGGGCCTGGATGATGTCGCCGGCACCGGCGCGAGTTCCTTGCAGCCCGAGCTTGACGGTGGACGTGTCGTCGACCCTCCCGAGGCCGACCAGCCGGGCGCGTAACTGGGCCGCGACGCGGGCGGCCTGGTCGTTGGTGTCGACCAGCAGCAGCGAGTGCCGGCCGTTGAGCTGATCGGCCAGCCACGCGTCACCGGCGAGAGTCTCGGCGCGTTCGACGTTGCCGCCGTCGACGATCCGGCCGCGGCGGTGGTACTCGCCCAGCACGGACTCGTCCCCGGTCCGCAGCCGCAGTGACGCCGGGCCTTCCCACGGTTCGGCGAACCGTCGCGTCTCGGTCAGTTCGTGGGTGAGCGCCCGGCCCGCAACCAGGTCCATGCCGCCCCCGGCGCCGACCGCGGCGAGCTGGCGCTGATCGCCGACGAGGACGAGCTTGGCCTTGAACTCGTCGCACAGTGCCTGGATCTCGGCGAGATCCTGGGTGCTGGTCATACCCGACTCGTCGAGCACGACAAGATCGCCTTCCCGTACCAGCCAGTCGCCGTCGACGAAGTGCGTGGCTACGAGCTCGCGCTGTGCCTTGAGCCAGCGGGCGACATTGACCGCAGGTACGCCGTCGGCAGCCAGCACTTCGGTCGCGATCTGCGACGAGGCCAGCCCAATCACTCGGCGCTGTTCGCCGTGCCATAGGGACGGGTCGGCCCACGCCTTCGCGAGGGCGCCGACGACTCGGGACTTGCCGGTGCCGGCGGGTCCGACCAGCACTTCGGTCCTCGCGCCGGAGGTGAGGATGCCGCGCACGGCGGCGGCCTGGTCGTCGCCGAGCTCGAGGCCTGCCTTGGCGAGCTCCTTTACGAACGCGCTCGCCTGCTGCGTCGTGGTGGCCGGCGCGCCAGCCGGGTAGGTGGCGCGGGCGAGCTTGCGTTCGGCGTTCAGATGCCCCGGGGTCGCGTAGGTGGCGCGGCCGGGCGCCTCGTACGACGACTGCCCATTCGCGAGTCGCAGCTCGCTGGGCAGCTCCTGGCCGCCGGGCTTGGCGGTGCCGAGGTTCACGGCCCGGGCCAGGCCCTTGCGGGTGAGCCGTTCGAGCAGTTCGGTCACCTGCTCGGCGTCGACGCCGAGGGCGTCGGGCAGCGCGAGACTGATCGCGCGGGTCAGGTCCCCTTCGCGCCACTCGGCCTGCTTCTCCTGCACCGCGGCCAGTGCCGTCTGCAGCACGGCGTCCTCGTCCAGCTTGGCGGGGGTGACCTGGTGTTGCCGGTTCGAGAGCACCTTGTCGGCGACCGTGGCGAGTCCGCCGGCGACCTCGGCTCGTAGCTCGCGGTCCCACCGGTCCAGCCGCGCCGCGGCTGTCTCTCCGTCATGGGACTTCGCGCGCCGGGTCGCCTTGGTGGCGCGTTCCTGCATGCGCTCGAGTTCCAGCGCGTTCGGCTCGCGATCGAACCGCTGCCGGAACTCGGCGACGATCTTCGCGGTCTTCTTGGTGATCGCGACCCGCCGCGAGGAGAACAGATCCATGACACCCTGGTCGATCCCGACGATCTCGCGGGCCTCGCCGTCCGGGCGGAGCTTGAACTGGACACCGAGCGACTTCGTCAGGTGCTGTTCCATCACCTGTTCGCCGACGGCACCGGCCGCGGCCTTGTACTTGTACAAGCCCTGGCCGTCGAGCGTGCGCCACTTCCCGTCCGATCCCTGAACCCGGTTCAGGATCGCGTTGTGGATGTGAAGCTGCGGGTCGTGATCGCGGGAGTCGTGCTGGAAGAACGACGCCACGGTCAGGTCGTGCGCGTCGGCCCACCGGCCGGCGGCGCCGCCGTGATGCCCGACCCGGACGTATCCGGCCTTGTCCGACAGGTAGTCCAGGGCCGCATTGTTGCCCGCCCAGATCGCGGCCTCGACCGCTTCGCGGTGCTGCCGCCAGGTCGCGACCTCGGTCTGCGCGGCCTGCACCGCCTGCTCCAAACGGTGCAGCCTCCGCGACCCCGCACCGAACCGGAGCACCAACGACCGCACCCCTGCACCGCTCCGGGTGCCGCTCCACTTGGCGCGGACCAGTGCACTGCGGGCCTGTTCCAGTGCACCGAGCGCCTTGACCTCCTGGGCCTCGAACGCGGTGTGGAGCACCGTGACCGACTTCTGCACCGAAAACGTCGCGTCATGGAAGCTGACGTTCTTCTGTGCCTTCTTGCCCGCTTCGGTGCGGAGCTGCTCGCACCGCTCCGGAGTCGCTCCGGGCTCGGCGGCCAGAGCAGCCGCGTACCACTCGGCCTCGGTCCGGTAGGCCCGTCCGGTGTGCCCGAGCGTGTCGACCTCGTCCCACAACGCCGGGTCCTTGAACCGCTCGTCGCGCGGATCCAGGTACCGCTCGTACAGCGCGTTCATGTCCTGCGCGTCCACCTCGCCAAGCAGGCCGAGCGCAGCGGCGCCGCGGCCGTACCAGCGACCCGGCGGCTCACCGGCCGCGGTCGCGCCGGTGTAGTAGTTCTCCCGGCCGGCCGCGACCGCGCCGGTCAGGTAGTCGGCGCTGTGACCGGCGTGCACGCTCATCACGAGCGACCACCTGCGGTCCCCCGCACGACCTCGCCGCGGCGACGCATGACCCTCGCTACGGGCGCCCCGAGGGCGTCCAAGCCCCTGCGACGCAGGGGCACCGCAGCACCGCCAGGGGCGGCGCCGGAGGCCGCGCGAGCGGCCGTCAGCCCAACACGACAAGCGGAGTGAGGGCTCCACTTGATCGTGATGCAATGGTGTGTATCACCGTTCTTCATCCTGTAGCCGTCCTCGGACTGCTGCTGGATGCTGCTTTTCGCTGACGCTGATCTGAGGATCGCGTCGCGCTGATCGCTGGACTTCATCACTGCTTGCTCATTTCGAGTTCGTGAGCTTCGTTCGTGGGCTGGTGCGGTTCGGGGCTCGGTTCGTTGCTCTCGGCATCGGCTTGTGCCTGCCCGTCGTGGCCGTTGGCCACGGACTGGGAACCGCCGCCGTCTTCGGCGTCGCGCCACCCGGCCAGCGCCGCGAGCCGCGCGGCCTTCGGGAACCCGACACCCGCGACGCGGGTGATCTCGCGCAGCCCGAGCGGCTCGCCGCCGTGGTCGCGTCGAGACACCTCGACCAGCTCGGCCACGTAGCTGTCGTCCGACCGCTTCCCGCGACCCGCCGTGCACTTCCCCGCACCCCCACCCGCACCGCTGCCGAAACGGCTGACGGGACTGCTCTGCGCAGGCCGGTCAGTCTCGGCAACAGGTGCACTGATCAGTGATGCACCGCCGTCCCGCGCCGCCGGAGCGGCAACCGGTGCAGTGACCGGAGCGGTCTGCGGAGCAAGGCCCGGCAGGTGCACCGGTTCGCCTGCACCCATGCGGCTGCTCTGGTCATTGCCGGTGCGCTCCGGACTCGGTGCACCGGTGTGGGTGGCGCGGAGCAGTGCATCTGCTCCGTTGTCGTTGTGGAGCGGTGCGCCGTTCCAGGTGCTCTGCTCCGGCACGAGGTGCTCCGAGCGCGGGTTGCTCTGCTGGAGCAGGGCACCGAACACGTAGCCGACCATCAGCGGCCACGCCAACTCGCCGGCGTCCGCCGATTCCTCGACAACTTCGTCGGAGACCTCCGAGTCGGCCGCGTCGTCCGCGTCGAGGTCGGCCGGACGGATCTGGTCACGCCGAGCGGCAGCGAGCAGGTACAGCACGAGCCAAGCCGGGACCTGCTGCACGGCGGGCCGCTCGGCGTCCGGGTCGTCGGTGACCGGGAGGCCGAGCGCGGCGGAGTCGACGAGCGCGAGCAGTTCGCCCGCGGCGATACGGCGCGTGGTCGGCAGCAGGGCAGCGAGCTCGCCGGCGGTCAGCAGGCCGTCGCGGATCGTCTGCAACGCCGCCGAACGCGCGGCGCGGGCAGAGTCCAGCGGCAGGCCCCGGCGTGACGGGCAGACCGTGTTCAGCCGCGACGACATCCGCACGACCTGCTGCACCAGCGCCCGCGCCTCGATCGGGTCCTCGGCGCCGGTACGGGCCAGGTGCAACCAGACCCGCGTCGTGATAACCGGGGACGTGATCCAGGTCAGCGCCGACAACTTCGGTCGCGCGGGCTGGGAGAGCTTGAGGTGCAGGCGCAGCATGTGCGCGAGCATCTCGACCAGCACCGCGTACGCGAGCGGCGCGAGCGCGTGCGCGATCGCCACATCCGGCTTGCCGTTCGCGGCGTCGATGTTCAGCGCGACCGTGCCACCGATGAACAGGTACGTCGTGAACAGCGCGCCCGGGATCCGCCATCCCCGGGTGAGCGCGGCGAGCCGCAACGCGGTGCACGCGATGACCATGCCGTCGGCAACCAGCGGCACCAGCGGCGAGTCGAACTTGACCGACACCGCCCTGAACGACTGCACCCCGCCGATACCGGCGACCGCGAACGCGACGACGACCGCGGTCACGATCAGCACCCGCCGCCCCGACCAGTTGCCACGGGCAACCGAGCGGGAGGCGCGGTGGAGCATCCACCCGACCGCTGCGACCGCGGCCACCGCAAGGAGGCCGGTGACGAGCAGGATGATCCCGTTCGTGATCGGCAGCGGATCGCCGCCCGTGACTCCGTCGGTGATGCCATTGAGGAGGTCGGTGAAGCCGTTCATCAGTAGCCCCCGTCCTGCGGCACAGCGCTCAGGGTGGTCTGACCGCCGCGTCGCCCGGCCTTGATCTGGTCCCGGCTGGGCGCGGGACCGGTGTTGTCGCGGTCACTCGCCCACCAGGTGACGAAGGGGTCGAGATCGTCGAGCAGCGGCACCTCGGCCGCGAGCCGCTCGGCGTGCTCGAGGTGGTTCGTCAGGTCGCACGCGTCCGCGTATAGACCGACGCGGCGCATCACACCCGGCCGCTGCCGGTCGTGCCAATCCCCCACCAGCCGCAGCGACGCGTCCGGCCCGTAGAACGCAGCCGTCCAGGCGTCCATCAGCCACAGCAACTCCTCGACGACCTCGGGGTGCCACAGCCAGCACGGCGGCAAGGTGACCCGGGCGTCGCCGTAGCGCAGATAGACCGTCTGCATCCACGGCACCAGCTCGGACAGGACGCCCTGCACGGCGGCCTCGTCCTCGGCCAACCGGAGCCACGAACGCACGGCCTCGTCTTCGCTGCCGGGCTTCTTGGCCGCGGCGGCCGCGACCTGCTGGACCGTCTCGCTGAGGTGGGTCACCACGTCGGCGAGCTCCTTGACCGTGCCCTTCGACGCGGCCTGCCGCATTCCGCCCCGCAGCGCGTCCAGGTCGCGGGCGAGCTTCTCGACCGTGCGGGCCAGCGCCGACACGGCCTTCTGTACCGCGGCGTTAGGGTCGTCGTGATCGGTGTGCTTCATTCGCCGCCCTCCTGGGCGTAGTGGCGGATCGCGGACTCAAGGTCGGTCGGGTCGACCGCGACCTGTCCGGTCGGGAACCCGTGCTCGTCGTAAGCCGGTACGGCGTCGACGCCGAAGTTCTCGGCCAATGCGTGGCAGCTCTGCCGCGCGTACAACTCGTTGCCCGCAGCCCGGATCGGGTCCGCCGCTGTGGTGAGATTCGGGTTCGTCATGCGGCACCTGCTTCCATCACGTCGCCGCTGCCAGCGGCGTAGTAGTCGTCTCGTCCGGTGGCCTCAGCCACCTCGATCCCGTGTTTGTCGTCGCTGTGCCAGCGGGCGTTCTGCTCGTCCCTGCTGGCCTCAGCGCTGTGCGGCTCGGCGTTCGCCCGGTCCGCCTGCGCCCGCGCGTGGCCGGCGGCCTCGGCAGCGCGAGACAACGCCGGGGCCAACTCGTCGCCCTGGTCACCCAGGTCATCCGTTGCGGCGGCGCGGGCGGTCTCGGCTTGCCACTCGTGCAGGACCCGCCACGTCGCGGCGCGGTCGGTGTGGGGTGTGACACCGGCTGCGTGGCAGTCGCCGCACAGCTGGTCGGTCGTGCGCACGCAGTGGTCGACCGGTCCGCACTCGGCGCACACCTTGCGCGCCGCGAGCGCCTTCTCGACCGCGTCCCGTTGGGCGTCGCTCGGAGTCCGCTTCGGCTTGGCACGATCGTCGACGTACAGCCACGCGAAACGGCGTTCGCGTTGCCACACCAGTCGCGCAAACGGCTCCTGACCGCCCCGGCACAGGCCACGTTCGCGCAACTGCCGCCGCGTGGACAGGCCCGCCGGAGCGAGGCCGAAACCGAACTCCGGCAGGCCGTTGCGGACTCGACCCGGCCACTGCCGCCCGTCCCACAACTCGACCCATTCGACGGCGGTCATGCCGCACCATCGGGCCGGACGGCCTGATCCCACCGGCAGCCGTAGGGGCTATACCCGTCCTGGTCGCCGTTCGGCGTGCAGGTGCTGGCGTGCACCGGCTCGAACTCGGTGCCGCCGAGGTCATTGGCCGGGATCGGGAACTGGCACACAATGCAGATCGGGAACGGGAAGTCGTGCGGGATCACGACGGGTGCGAGCTGCACGGTGTCGGTGACCGTGTCCATCACTGCACCTCCTGGTCGACCGGCCGCTCGGCGCGGGCGGCCAGAGCCGCGCGGGCCTTACGGGTTGAGGTGTTGAGCCGTCGGCGGGCGACCAGTTCGCGGACCGGGTCCGCGGTTTCGAGCCACGTCAGCGCGGCGCTGAGACGACGCGACCTGTTCCGGCGTACCGGCTCGGAGTCGATGATCGTTCCGCCGGCGGCGACCTGGGCGTCGCCGGTGAGTGGCGCGAGCATCCATCCGAACCGGTCGAGCATCCACGCCCCGAACCGATCAACCGCGGCGGTCACGCCCGCGGTGGTGGCTCGTACGGCGGGCCGCTCCGCGCACCAGTGCGCGGCGGCGACGAGCTGCCCGACTACTCGGTCGACCTGCTCGGTGCGCCGTTCGAGGCGCACGTCCCAGCGGCGGTAGTGCATCCGGGCCTTGACGATCGCGGGCGGCATACCGTTGCTGATGACAAGCATCTGCCGCGCCCGCAGCTGCGACACCTGGCCCGGGTTGAGGACCTGGATCCGGCGGGTGGTCTCCGAGCGGGAACCGGTCGCCCGGTCCCGGGTGATCGCGGGCTCTTCGCGCTCCGCGGCCAGCGTCGACCAGTACTGCAGGTCGTCGGCGTCGCCGGTGCCGCCGAACACGATCTTCGTGGCCGTGTTCGTCAGCAGCGCACCGGTCGCGGCATCGCCGAACCGTTCCCGCATCTGGGCGCGGGACTGCGCGGCGATGTGCATGCATATCCCGCGGGACCCGAAGTCACCCGACCACCGGTCCAGCGGGATCAGGCAGATCAGCGCGGCCTCGTCGAGCACCATCGACAGGAACGGGTCGAGCCGACCGCCCGGCATCCCGGCGGCGAGGGCCTTGGCCTGACGGGCCAGGTCCGCGGTGAGCGCGGTGACCAGCGGAGCGGTCTTCGCGTCCTCGCCACCGATCAGGTACACCGTGCCGGTTTCGTCGAGCAGCTGCCGAACGTCGAACTGCTGCCCCCCGGCCGCTGCCGCCTTCGCGGCACTGGGCACGGACAGCCAGCTCAGCGCGGGCATGATCGACGTCGAGATACTCGACTGCGTGTTCGGGTTGTTCTCGAAGAACTGTGTCGCCTCTTGCACGAACCCCGCCGCCGCCGGACCCGCCGCCCTCAGCTCGTACAGCACCTCCCGCATCGCGTCCTTGGACGGGTGCGCGACCCACTGCTGAACGTCGTTCATCGAGTAGCTGCCGAGCGCGGCAGCATGCAGGAGCGACTGGAGGGTCTGCTTGGCGAACCCGTCCCACCGCTCACCCTGGCCGTCGTTCTTCGACCGGCCGATACCGTCGATCAGATCCGCAGCGCGGTCCATCGCGACCGCGGCGTTCTCGCAGCCGACCAGCGGGTTGAACCGCACATAGGTGACCTCGTCGGCCTCCAGGTCAGCGGCGAGCTTCGAGCCGGGCTGGATGACCCCGGACGGGTCGAACACCCACACCGGACCCCGCGCCAGACGGACCCGGTACGGCATCCACACCGGACCGCGCCGTGCCCGGCGTCGGTAGGTCAGGGCGAGTACGTCGAGCTTGGTCGACGTGGTGATCAACGCGCCCGGAGCGTCCAGGATCCAGTTGATCATCAACTGGGTCTTGCCCTTCCGCGGGCCGCCGAAGGTGATCGTGTGGTCCTCGGCCGAACTCCACACACCGACCAGCCCGACCCGGGCGATCCGCACACCCAGTTCCTTCAGCGCGATCGTGCGCCGCCGCCACCACGACACCTCAGCCAGCGACGGCCGAACCTGCGCGGCCTTCTTCCGCAGCACCCGAGCCGACGCCGCGCACCACACGTCCCACATCGACGCCAGACCATCGGTGTCACGCCCCGCGCGGCCCAGTCTGCGCAGCAAACCGCGCGAACTCGACCGCGCCATCACCAGCCGGCCCGCCGTCGCGGCCAGCACCAGAACCCCGCCCGCAATCAGCGTCCACCAGTACCGTTGCGCGCCGACGTCCGTGGGAAGGTCGCGCAGCAGGAAGCCGCCGAACAGCAGCACCGAGACGAACGTCAGCCCTGCACCGATCGCCCGATTCACCGCGACCAGCCCGATCGACAACACAACCAGCGCACCACCGGCGACCAGCCACGCGCCCAACGTGTCCTCGCCCCGCGCGAGAGCGACCGCGCCGGCCAGCACGATCCACAACGGGAACGACAGCACCACGCCCGTGCCGACCCGCCAGAACAGCAGCATCGTCGTCACGACACCAACCCCGCCAACAGCCGCCGTCCACGTCCCGGCCGTCACGGCCAACGGGGACGGCGCCCACATCGCCAGGCCGATCCCGCCAGCGGTCAACACCGCCGAGGCGGCACCGAACTTAGGAAGCACCACACCCTCACGCGCACTCGGACGCCTGTGCATCACTCCACCTCCTGGCTGCGCGGCGCGCGGACCTCGTCGACGAGGTCCTTCAGCGACATCTCCTTGCGGTCCAAGACCGCCAGCAGGTCCTCGTAGAACGAGGTCCCACGACCCCAGACACCGGCCTCATGCATCTGCCGTCGGGCCGCCACGTACGCGATCCCGTCCCGTGCCGCGAACATGCGAGCCGCCCGCCGGGCGTTCTTCTCGGCGTTCCGACGCTTCTGCTGCAGGGAGCTCATCGCAGAGCACCCCCAGCCAGAACCGCTCCTACCGCGAGCACAGCGCCGGCGCTGGCTGCTCTGAACGACGCCCGCACCAACCGGTGCTTGGTCGACGCGATCTCCGCCAGACGCTTCGACTGATGCGCGATCGCCACCCACGGCTTCGCGACCATGTAGGTGTCCCAGTCGGTGGGGACAACGTGGTCGAGCAGCTGCTCAACTGACCGCAGCCGCACCGCGCCGAAGTGCAAGAACTCCCCTGGCTCCAGCTCCTCACCCGGTGTGTGCATCCGAGGCGTCACCACGAGCATCGCGGCCACCAACGCGCTCGCCAGCGCAACCAGCGACAGCCCGAACAGCACCCGGGCCAGCAGCGGCGAACCATGTGCCTGCGACAACAGCGTCAACACCACCGCGGCCACCGCGGTCTCGACCGTTGCCGCGAAACCCGCCTTCGTGTCCGCCCGATCAACCGCCGCCGCGACCGAATCGTGCATCCGCCACGCCAGATCAACCGCGCTGCGCTCGTTCATCGAGCACCACCCGCCGCGGCGGCATCCACGATCCGGCGCTGTTCGGTCTGAACGTTGCCCTCGTAGGAGAGGGCGGCGCGGTAGGCGGCCATGCTGTCCGGCGTGATCGCGTGGGCCGTGACCTCGACAGGCCCCATCATCTTGGTCGCGGTGTACTGCGTGCCGCTCGCAGTCGTGCACGTCTCAACGCCCACCGCAGCGGCGACCTGATCCACCAAGTTTCGCCGGACGGTGTACTTGGCAGCCGCGTCCGCGTACGGGTCGTGGGCAGGGAAGAACACGGCTCGGACATCCGGCGCTGGCAGTTCCGGGTGATCGGCCACAAACGCGGCCAACTCGAACAACCCCCGAATAGCCGCCGCGTGATCTGACGGCAACTCCTCCAACATGCCCATCGAGGGCACCCACTCCGTGCTGCCCTGTACTGCGTCAGTCATGCTGTAGACCTCTCGAACTCGTTGGTGAGTGATGGGAGAACCGGCCCCGGATCGGTTGGCGCCCTGACGGGGCCGGTCTGCTTCGTCGCTGTGTGGGTCCGTGACCTGCGGCCTCATCCCGCGGCCTGCGCAGGCCGCCACTCGGCCGCGTCAACGACTCCCCCGCTGGCGATCGCCGCGGCCGCCATGTCGTCCAGCGCCTGGCTCGGAATGAACAACCGACGACCGACGCGTACAGCGGGGAACGACTTCGCCTGGATGACCCGGTAGAGAGTCATCTCGGACAGCCCAAGGACCTCTGCCGCATCGGCGACGCTGAGGAACTTCCGCGGCACCGGACTCGACGTGATCTCTTCACTCACTAGCTCTCTCCTTAACTAGAGTTTCCTAGGTTGACCTAGGTTAACCTAGGTCACTTGGTTATACAAGAGTTTGCTGAAGAACTGACCTAGCTACCTAGGTCGACTAGGGTTGAGGTATGCAGGTGGACAACGACGACCCGCGACCGCCGTACGCGCAGGTGGCCGACGGCCTACGGCGAGCGATCGAGACCGGCGAGCTGCCTGCCGGCACCAAGCTGCCGTCGGGTCGAGAGCTGGCCCAGCAGTGGGGCGTAGCCCTGATGACTCTCCAGAAGGCAGTGGACCAACTGCGTTCGGAGGGCCTCGTGTACAGCCAGCAGGGCCGCGGGGTGTTTGTCGCCGCAACGGATAAGCCACGTCAACTCAACGTTCTGGCCCTTCAAGAAATCGTTGACGACCTGAGCCGTCGGCTTGAAGCCGTCGAGCAGCGTCTGGGCATTGAGGGCAGCCGGCCCGATTAGCTGACGTCCCGCGCTCCCCGTTGCTCCTGTGTTCATGCGAACCAGTGAATACTGTTGGTGACTGGTGAGACCATGAACGTAACCTGCACTAGACCGCACTGAACCGCACTCGACTGCACGGCGCTGAGCAACTGGGGAGGCCGATGGTCACGGTGGTCGCCAGCTGGAACGGCGCGAAGGCGAGCGCGCTCCGAGTCGCACTCCGGCTGACCGTTGAAGAACTCGCGGGTCGCATCGGTGGCTCTCCGCGTGGTGTCGCCAAATGGGAACATGAGCCGAACCTTGTTCCGAGCATGGCGAGCCAGCGCGACCTCGACCACATCCTCACCACCGCCACTCCCGACGAACGTGCCCGCTTCGCGTTACTGATCGAAGACCAAGAGCGCGATGTGCCGATGCCCGGCACCTCATCGGGGGAGGCCGAATCAACACCGCGCAACCGCAGCCTTCCCGACTCTGAGATCAGTCGCGCGTCGGGCCTCATCGTGCCGCTGAACGGCAACAGACGGTCCTTGACCGCGCCGAGCAGCGAAACGTTGACCTGGTTTGAGCAGAACCTCCGCAACCAATACACCGCCGACAATCTGCTTGGCCCTCGCGCGCTCATGCCGTTGATGCGGTCCTACGTTGAGACGATCGAGCAAATGCAGGAGAAGGCGTCTGGAACGGTCCTGGACCGACTCTTGCGCGTCGGCGCCGGCTACGCCGAGTTCACCGGTTGGCTGCACCATGACGCAGGAGACCTCCGCGGCGCGGCGGCCTGGGCGACTCGTGCGCTCGAGTGGGCGCAGGGCGGCCAGGATGAACGGATGACCTCGTTCGTGCTGATGCGACGAGCAGCCGCCGCACTCACAGCACGGAACGGCGCGTACGCCGCTCGGTTCGCCCAGGCGGCACAGCGCTTCGAGTCCCCAGAAACAGGTCGGGTACGCATCATCGCCGCTGTCACCGAGGCGCACGGCCACGCGATCTCGGGCGACGGAAGTGAGGTCGACCGCGTTTTCGATGCCGCCGATGCGCTCCTGGAGCGGTACGGCGATGAGATCACCGACGGAGACCCCACAGCTGATCGGTACTGCGAGCCAGCGCTCTACGTGAAGATCGCGCGCGCCAAATGCGCGCTCGAACTCGGCCGCGCCGGCGATGCGGTGGAAGCCTTCACTGATGTCCTCGCGAATCTTCCGCCGGACTACCACCGAGACCGCGGGCAATACCTTGGGTCGCTTGCCCGCGCGCACATCCTCGCGGAACAGCCTGAGGCCGCGACCGTGGCCGCGGAGGAGGCATACAGCATCGCCATAGCAACGGGCTCAACCCGTACTCTGTCAGATCTGCGCGGCAGCATGCCGGGCGGTCTGGCTCGGTGGTCTCACATACCCGAGGTGGAGCGTTTCTGTGCCATGCTCGCTGCGGTTCAACCAGAGATTGGCGGTCACTGAGTGTTCTCACTAGCCACAGATGCAGCCCCTGGTCGCCCGAACGAGGACTTCGTTGTCGCGACGCCCGACCTCGCCATCGTTGTCGACGGTGCCGGCGTTCCGATGGGGGGTTGCCAGCACGGGGTGGCTTGGTATGCCCAGCAACTCGGAGCCCGAACGCTCATCGCGTTGGCCGGCCGCCCAGACGTTCCGCTACGCGACGGTCTCCACGAGGCACTCGCTGCGGTTGCTGAGTCTCACGCCGACACCTGCGATCTGACCGATCCTGGTACGCCGTGCGCTGCCGTCGGGATCTTGCGAGTCGGCGACCACACAGTTGAGACGCTCGCTTTGTCGGACGTGACGGTCGTGGTCGAGACCAAGGAAGGGCCGCAGGTCACTTGCGATCTCCGTATCGAGGAGATCGCCGGCACCGAGCCTGACGCCGTTTCGGGCCTCACGTTCGACACTCCCGAGCATAGGTCCGCGCTAGCCTCGCTCGTTCGTACGCAGACGGAGACCCGCAACCGGAATGACGGTTGGTGGGTGGCTGCGGCTGAGCCCGAAGCCGCCTGCCACGCAATCGTCGACACCTACTCGCGCGCCGCGGTCCGTCGCCTCGCGATCTTCTCGGACGGAGCGACTCGACCAGTCGATCAGATGGGCGTCTACGCCTGGCCCGAGTACTTGGACTTGCTCGACAAAGTCGGGCCTGCAAGCCTGATCGCCCACGTACGCGAGATCGAGGAAGCTGACCCAGACGGTGCTCGATACCCGCGGACGAAGCGGCATGACGACGCCACGCTGGCCAACTGGTGCGAGCGATTCGTCAGCTCGGACTGACAGTCGTCGCGGCGGGGCCAGCTAGTGAGTTGAGGACGCGAGTTCGCCACCGGTAGACCCTCGGATCCGTAGGAGCCTGCACACGCGCAGGTTTGGCTTCACGTAGCTGCGCTCTCCTGAGGGCAACTGGCTGACGTGTGCTCGTTGGGGTCGGACTGGGGTCAGTAGGAGCGGCCCACTGCCGCTGGTTGCCACATGCGCTTGGGCCGAGCCAGGCTGGCCCCGGACAACCTTTGGGGGAACTGTGGATCCTGTGCTTCCAGAAGACAGCGAACGGGTACGCGCGCTGAACCCGTATGAACGCATCACACTGGAAATTGGGCGGGTCGCGCGCGAGCACGTTCGTATGGACGTCGGCCTACGGCACATCTACCGCCAGCTGGTAGCCCCGAGTCCCGCGGTGCTCTTGACAGCGAACATCACGAGCACCTATCAGGTCATCAACGACATTCGGCTCATGATCGTCATGAGCGCTCCCTTTGAAGATCCAGCTGTTGCTAACGCAGCGATCGAGATCCTCGACACGGCGAAGGTAGTGAACGCCGATCGAAATCGCGTGGTCCACGACATGTGGATTCCTATGCCCAGTGCCACCGAGCCGCGGTCTGTTGAGTGGCTCACGAAGCGGCTGGTCAGGGGCGAGGTCGACTTGGTCGAGCAGGGTCCGAAAGACCTGGTCTACGCCAGAGGCGTGTGGGATCACCTTCGACGAGTCACCAAGAGACTCGACGCTCTTGCGTGGTTCCTGCAGACTGTCTTGCCCATCTACGACGAGTTCGACTGGGACGAAACGCAGTTGCCAATGTGGACCGCGATGTTGGAGGGGCGCTTCGACCTCCTGAACCCCGATGGCGTCAGCTTGCGCCCTCCGAGGTAGGGACCAGACGCCACACCTGCCCCCTGCGGTGACCTGCTCCCCAGTACCCAGGAGAGGCAGGTTGAGGAGGGGCGTTGGGTCAGACTGGGGTCAGAACTTAGCTCCCGTTCCGCGACTGCCTTTGTGGCCCGTAGGGTGGAGGAGACAGAGTGTCAGCCTTGGAATTCGCGTCGGCAGTGATCCGGGCACTTGCATGGCCACTAGCTGCTCTCGGTATCGCGCTGCTGTTCCGGTCCAAGATCTTGCAGTTGCTTTCGCCTGCGATGAGGCGGCTGATCGAGGGTCTTGCTGTCCTTAGGAATCTTGCAGCTCACACCGACACCGAGACGAGTTTGGATCGTGCGGCTGAGTACTTGGCGATGACCGAAAGCGTGCTTTACGCGATCGAGAATCCTCCGAAATAGGGTTGGCGCGCTGAGCCTGTCGGCCGACCGTGGCGTCGGCAGCCCCGGCCGCTAGGCTGCACGTCATGGCAGACGCCATCAGCACGATCTCCGTTGAGGTGGCTGGGCCCGCCTACTCAAGTTGTCTATCGGTCACGCGCCGATGGTGTTACCTGGGACGCAGAGAACGCACTGCCGCAGTTGAGTCCCGCAGCTGATGCCAGAGTCGGCAGCGCTGCCGTCAGACGTTGGCTCGGTCAACCTGGCGCAGTCGAACGGAATCGCACCGGGCTCCTCGGGCCGCCACCCGGCGTTCCCATGGAGATCCACTTGGGCAACTCGTCGTCAGCGAGCGACGGCCGATGGGCCTTCGAGACCTTCGCGCAGTAGGGCGAGGTGTTTGGCGTAGGACCGGAGCGCACCAACAGAACAGATCCCCACAAAGAGGTATGCACTGCCGACAGTCAGGACCGCAGCGTGCCCATGCGGGATCGTCCATGCGCGGCTCAACATGACCACAATGTGGCCGCCGACAATGAAGCCCGCCCCCACATACTGGATAGTCAAGACTGACTTGGCGAAGCCGTTGCTCTGGCTCAGGTTGGCGAGTGGTTCTACTGCCTCCATGCCGACCAGAGCTTGCTCGGCGGTCGAGAGGCCGGTGCGAGTTGCCTGACTGTGGGTCCGTGCACCGTGTAGCCGTCTCTCGAGTCGGCGCGCAGAGATGACCTTGGAAGCGAGCATGGCCAGGATCGTCATCCAGTAATTGCTCAAGAGGACGACGGGCAGCGGCACTAAGGACAGAACCCAACCGTCGACATGTGCTGAATCTCCAGGCAAGAGCGCGATCGTGGCCGCGATGTAGGCGACTGACATCGCCAGAATATTCGTTGTGGTCGACTCAAAGCCAACGAGTTCGGCCCGATCTGCGGAATAAAGAGCCGCGAGCGCCTCGACCTCTTGCGGGTCTGGCGCCGTCGGAGCGGAATTGCTCATGGATCCCCCCTGGGCCGACACAATCCGGCATCACTTGGCTATCGCGCCAGCCGGGCATGGTGTTACGCCGAATATTTGGAGGCAGCAATCTCATCTCGTCGCTACGAAGGGGGACATGAGAACCATGGACCCGTCCAGCGCGGGGTCGAACAAGTCCCGCGGGGTGTGGAGTTCGTCGGCTCTGCCGCTACGGTTCAAGCAGGCGCCGCTCGCGGTATCGCGGGGACGCCTCGAAGCCCGCGACCCTCGCTGACGCGCCACGTAAGGCGCGTAGACTGCATGATGATCAGGTGGCACGCAAGAAGTCATCTCAGCGGCGAGCGCCTCGGCGGGCGAATGAGGCCAAGGCCGCGCAGCGGATTCTGCCCATCGACCGGGATTCCGACGCATCAGGGATCATACCTCCTCCCTCGCCCGCGGCCGACCATACAGATGTGTCCGCACTGTGGAGCGATACACGAGCGGGGGCTCGTGCTGGTCGCGGCTTTCACTACCAGGACGCAGTTGGCGCATGGCTATGCGGCCAGGTGCTCGCCGGCGCGCTGGCGATAGTCCGCATTATTCCCGAGGGCTGGGAGGATCTGTCCTGCGAAGGCAATGCGCCATGGCACGTTCAGGTGAAATCGCGACAGGAGCGTATAGGCGATTTTCGGCCTTCGGAGGTCGCGACACACCTACTCGACATGGGTGAGAAGCACTCACGGAGGGAAGAGGCTGGCCTAGACGGTCAGTCCGTTCTGGTGCTTGAGCGACCTGTGAATGGAGAATCGTTCGACGATTGGGGGACGGCGGTTGATGATGCCCTGCCGTCCGATCATCCGATCTTGCTGGCTGTGCAAGTGGCGGGGCGCCGGCGGGGGCTAACTGAAGATCAGATTCTCTCGATTCGCCGCGGCGTGAGTCTTTTCGTCTTGCCATGGCGGGCCGCGGCAGAACGGACACGCGACGCTGTGGCTAACCAGTTTGGGTTGTTGCCCGCTGCCTCCGAGTCCGTTGTGCTCGCGTTGCGAGATGAGATTGCGAGATGCGCTGACCGCAACGCGGCCGAAGGCTGGGCGACTCGCGAGGGCCCGGATCGGACTCGCATACAGCGGGTTGCCGAGACTTCGGCTTCCCTCATAGATCGCGCGTCCATGGAGGAGGCGTTGGCGAACGGCGTGTGTGAGCCTGTCAACTTTGACCAGCCTCTATCGGATGCAAGCTTCTACGAAGGGGTGGAGGTTCAACCGGGCCACCTTGCGGCCGGCCTTCCCTCGCCCCGCCCGGATCTAACTGGACAGGTGGTCAGGGCTCTCGATAGCGGGGCCACTGTCCTGCTCACCGGGCCTTCTGGTGTCGGAAAGTCGGCAGTGATGTGGGCGGGTGCGTACTCGACACGACACATCCTCTGGTACCGAATTCGGCGGCTGCACGAAGGCGACGTCGCGGCGGTCGTGCGTCTCGCGAAGGCTATGAACCCCTCACTTCGGACACCTATCGGGTTCGTAGTCGATGGCGTCGGCGTTGGCGCATTCCAGGCCTGGGACGCGCTGGTGCGCGAACTAGCAGTAGTCCCGGGCGCGGTGCTGCTCGGTTCCGCGCGGACCGAGGACCTGCTCACGCTGAGGACCTTGGCGAGTTGCACAACGATCACGGTCGCACTCGATGAGGCCGTGGCAGAACGAATCCACGCCGCGCTGCTCACATCTGGTCAGACATCAGCGCCGCATTGGCGCGAGTCCTATGACGTCGCCGCAGGCCTAACGCTTGAGTACACGTACCTGCTCACGCGAGGCCGGCGGCTTGGTGACGTGATACGCGAGCAAGTCAATCGGCGCGTTGTCGAGCATCGCGATCTCGAACTACAAGTCCTAGCTCTAACGTCCGTAGCTCACCAGTGGGGAGCGGATCTACCACTACGGTCCGTCCAAGATCAACTTGGTGCAGACGACGCGTCGTTCCGAGTCGCCCTGAGCCGTCTTGACGCGGAGCACTTGGTGCAGGTGCGCGGCACTCGCCTCACCGGACTCCACCAACTCCGCTCCACAGCGCTTGCAAGATCCGTGCATGCGGCTCCCCCTCCGCCTCTTGCCGAGAGCGTGTCCGCCGTCATCGACCTACTCGACGACGATCAGCTCCAGCTCTTCGTGAGCGGTGCACTCGGCGCGCAGCGCGACTTGGATGACATCGTCCTCGACCGCGTGGCCGCGGAACTGGGCCGCAGGCGGAATCCCGTCGCTTGGACGGCCGTTCTCCAGGCGCTGCGTGTGGTGGACTTTCAGAGGCAGGCGGTTGTCTGGGCGACAATCCTCGACCGTCACGGCGTGGTGCCCGCCGACCGACCGATCACCCTTCAGTTGGCGATGCTGGATTCAGACGTGCTGCCGATTTTCAAGACAGAGATCATCGCAGCTGTCGAGGAGATCCGATCTTCCGCTGATGGCTCGTCGCCGCTTCGTGACGCGTTACTATCTGAGATTGGGTCGGCGGAGATTTCAGCTGTGCTCGAGTCCAGCCCCGACGCATCGACCGCGTCCCGATTTCTGGCTGTTCTCGCGGGCACTGGCCTCGACCGCATCGCCATAGCTTCTCCTACCGGTAACGCTTCGCCACTGGGCCAGTTGCTGATACAAGCACCTGCCCAGATCTTTGGCGACCTCGTCAGCGCTGCCGGGGCTGTGCACGCGTCACTGGCACATCGATTTGTAGACCACGCCGGCGGCCAGGACGCAGTGTTTGCGAAGTTGCGAGCGCATTCACCGTGGCTTGTCGAGGTCGCTGTCAAGGACCACGTAGATCCGCCGATCGCTTACGCCCGCCTGATGCATGTGTCCGACCGAGCTGAGGCCGACATCGACAAGTCCACCCGCGATTTCGGCCGAATCCTGCTGCGCTGCGTCCCGCAATGCGGCAGCGTCGATGTCCAGGCCGTCTTGGCTGGAAATGTGCCATTGCAATTCGGTGACCACACCAGCGCAGTGTCCAAGCTGCAACGGCGAAACGATCATCCGCCGACAGAGGTGGCCTGGAACACCCTTCGATCACAAGTCGCAGCCGCGGCCATGGGTTCGATCGACCCGACGACGCGGGTCAGCGTTGCCCACACTCTTGTCGGCGAGGTTCATCAGTACCTGAGAGACCTGACCCGCGCCTGGAGTGTGTCTCAAGGACGTCCACGTGACGCCATCCAGTTAGAAGCGCAGCGTACTCATCTCCGCGAGCAGGCCGACGCCTTAACCCTCCCTTTGGATCGCAGTGATCTGTTCGCAACTCCCGCAGACCAGGCCATCAATGGGATCTCAAACGATCACCTTCACAGTCTCGTTCAAGGGGTCGGCGACAAGCTCACGTCACGGATTCACTCCGCCGAGCGCGAGTGGGCCTCAATAGCCGCATACACCGGAGATACCCTCCGCAGCAGCGTTCAGGATGTCCTCGGCGGCGAGCGTTGGGAGCTGATGGATAGAACGGCTCCCGCGGAGCTCGCCGACCTCGACCGGATCTTGAATGACCTGCACGCGATCCTTGCCGAACTGGCATGGGGGGCCTTGACGCCGGCACAGATCGTGTCGACAGCCCGGTCCGGACCATATGACGAGGCGCTGACGCGAGTCGCGCAGCGGGCGCGATCAGCAGCTGAGACAAGAGCCGCCGATCTACTCGACGCATTCCAAGCTTCCGCACACGCGGCTGGTCTGTCAGTGCAGGTCTTCACCCAACCTCTACTCGACCCAGAGGCCGTCGAGTGGCCCCCTATACAAGTCGCGGTGGGGCTACATGCCGCAAGCGTGCCCGAGGCCTTGGAAGCGATAGC
Organism: Kribbella sindirgiensis; assembly: GCF_004331435.1. Lineage (GTDB taxonomy): Bacteria > Actinomycetota > Actinomycetes > Propionibacteriales > Kribbellaceae > Kribbella > Kribbella sindirgiensis. The sequence continues at coordinate 605,525 of NZ_SJKA01000004.1, forward strand.
CGCCGCGAGCGACCTCCTGATGACGCCCGGCACTCGACCAGCCGACACTGTCCCCGTGTTGCTTGTGCCCATGTTCCGTGGTCGTCCGATTCGCCACCTGGCCCGCCAAGTCATAACCAGCATCTGGCCAGCGGCCGAATTGTTCGACTCCTGGGCCGTTAGCCTTCCCAGCGAGTGTCTCACCCCACTGACTGATGCCGTGATTCAAGCGCATCAAGCCTTGCAAGGCCTATCTGGCCTCGCTGCCCTTGGTCGATTGAGGGACATTCAGCCAGTACACCAGCAACTTGCCGACGACGAGGCCGCACGGTACCAAGCCGCGCACGCCGAGATCACTACGCTCGAGGCCCCGGACATCGTCGTCGCCGAAATCATCGACTATCTCGCTTCCTTGGCGACGCGCGTGCAGACGGAACTAGAGGAGGGGCCTCCAAACGGCCAGGAGCAAGACACCCTCGCCGCCCAGATAGCAGCCCTGGTTGCAGGCGTCACGACCGAAGCCGGGACCGCGCTTGAGAGTCTCACCATAGTCAGCCTTCAATGGGATCTCGACCCACCAACCGCCGCTGAATTGTTAGCTCAATTGGGATAGGCGTGACGAATAGTGCGCCTCGTCCGGCGGTCGTGCCCCGCAGCTCACGAGTGGCACGAGCCCTCCGGCCCGTCTGACCTGGCGGCCAGGTCAGGGACCGGTTATTACCCCAAAGGCGGATCGTCCTAGCAGGACTCCCGAGCACCCCCTGATAGTGGCAGAGGCGAGTACCGGAGGGCAGCTAGCCCACGGCTGGTCCAGATCGGCTCGAGCTCTCGGGCTTCTGCAAGGCCTAGCCGTGCGGAGCCGTGCTCGTGCCATGGTTCGTGCCATGAACTGCCGTCAAATGGAGTTGCCAGAGCTGGTCAGAGGTGGCGAATGCCGGACTCCTGCAGACAGAAGTTGGCGGGTGTGGCGAGTGGCGTGGCACTCATAATCCTTTGGGCCACAAGCCGAGTCAGTGATCGCCCATGTCGGCGACAGCACTGTACGGCAGTCATGTCCCGGTGGCGGGTGGTCACACCGAGAACCCCAGCCGTCACTCCTCGAGCTCATGGATCAATGGCATCAACTGGTCTCGCAGTCTAGTCAGCTTCTCGACTGGGAAGTGCCGAGCGTAATGACGAGTGAGAGCGTCGACCCGGCTCTCCCCGGGTGCGAACGCCATTCCGGCGGCATCCGCGGCCTCTCGTAGTCGAGCGTTAATCCAGGCCAGACTCGACCGGCCACACCAGACGGCGCATCCGCGTCGCAGGGCCTCGGTTCTATTGACGACCTTCCCTGTCCTGCGATCTCGGGGAGTCAGTTCAGGGAAACGCCAGAAGGCATTGGTCAACGCCATCACGTCGATCCAGGTCGGTTCACTGCCGGCCGCGACGGCACTGACCGTCCAAGTCGACGTGCTGTCGCGGGCGCTTCGAGGACCGGTCCGCTGCATGACAGGGTCGTTGCCGGGGACGACAAGACTTGCGGTCAGTAGCACCCCCGGAATACCCAGCTTGATTGAGTACTCCCCGGGACCGATCTGAAGCGTCGGCGCGTTACGGCCTAGCGAATGGACAGCCGAGCGGCGTTCGTTCTCGATCGTAAGTATGCCCAAACCTCGCTGCCCCGAGATGACCCGGACGACCCCCTCTGTCCGTTTCAATATCAACGCTCGTGAGCTGAGCTGGCGTTCGCTTCTTAGGCTGACTGTACATAGTGGATGTCTGCCGAATAGCCAGATGTCGCCAACCTCAAGGGTCGCTTGTCCACGGAGGTTGTGCCTGGTGACGACCCAGTCGAGCACGGCCGGCGAGTCGGCTGCATTGCTGACACTCTGCTGCCGAATGCTCATGGTTCACCCGGATCCCACGACTCGACCTCGTCTGCGGTAGGAATTCTCGGCCCATCTAGGCCTCTGTGCATACTCGCCACAACGCTCGCACCCGCACGGACCAGGTCAACCTCTGATTTCATTGCGCGGGCGGTTTGGTATCGGCGGTCTGCGTTCTTGGCCATTGCTCTGGCAAGGACGGCATCGTGAGCTTGGTTGAGATCCAACGCCAGAGTGGAGGGTGGTGGCGGCTCCTCCTTGATGTGTTGATACACCACAGATGCAAGAGAGTCGCCGATGAACGGTGGACGCCCTGTGAGCATTTCGTAGAGCAGGCAACCAGTGGAGTAGAGGTCTGACCTAGCGTCAACTGTCTCACCGCGGGCCTGTTCAGGTGACATGTAGGCCGCCGTGCCAATGATCGCGGCGGTCTGCGTCAACGTCGTCGACGTGTCCGCGGCCGCTCGGGCGATGCCGAAATCCACCACCTTGACCTGCCCGGACTGGTTCAGCATGACGTTGCCGGGCTTGATGTCGCGATGCACGATGCCCGCACGGTGGCTGTAGTCGAGCGCCTCCAGCACGCTGCTGACGATCCCCAGGGTTCGCTCGGCCGTGAGCTTGGGGCCGTCCCGCAGAACATCCCGAAGAGTCCTGCCGTCGACGTACTCCATCACGATGTACGGAACTGAGATGCCGATGCCGTTCCGGTCCGCTTCCTCGCCGGTGTCGTAGACGGCGACGATGGACGGGTGGTTCAGAGAGGCGGCTGACTGTGCCTCGCGGCGGAACCTGGCTTGAAGGGTCGGATCATTAGCCAGGTCGACCCGCAGCCGCTTGATCGCGACGGTGCGACGAAGCCGGTTGTCGATGCCCTCTCGCACTTCGGCCATGCCACCCCGCCCGAGTATTCCCCCCTCTTCATACCGACCGGCGAGGATGCGCCGCGGCATTACGCAGGCTCCTTTCCCAACGCGGCCGGCTCAGCCGGCGGCCGATCCGTACGCTCATCTGATGGCCTCTCCTCCATCTCGCAACCCGCGACGCCTGTGAAGACGACGCTCACAAACGCGGCACCCTCGAGACGAGCCAGTTCGAGCGCGAGGGTCGCCCGGATCTTCTCCAGCGCCAATCGGTAAACCATCCATGCGGCTGCGAGTGCCAGAACAGCCCATGGCGAACCATGGACCCTTCCCAGCTCGCCGACGATCTCGGTCCACGAGATGCCTTCAGCAGCGATGCTCATGCCCAGCTCCTTGACCCCGCAAGCCACGGACGCCGTTGATCGGTCCGTCCTACAGCAGAGTGTCGGATGCTCCCTCGTTGCAGCGCTATGGGGAACAGAACGAGTTCTGCTGCCGGAGCGTGGTGCGGGATCGCTGCGGCCGCATGCTGGCGCGGCGCTCGCCCTCGTCGGTGACAAGGGCGCGCAGCGCGACACACGAGCTTTCCGGCGGAAGACGCCCGTTGCCCTCTCCGATGAGTTCTGCGTGGGAACGCTATGGACCGAGGGGATGTTGGTGCGAGCCAACTAGAGTGGAAACCAGTCGAACTAGTGAGGACTGGTTACGCCTGAAGGGGGGAGCAGGTCGGCTGAATGCGTCGGTATCCTAAACCGATGATCAGGTGCTCGACTCGGCGCCAGAAGCCGACGCACCAGAGTCGCCATGCTGACTGTGAACTCCTCATGCGTCGGATGCCGACTGAGCGGGCAGGTGCCAATCGGGCAATGTGGAGCATGCTGGGAACGCGGCAGGCATGCCGACGACATCCGCCTTGCAGCGCTCGTGGTCCCGGGTCCACTCATTCGCTGGGTCGTACTCCAGCGCTTCACCAATCACCTTCAGGTATTCGGTCATCTCGTCATACTTCCGGCGGCGACGGAGTTTCCCATATTCGTTTCGACACCAAGCCCGGCCAGCTCGATCGTTGAAGAGGATGTCAGCCGCGGCCACCTCGCGTCGGCGGAATCCGGGACGTACACCCACGGTAACTGCTTGGCAAGCGACCTAGCCGGCAGGCGGTACGACGGGTTTGGGAGAGGCTGCCGCCCTCCAAAACATGAGGAAAGGCCGCTGGAGTCACTCGCCTGGCCCCAACGGCCCCGCTTCTGTGTCGCCCTGTGGATGGTGCGGCGTCCGGACTCGCTATTCAAGCGGTTCCGGGGATTCAACCTCCTTGCGCATCGGGGTCCATCGAGCCGTTAGACGCATGCCAAGCGTCTCGCCCAACGGACGGAGGAAAGATTCGGCCACCTTCGCTGTGCGGGCGAAGTCTGCTGCGTCCACCTCCTGGTCCAACAGGTCTCGGGTGAAGTTCAACCACCATCGCCAGGCGATGAGGCCACAGACCGGCCGGACTGTGCTGGCGAACAGCAACAAGATGAGCCAAATACCGGACATGTCCAAACCTTCCGTACGTCCTTGGCATATGCACGTGCATTTGGCCTTGCAGATCGGATGCTAACACCGACCGGTCAACGTCCGAGCCCGCCTACAGCGGATTGTGTCGGCGAATCGCCAAGACCGTCGGCGCAGCGGCAAATGACTTACCGTAGTTACAACCCCCCTGTGCGTAATGGAAGGTCCGCCACGCCAACACAGGAGGCGTCATGTCCCACGGTCGGCCTTGCGAGGAATCGACGTCTACGCGGTGCCGATGCTCATGCGACACGCGAGGTCACGGAACGGTCGGTGCGCCGTTGTATCGGTCCATGGCCGCGAGCTATCGGTCGAGCACGCGATTCGTTCCAACGGGCAAGTACGCCGACACTGCTGTCGACGTACTAGCTGAGGTCATTCAACGGTCTCCTCGTGACGCTGATCAGCTTTACGAAGCCGTGCAGCAGGTGGTGAGCGAGAACGCTTGGGGCCTGCTGTTCGACAAGAAGCCCCGCAACAGACGTGTGGGGCGCAAGCATTGGTTGTGTCAGATGCTCGCGGAGGCAGCCGAGATGCTGGATCAGTTGGCGGACATCCCTGGCACCATCGGGGACGATGTCCGCGCTGAGTGCAGGACGGCTGGATGGGGCGCTTTGCGGAGTAAGGCGGCCGGCCTCGCGGTCGGGCACCTCGCCCGGTTGACGTTGACCCCGTCGCTCGCGCCGGTGGCAGTGTTGTCGATGAAGGTACGTGTCGTGGCTGTGATGTTCTGCCCGGACAGTTCCAAGCACCCGGCTCTTGAGAACGCCTGCGCACGGCAACTGCTGCGCGCTCTCGGGTTCCCGCCGGGCGCGGCGGCATAGTTAGCTGCCGCCGGCAGGCCGGATCGATCGACCAGCTCAGCGGGGAACAGCTGGGGAACGAAGAGGTGTCGAACCCAGTTGGTTGGAGTCGACGGCGCCCAAACTGGTGATGCCTCTTGAGGCTCGCTGAGGGTGGTGTCTACGGAGTCGCTCGGTTTCCTAAACCGTGCGTCGCAGGTTCGAATCCTGCCGGGGGCACCTAGTTCTGATCTGTTCGGGGTTGGCCGCGACACAGTGTTGGGTGTGGTGGACAGGTTCGGGGCATGAGTGAGCATTCACCGCCGGGGCGGGAGGCGCGGTTCGTCGCGTTGTTCGAGGCGACGTACCGCGACCTGGTTCGGTTCGCGCAGCGTCGGGTGGTGGGGGCGCAGGCTGAGGATGTTGTTGCTGAGGCGTTTCTGGTTGCGTGGCGGCGGACTGATGATGTGCCGGCGGAGCTGACGGATGCGCGGGCCTGGTTGTTCGGGATCGCGCGGAATGTGATTCTGAACGTTCATCGCGGGGTACGGCGGCGGACCGCTCTTGCCGTTCGGCTTGCGGAGACGACGGCTGTTCCGCTCGACGACACGGATCTCGTGGTCAGGCAGATCGATCTCGCTCGTGCGTGGGACAGGTTGTCCGCCGTTCACCAGGAGGCGCTGGCGCTGGCTGTGCTCGACGGCCTCACCGCGCCACAAGCCGCGGCTGTCCTCGGCATCTCCCCTGTTGCGTTCCGCTTGCGGCTCAGCCGGGCTCGTCGAACGTTGCGTGCGTTCCTCGACCACAGCCCGGCCCAAGTTCCCGAAAGGCACCTCTCATGACAAGCATCGACGAACTCATCAAGACCCTCGACCCTGCGACCAGCGACGCCGACGCGCACAGCCCGCGCGCTCAGAAGGACCTGCGGCGGATCCTCATGAGCGAGACCGCGCCGGTGCGTGCGCGAAGGCGGTGGGCACCGCGAGTCGCCGTGACCACAGGCCTGGTCGCCGCAGCGGCTGTCGGCGTACTCGTACTGCCGTCAGCGCTGGGAGGCGATCGCGCCTTCGCGACGTGGACCGCGACCCCGACCGGCATGTCCACCAGTCAAGGCGCCGACGCCGCCGACTCCTGCCGCGATCATCAGCGGTCGGCGGGCCGCGAGTACCGCGATCAACTCGCCAAAGCCACCACCGCGATCGCGGAACGCCGTGGCACGTGGACGCTCGTCGTACTCGCCGACCAGAACGGGTTCAGCGCACTCTGCATCACCGACGATTCGCGGCACCTGTTCCGCAGCTTCATCGGCTCGGTCGGAACGACACCGGCCGCGGATCGCCCCGGTCCGCGGGCCTTGACCGCGACCAGCCTCGGCACCGGTTCGATCTCCGACCACGACGTTTCGGTCGCTGCAGGCCTTGCTGGCGCAGACGTCACCGCCGTGACCTACACCAGCCCGACCCGGGGCAAAGTCAACGCAACCGTCAACGGCGGCCAGTTCGCGCTCTGGCTCCCCGGCGGCGAACTGATGAACGCCAACCGCACCGGAACGCCGGTTCAGGTCACCCACCGCGACGGCACAACTAGCACGGTCACCCTGCGCCTCTGATCAGCGGAAGAGGTCGAGGCCTTGGCCGATGAGGACTGTGGCCAGCACCAGCAGGAGGATGACGGTGATGGTGTTCAGGTTGGTGAGTAGCCAGGTCTCCAGGGCTCGGAGGGTGCGGGCGGATCGCGTTGGGCCGGTTAGTACGACGGCTAGCAATGGGCCTACGACCGTTAAGGACGCTGTGGCGATGAAGACGGCCGTTGCGGCTATCAGTTGAGAGGTGGGGAGGGCGGCTCCGCCTAGGTAGGTGCCGGCGCTCAGGACTAGTGGGAGGTTCTTGAGGTTTGCCAGCGCTGCAGCGGCCCCAGCCAAAAGCAGACCGCCCGCGGACAGCAGGGCGATGCGGTCGACGATGGCGGGGCGCGGTGGAGGTGTTCCGGGGTCGGGGCGTTTGCGCCAGTAGCGGACGGCGAGGACAGCGAACAGTACGCCGACCGCCAGCTGCAGTACGTCGACGCCGTCACGAGTGCTCTCCTCGTGGCCCTCGGCGACCGTGTCCGTGAGCCAGGCGACGAGGCCGACGGCGGCCGTCAGCGCCCCGATCCATCCGGCGGTGAAGTACAGCCCGGCCCGGACCGGACGTGCGGACAGCAGGACCAGCACGATGCAGACCATCGGCACCGGGCTCAGGGCGATCGCCATCGCCTGCGGAAGGACGGCGCCGGCGACAGGCCACACGACTCAGTGACCGTTCGGCGGCGGCGGGACCTGCAGGACTTCGAGGATGCTGATCCCGAGCATGTCCAGGTGGTTCAGGATGCCGGCCAGCGCCGCCTGGTCGGCGAGGTAGCCGTGGAGAACGGTTTGCGCGGGCTCCGAGTCCGCCGTCAGTGACGGGAACGCGTCGGTCAGGTCTCGCGACAACGTTCCCTGGACCCGGATGACGTAGTGACGCATGGGAGGCCCCTTTCACGCACGACTCTGCTGCCGCGGTAGCCGGCCCGGCTCCCCCGGATCGGGGGAGCCGAGTCGTAGCGGCGACCAGCAGGCTGGGACCGTGGCCGAGTCGTTGCCAACACACCGAGCTGCTCGGCGGAAGATCCCGAAGCCCCTGGTGCGGCTGCTCCGGCTCGTCCTCGTCGCCGTCACGGCGTGGTTGCTCCTGCGATTGCTGCGCGGTGTGGACTGGGGCGAAGTGGGCTACGCGCTCACCCATCTCAGCTGGTGGCAGATCGCGGTGCTGCTGGTCGCCATGGTGATCCGGCGGTCCGTCCTCGCGGCTCCGCTGGCGCTCCTGATCGCGGGCCTCAGCTACCTGCGGGCGATGGTGAGCGACGTCGCGGCGGCGGCTGTCGCCACGATCGCGCCCTCCCCCGGCGATGTCGTCCTGCGGCTCGCCATGCTGCGCTCGTGGGGCATCAACGCCACCGACGCGGCGTCGGGCCTGACCCTCGCCACGACCTTGTTCTACGTCGCGCGCCTCGCCGCTCCGGTTTTCGGTTTCCTGATCTTCTGGGCTGCGCGCGACTTCTACGGCCCGTTCGCCTGGTCGGCGCTGATCTTCGGCGCGGGTTCCGCCGTACTGCTCGGTGGTCTGCTCTACGCGCTCCGCGCGGAACGTACGGCGGCGACGATCGGGAGGCTGCTCGGACGACTCTTCCAGCGAGCGCGGCCGTCCAGCGCCGGACCGGATGCCTGGGAAGAGCGGCTCGTCTCGTTCCAGTCGCACAGCGCGGGCCGGATGAGCCAGCGCGGGTCGCTCACCGTACTCAGCCAGCTGATCCTGATCCTCGTCGAAGCCGGCGTTCTCGTGCTGTGCGTGGGCTTCGTCGGCGTACAGCTGGACAGTACCGCCGTGATCCTGATGATCTGCAGCTTCATGGTCGTCTATCCACTGACCGGGCTGCCGCTCATGGGGGCCGGGGTCCTGGACGCGACGTACGCCGCCTTCGTGTCCGACCACAGTGCGATCGAGGCCACCGACCTGGTGGCGGGACTGCTCGTCTGGCGCGTCGCCGTCCAGCTCGTACCCGTCATCGTCGGACTGGCGACGGTGCTGGTGTGGCGGCGGCTCACCTGGAACAGGTGATCTCCACATGGGCGCGAGACCGCTGGTGTTCGCTCTGACGGTGTTGCTGTTCGTCGTACTGCACGAACCGGTCGCAGCCGCGGAGTCGCCGGAAGACACGGCTGCTCACGTACTCGCGGATCGCTACGCGCCGATCGTCAGGCTTCAGGACGGCGGCGCGAACTGCGAGTACGGCGAACAGTTCCAGCCGACCGATGTCGAGGCGGTCCTCGGTGATCAGCAGGTCGCCCTCCGCGGGCCCTGGCGACCGCCCGACCTGGTCAAGACCCAGCCGGAAGGCACCGACCTCGGCCGTGCGTATCCGGGCCATTTCCTGGACTTCCCGGGCGACCCGTTGCGCCCCGGCTGCGACTACGCCGAATGGTCGGCGCGCATCAACCGCGTGCATCCGGCGACCGTGTACGCCCACGTGGTCGCGGACTCGGGCCTGCTCTCCTTGGAGTACTGGTTCTTCTACGTCTTCAACGACTACAACAACACGCATGAAGGCGACTGGGAGTCCGTGCAGCTGATCTTCGATGCGACGACGCCGACGGCCGCGTTGCGTACCGATCCGACGGCCGTCGGGTTCAGCCAGCACGGGGGCGCCGAGCGGGCGCGGTGGGGTGACGCGAAGCTCGAGATCGTCGACGGCACGCATCCGGTCGTGTACCCGGCGGCCGGCTCGCACGCCAACAAGTTCGGCCGCCGGCTGTATCTCGGCCGCGGCTCCGAGGGCCTCGGCTGTGACGACACGACGCGGCCCGGGATCGAGCTCCGGCCCAAGGTCGCCTACGTCCCGATGGCGCGAGCGGACTATCTGAAGCAGTACCCGTGGCTGGCCTTCGAGGGCCGCTGGGGTGAGCGGCAGCGGTCGTTCTTCGACGGACCGACCGGACCCAATCAGAAGGCCTCCTGGGTGCAACCGGTCCAGGACGCCGAGGCGACCTGGCGGGACGACAGCACGACCGTACCGGCCGGCCGTCTCCTCGGCCCGAGCAGCACCGGCGCCTTCTGTACGGCGGTTGCCACCGGATCGAACCTGCTCCGCGAGACCCTCGATCGCACGTGGTTGTTGGGCCTCCTGCTGACCGTGGTCGTCATCCTGATCTGGCTCGCAGCGAGCCGGACCCGCTGGAGTCCCAGCACGCCACTACCGGCGAGGACGCGGCGCGCGTGGGGCCAGACTGTCGCAGCCGCGTTCCAGTTGTTCCGGCAGAGACCCGGCCTGTTCGGCGGATTCGCCGTCGCATTCGTCGTCCTGAGCCTCGCGACGCTCGGCCTCGCCGAACTCCAGGCCGCCCGGCACGACGCGCCCGCCGACCTCGGCGCTCCGACCGAGAACGCGACAGGTTTCTGGGCGTCACTACTCGCTCTCGCCGTCACCGCGCTCACAGCCGCGACGTACGTCGCACTGCTCGCCGCGGTCACCTCGACGCTCGACCGGCTGGACCGCAACGTGCCAGTGACGACCGCGTTCAACTGGCACGACGTGCGATCGCGCGCTCGGCCACTGGCCGCGGTCGCCGTCCGGTACTTCGTGGTCATCGCCGTGCTGACCGTAGTCGTGGCGACGATCCCGCTGGCCGTGTACTACGCGGTGAGCAGGGCCTTCGCCCTACCTGCCGTGATCGCGGAGCAGGTATCCGCGACTACGGCGCTGAAACGCAGCCGGCTCCTGGTGAAGGGCCGCTGGTGGCGAACCGCCGGCCGGCTCACGATCGTCGTCGGGCTCGGTCTCGCCGTCGGGCCGATCGCCGGGATCGTGCTCCTGCTCGCAACAGATCTGCAGCCCACGCTGATCAACGTGGTGTCGTCGCTGTTGTTCGCCCTCGTGATGCCGCTCGTCGCGGCCGCCGTCGGCTACCTGTACTTCGACCGCGCCGCCGCCGTGCGAGAACAGCCGGACGAGGTCGCCCAGATCGGGTGACCTGGCCGGCGGACGCCGTACCTATTGTCGGGATGTGTCCCAGGCCGACGGCGGACCGCCGCAACCCGCAGCCAGGACCGGACCGGCCCGGCTGCTGATCGTCGCGATCGCGGAGGGCGTGATCGTTGCGGCGCTCGTGATCGCGCTGATCGTGGTCAGCGTCCGGCGCGGCGGAGGTACGGCGGACGCCTCGCCGGCCGCGGGTCCGGCCGATGCCGGTACGGCGATGTGCCCGGCGATCCCGGTCGCGAACCAGATCCTGCCGTCGATCGTCACGATCTCGGCGAGCCGTGGCGTCCAGAGCGGTACCGGCTCGGGGCAGGTGTTCCGCGACGGCGGCTACATCCTGACCAACGACCACGTCGTCTCACCGGGCGTCGGCGGCACGATATCGGTCCAGTACAGCGACGGACACAACGCGGCCGCCGTTCTCGTCGGCCGCGATCCCAGCACCGATCTCGCGGTGCTGAAGGCCTCCGACGAGGCGAAGGGGTATCCCGTGATCGGTCTCGGCTCCTCGGCCGGGCTGCAGGTCGGGCAGCCGGTGGTCGCCCTCGGCGCTCCGCTCGGGCTGGCGAGCACGGTCACGTCGGGGATCGTCAGCGCGCTCGACCGCTACGTGCCGGTGCCCGGCGACGGCGTCACCCATCACCTGATCGGCGCCATCCAGACCGATGCGGCGATCAACCCCGGCAACAGCGGCGGCGCCCTGGTCGACTGCGCCGGAAAACTGGTCGGTGTCAACGCCGCGATCGCCACCGTCCCGAACGAGGCCGGCGTCGGCGGCGGCGGGAGCGTCGGTCTGGGCTTCGCGATCCCGATCGATCTCGCGAACCCGATCGCCGACGAGCTCATCCGGACCGGTAAGCCCGGGCACCCGACGACCGGCCTGCAGCTGCAGGAGATCCCACCGGCACTCGCCAAGGCGTCCGGCGCCCCGAGCGGGCTCTTCGTTCTCGCCGCGACCGGACCAGGCGCGAAGGCCGGCTTGAAGGCCGGCGACGTGATCACCGCGGTCGACGGCGCTCCGGCCGTCAGCAGCGAACAGATCGTGGTCGCGACACTGACCCGCAAGGCCGGCGACACCCTCGAGCTGACGTACGTGCGCGCCGGAACCTCAGCCACCACCTCGCTCACGCTCGCCGCCCCCTGAGGCCGGCGCGACCGGCTGCGAGGCGAGCAGATCCAGACCGAGCCGCCGGGCCAGGAACCGTGCCGCCAACTGGCCCTGCACGCTGTTCCCGGCCCGGTCCAGCCGCGGACCGAAGGTTCCCAGTCCGCCCTTGCCGGGTGAGACCGTCACGATGCCGCCGCCGATCCCGCTCTTTCCCGGCACCCCGACGTCGAGCAGCCAGTCACCCGACGTCTCGTACAGGCCCGCGATCGCCATCACCACCAGCGTCACCCGAGCGACATCGGCGTCGATCACCCGTTCCTGAGTCACCGGACAGACGCCGCCGTCGGCCAGCGTCGCACCCATCACCGCCAGGTCCGCGGCGGCGATGCTCAAGCAGCTCTGCCTGGTGTAGAGCTCGGTCGCCTCGGACGGATCCCCGTCGAGAGCGCCGACACTCTTCAGGAGCGCCGCGAGCGCACGGTTGCGATGGTTCGTGGCCAAGGCCGACGCCAGCACGTCCTGATCCAGAACGAGTTCACGACCCGCGAAACGGGACAGACCGTCGACGATGAACTGCCAGCGGTCGTCGAGAGACCTGCCCGGCGTGAGGCTGGTCGTCGCGATCGCGCCCGGGTTCACCATCGGATTGGTTCGGCCGGCCGGCGACTGTTCGACCGCCTGGACGGAGTTGAAGGGCAGGCCGGTCGCGTTGACTCCGACGAGTTCGCGGAGGGCGTCGACGCCGACCGCCTGGCACATGAGGGCGAAGACGAACGGCTTGGCGACGCTCATGATCGTGAACGGCCGGTGCGCGTCCCCCGCCTCGTACAACCGGCCGTCGGTCGTCGCGACGCAGACCCCGAAGTCATCCGGATCGACACCGGCCAAGGCGGGATACACCTCCGAGACGCCGCCGTCACCGACGCCGCGAAAACGCTCGTACGTCTCCTGGACCAGGTCGGCGACGGTCGATCCGTCGGGCAGGCCACCGGTCGAGACGTACCTGGCTACGGACATCTCAGAACGGCCAGACCAGCGGGACGATGACGAGTGCCGTCAGCAACCACCACGCCATCACCACGAGGCCGAGCTTCCAGTAGTCCCCGAACCGGTAGCCCGCCGGGCTCATGATCATCATGTTCGCGGGGGTCGAGATCGGCGTCAGCAGCGAGGCCGCGCCGGCGACCGCGATCAGCATCAGCACCGGCTTGACCGACGTACCGGTGCCCTCGGCCGCTGCCACCGCGATCGGCGCGACGATCAGCACGGTGGCGGTGTTGCTGACCATCTGCCCCAGCGCGGCGGTGAGCAGGAAGAGTGCCAGCAGCAACAAGTACGGCCGGCCGGTTCCGACCGTGTCGATGATCAGGTCGGCGATCCGGTCCGCGCCGCCACTGGCCTGGATCGCCCCGGACAACGGGATCAGGCTGCCGATCAGGACGATGATCTGCCACGACACGGCGCGGTACGCCTGCCGCGGACCGACCACCCTGGTCAGCACCATCGCCGTCGCCGCCAGCAGACCGGCCATCGCGGGCGGTACGGCGCCGGTCGCGAGCAGCACGACCATCCCCACGAGAACGGCGACGGCGACCGATGCCTTCGGCCCCCACGGAACGGCCTGGCGGCGGACGAGTTCGGGAGAGTCGACGAGCAGGACGTCCCGGTCCGCGCCGAGCTCGTCGAGGACCGCCCACGGACCGTGTACGAGGATCGCATCGCCCTCGGCGAGCTGCGTGTGCCGGTGACCGCGGTCCTTCCCCATCCGCTGGACGGCCACGATCACCAGGTCGCGCCCGCGATGCATCCCCGGGAAGACGGTCTCGCCGACGAGTGCCGATCGCGGCGGGATCACGGCCTCGACGAGCCCGGTGTCGCGGGTCATCAGGTCCACGACCGGCGTCGGCGCCATGCTGACCGCGAGCAGAGAGTCCGCGGTCAGGCTGTCGATCTGGTCGGACGGTCCCGTCACGACCAGGACGTCGCCGACGGCGAAAGCGGCGTCCTTGCGGGCCCGGCCGTGCCCGTCCTCGACGCCGACGAGCGTGACATCGGGGTACGACGTGAGGTCGACATCGCGGACGCTCTGCCCGAGCAACGGCGAGAACTCGAGCACTCGCAGCCGGTAGAAGCCACCCCGCACGTCGTAGTGCACGTCGAGGGTGCGGGCGTGGACGGCCAGGTCGGCAGCGGGATGGGCCGGCCGGGTGGCAGGGAGCAGCCGAGGGCCGAGGAGGACCGAGAGGGCGATGGTGCCGACGACGAGCGGCAGGCCGACGATCGCGAAGGAGAAGAACGGGAACGCGCCCGCGCCGGCATCGTTCGCCGCGTCAGAGACGATGATGTTGACCGGGGTCCCGGTGAGCATCAGCAACGACCCGGCACTGCCCGCGAACGACAGCGGCATCAGCATCCGCGAGGGCGGTTGCCCGATGCGCACAGCTAGCATGACCACCAGGGGCAGCAGCGCCGCGACGGCTCCGTTCAGCGTGATCAATGCCGACACCACGGCACAGAGAGCGGTGACGGCGATCAGCAGGCGGCTTCGGGTGGTTCCGGCGTACCTGACGATCGCCTGCCCCGCCCAGGCGGTCACTCCGGTGGAGTCGATCCCCTCACTGACGACGAACAACGCGGCGATGAAGATCACCACCGGATCGCCGAAGCCCGCGAGTACCTCGGTGAAACTCAGGACACCGGTCGCCCAGAGCGCCAGCACAACAAGGACCGCGACGACGTCGACGGGCAGCCGGTTCCAGACGAACAGCACCACGGCCAGCCCGAGAATCAGCAGGCTCAGCGTGCCTTCATCCATGAGGGTTGCCTAGCCGAGATGGACCGGGGCGGACGGGCCCCACGGGATGCCGATCAGGTACCAGGCGATGTAGAAGAGCGTCCACGCGATCAGCACGATGCCGGTGTAGGGCAGCATCATCGACACCACGGTGCCCATGCCCGCCTTCTTCCGGTACCGCTGGCTGACGAGCACGATGAACGGCAGGTACACCATCAGCGGCGTGATCACGTTCGCCGGGCCGTCGCCGACGCGGTACGCCGCGACGACCGTCTGCGGCGCGATGCCCAACCGGTAGAACAGCGGGATGAAGATCGGCGCCAGGATCGCCCACTTCGGGATCACGCCCGGCATGATCAGGTCGATGACGAAGACCAGCAGGATGAAGCCGATCAGCAACGGCAGCGCTCCGATGTCGGCCCGCTCGAGCAGGTCGGCCAGGCCGGTCGCGGCCAGTGTCGACATGTTCGTGTAGTTGAAGTAGGCGATGAACTGCGCGATCAGCAGCATCAGGAAGATCAGGCCGCCGAGCCCGTTGAAGGTCTTCACGATCGCGTTGATCACGTTCGTACTGCCGGTCAGGGACTTCGCGCCGCGGCCGTAGCCGAGGCCGGCGGCGAGGAACAGCATCGAGATGATGAAGAGCAGACTGCTCATGAACGGCGACGACCCGAAGATCTCACCGGTGTCCGGGTTGCGCAGCGGCGCCTTGGGGATGAACGTCAGCGCGGACACGATCGCGACCGCCACCAGCAGGTAGTACACCGACCAGCGCAGCCCGCGGGACTCCAGCCGCATCTCCTCGTCGGTGGGCTGATGGTCGACCGGTGCGTCGGACGGCGCCTCGGACGGGTCGTACCTGCCGAGCCGGGGCTCCAGCAGCCGCTCGGTGATCACCGTCATCACCAGGGCGCAGAACAGCGTCGCCGCGATGCTGAAGTAGAAGTTGTGCGTGACGTTCAGGCTGACGTCGGGAGCGACCAGGCCGATCGTCTCGTTGGTGACCTCGGTGATGATGCCGTCGGCGGGCGTGATCAGCACGTTCACGAAGAACGCCGCGCTGACCCCGGCGTACGCCGCCGCGATACCGGCCAGCGGGTGCCGCCCGAGCGACGCGAACGCCGCCGCTCCGAGCGGGATCAGCACCAGGTAGCCGGCATCCGAGGCCACGCTCGAGATGCCGCCGAGCAGCACGATGATGAACGTGATCGCCGCTTTCGGGGCGACCTTCACCATCTTCCGGATCAGCGCCGCGATCAGCCCTGCCTCCTCGGCGACCCCGACCCCGATCATCGCGACCAGGATCACCGCGACCACACCGAAGTCGTTGAAGTTCTGCACGGCGGTGGTGAAGATGAAGCGGATCCCGTCGCCGGTGAGCAGGCTCTCGGCGGTGATCGTCTCGTGCTTGAGCTCGTAGTCCGGGATCACCGGTGCCGGCGGGGCGTCGTTCCCCGGCACGCTGCTGCCCTGGGGATACTCGGGTGCGACCTGGACCGTGGCCGGTTCGGCGACCTCGGTGGTCACGCTCGTCCCTGCCCAGGAAAGGATCTGGGACAGGCCGATGACGATCACGATCAGCGCGAGGAAGATCAGCGCCGGATGCGGGACCTTGTTGCCGACCCGCTCGATACCGTCCAGGACGCGCTGCATCCCGCTCTTCTTGGCGGGCTTGTCCCCGACCGTTTTCGCGTTCATGAGCCCGGCGGGACGAACCGGAGGGCGAACTCGATCAGCAGCTTGGTCCCGAAGCCGGTCGCGCCCTTGTTCCGCCACGTCCGCGGCGCCGGCAGTTGCGCCGTACCCGCGATGTCGACGTGGCCCCACGGCTTGCCGTCGACGAACTCCTGCAGGAACAGGCCGGCGGTGATCGACCCGGCGTTGATCCCGCCCATGTTCGTCAGGTCGGCGATCGTCGAATCGAGCTGGGAGCGGTACGACTTGTGCAGCGGCAACTCCCACACCGGCTCGTCCACCACGTCACCCGCCCGCCGCAGCTGCTCGACCACGGCCGGGTCGTTGCCCATCACACCGGCGACCTCGACACCGAACGTCCGCAGGCACGCACCGGTCAGCGTCGCGATGTCGACGATCGCGTCGACCGGCTCCTCGGTCGCCAGAGCGAGTGCGTCGGCCATCACCAGACGCCCCTCGGCGTCGGTGTTGAGCACCTCGACCGTCGTCCCGTTGCGCATCGTCAGGACGTCACCGAGCTTCATCGCCGATCCCGACGGCATGTTGTCGGTACACATCAGGTAGCCGGTCACGGCCGACGTACAGCCCAGGTCCCGCAGCGCCGTCATGCCTGCGAGTACGGCGGCGGCGCCGGTCATGTCGTTCTTCATCTGGGCGTGCGACTCGTCGCTCGGCTTCAGGCTGATACCGCCGGAGTCGTACATGATTCCCTTACCCACCAGGGCAATCCGGCCGGTCGGCTCCGCGGGTTGATACCTCAGGCGGATCATCCGGGGCGGTTCCACACTGCCCCGATTGACCCCGAGCAGGCCACCACAGCCCAGCTCGATCAGCTGGTCCTTGTCGAAGACCTCCACCTCCAGACCCGCCGCCGTACCGACCTCGACCGCGACCTCGGCCATCCGGACCGCGGACAGCGTCGTCGCCGGGCAGTTCGCCAAGTCACGGCCGAGACTGCACGCCGCCGCGACGATCCGGCCGCGCTCGACGCCCGTCTCCGCCGCCGCGGCGTCCTCGTCGGCGGCCACGATCTGCAGCGATTCCAGCGTGGGCTGATCCGCGTCCCGGCCGACGAAGTAGCGCCAGCGCGCCAGCAGCACACCTTCGGTGGCAGCCTGGGCGAAGTCGGCGACCGCGATCCCGGACGACGCCTCTGACGGCACCTCGACGGCCAGGTTCTTGAGCCACGGGACGGCGCGCGCGAACTCCGCGGCCAGATCGCGGACGAGCGTGGTGTCGATCTCGTCGCGGCCGCCGATACCGACCGCGACCCGCACCGGGCCGTCCGAGCGCGGCTGGACCAAGGTCTGGCCACGCTGTCCGGTGAAACCGGCGGACCCCAGCCCGGCCAGGTCGACGCCCAGCTCCTCCGGGGGCTCGGTGCCGGCAGCGACCGGTACGGCGAGGGCATCCGCCACGTCCGCTGCCTGCTTCAACGAGGCGACACCGACCCGGATCCGGTACCGGGTCGAAGGCACCGGATCGAAGTCTCGAAGGACCGTGTTCACGAAAACCTCCTGCGCCGGAGCGGGATCAGCTCTGGAGAGCCTGGACGAGCTCGTCCTCGCGCTCCTTCGTCAGATTGGTCTGGATGATCGTCGGGCTGAACGGTTTGAGCGCGTCGACCACCCGGTCGACCGTCGCCGAGCGGGCGAGCAGGAACACGGCCGCGTGGCCTTCCTGCAGTTCCTGGCCGACCTGCTTGATCAGGTCGTCGTTGATGCCGATGTCGGTGAGCTTGCCGGCGATCGCGCCGGAGGCCGCTCCCACCGCGAAGCCGGCGATCGGGCTCAGGAAGATCAGTCCGATCAAGGTCCCCCACAGCGCACCGCTCGCGGCGCCCGCGCCGGCCAGGTTGACGGTCTGCTGAATACGAACCTTGCCCTTGGCGTCCTTGTACGCGTACGCCGCATCCTCGCGCTGGAGGAGTTGCTGCTTCGCCAGATCCTCGGTCAGCTGAATGACGCGCTCGGCGTCATCGCGGCTGTCCAGACCGAGCACCACCAGATGGGTCATCGCGAACTCCTCGGGGCAGGGCGCGTCATTGTTGCCGCGCGGGACGCCTCATCCCACCAACAGCACCTGGCGGCGTCCTCCTCCGATTAGGGTGATTCGGCCTGCCGGGCGAGAAAGGCGGACAGCGGGCCCGGGAGTTCCGCGGGCCGATCACCCCAGTCATGGACGACCGCCGTACCGGCGAGCAAGTCGTGCAGGGCGCGGTGCTCGCGCTGGAACACGATCGGCAGGAAGCCCAGGCCCAGCGGTACGACGCTGAGCGGGAACGCGAGCACCCACCGCAGAGCCTGCCCGGGGTGGATCGTGCCGCCGTCGGAACGCACGATGCGGAGCCCGACGATTCCTTGGCCCGGTGTGCGTGCGGCGATGGCGAGGAATCCGAGCGCGTAGCAGACGGCTAGTGCCGCCACGCCTGCGGTCGCGGGCAGTGGGCGTCGTACTGATAGTCCCCAGAAGGCGTTGGTCAGCAGGTTCACGCCTGCCAGGGCGATGGTGAAGGAGGTCGTGATGATCAGGAGGTCGAGGGCGGTCGCTGCTGCTCTGCTCACGGCGCCTGCGTGGTGACCTGTGATGGTCAGGCGGCCGTTGCCGGTCGGGATCGGGACGTCTCGCCGGAGCAGGCGCCTGACGCCGCGGTCGAGCAGCGCATCCAACCCGGCAAGCTGCCTGCGAACCAGATCGAGAACCGACCCAGCCAACCGCGCCTGACTCTCAACCACCACCCCAGCCACACCGGCCCGCCGAACCAACCCCTCAACATCAACCCGCTCAACCAGCCGCTCGACATCAACCCGCTCGAGGAGCCGCTCGACGTCGACTCGGTCGAGGAGGCGGTCTACGTCTACTCGGTCCAGGAGGCGTTCTATGTCTATGCGGTCGAGTAGGCGGTTGATGTCTATTCGGGCGAGTTGGGCGTCCAGGTCAACGTGCGACAGGACGACGTCCGGCTGAACGGTCTCGACCACGCGACCGGTGACCTTGCCCGCGAGTCGTCCGAGCATCCCCATGCCCCTACAACAGTCCAGTAGACCTGGCAGCCCGCAGAGCCGCAGACCGCTTGTCCACACCCAGCTTGCGATACAGCGAGATCAAATGCGTCTTCACAGTGTTCTCGGTGATGAACAACGCCTGAGCGATCTCGCTGTACGAACTACCCAACGCAAGCTCGTCAAGCACCTCAGCTTCCCGCGCCGTCAGCCGCACATGGACACCGTTCACCAGAGCATCCAGCCGGCGCGGCGGCGGAGCCTGCGCCCCCGGCCGAACGCGTACCAACGGCGACATCCCCCCGGCCTTACTCCACCCGGCCCGGTGTCCGGACAGCTTCTCCAACGCCGCTGCGGCGTACGGATGTGGGTTCGGTCCCGTAGCGTTCCGGCGCAACAGATCCAGCAACACCGGATCGTCCGCAACCGACGCGAGCGCATGCAGCATGTGCTGCGGGGTCACGCGGTTCAACGTGTCCAGCAACGCGGCTTCCGCAGCCGTCTCGTCGCCGGTCCGGCTGAGCAGCACCGTCCGGAAGGACGCGGCGGCTGAGGCCAGCGGCGGATAGAGACCGGGCTGGTCGAGCCCCGCGTCGAGCTGTTTCAGCGCAGTCTCGGCGTCCTCGCTGATCATTGACGTCATCGCCCGAACCAACCCGGCTTCGGTCGAGTTACCGGTGCGCTCGAGCACCGTCACCTGTGTGCCAACGGTGGACGTGTCCCCGAGCAGTGCCGCCAGCCAGGCCCGCGCCAGTGCCAGGTCCCGGGACAGGAACGACGGCAGCGGGCCTGCTGCCGTCGGGTCTGCGGTCAGCTCGGTCAACGCCTCACCGAGCCGGCCCCGTTCGATCAGGAGCACGGCTCTCAGCATCGTGCGAAGACCAGCGACAACGGTGTCGGACCCAGCCACCTCGGTCCCCGCCACCACCCGGTGGTACTTCCACCCGGTGTCCAGGTCGAGCTCGTTCACCGCCGCGAGGCCCAGTACGACGTTCGCGCGCGCGGAGTACTCCTCTGGAAGGCTCTCCCGTCCTCCCACATCGAAAGAGGCTTGGGCCGACCGGGCCGCGTTCTGTACTTGGCCACGGGCGTAGTGCACGACGGCCTGATGCGCCAGACAGCCGGCGATCAGCCGGTGGTGCCCCGCCATCCGTGCGGTCACGAGAGCCTCGTCCAGATGGGTGAGTGCCGCGTCCAGGTCGTCGGCCCAGGTCTCGGTGGCTGCGAGCTCGATGAGCAACCACGCCAGCCGCTCAGGGCCCAGTACTGCGGGAGGGCTGCTGTGGCCGCCGGTCAGCAGTGACCGCGCCTTTGCGATCGCCTCCTGGACGTCCTGCCATCCGTAGCGGGACCTCCACAGTCGCAGCAGTGCGGCGTCCGCCTCCAGTGCGTCGTCGTCCGGTGTCGCCGCAGCCCTGTCAGCCGCGCGTTCATCGGCCGCCGCCGCGTCCAGGACGGCACCGGACACGTCGCCGCTCACTCGACGGAGCAGCCCTCGGACGCCGAGCAGATGGGGATGCTCATCCAGGTAGCCGGCCGGCAACGCGTCGAACCCGACCGCGACCAGATCGGCCTTGCCCGCAGCGAGCAGCTCCGGGCCGTGGCCGAGCAGGATCCGCTCGACCAGCGCCGCGTCGTCGGCATCGACAGCACTGCGCAGTGCGGACCCGCTGTCGCCACGGTTCTCGTAGTACAAGGCCGAGCGATGCTGTGCGCTGACGACCAGTTGGCGGTCGTCGGCGCTGGCCGCGATCCGCCGGCGGAGCAGTTCGACCAGCAGCGGGTGGTACCGGTACAACGGTTTGCTCGCCGAGTCATCGGCGTACGCCGTCACCAGCAGGCCACTGCCGGCGAGATCCGCGAGCATCGAACCCGCCTCGGAGTCACCGCTCAGAACCTCGGCGAGCCGACCGCTCAGCGTGGTTGCGCCGAAGGTGCTGAGGAGCATCGCCTGGACCCGTTTGTCGAGGGTGTTCAGCGTCTCGCCGAGCAGCAGGTCGAGCACCTCCCCCTGATTGCCCAGGGGCCACACGACGTCACCGGATGCCTGCAGTGTGCGGGCGGCGAGCACCAGTGCTGCTGCCCAGCCAGCCGCCTTCTCCTGAACCAGCATGATGTCGGCTGGACTGGCGTCCTGGGCATGCGCTCGGACCAGAGCGGCGGCCTCTGCGTCGTTGAACCGCAGCTCGCGCGAACGCAGGGTCAGCGCCATCCCTCTGACCTCGAGCTCGGACACCGGCAACAACAGGTCGTACCGGGTGGCCAGGAGCAACCGGACCGCGTGCGGTGTCTCCTGCAGAACGCGCGACATCTCGCCGACGACTGCCGCCGGCAACAGGTGGGCGTCGTCGACAACGATCGGGTCCGTGACGGCCGGCCCGTCGCCTTCGCGAACCCATTCGAGGACTCCCTCGAGCACACCGGGGGCCTGGCCCCGCAACCAGACCACAGGCTGAGCGGACTGCCTTCTGCGTGTCACCCAGTCGGACAGCAGAACGGTCTTGCCAGTCCCGGGCGGCGCGACCACCATGGTCAGCGGCGAGTGCACCCCGAGGTCGAGGGCAGAGTGCAGGCGCTCACGCGTCACGAGCGTCAGCGGCGGCCGTGCGATCGTCCCATCGGCCGGGTACCGGAACTGCTCACGCGCTCGATCGGGCCTCGGGCTCGTCACGCGCGTCCCCCTCCCCTGGGCGGGCGTGTCTGACTGGCTCCTTGTCCCCGTTCCTCCGTCCTCCTCCGACATTCGAGACTAGCTGGTTCGGGCCGACCGTGGCAGGCCCGGACGCGGCCGGGTTTCCTGCGGCCGTTCGCTTCACTTGTGGGCTGTTCTGTTCTTTCCACCGGGGATGCGGGGCACCTTGGCCCCGATCCAGACCGCGACGACGACCAGCAGCCCGATACCGACCAGCCAGCCCCACAGGCCTTCGGAGACCGGGCCGAGCCGCCCGAGCCCGAACCCTCCCGGGTCGGGCTGCTCCCGCAACGCCATGATGTACGCGATGACGGCGCGCTTGTCCTCAGGGAGCAGGACCTGGTCGGAGAACACCGGCATCTGCTGCGGACCGGTGAGCATCGCCAGGTAGATGTTCCGCGGCGTGACGTCCATCAGCGACGGCGCGTAGCGGCCGTTCGGGAGCGCGCCGCCACGGCCGGCGAAGTTGTGACAGGCGGTGCAGTTCGTCCGGAACAGCTCACCGCCGCGGACGACGTCCTCCTGCGTGGCCTTGCTGATGTCGTACGCCTCGCTGGCCGGCACCGCGGGTCCGGGAGCGAGCGATGCGATGTACGCCGCCAACGCAGCGGTCTCCTGCTCGTTGTACACCGGCGGCTTCCGCGGGATCTGCGCGTTGGGCTGGGCGGCCGGCATCCGTCCGGTGCTGACCTGGAACTCGACCGCGGCTGCGCCGACACCGAGCAGCGAAGGTCCGGCCAACCGGTCCTCACCGTTGGTCCCACCCTCGGCATGCAGGCCGTGGCAGCTCGAGCAACCGACCGCGAACAGTCGCCGCCCTTCGTCGATCTGGTCGGACTGCGGCCCGTCCGCCCCCGCGGCACCGCCGGGCAGCAGCACGGCGTACGCGAACCCCACGATCACCAGCGCCACGCCGACCACCAGCGATCGGGCGACCCGTCCCCGGCGTACCGGCCGAGCGGTCCCGCTGTCCGCGTCGCGCATCTCCGCACCTCCGGGCCGGCCCGGACACCTTCTGCACGGCCAGCAGATCCGACCGGACGCCCCACGGGGATCCCCCGAATCGGGTGATCCGGAACCCCGCCCGGTGTGCTGACGCTCAGCGCGAGTCGCGCTTGGCCTGCCTGCGAGCCCCCATCGCCTGGGTCGACGCGTCCTTCTTCAGCCCGCCGGTGGTCTTCTTCGCCCGCGCCCTGGTACCCGCCGCGGGCTTGGCGGGATCCGCCGCACGCGTCGCCGGCGCCGTGGCCTTGGCCGACCGCGCCGCGTCGAGCCGTTCGCCGCGCAACTCCATCGACGCACGCCGCGCGGCGACCGCGACCTCACGGCTCACCTTCGCCAGCACCGACTCGAACAGCTCGGCCTTGTCACGATCGCGCTGGTTCCTCGGGTACGACATCCCCCTGCCGCCGGCCGACGCGACCGCGGCGCCCGCGGCCCGCCGATAGTTCTTCACGTACTTCGTGCGCGCCCGGCGAACCCGCTGGTGCAACTCCAGGAGTTCGTCCTCGTCAAGGCCCTTCAACACGTCCCGCTCGCTCTCGGCCACCAGCAGCCGCTCAGCCTCGGTCAACGAGTTCATCAAACCCTGGTTCATCTCACCCCTCCTCGCCCCGCCTCGCACATTACGTGCCGCTCCAGCAGGCGTCGACCCCAGCGCGGACGTACGCTGGAACGCATGTCTGTGTCGCCAGATTCTGACCTGCCGTCCGTTGCCGCCGTTGCTGCTGACATCGCCGGTGTGATCGGGCGATTCACGCACGGCGAGACCCATGCCTTCGCGTTCGGCGACGGCGGTGTCCCCGAGGCGGTCATCGCGAGCTACGACCAGTACGACGATCTCGGCGGGGATGACACCCTCGGCAAGTACCGGACCGTGGTTGCTCCCGAGGTGCTCGGCCGGCAACTGCCGGAGATGGTCGAGGCGATCCGCCGCGGAACCTTCGGCCCTCCGGTCCTCGTGGGCTCCGACACCGGCCCCGTCCTGGTGGTGATGTCGACCCAGCAGTACCGCACCCTGCGCGGTGACGACGAGCCGCCGCCGGGCGTGATCGACGACCCGACCGTCCGCACCTACGACTCGTCGCCGACACCGGGC
The DNA here is from genome assembly GCF_004331435.1 of Kribbella sindirgiensis. Classification (GTDB taxonomy): domain Bacteria; phylum Actinomycetota; class Actinomycetes; order Propionibacteriales; family Kribbellaceae; genus Kribbella; species Kribbella sindirgiensis. The sequence continues at coordinate 629,519 of NZ_SJKA01000004.1, forward strand.
AGCGTCCCGTTCAGCGTGGACGAGTGGGCCAAGGACGACCCGTTCACCCAGCAGATGCTCGAAGAGATCCGCCAGGAACGCGGCAGCGGCGATGGCTGAGAACCAGCCAGAGCGGCCGTACCAGGTCCTGCTCGGCGAAGGCGCCGTTCAGGACCTCAACCGGATGCGCGACGCGGCCGCCGCGGAAGCCAAGCAGTACCCAGGAGACAAGTCACCGGCGAACAACGCGAACCGCACGCTCTACAAGGGCGTCCTCCGCGAGTTGCAGGATCTCGAGAGCGGCGCGTCGAAGGGCCACCATGTGCTCGGCGCGCACAAAGGTCTCGGCGACGGCCGGGACATCGTCGTGTCGAAGATCGGCGACGGCACCGGGAAACCCAACCATCGCATGACGTTCCGCGAGATCCCCGGCCGGAACGCCGGCGGGAAGGATGCCCGCGACGTGATCGCGATCGGTCCTCGGCACGCCGGCGACAACAACGCCTACCACCAGACGGCGATGCGCCTCGGACGATCGGCCGACCGGACCCTCCCGGAACTCGACCGGTTCGGTGCGGCGCAGGTCGGTAGTGGTGGCAAGGCCCATCAGCGCAACCCCGTCCTGGACGCGAACCGCGCGATCGCGCACGCCTTCGACGGCCAGAAGCCCCTGTCAGGTTCGCGGCCGCTCAGCGAGACCGCGTTCGGGAGCCGCGCAGGTTCGAGCGGCGGCAAGCACGCCGGCAAGCAGGCTGGACGTCAGACCGACCCACAGCAAGGCAAGTAGTACCTCCAGGGGCAGAATTGGGGTGTGAAGAAGCCTGAGGCTGAGCCTGTTGTCGCGCGGAACCGGAAGGCTGCGCATGACTATCACTTGGGTGAGGCCTGGGAGGCCGGGATCGTGTTGCAGGGGCCTGAGGTCAAGGCGCTGCGGGCCGGGCGGGCTTCGCTGGTGGGTGGGTTCGCGATGGTCGAGGAGCGGGAGATCTGGTTGCACGGCGTGCACATCCCGCAGTACTCGCAGTCTCGCTGGTTCAACGGCGGCTCGCGGCGTAAGCGGAAGTTGCTGCTACATCGGGCGCAGATCGACAAGATCGAGCGCAAGGTGAACGAGGGCGGACTGACGATCGTCCCGGTGAGCCTCTATTTCAAGGACGGTCGCGCGAAGGTCGAGATCGTCCTGGCGCGGGGCAAGAAGACCTGGGACAAGCGGCAGACGCTCGCCGAGCGCGAGGCCACCCGCGAAGTCGAGCGCGCGGTCAGCCGGCGGTTGAAAGGTCGGTCCGACTAGGTCTTCAGATAGAGGTCGACCTCGGACAGTACGTCGGACAGCGGGCGGTGCATGTCCAACTGCAGGTAGCCGTCCGCGGGACGCTCGACACGATCCGCCCACCCGCTGAAGAAGGCCTCGCCGTCCACCAGTTCGTCGCCGAGGTCCACCGGTGGCTGGTTGACGCTGCGGCGGTGTGTTCGCAGACGGGGACGCTGAGACAGACGTTCGTCGAGGAGGGTCAGGTCGTCGATCTGGCACTCGATGTAGCGGTACGCCGCATCGTGTGCGCGAGCGATCTCCATACCCTGGTCACGGATCCGCGGCCAGAAGCAGGGGCTGTCCATCACCACGGGATGACCCTGGCCGAGGATCTGGCGGGCCAGGGCGTACATGACTTCGTACGACGTCTTGCCGCTGGTGGCGAGGTCGACGCCCGCCTCGAGAGCGGCGGTCTTGATCACGTCGTAGTCGACGGCAACGGCACCGTGCGTCGCGACGACGTGAGCGGCGACGGTGGACTTCCCGGAACCGGGAACACCCGACATCTGCAGCAGGAACATCTCTCGACCTTTCAGCGGGGCAGGCCGGCCAGGTCGGCCATCAGGTGCATGTGGTGGTCGAAGTAGGCGGAGCGGGCTTCGATCATCAGGGTGAGGCGGCCGAAAACCTCGAAGTTCAGCGTGCCGTACAAGTGGGTCCACGCGACCAGTACGCGGTCGAGCTGTTCCTCGGGCATGGTGCCGTCGCGGTCCGCTGTCAGCCGCTGCAGATCCTCGTGGACCGCGGTGGGTACGGCCGGGAACGACGGATCGGCGTCGGCGACGATCGCGGCGAGGAGCAGGATCACCTTGGTCGCCGGCTCGACGGTGTCCGGCGGCGCGGCGTACCCCGGAACCGGGCTGCCGTAGATCAGTCCGTACTCCGCCGGATGCGCGAGGGCCCACTCGCGAACGCCTCGGCAGACGGCGATCCAGCGCCCGCGGAGGTCGTCGCGCGGTACGGCGGACTCGGCGGCGCCCGCGGCCGCGGCGAGGTCGTCGTACGCGTCGATGATCAACGCGGTGAGGAGCGCGTCGCGGCTCGGGAAGTACCGGTACAGCGCCGAGGCGACGATGTCGAGGTCCCGGGCGACCGCGCGCAGGGACAGGTTGGCGCCGTCCGCGGCGAGGTGCCGGCGCGCGACGGCCTTGATCTCCTGACTCATCTCCGAGCGCACGCGGGCGCGGAGCGACGGTGCCGACATGCCGTCCAGTCTCGCACATCCGAGAACATTGATGCGTAGCGAGAACACCGTTCTTGACATCCGCGTCGCGGTACAGTGAACTGAAGAGAGAACACTGTTCTCACCTGAGGAGTGCCATGTCCCTGCAGATCGTCGTCGGCGCCGGACCGGTCGGTTCGGCCACGGCGCGCCTGCTCGCCGAGCGGGGCGATCAGGTCCGCGTCATCACCCGCTCCGGTAGCGGACCGGACGGGGTCGAGCGAGTCGCCGCCGACGCGAGCAATCCCGACGTACTTGCGCGGTACGCCGAGGGCGCCACCACGATCTACTCGTGCGCAGGCCCGCCGTACCACCGTTGGTCGACGGACTGGCCGCCGCTGGGCGCCGCGCTGATCAAGGCAGCCGAGAGCAGCGGGGCCTTGCTGGTGACCACAGGCAATCTCTACGGGTACGGCGCCGTGGCCGGGCCGATGACCGAGGAGGCCCCACTCCGTCCGAACTCGATCAAGGGGCACGTGCGGGCGAAGCTGTGGACCGACGCACTCGAGGCGCATCGGGCCGGGCGGATCCGGACCGCGGAGGTGCGGGGTTCGGACTACCTCGGCGCCGGCGCGGTCACGTCGTTCAGCGTGGCGGTGCTGCCGAAGGTGATCGCCGGCAAGCGGGCGTCCGCGCCGGCCGATCTGGACGCGCCGCACAGCTGGACGTACGTCGGTGACGTCGCGCGCACGTTGCTCGCCGTCGCCGACGACGAGACCGCCTGGGGCCGCGCGTGGCACGTGCCGAGCGCGGAGCCGGTGCCGGTGCGGGCACTCGCCGCACGCGCGGCCGAGCTGGCCGGCGCACCGCCCGCGCGGATCGGTGCGATGCCGGTGATCGCGTTGCGGCTGGCCGGTCTCTTCAACCCGACGGCGCGCGAGCTGGTCGAGACGCAGTACCAGTGGCGGCGCCCGTTCGTCCTCGACTCGACCGCCGCGACTGTTGCCTTCGGCATCAAACCGACACCGGTCGACGACGCACTGTCCGAGTCGATCGAGGCACTCCGGACCTAACGACCCGAACCGGACGACGCCCAGCGGAGTCTCACCACCGAGGTCCTAGGCTGTGGGCGTCGACCAGAGAAGGGCAGTTATGAGTTCCAGGAGACCGCGCCGGTGGTTGCGTCGCCTCGTCGTCACGCTGCTGGTGCTGGCGGTGCTGGCGATCGTCGTGGATCGCGCGGCCGCGTACGTGGCCGAGAACCAGCTCGCGTCGATGGCCGAGAAGGAGGCCAAGCAGTACGACGTACGCTCGGCCGGCACCTCGGTGAAGATCGGCGGGTTCGGGTTCCTGCCGCAGCTCGTCAACGAGGACTTCTCGAAGGTCACGCTGACGATGGAGAAGCCAACGTTCTCCGGCGTACCGGGCGAGGATCTGAAGGTCGAGCTGCAGAACGTGCACGTGCCGCGATCGCTGCTGACCCAGCAGTCCGGCGCGGTGACCGTCGACGCGACCGATCTGCGGCTGCAGTTGTCGCCACGTGAACTGGCTCGGCTGGCGGTGCGCAGTACCGGACTCGAGGGTTTGTCGATGTCGGTCGTCGACGGGCAACTGCAGGTGAAGGCGACGGTGCGCGGCATCAGCATCGACGTACCGATCACGCCGCAGGTCACGGACGGCCGGGTCGCGCTGACGCTCGGGCAGATGTCCGACTCGATCCCGTCACCCGTGCAGAGCGCGATCCGCAGCCAGCTTGCCACCGGTATCACGCTCCCGGAGCTGCCGTTCGGCGCCCAGCTCACCGGGATCAGCGTGGTGGACAACTCCGTCGTCCTGACCGCCGTCGTGAAGGACCTGAAGTTCAACGCGTGAGTCCCTTGGGTTGCGATGGTTCGCGATATATCGTCGAGCTATCGCAAACACTTTCGTGAGGGACGGGTGGTCCAGATGACCGGATCGGCGTACGCCGCGGGCTGGCCTTGGGCGCAGTTCGCGCGGCACTGTTCAACCTTCGACGACATCAAGGACGAGTTGCGGGCGGCGATGAGCGGTCGCCGCGGGCACCAGGGACACAGTCACCAGCAGCACTTCGGGCCGCCGTGGGCGATGTTCGGCGGCGGGCAGATGTTCGGTCCGCCGTGGGGACCGCCGCCGCGCTGGCGGGGGCCGAAGGCGCGGCGCGGCGACGTCCGGGCGGCGATTCTGGCCGTCCTCGCCGAGCAGCCGATGAACGGGTACGGCATCATCCAGGAGATCGCCGAGCGCAGCGGCGGGGCGTGGAAGCCTTCGCCTGGGTCGATCTACCCGACGCTGCAGCAGCTCGAGGACGAGGGTCTGGTGACAGCAGACGCGGAGGTCGGGCGGCGGACGTTCCGGCTGACCGACGAGGGGCGTGCGTACGTCGCCGAGCACCAGGACGAGGTGTCCGCGCCGTGGGCCGCGATGTCCGCGCCGGCCGGCAGTGAGGACGAGAACGGGTTCAAGCCGCTGTTCGGGCAGGTCGCGACGGCGATGTGGCAGATCCTCGCGAGCGGTACACCGGAGCAGCAGGCGAGGGCGCGGGACGCGGTCGCCGATCTGCGCCGCAAGCTGTACGGCATCCTCGCCGAGGAAGACGACGGCACGGACCAGCAGGACCGGTCATGACCTCCGCCGACCGGGACCGTCGCCGCCGGCACCAGCGCAACTGGGGCGGCGACTGGCACAGCCGCGGCTGGGGCGGCGAACTACGCGCCACCGCCTGGAACAACAACCCCTGGGACGCCCCACAGAACACCGGACGGGACATCGGTCGGTGGGACGGACGGGATACCGGACGTGACAGCGGGCGGGACAGCGGACGGGGCGACGTACGGGGCGACGTGCCTCGGAAGCGGATTCGGATTGGGGATGCTGAGCGGGATCGGGCCGTTGCGGTGCTGAGTGAGCACTTCGTGGCGGGGCGGTTGACGCAGGCCGAGTTCGAGGAGCGGAGCGAGGTGGTGACGCGGGCGCGGTACGCGGATGATCTCGAGCCGCTGTTCGACGACCTGCCGACCTCGACGGAACTGCAAGCCGTACCCGGCCGGGCCGACCTCCGTCGCCGCCCCGGCCCGCCACCGCCGTTCATGATGCTCGCGCCGTTCCTGATGGTCGGTCTGGTGATCACCTCAGTCGCACTCACGGCACCCTGGCTGCTCTGGGGCATGTTCTGGATCGTCCTGATCAGCGGCATGTCCCGCCGCCACTGGCACCACCACCGCTGACCTACCAACCGATCAACCGACCTACCGCCGCTCCCGAGCCCGCGGAATCTCCTCCGCGAACTCGACGACGAACCCGTCCGGGTCGGCGACATGGACCGTCCGGTGTCCCCACGGACGGTCCGCCGGCCCGTTCAGCACCGGTACGCCGGCCGCCCGCAATCGCTCGGCGTACGCATCCACGTCCGCCACCATCACCACCACTTCCCCACCCGCACCCGGCGTCACCGCCCGCCCGGTCAACCACTCCGCCCGCCGCCGCTCGTACAACGCGAACCGCACCCCACCAGCGTCGAACTCCGCATACCCCGCATCCGTGAACTTGTACGCCAGCCCCACCACATCCCGGTAGAACCCCACCGACCGCCCCAGATCCCCGACGTACAAAATCACGTACCCGATCTCCATGGGCGGGACGCTACGCCATTGCCACCACTCCACTGTTGCATATATGCTACAACCTGTGAACGCAGGCGATCTGGTGAGACGAGCGCGGGAGGACGCGGGGCTGTCGCGCAGTGCGCTCGCGGCCAGAGCGGGGGTTCCCACGTCGACGGTGTCACGCATCGAGGCAGGCTCGAGCGACCCGACACTCACGATGCTTTCGCGATTGGTCGCGGCCGCAGGTCGTCAGCTGTCGGTCACCATCGACAGCTCGGCACTCGCGCATCAGCTGTCGATCGACAGTCTCACTGCGGCGTTCTCGCCTGAAAGCGCCGTCCGCAAGGTCAACTGGGCCCGGCTGCGAGGATTCCTTGACAACCTCCTCGCCCATCCTCAGCTCACTGCCGCCGCCATCGAGTCGCCCCCGCGACGGACCGGCGACGCTGCCTTCGACGCGCTGCTGGCAGGCATCGCCGAGAAGCTCGCGGACGACGCCGGGATCCCGCGACCTCGATGGACCAGATCAGTGCCCCCGTCACCCACACCTTGGGAGGCTCCTGGCACACCGGCGCGCGTCCAGCGAGCCCGCGCGCAGGCACCTGCCCAACTGGCGGCCCGTAACATCTGGCTGGCCGAGCACGACCTCTGGCGCGACGCCGCGTGAGTCATCCTGATCCCCCGCTGGGCCCCACTGTCCTCGGCAAGACCGAAATCCTCAGCTACCTCAGCGAGGTCGCTGATGAACTGGCCGTCGTACGGGAGGTCGGCGAGCGGCACGGTCTGCGGGCAAGCTGGCTCAACGACGGCGTACCCATTCGAAGAGCTAGACCCGTACCTCGTTGACTACGTGCAGCAGATCGCGGACCAATCCACACAGCAATAACTGTCGGCGGCGGGCCATATGTTGCGTTCCGTGTATGACGGTGTGTTGATTCTCGAGAGTTTGAAGGTCGGGACCGTGCTGAGCGGGATCCCGTTGGCCGTGACGAAGGTCAGTCGGGTGGCAGTGGAGGGTACGTCGGCCGACCAGCCGCCCGTGTGGTCGTTGGTGGAGTTCGCGGTGGAGCGTGGGGAGGCGAAGGAGTTCGGGCGCGGTGGTGGCGATCCCGGAGGCGCAACTGGACTGGACACGGTGATTGGATGAGCAGATGGTGACCGTTCTTCGCTACGCGGCCTTCACGTCCGATCCTGCCGGGGGTAATCCGGCCGGTGTGGTGCTCGATGCCGGCGGGCTCGACGACGACGCGATGCAGGCGATCGCAACCGAGGTCGGGTACTCCGAGACCGCGTTCACCGACGGGCCGGACGCGAGCGGCGTGCGCCCGGTGCGGTACTTCTCGCCCAAGGCCGAGGTCCCGTTCTGCGGTCATGCCACCGTCGCGACCGCCGTCGCGCTGGCGGAGCGGAACGGCCCGGGAGAGATCGTCTTCGACACGCGAGCAGGCCGGGTCCCGGTCACGGTCGACGACACCCTGCGCGCAACACTGACCAGCGTCGAGCCATCCGTCGAGGACGCCGGCGACCTGACCGACGTACTCGACATCCTCAACTGGTCACCCGCCGACCTCAACCCGGCCTTACCGGCAAGGATCGCGTACGCCGGGGCGCGGCATCTCGTCCTGAGTACGGCGACCCGGCGACGACTCGCCGCGCTCGACTACGACTTCGACCGCCTGCTCGCGTACATGCTCGAGCGCGACCTCACCACGCTCCAACTCGTCTGGCGGGAATCACCGACCGTCTTCCACGTGCGCGACCCGTTCCCCGTCGGCGGCGTCGTCGAGGACCCGGCGACCGGCGCGGCAGCAGCCGCCTTCGGCGCGTACCTGCGTGAACTCGGCGAAGGGCAACCCACGATCACCCTGCATCAGGGCGACGACCTCGGACGGCCCAGCCTCATCACGGTCGAGCTCCGTCCGGACGACAACCGCGTGCGGGTCAGCGGCAACGCCGTACCGATCACGGCACCCGCGTAAGCCACTCCTCGGTGCCGAACTTCGCCGCGACCCGCTCCTCGGCCAGTGCGACGGTGTCATCGGAGATCATGCCGTCCAACAGGCCGTACCGGTTCCGGAACGTCCCCACCATCCGCGAGATCACGTCCGCGCGGTCGAGCCCGGTCTGGCTGCGCAACGGGTCGACGCGCTTGTTCGCACTCGTCGTGCCCTTGTCGGACAGCTTCTCCCGGCCGATCCGGAGGACCTCGACCATCTTCGAAGCGTCCATGTCGTAGGCCATCGTCACGTGATGCAGCACGGCGCCGCCGGCCGGCCGCTTCTGCGCGGCGCCTGCGATCTTGCCGGCCGGTGAGGTGATGTCGTTGATCGGCTGGTACGTCGCCGCGACGCCGAGATCGTTGAGCGCGCCAATGACCCAGTCGTCGAGGAACGCGTACGACTCGGTGAACGAGAGGCCGGAGACGAGCGATTCCGGGACGTACAGCGAGTACGTGATCGTGTTGCCCGGCTCGACGAACATCGCGCCGCCGCCGCTGATCCGCCGTACGACGGTGACGTCGTGACGGGCCGCGCCGTCCAGGTCGACCTCGTTCCGCAGCGACTGGAAGCTGCCGATGATGACCGCGTTGGACGCCCACTCCCAGACCCGCAGCGTCGGCGGGCGCTCCCCCGCTCCGACCTGCTCGGTCAGCACCTCGTCGAGCGCCATCTGCAGCGCCGGCTCCCGCGGTACGTCGTGCACGAACTCCCACTCGTGGTCACGCCAACCGGTCGCGCCGGTCACCGCCCGCCGTACGGCGACAGCCACCGCCTCGGGCGAGAACCCGAGCATCTCGACACCGTCGCCAAGCGCACCGCGCACCCGCGCAGCAACCTGAGCCGCGGACGTGTCGACCTGCAGACCGGCCAGAGCCCCGTTGATCCGCTCCAGCGCATCATCCGGTTCGAGAAAGAAGTCACCCGAGATCTGCGCGTTCCGGACATGCTCATCGACCACATCGAGATCAGCAACAACGAGCTTCCCACCCGGAACTTTGTACTCACCATGCATATTCACCATCAACTTGCTCTGGTCAACAGTTGTTCCCGGACGCATACTCCCGGCCATGGCGGAGATGAGTATGAACAAGGCGATCCATGCCGCCGTTCGGCGGGATCTGGATCGGTTTCTCGACGCACTGCAACGGTTCCCGGACGGGGATCGCGCGCGGGCCGCGCAACTGGCGGCGGCCTGGCAGAACTTCGACGGACAGCTGACGCACCACCACGAAGGTGAGCACGAGATCGCGTGGCCGGCGCTGCAGAAGCTCGGGGTGAGCCAGGAGCTGCTGGCGCAACTGGACGCCGAGCACGACACGATGGCGGCCGCACTGGCCGCGTCGCGAACGGCGATGGGCGTGTTGCAGCGCACCGCGAGCGCGGAGGACGCGGCGGCCGCACGCACCGCGATCCAGGAACTGCGACGGGTCACCGTCGAGCACCTCGAGCACGAGGAAGCCGAGATCGAGCCCGTCTACCTGGCGAACGAGGGCTCGCCGGAGCTGAAGGCGATGGGCCGCGAGTTCGCCAAGGTCGGTCCGGCCCAGGGCGGAGCGTTCTTCGCCTGGGCGCTCGACGGCGCCACACCCGCCGAGTCCGCCGCGATCACCGGCACGATCCCGAAGCCGGTCCTCGCCGTGATCGCCGGCGTGTTCGGCCGCTCCTACCGCAAGTCAATCGCGCCGACCTGGCGGACCTGACGGGTGCTCGACCGGTAGCCGGGCGGGCAGCCCGCGCAGCAGCGTGTCCAGGTAGAGGTCGAAGCGCGGCTGCGTCGGCCCGAAGTCGTGGGCGCCCTGCTGGGCGCCCAGCCAGGTGATGACGCCGATCGAGAAGATGTGCCAGCTCTGCACGGCGAGCTCGCCGTCGGCGCCGGCGAGTTCGAACGCGAGCGTCGCCCGATCCCTGAGGAGCCCGTACGACACCGGGTTATGGCGGTGCGGGGCTGCCACCCGCGCCGCGTACCCCGGAACCGACAGGAACTCGTCGTGCATCGACCAAGCGAGCTCCGCCAGCCAGTCGCGCCAGCTGTCCGGCGTCGGCTCCTTCTCGGGCAGGATCCGCCCGACCATCACCTCGCTGACCAGGTCGAACAGCTCGTCGCGGTCGCGGACCCAGCGGTACAGCGCCGAATGTGAGACCTCGAGTCGCGTCGCCAGCTCTCGCATGGTGAGCGTGTCCAGTCCGGTCTCGAGAGCGGCCTCGACGATCCGCTCCCGGTTCAGCCGCGCGGGCCGTCCCACCTTCGCCATGCGCGGCAGCCTAACTCGGCCTCATTAGTGACCACTGGTCACTAATAGTGTTAGGGTCACCTAAGTTCCCCTGATGCGAAGGAGCGGTGGATGTGGATCCTGGCCGGCCTGATCACGGTGACGCTGGGACTCTGGCGCCGCCGGAAAGGACAATCGATGACCGCGTACCGACCACTCGTGGCCCCGGTGCTCGTCACCGCGGCGCTCGCCGTCGCGATCGCGCAGACGATCGTGGTGGCGGCGTTGCCGGTGTTCCAGGACGAGTTACGGGTGTCCGGCGCCGCGGTCACCTGGTTGCTGACCGGCTTCATGGTGGTTTCCGCGGTCGCGACACCGCTCGCCGGCCGGCTCGGTGACCGGATCGGCTACCGCCCCGTCCTGATCGCCTGCCTGCTGGCCTTCCTGGTCGGCGCCGTCCTGGCAGCGGTTGCCAACAGCAACAGCTGGTACGCCGGGGTGCTCGCGGGACGCAGCCTGCAAGGCGTCGCGGGTGGCGTGTTCCCGCTGCTGTTCGGCCTCGCACGCGCCATCGCCGGCCCCGAACAGCGTCGTCACCTGGTCGCGTTGCTCAGCTCGATGTTCGGCGTCGGCGGCGCGCTCGGCATGGTCCTGGCCGGCCCGATCACCGACTGGCTCGGCACGTCCGCGCTCTTCTGGTGCACGGCATTGCTCGGCGTCGCAGCATTGCTCGGAGCAACCGCTCTCCCCCGCACCGCGCCCGTCCCCACGACCGGACCCGGTCTGCTCACGGTGCTCCGCGGGCGTGCGCTTGCCACCACCAATCTCACGACGGTCATCGTCTCGGTCGCGATGTTCGCCGCCGTGACTCTGCTTCCCCAGTTCATGCAGACCAGGCTCGGCGCCTCGCCGACAACGACCGGCACGGCGATGATCCCGATGGCTGCCCTGATGCTGATCGGCGGCCCGCTCGCCTCCCGGTTCGCCGCGCGGAGAGCACTCCAGACCGGTGCGGTACTGGCTGCGGCCGCGTTCACGTTTCTCGCGGCGGCGCACCAGCATCTCTGGCAAACATACGTTTTCGCCGCGATCCTTGGCGCCGCCTACGGTCTCGCCTTCGCATCACTCGGCAACCTCGCGGTCGACGCCGTACCGCCGGACCAGACCGGCGCCGCAACCGGTATCAACACCATCCTGCGTACCCTCGGCGGCGCGCTGGGCACCCAACTCAGCGCCCTCGCCCTGACCGGTGGCTACGTCGTCGCCTTCCTGACGTTCGCGGTTGTCGCACTCGCGGCGGCGGCCGCGGCGGGCGGGATTGTGGTGGGGCGGACGTCAGACACTCATCAAATGGCACCGCCCGCGTGAGTTCACGCTCACGCGGGCGGTGCATCGGCCGTTGATGGAGGTTAGTGAGTGGTGGGGGTCCGCATCACGCCGACGGACTGGCCGTGGGCGGAGTGCCCGTCGGCGGGGTGCCACCCGGGCCGCCCGGCATCTGGAACGAGTCGTCGGCGCCCACCGCGGTGTCGGACAGGTCGAGCGCGATCGCGAACGCCGCCTCGTACCCGTCGCGGGTGCGCTTCGGGGTGAGCAGCATCTGGTCGCCGATGTCCGCGTAGTGCATGTCTGTGTCGTTGGTGGTGTCCGGGGTGCCCTTCGCGGCGTACGGCGCCTGGGCGAGGTAGGCGGCCTTGAACTGCTCGGTGAAGTAGAGCTGCGACGTGAACTCGTACGCGTTCCCGTCCGTGCCCGTGGTGCGGATCTTCACATGCGTGTGAACGGTCCGGCCCTGGTACCAGCCCGGCAGGATCGTGGTGAACTTGACGATCCCACCACGGTTCGACACCTGGTACCCGCGCAGGTAGTTCTTGCCGGTCGTCCCTTCGGCCGCGATGTCGGAGTACACGCCGGCCGCGTCTCAGTGCCAGATGTCGACAGTTGCCCCAGGCAAGGGCTTGCACTGGGACCCGGACAACTGCAGGACATGCAGGACCAGATGAAATTTCGCACCGGCCACCACCGAACCGTCCGACGTGTCCACCCGCAGGTCCGAGCGATTGAGCCCCTCGTCCACGAAGTACGGTCCTTCGGTCATCTCCGGCTTCGCGACACAACTCGGCGTAGTCGTCGTCTCGGTCGTCGCGTCGGCGTTGGCCGCCACCGCCGTACCTACCGCCGTGAATGTCACCCCGGCGGCGCCGAACACCGCCAGCGCGCGGCGCCGGCTCAGAACCCGGCCGACCGGCTTGTCGTCGTCTTCCACTGCGATCTCCTTCGCTCGTAACGAAGGCTCGACCGTAGAAATCCCCGCTGGGAAACCCGTTGGGCTTTGCTGGCAGTAGGCAGTGAACTACGCGGCGGGTTTGAGTTGTACGGCGACCTGCCAGACGCGGGCGCGGACCGTGTCGATGTCGGCGGAGGCGTCGGCCTCGTGGTGGATGCCGCGGCCGGAGTAGAAGTCGATCAGCGGCGCGGTCTGCTCGTGGTAGACCTCGAAGCGCCGGCGGATGACGTCCTCGGTGTCGTCCGAGCGGTGTTCGATCTCGGCCCGCCGGAGCAGCCGGTCGACGAGGGCGTCGGCCTCGACCTGCAGGACCAGGGCCGCGTCCAGCGAACGGCCTTGCGCGCCGAGGATCTCGTCCAGGACGGCGGCCTGGTCGAGGGTCCGCGGGTACCCGTCCAGGACGAATCCCGGACGGGCGTCGGCCTCCGCGAGCCGGTCGCGGACCATCGCGTTGGTGACCTCGTCGGGCACGTACTCGCCCGCGTCCAGGTAGCCCTGCGCCGTCTTGCCGAGCTCGGTACCGTCCGCGATGTTGCGGCGGAACAGGTCACCGGTGGAGATCACGGGCACACCGAGATGCGCTGCCAGGTGGCCCGCGTGCGTACCCTTACCGGCCCCAGGAGGGCCCATCAGCAAGACAGTGGTCACGGCACACTCCTGACTCTCGGTAAGGACCAAAGAATAGGAGAACCTCCGCCTCCGCGGTACGGCGTACGTCACTCCGGATCGCCGGTTGGGTCACACCCCGCTCGTTACTGTCCGGAATCGCCCTCAGAACTCCATTTCCGGGCGGAGCTCGATGACATCACCGGGCCCGGCGAACTTGGCGGCGAGCTCCTCGGCGCGGTCGCGGGTGGCACAGTCCAGCACGAAGAACCCGGCGAGCTGCTCCTTGGACTCGGCGTACGGCCCGTCGGTGCTGACCGGGCGCTTGCCCTCCCAGCGGTAGGTCCGCGCGGTTGATGGTGCGTCCAACGCCAGGCCGGTGACCAGTTCGCCGGACGCGGACAGCTCGGCGAGCAGCTCGTCGAACTCCTTGCCCATCGCCGCCCGCTCGTCCGCCGGGATCGCGCGGCCGACCTCGGTGAAGTCGATCGTCGGGTGACCCCACGGCTGCATGTTCGAGTGGATCAGGACCACGTACTTCATCAGAGAACCTCCTGTGTCGTGCCGGTACGCCGTACTGCGCCCGTGCACCCCGGACGTCGGAGGCGCCGACAGGCCCTCGACATTTTGCCTGGATGTATTCCAGCTCACATCGAGTCACACGCCGCGAGCGGGCTCCGTCAGCGCTGCAGAGACGACAACGAGAACGGAGAAGTTCGATGAGCACGATCCTGGTGACAGGCGGTACGGGAACGATCGGCCGTCAGGTGGTCCCGCTGCTCCAGGCGGCCGGCAGCAAGGTCCGGGTCCTCAGCCGGCACACGGGCGATCGCGGCGCCGGCGTCGAGTACCTGGCCGTCGACCTCCTGAACGGCGACGGCCTGGACCGGGCCGTGGACGGCGTCGACGTGATCCTGCACCTGGCCGGCGGCCCGAAGGGCGACGAGATCGGCACCCGCAACCTGGTCGCGGCGGCCGAACAGGCGAAGGTCGGTCATCTGGTGCACATCTCGGTGACCGCGGTCGACCAGCTGCCGCTGACGTACTTCAAGTCCAAGCTCGGCGCCGAGCAGGCCGTCCGTGGGTCGTCGGTGCCGTGGACGGTACTGCGGGTCGCCCAGCTCCACGACTTCGCCTGGAAGACGGTGCGCGCGATGGCGAAACTGCCCGTCATGCCGATGCCGGGCGGCCTCCGCATGCAGCCCGTCGACGGCCGGGACGTGGCCGAACGACTCGCCGAGCTCGCACTCGGTGAGCCGCAGGGCCTGGTCCCCGACCTGGTCGGACCCAAGGTTTACAGCCTGTCGGAGCTGGCTCGCGACTACCTACGCGCCACGGGCAAGCGTCGGCTGTTGCTGCCGATCCGCGTCCCCGGCAAGGCGGGCAAGGTGTACCGCGCGGGCAGCAACCTCACCCGGGCCGGCGCCGACGTCGGCACTCACACCTGGGACGAGTTCGTCGCCGCACAGGTGTAGGGCTCCAGCAGCTCCACCAAGTCCGGCGTACGACGGCGCGCGATACCGGCCAGGAAATCGGCGACCTGCACCCGCGGATCGTGTTTGGAGTCGACCTGCACGAACGAATGCAGGGGCGCCGGCTCCACGTCCGCGGCGAGGAACGCGCCGAGGCGCGTCACCCGGCCCGGCGTCAACGCGCTCTGCTCGTCGTGCACGACGGCGACCGAACGACCGCCCGCGCTCCAGTACAGCACCGTCTCGGCGAGCGCCGGCACCAGCGGCTCCAGCGGCGGCGGGAGCTCCGGGTCCTCGTCGATCAGCCGCTGCATCACCTCTTCGACCCGCGGCCGCGTCACCGCACGCAACGCCGGTACGTCGGCCGGCATCGTCGCGAAGAACCGGTCCACCGCGGCGTGGTCCATCAACCGCACGCGCTTCGTCCTCGTCAGGTCCACGAACGCGGCCAGGAACCCGGTTCGGTGCCGCAGCGCCGCGGCGACCTCCGTGTGATCCGTGCCGAGGCTGGTGCCGGCGCCGTACGACGGCTCCTCGGTGAACAGCTCGAACACCCGCGCGGCGACGTACGCGGTCTTGTCGATGCTGAGCACGTGCGCATGCCCGCGCAGGGTGGTGAGCAGCCACTCGAGCGCGGGCCGCTGCTCGGGTCGCAGCAGCTGGTTGGACTTGTACTCCGACCGGCGGCGCAGGCGGGATCGCAGTACGTCGATCACGTCGGCCGCCGCTGGTACGGCGAGATCGACACTGGCATGGGTGATCACGGGTGAGGCGGGGTCGAGCAGGTTGGTTCCGGAGAACCCCGACTCGTCACACGCGACCTCGACGAAAGAAGTCACAGAAGGCATGGAAAGGCCGGCTCCAAGGCTGAAGGACTGCACGCTACGGGGCCCGTCCTCGGGACGGGCTTGATCGGACGCGCCAGGAGTCATCGGGGCGCGGTGACGATCAGTAAGCGGCAGCAGCCTGGGCAGACATGCGCCCATCATGGTCCGGCAGGCCGCCGGACACCAGCCATTTGTTACGGCTTGCGACCGAGAGCGACCAGGAGGAGCTGGCCGGCGCCGCTCAGGTTGAGTTTCTGCTGGTCCTCCGGCCACCACGACGTCAGGTCGACGACCCCGGGCGCGACCAGCTCGAGCCCCGCGACAAGCTCTGCGATCTCGTCTCGGGTGCGGAACCGCATGTGCGGGAACGCGTCCTGCAGCTTCTCCTCGATCGCGGTCGAGAACTCGGACAGCCGCCCGCCGTCGCGCGGGTTGAGCGGATGCGTGAGCGCCAGGTAGGAGCCGGGCGGTACGGCGGCCAGGTAGTCCGCGACGACCGGCACCGGGTCCGGCGTCGAGTGCAGGACCAGGCCGAGCAGGATCCCGACCGGGCGGGTCAGGTCCAGCGCCTCGGTCACGGACGGATGCGCGAGAACGACGGCCGGGTCGTTGAGGTCCGCGTCGGCGAAGAAGCTGTGCCGGTCGTCGGCGAGCAGCGCCTGGCCGTGCGAGATCGCCGTCAGGTCGTTGTCGACGTACACGACCTTCGCTGCCGGGTTGGCGCGGAGGGCGATCTCATGGGTGTTCGGCACGGTCGGCAGCCCGGCGCCGAGGTCGAGGAACTGGTCGATCCCGCCCTCGGTGATCATCCGGCCGATCGCGTCGGCCATCCAGCGGCGGTTCTGCCGGGTCAGCTCGGAGATCTCCGGTGCGATCTTCAGCAGTTCCTGGACGAATTGCCGGTCGACCTCGAAGTTGTTCTTGCCGCCGAGCAGCAGGTCGTACACCCGGGCCTGCGAGGCCCGTTCGAGGTCGATGGCGGCCGGCTCGTCGGCACGCACCGGCCGGTGCGTGCCGTCGTGTTCCCGCATCGCCGTACCGCACCTCGCTCCGTCATGCGAAAAGCTGAATTGCCGGAAGCGTATCCAGGCGGCCGCCAGCAGGACGCACCGGGTCGGCCGGCGATGAGTTTTCCCGGGTTCGCTCGTCTCAACACCAACCGCACGAGGAGGAACGACCATGGCGAAGGTGCTGTACTCGGTGACGCTGTCCGTGGACGGCTTCATCACCGGCCCGGACGGCGACATGCAGTGGATGCGCCCGTACCTGGGCCCCAACCCGGAGGTCGACGACCTGCTGCCCCGGATCGGGTCGCTGCTGATCGGCCGCCGCTCCCACGACGGCGACGACCCGCACAAGGGCGAGCCCGGGGAGGGCGAGGCGTTCGGCGGCGGCTGGAGCGGACCGGCGTACGTCGTGACGCACCGCCCACCGTCCCGCCCGGAGACCGGGGTCACGTACGTCGACGACTTCGCAAAGGCCCTCACCCAGGCCAAGGAGGCGGCCGGCGACAAGTACGTGAACGTCATCGGCGCAAACATCGCCAAACAGTGCATCGAGGCCGGCGAACTGGACGAGGTCCTCCTCTTCTACGCCCCAGTCATGCTCGGCGCCGGCACCCGCCTCTTCACCCACCCCAATGGCCAAACCGTCCCCCTAGAACGCATAAGCGTCACCAAAACCCCACTGGCCACCAGCCTCTGGTTCAAGGTCGTCCAACGCGCCACGCCGTAGGTCCACGACAAACGTCCGGAGTAGGTACCCGCGCCGACCAGATGCAACAGCCTGGGGCGTACGGGGAGAGCCTCCCCAAACTGGTTTGGGGAGCCTCTGTGCGTGAACCGGGGAGCCACACAGCCCGATCCGGGAGGACAGAACACCCCAAACCGGTTTGGGGCGTCACTTAGGGCACGAGTTCCCGGTGCGGGGTTAGAAGTCGGTGGCGGATGGGTGCATTACTGCTCGGATTTCGACTGAGCGGTCGGTGGCTCGGGCGTCTGGGAGTAGGCGGGCCAGCTCGATGGCCCGGTCGCGGTTTTCTACGTCGATCACGTAGTAGCCGTCGATCTTGGTGGGCTCGTGGTCGGGCAGGCGGATGGACAGTTGGGCGTCCGCGAGCAGTTCACCGCCGACCAGTTCGCCGGCGTCGTGGGCGACTCGTTCGAACTCGTCGCGCCGCAGGCGTGCCTCGCCGTCACCCTGCAGGATCAGTAGAAACTTCATCGGCGCTCTCCTCTCACAGGTACGACGGAGTCGAACGCGCAGTCTTGACATGATGTGCAAATGTTCGCCCGCACCAACCGCCTGACCCTGCGCCGCTTCACGCCCGCGGACGCCGAGCAGTTCGCCGCGTACCGCTCAGATCAGCAGGTCGCCCACTTCCAGTCCTGGGAGCCCCCGCTGCCGCTCACCGAGGCGCAGCAGACTGTCGAGCGGTTCGCGCAGGGCGATCCGGAGGCGCCCGGCTGGTTCCAGTACGCGGTCGACCTGGACGGCGTACTGATCGGCGACCTCGGCCTGAACCTGAGCCAGAACCTGATGCAGGCCGACCTCGGATTCACCCTCGCGGCGGAGTATCAAGGCCACGGCTACGCGTCCGAGGCCGTGCGCGGGCTGCTCCAGCACTTGTTCGTCGACCGCGAACTGCACCGGGTCTCGGCCGAATGCGATGCCCGCAACACCGCCTCGGCCCGGCTGCTCGAACGCGTCGGCTTCACCCGCGAAGGCGAGCGACCCGCGAACTCCTGGTTCAAAGGCGAGTGGACCGACGACCTGCTGTACGGCCTGCTCCGGGACACCTACCTCAGCCGGCAGCCGCCCACGCCCGCGCCGTCAGACTGATCGACCCGTCGGCAGCGATCGGCAGCCGCGCCCGTACGGCGTCCCGCAACGCCTCCTGATCCTCGACCTCCAGGCTGCGCAGGTACGCCGGCGCCACGCCCTGCCCGCCCAGGAACGGCTCCCAGTAGTCATCGAACGACGCGAACTCCGTCGGTACGACGATCTCGCGCGTCCGCACCTCGCCGAACCCGGCCTCGCGGAACAGCTCCTCCAACCCTTCCGGCGTACAGAACGGGAACCGTCGGCCTTCGTCGTGCTCCCGGTCCTGCGGCCGTACGTCGGCCATCGCGTCGAAGAAGTACCGCATCAGCTGCATACCGCCGGCGTAGTCCCAGACGTAGACCGCGACCGTCGAACCGATCTCGCGCATCCGGCGCAGCGCCTCGACCCGTTCGGGGATGAAGTTGAGCACCAGCCCAGCGACCACCACGTCGTACGGGCCGTCCGGGAGCTCGGCCGCGGACCGGACCTCGAAGGTCGCCCGCGAATCGTCGACGGTCTGTCGCGCGTAGCCGACGAAGCCCTCCGACGGGTCGACACCGAGCACGGACACCGGATCCGCCGTACGAAGAATGGTGCCGGTCAACGCGCCGGTGCCGCAGCCAACGTCGAGCCAGCGCAGTCCGGCCGGCTGCTGGAGCCAGCCGACGAACTCCGGCGCGACGAGCCGGCTCCAGCGGCCGACGTACGACTCGTAGATCCCCCCACTCGACCACTCACTCATTTGCGCAGGATAGACGGCAGCGCCACCCCCGTCAGTCCTTCGGAGACCGTCCACAGCCGGGCGCTGGTCTCGGCATCGAGGGCCGCCTTGGGCTGCTTGGCCAACGCGGTCGGGCCGACGAGGCCGAACCGTCCGGACGGGCCGTAATACTTACCGTGCTCAGCTGCGGGGTCCGCCGCGGCGAACAACAGCGGTTCGGTGCCGATCTCGACGCCCTGCGAAGGGAGTGGGGCGAGGAGCATCAGGCGTGTGGCCAGCGGCGTCCGGTCGCGGCCGAGGCTCGGGCCGGTCGTCTGAAGGTTGGTGTTCGTGTAGCCGGGGTGCGCCGCGACACTGAGTAGGCCCCAGCCGTGCTCGGTCGACAGCCGGGCGAGTTGGTTGCTCAGCATCAGGTCGGCGAGCTTCGACTGCGAGTACGCCGCCACCGACCGGTAGCGCCGTTCCCACTGGAGGTCGTCGAAGTGGATCCGGCCGAAGTTCGCCGCACCGCTGGCCATCGTCGCGACCCGCGGCGCCGGAGCGGCCAGGAGCAGCGGCAGCAAGCGGACGGTGAGCGCGAACGGGCCGAGGTAGTTAGAGCCGAACTGCAGCTCGAAGCCGTCCTTGGTGACCATGCGGTCGGGCGGGTTCATCACGCCGGCGTTGTTCACCAGCAGGTCGAGGTGCGGCTCGTCGGCGGTCAACTGCTCGCCGAACTCCTGCACCGAGGCCAGGTCGGCGAGGTCGATCCGCCGTACCTCGAGCTGGGCTCCTGGGTACGCGGCGAGGATCTCGGCACGAGCCGCCTCGCCCTTGGCGGGGGTCCGGACCGCCAGCACGACCCGCGCGCCCGCGGCCGCGAGCCGCTTGGCGGCCTCCTTGCCGGTCCCGCTGTTGGCGCCGGTGACGACGGCGAGCTTGCCGGTCTGGTCTGGGACGTCGTACATGATCCACTCTCCGTAAAAGACTGGTGGTCTGTTATGACCGCGACGTTATCAGACCGATGGTTCGATAACAACAGACCGCCGGTCTGTAGACTGTGACGTATGACCTTCCAGCGCGCGCGCAGACCGGAGCAGCGGGCCGAGCGGCGGCGGGCGATCCTCGCGACCGCGGCCGCGATGCTGACCGAGATGCCGGTCGCGGACGTCAGCCTGAACGAGCTGAGTCGTCGCGTCGGCCTCGCGAAATCGAACGTGCTGAACTACTTCGACTCCCGCGAGGCAGTCCTGCTCGAGCTGTCGAGCAGTGAGCTGTCGGCCTGGGTGCAGGACCTGGCGACTGCCTTGCCGGACAGCTCATCTGAGACGACCGACGAGCGTGCCGACCGGCTCGTCGCGACGATCGTCAACACGCTGGCGAAGCGGCCGGTGCTGTGCGACCTAATCAGCACGCAGGCAGCGGTCCTGGAGCGGAACATCACGACCGAAACGGCGCTCGCCTTCAAACGCGCGGCGGCTGTCTCCTACGAACAAATGATCACGGTAGTCGTCGGCGTACTGCCGGAGCTCGGGCCAGAGGGCGCAGGCAGGTTCATCGCCGCTGCGAGCCTGCTCGCCGGCTCGATCTGGACCCACTCGCACCCGGTGCCCGCGATCCTCGCCGCCTACGAGACCGACCCGGCGCTGGGCGCGCTCCGGATGGAGTTCGAGCCGGCGCTGACCGACGCGCTACGCACCTTGCTGTACGGCGCTCTGCCGCGCGTCACGGAGTGAAGACGGGCGCGAGGTCCACGTAGACGCGGTAATCGGTGATCAGACCGTCGGTCGGCCGGATCAACGGGTGATCCGGCCGACCATCGATCAGCGCGCGATCACGGCAGGTAGTAGTTAGGGTTCGGCAGCTTGAAGGTGCGGTCGGCGAATCCGCCCTTCAGGTCGGAGAACTGGTCGCCGAAGTTCGCGACGATGTCGTAGCCGAGCGATTCGATGTGCGCCCGGGTGGCCGACTTGTAGTGGATCGTCGTACAGGATCCGTTCGGGTCGCCGGCGCAGGCCTTCTTGAGGTAGTCCGGGTAGTCGGCGACGGCCGGCTTGGTGAACAGGCCGTCCTCGCCGTTGCTGAGCGCGGTCGGCTTCGGGTAGCCGGCGTCGACGCCGATGCCGTCCGCGGTGAGGTTGCCCAGCGTCGCCTGTTCCTGCGCGGCGCCGCGGCCGGTCAGGAAGAAGATCGCGTACCCCTCACGCTCGGCCGTCTTCACCAGGTCGACCATGCCGGGCACGGCCGGGAACCTCTGGTTCAGCACGTAGTCCGCGTTCGTGGCCGGGTTGTACGCCCAGTTGCTGAAGATCTCGTAGTTCCAGGTGGCCAGCGAGGTGTCGTCGACGTCCAGCACGATCGCCTTCGTCTTCGTCGTGTGGTGCGGCAGTGAGATCCAGCGGGTCCCCGCGGCGGCGGCCTTCCGCGCTTCCTTCGCGTAGTTGCTGTCCGCCGCGAAGGTGCCGGTGCCGAGCGGGTCGCCGTAGTAGTTGCGTAGTTGCTGCCGCAGTACGTCGATGTTGGTGACCTGCTTCTCGCTGTGCGGTGTCGACGTCTGGATCGCCGGCTGCTGTGTCGCGGCACCGGCCGAGTACGCGACCCCGCCGACGACCGATGTCATCGCTACCGCGGCGACGCTGGTCAGAACCATGCGGCGGGACGGCCGGCGCCAGGAACGGAATGCCATGGTGACCTCTCCAAGAACAGGAATGCTTGCGAAAGGCACGCTAACTCCATTCGCCGCCGATGCACCTGCCGCACGCCGCAACTTGAGGGGAATCCTGCGTCAGACAGCCTTCACGTAGCGGTGGCACGGGATCGGCAACGTTCCGCGTTCGACCGACGCCGGATAGTCGAAGGGGCCGCCGTCGGTCCAGCCGCTGCGTTCGTAGAACCGCCGGGCACGCGCGTTGCCGGTAGCCACCGCCAGCCAGGCTTCTTGGTGGCCTCGGGCCTTCACCTGCCGCTCAGCTTCGGTGAGCAGGGTCCCGGCGACACCCGATCCCCTGTGGTCGCGCGCGACGTACACCTGCTCGACCTCGGCGCCCACCACCATGACGAACCCGGCGATCTCGTCGCCGACGACGAGCACCGTGGTGTCCGCGACCCGCTGCGCGGCGCGGGTCCAGAACGACTCTTTGGTGCGGATCGCGACCAGTTCGTCCGGCACGTGTCCCAGGTGGCCGTCCTGCCATCCGGCGTACCAGATCGCGGCCACCGCATCGGCATCTTCAGCAACAGCAGGTCGCACAGTCATTCCGTCAGCGTAAATGAACCCGCGGCGCCCCTACGCTTGCTCCGTTCGCTTCCCTCACGAAGGAGAACACGCCGTGGCCACTGGTCTGGTCAGGACCGACGATCCGTGCCTCTCGTGGGGAGAGTCGATCGTAGAAGCCGTCAGCGAGAAGACCAATCGCGTCGTCCGCTGGCGCGGTATCGACTTCGTCGTCCGGCCGAACGATCGAGCGCCGATGGACGCGGTCCACTCGCTCCGCTCGAACGACAGTCCACTGTTCCTGCCCGAGGAGCTGGCCGACACGGTACGCCGGCACGCCGCCGGCGCGCCGAAACGGGGCGATGCGGAGCGGCTGGTCGAGGCCACGGGGCACACGATGTCCCAGTCGGCCGGGCTGAGCAGCGAGCTGTTCGACAACATCGGCGGGATCTACGAGCAGGAGGCCGATCTGGACGCCGGGCTGGCCGACGTCTGGGCCCAGGAACGACTGGCCGAACTCTGGCCGAAGACCGAGTCCGGAAGGTTCGTCCCCGCCGGCGAGGTGCGGGACTTTGCCTTCGCCGGCCGGAACCCGGCGGCGGCAGCGGCCGCTCGGGAACTGATGACGGAGATCGTCCGCCAGCAAGGCCCGGGCGCGCCGATCGGACCCGAGGACTACGCGGCCCTCTCCGAGGCGTTGATCAAGGAGAAGCCCGAGGAACGGTTCGGCGAGATCCTCAAGCTGCTGCCGGGCACCGACGAACTGTCGCCGTCCGACAGGTTCTCGGCCGAGGCCGCCCTCCGCAGGGGTTTCTCCGAGGCCGTCGCGACCGGCGACCCGTCGCGCGCGGCCGCTGCCGTCCGGAGGGCGTCGGAGCGGATCGACCCCCAGCTCCGGCGGCTGGCGGACGATCCGGCCCTGGCGCCGGTCACTCCGGGTCGTACGCCAGATTCGGCCGGAGCCAGCGTTCGACCTCAGCGAGCGGGAGGCCACGACGTACGGCGTAGTCCTCGATCTGATCGCGACCGAGGCGGCCGACACTGAAGTAGCGCGACGCCGGGTGCGCGAAGATCAGACCGCTCACCGCCGCGGCCGGCGTCATCGCGAACGACTCGGTCAGCCCGAGGCCGATCTTGTCCGCCGCGAGCAGCTCGAACAGGTCCCGCTTCTCGCTGTGGTCCGGGCTCGCCGGGTACCCGAGAGCGGGCCGGATGCCGCGGAACCGCTCCGCGTGCAGGTCCTCCAGCACCGGCTGGACGCCGGGCTCGAACCACGCCCGCCGCGCCTCCAGGTGGATCCACTCGGCGAACGCCTCCGCGAGCCGGTCGGCCAGCGCCTTCACCATGATCGCCCGGTAGTCGTCGTTACGTTCCTCGTACGTCTTCGCCAGCGCCTCCGCGCCGTGGATCGCAACCCCGAACCCGCCGAGATGGTCACCGGACGGCGCGATGTAGTCGGCCAGGCAGCGGTTGTTGCGCCCGGCCGGCTTCTCGGTCTGCTGCCGCAGCATCGGGAACGACCGGTCCAGCCCGTCCAGGACGATGTCGTCGCCCTCGCTGTGCGCCGGCCAGAACCCGTACACGCCCTCGGCGGTGAAGGACCCGTTCGCGATGATCTCGTCCAGCAACGTGTTCGCGTCGTCGAACAGCTCCCGCGCAACCGGCTGCTCCAGGATCGCCGGGTACTTGCCCTTCAGTTCCCAAGCCAGGAAGAGGAACTGCCAGTCGACCATCTCGCGCAGCGTCTCGATACTCGGGGAGACGTAGCGCAGCCCGGTGAACTCCGGCACCGGCAGCTCGCCGTACTCCACCGGCTCCTTGTTCGCCCGCGCCTCGGCCAGCGTCAGCATCGGGGCGCGCTGCTTGTTCGCGTGCTGTTCGCGCAGCCGCTCCTGCTCGACACTGTTGCTCTTGGCAAGCTCTGCGGCGCGGTCGGCGTCGAGCAGATCGGACACCACGCCGACCACCCGCGATGCGTCCAGGACGTGCACAGTGGTGTTCTCGTACGCCGGTGCGATCCGGACCGCGGTGT
Source organism: Kribbella sindirgiensis (assembly GCF_004331435.1). GTDB lineage: Bacteria > Actinomycetota > Actinomycetes > Propionibacteriales > Kribbellaceae > Kribbella > Kribbella sindirgiensis. Next base: position 653,766 of record NZ_SJKA01000004.1, read on the forward strand.
GCTGCTTGGACGTGGTCGCGCCGCCGATCAGCAACGGGAGCTTCAGCCCGCGGCGCTCCATCTCGGCCGCGACCGACACCATCTCGTCCAGTGACGGCGTGATCAGCCCGGACAGGCCGACCGCGTCCGCACCCTCGGCCACCGCGGTGTCGAGGATCCTTGCCGCCGGCACCATCACGCCGAGGTCGATCACCTCGTAGTTGTTGCAGCCGAGCACCACGCCGACGATGTTCTTGCCGATGTCGTGGACGTCGCCCTTCACGGTCGCGAGCACGACCTTGCCCTGCCCGCGGACCATCTCCGCGCGGCCTTCACGCCGGGCCTGCTCCTTCTCCGCCTCCATGAACGGCTCGAGGTACGCCACTGAGCGCTTCATCACGCGGGCGCTCTTCACCACCTGCGGAAGGAACATCTTGCCGGCGCCGAACAGGTCGCCGACGACCTTCATCCCGTCCATCAGCGGGCCTTCGATCACTTCCAGCGGCCGCGGCAGTTTCTGCCGGGCCTCCTCGGTGTCGTCCTCGATGAAGTCGACGATGCCGTGCACGAGCGCGTGCGACAGCCGCTCCTCGACCGAGCCCTCCCGCCAGGTCAGGTCGACCTCGCGCTGCTTGCCCTTGCCCTTCACGTTCTCGGCGAACGCGACCAGGCGGTCGGTGGCGTCGTCGCGGCGGTCGAAGATGACGTCCTCGACCAGCTCCAGCAGGTCCTTCGGGATGTCCTCGTAGACCGCGAGCTGACCGGCGTTCACGATGCCCATGTCCAGGCCGACCTGGCCGGCGTGGTACAGGAACGCGGAGTGCATCGCCTCCCGGACGATGTCGTTGCCGCGGAACGAGAAGGACAGGTTCGAGATCCCGCCGCTGATGTGGACGCCCGGACAGCGGTCTTTGATCAAAGGCAAAGCGTCGATGAAGTTCTTCGCGTAGCCGTTGTGCTCGGACATGCCGGTCGCCACAGCGAGCACGTTCGGGTCGAAGATGATGTCCTCGGCCGGGAAACCGATACCGGTCAGCAGGTCGTAGGCGCGACCGCAGATCTCCACCTTGCGCTCGACCGTGTCGGCCTGGCCCTGCTCGTCGAACGCCATCACGACGGCGCCGGCGCCGTACGACATGATCCGGCGGGCGCGGTCGAGGAACTCCTCCTCGCCCTCCTTCAGGCTGATCGAGTTGACGACGCCCTTGCCCTGCACGCATTTCAGGCCGGCCTCGAGCACCGACCACTTCGAGCTGTCGATCATGATCGGGATCCGGGCCACCTCGGGCTCGGTCGCGATCAGGTTCAGGAACGTCGTCATCGCCTGCTCGCTGTCGAGCAGGTCGGCGTCCATGTTCACGTCCAGCAGGTTCGCGCCGCCGCGCACCTGCTCCAGCGCCACGTCGACCGCGGCCTGGTGGTTGTCGCCCTCGATCAGCCGGCGGAACTTCGCCGACCCGGTGACGTTGGTCCGCTCACCGATCATCACGAACCCGGTGTCGGCGCCGATCTTGAACGGCTCGAGCCCGGAGAACCGGGTGGTGTGATCGGTGGGTACGACGGTACGCGGCTGGAGGTCCCGGACCGTGTCGGCGATCTGCTGGATATGCGCGGGCGTCGTACCGCAGCATCCGCCGACGATGTTGACCAGGCCGGACTCGGCGAACTCGTGCAGCAGCGCCGACGTCTCCTCGGGCGTCTCGTCGTACCCGCCGAACGCGTTCGGGAGGCCTGCGTTCGGATGCGAGGCGACGTACGTACCGGCGAACCGGGCCAGGTCGGCGACGTGTGGGCGCAGCTGGGTCGCGCCGAGGGAACAGTTCACGCCGACGACGAGCGGATTGGCGTGCTCGACCGAACTCCAGAACGCTTCGACGGTCTGACCGCTCAGGGTGCGGCCGCTCAGGTCGACGATCGTCACCGAGATCCACAGCGGCAGGTCCGGCGCGACCTCGCGGGCCGCGGCGACGGCGGCCTTCGCGTTCAGGGTGTCGAAGATCGTCTCGATCAGCAGCAGGTCCACGCCGCCCTCGGCCAGCGCCGCGATTTGCTCGGCGTACGCGTCCTTCACCTGCTGGAAGGTCACCGCCCGGTACGACGGGTCCTCGACGCGCGGGCTCAGCGACAGCGTCACGTTCAGCGGCCCGATCGAACCGGCGACGAACCGGCCGCCGAACTCGTCGGCCGCCTGGCGGGCCAGTCGCGCGCCGGCGACGTTCATCTCGCGGACGTACTCCTGCAGGCCGTAGTCGGCCTGGCCGATGCTCGTCGCGGTGAACGTGTTCGTGGTGGTGATGTCCGCGCCGGCGGCCAGATACTGCCGGTGGACGTCGAGGATCAGGTCCGGCCGGGTCAGGTTCAGCAGGTCCGGGTCGCCGGTCACGTCGTGCGTGTGCCGGCCGTTGTGGGTTTGCTGGCCGAACCGATCGCCGTGGAAGTCGGCAGGCTGCAGCTTGGCGCCCTGCAGCATCGTGCCCCAGGCGCCGTCGAGGATCGCGATCCGCTGATTCAACAGCTCCCGCAGCGCGGCTTCACTCATCTGCCAACCCCTCCAGAAGAAACTCTCCGGAGGCGCCCTTGCATCAAAGCTCCAGGTCGAGCGTGGCGGACCCGGGTCCGTTGCAGCGCCTCTCGGCCTGGATGCCCCATGTTAGTGGCGTCACACTCAGCGCCAAGCGCAGAGTCCACATTCTAGGACGGGTGTTCACTCAGTGGATGAGTTGCTGGATCGCCGGGGCGTAGAGGGCGACGACGGTGTCCAGGTCCGCGGCGGCGATCGGGCCGGTCTTGTCGATCGCGATCGCGGCGCCGAGGCCGAGCAGGTGCGCGGTGATCAGGGCGGCGCGGAGGCCGGCGTCCGGACCGGTCAGCCGGGCGGCGAACGCGCGGGTGACCTGGTCGCGGAAGTGCTCCCGGATCTGCGCCCGCTCGTCCCCCTTGCCTGCCGCGAAGACGACCCGGACGAGCAGGTCCTGATCGTTCGCCCGGCGGTACTCGACCAGCGTCCGGACCGCGTGCTCGCCGAGCCGTTCGTTCGGTGCTTGCAGCAGTAGCTGAGCAGCCTCACTGAAGTCGGCGACCCGTTCGAAGAGCGCTTCCTTACTGCCGTAGTACTTGACGATCAGGGCAGCGCTGACCCCCGCGTCCGCGGCGACCCCGCGCAGCGTGACCGCGTTGTACGGTTCGCGCGCGAACGCCTTCCGGGCCGCGCGGAGGATCGTCGTCCGCCCCGGATCCGTCACGTCGTCGTCACCTCGTACGCCGGCTCCGGCCGCCGTACCGGAATCAGCAGCACCAGCCCGGCGGCCACCAGCGCGGCGATCCCCGCGATCACGAACACGATCAGGTACGCCGACAGCGCGGGCGCGACCCGGCCGCCCGAGGAGATCGTGACGCCGGCGAGCACGCTCGCCACGATCGTGCTGCAGATCGCCTGCCCGATCGTGCGCATCAACGTGTTGAGGCCGTTCGCCGCGGCCGTTTCGGTCACCGGCACAGCATGCATGATCAGCGCCGGAAGTGCCGAGTACGCAACGGCGGTTCCGGCACTCACCACCGTCGCGCCGATCACGATCCCGGCGACATTGCTGCTGGTGAAGACGCGGACGACGTACCCGGCGGCCATCAGGACCGACGCGATCCCGAGCGTGAACCGCGGGCCGCGGGCCGCCGAGATCCGCGCGGACACCGGCGAGAGCAGCACCATCGCGACACCGCCGGGCAGCAGACACAGGCCGCTGACCACGATGGATTCGCCCAGCCCGTAGCCGGTCCACGTCGGCTCCTGCACCAGCTGGGCGGTCGAGAGCGAGTTGGCGTAGAAGGCGAAGCCGATCAGCAAGGCGCCGAGGTTCGTGAAGAGAACGGCCGGGCGCGCGGAGACACGGAGGTCGACGAGCGGGCTCCGCGTCCGCAGCTCGTACCAGCCCCAGAGCGGGACCAGCAGAACCGCGACCGCGGACAGTCCGACGATCGCCGACGTACTCCATGCGCTGCTCTTGGAGACCGCGAGCAGCAGGCAGACCAGGAACGCGCTCAGCCCGATCGCCCCCAGGACGTCGAACCGGCCGCTGGTGCGGATCGCGGACTCCGGCACGATCAGCAGCACCAGGACGATGTCGAGCAGGCCGAGCCCGAGGTTGATCCAGAACATCGTGTGCCAGTTCGCGTACTCGACGACGAGCGTCGCGGCCGGGATGCCGAACGCGGCGCCGATGCCCAGGGTCGAGCTCATGATCGCGATCGAGGGAATCACCCGGCGCGGCGGCAGTTCGTCGCGCAGGATGCTGATCCCGAGCGGGACCACGGCGACCGCGGCGCCCTGGAACGCGCGGCCGACGATCAGCACGGACAGGTTCGAGCTGCTCGCGCAGAGCAGGGATCCGATGACCATCGACGACAGGGCGATCAGCAGGACGCGGCGCTTGCCGTACATGTCGCCGGCGCGGCCGAGCAGCGGCGTGAACACCGCGCCGGTGAGCAGCGTGACCGTGATCAGCCAGCTGACGTCCGACGCCGGGCTGTGGGTGATCTCGGGGAGTTCGGGGAGCAGCGGTACGACGATGGTCTGGCTGATCGAGACCAGCACGCCGCAGAACGCCAGCGCTCCCAGAACCAGACGTGGCCGAACGGCAGGACGGGCAGACAAGCGGAGTCCTCACAGGGGTGAACGGTTGTTTACCCGATGATCGTAAACGCTTGTTCACCCCCGGAGGAAGTGGACCCGGAAACCGCTCACCAATTGGCCCAGCCCGACAGGCAACCAGTTGCCTACGGTGACCCCATGAGGATCTTCATCGCCGGCGCCACCGGCGCGATCGGCCGCCGCCTCGTCCCCCTCCTGCGCGCCGGAGGCCACCAGGTAACCGCACTCACCCGCGAATCGCGTGGGACTGTGAGCGGTGGGGTGACGGCTGTTGTTGGGGATGTGTATGACGTTGGGCGGTTGCGGGAGGTGGTTGCTGAGGCTCGGCCGGATGTGGTGATGCATCAGCTGACCGACCTGGCGTCGCGGGACTTCGCCGCGAACAGCCGCATCCGCCGCGAAGGCACGCGCAACCTGGTCGACGCAGCCCTCGCGGCCGGCGTACGGCGAGTTGTGTCGCAGAGCATCGCGTGGGCCTACGAGCCTGGCGCGACCCCCGCGGCCGAATCCACCCCGCTCGACCTGCATGCGACAGACGCCACCCGTCGCGCCACAGTCGAGGCCGTCGCCGCCCTGGAGGCGATCACCGCCGAAGCCCCCGAGTGGGTCGTGCTCCGCTACGGCATGCTCTACGGCCCCGACACCTGGTACACCAAGGGCGGTCTGATGGCCGATCTCGCCACCACCGGCAATCTCCCCACCGGGCCCGACATCACCAGCTTCCTCCACATCGCCGATGCCGCCACAGCCGCGGCAGCCGCTCTCGCGTGGCCCACCGGCCCCGTCAACATCGTCGACGACACTCCCGCGCCCGCCTCCACCTGGGCGCCGGCCTTCGCCGAGTCGGTCGGCGTGTCCCCCGACGTACTCGCTGACCACCGCGCTCGGGATGGTCGACGCGAGCTCGACCCGAGCGCCGCGCGTACGCCGTGGGCTCGCGGAGCGTCCAACGCCCACGCCCGCTCACTCGGCTGGACCCCCATCCACCCAACCTGGCGCACCGGCTTCATCTCCTGACCCACCTCCTGACCCGTCGAGTCGTGGCGATCGGCTCGCGGTCCGGAGTGCGAGTCGTGGATTGTGGCTGAGATTCGGCGCCGATTCTCACGACTCGGCGGGTACAAGAGATCGGGCCCGGCGCTCCGAGGGGGAGGGGGAGCGTCGGGCCCGATCTGGGCGGTCCGCCGGCAGCGAGGGGGTGGCGCTGGGGTCAGCGGACCGGGCCTGTGATGAGTTCGATGGTTGCTTTGTGGGTTTGGCCGGACTGGTCGGTCCAGCCGACCTCGACCTTGTCTCCGGGGTGCTGCTTGTTGAGGAGTTCGGAGAGGGTTTCGGGCGAGGTGACGGCGTGCCCGGCGAAGGAGGTGATCACGTCACCGGCCTCGATCCCGGCCTCGTCCGCGTGACCGTCCGCGACCACGTCGCCGACGACCGCGCCGCTGGTGCCGGCACTGGTCACGACCGAGACCCCGAGCATCGCCGAGTCCCCGATGTGTACGTCGTCCGACGCCTTCCCGTCCTGAATCTGCTCAGCGATGTCCAGCGCCTGGTTGATCGGAATCGCATACCCCTCGGTCGTCGTCCCGGCCCCGTTCCCGGACCCACCCGAGCCGTCCCCGTACCCGTTACCCGAACCGTCCCCGTACCCGTTACCCGTACCCGACCCGTCGCCGCTGCCCGAGCCTGAACCGTCTCCGTAGCCGTTGCCCGTACCCGAGCCATCGCCCGAGCCGTTGCCGTTGCCGAAGGGGAAGGTGCCGGTTCCGTTTCCGTCGCCGTAGCCGTTGCCGGTGGTGGTTCCGTTGCCCCAGGCGGCCAGCGTCGCGGTCGCGCTCTGTGCGGTGGACGCCGCGGTCTGTCCCGGACGGCCCTGGCCGCCGTTGTTGCCGCCGTTGCCGGCCACGTCGACGCCGATCACCTCGCCGTTCGCGTTCACCAGCGGGCCGCCGGAGTCGCCGGCCTGGATGTTCGCGTCGGTCTGGATCAGGTTCTCCAGGTTCTCCGGATCCTGCCCGTTCTCGTCGGTCGCGGTGATCGACTGGTTCAGCCCGGTCACCTTCCCGGCCGCGTAGCTCGGCTCGCCGCCGTCACCGCCGGCGTTCCCGACCCCGACGACCTGATCGCCGAGCTTCACCTGGTCGGAGTTCCCGGTCTTCGCGGTCTCCAGCCCGGACGCGTCCTTCAGCTTCAGTACGGCGATGTCATGCTCCTCGTCGTACCCGACGACACTCGCGCTGTACGTCTTCCCGTTCCCCACGTTCGTCACGCTGATCGACGTCGCGCCTTCGATCACGTGGTGGTTGGTGAGGACCTCACCGTCGGAGGTGAGCACGATCCCCGTGCCGGCTGCCCGTGCGTTCTCGTACCCGAGGACGGTGTTCACGTCCACCAGACCGGGAGACACCTTGGCGGCCACAGCGGCTGGGTCGAAAGCTTGCTGCGAGAGCTGCGAACTGTTCGCGCCCGAGCGCTGGTCGATGCCCCAAGCAACCGAACCGGCGACCAGCACCGCGGCCAGCCCGAGCGCACCGGCACCCAACAGCCGCCGCCCCCGCTTCTTCGGCGCCTGCACCGGAGCCCCAATCGCATACGGAGCCCCAAATTGCGCCCCATACTGCGGTTGCCCGTACTGCGGCATCTGCTGGTACTGCGGATACGCCTGCTGCCCATACGCCTGCCCCGGCTGACCCGGCCGACCCGCCACGGGACCCGGCTGCTGACTCGGCTGGATCGGCTGGATCGGCTGGCTCGGCTGTTGGCCGTGGTGCCCGCCGGCGTGCTGTGCGCCGGGGTGTGGGCCGGCGCCCTGCTGTCCGTCGTTCTGCGGTCCCGGCGCAGCGCTCTCGTTCATCTGGTGTCGCCCTCCTCGGCAAGTTCCCTCTGCCTTCGAGTAGAGCTCGCCAGACTGAGAACTCCATCGGGCCCGCCAATGAATCAGCTGAGAATCCGCTCCACGGCCGTCACGACAGCCGTCCGCCGCAACGACCGGTCCGGAAGCTCCGCGCCGTACTCCGGGTTCATCGACGACCAGCTCGTCGCGATCGCCTGAATCAGCGACAGCAGACTGACCGGGGTGAACCGGCGCGACACCACCCGCCGCCGGATCCCCCGCTGAATCTCCTCCAGCCGGCGCTGATTGACCGCGACGATCGCCTCCAGCGGCTGACCGTCCGGACGCTCGAGCCGGTACCAGACCGACAGCCGAAGCCGGTCCGGATGCTCCTCGAAGTAGTCGAACACCCGGCCCGCGTACGACGGCAGGTCGTCGACGTCGAACCCGACCTCGTCCAGGTACTTCTCGAGCGACGCCTTGAACACCGCGTCGAACAGCTCGTCCTTGTTCCCGAAGTAGGCGTACAGCATCGCCTTGTTGCACTCGGCCACCTCGGCGATCCGGCTGACCCGGGCACCGCCGATCCCGCGCGCCGCGAACTCCTCGGTGGCGGCCTCCAGGATGCGGGCCCGGGTCCGGTCTGCGTTCCGTTGCTGCATGCGACGAGCCTACCAACCAACCGGTTAGTTGATTTCCAACCAACCGGTTGGTTAGATTGAGGCGGATCCAACCAAACGGTTAGTTAGGAATGATGATGAGCAAGATCTGGCTGGTCACCGGGAGCTCGCGCGGCCTGGGTCGCGCGCTGACCGAGGCGGTGCTGGCGGCCGGCGACCGCGTCGTCGGCACGGCTCGCACACCCGAGCAGCTCGACGACCTGGTGACGAAGTACGGCGATCAGCTCCGGGCGGTCGCTCTCGATGTCACGGACGCTGACGCCGCGCGCGCAGCCGTACGGACTGCGGTGCGGGAGTTCGGTGGGCTGGACGTGGTGGCGAACAACGCCGGGTACGCGAACAGTGCGTCGATCGAGGAGATGGCCGACGACGACTTCCGGGCGCAGGTGGAGACCAACCTGTTCGGGGTGGTCAACGTGACGAAGGCCGCGCTGCCGGTGTTTCGCGAGCAGCGCAGCGGGCACTTCCTGCAGTTCTCGTCGATCGGTGGGCGGGTCGGCGGCACGCCCGGCATGGGCGCGTACCAGACCGCGAAGTTCGCCGTCGAAGGGTTCTCCGAGGTGCTGAACAACGAGGTGCGGCCGTTCGGCGTGAAGGTGACGATCGTCGAGCCGGGCGGTTTCCGGACCGACTGGGGCGGCTCGTCGATGCAGCTCGCCGACGTGCACCCGGACTACGAGTCCACCGTCGGCGAGATGCACCGGCGCCGGATCGAGACGGACGGCAAACAGCCGGGCGACCCCGCGAAGGCCGCGCAGGCGATCCTCGAGATCGTCGACCTGGACAACCCGCCGCTCCGGCTGCTGCTGGGCACCGACGCACTCAAGCTCGCCGAGACCGCATCGGTCTCCCGCGCCGCAGAAGCCGCCGAGTGGTCCCACCTCACCACCTCAACCGACTTCACGTGACGCGACGACAGCCCGCATCTGGTGGGTGGGCGTCCGAGAATCCGGGTCTACGTCCGAGATCCGGGGCGTAAACCCTGCATCTCGGACGTCAACCCAGCAAATGCCACCGACGGGGTGGGCGGAGGGGGGAGTTATCCGCGGAGGTCGTGGAAGAACTCTCGTACGTCGTTGACCAGGAGTTCCGGCGCTTCGAGGGCGGCGAAGTGGCCGCCGTGGTCCACCTCGGTCCAGCGGGTGATGGTGTTCGAGGTTTCGCAGTAGCGGCGGATCGCCACGTCGTGGGCCATCGCGAGGACGGCTGTCGGGACGCCGGAGTTCGGGCGCGGGGTCCAGTCGCGCGGTTGCGCGTAGCCGATGTAGGCGGCCGATCCGCCGGTCCCGGTCAGCCAGTACATCATCACGTTCGTGAGCAGCCGGTCCTTGCTGATGATTGCCTCCGGCAAGGTCTCGGCCGGGTACGTCCAGGCCTTGAACTTGTCCATGATCCAGGCCAGTTGCGCCACCGGCGAGTCGACCAGGCCGTAGCCCAGCGTCTGCGGCCGGGTCGACTGGATCGAGATGTAGCCGAACTCCTCCTGCATGAACCGAGCGATCCGCGCCACCTTGTCCTGCTCCAGCGGCGTCAGCGTCCGCAGTTCCTCGTCGGACATCTGCAGCGGCGGCAGGTTCGTCCCACCGTTCGTATGTACGCCGACGACGTGCGAAGGAGCGGCCCGCCCGACCTCAGGTGACACCGATCCGCCCAGATCCCCGCCCTGTACGCCGTACCGCTCGTACCCGAGCTCGCTCATCAGCGCCGCCCACACCCGCCCGATCCGCGGGAACGTCCAGTCGTCGTCCGCCGTAGGCCCGGAGAACCCGAACCCGGGCAGCGCCGGGATCACCACATGGAACGCGTCCGCGGCCTGCCCGCCGCAAGCGACCGGGTCGGTCAGCGGCCCGATCAGGTCGAGGAACTCGACGATCGACCCGGGCCAGCCGTGCGTCAGCATCAGCGGCAGCGCGTCCGGTTCCGCGGACCTGACGTGGATGAAGTGGATCCGCTGCCCCTCGATCTCGGCGGTGAACTGCGGGTAGGAATTCAGCTCCTTCTCGGCGGCGCGCCAGTCGTACGACGTACGCCAGTACTCGACCAGCGACGAAAGCCAGGAGACCGGTACGCCGGTGTTCCAGTCGTCACCGGGAAGCGGTGCGGGAAGCCGGGTGCTCGCCAGCTTGGCGGCGAGTTCGTCGAGCGTGCTCTGCGGGATGTCGATGCTGAACGGCTTGATCATGTCTCTACTGTCCCAACCGGTTAGGACACCTTCAGTCCTAACCAGATGGCAAACTGAGAAACATGATCGAGACCTCGGCACGACTGCTGAAGCTCCTCTCCCTGTTGCAGCAGCCCAAGGAGTGGAGCGGCACCGCCCTGGCCGATGAGCTCGGCGTCGGGGTGAGGACGGTACGGCGGGACGTCGACAAGCTGCGCAACCTCGGCTACCCCGTCGACGCCGTCCCGGGTGTCGCCGGCTACCGCCTCGGCGCCGGCGCCGCACTCCCCCCGCTGCTGCTCGACGACGAAGAGGCGGTCGCAGTGGCGGTCGGGTTGCGCGCTGCCGCGACGGGCACCGTGGCGGGCACCGAGGAGTCGTCGGTACGAGCGCTCACCAAGCTCGAGCAGGTCCTGCCGTCCCGCCTGCGCTACCGGATCGAGCTGCTGCAACAGATCGCCGTGACGCCCGCGGGCGGTCCGTCCGTGCAACCCGACGTACTGCTCGCCGTCGCCGCGGTGTGCCGCGACCACCTGCGGCTCAGGTTCGACTACCGCAACCACGACGGTACGGCGTCCACGCGCACGACGGAGCCGCACCGTCTGGTGCACACCGGGCGACGCTGGTACCTGGTCGCCTGGGATCTCGATCGCGACGATTGGCGGACGTTCCGGCTCGACCGCCTGGAGCCGCGCATCCCGACCGGACCGCGCTTCACACCGCGCGAGGTGCCCGACCTGGCCACGACGACGCGCGGAGTTGCCTCCGGCGCCTATCGCCATCAGGCCCGCGTCCTGGTGCACGCGCCCGCCGAGCAGGTGGCCGACCGCTACGGCCCGCACGTCGCGGCCGTGACGCCGATCGACGAGACGACCACGCTGGTCGAGACCGGCGCGGACTCGCTCGAGCACCTCGCGCTCTACCTCGGCGTACTAGGCCTGCCCTTCGAGGTGCAGTCACCGCCGGAGCTGGTCGATTGCATCCGCGAGCTCACGACGCGCCTGGCGGCGGCGATTCCAGCGTCCTGACGGCGTCCTGACAGGTACCGTTCAACCATGCAGGATCGGTACGTCGAGACCGTGCTGGGCCGGATCCGGTTGCGCGTCGACGGGCGCGTCGACCGATCGGGGCCCGCGATGCTGTTCTGGCCGAGCCTGTTGATGGACGGCACGCTGTGGTCCGCCCAGGCCGCGCATTTCGCCGACCGTTTCCAGGTGGTCCTGGTCGATCCGCCCGGGCACGGCGGCAGTGGTCCGCTGGCCGGGCCGTTCACGTTCGAGCAGTGCGCCGAGGTGATCCTGGCGATCATCGACGACCTACAGGTCGAGCGGGTGCACCTGATCGGCAACAGCTGGGGCGGCATGATCGGCGGTACCTTCGCGGCACTGCATCCGGACCGGATCGGCATCGCCGTCCTGATGAACGCCACCGCGTCGCCGGCGGGCCGACGGCAACGATTCGAGTACGGCGTACTACTGGCCGCGGCGCAGCTCCTCGGCGGGATCCGCGGACCGCTCACCGGGCCGGTCCGCGACGCCTTCCTCGGCCCGACGGCGAAACGCGAGAAGCCCGAGGTCGTTGCCACGGTCAACGAACTTGCGCGCAAGGTGGACATCAGTTCGGGGCGGCACGCCGTCGCCAGCGTGGTACCGCGAAGGCCTGACCAGCGGGCGCTCTTCGGCACGATCCGGACGCCGGTTCTGGTGGTCGCCGGCGCGGAGGACGCCACCTTCCCGGTCGCGGAGACCGAGGAGATGGCGGATTCCATCCCCGGCGCGCGCTTCGTCGTACTCGAACAGTCGGCGCATCTGGCGGCGCTGGAGTCGCCGAAGGAAGTGAATGCCCTGATCGACGATTTCCTCGCCGACCAGGGCGCGTGGGGCCTTAGCTGACGACGGCCCCGGTCTTCGGGTCCAGGATCAGCTTCTGCTTGCTCGGCCGCCAGAAGTCGAACATGCCGGTCAGGCTGCCGGCCCGCTGGTCGAACGAGTGGTCACCGATCCGGCCGGTCCGCCAGTTGTCCTCGATGAACTTCAGGATCGAGGTCTGGTCGGTCAGCGAGTGGTCGACGTAGTTGGTCTTCGCGTACGGCGAGACCACCAGCAGCGGCAGGCGCGGGCCGTAGCCGCAGCGGTCGGCGTAACCACCGGCCACCGGGGTATGACCGCACAGCGCCGACTGGTCCAGTGCGGCGTCCTGGGACCCGTTCACTGTCGGGGGCTTCACGTGGTCGTACCAGCCGTCGGAGTCGTCGTACGCCAGCACGACCGCGGTCGAGGACCACTCCTTCGACTTCTGCAGCTGGTTGAGCTCCTTGACGATGAACGCCTGCTCGTCCAGCGGGTCGGAGTACCCGGCGTGGCCGTCCTGGTACTCACCGGCCTTCAGGAAGCTGACCGCCGGCAGGTTGTTGGCCGCCAAGGCCGCGTCGAAGTCCGACGTGTCGTACTGGTGGTTCGCCTGATCGGTGTGACCGATGGCGGCGACCGATGTCGGAGCCAGGTGCTTCGGGTTCGCAGTCGACTTGTAGTACTGGAACGGCTCGTGGTGCGGGCTGTAGTCGTTCGCCGCGATGCCGCCGACGTTCGGGTGCGACGCGCCGCAGACGGCCTTGCCGTTCGCGGTGCCGGTCGGCTTGAAGCCACCCTGGAACCAGCCCCAGGTGACGTTGCGCTGGTTGAGCAGGTCGCCGATGTTCTGCCCGTGCATCCCGGCCAGGTTGTTCGTGGACTTGCCGTTGTTGTTCGAGCAGTCGTCGTAGATCGGGTCGGGGTCGTTGGTGATCGTCCCGATGCCGTTCGCGTCCGGCGACTGTACGACGTACGCGTCGGTGGTGGGCTGCCCCGTCTTCGGGTCGTAGGCCTGGCCGCCGTGGGTCTGCCCGGAGACCAGGTTCAGCGCGCCCGGGGTCGACGGGCCGTAGACCGTGCCGAACGAGTTGTCGCTCATCGCGTAGTGCTGGGCGTAGTTCCACAGCCCGGTGACGGTATTGCCGTCGTAGTAGTCCATCACCAGACCCGGCTCGCCGAACAGCACCGGCTGCCCGGTGCACTTGTCGGTCTCGGTGTTCTCGACGAACTTGTCCAGCTTGCCGCCGTTGACGGCCTTCTGCTCCGGCCCGTAGCCGTGGTTCTGGTCGCAGGTCAGCGCCTGCGACGGCGCCAACCGCTTCGGGTTGTACGCGTTCGGGTTGTCCGTCAGCAGCTTCTTCGACAGACCGTTCACCTTGGGCGTGTGCCGGGCAGCTGTGAACGGCGTACCGTCCGCGTTGGTCGCGTTCGGGTAGGTCCCGAAGTAGTGGTCGAACGAGATGTTCTCGCCGAAGATCACCACCAGGTGCTGGATCGGGGTGGTCGTTCGTGCCGGGTGGTACGAAGCGGCGTCGGCCGCCGTGAACGCCGCACCGGCGTTGGTCACCTGCTGGGTAGCGCCGGGGGCGCCACAGGCGGCCAGCAACAAGCCCGTCGCAGCCGCAACGGCTGTGGCAGCGACAGGAAGTCTTGCGCGCATGCCTTCTCCTCCTGAATAACTCATCCGAGCAACGACCGGGCGAAGTGGTCGTTGCCGTCCCGAACACCGGGAAGCACGAAGAAATAGCCGCCGCCGACCGGCCGGACGTAGTCGACGAGAGGCTCGTCGGCCAGCCTGGTCTGCACGGCCTCGAACTGCCGGGCGATGTCCTGCTGGTAGGCGCAGAACAACAGCCCCATGTCCAGGTCACCGACCGCGTCGGTGCCCTTGTCGTAGTTGTAGCCGCGGCGCAGGAACTGGCTGGCCGCGGTGTCCGCGGTGCGCGGGTTCGCCTTGCGGATATGGCTGGTCAGCGGAATCGCCCCGCCGGTCGGATCGGCCGGGTAGTTCGGGAGGTCGGTCTCGCTGCTGCCGTCGAGCGGCGCACCGGTGTCCCGGCGCCGGCCGAACATGTTCTCTTGCTCGCCGACCGACACGCGGTCCCAGAACTCGACCAGCATCCGGATCTGGCGCAGCACCTGATAGCTGCCGCCCTCGGTCCAGGCCGGCTCACCGTTTCCCTTGCCGACCCACACGAGCTTGTCGTGGTCGGCCGGCGCCGGCTTGACGATGCCGTCCTTGAAACCCATCAGGTTGCGCGGTGCACCGGCTGGGCGCGGCTGGCTCTGGAAGCCGTCGACCCGCCAGCGCAACTGCATCGCGCCACGGGTGTGCCGGGCCAGATCCCGGAGTGCATGCAGGACGGTGTCGGTCTCCGACGCGCACAACTGCAGGCTCAGGTCCCCGTGGCACAGGCTGGCGTCCAGGCTGTCGTTCGGGAACTCCTTCATCGCGGTCAGCTTCGCCGGTCTGCGACCCTTCAGACCGTACCGCTCGTCGAACAGCGACGCCCCGACGCCGACGGTGACCGTCAGGTCGTCACCCGGCATGTCCGGTCCGAGTACGCCGGAATCGGCCGGCGGGGCTGTGATGCCCAGGGGCGGCAGGGCACCGCCCGTGGTCAGGAGTCGCGCCCGGTCGGTCAGGGTTTTGAACAGGTCGGTGAGCTCATTCTTGCCCTCGGCAATCACGTCGAACGACGCGAAGATCGCCTGCTTCGGCTGATCGGTGGTGATCCCGGCCTGGTGGAAGCCGTGAAAGGGCACGGCCGTCGGCGTCGTCGCCGCAGCGGCCTGCCCGGTCGCGACCGCAGCAACTGCGGCTGCACCGGCTCCCGCGAGGGCGCCGCGAAGAAAGGAGCGGCGGCCGACGTCACTCATGAACCCCTCCGGACTTCGCAGATCGCGGCGATCGGGGCGAGCTTCTCCAGTAGCTCGCCGACGGCGCCGTTGAGCTGTTCCCGCGTGGTCGGGTCGAGCTGGTCGACTGGGGTGTTCTGGTGCGCGGCGAGCAGCGTGCGGACGCGGCTCTCCCACTTCAGCACCTCGGGCAGGTCGGGGTAGCGCGGCTTGAGGACCGGGTCGAGGATGGCCAGCACGTTCGCCGTACCGTTCAGGTTCGCCAGCGCGGTGTTCAGCGCCGTACCGCTGCCTTGGTCGTTCTCGCCGGTCAGCTCGAGCTGCAGGGCGTTCTCCATGATCTCGTGCGCACGCAGCCCGAGATCATTCGGATCCACCTGCTCGTTGGGCAGATCTTTCTGCAGGCCGCGGACCGAGGCCGCCAACTGATCCGCGACCGGCTTCAGACCTGAGCCCTTGTGCCACAGGCCCTTCTCCAGCGCATGGAATCCATTGGCGGGCCCATCGATCATGTCGGCGAAGTCCCCGAACGCGTCGTACGCTGCGCCCAGCGAGTTGTACGCCAGGTGCGCAGGCAACCAGTCCGCGCGAGCGGCATCCAGGTCGCCGGCATCCACGTCAGCACGCAGCTTGTCCGTCTTGACCGCCAAATCGGCGACACCACGAGCAACCCCGGCCTGATACTTCTTCACCAACGGCAGCAGCTCGTTCTTGGTGACGGGTACGACGGCAGCACCGCCCTGCCCAGCACCCGCGACTGTGACCGTCGGACCGGTGATCGCGTCGGTGTCCTCGATCAGGCAGCGGATCGCGTACTGTCCCGCGCCGAGCTGCACGTCCATCGATGCGCTCGCGTTCGGGCCCAGGCCCTCAACCTCGCCGTACACCTTCTTGCTGCGGACCTCGACCAGGTCGACCTCGGCGGCCGCGTCGCCGGTGTTGTGGACGACGAGCGTCTGGCGGCCGGTCTTGGCGTCGGTCCATCCCTGTCCGCATTGACTCCGGGACACGGTGATCCCGGACGGGTCGCCGGTCGCGTCGGCGGAATCCTCCCAGGGCCGCCAGACCGTGACTCCCACCGCCGCGCTCAGAACGACCATTGCGACAGCCGCCGGCACTGGACGGGGTGTGCGCACGACGGGTCGCTCCTGAGGATCGGCAATTTACATTCGCCGGCAATGCTAATCCTGGGAATGCCTTGCCCAGCACGGGTTCGGCCTGGTTTGCCGGTCCGTTCACGTACTGTTCGTCCGCTACGCCTGGCGGTTCGGTCAGCGGCGAGCCGGAACTGAGAGCCGGCTGAGATCGGAGGCCACCACGATCTCGCCGGAGAACTCCGCCGCGGCCTCCTCGTGGAAGCGTTCCGGCTCCAGATAACGCTGCGAGAAGTGGGTGAGGACGAGTTTGCGCACACCGCATTCGGCCGCGACCCGCGCCGCCTGGCGCGCGGTCAGGTGGCCGAAGCGCCGGGCGAGTTCGGATTCGGACGACAGGTACGTCGACTCGATGACGAGCAGGTCGGCGCCGTCGGCGAGGCGCAGCACGTTCTCGCACAGGCGGGTGTCCATGATGAACGCGAACCGCTGCCCTGGCCTCGGCTCGCTGACGTCGTCCACGTGCACGAGGCGATCGCCAAGGTCGAGCGATCCGGCCCGTTGCAGCCGGCCGACGTCAGGCCCGGTCACGCCGTACGCCGCAAGCTTGTCCGGGAGCATCCGGCGTCCGTCGGGCTCGATCAACTGGTACCCGAACGTCTCGATCGGGTGCTCCAGGCGGCGCGCCCACAGCTGGCCGAACGACCCGACGGACAGCAGCCCGTCCTCCTCCACCGGCTCCTCGAGCAGCTCGGCCCGCTCGAAGAACGACGCGGCGTACCGCAGTCGTGCGAAGTACGTCTGCCCCGACGCCGGATAGTGCGCCCGCACCGGATGCGGTACGTCGTCCAGCGACAACCGCTGCACGATGCCGGGCACTCCGAGACAGTGATCGCCGTGGAAGTGCGTGACGCACAACCGCGTGATCGCCCGGGCCGCGAGCCCGGCGTAGATCATCTGCCGTTGCGTCCCCTCACCGGGATCGAACAGGAACCCCTCGTCGTCCCAGCGCAGGAAGTACCCGTTCTGCGTACGTTCCCGCGACGGCACCTGACTGCCGGTCCCGAGCACGACGAGCTCACGCAAGCGCGGCTACCAGGGTGGACGACGACATGTTGCCGCCGCAGGACACGACCGCGACGCGCTTGCCGGCCAGTTCGGTACGCCGTTCGCGCGCGGCCGCGAAGGCCAGCGCGGCCGAGCCTTCGATCAGCTGGTGCTCGGTGTCGATCACCGTCCGGAGCGCGTCCCGGATCGCGTCCTCCTCGACGAGCACCCAGTCGTCGACGAGTTCACGGCACAGCTCGAACGTGATGCTCCCCGGCTCGACGCTGCCCGCCGTACCGTCCGACAACGTCTGCCCGGCGTCGACCTGCACGATCTCACCGGCCCGTACCGAGGCCGCCATCGCGTCGTCGACGGCCGGCTGCGCGCCGTACACGCGGATCCCGGGCAGGTGTTTCTTGAGCACCGCGGCGACCCCGCTGATCAGCCCGCCGCCACCGACCGCCACCACGACCGCGTCGAGCGGCGCACCGGCCAACTGCTCGACGATCTCCACGCCGACCGTCCCCTGCCCGGCGATGATGTCCGGGTCGTTGTACGGCGGGACGTACGTCAGCCCGTGCTCCGCGGCGTACGCCCGGGCCTTGATCTCGAGGACGCCGGTGTCGTTGCCCTCGGCCCGTAGTTCGAGACCGAACCGGCGCAGGGCCGCGACCTTGCCCGGTGCGGCGTTCTCGGGCAGGTAGACGATGCCGTGGCCTCCGAGGGTCGCGAGCGCGTTGCCGACCCCTAGCCCGTGGTTACCGGTCGACGCGGTGACCACGCCCGCGGCACGTTCCGCATCGGTGAGCGTCAGCACCTTCGCGAGCGCGCCGCGAGCCTTGAACGAACCGGTGCGCTGCTGGTGCTCACATTTCACCAGCACCTCAACGCCGAGCTCCTCGCTGAACGCGTCGTACCGCACGAACGCCGTCGGCCGCAGATGCTCTCGCAGGCGGGGCGCCAGTCGCTCCGCCTGCTCGGCAACGTCCGCCGGTCGCACGCTCATTCCGCTGGGCTCAGGCTGGTGCCCAGCGCCTGCCAGTCCAGCACCGGCGCCGCGAGCTTGCTGATGGTTGCCAGCAGCCCCAACCGGGCGGCGCGGATCTCGGGCTCCTTCGCCATCACGAGGATCTCGTCGAAGAACGCGTTCACCGGCTCGATCAGGACCGAGGCGGTGGAGACGAAGTCGCCGAGCCCTGTCGGCGCCTGCCCGATCTTCTGCACCGCCTCGTGCAGCACGACCTCGGCGGGCTCGGTGAGCTTGCCGGCGTCGTACTCCGCCTCGGTGCCTTCCGGAACGATCCGGCGAACACGCTGCAGAACCGCAACCAGGTCGGCGAAATCGCTGTTGCCGACCAGGCCCTGCAGGGCGGTCAGCGTCTCGTCCGCCACCACCGGAGCAGTTGCCAACGGCAACACGGCGGCGACCTGGAGGTGGTCGTCACCACGGTCGATCAGCTGCTGCTCGTACCGCCGTACGGTGAACTCGACTACCTCACCCAACGACTCCACGGGAATGTCGATGCCCTGGGCACTGATCTCCGCGGCGGCTGCCTGCAGACCTGTTTCGAGGGTGATCGCTCGCAGCTCCGGGTGCTCGCGCAGGATCGCGACGACACCGGCAGCGGCCCGGCGCAGCGCGAACGGGTCGGAGCTTCCGGTCGGCTTCGCGCCGATCCCGAACAGCCCGGCCAGCAGATCGAACCGGTCGGCGAGCGCCAGCAGCGCGCCCGGCGTGGTGGACGGGACCGGATCACCGGCCGACCGCGGCAGTTCCATGTCGTACAGGGCCTGGGCGACGGCCTCGGTCTCACCGGCGCGCTTGGCGTACTCGCGAGCCATCGTGCCGGCCAGGCTGGTCAGCTCGACCACCATCTGCGAACCCAGGTCGAACTTCGCGAGCTCGGCGGCCCGCTGCAGGGTCGTCAGGTCGTCACCGTCGAGATCGACCACAGCGCCCAGCTTCAGCGCGATCCGCCCGATCCGGCCGGCCCGGTCCGCCATCGAACCGAGCTTCTCCTCGAAGGCGAGCTTCTCCAGCTCGCTCTTCATCGACTCGAGCGGCGTCTCCAGGTCGGCCCGCCAGAAGAACGCGGCGTCCTCGTACCGCGCCCGCAGCACGCCCTCGTTGCCGGCCCGCACCAGGTCCTCGTCGACCGAACCGTTGGCCACGGCAACGAAATGCGGCAGCAGCTTGCCGTCGCCGTCGCGGACCGGCAGGTAGCGCTGGTGCTTGCGCATGACCGTCGTAAGGATCTCGCTCGGCAGGTCCAGGTAGTCGGCCGCGAACCCGCCCAGGATCGGGGTCGGCTCCTCGATCAGGTTGACGATCTGGTCGACCAGCGCGGACTCGCCCTCGACGTCCACCACGCCGTTCACGGTGGCGGACAGCTCGGCCGCGGCCTCGATGATCGTCGCGCGCCGACGGGCCGGGTCGGCCTCGATGCCGTGGATCCGGAGCAGGTCCAGGTAGCCCTCGGCCGACGCGATCTCGACCTTCGGCTGCGCCGCGGTCCGGTGCACCCGCGTCGTCCGGCCGGCGGCGAGGCTCGAGACGGAGACCGGGACGATCTCGTCGCCGAGCAGCGCGACCAGCCAGCGGATCGGGCGGGTGAACGACAGCTTGGCATCGTTCCACCGCATGTTCTTGTCCGAACGGAGCCCCGCGACGATCTCGCTCAGGACGCCGCTCAGCACCTCGGCCGCGCCGCGACCCGGGTCCGGCTTGGTCACCGCGACGTACTCGACGCCGTCGACGTCCAGGTCGTGCAGCTCGGACGGCTCCACCTTCTGGCCGCGGGCGAAACCGGCGGCGGCCTTGGTCAGGTTGCCGTCGGCGTCGTACGCGGCCGCCTTCTTCGGCCCGCGCACCACCCGCTCGGCATCCGGCTCACCGGCCTGGACCGAGGCGACAAAAGCCACCACGCGACGCGGCGTCGCGTACGTCGTGATCGCGCCGTGCTCGAGCCGGGTCGCGGCCAGCTTCTCCTCCAGCGCCGCCTGCACCGCCGCGGCCGTCTTCGTGACCTCGGACGGCGGCATCTCCTCGGTGCCGATCTCGAAGGTCAGCTGCCGGGTCCCCGTGCTCGCCGGGAACTCGGTCGGCTCGTCGGCGGCCGGCGGCAGCTCGGCGAGACCCAGCGGGTGCTGCAGCTCCTCGCGGCGCTCGGCCCACAGCCGCGAGACCTCGCGGGCCAGGGTCCGCATCCGGCCGAACGCCTTGGCGCGTTCCGTCGTACTGACGGCGCCGCGGGCGTCGAGGACATTGAACGTGTGCGAGCACCGCAGCACCTGGATGTGCGCCGGCACCGGGAGGCGGTCGTCGATCATCCGGCGGGCCTCGTTCGCGTACTCCTCGAACAAACGCTTCTGTGATTCCACGTCCGCGTCGTCGAGGTAGTACCTGCTCATCTCGTACTCCGCCTGGCCGAACGCCTCGCCGTACGAAATGCCCGGCGCGTAGGCGATGTCCTTGAAGTGCGAGACGCCCTGCAGCGCCATCATGATCCGCTCGATGCCGTAGGTGATCTCCACCGACACCGGGTCGAGTGTCATCCCGCCCGCTTGCTGGAAGTAGGTGAACTGGGTGATCTCCAGACCGTCCAGCCAGACCTCCCAGCCAAGACCCCAGGACCCGGTCGCCGGGTTCGCCCAGTTGTCCTCGACGAACCGCACGTCGTGCGCGTCGATGTCGATCCCGAGCGCGGACAGGCTGTCCAGGAACAGCTCCTGCGGGTTGCCCGGGTCCGGCTTGAGCACCACCTGGAACTGGGTGTGCGTCTGCAGCCGGTTCGGGTTCTCGCCGTAGCGGCTGTCGTCCGGCCGCACGCTCGGCTCGACGTACGCCACCCGCCACGGCTCCGGACCGAGCACCCGCAGGATGGTCGCGGGGTTCAGCGTTCCGGCCCCGACCTCGGTGTTGAACGGCTGCACAACCATGCAGCCCCGGTCGGTCCAGTACTTCGTGAGCGCGAGCAGCGCGTCCTGCATGGTGAGCACAGCAAACCTCAAGCCATCTTTCGGGGGGTTTCCGGAGCGAGTCTATTAGGGCGCGCCCTACAGTGGTGCGGTGACCTCGCCGGTCACCACCATCGACGACTCCAGTTCCGCGGATCGGGCCCTGCGCCTGATCAGACGCGGCTCGGCCCTCCACTGGGAGGGCGATTTCCAGAACGCCAAACAGCTCCTCGCCGCAACTCGTTGCTGGTTCCGCTCATCGACCACCAGCTCCGGCTCCGCGGCGTCTACGTACCGACCAGATCGGAGTACGCCGACCTCGTCGCCGACTGCCCGTTGCCGCGAGCGGACACCGCGTTCGACATCGGCACCGGGACCGGACTACTCACGGCGATCCTGTCCAGGCGAGACATTCGCCGAATAGTTGCTACCGACAACAATCCGCGAGCGATCGCGTGCGCCCGCGCGAATCTCCAGCGGTTACAGGTGGACGTCACTGTCGTCGAGCCCGCCTTGTTCCCGCCGGGGCGCGCGGGGAGGTGTGGCGGATCCTGTCCGACCTGGCCGAGCGGCTCGGGCTAGGCAGGAGGGTGAGCCGCTGGAGCAAAGATGCGGGATGGCGGGTCGCGGACCTGCAGCACTCACCAAACCTGCCTGCGGCCCTTTCCGAGCCGCAGTTGAGCGTGGCGCGGCGGGATTCGCCCCGCTTGGTGAGTGCTGCATGTCCGCCTCGTCCGCGTCTACTATCGGCGGGTGACGGTTACGGATGCGCACGGGGCGGTCGACGCGGTCTGGAGGATCGAGTCGGCGCGGATCATCGCGGGCGTCGCGCGGATCGTGCGGGATGTCGGGCTCGCGGAGGAGCTCGCGCAGGACGCGCTGGTGGCCGCGCTGGAACAGTGGCCCGAGTCCGGCGTACCGAACAATCCGGGCGCCTGGCTGATGGCGATCGCGAAGCGGCGGGCGATCGACCTGATCCGGCGCAAGGACACGTACCAGCGCAAGCTCGCCGAGATGGGCCACGAGCTGGAGATCGACGGCGACAGCGTCGAGGACGACGTGGAGGCCATCCTCGAGGACCACATCGAGGACGACCTGCTCCGGCTGGTGTTCACGGCCTGTCACCCGGTGCTCACCATGGACGCGCGCGTGACGTTGACGCTGAAACTGCTCGGCGGCCTCAAGACCGACGAGATCGCCCGCGCGTTCCTCGCCCCGGAGGCGACGATCGCGCAGCGCATCGTCCGCGCCAAACGCAACCTCGCGAAGGCCGGCGTCGAGTTCGAGGTGCCGTCCGGGCCGGAGCTCCTGGAGCGGACTTCGTCGGTGCTCGAGGTCGTCTACCTGATCTACAACGAGGGGTACTCCGCGACCGCCGGCGACGACTGGATGCGGCCGGCGCTGTGCAACGAGGCGATGCGCCTGGGCCGGCTGATCGTCGAGCTGATGCCGACGGAACCCGAAGTACTCGGCCTGCTGGCGCTGATGGAACTGCAGTCGTCCCGCGCGAACGCACGCGTCGGGAGCGACGGCGAGCCGGTGCTGCTCCTCGACCAGGACCGCCGGCGCTGGGACCGGCTCCTGATCCGCCGCGGTCTCGAAGGCATCGAACGCGCCTGGGCCCTGGAGAAACCACCCGGCCCGTACCTCCTGCAGGCCGCGATCGCCGCCTGTCACGCCCGCGCGGCCGACCCAGAGGACACCGACTGGGCCCGGATCGCCGGCCTGTACGCCGTTCTCGCGCAGGTCACCCCGTCACCGGTGATCGAGCTGAACCAGGCCGTCGCGATCTCGATGGCGTTCGGCCCGGAACGTGGGTTGGCAGCGGTCGATCTGCTGGCGGACGAGCCGTCGCTGAAGGACTACCACCTGCTGCCGAGCGTGCGCGGCGACCTGCTGTTCAAGCTCGGCCGGCTGGACGAGGCCCGCGCCGAGTTCGAGAAGGCCGCCGCCCTGACCCGCAACGAACGCGAACGCAAACTCCTCCTGGAACGCGCCGCCGCCTGCTGATTTCTCCCTACTTGTGCCGACGGGCCAGCCAGGTCATGGCGCCGGCAACGAGTACGACGGCTCCGCCGATGGCGGCTGCGGCCTTCGGGTGGCGCTTGCCCGTCGCGGGCAGTTCCTTCATCGCGCCAGGTACCTGCTTCATCTTGTCGCCGGTCTGGCCGGCGACGTCCGACATCCGGTGGCCCGCACTCGACGCCGTCTCCTTCATCCGATGCGGCACATTGAGCCGCCGGGTGAGTTCCTGCACGGTGTCGGCGAGATGCTGCCTGGTGTGGTCGAGGTCCTCGCGCAGCGTCTCGCTGTCGGTCATCGGCTCACGATGCGCGGCGTTCTTCGTGGTGCTCATGCGATGGTCTTCCCTTCCGGCTGGTGTCCCTTGAGGGCTTCCAGGTCCTCGTGCACGCCGTCGACGGCACGTTGCGGAACGGGCGGGGTGGCACGGGTGACGTGCCGCTTGCCGAGCAGAGCGGCGACGGCCGCGACCGCGAACACGACCGCGGCGACGATCAGCGCCGACAACCAGGCCGGCAACGCGGTCGCGAGCCCGAGGATCGCCGCGGCGATCAGGACGCCCACGCCGTACAGCGCGAGCGTGCTGGCCCCACCGAACAACCCGGCGCCGACCCCGGCCTCCTTGCCCTTCTCCTTCAACTCGGCCTTGGCGAGCTGCACCTCGTCACGGACCAGCTGACTGAGGTCGCTGGTTACCTCACTCACCAGGCCGCCGATGTTCTGACCGTTCGGTCCAGCCTCACGCCGGACCATCTCCGGACGCGCCGTCATGACCGCCTCCCGTTCTCGGTTGCGCACCCGGTACCCAGACGGACCGGCCGTCACGCAGCGCATCGCCTCAGATGTGATCTGCGTCACACGATGTCGAGTGGTCGGCCACCATTCGACGCAGTGGTGAGATCGTCACCCACCAGGAGGAACCCACCATGAACACCGTCGTATCGAAGGACGGCACCACCATCGCCTACGACCGGCGCGGGAACGGGCCGGCGCTCGTTCTCGTCGACGGCGCGCTCTGTTCCCGCGCACAGGGTCCGATGCCCGACCTCGCCGAGGCGCTCGCGGACCGTTTCACCGTCTACAACTACGACCGGCGCGGGCGCGGCGACTCCGGCGACGCGGGCGAGTACGCGGTCGAGCGGGAGATCGAGGACCTCGCCGCGGTGATCGAGGCGGCCGGTGGGTCGGCGTACGTCTATGGCTCGTCGTCCGGCGCGGCACTGTCGCTGCGGGCAACGGCAGCCGGGGTGCCGATCGAGAAGCTGGTCGCGTTCGAGCCGCCGTACGTCGTCGACGACAGCCGCAAACAGATCCCGCGGACCTGGATCGCGGACCTGCAGGCCCTCGAGCCGGGTGACGCGATCAAGTACTTCTTCACGAAGGGGATCGGGCTGCCCGGGATCTTCGTCACGATGATGAAGCTGATGCCGGCCTGGAAACCGATGAAGGCGGTCGCGCACACCCTGCCGTACGACGCGCAGATGCTCGGGCAGAACTGCTTCGGCGAGCCGATGGACACCGAACAGTGGGCGCCGATCGAGCGGCCGGTGCTGGTGGTGAACGGCGGCAAGAGCCCGGGATGGATGAAGGCGTCGACGCGGGCGCTCGCGGCGGCGGTACCGGGCGCCGGGCACACCGAAGTACCTGGTCAGAACCACATGATCAAATCCGCGGCGATTGCCCCGGTGATCGCGGACTTCTGTCGGTGACGGATCGCCAGGCCATCACAATCGCGCCCGCCGGCCCCGCGTGAGCGGGACGCCGGCGGGCGCGATGAATTGTGATGGCCTGGGCGTCCGCGTTGGTCAGGCGCCGGTGATGAGCGCGCCGGAGCCGGTGCGGGCGGCGTCGAAGCGAGCCTGGGCATCGGCCCAGTTCACGACGTTCCACCACGCCTTGACGTAGTCGGGCTTCACGTTCTTGTACTGCAGGTAGAACGCGTGCTCCCACATGTCCAGCATCGCGATCGGGATCTGCCCGGCCGGCAGGTTGCCCTGCTGGTCGTAGAGCTGGTGGATCAGCAGCTGGCCGCCGAGGGCGTCCCAGCCGAGGATCGCCCAGCCGGAGCCCTGGATCGTGGTGGCGCTCGCGGTGAAGTTGGCCTGGAACGCGTCGAACGAGCCGAAGAACTCGTCGATCGCCGCACCCAGCTCGCCGTCCGGCTTGTCGCCGCCGTCCGGCGACAGGTTCTTCCAGAAGATCGAGTGGTTGACGTGTCCACCGAGGTTGAAGGCGAGCGTCTTCTCCAGCCCGACGATCGCGCCGAAGTCACCCTTGTCGCGGGCCTCGGCCAGCTTGTCGAGGGTGTCGTTCAGACCCTTCACGTAGGTCGCGTGGTGCTTGTCGTGGTGCAGCTCCATGATCTCGCCGGCGATGCTCGGCGCCAGTGCGCCGTAGTCGTAGGGGAGGTCGGGAAGCGTGTACGTGGTCAACTCTGCTCCTTCGTCAGGGCCCCGCGAGGGCCGATATCTGCGATGTCCGTTGGCAGCGACACCAGCTTGAAACTTCAACCACGGTTGAGGTCAAGTAGCCACGCGGGCGACGCGGCATCCCGACCAGTGCCCGGCACGACCGCAATCACACCCCTGCGCACCCACCGGACACCACCAGCTTCACATACTCCGCCAGACAACCCACGACCGAGTCTCACCTCAGCCAGAAGCTACACACTCGGGTGGAAACCCACCTCGGCCAGCTGAGCACGGAGCGCCTTCGCGAACGCCTCCGGATGGTCGACGAAACCGGTGTGGTCACCCGGGAACCGGGTCGGCTCGATACCGAGCCGCTCGGCGAGCGCGGTGGACGTCCGGTCGCAGAGCTGACCGGTGGACTCCTCGCCGATTCCGACCACGATGTCGACAGCGCGCAGCTTGCCGACGTCCGGGAGCCAGGTGATGGACTCACGCATCTCGTGGCCGAACCAGAACCGCTCGGTCGCCTCCTGCTCGGGGTCGCGCTCGCCGCCGAACATCATCTCGACGACCTCGTCCGGCAGTTGGATGTTCGCGAGCGCGAAGAACTGCTTCCAGGCACCGGTCACGTCACCGGCCAGATAGTCGGCCATCAGCTTCTCCGACTTCGCGAGCAGCTCGTCCGCGTCCGGGAGCAGCCGGTCGAGCGGCGGCTCGTGGGCGATCACCGTACGGACGACGTCCGGGTGCCCCTGCGCCAGTGCGAGCGCGCTGACCGCTCCCCCACTGGAGCCCAGTACGACGGCCGGCCCCGCGTCGACGTACCGGATCAGCGCGGCCAGGTCATCGGCCCGCTGCTCGGGCCGCGACGTACCACCCGGCTCGAGCTTGCTCCGCTTCACCCCGCGCGGATCGGTCGTCAGCACGGTGTAGACGGCCGCCAACAGATCAGCCAGCGGCGCGAACGCATCGGCATCCATCGGAGCGCCGACCAGGACCAGCAGCGGCCCTGATCCACGCACCTCGTAGTACAGCTCCGCCTCAGAAACCTTCAGTGTGTTGTTCATGGCAGTACCACGAACGGCACTCCGGGGAATGGACAGTCAGCTCGCGAAGACGTCCGAGTCGGGTCCGAAGTCGGCTTCCTCGACGACGCGGCGTACCTCGACCTCGTTGCCGAGGGCCTCGGCGAGGCGGGCGGCCCATTCGATCGCTTCGTCGCGGTTGCGGACCTCGACGACGATCACGCCGCCGATCAGTTCCTTGGTCTCGGCGAACGGGCCGTCGGTGACGGTGCGCTTGCCGGCGTCGACCTTCACCCGCGCGCCGAGCGAGCTGCGGTGCACACCCTCCGCGAACAGCAGTACGCCGGCCTTCGACAGGTCCTCGACCACACGGCCGACACCTTCGGCCACCTCCTGCGGCGGGAAGTTCCCGGCCTCGCTGTCGGCGTCGGCCTTGTTGATGATCATGTAGCGCATCGCTGATGCTCCCTCGTCGTGTCGGTCGATCACTTACTCTCACGTCGAGCGGGGCATCGCCAGATCGACACCCTGATCTCAGAACATTTCCCTGGTCAGCTCGTACAGCCTGCCCGACGGAACAGTGTCCGCTCGGCCTAGTTCGGTTGGTCGCCGGATGGGTTGTAGGCGCAGGCGTCGGCGAGGTTCTGGACCGGGCCGGGGGGTGCGGTGGTGGTCGTGGTGGTCGGCTTGCGGGTGGTGGCCGGCG
Source organism: Kribbella sindirgiensis (assembly GCF_004331435.1). Lineage (GTDB taxonomy): Bacteria > Actinomycetota > Actinomycetes > Propionibacteriales > Kribbellaceae > Kribbella > Kribbella sindirgiensis. The sequence continues at coordinate 681,032 of NZ_SJKA01000004.1, forward strand.
TGGCGGGGGTGGTTGGCGTGGGGGTTGGGGCCGGGGTGGATTCGAGGGCGTTCTCGACGGTGTCGCGGAGGGCCTGGTAGTCGGGGTGCAGGTACTTCAGGCGCAGCTTGTCGGAGTCGAGCGTGACGTTCGAGACCGTTCCCGACTTCACCTTCAGCGCCAGCTGCACCATCGCGGGCAGCAGCTCCTGCGGGATATCGGTCCGCAGCAGGTGCCGGCCGGCGCGGGCGATCGCTTTGTACTTCGTGACGAGGGTCTGCGGATCCGCCGCGTCGACGATGCTCTTGATCACGCACCGCTGCCGGACCTGCCGCTGGTCGTCGTCGGCGCCGTACCGCCCGCGGGCGAACCACAGCGCGTGCCGCCCGTCGAGGTGCTGGTTCGCACCCGGCTCGATCCACTCCTTCGGCGGGATGTGCGAGCTGCTCACGCCGCCCATCGCGACCCGCTCGTTCACATTCACCCGGATCCCGCCGAGCGCGTCGACGATCTCCGGGAAGCTCTGCAGGTTGACCTGCAGGTAGTAGTCGAGCTTCAGGCCGATCGCCTCACCGACGGACTGTTTCAGCACGTCGGCGCCCTCGTTGTCGGACGGTCCGAGGATGCCGGGATGCGCGTCCGGGACGTTCTGGTACATCGCGGTCAGCATCCACTCCAGCCGCCCGTCGAGGCTGAGCCCTTCCTTGCCGAAACCGTTCGGGTAGTACTTGCGCAGCGGCGAATCCGCCGGGAACGGCATGAACGTCAGGTTCCGCGGCAAGGAGACCAGCGCCGTGTTCCCGGTCTTGGTGTCGATGCTCGCGACGATCACCGTGTCGGTCCGCACGCCCTCGCGGCTCGGCGCGTCGTCCCCGCCGAGCAGCAGCAGGTTCAGCCGCTGCTTGTCCTCCCACGGGTCCTTGACGTTGACCGTCGACGGCCGGGTCGCGCTCTTGCTCTCGCCCTGCGACTGGAACACGTCCTGCACCAGCGACCGCTGCGCCAGCACACTCTGGACGCCGATCGCCGCCGGCGCCGCGATCGCGAAACACAGCAGCCCGACGAACGACGCGCCGAAGGCCCGTCCGCCGGCCCCGCCCGTTGCCGGGCGCAACGACCGGTGCGAGGCCACGACCACCACGATCCAGCAGAACGCGACCGCGCCGATCACCACCGACGTCATCAGCAGCCGGCTCGGTACGACGGCGGCCGCGAGTACCTCCTCGCGCCGGGTCAGCCCGACGTACACCCCGAGCCCGACCAGGCCGAGGAAGAGCGTGAGCACGAACGCACCGAGCCGCCGGCGCCCGCCGACGATCAAACCGAGTCCTGGAACGAGTGCGCCCAACAGGGTGAACCCCAGCAACTTCGGCATCGACCGCGGCCGCCTCGCCGTCGCGCGTGCACTCCCCATTGACACCCCTGTCGGCCCCGTTGTCCCCTGATGCAAGTGTGCGTCAAGTACCCGCGCTCTTACCTCTTCAGACGTGTTACAGGGTCAATCGGTTGTCAAACGGTCAGATGAGCGCCGTTGAAACCTTCGAGTTCGACGAGGCTCCGGACCACGGCGGCGATCCGGTCCGGCGGGGTCCACTTGCTGGTGTCCGCGTTCGGCATCGCGGAGCGGTTCGCGGGGGTGTCGATGGTGCCGGGCAGGATGGTGTTCACCCGGATGCCGTCGCGTGCGTACTCCGCGTGCAGCGCGTCGGCGAACGCGATCACCCCGGCCTTCGCGGTGATGTACCCGGCCGCCCCGGAGAACGGGCGGAGCGCGGCACCGCTCGACGTACAGACGATCGCTCCACCACCGCCGGCGAGCAGATGCGGCAGGACCCCCTGGGTGATCAGGTACGTCGGACGCAGGTTCAGCCGGAGCTGCTTCTCGAAGTCCTCGATCGGCGTCTCGTGTACCCGGGAACCGGACGCGAACCCGCCGACGAGGTTGACCAGGGCGGTCAGCGGGGCGTTCTCGTCCGAGGTGGCGAGCGCGACGACGTCCGCCGTACCGGCCGGGTCGAAGGGGTCGGCGATCACCGGGTTGAGCGCGGGGTCGGCGCCGAGGCGAGCAAGGGACTCCTCGGACCGGCCGGGTACGACGACGCGCCAGCCGGCCCGCAGGAACTCGGCCGTCACCGCGACCCCCAGCGCGCCGGTGCCACCGGCAACCACCACAGTCTTGGTCATAATCGCGAGCCTAATCGGATCCCGCAGACTAAGTTGCTCGGTTGTGCGGATTCTGATGCTGGGTGGGAACGGATTTGTCGGGCGCGCGATCGTGGACGACGCGCTGGCGCAGGGGTACGAGGTCACGTCGTTCAGTCGCGGACGCAGCGGTTCGCCGCTGCCGGACGAGGTGACTCGGCTGGTCGGGGACCGGGAGTCCGGCGACTACGAGGCGCTGCGGACCGGTGAATGGGACGCGGTCGTCGACACGAGCGGCTTCCGGACGCGGGACGTCGATCAGGCAATGGACGTCCTCGGGGACCGGGTCGGGCGGTACGTGTTCATCTCGAGCCACGCCGTCTACGTCCGCGACCTGCCGGCCGGGACCGACGAGACCGCACCCCGGCGCGAGCCGCTGCGCGACGCCGACGTACTCACGAACGACACGTACGGTCCCTGCAAGGTCGCGTGCGAGGACGACGTCGTCGAGCGGTACGGCGATCGCGCGACGATCGTCCGCCCCGGTCGCGTGACGGGCCCCGGCGATTCGTCCGGTACGGCGCTCTACTGGATCCGGCGCGGCGCCCGCGGCGGACGGGTCGCGCTCCCGACCAAGCCCGAGGCTCCGCTGCAGCTGGTCGACAGCCGCGACGTCGCCGGCCTGATCACCCGACTCGTCGCGGACGATCGCGCCGGCGCTTACAACGCGATCGGCCCCGACTCGACGATCGCCGAACTGATCCGCACCGCGGCCGAGCTGGCCGGCAGCACCGTCGACATCGTCCCGGTCCCGTTCGACGCCGTACCTCGGCGCTTTCCCTTGATGGACCCCGAGTCCGAGTGGGGCGAACGCCGCCGCAACCCGGCCAAAGCCCGTGCGGCCGGCATGCCTGTCACGCCGTTGCGCACAACCGTCGACGACGTCCTCCGCTGGGACCACGACCGAGGCGCCCCACCCCTCACCATCGGCCTCACCCCCGACGCCGAAACCGCCCTGCTCACCCGCCCCAATTTGCCTGGCTGACCCACCAATTTGCCTGGCTGACCCACCAACTCCGGGGTTCTGCACCGCGGTTCCGGGTGCAGAACCCCTCACTTCCCTGGCTGACCCACCAATTTGCCTGGCTGACCCACCAACTCCGGGGTTCTGCACCGCGGTTCCGGGTGCAGAACCCCTCACTTCCCTGGCTGACCCACC
>NZ_SJKA01000045.1 GCF_004331435.1 Kribbella sindirgiensis
GTGGACGGGCTGGAGTGGGAGTTGTGGGCCGGGGCCGAACAGGACGAGGCCGAACGCGAGATGCTGCGGCTGAAGGCGCCGGCGTGGGCGTTCCTTCCGCCCGGCGCCGCACTGGCCGCCGCGCTGGAATCGGTGCGCCCGCAGTGCGAGTCGCCCGTCGCGTTGATCGAGCTGATGAAAGCCGCAAGCCGGCTGGTGTCTTGGGGCGAGTCGATCAAAACCGACGCGATCGCCTCGTTCGTCCGCCAGCGCAAAGCCCAGGCAACCGAGATCCCCCGCCCAACCCAGCTCGACACCGCCGGCCGCCCCATCGACCCCGAACGCTCCTGGGCCGCCGAAATCGGCGCCGCCCTGCACCTGTCCACCAACACCGCAGCCCGCCACATCGACACCGCACTCCACCTGACCGGCACCCTGACCGCCACCCACACCGCACTACGCTGCGGCGCCCTCAGTTGGTCGAAAGCCGTCGCGATCTCCGAGGCGACCCTCCCCCTCTCCGAGGCCGCCGCCCAAGCCGTCGAGGCCCACGTCCTGCGCCGCGCCCCAGGCCAGACCCATACCAACCTGAACGCGTCCCTGCGCCGCCAGGTCGCCAAACACACCACCCGCGACGACACCGACCGGCACCGTAACGCCGTCACCGAACGCACCTGCAAAATCGTCCCCCTGCCCGACGGCATGGCCGGACTCTGGGTCGTCCACACCGCCGACAAAATCCAGCAAATGTGGATCGTCATCCAAGCCATGGCCGACCTCGCCAAACGCCCCAC
>NZ_SJKA01000046.1 GCF_004331435.1 Kribbella sindirgiensis
GACCGAGTTCAAGAAGTTCCTGGCCACGATCGACAAAACCGTGCCCGAGGGCCTGGACGTCTACATCGTGGCCGACAACTACGGCACCCACAAAACCCCGGCGATCAAGGCCTGGCTGGCCAAACACCCCCGCTTCCACATGCACTTCACCCCGACCGGATCCTCCTGGCTGAACCAGGTCGAACGCTGGTTCGCGCACCTCACCGAGCAGAAGATCCGCCGCGGAACCCACAAGAGCGTCCAGGCACTCGAAGCCGACATCCGCGCCTGGGTGAAGTCCTGGAACGACGACCCAAAGCCCTTTGTCTGGAAGAAGACCGCCGACGAAATCCTGGACTCCCTCAGCCGCTACCTCCAACGAATCACCGGGCAAACCGCCCGCGACCAACTTAAGCAACGAATTTCAGAAGCAGGACACTAGCGTCCCGCGCCGGAAGTCCGCGACATGTGCCCGGACCGGGTGCCCGCGCCGGCGTGGCGCAACCGGACCGGGTGCCCGCGCCGGCCTGGTGCAACCGGGGTGGGGTGTGTGGGGAGTTCCGCCCTCCCGAATCGGGCAGCAGCGCTCCCGGGCCAGGTACACAGCCTCCCGAAACCAGTTTGGGGAGGCTGTGTGCGTGAACTGGGGAGCCGTACTGCCCGATTCGGGAGGGCAGCTTCAGGGGATTGTCGCAACGCCTGAGTTTGGAGGGTGTTGTGGCGGAGAGGTTGTCGCAGGCGCGGCGGCGGGTGGTGCTGGACTTGTTGAGT
>NZ_SJKA01000047.1 GCF_004331435.1 Kribbella sindirgiensis
CCGGTTGCGTCGGATCCGGCGTACGTCATGAAGTTGGCGATCGCGGGTGAGTTCAACGGGGTCGCGATTCAGATCGGGTTGGCGGAGAAGTTCTTTTGGGACTACGCCGGTGAGATCCCGTTGATCTTGAAGTTGAACGGTAAGACCGACATCCCGTCGGATGCGGCCGCGTTGTCTCCGGTGCACGCGAGTGTCGCGGATGCCGTGCGGCTCGGCGCGGACGCGGTCGGGTACACGCTGTACGTCGGTTCGCCGGCGCAGGAGGCGGATTTTGCGCAGTACCGGCAGATCCGCACGGATGCTGAGCGGTTCGGGATGCCGCTGGTCGTGTGGGCTTACCCGCGGGGCGAGGCGATCGAGGCGAAGGGCGGCAAGGACTCGTTCTACGCCGTCGACTACGCCGCTCGGGTGGCCAGCGAGCTCGGCGCGGACGTGGTGAAGGTCAACTTCCCGCACCCGGACAAGCGCGCAGGAGTCAAGGCGCCGTATGAGCAGACCTTCTCGCCGCAGCAGGCGATTGACGGTGTGGTGCGGTCGGCGAACCGGACGTTGGTGCTGGTTTCGGGTGGGGAGCGTGCTGGTGACGACGCGATGTATCGCAAGGCTGAGCAGGCGATGGATGCGGGCGGGCTCGGGTGCATTTTCGG
>NZ_SJKA01000048.1 GCF_004331435.1 Kribbella sindirgiensis
TCGTCGATGGTGGCGTCGAAGCGGATCACGTCACCGGCGGCGGCGCGGACCCAGATTTGCTTGGTGCCGTGGTCGTCGGACGGGGCGACGAACACGCCCCGCGTCCGGGCGGCAGCCTCGGCCTGGGCTTGCGCGGCCTCGGGATCTGCCTCCCAAACCGCAGCCTTGACGATCTTTCCCAAGGCGCCCGGGGTGACGGTGTCCACGATCCCGACCACCCGCCGGTCGACGATCGCGGCGGCTTCCTGCGACAGCGACAGGCAGGCGCGCGCGATCTTGCGAGCCCGCCACGGCACGGCGTCCCCGTCCAGCACCGCGGCCCAGATCCTCGGCAGCCGATGCCGCAACGCGAGCGCCTCACCGATCAGCGACGCGGCCGCACCCGACGACATCCCCATCACCGCCCCGAACTCGATCGGCGCGAACTCAGCCACCCCAGGGCAACCGTCACCGCCATACACACGAAGCTGTTCGTAGCCCGGCAGCCATTGGTAGCCCTCGACGACCGCGTGCCGGTCGGCGTAGGTCAGTGCG
>NZ_SJKA01000049.1 GCF_004331435.1 Kribbella sindirgiensis
GCGGCCTTGCGCAGATCGGCGGGGGCCAGGTGGCGCCCCAAGCGGACGAGTTCTTGTTCGGCGAAGTCGAGGTCGGCGACCGGGACGGTGGTCGGGACCTTTTCCAGGGCGGTCACGATCGCTTCGGCCTGCGCCGGCCGCAACGCCACGACAGGTATCTCCCCGTCCTCGGCGAGTTCGGGATCGGGCAGCGCCGCAACAACCGCCGCGTACTTGGGCAGAGCGCGGGCCAGTTTCACGTCGCGGTAGGCACGGGAGTGGTCGAGCCGGTAGCGGAATTCTATGTATTGGACCGTGTCGCGGGCACCGACTCGTTCGGCGTACCCGGAGTTGTCCATCGCCCCGATGAGACGCAGCCGACGGGTCTCGATACGCGCCAGGTCCGCGTCGGCCTGGTCGAGAGCGTGCACCAGTTCGGCGTCGCTCATCAACTCAGGCGGCTTGTCCATGCATCAAAGCCTAGACACCCCCACCGACAGTTTTCAAAGCCAGAACCCCTTATTTTCAAGGGAATC
>NZ_SJKA01000005.1 GCF_004331435.1 Kribbella sindirgiensis
GGGCCGGGAGCAGAAGGAGTCGCAAAGCGCTCCAGCATCCCGACCCGCCAACACCAAGTCTACGAATCCGTCGGCGGCTTGACATCCCTTAGGAACTCAAAAGGGCTCTTCCGTCCGACGTGCGGGTGGTGATCAGCCCGATCTGGGGTGGTGACACATGCAATGGTGGGTCGGCACCTGCTCTTACCTGTGCCCGGTCGCCGTTACCTGTCCCCCTCCCGACCGCCGCCCCGCCGCCCCTGCGGGTGGCGCTCCCTCGGTGGTGCAGAACACCCATGCGGTGAGGCGCCGGCCCGGCCGACGCAGAACGACTGCCTTGTCCGGGGTGATCACACCGAGTCGTGGCGTTTGGTCGGCGCCGGGAACCACGAGTCGTGAATCGAGGTTCCGTTCGGTCGCCGAAATCCACGACTCGAGGAACCGGCGGTACCTGCGGTCCGCCGGCTCCCCGAACTGGTTTGGGGAGCGACAGCGGCGACGGGGTTTGTGCGGGGTGCCGGGGGCGGCTCGACAGGTGAGCACCGGTGGGACGCCGTACATGCGGGCACGATCACGCTCAGGTGCACTACCCAGCCACTCGACACGTCCTGTCCAGAACACATACACAACCGCCCCGGCCAACCACACATCAGCCACAAGAGCGACAGAAACCTGTCAGCTGACGAAGACTGCGGTGGGTTTGGCGACCGGGCCGTGTGGCTCGTAGAGGGCCAGGAAGGTGCCGTCCGGGGCGAACATCGCAGTCTGCCCGGCGGGGAGCTCGATGCCCGGGAGCTGGCGGCCGGTGCGGATCGCGGCTGCCTGGGCGTCGTCGGCGTCGTACCGCGGGAAGGTGCCGGCGGCAACATCCGCGATCGGGAGCCAGTCGAAGGACTCGGCGAGGGACTCCAGGGTGTGGGCGGTCTCGAGACCGAACGATCCGACCCTGGTACGGCGCAGCGCCGTCAGGTGACCGCCGACGCCGAGCTCGGCGCCCAGATCACGGGCGAGGGCACGGATGTACGTGCCGCTGGAGCAGTCGACGGAGACATCGACGTCGATGCCCTCGGCGGCGGCGCGGACGTCGAGGATGTCGTAGCGCGACACGGTCACCGCCCGGGCCTTGAGCACGACCTCCTCGCCCGCCCGCACCCGGTCGTACGCACGCTTCCCGTCGACCTTGATCGCCGACACCGTCGACGGGACCTGCGAGATGTCCCCGCGGAACCCGTCGACGGCGGCCGCGATCGCCTCGGCGGTGATGCCGTCGACGGGCACCGTGGAGGTGATCTCACCCTCGGCGTCGTCGGTCGTCGTCGTGGCGCCGAGCCGGATCGTCGCGTCGTACGACTTGTCGGCCAGCTGCAGGTGGCCGAGCAGCCGGGTCGCCCGGTTCAGGCCGACGACCAGCACACCGGTCGCCATCGGGTCCAGCGTGCCGGCATGGCCGACCTTCCGGGTCCCCGCCAGCCGGCGGATCCGGGCGACGACGGTGTGCGAGGTCAGCCCGGCGGGCTTGTCGACGACGACAATGCCGTCCGACGTCGACGTGAAGTCAAGGCTCAACGCAGTACTCAGTCCTGCTCGTCGTCGTCCTCGTCGTGCGGGCGCTTGTACGGGTCCGCGTCGCCGGCCGGCTTCGCGCCCGCGGCGGCCTTGGCCACCTCGGCGTCGGCCATCCGGGCCTTCTCGAGCAGTTCCTCGATCTGGCCGGCGTTCTCCGGCACGGCGTCCAGGAAGAACGCCACGCTCGGGCTGTGGCGCAACCCGAGCGCCTTCCCGACCTCGCTGCGGATCAAGCCCTTCGACGACTCCAGCGCGGCCGCCGTGTTCGCGCGCGCCTGCTCGTCGCCGTACACCGTGTAGAAGACGCTCGCCTCGCGCAGATCGCCGGTCAGCCGCGCGTCGGTGACCGTGACGAACCCGAGCCGCGGGTCCTTGACCCGGCGCTCCAGCAGTTCGGCGACCAGCACCTGGATCCGGTCGGCCAGCTGCTTCGCCCTTGCTTCACCCATCAGGGCTCACTCCCTCATCATGAACAACGTCCGGAGAGACCGCAGTCTCTCCGGACGCTACTCCTCGGTGACCCGCACCGGGTCACCGCCTACGTGTCAGCTGCGCGGCTTCTCGCGCAGCTCGAACGCCTCGACGACGTCGCCGATCTTGATGTCGTTGAAGTTGTTGATGGTCAGACCGCACTCGAAGCCCTCGCGGACCTCGGACGCGTCGTCCTTGAACCTCTTCAGCGACGACAGCTCGGTGTTGTCGACGACCACGGCGCCGTCCCGGATCAACCGGACCTTCGCGTTCCGCTTGAGCAGGCCGCTGGTCACCCAGCAACCGGCGATGTTGCCCACCTTCGAGGAGCGGAAGATCTCCCGGATCTCGGCCTGGCCGAGGGTGACCTCCTCGTAGATCGGCTTGAGCATGCCCTTCAGGGCGGCCTCGATGTCGTCGATCGCCGAGTAGATGACCGAGTAGTACCGGACATCCACGCCCTCGCGCTCGGCCAGGTCCCCGGCCTTGCCCGCCGGCCGCACGTTGAAGCCGATGATGACGGCGTTCGACGCGATGGCCAGGTTGACGTCGTTCTCGTTGATCGCACCGACACCACGGTCGATGATCCGCAGGTTGACCTCGTCGCCGACCTCGATCCGGACCAGGGCGTCTTCCAGCGCCTCGACCGAACCGGACACGTCGCCCTTGAGGATCAGCAGCAGCTCCTGGCTCTCGCCCTTCTCCATCGAGGCCATGAAGTCCTCGAGGGTACGGCGGGCGCGACGCTTGGCGTTCGCGGCCGCCCGGGCGCGGGCCTCCCGCTTCTCGGCGATCTGCCGGGCGCGGCGGTCGTCCTCGACGACCAGGAACTTGTCACCCGCACCTGGTACGGCGGTCAGACCGAGCACCAGGACCGGACGCGACGGCGTCGCCTCCTCGACCGGGTCGCCGTGCTCGTCGAGCATGGCCCGCACCCGGCCGTACGCCGGACCGACCACCATCGAGTCGCCGACCCGGAGCGTTCCGCGCTGCACCAGCACGGTCGCGACCGGACCACGGCCCTTGTCGAGGTTCGCCTCGATGGCGATGCCCTCGGCGTGCATCTTCGGGTTGGCCCGCAGATCCAGCGCCGCGTCCGCGGTCAGTACGACGCCCTCGAGCAGGCCGTCGATGTTGATCCGGGACTTGGCCGAGACGTCGACGAACATCGTGTCGCCGCCGTACTCCTCGGGCACCAGGCCGTACTCGGTCAGCTGACCGCGCACCTTGGTCGGGTCCGCCGCCGGGACGTCGATCTTGTTCACCGCGACCACGATCGGGACACCCGCCGCCCGGGCGTGGTTCAGCGCCTCGATCGTCTGCGGCATCACGCCGTCGTCGGCCGCGACCACCAGGATGACGATGTCGGTGGCCTGCGCACCACGGGCACGCATGGCGGTGAACGCCTCGTGACCCGGGGTGTCGACGAAGGTGATCGCCCGCTCCTGGCCGTCGACCTCGGTGGTCACCTGGTACGCACCGATGTGCTGGGTGATACCGCCGGCTTCCTTGGCCTGGACGTTCGCCATCCGGATCGCGTCCAGCAGCTTCGTCTTACCGTGGTCGACGTGACCCATGACGGTCACCACCGGCGGCCGCGGAGCCAGGTCGCTCTCGTCGCCCTCGTCGGCACCGAAGTCGATGTCGAACGACTGCAGCAGCTCGCGGTCCTCGTCCTCCGGCGAGACGATCTGGACGTCGTAGTTCAGCTCGGTACCGAGCAGCTCGAGCGTCTCCTCGTTCACCGACTGGGTCGCGGTCACCATCTCACCGAGGTGGAACAGCACCTGGACCAGCGACGCCGGGTCGACTCCGACCTTCTCGGCGAAGTCCGTCAGCGACGCGCCACGCGGCAGCTTCACGACCTCGCCGTCACCGTGCTTGACGCGCACGCCGCCGACGGCCGGAGCCTGCATGTTGTCGAATTCCTGGCGCTTGGCCCGCTTCGACTTGCGGCCACGACGCGCCGGACCGCCCGGACGCCCGAAGGCACCCTGCGTCCCGCCACGACCGCGGTTGCCCGGACCCGGACGGCCACCGCCGCCACCGGGCGGGCCGCTCGGGCCGCCGCCACCGGGACGGAAGCCGCCACCGGCGCCGCCACCGCCACCACCGCGCGGACCGGCACCCGGACCGCCGCCGGGACGACCGCGGCCACCGCCGCCACCGCCACCGGGACCGCCGGAGCCGCCGCCGGGACGGCCGGTGAACGTACCGGCCGAGGACTTCGGCATCATCGCCGGGTTCGGACGCGGGGCGCCCGGCACACCACCGGAACGCGGACGGTCGCTACCGCCGCGCTCGCCGCCCCGCTCGCCACCGCGACCCTGCGGCGGACGCGGAGCCATCCCGGCCGGGCTCGGAGCGCCCTGCCGGTCGCCACCGCCGCCACCACCCGGGCCGGGGCGCGGTCCACCGCGCTGCATGCCCTGGGTCGAGCTGAACGGGTTGTTGCCCGGACGCGGGGCACCCGGACGCGGGCCGCCGCCACCCTGGCCGCCCTGACGGGGCGCGCCGGGACGCGGGGCACCCGGACGGGGCGCACCCGGACGCGGACCGGAACCGGGACCACCCTGGCCACCCGGACGCGGGCCGGAGCCCTGGCTGCCGCCCTGGCCGCCCGGACGCGGGCTCGCACCCGGAGCCGGACGCGGACCCGGACGGGCCGCGGAGTCGCCACCGGTACGACGCGGCGCCGGCGCCGGTGCCGACGGGCCTGCCTTCGCGGCCGGAGCCTCGAACGACGGGGCCGCCGGGCTCTCCGCCTTCGCCGCCGGAGCGGACTCGACCGGAGCCGACTCCACCGGGGCAGGCGCGGCCGGCTCGGCCGGAGCGGACTCCTGGCGCGGACCCGGCTTCGGGCCCGGACGCGGTCCCGGCTTGATCCCCGGGGCCGACTTCGCCGGCGCCGACTCGGCCGCCGGGGCCGCAGTCGATGCGGCCGGCGCCTCGGCGACCGGAGCCGCCTCGGTGCGCACCTCAGCGGCCGGCGCGGTGCGCTCGGCCGGAGCCTTCGGGGCAGCCGGCTGGGCCGGCTTCGGCGCCGGTGCGACCGGTGCGGTCGCCTGCGGCGCGGCAGACGTGCTGGCGGCGGCCTTCTTGGCCGCACGCTTCTTCGGCGGGTTCTTCTCGAACTCCTCCGCCAACCTGCGGACTACTGGTGCCTCGATCGTCGAGGACGCCGATCGGACGAACTCGCCCATGTCGTTCAGTCTGGTCAGAACGACCTTGCTGGTAACTCCGAGCTCTTTCGCGAGCTCGTAGACCCGGACCTTTGCCACTACTCTCCCTCTGGTCCGAGCCTGGGCGCGGACCGTTAGTTGACGTACGTGCTCATCGCTTTGCACTCATCGGTAGACACTCATCGAGTGGTCATGAGTCGATGACCCGCCTTCATGTCGGTCACACGGTCCGGTCAGACCGTGTGTACATCTTGATTATCACGCTGCGCGAGGTAGTCGTGCAGCCCGGTGACATCGAGCGGCCCCAGGACCCGGAAGGCCCGTGGGAACGCCTTGCGCCGGACAGCCAGCTCGAAGCACTCCGCCGTGGGGTGCAGATGCGCTCCACGACCAGGTGCCCGACGCCCGGGATCCGGGAGAACCGTGAGATTTCCTGGCCCTCCGGACACCGTCATCCGCAGCAGGTCAGTCGGACTGGACCGCTTCCGGCACCCTATGCAGGTGCGCTCCCGAACCTTGCCAGGACGCGCGTCTGTCACTTATTCCTCTGGGTGTGGTTGCGACTCAGTCGACCGACCGAGAAATCAGTCTACCTTCTCGCTATCCCGAGTCACATCGGTATCCGGCCGGATGTCGATCCGCCAGCCGGTGAGCCGGGCGGCGAGGCGGGCGTTCTGCCCCTCCTTGCCGATCGCGAGCGAGAGCTGGTAGTCGGGTACGACGACGCGCGCCGCACGGGCCGCGGCGTCGACCACCTCGACCGACGTAACCTGCGCCGGGGACAGCGCATTCCCGACGAAGGTGGCCGGGTCGTCGCTGTGGTCGATGATGTCGATCTTCTCGCCGTGCAGCTCGTGCATGATGTTGCGCACCCGCTGACCCATCGGCCCGATGCAGGCGCCCTTGCCGTTCACGGACGGGTTCAGGGTGCGGACGGCGATCTTGGTCCGGTGCCCCGCCTCGCGGGCGATCGCGGTGATCTCGACGGTGCCGTCGGCGATCTCCGGGACCTCCAGCGCGAACAGCTTCTTCACCAGGTTCGGGTGCGTCCGGCTGACGGTGATCTGCGGGCCCTTGAAGCCCTTCCGGACGCCGACGACGTACACCCGCAGGCGGGATCCGTGCTCGTACTTCTCCCCCGGCACCTGCTCGGGCGCCGGCAGCACGGCCTCGATCTTGCCGAGGTCGACCATCACCGACCGCGGGTCGCGGCCCTGCTGGACGACACCGGAGACGATGTCGCCCTCCTTCCCGGAGAACTCGCCGTACCGCACCTCGTCCTCGGCGTCGCGCAGCCGCTGCAGGATGATCTGCTTGGCCGTGGTGGCCGCGATCCGGCCGAAGTCGTGCGGGGTGTCGTCGTACTCGCGGGCCAGCGTGCCGTCCTCGGCCAGCTCGCGGGCGAAGACGGTCACGTGCCCGGTCTTGCGGTCCAGCTCGGCGCGGGCGTGCTGCTGGGCGCCCTCGGTGCGGTGGTACGCGACCAGCAGCGCCTGCTCGATCGCCTCGACGACCACGTCCAGGGAGATGTCCTTCTCCCGTTCCAGCGACCGCAGCACGGCCATGTCGATGTCCATGTCAGTTCTCCTCCACCGTGCCGTCGGCAGGTGTTTCTCCATCGTCAGATGGCTCAGTGTCGTTGCCGGCGGTCCGGTTGAACTCGATCTGGATCTTGGCCTTGGCCACGTCGGCGTACGCGACGCTCTGCCGCTTGCCGTCGACGTCCAGTTCGGCCGCCTCCTCGGAGACGGACTTGATCCTCCCTGTCAGCTTCCCGCCGGCGGTCAGCGTGACCGCGACCAGCCGGCCGGTGTTGCGGCGCCAGTGCCGGGGCAGGGTGAGCGGGCGGTCGACGCCGGGGCTGGAGACCTCCAGCGTGTAGGCGCCCTCGCCCATGATGTCGTCGGCGTCGAGCGCCTTGGAGATGGCCCGGGTCACCTCGGCGACGTCGTCCAGGCTGATGCCGCCGTCGCGGTCGACCAGGACGCGCAGCAGGCGGCGGCGTCCGGCCGGCGTGACGTCCGCGGCCTCCAGGTCGCAGCCGAACTGCTCGACGATCGGCCGCAGGAAGTTCTCGAGGCTCGTGGTGTCCGTGTGGCTCGTGGGGCCCGGCTTTCGGCTCACAGGTTGACCTGCCTCTCTCCAGTTGTGCACCCGTTCTGATCCCGGCGGTCCGGCCGAGAGCAGTAGCCCACCCTATCCGCCCGGTGCCCCGATCCCGGTCATCGGCTCTCCCGGGCCGGTCAGCAGGTATCGTTCCGCCGTGCCTGAACGCCGCCTGAACCGACGTACTGTCTTCGTCACCGCCGCCCTGGTTCCGGGCGCGGTCGCGCTGGCCGGTTGCAAGGACGACGCCGCCTCCGGAGCCGGTACGCCGGGCACGAAGGGCGCCGTGAACGGCACGCCGACGGCACCGGGGCCGACCGAGGAGACACCGACCGTCGACCCGGCCGTCGTCGCGGCGCTCAGCACCGTGGCGACCCAGGTGACTCAATTGTCACAGCTCTACGCAACCGCGAGCCGCAAGTTCCCGGTGTTGCGGGCTCAGCTCGCCGCGGGCGCGAAGTACCACGTGAGCCACCTGGCGAAGCTCAAGGAGACCCAGGGCGTGACCGCGCAGGCGTCCAAGGCCGTCGCCGCGGGCTCGAACTCTCGGGCCGCGCTGGCCGCGATCGCCCAGCAGGAGAAGGCCGCCGCCGTCACGCATGCCGCGGCCGCGGTCAAGCTGTCCGGCGCCCCGGCCCGCCTGCTCGCCGAGATCGCCGCGGCCGAGACCCAACTGTCCGCGACTCTCGCCCCCAAGAAGAAGGACGCGTCGTGAATCAGGTCGAAGCCCTGCAGGCGGCGCTCGCGGGTGAGCACGCAGCGATGTACGGCGTAGGCGTGGCCGGGGGCAAGCTCAGCGGGGCGCGGTACCGCTCCGCGACGGACACGTTCGAGAGTCACCGCGACAACCGCGACCACCTGAGCGCGTTGCTGGTCGCCGCCGGTGAGACCCCGGTCGCGGCCGAACCGGCGTACGACCTCCCTCGGCCGGTCACCAACACCGCGACGGCGACCGCGCTGATCCTGGTGATCGAGCGCCGGATCGCGGCGGTGTACGGCGACCTCGTCGAGGCCGCCGAACAACCCGCCGTCCGAGCGTTCGCCATCGAGACCCTGGTCGCGTACGCGACCAGCCAACTCACCTGGGGCGGCGCGCCCGTAGCCTTCCCCGGCGCAACCCCCTGACCCGCTCCCGCCCCACCACGCCCGCCGGGCGCGGCCCCACCGACCCGAGCCGACCGCTGAGTCCAATTTGCCTGGCATACCCATCGAATCAGGGGTTCCGGACCCATTCTCAGGGTCACGAACCCATCATTTGCCTGGCGGACCAAGGAAATATCCCGGCTCTTGTGACTGGGTGGTCGACGGGTTCCAGGGCGCGCCGGGCCTGGTGTGATCCGCAGCTCGACAGGACGTGTCAGGTGGCCGGGTAGTGCGCCTGAGCGTGAACGTGTTCGTGCGTACACCGTCTCGCCGGTGCACTACCTGTCGAACTTGCACATCACACGGCCGCCAGGTCCGTGCCACCACCAACCCGATCACCCAGCCGGCCACACAACACCCATACCTCCGGCACGAGACGGGATATCCCCTGGTGTTGTGGCTCCTCCCCTCGCATACCAACGGAGAAGCCACAACACCGACGGATATCCCCTCGTATGCGGGAGCTCTCGTCGCGCTCGGTCAGGCCAGCCGGAGAGCCAAATATCTCCTCGACGGAGCGGGGTGGGTCAGCGCCTCCGGCGCCAGGGGCCGGTGATCGCGTAGGTGATGCCGGGGGTGTAGACGTTGAAGAACATCGTGCGGCCGTCGGCGGAGAAGCCGGCCCCGGCCAGCTCGCCGTACTCCGGGTCCTCCGGGGTGCCGTTGTTCACCCGGTTGCGGGCGAACTTGAAGACCTCGCCGTCCTCCGTGGTGCCGAGGATGTGCTGCTCGCCGAGACCGTCCTCGCACATCATCAGCCCGCCGTACGGCGACATCGTGATGTTGTCCGGGGCGTCGAACTCGGGGTCGTCCGATCCGGGCGACGGCCGGGTGAAGATCACCTCGAGGCGCAGGGTCTTCTTCCGCGGGTCGAACCGCCAGACCTGACCGTCGTGATTGACCTTCGGGCCGAGCTCCGTGCGGGCGAACGACGAGACGAAGTACACGCAGCGGTCCTGTGTCCCCCACCAGCAGCCCTCGAGCTTGTAACCGCCGGTGATCGGCTTGCCGTAGTCCTGCGCGCGGACGGACTCCGTCGTGGCCAGCGGGTCGGGCACCTTGATCCACTGCACTCCGCCGAACTGGGTTCCCGCCTCCTGGACGACGGACAGGTCGGGCAGCCCCGGGATGTACATCGCCTGCAGTTCCCCACCGGCCCGCAGCGAACCCCATCCACCGCGCGGACGGTTCGGCAGGAAACGGTAGAACCCGCCGAGCGGCGCGACGAACGCGTCCTCGGTCTCGTAGACGATCCCGGTGGCCGGATCGACCGCGACCGCCTCGTGCTGGAACCGGCCCATCGCGGTCAGCGGGACCGGGTTCTGGTTGCGGCGGTCGTCGTACGGGTCGACCTCGAAGATGAAGCCGTGGTCCTTGGTGTAGCCGGTGGTCCCGGCCTTCGCCTCGGTCTCCTCACAGGTCAGCCACGTGCGCCACGGCGTGATGCCGCCGGAGCAGTTGATCGCCGTACCACCGAGGCTCACGAACTCCTGCGTGGCGTTGTTGTGCCGGTCCACGACCAGCGTGCTGGTGCCGCCGGCGCCACCTGGGTCGTAGGTGCGCTCCGGCGGCGCGACCACCTTGATCGTGGCGGTCGGGCTGCACTCGTGGTTGCGGACCAGGCGGGCGCCGCCGTGCCGGTCCGCGAAGGCGCCCATACCGTCGAACCGGCTCGGCGTCTTCAGGCCGTCAGGACGGACGGTGCCCTCGCGGGACAGGATCTTGTAGCTGAAACCGCGCGGCAGGTCGAGCATGCCGTCGGGGTCCTCGATCAGCGGTCCGTAGCCGATCTTCGGGCCGGATGTGCCGAGCGCGGGCTGGGCGGTGTACAACGCCTCCACCGAGCCCGCGACGCTGACCGCGACACCGGCCGCGGCAGCTCGGGTGACGAACTGCCGCCGGGACAGGGGATTCTCGTGAACGGACACGGGTAGGGCCTCCTCGTGGGCGTAAGGATCTGCCGGTCACCGGTGAACATACGGTGAACGGCAGACGCCTACAAGATGAACCCGTGTGCCGTCACTGATAGCAAGGCTTGGTGAAGTCGTACGCCTTCGCCGTCTTGCCGGTGAAGAAGTCGCGTTCGACCTTGACGCCGGTCGGCGCCGTCGGGTCCACCTTCGAGATGATGCTGCCGCGGAAGACGCGCTCGTTCGGCTCGCCGCTGAAGCGGCCCGCCTCGGCCGGCAGCATCCCTTCGTAGTCCACGGTCTCCAGTGACTTCACGGCGGCCAGCAGCCCGGCCCGGGTGAGGTCCTTGGAGTCCACCGCCTTCTGCAGCGCGGCCTTCAGCGGGTACGACCACACCCAGCCGGCCGTGTAGCCGTCGTTCGGTGCGGCCTTGAAGGTCTCCTGGTTGATCGACTCCCCGAGCGCCTTGTGCCCCGGGGTGTCGGCGCCGTACGGCGCCCACGGTCCGGACTGCCGGTAGAGCGCGGTCAGGGCCGGCGCGGCCGGGCTCTTCAGCAGGGCCGGGTTCCAGGTCGGGCTGGTGCCGATGAACGGGCTCTTGAACCCGTTCTGCGCGGCGCCGCCGACGATGGTGGCCGCCTCGGTCGGGCCGGTGGTCAGGATGACCAGATCGGGTTTGGCCGCGAGCAGCTTCTGGATCGCCGCGCCCTGGTTCTCCTGCCCGGGCGCGGTCGGGATGTCGGTGAACTTCAGCCCGTTGGCCTCGGCCGCGATCTTCGTCCCGGCCGCGGCGTCGTCGCCGTAGTCACCCGGGAAGTGCACCGCGGCGACGCTCTTCGGTTTCAGCGTCTCGACCGCGAAGTCGACCGAGTTCATCGACTCGAAGCAGTAGTTCGTCCCCGACTCCAGGATCACGTCCTCGAACGCCCACGCCGACGTCCAGGACGCCGGTACGCCGATCATCCCGCCGGCCTTCAGGTCGCCGAGGATCGCGGCCGTGGTCGGCGAGCCGAGGGTCTGAGCCAGCCCCAGGACGTCGGGCTTGATCTCGGAGTACACCTCGTTGTGGATCTGCGGGTTGTACTTGTTGTCCTTGACGTACTTCGTCACGTCGACCTCGTAGGCCCCGATCCCGCCGGCCTTGTTGACCCGCTGCCAGAACGCTTTCTGGCTCTCGGTGATCGGTACGCCGAGCGCCTTGAACGGGCCCTCGGTCAGGTCCGAGATCGAACCGAGGTAGATGCAGCCCTTGGTCTTGTCGACCGCGGCCGGGCACGGCTCGGCGGTGACCCCGACGTCGAACTTGACGCCCGACCCGCCCTGCTGCGTCTCCGGGGCGTCGTTCCGGCACCCCACCAGCACGGCCATCGCCGCGACCAGCGCGACAGCGATTCCCCTCCGAATGCTCATCGAAACTCCTTAGTGCGAGAACGGCCAGGATTTCCAATAGGTGCGGAGCCGGATCCAGATCCCGAACAGCCCACGCGGTTCGAAGATCAGGAAGGCGATGATCAGCAGGCCGTAGAGGATCGTCTCGACCTGGAAGACCGTGATCCCGCCGGCCGCGGAACTGCTGCTGATGAACGGCAGCACGGCCGGGAGTTCGCGGGTGACCCGCGGCAACAGCGTGATGAACAGCGCGCCGAGTACCGAACCCGAGATGGTGGCGACCCCTCCGATCAGCACCATCGCGATGTACTGCACCGACATGCCGAGGTTGAACGACCCCGGTTCGACGAAGCCGATCATCACGTACAGCAGCGCGCCCGCGACGCCGGCGTAGAACGACGACACCGCGAACGCGATCATCTTGTAGCGGGTCACGTCGACCCCGATCACCTCGGCGGCCAGGTCCCGGTCCCGGACCGCGGCCAGCGCCCGGCCGATCCGGGAGCGGACCAGGTTCCGGGCCAGGACGCCGAAGATCACCAGCAGCACGAGCATCAGCAGGTACAGCTTCTGCGCCTTGGTGAACAGCGACCCGTCCACCGCGAACTGGATCCCGAACAGCTCCGGTACCGCGGCCGGGCGGCCGACCCCGACGCCCCCGGTGAGATCGCGCCAGTGCTTGAACACGTGCTCGCCGATGAACACCAGACCCAGCGTCACCACCGCCAGGTACAACCCGCGCAGCCGGGCCGCCAGCGGCGCGACGATCAACCCGGCCAGTCCCGCGACCAGACCGGCCGCGAGCAGCCAGATCGGTACCGAGGTGATCCCGAAGCCGATCAGCCGGGTGCTGTCCGGATCCCCCGACAACGCCGCCGCCGTATAGGCGCCGATGGCGAGGAAGAACGCGTGCCCGAGCGACACCTGCCCGGCGTACCCGGTGACGAGGTTCAGCCCGATCGCCCCGATCGACGCCACACATGCGGTCGCCAGGACCACCAGCAGGTCGTCGGTCAGCAGGAACGGCAACGACACCGCCACGATCCCGAGCACCGAGGTCCAGAACCGCTTCCCCGGCGTGTTCAGCAAGGCTGTGTCCTGCTGGTAGGACAGGTAGAGCAGTGGTCGACTCATATTCGCTCCACCTCGCGCGTGCCGAAGAGTCCGTAGGGTCTGACGAGCACGACGAGGAGCATCAGCAGGTACGGGACGACGAGGAAGAAGTCGCCGCCGAACACCGGGTGCAGGTTGTCGCCGTAGCTGCCGACGAGCGCCTCGATCACGCCGATCGTCAGCCCTGCGACCACCGCGCCGCCGAGGGAATCCAGGCCGCCGAGGATGATCACCGGCAGCGCCTTGAGCGCGGTCAGCCAGAGGTTCTGCTCGAGGCCGATGCCGGTCGACAGGAACACCCCGGCCAGCCCGGCGAGGGCGGCCGCGAGTGCCCAGGACAGCGAGAACACCCGCCCGACCGAGACTCCCTGTGCGAGGGCGACCTCCTGGTCCGACGAGGCCGCGCGCATCGCCAGGCCGGTGCGCGACCAGCGGTAGAACGCGAACAGCGCGGCCACCACGATCAGGGTCGTCACGAGTGTCGCGAGATGCCGCTGGTCGATCTTGGCACCCAGTACGTCGACCTGCCGCAGCCCCCACGGATCACCCATCTGCCGGATGTCCAGGCCGATGAACGAGTTCACCACCGTCCGGATCACGATGTCGACGCCGAGCGTGATGATCGCGATCACGAACACCGGTTTGCCGATCATCGGCCGCAACGCCAGCCGTTCGACCACGGCGCCGAGCAGCCCGGTCAGCAGCAGCGCGACCAGGACGGCGACGAAGAAGTTCATCGACAGCACCAGATAGCCGGTCAGCAAGGCGCCCGCCATCATGAACGCCGGCTGGGCGAAACTGATCACCCGCATGGACTTGTAGACGATCACGAAACCCAGTGCCAGCAGGGCGTAGATGGACCCGTTGCCGAGACCGCGGACCACCGTGGCGACGAACTCGTTCATCGGGCACCCCCGCCGTACCCGCCGTACATCGACTCGACCAGGCCGGCGAACGCGGTCGCGACCGCGGTGCGTTTGACCTTCTGGGTCGCGGTCAGCTCGCCGTCCTCGTGGTCCAGCACCTTCGGCAGCAGCCGGAACGACCGCACCTGCTCGACGGTGGCGAACCGTTCGTTGACCTCGTCGACGACGCCCTGCACGAGCCCGATCACCTCGGGCTTCGCGGACAGGTCGCCGTACGTCGAGTACGGCAGGCGGCGGACCTGCGCCCAGTGCCCGACCGTGTCCGGCTCGATGCCGATCAGCGCGGTGAGGAACTTGCGCCGGTCGCCGATCACGACGGCTTCCTTGATGTACGGCGAGGCTTTCAGGGCGTTCTCGAGCTCGGACGGCGCGACGTTCTTGCCGCCCGCGGTGATGATGATGTCCTTCATCCGGTCGGTGATGCGCAGGTGCGTACCGTCCACCCACTCCCCCACGTCGCCGGTGTGCAGCCAGCCGTCCGGGCCGAGCACTTTCGCGGTCGCCTCCGGGTCCTGCCAGTAGCCCGCGAACGTCCCCGGATGGCGGGTGAGGATCTCGCCGGTGCTCTCGTCGATCCGTACCTCGACGCCCTCGTGCGGTTCGCCGACCGTGCCGACCTTGACCCGGCCCGGACGGTTGGCGGTCGCCACCGCGGTGTTCTCGGTCATGCCGTACACCTCGTGCATCGGCAGGCCGAGTCCCATGAAGAACCGCAGGACCTCGGGCGCGATCGGCGCGGCCCCACAGGCGGCGTACCGGACCTTGCGCAGGCCCACGCGATCCTTCAGCGCGCGGTAGCAGAACAACCAGCCGATAGCGTAGACCGCTCGCGAGGCCGCCGTGTGCCGTCCGCCGTTGGCTGCGAGGATGCCGCCGATCCAGTCGGCCCGGCGCAACCAGTAGCCGCCGACCAGGCGCTTGACCGGGTCCGCGGACTCGATCCGGATCTGCACACCGGCCGCGATCTTCTCCCAGATCCGCGGTACGCCGAACAGGACGGTCGGCTGTACCTCGTGCAGATTGGTCGCGACCGTCTCGATCGACTCGGCGAAGTGCACGCAGACGCCGGCCCCGGCGCCGAACCAGCCGCTGAAGATCCGCTCGGCGACATGGCACAACGGCAGGTAGGACAGCACGCTGTCGCGCGGGGACGGCGGCGGCGCGGTGAAGCCGCCGCGCTCGACCAGCTCCTGGATCGCGAAGTCGACGTTCGCGCCGGTCAGCATCACGCCCTTCGGCGGTCCGGTGGTCCCGGAGGTGTAGATCAGCGTCACCACGTCGTCCGGGCGGGCGTCGATCATCCGTTGCGCCACGGCGTTCGGGTGGGCCGCGCGGTGCTCGGTGCCGAGGGCAAGGAAGTCGGGCCAGGCGATCAGCCGCGGGTCGTCGTACCGGTAGCGGATGCCGCGCGGCTCGACGTACACGATGTGCCGCAGCTCGGGCAGGTCGTCGACCGCGAGCGCCTTGTCGACCTGCTCCTGGTCCTCGGCGATCAGCACCTTCGCCCCGGAGTGCCGGAGCAGGTAGCCGACCTCGGCGACCGGGTTGGTCGGGTACAGGCCGACGGTGGCGGCGCGGACGGCGACCGTGCCGACATCGGTGTAGAGCCACTCGCGCCGGTTCTCCGAGTGGATCGCGACCCGGTCGCCAGGTTCGATGCCGAGGGCAATCAGCGCGTGCCCGACCAACTCGGCGGTGTCCCAGTACTGCAGCCAGCTGACCTGCTGCCAGATGCCCAGATCCTTTTCCCGCAAGGCGATTCCGCCCGGGGTCTTCCGGGCCCGTTCCCGGACCCGGGTGGCGATCGTGCTCATGGCGTCACCCGGTGTTCCTCGCCCAGGTAGGCGCGCACCACGTCGGGATCGGTCGCCACCTCCCGCGGCGTACCGGTGCGGATCGGCTTGCCGAAGTCGATCACCATGATCCGGTCGGCCAGATCCATCACCAGGCCCATGTCGTGCTCGACCATCACCATCGGCAACCCCAGTTCGTCGCGGATGTCGAGGATGAACCGGGCCATGCCCTCGGTCTCCTCCAGGTTCATCCCGGCGACCGGTTCGTCCAGCAGCAACAGCTTCGGCTCGGACGCGAGCGCGCGACCCAGTTCGACCCGCTTCTGGATGCCGTACGGCAGCAGTCCGACCGGGAGCCGGCGCCACGGGGCGAGCTCGAGGAAGTCGACGATCTCCTCGACGGCGAGGCGGTTCGCGAGCTCGTTGCGCCGGGCCTTGCCGAGCCACGCGAACGCGGCGAGGACGCCGTACGGGTGATGGAGGTGCCGGCCGAGCATCAGGTTGTCCAGCACCGTCAGGTTGGAGAACAGCTCGATGTTCTGGAAGGTCCGGGCGACACCCAGGCGCGCGATCGCGTGCGGGCGACGGCCGATCAGGTCCTCGGCACCGAACCGGACGGTGCCCTGCTGCGGCCGATAGACGCCGGACAGCACGTTGAAGATCGAGGTCTTGCCGGCGCCGTTCGGCCCGATCACCGCGAACAGCTCGCCGGCGTTCACCGTGAAGCTCACCCCGTTGAGGGCCGTCACCCCGTCGAACCCGAGCACAACGTCCTCGAAGGTGAGCACCGGAGTCGCTTCCTCCGTGCTCGCACTCTGCCGCGCGTCGGTCGCCGTCATGAGAGCCAACGCTTCCGGCGGCGGTAGTGCTTGACGTCCCGGAAGGACTTCGCGGAGCCTTCGGCGCCGAGACCGAGGTAGAACTCGCGAACGTCGCCGTCGGCAAGCAGTTCCGCGGCGGGTTTGTCCATCACCATCGTGCCGTTCTCCAGCACGTAACCGTGTTCGGCGATCGACAACGCCATCGCCGCGTTCTGCTCGACCAGCAGAACCGTCGTACCGTCCTGGTTGATCTGCACGATCACGTCCCGGATCTGCTGGACGATCATCGGCGCCAGGCCGAGACTCGGCTCGTCCAGCAGCAGGTACTTCGGATCCGACATCAGCGCCCGGCCGATCGCGAGCATCTGCTGCTCGCCGCCGGACAGGTAGCCCGCGAGCTGGCGGCGGCGGTCGGCCAGCACCGGGAACAACTGGTACGTCCGGTCCAGGTTCGCCTTGATCGACCGCGGGCTGACGTGCCCGCCGATCCGCAGGTTCTCCTCGACCGTGAGGTCGGCCAGGATACGCCGGCCCTCCATCACCTGCTTGATGCCCAGGGCAGCGATCCGGCTGGCGCCGTAGGTGTGGATCGGCTCTCCGTCGAGGGTGACCGCCCCCCGCCGGACCGCGCCGTCATGGACGTCGAGCAGCCCCGAGAACGCGCGCAGCAAGGTGGACTTGCCGGCGCCGTTCGCCCCCAGCAGCGCGACGATCCGCCCCTGCGGAACCTCGAGGCCGACGCCCCGCAGCACCAGCATCACATCGTCGTAGACGACCTCGAGATTCTTCGCCGCCAGCACCCGGCCCCCTTTGTGGAGGTTCCCCAACCAGCATCTTGGCGAGTGAGTGTGACAGCACCGGTGGCAAGATTGAAGTCCTCGCAGCCCGGAAATCGGACACAGCTACGCAACCGTGACCGACCGTCAGGGGTGAAACCAGTTATGCAACTGGTCTTATAACGATCGAACCCAGTTGGCGAGCAGATCGGCGCCGGCGTCACCGGACTTCTCCGGGTGGAACTGAGTGGCCGAGAGCGGTCCGTTCTCGACGGCCGCGACGAACCGGTCGGCGCCGTACGTCGTCCAGGTCACCAGCGGGGCGACCGACTCGCGGGCGTCCACCAGTTGCCACTCGCGCACGCCGTACGAGTGCACGAAGTAGAAACGTTCCTTCTCGATGCCGTCGAACAGCGTCGTACCGCCGGGAACGTCGACCGTGTTCCAGCCCATGTGCGGGACCGGCTGGTCGTTCTTCGGCTGCAGACGCTCGACGGTACCGGGCCACTGCTCGCAGCCCTCGGTCTCGACGCCGTGCTCGATGCCCCGGGCGAACAGGATCTGCATGCCCACGCAGATCCCGAGCACCGGACGCCCGCCGGTCAGCCGGCGGTCGACCGCGACATCGCCACGGACCGACTTCAGCCCGGTCATACAGGCCTCGAAGGCGCCGACGCCTGGCACGAGCAGACCGTCCGCGTTGCAGGCCGCGTCGAAGTCGGAGGTCACCGTGACGTCGGCGCCGACGCGTTGCAGCGCGCGCTCCCCCGACCGGATGTTGCCGGACCCGTAGTCGAGCAGAACAACCTTTTTGCTCACAGGGCGCCCTTCGTGGACGGGATGCCCGGCTGCCGTGGGTCCAGCTCGGCGGCGGCCCGGAGTGCCCGGGCGAACGCCTTGAACTGCGCCTCGACGATGTGGTGCGGGTCGCGGCCGGACAGCACCCGGATGTGTACGCAGATCGCGGCGTTGAACGCGAGCGTCTCGAACACGTGCTGGGTCAGCGAACCGGAGTAGTCGCCGCCGATGATCGCGTACACCTGACCGTCCGGCTCGCCGGTGTGCACGCAGTACGGACGCCCGGACAGGTCGACCGTGCAGTGCACGAGCGCCTCGTCGAGCGGCACGGTCGCATCGCCGAACCGTCGGATCCCGCGCTTGTCGCCCAGCGCTTCCTTCAGCGCCTGACCGATACCGATCGCGGTGTCCTCGACCGTGTGGTGCGCGTCGATCTCCAGGTCGCCGACCGTGTTCACGTGCAGGTCGAGCAGCGCGTGCTTGGCGAGCGCGTTCAGCATGTGGTCGTAGAACCCGACCCCGGTGGAGATGTCCGCCCGGCCCTCGCCGTCGATGTTCAGCTCGACGAGGACCTTCGACTCACTGGTCTCGCGATCAATCCGCGCCGTACGCCCGCTCATGTCAGCCTTCCCGTATCTGTCTTCAGAACGCGCTCCAGTGAAGCGCGGAACGCGGCCATCTCGTCGCCGGTGCCGATCGAGACCCGCAACCAGCCGTCCGGACCGGTCTCCCGGATCAGTACGCCGTCGTCCAGCAACGCCTGCCAGACCGCGTGCCGGTCCGCGAACGTGCCGAACAGGACGAAGTTCGCGTCCGAGTCGACCGCCCGCAACCCCAGCGACCGCAGCCAGTCGACCGTCTCGTCGCGCTCGACCCGCAACTGCTCGACCCGGCCGAGCAGCTCGTCGGAGTGCTGCAACGCCGCCCGCGCGACCGCCTGGGTCACCGCGGACAGGTGGTACGGCAGCCGGACGATCCGCAACGCATCCACGAACTGCTTGCTCGCGGCAAGGTACCCGACCCGGCCGCCGGCCATCGCGAACGCCTTCGACATCGTCCGCGCGACCGCGAGATTCGGGTACGACGGCAACAGGCTGACCGCACTGGGCGTCCCGGTGCGGCGGAACTCGGCGTACGCCTCGTCGACCACGACCACGGCGCCCTGGGCACCGGCCTGCGCGACGATCGCCTCGGTCACGTCGATCGGCAGCGCCGTCCCGGTCGGGTTGTTCGGCGAGGCGAGCAGCACCACCGACGGGCGGTGCCGGGAGATCGCCGCGAGCGCCTTGCTCTTGTCCAGCGTGAAGTCCTCGGCGCGGCGGCCGGCCACCCACGCGGTGTTCGTGTCCCGCGCGTACTCCGGATACATCGAGTACGTCGGCGCGAACGAGAGCGCCGTACGGCCGGGGCCGCCGAAGGCCTGCAGGATGTGCAGCATCACCTCGTTGGACCCGTTCGCCGCCCAGAGCTGCTCCGGCTCGAGCTGGGCACCGGACTCACGGGCCAGGTACGCCGCGAGATCCGCGCGGAGGCCGATGAACTCGCGGTCCGGGTACCGGTTCATGCCCCGGGCGGCCTCGGTGACCGCCGCGGCGATGTCGGCGACGGTCGCCTCGCTCGCCGGGTACGGGTTCTCGTTGACGTTCAGGAGCACCGGGACGTCGAGCTGCGGGGCGCCGTACGGCTCGAAGCTCTTCAGCTCCTCGCGGATCGGCAGCCCGTCGAAGCGCCCCATCACTGCTCCCCTGGGAATCGGACGGACACCGCGGCGCCGTGAGCAGGCAGATCCTCGGCGTGGGCGAGCGTGACCACGTGACCGGCGACCTCCTGCAACGCGTCGCGCGAGTAGTTGATCACGTGCACTGCCTTGAGGAAGCTGCGCACGGACAGGCCGGACGAGTGGCAGGCGCAACCGGCCGTCGGGAGGACGTGGTTGGAGCCGGCGCAGTAGTCGCCGAGCGACACCGGCGACCAGCTGCCGACGAAGATCGCGCCGGCGTTGGTGATCAGGCCGGCCCGCTCCTCGGCGTCGGCGGTCTGGATCTCCAGGTGCTCGGCGGCGTACGCGTCCACGACCGCGGTGCCCTGCTCGAGGTCGTCGACCAGCACGACGGCCGACTGCTGACCCTGCAGTGCCTCGGTCACGCGATCCCGGTGCTTGGTCTGCGCGACCTGGCCCGGCAGCTCGGCCTCGACCGCAGCGGCCAAGGCTTCGGACGGTGTCACCAGCACGCTGGCGGCCATCGGGTCGTGCTCGGCCTGGCTGATCAGGTCGGCGGCGACGTGCTTCGGATCGGCGGTGTCGTCGGCGAGCACCGCGATCTCGGTCGGGCCGGCCTCGGAGTCGATGCCGACCTCGCCCAGCAGGAACCGCTTGGCGGCGACCACGTAGATGTTGCCCGGACCCGTGATCAGGTTGACCTTCTTGCAGCCCGTGACACCAGCACCGAAGCCGTACGCGAAACCGGCGATCGCCTGCGCGCCGCCCATCGCGTAGACCTCTTCGATCCCGAGCAGCGCGCACACCGCCAGCACCGTCGGGTGCGGCAGGCCGCCGAACTCCTTCTGTGGCGGTGAAGCAACAGCGAGGGACGGTACGCCGGCCACTTGCGCCGGGACGACGTTCATGACGACCGAGGACGCGAGCGGCGCCCGGCCGCCCGGCACGTACAGGCCGACGCGCTGGACCGGGACGAACCGCTGGGTCACCCGCCCGCCGGGAGCAGGCTCGGAGGCGATGTCGGCGGTGAGCTCGTCCTGGCTGACCTCACGGACCCGGCGGATCGACTCCTCGAAGGCGCTGCGCACCTCCGGGTCGAGGTCCTCGAGCGCGGTCTTCAGCGCCGCGGCCGGGACCCTGATGTCCTCGACGCGCACATGGTCGAACTTCTCGCCGTACTCCCGGATCGCCTCGAGGCCGCGATGGCGGACGTCCAGGCAGATGGGTCGGACGACGTCGAGAGCCTTCTCGACGTCGAACACGGCTCGGGGAACGAGGGCATTCACTTCGGCTTGGAGGTCGGAGACCTCTCCGGCCGCCACTCGGCCCCGCAGGTCGACGCGGCGAATCATGGCGCCAGTCTAGTGGCGCGGCCCGGGCCGCCTCGCCCAGTATCCACAGGTCGGCCGCGAGCAACGCCGTACCGGCACTGTGTAGGGCGCAGTCACCGGCCGTGATCGGGGGCGGTGTCCACTAGGCTCATCGGCATGGACTCCCGCCTGCCGTTGCTCACTGTCGACACGGTGATCTTTCCCGGCCTGGTGGTCTCCATCCCGGTGACCGACGTCCAGGGCCGCGCGGTGGTCCGCGACCTGGTCGAGAACGGCGGCGAGCTGGTCTGCGGCGCGCTCGCGGTCCGCGACGGGTACGAGCTGGGCGAGCGGGTGTTCCGGTCGCTGTACGGGACGGGCTGCGCGGCGACGATCTCCGAGATCGCGCTGGACGCGGACGACGACGGGCCGATCGAGGTGACGCTGACCGGCAACCGGCGGTTCAAGGTGAGCGAGCTGGACGGCGCCGGCGACTACCTGGTCGCGGATGTCGAGTGGCTGCCCGACGACCTCGGCGACGACCCGCTGGGGACGGCGACGGTCGCGCTCGAGCGGTTCCGCAAGTACGCCGACGCGATCAGCGAGATCAGCCGCCCCGGCCTGCACCTCGGCGACCTCCCCGACGACCCGGGCACGTTGTCGTACCTGATGTCGGCCGCGATGAAACTCATGACCCCCGACCGGCAGAAGCTCCTCGAGGCCGAGGACGTCACCACCCGCCTCGTCCAGCTCGTCGCCCTCATCGACACCGAGCTCTCCGCGATCACCGCCCTCCCGTCGCTGCCCGCCACCGACCTCATCGCCTGGTCGGCCCTCTCCCCCAACTAGCCTCCTGCGCCCGAAACTCGCGAGCTGAGTCCAGGCCCGAAGAACTGATCGCGGCCAGCCTGCGGCATCCAGCGAAGTCCGGGGAGGTTCGTACCCCCGGATCGGGACAAGAACCTCCCCAAACCGGTTTGGGGCGTTTTGTGGACGGAGCATGCTGGTCGGTGCGCTGCGGTCCCTGCCGGGTGCGCCGCGATCGCCTCAGGCTTGACGTACGACGCGAACTTGCGGCGCATGGCTCTGGTTAGTGCTACCGAAATGAATCCCGTAGCGGTATGGTTTTGGTATGAGCAAGCAGATCACGGTCCGGCTGCCGGACGAGTTGGTCGACTTCATGGACGAGCTCGTCGCGACCGACAAGGCGACGAGCCGGGCCTCCGTGGTCGCCCGGGCGATGGTGCGTGAGCGGCGGCGCGAGCTGGCGGCGCGCGACCTCGACATCCTGAGCGAGCACGGCGGGTACGACGATCTCGAGGGCCTCGCCCCCACAGCAGCGGGCACCGTCCTCAGCGACCTCGACTGAGTACGACGTCGTGCGTCCACTGCACATCGCCCGGCTCGACAAGCCCCGGCCGGTCGTCGTGCTGACCCGTGAACTGATCCGCCCGCGTCTCACCAACGTGACGGTCGCCCCGATCACCAGCACGATCCGCGGCCTGTCCACCGAGGTCCTGGTTGGACCCGACAACGGCCTCGACCACCCGAGCGCGATCTCCTGCGACAACATCCAGACCATCCCGAAGGCCCAGCTCGGCCGCCTGATCGGCTACCTCCACCCCGACCAGGAACCAGCCCTGGCCGAGGCGATCAACCTGGCCTTCGACCTCGAGTTCTGACGTTGCTGTCCGGGCCCGGGCGTCTTTCCGGAACCTTTCTGCCGCCAGACGCAACATTGTTACCGGAAAGGACCACCCGCACGTGTGGTGGTGATGGCGCGACTGGTCAACCTCGCTGGGCATCACACCTGAAGCAGCTCGGCTCGATGTGCCAGTAGGTACGCCGCAGCCGCTCGGTAGCCGCCCGCGTGGTCCTCGTCGGCATGCACCGCGAACACCGGGTCGCCCGCCCGCACCCGCTCCTCGATGTGCGCACCGAACGACAGCAGTCTGATCGCCGCCAGATCCACCAGTTCGGCCGGCTCGACCCCGGCGTCGTACGAATCGCAGAACAGCCGAAGCCGTCGGGCACGCTCCGGCTCACTCGTCCAGCCGAACGGCTCCAGCGAGGCCGGCGGATGGAACGGTACGAACTGGTGTGCGGTGTAGGCGAGGTCCCACCGGCGATTGGACGGCCGGATCGTGTCCCAGTCGATGATCCCGGTGACCTGGCGTCCCTCGAACACGAGGTTCCAGGGCGCCAGGTCGTGGTGCCCGATGCAGTCGATGGTGACCGGCGCCGCGACCTCCAGTGCGTTCCAGCTGTGCTGCTCGGCCGGGACGAAGCCCTCGGTCGCGTCGTGCAGGCGGCGGATCGCGCGGGCAACGCTCACCAGTGCCTCGTCCGACCGCAGGTCCGCACTCAGCGGCGGGTACCCCGTTGCCCCTGGAAGGTAGGTCAGCGTCTCGGACGTGGTATCGACGTCGACGAGGCGTGGCGCGAGATCGAATCCGACCGCCTCGAAATGCCGTAGCAAAGCATGGGTGTTCGCCGTACTGCGGCGGCGCTGGACGGTATCGCCCCGACGGACCGGCTGGGAGAACCTGCCGCCGGGGAGCAGCTCGTCCATCGGCTGCGGGTCAGCCGAGCTTGCTGATGTCGCGGACGGCGCCCTTGTCGGCGCTGGTGGCCATGGCGGCGTAGGTCTTCAGCGCGTTCGAGACCTTGCGGTCGCGGTTCTTCGGGGCGTAGACGCCGTTCAGCGCCGCCTCGCGCGCGGCCAGCTCCTCGTCGCCGACCAGCAGCTCGATCGACCGGTTCGGGATGTCGATCTTGATCCGGTCGCCGTCCTGGACCAGTGCGATCGTCCCGCCGGACGCCGCCTCGGGCGACACGTGCCCGATCGAGAGTCCCGACGTACCGCCGGAGAAGCGGCCGTCGGTGATCAGCGCGCACACCTTGCCCAGGCCGCGGCCCTTCAGGTACGAGGTCGGGTACAGCATCTCCTGCATCCCCGGCCCGCCCTTCGGGCCTTCGTACCGGATCACGATGACGTCGCCGGGCTGGATCTGCTTGGCGAGGATCTTCTCGACGGCCTGCTCCTGCGACTCGCACACCACCGCGGGGCCCTCGAACGTCCAGATCGACTCGTCCACGCCGGCCGTCTTCACCACACAGCCGTCGACGGCCAGGTTGCCCTTCAGTACGGCGAGACCGCCGTCCTTGGAGTACGCGTGCTCGCGGTCCCGGATGCAGCCGTTCGCCGCGTCGTCGTCCAGCGTCTCCCACCGCTCCGACTGCGAGAACGCGGTCGCCGACCGCTTGCAGCCCGGCGCCGCGTGCCACAGCTCGACAGCCTCCGGCGACGGCGACCCGCCGCGCAGGTCCCACGTCTTCAGCCACTCGTCGATCGAGTCGCTGTGCACGGTGTGGATGTTCTGGTTCAGCAGGCCGGCGCGGTGCAGCTCACCGAGGATGGCCGGGATGCCGCCGGCGCGGTGCACGTCCTCCATGTAGTACGTGCCCTGCGGCGCCACGTTCGGCGCGACCTTCGCCAGGCACGGGACGCGGCGCGAGACCGCGTTGATGTCGTCGAGGTCGAAGTCGACCTCCGCCTCCTGCGCAGCGGCGAGCAGGTGCAGGATCGTGTTGGTCGACCCGCCCATCGCGATGTCCAGCGCCATCGCGTTCCCGAACGCCTCCTTGGAGGCGACGTTGCGCGGCAGCACGGTGGCGTCGTCGTTGTCGTAGTACCGCTGGGTGATCCGCACGACGGTCTCGCCGGCCTTCTCGTACAGCGCGCGGCGGGCGGTGTGCGTGGCCAGCACGGAGCCGTTGCCGGGCAGCGAGAGGCCGATCGCCTCGGTCAGGCAGTTCATCGAGTTCGCGGTGAACATGCCGGAACAGGAACCGCAGGTCGGGCAGGCGTTCTCCTCGATCCGCAGGATGTCGGCGTCGGAGACGTTCTCGTTGACGGCCTCGGACATCGCGTCGATCAGGTCGAGCTTGCGGACCGTGCCGTCGACGAGCGTCGCGCGGCCGGCCTCCATCGGGCCGCCGGAGACGAACACGGTCGGGATGTTCAGCCGGAGCGCCGCCATCAGCATGCCGGGGGTGATCTTGTCGCAGTTCGAGATGCAGACCAGCGCGTCCGCGCAGTGCGCCTCGACCATGTACTCGACCGAGTCGGCGATCAGGTCGCGGGACGGCAGGCTGTAGAGCATGCCGCCGTGACCCATCGCGATCCCGTCGTCGACGGCGATCGTGTTGAACTCGCGGGCGATGCCGCCGGCCGCGTGGATCGCCTCGGACACGATCCGGCCGACCGGGGCCAGGTGCGTGTGGCCGGGGACGAACTCGGTGAAGCTGTTCGCCACCGCGATGATCGGCTTCCCGAAGTCCTCCCGGGCTACCCCGGAGGCCTGCATGAGCGCGCGGGCGCCCGCCATGTTGCGGCCGTGGGTGACAGTGCGGGACCTGAGAGCAGGCACGACGACATCTCCTTGCAGCTAGTACGTACCTATCGATACTGCCACGCTCGTCCGGATGCCGGTACGCGGGTCCCGGATCCTGGAGCACTGATTCTGTCCGTGGACACCTCTAGCCTGATCTCATGACCGGGAGTGCGCACGCGACGACGAGCTATGCGACCCGTCCGGTGCACCCTGCCCTGCGGCCGTACGTCGGTGACGTCATCGGCTACGCGTACAACGCCGATCCCCCGGACCTGCACCGCGGCCTGCCCTCCCGCTACCTGACCCTGGTCGTCACGCTCGACGACCCCCTCGGCGTCGCGTGGCCGGGCAGCCCCGTGGAGAAGTACGACGCGCTCGTCGGCGGACTGCACTCCACGGCCGTGCAGATCGGTCAGACGCCGAGCCGGGCCGGTGTGCAGCTGTCACTCGCTCCCGCGGCCGCGCGCGTGCTGTTCGGGCTGCCGCCGGGCGAGCTCGCGTCGGCGGTCGTCGGCCTCGACGACGTGCTCGGACGACCGGCCCGCGAGCTGACCGAGCACCTCCGTGCGGAGGCGAGCTGGTCGACCCGCTTCGATGTGCTCGAGGACATGTTGCTGCGGTGGCTCGGCGCGCGCCGGCCCAGTGCGGCCCGTCCGGAGCTCGACTGGGCGTGGCAGCGGCTGTGCGCGTCGAGCGGCGCCATCGGCGTACAGGAGCTGGCGACCGAGGTCGGCTGGAGCCGGCGGCACCTCACCGACCGGTTCACGTCCGAGTTCGGCCTGCCGCCCAAGGTCGCGTCCCGGGTCCTGCGCTTCGAGCGCGTCACCAGCTACCTGCGCGGCCATCCGCGCACCCGGTTGTCGGAGCTGTCGGCCGCTGCAGGGTACGCCGACCAGTCGCACCTGACCCGTGAGTTTCGGGCGATCGCCGGCTGCTCACCGCGGCAGTGGATGACCGAGGAACTGCCGAGTCTGCCGGGTAATCCACAGGTTGCGGCGATCGTGCCAGCATCGTCGGCCGGATCTCACTAAACTCGCCGGGGTGAGTGAGACGACCGAGTTGCCCGATTCCGAAGCGCTTCAGGTTCTCCGGCGGGTGTTCGGGTACGAATCCTTCCGCGGTGAGCAGGCCGACATCATCGACACCGTCGTCGCGGGCGGTGACGCGCTGGTGCTGATGCCGACCGGTGGCGGCAAGTCGCTGTGCTACCAGATCCCGTCGCTCGTCCGGTCCGGCGTCGGCGTCGTGATCTCGCCGCTGATCGCGTTGATGCAGGACCAGGTGGACGCGCTGACCGCGCTCGGCGTACGGGCGGGATTCCTGAACTCCACGCAGGACTTCGACCAGCGGCGTGAGGTCGAGCAGGCGTTCCTGGCCGGCGAGCTCGACCTGCTGTACCTGGCGCCCGAGCGGCTGCGGGTGGAGTCGACCGTGCGGCTGCTCGACCAGGGCAAGATCGCGCTGTTCGCGATCGACGAGGCGCACTGCGTGTCGCAGTGGGGCCACGACTTCCGGCCCGACTACCTGATGCTGTCCGAGCTGCACGAGCGCTGGCCCGACGTCCCGCGGATCGCGTTGACCGCGACGGCGACCGAGGCGACCCATCAGGAGATCGCGACCCGGCTGAAGCTGGACGAGGCGAAGCACTTCGTCGCGAGCTTCGACCGGCCCAACATCCAGTACCGGATCGTCCCGAAGGACAACCCGCAGCGGCAGCTGCTCGACCTGCTCCGCACCGAGCACGCCGGCGACGCCGGCATCGTGTACTGCCTGTCCCGCAACAGCGTCGAGAAGACTGCTGCCTTCCTCACCCAGAACGGGATCGAGGCCGTGCCGTACCACGCGGGCCTGGACAGCCGGACCCGCGCGACGAACCAGGCGCGGTTCCTGCGCGAGGACGGGCTGGTCGTGGTGGCGACCATCGCGTTCGGGATGGGGATCGACAAGCCGGACGTCCGGTTCGTCGCGCATCTCGACCTGCCGAAGTCCGTCGAGGGGTACTACCAGGAGACCGGTCGCGCGGGGCGGGACGGACTGCCCTCGACCGCCTGGCTGGCGTACGGGCTGCAGGACGTCGTGCAGCAGCGCAAGATGATCGACACGTCCGAGGGCGACCTCGCGCATCGACGGCGGCTCAGCTCACATCTCGACGCGATGCTCGCGCTGTGCGAGACCGTGCAGTGCCGGCGGTCGCAACTCCTGGCGTACTTCGGCCAGCACGGCGACGCCTGCGGGAACTGCGACACGTGCCTGACGCCGCCCGAGTCGTGGGACGGGACGATCGCGGCGCAGAAACTGCTGTCGACGGTGTACCGGCTGCAGCGGGAGCGCGGGCAGAAGTTCGGTGCGGGACAGCTGATCGACATCCTGCTCGGCAAGGAGACCGAGAAGGTCAAGCAGTTCCGGCACGACCAGCTGACGGTGTTCGGGATCGGCACCGAGCTGAAGGACACCGAGTGGCGTGGCGTCATCCGGCAGCTGCTCGCACTGCGGCTGCTCGCCGTCGAAGGCGACTACGGCACGCTCGTGCTGACCGAGGAGAGCGGCGAGGTGCTCGGCAAACGGCGCGAGGTGATGATGCGCCGCGAGCCCGAGCGCACCCGGTCTTCGAGCAGGTCGTCGGGCGGGAAGAAGCCGGCGGTCGATCTGCCACCGGAGGCGGCGCCGGTGTTCGAGCGGTTGCGCGCGTGGCGGGCAGCCACCGCCAAGGAGCAGGGCGTCCCGGCGTACGTCATCTTCCACGACGCGACGCTGCGGCAGATCGCCACCGACCAGCCGACGTCGCTGGCCGAGCTCGGCACGATCAGCGGCATCGGCGAGAACAAGCTGACCAAGTACGGCGAGGGCGTGCTGGAGACATTGGCCGCGGAGTGATGTCGAATCGTGTTCGCGGTCTTCGACGCGTAGGCAAGGGTGCGGAGCGGCCGTGCTCGCGAAGACTGGAGAACGCTCATGTCCTCATCGGTGCTGTTGATGTCGATGTCCGCCGACGGCTACATCGCCGGTCCGGACGACCGGCCCGGTAACCCGGGCGGCGACGACTTCCTGCGGTTGCACGAGTGGTACCTGGACGCGGACGGCGAGGTCGGCCGCCCGGACGGCGAGCCGGGCGAGATCTGGGACGAGTTGAACGCCACCGGCGCGGTCCTTGTCGGCCGTCGTACGGCGGAGCAGGTCGACTACTACGGCGGCGACCACCACGGCGTACCGCTCTTCGTCCTCAGCCGCGACCCGTCACCGGTCGGCTACGAGAACGTCCACGTCGTCGGCGATATCGAGACCGCGATGGCGCAGGCCAAGGCGGCGGCCGGTGACAAGGACGTACTGGTCCACGGCGCGATCACCGCACAGCTGGCACTGGCGGCCGGCGTCCTCGACGAGCTGCAGCTCAGCCAGGTCCCGGTCCTGTTCGGCAGCGGCCTGCGCCTGTTCGACGTACTCCCCGAACGCGTCGAACTCGAGATCGTCCGCGTGATCGACACACCGCGAGCAACCCACCTGCGCTACCGGGTCCGCCGCTGATCAGCTGAGCAGCGGTCCCACTGCGGTCAGCAGGCCGGTCATCGTGGTGTCGACGTGTTTGTTGCCGTCCGCAAGGAGTATCGCGATCGCGAGCTTCTTGGCCGGGATCACGAGCAGCAGACTGGAGTGATCGGGCAGGTCACCGCGATGACCGTACGCCGGGTCCGCCCCGAACTGCTGCGAGAACAGCATCGTGCCCAGTCCGTACTCGCCGTCGCCGCTGGTCATGTCCGCGACGAGATCGGCCGGCAGCACGCGGCCGCCGTACAGCTCGTAGCCCCAGCGCGCGACCGTCGGCGCATCGGCGGCCAGACCCGCGTTCGCCGCGGACAGGCTGGCGATCGCCCGGCAGGGAAGGTATCCGTCCGGTGCGCCGCACGCCGGGTTGGCGTCGGCGACCACCGGCGCCTGTGGCTTCTCGGCGTCCTGGAAGGCAGCGTGCTGCAGACCGGCCGGGATCGCGAGGTCCCGGCGAAGTACGGCGGCGAGCGATTGCCCGGTCACCTTCTCGATCAGCATGCCGAGCAGAACGTAGCTCGGGTTGCTGTAGTTGTAGGGGCTGTTGGGCGGCCCAACGGGCGCGGTGTCGTAGGACAGCGCCTGCTCGGGGGTCCAGTGCTTGCTGGGCACGGCCGCGATCGCCTTGTCCATCCGGCCGTAGTCCTCCGGCAAGTAGTTCGGTACGCCGGACGTCATCGAGAGGTGCTGGCGAACGGTCGCGTTGTTCGCGGTCAGCTTGTGCTTCACGTACGTCGACAGCGGCGCATCGAGATCGACCTTCTTCGCCTTCGCGAGCAGCATCACCTCGGACGCGACGAACGTCTTGGTGATACTCGCGACCGCCATGCTCGACGTCGGCACCAGCTTCGTCCCGCGCGCGTCGAGCCCGGCGGCGCCCGACCAGCTCCACTGATCGGTGACCACCGCCGCGGTCACGCCCCGCGCGCCGGACTCGATGTCCGGCATCGACACCACCTTCGCGAGCACGTCCTGCAGCACCTTCGCCTTCGCCGGATCCAGTGCGCCCGTCCCCGGGTCGGGAAAGCTCACGGCGGCCGGAGTGCTTGGTGGACCCCCGGGCTGCCCGTCCCCGCCCGAACAGCCCACCAGCCCCAGCACCAGCAGCACTGCCACCCCAGTTCGCGCCATCCGTCGATGATGACACCGCAGCAGCCCACGACCCCCTTCCCGATCGGGCAGTATTCGACGGGTCAGGCCTGGGAGATGTAGAGCCGGTTTCCGTCCGGGTCGCGGAGGCTGAACATCGGCGGGACGCCCGGCCACTCGAGCAGTTCGTCGGTGTCGACGCCGGCACCGAGGAAGTACTCGTGGGCCGCCTTCGCGTCCGGGCTGGCCATCCGGATGCCGGTGTCGACGCCGGCCGGATTGCCCTCCCTCGCGGGTACGAGCGCGATACTCGCGGCCGAGCCGGCCGGCGCGACCACGATCCAGCGGCCGCCGAACTGCGGCAGCGGTGCGTCCATCAGCAGCTCGAAGCCCAGGGTCTCGATGTAGAACGCGACCGCACGGTCCTGGTCGGTCACCGGTACGCCGACGGTGCGGATCTCGCTGACATGGTTCATGGTGGTTCTCCTTCGTGAAGAGGTGCTTTCACCCAGAGGTAGAACCCGATCCGCGGTTTTCGACATCACCCCGAAAAGAAACCCCGGACCGCCTGCGATCAGGCGGTCCGGGGCTGTTCGGCAGCGTGTGGCTGACTACTTCGCGACGACTCGCATGGTGATTTCCGCCTCGCCGTCGCCGGTGGAGCGGGTCACGATGCCGGCTGAGCGGAGTGCGGCCAGATCCTTGTCCTCGGAGAACCGGTCGCTGAGCGCGCCGGCAGCCTCGAAGTCGACGTACCCGATCATCACGGCGCCCTTGGTGTCGGGCAGGGCCTGCTTGAAGTTCTCGGTGCCGCCAAGGTTGCCGCCCTTCAGCACCGTCTCCGCGTAGTCCTTGCTGGTCGAGACGACGAGCGTGTCGTCGTCCTTCGCGGTCTCGATCGGGATGTTCGCCGACGACCGCTGGCGGAGCAGCGAGGTCAGCTTCTGCACGACCGGCTCGGCCTTCGCCGGGTCGGTCTCCATCCGGGCCGCGATCTTCGGGCCGTCCGCGGTGTCCTTGTCGATCGAGACCGACAGGTTCTTGCCCGCGAGGCTCTTCAGGTCGTCCGGCAGCTTCAGACCGGTCTCCTGCGCGATCTCGTCGATCATCGGCTGGAGCTTGTCGCCGCCCGCCTTCTGCACCTGCGCCCAGGCGGTGTCGATCAGGCTCTCGCCACCGGAGATCGCGATCGCGCCGGCCGTGCTGTCCGGCAGCTTCGTGACCAGGTCGCCGGCGTCGGCGGCACCCACCTTGACGCTCTTGTCGCCGTGCGCGATGCCCTTGAGCTCGACGTACGACGCGTCGAACCGCAGCGCCACCGCAGCGGTCGCGTCACCCAGGCCGGCGATCTGGCCGGAGTCGACCTTGCCGCTGATCGAGGCCAGGCCCTTCGCGTCCGCCCAGCCCGAGATGAAGCCCTGCTCGCCGAGCTTGTCCATGTCCGCGCTGAACTTGGCGTTCTTGCTCAGCGGGTTGTCCTTCGCCGTCGCGATCGCCGAGTCGACGGTCGCCTGGTTCTCGGCCAGCAGCATGTAGCCGTTGCTGAACGCGCGACCGGGCTTCTCGTCCTCGTTCGCCAGCAGCTTGTCCATGCCCTTGGTCGCGGCGTCCTCGTCCTTGATCTGGACCGCGACCACCGGGACCGGCTCGTCCTTGCCCTCGGCCGGCGGCAGCGCGGCGAATCCGGCGCGGTCACCGAGCCACGGCTTGACGTCCTTGTCGTAGTCGACCTGGGCGAGGTCGTCGCCGGCCGACTTCTTGATCTGCTCGAACAGCTTCTGCTTCAGGTCGTCCTGCTCACCGGTGAGGCCGAGGTTGTCCTTCACGGACGGGAACTTCATCATGAACCGGATCGCCGCGACCTTCTGGCCGGCGGACGGGTTCAGGTCCACGCGGACGTACCCGACCGCGGTGCCCGGCAGAACGTCGGCCGGCTGCTTACCGCCGCCACCGAGCTTGCCGTAGGCAAAGATGCCGCCGCCCGCGACCACCAGCACCATCGCCAGGGCGGCGATGATCGGGATCAGCTTGCCGCGCTTCTTCTTCGGCTCCGGCTGCCACTGCTGCGGACCGCCGTACCCGGGGCCCTGCGGCGGCTGCCCACCGACATGCATCTGCTCGTACGACGCCTGACCCGGCTGACCCGGCTGGCCGTACGGCGAACCGGGCTGCGGGCCGTGCGGACCCTGGGGACCGCCGTACTGCGGGCCGCCCTGCTGCGGGGCACCGTACTGCTGGCCCTGCTGCGGAGCGCCCTGCTGTGGGCCGCCGTACTGCTGGCCCTGCTGCGGAGCACCGTGCTGTGGGCCGCCGTAAGGCTGGCCCTGTTGCGGGTAGCCCTGCTGGCCCGGCTGCGGGCCCTGGGGACCGCCCTGCTGGGGCCAGAGGTTCTGCCCCTGCGGGTTCTGACCCTGCGGCGGACCGTACTGCGGCTGCTGACCGCCGGCACCTGGGTACGTGGGTGGTTGGTTCTGGTCGGACATATGCTCCCTCGCTGGCTCCGGTGGCCTCACCGCCGGACCTACAAAGGCTAGTGGAGCGGCGGTCCAGGGTCCGACGCAGCAGGTTGCGAAGTGGTTGCAACCGGGTCGGCGCGCCAGGTGGTGGCCGCGATGATCGCGCAGGCCAAGGCGGCACCGACCAGCCAGGAGGCCGCCGGGGTCCACGTATGCAGCTCCAGCGGGGCCGAGACGAGATCACCCGGGTGAGCGGCCCGCAGCCGCGGCTCGAGCGGGTCGTGCCCGAGGAGCATGCCAACGCCCCACGACACTCCGGCACCGAGGCACGCACCGAGCGTGACGATCGCGACCGACCACGGGCCGTAGTTCCGCAGCCACCAGAACAACGCGGCGCCGAGCACCACGGCCGTCACGAACCCGATCGCGGTGAACGTCCCGTCCGGCCCGAAGATCCGGGTCATCTGCTCCTCGCCCAGCGCGCCACCCTGCTCGTCCACGGTGTACTGCGCCAACGGCGAGAACTGCTGCCATCCCCACCCGGCCACCACACCGGCGACCAGGAACACCACCACGGTCACCAGAACCGCCTTCGCCCACGGCAACCGCGGCTCCTCGACCACCGGCGCACCAAACGGGTTATACGACGGCGGCGCCAGGTACGGCGACGGCTGCCCGGACTGCGGCAGTGACGGTTGTCGTGGTTGACTCACGTGCACAGTGTGGCAGGCCGCTCCACAAGGAGCTTCGGCACCCGGCTGACCGCCTCGACGCGTTCACTCAGTCGTGGCGAGATCCGCCTCGCGACATCGAGCACGCGCTGATGGTCCGCAAGCAGGTCACGTCCATGGATTGGCTCGTGATGAGCGATCCGATTGCGCAGGCGTCGCAGTTCATCCAGCTCCGAATGCAACCGCGTTCGGCGGACCGGCCCGTCGAACGCGTACTGGAGACAAGGCTGCCAGAGCCGCCGGTTGTACTCATCGGACAGCAGAGACCACCAGAAGCCCAACATCAACTCGGCGACTACCTTGCCATGAAGCTCAGGGCGGCCACCTCGAGTGGCGTTGTTACGAGCGTCCGCGACCTTGCGGCGAGTCCGTGGAGTCAGCGGTACGCGCGAATCGGCGTACCAGGACGACTGAGCACCCAGCCCCTTCGCCCAAGCTGCGAGCTGCCGATCCATCGCATTGCGCAGCCCCACCTCGACATAGTGCAGTTCCTCGTGGAATGCGGAGCTGGCTTGGGTGTTCCAGTCGTAGAGACGCAGTGCCGAGGTCAGGCTGCCGTCTGTCGCGGCGAGATACGGGCCCAGGCGGGCCTCAGACAGTAGGTTCTCCAGCGTCCACGGTCGGCTGCGCGACGCGGTGTGGCGCTGCATTCGGTTACTCATCGCACACAGACCTGCCCGGAGGTCGCCTTGAACTGGTATTCTTGAGAAGCAACGAGAGCCCCGGGAATGACGGCGTACCGACTTCGGTCAGGGAAACCCCCCGGGGCCTTTGCTTGTCCGGGCGCTTCCTCCTGCCATCGATCAGCTGGCCAGGCAGGACGGGCCCAGGAGGGCTTTCAGGTCGGCCATGAGGGACGAGGTGGGGGTCACGCGGAAGCGGTCGCCGATCCGCATGACCGTCGTTTTCTGGCGCGCCTGGAGGCGGAGGTGGACCTCGGTCATCCCGGGGTGCGAGGTCAGGATGTCCTTCAGCTGGTCGACGACCGGCGGAGTGCAGCGGTTGACCGGCATCGTGAGCACCACCGGCCCGCTCGGGCCTTCGGTGAGGTCGGGGACGACGACCTCGTCGCCGCTCAGCTCGAGCCGGTCCTCGCGGCGGCGTACCCGGCCCTTCATCAGGATGATCGCGTCGTTGGTGAGCAGGTGCGCGTGCAGCTGGTACGCCGAGGAGAACATCATCACCTCGATCGAACCTTCGAGGTCCTCGATGGTGACGATCGCGTAGATGTCGCCGCGCTTGTTCACCTTCCGCTGGACCGCGGTCACCAGGCCGCCGATCGTCACCCGGCTGCCGTCCGGCCGCTCCTCGTCGGCGAGCAGCTGACCGATCGTGCAGTCGCTGCCGTTGGTGAGCACGTGCTCGACGCCGAACAGCGGGTGGTCGGACACGTACAGCCCCAGCATGTCGCGCTCGTGCGCCAGCTTGGTGGCCTTGTCCCACTCCTCGATCTCCGGGACGGTCACGGTCAGGCGGCTGTTGCCCTCGCCCTCGTCCGTGTCGTCGTCACCCATCGAGAACAGGTCGAACTGCCCGTGCGCCTCGTTCCGCTTGAGGTCGATGGCCTCGTCGACGGCCTGCTCGTGCACCGCGACGATCGCCCGCCGGGCGTGGCTCATCGAGTCGAACGAGCCGGCCTTGGCCAGCGATTCGATCACGCGCTTGTTGCAGACCGGCAGCGGCACCTTGTCGATGAAGTCGACGAAGTCGGTGAACCGGCCCTTCTCCTCGCGGGCCGCGACGATCTCGGCGACCACGTTCACACCGACGTTACGGATCGCGGACAGGCCGAAGCGGATGTCGGTGCCGACCGGGGTGAAGTTCGAGTCGGACTCGTTGACGTCCGGCGGCAGCACCTTGATGCCCATCCGGCGGCACTCGTTCAGGTAGATGGCCATCTTGTCCTTGTCGTCCTTCACGGACGTCAGGACGGCGGCCATGTACTCCGCCGGGTAGTTGGCCTTCATGTACGCGGTCCAGTACGAGACCAGACCGTACGCCGCGGAGTGCGCCTTGTTGAACGCGTAGTCGGAGAACGGCAGCAGAACGTCCCACAGCGCCTTGATCGACGCGTCGGAGAAACCGTTGGACTTCATGCCCTCCGCGAAGCCGACGTACTCCGCGTCCAGCACCTCGCGCTTCTTCTTGCCCATCGCCCGGCGCAGCAGGTCCGCCTTGCCGAGCGTGTAGCCGGCCAGGCGCTGGGCGATCTCCATCACCTGCTCCTGGTACACGATCAGGCCGTAGGTGACGCCGAGGACGGGCTCGAGCGCGACCGCGAGCTCGTCGTGCGGGTAGCTGATCTCCTGCTGCCCGTTCTTGCGGAGCGCGTAGTTGGTGTGGCTGTTCGCGCCCATCGGGCCCGGCCGGTAGAGCGCCGTACTCGCCGAGATGTCCTCGAAGTTGTCCGGCTTCATCAGCCGCAGCAGCGCCCGCATCGGCCCGCCGTCGAACTGGAAGACGCCGAGCGTGTCACCCCGCGCCAGCAGGTCGTACGTCGGTTTGTCGTCGAGGTCCTTGCTCAGCTTGTCGAGGTCGATCGTGATCCCGTGCGCGGCCTCGATGTTCTTGACCGCGTCGTCCATGATCGTCAGGTTCCGCAGGCCCAGGAAGTCCATCTTGACCAGGCCGAGCGTCTCGCAGCTCGGGTAGTCGAACTGGGTGATCACCTGGCCGTCCTGCTCGCGGCGCATGATCGGGATCAGCTCGATCAGCGGCTCGCTGGACATGATCACGCCGGCCGCGTGCACACCCCACTGGCGCTTCAGGTTCTCCAGGCCGCGGGCGGTGTCGACGATCTTGCGGACGTCCTGGTCGCCCTCGTACAGCGTGCGGAACTCGCCGGCCTCGGAGTACCGCTTGTGCTGCGGGTCGAAGATGCCGGACAGCGGGACGTCCTTGCCCATCACCGCGGGCGGCATCGCCTTGGTGATCCGGTCGCCCATCGCGAACGGGTAGTCCAGCACCCGGCCGGCGTCCTTGATCGCCTGCTTGGCCTTGATGGTGCCGTAGGTGACGATCATCGCGACCCGGTCGTCGCCGTACTTCTCGGTGACGTAGCGGATCACCTCGGGGCGGCGACGGTCGTCGAAGTCGATGTCGAAGTCGGGCATCGACATGCGTTCCGGGTTCAGGAAGCGCTCGAAGAACAGACCGTGCAGCAGCGGGTCCAGGTCGGTGATCTTCATCGCGTACGCGCACATCGAGCCCGCGCCGGAGCCACGGCCCGGGCCGACCCGGATGCCGTTCGCCTTGGCCCAGTTGATGAAGTCGGCGACGACGAGGAAGTAGCCGGCGTACCCCTTCGAGACGATGACCTCGATCTCGTAGTCGGTGCGCTTCCGGACGTCGTCCGGGATCCCGTCGGGATACCGGAAGTGCAGACCGGTCTCGACCTCGGCGACGAACCACGACTCCTCGTTGTGGCCCTCGGGGCACGGGAACCGCGGCATGAACCGGCCCTCGCCCTCGGTGAAGCTCACATCGCACTGCTCGGCGATCAGCAGCGTGTTGTCACACGCCTCCGGGAAGTCCTTCCAGACCTCGCGCATCTCGGCCGCGGTCTTGACGTAGAACTCGTTCGCGTCGAACTTGAAGCGGTTCGGGTCGGACAGCGTCGAGCCGGACTGGACGCACAGCAGCGCGGCGTGCGCGGTCGAGTCCTCGGGCTTGGTGTAGTGCAGGTCGTTGGTCGCGACCAGCGGCAGACCGAGCTCCTTGGCCAGCTTCAGCAGGTCGCCCTGGATGTTCCGCTCGATGCCGAGGCCGTGGTCCATCAGCTCGCAGTAGTAGTTCTCCCGGCCGAAGATGTCGCGGAACTCCGCGGCGGCCTCGACGGCCTCCTTGTACTGCCCCAGGCGGAGCCGGGTCTGCACCTCGCCGGACGGGCAGCCGGTGGTCGCGATCAGGCCCTGGCCGTACGTGTTCAGCAGCTCGCGGTCCATCCGGGGCTTGAAGTAGTAGCCCTCGAGGCTGGCCAGCGAGCTCATCTTGAACAGATTGTGCATACCGGAGGTGTTCTTCGCCAGCAGCGTCATGTGGGTGTAGGCACCCGAGCCGGAGACGTCGTCACGGCCGGAGTTCGCGTCACCCCACTTGACCCGCTTCCGCTCCGAGCGGTGGGTGTGCGGCGTCAGGTACGCCTCGACGCCGATGATCGGCTTGACGTCGTACTTCTTCGCGGTCTTCCAGAACTCGTAGGCGCCGAACACGTACCCGTGGTCGGTGGTCGCGATCGCCGGCATGCCCATTTCCTGGGCGGTCTTGAACAACTCGTCGATCCGCGCGGCGCCGTCCAGCATCGAGTACTCCGTGTGCACGTGGAGATGCACAAAACTGTCGCTGGACGCCATATCGACGCAGACCTCCCAGGGCGCGATTCAGATGAACCGCTACAGCCTATGCGGGCCCGTGGACAGTTCTGAACCGGCTCACCGACACGCCGTCCACCGCCCGCTATCCGGGCGTGGACCGAACCAGATTCACACCAGTTCGCGGCGCTCGCCGTCGACGGCGAGCGCCTGGCCGTCGCGCATCTTGAGGTGCGGTACGGCGGTCCGCTCGTACAACTCGGCGACGCCGGCGAGCAGTTCGGTCTCGGGATGACCGGGTGAGTCGAGGTGCGGGACGATCGCGTGGTCGAGGACGCCGAGACCGGCCCAGATGACGTCGCCGTCGACGGCGGTGACGTCATCGCACAGTTCGAGCCCGCGGAGGCTCGGCGCCAGGACGCACGGCCCGGCGCTGTAGCCGGCGTACACGAGCTGCTCCAACCTGATCAGGTTGGGAAGGGTACGGTCGGCGCCGGAGCGGGACATCGCGGCGCGGAGGACGAAGACGTTGCCGCCGCGGACCCACAGGCCGTCGTACCCGTCGAAGTCGGCGGTCACGCGCAGGTCCAGCTCCTCGGCGCGAAGCCCCAGCTCGGTCAGCCACCGGATCTCCTCGGCGACCTTCTCCGCACGGACGGCCGGGTCCTCCGCGTCGATCGCGTTGCAGATCACCGCGACGTTCGGGTTGCGTGGCAGCAGGGCGACCAGGTGTTCCGGGTGGTCGCCGAGGCGGAAGGACGAGAGGTACAGCTTCACTGGGCGTCGACGAGCAGGTCGATGGCGTGCTCCAGGTCGTCGGGATACTTCGAGGTGAACTCGACGTACTCGCCCGTGCCCGGGTGGGTGAAGCCGAGGCGCATTGCGTGCAGCCACTGG
Source organism: Kribbella sindirgiensis (assembly GCF_004331435.1). Classification (GTDB taxonomy): domain Bacteria; phylum Actinomycetota; class Actinomycetes; order Propionibacteriales; family Kribbellaceae; genus Kribbella; species Kribbella sindirgiensis. The sequence goes on from NZ_SJKA01000005.1 coordinate 38,425, forward strand.
CGGGTCAGGCCGAGGCGTTCCGCGAGGACCGGGTCGGCGCCGTACGTGAGGTCGCCGCAGCACGGGTGGCCGATCGCGGACATGTGGACGCGGATCTGGTGGGTGCGCCCGGTCTCGAGGGTGATCTCCAGGAGGGTCCCGTACCGGAACGCCTCCAGGGTCTCGTAGTGCGTGATGCTCGGCTTGCCGCCGGCCACCACGCCGAACTTGTAGTCGTGGTGCGGGTGCCGGTCGATCGGCGCGTCGACCGTACCGGTGAAGGGGTCGGGATGGCCCTGCACCAGCGCGTGGTAGATCTTCTTGACCGTGCGCTCCTTGAAGGCGCGCTTCAGGACGGTGTACGCGTACTCCGTCTTCGCGACCACCATCAGCCCGGACGTCCCGACGTCGAGCCGGTGCACGATGCCCTTGCGCTCGGCAGCGCCGCTGGTGGAGATGGCGAAGCCCGCGCCGGCCAGGTGCCCGATCACGGTCGGGCCGGTCCATCCCGGCGACGGGTGCGCGGCGACGCCGACCGGCTTGTCCACGACCACGATCTCGTCGTCGTCGTACACGATCCGCAGGTTGTCGACGGTCTCCGGTACGACGGTCACCTCGGACGGCGGCGCCGGCAGCTCGACGTCGAGCAGGACACCGGCCGCGACCCGGGACGACTTCGGCGCCGTGGCCCCGTCCACCTGGACCAGGCCGGACTCGATCAGCTCGGCCGCCTTCGTCCGGGACACGCCGAACAGGCGCGACAGCGCCGCGTCCAGCCGCTCGCCCGCGAGACCGTCGGGCACCATCACGGTCCGGGAGCTCCCTGATGTCCCCGATGTCACCGCCGGTGCTCCCGGGTGCCGTCGAGCCTGATGCCGCGCAGGGTCTGGATCACCAGCAGTACGGCGGCCGACGTCACGGCCATGTCCGCGACGTTGAAGATCGCCCAGTGCGGGGTCTGCAGGAAGTCGACCACATGCCCGTGGAACGGCGACGGCTCCCGGAAGATGCGGTCCAGGATGTTCCCGACCGCACCACCGAACAGCAGGCCGAACGCAACCGCCCAGCCCACCGACCGGAGCTTGCGGGACAGGTACACCACCCCGAGCGCCACCGCGATCTGGATCGCGCTGATGTATGGCGTGTAGCCCGCACCCAGGCTGAACGCGGCACCGGAGTTCCGGATCAGGTTGAACTTGAGCAGCGACCCGATCACATCGACCGGCTCACCCGGCGTCAGATGCGCCAGAGCCAGCGCCTTGGTCAGCTGATCCAGGAACAGGACCACCAGCCCAACCCCACCGAACAACACAGTCCACTTCCACGACCGGTGTGACGGGGACGACGGAGAACCGGCCGACGGGTCGTCGGCCGGTTCCGGTGTGGCTTCGTCCTCCACCTGGTCGGACGAGGTGGGGTCGTTCAGCGGCGTTCCTGGCGTTCTTTGCATGAGACGCACAGTGTCGCACGCGGGAACGCCTGCAGCCGACCCTTGCCGATCGCGTTGCCGCAGTTGTCGCAGACGCCGTACGTGCCGTCGTCGATCCGGGTCAGCGCGAACTCGATCTGGTTGAGCATGTCGCGGGCGTTGTTGGCCAGCGTCAGCTCGTGGTACCGCTCGAGGGTCGTGGAGCCGACGTCCGCCTGGTCGTTGCCGGCGCCGTCGCTGCCGTCCCGGAACAGGCCAGCGATCTCCTGCTCGGCGTCCTTGATCTCCTGCTTGAGGTGCTCGACCTCACCCTCCAGCTCCGCGCGCAGCTCGGCCAGCTCGGCAGCGGTCCACGGGTCCTCACCCGGCTTCACCTTGAAGGTCTCGGCCGTGTGTGCAGCGGACTTCGCCGGCGCCGTCGCCGGGGTCCTGTTCTCGTTCGTCTTCATGGCCACCCTCTTCGTCGGAGCTTTCTTGGCAGGGGTCTTAGCCGCTGTCTTCTTGGCCGCGGTGGTCGCTGACGACTTCTTCACCGCGGAGGTCTTCTTGGCCGGCGAGGTCTTCGCCGCACCGTTGCGAGCCGTCGTCTTCTGGACCGGTTCGGACTGCTTGGCGGCGGCGCTCTTCTTGGCCGCGGCAGAACGTTGGGGGGCGGACTTCTTCCGTGCCGATGTAGCCATGGTCAGCTACCCCCTGCCTTCCGTCGGAGACTGAAGCGGACTGGTCGCAAGACAGTAGGCCACGCGAACACCGCGTGCCAGTCCGACGCGCAGACCGTGGACATACGGTAGTCGGTTCTTCAAGCCCGCTCGATGTTCTGCGCGTCACAACCGCATTGCGGACATCACTGTCCGTAACAGTCCCTGGTCAGCCGAGCAATCGCTCGAGCCGCGCCCGGATGTCGTTCGCCTCCCCCTCGATCTCGACCAGCTTGTCCCTGCTGGTCGAACCACGTACCAGTGTCACCGCGGAACGCCGTACGCCGAACTCCGCCGCGACCGCCGTCAGGACAGCCTTCGTCGCCTGTCCCTGCACCGCACGAGCTGCCACCGCGACCACCAGCGCCGGCCCCGACGGACCGTCGTACCGGCCGCCGACCGCGGTCCTGGAAGCCCCCGGCTTCACCCGCACGAGAATTCTCATCCCCGAATTCTCCCTTGACCACTGATTAACGATTCGTAGTCAGCTCGTACGACGCCGTACACTGATGACCACGAACCGCAAGGCAGTGATGGGGCCATCACCCCGGAGCCGCCGGAAGAACAGTCCGTAGGGACCCATTAGAACCGGCAGCGTGTCGTTAAGGAAGTGGGTGACCGCACTCCGGGTCGCCAAGGAGGGTGGTACCGCGCGGTAGCCGGGTGACAAACCTGGCGCTTCGTCCCTCGTCCAGCAAGCAGGACGCGACGAAGGACGCACAACATGGCGGCAAACACCCCCTGGCGGCAGGTTCCCGCCCAGGTCGACTTCCCCGCGCTCGAGCGCGAGGTGCTCACCCTCTGGGACGAGCACGACACCTTCGCCAAGAGCCTCGAGCAGTCCGCCGGCGGTCAGCCGTGGACGTTCTCCGAGGGTCCGCCGACCGCGAACGGCATGCCCGGCACCCACCACATCGAGGCCCGCGTCTTCAAGGACGTGTTCCCGCGCTACCGGACCATGAAGGGCTTCTGGGTCGAGCGCAAGGCCGGCTGGGACTGCCACGGCCTCCCGGTCGAGGTCGCGGTCGAGAAGGAGCTCGGCTTCAACGGCAAGAACGACATCGAGGCGTACGGCATCGCCGAGTTCAACGCCAAATGCCGTGAGTCCGTGCTGCGGCACGTCGACGCGTTCAACGAGCTCACCGTCCGGATGGGCTACTGGGTCGACCTCGAGCACCCGTACAAGACGATGGACCCGGAGTACGTCCAGTCGGTCTGGTGGTCGCTCAAGCAGATCCACGACAAGGGCCTGCTGGTCGAGGACTACCGGATCACGCCGTACTGCCCGCGCTGCGGCACCGGCCTGTCCGACCACGAGCTCGCCCAGGGGTACGAGACCGTCGTCGACCCGTCGGTCTACGTCCGCTTCCCGCTCACCTCGGGGCCGCTGGCCGGCCAGGCGTCGCTCCTGGTCTGGACGACGACCCCGTGGACCCTCGTGTCGAACACCGCGGTCGCCGTCCACCCGGAGGTCGAGTACGTCGTCGCCACCGACGGCACCGAGTCGCTGGTGGTCGCCAAGCCACTGCTGGACCGGCTCGGTGAGGGCTGGACGGTCACCGGTGAGTACGGCGGTCGCGAGATGGAGCGGTGGACGTACCAGCGGCCGTTCGAGCTCGTACCGTTCGACGAGCCGGCGCACTACGTCGTACTCGCGGACTACGTCACCACCGAGGACGGCACCGGTCTGGTGCACCAGTCCCCCGCGTTCGGCGCGGACGACCTCGCGGTGGGCCGGGCGTACAACCTGCCGGTGGTGAACCCGGTGGACGCGAGCGGTCACTTCAACGCCGAGGTACCGCTGGTCGGCGGGCAGTTCTTCAAGAAGTCCGACGAGACGCTGGTCAGGGACCTGAAGGACCGCGGTCTGCTGTTCAAGCACGTGCCGTACGAGCACCCGTACCCGCACTGCTGGCGCTGCCACACGCCGGTCATGTACTACGCGCTCCCCTCCTGGTACATCCGCACTACCCAGGTGAAGGACGCCCTGCTCCGCGAGAACGAGAAGACCAACTGGTACCCGGACTCGGTCAAGTGGGGCCGGTACGGCGACTGGCTGCGCAACAACATCGACTGGGCCGTCTCCCGCTCGCGCTACTGGGGTACGCCGCTGCCGATCTGGCGCTGCGGTGAGGACCACCAGGTGTGCGTCGGGTCGCTGGCAGAGCTCGGCGAACTGGCCGGCCGCGACCTGAGCGCGACCGACCCGCACCGGCCGTACGTCGACGACATCACCTTCGACTGCCCGACCTGTGGCGCCGAGGCGCGCCGCGTGCCCGAGGTCATCGACGCCTGGTACGACTCGGGCTCGATGCCGTTCGCGCAGTGGGGCTACCCGTGGGTGGAGGGGTCGAAGGAGAAGTTCGAGGAGACCTACCCGGCGGACTTCATCGCCGAGGCGATCGACCAGACCCGCGGCTGGTTCTACACGCTGATGGCGATCGGCACGCTGGTGTTCGACGAGTCGTCGTACCGCAACGTCGTCTGCCTCGGGCACATCCTCGCCGAGGACGGCCGGAAGATGTCCAAGCACCTGGGCAACATCCTGGAGCCGATCCCGCTGATGGACAACCACAGCGCGGACGCGGTGCGCTGGTTCATGGCCGCGTCCGGGTCGCCGTGGAAGGCGCGCGGCATCGGGCCGAACGTGCTCAACGAGATCGTCCGGAAGGTGCTGCTCACCTACTGGAACACGGTCGCGTTCCACGCGCTCTACGCCCGGCTCGCCGACTGGTCCCCCGCCGACGCGCCGGTTGTCGCCGACCGCTCTGTGCTCGACCGCTGGCTGGTCAGCGAGACGCACCGGCTGGTCCGGGACACCGACGAGGCCTACGCCGCGTACGACACCCAGCGGCTCGGTCTGCTGATCAACTCGTTCGTCGACGTGCTCTCGAACTGGTACGTCCGCCGTTCCCGCCGCCGGTTCTGGTCCGGTGACTCGAGCGCGCTGGCCACCCTGCACGAGACGCTCGAGGTCCTCACCCGGGTGATGGCGCCGCTGACGCCGTTCGTCACCGAGCGGGTCTGGCAGGACGTGTTCCGCCCGGTCACGTCCGGCCTGCCCGAATCGGTGCACCTGACGAGCTTCCCGACGTACGACGAGACGCTGATCGACGACGTACTGGCGCAGCACGTGTCGATGGCGCGCCGGGTCGTCGAGCTCGGCCGGTCCGCGCGGGCGGAGGCGAAGGTGAAGACGCGGCAGCCGCTGGCGCGCGCGCTGGTCGGGTCGGCCGCGATCGCGGACCTGTCGGCCGAACTGCTGCAGGAGATCGCCGACGAGCTCAACGTGGGCACGGTCGCGCCGCTGTCCTCGGCGGGGGCGGACCTGGTCGAGTTCTCTGCCAAGGGCAACTTCCGGGAGCTCGGCAAGCGGTTCGCCAAGCAGACCCCGGTGGTCGCGGCGGCGATCGCCGCTGCCGACGCCGGCGCGCTGGCCGCCGCGCTGAAGGAGTCGGGGACGGCGACCGTTGTGGTCGACGGCTCCGACGTCGAGGTGAGCGCGGCCGAGGTGCTGGTGTCCGAGCGGCCGAAGGAAGGCTGGTCGGTGGTCAACGAGCAGGGCGAGACCGTTGCCCTCGACCTCGAGGTCACGCCGGAGCTCAAGCAGGCCGGGCTGGCCCGCGAGGTCGTCCGCACCCTGCAGGAGGCCCGGAAGAACGCCGGCCTCGAGGTGTCGGACCGGATCCGGGTCTGGCTCACCTCGACCGACGCCGAGCTGACCGATGCCCTCGGCAAACACGCCGACGAGATCGCCCGCGAGGTCCTCGCCGTCGAACTCACCCAGTCCGCCCCGTCGGAGTCCACCGACGTTGCCGAAGGCACCGAAGAGGACCTCCAACTCACCTACTGGCTCACGAAGGCCTAACCCCCACCCCCCACCCCGCCCGTCCCCATTTGCCTGGCTGACCCACCAATTTGGCTGGCTGACCCAGCAAATGGGGGGTTTGTGACCCGTAACCAGGGTCACAAACCCCCCATTTCATGGGTCGACCAGGCAAATGGGGCTCGGCGGCCGGGCGGAGGTGGGACCTGGGTCAGTGGGGCATGGGTCGGTGGCGCGTACGTGAGCTGCGGCTGCTGGGAGCCCGGTCGTGAGGTGGCCGTCGCGGACTGCGAGGCGGGTGGGTCACGGATGCCGCGACCCGGCAACGAGTGTGGGAGCTGTACCGGGACGCTCCCGCACCACTCGGCTACGACTTCTGGAGTGTGTTCCCCGATGGTCCTGCCGGGGAATCACCCTCGCTCCTACGGCTGACGCCGTACCGGCTGCGGCTGGCCGAGGTCGAGACACTCAGCGGCCGCAAGGTTCATTCGGTCTGGCCCTGACAGCCTGTCACCGGGACAGGACCCTCAGTCAAACGTGGCCAGACATGCCGAAGAGGCGGTGCTGCCGGAAAGCACCGCCCCTTCAGCAGAGGTTTTTAGACGCCGTGACCGTGCGCCTGCGCACGCGCCTCCGGCCGGAAGCCGTTGCGCGGGCTGAGCGTGTCGTCGCCGTTGCCGAGCGCCTTCAGCTGCTCGGTGAAGTACGTCTTCAGGCGGCTGCGGTACTCACGCTCGTAAGCGTGCAGGTCGTCGATCGTGCGCTCGAGCTGACCCTTCTGCTTCTCCAGCGTGCCGAGCATCTGCGCGCGCCGCTCGGCGATCTCGCCGTCGAGCTTCTCGGCGCGGGCGCGGGCCTCGCCGGTCATCCGGTCGGCCTTGCCGCGGGCCTCGTTCTCCAGGCGCTCCGCCTTGGCGCGGGCCTCGCCGATGATCTTGTCGGCGGTGTCCTTCGCCTCCTGGACCAGGTCGTCGGAGTGCTTGGTGGCCATCTCCAGCAGCCGCACCGCGGAGCTGGAGGCGTCACCGACGGTGCCGGCCGCCGCAGCCGCGGTCGGAGGCGCCACCACCGGCGGCTTCTCCTCGGGCTTCTCGACCACGACCGGGGGCTTCGGCTGCTGCACGACTGGCGGCAGCGCGGCGGTCTGGTCGACCGGGCGCTGCTGGTCAGCACCAGCGCGCTGAGCCGCCGCGAGCTTGGCCCGCAGCTCCTCGTTCTCGGCGAGAAGTCGCTCGAGCTCGGCTTCCACCTCGTCGAGGAAGGAGTCGACCTCTGTGACGTCGTAGCCCTCCCGTAGTCGGACGGGCGTGAACTGCTTCGAGCGGACGTCATCCGGCGTCAGCGGCATCTTTCACCTCGTTTGTCTGTGTCTTGGCGGAGTCCCCGTGGCCCTCGCCTTGGCGACTCAGTAGATCACGTTATCGCTTCGTTGTCTTATGACGGAATCCGGGCTCTATCTACCCAGTCTTCGCGGTCCTCACCCTTACAACGATCGAAGGGCCGTCGAGTTGATCGCCATCGCCACCGACACCATCACGAACAGCATCAGCATCGACAGGTCGATCCGGATCCCGCCGGCCCCGATCGGGGGCAGGATCCGCCGCAGCGGCTTCAGGAACGGGTCCGTGATCGAGTAGATCAGCTCGAAGAACAGCAGCAGCGGCCCCTTGGGGTGCCACTGCGGAGCGAACATGACGATCAGACTGAGTACGAACCGTGCCACCAGCACCAAGAAGAAGGCGAGCAGTACCCAGTACAGAACGATGAGGACGAGCGCTAGAGCATCCATGTCGACAACGAGTGTAGAAGACGGCGGAAGGGCCGGCCTCAGCTCTGGTTGTAGAACCCGTCGGCAGCGATCTTTTCCTTCTCCTCGGCGGCCACCGTCACGTTCGGTGGGCAGACCAGGAACACCTTGGTGGTGATCCGCTCGATCGAGCCCCGGCAGCAGAAGATCAGGCCGGCCGCGAAGTCCACCAGCCGCTTGGCGTCGGAGTGGTCCATCTCGGTCAGGTTCATGATGACGGGCGTGCCGTCGCGGAAGTGCTCACCGATGACGCGCGCCTCGTTGTAGCTGCGCGGGTGCACGGTGGTGATGCGGGCCAACTCGGTAACCTCCGGGGACGACGCGACACCGCGCCGGTCTGGGAACTTGCTGACCGTGGCGCCGCTCTGGTCCTGACGGTCCTCGCGGCCCTGGAACTGGGGCTCGGTGCGAGGCTCGCGGCTCTCCCGGCCGGCGGGTACCGGCTCGGTCTCGTGGGAGTCCCCGTCGACGGCTTCGTCCTCGTACTCGTCGTAGTCGTCGTACTCGTCGTCGTACCGCGCGTTGTAGCGCTCCCCGTCCTCGACCAAGCCGAGGTACACACCCATCTTGCGCAGTGCGCCGCTCATGGCCCTCCAGCACCTCGATCCGGTTCAGCGACAACCCATCGACAACAGTGAGCCGGAAGCAAACCCGCTCGATGTCGACACTAACCCAGCGGGGAGCGCGTACCGAGTAATGCACGCCCGAGCCGCACGTGTGTCGCACCGTGCTTGATCGCGGCCTCCAGATCGCCGGTCATCCCGGCCGAGATCCAGTCCGCGCCGGCGTGTTCGGAGCGTAGTCGCGACGCTACTTCACGCAGCCCGGCGAAGGCTTTCTCGGGGTCCGCACCGAGGGGTGCGACGGCCATCACTCCCCCGAGCTCGAGCCCGTCGGCGACCGCGATCTGCGCAGCCAGGTCCGGTACGTCGGCAGGAGCGACACCGCCCCGGCTCGCGCCGGTCGCCGCGTCCGCGGTTCCGTACGCCGCGAGACTCACCTGGATCAGGCACCGCAGCGTCTTCTCCTCGGCGACCGCGGCCTTCGACAGCGCCTCGACGAGTGCCGACCGGTCGACCGAGTGCACGACCGACGCGTACCGCGCGATCGAACGGGACTTCTTCGACTGCAGCTGACCGACGAAGTGCCAGCTGAGCTCCGGGCACTCCGGCGCCTTGGACTTGAGCTCCTGCTCCCGGTTCTCCCCGACGTCCTGGATCCCGAGGCCCGCGAGCGCCCGTACGTCGCTGACTGGGAAGGTTTTGGTGATCGCCACGAGGGTGACCTCGTCCCGGGCCCTCCCGGCCGCCTGACAGGCCTTCTCGATCCGCTCCTGCACCTGCACCAGATTGGCGCGGAGTTCGTCGGTCCGTGTCCTCACGGTGCGACCAGCTTGATCAGCCCGGCCATCCGCCCGCTCTCCGGGCCTTCGCGGCGGTACGAGTACAGGTTCTCGGACTCGATCGTGCAGGCGGTCGCATCGACCACGTCGACACCGAGCTCGGCCAGTTGCGCCTTCACCCCGGCGGCCACGTCGATCGCGGGCGTCCCCCAGCTCGTCTCGGAGTACGACGCCGGGACCCGCTCCGCGACCTCGGCCCGCATCTCGTCGGGGACCTCGTAGCAGTTCCCGCAGGCATACGGTCCGAGGACGGCGGTGATCGTCGAGGCGCCGAGTTCCCGCATCGCGTCGACGGTCGCCGGGACGATGCCGACGTACATGCCCTTGCGGCCGGAGTGCGCGGCGCCGATCACGCCGTCGCCGGCCAGCAGCACCGGCAGGCAGTCGGCCGCGCGAACGGCCAGCACGACATCGGACCGCGTCGTCACCAGACCGTCGGCCTTCGGCATCGGCTGGGTGGGAAGTTCGTCGCCGGGCCGGACGAGGTGCACGTCACGACCGTGCACCTGGCTGACCCGCACCACGTTCTCCACGGGCACCCCGAACTCGGCCGCGATCAGCCCGAAGTTGGCGATCACGCCGTCGACGTCCGGCCCCGAGGCGCTGCCCAGATTCAACTCGCCGTACGGCGCTTTGCTGGCGCCCCCGAACCGATCGGTGAAGGCGACCCGGGCGGCGGAAAGGACCTCGTCATAGCCGAACACGACTGAAGATTACCCAGCGGCAGCCGTCGCGCGGCGGTAGGCCTCGGTGAAGGCGTCGGCCGCGGGGACGTCGACGTCGGGAACGACGCCGACGCCCTCCCAGTTGGTCCCGGTGACCGAGTGCACGGAACGCGCCACGGGCACCGACGCCTCGAGGTGCTCGTGCAGCTTGAACCCACGGCGCGGGTGGGCTCCGCCGAGCGTCCGCTCGCCGACGATCGTCCCGCGCTTGAACTGCTGCAGGTTGTAGGCCAGTTCCTCGCCGCCCGAGAACGTCGCCGAGCTGGTCAGCACCCAGATCGGCTTGCCGCCGTCGAACCGCGGGCCCGGCACGAAGGGCAGCGTCCAGAACTGACGCGTCGTACCGTCGGCCTCGACCAGATCCTGCAGATGGACGGGCTCGTCGGAGTCGAGCAGGTAGCTGCAGACCAACGCGACCTGGTCGGGCGATCCCCCGAGGCAGCGCCGCAGATCGATGATCAACGCGTCGGCCGACGCGAGCAGCGACAGCGCGGCCGTGACCGCGTCGCCGGCGAAGGTGGGCGGATACAGCAACGGCCGGATCTCGAGCAGCCCGATGTTGCCGTCGAGCCGCTCGACGCGCGCCATCCCGCCTGCGTCGAGCTCGGCCCGACGGCGCCAATGCGCTTCCTCGGCCACCGGGTCCGTCTCGTCCGGCGGCCCGTCGGGGTGGAACTTGAGTCGCAGGTGCTTGTCGCGGTTGCCGAGCTGCAGGTCGGTCGTGACGCGCTCCGCCAGCTGCTCCGGCGCCTGAAGGTCGTCGTACCGGCCCTCGGCGGTTGCTGCGGCGAGCCGGTGCGCGACCTCGGCGCCGACCTCGGGAAAGACGTAGTGCTCGGCGACCAACGCGCCCAGCCGTCCGATGACGGTCCTGATCTCTTCGGTGTGCATGACCGGGAGTACAGCAGGCGGATTGACAAAGTGTCAAGAAATCTCGACGCTTTACTCATGGGCGAGATCATCGATCACCTGGACGTGTCCAGCGCCGCGCAGTTCAAGGCGCTCGGGCACCCGCTGCGGCACCGCTTGCTGTTCGCACTCGGGCAGGAGGCGGCCACGATCAGCCAGCTGGCCGCTGCACTCGGGACGGCGAAAGGCAACGTCGCCCATCACCTGGGCGTGCTCCGCGACGCGGGAATGGTGCACGTGGCCGAGACGCGGCAGGTGCGGGGCGGGACCGAGCAGTACTACCGGCGGTCGGTACGGCGATTCGGGTTCACCGGTGAAGGCGCGCGGGCGAACAACACCGTCGCGCTGCAGGCAGTCGCGGCCGACCTGGAGACCGCCGACGATCCGATGTTCACCGTCCGGAACCTCCGGCTGACCGCGGCGCAGGCGGAGAAACTCACCGCGACGCTGCAGCAGATGGCCGACGATCTCGCCGACGCGGGCCCTGGAGAGTCGCGGTACGGCGTGGTCGTGTCCGTCTACCGTCCTCGCCAGACCACGACGGCCGGCGAGGACAGCTGACCTACTTCAGGAAGTCCGGGATGTCGAGGTCTTCCTCGGGCTCCGGCTTCTTCGGCTTGGCCGGCTGGCTCGGCTGGGCGCTCTGACCGCCGGCGCTGCTCGGGCCGTGTGTCGGCCAGGAGTGCCCTGTCGACGGGGATGCCGGGGTGTGCGGAGCCGGCTGGGCCGACTGCTGGCCGGACTGCACGGTGCGGACGCCGTCACCTGCCTGCGGGCGTGCGGAGTTCGTCGTCCCTGCTCCGGGCCGCGGCTCGGTCGGAGCGGGCACCGGGACCGTGTTGTCGGTCGGAGTGCTCTGGGGAGACGACGGTGCGGGCTGCTGGGCCGGAGCCGCAGGAGCGGACTGGGCAGGCTGGGTTGCGACCGGCGGCTGCGCAGACGCCTGAGGGGTCGGCGCGGGCTGCTGCGGAGCAGGCTGCGCGGGCGGCTGGGCCACGCTCGGCTGGCCGGACTGCTGGGCCGGCGGCGGGGTCGTGCCGCCGGACATCGGCGACGAGTAGTTCTGGGACGGCGGGCGGGACGACTGCGGCCGGGCCTGGTTCATCGCCTGTTCGCGGCGCTTCGGCATCCCGCCGTCGAATCCGGCCGCGATCACGGTGACCCGGACCTCGTCGCCGAGGGCGTCGTCGATGACCGCGCCGAAGATGATGTTCGCGTCCGAGTGCGCGGACTCCGAGACCAGCTGGGCCGCCTCGTTGATCTCGAACAGGCCGAGGTCGGATCCGCCGGCGATCGAGAGCAGGACACCGTGCGCGCCCTCGATACTTGCCTCCAGCAACGGTGAGGAGATGGCGGCCTCGGCGGCCGCGACCGCGCGGTCCTCGCCGCGCGACGAGCCGATGCCCATCAGCGCGGAGCCGGCGTTCGACATGACCGCCTTGACGTCGGCGAAGTCCACGTTGATCAGGCCGGGCGTGGTGATCAGATCGGTGATACCGGAAACACCCTGCAGCAGCACCTGGTCGGCCTGCTTGAACGCGTCCAGCACGGACACGGCGCGGTCGGAGATGGTCAGCAGCCGGTCGTTCGGGATGACGATCAGCGTGTCCACCTCCTCGCGGAGGGTGGCGATCCCGTCCTCGGCCTGGGTGGCGCGGCGCTTGCCCTCGAACGAGAACGGCCGGGTCACGACACCGATGGTCAGCGCACCCAGCGACCGGGCGATCCGCGCCACCACGGGCGCGCCGCCGGTGCCGGTGCCGCCGCCCTCGCCGGCGGTGACGAAGACCATGTCGGCGCCCTTCAGCGCCTCCTCGATCTCCTCGGCGTGGTCCTCCGCGGCCTTCTGGCCGATCGCCGGGTTCGCACCGGCGCCCAGGCCGCGGGTCTCCTCGCGGCCGATGTCGAGCTTGACGTCCGCGTCGCTCATCAGCAACGCCTGCGCGTCGGTGTTGATGGCGATGAACTCAACGCCCTTCAGACCGTGCTCGATCATCCGGTTGACGGCGTTCACGCCGCCTCCGCCGATGCCGACGACCTTGATGAGTGCCAGGTAGTTCTGCGGTGCCGCCACGTCCGCGCCTCTCGCCTCGTTGCTTTCCCGTTGTCCAGCGAAAAGACTGAACCTCAAGTACATGCTTAGACTTATGTCAACTTTAGATTACGCCGCACGATACGGGACGCTTCCAGCCAAAATCCACGCGCCTCGCCGCACGTCTCACATGTGACGCGTTACCGCTTTTCGCCTTTGGTGACAGGGAGATCGGGCGCCGAGACGTCGTACACCTTCGCCTGCCGCTTCATCAGCACGCTCAGTACCTCGGCCTTGCGCTCGCTGTCATCGGAACTACCCCAAACGACCTTCACGCCGGAGCTCAGGTTCAGGGTGATCGAGTCCGGCGACGCTGCCGAGATCGACCCCACCTGCGCCCGCAGCGAGTCCGGGAGGGACGCCGACACCGTCACCACCGAGTGGATCGTTACGTCGCGCCGGACCCCGGTCACCTTCGCCTCCGGCAGCCCGGCCGGCCGGTTCGGCACCGTGCGGTACGACGTACCGGTGGCGTCCACCAGCTCGTACCGCGAGCCGTCGGTTACCACCACGACCGGGACCCGTTCGGTGACGACGATCACGATCTTGCGCGGCCACGCCCGCGTCACCTGCGCGTCCGCGACCGCCGGGATCGTCCGCACCCGGGCCGCGATCGACCGCAGGTCGACCTTGGCCAGCGGCGTCCCGGCCGGCGCGGCCGCGGTCTGTTCGATCGTTGCCACCGGCACCGTGTCGGCACCGCTGATCCGGACCCCGGAGACCGCGAACGCGGAGGAGAAGTAGAACAGCCAGACGACCAGGCCGGCCAGCACGACCAGCCCGCCGCCGATGGCCCAGGGCAACCAGCTCCGCCACCGCACCAGCCGTTGCCGGCGCGCGAACTTCTGCTGTGCCCGCGCCAGATCGACGCTCTGACTCATTCAACAAACCCCACGCAATTACTCCACCACAGGAGCGAGGACCTCCGGCGCAGGCTCGCGGGTGAGGCTGCGTTCGGCCAGCAAACCAACGACTTCCGGCCCGATCAGCGTCACGTCGCCCGCGCCCAGGGTCACCACCAGGTCGCCCGCCTGCGCGAGATCCGCGACCAGCTGCGGTACGGCGGACCACGACGGCTCGAACCGCACCTGCTCGGGCTTCAGCGGCACGTGGTTCGCGATCAGGGCGCCGGTGACACCGGGCTCCGGGTCCTCGCGGGCCGCGAACACGTCCATCACCACGACCTCGTCGGCCAGGGCCAGCGCCTCGGAGAACTCGGTGGCGAAGATCCGGGTCCGGCTGAACAGGTGCGGCTGGAAGCACGCGATCACGCGCCCCTCCCCCGCCACCTGGCGGGCCGCGGTCAGGTCGACGGCGAGCTCGGTCGGGTGGTGCGCGTACGAGTCGAAGACCCGCACGCCGTCCTCGAGACCCTTGAACTCGAACCGCCGGCCGGTACCCGTGAACGACGCCAGCCCCTCGGCCAGGTCGGCCGCGGAGAACCCGAGCCCGAGTCCGACGGTCAGGGCCGCCGACGCGTTCAGCGCGTTGTGCTTCCCGGCCTGCTGCAGCTGCACGACCGGCAGCTTGCGGCCGCGGTACACCGGCACGAACGACTGCGTCGCCCCGGTCGCGGTGATCTCGGTGACATGCAGGTCCGCGTCCTCGGCCTCGCCGTACGTCCGGACGTCGATCCCGCGGTCCCGCGCGTACGACGCCAGCGTCCGGGCGCCCGCGTCGTCCTGGCAGATCACCATGAAACCGCCGGGCAGGACCCGTCCGCAGAACTCCTCGAACGCCTTCCGGTAGCTGGCCTCGTCGCCGTAGTTGTCGAGGTGGTCCGGCTCGACCGATGTGACGATCGACACCTCGGGCGCGTAGGTCAGGAACGACTTGTCCGACTCGTCCGCCTCGGCGACGAACAGGTCGCCGGTGCCGTCGTGGGCGTTCGACCCGGACTCGTTCAGGTTGCCGCCGATCGCGTACGACGGGTCCGCTCCGCAGTGCTGCAGCGCGACCGTCAGCATCGACGTGGTCGTGGTCTTGCCGTGGGTGCCCGCGACCGCGAGGGTCCGGCGGCCGACCATCACCGAGGCGAGCGCGGCGGCCCGCGGCAGGATCGGGATCCCGGCCGCGCGGGCGGCGACCACCTCGGGGTTGGTCTCGCGGATCGCGGTCGACACCACCACGGTGTCGGCGTCCTTCACGTGCTCGCCGGCGTGGCCGACCCAGCAGGTCGCGCCGAGCGCGCGGAGCGCGGCGAGCACCTTGCCGTCCTTGGCGTCCGAGCCGGACACCTCGATCCCGCGCGACGCCATGATCCGGGCGATCCCGGACATCCCGGCGCCGCCGATGCCTACGAAGTGCACCCTGCCCAGCTTCTCGGCCGGTAGCAGCGTGTCAGGTGCGGTCACGATCACGACGCAGACCTCACCACATCGAGGATGATCCGCGCCAATCGGTCGTCGGCGTCGGTCCGGATCACACCGGTCGCAGCTGTGGACATGGCTGTCAGACGCTCGCGGTCGAGCAGAAGTTGCGGCACGTTGGCGCGCACCCAGTCCACGGACAGCTCGGCGTTGTCGATCAGCACACCTCCACCCACGTCGACCACCGGCTTCGCGTTCAGTCTTTGCTCACCGTTACCGATCGGCAGCGGAACGTAGATCGCGGGCAGGCCGACGCCGGACACCTCGGTGACCGTGTTCGCGCCCGAGCGGCAGACCACGAGGTCCGCGGCGGCGTACGCGAGGTCCATCCGGTCGACGTAGTTCAGGACGACGTACGGCAGCGGTCCGGTCTCTGCAATTTCACGGGGCATCTCGAGGGTGTTCTTCGGGCCGATCGCGTGCAGCACCTGGATCCCGGCCGCCTGCAGGTCCGCGGCGGCGCCCGAGACCGACTCGTTGATCCGCTGGGCGCCCTGTGAGCCGCCGGTCACGAACAGTGTCGGCGCGTCCGGGTCGAGGCCGAAGAACCGCCGGGCCTCGGCGCGCAGCGCGGCCCGGTCCAGCGTCGAGATCGCCCGCCGGATCGGCAGGCCGACGTACTCGGCGTGCGGCAGCTCGGTGCCCGGGAACGACGTCTTCACGTGCTCGGTGCAGTACCGGGCGGCGAACTTGTTGGCGATCCCCGGGACCGCGTTGCCCTCGTGCACCACGATCGGGGTCTTCCGCCGCCAGGCGGCGACGTACGCCGGGGTGGAGACGTAGCCGCCGAAGCCGACCAGCACGTCGGCCTTGGCCTCGTCGAGCACCTTCCGGGCCGCGCTGACCGAGGACAGCAGCTTCCCGGGAACAGCCAAGAGCGCAGGCGTGGGCTTGCGCGGCAGCGGTACCGGCGGGATCAGCTCCAGCCGGTACCCCGCCTCGGGGATCACGCGGGTCTCGAGGCCGCGCTCGGTGCCGAGGGCGATGATCTCGATCGTCGGGTCGATCCGGCGCAGGGCGTCTGCGGTGGCGATCAGGGGTGAGGTGTGACCGGCGCTACCGCCACCGGCCAGAACGATGCTGGGCACAGCTTTCAACGCTCCCGCGGGTTCATTTGTACGACATACGCCGCGAAGGCAACCAGCCGAAACGAGGTCGCCGGGTCTCTTTCAGGGCGGCCTGCGCGCCGGGCTCGGCCTTCGCGAAGGACAGCAGCATGCCGATCGCGATCAGCGTCGGCAGCAGTGCGGAACCACCGTACGACAAAAGCGGGAGCGGGATACCCACGATGGGTAGCAGTCCGATCACGGCGCCGAGGTTGACCAGCGTCTGCGCCATGATCCAGATGGTGATCCCGGCCGCCGCATAGCGGACGAACGGCTCGGTGTTCCGGGTCGCGATCCGCACCCCGGCGTAGGCCAGGGTGAGGAACAGGGCGAGGACGGTGAGCGACCCGACCAGGCCGAGCTCCTCACCGATCACCGAGAAGATGAAGTCGGTGTGCGCCTCCGGCAGGTTGCTCCACTTCTGCCGGCTGTTACCGATCCCGACGCCCCACCAGCCGCCGGTCGAGAGCGCGTAGAACGAGTGGTACGCCTGCCAGCCGACGGTGGTCGGATTGGCGAACGGGTCCAGGAACGACGTCACCCGGTCGAGGCGGTACTTCTCCGCGTTCACGAAGTACGCCGCGACCGTGCCGACCACTGCGATGGTGGCGACGAACAGCCGGGTCGGCGCGCCGACGATCCAGATCATGCCGATCATCACGGCCATCAGCACCAGCGCCGTACCGAGGTCGTGCTGCCCGACCACCAGCGCGATCACCAGACCACAAACCGGCACCATCGGGACCAGCAGATGCTTCCACTGGGTGAGCAGTTTCTCCTTGCGCGCATAGAGGTCCGCGCACCACATCACCATCGCCAGCTTGGCGAACTCACTCGGCTGGATCTGCAGCGGCCCGCCGAGGTTCAGCCAGTTGGTGTTGCCGTTGACGCCCACGCCGAGACCCGGGATGTAGGTCAGGACCAGCAGGAACATCGAACCGAGCAGCGCGACGTAGGCGAGCATCCGGAAGTGCCGCGGCGTCATCCGCGAGGCGACGTACGCCATCGGCAGCCCGACGCCGACCCAGATCAGCTGCCGGACGAAGATCGTGTAGCTGTTCCCGTTGACGCGCAGCGAGAGCACGCTGGACGCCGACAGCACCATCATCAGGCCGAGCACCAGCAGCAGACCGGTGGCGCCGAGCACGATGTGGTACGACGTCAGCGGCCGGTCGAGCACGTCCTTGATCGCCGCGATCCAGGCGCGTTCGCTGCTCTGCTTCTTCTCCGGCTGATCGGCGATCGACGTCACGCGATCACCCCAGTCGGCGTACGGCTTCGGCGAACGCGTCGCCGCGGGCTCCGTAGTTGGCGAACATGTCCCAGGAAGCGCAGCCGGGCGCGAGCAGCACGGTGTCACCCACCTGTGCGAGCTTCGCCGCCTCCCCCACCACGATCTCCATGGCTCCAGTGTCCGTTGACTCGACGACGATCCTTTGGACATCCGGTGCGTGTCGCTGCAGAGCTTGCGCGATCACGTCCTTGTCCTGCCCCAGCAGGACGACCGCACGCAAACGCTTGCGGGCCGCGATCACCAGCTCGTCGAACGTCGCGCCCTTGGCCTGGCCGCCGGCGATCCACACCACGTGCTCGTAGGCCAGCAGCGACGCCTGCGCGGCATGCGGGTTGGTGGCCTTCGAGTCGTCGACATAGTTGACCCCGGCAACCTCCGCGACGTGCGCGATCCGGTGCTTGTCGGGCCGGAACCCGCGCAGCCCGGCGCGGACCGCGGTCGCCGGTACGCCGAACGCGCGCGCCAGCGCCGCGGCCGCCAACGCGTTCGCCACGTTGTGCGGTGCAGGCGGCGTCACGTCGTTGATCGATGCCAGCTCCAGCGCCGACGTCTGGCGCTGCTCGACGAACGCGCGGTCGACGAGCAGGTCGTCCACGAGGCCGAGCATCGAGAGTCCCGGCGTACCGAGGGTGAAACCGATCGCGCGGCAGCCCTCGATCACGTCGGCTTCCTCGACCAGGTGCTCGGTGGCCGGGTCCGCGACGTTGTACACGCACGCGACCTGGCAGTTCTCGAAGATCCGGCCCTTGTCCTGCGCGTACGCCTCGAGCGAACCGTGCCAGTCGACGTGGTCCGGCGCGATGTTCAGGACGGCGGCCGAGTGCGCCGACATCGAGTGCGTGAAGTGCAGCTGGTACGACGAGAGCTCGACCGCGATCACGTCGTACGGCTCGGGGTCCATCACGGCCTCGAGCAGCGGCAGGCCGACGTTGCCCGCGGCAACGGCCCGGTGACCGGCCGCCTGCAGGATCGCGGTCAGCATCTGCACGGTCGTCGTCTTGCCGTTCGTGCCGGTGATGCACAGCCACGGCGCGGCGTTGGCCGGGTCGCGCAGCCGCCAGGCCAGTTCGATCTCGCTCCAGATCGGCACGTCCCGCTCGGCGGCCTGCGCGAGCAGCGGCGCGTGCGGCGGTACGCCGGGCGACGTCACGACGACGTCGACGTCCTTCGGGAGTTCCGTCGTGCTGCCCGGGCCGAGGGTGATCGTGGCGCCGAGCGTCTCGAGGATCTGCGCCTTCTCGCGGAGCGCCTCGGTGTCCCGGTCGTCGAGGACGACGAGGTGCTCGGCGCCGGCCTGGATCAGGGAGTCGGCGCAGGCGTAGCCCGCCGTACCGAAGCCGAGCACGACGAACCGGGTCGTCGTCCAGCCGTCGTCAGTGCGGGTCTCGAGACTCATCCGGTCACCCATTCCGCGTAGAAGACCCCGAGTCCGATCACCACGAACAGGCCTTGGATGATCCAGAAGCGGATCACCACGTTCACCTGTTCCCAGCCGAGCATCTCGAAGTGGTGGTGCAACGGCGCGATCAGGAACAATCGTTTGCCGACACCGGTGGCCTGTTTGGTGATCTTGAAGTAGCCGACCTGCAGGATGACCGAGGCGGTGATGACGACGAACAGGCCGCCGAGCAGCAGCACCAGCAGCTCGGTCCGGGTCATCACGGCCATCCCGGCCAGCGCACCGCCGAGTCCCAGCGACCCGGTGTCGCCCATGAAGATCTTCGCCGGCGACGCGTTCCACCACAGGAACCCGAACAGCGCGCCGGTCAGCGAGGCCGCGACCACCGCCAGATCGTGCGGATCCCGTACTTCGTAACACTTCGCGCCGACGCCCTGCGCGGTGGCGCAGCTCTGGTTGAACTGCCAGATGCAGATCAGTGTGTAGGCGCCGAACACCATCATCGACGCGCCGGTGGCCAGACCGTCCAGGCCGTCGGCGAGGTTCACGCCGTTCGACATGCCGGCGATCAGCAGCAGGATCCAGATGATCACCAGGATCACCGGCAGCTCGAGCCAGCCGATGTCGCGGATGAACGAGATGAACGGCGACGCCGGCCGCTGCCCGCGCTCGTCCGGGAACTGCAGCGCGAGCACCGCGAAGATCACCGCGACCAGCGTCTGGCCGGCCAGTTTCGCCTTGCTGCGCAGGCCGAGGCTGCGCTGCCGGAAGATCTTGATGAAGTCGTCCAGGAAGCCGACCGCGCCCATCCCGGCGAACAGGAACAGCACCAGGATCGCCGAGGCGCTCGGCGGCGTCATCGTGAACAGCTTCGCCGCGAAGTACCCGACGATGGTCGCGAGGATGAACACGAAGCCGCCCATGGTCGGCGTACCGCGCTTGATCTGGTGGGACTTCACGCCGTCGTCGCGGATCTCCTGGCCGTAGCCGCGTTTGGCCAGCCACTTGATCGCGTACCGGGTGCCGAGCAGCGTCAGCACCATCGCGACGGCGCCGCCGAACAGGATCGAGATCACTGGGCGTCCTCCACCAGCGCGTCGGCGAGGCTGCGCAGTTTCGCCGCCTTCGACGACTTCACCAGGACGACGTCACCCGCGCGCAGCTCGTCGCGCAGCAGCTCCAGCGCCTCCGGGATGGTCTCGACGAAGGCGGACTCGTTGCCCCACGAACCTTCCAGGGAGGCGCCGAGGTGGATCGGTTTCGCGCCCGCGCCGACCACGAGCAGCCGGTTCACGTCCAGCCGGACGGCCAGCCGCCCGATCGCGTCGTGCTCGTCGGCGGAGGTTTCGCCCAGCTCCAGCATCTCGCCGAGCACCGCCCAGGTCCGCGCACCGCGCGACCGGCCGATGGCGGCCAGCGACTTCAGGGCCGCGCGGGTCGACTCCGGGTTCGCGTTGAACGCGTCGTTGATGATCGTCACGCCGTCCGGCCGCTCGGTCAGCTGCATCCGCGCCGCGGACACCGGTACGGCGAGGTTGAGGCCGTCGGCGATCTGCTCGGGGGTCAGGCCGATCGCGGTGCCGACCGCGGCGGCGGCCAGCGCGTTCGAGACGTAGTGCTCGCCGATGAACTGCAACTGGACCGGTGCGCCGAAGTCGCCGATCCGCAGCGTGAACGCGGGCCGTCCCTCGCCGTCGATCTTCACGTCGGTGGCCCGGATCTCGGCCTCCGGTGCCTCGCCGAAGGTCAGCACCCGCTCCTGGGTCCGGCTGCGCATCGCCGCGACCCGATGATCGTCGGCGTTCACGATCGCGATGCCGCCCGGCCTGACCGCCTCGATCATCTCGCCCTTGGCCAGCGCGATGTTGTCCTGGGACCCGAGCTTGCCGATGTGCGACGTGCCGACGTTCAGCACCAGGCCGACCCGCGGCGGCGTGATCCCGGTCAGGTAGGTGATGTCCCCCAGGCTCCGCACCCCCATCTCGGCGATCAGGTACTTCGTCGACGCGGTCGCCTGCAGCGCGGTCAGCGGGTGCCCGATCTCGTTGTTGAACGAGCCTTCCGGCACCACGGTCTCGCCGTACGGGCTGATCAGCTGGCCGATCAGGTCCTTGGTGCTGGTCTTGCCCGACGAACCGGTCAGCGCGATCACGGTCAGCTCGGGCAGCTTGCCGATGACGAACCGCGCCAGATCGCCGAGCGCCCGCTGCGCGTCGTCGACGACGATGCACGGGCTGCCCTCGATCGGCCGCGTGGTGAGCGAGACGGTGACGCCGGCCGCGGTCGCCGTACCGACGAAGTCGTGGCCGTCGACGCGTTCACCGGGCAGGGCGACGAACAGTCCACCTGGTCCTGCGGCTCGAGAGTCGATCGTTACCGCGCCGTCCACGACCGCCGTGGGCTCGACGCCCACGAGCTCACCTCGGACGGCGTCGGCGATCTCGCCGCAACTGACAGGGATCACCGGTCTGCCTCCAACAGCTCACGCACAGTTTCGCGGTCGTCGAACGGGTGGATCACACCGCCGACGTCCTGGCCCGTCTCATGACCCTTGCCGAGGACGACGACGGTGTCGCCCGGCCCGGCCAGCTCGATCGCGGACGCGATCGCCTGCCGGCGGTCGCCGATCTCGTGCAGGTCGGCGCCCGGAACGGCCTCGCGGGCTCCCGCGAGCGCGGCGGCGCGGATCGCGGCCGGGTCCTCGCTGCGCGGGTTGTCGTCGGTGACGATCACGACGTCCGCGGCTCTGGCCGCCTCGGCGCCCATCGCGGGCCGCTTCCCCGGGTCCCGGTCACCGCCGCAGCCGACGACCGCGAACAACCGGCCCTTGGTCGCCGTCCGCGCGGCCCGCAGCGCCAGCGCGACCGCATCCGGCGTGTGCGCGTAGTCCACGATCACCGCCAGCCCGTCCGCACGGGTGAACGTCTCCATCCGCCCAGGTACGGCGGCGGTCCGCAACCCGGCCGCGATCTTCTCAGCGGGTACGCCGACCTGCCGAAGCATCGCCGTGGCGAGCAGCGCGTTGGCGACGTTGAAGTCACCCGGCAGCCCGATCTCCACGGTCAGCGTCTCGCCAGGCCCTTGAATGTCCAGCACCGTCGTACCGTGCTCGGACCGGTGCCGGCTCGCGACCGTCCAGTCCGCGTCACCCTTCGTCGACACCGTGACCAGCGGTACGACGGTCTGCGCGGCGAGCCGGCGCCCGTACTCGTCGTCGATCGTCACCACCGCGACATCACACCGCTCCGGGGTGAACAACGAGGCCTTCGCCTGGAAGTACTCCTCGAACGTCTTGTGGAAATCCAGATGGTCCTGCGTCAGGTTCAGGAACCCGGCGACCGCGAACCGCGCCCCGTCGACGCGACCCATCGCCAGCGCGTGGCTGGACACCTCCATCGAGCACCACGCGACGGCCTGCTCCCGCATCACCGCGAACAGCGCCTGCAGGTCGGTGGCCTCCGGCGTGGTCCGGACGCTCTTCACGACCTCGTCGCCGATACGCGTCTGAATCGTCCCGATGAGCGCCGTCGGACCGAGTTCCCGCAGTACTGAATCCAGCAGGAAGCTGGTGGTGGTCTTCCCGTTGGTGCCGGTCACGCCGAGCAGCCGCAGCGCACTGGTCGGCTCGCCGTAGATCCGGGACGCGATCGCGCCGAGGACGCTCCGCGGCCGGTCGGCGACCAGGACCGGGAGCCCGGTTGCCGCCGCGCGGTCCGCGCCGGCCGGGTCGGTCAGTACGGCGACCGCGCCCGCCTGCTGGGCTTTCGCCACGAACTCCGCGCCGTGCGTGACCGCTCCGGGCAGAGCGGCGTACAGGTCGCCGGGGAGGATGGAACGCGAGTCGAGGGAAACGCCGGTCACGGTCACCGGCGACGGTGCCGGGGCCGGAACATGTGCGGCGCTCGCGAGGTCGGCGAGGCCGACCGGCACGACGTGCCGGGGCCTGATCGCTGCGACCGCGCCGCCGGCGGCGGTAGGGGTGGACACGGGCCCTGAGGCTACCGCTCCGGACCCCGTGACTCCTACCTGACCCTGCGTCACCAGCCTGGCCGTCACCGCTTCGCTGAGGACCAGGTCAGCGGGATGTTCGGCTGTTGCGCCCCGGTCGGCGGGACGACGTACTTCTGCAGCGCGTAGCTCATCACGTCTCGGAACACCGGTCCTCCTTGGAGACCACCACCCCGGGCACCCTGGGGATCGTGCAGTACGACGTACGTCACGAACCGTGGGTTGTCTGCAGGAGCGAATCCGGCGAAAGAAGTCGCCCAGGCGCCGTACTTGCCGGTCCCCGGAACGACCTGCTGCGCGGTACCGGTCTTGCCGGCCACCAGGTAGCCGTCGATCGCGGCCTGCGGCGCGGTGCCCTTCTTCGCGGTCACCGCCTCCATCATGGTCGCGACCTCCTTGGCGGCCTTCTCGCTGACCACCCGGCGGGGCGGCGCGGTCTGGTTCGGGATCGTGGCGCCGTTCGCGTCGATGTAGTTGCGGACCAGCTTGGGGGGCACGTAGACGCCGCCGTTCGCGACCGCGTTCACCGCGGCGGTCTCCTGGACGGCGTTCACCGACAGGCCCTGGCCGAACGCGACGTTCGACCGGGTCAGCTCGGGCCACTCGTCACCCGGAGTCAGCAGACCCTTGGTCTCACCCGGGAAGTTCAGCCCGGTGGGCTCGCCGAAGCCGAAGTCGTGCAGATACTTCACGAACTGCGGGATCGGCATCTTCTGCGCGGCCATGATCGTGCCGACGTTCGACGACTTCGCGATCACCCCGGAGATGGTCAGGTTCATCGTGTCGTGCGCCCAGTGGTCCTTGATGATCCGGCGCTGCACGTCGATGCTGCCGGGGACCTGCAGCTTGGTGTTCAGGTCGATGATCCCGGCGTCGGCGAGAGCGGCCATCGTGACCACCTTCTGCACCGAGCCCGGCTCGTAGCTGCGCTCCAGCGCCGGGTTGTTCAGGTCGGACGACGTGTACTTCTTGTTCGGGTCGAACGTCGGGTAGTTCGCCATCGCCATCAGCTCGCCGGACTTCACGTCCATCACGACCACCGTGCCGGAGCTGGCCTTGTACTGCTTCACCGCCGCCTCGATCCGCTTCTGCGCGACATACTGCAGGTCGGTGTCCAGGGTCAGCTGGACGCCCAGACCGGGCTTCGGCTCCTGCACCGTGTGGTTCGCGTTCGGGATCTTGTTGCCCTTGGCATCGACCTCGTACATCGCCTGGCCGTCCTTGCCGGACAGCTTGTCGTTCAGGCCGTACTCCAGCCCGGACAGGCCCTTGCCGTCGGCCCCGGTCACACCGACCACGGTCGCGGCGATGCTGCCGTTCGGATGACTGCGGATCGGGTCTTCCTCGGTGTAGAGACCGGCCAGCAAAGGGGCCTGCTGCTCCGTCGGCTTGCCCTTGTTCTGCTCGGCGATCGGGACGTTCGCGGCCTTGATCTCGGTCTGGATCGTGGTCCAGACCGTCGGGCTCACCTGGCGCGCGAGGTACGTGAAGCGGCCGGTGCCGGACATCGCGGCGACCAGCTTCGCGGTCGTCGTCCCGGGCAGCTTCGGGGCCAGGATCGCGGCCAGCTGCTGCGCCACCGGCTTGGTCTGCTGCGGGTCCGCGGTGATCGCGACCGCGTCCTCGGTGACCGCCAGCTCGACGCCGTTGCGGTCCTCGATGGTGCCGCGGTTCGCGTGCAGGGTGTACTTGGCCGCGTTCTCCGTGGCCGCCGCCTGCGCGTAGCTGTCCGGGTCCACGCCCTGGAGCAGCACCAGCCGCCCGGCGAACAGCGACAGCACGAACGCCATCACCCCGAACGTCATCCGCAGCCGCAACGCCGGCCGCCCGAGCCGCAACATCCGCGGCGCCTTCCTCAGCTTCCGCTTCTTCGGCCGCGGCGCCGGCCGATTCTGCGGCGGCCGCTTCCTCCCGGAGCCCTTCTTCACCGCGCTCTTCTTCACAGCGCTCTTCTTGACCGGTCGCTCACCGGTCTTCCTGGCGGCTGTCTTCTTGGCGGCTGTCTTCTTTGCCGCGGTCTTCTTTGCCGCGGTCTGGGCTGCGGTCTGGGCTGCGGTCTTCGACGGAGCCTGCTTGCGCGGCGCCGGCGGCCGTTTCGCGGCCGCCTTCTTCACCGGGCGCGGTGCCGCCGCCTGCGCGCGCTCCTGCTCCTCGCGCGCTTTGCGGAGGAGGCGTTCGCGGGTGGATTCGGGGCGTTGCGGGGTGCTGCGAGCACTGTCCGTAGCGGATGGACGACGGGGCTGAGCCTTGCTGGGCGGGTTACCCCGGCCCGGTGCGGCACCACGCTTTCGTGGCGGCGGCTCGTTTCCCCGTCGGTCCGTCATCCGATCATCCCCGTGTGGTCGTGGCGGGCTTCTTCGTCGTGACCGGCGGCTTCGCGGTGCCGGTCGGTGGCTTGGTCGTACTCGTGGGCGGCTTGGTCGTGGCCCTGGTGGTGGGCTTGACCGGTGTCACCGGCTGCGCCGGCTTCACGGGCGTGACCGGCTTGGTGGTGGGGGTGCCCGGGCCGAACATCGCCGTACCGGCCCCGGCCTTGCCCTCCGCCGGCACGCCGAGCACCCGGCCGTCGGACAGCCGCAGGAACACCGGGTTCGGGTTCGGCACCATCCCCAGCCGCAGCGCGCGGTCGGACAGGTTCTGCGGCGACTCCAGCGTCCGGACCTGCTTCTCCAGCTGCTCCTGCTGGTCCCGCAACTGGTCGGCCTGCGAGCTCAGCTTGGTGATGCTGAACGTGCCGCTCTGCAGCTCCGTGTTCAGCAGCAGCAGACCGACCAGTCCGGCGGCCAGCAGCGACACCACGAAGATGACGAACGGCATCCGCGGCGGCCGGAACGGCGCGCCGTACACCACCCGCAGCCGCGGCTGGGTCTTCTTCGCCGGGACCGGCGTCACCCGCGCTTTCTGCGGGCTGAAGACAGTACTCATCAGGCGACCAGTCCCCTCTCCCGGATCCGCTCGGCGGCCCGCACCCGAGCTGAGGCGGCACGCGGGTTCACCGCGACCTCCTCCTCGGTCGGCCGTTCGGCGCCCCGGATCAGTAGCTTCAGATACGGTTCGTGCCCGGCCGGGATCACCGGGAGGTCGTCCGGTACGTCGGACTTGGTGCCCGGCGCGAACGCCTGCTTGGTGATCCGGTCCTCGAGCGAGTGGTAACTCATCACCACGATCCGGCCGTGCAGCGCGAGCGCATCGAGTGCGGCCGGCAGCGCGCGACGCAGTACGTCGAGTTCGCCGTTCACCTCGATCCGCAACGCCTGGAAGGTCCGCTTCGCGGGATGTCCCCCGGTACGCCGGGCCGCCTGCGGGATCGCGTTCCGGACCAGCTCGGACAGCCGCGCGCTGTTCGTGAACGGTTCGGTCTCCCGCTCCCGCACGATCCGGTCCGCGATCCGGCGGGCGAACTTCTCCTCGCCGTACTGGAACAGGATCCGGGCCAGGTCGGCCGCGCTGTAGGTGTTGAGGATGTCGGCGGCCGTGGTCGGGCCGGTCGAGTCCATCCGCATGTCCAGCGGCGCGTCCTGCGCGTACGCGAAACCGCGGTCGGCCTCGTCCAGCTGCATCGACGAGACGCCCAGGTCGAACAGGATGCCGTCGACGGCCGGTACGTCGAGATCTTCGAGCACCCGCGGCAACTCGTCGTACACCGCGTGCACGAGAGTGATCCGCTCGGCGTACCGCGCGAGCCGTTCGCCGGCCAGCCGGAGGGCGGCGGGGTCCCGGTCGAGACCGATCAGCCGGACCTCGGGGAACTGCCGCAGGAAGGCCTCGGAATGACCGCCGAGACCGAGCGTCGCGTCGACGACAACGGCGCCGGGACGCGCGAGTGCCGGTGCCAGCAGCGCGACCACGCGCTCCAGCATCACCGGCACATGCCGCTCCGCAGCGTCCATCTCGACCCTTCCCGTCACTCCACTGTCACTGCGGGAGCGACCCTGCCCCCGCAGGTCTTGTGTGGTGCGTAGACAGCACCGTCCGGTCAGATCGCGGGTACGTCTCCCGGGGAAGTACCTGATGGCCTTGGCGCCGGGGAAGTGGCGTCAACACCCCAGGTCGGAAGTCGGACCCGTGATCTCACCGGACGGTCGGTGTGTCCTCGCACTCTGTTCAGCTGTGTTCTAGAAGATGCCTGGCAGTACTTCCTCGGACAGGTCGGCGAACGCCTGCTCCTGCTCGGCCGAGTACCGGTTCCAGTTCTCCGTGTTCCAGATCTCCACCCGGTTCATCGCCCCGATGACGACACAGTCGCGATCCAGTGACGCGTAGTCGCGCAGCATCGGTGGGATGGTGACCCGGCCCTGCTTGTCCGGCATCTCGTTCGAGGCGCCAGCGAACAACATCCGTAAGTAGTCCCGGGCACCCTTGTTGGTGATCGGAGCCTGCTTCAACTGCTCGGTCAGCTGGACGAACTCACGCTCCGGCCACACGGACAGCGATCGCTCCTGTCCACGCGTGATCACCAGACCGTCGGCCAGCTCGTCCCGGAACTTCGCCGGCAGGAACAGCCGTCCCTTGTCGTCGAGCTTGGGGAAGTGCGTTCCGAGGAACACGCTCCACCTCCCCGTTGCGGACTCTCCGACTCAGGCGGGTGTTTCCACCACTTCAGTTCCACTGCGCTCCACCTTACTCCACTTTCCACCACCGTCAACCAACTTCCGCCCCATTGCGCCCCCGCGCCGCCTGAATCCACGCTCAGCACCCGCGTGTCGCTGCCCGCTCAACCTCCGGCGAACCCGCCGGTCCC
This sequence comes from Kribbella sindirgiensis, assembly GCF_004331435.1. Classification (GTDB taxonomy): domain Bacteria; phylum Actinomycetota; class Actinomycetes; order Propionibacteriales; family Kribbellaceae; genus Kribbella; species Kribbella sindirgiensis. The sequence goes on from NZ_SJKA01000005.1 coordinate 66,209, forward strand.
GGGCGGTGTATTCCGGTGTGGATTCCGGTGTGTGGAGCGGTGTGGAGGGTGCTGGTGGAGCGGAATGGAGGAGCCGGTGGAGGAAAGTGGAGGACGGTGCGTACGGAAGAGATGAACTCTTTGTGGCCCCGAACCGTGAACCAGGTACGGATTCGCGGCGTCGTACGCCCCGCATGCTGCTTTTCCCGCCCGTACGCTTGGGGGGAACACTTTCCGACCCCGCCGTGAGGGCGTGTGCCGATGAACCCCGAGATGAACACCGAAACGACAGATAACGAAACTCCCGCGGCTCTAGGCCCGACCCCTACAGCGGGTGAGAATGTGTCGGCAGTCAACGATTGGGGAGGACACAGAGTGAGCACCACCGCGACCAGCTCGCCGCTGGCAGGAGCCGGGGACTTCGACGAGCTGTCCGAGGTGGCGGGCCGTGTCCGCCGGGCCATGGAGCAGGTGATCGAGGGCAAACCCGACGTCGTCGAGGTCGCCATCACGGTCCTGCTGGCCGAGGGGCATCTGCTGATCGAGGACGTGCCGGGCGTCGGCAAGACGATGCTGGCCAAGGCGCTGGCGAAGTCGATCGACTGCACGGTGCGCCGGATCCAGTTCACGCCGGACCTGCTGCCGTCGGACATCACCGGCGTCTCGGTCTTCAACCAGGAGATCCGCGACTTCGAGTTCAAGCCCGGCGCCGTCTTCGCGAACATCGTCGTCGGCGACGAGATCAACCGCGCCTCGCCGAAGACCCAGGCCGCGCTGCTGGAGTCCATGGAGGAGCGCCAGGTCACCGTCGACACCACGACGTACCACCTCGAGTCGCCGTTCATGGTGATCGCCACCCAGAACCCGATCGAGATGGAAGGCACGTACCCGCTGCCCGAGGCGCAGCGCGACCGCTTCATGGCCCGGGTCTCGATGGGCTACCCGGAGCCGGCCGCCGAGCTGCGGATGCTGGACGGGCACGCGGCCGACGACCCGCTGGCGAACCTGCAGCCGGTCACCGACGGCCAGCAGATCCTCCGCCTGGTGAAGACCGTGCAGTCGGTGCACGTGTCGGAGTCGGTGAAGGAGTACGCCGTCGCGCTGGTCGGTGCGACCCGCCGCTCGCAGGAGCTGCGGCTGGGCGCCAGCCCGCGGTCGACGTTGCACCTGATCCGGGCGGCCCGTGCAGCCGCGGCGCTCGACGCACGGGAGTTCGTGCTACCGGACGACATCCAGGAGCTCGCGGTACCGGTGCTGGCGCACCGTGTGCTGCCGGCGGCCGAAGCGCATCTCGGTGGGCGCGGTGCGGCCGACATCATCTCCGGGCTGGTGGCGAGCGTGCCGCTCCCCCGCACCCGCCGGGACTGAGACATGCGGCAGGCACTGCGCGGACTGACCACCAGAGGGCGGGCGTTCGTCGCGGCCGGTCTCACCGCTTCACTGTGCGCGCTGCTGCTCGGCCAGAAGGACCTGCTGCGCGTCGGCATCCTTCTGGCCGCACTGCCGGTCGTGGCGGCACTCGTCGTCGGCCGGACCCGGCTGCGGCTTCAGGTACGGCGCAGTCTCGCGCCGGACCAGGTGCCGGTCGGGACGCAGGCGACCGTGGAGCTGACGCTGAGCAACCAGGGCCGGATGCCCGCGGGACTGCTGCTGCTCGAGGACCGCATTCCTTATGTACTGGGGCATCGGCCGCGGTTCGTCGTCGACCGGGTCAGCCCGAACTGGCGTCGTACGGTCACCTACCCGGTCAAGTCCGACGTCCGAGGACTGTTCCAGGTCGGGCCGTTGATGCTGACGGTCGCCGACCCGTTCGGGCTGGTGGAGACGAGCCGGACGTTCACGCGGAGCCAGCACCTGCTGGTCACGCCGCGGGTGTACAAGCTTCCCGAGATCCGGCTGGGCGCCGACCGGGCCGGGTCGGGTGAGAACCGGCCGCGGGCGATCGCGGCCGCCGGCGAGGAAGACGCGACGGTCCGCGAGTACCGCGACGGCGACGACCTGCGCCGGGTGCACTGGCGGTCGACCGCGCGGCGCGGCGAGCTGATGGTCCGCCGTGAGGAGCAGCCCTGGCAGAGCCGGTGCGCGCTGTTCCTCGATGCGCGGACGATCTCGCACCACGGGCACGGTCCGTCGTCCAGCCTGGAGTGGGCGGTCAGCGCGGCCGCCTCGATCGGTATCGACCGGATGCGCCGCGGCTACGTCACCACGATGCTCGGCGGGCCGACCACGCTGTCGGCCATCACCCACCGGACGTCCGCGGCGGTGCATCAGCCGCTCACCCAGCAGCAACTGCTGACCGAGTGCGCGACCGTCGAGGAGCACAAGTACGCCGAGCTCGGTCCGCTGCTGACCGTCGACCGGCACGCGCAGGAGCCGAGCCTCGTGATCGCGATCCTCGGCGCTTGCGGGACCGAAGACGTCACCGCCCTGAACCGGTGGCGGACCAGCCAGGCGACCGGGGTCGCACTGGTGCTGGACGCCGCCAGCTGGGCCGTCGGCGCCGAAGCGACCGAGAAGGCGGCCCGTCTGACCGCCGCGACGGACGCCACCGAGAACGAGCTGCGCCGGAACGGCTGGCGAGTCGCCAGGGTCCGCCGCGGCGACCACCTACCGACCGTTTGGTCCGGCCTGGGCCTGAGGAGCGGACGTATCGCATGACCGGTCACGCGCGGATTTCTCTTGCTGCTTGGGGAGCGACCGTCCTCGGGGCGCTCGTGCTCACGCCGGTGTTCTCCGGGCCGTTCCTGTTCATCAGCGCGTTCCTGTGCGCGCTGGTGACCGGTGTCGGCGTCCTGTTGCAGAACCTGCGCACCCCGCGCATCGTCGTACCGATCGTCCAGCTGCTCGTGCTGATCGAGCTGCTGTCGCTGTTCTTCCTGCACAGCACGATGAAGTTCGGGCTGCTGCCGCTGAAGGCGACCGCGCTCGAGTTCAACTCCCAGCTCGTCGACGCGATGGACTCGATCAATCGGTTCAGCGCGCCGCTGCCCCAGGACCCGCACCTCACGCTGTTCGCGGTGTCCGTGATCTCGGCGACCGGGTTCCTGATCCACGTCATCGCCGTCCAGCTGCGGCAGGCCGCATGGTCCGGCTTGCTGCTGCTCATCATGTACACGGTGCCGGCCGCGACCGTGCACGGCGGGCTGCCGTGGCTGCTGTTCATCCCGCCGGCGATCGGCTACATCGTGCTGCTGTCCGCGGAAGGCCGCAGCCGGCTCAGCCGCTGGGGCCGCCGGATCTCGGGCGTCTCGCACCTCGACGCGGCCGAGCCCGTCGAAGCGTCGGCGCTCGGGCAGGCCGGCCGACGGATCGGCTTGACCGTGGTCGCGATCGCCGCGCTGCTGCCCGCGTTGCTGCCGACGCTGCCGGAAGGTGTCATCGGCAACGGACTGGCCGGCGGCGGAACCGGCAGCGGGATCGGGGCGAGCATCTCGTCGACCGACCCGATGCTCGACATGGGCAAGAACCTGAAACGCGGCGACAACGTCGTCGCGCTCACGTACAAGGGCGGCCCGACCGGCGGCACGTACCTGCGACTGACCGCGCTCGACCTGTTCGACGGCAACACCTGGCGGATCGCGCCGCGCTCCCCCGGGAACAAGCTGAACGGCAGCGACCTGACCCCGCCGCCGGGCTACACCGGTGACCTGTCGAAGGTCCAGCAGTCCTCGATGGAGATCGACGTCACCCGGACGTTCCGCTCCCAGTTCGTCCCCGTCCCGTATCCGCTGCACTCGATCTCGCTGAAGCGGGACTGGCGGTACGACGCCGGCTCGCTGGACGTGGTCTCGTCGAACGGGTCGATCGTCGGCGGCAAGAAGTACAAGCTGACGTCGTACGACCTGCAGCCGACGCCGGACCAGCTGCACGACGCGATCACCACCGGCGCCCCGGACCAGTACACGGCGGTCGTGCCGCAGAAGACGCCGCCGGCCATCAAGGCGAAGACGGCCGAGATCACCGCGGCGGCCAAGGACAACAAGTTCGAGGCAGCCGTCCTGATCCAGAACTGGTTCCGCAGCGGCGGCGGCTTCACCTACAGCACGCAGAACGCCAAGGGCAGCGGGATGGCCGCACTCGAGGACTTCCTGCTGAACAACAAGGAAGGGTACTGCGAGCAGTTCGCCACCGGGATGGCGCTGATGGCGCGGATCATCGGGATTCCGTCCCGGGTCGGTATCGGCTTCCTGCCCGGAACGGCCGGCAAGGACGGCGAGTTCACGGTCAAGATGCACGACATGCACGCCTGGCCGGAGCTGTACTTCCAGGGCATCGGCTGGGTCCGGTTCGAGCCGACGCCGTCGGCCCGGGTCGCGGCCACGCCGAACTGGACGGTCGCGTCGACCGAGAACCCGACCAGCCCGACGACCGCGCCGACCAACGTGCCGACGACGCCGGGCGACAAGGAGACCCCCGGGATCGACAGGCCGCGGAACGACCCGAACCTGCCGAACGACAGCGGAACCGCGATCGTTGACTCCGGCAACTGGTTCACCAACGGCGGCGGCAAGGCGATCGCCGGCGGGCTCGGCGTGTTGCTGCTGCTGTGCATCCCCTGGCTGGTCCGGACGCTGACGCGGCGACGGCGGTTCCTGCGACCGCCGGGACGGGCCGGAGCCGAAGGTTTGTGGGCGGAGATCCGGGACACGTCGCGGGATCTGGGCCTCGACTGGTCCGACATCTCGACGCCACGGCAGGCCGGCCAGTGGCTGACGTCCAAGCTGCCCGAGGACACCCATCCGGCCGTGCGCCGGCTGGCCCGCGGGATCGAGGCACTGCGGTACGCCGGGGACGCCGGGCTCGAACTGGACCTGCGCGACGACGCAACCGCCGTACGGCAAGCGCTCTGGTCGCGGGCACGGGCTCGTCGCCGCTGGCGGGCGCGGCTGCTGCCCCCGTCGTGGCGCTGGTACCTCAGCCGGGGCACCACCGAGGCGTCCGATCTCCTGGACGAGTTCGACCTGCTCCTGGCCCGTCTCCGCTCTTTGATCCTGCCGAAGCGGGCGCATACCAGCTAGCTAGAGCGGGACCTGGTAGAGGATGAAGCCCCGGTTCTCGGCCACCTGGTCGTAGAGCAGGCGGGCTGTGGCGTTGGACTCGTGCGTCGACCAGTAGACGCGTCCGCAGGCCCGCTCGCGGGCCCAGCCGGTGACAGCTTCGATGAGCGCCCGCGCGGCTCCGCGCCCGCGGGCCTCCGGGGCGGTGAAGAGGTCTTGCAGATAGCAGGAGTCGGGCGACGTCGTACTCGCGTGCGTCAGGAAATGCACGATCCCGACCAGCTCGCCGTCCAGACGTGCCCCGAGCGCATGGACCTCCTCGTCGCGCTCGAACCTGGTCCACGCGTGGTCGAAGAACTCGTCCGGCATCGTGCGGCCGTAGAACTCGTTGTAGCCGGCGAACAAGCGCTGCCAGGCGTCGCGGTCAGCCGGCTCGAGGCGTCCGATGGTGAGCATGGGTGAACACTGCCATGCTCACAGGCCGAACGCGGCGGGAGGGATAAAAGAACCACACCCGTCCCACCAGGGCACGGGTGTGGTCGAAGATCAGGTCGCGCGCGCGGTCAGAGGTCCTCGTCGCGGCGGCGGCGCCAGCGGTCTTCCATCCGCTCCATGAAGCTGCCGGACGAGTCGTGTTTGGTCCGGTGCCGTTTGGTCGGCGGAGGCGGCGGGATGTCGTCGGACTCTCCCGCGTTGCTGATCCGCTTCATGCTCAGCGCCGCGATGTACAGGCAAGCCACCATCATCACGAAGCCGATGACTCCGATGATGGTGTTGGGGATGATCGCACCGGTCATCAGCACCACGATGCCCAGCACGAATCCAACGCCGGCAAGCACTGCCCGGCGCTTGTAGTACAAGCGCACATTGGTCCCACGCATGGCGGAAACGAACTTCGGGTCTTCCGCAGCAAGGGCACGTTCGAGCTGCTCGAACTGGCGCTGCTCTTCTTCCGAGAGGGGCACCGTCGATCCCTCCATGATGAGCGCGATCTCGATAGGCCGCCTCCAGTCTAGGCCGCGCCCGCGTCACACGAAACCCTGACCGGCTGTCCAGCGCGTCACGGTCCGGCAACTGCCCCGGCCAGGGCGGTCCCAAACCTGTCTCCTTCGGCGTGTCGCTCACAGCCGGTGGACGGCAACCACCCGCCGACCGTGCCGGAGGTAGTCTGCTCGTCACCCTCCGTCGCGAAGCCCCAGTTGGAGCAGCAGTTGGTGCAGCAGCCGCGGCTCAGTGGGTCGCGAGGATGTGCAGCTGGGTCGCCAGTGCGCGGAACGCCGGGTGGCGGCTGGCCGCGCGCTCGAGTTCGGCGAGCGAATCGGCGGCGCCGGGCTCGGAGTCGACGAACGCGGACGGCACCAGATCGGCGAACGTCCGGACGCCGTGCACGGTCTGCACCTTGAATCCGGCATCCGCCAGCTGTCCCGTGATCCCGGCCTCGTCGAACCGCCGCGGCATCGGATCGGTCGCACCCCAGCGCCCGTCCGGATCCTGCAGCGCGATCCGCGCCTCGGCCAGGTGCCCGGCCAGCGCCCGGGCCAGCACGACCGCGTTGCGCTGGGCAACCAGCAGACTCAGTACGCCGCCTTCGCGCAGCACCGACGCCATCGCCTGCAGTGCCTGGACCGGGTCGTCGACGACCTCGAGCACCCCGTGGCACAGCACGGCGTCAGCGCTCGACTCCCCCGCCAGTCCGGGGAGCTCGGCTGCGTCGCCCTGGACGCCGCGGACCAGCTCGCTCACGCCTTCGTCGCGTGCGCGGCGCTCGAGGGAGGCCAGCGCGTCCGGGCTCGGGTCGACCACCGTCACCCGATGCCCCTCGACCGCCAGCGGAACCGCAAACCCTCCGGTGCCACCGCCCAGGTCGACGATGTCCAGTCGCGCACGGCCCGCCAGTGCGGCCCGCAGCGCCTCTCCCACCAACGCCGTCCGCACGCTGCGCCGCCGCCGCTCCACCATCAACCCTCCAGCCGGTCCCCCATCACCACCCCACCGCGCCACACCCTACTTCCACCGTTGCAAGTGCGTAGTCATTGGCTACACATTCGCAGCCTCTGGCGAGGCGGTCCCGGTAGGACGGCGTACAGCTCGTCGCAGCGAATGCCGCCTGTCGTGAACCGGCACGACCGCACCGCCCTGCGCTTGGACTTGAACCGCGGGAACCCCACCGACCGCCCAGCACGCTTTCCCTTATGCGAGTCACCCCAGTTCTTCAGCGCCGTGGCCAACTGGGTCAGGCCCGAAGCGTAAGCCTCTTTCGAGTACTCCGCCCACCAGGGCGCGACCCTTGCCTTAACTTGGTTCCAGGCTTTGCGGAGCGAGTACATCGACCAGGAGATCGCCGGAGTCAGTAGTTCGTCTGGGATGCCGTAGGTGGCTTCGGCTGCCCGCTGGTCCATTACCGCTTTGATTCGCCCCAGGCCCCAGTTGAATGCCTTACGCGCCGCGCTCGATCAGAGGCACCGGCAGGGCAGCACAAACGGTACCGTCGGACCTCACCGCAATCGGCAGTCAGGACTCCGAGGTGACTGGCGAGCAGACCGGCATCGTCAGGCATGCGAGCAGTCTCGCCGACCCCACCGACACAAAGCAGCCGTCGACCGTGCGTCAGCGTAAGCAGTCCATAAGTCCTGGGATCTATCGCCGGAGGCGCCGGAGGACGACCCTCGGACTCAAGGGGAGAGCCGATCACCAGGGAGGGATCATGGCCATCTTCAGCAAGTCCTTCGACGAGCCGGACGAGCGGCGTACACCGGACAAGACGCGCGTCGACGTCGTCAAACTGCCAGGGGCGAGTGTCGCCCGGGTCACGTTCCAGCCCGGCTGGCGCTGGTCCGAGTGCATCCGTCCGGTCATCGGCGGCGACTCGTGCCAGGTCCGCCACGTCGGAACCCTGCTGTCCGGCGAGATGGAGATCGTCCACGACGACGGCAGCAAGGCGAACCTGGTACCGGGGATCGCCTACGTCATCGAACCGGGGCACGACGCCTGGGTCGTCGGCAACGAGCCGGCGGTCAGCCTGGAGTTCGAGTCGCTCGCGGCGGAGACGTACGCCAAGGCGTGACGCACCGGCCGGCCGGAGGCAGCAATCGGAGGGAGCTGCTGCCTCAGAGGGCGTCTGAGGATCCTGCCCCGCAGTAGGCGCAGGGTCCTCAGGCGCCCTCTCGGGCCGGCGTGCAGGCTCAGGCCGGTGTGCGGGCGATGACGTACAGGCGGCGGGTGGTTTCGGCGCGGCCGGCGATCGGGCCGCGCAGATACCACTCGGTGTCGGTGAGGCCGGCGGCTTCGACGACGCTCACGATGTACGCCGGGTCGTGCAGGACGTAGTCGAGGTTGACCTCGTGACCGAGCAGTTCGTCGACGTGGCTGATCTCCTCACCGGCATGCAGCGCGAGCACCAGCCAGCCGCCCGGATCGAGCGGCCGCGTCAGCGCCGAGATCGCGTCGGGAAGCTCCGACGCGGCCAGATGAATGAGCGAGTACCAACCGAGAACCGCGGCCCAGCCCGAGCTCGCCGGAGGACGGCCGAGACGGCGCAGATCGCCGACCTCGAATGTCAAGTGCGGAAAGCGCCGACGAGCCTCGGCCACCATCTCCGGCGACAGGTCGACGCCGGTGGCATCCGCGTCCCGGTCGGCGAGGTACGCCGTGACGTGCCCCGGGCCCGAGCCGACCTCCACCACCGGGCGACCGTTGGCGTGGGCAATCACCCGGTCGAGCAACCAGCGCTCGAACGGCAGCGCGTCGAGCTCGTCCAGCAACTCGTCCGCGTACGTCGTCGCGACCGCGTCGTACGCCGAACGCACCCGCGCATCACGCTCGTCCGCACCGTCGGCGATGACCGTGTCCCGGTCGACGCTCTCGACGACAGCGGCCGCTTCCGCCTCGGGCACGGGGCCGAGGAGGTGGATCCAGCGGCGGTCGTGCTGTCCGACGCGACGTTCCAGCTCGCGCACCAGCGGCTCCGGGCGGGCGGCCATTCGCCGCAGGCACGCCTCGACATCGCTCCGGTCCTCGAACTTGTGCAGCCGCTCGGTCCGGGTCCGCAGCTCGCCGGGCGCCTGGGCGCCGCGCAGCAGCAAGACCGTGATGAGCGCCCGCTCGTCCTCCTCGAGTTCGAGCTTCTCGTCGAGGATCTGGTGGTACTTCAGGGTCCGCCGGCCGACGTCGGCCCAGACGATCCGCAGCAGCTCCCGATCGCGCAGCGCCCGTGCGGTCCGCTCCACGGTGCCCTGGTCGTAGTCGACCACCGGATCCCGGTTGCTGGTCTGATTGCAGGCCGTCCGCAACGCGTTCGCCGTCAACGGGTACGACGCCGGCACCGTGATCTGCTTCTCCAGCAAGCTCCCGAGAACCCGCTGCTCCTCGACATCCAACACCGGAAGTCCGCTCACCCCGCCGACCTTAGACGCTGTCCGGCCGACCTTTGAACACCTTTCCGGACACCTTTCCGGACACCATGTGGCGACTCAGCCTGGTTGGTAGGTGTCCGGGAGGGTCAGGGGTTCGAACGCGGTGCCGTTGCAGGCAGCGCACAGGAATTCGAATCGGACGCCGGCCTGTACCTCGGATTGCACGCCGGAGCCGGCACAGCGCGTGCACAGGCCGTCGTGCCAGGAGCCGCCGAACAAGGCCTGGTGCGGCTGCGGATAGTGCGTGTCCGGCAGGTAGCACTCGAGGCCGGTGACGGCATGGACGCGACCACACAGGTCCTTGCCGAGACCTCTCGATGGTTCGCTCACGGTCGGGATCTCCTCAAAAGCGCGGGGGAGTCAGGGGGTGTCTGATGGTGCCTCGCAGTAGGCGGGGAACCATCAGACACCCTCTAGCTGGCTTGCATCCAGGACTGGGTGAGGACGGACTGGGGGTCGGTGGTCGCGGTGAGCACCGGGGTGGTGGAGATCCGCAAGCTGGCTTCCACCTGGGTGTAGAACGTGTCGACGGCGCGCACCAGGTCGTCCGCCTCGCGGGTGCTGACGGCGCGCTCCAGACCTGCCTCGGCGGCGGCGCGCTGGGCGGCGCCGGCGGCGAAGAACGTGGCCCACTCGCCGAACTCCGGCGCGACCTCGGCCAGCAGCACCCAGGCGTTGCGCTGGATCCGGCGGCGGCTGCTCGAGCGGACCGGGCGGGCCCGGACGGAGAGCACCGCGGCCGCGACCCGGAGCGCCGCGACATGGGCACTCGAGTAGCGGATCAGGTGGTCGCTGGTCTCCGTGGCCTCGGCCAGGGCGGCGCGGGCACGGGACAGCTCTCGGCTGGCCGCGCCGGCCGCGGCCGGCGATACCGGTGAAACAGTCATCGGTCGGTCACCCTCTCCAGTTGCCAACGGCCCGAGTCCGGGTCGTGGGCGAGATCGAACATCTCCTGCCGTCCGCGCCTTCCGCAGCCGGCTTCGACGCGGAAGACCGCTCGCTCCGGTCCCCAGTCGGCGTCCAGCACTCCGACCGCTGCCGGAGTCCTGTCGTCGAGGGCGGGGAGCGTGGCAGCGGGGCGCGAACGGGGGTTGGCCGCCGCTGCCACGCCGGCTGTGTGGGTCCTGCTGGGACGGGTCGCGGTCCGGGCCGCCGAGCAGACCTCGGCGACCGCGGCCGCGTCGATCCGGGCGAGCGAACCCGCCCCGGCACCGCGCCGGTCGGCGCGGGCGTCGTACGCGTAGGTGGTGCCGCTGAAGTCGGCGTGCGGGACCTGGGCGTGCGAGTCGTGGGTCTGGCCGGTGCCGATCACGCCGCGCTCCCACCATGCGGCGGTCTCGGTCCACTGGGACCGGATCGCGCGGACCCGCCAGAGCCGGCCGCGCCAGAGGAACTGGTCAGGCGTCTGGACACCGTCCACGGACACCGAATGCACCTCGACGGCGTCGTCGAACTCCCACATGCTCCATCGCCTCCTGTTGATTCCACACGTCTCTGAGCCAGGAACGAGCCCCGAGCCGGCGGCCCGGCGGGTGGGCACGGGGTGGGGGTCGAGGACCACCCCGGTGCCCGGCCCGCCGGGACCACCGGATTCCGATGCGGCCGCAACTCCGCACCGGAGCCGTTCAGTTGTCCGGCTCACCTCGCTCCGGCCTCCCGACGAAACCGGAGCCGAGGTAATCGAACATCTGTTCGAACAAGGAAAGCGTAGCGTCGCCCGCCGACAGTCGTCAACGGTCCGTAAGGCCGGCGCGCCGTCACGCACCCCGTCCGGCCGCCACACTGGAGGCAGACAAGCGGAGGGACGGACCATGCGGAAACGGACAGCCGGAATCGCCGCGGCGGCGGTCGCCGTCGTGGTGGCAGCGGTCGCGCTGCCGCTCTTCCAGCCGTGGCGGCTCGTCACCGACAAGGTCGTCGACGAGGCACTGCCCGGCGCTGTTCCGATCTCCACGACTTCATCGTCGACGACGCCACCGACAATTTCCGGCGGGACAGAACAGCCTGCGCGGACAACGACAGCGGCACCGACGCCGGCACCGACGCCGCAGCCGAAGGTTCTGCTGACCGGGAAGCTGATCACGCACGAGCACCGGACGTCCGGCACGGTCGCCGTCCTCGCCCTCCCCGACGGCAGCCGCATCCTCCGGATCGAGAACCTCGACACCTCCGACGGCCCCGACCTGAAGGTCTGGCTGAGCGACGCGCAGGTCACGCCGGGACGGGCGGGGTGGCACGTGTTCGACGACGGCAAGTACCGCAACCTGGGCAGCCTGAAGGGCAACCACGGCAACCAGAACTACCCGATCCCCCACGAGGTGACGCTGGACAGCTTCCGCAGCGTCGCGATCTGGTGCGACCGGTTCAACGTTTCGTTCGGCGCGGCCACGCTCGCATAAGCTCGGGATGTGAGCAGTCATCCCAATGTGCAGAAGGTGGCGGACGCCCTGAAGGCGGCCGGCGCCACCGGCGAGATCGTGATCCTGGACGAGGCGGTGCCGACCGCGGCGGCCGCTGCCGCCGAGCTCGGTTGCGAGGTCGGAGCGATCGCGAACAGCCTGATCTTCAACGGCGACGGCGCCCCGGTGCTGATCCTCACCTCGGGCGCGCACCGGGTGGACACCGCCAAGGTCGCGGCCGAGCTCGGCATCGCGAAGCTGAAGCGGGCCACGCCGGAGTTCGTCAAGGAGCACACCGGTCAGTCGATCGGCGGCGTCGCCCCGGTCGGGCACCCGGGCCGCGTCCCGACGTACGTCGACACCGCGCTCGAGCAGTACCCGGTGGTCTGGGCCGCCGCGGGCATCCCGCACTCGGTGTTCCCGACGACGTACGCCGAGCTCCTCGAGCTGACGGCCGGTACGCCCGTCACCGTCAACTGAGTACGGCGGGAATCGCGGTCCGGACGAACCGCCGGGTGAGTGCGGCGCGGGTGTGCCGCCACCAGGGGCCGGTCCGGACCTCCTCCGGGTGGTAGCGGCGCCGGCGGATGTCCTCGACGACGTCCGCGGGCGCCCCGAGCCGGGGCAGGACGTCGAAGGCGGCGCGCTTGGTGATCAGGTCACCGGTCGCCAGCGTCACATGCGCGCGAGCGATCGTCAGCAGGCTGAGGTCGACCCAGATGTCGGCGTACCAGTTCCCGCGCTTGCGGGTGGCCGGTAGCCAGAACTCGCGCAGATCACGACGGACGAAGTCGAACAGCTCGTCGTCGCTGACCGCGGGCAGCAGCTCGGCCGGCGGCGGGCCGTAGAGCGTGCAGTTGCCGATGGCAAGCTCTCGGCGCGTCACCGGTGTCACCGGGCGATCGAAGTACTCCTGGTGCGCGAAGGTGGGATGCCGGACAGAGAGGTCGGCGAGGTCCGTCATGTAGGAGCAGTGCAGCTTCTCGGCGAGCGGGTACTGCCGGATCAGCCGGCGGTGCATTTCCTCCACGGCCGACGGTGGCGGGTTCCTGACGGCCACGATCACGTCGAGGTCGCTCCGCCCGAGCTGGTAGTCGCCCAGGGCAAGTGAACCGTGCAGCCAGACCGCCCTGACCTCCGCGACTTCACGGACGGACGTGACGAAGCCGTCCAGCACAGGCTGGACGGCTTCGTCGATCACGCAGGACAGACTAGATGGCCGGACGGACGTCCACGTCGGCGGCCCGTACGTAGGCCATCCGGTGGCCGAACCAGATCTGGTAGTACTTGTCCTTCCCGAGTACCTGCACGTGGTCCGTCGGCGGCTCTCCGGCGAACGTCACCGCGCGGTAGTAGTCGGTCTCGATGTTCAGGTCACCCACCGGGTAGGCCTGCCCCTCGCCGATCGAGTACTGCAGCGGTGTCACCGTCTGGTACGGAATCCCGGCCGGGTACGCCGACTGCTCCGGGTACGCACGCCCGTACACCGGCACCGTCTTGAGACCGGCCTTCGGCTTCACGACCAGACCCGGCTTGGCAAACGCGTCCGGAGCGGACGCCGGGCTCTTGAACCAGCCCTTCGCGCCCAGGTACCAGACGGCCACCCAGTCGCCCTGGCGCTCGGCCACGACGTACTGCGAACCCGCAGCAACCCGTGCACCGATGTCGGAGACCACTGTGGTGCTGTCGGACCCGTCCGGGTGCAGTCCGAGGTCCTTGACGAGTGGAGCGTTGTCGTCAGGCGCCTGACGCAGGTAGACGAAGTTGGTGCCCTGCGGCGTGCACGTGGTCCCGGCACCGGTGCAGTTGGTGAGGACCTGGACATTGCCCTCGAAGCCCGGCTTGATCGAGACGATCGAGCCCTCACGGACCGGCAGCACGGACTTGCCCCAGATCGGCGCGCCGATCAGGTCCATGTAGTGCTCCCAGTCCCAGTACGGTCCCGGGTCCCAGTGCATGCCGCGGACCGTGGACGGGATCGTGCCCGGCACCTGGTCGTGGCCGATGATGTGCGCGCGGTCGAGCGGGATGTTGTTCTTGACCGCCAGGTAGCGCACGAGCTTGGCCGAGTTGCGGTAGAGCGACTCGGTGTACCAGGTCGCGCCCTGGGCCGCGAAGCCCTCGTGCTCGATGCCGATGCTGTGCATGTTCACGTACCAGTTGCCGGCGTGCCAGGCGACGTCGTTGGCCTTCACGTGCTGCCAGACGTGGCCGTCGGACGAGCGCATCGTGTACTGCCAGCTCACGTACGTCGGGTCCTGCACCAGGTTCAGCACGCCCTGCCAGCCGCCCTCGGTGTCGTGGACGACGATGTAGTCGATCTTGCCGGTCTTCGGCCGGTTGGCGAGGTCGTGGTTGCCGTAGTCGCCGTCACCGAACTCCGAGTACGGCGCGGGTAGCCACTCGCAGCCGAGCGACGGCGGGCACTCGACGTCGGACGTGGACGGCTGCACACCGGCCGGCAGCGACAGCTTGCCGATCTGCGACTTGTCCGGCGTCACGGCGAGCGCCGGCATCACGATCTGCTGACCCATGTTCGTCGTACGGGCCGCGCCCTTGGCCATGATCGAGTAGACGTCGTCCGCGAATCCGCCGGCGCCGACCTTGTCCGGGGCCTCGGCGTACGACGCCACCGCGCCGTACCACTCGGCCGGTGAGGTGTCAGCGCCGACCGGCAGGCCGAGCGACTTCTGGTACGACGCCAGCACCGCGGCACCGCCGTTGATGTTGGCCGCGGTGTCCTTCCGCAGCGCGACCGGGTCCAGTCCGGTCAGCTCGGCGGCCTTGTAGAGCGTGCGCGGGGAGTCGGCCGCGCCGACCTTCCGCTTGTCGGACAGGTCGGCGGCCGACGCCGCGCCCGGCGCGGTCAGGTGCATCGGGCCGAAGCCACCGGACGTGCTCTGCGCCCCGGCGTGGTCGTCCCAGCGGGACTCGGCGTACGAGACGGCCAGCAGCACAGGCTCCGGTACGCCGTACTTCGCGGCGGCCTCGCGGAACGCCGCCGCGGCACTCGGCGGCGCGGCATCAGGTGGCGCGGCATCGGCCGGTGGACCTCCCAACGACACGCCGGTCAGAGCGACCGACAGCGCTACCACTCCCATTGCGGCAAGAATCTTCGGACGACGCAGCATGATTGTTCTCCTGAACCCGTAGGGCGGGTGCCGGTCACTCAGACTGGCAGCCTAGTCACTGTGGGTCGGGGCGACGCGGATGTCAACGGTTAACCAAAACTCACGTCGTCGAGTTCGATACTGACGAAATCATGCCGGTGCCGAGGGTTACGGAGTACGACGATGGAAGCGCTGCCGTTGGCGGTGACGACGGGCTGGGCCAGTGGGGTGAACGCCTACGCCTGCGTGCTGATTCTCGGTCTGCTCGGCCGGTTCGCGGGCGCCGACGACGTACCGCACTCGCTGACCACGACGCCGGTCCTGATCGTCGCCGGCGCGCTGTTCGCGGTCGAGTTCGTCGCCGACAAGATCCCGTACGTCGACTCGGCGTGGGACGCGATCTCGACCGTCGTCCGGCCGGTGATCGGCGCGGTCCTGGCCGCACTGATGTCCGGTCAGGCGAGCACGCTGGAGCAGGCCCTGATCGCGACCACCGGCGGCCTGGTGGCGTTGTTGTCGCACGCGGTGAAGGCGAGTCTGCGGCTCGCGATCAACACGTCCCCCGAGCCGGTCACCAACATCGCCGCGTCGTCGGGTGAGGACGTCGCGGTCGCCGGTGTGATGTCCTTGGCCGCGTTCCACCCGGAGGTCGCGCTCGTCATCGCGGGCGTGCTGCTGATCCTCGGACTGCTCGGGGTGTACTTCGCGTTCAGGTTCATCCGGCGCGGGTATGCCAGATTCAAGGCTTGGCGAGAGAAAAGTGCTGCCTGATGGCGAATGTGATTGTGGTGGGGGCCGGGCTGGCCGGGCTCGCGAGTGCTGTGCGGCTGGCGAAGCTGGGCCACCAGGTGACCGTCTGCGAACGTGATGAGCACCTGGGTGGCGCACTGGGCCGCGTAGAGGCGGACGGGTTCACATGGGACGCCGGTGCCGCCAGTACGACGCTGCCGGCCGCGCTACGCGACCTGTTCCGCAAGAGCGGCCGTCCGATCGAGAACCTGGTGCAACTGGACCCGGTGTCCGAGCCGCGTCGCCACATGTTCGCTGACGGCTCCGTACTCGACCTGCCCGTCAGCGACCGCGGTGCACAGGAAGAAGCGTGGACCGACCTGGCCGGTGCACCTGTGGCCGCGCAGTGGACCGCACTGGTCGACGCGTACGGCGAGACCTGGCAGATCCTTCGCAAGACGTCCCTGGAGCCACCACTCGAGGACAAGCTGCCGCTCAAGACCATCCGCGCTCTCAAGCCCTGGCAGTCGCTGGAGAAGGTCGCGCAACGCGAGCTGACCGACGACCGTTCCCGTGCGGTACTGCGGCACTTCGCAGCCCAGGGCGGATCGGACGCCGCCCTCACACCGGGGTACGTCGGCGTCTGGTCCTACCTGGAGCGCACCTTCGGGCGCTGGACGATCGCAGGTGGTTTCGGCGCACTCGCTGACGCCCTCGTACAGCGCGCCAGCGAGCGGAAGATCACCGTGCGCACCAGCGCCGAGGTGGTCGCCGTCTCTACGGCAGGTGGTGCAGTGACCGGCGTACGGCTCGCCGACGGTGAGGAGCTGCTCGCAGACATCGTCGTGAGTGACGTCGACCCACGGATCCTCTACGAGTCCTTCGTCGACGATCCGGTGGCCAAGAAGGCACGCAAGCGGATCCTGTCCACACACCAGGCGCAGGCGGCGTACGTCGTACATCTCGGCCTGAAGGACCCGGTGCCGCAGCTGCCGTTCGAGACCGTTCTGCACGGGACACCGACCGTCGTCGTCCGCACAGGTGGCACAGCACCTGCCGGGCATCAGGCCTGGTCAGTGCTGGTCCACGGCTACCCCACTGACGACGTACTGGACCTCTTGGTCGCCCGTGGCCTGCCTGTTCGCGAGCACGTGGTGTCGCGACAGACGTCGCCGTCCTGGTGGGCCGGTGTGGCCTGGGAGGGCTACAAGACCGCCCGCCGCCGGGCCACCAACGTGTCCCCGGTCAAGGGCCTGTACTGCGTCGGCGCGGGCGCCCACCCGGGCTCCGGTGTGCCGGCCACCACACTCGGTGCGGCCATCGTGGCAGACGCCATCGGGAAGGCCTGAGACCGCTGTGGGGTTGGACAGTGGAGCCAACTAAGATTGGTTGTTCCTGTGTTCTGAGTCGGGGCGGGTCCCGGCCGTAGAGAGGACCTCGGTGGATCAAACCCCCACATCGGCCGATCACGACAACGCTGAGAGAGCTGAGCGGGCTGAGCTGGCGGCGGAGCAACAACATGTCGACCGGGTGTACGGCCGGGTCGAGGAGGCCGCGCGGTCCGCGTCCCGGATCGCGGTCGAAGGCCACCAGCGCGGCCAGGCGCAGAACGTCGGGCGTGTCCGCGACGAGGAGCAGACCGGTCTGTACGAGCGCGACGTGCTGGTGTTCGCCGCCGCGCGCCGGATCGCCGAACTGGACGCCGAGCACGAGGGCCTGGTGTTCGGCCGGCTCGACTCCGACCACGGTGACGACGAGCCGGCCGCCACGACCGCGACCGAGCTCGAGAAGCTGTACGTCGGGCGGATCGGCGTCCGCGACGCCGAGTACGAACCGCTGGTGATCGACTGGCGCGCACCCGCGGCCGAGCCGTTCTACCGCGCCACCGCGACGGACCGGCAGAAGGTCGTCCGGCGCCGCGTGCTGCGGAACAAGGGGTCCCGGATCGTCGGTCTCGAGGACGACCTGCTGGCGCCGGAGCGGGCGCCGGAGGATCTGCCGGTGATGGGCGAGGGCGCGCTGATGGCGTCGCTGTCGCGGGCCCGTGGGCACACGATGCGCGACATCGTCGCCACCATCCAGGCCGAGCAGGACAAGGCGATCCGGGCGCCCGCCCGCGGAGTCACCGTCATCGGCGGTGGTCCCGGTACCGGCAAGACGGTGGTGGCCCTGCACCGCGCGGCGTACCTGCTGTACAGCGACCGCAGGCGTTTCGAGCGTGGCGGCGTACTGGTCGTCGGACCGTCGGCCGCGTTCATGGCCTACATCGAGCGGGTGCTGCCCAGCCTCGGTGAGAACACGGTGTCGCTGCGGGCTGTCGGCGAGCTGGTCGACGGTGTGAAGGCGACCGCGGTCGACGACGCCGCGGCGGCCGCCGTCAAGGGTTCGTTGCGGATGCGTGCGGTGCTGTCACGCGCGGCCCGCGACCGGGTGCCGAACGCGCCGACGAACCTGCGGGTGTTCCTCGGCGGCGCCACCGTCGAGCTCGACGCCAACCAGCTCGACAACGTACGCCGGAACGCTCTGCGCCGCACGGCCCGCAACCGGGCCGCCGCCGAGGCGCGGAAGGGCCTGATCGCCGCGCTGTGGCAGCGGTTCCCCGAGGACCTGCGCAACGGGCCGCTCGGTGACCGCGAGGCGTTCGGCGACCGCGTCACCGACACTCCGGCGTTCCGCACGTTCTTCAGCCAGTGGTGGCCGGTGCTGACGCCCGAAGCGGTACTGCGTTGGCTCGGTGACGCACGCCGTCTCCAGCGCTGGGCCCGCAACGACCTGACGCCCGCTGAGGTCGACGCACTCGCTACGGCGATCCGGACGACCGACGAGTTCACCATCGCCGACGTGGCGTTGCTGGACGAGCTCAGCTCGCTCCTGGGTCGTCCTCCGATCGTGGAGAACAACGACGAGGAGTTCGACTGGCTCGAAGGGCTGTCGGACGGCGTCAACGAAGTACTGACCAGCTCCGAGCGCCGGGCCCGGGCCGCGGCCGCGCGCGAGGCGGAGGAGCCGGAGGAGTACGCGCACGTCCTGGTGGACGAGGCGCAGGACCTCTCCCCCATGCAGTGGCGGATGGTGACGCGGCGCGGACCGCAGGCCAGCTGGACGATCGTCGGCGACCCGGCGCAGAGTTCGTGGCCCGACCCGGACGAGGCACGGGCCGCGATGGACTCGATGCTGTCGCACCTGCAGCGGCATTCGTTCCGGCTGTCCACCAACTACCGGAACTCGGCCGAGATCTACTCGTTCGCGGGAGAGGTGATCCGGCAGTCCATCCCGGACGCGGACCTGCCGAACGCGGTCCGCAGTACCGGAGTGGAGCCGGAGCACCGGGTCTTCGACGCGGGCAAGGTCTCCGAAGCCGCCGGCGACGCAGCGGTGGAGCTGCTGCAGCTGGTCGAGGGCACCGTCGGCGTCATCGTGCCGCCGGCGCTCCGCCCGGTCGTCGACCCGGTCCTCGCCGAGCTGAACGACCCACGGGTGATCGCGGTCAGCCCACTCGACTCGAAGGGCCTCGAGTACGACGCCGTGGTCGTCGTCGAACCGGACCGGATCGTCAGCGACACACTGGGCGGCGTACGGGCGCTCTACGTGGTCCTCACCCGCGCCACCCAGCGCATGATCACCGTCAACAGCACGACCCGCTGGCTGCCGTCTTAAACGCTGCTCAGGCGCGTGGTACGACGTACGACACCAAGTCGGCGTCGTTGGCCGAGAGGTCGGCCCAGCGGGTGGTGAGGTGCAGGATCGCGAGGCCCGTGGTCGGGTACTTCTGGGTGAGCTCGACGCGCTCCGGGCTGGTGCCGTCCAGGGCGAGTTCGTCGGCGAGCCACGGGATGCCCGGCGCGTGGCCGACGACGACCACGGTGCGGGCCTCGGCCGGGGCCTCGTGGACGACGTCCAGGATGCCGTCGGTGTCGGCGTTGTAGATGCGCTTGTCGTACCAGACGTCCTTGGCGCCGACACCGGCCTCGGCGACGTACTTCCAGGTCTCGCGGGTGCGCTTGGACGGCGAGCACAGGACCAGGTCCGCTTCGATGCCTTGGGCAACGAGATGCCGTCCGGCGGCACCCGCGTCGGCCCTCCCGCGCTCGGCCAGCGGCCGCTCGAGATCAGGCATCGTCTCGGGCGGCACCGCCTTGGCGTGCCGAAGCAGGACGAGCGTACGGTCGATCAACAGGTCCGACGGGTCAGCCATTGCGTCAGGATACGACGGGGGTCTTGAGGTTGCGGAAGACCTGCCGGGTCGCGGTGGATCTGTTCAGGGTGATGAAGTGGATGCCGGGTGCGCCGCCGGCCAGCAGACGCTCGCACAGCTCGGTCGCGATCTCGACGCCGACCTCGCGGACAGCGGCCGGGTCGTCCTCGACGGCGTGCAGCCGGTCGGTGACGGCGGCCGGCAGCGCCATACCGGTGAGGTCGGCCATCCGCTGGATCTGCTTGATGTTCGTGACCGGCATGATGCCGGGCAGTACCGGGATGTCGCAGCCGAGCGCGGCGGCCCGGTCGACGAGCCGGAAGTAGTCGTCGGCGCCGAAGAACATCTGCGTGATGGCGTAGTCGGCGCCGGCCCGGGCCTTCGCGGCGAGCACCTGCGCGTCCGCCTCGAGCGAGGTCGCTTCCGGGTGCTTGTCCGGAAAGGCGGCGACACCGACGCAGAAGTCACCCAGCGACCGGATCAGCTCGACCAGTTCGATGGCGTGGTCGAGGCCCTCGGGGTGCGCGACCCAGGGCTGGTTCGGCCCGCCCGGCGGGTCGCCGCGGAGCGCGAGCATGTTCCGGACGCCGGATCCGGCGTACGCGCCGATCACGGAACGCAGCTCGTCGCGGGAGTGCGCGACGCAGGTCAGGTGCCCGAGCGGCGTCAGCGACGTGTCCTGCGCGACCCGCTCGGTGACCCGGATCGTGCCGTCCCGCGTCGTCCCGCCGGCGCCGTACGTGATCGAGACGAAGGTCGGCCGCAGCTGCTCGATCTCGCGGATCGACCGCCACAGCACCTCCTCCGCCTCGGGGGTCTTCGGCGGGAAGAACTCGAACGAGAAGGACCGGTCTCCGGATGCCAGCAGCTCGCGGATGGTCGGCGCACCGCCGGGAAGCGTCGAGGGAAGACCGTTCGCCATGACGTCAGGTTACCCGCGGTGGCCGGTCGCGTCTGCCCACCGACTACGCTCCGAGACGTGTATGGCGATGTGGACATCCCGGCCGAGATCCAGCGTGCACTGAGCGGCTTCCTCGACCGGCAGGAAGAGCGGCTGACCGCCATCGGGCCGGAACTGGCCGAGCAGGTGCAGGCCGCGCGGGACGCGACCAGCGGCGGCAAGCGGCTGCGTCCGTCCTTCTGCTACTGGGGTTTCCGGGCCGCGGGCGGCGACCCGGAGCAGCCGATCCTGACTGCCGCGGCGAGCCTGGAGATGCTGCACGTCAGCGCACTGGTGCACGACGACGTGATGGATTCCTCGGACGTACGGCGGGGCGCGCCGTCCGCGCATCGCCGGTTCGAGGCGCTGCAGCGGGAGCGGGCCGCGAAGTCCGGGCACGGCGCGGATCCGGTCGGGTTCGGCGTCGGCGCCGCGATCCTGCTCGGAGACCTGTGCCTGATCTGGGCCGACGAGCTGCTGCACACGTCGGGTTTCGACGCGGCGGCGCTGGCCCGTGCGGAGCAGTACTTCGACGCCGTACGGGTCGAGGTGACGGCCGGACAGTACCTCGATCTGCTGGCGCAGGCGAGCGGCGAGTCGGACATGGATCTGGCGTTGCGCGTGCTGCGGTACAAGTCGGCGACGTACACGATCGAGCGGCCGCTGCACGTCGGTGCGGCGCTGGGCGGCGGGAGCGCGGAGTTGATCTCGTCGCTGTCCGGGTACGGGCTGCCGCTGGGCGAGGCGTTCCAGTTGCGGGACGACCTGCTCGGGGTGTTCGGGGATCCCGCGGTGACAGGCAAGCCGGCCGGGGACGATCTGCGCGAAGGCAAGCGGACGGTCCTGATCGCGTACGCCGTCGACCACGCGTCGGAGATCCAGCTGACCGAGTTCAACCGGCTCTTCGGGCGCCCGGATCTCGACGACGACGAGATCCAGCTGCTCCGCGAGATCCTTCAGGACTCCCGCGCCGTCCAGGCCTGCGAGGAGCTCATCACCGACCGCACCGAGGACGCACTCGACGCCCTCGACCGGGCCCCGCTGGCCGACGACCAGGCCCGCAAGGCCCTCACCGACCTGGCCGTCGCCGCGACATCCCGGGTTGTGTAGCTACTGCTCCGCGAGCAGGTTGATGAGGCGGAGGAGGTCGGCGGTGGCCGGGAGGTTGCCGAGGACGATGACCTTGAGGACGGCTCGCTCCTCGTCGTAGATCGTCTCGGCCTTGAGGTGGACCGCCTCGGGCGTGTTGAGCGCGCCGTGGATGTGGGTGCTGAGACGGTCGGCGGTGGCGCGGTCGACCGCGTCGATGTGGACGATGCTGGACGCCTCGACGTGCCGTGCGGAGCGGTCGACGTCGACGACGGCAGTCGGCGTACCGGTGAATTCCTCGAGGTCCTCACGGGTGATCCGGTACTGCTTGCCGATCCGCACCGCCTTCAGCCGGCCGTCGCGGACGTAGTTACGGATGGTGCGAACGTGCAGCCCCAGACGGTTCGCGACCTGCTCCACCGAGTACAGCTCCTGGGCCATCCCATCAGCCTACGGCAGTTCCTTAGAATTCCCTATAAATAGCCGAATTAGGGTACTTAGAGTAGTTTGAGTACATGCCACGGGTACACATCAGCGACACGCCACTCGGCGACGAGAGCGACGCCGTACAGCTGATCGTCGACGCGCACTACGCGCACCAGGCCGAGTGGATCGCGTTCACGCCGGAGCAGTTGGGGGACGCGTTCTTCGAGCTGAGCAGTGGACGGGCCGGCGCTATCACGCAGAAGTTCGTGATGTACCAGATGGGCCTGGCCGTCGTCGGCGACATCTCGGAGCGGGTCGCGGCGAGCAAGCCGCTGGCGGACTGGGTGCGGGAGAGCAACCGCGGCCGCAACCTGCTCTTCGCCGCGGATCTCGACGGACTGAACGCCCTCTTAGAGGACCGGCAGTGAGCTCAGCAGGTCGGGCGTTTCCGTCTCGGCTATGAGCACCCGGAGCTGACCGGAGTTCGTGGTGTCCTCGGCGAAGATCTGCAACGCGACGTCGACCGTGTCGTGGTCGTGGTCGAGCAGGTGCCGCAGCCCGGTCCACAGCACGACCTCGGGTGCGCCCGTCGACCGGTCGCTGAGCGAGTCGGCGAGCGCGTCCCAGTTCCGGCCGAACCAGCGCGGCAGGTCGAACGCGGTCGCGCACAGGTCGAGGAACCCGGTCTTGTCGTGGATCTCGCCGGTGTCGAGCAGCACGAACCCGAAGCCTTCGTCCAACGCGTCCCGGCGTACGGCGTCGGCACCGGGAGCGGCCGGCCAACGGTAGACACCGGGCCGCAACCCCTCCTCCAGCAGCGCCCGTAGCGAGCTCATGAGGTTCCCCCGTCTTCCGCGATCCGGCGGAAGGATTTGTAGTGGTCGTCCGTGTAATAACGCTCGCCGGCGTTACCGGTCACGATGCGGCGGGCCCCGCGGTCCTTCTCCCCCGGCGTCTTCACGGTGTACTCGTGGTAGTAGCCGCGGTCGTGCTTCGGCAGGATCTTCTCCAGGTTGCCGAACACCACACCGTCCCGGCTGTACGGGTACGGCCCGCCCTGGTCGATGAGCTTGAGCGTGTCCTGCCCCTCCTTCGGCAGGTCCGCTACGGCGACGTACTGGAGACCACTCGTCGGATCGACGTCTGCCTTCTGGTCGGCCGCTTTCGTGTCCGCAGCGCAGCCGAACAGCGAGGCCGCCAGGGTGATCACCAGCATGGCGATCACCACGACCGCGACGATCCGCGCGGCCTTCGGGTTGTTGATCACCCGGCCACCCGCAGTCTCCGGCTGAACGCGGCGGCCGCCTCCCCCGGGTCGTCCGCCTCGGTGATCGCCCGTACGACGACCACGCGCGTGGCCCCCGCTTCCAGTACCTCGTCCAGCCGCTCGAGGTCGATGCCGCCGATCGCGAACCACGGCTTCGGTTGCTTGCGGCCGGCCGCGTACGACACCAGGTCCAGACCGGCGGCCTGACGCCCCGGCTTGGTCGGCGTCGCCCACGTCGGCCCGACGCAGAAGTAGTCCGAGCCCACCTCGTCGACCGCGGCGTTCACCTGGCTGAACGTGTGCGTCGAGCGTCCGACCACCGGAGCAGGCCCGACGATCGCCCGAGCGGCATGCACCGGCAGGTCACGCTGTCCCAGATGCAGTACGTCGGCGCCCGCGGCGAAGGCGATGTCAGCGCGGTCGTTGACGGCCAGCAGCTTGCCGTGTCGCCGGCACACGTCCGCGAACACCTCCAGCGCGGCCAACTCGTCGGCAGCCTCCATCTCCTTCTGCCGGAGCTGCACGATGTCCACGCCGCCGGCTAGCGCGGCGTCCAGGAACTGTTCGAGGTCGCCCTGCTTCTCGCGCGCATCCGTGCACAGGTAGAGCCGGGCATCCGCGAGACGATCGGTGTGGTCGGTCACACCCCAAAGCCTGCCATGTCCCCACAGAAGTAGGGTTGAGGGCATGCCTGATGTGGTGGTTGTCGGCGGCGGATTGATCGGTTTGGCGACCGCGTGGCGACTGGCCGCAGACGGTATCCAGGTGACGGTCTGTGACCCCACACCGGGCGCACAGACCTCGAACGTCGCCGCCGGCATGCTCGCCCCGGTCACCGAGGTGGAGTACGGCGAGGACGACCTCCTGGCCCTCAACCTGGCGTCGGTGAACGCCTGGCCGACCTTCGCCGCCGAGCTCGAGGACCTGACGGGACAGCCCGCGGGCCTGCACCAGACCGGCACACTGTCCGTTGCGTACGACGTGGACGACGCAGCAGCGCTCCGCAGGCTCGCTGACTACCAGCGGCGGCTTGGCCTCGAAGTGGAGGAGCTGTCCGGTCGTGACGCCCGCCGTCGCGAGCCCCTGCTCGCCACAGGTGTGTCCGGTGGCGTCTGGGTCCCCGGCGACCATTCCGTCGACAACAGGCAGGCCGTGGCCACGCTGCTCCGCGCCGTCGAGCTCTCCGGCGTACAGCTCATCCGCCAGCGCGTCACCCAGGTCGTCACGTCCGGTACGACGGCACTCGGCGTACAGCTCGAGAACGGTGACACGGTGCACGCAGGTCACGTGATCGCGGCCACAGGGCCGTGGTCTTCGCAGCTGGACGGCGTACCCGAGGAGCTTCGTCCGCCAGTGCGTCCGGTGAAGGGTGAGGTACTGCGGTTGCGGGTCCCGGAGGCGTACCGCCCGGCGCTCCAGCACACCGTGCGCGCCACAGCCCGTGGCTTCTCGGTCTACCTCGTACCGCGGCCCGGTGGCGAGCTGGTGGTCGGAGCGACCACGAGCGAACTCGGGTACGACACCCGGGTGCTGGCGGGTGGTGTGTTCGCCCTGCTGCGTGACGCGCGGAGCGTGCTCCCGATCACGGACGAGCTCGAACTGGTGGAGGCGATCGCCGGTCTCCGCCCGGCGACCCCGGACAACGCGCCGGTGCTCGGACCGTCCGGCCTGGATCGGTTGCTGTGGGCAACCGGCCACTACCGCAACGGCGTGCTGCTGACACCGGTCACCGCGCAGATCCTGGCCGACACCGTGCGGACCGGGACGCTGCCGGACCTCGGGAAGCCCTTCCTGGCCAACCGGTTCGGGCACTGACTCACCGTTGCCCGCAGCAACCGGAAAGATTGTGAACGACAACAATGTAGTTCAGCCTTGAATTGTAACCTTTGCGTTACAGGCGTAACACCAACCCCATTCGCCACTGTTGTCACATCCGTACCAGCACATACGGTCAGGTGACGTTCACACGGGGAGTTGGTTGCGATGCGCAACGTCGTACGGATCTTGAGTGGCCTGGCGGTACCGGTGCTGACCGCGGCGGTGATCACCGCCGGTGCGCCCGGCTTCGGCGCGTACAAGGTCAAGGAGGGTGACACCCTCAGTCACATCGCCGGCCGCTACGGCACGACGGTGTCGACCCTGGTCGCGCTGAACAAGCTGCCCGGCAACGGCAACGCGATCTACGCGGGCGAGGTGCTCAAGGTCCCGGGCAAGGGGTCGTCGAAGACCACCGCCAAGATACCGGCGAAGCGCTCCCAGCTCGGTCGGGTGACGTACGTCGTGAAGCCCGGCGACACCGTTTCCGGGATCGCGAAGCGCTTCAAGTGCTCGCAGGCCAACCTGCTCGCCGCGAACGGGCTGAAGTCGGGCGCCCGGATCTACGCCGGCAAACCGCTGCAGGTGCCGGTGAAGGTGCGCCCCAAGGCCAGGAAGGACAACACGTTCGCGGGGCGCACGTACGCCGACCACATCGTCGCCGCGGCCAACCGGAACCGGGCCACGCTGAAGAAGCGCAAGCTGCCGACCCGGACCCAGATGCGCGCCCTGATCGTCAGCACGGCGAAACGGTACGGCGTCGACCCGGAGCTGGCGCTCGCGGTCAGCTGGCAGGAGTCCGGCTGGAAGCAGCGGGTCGTCTCCCCCGCGAACGCGATCGGCGCGATGCAGGTCATCCCGTCGACCGGCCGGTTCGCGTCCAAGCTCGTCGGCCGCGACCTGGACCTGCTCAAACCCCGCGACAACGTCACCGCCGGCGTCGTCCTGCTGAGCCGCCTGACCGGCGCCGCCAAGCTCGACATCGCGGTGGCCGGCTACTACCAGGGCCTCGGCGGCGTGAAGAAGAACGGCATGTACGCCGACACCAAGGTCTACGTGAAGAACGTCCTACGGATCCAGGCGCAACTGGAACGCGGGTGGGACCCCCTGCGGTGAGCCTGGCGCGGTGACGCTGAGCGGTTATCTACACTCTCTGCAGAACGGTTTGGGGAGAGGCGGCTCACCGCAAGTGACGGACGACGTGGACACGCAGGTCAGCGACCGCCTCGTCGGGCGCGTGCTCGACGGTCGGTACCGCGTGGGCGCGCGCGTCGCCAAGGGCGGGATGGCGACTGTCTACGAGGCGCTGGACATGCGGCTGGACCGGACCGTCGCGCTCAAGGTGATGCACGACGGGCTCGGTGACGACGCCCAGTTCACCCGCCGCTTCGTGGCCGAGGCCCGCGCCGCCGCCCGCCTCTCGAACCCGAACGTCGTGGCTGTCTTCGACCAGGGCGACGACGACGGCACGCTGTTCCTGGCGATGGAGTACGTCCGCGGCCGCACGCTGCGTGACGTCATCCGCGAGGAAGCGCCGCTGTCCCCCGCCCGCGCTCTCGACCTGCTGACGCCCGTCCTGTCCGCACTGTCGGCCGCACACGACGCCGGCATCGTGCACCGCGACATCAAGCCGGAGAACGTCCTGATCTCCGACAAGGGCGCGGTGAAGGTCGCCGACTTCGGTCTGGCGCGTGCGGTGAGTGCCAGCGGCAACACGGCCACCCAGGGGCTCCTGATGGGCACCGTGTCGTACCTGGCGCCGGAGCTGGTCACGGACGGCAGCGCGGACGCCCGCTCGGACGTGTACTCGGCCGGCATCGTCCTGTACGAGATGCTCACCGGCAACAAGCCACACTCCGGTGACACCCCGATCCAGGTCGCCTACGCCCATGTCCACGCCGACGTACCCCCACCGTCGCTGGAGCAGCCGAGCATCCCGCCGTACGTCGACGCGCTCGTGCAGCGCGCGACCGCGCGGGACCGGGACCTGCGGCCGACCGACGCGCGAGTGTTCAGCCGGCAAGTGCACCGGGTGCGTAGTGCGCTCGACGAAGGGTTGCCGGACGACCCTGAGCTGACCGGTGACCTGACGGTGCCGATTCACCAGATCAGGCAGGACAGCGGGTACGACGACGGCTACACGCGTGGCGAGGCCTCAGGTGAGATCAGGCACGACACCATCGTCGTACCGGTGGAGCACGGCCGGCCCACCGGTGCTCCGGCCAAGACACCGCCTCCGACGAAGGCGCCGCCACAGAAGCAGCGCAGGTCGCGTGGCCCGATCGCACTGATCGCGATCGTCGCCGCCGCGATCGCCATCGGCACCGGAGCCTGGTACTACGGGATTCAGCGCTACACCACCACACCCGACCTGGTGAACCTGGAGCCCGCCGCCGCGACGGCGAAGGCGCAGGAGTCCGGCCTGCACACCACCCTGGACAACCAGGACTACTCGGAGGACGTCAAGGCGGGTCTCGTCATCCGCACCGACCCGAAGGCGGGCGACCGGATCCGGAAGGACGGTGAGATCGGTCTCACCGTCTCCAAGGGACCGGAGCGGTACCGCGTGCCGCAGCTCGTCGGTCTGCAACTGGACGCGGCACAGCAGGCGCTGTCGCCGATCAAGCTGATCACCGGGCAGATCATCGAGCAGTACAACGAGACCGTGCCGCAGGGCAAGGTGATCGCGATCAGCCCGAAGTTCAACACGGTCGTGAAACCGGGCACCGCGGTGAACTTCGCGGTCAGCAAGGGCAAACGGCCGATCAGCGTCCCGGATCTGACCGGCAAGTCGTACAAGGATGCGAAGCGGACGCTGACCAAGCTCGGGTTCGTCGTCGGGCGCAGCACGCAGTACGACGAGAAGGTCGCCGAGGGCAACGTGATCAGCCAGACCCCGAACAACGGCACGCTGTTTGCCAAGGACAAGGTGTCGCTGGTCGTGTCGCTCGGCCCGCCGCTGGTCGAGGTCCCGGACGTGAAGCGGAAGACCACCGCCGAGGCGCAGAAGATCCTCGGCGACGCCGGCTTCAAGGTGACGGTGCAGAAGGCGCCGTTCAACCTCGGCCTCAACATCGTCGCGGCCCAGAGCCCCGCAGGCGGCCGGAAGGTCAAACCCGGCAGCACGATCGTGATCACCGTCCTGTAGCCGTCTTTTTGCCTTGCAGGCAAGGCGTCTGATCTGATGTCCGGCGTGAACCACCCGCGTCTTGCCGTGCTGGCCCTGCTGTCGGTTGCGGCGGCGTGGGGGTCGACGTTCTTCCTGACCAAGGACCTGCTCACCAGGATGGACGTCGCCGACTACCTGGCGTTGCGGTTCCTGATCGCGTCGGTCGCGCTGATCCTGGTGCACCCGCCCGCGATCGCGCGGCTCAGTCGCCTCGACCGCGGCCGCGCCGTTGCCCTCGGCATCACGTACGGCATCGCCCAGCTCCTCCAGACCGAGGGCCTGCGGCACACGTCAGCCAGCGTCTCCGGCTTCGTCACCGGCATGTACGTCGTCTTCACCCCGCTGCTCGGCGCCGTGATCCTGCGGCACAAGATCGGCCGCTGGGCCTGGATCGCCGTGATCCTCGCCACCACCGGCCTCGGCGTACTGTCGCTGCGGGGACTCAGCCTCGGCCACGGCGAACTGCTGACGCTGGCGTCCGCCGGCCTCTACGCGCTGCACATCATCGGCCTGGGCGCCTGGTCGACCTCGAGGAACGCGTTCGGACTGTCGTCACTGCAGATGATCGTGATCACCTGCGTCTGCGCGATCGGCGCTCTGCCCGGCGGCTTCTCGGTGCCTTCCACGGGTGGTGACTGGGTGGCCGTGGTCTACATGGCACTGGTCGCCGGAGCCCTCGCGCTGATCGTCCAAACGTGGGCGCAGGCACACCTGACTCCCACTCGGGCGGCGATTGCCATGACAATGGAGCCAGTGTTCGCGTCGGGGTTCGCGGTGCTGTTCGGCTCCGACAGCCTCACCTGGCGGATGCTGGTCGGCGGCGCACTGGTGGTGTCGGCCATGTACCTGGTCGAGCTGGCGCCACGGCGTAAGTTCGAGGCGGAAGTGCAGCACCTGGCCCAGTAGTTCTTGCTCAGTAGTTCTCGCTCAGGAGGGGGATCATGCGGCCGAGCCGACGGCGCGATCGGTGGTTCCCTAACGTCGTGATCGCGCTGCTGCTGATGGCGCTGGCCGCCGGGACGGTCAGCAATCTGGTGCGCAATCCGCAGCCCCGGCTGGTCGCCGAGGGCGTTCCGGGTCGCTTGGCCCCGCCCGGCGGCGCCTCGGCGGGCAGCGGGAAGTACGACGACCTGGTCCGGCACGCCCTGGCCGACCTCGACGCTCTCACCGTCCAGACCGACCCACCGCCCGACCGGCAAACCGTCCCGGACAACACTAAGCTCCCGGACGACACCAAGCTCCCGGACGACACCACGCTGCCGGGCGCTGCCACGCCGCCGGACAAGACCACGCTGCCGGGCGCCGCCGTACCGAGCGGTGTGACGCTGGCCGGCTGGAACGGTCCTTGGCGGTTCGTCTGGCCACGCGACGTGTCGTTCGTCGCGGTCGCCCGGTGCGCGGTCGGCCAGTACGACAAGGCGTACCAGGTGCTGTCGTTCCTGAACAGCATCCGCCCGTCGACCGGCCGCTGGGAGGCCCGCTACACGGGCACGGGCGGCCACCTCGAAGACGCCCGGGCACCCCAGGTGGACGGCGCCGGCTGGGTGATCTGGGCGACCTGGTTCTGCCGCGCCGGCAATCGGTACTGGGACCTCGTCCGCGAGTCCGCAGACCAGATCGTCGGCGAGCTCGGTCCGGACGGCCTGCCGGCAAGCTCATCCGACTACTGGGAAAGGCCTGAGAAGGAGGTGACCCTGGGCACGGTCGCTCCCCTGCTGACCGGCCTCCGCAGCGCCATCCACGTCGCCACCGACCTGCACCGCACGACCGACGCCGACCGCTGGCGGACGGCCCTCGACAGACTGTCGGCGGCAACCGACCGAGCCTTCGCGCCCGACTACCCGCGGACACCGGCGCGCGCCACCAGCTTCGTGGAACCAGGTGTCGAACCAATCAGCATCGGCGGCGGCGCCGACGCGATCGTCACGGTGCTGGGTCCACCGTTCGCGCCGGGCAACCCTCAGGTATCGGCAGCGATCGACCGCGCGCACGACGTACTCACACAGCCCAACGGCGGTGTGACGCCTGGAGAGTCCTGGCGTGCGGACGGGGTGTCCTGGACGCCGCAGACCGCGTTGTTCGCGTTAAGCGCTGCAGCCCGCGGAGACCGCTCCACGGCCGAGACCCTCCTCACCTGGCTGGACCAGCACCGCACCAGCACCGGTGCGCTGCCCGAGAAGGTCAACCGGGACCTGGAGCCGGCCGGCGAGGCACCACTCGCGTGGACTGCTGCACTGGTGATTCTCGCCGACACAGCTCTTCAGAATCCGCTACCAGTCCCGTAGCTAACAGATCTCCATCACGTCGTGCGTGGGCGCGTCCGGTCGCGCCGTACTCGTCTTGCCCGAGTAGAAGAACGCCGTCGACGAGATGTCGTCCTGTAGCGGCAGGTAGCGTCCGCCGGAGCGCCAGCCGAGAGCCTGTACGTCGACGCGTAGCCGCTCCTTGAAGCGGATCGGGTCTGGCAGGTGGAAGCGGTACATGCCGAAGCGCTGCTGGCTCTGGTACTGCCCGTCCGGCCGGATCACCTGCGGCATACCGAGGTACGGCGTACTGAACTCGGTGTAGCCGCCCAGATGGGGTACGTCGAAGTTCCACGCGCCACCGAAGTAGTCCTCGGTCCCTGTGCCGCAGATGGTCGGGAACTCGTCGTCACCGTCCAGGTAGAACTTCACCTCGCCCTCACCCCACCAGCCGGTGCTGTTGACGCCCCAGGCCAGGTACGTGCCGACGTAGTGCCCCGGACCCTCCACACCGTCCAGCAGCGTGTGCACCGTCTTGGAAGGCAGCGGGTTGCTGCGACGCCACTGCGCATGCAGGTACGCCGACTTGTCCGGCACAGCGCCCAGCCAGTAGTCCACCTGGAAGTACACGACCACCGGCTCGTCGTGCGTGTTCTCGATGGTCAGCTGCGCCTGAGACTGGAACGGCATCTCCCAGTAGCAGTTGAATCCGCCGTTGGGGTTCACCGCGACCGGCAGCGAACTCACCTGGGCGAACTTGCCCCAGCCGGAGCAGAAGAAGTCGCCGACCGGGGTCTCGATCGCGGGTGCGGCGTCGCCGTCCCAGAACGCCCGCAGTACCAGCCGGCGCCAGTGGTCGACATGCGTGGTCAGCCAGATGTGCGTGATGCAGCCGGACCCGGCGATGTCGGCCAGCGTCACGGTCTCCCCCGGCCCGATCTCGATCGACGGCGAGACCTTCCAGCCCTGGCCGAGGTCGCGGGCCGCGTGCGCGCCGGTCCCCTCGGTCCGCCGTCCGCCCTGACCGGGCTCGCCGGTCGGGTTCTCCGCACTGATGGAGCGCGACTCGACGTCGGCGAGCGCGCTGATGCCGGTGAGGTTCCCAAGAGTCATACCCGCGACCTTAGGCCGCCACCGGTCCGTCGAGAAATCGATTGCCCATCAAGTGGGACCGGGCCGCCTTCGATGCACTGCCACCCTTCCATGGATGCTTATATTCATCGTGGGTTATATTGCAGCCATGGACAGTCGGCACGGGACGGTCTTCGCGACCGGCGACGGACGGACGGCGATCAGGTTCGAACGGTTGCTGCCCCATCCACCGGAACAGGTGTGGGAGGCGATCACGGATCCCGCGCGGCTGTCGGCGTGGTTCCCCGCGGTGGTGGACCTCGATCGTCCGGTCGGGACTGAGCTGTTCTTCGCGGTGACGGA
Source organism: Kribbella sindirgiensis (assembly GCF_004331435.1). GTDB lineage: Bacteria > Actinomycetota > Actinomycetes > Propionibacteriales > Kribbellaceae > Kribbella > Kribbella sindirgiensis. Next base: position 98,413 of record NZ_SJKA01000005.1, read on the forward strand.
GGAACAGCAGCGGAGGTTCGGGATGGTGGACGACCCCGAGCGCACACCGAACGGCCGACTGCTGCGGAGCGAGCGGCCGACTGTGCTGGAGTACGAGTGGGCCGGCGAGGTCCTCACCTGGGAGATCTCTCCGACCCCGACGGGCAGCCGACTGGTGTTCACCAACGTCCTGTCCGATCCTGAGGCCGCTGGACCTGCTGCGGCGGGCTGGGAGGCAGGGCTGGAGGTCGTCGAGGCCCAGCTCGACGGCACACCTGTCACGTGGGACCCGTTCACTCGGGCCGAGGAGTTGGCCGCGGCCTACGAATAGCGGGGGTATCAGCAGGGGCGGACTTTGGCGTCGAGGCCGTGGGTGAAGGTCAGGCACGCCCAGGGGCGGCCCTGGTCGCGGTTCGGGCGGACGACGAGCGGGTACGCGTCGGCGCCGCGCACCTGCGGGTTCTTCTCGGTCGGTAAGGTTCCGACGGCTCCCCCGCGCGCCTCCGCGGCGGCCTGTACGTCGGCGATCGACACCGTACTCCGGGCGTTCTTCTGCGCCGCGTTCTTCGCGTCGGTCGCGACCTGCAGCGCGAAGTCGATCTCCGGCGGCTTCGACCAGGTCGTCTGCGACACCGGGATGACCAGCCCGAACATCCCCAGCCCGACCCCTGTCACGATCTGCCGCAACCGCCGAGTCTGGTCGGTCAGCAGGAGCGCGGCGCAGCACACCGCGAGCAGAGCGGTGAGACCGCGAAGGATCCAGTGCCGATCGAGCCGGCTGTCGACTGCGAGCCCGGCTGCGACGGCGATCACCAAACAGAGCCCGGCCGCACCCAGCGCCCGAGCCCGCGGAGACAGAGATTGCATGCCGCAGACGATAGACGCTGAGCCGTTCGTCGCACGGTAGTGGCCGTTGGGCGCGGGACTCGCCGGTCAGGTTCGTGCGACTCGGACGGTGCTGGCAGATTCGGAGGGGTCCCACCGCCCCCTAGGGATTGGATGCACTGACGTGACCGAGAACCCTGGTTCCTGGAGCATTTCGCGGCGGCGTGCGCTGCAACTCGGCGGAGGTGCTGCCGCCGTCGGCGCCGTACAACTTCCGGCCACGACCGCCGAGGCCGCCGACCCGTCGACCGGCCGGCAGGCTGTGCTCACCGAAGGCACGAACCTGATGGTGTCGGTGTCGCCGGACGGGAAGTGGCTGGCGTCCGACCTGGTGACGGCGATCTGGGTGACGCCGGCCGCGGGCGGTACGTCGCGCCGGCTCACCGACGACCTGCAGGATGCGACCCGCCCACGCTGGTCCCCGGACGGGCGGTCGATCGTGTTCCAGTCGTACCGCGACGGAAACTTCCACCTCTGGTCGATCCGGCCGGACGGCACCGGCCTGCGGCAGTTGACCAGCGGCCGGTACGACCACCGCGAGCCGCACTTCACCCCCGACGGCCGATCGATCGTCTTCTCGTCCGACCGCGGCAGCTTCGGCGACGGGAGCAACACCGCGGGCAGCTACGGCATCCACCGCCTCGATCTCGCGAGCGGCACGATCGTCGCGCTGACCGACACCACCAGCGAGGAAGCCGAGCCGACTGTCTCCGCCGACGGCCGGAAGATCGCCTTCACCGTCGACACCAGCTCGATCGTCGAACTCGATCTCACCTCCGGTGTCCGCACGACGATTGTCAACAATCAGACCGGGATCACTCTGTTCGGCCCGTCGTACTCCCCCGACGGCACCCTCGCCTACGTTCGCCTGACCGGCCCGTCCTGCGATCTGATTGTCGACAATCAGCAAGTCAGCAATGGACAGGACGTCTTCGCGGTCCCGTCGTCCTGGGCGTCGACGGACCTCTTCTACACGGCCGACGGCAAGGTCCACCGCCACCGGGCCGACGGCGGGCACAGCGTCGTACCGTTCGCGGCGACGGTTCCCGTGACGTCGCGGCGTCCGCGGCCGAAGGCTCCTGATCTGGAGTCGACGGGTAAGCGCGCGGTCCAGGGGATCGCCAGCCCGACGGCGTCGCCGGACGGGACGTGGATCGCGTTCCGCGCGTTGAACGCGCTCTGGCTGGCACCGACCGACGGCAGAACCCAACCCCGCAAGGTGGTTGCCGACGGCTACTTCAACTCGGACCCGGACTTCTCGCCGGACGGCAAGAAGTTGCTCTACGCAAGCGATCGCGACGGTACGGCGGACCTGTGGCTGCACGATCTGGCCACCAACACGGACACCAAGCTGTCGGGTCTCCCGGGCGCCCAGACCGCGCCGCGTTTCGCGCCCGACGGAAAGCGGATCGCGTACCAGGACCAGGACGGCATCGCCTGGGTTCTCGACCTCGCGTCGGGCGAGGTCCGGCAGCTCACGCCGACGCTGTTCCAGCCCGGCCGGGTCAGCTGGTCGCGCGACGGCAAGACCCTCGTCCTCGCAGCGGTGAAGCCGTTCTCCAAACGTTTCCGCGAGGGCACCAGTCAACTGCTGTACGTCGATGTCGCGTCGACCGCGCTCGAGTACGTCGAGCCGATGCCGTTCCGCTCGCTCGCCACCCGCGGCGACGACGGCCCCGTGTTCGCACCGGACGGCAAGCACCTGGCCTTCGTGGTAGAGAGCCTGCTGTACGTCGCACCGGTCGACGCCCGCGGCCGCTTCACCGGGGAGCCGCGCGCGGTCACGAACGAAACGACGGACTCCCCCGTCTGGCTGGACAACGACACGTTGCTCTACCTCAACAACGGACGGTTGCGCACGACAACAGGCCGGACGGTCAAGCTCGACCTTCAGTACCGGCGGGCGACCGTCAACCAGCACGTCACGATCCACGCCGGCGCGTTGTGGGACGGGCGGGCGGCCACGCTGCGCGAGAACGTCGACGTGGTCGTCGACGGTGCGCGGATCGCCGCCGTACGCCCGCACACCGGCCGCGCCGACATCGACGCGTCGGCGCTGACCGTGATGCCCGGGTTGATCGACGCGCACAACCACTGGCATCTGCGCGGGCGGGCGTGGGGTGCGCGGCAGGGCAACCTGTGGCTGGCGTACGGGATCACGTCCACCCGATCGCCCGGCGACCCGGTCTATCAGATGCAGGAGACGCGGGAAGCGCTTGTCAGCGGGTCACTAAGAGGGCCGCGGTACTTCGCGACGGGTGAGGCGATCGACGGGTCGCGGGTGTACTACAACTTCATGCGGCCGACGCTGTCGGTACGGCAACTCGGTCTGGAGCTCGATCGGGTCGAAGGGCTCGCGTACGACCTGGTGAAGACGTACGTGCGGCTGCCGATCGAGTACCAGCGGCGGGCGATCGCTCACGTGCATCGCCTCGGGCTGCAGCTGTCGTCGCACTACCTCTATCCCGCGGAGCATCTCGGGATGGACGGCATGGAGCACACCGGCGCAACGAACCGGCTCGGGTACTCGCACACGGTCAGTCGGCTGGGACGCGCGTACGCCGATGTGGTGACGCTGTTCACGCGGGCCGGGCTGTCCGTGACGCCGACGCTCTTCAACTCGACGATGGCCCACGTCGACGATCCGTCCTTGCTCACGGACCGCCGTACGACGACGCTGTATCCGTCCTGGGAGTACAACGCGTTGATCACCGAGGTGAACACCGCGAAGGGCCCGGCCGGTGTCACCACGCGCGAACTGCTGCGCGGCAACGTCGACATGGTGCTGCGCATCCACCGCGGCGGCGGGCTGGTCATCTCGGGCACCGACACTCCGCTCGACAACATGGCCGTATCGCTGCACGCCAACCTCCGCTCGATGGTCGCGGGCGGATTCACGCCGTACGAGGCGCTCACCACCGCCACGCACAACCCGGCGAAATGGCTCGCCCTGGAGGACAAGCTCGGCGTCATCAAACCGGGTGCCCAGGCCGACCTGTCCTTCGTCACCGGCGACCCACTCGCCGACATCCGCGCCGCGGCCGCCGTCCAACAGGTGATGATCGCCGGCAATCTCCACACCGTCGACGACCTGCTCCAGCCGTACGCCGCCGGCACCCGCCTCCAGCCCGCCGTCCACACCGCCAACGCCCCACAACCCCTGACCCGCACCCAAGCCCACGCGCACAACACCCAGTACTGGTGGCACGAACCCGAATGGCTCCACCGAGCCTGCTGCGAAGGCTAGGCCAGCCCTCGGTTCCCGCTCCGGAGTGCCACCCGCCGACCAGTCACACGCGCAGGTCGACAGTACGTATACGTCCACTGTCCGGCGATCCCGCCTGCCGCCCCGTGCGGACAGGCAGGTAGTAGACGTATACGTACTGTCGAGCTGCCGTTTCCGGCCGACTGTGGCTACCCGTGAGCGCGGTCAGCCGGTTGTCGGGGGAATGGACACCTTCTAGGTGCTGCGGACAGGGAATATCAGGTACGAGCCCACCAGGACCTGTCCCACGGCCCCGCGGTTCACCCCCACTTCGGACAGGAGAGCCGGTTATCCACCCTCGTGGGCGAGGTGCGGGTTGCGTTCATCGTCGGGCTGTCGGAGTACAGCTGAGAATCAGAAGGTGGTGGTGAGGTCCTGGGTCTGACCGGTCGCGGAGGCGCGGTACGCGGACTCGATGATGTCGATGACGTGGCGCGCGTGTTCGGCGGTGACGATCGAGGGCTTGCCGTCGCGGACCCAGTCGACGAGCTGCATGACGTCCTCGTACACGTGCTGCTCCTCGATCTCCCGGTGTACGCCGGTCACGTGCGGAAGCAGCGCCTGGTTTCCCGGTCCGCGCGGCGCCTGCTCGGACGGGTCGCGGCGGGGGAAGTCGAAGGGTTCACCGTTGAGCAGCAGCCCGTCGATCGTCCCCGCCGTACCGTAGTAGGCGCCGCCGAACCCGCCGCGCATCCCGCCCGCGGCTGTCCCGGTCGCGACGCAGAACAGGTTGTCGCCGAAGTCGATCAGGATGACGGTGTTGTCGTCGGCATCGGTCCGTACGTCGCCGCGCACCGGGATCCGTACGCCGGACATCGCGGTCACGCGCCGCGCCGGCCCGAGGATCCCGGTGACGGAATGCAGCGCGTACACCGTCATGTCGTACAGCGGTCCGCCGCCGGGCTTGCGGAAGTACCACGACGGATCGATGTTCGACAGTACGTCGTTGCCGCCGCGCACGGACTCGTCCTCGTGGTACGTGCCGAACGCCGCGCCGCAGCTCACCCACGACAACGTGCCGATCGCCCCCTCGGCGATCAGCTCCCGCGTCCGCACGTGATGCGGCCGCAGCATCTCCCCCGGTGACGCGACGATCCGCAGATCGTTCTCCGCGGCGAGCTCGATCAGCTCGGTCGCCTCGGCGACGGTCACCGTCATCGTCTTGTTGAAGTGCACGTGCTTCCCGGCCTGCAACGCGAGCTTGCCCTGCTCGTAGTGCAACCCGATCGGCGAAGCGATCGTCACGGCGTCGACGTCGCCGCGCGCCAGCAGGTCCTCATACTGCGTGAACGCCTGGCCGACCCCGAACTTGTCCGCCGCCGCCTCCGCGCGTCCAGGCACCGGGTCACAGACCGCGGCCAAGGTCACCCGCCCGGCCAGATCCGGCTGGCCCAGATGTGGAAGCAGCCCGCGAACCGAAATGCTCCCCGCGCCGACAACACCGATCCGCACAGAATCCGCCATACCGGCAATGCTATTGGCGATCGCCGAACCCTGCGGCGGTGCGCGTTTCTGCCTCAGACGCCCTCTCAGACGCCGAGCTGGTCGTTGAGGACCTTGATGATCGGCCAGGCGCCGTCGGACCAGTTCGAGATGACTGTGTAGGTGGTCGAGGACGAGGGCTTGTGCAGGCTGGCGAACGACACGCCCGCGTCGTACCCCTCCAGCCAGACACCGTCGCCTGTCGCGCGGAGGTGGAAACCGAGGCCGTAGCGCCTGGACTCTTCCGGCCAGTCGCTGTGCGGTCGCACCATCTCGGCGACGTGCTCCGGCGAGACGATGCGTCCGGCGAAGAGCGCGTCCCAGAAGGCGCTGAGGTCGGCGGCAGTCGAGTAGATGCCGCCGTCGCCGCTGCCGAGCACGGGGAGATGGAACACGTTCGTTCGGAGGCCGTCGACGGAGAGGTAGCCCAGGGCGGCGCGGCCCGGGAGTTCGTCGGAGCGCAAGAACTCGGTGTCGACCATGCCTGCCGGTTCGCAGACGAGCGTGCGTACCAGCTGATGGAAGTCGATGCCGCTCGCCCGTTCGGCCAGCAGGGCGAGGACGACGTACCCGCCGTTGTTGTAGACGAACCGCTCGCCGGCCGGGGACACGGTCTCGTGCCCGTCCAGCACCTGCAGGAACTGCTCGGTCGTCGCGAGCTCGTGTACCGGGATCGGCATCACGTAGTCGGTGATGTCGCCTTCCTCGGGGAAGTAGTCGCCGATCCCGGAGCGGTGGGCGAGCAGATGCTCGATCGTCACGTCGTCGGCGATCAGGGGCAGGTCCTTGCCGAGCAGTGAACGGGCTGTCGTGCCGAGCTCGAACGTCCCGATTTCGATCAGTCTCATCACGGACAGCGCCGTCAGGCTCTTGGTCCCGCTCGCGGTCGCGAACTGGGTCTCGACCGTGTTGAGGATCCGATGCGCCCGGTCGGCGTACCCGTAGGCCGCGCAGAACTCCGTCGCGCCGGCCCGATCGACACGAACCACACCGGAGAACCCGGTGCGCTCAACCGCCCCCTCCACCACATCCCGCACGGCGCTGAAGCTATCAGTTGCGGTGGGCGATGACCCGGGTCAGGCCGAGGGTTCGACCGCCATCGGTGTGGAGCATGCGGGCTTCTTCGCGTCCCGGCGTACCGCCGTCTTCGTCGCAGGCTTCGTTCCACTGCAGCCAGTCCTGCCAGCTGTTGGGCAGCTGGTCGGCGACCTCGACGGTCACCAGGCCGGTCTTCTCCCAGTGCCGGCGCCACCAGTCGGGGCTGTGCCAGGCGCAGAAGTCCCATTTCCAGTACTCCGTGAGGTGTGGCGGCGGAAGCACCTCGTACTCGTCGACCGGACCGGGCTGAACGATGCCGATCCGGCCGCCGGGCTTGACGAACCGTGAGAAGTAGCCGATGTACAGGTCGTCGGTTCCGAAGTAGTGGTAGGCGCCGATGCTGACCGCCGCATCGAAGAACCCCTCCGCGAACGGCAGCGCATGCGCCTCGGAGTAGACCGGATGCACCCGTCCCTCCAGGCCCGCGTCGGCCACGTGCCGCAGGTTCTCCTCAGGCTTGACCCACAGATCGGTAGCCCACACCTCGACCCCGAACTCCTTCGCCAGAAAGATCGAACTCCGCGCAGTCCCACACCCCATGTCGAGCACCCGCATCCCGGGCTCGAGCGGCATCAACCCAACCAACGCCTCCGCCTGCCACACAGGATTAGGCCCCATAGACCCATCAACCATCCACCGAGCCGAATACCCCGCAGCCCGCGGGTACCGCTCGTTCCGCAACCGCACCTCAAGCTCAGCATCATCCATGCGACCGGAGTGTGCGCGACCACGGACACCGAGGCAATCCATTTACGGCGTGATGGTCAGCTCCAACGACGCCAGCAGCCAGCGGTCGCGCTCGGTGTGCAGCGAGACAGCCAACCCCCACGGGCCTGGCGGAACGGCGTACCCCAGCTCAGGATCCACCGAGGCCGTACCGATCAGAACCGGGACACGACTGCTCTGCTGGGGTTGGATCGGAAACGTCACCCGCGGCGCCGGAAGTATCAGGCATCGGACGCCATCGACTACCTGTTCGCCACAGCGAGTCCACTCCAGCGACGCTGGCTGGTCGCCACCCTCACCAATACAACATCGACCTCAAAGAACTCTTGCCTGGCTGACCAGCGAATTTGGCTGGTTTGCCAGGGAAATGGGGGGTTCTACACCGTGGAAGTGGGCGTGGAACCCCTGCATTGGTGGGCTAGCCAGGGAAATGCGGAGGGGACGGGCGCGGTCTGGGTGCCTGGTGCGGCTACGTCGGTGTCAGGGTGTTGAGGACGGTTGCCAGAGTTTGGGGGTCGCGGCGGGCGATGTTGTGGCCTACTGGGATGTCGTGCACCTGCCAGGCCGGGTCCTTGCGTAGGCGTTCGGTCAGGTCCAGGAAGGGGCTGCCGGACCATTCGCCGCCGCTGATGTACGTCCGGCCAAGCGCCGGCCACGTGTTGCCCTCCAGGCTGATCGACTGCACGAAGCTCGCGAGCGGGTGCGGCCGCGCACGAGGGTCGAGCCCTTCAGGTACGGCGACCCACCGGCCGTCGGCGCTCGCGCCGGAGAGGAACAACTCGCGGAACGTGTCGCTCGTCAACGTCCAGCACGAGTCACCGTCGTCCGGAACATAAGCATCGATGAACACCAACTGATCAAGCCGATCCCCGAGCCGATCCGCGACCCCCGCGATCACCAGGCCCGCATAGCTGTGCCCGCACAACGCCAACTGTCCGTCAGCGTTCCGCTCGACGATGTCCGCGACCTGGTCGATGTGTACGTCGAGATTCGCCGGCCGCTCCGCATCCGCCGGCCCGTCCGACTCCAACCCGGCCAACGTCACGGCCTCGACCTGATGCCCCAGCCGGCGCAGCTCATCCGCCACCGAGTCGAAAACCCACCCACCCTGCCACCCACCCGGCACCATCACGAACTTCACCGCGTCATCCTAGGCCGACCCGCGCAACCAGTAGCTCGCGTGGGGAGGACCGCGCTAGAACGGGAGTTTGGGTTGGGGTGGGGCGTGGGTGGGGTCTACGCCGTCGAAGAGGCTGCTGACGGATTCGCCGTCGTGGATTCGGTTGATGGCTTCGGCGAAGAGGCCGGCTACCGAGGTGACTTGGAGGTCGGGGAAGCCGGTGGGGCGGGGGACGGTGTCGGTGCTGATGACTTCGGAGATGGAGGGGTGTGATCGCAGGCGGTCGACGGCGGGGCCGGCGAACAGGCCGTGGGTGCAGGCGACGGCGGCGGAGGTGCAGCCGCGGTCCTTCAGGCGGTCCAGGAGTTCGATGATGGAGCCGCCGGTCGCGATCTCGTCGTCGAGCACGATGGCTCGCTTGCCGGAGACGTCGCCGACGATGGTGTCGATGACCACGCGGTCGTCGGCGAGCCGTTGCTTGCTGCCGGCCGCGACCGGGAGGCCGAGCAGCCGGGCGAACTGTGTCGCGGTCTTCGCGTTGCCGAGGTCGGGGCTGACGACAACGGTGTCGGACAGGTCACGGCCGCGGAAGTGGTCGGCGAGGATGCCGATCGCGGTCAGGTGGTCGACCGGGACCGAGAAGAAGCCGTGGACCTGCGGCGCGTGCAGCGACATCGTCAGCACCCGGTTGGCGCCGGCCGTGGTCAGCATGTCGGCGACGAGCCGGCCGCCGATCGAGATCCGGGACGCGTCCTTCTTGTCGGAGCGTGCGTACGCGTAGTGCGGGATGACCGCGGTGATCTGCTGCGCCGACGCGCCGCGGGCGGCGTCGATCATCAGCAGCAGCTCCATCAGATGATCCTGCGTCGGCGGTACGAGCGGTTGCACGATGTACACGTCTCGTTGCCGGCAGTTCGCCTGCAGTTGGACCTGCAGGCAATCGTTGCTGAAACGATGGATCTCGACCGGAGAAAGCGGTACGCCGAGATCCTTACAGATCTGCTCCGCCAACTCGGTGTGGGCACTTCCGCTGAACACGACGATCTCTCGCACGGCTCTCCCCGAACGCTGCGACCCCGACAGCTGCACCCTATCTCGCCCGGTCGAACGCTCGCGCGCGCGGCTGGGGACGACCGGTCATCCGGCGATGATTCGAGCCAGAGTTGCGGCCGCGCTGTGACAATCGGCGGCCGACGCGTCCAGGTGCGTGACGATCCGGAGCTGCGTGGCCCCGACACCGCCGACGAGTACGCCGGCGTCGCGCGCCTCGGCCACCACCTCGGGAACGGTGCGACCGGTGCCCGCGAGATCGACGACGACGATGTTCGTCTCCACCTGGTCGGGCTTCACCGAGCCAGGCGCCGCATCTGCCAGAACCTCGGCAACAACACGCGCGTTCGCGTGGTCCTCGGCCAGCCGCTCGACGTTGTGTTCCACGGCGTACAGACCGGCCGCAGCCAGTACGCCGGCCTGCCGCCAGCCGCCGCCGAGTCGCTTCCGCCAAACGCGCGCCTCGCGGATCAGCTCGGCCGACCCGACGAGTACCGAACCGACCGGCGCGCCAAGGCCCTTCGAGAGGCACACGCTCGCGGCGGCAGCCCGCGAGGCGTACGACGCGACCGTGCGACCGGTGGCGACCGCCGCGTTCCACAGCCGGGCGCCGTCCAGGTGGAGCGGGAGACCGCGGGCGTCGAGCTCGTCGGCGAGGGTATCGAACAGGTGCTGAACCGCGCCGCCGCCGAAGTTGTGGGTGTTCTCGACGGAAACCGCCGACGTCTGCACGAAGTACGGACCCAGGTCAGGGGCGATCAGCGTCCGGATCTGCTCCAGGTCGATCTGCCCCGACGGCGCGCTCCACGTCCGCGTGGTGACACCGCCGGACACCGCGTGCGAGCCGAGCTCCGCGCGCACGATGTGCGCCGAAGCCTCGCACAGGACCTCGCCGCCGCGCGGGACCAGCGCCCGTACGCCGAGGACGTTCGCGAGCGATCCCGTGACCGTGAACAACCCGGCCTCGTGCCCGAGCAGGCCGGCGACCCGCTCCTCCAGGGCGTTGACGGTCGGATCCTCGCCGTACACGTCGTCACCCAGCGGGGCCGACGTCATCGCGGCCAGCATCTCCGCCGACGGACGCGTGACCGTGTCCGACCGCAGATCGATCACGCCGGTCGCCGAACTCGTCCCGAGACTCATCCCGAGGTCCCTCTCAGCTCTGCGCGCCGCGCAGGCGCTCGGCGACGAGGAACGCCAGCTCGAGCGACTGGTGGCGGTTCAGGCGCGGGTCGCAGGCGGTCTCGTACCGGTTCACGAGGTCCTCCGCGACCAGTTCCTCACCGCCGCCGAGGCATTCGGTGACGTCGTCGCCGGTCAGCTCCATGTGGACGCCGCCCGGCCAGGTCCCGACCTGCTCGTGGGCGTCGAAGAAGCCCTGGACCTCGTCCATCACGTCGTCGAAGTTGCGGGTCTTGTACCCGTTCGGCGTCTCGAACGTGTTCCCGTGCATCGGGTCGCACACCCACGCGATCGGCGAGCCGTGGTCACGCACGGCCTCCAGCAGCGGCGGCAGCGCCGTCCGGATCTTGCCCGCGCCCATCCGGGTGATGAACGTGAGCCGGCCCTCGATGCCCTTCGGGTTCAGCTTGTCGATCAGCGCCCGGATGTACTCCGGGGTCGTGGTCGGGCCGATCTTCACGCCGAGCGGGTTCGACAGCGAGGCGAGGAACTCGACGTGCGCGCCGTCCAGCTGCCGGGTCCGCTCCCCCACCCAGAGCAGGTGGCCGGAGACGTCGTACGGCTGCTCGGTCCGCGAGTCGATCCGGGTCAGGGCGTGCTCGTACTCGAGGATGAGCGCCTCGTGCGACGCGTAGAAGTCGACGGTCCGGAACTCGTCCGAGGTGGCGCCGCAGGCCCGCATGAAGGCGAGCGCCCGCTCGATCTCCGACGCCAGCTGCTCGTAGCGCATACCGACCGGCGACGACTTCACGAAGTCCGTGTTCCAGGCGTGCACCTGGTGCAGGTCGGCGTACCCGCCGGTGGTGAACGCGCGGGTCAGGTTCAGCGTCGCGGCCGCCGCGTTGTAGACGCCGCGCAGGCGCTGCGGGTCCGGGATCCGCGACTCAGGGGTGAACTCGAAGCCGTTCACGGCGTCACCGCGGTACGACGGGAGCGTCACGCCCTCGCGCGTCTCCTCGCCGGACGAGCGCGGCTTGGCGTACTGCCCGGCGATCCGGCCGATCTTCACGACCGGCACGCTGGCGGCGTACTGCAGGACGACGGACATCTGCAGCAGCACCCGCAGCTTGGCCCGGATGTTCTCCGCGGTCACGCCCGCGAACGTCTCCGCGCAGTCGCCGCCCTGGAGGATGAACGCCTCACCGCGGGCGACCGCACCGATCTTCGTGGTCAGGTCGTCGCACTCACCGGCGAACACCAGCGGCGGCAGCGTCCGGAGCTCCGCGATCACCTGCTCCAGGACACCATGGTCCGGCCACTCCGGCTGCTGCAGCGGCTTCAGCCCCCGCAGTTCGTCCAGCGTGGGAACTCCGGGGACCTGACCCGCCGTCAACGTCGCAAATTGCATGCCCTCAGCCTAGTTGACCCCCTTCGAACCTCGTGTGCGTGTCTCAGGTGAGTGAGCTGGGGTCCTGGGGGACGTCAACGGCGTGGGTGCGGAGAGCGTCCAGGGGGATGGCTTCGAGGGCGCGGACGTGCGTTGAGGCGAGTACGACGGGGGCCGGGACGCCGTCGCGGTACGACTGGAGCCAGCGCGCCGCGACGACGCACCAGCGGTCGCCCGGGTTCAGGCCGGGGAACTGCCACTCGGGGCGCGGGGTGATCAGGTCGTTCCCGATCGAGGCCTGGTGGGCCAGGAACTCGGCCGTCATCACCGCGCAGACGGTGTGGTTGCCGAGGTCCTCGGGCCCGCTCGTGCAGCAGCCGTCACGGTAGAACCCGGTCACCGGATCGGTACCGCACTCCTCGAGCGGCTCACCGAGCACGTTCAGGTCGTTGTCCATGACTGCATCCTCGCCGTACGGCGAGCGGAAAGCGGTCAGCTGGCCCTCAGCTGGCCTTGGTGTCGCCGAGCCGGACGTGCTCGTCGATCGACTCGCCCGCCTTGAGCAGCTCCTTGGCCTTGTCGGCGTACATGTCGACGTACTCCTGACCGGACAGGTCCATCAGGGCGTACATGATCTCGTCGGTGACGGAGCGCAGGACGAAGCGGTCACGCTCCATGCCCTCGTACCGGGAGAAGTCCAGCGGCTCGCCGAACGCGACGCCCGGGCGGACCAGGCGCGGCAGCAGCCGGCCCTTCTCGCGGTAGAACAGGGTCGGCTTCATCCGGCCTGCGGGCTGCAGCTTGTGGGTGTCGATCATCGCGACCGGGATCACCGGGACGCCGGCCACGATCGCCATCCGGGCGACGCCGGTCTTGCCCTTGTACAGCCGGCCGTCGGGCGAGCGGGTGCCTTCGGGGTAGATCCCGAACAGGCCGCCCTTCTCGAGGATCCCCAGGCCGGTGTTCAGCGCGGCCAGCGAGGCGCGGCCGCCGGAGCGGTCGATCGGGATCTGGCCCACGGACCGGAAGAACGTGGCCACCAGCTTTCCCTTGAGGCCGGGACCGGTGAAGTACTCCGATTTGGCCGGGAAGACGATCTGCCGCGGAATCGAGACCGGCAGGAAGATCGAGTCGCAGAACGCCAGGTGGTTGCTGACGAGCAGCGCCGGACCGTCGGTCGGCACGTGCTCGGCCCCGGTCACCTTGGGCCGGAACAGCAGCTTGACCAGTGGTGCGACCAAGAACCGTCTGAGGAACAGGTACAGCATCCGCCTCGACCTCCGTCACTCGCCCGACACTCACCAGCACTCACTGAGAGCCCACGTCACCATCGTCGGCCCGTACCCACTCCGGCACCAGTGCCCACCGGTGGCGGTCACGCGACAACTCCGGCGCGCCACCTTCCGGTGCGGACACTACGTTCCAGCTTCCCCCTCAGGCAATGTCACCGCCAGGAATGTGGGTGTTGCTCACCGTGTTGTCACCTGGATGCAGACTGGATGCAGCGCAGATGGGGCCCAGATGCGACGATTGTCACGCGCCGTCGAGAACGGTTTCGGGGCGCGTTTGTGAGGACCGTGAACGGCGAGGAGTCGAGCGTGCCAGTGCAAGCCCACGCGGAGGAGTTTCGCAGTCCCGGCACCGGGGAGAACGCCGCCGTCGGCGTACTGCTGAGCCACGGATTCACCGGCTCGCCGCGGTCGATGCGGCCGTTCGGAGAGCATCTGGCCGCCGAGGGGTACGGCGTCGCGGTGCCGCGGCTGCCCGGTCACGGGACCAGCTGGCAGGAGATGAACAAGACCGGCTGGCCGGAGTGGTACGCCGTACTCGACAACGAGCTCGAGCGGTTGCGCAAGGAGCACGACCGGGTGTTCCTGGTGGGTCTGTCGATGGGCGGCTGCCTGGTGCTGCGGCTCGCCGAGCAGCACGGAGCGGACATTTCCGGTCTGGTCCTGATCAATCCGTCGGTGCGCACCGACGACAAGCGGCTCGCGCTGCTGCCGGTGCTGGCCAAGCTGGTGCCGTCGTTCCCGGGCATCTCGAACGACATCAAGATGCCCGGCGTCGACGAGGGCGCGTACGACCGGATGCCGCTGCGGGCGCTGCAGTCGCTGTCGCAGCTGTGGAAGGTCACCCGGGACGATCTGGCGAAGGTCACGCAGCCGGTGCTGCTGTTCCGCAGTACTGTCGATCATGTGGTGGAGCCGAGTTCGGGGCGGACGGTGCTGTCCTCGATCTCGTCCCGCGACGTGACCGAGACCCTGCTCGAGGACAGCTATCACGTGGCAACCCTGGACAACGACGCCCCGCGGATCTTCGCGGACACGACCGCCTTCATCAGCCGGCTGAGCGGGACCAAGAGCGAGTACGGCGATGCGTGACAACGGGCTGACCGCGACGTCGTACACGTCGCTCGGGGGTATCGACCCGCTGGTCGCGGAGCCGGTGCTGGACGCGCTCAAGGCGGCCGGTATCGCGGCGTACTGCGAGAACCAGAGTGAGGCCCTGAGTGAGGCACTGACGCCCGACGAGGCCGAGGAACCGGTCCGGATTCCGGTCGGGTACGACGAGATCTTCGTCGACGCCGAGGCGGTGGAGCGGGCCCGTCCGGTGATCGACCGCAGTACCGAGGACGCCGAGTGGCAGTCGCTGGTGGAACAGTTCAACCAGCCGTCCGCGCCCGGGCACGACGGCGGCGACGAGCCGGTCGCACGCTGGCCGGCGAGCGAGGACGTCGACGACAAGTACGAGCCGCTGATCGACGTACCGGCCGGGCTCACCATCGAGGAGAAGAAGACCGAGGACGCGGAGCCGCCGGTCAAGAAGGCCGACGACGCGCACGACCACTACGTGCCGCCGGAGCCGCCGCGCGGTCCGCGGCTGGACTGGATCAGCCGGCTCGCCTGGCTCGGGCTGCTCGGCGGCCCGCTCCTGCTGATCCTGGCCGCGCTGCTCGACTTCGGCACCGGCCGGATCACGACGCTCGCGGTCACCGGGTTCATCGGCGGCTTCCTCACGCTGGTGTTCCGGATGAAGGACCGGCTGCCTCCGGGCGACGGCGGTGACGACGGGGCGGTCGTCTGACGTTCTGGGTTAGAGTGCGGATCGTCGGACAATCTGACGACATCACTCGTTTGGGAGGGCACCCGTGCAGGTCACCGAGACCGTCGAGATCACCGGCCACCTGATGGACTCCGGGTTGCTGTCCCGGGTGCTCGACGACATTCGCGGGTACGGCGGCGAGTACACGCTGGACAAGTTCGACCTCGGCTACGACAAGGACGACCCGTCCACGGTCCGGATGACGGTCGGCGCGGAGGACGAGGAGTCGCTGCAGCGGCTGCTGATGCGGATCCAGACCAAGGGCGCGAACCTGGTCGACCCCGGGACACCGGAGATCACCGAGGTGACCCAGGACGGGGTGTTCCCGGACGGCTTCTACTCGACCACCAACCTGCCGACGAACGTCCGGCTCGGCGGGCACTGGGTGGAGGTCCGCAACCCGGAGATGGACTGCGGGCTGCTGGTCGAGGGAGACACCGTGCGGACCATCCCGATGTCGGAGGTCCGCGCCGGCATGCGGATCATCACCAGCGCGCAGGGCGTCCGGGTGATCCCGCCGATCACCGAGGCGACCGAGGGCGGGTTCGGCTTCATGGAGTCGGATGTGTCGAGCGAGAAGCCGCAGCGAGTGCTGGTCCGGCAGGTCGCCGACGGCATGCGTGAGGCGAAGGCGAACGGGCAGAAGGTGCTCTGGGTCGGCGGGCCGGGCATCGTCCACACCGGAGCCGCGCCGGCCATGGTCGCGCTGGTCGAGGCCGGCTTCGTCGATGTGCTGTTCGCCGGGAACGCGCTGGCCACGCACGACATCGAGTCGTCGCTGTACGGTACGTCGCTCGGCGTCGACCTGGACCGCGGCCGCGGAGTGGAGCACGGCCACGAGCACCACATCCGCGCCATCAACACGATCCGCAAGGCCGGCTCGATCGCGGCGGCCGTCGAGCAGGGCGTGCTGACGTCGGGAGTGATGCACGCGCTGGTGAAGAACGGGAACCGGTTCGTGCTGGTCGGGTCGGTGCGGGACGACGGTCCGCTGCCGGACGTCTACACCGACGTCCTCGAGGGCCAGCGCGCGATGCGGGCCGAACTGCCCGACGTCGGCTTCTGCCTGATGGCGGCGACCATGCTCCATTCCGTTGCCACCGGCAACATCTTGCCGGCTTCCATCCCGCTGACCTGCGTCGACATCAACCCGGCCACCGTCACCAAGCTGGCCGACCGCGGATCGTCGCACGCCCGCGGCATCGTCACCGACGTCGGCCTGTTCGTCGAGCACCTGGCCCGGGAGCTGTCCCCGTCGTACGCCGACCGCAAGTGACCCTGTTCGCGTAGAGGCTGGTCTCATGAACCAGGACTTCGAATCGTTTCTGCGACGCTTCGAGGAGGCCAACACCGCGTTCGTCAACGGCGATCCGTCGTTGTGGTTGCCGTTGGTGTCGCACAGTGAGCAGACCTCGATCTTCGGCGGGTTCGGCGGGCAGGAGGTCGGCTGGTCCGAGATCGGGCCGCGGTACGGGTGGGCGTCCTCGCAGTTCGTCCCGAGCGGCGCGAAGATCGAGTTCGAGTACCTCGTCAAGCACGTCGGCGCGGACACGGCGTACACGGTCGCGATCGAACGCGGCACCGTCCGGCACGTCACCCAGCCGGACCCGGTGCCGCACCTGCTCCGGACGACGATGGTGTTCCGGGCCGAGGACGGCGCCTGGAAAATCGCGCACCGGCACGCCGACCCACTCAACCCCACCTCAGCGCCATCGGGTCCGTGACGTAACCCGGCCCACAGCGGACGGGACGGCATTGGGTGTTGGATGACCCCATGACCGAACTCGTGCATCTGGAGGTGGCCGACGGTGTGGCCACTGTCACCTTGGACTCGCCGCACAACAAGAACGCGCTGTCGCAGCAGCTGACCGGTGAGTTGCTGGCGCGGCTCGAGACCGCGGGTGCGGACGACGCGGTGCGGGCGATCGTGGTTCGGTCGGCGCTGGACGTGTTCTGCTCCGGGGCCGATCTGTCCGAGGCCACGACCGTCGGCATGGGCGTCGGCGCGCAGCGGATGGTCGACGTCCAGCGGGCGATCGTGGCGAACCCGAAGCCGGTCGTCGCCCGGGTGGCCGGCCCGGTGCGCGCGGGCGGGATCGGGATCGTGGCGGCCGCCGACCTCAGCGTCGCCGGGGAGAGCGCGACGTTCGCGCTCACCGAGGTCCGGCTGGGACTCGCGGCGGCGACGATCTCGCTGACGGTCCTCCCCCGGCTGACGGACCGCGCGGCGGCGTACACGTTCCTGACCGGCAACGCCTTCGACGCCCTCGAGGCGGCCCGCCTCGGCCTGCTCACCCTCACGGTCCCAGACCCCGACCTGGACGCCGCCGTCGACACGGTCCTCACGTCACTCCTCAAGGGCGCACCCCAGGGCCTCCGCGAAACCAAGAAGCTCCTCAACCGCACCCTCCTCGCCGACATAGATGCCCGCGGCCAAGACCTCGCCGAACTCTCAGCCGGCCTCTTCAGCTCCCCCGCCGCCCAGGAAGCCATGCGCGCCTTCCTCAACCGCAAGAAGAACTAATCCACTTGCCGACCTGCGGCACCGCTGCTGGACTGCCGGTATGCGGCAGATCTCCGAAGCGCAGCTGACGCAGTTCCGGACCCAGGGGTACCTCGTCGTACCCGGCGTACTCACCGACGGTCAGATCGCCACCACCCGTCGACTCGTGGCGGAGATGCTCGAACACCGACCGCCGGAAGGCGTCGGCGCGCACTTCCTGTGGCCCGCGCTCGACGACACACACCCGCTGCTGGCGTTGTATCGCGCAGCGCGGATCGCGGAGCTGGCCGCCCAGTTGGTACGGCCGGAACTGAAGCTACTGGAGCCTGACCAGGCCCAGGTCGCGACGACGATTCCGCCGTGGCCGCACCGACCCGGCGGACCGCACGTCGACGGGATCACGCCAGGCCTCGAGGACGGCACGCCGGGGACGTTCACGATGCTCGCCGGACTATGGCTGACATCCCAGGAGGAGCTGAACCGGGGCAATCTCTATATCTGGCCGGGGACACATCTTCGGTTCGGCGCCTACCTGGCCGAACGTGGCGCCGACGCGCTGACCCGGGTCGACGAGATGAACCCGGGTCCGTACCCCGACGTCCCGCTCGGCGATCCTGTCCAGGCCACCGGTGCGGCGGGCAGCGTGCTCTTCGCGCACTATCTCCTCGCGCACAACATCGGCGGTCACTCCGGCAGCGCGAACGACGGACGCCGCGAGACCCTCTACTACCGCCTCCGCACCGAGACTCACCGCGCCCGCTGGCGCGAAGCCGTCACCACTCCCCTTCTCGAATTCAGGACCTGAGCGGCTCTGCTGTCGTCGGCCGGGGGACCTGTCAGTCCGCAAGCCAGCCATCTTGTGCAGGTCGACAGTACGTATACGTCCACTGCCCGGCATTCCAGCTGGCCGCCAGGCGTGCGGTCACGGGTAGTAGACGTATACGTACTGTCCAGCTGCAGCTCCCGGCCCGGCACGGCCCAACCACACAATCGACGTTGTGCATGAGATCCGTATGTCGGACGCCTGTTGGTGCGGATCTGGTGCACAAAGTGGAGCGACCAGGTGGGACTGGGTCAGGAGCTGAGTTCGATCAGCATCGGGAGGTGGTCGGAGGCGGCGGCGAGGTCTTCCGAGGACGCGGGGGTCGGGAGGATGCGGCCCTGGAGGGGTGGTGTCAGGTGGGCGCCGTCGATGCGTTTGTGGGGGTTGGTGGAGCTGAAGGTGGGGCCTGCGTCGGCGCCTAGGTCGGTCAGGCCTTCCTCGGTCAGGCGTTTCCAGACGGGGCCGTCGGGTTCCTCGTTCAGGTCGCCGGTGAGGAGGTACGGCGTGCCGAAGGTGCGGCAGCGCTTCAGGATCTGTTCGAGTTCGAACTGACGGCCGAGGATGTGCAGGCCGAGGTGACAGCAGACGACGGTGACCGGTGCCGTGCCGACGAGGACCTGGCCGCCGACGGCTCCGCCGGGCAGCTGGGTGGCGACGAAGTTCAGGCGCCGGCGGATGAACGGGCGCCGGATCCGCCAGTGCAGCGGTTCGATCAGCTCGATGCCGTCGGCAACGAGGATGGCGTTGCGGGCGGACGCCGCGACGTACCGCAGCCCGAAGGAGGCCGCCATCGCCCGGCGCTTGCGTCGCGTGCCCCACCACGTCGGCGCCTCCTGGACGAGCATCACGTCCGGCGCGCACGCCTTCACGACCCGAGCGAGCGCCGTACGGTCGTCTCCCCAGCGGTGAACGTTGTACGACAGCACCCGCAGGGCGCCGTCACTCATGCGTCAGGGTCGCCGTTCAGGTCGGCGTGGTGCAGGTCAGGGTCGGCGCGCATTCCGGTACGCCGTCCCGCGGTCTTCCGGGCCGCCCGCTCCAGACGGGTCGACCGTCCACGCGCCGCGGCCGTCTTCGCGGTCACGGCCGTGGTCTTCACCCGGACCCGGCGCAGCCACGTCGCCTCTTCGCGCGCCAGGTCGGCCGCACCGACCATGCCCGCGTCCGGCCCGAGCACCGCGCGGACGATCCGCGCCTCCGGGCGGAACCCGCGACCGGTCAGGGTCCGCTTGAACGCCTCGCGCGCGGGAGCCAGCAGCAGCTCACCCGCGTCGGACACGCCGCCGCCGATCACGAACGTGCCCGGATCCAGCGCGGCAGCCAGGTTCGCGAGGCCGATGCCGAGCCAGCGGCCGACGTCCTCGAGCAGCTCGACCGCGACCGGGTCGCCGTCCTTGGCCAGCGCTGTCACCATCGGGCCGTTGATCTTGCGCGGATCGCCCTCGGCCGCCCGCAGCAGGTTGTGCGCGACCGGCGAGCCGGACAGCGCGAGCTCCCGGGCCTCCCGGGTGAGTGCGTTGCCGGAGGCGTACTGCTCCCAGCAGCCGCGGTTCCCGCACTCGCAGCGGTGACCGCCCGGCACGACCTGCATGTGCCCGAACTCGCCCGCGATCCCGAACTTCCCGCGCTGCAACGCGCCGTCGTTCAGGATCGCGCCGCCGATGCCGGTGCCGAGGGTGACGCACACGAGATGGCTCTCGCCCTGGCCGCCGCCGAACCGCCACTCGGACCAGGCGGCCGCGTTGGCGTCGTTCTCGACCACGACCGGCAGGCCGAGCCGGCGCTCGACCGCGTCCCGCAGCGGCTCGTGCCGCCAGGCGAGATGTGGCGCGAACAGCACCGACGACCGGGTGCCGTCGACGAACCCGGCGGCGCCGATGCCGACCGCGATCACGTCGTGCCGCGACTCCAGGTCGTGGACGATCTCCGCGATCGCGTCCTCGGTCTCCTTGGGGTCGGTCGTCGGCGTGTCCCGCCGTACCCGGTCCAGGATGTTGGCCTGCGGGTCGACCACCCCGGCGGCGACCTTGGTCCCGCCGATGTCGATCCCGATCGTCAAAGCCTGCGTCAAAGCCAAGGTTCGACCTTCCTCGCGACCCCCGGTGGACTGCCCCCAGTATCCCAGGTCAGGACAATCATCGGGACACGGCCGGGCGGCGGGCCAGGTCGGCGGCGCCGATCAGGCCGGCGTCGTTGCCCAGCTCGGCGAGCGTGAACGGCGCGTGCGGGCGGTTGGCCTTGGCGGGCAGCACCTTCTCGAACGCCTGGACGGCGGACTTCATGATCAGGTCCTTCGCCGCGCTCACACCGCCGCCGATCACGACCAGTGTCGGGTCGAAGATCGTCGCCAGGCTGGCCACTCCTTCGCCCAGCCAGCGGCCCAGGTCGTCGAGCAGCTCGACCGCGCACGGGTCGCCCTGCACCGCCGCGTCGGTGATCATCGGGCCGGTCAGCTCGGCCGCGTCGGTGATCCCGCAGACGCTCAGCATCTGCACCGCCGCCAGCGACCCCGACTCGGCCTGCGCCCGGCCCTCACGGACGAGCGCCTTCCCGGAGGCGTACTGCTCGAAGCAGCCACGAGATCCGCAACCACACCGATGCCCACCGGGTACGACGCGCATGTGGCCGAGCTCGGCCGCGACACCGTGGGCGCCGCGGAGCAGCTCGCCGTCGATCACCACGCCGCCGCCGATCCCGGTGCCGACCGTGATGCAGACCATGTGCTCGACGTCCTTGGCCGCGCCGAACGCGAACTCGCCCCAGGCCGCCGCGTTCGCGTCGTTCTCGACCACGACCGGGATCTTCAGCTCCTTCGCGACCCGCGCGCCGAGCGGCTCGTCCCGCCAGGCCAGGTTCGGCGCGAACAGCACCGTCGACCGGTCCGAGGAGACGAAGCCGGCCGCGCCGATCCCGACCGCTTCCACGGCGTGGTTCGCGATCAGTTCGGCGGCCGCGTCGCAGATCGCCGCCGCGGTGGCGTCGACCGAGTCGGCCGGGGTGTCGCGATGCGTCCGCGCGATGATCGCGCCGTGCTCGTCGACCACACCGGCCGCGATCTTCGTACCGCCGACGTCGATGCCGATCGTCAGTCCCATGGTTCGGGGTCCTCACTCACGTCGATCCGGTCCACCCGGGACCGGGCCGGTTCCTGGGCCGGTTCTTGGGCCGGTTCCTCCTCCGGTCGCGAGGACCGCGACGCTGCGTCCTCCCGCGTCTGCCGGGCCGCGTCCGCGGCGGCCTCCAGCAGAGATCTCACTGAGCCGAGCACGTGCGCGGCCGCCGTCGACAGCTGCTCGATCGTCTCCGGGCTGGTGCTCCGCACCCGGTGGATCAGCTGACAGACCGGGCACCAGACACAGTCTGGCCCCAACTTGTGCTCATCGGCAGGCTCATCGACAGTCTGATGGGCAGCAGTCTCCTCGGCAGGAGGCGCGTCATGAGCAGCGTTCTGCAGTACGGCGAACAGCTTGGCGGCCTCTTCTGCGACCGAACCGATGGGTTCCTTGCTCACCTGGCGGCCTCGCGACGGGTGAGCTGTTCGAGGTACTCCGCCGTCAGGCCCTGCGCCAGCTCCTGTGCCGACTCCAGCGGGCCTGATCCGCTCGGCACCTCGGGCGCAACCGGCCGCGCGGTCTCCCGTGGCGAGAACCGCACCTGCAACCGGCCTTCGTCCAGCCGTGCGCCCGCGACCACGCCCCGCGCCAGGGCGGCAGGCAGCGGCAGCACCCGGCGGTACGACCCGACGGTGATGATCAGTTCGTCCCCGTGCCGCGCGAGCTCGAGCTCGTCGGCGGATGCCAACGGCAACGGCATCGTCAGCGTGTACGTCCGCCCGTCGGTGTCGATGTGCCGATCCACCCACAGCGACGTGTCGTCGGTGGCGCGCGCGAACGGGTCGTCCCCGCCGTACATCTCGACCGCGAACGCGGCCAGCTCCTCGACGCCGACCGGCTCACAGACGCGGTACGGCGACTCCCAGATCGGCAACGGCCGGAACGAGTCCGCGACCTCCTCGAGGATCCCCCGCTGCGCGGCGACCCACTGCCGGCGCCACGTGTCGGCCCCGGCCGCCGGGAACACCCGGTTCGCCACGACGCCGTCCACGCGGTACCCGTACAGAGAAAGCCTGGTCAGCGACCGCCGGGCCTCGGCGACCACGACGGCCTCCGGCGTCAGCACCAGCCGCACCGAGGCGTCCGGGCCGGCCAGCAGCGAGCGGATGTCGGACAGGTCGGCCTGCAGCCGGCGCAGCGCGTCGAAGACGTTGTCGTCCGGCATCGGAAGCGTCGACCCGCTGAGGAACGGCCGGAACGTGCGCATCATCTTCCGCTCGGCGTTGAAGATGCGGTCCAGGTACCAGTTCAGCGCCTCGGGCAGCCCGAGCAGCCGGAGCGTCTCCGCGGTCGGCGCGCAGTCGACGACGATCACGTCCCAGCGCCCCGACCGGACGTGGTCGCGTACCTCGAGCAACGCCAGGACCTCCGCGGCCCCGGGCAGCACGGTCAGCTCCTCGGCCTCGATCGGGTCGACGCCGACCATGTGCAGCACCGACCGCAGGTACGACTGGATGTCACCCCAGGACCGCTCGAACTTGCGCTGCGCGTCGATCTGCTGAACGAACAGCAGGTCGTCGATCTCGGTCGGCTCCGGGCCGACCTCGGAGTCGAACGCGTCCGACAGCGAGTGCGCGGCGTCCGTCGACAGCACCAGCGTCCGCAGCCCGCGCAGGGCCGCGAGCGTGGCCGTCCCGGCAGCGGAGGTCGTCTTGCCTACGCCACCTTTACCTGTGTACAGCAGTACCCGAGTCACTGGATCAGGACTCGACGCGCTTCTTGAGGCCCTTGAGGGCCGTGTCGATGATGACCTTCTCGGCCTTGCGCTTGAGCATCCCGATCATCGGGATCGCCACGTCCACGGCCAGCCGGTACGTCACCTCGGTCCCTTCTGGGCCCAGGTCCTTGAGGACATAGGCGCCGTCCATCCCCTTCACCATCTTCGCCTCGACCAGCGTCCAGGTCACCTCGTTGCGGGACCAGACGTAGGCCAACGTGTACTCGTCCGAGATCGCGCCGGCGTCCACCTTGAACCGCACCTTGTTCGGCCGCCCGGCCTCGTCGGTGGACAGCACCTCGGTCTCCCGCATCGAGTCGGCCCATTCCGGGTACGCCGCGAAGTCCGCGATCACCGCCATGATCTCTTTGGGGGTCGCGTTCACCTGGATGGTCGAGGTGGTCTGTTCCGCCATCGATTCACCTCTTCGCTTGCCTGGGCCGGGTGCTGCGGGACCGCTGGACCCCCCGATGGATCCGCGTCCTCCCCGGAGACTATCGCGGGATCGGATCCGGCACGGCGTTCGCCCGCCGCGCGGCCCTGTTCGATCTCGTCCTTGAACGCCCACAACCGCTCCCGGTACGCCGCGACGTACCGCTCCTTCAAGCGCTCGACCGCGCGGCCGCGGACCGGTTTCGCGGGGTCGGCCCGCAGGTACCAGTGCACGACGACCCCGTCCCGGACCGCTTCCAGCCACCATTCCGCCGTACCGATCGCGGCGCCGGTGACGGACCACCGGACCCCCTCGAGGCCGCGGCGCTCGGACGGCGTCAGCGTGAGGTCCGGCCACCATTCATGCCACAGGGTGTCCGAACCGAGCCGCTCGGCGACGTAGGCTGGATGAGCAACGACCAGGTCGTCGCAACTGATGTCGAGCAATGGCATAGCTAGAACCTAGTTCCGTGGGTCACATAAACCTGGCTACTTGTGGGTAGGTGACTGTAGCGTGCGCCGGAAGTCGACAATTCGTGACCGACTGAGGAGACGACGCGGATGCGTGAGTACACCGTTCCTGCTGTGACAGACCCGGCCACCGGGAGCCTGAGCGACCCGGTGTGGGCGAACGCGTCCTCTCATCCTGACACCGCCGTGTTCAGCCGCCGCACCGGCGCGAGCTGGACCGACGTGACGGCTGCCGAGTTCGCGCAGCAGGTGACGGCGGTCGCCAAGGGCCTGATCGCGGCCGGGGTGAAGCACGGTGAGCGGGTCGCCCTGCTCAGCCCGACGCGGTACGAGTGGACCCTGGTCGACTACGCGATCTGGTCCATCGGCGCGGTCACCGTGCCGATCTACGAGACCTCCTCGACGTCGCAGATCCAGTGGATCCTGACCGACTCCGAGGCGGTCGTCGCCGTCGTCGAGAACGCCACCCACGGCGCGGTCGTCGAGTCCTCCCGGGCCGAGGCGCCAGCGCTGCAGGAGGTCTGGCAGATCGAGGCCGGCGCCGTCGACCAGCTCACGGCGCTCGGCCAGGACGTCACCGACGCCGAGTTCGACAAGCGCCGCTCCGCGGTCTCGTCCTCGGACCTCGCGACCCTGATCTACACCTCCGGTACGACGGGACGCCCGAAGGGCTGCAAGATCAGCCACGCGAACTTCCTCGACGAACTCGGTCCCGCGGTGAAGATCCTCGACGACCTGTTCGACACCACCGGTGCGAGCACGTTGCTGTTCCTGCCGCTCGCGCACGTGTTCGCCCGGATCATCCAGGTCGGCTGCGTGATGAAGATGGTCAAGGTCGGGCACAGCGCCGACGTGAAGAACCTGGTCGAGGACCTCGGCGCGTTCAAGCCGACGTTCATCCTGAGCGTGCCGCGGGTGTTCGAGAAGGTGTTCAACTCGGCCAGCCAGAAGGCGCACGCCGACGGCAAGGGCAAGATCTTCGACGCCGCCGCGGAGACCGCGATCGCGTACTCGCAGGCGCAGGACAAGGGCGGCGCGTCGTTCGGGCTGAAGGCCAAGCACCTGCTGTTCGACCGGCTCGTCTTCGGCAAGCTGCGGGCGGTGCTCGGCGGCCAGGTGCAGTACGCCGTCTCCGGCGGCGCACCCCTCGGCGACAAGCTCGGTCACTTCTTCCGCGGGATCGGCGTACCGGTCCTGGAGGGGTACGGCCTGACCGAGACCACCGCCGCGGTGTCGGTGAACCTGCCCGACGACATCCGCATCGGCACCGTGGGCCGGCCGCTTCCTGGTGTGACGGTCGGTGTCGCGGACGACGGCGAACTGCTCTTCAAGGGCGGCCAGGTGATGCAGGGCTACTGGAAGAACGACGAGGCGACCGCGAACGCGATCGACGCCGACGGCTGGTTCCACACCGGCGACCTGGGCGAGTTCGACGTCGACGGGTTCATCAAGATCACCGGCCGGAAGAAGGAGATCCTGGTGACGGCCGGCGGGAAGAACGTCGCCCCGACGATGCTCGAGGACCAAATCCGGCTGCACCCGCTGGTCAGTCAGTGCATGGTCGTCGGCGACGGCAAACCGTTCATCGCGGCACTGATCACCATCGACCCGGAAAACATCGTCCCGTGGGCCACCACCCGCGACAAGCCGACCGACGTCGCGAAGCTGACCCAGGACGCCGACCTGATCGCCGAAATCCAGAAGGCCGTCGACGAGGCCAACGCCACGGTCTCCCACGCCGAGGCCATCAAAAAGTTCTCCATCCTCCCCACCGACTGGACCCAAGAGACCGGCGAACTCTCCCTGAAACTCTCCCTCCGCCGCCACATAGTCATGGAAAAACACGGCGACGACGTAGAGGCCCTCTACACGAAGTAGACGGAATGGCGGGGCCGGGTTGGGGAGGATTTTCTGCCCGATTCGGCACGTAATCCTCCCCAACCCGGCCGAAGCCTCCTCAGGTGAGGGCTGCCAGGGCTTGGTTCATTGTGGTGGTGAATTCTTCTGGGGTTAGCGGTAGGCGGGATTTGACGTCGCGGCTCCATTGGTCGGCCAGGACCTCGGCGGAGCCGGCCTCGACACCGTCGAGGGCTGCGTCGGCCAGGTCGGGCGGGGCGATCTTGGCTACGGGCCAACCGGCGGCCATGTCGGTGTCGGCGAGGCCGAGGTGTACTGCTGTCACGAGCGTGCCCTGCTCGGCGAGTTCCAGGCGTACGCCGTTGGTCATGGCCCAGGCCGCCGCCTTGGTCACGTGGTAGGCGTTGGCGCCCTTGCCCCCGAACCATGACATCGCGGACAGGACGTTGACGATCGCGCCCCCGCCGTTCCTGGCGAGCGCCGGCGCGAACTCCCGGATCATCCCCAAGTGCCCGAACATGTTCGTCTCCAGCTCACGCCGTACCGCGTCCAGCGACCCGCTCACCAGGTCGGTCCCCGTCTGAATCCCCGCGTTGTTGACGAGAAGCGAGACATCCGGAGCAGCCTCGGCCGCGGCCCTCACGGATACGGGATCGGTGATGTCGAGGGGCAGTACGTCGACCCCGGGCAGGTCCACCGTCTCGGGCCGGCGAGCCGTCGCGTAGACCTTGCGGGCGCCCCGTTCGAGCAGACGCTGAGCGAAGGCGCGCCCCAGCCCGCGGTTGGCTCCGGTGACCAGGGCAACTGAGTTGTTGATGTCCATGCCCGTACGCTAAAACCTGACGTTGACGTCAGAGGCAAGTCCCGGGACGAGAGGAATCACCGTGGCCGAGCGCCTGATCCGCATCGGTGAGGTCGCACGGGGCGCCGGAGTCTCGGTACGCGCCGTCCGCTACTACGAACAGCAGGGCCTGCTCATCGCGGAACGAAGTCCGTCCGGCCAGCGCCTCTACCGCCAGGATGCCGTCGACCGAATCCGCTTCTTCCAGCAGATGTTCGCCGCCGGCCTGACCAGCCGAAGAATCACGGAACTCCTCCCCTGCTGGGACTCCGGCCACACCGACGCCAACCAACGAGCCATGCTCCGCGCCGAACGCGACCGCGTCCAGGCCAAGGTCAACGACCTGCAAGCAGCCCTCGACCGCCTGGACGAGGTCATAGCAATCACAGACACCCACCTGTAGGCGGGCAGGGTGGTAGTCCCGGGATCAGCCGATTGGGTGATGTTGGGATGAGCTTGTTGGGCGATGTGGGGGCGGGGGCCGGTCGGCGAAGGTCGTTGTATGAACAGTGCTTCTCCGATTGTTGAGGTTTCCGGGCTGCGGAAGGTGTATGGCGGGCGGGTTGTGGTCGACGATGTGTCGTTCGGTGTCGACGAGGGGGAGATCTTCGGGATCCTCGGGCCGAACGGGGCCGGTAAGACGACGACCGTCGAATGCGTGGAAGGCCTACGTATCCTGGATGGTGGGCGGGTGCGGGTCGCCGGGCTCGATCCGGTCGCCGACCATGCGGCCGTCACGCAAGTGCTCGGCGCGCAACTGCAGGAGAGTGAACTGCAGGCCAAGCTCACGGTCCGCGAAGCCCTCGAGCTGTACGCCGCCTTGTACCCGAACCCGGCCGACTGGCGCCCACTCGCCGAACGGCTAGGCCTGACGGGCCGGCTGAACACCAGGTTCGGTGTCCTCAGTGGTGGCCAGAAGCAACGACTGTTCATCGCGCTCGCACTGATCGGCAACCCGCGCGTCGTCGTACTGGACGAGCTGACCACCGGTCTCGACCCGCGCGCCCGGCGCGACACCTGGGAGGTCGTCGAGGACGTCCGCGCCCGCGGCGTCACCGTCCTGCTGGTCACGCACTTCATGGAGGAAGCGCAGCGGCTGTGCGACCGGATCGCCGTGATCGACCAGGGCCGGATCACCGCGCTCGACACCCCGCAGGGACTGATCAGTGCGTCGGCCGGATCGACCGTCATCTCGTTCACGCCGTCGGCGCCGCTCGACAACGACGAACTGGCGGCGTTGCCGGCGCTCGCGTCCGTGGAACTCAAGGATGGCCGGCTCACCTTAGGCGGGTCCGACGAGACCGTGACAGCGCTGCTGTCGCTGCTCGCCCGGCGCCGCATCACCGCCCACCAGCTCCGCGTCACCGACGCCACCCTCGACGACGCCTTCCTCGACCTCACGGGAGCCACCAAATGAGCGCGATCGCTGTCCCAGTACGTCGTACTTCGCCGAGAACCGCCGTACTGCGGGCCGAGGCGCGGCTGTTCCGCCGGGAGGCCGGCACCCTGTTCTGGACACTCGGCTTCCCGCCGCTGCTGCTGGTGATCCTTGGGTCGATCAAGAGCTTCCGGAAGTTCGACCCGGGGCTCGGGATGCGGGTCATCGACGTGTACGTGCCGACCCTGGTCCTGGTCGCGCTGATCGTGACCGGCCTGCAGGCGATGCCGCCGGTGATCACCGGCTATCGCGAACGCGGCATCCTGCGCCGGATGTCCTTGACCCCGGTCCGGCCGTCCGCGCTGCTGACCGCGCAGATGGGACTGAACGGCGCCGCGGGAGTGCTGTCGGCGCTGGTGTGCCTAGCGATCGGACGGCTGGCCTTCGACGTCCAGCTGCCCAAGCAGGCACTCGGCTACACACTGGCGTTCCTGCTCACGGTCACGGCCGCGCTCGCCCTCGGCGCCCTGATCTCGGCGCTCGCTCCGACCGCACGGCTCGCGACCGGCGTCGGCATGGTGGTGTTCTTCCCGAGCCTGTTCTCCGCGGGCCTGTGGGCTCCCGTGCAGTCGATGCCGCACACGCTGCGGGAGATCGTCGTGCTTCTGCCGTTCGGTGCGGCCTCCCAGGCGCTTCAGCAGGCCGCGGCCGGACACTGGCCGGCGTGGTCCCACCTCGGCGTACTGGCCGCGTGGGCGGTTGTCCTGTCGGTGGCCGCCGCGCGCTGGTTCCGGTGGGAGTAGCAGGTCGGTGCAGACTGAACAGGTGACGACGGGTGACTTGGAGCAGCGCGAGGCGATGTTTCGCCGCTGGGCGCCGTACTTCCTGCTCGGCCTGAGCAGTTTCCTCGCGCTCGCGACCGCCGGCCTGGGCATGCCGGCGGACCGTCTCCGGATCATTGCCTTCGCGCTGGTCGCGGCCGCTCTCGTCCTGGAGCTGTCGTGGAGCTGGATCGGGCGCAAGTACCCCGACCCGGGTGCGCTGCCGGTCGCGTACTTCGTGATGCGCTGGGCGCTCGGGTTCGCGCTCGTGCTGCTGAACGGCTTCTTCGCGTTCTACGCCGCGACGGGGTACTACGACGCCGACGAGCGCATCCCCGGGCGGCGCGCTCGACGGGTCGCCTTGTTCGCGTGCTCCGTCCCGGTCTCGGCCGCGCAGGCCAGCGGCATCCCAGTGGACGACGGGGCACGCTGGCTGGTGTTCGGCGGCCTGCTGATCGCGAACAACGTGCTGCTGACCATCGTGAAGCACTTCGCGGAGCAGCAAGAGGCGCGGTCGCAGGCCCGGGCCGCGACCATCACCGAGCTCGAACAGGCGCACGAGGAGAACGCCGCGTTGCAGGCGCAACTCCTGGTGCAGGCGAGGGAAGCGGGGATCGCGGACGAACGGCGCCGGCTGGCCGCGGAGATCCACGACACCATCGCGCAGGGGCTGACCGGCATCATCGCGCAACTGCAGGTCGTCTCCAACGCGTCGGATCCGGCGACCGTCAAGGAGCACGTCGGCCGCGCGACCGACCTGGCCCGGCACAGCCTCGGCGAGGCGCGCCGCTCGGTGCAGAACCTGGCTCCGGCCGGTCTGTCGTACGACGGTCTCCCGGAGGCGCTGCGCAAGACCGTCGACCAGTGGTCCGAGCGGACCGGCGTACCCGCCGAGTTCACCCTGACCGGTACGGCGCAGCACCTGCACGGCGAGTTCTCGGCGACCGTCCTGCGGATCACGCAGGAGGCGCTGGCGAACGTGTCGAAACACGCCGCCGCGACCCGCGCCGGAGTGACGCTGAGCTTCATGGACGACGAGGTGACGGTGGACATTCGCGACGACGGCAAGGGTTTCGATCCGCTGGCGCTGTCCGCCCGGACCGGTACCGGCGGCTTCGGTCTCGACGGTATGCGTGCCCGCGCCGAACGCATCGCCGGCTCCCTGACCGTCGAGTCCGAGCCAGGGTTCGGTACGGCGGTGTCGGCTCGCATACCGTTGGTGCTCCATGGATGAGATCTCGTTGCTCCTCGTCGACGACCACCCGGTCGTCCGTAACGGCCTCCGCGGCATGTTCGAGTCGACGCCCGGGTTCACCGTGCTCGCGGAGGCGTCGAACGGCGTCGAGGCGGTCGAGCTCGCCGCGGACCTGGACCCGGACGTGATCCTGATGGACCTGCGGATGCCGGGCGGCGGCGGACTCGACGCGATCACCGAACTGACCCGCCGCGGCATCCGCTCGAAGGTGCTCGTCCTGACGACCTGGGACACCGACACCGACACGCTGCCGGCGATCGAGGCGGGCGCCACCGGCTACCTGCTCAAGGACGCGCCGCAGGACGAGTTGTTCAACGCCGTCCGCCAGGCCGCGGCCGGTCGTACGGTCCTCTCCCCCGCGGTCGCCTCGCGGCTGGTGTCGGCAGTCCGCTCGCCCGCACCAAGCCCGTTGGCCGCGCGCGAACGTCAGGTCCTGGAGCTGGTCGCGAAGGGTACGTCGAACCGCGACATCGCCCGCGAGCTGTTCATCAGCGAGGCCACCGTGAAGACGCATCTCAGCCACGTCTTCACCAAACTCGGCGTCACCGACCGTGCCGCAGCCGTTGCCAAGGGCTACGAGCAGGGCATTCTCGGGCGCGACTGACCGGCTCCGAGGTCTGGCCGGGCGTGGGTTCTGGGCTTAATCTCGGCTCAGGCAGGCGCCGCGGGGGTGCCGGCCGCGACGCCGGTATCCGGGGGGATTCGGTCACAGGACTGAGGGGTTCGCTGCGTTCGACCTTGGGGGGTCTCCTGACGTCCTGTGCTGCCTCCTTCCGCGACGGCGTTCCCGTCTCTCTGGAGGCCCGCGCATGAGGTCACCGCATCACCGACGAGGTCATCGTCGTACCGCCACTCGAAGTGTCACGGCCGGTGTGTCCGCCGGTCTGCTGGTCGCCGCGCTGCTGCCCGCGATGACCGCGTCAGCCGCCGATCCGTCCCCCACCGCGCCGAACGGCCGGCCGTGGACCGCGACGCCCCTGACCGTCGCCAGTACGGTCAACGGCGCCAAGTCACCCAGCGGTCAGCTCGCGAAGAGCGATCCCGCACTCGTGAACAGCACGTCCGCCCAGCAGGTTCGGGTGGTCGTGAAACTCGACTACGACTCGCTGGCGGCGTATCGCGGCGGGATCAAGGGCCTGCCCGGCACCAGCCCGGCCGTCACCGGCAAGCGCCTCGACGTGAAGGGCGCGAACGCCACGAAGTACCTGAAGCACGTGGCCACCGTGGAGAACGACTTCCTGGCCGCGATGCAGTCGAAGGTCCCGAGCGCGCGAGCAGGCCAGCGGCTGCGCACCGTGTACGGCGGTATCGCGCTCAGCGTGCCGGCGAACCAGGCCCGCGAGCTGCTGAAGCTGCCCGGTGTGGCCGCGGTCCAGCAGGACAACCCGCAGCAGCTGCTCACCGATTCCAGCGGCGCTTTCATCGGAGCTCCGACGATCTACAACCAGCTCGGCGGATCGGCCAACTCCGGTAAGGGCGTCATCGTCGGCATCCTGGACACCGGCGCGTGGCCGGAGCACCCGTCCTTCGCCGATCCGGGCACCCTGCCCGCACCACCGCCGACCGCCGATGCGACGCCGCGTGTCTGCGACTTCGGCGACAACCCGCAGACACCGGCGAGCGACGTGTTCACCTGCACCAACAAGCTGATCGGCGGCCGGCCGTTCCTCGACACCTACAACGCGGTGATCGGCGGCGACACCTACCCCGACAGCGCCCGTGACTCCAACGGTCACGGCACGCACACCGCGTCGACGTCTGCCGGTGGACCGGTCGCCCCCGCGAACCCGCTCGGCATCGACCGCGGCGCGATCGCCGGGATGGCACCGGCGGCCGCAGTGTCGGTCTACAAGGTCTGCGGCGCCGAGGGCTGCTTCCCGAGCGACTCGGCCGCGGCCGTCGCGCGCGCCATCCTCGACGGCGTCCGGGTGATCAACTTCTCGATCTCCGGCGGCAGCGACCCGTACAGCGACCCGGTCGAACTCGCGTTCCTGGACGCGTACGCCGCGGGCGTGTTCGTCGCCGCTTCGGCCGGCAACTCGGGTCCGGGCGCGGCCACCACCGACCACCGCGGTCCGTGGGTCACCACGGTCGCGGCCTCGACCCAGAGCCGTACCTTCCGGTCGACGATCAGCTTGGCCGGCGGCGGCGCGACCGCCACCGTTTCCGGTGCGTCCATCACTGCGGGCGTCTCGACTCCGGCCCCGGTCGTGCTCGCGTCCGCACCGCCGTACAGCAACGCGCTGTGCACTTCCCCGGCCCCGCCGGGTCTCTTCACGGGCAAGATCGTCGTCTGTGAGCGCGGCCCTGGCCGTGTCCTGAAGGGCTTCAACGTCCTGCAGGGCGGCGCCGTCGGCATGCTGCTGTACAACTCGTTCCCGTTCGACGTGTTCACCGACAACCACTGGCTGCCGACCGTGGCTCTCGAGAAGCCGGACGGCGACGCGTTGCTGGCGTTCCTCGCGGCGCACCCCGGCGCGACGTCCGCGTCGTTCACGCAGGGCGCCAAGACCACCTGGCAGGGCGACGTGATGGCGTACTTCTCGTCGCGCGGCCCCGGTGGCGACTTCCTCAAACCCGATGTCACCGCACCCGGCCTGCACATCCTGGCCGGACAGACGCCGACACCGGAGTCCCCGGCCGAAGGACCGCCCGGGAACCTGTACCAGGTGATCGCCGGTACGTCGATGTCGTCGCCGCATGTCGCCGGCGCCGCCGCACTCGTCCTCGCCCTGCACCCGTCCTGGACGCCCGGCCAGCTCAAGTCGGCGCTCGAGACCACCGCGAAGACGACGGTCAAGAAGGAGGACCGGACCACCCAGGCCGACCCGTTCGACTACGGCGGCGGGCGGATCGACCTCACCAAGGCCGGCGACCCCGGTCTGACCCTGGACGAGACCGCCGCGAACTACGCGGCCTCGGCCACCGACCCGCTGAACCGGATCGATCTCAACCTGCCGTCGGTGAACGCACCGACCATGCCGGGGCTGATCACCGCCACGCGGACGGTCACCAACGTCACCAACCAGACCCTCACCTTCACGGCCACCGGTACGACGGTCAGCGGCGCGAACATCTCCGTACTGCCGCCGGTGTTCCAGGTGAAGCCCGGCAAGTCGCAGAAGCTGACGATCGCGATCACCGCAGCCGCCGTACCTGATGGTCAGTACTTCGGTCAGGTCAACTTCAAGCAGATCGGCGGCAATCGGGCACTGCACCTGCCGGTGGCGTTCTTCCGCCAGGAGGGCATCGTCCCGATCGACCAGACCTGTGCGCCGTCGACCATCGCGCGGAACACCGGTCAGTCGACCTGCACGGTGACCGTGCAGAACAACAGCCTGCAGACCACCGACGTGACGGCGGTCAGCACGCTGAGCTCGCAACTGCGGCTGAACAGCGTCACGGGCGCGACCCAGATCGGCCCGCAGATCGCCACCAAGACGGCCACCCTCGCCGGCCGCCAGCCCGACAGTCCGGTCATCGCCCCCGGTGCGTCTCCGGCGGGCTACCTCCCGCTGGACCTGTTCGGTGTCACGCCGATTCCGGTCGGTGACGAACAGGCGTTGAACTTCAACGTGCCGGCGTTCGTGTACGCCGGGCAGACGTACAACCGGGTCGGGGTGACGTCGGACGGCTACACGGTCGTCGGCGGCACCACCTCGGGTGACGACGTCCAGTTCTTGCCGCAGAACCTGCCCGACCCGGCGCGTCCGAACAACGTGCTCGCGTCGTACTGGACCGATCTCGACGGCAACGGCGCCCCGGGCATCTTCGCCACCGTGCTGACCGACGGGGTGAGCTCGTGGATCGTGATCGAATCGCGGCTCAACCTGTTCGGAACCACCAGCACCAAGGTGTTCCAGCAATGGATCGGGATCAACGGTACCGAGGACATCAGCTACACCTACGACCCGGGCAACCTGCCCGGTAGTCCTCCGGCCGGGTACGGCCTGACGGTCGGTGCGGAGAACTTCGAAGGCACGGCCGGCAGCCAGATCACCGGTCCGCCGGTCACCGACTACCGCATCACGAGTACGCCGGGAGCGCCCGGCGGCTCGATGACCTACTCGATGAACATCAAGGGTGTGCAGAAGGGCACCGGCACGGTAACCACCGGGACCTCAACGCCACTCGTCAAGGGCCTCACGATCGAGGTCGACAAGATCATCGTCAACTAACCAAGGGATGAGCGACCGGGTTGGGGAGGATTGTGTGCCGAATCGGGTAGACGATCCTCCCCAACTCGCGACCGGGCGCAGGTTAGCGGCCGGGTACCGGTACGCATGAAGACACCCCGTGCGATCAGGTCCGCCCGCCGACCGGCAGAGGCGAGTGGGCCCTTCGTCTGTAGCTGGAGTTCTGTCGGTGACTGCGCGATCGTCCGGGTGGCCGGCACCGTCGACGTCCGTACCGCCCCCACCTTCGCCCACGAACTCCACCACGTCATCACCACCAAACTCCCGCGCCTCGTCGTCGACCTGCGACGCGTCACGGCAATGGAGGCAACCGGCCTCGACGTCCTCGCCGACGCCCACGACCTCGCCCTCCACCACGGCGGCTGGCTACGCGCCTCCGGAGCCGGCCAATGGCTGGCCGACCTCATCCGGGCCACCGGCACCAACCGCCCCCTCGACCACTACTCCACCCTCTCGGACGCCCTCCCGTCCTACCGACCGGCGATCGCCCGTCCGGCATCACCGATGGGCTGATGCCGGACGTGCGATACCTGTCAGGTCTTCGAGCCGGACAGGGCGATACCTTGCACGATCTGGCGCTGGGCGATGATGAAGATCAGCAGCATCGGCAGCGCCGCCATGGTCGTGGCCGCCATCAGACTCGTCCAGTCGGAGGAGTAGGCGCCCTTGAACTGGTTGACCACCAGCGGAATCGTGAAGTTCCGGTCGCTGTTCAGGAAGATCAGCGGTGAGAAGAACGAGTTCCACTGTCCGAGGAACACGAAGATGCCGAGGGCCACGAGTGGCGTCCGCAGCAGCGGCAGGATGATCGTGGTGAAGATCCGGATCCGGCCCGCGCCGTCGATCGAGGCGGCTTCCTCCAGCTCCAGCGGAATGCCGCGGACATACTGGCGGAGGAGGAAGACGCCGAAGGCGTTGAACAACGCCGGCGGGACGATCAGCGCCAGGTGGGTGTCGATCCAACGGAGCTGCCCCATGATGACGTACAGCGGGATCACGGTCAGCTGGAACGGAACCATCAAGGTGGCCAGGAAGACGCCGAAGATCACTTTCCGCCCCGGAAAACGGATCCGCGCGAAGGCGTAGGCGGCCATCGAACAGGTGATCAGGGTGAAGATCGTGACCAGGCCGGCGATATAGACACTGTTGAAGTACGCCCGCGCGAAGTCGGCGCCCTGCCACGCGGTGACGAAGTTCTGCGGCTGCCAGAGCTTCGGCAGCAGCTTCGGCGGCTGGGCGAAGATCTCGTCGAGCGGCTTCAGGGCCGAGAACAACATCCACAGGAACGGCACGAACATCGCCAGGGAGCCCGCGACCAGCAGCAGGTGCAGCGGAATCCAGGACGGCTTGAACCGCCCCGCGCGCAGCCCATGAGAAGCATTCTTCCGACGCGCCGCCTCGAGGTCCCGGGCGGCGATCTCGCCTGATGAGGAAGTCATTCGGTGTAATGCACCCATCTCTTCTGAGCAAGGAACTGGAGGCCGGTCAGGACCAGCAGGATGAGGAACAGGTACACCGCGATGGCCGCGGCGAACCCGAACTTGAACTGGCGGAAGGCGAAGTTCACGATGTCGTACACGATCGTGTGGGCGTTCGCCGGCGCTGTGGTGTCGAAGAAGAAGTAGATGTAGTCGAACACCTGGAAGGACCCGATGATCGAGGTGATCGACAGGAACAGGATGGTCGGCGACAGCAGCGGCACGGTGATCCTGCGCAGCTTCTGCCATTCCGACGCGCCGTCGATGTCGGCGGCCTCCATCAGGGTGGGCGAGATGTTCTGCAGACCGGCGACGAACATCACGATCATGTAGCCGAGGCCCTGCCAGATCGACACCACGACGATCGCGGGGATCGCCGTCCGCGGATTCTGCAGCCAGTCCGGCGGGTTGGGCAGCCCGAGCGACTTCAGCAGGGAGTTGATGGGACTGATCTCGGGGTTCAGCAGCCAGAGCCAGATGGCGCCCACCGCGACGGTCGACGTGACCTGCGGCGCGAAGAAGAAGATCCGGTAGAACGGCGTCAACCGCCCCGCCTTCTGGATGAAGAACGCGAAGAAGAAGCCGGTGATCAACAGTCCGGGGACCTGGAGGGCGGTGAACCACGCGGTGTTCAGCCAGGACTGCCGCAACTGGGCGTCCTGCCAGACACCGATGAAGTTCTGCAGCCCGACGAAGGTGCGCGAACCCAGACCGTCCCAGCTCGAGAACGACAGGACGATGGCGAAGACCAGCGGGCCAACCATGAAGGCGATCAGGCCGATGAGCTGAGGGGTGAGAAAGGCGTACCCCCACAGCGCTTCGGTCCGCCGTCTGCGCTTCACATCCACTGCGAGCGCCATGTCTCACTTCCCGTTGTTGATGAACTTGCAGATCTTGTCGGCCCACACCTTCGCGCTGTCGCCGGCCTTGATCGACTTGTCCATCTCGGTGCCGAGGTTGGCTCCGACCTCCGCCTTGGACGCGATGGCCGACGGGATCGCGTAGCCCTTCTTGGCGGTTTCCGTGAACCAGGCGCAGTGTTCGGGTTGCTTGTTCTCCATCACGACCTCGTCCAGACCCGCGACGGACGGTACGGCGTTGCCTCCGCCGGAGAGCCGGGCCTTCTGACCGTCCTTGTTGACGAACCGGGTGGCGAAGTACATAGCGGCTTCGGGGTCCTTGGCGTTGGCGTTCACGGCCATGGCCGCCGTGTAGACGATCACCGGCGGTACCGACTTCCCGTCGGCGGACGCGAAGGGTGCGATGTCGTAGCCGAACTTCAGCTTCTTGAGGTTCGGGAGGATCCAGCGTCCCACCTGGCAGCTGGCGAGTTGCTGGCTGTAGAACAGGGCGTCGATGGCCTGCCCCTTCGGCAGCGATCCGCCGTAGGTGATGTTGCCGCTGGCCATTCCCTCCCAGAGCCACTCGAGGGTCTCCATCGACTTCGCGTCCTCGTTGAAGATCATCTTGTTGCCCTCAGCGACCTTGCCGCCGAACGCGGTCATCCAGCTGAGCATGGGGCCGAAGCCGCCCTCCAGGACCATGCCCCGCTTGCCGGTGGCCTTGATCTTGGTCAGGAAGTCGTCGACGGCGTCCCGGTTCCAGCCGCCGGACTCGTGCAGCTGCGCGGGGTTCTTGGTGATGCCGGCGGCCTCGCACATGTCCTTGTTGAACCAGAACACGATCGGGTTGCAGTCGACGACCAGTCCGTAGGTACCCGGGCTGCCGTCGGCAGGCTTGCACCAGCCCATCAGGTTCGGGTACAGGTCGTCGATCTTGACGGGCGCGTCCGCCTTGGCCGTGAACTCGGTGAAATCGGCGACCTTCTTGTTCTGGATGAGCCGTTGCATACCGGAGTCCTGCACGTAGAAGACGTCCGGGGCGCTGCTGCCGGCGAGCTGGGTGAGCAGCTTGGCGCCGTAGTCGCCGACGACCACCTGGAAGGTGACCTTGGTCCCGTGCGCGGCCTCGTAGTCCTTCGAGATCTGCCGGAACCGCTCGGCCTCGCCCGGGTTCGCCCAGGACGCCCAGGTCACGGTGCCGCCCTTGCCTCCCGCGCCGCCGCCGGAGCCGCCGTTGCCGCCGGCCGACGTGCCTCCCGCGCTACCGCCGGCGCAGGCGGTGAGCAACGCGCTCGAGCCCACTCCGGCGAGCGCCGCACTGGCCAGGAAACCACGACGTGTGATCGGTCGCCCAAAGGGCGTTTCATTGGTCGGCATCACAGTTCTCCTTCTCTTGGTTCGGTTTTCGGCAGACGGCCACACCGGCGAGGTCGGAGCTGAGAGCCGGCCTGGCGGCTCCTCGAAGAAAGGCGGATATTAGCGGTAAAAGATAGGGACGCCAGGCAATTCCGTCAATGCTTCGGAGCATTCAGTTTTACCGCTATAGTCCAGGGCGTGACGACATTTGAGATCCGCTCCCCCGAAGGTCTTACCGTCCGTAGCGCTCGCCTGACCGGCCCCGGCACGCTGACCGAGCGCGCGACGGCCGAGCCCGGTGTCCTGCGGTACGACGTGGTTGCCGATGTCGCTGCCGACGGTCCGGTGACGTTGCGCTGGACGTGGCCGGCCGACGACGCGGTGACACTGTGGCGGGCGAGCCAGGGGTCACGCCGTCATCTCCCGACCGACTGGGGCTCGCACCGCGACGTCCGTTCCGTCCGCTCCGCACCGGTCGCCACGCTCGTCGATCCGCAGGACCGCAGCCTGTTGACCGTCTCCTTGTCGTCGAACGTCCGGGGCTGCGACTTCGCCGTCGGGGTGAGCGAGGAGACCGCGGAACAGCTGATCGAGCTGACCGTGACGGATCTCGAGGGCGAAGGCTTCGTTCTGCGGATCGACCTGCGGGACCGGCATTTCGCCGAGGCGCTGGGGGCCGTGACGGCGGAGTGGGCGGCCGAGCTGGGTGACCGGATCGCCGACGTGCCGCCGGTCGCGCGACAGGCGATGTACTCGACCTGGTACAGCGACCACCAGCACGTCTCGGCCGAGTCCGTCGAGCGGCACGCCCGCGCGGGAGCGGCGTACGGCACCGAGGCGATCATCGTCGACGACGGCTGGCAGACCGACGACACGCGGCGCGGGTACGCGTACTGCGGCGATTGGGAGCCGACCAGCCACAAGTTCCCGGACATGGCCGAGCATGTACGTCGCGTGCACGCGCTCGGCCAGCGGTACGTGCTGTGGATCGCGCCTCCGTTGATCGGTGTGCACTCGAAGGCCTGGGGCAAGCTGAAGGACCGCACACTCGGCTTTGCCGACGGTGAGGTGACCGCCGTCCTCGACCCCCGCTGTCCCGAGGTCCGCGAACACCTCGTGGAGTGCTGCGTTCGTCCAGTCCGTGACTGGGGCGTCGACGGCCTGAAGATCGACTTCATCGATTCCTGGGCGCGGGACGACGTTCCGGCGGCGCCGAACGGTGACTGCGCTTCCGTCGACGAGGGCGTGGAGCGGTTCCTGCAGGCCGTCACCGACGAGCTACGGAGGCTGCGGCCCGACGTGCTGATCGAGTTCCGGCAGGACTACGTGCACCCGAGGCTCTGGCAGTTCGGCACGTTCCTGCGGGCCGGCGACTGTGCGCTCGACCCGGTCGAGAACCGTGTGCGGACTGTCGATTGTCGACTGTTGGCAGGTGATCGCGCGGTGCATTCGGACATGCTGATGTGGAGCCCGTCGGCATCGGTGGAGAACGTCGCGCAGCATTTCATCAATGCGTTGTTCAGCACGCCGCAGGTGTCGATGGAGCTGGACGCGCTGCCGCCCGAGCACCAGCAGGTGGTCCGGTACTGGCTCGGATTCGTCCGCGATCACGCCGACGCCCTGCTGCACGGCGTATTGCGGCCGTCGCGACCGGATGCGCGGTACACGCAGGTTCGCGCGGTCGGTGCGACGGAGACCGTGGTGGCCGTGTACACGAATCCGGTCGTGCGGGTCCAGGACCCGCGCACAGTCGTGGTGAACGGTGGCGCCGAGCGGCGACTGTACGTCGAAGGTGCGTGCGACCGGCGTGTGGACCTCGTAGTGTCGGACTGTTCGGGCCACGAGGTGCACCGAGAGACGACGACTGCGCCTGCGGTGTGGACGATCGACGTTCCGGTCGGTGGATCAGCCCGGATCGTGTGTGACTAAGGGGGAAGGGTTGGCTGTAGAGAAGCCGCGGCGTACGACTGTCGCGGACGTCGCCCGGTTGGCCGGGGTGTCGGCGATGACGGTGTCGAACGTACTGAACGCGCCGCATCGCGTCGCGCCGCCGACCGTCCGGACGGTGCGCGCCGCGATCCAGGAACTCGGGTACATCCCGAACCACGCTGCCCGTGCGTTGTCGTCCGGACGCAGCCAGGTGATCGGCCTGCCGATGTCCTTCGACGACGACCTCGTGGACGACGACAATCCAGGCCTGGGCGGGTTCCTGCACAGCCTGCTCGGCGGTCTGGTCAAGGCGGCCGCGGTCCCGGGGTACGGCGTCCATGTCGTCGAGACCCCGGCCGACACCGCGACCGAGATCGTGCTGTACGAGAAGCTGATCGCGGCGCGGCAGGTGGATGCGATCGTCGTTCTGGAGACGATGCCGCACGACGAGCGGATCGAGTTCCTCAGCCGCCGGCGGTTCCCGTTCGTGGCGTTCGGGCGGACCGGGCCGGAGCATCGGCAGTGCTGGGTCGACGTGGACAACGAGACGTCGATGGCCGGTGTCGCGGCGCATCTGCGGTCGACCGGCCGGGAGCGGGCGGTGTACCTGGCGACGGACAGTCCGCTGCCGTGGGTGCATCAGCGACGCGACGGGTTCGTCCGGGAGTTCCCGTCGACGGAAGCGCGATCGTTCGGTTCGCTCGAGGCGCTGGCGGCGTACGTCGGGGAACTGGACCCGCCGGACGTTTTCGTCGCGGACAACGACGCGTTCGCCGTGGTCGCGATGCGCACGCTGCAACGGCGCGGGATCGCGGTGGGTCAGGACGTCGCGGTGACCGGGTTCAACGACTTCCCGTTCGCGAGCATGCTCGACACACCGCTCACCACGGCCCGGATCCCGTTGCGGGACATCGCCACCTGCCTGTTCGACCGTGCCTTGCGGGAGATCAGCGGCGAGCCGGACGAACCGGGCAGGCTCGTCACGGCGCCACTGGTGATCCGTTCGAGTGCCTAAGGCTTGACCAGAACCTTCAGCGCGGTGCGGTCGTCCATCCTGCGGTAGCCGTCGGCCACGTCGGCGAGGGCGACCTCGCTGTCGAAGACCTTGCCGGGGTCAACGTTTCCGGCGAGGACGTCGGGAAGCAGGGTTTCGATGTAGGCACGGGCAGGCGCGGGTCCGCCGGTGAGGGTGATGTTGGGTCCGAAGAGGCTCGGGAACCCGACCGGCGCGTCGCTGTACTGCGGTACGCCGACGCGGCTGATGACGCCCCCGGCCCGGACCACACCGATCGCCTGATCGTAGGCGGGCCGGTGACCGACAGCTTCGAGTACGACGTGCGTACCGTCGCCGCCGGTGAGGTCCCGAACCCGTGCGATCCCTTCGTCGCCGCGCTCGGCTACGACGTCGGTCGCACCGTACTCACGGCCGAGGTCGGTGCGTACGGCGTGGCGGCCCATGAGGATGATCTGCTCGGCGCCGAGGCGCTTCGCGGACAGGACGGCCAGCAGGCCGACGGCTCCGTCACCGATCACCGTGACGCTCGTCCGCGGACCGACGTTCGCCTTGATCGCAGCGTGATAGCCGGTCCCGTACACGTCCGACAGCGTGAGCAGCGACGGGATCAGTGGTGAGGTCTCCTCGACCGGTACGGCGACCAGCGTGCCGTCCGCGAGCGGGACCCCGGACGGCCTCGGCCTGACCGCCGCCGATCTCGCCGGCGTTCCAGAAACCGCCGTGCCGGCAGGAGGTCTGCAGACCTTCGCGGCAGAAGTCGCAGGTGCCGTCGGACCACGCGAACGGCGCGATCACGAAGTCACCCACCTTCACCGTGCTGACGTCGTCACCGGTCTCTTCGACGACACCGACGAACTCGTGCCCCATGGACCGGCCGTCCGCGCTCGCGGCCATCGAGTGGTACGGGTGCAGATCGGAACCGCAGACGCACGCCCGGACAACACGCACAATCGCGTCGGTCGGCTCCTTGATGATCGGGTCCGGTACGTCGACGACACGGACATCGCCCGCGCCGTACATATAAGTGGCTCGCATGTCTGCCAGTGAACGGGCTGCGGCTGGTGCGCGGGAGTCACTGTCGTTCCAGGTAACGCCAGTACCTCCTTCAGTTCCTGGTGCCCGTCTACGGTGGAGGCATGGACAACCGAGCCACGATCCGCGAGTTCCTCGCCTCGAGGCGCGCGCGGATCACTCCCGAGCAGGCGGGACTACCGGCGTACGGCGGCAACCGCCGGGTCAAGGGGCTGCGCCGCGAAGAGGTCGCCATGCTGGCGGGAATGAGCATCGACTACTACGTGCGGCTCGAGCGCGGGAACCTGGCCGGGGCCTCCGACACCGTCCTGGAAGGGCTCGCCCGGGCGCTGCAGCTGGACGACGCCGAGCGGGCGCACCTGTTCGATCTCGCCCGCGCGGCCGAACCGACTCCCGTACGCAGCCGAAAGACTGCGCCCGCGACCGTGCCGGCCAGCGTCCAGCTCGTGCTCGACGCCGTGAACGACGCACCGGCCTGGGTCCGCAACGCCCGCCACGACATGCTCGCGGCGAACCG
The DNA here is from genome assembly GCF_004331435.1 of Kribbella sindirgiensis. Lineage (GTDB taxonomy): Bacteria > Actinomycetota > Actinomycetes > Propionibacteriales > Kribbellaceae > Kribbella > Kribbella sindirgiensis. The sequence continues at coordinate 141,205 of NZ_SJKA01000005.1, forward strand.
GATGGCCCGCGCACTCCACGCTCCGATGCTCGCGGATCCGCGCCGCCCCGCGAACAGCGCCCGCTTCGTCTATCTCGACCCGGCGTCCCACGATTTCTTCCAGGACTGGGAACGCACCGCCGACGACATCGCCGCCATGCTGCGCTCCGAGGCGGGGCGCAATCCGCACGACAAGCTCCTGATCGAACTGATCGGCGAACTGTCCACCCGCAGCGAGGACTTCCGCACCCGCTGGGCCGCCCACAACGTCCGCTTCCACCGCACCGGCCTGAAGAAGTTCCACCACCCGGTCGTCGGCGACCTGGAGCTCACGTTCGAGGCGATGGAGTTCCCCGCCCACCCAGGTCTCACCCTCTTGGCGTACGTCGCTCCCGTCGGCAGCCCGACCGCCGACAGCCTCAAACTCCTCGCCAGCTGGGCCGCCACCACAGAGGTTCCTCAGCACTAGGGAGCACTTGACCGCCTGGTTGCCACCTCGACGAACTTGGCGAGGTCGGCGGAACGACTGCCGGCCGGCCAGACGACGAGCATCTGGTACGGCTCGACGTCGGTCACCGGCCGGTAGACGACGTCCGGCCGGATGTTGCGCTCGGCCATCGACTGCGGCACGAGCGCGACCGCCTGCCCGAAAGCAACCACCTCCAGCAGTTGCGACGAGTCCTGCACGATCGGCCCGTCCACCGGGTCGTCCGGCCGCGCCGACCAGTAGTTGCGCTCAGCAACGTTAGCCCGGCTCCAGCGCGGCGCCGGGATCCCGGCCAGGTCATCGGGCGCCAGCATCTCGCGCGCCGCCAACTCGTGCCGCACCGGAAGCGCAGCGACCCGCGGCTCCGTGTACAGCAGCTCGGTTTCCAGTCCGTGGTCGTCGAACGGCCGGCTGACCAGCGCAACGTCCGCCCGCCCGTCCCGCACCATGTCGGCCTGCTCCCCGAAGCCGCTCACCACCACCTGCACACCCGGCAACTCACCCTGGAGCTCCGTCACGATCCGGTGCAGCACCTCGGTGGCGACACCGGGCTTCGCCGTCACCACGAGCCCTCCGGACGATTGGCCGGCCCGCTGAGTCCGTCGTACCGCCGAGTCGAGCGCGTCCAGCACCGGCTGCGACTCCTTCAGCAGGGTCTCCCCGGCCTCGGTCAGCCCGAGGCGGGGGCCGGAACGGTCGAACAGGTCGACGCCGAGACGATGCTCGAGCTGGCGCATCGCGCGGGACAGCGGCGGTTGGGCAATGCCCAGACGCTCGGCGGCACGGGTGATGTTCAGGTCCTCTGCGACCGCGCGGAAGTACCGCAGTTCGCGGATCTCGGGTTCCGGCATACCTCCAGGGTATGGCGGACCACCTGATCGGTGTTGGCCCGCGGGGGTGGGTGCGCGCTGGACTGGAGGCATGAATCAGAACGAAGTCGCCCTGGTGACGGGCGGAAACAAAGGCATCGGCCACGAGATCGTGCGCCAGCTCGCGGCGCGTGGGCTGACGGTGTACCTCGGCGCGCGGAACCCGGCTCTAGGCGCTCGCGCAGCGGAGGACCTGGCCGGCGACGTGCGGTTCGTGCAGCTGGATGTGACGGACGTCGAGTCGGTCGCCACAGCCGCCAAGCAGGTCGAGGCAGACTCCGGCCGGCTCGATGTGCTGGTGAACAATGCCGGCATCGTGTCCGAGTGGGGTACGGCGGTCGCCGACATCACGGCCGAACAGGTGCGAACGGCGTACGACGTGAACGTGTTCGGCGTGGTCGCGGTGATCAACGCGTTCGTACCGCTCCTGCGACGATCGCCGAACGCGCGGATCGTGAACATGTCGAGCGGACTCGGCTCGGTCAACCTCCTCTCGGAACTCGACGGCCGCCTCGCAACCCAAGGACTGCTCGCCTACAGCTCGTCGAAGGCAGCCCTCAACGCCCTGACTCTGGTCTACGCAAGCGCCCTGCGCGCAGACGGCATCAAGGTGAACGCCGCCACCCCAGGCCTCGTGCCAACCGACCTGAACACGCAGGCCTCCGTACCACGCGGCGATCGAACCGTGGCCGACGGAGCAGCCGTCCCGGTCGCCCTCGCCACACTCCCGCCCGACGGCCCGACCGGCGTCTTCAGAGGACCACAGTCACTGGCCGACGTGGCTCCTTGGTGAGTGCCTGGCGGGCGATCAGGAGGGTGATCGTGGTGCCGAGGATGCCGGCCGCTGCCATCGTGAGGTTGGGGGCGAGGAAGGAGCCGACGACGCCGCCGAGGGCGATGCTGACGCCCTGGATCGCCATCAGTCCGCTGGTCTGGACGGTGAACAGGCGGCCGCGGTACGCCGGGTCCGCGTGCTGCAGGATCAGTGGATCGATGCCCTGGTTGAAGGCGTAGCCCGTTCCGGAGATCGCGAGGAGTACGGCGGCGACCGGGATCGGCGGTGTGGTCAGGAACGCGATCGCGGGGAGCTGGCTGATCAGCAGGAACGGGACGACGAGCCGTCGCCGCGCGGAAGGGGTGAACCGCGCGACGACGAGCTCGCCGAGCACACTGCCGACGGCGTACCCGGTGAACAACGCACCGGCGGCGGCGGCTGCGGTGCCGACCTGAGCGGTGTACGCGACGGCCAGTCCGTCCGGGACGGACGAGAACGCCGGGGCCACCCAGGTCAGCAGGATCAGGTTGCGGAGCTTGGCCTTCGCGAACAGGAACTGCAAGCCGGTCCATGAGTCGCGGACCGTGTTGCTCTTGCGCTCTCCCGGAGGCGTGTACGGCGTACCCGTCGCGATCAGCACCGCGGACGCGACGAAGGTCACCGCGTCGAGGGCCAGCAGCCAGTTCGCGCCGACCACCGCGACCGCGATCCCGCCGAGTGCGAACCCGGTCAGCACCGCGACCTGACTGATTGCCCTCAGCAAGGACCTGCCGACCGGGAAGAGGTCCGTCGGCAACAGGTGCGCGAGGCTGGCGGCCCGTGCGCCCGCGAAGACCGGGGCCACGAGGCCGGTCACCACCAGCAGCCCCAGCAGCCCACCGACCGGCATCCCCGGGATCAGCATCAGTCCGATGGCCGCCGCGCTGACCACGTCGCACGCGACCAGGACCCGGCGCGCGGGGAACCGGTCCGCGATCGACGAGAACAGCACGCCGCTGACGGCGTACGGCAGGAACGAGCAGGCCAGGACGAGGGCCGACAGCAACGGCGATCCGGTCCGCTCGAAGATCAGGATGGACAGCGCGACCTGCGCCGCCACCGTGCCCAGCATCGAGACGGTGTGGGCGGCGTAGACGGCGCGCAGGCCGGGAAGGCTGAGTACAGCTCGGTAGGACCTCACGCGGCGAGCGTGCACGGGTTCCGGCGACGCGGCGTAGAGTTTTGGTTGTGGCCGAAAGTTCAAGCTCGTGACCGTACTGCGGTTCACGCAGGCCGACACGTTGCGGTGCCGGTTCGGGGCGTCGCCGTTGTGGGAGACGATGTCCGCGGTCCGGGTGCTGAACGGATCGAAGCACCGGCCGTTGTACGGCGACTGGATCGCCGCGCGGCGGGAATCGGCAGCGCAACTCGACCTGCGCGGACTGAAGGCGGTGCAGCCGCGCGTCGGGTTCACCCCGGACTTCCTGACCCCGCCGCCGAAGGCGTCCCGGGCGAAGTTCGCGACCGAGATCGCCCGTGTCCGCAGTACGCCGCTCGAGACGGTCCGTACCGAGCTGATCCGCTCACGGGACGAGTTGAAGAACCCTGGCGCGCCGGAGATCGACAAGATGCTGGAGGACCTGGCCGGCACCCGCGAACGGCTCGCGGACGAGATCGAGAGCGCGTGGGAGACCCTGATCAAGCCGGACTGGCCGCTGATCAGCCGCGTCCTCGAGGACGACATCGCGTACCGCGGCCAGCAGTTGACCGACGGAGGCCTGGCCGGGCTGTTCGACGATCTGCACCCGACCCTGGCCTGGGAGGACGACCGCCTGGTCGCCACCCGCTACCGTTCCGAGGACCGCGATCTCGCCGGTCAGGGCCTGCTGCTGGTCCCCGGGGTCTTCGCCTGGCCGTACCTCGTGATCGTCGTCGACCCGGCGTACCACCCGACGCTCGTCTATCCGGCCCGCGGCGCCGCCCGCCTGTGGTCCGACGCACCCGCTCCCCCGGATCCACTGGCCCGCCTCCTCGGTCGCACCCGCGCGACCTTGCTCGTCGCACTCGACCCGCCGGCCACGACCAGCGCGCTCGCCGCGCAGTACAACCTCGCCCTCGCGACGGTCGCCGAACACCTGTCGGCGTTGTACGACGCGGGTCTCGCGACACGTCGTCGTACCGGTCATCAGGTCCACTACCGCCGTACCGAGGTTGGACAGGCCGTCATCGACGCCTCCGTCGGATAACCGGCTCGCGGCGCGAGAATGCTGCAATGAACAAGCCGACGAGCACTCGCCACACCCGGCGCTGGCCGGCCTCGCTGGCGGTGGTCGCGGTCCTGGTGCTGCAGGTCCTGGTACCGACGCAGATCAACGCACTCCCGCGATGGCTGATGCCCGTACTCGGTGGACTCCTGCTGCTGCCGTTGGTGTGGATGAACCCGTTCCATCTGCGCCGCGACGAGCCCTGGCTGCGGTCGGTCGAGCTCGTCCTGCTCGCGGTCCTGGTCGCGGTGAACGCGTACTACCTGGCCGGGATGATCTTCTTCCTGAACAACGGCGACGCCGGCGACGGCAAGGTCCTGGTCAAGAGCGCGCTGCTGATCTGGGTGACGAACGTGGTCGCGTTCGCGGTCTGGTACTGGGAGATCGACCGCGGCGGCCCGTTCGCCCGTGCGCCAGAGCACGAGCGGGAGACCGAGCGCGCGGACCTGCTGTTCCCGCAGATGACCGTCGACCTGCCGGGGTGGAAGGGCTGGCTGCCCGGGTTCACCGACTACCTGTACGTCGCGCTCACGAACGCGACGGCGTTCAGCCCGACCGACACGCTGCCGCTGACCTCCCGGGTCAAGACGCTGATGGGCATCCAGTCAGCGATCTCATTGTTGACAATCGCCATCATCGCGGCCCGCGCGGTGAACGTCCTCTGAGATCACCCTCGACAGCCATGTAATGGGCATGAGAGCGTTATGCCCATGTACAGCACGAAGTCGGTGGGGTTGGGGTTCGCGGTCTTCTCCGCGATCACGTTCGGCGGGTCGGGTCCGTTCGCGAAGGCGCTGATCGGCGCCGGTTTCTCGCCGCAGCAGGCGGCCTGGTTACGGATCCTCGGCGCCGCCGCGGTGCTGGTTCCGCTCGTGCTGGTCTTCCGCGGCCGCGCCGGGCTGCGCTCGGCGCGGGCGTCCTGGAGGGCGCTGGTGCTCTACGGCCTGACCGGGATCGCCGGCTGCCAGACGCTGTTCTTCATCGCGGCCAGCCGGCTGCCGGTCGGCGTCGCGCTGATGCTCGAGTTCTCCGGCCCGGTACTGGTCGTCGCGTGGCTGAAGTTCGGCCAGAAGGTCGCCGTACCGCGGTCGGCCGCGATCGGGGTGAGCATCGCGCTCGTCGGTCTCGCGACGGTGGCCGAGATCTGGTCAGGGTTGCGGATCGACCTGATCGGCCTGCTCGCCGGTCTCGGTGCGGCCGCGTGCCAGGCGACGTACTTCATCCTGATCGACAAGCTGACCGGCGCGGCGGATCCCCTGGTGATGACCGCGGCCGGAAGCGTGGTCGGTGCCTTCGTACTGACGCTGATCGCGGCACCGTGGGGTACGCCGTGGAACGTGCTGGTCGACTCGATCGCGATCGGCGAGCGGCATGCTCCGGGCTGGGTGATGGCCGCGTGGCTGATCCTGGTGAGCACAGTCGTGGCCTACCTGGCGGGCGCCGCCGCCGTCCAGCGGCTCTCCGCGCCGATCGCGGGCGCGGTGGCGTACGTCGAGGTGGTCGCGGCCTGTGTCTTCGCGCTGATCCTCCTCGGTGAGACGCTCCGCACCAACCAGATCATCGGCGGCGTGATCGTGCTGGCCGGCGCGTTCGTGGCCCAGTCGTCGGTGGGGAAGGTCGCGTCTCCGGAGATCCCCGACGCTCCCCCGACCGACGTACTGGATCGGGCAGCCATCTAGCGCCTACCGCAGCGAGTCCACTAGTTCCCGCGGCAGGCCGTGGGTTTCGTGCAGGTACTCGTAGTCGGTGTCGTCGAGGGACTTGTGGAACCGCTCGTGGCTGAGCACCTTCCGGCCGCGGTCGAGCAGGTTGCTGAACCGGATCTCCTCGTCGATCAGGATCCGCCGGATCAGCGTCACCGTCTCGCCCTGGTGGAAGTGGTTCAGCGTGTGCTCGAACAGCTCGATCGGCACGTCGGACAGCGACCGCGACTCGTCGTTCTGCCAGAGGATTGTCAACAATCGGCGGATCAACCGTCGCAGCACGTACCCGCGGCCGGTGTTCGACGGGTGCACGCCGTCGCCGACGATCACGATGCTGGACCGCAGGTGATCGATGACGATCCGCTGGGACCGCTCGTCCAGTGGCCACAGCTTCGGGACGATCCGCATCCACGGCTCGAACAGCGAGGTCTCGTACACCGACGACCGGCCCTCCAGGAGCATCGTCAGCCGCTCCAGACCGAGGCCGGTGTCGATGTTCTGCTGCTTCAGCTCCTCCAGCGAACCGTCGTCGTGGCGGCGGTACCGCATCATCACGTGGTTCCACACCTCGACCCAGCGGTCGTCGGTGGTCGGCGTACCCTCCGGCTCGCCCTCACCGGTCCAGACGAAGATCTCCGAGTCCGGCCCGCACGGACCGGTCGGGCCGTTCGACCACCAGTTGTCGTCGGTGGTCAGCTCGATCGGCAGCCCGAGCTCCTGCCAGGTGCGGAGCGACTCCTGGTCGAGCGGCACCTGCTCGTCGCCGCCGAACACGGTCACGTACATCCGCCGCGGGTCCAGACCGAACCGGGTGGTGAGCAGCTCGTACCCCCAGCGCAGGGTCTCGTTGCTGCCGTAGTCCCCCAGCGACCACGAACCCAGCATCTCGAACACCGTCAGGTGGGTCGGATCCCCCACCTCGTCGAGGTCGGTGGTTCGCAGGCATCGCTGAATGCCCACGAGTCTGCGTCCCAGGGGATGAGGTTCGCCCTCCAGGTACGGGGTGAGTGGATGCATCCCCGAGGTCGTGAAGAGCACGGGATCGCCGAGCCGCGGAATGAGCGTGGACCCGGTCGTCGGGACGTGCTCGCGGTCGAGGAAGAAGTCGATGAAAGTCCTGCTGATGTTCATGGTTCTCGTCCTTGTCGAAAACAGGGCCGGAACCAGACCACCGGGTCAGGAGAAACAACAACACCGGCGAACCGTTTCCGGTCGCCGGTGGAAGTGTGTGAATGTCAGGCCGCGGCAGCCGGAGAGCATGAAGCTCGTACGGCTGCGGCAAGTCGGAACATTCGGTGCATGTCGGCCAGAGTACACGAACCCCGCCGCCGACTGTCCACCCCAATCCTTACGTCCGAAGAAGTGGCGGGACGTCACACCAGTTCTTCGGACGCAACGGATCAGTCGATGAGGTCCCGGAGTACGGCGCCCGACTGGGCCCAGGTCCAGTCGGCCTCGACCCACTTCCGCCCAGCTGCCCCCAGATCGGCACTGTGCTGAGGGTTCGTCAGCAGTTCGACGATGCGCACCGCGACGGCGGCCGGGTTGTACGGGTCGACCAGGTACCCGGTCGTCCCGTGGATCACGGTGTCGGCCGCGCCGCCCGAGTCTCCCACCACCACGGGCTTACCTGTCGCCGACGCCTCCAGCGTGACGATCCCGAGCGCTTCCGGCTCCAGCCCGAGCCGCCGCGTCCGGCACGGCATCGCGAACACATCGGCCGCGTCGACGTACGGCGGGATCTCAGCCCACGGAACCGGGCCCGTGAACACCACTCGGTCCGCGACGCCGACGGCCACCGCCAGGTCCTCGAGGTACTCGCGGTCCGGTCCACCGCCCACCAGCAGCAGCCGCGCGTCGGGCACCGACTTCTGGACCCGCGACCACGCGCGGATCAGCGTGTCCTGCCCCTTCCGGCGAATCAGCCGCGACACACAGGCGACCACCGGAACACCTTCCAGCCCGAGGCCCTTGCGGATCTGCCCTCCCCCGCACCCTGGCGCGAACCGCCGCGTGTCGACCCCCGGCGTCAGTCTCCGCATCCGTTGCGCGGCCGCGGGCGACAGCGCCGGAGCGATCCGATCGGCGCACCACGACGACACCGTCGTCACCGTGTCCGCGGCATCACCGATCCGCCGTAGCGCCCGCCAGGCCCCGGGTACGCCGGCCCACCACGTCTCATGTCCGTGCGTCATCGCGACGATCCGCCGCGCGCCGGCCCGCCGGAGCGCCGGACCCATCAGCCCGAGCGGAGCCGCCGCCCCGAACAGGATCCGGTCGGCGCCGTGCTCGCGCATCAGCCCGACGGCCCGCTTCGTGACCCGGGCCGTGGGCAACAACATCGACGTTCGGTCGCGGATCACGGGGAACGGCAGCGTCGCGTCGTACGCCGTGTCGCCCGCCTCGCGAGAGGTGTAGACGACGACGTCGGGCAACTGGTCGCACAACGAGCGGACGAACGTCTCGATCCCGCCCTGGCGTGGCGGGAAGTCGTTGGTGACGACCAGGACGGTCATCGCCGGACCAGCGGTGGGACCGTACCGCCGTTCTCGGCCGCCCACGCGCGGCCCATCGCGATCCGCTCCGGCGCGGTCGGGTGGCTGGCGAACATCCAGTACCGCCAGGCGCTCGGGTCGAGTCCCGAGATGTTCCGGACGGCGAGGTCGTGCTGCATCGCGACGAAGTTCCGCGGGTCGTTCGTCAGCCGGAGCGAGTGGTAGTCGGCGCGCGCCTCGATCTTGCGGCTCACCAGGTTCTGGATCGGGCTCGCGAGCGTCGTACCGGCCACGATCATCGCGACCAGCACCGCCGCCCGTCGCGGGTCCGCGATCCGTGCCCCGAGCAACAAGTACAGCAACGTGATGCCGAACGCCGTACCGAGCACGCCGATCAGCGTGCCGTGCAGTACGTCGTCCTCGGCGGCGTGACCGAGCTCGTGCGCGACCACGAGCCGGACCTGCGCGGGCGGCGTGTCCTTCAGGAGCGTGTCGTAGACGACCAGCCGACGGGTCGAACCGAAGCCGGACACGTACGCGTTCAGGGCCGTGGTCCGCTTCGACGCGTCCGCGACCAGCACATCCTTCACCGGTACGCCGTCGTCGGCCGCGAGCCTCAGGAAGTCGTTGCGCAGGGCACCGGCCGGCATCGACGTGAAGTTGTTGAACCGGGGCTCGATCAGCACCGGGTACGCGAACGACGCGCCCAGCACGAGCAGCGCGGAGGCGATTGCCCCAGGCAACCACCAGCCCTTCCAGCGTTTCGCGAACCCGATCAGGACGACCGCCAGCACACCGACGCCGAGTGACGTGATCGCCCAGTTCACGCCGCGGTCCCAGACCCACAACCGCCAGTTCTCCACCGCCAGCCCGTACTTCAGGCTGACCCGCTGGGCGAGTACGTCGGTCGGGACCGTGAGCAGGTTGGTGATCAGCGCGATCCCGGCGACCGTGACCGGGACGGCGAGGAACCACCAGCGGATCCGCAGACCGTCGTACAGCCGGCGGCCGAGCGGACTGAAGCCGATCACCACCGGGACCACGATCGAGATGATCCAGGACGCCGTCGACCAGCGCAGGATCTCGTGCCGGAACGCGTTCTGGCGGGCGATCTCAGCGGCAGTGAAGTCGAGCGCGGCGTCCGGCTTCGGCAGATCGATCAGGTGCCACGGGGTCGTGACGGCGATCGTGAACACCAGCGCGAGCGCCAGCAGCCCGCCCGCGGCCCGAGGAACCCACGGGCTGGCGGCCTTCTTAGGCACCGGCGAGCCTCTCGAGGTATTTCTGCCATTCGGCGACGAACTCGGCCTCGGTCATCCCGAGCACCGACTTGAACGCGTCCGCCAGCCCGGTCGAGCTCTTCGACGCGTGCACGGCCCGGTAGAACTTCACCAGCTTGTCCTGTCCCTCGCGCTCGGCGATCAGCCGGCAGGCCAGCCACGCCGACTCGTACGCCTGCGGCAACTCGGTCGCCGACGCCGCGAACGCCTCCGGTGTCGGCAACGTGGCCGGCACCTTCCCCGCGCGCACCGCCTTGAACAACTCCTTCGCTGCCGACTCGTCCTGCACGGGTACGGCGGTGAACGCGACGTAGTCCGCGAAACCTTCCGCGAGCCACAGCGGCACGGGTGAGGCGGTCGCGGTCGACGCGACGTGCGTGGTCTCGTGGGTCAGCACGATCCGCCGGCCCTGCTTGCCGAGATCCTCGAACAGCTTCGGGTTCGCGACGATCCGCACCGGCGCTCCGACGGCCGGCGTGTCCAGTTCGGCCATCGTGACCGCGGCGATCTGGGTGTACGTGTTCGGCTGCGCGCCGAGGACACCTTCCATCTGGGCCTGTTTCGCGGGCAGGTAGACGACGACCTTCTGCCGCCAGCCCTTCCCCCACACCTTCGTCACCGACTCGACCGCCTTGTCGGCGACCGACACGTAGCTGCGCGCCTCGGATTCCGAGTCGAGGCTGATCACCAGGCTGTGCTTGCCCTTGGCCAGGTCGATCGGGCCGAGCGCCCACACCGGCTTGCGCTGCCCCGCCACGAACCGCTCCGAGAACGAGGCGGCGTACGTCGTCCCGTCGCGGGTCACGAACGTCACCGGGAGGGTCTCGCGCGCGGGCTTCACGTCGTACCCGGAGAGCTGCCAGGAGACCTCGACCTGCGCCAGCCAGGACTGCGTCCCGCCGAGCTCGGCCTGCCGGTCCGGGGTCAGGGCAGCGCTGTCGTCGCTCACGTACCGTAACTGGAAAGTGCCGAGCGGGAGCGCGCTGAGGTTGCTGAAGATCGTCCGCGCGCTGGCCCGGAACGCCGTGGCCTTCGGGTCGACGGTGTTCAGGAACTCGGTACGGTCCTCGTTCTCGACCGCGTCGGTCATCTTCTGCAGGACCGCCTGACCGGCGACCGCGCGCTGGACGCCGGCCTGGGCCTGATCGGGCGTGGTCGGCGACGACTGCGACGGCGGGTGCGTCCCGCCGGCGTTCGGGTCGGCCGGGGCGTTGGCGATGTGCTGGAGCCCGGCATACCCGGCCCCGGCGACCAGGCAGACGGCGACACCGAGAGCGACCTTCTTCAGGATCGGCGCGAACGGCGGGCGCTGCTGCGGACCGTCGGCGTACGGCTCCGCCAGGTGGTCGATCGACTCCTCAGCGTCACCGGCCGACGGGACCACCGGCAGCGGAACCGTGTCGCCGTGCTCGTCGATCACCTCGGCCCCTCGCTGCTCACCTGCCCCAGTCAGGCGGGACACCCGGCCTCCTCCGACACTACGGCATCACCACGTAACGGCAGCACCGGGAAACGGATCGGCTCCGGGGAGATCCCCGGAGCCGATGAGTATGTCAACGTGGCAGGTCAGCCCGGACGGACCGCGGTGTTGTACGGGTTCTCGTCCAGCGGGCTGATCTCGACACTCTTGCCCGGACGGGGCGCGTGCACGATCCGGCCGTTGCCGAGGTAGATGCCGACGTGGCTGATCGGGCTGAAGAAGAACACCAGGTCGCCCGGCATCAGCTCGGACTTGCTGACCCGGCGGCCCTCACTGGCCTGCGCCTTCGACGAGTGCGAGAGCGAGACGCCGGCCTTGCCCCAGGCGTACATGGTCAGGCCCGAGCAGTCGTACGAGTTCGGGCCCGCGGCGCCCCAGACGTAGGAGTCACCGAGCTGGGACAGCGCGGCGTTGATCGCAATCTTCGCGCGGCCGCTGGCCGGGACGTTCGGCAGGTCCTTGTCGTCACCGGTCCGGTCGCCGTCGCGGGTCGGGCGCTGCCTGCGCGCCTCCTCCGCCTCCTTGGCGTTCTCTTCCTCGATCCGCTTCTGCTCGGCCTCGCTGAGCTTGTCGAGCACCTTCTGGGCGGCGTCGAGCTTGGTGTTGATCTGCTTCTTGAACACGTCCTGCTTCGCCTGCACGGCCTGCAGCGCGCCCAGCTCGGCCTGCTCGCTGGCCTGCAGGTCGGTGAGCTTGCCCTGCGCGATCTGGAAGCGGCGCAGCGCCGAGTTCTGCTGGCCGGCGAAGGCCTGCGCGGTCGACGCCTGGCTGAGGAACTGGTCCGGGTTGCTCGACAGCAGCAGCTGCGCCGTCGTGGAGATCCCCGAGGTCTGGTATCCGGCGACCGCGAGCGAACCGATCTGCCGCTTCACCGCATCCACCTGGGCCTGCTGCTTGGCGATGCCCGCCTGCAGTGCCTTCACCCGGGCGGACGAGGCGGTGATCTGCCCGCGCAGGTCGTTCGCCGACTCACCGGCTTCCTCGGCCTCGTGCTGGAGCGTGGCGATCTGCTTCTTCGCCTCCTCCAGGGTGGGCTTGGGGTCGGCGTCAGCCGCTCCCTGGATGAAGATCACACCCGCAGCGACAGCCGTGCTGGTGATGGCGGCGAGGGCGATTCCCTTGGTGCGGTTGATGCGTCCGATGGACACAGCCCGGTCGGTCCCTTCCTCTGCTCGCGCCGTCCCCGTTGACCTGGCCTGCCGCGGACATCGGTCCACGGGATCCGCCGGATCACTCCCTCGGCTTGCCGCTGCCCGGTCGGCCGGAGCGGCCGACACCCTGAGGCAACGAGACGTAACAGTAGTGACCGTTTCGTGACCAGTGCAATTCGCCCCTCGGGTTTGATCCAAAATTAACGAAGGATCATCCCGACCCAACGGCCGTTTCGTCTTCTCCGGCAGGCGATTCGGCAGCAATGTCCGGCTCGACACTACTGACGGCGTGCACGAGGCGCAGTGGCGGCACCAGACCGGAGTCAGCGAGCGCGTCCAGGGCGGCCTTCTCGTCGTCGTCGATGCGCAGGCTGCCGGACCGTTCCTCCGAGAACCCCAGCACCACTGTCACGACGCAGTCCTGGCAACCCGGACCCTTCATCACACAAGCGTCACAGTCGATCAGCACAACATCCTCCAAGTGGGGAAGCACCCGGACTTGCATCCGGCTGAGAAGGACGCTAGAGAACCCCGCCGACAGTTTTTGCGGTGTTCTGTTGTCAGGTGCGTGCGATGCGTGCTGTGAGGCTGCTCGCGGACAGCGAGCGGGCGCCGAGTTTGATGATGCTGTCGGCAACCTCGCGGTCGGTGGAGACGACCACGACCGGGCGGCCCGGCGGCTCGGCACGAACCAGTTGCCGGATCACCTCGTCCGCGATCACCCCGGCCGGGCTGAACCGCACCCGCACACCACGCGGCGGATTCAGCTGCACCGGCCCCGAAAGCTCGGCGCCGTCGAACACCACAGTGATCTCGACCCGGCGCTGCGCGACAAGTGCGCCCAGGGCTGTGACGAGTCGCTGACGCTGCGAGTGCAGCGGCGAGTTCGGCCACGCGGTCTTCGTCACGTTGTAGCCGTCGATGATCAGATGTACCTGCGGCAACGCCAACAGCTCGTCGAACAACGCGGGGTCGTCCTCAGGCGCCGTACGTCCGACTGGGGCCGCGTCGGGCTCGGAGCCGGCCACCGTGTCGGCCGGGCGGAGCTCTCCCCCGGGCGGCAACGCCAGTTCACGGCGCAGGCCGCTCGCCGCCTCGAGCAACGTGTCGAGCAGCAGCCGCGTGCGGGTCGACGCCAGCTCCCGCTCCTGTCCCGCCGTACGCCGGGCCGCGTGCTCGACCGCTTCCAGTTCGGTGATCCGGGTGCGGAGCTTGCGCAGCTCCCGCTCGACCTCGGCACGTGCCGCGTCGACGCGTTCGTCGGCGCTCCCGGCTTCCTTGGTGCGCTGCTCGACCTCGCTCTGCAGACCGGTGATCCGCTGCCTGGCCTCGTTGAGCTTGCGGCGGAGCGTGACGTTCTCGGCCTTGAGCTCGTTGACCTGTTCACGAAGCCGTTCGCGGACCTGCCGGGTCTCGGTGCGCGCCTGGTCGAGCTGGTCGGCGAGCCGGTTGACGGCTTCCTCGTCGGCGCGCGGATTCTCCACCGGGACCTGGGCGGCCGCGGCGACATGCTGCTCCCAGTCGTCCGGGCGCAGCAGGTACGCGAGCGCGGCGACCTCGACCGGATCCGCGGCCGGTACGGCGACACCGTCGGCCACCGCATCGCCGAGCTCCGGGTGCTCCCGCCGTACCTCGAAGGCGGCGAGCCGGCGGAAGTGGTCGTCGGTGTCCAGGATCGGCCCGAGCACCGAGGCGGACAGCTTCGCCCGTTTCGCCGGCGCGAAGCTGGCGAACCGCCGCAGCGGCGCCGGGATGTCGGACGCGGGCAGCTGGCCGAGGGCGTGCGCGGCGAGGGTCAGGACGCGTTGCCGGACCGGTTCAGGCAAAGTCGTAGCGGCGGAGCTCGCGGCGGTGCCGGCCTCAGTCACCGGTCCGCAGTCCGGCAGAAACGAGGAGCCGGCAGCAGCTGCTGGGCCAGTGACGCAGACCACAGCGAGCGGGCATCCGGCCCCGAATCGCGGTGATCGCCTGTGTACGCATACAGAGAGCCTAGTCGACTCGCAGGCGTGTCACCTGCGGAATTGTCGGTGGCGGCTCTTAGCGTCGTGGACATGACCAGCCCAGGGCATGCGCCGGCCCAGGAATCCGTAGAGCATCCGCTGCTGCCGATCCGTGGTGTGCAGCACAGTTTCGACGACCTGGGTACGCCGTTGCGGGACATCACCTTCTGCGTGGTCGACCTGGAGACCACGGGCAATCCGCCGGGCGAGGGCGGTATCACCGAGATCGGCGCGGTCAAGGTGCGCGCGGGCGAGGTGATCGGCGAGTTCCAGACACTGGTGAACCCGTCGGAGTCGATCCCGCCGTTCATCGCCGTACTGACCGGCATCACGAACGGGATGGTTGCCACGTCCCCCCGGATCGAGTCGGTGCTGCCCGCGTTCCTGGAGTTCGCACAGGGCTGTGTGATGGTCGCGCACAACGCGCCGTTCGACATGGGCTTCCTGAAACACGAGAGCCTGGTGCACGGGTACGACTGGCCCGACTTCGCGGTCGTCGACACCGCGCTGCTGGCCCGGCGCGTGATCACCCCGGACGAGGCGCCGAACTGCAAACTCGGCACGCTGGCCAAGCTGTTCCGGACGACGACCACACCGAACCACCGCGCCCTGTCGGACGCGCGCGCGACCGTCGACGTACTGCACGGCCTGTTCGAGCGGGTCGGGTCGTTGGGCGTGCAAACGGTGGAGGACCTGCAGACGTTCTCGTCCCGGGTCGCGCCCGCGGTCCGGGCCAAGCGCCACCTGGCCGAGTCGTTGCCGCACGCACCAGGTGTGTACCTGTTCACCGACGACCGCGGCGAGGTGCTGTACGTCGGGAAGTCCAAGGACCTGCGTACCCGGGTGCGCTCGTACTTCACCGCCTCCGAGACCAGGAACCGGATCGGCGAGATGGTCGGCATCGCCACCGCCGTCCGCGGGATCGAGTGCGGGACGCCGCTGGAGGCCGAGGTACGGGAGCTGCGGCTGATCGCGGAGCACAAACCGCGGTACAACCGGCGGTCCAAGTTCCCGGAGCGGCAGCACTGGCTGAAGGTCACCGTCGAACCGTTTCCGCGGTTGTCGCTGGTCAAACAGGTGCGCGACGACGACGCCGGGTACCTCGGGCCGTTCAGCTCGCGGAAGACGGCCGAGCGGGCGATGGCCGCGCTGCACGAGGCGTTCCCGATCCGGCAGTGCACCGCGCGGATGTCCAAGCACCCGTCGTTGTCGCCGTGCGTACTGGCCGAGATGGGCCGGTGCGTCGCACCCTGCGACGGGCGGATCTCGATGGATTCGTACGGCGAGTTCGTCGCCGCGCTGCGGTCGGCACTGACCGTGGACCCGACGCCGGTCGTGGACGCGCTCGACCGGCGCATCGACGTACTGTCCGCCGACGAGCGGTTCGAGGACGCGGCCGTGCACCGGGACCGGTTGAGCGCGTTCGTGCGGAGCTCGGCGCGGATGCAGCGGATGGCGTCCGTGACCGGGTGCGCCGAGATCTGTGCCGCCAGGCGGACCGACGACGGCGGCTGGGAGCTACACGTGATCCGCCGCGGGCGGCTCGCGGCGGCCGGGTTCAGCCCGCGCGGGACCGACCCGCGGCCGCAACTGGAGATGCTGCGGGCCTCGGCCGAGACGGTGCTGCCCGGGATCGGGCCGGTCGCGGCGGCGTCGCCGGAAGAGATCGAGCTGATCCTGCGCTGGCTCGAGCTCCCCGGCATCCGCCTGGTCGAGATGGACGGCACCTGGACCTGCCCGGTCGGCGGCGCCGGGCGGCACCTCACACGCCTCGACAACTCGCACACCGACCGCCACCAGCACCCCACCGAACGCCGCCGCAACCTGCGCCCGCTCGGTCCTGCTCGGGTGAGCTAGGCAGGGCCTGGGCGGCGGGCGTTGCGGGGCCTTGGCCGCACTATGCTTCAGCCCGTTGAGGTATGAGCTCTGGACGGGTGTTAGGAGAGGACGGCATGGTCACCGCGATCGTGTTCATCAAGGCCGACGTCGCACGGATTCCTGAGGTCGCCGAGCAGGTGGCGACGATCGACGGCGTCAGCGAGGTGTACTCCGTGACCGGCGGGCTCGACCTCATCGCGCTCGTCCGGGTCGCGCGGCACGACGACCTGGCCACCGTGATCCCCGAGCACGTCAACCGGGTGCCGGGCGTGCTGAGCACCGAGACGCACATCGCGTTCCGCGCCTACTCGAGCCACGACCTGGAAGCGGCGTTCAGCCTGGGCCAGGACGACTGAGTCCAGGCCCTCAGGGACTGGACGAACCGATCTGACTGACACGAGCTGAAGTTACGGTGAATACATGAACGTCCGGGGTCAGTTTGTTGCCGAGCAGGTCCGCGCCTTGGCGCCGGTGCCGAAGCGAGGACGCGGATGAGCAACCCGCCCGCCGGCTGGTACCCCGACCCCACCGGCCAGCCGCACACGATCCGCTTCTGGAACGGGGAGAAGTGGACCAACAAAACCGAACACGAGGACAAAGCCGCAGCGTTGGCCGCCGCGGAAGACGAGTCCACCCCCCGGGCCGACCCCCAGCCGGCTGAGCCGACCCAACAACAGTCCCAGCCGTCTGAGCCTGCCCCCGAGCCAACCCAGCAGGCCCGGCCAACTCAGCAGGCCCCCGAGCCAGCCCAGCAACCGTTCTGGCCAACCCAGCCCGACCCGGAGCCGGCGCAGCAACAGCCCCGGCCCACTCAGGACGCGCAGCCTGAGCCCACCCAGCAGCCGTGGTCTGCGGACCAGCAGCCGTGGTCGGCAAACCAGTTCAGCTCGTACGAGCAGGCCACCCCAGACACCGAGCAGACCCAGCAACAGTCCTGGCCTGCCCAACCCGACACGTGGCAGCAGGACAATTCCCCCACCCCGGACCAGCCCCAGCAGCAGCCGTGGTCAGGCAACCAGCAGCCCTGGTCAGCCGACCAGCAGCCGTGGTCCGCGGACCAGTTCAGCTCCTACGAACAGGCCGACCCAGACACAGAGCAGACCCAACAGCAACCGTGGTCCGCACAGCAACAGGGCTCTGGGCAACAGGGGCCTGGGCAACAGCAGTGGCCCGAGCAGCAGTCCGCCAACCCGCCGCAGCAGCAGTGGCCGGAGCAGCAGTCCGCCGACCCCTCGCAGCAGCCGTGGTCCGCGGACCAGCAGCCGTGGTCAGCCGACCAGTTCAGCTCCTACGACCAGGCCGACACCGAGCAGACCCAGCAACAGTCCTGGCCTGCCCAACCAGACCCCTGGCCGCAGCAATCGCCCCAGCAGCACACCCCCGGCGCAGCCGACCTAGAGCAGACCCAGCAGCAGCCATGGTCAGCCAACGACCAGCCCTGGTCAGCCGACCAGTTCACGGCGTACGACCACCCCACCCCAGACAACCAATCCCCACAGCAACAGGCACCTCAGAATTGGGGCACCGAGCAACAGCCCCAGCCAACACAACAACCCACCAGCTACGAACAGCCGCCACAGCAGCACGGCGGCCACGAACAGTTGGCGCAGCAGCACGGGTCGGCTGACCAGCAGCCGGTTCAGCCGGTTCAGCCGGTTCAGCCTGTGCAGAATGAGCCGCAGGGGCCTGGTTTGCGGGCGGTGCAGCACACCGATGCCGGCGACGCGGCGCGAGCCGACCAAGCGGGCGGAGGCGGCTGGTGGCAACCCGCCGCGACTCCGCAGCTCTGGGACTCACCGTCCCCCACCAACGACGGCCCTGCACCCGCCACTCCACACCTGCGCGCAGTCGCACCAGACGCGGAGTCCTCGCCCACAGGCGGTGAACCTGCGTCCACGGCGGCCGCCGGCGAGGCTTCTTCCTCCGCGTCGACCGAGGAGGAAGCAAGCCCGGCTGATCGTGCCCGCGCGACCTGGGGTGCGCCAGAACTCGCCCCCGCACCGCCGGAGCACTGGACGCAACGCGAGATCTCAGACTACGAAGCAGCACAGGCCGAGGCCGACGCACAGGCCGACGTACAGCCGGAGGAACAGTCAAGCGGCTGGACCCTCAAGCTCGCCCCGGACCCGACCACCGACACAACCGACGCGCAGACCGCCAACACGACCGCTCCGGCGGACGATCAGCAGGCAAGCGACGCACCAGCACCCCCTGCCGTGGACGAGCAAGCCGCGCGGGTAGCCGACGAGCGGGCAGCGGACGAACTGGCCGCGGAGCAGGCGGCCGATGAAGCCGAGGCAGCCGGTCAGCTGGCCCCGAACTGGGGCAGCCAGTCCGTAGACGAGGAAGACCAGCAGACGCTCGACATCCCCGCGTGGGGTGTCGAGTCCTCGGACGAAGACGACCCGGACACGTCCGCGGAGTCCGCTCCGCTGTGGACTGTCCCCGGGACACCCGACCCCGCCCCCACGCCGGAGCCGCCAGTACAGCTCTGGGGCGACCAGCCCCAGCAGCAGACGCCAACCCAGGAACAGAACTGGAACGGACAACAGTCCGGAGGCCAGGGCACCGGCGCTCCGGCCGACAACGGCTGGGGTGCAGGTGACCAGCACGGCGTACAGGAATCAGGGCTGTGGGGACAGCAGGCGACTGCAAGCGCCCAGACCGGTCAGCAGGGTGGCGACCAGTCGTGGGGCGGACAGTCCTGGCCGGTGGAGCAGCCCAGCAACCAGCAGAACGCGCAACCGAACGCCCAACAGGCGGCGCAGACCGGCCCGCAGCAGTGGGGTGCCCAGCAGGGTGTCGGCGTGCAGCAAGGCGGCCCGCAGGGTGCTGGTGTGCAGCAGGGTGGTCAGCCGGCGTGGGGCGACCAGCAGACGCAGCGTGCCTGGGGTGACGACGGGAACGAGGCTTGGGGCGGCCAGACCGACCTGAGCTCCGGTGTCGGCAAGCGGGACGGCAAGAGCAAGAAGTCGAAGAGCTCCGGCGGTGGCGGCCCGTTCGGCGGAAAGATGCCGTTGATCATCGCCGGTGGAGTCGCGGTGGTGATGCTGATCGTCGCCGCGGTGGTCCTGCTCACCAAGGGAGACGACACAACGGCCGACCCCGGCGGGACGGGTACGCCGACGCAGAGCGGCTCGCCCTCGCCGACGAGCCAGTCCAGCACCAAGCCCGGTCAGTCGAAGGACCCGAAGCTGCACGAGGGCGCCGACCGGATCGCGGCGGACGCGATCTCGTTCCCGCGCCGGAACCCGCCGTGGTCCGACCGCAAGCGCCTCGTCGAGCAACTGATCAACTCGAACGGGCAGCGCATCGTCCTGAAGGAGAACGTCGTCGAGAAGGACGACTGGAGCGCCGACATCTTCGTCGGCGGTCTGGGCACCGCGTCCGGGTTCAACGGCGACCCGAAGGCGACCGCGGCGTCGCTGTCGATCAAGCTGCGCGAAAACATGTACGGGAACATCCCGGTGACCTTCAAGACGGTCGCCAACGGCCCGGTGAAGCGCACCGACAAGGCGGGCTGGGTCTTCGTGCAGACCGCGACTGCGACGTCGGCCGCAGTGACCGATCGGGTGCTTACCCTGACGGTGGCTGTTTTCGACCTCGGTGACGGGACCGCGGTCGCGTACATCAGCGGCATCCCGAACAACCGCCCGGACCTGAAGAAGGCCGCGGACCAGGCCTACCTAGGAATCAACGTTGGCTGAGAACGAAGACCAGAACCCCGCGCGCCCCAACCCCCCGGAGGGCACGCCGGACAACTCCGCACGCCCCTCCGACCCGTTGGCCGGCACTCCCCAGGCACCCCCACAGCCCCAAACTCCCGGCCAGGCACAGGGTGCGGGGCAGGCGGGTTCGTCGGATGCGCTGTTCGGACAGTCACCTGCTCCGGCACCGCCTCCCCCGCCACCGGTCCGACCGCAACACTCAGCCCCACAACAACACTGGACCAACCAACCCCCGCAGCAGCCGCCTACCCAGCAGCCGCAGGCCGGTGCGCGACCGACTGGCCCACAGCACAGCGGACCTCAGCAGTCCGGCGGCCAGCAGACGGGTGGTCCGCAGACAGGTGGTCCGCGGCCGGGGCAGCAGCAGCCTGGTCCGCAGCAGGCTGGTGCACAGCAAGTGCGCCCGCAGCACGCGGCTCCTCCGGCGGCACCGCAGTACAGCGGCCAGCGGCCTCCGTCGCCTCAGCAGGGCCAGCCGTCCCAACCACCAACAGGCCAACCACAACCAGGCCAACCGCAGTCCCGGCCAGTCCAGCCGGGTCCCGGACAAGCAGGTCCTGCACAAGCGGGTCCTGGACGGCCGGGTCCCGGGCAGCCTGCTCCCGGGCAGCCGGGGCAGATGTGGGGTGTGCAGCAGCAGGGGCAGCAGACGGGTGGTTGGCAGGTGCAGGCGACTGGGCCTCAGCCTGGTCGGCCGCAGTTCGGTCAGCAGAGCCCGCAGCAAGGACAGCAGGCTGGGCAGTCGGGTCCTCAGCAGCGTGGACCGCAGGGTGGTCCGTCGGCTGGGGGCCGTGGTGGGGCGCCGGGTACGCCGTTGGCGTTTACTGAGGTGATCTCGAAGGCGGCTGGGCCGTACGCCGCGGGCGCTGCCGGGCAAGGTGCTGGCACCGCCGGTGCGCAAGGTGCAGCGGCGCACTCGGGTGGCACCGGCGCCGGAGCGGTTGCAGGCGGACACAGCGCTGGGGCGCACTCAGGTGGGCACGGGGCTGGGGCTCACTCGGGTGGGCACGGTGCGGCTGGGGCTCACTCGGGTGTTGGGGCTGGGGCTATTGCCGTGGGGGGTAGTGGGCGGGCTCGAGCCATTGGGGCTGTGGTTTTGGTGGTGGCGGCGTTGGCTGCTACTGGGTTGAGTGCTGGATGGATCTTGACCAAGGCCGAGGCCGTGACGCCGGTGCCGTTGCCGACGGTGGGGAAGCCGATGGAGACGGTCAACCCGTCGGCGAAGCCTACGAAGACGCCGACGCCGGTCGGCAAGGTGCTCGGTACCGAGATGGTTGCTTCCAACAACGACTCGATGCCGATCATGAGCTCGGCCTGGGGCAACACCGTCGAGCGCACCGGGCTGTGGGGCGGCGCCGCGATCTGGCTGACGGTGCACAGCAACTACGTCAAGGGCCACAGCTGGGGCAACTACGTCGCCTTCGGTCAGCTGCCGCCGGAGATCCCGTACACGAACACCGCGGCCGGTCTCAGGGCAGCTGCGGCCCAGGTCGGCGGTCGCACGCTCGTCAACCTGTACGACAAGGACACACAGGTCATCAAGGGCAGCGTCGTCCACAAGGCGATCACGGTCAACGGCCATCCGGGCCACGAGATCGTCGCCAAGGTCCCCGTCAAGGTGGCGAAGCTGCCGGAGACATTCTCGACGATCATGATCGCGGTGGTCGACCGCGGTGACGGTACGGCGGCGGTGTCGGTCGCCGACCTCGCCGGCTCCACACCGGCCTGGCAGAACGTCTGGCGCTACAAGGTCTCCCAGATGAAGCTGAAGTAGCAGAAGGGCCGGCGGGAACACCCCGCCGGCCCTTCACCAAACCCAACGTCAGCCGCGCACCTCGGCGCAGGCGGCGATCCACCGGTCGAGCACGTCCTTCGCGGCCCCGGAGTCGATCGCCTCGGCCGCACGGTCCATCCCGGTCCGGATCCGCTCCGTCACGCTGCCTGTCTCCGGCGTGTACGCCGCCAGCGCCGCGCCGGCGTTCAGCAGTACGACGTCCCGCACCGCGCCCGGCTCGCCGTCGACGAGTGCGCGCACGACCTTCGCGTTGAACGTCGCGTCGGCGCCCTTCAACGCGTCCGCGGACACCGGCTCGATACCCAGCTCCCGCGGGTCGAGCGTGACCGGCCCCTCGACCTCGCCAGCGCCGACGATCCACACCTGTGACGTCGTACGCGTGGTCAGCTCGTCCAGCCCGTCGTCGCCGTGGAACACCAGCGCGTCGATCCCGCGCCGCGCCAGTACGCCCGCCATCAGCCCGGCGATCCGGCCGTCGCCGACGCCGACCGCCTGCGCGGACGGGTTGCCGGGGTTCGCCAGCGGACCGAGGAAGTTGAACGTCGTCGGCACCCCGAGCTCACGACGCGGTACGGCGGCGTGCCGCAGCGCGGGGTGGAACGCCGGGGCGAAGCAGAACGTGATGCCGGCCCGCTCCCCTACTTCGGCGACCTGCGCCGCGGTGAGGTCCAAAGGAACACCGAGCTCCTCGAGGACGTCCGCCGCACCGCAGGCCGACGACGCGGCGCGGTTGCCGTGCTTCAGTACCTTCGCGCCGGCGCCCGCGGCGACGATCGCGGACATCGTGCTGATGTTCACCGTGTGGGCTTGGTCACCGCCGGTGCCGACGACGTCGAGCGTCCGGCCGGGCACCGTGATCCGGGTGGCGAAGTCGCGCATCGTCGCGACCAGTCCCTCGACCTCGGTGACCGTCTCGCCCTTGGAACGCAGCGCGATCACGAACCCGGCGAGCTGCGCGGGCGAGGCCGCTCCGGACAGGATCTGCTCCATCGCCCACGCGGTGGCGGAGGCCTCCAGGTCCTCACGCCGCAGCAGCGGATTCAGGACCTGCGGCCACGTGTAGGCGCCCATAGGTCAGGCGGTCGTGGCGGGCAGCTTGGCGAGGCGCGCGCGGAGCAGGTCCGCGGTGACCTCGGCCAGCTTGATCGGGTCGATCGGGTGCGAGACCGCACCCTCGGCCCGCGACCAGGTCGCCAGCCACGCGTCCTGCGGACGGCCGGTGATGACGAGCACCGGCGGGCACTGGAAGATCTCGTCCTTCAGCTGCCGGGCGATCCCCATGCCGCCGGCCGGTACCGCCTCGCCGTCCAGGACGGCGAGGTCGATGCCGCCCTTGTCCATGACCTTGATGACGGCCGGCTCAGTGGCGCACTCGACGTACTCCAGCTCGGGCAGATCGGCCGCCGGCCGCTTGCCGAGGGCCAGCCGGACGGACTCCCGCGTCGTACGGTCGTCGCTGTAGACCAGGACCTTCAGCGGACGCTCTGAACTCATCGATCCATCCCAAGCTTGTTCAAAAGACGACTGGACACCCGGAATGCTACCGGGGCGACTGTTCAGCCCGGCGAGCCTGTTCCTCCAAGCGGTCCAGGCGCCGGTCCTCACGGCGCGCCTCGCGCTGTGACTCGCGCACCCATTGGACGAACAGGACGGCGAAGAACACCACGCCGACGATGTCGCCGGAGCCCCACAGCAGACCGCCGGCGATGTACTGGTCGCGCAGCGGCGACGGCGACCAGGACCGGCCGAAGCTGGTGTACCAGTCCTCGGCGATCAGCGTGTTCGCGGACATGATGGTGATGCCGAGGAACGCGTGGAACGGCAGTGTGAGGAACGTCAGGATCAGCCGGAACGGGTAGATCACCCGGCCGGGCACCGGGTCGAGCCCGAGCAGCGGCCAGAAGAACAGCGAGCCGACCAGGATGAAGTGCAGGTGCAGCAGGTCGTGCAGCGCGGTCGACCGCAGCGTGGCGTCGTACCAGCCGCTGAAATAGAGCGCCCAGGGGCTCAGGACGAACAGCGTGAAGCCGATCAGCGGGAAGCAGACCACCTTCGCGAACCGCGAGTGCAACACGGAGAGCAACCACTTCCGCGGCTGCTGCGGCAGCGTCCGGAGCGCCAGCGTGACCGGCGCGCCGAGCGCCAGCGCGAGCGGTGTCAGCATCGACAGGATCATGTGCTGCACCATGTGCACGCTGATCAGCACCGTGTCGTAGGTGCCGAGCGCCGACTGGGTGGCGATCACGGCGCTTCCGAGCCCGACGCCGACGAACGCGAACGTCCGGCCGCGGGACCACTTGTCACCGCGTTTGCGGAGCTTGTGGACGCCGTACAGGTAGACCGCGGCGAGGACGACGATCACGGCGAGTAACACCGGTTCGAAGGTCCATGCCGTCAGCAACCGGAGCGGCGTCAGCGGCTCGATCCGGTCGCCGGGCGTGGCGTGAAGGGGAAGCACGCTTCCACAGTAGAAACCATTACTTGGCGACATGCATGGGGGTGGTCGTGTCAGTTGATACGAGGACCGACATAATGACCGCGTGGCCACTGCAACCGCGCTCCCAGCGTCTCGTGAACACGGACACCACGACCGTCCCAGCATGGTCAGTGTCGGCACGATCGTCTGGCTCTCGAGCGAACTGATGTTCTTCGCCGCCCTGTTCGCGGCGTACTTCACGATCCGGTCGGTGACGACCGCCGCAGCCGCTCCGGGTACGGAGACGCTGTGGGAGGTCATGACGCACCACCTGAACGTCCCGTTCGCCGCGGTGAACACGACGATCCTGGTGGCGTCGTCCTTCACCTGCCAGTTCGGTGTCTTCGCGGCCGAGCACGGCCGGGTCGGCCGGACCGGCTCGGTGCTGAACATCCGCTCCTGGGGGATGCGTGAGTGGTTCATCCTCACGTACCTGATGGGCGCGGTCTTCATCGCCGGCCAGGTGACCGAGTACGCCGAGCTGGTGCACGAGGGCATCACGATCTCGTCGAACGCGTACGGATCGGTGTTCTACCTGGCCACCGGCTTCCACGGTCTGCACGTGACCGGCGGCCTCATCGCTTTCGTGTTCGTCCTGGCGAGGACGTACATGGCTCGTAAGTTCACCCACGAACAGGCCGTCTCGGCGATCGTCGTGTCGTACTACTGGCACTTCGTCGACGTGGTCTGGATCGCCCTGTTCGCGACCATCTACCTGCTCAAATGAGTGAGAAGAGACCTTCCTTGTCACCGGCGCGCTTTCTCTCCGCGCGACGACGGCACCGGTCCGCCGGCCTCGTCGTGCTCCTGTTCGGCCTCCTGGCAGTGGGGTCGGCGTACGCCGCCTTCGCCCCTGACAACGCGGTGGCGGACAACTCGGCCCAGTCCCAGCAGATCGAGGAGGGCAAGAAGCTCTTCGCGGTCGGCTGCTCCAGCTGCCACGGCCTGAACGCCGAGGGCGGCGGGAACGGCGAGGGCAAGATGGCCGGCCCGTCGCTGATCGGCGTCGGCGCGGCCGCGGTCGACTTCCAGGTCGGTACCGGCCGGATGCCGGCGATGCAGCCGGGCGCGCAGATCCCGCGCAAGGCCCCGGCGTACTCCGAGAAGGAGATCGAGGCCCTGGCCGCGTACGTCGCCTCGCTCGCCCCCGGCCCCTCGGTCCCGGGCTCGGAGTCGTACGACGTGAGCAAGGCCACGGACGAGCAGGTCACCCGCGGTGGCGAGCTGTTCCGCACCAACTGCACGGCCTGCCACAACTTCGCCGGTCGCGGTGGCGCGCTGCCGAACGGCAAGTACGCGCCGTCGCTGATGGGCGTCAGCGAGAAGCACATCTACGAGGCCATGCTGACCGGCCCGCAGCAGATGCCGGTCTTCTCCGACCAGGTCATGCAGCCGGAGGACAAGCGCGACATCATCGCGTACCTGAAGGCGCTGGAGACCCAGAAGGACCCGGGCGGCTTCGGACTCGGCCGGCTCGGCCCGGTGTCCGAGGGCCTGTGGGGCTGGTTCGTCGGCATCGGCCTGCTGGTGGCGGTAGCGGTCTGGATCGGCGCCAAGGGCGTCAAGGCCAAGGGAGCGAAGGCCAGTGAGTGACGAGAAGAACCTGCCGGTGAAGTCCGAGGACGAGCACGGCACCGCGGTCGAGGTGGCGGAGCCGATCCCGGACCCGGGTCTGGAGCCGCACGAGCCGCGGATCACCGACATCGACCCGAAGGCGGCCGACCGCGTCGAGCGCCAGGTGTCGGGGATGTTCGGCCTGGCGACACTGCTGGTCATCGGTTCCTGTGTTGCGTACTTCGCGATTCCGCGGGATTCGATCATCGAGTTCGGCCCGCTGTCCGGCAACGCGAACAACATGGTCATCGGCCTGTGCATCGGGCTCGCGCTGTTCCTGATCGGGGCGGGCGCGATCCAGTGGGCCAAGAAGCTGATGGTCGACGAGGAGATCTCCGAGGAGCGGCACGCCGCGCACTCCTCGCCGCAGCAGATCGCCGAGATCACCGAGGCGTTCCAGCAGGGCACCGCGGAGTCCGGGTTCACCCGGCGCAAGATGATCCGCAACTCGCTGATCGGCGCCCTCGGCGTCCTCGGCCTGCCGGCGATCATCCTGCTCCGCGACCTCGGTCCGCTGCCGGGCCGGGCGCTCTACAACACGATCTGGGCGAAGGGCATCCGGGTCGTGAACGACGTCACCGACCGCCCGATCAAGCCGTCCGACCTGGTCGTCGGCCAGCTGGTCAACGCGGCGCCGGCCAACCTGGCCCCGCTGCAGGAGGAGAGCGCGGTCGAGTACCAGAACGCCAAGGCGAAGGCCGCGGTGATCGTGGTCCGGATCAAGCCGAGCGAGATCCGCACCAAGCCGGGCCGGGAGAACTGGGGCGTCGACGGCATCCTGTGCTACTCGAAGATCTGCACCCACGTCGGCTGCCCGATCTCGCTGTACGAGCAGACCACGCACCACGTGCTCTGCCCGTGCCACCAGTCGACCTTCGACCTCTCCGACAGCGCCAAGGTCGTCTTCGGCCCTGCTGCCCGCCCGCTGCCTCAGCTACCGTTGGCAGTGGACAGTGAGGGCTACCTGGTTGCGCAGAGCGGCTTCCACGAGCCGGTCGGCCCGAGCTTCTTCGAACGAGGGTGACAACAGTGTCAACAAGCACAGAGTTCCCTGGACCGGTCAAGTGGGTCGACGATCGCCTCGGCATCGCGAAGATCGGGAAGAAGAACCTGCGGAAGATCTTCCCGGACCACTGGTCCTTCATGCTGGGCGAGATCGCGCTCTACAGCTTCATCATCCTGATCCTGACCGGCACCTTCCTGACGTTCTGGTTCAAGCCCTCGATGGCAGAGGTCGAGTACCAGGGCTCGTACAGCCTGCTCAAGGGTCTGCACATGTCGGAGGCCTACGCCTCCACGCTCGACATCACGTTCGACGTCCGCGGCGGTCTGCTGATGCGGCAGATCCACCACTGGGCGGCCGTGCTGTTCATCGCCGCGATGATGGTGCACCTGCTCCGGATGTTCTTCACCGGCGCGTTCCGCAAGCCGCGCGAGCTGAACTGGCTGATCGGCTTCGGGATGCTGTTCCTCGGCATCGTCGAGGGCTTCATCGGCTACGGCCTCCCCGACGACCTGCTGTCCGGTACCGGTCTGCGGATCACCAACGGCATGATCCAGGCGTCACCCGTGGTCGGCACGTACATGAACTTCTTCATCTTCGGCGGTGAGTTCCCGGGTGACGACTTCGTCTCCAGATTCTTCATCGTCCATGTGCTGCTGATCCCGGGCATCATCCTGGCGCTCGTCACGGCTCATCTGTTCCTGGTCGTGTACCACAAGCACACGCAGTACGCCGGTCCCGGCCGGACGCAGAAGAACGTGGTCGGCTACCCGCTGTTCCCGGTGTACACGGCCAAGGCCGGCGGTTTCTTCTTCGTGGTCTTCGGTATCACCGCGCTGATGGGCGCACTGATGCAGATCAACCCGGTCTGGCTGTACGGGCCGTACAACCCGGCCGAAGTGACCGCGGGCGCACAGCCCGACTGGTACATGGGCTGGCTGGAAGGCTCGGTGCGAATATTCCCCGGCTTCGAGTCGACGTTCTGGGGCATCACCCTCAGCTGGAACCTGATCATCCCGGCGCTGATCGTGCCACCGGCGTTCGTCACGCTGGTCGCGCTCTATCCGTTCATCGAGGGCTGGATCACCGGTGACAAGCGCGAGCACCATCTGCTGGACCGGCCGCGGGACGTCCCGACCCGGACCGGTATCGGCGTCGCGTTCATCACCTTCTACGCGATGCTGTGGATCGGCGGCGGTAACGACCTGATCGCCACCCACTTCAACCTGTCACTGAACCACGTGACCTGGTTCCTGCGGTTCGCGGTGATCCTCGGCCCGATCCTGGGCTTCTGGATCGCGCGCCGCTGGGCGATCTCGCTGCAGCGGGCCGACCACGACCGGCTGATGCACGGCCTGGAGACCGGTGTGATCATGCGCTCCCCCGAGGGCAAGTACACCGAGAAGCACCAGCCGATCTCGACGTACGAGGCGTACTCGATCACCGCGCGGGACCGGCTCGTCCCGCACGAGATCGGCCCGGAGACCGACGAGAACGGCGTCCGCGCCCCGCGTCGGGCGTTGAACAAGGCCCGCGCCGCGCTCTCCCGCTTCTACTTCGCCGACGCCGTCCAGAAGCCGACCGCTCAGGAGCTCGAGGAGGCGCACGAGCACGCTCACGACGCCGACGAGATCCACGAGCTGACGGAGGACACGGAGACCTACCGAGAGGTCACCAGCGACCGCTCGTAACGTCGTACCGAACGCAAAGGGCCCCGGCACGCCGGGGCCCTTTCGTTTATCCCAGCGCGTCGGAGACGGCGGTGAGGTACTCCTTCACCCGAGCTTGCTCGTCGCTGTCGAGCGCCTGCGTCGTCACGATCAGGCGGTCCAGGAGGGGGCCGAAGAACTGCCAGCCGAGGGCTACTGCGGTGTCTGAGACCTGGAGGTGGGTGCTGCGGGCGTCTGTTCGGCTTCTGAGGCGTTGGACATGTCCGGCGGCCTCTAGGCGGTGGATGACGGCTGTTGTCGCCTGAGAGGTCATTCCGAGCTGTTGAGCGAGCCAACTGGGTGTGGCCTCCACTCCGGCACGTTCGGCGTCCAGAGGCGTACCAGCGCGCGTACGTCGGTCCCGTACAAGCCCGTCGTACGGGCGACCGCCGACGGACCGCCCGTCGTACTGCTTCCGGGGCATGGGGCGACTTCGCCGGTCTGGTTCGCGATCGCGCCGCGGCTGGCCGAGAAGTATCGCGTGTACGCGATCGACCTGATCGTCGACGCGGGCCGTGGTAAGAGCCACGACCCGGCGAGCCTCACCCGCCAAGTCACCGCGCTCTCCCCCGGAGCAACCGTCGTACAACTCGAGACCGCAACTCCACTCCTTCCCAGCACTCCACGCGGACGAGGTGGGGCTGGGGTGACTGGGAATGCCGGCTGGTCATTTTCAGGTGGATAGCAGTCCCCAGCCCTGTGTCGAACTGGTGGCGGTGGACAGGAACTGGTGGCTGGGGACACGCAATACCCTGTTCAAGCCCCTGCGATCCGGTAACCCGCCCTCCGCTCACCAGTCACCGCCCACACATCGAGCAGAAGAGCCGGCGAGCTGAATGAGCGGGGGTGAAGCACAACAGCCTCCTGCCCGCGGGCATGCGGGGAGGAGGCTGTTGCGTCTTGGCGTGTCAGGAGAGGGCGGAGCCTGCCTTGTAGGCGGCCCAGGTGGTGTTCCAGTCGGTCCAGCCGTTACCGGGCTCCATCTTGCGGGTGGTGCCGGTGACGATCACCGGGTCGCCGCGGAGGGTCTGGTTGTAGTACCACTGGGCGTCCTTGAGGCTCATGCCGACGCAGCCGTGGCTGACGTTCGAGCTGCCCTGGCTGCCGGCCGACCACGGGGCGCCGTGGATGAACTCGCCGGAGCTGGTGACGCGCTGGGCCCACCGCACGTCGGGGATGTTGTAGTACTCCGGGTCGCCGGGCTTGAGGCCAACGGTCGCGGCGTCCATCCGCTTGATCGTGTACTTCTCCATGATCACCTTCACCCCGCTGCGGGTGGTGAAGCCGTCCTTGCCGGCGGTGATCGGGATCGTCCGCACCAGCTTGCCGTTGATCGTGACCGCCATCGTGTGCTTCTTGACGTTGATGTTGGTGACCACCGACTTGCCGATGGTGAACGCGATCGTCCGGCTCGCGGTGCCCCACGTGTTGTTACCCGCGTTGACGCCGAGGGTGCCGATGTCGACCGTCACCTTGGCGCCGGCCGGCCAGTAGTTCTTCGGGCGGTAGTTGACCTGCTTGCTGTTCACCCAGTGCCAGCTGCCGTCGACCGGGACCGAGGTCTTCACCGAGAGCCGCTTCTCGACCGCGGCGCGGTCCTTGACCGGGTTGTTCCAGAAGATCTGGATCGGGAGCGCGACGCCGACGGTCTCACCGTTCAGCGGGACGACGGAGGCCTTGAGGCTCTTCGACGCCTTCAGCGTCCTGAAGGTCGAGCTGATCGGCACCGTGGCGCCGTCGGTGCCCTCGGCCGAGCCGCTCACCGTGTACGTCGCGCCGGGCTTGAGCTGCGGCGACGACGTCCACTGGGTCTTGTCGGCGTTGAAGCTGCCGGTGACCTTGTCGCCGTCGTCGTCCTTGAGCGTGACCGCGGTCAGCTTGCCGGCCGTGGTGGTCACCGTCACCGGCTTGTCCGGCTGCACCGACGAGGCGCCCTTGGCGGGCACGATCGCGATGCTGGCCGCCGCCGGGGTCTCCGACGGAGTCGTCGAGTTCCCTGGTGTGCTGGAGGCACCTGGCGAGTTGCTCTGCGACGTGGACGTGCTGGGCGTCGACTGGCCGCCGCCGTTGCTGCCGCCGCCGGCCTCTGTGTCGCTACAGGCCGTACCAGCCAGCAGCAGGACGCAGATCCCCGCCACGGCAAGGCCGTGCTTCCTCACCGAACTGCTCACCATTCCCCAGATCTCCCCTGTTTAGTCAGACCGCGGTAAGGGTAACCTGCCGCAGCGACATTTCCCTGCATCCGCACGCTCGGTTCCGGTACGGTCCACAACGCTCTGCATCGATCCCGTGCTGATGCGCACTACAACAGACGCACGAAAACGCCGCCCGGTTCGTTCCCGGACGGCGTTTTTCGTACGACTCTCAACTAGTGAGCGTGGTCACCGCGGTAGTACTCGAAGATGAACCCGCTCAGCGTGACGATGCCGATCCCGCAGCCGGCGATGAACAGCCACCAGCCGAAGACGATGCCGAGCACCACCACCGCCAGCGTCAGCGCGCACCACAGCGGCCACCAGGAGTACGGCGGGAAGAAGCCGAGCTCGCCGGCCCCTTCGACGATCTCCGCTTCCTTGCGGTCCTCCGGGCGGGCGTCCATCCGCCGGGCGGTGACGCTCAGGTAGAACGCCACCAGCAGCGCCAGGAAGAACGTCATCACCAGTGCGGTGGTGCCGGTCGGGTCCTCGGACATCAGCCAGTAGATCGGCGTGACGACGAGTACGAACACACTCAGGATCCCGAAGACCCAGGCTTCGACCTTCACGCCTTGTCCTTCCCTTCGGTCTCCCCATCGACTGTGCCGTCCGCGGTGCCGTCGGCGATCTCCTCGAGGTGCTCGACCCGGCCCTGGTCCTCACCGGCGTCCAGCAGGTTGTCCTTGCCGGCCCGATTGTCCGGGTACTCCGCGAGCGCCAGGTCGGCGTGGTGCAGGTCGAACGCAGGGGACTCCGAACGGATCCGGGGCAGCTTCTCGAAGTTGTGCCGCGGCGGGGGCGAGCTTGTCGCCCACTCCAGCGAGCGTCCCCAGCCCCACGGGTCGTCGACGCCCACGAGCGGCGTCTTGCGGGACTTGTAGATGTTGTAGAAGAACGGCAGCATCGACGCGCCCAGGATGAAGGCACCGACGCTGGAGACCTCGTTCAGCGTGGTGAAGCCCTCGTTGGCGCCGTACGACGCGTAGCGCCGCGGCATGCCCTCGACGCCGAGCCAGTGCTGCACCAGGAACGTGGTGTGGAAGCCGATGAACAGCAGCCAGAAGTGCAGCTTGCCCAACCGCTCGTCGAGCATCCGGCCGGTGAACTTCGGCCACCAGAAGTAGAACCCGGCGAACATCGCGAACACCACGGTGCCGAAGACGACGTAGTGGAAGTGCGCGACCACGAAGTACGAGTCGGACAGTTGGTAGTCGAGTGCCGGCGACGCCAGGATGACGCCGGTCAGGCCGCCGAAGAGGAAGGTGGTCAGGAAGCCCACCGACCAGAGCATCGGGGTGTCGAACGAGACCGATCCGCCCCAGATCGTGCCGATCCAGTTGAAGAACTTCACGCCGGTCGGGACCGCGATCAGGAACGTCATGAACGAGAAGAACGGCAGGTTCACCGCGCCGGTGACGAACATGTGGTGGGCCCACACCGCGACCGAGAGGACCGCGATACCGAGGGTCGCGCTGACCAGACCGATGTAGCCGAAGACCGGCTTGCGGCTGAAGACCGGCAGGATCTCGGTCACGATGCCGAAGAACGGCAGCGCGATGATGTACACCTCGGGATGCCCGAAGAACCAGAACAGGTGCTGCCAGAGTATTGGCCCGCCGTTGGCCGCGTCGAAGACGTGGGCCCCGAGTGTTCGGTCCGCCTCCAGCACCAGCAGCGCCGCCGCCAGGATCGGGAAGGCGATCAGCACGAGGATCGACGTGACCAGGATGTTCCAGGTGAAGATCGGCATCCGGAACATCGTCATACCGGGTGCGCGCATGGTGATGATCGTGGTGATGAAGTTCACCGCACCCAGGATCGTGCCCAGACCGGCCATCCACAGACCCATGATCCACAGGTCGCCGCCGATCCCTGGCGAACGGACCGCGTTCGACAGCGGGGCGTAGGCGAACCAGCCGAAGTCGGCCGCGCCGCCCGGGGTGAAGAAGCCGCTGATCGTGATCAGGCCGCCGAACAGGAACAGCCAGAAGCTGAACATGTTCAGCCGCGGGAACGCGACGTCCGGGGCACCGATCTGGATCGGCATGATCTCGTTCGCGAAGCCGACGAACAGCGGGGTCGCGAACAGCAGCAGCATGATCGTGCCGTGCATCGTGAAGAGCTGGTTGTACACCTCTTCGTTCACGATCTGCAGGCCCGGCTTGGCCAGCTCGGCGCGGATCAGCAGCGCCATCACGCCGCCGATCAGGAAGAACGCGAACGACGTGATCAGGTACATGTGCCCGATCAGCTTGTGGTCCGTCGTGGTCAGGTACTTGACCAGCAACTCGCCCTTGCTGCGCCGCCGGGGCAGCGCGCTGGTGCTACCGATGGCGCCGGTGCGCTCGGCGAAGTCGGTCACTTCTCGCCCCCTGTACCGGGAATGGTGGTGGCGTCGGCGCCACCCGTTGCGGCGCCGGTCTGGCCCTTGGCGGCCAGTTCGCGCAGGTGTGCGTCGTACTCGGCGCGGTCGACCACCTTGACGGTGAAGACCATCCGGCTGTGGTAGAGCCCGCAGAGCTCGGCGCACTTGCCGGCGAAGGTGCCGGTCTTGGTCGGGGTGAGCTCGAACTTGTTCGTCTTACCCGGGATCACGTCGAGCTTGAAGTAGAACGACGGCACCCAGAAGGAGTGGATGACGTCCGGCGAGGTCAGGTCGAAGTGCACCGACTCGTTCACCGGCAGCCACAGGGTGGCCGGCTTGTCCATCGTGCCGGTCTCCCAGACGCCCTGCTGCCCGTCGACGGTGTCCTTGTAGTTGAAGGTCCACTGCCACTGCTGGCCCACCACGTTCACGGTGTGCTGCGGGTTGGCGTCCATCTTGGTGACCTGGTTGCCGTGCTCGACGGTGTAGAAGAACAGCACACCGATGATCGCGAACGGAGCCAGGGTGTAGAGCACCTCGAGCGGCAGGTTGTACCGCACCTGCCGGGGTGCGTCGTCGTTGCGCTTGCGGTACCGCACCACGACCCACAGGATCAGGCCCCAGACCATCACGCCGATGATCAGGGCGGCGATCCACGCCCCGATCCAGAGGCTGCGGATGGCCTCGGTCCGGTCCGTGGCGCCCTCGGGCAGACCGAGTCGTTTCCACTGCTCAGTGGTCGCCGTCGAGCAACCGGTCAGCAGCAGGGTGCCGAGCACCACTGCACTGCCGACCAGCAGGCGACGCTTCGCCGGACGTGTGGCGCCGGCAGAACCTGCCGGTCGCTCCTCCACTCCGGGCGTGCCGTTCGAACCCACGGGGCGCCTTTCCCTTCCCAAGTGAGACTGACGACCAAACACTACTGGACACCTTTCGCGTCTCCGCGCATAGGTAGGGCTTAGCGTTTCCCGTGTGAGCGAGCGTACGTATCTGGACGCCGCGTCGGCCGAGCCGATGCACCCCGCGGCGCGGGAGATGTTGCTGTCGGCAGTGGATTCCGGATGGGCCGATCCGGTGCGTCTGCACCACGAGGGCCGGACCGCGAGACTGCTGCTGGACAACGCCCGCGCGGTGCTCGCGGACGCGGTCGGCGTACGGCCGGACGAGCTGTACCTGACCACCTCCGGTACGGCGGCGATCCAGGCCGGTCTGACAGCGGTACGGGCCGCACGCAGCCGGGTCGGGGCAACGATCGTGCACAGCGCGGTCGAGCACTCCGCCGTACTGCACACGGCTGGAGAGGCAGCGGCCGAGGTCGGCGTGGACAGGCTGGGGCGGGTAGAGCTGGCGGCCTTCACAGACACCGTACGGCGCCCTGGTGTGGCTGTGGCTGCGCTGCAGTCGGCGAACCACGAGGTGGGGACGCGTCAGCCGATCGAGGCAGCTGCTGAGGCGGCAGGCGACGTACCG
Source organism: Kribbella sindirgiensis (assembly GCF_004331435.1). Classification (GTDB taxonomy): domain Bacteria; phylum Actinomycetota; class Actinomycetes; order Propionibacteriales; family Kribbellaceae; genus Kribbella; species Kribbella sindirgiensis. The sequence continues at coordinate 175,900 of NZ_SJKA01000005.1, forward strand.
CTGTTTGTTGACGCGTCCGCCTCGCTCGGGCACGACGTCGTACCCGCAGGCTGGTCGGTCCTGGCGGCCAGCGCGCACAAGTGGGGCGGACCGGCGGGTGTCGGGCTGCTGGCTGTGAAGAAGGGCACGCGGATCGCGCCGGCGTGGCCCATGGACGAGCGGGAGGACGGACTCTCCCCCGGCTTCCCGAACGTCCCCAACGCGCTCGCCGCGGCCGCAGCGCTCCAGGCCAGGCTTGCTGAGGCCCTAGAGCTCGACAGACACCACCGGGCCTGGATCGACGAGGTACGTAGCCGCGTGGCCGCCGACATCCCTGATGTGGAAGTCGTAGGCGATGCAGACGACCGGCTGCCGCACATCCTCACGTTCTCCTGTCTCTATGTAGACGGTGAGGCACTGGTGACCGCACTGGACGCTGAGGGCTTCGCCGTCTCCAGTGGTTCCGCCTGTACGTCGAGCACGCTGCGGCCCTCGCATGTGCTGGCAGCGATGGGCGTACTGACCCACGGCAACGTCCGTGTCTCTCTTGGGCGCGACACGACCCACGAGGAGGTGCAGCGGTTCTGTGCTGTGCTCCCAGGGCTGGTGCAGCGGATCCGGGCGGAGGTGGGGATGTGAACGTCGACCTGGACTGCCGCGGCCTGCTCTGTCCACTCCCAGTGATCAAACTGGCCAAGACGCTACCGACCGTTGCCGTGGGCGACACGGTCACGGTGCTGGCAGACGACCCGGCTGCAGCGACCGACATCCCGGCGTGGTGCCGGATGCGCTCTCAGGAGCTGGTGTCGGCCGCAGAAAACCAGTACGTCGTGCGGCGGCTCTCCTGACACACTGCGCCGCGTGACCGATTTCGCGTACAAGCCGACGCTGACCGGGGACCTGGTGATCCTGCGCCCCGTGGACGAGTCCGACTACGAGGCGCTGGCCGCTGCCATGGACGACCCGGACGTCACCCGGCTGACCGGCAGCCACGGCGAGATCGGCGAGGAGCAGGCCCGTACGTGGTACCGGACCCGCAAGGACCAGACCGACCGGCTGGACCTCGCCATCGTCGACAAGGCATCCGGTGCCGTCGTCGGTGAGGCCGTGCTGAACGACTGGGACCCGGACAACCAGTGCTGCAACTTCCGGATCCTGATCGGCCCGTCCGGCCAGGGCCGCGGCCTCGGCACCGAGGCGACCAGGCTGACAGTCGGCTACGGCATCGAGAAGCTCGGCCTGCACCGCATCAGCCTCGGCGTCTACGCGTTCAACCCCCGCGCCCAGCGCGCCTACGAGAAGGCCGGCTTCGTCGTCGAGGGCGTGTTCCGGGACGCGCTCCTGTGGGACGGCGAATGGGTCGACGAGATCATGATGTCCGTGCTGGCGTCGGAATGGATACCGTCTGAGGTGTGATCGAGGCCGAACGCATTGCCGTCCTGACCGGAGCCGGGATCTCGACAGCGTCGGGGATCCCTGACTTTCGGGGGCCCCAGGGATTGTGGACGAAGAACCCGGCGGGGGAGGCGATGTTCGACATCGACGAGTACGTCGCCAGTCGCGACGTACGGGTGGCGACCTGGAAGCACCGGTTGGCCGTGCCGGCGTGGACGCTGGAGCCGAACCCGGGTCATCTCGCTCTGGTGGAACTGGAGCGCCAGGGCCGTCTGACCGGTCTGATCACGCAGAACGTCGACGGACTGCATCAGAAGGCCGGCTCGTCGCCTGAGCTGGTCCACGAGCTGCACGGCACGGTCTGGCACGTCGACTGCCTCCGGTGCGAGCGCCGCATCCCCATGGCCGACGTACTCCCCCGACTCGAGTCAGGCGACGAGGACCCGGCCTGCGAGGTGTGCGGCGGCATCCTGAAGTCCGCAACCGTCTCGTTCGGCCAGTCCCTGGACCGGGCTGTGCTTGACCGAGCTGTCGCGGCCGCTGAGTCAGCCGACCTCTTCCTGGCCATCGGCACCTCCCTGCAGGTCTACCCAGCCGCCGGGCTCTGCGACATCGCCCTCGCTGCCGGCAAACCCCTCATCATCCTCAACGCGGCCCCCACCCCCTACGACGACGAAGCCACCAGGATCCTCCGGACCCCGATCGAAACCACCCTCCCCGGCCTCGTCAGCTGACCACCAGGTCGGCGAGCAGCCGGAGCGCCGCTTCGGAGGGCGAGTCCGGCTCGGCGTTGAAGACTGCGACGCGCTGGCCATCGTCGTCCGGCAGAACCATGAACTCGGTCATCAGTTCCATCCGGCCGACCAGAGGGTGCTGGTAGGCCCGTGTGGCGCCGCCGCAGTCGCCGACCGCGTGCGCGGCCCAGAGCGTCGCGAACTCCGGGCTCCCGAGCGTCAGTTCGCCGATGAGAGCGTTCAGTCCGGGGTCGCCCGTGCGCCGCCCTCCGATCAGCCTCAGGTCTGCCACCGTGGCGCGGGCCTTCTGCGTCCAATCGACGTACAGGTCACGGACATGTGCGTCGAGGAACAGCATTCGGGCGATGTTGGGACGGTCGTCGGGGCAGTCCGGTGCCTCGAGATCGAGATGACCGGCGAGCAGCGCGTGGGCCATCGGATTCCATCCGAGGACATCGAGGAAGCGGCCCATCACCAGGGCGGGCACACCTCCCATCGACTCGATCATCAGCCGGACGCCAGGCCGCACCCGCTCCGGACTCACCGGCCGGCGGCGCGTCTTCGGCTTCGGACGGGCCAGTGCGTAGAGATGGGCACGCTCGTCCTGGTCCAACCGCAGGACGCGCGCGACCGCGTCCAGTACAGCGTCCGAGGCGTTAGGGCTCAGCCCTTGTTCGAGACGGGTGTAGTAGCCGGCACTCACTCCCGCGAGCTGAGCGAGCTCCTCCCTGCGCAGACCGGGCACCCGGCGTCGTTCGCCGTACGACGGAAGTCCGGCGTCCTCTGGCTGTAGCCGCGCCCGCCGGGATCGCAGAAAGTCGCCGAGCTCTGGGGCCATGCATCCCAGTGTCACCGATCAGCGGCGGCTCAACCTGTACCTGCCAGGTGTACCTCCAGCAGAGGGCTGGGTCCGGCACGCCGCCGCATCGCAGCCTGGATCTCATGAGGATTCTTGTGATCGGTGCCAGTGGAACCATCGGAAGCGCCGTCGCCGACGGTTTGGCCGCACGCCATCACGTCGTGCGCGCGTCGCGCCGGAGCCAGGTGCGCGTCGACATGGCGGATGCCGCGTCTGTCGGCGCGCTGTTCGAGGAGGCAGGCGAGGTGGACGCGGTTGTGTGCTGCGCGGCAAGCGGCGGACTGGCGCCGCTGGACACACCGTCCGATGACGACTTCTGGCGTGGCCTCGACGGGAAGCTCATCGGCCAGGTCAACCTGCTGCGGCGGGCGCTCCCCTACGTGCGCGACGGCGGATCGGTCACGCTCACCAGCGGCCGGTTCGCCGCGCCTGTCGTCGGCAGCTCACTCGCGTATCTGGTGAACACAGGTCTGGAGGCGTTCGTGTACGCCGCGGCGATCGAGATGCCCCGGGGCGTTCGCCTGAACGTCGTCAGCCCCGGGTGGGTCCGGGAAACCCTTGTCCGCTTGGGCATGGAGCCGGCGGACGGCACTCCCGCGGCTGAGGTCGCCCGGATCTATCTGGACGCAGTGGAGGGCACCGCCAACGGCCGAACGCTCACAGTCAGCGAAGGCGTGACCTTACCGTGACTTTTGAGGCCTCCTCAGGGTAAAAGGTGGCGGCTAGCGTCCCCGGCAGGGTGAGTCGGCGGGGAGGGGCACGTGATGCGCGGGTTCAGGCGTTTGACTGCAGGTTTGACCGCGGCCGCGGTGGTCGTACTCGGATTGGGTACGGCGGCACCGGCTCCGGCTCAGGTGGCGGCGGATCGGGTGATCACCGTCGCGGGCTCGTTGCAGAGCGAGCTGGGGTGCGCGGCTGACTGGGATCCGGGGTGCGACGCGACCAGTCTCGGGGCGAGTGCGCCGTACACGAAGGTGTTCGACGTGCCGGCGGGGTCGTACGAGTTCAAGGTCACGGTCAACAGGAGCTGGGACGAGAACTACGGCGCCGGCGGTGTGCTGAACGGCACCAACATCCCGTTGCGGATCGAAGGTCCGGCGAAGCTGCAGTTCAGTTACAACGACACTAGTCACGTTGTGACTGTGGCGCCGGTGGATCTCGCCGGGCCGACGGTGACGGCCGCGGACAAGGCGCTCGCGACGCAGAGCCTGCGCCCGGACCTCACCAAGGAACGGTTCTACTTCCTGATGGCGGACCGGTTCGCGAACGGCGACACGTCGAACGACGCCGGCGGACTCAGCGGCGACCGGCTGCAGACCGGGCTGGACCCGAAGGACAAGGGCTTCTACCACGGCGGCGACCTGGCCGGAGTGATCCAGAAGCTCGACTACATCAAGTCGCTCGGCACGACGTCGATCTGGCTGACCCCGTCGTTCAAGAACCAGCCGGTGCAGGGCGCCGGTACCAACGCGAGCGCCGGGTACCACGGGTACTGGATCACCGACTTCACCCAGATCGATCCGCACCTGGGCACCAACGCCGACATGCAGCGGCTGATCGACCTCGCGCACCGCAAGGGCATGAAGGTCTTCTTCGACATCATCACCAACCACACCGCGGACGTGATCGACTACCAGTCCGGCCAGTACGGCTACATCCCGAAGTCCACGTCGCCGTACAAGGATGCCCAGGGCAACGTGTTCGACGACAAGCAGTACGCCGGCGGCGACACGTTCCCGCAGCTGGACGCGAGGACGTCGTTCCCGAACGTCCCGGTCTTCCGGACCCCGGCCGACGCGAACCTGAAGGTGCCGGCCTGGCTGAACGACCCGACGCTGTACCACAACCGCGGCGACTCGACGTTCGCCGGTGAGAGCGCGGAGTACGGCGACTTCGTCGGGCTGGACGACCTGTTCACCGAGCAGCCGAAGGTCCGGGACGGGATGATCGACGTCTACAGGACGTGGGCCGAGCTCGGGATCGACGGGTTCCGGATCGACACCGTGAAGCACGTGAACCTCGAGTTCTGGCAGAAGTTCTCGCCCGCGATCCTGGCGGCTGCTCGCGGGGCCGGGTCGAAGGACTTCTTCATGTTCGGCGAGGTCTTCGACGCGAACCCGCAGTTCATGTCGACGTACACCACCAAGGGCGCGCTGCAGGCGACGCTCGACTTCGGGTTCCAGCAGAGCGCGGTCGCGTACGCGAAGGGCGACCCCAGTACCAAGCTGCAGGACTTCTATGCCGACGACGACTACTACACCGACACGGACTCGAACGCGTACGAGCTGCCGACGTTCCTCGGCAACCACGACATGGGGCGCGTCGGCACGTTCCTGAAGCAGGGCGGCGCGGCCGGTCAGGACCTGCTCGCCCGGGACAAGCTGGCGCACTCGCTGATGTACCTCACCCGCGGCCAGCCCGTCATCTACTACGGCGACGAGCAGGGCTTCACGGGCCCGGGTGGTGACAAGGACGCGCGGCAGGACATGTTCGCGACCCAGACCGACGAGTACGCGGACGACGAGGTCGTCGACGGCAGCGGGACGACGACGATCGGCAAGAAGGACCGGTACGACGTCAACTCGCCGATGTACAAGCACATCGCGGAGCTGGCGAAGCTGCGCGCCAAGTACCCGGCCCTGTCCGACGGGCGACAGGTGCACCGGTACGCGTCCAAGACCAACGGCCTGTACGCGTTCAGTCGGCTCGGCAGTGACAACGTCGAGTACCTGGTGGTCGCGAACAACACGAAGACAGCGGCCGCTGCGACGGTGGCGACGTACGGACCGAACACGTGGCTCAAGCCGGTGTACGGCGGCTCCAAGTCGCTGAAGACCGACCGTGAGGGCAGGGTGGCCGTTAGTCAGGCTCCCTTGTCCGTCACGGTGTACCAGGCCCAGACCAAGGTCCCGCCGCGCGCCAAGGCGCCCACTGTCTACATGAGCTCGCCGGAGGCCGGTGCCACGGTCGGTGGGCGCGCTGAGATCGCTGCGGCGGTCCCCGCGAACACACCGGTGACCGTGACGTTCGGCTACCGGCCTGTGGGTACGACGGCGTGGCAGCGGCTCGGTGCCGACGACAACGCGCCGTACCGCGTCTTCCACGACGTGTCCGGGCTGGCCAAGGGCACGCTGCTCGAGTACCGCGCCGTACTGCGGGATGCCTCGGGCAACTACTCGGTGTCCGGGTCGTACGGCGTGGTTGGCGACGCTGCTGCACCGGGTGGCGGCGGTGGCGGGACAGGTCCCGTCGTACAGCCGGCCAACGTGTCTGTCCCGGGCGATCACAACAGCGAGATGGGCTGCCCCGCGGACTGGTCGCCGGACTGTGAGCAGGCACAGCTGACGCTGGACACCAAGGACAAGGTCTGGAAGGGCACGTTCACGGGCCTGGCCGGTGAGCACGCCTACAAGGCCGCCATCAACAAGACCTGGGACGAGAACTACGGCGCGGGCGGTGTCGCGAACGGCGCGAACATCTCCTACACCGGCCCCAGCGGACCTGTCACCTTCTACTACGAGCACGGGCGGCACTACGTGACGTCCAGCGCGCAGGGGCCGATCATCACGGCGCCCGGGTCGTTCCAGACCGCACTGGGCTGTCCGACCGACTGGGATCCCTCCTGCATGCGACCCTGGTTGACCGACGAGGACGGCGACGGGACCTACACGTGGTCCACCAGCGAGCTGAAGGCGGGCAACTATGAGGCGAAGGTGGCGCACAACCTGTCCTGGGACGAGAGCTACCCGGCTCAGAACGTACCGGTCGCGGTGCCGTCGGACGGGCTGGTCGTCACGTTCTCGTACGTGCTCGCGACCCACCAGGTCACGGTGACGACGGCCAAGCCCGGTGCACAGCCGGACCTGAGCCAGGCGAAGGCGTACTGGGTCAACCGCACCACCCTCGCCGTACCCGCGGTCGACCACGCGGAGCGGTACCGGTGGCGGCTGCACTGGTCGGACACCGGCTCGCTGAAGATCGACGCCAACGACATCGGCGGCTCCTCCGCCGCGCTGCGCTACGACCCTGCCGAGGTGAAACCGGGGTACACGACGCTCCGGCTCGACCACGCGGACGTTCGCAAGATCCTCACCGGTCAGCTCGGTCTCGCGCAGTACGACGACGCCGGGCGGCTGCTGGACGCGACCGGTGTGCAGATCCCCGGCGTACTCGACGACGTCTACAGCGGCGCCGCCAACCGCTCGTACGGCGTCACGTGGCAGGCCGGCAAACCGACCTTCACGCTCTGGGCTCCGACTGCCCAGGACGTGCGGTTGATGATCGGATCGTCGACAATCCCCATGCGCACAAACGGCGACGGCTCCTGGTCGGTCAGCGGTCCACGGTCGTGGAAGAACGCGTCGTACCGCTTCCAGGTGACGGTGTACGCGCCCAGCACCGGCAAGGTCGAGACGAACGTCGTCACCGACCCGTACTCGGTCGCCTTGACCACAGACTCGGCGTACTCCGTGGCCGCCGACCTGAACGACCCATCAGGTAAGCCGGCGCTCTGGTCCACCACCCCGTCGCCGAAGCTCGCACGGGGTGTCGACTCGACGATCTACGAGCTGCACGTCCGGGACTTCTCGATCAACGACAGCACGGTTCCGGCCGCGCACCGCGGTACCTATCTGGCCTTTGCCGACGAAGGTGACGGGACCAAGCACCTGCGAACGCTCAAGGCAGCCGGTCTCAACACCGTGCACCTCTTGCCGACATTCGACATTGCATCAATCCCCGAGACCGGGCAGCAGACGCCTGCCTGCGATCTCAAGTCGCTGCCGGCCGATTCCGAACAACAGCAGGCCTGCGTGACAGCGGTGGCTGCCAAGGACGGGTTCAACTGGGGCTACGACCCGTTCCACTGGCTCGCGCCGGAAGGGTCGTACGCGACTGCCCGGGACGGTCTGGCCCGTGTGGCGGAGTTCCGCACGATGGTCGGCGGCCTGCACAAGTCCGGGCTGCGCGTCGTCCTCGACCAGGTCTTCAACCACACCCCGGCCGCGGGTCAGGCACCGACGTCGGTGCTCGACCGGATCGTGCCCGGGTACTACCAGCGGCTCAACGCCACCGGGAAGGTCGAGACCTCGACCTGCTGCAGCAACATCGCGACCGAGCACGCGATGGCCGAGAAGATCATGGTCGACGGCACGGTCAGCTGGGCGCGCAACTTCCACGTGGACGGGTTCCGGTTCGACCTGATGGGCCACCACAGCAAGGCGAACATGCTCAAGGTCCGCGCCGCGCTGGACAAGCTGACCCTCGGCAAGGACGGCGTCGACGGCAAGTCGATCTACCTGTACGGCGAGGGCTGGAACTTCGGCGAGGTCGCGAACGACGCGCTGTTCGTCCAGGCCCGGCAGGGCAATCTCGGCGGGACCGGGATCGGCACGTTCTCCGACCGGCTGCGGGACGCGGTCCGGGGCGGCGGGCCGTTCGACGACAATCCGCGGATCCAGGGCTTCGGCTCCGGCGCGGCGAGCGACCCGAACGGCGATCCGGTGAACGGTACGCCGGCCGAGCGCGCGAAGCGGCTCGCCCACGACACCGACCTGGTGCAGCTCGGGCTGGCCGGCAACCTGCGCTCGTTCACTTTCACCTCGGCCGAGTCGGGTGCGGCGGTCCGCGGTGACCAGGTCGACTACAACGGCGCACCGGCCGGGTACGCCGACCAGCCGGACGAGGTGATCACGTACGTCGATGCCCACGACAACGAAACGTTGTGGGACGCGCTGACGTACAAACTGCCGGCGAACCTGCCGATGCCGGACCGGATCCGGATGAACACGTTGTCGCTGGCAACGACCGCGCTGGCGCAGACGCCGTCGTTCTGGCACGCCGGCGCGGACATGCTGCGGAGCAAGTCGCTGGACCGCAACTCGTACGACTCCGGTGACTGGTTCAACACGCTCGACTGGACCGGTGCCGACAACGGCTTCGGTCACGGTCTGCCGCCGAAGCCCGACAACGAGGCCAAGTGGCCCTACATGAAACCGCTGCTCGCCGACCCCGCCCTGAAGCCGTCGGCGACCGATGTGACGTCGGCCTCCGCAGCAGCCGCCGATCTGCTGAAGCTGCGGTTCTCCACTCCCCTGTTCCGGCTCGGGTCGGCCGCGCTCATCAACCAGAAACTGAGCTTCCCGCTGAGCGGTACGACGCCGGGCGTCATCACGATGCGCGTCGACGACACCGTCGGCCCGGACGTCGACCCGGCGTTGAAGGGCCTCGTGGTCGTCTTCAACTCCACCGGCTCGACCGTGACCCAGCAGGTTCCCGGTCTGACCGGCGCCGACCTGGGCCTGTCCCCTGTTCAGGCCAACGGCGCCGATGCGGTGGTCAAGCAGGCCGCGTGGTCCGCGGCCACGGGAACCGCAACAGTCCCACCGCGGACTGTCGCCGTCTTCCTGCAGCACTAGAGCCCGGCGAACCGGGATGCCGCTACGAACGCCGCCAGCGCCAGAAGGATGGTGTTGGCGGCGGTCGAGCCGGGCTCGCGCAGCGAGGAGTGGGATGTCGCGGCGCCGATCATGACGACGCACAGTCCCACCGCCGCGAGAGGCGTGAAAACGCGGGCGGTGCCGGTCAGCCAAGGCGCGAACAGGCCGGCCACCGCCAGAAGCTCGCAGACCGCTACGAGGCGGACCAGCGGCATCGGGAAGGGCGCGATGCCGGTCTGCCCGGTTCTGATCAGCCGGTCGCGGGACATCGTGGACTTGGCGACGCCGGAGATCGTGAAGACCACCGCCAGTACGCCGGTGAGGATCCAGATGATCGTACCTGCGGTTGCACCGGGAGCCCGCGGTCACGTCACCGAAGGCGTTCCTGACCACGGTGACGACCCGCCTGGCGATCGATCAGCTGCGGTCGGCGCGGCGGCAGCGGGAGGAGTACTTCGGACCGTGGCTGCCGGAACCGGCCGTCGACGAGTACGTCGATCTCGCGGACCGCGCCGCGCTCTCGGACTCGCTGTCCACCGCGTTCCTCGTCGTCCTCGAACGACTCACGCCGGACCAGCGCGCCGTGTTCCTGCTCGGTGACGTGTTCGGCTACTCGTACGACGATCTCGCCGGCATCCTCGGCAAGACACCCGCCAACTGCCGCCAGCTGGCCGTCCGCGCCCGCCGTCGGATTGCCGACAATCGACCACGCTTCGACCCGTCCCCGCAGGAACGCGACGAGCTGGTCCGGCGGTTCGTCGCGGCCGCCGAGAACGGTGAGCTGGAGGCGCTCGTCGCCGTACTCACCCCGGACGCGACCTTCACCGGCGACGGCGGCGGCAAGGGCGGCTTCCCCCGGCCGGTGCACGGCGCCGCCAACGTGGCCCGGATGCTCGTCGGCGCTTTCGGCACGTTCCGCGGGCTGACCACCGAGCCGGTGCATGTCGGCGGACAGCCCGCGCTGCGGATCCACGACCGGTCGAACCACACCGTCGCGGTCTGGTCGTTCACGATCGCCGAAGGCCGGATCACCGCGATCCACGGCATCGTGAACCCCGACAAGCTGACCCACCTGCAGCCGTCAGGGCACGCTGACGACCAGCGCTGACGCGTCGACCTCCGCGGTCAACGACGTGCCGTCGGAGACGGCGTCGCCATCGAGCTGGCGCTGAACAGTGCGCTCCGCCCTGACCTGGATACGACGCCCGGTGAAGCGTTCCAGGTGTTCCTCACGCCAGGACTTGACCACGAGCCCGAGCACGAGCCGCGGCCAGTGGCTGATCCGGCGCGGCATCAGGACCACCGCGTCGATCCGGCCGTCGTCCGGCCTCGCGTCCGGCAGCAGCGGGATGTTCGCCTGCAGCGTGCCGACGTTGCCCACCACCACAGTCCGCGCGCGACGGCGTACCGCGGGCCGGTCGTCGACCGTGATCTCGACCCGGACGACCGGGTGGTTCAGGTTCCGCAGCGTGGAGACGACGTACGCCGCCCAGCCGGCCCGCTTCTTCAGGTCGTCGGGGGCATCCGCGATGATCGCGGCGTCCAGCCCGAGGCCCGCCATCACCACGAAGCGGTCGGACGGCAGGTCGTCGCCCTCGACCTGCACGCTGTCGATCCGCCGGTCCGAGCCGTCGAGTACCTCGGCCAGCGCGGTGTCGAGGTCGAGCGAGATCCCGAGGTTGCGAGCGAGCAGGTTCCCGGTCCCGGCCGGCAGGACCGCCGCCGGCACACCGGTCCCGGCGAGCTCGGCGCACACCACCCGCACGGTCCCGTCGCCGCCGGCGATCAGCACCAGGTCGACCGCGTCGTCGATCGCCCGCCGCGCCATCGTCACGCCGGCGTCGTCTTCGGTGGTCTCCAGCCACAGCGGATCCGCGAACCCACGCGTGGACAGCGCCTTCTCGACAGTACGGCGGAAGTTGTCGCCGTCGACCTTCACCGGGTTCACGATCACGGCTGCCCGCCTGGCAGAACTCACCTGATATTTGTCCGTTCGAGGAGATAACGTGCTGAGAATGAGCAGACTTCCACGGAGTACGCCAGAAGCCCAGGGCCTGTCCACTGCGGCCCTCGACAGTTTCGTCGGAGCGTTGGACGCCGGGCAGCCGGAGATCCAGACCGTGATGCTGCTGCGGCACGGCCACGTGGTGCTGGAGGACACGTGGGCGCCGTACCGGCTGGAGGATCGGCACCTGCTGTTCTCGGTGTCGAAGAGCTTCACGTCGACCGGTATCGGACTGGCGATCGACGAGGGGCTGTTGTCGTTGGACGACCAGGTGATCTCGTTCTTCGACGCGGACGACCTGCCCGAGACGGTCAGCGACAACCTGGCCGCGATGCAGGTCCGGCACCTGCTGACGATGACGACCGGACACTCGAAGGACACCGTCGAGGCGCTCAGCCGGGATCGCCGGATGGTCCGGAGCTTCCTCGGTCTCGAGGTGGAGCACGAGCCGGGCACGGTGTTCGCGTACAACAGCGGCGCGACGTACATGCTGTCGGCGATCCTGCAGCGGCTCACCGGCGAGAACCTGCTCGACTACCTGCGCCCGCGGCTGTTCGAGCCGCTCGGTGCCACCGAGGCGACCTGGCAGCTGTCGAAGGAAGGCATCGTCGTCGGCGGCTGGGGCCTGAGCCTCAACACCGAATCTCTGGCGTGCTTCGGCCAGCTCTTGCTCCAGCACGGCGAGTGGAACGGCGAGCAGGTCGTCCCGGCCGAGTGGTTCGAGGCAGCCACCTCCAGGCAGGTCCCCAACGACAACGAGTCGAACCCCGACTGGAAACAGGGCTATGGGTTCCAGTTCTGGCGCGGTCGCCACAACACATACCGCGGCGACGGCGCGTTCGGGCAGTTCATCCTGGTGTTCCCGGAGTACGACGCGGTGCTCATCACCACGAGCGCGACCGGCGACATGCAGGCGATCCTGAACACGGCCTGGGACTACCTGCTGCCGGCTCTCGAAGGCAAGGAAGCCCCGGAGGCGCACCGTCCGGAGCGACTCGAGCTTGCCCCGCCGAGCGGTCCCGCGCCCACCCCGGGCAACGGGCAGACGTACCGCTTCGCGGCGGACAACCCGACCGGCCTGACCGCCGTACGGCTCGATCCTGACGGCACCGGCACGTTCAGCTTCCGTGACTTCAGCGACGGGAGTCTGCATGAGCTCGTCTGCGCACCCGGCGCGTGGCGCGAGCAGACGGCCCGGGGCGCCACCGACGACGCAGGCCCCGAGACGGGCGAGCGGGTGGTGACGAGTGCGTACGGCGACGACGGCGCGTTCGTCGCGACGTTCCGCTGGGTCGAGACGCCGTTCGTCGCGACCCTCACCTGCCGCACCGAGGGTGACACGCTGAACGTCAACGGTCAGCTCAACGTCTCCTTCGGACCGACCGAATTCACACTGACTTCGGAGGAGATGTCACAGAACTGAGGCGCCGCGTGTCCTCCGGATCGTAACCACGGACGACGGAGGATGAGATGAAGGTTTTGGTGGCAGGCGCGACCGGCGGACTGGGCCGGTCACTGGTACCGCAGCTGCTCGCGGCCGGACACGAGGTGACCGGGATGACCCGGTCCGAGACCGGTGCGGCCGAGGTGCGGTCCTTCGGTGCGGACGCCGTACTCGCGGACGGCCTCGACGCCGCCGCGGTGTACTCCGCGGTGGAGTCGGTCCGCCCGGAGGTCGTCGTACACCAGATGACGGCGCTCAAGAGCGGTATCGACTTCAAGCACTTCGACGACAGCTTCGCGGTGACGAACAGGCTGCGCACCGAGGGCACCGACCACCTGCTCGCAGCCTCCCAGGCGGCCGGCGTACGACGGTTCGTCGTCCAGTCGTACGCCGGCTGGAACCTCGAACACGGTGGATCCGCCACGAAGACCGAGGCGGACCGGCTCGACCCGAATCCGGTGCCCGCCCAGCGGCAGACGATGGCCGGGATCAAGCACCTCGAGTCGGCGGCGCTGAACACCGAGGGAATCGAGGGTGTCGCGCTGCGGTACGCGAACTTCTACGGGCCGACCGGCGCGCTCGGCAAGGGCGGTTCGATGGTCGAGCTGATCCAGAAGCGCCGGCTCCCGCTGATCGGCGACGGCACCGGGGTCTGGTCGTTCATCCACTACGACGACGCGGCCGCGGCGACGGTGAAGGCGATCGAGAGCGACGTGACCGGCGTGTTCCAGATCGCGGACGACGATCCGGCGCAGGCGGCGGTCTGGCTGCCCGAGTTCGCCGGCATCCTCGGCGCGAAGGCGCCGCTGCGCATCCCGGCCTGGCTCGGCCGCTTCGCAGTCGGTGACGTCGGCATGGCCGCCTTCACCGAGATCCGCGGCGCCGACAACACCCTGGCCAAGAAGACATTCGACTGGCAGCCGGGCTACGCGTCCTGGCGCGAAGGTTTCCGCCACGGGCTCTGAGGCGGGACCGGTGAGAGGATTCCTTTACTTCGCTGTTACACACGAGGACGACCGCTGAAACCGGCTCGTCCTGAACTGGAACAGACCCGCCGGGACGGCGGGGCGCCCCTAGGGTTCCGCTGCTGGTCGATCTGACAGCAGGACTGGTCCGAGAGGGGAGGCGGTGCTGTCGCTGTAGTTGAGGCAAGCGCGACGGCGCCGCTCCACGGCGGGACAAAAGCCCGGGAGGCCTTGATGGCCCCGGGCTGCCGTGTGCGTTCCAGGGCCCCATACAGCGGAGGCCCGAAATGTCAGGAACCAGCACAGCACCCCCTGAAACTCTGAGCAGCGACCAGCTCGGCGCGCGCGATCTCGGCCACTTCGGCTACGCGCAGCAGCTGTCGCGCCGCGTCGGAAGCTATGCGTCGTTCGCGGCCGGTTTCTCGTTCGTCTCCATCCTCACCACCGTCTTCCAGCTGTTCGGCCTGGGCTTCGGCTTCGGCGGTACGGCGTTCTTCTGGACCTGGCCGGCCGTTCTGGCCGGTCAACTGATGGTGGCGTTGTGCTTCGCCGAGCTCGCCGCCCGGTACCCGTTGTCCGGCGCCATCTACCAGTGGGCCCGCCGCCTCGGCGGCGCTGTTGTCGGGTGGTTCGCGGGCTGGACCATGGTGATCGCGCAGATCATCACGCTGGCCACGGCTGCGATCGCACTGCAGGTCATCCTGCCCGCGGTCTGGCCCGGCTTCCAGTTGGTCGGCAGCGATCCCGCTCTCGCGTCGAGGGACGGCGCGGCGAACGCCGTACTCCTCGGCTGCCTGCTGCTTGTCGCCACGACTGTGCTGAACGCGACCAGCGTCCGCATCACCGCTGTCGTGAACTCGGTCGGCGTGACCTGCGAGTTGGTCGGCGTCGTGTTGATCGTTGTTTTGTTGACAACCCGAGCCGAGCGCGGTCCGTCCGTCGTCCTGCACACCACGAACCTCGACAGCACGACCGGGTACGTCGTCCCGCTACTGATCTCGGCGTTGATGGCCGCGTACGTGCTGGTCGGGTTCGACAGCGCGGGCGAGTTGTCGGAGGAGACGCACAAGCCGCGCGCGACGACGCCCCGGACGATCATCCGCGCGGTCACCGCCTCGGGGATCGGCGGCGCGTTCCTGATCGTCGCGGCGCTGATGGCCGCGCCGTCAGTGACCGACGGGAACCTCGCCACCCAAGGACTCCCCTACGTGCTGACGAGCCGGCTCGGTACGACGACCGGCAAGCTGCTGCTGCTCGACGTCGCGCTCGCGGTGTGCGTGTGCACGCTGGCGATCCAGACCGCGGCGGCCCGGATGCTCTTCTCGATGGCACGCGACAACGTGCTGCCGGGTTCGCGGCAACTGCGCAAGGTGTCCCCGAGGACCGGTACGCCGGTCGCCGCGACGGTGGTACCCGGCGTGCTGGCCGGTGTCTGCCTGGTGGTGAACGTAGGAAACGCGGGCCTGTTCCTGGGCCTCGCCAGCGTCTGCATCATGCTGTTGTACGTCGCCTATCTGATGGTCACGACGCCCTTGCTGGTGCGACGTCTCACCGGCGGCGGACTGGC
The DNA here is from genome assembly GCF_004331435.1 of Kribbella sindirgiensis. Classification (GTDB taxonomy): domain Bacteria; phylum Actinomycetota; class Actinomycetes; order Propionibacteriales; family Kribbellaceae; genus Kribbella; species Kribbella sindirgiensis. The sequence goes on from NZ_SJKA01000005.1 coordinate 191,285, forward strand.
CGGCGGGGTGGACGAGAACGGGCGACCGCTGTTCTCGCTCGGGCGGCTCGGTCTGATTGTCAACAGTGTTGCGGTCGCCTACGGCCTCGCGATGGCGATCAACCTCGGCTGGCCACGCGCCGACGTCTACGACCCGGCAGGCGACGGCTGGTACCTGCAGTACCTCCCACTGATCACCCTCGGCGTCGTAGCAGTCGGCGGTCTTGTCGCCTACCGCACCCAGCGCACCGCGTACTACGCGTCGATCGGCGTACCCCTGCCCACCACCACGCCCGCCGTCGAAGCGGAAGGCGCCAACGCATGACCCCCGCCTCCACGCCCGCCTCCTCTCCTGCGCCGGCTCACACGCACGAGATTCCGGGCTCCGCTGCGTGGTCCGCGCCGGTGCGGGCGGGACGCACTCTTACCCTGACCGCCCTCGCCGACGGCGCGAACGCGACCGTGCTGATCATCGGAGCCGACCGTCTCGATCGCCTGAACATCCCGGACACACTGAAGTCCCAGATGTCGGCGCGCATCAAGCCGGGCATGGTCCTGATGTCGGATCGCGGCCTCGCGCTCGCGACCGTCATGACGTCGAGCCTCGACTGGCACGACTGCCTCACCGGCGCCCTCCCCGACCAGCTCCTGCTGCTCGAACTCGCCAAGCACGGCTTCGGCGAAGCTGACCTGCATGCCTGCATCAACTTCTTCAGCAAAGTGTCCGTGGCAGACGACCCCCGCGCGTCGCTGACCTACATCCCCGACCACGCGAACGCAGGCGACACCGTCACGCTCCGCGCCGACCAAGACCTGCTGATCTTCGTCTCCACCGCACCCCACGCGCTGTCCGACGGCCCCGCCGCAAGCATCGCCCTACAACTCGAAACGCCGGACCCCGCCGAAGATCCCGCACCGGATCCCGAACTCTGCGAGGAAGCGATCCGCGCCCTGCGCCTGACCCGGGAGCTGATCGCATGACCATCACCTCAACCACCGTCGCGCTGGACACCGTGGTCGAAGCCGGTGACGGCGCACTCGTGACCGTGCCGTCGGGCGGGCGATTGCGGATTGTCGACCTGCACGGCAACCAGGCCGTGGACACCCTGTTCTACGACGCCCACGACCTCGAGAACCGGTACTCCGCCTTCGACACGATCCGCGAACAGCGTGCCGTGTTCCTGACCACCGGATCCCGTCTGGTGTCGACCAGGCTCGACGAACTCGCCGTGATCACCGATGACACCTGCGGCCGGCACGACACCGTCGGCGGCGCCTGCTCGCAGGAGAGCAACGTCATCCGGTACGGCGAGTTCACGCGGCATCAGCACGCGTGCCGCCAGACCTTCCTGCGCTACGGAGCGAAGGCCGGCATCGGCCAGCGTCAGCTCACCCACAACGTCAACTTCTTCATGAACGTGCCGGTGACGTCGACCGGCGGTCTCACATTCGAGGACGGGCTGTCCGCGCCGGGGAAGTACGTCGAGATCACCGCGAGCCGCGACCTGTTCGTGCTGATCAGCAATTGTCCGCAGGTCAACAATCCTTGTAACGGCTGGGATCCGACGCCGATCCAGCTGCTGGGCCGGTGGTGACGATGGCCGTCGTCTCAGTTGTTGCCCCAGGCATCCAAACGACGGTGCAGGACCTGGCCGGGCGGCCGGGTCTGTGGGATGTCGGCGTACCGCCGTCCGGGGCAGCCGACGAACTCACGTTCGCGCTGGTCAACGCCGCGGTCGGCAACCCGGACAGTGCGGCCGGGCTGGAGTGTGTGGTCACCGGGCCGGTACTCACCTGCGACGAGGACCGGCTGATCTGCGTCGGAGGCGCCGCCCGCACTCCGACTGTCGACAATCTGCCGTTCAGACCAGGGCTGGTCGTCCGGTGGCCGGCCGGATCGGTGCTGGACGTCGGCCCGCTCGACGGTCCCGGGATGCGTGGGTACGTGGCGATCCAGGGCGGGCTCGATCTGCCGCGGGTCCTGGGCAGCCGGTCCACCTTCGTCCTCGGCGCCTTCGGCGGTCACGACGGCAGGCCGCTCGCGGCCGGCGATCAGCTACCACTGGGCCGCCAGGAGAACCTGCTCACTCCGCTGCCGGTGGAGCTGCCCGCGATGTCCGGTTCCTGGCAGGTGCGGGTGATCCCCGGACCTCACGGAGCACCCGAGCATCTCACCGCCGAGGGTGTCGACGCGTTCTTTGCCAACGAGTGGATTGTCGACCATCGCTCCGACCGCACCGGCGTCCGGCTGATCGGCCCGAACCCCGGCTGGGCGCGAACCGACGGCGGCGAGGCAGGTCTGCATCCGTCCAACGTGCACGACTCCGCGTACCCGGTCGGCGGCATCATGCTGTCCGGCGACACCCCGGTCATCGTCGGCAAGGACGGGCCGTCGCTCGGCGGCTTCGTCGTACCGGCCGTGGTCATCGAGGCCGACCGGTGGATGCTCGGCCAGCTCCGCGCCGGCGACTCCGTGCGCCTGGTCCCCGTGACACCCGGCACGGCCGCCGAGGCGATCCGCGCCCGGCGCCGCTGGCTGACCGATCTCCGGCAGGAGCCGGCCGCGGCCCCCGCCGCGATCAGTGCGCCGGACCGCCCGAAGGTCCTGCATCACGGCGAGCCGGCCGGCACGGCGCCGGCGTACACGATCAGGTGCGCGGGCGAGCGGCATGTGCTGGTCGAGGCCGGTCCGGCCGAGCTCGACCTCACGGTCCGGGTCTGGATCCACCTGCTGGCCCAAGCCCTGCGGAACGAGCCGCCTGCCGGGATCACGGAGATCGTCGAAGGCGTGCGATCGCTGCTCGTCGCAGTCGACTCGGCCCGGCTCGCGCTCACCGAACTCGCGGAGCGACTCGCGTTCCTGGCCGCCGGACTGGGTGACCCCGAGACCGTGGTGCTGCCCGCCCGCGAGGTGGTGCTGCCGATCGCGTTCGACCATCCGGCGGCGCACGAGGCGATGCGCCGCTACGCCACGTCGGTACGGCCGGATGCGCCGTGGTGCCCGGACAACGTCGAGTTCATCCGGCGGGTCAACGATCTGGACACGCGGGACGAGGTCTTCGAGATCGTCGAGGCCGCGACGTACCTGGTGGTCGGTCTCGGCGACGTGTACCTCGGCGCACCGGTCGCCGTGCCGGTCGATCCGCGGCATCGGCTCGTCACCACGAAGTACAACCCGGCGCGGACCTGGACGCCGCAGAACGCGGTCGGGATCGGCGGCATCTATCTGTGCGTGTACGGGATGGAAGGTCCCGGTGGGTACCAGCTCGTCGGACGCACCGTCCCGGTCTGGCGGCTCTCCCCCGACGACGCGCACCCTTGGTTGCTGAGGCAGTTCGACCTGATCAGATTCGCGCCGGTGAGCGCGGAACAACTCGCGCACGAGCGGGCCGAGATCGCGGCCGGGCGGGCGGATCTGAAGACCGCGCCGGCGACGTTCTCGATCTCCGACGTACGCCGGATCGAGCAGGAGGCACCTGTGGACATCGCGACCTTGCGCGCCCGGCGCCGCGCAGCATTCGAGGCCGAGCGGGCCCGGTGGGGCGCATGAACAACGAGTGGATCACCCGGGTCGAACCGATCGAACCGGCACCCGGTCCGTTGCACGGACTGACCATGGCGCTCAAGGACAACATCGACCTGGCCGGCGTCCCGACGACTGCCGGCGACCCCCGGACGACGGAGCCCGCGAAGGACAACGCGTTCGTGGTCGAGCAGCTGATCGCCGCCGGCGCCGTACCGCTGGGGAAGACGAACCTGGATCAGTACGCGACCGGTCTGGTCGGCACGCGATCGCCGTACGGCGCGTGTCACTCGGTGTTCTCGCCTGAGCATGTGTCGGGCGGCTCGAGCTCGGGCAGCGCGGTCGCGGTCGCCACTGGGCAGGTCGACTTCGCGCTCGGCACCGACACCGCGGGGAGCGGTCGCGTTCCGGCGGCCTTCAACCGGCTCGTCGGTATCAAACCGAGCCGGGGCCTTGTCTCCGCGCGTGGCGTCGTACCTGCTTGCCGGTCGCTCGATTGCGTCACGGTCATGGCGCGATCGGTCGCCACTGCGCGGCGCGTCTTCGACGTGATGGTTGCCTTCGACCCCGAGGACGCCTGGTCGCGGCGAGCGTCGGCACTCCCCCAGCGCCGGCCGGGCCGGGTCGCGGGGTCGGCGGCGGTGATCGGCGTACCGGATATCGGGCTGGGTCTGGATCCGGAGTACGAACAGGCGTGGCAGGCGACGCTCGACGAGGCGCATCGTCTGGGTGAGGTGGTCAAGGTCGACGTACAGCCGCTGCTCGAAGCGGCCGACCTGCTGTACTCCGGCCCGTGGCTGGCCGAGCGCTGGCTGGCATTCGGGGACAAGCTGGACGACTCCGAGGCCGTCGATCCGACGGTGCGGGCGATCGTGCGGGGCGGCGCGGCGCTGACCGCGGCCGGCGCGTTCGCGGGGTTCGACCGGCTGGCGACGCTGAAGCGGGCGAGTGAGCACCTGTGGACGCACCTCGACGCGCTCCTGCTGCCGGTGACGCCCGGGCATCCGACGCTGGCCGAGGTGGCGGCCGATCCGATCGGGGTGAACAGCCGCCTCGGTCGCTTCACGAACATGGTCAACCTCCTCGACCTGTGCGCGATCGCCTTTCCCGGACCGGATCGCGCCGACGGTCTGCCGTTCGGGATCCAGCTCCTGGCGCCGGCCGGCCACGACCTCTCGGTGATCGAGCTGGCGGCACTCTGGTGTGGCGAGAACCCGCCGGAGACCGACGTCCTGCTCGCGGTCGCGGGCGCCCATCTGTCCGGTCAGCCACTCAACGATCAGCTGGTACGCCGGGGCGCCCGGCTCGTCCGCACCGCGCGAACCGCTGCGTCGTACCGCATGTATCTGGTCGACGGTCCGCGTCCCGGCCTGACCCGGACCCTGCCCCGGACCCGGACGGAGGCGGATGGACCAGGGATCGAGGTCGAGGTGTGGAGCGTGCCGGCCGCCGAGCTCGGCGGATTCGCGGCGACCATCGATCCGCCGTTGGCGATCGGGCCGCTCGAACTCTCGGACGGCCGGCAGGTCCTCGGATTTCTGTGTACGGCGGACGCCGCGGACCCCGAGCGCGACATCACCGCTTCCGGCGGCTGGCGAGCGTACCTGGCCGGGGGCTGAGCCTAAGGTTGGTGGGCATGAGCCTGACGCCCGCCGAACAGAAGGTGCTGGACCGGATCGACGAGGACCTGCTGGTCCGGATCACGCAGGATCTCGTCCGGGCCCCCGGACAGAACCCGCCCGGTGAGGAGGCCGCCACGGTGGCCGCCCTCACCGCGGCGGGTCGTGACCTCGGGCTCGACGTCCGCATCTCTCCCGTCGAGCCCGGCCGGGACAACGTCTCTATTACCCTTGCCGGAGGCAACGATCCGGGCCTGTTGCTGCTCGGCCACACCGACGTCGTCCCGGTCGGCGACGGCTGGACGGTCGACCCGTACGGCGGACTCCTGCGCGACGGCCGGATCTACGGCCGCGGCGCCTCCGACATGAAGGGCGGCCTGGCCGCGGCCCTGGCCGCCCTCGCCGCCCTCCGCGGCGCCGAGCTGAGCGGCCCCGTCGAACTGACGGCGGTCGTCGACGAGGAAGAGACCGGCAAAGGTATCCGCGCGTACATCGCCGACCCCATCCGTCAGTACGCCGGGTGTATCACCGCCGAGCCGACGGACCTGCAGACGATCATCGCGGCGCGCGGTGACTCGTACCTCCAGGTGTCGGTGCACGGCCGCGCCTCGCACGCCGGCAACCCCGACGGCGGGGCCAATGCGATCTACGGCGCGGCAGCCGTCGTCGCCGAGATCGAACGCCTGCACAAGGAACTCGCGGCCGCGCCCCATCCCCTGCTCGGCCCGGCGACCTGGAGCGTCGGCCAGATCAACGGCGGCACCGGTGGCTCGATCGTTCCCGCCGACTGCGTGATCGTCGCCGACCGCAGGCTGCTTCCCGGTGAGTCCCCCGCCGAGGTTCTCGCCGACCTCGGCCGCCGCGTCGCCGCGTTGCACCTGGAGGATCGCGGCCTGACCGTCGAGCTCGCGATGCCGATGGAGATGCCTGCCTTCGAGACCCCTGAGGACGCCGATCTGGTCCGGATCACCGAGGCCGCGCGCTTCGACGCCGGCGGGCCGCCGCTGCCGCTCGCGGGCTGGACCGCGGCTTGCGACGGCGGGTACATCGCCCGCGATCTCGGCGTACCGGTCGTTGTCCTCGGCCCCGGTTCGGTCACCGCCCAGGCCCATCGCGCCGACGAGTCCGTCGCTGTCACCGAACTTGTCACGGCGGCCCGCGCGTACGCCCTCACCGCGCTCCGTCTCCTATGAGCGGGCGCTTGGTTCTTCGCAACGGGTCGGTGCTCGACGTCAGGTCCGGCGCGGTGCATCGAGCGGACGTTGTGCTCGAGGGTGAGCGGATCGCCGAGATCGGGATCGGGCTGGACGGCGACGACGCGATCGACTGCGACGGCGGGTTGCTGGTTCCGGGGTTCATCGACTGCCACACGCATCTGTGCATCGCTCAGACGCGGCGCGACCCGTTCGGGCTGCCGCGGTCGGTTCGCCCGCTGTCCGCCGTACCCGTGCTGCGGACCCTCCTGAGCCTCGGCGTCACGACAGTCCGCGACGCCTGGGGTGCGGACGCCGGGGTGCGGATGGCGGTGGAGAAGGGCTGGATCGACGGGCCGCAGGTGCTGCTCAGCCTGCGGCAGGTGGGTACGACGGGCGGCATCGGCGACCTGTGGGCGCCACGGACCGGGCCGCTCGACTTCTTCGAGGATCCTTCGCTGCCCGATCCGATCTTCAACGGCGCCGACGAGGCGCGGGCCGTCGTACGGCGGATGGTCCGGGCCGGCGCGGACTGGATCAAGGTGACCGTCACCGGATCTCTCGCGCTCGGGAAGGGGCTTGAGGATCTTGAGCTGACTTCGGACGAGCTGACTGCGCTGGTCGACGAGGCGCGGCGGCGTGGAGGTCGGCGGATCATGGTGCACGCGCATGGCGCTCGGGCCGCGGAACTCGCTGCTCGCGCCGGAGCGGGCAGCATCGAACACGGGACGTACCTCGACGAGGCCGCGGTGCAGGCAATGGCCGAACACGGGACCTGGTACGTGCCGACCCTTTCCGTCACCCAATCGGATCTCGCTGCAACGCCGGAGGGTGCGGCCGAGGCCCATCTCGAATCCATGCGGCTCGCCATCGCCGCGGGCGTGCGGATCGCGATAACCCGGTTCGGCCGCACACCGAGGTCCTGTGGGAGCTGAGGCATCTCGCTGCCGCCGGGCTGGGTGACGCCGGCGCGCTGCGGGCGGCCACTCTCGACGCTGCGAGGTTGCTGGGGCTCGCGGACGATCGTGGTGAGATCGCCGTGGGCAAGCGGGCGGATCTGGTTGTGCTGCAGGGGGACGATCTGGACTGCGGCTCGCTTGAGACGCGGATCCAGCGGGTCTTTCACAACGGAGTCGAAGTCGGGCGTTGACTCTGACACGGTGTCAGACCATAGACCGGGCGCATGGAGACAGCGGGAGAAGTTGCGGAGCGGATCCGGACTGGTCAGGTCACGTCGCGTGAGGTGACGGAGGCGCTGCTCGCACGGATCGCAGACGACACACAGGTCAACGCCGTCGTCGAGGTCCGGGCCGAACACGCCTTGGCGGCAGCCGACCGGGCCGACGCGCAGCTGGCCGAGCTCGGCGGTGTGATTGGGCGCGGTGTGATTGGGCGCGGTGTGATTGGGCGCGGTGTGATTGGGCGCGGTGTGATTGGGCGCGGTGTGATTGGGCGCGGTGTGATTGGGCGCGGTGTGGTTGGGCGCGGTGTGGTTGGGCCGTTGCATGGGGTGCCGGTGACGGTCAAGGACTGTTTCAATGTCGCCGGGATGCGCACGACGTGGGGCAATCCCGCGTTCGCGGAGTATGTCGCGGACCGAGATGCGGTTGTCGTGGAGCGGTTGCAGCGCGCCGGCGCGATTGTTGTTGGCAAGACCAACGTGCACACGATGCTCGCGGACTTCGGTCAGACCGCGAACGAGGTGTACGGACGAACCAACAACCCCGCCGACCTCGACCGCACCCCCGGCGGATCGAGCGGCGGCGCGGCAGCGGCACTGGCGGCCGACCTCACCTACCTGGAGTACGGCTCCGACCTCGTCGGCTCGATCCGCCTCCCAGCGGCGTACTGCGGTGTGTACGGACTCAAACCCACCAACGGACTCGTCCCACTCCGCGGCTTCGAGATCCCCGGTACGCCGTACCTCCCGACCGAACTGCCCAACTTGTCGACAATCGGACCACTGGCACGCTCGGCCGCCGACCTCCGGACCGCACTGCGCGCAACCGCCGGCCCCGAAGCGCCGTACTCGTACAACCTGTGCCCGCCCCGCCACGACCGCCTCCAGGACTACCGCGTCGGCGTCGTCACCGATCACCCCGCGGCGCCCGTCTCCAGCGAGGTCGGTGACGCGCTGTCCGACACGATCGACCGCCTCGCCCGCAGCGGCGCGAAGATTGTCAACAATTGGCCGGACGGGGTGGACGCGAATGAGCAGGCAGCAGACTTCGGCCGCCAGGTCGAGCTGTTCTTCGCGCTGCACGGCGACTCGGACAGCGCCCCAGACAGCGACGGCGGGCTGACCGCCGCGGACGTGCGTGACCTCGACCGGCGCCGGCTGCAGGCGCGAGCAAGCTGGCAGCAGTACTTCAAGGACATCGACGTGTTCCTGTGCCCGACGAGCTTCACCGTCGCGTTCCCACACGGGTCCACGACGATCGACGGGAAACCCTATGAAACCCAGGTGTTCTGGATCGCACCCGCAGCATTGACCGGCCATCCCGCGCTCAGCATGCCGATCGAACGCACACCAGGAGGGCTGCCGGTCGGTGCCCAGGTGATCGGTCCCTGGCACGAGGACGACACCGCGATCACGTTCGCTGAGCTCTTGGCTGGTTGACTCTCCTCATGTTCGCCATCGGAGAGTTCGCCCGCCACGGCCGGGTGTCGATTCGGATGCTGCGGCACTACGACGCGCTCGGCCTGCTGCGCCCGGCGTCCGTCGATCCGGTCACCGGCTACCGCAGTTACACCGCCGGCCAGCTCGCCGACCTGAACCGGATCGTCGCGCTCAAGGAGCTCGGATTCACACTCGAGCAGGTCGGCGCGATGATTGCCGACAATCTCGGTCCGGCCGACCTGCGCGCGATGCTGACGATGCGCCGCGCGCAACTGGAGACCATGCTGGCCGAGAGCGCCACGCGGCTCGCCCAGGTCGAGTCACGGCTGCGCGGCCTGGAAGCCGACGTCCCGGCCGCGGACGTCGTCGTCAAGGAGCTGCCCGCCGTACGACTGGTCGGCCTCACCGCCACGGCCGCGAGCTTCACGCCCGACGACATCACGCCCGTGATCCACCCTGTGTGCGCGGAACTCGGGCGCCGGCTGCCGGACGCCGACGTACGGCCGTCCGGTCGCCTGACCTGTCTGTACGCGCAGGAATCCGAGGACGAGGTCGTCGTGCGCGCCACGGTCCCGGCGTCAGTCGATGCCGGAGGCAACCTCAACGGACTGGAGATTGTCGACCTTCCGACGATCCAGGCCGCGACGCTGGTGCACCGCGGGCCGATCGACCAGGTACTGCCGTCCTGGCAGGCGTTGGCGCGCTGGCTCGACGACAACGGCCGACGCGCCGCCGAGCCGGCCCGCGAGCTCTACCTCGACACCCCGGAAGACCCAGAGCAGTGGGTCACCGAGCTGCAGCAGCCGTTCACAACCGGCTGAACGACAGCGTCTCTCCGCGCGCGCCACCCATCCAGAGGTCCTGGCAGGCGGCGGCGAACTCGTCGAGGTTCTCGGTGATCGCGCCGAACACGTTGCCCGGGACCCAGCCCTGATCGCCGTTGATCAGTAGGTTGTTGCGGCCGTAGAACACCGCAAGGTCGACAATCGCACCAGTTGTCCCGGTGCCGGTCGTGTTCTCGTACCCGTACGCCGGATTGCCCAGATCGTCGGAGTCGAACGAGAACCAGCACAGGTCCCCCGGGATCGGCGTGACCGTCGTGTTCTCCTTGCCGGGATCGGGAGCGAACCCGGGCAGCAACGTGTAGATCTCGTTCCGCGCGTACTTGCCGTGGAACACCGGCGCCGACAGCGGCAGCGCATCCCACACCGCCGCACAGGTCCGCGGCGCCACGTCGTCGAGCAGTTTCGCGACGCAGCTCACGCCACGCTTGTCCAGCCTGACGGTGATGTGCTTGCTCACTTGGCCTCCAAGGTCGGGGTACGGCGGTGCCAGTCCGTGGCCGCCTGGTACGCCTGGCCGACCCGCAGCGTCAGCGCGTCGGCGTGCCGCGGCGCGACCACCTGCAGTCCCACCGGCAGTCCGTCGCGGGTGAAGCCGCACGGCACGCTCAGCGCCGGCTGCTGGGTGAGGTTGAACGGATACGTGTACGGCGTCCAGTCGGTCCAGTCCGGGGACGGCGAACCGTCCGGCACGTCCTGACCGATCGGGAACGCCGTGATCGGCAACGTCGGCGTGACGAGTACGTCGTACCGCTCGTGGAAGCGGCCCATCAGCGTCCCGAGGTCCATCCGGACCGCGCTGGCGTCGAGGAAGTCCGAGGCCGAGTACGCCGCCCCGAGCTCCGCGACCCGGCGCAGTCCCGGGTCGACCCGATCGTCGACCGTGTACGCCGACAGCACCTTCGCGGCGCCGGACCACCACAGCACGTTGAACGCGTCGATCGGGTCCGCGAACCCCGGATCGACCTCCGTCACCTCGGCGCCCAAGGCCTCGAGGACGCCGACCGCGGTCCGGACGAGCGCCTCGACCTCAGGATGATTGTCAACAAAACCAAGATCTGCGGAGAACCCGATCCGCAGCCCGGCGACGCCGTCGTCGAGCCCGTCCAGGAACGACCGGCCCGGAGTCGGCATCGCCGACCAGTCCCGCGGGTCGAACCCGGTGACCACGTCGAGCAGCGCCGCCGCGTCGCGCACGGTCCGCGTCATCGGCCCCGCGTGCGACAGCGTCCCGAACGCGCTCGGCGGGAACAACGGGATCAGCCCGTATGTCGGTTTCAGCGCGACCGTTCCGGTGAACGCGGCCGGGATCCGCACCGATCCGCCGCCGTCCGTGCCGAGCGACCACACGCCCATCCCGAGTCCGACCGCGGTCGCCGAACCGCCACTCGATCCGCCCGACGTCTTCTTCGGATCCCACGGGTTGCCCGTCGGGCCCTGGGTGTGGGAGTCGGTGACGCCCTTCCACGAGTACTCCGGCGTCGTTGTCTTGCCGAGGAAGACCGCTCCGGTCTCCCGCAGCCGGGCGACGGACGGCGCGTCCTCGTCCCAGGGTCCGGCCGGGTCGATCATGGTGCTGCCGCGCAGTGTCGGCCATCCTTTTGTCCACAATGCGTCCTTGATGGACGTCGGCACGCCGTCGCCGGGTCCGAGTGGCACGCCGGCGTGCCAGCGGGCTTCCGACTCCTTGGCCGCGGCGAGCGCACCCTCGGCGTCGACGAGAACGAAGGCGTTGACCTGCTCGTCGTACCGCTCGATCGCGTCCAGTGCCTCCTGCGTCGCCTCGACCGGCGACAGCGCGCCGGTGCGGTACCCCTCGACCAGCTCGGATGCTTGTCTCATCGATCTCCTGTCGGAATGTAGCCAAGCTTCTTGTCGACAATGTTCAGCAGCGGTTCTCCGGCCAGCCAGCGCCCGACGTTGGCCGCGAACTGGTCCGCGAGGGTGTCGCGCCAGCCGATCACGTCACCAGACATGTGCGCGGTGACGGTCACGTTCGGCGCGTCCCAGAGTGGGCTGTCCGGGGGCAGCGGCTCGTTGTCGAAGACGTCGAGGGTGGCTGCGATCCGTCCGTCGCGGACCGCGGCGAGCAGTGCCGTTTCGTCGACAATCGGACCGCGGGCAATGTTGACGAGGTGCGCGCCCGGCCGCAGCGCGCCGAGAACCGTCGCGTCGACGAGCCCGCGGGTCGCTGTGGTCAACGGTGCGGCGATGACGACGTGGTCGGCCCACCCGACCTCGGCGGCCAGATTGCTGCTGGCAACGATCTCGCCGAAGTCCGGGTCGTCCCCTCGCGCGACCCGGCCGGCGCCCCGCACCTCCAACCCGGCGGCGCGGAGCAGCCGGGCAGTCTCCCTTCCGATCGCACCGGTCCCGACGACCAGCGCCTTCGCGCCCAGCACGCTCCGGGTCTCGCGGTGCTGCCAGCGACGCCCGCGTTGCAGGTCGAAGCTGCGCAGGCTGTCCTTGGCGTTCGCGATCACCGCGCCGAGCACGTACTCGGCGATCGGCCGGTCGAACACACCGTGCGCGTTCGTGACCACGACCGGGGAGTCGCGCAGTTCGTCGAAGAGCAGCGTGTCGACACCGGCAGCGGTCACATGGATCCACTCGAGCGCGTCGGCGTCCGCCCAGACGTCGCGGACCGCGGTCGAGAAGAAGTCCCACAGCATCAGCGCCCGCGCACCCCGGACCGCCTCGTGGAGCCCGTCCGCCGCGCAGTACCGGAAGTCGGCCGGCAGCCTGTCGAGGCCCGGCGGCCGGTCGGTCGCGCGCTCACAGAGCACCGCGATCACAGGTCGCTCGGCACTGGCAGGCGGGGAGGCTGGCACGCCATCGAGGCTAGGAACTCGCTAGTAGGATTGTCAACAATCTCCCGGTGGCCGCACACTGACTCGCATGAGCACGCGTCCCCCTACCCATCCGATGCCGGCGGCGGTGCCTCCACTGCTGCAGACCGGCGTCGGTGTCGTCGCGCCGTACGACTTCGCGCTCGACCGCGAACTGTGGCGCTGGGTGCCCGACGACGTCACGCTGCACGTCACGCGGACGCCGTACGCACCGATGGCCGCCACCGTCGAGATGGCGGTGCACATCTCGGATCCGCAGCTGATCGCGCAGACGACGTACAACGTGCTCGCGGTGGCGCCGCTCGCGGTCGCCTACGCGTGCACGTTCGGTAGTTTCGTCGGCGGGTTGACGGGTGAACTGGCACTGGTGGACGCGATGGTCGGCGCCGGAGCGCCGGCCGCGGTGACCACGAGCGGCGCGTTGCTGCTCGCGCTGCGCCGGCTCGGAGTCAGCCGGATCGCGACGGTCACGCCGTACACGAACGACCTGACCGCAGGGCTGACCGCGTTCCTCGCACAGGCCGGGATCGAGGTGGTCGCGACCGCCGGGCTCGGCCTGATCGCGCAGATCTGGGCGGTCCCGTACGAGACGACCGTCGAGCTGGTCCGCAGCGTCGACAGCGACCTGGTCGAGGCGATCTTCATCAGCTGCACGAACCTGCCGACGTACGACGTGATCGCCGGGCTGGAGGCCACACTCGGCAAGCCGGTGCTGACCGCGAACCAGGTCACGATGTGGTCCGTGCTCGAACTCGCCGGGCATACCGGGATCGGCCCGGGCCAGCGATTGCTGAGCGTCTCGTGACCGAGCCTGCGATGACCGAGTACGGCGCTCGCCTGGCGAAGGTCCGGGCCGTGCTGGCCGAGCGTGGCCTGGGTGCGCTCGTGGTCAGCGATCCGGCGAACCTGTTCTATCTGACCGGGTACGACGCGTGGTCGTTCTACACGCCGCAGTGCCTACTGGTTCCGGCCGAGGGCGATGTGCGGCTGTTCGCGCGGGCGATGGACGCGGCCGGAGCGTCATACACCTGCGACCTGCGCGCGGACCAGATCCACGGTTATCCCGAGCAACTGGTGCACCGGCCGGACGTCCATCCGTACGACTGGATCGCGAACATCTGCCACGAGCTGATCCCGGCCGGCGCCGACGTCGCGATCGAGAGCGACGCGCACTACTTCACCGCACGCAGTTACCTTGCCCTCAGCAACGGTCTGCCCGGGCGCCGGCTGGTCGACTCGGCCGAGCTGGTCAACTGGGTCCGGCTGGTCAAGTCGCCGTCCGAGATCGGCAAGCTGCGGATTGCCGGCACGATCGCCGAGCAGGCGATGCGGACCGCGCTCGACCGGCTCCGGCCGGGCCGGCGGCAGTGCGACGTGGCCGCGGAGATCCTCGCCGCGCAGACGATCGGCACGCCGGAGCACGGCGGTGAGTACCCGGCGATCGTCCCGATGCTGCCGACCGGTGCCGCCGCCGGGACGCCGCACCTGACCTGGAGCGATCGTCCGCTTGTCGACAATGAGGCAACCACGATCGAACTGGCCGGGGTGTTCGGCCGGTACCACGCCCCGCTGGCCCGCACCGTGATGCTCGGCGACCCGCCGCGGCGGCTCCGCGAGACCGCGAAGATCGTTGCCGACGGCATGCAGGCCGCATTGTCAACAATCCGGCCAGGGGTCACCGGCGGCGCCGTGCACGCCGCGTTCAACGACGTGATCGCCGCGCAGGGCCTGGTGAAGGAATCCCGGATCGGGTACTCGATCGGTATCGGGTACCCGCCGGACTGGGGTGAACGCACCGTCAGCCTGCGGCCCGAGGAGACCACTGTGCTGACCGCGGGCATGGCGTTCCACGTCATCCTCGGGATGTGGATGGACGGCTGGGGCTACGAACTGTCCGAGCCCGTGGTGGTCAGCGCCGACGGTGTGGAACGGCTGACCGGTCTGTCCCACGAACTGACGATCAGGAGGTAGTCCCTTGCCCGCACTCCCGTACGCCGCACGCGCCGCCGGACTGGTGGGTTCGGTGATCGACTCGAGTACGTCGCTGCTGCACAAGCAGACACACGACATCGTCCGTTTCGCGATGGGATCACCCGCGGCCGAGGCGGTCCCGGCGCAGATCCTGTCGGCGATCGCGGCCGACGAGCTGAGCCGGCCCTCCAGCTACGACTACGCCGCGACCGAGGGCGACCCGCCGCTGCACGCGGCGCTGCTGGAGATGCTGCGCGGGACCAGCGACGAGACGACGGCCGAGCGGCTCACGATCACGGCCGGGGGTATGCAGGGTCTCGACCTGTTCTGCAAGATCTTCGTCGACCCGGGCGACCTGGTCGTCGTCGAGTCGCCGACGTACACGAACGGCAGTGCGACCGCGCTCTCGTACGGCGCGGAGCTGCTCGAAGTACCGGTCGACGACGACGGCATGATTGTCGACGATCTACCGCGGCTGCTGGACGGGCGGCGGCCGAAGGCGATCTACACGATCCCGACGTTCCAGAACCCGTCCGGTGCGACGCTCTCCCTCGAACGGCGGCATCGCCTGCTGGAGCTGGCCCGATCGTGGGGCTCGATGGTGATCGACGACGACCCGTACGGCTTGCTCCGGTTCGCGGGCGAACCGCTCCCGACGCTGCGTGAGCTCGGCGCGGGCGATCCGCTGGTGTTCGCCGTACGGACGTTCTCGAAGATCGTCGCGCCCGGTCTGCGGGTCGGCTGGGTCGACGCGGATCCCGAACTGCAGCAGCTGCTGATCAACGCGAAACAGGCGATGGACACCTGCACGAATCTGCCCGCGCAACGGCTGCTCACCGGATTCCTGGCCGGCGGGCATCTCGAGGAACATCTCGTGCGGCAGCGAGCGGAGTACAAGCTGCGCAAGGAAGCGATGCGGGGCGCACTGACCGAGCACTTCGGCGAGATCGCGCACTGGACCGACCCGGAAGGCGGCTTCTTCCTCTGGGTCACGCTGGAGAACGGCGTCAACGCCGAGGAACTGTTCGAACTCGCACTGGCCGAAGGCGTCGCGTTCATCCCCGGCCCGGCCTTCTCCCCCACCGCCCGCTTCCAGAACGCCTTCCGCCTCTGCTTCGCCTCAACACCCCCCGCCCGCATCCACGAAGGCATCACCCGCCTCCGCCGAGCCACCGACAAACTAGTCCCCTAGCCAGGCGGCCCCGCCACCGGTTGTCTGGACCGATGGTTGGGCGGGCTGTGGGGCCGTGACACAGGTTCTGGTGGGCTTGCACCTGATATTCCCTGTCCGCAGGCCCCGGAAGGTGTCGCTTCCCCCGGCAACCGGCAGACCACGCTCACCGGCAGACCACGCTCACCGGCAGCCGCAGTCCGCCGGGAACCTGCAGCGACCGGGTTACTCGGGATGGCGCGAGGAGGGGAGGGCGCGAGCCAGGAGCTCGGCCAGGTGGTTGGGGTGGCGGGGTGTGGCCTGGGCGATCTGGGTTCGGCAGCTGAAGCCGTCGGCCAGGACGGTGGTTGTCTCGGGCAACGACCGTACGGCGGGGAGCAGCGTGCGCTCGCCTACGGCTTGGGAGATCTCGTAGTGGTCGCGTTCGAAACCGAAGTTGCCGGCGAGGCCGCAGCAGCCCGGGTCCGCGAGACCGGCCTCGACGCCGGCCGCGGCCATCAGCTCACGGTCGGCGTCGAATCCCAGGACGGCGTGCTGGTGGCAGTGCGGTTGGACGTACGCCGTTCCGCCGACGTGCGGCGGTTGCCAGCCGGATTCGACGAGCAGCTCGGAGAACGTGCGGGTGTGCGCGGCCGCCGACGCGGCGAGCGGATTGTCGGCAATCAGCGCGGGAGCGTCGTGGCGGAGGGCCGCCGTACAGCTGGGTTCCAGGCCGACGATCGGCGTACCGGCTTCGAGGTGCGGAGCGAGTACGCGGAGGGATCGGTTGAGGACGCGGCGGGCGGTGGTCAGCTGGCCGGTCGAGATCCAGGTGAGCCCGCAGCAGACCGGCTTTGCGGGCAGCACCACCTCGTACCCGGCGGCTTCCAGTACGGCGACCGCGGCCCGGCCGATCTCCGGCGCGAGGTAGTTGGTGAACGTATCCGGCCACAACACAACGCGCCGCCCACTTCCAGCCCCTGGGTTGTCGCGGTGGGTGAACCAGTGGGTGAAGCTCTCCGGCGCGAACGGCGGGACCTCCCGTTGCGCAGCGATTCCGCCGAGGCGCTTGGTCAGTTGCAGCCCCGCGAATCGGTTCGCGAGGCTTGGCGCTCGGGAGGCGAGGCGCGACCACAGAGGGAGCCAGCCCATCGACCAGTGCGACAACGGGCGCGCCCACGGGCGTCGCGCGTAGTGGTGATGGGTGAACTCGGCCTTGTACGTCGCCACGTCGACGTTCACCGGGCAGTCCGACACGCACCCCTTGCACGACAGGCAAAGGTCCAGCCCGTCGCGTACCTCGGTCGACCGCCACCCGTCCGTGATCAGGTCGCCCTGCAACATCTCCCACAACAGATGCGCCCGCCCACGCGTCGAGTGCACCTCGTCCCGCGTCACCTGGTAGCTGGGGCACATCACACTGCCGGACGTCTGCCGGCACTTCCCGATCCCGACGCACCTCCGCTGGGCCTGCGCGAAGTCGTGCCCATCGTCCGGATAGTCGAAGACTGTCAACAATCTGCGATCCTTCGCCGGTCCGTCGTGCCGGATCGCGAGATCGAGCGGCGGCGGGTCGACAATCATGTGCGGGTTCAGCACACCCGCCGGATCCCAGATCTGCTTCAACTCGCCGAGCAGCGCCACCCCGTCGGCGCCGTACATCCTGCTCAGCAACTCCCCGCGCGCCCGCCCGTCACCGTGCTCTCCGGACACCGAACCGCCGAGTTCGACCACCAGATCCGCGGCCTGCTCGACGAACTCCCGGTACGTCGCGATCCCGGCCGCACTCAACAGGTCGAAGTCGATCCGCATGTGCATGCAGCCCTCGCCGAAATGCCCGTACGACGCACCCGACAGACCGTGCCGCCCGAGCTGTTCGTCGAGACCGCGCAGATACGCACCCAGCCGTTCCGGCGGTACGGCGGCATCCTCCCAACCGCCCCACGCCTCAGCCCCGTCCGCGCGCCGCGTCGCCAGTCCCGCGGCATCCGTACGGCACCGCCAGAGGACCGCCTGCGCCCTCGGATCGGTCACCAGCGACGCGGTCGCGCCGGAATCACGGAGTTCCTCGAGCATCGCGCGAGCAGCCGACGCGGCGGTCGCCTCGTCGGCACCGGCGATCTCGACGAGCAGCCAGGCGTTGCCGCTCGGGAGCCCGGCGTGGACCGCGGCGTCCCGTACCTCCGTCGGCAACCGGTCCACGAGTTCGTTGTTGATGGACTCCATCGTGAGCGGCGCGTGCCGCAGCACGACCGGTACACAATCGGCCGACGTGATCGAGTCAGCGAACCCGAGCACGCACAGAACCTTTGCCTTGGGCAACTCGACGAGCCGGACCGTCGCCCGCAGCGTCGCGGCGAGACCGCCTTCGCTCCCGGCCAGCAATCCGGCCACGTTGTACCCGTGTTCCGGCAGGAGCCGATGCAGCGCATAGCCCGAGATCTGCCGCGTGAACTGCCCGAACCGCCGGCGGATCAGCAACTCGTTCCGTCCGGCGAACGCCTGGAGCGCTCGATGCAATTCCCCCTCCCGCCCCGGCCGAGCAGCCAACACCTCAGGTTCAGTAGCGGTCCCGGAGTCGAGGGTCAGGCGGGTCGCGTCGGCGAGGATCACGTCCAAGGAGCGGAGGTTGTCGGCGGTCGTGCCCCACGCGACCGAGTGGGCGCCGCACGCGTTGTTCGCGATCATGCCGCCGAGGGTCGCGCGGCTGGCCGACGACGGGTCGGCGCCGAACGCCAGCCCGTGCGGTTTCGCAGCGGCCAGCAGATCGGTCAGTACGACGCCCGGCTCGACGACTGCCGTCTTCGCCGCGGTGTCGAGGTCGAGGATGCGATTCACGTGCCGCGAGGTGTCGATGACGACGCCGCCGATCGCGTTGCCCGCCATCGACGTACCGCCGCCGCGCATCACCACCGGCGCACCAGCCGCGGCAGTCAGCGCGACAGCCGCTGCCAGGTCCTCGGCATCAGCTGGTACGACGACCAGGTCCGCCACCGCACGGTAGTTCGACCCGTCCGCGGCGTACAGCGCTCGCGTCCCCCGATCGTCGCCGACCGCACCCCTGAGTTCCCGGCGCAACGTGCCGGCCAGCCGCACGGTGTCGTACGCGATCGCTCCGGCCGCAGAGCGCTGTGGGGTTAACATTGTCGACAATCTACCTTTCGGACGATGGACCAGCCAGGAGGCCCGATGGTCACGGTAGGACTCCTTTACCCCGGACACAGCGCGGAAGACGACTACCCGGCACTCGAGGCCCGGCTCGACGGATCGGTGAAGCTTCCGGTCGTCATCACCTCGGTCGGCGAGGACGCGCACCGAGTGGACGCGCTGCTCGACCTCGGCCGCGCGGAACGGCTCGCCGAAGGGGCCGCGGAGCTGAAGCCGGCGCAGCCGGACTCCGTGATGTGGGCGTGCACCTCGGGCAGCTTCGTGTTCGGGCGGGAGGGTGCGAACATCCAGGCGGCCGGGGTGGCGCAGGCGCTCGGCGTACCCGCGTCCTCGACCTCGATCGCGTTCGTCGACGCCTGCCGGGCGCTCGGCGTCACGCGGGTCGCGGTCGCCGCGTCGTACCCGGAAGACGTCGCGCAGCACTTCGTCCGGTTCCTGACCGCGGGCGGCGTCGACGTGGTGTCGATGGGCAGCAACGGGATCATCACCGCCGCCGAGGTCGGGACCCTCGAGCCGGCGCAGGTGGTCGCGATGGTGAAGGCCGCCGACCACCCCGACGCCGAGGCGGTCCTGGTGCCGGACACCGCGATGCACACGCTGGGGATCGTCGACGAACTGGAGGCCGCGGTCGGCAAACCGGTGCTGACGGCGAACCAGGTGACCGTCTGGAAGGGGCTCGAGTTGGCCGGGGTTGTACCCTCCTTGCCAGATCTGGGCACGCTGTTCGCCACAAGGGGGAATTCGGAGTGACAAGTTACATCGAGCCGCTGGCTCAGGAGTCGACGCCGAGCATCATCGCCGACAAACTGCGCAAGGCCATCGGCCACGGGGAGTTCCGGCCCGGCGCACAGATCGTCGAGGCCGACCTGGCCCGCAAGCTCGGGGTGAGCCGGGGCCCGTTGCGGGAGGGCATGCAGCGCCTGACTCAGGAAGGGCTGCTGGTCTCGATCCGCAACCGCGGGCTGTTCGTCATCGACATGACGCCCGCGGACATCCGCGACATGTACCTCGCCCGCGAGGCGATCGAGCGCGCCGCGGCGTACAAGATCCTCCGCGACGGCGACTTCGAGACGGTCGGCGCGGCGCTGCTCGCGATCGTCGACCGGATGCTGGCCGCCGACGGCGATCCAGCCGCGATCGGCGAGCTCGACATCGCGTTCCACGAGCTGCTCGTGCGGCTGGCCGACAGCCCCCGGCTGTCGCGGATGCACCGGACGTCGATCATCGAGACCCGGATGTGCATCCACGCGCTGGAGGAGACGTACCTCGCCACCGACGCCCGCGCCATCGAGCACCAGCGGCTCGCCGACGCGATCCGGACCGGCGACATCGCGCGCACCGACGAACTGCTGAGCGCCCACATGGACGACGCCATCGAGCGCCTCTCCAACCGCTGACCCCACCCTGGACCTCGTCGGCCGCTGGACCTCGTCAGCTGACCGCGATGCCGATGTACTTCGTCTCGAGGAACTCGTCGATCCCGACCGCGCCGCCCTCACGGCCGAGCCCGGACTGCTTGACGCCGCCGAACGGCGCGGCGGGATTCGACACCACGCCCTGGTTCAGCCCGACCATCCCGGTCTCGATCGACTCCGCGACCCGGAGCGCGCGCCGCAGGTCGTTCGTGAACACGTAGGCCACCAGCCCGTACTCCGTGTCGTTCGCCGCCCGTACAACCTCGTCCTCGGTGCTGAACGGCGTCAGCGGCGCGACCGGCCCGAAGATCTCCTGGTCCGCCATCGCCGCCTCCCGCGGTACGCCGGTCAGTACCGTCGGCGGGTAGAAGTACCCACTGCCGGGCGGGACCTCTCCCCCGGTGAGCACGGTCGCACCCCGTCCGACCGCGTCCGCCACCAGCGACCGCACCTTCTCCCGGCCCGCCTCGTCGATCAGCGGGCCGACGTTCACGCCCGGCTCGGTACCGCGTCCGACCGTCAGCCCGGCCATCCGCTCCGCGAGCCGGCGCCCGAACTCGTCGATCACCGACTCGTGCACGAAGATCCGGTTGGCCGCCGTACAGGCCTCGCCCATGTTCCGCATCTTCGCCGCGATCGCGCCGGTCACCGCCTCGTCCAGGTCCGCGTCCTCGAAGACCACGAACGGCGCGTTGCCGCCGAGCTCGAGGGACGTCCGCAGCACCTTCTCCGCGCACTGCTCGAGCAGGATCCGGCCGACCCGCGTGGACCCCGTGAACGACAGTTTCCGCGCCAGCCCGGACCGGATCAGCGGCTCCATCACACCGCCGGCGTCCATCGCGGTGACGCAGTTGACGGCACCCGCCGGTACGCCGGCCTCGGCCAGGATCCCCATCAACGCCAGCATCGACAGCGGCGTCTGATGGGCGGGCTTGACGACGCTCGTGCAGCCGGCCGCGATCGCCGGGCCGAGCTTGCGGGTCCCCATCGCCATCGGGAAGTTCCACGGGGTGATCAGCAGGCACGGGCCGACCGGCTGCTTGGTGATCAGGAAGCGCGCATTCCCGGCCGGAGCGGTCTGGTACCCGCCGTCGATCCGGACCGCCTCGCCCGCGAAGTGCCGGAAGAACTCGGCCGCGTACGCGATCTCGCCCCGCGCCTCCGCCAGCGGCTTGCCCATCTCCAGCGTCATCAGCAACGCGAGCTCGTCGGCACGCTGCATCAACAGCTCGTACGCCGTCATCAGCATGTCGGACCGTTCGCGCGGCGAGGTACGGGCGAAGTCGGGCTGCGCGGCGACGGCCGCCTCGAGCGCGGCGCGACCGTCCGCCGGTGACGCGTCGGCGACCGCGCAGAGCGCCTCACCGGTCGACGGATCGACGACGTCGAACGTCGCGCCGCGGGTCGCGTCGGTCCACTTCCCGTCGATGAACAGCCGCTTCTCGACGGCTTCGACAACCCTCGCCTCGTCCACCCTCGACTGGTCCATCTGCACCCCTTCACCGGCCTCGGAAGCTGAGATACGCTGATTGTCGACAATCTACCATTTGACCCGTGGAGGGGAAGTCCGTGGCCGAGCTCTCGCAGATCCTCAAACAGGCGACCGGCGTGGTCGCCGCCCGCGGTGTGGGCGTCCAGCTGTTCGACGAGGACGACCGCAGGTACCTGGACTTCACCGCCGGCATCGGGGTCACGTCGACCGGGCACTGTCATCCACGGGTGGTCGCGGCCGCCCAGGAGCAGGTCGGCCGGATCATCCACGCGCAGTACACGACCGTCATGCACCGGCCGCTGCTCGAGCTGGTGGACCGGCTCGGCGCGGTCCTCCCCCGGCACCTCGACCGGATGTTCTTCGCGAACTCCGGCAGCGAGGCGATCGAGGCGGCCCTGCGGCTCACCCGCCAGGCCACCGGCCGGCCGAACGTGATCGTGTTCCACGGCGGCTTCCACGGCCGGACCGTCGCCGCGGGTTCGATGACGACGTCCGGGACCAAGTTCCGCTCCGGCTTCAGCCCGTTGATGGCCGGCGTCCACGTGTCGCCGTTCCCGGACCCCGGGCACTTCGGCTGGCCGGTGGAGCAGGCGACCGACTTCGCGCTGAGCCAGCTGGACTACGTCCTGCAGACGTTGAGCGCGCCGGCCGACACCGCGGCGTTCTTCGTGGAGCCGGTGCTCGGCGAGGGCGGATACGTGCCGGCGAACGAGCGGTTCTTCGCGGGGCTCCGTGAGCGCGCCGACGCGCACGGGATCCTGCTCGTGGTGGACGAGGTACAGACCGGGTTCGGGCGGACCGGGAAGTTCTGGGGCGGCGACCACTTCGGTTCGCATCCGGATGTTCTGGTCACCGCGAAGGGGCTCGCGTCCGGGTTCCCGCTGTCGGGGATCGCGGCGTCGTCCGAGCTGATGGAGAAGGCGTGGCCTGGCTCGCAGGGCGGTACGTACGGCGCTAACGCGGTGGCGTGTGCGGCGGCGTTGGCGACGCTGGACGTGATCAAGGACGAGGGTCTCGTGCAGAACTCCGCGGACCGCGGCGCTCAGCTCAAACAGGCGCTGCAGTTGGTCGCGGACAAGCACGAGCAGATCACCGACGTCCGCGGGCTCGGGCTGATGATCGGGAACGAGTTCCGCGACGCGGACGGGAAGCCGGATCCGGTGACGGCCGCCGCGGTCCAGCAGGAGGCGGCGCGGCGGGGCTTGCTGCTGCTCACCTGCGGCGCCTGGGGTCAGGTCGTGCGCTTCATCCCGGCCCTGGTCGTCTCCCCCGACGAGATCGACGAGGCCGCCGGCCTCTGGTCCGACGCAGTCACCGCAATAGTCGGCTGAGCCACCGGCCGGGTCGGCCGCTGTCGGGTATGGCGGGGTCGAGTATGGCGGGGTCGGATCCGCGCTGTCCGGAAGGTTTTTCGCGCAGGTTGGCGAATTGTTTCCGGAAAGCGCGGATCCGCGGGGTCAGGCCTTGGCGGGGGCCGGTTCGAGGGCGACCGGCGGCGGGGCGTCGTCGGTGCCCGGGATCTCGGTGCCGTTCAGCGGGCACCGCGATGTCTCGGGGACCTTGGCGAGTGCGAGCGCGCCCACGAGACAGGCCGCCATCATGTAGTACGCGGGCACCAGCGAGTCACCCAGCTTCGCCGTCAGCCAGTCGTTGACCGCGGGCGCCGTACCGCCGAACAGCGACGTCGACACGTTGTACGCGATCGCGAATCCGGCGTACCGGACGTGCGTCGGGAACATCGCCGGGAACGTCGCGGAGATCGTCGCCAGCTGCGGTACGTACAGCAGCCCGAGGACCGCGAAGCCGATGATCGCGCCGGCCAGGTTCGTCCCCATCAGCAGGAACATCGGGACGCCGAACACGAACAACCCGGCCAGCGACGCCCACCACAGCGGCTTGCGCCCGAGCCGGTCCGACGCGCGTCCGGCGAACGGCACGAAGACCATCATGGTCAACATTCCGACGATCGGCACGATCAGCGATTGATCGGCGCTCAGCCCGATCTCCTTCTCCAGGTACGTCGGCATGTACGTGAGCAGCGTGTAGTTCACGACGTTCAATGCGATGACCATGCCGCCGAGCCGCAGGATCGGCTGCCAGTAACCCGCCAGCAGGTCCTTGAACTGCGTCGTGGTCTCCTGCTCCTTCTGGCCCTTCGCCTCGAGCTCACGGAACACCGGCGTGTCCTCGAGCCGGGACCGGAGATAGACACCGACCAGGCCGAGCGGTGCGGCGACGAGGAACGGCAGGCGCCAGCCCCACGCGTGCATCGCGTCGTCGCCGAGAACCAGCGAGAAGCCCAGCATCAACAGCGCGCCGAGTGAGAAGCCGGCCAGCGTGCCGAACTCCAGGAAGCTGCCGAGGAACCCGCGCCTGCGGCTCGGCGCGTACTCGGCCATGAAGGTCGCGGCACCGCCGTACTCGCCGCCGGTCGAGAAACCCTGGACCATCCGCAGCAGGACCAGCAGGATCGGCGCCCACAGCCCGATCGTGTCGTACGAGGGCACCAGACCGGCGAGCAGCGTCGCGCCGGACATCATCAGGATCGTGATCGCCAGCACGTGCTTGCGGCCGAGGCGGTCGCCGAGCGGGCCCCAGACCAGGCCGCCGAGCGGGCGGACCAGGAACGAGACGGCGAACGTCATCAGCGCCAGCAGGGTCTGGCTCTCGGTGTCGCCCGGGAAGATCGCGGCCGAGATGTACGTCACGCCGTAGGCGTAGATGCCGTAGTCGAACCACTCGGTCGCGTTCCCGATCGCCGAGGCGGCGATCGCTTTCTTGAGTACGCCGGGCGGTTGCTCCTGTTCGGTCGTGGTCACAGGCGGCCGGTCCTGAGCGCGTTCACCCGGCGGGGGCTGGGCGCTCTCAGGCGGCTGGGTCTCGGAGTCCACGGTTTCCTCCTGTCGTCATACGGCCTCACCTGTGTGCCCACCCGCAGACAATCCACACGCCTCACCGGGGTCAGGTCGTAGTTTTGTTGACAATCCGAAGGTTAGCGATGTGCAATCGTGAACCACAAGCGATGACTACCGGTGGATCACGTCAAATCGTTCAATGACATTCAATGACGTTCGGCGAGCGAGGCGAGACCGGCGGTGATCACCGAGATCCCGAACTCGAACCGGTCGTCACCGGCGGCGCCGGACGTCAAGGGGCCCGCGAGCGCCATCGTGAGCGGGAACCGGTCGGCCGGCAACGAGGCGAAGTAGGACCGCAACCCGTCGAGGAACCGCTCGAGGTCCTCCGGGCTCCACTGGTCCGCACGCTGCACATTCTCCTCGAACGCCACTGCGGTCACGTACAGCGGGATCAGGTCGACGGCCCACGCGGCAGTCTGGTCGGACAGCCCGCCCGCCTCGAGAATGCCGAGTAGACACTCGGAGCTGGGAACGGCTTCATGCTGGTCTTCAACTTGTTCACCCAGCTCGGACTGCACGCACGACGAAGCCCCCGGCCGCCATCAGGCTGCCAGGGGCTTCGAAGGGGTCAGATCAGTTGAACGAGTCGCCGCAGGCGCAGGAGCCGGTGGCGTTCGGGTTGTCGATGGTGAAGCCCTGCTTCTCGATGCTGTCGACGAAGTCGATCGACGCACCCTTGAGGTACGGAGCGCTCATCCGGTCCGTGACGACACTCACACCACCGAAGTCGGCCACCACGTCGCCGTCGAGCTGACGCTCGTCGAAGAACAGCTGGTACCGCAGGCCGGAGCACCCGCCCGGCTGAACGGCGACCCGCAGCGCGAGGTCGTCGCGGCCTTCCTGGTCGAGCAGCGCCTTCACCTTGGCGGCGGCCCCGTCGGTGAGGAGAACACCAGTGGCGACGGCCTGCTCGGTCTGCGCTTCAGTCATCCCTGACTCCAGTCATCTGCTCAAGTGCCGGCGTACAGCCCAGTACAGCTCCGTCGGCACGGAAGTCTCTTGTCAACACAGGCCAACACCGCCCGGCCCGCGCTCATTCCCATGGTCGCACACCAATTTCGCAGATCAACTACCCCGGCCACGGATCGATCATCCCCGGCCGGCGCCGCCGCGGCCCGATTCAGCGGGCCCAGGTGCGGGCGACACGCTCCGCGACCGCCGCGAGCGAGCCGTGCGGGTCCGCGAACGCCTGCTCCTCGCCGACCGCGTCGACCAGCGCGTACGCCGACTCGACACCCATCGACCGCATCTCGCGGGAGCCGATCAGGACCTTGCCCGCGAGGACGACGCACGGGCGCATCGCGTCGTTCGCGACCTTCGCGACGCCGGCGATCACCTTGCCGTCGCGGGACTGGAAGTCGAACGCGCCTTCGCCGCTGATGACCAGGTCGACCTGCGACGCCTTGTGCTTGAGCCCGGTCAGTTCCGCGACCAGATCGATGCCGGAGACCCGCTCGGCGCCGAGCAGCAGCAGCGCGTACCCGAGCCCGCCCGCGGCCCCCGCACCCTTCTTGTCCGCGGTCTTCCGGTCGGCCAGCTCCGCGAAGTGCGTCAGCCAGCCGTCGACCTCGGGCTTGCGCTCGTCCGTGATCCCCTTCTGCGACCCGAACACGTTCGTCGCACCGCGCAGCCCGAGCATCGGGTTCTCCACATCACTGGCCGCAACGAACTCAACACCGGCCACCCGCTCGCGAGCCGGCCCCAGGTCCACGGCCTCCAGCCCTGCCAGTCCCGCAGCCCCAGCATCCAACCGCCCAGCATCGGCCGTTGCGCCCAGAGCAGCGAGCAGACCCGCGCCGGCGTCGTTCGTACCGGATCCTCCGAGCCCGAGGATGATCCGCTTCGCGCCGGCGTCGACGGCCGCGGTGATCAGCTGCCCGACGCCGTACGTGCTCGCTTCCTCGGGGCGCCGCTGCTTCGGCTCCACCAGGTGCAAACCGCACGCCTGCGCGGTCTCGACGTACGCCGTCTCGCCCGCCAACAGGACCGTCGCGGGAGTCTCCTCACCGAGCGGTCCGCGGACGGTGACCGACAGCAACTTCCCGTCGACGACCGCGGACAGTACGTCGATGAAGCCCGGACCGCCGTCGGCCATCGGCGCGACCAGCACCTCGGCACCAGGGTCCCGCCGCCGCCACCCTTCCTCGATGGCCGCCGCGGCCTCCACGGCTGTCAGCGTCCCCGCGAACTTGTCCGGCGCAATCAGAATCCGCATGGCCACATCCTCTCCCACCCGGATCCGGTTGACGGCGCCGAGTGCCACCAGTTGGATCGTGCGGGTGAAAACCATCCTGTTCGCGCTGCGGGTGAGTGACCTGGAGCGATCGCTCGCGTTCTACGCCGCGGTCGGGTACGTCGAGCTCAACACGATCCCGTTCGAGGACGGGTCCAGCCTGGTGTGGTTGCGCCTGCCGGGTGAGGCGTCGGTGTCGCTCGAGCTGGTGCATCGTCCCGCCGACGGGCCGGTCACGGCCGGCGGGTTCGAGCACCTCGCGATCGAGGTCGAGTCGCTGACCGACACCACGGCCCGGCTGGCGAAGGCCGGCCTTCAACCCGGTGAGCCGGTAGTACACGGCGACGACGGACCGAAAACGTCCTGGCTCATGGACCCCGACGGCTACCGCATCGAACTCGTCGAGTGGCCACCCACCGGCGCACCGACCTTCGGCTGATGCAGCGGCCGACATCCGCCGTACAGCGGGAGTGGCCGGTGACGGCTGCTGATGCGGTTGCTGTGCAGGAGGAGTTGCGGGGGCTGGTCGACGCAACCGACCTCGGCACGACACCTCGGTACGTCGCCGGGCTGGACGTCGCGTACGAGGGGGATCGGCTCGCGGCTGCTGTTGTCGTACTTGATGGGGAGTCGCTCGCCGAGGTTGATCGCGCGGTCGTGCGCGGCGAGACGACGTTCCCGTATGTGCCGGGATTGTTCGCGTTCCGGGAGGTGCCGGCGTTGCTCGCGGGGCTGGAGCAGCTCGGGACGACGCCGGACTTGCTCGTGTGTGACGGGCAGGGGCTCGCACATCCGCGACGGTTCGGGTTGGCGTGCCATCTCGGCGTGCTGACAGGCATCCCGGCGATCGGCGCCGCGAAAACGACGTTCGTCGGGTCGCACGGGGAGCTCGCGCGGGAGCGCGGGGCGACGGCTGAGCTCGTCGACGACGGCGAGGTGGTGGGCGCGGCGGTGCGTACGCAGGACGGGATCAAGCCGATCTACGTGTCCGTCGGCCACCGAGTGACTTTGCCGACCGCGGTCGCGCAGGTGCTGCGGCTGACGCCGCACTATCGGCTGCCGGAAACAACGAGGCTCGCGGACCGGGCCTGCCGAGAAGAGCTGTCGCACGAGTGACGTGCCCCGGGAGGCACGAGTTGGCGACGCGTCGCCGCTGGCCGCCAACCGGTCCGAGCGGGTGCGCGGGGATCGATGCGCACGGGTTGGGGAGGTTTTCTTCCCGATTCGGGGGTGGAACCCTCCCCAACCCTCCTCATCCGCGGGTGAGCAGCCTGCGAAGGAGCAGGGCGAGGACGGCGCCGATCAGGTACGGCGCTGCGCGGCGGGCCAGGGCGGGGAGGACCGCGCCGCCGAGATCGAGGACGACCTCATCCGCCTCGGTCGCTTCGGTGCGTTCGGTCCGCGGTGGCGACGAGTCCGCGCCTGCCGGCTCGGGTTCTTCAGGCGGCGCTGGTGGTTCGGTGTCCAGCTTGGTTTTCAGGCAGGTGGTGAACTGGTCCAGGAGTTTGTTGGAGACGTCCTGGATCAGGCCGCGGCCGAACTGGGCGGGGCGGCCGGTGATGGTCAGGTCGGTGTCGACGGTGACCTCGGTGGAGCCGTCCGTGGTGCTCGCCAGGCGGGCGGTGACGCGGGCGCTCGCCGTACCGTTGCCTCTGCGGTCCTTGCCCTTCGCCTCGATGACCGCGTGGTGAGCTGCCTCGTCGCGCTCGACGAAGGTGCCGGTGCCGGAGTACTGCAGCGACACCGGCCCGAGCTTCACCTTGCACGAGCCGGTGAAGTCGTCACCTTCGTACGCCGTCAGGGTGGCGCCGGGAAAACACGGCACCACCCGTTCGAGGTCGTTGAACGCGGCCCAGGTCTGCTCGATCGGCGCCGGTACGACGAACTTGTGCTCGAGCTTCACGCGGTACCCGCCGCAGCCAGGACCGCCCGCCGGGTGAGCACCGTCGCGAGATGCCGGCGGTAGTCGGCGTCACCGTTGATATCGGTCACCGGAGACGTCCCGTCCGCCGCTCGCGCCGCGGCCTCCCGTACGGCGTCCGCGGTCGCGGGCTGCCCGACGAGAGCCGCCTCGACCGCGGTCGCCCGGATCGGCGTCGGGCCCATGTTGCCGAGCCCGACCCGCGCCTCCGCGATCGAGTCGCCGTCCAGCCGCACCGCCGCCGCGACCGACACGATCGACCAGCCCTGCGCGACCCGGTTGAACTTCTCGTAGTGCGCCCCCCAGCCGGTGTACTTCGGCACCCGTACCTCGACGAGCAGCTCGTCCTCGCCGAGCGCCGTACTGAACACGCCCTCGAAGAACTCCGCGGCCGGCACGGTCCGCCGGCCGTCGGCTCCCGCGATCACGAACGACGCTTCCAGCGCGACCGCGACCGCGGGCAGGTCCGCCGCCGGATCCGCATGCGCGAGCGATCCGCCGAACGTGCCGCGATGCCGGATCTGCGGATCGCCGACCGTCGCCGTGGCCAGCGCGATCAGCCGCGCGTGCTCGGCCACCAGCGGATCCGACTCCACGGTGCTGTGCGGGGTCATGGCGCCGATCACCAGCGCGTCGCCGTCGTCCCGGACGCCCCGCAGATCGTCGATCTTCTGAATGTCGACAATCACCTCGGGCGCCGCCAGCCGCAACCGCAGCGCCGGCATCAGGCTCTGCCCGCCCGCGAGCACCTTCGCGTCGGAGTGCTCGCGCAGCAACCCCAGCGCCTCGTCGACGGTCGCGGGGGCGAAGTACTCGAACGCCGCCGGGATCATGACCGGCTCCCTTCCTGGATGGCGGTCCAGACGCGGTACGGCGTACACGGCATCGGCACGTCCGTGACGCCGAGCGGCCGAAGAGCGTCGACAATCGCATTGACGACAGCCGGCGTGGACGCGATCGTCCCGGCCTCGCCGACGCCCTTCACGCCCAGCTGGTTCGTCGTCGCGGGCGTCTCGGTCCGCGCCGCCTCGAAGCTCGGCAAATCAGGTGCTCCGGGCAACGTGTACTGGTCGAACGACCCGGTGACCAGCGTCCCGGAGTCGTCGTGCACCGCTTCCTCGTACAGCGCCTGCGCGATGCCCTGCGCGAGACCGCCGTGCACCTGCCCCTCGACGATCATCGGGTTCACCACCACGCCGACATCGTCGACGCAGACGTACGACCGGATCTTCGAGGCACCGGTCTCGGTGTCGACCTCGACCGCGCACAGGTGCGTGCCGTGCGGGAACGAGAAGTCGTCCGGGTCGAGGGTCGCGTCGGCGTCCAGGCACCCTTCGGCCGAGCCGTCGAGCTTGTGCCCCTGGAACACCGCGAACGCGAGCTCGGCCATCGTCATCCCGGCATCGGTCCCGCGCACGCCGTACCGGCCGCCGCTGAAGTCGAGGTCGTCCGCGTTCGCCTCCAGCAGCTGCGCCGCGATCGGCTTCGCCTTCTCGATCACCTTGTCCGCGGCCGCCAGCACCGCCATACCGCCGACGGCCAGCGACCGCGATCCGTACGTGTCCAGCCCGCGGACCGCGACCTGGGTGTCACCGTGCAGTACTTCGACATCCTCGAACGCCACGCCCAGCCGGTCCGCGACCAGCTGACTCCACGCAGTCTCGTGTCCCTGCCCGTGCGGACTCGTCCCGGTGACCACCTCGACCTTCCCGGTCGGCAGCATCCGGACCGCGGCGTGCTCCCAGCCGCCGCCGACGTACCCCATCGAGCCGAGCCAGCGGGACGGGGCCAGGCCGCACATCTCGGTGAACGTCGAGACGCCGATCCCGAGCTGCACCGGGTCGCCGGACTCGCGGCGCTTGCGTTGCTCGGCCCGCAGGTCGTCGTACCCGAACAGCTCGCGCGCCTTCGCGGTCGCCGCCTCGTAGTTGCCGGAGTCGTAGCGCAGCCCGGACACCGTCGAGAACGGGAACTCCTCGTGCTTGATCCAGTTCCGCTCGCGGATCTCGAGCGCGTCGACGCCGACCCTGGCGGCGAGCTCGTCCATCAGGCGCTCGATCGCGTACGTCGCCTCGGGCCGGCCGGCGCCGCGGTACGCGTCGGTCCACGTCTTGTTCGTGAACACGTTGGTGATGCCGAGGTGGTACGCCGGGAACTTGTAGATCCCGTTGTACATGAACGCCCCGAGCAGCGGGATCGCCGAGGTGACCAGGCCGAGGTACGCGCCCATGTCGGCGATCAGCTCGACCTTCAGCCCGGTGACCGTGCCGTCGGCGTTCGCGGCCAGTGTGAGCTGCTGCCACTGGTCCCGGCCGTGGTGCGCGGCCATCAACGACTCGGACCTGGATTCGGTGTACTTACAGGGCTTTCCGGTACGCCGGGCCGCGATGACCGTGAGGACTTCCTCCGGGGTGAACTGCAGCTTGCCGCCGAACCCGCCGCCGACGTCCGGCGCGATCACCCGGATCTTGCTCTCCGGGATGCCGAGCACGAGCGCGATGAAGATCTTCACGAAATGCGGTACCTGGGTCGACGACCAGACGGTCATCTGTTCGGTTGTCGGATCGACGACAATCGACCGCGGCTCCATGAACGCCGGGATCAGCCGCTGCTGGCGGAACTCCTGCTCGATCACGATGCCGCCGTCGCGGGCGGCCGCGATCGCCGCCTCGACGTCGCCGCCGGTGCCGGACTCGGCCGAGTCGTAGGACCACACCGCGGACACGTTCGTCCCGAGATCCGGATGCGCGATCACCTCGTCGCGGGCGGCGGCCTTCAGTTCGAGGGCCGGTTCGAGTTCTTCGTAGTCGACGTCGACGAGGTCGGCGGCGTCGTTCGCCTCGGCCGCCGTCCGGGCCACGACCATCGCGACGATCTCACCGGCGAACGCGACGTGATCGACCGCCATCGACAGGTGCACGGGCGCCTTCTGGTCGGGGATGACGGCCCACGCGTTCGGCAGCGCGCCCTGCTCGTCGGCGATATCGGCGCCGGTGATCACCGCGACGACCCCGGTCGACGCTTTCGCGGCCTCGGTGTCGATCGACGTGATCCGGGCGTGCGCGAACGGGCTGCGCACCATCGCGATGTGCTGCAGACCGGGCAGCACGATGTTGTCGGTCCAGCGGGTCCGGCCGGTGATCAGCCGGGCGTCCTCCTTGCGCCGGCGGGAGGCGCCGATCTCGGCCGCCGGACGTTCCTCGGTGGCGGTCATTGTGCACCTCCGGCCGCGCTGGGCTGAGGTGCCGCCGCCGCGGCTTGGACCGCCTTGACGATGTTCTGGTAGCCGGTGCAGCGGCAGAGGTTGCCCTCCAGCCCGAGCCGGATGTCGTCTTCACTCGGATTCGGATTGTCGGCAATCAGATCGATGGATTGCATGATCATGCCTGGTGTGCAGTATCCGCACTGCAGGGCGTGGTTCTCGTGGAAGGCCTGCTGCATCGGGTGCAGCTCGCCGTTCGTCGCGAGACCTTCGATGGTGGTGATCTCGTGACCGTCTGCCTGGACCGCGAGCAACGAGCAGGACTTCACACTCCGCCCGTCCAGATGGACCGTACAGGCGCCGCAGTTGCCGGTGTCGCAACCGACCACGGTGCCCGTCTTCCCCAGTTGCTCGCGCAGATACAGCACGAGCAGCGTGCGCGGCTCCACTTCGTCAGTGAAGCTGCTTCCGTCGACCTTGACCGTGATCCGGGTCATCGCCCCGCCTCCAGATGTCAGCTATCGCCGTACGTTTGATCCTGCTCCTGTTGTGATGTGCACCACAAGATTTCAGTGGTGGATGGGTCCTGCTGCCGCGGAGAGTCGTTGCCCGGCGCCACCCCAGCGCTGGGCGATGATCTCGGCGGCGATACTCACCGCGGTCTCCTCCGGCGTCCGGGCGCCGAGGTCGAGGCCGATCGGGCTCGACAGTCGCGCCACTTCCGCCTCGGTCAGTCCCGCTTCCCGCAACCGCTTCAGCCGGTCGTCGTGCGTGCGCCGCGAGCCCATCGCGCCGATGTAGGCGACCTGCGGCAGCCGCAACGCGACCTCCAGCAGCGGTACGTCGAACTTCGGGTCGTGCGTCAGTACGCAGATCACCGTCCGGTCGTCGATCCGGCCGGCCGCCGCCTCACCGGACAGGTACCGGTGCGGCCAGTCGACAATCACCTCGTCGGCGAAGGGAAAACGGGACGCGGTCGCGAACACCGCGCGCGCGTCGCACACCGTCACCCGGTACCCGAGGAACGCGCCGAGCCGTCCGACCGCCGCCGCGAAGTCGATCGCCCCGAACACCAGCAACCGCGGCACCGGCGCGTACGACGACACGAAAACCCGCATCCCCTCCCCCCGCCGCTGCCCGTCCGGCCCGTACTCCAACGTCTCCGATCGTCCATTTGCCAACAATCCGCGTGCATCGTCCAGCACCGCATCATCAGCCCGATCCGAACCGAGCCCTCCGCCCGACGCGTCCGGGCGGATGATCAGGCGACGGCCGAGGCGTGCCGGGTCTGGGTGGGCGACGACGGTGGCGACCGCGACCGGGCGGCCCTCGGCGATGTCTGCTGCCACGTCCTCCAGTTCGGGGAACGTCGTGCGGTCGATCTTCTCGACGAAGATGTCGAGGATGCCGCCGCAGGTGAGGCCGACCGCGAACGCCGACTCGTCGCTCACGCCGTACCGTTGCAGCACCGGCTCGCCCGACGCGAGGATCTCCTCGCCGAGCTGGTAGACCGCGCCCTCGACGCAGCCGCCCGACACGCTGCCGACCACCTCCAGCTCAGGCCCGACCAGCATCACCGCGCCCGGCGGCCGCGGCGCCGAGTCGAACGTCGCGACAACGGTGCCGACGGCAACCGATTCGCCGGCCTGCCACCACGCCAGCAGCTTGTCGAGCACGTCACGCATCGGCCACCACCTCCAGGAGTTCGGCGAAGCTGGCCAGGCTGTGCCCGGCGACGAGGTCGTCCAGGTGCGGCAGTACGGCGACGATCCCGGCCTGCACCGGCTCGTACCCGCGCTTGCCGCGATGCGGATTGAGCCACACCACGCGATGCGCCAGCCCCGCCAGCCGCTGCAGTTGCGCACCGAGCAGCGACGCGTCACCGCGCTCCCACCCATCACTGCACACCACGACGACGGCCCGCCGCGCCGTACCGCGCTGGCCCCAGCGATCCAGGAACACCTTCAGCACCTCACCCAGCCGCGTCCCACCCGACCAGTCCGGTACGACGTCACCCGCCAACCGCAACGCGAACTCGGGATCGCGATGCCGCAGCGCCGGGGTGACGCGAGTGAGCCGCGTGCCGATCGTGAAGACCTCGACCGAGCGCGGCGCCTGCTGGACCAGCACGTGCGCGAGCCGCAGCAGACTGTCGGCGTACGGGCCCATGGAGCCGGAGACGTCGATCAGCACGACGACGCGCCGCGGCCGCACGCCCAGGCGGCGGTAGCGGACACGGCCTGGTTCGCCGACCTGGCGCAGCTGGGCCCGCAGCGTACGGCGCGGGTCGATCTCGCCGCGATGGGACGGGCGGCGACGGTTCGCGCGGCGGAGCGGGATCTGCGGACGGAGGGTGCCGAACAGGCGAGCGAGCTCGGCGCGGTCGGCAGCAGACAGTTCGGCGACGTCGCGGTGCCGGAGGACTTCCGTCGTACTCGCGGAGACGTTCAAGGTGTGGTCGCCGTCGGTTCCTTCGGCTCCTTCGCCGAGGTTCGCCTGGACGGAGGACTGCGGGGTCCGGCTCGGGACGACGCCGCGCGATCGGTCGCCGGTGAACCAGGCCGCGAACACCTCGTCGTACCGGGCCGTGTCGTCGGGGCCGCTGCACAGGGCGGCGCGGCCGGCCCAGTACACGTCGGCGGTCTGGGTCGGGTCGAGGGCCGCGACCGCTTGGAGGAAGAGGTGTACGCGATCGGCAGTGACCGGGAGGCCGGCGTGGCGCAGGGCTGCCGCGAAACCGGTGAGCGCCAAGTCCGGCTCGGTCATCGGGGATCAGCTCGCCAGCAAACGGTCGAGCGATTCGCGGACGCGGTCGGTGTCCTCGCGGTACTTCAGGACCGCGCCGAGCGTCGCGGCCGCCGTCTCCACGTCGAGTACGTCGGCGCCGAGCGCGTCGAGAGCTCGCGCCCAGTCGAGGGTCTCGGCGACGCCGGGCGGTTTGAGCAGGTCGAGATCGCGCATCCGCTGCACCGACCGCGTGACCTGTTCGGCGAGCCGCGCGGACACCTCGGGCAGTCGCGTCCGGACGATCTCGATCTCACGCGCCAGACCCGGATGGTCGATCCAGTGGTACAGGCACCGGCGCTTCAGCGCGTCGTGCACCTCGCGGGTCCGGTTCGACGTCAGCACCACGATCGGCGGTACCTCGGCGGTGATCGTCCCGAGCTCCGGAATCGTCACCTCGTACGTCGACAGCACCTCGAGCAGAAACGCCTCGAACTCGTCGTCGGCCCGGTCGATCTCGTCGACGAGCAGTACGGCGGGACTCTCGCGCAACGCCCGCAGGACCGGACGCGACAACAGGAACCGTTCGTCGAACAGGCTCTTCTCGACCTCTTCGACCGCCGCGTCGGAACTCGTCGCCTCGACGGTCCGCAGATGCAGGATCTGCCGGGGAAAGTCCCAGTCGTAGAGCGCCTGCGACGCGTCGATGCCCTCGTAGCACTGCAGCCGGATCAGGTCCAGGTCGAGCGCCTCGGCCAGCGCCGACGCGAGTGACGTCTTGCCGGTGCCCGGCTCGCCTTCGAGCAGCAACGGGCGGTGCAACGCGAGCGCGAGATACCCGACCGTGGCCAAGCCCTCTCCGGCTAGATACCCGGTCGCCCGCAGACACTCGGCCAGTTCTCCCGCCGAGCCGACGGCACTCACTCCTTCAGCATTCACCTACTTCCGGGCCTTGCCAACCCTCACCGCCAACCCTCACCCGTGCCCGGGCGGCAATTCCCCCACCGTGTCGACGTCCACCCCGTCAGCCACATCCCCGCACTCCACCAGCACGACGTCGTGTTCCCGCAAGTACCCCCGAGCCCCCTCGTCACCCCGCGCCGACGCGATCACCCCGTCCCAGTGGTCCCGCCCGATCACCACCGGATGCCCAGGCGCCCCGTCGTACGTCGCTCGCACCAGCGCGTCATCCCCCGCCTGATCCACCACCCGCCGCACCGCATCAACCGTCACCCCAGGCACATCCACCGGAAGCACAACCACCGCCTCCGACACCGCGTCCGCCGAGCGAAGACCGGCGCGAAGTGATGCCCCCATCCCCTCGTTCCAGTCGGTTGCCTCGACAACCTCGACCGGTTCGCCGGACAGCTCCGCACGCACCTGATCCGCGGCTGCACCGACGACTACCACGACCGGTGAGCAGCCTGCCTCGGTGAGTAGGCG
The DNA here is from genome assembly GCF_004331435.1 of Kribbella sindirgiensis. Lineage (GTDB taxonomy): Bacteria > Actinomycetota > Actinomycetes > Propionibacteriales > Kribbellaceae > Kribbella > Kribbella sindirgiensis. Next base: position 227,547 of record NZ_SJKA01000005.1, read on the forward strand.
GGCGGTGCGGGCGGCCCACGTGACTCCGGCGGCGTCGCGGACGAGTGCCTTCGGCGTACCCATCCGGCGCCCGGCGCCCGCGGCCAGCACCAGCCCTGCGCTCTTCACAGCGGCAGCGTACTGATTTCACACTCTGAGCAGTGACGGGTGCCAAGCGGCGTGCCGCGATCGGCGTGCGACGATATCTGACGTGACGACGATCGCAGACGGCTCGAAGTCCCTTCCGTTGCTGTTCCTCGGGCAGAACACGGACCCGCACTCCGAGCGCGGTGTCGAGTGCCCAGGCGCGCTCCCGCCGGCGTCCGACCCGGACCTGGTCGAGCGGGCCCTGAAGGCGAAGGCGGCGCTCGGCGATCAGGTGTTCGTGCTCGGGCACCACTACCAGCGCGACGAGGTGATCCAGTTCGCGGACGTCACCGGTGACTCGTTCAAGCTCGCCCGCGACGCCGCTGCTCGCCCGGACGCGCCGTACATCGTGTTCTGCGGTGTGCACTTCATGGCGGAGTCCGCGGACATCCTGACCAACGACGAGCAGACGGTGATCCTGCCGGACCTCGCGGCGGGCTGCTCGATGGCGGACATGGCGCGCATCCAGCAGGTCGAGGCCGCCTGGGACGCGCTCGCCGACGCCGGCGTCGCGGATGTGACGGTGCCGGTCACGTACATGAACTCCAGCGCCGACATCAAGGCGTTCTGCGGCCGCAACGGCGGCGTCGTGTGTACGTCGAGCAACGCGGAGACCGCGCTGAACTGGGCGTTCGAGCAGGGCGAGAAGGTCCTGTTCCTCCCGGATCAGCACCTCGGCCGCAACACCGCCGTACTGCAGCTGGGTCTGTCGCTCGACGACTGCGTGGTCTACGACCCGCACAAGCCGAACGGCGGCCTGACGAACGAGCAGCTCGCCGCGGCGAAGATGATCCTGTGGCGCGGGCACTGCTCGGTACACGGCCGCTTCACCGCCGAGTCCGTCGACGACGTCCGCGCCCGCGTCCCCGGCGTGAACGTCATCGTCCACCCCGAGTGCCGCCACGAGGTGGTCACGAAGGCGGATCAGGTCGGCTCGACGGAGTACATCATCAACGCCCTGGAGACCGCCGAACCCGGTACGTCGTGGGCCGTCGGCACCGAACTCAACCTGGTCCAGCGTCTCGCGAAGCAGCACACCGACAAGAACATCGTCTTCCTCGACAAGACGGTCTGCTACTGCGCCACGATGAACCGCATCGACCTCCCGCACTTCGTCTGGGCCCTCGAAAACCTGGTCGCCGGCCATGTCGTCAACCCCATCAAGGTCGACCCCGACACCCAGCACCACGCCAAGGTAGCCCTCGACCGCATGCTCGCCCTCCCAGGCAAAACCGCCCGCGACTGACCATCGCCGACTACCACTGACACGATGGTCAGGCGGGGCGGCGGTGGCGGTTGAGGGTTCGGAGGAGGGCGGCAGCCAGCGCGGCGGGGTGGTCGAAGTCAGACCAGTCGGTGCGAACGACGGTGAGACCGAGGGCGCGGAGGCGGTCCTCTCGGCGTTTCTCCCGGATCAGCACGTCGGGAGAACCGCCGCCGTACTTCAGCGCTCCGTCGAACTCGACCACCGTGTTGTACCCGTCGAAGTCGAAGTCGACCCGGCCAACAAGTCCGAGGCGATCGTAGAACTCGGTCTGCAGCCTGGGCTCCGGCATCCCATGCTCATGCATAAGGACGCGAAGTCGCGACTCACCGACCGACTCGGCCAGTCCGTTCCCGAATCGCAGTGCCCTGCGGGCCGTTGCTGATCCGGGCCAGAACGTGCTCGCGGACTGCAAGCGCTGTACTTCGTCCTCGCCGAGGTTGCCGGCGCGAAGAGCAGCGTCGAAGCCCACCACCCCCACCTCGAACGATGTCGTACACGCGGATTCGAGGGCCGCACGCGCCACGCTGGTCACGAGTCGGCCGTCGACAACAGTCAGGTCGGCAGCAGTCAGCACGCCGAGGTGATGCTGTACGCCGGCAACGAGGCCACCGGACTGTCCGTCCAGCCGGGTAACGTGCACCCGGCCGAGATCGAGGCCCCACGTCGGCAGGCCGTGCAGGACCAAGGCCGACTGATGGCTGACGGCAACAGAACGCGCGCGGATCGCGTTCATCACCGCGTGCATCTGGCGGAGATGCGTCCAGCGGGCGCGTTCCCATGGCGGCGGAGCAGCCAGGTCGAGCTTCTCGGCGTACTGGCCGCGCCGGATCTGTTCCCAGCTGCCGTCCCGCAGGTGGCGGACGATCTGCTCGTGGGTACATCCGCTGGCGAGCGCCTGCCGACGGCTGAACACGCCGCCCTGGTGCGCCGCGATCAGTCTGAGCCGTTCGTTCACGCAGCAAGCATCCACCGATCTGCCCCCGTCCGGGCGCCCTCACCCCAGATCTGTGGACAACTCCACCAGGGGATATCCACTGCCGTTGTGGGTTCTCCTCTCTAATACCAACGGAGAACCCCCAACACGGAGGGATATCCCCTCGCGTGCGGCCGGCAGAAGCCTCTCGCGGTTCGGTTTGGCGGTGCTGGGGTTAGCGGGACACCCGGGCGGGGGTGTACCAGGTGGCCAGGAGGTCGGGGAGGCGGTCGGGGCCCCAGCGGTCTACGGGGGTTATGCGGCCGTTGAGGGAGGCCAGGCCGCGGGCCAGTTCGCCTACTACGTCGCCTTGCCAGGGGACGGTGGCGCCTTCGTCGGGGCCGACGATGACGGCGGGGCCGCCGCGGTCCACGCAGACCACCGGGCAGCCGGAGGCCAGGGCTTCGGTGACGGCCCAGCCGGCGGCTTCGCGGAAGGCGGGGGCGAGGAGCGCGTCGGCGCGGAACATCGCGGCCAGGACCTCCTCGCGGGGCAGGGCGCCCATGAACTCGACGCGGTCGCGGACGCCGAGCTGCCAGGCCAGGCTTTCCGCGCGTCCCCAGTCGGGGCCGTCTCCGATGATGCGGAGCTCCCAGTTGGCCGCCTCGGGGCGGGCCAGCGCGCTGATCGCGAGCAGCACGCCCTTCCACGGGATCAACCGCCCGACGAACAGCGCCGTCTTCACACCGGGAGCACCGAACGGCTCGTACGGACCGGACGCGGTGAAGCGCCGGATCGCCACGTTGGGCTGGACCACGATCTCCCGGGCGTACGGCGCGAACGCCTCCGCGACATCGTTGTTCTGGGCAACCATCAGGTCCGCGGTCTGCGCCATCCGCCGGCCGGTCGCGCGGCGCCGGAGCCCGGTGTACGCACGGCGTACCAGCTCCGCCACCACACCACGGGCGCCGAGCCAGTGCGCCATCGACAGCGGCGCGCTCGTCGACCCGCCGACGGGTCCCCAGATCACCTTCGCCGACGACGGTTCGACCACGCCGGCGCCCATCCAGTCGACCGCGAAGGTCAAATGATGGATCACATCGAACGACTGCTCCGCGTGCAGGCGCCGCGCCGTACGCCGCGCCAGGCCCTGCCACAACGGGTAGTACCAGTACACGTCCGAGGGCCGTCGCCGCAGCCGCAGGATCCACCGCGGCAGCTCGAGCGGTACGACGGTCAGACCGGGCACCGGTCGCGCCGCGAGCTCTTCCTCGATCTCGTGGACGAACTTGCCCCGGGTCAGCAGCCAGACGTCGTGGTCCCGCGCCGCCGCCTTCGCCCACGCCCACCCCGCGCCCGGCTCGGACCCGCCCGTCGGCCGGCAGGCGTACGCGCTGAGCAGTACCTTCGGCCGGCCGTACATCAGCTCATCCCCTCCAGGAGCCTGCGAAGATCTGTGCTCGAGGTGGAGGCGGTGTACGGGAAGTAGTGCACCTGTGCGCCGACCTCACCCAGCAGCCTCTCCAGTCTCTTTCCCTTTTCCGTTCCCTTCCAGTCATCGCCCTTGAAGAGAACGTCGTACCGCAGCTGCTGCCACATCTCGAACTTGTCGCTGGACCAGTCGCTGACCACCTCGTCGACGAGGTCGAGCGCCCGGACGACGTCCATCCGCTCCTCGTGCGGCACCACCGGCGGACGGCCCTTGATCCGGGTCACCACCTCGTCCTCGACGACGCCCGCGATCAGGTGGTCGCAGTGCTCACGGGCGCGGCGCAGGATGTTCAGGTGCCCGATGTGGAACATGTCGTACACCCCGGGCGCATAGCCGACGATCGCCATCAGGCCCGCACCCCCAGTGCGGCCATCTCCCGGTACCACTTCCCGATCGCGGCCGCGAGGAAGAGCAGGTTCAGCGTGAGCAGCGCGCCGTACAGGACGACGAACAGCGACGGCGTACCGAAGGCCAGGAAGACCAGGCACAGGACGCCGTAGTCGGTCGGTGCGATGAGCAACGACTTCACGACGGAATCGCCGCGCTCGTTGGGTTGCGCGGCGGCGCCGTGCCGCCGGCGCAGCTGGTCGATCAGGATCAGCCCGAAGAACAGCACCGACGACAGGCACACGTACGCGAGCGGGATCAGCAGGACGAGGTCGTTGTCAAAGGCATCGAAACGGTAGAGCGAGATCAGGACGGCGCTGTGCAGCAGCACGATCTTGACCGCGTCGATCATGTGGTCGAGCCACTCCCCCAGGGGCGAGCCGCCGCCGCGCAGCCGGGCCAGCTGCCCGTCCGCGGAGTCCAGCCCGTACCCCAGCACGAGCAGCACGGTCACCACCAGCGCCAGGCCGAGCGACGGCCGTACGCAGGCCACCAGCACGATCCCCACCAGCGAGCAGAACCCGGACGCGAGGCTCACCTGGTTCGGCGTCCGCTGGCCGAGGAACGCCGCGGCCGCGAACACCCGCCCGATCCGCCGGTTCACGAACCGCGAGTACGCCGGCGTACCGGCCGACGGCTTCTGCGCCCGGGACAACTGCGCGACAGTCTCCCGCAGCCCAGCTGTGCGCTCGCTCATGCGACGTTCGAACTGCGGGACTGCCGCTGGTCGATCGCCGCGCGCAGGATCGGGCTCCGGGAGCCGCGTCCGGCGGGCAGGACGGTGATCAGCCCGGCCGGGATCCCGGCGAGCTCGTCCACCCCCAGGACGCCGTCCGTGCCACCGGCGGCGAACACCGTCTGTACCCCTAGTACGCCGGTCAGCCAGTCGGACCGTACGTCGTCCACGGCAACCACCTCGTCGACGCACCGCAGGTGCTCGACGATCTGCGCCCGCTCGAGCAGCGGCACGAACGGCCGCCCGCCCCAGGCGTCCAGCGCCCAGTCGTCGGACAGCACCGCCACCACCAACCGGTCACAGTGCCGCCGCGCCCGTTCGAGCACGTCGACATGTCCTACGTGGAACAGGTCGAAAACCCCGGCGACGCATCCCAGCCGCGGAACCATGCCGACACTGCCCACATTGCCTTCCCCCAACGCAAACTCCTGAATTCCGTCCGGCCCGACGCTGCCCCCTGCGTCGCCCGCGACTTTATACCCGTCGTTCCGTGCGCGCCCGGCCGCTGGCGGAGTGCCGGGCGATCGCATCGGTGTAGATCCTTTCCGTGGCCTCCAGGTCACGCTCCGGTGTGAAGCGGTCCAGGTAGACCTGACGGGCTCGTTCGCCGAAGGCTATCGAAGTCCCGGGATCAGCCACCAACCCGATCGCCTTCCGCAATCCTTCCGGGTCACCGGGCGCGGTCAGCGCACCGGATTCACCGTCGTCGACGAGCTCCGCGAGCGCCCCGAGCCTGGACGCGACCACGGGCACCCCGTGGGCGAAGGCCTCCACGACCACGAGTCCGAAGCTCTCATACGAACGCGCCGGTACGACGGCGACGCGCGCGGACCGCAGCTGTTCCATCCCGTCGGCCCACGGCAGTTGACCAAGCACCTGAATCGACAGGTCTTTCCGGGCCCGCTCCTCGGCCGCCGCTCGCAGCGGACCGTCACCCACCACGACCAGCCGGCCGAGCGACGAATCCCAGGCCTCCAGGAGATCCGCGAAACCCTTGTCCTCGCTCAACCGCCCGAGGAACACCACCGCCTCCCCCGCACCGCTGCGCACCGCTCCCCCGTGCGGTACGGCGTGCGGCTTCACCACGAACCGCTCCGGATCGAACCCGGCCGCGGCGTACCGGTCCCGCACGAACTCGGACGGTACGACGAACGTCCCGACGTACCGCTGCCAGGTATGCAAGGCGTTGTGGACGCCGATGCTCGTGGCCAGCGGCAAGGTCTGCACCCGCGACTCGCGGTAGCAACTGTGCTTCACGGCCGCCAGTGGCACCTTGCCGATACAGGACTCGCACGGCCCGCCGTCGCGCTGCAGGACGGCGTTCGCGCACAGCAGCCGGAAGTTGTGCAACGTCGCCACGACCGGAAGATCCAGCCGGTACGCCGCTCGCAGCACCGACGGGCTGAACAACGGGAAAGTGTTGTGCACATGCACCACATCGGGCCGCTGCGCCTGCAATAGCTGTGTTAAATCGCGTTCCGCCGAAAATGACCAAACGGAGCGGAACGGTAACAGTGCGCGATCTTTTCGGCCCATCGCGGCGATATCGTCGCTGTTCCGGGCGTACAGATCGATTTCATGTCCTGAGTTACGCAACAAATCAACCGTTTGCGCGACAACCGTGTTCTCACCACTGGGTTGACCGGTCCGGTAACGGTTGTGCAACATGGCGACCCGCATGGCACTACCTTAAGTCCCGCAGCAGTCGCAGATGGCTACACCTGGTCCCGCCCGCTCCCAGGAGAGTGCATTGAGGAAGTTGTGGTTCGCAGCGCTGATCGCTGCGGCCGCGGCCGTCGTCACGGTCGCGGTGCCCGTCATCGCAGGAGAGAACAAGGCGACAACGGCGGCGAAGTCCGAGAACGCCGCCGAGCAGACCGCGTCTCGAGTGCTGCCCTCTCATCGCCCTGGGAAGACGACGACCGCGAAGCCCGGCACGACCAAGCCGAAGACCACAGCCACCACCGCACCGCCGAAGAAGCCCGGCACGACCACGACTCCGACCCGCAAGCCGACGGCGACGCCGACCAAGCCGGTCGAGCCCACCATCCCGAAGCCGCCGGTGGTCGACTCCGACGAGGCCGGTCCGGCCGTCGCCGGGCCCTGTGTCGGCACGGTCATCAAGCCCGGGCAGGACGCGCAGTCGATCGTGAACTCCAAGCCGGCCGGTACGACGTTCTGCTTCGCGGCCGGTGTGCACCGGATCAGCGACACCATCCGCCCGAAGGCGAACCAGGTGCTGGCCAGCGCACAGCGCGCCGTACTCACCGGGTCGGTTCCGCTGACCGGGTGGGCGAGGTCCGGGTCCGCCTGGGTGGTGCGGGGCGCGCTGCCGCCGGCGTACGGCAAGAGCGGTGAGTGCGAGGACAACAAGTCGAACATCTGCTACCTGCGGGAGCAGCTGTTCCTCGACGGCACGCACCTGACGCGGGTCGCGAGTGTCGCGGCGGTCAAGGCCGGCACGTTCTACGCCGACTACGCGGCGAACGCGATCTACCTCGGCAGCAACCCGGCCGGTCACGCGGTCGAGATGTCGAAGACCGCGACCGCGATCGAGTCCGGCGCGACCGGCGTGGCCGTCCGCGGCCTCACCATCGAGCACTTCGCCAGCGCACCGCAGGCCGGAGCGCTCGTCTCCGGCCCCGGCTGGAAGGTGACCGCGAACGACGTCCGCTGGAACCACGCGGTCGGCGTGATGCTGGTGAAGGCGAACAGCACCAAGGTCGACAAGAACCTGATCCACCACAACGGCCAGCTCGGCCTCGGGCAGTACAGCTCGGCCGCAGCCGCCGTCACCCGGAACGTGATCAGCTCCAACAACACCGACGGCTTCTGGATCGCCGACTGGGAGTCCGGCGGCATCAAGTCGACCCGCTCCTCCGGCACCGTCAGCGGCAACGTGATCAAGTCCAACAAGGGCATCGGGATGTGGGCCGACGTCGCCGACGACGGCCGGGTGATCAGCGACAACCAGATTGTCGGCAATGCGGCGGACGGCATCCGGTACGAGATCAGCCGCAACGGCACCATCGAGGGCAACACGGTGACCGGCAACGGCTTCGGCACCGGCCGCGGCTCCGGTACGTCGCTGTGGGACGGCGGCGGGATCAACGTGAACACCTCGACCGGCGTCACGATCAAGGGCAACCGGGTGTCGGGCAACGTGAACGGCGTGACGATCCAGTCCCGGACCCGCGGCAGCGGCCCCTGGGGCACGTACCTGCTCCGCGACGTCCAGGTCAGCGGGAACACGATCGAGATGACCGGCGGGACCCAGGCGACCGGCATGGTCCAGAACTCCGGCGCCGCGGTGCCGGCCGGCGAAGTGGTGTTCAGCGGCAACAAGTACGTCCTCGACGACCTCGGCACCCAGCGGTTCGCCCGGTTCGGCACCAAGCTCACCGCGGCCGGCTGGCGCGAGGCCGGCCTGGACACGGTCGGAAGCTTCCTCGCGAACTGACCGCTTGCCGTTCGCAACATATTTGTGCGCTACGTATTGCCATGACTACCTGACGTAGAGGTAATCTGCGTAGCGAAGCCGCGCCATGGGGGGTGCGCTCAGGGCTACCTGTGCCACCGGAGGCTCCGCTATGAGGACAGCTGTATTCGCAGTCGTTGCAGTCGGCACCAGTCTGGTTGCCGTCGGCCCCCTGCCCGCGCGGGGTGCCCCCGATCAACCGGCCCTTGATCAATCTGCCGCCGTACCTGATGCCGCCGTACCACCCGCTGACGGGACGTTCCGGACCGGCCCAGCCGTCGCGCCCCCGTGCAGCGGCGTACCGATCCGGACCACGGACAACGCCGCGAAGGTCGTCGACGACGCCCCGACCGGTACGACGTTCTGCTTCACGGCCGGCTGGCACCGGATCACCGAGACGATCCACCCGAAGGCCGACCAGGTCCTCGCCGGCAACACCGGCGCCGTCCTCACCGGATCCGTCCGGCTGACGCGCTGGACGGCGAACAACGGCGACTGGGTCACCACGGGAGTCCTGCCACCGGCGTACCCCCAGACCGGGCAGTGCGAGGACAACACGGCGAACATCTGCTACCTGGGTGAGCAGCTGTTCCTGGACAGCAAGCACCTGACCCGGGTGGCAACCCGCGACAAGGTTGCCCCCGGCGCCTTCTACGCCGACTACGCGGCGAACGCCGTCTACCTCGGCAGCAACCCGGCCGGGCACTCGATCGAGATGTCGAAGACGCAGACCGCGATCGAGTCGAGCGCGACCGGTGTGACGGTGCGCGGGCTGACGATCGAGCACTTCGCCACCCCGCCGCAGGGCGGTGCCGTGGTGCTCGGCCTGGGGTGGAAGGTGATCGCCAACGACATCCGCTGGAACCACGGCGTAGGTGCGATGCTGGTGAACGCGGACGGCGCCGTCCTCGAGAAGAACCACATCCACTCCAACGGCCAGCTCGGCATCGGCCAGTACAGCACGCTCAAGGCGACCATCGCGTCCAACGAGGTCAGTTACAACAACACCGACGGCTTCTGGATCGCGGACTGGGAGTCCGGCGGGATCAAGACCACCTGGTCCAGCGGCGGCCAGGTGAGCGGGAACCTGATCCAGTACAACCGCGGGATCGGGCTGTGGAGCGACGCGTACGACGACAGCCGGACGTTCAGCAGCAACCAGATCCTGCGCAACGCGGCGGACGGGATCCGGTACGAGATCGGCCGCAACGGCGTCATCTCGGACAACGTGGTGAGCGGCAACGGTTTCGGCACCGGCCGCGGCTCCGGTACGTCGCTGTGGGACGGCGGCGGGATCAACGTGAACACCTCGTCGAACGTCCAGGTCCGCGACAACGTGGTGGCGAACAACGTGAACGGGATCGCGATCCAGTCCCGGACCCGCGGCTCCGGCCCGTGGGGCACCAACCTGCTCCGCGACATCGTTGTCTCCGGCAACCAGGTGACGATGCGCGGCGGCACCACCGCGACCGGCATGGTGCAGAACGCCGGCGCGGTGATCCCGGCCGGCGAGGTCACCCTGAACGACAACGTCTACATCCTCGACAGCCTGACCGCCGAACGCTTCCAGAAGACCGGCCAGTGGTACACCGCCAAACAATGGCGCGGCACCGGTCAGGACACCGCCAGCGCCTTCACCCTGGGCAAGGCAGTCCTGGACGCCACCGGCATCCTCACCATCCTCCCCCCAACGAGCTGACACCAGAGCAGGGCCTATCCGGCTCTCCTGTCCGGTGTGGGGTGAACTGCGAGGCCGTAGGACAGGTTCTGGCGGGCTAGCACCTGGTATTTCCTGTCCACAGCACCCAGAAGGTGTCCCTTCCCCCGCCAACCGGCTGACCGCGCCCACGGGCAGCCACAGCCCGCCGAAAACATCAGCTCGACAGTACGTATACCTCTACTACCCGCCTGTCCGCACCGGGCGGCAGGCCGGATCGCCGAGCAGTGGACGTATACGTACTGTCGAGCTGCACAAAATTCGCGGTACAACCCGCCCGAGCCCCCACCCGGAGCGCTCACGCCGCCAGAAAGCCTCCTCTGACGTGCTGAAACCCTCCACCGAACCAGCCCGGCCACAGAGCGAGTGGCGGGTGGGGTCAGCGGGTCAGGGTGTTCACGTGGTTCACGAGGAGCGACCGGAAGGTCGGTGAGTCTCGGAGGTCGGGGGTGAAGATGGATTCGACGGCCAGGAGGGCGTCGACCAGTTCGGCGGGCTCGGTGGTGCCCGCCACAGCTGACTTCAGGCGATCGGCCTGGGGGTCGTCCAGGTCGGGGGTGCGCTGGACGTAGACCATCCAGGCGGCGACCGCGAGCGAGATCATCCGCGGCTCGGCGCCGGCGGTCAGACGGTCGCGGACCGTGCCGAGCATCCGGACCGGCAGCTTGACCGAGCCGTCCATCGCGACCTGCCGGGTGCGGTGCTTCAGCGCCGGGTTCTCGAACCGCTCCAGCACGGTCGCGCCGTACGCCGCCAGGTCCAGCCCGTCGGGCGGTGTCAGGGTCGGTACGACGTCGTCGGTCATCAACTGCCGCGCGAGCCCGCCCAGTTCCTCGTCGCGGACCGCCTCGGCGATCGTCTCGTACCCGCGCAGCGCACCGAGGTACGCGAGCATCGAGTGGGTCGCGTTGAGCATCCGCAGTTTGGCCTGCTCCCACGGCGCGACATCGCCGGTGAGTACGGCGCCACCACGCTCCCAGGCAGGGCGGGGCCCGGCGAAGTCGTCCTCGATCACCCATTGCAGGAAGGGTTCCGCGACCACCACCGCCTCGTCCCGGACGCCGAGCAGCCGAGCCGCCTCGTCGCGGTCCGCGTCGGTCGTCGCCGGCACGATCCGGTCCACCATGCTGGCTGGGAACCGCGTCGCCTCGAACGTCGCGGGAACCTTGCCCAGCGCATCGAAGTACTCGGTCACCAGCGTCCGCAGGAAGGGGCCGTTGGCCACCAGGTTGTCGCAGGAGACGATCGTCAACGGCTCGTCGCGACGGGCGATCGCCGCCGCCAGCTGGCCGACGACCGTGCGCGGCGGACGGCCGGTCAGGTCGGCCCGGATCTCCGGGTCGTCCAGGTTCAGCCCGGCACCGGCCGCCCGGTACCCCTTCTCCGTGACGGTCAGCGTCACCACCGACACCGCCGGGTCCGCGATCCGCGCGACCACCGCCTCCGGGTCCTCGGGCGCGGTCAGCACCTCACGGATGCTGCCGATCACCTGGACCGACGGCTCCCCGAGACCTCGCTCGAGGACCGAGTACAGACCGTCCTGCGGCGCCAACTGGTCCCGGACCGTGGTGGAGCGCTGGCTCACGCCGGTGATGCCCCACCGGGTCTCGCCGGTCTCGACCGCCGCCCGTTCGGTGACGACGGCCTGATGGGCGCGGTGGAACGCGCCGATCCCCAGATGGACGATGCCGACCGACAACGCCTTCGGATCGACCGCGGGCGCGACGGGAAGGTTGGTGAGACTCAACCTGCTCGAATTCATTCGGAGGGTTCTTCCTTCACTCGGGCGACCAGTTGGGTCGGATTGACGAAACGCAGCGCTACCACCAGAAGTACCAGCATCATCGCGGTGTAGATCACCGCCATCGCGTCGACGGACTGCTGCGCGCGGATGCCCGCGGCGGACATCGAGTAGTACAACGCGACCACGAGCGTCTGCGAGTCCGGCCCGGCGGTGAGGAAGGTCAGCTCGAACATGCCGACCGTCCGCACCAGCACCAGGATCGCCGAGGCCAGCAGACCGGGGACGAGCAGCGGCGCGAGGATCTTCAGGAACACCGAGCGGGTCCCGGCGCCGAGCATCCGGGCCGCGTCCTCGATCCGCGGGTCGACCTGCTCGATGAAGGGCGTCATCGTGAGGATCACGAACGGCACCGACGGCACCAGGTTCGCCAGCACGACACCGGACAGGTGGCCCGCGAAACCGAACTTGTACAGCACGGTCGCGAGCGGGATGCCGTACGTGATCGGCGGCATCAGGATCGGCAGCAGGAATGTCAGGTACACCAGACGCTTGCCGGGGAAGTTCTTCCGGGCCAGCACGTACGCCGCGGGCGCGCCGACGAGGACCGACAGGACGACGACCAGCGCGGACACGAGCAGCGTGACGACGATGACGTGGAACAACGTGAACTCTCGCCACGCGTCGCCGTACCACTGGGTGGTGAAACCGCTCGGGAACCAGGTGTCGAACCACTTCGTGCCGAACGAGCTGACCAGCACCGACAGCACGACGCCGGCGAGGTTGACGAAGAAGAACACGACAACGGCCCAGATCACCCAGCCCAGCGGGGTGGCGCGTATCGTGCGCACCTTCTGGCTCATCCCTTGCCTCCCGTCGAACCGGTGTAGAGCCGGGACCGCCACACCAGCACGATCGCCACGACGACCAGCTCGACCGCGCCCATCACCATCGCGATCGCCGACGCGTACGAGTAGTCGTACTGCTCGTACGCCGCCTGGTATGCCGCCAGCGAGATGACCCGCGTGGATCCGGCCGGGTTACCGACCAGCACCGCGGACGGGAAGACCGAGAACGCGAGTACGAATGTCAACAAAAAGGTTGTCGCCAATCCGGGCGCGAGCAACGGGAGGGTGATCCGCCGGAACCGCTGCGCCCGGGAGGCGCCGAGCGTCGCCGCGGCCCGCTCCAGGGTCGGGTCGATCCCGCTCAGGTACGACAGCACCAGCAGGAACGCGAACGGGAACCCGGTGATGACCAGCGAGAAGAAGACGCCCCAGTAGTTGTTCGTCAGGCGGATCGGATCGTCGACAATGTGCAGGCTGAGCAGGATCCGGTTGAGCCAGCCGGTCGGACCGAGGTAGTTGAGCAGACCCTGCGCGGTGAGCACGGTCCCGAGCGTGATCGGGACGACGAGGATCGTGGTCAGCAGCCGCTTGCCGCGGAACCGGCCGCGGAGGCGAAACGCGATCGGTACGGCGGCCAGCACGTTCAGCAGCGCTGCGGGAAGCGCGATCTTCAGCGTGGTCGCGACCGTGTCGCGCTGGTACGCGTCGCCGAAGAACTTGTCGTAGTTGGCCAGCACGCCGCCGCCGTTCGCCGGCTGGAACGAGAGACTCAGCCCGTACAGGAACGGGTAGACGAACAGCAGCAGGACGAAGACCGTGGCCGGGAGCAACAACCAGAGGCGGCGGTCGACACCACGCTCGGCCAGCCTGTGCTGCCATGTCGGTTGGGATGTTTGCTGCGGGATCGCGCTCATGACGGGTACACCAGGAGCCGCCCGGGCGTGACCGTCAGCGCCACCTGCTCCCCCGCGTCGACCCGCTGCTCGGTCCGCACGTGCAAGCGAACCTCATCGTCGAGCACCACCTCGACCGCGCGCTCACGACCCTGGTACTCGACGACCTCGACGAGTCCTTTCACGCCTTCGTCGCTGAGCTTGATGTCCTCCGGACGCACGGCAGCGATCACGTCGTCCCCCAGCCCGACAGCGCCCTGCGCGGAGCCGCGGACCGGCGTACCGCCGAGGTCGACGGTCACCTGGTCGCCGTTCAGCTGGGAAATCTTCAGCGGCAGCAGATTGCGGTAGCCCATGAAGTCGGCGACGTGCCAGGTCGACGGCTTGGTGTGGACCTCCTCGGGGGTGCCGAGCTGCTGCACCTTGCCCTGCCGCATGACGACCAGCCGGTCGGCCATGCTGAGCGCCTCTTCCTGGTCGTGCGTGACGTACACGGTGGTCAGCCCGAGCGACTGGTGCAGGCGGCGGATCTCGGTGCGCATCTCGAGCCGGAGCTTGGCGTCCAGGTTGCTCAGCGGCTCGTCCATCAGCACCAGCGACGGTTCGAGGACGGTCGCACGGGCGATCGCGACCCGCTGCTGCTGACCGCCGGACAGCTGGCCGGGCAGCTTGCTCGCGTGCTCGGTCAGCTGCACCATCTCGATCGCCTCGGTGGTCCGCCGCCGGACGTCGTCCTTCGGCAGGTGCCGCATCCGCAGGCCGAAGGCGATGTTGTCGCGGACGGTCAGGTGCGGGAACAGCGCATAGTTCTGGAACACCATGCCGAAACCGCGTTTCTCCGGCGGCAGCGTGTCGATCCGCTGGTCGTCCTGCCAGATCGCGCCCGCGGTCAACGGGAGCAGGCCGGCCAGGCAGTTCAGCGCGGTCGACTTTCCACAACCGGACGGACCGAGCAGGGCGATGAACTCGCCCCGCTCGATGGTCAGATCGAGCCCGGCGAGTGCGTCCGCCGTACCGAACCGGCGGCTCACGCCGTCGAGCCGGAGCTGGTCGAATCCACTCACGACTTCTTCACCTTGCTGCCGCCGACCTCACGGTCCCACTTGTCGAAGGCAGCCACCAGCGCCTTCGCGTCCAGCGGTACCTCTGTCGGATTGTCGGCAATCAACTTGTCGTATTCCGGGCGGCCGAACTCGGTGATCGCGTCCTTGCTCTCCTGCGGCGCCTGCGACAGCTCGACACCCTTGATCGCCGGCCCCGGGTAGAAGTACCCCTTGTCGTACGCCTTGGCCTGCTGCTCGGGCGTCAGCATGAACTGCAGCAGCTGCAGGATCGCCGCCTGCTTGTCGGTCGACACACCCTTCGGTACGACGGCGTAGTGCGCGTCGGTGACCCAGTGGAAGCCCTGGATCGGCGTGATCGCGGCCTCCTTCGGGACCGTGCCGAGGACCCGCGGGTTGATGTCCCAGCCCGTGGTCGACGCGATGACGTTGGCCGAACCGTTGGCGAGCGCCTTCATCGTGTCGGCGGTGCCGGACGGGTAGAAGTCGACGTACTGGTTGAGTTCCTTCAGGTACGCCCAGGTCTTGTCCCAGCCGTTCACCGGGTCCTTCGGGTCCTTGTCGCCGAGGATGTACGGCAGGCCCATCAGGAAGGTGCGGCCGGGGCCGGAGTTCGCGGGCCGGGCGTACGTGACCTTGCCCTTGTTGGCCTTCGCGTAGGCGAGCAGGTCGTCGGCGGTCTTCGGCGGCGACGGCACCTTCGACGGCATGTACTCGAGCAGCGGCCCGGACGGGTAGTAGGTGACCGTCACCCCTTCCTTGCCGCCCAGTTCCTGCATCTTCGCTGCGGGCGGCAGGTAGTCCTTCATCCCGGGCAGGCGGTCCGAGTATTTCGTCAGCAGGTCGGTCCACAGGCCCTGCTCGCGGCCGGCGGCGAGACCGTCGGTGCCGGTCAGCACCAGGTCGATGTCGACCCGGTTCGCGTTCTGCTGGGCCTTGATCTTGCCGGCCAGCTCGGGGGCGGGTCCTTTCGAGTACGTGACCTTCGAGATCACGTCCGAGTGCTGCTGGACGAAGTCGTCGATCATGCCCTGGGTCAGCTGCAGGTTCCCGGCGACGTCGAGAATGTTCAGCGTCACGGCCTTGGCCGGCTTCTCGGGTACCTCGCCACCGCTCTCGGCTGCGGGTTTGTTCGGCGCCGGGGCGCCGCAGGCGATCAACGCGGCGAGCGCGGCCACCAGACCGGTCGCCGCGGTCAACTTCCGGTGCAGATGCATCGGGTCTCTCCTCGGATCAAGGGCGGCCCGGCACAGCGTCCCCACTGGCCGGGTTGATCACTTCTGTGGTGCTGGTCCGGTCGAGTCCCGGACGATCAGTTCCCCGTGCAGTTCCCCGTGCTTCGAGCCTTCGGCCGCGCCGTCCGGGTCGTCGAGCATCGCCAGCAGCAGCTCGACGGCGATCCGGCCGGCCTCCTGTTTCGGCAGCCGGACCGTGGTCAGCGCCGGCCGGGCCATCCTGGACATCGCGATGTCGTCGACCCCGACCACGCTCAGGTCTCCCGGGACCGAGATCCCGCGGCTGTGCAGGCGGGCCAGCAGACCGATCGCGACCAGGTCGTTGTAGGCCACGACCGCGGTGGCGCCGGTGGCGACCACCTGGTCCGCGGCCGCCATCCCGCCTTCGTACGTCGGCGCGAAGTTGCCGACCGGAGCGAGCTCGGCCCGCAGCGCCTCGACCGCGTTCCGCAGCCCGAAGCCGCGGTGCTGGGTCGACCACGAGGTCGCCGGTCCACCGACCCACGCGATCCGGCGGTGGCCGAGGGCGACGAGGTGGGCGACGGCCTGCCGCATCCCGTCCTCGTTGTCGTAGGCAACGCCCGGCAACCCGACGGCGGTGCGGTTGACGAGGACGACGGTGGTGTTCTGGGCGATGGCCGCGAGTTCTTCGTCACTCGCCCGCGGCGAGCACAGCACGACGCCGTCGACCTGCTTGGACAGTGCCCGCACCAGCCCGGCCTCGGCCGCCGGGTCCTCGTCGGTGTCCGCGACGAACACGGCGACGTCGTGGTGGCGGGCCCGGGCCTGCACGCCTTTGGTGAGGCTGGCGAAGAACGGGTTGGCCAGATCCGGCACGACCAGGCCGATGGTGCCGGTCCGGCCGGTGATCAGGCCGCGGGCCGCACGGTTGGGCTCGTAGCCGAGCTGCTCGACCGCGGCGGCGACGCGGGCCCGCGTGGTCGCGTTGACCATCTCGGGCAGCGAGAGCGCGCGCGACACCGTGGACGGCGATACGCCGGCCAGCCGCGCCACATCCCGGATCGTTGCTGTCACGCCGGTGAGTCTGCAATCGGTTGCAGTCTGTGTCAAGCGGTTGCCCGCTGGACACTCACTTGTGCTGACAAGGTGCGACTGCAATCCTTTGCAGAACACGTTTCAAGATGCGCTTCTGCCCAGTATCGGAGGACACATGCCGAAGGCCCTGCAGCCTCATCCGGACCGCGCGCTGCCGGCCGGCGCCGCACGGGAGGTCGCCCGCCGGATCCACGCCTCGACGAAGGACCTGCCGCTGCTGTGCCTGCACGGTCACGTCGACATCGGGCTGTTCGCCACCGACGTGCCGTTCGGGAACCCGGCCGAGCTGCTGGTCGTGCCGGACCACTACGTGACCCGGATGCTGGTCTCCCAGGGCGTCTCCCCGGACAAGCTCGGCCTCCCCCGCCGCGACGGCAAGCAGACCGCCCAAGAAGGTTCAGCACAGCCGCGCGAGATCTGGCGGGAGTTCTGCGCCAACTGGCACCTGTTCCTCGGCACCCCGAGCCGCTACTGGCTGGAGCACGAGTTCGCGGAGGTCCTCGGCCTCACCGTGCACCCGTCCGCCGAGACCGCCGACGAGCTCTACGACCAGATCTCGGAGCGGATTGCGAAGCCCGACTTCCGCCCGCGGGCCCTGCTCGACCGCTTCAACATCGAGCTGATCTCCACCACCGACGCGGCGACCGACGACCTCGCCCAGCACGCGAAGCTCGCCGCGGACCTGCCGGGCCGTGTGGTCCCCACCTTCCGCCCGGATGCGGTCGCCCACGTCGACCGGGACGGCTGGCCCGCACTGATCACACAGCTCGGCGCGCTGGCCGACGTCGACACCTCGACGTACGACGGGTTCCTGCAGGCGATCCGGCAGCGTCGGCAGGCGTTCATCGCGGCAGGAGCGCGCGCCACCGACCACGGTCACCTGAGCGCAGCCGCCGTACCGCTGACCGATGCGGAAGCGCAAAGGATCTACGCCGGTGCGCTGAAGGGTGACGTGACGCCGGGGGACGCCGAGGCGTTCGCGGGGCACATGCTGTACCAGTCGGCGGTGATGTCGGCCGAGGACGGTCTGGTGATGCAGCTGCACCCCGGCGTACTGCGGGACCACGACCCGGCGATCTTCGCGACGTACGGGCCGGACCAGGGACACGACATCCCGGTGGCGACCGAGTTCACGCGGTCACTGCGGCCGGTGCTCGAGCGGTTCGGGCATGTCGAGGGCTTCCGGCTGGTGCTGTTCACCGTCGACGAGACGGTCTACAGCAGGGAGCTGGCGCCGCTGGCGGGCGTCTACCCGGCGGTGCGACTCGGTGCGCCGTGGTGGTTCCTGGACAGCCCCGACGGCATGCGCCGGTTCCGCGAGCTCGTCACCGAGACCGCGGGCTTCTACAACATGAGCGGCTTCGTCGACGACACCCGCGCGTACCTGTCGATTCCGGCGCGGCACGACCTGGCCCGCCGAATCGACGCCGGTTACCTGGCCGACCTCGTCGTACAGCACCGGCTGGACGAGGACGACGCGCTGCAGGTCGCGAAGGCCCTCGCGTACGACCTCGCCCGGGACACGTACCTCACCTGAGGCCTCACCTGAGGCCTCGCCTGAGGTCAGCGTCCCCGGACGTCCGGGGACCGCCTGGTGCCACTGCCAGGGCGGGAGGGAGCGGCCGCACCCGCTTGCGTCGGTCGCCCCTCCCAACCTGTGGCAGCTCTGCCCATGGCATCGGCAGCGGAGTGATACGCGTCGACCTCGGCCACGATCCTCTTGATCTCGGCCTCGCCGCCGGCCTTCTCGGCCAGGTCTCCGAAGGTCCGGATGATGTCCTCGGGCGCCGAGCGGTACGGCGAGCCAGGCCCCTGGTAGAACCCGTACCGGCTGATCATCTCGCCGCTCAGGTCCGAGAGCGCGACCGTCGCACCGGTCCGCTCGTACGTGACCTGGAAGTCGGCGCTCCCGCGCGTCTCGTCCCGGAACGGCGACTCCTGGAACCCTCGGCTCGTCTGTGCCTGGACCGAGTACCGGTGGTCGCCGGCGCCGATGTAGTCCGTGATCCCGTGGCGGGTCGAGACGAACCCCGCCGCCCGGACCGACTCACCGAGTTCGGCATGCGTCAGGCCGAGCTTCCGGACCACGTCGTTGTCCCGGGCCATCGTCGCGAGCAGCTTGTCGCCGCGGCCGAGAAACCCCGCCTGCGAGGCGTCGAAGTCGCGGGGCGAGTCCCAGCCTGCCGGGCGCATCCACGCCTCCACCCGCTCGACGGACTGGCCGTTGAGTTCGGTCAGGCCGCGGATCGTCTCGGTGTCGTTCTCGCCGCCGACCACGAACCCGCTCGGCTCCACGGAGCGCGGGATCTCGGGCAGGCCGAGTTCCGCCGAGGTCGCCGCACGCGTCATCTCCGCGTCGACGGGGTGCAGGCTCGGCGCGATCAGCGTGTACGACATCCACTCGCCGTCCAGCCGGAGTGCTTCGACGGACTCGTCGTACACCGGGTGCTGCACCACTCGGTCGACCTCGGACCCGCGGACGACGTCGTCCATCTCGTACCCGCTCGCCGGCCAGTAGACGGACAGCCGGCCGTCGCGCAGTACCGCGGTCATCGAGGTGTCGTCGCGGTTGTACCGCCAGAGGTTCTCGGACAGCCGCTCGAAGTGCGAGTCGGTGAGTTGCTGCTCGAGCGGATCGTTGCTCGAGGCCAGCTCGTCGAGCTCCGCGACGGTCTGCGCATCCTCGGACCCGTATAGCCCGCCGGCGCTGCTGGCGGACCGGAACCGATCGGACGGCTCCCGCCCCGCGACGACCTCACGGTAGGCGAGCACCATCCCGCGGTACCGGCCGGGCGCGACGACCAGCGCCGCCACCTGTGCCGCGGGCAGTTCCACGTGCGGGACATGCAACCCGAGTCCGTCGGAACCGTTCTCCAGCAGGAATCCAGCCGCCAGCACGTGATGCCGTCCAACCAGCTCGAGCGAGGACCTGTCAGTGCGAGCCATGGGCGGCAACCTATCCGATCACGAAGTTCACACCTCGCCTGATGGATCAACGCCCCCGGATGTCCGGTCCTTGCTTGCCACTGGTGCGGGCAGGACGGCCGTCGCCGTCGGTCCGGACGGCGTCGGCGACGCCGGCTGCAGACGTACGACGTTCGGCGGGTGCAGCCGACCTGGCGATCGCGTCGACCGTGGCGAAGTGCGCGTCGACCTCGGTCACGATCTGCGCGATCCGCTCCGGACCGCCGGCCTTCTCCGACAGATGCTCGAAGGTCCGGACGATGTCCTCGGGCGCCGACCGGTACGGCGTCCCAGGGCCCTGGTAGAACCCGTACCGGCCGATCATCGACCCGCCCAGATCGGACAGGCCGACGGTGCCGCCGGTCCGCCTGCTGGTGAGCGCATAGTTGCTGCTGCCGACCCTTCCGTCCCCGAACGGGTCCACCTGCACGCCCATCGAGCCCTGCGCCGCGATCTGGTAGCGGTGCTCGCCGGGCCCGACGTAGTCCTTGACACCGAACCGGGCGGACGCCGTGGTCACCATCCGCACCGCCTCGCCGAGCTCGGCGTGCGTGAGGCCGAGCCGGCGGACCACCTCGTTGTCGCGGGCCATGGTGGGCAGCAACTGGTCCTTCGGGCCCAGGAACCCTTCCTGTGAACGCTGGAAGTCGCGAGGCTCCGACGGGTGATCGACGTCGAACGGGCGCATCCAGGCCTCGAGCTCCTCGACCGGCTTTCCGTTGAGCTCGGTCAGGCCGAGGATCAGGTCGGTGTCGTTCGCGCCTCCGATCACGAACCCGCTCGGGTCCACCGACGTCGTCTCCTCGGGCAGCAGTAGTTCGGCACGGCTCGCCGCGCGGGTCATCTCGACGTCCCGCGGGTGCGCGACGGGCTGCACCAGCCGGTACGACATCCACTCGCCGCTCAGGCGGAGTGCGTCCTCGGGTTCGCCTCGGTAGTCGGTCCCGCGCACCACACCACGGACCTGCGAGGTACGCAGTACGTCGTCCATCGCCGCGTGCCGGTGCCGGGTGTGGAAGCTCAGCTCGCCGTCGCGGAGGATCGCGGTGATCGGGCTGCCGTCGCCGTCGTGCCGCCAGATGCCCGCGCAGACCGGCACGAAGCCCGTCTCCTCCAGTTGCCGATCGAACGGACGTCCGGTCGCGGCTGCGGCCGCGAGTGTGCGTTTGATCGGCTCGTCGCCGAACATCCCACCGCTGCTGCCCTCGCTCCAGTGCAGGTCGTAGGCGGCGGCGCCCGGACGCGCGACGCGGTAGGCCAGGGTCGGCCCGCGCCTGCCAGGTTCCACGACGATCCCGATCAGCTGCTCGGCCGGCTCGGTCACCTGCGGAACATGGAGATGCAGCCCTTCCGGGGTGGTCTCGATCAGAAAGCCCGCACCGAGGGCCAGGCCCGGACCGACCGACTCGACACCCGGCACACCGGTCGGCTTCGGCTCGACGGCGGGCACCGCGCGACGCCGCTTCGATCGCAGGAATCCGGGCAGCTGGACCATGGACCGAGAACCTAGCGCAGCACGCGGCATCCTGACGGAACCCAGGGACCGGTAAGGTCCCGGAGGTCTGGTACGGCGGGGGTGGCTGGAAGGGACGTTGATGAGGCGTGGGGCTGTCGCGACTGCTGGTGTCGCGGTGCTGCTGTTGGCGGGCTGCACGGACGACGCGGGCGCTCCCGAACCGTCGAAGCCCGCATCGACCGTCACGGTGACCGTTCCCACCGCTCCCCCGGCCGCGGCCGCCGCAGTGCTCGGACCGACGGGCCCGAGTACGGCGAAAGCGTGCAAGGGAACCGTTATCGGGGTCGGTGTGGACCCGCAGCCGGTCATCGACGCCGCGCCCGCGGGCACCACGTTCTGCTTCGCGAAGGGCGTGCATCGCATCACGCGAGCGCTCCGTCCCCGCGAGGGCGACACGCTCGCGGGTGAGGCCGGCGCCGTACTGAGTGGAGCCGTCCGGCTGACCGGATGGAAGCGATCCGGGAACGCCTGGACAGTGCGAGGGGTGCTGCCGGCGGCGTACCCGCTCAAGGGCCAGTGCGAGGACAACAAGGCCAACCCGTGTCAACGAGGCGAGCAACTGTTCGTCGACGGCAAGCACCTGACCCGCGTCATGAGCCTGAGCCAGGTGACGGCAGGCACGTTCTACGGCGACTACCGGGCCAACGTGCTCTACCTCGGCGACGACCCCGCCGGTCACGTCACCGAGATGTCGCGCACCCGGACCGCGATCGACAAGTCGGCCGCCAACGTCACGGTGACCGGCCTGACGATCGAGCACTTCGCCAGCCGCCCGCAGGCGGGCGCGGTGCAGGTCGGCACCGGCTGGAAGGTGACCGCCAACGAGGTCCGGTGGAACCACGCCGTCGGCATCATGGTCATCGAGGGCGACAACGCCGAGCTGAGCCGCAACACGGTCGCCGACAACGGGCAGCTCGGCATCGGCCAGTACAAGTCGGAAGGCGCGAAGATCACCGCCAACCTCGTCACCCGCAACAACACCGATGGTTTCTGGATCGCCGACTGGGAGTCGGGCGGGATCAAGTCGACCCGGTCCTCGGGCGAGGTGAGCGGCAACGACATCGTCGCGAACAAAGGCATCGGGATGTGGAGCGACATCGCGGAGTACGACCGCCGGATCACCGGGAACCGGATCCGCGACAACGCCGCGGACGGCATCCGGTACGAGATCAGCTACGCCGGCGTCATCGACCAGAACGTCGTCCAGCACAACGGGTACGGCACCGGCCGCGGGTCCGGCGGCTCGCTCTGGGACGGCGGCGGCATCAACGTCAACACGTCGTCGGATGTCCAGGTCCGCGGCAACCTGATCCAGGACAACCGCAACGCCCTGTCCATCCAGTCCCGCACCCGCGGCGACGGTCCGCGCGGGACGTACGTCCTGCGCAACGTCCTCGTCGAGGGCAACCTGGTCGTGATGACGAACGCCGCCGCATCCCTCGGCGTGGTGGAGAACAAGCGCTCCCCCGCGCAACCCGGCGCCATCACGTTCCGCCGCAACAGCTACCAGCTCTCCGGGGGCGCCGACCGGTTCGCGTACCGAGGCAAGACGCTGACCTGGTCCGAATGGCAGCAGTCCGGCTTCGACCAGGACTCAGTGAGCAGCTGATATTCGTCTTCGCTGCCGTAGCCGGTCCGCGTCGCAGATTGCGGCGGCTACCAGCAGGTGCACGGTCATCGACGAGAGGTCGGACAGGCCGCTCTCGTTGAGCGACGCGGCCGTGACGTACCCGAGCAGCAAGGCGCCACAGGCCCGGACGTACGGCGTCGGCGCGCGGAGGACCGACACCCACGCCGCGATCAGCGCCACCGCGACGATCGCCACGGCCAGCAGACCGGTCTCCCAGTAGAGACCGAGCCAGCTGTTGTCGATCGCCATCACGTCCACGTCGCCTTCACCGCGGGTCAGCAGCACGCGCTTGTTGCCGAGTCCGTGCCCGATGATCGCGGTCTGGACCGACACCTTCTCGTCCAGGACCGCCTGCCAACTCGTCGTACGGCCGCTCAGCGAGGTGATCTGCTGCGTGCCCTGACCGCGCAGCAGCCAGGTGTGCAACGACCCGATGGTCAGGAACGCGAGGCCGAGCAACCCCGGTACGACGAGGCACGCGATCCGGCCGAGCCACGTCTTCCGGGTGATGATCAGCGCGATCACGAGCCCGAACGCGACCGCGGCAGCCGACGTCCGGGTCCGGCTGGCCGCGATCAGGACACCGCCGAGGCCGATCAGTGTTATCGCGGGCAGCGTCGACAGCTTCCGGCAGATCAGGCCGATCAGCGCCAGCCCGAGCAGGATCGCGCCGACCTCGCCGACGCGCGGCGGCAGCATCGGGATGATGACGCCCTGCAGCCGGTACCCGGCGCCGAGCGAGCGCAGCGGCCGCCACGCCTGCGAAGGAGCGACGGCCAGACTCAGGACGACGGTTGCCCCCAGCAACAGGTGGGCCCACAGATGCGCGCGCACCAGCCGCTCGGGCACCTGCACCAACGGCCCCCACAGCAGGAAGAGCAGCACCAGGCCGATCAGGAACCGGGCCAGCCGGGTCAGCGGTCCCATCGGCTCCGCCAGCAGGAACGCCGTCGCGCACGCGAACAGCACGTACATCACGTACAACCAACTGGCCGGATTCACCCGGGTCCGGAATCCGGGCTTGGTCGCCGCCAGCGCGACCAGGAAGACCGCCCCGAGCAGCAGCCCCTTCGCGATGCTGTTCGTCGACCCGGTCGTGCCCTGCGGCGCCGCGACCCGCGACGACCACGGCTGTACGCCGAGCACGAACAGGCACCACAGCATCAGCCAGAACCAGGCCGGCCGCTCGACCTCGCCCTCGACCGTGCCCGGGACCGCAGGGGCCAATCGCGTTCCCGAAGTCATCGCCATCAGCGCATCGGTTGCGCGCCCGCGTCCAGCGGCTTGTAGTTCAGCGGGATCCCGAGCGTCTCGTCCTGCGGCGAGGTGCCGATCAGTACGACGCCCAGCACCGGGGCGCCGGCGAACTGCAGGGCGCCCGTCAGCCGCGCGACATCCATTTCCTTGTCGAGGCCGACCTGCACCACCAGGACCGACGCGTCGACCGCCGCCGCGAGCGGCGTGATGCCGTGCCGCCCGACCGATGCGGGGCCGTGGATCACCACGGAGTACCCGGGCGGGAGGTCCGCGACGATCCCCGGAACCAGCGACGGGCCTACCGCTTCGGCCGTCTCCTCGTGGTTCAGACCCGGCGGCAAGACGTACAGGTCCGCGACGGTCCCCGGCCGGAACAGCTTCCGGGCCCGGATCGCGCGGGTCGCGGCCGGCTCGTTCACCAGGTCGGTGAGTCCTTCGTGCCCGGTGAGGTGCGGGAGCACCGGCGTACCTTCGATATCGGCCAGCACCAGCAGTGTCTCGCGGCCGTCGCGGGCGTTCGCTTCGGCCATCGCCAGCGCGATCCCCGCCGAGTTCGGGGTCGGGGACGCCGACACGACCAGTAGCGCGCCAGGGGCGCCGGCGGCGAAGGCGCGCGGGTTCAGCTCGCGGCGCGCCAGGGCACCGCTCGCCTCGGCGCCGAGCGCGGTGATCTCGTACTGCGGAAGCTCCGGAGCGGACCGCTGCCACATCCGCCGCCGATAACCCTCGGAGGCCGCGATGACCGGTGAGGACGACGCCCGCGCCGCCTGGTCGCGGGTCAGGATGTACGGCGTCAGGTGCGACCGCAGCAGTGCGAGGCCGAAGCCGAGGACCAGGCCGAGGATCCCGCCGACGAGGATGTCCCGGGCAACCATCGGCGACGAGCTGGCGGTGTCGGTCGTGGCCGGCGTGACGAGCTGGCTCCCGGAGCCGACGGTCGACAGCGCCTTCAGCATCGCGGCCGCGTCGTCCGCGGCCTGCCGGGCCTCGGTCGCCAGGCCCACGCGCTGGTCACGCAGTGCGGCCGCGGTCTGGTTGTCACCGCGACCGACCGCCTCGTCGATCTGGCTGACCAGGCTGCGGGACTGCGTGGTCGCCGTCTTCGACCGGGCCTGGGCCTGCTCGGCCAGATTGGTCAGCAGCGCCTTGGCCTCGGTGTTGCGCTGCGCCAAATAGATGGTGGCGATCGCGTTCGCCCGGTCGACCGCCTTCTGCGCGGTCGGGCCGTCGGTGGTCACCAGGTAGGCGTTGTCGGTGACGGCCTTCACCCGCGTCACCGCGGCCAGGTCCTGGATGGTCTGGTCGTTGTCCGGCATCCCGAGAGCCTTGACCACGGCCTTGAGCAGCGTCGGGCTGGCCATCACCCGCGCCTGGGTCTCGGCCGGCAGGTCCATCCCGAGGGGGCCGCTCTTGTCCGCGGAGGTGGACAGCTTGCCGACCAGCGCCGGCGGAACTGCCGGGCCGATCACCAGCTGGCTCGAGGCGGTCCAGCGCTCGGTCTGGGAGAGCGCGAACACGGAGGCGCCGAGCAGTCCGAGCAGGATGCAGCCCATGATCAGCCATTTCTGCCGCAGCAGCGACTGAGCGGTCTCCCGCCAGACCACGGTGCCCGGTTCCATTCACGACCTCACTCTGTTCGGCGCCAGCGACCCAGGATATCCACAGGTAGGGACGAGGGACTCACGCGATCTCGTCCTGTGCCCTACTCTCTTCCCGGGGGAGTTTCCCGGGACCGTTTCCCGGGCTCGGTATGTGTCCAAGGGGGGACATCGCTACATGACCAAGACACGGCTGTTCACGCGCCTGGGGATCGTGGGCACTCTGCTCGCCGGTGCGCTGGTGGTGACGCTCGCGCCGCCGGCGCAGAGCGTCGAGGCGTCGCTCGCGGCGACCAGCAGCTCGACCTGGCAGACCAACGCCAGCGTCCAGGGCCTCGCGGTCGCGGCCGGCAAGGCGTACGCCGGCGGACGCTTCACCAGCGTCCGCCCGCCGGGCGCCGCGCCCGGGACCGGCGAGGTCGCCCAGGCGTACCTGGCGGCCTTCGACGCGGGCACCGGCGCGCTGGTCACCTCGTTCACCCCGGTGCTGAACGGTCAGGTCTACGCGGTCGCCGCCTCCGCGGACGGCTCCCGGATCTTCGTCGGCGGCGACTTCACCACCGTCAACGGCCAGACCCGGAACCGGATCGCCGCCTTCGACACCGCCACCGGCGCCCTGGTCGCGAACTGGAAACCGTCCGTTTCGTATCGCGTCAAGTCCATCGCGGTCTCCGGTACGACGGTGTACTTCGGCGGCTCGTTCGGTCTGGTCAACGGCGTGGACCGGCTGCGGCTCGCCGCCGTCACCTCCGACACCGGCACGTTGTTGCCGTGGGCCCCCGCGACGAACGGCGACGTGTACGCCGTGGACGCCGCCGACGACGCGTCCAAGGTGTACGCCGGCGGCCAGTTCAGCACCGTCAACGGCACCACGCAGAACACCGTGACGAGCCTCGACCCCGTCAGCGGCGCGGTACTGCCGTTCCCGGGCGCGTCCGCCGTACCGCCGCCGAACGGGTCCTGCACGACCCGGGTGAAGACCATCGACACCAGCGGCGACACCGTGTACTTCGGCAACGGCGGTGACGGCGGCGGGTGCTTCGACGGCACCTGGGCGGCCGACATCGCGACCAACACGCTGAAGTGGAAGAACCAGTGCCTGGGCGCGACCGAGGCGGTCAAGGTCGTCAACGGCTGGCTGTACAAGGGCTCGCACGCGCACGACTGCGCCAACCAGGGCGCCGGCGGCTTCCCGCAGGGCTTCGGGTACCGCTTCCTGCTGAGCGAGAAGCTGACCGACGGCACGCTCGGGCCGTGGTTCCCGAACACCGACGCCGACCCGAACAGCGTGACCAACGTCGGCCCGCTGGCGTTCGCGACCGGCGGCAACGACCTGTGGGTCGGCGGCGACTTCCTCAACGTGAACGGCACCGGCCAGCAGGGCCTGACCCGTTTCACCAACGCCCCTCCGGGCGCGGCCCCGGCCAAACCGGCCAAGCTGCTCCCGTACAGCGTCCAGCCGGGCGTCGTGCAGATCCACTTCCCGACCGTCGTCGACAACGACGACAGCACGCTGACCTACCGGCTGCTCAAGGGCTTCAGCAACACCACCATCGCGACCTGGACGGCCAGGTCCACGCCGTGGGACCGGCCCTGGCTGAGCTACACCGACACCTCCTCGGCGCCGGGTGAGGTTACCAACTATCGCGTCGAGGTCACCGACGGAAGTACGACGATCCGCGGCAACTACTCCGACCAGATCACGGTCGCCTCGGCGGCGTCGACGGCGTACGACCAGATTGTCAGCGCCGACGGGCCGCAGGCGTACTGGCGGCTCGGCGAGCCGGCCGGTACGACGACCTCGGTCGACTCCTCGGGGCAGAGCAACAACGGCACGTTCACCGGCGTGACGCTCGGCGGCGCCGGTGCGATCGCGGGCAACACCGCGCTGACGACCAGCTCGAGCAGTGGGCGGATGGTCGGCGAGAAGGCGTACAGCTTCCCGCAGCAGTTCACGGTCGAGGCCTGGGTCAAGCAGAGCGGCTTCAACCGCGGCGGCCGGATCATCGGCTTCGGCAACTCGAAGACCGGGAACAGCGGTGGTGGCGGCGACCGGATGCTGTACATGCGGACCAACGGCTCGATCGTCTTCGGTGTCAACGACGGCTCGCAGCGCACGCTGACCAGCCCGTCCGGCAAGAACGACGGCCTGTGGCACCACGTCGTCGGCAGCTACGACAACGGGGCGATGAAGCTGTACGTCGACGGCGTACTGTCCGGCAGCGCGCTCGTGGGGTCGGCGTCGCTGTACTACGGCTGGTGGCGCGTCGGCTACGACCTGACCAACTCGTGGCCCGGCGGCGGAGCGACCCAGACCGGAATGGGCATCGACGAGGCGGCCGTCTACCCGTACGCCCTCACCCCGCTCCAGGTCCAAAGTCACTACGCAGCAAGGTGAAAAGGCATCTTTCTGCAAGTTCTGGAACAAACTCGTAACGCGGGGCGGAGGTCTGCTTCCGGTCGGCCTCCTCCAGCGGTAATGTCCGCCGCTGGTGCGTGATGAGGCACGCACTGTTACGCCCCCGCCTGTGTAAGGACATAAATGAAGAAGTTAGTGCTCGCCCTGATCACCGGTGCGGCAGTACTCGCCGCCGCGTTGATTCCCTCCGGACCTCCGGTGCAGGCAGCGACGCCGGGCTTCGCATCCGCGGTGTCCGCGATCAAGCAGACCTCGTGGCAGACCAACAACAGCGTGAACGCGCTGGCGATCGCCGGGAACACCGTGTACGCCGGCGGCCTGTTCACCCGGCTCCGGCAGCCGGGTATGGCGTCCGGCCAGGCGGCGGAGGCCCAGCGCTCGTACGTCGCCGCGTTCGACCGCACCACCGGCAGGCCGACCGGGTTCGCGCCGGTCCTCAACGGTCCGGTCTATGCCATCGCCACCAGCCCCGACGGCAAGTGGGTGGTGATCGGCGGTGACTTCACCACCGTGAACGGCATCCGGCGCAGCAAGATCGCGATGTTCTCGGTCGCCACCGGCAAGCTGGTCGCGGCCTGGGACCCGGTCGTGGCGGCCCGGGTGAAGGCACTGGCGATCTACGGCAACAGCGTGTTCATCGGCGGCGCGTTCCGCGCGATCGACGGCGCGACCCGCAACCGGCTGGGCGCGGTCCGGCTGATCCAGGGCGACCTCCTGCCGTGGAACCCGAACGCGAACAGCGACGTGTACGCCGTCGACGTCTCCGACAACGGCACCCGCGTGTTCGTCGGCGGACCGTTCAGCACGATCAACGGCAAGGACCACTACTCGCTGGCGATGCTGAACAACACCACCGGCGCGGCGTTCGCCTTCCCGGCGGCGGCCGCGATCCCGAAGCCGACCGCGACCTGCACGACCCGGGTGAAGGACATCGACACCCTGGGCGACAACGTGTACGTCTCCAACGGCGGCGACGGCGGCGGCTGCTACGACGGCGTACTGGCCGCACAGGTGTCGACCGGCAAGCTGCTGTGGCAGAACAAGTGCCTGGGCGCGACCGAGGCGATCAAGGCGATCGGCAACTGGCTCTACAAGGGCTCGCACGCGCACAACTGCTCCTCGTCGCCGAACGGATTCCCGGACGGCACGGGGACGCACTACCTGCTGGTCGAGAGCGCGATCAACGGCAACCTCGGGCCGTGGTTCCCGAACACCGACGCGAACCCGAAGAGCACCACCCAGGTCGGCCCGCTGGCGATGGCCGGCACCGCGACCGACCTCTGGGTCGGCGGTGACTTCCTGCACGTGAACGGCACGATCCAGGTAGGTATCACGCGGTTCACGAACACGCCGGGCGGTGCGGCTCCCGGCCTGCCGAAGGCTCCGACGCTGACCGCGACGACGTCCGGGCGGGTGTACGTGAGCTACAGCGACACCTACGATCTCGACAACCTGACGCTGACGTACAACGTCTTCCGTGGCTCGCTGAACGTCGGCTCGAACAAGTACACGTCGTACTTCTGGCAGGCCCGTAAGACCTACCAGGTGGTCGACCGCGGCCTCGCCCGCGGCTCCACGTACACGTACCACGTGGAGGTCCACGACGGCCGCAACATCAGGAAGGGCGCCGGCGCCAGCGTGAAGATCCCGTAACGGTCTCTTCCGGATCGACACCCTCAGTCGTAACTTGGTGACTGGGGGGATCGATCATGGGGCGAGGATTCTTTGTTGCGTTGGGCATCGGCGGGCTGCTGCTCGGGACGGTGCCGGCACCACCCGCGCTCGGCACGGGGGCGGGACTGACCGCTGTCGCCGCGTCGGCCTGGCAGACCGACGCCAGCGTGCTCGGGCTGGCGGTTGCCAAGGGCAAGGTATACGTCGGGGGCCGGTTCCTGAAGGTGCGTCCGCCGGGCGCGGTGGCCGGGACCCACCAGACCGGCCGGACGTATCTGGCCGCGTTCAGCCAGAGCACCGGCGCGCTCGACTCCGGCTTCAACCATGTCCTGAACGGCGTCGTCTGGGC
The DNA here is from genome assembly GCF_004331435.1 of Kribbella sindirgiensis. Lineage (GTDB taxonomy): Bacteria > Actinomycetota > Actinomycetes > Propionibacteriales > Kribbellaceae > Kribbella > Kribbella sindirgiensis. The sequence continues at coordinate 257,904 of NZ_SJKA01000005.1, forward strand.
GGTCGTCGCGTCGCCCAACGGGTCCAGGGTGTACGTCGGCGGGGACTTCACCCGCGTCGACGGCCAGGTCCGGAACCGGATCGCCGCCTTCGACACCGCGACCGGCGCCCTGGTCCCGGCCATCGCGCCGCGCGTGTCGTACCGGGTGAAGGCGCTGGCGGTCGGCGGAAGCAGTCTGTACTTCGGCGGGTCCTTCGGGCTCGTCAACGGCGTGACCCGGAACAGGGCAGCCGCGATCAGCACCGTCACCGGCGCACTGCTGCCGTGGAACCCGAACGCGGACAACGACGTCTACGCGATCGACGCGGCCGACGACAACTCGAAGGTCTATCTGGGTGGGACGTTCGCCAAGGTCCGCGGGACGAGTCGCTGGGCGGTTGCCAGTGTCAACAACTCTACCGGCGCACTGCTGCCCTTCGCGGCGGCGTCCGCCGTACCGTTGCCGACGAGTGGGTGCACGTCGCGGGTGAAGGACATCGAGACGTACGGCAACCGGGTGTACTTCGCCAACGCCGGCGACGGGTGGGGGTGCTTCGACGGGACCTGGGCTGCCGATGTTGCCACCGGCAATCTGGTCTGGAAGAACAGCTGCCTGGGCGCGACCGAGGCGGTGACCGTCGTGAACGGCTGGCTGTTCAAGGGGTCCCACGCCCACAGCTGTCCCGGAGCCTTCCAGGACGGCACCGGCAACCATTTCTTGCTGCTGCAGAACCCGGCGAACGGGTCACTCGGGCCGTGGTTCCCGAACACGAACGCCGGGCCGCCGACGGAGGTCGGTCCGCTCGTGTCGGCCAGCGGCGGCACCGATCTGTGGGTCGGCGGCGACTTCACCAAAGTCAACGGCGCCGGACAGCAGGGGCTGACCCGGTTCACCAACATCGGGCCCGGTGCCGCGCCGCTCGCGCCCGCGGTGCCGACACTGTCCAGTCCGGCGGCCGGTCAGGTGAAGGCCACCGTCCAGGCCTCGCTGGACAACGACGACGTGCGTCTCACCTACCGTCTCCTGCGCGGGTCGACCAACACCGTCGTCGCTGCCACGACCGTCAGCTCCGCGTTCTGGTCGCGACCCACCGTCACACTCACCGACACCACGGCGCCTTCCAGAACCTCCCAGGCGTACCGCGTCGAGGTCTCCGACGGGAATCACGCCGTACGAGGCGGCTACGCCACCGTCACGGTGCGCTGACCCGGCGGTGGGCGGCGATGGCGCGGTGCGCTTCGTTCCACCAGAGGAGCAGGGTGGCGAAGGAGGCACCGGCCAGGCCCCAGGCTGCGCCCTTGGGGCCCCAGAGGAAAGCGCCGCCGACGCCGCAGATGATGAGGACGACAGATGAGATCAAGCGGACGCGGAGGCCGCGGGTGGCGGCGGTGAGGGCTCGGAGGATAGCGAAGGCACCGGCGTTGGAGGCACCCAGGGCCTGCAGCAGGATGACAGGGACCAGCACGCTGTGGGCCTGGTTCCAGACGCCCGGGCCGAGCAGTTCGCGGCCGACGACCGGGGGCAGCAGAAGGAAGATCGCGCCCCACGCGAGTGCCCCGGCGCCGACGCCGAGCGAGATGGCCAGACCGACGAGCCACAGCCGCCGGTACGAGTGCCGCAACGCCCGGGCCGCCTCGGGGACGGAGATCATCCGGATGCCCTGGTTCAGCACGTTCACGGGGCCGAGCAGCACCTGCGCTCCCCGGATCCCGGCGGTCGCCACGAGACCGGCGGCCGCGGTGATGCCGAGCATGTAGACCTGGATGGTTCCGGAGACCGCGAGCATCTCCCCGACGTACTTCGGGCTCAGGTCCCAGTTCCGCCGGACCCATTCGCGGATCAGCTGCCGGCGCGGCGCGACACCGGCCTGGAAGCGGCCGGCGATCGCGGCGATCACGGCGCCGAGTCCCCACCCCAACGTGAGCGTGAAGGCGGACGTCGTACCGGTGAGATAGAGGCCGCCGAAGATCGCCAGCATCGCCAGCAGCCAGATCAGGTCGTTGACGAACGCCTTCTGCCCTTCGCCGACGACGAAGAACGCCCAGCGCCACGCGTCCTGCAGCAGCAGGCCGGGCATGGTCACCGCGAACGCGATCAGGACGCCCTTCGACGGCACGCCGGGGAACGCCGCGATTGCCAACCCGACCGCGAGCGCGAGGAACCCGGCGAGCAGGGCGGTCGCCGTGCCGGCTCGTACGGCGCGTTGCCAGTCCGGGGTTCGTTCCCCGGAGTACCGGACCGCGAGCGGCTCGGTGGAGATCGCCCGCGACACGTTCAGGGCGATCGTGTAGCCGCCGAAGGCGAGCGCGTAGACACCGAAGTCGGCGACCGTGCTCGACCGCGCGACGACGACTCCGACGGCGAGGTTGCTGAGGCTCGACAAGCCCTGATCCGCAAGACCCCAGCCCGCGCGACCGGCCGGTCCGGCCAGCCGACGTAGTTTCGGCCGCCGGAACTTCACCAGCTCACTCTAGAGTGCGCGTGGCGGATGGCGGAGCACGCCCAGGAGGAATCGCGGAATCCCCAGCACGTAACGCTTCCAGAGCCGCCGCGGCTCCTTGTACAGCCGGTAGCTCCACTCCAGCCCGGCGCGCTGCATCCAGTACGGCGCGCGGTCCAGCCGGCCGGTGTGGAAGTCGAACGCCGCTCCGACCCCGATCAGGATCGTCGCGTTCAGCCGGTCGCGGTGGTCGGCCATCCAGCGCTCCTGCTTCGGCGCGCCGAGGCCGACCCAGACGATGTCCGGCCGCGCCTCGTTCATCCGGGCAACCGTCTCCGCGTCCTCGGCGTCGGTGAGGGCACGGTACGGCGGGCATTCGACGCCGACGACCTTCAACGCCGGATGCCGCTCCTGGAACCGCTCGCGCAGCTCGTCCGCCACGCCCTCGGCGCCGCCGTAGAAGTACTGCGTCCAGCCGCGCTCCGCCGCCTCGGCCAGCACCCGCTCGAGCAGATCAGGTCCCGCGACCCGGTCCATCTCCTCGAACCCGGCACGCTGCCCGGCCCACACCAGCGGCATCCCGTCCGGAACGGTCAGACCCGACGTGTTGTAGACCTCGGTCAACCGCTCGTCGGCGCGGGCGTGCAGCAACGCGTTCATGTCGGTGACGCACACCAGGTGCCGTGCACCCCGCTCGATCCAGCCGGCGAACGTATCGACCGTGTGGTCGAGATTCGTGACGCTGACATGGATGCCGAGCACGTCGACCCGGGCGGCGGTGGTGGGTTCAGCCTGGAGGTCGGTCACGAGTCCTCCCCCTTCAGTGCGGCAAGATCGGCGTCGACCATGATCCGGACCAGTTCGGGCACATGCACCTGCGCTTTCCAGCCGAGCTCGACGGCGGCCTTGGACGCGTCCCCGATCAGCGAGTCGACCTCGGTAGGACGCTCGTACCGCCGGTCGTAGTCGACGTACTTCTCCCAGTCCAGCCCGACATGCGCGAAGGAGAGTTGGACGAAGTCGCGGACGGAGTACGACGTGCCGGTCGCGATCACGTAGTCCGCGGGGTTGTCGTGCTGCAGCATCCGCCACATGCCCTCGACGTACTCCGGGGCGTAGCCCCAGTCCCGGCAGGCGTCCAGATTGCCCAGGTACAGGCGATCCTGGCGACCGGTCCTGATCGCCGCGACCGCGCGGGTGATCTTCCGCGTCACGAACGTCTCGCCGCGCCGCGGGGACTCGTGGTTGAACAGGATCCCGTTCACCGCGAACATGTCGTACGCCTCGCGGTAGTTCCGGGTCATCCAGTAGCCGTACAGCTTCGCCGCGCCGTACGGCGATCGCGGGTGGAACGCGGTGTCCTCGTTCTGCGGCGGTGGGGTCGCGCCGAACATCTCCGACGACGACGCCTGGTAGAACCGGCAGTTCAGCCCGATCATCCGGATCGCCTCGAGCAGCCGCGTCGTCCCCATGCCGGTGGTGTCACCGGTGTACTCCGGCTCGTCGAAACTGACCCGGACATGCGACTGCGCGGCCAGGTGGTAGACCTCGGACGGCTGGATCGACGCGAGCAGCGTGACCAGTCGCGAACCGTCGGTCAGGTCGCCGTAGTGCAGGAACAACCGCTTGTCCTGCGCGTGCGGGTCCTCGTACAGATGGTCGATCCGCTTGGTGTTGAAGGTGCTGGCGCGACGGATCAGGCCGTGCACCTCGTAGCCCTTGGACAGCAGCAACTCGGCCAGGTACGAACCGTCCTGGCCGGTGATGCCGGTGATGAATGCTTTCTTCATGTGGCGTTCTCCACGTACCAGCGGTAGGTGGCGGCCACACCGTCTTCGAGGGAAATGGAAGGCTTCCAGCCGAGCGCCTGCAGCCGGCTCACGTCGAGCAGCTTGCGCGGAGTGCCGTCCGGCTTGGACAGATCGTTGCTCAGCACACCGGTGTAGCCGACCGTCCGGGCGACCAGCTCGGCCAGCTCCCGGATCGTCACGTCGGCACCGACGCCGACGTTGATCGGCTCCGGCGCGTCGTACTGCTCCAGCAGGTGCAGGCACGCGTCGGCGAGGTCGTCCACGTGCAGGAACTCGCGGCGCGGCGTACCGCTCCCCCACAACACGACCTCCGGCGCCTGGGCCTCTCGCGCCTCGTGGAACCGCCGGATCAACGCCGGCAGCACATGCGACGAGGTCGGGTCGAAGTTGTCGTTCGGGCCGTACAGGTTGGTCGGCATCGCGGAGATCCAGCGCAGGCCGTACTGCCGGCGGACCGCCTGGACCTGCATGATGCCCGCGATCTTGGCGATCGCGTACGCGTCGTTGGTCGGCTCCAGCTCGCCGGTCAGCAGGCTCGACTCGCGGATCGGCTGCTCGGCGTACTTCGGGTAGATGCACGACGACCCGAGGAACAGCAGCCGCGGCGTCCGCACCTCGAGGGCCGCGTCCATCAGGTTCACCTGGATGCGCAGGTTGTCGCTGAGGAACTCGGTCGGGTGGTCGCGGTTCGCGAGGATGCCGCCGACCCGCGCCGCGGCGTCGATCACGACGGCCGGCCGGTGCTCGCGCAGGAAGTCGAACGTCGCGGCGCGGTCCCGCAGATCCAGCTCGGACGACGAGGCGCCGATCAGGTGCGTGTACCCGGCCGCGTCCAGCCGGCGCCACAGGGCCGAGCCGACCAGGCCGCGGTGCCCCGCGACGTACACCGGTGCATGAAGATCCATTCAGTACGCTCCCGCGCCGTAGAACACCGCGCGCACGGTCTTCCAGAGAATCAGCAGATCAAGGGTCATCGACCAGTTGTCGACGTACCGCAGGTCGAGGCGGACCGACTCGTCCCAGGACAGGTCGCTGCGGCCGCTGACCTGCCACAGACCGGTCATCCCCGGCTTCACCAGCATCCGCCGCGAGTCGTCGGCGGCGTACAGCGCGACCTCCTCGGCCAGCGGCGGGCGCGGGCCGACCAGCGACATGTCGCCGCGCAGCACGTTGAACAGCTGCGGCAGCTCGTCGAGCGAGAACCGGCGGATCCAGCGGCCGAGCGGGGTCATCCGCGGGTCGTTGCGCATCTTGAAGATCACGCCGTTGCCGTCGCTCAACGCGTACAGGTCGCTGAGCCGCTCCTCCGCGTCGACGTACATGCTGCGGAACTTGAGCATCTGGAACTCGGCGCCCGCCCGGCCGACCCGCTGCTGCCGGAACAGCACCGGACCGGAGCTGGACAGCTTCACCGCCAGCGCCAGCCCGATCAGCACCGGCGAGAGCACGGCGACGATGCCGAGGGCAACGATCCGGTCGAAGACCGCCTTCATCAGGTGCGGTCCGCCGCTGACCGACGGCCGCTCCAGGTGCAGCAGGGACAGTCCGGCCACCGGCCGGACCGAGATCCGCGGACCGGCCACCTCGATGATGCCCGGGGACACGATCAGCTCGATGCCGCGCTGTTCCAGCGCCCAGGACAGCCGGCGCAGCGACTGGCCGGCCAGTTCCGGGTCGGTCGCGATCGCCACCACCTCGACCGCGTGCCGGTCGGCCGCGGCCAGGATGTCCGGCTCGTCGAGCTCCTCGGGATGCATCGGGCCGTTCCGGTCACCACTGCCGTCCTCGCGCGGGCGGCAGGTCGCGACGACCCGGAACCCGTCGGTCGGGCGGCTCTCCAAGTGCTCACAAAGTGTTGCGGCCGGGCCACTTCGCCCGACCACGAGAACCCTGTGCATGCAGCGGCCTCTGACCCGGTGCCGGTGCAGGTCCTTCCGCAACGCGTACCGCAGCAGCAACGCGGCCACCACCATCACCGGGATCGCCAGCACCACGAAGCCCCGGGCGATCTCGGCCCTGGTCACGTACGACGTCATCGCGACCGCCGCGGTGAGTCCGACGCCGGCCCGCAGCAGCGACCGGAACTCGTCCGGCCCGGCCCCGTAGAACCGCGAGTCGTACCCCTTCGACAACGCGACCGCAGCCACCCAGGCGAGCGGCAGCACGCTGCTCACCACGAGATAGCTGGGGCCGACGTGGTACCCGAACCGGGTCAGCAGCGCGATCGAGACACCGAGCATGGCGGCGAGCAGATCGCCGCCGACCGCGGCCCAGCGGTACACGCCGACCCAGCGCGGCTCGGTCGAACGCGACGGCAGCGGAACGATCGCCGGAACCTCGTGCGGGACGACCCAGAGCGGCCGACGGCTGTCCACAGCGTCCGGCGCTTCTGCTCCGCTCACAGCGGCCTCTCGTTCCCTCCCGCAACGGCGCGGTCACTTACAGTGTCCGCCGCAGTCTGCAGTGTGTCCTTGTTCACCCGCGCGTCGACGTGGGGTCACCGAACATTACTACGTACGCAGGTCCGCGGTGGCGACCCACCCAACCGCCTGTGGAGAACTTGACGAGATCCTTATGTGACCCACAAACGACGCGGCTTGCCCTATCCTGAGCCGAGGGGAAATCGCTTGAAGTCTTTTGTGGTGTTGTGCGACCTGGGGGGCCTGTCGCCTTGGAGAGTTCAGAGGGGGAAGAGGTCGTCGCCGACCTCTGCATCGTTGGTGCCGGACCCGCGGGGATCAGTATTGCGCGGGAACTGGCCGGCAGTGGAATCCGGGTCTGCCTGCTGGAGAGCGGGGGGCCGAACGTCGAGCGCCGCGCGCAATGGCCGAGCAGGGGCGAGATCGACGGCTATCCACTGCACCTGCTCGAGGAATCGAGGGTGCGGGCCTTCGGCGGAACGCTCCGGCATCCGCACCTCCTGGACGGCGGCTGGGCAGCTCGTCCGCTGGATCCGATCGACTTCGAGACTCGGCCTCAGCGGCCGGAGTCCGGGTGGCCGTTCGATCGCGACCATCTGATTCCGTACTACGTCCGCGCCCAGCACGGCTGCGGACTGGCTCCTTACGATCTGGTCAACGGAGACCCCACCGCGGACGGACGGCCCGCGGCCCCGGTTCAGGACGTCGAACTCGAGACCACGCTGTTTCAGTTCAGCGATACGGACTTTCAGGACGCCCTCCCGCTGCTCACGAACGCGTCCAACGTGCGCGTACTGCTGCGTTGCCGGGTGGCCGGCATCACGACCGATCCATCCGGTCGGCGCGTCGAAGCGGTTACCGCCGTCCGCGAAGACCGTAGTCGGGTGGTCGTGCGACCCCGCTTGGTCGTGCTCGCCACGGGAGGGATCGAGAACGCCAGGCTGCTGCTGACCGCCGGCAGCGGCCATGGGCTGGGCAACGAGTACGATCTTGTCGGACGTTACTTCGGCGAGCGAATGGCGCTGCCTGTCGGGCACGTCGTCCTGTCCGGCTCCAGGACGGTGGACGACGCGGCCTTCTTCTTCCGCCGGAACGACGCGACCGGTGCCCTCCGGATCGCCGAACGGATCCAGCGTGACAAGGACCTGCTGAACTGCGCCTTCTATCTCGTCCCTCGTCCGGCCGCGGCCGCGACACCCGCGGTCCGGTCGCTCTCGACCCTGCACAAGGCGATCGGCAGGCGGCCCTGGGTCGAGGGGGTCGGCACGCACCTTCGCAACCTCGTCGAGGGCCTTCCCAATCTCGCGGACATGGCGCTGAGCTCGGTGGTGTCCCGTCCGCGCACACTCGTACTGCGCGCTCAAGGCGAGCATGCACCGAACAGGGACTCGCGAGTCTCACTCGGGTCTCGCCGCGACGACCTGGGGGTCCCCGTCGCACGGGTGACGTGGCGGCCGACGGCTCAGGACCACGAATCCATCCGGACCTCGACCGGGATCCTCGACGCCGTCTTCCGGACCAGCGGATTCGGGTACGTCAAGACAATGTTCGACGACGTTCCCGCGACCCTTGTCGAAGGCAGCCATCACCACATGGGCACCACGCGGATGAACGTCGATCCGAGGAAAGGCGTTGTCGACGCCGACTCACGCGTGCACTCCGTGGCGAACCTCTACGTCGCCGGATCGTCGGTCTTCCCCACGTACGGTGCGTCCAATCCGACCCTGACGATCGTGGCGCTGTCTCTCCGTCTCGCCGACCATCTCCGCCGGGTCCTCACACACGGCTGACGCGCTCGGAGTCACAGCGTCGGGCCCGGCATAGACTGAATCGTGGGGGTGGGGAATGGTGTCAGCCGGTAATCCACGAGCGGTCCGAGCACGTGCGGCCGCACCGCCCGCACTCGCACCAACTCTGCGCTTTTCGGCGGCCATCGGGGCACTGCTGCTCGTCGTACCGGCACTGGTGTTCGCCGGCGACAGCGGCCCTGCCCGGATCGACCGCTGGGTGCAGCACCTGGTCGACGGTTCAGCCGCCGGTGCGTGGGACCTGGCCCACCGCGTGGACTGGCTCGGCGAACCTGTCGGGCGGGCAATGATGGTCCTGGCAGTAACCGCACTCTGCTTGGTCGCCAAGCGTCCTGCGCTGGCCGCCACAGCCGTGGTGGGCATCGCCGCGGTCAGCGTGCTGAGCACAGTCCTCAAGCCGATCGTGGATCGGCGCATCCACGACGGCTTCCTGTCGTATCCCAGCGGGCACACCGCGGCGGTCACGGCAGCTGCGATGGTCGTGGGTCTGCTGCTGGCCGACCTGCTGCACGCCGGCGCAGTCACGGGACCGGCGATCGCGCTGGCCACCGTCGTCCTGGGCGGTGGGCTGATGGCCTGGGCGCAGATCACGCTGACCGCCCACTACCCGACTGACGTTCTTGGTGGTTTCGGCTGTGCGCTGCTCGTGGTACCGCTGACAGCCGCAGCGATCGACCAGTTGGTCAGGCTCAGAACGGTCCGGCCTACACGTAACGGCGGAACACCGGCTTGACCGGTCGTCCGCCGGTCCACCCCCTTGGATCTCCGTCGTCGAGCGCCTTGCGGTACGTCGCGCACGCCGCGGCCACCACCTCGACCGTTCGCGTGATGTCCTCGTCGGTCAGGGCGCTGCTCACCACGAACGACGGTCCGATCACTCCACCGAGCAGCAGTTCACGCAGGAACAACGTGCGGTAGCTCTGCGACGGCTCCAGGTTCTCGTCGAGCGTCGCGAACACGAGATTGCTGGCCCGGCCGCGGACCACGACATGGTCCTGGACGCCCGCCGCGGCCGCTACCTCGCGGACACCGGCCGAGAGCTTCTCCCCGAGGTCGTGCAACCGGCTCGCAATCCCCTCCTCCGCGTAGACATCCATCACCGCGATGGCCGCGGCGAGCGCGTGGGTCTCGGCACCGTGCGTCGTGGACAGCAGGAAGACCCGTTCGTGACTGTCCCGTAGACCGCCGCGTTCCATGAGTTCGCGGCGCCCTGCCAAAGCGGACACGGCGAACCCGTTGCCGAGCGCCTTGCCGAAGGTGGACAGGTCCGGCGTCACGCCGTACAAGCCTTGCGCGCCGGAGGCCGAGAAGCGGAAGCCGGTGATCATCTCGTCGAAGACCAGCAGCGCGCCGTGGCGGTGGGCAAGGTCGCGCAGGCCTTCGAGGTAGCCGGCCGGCGGATCGTGCTGGGTCGCGGCCTCGAGAATCAGGCACGCGATCTCGCCTTCGTGGCGGATCAGCAATTCTTCGGTCGCGGCCAGATCGCCGTACGGGAACGCGACGGTCAGATCGCTGATCTGGTCGGGGATGCCTGCGGACATCGCGGTTCGGCTGATGAACCAGTCGTCGACCGAGAAGAACGCGTGGTCCGCGCAGATCGCGACCAGCGGGCGGCCGGTGACCGCGCGGGCCAGCCTGACTGCGGCGGTGGTCGCGTCCGAGCCGTTCTTGGCGAACTTCACCATCTCGGCCGTCGGCACCGCGGCGAGGAAGCGCTCGGCGGCCTCCAGCTCGACGATACTCGGGCGGACGAAGTTGCTGCCGCGGTCGAGCTCGCGCCGGACCGCCTCGACGACCCTCGGGTGAGCGTGGCCGAGACTGACCGCCCGGAGCCCGGAGCCGTACTCGATGTACTCGTTGCCGTCGATGTCCCAGACGTGTGCGCCCGCACCGTGCGAGATCACCGGCGCCATCTCGAACGGATACTGGTCGTCCCCCTTGGCGTAGGTGTGGGCGCCGCCCGGGATCAGATCGTGCAGCCGCTTGTTCGCCGCGACGGACTTCTCGAAAGACTTCTCCTTCGGGTTGCTCATGACAACCTCGCAGCAGCCAGAGCCAGTGACGGTGCGGCCTTGTCCCGGTCGGACATCAGCGTGACCGGGAGCGGCCAGGGGATGTCCAGGTCCGGGTCGTCGTACCTGATCGACACGTCCTCGGCCGGGTCGTGCGCGCGGTCGATCCGGTACGACACGTCCGCCGGCTCGGTCAAGGCCTGGAAACCGTGCGCGCAACCGGCCGGCACATAGACCGTCACCTGGTTGTCGCCGGTCAGGTCGAAGACCTCGCGATTGCGGTACGTCGGTGAGCCCGGGCGCAGGTCGACGACCACGTCGAACACCGCGCCGTACGAACACCTGACGAGCTTGGCTTCGCCCGCTCCGGACCGGACGTGCATCCCGCGGACGACCCCGCGCCGCGAGCGCGAGATACTGTCCTGCACGAACCCGTCCGGGTCGAGCCCGGCAGCCGACACCGCGTCGCGGTCGAACGTGCGCGAGAAGAACCCGCGCTCATCGACGTGGGGCGTCGGCCGGAACACCCACGCCCCGGCGATCGCCGGCACTTCGATCACATCCATCGCTACTCCCCCTGATCAAGCGCGACGCGGGACGAGGTCTCCGCCCCGAACAACGCCGCGGACAGTACGTCGTACTGCTGGCCGAGCGACTCGAGGTACTCGGCGTTCCTGGCCCGCAGGGCCGGCACCACGCTCGGGGCGCGAGCCTCGAGCGCGCGGAACTGGTCGATCAGCCGCGGTACGTCGAGATCCCGGATCGGCTGCCGGAACTCGGCCAGCCGCATCTGTTCCATCAAGGCGTCGCTCTTGGTCCCGTAGCTGATCGAGATGGTCGGCTTGGACAGTTTCAGCGCGGCCACCACGTTGTGGTACCTCGACGCGACGACCACGTCGACCCCGGCCAGCTGGTTCATCAGTTCGCCGAGCGATTCGGCCGGCTCGCTGATCAGTTGCTTCCCGGCGGACTCCGGCCGGGTCCGCCGCAGGTCGTCGGACACCGCCTCGACGACCGACAGGTCGGACGGATCGCCGGTCACGAGCCGGATCCGGTAGCCGGCGTCGACGAGCCAGCGGGCGAACTCGACGATCCCGGCGGTGTACGTCGCGTAGATCTCGTCGGCCCGGTCCCGATCCGCGTTCGTACCGCGGTAAGCCATCACGCCCAGGCCCACGGTCGGATGCCGGTGCTCGACGGGAGCGGGCGCGGGCAGTGCGAAGGCGAGGTCCGGACGGACCTCGTCGCGACTGGTGTCGAGGCCCATCTGCCGCATCGCGTCCCTGGAGTACACATCCCGGTACGAGCGGTACGTCGCGAGCCGCGCGGCCCCGGTGAACAACCATCGCAGCGTTCGCTCACGGGCGATGTTCGCGCCCACGTTGACGAACGCGGTCTTCGCACCGGTCATCCTGGCCGACAGCGACATCAGGAACAGCGCGTACGGGAAACCCCACGGGCGCAGCTCGAGCGTCGTCTCGAAAACCCCCATGCCCGGCACGATCACCACGTCGTACCCGCGGACCACCCGCGGCATTCGCGCCAGGTCGGCCACCTTGCCGAACATCTTGCGCGCGACGTCGTCCACCCTGGTCCGGCCGGGTCCGTGCTCCTGGTACCAGGTCATCGCGACCGCGGGGATGCCGTACTGCCGCTCGAACTCCTCCGGTCCGGCGCAGATACAGCTGATCTCCGCCTCCGGATGCCTGCTCCGGACGAAGGCCAGCATCGCGTCGAGCGACCCGTGGTTGCCAAGGTTGCCGGATCCCAGCAGGCCGAAGAAGGCGACACGTGCCGGCGTGCCTGGAGAACTCAGAGAACTCATGTCTGCGAGACCTCCCCATGCCCGACGACGCCAGAGCTCTCCGGGATCCTGGTCGGCGCTGTGGCCGGCTTGCTGTCCTCGATGCGGCCCGTCGAACGGCGGACCGCACGGCTGGCCATCCAGCGAGCCAGGTGGCCGTAGCACTCGCGGCGATCGGCCGACGAGAGCGGCGCCCGGCGGATGCCGCCGACGAAACCGTTCACGTATTCGCCGACCAGGCGGACCGTCGGGTGCCGCAGGCGGCTCGACCGGCGGGGCTCCATGTTCGCGGAGCGGGAGCGGATCGTCGGCTTCGCCCGCTCGGCACGGTCGGGATGGTCCCGGCGGAAGAACAGCAACTCCGGCACCTGATGGAACCGGCCGTACAGGGCCAGCTCGGCCATGATCGTGCGATCGGAGTGGTGGTAGCTGCCGTTCAGCGGCGTCCGGCGGAGGATGTCGGACCGCATCACCCCGTAGAAGTCGTCACCGCCGACGTCGAACAGCAAGCTGCGGAACCGGTCCGGAGCATGCGGGTTGGCGGTGTCGAGCGGGTAGTCGACCTCGAGCACGATGTCGCCGTTGCCGTCGATGATCGCCTGATAGGCATGCGCGAGCACCAGGTGCGGATCGTCGTCGAGCGCTTCGATGCACCGTCCCAGCAGATCCTTGCCGTACAGGTCGTCGTACGACGCCCACTTGAACAGCTCGGTGCCGGACTGCTCGAAACACCAGTTGTGGTTCGGCGTGGCACCGATGTTCACCGGCTGGCGGTGGTAGCTGATCCGCGGGTCGCCGGCCGCGTACTCCCGGCAGATCTCCTCGGTGCTGTCGGTCGAGGCGTTGTCGGAGATGATCAGCCGGTAGTCGCCGTAGCTCTGTCCCAGCAGCGCGTTCAGTGACTCGGCCAGGTATTTCTCGCCGTTGTAGACCGGGAGGCCGACAGTCAGCCGCGGTACAGCGTTCATGTGTTCCTCATTTCAGGTGTCTCCTGCACGGAGTCGAGCTCCGATTCCAACCGCACGCGCTCACGGATTCCGGCGCGCAGCGTGACCCACCAGACGAACGCGGCGCAGAAGGTGGCGCAGGCCGCGCCCCAAGCCGATCCGAGCGCACCGCCGATCGCGCCGCCGCTGACACCTCCGACCAGGTAGAACGCCGACGCGAAGAGTTGGGCCTTCAGGCTGCGCCGGGCGATACCCAGCGCGCGCAGACCTGCTGCCGCGCCGGTATTGAAGCCCGCGAACGTCACCGAGAGGGTTGCCGGAAGCACCAAGGCCGCAGCGGTCAGCCAGACCTCACCCAGCAGCGCGCGCCCCCAGCTGTCCGGCAGCGCGACCAGCAGCAACAGTCCCCAGGCGAGCGCGGCGGCCGCCTGCGCGCCGCCGAGCAGCAGGCAGAAGACCCACAGTCTCCGCGCCGCTCGCCGCAGGACACGGGCTGCCTCCGGCACCGCGACCAGGCCGATTCCGGACAACACGATGAAGAACGGCCCGAGGAGCATCTCCGCACCGCGGACGGTGCCGACAGCGGCGACACCCGCGAATGCTCCGAGACCGTACATCCGCAGCTGGTAGGCGCCGCTCAAGGTGACGTTCTCGGTCAGATACCGCAGGCTGAGGTCGCGGTGGTCACGCAGCCAGTGCCGCGCCCGCGTCACCCGGGGCAGGACACCGGCCTGCACGCCGCTCACCAGCGCGGCGAAGGCTCCGGCGCCGCCCCAGGCGAGAACGAACGTGGTCACACTGGCATCGTGTGACGCCAGGAACAGCAGCGGAACGAGCGCCAGCGCCCAGGTCAGGTCACTGACGAACGCCTTGCCGCCGTGCCCGGCCGCGAAGAATGCGAACCGCCAACTGTCCTGCAGCATCAGGCCGGGCAGCACGATCCCCAGAGCGACGAAGGCGGCTCCGATCCGGCCGCCGAGTACCGTGCCGACGCCGGCAGAGATCGCGCCGGTCGTGAGCCCGACCACGATCGCCATCCCCGACGAACTCGCGACCGCCGTCCGCCAGAGCGGGCGATCGACACCGCTGAACCGCACGGCGAGCGGATCGGTCGCAAGACCGCGCGAGATGTTGACCACCACGCCGTACGTCACCCACGCCAGGCTGAACGCGCCGAACTCGAGCGCGCCCAGCGATCGGGCGACGACGATGCCCACGACAAAGCTGACCAGGCTGGTCACCGCCTGGTCAGCCAGTCCCCAGGTGAGCCGGCGCAGGACGCCACGCATGGTCAGCGTCCCCTTTCGTGCGGCTCCGGGAGAGGGACGAGGTACGTCGTACCCCACCCGCCGTCGGCTTCCAGCTGGGCGATGATCTCGTCCGCGATGTCCCACGTGAGGACGAGGACGACGTCCGGCCGCGCGGCCTTCAGGTCCTCGACCGGACGGATCGGCACCATGCAGCCACCGGGGATCCGGCGGCCGTGCTTGCCGGGCGCGAGGTCGACGGTGAACGGCAGCAGGTCCGTCGTCACCTTGCTGAGGTCGAGGAGCACCGGCGCCTTGGAAGGAGCGCCGTACCCGACGACGGTGCGTCCGGCCGCCTTGTGCCGGGCCAGCTCGTCGTGCAGCGCGCCGGCCGCATGCCAGGCGGCCTCCTGCAGGCTACCGAGCTGTACCTCGTCGGCGATGCCCGCGGCGTCCTCGTCCTCCAGCACCACGTCGACCGACGCGTCCGGTTCCGCATCGGCCGTGTGCCGGAGCATCACCATCAGGCTGCCGCCGAACATGTCGACCTGCTTGACCGACTCGACCGCCAGACCGTGCAGGGCGACGAGGTTCCGTAGCGCACGCAACGAGACGTACGCCCAGTGCCCGTGCCGGATCGTGTCGAACTGGTTCCCGATGAACAACGGCAACAGGTGGTGGAACTCCATCACCAGCAGGCCGCCCGGTGCGAGCCGTTGCGCCCGCAGCCTCAGCGAGTCGCCGTACTGCGGCTCGTGCACGATCCCGTGCACATCGATCACCAGATCCGCCCGCTCACCGTCCCCGACGGGCCTGCAGCCCGCGGCGGACAGGTGCTCCAGCCATGAGCCGCCGTGGGGGCTCGTGAACTCGAACACGGTTCCCTTGCTGAGCTCCGGATGCTCGCTGAGGATCTCCTTCACCGACTCCTCCGCGTGCGCCCGGCTGGTCGCCGACTCGACCGCCAACGGCTCCTCCGCGATCTGCGCCTCGACCGGACCGAGCTGGACCAAGGTGCAGACCCGGCACAGCCACAGCGCGAGCGGCCAGCGCGGATCCGGGCCGGGTGTGTCCGCGAGCGGGAAGAGGTCCGCGCACGGCTGCGGCCCCAGATCGACCACCGGTACGACGTCCTCCGCCGCGCACCCACGACACTTGAAGGTCACTGCATCTCCCTGTTTCACCATGTCAGCGTGGCTTTGGCCGTCGTGAACGCCTCGGCGTACGGCGCTCGGCACTCCATCCCGCGCAGCCGGGCCAGTCCGGCGAACACCTCTTCGTCGAACCAGTCGTGCGGGACCTGGGACGGGTACGCCTTGTGCAGCAGCGCCACCTTCTCGCGCAGCTGCTCCTCGGTGAGTTCGACGTACAACCACGGCCGGCTCAGGTCGCCGTCCCACTTGGGGATCTCGTAGTGCAGCACCAGGTGGTTGCGCCACACCGTCGGCGCCAGCTCGGCGATCAACCGGTGGTCCTGGTGCGCGTCGTGCTTGCTCGGCGCCAGCACCAGGTCGGGGCGCCTGCTTCCGCGAGCCGTTGCCTCGAGCAACTCCTTGGTCTCGTTCCAGTACGCCGGCAGCCGCCCGTCCGGGAGCTCGGCCGACGTCACGGTCACCTCGCACTCCGGCAGGAACAGCTCCGCCGCGCGGCGGGCCTCCTCCAGGCGCACCGGCGTACCGGTCGCGATCACGAACTCGGCGGTCAGCTCCGGCACCGACTCGGCCAGCTTCAGCAGGGTGCCGCCGCAGCCGATCTCGATGTCGTCCGGATGCGCGCCGACGGCGACCAGATGGACCGGCCCGTCGATCAGGCCGAGCTGGAACGGGAGCATCAGATCGCCACCACTACCGGCCCGTCGGCCGGCACGCCCGGCGTCTTGTCGAGGATCCGGCCGTTGGAACCGCGGGCCTCGTGGCTCCACAACGCCCATGGCTTCTTCCCGGACCGGTACAGCTCCTCGAGCTGGCTGCGTTCCTTCAGCGTGTCCATCGGCGCCCAGAACCCGTGGTGCGGGATCGCCTCCAGCTTGCGCATCGCGGACAGCCGCGGGAACGCGTCGCCGACCAGGTCCTCGTCCTCGTGCAGGACGTCGAAGATCTCCTTCTTGATCACGAAGTACCCGCCGTTGATCCAGACGTTCAGATCGGCGGCCGAACGCAGCCCGGTGATCCGCGACTCGTTGTCGAACTCGACCACGTGGAAGGACGCCTGCGGCGGCACCGCGAGCAGGCTCGCGGTGATGTCGCTGGTCATCACGTGGTCGACGATCTTGTCCATCGGCGCGTCGGTCAGCACGTCGCCGTAGTTCGCCAGGAACGCGTCGTCGTCCTCCAGGTACGGGCGGACCCGGCGCAGCCGCTCACCGATGCTGGTGTCGATCCCGGTGTCGACGAAGGTGATCTTCCACTCGCTGATGTCGGAGTCGAGCAGCTCGATGCGCTGCCCGCCCTTCGTCATCACGAAGTCGTTGGAGACCGTCTCCTCGTAGCGCAGGAAGTACTCCTTGACCGCGGACCCCCCGAAGCCCAGGCAGAGGATGAACTCGGTGTGGCCGAAATGCGCGTAGTACCGCATCACGTGCCACAGGACCGGCCGGTCGCCGATCGTCATCATCGGTTTCGGTGCGGAGTCCACGCCACTGCGCATCCGCAGCCCGAACCCCCCGCAGAAGATCACGACCTTCATCTGACTTTCCTTCCCCCCAACACCTTCAGATCACTTCGAGATGCGGGATGGGTACGACGAACTTCGCGCCCCACTCCCGTGCGTAGCCGAGCTGGTGGACGATCTCCGCGCGCAGGTTCCACGGCAGGATCACGATGTAGTCGGGGCGCGTCTCGGCGAGGCGCTCCGGGGCGTGGATCGGGATGTGCGTGCCGGGCAGGAACATCCCGTGCTTGTGCGGGCTGCGGTCGACCGTGTACGGCAGCAGGTCCTCACGGATACCGCAGTGGTTCAGCAGCGTGTTGCCCTTCCCCGGAGCGCCGTACCCGGCGACGAACTTCCCGTCGCGCTGCGCCTGAATCAGGAACTCGAGCAGATCGGACTTGATCTTGAACACCTCGGCCGCGAAACCCAGGTGACCCTCGACGCTGTGCAGGCCGGCGTCCTCCTCGTCCTGCAGCACCTTGCCAACGAGCTCGGTGGGCTCACCCGCGGTCTCGGCCGGGGTGCTGAAGACCCGGAGCGATCCGCCGTGGCTCTGCAGCTCCTGGACGTCGACCACCTTCAGGCCGGCCCGGGCGAGGGCGTCGGCCGCCGTCTTGAGGCTCAGGTACGAGTAGTGCTCGTGGTAGATCGTGTCGTACTGGCGGTTCTCGATCAGCCGGAGCAGATGCGGGAACTCCAGCGACACCAGACCGTCGTCCTTCACCAGCGCCCGCAGGCCCTTGGCGAAGTCGACGATGTCCGGGACGTGCGCGAACACGTTGTTGCCGACGACAAGGTCCGCCTGGCCGTGCCGGGACGCCGCGTCCTTGCCGGTGTCCTCGCCGAGGAAGTAGCTCTCGGTGCGGATGCCCTTCTCGTTGGCGATCTTCGCGATGTTCGCGGCCGGCTCGATGCCCAGCACCGGGATGCCTTCGGCAACGGCGTGCTGCAGCAGATAGCCGTCGTTGCTGGCGGCCTCGACGATCAGGCTCTTCTCGTCGAGCTTCAGCCGCTCCTGCATGTCGACGACGAAGCGGCGCGCGTGCTCGACCCAGCTGGTCGAGTACGACGAGAAGTACAGGTAGTCGCTGAAGACGTCGTCGGCGGCGACGTACGCCGGGAGCTGGACCAGCAGGCAGTTGTCGCAGATCCGCACGTTCAGCGGGTAGAACGTCTCACCGCTGTCGATCTGGTCGGCGCGCAGGAAGCTCTCGCACGGCGGCGACATGCCGAGATCGACGAACGTCCGCGTCAACGGTTCGCCGCAGAGGCGGCAGGCGACCGAGTCGGTCATCAGTTCATCTCCTTCGGACCGGGGAACTGCTCGGCGGTCTGGCGGCGCAGCTGGTCGTCGACCAGGCCGGCGCCGAGCAGCTGCTGGATGCGGCGCAGCCGGACGAACTGCGCCGAGTTGAAGTCGTCGAGCGTGAGGCCGTGCCGCCGGTAGGCGTCGTACAGCTCGTCGACGCCCTTGCGGACCGTCCACTCGAGCCTCAGGTCCGGGAACGTGTCGTTGAGCTTGCTGAAGTCGACCTTGTAGTTGCGCAGGTCCGGCCCGGCGCCGTCGGCGATCGACAGGGTCGAGCCCGGGACCGCCTCGCGGACCATCTCGGCGATGTCGCGGACCTGGACCACGTCCTCGGAGCGGCCGATGTTGAACGCCTCGTCGTGGATCGTCTCCCGCGGCGACTCCAGCACCTTCAGGAACGCGCGGCTGATGTCCTCGATGTGCACCAGCGGCCGCCACGGCGTGCCGTCGCTCTCCAGGCGGACCTGGCCGGACGTCAGCGCGATCGCTGTCAGATTGTTGACGACGATGTCCAGCCGGAGTCGCGTCGAGGCGCCGTACGCGGTCGCGTTCCGCAGGTACGTCGGGCTGAACGTGTCGTCGGCGAGCTTGGACAGCTCCTGCTCAGCCAGCGCCTTCGTCTCGCCGTACGGCGTGACCGGGAACATCTCGGCGTCCTCGGCGACCGCCTCCGACCCCGCGGCGCCGTACAGGCTGCAGGAGGACGCGAACAGGAACCGCCCGACCCCGGCGTCCTTCGCCGCGCGCGCGAGGTTCAGCGTCCCTTCGAGGTTGACCGAGTACGTCGCGTCACGGTTGAGGTGCCCCAGCGGGTCGTTCGACAACGCGGCCAGACAGACCACCGCGTCGTACCCCGTCAACTCGCCCGCCGTCACGTCCCGCATGTCACGCGGCGCACGCCCCCCGATCGGCTCCGGCCCGCCCAAGAGGTCGCACCCCTCGTACAGCCCGGTGTCCAACCCGTCCACCTGATGCCCCGCGGCCCGCAGGAACGGCACCATCACCGCCCCGATGTACCCACGATCCCCGCTGACCAGAACCCTCATCCGACATCCCCTCACCCCAGCAACCCCTGTCGCCCAATACAGAACCGCCGAACCCCCGCCTGATACAGCCAATTTGGAGTCACGGTCAGTACCCATGACCTGACAACAAGCGCCCACCGGCCCCAGGCGTACCTTGCGTGATCGAACTCGTACCGGAAAGTCCGGCCTGGCTGGAGAGCTGCCCGCCAAGCATGTCCGGCTCTCCTGTCCGATGTGTGGGGCCGCCGGTCGGTCCAGGTGCCGGTGTGTGCCGGCCGTGTCGGGATGTGTCGGGGCGCGTGAGCTGTGGTGCCGGGAAAGAAGCCGTCCCCGATCTGCAACCAACCCACCCACCACTTCCCCGGGGTCGCCAGCTCTCCCAAACCGGTTCGGGGCGGATCACCCGCCGTTTTCGGGGTGCAATGCTCCCCAAAGGACGCGGATGCGAGAAGGAGCCGAGGTCAAGCGGGCGGTGGGGGCCGAGTAGATCTGCGAGGCTGAACACGGACCGGCGCACAAGGAGTTTGTTCGGATCATCGAGAGAGGAGAGATCGAGCAAGAAGCCACAGCCGCTGGAAGACTGTGCGTCAGCGAAAGCTTGGCGCGGGAGCCGCCGAGAAGCTTGCTCACGCGCTCGACGCGTCGCTCAACATCGCGCTCGACGGCGACGAAAGCCGCATCTCGTTCACCCCACACGAGACCGACGCGGCCTGAGCGCGGTTCAGCGGTCCTTCGACTTCGACGGGCCGGGCGCCGAGGGTCGGTTGACGTTCGCCTGCGGCGCGGTTGCCGGTTTCGGCTTGGTGCCGGCCGGCGGGCTGTCCCGGAGGATCTGTGCCTGCTTCAGCAGATCCGCGGGGACCGGGATCCGGTGCGGGGTCGTCTTCAGGTCGCGCAGGTCCTTTCCTGTGGCCGGCCGGCCACCTCCGACGAGTCCGTGCAGGTCGCGCGACGGCATCCCCACCGTTCGTCCGAGGCGCTGACCTGCCAGGTCAGCCGGATCCATCGATCGATGTGCGAACGCGATCGGCTGCCGGTACGGCTGCGCGTTCGGGTCCTGGACGACCCGATCGCCCTCCACCTTCGGTAGCGCCTCGAACTCGCGGTATACCAACCGATGGGACGGACCGCGCTCGTAGCCTCCCGGCGTGAACTCGCGTTCCACGGGAACCTTCAGCTCCGCACAGTCGCGCAAGTCGTACGACCGCGGCCCGTAACCGAGCTGTTTGCCTTCGTACTCCGCCTCGCGCTCCTCACGCAGCGCCCGCAACGCTCCCATCGCGGCCTGGAACTCGCGCCCGCCGGAACTGTTCTGATCCTTCTTCCACTCCTCGAACAACCGGTCCATGTCCCGGCTGAACTCAGGATGGTGGATCAGGTGGTAGTTCACGTCGGCTGTTCACCGCCCTTGTCGCCGGTGTTCTTCGGCTTCAGCTCGTCGCTGTCGGGGTCAAGGCCGTACCGGTCCATCATCTGCTCGTACGTCTCCCACTGCGTGGGGTCGTCGTTCGCGAGGCGCTGCCGGACCAGCTCCTCCCGGCGCCGGTCGCCTTCGGCGTCTTCCTTGAGGGTTTCGTACTCCGCCCATTGGTCGAAGGTGATGACGACGCCCTCGGGGCGTGGGTGGTCGCCGAAGAAAACTGGTTCGGTGTTGCCGGAGCGGAAGAGCTCGAGGACCCTGCCGAGAGCCTGGGCGACGGTGGGGGTGTCGATGACCCGGACGCGGTCGCCGTTGGGGAGGTCGTAGAGGGCTTCCATGGTTTCTCCGATGCAGGCCTGCGGGCACGTTCTGTGATCCAGGATAGGTTCCAGGGCGATTTTCTCGGTGGAGATTTCCACAGGGTTGTTACACGCGCACGTGGCCAGAGAGCGGTTCAGCGGTCCTTCGACTTCGAGGTTCCGGGACCGGGCGGCCGGTTGACGTTCGCCTGTGGTGCGGCCGTGGGCCTCGGCTTGGTGCCGGCCGGCGGGCTGTCCCGGAGGATCTGCGCCTGCTTGAGCAGGTCCCCAGGCACCGGAATCCGGTGTGGGGTCGTCGGTGCGCCATCACGTTGCGGTCCGATCGACGGGCGCTCCCCGGCGCCCAGCCCGTGCAGCTCCGGATCCAGCAGGCCGCGTGTCCGTCCCAGGCGCTGGCCTGTGATCGCGGCGGGGTCGTCGGCACGGTGCGCGAAGGCCACGACATGCCGGTACGGCTGGGCGTCCGGGTCCGCGACGACACGACCGTCCTCGACCCTCGGCAAGGGATCAAACTCCCGATACGTCAACCGATGCGACGGACCCAGCGGCCACCCGCTGTCCTTGTACTCCTCGAACACCGGCACCTTGACCTCAGCACAATCCCGCAGGTCATGCGACCCGGGCCCACTGGTCAGCCGCTTGCCGTCGTACTCCCCCTCGCGACCTTCCTGGAGGGCCTTCATCGCCCTCATCGCGGCATTGAATTCCCGACCGGCGTCACTGCGAGGATCCGCCTTCCAGGCGGCGTACCCCGCGTCCAGCTCCGGTTTGAGCCCCTCATCGACGATGAGGAGATATCTCACGACTTCCCGCCCTCGTCCTCGGGCTCCTCTGAGTCCGTCCACCCATACTCACGCACCAGATCGTCGAACGGGACGCCGTGCTCCGGGCGGAAATTGGAGACCCGCTCGCGGGTGATGTTTTCCATGCGGCGGTCGAAGGCGGCCTCAAGTTTGAGGGCCTCGTACTCCGCCCACTGGTCGAACGAGATCACCACACCCTCCGGCCGCCCCTCCGAACCGTAGAAGAGCGGTTCGGTGGCGCCCTCGCGCCACAGCTCGACTGCCCTGCCGAGGCTCTGGGCGGCGGTGGCGGTGTCGGTCACCATCGCCGTGTCGCCGTTCGGCAGTTCGTACGGGGTCTGCATGACTGCTCCTGATCGGGACGTGGGTACGGTCTGTGACCAGGATAGGTTCCGGCGGAACTTTCTCGGGGGAGATTTCCACAGGGGTGTATCAGGGGGGCTGGGAGGGCGCTCTCATGGGCGCTGTGGACGTGGGGGATGCCGCGTCATGAGCCTGTGGGGGGCGTTATGAAGGTTGCCGTATTCGGCTTGGGGTACGTGGGGTCGGTGACGGCAGCGTGTCTGGCCGCTGCCGGGCATGAGGTCTGGGGGGTGGATGTCGACACGGCGAAGGTCGAGCCGATCGCCCAGGGTCACAGCCCGGTCGTCGAGCCGGGGCTGGACGATCTGGTCGCCGCGGGTGCCACGTCGGGACGGTTGCACGCGACCACCGATCCCCGGCTCGCGCTGGAGCGGGCCGACGTCTCGCTGATCTGCGTCGGTACGCCGTCGACCCAGGCGGGCAGTACCGATCTGACCTACATCAAGCGCGCGGTGCGGGACATCGCCGAGGCGGCGCGGGTCGTCGTCCGGCCGGAGTCGGGTTTTCACAGCATCGTCATTCGCAGCACGGTCCCGCCGGGCACCGTCGACGAGGTGGTCGCCCAGGTACTGGCCGACGTACCGCCGCCGGAGGGTCTCACGTTCGGTACGGCGATGTGCCCGGAGTTCCTGCGCGAAGGATCCGGTCTCGCCGACTTCTACGAGCCGCCGTTCGTCGTGGTCGGCACCCGCACCCCGAAGGTCGGTACCGCTCTGACCGACCTGTTCTCGTTCCTGGGTGTCGACGTGCAGATTGTCGACGTTCGGACAGCGGAGGCGCTCAAGTACGCCTGCAACGCGTTCCATGCCACCAAGGTCTCGTTCGCGAACGAGATGGGCCGGATCTTCCGCCACTTCGACGTGGACTCGCGCGAGGTGATGAAGATCTTCGTGCAGGACACCAGCCTGAACATCTCGCCGTACTACCTGAAGCCCGGGTTCGCGTTCGGCGGCTCGTGCCTGCCGAAGGACCTGCGGTCGGTCCTGCACCTCGCGCGGATCAACGACACCGAGCTCCCGCTGCTGGCCGGCGCGCTGGCCACCAACGAGCGCAGCGTCCGCGACGTCGTCGATCGTGTCATCGCCGGCCCCGGCCGCGAGATCGCGCTGCTCGGCCTGAGCTTCAAGCACGCCACCGACGACCTCCGCGAGAGCCCGAACGTCGAGCTCGCCGAACGGCTGATCGGCAAGGGCTACAACCTGCGGATCTACGACGCGATCGTGAACCCGGGCCGGCTGGTCGGCGCGAACCTGCGGCACGTCACCTCCAAGCTCCCGCACCTCCAGCGGGTTCTCACCGACGACCCCGACGCGGCGCTGGCCGGCGCCGACCTGGCGATCGTCGCGGCGACCGACCGGCCCGCGGTCGAGGCGCTGCTCAGAACGCCACCGGCCCGGACCATCGACCTGAGCGGCCGACTCGGCGCCGATGTCGAGGCGCTGCCCGGATACGAAGGAGTGGGCTGGTGAGCGGTCCGCGTGTCCTGATCATCATCCAGAACCTCTGGGTGCCGTTCGACCGCCGCGTCTGGCTGGAGTGCCAGGCGCTGGTGGCGGCCGGGTACGACGTGACGGTGGTCTGCCCGAAGGGTCCGGGCGATCCGTCGTACGAGGTCATCGACGGGGTGACCGTGCACAAGTACAAGGCGTACGCGCCGGGCGGCAGCAAGATCAGCTTCGTCTGGGAGTACGCGTACTCGTTCATCGCCACGTTGCGCCTGGTCTTCCGGGCCCGGAAGGCCGGCAAGTTCAGGGTCCTGCAGGCGTGCAACCCGCCGGACATCTTCTGGCCGATCGCGATGCTGCTGCGCCGCCTGGACGGCACCCGGTTCGTGTTCGACCACCACGACCTGTGCCCGGAGCTGTTCCAGTCCCGGTTCGGCGGCACGAACAGCCTCCCGTACAAGGGATTGCGCTTCCTGGAGCGGATGACGCATCGTAAGGCTGACCACGTCATCTCGACGAACGACTCGTACCGCCGGATCGCGATCACGCGCAGCGGCAAGGCGAATCACGACGTCACCGTGGTCCGGACCGGGCCGGACCCGGACAAGTTGCTCCGCGGCGGAGCGGACGAGTCGCTCCGCCGCGGTCACCGCTATCTCGTCACGTACATCGGCGTGATGGGTCCGCAGGACGGCGTCGACATCGTCGTCCGCGCCGCGGATCACATTGTCAACAATCTGCAGCGGACCGATATCGCGTTCACGCTGATGGGCGGCGGTGACTCGTTCGACGACGTGGTCGCGCTGCGGGACGAGCTCGGGCTGACCGAGTACGTCGAGTTCACCGGCCGGGTGCCGGACGAGACCGTCCGTGCGGTGATGTCGACCGCGGACCTCGGCCTCTCGCCGGACCCGAAGAATCCGCTCAACGACGTGTCGACGATGAACAAGACCATGGAGTACATGGCGTTCGAACTGCCCGTCGTCGCCTTCGACCTGGTCGAGACCAAGGTCTCCGCCGCCGACGCCGCGGTGTACGTCGAGCCGAACGACGTGGCGCAGTACGGCGAGGCGATCGTCGAACTGCTCGACGACCAGGTCCGTCGCCGCCGGATGGCGAAACTCGGCCGCGAACGCGTCGAGCGGGTGCTCGCGTGGAGGCACCAGCAGAAGGCGTACCTCGAGGTGTACGACCACCTCACCGGTCACGTCAGTCACGTCGGCACGGTGGCCGGCATCCGCAACGCGACGGGGTCCTGACGGTGTGCGGCATCGCCGGCTGCTACCAGCAGCGCGACGGCTTCGCGCTCGCGGAGACGATGAGTGACCGGATCGCGCACCGCGGCCCGGACGCCGACCGGGTGTACGCGTTCGACGAGGGCGACGTCCGCGCCTTCCTGGCACATCGCAGATTGTCGATCATCGACCTGTCCTCGGCCGCCGACCAGCCGTTCAGCAAGAACGGCCTGACGATCTGCTACAACGGCGAGCTCTACAACTACAAGGAGCTCCGGACCGAACTCTCGAAGTCGGGGGTGCGCTTCCGGACGAACGGCGACACCGAGGTCGTGCTGGAGGCCTGGCGGCGCTGGGGCCCGGACGCGCTCAAACGCTTCCGCGGGATGTTCGCGTTCGCGATGCTGGACGAGGACAGCGGCAGCCTGTACCTGGCCCGCGACCCGCTCGGCATCAAGCCGCTGTACTTCCTGCGCCGCGAGGGCGGCGTGATCTTCGCCTCCGAGCTGAAGGCCCTGGTCGCCGCGGTCGGCTCCGAGCTGCGCACCGAACCGGGCGCGCTGATCGCGTCGATGCTCTACTACTGGCTGCCCGAACAGCGGTGCGCGATCGACGGCGTCGAGAAGCTGCCGCCGGGTTCGTGGGCCGAGTTCCGGCCGGACGGCGGCAGCCGGCACGAGACGTACTGGCGGGTGACCGACGTCGCCACCGAGGCCGCGGCCGGTCCGCGCGCCGACCTGCGCCAGGTGATCGAGGAGTCCGTCGCCGCGCACCTCGTGGCCGACGTGCCGGTGTCGACGTTCCTGAGCGGCGGCCTCGACTCCAGCCTTGTCACCGTGCTGGCCAAGCGGATGGATCCCGGGGTCGACTCGTACACGATCACGTTCCGCGCCGAGGACCAGAAGCTCGAGGCGATGCCGGACGACGCGATCTACGCGCGGAAGCTGGCCCGGCAGTTCGGGATCGACCTGCACGAGATCGAGATCGCGCCCGATGTCGTCGAACTGCTGCCGCGGATTGTTGACATTCTGGACGAGCCGATCGGCGACCCGGCGGCGATCAACACGCTGCTGATGTGCGACACCGCGCGCGACGCGGGCGTCAAGGTCCTGCTGTCCGGGATGGGCGCCGACGAACTGTTCGGCGGGTACCGCAAGCACCTCGCGTGCGTGATGGGAGCGCAGTACCAGCGGCTTCCCGGCGTACTGCGAAACGGTCTGATCGGCCCGGCGGTACGGCGGCTGCCGGTGACCGTCAGCGGTCGCGGGCTCCGCTACGCGCGCTGGGCCAAGCGGTTCGAGACGTTCGCGAACCTGCCCGAGGAGACGGCGTTCCGGCGCAGCTACACGATGTACGACGCCGACCAGCTCGCCGGCCTGATCAGTCCGGACCTGGACCCGTACGTCGGCAAGCTGCTCGCCGAACACAGCGACATCTACCACGACACGACCCTCACCGACCACGTGAACCGGATGTGCCTCGCGGACTCGCGGATGTTCCTGCCGGGTCTGAACCTCGCGTACACGGACCGGTCCAGCATGGCGGCGTCGACCGAGGTACGGACGCCGTTCGTGGACCCGATCGTCGCGCGGGCGGCGTTCTCGATCCCGGGCAGCGAGAAGATCCACCGCCGGGTCAGCAAGCTGGCGTTGAAGAAGGCGGCCGAGGCGTGGTTGCCGAAGGAGATCATCTACCGGCCGAAGGCGTCGTTCAGTGCGCCGCTGCGCGCCTGGGTGCGGAACGACCTGCGTGAACTGGTCGACGACACGCTCCTGCGCGGTGAGCTGGTCGGGAGCGGGTTCCTGCGGCGGGCCGCCGTCCAGAAGCTCGTCGACGACGAACGAGCCGGGCGCGAGGACTACTCCAAGCAGATCTGGCAGTTGCTGACCCTCGAGACCTGGACCCGGCACATGCGTGACCTGGGCGTCACCATCACATCGCTCTAAAGGGACGGATATGAAGCAGGTTGCGCAGAACTACAAGTCCGGTGAGCTGGCGGTTCTCGACGTACCGCCGCCGGCCTGTGCGCCGGGCGGCGTGCTGGTTCGTTCGCTCTATTCACTGATCTCCACCGGCACCGAGCTGATGAAGGTCGGCGAGGCCAAGCTGTCCCTCGTCGGCAAGGCGAAGGCCCGGCCGGACCAGGTGCGGAAGGTGCTGGACTCCGTTGCCCAGCAGGGCGCGCTCAACACCTACAAGAAGGTGATGAACAAGCTCGACTCGTACACGCCGCTCGGGTACTCGCTCTGCGGTGTGGTGGTCGAGGTGGGCGCCGGCGCGGAGGAGTTCAGTGTCGGGCAGCTGGTCGCCGCGGCGGGCAACGAGTTCGCGCTGCACGCGGAGTACAACTGGGTGCCGCTGAACCTGTGCGTGCCGGTGCCGGACGGCGTACCGGCCGAGCAGGCCGCGTTCTCCACGGTCGGTGCGATCGCGATGCAGGGGGTGCGGCAGGCCGAGGTCCAGCTCGGTGACACGGCTGTGGTGATCGGGCTCGGGCTCGTCGGGCAGCTGGTCGTGCGGTTGCTGGTTGCCGCCGGTGTCCGGGTGTTCGGGATCGACACGGTCGAGGACCGGTGCCGGATGGCAGAGAAGGCCGGAGCGTTGCACTGCTCGTCTCCTGATGAGGCAGGGGTCGCGACACTCGAGCGGGCGCTGCTGGACGCGTCGAACGGTCTGGGCGCCGACCACATCCTGCTGGCCGCCGGCGGTCACTCGAACGGACCGGTCGAAACGGCCGCCCGCCTGGCCCGCGACCGCGCCCGCGTCGTCGACATCGGCAAGACCAAGCTCGACCTGCCCTGGAACGCGTACTACGACAAGGAGCTGGACGTCCGGTTCTCGCGGTCCTACGGCCCCGGCCGGTACGACGACCGCTACGAGCTCCAGGGCATCGACTACCCGGCCGGTTACGTCCGCTGGACCGAACGCCGCAACCTGGAGTGCTTCGTCGACCTGATCGCCCGCGAGCAGATCGACGTCGGCTCCCTGATCGCCAGCACGTTCCCGATCGCGGACGCCACGGAGGTCTACCAGAAGCTCAGCAGCGGCACGTACCCAGGCGTCGGCTTCCTCTTCGAGTACCCCGACGTACCTCAGGCAGCCGCACCGCCGGCGACGGCGGCCGCGGCACGCCCTGCCGCACCCACGAGTGGTGGAGTCCGGCTGGGGTTCATCGGGGCCGGGAACTACGCGTCGAGCATGTTGCTGCCGCATCTGCAGAAGAACGAGCAGGCCGTATTGGGGCGGGTGGCGACCAACAAGTCGTTGTCGGCGGCCAACGCGCAGCGGCGGTTCGGGTTCGAGACGGTGTCCACCGACGCCGACGAGGTGCTGACCGACGCGAGTCTGGACGCCGTGTTCGTGGTAACCCGGCACAGCTCGCACGCGGAACTGGCCTGCCGGGCGCTGGAGAGTGGGAAGGCCGTCTTCGTCGAGAAGCCGCTGGCGCTGACCGACGAGGAGCTGGACCGGATCGTCGCCACGGTGGATGCCACCGGCAACGACCGGCTGATGGTCGGGTTCAACCGCCGGTTCGCGCCGTTGCTGACCGACCTGAAGAACCGCTTCGGCGACCCGGGCGGAAGCTTCTCGCTGCGGTACCTGGTGAACGCCGGCAAACTCGACTCCACCAGCTGGTACCTCGACGCCGGCAAGGAAGGTACCCGGTTCGCCGGCGAAGGCGGTCACTTCATCGACACGCTGACCTGGTGGCTGAACAGTCTCCCGACCGAGGTGTACGCCGTACCCGGGCCGGACACCGGCGACGTCGTCGTCACGCTCCGGTTCGGAGGAGGGTCGGTCGGCACGATCAGCTACGTCGGCGGCGGCAACTCGCGGTTCCCGAAGGAGACGATCGACATCACCGGGGCGGGCCGGAACGCCCGGTTCGACAACTTCCAGAGCGCCTCGCTGTGGACCGGACGCAAACCGTCCACCCGCAAGTCCCGCAGTACCGACAAGGGCCAGCGCACCGAACTCGAACGCTTCGTCGCCGCCGTCAAGTCCGGTGGCCCGATGCCGATCCCGTTCGAAGCGCTGGTCGCCACCACCCGCGCGACGATCGCCGTCGACCGCAGTCTCGCAAGTGGCAAGCCGGAGCAAGTGTGAGCCGCCAGCCCTTGGGCTGGTACGTCCGCCGCCTCCGCCGGATGTCCCCCACAGAACTCATCTGGCGAACCCGCGATGCCGGACGCCGTACTGCCTGGGCCTACCAGCACGTCAGGCCCGGGCAGAACGCGGCGATCCACCTCCCGCTCCGCAAGGACCTGACGTTCGGTACGACGCTGCCGCCCAGAACCGCCTGCGCCGTGGACGACCAAGCACGGAAGGCGGTGATCGAGACCGCCGACGCCATCCTGGCCG
Organism: Kribbella sindirgiensis; assembly: GCF_004331435.1. Lineage (GTDB taxonomy): Bacteria > Actinomycetota > Actinomycetes > Propionibacteriales > Kribbellaceae > Kribbella > Kribbella sindirgiensis. The sequence goes on from NZ_SJKA01000005.1 coordinate 287,304, forward strand.
GGAACCTCGAGGTCCTCGGCGTCGAGCGCACCGACCTCCGCGCACCGGACTGGTTCCGCGACCCGGCCACGGGCCGCCGGTCCGACCCGGCGCAGTACGTCTTCAAACTGAACCACCGCAACGAAGAAGCGGTCGGGAACATCAAGCAGGTGTGGGAGCTGTCCCGCCATCACCACCTGACCCAGCTGGCCGCGGCGTGGTACCTGACCCACGACGACCGGTACGCCGAACGCGTCGCCGAGCACCTCAACGACTGGTGGCGTTCGAACCCGTTCCTGTCCGGCGTGCACTGGGCGAGCGGTATCGAGCTCGGCCTGCGCCTGATCAGCTGGACCTGGATCCGCCGGCTGCTCAACGACTGGCCCGAGATCACCGACCTGTTCGAGCACAACGAGCTGGCGCTCCAGCAGATCTACTGGCACCAGCGCTACCTGGCCGCGTTTCGCAGCCACGGCTCGTCGGCCAACAACCACGTGATCGCGGAAGCCGCCGGCCAGCTCGTCGGCGCCTGCGCGTTCCCCTGGTTCACCAAGAGCGCCCACTGGCGTGCCGACGCCGCAGCCCTGCTGGAGAAGGAACTCGACGCGAACACGTTCCCCTCCGGCGTCAACCGCGAGCTGGCCACCGACTACCACCGCTTCGTCTCCGAGCTCGGCCTGTACGCCGCTCTGGAGGCCGACCTCGCGGGGCATCCGCTCAGCCCGCAGACGTGGGCCCTGCTGACCCGCACCGTCGATGTGGCCGCAGCGATCGTCGACACGAGCCTGCGCCCGCCACGCCAAGGTGACGACGACGAAGGCATGGCGCTCGTCCTCGACCCACCGGACATCAGCAACTGGTCGGCGTACCTCTCTCTCGGCGCCGCCGTGGTCGGCGCAGCGCCGTGGTGGCCGAGCAGCCCACCGACAGCGACCTCGGTCATCGTCGGCTCCCTGGTCGACGCGCAGCAAGCAGACCGGCCGGCCAAACGACCGGACCACTTCCGGGACGCTGGTCTCACCATCCTGAGGAGCCGTGACTCAGGTCCGGAGATCTGGTGTCGTGCGGACGCCGGTCCGCACGGTTTCCTCTCTATCGCCGCTCACGCCCACTCGGACGCGCTCTCGCTCGAGGTGCGCGTCGACGGCGTCGACATCCTCGCCGACCCGGGGACGTACTGCTATCACGGCGAGGAGGAGTGGCGGGACTACTTCCGCTCCACCATCGCCCACAACACCGTCGAGGTGGCGCGCACCGAGCAGTCCACGTGGGGCGGCCCGTTCCTCTGGCTGCGCGGAGCAACAGGCACGGTACGTCGGCACGACGAGAGCAGCTGGGATGCCGAGCACGACGGCTACGCTCCCGTGACGCATCGACGTACCGCCGTACTGGACCACGGAGTGCTGCGCGTGGAGGACCACCTCGACGCCGCGGCCGACGTACGGATCGCCTGGCATCTGGGACCTGAGGTTTCCGTGGAGCTGGACGGCTCGACGGGACGGCTGGAGTGGCCCACCGGCTCAGCAATGGTCGAACTGCCGGCCGGACTCGCCTGGACAGCACACCGCGGTAGCGACAGTCCGTTGCTGGGCTGGTACTCACCGCGATTCGGCCACAAGGTCCCCAGCACCACACTGATCGGCGAAGGCGCCCTGGCCCCCGGCTCCCCCGCAACCAGTACTTTCCGCTTCCGCGCCTGAGGTGTATCAGCACCCTGTCCCGCCCCTCTATTACTCGGTACCAGAGACGTTCGCTTTGGAGGGGGCTCTGTGAGCGCACAGCAGTTGGACGTGAAGAAATCTTGGCGCGCCATCCGCAGACATCGGCTGATCGTGGCTTCCGTGGCAGCGCTCGGCCTGCTCGGCGGGATCGCGTACGGCCTCATCGTGCCGGCTATGCACACCGCCACTTCACTCGTCGTTCTGCCACCGCCGCCTGCGACCGATACCGAGAAATCCGCCGCGACCGGCACCCAGAGCATCGACACCCAGGTCTTCATCGCCGAAAGCGAGCCGGTGCTGAAGAGCGCCGGCCAGAACCTCGATCCGACGCTGACGACCGAACAGGTCCGCGGCCGGGTCAAGGTCACCGCTGTCACCCAGGACGTCATCAAGATCGACGCGAAAGGCCAGACGGCGCGGCAGTCGATGCAACTGGCCAACGCTGTCGCCGGGATCTATCTGGTCTACGTGACCAGCGATCAGAACCTGCCTGGTGATCTGGGCAAGAAGACAGGGGCCCGGGTTCTGGAGCAAGCGACCACCGCGCGCGGTGGCAATATCCTCGTCCATCTCGGGATCCTCGGCCTGCTCGGTGCGCTCATCGGCGCCGCAGTCGGCTCGGTCGGTGTCCTGGCCAAGGCCCGCGGTGACCGGCGGCTGCGGCTGCGGGACGAGATCGCGGACGCCGTCGGTCTCCCCGTGCTGGCCTCGGTCTCGTCGTACCAGGCCACGGACGTCTCCGACTGGGCCTACCTGCTCCAGCACTACTCGCCGACAGCAGTCGAGGCCTGGAGCCTGCGAAAGACCTTGCACCACCTCGGGCTCGACGTTCGCGGCGGCCCACCGGTCACGCTGACGGTGCTCTCCTTCGCCGGTGACGACAAGGCGCTTCCCCTCGGTCCGCAGTTGGCAGCGCTGGCTACTTCCATCGGGATTCCTGCCTCGATCGTGGTCGACAGCCATCAGGAGCCGGCCGGTTCCCCCGCACTGACCATCCATCTGGTCGTGGTGGACCGGGACGCACCGCATCTGGACGGCAGCGAGCGCACCACGAACACCGTCATCGCGCTCTCGTCCGGCGTCGTGACGGCCGAGGAGCTGGCCCGGCTGGCGGTCGCAGCAGCAGCGAGCGACCGCGAGATCGACGGCCTCGTCGTGACCGATCCGGACCCGACGGACCGCACGATCGGGCGGGTGTCGCAATCGACGCGCCGCTCGAACTCGCGGCTTCCCACGCTGCTCACCGGGACGGCGCGGAGGACCAAATGAGCAACCAGCCCTACACCGAACCGGATGTCCGCGAGCCTGTCTGGGCCGATGACGACGGCCTTTTCGACAACGAGAAGTCGGCGGCCTTCCCACCGGACACGCTGGTCACCTTCCGGTTCATCCGTGATGCGCTCCGCAGGCATCTGCGCATCTGGCTGGTCCTCGCCGTCGTCGGTCTGGCCGGCGGCCTGGCTTCTACTGTCGTGGTGCCCGCACCGAGCACGTCGCAGACCCGTCTGCTGCTGACCCATCGCGACGGGGAAGACCCCACGAAGGCGATGGCCACCGACGTCAGCCTCGCCACCACACACACCGTCGCACAGCGCGTGATCTCGCTGCTGAAGCTGCCGGTGACCCAGGACGATCTGCTCAAGCAGTACACCGCGGCCGCGTCGACCGACCGAGTACTCGAGATCACCGCCAAGGCGAAGACCGACGGCGAGTCGACGAGACTGGCAACGGTCATCGCCCAGGTGTTCCTGATCTACCGCAAGGAGCAGATCGCGCTGCAGGACGCGCCGTTGCAGCGAGACCTGATCTCCGCGCAGAACGATCTGTCCCTCGCCAAACAGGCGGTTCGTGCGGCCGGAGACGATCCGGACGACATGAAGCGCCCGAACACTGCGGAGGGCGCCCGGCTCAGCGCGGCCCGCGACCGGGACACCTATGTCCGGCAGCAGTTGCTCGACCAACAAGTCCAGGCGGCCCGGATGAACAGCAGCCGGGTGCTCGACGTGGCCGCCCCGGTGCCGGTCTCCGCGAAGCGGACGATCGTGATCAACGGGGGGACCGGACTGATCGCCGGGCTGTTCCTGGGCATCGGGTTCGTCATCGTCCGAGCGCTGATCTCGGACCGGCTGTGGAAGCGGCAGGACATCGCCCACGCCCTCGGTACGCGGGTCCGGCTGAGCGTGACCAGGCCGGCACGCTGGCGGCTGCCCTGGCCTGCTGCCCTCCGCAGGGCGCAGCTGCAGAGCCGGGAGAACCAGTTGATCGTCCAGCATCTCGACCACCGCATCTTCTGGGGCGAGCGCCCGGTCCCGTCCCTCGCGGTGGTCGGCATCGACGACGTCCACACCTGCGCGCTCGCAGTGGCCTCACTCGCGGTGTCGCTGGCAGAGGACGGCAAGAATGTCCTGGTCGCCGACCTGACCAGCTCCGGCCGGCTGGCCCGGATGCTCGGGGTCAAGACAGCCGGTACGCACGAGTCGCAGTTCACCGAGCCCGGCCGGCGGATCGACGTTCACTTGGCCGACCCGGCCGCCGGTCCTGCCGAAGGGGCCTACCTGCGGCTGGCAGACAACAGCCGGCCGTCCGGCTCCGGCAACGTCGCACTCGACGCGTCCTGGGAAGTCGCCGACGTGGTGCTCAGCATGGCCGATCTGAGCCCCGAGCTCGGCGCGGACCACCTTGCCACGTGGGCGTCGCACGCCGCCGTCCTGGTCACCGCTGGTCGTTCGACCACGACAGCGATCCAGGCCACGGGTGAGATGCTCCGGCTCGCCGGGCTGGAGGTCACCACCGCGATCGTGCTCCGTCCGGACCGCACGGACGAGAGTGTCGGCGTCGCCGAGGCAGAGTCCGGCCGGACCCGGGCCGTCGACGTCGAGATGTTCACCCGATGACGATGCTCGCCACGCGGCTCGGGAATCAGCTGACCACGCGCCTCGGGCTTCGCCCGACGCGGCGGGTCGTGGCCCCGGACGTCCGCCGTCGCCGGAGGGTGCAGCTGACCTGGGCTCTGCTGGTGCTGAACGTGATGACGTTCTTCCCGGGAGCACCGCACCTGCTGCCGATCCCGGGATCGGTCGGCAAGCTCATCGCCCAAGGAGCGCTGGTAGGCGCTCTGATGATGGTTCTGTCCGTGAACCGGCCGGTCCGTGTCCGCCCCAGCGTGTACATCGCACTGCTGATGACACTGGCAGTCGAGGCGTTGCTGGCCAGCATCCGGGCGGAGTTCCTGCTCGGCGCGCTGTTCCGCGCCGGCCGGCTCTGTGGGTTCGCGCTGGTGCTGTGGCTGCTGACGCCCTGGTGGACGCGTCGTGACCTGCTGCTGGTCCGTACACACCTGATGGTGCTGTGGGCCATCGTCGGATCGGTCGTCCTCGGTCTGATCGTCGCCCCCGGCCTCGCCATGACCGACGATCGGCTCGGCGGCGCCCTCTGGCCGATCCCGCCGACCCAGGTCGGCCACTACGCCGCCGTGGCGATCGGTCTCACCGTCGTGCTGTGGATGTCGGGCCTGCTCCGCCGCAGCGCGGCTCTCACCAGCGTGCTGGTCTGTCTTCCGGTCCTCCTGCTGACCCACACCAGGACCGCCCTGGTCGCGACGGTCGCCGGTGTGACGATCGCCGGACTCAGCCTGTTCACGGCCCGGACGCGGGTACGCCGAGCGTTCCTGATCGGCCTGGCCGTCTTCACGCTCGGCGCGCTCACACTCAGCTCAGTGGTGACAACCTGGCTGGCTCGCGGCCAGGACCCGGATGAGCTCGGCGCCCTGACCGGACGGAAGGCGGTCTGGGACGCGATCCTGGCCCAGCCGCGCTCCACCTTCGAAACCCTCTTCGGCTTCGGCCTGTCGAACAAGTCGTTCAACGGTCTGCCGATCGACAGCAACTGGCTCGGTACCTACTACGACGTCGGCCTGGTCGGCTGTGCGATCACAGTCCTGCTGGTGGTGTTCGTGCTGACCGCGGCATGGTTCCGGCCTCAGGGGCCGCATCGAGCTCTCGCCCTGTTCCTCGTTGCCTACTGCGTCGTCGCCTCGTTCACCGAGAGCGGACTCAGCGAGGCATCGCCGTACCTGCTGGAACTGACGCTGGCCGCCTCGCTGGTGTATTCCACATCAACACGTGAAGGACCGCGATGAAGATCCTGATGGTGCACAACAGATACCGGTCGACCGCACCCAGCGGCGAGAACCGGGTCGTGGATCAGGAGAGCGAAGCGCTCACCGCGGCGGGTCACTCAGTCCGGCACTTCGAGCGGCACAGCGACGACATCGAGGAGTGGCCGGCCCTGAAGAAGGCGGCGCTGCCTGCCCGGGTGGTCTGGAGCCGGGCCAGCCGGTACGACCTTGCCCGCGACCTGTTCCGGCACCGGCCGGACGTGGTCCACATCCACAACACCTTCCCGCTGCTCAGCCCTTCGGTGCTGTACGCGTGCCGGCGGGCCGAGGTGCCGGCCGTGATCACGCTGCACAACTACAAGCTGCTCTGTGCCAGCGGTGACTTCTTCCGCGACGGCAAGGTCTGTCACGACTGCGCCGACGGCAACCCCGTCAGCGGCGTGGTGCACCGCTGCTACCGCGGGTCAGCGCTCGCGACCGCGACCACCGTGCTGAACACCCGCGGTCATCGGCGCAGCTGGCGCGGCCTCGTGTCGGCGTACATCTTCATCTCCGAGTCTCAGCGCCGACTGATGGCGGGCATGGACTTCGACCCGGATCGGACGTTCGTCAAGCACAACCTCGTGCCGTACGACGGACCCTTCGACGGAGCCCGGCAGCGTCAGGTCGCGTACGTCGGCCGGCTCGACACGGCCAAAGGCGCTCCGCTGCTGATGAAGGGCTGGGACGCGTTCCGCGCGACCGCGGGGGACGGCGCGCTGCGGCTGGTGATCGCCGGTGGCGGACCGATGCTCGACGAGGTGACCTCCTGGGCCGCCGACCGGCCCTCGGTCGAACTTCGCGGGCTGATGAGCAAACCGGATGTCTTCAAGCTGATCAGCGAGTCCCGCGCGGTGGTGCTGCCATCGGAATGGGAGGAAACGTTCGGTCTCGTCGTGGTCGAGGCGATGGCTGCCGGCGTACCGCCGCTGGCTTCGGGTCACGGATCGTTCCCGAGCCTGATCACCGACGGCGCCGACGGCGCCCTGTTCGAGCCGGGCAACCCGGACGCGCTGGGCAGGCTGCTGCGCGACGTGGACGCGGACCCCGATCGGTACGCCCGGCTCGGCCGGCAGGCCCGCACGACGTACGAGACTCACCACCAGATCGACCGGAACGTCGAGCAACTGCTCGACATCTACCGCTTCGCGGTAGCCAATCCGGTCTCCGCCGACCGCTGAACCCGAGGATCCGATGCCCCCCGAAGGAAACGCCCTGGACCCAGGCGCTCCGCCGCCGCCCTCCGCCGGGACCGTGTGGTCCCGCCGGCGGCTGGTGCTCGGCGTCGTCGTGCTGGTCCTCGCCGCGTTGACGGCGGTCGGTGTCTTCGTCCTCGACGACGACCCGGCGGCGAAGAACGCTCCACCACCGGCGACCGGATCCCCGGCGATCACGAACGCCCCGGTGACCGCACCGACGGCACCGCCCGCGAGAATCTGCGGGAACTCCAAGGTCCTGTTCGGTCCGGCCACCGCGCCGGCCGGCGCGGTCGTGGTCAGGACCACCGACAACGTCAACCAGCTCACCGAGGCGAACCCGCCCGGCACCACCTTCTGGCTGTCTCCCGGCACGCACAGGCTCGGCAGCGGCCCGTTCGCCCAGGTGATCCCGAAGGACGGCAACACGTACGTCGGCGCGCCCGGCGCGATCCTGGACGGCGGCCGGCGGAACCGGTACGCGTTCACCGGATACGCCACGGCGGTGACGCTGAAGAACCTGACCATCCAGAACTTCGGTCCGGTCAGGACGAACAACGACGAGGGCGTGGTGAACCACGACGCCGCCGGCCGCTGGACCCTGACCGGGAACACCATCAAGGACAACGCCGGCGCCGGCGTCATGGTCGGCGACCACAACGTTGTCCGCGGCAACTGTCTGCAGAACAACGGCCAGTACGGCTTCAACGCCTACAACCCGGGCAAGGTGACCGGGATCACGATCGAGGGCAACGAGATCGCCGGGAACAACACCGACGACTGGGAGCGGCTCAAGGGCGGCTGCGGGTGCACCGGCGGCGGCAAGTTCTGGGAAGTCACCGGGGCGATCGTGCGGAACAACTGGGTCCACGACAACCACAGCGCCGGTCTGTGGGCCGACACCAACAACACCGGGTTCGTGATCGAGGGCAACTACATCTCCGGGAACCTGGCCGAGGGGCTGGTCTACGAGACCAGCTACAACGCCGGCATCCGGGGCAACGCGTTCGTCCGCAACGGGCTCGGCAAGGGTCCGGCCAACGACGGATTCCCGACCCCTGCGCTGTACATCTCCGAGTCGGGCAGCGACCCGCGGGCGCCGGGCGTCTTCAACCAGACCTTCGAGATCAGCAAGAACGTCTTCACCGACAACTGGGCCGGCGTGATCCTGTGGGAGAACGCCGACCGGTTCGCCGGATCGGCGGCCAACACCAGCACCGGCTCGGGCACCCTGGTCAACCCGTCGGTGGTGAACGCCAAGACCTGCAACGCGACCACCATCCGGGACCAGCCGTACCTGAGCGACTGCCGGTGGAAAACCCAGAACGTGCGGGTCCACGACAACGTGTTCAACCTCAATCCGGCCAAGGTGTCCGCGAGCTGCGGGTCCAGCTCCGGATGCGGCTACAACGGCCTGTTCTCCAATTGGGGCACGTTCCCGGCCTGGTCGCCGTACCAGAAGGCCACCGTGCAGGACGCGATCACGTTCCACCAGGGCAACCGGTTCTTCAACAACACCTACTCCGGGCCGTGGAACTTCATCGTGCACGAGCAGGGCAACCGGGTGAACTGGGCCTCCTGGCAAGGCGCGCCGTACGGTCAGGACCAAGACAGCGTCGTCAAGGTCCTCGGGGAGCGCTGAGGGCGATGATCGGGCCTCCGGAGCGGGTCGCGGGTGAGCAGATCGCGCTGCTCCGGTCGGTCGGGTACGCCGCGTTCGGGCGGCACGAGCGGGACCTCGACGTGCTCGACCTGGTCTTCGACAGCCTCGTCGACCAGCCCGGAGCCGACGACGTACGCCGGCTGCGGTTCGCCGGGCACGGGGTGACGCTGGACGTGGAACGCACCACGCTGACCGTGGAACTGCGGGTCTCCCCGGCCGGTCCGGTCGTGGTCGAGGCCCGCGGCGGCGAGGGACCTGGGGACGCGCAGCTGGTGAGCTTCCTGCTGCGGTGGCCCGGCAGCGAACAACGGCCGGTCCGGACCGCCTGGATCATGCTCTGACCAGAAGAGCACGATCGGTGCGCGGCCCGGACCGGGTCCTGCTGCCTCAGGAGGCAAGCAGCAGTCTGAGCTTCTCCAGGCAGCGGCCGCGGATCGGGCCGATGCTGCCGATCGGGATCCCGATCGTCGCGGAGATCTCGGCGTACGGCGCCGGCGGATCGGACATCAGCATGCCGAGCAGCTGCTGCCACCGGTCGGGCAGCTTCTCGAGCGCCCGCCGTACGTCGTCCGCGCGTTCACCGGCGATCAGGTCGGAGTCCAGCTCCGGCTGGTCACCGGCCACGTCCTCGAACGCCGTCGCTTCGTAGGTCAGCAGCACGCGCTTGCGGAACGCCAGGACCCGCAGGCATTCCCGGCGCGTGGTGACGACCAGCCAGGCGCCGACCCGTTCGGGATCGACGCGATTGATGTGCTCGAGCAACCGCAGCCAGACCATCTGGGAGACGTCAGCGGAGTCGCTGTCGCCCAGCCGGAAGCTGCGGGTGACGGCCCACACGAGCCGCGCATAATGGTCGACCAGCTGACTCCAGGCACCCTGGTCCCCCGCCGCGGCCCTGATTACCAGGGTCGCGGCCTCGGACCGGGCGACGGCCGACCTTTCCAGTACTACAGTCACGGATTCCCCCCTCGGGAACACAAACACCGCTCAGAACAACTCAGTACGCGCCGTCGCTCCCCAGCACGGCGCGTGCGGTCTTCCACAGAATCAAAAGGTCCAGCGCGATCGACCAGTTGTCGGCGTACCGCAGGTCGAGTCGCATGGACTCCTCCCAGGTCAGGTCGCTGCGGCCGCTGACCTGCCACAGGCCGGTCAGACCGGGCTTCACGAGCATCCGCCGCGCGTCGTCGATCGCGTACTGCGCGACCTCGGCGGGCAAGGGTGGACGCGGGCCGACCAGCGACATGTCCCCCCGGAGCACGTTCACCAGCTGCGGCAGCTCGTCGATCGAGAACCGTCGCAGGTACCGGCCGATCCTGGTCACCCGCGGGTCGTCGCGGAGCTTGAACAGGACCTCGTTGCCTTCGTTCAACGCGTGCAGCTCGGCCTTGCGGGCCTCGGCGTCGACGACCATCGTGCGGAACTTCAGCATCTGGAACTGCTCGCCGCCGCGACCCACCCGGGTCTGCCGGAACAGCACCGGACCGCGGCTGGTGAGCTTCACCAGAACCGCTGTGACCATCAGGAGCGGCGCGACCGCCAGCAACAGCAGGCAGCCGACCACCCGGTCGAAGATGCTCTTCAGCACGTGCGGTCCACCGCTCACCGACGGCCGCTCCAGGTGCAGCAGCGACAGCCCTGCGACCGGCCGGATCGAGATTCGCGGACCCGCCACCTCGACGATGCCCGGCGACACGATCAGGTCGACGCCGCGCTGCTCCAGCGCCCAGGAAAGCCGGCGCAGCGAGTGCCCGGCCAGCTCCGGGTCGGCCACGATCGCGACCACTTCCACGTCGTACTGGTCGACCCCGGCCAGGATGTCCATCTCGGTACGGCCCAGCCGCTCGAGCCCTTCCTCGTCGAAGCTGTCACCGCGCGGCAGGCAGCTGGCCACCACGACGTACCCGTCGGCCGGCCGCTCCTCCAGGTGCCGTCGAAGCGTCGTCACCTGGTCGTTGCGTCCGACAACGAGCACCCGGCGCATGCAGCGGCCGGCGACCCGCCGCCAGGAGATCTGCCGGTGCAGGATCCAGCGGCCGAACATCGCCGCCACACACGTCATCGGCACCGCCAGTACGACGAACCCTCGAGCGACCTCGCTCTTGGTCGCGTACGACGTGATCGCCACCACCGCGGTCAGCGCGACCGCGGCCCGGATGATGGAGCGGAACTCCTCCGGCCCGGTGCCGAAGTACCGCGTCTCGTAGCCGCGCTGCAAGGCCACACAGGCCACCCAGGCGATCGGCAGCAGCGCGCCCAGCACGAAGTACCCGAGGTTGATCTGGGCCCCGAAGCGGGCCACCAGCGCCAGCGAGGCGCCGATCACCCCGGCGCCGAGATCAGCGGCCAGCGAGGCCAGCCGGTATCTCGCCACCCAGCGCGCTTCGGTGTACCGGGCCGAGCGCGGCAGCACCGCGGGTACCTCGTCCGGAACCACCCAGACCGGCCGACGTCGTTCCCCCGACGGCGCCGGCCGGAGGTCAGCCGGTTCGGCGAACCCCTCGGACATGACAAAATCAGTCACGCACAGTCACCCCCCACAGGTGAAAACCGAAACCGTGACCAACCCACACCCCGTCACGGACCTCGTCCAAACACCGCCCCCACAACGGCGTGAACCAGAGAGTACTACGTGGACGCACCCGGCAACAGCACCGGACGAGAGTGTTTACCGCTGCGCAAACTCGACTCTCTGGTTCCGTAAATCGAAGACCCCCGGGAACCCGCCGAACGGGATCCCAGGGGTCTCAAATGATTACTTGAAGTGATCGGTCGCCGGGTCGGGGCACCGATCGGGGGTGCTGCTTCAGCCGGCGATCAGGCCGTCGCCGCTGATCAGCTCACGCATCTCGGCCAGCGAGCTGTCCGACGGGGGCAGGATGGCGTCGGAGTCGTGCAACTCGGTGTCCGGCACCTGCTCACCGGAGCGGACGAAGTCCAACAGCGCGGCGAACGCGCTCTGGTACGCCGTCTCGTCGCCGGACGACACCGCCTTCTCCAGGTCGCCGTCCACCGCGTTGAGGGCTTCGAGCTTGTCGTCGGCCAGTCGCCACTGGCCTTCACCCATGATGCGAACGATCACCGAACATCTCCGTCCTGAGGTCGCGCCGGCTCCGTGACAGGTTGCTGGGCCGGCTGCTGCACTGGCTGGGCGGCCTGCGGTTGGGCCTGCGCGGCCCCCTCACCGGAGAGCTCCTTCGGCGCACCGCCGCCGGCCAGCTGGGCCTTCATGGCGGCCAGCTCGTTCTCCACGTCGGAGCCGGACGACATCCGGTCCAGCTCCAGGGTGATGTTGTCCTTGACCGTGCCGCTCGCGTCGTCGAGCGCGCCGGAGGCGAGCAGCTCGTCGATCGCACCGGCCCGGGCCTGCATCTGCTGGGTCTTGTCCTCGGCCCGCTGGACCGCGAGACCGACGTCGCTCATCTCCTCGGAGATGCCGGAGAAGGCCTCGTTGATCCGGGTCTGCGCCTCGGCCGCGGTGTAGGTGGCCTTGATGGTCTCCTTGCGGGTCCGGAACGACTCGACCTTGGCCTGCAGCCGCTGGGAGGCGAGCGTCAGCTTCTCCTCCTCACCCTGCAGCTGGGCGTGCTGGGTGGTCAGATCGTCGATCTGGCCCTGCAGCCCGGACTTGCGGGTCAGTGCCTCGCGGGCCAGGTCCTCGCGGCCCATCGAGAGCGCCTTCTGCGCCTGCTCCTGCAGCTTGGCCGACTGGGACTGCAGCTGTGACGCCTGCAGCTCCACCCGCTTCCGGCTGGTGGCCACGTCGGCCACACCCCGCCGTACCTTCTGCAGCAGCTCGAGCTGCTTCTGATACGAGTAGTCAAGGGTTTCGCGAGGATCCTCGGCCTTGTCCAGGGCGGAGTTCGCCTTGGCCTTGAAGATCGTCGACATCCGCTTGAAGATGCTCATCGATATCCGTACCCCTTCTGTGCCGGAGTGACGACCCGGCGTGCGTGCCTTCCACCCTATGTCCCACCGGGTCACCACACCATCAGGACTGGCCCCGATAAAGTAGTAGAAGGTCCGGGGACCACCCCGAGTCGCGACCTGCCCTGCGAATGAGGTTCTGACCCCGTGTTCCGTCGTACCAAGTCTGAGACAGATACCACCGTACCCGCCGAGCCCCAGGGCAAGGTGGGCGGCAAGGGCCGGCCGACCCCGAGCCGCAAGGAAGCCGAGGCGGCCCGCAAGGCCGCGTTCAAGAAGCCGCGCAACCGCAAGGAGGCCTCGGCGATCCGGCGGGACAAGGTCCGGACCGAGCGCGCCAAGATGCAGGCGGCGATGCAGACCGGCGACGACCGCTACCTGCCGGCCGCCGACAAGGGCCCGGTACGGCGGTTCGCCCGGGACTACGTCGACGCGCGCTACTCGGTGATGGAGTTCGCGCTGCCGGTGCTCCTGGTGGTGTCGCTGATCGGGGTGGTGTTCTCACCGCAGTTCCCGTGGCTGGCCGGGATGGTGAACCTGCTGTTCCTGTTCATGATCCTGCTGATCGCGGCGGACTGGTTCCTGCTCACCTCCGGGCTGAAGAAGCAGGTCGCGATCAAGTTCCCGAACGAGTCCGCCAAGGGGCTCGGGTTCTACGCGGTCCGGCGGACCATGCAGATGCGCCGCTGGCGGCTGCCCAAGCCGATGGTCAAGCGCGGCGAGAAGCCATCCTGAGCAAGTAGGGTCGGATCATGGACTTCCGCTATCTGGGCAACAGTGGTCTCAAGGTCAGCGAGATCTCGTACGGCAACTGGCTGACGCACGGCTCCCAGGTGGAGAACGAGCAGGCCAGGGCCTGTGTGCGGGCGGCCCTGGAGGCCGGCATCACGACGTTCGACACCGCCGACACCTACGCCAACACCAAGGCCGAGTCGGTGCTCGGCGAGGCGCTGGCCGGCGAGCGCCGCGAGTCGCTGGAGATCTTCACCAAGGTGTACTGGCCTACCGGTCCCGGCGGACCGAACGACACCGGCCTGTCCCGCAAGCACATCCACGAGTCGATCAACGCCTCGCTGCAGCGGCTGCAGACCGACTACGTCGACCTGTACCAGGCGCACCGGTTCGACACCGAGACGCCGCTCGAGGAGACGATGGAGGCCTTCGCCGACGTCGTCCGGCAGGGCAAGGCGCTCTACATCGGCGTGTCGGAGTGGACCGCGGAGCAGTTGCAGGAAGGTCACCGGCTGGCCCGTGAGCTGCGCATCCCGTTCGTCTCGAACCAGCCGCAGTACAGCATGCTGTGGCGGGTGATCGAGGCCGAGGTGGTGCCGGCCTCGGAGGAGCTCGGCATCGGCCAGGTGGTGTTCTCGCCGATCGCGCAGGGCGTGCTCACCGGTAAGTACCTGCCTGGTCAGCAGCCGCCGGAGGGTTCCCGGGCGACCGACGCCAACGGGTCGAACTTCATCAAGCGGTTCCTCACCGACGACGTCCTCACCCGGGTCCAGGAGCTGAAGCCGCTGGCCGACGAGGCAGGCCTTTCACTGTCCCAGCTCGCGATCGCGTGGGTGCTGCAGAACAGCAACGTCTCCTCGGCCATCATCGGCGCCTCCCGGCCCGAGCAGGTCACCGAGAACGTGAAGGCGGCCGGCGTGACCCTGGACGAGGGTCTGCTGAAGGGGATCGACGAGGTGCTCGGCCACATCGTCGAGAACGACCCGGCGAAGACCGCGCAGAACGCCCCGCAGAAGCGGCCGAACTCGTGAGCTGGAGCTGGCGGTTCGAGACCGCGAGCGGTGCCGTCGTCGACCCCGGTGAGGTCGGCGGGGCGGAGTTCTCGGCGCAGGGGGACGCGGAGAGCTGGCTGGGTGAGGTCTGGCGGGACCTGGCCGACCGCGGCGTCGGCCAGGTGTACCTGCTGGAAGACAGCCGTGAGGTGTACGGGCCGATGAGTCTGTCGAGCGCAGAGTAGAGTTCGGTCGAACCACACGCCTGCGTCACAGGGAAGCCGGTCCAAGTCCGGCGCTGACCCGCAACCGTAGGCCACCCCCTTGACAGGGTGGCGAGCCGGAACACTGTGACGCAGGCGGTCAGGCTCGACTACCCGCCGTGGTCCGCGGGTGGAGCCCCTACCCTGCCGGTGCAGGCGGGACCTCCTCCACCGGGCTGCGGCCCGACCGAGGACACGACATGACTGCACACCGGACTGTACGACTGGTCCTCAGCCTGCTGGCGGGTCTCCTGCTCGCGGGGACCGTCGCCACCGTCACAGCAAGCACCGCACAGGCGGAAGACGGCTACCGCTTCTGGGGCTACTACCAGTGGAGCAACGGCCAGTGGGCCTTCTCCCAGAAGGGCGCGGACGCCTTCGTCCCGGCCGACGGAGCCGTGGAAGGCTGGCGGTTCGCCGTGGGCGGCGCCAAGCCCCGGGTCCCGCGGGCCGCGGGCGACTTCGAGGCGATCTGCGGCAAGACCCCGGCCGAGACGGGTAAGAAGCGGGTCGCGCTGGTCGTCGACCCTGGGACGCCGGAGGACGCGATCGCCGGCGATACGCCGGGCGAGGCCAAAGGCACCTGCGTCGTGACCGACCCGAAGTCGACCGGCGCGCAGGTCCTCGCCGCGGCCGGACCGGTCCGGATCGAGAAGGGCCTGACCTGCGGCATCGCGGGCTACCCGTCCAAGAGCTGCGGCGATCAGCTGAAGAACATCAAGGTTCCGGCCACCGAGGCCCCGGTCACGCTGCAGATCGGCGCGGCGGTGGGCTCCACCGCGACACCCGCCGCTTCCACACCCGCATCGGACAGCAGTGGTACGCCGTGGACGGGCATCATCATCGCCGTCGTCGTGGTCGTGCTCCTGGCCGGCGGCGGTTTCGTGCTGAACCGCCGGCGTACCGCAGCCCAGTAGACAGCTCAGTAGGACAGCTCAGTAGATGCGCGCCGTCAACCACCTGACACTCCCCCGGGCACTCCACCCGGGGGCCTGGTGGTTGTGGGCGCTCTGTATGGCAGTCGCGGCCAGCAGGACACGCAACCCGGTCCTGCTGGTCCTGATTCTCGCCGTGACCGGGTTCGTCGTTTCGGCCCGCCGGAGCGACGCACCGTGGGCACACAGCTTCACTGCGTTCCTCAAACTCGGTCTGCTGGTCATCGCTGTCCGCGTGGTCCTGCAGGCGCTGCTGTCCACCCGCTCGCAGGGCAACACGCTGCTGTTCACGCTGCCTCAGATCCCCTTGCCTGACTGGGCTGCGGGCGTCAAGCTCGGCGGCGATGTCACAGCGGAGGCTCTGGTGACGGCCCTGTACGACGGTGGTCAGCTGGCCGTCATGCTCTGCTGCGTGGGCGCCGCCAACGCACTGGCCAGTCCGCGGCGGCTGCTGAAGTCGTTGCCGGGAGCCCTCTACGAGATGGGCGTCGCCTGCGTGGTCGCACTGACCTTCGCGCCGCAGCTGGTGACGGACGGCCGCCGTGTGCGCGCAGCACGCCGGTTGCGCGGCCGTACTCGCGCCTCCTTCCGTACGACGGCCATGCCGGTCCTGGAGGGCGCGTTGGACCGGTCGGTGGAACTGGCGGCCGCCATGGACTCCCGTGGCTACGGCCGTACCGCGCAGGCTCCTCGTGCTCAGCGTCGCCTCACGGCGCTCTGCGTGCTGCTGGGACTGCTCGGGATCCTGCTGGGTGTCTACGCGTTGCTGACCGACGCCATGGCGTTCCCGTTCGCTGCCGGTGCGCTGGCGGCCGGTGTGCTCCTGGCCGTCGCAGCCATGGCAGTAGGACGGCAGCGGGTCAGCAGGACGCGCTACCGGCCCGATCCGTGGGCGCTGCCCGAGTGGCTCGTTGTAGCGGCCGGTGCGGTGGCCGCGGGTGCCATGGTGATCGCAGCGGTCCGCGGCGTGAACGGTCTGCTGCTGGCCGGCCCGTTGGTCGTCCCACCAGTACCGGTGCTGCCGGTGGTCGGCGTACTGGTCGGACTGGTGCCCGCACTCGCCGCACCACCCCTGAAATCGTCACTGAAGAAGGCGGTCCCATGATCGAGTTCGACCAGGTGACGGTGACGTACGACGGGGCGCGTGAGCCGGCCCTGCAGGACGTGAGCTTCACGGTGCCGGAGGGCGAGCTGGCGCTGGTGATCGGGCGGACCGGGTCCGGCAAGTCCACCTTGCTGCGGGCCATCAACGGTCTGGTGCCGCACTTCACCGGCGGCAGGCTCGCCGGGCGCGTGCTGGTCGACGGGCGGGACACCCGCGAGTACCGGCCGCGGGATCTCGCCGACGTGGTCGGGATGGTCGGACAGGACCCGATGTCTGGGTTCGTCACCGACACGGTCGAGGACGAGCTGGCGTACAGCATGGAGTCTCTCGGTGTGGCGCCGGACGTGATGCGGCGGCGCGTCGAGGAGACCCTGGACCTGCTCGGGCTGGCCGACGTACGGGATCGTGCTCTGACTTCGCTGTCTGGCGGACAGCGACAGCGGACCGCGATCGGTGCGGCCCTCACGTCACATCCCGCCGTACTGGTGCTGGACGAGCCCACGTCGGCGCTGGACCCGCAGGCGGCCGAGGAGGTGCTGGCCGCGCTGCAGCGGCTCGTGCACGACCTGGGTGTCACTGTGGTAATGGCTGAGCACCGGCTGGAGCGTGTGATCCAGTACGCCGACCGCGTGATCGAAGTACCCGGTGGCGCCGCCGCTGTGTCCACGGGCCTGCCTGCCGAGCGCATGGTGACCGCACCGGTCGCACCGCCGGTGGTGGAGCTGGGACGGCTGGCTGGATGGTCACCGCTCCCCCTGTCAGTACGCGACGCCCGACGCGCAGCGGCAGGTCTCCGCTCCCAGCTCAACGCTCCCAAGCCTGCACGCACCGGAGCACCGCTGGGTGCGGAGCTTGCCCACTGCAAGGACCTCGTCGTGAGCTACGGCACCGTCACTGCGCTCCGGGGCGTGTCGCTGAGTATCCAGGCCGGTGAGATCGTCGCGCTGATGGGCCGCAACGGCGCGGGCAAGTCGACCTTGCTGAACTCGCTCGTCGGCATCATCGCTCCTCGTTCCGGTACCGCGAGCGCTGCAGGAGTCGACCCCCGCCGTACCAAGCCGAAGCGACTGGTCAAGGCCGTCGGACTGGTCCCGCAAGAGCCCGCAGACCTGCTGTACGCCGCTACGGTCGCGGACGAGTGCGCCAGCGCAGACTCCGACTTCAAGGTGCCCGCAGGTAGTTGCCGGGCGCTCCTGGAACGGCTGGCACCAGACGTGGCTCTGGACATGCATCCGCGCGACCTGTCCGAGGGACAACGGCTATGTCTGGCGTTGGCCGTCGTACTGTGTGGCGCGCCGCCGTTGCTGTTGCTGGACGAGCCGACGCGCGGGCTCGACTACGGCGCCAAGCGGCGGCTGGTCGCGATCCTGCGCGAGCTGGCGGCTGCTGGGCACGCAGTGGTGCTGTCGACGCATGACGTGGAGATGGTCGCCGAAGTCGCCACCCGGGTGATGGTGCTTGCCGACGGCGAGCTGGTGAGTGACGGCGAGACGGCTGAGGTGATCGCCGGGTCGCCGGCGTTCGCGCCGCAGGTGGCGAAGATCCTGGCACCGCTCCCGTTCCTGACCGTCGGCGAGGTGGCCGAGGCATTGGACCGGGCCTCGTGAACCTCGTCCGGCTCAAGCCCCGCAGCGCGGCGTCGGCTCCCACCCCTCCCCTCCGCCTGGTTCGGCTCAAGCCGCGAAGCACGGCGGCGTTGGTGGTTGCGTCATTGGTCGGCGTACTCGCCTTCGCCTGGCCGTTGTTCTTCCAGACCTCGCAAGCAGGTGAGTCGGCGATCGGTCACACCACGGACGCTCCCTGGCTGTTCGTACTGCTGCTGCCGTTGCTCGTGGCCGTCGTCCTCGCGGAGCTGTCCGAGGCCGGCATCGACGCGAAGGTGATCTCGCTGGTCGGCATGCTCGCCGCGGTCGGCGCGGCGCTGCGCGCGTTGGGCCCGGGGACCGCAGGACTCGAGCCGGGGTTCTTCCTGCTGGTGCTCGCGGGACGGGCGTTCGGGGCCGGGTTCGGCTTCGTGCTCGGGGCGGTGTCGTTGCTCGGCGGGGCGCTGATCAGCGGTGGGGTCGGGCCGTGGATGCCGTTCCAGATGTTCGCGTGCGCGTGGGTCGGGTGCCTGGCCGGGCTGCTGCCGCGGGTCGGCGGGCGGTTGGAGTTGCTGCTGCTGGCGGCGTACTCGCTGGTGTCGGGCGTCCTGTACGGCGTGATCATGAACCTCTGGTTCTGGCCGTACGCGACCTTCGGCAGCGACTTCTCGTTCATCCCGGGCGACTCGCTGGCCGCCAACCTGCACAGGTACTTCCTGTTCGTGGTGGCGACGTCGCTGGGGTGGGACATTCCGCGCGGGATCCTCAGCGCGGTGCTGGTGCTGGTGCTCGGGCGGCCGATCCTGAACGCGTTCCGGCGTACGGCGCGCAAGGCGGCGTTCGAGGCGCCGGTGGTCTTCGAGCCCGGGAGGACGAATGCCTGACCGAACCCTCATCCTCGGCGGAGCCCGCTCCGGGAAGTCCGTCGCCGCCGAACGCCTGCTGTCCGCGGAGCCCGACGTCCTGTACGTCGCGACCGGCGGAGAGGACTTCGGTGACGCCGAGTGGGCCGACCGGGTCGCGAAGCACCAGGCCCGTCGGCCGGCCTCCTGGGGTCTGGCGGAGACGATCGACCTGGTACCGCTGCTCGCGTCGTCCGGTTCGCCGCTCCTGATCGACTGCCTCACGCTGTGGTTGTCACGCACGATGGACAGCGTCGACGTCTGGTCCGATCTGAGCCGTGCGGGGCTCGTCGAGCAGCGGATCACGGAGCTCGCAGACGCGTGGGCGACGACCGCTCGCCGCGTGGTTGCCGTCAGCAACGACGTCGGCTCCGGCATCGTCCCCGCCGACCCCGGCACCCGCCTCTTCCGGGACCTGATGGGCCGCCTCAACACCACCATCTCCCTGACCTCCGACCAGGTCCTCTGGACCGTAGCCGGCCGAACCCTGCCGCTCACATGACGGGCGGGTGGCGTGATGGGCTCCGGCTGTCGTTCGGCACCCTCACCGTGCTGCCTGCAGGCATGCCGTCCCGAGTGGACCGAAAAGTCGGCGGGCGGGCGATGGTCCTCGCCCCGGTGGCCGGGGCGGTCGTGGGCGGTATCGCAGCAGGTGTGATCGCGCTTGCTCAACTGGTCAAGCCGGAGGCCGACCTGTTGGCAGCGGTGCTGGGTGTGCTGGTGGTGGCGGGCCTTTCGGGTGCGCTGCATCTCGACGGGCTCGCCGACTTCGCTGACGCGCTGGGCAGCCGGCGGGATCGCGAGACCATGCTGCGGATCATGAAGCAGAGCGACATCGGACCGTTCGGTGTCGTCGCGATCATCGGCGTACTGCTCCTGGACGTCGCCGCCCTCACCGCCTGCCTGCAAGCGGACTTCGGCTGGCAGGCGCTCCTGATCGCCACCACCGCGAGCCGCCTCACCCTCCCCTGGTCCTGCCGTACGTCGATCCCCGCCGCCCGCCCCGACGGCCTGGGCACGATCGTCGCCGCCACCGTCCGCCCACTCACGGCCACCATCACCACAACCGCCGTACTCGCCGCCGCCCTCGCCCTGACCTGGCTCTCGCCGGCAGCATCGCCGATCCGGTACGCCGGATCCGCCGCCGCCGTCCTGCTGACCGTAGCGACGAGCCTGGCCACCACCCGCCGCGCCCGCACCGCTCTGGGCGGCACCACCGGCGACGTACTCGGCGCAACGGTCGAACTGGCTCTCCCGGTCGCCCTCCTGCCCCTCGCCCTCACCACCTGACCCGTCACACCACCCAGCCACCCTCCCTGCGCCTCCTGCCCCTCCCCCATTTGCCTGGCTGACCCGGCATTTTGCCTGGCTGACCCATCAGTTCGGGGGCTCCTGACCCGCGTTGCGGGTGTAGAACCCCCAAGTTGGTGGGTCAGCCAGCCAGATGCGGGTGAGGTGACGGAGCCCGGGCGGCGAAGTGGTCTACTGTCGCGTTGAACGATCCGGTGGGATAGTGACGGCGAGGTTGCTGACGATGTTCTTGGCCGACGAGCGCGGGGCGATCGCGCTCACTCCGCGATCCGTTATCTTTATGTAATGAACGCAACCCGCCCGGCCCCGGGCTCGCAGGCTTCGCTGCGCGAAGCCAACCGTGCGCGCGTTCTCGGCGTCGTCCGGCAGCACGGCCCGCTCACCCAGGTCGAGATCGCCGCCGCCTCCGGCCTGTCCGCGGCCACCGTGTCGAACATGGTCAAGGAGCTCGACCAGGCCGGCATGGTCGGCCTGTCCCGCAGCATCCGTAACGGCCGGCGCGCCGTACTGGTCTCGCTCGCGTCCGGCGGCGGACTGCTGGCCGGCGTGGCGTTCGGCGAGCGCGACGTACGGGTCGCGGTCGCGAACGGCTCCCGCGAGATCCTCGCCCAGCAACTGATGCCGCTGCAGGCCGACCACGTCGCCGACGAGGGCATGGAACGCGCCGCCCGGCTGCTCGCCGACCTGGCCGAGACGGTCAGCTCCGGCGTCGAGGACATCTCGGCGGTCGGGTTCGGGTTGCCGATGCCGGTCGACTCCGTCAGCGGCGAGGCGGGTTCCGACGCGGTCCTGCCCGGCTGGCGCGGCGTCAACGTGACCGAGGCGATGTCCGGGTACCTGCGCGCCCCGGTCGCCCTCGACAACACCGCGAACCTGGCCGCACTGGGCGAACTGCGGGCCGGAGCGCTCCGCGGTGTCCGGAACGGCTGCTATCTGAAGTTCTCGTACGGCGTCGGCGCGGGCATCGTGATCAACGGCGACGTGTTCCGCGGTTCGACCGGTACGGCGGGCGAGATCGGGCACGTGACGATCGACGAGAACGGCCCGATCTGCCGCTGCGGGAACCGCGGCTGCCTGGACACGTTCGTCGGCTCGCGCGCGCTGATCAACAGCCTCGCAGCGTCGCACGGACCGCTACGGCTGAAGGACATCGTGACCCGCGCGCTGGCCGGCGACCTCGGCTGCCGCCGCGTGATCGAGGACGCCGGCCGCCGCGTCGGCGTGGCCGTGGCCGGGGTCGTGAACCTGCTGAACCCGGAGGCGATCGTGGTCGGCGGTCTGATGGCGGAGGCCGGTGACCTGATCACTGCCCCGCTCCGGGAGGCGCTCGACCGGTGCGCGATCCCGAGCGCCGCGGCGACCGTCGAACTCCGGGCGGCCGAACTCGGCGACGACGCCGACATCGTCGGCGCGATCCACCGTGCGTCGATGCTGAGTCATACCAATATCTCCATTTCTTGAATTCAAGTCTTGACGCCAAGACGCTGGAGGGCTTGACTGCGGGCAGGCCAATCGGGGCCGTCACGTCAAGGAGCCGCCATATGTCCGTCTCAGCACTACGTCTCGTCGGCCTCGGCCTCGCCGTCTCGGCCCTCGCCGTCTCCCTGGTGGCCTGTGGCTCGGACGACGACTCGGGCAGCGGCTCAGGCGGCGCGAAGAAAGTCGCGCTGTTGCTGCCCGAGTCGAAGACCACCCGGTACGAGGCGCTCGACCGCCCGCTGTTCACCGAAGCGCTGAAGGCGGCCTGCGGCGACTGCGAGCTGATCTACAGCAACGCCGACCAGGACGCCGCGAAGCAACAGCAGCAGGCCGAGGCCGCGCTGACCCAGGGCGCGAACGTGCTGGTCCTCGACCCGGTCGACGGCAAGGCCGCCGCCGCGGTGGTCGCCTCCGCCAAGGCGCAGAGCGTCCCGGTGGTCGCGTACGACCGGTTCATCGAGAACGCCAACTACTACGTCTCGTTCGAGAACGAGGCGGTCGGCAAGCTGCAGGCGCAGACCCTGGTGGATGCGCTCAAGGCAGCCGGCAAGACGTCCGGCAACATCGCGATGATCAACGGCTCGCCGACCGACCCGAACGCGGCCGACTTCAAGAAGGGCGCGCACAGCGTGCTGGACTCCAGCGGTTTCAAGATCGCCGCCGAGTTCGACACGCCGGACTGGAGCCCGGACAAGGCGCAGGGCTGGATGGAAGGCCAGCTGAGCGCGATCAAGAACGGTCTCGTCGGTGTGTACGCCGCCAACGACGGCACCGCCGGCGGTGCGATCGCCGCGCTGAAGGGCGGTGGCGTGCAGCCGCTGCCACCGGTCACCGGGCAGGACTCGGAACTGGCCGCGATCCAGCGGATCATCGCCGGTGACCAGGCGATGACCATCTACAAGGCGGTCAAGCCGCAGGCCGAAGCCGCCGCCAAGGGCGCCGTGGCGCTGGCGAACGGCGGCAAGCCCGAGTCCACCACCGACAAGAGCGGCGTACCGTCGACGATTCTCGACCCGGTCGCGGTGACCAAGGACAACATCAAGGACACCGTGGTCAAGGACAACATCTACAAGGTCGGCGACATCTGCACCGCCGCCTTCGCGGCCGCCTGCACCGCCGCAGGCCTGAGCAGCAACTAGCCGCCCATTGGCCCGCCCCCTCGTCGCAGCCCCCCGCAGTGAGGTGCGGGGGGCTGTGCCGGGCCCCTCCCCAACCGCGCCCCCGGCGAGGATCATGGCCTGAAATAAGCCCCAGGAGGCTGATCGAGTGACTGTGACCCCAAGTACCCCGACTCCCCTCGACGTCGGCGCCGGTACGGTGCTGACGCTGCAGGGGATTTCCAAGCGTTTCGGCGCCGTCCAGGCCCTCAAGAACATCGAGCTGGACGTCCGCGCCGGTGAGGTACTGGCCCTCGTCGGCGACAACGGCGCCGGCAAGTCGACGCTGGTCAAGACGATCGCCGGCGTCTACACCGCCGACGACGGGTCGATGGTGTTCGACGGCAAGCCGGTCCGGGTCGGCAGCCCGGCCGAGGCGCAGCAGCTCGGCATCGCCACCGTGTTCCAGGACCTGGCGCTGTGCGACAACCTCGACGTGGTCGCGAACCTGTACCTCGGCCGCGAACTGCACAAGAACGGCGCGCTCGACGAGGTCGAGATGGAACGCTCGTCCTGGGAGCTGCTCCGGCAGCTGTCCGCGAAGATCCCGTCGGTCCGGATCCCGGTCGCCAGCCTGTCCGGCGGCCAGCGCCAGACCGTCGCGATCGCGCGCAGCCTGCTCGGCCGGCCCAAGGTCGTGATGCTGGACGAGCCGACCGCGGCCCTCGGCGTAGCTCAGACCGCCGAGGTCCTCAACCTGGTCGAGCGGCTCCGCGAACGCGGTCTCGCGGTGATCCTGATCAGCCACAACATGGCCGACGTGATGGCGGTCGCCGACCGGGTCGCCGTACTCCGTCTCGGCCGCAACAACGGCGTCTTCGTGGTCAGCGAGACCCGGACGCAGGACATCATCGCCGCCATCACCGGCGCCACCGACAACGCGGTCTCCGAACGCGCAGCGCGCCGGAGCAAGGAAGAGGGACCGGCCTCATGAGTCTCCAAGGATCGGGGACCCGCCCCCAGGACATCAGTACGACGGCGGCGCCCGAGGAGAACGGTGCGGCCCAGCTGCCGGCCGATCTCCAGGACGAGCGGCTGATCGCCCGGGAGGGCATCAGCGGCGCGGTCGGCGCCTTCACCTCCCGGCTGCGGTCCGGTGACCTGGGCTCGGTCCCGGTCGTCGTCGGCCTGGTCATCATCTGGGCGGTCTTCCAGATCGCGAACAGCTCGTTCCTGTCCAGCCGCAACCTGGTGAACCTGACGCTGCAGACCACGTCCGTCGGGGTGATTGCCCTCGGCATCGTTCTGGTCCTGCTGCTCGGTGAGATCGACCTCTCGGTCGGCTCGGTCAGCGGCGTGGCGGCCGCGGTCGTCGGCGTCACCTTCGTCAACCAGGGCTGGCCGATCGTGCTGTCGCTCGTCGCCGCCATCGCGCTCGGCGTACTGATCGGCCTGTTCTACGGCCTGCTGTACACCCGCTTCGGCGTACCGAGCTTCGTCATCACCCTCGCCGGTCTGCTCGGGTTCCTCGGGCTGCAACTGCTGGTGCTCGGCAAGGACGGCACGATCAACCTGCCGTACGACTCCGCGCTGGTCGGCTTCGCGACGCGGAGCTTCCTCTCTCCCGCGATGGCCTACGCGCTGGTCGCACTGGTCGTCGCCGCCTATGCGCTGAGCCGTTGGCAGGGCCGGACCGCCCGCGCCGCGGCCGGTCTCTCCGCGGCGCCGAACTCGGTGATCGCGATCAAGGCCGCCGGCCTCGCGATCGTGCTGCTGATCCCGGTCGCGGTCCTGAACGGCGACCGCGGCGTCTCGTCGATGTTCCTGCTCTTCCTCGCACTGGTCGTGATCACGGACCTCGCCGTACGCCGGACGCGCTGGGGCCGCTCGGTCTTCGCCGTCGGCGGCAACGTCGAGGCCGCGCGCCGGGCCGGTATCAACGTCCGGATGATCTACCTGTCGGTGTTCGCCGCCTGCACCACCTTCGCCGCGGTGGGCGGCATCCTCGCGGCGGCGCGGCTGGTCGCGGTCGGGCAGGCCAGCGGCGGCACGGACGTGAACCTGAACGCGATCGCGTCCGCCGTGATCGGCGGCACCAGCCTGTTCGGCGGCCGCGGTTCGGCGTACTCGGCGCTGCTCGGCGCGTTGGTGATCACCTCGATCTCCAACGGTCTCGCGCTGCTCAGCCTGGACTCCAACGTCCGCTACATCGTCACCGCGGGCGTGCTGCTGATCGCGGTCACGATCGACTCGCTCAGCCGCCGCAGCCGCCAGGCCCACGGCCGCGCCTGACTGTTGCCAGACACAAGAAAGCCCCCGTCGCCGTTGACGGGGGCCATCTTGGTTCTGTGCGGTTCGGTTCTAGGCGGTTTCGGCGATCAGGTCGACCTTCGGCTCCGCGAAGTGGCAGGCGGCCGTGTGACCCGGCGTCGACTGCGGCTTGATCTCCAGCAGCGGCTCCTGGGTGGCGCAGATGTCCTCCGCCTTCCAGCAGCGGGTCCGGAACCGGCAGCCGCTCGGCGGGTCGATCGGCGAGGGTACGTCGCCGACCAGCCGGATCCGCTCCTTCGGCGGGACGCCCCGGATGGTGCCGAGGTCCGGCGCCGCCGACAGCAGCGCCTGCGTGTACGGGTGCTGCGGCGCGTTGTAGATCTGGTCCCGGCTGCCCTGCTCGACGATCTTGCCGAGGTACATCACCGCGACCTCGTCACAGAAGTGCCGGACGACGCCGAGGTCGTGGGCGATGAACACGAACGCGATCCCGAGGTCCTTGCGCAGGTCCTCGAGCAGGTTCATCACCTGGGCCTGGATCGACACGTCGAGCGCGGACACCGGCTCGTCGGCGATGATCACCTCGGGCTCCACCGCGAGCGCCCGGGCGATCCCGATCCGCTGCCGCTGACCGCCGGAGAACTCGTTCGGGTACCGGTTGTGGTGCTCCGGGTTCAGGCCGACGCGCTCCAGCAGTTCCTGGACCCGCGCGAGCTCCTGCCCCTTCTTGACCAGGTTGTGCACGCGCAGCGGCGTACTGATGATGTTGCTGACCGTCTGCCGCGGGTTCAGCGAGCTGTACGGGTCCTGGAAGACGATCTGCAGCTGGCGGCGGAACGGCCGCAGCTCCCGCTCCTTCAGCTGCGCGATGTCCGTGCCCTTGAACACGATCTCGCCGGACGTCGGGGTCAGCAGCCGGGTGATCATCCGGCCGGTGGTCGACTTACCGCAGCCGGACTCGCCGACCAGGCCGAGGCTGGCGCCGGCCTTCAGCTCGAAGGACACGCCGTCGACGGCCTGCACGACCTTCTTGGTGCGGCCGAGACCGGCGGCTTCCTTGATCGGGAAGTGCATCTTCAGGTCGCGGACCTGCAGCAGTGTGTCGCGCGGGGTGTCGTTCTTGGTTTCGCTCATGGTTCCTCAGTCCCCTCGTCAGCCCAGTCTCGGCGCGATCTCGGTCTCGTAGATCGAGGCCTTGTCGTGCAGGTGACAACGGGAAGTGTGCGCACCGGCGCCGTCGACCGGCAGCAGGTCCGGGAGTTGGGTGGTGCAGAGCTCGCCCTTGACGCGATCGACGTACGGGCAGCGGGCCGCGAACGAGCAGCCCTCCGGCAGGTTCAGCAGGCTCGGCGGTAGGCCCTTGATCGGGCGCAGCCGCTCGTTGGCCGCGGAAACGGTCGGGATCGACTCGAGCAGACCCCAGGTGTACGGCATCCGCGGGTTCGCCAGGACGTCCTCGGCGGTGCCGTACTCGACACAGCGCCCGGCGTACATCACCAGGACGTCGTCGGCCATCTCGGCGACCACCCCGAGGTCGTGGGTGATCAGCACGATCGCGGAGCCGAACTCCTTCTGCAGGTTGTTCAGCAGGTCCAGGATCTGCGCCTGCACGGTCACGTCCAGCGCGGTGGTCGGCTCGTCGGCGATCACCAGCTTCGGGTCGTTGATCAGGCTCATCGCGATCATCGCGCGCTGCCGCATACCGCCGGAGAACTCGTGCGGGTACTGCGAGAACCGGCGCGGCGGGTTCGGGATCCCGACCAGGTCGAGCATCTCCAGCGCCCGCTTCTTCGCCACGTCCTTGGAGACCTTGTGGTGCACGCGGTACGCCTCGACCAGCTGGTTGCCGATCGTGTACAGCGGATGCAGCGAGGACTGCGGGTCCTGGAACACCATCGACATCGCGTCGCCGCGGATCTTCATCAGGTCGTTCTCGGACAGGCCGACGAGTTCGTCGCCGCCCAGCCGGATCGAGCCGGTGATCCGGGTCCGCTTGCGGTCGTGCAGGCCCATCACGGCCATACTCGACACCGACTTGCCGGAGCCGGACTCGCCGACGATGGCCAGCGTGCGGCCGAGCGGGACCGAGTAGCTCAGCCCGTTGACGGCGCTCACCAGACCGTCGGCGGTCGGGAACTTCACGGCCAGGTCCTCGACCACCAGGTACGGCGTCTCGCCGCTCGGGTTGATCGAACCCTGCCGGCGTTCACGGGTGGCGACCGACGGACCGCGCTTGGCGTCCACAGGAGCGTCCTTCTTGTCTTCGGGGGCGGGAGTGCTCACGACAGCCTCACTCGCGGGTCGATCAGGCTGTAGCCGATGTCCACCAGGAAGTTCATCGCGACGATGATCACCGACGCGACCAGCACGGTGCCCATGATCACGGGCAGGTCGTAGTTGTTCAGGCTGTCCAGCACCAGCTGCCCGAGCCCGGGGAGGTCGAAGATCCGCTCGGTGAAGATCGCGCCGCCGAGGCTGCCGGCGATGTCCAGGCCGAAGATCGTCACGACCGGGATCAGCCCGGAGCGGAGCGCGTGCTTGTAGGTGACCACCCGGTCGGACAGGCCCTTGGCCCGTGCGGTCCGGATGTAGTCCTCGCTCAGCGTCTCGACCATGGATCCGCGGGAGTACCGCGCGTAGGACGTGCAGTTGTAGATGCCGAGCACCAGCCAGGGAGTCAGCAGGCCGGCGATGAACTTCCCGAAGTTCTCCGAGGGTGGTGTCCACTCACCCCGCGGCAGGATCGGGTAGACGATGGTCAGGTACAGCGCGACCATCAGCGCCACGATGTAGTAGGGCACCGAGCTGACCACCAGCGTGCTGGTCATCAACGCCCGGTCGCCGAGGCTCCCGCGTCTCTTCGCGGCCATCGATCCGACGAACACACCGATCGTCAGGACCAGGACGGCGTACCCGAGGACCAGCGACAACGTCACCGGGAACCTGGAGCCGATCAGTTCCGTGACCGGCCGGTCGTTCTTGAACGAGAAGCCGAGGCACGGCGCCGCGCAGTGCTGCGTGACACCGGACGTGGTGAAGTCGCGGCCGGCGAAGATCCCGATCGTGTAGTCGGCGAACTGCTCGACCTTCGGCCGGTCGAGGTTCAGGTTCTTCGTGATCTCCTCATAGCGCTGCTGCGTGCAGTTGCGCTCACCGCAGATGGCGGCGGCCGGATCGGTCGGCGCGATGAAGAACAGCGCGAACGTCGCGATCAACGTTGCCAGCACCACACTGAGCGCGCTGACCAAGCGGCGCGCCACGAAATAGAGCACGGGATTATCTCCTCACCGATCGGCGTGGTGCCCGGACTTGTGGTCCGGGCACCACGCCACCCTCAGTGGATCAGTACTGCTTCAGAACGGACGTCGGTCAGGGCTGCTTCAGGAACATCGAGGTGAACTCGAACACGCCCTGGGTCGGGTCGTTCACCGCACCGCCGATGTTCTTGCCGACCGGCATGTTGCTCGAGCTGTAGTAGAGCGGCAGGACCGGGAGGTACTTCTCCATGATCTCCTTGTCGATCTTCGGCCACTCCTTCAGCTGCTCGTCCGGAGACTTGGCCTGGATCGCCTCGATCTGCTTGTCCAGCTCCGGGTCCTTCAGCTGACCGACACTGTTACCCGCCGCGACCGCTGCGGACGTGAACAGCACCGGGAACCAGCTCGTGGCACTCGGCCAGTCGGAGCACCAGCCGGCCGGGGTGCGGCCGATGTTGACCGGAGCGTCCGGCGCACCCGTGAACTTACGGATGTTGGCCTTCGGGACACCGATCGCCTTGACCTTGAAGCCGGCCTTCTCGAAGACCTGCTTGCGCAGCTGGTTGGCCTGGGTCGAGATCTTGTCGTCGATCGAGTAGTACCAGCTGAGCTCGAAGTTCGACTTGCCGATCTTGGCCAGCTCGTCCTTGACCTCCTTGGCGACCGCGTCGTCCTCGGCGCCGTTACCGGTGCCGTTCAGGCCCGGCAGCTCGTACTTCTCGTAGCCCGGGACGGCCGGCGGCAGGATCGTCGACGCGGGCGGGTCGGTGGTCGGGTTCAGACCGGCGACCTTGCGCCACGAGTTGTACGGGTACGCCTTGGCGATCAGCTTGCGGACGTCCAGCGGGATCTTCTGGGTGTCCATCGTGTACATGTTCGTGCACGGCGACTGACCGGTGATCAGCTGCGCCTGGTCCTTGACCTCGGGCAGCAGCGTGGTGTCCAGGTTCGAGTAGTTCACCGCGTTGGCGTCCGGGCCGGAGCTGACCAGCACCTGGCGCTGCGCCTTGATGGTGTCCTGACCGAACTTGAAGTCCCAGCCGTCGACGTACTGGTGCCGCACCGGGTCGGTGTTCGGGTCCCAGTTCGGGTTCTTCACCAGCTTGAGCTCGCTGCCCGGGTTGTAGGACTGGACCATGTACGGACCGGTCGACATCGGGTGCTGCTCGTAGTTCT
This sequence comes from Kribbella sindirgiensis, assembly GCF_004331435.1. GTDB lineage: Bacteria > Actinomycetota > Actinomycetes > Propionibacteriales > Kribbellaceae > Kribbella > Kribbella sindirgiensis. Next base: position 317,049 of record NZ_SJKA01000005.1, read on the forward strand.
TCTGGGTGTCCTTCGCCTTCGGCATCGGCGCGAAGAGCGGGAACGCCGCGTAGAACGGCAGGTCGTCGAACTTCTTCGCCAACTTGATGACCAGGGTGTGGTCGTCCGGCGTCTCGACGCCCTTGTAGACGTCGCCCCCGGCGACGTACGGACCCTTGTAGGTCTGTCCGTCCAGGAAGTAGTCCATCTGGTACGTCGGGCCGTTCTCGTACAGCGTGTGCGCGAAGGACCGCTTGATCGCGTACGCGTAGTCCTCGGCCTTGACCGGCGTACCGTCCTGGTACTTGATGCCCTGCTTGAGCTTGAAGGTCCAGGTCAGGCCGTCGTCGGACTTGGTGCCGAGGTCCTCAGCCAGGTCCGGTACCAGCACCGGCTTCTTGTCCGGGCCGTCGAGGCGGAACTGGGTCAGCGCGCGGAAGTACAGCTTCTCGATCGCGTTGCCGTCCACGTAGTACGTGTCGGTCGGGTCGAAGCCGGAGGGCGTCACGTCGGACAGGACGGTGATCGTCCCGCCCTTCTTCGCGCCCTCGACGTCAGGGGCCGGGCCTTTCGCAGTGGGGTCCGTCGCCTTGACCTGGGCGCCTCCCACCGCGTCGGTGCCGCCCTTGCTGCCGCTGTTCGAGGACGGGCTGCCACAGGCCACGGCGGTCAGCATGACCGTCGCCGCGACTGCGGTTATCCGTTTCCACTGCATGGTCGGGTTTCTCCTTTTCTGCCGCTGGGGCAATCGCCGTACTACCGGCGAGTCTTGGGGTCGAAGGCGTCCCGGATCGCGTCTCCGAGCAGGGCCAGCGCGAGCACCAGAGCGGTGATCCCGATGACCGGCAGCCAGAGGTAGAGCGGGTCGGCCTTGTACCAGTTGGTGGCGACGGCGATCGTCTGGCCCCACGAGGGCTTCGGCTCGACCAGTCCGACACCGAGGAACGAGAGCCCGGCCTCCGCGGTCACGTACGCCGGGACGGCCAGCGAGGCCGAGATCACGATCGGGGCCACCAGGTTGGGCAGCAGCTCCTTGAACAGGACCTGCCAGGTCGGCACACCGATCGCCTTCGCGGCGAGCACGAACTCGCGCTCGCGCAGCGAGAGCACCTCGCCGCGGATGATCCGGGCCAGGCCCGCCCAGCCGAAGAACGCGAGGACGAAGATCAGCACGTAGAACCGGATGTTCGCCTGGTCCTCCGGCGACAGGTTGAACGACCCGCCGCGCAGCGACTCGACGATCGGGACCAGCGCGATCGCGAACAGCAGGAACGGCAGGCTGAGCACGAAGTCGATCAGCCAGGAGATGATCCGGTCCACCCAGCCGCCGAGGAAGCCGGCCAGCAGACCCATCACGACGCCGATCGCGGTGCCGACCACGGTCGCCAGGAACGCGATGATCAGCGACGGGCGGGCGCCGTACACCCAGCGGGCGAAGTTGTCCCGGCCGGTCTTCGGCTCGATGCCGAACCAGTGGTCCGCGGTGATGCCGATCGTCGGGTAGCCGAACTCGTCGATCTGCTGGGTGTTGAAGGTGCTGATGTCCTGGCCCTCGAGCTTGGACAGCAGCGGCGCGAAGATCGCGACCAGGACGAAGAACAGCACGATCGACGCGCAGATCACCGCGACCCTGTCCTTGCGGAGCCGGTCGAAGGCGATCCGGCTCGGCGACTTGCCGTGCGGAGTGGCGGCCGTGCGGGCCGGCTCCGCAGAGGCCGGGTGATCTTCGACCCCTACGGTCGAGTCGGGCGACCCAATACTCATTCGCACTCCGTCAGTTCAGTCGGCCGGATTTCGGTCCGCGGATCCGGCACACATCGGTGGATGGCGTGCCGACCTTTGCTCTCTTGAGGGCTCCGGTCAAATCGCCTTGACAAGCGATTCCGTCCGAGCCGGGCGCTAGCCTGCCCGACGCGGTGACACCAAACCAGCAGTGCCCGGCAGCGGTAAACAAATCGTTACCGGAACCGGTAGTCGAACGGGATAATTGCCCCGTTTGGTCACCGTCCGCAGTTGAGCCCTTGCGAAACGCGTCGGCACAGTACCGACAGTGGCCATTTTGTGCCAGGTTATTACGGACGGTAACGATTCTCGACGTTCGGTCGCGGAACGGGGTCAGCGCACGTGAACCGTCACGAAGGGCGGTTTGACGACGTCGAAGGTTTCCCCGCGGCCCCGGATGTCGACGGTTACCTGATCGCCTTCTTTCACCGACGCGTCCAGCAACGCCAACGCAATACCTTTCTTCAGCGTCGGCGAGAACGTTCCGGAGGTAACTTCACCCAGCGCCGTACCAGATTGATCCAGAACCGCCATGTGCGGCCGCGGAATACCCCGTCCGGCGGCCCGCAGGCCGCGCAGGATCCGGGCCGGTCCGCGCTCCTTCTCGGCGCGCAGGGCCGCGTCGCCCCAGAAGTGCTCCTTCTTCCAGCCGACGGCCCAGCCCGACCGTGCCTGGACGGGCGTGATGTCCGGCGCGATGTCCTGACCGTGCAGCGGGTACCCCATCTCGGTCCGCAGCGTGTCCCGCGCGCCCAGTCCGGCCGGGACGATGCCGTACTGCTCGCCGGCCGCCAGCAGCGCGTCGAACACCGCCACCGCGGCGGCGTTCGGTACGACGAGCTCGAAGCCGCGCTCACCCGTGTAGCCGGTGCGGCACACGACCACCGGCGTACCGCCGAAGTCGGCTGTCGCGAAGGACATGTAGTCCATGCCGTCTCTGCCCGTCGGCAGGCCGATCGCGGACACCACCTCGTCGCTGTTCGCGCCCTGCACCGCGAGGATCGCGTAGTCGTCGTGGACGTTGGTCACCTCGACGCCGTCGGGTGCGTCGGCCTGGAGCAGGCGCACGACCTCGGCCGTGTTGGCAGCGTTCGGGATCAGGAACACGTCGTCGTCGGCGTGCAGGTAGGCGATCAGGTCGTCGACCACTCCCCCGTTCTCGTTGCAGCACAGCGTGTACTGCGCCTGACCGGGCGCGATCTTGCCGAGATCGTTGGTCAGGCACGCGTTCACGTACGCCGCGGCGCCCGGACCCTTGACGGTCGCCTTGCCGAGATGGCTGACGTCGAAGACGCCGACCGACGTACGCACCGCGGTGTGCTCGGCCACGACGCCGGAATACTCCAGGGGCATCTCCCAGCCGCCGAACTCGGCGAACTTGGCGCCGAGCGCGACGTGGCGCTCGTGCAACGGGGACTTCTTCAGAACAGGCGACTGCGAAGATGACGGGGTCATGGAGCGCAAACTACCGGACGCGTAGCATGCGGAGGCAGCTCGCACGTACCGTGACGACCGGCTGTCTGCCCGCCGGTCAAGGAGGACTGAGGATTTCGTGACCACCATCACCCTGAGCAAGTCAGATGCCGCCGGCGTCAAGAGCGACGCCGTGGTCATCGGCGTGGTCAAGAGCGGCGGCGGTGTCACGCTGCCGGCCGGCACCGAATCGCTGAACGCCGCGTACGGCGGGAAGCTGGTGGAGGTGCTGTCCGGGCTCGGCGCCACCGGCAAGGCCGGCGAGGTGACGAAGGTGCCCGGTCCCAACCCCGGCAAGTCGGCCACCCTGATCGCGGTCGGTCTCGGCGCCGCCCCGGACGGCGAACTGAAGACCGAGGACCTGCGGACCGCGGCCGGGACCGGTGTGCGGGCCGCCAAGATCTCTCAGTCCGTCGCGTTCGCGCTTCCGACTCCGGACGCCGAGTGCGTGCGCGCGGTGGCCGAGGGCGCGCTGATGGGTCGCTACGCGTTCACGGCGTACAAGTCGTCGGACGGCGCGAACGACGCGCCCGGCAACCTGACCGTGCTCACCGACCTGGCCCGGAACAAGGACGCCAAGGCCGCCCTCGAGCGCGCCCAGGTGACCGCGGAGGCCGTCGCGCAGGTGCGCGACTGGGTGAACACGCCGCCGTCGGACCTGCACCCGGCCGAGTTCGCGGCCGACGCGGTCAAGCTCGGCAAGGAGTACGGCGTCAAGGTCGAGGTGCTCGACGAGAAGGCGCTCGCCAAGGGCGGGTACGGCGGCATCCTCGGCGTCGGCCAGGGCTCGAGCAACCCGCCGCGGCTGGTCCGGCTGACCTACACCCCTCGCAAGCCGGTTACGCACCTCGCGTTCGTCGGCAAGGGCATCACCTTCGACTCCGGCGGCCTGTCGCTGAAGACGTCGACCGGCATGGTGAGCATGAAGTCCGACATGGCCGGCGCCGCCGCGGTGATCGGCGCGACGATCGCCATCGCCCGGCTCGGCCTGCCGGTCCAGGTGACGTCGTACGCCGCGATGGCCGAGAACATGCCGTCGGGTTCCGCGGCCCGGCCTTCCGACGTGCTGACGATGTACGGCGGCAAGACCGTCGAGGTGCTGAACACCGACGCCGAGGGCCGCCTGGTACTCGGTGACGCGCTGGTCCGCGCGTCCGCGGACCAGCCCGACCTGATCATCGACGTGGCCACCCTGACCGGCGCCTGTGTCGTTGCCCTCGGCACCAAGGTGGCCGGTGCGTTCGGGAACACCGACACGGCCCGCGACCGGGTGGTGGACGCGGCGGTCGCGGCGGGTGAGTCGATGTGGCCGCTGCCGATCCCGGCCGAGATGCTGGACAAGCTGAAGTCGCACTCCAAGGTCGCCGACCTGGCGAACATCACCGGCGAGCCCTGGGGCGGCGCCCTCGCCGCGGCCGCCTTCCTCGGCGACTTCGTTGCTGACGGCATCGACTGGGTGCACCTGGACGTCGCCGGCCCCGCCTTCAACGACGGCGGCCCTTCCGGTTACACCCCGACCGGCGGCACTGGCTACGCCGTCCGCACCCTGGTCGAGCTCGCCGCCTCAGCGAGCTGAGGAGCGAATCTCCAGCATGGTGCAGCCGGTCCCGGTGCGATAGGGGCCGGCTGTTCCTGCACGTCAGTCCCAGGCCGGTGCGAGCTGCTCGATCGAGTACACGACGCGGCTGCTGAGACCGCGCGGGTCGGTCAGCTCCACCCGCCACGCGTCGGCGAACTGGTCGACGCCCGGGATCATCGGGATCGTCCCGCTGAGCAGCACGGTGCCCGGAACGATCCGCTCCCCCAGCTCCTCGATCCAGTACGACGGCGGCAGCAACTGTGCCAGTGTCCCGTCCTGGATCAGCGTCTCGACGTCCCCGTGCCGGACCCACGCCTTCAAGGTGAACCGGTCGAGTTCGTCCTCGATCTCCCTGAGCGGCCAGGCGACGTCACCGAGCAGGTCCGGCGCGGATTGCTTGCTCCAGGCAACGCCATGCACCTCGAGGGCCCGGTCCGTGTGATCGCACGCGGCCGTGAGCAAGACGTCGTCCTCGCCGACCACCAGCGCCCACTCCGCCTCACCGGACGTCTTGGCGTGGGCGACCTGCACGACCTCCGGCCGTCCGACGAGTGACGCGGACAGCGGGTACAGCGTCGGGATGCGGCGCGGAGCCGGTACGCCGAGCTGGGCCAGCTCGTCCACGTGATGCTGGACCTGCGCGGTGTCACGGCCGGCGTAGCCCGCGTTCAGCGCATAGCGGACGGTGACCGCCCGCTCACTCCCGTCGGGCAAGGTGAACCGCATCGTCATCGGGCTCCTCCAGATTTTCTTGAATCAGCGCTTGCGTGAACACGTCGTATACAACGAGTATGGAGCATCCCCTCAAGGAGGTCCACCTCGATGTCCAGCGCTCCGCCCTCCCCTCCCGATCGCCGCGGTCTGCACAAGGCCTTCGCCGCGAGCCTGTCCGGCACCTCGCTGGAGTGGTACGACTTCGCCGTCTACAGCTCCGCCGCCGCCCTCGTCTTCGGCGACCTCTTCTTCCCCGGCAGCGATCCGCTGACCGGGACGCTGCAGGCCTTCGCGACGTACGCCGTCGGGTACGTCGCGCGCCCGCTCGGCGGCATCTTCTTCGGCCGGCTCGGGGACGTGATCGGCCGCAAACGCGTACTGGTCGCCACCCTGCTGCTGATCGGCGTCGCCACCTTCTTCATCGGCTTGCTGCCGACGTACGCGTCAGCCGGCGCCCTGGCACCGACGCTGCTGGTCGTACTCCGCTTCGCGCAGGGCGTCGGAGTGGGTGGCGAGTGGGGTGGGGCTGTGCTGCTGAGCAGTGAGTTCAGCGAGGCGGGTCAACGCGGCTTCTGGGCGTCAGCCGCCCAGGTCGGTCCGCCGCTCGGGACATTGCTGGCCAACGGCGTGCTGGCTGTCCTGGCCGGGGCGTTGTCCGAGGACGCGTTCCTCAGCTGGGGCTGGCGGGTCGCCTTCCTGCTGTCCGCCGTACTGGTCGCCTTCGGTCTCCTGATCCGTTCCAGGCTCGAGGAAACGCCGGTGTTCCGCGAACTCGAGGCGCGAGGCGATCGGCCGACAGCTCCGGTGTCCGAGGTGCTGCGGACGCAGCGGCGCCCGCTGATTGCAGCGATCCTGGCCAGAGTGGGTCCGGACGTGCTGTACGCGATGTTCGCGGTCTTCGTCCTGACGTACGCGACCAAGGAGTTGGGCATGAGTCGCGGCGAGGCGGTGACCGCGGTGCTGGTCGGTTCTGCGCTGCAGGTCGTGCTGATTCCCTGGTCCGGCTGGCTTTCGGACCGGTACGGGCGTCGTACGGTCTATGCGATCGGTGCGGTCGGAGGAGCCGTGTGGAGCGTGGTGTTCTTCGCGATGGCGTCGTCGCTGGCGACCGTGCTCCCGGGAGTGGTGATCGGGCTGGTGTTCCACTCGCTGATGTACGGGCCGCAGGCGGCGTTCGTGTCGGAGCAGTTCACCGCGAGGCTGCGATACACCGGGAGCTCACTCGCCTACACGTTCGCAGGCGTCATCGGCGGTGCGCTCGCGCCGCTGGCGTTCACGTACTTCCTCGCCAAGGCGGGCACCGGCTACGTGATCGCGGCGTACATCATCGTGGCGTGCTCGATCACGCTTGTCGGCCTGCGCCTCGGCCGGGCCGTGCAGGAGGACTCCCTTGCCGTCAGCCCTGCATGAGAACCGAGCCGGTGGTGCCGAGATGGCTGAGGATCGCCTTCTCGGCTGCCGCCGGTTCGCCGGCCGCCAAGCCATCGACGATGGCCTGGTGCTCGGCGAGGACATCCTGCCGGCGAGTGGCGCTCCGTTGCAGGGCCACGACGCCGAGGAGCACGTGCTTGGACCGCAGGTTGTCGTACAGGCGACCGAGCACCGAGTTGCCGCCGGCCTCGACGAGGAGCGCGTGGAACTTGCTGTCCAGCTCGATGAACGCCTTGGCGTCGCCCTGCTCGACGATCGCCCGCTGCTGCTCGAGGACGTCGTTCATCGCCTCGACCGGAGCCGCATCCGCCGCGAGAGAAGTCGACGCGGCCCAGCACTCGATCACACCGCGGGCCTGCATCAGCTCGGCGATCTCGCGGCCGGGCAGCGGCGCGACGAACGCACCGCGGTGCGGCACGAGCTGGACCAGGTCCTCGGCGGCGAGCATCAGCAACGCCTCGCGCACCGGCGTACGGGAGATGCCGACCTCGGTCGCGACGACCTGCTCGTTGATGAACGTCCCCGACACGGCCGGGTCGCTCAGCACCGTCCCCCGCAAGTACTGATAGGCACGATCACGGCCGGAGTCCCCACTCAATTGCATACTCAATGTATACAGCTTCGGAGGTTCTGATGACAGTCGTGCACGTGGCCGCGGCCCAGATCAGCAGCGGACCCGACCCGGTCGCCAACCTGGCGACTGCGACCGGCGCGGTCCGGGACGCGGCCGCCGGCGGCGCCGAACTGATCATCCTGCCCGAAGCCACGTCGGCCTGCTTCGGGACCGACCTGGGTTCGATCGCCGAGCCGTTGGACGGACCGTTCGCCACCGGTCTGCGGAAGGCCGCGGCGGACGCCGGGGTCGTCGTGGTCGCCGGCCTGTTCGAACCGTCCGAGGACGGGCGGGTGTACAACACGCTGCTCGTCACGGGACCCGGCGTCGAAGCGTCGTACCGGAAGATCCACCTGTACGACGCCTTCGGGTCGCGCGAGTCGGACACTGTTGCTCCGGGCAAGGATCTGGTGACGTTCGCCCTGCGAGACGTGACGATCGGGCTGGCGACCTGTTACGACCTGCGGTTCGCCGACCAGTTCACCGCGCTCGGGCGGCTCGGTGCGGAACTGATCGTCGTACCGGCGTCGTGGGGTGCGGGGCCGGGCAAGGAAGAGCAGTGGGACCTACTGACGCGTGCTCGCGCCGCGGACGCTCAGGCCTGGTTGCTGGCGTGCGACCAGGCGTATGTACCGCCCGTCGGCACGGATCCGCTGGGGATCGGGCGCAGCAGCCTGACCACTCCCCTGGGTCAGAGCCACACGAGACTCGGCGCCGGAACTGAAACCTTGCACGCTGTTGTCGACACTGCCGTCGTCGCCGCTGTCCGCGCCCGGGTGCCGATTCTCTAGGAGAGGCCGTTCTTCTTCATGCGGGCGTTGTACTCGCGCATCCGTGGCGGGTAGCCGACGACGGCCGCGTCGTACGACGGGATGCCGAGGCGGTTCGCGAAGTCGTGGGCCCACTTCACCGACGGGACCCGGCGGCGGGTCCACTCGCCGTCCACAGCGACCAGCAGCAGGGTGTACTCCGTCACCGCCGTCCGCGGCTCGACGAACCCCTCGACGCCCTGACGGGTCTGGGCGAACTCGCGCAGGTGCGCCTGGTCGGGAGTGTCCGACCGGCGCATCGTTCCGGCCTTCTGCCGGCGACCGAACCACTTCATGGGAGTAAGTGTCCACTATCTGTGCAAGTCCGGGCCGAAATCCTGGATAACGGTTGCGGCCGATCCCGGCCTGCCCGCCACGACCGGCCCGGGGATGGATCCGGGCCTGATCGGTGACAAGATGACGCCGGGCCGGAACCGCGATCCGGGGCCGCCCGCCCAGACCCACAGCCTGTTGGACCCCACGGAGGAACCTGTGACTGACAGTGGCACGACGTACGACCTGGTGATTCTCGGCGGCGGCAGCGGTGGTTACGCCGCCGGACTGCGCGCGGCGACGCTCGGCCTGTCCGTGGCGCTGGTCGAGAAGGACAAGGTCGGCGGGACCTGTCTGCACCGTGGGTGCATCCCGACCAAGGCGCTGCTGCACGCGGCCGAGGTCGCGGACTCGGCGCGCGAAAGCGAGCAGTTCGGGGTCCGGACGACACTCGAGGGCGTCGACATGGGCGGCGTGAACAAGTACAAGGACGGCGTCGTCGACCGGCTGTTCAAGGGTCTGCAGGGCCAGTTGAAGGCCCGCGGCATCACGGTGATCGAGGGTGAGGGCCGGCTGACTTCGCCCACCACGGTCCAGGTCGGCGACACGACGTACACCGGCCGTAATGTCCTGCTCGCCTCCGGCTCGTACTCCAAGTCGCTGCCCGGTCTCGAACTCGACGGGCACCGGGTGATCGCGAGCGAGCACGCGCTGACGCTCGACCGGGTCCCGGAGTCCGCGGTGATCCTCGGCGGCGGCGTGATCGGCGTCGAGTTCGCGTCCGCGTGGACGTCGTTCGGCACCAAGGTGACGATCGTCGAGGCGCTGCCGCGGCTGGTCCCGGCCGAGGACGCCGACTGTTCGAAGACCTTGGAGCGCGCGTTCCGGAAGCGGAAGATCGCGTTCAAGACCGGTACGCCGTTCGAGTCCGTCGCGGTGACCGACTCCGGCGTCCGGGTGACCGTCGCGGGCGGCGAGGTGATCGAGGCCGAGCTCCTGCTGGTCGCCGTCGGCCGGGGCCCCAACACGACGGGTCTCGGGTACGAAGAGGTCGGTGTCGCGCTCGACCGCGGGTTCGTGACCGTCGACGCGACGCTGCAGACCAGCGTGCCGGGCGTCTACGCGGTCGGCGACATCGTGCCGGGCCTGCAGCTCGCGCACCGCGGGTTCCAGCAGGGCATCTTCGTCGCCGAGCACCTCGCGGGCCTCGCCCCGGCGCCGATCGACGAGGCCGGCATCCCGCGCGTGACGTACTCCGAGCCGGAGGTCGCGTCCGTCGGGCTGACCGAGGAGCAGGCCCGGGAGAAGTACGGCGACGTCGAGATCCTCAACTACAACCTCGGCGGCAACGGCAAGTCGCAGATCCTGAAGACGGCCGGGTTCGTGAAGCTGGTCCGCGCGCGGGACGGTGCGGTCGTGGGGCTGCACATGGTCGGTTCGCGTGTCGGCGAGCTGATCGGCGAGGCCCAGCTGATCTACAACTGGGAGGCGTACCCGGCCGATGTCGCGCCGCTGGTGCACGCGCACCCGACCCAGAACGAAGCCCTCGGAGAGGCCCACCTCGCCCTCGCCGGGAAACCTTTGCACTTCCATGACTGACCCTGCTGGGCCGCCCCAGTAGGTTGGAACCGCAGGAGCGTCAAGGACGGCCGTGACCCGGATCCCGGGCGCTCCGGCGGCACCGTAGGCTGACACTCGACCGATCAGACGAAGGAGCAACGACCGTCATGCCGACCTCTGTATCCCTGCCGGCCCTCGGGGAGAGCGTCACCGAAGGAACCGTCACCCGCTGGCTCAAGCAGGTCGGTGACACGGTTGCCGTGGACGAACCCCTGCTGGAGGTCTCGACCGACAAGGTCGACACCGAAATCCCGAGCCCCGTCGCCGGCACCCTTCTCGAGATCAAGGCCGCCGAGGACGAGACCGTCGAGGTCGGCGCCGAACTGGCCGTGATCGGCGACGCCGGCGAGGCCGGCTCCGCACCTGCGGCCCCCGCCGAGCCCGCCGCCGAGCCCGCGCCGGCCGCCGAGCCCACTCCCGCTCCGGCTGCTGAGTCCGCTCCGGCCCCGGCTGCCGAGGCTCCGGCTCCTGAACCTGCTGCTGAGGCTCCTGCTCCGGCCGAGGCTGCTCCCGCTGACGGTGCGTCCGGCGCGTCCGGTACGTCGGTGACGCTGCCCGCGCTGGGTGAGAGCGTGACCGAAGGCACCGTGACTCGCTGGCTGAAGCAGGTCGGCGACGACGTGGCCGTCGACGAGCCGCTCCTCGAGGTCTCCACCGACAAGGTCGACACCGAGATCCCGAGCCCGATCGCCGGCAAGCTCCTGGAGATCAAGGTCGCCGAGGACGAAACCGTCGAGGTCGGCGCCGAACTGGCCATCGTCGGCTCCGGCGCAGCCGCCCCCGCCGCCGCTCCGGCAGCCTCCGCTCCCGCCGCACCGGCCCAGGCTGCTGCTCCTGCCCCGGCCGCTGCTCCTGCCCCGGCTGCTGCTCCCGCACCGGCCCCGGCTGCTGCTCCCGCTCCGGCTGCTGCTCCCGCTCCGGCCGCTGCTCCCGCTCCGGCGGCTCAGGCTCCTGCTCCGCAGGCGGCTCCGGCTGCGGCCGCGCCGGCCCCGGCAGCAGCTCCGGCTCCCGCGGTGTCGCCGAACGGCGCTGCCGACGGCGCGAACTACGTCACCCCGCTCGTCCGCAAGCTCGCCGCGGAGCACGAGGTCGACCTGAACGCCGTACAGGGCACCGGCGTCGGCGGCCGTATCCGAAAGCAGGACGTGATCGCCGCCGCCGAGGCGAAGAAGGCCGCCGCGGCAGCACCCGCTCCGGCAGCCCAGGCCGCGGCCCCGGCCGCAGCCGCGAAGGCCCCGGCGGTCAGCCCGCTGCGCGGCACCACCGAGAAGATGAGCCGGATCCGCAAGGCGATCGCGGCCCACATGGTCAACAGCCTGAAGGTCTCGGCCCAGCTGACCACGGTCGTCGAGGTCGACGTCACCGAGATCGCCAAGCTGCGGAACAAGAAGAAGGCGGAGTTCGAGGCCCGCGAAGGCGTCAAGCTGTCCTTCCTCCCGTTCTTCGCGCTCGCCGCGGTGGACGCGCTCAAGCAGTACCCGAAGCTGAACGCGTCGATCGACGAGGAGAAGGGCGAGATCACGTACCACGCCGCCGAGCACCTCGGCATCGCGGTGGACGTGGAACGCGGCCTGATGGTCCCGGTCGTGCACAACGCCGGCGACCTGAACATCGCCGGCCTGGCGAAGAAGATCGCCGACCTCGCCGACCGCACCCGGAACAACAAGGTGCTGCCGGACGAGATGGCGGGCGGCACGTTCACCATCACCAACACCGGTAGCCGGGGCGCGCTGTTCGACACCCCGATCCTGAACCAGCCGCAGGTCGGCATGCTCGGGACCGGCGCCGTGGTGAAGCGCCCGGTGGTCATCACCCACCCGGAGCTCGGCGAGACGATCGCGATCCGGCAGATGGTGTACCTGGCGCTGACCTACGACCACCGCCTGGTCGACGGCGCCGACGCGGCCCGTTACCTGACGGCCGTCAAGCAGCGCCTCGAAGAGGCCCAGTTCGACGTCTGATCCGATCGGACACCCGGCGCCGGTGCCTGTCTCCCCGGAGACGGACACCGGCGCCGTTCTTTCTCTCGTGAACCGGCAAGGAGCACAGCGGGATGAAGTACGTACTGGCCGGAGCGTCCGGCTTTCTCGGTAAGGCGCTCGCCCGCGACTTGGTTGCCAACGGCCACCAGGTGGTCCGGCTGGTACGCCGTCCGCCGTCGACACCGGACGAGGTGCGCTGGGACCCGGCCCGGGGCGATCTCGACCCGGGCGCCCTGGACGATCCCGACGTCCTGGTCAACCTGGCCGGCGCGAACATCGGCCGCCCGTGGACACCGACGTACCGCCTGAAGATCCGCGAGAGCCGCGTCTCGACCACCGCGACCCTGGCCGCGGTGGCGACCCAGCTCGACCGTCGGCCGGCGCTGCTCACGCAGAGCGGGATCGGCGGCTACGGCACCGACCTCGGCGATCGCATCCTGACCGAGGACTCCGACCTGGGCGAAGGCTTCCTGGCCGACGTCGTCCGGCTGTGGGAGGGCGCGCTCGAACCGGCCCGTGAGGCAGGCAGCCGGGTGGCCGCGCTGCGCACGGGCGTCGTGCTCGACAGCAAGGCTCCTGCGTTCCAGCTTCTTTCTCTCCCCTTCCGCCTCGGTCTCGGCGGCCGCCTCGGGCCTGGAACCCAGTACTTCCCGGTGGTCTCGCTCACCGACTGGATCCGCGCCGTCCGGCACGTCGCCGAGAACGACAGCGTGAGCGGACCGGTCAACATCACCCTGCCGACACCGGCCACCAACCTCGAACTCGCCGAAGCCCTGGCAACCGCCCTGCACCGGCCGTCCCTCGTCCCGGTGCCCGCCATCCTCATGAAGGCCGCCCTCGGCGAGTTCGCCTGGGAACTCCTCGGCAGCAAACGTGCCCTCCCAACCCGCCTCCAGTCCACCGGCTTCACCTTCCACCACCCCACAGTCACCACCGCAATCTCCGCCGCCCTCGCCTAGACCCCATGCCGAGGACGAACGCACGGTCGACGGCGAGACGTTGATCCAGGGCGACGCGGCGGAGCTGCCGTTCGCCGACGGTGTCTTCGCTACTGTCGCCGTACTGTGGCTGTCCACCGACGTCGACGACTTCGGGAGGCAAGTCGCGTACTGCATCCAAGCCGGATGGTCGTGATCTACGGGGCCCATCCGTGCTTCAACGGCCGCTGGCTGATCTCCTCAACGCCTTCGCCGGCGCGGGTCTGACCTGCTTGGATTTCTGGATGGCGACTCTCTTCGTTGATCTGGAAACTACGAGTGTTCGGGAACCTTGGCTGCCAGGTGGCCGGCAGATCTGGCAGTTGGCGGTGATCCGGCGGGAGGACGACGGGCGGGAGACGGCGTACAACCGGTTCGTCCGGCCGGACGAGCTGGATCTGTCGGTCGCGACCGAGCGGGCGCTCGAGATCAGCCGCTTTCACCGCCACCCGTCGCTGAACGGATCCGAGCAGGACGTGAGCCGCGGTCGAGAGGTCGCGGAGCTGATGGTCGACCTGACCTCCGACGAGCCGCTGTGGGTAGGGGCGGCGCCGTGGATGGATGCGACCGATGTACTGCACCTGATGCATCTCAACGGCTTAGTCGCAGATGACGCGGCGGACGTGCCGTGGGACTTCCGGCTGGTGTGCGTGATCAGCCAACTGTTGGGCCGGACGAACCTGCCGCCGACTGCGGACGTCGGCGAGATGTCGGCGGCTGTCGGCGTCGACCAGTCCTCGTACGCGATTCACGATGCGTTGGCGGACGCCTACTTCGTGCGGGACGTTTTCGACGCGCTCAATCGGCCAAGCTGAAGATCGTCTGGTTCGGTGGGTCAGGTTTGGGTGATTGCCGTGATGCGCCAGGTGTGGACTGGTTGACGATCAGAGCTGCGGGATGGGGCTGCGGTGCGTGGGGTGGTTGTCAGGGTGATCAGTCTGGTGGCTGGGGAGCCTGGTGGGAGTGGGGTTTTGGCGCCGGTGCGGTCGACTGCTTGACCGGCTGTCAGGTGGTCGGTGGTCCTGAGGGTGACCGTTGTCGCGGTGCGGCGGGTGATGGCGGTGCTTTCGATCGTGATGCGGAGACCTTGGACGCGGACGTTCTGTTGGCGGTAGGTGGACAGGAGCGCGCGGTCGGTGCGCCACGGGGCGCTGCCTGGGACATAGATGCGGTCGAGAGCGTCTAGGTCCAGAGTCCAGAAGGCTTGGGCGCGTTGGGCGTCGAGCGCCTGCAACGTCTCGATCCAGGTGGCCAGCTCTGCTGCGGACGCGGAGGGTGGAGCCGACGTCGTGGCACGGCCCTGGCTCGGCGATGGCTCGGGTCGCCCGGGCGTCGTTGGGTGCGCGGCAGTAGGTGACTGAGTGGGCGGGGATTCGGGCGTGCGTTGGGTTGTGGACTGCGGATTGGTGGGGTCTGGTTGGGCGGTGGCTGGGGTGTTGAGGGTGCGGAGGGTGGCGATGGCGATCGCGAGCACGATGATCGCGGCCAGGCCGGCTGCGGCCAGTACGCCGTACGCGGGGTGTGGGAGTCGTGCGAGCGCGGGGAGCGCTGCGAACCTGGTGCGGCGGGACTTGGTGCGGCGGATGGGGCGGATGCGCTTCGAGCGGGCCTTGGCGGACGGCGCGGAGGGGTGGGGTCGCTTTGGTTGCGTCAGAGGTGCGGGCGGTGGGTCCGCCGGAGGTGGAGCGAGCGGTCCGCGGGACACGGCTGGCGAATCGTCGTCGTCAGCAGACCCTCCCGACGACGTCGGAGCGTGACCGCCTGGCCCAGCGACACTCGTCGCGGACGGAGCGGTGGACGGAGGGGTGGGCGTAGGGGTGGGCGAGGTGTCAGGGCCGGCCGGGGGATTCGTTGTTGGTGGGCTGGTGAGTGGGGCCAGGTCGATCGGGGCGGCGGGGGTGTGGGTCAGGAGGCGGTGCGGGAGGGATTTGAGGGGGGTGTTGGTGATGAGGGTGGGTGGGAAGGGGGTGGGGTGGGCGCTGACGTGGTGGGTGAGGGTGGCTAGGGAGTGGTGGTCGGTGGTGGGGGTGGTGGGGCGGAGGGTGGCGTCGGTGAGGATTGGGCGGCCTTCGGCGTCGAAGAGGATGTTTTCGGGGGTGATGGAGCCGTGAGTGAGGTTGGAGGCGTGGAGGTGGGTCAGGGCGTCGGCCAGCGGGGCGAGGAGGGTGACTAGTTCGCCGCGGGACAGTGGGCCGCGGCGGGTGAGCAGGGCGGCCAGGCTGCCGGCGGCCAGGTGCTGGGTGATCAGGATCCAGCCGGTACCGGTCTCGCGGAACTCGTGGAGCTGCGCGACATGCGGGTGCCGGAAGCGGGACAGCATGCTCAAGTCCTCGCGGAGCCGCCCGCGGTCGGGATAGGCGCTGTGTGGGACGTGTTTGAGCACGGCGTTGCGGCCCGAGGCGCGGTCCCGGACCTGCCAGACGGTGCCGGCCGGTCCGGACCCGAGCTCGCGGCGCAGGCTGTAGCCGGTGAGATCTGCGAGGTCCATGCCCAAGAGGATGCACCGATCGCGACGACGCCCGTCGAAGTTATCCACAGCCCAGGGCGCCGGGCCCGATCGGCCGCCGCCTACACTCGAAGGCGTGAGGGCGATCAGGTACGTGGAAGCCGGATTCGGCGCCGACGCGGTGCGCTACGAGACCGCGTGGGCCGAGCAGCGACGACTGCACTCGGAGGTTGCCGAGGGCACCGGCTCGGACACGGTGATCCTGCTCGAGCACCCGCCGGTCTACACGGCGGGCAAGCGCACCGAGCCGCACGAGCGGCCGCTGGACGGTACGCCGGTGGTCGACGTGGACCGGGGCGGCAAGATCACCTGGCACGGCCCCGGGCAACTGGTGGGGTACCCGATCGTCAAGCTCGCCTCCCACGTGTACGTCGTGGACTACGTCCGGCGGCTCGAGGAGGCGCTGATCGCCGTCTGCGCCGACCTCGGGGTGAAGACCGGCCGGGTCAAGGGCCGCAGCGGCGTCTGGGTCGCGGCCGACGACCGCGGCCGGGAGCGGAAGATCGCCGCGATCGGGATCCGGGTCGCGCAGGGCGTGACCATGCACGGTTTCGCGCTGAACTGCAACAACGACCTCACCTGGTTCGACCGGATCGTCCCGTGCGGCATCTCGGACGCCGACGTCACCACGCTCTCCAAGGAACTCGGCCGCGAGGTCACGACCACCGAGGTCCTCGCCTCGGTGCGCCGGCACCTCGACGAGCTCCTCGCCTGGGACGAGTACGAGCGCAGCCCGGACATCGACCACCACGAGGAGCCGCCGACCGCGATCACCTACGGGTTGACGGTCTGAGCCTCGAGCCCGACCTCCGCGCGCCAGTCGGCGTGCAACGAGCGCAGCCGATCGGCGATCTCCGGCTGCGCTGACAGCTGGTTGGTCTGCTCGCCGATGTCGTCGGCCAGGTTCGCGAGGAACCAGCCCTCCCCCATCGGCGCGTGCTCGTAGTCGCGCAGATGCCGGGTGCTGGCGTCGTCCGCCACCCAGCTGAGCTTCCACTCCCCCGACCGCACCGCCCACTGGAACCCGCAGTCCCAGTGCAGATTCTCGTGCGCGGCCTCGGCGTCCCCGGTCAGTACGGGCAGGAGGTCGACACCGTCGGCGCCGTCCATGGTCGCGCCCGCCGCGGCGGCCAGCGTGGGGACCAGGTCCATCGTGCTGACGAGTGCGTCGGTACGGCGTCCCGCCGGCAACCGGTCCGGCCAGCGCCAGAGCATCGGGATGCGGATGCCGCCGTCCCACAGCGTGTACTTCGTCCCGCGCAGCGGCGCGTTGTCGCCGAAGTTGCAGGTCGACCCGCCGTTGTCCGTCACGTACACGACGATCGTGTCCTCGCCTGCCCGGTCGAGCAGCCGCCCGATCTCGGCGTCCATCAGCTCCAGCTGGGCGAGGTAGTACTCGCGACCGTGCGGCAGATTCGGCACGATCACGTCGTCGTACCACTCCATGAACGGTCCGTCCGCATCCGGTGACCAGTCGCGGAACGCCGGCAGGCCTCGTGATTCCAGTTCGGAGTCCGGCAGTTGCCAGCAGAAGTTGTGGACGGCGTTGAACGCCACCATGCAGAAGTACGGCCGCTCGTCGTCCGCGTCCATGAACTCCGCCGCGCGGCGACCGAACTCCGCGGTCAGGAAGCCCTCGTGCTCAACTGGCTCGTCCCCCGACAGCAGCGGCTGCACAGCCATGTGGTGTGCGGCCGGCTGACCGTAGGACTCGACCGACTCGTCCGAGTGATGCAGGTAGTTCAGCCGCCCGAACGACTGCCCAGCCAGCCCGTACAGCGTCTCCTCGAACCCGTGGTGCGGCGGACACGCCCTGTCCCCCACATCCTCCTTCCCGTAGTGCACCTTGCCGAAGTACCCCGTCCGGTACCCCTGGTCGCGCAGGATCTCCGCGAGCGTCGGTACGTCGTCCGGCGGGAACGCGGCCGAGTCGAACCATTGGCCGCCCCACCGCTGCTGGTACCGCCCGGAGATGATCGACGCCCGCGACGGGCTGCAGATCGGCGCCGTCACGTAGGCGTCGGTGCAACTCACTCCCTCCGCGGCCAGCCGGTCCAGCGCCGGAGTGCGGACGTCGGGCTGCACCCCGAGGGCACTGCGGTCGGCGTACCCGTGGTCGTCGGAAACGATCAGCAGAATGTTCGGAGCGGGCAACAGCTCATCCTCTCGAAAGGCGCGCGGCCTGGTCTGACTTTGCACGGGCATCGGTCGCGTCAGGGTCCAGCAGCAATCTCAGCTCAGCATCCAGTCGCTGCACCAGAGCCGTCTCACCGGACAGGTCGTGGAGCTCCAGTGGGTCGTCGTCGACGTTGAAGACCTGTGGCGCGTGTGCGGACCCGTAGTAGCAGTACTTCCACGGCCCGGACTTCAGCATGAAGCCACCGTCGACCATGCCCTGTGCGTGGTACTCCGACAGCACAGGTCTGTCCTGAGCCTCCAGCAGCGTCAGACCGGGCAGTGCGGTGTCGGGTGCCATACCGGCCGCGTGTCGGAGGGTGGGGAGCACGTCGATCAGACTGACGTGTGCGGCGCTCCGGCCTGGCTGCAACGACGGGTGGCGCAGGAGCATCGGGATACGTACGGCGGGCTCGTAGAAGCACTGTTTCTGCCAGATGCCCTGGTGACCGGCCATCTCCCCGTGGTCGCTGGTGTAGATGACCACGGTGTCGTCCGGTACGGCGGCCAGCAGCCGGCCGATCTGGTGGTCAAGGTGACTGATCAGTGCCCAGTAGCAGACTGTCGCCTCCCGGATCTGCTCCTCCGTCAGCGGCTCGTCGTTCCGGAACCCGTGGCGTAGCAGCGAGATCACCGGGTGCTGATCGTCTGCGACGGCAGGTAGCTCGACGTCGGCCGTGTCGTACAACGCGCGGAACTCCGGTGGTGCGACCAACGGGAAGTGCGGGTGCATGTAGCCGACGTACAGCAGGAACGGCTCCTCGCCTGGGTCGCGCAGGAACTCCACAGCGGCATCCGTCGCGGCTACGTCGTGCTGCGTGTGGACGTGGTCGCCCGACCCTTGTTCAGTGACGTGAGAGTTGGTCGGGCGTCGCCAGCCCGCCGTACGCCGGGGTGGACGGCCGCTGTGGTCGAGCCAGAAGTCCAGGTCGTCGGTGAGACGGCGGTCGAAGCCGAGCAAGCGGTCTGGTCCGTTGAAGTGCGTGCGGCCCGCTATGACCGAGGTGTAACCGGCTTCGCGTAGGTGATGGCCCCAGGTGCGGTACGACGCGTCTGGGATGACGCCGTTGTCCCAGGCCCCGAGCTGGTGCACGTACTGGCCGGCCATGAGCGAGAGGCGGGACGGCACGCACATCGGGCTGTTGGTGTAGGCGCGGTCGAACGCGACGCCCTGCGCGGCCAGGCGATCCAGATGTGGCGTCCGGACGTGCGGATGACCCGCCCAGCCGGCCGCCGCGGCGGTGTGTTCGTCGGACAGGATCACGACGATGTTCGGTGGGCGCATGGCTCCTACCCTAGGCAAGCGGTTGCCTGTGCGGGTCAGCCCAAAGGTGTGCCGAAGTGTCTGCGGGGTGTAACCGCTGTTCGTCGCTACCTTGGGGGTGTGTCCAAA
This sequence comes from Kribbella sindirgiensis, assembly GCF_004331435.1. Lineage (GTDB taxonomy): Bacteria > Actinomycetota > Actinomycetes > Propionibacteriales > Kribbellaceae > Kribbella > Kribbella sindirgiensis. The sequence continues at coordinate 336,355 of NZ_SJKA01000005.1, forward strand.
TTTCTTGGGTTCTTGCTCGGCGTAGCTGTTGCTCTGGCCGGACCGGCCGTGTTCGGGGTCCTCGCGGCGCCGGGTGGTATCGAGCTGAACGCGAAGGGGATGGCGCTTGCCTTCGGCATCGGCGCGCTGGTCTTCTGGGCCGTGGTGTCGTACTTCTCCGGGGCCGGTGCGCTGGGGGCGTTCATCGCCTTCGGCGTCCTGATCTACTGCTGGCTGTGGATCCCGAACCGGACCACGAACTTCCTGAACGACGTCCCGGGTGTCACCAACGGGATGATCGACGGGTCGAAGCAGTACACGCTGAACGGCGTGGTGCCGATCCTCGGGGTGATCTCGTTGGTGTACGCGATCCAGCTGATCGTCCACGGCGTCCAGCGTCGGCGGCGGGAGCGGGTCGAGGCCGACCGGCTGCAGCGCGAGCAGGAAGCCGCGCAGGCGCAGCAGGAGGCGGATGTCGCGGCGGTGTATCCGGTTGCCGGGGGCACCTATCAGGCGCCGGCGGCGTACGAGAGTCACACCCGGTACGACGACCTGTTCGACGAGCCCGCGGCGCAGCCGCGGAATCAGGCCGACGACCAGACGCGGCAGTTCCCGGTCGGCGAGGCGGAGGAGTTCGAGCACACCCGCCAGTTCCCGGAGGCAGATGCCGAAAGCAACTACACCGGCGAGGACACGGTCATCGCACCGCCCCCGGCGGCCGAGGAGCCGGTCGCGCAGCAGGAGCCGGTCGAGGAGACCCAGCCGGTGAAGCCAGAGCCGCAGGCGGCCGCGCCGGTTGAGGAGACCCAGCCGATGGACGCCGCGGTGGAAGAGGCTCAGCCGACGGAGGCCAAGCCCGAGGCAACCGCACCCGCTGAGGAGACTAAGCCGGTCGAGGCCAAGCCGCAGGCGGTTGAGGAGACTCAGCCGGTTGAGACGAAGGCTCCCGTTGAGGAGAAGAAGATGGAGCGGGGGGAGAAGATGGGGTCGCAGTACCGGGAGCGGATGGAGGACCCGGAGGACACCGGCGAGTTCCACCTCGCGTTCGAGAACCCTGTCGTGAAGCCCGCCTAGCCTGCGCGGGACTCAGGCGACGTGCATGCGCTGCTGGTGCTGGTCGCGACGGGCGTGCTCGGTGATGGCCTCGTCGTACGCCGCGCTCGCCATCTGCAGCACCTCGCCTGCCATCTGGGCCCGTGGTGAGTCGGTGCTCCATGCGAGCACCAGCTTCCGGTGAATCGGGTCGCCGACCAGCGTGCGCGTGGTGACATCGGCCGAGAGCATCCGGTACGACGTGGGCGAGATCAGCGCCACGCCCTGACCACTGGTCACGAACCCCATCAGCACCGACGTATCCACCGAATGGTGCTCCACCCGAGGCTGGAACCCGGCCGCCTCGCACGCCGCCCGGAACAGTACGTGGAAGCCGCTGTCGTCCGGCGGCTCACCGATCCATTCCTCGCCCGACAGCGACGCGAGATCGACCTCGCCTCGCGTCCGCGACGCCTCCGCCACCGGGTGGTCCGCCGACAAGGCGACGTACGCCGACTCGGACTCGACCACCGTGGTGCTCTCGACCCCGGCGGGCAGCCGCAGCTCGAACCCGGGGAACTCCCGGAGCAGCGCGAAGTCCAGCCGCCCGCTCTCCAGCTGCTGCAGGAGCACACTGGTGGACCACTCGACCTCGATGCTGACCTGTTCGATCTCGCCGTGGGCGCGCAGCCGGGACGCGATCCCGGACATCGGCGCGGTCGGGAACCCGCCGAGCCGGACCGCCGACGACTCGACCGCGGTCATCGCCGACACGGTCGCCGACAGGTGGTCGACGTCGACCAGGATGGCCCGCGCGCGGTCAACGGCGTACCGGCCGAGCGGCGTCGGCTTCACGCCGGTGCGGGAGCGTTCGAACAGCTCACCGCCGAACGCGGCCTCGATCCGTTTCAGCTGCGCGGTCAGGCTCGGCTGGCTGACCTTGAGCCAGCGGGCGGCCCGTCCGACGGACCCCGCTTCTGCCACCAGGACCACCACCCGCAGGTGGCGCAGCTCAACGTTCATGCGTTGAGACCGTAGTCGAGGTCTGGACACAGCACACAGCGACCCTACATTGCGGTTTCGTCACAGCCGGGCCCGGAGCTGTAACGCCGGGCCCGGTCGTGACGATGTGCTACTTCGATTCGAGTGCCAGCGCCTCGCGGTAACCGAGCCGGCGGCCGGTCTGCAGCAGCGTGCGCTCGTACAGCCGCGCGCCTACCCGGACGATCAGCACGGTCGCGACCAGCAGCAGCGCGATCGCTGCCAGCGGCTGCCAGACCGGAACATCCTCGGTGAGCATCCGGCCCGGCATCGACATCGACGACGCGATCGGGACGAACGACGCCACCGTCTTGGCCGACGAACCCGCGAACACCGAGAAGAAGAACGGGATCATCAGGATCATCTGCCCCGGCAGCGTGGTCGACCCGAGGTCCTCCTGCCGGGTCGCCAGCGAACCGGCGACCGCCCAGAGCCCGGCCAGCGCGACGAATCCGAGCACGAAGAACACCACGAACCACCCGGCGACCGGCGCGACGACCTCGAGAATGTCGGCCTGGTCGGTGGCGAGCAGCCCGATCAGTGACGCACCCGCGATCACGACGATCTGGCTGAGCGCCAGCACCGTGTTGCCCAGGACCTTGCCCCACAGCAGCGACCGGATCGGCACCGCGGCGGCGAGGATCTCGACGACCCGGCTCTCCTTCTCCTGGACGACGCTCTGCGCGATCATCATCCCGAAGCCGAGCGCCGTCATGTAGAACACCAGCGCCAGCCCGATGTTCACGAAGTCGGAGACGATGTCCGGCAACGGGCCCGGTTTCAGCAGTTGCAACGAGACCTTCGTGCCGGCGTGCAGCTCCGCCGGTGACAGCCCGGCCTTCCCGGCGTTCGCTTCCATCCCGACGGCCGCGGCCGCCTCGCGAAGGGCGCCTTCCACACCGGAGTCGACGCGGTCCTTACCGAGCACGACGTACCCGTCCGCGTCCGGCAGCAGCGCGGCCTTCACCTTGCCGTCGGTGACGGCCTTCTCAGCGGCCGGCCGGTCCGCGAAGCGGGTCGCTTCGTACCCGTCGCCGCCCGCGGTCGCCGACGCCGTCTGCACGACCTTCTGGCCCGCGTCGTCGATCACGCCGATCTTGTCCGCGCCGCCCTTGCCGGCGAGGATCGCGGGCAGGATCACCGCGACCATCACGATCAGCAGCATCACCAGCGTCGAGCCGATGAACGTCTTGTCCCGCAGTTTCGTGGTGATCTCGCGTTCCGCGATCAGCACCCACGGCTTGTCCAGGGTCTTCATCGGGTCGCCTCCCGGAAGACGTCGCTGAGCGCCACCCGCTCCGGCCCGAACTCGAGCACCGGCCCGCGACTGATCGCTTCGGAAAGGATCTTCTGCTCCACCGCGTCATCGAGTACGTCGAACAACGCCGTACCGCCGGCCACGTCACGCACCTGGATCCCCCGCACGTCCCGCAGCCACCCGGCGTCGCCGTCCACCACCAGGCGGTACGTCGACGTGGATCCGGCCGCCAGCTCGGACACCGCGCCCGCCGCGACGACCTTGCCGCGGGACAGGACGACGAGGTCGTCGCAGAGCCGCTCGACCAGGTCGAGCTGATGGCTGGAGAACAGCACCGGCACCTCCGGCGTCACCTCCTCGCGGAGCAGGTCGACCATCGCGTCGACGGCGAGCGGGTCGAGGCCGCTGAACGGCTCGTCCAGCACCAGCGCGATCGGCTCGTGGACCAGCGCGGCCGCGATCTGCACCCGCTGCTGGTTGCCCAGCGACAGCGTCTCGAGGACGTCGGACGCGCGCTCGGCGAGCCCGAGCCGCCCGAGGATCTTGTCGGTCCGCGTGCCGGCGCGCTCCGGGGCGAGCCCGTGCAGCCGGCCGAAGAACACCAGCTGGTCGCGGATCTTCATCTTCGGGTACAGCCCGCGTTCCTCGGGCATGTAGCCGAAGTCCCGGCGTACGGCCCCGGTCAGCGGCTTGTCCTGCCACCGCACCTCGCCGGCCGTCGCGGCCAGGACGCCGAGGATGATCCGCATCGTCGTCGTCTTCCCGGCACCGTTGGCCCCGACGAACCCGGTCATCCGTCCCGGAACGACGTCGAAGGTCACGTCGTCCAGCGCCAGATGATCACCGAACCGCCGGGTGAGCCCTGCCACCCTGAGCATGTGTCACCGTTCCCATCAGCTAGCCAAAACTTCCAACGCTGCCAAAGCTAGTCAGTGGAGGTATGTCGGCACGTCGCCCGCGAGGGTGATCAACGACGTCATCCGTACGACGGACGGATCACCCGGTCGGGTCGTCTCCGGGGGTGACGAGGCCGCATTCGTAGGCGAAGACGACGGCCTGGACGCGGTCGCGCAGGCCGAGCTTCAGGAGGACCCGGGAGACATGGGTCTTCACGGTGGCCTCGCCGACGTACAGCTGGCCGGCGATCTCGGTGTTGGTCAGGCCGCGGGCGATCAGGCCGAGGACCTCGCGTTCGCGCTCGGTCAGTTCAGCCAGCAGATCCGGCCGGTACACCCGCTCTCCCTTGCCCGTGAATCGTTTGATCACCCGACGGGTCACCTCGGGCGCGAGCAGCGCGTGGCCGGAGTGCACGACCTGGATCGCCTCCACCAGGTCCTCGGGCGCTGTGTTCTTCAGCAGGAACCCGCTCGCGCCGGCGCCGAGCGACTCGAACAGGTAGTCGTCACGGTCGAAGGTGGTGAGGATGACGACCTTCCCGGCGTCCTCCGCGACGATCCGCTGCGTCGCGGAGATCCCGTCCATCCCAGGCATCTGGACATCCATCAGTACGACGTCCGGCCGCAACGCCAGCGCCAGCTCGATCGCCTTCTCGCCGTCCGCGGCCTCGCCGACCACCTCGATCTCCGGCTCGACCGACAGGATCATCCGGAACCCGGCCCGCACCAGGTCCTGATCGTCGACCAGCAGCACCCGCATCGCTTCAGCCATCTCAAGATCCCCCAGCCAACGGACGGTTCTGCGGATCCAGCGGGATCCGCACCCGGACGCGGAATCCTCCCACGGGTCGCGGGCCGATCTCGCTCTCGCCGCCGAGCAGGCCGACCCGTTCGCGGATCCCGACATGGCCGAGCCGGCTGCCGACCGGGGCGTGTTTCGGGCGGCCGTCGTCGAGGACCTCGAGCTCGACCGCGTCCCCTAGATAACGCAGCGTGACGTGGGCGCTGCGGGCCGTCGAGTGCTTGCGGACGTTCGCGAGCGCCTCCTGCGCGATCCGGTACACCGACACCGACACGGTCTTCGGCAGCTCGGCCGGTGACCCGATCTGGTGGAAGCCGACCTCCAGGCCGAGGCTGTTCGCCTCCGCGATCAGCGCCGGCAGCCGGTCCGCGCCGGCCTGCGGCTCCTTGGGATCCGGGGTCCCGACGTCGAGGTCCGGGTCGGCCGAGCGGAGCATGCCGAGCAGCTGGCGCATCTCGTTCACCGCGCTCCGGCTGGACTCCTCGATCACGTTCAGCGCGTTCTTCGCGGCATCCGGGTCGGTGTCCATCACCCGCCGGGCGCCGCCGGCCTGGATCCCGATGCTGCTGATGTGGTGGGCGACGACGTCGTGCAGCTCGCGCGAGATCCGCAGCCGCTCGTCGAGCACCGCGCGCCGCGAGTTCGCGTCCTGCTGCGCCGCCAGCTCGGTCGCCTGCTGCTCGAGCTCGAACCGCTGCCGCGCGGTCGCCCACGCGGTCCGGCCCCAGAAGTACGCGCCGAAGAAGTAGAGGACGTTCAGCGCGACGGCCAGCACCACGCTCGAGACGTACGGCGAGAACAGCGCATGGTTCGGTCCGTCGATCGCGTTGTTCCGCAGCGCCTGCACGAAGTTGAGCCCGAGCCACCCGAACATCACGATGAAGACGACCGCCACGGCGGCCTTCATCAGCCGCCGGTCGCGCGCCCAGGCGACCGCCGCGTAGATCGCCATGAACATGGTCGCCTGCGTGACCAGGTTGGCGGCGAACGCGAACAGCACCCGCTCCCCGTTCACCACGAACAGCACCGCGACCGCCAGCAGGACCGGGATCGGCCACCGGCGGCGGAAGCACAGCGGCAGCGCGGCGGCCGCGCTCAGTACGTACGGCTCGACGCCGCCGAGTCCCAGGTCCACGTGCGTCGACGAGGCCCCGCGGGCGAGCTCGGTCCCGAGCACGCCCGCGAGCGCCATCCCGAGACCGAGAAGTACGTCGTACCGCTGCTCGCGGGCCGTCGGCGCGGGACGGGTCCAGCCGCGCACCGCCGTACCGGACACCGGCGGCGTTAGCGGTTCGGCATCCGTACGCAGCTCAACGGTGGACATAGCTCATCAGCGTACGGGTGGGACGGCCCTGAGCGGGGACGCGTACCCTTGAGGGCGTGACCATCGCCCCAGAAGGACGGAAACTGCTCAGGCTCGAGGTGCGCAACGCGGAGACCCCGATCGAGCGCAAACCCGAGTGGATCAAGACCCGCGCCAAGATGGGCCCGGAGTACCAGGCGCTGCAGAAGCTCGTGAAGTCCGAGCAGCTGCACACGGTGTGCCAGGAAGCCGGCTGCCCGAACATCTTCGAGTGCTGGGAGGACCGCGAGGCCACGTTCCTCATCGGCGGCGACCAGTGCACCCGGCGCTGTGACTTCTGCCAGATCGACACCGGCAAACCGGAAGCGCTGGACCGCGACGAGCCGCGCCGCGTCGCCGAGTCGGTGCGCACCATGGGCCTGCGGTACGCGACCGTGACCGGCGTGGCCCGCGACGACCTGGACGACGGCGGCGCCTGGCTGTACGCCGAGACGATCCGCCAGATCCACGAGCTGAACCCGGGCACCGGCGTGGAGATGCTCGCGCCGGACTTCAACGCCGTCCCCGAGCAGCTGGCCGAGGTGTTCTCGTCGCGGCCGGAGGTGTTCGCGCACAACGTCGAGACGGTGCCGCGGATCTTCCGCCGGATCCGGCCCGGTTTCCGGTACGAGCGCTCGCTGGATGTCATCACCCAGGCCCGTGACTACGGGCTGGTCACCAAGTCGAACCTGATCCTCGGCATGGGCGAGACCCGCGACGAGGTCAGCCAGGCGCTGAAGGACCTGCACGCGGCGGGCTGCGAGATCATCACGATCACGCAGTACCTGCGGCCCTCGGTGCGGCACCACCCGGTCGAGCGCTGGGTGAAGCCCGAGGAGTTCGTCGAACTGGACGCCGAGGCGCAGGAGATCGGTTTCGCCGGAGTCATGTCCGGTCCGCTGGTACGGTCCTCGTACCGCGCCGGACGGTTGTACCGTCAGGCCGTTGAGTCACGTATGAACAACCAGGACAGGTAGAGATGGCCAAGAACGACGCTCCCGAAGAGAAGACCAGCCGGCTGAAGCAGATCCGGTCGGCGTACCAGCTGACCAAGAAGTCCGAGCCGCTGGTCGGCCTGGTGCTGGCCGGGATCTTCCTCGGCATCGTCGGTCTCGCCGTGCTCGGCGGATTCCTGCTCGGCCCGCTGCTGGTGTGGATCCCGCTCGGCGTCGCGCTCGGCTTCCTGGCCGCCACGATCGTCTTCGGCCGCAAGGTCGAGAAGGCGGCGTACAGCCAGATCGAGGGGCAGGCCGGTGCGGCCGCGTCCGCGCTGCAGACGCTGCGCCGCGGCTGGAGCGTCGACCCCGCGGTCGCGGTCACCAAGAACTCCGACATCGTCCACCGGGTGGTCGGCAAGCCCGGCATCATCCTGGTCGGCGAGGGGCAGCCGAGCCGGGTGAAGAACCTGCTCGCGGCCGAGGCCAAGAAGCACAACCGGGTCGCGGGCGGCGCGCCGGTCACCCAGATCGTGGCCGGTAAGGGCGAGGGCGAGATCGACATCCGCAAGCTGACCAAGTACGTGATGAAGCTGCCGGCTGTGATGCAGCCGAGCGAGATCACCGACCTGCTGCAGCGGCTGAAGGCGCTGGACGCCGTCCGGCCGCAGGTGCCGATGCCGAAGGGCCCGGTGCCGACGAGTCTGAAGGGCGCCCGGCAGGCGATGCGGGGTCGCTGAAACAGCTGTTGGGGGTATCTCTGAGTGAGACACCGGTAACCCGGTGGCCGCTCAGGCAGTTGATCTGTCGTGACGTGGCACGTGTGTGCCTCCGTGTCGCGCTGTGGGGTGGCTGGTTGGCCTTAAGGTGCGACCAGGACGGATCGATACAGGGGTAGAGATGACGGATGTGATGCCGCGCGTGCAGCATCCTGTACACGCGCCGGAGACCGAAACCTGGCCGACACTGGCCCGGCCACGGTCGAATCCGGTCCGTCGGTACGGCGCCGCGACGGCGATCCGGCTGATCGCCAAGGATCTCCCGGCCACGATCCACCTCGACAGCAACCGGTCGTACGGCCTCGGCGGCCCCGCCATGCGGGTGCACCGGACGTCGGCGTTCCTGGACCGGCTCGGGCAGGACGCCGGCTCCGGGTTCGGCGAGGCGTACCTGGCCGGCGACTGGGACCCGGAGCCGGGCACCGACCTGGCCGACCTGCTGGTTCCGTTCGCCGAGCGGTTCAGCAACGAGGAGACCCGGCACCTGCTGCCGAAGTGGGCGCAGTCGCTGCGCTGGCTGGTCACCCGGTCGCAGCCCGGTGAGCAGGAGAACGACCGGGCCGGCGCCCGCGAGAACATCAGCCGGCACTACGACCTGAGCAACCCGATGTTCTCCGAGTTCCTCGATCCGACGCTGACCTACTCCGCCGCGTACTTCGGCGGCGGCGACCCGACGGCCGATCTCGCGACCGCGTCGTACGACGAACTCACCGCCGCCCAGCTGCGCAAGCTCGACTCGATCCTCGACGCGGCCGGCGTGCGGTCCGGGTCACGCGTTCTCGACATCGGCTGCGGCTGGGCCAGCCTGGCGATCCGCGCCGCGCAGCGTGGCGCGTGGGTCACCGCGATCACGATCGCCTCGCAGCAGGCGTTGCTGGCGCAGCGAAAGATCGCTGAGGCCGGGGTCGGCGACCGGGTGCAGGTCGCACTGCGCGACTACCGCGACCAGATCGGCGAGTTCGACGCGGTCCTGAGCGTGGAGATGATCGAGGCGGTCGGCGAGAAGTACTGGCCGGTGTACTTCGACGCGATCGAGCGGCGCCTCGCGCCCGGCGGGGTCGGCGTCGTGCAGGCGATCGTGATGCCGCACGAGCGGATGCTCGCGACCCGGAACACGTTCACCTGGGTGCAGAAGTACATCTTCCCCGGCGGGCTGATCCCGTCGATCAAGGTGATCGAGGACGTCACCGCGCAGCACACCGGCCTGCGGGCCGAGGTGATCCGCCATCTCGGCCCGGACTACGCGCGGACCCTGCGGGTCTGGCGGAACCGGTTCATCGAGCACTGGCCGGCGATCGCGGCGCTCGGGTTCGACGACACGTTCCGGCGGATGTGGGAGTTCTACCTCGCGTACTCCGAGGCGGGCTTCCGGACCGGGTACCTGGACGACGTCCAGCTGCTCCTGACGCGGCGCTAGCGGCGTACGACGATCGTCCGCGCGGCCAGGTCGTGCAGTCCGCGCCGGTCGCGGTCGAAGATCACCGCGGGGATCAGCAGGCTGACCAGCAGCGCGCGGAGGATGCCCGCCAGCAGACCGGGCGGCGCGGTGAACGTCTTGCCGTCGCGGACCGGAAGCACCCGCAGATCGCAGATCCGGTGGCCGATGCTGCCGCCCGCGAAACCGGTCAGGATCCCGGTCGTCGCCGCGAAGAGGGCCGAGTGCATCACACCGAAGTCACTACCGCCCGCCCACATCGGGCGGCCCATCACCACGGACGCGATCAGTCCCGCGATCAGCCAGTCGATCAGCAGCGCGAGCAGGCGGCGGCCCCAGGTCGCGACCGAGCCCTGACCGTCCTCGGGAAGACCCAGCCGATTGCCCGGGTAACGGAATTCTTCGGTGGGTCCGGTTGCGGCTGCCGAGGATGATGCCATGATGTCTAGCCTACGGACACGCCTCGGGACGGTCTCACGCGGACTGCGAGATCTCAGGGCGTCACCGCCGTACACCAGTGGGTCAGCGCGGACACGCTGGGCGTAACATCCGCGAAACATCAGGGTCACGACGGAGAAACCGGCGGGCCCTACGTTCAGATGCAATCTCTGAGCCACCCTAGGAGTACGTATGTTTTCCAGCGCTGAGGAGCTGCTCGCCTACGTCAAGAACGAGGGCGTCGAGATCGTCGATGTCCGGTTCTGCGACCTGCCGGGCATCATGCAGCACTTCACCGTCCCGGTGTCGTCGTTCGGTCCCGAGGTCTTCGAGGACGGCCTCGCCTTCGACGGTTCGTCGGTGCGCGGTTTCCAGCAGATCCACGAGTCCGACATGAAGCTGCTGCCGGACCCGACCAGCGCGTACGTCGACGAGTTCCGCAGCGCCAAGACGCTGGTGGTCAACTTCTTCGTGCACGACCCGCTGACCGGCGAGGCGTACTCGCGCGACCCGCGCAACATCGCCCGCAAGGCGCAGGAGTACCTGAAGTCGACCGGCATCGCGGACACCGCGTTCTTCGCTCCCGAGGCCGAGTTCTACGTCTTCGACGACGTCCGGTTCGAGACCAAGGCGAACTCCTCGCACTACTCGATCGACTCGATCGCCGGCGCCTGGAACACCGGCCGGGTCGAGGACGGCGGCAACCGCGGCTACAAGGTCCGCTACAAGGGTGGCTACTTCCCGGTCGCGCCGACCGACCACTTCGGTGAGCTGCGCGACGACATCACGCTGGCGCTGGAGCGGTCCGGCCTGACCGTCGAGCGCGCCCACCACGAGGTCGGTACGGCGGGTCAGGCGGAGATCAACTTCCGCTTCGACGAGCTGCTCAAGGCCGCCGACGACGTGATGAAGTTCAAGTACATCGTCAAGAACACCGCCTGGAAGGCCGGCAAGACCGCGACCTTCATGCCGAAGCCGATCTTCGGTGACAACGGCTCCGGCATGCACTGCCACCAGTCGCTGTGGAGCAACGGCGACCCGCTGTTCTACGACGAGTCCGGGTACGGCGGCCTGTCCGACACCGCCCGCTGGTACATCGGCGGCCTGCTCAAGCACGCCCCGTCGCTGCTGGCCTTCACGAACCCGACCGTGAACTCGTACCACCGCCTGGTGCCGGGCTTCGAGGCGCCGGTCAACCTGGTCTACTCGTCCCGGAACCGCTCGGCCTGCATCCGGATCCCGATCACCGGCTCGAACCCGAAGGCGAAGCGGATCGAGTTCCGCTGCCCCGACCCGTCGGCGAACCCGTACCTGGCGTTCGCGGCGCAGCTGCTGGCCGGCCTGGACGGTATCCGCAACAAGATCGAGCCGGCCGACCCGGTCGACAAGGACCTCTACGAGCTGCCGCCGGAGGAGCACGCGGGTATCGCGCAGGTCCCGACCTCGCTGCCGGCCGTGATCGACGCCCTCGAGGCCGACCACGCCTTCCTGCTCGAGGGCGACGTCTTCACCGAGGACCTGATCGAAACCTGGATCGACCTCAAGCGCGACAACGAAATCGCCCCGATCCAGCTCCGCCCCCACCCCCACGAGTTCGAGCTCTACTACGACGTCTGAGTTCGTAGCCCGCTAGCACGCGGGTAGGTGGCCGGAACGGCGGCAGACCTGGGAAACGTCCTTCCGACGTCTCTCACGGTCTGCCGCCGTTCCGCATTGGACTGTGTAACCGATGTGTACTCGCAGCCAGCTTGGAAGACCGGTCGGTTGCGCGCTCACCGTCTGGTCGCAGGTCTGAGACGGTGTCCGCCGAGTGCGCCCCCCCCGTTACCTTCTTCGTGGGCCTTGAAGCAAGGCTCCTGGTCGCTGGGTCCGGTATGACTTACTGCCCCTGTCGTGTGCATGATCCGGGGGTGTTGTCGCCGGGCCTGGTGGCGTTGGTTGACCGCTGATAGGGACAGGGCCGCCTGCTGGGTAGGTCTCTTCGTAACGTGGGTGCCGGCATCCTTCGCCTGATCTGGTGACCAGGTTGGTTCGATGTGAGGAGGCAGTCTGTGAGTCGCCCGGAGTACGGCGTGTTCCTCGGTCTGGACGTGGGCAAGGAAGAACACCACGCCTGCGGCCTGGATGGCGACGGTGAACGGGTACACGACAAGCCGCTGCCGCAGTCGGAGGCGAAGATCCGCGCCGTGTTGGAGGCCTTGTCGGCACACGGTCCGGTGCTGGTGATCGTCGATCAGCCGGCCTCGATCGGCGCGCTGGCAGTGACCGTCGCACGTGACTTGGGCATTGACGTGGCCTACCTGCCTGGCTTGGCGATGCGCCGGATCGCCGACCTGCACCCCGGCTCGGCGAAGACCGACGCCCGCGACGCCTACATCATCGCCGAAGCCGCCCGCTCGATGCCGCACGCGCTGCGCCGGGTCGACACCGGCGACGAAGCGCTGGCAGATCTGGAAGTTGTCGTCGGCTACGACGACGACTTGGCCGGCGAGGGCACCCGGATCGCCAACCGCATCCGCGGTCTGCTCACCCAGATCCACCCCGCGCTGGAACGCGTCCTGGGTCCCAAGATCCAGCACCCCGCCGTACTCGAGCTCCTGACCCGGTTCGGCGGCCCCCAAGGCCTCGCCGGCGCGACCCGGCGCCAGCTCATCACCGCCACCAAGACCCGCGCCCCACGCTCCTACGACAAGCTCGTCACCGCCGTCCAGCAGGCACTGACCGAGCAGACCGTCACCGTCCCCGGCACCCGCGCCGCCGAACATGTCCTGCCCCGGCTCGCGGCCGCTCTGGCCGGCCTGCTGACCGAACGAGCCGACGCCGCCCGGCAGATCGAGGAGATGCTCGATGCACACCCTCTTTCCAAGGTCCTGACCTCGATACCGGGGATCGGCGTCAGGACCGGAGCACGGATTCTCCTCGAGGTCGGCGACGGCACCGCGTTCCCCACCCCCGGCCACCTCGCGGCCTACGCCGGGCTCGCACCCGTGACCCGCCGCTCCGGCACCTCCATCCGCGGCGAGCACCCCAGCCGCGGCGGGAACAAACAACTCAAGCGGGCTTTCTTCCTCGCCGCGTTCGCCGCCCTGTCCGACCCCACCTCCCGGGCCTACTACGACCGCAAACGAGCCGCCGGCAAGAAACACAACGCCGCCCTCATATGCCTCGCCCGACGCCGAATCGATGTCCTCCACGCCATGCTCCGCACCGGCACCCTCTACCAACGCCCAACCCCGTCAGCCGCTTGACGAAATCCATAGGGACACCCCCCTTGACCCGGCTACCCCGTTGTCCTCGCTCGCCAATCGCTCGTGGGACGAGCCCTGTTTGCGGTGCTGGCAATGCCGCTAGCAGCGGCTACGCCTGGACCTGTTTGTAGAGCACGTAGTCATCGCCGTCGCGCTTCAGATACCCCGCCTTTACGAGCGCCTCGCGCACCGCTGTGGCCGCGTCGGTTTCCACACGGTTGAGGAGAGCGAACGCGACGTTGATTGTGCTGGCGACGCTCGGTGGATACCAGTAGACCGGCTTTCCGTTCTGGTCCCCGTGGGGAGTAAGAGGCGAGAGGATGCCGACGGCACGGAGCTTTCGCACCGCGTTCCTCGCTCCGCTGTTCAGGAGTCGTACGTACTGGTTCCTCTCCAGGTGCACTCCGTACTGGCCGATCGCTCGGGCCAACTCGAAGGTGAACGGGTCCAACTCGGCTAGCTCTTCCATCAAACGGTCGACTCGGCTGGAGGTGCTACCGCCAGCGGATGGTTGCCGGGTGAGTTCGTCTAGGGAGGCGAGTGCGTTCTGAAGGGCCTCTTCTACTGCTTCTCGGTCGACATTGCTGGCGGCAGAGTCGCCTTCCGCGTTTGCGGCTGGAGCCAGCTCTGTCTTCAGCTCGGCCGCAATACCGCTGGCCAGCGCCTTGACGTCTTGAGCGCCGGATGCGATCAACGAAGGCCCTGGAATTGCATTGCCGAGCAAGCGATCCCAACCCGCTTTGATGAGGTTCTGGGTGTCACTCGACTGCCTCTCGACAGAGGTCTCAATCTTCTGCAGGCTCTTGATGGTTTGCTCAGTGACAGCCTGCGACCGCTTGTCCACCGCCAGGGCGAACCAAATCGCCACGATCGAAAGAGTCACACCAACGACGCCAGTGATGACGCCGATCCACGTCGGTACATCCACGTTCCTGCCCCCTAATTGTTGAACCAACGTGCCAAGCCAGCCCTCACGTGCCGTCGCGCTCGGTGCACCAGTTAGCACCCCACGATCGGCTAGCACCCACGCTCGACCACACCTGCCCCGCTCGACGACTGCGGTATCCCGAGATCCCGCGAGAACGGCTGCCACGCCCACCGCCACGTCTACGCGAGCAGGCTGCTTGACGCCGGTGCGTCGATCAAGGCCGTCAGCGAGTACCTCGGACGCGCCGACCCCGGCTTCACTCTGAAGGTGTACGCACCTCATGGCGAACAGCTCGGCGCGCACCAAGTTGGCCATCGACGCTGGCATACTGCCAGCCTCGAATCAGACAGGGCTTCCCTTCTCCGCCGTCATGTGATGTCCGGCAACGGCCGATAGGAGCACCTCAGGTGCACCCCCATCGTCCTCGTTCACATAGACACGTACATCTCTCTGGGCGCGGCTGAGCGCTAGGTAGAGGAAGGACAAAAGCCTCGTGCGCTCGTTCGTCGACGGTGCCTCGATATCGGGTATGCCAGTGACCAGGACGGTGTCAAACTGCAGACCCGCCAGGTACTCGGCCGGCGCCACGACAACGCCCCGTCGCCGATAGCCGAGTCCCTCGATGTCGGATCGCCCTGAGATCGTTGAAACGTGAAAGTTGGCAGGCTGCCCGATCCTGGATGCGAACTCAGTGAACCGCGGCCACTGGCGGCTGTCGACAACCGCGACGGCAACTCGGCCCGATGAGTACAGGTCACGAATCGCTCGGAATAGATCATTCTCCTCGGCAGCCCTCGTTCCTGACGTGATCAGCCGGGGTAGGGGACCCGCGTCCTGCGCTGATTCGACCGAGCTGAAGTCGATATCCCAGTCATGCCCAAGGTCGAACGTTGGGAACTTGAGATGCACATGCTTGATCAACGCCAGGATTTGCGGAGTGAACCTGTGCACGGTGGTGAGCTCGAAGTTCGTGACGTCACCCAGGTCGTCGTCAGATGCCGCCGATGTGGACGACCTGGTCTCCTTCGCCGCGATCCCGATGAACGCCTCCGATGGTGACTGGCGAGGGTCTAGCGCCATGAACACGCGCGGATAAGACGTAACGTCACGGGTCAGGAAGTGAAGTACCTGGCGCTCCAGTGGACTGAAGAGATGGAACTCATCCACGAAAACAAGGTCATACCCAACCGATTTGCGCGTACGGTTCCAGGCATGCGTCTCAAGATGACTCAGGAAGTCGGCCAGGACCTGGTCCGACGTCATCTTCGAACGGGCCTCCAGGTTCCTCATGTACCGCAAGTACAGCTCGAACACGACCCGCATCTCGTCCCTCGATGCGAGCGGGAGCATCCAAGATGCGCGTGGCAGCTGGAAGTAGCGAAGGTCTGACCCTGCTCCCGGGAAGATTGCCGCAGCGCCGATTACCGACCCGAACTCGACGAGCAGGTCCCAAGCCAGCGCAAGTCGGTCCTCCTCGTCCGTAGAGTCGAACCGCGCGCAAAGAGTCTCGCCCACGGACGCCCGGTAGGTGATCCAATCCTCCGCCACGAAATCGTCGAGCAGGCCCCGGATCTCGTCGAGCTGGGCCCGCTTGCCGCTATAGCTGTCCTCGCCGATGAGGCTAAACCCCGAGGTGTCCGTGAGGTAATGCGGCGACACCGTCTTCGCAATCTCGAGTAGAGGAAAGACGTCGATCTCATTCAGAATGCCTAGACCCATCGAGTCCATCGAGTCCTGAATCTGCGCCGCCAACGCCCAACTATGCGTCACCACGAGGACCCGAATCTCGTCGCCAGCGTCTCGAGCGGCCATTACCTCGCGGACGGCCTTGATGGTGAGTGCCAGCGTCTTCCCAGACCCTGCCGGACCGCGCAGCCGAATTGACTTGTCAGTTCCAGTCTCGATGAAAGCTCGCTGGTCCTCGCTGACCGATCTCAGCCACTGGTCGTACGACCAACCCTTAGTTGTCGATTCCTCCCGCGCCGCAAGCGACATCTCGACATCCGACGGCGCCGGTCCGCGCGCATGGTCGAAATACCGCTTGGCGGCTTGGTATGCCTGAGTCCATGCGGCGTCGATCTGCGGTACTAGTGGGTGCGGGGACCGCGCGAACTCTTCGAGTGTTTCCTTCTTGTTCGATGTGGTGGTCAACCAAAACACGACGTCCGACCGGTCGCCCGGCAACACCTCGGCGATCCATCTGCTGGCCTGCGCGTCGAGGCCGGGCACCGCGTAGAACGCGATCAGGTGGTTGTACTTGTACTGATGCCACCCGGTCGGAAGCGAAAGCGGGCCGCTAATCCGTGCGCGCTCAGCGAACGACGCCATCCGGCTCAGCACGTTCCTGCGGTGCAACGCGAGATGTTCGGGAACGTAGCGCTCCTTCAGATTCTTCTCCCGCAGCAGGACGACTCGCTGGGCGGAGTGATCATCAGTCGAGCAGATCAGCAGATCGACCTCCGGGGTGTCGATTTCGAAGAGGATCGGCGAGGCCGAAATCGCCTCTGGCGACAGCCCGGTCGCCAGTTCCCGCAGTGCGTCAACAGTTACGATCAAGGGTTTCACGAGAACGTGGCCTCCAAAACTTCCGAATGCAGGTCGCGTACGTCCTCGTATTCTGTTGGCAGACCAATCGACATGAAGACCAACGCGAACCTTTGCACGAGCGCGTGCGTGAACTTGTCACGCAGACGCGCAATCCGTCGGTACGTCACCTCTTGCCGCTTCGGACCGAGCGCGATGCACGGTTCCCAGATCTGCTTGAGATAACGTAGGTACGCGAAGTAACCAGCGGCCTGCCCCGGTGCGATGGACCCCAAGAAGAATGCATCGCCAGGAGGTTGCGTGTAATTGCTGCGCAACGGAGGCATCACCCGACCAAGCGCATTTTCACGCTTTGGCGGGTTTGGTCCCATTAGTTGGCCGTCAACTAGCGCTTCGACAGCCTCATTGAGAGTCAATGCCTCGGAATCCATCCTGCGGATGGATTCGAGACTCCGACGCACCGCCTCCGCCTCTCGATCGCGCAACTTGAGCAACGCAACGATCTCGGCCGGCTCCTCCTCACCAACCCATTCCCGAAGGCGGTGGGTCGATACCTTCGGCAGACCAAGCCGTGCCATGGTTGCCTGCAGATCCACGATTGCTCTTGCCACCAGCCGGTCGCGGATCTTCGGAATCTGCATTTCGGACAGGTAGTCGTCTTCTGCCAGCAGCGGCACGCAGGTCACCCGACCGCGATGTTTGTCAAACGCCAGATCGCAGTCTGCTGTGATCACGACCAGATGGCGGTCCCATATCGTCGCACCTGGATCCACGGCCTCCAGCACATCGCCCTGACGCAACGGATCAGCGGCGGTGACTTCTCGATACTCGGTAAACGGCTCACCCATTGGTTGTCCCCCTCCGTATCGGTGCGGGGCACGCCCAGCCAGACCCAGCAGCCCCTCGGCCACCCGGCTGATGCCCACAACGTCTCGCACCCGGTTACCGCTACTACATCGCCGCGGAGGTCCGATCGTTACAGAGCGTTGCAGGTCGTCAGCGTTGCTAGCTGTTCGTGTGGCCGACGCTAGCGGCTCCGATCGCACGGGTGGGCTCGACGTCGGCGGACCGGTCAGGCCCGGGCGGCTCGCTCGATCAGGGGAGAGGCTCGGCGTCATGAGGGCTGGATCAGATGAGCCGTGGCCTCGATCTGCTTGACGATACCGGCCAAGCCGACCTGTTCGAACTGGCGCGCACCCGATCTGCCGGTGCTGCTACTGACGACGTCTGAGTCGTAGTCGAACGTCAGCAGCCCACCCGGTCCGTCCGGGTGGGCTGCTTCGTTTTCAGGACAGGGTGTCGAGCTTCGCGAGTGTCTCGGTGTCGAGGTGGATGTCGGCGGCGCGGAGGTTGTCTTCGAGGTGGTTGATGCTGCGGGTGCCTGGGATGAGGGCGGTGTGGTTGTTGTGGGCGAGGATCCAGGCTAGGCAGATGGCTGCCGGGGTGGCTCCGAGTTGGGTGGCGATCTGCTGTACGACGGGGTGCTCGGTGGGAGACGGGAATTGGTCGAAGGCTGAGCCGAGGGGGAAGTACGGGATCCAGGCGATACCGTTCGCGGCGCAGAGTTGGAGTTGGGGCTCGGACGAGCGGTCCAGGAGGCTGTAGGCGTTTTGGACGCAGACGATTCCGGCGGGTAGCGCTTGTTCCAGTTGCTCGGTACTGATGTTGCTGAGGCCGATCGCGCCGATCAGGCCTTCATTGCGGAGGGCAATCAACTCGGCGAGTTGGTCGTCGAGCGGGACGATGTCGTCGCCTTCGGCGATCAGCCCCGGTCCCTGGTCGGCCCGGCGGAGGTTGACCACGGGTACCTGTTCCAGCCCGAGCGACGTCAGGTCGAGGTGGACCTGCTCGCGCAACTGCTCCGGTCGCTGCGCCAGGGCCAGTGGGACCGGTGCGTCCACTCGGCGGGCGCCGACCTTGCTCACGATCACGAGGTCGTCCGGGTACGGGTGCAGGGCGGCCCGGATGTGCCGGTTGACCGTGGTGTGCCCGTAGAACGACGCGGTGTCGAGGTGGTTGATGCCGAGCTCCAGGGCCCGGTGCAGCACCGCGCCGGCCGTGGCTGCGTCGACGTGTTCGAGTTGCATCGCGCCGTACCCGATCCGCGCGATCTCGTACTGCCCGAGCTTGACCATGCCACCGGGGCCGCCCGGTCGTTCGGATGTCATCAGCTGTGCCGTCCTCAGGTAGGCTAACTGGAGTTTTCTCCGTTTAACTCGACCGTAGCACTAACTGGAGGTTTCTCCATTTATGGGTGGGCAGACGCGACCGCTGCGGGCCGACGCGGCGCGGAAACGGGCGCAGGTGGTGGCAGCGGCCGGCGAGGAGCTGGCTGACCTTGCCCTGGCCGCGCGCGACGGTGAGCCGGCCCGCCTCTCGCTCGACCGGGTGGCCACCCGCGCCGGTGTCGGCATCGCCACGCTCTACCGGCACTTCCCCACACGGGAGGCACTCCTCGAGGCCGTCTACCACCAGGAACTGGCCCGGCTGTGCGCGGCCGCGCCCGAGATGGCCGGGTCGGCTCCCGCGGATGCGGCGCTGCTCGCCTGGATGCACCGGTACATCGACTTCGTCGACTCCAAGCGCGCGATGGGAATCAGCCTCCGGGCCATGGTTGCCTCAGGCGCTGTCACCCAGTCGGACACCCGCGCCCGGCTGACCGCGGCGATCGCACACTTCCTCGAGGCCGGGGCGGCGTCGGGTGTGCTCAGGAGCGACGTACCTCCGGGAGACGTCGTCGCGGCGATGGCCGGGGCCGTGATCGCTGCCGACCCGGACCAGCAGCGGGACCAGACCGAGCGACTGCTCGAGCTGCTCGTTGAAGGTCTGCGCGCTCGTTAGGCGAAGGTCTGGGTGCCGATGACGCGGAGGAGGTCGAGTTTTTCGCGGGCGTCGGTGCCTTCGATGGGGAGGAAGGCGCGGACTCGTATGTCGGCCGCGGGGGTCAGGAGGGTTTCGCAGGTGAGGTCGAGGTTGCCGACCTCCAGGTTGAAGAATCGCTTGCGCGGCAGGCGGCGTACGGCGACCTCGTGGAGGTCCCACAGCGCGCGGAACTCCTCGCTCCTGTCGACGAGGTCCTCGACCAGGCTGGTGACGTCTTGGTCGCCCATCCGGCGCGCGTAGGTACCGCGCAGGTCGGCGACGTGGGCGGCCGAGTGGGCGTCCCAGTCCTCCTCAGGGAACAGTTGCCGGATCGCCGGATCGGTGAACCACAGCCACGTCAGGTTCCGCGCGCGGCCGGTGCCGGAGCGGTGGCCGATGAGTACGTCGGCCAGCGCGTTCTGCCAGAGCACCTCGTCGAGGTCGGTGGCGACGAACACCGGGATGTCGTCGAGTCGCTCGACCAGACCGATCAGGCCCGGACCGAGGTGCCGTCCGGCCAGCCGGAGCGGCGGCGCGAGACCGGCCAGGTGGTACAGGTGGTCGCGCTCGTCGAGGTCGCAGCGCAGCGCGCGGGCAAGACTGGCGACGATCGGCTCCGACGGGTTCGCGCCGCGGGACTGCTCCAGCCGCGAGTAGTAGTCCGTCGACATGCCGGCCAGCTGCGCGACCTCTTCCCGGCGCAGTCCCGGCGTACGGCGGCGCGCACCGTCCGGAAGGCCGACGTCCGCCGGTCGGAGCAGCTCGCGGCGCCGGCGGAGGAAGTCGGCCAGGCCGTCACGATCGATCACACGTTCCATCATGCGTGACGTCCCGTGCGCTATCCAGGGACAACCTGTCCGTGGATGAAGTGGGCCTTCTCCCCCGCTACCGGCCGCTCCAAGGTGGAGACAACACCAAGGAGGAAACACCATGCACTACCGCACGCTCGGCCGGACCGGTATCAAGGTCAGCCCGTACGCCCTCGGCGCGATGATGTTCGGTGCCGTCGGCAACGACGACCGCGAGGAGTCGATCCGGATCATCCACAAGGCCCTCGATGCCGGGATCAACTTCGTCGACACCGCCGACTTCTACTCGCACGGCGGTTCCGAGGAGATCGTCGGCGCGGCGCTGAAGGGCCGCCGGGAGCACGTCGTGCTGGCCACCAAGTCGCACCTGCCGATGGGCGACGACCCGAACCAGCGCGGCAACTCCCGGCGCTGGATCATGACCGCGGTCGAGGACTCGCTGCGCCGGCTGCAGACCGACTACCTCGACCTCTTCCAGATGCACCGCCCGGATCCGGACACCGACATCGAGGAGACCCTCTCGGCGCTGACCGACCTGATCCGCAGCGGGAAGGTCCGCGCGATCGGTACGTCGACGATGCCGGCCAGTGAACTCGTCGAGGCGCACTGGGTCGCGGAACGACGCGGCCTGGAGCGGTTCCGGACCGAGCAACCGCCGTACTCGATCCTGAACCGCGGGATCGAGCGCGAGGTGCTTCCGATGGTGCAGAAGTACGGGATGGGCGCGCTCGTCTGGAGCCCGCTCGCGCAGGGGCAGCTGACCGGACGGGCGCCCGCGGACCTTCGGCGGACGGCGATCTTCCGGCACATGTCCGACGAGCGGCGGCTCGAGGTCGTCGAGCAGCTGATCCCGGTCGCCGACGCGGCCGGGCTCAAGCTGACCCATCTGGCGATGGCGTTCGCGATCGCGCACCCGGCGGTCACGTCCGCGATCATCGGTCCGCGCACGATGGAGCACCTGGACGACGCGCTGGCCGGCGCCGACGTCGTACTCGGCGACGACGTTCTCGACCAGATCGACAAGATCGTCCCACCGGGCACCGACGTCGGCCGGCTCGACATGGACTACGACACCCCGGCCGTTCTCAATGCCGGCTTGCGCCGCCGCCCGGTGGACGATCGCTCCGCGGCTTAGTTGTACGTAGCGGTTACGTGGTAGACGCGGCCGCCCCAGCCGTCGTCCGGGAACGAGTCGGAGATGCGGACGTAGCCGGCCTTGGCGGTGCCGAGGTACGGCGTCAGGTCGAACGTCCGGACCGCCTTGTTCTCGCCGTCGTGGTACGGCGTCGTCTCGGTCGCGACTGTGGTCCAGTTCTGGCCGTCGCCGCTGACCTGGACGACAAACTGATTGTCGATTGTCAACGATACGGATGCCGACGTGGTGTCGGACGGGAACGGGAAGCGGTAGACGAAGTACGAGTGCCCGTCGGCGAACCGGTTCTGTACGCCGTTGCTCTGCGACCCGTCCGCGTCCCACAGCCACGGCGTCTCGGCCGCCGTACCGGTGTCGAAGTCGGCGGTGTGCGCGACGAGGATGTCGGACCGGGTCGTGAACGACAGCTGCGACCCGGACGTCACCGACGCGGTCACCGAATGCAGACCGTCCGGCGTACCGGCGGGGATCGTTACGTCGAGCTGCACAGTTTTCTCCACAGGTACGGCGTTTCCACGCGTCCGGAGGGTCACGGTCGTCCGGCTCGGCGTGACGGTCCAGCCGGATGGCGCGGTGGCTTTGACCACGGCCTGGATCACGTCACCGACCGGGGCGGTGGCCTGTACGCCGACGTTCACCTTCACGTGGGTGGTGCTGCCGGTCGCGGGCATCACCACAGGCAGAGCCGGATCGGTTGTCGCGGACAACGATCGCACCGGCGGCGTCTGCGGTACGGCGGCGATCAGTGCGCTCAACGCGCTGGCCTGGGTACGCCAGTCGAACACGTTCGGGGTCGCGCCGGACCACCGCACGCCGAGCCGGTCGGCCGCGTCGTGGTTGTTGTCCCAGATCGTGGCGGCCTGTTGCGCGACGAAGTCGGTGTAGCGGCGCTCGTGCGTGGTGTCGGCGAGATCCATCCAGTAGCGCATGAAGATGCCCTTGAACTGCTTGCCGTTGTCGTCACACGTGCGGCCCGGCGCGTCGCAGGCCTCGGTCAGCACGCCGTCGGTCACCAGTCCGCCGGGTGCGATCGCCGCGTCCGCCAAGCGCCGTACCGTGGTCAGAAGCTGAGGGTTGCGGGTCGCGCGCCACAGCTCGAGGCCGGCACCGATCGCGAGGCCCTGGTTGTAGCTCCAGACCGTGTCGCCGTTGCTCTCGCAGTTGCTCTTCAGGCCGTCGTTCACGAGGCCGGCGGAGTTGATCATGCCGCTGCCGGTGAACCAGTTCCAGCCTTCCTGCGCACGGCCGAGCCAGCGCTTGTCACCAGGCAGCCGGTTGTGCAGCTCTGCGGTGAGGCGGATCCACAGGCCGTTGGTGACGGCGTTCTTGTAGGTGCGCTCGCCGTCCCACCACACTCCCCCGCCGCACGAGCTCGGGTCCCAGTAGCCCTCGACGTACTCCGCGATCGTGACCGCCATGTCGAGGTACTTGCGGTTCCTGGTCAGGTCGTACGCCTGGATCCAAGTCAGGCCCCACCACTCGGAGTCGTCGATGGCGCGGCTGGTGAAGTTGCCGAGCAGCTCGTCGCCGGACAGGTAGCCGGCCGGGAACTTGCCCTTGTCCTTCTCGAACGTGTTGTCCAGCTGCCCGAGGTAGCGCCGGTCGCCGGTGCGCTGCATGTAGTCGCCGATTGTCTGCAATGCGACAGCCGAGTTCCACCAGCTGGACGGGAACCAGGCCTTGTTCGGCTCGTACGAGCCCATCAGCACATCGGCCGCGACCCGCGCCCGCGCGGTCGCCGTCGCACCGGCGGACCCGGACGAACCCGCGGCGCCGGACGAACCCGCGGCGCCGGCGGCTTGTGGCACCAGGGCCGCGGCGAGCAGGATCGCCCCGGCTGTCAGAACCTTCAGAATCTGCGCACGACGATTCACACGATCTCCTCGAGATGCTTCATGGCGGCTCGGCTCACCGAGGGGCTGAAAAACTAGGGGTGGAAACGTTTCGAGACGGTATCGTCGCCGCCCCAGACAACGATGTCAATGCCTCGGGTGACCGACCCGCGAGACACTTCTGAAGTCGACTAATTGAGTAGACTTAACCTACTTCTCATGACCTTTCTCTGGTACATCCCGAATCAGGTCGACCCCGGTCACCGCGGGGACGACGCCGTCCAGGGACACAACAGCATCGAGCGGCTGACCGAGCTCGCCCGGCTCACCGAGGACCACGGGTGGTCCGGCGCGCTGCTCGGCACCGGGTGGGGCCGGCCGGACACATTCACGGTCGCGACGGCGCTGGCCGCGCGGACGACGACGTTCCAGCCGCTGGCCGCGATCCGGCCCGGGTACTGGCATCCCGCCCACTTCGCGTCCGCGGCGAGCACGCTCGACCAGCTCACCGGCGGGCGCCTGCTGATCAACATCGTCTCCGGCCAGGACAACCTCGCGGCGTACGGCGACAGCGAGGGCGACCAGCCGCAGCGGTACGCGCGCACCAAGGAGTTTCTCCAACTGGTACGGCGCTTGTGGACCGAGGAGGACGTGACGTTCGCAGGCGAGTACTTCTCCGTCACCGGCTCCACGGTCGCGACCCGTCCCGTCGTACGGGAAGGCCGCCCGCATCCGCGGTTGTACTTCGGCGGCGCGTCGGATGCGGCGCAACGGGTCGCCGCGACCGATGCCGATGTACAGCTGTTCTGGGGTGAGCCGCTCGACGGTGTCGCGGCGCGGATCGCTCGGCTGCGGGACCTGGAGAACGAGCTCGGTCGCGAACATCCGCCGCTGGAGTTCGGGCTGCGGATCACCACACTCGTCCGCGACACCAGCGACGAGGCCTGGGCCGACGCCGAGGCGAAGGTCGCGAAAATGGCCGAAACGCAAGGCTCGCGGGACCAGCGCTGGTTCAAGGCCGTCGGCCAGCAACGCCTCCTCGACCTCGCCGAACGCGGCGAGGTCCTCGACGACCACCTCTACACCGCCCCCGGCAAGTACGGCGGTGGCGGCGCCGGCACCACCTGGCTCGTCGGCTCCCCCGACGACGTCGCCAAGTCCCTCGCCAAGTACCGCGATCTCGGCATCACACATTTCATCCTGTCCGACACGCCGTACCGCGAGGAGATCATCCGCGTCGGCGACCAACTCCTCCCGCTGTTGTCCTGACGGGGAACCCCTCGGACTGATTGGATGTGACCATCGCTTGACGGACGCATGCCGAGTGTGATCGGTTGATTACCGAGCGCCAACGGTGGGTATGTGGCGCTGTGAGGCATGTGAGGAGCACTGATGGTCGAATACCTGCCCCGGTCCGCGTGGAACGCGCGCCCGCCGAACGGCGGACCGGGCAACCTGACCGTGTCGCGGGTCGAAGGCGCGGTCATCCACTGGCCGGGCACCGGATCGACGAGTGTCATCCACTCCAAGGCGGCCGTCGCGTCCGCGTTGCGTGGCTGGCAGAACTACCACATGGACACCCGCGGCTGGTCGGACATCGCCTACCAGATCGCGGTCGACCAGGCCGGCCGCGCCTGGACGTTGCGCGGCTTGCGGACCCAGTCCGGCGCCAATGGCAACAGCGATCTCAACGAGCGGTACGGCGCGATCCTGCTGGTGCTCGTCACCGGCGAGCAGCCGACCGCCGCCATGAAGGCGACCACCCGTGCGGTGATCGCCGACTTCCGCAGGATCTATCCGCGAGGTACGGCGATCCGCCCGCACTCCGCGGTCCGGCCGGACGGGACCGACTGTCCCGGCGACGCCGCCCGCGCCGCGATCGCCCGCGGCGAATTCACCCCAGGCCACTCGGAGGACGACGACATGACCCCGGCCCAGATGCAGGAACTGAAGAACTTCATCGAGGCCAGGACGCAGGCCTACGCGCTCTGGACCCACCGGCAGTTGCGCAAGGACCTGTCGGCGGTGGTGAAGGCGTACGCGCTCGACATCAAGAACTACGAGCGCCAGACCGACGCCGCCGACGCCGCCCGCGCCGCCGCCGCGGTCTGGGCGACCGCTCCGCCGAGCCTGCAGGTCGGCGGCACCCCGGCCCCGGAACAGCCCACCGCGCCGGACCCGAACATGGACCCGGACCTCAGCCTCCCGGACCTCGACCCGTTCCCGGACACCCCAGCCGCCGAGGAGCCGGCCCCCAACGGCGACCAGCCGACGGCCTGATCCTGACGCGCGGTCAACGCCCTGCGGCCTTCCGGACCCGCAGGGCGTTGAGCGTGATCATCTCGTTCGGCCCGCTGCGCCCCCAGTCGACGACGTCCGGCGTACGGTTGCCGCCGAGCGGACCCCACCACGGCGTACCCGCGTTCCACCGTCCGTCCGGGCGACGCCGGCGCTCCAGCTCGTCCAGTGCGTCAGTGGCGCGCTCGTCCTTCGCCAGCCCCATCCGTGACAAGACGAGCAGGGCCTGCAGGATGTCGTAATGCCAGTACGGCGGATAGCTCGGGCGTAACCACCGCGCGTTGATGACCTCGCCGGTCGCCAGGCTGCGGAACAGCCGGTGTTCCAGAAACAGCTCGCCGGCCCGCAGCGCGGCGTCCCGCGCCGCCGTCTCACCCGTGGCTCGGTAGTACTCGTAGAGTCCCCAAGCGGCAGCATGCGTCTCGTGGAACGACGATCGCCGGCCGGACGCCGTCCGGTCGCAGTTCCAGCCGCCGTCCGGCCACTGCCACTCGATCAGCCCTTCCGCCAACTGCTGCACCCGCGGATCGGCCGTCATGCCGAACCGGCTGCAGGCGCCGAGCGTGTTGCCCTCGATCGACCCGCACCTGCGCACCAGCCCGTCGACGACAGCCACGCCGTACTTCAGCGAACGCATGACCTCGACCAGGTCGTACTCGGCCGCGGCCACCGCCCGCGGCTCCTGCGCCGGGACCTCCAGCTCTGCCAGCGAAACGATCCGCCAGTGCGCGCCGGTCCACTTCTTGTACGCCCTCTTGTCCGCGCAGGCGTCGGTCAGCAAGCGACGCACGATCGCGCCGCTCAGCACATCCTCCCCGTGTTCCTGCCCCAGCAGGTCCCGTCGGGCCATCCCCCGAACCGCCGGCTCGCTCGACTCCAGTAGCCACGCCACCGCATCCATCTCCCCATTCTGACCCGACTGTCGGTGCGAGCTGATTGGATAGGTGAGTGGATCTCCTGGAGTTGACGCAGCGGTTGGAGAAGATTTCGGTCGGGTACGGCGAGCGGCTGGGGTTCGACCGCGACCCGGACTGGTTCCTGCTGAAGCTGCAGGAGGAGGTCGGCGAACTCACGCAGGCCTATCTCCAGCACACCGGCCGGGCGCGGGCCAAGGGCGCGACGCCCGATGACATCCGCGGTACGTTCCACCAGGAGTTCGCCGACGTACTGTGCCAGCTCCTCCTCTTCGCGCACCAGCACGACGTCGACCTCTCGCAGGAGATCGAACGGAAGTGGCTGGTCTACGAGGCCTGACCGGCCGGCTGCACCTTGGCGGGCGCCTTTGCCGCCAGCACCATGCCGACCAGCAGGGCGACTCCGATCAGGATGTCAACAGTCATGCTCAGCGCCAACGGCGGCTGGATGGTGACCTCCATCCCGAGCAGGACGGCGTACGCGAGCGGCCAGCTGAGCGTGCCGAGGAGCTTCCACGCGACGGTCCAGCGGTTCGACGACCACAGCATCCCGATACCGATCACGTAGGCGAACACCGGCACCCAGATGCCCGGCAGGAACGGACCGAGGAACACCAGCGCGAGGGCGACCATGTCGCTCGGGCGCAGCTTCGGTGGGACCTCCACCAGAACCAGCCCCTCGGTGGCCGCGGCAACGATCTCTTGCGGGTCGCCGAGGCGCTGCAGGATCTGCCGGATCTCGCTCTCCGAGGAGGCACCGGCCGCGCGCTCCTCGGCGATGTGCGTCTTCATGTCGTCGATCAGCTCGGTCCGGCGCGCGACGGGCAACGCCTCGGCTGCCTTCGCGAGCTCCTTCAGGTACGCGTCGACCAGCCGGTCGTTGTCCTGCTCCACGTTCATCCCCGTCTCCCTCTTTCCAGGATCGCGTCGACCGAGGCGCAGAACCGTTGCCAGTCCGCGGTGAACGCAGCCAGCGCCTGGCTGCCTTCGGCCGTCGATGTGTAGTACCTCCGCGGTGGGCCGGACTCGGACTCGCGCCAGCTCGTCTCGACCAGACCTTCGCGTCGCAGCCGGGCCAGCAGCGGGTAAATCGTCCCCTCGGTGGTCACCAGACCATCGACCTCGCCCAGCGCCTTCACCAACTCGAAACCGTAACGAGGCTCTCCCTGCAACAGCGCGAGGACGCAGAACTCCAGCGTCCCGCGGCGCAGCTGCGTGAAGACCTTCTCCGCTACCATGCGACACAAGGTACCTGTCCGCACCAAGAACCTGCAACCACCACTGACCGGTCAGTCAGTTTGGTCAGCCGGTTTTGGGGCGGATCGCGAACATCAGCATCAGGACGACGGTCGGGATCAGGATGACCCAGAGACTGTTGAGGTTGAACAAGACTGGGGCCAGGCACAACACCAGGAGGTCGAAGCCGCGGGCAGGCTGGGAGAACAGGCCGGGCGGGATCGCGCCCATCGGGGACGTGACCAGCGGTCCGGCGTACGACGGCGGCCGGGCGGACGCCTGCCGGACGGTCCCGGAAATGACGCCGGCAGCGACGGCGAAACAGGAGGTCGCGCTGCCGATCGCGGGATAGGCGCAGGCCGCCCAGACAATCGTGAACAGGCCGGGTACGACGGCCATCACCACGCGCAACTCGCGGAGGTCCCAGCCGAGCGCGCGCACCAGGCCGGTCGAGCGGCACGCGGTGCGGAGGCCGTCGAGCATCGGCCGTACGGCGATGAAGCCGGCGATCGCGGCCGCGATGGGTACCAGGACGTGGAAGCCGGCGCCGTGCACTGCGTACGGGACGACGAGCAGCCCGAACGCGACCGCGATCCGCCGCGGCCAGCGCAGAATCCGATGGAACTCGCGCTGCACGATCGCCGCGCCGTCCGCACCCCGACCGCGACGCGAGCGCACCCGCCCCTTCAACCGCCAGTGCCGACTGGCGATCACGTCACCCAGCATGCTGATATCAAGACTGCTAGCCGCCCCAGCCAGCCCCGCCAGCAGTTCACCCCCGGCAATCACGCTCACCCGACCCAACCGATCCAGAGTCTGCGAGACCAGGATGGCGAGGACGACGCACACCGCGACCAGCACTGCGCACACCATCAGGAAGCTCAACTGCCCGGACGTCACCGCGTCGGCGTCGCTGAGGGCCCGAAGCCCCAGCTGAGTGCGAGGCGCGTCACCGGTAAAGGTCGAGACGATCACGTTCGCGGTGGTGATGCCTGGGCTCGGTCGCGGGCGGAGGGCGAGCGCCACCGCTGGTACGACGGCGGCGAGCAGCAGCAGGTCCGCGACGCGCAGCGTCCACCGCGCCCGCCGTGCGGTCTGTTGCGCCCACACCGTGACGAGCCCGGCGAACACGAGCAACGACCCGATGAACAGTGCCGCCGTGAACACGTCGAACCACGGGGCACCCAGCAAGGCCCAGATGACCGCACCGACGATCGAGGCAATCACCGCGATCGAGGCAATCACCAGGCGGTACGCCGGGCGTAGTAGGGCCGCTCGGTTGACCGGGGTTGCGAGGAGCCAGAAGCCGGTTGCGCGGGATGCCGACACGGGGCCGACGGCGAGCAGCACGCGGATCGTGGTTGCCAGGAGCAACGGGAGGACGATCCACGGGATCCACGCGGTCAGTTGCCCGCACGTCGACGACGTACAGCCGGCCGCGTTCGAGTTCAGGTGCCGTACGACGTTGCCGCCCGTCGCGCCGACCATCGCCAGGGTGAACAGGACCAGGTACACGTCCTCGAAGATCTCCCAGAACGAACGGTCCGCGTGTTGCCGTCGCGTCGTCCGCATCCACGACCGCAGCGCCCGCGACGACGGGATCGTCCCGAAGTCCGAAGGGTCGAACCGCACCGGCCCGTCGGCAGCGCTCATGGCAGCGGAGTGAGGGTGACGACGGAGTCCGCGACCGTCTCGACCAGGGCCGGGTCGTGGCTGGCGAAGAGGATCGCCGTACCGGCCTTCTTCTCCTCGACGAGCCGGTCGGACAGCCACTGCACGCCGCCGGTGTCGAGACGGGCCTCGGGTTCGTCGAGGACCATCAGCTTGCGCGGGCGGACCAGGGCCGTGGCCAGCGCGAGCCGGCGGCGCTGGCCCGACGACAGTGAACCGGGCAACTGGTCGGCGGCCGGCAGCAGACCGATGTCGTGCAGCGTCGTGTCGACCAGGTCCTCGGGTGACGAGTTGCCGTGCGCGCGGGCGAGCAGGTCGAGATGTTCGGCCGCGGTCAGGTCCGGGAAGAAGTCCAGGTCGTCGAGCAGGGTGGCGACGTCCCGGCGGACCGCCTCGGCGCGCTCGTCGATCGGCTGACCGTCGAGCAGGATCTTCCCGGCCGCCGGTTCGGCCGCGCCGACGATGCACTTCAGCACGGTCGTCTTGCCGGCACCGTTCGGACCGACCAGCGCGATCGCCTGGCCGGCACGCAACGTGAACGTGAGGCCCTCGATCACCGGACGGTCGCCGTACTTGTGCTGCAGATCCGTCACCGCCAGCCGGGGCGCCGCCTTCTTGCTCATCTGGTGCGGCTCACTTCTTCCGGACCAGCGTCAGCCCGTCGCCGATCCCGAGCATGATCACGTCGACCCGATCGTCCTTCGCGACGTGCGCGTTGAACTCCTTGCGGTCCGCCGGACCGTCCGCGTCCACCACCCGGCCGCCGGCCAGCGTGTTGTCGAACAGCAACAGCCCGTTCGACCGGATCAGCGGCAGCACTGTCTCGAAGTACCGGATGTACCAGTCCTTGTCTGCGTCGACGAAGGCCAGGTCGAACTCGCCGTCGAGCTTCGCCACCGACTCGTGCGCGTCGCCGATCCGAAGGTCGATCTTGCTCGCGACCCCGGCCCGCTCCCAGTAGGGGCGGCCGATAGAGGTCCACTCGTCGCTCACGTCCAGGCAGATCAGCTCGCCGTCGTCCGGCAGCCCGCGGGAGATCGCGAGCGCGGAGAACCCGGTGAAGGTGCCGATCTCGACCGCGCGGCGGGCGCCGATCAGGCGGGTCAACGTGGTCAGCAGACCGGCCTGGTCGGCGGTGGTCAGCATCCCCGCGGGGCTGCCGAGCTTCTCGGTCTCGGCGCGCAGCTCGGTGGCGATCTCGTCCAGCGGCATGCCGTGGGCGAGCATGTAGTCGTGCAGTTCCTCGGTCACCGGTACCTGATGGCCCATAAAAGTCACCCCTCCGTGTATTAGATCGGTCGCCTGTAGTCTCTATGGGTTGTTCTCATGCCTGACACCCACCCCACCTCGAGGGAGCACCCCGTATGCGCATCGCCGTCGCCGGCTCGATCGCGACCGACATCCTGATGACGTTCCCGGGACGGTTCAAGGACCAGTTCCTCGAGGAGCAGATGCACAAGGTCTCCCTCTCGTTCCTGGTCGACGAGCTGGTCGTGCACCGCGGCGGCGTCGGCGCGAACATCTGCTACGGCATGGCCCAGCTCGGGTTCCCGTCGCTGCTGGTCGGCTCGGTCGGCGCCGATTTCGCCGAGTACGGCGCGGCGCTGACGGCGGCCGGCGTGGACATCTCGCACGTCCGCGTCTGCAGCGGCGTCCACACCGCCCGGTTCACCTGTACGACGGACCTCGACGCGAACCAGATCGCCTCGTTCTACACCGGCGCGATGGCCGAGGCGCGCGAACTCGACCTGGGCGCGATCCATCAGGCCGCGGGCGGTGTCGACCTGGTGCTGATCGGCGCCGACGACCCGGCCGCGATGCTCAAGCACACCGAGCTGGCCAAGCAGCACGGGATCGCGGTCGCGGCCGACCCGTCGCAGCAGATGGCGCGGATGGACGGTGACGACATCCGCAAGCTCGTCGACGGTGCGGCGTACCTGTTCAGCAACGAGTACGAGGCCGGGCTGATGGTGCAGAAGACCGGCTGGAGTCACGAGGAGATCCTCGAGCGGGTCGGCGTACGCGTCACGACGCACGGCGGCGACGGCGTCGTCATCGAGGACTCCACGGGCATCCTCGCGAAGGTCCCGGCGGTACCCGCGCCGAACCTGGTCGACCCGACGGGCGGCGGCGACGCCTTCCGGGCCGGCTACCTCACCGGTCGCGCCGGGGGCCTCGACCACGAGGCGGCCGCCCACCTCGGCTGCACGCTGGCGACCACGGTGCTGGAGACGGTCGGCACCCAGGAGTACAGCCTGGACCACCCGAGCTTCCTCGACCGGCTCACCGGCACGTACGGCGCCGACGCTGCCGCCACCGCGAAGCAGGCGCTGGGGGCGATCTCCTAGCCAGGTCTCGTTCTAGGTCTCGTTCTAGGTCGAGGTGATCCGGTCGACCGTGAACGTGGCCTGTTTGCTGTTCGCGATGCTGACCCGGATCCGGTAGCCGCCGATCGCCGCGGACTTCTTCGGTCCGAGCGTGACGTGCTTGTTGCCGACGTAGAAGGTGACGGCGGTCTTGTGCCGCTCGTACCCGACCATCTGCCCGCCGTTGCAGGTGAAGCCCTGGTCGGAGATGAAGATGTTGGTGCCCGAGAAGTCGAACCGGCCGTCCTTGAGCGTCCCGGTGCAGTCCGCCTCGGGCACCACCGGCTTCGGCTTCACAGTCGGCGTGGGCTTTACGGTCGGCTTGGGAGTCGGCGTGGGAGTCGGCGTGGGTGCGGGCGGCGGCGTGACGACGGACGTCGGCGTACTGCTGTCCGGCGCCGACCCAGCGTCCGACCAGGTCCCAGACCCGCCACCGCCACATCCCGCCAGCACCAACGCCGCACCCACCACGCCTACCGCACCTACCGCACCGGCCCACCGCAGCTCACCCATACCGCCAGCGTCCCAACACCCCAGACGTCAGTGACCCGAGTGGCCGCAACCTGTCACCGGCCCGATGCCCCGCCGGGACGGCGGTTCGGACCGGGAACAGGCGCTGGTGTGTGGAGACACGAAATAGCCTGTGCCCAGACCCCAAAGGGTGTCCCCGCGCCGGTTGTCAGTTGGTTTGCGAGCGGGCCCACAGGCCCCGGACGTGGCCGATGTGGCGCCGCATGAGCTGCTCGGCTCCTTCGCCGTCGCCGGCCTCCACGAGGTCGAGCAGCTCGTGGTGCTCGGTGGCGGACGGCACCAGCCGGCCGCTCTCGACCAGCGGGGTGAGGCCGAGCAGGCGCGTCTGGGAGCGCAGGTCCGACACAACGTCGACCAGCTTCTGGTTGCCGGAGTACGCGAGCAGCGTGACGTGGAAGACCCGGTCCGCTTCGATGTACGCGATCAGGTCGCCGGCCTGCGCCGCCGTCACGATGTCCTCGGCGAGCTGCCGCAGCCGCGGGTAGTCCTTCGCCGGGATCGCCGGGACCACGTCCCGGATCGTCGGCGGTTCGATCAGCTGGCGCAGCGCGGCCAGGTTGTCGAGGTCCTCGTCGGACACGTCGGTGACCCGGAAGCCCTTGTTCCGCAGCGAGATCACCAGGCCCTCGCGGACCAGGTCCAGCATCGCCTCGCGGACCGGCGTCGCGGAGACCCCGAACCGCGCGCCGAGCGTCGGCGCCGAGTACACCTCCCCCGGCTTCAGCTCGCCGGAGATCACCGCCGCCCGCAGCGCGTTGGCCACGCTGTCGCGCAGGTTCTCGCGGTGCGCCAGCCGCCGTACGCTCGGCAGCGGTCCGATCGAATCGGCAGCCATGGTTCACCTCCTGGGGCCCGGCAAGATTTCGTGGCCTATTGTGAAGCACCGGTCGTCACTGGTCAGGGATGCCACCCCCGATGGCGGCGACCAGCTCGGTGAGCCGCTCGAAGACCCGCTGCGTGCCCAGCCCGTCGTGCTCGTACTCGTTCGTCACCCATGCCTGCACGTTGCCGACCCGGTGCGCGGTGTCCAGCTGCAGCCCGGAGTCGACGTACATGTCGTCGAAGTACACCGCGGCCGCCACCGGTACGTCGTTCGCGGCCAGCCGCTCCAGGTCGTACAGCTCGGACCACCGCGACCGCTGTGCCAACGCCTCGACCGCGCCCTGGAACGGCCGCAGCCCGCGGATCTCCGCGAACATCCACGGGTACATCATCTCGCCGGTGAACAGCAGCGGCCGCGCGTCCTCGGCGAACTCCGGATGCCGCGCCCGCTCCGCCTCGGCCGCCCAGCCGGTCGCGCCGTCACCGGATCCGTAGATGCTCTCCTGCAGCGCCGCGAACAGCGGTCCGTCGAGGTACGACGACGCTCCCAGCACGTGACCGAGGAACCCGTCGGACAGTTCGTCGCCGTCGAAGGCCTCGTCGATCAGCCAGTGGATGCGCTCGTACCCGGGCTTCATCCCGAAGTCGATCCCGAGCGACTGCAGCCGCCGTACCGTCAGCCGATCGCCGTCCGGCAGCCGTACGTCGGACTCGGCCAGCCGGTCCGCGATCCGGCCGACCCGCTCCACGTTGTGCGGGTACCGCCGGTAGAACTCCCGGTTCTTGGCCGCCACCCGCGGATAGGTCCGCCGGTACACCTCGGCCGCCGACGGGTCGATCGACGCGAGCCCGCCGGTCACGTAGCACGCGGTCAAGGCGTCCGGTGCCTTGGACAAGTAGGTGAGCGTGAGGAACCCGCCGTAGCTCTGGCCGAGCGTCGACCAGCGGCGGCCGCCGAAGACCTTGGTCCGCAGCTGCTCGGCGTCCGAAATGATCGAGTCCGCCCGGAAGCACGCCAGGTAGTCGGCGCCTTCCGCGGCCGACATCGACGCCATCCGCCGGCCGCTGACCGGCGTACTCCGTCCGGTGCCGCGCTGGTCCATCAGGACGACCCGGTACTTCTTCAACGCGTGCTCGATCCACCCCGACACACCGGTCGGCCGTGGTCCCTTCCCGCCGGGACCGCCCTGCAGGAACAGCAGGCACGGCAGGTCCTCGTGCTTCCGCACCGGATCGATCAGCTCCCGCGCGAACACGGTGATCGACTCGCCCGGGTTCGCCCAGTCCAGCGGCACCGCGATCTCGTGCTCGCGGACGTGCATACCTGGAATCGTGTAGCTGGTCATCGAGCCTGCCTTCGTTTGGCGTCCCACTCCGGGTTGATCCGCGGTACGGCGGCCAGCAGCGTCTTGGTATAGGAGTCCTGAGGATCCCCGAAGACCTGGTCCCGTGTCCCCACCTCGACGATTCTGCCCCGGTTCATCACCGCGACGCGCTGCGCGATCTGCCGTACGACGGCCAGGTCGTGCGCGATGAAGACGTAGCTGAACCCGCTCTCCCGCTGCAGCCGCATCAGCAGCTCCAGCACCTGCGCCTGGATCGACACGTCCAACGCCGACACCGCCTCGTCGCAGATCACCAGCTTCGGGTTGACCGCGAGCGCCCGGGCGATCCCGATTCGCTGCGCCTGCCCGCCGGAGAACTGCGCCGGGTAGCGCCGGCAGTGGTCCGGGTTCAGCCCGACCCGCTCCATCAGCTCCTGCGTGAACGCGCGCCGGCCGTTGGCGGGCGCGATCCCCTGGTACGTGAGCGGCGCGGTGATGATCCGCTCGACCGTGTATCGCGGGTTGAGCGACGAGAACGGGTCCTGGAACACCACCTGCACGTTGTTCCGGAACGTGGCCAGCTCCTTGCCGCTGGCCCGCGTCACGTCCTGCCCGTCGAACACCACGCTGCCCTTGGTCGGCTCCAGCAGCCGCGCGGCGATCCGTGCCGTGGTGGACTTCCCACTGCCCGACTCACCGACGATCGCGAGCGTCTCGCCCAGTTCGACCTCGAAGCTCACGTCGTCGACCGCGGTGAACGTCGACTTCCTGGCCATCGCGCCATCGCCGCGGGTGACGAACTCCTTCGTCACGCCCTGCACCTTCAACAACGTCACGACAGCACCTCGTCATCGATTCGCGATACGGCGTCCAGGAGCATCCGCGTGTACTCGTGCCGCGGGTCCGAGAACACCTGCTCCGCGGTCCCGTACTCGACCGGATCACCCGACTGCATCACCAGCACCCGCTGGGCGATCGAGCTGATCACCGCGAGGTCGTGGGTGATGAACATCATTCCGGTCCCGGTCGTCGACTGCAGCTCGGCGAGCAGCTCCAGGATCTGCGCCTGCACGGTGACGTCCAGCGCGGTCGTCGGCTCGTCCGCGATCAGCAGCGACGGCGAACAGCACAGCGCCATCGCGATCATCACCCGTTGCCGCATCCCGCCGGAGAACTGGTGCGGGTAGTGGTCGACCCGGCGCGCCGCGTCCGGGATGTGCACCCGCTCCAGCGCCTCGATCGCGACCTTCCGCGCCGCGCTCCGCGATCCACCGCGGTGGGTGCGGTACATCTCGGCGATCTGCAGACCCACCGTGTAGTAGGGATTCAGCGACGACAGCGGGTCCTGGAACACCATCGAGATCGCGTTACCCCGCACGGATCTGAGGTCGCGGTCCGAGCGCCCGAGCAGCTCGGCGCCGTCCAGCCGGACACTGCCCGACGTCCGGGCGCCGCGCGGCAGCAGCCCGAGGACGGCGAGGGCGGTCATCGACTTGCCCGATCCGGACTCGCCGACGATCCCGACCGTCTCGTCCCGGCCGACCGTGAACGACACGTTCTTCACCACGTCGACCGGTCCCCGGCTGGTCGGCAAGGTGACCGTCAGATTGTCGACAACGAACAATTCGTCGCTCATGCCGACACCACCCGGACCCGTGGATCGAGGGCCGTGTACAGCAGGTCCACCACGACGTTGCCGATGACAACGAAGAAGGCGGCGAGCAGCGTGACCGCCATGATCACCGGCTGGTCGTTCTTGGCGATCGAGTCGGCGGCCATCTTCCCGATCCCGTTCAGCCCGAACACGGTCTCGGTGATCAGTGCACCGCCGAGCAGGCCGGCGAAATCCATCCCGAAGATCGTGGTGATCGGTGTCAGCGCGGGACGTAACGCGTGCCGGCGCATGATCAGCGCGCCGCTCAGTCCCTTGGCCCGCGCGGTCCGGTAGTAGTTCTCGGCCAACGTGTCGATGACATTGCTCCGGGTCAACCGTGCGTACAGACAGGCGTAGCCGACGGCGAGCACGACCCACGGCATCAGGTACGACTCGAACCAGACTGCCGGATTGTCAACAAACGACACAGCCGACGGGAACGGCAGCACCTGGAGCTTCACGACCAGCACGTACTGCAGCACCAGCGCGAGCACGTAGTTCGGCACGCTCACACCGCCGAGCGCGAGGCCCATCGCGGACCGGTCCCACCACGTGCCCTGCTTGACCGCGCTGACCAGACCACCGATCACCCCGACGAGCAGCCACAGTACGGCGGCACCGACCGCGACCGTGATGCTGACCGGAAGCCGCGCGGTGATCATGCTCCACACCGACTCGTTGGTCTGGAAGCTGTACCCGAGACACGGCGCCGAGCAGTGCACCGAGCCGTAGTCGCGGCCCGCGAAGATCCCGCTCAGGAACTCCCAGAACTGCGTGAGCAACGGCTGGTTGAGCCCGAGCACGGTACGGATCGAGTCGATGCGCTCCGGCGTACACGTCTTGCCGCAGATCATCACCGCGGGATCCGGCGAGAGCTTGAAGAAGATCAGGTACGTGAACAGGCACACGGCCAGCAGGATCAGTACGACGCCCCCGAGCCGGCCCAGGACATAGCGCGTCATGCGGCTTCTCCCTGGTCGATAAGGGTGCGGATCTTGTCGCCCAGGACGGTGAGCGAGAGCACGGTGAGGAACAGGAACAGGCCGGGGATCGCGAAGAACATCGGATCCACCGAGTACCAGCTCACCGAGCTCGAGATCATCTGCCCCCAGGACGCGGTCGGCGGCGAGACACCGACACCGAGGAAGGACAGACCCGCCTCGGTGCCGATGTAGCCGGGGATGGCGAGCGTCGTCATCACGACGATCGAGCCGCGCAGGTTCGGCAGGATCTCCCGGAACACCACCTGGGAGTCCTTCGCCCCGGACGCCCGCGCCGCCTCGACGAACTCACGGTTCGCCAGCGTCATCGTCTGACCGCGGATCACCCGCGCGAGGTACGGCCAGCCGAACGCGCTGATCACCACGACCAGCAGCACCGGGCGGTTCCCGGACGGCAGCGACGACAGGATCGCGATCATGAAGATCAGCGCCGGGAACGCCATCAGGAAGTCCATCAGCCGGGAGATGACCTGGTCGACCCAGCCGCGGTAGAACCCGGCCAGCATGCCGAGCACGACGCCGAGGATCCCGGTCAGCAAGGTTGCAGACAAGGAGATGGTGATCGAGACGCGGGCGCCGTACACGATCCGGGCGAACAGGTCGCGGCCGTTCTGCGGCTCGACGCCGAACCAGTGCGAGCCGCTGATCCCGCCGAGTGCGCCGTGCGGGACGCCGCCGAGGTCCGAGTTGATCGCCGCCGAGTCGAACTGGTACGGCCCCCAGCCGCTGATCTTGGTGATCAGCGGCGCGGCGACCGCCATCAGGACCACGATCGCCAGGAACACCAGGCAGGCCAGCGCACCCTTGTCCCGCGTGATCCTGGTGAGAACTCGCTTGCCCGAGGTGGGCGGCGCCGATGACGGCGCCGCCTCCTCGACCTCGACGAGTGCCGGGGTTGCTGTCACTTCCCGGCGTCCTTCAGACCCACGGACACCAGGTCGATGCCGCCGGAGAAACCGTCGTGCAGGTAGGCGCCACCGATGTTGCTGCCGACAATCATCAGGACCTTCTCGTAGAGCAGCGGGACGACCGGCGCCAGCGCCATGATCTGCTTGTCCAGTTCGCCGTACGCCTTGTTCGCGGCCTGGACGTCGGTCAGCTTGGCGATCTCGTCGATCTTCGCGTTCACGCCCGGGTCGTTCAGCTGCGCCAGGTTGCTGTTCCCCTTCGGGGTGATGTTGCGGCCGTCGAACAGCGGCGGCAGGAACGTCGCACCGGACGGCCAGTCCGGGCACCAGCCGGTGATCGCCGCGTCGTGCTGCTGTGACGTCGTACCGATCACCTCGTAGTACGTCGCGGTGTCGATGGTGTTGATCTTCACGGTGATCTTCAGTGGCTCGAGCGCCTGCTGGATGGCGACCGCCATCGCCTGCATCTTCGGTTGCGCGCGGGTGTCGAGCGTCATCGTGAAGCCGTCCGCGAAACCGGCCTCGGTGAGCAGTTTGCGGGCGCCGTCGACGTCACCCTTGTGGTCCGGGCTCGGGTACGGGTCGTAGTCCACCCGGCCGGCGATGGTCGGCGGCTGGATGCTGGTGGCGATGTCGGCGAGGGTCGATCCGCCGACCGCGTCGCGGACCGTCTGCTTGTTGACCGCGAGGTTGATCGCCTGCCGCACCTTCACGTTGTCCAGCGGCTTCTTCGTGGAGTTCAGCCCCATGTACGTCGTACAGCCGCCGAGACCGCTCATCGTGCGCTGCTTGAGCTGCGCGGTCTGGACCCGGGCCACCGTGGCGGCCTGGATGGTGCCGGCGATCGCGTCGGCGTCGGTGCCCTGGCCGGCGATCATCCGCTCGTCGATCGTCGCCGGGTCGAGGCCGAACGTCCACTGGAACGCGTCCGGGTTCGCCTGCCGTACGTCGTCGGTCTTCTTGTCCCACTTGTCGTTGCGGACCAGCTTGAGCGCCGCGCCCGGCTTGTACTCGGAGACCTTGTACGGTCCCGACGCGATCGGCTTGCTGTCCAGCGCGTTGCCCGCGCCCTGCCCCTTCGGCACCGGCGTGAACGTGTTCTGCGCGACCACGCTGCCGAAGTCGGCGTACGGCTTCTTCAGGTGGAACACGATCGTCTTCGCGTCCGGTGTGAGGATTGTCGGCAATTCACCGGACTTGTACGGGCCCTGGTACGACGCGGGCGCGTCGATCAGCTGCTTCGCGTACGGCGAACCGATGCCGATCTCCGGATCCCACGCCCGCGAGACACCCCACTTCACGTCGGCGCTCGTGATCGGCGCACCGGTCTCGAAGAACAGGCCGTCCTTCAGCGTGAACGTCCAGGTCTTGCCGCCGTCGGACGGCTTGCCCGTGTCGGTGGCGAGATCCGGCACGATCTTGGTGCCGTCGGCTCCCGGTGCGGCGCCCTGGGTGGTGAGCGTGCGGTAGATCAGCCGGTAGAAGTTGTTGACACCGCCGTCGAAACCGCGGGCCGGGTCGAGGTGCGAGAACGCGGCGTTCGCGAGCACCTGCAGCGTGCCGCCCTGCGCGGCCTTGGCACCGGGGCCGGCGGACTCACCGCTCGCACCGCCGGAGGCGTTGCCGCCGCACGCGGTCAGCGCGAGCGCCGCCGATGCCACGAGCCCCACCAGCATGGAAGTTCTCTTCATCAGTCGTCTCTTTCGGTTCGCAGCCACACACGCATGGCCAGGGCCTGACGGTTTCCCCAGAGGAAGTACGGCGTGAATGTCACCGGCACTTCATGAGAGGCGGATTCCTGGGGTTGGTCGGTGAGTACGGGGTAAAGCTCGGGCGCCGGAGCCGGCGCGACACCGGCCGTCAGCTCGAGGACGAGGTGGCCGTCCCGCTCCCGCGGGACCGCTCGGTGCACAGCGGCCGGTGTCAGCAACAGGTCGTCCACCGGGGCCTCGACGTCTTGTTGCTCGACGCAATAGACCAGCGGGCCTCGCGCCACGGCGATCGCACCCCGGGTCGCATCGAGATACGGATGCGACCCATGCGCCCGAGGTCCCATCGGCAACGTCAGCCGCAGCACGTCGCCAGGCTTGAAGTTTCTGGTGGTTACTGCCCAGCCGACGTCTACGGGCTGTCCGTCGAGCTGCGCCTCCGAAGCCCAGCGCGGGATGCGCAGGGCGATTGCTCGCTCCTCGGCCGGCGCGTCCTCGACGGTCAGCGTGATCTCGCCGTCCCACGGGTAGTTGGTGGAGACGTTGACGGTGAG
Source organism: Kribbella sindirgiensis (assembly GCF_004331435.1). GTDB lineage: Bacteria > Actinomycetota > Actinomycetes > Propionibacteriales > Kribbellaceae > Kribbella > Kribbella sindirgiensis. The sequence goes on from NZ_SJKA01000005.1 coordinate 376,657, forward strand.
ACCGTCCGCGGTGATCCGGGCGCCGGCGTAGATGCCGACGTACAGAACGTTGTCGCGGGCAACTGCTATGTGGTCCTGGAGTTCGGACATCCAGCGGATGATGTTCGGCGGGCAGCACGGGCAGCCGAACCACGCGCGCCGCAACAGCTCGCCACCGTCCTCCGCCCCGGAGCGCTGCTCATGATCCGGCCGCCGCTGCAGCGGGTTGTCGTAGAAGAACGCCGTACCCTCGGCCGAAAGCCCAACGGCATAAGCGTTGTAGAGCACCGTCTCGTACACGTCGAGGTACGACGCCTTGCCCGTGGCGCGGAACATCCGCCACGCCCACTGCATCGTCGCGATCGCCGCGCACGTCTCGGCGTACGCCCGCTCGGACGGCAGCTCGTACCGGTCGCCGATCGCCTCGTCGGAGTGCCGGCTGCCGAGCCCGCCGGTGAGGTACAGCTTCGTCGCGACCATGTCGTCCCACAGCCGCTCGAGCGCAGCCAGCAGCGTCGGGTCCCCGGTCTCCAGGTGTACGTCGGCCGCGCCCGCCGCGAGGTACGCCATCCGCACCGCGTGCCCGGTGACGGACGGCAGCTCGCGGAACGGCACGTGGTCCTGGAAGTACTCCCCCGGGAAGATCGTGTGCTCGAGCTTCCCCTGACCACGCCGGTCGACGAACAGGCGGGCCTGTGTGAGGTAGTCCTCGTCGCCAGTTTCACGATAAAGCTCGACCAGCGCCATCTCGACCTCGGGATGACCGTCGACAATCTCCGTACCGTCGACGCCGTACGTCCGGACGACGAGGTCCGCGAACCGCCGGGCGATTGTCAACAATCGGCCGTCCGACAATCGACGCTGCGCCGCGACGGCGGCCTGGATCAGGTGGCCGAGGTTGTAGAGCTCGTGACCCCAGCCGAGGTCCGACCAGGGCTGCTTCGGCTGGTCCGGGTCCTGGAAGTACGAGTTCAGGTAGCCGTCGTCGGCCTGCGCCTGCTCGAGGAGCTCGACGACCTCGTCGAAGAACTCCCGCGCGCCGGCCGGCGCCCCGTCCTCGCGATCCACCTCGTAGGCGAGGCCCTCGAGCGTCTTGTAGAGGTCGGTGTCCAGGAACGGGTACCGCCCGCGGTACGGCCCGACCGACGGGTCGGCCAGCCGCCGGAGGTTCTCCAGGTTCCCGGCCTTGCGCAGCTCGGCGATCGCGTGCGGGATCGTCGCTCGCCGGTTCCGCTGCTGCCAGTCGTGCAGCAACCCTCCGGTCAGCTCGACGCTGACGTCTGTACCGTGTGACATTGCACAGACCTTAAGTGCAATGTCACACCTTGCCAACCCCCGACGAAAGACGTTTACACGCCGGAAACGATCCACCCCGTCACGACCTGGTGGCCCTCCGCGACGGCATCGTGTTTCCGTGACCGCCCCACGCCTCGACCTCCGCCGCCCGCCGACCAAACCCGCCGGCAACCTCTTCCGCGTCACCGCCGCGGTGAGTTTCCTGTCTTTCGCCCTGGTCTGGGAGGCCTACCTGCTGTTCCCCTTGGCCGAGCTCGAATCGTGCACCGGAGACGGTAATGCGCCCTGTCCCCTGAGCCTCGACACAGCCGGCGGATTCCTCAACGAACTGGGGCCCCTCCTGGCGACGGCTTGCGTCGAACTCGTGGTAATCGCCTGCTACCTGGCCTGGGCCGCCGCCCGCCGGACTCTCGACCCGCGCGCCGGGCTCCGCTGGTCGCCGATCGCGATCGGCATCGTCGCTCTGGCCGTCGGCGGCTTCGGCTGGCTGATCGACGGGGGCGACCTGAGCGGCCCGGATTCCGTAGGACCCGGCCTCGTCCTGCTGTTCGCGTTGTGGCTGTTCACCCCACTGGCTTTGTACGGCGTTCATCGCGGTGATCAGCGTGCGGTGATCCCGGTCGTGATCGGTCTCGCGCCGACAGCGGCCGTCAACGCGTACGTCGTCCCGGAGGCCCCGATCGGCGCCCTGCCGGCCGTCATGCTCGTCGTCGCGGTGGTCGCCGTTGTGGTCGTGCGCCGACGCGAGTGAGCCGCTGGGTGGACCCTTGGCACGTCATCGTGGTTCCTGTGACCGACCCGCGCCTCGACCTCGACCGTCGGCCTGTCAGGCCCGTCGGCAACCTGTTCCGCGTCACCGCCGCGGCGAGCGTGCTGACTCTTCCCCTGTTCTGGGGGCTCCGTGTGGTGCTGCCGAATTCCGTCGAGGTCAACTGCGTCGTGCAACCCTGTCCCCCGTCTGTGGACTCGATGGGCATGTCGGTCAGCAGCGCGGCCGTCCTCGTCATCACGGCGGCCGTCGAACTCGTCGTGATCGCTGCCTACCTCGCACGCGCCGCCGCACGGCGGACGCTCGACCTCCGCACCGGCCTGCGCTGGTCGCCGGCCGCGGTCGCCGCCGTTGCGCTGGCGACCGGCGGCTTCAGCTGGCTGCTAAACGAGAGTCAGGTCGATCTGGGCGACCTCGGCTCCACCGGCTTCGGCTACCTGCTCCTGCTCGCGCTCTGGCTGCTCACGCCACTGGTTCTGTACGTCGTCGACCGTGGTGACCGGCGTGCGGTCCTACCGGTGTCGATCGGCCTCGCACCCACCGCCGTCGCCGGCCTCTTCGCGCTCGAGGACAGCCCGATCGCCGCACTGCCGACCGCGATGCTCATCATCGCGCTGACCACCGTCCTGCTCCTGCGTCGACGTCAGCACGCCGTCGTGGTGTCGTGACCGCCCCGCGCCTCGACCTCCGCCGCTCGCCGACCAGGCCCGCCGGCAGCCTGTTCCGGGTCACCGCCGCGGTGAGTTTCCTCAGCATTCCCCTGCTCTTGGTCGCCTACCTGGTCGTTCCGCCTGATCACATCCCGTGCCAGGACCATGCTTGCCCGCCGTCGACCGACGTGGTGCGACGGACCGCCGAGCCGCTGGACCTCGTTCTCGCGGCCGCGCTCGCCGAGCTCGTGGTGATCGCCTGTTATCTCGCCATCGCCGCAGCGCGCCGGTCGCTCGATCTGCGCACCGCTCTGCGGTGGTCACCGGCGGCGGTCGCCATCGTCACGCTCGCCGTCGGCAGTTTCGGCTGGCTACTGGACAACGGCGCCGGCCTCAGCTTCGACGCTGCGGAAGTCGCCTTCTTGCTTCTGCTCGTCGCCTGGCTGTTCACGCCACTGATCCTGTACGTCGTGCATCGCGGCGATCGGCAGGCAGCAGTACCCGTCGTGATCGGCCTCGCTCCGACCGCCGTCGGCAACGCACTCCTGATCAACAACGACCCGCTCATCCCACTCATGGCGCTCCCCGCGACCATGCTCACCATCGGCGTCCTTACCCTCGTCGCCGTGCGCCGACGCGAACGCGTGCGGTGGACTCCGGGGTCGTGAGACAGGTCGTGGTGGGCTCGCACCTGGTATTCCCTGTCCGCAGCACCCAGAAGGTGTCTCTCCCCCGGCAACCGGCTGACCGCGCCCACGGGTAGCCACAGTCCGCCGGTTGCCGGGGCGTGAGGACAGGTGCTGGTGGCTGGGAACAGGTCCGGAGCCCAGTCCGCCTGCGCGTGGGGTTAGAGGCGCGGGTCGATCGGTTCGGACTCGAAGGCGAGTACGGCGAAGACGCATTCGTGGATGCGCCACAACGGTTCGCCGCGGGCAGCGCGGTCGAGGGACTCCAGGCCGAGGGCGTACTCGCGAAGGGCGAGGGAGCGTTTGTGGCCCAGGTTGCGATCCCGGAGGCGGGTGAAGTTGGCCGGCTCGGTGTAGTCGGGTCCGTAGATGAGCCGCAGATACTCCTGCCCGCGCACCTTCAGCCCCGGCTGGGCGAGACCCTTCGCCGTGCGGGTCAGATTCGCCGCGGGCTTCACCACCATGCCCTCTCCCCCGGCCCCGGTCAGCTCCTCCCACCACGCGATACCGGCGTCCCAGCTGTCCGCGTCCACGAACAGCCGCCGCGTCGGCGTGATCAACTCCGGGCCCGCGGCAACCATCCGGTCCGCGATGCCGAGATGCCAAGCATGCGGTCGTTCCTGGTACGTCGCCCCTTCGGACGCCAGCACCTGGAACGGCGCGACGCGTACCCCGTCGAGCCCGTCGGTCGGCCAGCAGTACCGTCGGTACGCCGCCGTGAACCGCTCCGCGTTCGCCGTACGCCGCTCGGCCGACGACAGCAGATCGCCCATGTCCAGCCCGGAAGCAGCAGCTGCTCGAAGCGCGGCGGTTGCTGCTGGCAACGACGTACGGGCGGCCGCGCCGACAGCGGCGTACTGGTTCCGCAGCAGGTCCTCGGCCTTCGCGCTCCACGGCAGCAGCTCGGCGTCGAGCAGCAGCCAGGACGTGTCGAGCTCGTCGAAGACACCGGCGGCAGCGGCGACCGCGCGGAGGCGGAGCAGCAGTTCGTCGGTCAGCTCGGCGTCGAAGAACGACCGGCCGGTGCGCGTGTGGATCGCGCCGCGCCCGGCCAGACCGAACCGCTTCTCGGCCACGTCGTCGTCCCGCGTCAGCAGCACGACCGCCCGCGAACCCATGTGCTTCTCCTCGCACACGAGCTCGGTGACACCCTGGCCCCGGTACGTCTCGAACGCCTGCCGCGGGTGCTCCAGCAACCCCGGCTCCGGCGACGTCGCGATCGGGCTCATGGTCGGCGGCAGGTAGAGCAGGAACCGCGGGTCGATCGCGAACCGGCTCATCACCTCCAGCGCAGCGCCGGCCTGCTCTGCCCGGATGCTGAGCCGTCCGTGGGAAGCGGTCTCGATCACCCGGCGACCGGTCACGTCGGTCAGTTCGAGCACGTCGGGCTCGCGCGCCGGCGCTGTTGCCACATGCAACGGTTTCGCCGGCGCGTAGTACTCCTCGGCCGCCTGCACCGCCACCAGCTCCCGCTCCGGGTAGCGCAGCGCGGTCAGCGATCCGCCGAACACACAGCCGGTGTCCAGGCAGATCGTGTTGTTGATCCACTCCGGCGCCGGCGTCGGTGTGTGACCGTAGACGACCATCGCGCGACCCCGGTAGTCGTTCGCCCACGGGTAGCGCACCGGCAGCCCGAACTCGTCGGTCTCCCCCGTCGTCTCGCCGTACAGGCAGAACGAGCGGACGCGTCCCGACGTACGGCCGTGCATCCGCTCGACGAGGCCGGCGTGCGACACGACGAGTCTGCCGTCGTCGAACACGTAGTGCGAGATCAGCCCGTCGATGAACGCCGCGACCTGATCACGGAACTCGGCAGACTCAGCGGCCAGCTGCTCCAGCGTGGTCTCGAGGCCGTGGCTGACCTTCACGTTCTTGCCCCGCAGCGCGCGCAGCAGCTTGTCCTCGTGGTTTCCGGGCACGCAGTAGGCGTTGCCGCCCGCAACCATTCCCATCACGAGCCGGAGTACGCCGGGCGAATCGGGGCCGCGGTCGACGAGGTCGCCGACGAAGATCGCCCGCCGCTCCGGGTGGACGGCGTTGATGGGTCGACCGGCGTCGTCGCGGGTCAGCGTGTACCCGAGATCAGTGAGCAGCCGCTCCAGCTCGGGACGGCACCCGTGCACGTCGCCGATGATGTCGAACGGGCCGTTCCGGTCGGTCAGGTCGTTGTACAGCCGCGTCCGTTCGATGCTGACGGCATCGATCTGCTCGACGCTGTCCAGGACATGTACCGTCCGGAAACCTTCCCGCTTCAGGCTGCGCAGACCACGCTTCAGCTGCGAGCGCTGCCGGGTGACCACCTTCGCCCCGAACTGCCGGTCGGCCCGCTGCTCGTTCCGCTCGACACACACCCGCTCCGGCGGGTCGAGCACGATCGCGACCGGAAGTACGTCGTACTCGCGGGCCAGGTTCACGAGCTCCTTGCGGGCGTCCGGCTGGACGTTGGTGGCGTCGACCACCGTCAGCCGCCCGGCGGCGAGCCGCTTCCCGGCGATGAAGTTGAGCACCTCGAAGGCGTCCTTCGAAGCGCTCTGATCGTTCTCGTCGTCCGACACGAGCCCGCGGCAGAAGTCGCTCGAGATCACCTCGGTACCGAGGAAGTGCTTGCGCGCGAACGTCGACTTGCCGGAGCCGCTCGCGCCGACCAGCACGACCAGGCACAGCGCTGGTACGTCGATCTTCATCGGGCCTCCTCCCGGCGGAACAGCGCCAACTGGGTCGGCGGTCCTACCTCAGGGTCCTCGGCGCCGACCGGCCGGAACTGCACGCTGTACCCGCAGCGGTCCGCGACCTGCTGCGACCAGGTCCGGAACTCCGCGCGGGTCCACTCGAAGCGGTGATCCGGGTGCCGGAAGTTGCCGGCCGGGAGCGACGGGAAGCGCACGTTGTACTCGCTGTTCGGAGTGGTGACGACGACCGCGGCGGGCCGTGCCGCGCGGAAGACGGAGTCCGCCAGCGCAGGCAGCCGCGGCGGATCGACGTGCTCGACGACCTCCATCAGTACGACGGCGTCGAGCCCGGCGAGCCGCTCGTCGGCGTACGTGACCGACGACTGCAGGAGCGTCAGCCGGTCCCGCTGGCGATCCGGCAGGTCGTCGTAGTGCAGCCGCCGCTTGGCCGCGATCAGCGCCCGCACCGACACATCGGTCCCGATCAGCTCACCGATCATGGGGTCTTTGAGCAGCTCGCCGACCAGCGCGCCCTCGCCACATCCGACGTCCGCGATCCGCCGCGCACCGAGCTCCCGCAGTACGTCGACCACCGTCGTACGCCGCTCGACGGCCAGCGACACCGGCCCCTCGTCCTCCGCGTCCTCCTCGGGCAGTTCGACCCCGTCCACCTCGGCCAGCCGTTCGAGGGCGGCATCGGTGAGGTAGCGCCGGTGCGCGAGGTAGCGGTGCGAGATCAGGTCCTTCTCGGGGTGAGCGGCCAGCCAGTTCTCGCCGGCGCGGACGAGTTTGTCCACCTCGTCCGAGCCGACCCAGTAGTGCTTGGCGTCGTCGAGGACCGGGAGCATCACGTACAAGTGCTTGAGTGCGTCGGCCAGCCGCAGCACGCCGGTCAGCCGCAGGTCGACGTACCGCGAATCACCCCAGGCCGGGACCTCCGGGTCGAGCGGCACCGGGCGGGCGTCGACGGTCCAGCCGAGCGGGGCGAACAACCGCTCCGCGAGGTCGGCACCGCCGTTGCACGGCAGCGCCGGGACGTGTACCTCGAGCGGGATCGGGCGGGCGGCGAGGTCCGGGCGGGCGTCGCAGCGGCCGTTCATCGCCGTACGGAAGAGTCTTCCGAGCGCGACGGCGAGCAGACTGGAGGCGGCGTACGGGCGGTCATTGACGTACTGCCCGAGCGTGAAGCCCTCGGCCGCCTTGCCACGGCCGGCCTTCACCAGGCCGATCGGGTCGATCTCGAGCAGCACCGCCGCCGTACAGCGCTCGCCGGTCGCCTCCGGGTAGAACACATGGGCCGATCCCCCGGTGACCTCGATCGCCTGCGGACGGGCCGGGTTCTTGTGCAACAGGAACCCGAAATCACTCGCGGGCGCGTCCACTCCGGCCAGATCGGTGCCAATCGTCAGGAACACCGTGGTATTCGATCACGGGTCGAGGATTGAGACACGCGGATTCAGGTCTGGCGTGTTCGGGGGAATGGTTCTAGCTTGTCTTGAGAAGATGAGTCGCTACAGACCGTCCTTCCCCGCTGACAGTCGGTACATGTCCCCGGTTTGTGGCGAGAGCCCAACTCTGTCACCACCAGCCGCTACGGGGAAAGGATCATGGCAGCTCTTTCACGCCACACGGGGTGTCGCCGGTGAAACCCCAGACGTTCGAACTCGTGCGTTACACCGACATCAGTGGGGTTTCCGGGACCGGCGTCGTCGCCGAAGGCTGTGTGTTCACCGACGGCTCGGTCGCCCTGCGCTGGCACGGCGCGAACCCCTCGACGGCCGTCTGGCCGGACCTGGATTCCATCCTCGCCGTCCACGGCCACTGCGGCGCCACCGTCGTACGGTGGCTGGACGTCTCCGAGATGGAGCCGGTGCCGGGCACCGACCTGCTGCCCGGCGAGCTCACGCACATCCTGGCCACCGGCCGCCGCACCCACCACCACCCGTCGGCCGCCGCGTCGGCCTGACCAGAACTTCGTCTGGCTGCCCTTACGGGGTGAGGCCGGTCAGTGCGAAGAACTCCTGCCGCGAACTGGGGCTTTCGCGCAGGATCCCGTGCAGCGAGGACGTGACGGTGCGCGAACCCGCGGCACGGACACCGCGCAACGACATGCACTGATGCTCGGCCTCGATCACGACACCGACGCCCTTCGGTGCGAGGTGGTCCTGCAGCCAGTCGGCGACCTGCTTGGTCAGCCGCTCCTGCACCTGGAAGTCGCGCGCGAACAGCTCCACCACCCGGGCCAGCTTCGACAGCCCGAGGATCCGGTCGCCGGGCAGGTACCCGACGTGGGCGACGCCCTGGAACGGCAGCAGATGATGCTCGCAGAGCGACTGCACCGGGATGTCCTTGGCCAGGACGAGTTCGTCGTACCCCTCGTCGTTCGGGAACGTGGTCAGCTCGAACTCCCGCGGCGTCAGCATCTCCGCGTACGCGTTCGCGACCCGGCGCGGGGTGTCCGCCAGGTGCGCGCTGTGCGGGTCCCGCCCGAGCGCGGTCAGCAGGTCCGCGACTGCCCGCTGCGCGGCGGGCAGGTCGATCTCCGCCCGGCGCGCGACGATATGGAGGGGGACGGACTCGAGGTCGGCCGAGATCGCCATCTGCACACTCCCTGAGAGATCAACGAACTGACATCATACTGTTTGACCAACTGATGTTGTCGATAGAATCATTCCGTGGACCTGTCCTGGGATGCCGCTGTTCAGGCGGTCGCCGTACTGGAGGAGCCGACCCGTCGCCGGCTCTACGAGTACGTCGTCGGCCGGCCCGAGCCCGTGAGCCGGGACGACGCCGCCGGCGCGCTCGGGATCCCGCGGACGACGGCCGCGTTCCATCTCGACAAGCTCACCGAAGAGGGGCTGCTCGACACCTGCTACGAGCGGCGTACCGGTCGCACCGGCCCGGGCGCGGGACGCCCCGCGAAGCTGTACCACCGCTCCGACCGCGAGATCGAGATCACCCTCCCCGAACGCCAGTACGCGATCGCCGGCCACCTCCTCGCCGCTGCCATCCAGGACGCCGAAACCACCGGCCTCACGCCCCGCGAGGCAGTCAACCGCCGAGCCCACGAGTACGGCGAAGCGCTCGGCCGCGCCGCCCGCGACCGCGCTGACGGGGATGTGCTGGTGCAGGTGCTCGAGGCGCACGGTTTCGAGCCGCGCCCGGAGTACGACGGGATCGCCCTGGCGAACTGCCCGTTCCGACGACTCGCGAAGGACCATGCGCAACTGGTCTGCGGCATGAACCTGCACCTGGTCGCCGGCCTCCTGACCAGCCTCGACGCCCCGCTCCAGGCCGTACTCGCCCCCACTCCCGGCCACTGTTGTGTCCGGATCACGAGCTCTCACTAAGCTCACCCTGTGGCGAAGAGACAGAGTCAGGGAACACCCGCGACCGTTGCGCTGACGAGGGCGAAGGTCGAGTTCACGACGCACGCCTACGAGCACGACCCGGCGGCCAAGTCGTTCGGGCTCGAGGCCGCCGAAGCACTCGGGCTGGCGCCGGAGCAGGTGTTCAAGACCCTGCTCGTCGAGGTCGACGGGAAGCTCACGGTCGGCGTCGTACCGGTCGACAAGCAGCTCGACCTGAAGGCGATCGCGGCCGCGGCCGGCGGCAAGAAGGCGGTGATGGCCGACCCGGCCGCCGCCGAGCGCACCACCGGGTACGTCGTCGGCGGCATCAGCCCGATCGGCCAGAAGCGCGCCCTCCCCACGGTCGTCGACAGCACCGCCGCCGACCACCCGACTGTCTACGTATCGGGCGGCCGGCGCGGTCTCGACATCGGCCTGTCCCCCGTCGACCTGATCACCGTGACCAAGGCCCGTACGGCGGCTATCGCCAGATAGACCTGAGCTGGTGGATCGTCAACTGCTCGACGACCGCCCGCCCCTCGGCCACCAGCTCGAGCTCGGCCGGACGGACGTTGTAGCTCTGGTAGACCGCACCCTCGTTCCCGAACACGTCCAGTTGATCGCGGTCGACCAGCAGGTGGAGCTTGATCTTCCCGTTGACCGGTAGGAGTTCGGCGCCGTCGAGCCGCTGATCCTGGTACGTCACCGCGCGCCCGACCTTCAGCGTGAAACGCGTAGCTTGGCTGACGTCGATCGTTGCCTCCAGCTCGTAGGTGCTGCCGGCCGGGATCTGCTGAACGCCGTCCTCGACCGTCAGGTTCGCCCGGGACTGCGTGCTTTCGCGGAGCGACGCAAGCTCCGGGATCGGGGTGCTGAACACCCGGAGGCCGTCGTCGGTGTGATGCAGGGCGAGGTCCACCGGGAAGGACGCGTTGCCGGTCCAGATCGATCCCTTGTTCTCGCCCTGCCAGGCCATCGACACGACCCGGTCGTTCGGCAGGTTCTCGAAGTTGAGCGCCGCGTAGTACCCGCTCCCGGCGTGCGTGGCGGTCTGGTTGATCTTCTGCGGTTCGGTCCAGTCGGTGCGGAACGCCGTACCGTCCCAGTCGCCGACCTGGTACTCGCCGCTCCCGCCGTGCAGGAGCCAGCGGTACCCGCCGTCGATCGGCATCCGGATCAGGTTCGGGCACTCGAACAACCAGTCCGCCCGGTAGCGCGAAGCGAACGTCCAGTCGAGCAGGTTGGCGGACGTGGAGAAGTCGACGCCGTTACCGCCCTCGTCCGACCACACGACCATGCCCCACTGCTTCGACACCGGATCCCAGAACACCTTCGGGTCGCGGCTCGTGCCACCGGGCGTCACGACCTTCTTCCCGTCGGCGTACGCCGTGAACGTGGCGCCGCCGTCCAGGCTGTAGAAGACCGTGACGCCGTTCGTACCGGAGTAGACGATGATCGGGTCGTCGTCACCGTTCTTCAGACCGCTCGCGTTCCCGGTGTCGACCACGCCGCCGCCGGACCACAGGTCGCCGGGATGGACGTGCGGGTCGAGCGCGATCGGCCGTTGTGTCCAGTGCACGAGATCGGTGCTGGTCGCGTGGCCCCAGTGCATCGTGTCCCAGACCAGGCTGAACGGATTGTGCTGGTAGTAGAGGTGATACACGCCGCGGTAGTACAGCGGCGCGTTCACGTCGTTCATCCAGCCGCCGCGGGTGCTGAAGTGGAACTGCCCGCGGTTGTCCTCCTGGTAGTTCGTGTCCGGATACGGGAAATCGTCGGGCGTCATTGGTCCACCAAATCACGAGGCGCGTCCGCGTCGCCGGGTCGCAGCGCGCCGGTCATCAGCGAGACCACCTGGCTCATCGACGCGTTCTCCGGGCTGACCACCGCGGCACGGCGGCCGAGCCGGTGCACGTGGATGCGGTCGGCGATCTCGAACACCTGCGGCATGTCGTGGCTGATCAGCACCACCGGCAGGCCGCGGTCGCGGATCCGGCGAATCAGGTCGAGGACCTGACGGGACTCCTTGACGCCGAGCGCGGCGGTCGGCTCGTCCATGATCACCAGCCGGCTGCCGAACATCGCCGCCCGCGCGACCGCGACCGCCTGCCGCTGACCGCCGGACAGCGTCTCGACCAACTGGCCGATGTGCTCACGGTTTCGATGCCCAGGGCATCCAGTTGCTCCTGGGCCCGCGCTCGCATCGCGGACCGGTCGAGCAGCCGAAGCGTCGACCCGAGCGGTCCGGTACGACGGATCTCGCGGCCCAGGAACAGGTTGGTCGCGATGTCCATCGCCGGAGCCAGCGCGAGGGTCTGGTGCACCGTCTCGATGCCCTTGTGGCGAGCGTCGAGGGGTGAGTGGAAATGGGTCACCTGGCCGTCGAGCAGGATCGTGCCGGCGTCCGGGATCAGCGCCCCGGACAGCGCCTTGATCAGGCTGGACTTGCCCGCGCCGTTGTCGCCGACGACGGCCAGCACTTCACCGGCGTACAGGTCGAAGTCGGCGCCGTCGATCGCGGTCACCCGGCCGTAGCGTTTGACGAGACCGCGGGCCTGCAGCGCTGGGCTCTTGAGAGCGGGTTCGGTCATCGCGACCTCCGTCGGACGATCTGGTCGAACGCGACGGCGGCGATCACCAGGACACCGGTCGCGACGTCCTGGTACAGGCTGTCGATACCGGCCTGTGTCAGACCGCTGCGCAGTACGGCGACGATCAGCGCCCCGACCACCGTGCCGAGGACGCTGCCGCGACCGCCGAACAGGCTGGTGCCGCCGATCACGACCGCGGTGATGCTGTCCAGGTTGCCGGTCTGGAAGGCGTTCGGGTCCGCGTTCGGGATCCGGCCAAGCGCCTGCCAGGCGGCGAACGCGTAGATCACGCCGGCGATCAGGTACACACTGAACCGGGTCCGGCCGACGTGGATACCGGTCAGCCGGGCCGCCTCGGGATCGTTGCCCAGGGCATACACATGACGACCCCAGGCGGTTCGGGTGAGCGCGTACCAGGCGACGGCGAACATCACCACGGCCAGTGTCATGCCGTGGGTGACCTTGAGCTGGCCGAACAGGTAGCCGCCTTCGCCGAGGACACCGAGGACGTCGTTGGTGACGGGGTAGGAGTTTCCCTCGGAGTAGAGACGGCCCGCCGCGAGTACGACGGTCAGCATGCCGAGCGTCACGATGAACGGCGGAAGGTTGAGCAGTGTCACCAGCGCACCGGACACCGCGCCCAGCCCCGCGCACACCACGAACGCGACCAGCAACGCGACTCCGGACGGACTCCCGTCGGTCACCAGACGCGCCAGGACCATCGTCCCGAGCACCATCACCGCCGCGTTCGCCAGATCGATTCCGCCCGTCAGCACGATCAGCGTCTGCCCGAGGGCCAGCGTCGCCACCACCAACGACTGCTGCATCACCAGTGAAATGTTGTCGACAGTCAGAAAGGTGCTGGTGGTCGCCGAGAACACGACCACGGCGAGGACCAGCGCGGCGAGCGGCCCGAGTGCAGGATTGTGGACAAAGGCTTCCGCGGATCGGTTCCGCAGAGTGATTGTCTGCATCGGTCAGCCCCAGCAGTTCTGGGCGCCCCAGGTGGTGTCCTTGGAGTCCAGGCCCGCCAGGGGTTTGTCGGTGATCAGCTGGGCGCCGGTGTCGATGAAACCGGTCGGCTTCTTGCCGTCCTTCGCGAACGAGACGACCGCGTCCACACCTTGCTCGGCCATCTTCTTCGGGAACTGCATGACAGTGGCCAGGTACTTACCGGCCTTGACGTCGGCGACACCCTGGCACCCGCCGTCGATGGAGCCCACGGCAACCTTCCCGGCCAGGCCCTTCGCCGTGAGCGCCGCGACGGCGCCCCGCGCGGCCGGTTCGTTCAGGGTGTAGACGGCGTTCACCGACGAGTCCCGCTGCAGCAGGTTCTCCATCGCGGCCTGGGCCTTGTTCTGGTCGCCGTTCGTCGGGGCCGTCCCGAGGATCGCCGGATCGCCGTCCTTCAGCCCCATCCCCTGCAGGAATCCGCGGTGCCGCTGCTCGTCGACGGTGCCGCCCGGCGTACCGTCCATCATCAGCAGCTTCGGCGCCGTCGACCCGAGCGTGGCCTTGACGTACTTGCCCTGCAGTTCGCCCGCGGTCACGTTGTTCGTCGCGTACGTCGCGTCGACCGCGTCCTTCGGGTCGGTCTCGGTGTCCAGGGCGATCACCAGAACGCCCTGCTCCTTGGCCTGTTTGAGCGCGCCGAGGATGCCGGTCGAGTTGCTCGGCGTGATCATGATTCCCTTCACGCCCTGCTGGACGAGGTTCTCGATCGCGGCGACCTGCCCCTCGTTGTCGCCGTCGAACTTCCCGGCCACCGCGATCAGCTCGGCGCCCTTCTCCTGCGCATGCGCCTTGGCGGACTCGCGGAGCTTCACGAAGTACGGGTTGGTGTCGGTCTTCGTGACCAGCCCGATCTTGACGGGTCCACTGCTGTCGCCGGCGCCCTCGCCGGACTTGGTCTTCGTACACGCCGACGTACCGGCGAGCGCTACGGCCAGCAGGATCACGGGGACGGTTCTTCTCACGGGGCTGCCCTCCCGGATGGGGGTAGGCCCGGGCACTGCCGCACTGCGCAGACCCGGGCGAAGGTCTGAGGAGCGAAGCTAGACCGCCCCGCGCGGTCGCCGCTGGCTTTGCGCAAAGCCTTGCGCAAAGCGACACAGAGCAACGAACATACGACGGATGGTCACGATGACCGAGGTCGCCCGCGCCGCCGGTGTATCGGTGAGCACGGTCTCGCACGTCGTCAACGGCACCCGCCTGGTCGCGCCGAAGACCCGGGAACGGGTCCAGCACGCGATGCGGGTCCTCGGCTACCAGCACCACCCCACCGCGCGCTCACTGGCCGCCGGATCGAACCAGACCATCGGCCTCGCGATCACCGCGGCCTCGAACCCGTACTGGGTCGAGCTGATCCAGGGCATCGACGGCGAGGCCACCCGGGCCGGCCTGAACCTGATCATCGTCGACACCCGCGACGACGCCCGGCACGAGGCGGCCGCGGTCGCGAACCTGATCGCCCACCACATCGAGGGCCTGGTGATCGCCCCCGCGGTCGGCTGGCGGGACGTCACCCTCCCGCTGCTCCGCGACCATCCGATCCCGTACGTCGTCGTGGACCGGATCGACCCCGACCTCCGGGTCGACCAGGTCGGCGTCGAGAACGAGGCGGCGACCGCGGCGGTGGTCGACCATCTGATCTCGCTCGGACACACCCGGATCGGCATGCTGCTGGGGATCGAAGGATTGTCGACAAGCAGCGAGCGGCTCCGCGGGTATCACGCCGCGCACCAGCGGGCCGGCCTGCCCGTCGATCGGGCCCTGCTGGTCGACGGATTGTCGACAAGTGACGGCGGCCGCCGGGCGGCGTGGGAACTGCTCGAACTGGACCGGCCGCCGACCGCCGTGTTCGCCGCGAACAACAACATGACGATCGGCGCCCTCGCCGCCTTCCGTGCGGCCGGGGTGAAGGTCCCGCGGGACCTCGCCATCGCGGCGTTCGACGACTTCGCGTGGGCGGACCTGTTCAGCCCGGGCCTCACGACGGTCGCCCAGCCGTCGGCCGCGATCGGCGCCCGCGCGGTGCAGTTGCTGCTGCGCCGGATGAACGACCCCGGCGCACCTCCGCAGGCAGTCAGACTGCCTGCGGAGATCATGCACCGCGAGTCCTGCGGATGTACGCCCTAGCTGTCCTGCCCTAGTGTCCTGCGCCCGAAGTTCGTGAGCCAAGTCCAGGCCCGAAGCCCTCATCACGGCCGGCCCGCGGCACCTCATCCAGCACGACCAGCGCCGACGGCATCTTTGTGCACCCACCAACCGTTCTCCGGGCGGTTGCGTGGTTGAGCCGTGCACAAAGAAGCGCCGCGACGCGACGGGGCTTTGGGGAGGTTTACCCTCCCGAAATGGGCTGTAGAGCTCCCCGGTTCCGTCCACGGACCTCCCCAAACCGGTTTGGGGAGGTTGCCTGTTCGTCTTTGTGCACGGCTCGACCAGAAACCGGCCGGAAAAATGGTTGGTGGGTGCACAAAGATGCCGTCGGCGCTGGTCGTGCTGGGGAACGTGCCGCGGGCCAGCCGTGATGAGGGCTTCGGGCCGGACTTATCTCGCGAACTTCCGACTCAGGGCACTAGCCGGTGATGCTGGGCTTGCCCGTTTCCAGGTGGCCGGACAGCCGGCGGCGGTACGTCGGATCGTCGGGGGTCGTGACCTCGACGTCGTACCAGCCGCTGTCGGTCGGCCAGAAGAGCGGGCGGGACTGCTTGCCGCGGAGCTCGACCGTCGTGGTCTTGCTGCCGTAGCCGCGGGCCTTCAGCTTGATCGTCAGCGGCTTCCGCGAGCCGTTGACCAGGTGCAACTGCAGCGCACCGGCGCGGTTCTCGATCCGTACGTCGAGGGCTGCCGCCGCACCGTCGGTCGAACCGGCGACGTCCGCCCAGAACCGGTTCGGGCCCTGGACCGCGAGTTCGAACGGTCCGTTGACGGGCATCGCGACCACGGTCGGGGTGTGCTTGTGGTGGACGTCGAAGTGCGCCGGCGCCGGGAGTTCACCGCCGTACGGATAGACGGCGAAGTGCGCCGACTGGGAGCCGTGGTTGCTGAGGGCAAGCATCAGCTTGCCGTCGGCCACCGATCCCGAAACCGCCGGCCCGTAAGGGAGTGCGCGGGCCGGACGCCGGCCGGGCTCCTGGACCGGAACCGCCTGGTCGGTCGGCGGCGCCGGGTGCCAGCGGTTGATCGGCGCCGGAACCGGGCCGGGCTTGTCGACCGACGGCTGCCGGTAACCGCGGTCGAAGTCGAACGCCGAGGTCAGGTCGCCGCAGGCCGTCCGCCGCCAGGAGCTGATGTTCGGCTCCCGGACACCGGTCCAGAGTTCGAGGAAGCGCAGGACCGAGGTGTGGTCGAAGACCTGCGAGTTCACGTGACCGCCGACCGACCACGGTGACACGACGGTCATCGGGACGCGCGGGCCGAGCCCGATCGGCTTCCCGGCGTACCAGTCGTCGCCCTCGCCCGACTCCGGCCGCGGCGCGACCGGCGGCGGGACATGGTCGAAGTACCCGTCGTTCTCGTCGAAGTTGATCAGCAGCACGGTCTTCGACCAGGTCTCCGGGTCGGAGGCGATCGCGTCGAGCACGTCGTAGATCAGGTTCGCGCTGCCGACCGGGGTGGACGAGCCGGGGTGCTCGGAGTCGACCGCGGACGGCACCAGCCAGCTCACCTTCGGCAGCGTGCCGGCCTTGATGTCGGCGCGCAGCCGCGGCACCAGCGACTCCGGCTCGGACCGGTACATCGCCTTGTGGAACAGCGCCTGCTCGCCGGCGGGCAGCTTCCCGACCGCCGCCTCCAGCTGCCGCAGCGCGACGGCCCGCTCGGCGTCGGTCTTCGCGAACAGCTTGTCGTAGAACTCCTCGGTCGTCCGGTAGCCGCCCGGCACGTTCTCGAGGATCCGGTGCCCGATCTCCTTGAAGGTCTTGAAGTACTCGACCGCGTTGTCGGTGAAGTTGTCCCACTCCTGGTAGATCTGCCAGGAGACACCGGCCTGCTCCAGCCGTTCCGGGTACGCGGTCCAGTCGTAGCCCTTGTGGTCGTAGGAGTACGCCGCGTTCGTCACCGCGCGCTGCGTCGTACCGGGCTCGTAGCCGACCGTGCCGGACCACAGGTAGTTGCGGTTCGGGTTGGTCGAACCGTTGACCGAGCAGTGGTACGCGTCGCAGATCGTGAACGTCTCGGCGAGCTCGTACTGCAGCGGGATGTCGCGGCGGTCGTAGTACGTCATCGTGGCGGCCGTCTTGGCCTGCACCCAGTCGTCGTTCCAGCCGCCCGCCCAGGCCTGCGTAGCGTCGCCGTACCCGTGCGCCAGCGCGCCGAGGTACTGGATGTCGTCCGGGTTGCGGCCCGCGTCGGCGGCGGCCTTCCGGAGCGAGAACGGCAGCACCTCGCCGCCGCCCGTCTTCGGCTGGTGGAAGATGCTCTTGCCGTTGCGCAGCCGCAGCGGCTGCCGGTCGCCGTACCCGCGGATTCCGCGCAGCGCACCGTAGTAGTGGTCGAACGAGCGGTTCTCCTGCATCAGCACGATCACGTGCTCGATCGCGCGCAGCCCACCACGCCTCACAGGTTGCGCCATCGCGGTGTGCAGTGACGGTGGGAGCAGCGACACCGCTGCCCCACCCGCCACCGAACCGAGCACCAGACGCCGAGAGATCTCAGTCATGGTCCGGACCTTAGGGGCGGCCCGTAGCCGAAGCGAGACCTCGAGATGAACAGCTATCCGCGTCGAGCGATTGCTGCATCCCGCAACTGCTGAAGGGTCTGCTCGGTCGTCTCCCAGCCCATGCAGGCGTCGGTGATCGACTGGCCGTAGACCAGCTCCCGCGTCGGGTCGAGGTCCTGGCGACCCTCTTGCAGGAACGACTCCAGCATCACGCCGACGATCGCCCGGTTGCCGGCGGCCACCTGCGCACCGATCTCCTCGGCCACGACCGGCTGCCTGCGGTGGTCCTTCCGGCTGTTGCCGTGGCTGGCGTCGATGACGACGCGCTCGGCCAGGCCCGCCTTCTGCAGGAGCTCGACAGCGCCCGCCACGGACTCCGCGTCGTAGTTCGGGCCGCTGTCCGAACCGCGCAGTACCAGGTGACAGTCGGGGTTGCCGCGGGTGTGCAGGATCGCGGGGGCGCCGTCGTGGTCGATACCGGTGAAGACGTGCGGTACGGCGGCCGCCTTGATCGCGTCGACGGCGGTCGCGATCGATCCGTCCGGACGGTTCTTCATCCCGATGGGCATCGACAGACCGGACGACAGCTGCCGGTGGACCTGGCTCTCCACGGTCCGGGCGCCGATCGCACCCCAGCCGACGGTGTCCGCGATGTACTGCGGGGTGATCGGGTCGAGGAACTCGCAGCCGACCGGCAGACCGAGCTCGCTGACCTGCACGAGCAGCCGCCGGGCGATCCGCAGACCGCGGTTCACGTCACCGGAGCCGTCCAGGCCCGGGTCGTTGATCAGGCCCTTCCAGCCCAGCGTCGAGCGCGGCTTCTCGAAGTACACCCGCATCACGACGAGCAGGCCGTCGGACAGCCGCTCCGCGACCGGGCGGAGGCGTTCGGCGTACTCGAGGGCAGCGTCGGCGTCGTGGACCGAGCACGGGCCGACGACAACCATCAGCCGGTCGTCGACGCCGTTCAGTACGTCGGTCACCGCCTGGCGGCCGTCGGCCACGGTCCGGGCGAGGTCGTCGCTGAGCGGGAACTCGTCGTGCAGCGCGAGCGGAGTGACCAACGGGACGGTCTTCTCGATCCGTCGGTCGACGACGCGGGACTGCTCGCTCGGCTTGGGGAGGGTGTTCATTCTGGGGACCTTTCCGCCGGTCCGCATGCGTGCGACGCAGTCAGCCGGCTGGGAACGAGAAAAGGCAAGGACGGTTGTCCTTGCCTTCGTGCCGGCTCTGGTGTCTGCGGTAGGGCGTCAGCAATCGGCTGAGTCGCCCGGCACCAGGGCCGGCCACTCAAAAAATCGCCAATAGCTACGCGTCACGAGGACGACAATAGCACCCCCGCCGGACCGGATTCTGGTGGGTGGGCGTCCGAGATGCAGGGTTTACGCCCGGGATCTGGGTCGCAAACCCTGCATCTCGGACGTCAACCCACCAACGGTTCAGGCGGCGGGCGGTTGCTCGCGAGTAACCACCTGACCGGTGGCCTCGTTGATCGCTGCAAGACCGGATCGAGACATCGGGGAGTGCAGCAGGTGGTGAGGCCGCGGACCTTCGAGTTGGTTCGGTACCGGGATCCCAGTGGCGTGTCCGGGACCGGCGTGGTGGCGGAAGGGTGTGAGTTCACCGACGGCTCGGTGGCCCTGCGCTGGCGCGGCGACAACCCGGCGACGGCTGTCTGGCCGAACGTCGACGCGATCCTGGCCGTGCACGGCCACCAGGGTGCGACCGAGATCCGCTGGATCGACGCCCAGACCTCGCCGACCGTGCCACGGGCCGGTCTCGACAACCTCTTCGACGAGCTGCACCAGGTGCGGCCGCCGACCTCCCTGTCCGACTCGCCGCCGCCCGGCCACGCTCGTGGATGGGCGGGGGCCCGCCACCTCAGGTAGAACATGCCCGTGACACAGATCCACTCGAGGCAGCGCCCATGTCCGTGACACAGATCTACCTGGTCCGGCATGGTGAGCCGGACTACGAGCCGGTCGACTCCCGGGGCTGGCCGGGGATGGCGGCCGACTCCGCTCCGCTCACCGCCCTCGGGATGAAGCAGGCCGAGGAGCTCGCCGACCTGCTCGGCGGCATCCGCGCGACGTACCTGGTCAGCTCCCCGTTCACCCGGGCACTGCACAGCGCCGCGATCATCGGCCACCGGCTCGCACTCGGCGTCAAGGTCGACTACGACCTGCGCGACTGGTTGCCGGACCACACCGGTCTGTGGCGCAGCGCCGCCGACGTCCGCGCGGCCCAGGCCGAGTTCGAGGCGTACGACGGAGAGTGGCCGGACGGCATCCAGCGACCCTGGGAGCCACTGTCCCGGGTCCGCGAACGCGCCCGCGGCGGCCTCGCCCGGCACACCGCCGGCACCGACGGACCCGTCCTGGCGATCACGCACGCGACCGTGATCCGCGCCCTGACCGGCGAACGGGACACCCCGCACGGAGGCCACGAGTACCACCGGTTCGACCCCGAAATCGGTGCCTGAGGCATCTGCACGTGCAGACGACTTTGCACCGTTAAAGTGACTCATGTCACATCAGGTGATGACGTGAACACCCCCGCCGCCTGAAATCCGCCGATCACGGGCCGCGACGGCACTCTTCACAACTTCTGCGATAACGAATGGCCCGAACTTCGAGACAACAAGGGTTGAACTCGCTCTGAGATGAGCATAGTTTTCACCGAGCGCCCGTCCGCGCTTACGGTGAGTCATAGGAGGTTGCCATGTCGAGAGGGATGCCTCGCCTGCCCCGCCCGCTCATGGATCTGTGGGACTGGCAGTCGCAAGCCGCATGCCGGGACGTCAACCCGGAACTCTTCTTCTCACCCGAATCGGAGCGTGGCGTTCGCAAACGCGCCCGCGAGATGGTGGCCAAGTCGCTCTGCGGCACCTGCCCGGTCCAGCCCGAGTGCCGCCAGCACGCCCTCGCCGTCGGCGAGCCGTACGGCGTCTGGGGCGGCACCACGGAATCCGAGCGCGACAACACCCTGCTGCCCGAGCACCGGAAGTCCGCCTAGTCCACGAGACCGGCGTCGCAAGGCCTGGGTGAAACTCAGGCCTTACCGTCGTCGGTCTCGGACGGGGAGTCCTCGGACCCCTTCGTGTCCTTGGGTTCCTTCGGTTCCTTGGGTTCCTTGGGTTCCTTCTGTGCCTTGGGCGGTTTCGGCTCGTCCGCCGGTTCCTCGGGCTCCGGCGGCCGCACGGTCGTGCGCGGGTCCCGGTAGCGGTCCAGTGACTTGAGGAAGTCCGGATCGTCGTCGGGCGCCGGCGGCCGCGCGGCGGGCTTCGACGGTTCGCGCCGTACGACGCTCTCCTTGCGGTTGGCGTACGCGCGCGACATCAGCAGCCAGACGATCGGCCCGGCGAACGGGACGAACACGATCAGGACGATCCACAACAGCTTCGGCAGATGCGGCACGTCTTCGTCAGGTGTCTGGATGCACGAGAACAGCGCGTAGACAGTCAGCACCAGGCTGATCAGGAACGGCAGAAATCGGACCACGCTCCAACAGTACGGCCACTACGGGCACAGGTGGTCTCAACGGGCGGAGGCGGTGAGTCCCCGGGCGCGGAGCACCGAGTTCTCCAGCGGCCGGAACACCAGCAGTTCGATGCCGACGCCGACCACGAAGATCAGCACGATCCCGGCGAACACCATCGAGATGTCCGACAGCGACATCCCGTTGTGCAGGAACTGCCCGAGGCCCTCGCCGAGCTCCGGCGACGTCGCGATCAGCTCGGCCGCCATCAGCGACCGCCACGAGAACGCCCAGCCCTGTTTGAGCCCGCCGAGGAACCCGGGCAGCGCGGCCGGCAGCAGGATGTACCGGATCCCGCCGAACCGGCCCGCGCCGAGCGCCTTGCCGACCCGCGGCAGGATCGGCGGCACCTGGTCGAGACCGGACACCAGCCCGTTCGCGATCGACGGCACCGCGCCGAGCAGGACCACCCAGTAGATCGCGCGGTCGTTCAGCCCGAACCACAGGATCGCCGCCGGCACCCACGCCACCGACGGCAGGCTCTGCAGCCCCGACACGAGCGGGCCGACGCCGCGCCGTACGACGCGGATGTTCGCGATCGCGAGCCCCAGCGGGACCGCGATCAGCAGCGAGATCGCGAACCCGATGACGGCCCGGTGCACCGATACCCAGAACAGCCCGACGATGTCGCCGCTGGTCACGAGCTGCCAGATCTGTCCCCAGACGGCGGCGGGCGCGGGCAGTTTGAACTCGAGCCAGAACGCGGCCGCCCACAACGCCTGCCAGATCGCGACGAACACGACGATCGCCCCGACCGGAGGCAGTACCCGGCCCGCGATCCGGCGTACCCGGGAGCCCTCGGTCGCGACGACCGGGGTGTCGAGGGCGTCCAGACCGGCCTCGACGGCGCCCTCGTCCTGAACCTCAAGCTGCGGCATGACTGCTGATCACCTTGCGCAGAGCGATGTTGATCTCGTCCACCGCGTCGGGCGTGTCCTCGACATCCCACTGCCGTACGACGCGCCCGGGACGCGACGACAGCAGTACGACGCGTTGCCCGAGCCGCACCGCTTCGCGGACGTCGTGCGTGACGAACAGGATCGCCGTACCGGTGGCACGCCAGATCCGCAGCAGCTCGCCCTGGAGAACGTCACGGGTGATCGCGTCGAGCGCCGAGAAGGGCTCGTCCATCAGCAGCAACGACGGCTTCCCCGCGTCCGCACTGTCCGTCGTGGAGGCGAGCGCGCGAGCCAGGGCGACCCGTTGCCGCATGCCACCGGACAGCTCGTGCGGCCGCTTGTCACCGAGACCGGCGAGCCGCACCAGCTCCAGCAACTCCGCGGCCTTGGCCCGCCGCTGCGCCTTCGGCACGCCGGCCATCCGCAGCGGAAGCTCGACGTTCCCGGCCGCCGTCAGCCACGGCATCAGCGCGGCTTCCTGGAAGACGACCGCGGGCCGCGACGAGTTCAGTTCGATCCGGCCGCTCGTCGGCCGGTCCAGACCGGCGACCAGGTTGAGCAGCGTGGTCTTGCCGCACCCGGAGGCCCCGAGCAGGCACACGAACTCGCCGGCACCGACCTCGAGGTCGACGCCGTCCAGCGCGACGACTGCCTTCCGGCCGCTGCCGAACGCCTTCCCTACTTGATGAAACCGCACTGGGCTGAGCTGACTCGGCGGTGCGTCGACAGTGGCGGTCATCGCGCTCTCCTCTACTTACTTCGCGTCGAGGCCGGCGGCGTCGACCGCCGGCTTGCCAGCCTGGGTGAGGACCTCGTTCAGCGGCCCCAGGTCCGCGAAGCCGGCGACGTTCGGCGCTTCCTTCGCGATGCCCGCGGTGACCTGGTCCTTGGCAAGCTGCGGGAAGGTCGCGGCGATCGGGTCCGCGGTGATCTTGATGTGCTCCCACGCGCGGTCGATGACCGCGGGCTTCAGCGCCTTACCGGTCGCCTCCTTGAGCTGGTCGTTCACCACGGCCTTCGCCTGCGCGGCGTCCGACGTACTGAAGTCGATCGCTGCGTTCAGACCCTTCAGCAGCGCCGTCACCGTCGCCGGGTGCTCCTTCAGGAACTGCGTCCGGACGATCAGCACAGTCGTCGGGAACTGCCCGTCGGGCCACAGCGACGCCTCGTCGAGCAGCACCTTCGCGCCCGCGTCCAGGACCAGCCGGGACGACCAAGGCTCGGGCAGCCAGGCCGCGTCCACGTCACCCTTCTTGAACGCGTCGAGCGTCTGCGCGTTCTCCAGGTTCGTCACCTTGACCTTGCCGGTCAGCTGGTTCCCGGCGAGCCACTTCTTCAGCGAGACGTCCTGCGTGTTGCCGAGCTGCGGCGTGACGACGGTCTTGCCGACCAGGTCGGCCGCTTTGGTGATCGTCGGCTTGACCACGAGCTGAGCACCGCCGGACGTGGCGCCGGCGATCAGGCGGACCGCCTCTCCGTTCGACTTCGCGTAGGCGTTGATCGCCGGGCCGGAGCCGATGAAGGACGCGTCCAGCGAGCCGCCGAGCAGCGCGCCGACGGCCTCGGGACCCGCGTTGAACTTGGTCGGCACCAGCTTCGTGCTGCCGAGTTCCTTGGTGAAAAGGCCCTTGCCGAGACCGACCAGTGCGGCGGCGTGGGTGACGTTCGGGAAGTAGCCGAGCCGCAACTCGGTGGCGGGACCTTTGTCGGCCGACGTGGCAGCGGACTCGTTGCCCTCGGCACGCGAGCAGCCGGCAGCGGCGACGGTCAGCGCCAGGGCGGCAGCGAGCAGGCGGAACGGACGGAAGGCGGAGATGCTCACAGGGACCTCTGACTTGAAGGGAGGTGAAGTTCAGGAAACGGGCTCGAGCTCGTTCTCGTCGAGGAGACGCTCGGCCTCCTGTACGGCACTGGCGGTACGGCGGGCCTGGACGCGGACGCCGTACGCGACGATCGCGGCCCAGCCCAGCACGAGGGCCGCGTAGACGGCGTACCGGGGACCGGTAGTCACGTCGAGGCCGTTCAGCACGGTGCGGGCGTTGGTCAGGATCAGCACCAGGCCGACCCCGACCCCGAGCCAACGGGTGGCCAGCCGGGACACCAGCCAGGCGGCCAGCGGGGCCGCGATCACGCCGCCGATCAGGAGGGCGGCGACGATGTCGAACGGCAGGTGCTTCCCGCCCAGCCCGAACAGGAACCCGATGCTCGCGGCGACCGAGACCAGGAACTCGGCGGCGTTCACCGAACCGACGGCCCGGCGCGGCGCCAGCTTGCCGCTGGACAGGAGCGCGGAGTTCGCGACCGGACCCCAACCGCCGCCACCGGTGGCGTCGATGAAGCCCGCCACCAGACCGAGCGGGCCGAGGAACCTCCCGGCCGGACGGCCCTCGATCACCGCGCGGACCTTCCCGGTGCCGAACCGGACCAGGATGTAGACGCCGAGCAGGAGCAGCAGACCGGCCACCCACAGGGACGCCGACTCGGTCGAGAGGCTGGACAGGAACGTCGCGCCGGCGAACGCCCCGACCGCGCCGGGCGCCCCGATCAGCGCGACCACGCGCCAGTCCACGTTGCCGAACCGCCAGTGCGACAGGCCGGAGGCGAGCGTGGTGCCGACCTCGGCCAGGTGGACCGAGGCGGACGCGATCGCCGGGGTGATCCCGGTGATCAGCAGGGCGGTGCTGGCGGTGACGCCATAGGCCATACCGAGGGTGCCGTCGACGAGCTGGGCGATCGAGCCGAGCAAGGCGATCAGGATGAGACGACGCACAGAAGTACTCCTACGGATCGGGAAGGAGACGGGCGGAGAGAACTACGCCGTCGCCCGACAACCCGAGGAGTTCACGCGCAGCAGATCGACGTGCCGGCGCCGTGTGAGGGCGTCTCCGGGCGCGTTCGCGATCAGCTGCATAGGACCATGAAAGCGGACAAAGTCGAGCAAGATGCTCAGGTTTCAGCATGTGGACCTGTCAATCAGTTACCGAGACAACCGATCACAGGTGATCATCGGCCGGATCTGGTCAGACGGTTGAAAGCAGGGCGCGCGGCTGCCTACGGTCCTCAGCGTGCTGACTCCTCGATCTCTCAAGACCGAGTACGCCGCCCAGCCGCTCGGCGTCGACGTCCCCCGGCCACGGTTCAGCTGGGTCGCCGTCGCGCCCGGGTACGGCGCGACGCAGACGGCGTACCAGATCCTGGTCGCCTCCGCGCCGGAGCTGCTGACGCCGGAGAGTGCCGACGTGTGGGACTCGGGCCAGGTCGAGTCGGCGCGGACCTTCGGGATCGAGTACGACGGACCGGCGGCGGCGCGGACGCGCTACCACTGGACCGTCCGGCTGTGGTCTCCGGACGAGGTCGGCGAGTGGGCCGAGCCGTCGTGGTTCGAGACCGGACTGCTCGACGAAGGGTTCGGCGCCGCGCAGTGGATCGGCGGCACGACGGACAGCGCTCCGCTGCTCCGACGAGGCTTCGTCGTGGACGGAACCGTGCGCCGCGCGCGTCTGTATGCGAGCGGTCTCGGCTACGCGGACCTGCGGCTGAACGGTCAGGCGGTCAGTGACGCGGTCCTCGATCCCGGGTTCACGGCGTACGACCGCACCGTGCTCTATGTGACGCACGACGTGACCTCGTTGGTGCGGGCCGGCGACAACGTGGTCGGCGCCGAACTCGGGCGGGGCTTCTTCGGACTGACCTCGGTGAACGTCTGGCGCTGGCACGACGCGCCGTGGACCGCCGACCCGCGGCTGATCGCCCGGCTGGTCGTCGAGTACGACGACGGTCGCGTTGACGAAGTGGTCACGGACGGGACGTGGCGCATCACGGGCGGCCCGACGCTCTCGGACTCGCTGTACACCGGTGAGACGTACGACGCGCGACGCGCGCTGCCCGGCTGGGACGCGCCCGGGTTCGACGACTCCGCGTGGTCCGCGGCGACGGTCGTCGAGGCGCCCGACGGGGAGCTGACCGCGCAGGCCCACGAGCCGATCCGCGTGATCGAGACCGTCGACCCGGTCGAGGTCACCGAGGTCCGCCCGGGCGTGTGGATCGTGGACTTCGGACGGACCGTGGCCGGCTGGACCAGGCTGACGACCACCGCGCCGGCCGGGACGACGATCAGCCTCACGCACGGCGAGACGGTTGCCGATGGCAACGTGGCGGCGTGGAACGTGCATGTGGACGGCGACCGGATCCAGCGCGACGAGTACATCGCGGCCGGGACCGGGGTGGAGACCTGGGAGCCACGGTTCTCCTACAAGGGGTTCCGGTACGTGCAGGTCGAGGGCGCCGCGGCCGACGTCCAGCTGCGGGTGGTGAACTCGGACGTCTCGTCGGTCACCCGGTTCGCGTCGACGCAGGCGCCGTACGAGCAGTTCGAGCAGGCGATGCGGCGGACGATCCTGAGCAACCTGCACGGGATCCCGACCGATACGCCGTACTTCGAGAAGAACGGGTGGACCGGCGACGCCCAGGTCGGCGCGCCGACGATGCTCGCGACCCTCGATCTGGCGCGGTTCTTCACCAAATGGCTCGGCGACATCCGGGACAGCCAGGCGGACTCCGGGCAGCTCCCGGTCATCGTGCCGACCAGCGGCTGGGGTTTCACCGACCTCTCCCCCGCGACCGAATGGCCGACCGTCTATCCGTTCCTGCTGCGCGAGATGTACCGCTGGTACGGCGACGAGCGGCTGCTCCGCGAGCACTGGGACTCGCTCACGCGGTATCTCGCGTGGGAGCTGGACCGGGTCGAGGACGGGTTGTCGGTGAGCGTTCTCGGCGACTGGCTGCCGCCCGGGTTCGGGAGCGGTCCGGCGCCCGAGGACCGGCGGCTGACGGGTACGGCGTACCTCTACCGGGCGCTCGTGGTCGCGGCGGAGATCGGTGAGCTGATTGGACAGCCCAACGAATACCGGAAGGCGGCGGAAGGGCTCGCCGACGGGCTGAACCGGACGTTCCTGGACCGTGAGGCCGGTCGCTACCGGTCGGCCGACGACCCGGACTACCGGCAGACGTCGAACGCGGTGCCGCTGGCGTTCGGGATCGTGCCGGACGAGTTCGTCGAGCGGGTCGCGGCCGGGCTGGCCGCCGACGTCGAGGCGCGTGGCTTCCATCTCAACACCGGCTGCCTGGGCGTCGGCGTACTGCTGCCGGTGCTGACCGCCCACGGGTACGGCGACGTGGCGACGAAGGTCGCGCTGCAGCGGAGCTACCCGAGCTGGGGCTACTGGTTCGACCTCGGCGCGGACACCATGTGGGAGAAGTGGGAGGACGACTCGCGGTCGCGCAACCACTACTTCCAGGGCACGGTCGTGCAGTGGATCTTCGAGAACGTCGCCGGGCTGCGCGTCGTCGACGCCGGCAGCGAGCGGATCGTCGTACGGCCGGATGCCCGCGACGAGGTGGACTCGGCGAGCATCCGCACCGAGACGATCCGCGGGCGGGTGGCGGTCTCGTGGAAGAAGACGGGACGGGTGCTGTCGCTGGACGTGCAGGTGCCGGTCGGGACCACGGCCGAGGTTCAGGTGCCGTCGGAGCGCGCCGCGGACGTCGACGCGGTGCCGCGGGCGTTCGCGGGCACGCCGACGTACGGCGAGGGCTACACCGTCTACACCGTCGGCGCCGGGCAGTGGTCCTTCACGAGCCGGTCCGCTTCGTGAAGATGAGGTCGCGGACCTCGCGACCCTCCGCCTGCGCGCGGGACTCGAACTTGGTGACCGGCCGCCACTCGGGGCGCGGGGCCCAGCCGTCGTACTCGTTGCGCAACGACGGTTCGGCCGCGCACACCTCGAGCATCCGGTCGGCGTAGTCCGCCCAGTCCGTTGCCAGGTGCAACGTCCCGCCCGGCTGCAGGCGATCCGCGATCAGCGCGACGAACGGCGCCGTGACGAGCCTGCGCTTGTGGTGCCGCTTCTTCGGCCACGGGTCCGGGAAGTAGATCCGGACGCCGGCCAGCGTGCCGGGAGCGACGTGATCACGCAGGAAGTCCAGCGCGTCCCCCTGCAGCAGACGGACGTTGCCGAGGCCGTACTTCTCCACCCACAGCATCAGCTGACCGAGACCGGCCGGGTAGACCTCCGCGGCCACGTGATTGACCTCGGGCGCCGCGACCGCGAGCTGCGCGGTCGCCTCACCCATCCCGGAGCCGATCTCCAGCACGGTCGGCGCCGTACGTCCGAACCAGTCGGCCAGATCGAGTGTGCCGGGCGGCAGATCCTCCTGGGTCCGCCCCAGGTCGGACCAGTGGGACTGCCAGACACGCTTCTGCCCGACCGTCATCCGCACACTGCGGCGGACGGTGCTGTACACCCCTGGCTGCCTGATCTGATCCGTTGGTCCCACCAGGCGAATTCTAGGAGAAGGCGATCTCCAGGGTCCGGGAGGTCTCCAGGTAGGTCTTCAGGTTGGAGGCGGTCGGACGTCGGGCGGGAGGATTACCCGTTCTTCGGTACGGTCAGTCGTCCCAGAACAGGCGGGCTACGGTGTTGTGGGCGCGGCGGGTGGTGCGGAGGTAGTCGTCGGAGAAGCGGCCGGACTCGCCCGGCGGGTAGCCGCAGATCTGGGCCACCGCGGCCAGGTCGCGCGGATCGCGCGGCAGGGAGTCGCCGGGGCGGGCGCGGACCAGCATGATCGCGTTGCGGATCCGGGTGGCCAGCACCCAGGCCGCTTGCAGTGTCTCGGCCTCGGAGGGGTCGACGAGGTTGGCCTCGACCCCGGCCCGGAGCGCGGCCAGCGTGCGCGTCGTACGGAGCTCGGGAACGCGGTGCGCCTCGCGGAGCTGGAGGAGCTGAACGGTCCACTCGATGTCGGCGAGACCGCCGCGGCCCAGCTTGGTGTGCGTACTCCGGTCGGCACCGCGCGGCAGCCGCTCCGCGTCGACGCGCGCCTTGATCCGGCGGATCTCCATCACGTCGCGCTCGCTGACCCCGTGCACCGGGTAGCGCAGCGGATCGATCAGCTCGCGGAACGACGCGCACAGATCGGCGTCACCACACAACGGGTCCGCGCGGAGCAGCGCCTGCGCTTCCCACACGGCCGACCAGCGGGCGTAGTAGGAGGCGTACGACGCCAGCGTCCGGACCAACGGTCCTTGCCGGCCCTCGGGGCGCAGGTCCGCGTCGATCACGACGGCCGGATCGGCACCGGGGAGCGACAGCATCCGGCGCAGCTCGGTCGCCGCCTGGGTCGCGAAGTCCGTCGCCTTCTTCTCGTCCGCGCCCGGCAGCGGGTCGTGCACGAACATCACATCCGCGTCGCTGCCGTACCCGAGCTCGTGACCGCCGAACCGGCCCATCGCGACGATCGACATCCGGGTCGGTTCCGGCTCACCCTTGGCGACTGCCTTCTTTGCTACTTCGAGCGCGGCCGTCAGCGTGCCGACGGAGACAGCGGTCAGCCCGTCGCCGACAGTCTCGACGTCGAGCAGCCCGGACAGATCCGCCGCGGCGGTCCGGAACAGTTCACGACGCCGTACGGCGCGGATCGCGGCGACCGCGGCCTCCGGCGTGTCCTGGCGCCGGGCGGCCGCGGACATCTCGGCGAGCAGGGCCTCCTGAGTACGCGGGGTCAGCTCCCGCTCGTCGGCGAACATCGCGGTCGCTTCCGGGGCGCGCTGCAACAGGTCGACGGCGTACCGGCCGCTGGCCAGCAGGTGCGCCAGCCGCTCGGCCGAGGCGCCCTCGTCGCGCAACTGGCGCAGGTACCAGGGCGTCGAGCCGAGGGCGTCGGAGATCGTGCGGAACGCGAGCAGACCGGCGTCCGGATCGGGTGATTCGGCGAACCAGCCGAGCATCGCGGGCAGCAACGCCTTCTGGATCGACGAACGCCGCGAGACCCCTTCGGACAGGGCCTCGATGTGCCGCAGCGCCGACCCCGGATCGGCATACCCGAGGGCGGTCAGTCGTTGCTTCGCCGCCTCCGGCGTCAGGCGCACCTCGTCGCCCGGGATCCGCGCGACGGCCGCGAGCAGCGGGCGGTAGAACAGCTTCTCGTGCAGGCGCCGTACCTCGAGCGCGTGCTTCTTCCACGCCGCGGTGAGATCGGTGATCGGGTTCTTGGTGAAGCCGAGCGAGCGGCCGAGGCGCCGCAGGTCGGCCTCGTCGTCCGGGACGTGATGCGTACGGCGCAAGCGGAACAGCTGGATGCGGTGCTCCATCGACCGCAGGAAGCGGTACGCGTCCGCGAGTACAGCACCGTCCGTGCGGCCGACGTACCCGCTGGCCGTCAAGGCTTCCAGCGCGACCAGCGTCGTACCGCTGCGCACCGAATCGTCACTGCGACCGTGCACGAGCTGCAGAAGCTGTACGGCGAACTCGACATCGCGCAATCCACCGGGACCGAGCTTCAGCTGGCGGTCGACGTCCGCGGCGGGAATGTGGTCGATAACGCGCCGGCGCATCGCCTGGACGTCGGCGACGAACCCCTCGCGGTCGGCGGCGGACCACGTGAGCCGGCCGATCTTCTCGGAGTACTCGCGACCGAGCTCCTGATCGCCCGCGACCGGGCGGGCCTTCAGGAGGGCCTGGAACTCCCAGGTCTTAGCCCAACGCTGGTAGTACGCGAAGTGACTGTCGAGGGTGCGGACGAGCGGACCGGACTTGCCCTCCGGCCGGAGCGCGGCGTCGACCGGCCAGAGCGTGCCCTCGCCGGTGTGCGCGGAGCAGATCCGCATCGCGGCCGCGGCGAGCTGGGTCGCTGTCTTGAGCGCCGGCAACTCCGGTTCGCCCTCGAGCGGCTCGGCGACGAACAGCACGTCGACATCGCTGACGTAGTTGAGTTCCCGGCCACCACATTTGCCCATGGCAATGATCGCGAGCCGGCAGCCGGCGGCGCCCGGATGCGCGGCGAAGTACTCGTTGCGGGCGATGTGCAACGCGGTCTCGAGCGCTCCCCCGGCGAGATCCGCGAGGACGGCCGCGACCTCGTCGACGAGCAACCCCTCGGCGAGATCCCGGGCCGCGAGCCGGAGCAGCAGCCGGCGGTACTCGACCCGCAGCGCGTCGACCGGGTTCTCCGCGTCGACGGCCGTCGCGAGCTTGGCGGCGACATCCTCCAGCGACGGCCGCGCACCCGCGAGCGCAGGGTCGGCGAGGTCGTACCAGTGCCGCGGGTGTACGCCGAGATGCCTCCCGAGCGCCTCGCTCGCGCCGAGCACGTACACGAGCCGGCGGCGGAAGCCGTCGTCCATCTCGAGGGTGCGGGCGAACGCGGCGAGGTCGTGCTGGTTGCGGTGCAGCGCCTCGGCCATCCCGCACAGACTCTGCAGCGCGAGATCGGGATCGGCCGATTCCGACAGCGTCGTGATCAGCTGTTCGGTGGCCAGCGGACTGTGCGAACCCAGCGCGTCCAGATCCTCGAGCATGCCGGCCGCCCGCCGCGGGTCCTCGAATCCCAGCCGAACCAGCCGGCCCTCCCACGACCCCCGACGCCCGTCAGCCACCCCCGCAGGCTACCCAATCCCCCACCTTGAGCCCGCACCAACCGTTTCCGGCGCCGCAGAATGGTTGGCCGGGGCCCAAGGTCGCGGCCGGATCTCGGGTTGGTTGCGGTGAATACACGGTGTCGTGTAGCGAACTCGCTCAGTAGTCGGGCATGATGACTGTCCATGGTGATGATGACGGGGTCGCTCGCCGTGCGCGGCACGGTGGTGTGGTTGACACCCCAGCAGGGCGGACGGGTCTCCGGCCCGCCGGAACCGGACTACGACTACGACTACACGGCGACCGCGTACCTCCCGCCGCGCACCCCCGACGACGGCCAGGCCGGCCTCGCGCTACGGCACTTCTCGCCCGGCGCCTGGCGGACCCCCGCCGACGGAATTCTCGTTCCCGCCAAGGGAAACCGCGCCCAGCAGGTGGTCCCCGGCTGCATCGTCATCATCACCGAAGGCGTCCGCCCCGTCGGCCTCCTGACCGTCGAGGAGGTCCACGCCCTGGCCCCCGACGGTACGCCGATCGTGCTCGCCTCCCCGTCGCTCGAAGCAGCCGTCGAGGCCACCCCGCCCGCCGCCGAGCCGCCGTACCGGCACTCGACCGCAGCCGCCCGCTGGACGTCCAAACACGCCTCCGACGACGCCCCACCCCAGGCCGCCGTCGTCTGAACCGAGTGGTTCTACCGATGTGTCGGCGGCTGAGGCCGTCGACGATTCCGGTATGACGAAAAGAATCCAGCCACAGCAGACGGCAGCGTTCTACGCGCAGGCGGTCGCGTCCTTCGGGATCTCGATCTCGGCGATGGCGCTCGCCCTCGCGTACCTACCGGCCCAGCCCTGGGTACGGGCGTTCCTTGCCCTCGGACTGTTGTACGTCGTGACGTCGACGGTCGTGCTGTGCAAGGTGGTCCGGGACCGGCAAGAGCTGTCCGCTGTCACCAACCGCGTCGACCAGGCGCGCCTCGACAAACTCCTCACCGACCACGACCCGTTCAAGGTCGACGGCTGACCGACCTACAGGACAGGCAGGAGTTTGTTGAGTTCGAAGGGGGTTACTTGGCGGCGGTAGTCCTGCCATTCGGCACGTTTGTTGCGGAGGAAGAAGTCGAAGACGTGTTCGCCGAGGGTTTCGGCGACCAGTTCGCTGTCTTCCATTGCGCTGATGGCTTCGGCGAGGCTGCCGGGGAGGGGCTTGATGCCGAGGGCCTTGCGTTCGCGGGGGGTCAGGGACCAGATGTCTTCCTCGACCTCGACCGGCAGCTCGTAGCCTTCCTCGATGCCCTTGAGGCCGGCGGCGAGCATCAGCGCGAACGCGAGGTACGGGTTCGCGGCCGAGTCCAGTGAGCGGAACTCGACCCGCGAGGACTGGCCCTTGTGCGGCTTGTACATCGGCACGCGGACGAGTGCGGAGCGGTTGTTGTGACCCCAGGAGACGAACGACGGCGCCTCGTCCCCGACCGCGAGCCGCTTGTACGAGTTCACCCACTGGTTGGTGACCGCGGTGATCTCGGCTGCGTGGTGCAGCAGGCCGGCGATGAACGCGCGCCCGGTCTTCGAGAGCTGGTACTGCGCGCCGCCTTCGAAGAACGCGTTGCGGTCGCCCTCGAACAGCGACATGTGGGTGTGCATCCCGGAGCCGGGCTGGTCCGACAGCGGCTTCGGCATGAAGGACGCGTAGATCCCTTGCGAGAGCGCGACCTCCTTCACCACGACGCGGAACGTCATGATGTTGTCGGCGGTCGACAGCGCGTCGGCGTACCGCAGGTCGATCTCCTGCTGCCCGGGACCGCCCTCGTGGTGGCTGAACTCGACCGAGATGCCCATCGACTCGAGCATCGTGATCGCCTCGCGGCGGAAGTCGTTGCCGATGCCCTGCGGTGTGTGGTCGAAGTACCCGGAGGAGTCGACCGGTTCCGGCGTCGTACCGGGCGCGCCGACCAGTGACTTGAACAGGTAGAACTCGATCTCGGGGTGCGTGTAGAACGTGAACCCGAGATCGGCCGCCTTGGACAGGGTGCGCTTCAGCACGTGCCGCGGGTCGGCGAACGAGGCCGAGCCGTCGGGCATGTTGATGTCGCAGAACATCCGCGCGGTGCCCATGGTCTCGCCGCGCCAGGGCAGGATCTGGAACGTCGACGGGTCCGGTTTGGCCAGCATGTCGGCCTCGGTCACCCGGGCGAAGCCCTCGATCGCGGACCCGTCGAACCCGAGCCCTTCCGCGAACGCGCTCTCCAGCTCCGCGGGCGCCACGGCCACCGACTTCAGGAACCCGAGCACGTCGGTGAACCAGAGCCGCACGAAACGTACGTCGCGCTCCTCCAGCGCGCGCAGTACGAACTCCTGCTGCTTGTCCATCAGTCCACCTCTCACGAGCTCAAACTCGGCGTCTCTCACAGTGTGCCCCGCGCTTGTTAAGCAGACGTTACGTGGCACAGCGGAAATGACCGCGTCCAGGGCCTAGCGTGTCCCCGTGCAGACGATCTTCCACGCCGCCCTGATCGTGGCGGCGGTCCTCTGCCTCAGCGACCTGATCGTCAGCACTGCCCGGTTCGCGCAGTCGCTACGGCGGAAGCGACCTGCCGAGCGAGACGTGCTCGGGCGCCGCTGGCTGCCGATCCCGGAGCTCGGGTTCGGGATGGTGGCGTTCTGCTGCCCGGGCCTCGTCACGCTCGGCCTGACGCATCACAACGCCGACAACCTGCCGACCCGTCAGATCCTGCTCGCCGCGCTCGTCTTCGGGTACGCCGGCGCCGTGCTGTCCCGGGTCGTCCGGACCCCGGGGCCCGGCGGCCGCCGGTTCAAGCTACGCGCCGGCCTGCTGCTCGGCCTGCCGGCCGTGTTCGGCCTGGTCTTCGGCCTCTCGGGCATCGCGGTCTGAGCGGCGCTGCCGGAACCACGGCACGACCCGCTCCAGCGGCGCGAACGCCAGCCAGCAGACAACCGTCGGCAGGAAGTGGATCAGCAGGATCGCCGTGTTCGCCGCGTGGAACCCGATGAAGAACAGCGCCCCGAACAGCTGCCAGCGCCCCTTGAGCCACAGGATCACCGGCGAGCAGAACTCCCCGATGATGCCGACCCACTGCATCACGTGCAGCACCCACGGGTAGTGCAGCAGCCACTCCCCGACCGGGTGCGGCCGCCGCACGATCGCCCAGGTCAGTACGGCGCTGCCGGGCCAGCTCAGCGCCCAACCGGCACTGCGCAGTTTCGCGACCGCGGACAGGAAGTACGTCGCGATCACGCTGATCTGGACGCACCGGATCGCCCACCCGGCCGCCTCCGACCGGGTCTGGTCGCCGTACGACGCCAGACCACGACGGCCCCGGCGGCCCGCCTTCACGGTCGGCAGGACCCACAGCGCGATCACGAGCGCGAGGTGGTCATGGTCGACCTTGCCGTCGCTCATCCCGATCAGCACCCACCACGTGAACGCCGGCGCGACGATCCAGCCGGCTACGCGGGGGAAGTAGTTCGTCGCCCCGATCAGGCACGCGACGATGAGGACGACGTACAGGACCG
This sequence comes from Kribbella sindirgiensis, assembly GCF_004331435.1. GTDB lineage: Bacteria > Actinomycetota > Actinomycetes > Propionibacteriales > Kribbellaceae > Kribbella > Kribbella sindirgiensis. Next base: position 411,688 of record NZ_SJKA01000005.1, read on the forward strand.
TCGTGTTCGCGACCGAGGGCTTCGGGAGGTCGAGGAGACGAGCCAGCAGCAACGGTTGGTAGAGCCCCGGATGCTCGCCCTTGTCGCGGGTGTCGCGGACGAACGCGTGCATGTCGAGGATGACGAACAGGTACAGGATCGTCCGCAGCCAGGCGATCCGCGCCAGCGCGATCATCGGGGTGAACCAGTTGGCGAGCCTCATCGGCGTACCTCCCAGGTCGCGAGCACCTGGGACGTCGGCGGTCCTTCGACCCGGCCCTTCACCAGCTGGGTCGTGTCGCGGATCAGTTCGAGCTTCACGTACTTCGGCTGGTCAGGATGTTTGCGGGCCCACCCGTCCGCGACCTGCTGCAGCAACGACGGGTTCTTCACGATCTCCCCGGCCCGCGCCTCGATCTCGGCCCTGGCCACCCCGGCGCCCTCGATGTTCAGCGGTACGTCGACCGTGGTGCCGGCGTCCGTGACCGCGCTGACCCGGGTGTAGTCGATCTTGGCGTCGTCCGGCACCGACATCGCGTACTGGGACATCGGTCCGAACGGCCAGGCGTCGTCGCTGGCACGCACCGAACCGTTGATCAGCAGACCGACGCCGGCGACCGCGACGAGCACCCGCAGTCCCTTGCCGATCCGCCCCACCCGCACCACGTCAGGTGCCTGACCCTCTGTCACCACGTCATTAGACCATTCCGGTTTGCAGGGCTCCTCGGTAGGGGATTTTCTATAACATGACCGCCCCAGAAAATTTCCAACATGCCCGGGTTTCCCGGCGGACGATCCTCGGCGCGACCGCCGGCGGCGTACTGCTCGGAGGCCTCACCGTCCCGACCGCAGCGCACGCCGCCCCCGCGCCGCGCTGCTACACGCGCACCGAATGGTCGGCGCGCCCGCCGAAGTCCGCGACGCAGGTGATCGGCAAACCCGACCACATCGTCATCCACCACACCGCGAGCCCGAACGTCACCGACTACTCGCTCGCGGCGGCGTACAAGGTCCAGCACTGGATCCAGGACCTGCACATGGACACCAACGGCTGGATCGACATAGGCAACCAGTTGACGATCAGCCGCGGCGGGTTCCTGATGGAGGGCCGGAGCAAGTCGTTGTCGGCGATCAACAACGGGCAGAACGTGCTCGGCGCGCAGACCGCGAACCACAACAGCCACACGATCGGCATCGAGCACGAAGGTATCTACGTGAGTCAGGACGTGACGGTCGCGCTGTTCGACATGTCCGTGCTGACGTGCGCGTGGTTGTGCACGAAGTACGGCCTGGATCCGCACGCCGCGATCGTCGGGCACCGGGACTACAACACGACGCAGTGCCCGGGTGACGTGTTCTACGCGCGGCTCCCGGAGTTGCGGGATCGCGTCGCGGCCGTCCTCTTCGGCTGATAGGTGATCCTGCGGATCAGCAGCTCGAACGGTCCACGGTAGTTCGCCCGTCGCATCCGGTCGGCGAGCAGTACGGTCGCCAGCCAGGTCGCGACGGCGAGCAGAGCTGTTGTGGTCGTGGTGAGGGTGTCCGACAGGTCGAGCAGGTACGGCGTGAACACGGCCGCCCAGATGACGGACTGGGCCAGGTAACACGTCAACGATCGTTGTCCGACGGCGGCGATCGCCACGGTCACGGGGCCTTGGCGGTCGCCCAATCGATGCGCGATCAGGACGATGAGGGCGGCGTACCCGAATCCGCCGAAGACGCCGGTTGCGTCGTGCAACGGTCCGAGGATCGTCACCGCGTGGTCGCTCGGCCGGGTGAGGACACCGCCGACGACGAGTGACATCGGGAGCGCGCCGAGGATCGCGATCGTGAGACCGAGGAGCGCCGTCGTCCGCAGCAGGGTGAGGTGCTCGGCCGGGCGTTCGAGGATCCGGCGGCGGCCGGCCCACAGGCCGATCAGGAACGGCGTGACGAAACCGATCCAGCCGAGGCCGGCGATGAACGGCTGCACGACCAGCCGGTCCGGGAACTGGCCGAAGAATGTTGCCGGAAGCATCGAAGGATCGGGGCCGTCACTCGAGCCGGCCAAGCTGTCACCGCTGGGCAGTGCGGTGAGGACGAGGACGATGGCGGCGACGAGAAACAGCCAGCGGTCCTTCCAGCGCAGGGCCCAGACGCCGAGGAACAGGAGCACGCCGTACGCGGCGAGGATGTCACCGATGTACAGCAGCATCGCGTGGAGGAAACCGAGCACGACCAGGACGAGGCTGCGGCGCCACAGCAGCTTGCGGATCGGCCACCACTCCTGGCCGGCCTCGCGTTGCCGGCGGACGATCTGCGCGACGCCGTACCCGAAGAGGACACCGAACATCGGGAACGCGCGACCGTCGACGAGCGTCGAGATCAGCAGACCGAGCCCGCGGTCGACGGGCGAACCATCGGTCGGGAATCCGCCGAAGTACTCGCGGCCCGCAATGAAGTAGTGCGAGTTCGCCAAGGCGATGAACAGCAGCATGCAGCCGCGCGCGAGGTCCGGGCCCAGCGCGCGTTCGCTCAGTCCGGTCGGTCCGCCCTGGGTGCTCATGGTTCCCAGTGAATCCGCGCGGCGCCGGCGGTGCATCCGACGAAAGTCCCTGCCAGGTGAACCTTCGTCGCTGTTCCATAGATCCATGGAGGCCCTGACTCGTTGGCAGCGCGGCTGGTCGGCCTCCCGCGGGTGGACCGACGTCCAGTGCATCGACGACGTCACCGTCGTCCGGGTCGGTGAGCCGCAGCGGCGGGTCGAGTACGTCGCGACCGGGCAGCACGCCACGGCCGCCGCGCATCTCGCGCTGACCGACTGCAATCCGCCCGGTACGTCGTGGCTCACGATCACCGGCCCCGCGGATCGCGTCGCGGCGGACCTCGGGCCGCTCGAGATCGTCCGCACCAATTGGCTGATGACCGTCAGGCTCGCCGACCAGGTGTCGTACCCCGTTCCCCCGCCGTACGCACTCGAACTCTCCGCCACGCCGTCCGTGGTCGAGGCACAGGCCTACGGGTACGGCGAGATCGCGGCCACCGGACGGATGGCCGTGCTGCACACCGGCGCCGTCGCCGACATGGTCCAGACCGATCCCGCCCATCGCCGTCGCGGTCTCGCGCGGGCCGTCATGACCGCCCTCGCACTCGCCGCCCGACGCCGCTCCGCCACGACCGCCTACCTGGCCGCCTCCGCCGAAGGCCGCCACCTCTACAAGTCCCTCGGCTGGACCACCCTCACACCCCTCGTCGTCGCCCGCACGACCGGATAACCCTGACGTGTGCCGCATCTGGTGGGTCTACCTCCAAGATGCCGGGTTTACGCCCGGGATACGGGTGGCCAACCCTGAATCTCGGACGTCAACCCATTGGAGGCCGCGCGGTACGGCGGGCGGTTGCGGATCGTGGAGTGCGTCTGCAGTGACGAGGGCGAGCACCGCCGGCGGCTCGAAGGGCGGCGGCGCGGCATTCCCGGGTGGCACGAGGTGGGGTGGGATCACGTACTGCGGATGCGGAGTGAGTACCCCCAGTTGGAGAGTGCGCGGCTGACCGTGGACGCGATGGAGACGGTGGAACGCAACCTCGGACTTGTGCGGACTTTCCTAAGGCATTCGTAAGAGGTCGGCGATCGGCGTGGGGTCGGGCCTGGCGACCCAGTACTGTGCTCTCGTGCCTCAGCTTCGGGTAGCGCTCGCTCAGCTCAATGTGACCGTGGGTGACATCGACGGGAACAGCGACAAGATCGTCGCGTGGACCCGGAACGCGGTCGAGCGCGGCGCGCACGTGGTCGCGTTCCCGGAGCTCGGGCTGACCGGTTACCCGGTGGAGGATCTCGCCCTGCGCGCGTCGTTCGTGGATGCCTCGCAGCACCGGATCCACACGCTCGCACAGCGGCTCGCCGACGAAGGACTCGGCGACATCGTGGTGATCTGCGGATACCTCGACCGGGCCGGCGGTACGGCGATGGGCATCGACCGCCTCGGCCGCCCGAAGGGCTCCCCCACCAACGCCGCCGCCGTCATCCACCAGGGCCGCGTCGTCACGAGCGCCGTCAAGCACCACCTGCCGAACTACGGCGTATTCGACGAGTTCCGGCACTTCGTTCCCGGCAACACGCTGCAGGTCGTCCGCATCCACGGCGTCGACGTCGCGCTGGTGATCTGCGAGGACCTCTGGCAGGACGGCGGCCCGGTCGCGGTCACTCGCGAGGCCGGTGCCGGTCTCCTGCTCGTCGTCAACAGTTCGCCGTACGAAGCCAACAAGGACGACGTCCGCGGTGATCTCGTACGGCGCCGCGCCCGCGAGGCCGGCTGCGCGCTCGCCTACGTCAACCTCGTCGGCGGCCAGGACGAACTGGTCTTCGACGGCGACTCGCTGATCGCCGATGCCGAGGGGACGATCTTCGCCCGCGCACCGCAGTTCGAGCAGGGCAGCATGGTCGTCGACCTCGACCTCCCGGCCGCCTCGGGTACGCCGTCCGGCACCCACGAAGGTATCGAGATCGTGCACACCGTCCTCCAGGACGACGAGCTCCCGCCGTACGAGGCGATCGAGTCGAACATCGCGCCGCGGCTGTCCGACGAGGCCGAGATGTACGGCGCGATCGTCACCGGGCTGCGCGACTACGTGCAGAAGAACGGCTTCAAGTCGGTGCTGCTCGGGCTGTCCGGCGGCATCGACTCCTCGCTGGTCGCAGCGATCGCCTGCGACGCGATCGGCGCCGAGCACGTGTTCGGGATCTCGAACCCGAGCGTGTACTCCAGCGACCACTCCAAGGACGACGCCGCCGACCTCGCCGCCCGCACCGGCCTGAACTACCGGGTCGTACCGATCCAGCCGATGGTGCAGCCGTTCCTGGACACGCTCGGCCTGACCGGGCTCGCCGAGGAGAACCTGCAGGCCCGGGTCCGCGCGGTGATCTGGATGGGGCTGTCGAACGCCGACGGCCACCTGGTACTTGCCTGTGGCAACAAATCGGAGCTGTCCGTGGGGTACTCGACGATCTACGGCGACGCGGTCGGCGGGTACGCGCCGCTGAAGGACGTCCCGAAGACCCTCGTCTGGCGGCTCGCGAAATGGCGGAACGCCGACGCGAAGGCCCGTGGGCAGCAGCCGCCGATCCCGGCGAACTCGATCGCGAAGCCTCCGTCCGCCGAACTCCGCCCCGGACAGCAGGACACCGACTCGCTGCCGCCGTACGACCTGCTCGACGACATGCTGGACGACTACGTCGAGCAGGACCGCGGCAGTGCGGAGCTCGTCGCGGCCGGCTTCGAGACCGGGCTCGTCACCCAGGTGATCCAGCTCGTCGACCGGGCCGAGTACAAGCGCCGGCAGTACCCGCCGGGCCCGAAGATCACCCACAAGGCGTTCGGTCGGGACCGTCGGCTGCCGATCACCAACGCGTGGCGTGAGGATGCACGAAAGGCGGCCGAGCACTGAGCGACTCCTGGCGGTACCGCCCATCCCAGCCTGACAACGGTGTGCAGGATCAGTCGTGGGGCTCCGGCGAGGAGACCCACGACCGGTCCGGCCTGCCCAAAGAGCGGTACCGCGACGGTGTCGACGGTGTGAGCGATCGCTCACCCACAGGCGGTGGCGCTCACCCTCCGCATCGGTGGGACGATGAAGGCATGGTTGACAACTTCCTGTCGGCCGGTACCCAGGGTGACGACGAGGAGTTGCCCTCGCCGTACGGGACCGGACCGGCGAACCGGGCAACCGAGGAACACCGCCGCTCGGACGACGACGACACCTGGCGCTCGGACTACGACGCTGCCAGGTCCTCGTGGGGTCTTGACCCGTCACCGTCGCTGCCGAACGCACCGCGGACGTACGAGCGCGGGCCGGTCCCGCAGCAGCCGTACGTCCCGAAACCGCCGTACCTGCCCAGTGCGCCGCCTCCTGCGCAGCAGCCGCCGCGGGTCGAGAGGACTGAGCGAGCCGAGCAGCCGGAGCGGCGGGAGTACTACGGGGAGTCGCGGGAGGAGTCGTACGGGCGGGAGTACCAGGAGCAGAACCCGTTCCGGCCGCAGCCGCCGGCGCAACAGCCTCCGCAGGCACCGCCGCAGGGGCGGCCTAGTCCGTTCGGGCCTGGGTCCAATGGCGCGGCGGGTGCGGGGCAGCCGCGGCCGGCTCAGCCGCCGGCGCCTCCGGCGTCGGGTGGAAGCGGTACGCCGCAGCGCCCGCCGCAGGCGTCCAACGGCAGCGCGAACTGGGGCAGCCCGGCGCCGCAGAACCCGTTCGCTCCGCAGCCGCCGGCGCCGAGCAACGGATTGAACCACAGCTCGAGCAACGGGCACGGGTCGAGTAATGGACTGAGTAATGGGTTGAGTAATGGGTTGAGTCCGCAGCAGCCGCCGCGGCCGCCGCAGCGGCTCCAGCCGCCCGACGCACCGCGTGCCCAGGAAGCCGGTCGGGGCCAGGAACCACCTCGCCGCTACGAGCCGGGCCCAGGCCCAGAACCCATCTGGAGCCACGACCGCATCCCCGAACCACCCCGCCGGCAGGAAGACACCCGCAACACCGAAGACGCCCAACGCCGCGAGGAAGCCCAACGGCGCGAGGAAGCCCAACGGCGGGAAGAGGCTCAGCGGCGGGGTGTGGTTGAGCGGGGGCAGGGTGAGGAGACTCGGCCTCAGGAGATTCGGCTGCGGCCGGACGCGGCTGGTGTGCGGGACAACGGGTATCTGTCGGACCCGAGTGCCGAGTACGAAAGCAACGCACCGGTCACCGACGAACCAGTTGGGACCCCGGCCGGCGAACAGCCGCACGTACCCGGCGCAGCACGCCCGATCGGCGCCCGCCGTCGCGCGGGCGTCCAGCAGGACGCCCCCAGCCAGATCTCCCCAGAACAAGCAACCTCCCACCGAGCCGGCCGCCGCGCCCAACCAACCCCACCCAACCCCTTCGCAGGCCCACCGGCCGCAGCCGACGCAGCAACCCCGTCTGCAGCCACTCCACAAAACCTCCCGGACCACACCGGCTCAGGCACCGCGGCCAACCCAGCCCCGGCAAGCACGCCCGCCGACAACTCATCTGCGCGCAACAGAACAGATGCAGGCCCGGCAGGTGCAGTCACCGGCAACGCGTCCACGAGCAGCGCGCCCCCAAGCACGAGCAACACGTCCGCGTCCAGCGGGCGCCCGGGCGCAGGTGCGAGCAACACGTCTGCGAGCAACGGAACAGGTGTCGCCGCGAGCAGCTCGTCTGCGGGTGGTGGGTCAGCAGCCGGGTCGTCTGCGGTTAGCGGGTCGGCTGCTGGTACGTCTGTCGCGGCGGGTGAGGGTGAGGTTTCGCCGTACGGCGGTGGTGCTGGGAAGCCTGCTGGTGATGGGGTGAAGCGGCCGCGGCGGTATCGGATTCATCATTTGCGGGACTTCAAGAGCCGTGGTGAGAAGTGGGCGATGCTGACGGCGTACGACCAGTACACCGCCGAGATCTTCGACCAGGCCGGCATCCCGGTCCTGCTGGTCGGTGACTCCGCCGCGAACAACGTGTACGGCTACGACACCACCCTCCGGGTGACGGTTGACGAGCTCATCCCGTTGGCGCGTGCAGTGGCCGGAGCGGTCGAGCACTGCCTCGTCGTCGCGGACCTCCCGTTCGGTTCGTACCAGGCGTCCCCGGAGCAGGCGTTCCACACCGCAGTGCGCTTCATGAAGGAAGCGGGCGTCCATGCGGTGAAGCTCGAAGGCGGGCGGACCGTCGTACCGATGGTCGAGAAGCTCACGCAGTCCGGCATCCCGGTGATGGCGCATATCGGTTTCACCCCGCAGAGCGAGCACAGCATCGGTGGGTACCGCGTGCAGGGCCGAGGCGATCAAGCGGCCGGTCTGATCGACGACGCCGTGGCGCTCGCCGAGGCCGGTGCGTTCTCGGTGGTGCTGGAGATGGTCCCGGGCGACGTCGCCGCGGAGATCACCAAACGCATCCCGATCCCGACGATCGGCATCGGCGCCGGCCGCGACACCGACGCCCAGGTGCTGGTGTGGCAGGACATGGCCGGCCTGCGCTCCGGCACCATGCCGCGCTTCGTCAAGCAGTACGCCGACCTCCGCGGCATCCTCACCAGTGCGGCCACCACCTACGCCTCCGAGGTCGCATCCGGCGCCTTCCCGGGAGACGAACACACCTTCTAGATCCAGGGCAGGGAGGAGCGTTCCGTCCAGTACTCCTCTGGTTGCTGGACGAACTCGGTGAGCGGGCCGTCCGTGCGGTACGCGAGGTTGCTGGCCAGTTGGGCCGTCGTGGTTGCTCCGCTGAGGACCACGTCGGCCCACGGCTGAGCGACCGCCGCGCCGACGGCCAGTGCGTCCGGTGCGACGCCGTGCTGGTGGGCGAACTCGTTGAACGGCGTCTCGCCGGCGCGGGACGTCAAACGGCCGTTGGCGACAGCCTCTTTGACGACGACGAACCACCCAGCATCGTGCGCCTCCGCGAGCGCAGGTCCTACTGACGTCTCCAGAACGTTCCAGGTGGCCTGTACGGCGGAGAACGGCGTACCGGAGGACAAGGCCTTGCGCAGCGTCTCGGCCTGCCGTGGACCGCTGGTGGAGAGCCCGACGCGGACACCGGAGTCGGCGAGTTCGCGCAGCCGATCGAGCAAGCGCTTGTCCTCGAGGGCGGGACTGTCGGACGTCAGGCTGTGGACGAGGTAGAAGTCCGGAGGCCCACCCAGCGCTTGCAGGGTCTCCGGCCATTGACGTTCGAACGTCGCGAGGCTGTGGTCCTTCACCTCGTGCGTGTCCGCGTCGTGCCTCCAGTCGGCGACGTACGTGTAGCCCCACTTCGACCCGACGGTCATCGCGGTACGGCGTTCTGGTGTGATCCACTCTCCGAGGAACTGTTCGGCAAGACCGTACGAACGCGCGGCGTCGAAGTACCGAACACCTGCCTGCCAGGCCTGCTCCAGCAGCTCGTGTGTCCGCGTCCGCAGGTCCTCGACCGCACGTCGCGGCGGCAGGTCCTCGTCGTGCCCGAGATTGATGTAGCCGGGACGCCCGAGGGCTGCGAGACCGAGACCGATGCTTGCCATGTTTCGATCGTAGATGTCCACAGCAACCATGTGAGACGCGCCGCAGCACCCGACGCGGAACACGCACTGTCCCTTAGCGTTTTGTGGTGTGAGCGAATCCCAGTTGCCACCACCAGGAACGGTCCGGCACCGTACGACGGCCCGCGTGCTGCCGGTGCGTCCGGACGGCAAGGTGCTGCTGCTGCACGGCTGGGATCCGCTGAAACCGCAGACGCCGTACTGGTTCACGATCGGCGGCGGCGTCGAATCCGGTGAGACGGTCGCGGAAGCGGCCGGCCGCGAACTGCGCGAGGAGGTCGGCATCGTGCTGCCGGTCGACGCGCTCGGCACACCGGTCGCGACGAACACGATCGAGTTCGAGTGGGGCGGGTGCCGGATCGTCCAGCATCAGACGTTCTTCGCGGTCGCGGTGGACAGTGTCGACGTGACGTTCGCGAACCAGGAGGAGCTGGAGCTGCAGACCATCAGCGCGCACGGCTGGTGGTACGGCGACGATCTCGAGGCGACCGGTCAGGCCGCGCACGCCACGATCCCCGGGATGCTCCGGCGCGCGGCGGACGTGATCACGCTGCGCCGCGCCTCCTGAGTCAGCCCACGTCCGATCAGCGCTGCCGGGCTTCTTTCAGGACCTTCTTCGGGACCTTCTTGTCCACGTCGTAGTGCCGACGATCGAGCCGCTCGGCGCAGCCTGCCTTCGACAGGCGCAGCAGGACAACCGGGCACTTCTTGCACCTCGGCTTGTCCTTGCAGCACTTCTTCTTCGCGGTCATCGACGGCACGCGGCGAGCGTAGGTGAGGCATACCTAACCCGTCCAGACCTCAGGCGGTAAGCGTGGCGGAGGTCACGAAAGCTGTCCGCTCAGGAGATCGCGGGCCTCGACGAGTGACGGTCCGTACCAGGTCAGATGCCGTCCTGACACACAGCGTGCGGGTTGCGTGAACGCCTCCGGGCCGTCGTCGGGAGAAAACGGATAAGGCTCGTCGGGCAGTACCGCGAGGTCGTAGTTCGGTAACGCGTCCGGATCGATCCGCGGATAACGTTCACTGGAATCGACCAGAACGTTGTCGATGCCGATCCTCGACAACAGATCACCCGCGAACGTGTCCCGCCCGAGCGCCATCCACGGCCGTCGCCAGATCGGTATCACGGCCCGCCGGCGCATTCCGTCGTACGGCGTACTCCACACCGCGCGCGCATCGTGCAACCACTGCGGTTCGCCGCCGATGATCGCGGACAGCATGCGACCGAGTGAGTCGAGTGATTCGGGCACCGTCGTCGGCGCCGTCACCCAGACCGCGATTCCACTCGATCGCAACGCGTCGAGATCGGCTGCGCGATTCTCTTCGGCGTTCGCGACGACGACGTCCGGGGCCAGTGCGCGGATGCGTTCGAGATCGGGATTCTTGGTACCGCGAACGCGGACGACGTCGAGGTCCGCGGGATGTGTGCACCAGTCGGTCGCACCAACGATTTCGGCCGGATGCGTGACCGCGATCGACTCCGTCAACGACGGCACGATGCTCACCACGCGACGCACCTCGGCGGGTAGTTCGACGACGTTGCGCAGGTCGTCGTACGCACTCTTCATCTGCTCGCTGCACCTCACGTTCGCAGGACGTTGCCGAGGACAACACTCGTCGATCCGGGCGTTTGCGGGGCAGATTGTGCGCGTGTCGCCAAGAAAATATTCTGCCAATCCGGCATGCTCGGGGCGCGGCGGAATCCCTTCTGCACAAGGATTTTCGGCATTTATGCGCACACACGCCGCCAGTTCTCCTTAACCTGCGGACGTTTCCGGTGCTTTACGTAGCGCACAAGTGTTGTCATCATCATGACGACGAGGAATCCACCGTGGTTTTCCTCAGCCGCACCAAGGAGGCAGAGTGCCAGCCAAGAAGGCAGCCGCAGGGAAGGCGACAGCCAAAAAGGCTTCTCCCGCCAAGAAGACTGTCGCGAAGAAGACCAGCGCCGCGAAGACGACCACCGCGCGCAAGGTCAGCGCAGCAAAGAAGACAGCGACGAAGAAGGTGAGTGCGGCCAAGAAGACCGCCGCCAAGAAGACGGTGGCGAAGAAGGCGCCGGCCCGGAAGACCACCGCCAAGAAGGCCCCCGCGAAGAAGGTCGCGGCCAAGAAGGCTCCGGCGAAGAAGGTCACGGCCCGGAAGACCGTCGCGAAGAAGGCGCCGGCGAAGCGCGCGACCGCCGCGAAGAAGACGACGGCAGCGCGGAAGACGACGGCCAAGAAGACGGTCGCGAAGAAGGCACCCGCGAAGAAGACCGTCGCCAAGAAGGCGCCGGCGAAGAAGGTCGCGGCGAAGAAGGCTCCGGCCAAGAAGGTCGCCGCCAAGAAGGCGCCGGCCCGCAAGGTCGCCGCCAAGAAGGCTCCCGCGAAGCGCGTCGCCGCGAAGAAGGCGCCGGCCCGCACCGCCGCGAAGAAGTCCGCGGTGAAGAAGACGGCTGCGAAGAAGGCACCGGCGCGCAAGGCACCGGCCCGGAAGACCGCGGCCAAGCGAGTAGCCCGCTGACGTCTGGTCAGTCAGCACCTGTCGAGGGGCACCACCGGATCGGTGGTGCCCCTCGGCACGTCATTCGGAGCTCGACCTCAGTCGTCGTTCCACTTCGGGTCGTTGTCCCAGTCCTCGTTGCGTTCCTGGGCCTTCTCCAGGGCGCGGGCGGCCTCCTCGGGCGAGCTGTACGGCCCCAGCCGGTCGCCCGACTTCGCACCCTGGTACGGCTCGACCTTCCCGGTCTTGGTGTTGTAGTACCACTCGTTGCTGTGATCGTCGCTCATCTGGATGACCACCTCCTGGGAGTCTTGTCGCAGCTCTCTCTAGAATGATCTCACCATGTCGATCCTTACCTCTGGCGTCATTTCGCCGCGCCGCGACGTACCCGCTTCCATTCCGCGTCCGGAGTACGTCGGCAAGCCGGCGCCGACGCCGTACGACGGGTCCTATGTCACGTCGCCCGAACTGGTCGCCAAGATGCGGGTCGCGAGCAAACTCGCCGCGCAGGCGTTGCAGGCGGTCGGTGCGGCCGCGAAGCCGGGGGTGACCACGGACGAGCTGGACGCCGTCGGCCACGAGTACCTGGTGGAGCGCGGCGCGTACCCGTCGACGCTCGGCTACCGCGGTTACCCGAAGTCGCTGTGCACCTCGGTGAACGAGGTGATCTGCCACGGCATCCCCGACGACCGTCCGCTCGAGAACGGCGACATCGTCAACGTCGACATCACGGCGTACCTGGACGGCGTGCACGGCGACACCAACGCGACGTTCCTGGTCGGCGACGTCGACGAGGAGAGCCGGCTGCTCGTCGAGCGCACCCTCGAGGCGCTGAACCGCGGCATCAAGGCGGTCAAGCCCGGTCGTCAGGTGAGCATCATCGGCCGCGTGATCGAGTCGTACGCGAAGCGGTTCGGGTACGGCGTGGTCCGCGACTTCACCGGCCACGGCATCTCGACGTCGTTCCACTCCGGCCTGATCATCCCGCACTACGACGACGAACGCTTCGACGACGTGATCGAGCCCGGCATGACCTTCACGATCGAGCCGATGCTGACGCTCGGCACCTACGAGTACGACCTCTGGGACGACGGCTGGACCGCCACCACCAAGGACAAGTCCCGAACCGCCCAGTTCGAACACACCCTCGTAGTCACCGACACCGGCGCCGAAGTACTAACCCTCCCGTGACCATCACGCAGTACAAGGAAACCCACCTACCGGGCAGGTAGTCGGCTTCGCGTACCTGCAGAGTGACGGTCATATCCAGGCCCACCTGTCGCAGATGGCCGTCCACCACGCATACCGACGCAAGGGCGTCGGCCGCGCCCTTCTCGAGTACGCGGCCCCTCTGACCGGGGCCCAACGCGTAGACGTCGTCACCGACACAGCCGAGGACTTCTACCAGTCCTTCGAACACCGCACGTTCAGCGGCTTCCGCATCTACCCTTCCTGAGTGCCTCGGTTGGAGGCTGCGGTGATGAAGGCGCCCAGGTCGGCGGATTGCTGGATGCGGGACTGGTCGTGGACGTACATCATGTGGCCGGCTGGGTAGTACTTGGTTTCGATGTTGGTGGTGAGTTCGGCGGGGATCTGGAGGCGGGCGAGGGTGTGTTCGGTGGCGAAGTACGGGGTGGCGCCGTCGTAGTGGCCGGAGGCGACGTGGACCTTCAGGTGCGGGTTGACGCGCATCGCCTCGGCCAGTTTCGACGCGACCGAGATCTGCTCGCCCTCGAACTCCTTGAACGACCAGTTCTTCGCGGCGTCCATGTTGATGACCTCGTACGGCAGGTCGTTCTCGTAGCCGAGCTCGACGCGCACGTAGTGGTTCAGCGCCGCGGAGTACGGCCCGGTGATCGCGTTCATCGACGGGTCGCGGTCCGGAGTCTCTGAGCCGTAGTCCGGGTTCCATCCGGTGAAGCGACCGTCGAGACGACCGACCGTCTGACGCCGGGACCGCAACAGCTCACCGAAGAACCGCATGTGCTCGATCCGCAGGTTCACGCGATCGATGTAGTCCTCGCTGAGTCCCGTCAGCGCCGCCAGCCGGCCGACCACTTCGGCGCGGTAGTCCGCCGGGATTCGGTTGCCCTGGGCAAGCGCATTCGGGTACCGGCCGGCCGCGAACCGTTCCGCGTCCGCGAGCACCTCCTCGAGCGACCGGTCCGGAATCATCCCGTGATAGTGCGCGATGGCGGCGTACGACGGAAGGAACAACGTGTACGGCAGGTCGTTGCCCGGTGTGAAGTCGAGCGTCCCGAACTCCAGCACCACCGAGATCAGCATGACGCCGTTGAGGTACATCCCGTACCGCTGCTGCAGATGCGCGGCGAGCCCGGCCGCACGCGTCGTACCGTAGGACTCGCCGGCCAGGAACTTCGGTGACATCCAGCGCCCGTTCCGCGAGGTCCACAGCCGGATCACCTCACCGACCGACTCGAGGTCGCGCGTGAACCCGTGGTAGTCCCCCGGCTTCTCCCCCTCCGCGGCCCGCGAGAACCCGGTCGACACCGGGTCGATGAACACCACGTCGCTGTACTTCAGCAACGTCTCGGCGTTGTCGACGATCGAGTACGGCGGGGGCGCGAGCTCACCCACGTCACCGGAGACCACGCGCCGCGGGCCGAGCAGACCGAGGTGCAGCCAGATACTCGACGAGCCCGGGCCGCCGTTGAACGCGAACGTCACCGGCCGCTCCCCAGCGCCGGTGCCCTCGGGGTCGTCCAGCGTGTAGGCGGTGAGGAACACCTCCGCCTTCGGCTTCAGACCGTCGAACTTGCCGTCGGTGAACACCTCCTCGCGGAGCACGATCCGCCCGGTGGTCGCCGTGTACCGCAGCTCCTGCTCGTCGACCATCAGCGTGTGCTGCGTCGTCACCAGGTCGTCGACCGGCGTCGCGGGCTTGCTCTCCGGTGTGGACTCAGGCTTGGTCTCGGGGTCGGTGCGCTCCTCGTTGGCCATGTCGAGCACCTTAATCCACGGCCGCACCCACTAGCGTTGGGTTCATGGCGACGATTCTGCACATCGCGTTCGTGGACCAGTGGGAGGCCGCGCTCGGGGCCGGGAGCTACCGGTGGTCGACGCGCGGCAAGAGCCTCGACGACGGCGCGACGTTCATCCACGCATCCCGCCCCGACCAGGTCGCGATGGTCGCGAACTTCGCGTACGACGACGTGACCGAGCCGCTGTGCCTGCTGGTGATCGACACCGCCCGGCTGGTGTCCGCGCTGTGCGACGAGGACCTGGACGGGACCGGGATGAGTTTCCCGCACATCTACGGGCCGCTGAACCTGGACGCGGTGGTCGATGTGCGCCCGTACCACCGGGGACCGGACGGCCTGTGGCCCGAGGTGACCGCCGAGGCCGTATCCTGATCGTACGGAACGGGTCGGTCGGGCGATCGCGTCGTCCTTTGCAGAGGACGCCGAGGAAAGTCCGGACTCCACAGGGCAGCGTGGTGGGTAACGCCCACCCGGGGTAACCCGCGGGACAGTGCCACAGAGAACAGACCGCCAGCGGCTCCGATGAACCCCGTGGTTCATAGGAGTGCGGGTGAGGGTGAAACGGTGGTGTAAGAGACCACCAGCTCCGCAGGTGACTGCGGAGGCTAGGTAAACCCCACGTGGAGCAAGGCCAAGAAGGGCGGTGGGAAACCACCACCCGCGCGAGCGTCCGAGGGCGGCCCGCCCGAGCTCGCGGGTAGGCCGCTAGAGGTGTCCGGCAACGGCCACCGTAGATGGATGATCGCCACCACAGAATCCGGCTTACAGACCGACCCGTTCCCCCACCCGACCCGAGAGGCACGAACATGCCCGGACGCCTGATCGGCCTGACAGGCACCTCGAGCGTCGGGAAGTCGACCACCGCGCGGCAGCTGCAGCTACTCCTGCCCGAGCCGTATCTCGTCGTCGGGCTGGATCACTTCTACGACATGTTCCCGCAGGACTGGGCCGGTCATCGGCGCGGCCCTGGGCCCGGGTTCTGGCAGGATGTGCTGACCGACGACGACGGGAAGCCGCGGATCGTCACGCATTACGGCGTGGCCGGGGAGCGGTTGCTGAGTGGGATGCGGGCGGCCGTGGTGGCGCTGCTCGACGCCGGCAACAACGTCATCCTCGACGAGATGCCGGTCGACGCCACGATCATGCCCGCGTGGCGGAAAGCCCTCGCCGGGTACGACGTACGGTGGGTCGCCTTGCAGGCCCCGCTCAAGGTGGTCGAGGAACGCGAGCTCGAACGCCACCACGGGCGCCACCTAGGCAACGCACGAGGACACTACGGCCACGGCATGGACGGCCCCTTCGACCTCGTCCTGGACGCCGCAACCCTCACCCCCACCGAACGAGCCACCACCATCGCCACCCTCTGACGAGTGATTGCGGGATCGTGGAAGGAACGGGCACCTCGCCGCCACATCGTGGGAGTCAGGATGTGGCGCCGGTGTAGCGGCGTAGACCTGCTCGCCAGCATCCGATGGCGAGCAGGCAGGCAATCGCCGCTCCGATGACACTTGGTGCGAGGACCAGCAACCGTGGTCCGTTGAGAAGTGTGGTGGTCGGGATAGTGGCGATGAGTGTCAGTGGGAAGACATAGGTCAGAACCAGTCGCAGGGGACGGCGATAGATGTCGGTGGGACAGCGGGCGAGTTCCCATGCCGAGCCGTAGAAGACGTCGAGTTGCAGGCGTGGTGCCCAGAACGCGAGGCAGGCGAGCAGGACGCCCATTCCCCAGGTCACCAGGAGTCCCGCGACGAGAGTCAGCATCCAAGCCAGGATCGCGGTGGGCGTCGGCAGTCGTCCGTAGTTGCTGAGTCCGAATGCGATGACGGCAAGTCCGAGGACGAACTGGATGAGTGACAAGGGGGTCGATCGTGACAGGCTGGCGAGGAACAGCGTCGGCGCGGGTTGGAGCAGGAAGGTGTCGAGCTTGCCCTTGCGGATGCCGTTTTCTGGGAACCAGGACAGGTTCGGGTCGATGAAGGCGTTCTTCAGGCTGCTGAGTAGTTGGAAGGTGCCGATCAGCACGTAGGTTTCGGCTTCGGTCCAGCCGGCCAGCGAGTCGGTCCGCGAGTACACGATGAAGACGGTGGCGAGGCTCGCGAACAGGCCGATGATCGACAAGACGAGATCGAAGACCAGGTTGATCCGGTAGGTGAGGGTGGCTTGCGCGGACCGGCCGAATCCGGCGGCGAAGAGTCTGAGGAGTTTCATGCTCCGACCACCGTGTATCGACGGATTCCGGCGCGCCAGAGCAAAACGGCGGCAGTGCTGAAGACGGTGATCCACACTGCCTGGTATCCGAGTCCGGTGAGTAGCGGTTCGAGGCCGTGAACGCGGCCGGCGACGACGTCGGCCGGCAGTCCGAGCATGCCGTAGAACGGCAGTATCTGGCCGATGTCGCGCAAGCGCTCAGGTAGGAACACCAGCGGTGCGATGGTCCCCCCGAGCAGGGAGTTGAGAGTCCAGCCGAAGCCCACGATGGAATGCACCCGCTCGGTCCAGAAGGCGGTCAGGGACAGCATGAAGATCCAGCAGAAGTTGAGTGTCGCCCCGAGCACGAAGACTGGAAGGGCCGCCAGGATGGCGGTCCAGGTCAGCGAGATCCCGAAGGCGATCCCGGTCAGCAGCGCCACCGGGACTCCCATGATCGTGAGCCAGGTCCGGATGGCGATGTTGGTCCCGATCGTGTTCACGATCACCGGCTGCGGCCGCAGGAGGTCGTGGCTGATCGTTCCGTCGTAGATCTTCTCGGAAAAGGTGAACTGCTCGAACGATTCCGTCATCACCGTGACCAGGAGCAGCGCGACGTAGTAGGTCGCGACGTACGGGTCGGCGGGATAGACGGCGGACCACACGAACATGCCGATCAGGGGACCCAGGACCGCTTGAACGACCAGGGTCAGGAGGAACCACCACGTGCCCGACCATTCCAGCACCTCCATGCGAGTCCGCAGCGAGATCATCTGCAGCAGGCGCCGGGGGCGGAATGCGGGGCGGCGGTACGACGCGGCGGGCATGGTCATCCGACGCCCTCCCGGTAGGCGCGGTCGATGACCACCTCGAGCGGAGCCTCTTCCACGGACAGATCCGCGACCTCCAGTTCGGTGAGCAGCTCCGCGGTGGTTCGGGCAACGGCGTCGCGCGGTACCCGAAGGACCCAGGTCCCATCGGACGCTTCGAGGACTTCGCCTGCCCTCCGGAGTCGTTCCTCGTCGGCGTTCGGTGCCGTGAGGCGGAGGAGCTTGTACGGCGAGAGTTTCGCCGCGAGCTCGTCGAGTTTGCCGTCGTACTGGACCTGGCCCTTGTCGATCAGCACGAGCCGCGGGCAGAGCGAGGCGACGTCGACCATGTAATGACTGGTCAACAACACGGTAGCTGCAGTCTGCTCGGCGTACTCGGCAACAAAACGACGCATCGTGGTAGCGCCGGTGACGTCGAGGCCGAGCGTCGGTTCGTCGAGGAACATCACCGCGGGCCGATACAACAGTGACAGTGCCAGCCCGGCCCGCATCTTCTCGCCCAGGCTCAGCGCTCTGAGCTGACGCTGCAGCAGTTCCTTGAGATCGAGCAGTTCGGTGAGCTCGTCGAGGTTTCTCCGGTACTCCGCCGGCGGGACCTCGTAGAGCAACCGCTGGTACTGCAAGGTGTCGAGCACCGTGAGCTCCTGAGATCCACCTACCGGCTGACTGCCCCGGATGAAGGCGATCTGGCGGAGGAACTCGGACCGACGCTGCCAGGGTGAGTAGCCGAGCACCTGAACCTGCCCGGACGTGGCGTGCAGCAACCCTGAGAGGATCTTCATCGTCGTCGTTTTGCCCGCCCCGTTGGGACCGATGAAGCCGACAACCTCGCCGGGGGCAAGTGCGAAGGAAGCGTGCTGTACGGCAGGCACCTCCCGGTACTGCCGATTGAAGACCGAACTCAGCGTCTCCTTCCAGCCCGACCCCCGGATCGGCGCCCGATAGGTCATGCAGAGCTCTGCCACTTCAACAGCTGTCACCAGAACGTCTCCCGACGGGTGGAGTGAATGGGGTCCGAGCGATTTCAAGTCCGAGATGAATCGAGTCCGCCTGCGCGCGGGTGGAACGCGGCACCTCGGGAACGCTCATGAGGCGACCGTAGAGAGAAAACACGCCATCCAACGGCTTATTTCCTGCCACGGGTCGGGTAGGGATGCGGTGGTGGCTGGGTAGGTGGGTAGGCGGGTGGCGATTCGGACGTCGCGCCGGGTTTGTCTGAGGTCTTGGCGGTAGCGCTGTGTCAGCAGGCGGCGGTGTCACCGGCACCGATCTCTTTCGCGTACCCGACTGGTCCAGCTCTGCCACGAGTTGCCATCTCAGCGTCTTCAGCCAGGCCTCCCTACCCACAACTCCAGACACGCCCTCCGACAGTTTTCCAACCACAGAAGCCCTTATTTTCAAGACGATCTGCGACATCACACTTGTCCACAAGGCGCAGGCTGTCCACAACCAGAGCAAATAGTTGCCATTAGCTACCAAGGCAGGTGGCCGTTAATTGCTTGGCGGTTCGGAGGTGTCGGGCCGTACAGTTCTTCACAGGGCGGGTCTGGGTGGGCCGGAGTTGATCGGTTACCACTTCTCATGGGCGGGTCGCAGGTTCGAGTCCTGCCGTCGGGTGTGAGCTCGGCGTAGCTCAGGTGGCTAGAGCAGCTTCCGGTCGACGCACCACGTCTACCCAGGCCTGCCCGTTGTCGTACCCGAAACCGACAGGAGAGAAAGGACATGTCCACAGATCCGCTGGCGCTGATCAGCACCCGGCAGACGCGACAGGACGAGCAGGCCGACCCGCGGCAGCGGAAGAACCGCGCCGGCGGCTACACGTTCGTCCAGGACGACGTCGCCCGGCTGCACCGGTTCCTGACGCTCGGCACGACCGGCGGCACGTACTACGCCTCCGAACGCGACCTGACGCAGGAGAACGCCGGACTGGTCGTAGAGCTCGCGCGGAAGCAGGCAGCCGACGTCGTGGCCGCCGTACTGGACATCTCCCTTGCCGGACGGGCCCCGAAGCAGGACCCTGCTCTGTTCGCTCTCGCGGCCGCAGCCAAGCTCGGCGACGAGGACGGTCGCCGCGCAGCGCTGGCCGCCGTACCGCTTGTGGCGCGCACAGGTACCCACCTGTTCCGCTTCGCCGGCTACCTGGAGCAGTTCGGCGGCTGGGGCCGCGGTACGCGACGGGCGATCGGCAACTGGTACGTCGACCCTGACCGCAGCGCCGACTCGGTCGCGTACCAGGTGCTCAAGTACCGTCAGCGCAACGGCTGGTCGCACGCGGATCTGCTCCGGCTGTCGCACCCGAAGACGACGGAGCCGGTACGGCGGGAACTGTTCGACTGGATCCACGGCCGGCCGGCGGACCTGTCCGGACTGCCGCTGCTGGGTGCGTTCGAGCGGATTCAAGCTGCGACCGACGTGACCGAGGTCGCCGACGTCATCGCGCTCAACCGGGGGCTGTCGTGGGAGATGATCCCCGACCGGTTCCTGATCGAGCCGAAGGTCTGGGAAGCCCTGCTCGCGAACGGTCTTCCGCAGACCGCGCTGCTGCGGCAGCTCCCCCGCCTGACTCGGCTGGGGCTGCTCGAGCCGCTCGGTTCCTGGACGCGGATCGTCGCGGACCAGCTCACCGACGCCACCCGCCTGCGGAAGGCGCGGGTGCACCCGGTCAACGTACTCGTTGCCCAGCGCACCTATTCCGCGGGCCGCGGCGCCCGGGGCGCGAGTGAGTGGACGCCGTCGCAGCCGATCGTGGACGCGCTCGACGCCGCCTTCTACCTGGCGTACGACGCGGTCGAGCCGACCGGGAAGCGGCTGCTGCTCGCGCTGGACGTGTCCGGGTCGATGACGTCGCCGGTGTCAGGGCTGCCGATCACGTGCCGCGAGGCGTCGGCAGCGCTCGCACTCGTCACGGCCGCGACGGAGTCGTCGTACGAGATCGTCGGCTTCACGAGCAAGGGCGGTTTTCGGAACACGGCGCTGACCCGACTGCCGATCTCGCCGCGGCAGCGGCTGGACAGTGCGATCCGTGCGGTGTCGGAGCTGCCGTTCGGTGGGACGGACTGCTCGCTGCCGATGCAGTACGCGCGGCGACGGAAGCTGTCGGTCGACACGTTCCTCGTTTACACCGACAACGAGACCTGGCACGGGGACATCCACCCGCACCAGGCCCTCCAGCAATACCGTCGGGCGACCGGGATCGAGGCTCGTCTCGTCGTGGTCGCGATGACCGCGAACGGCAGCACGATCGCCGATCCGTCGGATCCGGGGATGCTGGACGTGTCCGGTTTCGACAGCGCGGTTCCAGGGCTGATCAGCGACTTCGCTCGCTGACGTGAGGGGCAGCAGTCACAGGACCGCTGCCCCTCCGGCTCAGTGGCAGTGGTCCTGGTGGGACGGTACGGCGCGGTCGGCGGGTTTCTCCCAGGGTTCTTGGCGGCCGAGGGCGGTGAGGTCCAGGGCGGTGACGGTGAAGGTCATCGCGTCCGGGCCGCGCCCGTACGTCGAGTAGGTGTGGTACACCTGCTCGTCGACGCGGAGGAAGCAGCTCAGGCCGTGGAGGTCGAAGGGTTGCTGCGTCTGGGTGTGCTCGTTGTTCGGCCGCGCGTCCCACTCGGGCTTGGTGCGGTAGTTGTACTCGAACGGTACGACGGACTCGTCCAGCGTCACGTGGTAGTCGTAGTTGAAGTCGCTCCCGTACGACGAGTACCACGGGTACTCCCAGCCGCGGGCCGCCTGATACGCCGCGAGCTTCTCGTACGGCGCTCGCGAGACCAGCGCGAACGTGGTGTTCGCCGCGTTGAGCAGCCGCGTCGACCCGATGTCGTCGACGAAACCCGTGCAGTTCGGGCAGCCGGCGTCCCACTCCGGCTGGAACATGAAGTGGTACACGACCAACTGGTCCCGCCCTTCGAAGAGCTCCAGCAACCCCACCGCGCCCCCGGACCCGTCGAACGAGTACGCCTTCTCAACCAGCACCATCGGCAACTCCCGCCGCCGCGTGTTCAGCGCATCCCTCTCTTTGGTGAACGCCTTCTCCACCTCCAGCAACTCCCGCCGCGCCCGCTCCCACTCCACCCGCGACACCACATCCGGCAACCCCATAACCACTCCTCCCTCAACCAACAAATCACCCGAAACGTCGGAGCCACCCTCCCGACTTCGACATCGCCCGACCAAGTACGCCGTACGATCGAGAACGTGGCTGCCGACTCGCTGCACCTGCCGCACCTGACCGTCCAGCAACGCCCGGCGAAGAACATGGCGGCACGGCGTGAAGGGCTTCTCGCCGTGCACGAGGCGACCAGTTGCGTCGTCCTCCTCGACAACAACCGCATGATCGAGGTCGCCTGGCCGCCAGGGTGTTCGATGGGTGTGCGCGACGGAGTGCCTGCGGTGCTCGATCCGTACGGTGAGGTGGTTGGCCGGCTTGGCGACAACGTGGTGCTGGGCGGTGGCCATGTGTCGCCTGAGGCCGCGCACGTCACCTCGCGGACCGGCAGTGCGCGCGTCTTCGCGGTCGCCGGTTCCCGGGGACTCCCGACCTGGCCCCGCCCGTCCGCCGAGTCGTGCGCCGATTCTCACGACTCGGCGGTTGTACGGCGGGGTGTTGGACGGGCGGGGTGAGAAAGTGGGGGCATGAGGCGGCGAGTGCGGACTGGGGTCGTGTTTGTGCTTCTGGTTGTACTTGTGGGTGGGGCTGGGTATGTGGGGTGGGTGTTGGTGCAGCGGTCGGAGCCGGTGTCGTTGCCGGAGCCGACGGGGAGTTTTCAGGTGGGGCGGCGGACGTACGAATGGACCGATACGCCACGCCGCGACCCGTTCGTCGACGGTCCGCGGCGGCTTGCTGTCTGGGTCTGGTACCCGGTGGCCAAGGAGACCACCGGCCGTCGCGTGCAGTACGCGCCGGGTGAGTGGAGCGGGCTGCACCTCAAGGCCCCGATCTCCGTGTTCCAAGGACCGTTCGACACTCTCCAGGACCGTGCGCTGGACCGCGTCGCCGTCGCCCCCGGGCGGTTCCCGGTCGTCGTACTGATGCCCGGTATGGGCCTGTCCGCTCCGATGTACGCCGCCCTCGCGGAGGATCTCGCCAGTCACGGATACCTGGTCGCCGGCGTCACGCCGACGTACAGCGCGAATCTCACCGTGCTCGGCGGGCAGACCGTCGAGAGCAAACCGGACGCGAACCCGCCGAACCTCGGCGACAGCACCGAGGGCGCACGGCAGGTCGGCGATCATCTGGTCGGCACCTGGGCCGCCGACGCGCGGTTCGCGGCCGGCATGGTCGCCAAGGAGCTCCCGAACTCGGTCGAGTCCACGGTCGGCGCGTCGTACGTCGGCCACTCGTTCGGCGGCGCGGCGTCTCTCGAGGCGTGCCGGCTGGACGCACGGTGTGCGGCCGCGGTCGACCTCGACGGGATCCAGTTCGGTGACGTCGTGACGAAGGGCGTGAAGGCGCCGATCATGCTGCTCGGCGCCGACGACTCCTGTATCACCAGCGTCTGCGGCCCGGACGCGAAGAACGACCACGACCGGGACCGCGCCCTCTCGTTGCTCAAGGCAAGCACTGGTGCGTCGTGGTGCGCCACGGTCCCGGGCACGCGGCACTTCAACTTCACCGACTACGGCGCCTACTACCTCGCGTACCCGCTGCGCAGGTTCCTGCCGCTCGGCAGCGTCGGCCCGCGACACGCGCTGACCGTCACCAACGGCTACGTCAACGCGTTCCTCTCACACGCGATCCACAAGACTGCCGCCCCGGGCGCCCCGGTCTGCAAGTCTTAGAGGTCGAGCTCGTAGGTCTGACCGACCAGGTTGTCGCCCCACATCTCGTGGACTTCGGAACCGGTGAGGCGGAACCCGCGCGCCAGGTAGATGTGCCGCGCCGCGACCAGCGGATCGTTCGTCCACAGCACCATCCGCTTGTAACCAACGGATCGTGCGAACGCCAGGCACGTGTCGACCAGCTCGCCGCCGAGCCGCAGACCGCGAGCAGCCGGCGTGACGAGCAGCAACCGCAGCTGGGCGGTCGTCTCGTCCGGCCCGCGCACGCAGAAGATGCTGCCGGCCCGTTCCCCGTCCACCTCGGCGATCCACGCGGCCTCGCGCTCGTCGTCGTGGTCGGACGCGTACGCCGCCACGATCTGCGCGATCAACGTCTCGTACGCCGGCCCCCAGCCGTACTCCGCCGTATAGATCTCCGCGTGCGACTGCACGACCCAGCCGAGGTCTCCAGGCTGCCCCAGCTTCCTGATCAGTTTCTCCATCAACCCACCCGATCTACTGACACGACTGTTTCAGTACGCCATACTATCCCCGTGCCGTCCACGAAGGAAGCTCCATCAGCCCGCGAACAGGAACTGCTCGAGCGCGCGTACGCCTACTCGCTCACCCACGGGCTCGCCGATCTCTCGCTGCGCCCGCTGGCGACCGCGATCGGCTCGAGCCCGCGCGTGCTGCTGTTCCTGTTCGGCAGCAAGGACGGCCTGATTCGCGCCCTGCTCGCCCGCGGCCGCGCCGACCAGCTCGAACTCCTCCGTCAGACCGAGCAGCGGTACGACGAACCGCCCGGCCTGACCGTGATCGCCCGGGAACTGTGGACCTGGCTGGCCGCCCCGGAACGCCGGCCGCTGATGACGTTCTGGGTCGAGGCGTACGGGCGCTCGCTCGTCGCGCCGGAAGGCCCGTGGTCCGACTTCGCCCGCTCGACCGTCGACGACTGGCTCGAACTGCTCAAGACGAGCGGGCCCGAAGCGACCGAGGCACGACGTACCGCCGTACTGGCGATGCTCCGCGGCGCCCTGCTCGACCTACTCGCGACCGGCGACGTGAAGCGGACCACCGCCGCGGTGGAGGACTACCTAGCCGGCTAGGACTGCCTACCGGACCAGCTCGAAGGCGACGGTGCGCTTGGCGATGTCGGCCTCGACGAGCTTCACGCGGACCTGCTGACCGAGCGGGAGCGCCGCACCGGTGACCCGGCCCTCGATCGCGAACTTGGTCAGCGCGACGATGCCGCGGGTGTTCTCCTTGTCGTCGACGTCGGTGATCACGCCGTCGAACTCGGCGCCGACCTGGTCCGCGACCAGGCCCGCCTCGACCATGCTGACGATCGAGCGCTCGTACGCGTGCGCCCGCCGGTCCGCGTCGTCCATGATCTTCGGAATCTCGTCCATCGACTCACGTACCCAGGCCGGTACGTCGACGCCCGCCGACAGCGCGACGCAGATCTCCCCCGCCCAGCGGTCCACCAGCCGGCGCAGCGGCGCCGTGACATGGGCGTACTCCGCCTTCATCGCCGCATGCCCCGACCGCTCCGGTACCTGGCCGTCGAACGCCGTGTACCCGGCGCCGCGGAACAGCACCGTGCACGCCGCGAGCATCGCCGCGTGGGCCGGCACCTTCGGGTCAAGCCCGTGGATGAATTCGGCGTACGTCGCCTCGTCGGCCCAGACGATCCCGAGCGCCTTGGCGGTGTTGCCGAGTTTGCGCCGCAGGTCGTCGTGCGACTCCGGCAGGGTGCGCAGGATGCCGATCTTGCCCTTCGTCATCAGCTGCGCGGCCGCCATCCCGGTGAGCAGCGAGATCTGCGCGTTCCAGCCCTCGACCGGCAGCGGCGCCCGGAACTCCAGACCCCAGCCGTGGTTGGAGGTGACGATCTCCTGGTCCGGGATCGGCAGGTTGACGCCGCCGCGTTCCAGCTCGCGCTGCTCGCGGAGCTTCCCGACCTCGCGCAGCAGCTGCAACGACTCCGACGCCGTCCCCGCGTCCAGATCCTTCTGTACGCCGGCGTAGTTGAGCTTGGCGCGCGACTTCACCAGGGCCCGCTCGCACGTGACGCCCGTCATTTCGCCGGTCGCGTCCACGGTGATCGTCCACAGCACCGCGGGACGTACCTGGTCGGGCAGCAACGAGGCCGCGCCCTCGGACAACTCCGGCGGATGCAGCGGGGTGCGCTTGTCCGGGGCGTACAGGGTCTCGCCGCGGCGCCGGGCCTCGGCGTCGATCGGATCGCCGGCCTGGACGAACGCGGCCACGTCGGCAATCGCGTAGTAGACAGTGAACCCGTCGCCGCTGCGCTCGATGTACAGCGCCTGGTCGAGGTCCATGGAGTCCGGCGGGTCGATCGTCACGAACTCGAGGTCGGTCCGATCGAGTTCCGGTAACCGCGCGTTCTGGGCAGCCTGCAGCGCCGCCGCCGTCACCTCGGGCGGGAACTCCGCGGGCACCTCCTGCTCCCGGCGGATGTCCTGCAACGATGCCCGGAAGACCTCCGGAACGGCCTCGGCGAAACGAACCCTCTGCAGCGGCATGGGGTCAGACTAGGGCATGCCTCCCACTCTCACGCCGTCGCGAGGAGGTGCTCGGTGCGGTGCATCGGCGTGCGGGGGCGAAGGTCTCGATGCGGAGCATCGTGGCCTTTGCACCCGTGCGGCGAGGTGCCGTGCCGAGTGCCCCGCAGTAGGCGTGAGAGTGGGAGGCATGCCCTCACGAGGGCTGCACATTAAAGGAGCGCAAGGACGCGAGACCGTCGGCATACCAGTGGATCTCGGTCAGGGTTGCCGGGCGCAACTCCATCCGGAACAGCGCGGACATCGGGGCCTGGAGCACCGACCGGACCATCAGCTTGATCGGCGTCACGTGGGTGACCACGACGACCGTCTTGCCCGGGTACCGCGTCAGCAGACCGTCGCGCGCCGAGCGGGCCCGCCGGGCGCATGTGTCGAACGATTCACCGCCGGGAGGTGCGACCGCGGTCGACTCCAGCCAGGCGTTCATCGCGTCCGGCCACTTCTCCTGGATCTCCGCGAACGTGTGTCCGTCCCAGTCGCCGAACGCGACCTCTCGCCAGTTCTCGTCCACGATCGGGTCGAGCCCGAGCTTGTCCGCGACGGCCGCCGCGGTCTCCTGGGTACGGCGCATCGGCGACACGACCAGTGCGTCGACTCCACCGATCCGCGACAGGTACTCGGCGGCCGCCAGCGCCTGCGCGCGGCCGGTCTCGCTCAGCCCCGGGTTGTCACCACCGGATCCGGAGAACCGCTTCTCCACGGTGTGCGGCGTCTCGCCGTGCCGCAGGAAGATCAGCTGCGTCGGCGGCTCGGCCTGCGGACCCCAGCCCTGCAACGCCTTCGCGAGATCCGACGGGTCCTTCGCCAGAGCCGGCGCCGCCACCGGGTCGGCCGGCGTCAGCGGGATGTCGACACCGTCGAGCGCGTTGTTCGCGAGCGCGTCGGCGGCCGAGTTCTGCGCCCGCGGCACCCAGGTCCACTCGGTCCCGAACGGCGCCAGCCCCTGCGCCTTGATCGCCAGCGGCTGCAGGTCCGGGTGCTTGATCTTCCAGCGGCCGGCCATCTGCTCGATGACCAGCTTGGAGTCCATCCGGACCTCGATCGACGCGTTCGGCGCGTACTCCGCGGCGAGCTCGAGCCCCGCGACGAGCCCGGAGTACTCCGCGACATTGTTCGTCGCGATCCCGAGCGTCCGGCCCTGCTGCGCGATCACCTTCCGCGTCACCGGGTCGCGCACCAAAGCGCCGTACGCCGCCGGTCCAGGGTTCCCCCGCGATCCACCGTCAGCCTCGACGATGACGTGGTCGTACGTCATGCGGCGCTCTCCGACGTCCGTACCAGGATCCGTCCGCACTCTTCACAGCGCAGTACGGCGTCCGGTGCGGCCGCCTTGATCGTGTTCAGGTCGGACGGTGCGAGCTCCATCCGGCAGCCCATGCAGCGCTTGCCGACGAGCGGTGCGGCGCCGATCCCGCCGTTGTGCTCCCGCAGCCGCTGGTACTGCGCGAGCAGCTGCTCCGGCAGCTCGGCCGCCACTGTGGAGCGCTTGTCACCGAGCTCGGCGCGCTGCTCGTCGAGCTCCTTGAGCGCGGCGTCACGGGTGGTCTCCAGCTCCGACTGCCGGCCGGCGAAGGCCTCGGCCCGGGTGCGCAGATCGGTCTGCACCGCCTCCGCGGCCTCGAGCTTCTCCATCACCTCGAGCTCGGCGTCCTCCAGGTCGGAGATCCGCCGGTCGAGCGAACCGATCTCGTGCTGCAGGTTCTCCAGGTCGCGCGGCGACGTGACCTGACCGGAGTCGATCCGCTGCTGGTTGCGCGCCTTGCGCTGCCGGACCTGCTCGACATCGCTGTCGGCCTTCTTCTGCTCACGCTGCAGGTCACTGACCTCGGTGTCGGCGGTGACCAGTTCGCGGTCGACCACGGACTTCTCGGCGGTCAGCTCCTTGAGCGCCTGGTGCTCGGGCAACGACGCGCGCTTGTGCGCGACCTGATCCAGCTGCAGGTCGAGATCCTGCAGGTCCAGCAACCGGCGTTGGACGGCGGGCTCGGCGTTCAGAGTCGGCTCCTTCGAAATGGTGGCGGCGCGCTCAGATTCGCAGGGTCCATGCGTCCGTGCAGAGCGTTGAGATGTGAGTGTCTACGGTACTGCCTCGGGCCGCCAGTCCTTCCTGCAGGAGGCGACCGGCATCGGACAGCCACGGCCACTCGCTGGCCCAGTGCGCGACGTCGACGAGCGCGGGATCGCCGTACGCACGGGCCTCGGTGGCGGGATGGTGCCGCAGGTCGGCGGTCAGATAGGCGTCGACGCCGGCCGCGCGGACCCGGTCGAACTCCGAGTCCCCCGCTCCGCCGACCACCGCGACGGTCTCGATCGTCCGGTCGAGATCCCCGGACACCCGGACCCCGTGCTCGGTCCGCGGCAGGCGCTCCGCGACGAGCCGCGCGAACTCGGCCAGCGGCAGCGGCTCCGCGAGTACGCCGACCCGCCCGCCGCCACGCTCGCTCGGCAGGGCGGCCACCTCATAGATGTCGTACGCCGGTTCTTCGTACGAATGCGCCGCGACCAGCGCCTCGACGACCGCGCGGCGTTTGCGGCGCGGCAGCAGCATCTCGATCCGGTTCTCCGGCACGACCTCGATGTCCCCGACGGAGCCGATCGTGGGGTTCGCGCCGGCGAGCGGCCGGAAGGTGCCCTCGCCGGCGCCGCTCCACGCGGCCCGCTCGTAGTCGCCGATCTGTCCCGCGCCGGCCTTCGCCAGCGCGTCGATCATCGGCTGGGTCTCCGCGACCGGGACGAACACGACGACCTTGTCCATCGGCTCGGCCGGCATCGCCTTCAGCGGCCGGGTGTCACGCAACCCGATCGCGGCGGCGAGCGCGTCGCTGACACCGGGGTTCGCGTTGTCGGCGTTGGTGTGGCAGACGTGCAACGCGACACCGGCGCGGATCAGATCGTGGATCACGCGGCCCTTCGGCGTACTCGCGGCCACGCTGTTCACGCCGCGCAGCAGCAACGGGTGATGCGTGACGAGCAGATCGAACCCGCCGTCGATCGACTCGTCGATCACCCCCCGCATCGGGTCGACAGCGAACAGGACCCGCCGTACCTCCTGCTCCGGGTCGCCGGTCACCAGACCGACCGCGTCCCAGGATTCCGCCCAGGCCGGGTCGTAGAGCCGATCGAGAACCGCGATCACGTCCGCAAGCGTCGTCACGCGCTTATCCTGACATTCCCGCAGTTTGGCCCGCAGTTGGGACGGATCGTGACGGGGGCAACCGCCCGGTGCCCCCGCCACGTCCATCAACGCCCCGGCCACAGGGGGAGGGCCGCCTGCAGACGGCTAGACCGGAGCGGGTCTTGGGACTGGCTAGATCAGCCAGGCAGTCGTGGCGCTGGGGAGCTTGTCGCCTTCGAGTGGACCGCTGGACAGCACGACCGCCGCGTCGGGCAGTTCGACCGGTGCCGCGCCGAAGTTCGTGACGCTCTGCCAGCCGCCCGAGCGGACGAAGTGCAGTACGTCGTCGGTGCCGTCGATCCAGGTGAGCGAGCTGCCGGTGCGCAGCCCACGCCGTACGGCGAGAGCCTTGCGGTACAGGCTCAGCGTCGACTCCGCGTCGTCCTGCTGCGCCTCGACGGAGTACGCGCCGAACCACTTCGGCTGCAGCAGGTGCGACCCGCCCGTACCGAAGCCGAACGACAGGCCACCGACAGTCCACGGCAGCGGCACGCGGCAGCCGTCACGGCCCTTCTCGGCACCCTTCGACCGGAAGTACGCCGGGTCCTGCAGGTTCGCGGCCGGCAGTTCGCCGACCTCCTGCAGCCCGAGCTCCTCCCCCTGGTACAGGTACGCCGAACCCGGCAACGCCAGCATCAGCAGGGTCGCGGCGCGAGCCCGGCGCAGACCGAGCGCGACGTCGACAGTCGGCTCGGTGCCGTTGCTCAGCAGCCAGTCCTTACCGTCCTGCCAGCCGCCCTTCGGGTTCTTCGGCAGGCCGTACCGGGTGGCGTGCCGGACGACGTCGTGGTTCGAGAACACCCACGTCGACGACGAGCCGTTCTCCGCGGCGAGCGCGAGGTTCTCCTCGATCACCTGGCGGAACTTCTCGTACTCGAAGTCGGCCTGCAGCAGGTCGAAGTTGAACGCCTGCCCGAGCCCGTCGGCACTCGCGTAGCGGGCCCGGCGAGCGGCCGGTACGAACGCCTCGGCGACCGCCGACCGCGGCGGGTCGTAGGTGTTCAGCAGCTTGCGCCAGTCCTTGTAGATCTCGTGCACGCCGTCCTGGTCCCAGAGCGGGTGCTTGCCGTTCGACTCCGACTGCCGGGGCAGCGTGGCCTTCGACGGGAACGGCTCGGACAGGTCCTTCACGAGCGCGTGCGCGACATCGACGCGGAAGCCGTCGACGCCACGGTCCGACCAGAACTTCAGGGTGTCCAGGAAGTCCGCGCGCACCTCGGGGTGCTGCCAGTTCAGGTCGGGCTGCTCGGCCGCGAACATGTGCAGGTACCACTGGCCGTCGTCGGTCTGCGCCCAGGCGGAGCCGCCGAACACCGAGTCCCAGTCCGACGGCGGCTGGTCGGGGGCACCGCCTTCCGGGCCGTCGCGGAAGATGTACCGGTCCCGGGCCGGGTGGCCCTTCGCGGCCTCGAGCGCCTCGACGAACCACTCGTGCCGGTCGGACGTGTGGTTCGGGACGATGTCGACGATCAGCTTGATGTTCTCCGCGTGCAGCGCCGCGATCAGCTCGTCGAAGTCCTCCAGGGTCCCGAGCCGCGGGTCGACGTTGCGGTAGTCGTCCACGTCGTACCCGCCGTCGGCCAGCGCGGACGGGTAGAAGGGGCTCAGCCAGACCGCGTCGATGCCCAGCGCCACCAGGTACGGGACTCGACTGATGATGCCGGGCAGGTCGCCGACACCGTCGCCGTTGGCATCGGCGAAGCTGCGCGGATAGATCTGGTAGACGACGGCTTGCCGCCACCAGTCGGGGTCGGTGGACTGCGGAGTGGTCACTGATGCCTCACACGGAAGTCTGTTGGTAACCCGGCGTTTATATATAGGCTCTAAATTTAGAATCTGCATGTATTCTGCGGTCGGTACGACGACGAGGTCAAGGGGCTTTCATGGCGAAACCACCGACAACGCCGCCCACGGCCACGCCGACGATGCTGCGGCGGGTGAACGCGGGCAAGGTACTCGGCGTGCTCACCCGCGCCCGGGTGATGACAGGAACCGGCCTGATCGAGGCCACCGGTCTCACCCGCGCGACCGTGCACGCGGTCTGCAACGACCTGATCTCGATGGGCTGGGTGGTCGAGCTCGACCCCGGCCGGACGTCGGTCGGACGGCCGTCGCGGCGGTTCGAGTTCAACAGCCACGCGGGGTACGTGCTCGGCATCGACATCGGCGCCGCCAAGACGACGGTGCTGGTCTCCGACCTGCGCGGCGAGACGGTGGCCAAGGCCGGGCGGTCGGCCGCCGGTGTGACGACGCCGAGTGAGCGGACGGAGATCGTGCACGAGACCGTGGTCGAGGCGCTCGCGTCCGCGGGTGTGACGGACGCTCAGGTCCTCGCCGCCGGTGCGGGGGTCGCGGCACCTGTCGACCGCGACGGGAACATCCTCGTCGACGACGAGTTCTGGCGGCGCTTCGACACCGGGCTCGCGCAGCGGCTGACCGAACTGCACGGGTGGCCGGTCCTGCTGGAGAACGACGCGAACCTCGCGACGCTCGGGGAGCACTGGCGGGGCGAGGCGCGCAACGTCGACGACCTCGTCGTACTGCTCGCCGGCGAACGGTTCGGGTCGGGTCTGATGGACTCCGGCCGGTTGCTGCACGGCAGTCGCGGCGGCGCCGGCGAGATGGTGTTCCTCAAGCTGGTCGAGGGCGTCGGCGACACCCACGGGATCGCCCGGATCGCCCGCGAGAACGGTACGGCGGCGGTCGCGGACGCGGCCGTGGAAACGTCACTGCGTGACCTCGCGACCGACGGCGTGGTGACCGCCGAGCAGGTTTTCCGCGCCGCCGCCGACGGCGACAAGGTGGCCCAGAGCATCCTTCAGGACATTGCCGGCCGGACCGCGCGGGTGGTCGCGACGCTCGGCGCCCTGTTCAATCCCGAACTGGTGGTCCTGGGCGGCGCCGTCGCCGAGGCCGCTGCCGCTCTCCTTCCCGACCTAGAAGCCAACCTGGCGCACTACACCAGCACTCCCCCACGCGTCGCCGTCTCCTCACTCGGCGACGCGATCGTCTCGGTCGGCGCCGTCCGCCACGCCCTCAACCACGTCGAGGAGCATGCGCTGGACCTCGAGCTGGGGTGCCGCTCCGACTGAGGTCATCTGCAGCTCGACAGTACGTATACGCCCACTACGCCGGCTCGGCCGTCCCGCTGAGCGTGCGTCCGGCCGGTCCGGCCGGACACCTCCTGTCGAGCTGCCGTCGGCCTAGCCTTCGCGGGTCAGCGCCTTGGCGATCGCTTCCAGGACGATGACGTTGCGGCCTGAGGTGGTGGCGGAGGGGGTGCCGGCGGGGACGAGGGCCTGGTCCTCGGGGATGCCGGTGCAGAGTACGAAGACGTTGTCGGGGTGGCCCTGGACGAGGTGGTTGAGGGCCTCGCGCATCCACGGCGTCCGGCCGGCGTCTTGCACGGCGATCACCAGCGGCCGGCCCTGCGCGGCCTTGGCTGCTTTCGCGATCGCGTCGTCCTGCGGCTCGCCGTTGTCCGTGAGGTGGTGCTCACCGCGGAGTACGACGCCCTCGGCACCGGGAGCGACCCGCGTGAAGATCTCGGGCAGCCCGGAGAAGTAGGGATTCCAGGCCGGATGCAGGCCCTGCGTCAGATCGACGACGTACGGCGTCGCGCCGAACGCCGGGAACGTCTGCCCGGCCACCACCCGCGCGGCGACCTCGCGGATCGGAGCGCCGTCGAGACCCGGCTGCCGACTGCGCTGCCCGAGTGAGGTGGCGAGGGCCCGGACCCGGGACGCGGCGTCGGCGACCCGCTCAGCCGGGAGAGTCCCGGTGCGGACGGCGTCGACCACGCGGGCGGTCAGCGCCTGCGGGTCCGCCGTACCGACCGCGATCATCGCGAGGTCCGCGCCGGCTCCGATCGACGCGACCGCGGCGTCCTCGATCGAGCGGTTCTTCGTGATCGCCTGCATCTCGAGCGCGTCGGTGGTGATGACGCCGGTGAAGCCGAGTTCCTCGCGCAGCAGTCCGGTCAGCACCCGGTGCGAGAGCGTGGCCGGCTGGTCGTCGTACGCCGAGAAGATGATGTGCGCGCTCATCACGACGTCGGCACCGGCGGCGATGGTCGCTCGGAACGGTGCGAGCTCGACGGCCGCGACCTCTTCGATCGAACGGTCGACCCGCGGAAGGTCGGTGTGCGAGTCGACCGCGACGTCGCCGTGGCCCGGGAAATGCTTCGGGCAGGCGGCGATCCCGGCGGCGTGGACACCCTCGACGAACGCGACGCCGTGCCGCGCGACGACGTCCGCGGTGCGGCCGAACGAGCGGGTGGAGATGATCGGGTTCGCCGGGTTGCTGTTCACGTCGACAGACGGGGCCAGCATCAGGTCGATCCCGAGCGCAGCCAGGGTCGCGGCCGCGTCCCGGGCCGCGGCGCGGGTCAGGTCGACGTCGTCCAGGTCGCCCAGCAGGCGCGGGGAGGCCAGGGGCCACGGATTCGCCGGCGCGAGGTGGCTGAACTCGCCCCCCTCGTGGTCGATCGCCACGATCAGATCCGGCCGCTCGGCCCGCAAGGCGGCCGTCAGCGCCGCCACCTGCTCGGCGTCCGCCACGTTGCGGGTGAACAGGATGACGGCCCCGAGCCCGCCCGCCACGGCGCGCCGCAGCTCGTCAGGCGCCGAAGTCCCAGCAAAACCGACCACCAACGAGCCGGCCGCGTCACGATCCAGTTGATCACTCATCCCCCAACCCTCTCCCCCACCCGGCCCACCCCGCCACCCCGCCCCCCTCTCAGGCACCCACGCCGCCACCAACCTCCGCACTTTGAGCCCCCACCAACCATTTCGAAGGCCGCGAAATGGTTGGTGGGAGCTCAAAGCCGCCCGGGCCGGCGGTGGGTGGGACGTGAGGCGGACGGTGGGTGAGGAGGTGGGCGGGCGGTGGGTGAGGAGGTGGGTGGGAGTGCGCGGGAGGTGGTGGGGCGGTGGGTTGTGGAGGGGTCGGGGAAGGTTGAGGGAGGGCTTGAGGGGCATCGTTGTCAGGCGTTGTCATGGCAGTTACCTGCCTCCTTCCTGCGGGTTTTCCGTGATTACCACGGATCACCCCTGTCTGTTCGGGCCGACTACAGATAACGTTGTCTCTCGACCTGACCGCCCTGACCGGGGGGACGATGAGCGACGACACAGCGAAGGCGCGGGGAACCGTGCTGGGAATCGACATCGGCGGCACGAAGATGGCCGCCGCTTTGGTGTCCGCGGACGGCACGGTTCTCACCGGTGACCGGATCGCTACCCCGTCCGGTGACGCCGACCAGGTGTTCGCCGCCCTCGGTGAGCTGATCGAGCGGGTGAGCGGCGACGCGGCCCCGCTGGCCGTCGGCATCGGCTCGGCCGGACCGGTCGACCAGCAGCACGGTCTGGTCTCCCCGGTGAACATCGCCGGCTGGCGCAACTTCCCGATCGTCGACCGGGTCCGCGCGATGACCGGCGACATCCCCGTCGCGCTCGGGCTCGACGGGCACTGTTTCGCGCTCGGTGAGTTCTGGGGCGGCGCCGGCCGCGACGCCCACACCCTGCTCGGCATCGTCGTCTCGACCGGAGTCGGCGGCGGCCTCGTCGTCGACGGCAAGCCACTGATCGGCCAGTCCGGCAACGCGGCCCACATCGGCCACGTGGTGATCGACCAGGACGGCGAGGCCTGCGTGTGCGGCTCGTTCGGCTGTGTCGAGGCGTACGCGAGCGGCCCGCGGATGGTGGCCCGCGCGCAACGCAGCGGCTGGCGGACCGGCGAGACCGTGGATGCCGAAGTACTGGCCGCCGATGCCGCGGCCGGGGACGAGCTCGCGCTGGCCGCGTTCGACGACGGGGCGCAGGCATTGGCCGCGGGAATCGTCGCGACGGCCGTGACCGTCGACCTGACCGCGGTCGTGATCGGCGGCGGGGTCGCGAAGGCGGGACCGGTGCTGTTCGACCCGGTGCAGGCGTGGGTGAAGCGGCTGGCGCAGCTGCCGTTCGTCACGGACCTCACTGTGGTGCCCGCCCAACTGGACAATGCGGGCCTGCTCGGCGCCGCGCACCAGGCCTGGGCTGCACTGGCCTGACCCGGCATCGCCCGGTACACACACTTTTGCGCGTTGGGTAAGGCCTCTCCCGCGCAACTTTGCGCAATTTTTACGAATCTCCGCGATCCGTGTAACGAGGGACCTTCGTCACGCGATGCAACGGATGGATGGGGTGGGGGCACCGTCATCCACGACCGGTCGAGGGGGGCTCAGGCCGGGCGTCAACCGGGAGATCGAGGGGGCTTTGGTCAACCGGAACACGTGAGCGGCGGGTGAGGGCACTCTCCCGCCGCAACCGTGTGACCCTCAGGGTCGGGAACCAGTCTGCCGACGGCAGCGTCCGACTACTTCAACGTGATCGATCCTGTGGAGGGATGGGATCGAACGCGGGTTCTGCATCGCGTACGGCGGACGGTGGCTGTTTGGGAGGGCTGCCACCGACTTGCCCACCGTCCTCGTTGCAGAACCGATGCCCTGGCCCGGACCCCCTAGGGAGACGTGCCCTAGGGCTTCAGCCACTCCGGCTCGGGCAGCCGGGAGCGGTCCAGCCGGCCGTTGTCGTCCAGCGGCAGCTCTTCGATCGGGATCAGGTCCGCCGGTACCAGGTAGATCGGCAGTTCCTTGCCCAGGTCAAGCATCAGCCGTGCCAGTACGGCGGGGTCGCTGTCCTCGAGCACGACGTACCCGATCAGGCAGGTGTCACCGCCCGGGTCCGAACAGGCGACCACGACCGCGTCGACGACGCCGGGCTGGTCCGCCAGCACGTGCTCCGTCTCGCCGGGTTCGACCCGATGGCCCCGGATCTTCACCTGGTCGTCCGCGCGGCCGAGGTACTCCAAGGTGCCGTCGGCGCGCCAGCGGCCGAGGTCCCGGCTGCGGTACAGCCGCGCGCCCGGGTGGCCCGGATCCGCGACGAACGCGCGCTCGGTCTCCTCCGGACGCCCGATGTAGCCCTGGGCAACGGCGGCGCCGCCGAGGTGGATCTCGCCGACCGCACCGACCGGCACGGGCCGCAGCGCGGCGTCCAGCAGCCGTACGGCGACACCGTCGATGGGCCGCCCGATCGACGGCCGGTCCTCGGCCGGGTCGACCGCGTGGATCGTGGTCACGATCGACGCCTCGGTCGGTCCGTACTCGTTGAACAGCCGGCACTCCGGATGCGCATCGAGGAAGTCCCGCACCTTGTGGGTCAGCACCATCGCCTCGCCGCCCGCGACGATCTCCCGCAACTCGGGCAGCTCCGGCAGCCGGCGCATCGTCGCCAGCAACGCGGTCAGCGGGCTGAATGCCATGAACAACCGCTGCACCCCGTGGTCACGCAGCGCCGCCACGACCGCGTCCGGGTCGTACCGGTCGTCCTCGCCGATCAGCACCAGCGCCGCGCCCGACGCCAGCGTCGTGAACATCTCCTGCACGTGGACGTCGAAGCCGAACGACGTCCACTGCAGCGTCCGTAGCGATCGCCGGGTCCGCAAGTAGTGCCGGACCAGGTTCACCGGGCCGCGGTGCGGGACCACGACGCCCTTCGGGTTGCCGCTCGATCCGGACGTGTAGATGCAGTACGCCACGTCATCGGCCGCGGCCCGCACCGGCGGCGCCTGCTTCGCCCGCGTGTCGCCATCGCCGCCGGCCACCGGAACGAGCCGCAGGTTGAGGCGGTCGGCCAGCGCCGCGTCGTCACCGACCAACGCGACGGCCGCCGCGTCCTGCACCATGAACGCCCACCGGGACTCCGGTACACCGGGGTCGAGCGGCAGGTACGCCGCACCGGACTTGAGGACCGCCAGCACCGCGACGACCATCTCGGTACCGCGGGCCACGCGGACCGCGACCAACTGGCCCGGCTTCACGCCGAGATCGGCGAGCTGCCACGCGACCGCGTTCGAGCGGCGGTCGAGTTCGGCGTACGTCAGCTCGCGGCCGTCCTGGATCAGCGCGATCGCGTCCGGCGTCCGCGCGACCTGCTGCTCGAACAGGGTGTGCAGCCCGCTGAGTTCACCGGCGACGACCGCGTCCCGGCGTACCCGGCCGATCGGCCCGTTCGCGTCGGCGTCGGACTCGAGTGCCCGGAGCGCCTCGACGTCCGACTCGATCGGGAGGACCAGCTCGGGCAGGCGGAGATCCGGCGTGGTCGTTGCCCTGCGCAACACTTCGGCCAGATAGTCGAGCAGGCGCCCGATCGTCGGCTGCTCGAACAGGCCGGAGCGGTAGTCCGCCGTACAGGTCACGCCGGCCGGGTGCTGGATCAGGCGGAACCGCAGGTCGACGCTCGGCTGGAGGTCGTCGTCGTCCGCCTCCTCGAATTCGACCTGGATCTGGAACAGCGGATCGCGTTCGAGGATCTTCAGGTCGGTGCCGGCGTGGTCGGACGCGCCCGCGGTGATGTCGCGGATCCGTTCCGTCAGTTCGCCGAGGTCGGGTTCGCCGGAGAGGTCGATTCGCAGCGGGAGCGGGCGGCTTCCCTTCGAACGGAGCAGCGCGGAGCCGATGGTCACGTCGTCCTGCGCGGCGAACCGGCCGAGCACGGTTGCGGTGGCGGCGAGCATCGTCATCACCGGGCTGAGCTTGCGGTCGCGGCTGTAGGTGAGGACCGCTTCGCTGAGGTCCTTGTCCAGTTCGTGCTCGACCGAGGCGACCGCGTCGTCGCCTGCTGCGCGGGCGCGATCCGCGGGGAGGACCAACGGTTCGGCGCCGGCGAGGACCTCGGTCCAGTAGGTGAAGTCGCGGCGTTGCCGGTCGGCCGGGGACTCCGCCGTACGACGGGACTCCACAACAGGCACGTCGTCGGCGTGCAGCTCGTCGGCCGAGACGGTCTGCTCTTCTGCCGCCTGCTTGTCTGCTGCCTGCTCAGTCGTTTGCTGCTCAGTCGTTTGCTCAGCTGGTTCGCCGAGGAGGGCGAGCTGCTCGCGCATGAGCTTGGTGACGCCGTCGACCAACTGCCCGGCCACTCGGAGCTGCTGCGACATCAGCGCCGCCATCCCGTTCCCAGGCAGGTCTGCCGCACTCGTCGCAGCCGCGGCCTCGTCGACCTTCGCCGCCAGCTCCGCGAGCCCCGATCCGAGAACGGCCAACGCCGTCCGCGCATCCGGCGCCGGCTCCTCCCCCGACCCGACCTCCTCGGCAACCTCCGGGACCTCGTGCCGCGGCTCAACAGGCTCAACCGGCTCAACCGTCTGCATCGCGACCGCGGTCGCGACCTTGTGCGGTGTGTTGTACGTCAGGAACAGGTCGTCCGGCGCCAACTCGGCCTCGAACCGGCTCTTGAGCTCGTCGATCACCGGCGCCATCGACGCCGGCGTCGCGCCGAGCTCGGCGAACGTGTGGTCGACGGTCAGGTCGTACGGGTCGAGGTTGTGCACCTCGCAGGTCAGGTCGAGTACGACGTCCAGCGACTCGCGGTACCGCTCCGCGGACATCTCGTCACCGGACAGCGACCCGGCCTGGGCCAGGTAGTCCGCGTCGATCTGATGCGTCTCGTCCGGCAACGCGAACGGCGACCGCTCGGACTCCTCCGCCTGCTCGTCGACCGGCTCGACCGGCGCGCTCGGCACCGGCTCCGGCGGATCCAGCGGGATCCGCTTCACCGCGGCGCTCGACGGCGGCTCGAACACCACGGCCTGTGCGCGCGCGGCCCGCTCGAACGCGTTCTGCCGAGGCACATTGTTGTCCCCGGCAACCGCCGTACCAGGACCGGCCAGCACCGTCACCGACGGGTCGACCGGGTGGTGCACCCGGCGGAACGGGTACGTCGGCAACGGGACCCGCCCGCCGTCCGCGTACACCTTCGCCCACGCGATCTCGGTGCCCTGCTCGTACAGCTCGGCCAGGCCGTTCATCGTCGCGAGCACCGGGTCCTGACCGAGGCGCTGCGCGGGAATCCACGTGCTGTTCGGCGCGATCCGGCGACCCGCGGGACTCAGTACGGCGTCGGGCCCGAGCTCCAGGAACCGGCGGCAACCGGCCGCCGTCACCGCCTCGACCGCGTCACCGAACAGCACCGGCTGCCGCAACTGACCGACCAGGTAGTCGCTGTCGAGCACGGTGCCGGACTCGAGCAGATCACCCGACCAGCTCGACACCATCGGCGTCCGCAGCGGCTTCAGCGTGATCTCGCGGACGATCTCCGCGAAGTCGGCCAGTATTGGGTCCACCAATGAACTGTGGAACGCGCGGTCGACGTCCAGCCGCTGCCAGGCGACCTGCAGCTGATCGAGTTGCGCGGCCAACTGCCCGACGATGACCTCGGACCCGGTCAGCACGAACGACTGCGGGCCGTTGCCTGCGGCAACCTCCACGCCGGCGGTCCGGGCGATCTCGCGGACCCGGTCGGCGTCGGCGCGGACCGCGACCATCGCGCCGGGGACCGTGCCCCGCTGCATGAGTTCGCCACGCTTCGCGGTGAGGCGTACGCCGTCCGCCAGCGAGAGGGCGCCCGCGACACACAGAGCGGCGTACTCGCCGACGCTGTGCCCGACGACGAGCGCGGGCTGGACGCCGAACGACTGCCAGAGGCGGGCCAGTGCGAGCTCGAACGCGAACAGTGCGGGCTGCGCGGTCTCGGTCGGCCACACACCTTCCGCCGTACCGGCCGGTGTGAGGAGCAGTTCGAGCAGGCTGCCGCCGGTCTCCTCGTGGTAGACGCGGTCGCATTCGTCGAGGACCGAACGGAACACCGGGAAGCGAGCGGCCAGGCCGGCGGCCATTCCGCGCCGGGCTGCACCCTGTCCGGTGAATGCGTAGCCGAGCGGGCCGGGTCCGCCGCGCGGCACCTCGGTCGGCTGGGCGGAGCCGAGAGCGGTAACAAGTTCGGCCTCGGTGCTGCCAGCGACCGCGATCCGGTGCCGGTGCGCCGGCCGGCCGAGCGCCGCCGTACCGGCGAGATCGATGAGACGGTGGCCCGTGCCGTGGCCCAGGTCGGACCGGTACATCTCGACGAGGTCCGCGAGGGCGTCCGGGTCCGGCGCGGACACCGGCAGTACGACGGGGCCGTCGTCACCGCGGCGGATCTGGCGCGGGGCCTCCTCGAGGATCACGTGCGCGTTCGTGCCACCCGTGTCGAGGGCGCTGACGCCGGCGCGGAGCGTCGTACCACCGGACAGCAGCGGTACCGTCCACTCGCGCACCTCGGTACCGATCACGAACGGGCTGCCGTCGAGGGCGAGCTCCGGGTCCGGCTCGGTGACGTTGATGGTCGGCACCAGCATCCGGTGCTGCAGCATCAGGATCGTCTTGATCAGACCGGCCATGCCCGCGGCGCTGTCCAGGTGGCCGATGTTCGGCTTCACGGATCCCAGCGTGCAGAACCCGACCTTGTCGGTGTGCCGGCGGAGCGCGGTCGTCAGCGCCTTCACCTCGGCGGCGTCCGCGGCCGGGCTGCCGATCCCGTGCGCCTCGATGTAGCTCAGCGAGTCGGCGTCGAACCCGGCGCGGTCGAGCGCGCGCTCGATCAGCTCGGCCTGGTTCCCGGCCGGCACATCCTCGTTGCTGACCGCCGTACCGCGAATCACGGCGTACACCGTGTCGCCGTCGGTCAGCGCCTGGTCCAGCCGCTTCAGCAGTACGGCGGCGACGCCGTTCCCGCCGACCGTCCCGTCGGCGTCGGACGCGAACGCGCGGATCTGACCGCTCGGCGACAGGATCGAGTTCGGCGTCGGGTGGTACGTCGTTGCCTGCGGCACCTGTACGGCCGCGGCACCGGCCAGGGCGAGGTCCGCGTCGCCGGATCGGAGCGCCTGACAGGCGAGATGCACCGCGACGAGCGACGACGAGGAGGCCGACTGTACGCCGATCGCGGGGCCGGTCAGGCCGAGCCGGTACGCGACGCGGGTGGCGATCGAATCGCGGGACTGGTGCTGGCGGTTGTACAGGTTCATGCCCGAGCCCGCGAACACACCGACCCGGTTCGTCGTACCGGCGTACCCGCCGTGCTCCAGCGCCTGATGACAAACCTCGAGGAACAACCGCTGCGCCGGATCCATCAACTCGGCTTCGCGATCACTCAACCCGAAGAACTTCGCATCGAACGACTCGACATGCTCCAGCACACCGCTGACCGCAACAACCCCGTCCCCCGATTCCCGCCGGAGGCTCTCCTCGCCGGCGA
Source organism: Kribbella sindirgiensis (assembly GCF_004331435.1). Classification (GTDB taxonomy): domain Bacteria; phylum Actinomycetota; class Actinomycetes; order Propionibacteriales; family Kribbellaceae; genus Kribbella; species Kribbella sindirgiensis. The sequence goes on from NZ_SJKA01000005.1 coordinate 452,840, forward strand.
CGAGGTTCTCCCAGAACTGCTCCACCCCCTCAGCCCCCGGAAACCGCCCAGCCACCCCCACAACCGCCACCGGCTCCACGACCCCAACCCTGCCGACCGGGGGCGCAGCTTCCGCACCGACGGCGCTGCCCTCAGCCGCGTCCTGTGCGTCCGGTACGACGGCAGCCGCAACGCTCCCAGCATCAGCGGACTCGACACCATCCACATCCACCACGACAAGCGCCGCAGCCCCCGCACCCTCCTGCTCCTGCTCCTGCTCCTGCTCCTGCTCCTGCTCCTGCTCCTGCTCCTGCTCCTGCTCCTGCTCTGCGTCGTCAGCCGTACTCGACTCGTCCTCGTCCGGCGCGCTCTGCTCGGAGCTCGCCTGCTCCAACTCGTGCGCATCCGCCGGGACCACCGAAGCCTCACCCGGCTCGGCATCCAACGCCGCTTCATGCACAACCACGCGAGACTCATCGCCGGCACCGATCTCGCTGACTACTCCGTCCGCGAAAACCTCGTAGACACGGGGTTCGACCACACGCCCTTCACCAGCACCGACCTCGTCCGCAGGACTCTGGTCGGCATCGATCTCGTCATCCGCGTCCACATCACCCGGGTACGGCACAACCTCGCCGTACGACGCACCCGCGACAGCATCACCCTCGACCGCCGCATCCCCACCGTCCTCACCAGCGGAACCACCCGCCGAGGACTCCGCAACCTCAACCCGGACGTCGTCATCGGCCACATCCGCAGCGGTCGCCTCCACCGCATCCGCATCCGTCGCGTCCGCAGCATCCATCGCGTCGGTCGCGTCGGTCGCGTCGGTCGCGTCGGTCGCGTCGGTCGCGTCGGTCGCGTCCGTCGGGTCCGTGGATTCGGTCGCGTCCGTGGTGTCCGTCGCGTCCGTGGTGTCCGTCGCGTCCGTGGTGTCCGTGGTGTCCGTCGCGTCCGAGGTGTCCGTCGCGTCGGTGGTGTCCGTCGCCTCCGCAGCATCCGTCGCGTCCGTGGCATCGACCGCTTCGGTCTCCTCCGTGGCATCGGTCGCATCCGTCATGTCAGCGGCATCGGTCGCGTCGGCGGGGTCCGGTGTGTCCAACTCGTTCGCGGTGTCGTGCGGCTCGAGGTCGGCGGACCTCTCGTCAGCGGACGACGTCTGATCTCCGTCCAGTTCGTCGTCGCCGCCGCCGGCAACTTCGTCGTACGACAGTCCCGCGGAGTCGTCGTCCTCAGACGCCGTCTGCTCTTCGACCGGCTCCTCAGCGCCACCCGCCGCAGCCTCATACGACTGCGCATCCTCAGACAGCCCAGCAGAGTCCTCCGCCTCGGCCGAGTCCTCATCCGCAGACGACGTCTGGTCGTCGGCTGGTACGTCGGCGCTCGCGGCCGCGGCGTCGTGCAGCTGCTCGGTCTCGGATCGGTCTGCGGTCTGCTCGGACTCATCCGAGTCCTCGTCCGCGGACGAGATTCGCTCATCGACCAGTCCATCGGCGCCGACGACCGCAGCGTCGTACGGCTGCGCATCCTCAGACAGCCCGCCGGTGGGCTCCGACTCAACGGAGTCCTCATCCGTTGACGACGTCTGCTCGTCCGCCGGTACGTCGGTCGCGGCGTGCGACTGGGCGGCCTCAGACGGCTCGGTGCTGTGCTCCTGCTCGGCGGAATCCTCGTCGGCACGCAGTGTGTGTTCTTCGTTCAGTACGTCGGCGGGCGCGGCGTCGTACGGCTGCTCGGCGGTGGGGGCCGTGGGCTCTGCGGCATCAGGCTGCGGGGTGGGGTCCGGCGCGACGTCGGGCACGGCAGGAGCTGACGAGTCGGTGGCCGTCGGAGCGGAGGCGGGCGGCGAGTAGGCCGCGGGCGGGGGCGGCGGCGTGGGACCGAGCGCGGGTGCCGTCACGGCGGGCTCATGCTCAGGTGCCGACGCGGTGCCGGCGGCTTGCTCGGGTGCCGGTGAGGTGCGGGCCTCGGGGGTTGGTGCGGTGGGCGCGGGAGCTGGCGTGGTGGGGGGTGGTGGGGTGCCTAGGGTGGGGCGTTGGGGGGGGGTGGGGATGGATTGTTGGAGTTCTCGTTTCCACGCCAGGCGGACGACCGGGAGTTCGGTGGTGCGTTCGGCGGCTTCTTCGTCGGCGAACGGGGTGGATTCGGGGGTGCTGGAGGGGCCTTGGCCGGTGGGGCCGGAGGCGGGGGTGGCGCCGGCGGGTTCTACGTGGGTGGTGGCGGGTTCCAGGAGGGTGCCGTCGATCCAGCGCTGCTTGAGCAATGGGCGGAGGATCTTGCCGCCGGGGGTGGTCGGGAAGTCACGGCGCGGGACGCCGACGACTTGAGCCGACAGGCCTAGGCGGGTCTGGATCAGGCTGCGGATGGCTTGGTCCATGCCGGGGACCGAGTCCGCGGTGAGCGCGTAGAAGACGACCAGGCGGTCGGTGCCGGTTGCCTCGTCGGCGATGCCGCAGGCGGCGACGAGGCCGTGTTCGGCGCCGACGACGGTGGTGGCGACGGACTCGATGTCGTGGGCGTAGTGGAGCTTGCCGGACATGATGATGCGTTCGCTGTCCCGGCCGGTGATGACAACCTGGCCGCCGGTGATGAAGCCTTGGTCGCCGGTCGCGAGCCACTTACGGGCCGGCCAGTTCCCGATCGGGAACGCGGACCGGTCCGCGTCGAGGTTCCCGAGGTACCCGGGCGTCACCCGGGCCGACGCGACCTGCAGCTGACCGATCCGGCCTTCCGGCAGTACGGCGCCGTTCGGGGCGACGATGCGCACCGTCGTACCGGGGGCGGGCGCTCCCACCGACACCAGCGACAGCACACCTGGTACTTCGGTCCGCGGCTTCCCGGGGCGCGCGACCGCGACCTTCCCGGACGACGGCCGCTGGTCGACCCATTCGACGACGCCGGTCGGTGGGATCCGGACGCGGTGCACGTTCGGCGTCAGACCGGGCCGGGCGAACGTGATGCCGGTGACCGTCTCGGTCATCCCCCAGGCTGCCACGAACGTCTCCGGCACCACCCCGAACCGGTTCGTCACCCGCAGGAACTCCGACATCACCGGCACCGTGATCTGCTCACCGCCGCTGACCAGGCTGCGCAGAGCGGACAGGTCCCAGTGCCGGTCCGGTTCGCCGGCCACGGCGGCGGTCGCGAGCCGGTACCCGAAGTTCGGCGACCACGAGTGGTTCACCCGGTGCTGCTCCATCAGGTCGAGCCAGCGCAGCGGGTTGGCCAGGACCCAGTCCGTGTTCACGTGGACGTTCGTGCAGCCGGTGAACACGGGCAGCAGGTGGTAGAGCAGGAACGCGCCGCTGCGGTCCAGCGGCAGCCAGTTCAGTGTCGTCTGCCCGGGTCGTACGGGCAGCATCGCCGGCGTACCGGCAGCGAACTCGACCAGCCCGCGGTGCGTGAGCTGCACGATCTTCGGCGTACCGGTGGAGCCCGACGACATCATCAGTACGGCGACGTCGTCCGCGGCGGGCCGGTGGAAGTCGGAGGTGGGCTCGTGCCCGGCCATCGCGTCCGGGTCGAGGACCGGGAGGCCGAGGTCGTTCGGCAGGTCGGACGGGCGGCCGATCAGGACGGTCCAGCCGAGCAGGTCAGTGATCCGGCGGAGGCGTTCGCGGCCCTCCTCGGTGCGGTCGCCGCCCGGGTTCGGCGCGACCAGGAGCGGGCGGATGCCGCCCAGGGTGCAGGCCCAGAACGCGGCGAAGAAGCCGACCGGCTCGGTGCAGTGCACGACCGCGGGGTCTCCGGCGCGTACGCCGTTGGCTCGCAGGCCGGCCAGGATCCGGGCGGCCAGCTCGAGCAGCGTCGGGAAGTCGAGTTTGGTCTCGCGGCCGTCCGCCCCGATCTCGACGACACCGGCGCCGCCGAAGTCGCGGGCGGCGCGGAGCAGCGCGCTCGGCAGGTCGCGGGGGTACCCGGCGGGAATCATCAACGCCGGCCCGGTGGAGATCGCCGGCCGGTCCGCACCACTTCTCACGCCGATGCCACCACCAGCGGAGCCGCCGATCGCCCAGGGGTGTCGACCACGGTCGCGGGTACGACGGGGCGCTCGGCCGGTTGGCGACCCACGGACACGTGCCTCCCCAACTCGACGGGGCGGGTTCTGGGCAGACCCGCCTCACTTCACACCGACAGCAGCCCCGTTCTCCGCCTGCCGGAACGATGCCGTGACCGGGCACACCCGGTGCGTCATCACGCCGACCGACAGCCGTGAACCCTACCAGCCGCGACCCGCCCTGGAGGAGTCCGTTCTCACCAGCCGATGGTTAAGAATTCCGTGCGAACCACTGACCACCGACATGGTTCCAACGAGTGACCGCGGGTTCCGATACGCCCCGTACGAAAGCCGGTCACGACCACAGCGCGTCAGTACGGTGGCGGTGCCGTGTCAGGGCTCCCGGAGAGCGTGGTGCACATCAACCACCGCACTCGAACGAGGAGCACGAAAGCATGTCGATCCAGGATCGTCCGGAACTGCAGAAGGCCGCCCAGGAGTTCGTCGACGCCGGGTTCGGCAGTCTCGAACTGCGGGTGCACGACGAGCACGGCGAGTGGGTCGGCACCGCCGGTATCCGCGAACTCGGCAGCACCGAGCAGCCGCCGGTGGGCGGCCAGTTCCGGGTCGGAAGCGTCACCAAGACGTTCGTGTCGACCGTCGTACTGCAACTGGTGGCCGAGGGCAAGCTGGAGCTGGACGGCGCAGTGGCCGGCCACCTGCCGCGGTTCGAGCTGGACCCGCGGATCACGGTACGGATGCTGCTCGACCACACCAGCGGCCTGTTCAACTACACCGGCGAGTACTTCCCCGACGGCACCGTGGTCGCGGGGCTCCCGGCAACCGGCAAGGACTGGGCGGACCACCGGCTGCAGGGCTATACCCCGGACGAACTGGTCGAGTTCGCGCTGGCCAAGCCGACGCGGTTCGAGCCGGGTGCCGAGTGGAGCTACGCGAACACCAACTACACGGTCGCCGCGCTCCTGATCGAGGCAGTCACCGGCCGGACGCTCATCGAGGAGCTGGACAGCCGGATCGTGGAGCCGCTCGGGCTGACGGGCACCGTCGAGCCCGGCGACCGCACCGACATCCCGGGGCCGCACTCGCACGGGTACTTCCGCTACCAGGACGGCGAGGAGTGGAAGGTCGTCGACGTCACCGAGCAGAACCCGTCCCTGCTGTTCGCCGCGGGCAGCATGCTGTCGACCACTGAGGACCTGCACAAGTTCATGTCCGCGCTGCAGAGCGGCAAGCTGCTCCCCGCCGAACTTCTGACGGAGATGCGTACGCCGCAACCGAAGAGCGGACCGCTCAACTACGCCCTCGGCCTGTTCGCGCAGGACACCGGCACCGAGACCATCTACCACCACAACGGCAGCGCTCCAGGCGGGTACGGCGCCCTGATGTTCAGCTCGGCCGACGGCAGCAAGACGCTGACCGCTGCGATCACCATGGGAGACGCCGACATCAACCTGCTCGAGGTCTTCCCGCCGGCACTCGAGCGCCTGGTCAACGCAGTGTTCGGCGGCGCGCCCCAGTAGCCCTGGTCACGGAGGGTTGGGGAGGATTTCTGCCCGATTCGGGGAGGAAATCCTCCCCAACCCTCGCTCCAGTCGTGGTGCTGGGCGCATGCTCGGGCTCATGGACGAGTCGCGGGCTCTTCAGCGTGCGGGGTGGGCGGGCGCCGCCTCCATCGTGCTGCTCGGCGTCGCGGTGGCGCTGGGGTACCTGGTCGGCGTCGACGACCCGAGCATGTCGGACTCCGACATCCTCGAGCGGCTCGGCAACGACGGGAGGCAGGCCGCCGCCGGCATCGGAATGCCAGTGCTCGCCGCGGGCGTCGCGATGCTGCTCTGGTTCGCCACAGGTCTGCGGCAGGTGCTGGACCGGCTCTCTGGCGGCGACCCGCTCGCGCACGCGGTCGTACCCGCAGCGGCGCTCTTCGGCGGGCTGATGATCACCGGGGTCTCGCTCGATGTGGGAAGTGCGTTCGCGGCCTGGTCGGACGAGTTCACCCCCGACCCGAACACGGTCCGCGCCCTCGGCACCGCGGGCCAGGTCCTCGCGCTCACCGGGCTGATCGGCGGCGGTGTCCTGGTCGCCGTCACGACGCGGATCGCCCAGCAGGCCGGCGCCCTTCCGACGTGGGCGATCTGGACGTCCTACGCGGTCGCCGTACTGTGCCTGTCCGGCTTCTGGAGCGGGGGTACGGCGTCCGTGGCCTTCGCGCTGTGGCTCGTCGGCGCCGTCGTCGGGGTACTACGCCTGGCGCGGCGTTCAACTGACGTGGGCGAAGAGGGGATCGAACCCCCGACATCTTCCTTGTAAGGGAAGCGCTCTACCGCTGAGCTATTCGCCCGGATCAAACGACCGGAGGAGTCTACCTGAGATCTGTGCCCAGACTCGCCAGGGCCTCGGCGTAGTCATCGGGGTTCCGGGCGGTCGGGATCGGGTTCACGACGGACCAGCGAACGATCCCGGTGCGGTCCACCACGAAGGTGCCGCGGAGGGCGCAGCCGCGGCCCGCGTCGAAGACGCCGTACGACGAGGCGATCGCGCCGTGCGGCCAGAAATCGGTCAGCAGGCCGAAGTTCAGGTCCCTCGCGTCGGCGTACGCGCGGAGGGTGAACATCGGGTCGCAGGAGATCGCCAGGAACTCGGCGGCCGCCAGCAGCGACGGGCGGTCCCGCAGCTCGGTCAGTTCGCTGGTGCAGACCTGACTGAAGGCGTACGGATAGAAGACCAGTACGACGTCCCGCCGGCCGACGTAGTCGCTCAGCCGGACCGGTTCGCCGTACTGGTTCTGGGTCTCGAAGTCGGGGGCCCGGCTGCCGACAGCCGGGAGGCTCACCCCCGGCGGCCGGACTTGGGAACCACCAACTTGGTGGCGGACCAGTCGTCGGTCACGCTCAGGGTGCTGGTCGTCGCCAGGCCCGCGACCGGCGCGGCCTCGGTGATGTCGCTGGTCTCGACGTAGCCGTCGCGGCCGACCTTCGGGGTCAGCAGCCACACCACGCCACCGGCCTTGAGGTCGGTCAGGATGTCGAAGAACGCGTCGACCAGGTCGCCGTCGTCCTCACGGAACCAGAGCAGGACGACGTCGACGACTTCGTCGGTGTCCTCGTCGACGAAGGCTTCGCCGGTGACTTCCCGGATCGCATCGCGGAACTCGTCGTCGCAGTCATCGTCGTACCCGATCTCCTGGACGACCCAGCCGGCCTCCAGGCCGAGCCGGGAGGCCATGTTCGGCACTCCGCTCTTGCCGTCCGCGTGGTCCGCGGTCGCGCTCACGTGTCCTCCTCCGTGGTCCCCGCTTACCCGGGGGTAGGTGTCAGTAGCCTGCTGCTCAGCGATAGTCCATCGTGTCGTACCGCGTCGCGCAAGTATGCACCAGGGGTCCGTGACGTGTCCGGTATGCGCGTGGCGGGTACGAGGCGTGTCCGCTCAGATCTGGTCCGGGCAGCCGGAATCGGGCCGGAAGGGAAGGCGAAGTAGAACGCATACCGAACAGGTGACAGGATTGCGGTGAAGACAACCAGAGAGAACGGCAGGACAACGTGGCTTCCGGACACGAACCACCAGCCATCATCACCGAGGGGATGCCCACCCAGCTCCCCGACATCGACCCCGACGAGACACGGGAGTGGGTCGAATCGCTCGACGCGGTCCTGGACGAACGGGGCAAGGCGCGAGCGCGCTACCTGATGCTCAAGTTGATCGAGCGCGCCCGGGAGCGACAGGTCGGGGTGCCCGCGCTGCGGAGCACCGACTACATCAACTCGATCCCGCCCGAGCGTGAGCCCTGGTTCCCCGGTGACGAGCACATCGAGCGGCGGATCCGGGCCTTCATCCGGTGGAACGCCGCGGTGATGGTGAGCAAGGCCAACCGCAAGGGCCTGGAGGTCGGCGGTCACATCGCCACCTACCAGTCGGCCGCCAGCCTGTACGAGGTCGGCTTCAACCACTTCTTCCGCGGGAAGGACCACCCCGGCGGCGGCGACCAGATCTTCATCCAGGGTCACGCCTCCCCCGGGATGTACGCGCGCGCCTTCCTCGAGGGGCGGCTGACGACCGACGACCTGGACGGCTTCCGCCAGGAGGTCTCGCGCGGCCCGCACAAGGGCCTGTCGTCGTACCCGCACCCGCGGCTGATGCCGGACTTCTGGGAGTTCCCGACCGTCTCGATGGGTCTGGCCGCGCTGAACTCGATCTACCAGGCGCGCTTCAACCGGTACCTGCACCACCGCGGTATCAAGGACACCAGCCAGCAGCACGTCTGGGCGTTCCTCGGTGACGGCGAGATGGGTGAGCCGGAGTCGCTCGGCGCGATCGGCCTGGCCGCGCGCGAGGAGCTCGACAACCTCACCTTCGTGATCAACTGCAACCTGCAGCAGCTGGACGGACCGGTCCGCGGCAACGGCAAGGTCATCCAGGAGCTGGAGGCGTTCTTCCGCGGCGCCGGCTGGAACGTCGTCAAGGTGATCTGGGGCCGCGAGTGGGACAACCTGCTGGCCCAGGACCACGACGGCGCGCTGGTGAACAAGATGAACACCACGCCGGACGGCCAGTTCCAGACCTACTCGGTCGAGTCCGGTGAGTACATCCGGAACAACTTCTTCGGCGGCGACCAGCGGCTCCAGCAGATGGTCAGCAACCTGTCCGACGAGGACCTGCGCAAGCTGCCCCGCGGCGGTCACGACTACCGCAAGGTGTACGCCGCGTTCAAGAGCGCGACCGAGCACGTCGGGCAGCCGACCGTGATCCTGGCCCAGACGATCAAGGGCTGGACGATCGAGGCGCTGGAGGGCCGCAACGCGACCCACCAGATGAAGAAGCTGACCTCGGACGACCTGAAGGCGTTCCGCGACCGGCTGTACCTGCCGATCGACGACTCCGCGCTCGAGGACGCCTACAACCCGCCGTACTTCCACCCCGGCACCGACTCGCCCGAGTACCAGTACATGATGGAGCGGCGCAAGCAGCTCGGCGGTTCACTGCCGCAGCGGCGGGTGGCGCCGAAGACCTCGCTGAAGCTGCCTGGTGACGACGTCTACAAGCCGCTGGCCAAGGGCAACAACTCGCCGGTCGCGACCACGATGGCGCTGGTCCGGCTGTTCCGCGACCTGATGAAGGACCCGGAGATCGGCGACCGGATCGTCCCGATCGCCCCGGACGAGTACCGCACGTTCGGGATGGACTCGATGTTCCCGACGGCCAAGATCTACAACCCGCACGGCCAGGCGTACGAGGCCGTCGACCGCAACCTGCTGCTGTCGTACAAGGAGTCCGAGCAGGGTCAGCTGCTGCACGAGGGCATCAGCGAGGCCGGCGCGATGGGCTCGATGATCGCGGCCGGTACGGCGTACGCGACGCACGGCGAGCCGATGATCCCGTTCTACATCTTCTACTCGATGTTCGGGTTCCAGCGGACCGGTGACTCGCTCTGGGCGTTCGGCGACCAGCTCGGCCGGGGCTTCCTGGTCGGCGCGACGGCCGGCCGTACGACGCTGACCGGTGAAGGACTGCAGCACGCGGACGGTCACTCGCCGCTGCTCGCCTCCACCAACCCGGCGGCGGTGCACTACGACCCGGGCTTCGCCTACGAGGTCGCGTACATCGTGAAGGACGGTCTGCGCCGGATGTACGGCTACGGCCTGGACAAGGACAAGCCGTTCGGCGAGGACGTCTTCTACTACCTCACGGTGTACAACGAGCCGGTGGCGCAGCCCGCCGAGCCGGAGAACCTCGACGTCGCGGGGCTGCTCAAAGGCATGTACCGCTTCGACGAGTACCAGACCGCCGAGGGTGACGACGTACCGCGGGTGCAGCTGCTCGGGTCCGGTGTCGCGCTGCCGTGGGTGCGGAAGGCCCAGCAGATCCTCGCGGAGGAATACTCCGTGGCCGCGGACATCTGGTCCGTGACCTCGTGGAACGAACTGCGCCGGGACGCCGTCGCCGCCGAGCAGCACAACCTGCTGCACCCGGAGGAGCCGGAGCAGGTGCCGTTCGTGACCGAGCAGCTCAAGGACACGAAGGGTCCGGTCGTTGCCGTCAGCGACTTCATGCGCGCGGTGCAGGACCAGATCTCCCGCTGGGTGCCGAACGACTACACGTCGCTCGGGACCGACGGCTGGGGTCTGGCCGACACCCGGGCCGCGGCGCGGCGGCACTTCCAGGTGGACGCCGAGTCGATCGTCGTCGCCACGCTGGAGATCCTGGCCAAGCGCGGCGACGTGAAGCCGGAGGTCGCCGCCGAGGCAGCCCGCAAGTACCGCATCGACGACCCGACCGCGGTCGCCGGCGTGAAGCAGGAGGGCGCCGGCGCCTGATCCGGTGCCAATGGGCCGCTCACCCCAGCCGGGGTGGGCGGCCCGTTGCTCTGTCCCCGGTTTGCTACGGTCGGCGCTGAGGGTTGTCGACGACGGGGAGTAGTCGAGCGTGTCCGAACTGCAACAGGCCGAGGCCGAGGAGAAGACCTTCTTCGGGCATCCGCGTGGGTTGATGACGCTGTTCACGACCGAGTTGTGGGAGCGGTTCAGCTACTACGGGATGCGCGCGATCCTGTTGCTGTACCTGACCGACCAGGCGCACGGGCTCGGGCTCGGTGAGTCGCTCGGGCAGGCCGTGGTGTCGATCTACGGCGCCTCGGTGTACCTGCTGTCGGTGCTCGGCGGCTGGTTCGCGGACCGCGTGTTCGGCGCCCGTCGCACCGTCCTGTACGGCGGGAGCGTGATCGTCGCCGGCCACCTGTGTCTCGCGCTGCCGTCGAACGGTCCGGCGTACGCCGGGATCGCACTGGTTGCCCTCGGCACCGGGCTGCTGAAGCCGAACGTGTCGACGATGGTCGGCACGCTGTACGACCCGGGTGACACGCGGCGGGACTCGGCGTTCTCGATCTTCTACATGGGGATCAACATCGGGTCGTTCTCGGCGCCGTTCGTGGTCGGGTTCCTGCGCCGCGAGTTCGGGTTCCACGTCGCGTTCGCGGCGGCCGCGGTCGGTATGACGCTGGCGCTGGTGGCGTACCTGCTGGGCCGGCGGACCCTGCACGGCCGCGGCGACACCCCGCCGAACCCACTGACCGCCGCCGACCGGCCGACGATGATCAAGGTCTCGGCCGCGGTCTTCGCGCTGCTCGCGGTGGTGTTCGCCTGGTCGGCCTGGCGGTCCGGCGGTGTCGGTCCGCGGCCGGTCGTGGACGCGACATCGTACGTGTGCTTCCTGGCGCCGATCGCGTACTTCGTGATGCTGCTGCGGAGCCCGCTGGTCACGCCGGCCGAACGGCAGCGGGTCCGCGCGTACATCCCGTTGTTCGTCGCGGCGATGCTGTTCTTCATGCTGTTCGAGCAGGCCGCGACCACCTTGACGACGTTCGCGGCGAGCCGGACGCAGCTGGATCTGTTCGGGATCGAGATCTCGCCGGAGTTCTTCCAGTCCGTCAACCCGTTCTCGATCGTCGTGCTGGCGCCGGTGTTCGCGGTGATCTGGATCCGGCTCGGCGACCGCGGCCCGTCGATCGGGCAGAAGTTCGCGACCGGTCTGCTGCTGGCCGGTATCTCGTTCGCGGTGATGGCGCTCGCCTCGTCGGTTGCCGGGGACAACCTCGCGTCACCGCTCTGGCTGGTCGGCGTGTACGTGATCCAGACGCTCGGCGAGCTGTTCCTCTCCCCCGTCGGCCTGGCCGCGACGACGGTCCTGGCGCCGCGGGCGTTCCTGAGCCAGATGATGGCGCTGTGGTTCCTGGCCCCGGCCGCGGGTCAGGCGATCACCGCCCAGCTCGTGCAGGCGACCGAGGACGCGTCCGACACGGCGTACTTCGGCGGTCTCGCGGTCGTGACGATCGTGGTCGCGTTCGTCGTCTTCGCGCTGGCGCCGTGGATCCGGCGGCACACGGACGTCCGGGAAGGCTCTGGCGTACGAGAAACCTCGTAGTCGCAGGCTTCGCGAGTTGCGCATTCCGTCCGACGCGGGCGGCGACCCGGGAGACCTAGCGTCCGTGACATGACTGGCGCAAGCGTTGCTCTTCTCGCGGGGACGATGTCCACCATCCTCTTCGCGTCGAGCGCCCTGCCGATGGTGGTCCGGGCGATCCGGACCCGCGACCTCGCGTCGTACAGCCCGGCCAACCTGGTCCTGGCCAACGTCGGCAACGCCGTCCACTGCATCTACGTGGTGCACCTGCCGCCGGGACCGATCTGGATCCTGCACGGCTTCTACGTCGTGACGTCCGCGCTGATGTTGCTGTGGTGGCTGCGCTTCCACGCTTCCCGGCACCAGGTCGGACGCCCTGTCAGGGAGGTTGTTACATGAACACCATCATCATCGGCGCCGGTCAGGCCGGGCTCGCGACCGGTCACCAGCTGCAACGGCTCGGGGAGCCGTTCACGATCCTCGACGGCAACGCCCGGGTCGGCGACCAGTGGCGGTCGCACTGGGACAGCCTGCGGCTGTACTCACCGGCGAAGTACGACGGGCTGCCCGGACTCCCGTTCCCGGGCGATCCGTGGCACTACCCCGGCAAGGACGAGGTGGCCGACTACCTCGCGTCGTACGCCGCTCACTTCGCGCTGCCGATCCGGCCGAACGCCCGGGTCGACCGGCTCGAACGCCGCGACGACCGGTGGGTCGTCACCGTCGGGCGCGAGGAGCTCACGGCCGACAACGTCGTCGTCGCGACCGGGACGTTCGGCCGCACGCCGTACCTCCCGGACTACGCGGTCGACCTGGACCCGGCGATCCGGCAACTGCACTCGTCGGAGTACCAGCGGCCGGCGCAGCTCAAGGACGGGCCGGTGCTGGTCGTCGGCGGCTCGCACTCCGGTACGGACGTCGCGTACGAGGTCGCCGAGACGCACCCGACCGTGCTGTGCGGTCGTGATCCCGGGCAGATGCCGTTCAAGCCGGGACGGGCGGGGCAGAAGGTGTTCTGGCCGATCTTCCTGTTCGTCGGGCGGCACGTCCTCACCCGCCGCTCGCCGCTCGGCAAGGTCGCGATGAAGGACCTGCGGTACCACGGCGGTCCGATGATCCGGGTCAAGCGGGCCGACCTGCTGGCTCGCGGGGTGGAGCGGGTGCCCGACCGGGTCGTCGGCGTCCAGGACGGCCGGCCGCTGCTGGCTGACGGCCGGGTGCTGGACGTGGCGAACGTGGTGTGGGCGACCGGGTTCCGGCAGGTGTTCGACTGGATCAAGGTCCCGGTCGCGGGCGCTGACGGCTGGCCGCGCGAGTACCGCGGGGTCGCCGCGGACGCGCCCGGGCTGTTCTTCTGCGGACTGTGCTTCCAGTACGCCTTCAGTTCGATGGTCCTGCCTGGCGTCGGCCGGGACGCGGCGTACGTCGCCCGGAGGATCACGGCACGCACCAGCGCGGGCCGGAGTCTTGCCGCCGCGTGACCAGGTCCTGTCTGGTGATCCAGCGCCGTAGCGAGGAGGTGCTCGGTGCGGTAGCTCGGCGTGCGGGGGCGAAGGTCTCGATGCGGAGCATCGTGGCCTTTGCACCCGTGCGGCGAGGTGCCGTGCCGAGTGCCCCGCAGTAGGCGATGGATTGCCAGACAGGACCTCAGTGGCGCATGCTCGGTGGGGGGTTACATGGGGATTGTCGACGATCTGCAGCGGGCCCGGTCGGCGTTCGAGCGGCGGGACTGGGCGGTCGCGTACGAGAAGCTCGCCGCGGTCGACCGGGAGCAGGGTGCGACCGGTCTGGGGCCGGACGAGCTGGGCACCCTGGCCACCGCCGCGTACCTGCTCGGCGACACCGACGCCTGTATCCGGGCGCTGCAGCGCGGTTACCGTCAGCAGATCGAGGCCAAGGACACGCTTGGCGCGATCCGGTTCGCGTTCTGGCTGGCCCGGGTGCTGAACGACCGCGGTGAAGGAGCCGTCGGCAACGGCTGGGCGGCGCGCGCCGAGCGGTTGATGGTCGACCATCCGGAGGACGTCGTGGAGCGCGGCTACCTGCGGATCCACGACTTCTTCCGGTGCCTGGACCAGGCGGACTTCCAGGGCGCGCTGGAAGTCGGAGAGGACATCGTCGCGATCGCCCGGCGGCACGGGGACTCGGACCTGCTGGCCCAGGGCCTGGTGTGCAAGGGCCGTCTGCTGCTGTACTCCGGCCGCGTGCCGGAAGGGCTCGCGCTGATGGACGAGGCGATGGTCGGCGTCGCCGCCGGTGAGGTGTCACCGATCTTCGCGGGCAGTGTGTACTGCGCGATGATCGAAGGCTGCCAGGAGGTCCTCGACTTCGGGCGGGCGTCCGCGTGGACGGCGGCGTTGACGCGCTGGTGCGACAGTCAGCCGGACCTGGTGCCGTTCACCGGGCAGTGTGCCGTCCACCGCGGCCAGATCCTGCGGCTGCATGCGGCGTACCCGGAGGCGCTGGCGGAGTTCGAGGACGCGTGCCGGCGGTACGAGGCGTCCGGGTCGAACGTCGCGGCAGGGCTGGCGTTGGGCGAGCGCGGCGACGTACTGCGGATTCGCGGAGACTTCAGCGGGGCGGATGCGTCGTACGACGCGGCGGCCGGGTTCGGGTACGAGGCGCAACCCGGGCGGGCCTTGCTGATGGTCGCGCGCGGGCGTGTCCCGGGGGCGGTGGCCGCCGTACGCCGGTTGCTCGCGGAGACGGGCGATCCGGTACATCGGTCGCGGTTGCTGGCGGGTGCGGTCGAGGTGCTGCTCGCCGGTGATGCGTTCGCCGAGGCGGAAGCGGCGGCCGGTGAATTGTTGACAATCGCCACCGGCTTCGGATGCGAGGGGCTGCGGGCGTCAGCGGCGTACTGCTCGGCCCTGGTGGCGTTGGCGGACGACGATCCGGACCGGGCGCTGCCGCACGCCCGGACGGCCGTGCGGTTGTGGAGTGAGCTACGGGCGCCGTACGAGCTGGCGCGCGCGAAGGTGCTGGTCGGGCAGGCGGTCCGGTTGCTCGGCGACGACGATTCGGCCACCGCCGAGCTGACCGCGGCGTGCCGCAGCTTCGCCGGGCTCGGCGCGGAACCGGCCCGGCAGGGCGTCGAGCGGCTGATCGGCCGCAGTACCGCGGGCGGGCTGACCGGGCGCGAGCTGGACGTCCTGCGCTTGGTTGCGGTGGGCAACAGTAACGCCGAGATCGCGGAGCGGCTGGTGCTGAGCGACAAGACCGTCGCCCGGCACCTCACCAACATCTTCGCGAAGCTCGAGGTACCGTCCCGGACCGCGGCCGCGGCCTACGCCCGCGATCACGACCTGCTCTGAGGACGGCGCGCGGACCCGCCCGGTCACCGCGCGTTCGACGTACTGGAACAAGGAATCGGTCCTCGGAGGGAGCCACTTCACTCCGACGGGTGAGGCGGCGCCGCGCGCCGAGCCGGATGCTCGGAACGTGAGCACAACAGAGCGTCCCGTCCCCCGCTGGGCCTACGTCCTCGCCCACGCGATCCCGTTCCTGACCCTGCCGTCCGGCCTCTGGCGGCTCGGCCTGGTGTTCGGTTCGTCAATGGGCATGCTCGACGACAACGGCAACCACATCTACCTCACCGGTCTCGGCGCCAAGGTGTACGTCGTCTCGCTGTCGATCTTCTCCGAGCTGGTCGCCCTGACCGCATTGGGCCTGGTCAGTCGCTGGGGCGAGATCGCGCCGCGCTGGATCCCGCTCATCGGCGGCCGGCGGGTGCATCCGTACGCCGCGATCGTGCCCGCCGTACTGGGATCGCTGTCCCTGATGGCGATCTGGACGTACGGGTTCCGTGACGTCTTCACCGACGACTTCATCCCGTTCTCCAGCACGCCGTGGGCAGCGCTGATGATCACCTGCTACGCACCGCTGCAGCTCTGGGGCCCCGCGCTCCTGGTCCTCACCTGGGCGTACTACCGGCGGCGGGTCAGCGTGCCCGCGGTCGCGGTCTGAGCGTCGTCCCGGGCAGCGGCGGCGCCGGCAGCGGGTCGCCGTCGTACCCCGGCACCATCGGGAACCGGTCGTTGCCCGCAGCATCGATCGCGGCCTGCCAGGCGTCCCGCGCGGCGACGATCTCCTCGTGCGAGCGGCCGATGAAGTTCCACCACATCACCAGTTCCTCCTCGAACGGCTCGCCGCCGAGCAGCAGGAACCGCACGCCATCGTCCGAGGCAGCGAGCTCGATCGCGTCCCGGCCGGCGCCGAGGTAGGTCATCTCGCCGAACCCCGGGTGGAGGTCCCCGACCGTCAGCGATCCGTCGACCACGAGCACGGCGTACTCGTTGGAAGGGGTCAGCGGGAGGTCAAGCGACTGCCCCGGCCCGATCGTGATGTCGGCGCCGACGAGCGGGGTGTACGCCGGGGCGGGTGAGGTGACACCGGCGACGGTCCCGATCATCACGGTCATCTGGGCGCCGTCGAGTTCGAGGCGCGGCAGGTCGGCGTACGCGTTGAAGGCGGGCGGGGTCGTCGTACGGACGTCGTCCGGCAGAGCGACCCATAACTGGGCGCCGTGCAGCCTCGGCGGGGCGTCCGGCGTGGAGACCTCGGAGTGCGCGATGCCGTTGCCGGCGGTCATGATGTTCAGCTCGCCCGGGCGGACGAACGCGTGCGAGCCGACGCTGTCGCGGTGCTCGATCTCGCCCTCGAACAGCCAGCTCACCGTCTGCAGGCTCGTGTGCGGGTGCGGCGGGACCTGCATGCCGCGCTCCCCCGGTACGTCGTACGAGTCGACGCGCCGCGCCAGGTCGTCCGGTCCGTAGTGGTCCACGAAGCACCAGGCACCGACCATCCGGCGATTCTTGTTCGGCAGCAACCGCCGCACGGTGGTCGATCGCCCCAGCACGACCTCCCGCCCTTCGAGCATCTCCAGCGCAGGCCCCTCACAGTCCCCGGTCCCGACGACCTCTGCCGGATCCTTCTCCAGGTCGCTCATGATGCCGTCCATTCCGCGAGTTGGTGCTGGTCCCAGGTGTTGATGACGCGGTCCGCCGTGACGCCGCAGTCCTCGGCGCGTTCGCAGCCGTACACCTGCCAGTCGAGCTGGCCGGGCGCGTGCGCGTCAGTGTCGATCGAGAACACGCAGTCCATCTCGACCGCCATCGACAGCAGCCGCTTGGGCGGGTCGAGCCGTTCGGGACGGGAGTTGATCTCGACCGCGGTACCGAACTGACGGCACGCCTCGAACACCACCTCGGCGTCGAACTCGGACTCGGGACGGGTCCCGCGCCCGCCGGTGATCAGCCGGCCGGTGCAGTGTCCGAGGACGTCCACGTGCGGGTTGGCGATCGCGCGGACCATCCGCTCCGTCATCGGCTCGGACGCCATCCGCAGCTTCGAGTGCACGCTCGCCACCACCACGTCCAGCCGGGCGAGGATCTCGGAGTCGCAGTCGAGGGAGCCGTCCTCGTTGATGTCGACCTCGATCCCGTTCAGGATCGTGAAGCCGTCCAGTTCGTCCTGGAGCTTCTTGTTGAGCTCGGCAACGACCTCGAGCTGCTGCAGGCGGCGTTCGCGGGACAGGCCGTTGGCCACGGTCAGCCGCGGCGAGTGATCGGTGAGCGCCATGTACGAGTGGCCCAGGCGGTGCGCCGTACGCGCCATCTCCTCGATCGGGCTGCCGCCGTCGGACCACTCCGAGTGCAGATGCAGGTCCGCCTTCAGCTCGGCGCGCAGACCCTGGCCCGCTCCGGTCAGCTCACCCGCGGCACCCTCCAGCTTGACGAGGTACGCCGGGGTCTCGCCGTCCATCGCCTCGACGATCACGGCCTCGGTCTTCGGCCCGATCCCCGGCAGCTCGGTCAGCGTCCCCGCGCGGCGCCGCGCGCGCACCTCGGCGGCCGGCAACGCGGCGATCGTGTCGGCCGCCCGCCGGTACGCCTTCACCCGGTGCGTCGGCTGCCGGTCACGCTCGAGGTAGTACCCGATCGCCCGAAGCGCCGCCACCGCGTCCGCCACACCCGCGTTGTCCGTCATTCCCCCATCTTCCGCCATTTGCCTGGCCCACCCACCAATTTGCCTGGCCGACCCACCAATTTGCCTGGCTGACCCACCAAGTTGGGGGTTCCTGACCCTGAACCTGGGTCAGGAACCCCGGATCTGATGGGTCGGCCAGCCAAATGCGGAAGAGTTGGCGGGGGCTAGGGTCGGGGGGTGGTGACGAAGGCGCATCTGGCGCGGGCGGACCGGTTGCAGGGCGCGACCGGCGCGTTGGCGACCGCAGCGATGGCGGCGATGGAGGCGAAGCTGCCGTGGTTCGCGACCCTGTCCGCGCAGGACAGGTCGTGGATCGGGCTCGTCGCGCAGTCCGGGATCTCGGCGTTCGTCGAGTGGTTCCGCGACCCCGAGGCGCACTCGTCGATGCCGACCCGGATCTTCGGCTCCGCGCCGCGCGAGTTCACCCGGGTGATCTCGCTGCACCAGACCGTCGACCTGGTCCGGACGACGATCGAGACCATCGAGACCACCATCGGCACCCTGTTGCCGCCGGCCGACGTACCGATCGTCCACGAGGCCATCCAGCGCTACGCCCGCGAGGTCGCGTTCGCCGCGGCCACCGTCTACGCGCAGGCCGCCGAGATGCGCGGCGCCTGGGACGCCCGCCTGGAAGCCCTCCTCGTCGACTCGGTGATCCGCGGTGAGGCCGACGAGTCGGTCCGCTCCCGCGCCTCAGCCCTCGGCTGGACCGGGGTCGCCGGTACGACGGGAGCGGCCGAGGTCGCCGTGGTGGTCGGCCGGGCCCCCGCCGCGGAACCTGCCGAAGCACGGAACGCCGGCTCGAACGTCGCAGATCTGGTCAGGAACGCGGCCCGCGAGGCGGGTGCTGACGCTCTGTGTGCGATCCAGGGCGACCGCCTGGTGGTGGTACTCGGCGGTACGAGCAAACCTGTCGAGATCGTACAAAAACTCGCGCCCTGGTTTGGACCCGGTCCGATCGTGGTGGGACCGGTGGTGAAGGACCTGATGTCGGCCGTGACCTCGGCCCGGGCCGCCGTCGCCGGACTCCGCGCCGCGGTGGCCTGGCCGGGCGCCCCGCGACCCGTGCCGGCCGACGAACTGCTCCCGGAACGGTCACTCTCCGGAGACGGCCACGCGCGCCGGCAGCTCGCCAACGAGGTCTACGGCCCGCTCACCGTAGGCGATGGCGTGCTCCTCGACACGGTCTCGGCGTACCTGGACTCGGGTGGTTCGATCGAGGCGACGGCCCGGGCGATGTTCATCCACGCCAACACCGTCCGGTACCGGCTGAAGCGTGTGGCGGACATCACCGGGTACAACCCGCTCGATCCCCGCGACAGTTTCACGTTGCGTGTCGCACTGACCTTGGGCCGCCTGCTCAATCCCGAGCCCGGAAGCACCGTTTTGTAGGATCTCCACAAACCGGTCCCGGAGAATTCGTGCTCGCCTTTCCGCTCACGACCGGCAGCTGTGAGGGAGAGTGGTCACGTGCTCGTCATCGTCGCGCCCGGTCAGGGTGCCCAGACCCCAGGATTCCTCGAGCCGTGGCTGGCGGATCCCGTGTTCGAGAGCCGGCTGAACTGGCTCTCCGCGGTCGCCGGTCTCGACCTCGCCCACTACGGCACCGAAGCCGACGCCGACACGATCCGGGACACCGCGATCGCGCAGCCGCTGCTGGTCGCGGCCAGCGTGCTGGCCGCGCTGGCGGTCTTCCCGCACCCGGCCGACGCCTTGGCGAAGGTCGGCGCGGTCGCCGGTCACAGCGTCGGTGAGCTCGCCGCCGCGGCCGGTACCGGTGTGCTGTCCGCCGAGCAGGCGATGGTCCTGGTCCGCGAGCGCGGCAAGGCGATGGCCGCGGCGGCCGCGCTGACGCCGACCTCGATGACCGCGGTGCTGGGCGGCGACCGCGACGAGATCCTCGCCAAGCTCGCCGAGCACGGCCTGACGCCCGCCAACGACAACGGCCCCGGCCAGATCGTTGCCGCAGGCACCGTCGAGGAGCTGGCCGCGCTGGCCGCCGATCCGCCCGCGAAGGCCCGGCTGATCCCGCTGTCGGTGGCCGGTGCGTTCCACACCCGGCACATGGAGCCGGCCGTCCAGACGCTGGCGAAGTACGCGACCGCGATCAGCACCCACGACCCGCGGACCCGCCTGATCTCGAACCGCGACGGCCACGTCGTCCACGACGGCCGGGACGTCCTGCAGCGGCTCGTCGACCAGGTGAACGCGCCGGTCCGCTGGGACCTGTGCATGCAGACGATGGCCGACCTCGAGGTGACCGGCATCCTGGAGCTCCCGCCGGCGGGCACCCTGACCGGGATCGCCCGGCGCGCCCTCAAGGGTGTCGAGACGTTCGCCCTCAAAACCCCGGACCAGCTCGACGACGCCCGCGCGTTCGTCGAGAAGCACGGCAGCCCGTCCGAGATCGACGCCTCCCCCACGTGGCGACTGCTGGTCGCCCCGATCAAGGGCACCTTCACCCGCAAGGTCGACGTACTGCGGGAGTCCGGCGCGACCGTCGAGGCCGGCGAGGTCGTCGCGAAGGTGGCGAGCCTGCGGGACGAGGTCGACGTGACCGCGCCGCACGGCGGCATCGTCGTCGAATGGCTCGTAGAGGAGGGCGACCCGGTCGCCCCCGGCCAGCCCCTCGTCCGCCTTCACCCCGCCGGGAGCAACGCATGATCACCGCGTCGACAGGTTCGCAGTACGCCGGAATTCTCGGGATCGGGTCGTACCGGCCGCGCCGGGCGGTGCCGAACGCCGAGATCCTCGAGCAGATCGACTCCAGCGACGAGTGGATCCAGACCCGCTCCGGGATCAAGGAGCGGCGCTGGGCGAGCGAGGACGAGACCGTCCTGATGATGTCGGTGAACGCGGCCAAGGAGGCGCTCGCCGACTCCGGGATCGACCCGTCCGAGATCGGCTGCGTGATCGTCGCGACCGTCACGCACCTGTACCAGACGCCGGCGATCGCGACCCGGATCGCGGTCGAGGTCGGCGCCCCGACGGCCGCAGCGTTCGACATCTCCGCGGCCTGCGCGGGCTTCTGCTACGGCGTCGCGATGGCCAACGACCTGGTTCGCGGCGGCAGCGCGAAGTACGTACTGGCGATCGGGGTCGAGCGACTCAGCGACATCACCGACCGGACCGACCGCGGTACGGCGTTCATCTTCGCCGACGGCGCCGGCGCCGCGATCGTGGGACCGACCGACGAACCGGGGATCGGCCCGGTGGTGTGGGGCTCCGACGGCACGCAGCACCAGGTGATCAGCCAGAAGGAATCCTGGGTGGAGGTGCACGGCAACCACAACTGGCCGCACCTCACGATGGACGGCAACCCGGTGTTCCGCTGGGCGTCGTTCGAGATGGCCAAGGCCGCGCAGCAGGCGCTGGACGTGGCCGGTGTGAAGGCGGAGCAGCTCGACCTGTTCGTCCCGCACCAGGCGAACATGCGGATCACCGACGCGATGCGCCGGACGCTGAAGCTGCCCGAGCACGTGAAGATCGCCCGCGACATCGAGCGGCAGGGCAACACGTCCGCGGCCTCCATCCCGCTCGCGATCACCGCGATGCGCGAGTCCGGTGAGGCCAAGAGCGGTGACCTCGCGCTCATCATCGGCTTCGGCGCGGGGCTCGTCTACGCAGCCCAAGTGATCCGGTTGCCGTAGTCCATAGTTGTCCGGAGCAGCTCAGGTGGCTGCACCGGCAGTAAGTCAGCAGAAATCCGAAAGGGAACCCAAGAGATGGCCAGCACCGAAGAGATCCGTTCCAGCCTCGCCGAGATCGTGAACGAGATCGCCGGCATCCCGGTCGAGGACGTCCAGCTGGACAAGTCCTTCACCGACGACCTCGACGTCGACTCGCTCTCCATGGTGGAGGTCGTGGTGGCCGCCGAGGAGAAGTTCGACGTGAAGATCCCCGACGACGAGGTCAAGAACCTGAAGACCGTCGGCGACGCGGTCGCGTTCATCGAGCGCGCCCAGAACGGCTGACGTCCGCCGTCACCGTGCTGGCCCGGGTGCTCATCGGGCCCTTCTTGGCACCGGTCCTGGCACCGGCGGTCCGATGAGCACCACGCAGTACCCACCCCTCGCTCCCAACCGCAGAACGCTCATGTGAAGGATGAGGTAACCATGTCGAAGACCCGAGTCGTCATCACCGGACTCGGAGCCACGACTCCGCTCGGCGGCGACGTGACCAGCACCTGGGAAGGGTTGCTGGCCGGTCGCTCCGGCGCACGGCGGCTGACCGACGAGTGGGTGCAGAACCTGGCGGTGCAGATCGCCGCACCGGTCGCGGTCGAGCCGACCGAGGTCATCGAGCGCGTCAAGGCCCGCCGTCTGGACCGTACGGCGCAACTCGCCGTCGTCGCCGCCCGCGAGGCCTGGGCCGACTCCGGCCTGGAGGACTCCGGGCTCGACAAGGAGCGGCTCGGCGTGGCGGTGGCCTCCGGAATCGGCGGCCTGCACACCACGCTGTCGAACTACGACGCCCTGCAGCAGAACCCACGCCGGGTGTCGCCGCTGGCGATCCCGATGCTGATGCCGAACTCGTCGGCGGCCTACGTCAGCCTCGAGCTCGGCGCGAAGGCCGGCGTCCACACCCCGGTCTCGGCCTGCGCATCCGGCAACGAGGCGATCTGGCTGGGTCTGGACCAGATCCGGCTCGGCCGCGCCGACGTGGTGGTCGCCGGTGGCGCCGAGGGCGCGATCATGGCGCTGCCGCTGGCCGCGTTCGGGATGATGCAGGCGCTCAGCAAGCGCAACGACGACCCGGAGAAGGCCTCGCGTCCGTGGGACCTGGACCGCGACGGGTTCCTGCTCGGTGAGGGCGCCGGGATCCTGATCCTGGAGTCGTACGAGCACGCGAAGGCACGCGGCGCGAAGATCTACGCCGAGCTCGCCGGCGCCGGCATCTCCGCCGACGGCCACGACATCGCGCAGCCCGACCCGACCGGTTCCGGTGCGCGGCGGGCGATGCAGCGGGCGTTGTCCGAGGGCGACCTGACCCCGGCCGACATCTTCCACATCAACGCGCACGCCACGTCGACGCCGCAGGGCGACATCGCCGAGTCGATCGCGATCCGGCAGGCACTCGGCAAGGATGCCGACCACGCGGTCGCCACCGCGCCGAAGTCGATGATCGGTCACCTGCTCGGCGGCGCCGGCGCGGTCGAGTCGGTCGCCACCGTGCTCGCGCTGAAGAACCGGGTCTCGCCGCCGACCATCAACGTCGACAAGCTCGACGACCAGATCGAACTGGACGTCGCGACCGAGCAGCGCAAGCTGCCCGACGGCGACATCGCCGCGCTGAACAACTCCTTCGGCTTCGGCGGCCACAACGCCGCCATCGCCTTCAAGTCGATCTAGGGCGGCCGCCTTTGCCGCCCGGCGGGATCCTGCCGGGCGGCACCCGAAGTTCCTTCACCCCCCGGAGGACCGCATGACCACGACCGCACCGGCGAAACCGGCCAAGCTCCCCCGGGAACTCGACCCCCGCAACCCCGTCACCCGGCTGACCAATCTGCTCGACCCGGGCAGCCTCGAGCTGCTCACGCCGGACAACCTGTCCGGGATGGTCGCGGCCCGCGGCACCATCGAGGGTGCGCCGGTGGTCGCGTTCTGTTCCGACGCGACCGTGATGGGCGGCGCAATGGGCGACGAGGGCTGCGACGTCGTCGTCCAGGCGTACGAGGTGGCGCGGGCGGAGCAGGTGCCGATCATCGGCCTGTGGCACTCCGGCGGCGCCCGGCTGGCCGAGGGCGTGCTCAGCCTGCACGCCGTCGGCAAGATCTTCTACGCGATGACGCAGGCCTCCGGGAAGATCCCGCAGATCTCCGTCGTCCTCGGCCCGGCGGCGGGCGGCGCGGCGTACGGTCCGGCGCTGACCGATATCGTCATCCTCGGTCCCGAAGGCCGGATCTTCGTGACCGGCCCGGACGTGGTCCGCTCGGTCACCGGTGAGGACGTCGACATGCTCCGCCTCGGCGGCCCCGAGCCGCACGGGCGGCGGTCCGGCGTCGTCCACATCACCACCGACACCGAGGCGGCAGCGCTCGAGCAGGCCCGCCGGCTGGCCGACCTGCTCGCCAATCAGGGCACGATGTCGACCGCGATCCCGGACACCGACCTGTCCGGGTTCCTGCCCGAGTCGGCGAAGCGCGCGTACGACGTCCATCCGCTGGTCGGAGGGGTCCTCGACGAGGATGCTGAGTCTTCACAGGTCGAGCTCCACCAGCGGTGGGCGCCGAACATCGTCACCACCCTCGGCCGGCTCGGCGGCCGCACGATCGGCGTGATCGCGAACAACCCGCTCCGGCTGGGCGGTTGCCTGGACGCGCTGTCCGCGGAGAAGGCGTCCCGGTTCGTGCGGATGTGCGACGCGTTCGGCGTACCGCTCGTCGTCCTGGTCGACGTACCGGGGTATCTGCCCGGTGTCGGTCAGGAGTGGGACGGCGTCGTACGGCGTGGCGCCAAGCTGCTGCACGCGTTCGCGGAGGCCGTCGTACCGCGGGTGACGCTGGTGACCAGGAAGACGTACGGCGGGGCGTACATCGCGATGAACGCGCGCTCGCTGGGTGCGACCCGGGTGTTCGCCTGGCCGCGCGCCGAGGTCGCCGTAATGGGCGCGGTGGCGGCTATCCGGGTCCTGCACCGCCGCAAGCTCGCCGAGGTGGCCCCGGAGCTCCGCCCTCAGGTCGAGGCGGAGCTGGCCGCGGAGCACGAGAAGATTGCCGGCGGCATCGACCGGGCCCGGGAGATCGGCGTCGTCGACGAGGTCGTCGAACCGGCCCGGACCCGCACCGCCCTCGCCACCGCCCTCGCCACCGCCCTGGCCAAGGCCGAAGCCGACGGCCCGATCCGCGGCGCCCACGGCAACATCCCGTTGTAGGTCCTTGAAACGGCTTGAAGGGCACGGATCCGAAGATCCGTGCCCTTCACGTGGTGCGGCCGCTGTTGTTAACAACCACCGGGGGTGTCCCGACACCCGGTGGCCCAGCGGCCACGGCCCCTCCCACCCTTGTAGAACGTCTGATGCTCAGTCTCACCGAAAAGTTCGGCGAAGTCCCTGGCTTTCACAGCTTTCTTCCGAACTTCTCAGGAAGCGTTCAGACGACCTGGTGGAGCCAGCGGACCGGGGCGCCGTCGCCGGCGTAGCGGAAGGACTCCAGTTCGTCGTCCCACGGACGGCCGAGCAAGCGCTCGACCTCCTCGGTCAGGTCGGCTTCGCCGCTCGCCGCCTTCAGCATGGCCGCCTTCAGCCGCTCTTCGGGCACCATGATGTCGCCGTGGACGCCGGTGGTCGCGTGGAAGACGCCCAGCGCCGGAGTGAACGAGTACCGCTCGCCCTCGACCCCGTTGCTCGGCTCCTCGGTCACCTCGAACCGGAGCTTCTGCCATCCGCGCAGCGCCGATGCCAGCTTCGCCGCCGTGCCGGCCTCAGCCTGCCACGACAGCTCGGCCCGGTACTGACCCTGGGCCGCCGGTTGCGGCGTCCAGTCCAGTTTCACGGGCACGCCAAGGATGCCGCCCGCGGCCCACTCGACATGCGGGCACAACGCTGACGGCACCGTGTGGACGTACAGAACGCCACGAGTCGTCGCCACCGGGACCTCCTGTGCTCGAGGGGCGCCTTCCCCAGCGTTCTCGATCACTTACCTGTCGGTCCTGGCGGTACTGATCCCTCAAGGCATCACAAGACGCCCCGCGGAACTCTGGTACATCTTGCACCACAGCCCCCTCCAACACCAGCAACCTCGCCGTGTCAACTACATCACCGTCGTGTCGCGATCTCAGCTGGAGCCGCGGCGGACCAGCCGGGTCGGGAGTATCAACGGTGTCGGCGTCTCCCCGGAGATGAGCGCCAAGAGCATCCGCGCCATCTCCCGGCCGAGGGACTGGATCGGCTGAGCCACGGTGGTCAGCGGCGGATCGATGTGCCGGGCGCCGGCGATGTCGTTGAACCCCACGATCGCCACCTCGCCCGGCACCGAGCGCCCGGCCTCCTTCAGCACCTGCAGCGCACCGACGGCCATCTGGTCGGACGCAACGAACACCGCGTCCAGGTCAGGGTGCCGACCGAGCAGCTCGCGCATCGCCGCGCTCCCGCCGTCCTCGGAGAAGTCGCCGTGGGCAACGCGGCTCGCGTCGAGCCCGGCGACGGCCAGTGCCTCCTGGAAGCCCTTGTACCGCGCGCTGCCGGCGCCCTCGTCCATCCGGCCGGTGATCGTGGCGATCCGGGTTCGTCCGCTCGCGATCAGGTGTTCGGTCGCCAGTCGCGCGCCGCCGCGGTTGTCCGCGTCGACGTAGTACCGCGGTTCGAAGCCGATCGGGCAGCCGCCGAACACCACCGGTACGTCGGACTTCTCGGCGAGCCGCGCCAGCGGGTCGTCGCCGTGCATCGACATCAGCATCACGCCGGCGGCCTGCCGGGTCCGGAGCAGCTGCTCGAGCCGGGTCTGTCCCCGCGACGACGTTGCCAGCAGCAACATCAGCTCCAGCTCGGTCTCCTCCAGCGCCGCCGAGATCCCGACCACCACCTCGGCGAAGAACGGGTCTGCGAACACCTGCGGACTGTCACTGGAGATCGCCAGCACCACCGCACCGGCCTGCTGCGTCGCGAGCGCCCGCGCCGTTGCGTTGGGCACGTAGCCCAGGTCGGCGACTGCCCGCAGTACCGCGGCCCGTTTCGCCTTGCTGACGTGCGGGGCGTTGTTGATGACACGCGACGCCGCCGACCGGGACACACCGGCACGCTCGGCGACCTCGTCGAGCGTCACCTGGCGTCTGGAAAGGTCGGCCACCCGCGTTCCTTACTCTTGGCGTAGGGCGAGCGTAGAACATCACGCCCGGGTCCGACGCCTAGGGGAAGCGCGTTGCGAGGGCGATGCAGGCGCCGGCTGCGGCGAGGGTGAAGAGCATCGCGATCCCGGCGTACCGGGCGGTGATCTCCTTGTCGACCTCGTCGTACCCGACCGAGGAGCCGATGTCCTTATAGACGTCCTCGAGCTCGCCGGCGGACTCCGCGGTGTAGGCCTTGCCGCCGCTGATCTCGGCGACCGACCGCAGCTCGGCGCGGTCCGGTGGGACCCGCTGCCGAATGCCGTCCATCTCGATGAAGCCGGAGTCGGTGCCGAAGCAGATCGTGTACACCGGGGTGCTCTTCGCCTTCGCGGCCTGCGCGCCCTCCTGGGCGGTCCGGCCGACGGTCCGCTTCCCGTCGGACAGCAGCACGATCCGCGCCGGGGCCGGCTCGGTCGGGTGCTCGGGGTCCGGCGGGACCTGGGTGAGCGCCTGCAGCGAGGTGAAGATGCCCTCACCGGTCGCGGTCGACTCGGCCAGCTCCAACCCGTCGATCGAGCGCAGCACGGTCGCTCGATCGGTGGTCGGGGGCACGATGATCGAGGCCGTACCGGCGAAGTTCACCAGCGCCACGTTGAACTTGCCGGGCAGCTGGTTGACGAAGTTCTTCGCCGACTTCTTCGCGGCCTCGAGCCGGTTCGGGTCGATGTCGGTGGCCATCATCGACAGCGAGACGTCGATCGCCACCACGATCGTGGCCCGCTCGCGCGGCACCTTCACCTTGTCCTTCGGCTGCGCGAACGCCACGACGCAGGTCAGCGCGGCCAGCAGCGCCAGCCCGACGGCCAGGTGCCGCCGCCACTGCGGCCGCCGCGGAGCAACCCGGTCCAGCAGCGCGATGTTGGTGAAGCGCAGCGCGTACTGCGAGCGACGGTGCTGGAGAAAGATGTACCCCGCGAGGATCAGCGGGATGAGCAGCAGGAACCACAACCGCCCCGGAGACAAGAACTCCATCAGCGAGCCACTCCCTTCGGCGGTTGGTGCAGACGGGCCGCGACATGCCGGTAGGCGAGCACGAACCGCACGGTGTCGGCGACCCAGTCGCGGTCGGTCCGCAGCACCAGGTGCCCCGCACCTACCCTACGCAGGGCGGCTCGCGTTCGTTCCCGCTGCGCGAGCGCGGCCGTCCCGAACGCCTCCCGGACCTTGCGTCGCCGGGTGTCGATCTCGCGAACCTCGCCGGTCTCCGGGTCACCGATCGTGACGACACCGATGTTCGGCAGCTCCAGCTCGCGGGGGTCGACGATCTCCACCGCCAGCACCTGATGCTGCGCGGTCAGCTTGCGCATCGCGCGCTCCCAGGACGGTTCGATCTGGGAGGCCACCTCGCCGTCCTGCGGGGTGAGGAAGTCGGAGACGATCACGCGCAGTCCGCGCTTACGCTGCGTCCGCGCCATCGACTCGATCGCCGCGGCCAGATCGCTGCGGTGCGCCTCCTCGTCGCCGTTGAACTGCTCGGCCAGCAGCGCCCGCAGCAGGCCGTACAGCGCGAGCCGCCCGGACCGCGCCGGCCACCGGCGGAGCGCGGAATCACGCAGCATCAGCCCACCGAACCGGTCGCCCAGCCGGTGGGTCAGGAACCCGACCGTCGCGACGGCCGCGACCGCCAGCTCCCGCTTCTCGAGCGTCGACGTACCGAAGTCCATCGAGCCGGACAGGTCCACCAGCGCCCAGGTCTCCAGCTCACGGTCCGCGATCAGGTCGCGGACGTGCGGAACCGTGGTCCGCGCGGTGACGGCCCAGTCCATCCGCCGTACGTCGTCGCCGACCTGGTACTCACGTGCCTCGGCCAGCTCGGTGCCGGGCCCCGGGAGCAGACCGAGGTGCTCCCCGTGCAGGTAGCCCTCGAGCCGCCGTACGACGGTCAGCTCCAGCCGCCGCAACGCACGCTCGGGAGCGAGCTGCGAGATCGTCATCGCAACTCGTGGGTCAGGACGGTTGGGCACTACACAAACTCCGGGCGGCCGGTGCCGTCGGTGCCGTCGCGCCAGACCGGCTGCGGCGGCGGGACGGTGGCCAGGATCCGCTCGATCACCGCGCGCGGGTCGATGTTGTCCGCGACCGCGTCGAAGGTCAGGCCGAGCCGGTGCCCCATCACGTCCAGCGCGACGGTCTGGATGTCGCTCGGCAGCAGGTAGTCCCGGCCGTGGATCAGCGCCAGCGCCCGGCCGGCGGCGATCAGGCCGAGGGTCGCGCGCGGGCTGACACCGAGCTCGATGATCGGCTCCAGGTCGGGCAGGTGGAAGTCGGTCGGCGTCCGGGTCGCCATCACCAGGCGGACGGCGTACTCCGCGACCAGGTTGTGGACGAAGACCTGCTCCGCGGACCGCTGGAGCTCCATGATCGTCTCCGGCTTCAGCACCTGCCGCGGCTCCGGCGGGTCGACGCTCATCCGGCGGAGGATCTCGAACTCCTCGTGACCGCGCGGATGCGGTACGTCGATCTTCACCAGGAACCGGTCCCGCTGCGCCTCGGGCAGCGGGTACACGCCCTCGGACTCGATCGGGTTCTGGGTCGCGATCACGATGAACGGCTTCGGCATCGGGAACGTCTGGCCGCCGATCGACACCTGCCGCTCGGCCATCAGCTCCAGCATCGCGGACTGCACCTTGGCCGGCGCGCGGTTGACCTCGTCGGCCAGCACGAAGTTCACGAACGTCGGGCCGAGCTCGATGTCGAACGCCTCGCGGGTCTGCCGGTAGATCCGGGTGCCGACGATGTCGGACGGGACCAGGTCCGGGGTGAACTGGATCCGGGCGAACGTGCCGCCGACCACGCTGGCGAACGTCCGGACGGCCAACGTCTTGGCGACCCCCGGAACGCCCTCGAGCAGACAGTGACCCTTGGCCAGCAGCGACACCATCAGGGTCTCGACCATGTGCTCCTGGCCGACGATCACCCGCTTGACCTCGCCAAGGGCCTCGCCGATCAGCCGGGACTGCTGGGTCACCGTTCCTGCCGGCACCGTGGTTTCGGTCATGCCTGTCCTTCCGGGGCCCGCACGCGGACCTTGTCATTCACCGTCGTTCCCCACTTCGCAACACCGGCCATTCCATCAGATCACCGGGGCCAGCGCTCCCGGAGCCCCGTCCTATCCTCCCCCGCCGCTCCAAATACCGGGCCCCCGGACAGCTGTCGCGACAGTGCTACCGGGGATGTGGTGGGATTGGGGTGATGACTGCGACCGAATCCCAGCCGAAGGTGCAGCCGGAGGACCGGCCTGCGCTGGAGATTCCGGACGCCCTCCCGCTGCTGCCGGAGGATCCGCCGCGGGTCGGCGAGTTCTGGCTCCGCGGCCGGCTCGGCGCGAACGCGGCCGGCTACCTGTACGCCGCCAGCTCCGAGGACGGCCGGGACGCGATCGTCGCGATGATGACCGAGGGGTCGGCCGACGACGCCGCCGCCCGCGAGCGCTTCGTGAACGCGGTCGACGAGCTGCCCGAGGACGTCGTACTCGCGCACAACGACTCCGACGACGACGATCTCGCGCTCTGGGTCGCGGTCGGGCCGATCCGGTCCGACGACGGCTCCAGCGCGGCGTCCGACGAGCGGCTGATCGCGGAACGCCGCGGCGAGGAGATCCTGTCCGCGGTCCTGATGGACCGGATCCCGCAGCCGGGGAAGCTCCGCGGGCCGGATTTCCGGCACTACTGGGAGAACCGCCGGCGTCCCGGTCTGTTCCGGATCTGGCCGCTGCCGTGGCCGAACGCGCTGCGCCCGGCATCGCGGTGGGCGCTGGGGCTCGCGTTGCTGACGATGGCCGTGATCATGGCGCTCGCGGTGTTCCTCGCGTGGCTGCTGTTCCGGCACGCCGCGCCGCTGGAGCCGGAGCCGGTCATCCCGACGCCGAGCGGGACCACGACGGTCACGGTCACACCGACCACACCGCCGCCCGGGACCGGCAGCGGCTCCGCCAGCCCCACGACCGGCCCGTCGACGCCGAGCACACCGAGCACCGGCATCCCGACGATCGCGCCGACCGGATCACCAGGTACGGCGACCAACCCGGGCGACAAGTTCTAGTCGGCTTTTTCGCGTCGTAGCAGGTTCAGCAGGCCGAGCAGGCTGATGACGGCCCAGCTGCCCTCCAGCAGCAGGAAGCCCCAGGATTGCTGCACGGCCGCGATCGTTGCCAGCACCCCCGATCCGAGCAGGTTCAGGAGCTGGTACGTGATCGTGCGCTGCTGCAGCTTTCCTGCCTGGGCGGCCGCGAACGCCACCAGAATGGTGAGCGCGCCAACGATTTCGACGACATCGATCGCATGCATGGGACGACCCCCTCCCTGAGGGGCTAGGCGTCGTCTTCTCCGACCGGGTACGGCACCGCTCGTCCGGGGAGCCCGCTGAACTGCGAACTCCTCCTCTCACGATAGCAAACGCAGCAACTCCGGATCCTTCCAGAGCCGCTCCGGCACCGGCTGCCGGACGAGGGCGGCGTCGGCCCGGATCTCCGCGGGTGACGACGCCGCGATCAGCACCGAGGTGACCGCGGAATGCCTGCTGGGGAAGGCGAGCGCGGCCTGCGGCAGCGAGACGCCGTACCGCTCGCACACCGCGAAGAGCCTGCGCGCCTGGATGGTTTCCACGTGCAGCACCTGCGGGGTGAGTACGCCGGACACGACCACGGACACTCCCCGCGCGACGCAGCGATCCAGCAACGGTTTGGCCGACTGGTCGAGCAGCTCGTAGTGCGTGGTGAGCAGCACGCAGTCCAGTTCGACGTCGCGCACCAGTCGATCGAGTTCGCGCCAGTCGTCCGAGACTGCTCCCAGTGCTTTGATCACGCCGTCGCGCCGCAGCCGATCGAGCACCGGGTACGCCGCGTCGTCCTGCGCGAACACCAGATCCACGGCGAGACCGAGCCGTTCGCTGCTCGCCCGGATCGAGCCCTCCGGGTCGTCGCCGACCACCTTCGTCGACACCAGGAACTCACCCCGTGGCCGCCGCTGCAGCGCCGTACCAAGTCGTCGCTCGGAGTCGCCGTACGCCGGGGACGTGTCGAAGAACCTGATGCCGGCTTGGTACGCCGCGTCGACTGTCGCGACTGCGGTCTCGTCTGCTTTTTGGTCTGCTGTGTTGTCTGCTGTGTTGTCTGCTGGCTCTGGGTTGCCGAGATGGGAGCCGCCGAGCCCGAACCGTGGCGGCCGGAAGCGGGCCGTGGTGCTGGGGGCGAGGAGGTGGCTTGGTGCGGCCATCGCCTTCACCTCCGCTGGTCGGTTACCTACCAGGATCGTGGCTCGGCGGCTTCTGCGCATCTCGAACCAGGTCTTGTCCTCAACGGCCGGATTCGTACAGGGCTTGCACCTCCGCGTCGGTCAGGGCCCGGTCGTGCAGGTGCACCTCATCGATCGTCCCGTCCAGGAAGTCGACCTGGTTGCCGCCGAACTTCGCCCGGCCGATCACCGTGGTGCCGGTCGAGCTCGAATCCAGCGTGCAGGCGGACTTGGCGGCGACGAGCTGACCGTCGACGTACAGCCTCAGCTCGCCCTTCACGACATCGCGGACGCCGGTGACGTGGTACCACTGCCCAGGGTTCGGCTTCGTCGGCGAGAGCGCCTGGATCCCCGGGAAGCTCATCGCGAACCGCTGGTCCTGGCCGGAGTACTGCAGGAAGAACGCGCTGTCGCGATCGCCGTCCTGGCTGACGAACGTCTGGAACGAGCCGTCGGCCTTGTTCAGCTTCACCCACGCGCCGGCGGTGTAGTACTTGCTGGTGTCGAGCAGCGCCGCGCCGGCGTCGGCGTACTGGCCGGCTCCGTTCAGCACGAGGCCCTCGCCGGTCTTGCCGGGCCCGTAGACCGCGCCTTGCCGGAGCGTCGCGTCGTTGTTGCCGACGGCATCTTCGCCGGACCCGTCCAGCGGGTAGAAGTGGATGCCGTCGGCCCCCGGTGTGCCCGGGCCGGGATCTGGGACGCCGCTACCGTCGCCGTTCGCATTGTCGACAATCTGCTCGTTGACTTTCCGCACCTGGGCAAAAGCGCAAGAGCTCGCGCACGATCAAACATTCACGCAGACCGGGGTCGGAGTGCTGAACTCACTCGCCTGCGTCAGCGTGCCGGCCGTTTGGTCTACCAAAAACGTGACGACGTTGTTCGACTTCTGGTTGGCGACGAACAGCAGCCGGCCGGTCGGGTCGAACGTGGCATGCCGCGGCCAGTCCCCGCCACAGCTCGGTGTACCGACCAGCTCGAGTCCCGCCCCGTTGGTGCGGAAGATCGAGACACTGTTGTGGCCGCGGTTGGTCACGTAGACGAAGCGGCCGTCGGCGGAGATCACCACCTCGCCCGGGTAATTCTCCCCCGCTCCGGTCGGGACCGTGTCGAGCACCGTGAGTACTCCGTTCGCGTAGCCGCAGATCGTCACGGTGCTGTCGAGTTCGTCGGCGACGTAGGCGTAGTTGCCGGACGGATGGAATACCAAATGCCGCGGCCCGGCGCCGGCCTTCACATTGGCCTGATGCTGAAGGGTGAGCTTCCCGTCGGCGAGCGTGTAGGTGTAGATCGAGTCGGTGCCGAGGTCGACGGCCAGCACGTACTCACCGGCGTGCACCACCTGATGCGCGTGCGGTGCGGACCCTTCGTGCCGGACCAGGTCGGTTTGTTGCCCCAGGCTCCCATCCGCGGCGATCGGATGGACCGCGATGTCGCCGGATCCGTAGTTCGCACTGAGCAGGTGGTCGCCGACCTTCACCAGGTGGCATGGCCCGGATCCCTTGGTGAGTTGGCGATTCAGGACCTTCGGCGTCCCGGAGATGTCGATCGCCGTCACCGCGCCGGCGTCCTGCTCGTTCACGACGTACAGGAAGCTGCCGTCCCGGATCACGAAGGACGGGTCCGGTATACCATTGATCGTTCCGGTCCCGGTGATCTTGCCGCCGGCGTCGTACGTCGCGATGCCGATCCCGTCGCCGTACCTCCCGAGGTACAACGTGCCGCCCGGCTCGTCGCGTGCTCCCCGGCCTCCGGTCCCCGCGTGGTCGAGACGTTCCGGGGCCTCGCGGGTCGCGGACTGGTGCAGCGGGACGAGGGCAGCGG
This sequence comes from Kribbella sindirgiensis, assembly GCF_004331435.1. Classification (GTDB taxonomy): domain Bacteria; phylum Actinomycetota; class Actinomycetes; order Propionibacteriales; family Kribbellaceae; genus Kribbella; species Kribbella sindirgiensis. The sequence goes on from NZ_SJKA01000005.1 coordinate 486,592, forward strand.
TGAAGCCGAGGAAGCCCCGGCGGCTGAGGTTCACGCGGCCACCGGAACGCTGACCCACGACGGGTCGCCCGCCGGCGAGCTGAAGGTCACCGTCGACCCGACCACGCTCCGCCCGAGGTACCGCGGATCGACCGTGTCCACCACCAGCACGAGATGATGCCCGGCCGGCACCTCCCAGCTCGTCGCCTCCAGCCGGACGTCCAGCGGGATCGCCTGACCCGGCGTCGCCCCGCGCAGCGTGTACGGCTTGTGCGAGATCAACGAGCCGACGCCGAGCGCGTCGACGTCGTACAGGTAGGCGAACAGCGACGTACTCGCCGCCGACGGCTTCACGGTGAGATGCATCGCCGGCGACCCGTTGACCACAGTCGCACGATCGAACGCCGGACCGGACCAGACGCCTGCGAACGACCTGGACACGAGCGGCGTCGCGACCCCGGTCGGGATCGACAGGAGCCCTTGCAGAGCGCCCGATACGAGCGCGGCGCCACTGTCGGCAATGGTTGGTATACCAGCGCCGATCGCCCGGCTCCATCCGGTCGACGCGTTCGCCTGCAACGCACCGGCCTTGGTCAAGTACGACGTACGCGCCTGGCCGGCTGCTGCCCAGTTCGCATACCCGCGCCACGTGCCGCGCTGGGATTTCAGCTGCACGGGCGCCTCCGTGTCGGCGCCGTTGTCCACGCCGGTGAGGTAATGCCGCAACCAGCCGGCCAGCTCATCCCACGTCTCATTTGGTAGACCAACCGCTCCACTCGCCTCCGGTGTGGCGTGATCGCCGTGCGCCAGCAGGAGCCGCTTCGGCCCGGTCAGGGCGGTGAAGAAGTCCGTGTACTGCGACGGCGGGAAGATCGAGTCCTCGAACGCGTTCGCCAGAAAGACCGCCGGCTTGCGCGCGTTGATTTGGTCTACCATCGTCGCCGCCGACCGCACGGGCGACAGTTGCTGCGCCTCCGCGATCGCACCGTCGAAGTCCCCGGTGACGAATTTCGTCTGCAGCGACGCCATCTCCGGGCCCGGCCGGCCGGTGACGTTGCCCAGGGCAAGCAGCCCGGCGACGGCCTGGAGCGCGACCGTACCGTTCGGATCCAGCGACCGGATCAGGTCCGCCCAGCCGCTCATCGCCCCGACCGCCTTGATCCGCGGGTCCTTCGCCGCGGCGAGCAGCGACGTACCGGCGCCGTACGAGATCCCGACCGCGCCGACCCGGCTGGTGTCCGCGGGCGTGTGCGCGTCCGCCCAGTCGATCACCTTGCTGACGTCGGCGACGGTCGGCGGGCCGGCGATGTCGATACCGCCGCCGGTGTCCCAGAAGCCGCGACTCGAGTACGAGATCACCTGGAACCCGGCGGTGGCCAGCTTCGCGCCCTGACCGATGTACTCGACGTTCGGCACACCCCAGCTGGACGGCATCACCACGAGCGGGAACGGCCCGTCGCCCTGCCCGGTCGGCGTGAGAACGACCGCACCGATCTCGATCCCGCCTGCGCCGGGGATGCGCTGGTACGACGTACTGAAACCCGGCGCGCTCTGGCTCGCGTCCGCGCGCGGACCCCTCGCGATCAGGGACACGGCGATCAGGGTCAGGACGACTGCAAGGGCGGCCGCGAACTTGCGCACTGGAGAACCTCCGCAACTGGAATTACCGGAGGGTAACCAGAAAGTTCCCGCTATGTCACTACTTCAGCACGGTGAGTACCGGATCGACCCCGGTTGCCTCGACCGACCAGGCCCAGAGACGCTCCGCCAGCTCGGGGTCCTGGGCGGCGCGGCTCGGCAGGACCACCTTCGGCGTACCGCGATACTCGAAGAAGCTCGGGCCGACGAACGATCCAGGACGCAGATCCGGGTACGTCGCGGCGTACAGACTCGGCCACGCGCCCGCCGCCGCGGACTGAGCGACCACCCGCGTCGCAGCGGCCCACAACTGCGCCTGGAGGGCACGCCCGGCGAGCTCGGGGCCGGCTGCCTGCAGGTGGGTCGACGCGTACCCGGGGTGCGCCCCGACACTCAGCAGATCGACCCCGGCGGCACGGGCACGACGGTCGAGTTCCAGCATGAAGAGCAGATTGGCGAGCTTCGACTTCCCGTACGACTCCCACTTCCGGTAGCTGCCCGCCGGCCGGCGCAGGTCGTCCTCACCGAGGCCGCGAACGGTCCTGTGCATGAACGAGCTGACCGTGACCACCCGGCTGCCCTTGACCAGCAGCGGCAACAACCGCCCGGTCAGCGCGAAGTGACCCAGATGGTTGGTGCCGAGCTGCAACTCGAACCCGTCGAGCGTCTGCCGGTACGGCGGCGCCATCACGCCGGCGTTGTTGATCAGCAAATCCAGCTTGTCGTACGACTTGACGACCTCCTCGGCCGCCCGCTGAACACTCGCGAGATCAGCCAGGTCCAACTCGAGGACCGTCGGCGCCCGTCCGGCCTTCTGCGTCAGGGTCTCGGCCGCCTGCGCAGCCTTCTCCGGATTCCGGGCAGCGACCAGCACATCCGCGCCGTGTCTGAGCAGTTCGAGCGCGGTCTCGTACCCGAGTCCACTGGTCGCGCCCGTCACGAGCGCGAGCCGTCCGGTGAGGTCGGGAATGTCCGCCGTACGCCAGGTCATGCGCCCACAGTAGCCGTGGGCGCACGACCTGGTGTTGTTGCTGGGGTTGTTACGGGAGGATCTTGCGGTCCTGGAAGGCCTTCGCGACCGTCGCGGCGGCCGGCTTTCCGTACAGCAGCCGTGCAGCCTGGACGGTGTCCTGGGCCGCGGCGGCGAACGACGTGTCCGGGTCGTAGAAGAACGTCGACTCGAGGATCAGCTTGTTGGCCTTGGTCCGGCCGAGCGCCTGGTGGATGTCCCAGAGCGCGTTCGACCAGATCTCGCCGTCGTCGTGCACCTCACCGGTCTTGTCGTCGGTGGTCTTGCCGGTGTCCGTCCGGCGCAGGCAGTGCGGCTCGTCGGTCGTGTACGACGTCGCGTCCCAGTCCATCACGCACGGCAGCTCGAACCCCTTGCTCACCGGCACCGACATCGTCACGGCCCAGTAGTCGCCGAAGCCCTCGCCGATCGCGCCGGCCTCCTCCGACTCGCCGAAGTTCGGCACCACGTCGTCCTGGATCGCGTGCCCGTACTCGTGCCAGATCACCTCGGCGTCCTCGGCGTCGTCGACCCCGCCCTCGCCGACCGTGATCATGTCGGTCGACGGGTCGTAGAACGAGTTGTCCCCGGAGAACGTGTCGACCGAGAAGTCCTGCGACTCGTTGTTGACCTCGGTGAACCCGAGCTGGTGGATGTACTCCTGCGTCTGGTTGATGTGGTAATACACCATCACCTGCTCGAACTTGTCGTTCTGGCGCTGGTAGACGAAGGTGTTCGTCTTGCTCTGGGCCAGCCCGCCCTTGGCCTCGGCGATGTTCACGTACGTGCCGTTGAGCTTGCCGGAGCCGTCCAGATTGCGCAGGATCACATTCTTCTGCGCCAGGAACAACGCGTCCTGGTTCTTGTCGTTCTGGTCGGTCAGCTTCTCGTTCTGCTCACTGACCACCGGGTTCGGGTCGAACACCGAACCGCGGCCGTCGACGTTGTCGCTGATCACCTTCGACTCGACGACCGAGCCGGTGTCCGCGTCGACGAGCGAACGGCTGACACCCTCGGCCGAGCGGCTGGTGACGTTCCAGACCAGACGCGCGTTCGGCCCGCCGATCACCGCGAGTTGCGCGGCGCCACTGGTCGCGCCCGGCTGCGTGAGGACATTCTTGTCCGGCCCGGCGATCCGGGCACGGTTCGCGCGCGCGGTGACCGCGGCGTTGGCCTTCTGCGTCGCGGAGGCCGCGGCCAGTGTTGCGCTGACATCCAGGTTCGCCGGTACGGCGTCCCGCCCGTCCGCGATCTGCACCGCGCCGTCCTTGGCCACATGCTTGGCGTAGTACCCGTCGATCACCGGCAGCCCCTTGAAGGTCTGCTGATACCAGTAGTGCTTGCCGAGCAGCGACGTCTTGGTCTTGATCAGCTTCAGCCCGTTCGGGTTGGCCGTCGCTGCTTCCGGCGCGGCCCCCGCGGCGCTGGTGAACGACAACCCGAGCGAGACAGTGGCCAGCCCTGCGGTGACGGCCACGAGCGCCTGACGGCGTTTCCTCATCCGTTCCCTCCCACATCCAGGTTGCGTAACGCAACCACTACGGTCCGTGGAACCCTAATTCCACGGAGTACCCGCTGGGAAGCAGATCGTCACCAGATTCGCACCGGGCAAGGGAAAACCTGTCACTCGATAAAGAGTCGCTGACGTGCGCCGGCAGTTATCCACAGATCTCGAAACCCACCCCACCGCTCCTCCCCGCCCGCCTACGGTCGAAGGACCGACGTGATCTGGGGAGTACAGATGCCACCCGCTTCGGACCGCCCACCCGAGCCGTCCACCTTGCACCGTGCCTTCTCAATCGGCGGCCCGCTCGACTGGGGCGATCACCCGCTCTCTGCTGCAGAGATCGCCAGACTCCACGGCGCCAAGGCAACCCGCAAGAGCCTCCGCCTCCTCGAAGAAGCCGTCGCCATCGAGCCCCGGATCACCGCCGACTTCCTGGCCTCACTCCCCGACGCCGCCTCGCCGTACCAACTCGCCCGCCGAGTCAAGTCCCCCGAGTCGCTGGCCCGCAAGATTCGCGACTCTGCGGTCAAGCACAGGCGCGTACCGCTGGACGATCTTCTGCGGTACACCGTCCAGGCCGCCTCCCCGGACGACCTCGTCGACTCCGCGCGCGGCACGGTTGACCAGCTGACCGATCGCGGCTGGCGGGTCGTGTACGCGATGCACTCATACACCGACGGATCGCGCTACAAGGGCCTCCACGCCTACCTGGCTGCGCCTGGCGGAGCTCGGGTCGAGATTCAGTTCCACTCTGCGGCCTCGGCAAGGATCAAGGAGCTGACGACGCCTTGGTACGAGATCGAGCGCAGCCTACGGGCAGCTACCCACGATCGCGATGTCGCCCGTCAGAAGTGCGTGGACCTCTCGGCTACGCTCTCGCCGCCCGCGGGAATCGAGGGGTTGACGGCATTGGGCGGAAAAGATGTCACGGTCAAGAACTACAGTGATTCGAGGGCGCATACACCACCGCCCGGTCGGCAGGACTCCCAAGTCGATTCGCGCCGAGCGGTGGGGCAATCAATGACCAGGAGGAACGGCGGGATGATGCGATGAGACTCTTTCTGGTGAAGGAACAGGGCGAGCCGCGCTGGGTCGCTGCTCTCGCGAACGAGAACATGTACGGCTATGTCGCGAACACAGGCAAGTTCCACGACAACTATGCCCTCCGCAACGACTACTACATGGAACGAGACTTCACCTACGAGGAGATCGGTCCAGCCGAGGCGCGCCGTCTGATCGACGGCGGACTCGGGCGATTCGACGAGAGCGAGGACGACGACGTCCTAGCCCTGTGGCGCGACGATCCCAGGCCGCTCGACCCAGCCGATGTGCTCTCGATAGTCGCCGGCTTCGACCGCTGAAACTGCCGGAGACGATCCCCTCCCTGCCATTCGCAGGCTGGGCGCGGGACGAGCCGGGCACGACGCCCAGCCTGCGTGACGGGACAACCTGCCTACGCCGGTCTTCTGCGCCAACGCCCTTCCGCGCCGCTTTTCGTCCTGCCCTGCCCTGCCCAAATCGAGCCGCCACCAGTCAGCGATCCATGTTTTCGACGCGTGACTCCCCACGCTCGGATTCAGCCGCGGCTGCCTGTCCGCCCGTTCAGGACCGCGTCGCTGCAGCAACCTGCAACCTGTGGACAACCCACCCCGCCGAACACTCTCCGTATGCCACCCTTACACCAACAGCACACAAGAACGGAGCCCCACCACATGCCCCGCCGACCGCTACTCGCCGCCGTCGCCACGCTCAGCAGCCTCACCCTGCTGACCGCCTGCAACGACTCCCCCGAAGCCGGCCGGCCCAACACAACCCCCACCACGACCTCTCCGACCACAAGCCCGACAGCTACGGCGCCATCCACGCCATCCCGGACCACGGCGGAGCAGGCTGCCGTCGCGGCTGCCAAGGCGCTACGTTGTGGCATGGGCCGCCATCGACAAGGCGCTCAACAACCCTCCTGCCGCGAGTCGCGCCGAACTGCTGAAGGCCGGTGCAGGCGGGAATTGGCTCATTCAGGTGTGGGGCAACGTCGAGTTCAACCAGCAGCGCGGCTGGTACCAAGACGGCAAAGTCCACGTGGAGTCGATGACCGCCACGTCGGTCGAAACCACAGGTGAGCAACCCGAGGTGAATCTCAGCGCGTGCCTGAACTCGACCAAGGTCACACTCCGATACCTAGCGACACGTAAGCCCGTGCCTCTCGGGCCCGGGACGAGCGGGCGAAGCAAGGTACAAGCAAAACTGGTCTTCACGCCTCCGGACGGGCAGACCAAGGAGATGTGGTTCCTTGTCGATCAGCAGGACACGGGCGAATGCTGAGGCTCGTCCTCCGGCTATTCGCCGGCCTCCTCATCAGCACGACTCTGACAACTGTTGCCTTCGCGGCAACAGCGACTGAAGGCAAGAAGCTGCCGCCAAAGCCTAACGGCGACTACATTCCGCTGTGCCTGCCGAACGGCCGATGCTACTGGGCTCCTCGTTCTACGATCGAGATCCCGCAGGGCGAGAAGACGCCAGGGAAGAAGCCCGCCAAGTCGACGGCCCGGAGGCCGGAGCGGGCCTGCTTCGACGGCGGTGCCGCACGCTCCTGCACGTCCGATCCGGGCAATTGGTCGAACAGCCAACAGTGCTACCTGCAGCGTCTCTCCCCGCAGCCCCCCGAGGAGTGACCCCTCCTGGCAGGGGCACACTGACGGCGCCATCTGGTCTTGTATTCGCGAGCAGGGCATACGGTTCGTGACGCGGTGGATCTGGTTGCCTGGTAGGCCCGACACCGAGGCGGTCGACCCAGTGACGTTGGCCTATCAGGCAATTGGGGAGATGCAGCTGGCTCCGCCGCTCATCAAGACGGCACCGGCACCCGGTCAGATCGGCCTGGTGAACATGCCGGTCTGGTTGTGGGTGACGAAGACCGAGAACACCTGGGGCCCGATCGTTCGAAGTGCGCGCGTGCCGGGGTTGACTGTGACCGTGACGGCTCACGTGAAGGCCATCAACTGGTCTATGGGCGACGGCAAGACGGTTCGATGCGAGGGCCCGGGGACTCCTTACAACAAGTCGATGGGCGTGAAGACCTCGCCTACCTGCGGGCACCGGTACGTGAAGACCTCGCGGAAGCTACCGAACTGCAAGTACCCAGTAGCAGCGGTCGCGCAATGGGACATCACCTGGCAAAGCACCCTTGGCGACACCGGCCAGATCGCCATGACCCAGCAAGCCACGACCCAACTCCGCATCGGCGAAGCAGTACCGGTGCTCGTCGATCGAGACGGCGGCCAGACCACACCAGTCGCGCCGGAATGCTGACGGCAGGCGCCGTACGCCGGTAGCTCGAGGGCACCGGGGAGACGATCAGCGCGATGCTTCCGAGCGCCGTACGCACCTCACTGTCATCCGGCGTGCGTCTCGGCGGCCTGCTGCCGACCGTGGATCCCTCGGAGTGGCTGCCGCCGTATCCGGACATGCCACACTCGCCGGCTGGAGGTCGCCGCACCGCGCTGGCCAGCCGGCTGGAACTCCTCGACGCCGTGGAGTAGCGGACCGGAACTGGCCGATTCTCTGCCTACTGTTGGATCCGCCGATCGGAGAGGATCCGCCATGATCAAGCTGAGCCTGCAGGCCCTGAACCGCGTCACCCTGGACCGCCAGCGGCTCCTCGAACGCCACGACGCGACCACCCTGGAGGCGATCGAACACCTCGTCGGCATGCAGACCCAAGCCCCGCAAGCGCCGTACGTCGGCCTCTGGACCCGGCTCACGAACTTCCCACCCCCTGGAAACTCGCCACGCGGTCCGCGGATCGATGATGCGGGCAACCATCCACCTGGTCTCCAGCCGTGACTTCCTCGCGTTCCGCCCGCTCATCCAGCCCCGGCTGGAACGCGAGGTCTACCAGAACCAGACCTTCGGCCGGCACCGCCTGGAAGGCCTGGACATGGACGCCGTCCTCGCTGCCGGCATCGCCCGCATGACCGAAAGCCCAGCCATCGCCGCCCAACTCCGCGACCACCTGGCTCCGCCCTACCCCGACCGAGACCCCGCCGCCCCTAGCGCACGCGGTCCGCTGTCTCCTCCCCACCATCCAAAACCCGCCCAGAGGACTCCGGACCAAGTCTGGCCAACCAACCCTCACGACCGCGAACCTCTGGCTCCCCAACACCCACCGACGACTCGACCGCGACTGTGGAGGCGATGATCCTCCGCTACCTCACCACCTACGGCCCCGCCTCAGTAGCCGACGCCCAACCCTGGTCCGGCCTGACCCGCCTCTCCGAAACCTTCGACCGCCTCGACCTACGCACCTAGACCGACGCCACCACCGACCGAACCCTCTACGACCTCCCGGACCTCCCCTCCCCCACGGAGAAACCGAAGCCCCCACCCGCTTGATCTCAGCGTCGCCTTGAGAGCCCTCACGCTCCACCAGGTCCTAACTCAGGGCGCAGTCTCCACAATGGCCAACCTGTCGCGCCCTGGAAACTGACCATGAAGAACAAGAAGACGGCCGCATTGCCCATTCCACGAGGCCCATCGCAACTCATCGGCGCTGCAGATATACCTCAAGAGCACTGATACGTTCTGCCACCGACGGCTGGCCTGTGAGCCAGTCGGGCTGCGCGAAGCCGCCTCGACGCTGCCCGCCCTCGTGCTGGGCTTGCCATCCGTAGAGGACCTCGAGGAATTTGCGGCCGTAGCCAAGGTCAGCCGTCGCGTGATCGGCCATCCGCTCGGCCAGTTTGTTCGCTCCGATGAACAGCAATGGAGAGAAGAGTGGCGCGAGAAACGCCAACGGCACGGCAAGGCTGTCGTAGAAGATCAATGCGCCGAAGATCAAGCCCAGATAGGCGACGAGGAGAAACCCGATGATGGTGCATCCGACTGCCGGGATCGTCCGGCTCAGCTTGAGCAGTTGCCAGACCACGAAGCCGACGAGTCGCGCCGGAACCGAATACCAGTGCAGTACGCGACTGAGCCATAGGTGGCCGTGACGACGCACTGAGAAGTCATGAGCGAGTGCCGCCTCCAAGTGACTCGGAGGCAAGGTGTAGAGCGCCCAACTCGTCACCGAGACCGTGTTACCGCCGGTCGCCGGACCGGTTGGGGTTTCGGCCCGTTGAATCCACACCGTGAACCTGCTCGGGTCGACTCCGGACCTCTGCGCGACGGCGTACCAGATGGGAGCGAGGCGCTGGTTCTCCACCATAGTCGGACGCCGTAGTCCGAGCAGGAAGCGTGCGATCAGGCCGTCCGACCCCGGCCAGAACACGACGAGCCCCGTGACGAGCCATGCGCCGACGACAACGACCGGGTTCCAGTCGAATGTTCCCGACAGCCAATAGATGATGACGAAGCTCGCAGCAGCCCAGAGCAGCATCGCGACGAACTCAGCAGCGAACATGCCAGAACCACCAACTGCACCCGATGCGGCAGGCCCGCCGATCCCACGCTGGTCCTGCCCATGCAGACCGTTGAATGGAAGCTGCGGCACGGCATTGTCCCCGCCCGGTGTACTCGATGCCGAGTCGCGAGAACCACGCTCTGGCGAGCCATCATCGGGACGGTCGTCCCGGTTCTGCGAGTTGTTCATGTACCGCCTCAGCAGTTGGAATCAGTAGAGGGACACGTGAACGTGATCGTAGTGGCCACCGGTCGCGTCACTCGGATCGTAAACACCGCCGCCGTTGTACGGCGTCCACTGCCCGGTGCGAGCACTCCATATCTTCCCGTACCAGATGAGGTAGTGCACCCCAGTCGTTCCCGCCGTCTGAATCGCCCAGTTCGCAATGCGATCCCCCTTCGCTCTTGCCGGCGCGGATCGGCGCGAGTCCCCGCCGACAAAGACGTCACAGGCTTTCCCCTTCGGATGGTCACTCGTCGGGTTCCAGACGTGGGCGTCCCAGCAGCTCATCGGCGGATTGGCCAGCGCAGCACGAGCCTGCGCGACCCAAGCAGCAGTGCGTGGGGTGACGAGCCCGCCTGTGCCCGTCGGATCTGTGACGCTTGCAGTTTGCGGGGGCCAGACGCCGTTGATGGGACGGCCTTCGATCAGGCCACCTCCGGCGCCACAGCTGTTGTCGATGTCGGTCGGCTGCGATGGGCCGACGGTGGGTTTCGGTCCGGAACGTCCCGCATAAGGATCGCCGGCCCGCTCGAGATCGATACCTGCCTCCGCTGCGATCTGCCGCGCCGTGCGTTCATGTCGCGCGTAGGCATCGGGGAAGGCCGAGACTTGAACGGCCTGGGCAGCCTCGGTGAATGACATCGATGGCCAGTCATCGATGTCGACCAGACCTGGAGGGCTCGGTGGATTCGGCCCACCGAAGAACGCCTCGGCAGCGTAGGACGGATCCAGAATCTGCTGGACCGTGCCCCAACCTGCGGAAGGACGCTGCTGAAACAGTCCGACCGAATCACGATCACCGTAGTCGATATTCTCAAGTCCCGATTCCTGCAGCGCCGTCATCAGGGCGACCAGGGTCGCTCGGCCTGGAAGGCCACGCGCCACCGCGACACTGTCGATGATCTTGGCGAAAGCGACCTGCCTCGCTCGCACCGGCGCATCCGCGGGCGGATCGTCGACCCGGGAATCACCGCTTCCGGGCGGGCAACTGGCAAGGAACCGGTCGCCTCCAGCACCGAAGGGCACGATCAGAACAAAGCTCATCAATCCGACTACGGCCATTGCTCCAAGCGCCTTCAGGCCAAGGAGTTTGCCCGCGCTCGAGCCGAGGACACCGCCTGCACCGCGATCCACGAACATCACAGTCCCCGTTCGCTCATGGACCGGTCCCGCCGTTCAAGTCGCTGATCACCCAACTGGTTCCCTCGGGTACCAGAGTGATCAGAAGCGGCAGCACCATCCGGTTGGGGCGCTTGCCCGTGACGTCGATCGTGACGGAAACCAGGCGGCTGATCCGCGTCGGCGTGTCCACCGGAGCTGAATCCGGCTTTGGCATCTCGACCTTCACGGAGGCCACAGTGGATTTCCCACCATCGGACTTCAGGGCGTCGTAGGTCGAATCGCCTTCGGACTGCAGGCTCTGTCCGAGCTCAGACGTGATGTAGGCAGCTGTCTTGTCGATGAGATTCGCATATGTCTCCCTCGACGGATCACGCGTGTAGAACACCCGTGCCCAAGCGTTGAGCGTACTCGTCGCGGCCGTCGTTGCAGCCGCCGTCGGACGCTCGGTCAGGATCGGCGGAGTGGAGTTCTGCAACGTCGCTGGGCCTGAGGGAGTCGACGTCGATGACTGTGGTGCATCAGGAGACTGCGCCTGGTCGGGCGGTTGAGAAGGAGTCAGCACTCCAACATCGCCACGGGCAGGAGGCTCATCTCCTCGCAGCAGACGCGGCAGCCCGCCGCCGAGACCGAGAACGACGATCGCGAGGATCACAACAGCGACAATGACCGTCGCCGGGCTCGTAGGCTCCGCTTGTCGCTGCTGGCGGAGCCAAGCCACCCGTTGTGCCTGATCGTCACGGCGCCAGGTGCGCTTCGCCCGACGACGTTCTCGCCGGCTCAGCTCGTCAATCTCGTCGGGATAGTCGTAGTCCGTCCGAACCATGTCGCGCCAGTTCGTCGGCTCATCGGGCCGGGCCCTGCCGGAATCGTCATCGCGATCACGCCGCGAGGAGTCGCCGCCGCTCTTCATCGTCCGATCACCTGCGGATTGGCACCATGACCGTCACGCCGTCCTTCGTGACGCTCGAATACTCGCGGAACCGCCTGCCCGAACTCGACGGTGGCTTACGTCGATCGCGAACTGCTTTGGGAGGTCCGTCGCGCAGGCTCGCCGAATGCGTATGAGCTCTTGGTTCAAATCTGCTGTGCGAGGCGGGACGACTGTCCTTTCTGGTCGACTTCGCGTGCCTGGCCTGCCTGGCTTCGGCATTCGAAGATCCGCCGCCGGGCGCGCCCGACTGCGATCCACTGCTCGCTGTACCCGATCGAACGGACGGCGTGCCCGACAAGCCAACTGTGATTGCTCGACGCCGACCGGCAGGCCCGGATGTGCCATCCGATGTCGCAGCACCGGCCGTCACCGATGTCGCGCCATTGGAGGTCTGTGCGTGGTCCTTGAGACGTGAAAGCTTCGACTCCTGACCTCCGCCTGCACCCGCCCGAGTTGAACTTGTCCCTGCCTGCTCGATAGCTCGTCGTTCGGGAGAACTCATCGCATGAGCCGGGGCCCGTCGTGCCGCCACCATGCGATAGTTCGTCCCGAGCGCCGGCGCCTGTCGGAAGACTCGGACGGATGACGCTCGCTCGACTTGCGTCTCGTACCCTCTCGAGCTCTTCTCCCCGACCGTTGGGCTCGCAGCTCGGCTACCGACCACGCCCATGAGACGCCGGACGGCGCCCATCGCTCCTCGACGAGCGAGGCCTCCCATGACCAGGCTTCCCATCCCTGGTCGCATCATTGAACTCATGCTCTCGAAGAGCCGCCGAAGCCGGAACCCTGCGATGAGAACCGCGATCGCGAGCCCACTCACAGGAAGCCATCCGAGCGTGTCGGTCAGGCTGAAGACCGCGGTGACCAGCGCCAAGGTGGTCGAGAACACCAGCAGCGCGAGAATCGACTGCAGAACCAGGCCGAGTAGGGCCTCGAACCAGTTCATCCCCCATTGCCTGGTCCGGCCGGGAACAGCCCACAGACAGGTGAACAGGACGCCGACCACCAGCAAGATCATACAACCGATGAATGCCATCAAGGCTGTGAATGCAAGTGACACCGTCAGGAACGCGAACAGCGTCGCCGCTATCGCACCAAGAGTCAGCACGCCTACGCGGCCGAACGGATTGTCGCCCTTCGCCCACTTCACTGTTGGGGCCTCTCCGCCGCCCTCAGCCTTGCTGATCTCCTTGTCGATGTAGCTGTTGCGGGCATCGCCGTCGGTGCCCTTGTCGAGAATGGCCTTGCCATAGCGCTGACAAGCCTGGAGGGAGCCGAACTCAGCAATGCACCACGGGGTCGCCGCGAAGGCTCGCCATGTCGCGTCGCCGGATTTTCGCAGCAAAGTGTCCCGCTTGGAGCCGGAAAAACTAGGTTCGGGCCACTCGATCGGAACCTTTGTCGTCGAGCCGAGTACCTCGGTGGACGTTCCGACAACCGCATCGGACCCAATCTGCCGTGCGCCATCGACGCCGTGTAGCCAGGTCGCCGGCGCGACAGCGAAACTCGTGGCCAACAACCCAGCGGCGAAGACCCACACCAACTGACTCATCGAGCTGCCACTGGCCCGCCGTTGCGCATACGCCGCAATGGCGCCGAAAGCCAACGCGGACGGCAGCAACCATCCGGCCAGTTGGGTGTTCACCAAACCGATGGCCGACGAAGCGGTGTCGGTCAACGGCTTCAAGTCTGTGAACGAGAACAGCCACCAGCCCACAGAGATCGCTGCCCGGGTGATTGCGATGATGTACAGCATGACCATGTGCGCGTAGCCGTTGAACACTGCCTCCATCGGATCGCGGAAGCTCGTTTCGTAGTCCAGCCCATAGACCGTCGGGCTGTACTGCTCGAAAAGCGTTCGCGTGTCGCCGTGGGTCAGGTCAGGGGTAGGTAGAAGGTCACCGAAGCCGGTCGGGTTGGTGGGGCCTTGGTTGGGGTCGGCGGCTAGGGCTAGTTGGGAGGTGAGGATCAGGGAGATGGAGAGGACGGTGGCCGCGGTTCGGAGGCGGCGGCGCCACCTCATGCGACGTGCTCTTTGTTGGTGGGTGGGCGGTCGGGGTCCGGGGACTCGTCGTCGCCGTAGGCGGGGTACATCGCCTCGTTGTAGGCGGCCTCGTCTGCTTCTTGGTCGTAGACCTCGTCTGGGCCAATCGGGGACTCGTAGCGCAGGGGGTGGCTGTGGTCTTCGGAGGGGTCTTGGCCGTTCGGGATCGGCGGGTGGCCGTTTTGTTGGGCCACGGGTGGGGGTGCCGGTTGGGACGGTTGAGAGGGCGCGTGTTGCGGCGTCGCCTCTTGGGTCGCGGAGGGCTGGACTGCGGGTTCTGTGCTTGCTCGCTCTGCGGTGGCTGAGTAGCCAGGCGCCGGTTGTGTGGCGGGAGCGGGCTCGCGGTCTGCGTGGGGGGAGGGCTGGCGCGACGGGTCTGCGGTGCTCTCGGGCCTTTGGTCGGCGATCCCCGCGGTCTGAGGAGACGGCGCAGGCGGTGCGGAGTTTGCGTTGGCTGTGTAGGTCGGAGCCGGCTCAGGTGGTGTGGGGCGCGGCTGGTTGACCTGAGGCGCCGGGGCAGACGGTGCCGCTGGGGTTCCCTGGGCGATGCCATTCGAGGCCGACGGCATGACCGGCGCGTCTTGCGGCGACGTCCGGTGGTCCTGGAGCCGGGCTGATGAAGCCGGCTCGAGGAGCTCTTCTTCCTCGTCCGCGAAGGGGTCGTCGGGTTCGTACGCAGGAATCGCGCGGGCCGTAGCGGTCGTGTGTTCGGATTCGGGGGTGGTTCGGAGGAGGGCGGCTACCTGTTGGCTGGGGATGTCTATTTGGACTGTGGCTACTTCGTCCCAGCGGTCTCGCATGATGCAGTGGCCGTGGCGGATGGATTTGCCGTTGGCGGCGGTGTTGATGCCTCGGACGAGGGTTTGGTACGGGGCGGTTTGGGGGCGGCCGAGGAGTTCCAGGAGCGAGTCGACCTGTTCGCGGGAGCGGAGGCTGAAGGCGAACAGGGTGGTGATCTGTTCGACCAGGCCGGGGAGTTTCAGGATCGAGGCGGGGTCCTGGGTGTCGAGGACCAGGGAGGCGCCGAGGGCGCGGCCGACACGGGCGATGTAGTCGAGGAAGGACGCGCCGTCGGGGGTCTTCGTCAGGAGGTGGACCTCGGGGACGATGACGACCTTGGAACGGCCGCGGAACTCGCGGCGGCCCGTCGTACGGACCATCCAGGCCAGGCAGCCGCGGAGGCAGGCCATGCCGACGCGTTCGATCGGGGACCAGGACTCGGGAGCCGACTCGGGGGACGGCAGCGTGAGGCCGGGCATCTGCACGACCCAGAGACCTGGGTTCGTCGTCAACGAAGACAGCCCGGACGGTGGGCCGGCGACGACGGAGCCGAGACCTGTCTCGACCAGGTCGCGTAGTGCGAAGCCGACGGTCCGCACTGTCTCCGACTCGGAGGCGCAGAGCCGCTGGATGACACCCCACGACGACGGGTCGGGTGACTGGATCTCGGCGCGGGTCGCGGCCATGACCGGGGCCTCGGCCGCACCACGCAGATGAGGCGGTAGCAGCAGCATCAGCTGCGACGGGGCCTGCAGTAGGGCGTCGTCAACGGGCAGCACCCGCAGGAGGTCTGCAGCGCCGGAGAACTGCGCCGTGATCTCAATGACAGCAGTGGGTACGCCGTACTCGGCGGCGACTGCGGACACGCCCGCGGCGTCGCCCTTCAGGTCCAGCAGCGGCACCCACGCACCGGCGAACGCGGAGTCCAGACCGCCCAGCATCGCGGCAGTCGTCTTGCCTCGACCGGAACGGCCGAGGAACAGCGTCGTGGTCGCGTCACCCAGTGCAGAACCAGCCGCGGCATCGAAGCGCACCAGACCGGGTGTGGAGCCCGTCAGGTACCCGATGGCCGGGCCTGTGGCGTCACCGATCGATGCACCGCCCCAGAACCACGACCCGAAGAACGCGGTCGACTCACGTACGTGTCCGAGGTCCGGCACGCGCAGCTGGTCGCCCGGCAAGGACTCCAGCCACAGGTCGCGCTGCTCGTCCGCGCCAGCGGCAACGGTGATGCCACGGTCGGCGTAGTGCGCGATGACCGCGTCAACGTACGCCTCGAGGTCCTCACGCGTGTCCGCGCTGACCAGCAACCGAGGGTGGTCCTCGACCAGTGTCAGACCGCTCCGGTTGATGTCGCGCTTGACCTCACGCATGACGCGCTCGGTCTCGACGATCTCGTCGGCGGTCTCCTCCGCGGTGCCCTTCGCGGCCGAACGGCGCTGTTCCTTCGCGCTCTTCCGGGTCTCGTCGACCAGGTGGCGCGCGGTCTTCTTCGTCAGGACGCGGAACCGGACCGAGGCCTCGACGGTGACGTCGATCTCCTCGCCGTCGTCGTCGATCGCCTTGATCTCCGACAGTGTCCGCAGCCACTCCCCCGCGCCCGGAGTCTCGAGCTCTTCGGGGAAGTCCGTCATCGCGAGGACAGTCGTGTACGCCGCGATCTGGCCACGGGTGTCGTAGATCCGCAGATGGTCGGTGTACGGCACCACACGGCCGGACGTCAGCCGGGCCAGCGAGGCACCGGTGATCAGACCGCGTCGCGGCGCTGCGACCGCACCGCGGTGCATCTCGCGGCTGATCAACCAGGAGATCACCTCAGCCGGCGCGGTGTGCGCCCGCCAGACCGTCGAGCCGAGCTGACGAGCGAGCTTGCGCACCCGCTCGTCCAGGTGCGCAAGTTCGCGCGCGCTGACCCGCCAGGACGTCGTACCGAGGGCGTCGCTGATCGAGCCGCGGACCTGCGCGGTCGCCCGCGGGTCGCGGTCGGACAGGTGTACGCCGAGCGCGACGTACCGCTCCGGCATCCGCATCTCGTCGATCCGGTCGGCCCGGGTCTGCGCCCACGCGTCGTGGTCGCCGAGACGGTAGTGGCCGGCCATCGAGTCGATGTAGTCCTGACCGGTCGAGCGGCCCCACACCACCTTCAGGTGGCTGAGCCGGTCGCCGAGGATCGTCGCGGCCGCGCTGACCGCGGCGTCCAGGGCCGCGTCCTGCTCGGCCTCGGTGGCCAGGTCGGTGTTCGCGACCGAGATCAGGAACCACGCCTCGGCGCTGCGCTCGGTCACCAGCAGACCGTCGGCGATAGCCACAAGACGAGGTGGCGGCAGGCCGCGCTCGCGGCCGACCCCCACCAGGTTCAAGAGCTTGTCAGCGATCTTCATTCGCGGCCCTTCCCTGACGACGTCCTGCGACTCACCCGTTGTACGTGATCCGAACCCAGCAGCCGGGCCCGCTGGTTGACGGTGATGTCCGCGCCCGCGCGGACCATCGGGTCGAGCTCGACCACGACCTCACGTTCCCACTCCGGCGTGACCCGGGCCTTGGCCAGATCGGCCACCTTCCGGGTCGAGATGCGCTCCCGCCAGGGCAGGTACTCCGTCTTGTCGGCGGCGCGCGCACCGAGGCCGATGATCGGGCGGTGCGCCCGCAACGCGTACCGGACGGCGAGCGCCCATTCGGTCACCCGGCGGCGACGCTCGTGGAACTTGCCCGGGCGCCAGCCGAACGCGGTGATCACGAACGGCGGCACGATGTACAGGCTGACGGTGGGTTTCTTCGGTACGCCGATGAACGGGAACAGCAACGCCACCCAGAGCACGATGATCACCGCTCCGAAGATGATCATCCGGCGCCGGGCGCCTTCTCCGAGGTCGATCCCGAGCAGGTCGTACTGCCGGGTCTCGATCTCGAAGTGGTGGGTCAGGGTGCGGCCGACTCGCATCAATTACCTCCGGACAGCAATCCCCAGAAGCCCTTGAGCACGTTGATGGTCTGGTTGTTGGCGTAGATCAGCCCGCCGACCAGGACCCCGGCCGCGATGTGGCCGAACAGCTCGCCCCACTCGCGCTTGAAGTAGTGGCCGATGGCACGCAACACGAGGATCGCGATGAAGATGTTCCCCGCGATGACCAGGACCCAGTCCTTGAAGTCCGCGCCCGTCGGCACATTGGGGTCGGCCATGGGCACGGCAAGCTGAAGCACGCTCGCAGCCAGTTCGTGAGTCGTCATTGCGGTGTCTCCCTTGTTGCCTCGGTCATCCGATGGCCAGTAGCTGGATTCATCCGACGGCAGCCACTTGCCATCGCTGTGCTCCGTCCGTGGCGACAGTACGCCTCAGCGTGAGCGTGTAGGTCTGGTCCAGCGTGGTGTCACCCGCGCCGTTCCAGGTGACGGCCGCGGTCGCCCGCCGCTCGTCGTCGTTGCCGGTGTAGACCTGCCAGTCCTTGAGTTCACCGAACTTCACCGCCCCGTTCAGGCTGCGGATGGTGGAGCCGGGCGCGGTCACCGCGGACACCTTGTTGTCGGACTCGGCGTACGCCGAGAAGAACGCCTCCGCGTCCTTCTCGGTGGCCGTGGTCAGCTCGTCGTCGGGCGTGCCGGCGTCCGGCATGTTGCTCGGCAGCGGCGCCCGCAGGTCCGGTACGAACGTCGGCGGCCCGCTGACCACCACCCGCGACGCGGTCCGCGCGACCGGGACCGAGATGCGCTGCCAGGTGATCGGGCCGGCGGCCCAGCTCTTGCCCTGCTTGGTGAACGTGTAGACACGGACCCGGACGTCCACCACGGCCGTGATGCCGTTGGAGTCAGCCTTGACCTCTCCCGGGTAGGCGACGTCGGCGGTCTGCTTACCGCGACCGTTCCAGCCCGCGCGGCTGTCCAGGCCGGCGGCGAGGTCCAGTCCGATCTGCGCCGGGCGGGCATCGGGGTTGCTCTCGTCCCAGGTCAGGTACGACACGGCGTACCGCGTCGCGACCGCGCTGGCCTCCGCGGACGGGAAGCTGCTCTGCCCGCTGACGACCGTCTCCGGCGTCTTGTTCGGTGCGATCCAGGAGCGGATGCCGCTGATGGCAGCCAGCAGCAGTACGACGACCACGAGGCCGCGGAAGAACCGCCGTGCCCACGTGGAGAAAGAGGACTCCGGTTCGGTCGACCACGGCGTCTGCCCGGGCTCCAGTACCTCGCGGACCGGACCGGGCGCCGCGTGCGCACCGTGCGGCGAACGCTGTTTCAAACGTTCGGGAGTACGGCCCCGCTGCTCCTGCGGCGCTTCCTCCGAAGGACGCCCGCCGGGACGACGGGGTGGCGCCATCACGCCACCGGGCGGCGCCTGGTTCTGCGGCGGCTGGCCCTGCGGAGCGGCGTACTGCGCTGCTACACCCTGCGCCTGGCGAGGGGTAGGTGACACCGGCCCGCCGGGGTGGGCCCACCACTCCGGCGCGGTACTTTGCGGGCGACCCTTGCCCGGCCTCTTGGTTCGGCGCTGGTCCGACCAATGCTCACCTTTTGGCGGCAGATTCAGCACCGTACGCCACCAACTCATCCCTACCCGCCCCTCAGACAGCAGTTACGCGGACAGTAGCCGGGAGAATACGGCAAGCGACCGCACTCCGGGAGACCTGAGCCCAGGATCCGGATGGTCCATCGCTCCCCGCTGCCATACTGTTACCCCACTCGCGGGCAGTGTCACCCTCACCGTCACTGTTACCGGCCAAGCGTGACACCTTCGGTACCGTCGTCATAGCTCCTCTCTCATGCCCGCTCAGGTCGGGCGGGCAGCGCACACCATGCCACACGCCGCGGACAGGTTCGAAAATCCGTGCGAACAACATGGTAAAAGAACGCACCAACGATCACTCATAGTAACCGATCGTGCGGTCCGCCTGTGGAAAACTCTCCCGTGACGAGGGGTCAAAATCGGCTGTGGACAACCGCTTGCCGACAGCGCTTCCGGGCATAAGGTCGGAGTGATCCCTGCTACCCCTGGAGGACCAGGATGGAAACTCGCCGACTGGGCAGACTCGGCCACCAGAGCTCGGTGCTGATCTACGGCGCTGCTTCGCTCGGGAGCGTCGACCAGGACCGCGCCGACGCGTCGATCCAGGAAGCTCTCGACGCCGGCCTCAACCACTTCGACGTGGCCGCCGACTACGGCGACGCCGAGCTCCGCCTCGGACCGCGGATGCCGGAGATCCGGGACCGGATCTTCCTCGCCACCAAGACCGGCCGCCGGACCTTCGAGGAGGCCTGGAGCGAGATCAACCGATCCCTCGAGCGGCTGCAGACCGACCACGTCGACCTGATCCAGATGCACGCCGTGTGCGACCTGGAGAACCTCGATCTCGTGACCGGCAAGGGCGGTTCGCTGGAGGCCGCGATCCGGGCCAAGGACGAAGGCATGGTCCGCGCGATCGGCATCACCGGCCACACCGCGCAGGCGCCGTCGGTGCACACCGAGGGACTGCGCCGGTTCGACTTCGACAGTGTGCTGACGCCGCTGAACTACAAGCTGTCCACCGACCCGCAGTACGCCGACGACTACGCGGCCCTCGTCGAAGCCGTGCAGGCGTCGGACGCCGCGCTGATGACGATCAAGATGATCGCCCGGCGGAACTGGGCCGAGGGCGAGCAGAAGTCGTACGACACCTGGTACCGGCCGTTCGACGAGCAGCGCTACATCACCGCCGCGACCGCCTGGCTGCTGAACGGGCATCCCGAGATCACCGGTCTGGCTACCGCGGGTGAGACCCGGCTGCTGCAGCAGATGATCGTCGCGGAGCGCGAGCGCGCCGATCTCACGCCGGAGGCCGCGGCCTCGATCCTCGACGAGGTGCAGGACTACGCGTCACCCTTCGTGGACATGCCTATCTGACAAACGGTTGACAACGTGGCTCAGGTCACAAACGAGACTCCGCATTCCGGTCAGGTCGTACGGCGTACGAGATCGGCCGGCGTACCTGCCGGGGGTGCGGGAACAACTCGGCCACCGGTCCGTGTTGACTACCACGTACTCATCTACTTTCGGAGGTCGTAGTGGCAACGGTCGAGCTGACCCAGGAGAACTTCAACGAGGTGGTCGGTAGCGACGGTCTCGTGCTGGTGGATTTCTGGGCCGAGTGGTGTGGTCCGTGCAAGATGTTCGGGCCGGTGTTCGAGAAGTCGTCCGAGACGCACGGTGACATCACCTTCGGCAAGGTCGACACCGAGGCGCAGGGCGAGCTCGCGCAGGCCTTCCAGATCCGGTCCATCCCGACCCTGATGGCGGTCCGCGACGGCGTCGTCCTGTACTCCCAGGCCGGTGCGCTGCCGGCCGCGAGCCTGGAGGACCTGATCGGCCAGCTGCGCGCGGTCGACATGGAAGAGGTCAAGGCCCAGATCGCGGCCCACGAAGCCGAGCACGGCACCGAGCCGCACACCCACTGATCCACCAACAGGTCCGGGGCTCCGAATCGGGGTCCCGGACTTGTTTGTTCACGGGCCGTCGGTCAGCCGTGGATCGGTCGTGCGGCGCATCAGCCGGGAGGTACCGACTTGCTCGGTGAAACCCCAGCGGCGGTAGAACGGGATCAGGTCGGGCCGGCAGACGAGTTCGACGCTCCGGACGTCGGCCAGTGCCGGGTGGGTGACGACGGCGTCCAGTAGTACGGCGCCGATGCCGGAGCCGCGGTGGGACTCGTCGACGATGACGTCGAGGACGAGGGCGACGTACACGTAGTCGGTGAGCACCCGGGCGAAGCCGACCAGGCGGTCCGTCGAGTCGTGGGTGATGGCGACGACCAGGTCTGAGTTGTCGAGCAGGCGGTGGACGTCCGCGGGCGTCCGGTCGGTCATCCACCACGCCGTACGCATGAGGTCAGTCAGATCCTGGACGCGGCGCTGCGGAACCGTGAAGTCGGTCGTGAGCATGACACCCATCCTCGCGGCTGGTTGTTGCCGTACGCCGGGTTCAGAAGTCGCGGGAGCTGAGGACGCAGAACTCGTTGCCTTCTGGGTCTGCGAGGACTGTCCAGCCGGGGCCCTCGGGTTGGCCGACGTCGACGCGTTGGGCGCCGAGGGCTTCGAGGCGGGCGATTTCGGCGTCGCGGTCCTGGCTGGTGTGGGGCGCGAAGTCGAGGTGCAGGCGGTTCTTCACGGTCTTGCCCTCGGGGACCGGGACGAACACCATGCCGGGACCGACCCGCTCCCAGGGGAGCTCGTGAACGGTCTCCGGCTCAACCCAGCCGGGCACGTTCACGCATTCCTCGTCGGTCGCGATGATCGTCTTCCAGCCGAAGGCCTCCGCCCACCAGGCCGCCTGCTTGCGTACGTCGTGGCAGTCGATCACGACGGTGTACCACCTGAGCACCATGCCAAGACCCTGACACAGCCCACCGACAGAAAAGAGCGGGCCCTGGGCAGGAGAAAGACGCCAGGGCCCGCTCTCAGTGCTGACCGGAGCGGCGACGTGGTGGCCTGAGGATGTGCGGGCAGGTGAGGTGCTGCCCGGGGAGGGTCACCGGAGGGCTGCTCGGAGAGACGGTCAGCGAGAGGGAGGGACCACGTCGTTGGGGTCCCTCCACGCCGAATGTCAGCGGAGCGGGTTGAACGGACGAAGCTCGCGCGGCGTGCGGCCGGTGGTGATGGTCTCCGCGAGCAGCTGGCCGGTGATCGGGCCGAGCGTGATACCCCACATGCCGTGCCCGCCGGCGGCGAACACTCGCGGCGAGGCGGTGGCGCCGATGATCGGCAGGCCGTCCGGGGTGCAGGGCCGCGGCCCGACCCACTCGAAGGTCCGCGCGTCCAGGTCGGCGTCCCGTAGCAGCGGCCGGGCGGCCTCGACGATCGCGTCGATCCGGCGCGGGTCGAGCTTCGCCTCGGGCTTGCGGAACTCCATCATCCCGGCGACCCGGAGCCGGTCGCCCAGCGGCGTGCAGGCGATCCGCTGCGCCGGGAAGTACACCGGGCCGGCCGGTACGTGCGCGATCGGCACGCTGAAGCTGTAGCCGCGACCGGCCTGTACGACGGTCTTCACGCCGAACTGCCGCGCCAGGTCACCCAGCCAGGCGCCCGTCGCCATCACGACCGCATCGAACGGATCGGTCTCGCCGTCACCGGTGACGAGCCGGACGCCGCGGATCTCGTCGACGATGTCCTTCACGACGACACCGCTGATGATCTGGCCGCCGCGGGCGATCACCGAGTCGGCGAGCAGCTGGACGTACTCGCCCGGGTTGATGAACCGCTGCCCGTGCAGCCGGATCGCCGCGCCGATCTCGTCGGACAGCGACGGCTCGATCTCGCGGGCGTCGTCACCGCTGATCGCCTCGAACTCGATGCCCTGACCGGCGGCGTGGATCTGCTCGATCTCCTCGAGCAGCACCTTGCGCTCCTCGGCCGTCCGGTAGGCGGCCAGGAACGACTTGGCCTCGTAGGTCTGCGCCTCGACCCCGGCCTTGGCCAGGAAGTCGAACGCGGGCAGGGCCTGCCGGTTGATCGGGACCAGCGCGTCCATCGCGGTCTTCCAGCGTCCGGCGGTGCTGTTGCGAGCGAAGCGGGTGAGGAACTTGAGGAGCCGCGGGCTCGCGGTCGGTGGAACGTACACCGGTGAGGCAGGGCTCAGCACCGCACGGACGCCGTACTTGAGGACCGCTGGTTCCGGGAGCGGGGTGGCGAGGCCGGGGGTCAGCCAGCCGGCGTTGCCCCAGGACGCGCCGGCGGCGACGCCCTCACGGTCGAGCACGGTCACCTCGACACCGGCCTCCTGGAGGAACCAGGCGGTGGCCAGGCCCACCATGCCCGCGCCGACGACGGCGACGCGGTCGGGAACGATGTGGTTGCTACCAGCGGAACCAGCTGTGGTCATGTATCGATGGTGCGGCCGCCACCAGCCGCTGTCATGGTGCGATCACACCATTGCCGGGACGAATGACTGTGCTCATCGCACAATAACCCGCACAATGGACGCATGATCTCCTCGTCCGACCTGATCGTCGCCGTCGGTCCGGCGCTGTTCGAGGTCGTGGTGCCCGGCAAGGGCGACCGTGAGGTCCGGGACGTCTTCCTGGCCGACCCGCAGGAGCCTGCGACGGGTCAGCCCGGCGATCTGGTGCTCGGACTCGGTCTACGCGACGCAGAGGACGCCGTCGAGCTAGTAGAGCGCTGCGCCGCCGGCAACGCCTCAGGGGTGGTCCTCCGTACGGCGCTAGCGCACAAGCCAACTGTGGTGGCTGCAGCGGAGCGGGAAGCCATGACCCTCGTAGCACTGCAGCCAAGCGTGACGTGGGCCCACGTGGTCTGGCTGCTCCGCGGTGTACTCGACCGTGCTGCCGCACCGGACTCCCCTGCCGCTGGCGACGCCGGCGTGCACCAGGAGCTGTTCGCATTGGCTGACGCGGCCGCTGCGATCGTCGACGCGCCCGTGACGATCGAGGACAACCAGTCCAGAGTCCTGGCGTACTCCTCCGGCCAGGACTTCACTGACCCCACACGGGTGTCGACCATCGTCGGACGCCGAGTACCACCCGAGGTGATCGCACACTTCCGGGCACGGGGCATCTTCCGACGGCTGGCGCGATCCAGCGAGCCGTTCCTGGTACCTGACGGACCCAACGGCATTCGCCCGCGCCTCGTCGTACCGGTCAGGGCTGGTGGTGAGTGGCTGGGGTCCATCTGGGCTGTTGTCGACGGTCCGGTGAGTGATGCGGTCACGGCGGAGCTCAGCAACGCCGCCTCCGTTCTCGCCTTGCACCTGCTGCGGCTGCGGGCTCAGGCCGACGTGGCGCGTCGCAGTGCGATTGACCGGCTGCGGACGATCCTGCGGCAGTTCTCCCCGGACAACCCGGTCGATGTACGGCTCCCGCGGCAGCCGTGGCGAGTTGTGGCACTCGGGTCGCCGGACGGGTACGACGTACCGCAGCAACTCGACCTGTGGGAGTCGACCGGTCGCCGGCACGGGTGGAGCGAGCCGCAACTGGCTGACCTCGACGGGACGGTGCTGGCTGTGGTTACAGACACCGACGGACCAGGGTCATGGACCTGGTTGCAGAAGCTCGTCCTCGAGCAGTCAGCCGGTACGTACGCCGCTGCCGGTGGTCCCGCGCGCGGTCCGGCCGATCTGCCGAGCTCACGCGCCGAGGCGGTCGAGCTGCTCGGTCTGGTACGTCGCGGTGTCGCGCCGGGGCCGGCGTTGCGGGTCGAAGAGGCGTGGCATGTGCTGACGGTGCACCGCGCAGTCACGTCGCTTGATACCACCAAGATGGATGGTCCGCTCGCGGTGCTGCTGCGGCACGACATCGAGCACGACACGGGATACGTGGAAACGTTGCAGGCCTGGCTGAATTTTCCGGGGCAGCCGCAGCGGGCGGCGCGGGAACTGCACCTGCACACGAACACGTTGCGGCACCGGATGAAACGGATCGGGGAGATCGCGGAGCTCGATCTGGCGGATCCGCGGGAGCGGTTGGCGTTGCAGTTGCAGATTGCCGCCGTACGGACCGAGCACTGAGATCTACGCCACAGCCTCATGTAACAAGGCTTCACATTCCGGCAACTGTTGGGCAACATCCGCCTGACAGAGTCTTCCTTGTCAGCAGGTCCGACTCTTCACCAGGGAGCCGGAAAGGCTGCGGGTTCGAGCTTTTCACCAGGAAGCTCGAGCCATCCGTGGGGCCCGGCGATTGTCTGAGCGATCGCCGGGCCCTACGACGTTCTCCGGAACCTTGCCTAGGACAACCGGTTGACTATGGTGCGGTAGATGCCCGGGACCGCGGCCGCCGCGGGGACGATGCGCGGGGCGAGCAGTGGGCGGTTGCGGGCCCAGAGCAACGATGCGGTGAGTAGGCGGCATTCCCAGGAGACGCGGCGCCAGGCTGCCTCGTAGTCCTGGGGACGGTCGGCGCGGATGCAGTCGACCAGTTCTGCGGAAGTTCGCAGTGCGACCGCGATGCCTTCGCCGGTCAGGGCGTCGACGTACCCGGCGGCGTCGCCGACGAGTAGGACTCGGCCGGCGGTTCGGGCGGTGACGCGTTGACGGAGCGGGCCGGCGCCCATCACTGCGCTGGCCGGTGCGGCGCCTTGCAGGCGGCGCTTGAGGAGCGGGAAGGCGTCGAGGTGTGAGTCGAAGGTGCCGCGCGCGGAGGTGAGGACGGCCACGCCGACCAGGTCGTCGGCGACTGGAGTCACGTAGGCCTCCCCCAGCTTCGACCAGTAGACCTCGACGAGATCAGTCCAGGGCGAAACCGCAAAGTGCCGCCGAAGTCCGCGCCGCACGGCGCCGGGGGTCGGGGTGGTTAGGGACAGTTGGCGGCGGATCGGTGAGTGGAGGCCGTCGGCGGCGGCCAGGTAGCGGGCGGTGTGGCCGGCGGCGGTTACGGAGGTGGGGGTTTGGGTGATGGGGCCGACGCGAGTTGGGAGGACTGGGACGTTGAGGGCTGCTAGTCGGGACATCAGGGCGGCGTGGAGTGTTGTGCGGCGTACTCCTAGGCCTGGGCCGGCGGTGAAGTGGGCGTCGACGGTGTGGGTTTCGTCGAGGTAGCGGATGCCGTGGAACGGGCGGCCGGAGAGTTCCACGCCGAGTCGCTCGAGGTAGGCCACGGCGCTGTGGGCGATGCCTTCGCCGCAGGCCTTGTCGATCGGGGCCGGGCGCGGCTCGACCACGACGACCGACAACCCGGCGAGCGCGGCGCGGATCGCGGTCGCGGCCCCGGCCGGTCCGGCACCGGCCACGAGCAGGTCGATCATCGGGTGAGGACGGTGCGCAGCGCGGTTTCTTCCGTTCGGATTCGGACCGTCAGCAACGGGATGTTCAGGATCGTGAACACGAGCGCGGTGATCCACGCCGAATGCACCAGTGGCAGCGCGATCCCCTCACCGACGACAGCGACATAGTTCGGGTGCCGCAGGAAGCGGTAGGGGCCGCCGGTGACCCGTCCGAGGCCCGGTACGACGATCACCCGGGTGTTCCACTGATGCCCGAGCACCGAGATGCACCACCAGCGCAGCGCCTGCATCGCGACCACCACGGCCAGCATCGTCCAGCCGAGCGCCGGATCGAACGACCGGCCGGACACGATCGCCTCGACCACGCACCCGGCCAGCAGCCCGGTGTGCAGCACCACCATGACGGGGTAGTGCCCCTTCCCGAACTCCACGCCACCGCGGGCGAAACTCCACTTCGCGTTCCGCAGCGACACCGCCAGCTCGGCGACCCGTTCGAATCCGACCAGCACGACGAGTGCGACGTACCACCACAACGATTGCGTCATCACCACTCCAGGAGGACGAGCTCGGAACAGAAACCCGGGCCCATCGCGAGCAGCAGACCCATACCCGAAGGATCCAGCCTGAGCGTGTCACCGAGAACGTGGAGGACCGAGGACGACGACAGGTTGCCGACCGCATCGAGCGATTTCCACGTCAGCTCGAGCGCCCCGGGCCGCAGCGACAACGTCTCCGCGACCGCGTCCAGCACCTTCGGCCCACCCGGATGGCTGACCCAGGTCCCGATGTCCGGCACGGTCAGGCCGAAAGACCCGAGGAAGGCGCGCACATCACCCCCGAGATAGGTCCGCACCACCTCGGGCACGTCCGCGCCGAGCACGATCCGGAATCCGCCCGATCCGACGTCCCACCCCATCACCCGCTCCGAGTCCGGGTACAGCCGCGAACGCGTCGCGACCACCGAGGGCCCCGACGCCGCCGGATGTTCCGACCCCGTCAGCACCACCGCCGCCGCGCCGTCCCCGAACAACGCGCCGCCCACCAGATTCGGCAACGACGAGTCGTCGCGCTGCAACGTCAGCGAACACAACTCCACCGACAGCAGTACGGCGACGTGCGTGGGCCAAGCCTTCAAGTAGTCGTGCAGCCGCGCGATCCCCGCCGCTCCCCCGACACACCCCAACCCGAACAGCGGCAGCCGCTTCACGTCCTCCCGCATCCCCAGCCGCATCGCCACCCGGGCATCGATCGACGGCGCCGCCACCCCGGTCACCGTCGTGAACATCAGTACGTCGACATCGTCGAGCGTCAGCCCCGCGTCCATCACCGCGCCCGCGACCGCCTCGGCGCCGAGGTCCACAGCGGCCGCGATCCACGCGTCGTTCGCGGCGCCGAAGTCCTTGAGTCCGGCGTACTGCTCCAGCGGCAGCGCGAGATGCCGGTACGAGACTCCCGCGTTCGCGTGCAGCCGGCGGAGCAACGCCGTACCGCGGCCGTCCGGGAGACAGATCGACTCGAACGCGGCCGTGAGCTCGGACTGCGGATACCGGTACGGCGGAAGCGCGGGCCGGACCGCTGCGATCCGCGTCATCGTGGCATCGTTACGTCGGTGAAGACCGTCAAAGGTCTGGCCCTCGCCTGCCACCCCGGGCCGACTGTCGCCGTGACCGCTCTGGTCACCGCGGTCGCGTGGTCGGCCGGGCGAAGTCCGGCCGGGTGTCTCCTCGTCGCAGCAACGATCCTCACCGGCCACCTCTCGATCGGCTGGAGCAATGACGCGATAGATGCCGCCCGCGACACCATTGTTAACCGCCGGGACAAGCCTGTGGTGCTCGGACTGGTGAGTCGCCGAACGCTCGCGGTCGGTGCGGGCGTGATGCTGGTCGTCACCGTTCCGGTCTCCCTCGCCAACGGGCTCGCGTCCGGGTTGACGCACCTGCTGTTCGTCGCCTGCGCCTGGGCGTACAACCTGGGCCTCAAGTCGACCGTGATCTCCTGGCTCCCGTACGCCGTCGCGTTCGGCGCACTGCCCTCGTTCGTGACGCTCGGCACCGCGCACGTCTGGGCCCCGTGGTGGGCGACGGCGGCGGGTGCCCTTCTGGGGATCGGTGCCCATCTGGCAAACGTCGTACCCGATCTCGCCGACGACCTGGCCACCGGCGTCCGCGGCTGGCCGCAACGCCTCGGCCGCTACGCCCGGCTGATCGCACCGCTCCCGTTGGCGACAGCAACCGGTCTCCTGGTGATCGCACCGCCCGGAGCGATCGGCGTGATCGGCTGGATCGCGCTCGCGGTGGTCGCCGCTCTGCTCGCGACGATCCTGCTCTGGCGCAACGCCCCGTTCCTGATCACCATCGCGATTGCCGCGGTCAGCATCATCTCCCTGGTCCTCCGCGGCGACGCCCTGATCTAGCTGCAGCTCGACAGTACGTATACGCCCACTACGCCGGCTCGGCCGTCCCGCTGAGCGTGAGCGCGGCCGGGCCGGCTGGTCACCTCCTGTCGAGCTGCCGATCTCACCCGGCGTCCGGTTTCAGCGGGGCGTTGCTGCCGAGGATGGCGGCGGTGAGGGCTTCGGCGGGTTCCTTCGCGGCGCGGGGGTTGGTGATCAGGACGAGGTCGATGGAGGGGAGTTCGGGCAGGCCGGCGCTGGGCGGGGGCTCGACCAGGTCGGCGGGCATCAGGGAGCGGGCGAAGATCGCGATCCCGAGGCCGGCCCGGACGGCGGCGAGTACGCCGTTGACGCCGCGGACGATGCACGTGATCCGGCAGGTGCGACCGGCCTGCTCGAGCGTCTGCACGCCGAGCGACCGGCTCAGCGACGGCGCCTGGTACGTGACCAGCGGGACCGGTACGTCGGGCGCGATCCGGGTCCCGGCGATCCCGGCCCAGACCATCGGATCCCGGCGTACCAGCCGGCCGTTCGGCTCGTAGCCGCCGCCGGCGCCGTGCTTCACGTAGGCCAGATCCAGGTGGCCGGACTCGACCCGGCGGAGCAGGTTCGGGCTCTGGGCAACGGTCAGCTCCAGGTCGATCCGCGGGTACAGCTGGCGGAAGTCGCGCAGGATCCTCGGCAGCGGCGTCAGCGCCAGGTCGTCGGTGACACCGAACCGCAGCCGGCCGCGCAGCTCCGAGCCGGTGAAGTACCCGGCGGCCTCCTCGTGCGCGGCCAGGATGGTCCGGGCGAAACCGGCCATCGCCTCGCCGTCCGCGGTCAGCGTGACAGTGCGGGTGTCACGGACGAACAGCGGCCGCCCGACCGCCGTCTCGAGTTTGCGCACGTGCTGGCTCACCGTCGGCTGCCGGATCCCCAGCCGCTCGGCCGCCTGGGTGAAGCTGAGCGACTGTGCGACCGCGAGGAACGTCCGGAGCTGGTCCGGGTCGTACATCGATGCACCTCCCATTACGTGACGCAATAAGACTAATAGGAGTAATTCGCTATCGAGATTCAGTACCAAACCGTGAGGATGGAGGTGTCCTCCCCTGACCAGACCTCTCGCGTAGGGATCGCTCTTGAACACCCGGGCCACCGGTACTGTCCCGTCCACCGACTTCCATCTCCACCGCCCCACCGATTCGACCAAGCTCCGGGACCAGCGCCCGGGCTTCAAGGACACCTTCAGCGCACTGCGGGTCCGCAACTTCCGCCTCCTGGTCAGCGGACTGCTGGTCAGCTCGACCGGCGGCTGGATCCAGCGCATCGCCCAGGACTGGCTGGTGCTCACGCTCACCGGCAGCGCCACCGCGGTCGGCATCACGACCGCGCTGCAGTTCCTCCCCACCCTCGTGCTCGGTCTGTTCGGCGGCGTGATCGCGGACCGGTTCCCGAAGCGGAAGATCCTGCTCGTCACGCAGATCACGATGGGTACCTGCGCCGGCATCCTCGCGCTGACCGCCTTCACCGGTCATGTCCAGGTCTGGCACGTCTACACGATGGCCTTCGTCCTCGGTCTCGCGACCGCGGTCGACAACCCGACCCGGCAGTCGTTCGTCACCGAACTCGTCCCCCGGGACACCGTCCGGAACGCGATCAGCATGGTGTCGTCGACGTTCCAGCTCGGCAGCCTGATCGGACCCGCGCTCGGCGGCGTACTGCTCGGCACCATCGGCGCCGGCTGGGCGTTCGCGCTCAACGGGCTGACGTTCTTCGCGTCGATCAGCGCGCTGCTGCGGATGCGCGAGAGCGAGATGCCGGGGTTCCACGCCGCCCGCAAGGCGAGTGCCGGGATGCGGATCCGGGACGGGCTGCGGGACGGCGTCCGGTACGCGTTCCACGAGCCGGCCGTCCGCTGGGCGATCGCGCTGGTCGGGATCTACGGGATGTTCTGCATCAGCCTGCCGGTGACGCTGACCGCGTTCGCCGACCGGGTCTTCCACACCGGCGCCTCGGGGTACGGCGTACTGAACTCGGTGGTCGCCTTCGGGGCCCTGGCCGGCGCACTGCTCTCGGCCCGCCGCGTCCGGCCGACCCGTCTGCGGAACCTGCTCGGTATCGCGTGCCTGCTCACGATCACCGAGGTACTGGCCGCGATCCAGCCGTCGCTGTGGACCTTCATCCCGGTGCTGGCGTCGATGGGGATGGCGACGCTGATGTTCCTGACCGCGGCCCAGTCGATGGTCCAGCTGACCACTCCGGACGGCCTGCGCGGGCGGGTGTCCGGGATCTACAACCTGGTCTTCATCGGGGGCGGCGCGATCGGCGGGCCGCTGGTCGGGTTCCTGGCCCAGCACTTCGGCGCCCGCTCGGCGCTGATGATCGCGGGCCTGGTCCCCGCAGTGGCGACGGTCGCGATCGGCCTCCGGCTGCGGCGCGACGGCCGGCTCCGGCTGGTCCTCGTCCGGACCCGCTCCCCGTGGCACCAGGTCCCGATCCGCCTGAACCTGCAGCAGACCGAGATCCAGCTGTCGGCCCCGAAGAGCGCCCCGCTGCCGAACCGCACGTCACGACCGTTCGTCCTCGGCCGCCGTCAGCACGCACGGATGAATTCACACCTGCGCCCGATGCGGACAAAACGCCGCCCACAGCATCACTGAGACACCACTGAGTTCCTGAGGCGGGGCTGCGCTGCCTTCCCGGCCCCGCCCCAGGTAGCCAAGAACTCGCGCCCCCGGCTGGATCGTGGCCGGGGGCGCGAGTCTGCCGGCGGGCGGGCCGGCGTGGCGGCATCAGGGAGCGTTGATGACGCCGACCGGGGGCACCTTGACGGTGCGGTGGTGCTTGGTACCGCCGAGGATCACCTTGCGGAGCGCGACGTTGTTCTTCGTGCTGGACTCGAACAGCCGGTTCTCAGGGTTGGCCGTCACCTGCACGTAGTAGGTGCCGTTCGCCAGGTTCGTGATGTCGAAGGACTGGCCGGGCAGCGTCTGCTCGTACGTGTCGCCGGAGCCGACGTCGAGGACCTCACGGACGGACAGCGAGCCGTGGTCGCCGCACGCGGTGTGCAGGTCGGTGTTGTCCGGGTGCCAGTTCGCGTTCTTCACCGTGTAGTCGATCGAGTCCGTCGCGGCCAGGCAGAACGCCTCCTTCTGGCTGCGCACCACCTCGGTCTGCTTGGCGTTCAGCAGGCTGTAACGGGCGAAGTCGGTGAAGTGCCAGTGGTTGTGGCCGTCCCGGCCGTCCCACTCCAGCGTCCCGGTGTTCTGGTACCCGACCTGCTTGCCCTGCGCGTTGTAGAAGTACTGGTACGCGTCCATCAGGTCCTTGCCCTGCCGCCGGAACCCGTCCAGCACCAGCGGCGACGGGCCCGCGTTCCACACGGTCGCCGAGAACTGCAGGAAGTCCTTGCTCGCGTCCGGCGTACCTTCCTCGCCCGGCGCGGCAACGATCCCCCAGGCCGGCACCGGCCGCAGGTCCGGCTTCGGGCCCTTCGGCACGCTCGCCTTACCGGTCGGACGCGCCGCATTCGGCTTCGGCCCTGCTGAGTGCGCGCTCACCTTCTGAGCTCGTGATGCGTCGGACTTCTGCACCGTGACGTTCAGCTTCACCGACGAGTCCTTCGCCGGGATCCTGAAGAAGTCCCGGTACGCCTTGTTCACGGTCACCGTCGCCTTGTACTTGCCGACGGCGAGTTGCACCGGCGCCGGATCGCCGAACGTCCGCGCGGACCACCCGGTCTGCAGCCCCCATACCGCGCCCTGCGTGAACGGGTTCGCCGTACAGCCGTCCGGGTACGGCGAGGTTGCCGGGGCATCCGGCCGGGTCCGCGATCCGTCACCGTTCAGGCAGATCGTCTGGTCCTTCTCGAGGACCTTCTTGCCCGCGGCATCGGTCAGCGTGACGTGCAGGAACTTCCCCAGTCCGGAGAAGTCCGTGACCAGCCCCTTCGGCAACTGGCGGACCGGCTTGCCGTGCACGTACTGCGTCGCGACCACCGGCGAGCTGTACGACGCCCTCGTCGCGCGGACCTCGACGGGCGCGCTACCGGCCACCACATGGGTGCCGAGGTCCAGGTCGACGCCGTAGCCGTCGACGTGCCGGTTCACGATGACGGAACCCCCTCCTGCCTCGGCCGGCGTCCTCACGAGCCGGCCCGTTGCTGGTACGACGACCCGGGCGCGGAGCGAAGTTGATCAAGGTTCCATGGCAGTCCTGTCACGCGAAGTAACAGAGCCTCAATACTTGACTGCGTAAATTAAGCCGACCTAGGCTCGGCGGCGTCCGCTCACTCCTCCCCGGAGGACGTTTTCATGTCCCTGATGTCCCTGAGACGCCGTACCGCCCTCGTCCTGGCCGCCGTCGCCCTGGTGTCGACGGCAGCCGTGACCGCCCCAGCCGATGCAGTCCAAGACCAGAAACCCGCCGTTCCGCAGATCGCCGCCAAGCCGTACATGGGCTGGAGCAGTTGGAGTCTGCAGTCGACCAACTACCCGGGGGTCAACCCCGACGGCCCCGGCAGCTTCATCAGCGAGAAGAACATCCTCACCCAGGCGAACGCCCTGGCCACCAAGCTCAAGCCGTACGGCTACGAGTACATCAACATCGACGCCGGCTGGCAGGACGGCGGCGACGAGTACGGCCGCCCGGTCGCCAACCTGAAGCGGTTCCCGCGCGGTATGAAGGCCGTCGGCGACGACATCCACAAGCTCGGCCTGAAGTTCGGCATCTACACCGTCGTCGGCCTCGGGATGGACGTCTACCGCGACGGCAACACCCCGATCCACGACGCGCCCGGCTGCTTCACGCGCGACATCGTCTACCCGGACCTGCGCACGACCAACGGCTGGGACGCGGCGTACAAGATCAACTACGAGAGCCCGTGCGCGCAGAAGTACGCCGACTCGATCGCCAGGCTGTTCGCGTCCTGGGGTGTCGACTTCATCAAGATGGACGGCGTCGGCCCCGGCTCCTGGAAGGGTGCGCCGGACGACCCGAACCACAACAACACCGAAGACGTCGAGGCCTGGTGGCGCGCGGTGCAGAACGCCGGGCGCCCGATGATGTACACGCTGTCGTGGTCGCTCAGCCACCGGTACGCCGACGTGTGGAAGCAGAACTCGAACGGCTGGCGGATCGACACCGACGTCGAGTGCTACTGCGACACGATCGTCAAGTGGGACAGCTCGGTGAAGCAGCGCTGGTGGGACGTCGCGCAGTGGATCGACGACGCCGGGCCGGGGCACTGGAACAACCTGGACGCGGTCAACGTCGGCGTCGGCGCGATGGACGGCCTGACGGACGCGGAACGCCAGTCCTACATGACGTTCTGGGCGATCAACTCCGCGCCGCTGTTCGCCGGCGACGACCTGACCAAGCTGGACGCGTACGGCCTGAAGCTGCTGACGAACCGCGAGGTCATCGCGATCAACCAGTCCGGCAACCCGGCGCGCCCACTGAACCAGGACCAGCTGCAGCAGGTCTGGTACGCGCAGAACGCGGACGGCAGTACGACGGTCGCCCTGTTCAACCTGGCCGACTCCCCCGCCACAGTCACCGGTCGCTTCGACCAGCTCGGGATCGGCGGCAAGGCCACGGTCCGCGACATCTGGGCCGACACGAACACGCGCGACGTCAGCGGCCAGGTCTCGGCGGCGTTGCCCGCGCACGGTTCGAAGCTGTACAAGATCACGCCTGGAAACGTGCCGGTGAGCATCCCGGCCGATCTGACGGCCACGGACGTCAGCCGGACGACGGTGTCGCTGAACTGGCGGCCGAGCGCGGGCGCGACGTCGTACCGGGTATTTGCCAACGGCAAGCAGGTTGCGACGAGCACGAAGCCGGGCACCGTGGTGGGCGGGCTGCAGCCGCAGACGCAGTACACGTTCACAGTGCAGGGTGTGAAGTACGGCCGTACGTCGGACGCGAGCGCCGGGATCACCTTGTACACGTCGAAGTCCGGCGGACCGGTGCGCTACGAAGCCGAGGCGCCGACGAGCACCTTGACCGGTGATGCCGGCGTCTCCGGCTGCACGCTGTGCTCGGGCGGGTCGAAGATCGGCAACATCGGCTACGGATCGACGGTGACGCTCAACGGCATCACCGTGCCGGCGACAGGTACGTACCTGGTGAAGATCGCCTACACCGACGGCGACACCAGCCGGCAGAGCATGCTGACGGTCAACGGCACCGACAGCTACTGGGTGAACTTCCACGGCCTCGGCGACAACGACTGGGGCACACCGCAGGTCACCTACCTCCCGATGAAGCTGACCGCCGGCGCCAACTCGATCAAGGTCAGCAACCCGAACGGCTACATCGCCGACATCGACTGGATCACTGTGTAACCCCACGATCCGCGGGGCCGGCACCACCAGGGCCGGCCCCGCGCTTTACTGGACGAATGAGCGCCTACCCCGAACCTCTGGTCCCGCCCGGTGGCATCGCGCCGGTGCCGCGGCGGATTCGCGCGATACTCGACGACCGCGTCGTCCTCGACACGACGGA
The DNA here is from genome assembly GCF_004331435.1 of Kribbella sindirgiensis. Lineage (GTDB taxonomy): Bacteria > Actinomycetota > Actinomycetes > Propionibacteriales > Kribbellaceae > Kribbella > Kribbella sindirgiensis. The sequence continues at coordinate 521,800 of NZ_SJKA01000005.1, forward strand.
CGCGATCTACCTGTGGGAGTTCCCGCCGTACCCGCAGTACTACGTCCCGCTCGCGGACGTCGCCGACGGCGTACTGACCGACACCGGCGAGACGAAGGAGTTCGCCCACGGTGTGGCGCGCGTACATGCCGCGGGATCGGGCCACGCCTGGGTGTACGACGAGGGCGTCGCAAAGGACCGTGTACGGTTCCAATGGGACGCGCTCGACAGCTGGTTCGAGGAGGACGAGGAAGTCTTCGTCCATCCCAGAAACCCCTACGCCCGGGTGGACGCCGTCAAGTCCACCCGCCATATCCAGGTTGCCGCTGACGGCCTGGTTCTGGCTGAGTCGACCGCCACGATCATCGTGTTCGAAACCGGGCTGCCTCCGCGGTACTACTTCCCGCGGACATCCGTGCGTCTCGAGCACCTGACCCCGAGCGACACCGTCACCGCTTGCCCGTACAAGGGCCGCACCTCGGCCTACTGGTCCGTCCCCTCGGTTCCCGACGTCGCCTGGTCCTACGACTTCCCGACAGCACCACTACTTCCGGTCGCCGGCCACGTCGCGTTCTTCGACGAGAACGTCGACGTCACCATCGACGGAGTCCTCCAGGACCGCCCGATCACGCCGTTCTCGAACCCGGCTCAGCGACCTTCGACGGTGTAGTGGATGGTCTGGGCGACGATCTTCCCGTTCTCGATGACATAGGAGTCGACCCCGTCGCGGACCTGCACCTTCGAGTCCTGGTAGGACCATTCGAGGAGACCTACGTTGCCCTCCGCGGCGACGTAGGTGTACTCGAACGCCTCGTGGTCCGGTAGCTCGTCGGCCAGCGCCAGCGCGAGCTCCCGGACGCCGTCGTACCCCCGGAAGGTGCCGCGATTCATCAGGATCACGATGTCCTCGGCCACGTTCCGCCGCAGGTCCTCCGCGAGGAGCTCGTCCAGCGACGGTGCTCCCACCCACTCGTTCGCGATGTTCAGATGGTCGTCCAGCACTTCCCGCGCCGACCGCTGACTCAGTTCCGTCGTCACGTCGCCCTCCCCCACTCGCAGTTCACCCCATGCTGCCGCCGCCGGCCGTCCCCCGCAAGGCGATCAGATGCCGGCGGTGGTGGCGCCGTCCATGGTGATGATCGAGGCGGTGACGTAACTGGCTCGGGGGGAGGCGAGGAAGATCGCGACGTCGGCGACCTCCCGCGGTTCGCCGGCGCGGCCGATCGGGATCTCGCGGACCATCTCCTGGAGCAGCTCGTCCTTCGGCTTGCCGGTCGCCCTGACGGCGGCCTCCAGCCCTTCGTCGACCCGGGAGGTGCGCGTCATCCCGGGGTTGATGACGTTCACCCGGACGCCCTGGCCCGCGTACGCCTTCGCGTAGCCGACCGACGCCAGCATCAGCGCCGCGTTCGCCGCACCGCCGCCGATGTGCAACGGGTTCGCTGCGCGACCGCCCTGGCCGACGACGTTCACGACCGCGCCGCTGCCGCGTTCGGCCATCCCGCGGATGACCGCCTCGGTCGCGTGCATGTACGTGAAGTACTTCGCGTCCATCGCGGCGTGCAGCGCCGTACTGTCCAGCTCGTCGACCGGCGTCCGCCGGGCCGCGCCCGCGCAGTTGATCAGGATGTCCGGTACGCCGATCCGCTCGAAGACGGCGCGCGTCGCGTCAGCGTCGGTCAGATCGACTGCTTCGGCCTGGAAGCTCAGGCCGTGGGCGGCGAGTTCCTCCTGCGCCTTCGCCAGGTTGCCGGCGTCCCGCGAGATGCCGACGACCACCGCACCCTCACGCGCCAGCGCCTCGACACACGCCAGCCCGATCCCTTTGCTCGCACCGGTGACCACCGCGGTCTTCCCGGACAGTTCCAGCTCCACGTGACTCCTCAGAGATTTGCGTCGTACTCGTCGCGGGCGGCGGTGATCTCGTCCATGTGGTCGTACGCCCAGGTCCGCATCGTCGCGACGGCAGCAGCCAGGCTCAGGCCGAGCGGGGTCAGCGTATAGCTGACGGTCACCGGCACAGTAGGAACAACATCACGCCGTACGACGCCGTCCCGCTCGAGGTTGCGCAGGGTCTGGGTGAGCATCTTCTGGGTGATGCCCTCGATGATCGACTTGAGCTGACCGGACCGCAGCGTGCCGCCCTTCTCGAGCGTGCTGATCACCAGCACCGTCCAGGTGTCGCCGATCCGGCCGAGCACCTGACGCGTCGGGCAGGCGCCTTTCGTGGCGTCCCACCTGCTTCTGACCTGGTCGGTATCCATTAGGTGCCCATAGCAGTAATTAGTGCTGTCTTCCGCCCGCCGCGACCGGTTCGTAGCGTCCTTGTCATGTCCCGGGTCATGTCCAAGGTCATGTCCAGGGCCGAGTCTAGGTGAAGGAGTGAAACCGCAATGAGAGCAGTGGTTCCGGTGGACACCGGTAACGTCGGGTTCGGCGAGGTCGACGAGGTGAGGCCGGGCGCGGGCGAGATGGTGATCGCGGTAGCGGCCTTCTCGATCAACCGCGGCGAGACCTTCCAGCTGGAGGCGCCGCAGGATGGGTGGCGACCTGGCAAGGACATCGCCGGTCGAGTGATCGAAGCCGGACCCACCGGTCCGCCGGTCGGCAGCCGTGTGGTCGCGCATCTGCCGCACTCGGGCTGGGCGGAGCACGTGACCGCACCGGCTACGCAGGTCGCCGTACTGCCGGACAGCATCTCGTTCGAGCAGGCCGCCGCGCTTCCGCTCGCCGGGCTGACAGCGCTGCGCCTCTTGCGTACGGCGGGCAGCGTGATCGGCCGCCGGATCCTGCTGACCGGCGCCGCCGGAGGCGTCGGGCACTACGTCACCGAGCTCGCGGCCGGCGCCGGTGCATCGGTCACAGCCGTCGTCTCATCCCCCGCCCGCGGCGAGCGGCTGCTGGAGCTCGGCGCCGAGACCCTGGTGTACGACGTCTCGGACGCGCGTGGACCGTTCGACCTGGTGCTGGAGTCCGTCGGTGGTGAGAGCCTGCCGGTCGCGTTGTCGAAGCTGGTGCCGGGCGGCGATCTCATCTGGTTCGGCGAGGCCAGTCGGCAACCGGTGACGCTCGACTTCTTCGACTTCTTCACCGCTCCGGAGGCCGCGCGCATCCGGCACTTCCATTACGTCCAAGGCCGCGACGACGAAGACCTGGCAACGCTGGTCCGGCTGGTCGGGTCCGGGCGGCTCCACCCCGAGCTCGGTCGCGTCGAGGACTGGTCCCGGACCGATGCCGTCCTCGACGACCTGCGGCACCGTCGCATCCGCGGCAACGCCGTACTGACCCTGACACACACAGTGCACGAGGAGGCAACGCCGATGGATCCCAGGACGGTCGTGACCCGGTACGTCGAGGCGGTGGCGGCGGGTGACGTGGCGACGATCCGGGCCGCCTTCGCATCGGACGTGGTCTGGACCTATCCGGGTGACCTGCCGCTGTCCGGTGACTGGAAAGGCCGGGACATGGTCGTCGACGAGTTCCTCGGTGCGGCGGCGGGCAACCTGTTCGCGCCGGGTGCACCGGTCACGATCACGCTGGTCAACGTGATCGCCGACGGCGAACAGGTCTTCGCCGAGTGGACGGCGCAGGCGACGGCCCGGAACGGCGATGCCTATGGCAACCGGTGCGGAGGAGTCTTCACCGTTCGGGACGGTGTGATCGTCGCGGTCCGGGAGTATCTCGACACCGACCACGCCCGCCGCGTGCTGTTCGCGAGCGAAGAGTAAGCACAGTTCCGGACGCGTCGATGCCCTGAGCAATCGTCACCTTCGGAGCTGCAGGCAACGATTTCGGCAGATTCCTGTTGTGGGCTTGATCCGGTCAGTACGATGAGTAACTAGATCGACACTCTTTGTTTCGACGCCTGATGCCCGAGCAGTTGCCCTGAGCACCGACGCCGGAGGACCCCGTGCCGACCCCTTCCCATTCCCCGCCGTCTTCCGTTACCTGGAAGACGGTTCTCCACCATGACCTACCGGCCTCGCTGGTGGTCTTCCTCATCGCAGTACCCCTTTCGTTAGGAATCGCCGCCGCGTCCGGCGCCCCGTTGATCGCCGGCCTGGTGGCCGCTGTGGTCGGCGGTGTCGTCGCCGGCGCGCTCGGCGGCTCCCCACTCCAAGTCAGCGGCCCCGCTGCCGGCCTGACCGTTGTCGTCGCCGGACTCATCACCCAGTTCGGCTGGGCCGCGACCGCCGCCATCACGTGCGCCGCCGGCCTGTTGCAGATCCTGCTGGGAGTGACCCGGATCGGGCGACTGGCCCTGTCTCTCTCCCCCGCCGTCGTGCACGGCATGCTCGCCGGGATCGGCGTCACGATCGCCGTCCAGCAGCTGCACGTGGTGCTCGGTGGCACAGCGCAGAGCTCGCTGATCTCCAACGTGACCGCACTTCCCGCCCAACTGATCGCCCACCACGGCCACTCGGTTCTGGTCGGCGTACTCACGGTCGCGATCGTGCTCACCTGGCCGAGACTCCCTAAAGTAAAGGTCGTTCCGGCCCCGCTCGTCGCGGTTGTGGCGGTCACGGCGCTGGCCGCGGTCACCATGCCCGACGTGACCCGGGTCGACCTGCCGGACAACCCGCTGCAGAGTCTGATCCTCCCGGTGATGCCCGAAGGCACACCCCTCGAGATCGCCACCGCCGTCCTGACCGTCGCTCTCGTCGCGAGTGTCGAGTCGCTGCTGTCGGCCGTTGCCGTCGACAAGCTTCATCGCGGCCGGCGGAGCAATCTCGATCGCGAGCTGATCGGCCAAGGCGCCGCGAACGCGGTGTCCGGTGCGCTCGGCGGTATGCCCGTCACCGGCGTCATCGTGCGCTCGTCGACGAACGTCGCGGCCGGCGCGCGAACCCGGGCGTCGGCGATCATGCACGGCGTGTGGATCGCGGCGTTCGTCCTCGCGGCGGGCTCGATGCTCGAACTGATCCCGATGGCAGCACTGGCCGGCGTACTCCTCGTCACCGGCCTGCGCCTCGTGCAGCTGGCCCACATCCGCACACTGCGCCGGCACGACGAGCTACTCGTGTACGTCGTGACCGCGGTCGGTGTCGGCGTACTGGGACTGGCCGAAGGCGTGCTGCTCGGTCTGGTGCTCGCGCTCGCACGGGTGCTGTACCGGCTCGCGCGAGCCACCGTGACAGCAACCGAAGCGGACGGCGTGTGGACGGTACGGATCCGTGGTGCGCTGGTGTTCCTCGGCGTCTCGTCCCTGGTACGCACGCTGCGGTCGATCCCTCAAGGCGCGACGGTTCGGGTCGATCTCACCGTGGATCACCTGGACCATGCGGCGTCCGAGGCGATCGAGGACTGGCGCCGCGGGCACGTCGCGCGCGGCGGCTCGGTCGAGGTGTACCGCGCCGGCGACCAACAACCGGGCGAACAGTTGGAGGAGGTCCCGATCAAGGCGTTGCTGGCGAAGCTCGCGGCCGAGGGACAGCAACCGGCGCACCTGTTCATCACCTGTGCGGACTCGCGAATCGTGCCGACGATGATCACCACCAGCGGCCCGGGCGACCAGTTCTGCGTGCGGAACATCGGGAATCTCGTACCGCCGAAGGGATCGAACAGCAGCTCGGTGGACGCCGCGATCGAGTACGCGGTCGACGTCCTGAAGGTGAAGTCGATTGTGGTCTGCGGGCACTCGTCCTGTGGCGCCGCGGCCGCCGCGCTCGCGGCCGACGTACCCGAAGGATCAGGGCTGCAGAACTGGCTACGGCACCTGGAGCCGTCGGTACGGCGGGCGGTCGCACTGCCCGACATCGTCGATCCGGCGACCGGTGTGCGGCTGTCGCCGGCCGACAAGCTGTCCGTCGCGAACGTCGCCGTACAGCTGGAGAATCTGCGGAGTTTCCCGTGCGTCCGTGCGGCCGAGGATCAGGGCCGGCTCGAGCTGATCGGGCTCTGGTTCGACATCGGTGCGGCGACGGCACGCTCGGTCCTGGACCGCGCGCCGTTCCTCGTCCGGGCCGACGAGGAGCTGTCGAAGATCAGAAGCAGCGGTACGGCGAGCGCGATCGCGACCAACCCGTCCAGCCAGTAGTGGTTCGCGGTGACCACGACAACGGTGAACGTGAGCAACGGATGTGCGATCCACAGCCAGCGCCGGCGTGACCGGCTCGCCCGGATCAGGAAGACCGCGACCATCAGCGCCCAGCCGACGTGCAGACTCGGCATCGCGGCGAACTGGTTCGCGACCCCGGAGTGCGTGCTCGGTCCGTAGACCGACTGACCGAGCAGCACCCCCGTGTCCACCCAGCCCGGCATCATCCGGGGCGGGGCGAGCGGGAAGAACATGTGCCCGATCAACGCCAGCCCGGTCAGGGACGCGAGCGCCCAGCGCGCCTTCGCGTACTCGGCCGGGCGGCGGATCAGCAGCCAGAGCAGCACGATCGCGGTCAGCGGGAAGTGCACGCCCGCGTAGAACACGTTGGCGAGCTGGGCGAGGCCGTCGATCTTCAGCGCGTGGTGCTGGATCGTCGCCTCGCTCGGCAGCCCGAGCCAGGCCTCCCAGCGGATCAGCTCGTCCGCGTGCCGGAACGCCGAGCCGGCGTGCTCGGCGGACAGGAAGCGGCCGAGGTTGTAGACCCCGAACAGGGCGGCGAGCAGGGCGACCTCCTTGACGATCCGCCAGATCCCGCCGCGCTGCCGCCCCAGCTCCGGCAGGCTCGGTTGCCCTATCCGCTCCAGAGTCATCTGCGCCATGCCGACCCCCACATCAAACCGAACGCTCGTTCTCTGAAATTCCACCCTGCGCCTCGGGCCTTCCACAGATCAAGAACGGTCATTCGTTTTCCACTGTGATCCTGGGCACTCTTTCAAATTATCGCAAGCTGCTGATAGTTGCGAACAATATGAAGCAACTCACATCCGGCGAAGGTGAAGGCCTCGGCTAGGTCCTGTCTGGTGGTCCAGCGCCGTAGCGAGGAGGTGCTCGGTGCGGTAGCTCGGCGCGCGGGGGCGAAGGTCTCGATGCGGAGCATCGTGGCCTTTGCACCCGTGCGGCGAGATGCCGTGCCGAGTGCCCCGCAGTAGGCGATGGACCACCAGACAGGACCTAAATCGGTCGACGCGCGGTGCGGGCCTCGGGAGAGTGCTCGCATGGTGACGGTCTTCCTCCGCTGGACGTGGCTCCGGGCGGTCCTGCACAACGGGTGGTGGCTGGTCACCAGCGTCTATCTGGTCGTCGACGCCGGACTCTCCCCCGCCGAACTCGTCCTGATCGGGTCGGTGCAGAGCGCGTTCGCGCTGGTCTTCGAAGTGCCTGCCGGCGTCATCGCCGACACGATCAGCCGCAAGTGGTCGCTGGTCGTCTCCCAGGTCCTGATGGGTACGGCGATGCTCGCGACCGGGCTGTTCACCTCGTTCCCCGCGCTCCTCGCCACGCAGGTGCTGTGGGGTATCTCGTGGACCTTCGCGAGCGGATCCGACGTCGCGCTGATCACCGACGAACTGAACGAACCCGGTCGCATCAACCTGGTGCTCACGCGCGCGGCCCGCGCGCAACTGACCGGCGCGGCGACCGGTCTCGTCCTCCTCGGACTCCTCGCCTGGGCAACCCGGCGGGACCTGACGATCGTGATCGCCGGCGCCGCGATGGCGGCCCTCGGGCTGTACGTCGCACTCCGGATCACCGAGCACAACTTCGTCCCGACCCGGACCGCCCGCTGGTCGGCGTCCTGGACCACGTTCCGTCGCGGCGTCACGCTGGTACGGCGCAGCCGCGCCATCCTGCTGATCTTCGCCGCGACCTTCCTCGTGAACGGCGCCTCGGATGCCGCCGGACGCCTTACCCAGAAGCAACTTCTCGACCTGGGCCTGCCCAGTGCGCCGGACCCGATCGTCTGGTTCACCGCCCTCGGCGTCGCGGGTCTGGTCGTCGGCGCCGTCGTCCTCCGGCTCGTCACGCAACGGATCAACGGCGCACACGCCGCGACCGACTACGCGTTGGCCGCCCTGGCCGGAGTGCTCGCGATGCTGATGCTCGCGTTCGCGCGCGATCCGGTCACCGGTGCGGTCGCCGTCGTACTGCTGAACGGCATCGTCACGCCGCTCACTCGCGTGATCAGCACGATCTGGGTCAACGCCCGGACGACCGCCGACATCCGCGCGACGACACATTCGTTCCTCGCACAGCTTGAGTACCTGGGCGAGATCGTCTGCGGCGTCACGATCTCCGCGATCGCTCGACTCACCACGCTTCCGCTCGCGCTCACCGCGTGCGCGGTCCTGTTCGCGGCAACCGCCGTACTGATGTCACCACGCAATCGTCGCTCGGTCCGGGCCGGCCGAGACCTGTAGCACGGCGTCGGCGGGGACGGCGTCGTACGGCACGACGACGACCGGGAGGTTGAGGTCGTACAGCTCGGCGGCGATGAGGGCGCCGAGCGGGATGATCGGGTCGGGGCGGGACAGGATGATGGCGGCGGGCGCGGTGCGAGCACGGATCTGTTCGGCGAGCACGCTGGACGCGGAGCTCGAGCCGCGGCCGGACTCCATCAGGACGACGCGGCCGGTGAGGACGGCGCCGCACTGTGGGTGATGCGCGTCGACGATGCGGCCCTCGTTGTCGGTTCCGCCCCAGAACGACAGCGGCGCGGTGAGGCGGATCGGCGTACCGGTTGCGGTGCCGGGGTGGAGGGTTCGGCCGTGGATGATCATGCGTCGAGGACCAGGTGGCCGGCACGGGCGGACGCGACGCATTCGGCGAGCGAGCCGAGGACCGCGGAGACGTTGACGTTTCCGGGTGCGTAGTGCGCCCACTTGCCCGAGTTCGTCATCACGTGCTTCCAGGTGGGCGACAGGATGGCTGTGATGTACGTGCAGGTGTCGACGACGACCGTTACCCCAGCCGCCTCCAGCACCTGCAGTACGCCGCTCTCGGCCAAGCGCTCTCGGGTCGCGCGAGCGGTCGACAAGTAGAACGGCAACTTCAAGGCCGGCCCCACCACCAGCTCGGACAGCCGGACGCATTCGGCGTACGACGCGTGCGGCGTACCGATGCTGATCGCGTCCAGCTCCGACGCAACCGTCGACAATTCGCGCCGCACGCGGTGCAGTGTCTCGAGGTCAACCACTCGCACCGGAAGGCCTTCGACCGTCATGGGCGCCTCTGGCGTGACCCCGACGGCGTGGAACAACGCGACTCCTCCAGCAGAAGCAGCCGCTGCGCCAAGGGCCTTCAGGTCGTCCTCGCTCGCGTCGGCCGGAATCCCCAGCAGTACAGGGATCTCGGCTCCGACGACCGATCCGATGTGGTGACCGAGCAACGAGTACGTCAGGTCCGAGAACTCGCCGAGCGCACGGCAGTCGAACACCACGGTCCCCCGCCGCGCCTCGGGAGTCTGCAGTCCGGCGTACGGCGCTCGTCCGGTGATCGCCGCGCAGACGTCGAGGAAGTCGCCGTACCGATCCGTGCGCGCACCGAGGACCGAGTTCGCGAACACGATCGCGTTCGACTCCGCCCACGCGACGTGCTCACCGAACGCGGGGCGGTTCGGGAGCTGGTACGGCGCGCACGTGAACGTCGGCGTACAGCCGAGGTCGACGTACGCCGCCATCAGCTCCCGTCCCGCCGCCGCGAGCTCGTGATCCCGGACGAGGCCCGGATGGATGAGGTCCGTGGATCCCACGTTCAGCGTCGTCGGCACGCGCACCCGGGCGCCGAGATCGACGAGGCGGTGCGCGAAATCCAGGCTGACCTGACCGTGGTACAGGCACGAGTCGACGTGCGCCGACGTGATCTCGACCAGGCGCGGCGCGTCCGAGATCCGCGCCTGCCCGACGATCACCCGCATCGCGAGCGCCACACCGTCCCCCTCCTGACCGCCTAGCATCGCCTCTTCGACGGCGGTCAGGTGGAGAGTCTGCATGCGTTGAACTTAGCCGGACCTGCACCACTCACCAACCTGCCCGACGCGGCGCGCTTCACGCTCGTCCAGGCGCCCGGGACACGGTTCGTGCGAGGTTGGTGAGTGGTGGACGTCCGCCTAGACGACCTGCCGTTTGGATGCGACGAGCTCTCCCGCGTCGTAGCCGTCCGCGCGCAGCAGCTGTCCGGGGGTCACCTCGAGGATGTCGATGCTCAGCGGGGTGGTGTAGTCCTCGGAGCTGATCGGGCGGCCTTCCACGTAGAGGTCGACGCGGTTGATGCCCTGGGCATCTATCGCGACGGTCAGCGTCGTGCCGCTCAACGAGGTCTTCAGGTCGAGTCGCCGGACCGGGAGTGCGGCGAGCAACTCGCCGGCCCGGTTCAGCAGGTCGACATTGCCCTCGAGCAGGTCGGCCTTGGTCATCCGATGGGTCTCGTGCGGCTTGACGCCGAGGTCCTCCACCGGTGTACCGGCGAGCTTGCCGACCCGCAGGGTGCGCCGGATCGAGACCCGCAGGTTCGCGCCGTTCGGCAGCGCGATGTACGGCGACGTCTCGTCGGGTGGCGGCGGTTCGTTCAGCAGCGCTGCGAGCAGACCGTGCGTCCAGACGTTCGCGCCGCCCGCGCCGGTGTTGTCGTCGACGCCCAGGATGGTGCCGATCTCGTGATCGGCGAACCCTGCCGCGAAGATGTCCGTCGCCGAGTAGACCCGCGCGTCGGTGATCAGCACGACCGGTCCCTGGTACGTCTGGCCGACGTCGTTCGCGCCGTCCTCGGGCGTGATCGGTTTCGCCGCCGAGTACTGCGCCCCGGTCTCGATCGCCAGGTCCAGCGAGTCGAACCACGGACCGAGATCGATCCCGGCCGGGTTCTCCCGGTGCCGGCGGCAGATCCGCAGGTTGAGCGGCGAACTGATGAACTGCACCGGCTCCGGCGCGACCCGCCGCGGCGTCATCGTCTGCAGGGTGAACTCGCTCGCGTAGATGTGCCCGCCGCCGTTGTCCCGGACGTCCACGATCAGGCCGTTCTGCGGCAGGATCGCGGCCAGCCGGACGAACTCGTCCCGGAACGCGACCGGGTCCGGCACGCTGAACGTGAAGATCCGCAGGTGCCCGAACGTCCCGGACGACGTCACGACCTCACGGGCCCGGAACACCCCGGGCATCGTGGTCGGCAGATCCGCGCCGGTCACCGCGGCCGGGGCAGCCAGCTCGGCCGAGCTCTGCCCACGTTCCAGTTCGACGACGTCGCGGACGTACAGCGCCTTCTTCGCGCGCGACTTCTCATCCGAGTCGAGGTCGAGACCCATCACCGCGGAGGCCTCGCTGATCGCGTCGAGGTCGGTCATCGGCGGCAGGTTCGTCGTGACCTTCCACTGCTCGCGCAGTTCCTGGTCCGAGCCGTCGAGACCGACGTACGACAGCGTCACCCAGTCCTCGTCGGGCGGGGACTGGATGACCAGCGGGCGCAGGGTCAGCGACTCCAGGCCGCGGGCCAGGTTGGCGGCGTCGTTGCTCCCCGCGAAGACGGCGCCGTTGAGAGCGACCGCGCGAGCGATCGGCGTACCGTTCCAGTGCGTCACCTCGGCGCCGGGACCGAACTGCGGCGCCTGGTAGCCCGTGATGGTGCGGGTGACCAGGTAGTGCTCCTGACCGTCTTCGTCGTAGCACTTCTCGATCATGAACGGCAGGAACGCGATCTTTCCGGCGAACGGCACCGGCAGCAGGTAGTTGGTGTGCAGGTCGCGAACCGAGTGGAAGATGCTCGACATCTCGCGATGGAACAGCCACTCGTCCTCCATCGTGTCCGCCGTCAGACGCTCCATCCGCGCGCGCATCACGCGCAGCCGCTGCAACGGGTTGACGGCGTGCATCGCGACCTTCAGCGGCAGGTGCACGTAGTTCTCGCCGAGCAGCAGCAGCGCCTGATCCACCAGGAGTTTCCGCTGGTCGAGCGTCAGCGTGCCGGCCGCGTCGAGGAACTCCGCCAACGGGACAGCGGCCGCCGCATCCGTACCGACCGTCTCCCGCACCGCGGTCCGACGCGCGGCCGTCGTACTGGCCGCCGTCCGCTTCGCTGCTGTCTGCTTCGCAGCTGTCTTCTTCGCTGCGGACTTTCTGGTTGCTGTCTTCTTGGCTGTGGTCTTCTTGGCGGCAGTTTTCTTGGCGGCGGTCTTCTTGGCTGGGCGTTTGATCGTGCGTGGTTGAGACATCGTTCCCCCAATAGCAGCAGCCCCTCCCCGGGCCGCGATCCCTCCACCGTGGTCCGCTCACCAGGCGATGTCAACGGCCCGCCACGCCGTTCCACCAGGACATCACAGCCGCTTGTCAATCATTATCGAAGGCATGCGGATCAGCCGTTTGTTCTTGACGGCCGCCCTCCTGATCGGCGTGCTCGTCCCGGCGCCCGCGCAGGCGGCGGCAGCCTTCCCACGCATCGACGCGAGCGGGTTCCAGCTCGTGTCCGGTGACACGTTCGCGACGTACGGCGCTCGCGTCGCGCAACTGGAAACGAAGCTCCCACCTGTTGACGTGACCGCCGTACTCGCCGCATCCAATCGGACGGGCCGGCCGCTGTGCCATGAGACGTACCTGGCGACCGCGCTGAATCCACAGGGGTTCTGCTGGCAGGACGGCGAGGACGACGACGAGAACGTCTGGATCCCGCAGGGCGTCAGCGGGTCCGGCGACGCGCAGCCGGCCGGCGGTGCGCGCCGGGTCGTCGTCGCGAGCTGGCACAACAGCAACGACACGGCGATCCGCGTGTCGTTCCTGGACCTGGCGACGTTGAAATACCGGCATGTGTTGCTGGTCGAGCCCACGGCGGACGGCGACTTCCAGGCCGTCGCCGGGCACGGGCACGGCCTGTTCTGGTCGGGGAACATGCTCGTGGTGGCGACCGGCGGTTCGGTCCTACGGGTCTTCGACCTGCGGCACATCTGGAGTACGGACACCAGCACCGGCGAAGTCGGACTAGGCGCCGACGGCAAGTATCACGCGTTGTGGCACGCATTCGCTCTGCCGCAGATCGGCGCCTACTGGTACGCCGGCGGCGGCTGTGCGAACACGACCGGGACCAAGCCGTGCTTCGCCTCGCTCGGGATCGACCACGCCGGGACGGGATCGTTCGTGGCGGTGGAGCACACGACGCGCGGCGGCGGGCGGATCGTCCGCTGGCCGCTCGACGAGTCGACCGGGCTGCTCCGCGCCGGGGCCGACGGGGTCGTGCACGCGGTCGAGGCGTTCGACTCGCCCGTGTGGGGGATGCAGGGCGCGACGTCGTACGGCAACAGCTTCGTGATCGCCGGCGTTTGTCCGGAGTACGCCGGGAACATCGGAGACGGGATCGACTACCCGAGTTGCCTGCACCGGGGCGTCGGCGGTACGTCGACAACGGTCTGGACCAAAGCGCCGAAGAACACCGAGAACCTGTCGTACTGGCCCGCGACCGGCGAACTGTGGCTGATCAGCGAACAACTCCGCGAACGGGTCACCGTCCACATCCCCTTTCCGACGTAGTTGACGGTAGTCGACCACCCGCCTGTAAGGATGGGCGGGTGAAGGAGTTCTGGGACAACATCACGTCGGTTCAGCCGGAGCCGTCGCTCCAACTGGTCATCGGTACGGGCGTCGCCGCGCTGCTGCTGATCGCCTGGCGCCCGATCTGGAGGCACACGCGGCAGGTCGTGACGATCGCGCACGAAGGCGCGCACGGACTGATCGCCGCGCTGGTCGGCCGCAAGCTGTCCGGGATCAGGCTGCACTCGGACACGTCCGGCGTCACGGTGTCGCGCGGCAAGCCCACCGGCGGCGGGATGATCGCCGTACTGCTGGCCGGCTATCCCGGTCCCGCCCTGTTCGGCCTCGCCGCCGCGTTCGTTCTCAGCCGCGGGTACGCCGTTGCGCTGCTGTGGGGACTCCTGGTGGCGCTCGTGATCCTGCTTCTCCAGATCCGCAACCTGTTCGGTCTGTGGTCGGTGCTGGTGTTCGGCGCCGTGGTGTTCGGCGTGACGTGGTGGGGCTCTCCCTCGGTGCAGTCCACCTTCGCGCACCTGCTCACGTGGTTCCTGCTGCTGGCCGCACCACGTGCCGTGCTGGAGTTGCAGCACTCGCGGCGGCGCGGTCAGGGGCGTAGCTCCGATGCGGATCAGCTCCGGCGCCTCACCGGCGTACCGGCGTTGATGTGGGTCGGTGTGTTCGGGCTGGTCACGCTGGCTTGCCTGGCGTTGGGCGTGCTCTGGTCCGGCGTACTCCCTAGCTAGTCCGGCGGTGGCAGTGTGACGCCGAAGCCGGTCACCGCCAGTCGCAGCAAGACCTGTCCTGGTCTGAGCAGGTCAGCCACCTTGGCGGCGCTCAGCACCTCCAGCTCGGCCAGGCGTTTCTCGTAGGTGCCTTGTACGCGGGCTTGCTGGAGCTCGGTCGTGTTGTGCCAGACCTTCTGCCGGGACTCGCGCAGGAAGCGCCGCGACGCCAGCCGGTTGAGGGGCGTGAGGACGCGATCGACCAGGCTGCGTGCACCGGTCGCGGCGAGCTCTCCGTCCTCGGCGGCGACGCGTTCGGCAAGGACACCGTCGATCCGTTCGTGATCGCGCCGGCGTCGGTCCATCAGCTGCGGATCCAGGAAGTCGTCGTCGCTGATCACCGCGAGCAGCGCCTGCGGCAGGTCGTAGTTCACGTGCGCGTTGATGCCGAGCAGCACATGCGCCAACGCCGGCAGCTTCGCCGGTGCCTCGAACGCCAACCGCCACGGACGCGCCACCGACGTACCGTCGTGGGCCTGCAGGTAGAGCTCCGCGAACCGCACGTCCCAGACCTCGACCCACGCCGGATCCTCGAACCGCGCGTCGTCGATCGCCTGTCCCACGGCCTTGGTCGTCCGCAGATACGTCTCCAGGAAGAACCGCCGGTGCGCGAGCTCCGGCGGCAGCTCGTCGACCCGCTGCCGCATCCGAGCCACCACGTCCGCGATCGGACCACGATCGGTCATCGGATCAGGCACGTCCTCCGCTGACCGGGCGGCCGCGCTGGGCCACGCCCGGTCCGCCGTACGGGTAGTCCGCTGCGCCCGGGTCGCTGGCCTCGTCGAGTTTCGCCGTCTCCTCAGGAGTGAGGTGCAGATCCGCGGCGGCGAGGTTGTCGTCGAGCTGCTCCAGCGTGCGAGCACCGAGGATCACCGACGTGAGCGCGGGCCGGTCGACCAGCCACGCGAGCGCGACCTGCGCCATCGAGATCCCACGCGCCTCAGCGATCTCCCGAACCGCGTCGACCACGTCGCGGACGCGCTGGTTGCGGCTGCGGCGGTACCACGACTCGACGCCGCGGTCCGGGTTCTCACCGAGCCGCGTCGCACCGGCCGGCTCCTCGTCGAACGAGTACTTCCCAGTCAGCCAGCCGCCACCGAGCGGCGACCACGGCAGCAGGCCCAGCCCGTTCTCCTGCGCGGCCGGGACGATCTCCCACTCGATCTCGCGGACCAGCAGGTTGTACTGCGGCTGCAGCGTGACCAGCGGCGACCACCCGCGGTACGCGATCAGGTCACACGCCTTCTGCAGCTGCCATCCGGTGAAGTTCGACAGACCGGCGTACGAGATCTTGCCGGCGCGTACGGCGTCCTCGAGGAAACTGAGCGTCTCCTCGAGCGGCGTGACCGGATCCCAGGCGTGCAACTGGTACAGGTCGATGTGATCCACGCCGAGCCTCTGCAGCGACGCCTCCAGCGCCTTACGGAGGTGGCGGCGCGACGTACCGACGTCATTCGGCCCGTCACCGGTCGGAAACCGGCCCTTCGTCGCGAGGACGACGTCGGAGCTCGTCTTCGCCAGCCAGCGCCCGACGATCTCCTCGGACACGCCGGCCGTGTACACGTCCGCGGTGTCGACGAAGTTGCCGCCCGCCTCGACGTACCGGTCGAGCTGCGCGTGCGACCCGGCCTCGTCGGTCTCGTTCCCGAACGTCATCGTGCCGAGCGCGTACGTCGATACGACGGCGCCGCTCGCGCCGAGAGTGCGATATTCCACGGGGATGCTCCCTCTCCTCGAACTGTCTGAAGCGAAGACTACGGTGGCGGGTATGAAGACAAGTGAACTGCTCCTCGACGCGCACAGCCGGGTGCAGGAGGTGCTGCACGACGTCGTCACCGGGCTCGACGACAAGACGCTCGCCACCCGGCCGGGTGACACCGCGAACTCGATCGCCTGGCTGGTCTGGCACCTGACCCGGGTCCAGGACGATCACCTGGCGGACGCCGGTGGGTACGAGCAGGTCTACACCGCCGACGGGTGGTTCGGGCGGCTCGGGCTGCCGCTCGACGCGGCCGACACCGGATATGCGCACACATCCGACCAGGTCGGGCTCGTGAAGCTCTCGGCGGATCAACTGCTCGGGTACTACGACGCCGTCCACGCACGGACCGCGGAGTTCCTGCGCACCGTGACCGACGAGGCCCTCGACCGGATCGTCGACCGCCGCTGGAACCCGCCGGTCACGCTCGGCGTGCGGCTGGTCAGCGTCATCGACGACTGCGCGCAGCACTCGGGCCAGGCGGCGTACGTGAAAGGTCTGCTCAGCTGAGTGTGGTGTACCAGAGCGAAGTGCCGGCGATCAGGTAGAGCTTGTGATCCGGCATCAGCACAGCGTCGGTCACCTTGCCCTCCGGTCCTAGCGCGTCCTGGACGGTCCACTGGCCGTCCCGGCCGGTGAGGACCTTCACCTTGTTGTCCTGAGCAACAACCTGGACGACTTTGCCGCCGTCGAGAATGGGCGGTGGCAGCTTGTCCTTGTCCCCCACCGGGACCGACGGCACGCCCTGCAGCCGCTTCGCCGTCCCTGAGGCGTCGAGCTGCCAGATCGCGAGCTGACCGTCGACGTACCCGGAGATCACGCAGTCCTTCGCGCAGGTCGCGGTGTTGGCCTGGCTCCGGCTGCCGGGATCGGGCAGCACGATCCGGGTCCAGCCCTGATTGAACTTGGTCGATCGCCAGACCGCGGCCTCCTGCGCGACGGTGTTGGGCGCGAGCCGGACCTGCGAACCGACGAGGACGATGCTGTCGCCGAGCGTCGTACCGAAGCCGGGCCCGACCAGGAGGGACGGCGTACTTTGCAGTGCTGTCTTCGTCGGGTCCTGCCGCACCCATTTGCCGTCCCTCTGCGGCAGCCAGACCATTGCGTCGTTGCCGGTCTGGACGCCGCCCCAGGTGCCGAGGAGGGCGCCGCCGCTCGGCGTACGGACCGCGCTGAACAGGTCGCCGGCGGTCTGGCCGCCGAAGGTCCAGAAGTTCTGCGGCTGCTCGACGAGTCCGGTCTGCGGCGTGCCGGTCCAGACCGTCCAGCGCGTGTTGGAGTGCGCGCCGCCCGAGGCTCCACCGAGCGCAAGGAGTTGCTGGCCGTCGTACGCGATCGAGTACCAGATCGCCTCGAAGGCATACGGGCTGGCCGGGTTGGGCTTGACCGTGATCGGCGTGCGCTTGCCCGTGCTGTCGTAGGACATCAGCTCCGGGACGACCTTGGCGCCACGGTGTCGCAGGCCTACCAGCAGCTGGCTGTCGTGGGCGGTCAGGGTGACCGGCTCGGCAGGGCTGACGTCGACCTGGGTCCAGTCGTCGAGCGGCTGGGGCTTGTCGGCTGTGTCGTCGCTGCAGGCGGTGAGGGTCGCGAGCACCAGGATCGCGACCGCAGCGAGGCGGCGCATGTCAGCGGCTCTGCGGAAGCTTGGTGGTCTTCTTGCGGCCGGTCCGCGGCGCGGACGGCGGTGGCACGACCGGACCGATATCGCCGTCCGGCGCGGTGTCGAGGTCGAGGATCACCGGTGCGTGGTCGCTCGGACCGGTGCCCTTGCGGGCCTTGCGGTCGATCCACGCGGCCTTGACCCGCTCGGCGACCGGAACGGTGGCCAGCATCAGGTCGATCCGCATCCCGAGGTCCTGGTGGAACATGCCGGCGCGGTAGTCCCAGTAGCTGAAGATGCGATTGTCCGGCCAGCGGTCGCGAACGACGTCGTGCAGGTCCTTCGCGGCCATCAGCTCCGCGAGCGCCTGCCGCTCAGGTGGGGTCACGTGCGTCTCGCCGACGTACGCCACCGGGTCGAAGACGTCCGCGTCCGTCGGGGCGATGTTCATGTCACCACAGACGATCTGATCGGCCGGTCCACCGGCCACGACTTCCGTGAGTGCGGCGAGCCAGGCGAGTTTGTAGTGGTAATGGTCCGAGTCGGGGACGCGGCCGTTCGGCACGTACAGCGAGTGGATCCGGACGCCGCCACAGGTCGCCGCCACCGCGCGGGCCTCGGGATTCGGGAACCCGGGCGCGCCGGCGACACCGGTCACCACGTCGTCGAGTCCGACCTTGGACAGCAGGGCGACGCCGTTCCACTGCGGTTCGCCGTACAGACCGATCTCGTAGCCGCGGCCGGTCAGCTCGTCACCGAGCAGCTTGGTGAAGGCGTCGTCCGCGAGCTTCGTCTCCTGCAGGCACACGACGTCCGGCTGCCGCTCGTCCAGCCAGTCCAGCAGCCGCGGCATCCGCTGCTTGACCGAGTTCACATTCCACGTAGCGACTCGCATCCGACCAAGGTAGCGCCCGCCACGGACCATTTCAGCCGAGCTTCGGCGCCCGCCAGACGAGAGTGTTCAAGAGGTCGGTGCCGGGACGTTCGACGCTGTTGTTGTGCCGCGGTTTGTCCTTGCGTCCCCACGCGTCGTCCCCCAGCCACGGCGGTACGCCGAACGGCAGGTCCCGCGGCGGGATCGGTGCGTAGTCGGACTCCGCGAACTTCACGCCGTAGTTCGGAACCGTGACGTCGCCGTCCGGATCCGGCGTCACGATCGCACGCAATTCGACGATCGCATTGCGCCAACTGTCGACCAGCACCTTAGGGCTACGGCTCGACGGATGCGGCACCTCGAACAACGGCACGTCGGGCCGGTCGGTCCACAGCTGAACAGCCTTGCGGGCTTGGGCGCCGAACGCGACGATCACCTGGAGATCGGGGCCGGTGATCAGGTCGAGCAGGGTGTTGCGCCACGCGAGCTGGTCCGCCCGGGCGAGCAGCGGTGCCGCTTGCTGTGCGCGAGACGGCCGGAGCGCGTAGGCGTAGGCGTTGACCAGTGCGTAGCTGCGGGTCAGACCGAGCTTGGCCAGGAAACCCTGCACGCGCTGACCGGCGTCGCCGACCAAGGTGCGGCCCGCGACGCGTTCGGTCGGGCCAGGATCGGACGCGATGGCGAGCAGCCGGGCCTTGCGATTGAGCCGCCCCCGGTAGAACACCGGGCCCCAGTCGTGCCAGAACAATTCCCGGAAGTCCGCGTAACTCGGAACTTTCGCGAAGTGCCGCGCCACGGTGACCGGCGGACCGGGATCGAAATCACCCATCGAACTACCTCCCCCTCGGCGATACGCTCTTGAGCGGGGCGGCAACGGGGATTCTACGGGAGGGTGGGCCATGTTTGTACTGCGTGGAACCGTAATGACGATGCGACCGGGCGGGGACGTTCTGCCCGGCGGCGCGGTGTACGTCGACGACGACGGGCTGATTGCGGCGGTCACGCCGTTGGATCCGGTCCCGGCGGGATTCGCGAATGCGCCGCGGATCGCCGTGGGCGGGTTGATCTGCCCGGGTCTGATCGATCTGCACAACCATTTGATGTACAACAGCCTGCCGTTGTGGACGGAGCCTTCGCGCGCCGTTCCGTGGACCTCGCACAACCAGTGGGGCCGCGCGCCGACGTACAGCAGCCAGATCAGCCAACCGGCCCGCCTGCTCGGCGCCACCGCGGGGCGGGCGCTGCTCCGGTACGTCGAAACCCGCGCGATCGTCGGCGGTACGACGTCGATCCAGGGGAACCCGCGCGGCGCCGTACCGCCCGACAACGACCTGATCCGGAACGTCGACTCGGAGAAACTCGGGACCCACGACGATTTCATCCGGGTCAGCACGCTGGTCGCCGACAACGCCGCCGCGCTCGCGCCGTACGCCGCCGCCGTGCAGGCCGGGCGTGGATTCATCGCGCATTCGGCGGAGGGATCGGATCCGAAACTGCGCTCGGAGTTCCGGTTGCTGGCCGATGCCGGTGTGGTGAAACCGCAACTGGTCGCGATTCACGGCGCGGCGCTGAATGCGGATGATTTCGCGGCGCTGAAGGCGGGGAATTCGAGCCTGGTCTGGTCGCCGTTCTCGAACCTTTGGCTGTACGGCGCGACGGCGGATGTGAAAGCCGCGCACGCGGCCGGGGTGCGGTTGTGCCTGGGTTCCGACTGGGGTCCGTCGGGGACGCGAAATGTCCTGTGGGAGTTGAAGGTCGCCGATCTGTGGAACAAGACGCAATCGGTCTTCACCGACGAAGAACTGGTCCGGATGGTGACGTCGAATCCCGGTGAGGCGTTGTCCGGGGTCTGGCCGCGTCCGGTCGGCCGGCTCGAACCCGGTGCACTCGCGGACCTGGTCGTCGTACGGCGCTCTGCCGCGGGCACGTATCGCAGTGTGATCGAGGCGACCGAGTCCGACATCCGGCTGGTCGTCGTCGGCGGCCGGGCCCGTTACGGCCTCCGGTCACTCATGACACCGCTCGCCCCGGCGGCGACGCCGATCAAGGTCGGCCGGCTGACGCGCGCGATCGACTACGGCGACCCGGCCGTTACCTGGAAGACCGTCGTCGCGGACCTGGAGAAGATCCGCAGCGATCCGGCCGGGGCGTCCGCCCGCGCAGCCGCCACCTTCGCCGCACTGATCGCCGACGGTGCTGCCGGTCTCGACGACTCCTTCGTGCTGCTGCCCGACATGCCCGCACCCGAGGTCGACGACGAGATCCTCCGCGGCGGACCTCCTACCCCCTCGCCCGACCCCGTCACCATCCCGCCGTTGGAGCCGCTGACCACCGGCACGGCCTGGTTCGACACGGTCGACGCCAACCCGTTCCACCAGGGCCTGCTCAGCGGCCTCCGCGCGTACGCCTGAGATATATCACTTGAGCTCTATATACGCTTGTTGTAATACTTCTCGGCATGGACGTGTTCGAGGCGATCGCGGAACCGAGCCGCCGGGCAGTACTCGACCTGCTCGCGGAGCGGGAACGGCCGGCCGGTGAGCTGGTCGAGCATCTGCACCGGCTGACCCAGCCCGCGGTGTCGCGGCACCTGCGGATCCTGCGCGAGGTCGGGCTGGTCGACGTACGGCCGGAGGGCCAGAAGCGGATCTACGTGCTGCGCGCCGACCGGCTGCTCGAGATCGAGAACTGGATCAGCCGGTACCGGAAGTACTGGCCGCGGCACCTCGACGCCCTCGAACAGCATCTGGCCGACAATCCTGAGGAGCATCCGCATGAGTAGCCGCTTAGGTGAGCTCGCCATCGACGGCGATCGCACCACCATGACCTTCCGGCGCCACCTTCCGTACCCGGTCGAGCGGGTCTGGGCCGCGCTCACCGATCCGCTCGAGCGCAAGGCCTGGTTCGGCGAGACCGTGATCGACGGGCGCACCGGCCTGTCCGAGCAGAACGCCCGCGGCTTCATCCCCGGCACACACGCGTTCTTCGACCGGCTCGAGGCCTGGCTCGACGGCACCGAGATCCCCGACTGGTCCGACCGGTACGCCGAGCTCGCACCGTCGCACCCCGGCTGAATCTGACTTCCTGTAGTTATCCACATACTCGAAGTCACCGGTCCGGGGCGGGTCGAATCGCGGCACTCTCTTTGGCAAGGGAGATTGGCGGCGAAGGGGCCGGAATGGGAGATCTCGACTGTGAACCGGCGGACATCACCGCACTGGTGGCGTACCTGCGCGACATCGGACAACACGAACTACTGACCTTGGAGGAGGTGAACGAGCACTCGTACTGGATCGAGGCCGGCCTGCTGGCGGCGGAGCGGCTGAACGGCGATCCGGAGCTCCACGACACAGTCGATCTGCAGAAGATCGTGGTACTCGGGCGGCACTCGTGGCAGCGGATGATCGAGGGCAACCTGCGGCTGGTCGTGTCCCTCGCCCGGCGGTACGGCGGGAAGGGCATCTCGCTGCTCGACCTGATCCAGGAGGGAAACATCGGGCTGATGCGGGCGGTCGAGCGGTTCGACCACCGGCTCGGGCACCGGTTCTCGACGTACGCGATCTGGTGGATCCGGCAGTCGATCGGGCGCGCGATCTCGGATCGTTCCCGCCTGGTCCGGATGCCGGCCCAGGCGTACGCCGACGCGTCCCGGGTGGCGTCGGCGCGCCACGACCTCACCCAGGAGCTGGGACGTGAACCCGGTACGCCGGAGCTCGCGCGGGCGACCGGGCTGAGCATCGCGCGGATCGAGCGGGCGCAGGCGTGGCGGATGCAGCCCGAAACGCTCGACGTCGACGACACCGACCCGGTGATCGACGACGACCCGATCGTCCTGCGCGCCGCGCTGCGCCGGGACCTCGCCTACCACCTCCAGTTCCTGGACGACCTGCATCAGACCGTGCTCCACCGCCGCTACGGGTTGCACGGCCACATCCCGTCAACAGCCGAGGAGATCGCGACCCAACTGAACCTGAACACCGCAAAGGTCCGCGCCCTGGAACGAGAAGCCCTACGCCAACTCCGGCGCCGAGCCCTACCCCACCTCCGCGACTACGTCGCCTGACCACCAGCACGCTCCGGGGTGCGCTGATCGGGTTCTTGGGGTGGCTGGGATGATGGGGAGGTGAGACTGCTGCGTACTGCTTGGCCTCGTGAGCTGGGGGCGGCTGTGTCGGCCGCTGCTCGTGAGGCGACCGGGAGCAAGGAAGACGTCCTGGCCGCCGTCGAGCTGACCAACGGCCGCTGGGTCGCCGGCACCCGCGCCGCCGTCTACCTGCCGTCGGACACCGCGGACGCCGACCGCCGCGTGGGCTGGGAGAAGATCGAGCGCGCGAACTGGGACTCCGAGACCTCGGTCCTGCACGTCTACGAGACCACCGACTTCGGCACCCCGTTACGCGCCACCGAGCTCAAGGTCGAGGACCCGGGCCGCTTCGGCCAGCTCCTCCGCGAGCGCGTCGACGCGAGCATCGTCGTACAGCGCCACGTCCCATTGTCCGGCAAGCGCGGCGTACGTATCGTCGGCCGCCGCAACCCGGCCGCCACCGACGCGGCCGTCACCTGGAACTTCGTTCTGGACAAGGGATTGGAGCCCACCCAGCCCGGCGTCGTGGACGCGGCCGAGGCCGCCCTCCGACAGGTCCGTGACGAGTTCGGAATCTGACCCGGCAGCGTCCCGAATCCCGTTTTTGTAGTTCGCCGCCCGCCTGCTAACCTACTCAGGTCCTCGGGGATCGAGGGCTTGAGCACCACCACGATCCCGCGTAGCTCAATTGGCAGAGCAGCCGGCTGTTAACCGGCAGGTTACTGGTTCGAGTCCAGTCGCGGGAGCAACACATCAGCCGGGCCTCCACAGGAGCCCGGCTTCTGCATTTCCCGGGCCGGGTAAGTTCGTGAAATGACGTACCGGGGGTGGGCAGGGCTGATCGGCGCCCTCGTACTACTGACAGGCTGCGGAACCGAAGCAGCCGGATCCGAACCAGCCGGAGGCCCGACCTCGCCCAGGGCGACCACGCCGACTCCGACCGTGCCGCCCACCCCTCCCCCACCAACCTGTCCGGCATCGGGCGCGATGATCACCGTCGGCCCGGTAGAACCGGCGCTCGGACATCGAGCCGTCGTACTGACGCTGACGAACTGCCGAACCGCCCCGATCACCGTCAACGGCTACCCGGACGTTGCCGTACTCAACGCCCGCCGACGAACGACGAACGTGACGATCACCCACGGCACGTCGTACATGGCAAGAGACCCAGGCCCGACCCAGATCCGCCTACGCAAAGGAGAATCGGCCCTCGCCGCCGTCTCCTGGTCGAACACCGTGGAAGTTGCCGAAGACAAGGCCTCCGGCACCTATCTCGCCGTCGCGCGCCACCGCAGCGACCGCCCGGCGATCTGGCCGGTCGACACCGACCTCGGTACGACGGCCAAGCTCACGCTGACCGCCTGGTGCCTGAAGTTCCCGAACTGATTCGCCACGAATCTATTTCGCTCAACCTATTGGCCTAGACCGCCAACTGGGCTACTTTCCTCTGCAGAATCCCGAGGGTGCCTCGGGGATGGAGGGGGAAGGGGGTCCGGCGTCCTGGTCGGTGTCACGGTCGCGGCGAACGGCGCCGTACGACCGGACTGCAAAACCCTGTCGTACCCGCTCTGCGCGCGCTCGGTCGCCGCGAAGCAGGTCGTCGACAACAGCATTCCCGCCAGCAAGCTGGTGCCGGCTGACCGCGCAGCGTTCCTCAAGAACACGGACCTGTACGGCAAGTCCGGGGTCTCCGTGGACTTCAAGCCCGTGACGATCGACAAGATCGGTGGGTCGTTCAAGACCAACAAGACCAAGGTCGGCGAGTTCACGCTCGAGCCCGGCACCTGGCTGCTGAACTCGACCGCGTTCGGCACCGACTACGGCACGATCCTCGGCGCCGAGATCTCCCCCGCGAAGGACCGCGAACTGACCGGCTCCACGGTCAAGGTCGTGACCGTCGACAAGGCGACCACGGTCGAGGTCTTCGCCTTCGGCTACAACGACGACGCCGGCTCAGCCGGAAGCGGCGAGATCGCCGCCTCCGCCTCCGTCGTCGCAGTCCTGATCGGCTGACCAGCCAACCGCTCACCAAGGAGGCCCTGACCGCATCCGGCGGTCAGGGTCTCGTCATGCATCAGGAGGAGGTGTCTACTTCCCCTTCTTCCGGTCGATCGCTCGCTGGATACGTTGCTGAGGCTGACCGAGGATCTTCGCGAGCAGCGGCACGCGGTACTTGTACGCCGCGATCGCGCCCACCACGATCACCAGGAAAATGAACCAGCCCATCGGGGTTCCCTTCGTCCGGACCTGCCTCCATCATGCCCGGTCCGCGGTAACCACCCCTCAGTCAAACCCCTGACCCACCCCTGGTTTCGCACCACACCCCCACCCACCAGATACGATCACCCGCACACGGGGCGGTAGCTCAGCTGGTTAGAGCAGGGGACTCATAATCCCTGGGCCGCGGGTTCGAGTCCCGCCCGCCCTACCCGCGCAAATGTATGGCCTCGGTTCTTGGGCGACAGATCGTCCTCGGCTGAGGCTTTACATGTTCCGACGTCGGCACCGAGACGGATCCCTGATCGTGGGTCAGCTGGGCTGGGTGCCTGTCACCGTGACCTCGGCCAGGCTGATCACACCGGCGCTGGTGGCCGGCGACTGCACCTTGACGTAGCGGGCCACGGTGTTGGTCGGCAGACTGGTGACCGCCCCCGGCGTCGGCCCGAGGTTCAGCTTGGTCACCGTGGAGTCGGCCATCAGCTGGGTGTAGGTCCGGCCCGACATGCTGGCGGTGGAGAGGAACACCACCGCGTTGTTCAGCTTGTCGGTCGCGGCGTCGGTCCGGTTGTACACCGTGACGTTGCTGACGCGCGAACTGGTCAGCAGGTCGACCTGCCACCACGGCTGCGAGCTGGACGCCGTCCGGCTCACCGACCCGGCGGCGAAGACGCCGTTGGTGTTCCCGTCCACGGCCCGGGCGGCGGTGCCGACGTCGGTCGACGACTGCGTGGCCGGCCGGCTGGTGGACAGGTTCACGGCGCCGGTGGTGCCGCCGACCTGTAGCTCGGCCAGGTTCAGGACGGTGAAGATACTCGACAGCTGCAACCGCACGTACCGGCCGGTGGCGTTGCCCGCGTTCAGGGTCAGGCTGTTGGTGGTGGACGAGAACGCCGAGAACGACATCTTCTTCACCGAGGCGTCGGCCTGCAGCGAGGACATCGACCGGCCGGTCATGTCGGTCGAGGAGATGAACACCGTGCCGCTGCCCATCCGGTTCGCGTCGGTCCGGCTCCACACCGTGACCGTGGAGACGGCCGCCGCGGAACCGAGGTCGACCTGCCACCACGGCTGGGTGGAGAGGTTGGTCTGGGTCACCGAGCCGTTCGCGAACACGCCGTTGGTGTTGCCATCCACTGCCCGGGCCGCCACCGCGGTACCACTGGTGCTCGACTGGGTGGCGGTCTTGCCGCGGGCCAGGTTCGGAGCGGTGACGGTCACCGTGGTGGTCGACACCGCGCTGTCCACCTTGCCGTCCCGCACGACCAGGCTGAAGGTCAGCGTGGCCGGTGTGGCCGGGGCGGTGAAGGTCGGCTTCTGGACCGTCGAGCTGGACAGCGTCACAGCGGGCCCGGCGGTCTGGGTCCAGGTGTAGGTCAGCGGGTCGTTGTCGGCGTCGCGGCTGCCGGAGCCGTCCAGCGTCACCGCGGTAGCCGTGTTGACCGTCTGCGCCGTACCGGCGTTCGCCACCGGCACCTGGTTGACGGGGGTGATGGTCACCGTGGTGGTCGCCGCCGCGCTGTTGGCCTGGCCGTCCCGCACCACCAGGCTGAACGTCAGCGTGGACGCCGCGGACGGGGCGGTGAAGGTCGGCTGCGCCGCCGTCGTACTGGACAGTGTCACCGCCGGTCCACCGGTCTGGGTCCACGCGTAGGTGAGGGCGTCGCCGTCGGCGTCGGTGCCGGACCCGTTCAGGGTCACGGTCGTACCGGCCACGGCCGACTGCGGCGCACCGGCGTTCGCCACCGGGAGGTGGTTGTTCGACTCCGAGAGCGGCCGCGGGGTGCAGTTGCTGATCGAGACCGTGAAGGGCTCGACGTCGTTGTCCGTCTCGATCATGGCGCCGTCCTCGGAGCCGATGAGCGAGATGGTGTGCGCCTGGCCGGCGTTCACGCGGGTCTCCCGCCACTCGTCCGTACCGCGCTCCCACTCGACGATCAGGACCCGGCCGGTGACCACGCGGACGGTGCACCCGTCGGCCCAGGCGCCCATGTACGGATAGAGCGGAACGCCCGAGTCCGAGTAGACGTTGCGCGCGTTGTCGCCGGAGCGGCCGTTGCCCTGGTAGGCCGTGCCGACCGGCCAGGTGATCACGCCGCCGTACCAGTCACCGGGGTTCTCGCCGGTGCCGGCGTAGCGCCAGCGGGCGTTGACCCAGGAGACCGGGTCGCAGGTGGTGGGGTCGGTGCAAGCGGGCGGCGTCGGCGGGACCTCCGGGCCGGGCACGAAGGCGTACGCGAACGGCGAACCGCTCTGCACGCTGACGATGCTGCTACCACTCAGCGTCGTCGGCACGGTGTAGCTCTGGCCGGCCGACAGGTTGGCCAGCGACGCGTGCGAGTCCCCGACCGGCCCTGAGAACACGGTGGCGCTGCCCGAGGTGACGGTGATCTTCCAATTCGCCACCTGCGGGGCCGGCGCGTAGACGTCGTGCGAGGCGGTGTAGCCGTAGCGGGCTCGGCTGGGGTCAGTCTCGGCCGGCCAGACGGCGGCGTACCCGCTGTCCGACGGACCCCACGGGCACGGGCTGCTGGTGCAGGTCCAGGTCACCCGGGGCGACTCGCCGTCGCCGGCTGGCGGAGGCGTGACCGGCTCACCCGGGGTCAACGTGTACTCAAACGCGGCACCGCCCTGCACGCTGACGATGCTGCTGCCGCTCAGCGTGCTCGACACGGTGTAGCTCTCGCCGGCCGACAGCGCGGCCAGCGACGAGTGCGAGTCCCCAACCGGGCCCGCGTACACGGCGGCGCTGCCGGAGGTGACAGTGATCTTCCAGCCGGCCACCTTCGCCGCCGGGGCGTACACGTCGTGGGAGACGGTGTAGCCGTAGCGGGCTCGAGTGGGCTCGGCCGTCGCGGGCCAGACCGCCGCGTTGCTGGTGTAGCTCGCACCCGACGGGCAGGGCGTGCCGGTGCAGTTCCAGGTGGCCAGCACCGAACCGTAGCCGGACGCCGGCGGCGTGGTCGGTTCGCCCGGAGTGAAGATGACCCGGAACGCGCCATCGGCCTGCACGCTCACGATGCTGCTGCCGCTCAGCGTGCTCGACACGATGTAGCTCTCGCCGGCCGACAGCGCGGCCAGCGACGAGTGCGAGTCGTCGGCCGGGCCCGCATAGACCGTGGCGCTGCCGGAGACGACCGTGATCTTCCAGCCGGCCACCTTGGACGCAGGAGCGTAGACGTCGGCGGAGACGGTGTAGCCGTAGCGGGCCCGGACCGGCTCGGCCGCGGCCGGCCAGACGCCCGCGTTGCTGGTGTAGCTCTGGCCCGACGGGCACGGGCTGCTGGTGCAGTTCCAGGTGGCCAGCACCGAGCTGTCACCGGAGGCCGGCGGCGGGTCGGTCGGGGCGCCGGGGGTGATCGTGTACTCGAACGACCCACCGTCCTGCACGCTGACGATGCTGCTGCTGCTCAGCGTGCTGGGCAGGGTGTAGCTGTCGCCGGCCTGCAGACTGGCCAGCGACGAGTGCGAGTCGTCGGCCGGGCCCGCGTAAACCGTGGCGCTGCCGGACGTGACGGTGATCTTCCAGCCCGCGACCTTGGGCGCCGGGGCGTACACGTCGTGGGAGACGGTATAGCCGTAGCGGGCCCGGACCGGCTCGGCCGCGGCCGGCCAAACTGCCGCGTTGCTGGTGTCCGACGGGCCCCACGGGCACGGACTGCTGGTGCAGGACCACGTCGCCACAACGGAGGACGCCGGATCCCCCTCGGCTGCCTGCGCGGGCGGGCCGACGAGGCCCAGCACCATCACGACCGCAGTCGTGAGAACGAAGAATGCGGTCGCAAGACGTTTCTGCATGCCGGCCCCCCGGATTGTGACTCTCCCCTTCGGCGAACCGTAGCCCAAGTCGCTCTCTGGCAACCGAAAAGGAGGCGAAAAAATGCAGCCACGAACCGTTTTGTTATGGACTTCATCACGCTACGGAAAGACGCCATTACTCATTGACAAAATCTCATTGCTCATTGATGAGAAATGGAAGGATCGCGCGACTGCACGGCTCGCGGCGGATACAGAGCGTAGTGGTCGTCAGAGGGCGGCCGGCTAGACAGGAGGGCACCTCGAGCACGGCGAGTGCAGGACTTCGAACGCTGGGCGCCTGAAGTTGGGGCGTGTGGCAGGTGGCGTGGCTCGTGCCATGGCTACGCACGGGTGCCAACAGCTCGATCACCGCTTCGGAGACGCGGCTGCGATAGTGAGGTTCGCGCTCAATGTCTGTGAATAGCGTTTGCCGTCCTGTTCATAGATGAACTCGACACCCTCAGACATCAGCGGGCGTTTGGTGGTGGTGATCCGAACGTGCAGGTAGACGATCTTCTCGGCCGGCAAGGTCTGACCTGGCAGGACTGTGTACCCGCGTACTTCAGTCGACGGCTTGCTGGATGGATCGTCACCAGCCGACCCGCCGCTGCTGTCCCAGGACATCGGGACACCAGTGACAAAAACGTCCTTGTCGAACAGGCGAGCCTCCACGAAGGCGATGCCGTCAGGCAGCGTCCCCGGGCGAACGTCCTCGAGTGTCACCTTCTCCGACGAGCGGTTGGTGATCCCCGGCGCGAAGTACCAGACGTCATCGTCGACATGGGCCGTCGGAATGCCGATCTCGTACGAGCCGTCCTCGACACCGAAAGCGTCACCCTCGTGGATTCTGCCCGGCTCGCCGGAGTTCCGGACCAGCAATCCGACAATTACGGAGATTGCCACCAAGGTCACGGCCGCCGCGACGACGACTCTCTCCCGCACTCCCACGCCCCTGTCTCCGGGTTGGGTTGGGCTACAGGCTGAAGGCTATGGAGCGGAGGATCAGGGCGGCGAGGAAGACTGCGGTGAAGGCTAGGTCCAGTGATAGTCCGCCTAGGCGGACCGGGGGTAGGACTCGGCGTACTCGGCTGATGACCGGCTCTGTCCAGGCGTGGGTCAGGGTGCGGGCTCGGGTTGCCCATTGGGGGCCGTTGGCTACGACGCCTGTCCAGTCCAGGATCATCCGGGCGATCAGCACCAGGATGTACAACGTCAGGATGTACCCGACCAGGTCTCCGATGAGGCTCATGAGCAACTCCTCCGCGATCACCGATATGACCGTCTCTCAAGTATCAACGGTGCTGACCGCGCAGGAATGTCCTCAACGCCGTGTTCTTAGCGGATTGTCAGGCTGGGGTGCCCCGAGGGGCACCCCAGCGATGGGTCAGTGGCGGGTTACGGCGGCGTAGGCGTCGACGATGCCGTGGCCGTAGAAGCCGTTGAAGTTTCGGGTGCCCTCGCAGAGGGCGTTGAACTCTTCGGAGCGGCCTTCGTTGATGTAGGTCTGCAGCGGCGGGTTCGGGCAGGCGCGCGGCTGCGCTGTGTTCATGAGGATTCGGCCGACCTTGTCCGGGTCCATCCCGAAGTCGCCGTGGCTCTTCTTGCCATACTGGCTGACGATCAGCGCGGCCACGCCGGTGGCATGCGGTGACGCCATCGACGTGCCTTGGAGTACGAAGTAGTACCCGCACTTGGTGAAGTCGGTGACACCGGCCGGGCACTGCTTCTGCGCGCCGGCCGTGACGCCGGCGGGCGTGATGTTTCCGGCCGCGTCGACGAGGCCGCCGGCCTGCAGCGTGTTCAGCGGGTACGTCGACAGGATCAGGTTCTCGTTCGTCCGGAACATCGGCGTCCCGAAGTAGTCGCGGAACCAGCCGCCGGGTGCGGAGACCTCGATCTGCTCGAGGCCGTAGTTGGAGTAGTCGGCCTTCTTCGTCGACGGACCGAGCGCCGACACACCGATCACGTGCGGGCCCTCGACCGGCAGATCGACGCAGGTCGCGTTGTCGATCGGCCGCGGGTACGCCGTGTTCAGCGGGAAGTCCGGGCTGCTGAGGTCGGTGCGCGGCTTGCCGAGGTCCTCGTGGTTGTTGCCGAGCGAGCCGACGAGCGTGACACCGCGGTTGTGCGCGTAGTTCAGCGCGCGGTTCATCGCGCGGATGATGGTGCGCTGCTCGGCCTGTGCCTCGGGGCTGTCGGCCGGGTTGGCGGTGCAGTTGTACAGCCACGGGTCGACGTAGAACGACATGTTGACGACATCGAGTCCGACGTCACCGGCGTACGTCAGTGCGTCCGTGACCGGGCCGAGGAACAGGAAGCCGCTGTCCTGGCCGCCGCGAATCTCCACCAGCGTCACGTTCGGCGCAACGCCGGAGACACCGACACCGTTGGCCGCGGCACCGATCGTGCCGGCCACGTGGGTACCGTGACCGCTGTCGTCCCAGCCGACCGGGTCGACACAGCCGCGGAACTCGCAGGCACCATCGATCTCCGGGATGTCCGGCGCGAAGTTGCGGGACAGTTTCCAGTCGAAGTTCGGCGCGATGTCCGGGTTGCGCGCATCGATCCCCGAGTCGAGTACGCCGACCTTGACCGACTTCTTACCCGGCTGGACGGTCCGCGCCAGATCGGAGCGAACCATCTTCAGACCCCACAGTTGCGCGTCGAGCGGGTCCATCCCGACTGCCGTCTTGCCCGCCGTGGCGGCCTTGCCGGTCCCGCCGTTCTCAGTCTCGACGGTGCGCGGTTTCTGCTGCGGCACGGTGCCGATCGGCCGGCTGCGGGCCGCGCCCTCGACCGCGCTCGACGCGGACACGCGGCCGACGAAGCCCGATGCGGCCGCGCGTACGGTCAGCGTGCCCAGGTTCGCGTTCTCCTTGACCACTTCACCGCCGGCGGCCTTCACCGCCGCGATGGCCTGGTTACGGTCCGCACCCGTCTCGAGCAGGACCAGATACTCGGTGTCTCCCCCGGCAACGCTCGTGGCACCGGCACCGGCTGTGATCGGTGCCGCGAGCGCAGCGGCGATCAGAGCGGTAGCCCCGGTCACCGCCATCAGACTTCTCCGGACGTCCGTCATTGGTGGATCCCCTCCCCTGGAGAATGTTGTGACGGGGCTCACGGTAGGTCGGAGCGCCGCGACCGAGAAGAGGGCCGACGTTGTCAGATCCGGACGGGACTACTTGCTCGGCTACTTGGTGGGCGGCGGCGTCGACGTGATGCGCGCCGTGGCGATCGCGGAGTTGAGGATGTCGCCGCGTTGCAGCGACAGCTCCGGGTCGCCGTTGATGTCCCCGGGGCCGTCCTTCACCACGACAGTGCGGTGGCCGAGGAACTGGCCGCCGGTCTCGGCGATCAGGAGGTCCTCGCGGTACTCGCCGGCGTCACGGCCGATCACGCGGGCCCGGCGGCCGTCGACGGTGACGACCTCGTCGAGAAGCTTGATCCCGGGGAGCTTCCGCGCGGCCTGATACAGGGCGGCCCGCAGATCGGCCGGTACGAGACCGGAGCTCAGAACGGCTCCGATCCGCCGCCAGGCCACGGAGTCGGGGTACGGGATCTGAGGGTTCTTGCGGAGCGCGGCGAGCAGCAGGTCC
This sequence comes from Kribbella sindirgiensis, assembly GCF_004331435.1. Taxonomy (GTDB): domain Bacteria; phylum Actinomycetota; class Actinomycetes; order Propionibacteriales; family Kribbellaceae; genus Kribbella; species Kribbella sindirgiensis. The sequence continues at coordinate 553,875 of NZ_SJKA01000005.1, forward strand.
GGGTCCCGCGGTTGGGCGGCGAGGAACGCATCCGTCGCGTTCTCCCAGCTCGGCTCGCAGGACGTGGTACCAACCGTCCATCGCCGGGTACCGACGGCCAGGCAGGAGTTGAGCGAGACACTCGGCTTCATCGGGTGAAAGAGGTACGGCGCCGTCGTCTTCGCGAGTGCGCGTGCTTCGGGACTCGCGAACTCGACACGGGTCATGAAGCTCGAGCTGGTGACGTACGGCGGTTTGCGGTTGGACGCGATCCACGTGGTCCGTTCGCCGTACTGCGTGGCGCGCAGACTCGGGTTGGAACCGAGTGGCGTCAACCGGGTCGTGCGGTAGCTGATCTCCAGGTACTGCCCCGGCGGGATCGGGTCGTCCGGATCCGCAGCGCTCGCGGTCGCGGCGTCGGCGAGGAACGTGCTGGCGTTGGCGACGGTCCCTGTGGGCGTCGCGCCGTCCCGGGTCACCACGTCCGCGACGAGGAAGCCACCCGCCAGGACGAGCGCCAGTGCTCCGGCCAGAAGAACCCGCGGGCGTCCAGCGAGCGAGCGCGTCTGTCGGCGCGCGGCGGGCGGTGGCGTGAGGAGTTGCCGGCGGGCGGCGTTGAGAGCCTCGGGCGTGGGCGCAGGGGTGGCTGCGCGGAAGTCTTTGAGCAGGTCTAGGTCGGTCATGGTTGCTCCTCGAAAGCTGGGCCGAGGGTGGCGCGGACGGATTTGCGGGCTCGGTGGAGGCGGGAGCGGACCGTGCCGATCGGGATGTCCAGAGCGGCGGCGATCTCGGCGTACCCGAGGTCTTCCCATGCGTAGAGAAGTAGGACGTCGCGTTCCGGTGGGCGGAGGCGGGCCAGTGCGCGGGCGAGAGTTCGCTGGGCAGCCTCGGCGTCCACGCGGGACGCGACCTCGCCGGCCAGTGGGTCGTCGTGGGTGTGGCGTCCGGCTGGTTCGGAGCGTGCGTAAGCGCGGTACTGGCGCACCTCGGAGCGGCGTCGTCGGTGGATCAGGTTGGTCGCGATCCCGTACAACCACGGCAACGCACCATCGAGTGCATCGCCAGGATCAGCGGGCGTGTAGTGGTGGCGGCGTTCGTAGGCTATGAGGAAGGTTTGGCTGAGGACGTCGTCGGCGTCGGTGGTGCCCAGGCGGCGGGCGGCGTAGCGGTGGATCTTTGCCGCGTGCCGGTCGAACAGGAGGGCGAACTCCTCCCGGCTCGCTGCGCTGATCAGCTCGGCGTCGGTCGGCGGCTCCGGTCCGCCAGGCGGATCCACGGAGGCGGCAGGCTGCGTACCGGTTTGCATACCTGTTCTTGCCCGCACTGCCGACTTCGGTTCCCGCCCCATCGCCGGAGTCTGGCACGGGCCGTGGTCCGTCGGGTACGGCATGCTGGGCCTGCTCACCCGATCACCGTCGACGAAGGGGTGCCATGGACTGGAAGGATCTGCCGATCGACCATTGCCCGCGGGGCACCGAGGTGGAGACGTTGCAGTTCGCCTTGGACCGGGTACGGCGGCAGTTCGCGTGGAAGACCGGCGGGCTGACCGCCGAGCAACTTCGGCAGACGCATCCACCGTCGACGATGACGCTCGCGGGGCTCATCAAGCACATGTCTTTCGTGGAGGACGGCTTCACCGGGCGGGCCGCCAACCAGCCTCTCGCTCCGCCGTGGGACACCCGCAGCTGGGTCGAGAACGACCGGTGGGTCTGGGAATCCGCGGTCACCGACGACCCGGACGAGCTCTACGCGCTCTGGTACGCCGCTGCCGCGCGCTCCCGCGCCGCGTGGCAACAACTGAGTGCGGACGGCGGCCTGGACGTCCTGGTCGAGGACCCCGACCCGGCCTGGACATCGAACCGCAGGCGGATCGCGATCGACCTGCTCGAGGAGTACCTCAGACACACAGGGCATGCCGATGTCCTGCGCGAGGCGGTCGACGGCCTGACCGGAAACGATCCTGACTGACATCACGGACGCCCTGCGCGATGCGTACGGCGTCCACGCAGCCGAACTGCACCACATCCTCGCCGGCACCAACACCGTCAACTATCGCGTCGTCGACGAGAACGGCCGGCGGTGGTTCGCCAAGATCTACCGCGGCGACCTCGGGCGCGAGCGCGCGGCGATCGAACTGACAGAGTTCGCCCGCGGCGGCGACGTCCCGGTGCCTGCTGTACGGCGAACTCTCGACGGCGACGTGCTGTGTGAACGGGTGCCGATGTCGTTGTGGGAGTTCGTCGACGGCGTGACGGCCGAGGGCGGGCTCGCCGGTGCTCGCTGGCCGGCGGTCGGCACCGTGCTGGGCCGACTGCATCGACGGCTGGCCGAACATCTGGCGGCGACGCCGACGAGACAACCGGCCGTCGGCGTGCGCAATGTCAGCAAGGCGCCGCGATCCTTCGACCGGATCATCGACGGGTACGCGAGCCGCGCAGGACTCCGCCCCTTCGAGCAGTGGGCCTGGGAGGCCGCCAAGGAGCGCCGGGGACTGCTCGATCGGGCCGGCGCGATCCTGGCGGAGCTGCCGGACCTGACGGTGCAGATCGTTCATGGTGATCTCGCCTCTCCGAATCTGATGCTGCGCGGCGACGAGGTCGCCGCCGTGATCGACTTCCAACCGCCGAGCCCGCGCTTCACCGCGTGGGAGATCGCCCGGATCGGCTGCGACCCGCGGACCGTGATGCTCGGCGACGACTGGATCGACGGGCTCGCCGAACTGCTGCTCGCCTACCGCGACGAGCATCCCGCGGCGCACGTCGACGACCTCGTGTCCTCGGTCGCCACGGGGTGCGCCTACACGCTCGCGTCGACGTATCCGCTGGCCGAACCGCTCGACGATCCCGCCGCCGTGACCCCGTCGCTCGAGCTCTACGCCCGGGCTCGTCACGAGGCCGCGCTCGTGATGCTCGAGCGGCTGCCCGACGTACAGGACCTGTTGCGGGAGCGACTCAGACCGAGACCTTGAACATGCGCTCGGCGTTGTGCAGGGATTCGGTCACGATCGGCTGGGAGTTGGCGATCACGTCCTGCTGGTACGTCACGAGGTCCTGGTCCGAGGTCAGTGCGCGGGTCAGTCGCGCGGCGTCCCACAGCGCCGTGTTGGCGCCGGCGCCCGCGGCCGGGGTCATTGGGTGCACGGCGTCACCGAGCAACGTCACGCGCAACGAGGACCAGGACGGAACCGTGATGCAGGTCCGCAGCGTGATCGGGAACGCCGCGCCGGGCTCCCCCGCGTCGACGAGTTCGCGGAGCGTCGGATGCCAGTCGGCCACGGATCGCTCCACGATCGCCCACAGCTCGGCCGGGCTCATCGCGAACAGTTCCTCGTCCGACGCACCTAGCACCGCGTTCGTCCCGGTCAGCACCGCCATCAGATAGTCGCCGTACTCCGCGGGCGGCTCCCGGAACACCACCGGCGCGAACGCCGCGCCGAGACCGGCGCCGTCGCTCGCGAAGCAGAACCCGCGCAGAAAGGCTCCGGGCGCCGTCTCGCGGACGGCCGGTGTTAGCGGCACTTTCCCGTAGATGCAGCGCACCCCGATGTCCAGCACGTCGAGCTCCGGCACCAGCTGAGCACGCACGCGCGAACCGACACCGTCCGCTCCGACCAGCACGTCCGCGACCGCGGAAGTCCCGTCCGCGAAGGCGATCTCGACTCCGTCGGGCGTCTCGACGTACGACGCGAACTGCTTGCCGAACTGCAGCACGTCGTCGAGCCCGGTCATCAACGCGCGGCGGAACGCATACCGATCCACCGACGTCACCGCGTCCGGACCGGCGATCGGGAACACCTGCTCGAACTGCTGGTTCAGCTGGTGGTCGAAGCCCGCCACCAGGTCACCCGGCTGCGTCGCCGTGGCGATTACCCGGCGCCGCACGGCGTCCGGAAGCATCGCGGCCAGCGCCTCCTCCCCGACCGGGCTGATGTGGATCCGGTAGCCCTGCTTGCGGTACTGCGGGGAGGGATCGCGCTCGAACACCGTGACGTCCACGCCCGCCTCGAGCAACCCCTGCGCCAGCGCCAGCCCACCGATCCCGGCACCCATGATCGCGACCTTCATCTCCGACTCCAATCATCCGTGTGGAAAACTTTGTCATCCGTCTGGTTGATTAAGTTAGCACGCCGGATGGAAGTCCGCTAGGATGATTTTCGTGCGGCGATCACCGGATCCTGAGCAGCGGCAACGTGACCCCGAGCGCAGCAAACAGCAGTTGCTGGACGCGGCCGTGGTCGAGTTCGGCGCGCACGGGTTCAGCGGGGCGCGGGTCAGCGAGATCGCCGCCCGGGCAGGCGTCAACAAGCAACTGATCTCGTACTACTTCGGCGGCAAGGAGGGTCTGTACCGCGCGGTCGCCGACCGCTGGCGGGCCGGCGAGCCGGAGCTCACCGCGGACGCGGAATCCTTGGGCGACGTCGTCGGGGCCTACGCGGGCGCCGCGATCGCGCAGCCGGACATGCTCCGGATGCTCGTGCGCCAGGCGGTTGAGCGGATCCCCGACAACCAGGACGAGGAGGGCCAGCGCGCGCGGTTCAGGGAGATGGTCGAGGACATCACGCGCCGGCAGGCCCTCGGTGAGCTCGCCGTCGACCTCGATCCGAGGCATGCCGCGCTCGCGCTGTTCGGCCTCGCCTCCGCGCCGGTGGTGTTCCCGCAGATCGCCCGCGCCCTGGGGCTCGACCCCGACAGCGAGGAGTTCGCCACCGAGTACACGGACCAGACGGCGAAGTTGGTCTCACATCTCAAAGAGGACTAGATCGCGCCGGAGATGGCGCGGTTGCGGAGTTCGGCCTTGTAGGCCTCGAGCGCGATGAGTTCGCCGAACATCCGGTTGTACTCGTCCGCGCGCTCGATCGGGTTCGTCCGCTGCAGCTTCGACTTCAGGTCCTGGATGCGTCGCGCGCAGGTCAGCTCCTGCAGCCGCGCCAGCAACGCGAGCGCATACGGCTCGTCGGGCTCCCGCCCCAGCCGCAGCGGATCCACGGCCAGCGCGCCGACGACCGCGGCCGCCGGGTCGTTCCCGATGGCATCGCGGACGGCGACCACCCACGCCTCACCGGGGGGCGCGGCTGACGGCCCGCCGATCTTCGCCATCGCGGCCCGGACCGCGCCCAGCCACGGATGCGTGAAGTCGTGGTCGTCGAGCTCGTCGAAGGCGACCCCGACCAGCGCCGGATGCTGCATCGCGACCTTCAGCACGTCCCACTCGATCACGAACCGCTGGTCCCGCGGCGACGGGATCTCGGTACGCCGGACCACCGGCTGCCCCGCATCACCCGAAGCCTCCGCCGGCTGCGCGTGCGCAGCCGGCCCGGACTGCCTCGGAGTGGCCGACTGCCGCGACGCCGCCTTGTAGACCTCGGACCGGACCTGGTCCTCGTCCATCCCGAGATGCCCGGCGAGCTCGCGCGTGAACGCGTCCACCTTCGACCGGTCGCGGATGCTGATCACCAGTCGCGCCGCGTCCCGCAGCGCGTCGATCCGGGTGTCGGCGCGGTCCAGGTCGTACTTCGACAGCACGTTCCCGAGCACGAACCGGTACAGCGGGACGCGCCGCCCGATCAGCTCCCGGACCGCGGCATCGCCCTTCTGCAGCCGCAGGTCGCACGGGTCCAGCCCGTCCGGCTCGACCGCGACGTACGTCTGCGCGGCGAACGCCTGGTCGCCTTCGAAGGCCTTGACCGCCGCGCGCTGGCCGGCGGCATCGCCGTCGAACGTGAAGATCACCTCGCCGCGGAACTGGTCGTGGTCGAGCAGCAGCTGCCGCAGCACCCGCGCGTGATCGTCGCCGAACGACGTACCGCAGGTGGCGACCGCGGTCTGCACGCCCGCGAGATGACAGGCCATCACGTCCGTGTAGCCCTCGACGACCACGGCCTGCCGGCCCTTGGCGATCTCCCGGCGGGCGAGGTCCACGCCGTACAGGACCTTGGACTTCTTGTAGATCGGCGTCTCGGGGGTGTTCAGGTACTTGGCTTCGATCCGGTCGTCGTCGAAGAGCCGGCGCGCGCCGAACCCGATGACGTCCGAGGACGCGTCCCGGATCGGCCACATCAGCCGGCCGCGGAACCGGTCGTACAGCCCGCGCTGCCCGTCGGCGGCCAGGCCTGACGCGACCAGCTCGGCGTTCGTGAAACCGCGACCGCGCAGATGCGCCACCAAGGCCTCGCCGCCCCGCGGCGAGAATCCGACGCCGAACCGCACCGCGGCGTCCTTGTCGAAGCCGCGCTTGTCCAGGAACTGGCGCCCGATCGACGCCTCGGCCGCGCCGAACAGGTTGTCGACGTAGAACTCGGCCGCGACCTTGTGCGCCTCCACGAGCCGTGGCCGCTGGTTGCCCGGACCGCGCTGCACCGGCGCGCCGGAGTCCTCGTACCGCAGCTGGATGCCGACCTTCGAGGCCAGTGTCTCGACGGCCTCGGAGAAGGTGATCTGGTCGACCTTCTGGACGAAGTCGATGACGTCGCCGCCCTCTTGGCAGCCGAAGCAGTAGAAGAATCCGCGGGACGGGGTGACGTTGAACGACGGCGACTTCTCGTCGTGGAACGGGCAGAGGCCCTTCAGGTTGCCCCCGCCGGCGTTCTTCAAGGTCACGTACGAGCCGACGACGTCGTCGATCCGGGCGCGCTCGCGCACCAGCGCGATGTCCTCTTCCTTGATCCGGCCTGCCACCCCGCGAGTCTAGCCGGGCCGATCACGTAGGTTTGCGGGTATGCCACGTACTCTTCGCCCAGGTCAGCGGTCCGAGCTGTACGTCGTCGACGTCGCGACCAACACCCACCGGCTGGTGTTCACCTCCGACGAGGTCCTGTTCGAGGCGCCGAACTGGCTCCCCGACGGCACTCTGGTTGTCAACGGCAACGGACTGCTGTTCCGGGTGGCGGACGAACTCGAGGAGATCGAGCTCGGCGGCGTACCACCGATCAACAACGATCACGTGGTGAGCCCGGACGGGCGGACGGTGTACGTCTCGGCGAACGACGGCCACGTGTACGCCGTACCGATCGAAGGCGGACCCGGCCGCCGGGTGACGAACGATCGCGGCGAAGGCTTCCACCACTACCTGCACGGAGTGTCGCCGGACGGTACGACGCTCGCGTACATCGGGCTGGAATGGGTCGGCGAGCAGCGGATCACCAACGTGTGGACGATCCCGGCCGCGGGCGGCGCCGACGTCCAGGTGACGGACGACGAGTTCGCGGACGACGGGTCGGAGTTCAGCCCGGACGGGCGGTGGATCTACTTCAACTCCGAGCGGGACGGGCATGCCCAGCTGTTCCGGGTCCTGGTCGAGGGCAGTGCGATCGAGAAGTTGACCTCCGATGAGCGGGTCAACTGGTTCCCGCACCCGGCGCCGGACTCGTCCGCGGTCGCGTACGTCAGCTTCCCGCCCGGCACCGAGGGACACCCGGCCGACATCGACGACGTCCGCCTGCACCTCCTGACGAACGACGGTGAGATCCGCGAACTGACGAGTCTGTTCGGCGGCCAGGGCACGATGAACGTGCCGAGCTGGTCGCCGGACAGCTCGTCCTTCGCGTACGTGGCCTACCCGCTCTAGACGTCCGCGAGGTCCACCGAGGTGTCGGCCAGGCGGGCCGGGTCGACCTCCTTACCGGAGCGGATGAGGTTCTGGACCGCGTCGATCGCGCCCCAGGTGTTGACGTGCATACCGGCCAGGACCGTGTGGTCGTCGGACAGCCAGAACGCCACGTAGGCGCCGGACTTCGGGTCGCCGCGCAGGACGACCTGGTACGACGTTCCGCGCGGGATGTCCCCGGCGTACTCCATCCCGAGGTCGAACTGGTCGGTGAAGAAGAACGGGATCGCGTCGTGCGCCACGTCCTGTCCGAGCATCGCCTTCGCGGCGGACTTGCCGGTGTCCTTCGCGTTCTGCCAGTGCTCGACCCGGACGAACCGCCCGAACAGCGGGTGGTCCCAGCGGACCACGTCACCGGCGGCGTACACGTCCGCGACCGAGCTCTGCAGGTCCGCGCCGGCGATGATGCCGGAACCGTTCTCCCGCGTCGCGACCTCGATACCGGCCTCCTCGGCGAGCTCGGTGTTCGGCTGGACGCCGACCCCGACCACCACCAGGTCCGCCGGAATCACCTCGCCGCCCTCCACGCGAACCCCGGTGACCTTGTCCGTCCCCTCGAAGCCCTCCACGCCGGTCCCGAACCGGAACTGCACCCCGTGCTGCCGGTGGAACTCGGCGAACAGCTCACCGACCTCTTCGCCGAGCACCCCGGCCAGCGCGGTGGACTGCGGCTCGACGACCGTCACCTCGCACCCACGCTCGCGCGCAGCCGACGCCGCCTCGAGCCCTATCCACCCGGCGCCCACCACGACGACGCGCGCCTTCGCGGCGTACGCGTCGGTCAGCGCCTGTGACTCCTCGGCGGTCCGCAGGTAATGCACGCCCGGCAGATCCGCCCCCGGTACGTCGAGCTTGCGGACGCGGCTGCCCGTCGCGATCAGGAGCTTGGAGTAGGACACGTGGGAGCCGTCGTCGAGCGTGACCGTGTGCGCGGACGGATCGATCGCGGTGACCGTGGCGCCGAGGCGCAGGTCGATGCTGTTGTCGTCGTACCACTGCTGGTCGTGGAGTTGCGCCGACTCGGTCTGTTCCTTGCCGAGCAGGACGCCCTTCGACAACGGCGGTCGCTCGTAGGGCAGTGCCTGTTCACTGCCGATCAGGACGATGCCACCGCTCCAGCCGCCCTTCCGGAGGGCCTCGGCCGCGGTCGCTCCCGCGAGACTCGCACCGACGATCACGATCTGCTCTGCATCTGCCATGACCGAAACGATAGTCCTCCACGACCCCTTGTCGCCGACGACGCGGATGACTACCTTGTCGCAGGACATCATACGTCCTATGACCTCCCTGGGAGAGCCATGCGCGTTCTCACACCAGGCCGCCTCGCGGCCGCCGCTCTACTGGTGTTCACAAGCCTCACAGCGCCGGCCAGCGCCGGCACAGCGCCGTTCGTCGACGACAGCGTGCTGTTCCAGCAGAAGACCGAGGGCTACTCGTGCTTCCGGATTCCGGCGGTCGTGCACGCGACGAACGGCGACGTGCTCGCGTTCGCCGAGGGCCGGGTCGCGGACTGCGGCGACGACGGCGACATCGACATCGTGCTGAAGCGGTCCACCGACGGCGGCAAGACCTGGGGCCCGCTCCAGGTGGTGTCGGAGGGCAACGGCAGCACGCACGGCAACCCGGTGCCGATTGTTGATAATCAGACTGGCCGGATCGTCCTCGTCACCACACACAACGGTCCGGAGCCGTGCACGAACGGGTGCGACCGCGACCCGTACGTCCAGACCAGCGACGACTTCGGCACCACCTGGACCGCGCCGCGCGAACTGACCGACGCCAAGCTGCCCAGCTGGAACTTCTGGTACGCGACCGGCCCGATGCACGGCATCCAACTCGAACACGGGCCGCACGCCGGCCGGCTGATCGTCGGCGCCAGCTTCGAGACGTACGACGGGGTCGGGCCGCACGTCTACGGCACCCACCTGCTGTACTCCGACGACGCCGGCCAGACCTGGCACATCGGGGCGACCACCTCTCGCGACGACGGGAAGGTGATCGCGCAGGAGGTCACCGTGGTCGAGCGCAACAACGGGCAGATCTACGCGCTGGCCCGGGAACGCGGCACCGATCCCGGGAACCGCGCGTACGCGGTCAGCAGCGACGGCGGAGCGACCTTCGACGCACCGTTCCGAACCATCCCGAAGCTGGCGATGCCCGACGTCCAGGGGTCGCTGCTGCGGTACGACAAGCACCGGATCCTGTTCTCGGCACCGGCGCATCCGGCAGCGCGCGAGGTGATGACCGTGCGGTCGTCGTACGACGAGGCGCGATCGTTCGGCACGTGGCAGCAGGGCAAGGTGTTCTACTGGGGCCCGTCGGCGTACTCCGACATGGTGCGGCTGGGTGGTGACGAGACCGGGTTGCTGTACGAGGCCGGCGTCGCGAACCCGTACGAGTCGATCCGCTGGGCGCGGTTCAACGAGGCATATCTGTCGACGCCGAACGGGACGCCGCCGGGCATCCCCGGTCCGCCCGCGCCCGGGCCGCTGACGCCCGACACCGGGCCGGCCCACAATCCGGCGTACGTGCGGGGTGGGGCGACTGTTGCCGCAGGCAAGTTCGGGAACGGGCTCGCGCTGGACGGCGTGGACGACTACGTCGAGGTGCCGTACGACCGGTCGATCGATCTGGGCGCGGACGACTTCACGATGATGGCGTGGATCAAGTACGGCGCGACGACCGGGACGCACGCGATCCTGTGGGCGTACCGGACCGGTTCCGGCAGTACGCCGCAGGTGTGGTTGCGGGCGGAGCCGGAGAGCAAGCGGATCCGTGCGTTGCTGTCGGTCGACCGTTTCAACGTGACGGTCCAGTCGGCGTCGGCGTACAACGACGACCAGTGGCATCACGTCGTACTGCAGCGGGCCGGCGGGAAGTTGCGGCTGCTGGTCGACGGCGTCGAGGCCGGTTCGACGACGGCACCGGCCGGATCGGTGACGGCGGGCAAGGAGTTCGGTGTACAGGGCATCCACGTCGGCCAGCGGGTCGATGGCGTCAACCGCTTCCGCGGGACGCTCGACGAGGTCCGCGTGTACCGCCGCGCGCTGTCCGACAGCGAGCTCCAGCAGATCCGCGAAACCAACAAACCCAACTACAACCGGCTGGGTCTCGACCTATCCCTCGACAAGGTGATCGTGCCAGGCCAGAGCTGAGGGGTCGGTGAGGGAGGCGACCTGATCGACGACGACGCGGAGGCGGGCGTTGTCGTCGGTCGCCTCCGCGAAGTCGGCCTTGAACGGGACGTCGAGGTGTTGTGGAGCGGTCTTCCACAGCGCCTCGACGAGCTCGGTGAGGAGCTCGCGCTGGGTGGCGCGGCGGGCCTGGCGTTCCGGTGAGTTGAGGACGTGGAACATGCCGATGCCCTTCAGCAACCCGATCTCGGTGCGAATGCCGTCCGGAACGACCAGATCGGCCTCGTACCGGATCAGGCGGGACCGGCCGAACACCGCGTGCGTGGCCTGCTCGGCGGCGGTCGCGAACCGCCCGATGAGCTGACTGGTGACGTCCTTGAGCGCCCCCAGCGCCTGCCTGCTGTCGTCGAATTCGGCGCGCGGCCAGTAGTTCAGCGCCTTCAGCCGCGCCCAGCCCTCGTCCAGCTCGGCATCGGTTGCCTCCGGCAAGTACATCTGCCGGACCGTCTCCCAGTACGGCGCCGGCTCGGCGTCGACCGCGGCGAGATCGATGTGGTGCGCGACGATCCCGTCCTCGACGTCGTGCACCGAGTACGCCACGTCGTCGGCGAAGTCCATCACCTGCGCCTCCAGGCAGCGCCGCTCCCCCACGCCCTGGCGCAACCACGAGAAGACCGCGAGGTCGTCGTCGTACACCCCGAACTTGCGCTCACCCGGCCGCCGCGGCCACGGGTACTTCGTCGCGGCGTCGAGGGTCGCCCGGCTGAGGTTGAGACCGACGCTGCGTCCTTCGGCGTCGAACGTCTTCGACTCCAGCCGGGTCAGCAGCCGCAGGGTCTGCGCGTTCCCCTCGAAACCGCCGATCTCCGCGGCGACCTGGTCCAGCGCGCGCTCGCCGTTGTGACCGAAGGGCGGATGCCCGAGATCGTGCGAAAGGCAGGCCGCGTCCACGATGTCCGGGTCGCAGCCGAGCGTCGCCGCCAGCTCGCGGCCGATCTGCGCGACCTCGAGGCTGTGCGTCAACCGGTTCCGCACGAAGTCGTCGCTGCCCGCCGTCACGACCTGCGTCTTCGCCGCCAGCCGCCGCAACGCCGCACTGTGCAGCACGCGCGCGCGATCACGAGCGAACGCGGTCCGCCCCGGCCGCTTGACCGGCTCGGCGACCCACCGCTCGGCGTCGTGCTCGTCGTACCACTCATGCTGCTTCCTCATTACCGCTCACACTAGCGGCGACGACCGACATTTCCGTGAACACATGTCAAGGAGCTCGCGTCGGCTCCGACGTACCTGGGTACTGCGGAATCGACGGAGAGGACGTGTTCGACCATGCCGCACGGAACCCTGCCCGAGGTCACCGACCGCACCACCTTCGAGGCTCGTCTGGACGAGCTGCGCATCCGCGAGAAGGCGCACACCCGCGCGGGTGACGCACTCGCCGCGGACCGCCGGCGCCTCCCGATGGTCGAGGTCGACGGGAACCTGGAGCTGACCGGACCCGACGGGCCGCTGACCCTGCTCGACGCCTTCGAAGGACGTCAGCAGCTCCTCGCGTACTACTTCATGTGGCATCCCGGGCACCCCGCGTCCGAGCAGTGCCAGGGCTGCACCTGGTGCGCCGGCCACGTCGGCGAACTGTCGTACCTGCATTCCCGCGACATCACGTTCGCGGTGTTCTGCCAAGGGCCGTTCGAGGAGAGCGCTCGCTACCGCGACTTCATGGGTTGGACGATGCCGTGGTACTCCGCTCTGCCGTCGCTCGACGAGCTCCTCGTCGGACGGACGACCGGCATGATGCACCTGGTGTCATACGTCCGCGACGGCGATCGCGTGTTCGAGACCTGGTGGACGACCCGGCGTGGCGTCGAGGTGATGGACAACAGCTATTCGCTGATGGATCTGACCGTCTACGGGCGTCAGGAGGAGCACGAGGATTCCCCGGCCGGCTGGCCGCAGGACTGGGAATGCGGCGGCCTGACAGTGGACGGACGGCCGATCTCCCAGTGGTCCCGCCTCGAGGCGAACCGCAACGACGATCTCAGCGGGCGGACGTGACGCAGTAGCGCATCCAGATCACGCCGTCCTTGAAGACCTCGGTGCCGGCGTGCCGCAGGTCGAGGTGTCCCGTGTCGTACCAGCGGTCGCCGCCGATCAGCAGCGGGTGCACGAGAAGCGCGAGCTCGTCGATCAGGCCGAGCGCCAGGCAGGATCGGAGCAGTACGCCGGACGTGTCGACGCGCACGGTCTGAACACCGCGATCCCCCAGGACGTCGAGCACCTCGACGAGATCGATCTGGTCGTAGCCGGTGATCAGCTCGCGGGTCGTCGCGTCGGGCGGGCGCTCCGGCGTCTGATCGGCGTACAACGCGAGGACGCCGGACCAGTAGCCCAGCTCCCGCAACGAGTCCCAGCTGCGGACGCGCGCCCGCTCGTCCACCACCGCGAGCAGCGGACCCTCGGCCCGCGGACCGCGCCGGGGAGCCGCGAGTACGGCGTTCTCCTGGGCGAGGATCGTGCCGGCGTCGATCAGCGTCACGTCCTCCTGCCACAGCGACGCCAGCGCGTAGAACCGCGCGAGGTCGACGTCGAACCCCGACGTCACCCCGTCCAGCGAGACCGCCAGCTGAGCCACCACATGAGGCCGCATGTCTCCCAACCTAGGGACGGCCACCGACAGAATCTTGTTGCAGAGACTTCTCTGCAGAGACTACTCTGCACTTATGCGACGGATCGATGCCCGGAGCCTGCGCGGACTCGCCCACCCGCTCCGGATGCGCATCCTGGAGGCGATCGAGCTCGACGGGCCCGCGACGTCGAGCACGCTGGCGGCGCGGCTCGGCGAGAACACCGGCACGATCAGCTGGCACCTGCGGCTGCTCGCCGAGCACGGGTACCTCGAGGAGGACCCCGGCCGCGGCACTAAGCGCGAGCGTTGGTGGCGGATCCCGGGCCGGACCGTCCTCGATCCGTCCGAGTTCCTCGACGACCCGGAGACGCGGCGGGCGCTGGACGTCTACCTGCGCGATCTGGTGGAGCGCTACTACGACCGCGTCCGCACGTACGTCGACGAGGACTGGCCCGGCGAGTGGCAACAGGCGGCCGCCCTGTCGGACTGGCGAGACCTCCGGCTGACCCCGGCACAACTGCAAGCCCTCAACGAGGAACTCGCCGCAGTCATCGACCGCTACACCGACGCCGGCTCGGCCGAAGAGGGTGCTGAGCGTGTGATCGTGCAACTGCAATCGTTTCCGCGGCGCTCATGAGTCTGCTGCGCACGCATCGCGACTTCCGCCTGTTCTGGATCGGCGAGACGGTCAACCGGTTCGGCAGCGCGACCTCGTCGGTCGCCTTCCCGCTGGTCGCGATTTCGATGCTCGACGCAACGACCTTCGAGATCGGCCTACTGACTGCCGCGGCCTGGGCACCGTGGCTTCTGATCGGCCTGCCCACCGGCGCCTGGATCGATCGGATCCGTCGACGTCCGCCGATGCTCGCCTCCTCAGCCGTCTCCGGCCTCCTGCTCGCCGTGGTCCCGCTGGCCGGCGACCTACTGTCGATCGGGCTCCTCCTGCTCATCGCCGGCCTGGTCGGAGCCGCCGCAGTCGTCTTCCAAACGGCGTACACCGCCTATCTCCCAACGCTTCTGGATCCGTCCGATCACGCCGAGGGCAACGCGAAACTGCACGGCAGCGCTTCGGCCGCGCAGATCGCGGGCCTCGGATGCGGCGGCCTCCTCGTCCAGTTCGCCGGCGCGGCGAACGCACTGTTCGTCGACGCGGCCAGCTTCCTGGTAGCCCTCGGTTGTCTCGCCGCGATCCGCTTCCGGGAACGCCGTACGGACACACCGAGGCGGGCCGGGGCGATCCGGGAGGGCGTCAGCCTGGTCGCACACGACGTCTGGCTGCGGACGTTGACGATCTTCGGCGCGGTCTCGAACCTCGCCCTGATGGGATACCAGGCGATCGTCGTCGTGTTCCTGGTCCGCGAGGCCGGGCTCACGGCGGGCACGGTCGGCACCCTGATCGCGGCCGCATCCAGCGGCGGTGTTCTCGGTGCACTCGTGGGCCGCAGGTTCATGCGATTCGGTACGGCGCGTGCGCTGCTGCTGTGCGAACTGGGTCTGCCGACACTGGCGTTGCTGATCCCGTTGGGCGGCGCGAGCCCGTGGTTCTATCTGGTCGGCGCGTTCGGCGTCAGCCTCGGCGTCGTCGGCGGAAATGTCGTGAAGGCGACGTTCCTGCAGTCCTACTGCCCACCTGACCTGTTCGGCCGGCTGACCGCGACGAACGCCTTCGTCAACTACGGCACCATCCCGCTCGGCGCGCTCCTCGGCGGAACTCTCGGCCAAACCCTCGGCCTCACCCCGGCCCTTTGGATCACGACAGCCGGCGTACCGCTGGCCGGTCTCGTCCTGCTCGCGTCACCGATCCGTCGGCGCCGCGATCTGCCGACTCACCAAGGCACCGGCGTACCGGGGACGACCGCCGACTCCAACCGGATCCGCACCGCCTGACGCGCACGCTCGTACCCCGTGTCGTCGTTGTGCAGGATCGACGCAAGGTTCGCGGCCTCGTAGTACGCGTTCAGGTCGAACGCGAGCTGCACCGGATCGGCCGTCAGCTCGCCGCGCTCGACAGCCTCGGCGACCGCGGTCTCGATCAGATCCATCCACTCGTGATGAACGGACGCGAGGTACTCGTGCACGGCACCGTCGCGTGCCGAGAACTCGTGCGAGACCTTCTGGAAGAAGCAGCCGCCCGGGAACACCCGGCTCCGCGAGTAGTCCAGCCAGTGCCGGCTCAGCGCCCACACCCGCCCGAGACCAGGCTCGATCTGGTACGCCGGAACCACGACGTTGTCGGCGTAGATCCGGCGCGCCGCCCGGACGGTCGCCAGCTGCAGTTCCTCCTTGGAACCGAAGTGCGCGAACAGCCCGCTTTTGCTGATACCGAGCTCGGTCGCGAGCCGCCCGATCGACAGCCCCTCGAGTCCGTCGACCGACGCAATGTCGACGGCACGGCGCAGGACAGCCCGGCGGGTCTGGTCGCCCCGCGCCAACCGTCCGTCGACCTTCTCCACGCTCCCGGACTCCACGATTCCCGATCCTAAGTCCCGTTGACTCCCAGCCTGTGCAAAACTAATAATACGACCGTTCGTATAGTTTGCCAGAGGGGATGTCATGCAGAAGCTGGTCAGTGCCGGATTGCAGACAATCGGAATGTTGTCACCGCGGCTCGGAGGGCGGCTCGCGTTCAACCTGTGGCGACGTCCGCTCGCCCGCGGCCGGGTCCGCCCGGAGGAGCAGGCCGTCCACGACGCCGCCCGCGTCGAGATTGTCGACAATGTGAAGACCTACGCGTGGGGTGACGGCAAGCTCCCGGTGCTCCTCGTGCACGGCTGGCGTTCGCGCGCGTCGCGGTACGCCGGATTCATCACCCGGCTGCTCGAGCTCGGCTACAGCCCGGTGTCGTACGACGCTCCGGCGCACGGCGACTCCGATGGCGAGGTCGTGTCGATTCTCGGCCACCAGCGGATCATCCGCGCGCTGGAGGAACGCCACGGCCCGTTCGAGGGCGTGATCGCGCATTCGCTCGGCGTCCCGTTCGCGCTGTACGCCGTCCGCGAGGGCGTGGCGGCGAAGCGGCTGGTGATGATCAGCGGTGTCGCCGACTTCGGCTACCTGGCCGACACGTTCTGCGCCCAGCTCGGGCTGGGACCGAAGATCAACCAGCAGCTACGGCGCCGGATCGAGCACGGGTACTTCGACGGCGACGACCAGATCTGGACGCGCTTCTCGGTGACGACCGGCAAGCTCGACCTCCTGGTGGTCCACAACGACGAGGACGAGGTCGTGGACCCGGCGCAGGCCCAGGTCCTGCTGCGGAACTACGGCTCCCGCGCGCACTTCCTGCCGACAACCGGCCTCGGCCACCGCCGGATCCTCTCGGACCCGGCGGTCATCACCGAAGCGGTCGCCTTCCTCCAGGATCCCGATCAGGACTCAGATGTCCCGGAAGGTCTCGATCTGAGCGCCTAGCGAGTTCAGGCGGGTCGCCAGGTCCTCGTAGCCGCGGTTGATCACGTAGACGCTGCGCAGCACCGACGTACCCTTCGCGGCCATCATCGCGATCAGCGTGACAACGGCCGGGCGGAGCGCCGGCGGGCACATGATCTCGGCGCCGGAGAAGTGCGTCGGCCCCTCGACCATCACCCGGTGCGGGTCGAGCAGCTTGACCCGGCCGCCGAGCTTGTTCAGGTCGGTCAGGTAGATCGCGCGGTTCTCGTAGACCCAGTCGTGGATCAGCGTCTGCCCGGCGGCGGTCGCCGCGATCACCGCGAAGAACGGCAGGTTGTCGATGTTCAGGCCCGGGAACGGCATCGGGTGGATCTTGTCGATCGGCGCATGCAGCTTCGACGGCCGGGTGGTGAGGTCGACGAGCCGGGTCCGGCCGTTCTCGGCGAGGTACTCCGTACTGCGGTCGTAGTCGAGCCCCATCTCCTCCAGGAGCGCGAGCTCGATCTCCAGGAACTCCACCGGCGCGCGCCGGATGGTGATCTCGGACTTCGTGACGATCGCCGCGGTGAGCAGGCTCATCGCCTCGATCGGGTCCTCGGACGGCGCATAGTCGACGTCCACGTCGATCTCGGCGCGGCCGTGCACGGTCAGCGTCGTGGTGCCGATGCCGTCGATCTTCACGCCGAGCAGGTCGAGGTAGAAGCACAGGTCCTGGACCATGTAGTTCGGGCTGGCGTTGCGGATCACCGTCACGCCGTCGTACCGGGCCGCGGCCATGATCGCGTTCTCGGTCACGGTGTCGCCGCGCTCGGTCAGCACGATCGGCTTGCCCGGGACGATCGCGCGGTTCACCAGGGCGTGGTACTGCCCGCCGGTCGCCTTCACCTCGAGCCCGAACGGGCGCAGCGCGGTCAGGTGCGGCTCGACGGTGCGGGTACCGAGGTCGCAGCCACCGGCGTACGGCAGCTCGAAGGCGTCCTCGCGGTGCAGCAGCGGGCCGAGGAACATGATGATGGAGCGGGTCCGGCGGGCCGCCTCGGCATCCATCGCGCTCAGGTCGAGGTGCGTCGGCGGGATGATCTCCAGGTCGCCGGCGTCGTTCAGCCAGGTGGTCTTGACGCCGATCGAGTTCAGCACCTCGAGCAGACGGTTGACCTCCTCGATGCGGGCGACCTTGCGCAGCGTCGTCCGGCCCTTGTTCAGCAGCGAGGCGCAGAGCAGCGCGACGCCGGCGTTCTTGCTCGATTTCACGTCGATGGCGCCGGACAACCGCCGGCCGCCGGCCACACGGAGGTGGACCGGACCGCCACCGAGAGAGACAATTTCGGAGTCGAGCGCCTCGCCGATCCGGGCGAGCATCTCGAGGGTGAGGTTCTGATGACCCTTCTCGATCCTGTTCACCGCACTCTGGCTGGTGTTCAGTACTTCCGCGAGCTGCGTCTGCGTCCAGCCGCGATGCTTGCGGGCGTCCCGGATGAGGTTTCCGATCCGGCTCAGGTAGTCATCGGTCATGCGCCGGACCTTATCTCACATGTGAGATACCGCTGCACCGACCCGCCGGTGCCAGCGTAGCGAATGTCACTGTCCGGGTCGCGAAGGACCCACATGACCTGGTGAAACGCCGGCCGCCTACAGTTACCCCCAACTCCCGCCGCCACCCGGAGAGGACCAGCAGATGCCCGAGGACAGCTCCGCCGCGGTGGTCAACGAGTTCGAGGCGGAGTCCTGGCCGCTCGAGGCGGCCGCGGACAGTCTGCACCAGGTCATCGAGGGTTTCCACAACGGCGACACCCGGCCGCTGGTGATCGGCGACGGCGACCAGCCGGTGCTCGTGGTGCTGGCGATCGCCGACCTGGCCGACTTTCGGGCGCGGATCGCGGACCTGCTCGGCAACCCGGTCGACGCCGGCTGGCTGCGCTACTACCTGCGCTCGAACTTCGACATGAGCTCCGAGCGACTGGTCGAGCTGCTCGGGGTGGACACGGACCACGGACTGTCCTCACTGGCCAGCCAGGTGAACGTCGAGCAGGCCGCGACGCTGATGCCCGACCACGTACGCCGCACCGAGGCCGGCGGGAACCCGCTGATGCTGATCGGCGACGGGACGATGGCGACCGCCGCGCTGCTGTCCTTCCAGGCGTTCCAGGTGCTGCTCGCGATGGAAGGCGACGGCAAGGGCGACGACGACTCCTGCGCGCACGACGACGAGGAGAAGCCGACCACGCCGCTCGAGGTGCTCGCCGAGCGGATCGGTCCGGTGTCGACGCAGCTGGTCGCGCAGATCAACTCCGGCCGCGAGCCGGGCCTCCCGCGGTACGAGCTGCATTTCGAGGACGACCTGGTCGAGCACCTGCGCGACCTGGAGGCCCGTGCGCAGAAGGCGCCGGGCGGCGGCGCGTACGACGAGTTGAATGGGCTGCTGCACCAGTTCGACCAGATGCGCAGCGGACTGGTCGAGGCGGAGGCCGAGGAGGAGCCGGACGAGGCGCCGTATCTCGAGGCGTCCGATCTCAAGGCCGCGCTGCCGGACATCCGGGACGCGTTCCGCGAGGGCGCCGACGACCCGTACCTGGTCGGCCTAGACGGGCGACCGATCGCGGGGCTGATCTCGTTCGACCTGTACGAGGAGCTGCAGAAGGTCTCGGTCGAGCTGGACGGGACGGACGAGGCGCCGGTCCTCCCGCTGCCCGAGCCGCGCTGGGAGAACGGTCCGCGGCTGCTGCCGTTCGAGGTCGCACTCGAGATGTGCGAGGCGGTCATCGAGGACCTCACCAACGGCGAGGCGTCGATGCTGTTCATCGCCGACGAGGATGACGAGCCCGAGCTGGTCCTCGCTCCCCTGGTCTGGCTCTGGGCGTACGTCGACCACCTGAACCTGGAAGGCGCCGACGCCTGACCGTCAGCTGAACGGGAAGAGCGGCTGCCATTCGGCGAGAGTGGCGATCTCGTAGACGTCGGCCGGCGTGTACGGGTCCTTGGCGAGGATGTCGCGGAGCTCGGCCTCGTCGGCGACGTCGTACACCAGCAGTGCGCCGGTCTGGTCGGTGAACGGTCCGGCGGCGACGAGCTTGCCGTCGGCCTTCAGCGCGGCGAGGTACTCGCGGTGCGCCGGACGGACCTCCATCCGCTGGTCGGTCCGGTCGAGATCGAAGCGCAGCTGCACGACAAATTGGGCCATGTCCAGAACTCTACGACATGGCCCAGGCGCCTTGGAAACAAGGAGATTTGGTGCGGGAAAGGGAGTCACGAGCCGCCACAGCGGCTGGTTCAGGTCAGACCCGAAAGTCGACGAGTGATCTCCCTTCCCGCCCGGATATTCTGACCAGCCGACGGGCCCCTACGCAAGGGGTTGGTTAAGAGAAATTCCTACAGACAGTTGATTCAGATAACGCTTCGTGACCGAACCTCCGGCGGCGTCGACCAGACCGCCGATGCACTCGTACAGTCCGTCACGCCGGTCCGTTGTCAAGGCCCGATGACCCGAATACGACGACAGAAGTTCGAGGTACTCGGCCGTCGAATAGTCCACATCCCGGACATATCTGCGGAACTCCACGGACCCGAAAAACCCTGTCTCCGCAAGCCCCGCCGGATCGTTCGGTACGTCGTCCGCGGCCGGCAGACCGCCCTTCGCCGCATCGTCGGTGAACCGGTCGTAGCAGGACTGCACGTCGACGAAGAACTGCTCGGAGCCGCCGGCGACGTGATGCGTCGACACGACCGCCAGCGCCCCACCCGGCCGCAGCACGTCCACGCATCGCTGGACGCGCGTCGCCGGATCGAGCCAGTGGAACGCGGTCGCCGAGACCACCAGGTCGAAGTCCGCGGGCGGCAGCTCCCAGGTGTCGAAGTCCGCGACGACCACCTCGACCGCCGGGAACTTCCCCTGCAGAACGTTGGCGAGTGAAGCGCCAAGCTCCACGGCGGTCACCGACCAGCCGCGTTCGACCATCGCGCTCGTCGCCTGGCCGGTGCCCGGTCCGATCTCCAGGACCTTCGGGCGGTCGCCGACCAGCCGAGCGAGCTCGTCGAAGAGCTCGCGCGGATAGGTCGGCCGCACACGGTCGTACAGGTCGGCGTCCTCGCCGAAGGTGCTGCGCAGGCTCATTGCCGCAGGCTAGCGGACCTGCACCACTCACCAACCGGCCCTGCGGCCGCCGCGGACGCTGTCTTGAGCGTGACGGCCGGGACGGGCGATGGGTTGGTGAGTGGTGGGAGTCCGCCACTGGCCTCAGTCCAGCGCTGCCCGGCCCGCCTCCAGACGTGCTACCGGAATTCGGAACGGCGAGCACGAGACGTAGTCGAGGCCGACCTCGTGGAAGAAGTGGATGCTGTCGGGGTCGCCGCCGTGTTCGCCGCAGATACCGAGTTTGAGGTCTGGCTTGGTCGCCCGCCCGCGGTCCACGCCGGTCCGCACCAGCGCGCCGACGCCCTCCCGGTCGATCGACTCGAACGGCGACACCGCGAAGATGCCCTTCTCGAGGTACCGCGAGAAGAACGCGCCCTCGACGTCGTCGCGGCTGAAGCCCCAGGTGGTCTGGGTCAGGTCGTTGGTGCCGAACGAGAAGAAGTCCGCCGCCTCCGCGATCTGGTCCGCGATCACCGCGGCCCGCGGCAGCTCGATCATCGTGCCGATCGGGATCGTCCAGTCCACACCGGCCTCGGCCAGCACACCTTCCACCTCGTCGCGCGCCAGGTGCAGCTCCTGGACGGCGCCGACGAGCGGGATCATGATCTCGGGACGCGGATCCTTGCCCTGCGCACGCAGTTCGACCGCGGCCGACGCGATCGCCCGTACCTGCATACCGAACAGACCAGGGATCATCAGCCCGAGCCGCACACCGCGCAGGCCGAGCATCGGGTTCTGCTCGTGCAGCCGCTCGACCGCCACGAGCAGCTTCTCGTCGTGATCCGACGCCGAACCTCGCTCGCGCGCCACCGCGACCTTCACCGCCAGCTCCTCCATCGACGGCAGGAACTCGTGCAGCGGCGGGTCGATCAGCCGGATCGTCACCGGCAGCCCGTCCATCGCGTCCAGCAACTCCAGGAAATCCCCGCGCTGCAAGGGTTCCAGCTCGGCCAGCGCGGCCTCGCGGTCCGCGTCGTCGTCGGCGAGGATCAGCCGCTCGACGGATTCACGCCGCTCCCCCAGGAACATGTGCTCGGTCCGGCACAGGCCGATCCCGGCCGCCCCGAACCGCCGCGCCCGCGCCGCGTCGTCCGCGGTGTCCGCATTGGTCCGTACGCCGAGACGCCGTACGTCGTCCGCGTGGGTGATCAACCGGTGCACCGACGCGACGAGCTCGTCGCCCGCGTCCGGGGCCAGCGTGCCCTCGAAGTACTGCACGACCGGCGACGGTACGACCGGGACCTCGCCGCGGAACACCTCGCCCGTGGTGCCGTCGATCGAGATCAGCTCGCCGGCCTCGAGCACCGTACCGTTGACCTTGATGGTGCCCTGGGCAACGTTCACGTCGAGTTCCTCGGCGCCGCAGACACAGGTCTTGCCCATGCCGCGCGCGACCACGGCCGCGTGCGAGGTCTTGCCGCCGCGGCTGGTCAGGATGCCCTGCGCCGCGATCATGCCGTGCAGGTCGTCGGGGTTGGTCTCGCGCCGGACCAGGATCACCTTCTCGCCGCGCTCGGCGGCCTCGACCGCGGCCGCCGACGTGAACACGACCTTGCCCGACGCCGCACCCGGCGACGCACCGATCGCCTTCGTGATCAGGTCCGTCGCGGCGTCCGCGTCGAACCGCGGGAACATCAGCTGCGCCAGCTGCGCGCCCTTCACCCGCTGCAGCGCCTCGTCGGTGTCGATCACGCCCTCGTCGACCAGACTGGTCGCGATCCGGAACGCCGCCGCCGCGGTCCGCTTACCGACGCGGGTCTGCAGCATCCACAGCTTGCCGCGCTCGACGGTGAACTCGATGTCGCACAGGTCGCGGTAGTGCCCTTCGAGCGTGGCCATGATCTCCATCAGGTCGTCGTACGACGCCTTGTCGATCTGCTCGAGGTCCGCGAGCGGGACGGTGTTACGGATGCCCGCGACGACGTCCTCGCCCTGGGCGTTCTGCAGGTAGTCGCCGTACACGCCGGGCTGTCCGCTCGACGGGTCGCGGGTGAACGCGACGCCGGTGCCGGAGTCCATGCCGAGGTTGCCGAACACCATCGAGCAGATGTTCACCGCCGTGCCGAGGTCGGTGGGGATCCGCTCCTGGCGGCGGTAGAGGATCGCGCGGTCCGAGTTCCAGGAGCGGAACACGGCCTCGGTCGCGAGGTCCATCTGGGTCCGCGGGTCCTGCGGGAACTCGCGGCCGGTGTGCTCGTGCACGGCCTGCTTGAACGTCTCGACGAGACCCTGCAGGTCGGCGGCGTCCAGGTCGAGGTCGTTGCGGGTGGCCTTCGCCTCCTTGGCATGCTCGATCGCGTCCTCGAACACGCCGCCGTCCATCCCGAGCACGGTCTTGCCGAACATCTGGATCAGCCGGCGGTACGCGTCCCAGGCGAACCGGGGGTTGCCGGACTGGTGCGCGAGCCCGTTCACCGAGTCGTCGTTGAGGCCGACGTTCAGGACCGTCTCCATCATGCCCGGCATCGAGAACGCGGCGCCGGAGCGGACCGACACCAGCAGCGGGTCGTCTGCCTGGCCGAGTTTCTTGCCCATCTTCTGCTCGAGCAACGCGACGTGGTGGTCGATCTCGTCGGCCAGGTCGGCCGGGACCGCGCCGGTCTCCAGGTACGCGCGGCAGGCGTCGGCGGTGATGGTGAAACCGGGTGGCACGGGCAGGCCGAGGTTGGTCATCTCGGCCAGGTTCGCCCCCTTGCCGCCGAGCAGCTGCTTCATGTCCTTGTTGCCTTCGGCGAAGTCGTAGACGAGTTTCGGCACGGTCACTCCCTGGGTTGCAGGCGGGTGTTTGCTGCGTGTTTCAGGCGCGGGAAGATGGCCCGCTGGCCCATCGACTCCGGCGGCGGGGGCGTGCTTTCAGAGTAAGCCCAAAAACCAGTCCAGTTGAACACTGGTCTCACCATGCTGACGTGACCCTCCCCACAGGTCGAAGGCCGGAAAACCCTTCCCTGATTGACAACGCGAGACATTCGGCCTCTGCACCGATGAAACCTTCGCCGGGTGCGCTACGGCGGTTTCGTCGGCCGCGGATCGGGTAGCCGGGCTAGAGTCTGCGGGTGCGTATCGTCTCGTTGCTTCCGTCGGCGACCGAGATCTGTTTCGCGCTCGGGGCCGGTGACGATGTGGTCGGGGTCACCTTCGAGTGCGACTATCCGGCGGCTGCCCGCTCTCGGCGGATCGTGTCGACGACCGCGCTTCCCGAGGGCCTGGCACCGGGCGAGATCGACGCCGCCGTACGCCGGAAGGTCGCCACCGGCGAGGACCTGTACCACTTGGACGCGGACGCGTTGCGCGAGCTCGAACCGGACGTGGTGATCACCCAGGACCTCTGCGCGGTGTGCGCGATCGACGTGACGGATGTCGACGAGGCCCTCGACTACCTGGGCTGCCGGGCCGAGGTGGTGAGCACCGACCCACACAACCTGACCGAGGTACTCCACTCGATCGAGACCATCGGAAAGGCCATCGGCCGAGACTCCACGCAGTTGGTGGAGAGCCTGCGTCAACGCCTCAGAGATTTACCCGGCGCTGCCCCGCGGGGTGGTGCACGACTCGCGTTGCTGGAGTGGACGGATCCGCCGTTCGCGCCGGGACATTGGTTGCCCGAGATGGTTCAGCTCGCGGGCGGGGTGAACGTGCTGGGGGCACCAGGGGGACGGTCGAAGGCGATCACGTGGGAGGCCGTGCGGCAGTCGCAGCCTGAGGTAGTGGTGTCGGCGCCGTGTGGTTTCGGGCTGGACGGGGCTGCCGAGTTGACGGAGCTCCTGATGGGCGAGCTGCCGGCGGACATTCCGGTGTGGGCAGTGGACGCCAACGGATACTTCGCGCGGCCAGGTCCTCGACTGGTCGACGGCGTCGAGGTGCTGGCGGCGATCCTCCGCGGCGAGGCCCCGGACCCGGCGATCGCGCGGCGCCTGCGGTAGTGGCGTTGATCTCGCCTTACGCCCGCGCAACGCTCTGGCCCACACACCCCGTGACCCGAGACCGATGACGGGTCGGCGGCAGGACGGGGACGGGGGTGGGGACAGGAAGCGGGGCCGTTGGACAGGTTATTGCGTGTCTCCAGTCACCAGTTCCTGTCCACCGCCACCAGTTCGGCACCGAGCTGGGGACTGCTACCCACCTGAAATGACCAGCCAGCATCCCCAGCCGGCCCAGGCGCTGCGGTTCTTGTGCAAGGTGTTCCGGCGGGTTAGAGCTTGCGGCGGGTGCGGAGGTAGTCGCCTACTACGGCTGCTCCTAGGCCGTCTGCGTCAGGAGCGAGGACGCGGCCGCCGCTGCGGCGGGCGAGGAGGTCGACGAAGGCGTTCAGGCGCGGGTCGTCACCGAGGCGGAAGACCGTCAGCGAGGCGCCGAGCTTGGCCAGTCGGTCGACCTCGAAGATCGTCTTGCGGAGCGTCGCCGCCTCGGGTGGGTAGGAGAACTCGGCTGTGCCGTCGGGCTCCAGGTGAGCGGTCGGCTCCCCGTCCGTCACCATCAGTACGACGGGCTGCGCGTCCGGGTGCCGCCGCAGATGACGCCCGGCGAGGAGCAGCGCGTGGTGCGCGTTCGTGCCCTGCTCCCACGTACCTTCCATCCCGATCAACTGAGGCAGCTCGACAACCCCGGCGTACCGGCCGAACGTGATCAGCTGCAACGCGTCGTTCCGGTACCGCGTCGAGATGAGCTGATGCAACGCGAGCGCCGTCCGCTTCATCGGCAGCCAGCGGCCCTCCTGCACCATCGACCACGACGTGTCCACCAGCAACGCCACCGCGGCCCGGGCCCGATGCTCGGTCTCTGCGATCTCCACGTCCGCCACATCGAGCTTGACCGACCCATCGAGTGACGCACTCCGCAGTACGGCGTTCCGCACCGTCCGCGGCACGTCCCACGGTTGCGTGTCCCCGAACTCCCACGGACGCGACGATCCACTCAACTCACCGGCCGCGCCCGCGTTCGCCGCGTCCCGTTCACCTGATCCCCGAGCGGTCCGCAGTACGTCGGCCAACGCCGTCTGACCGAGCTGACGCAAGGCCTTCGGCGACAACCGCAGTGAGCCGTCCGGCGCCCGCTCGATCAGACCCTGATCACGCAGCTGCCGTTCCAGCTCGCTCAGCCGCCGCGCGTCGACCGTCGCCTCGTCACCCAACTGTCGGGTCAACGCGTCGAGATCGATGTCTTCGAGCCGGGCCCCCGGATACGACTGGGCCAGCTGCTCCGCCAGCGCATCCAGTTCCGCGAGATCGGACATCGCCTGCGCACCCTCGGCGAGACCGAGCGGATCGTCACCTCGCATCTGCTCCGAGGAGTACCAGTCCTCCCCCGGCCTCAGCGACTGCAGCTGAGCATCCAGCTGGGCCAGCTGCTGCGCGAGTTGCGGACTCCCGAACGCTTGTTGCGAAAGCTCCGCGAGTTCCGCGCGCTGTTCGGGTGTCATCGAGTTCAGCATCCGCTGTGCGGCGGCGGCCCGCTGTGCGAGTACGTCGATGAGCTCGTCGACGTTCCGCGGGTTCTCCGGGAAGAACTCGCCGTGGTCGGCCATGAACTCCTCGAAGAGTTGCGGTACCTCGGGCCGGCCCTGCGCGTGGGCCGCCAGCAGCGCGTTGAGGTCGGCGAGCATCTCGTTGATCGCCTCGATGTCCTCAGGCGTGGTCTGCTGCAGCGCCTCCTTCATGCCCTCGAACCGCGAACCGAGCAGCTCGCGCCCGAGCAGTTCCCGGATCTGCTCGTACTTCTCCCGGGCCTCCGACGACTCCCACTGGTAGTTCGCCAGCTCCCGTACGGCGGCCGCCGTACCGGACGGAAGCGCGTCGAGCTCGGCCTCCTTGAACCGCGCGTCGTCGGACGGATTCGGGAACAGCTCGCGCCGCTCGGCTTCCAGCGCCTCGTTGAGCAGCCGCTGGACCTCCTGCAGGGTGCCGTCGAGGTTGTGCCGCCGCTGGATCTCGCGACGGCGCTCCCACAGCCGGCGGCTCAGGTCGTCGAGACCCTGGGTGTTCCGGGTGCCGCGCCGGAGCAGTTCCTCCAGCGCGGACCGCGGCGACGACCCGTTCATCACGTCCCGGCCGATCTCGTCCAGCGCATCCCGCAGATCCGCCGGCGCCTTGAGTGGATCGGGCCCGTCGTGCCACGGCCCGTAGGACCAGCCTTCCGGAATAGATGCCGACATGTCAGGCCCCGTAGATCGTCGTGTCGTCGTCGGCGTCCTTGGCGACGCGTTTGGACAGGTACAGCATCTCCAGGGCGAGTTCGATCGCGGCGGCGATCCGCCCGGACGAGTCGTCCGGCTCGACACCGGCACGGGCGGCGACGTCGTGCAGGACAGGCAGCTCCGGCAGCGCGGCCAGCACGTCCCGGCCTGGCACCCGCTCGCCGGTCGTCACAAGGTTGCCATCGGCAACAGCGTGTGCCAGCGGGGTGAGGTCGAGCCCGGCGAACCGCTCCCGGGCCGTGTCGGCCACCGACCGACGCAGCAGGTACTCGAGCAGCTCGATCTCGCGCCCCTCCTCCCCCGGCTCGAACTCGAGCTTCCCCCGCAGTACGGCAGGAACGGCCTCGAGGTCCACCGGACGGGCGACCGCAGGCTCCTCGCCCGTGATCGCAGAGCGCCGGAGCGCGGCGGCGGCGATCGTCTCGGCCGCGGCGACCGCGAACCGGGCGGACACACCCGAGCGCTGGTCGATCGAGGTCGACTCCCGCAGGTGCCGGACGAACCGGGCCAGCACCTCCAGCAACGGCTCGCCGACCTCGGCGGTGAACTCGGCCTCCTGCCGGATCACGTCCACCTCGGCGTCGATGTCGAGCGGGTAGTGGGTCCGGACCTCGGCGCCGAAGCGGTCCTTCAGGGGCGTGATGATCCGGCCGCGGTTGGTGTAGTCCTCGGGGTTGGCCGTTGCCACCAGCAACACGTCGAGCGGCAGCCGCAGCGTGTACCCGCGGACCTGGATGTCGCGCTCCTCCATCACGTTCAGCAACGCGACCTGGATGCGCTCGGCGAGGTCGGGGAGCTCGTTGATCGCGACGATGCCGCGGTGCGCCCGCGGGACCAGCCCGAAGTGGATGGTCTCCGGGTCGCCGAGACTGCGGCCCTCGGCAACCTTCACCGGGTCCACGTCACCGATCAGGTCACCGACGCTGGTGTCCGGCGTGGCGAGCTTCTCGGCGTACCTGAGGTCGCGATGCAGCCAGGCCACGGGCAGGTCGTCGCCCAGTTCGGCGGCGCGGCGCTTCGAGGCGGGCGTGATCGGGTCGAGCGGGTGCTCGGGCAGCTCCGCACCGTCGATCACCGGGGTCCATTCGTCGAGCAGACCGACCAGGGTGCGCAGCAGGCGCGTCTTGCCCTGACCGCGCTCACCGAGCAGTACGACGTCGTGCCCGGCGAGCAGGGCGCGTTCGAGTTGCGGGATCACCGTGCGGGTGAAACCGACGATGCCGGGCCACGGATCCCGTCCGGCCCGGAGTTCTTTCAGCAGGTTGTCACGGATCTCGGCCTTGATCGACCGAGGAAGATACCCGGCGGCCCGGAGGTCACCGGCTTTACGAGGGAGTTCAGCAGGTGCACTAGTCACGTGTGAGACGTTAGCTCGCTCACCCCAAAGTGCACCTCAAATATCTCAGCGCCTGGGCGTGACGCGTCCCGACGTGAACACGTGCGTCGGGGTGAACGTCACCGGCACCCACGGGTGCGCCGGGGACTCGCGGGTGACGAAATGGTCGCCGTCGGCCGGTTCGGTCGGGCGCAACTCGTACTCGTGCACCGGATCCTCCGAGAACAGCAGCCGGTCTCCCGTCGCGGAATAGGTCATGACCAGTTCGTCGTCACGCTTCGCGACGTCGAGCCGGACGCTCGCGCGCTCGTAGACACCCGCGTGACGGTCGTCGACCGGTACGTCGATCGGCTGCGGCGCGGGCGGATGCGCGACGCCGGCGTACGCCGTGAACACCTCGGAGGCGAGCGGCTCGAAGAGGCGGGTGCCGTTGCCGGAATTGGTCAGCAGGCACATCGCCAGTCGCGCCTCCGGATCGATCCGGAGGAAGGCGAGCTGGGAGATCGTCGACCCGTCGTGACCGAACAGACGGCGGCCGCCCCAGTCGTAGATCCGCCAGGTCAGACCGAGGTCGACGAAACCGCCGATCCCGGCCGCGAACGGGACCTGCGGCTCCTGCATGGCCGCGTACCGCTCGTCGGTCAGGTGCATCTTGGCGAACTCGAGCAGGTCGGCGGCGCTCGCGCTGATCGTCCCGGCGGGACCGATGCTGCGCGGGAGCTGCCACGTCTGCACGCGCGAGCCGTCCGCCGCGAGGTGACCGACCGCGACGCGTTCCAGGATCGCCTCTTCCGGCAGGGTCACCGTGTGGGTCAGGCCGAGCGGCTCGACCAGACGGGCCTTCAGCGACTGGTCCCAGGTCCGGCCGTCGAGCACCTCGATCAGCCGGCCCAGCAGCATGAAGCCGGCATTGCAGTACGAGTACGCCGTACCGGGCTCGAACAGCTGGTCGACGTCCGCGAGCAGAGCGACGTACCGCTGCAGGCAGTCGTCACCGCGACCGGTGTCGGTGAACAGGTCGCCGTCGATGCCACTGGTATGGGTCAACAGGTGACGGACCGTGATCCGCGGGTCGACAGGTGCCTCGGGCAACAACTTGACGATCGGGTCGTCCAGCCGCAGCCGGTCCTCGGCGGCGAGCTGGACGATCATCGACGCGGTCCACGGCTTGCTGATCGAGCCGATCTGGAAGAGCGAGTCGGCGGTCGCCTCGACACCGGTCACGCTGTTCAGGACGCCGTACGGCGCGATGGTCGTCTCACCGTCGTGCCAGATACCGAGCACCGCACCGGTGACCTCGCCCGCCACCGCCAACTCGTTCAACCGCTCAGACCAGTCAGGCATGCGCCCAACCTACTTCGTGAATCCTTCGAGGGCGGCGCGGACGTCGGTCCAGGCCGCCGACTCCTCGAGGCCCTGCTCGAGCAGGATCTTCGTGGCGATTCCGGCCTGGTCCCGATAGAACGCGAGCAGCAGGTGCTCGGTGCCGATGAAGTCGTGGTTGCGGTCGCGGGCGATGGCGCCGGCCGCCCGCCTCAACCTCGGGTTGACGCGGGCGCCGGGGCTAGGGTGTGGCTCGTGCAGGGGATACCGGATGTCGTCGGGCCTGGGTTGCGGGTGTTGTTCTGCGGGATCAATCCCGGCCTGATGTCGGCGGAGACCGGGCATCACTTCGCGCGGCCGGGGAACCGGTTCTGGCCGGCGCTGCACCTGAGCGGATTCACACCGCGTCAACTGCGGCCGGCGGAGCAGCAGGAGTTGCTGACCTATCGGCTCGGGATCACCAACGTGGTCGACCGGCCGTCGGCGAAGGCCGCCGAGTTGACGCGGGACGAGTTCGTGGCGGGCGGCGAGAACCTCGTGAAGAAGGTGCTCGACCTCCAGCCCGAGTGGCTCGCGGTGCTCGGCGTCACGGCGTACCGAGATGCCTTCGGCGAACGTACAGCGGCAGTGGGCACACAGGATCGGACGATCGGCGCCACCCGGGTCTGGATCCTGCCCAACCCGAGTGGCCTGAATGCCCACTACACGTTGCCGAAGCTGGCCGCCGCGTTCGCCGAGCTCCGGGCGGCCGCCGGTTAATTCAGGTTTCTTCGACGGCGCTTCTCGCTACGGTGAAGCGCATGGCGAAACGCAACTACCTTGTCGAGGGCGGTTCCGGCACCGGTAAGAGTTCGGTGTGCCGAGAGCTCCGGAAGCGCGGCTGTCAAGCCGTTGACGGCGACAACGAACTCGCCTACGCGGGCGATCCGGAAACCGGCGAACGCGTCGAGGTCCACAACCACTACAACCACATCTGGGACGTCGCCAAGGTCCGGGAGATCGCCGCGGACACGACCGAGGAGATCGCCTTCTTCTGTGGCGGTTCCAGGAACTTCACCAAGTTCCTGGACGTGTTCGACCAGGTCATCGTGCTGGATGTGGACACCGAAACCCTCAAGCAGCGGCTGGCCGCTCGCGAAGCCGACGACTGGGGCGGGAACGACGAGGAGAAGGAGTTCATCCTCCACCTGCACGCCACCCGGGACGGCGTACCTCCAGGCACGGTCATCGACACCACAGCGCGGTCACTCGGCGAGGTTGTCGACGCGATCTTCGACGCTATTCGCTGAGCGCCTTCTTCAGCGTCGAGATCGCCAGTTCGATCGCGGCGTTCGCGGCATGAGTGTCGCGCAGCGCGTCCAGCATCACGAAGTCGTGGATGATCGCCGCGAACCGGACCGCGGTCGTCGGCACACCGGCCTCGAGCAGCTTGGCCGCATACGCCTCGCCCTCGTCCCGCAGTACGTCGGCCTGACCGGTGATGACCAGCGCCGGCGGCAGGCCCGTCAGCTGCTCGGTCGTCGCCCGCAGCGGTGACGCCGTGATCTGGTTCCGCTCGTTCTCATCGGTCGTGTACTGGTCCCAGAACCACTTCATCCCGTCCAGCTGCAGGAAGTACCCCTCGCCGAACTCCTTGTACGACGCCGTGTCGAACGAAGCGTCCGTGACCGGGTAGAACAGCACCTGCTGGACGAACGTCACGTCCCCGCGCTCCTTCGCGAGCAGCGTCACGGCAGCCGTCATGTTCCCGCCGACCGAGTCGCCGGCGATCGCCAGCCGCTCCGCGTCCAGACCGTGCTCCTTGCCTGAGGCAATGATCCAGCGGGCGACCGCGTAGTTCTGCTCAAGCGCGTGTGGGTACCGCACCTCCGGCGACAGGTCGTACTCCGGGAACACCACCGCGGCACCCGCGCCGACGGCGAGCTCACGCACCAGCCGGTCGTGCGTGTGCGCGTTGCCGAACACCCAGCCCGCGCCGTGGATGTAGAGGATGACGGGCAGTACGCCGGTCGCGCCCTGCGGCTTGACGATGCGGGCCTTGGTGCCGTCCGCGGCGGTCACCCACTCCTCGTCGACCGGGAGCTTCGGGTAGTCGGTGGTCTGCACCTCGTCGACGGCCTTGCGGCCCTCCTCGGGGGTCAGCTGGAACAGGTACGGCGGCTTCGCGGTCGCGTCGGCGAAGGCCTGGGCGGCGGGCTCGAGAACAGTCATCTGCATCCTCCTTCAGGATCGGAGAACGTTCGTTCTCCGAGGTGTTTGCTACTCTAGGAGAACGATGGTTCTCCGCGCAAGGTGGCGCGGGTCACGCGGGAGGTTCACCAGATGGTGCTGGACACGGCGACGGCGCAGCGGCAGGTGCTGGACGCGGCGGACGCGCTGTTCTACGAGCGCGGCGTGCAGGCGGTCGGGATGGACGCGATCCGGGCGGCGTCCGGGGTGTCGCTGAAGCGGCTCTACCAGCTGTTCCCGTCCAAGGACACCCTGATCGAGGCGTACCTGGACCGCCGGGACGCACTCTGGAAGTCCATGCTCGCCGAGCACGTCGACGCCGCGACCGACCCGCGCGCGCGGATCCTCGCGGTGTTCGACTTCCTCTCCGACTGGTTCCAGCAGCGCGACTACCGGGGCTGCGCGTTCATCAACTCGTTCGGTGAGCTCGGCACTGTCTCGCCTCGGGTGGCGGATTTGGCTTCGCAGCACAAGGAAGGCTTCCGCCAGGCGTTGACCGAGTTGTCGAAGGCCGCCGGCGCCGCCGACCCGGACCGCCTCGCCGACCACCTCATCCTGCTCAGCGAAGGTGCCATCACCCGGTCCGCCATCTCCGGGACGGCCGACCCCGCGGCCCGCGCCCGGGAGGCCGCGACGATGATCCTGGACGCCTCGCTGAAGAGCTGACACCACCCATTGGGCAGGATGGGGCCATGCGTCTGCCCGAGCTGCTGCGATCGATCGACGGACTCTCGTCCGGACAGCGCGTACGCCTGCTCGCCGACCAGGCGCCGCAGTTGGTGAGTCTCCTCGGCGAGCTGGGTCGAGGTACCGCCTTCGAGCGGGTCCTCGGACTCCAGATCGCCGAGATCACCCGCGAGACGTCGTACGTCGGCCGGATGCTTCGGGACCCGGATCCGGTCGTGCAGAATCGGGCGCTCGCCGCGGTCCGTCGCGGGGTGCCGATCGCGGACGACGACCTGCGGATCGTGTACGACGACGCGCCCGCGGCACTGCGCTCGAAGCTCGTGGCCCTGGTACGTCGGCAGCGGCGCGAGCACCTCGCCGTACGGCTGATCGACGAGCACCGGGCGCGGTGGGGTGACGTGGCGGCGACCGGTCTGCTCGACGCGACCGATCACGCGACCGTGGCGCGGCTGCTGCCCGAGCTGGCGTACTGCGTGACCCCCGGCGGGTGGCGTCAGCTCGCCAAGCACCATCCGGACGAAGTACTCGCGTTTGCTCGTCAGACGCTCCCTGCCAATGAGGAGTGGTGGCAGGGCGTCGGTCACGGCGTCACTGCTTCGCTAGAGCATGCTGCGGACACTGTGCTCGAGCTGATCAAGCAGGCGGTGCCTGCGCACGAGCTCCCCGTCGCAGTGCTCGACATCATCGGTCCGCTCACGGACCGGGACCCGGCAGGCGTGCTGGAGTTGCTGCTCGCACCCGACCGGCGCGGCGCGGTGACGCGGGCGCTGACCCCGGCGTTCCGGCGTCGCCTGCACAGGTACTCCGACGACGAGCTCATCGCTCTCGGACGAGTCCTGTGGCCGCAGCTCGCCACCTTCCTCGGCACACTGGAGCCGTCGCGGCGGGCGGTGATTTTCGCGGCTGTGACGCAGTACGTCGACCTCGGGCAGGCGCAGCTGAGTACGGAGCTCCTGCAGGTGCTGCCGCACGCGGTGCGCGTTGAGCAGACACGTCGGATGCTCGCGCTACCTGCTGTTGAGGACGGGTTGTGGCGGCGGGCGATCACTGGTCATCTGCCCTTCGACGAGGCCTTTGCACTCCTCGAACCGGACGTGAGCGATCCAGACGCCGCAGTACGCAGCTCGGTCTACCAGGGGGTCATCCGGTCGGCCGGGTACGGCAGGCGACCGGGACAGGTCGTGCAGGCTGTCACGTGGGTGGCAGGGCGCATCCGGAACGACCAGGACACAGTCCGGGTCAACGCACTACAAGCTGTCGCGGAGCTGCCGCCGACGCTGCTGACCGATGCGCTGACCGAGTCGCTGGACACACTGCTCACCGACGCCCTGGCGGCGCGGGACACGTCGTGGGCGACACGGCACGCGTTGACGCAGCTGGCCGAGAACGCCGTCGTACAAGGTGTGTTGCGCCACCTGGACGCCCTGCTGGACTGGGGTTTGCAGGCGCACGCGCGGCTGTCGGAGAACCGCGGCCGGATCGACCTGGATCCGCTGATCGACAGGCTGCCGCGCGGACGCGAGGCCGACGTGTACGAGGCGCTTCGGCCCGCGATCGAGGCCGGAGCCAAGCGCGACGAGTTCTCGCTGGCGTTCACGGTCGCCGCAGCGCTGGGCCGCCGGCGCTGGTGGTCGGATCATCTCGCGGGTGTGCTGGAGCAGGCGGTCTGGTCCGACCAGGAGTACGTGTCCGAGCAGGCCTCCAGGTACTGGTTCGAACCGCCTCGGACCCGCTACGCCCGCCTTCGTCGGATTGTCGACCGAGACGTCACCATGGCTCGCTGGCAGCCGGTGTGGCGGCTGGTCACCGAGCACTACACCAACCTGCTCGACCCGGTCCTCGCCGCGGCAGATCGGATTCGCCGGTTCGACCGCAGCAGCACTTCCTGGCAGGTGCCTGACTACGCGCTACGGCGCTGGCTGCCGCGACAGCAGGCCCGGTACGCCGAGCTACTCGTCCAGGCTGCTCGTGACGACCGCATGCACACCTGGTACCGGTCGCTGGCTATCAGGACGCTTGGGCGCGTGCCGGTCGCTGGTAGGGCTGTGTTGGATGAGTTTCTCGGGAGTTCCGACGTACTCCTGCAGGAGGCCGCGCTGGCCGCCCTCGCGTGGACAGAGCGCCCTGACCTTGCCATGCCGTTGCTGCTCGCGCATGCGGGTGACGATCGGGCGCGGGTCGCTGTGTACGCGGCCAGCCGGGCGGCGCGGTTCGTACGGCCCAGTCTGCTGCCGGGGCTGCTGCAGCCGGTGCTGTCCGGTGAGCGGGTGAAGGTCACGTCGCGGAAGGAGGCGGTGCGGCTGCTTGGCGAGCTACGGGCTCCGGGAGCTAGCGCCGTACTGACGGAGGCGTGGTCTGGGGCGCATCGGGACGTGCGGGCTGCTATTGCGCGGACTGTGTCGCAGTACCTGCTGTACGACCCTGCTGCGTGGGCTGTGCTGGAGCAGGCAGTGCATGACTCCCCGGCTACTGCGACGGCGCTGACGGCACGGCGTGCGTACGACGTACCTGTGGGGTATCGGGCGCGGTACGCCGACCTGTTGATCGCTGTGACGACTCGTAGCGAGCCGGAGGTCGTGGGGCCGGCGTTGCTCGCGTTGCGGGGGTGGGCGCGGTACAACCCGGCCGCTACTCGGGTCTGCGCGGACTTCATCACCCGGCTGTCCCTGCGGAGCCGGGTGTGGCGGGATGCGACCACTGCGCTCGTGTCGTTCGTCGCCACAGATGCGCCGGCCGGGCTGGACGATGTGGTTGACGTTGCTCGGCTGCTGGTGCGGTCCGAGGCGAATCCTGACCTGCCGAACGCGTTGCCGGATCGGGATCATCCGGCTCGGCAGCGACTCACGTATCTGGTGAGTCAGCTGTCGTCGCAGTTCAGCCGCCGTTCGGCGGAGGACCGCCGGCATCTGCGGGTGGTTGCCGACGAACTTGTCGGGTCCGACTCTCTGGAGCTCCGACTGCAACTGCTGGTGCACTCGCAGTCAGCGGCCGAGCTCCGCGACCTGGTCGCTGATGATCCGTTGGCCGCGGTGAAGGCCGCGGAGCTCGTCAGTGGCCGACTGTCTGCAACCGAGTCAACCTGGACACCCGCAGACCTGCTGCCAGATGCCGACTCACTCGCCCACTCCCCCGACTTGGCCTCCGGGCTGCTGGCCCACGCCCTGGTCACCACCGCCGGCCCCCGCGCCGGCTGGCCAACCGAGTGGCGCGACCTACTAATTGCCCTCCGCAACCACCCGACCCCCGCCACCCGCCGCCGCTCCCTCGACCTAACCACCGCCACGGAGTAGAACCCGGCACCTGGGCCGGCCGCGCGGATGGGTGTTAGTCGGACTGTTTCTGTTCTTCGGCTTCGCGGGCGCGTTTGCGGCGTTTGCCTTCGTGCATGGCGGCGACGCGGGCGACCGGGATCGCGCGACCTTCCACGAGGACGTCATCCGGGATCGCCTGCGGTGCGGGTAACTGCTCGGCCCACGGGTCGCGATCGCCCAGGAGCGCCGGTGCGGTACGGACCGTGAAGTCGCGCGGCGTCACGCTTTCCAACTCGTCCCAGCCGACCGGAAACGACACCGTCGTACCAGGCCGAACACGCGGACTGTACGCCGCAACCACCGTCGCACCACCGGAACGCGTGGAGTCGACAAACACCTTCCCGTGCCGGTCCTCCTTGATGTACGCCGTGGTCGCCACAGACGGATCGATCTTCTCGGCCCGCGCCGCGATCGCCCGCGTGGCGGCCGCGGCGTCCTCGATCGACACGGTGTCGACAATCGGCACGACGACATGCACGCCCTTGGCGCCGCTCGTCTTCACCGCGCCGGACAACCCGCAGTCGGTCAACGCCTGCCGCACCAGCAGCGCCGCCTGCACCGCCATCGAGAACGTCTCGCCCTCCGGCGGATCGAGGTCGAGCACGAGATGCGTCACGCGGTCCCAGCGGTCGGCGCGCATCAACGTCGGGTGGTACTCCACCGCGCGCTGGTTAGCGAACCACAGCAGCGTCCGGCGGTCGTCGCACAACGCGTACGACACCTCGCGTTTCGACGCCTCCGCCCAGACCTTCACGGTCTTCACCCAGTCCGGCGTGTACTTCGGCACGTTCTTCTGCATGAACTTCGGCTGCCCCGGCCGGATCCGCACGACCGACAACGGCCGCTCCCGCAGCTCCGGCACAATCCGCTCGTGCACAGCGTCCAGGTAGTCGACCAGATCCCGCTTCCGCGCATCAGCCCCGTCGAACAACGGCTGATCCAGATTGGTCAGGTCAACCCCGCCCCGCGTCTCATCCGGCTTAGTCGCCATCCCCCGAGCTTAGCCCTGCCAGGCCTGACCTGTAGTTGCCACAGACGCACCGGTGCACCCGTCCGATGCTGTAGTGGAGCAGTGCGAGATCGGGAGACCAGTCGCCGGCGACGGGCGGTCGACCGCTGCACGGACGTCGTAGGCAGCCTCGCGTTCTTGGCAGCCAAGAGACGGGCCAGGCTTTGAGTTGCGCCTCGCGACGGACCGGGAAGCAGCACGACACAGGCACCGATTTCACCGGCGACGAGACGCTGCGCATCCTCTCCTTGAGCACCACGCTCGCGGCGGACGGGCGTCTCGATAACAGCGACACGAAGAAGAGACGACCTCGCCGCGCAGATCGCCAAGGCGCACACCGGCGAGCCCAATCAGACCTGACCGGCCTCCCCCGCTCGTCGAGTCGTGGGTCTTGGCGGTGAACGACGACCTCGTTCCACGACTCGCCGGTTCCCGTCGGCAACCGAACGCCACGAGTCGGCAGCCGGCCACCAGATGTGGCGTCACTCAGGGCTGTGCAGCCTGGCTGGTGAGTTCGTGAGGATGTCGAGAAGGGCGGCGAGGACGAGTCGATCCTCGCCGGGCCGGAGGGTCTGGGGGTTGAGAGCGATAGCGTCTCGCGGTACGCCGAAGGTGCCGACTGCGACACGTGGGTCGCCGTCCCACAAGGCCTTGATCACCGCGTCACGATCGCCGGCCAGCCTGACGACCGCGCGGCTATGAGGTTGACCGGCCTCGCTCGGATAGCCCCGCTCGACCACGACTCCCGGGATACCCTGCAGGCCCGCGATCCAGTCGGCGACGACGCGCTCGTACCCGGCCAACAGCTCCGTCTCGTCCTGTTGCAGCGTCCACTCGACCGCGGCGAGGAGACCCATCAGCTCCTCCTTCCCCACCTTCATCCCGCGCCCGAGCTCCTGCTTCGGCGACGTGTGTGCCCGAATCCGATCCACGAGCCATCGCTTCCCCAGGACCAACCCGCTCGCCTGCGGTCCTCGCAGTCCCTTCCCGCCACTCACGAGCACCGCATCCGCACCGATGTCCCGCGTGAACCGCCACAACGACGCAACCGGCGGGATCTGCGCGGCCGCATCCACAATCACCGGTACGCCGAACTCGCGCGCGCCCCGCACCACCTCCTCCACCGGCAACGCACCCGCCGCGTAGTGCGCGCCCGCAAACCACAGCACGCACGCCGGCTTGCGCGAGAGCGCCGTACGCAACTCGTCGTACGACGGGCCGATCTCGACGATCCGGGCGCCCGTGAGCCGGGCCGAGTAGTCGTAGCCGTTGCGCTGGCTCGCGAACATCACCACCTCGGCGTCGGCGGGAAACGCCTGCGACTCGGTGGTGATACAGGCCGCCACGGTCAGCGAGATCGCGGCCGCGGCGCCGGAGGTCACGGACGCGGCCTCGTTGTGAGTCAGCTCCGCGAGCCGCTCCCCCACCCGCTCGTTCAGCTCCGGGAGGTCGACGAACTGTGCCGCGGCGTCGTTCATCGCCTGCACGACCGGGGCCGGCATCAACGATCCACCGAGCACGGTGACCGTGGCATTGGCGTTGATGACCGGCCGCACGCCGAGTGGTGCGGTCGGGCGATGTGGTGCGGTCATGCGACGAACTTCGACATCGCCGGTACGCCGGACCGTTCGGCCAGCCACGCGTCGAGGAAGTCGTTGTCGGTGCCGTCGAGGTGGGTGACCTGGTAGACCTCCGGATCCGGCAACGCCGACAGCAGCGACTCGCACCACTCCGCATCGTCGACGGCAAGCAACGTCCGACCGGTGACCGCGGGGGCGTGCCGCGACGGATCGAAGTACGACAGGGTTGTCGACAATGCACTGGTCGACGATCCGCCGCGCAGATGGTCGTTCAGCTCCTCCAGCGGGTACATGCACGACTTCAGTCGCGCTTCCATCGCGCGGTAGAACAGGAGATCCGTCACCCGCACGGTGCTGAACCCGGGCCGTCGGGCCGCGGTCAGCACCGCGAGATCGTCACCCGTGACTGCGACCCGCGCCGGATCCACCTCGGTCAGCCCGAGCAGGAACTCCGCCGCTCGTAGACAATCTGCCGCGATACCCCGGTAGACGTACGTCTGCGGGTCGTCGACGTGCATCGTCAACAATCCCGGGTACGCCGCGGCGAATCCCTCGTCGGCGAGCCGCTGGCCACGGTGCATCAGGCTGAGGACGACGTACCGGCTCCGGTCGTTCGGGTGCGGGATGTTGTTGACACTTCCGTACCGGGGCGTGACGAGCAGTCCGGGGAACGGGCCGTCGCCCTTGGGGATGCTGAGGTTCCCGTACACGCGGTACGGCCCGGTGCTGGTGATCCGCACCGTGGAGAACGTCGCCTCGTCGGTCGTCCGCGCAGGGACCACGTCCAGCACCGGGCGGCCGGGGATCGCCGCGAGTTCTTCGTCGACCGCGGCCCAGTAGGCATCGAAGGTCATCAGGTCACCGTCCCGGGGTGAGGTGCTCGGCAAGGAAGTCCTCCACGACGCGCATGACGTCCGGCAGGCCGGCGTGGTGCGCGCAGTGTGGATAGGTG
The DNA here is from genome assembly GCF_004331435.1 of Kribbella sindirgiensis. Classification (GTDB taxonomy): domain Bacteria; phylum Actinomycetota; class Actinomycetes; order Propionibacteriales; family Kribbellaceae; genus Kribbella; species Kribbella sindirgiensis. The sequence goes on from NZ_SJKA01000005.1 coordinate 593,349, forward strand.
TGCAGCGTCGTCTCGCACGTCAGCGTTCGGTGCAACGCGAACCCTGTCTCGGGCGGGCAGACGTCGTCCTCGAGCCCCAGGTAGATCAGGGTCGGCGCCTGCACCTTCGGCGCGAAGTTCAGGCCGTCGTAGTACGCGACCGTCTCCCGCACCCGGTCGACGTCCTTCGGATGGATCCGCAGGTACTCGTTGATCTCCTCGTACGGGTACGACCGGGTCAGCGTCGGCGCGGTCATGATCCCGCACAGGTACGGCGCTCCCGCCGCGACGCACCGGATCGCGTCGGGGAGCAACGCGGCCGTGGAGATCCCGAGCCCACCGCCCTGGCTGGACCCCTGCAATCCGATCCGCAGATTGTCGACATCTGGACGATCGAGCAGTACTTCGACCGCGCGCACCACGTCGAGGTAGAAGCCGCGGTACCCGTACGTGTTGGGGTCGACGATGTTGTGCGTCAGCAGGCCGGGGTATCCGGGGTTGAACACGTCGTTCGAGCGGAGCTTCCCGCGCGGCGCGATCGCGAGCGTGGCGTACCCGAGTTCCGCCCACTCCTTCGGGACGGTCGGCTCGGAGATGTAGCCGGGGATCGTCACCAGGCCTGGGTACGGCGCGGTGCCCGCGCGCGGGACGGCGTACCAGGCGGCGATGCGGAGACCGCCGTAGCTGGTGAAGCGCAGATCGTAGACAATCACAGTGTCTGTGGAGAGCGTCGGCATCTCGGTGAGTACTGGGTCGAGCGGGTAGCAGGCACAGTCCGCCAGGCCGGCCGCCCAGAAGTCGTCGAAGTCGGCGGGGAGTTCGACCTCGACGGTGGCGTTCTCGGGGTCTCTCAAGAGTGTTCCTCTCGTTCGGGCGCGTGGAGTGCGGTGCCGTCGGCGGCGGCGAACAGGTGCAGGCGGTTCGGGGTGAACCCGACGTACACCGTGCTGTCGTGACCGAGGCGGAAGGGGGTCGGGACGCGGGCTTTGATCAGTTCGCCCTCGATGCGGACGGTGACCAGGACGTCGGGGCCCAGTGGTTCGGCTACGAAGACCTTTCCGGGGTGATGGCCGGCGACCGGGGCGGCGGAGAGGGTGACGTCCTCGGGACGGATTCCCAGAACGACTCGGGGGTCGTCCGGCAAGGTGGCGGGCGACGTGGGACCGGTGAGAGGGACGGTGAGGGCGGGGCTGCGGAAGGTTCGGGTGCCGTCGGCGTCGGCGAGTTCGCCGGTGACGAAGTTCATCGGGGGTGAGCCCATGAACGAGGCCACGAAGCGGTTCGCGGGACGCTCGTAGATCTCCTCCGGTGTCGCGCACTGCTGGACGACGCCGTCGCGCATCACCGCGATCCGGTCCGACATCGTCATCGCCTCGACCTGGTCGTGCGTGACGTAGATGAACGTCCGTGCCACGTCGACGTGCAGCCGCTTGATCTCCGCGCGCATCAGCACCCGGAGCTGGGCGTCGAGGTTCGACAGCGGTTCGTCGAGCAGATACGCGCCGGCGTCGCGGACGATCGCCCGGCCGAGCGCGACCCGCTGCCGCTGGCCGCCGGACAGCTCCCGCGGTTTGCGGTCCAGCAGGTCCTCGATGTCCAGCGTCCGGGCCGCCTGCAGCACCTGCTCCGAGACCGTTGCCTTCGGCACCCGCATCATCTTCAGCGCGAACCCGATGTTCTGCCGCACGGTCTTGTGCGGGTAGAGCGCGTAGCTCTGGAACACCATCGACACGTCCCGCTTGTTCGCCGGCAGCCAGCTGACCGGCTTGCCGTCGAAGAAGATGTGCCCCTCGGTGGCCCGCTCCAGCCCGCAGATCATCCGTAGGGTTGTCGACTTTCCACAACCGGACGGTCCGACGAGCGTGAGGAACTCCTGGTCCTCGACCGTGAGATTCAGATTGTCGACAGCCACCTTGCCGCCGAACGACTTGGTGACGCCTTCCAACCGCACTTCAGCCATCTGCCTCAGCCCTTCACGGATCCGGCGGCCATGCCCTGCACCAGCTTGCGCTGGAACAGCAGGGCCAGCACGAGAGGTGGAACGACCGCGAGCACACCGGCCGCGGCCATCACGGTGAACTGGGTGTTGAAGTCGGTGGCGAAGTTCGCCGCCACCACCGGGATCGTCTTCGCCGCCTTCGTACTGGTCAGGAAGAGCGCGAACATGAACTCGTTCCACGCTGTCATGAACGCGAACACCGCGGCCGCGACCAGCCCCGGCGCCGCGACCGGCAGGAACACCGTCCACATCGTCCGGAACCATCCGCACCGGTCGACGCGCGCCGCCTCCTCCAGTTCCCGCGGCACCGACCGGAAGAAGTCCTTCAGGATCCAGATCGTGATCGGCAACGCGAACGTCGTGTACGACAGGATCAGCGCGAGATACGTGTCCAGCAGCCCGAACGACCGCATCAGCAGGTAGAACGGGATGATGATCGCGATCCCCGGCACCATCCGGGTCAGCAGGTACAGCACGAGCAGCACCTGACTCCCCCGGAACTTCAGCCGCGAGAACGAGTACGCCGCGAACGTCGCCAGCGCGAGGTTCAGTACGGCGGTCGCGGTCGCCACGACCAGGCTGTTCCGCAACGAGTACGGCGTCTCCGACACGGCCCGTCCGCCGACGAGCTCCTGCGCCGCGTTCGGCCGCACGAACCCGAGATAGTTCTCCAGCGTCGGATGCGTCGGAACCCAGTGCGGCGGCACCGAGATCGCGTCCACCTCGTGCATGAAACTCATCGCAACGATCCAGTAGAACGGCAGCACCAGATACAGCGCGAACCCGGCAGCCAGCACGTAGAGCACGATCTTCTTCCACGGAACCCGATACCGGAGCGGGACGTTCACGGCGGTGCTCATACCTCGAAATTTCCTTTCCGGTAGAGGAGGCCGATGTAGGCGACGGAGATCAGGAGGGTGATGGCGGTGATCACCCAGGCGTAGGCGCTGCCCAGGCCGAAGTCGGTAAAGGTGAGGACGGTTTGAACGTCCAGGAGGGCGATTGTGGTGGTCGCGTCGCCCGGGCCGCCGCCGGTGAGGACGTAGATGGTGTCGAACGCGCGGAACGCGTTCATCGTCTCGAGGATGAGGACGATGAGGAGCGGGTGCAGGAGCCAGGGCACGGTCACCTCGGTGAACCGTCGCCACGCGCCGGCGCGGTCCACCGTCGCGGCGTCGTACAGCTCCGCGGGGATTGTCGACAATCCGGCGAGCAGAATGATGACGGAGAACGGCAGCGTGTTCCAGACCTGGGCGAGCGCCGTGAACAGGAACGCTCCCGTGCCGGACGTCAGCCACGCGTGGTAGCTGTCGATCAGCCCGAGCTGCTGCAGCAGGCCGTTCAGCGCACCGGTCTTCGCGTCGAAGATCGTCCGCCACATCAGGCCGTTCACCACCCCGGGCATTGCCCAGGGCAACAAAGCGAGGCTGAGCAGCAGACCGCGGCCGCGGAAGCGTTCGTTCAGCACCAGCGCCAGGATCAGCGCGAGGACGACGGTCAGCCCGAGGACGACCACCACGAACAACGCAGAGACCTTCAAAGCGTTCACGAACGCGTGGTCGCTGAGTAGCGAGGTGTAGTTGTCGAACCCGATGAATCGCTTGGCCCGCGGGCGTTTCAGGTTGTTCTTCTGCAGGCTGACGTAGAACGAGTACCCGATCGGATAGGCGACCAGCAGGGCGATCACCACCATGGCCGGGGCGTTCAGCGCCCAGGCCTTGGCGTTGTCGCCCAGCGGCCGCCGTTCGGCGAAGCCAGTCAGGGCCGCCATCGTCAGGAGTACTTCTTCTTGAGCGTCTCGGCCGACTGCGCGAGCGACGCGACCGCGGCCGACGGCTGGGTCTGGTTGCTCAGCACGCCCTGCACGACCTTGTGCATCTCGGTCTCGAACTCGGTGTACCAGGGCACCCCGAGCACGTTGCGCGGCTTGGCGATCTCGGCCAGGTGTGTGTAGACCGTCGGATCGGCGAACTTCTTCAGCGCCGCGGTGATCGTCGGATCGTTGACCATCGCTTTGTAGGCAAAGCCCAGCCCACGCTGCAGGAACCAGAACTTCGCCGTGTACGGCTGCTTGTCAGAGTCGTACCCGCCGAGGTACGTGAGCAGCTTGAACGCGTTGTCCTTGACCTCGGTGTCCTTCGCGAGGCCGTACATCCGGGTATTGCTGACCGTCCCGTGCTCCTTGCCGTCCAGGCTCGGCACCAGGCCCATCCGGATCTTGCCCGCGGCCTTGGACTTGGCCGGGTCGTTGTAGTCGCGGCTCGCGTAGCGGGCGCCGATCGTGTACGCGTACCGGTTCGCCTTCATCGCATTGTCGACCGGCACCGGCAGCAGCTGCAGCGACGCCGGGTCGATCACCTTCGACTTGGTCGCGGCCTGCTGCAGCCACGCGAACACGTCCTTCGTGACGGTGTCCGAGGTGTTCATGATCGGGTTCTGCTGGTCGTCGAACATGTTTCCGCCGCTGCCGAACAGCAGCGCCCACACCCAGGACCACCAGGTGTCGGACAGCTGCGCGGGCAGACCGATCGGGTACTCCAGCAGGCCGGCGTTCTTGATCTTCAGCGCCTGTGCCTCAAGCTCCTCGAGACTGGCCGGCGGCTTCGAGATCCCTGCCTGGGCGAGGATTCCGGCGTTGTACGTGAGGCACGTCGCGTCGGTGTAGTACGGGAGGCCGTACCGTTTCCCGTCGTACGTCATCGCCTGGGCGTTCCCGGGATAGATCGCGTCGTACACCTCGTCGACACCGGCCATCCCGTCGAGAGGTTGCAGGTAGTCGCCCTCGACCCAGGCCGCGAGCGAGTCGTCGTAGACGTAGAGCGCGTCGGGTCCGCCGCCGCCGGTGAACTCGGCGACGACCTTCTGGACGTACTGCGCACTCGTGATCGGGGTGTAGTTGACCTTGACGTTGCTGGTCTTGGTGAAGCGGTCGAGGTTCTGCTGGACCAGCGCTGCCTCGTAGTCCCAGCCCTCGAACTTCACACTGCCGTCGCCGGAACCACCTCCCGAGGAGGAGTCGTTCGAGCAGGCGGACAGCAGGGCAGGGCCGGCCAGTCCGAGACCGGTCAGCTTGAGGATGTGGCGGCGGGTGAGCTCCATGGTTGTGCCTCCAACGCTTGGGCGATGCGCAGTCGGTACAGACGCGTCGGGCGTCCTTTGGGGTGGTGCTGGGCGGTGCCCTCGACGCTCACCAGGCCGCCTGCGTCGAGAGTCCGGATCAGGCGGCGTCCGCTCTGGTCCGTGATGCCGAGATGACCGGCAAGCTCTCCGGGCGAGAGCGTGCGGCCTTGCAGTTCGTGGTCCAGCGCGGCCAGCCGGGAGACGGTGGTCGCGCTCAGACCGACGTACTTCGCGAGATGTTCGACCTCGTCGCCGTGCTCGCGGTACGAGAACCGCAGCGCCTCGCCGGCCGGCCCCATCGGGCCGATCACGACACCGCTGTCCTCGAACAGGTACGCGCACGGTTCGTCGGCGAGCTCGGCGCGCGCGGCCGCCTGCTCGGCGAGCAGTACGCAGTTCCGGGCCGAGACACCAACGCCGAAACCGGCAGAGATCTGTGCGCCGAGCGCCGCGGCGGCCTCGGCCAGTGCGGGTACGGCGACCCAGTTGCGGGTGATGCGCTCGAACAACGCCTTGTGGGCGAAGACGACGACACCGCGGCGCCCGCGGTTCTCGATCCAGGCGCCGGCGAACTCGGGGGTGTTGAGCAGATGATTCATCAGACCGATCCGGGCGCGTTCCTCGTCCGCCGACGCCTCGATCAGGAAGACGCCCGCGGCGAACCGTTGCGCACTGGCCCGCTCGGACTCGATCCGCAGCGCGAGCTCGTGCAGCTCGGTACGGATCGTGGCCGGTACCGGCATACCGCTCATGATCTGGATCCGGCCGGCGAGCTGTTCGCGGACGGCGGCGCGGACGCTGATCACGTAGCTGCGCTCACCGAACCTCTCGTACGCGGCCTGGTGGAACGCCACGATCTCGTCGACGCTCTGGGTCGGTGCGTAGGGCAAGCAGTCGATCTGGTCCTGATCGAGGTCCAGCGCGGTGGCCACCGCTTCGACCGCTTCGGCCGGGAACGTGTCGATACTGACCGGCGTACGACCCCAGCCGCGTTCCTGCGCACGGTAGAGCGCGAGCGTCAGGTCGAGCGCCGACGACCGGATCACGCCGACCGGCAGCCCGGGCGGGAGGAGTTCCTGGCTCGCGGTGTACGGTACCGGGCCGGCCAGGAAGCCGTCGAGTCGCGTCGTCCTCAGGAACTCCGCGACCTTGTCTCGGATCTCGTCCTCGTGGTCGTAACTGACCCACTCGAGATCCACCCCGCCCAGCGTGCGCGCGGCGTCGTGGAACAACTCGTGGTGGGTCACATGGGTGACGACCCCGATCACGATGTCCACGGCACTCCTTTACGCACCACGTTCGGAAGTGACTCGTAAATCCAATGCCGTCCAAGGTCCCCTGAATCCCCCGCCAGGTCAAGGGATCCCGGCTGGCAGGAACCTGTCGCCCGGACTGCGCACGCCGATCCGCCCGGCTACGCTCCGAGCCGGGCGCAAAGGGGAAGCGGATGTCGAATCGGGCCAAGCTGCTGTGGCACGTGGGAACCTGGGCACAGGTCGTCGCGGTGCTGGCGTTGCCCGCGGCTGCCTGGTTTCTGGGCGTCCCGCGGATGGCGGAGTACATGCTGGACAGCGACGGTGTGCACGTCGTCGGGACGGTCTACCCCTGGCAGCGGGACTACCGTGAGCTCACGCTGTGGAGCGACGACGCCCGCCAGATGTTCGCGAGGGTGAAATGCGGTACAGCGTTCACCTCGGAACCGAGCAACGACCGGGTTGGCCGAGAAGCGTGCTCGGCAATGGAGCAACGCGGGCGTCTCGTCGGGATCGGGCTGGTCGTGGTGAGTATCGGCGGGCTGATCGGCGGGTCGCGATTGCGTTCGGAACACAGGAAGAACCAGAAGCGGACGACGCGGGAGCGGAGGTCGCCCTGGGACGCCTGGTCGGATGACTGACGCGTCGGGCTCGCACACCCATCGTGCGGGATTTGTTCAAGACTCCGATGTGTGCGGCTCGTAGCGTCGCAGGCATGATTCTTGTCACCGGTGGGCTCGGAATGATCGGCGCCCACACCGCCCACGCTCTTCTCGACCTCGGACAGGAGGTCGTGGTCACGTCGTACCGGCGTACCGATCTCCCGTCGTTCCTCGACGGCAAGGTCATCGTGGAACAGCTCGACGTCACCGACCGGGACGCGTTCCTCGCGCTCGGGGAGCGGTACGACGTCAGCGACATCGTGCACCTCGCCGGCACCATCCCGGGCGACGATCCGGTCGCGTACTTTCGCACCGACACCACTGGGCTGCTGAACGCGCTCGACGCGGCCCGGGCCTGGGGCGTACGCCGGTTCGCGGTCGCGAGCAGCATCGGCGTATACATCGGCCAGGACGAAAGCCCATGGCACGAAGGGCTCGCGCTCCCGGACGCGGACCTGCCGCACCTGATCGTCGCGTTCAAGAAGGCGGTCGAACCGCTCACCACCCACGCGTTGCGGGGTTCCGGCGTACAACCGGTCATCCTCCGGATCGGGTCGACGTGGGGACCGCTGATGGACCCGGAGTCGGTGTTCAACTTCATCCCGCCGTACGTCAGCGCCCTCCAGCGAGGCGGACAGCCGGCTCCGTTGCACGCCGACGAGGGCGGCGACTCGTGCTACGCGCCGGACACGGGGCGCGCGATCGCTTTGCTGACGACAGCGGAGACGCTGAACCACACCATCTACAACGTCTCCAGCGGACGCCCCACGATGCAGCGCGAATTCGCCGACGCCTTGGGGGTCGGGACGGTCCCCGGTGGGCAACTGTCCCCGCACCTCGACATCAGCCGACTCACCGCGGACACCGGATTCACACCGGACTACAACCCCGCCGAAGCAGTCGCCCACTACATGACCTGGCGCTCCGAGAACACTCGCTGAAGGAGTACACATGCTCGATCCGAGAGTGCGCAGGAACGAGTGGTGCTCGTCGTGGAGCCCGAGCACCAGAAGGTCGGCATGAGCTGACCTGCGGCAACTGGTTGGATGCAGTTGTGACGGCTGGATTGGTTGTGTTGTGTGGGACCTCGTTCTCGGGGAAGAGCACGGTGGCTCGGGCGCTGGCGGAGCAGTTGCCGGCGGTTGTCGTGAGCCTTGACGAGATCAACGAGCGGCGCGGGTTATGGGGCGGGGACGGGATCCCGGTCGAGGAGTGGGGCCGGACGTATCAGCTCGCCCAGGCCGAGGTGCTGGAGTTGCTGTCGTCCGGTACGACGGTGGTGGTCGACGACACCAGCTCGCCGCGGTTCCTGCGCGACGGGTGGCGGGCGCTGGCGGTTGGAGCTGGGGTGGAGTTCAGGTTGGTGTACGTCGAGGTGGATCAGGCAATGGTGCGCGCGCGGCGGGACCGGAACCGGGTTGCTCCGCGACGGCGGGATGTCGCGGACGACGTACTGGATCAGCATCTCGCCGAGTTCGAACCGCCTGGAGACGATGAGGATGCCCTGCGGGTCGGGTCCGTCGAGGAGCTCGGTCGGGCGTGGAGGCTCGGGCGGTAGACGAGTTCCTGGGTCGTGCGGTCCGGCGTCGTGGGCCGTGCCGAACGGGGCTGCCCGACCAGTTGCGTCTGGCCCCTCGGCGCGGCCCTCTGCTCGGTGGCCGGGCTGGCTTTGGTGGAGGGTTTTCAGTGCGTCCGTGGAGGTCTTCTGGCGCTATCCGGGGCAAAACCCTCCCACCAACCACGATCACCCTCTCGGCATCCCGGCATCCCGGCATGAGCTGGCGGGGCCCCAAACCGGTTCGGGGAGGAGTACTCCCGGCAGATTCAGGGGGTGGTCGCAACGCGGTCTAGGTCTTGGATGAGGAGGCTAGCGAACATTTCGCGGGGGGTGTGGTAGCCGAGGCGTTTGCGGGGTC
>NZ_SJKA01000006.1 GCF_004331435.1 Kribbella sindirgiensis
GACCGAGTTCAAGAAGTTCCTGGCCACGATCGACAAAACCGTGCCCGAGGGCCTGGACGTCTACATCGTGGCCGACAACTACGGCACCCACAAAACCCCCGCGATCAAGGCCTGGCTGGCCAAACACCCCCGCTTCCACATGCACTTCACCCCGACCGGGTCGTCGTGGCTCAACCAGGTCGAACGCTGGTTCGCCTACCTCACCGACCAGAAGATCCGCCGCGGAGCCCACAAGAGCGTCCAGGCCCTCGAAGCCGACATCCGCGCCTGGGTGAAGTCCTGGAACGACGACCCGAAACCGTTCATCTGGAAGAAGACTGCCGACGAAATCCTGGACTCCCTCAGCCGCTACCTCCAACGAATCACTGGGCAAACTACCCCAGACCAACTTATGTCGCGAATTTCAGAAGCAGGACACTAGTAGCCCGGGAACACCTTCCGGAGTTCGTCCAGCGTGACGTTGCCGGTCACGCTGACGCCTGCGGCGTACTCTGCGCTGAGCCGTCCGGTCAGCAGCCGCACCACGGCCTCTGCCGGACCCTCGAAAGTGGCCGTCGGGTCATTGATCGTGTCGGTCACGGTGATCGTGTCGGTGATCGTGATGCCGCCGCCCGGGATCGCCAGACGGACCTCCTGCTCGAGCTGGTCGGGCTTGCCGGAGAAACCGAGCAGGAACGCCAGCGGGCCGCCGAACAGCTCGAGGAGCAGCTCGGCCGAGCCCGGCTCCAATGTGGCTGACGGGTCGACCCCGACGCGGACGTCCCAGGCGTGGTTGGCGACCTCGTTGAGGCGCAGGCCGAGCGCGACCACCAGCGACACCGGCTCGGGCAGGAAGCCCAGGTCGATCGGGAGATCACGCTGCTCGGCGTCGAGCCCGTCGACAGTGTCGAGGTACGCCGCGTTGTACTTGACGAACCCGGCCGCCTGGTCGCCCGGGGACGCGGCGTTCCAGCGGGCCCAGATCGCCTGGTTGTCCTCGGCTTCGACGTGCTCGCCGGCGGCGATCGCGATCGGCTTGCGGGAGATCTCGGCACCGCTCCCGAGATGTGAGAGCGCCTGGGCGACAGTCCACTCCGCGGCCCCGCTGCGGCCCTTCAGCTGTGCGTCGGACAGGTTCGGTACGAGTGCGGCGAGGGTGTCGTGGTTGGCACGGAGCGCCGCGAGGACGCGGTCGGCAAGTGTGGTCATACGAGCCCCAACCTCGCAGCCCACGACTTTCTTCCGGCGTGCTGAGTAGTTGTACCGATTCCGCGGACGGCGGGTTCGGGCAGCCTGCTGGGTATGTCGAAGATCTGGGTGTTCTGCGGAGCTGTGGTGGTGACGATCGTCGCCGTCGTACTGGTCGCGATCGCGGACGTGTCGCTTCAGGAGATCCTGTCGTTGTTCCTCGGGGTGCTGTGCCTGCTCTGGTTGATCCTGCTGCTGACTGTGCCGTGGAACCTCTACTTCCAGGCGTACGCGCTGATCCACGAGATCCGGACGAGCCGTGACCGCGGGATCGACGTACCGGATGGGCGGGAGCCGGAGGCGCGCCGGATCGCCTCGCGGATGCGCTGGTTCGCGATCGGGTCCCATCTGGTGTCCGCGGCACTCGTTGCCCTGATCACCTATCTGTCCGACGGCGCGATCGGTTATTACCTGGCCGGTCTCTACCTGGTCAGCACGTTCTTCCGGCCGGCCGGTGCCTACTTCAGCTACCTGCGCGACCGGATGAGCACGATGCTGCAGGAGGTCAAGCACCCCCGCGACGACGTGATCGAAACCATGCGCCGCCTGGACACCGTCAGGACCGACCTCGAGGGCTTGCACGACACGTCAGACGCTCAAGCTCGCCGTGTCACGCAGCTGGAGCAGGGCCTTGCGGCCGCCGAAGCCAACGCCATCGCCCGCGACAGGGCCCTGCACGCCAAGGTGGATGCCCACGCCCGCCAGTTCGAACACTCGCTGACCCGGCTCACCGACAACCAGGAAGTCATCGCCGGGCTCAAAGCCTTCCTCCGGCTGGCCCGCTCGGAACTCAGCTAGTGGCTGGGCGGTAGCGGACGTTGATCCCTGCGGTGGGGCTGTCGCCGTTGATGAACACGGTTCCCTGCCACGTCCCGTCGTACGTGGAGTCGGCGTCGGGGAAGGCGTCGAACCCGTCCCGGCCGCCGAGGATGGCGCCGGTGGTTCGGCCCGGCGATGAATCCGTCGAGCGACATCGTGAAGTGCCAAAGCACCTTGCCCGCGGCGGTCTGCGGCTCGGTATCCGGAAGACCAGTTGGAAACCGTCAGAGTCGAGAGCGGCGGCGCAGCATCAGCCCGGCAGCGAGTACGGCGGCTGCCAGCACCACGATCGAGCCCGCAACCAGCGCTGTTCGTACGCCGCCTGTCCCTCCTGCACCGACTGACGTGGTCTCTTTTACAGGCGCTTCAGCGGGCTCGGCGATCTTGCCGGTCGCGGTCAGTCGGGTTGCGTCGGTGATGGTCGGGCTCCACGTCACCGTGTCGCCCGACACCGTGCCGTTGGACGATACGACCGGCCCCGGGAAGGTCAGCGACACGGCGATTTCGGCGCGCTCGAAGGCCTCGGGCGGAATCGGGATCTGGCCTTTCTCGGTCAGAACGCGCGCGTCGAACACGAACTGGTCGCCCTGCCGGGTGAGTCGGTAGTCGACGCCGCCGGTCTCACCCGGGGCGACCGCTTCGTGCCGCATCAACTGGACGAAGTCGGTCAGCGCGACACCGGAGAAGGTCGTCCGGAACCCGCGGAACTGCCCGGCGTCCATCGGCTGCACCGACGCCGTACCGCGTGACACCGAGGCCGCGTTCGACTTCATGAACCGGCTGAGGTCGTCGTAGATGCCCCGCCCGGGTTGCTGCTTCACGAATTCACGGTCGTACCCGATCACGATCGACCCGCTCACCAGCCCGTTGGCGTCGATCCTGCCTTCCGCCCGGTACCGGAAGCAGCCGGCCAACGAGAACACCGCCGCCGCGACCATCACGATGATCAACTGCCTACGCATGATGCGGCTCACCTGATGACCTCGACCTCTTCGCCGATCTCCCGGGACCGCGTGGACGGCAAGGGCTGTGCCTCAGTGCTGTTCCCGGTCAGCGGTACGCGGTACCACCCGGGCTCGGTGGCGACCAGGACGGAGCGCTTGTCGGGGGACAGCGCCTGAAAGAGAACGCGGTCCGCGCTGGCCGGGATCGCCGTACGGTATTTGACCGTCTTGGCGCGTACGTCGAACGTCACGCGCAGCAGTGCGCCCTCGTCGTCATTGGCGTTGGGGTAGATGTACTGCAGCAGCAGATCACCGGGCGCGAGTTCGGCCAGCAACTGATACGCGTCGCGGCTGTACGTCGGATCAGCCGTGAAGGTCAGACCGGCGTACACGACCTCGCCGGACTTCGATGTCGCGTACTTGAACTTGTACCCCTTGCTGCCGCCCACAATGATGGTCTGCTTGCGCCAGTCAGGTGTCTCCACCAACGCGCCCTTGCTGTCGAATCCCCACTCCCAGGGATGCAACCCCGCAGATCTGGTGGCCTCCCGGCGAGGCTCGGCGTCCGGCTTCTCGGGGTCGAAGGAGAGGTAGTACGCCTCTCCCTTGGTGGGCGTGGCGGTCACCCAGAGCCTGCCCGTGGCAGGGTTGAAGCGAGGTTCGTCGAGCTCCACCTTGCCGCCGCTGAAACTCGCGGCCTGATCCTTCAGACTCGCCGTCAGGACGTAGCCGCTGTCCACCTTCGGCTCGTACAGTTCGATCGTGGCATAGCCGTTGCGTCGAGCGGCGTACCGCAGGTCGGAGCGTACGTGGGGTTCGAAGCCGCCATCGGTCATGTTGACCGGCAGATCGTCGACTCTCGCACCGGTCGCCCAGTCAGAGATCCGAACGGTGTAGCCGGTGGAGGATTTGGTCAGGATGGCGATGCCGTCCGGCCGGGTCCATTCCGCCGGTGTCGTCGATGCCGGGCTCGCCGCCGGTCCAGGTTGCGGCGCGGAGTTGTCACCACATGCGGTGACAGCACCGCAGATGAACAGACCAAGTGCTATCAGCCATGGACTTCGTCGCGTCACACCATCTCCCAGCAGGCTACGGGCAGTCGAGCAAACCCTAGGAACGCGATCGATGAGCGACTATCCGATCGACGCGGCCCCGCTAGCCGATCTGCGAACGGCGTCCTCAGCGGCGCAGCGTCTCGCGCGGGGACTCGCCGAAGGCCTTCCGGTAATCGGCAGCGAACCTGCTGAGGTGAACGAAGCCCCACCGCAGCGCGATGTCGGTGACCGACGTACTCGCCGGACGACCCGCTTCGAGATCCTTGCGCGCACGCTCCAGGCGGAGACTCCGCAGGTACGCCGTGGGCGTGGTGTCCAGGTGCCGGCGAAAGGCTTCCTGTAGCGCGCGGACCCCCACACCCGCCGCGGATGCGACGTCTTCCACGGTGATCGGGTCGGCCGGATGAGCGTGCAGGAACTCGAGTGCGATCCGCAGACAGCGGGGTGCGGCAGAGTGTGCTGGTGCGTGCAGTTGTTCGGTCCAGGAGTGCGTACTTCCGAGCAGGAAACTCGACGTGAGCAGTTCCTCGAGATTGCGGACCGCGAGCGGGTGGGTGAGGAGATCGTGGCCGCTGTCCACCTGCCGGCAGACCAGCTTGACCACGTCCACCCAGGCGCTCATTCGCTCCGTCCGAAGATCCTGACCGAGCGTGAAAGACAGCGACTGCTTCAGGTCGGCGTCGATCATCCCTGCCAGCGCATGACGCAGCTCGGTCGCCGAGAACCTGACCAGCAGATGCGGGCTGGCCGCCTGCCAGTGCATCGCGAACGGCTGATCAGGCTGTGCGATCGTCGCCGTCGCGGAAGTGGACAGCAGGCGTTCCCGATGCCCGTACGTGTCGACCGCGCCCTTCAACGGCAGGTGAACCAGCACCATGTCGTCGATCGGCCCCGGCGTCAGCCAGACCTCCGAGCCGTAGTCGAGATAGCACAGCGCCATCGACCCCAGAGGCACCACATGGTGGCGCGCTTCGAACCGCTCCGGCTGCCGGCTGATCGCGAGCCGATGGTCGGCGAACGTCTGCCCGACCCGGAACCGGGCCTCGTCGACGTCCCGCGTCCGCAGCACCTCGTGCCCACCCAGCGGAACGTACTCGCCCACCTTCACCTCCGTTCCGTAACAACACCATCACTCAACGCCATTCTAGAGTTCGAGAGGTTCGAGCCCGTGACCCGCCGCGGGAGTCTGTCACGGAGGTGATGTGCCGGTTTCGTCGGCATGTGATGGGTACCGGGAGGACTCGAAGGCGGTCCTGTTCGTCGTGCGGCTGCCCAGCCATCCGACCGGAGGAGCTATGCGTAGTCAGCGATCGCGGGTTGTCGTGGTTACTGGGGCCAGTGGGGGGATTGGGCGGGCGGCCGCTGTCGCCTTCGGGCGCCGGGGCGATCGGGTGGCGTTGTTGGCTCGGGGGGAGGCCGGGTTGAAGGGGGCGGCTGAGGACGTTGAGGCGGCCGGTGGTGAGGCGTTGGCGTTGGCGGTGGATGTCGCTGACTACGAGCAGGTGGAGCGGGCTGCGGAGCGGGTTGAGCGGGAGTTCGGTCCGATCGATGTGTGGGTGAATGTAGCGTTCAGTTCGGTGTTCGCGCCGTTCACCGAGATCCGGCCGGAGGAGTTCACGCGGGCGACCGAGGTCAGTTACCTCGGGTATGTCTGGGGGACGCGGGCGGCCTTGGATCGTATGACGGCTCGCGATCGCGGGACGATCGTCCAGGTCGGGTCGGCGCTGGCCTACCGGGGGATCCCGTTGCAGTCGGTGTACTGCGGGGCCAAGCACGCCATTCAAGGGTTCCACGAATCGGTGCGCTGCGAACTGCTGCATGACAAGAGCAAGGTCAACGTCACCATGGTGCAGATGCCCGCGGTGAACACTCCGCAGTTCTCGTGGGTGCTGTCGAGGTTGTCGAAGCATCCTCAGCCGGTGCCGCCGATCTATCAGCCCGAGGTGGCCGCGAACGCCGTACTGTATGCGGCCGATCATCCGCGCAGACGTGAGTACTGGGTCGGTGCCCCGACGGCGGCGACGCTGATCGCGAACAAGTTCGCAGCAGGACTCCTGGACCGCTACCTCGCCCGGACGGGTTATCGGTCCCAGCAGATCGACATGCCGGGCGACCCCCATCGGGCGGCGAACCTCTGGTCACCGGCCGACCATCGCGGCGGGCATGACTACGGAGCGCACGGCGCCTTCGACGATCGATCCACATCCCGCAGTTATCAGCTGTGGGCGTCCCGGCACCGGGGTCTCCTCGGCCTGGCCGCGGCGGCAGCTGCCGCCGCTGGTTTGGTGATCGCAAGCCGCAAGAACTGACACGCGAGAGGTTGGCTTCGGCAACCGCTGCGGGCCTGGGTGCATGCGGACGGCCGGTGCGGGGCACCGGGTGCTGGTGGTGGATCCGCCGAGCAGCCGTGGAGTGGTCGACGAGCGTTACACCGTCGACATCGCGACAGGAATGCTCATGGAGCGGCACCAGGTGAGTTCGCAGGTGGCCTCCCAGATCCTGCGCCGGCACGCGGCCGCACGCCGCCTGCAGGTCATCGAGGTGGCCCGCTGGCTGGTCGCCACCCGCTCCCTGCTCTGACCCATCCGTACGTCGGTACTCCGACGAAGCGAACAGCAACAGGTTCGATCGGTGGAGTGATTGAAACGTGTGCTTTCCAAGGGTTTCCGGGGGGATGGCTGTGCGATCTTGACTGCCCGGTGGGGTGCGGCGCATGGTCGGACAAAGGGGGCGCGCTGCGGCGCGATCGGGGGAGTGGTGTTTTCGGCATGTTGCTGACCGGGCGGATCGTTTTCCCTTCCGGGGATCGACCTGTGGAAGCCTCGCGGGTGGTGGCCAGGGTCGAAGAGGTTTCGCGCGCGGACGCGCCGGCCGTGATCATCGCCGAGCAGGTGCAGGAACACGTGGTCCTGCCGCGGGACGAGCGCGGGTTGCCGTTCGCGATCGACGTACGGTCCGCCTCGATCGATCCGCGGCTGCGGTATTCGGTGCGGGTCCATGTCGACGTCTCCGGGACCGCGAGCGTGACCCCCGAGGATTTCATCTCCACGACGTCGTACCCGGTCGAGTTCGACGCGGGTGAGCTGGCAGTGGAGGTACGACGGGTTTGACGACGCGGTGACCAGGGGGAGCAAGAAGTGACACAGGACAACGGAGTTTGGCAGAACGCAGGAGAGTTCCGGGGCGGAGAACGCGGTACGGCGGTGATCTCGGGAGTCACCTTCTCGTCCGCGCCAGTGGTGTACAGCGCGGTGGACGGCCTGGCTGTCTTCGAGGGCGACATCGTGCTCGGGACCGTCGACCAGCTCGAGCTGGGAATGAGCGAGCTGCAGGGCAGGATCGCCGGTGACGTCCAAGCCGGCGTCGGGATCACCGGCGTGCGCTTCCGGTGACCGCGCTCGCAGGTGCCGTTCGACATCGACCCGAATCTGCCGAATCAGCAGCGGGTCCGCGACGCCATCGCGCATTGGGAGGCGAACACGCCGATCCGGTTCCCCGAGCGCACCGCGGCGAACGCCGGCGACTTTCCCAACTTCGTGCATTTCGCGGACGCCGGCGGCTGCTGGTCGTCGGTCGGGATGCAGGGCGGGTCGCAGACGATCAGCCTCGGGGCCGGGTGTACGCGAGGGAACGCGATCCACGAGATCGGCCATGCGGTCGGGCTGTGGCACGAGCAGAGCCGGGAGGACCGCGACCGGTTCGTCACGATCAACTGGGCGAACATCCAGGCGGGGATGGAGCACAACTTCGATCAGCACATCACCGACGGCGACGACCTCGACGGCTACGAGTACGGCTCGATCATGCATTACCCGAGGACGGCCTTCAGCAGTAACGGGCGAGAGACCATCACGCCCGTCGATCCGAACGCCCAGATCGGACAGCGAACGGGTCTGTCGGCCGGAGACATCGCGGCTGTGCTGGCCATGTACCCCACGGTCGGCTGGCATCACAAGGACCTGAGCGCGTCGGCGAGTGCGCCGAACGCGACCGGCGTACCGGCCGGTTATACCTGGTCCGTCGACAAGACTCAGCACGTGGTCTATCGCGGTGGTGACGGCCATATCCATGAGTTGTGGTTCAACGGGGCGTGGCATCACAACGATCTGGTGGCGTCGGCGGGTGCGCCGAGTGCTGTCGGTGATCCGGCTGGGTATACGTGGGATGTCGACAACACTCAGCACGTGGTCTATCGCGGTGGTGACGGGCACATTCATGAGTTGTGGTTCAACGGGGCGTGGCATCACAACGATCTGGTGGCGTCGGCGGGTGCGCCGAGTGCTGTCGGTGATCCGGCTGGGTACACGTGGGATGTCGACAACACTCAGCACGTGGTCTATCGCGGTGGTGACGGGCACATTCATGAGCTGTGGTTCAACGGGACGTGGAACCACAACGATCTGGTGGCGTCGGCGGGTGCGCCGAGTGCTGTCGGTGATCCGGCTGGGTACACGTGGGATGTCGACAACACTCAGCACGTCGTCTATCGCGGCGCGGACGGGCACATTCACGAGTTGTGGTTCAACGGCTCCTGGAACCACAACGACCTGATAGCCGCGGCCGGCGCGCCCAACGCGGTCGCCCTGGTGGCCGGTTACACCTGGGACGTGGATCGCACTCAGCATGTTGTCTATCGCGCGGCCGACGGGCACATTCATGAGCTGTGGTTCAACGGGACGTGGAACCACAACGACCTGGTGGCCGCGGCCGGCGCCCCGAACGCGGCCGGCGACCCGGCCGGTTACACCTGGGACGTCGACGGCACTCAGCACGTCGTCTACCGATCCGCCGACGGACACATTCGCGAGCTGTGGTTCAACGGCACCTGGAACCGCAATGATCTGGTGGCCGCGGCCGGTGCGCCGAACGCGGCCGGCGACCCGGCCGGTTACACCTGGGACGTGGACCGTACCCAGCATGTCGTCTACCGAGGCACCGACGGCCACGTCCACGAACTCTGGTTCCCCTGATCGACTGCACACGGCGGCGGCTGCCGGGGTATGGGCAGCCGCCGCCGGGATGCACTACCGAGGACGAGTCCGTCGTCCATCACCGAGTACGCGAACGACTCACCCTCGGCCTGCGACGACAGCCGGCGCGGTACGCCGTTCACACAGCGCAACGCGTGCGGATGCATCCGCCCGTCAGACTCCGAAATCAGAGCACCTGTGGTGGTCGGCCGTTTGACCACTTGTGGGACCAGTGGGTGGCGAAGTCGAGGTCTGCGGGGCTGTCGCGCGGGAGCCGGATCGACGTCGGGGCCAGAGTGCGTTGCTGGTCTGCTCGGAGTTCGGCGATGACGTCGGCGAAGCGATGGCCGGCGGGTTTGACCCGGTTGTGTACGTCGAGCAACCCGAGCCCGTACTCGAGTTCCGCGAAGCCGCCGTGGTCGGATCGGATGTCGTGCGACGCCCACCAGGACAGCCCGGCGACTCCGGGGATCGACATGGCGTGCCGGATCAATCGTTCGACCGCGTTCTCGATGCCGACGCTGGAGATCCACTCCGGGGCGACGCCGATCTCCTGCACCCAGATCGGCCGCGGGGTGGTTTGATGTGCGGCCGCGACCTGGGCGAGGTAGGCGCCGATCGACCAGGCCAGGTCGTTGTCTTCGCCGAAGTGGCCCAGGAATCCGCTGAAGTACGGCCAGGCGTGGACGGTGGTGATGTCGGGTTCGTTGGCGAGCAGGGCCCGGCTGAAGCCGACCTGGTCGGTGGTCCATGGCTGATGATCCGCGCCGAGGACGACAGGCAGGTCGGGCGTGGCGGATCGTACGATTCCGATCAGGGCGCGTGCCCAGCTGTCCAGGTCTTCTTGGGTGACCGTCTGTGGCTCGTAGCCGACCAGCATGTTCGGCTCGTTGCCGATGTCGATGCCTGCGCCGGCCGGGTGTGCGGAGACGAGTTCGGCGACTGAGCGGAGCAGGAGTCCGGCGGCGGAGACAGCGAGCGGGTCGGTGAAGAGGTTGTGCCGCGTCAGCCACGGCGGCCGGAAGACCCAGCCGGAGAGGAAACCGTTCAGGACGGTGACCCAGACATCCAGCCCGGCGTCGTGCGCGCGATCGAGGACGATGGACAGCCGGGCCATGGCACTGGCCGATACGGAGGTCGGGAAGGGTTGGAAGACCGGCCACAGGCACTGGATGCGAATGTGGTCACAGCCGAGGCCCGCGATCGCGGTCAGGTCCTCGGCGATCGACTTCTCGTCGAAGTCCAGCCAGCTGTTCCACCACTGCTCGCGTGGCACATAGTTGACCCCGAAAGCCGGCCGATCCGGGGTCATCATTCCGCCGTCCACGTGATGATTTGCCCTCGGTCGACGAGCCGGTCCTGGAGTTTGGCGACGTCGACCTCCTGTACGTCGGTCTGCTCGCGCAAGGACTGCACCGCGGCGACCGCGGCGGATTCAGCCAGGACACAGAAGACGGGCTCCATCCGAGTCGCGGCGTACCCGATGTGGGACGCCGACAGGCAGACCGGAACCAGAAGGTTGCCGCAATCGTCCTGCCGCGGGGTGATCGCCCGATACGGGATGGGGTACGGACGCCCTGTCCCCAGGTGGCCGCCGATGAACATATCGCCTTCGGTCGCGACGCCGAGTTGTCCGGTCTCCCGATCGCGGTGCGGGATCCGCCGTACCGGGTAGACATCCACGCCGAAGAGCGCCAGCCCGATGCTGTCGCCGGGATCGGTCTGGTTGGCCACGTCGGCGTGCGTGACGGTGCTGACGCCGTCGAGCCGTCGCGCCACCCGCACATACAGCTGCGGCGGCCAGCCCTCCGTCTCCGGAAAGACACTCGCATCGAGCCCGTACGCCGCTGTCTCGGCCCGGAACTCTGCCGGTACGGCGGGATCGGTCGACAGGAAGTGGTGGAGTCCGCGCAAGTAGTCGATGTGGTGGCGCCAGATCCGGGACCGCTCGTCCCAGTCTCCGTCCTGGTACGCGCGGCTCACTCCGAGCGGGGCGTTGGTGATCAGGGATGCGCGCTGGTAGTTGTACTCGCCCGAGTTCATCCATCCGGGGAAGATCCCGCGGAGTCCTTCGAGGTCGAGGTGCTCGACATAGCGGCGTACGAGCTCGTAGTCGGCGGGAGAATAGCCGTCGGGCGGGGTGAGTTCCGCACGGCGTGCCGGGTCGGTCGTGACGTAGAAGCGGTAGTTGTAGGCCTGCGTGTAGTCGTCCGCGGCGCCTGCGGGCAGGCCGTGGTCCGGCTCGAGCAGGGGGAGCAGTCCGCTGGTGCTGTCGCCGGGCACGACGTACGGGTCGATCGGCGTCCAGTTGGTGACGGGCTGGACGCCGGCCAGATCTTCACCGTAGGCCTCGCGTGCCTCGCGTCCGGTGCGGTACGGGACGCCGGCGAGTGCCATCAGATCGCCTTCGTACGACGCGTCGACGAAGACCGCAGCTCGTACCTCGCCGGCCGGGAGCGACTCGGAGGCCGGCAGTGGGACGCCCCACTTGTCCGGTGCCGAGGTCTCCAGCTGGATGGCGGTGATGCGGTTGCCGTCGCGGGTGACCGAACGGGCGCGGTGCTCGAAGATCACTTCGATCCCCGCGTCCGCGATCCAGTCCTGGAACGCGCGCTGGACGTCGTGCGGGCTGGTGCCGAAACCGAAGACCGCGGTGCTGGTGAGGCCGCCGACGGCAGCCGGGATCGGGCAGTCCTGCGCCGGCTTGATCCCGGCGGCGAGCATGCCGCCGAGCCACCGGCTCGGCTCGATCAGGACGACGGACGCGCCCTCCTGATGGGCGGTCATCGCGGCGACGCACCCCGCGGGAGTGCCTCCGTAGATACAGATATCGACCATGACATGCACTGTGACGCCGCACAAACCCTCGTGAACATGGCGGATCTCGGCACGCGCATGTACTTTTTTGCCGTGCTGACCCTGGATGGCTACCTGCTCGCGCCGCGCCGGGCGAGCTTCAGCCTCGCGTCCGACACCTACGAGACCTGGAGTCTGCTGCTGCCGCGCAGCGGAGCGTTCGCCTTCGAGGTGGTGGGGGTGTCGCGTGGGGTGGCGAGGTTCGGAGACATCGTCATCTGCCCGCCGGGCGGGACGCTGCGGCGGACGATGCGGTCACCGATGTCCTTCTTCCATGCACGTTTCAGTACCGAACTGGAGCCGCCGGCCGGCTGTCGGCGAGTGCGGGATCTCGACCGTCTGCGCGCCGACCTGAAGATGCTCGAGGCAACAGATGCGCACCCGGACCTGGTGGCGGCTCACGTTGTCACAGACCTCGTCCTGATGACTCTGCGCGCGCACCAGGACGCGCCGGGGGACGAGCTGGTGGAGCGTGCGACGGCGGCCTTCCACGACCACTTCACCGCGCCGGACCTCTCACTCGGCGGCCTGGCCACCGCTTTCGGCATCAGTCCCGCGCAGCTGTCCCGTCGGTTCAAAGCGGTTCACGGCGTCACCCCGGTTCTGTACCTCCGCCGTCTCCGGATCCGGAAGGCGCGCGAGCTCCTCGCCGAGACCGACGACACACTGCAGGCGGTCGCGGAGCAGTGCGGGTACCGCAGCGCCTTCTACCTGAGCCGTGTGTTCAGCCGGCATACAGGCCAATCTCCCTCCCAGTACCGCGACAGCAGCCGGGTCTGACAAAGCTGGGTCTAGCATTTGCGAAAGCGCTTGCGCTACTCTGCGGAAACGGCCGCTCGCGCCCTATCCCCGCTGAGGAGTTCGCATGTACCGACCCCCGATTCGCTCCACCGCAGCGCTCACGACCTCCCTGGTCCTGCTGGCAGGACTGGTGGCCTGCTCCAGCGCCCCCTCGTCCTCTGCGGGCGCGCCCGCTGGGTCCGGGCAGGTGACGCTCACGGTCGGTGACCGTCCGTCCAGCTCCGATCCGGCCAACCGGGCGTCCTTCGACAAGAAGGTGGCCGACTTCCAGAAGGCCAATCCGGACATCAAGCTGAACCCGGTCGAGACCATCTGGGACGCGACCACCTTCCAGGCGCAGGCGGCCGGCGGGCAGCTGCCCGCCGTGCTCAACGTGCCGTTCACCGAGCCGCAGGGCATGATCGCCCGCAAGCAGGTCGCCGACCTGACCAAGGTGCTCAAGGACGACGGCCTGCTCGACGAGCTCAACCCGAACGTGCTGAAGATCGCCCAGGACCAGTCCGGCAACGTGTTTGCCGTCCCGACGGCCGCGTACTCGATCGGCCTGATCTACAACCGCGACCTGTTCAAGAAGGCCGGTCTGGACCCGGACAAGCCGCCGGCGACCTGGGACGAGGTGCGGGCGGCCGCGAAGACGATCACGCAGAAGACCGGCCAGGCCGGCTACGCGCAGATGACCACGAACAACACCGGCGGCTGGATGTTCACCACCCAGACCTACGCGTTCGGCGGCTCGATCGAGAACGAGGACGGCAGCAAGGCGACCTTCGACGACGCGCCGTCCAAGGCCGCGTTGCAGTTGCTGCACGACATGAAGTGGACCGACAAGTCGATGGGTCAGGCGGTGCTCTACGACATGGACGGCATCTCCAAGGCGTTCGCGGCCGGCAAGATCGGCATGTACATGGCGGCGCCCGACCAGTACCGCACGCTGGTCCAGACGAACGGCCTGAAGTCCTCGGCGTTCGGCATCGGCCCGATGCCGCAGCAGGGTGGTGACCACGGCACGCTCAGCGGTGGCAGCGTCCAGATCGTCAGCCCGAACGCGACGGACGCCGAGAAGGCCGCGGCGATCAAGTGGATCAAGTTCTGCTACCTGAACAAGTACGTGAACCAGGACGCCGCGGTGACGAGTGCCAAGAACGGTGTGGCGGCGAAGCTGCCGGTCGGAACCCCGGGTCTCCCGGTGGTCAATGCGGACCAGTGGTCGACGTACCAGGGCTGGATCAAGCCGTACGTCAACGTGCCGCTCGAGAACTTCGCGCCGTACACCAAGGTGGCGGCCGACCAGAAGATCATCCCTGAGCCGCCGGTGAAGGCTCAGGAGGTGTACGCCGCTCTGGACCCGGTGGTGCAAGCCGTACTGGGTAACCCGAAGGCCGACATCCCGGCACTGCTGACCACGGCGGCCGGCACCGTCAATGCCAAGCTCGGGCGCTGAGTTGCTCCGCCGGCTACGCAACGGAGTACCGGCAGTGCTGTTCGCACTGCCGGTGCTCCTGGTCTTCCTGGTGTTCTCGTGGGGCCCGATCGTCAAGGGCCTGGTGATGAGCGTTCAGCAGACCAATCTGATCGACCCGGTCAAGTGGGTCGGGCTGGAGAACTTCCGGTACGTGCTGAGCGACCCGGCGGTCGGCCAGGCCTCACTGAACACGCTGTGGTTCACGCTGCTGGCGTTGCTGTTCGGGTTCCCGGTGCCGGTGCTGCTGGCGATGTTCCTGTCCGAGCTGCGCGGCCGGAGCTGGTTCTACAGCATGCTGGCCTACCTGCCGGTGATCACGCCGCCGGTGGTCGCCATCCTGCTCTGGCGGTTCTTCTACGACCCGTCGCCGAGCGGGATGTTCAACACGATCCTCGGCCACGTCGGACTCGGGCCGTACCTCTGGCTGGACAGTCCGTCGTCGGCGATGCCGTCGATCGTGCTGGAGGCGACGTGGGCGGGTGCGGGTAACGCAGTGATCATCTACCTGGCCGCGCTGACGTCCGTACGCCCTGACCTGTACGAGGCAGCCGAACTGGACGGTGCCGGAGTGGTACGTCGGGTGTGGCACGTGATGTTGCCGCACCTCCGCAGCGTCCTGCTGTTGATGCTGCTCCTGCAGGTGATCGGAACGATGCAACTGTTCACCGAGCCGCTGCTCTTCACCGGCGGTGGACCACAGGGGTCGACGATGACGATTCTGCTACTCATCTACAACTACGCCTTCGTCAACGGTGACTACGGCGCCGCTACCGCGCTGAGCGTGCTCCTGGCGCTGGCACTCGCCGTACTGTCGGCTGTCTTCCAGCTGGCCACGCGTGGCTGGAGTACCGAGTGAGTGTGCTGTCGGATGCGGACCGCAAGCTCACCCGCATCCGAGTGCCGTTCATCATCGGTCAGGTCGTCGTACTGATCGGACTGCTCGTCGCTGGGCTCGGACCGCTGCTGTGGTTGCTCAAGGCAGCGATCTCGCCGACGCAGGACAGCATCCGGTCGCCACTCGCCTGGTTCCCGTCCGGAGAGGTGCAGTGGGGGAACCTCGCCACCGCCTGGCAGCAGGGCCACATCGGGTACTACCTCGGCAACACCGCCATGATCGCCGCAGGTACGGCGGTTGCGTCGCTGATCGTCTGTACGACGGCCGGCTACGTGCTGAGCGTGCTCCGGCCGAAATGGGGCGCTGTGCTGTCCGGCGCGATCCTGGCGACGCTGTTCGTACCGCACATCGTCTCGCTCGTCCCGCTGTACCTGACTGTGCTGAAAGTCCCTGTGGTGCACGCGAACCTGACCAACACGTTCTGGGCGGTCTGGCTGCCACCCGCGGCCAGTGCGTTCAACGTGCTGATCGTGAAGCGGTTCTTCGACAGCATCCCGCGCGAGTACTTCGAAGCGGCCCGTATCGACGGCGCCGGGTCGATCCGCGTGTTCACCTCGCTCGTGCTCCCGCTGTCGCGGCCGATCCTCGGTGTGGTCGTCCTGCTCAGCATCATCTCTTCCTGGAAGGACTACCTGTGGCCCCTGCTGGTGCTGACGAATCCGGATCTGCAGCCGGTCTCGGTGGCGTTGCCCAAGATCGCCAAGGTGACGGAGCTCAACATCCAGTTGGCGGGTCTGTTCCTGGCCCTGCTGATCCCGGTGCTGCTGTTCCTGGTCTTCCAGCGGGCGTTCCTGCGTGGCGTGGGCCTGTCTGGGGGCATCAAGGCGTGAAGCGGGTTCTCGTCACCGGCGCGGACGGTTCGATCGGCCGCGCCGCGGTGCAAGGGCTGCAGGCCGCCGGGTACGACGTCATCGGCCTGTCGTTGCGCTACGACCACACCAGCACGGCGGACCGCCCACTGGTCGGCGACGCGCGGTCGGCGAAGGATGTGGCCGCGGCACTCGACGGTGTGGACGCTGTGCTGCACCTGGCCGCGATACCGCATCCCAGCCTGGGTACGCCGGAGGAGGTGTTCGAGAACAACGTGGCGGCGACGTTCAACGTGCTGGCGCAGGCGGGACAGGCCGGCATCGCCCGCGTGGTCATCGCGAGCAGCATCAACGCGTTCGGCGTACCGATGAA
The DNA here is from genome assembly GCF_004331435.1 of Kribbella sindirgiensis. GTDB lineage: Bacteria > Actinomycetota > Actinomycetes > Propionibacteriales > Kribbellaceae > Kribbella > Kribbella sindirgiensis. The sequence goes on from NZ_SJKA01000006.1 coordinate 16,212, forward strand.
CGTCAACGAGGTGGAGCCGGCGTATTACCCGCTCGACGAGGACGTGGAAGCCGACATCGCCGATGCGTACTCGCTGTCCAAGAGCGTCGACGAACAGAGCGCCCGGATGGCGTGGCGACGGTGGGGCACCAACGTGATCGCCCTGCGGTTCCCATTGGTGAAGACTCGTGAGGACCTGTTCCGGTTCGCTGCGATGGCCGAGCGCGACCCGTCCATGATGGCTCGCGAGGGGTGGGCCTACCTGGACCTGCGGGACGGCATCCGGGCTGTCATCGCCGCACTGGAGTCATCGGCGGCTGGAGCGCACGTGGTCGGTCTGGCGGCCGACGACATCCTCATCGACCGGCAGACAAGCGACCTGCTGCACGAGTACGCGTCAGGTGTGCCGCTGCGGCGGCCGGTGCGCGGACGCGACGGGCTGGTGGACACCACGCGAGCGCAGGAGCTGCTGGGCTTCAAACCGCGCTACTCGATCCACGACGAGGAGGATCAGGTGGTCTCCGCGGTCACGACCTGAGGAGTGACGTAGCGGATGCCGGGCTGCGGGTCGGGCTCGAGGAGATGGGCCGCGACCTGGCGGCCGATCTCCTCGAGGCCGACGTCGATCGTGGTCAGGTGCCGCGAGACCCGCTGGTCGTGCATCAGCTGTTCCCAGTTGTCCACGCCGATCAGCGCGACGTCGCCCGGCACCTCCCGGCCGGACGCGCGCACGACGCGTTCGGCGCCGCGGGCGATCGCGTCGCTGCCGCAGAAGATCGCGTCGACGTCGGGAACCTCGGCCAGCAGCTCGGCGGCCGCTTCCGCGCCCCAGCCCTCCCGCCAGCGGCCGAACCGCACCGGGCTCACCCACTCCAATCCTGCGTCCGCCAGGACCTCCTGCGCTCCGGCCGCCCGGCGCTGGGCGGCGTTGTCGTGCGGCTCCGCGGTGATGTGGGCGATCTTCCGGCGTCCCTTCGACAGCAGGTGCCGGACGGCGAGCCGGCCGATCTCGTCGTCGTCGGCAGTGATCGTGACGTCGTCCGGGTCCTCGGTGAACGTGAACGCGTAGATCACCGGTACGTCGAAGCGGCTGGTCAGCGACGGGCTCGGGAACGACGTACCGGTGCCGATCACGATCACGCCGTCGATCCGGCGGGCCCGGAGCTGCAGGATGCTCTCGGTGACGTCGCGGTCGCCGATCCGCGCGTCGTACAGCAGGATGGCCTGCTCCTTGGCGCCCAGCTCGGTGGCGGCAGTGGCGAGCACCACGCGGGTGAACGGGTTCGAGGCGCGGTGCGTGAGGACGCCGATCGTCTGGCTGCGGCCGCGGGCGAACGAGCGCGCGAGGGCGTTGTGCCGGAACCCGAGCCGGTCCGCGGTCGTGCGGACGTGCTCGCGGGTCGCCTGCGAGATCCGATCGGTGCCGTTCAGCGCCTTCGAGGCCGTCGACAGCGACACCCCGGCCGCAGCGGCGACATCGGACAGCGTGATCACCTGGTCGGCCATGTCCTCATCGTAGTCAGGTCCGAGCCGTTGACACGGGGCTCGCCGGGTATCAAGGTGTGATTTGCGAAACCGCTTTCGCTTCCGAGAGGGGAACTCTCCATGACCCGTCGCCGCTCCGGCGCAGTCAGTCTTCTCACGGCCGGCCTGTTGCTGGCCGCCGTTCTTCAGTCACCCGCCCGCGCGGCCGCGACGGCTGCGCCGACCCTGACCATCACGCCGACCACGGTGGGCAACACGTTCACCGTCGGGCAGCAGGTGAAGCTGGGCTTCAGCACCGACGCCGCCACCGTCGGCTGGACGGTCCGCAACGCGAGCGGCACGGAGGTGGCCAAAGGCTCCGCACCGGCCGCCACACTCAACGGACAGCTCGCCCTGCCGATCAGTACGCCCGGCTGGTACCAGACCGACCTGACAGCGATCGGGTCCGACGGTACGACGACACTCGGCGGCACCGACTTCGCCGTGCTCACGCCGCACGACTTCTCCACGTCGACGGACACCCGGATCGGCGTCGCGGGCGCCCTGGCGTTCGGCGGCGCGGCCAATCCTGGTCTGGAAGCCGTACCGCTGATGGCCAAGGGCGGCATCTCCACCGACCGTGACGAGGCGTTCTGGTCGGCCGCGGAGACCACCAAAGGCGTCATCCAGTTTCCGCAGCGGTACAAGGACTACAAGGCGGCGCTGGACGCCAACAACATCGACTTCCTGAACATCCTCGACTACGGGAACACGCTGTACTACCCCGACGAGGCGCCGTCCACCGACGAGCAGCGCGCGGCGTTCACCCGGTACGCCGTGGCCGCCGTCGACGAGTGGGGCACCGAGCACACGACGTACGAGCTGTGGAACGAGTGGAACCTGCGGGACCCGAACGGCGCCGCGAAGGCGAGCCCGGAGAACTACGTCGCGCTGCTGAAAATGGTGAGCGACGCGGTGCGGGCCAAGCACCCGGACGTGAAGCTGACCGGTCCGTCGCTGGCGGTCATCAACGACTGGCAGGGTTGGTTCACCAAGTTCGCCGACCTCGGTGGGCTGGACTACGTGGACGCGGTGACCATCCACCCGTACGTGCAGCCGCTGGACCCCGAGGCCTCGGTCACGTACGTCAACACGATCCGCAACATCATGGCGGCGCATGGCTCGACCAAGCCGATCTACATCTCCGAGCAGGGCTGGGCGACCGGTACGAACCCCAGCGCGGTGTCGGAGCCGACGCAGGCCCGCGACCTGGTACGCGGCAATCTGCTGGCCTACGGCAACGGTGTGGCGCGCTACAGCTCCTACAACTTCATGGACTCCGGTACGGACCCGTCGAACATCGAGCACCGGTTCGGCCTGGTGCGCAACCGGCTCGACTCACGGGGGGCGCTGGTCCCGAAGCCGTCGTACGTCGCCACCGCCGTACTGGCCCGGCAGATCGATGAGCTCCCGCTGGTCGGCCAGACCCGCTTCGGCAGCAACGGGCACGACGTGACGTTCGACGCCGGTGGTGGGCAGACGGTCCACGCGGTCTGGTCGGCCACACCCGGAGTGGTGGCGGCGACAGCTCCGGCCGGCTCGACTGTCCAGGTCACGGACCTGTACGGCGCGGAGACCACACTGACTGCGGACCCGGGCGGACACGTCTGGGTGACAGCCGGACCGAACCCGGTCTATCTGAAGGGCGCGATCACTGGACCCATGCTCCCGTCCAGTCGCTTCGCGCTGTCGGTCGCTCCGGAGATCGCCGGCGACCCGGCGACCGGGACCCTGACGTTCACCAACCCCGATGCCGTCACTCACGCATTCACCGTCGCCGCAGGGGGTGCCGAGACCAGTGGCTCGGTCGCTCCAGGCGCTACTACAACGGCACCCGTTGCCTACCCGGCGCAGGACTCGACCGGTCCGCGGACCTACTCGGCAACAGTGACAGTAGACGGCCGTGCGGTTGCCCTTGTCTCCGCCACAGGTACTGCGACGCCACCGCTGTCCGTGACCGCCTCGCACGTGATCAACGGCGCCGGCAAGGACCTGCTCCGTTTCCGCGTTACGAACGCCTCGTCGCATGACCTGCCTGTCGCAGGCCTCGACTGGGCGTCGGGTACGTCGTCCGGGACGTTGCTGGCCGGCTGCACGATCGGTGCGAACGCCACACGAGAGGTGGACGTGCCGATAACCCTGTCGGGTCCCTCGACCTGGTCGGCTACCTTGCGGCGGACGGGGGAGGCGGGGATCACGGCCTCGGGGAAGCTGGTTCCGGTGAGTGCGGCGACTGCTGCGAAACGGCACACCGTGACGCTGGACGGCGCGATCGACCCGGCAGTGGCAGCACAGCCCGCGATCGCACTCGAAGGCACCGGTACGCCGCCAGTCACCGGCTGGGGTGGTCCGAGCGACCTGTCCGGATCGCTGTGGCTCAACCACGACGACCAGAACCTGTACCTGTCCGCCAAGATCACCGACGACGTGTTCTCGCAGCCGAACCGGGCCGGCAACATCTGGGGCGGCGACGGGATCCAGCTCGGCATGACGGCCGGTGCGCCCGGTGAGGCGACCACGACCCAGGAGATCGGTGTCGCATTGACAGACGCCGGTGCGGTGGACACGTGGCGCTGGACACCGACCAGCCAGACCGGTACGCCGCCTGGCGTCCAGGCCAAGGTTGTACGGGACGAGGCCGCGCACACCACGACGTACGAGATCGCGGTCCCGTGGAGCACGCTCGGGTTCGCGGCCAAGGATCGGCTCCTGTCGACGACCGTGGTGGTCAACGAGAACGACGGCACCGGCCGGCGCGGCTGGCTGACCTGGGGCAAGGGTGTGGCGGAAGCCAAGAACCCGGCCCTGTTCAACTCCGTGTTCCTCGACCCGGCGACCCGGTGATGCCATGAGACGCCTGCTCGCCATCGCCCTCGCGGTCTGCCTCCTCGGCTTCGGCACGGTCGCCACCGCACAGGCCGCCGTACTGACGCTCACGCCGATCACCCTCGGCAATATCTTCACCGACGGCCAGCCGGTGAAGTTCTCCCTCAACACGGACGCGGCCTCGGTCACCTGGTCGGCGGCCGATGTCAACGGCACCGTCGTCGCCAGCGGCAGCCAGGCCGCGGCCAGTACCTTGCAGCTCCCGGTCACCACGCGCGGGTGGTACAAGCTCACGGTGCAAGCCGGTACGACGACCGCCCAGACCACGTTCGCGATCGTCAGTCCGGTCAGTACGTCGCCGATCGCCGGACTCACGTCGAATCGGATCGGCGACTTCGAGAACACCGCCGAGGGCTGGACGTTCTATCCCGGGAGCGAATTTCCCGGCGCCACCGGCAGTTTCGCGCTCGACACCAGCGACAACCACGCCGGCTCGAGTTCGGGGAAGCTGTCCGCGAACTTCGGTGCCGGCGGCGCCTACGTCAGCGTCAACCGGTCGCTGCCGTCGGTCAACGCCACCAGCGTCAGCTTCTGGGCGAAGTCGCCGAACCTGTCGTTCCTCACGTTCCGTCTGACCGACTCCACCGGCCAGGTGCATCAGCAGCGGCTGTCGTTGTCGGGGGCAACCGATTGGCAGGCGCTGGCCGTGACGAGGTTCGACGGCGGCAAGCAGTACGTGCACTTCGGCGGTGCCGACGACGGTGTCTGGCACGGCCCGGCCAAGGCGGTCGAGGTTGTGCTGGACAAGGCGGCGATCAGCGGCGCGACGACCACGACTCTGAACCTCGACGACCTTGCGCTGAACGCACCGGCCGGCAAGCCGACCACACCGCTCGGCGACTACGAAAGCGCGGCCGAGGGCTGGTCGTTCTATCCCGGCAGCGAGTTCCCGGGAGCGACGGGCAGCCTGGCGCTCGACGGTACCGCGGCTGCCGCCGGCACCCAGTCGGCCAAGCTCTCGGCGAACTTCTCCGGCGGCGGCAACTACGTGGCCGCCCAGCGCACCATGGTTCCCATCAACCTGGCCGCTCTCAGCCTGTCCGTCAGATCCAGCCAACTGTCGGCCCTCGGGCTGCGGCTGACCGACGCCACCGGGCAGGTGCACCAGCAACGACTGCCGGTGTCCGCTTCGACCTCATGGCAGCAGCTGACCGTCACACGCTTCGACGGCGGCAGCGGCTACCTGCACTTCGGTGGTGCCGATGACGGCATCTGGCACGGTCCGGCGAAATCGATCATGCTCACGCTCGACCGCAGCGAGATCATCAACGGCGGTACGACGGCAACGGTCAACGTCGACGCGGTCACGGCGACCACGGCCTCGTCGGTGATCGGCGCAGGCACCCATTTCGGCCAATCGTGGAACGCGGCCCCGCTGCCGCTGGTCGCGCAGTCCGGCGTCCGCGGGACCCGCGACGAAGCAGTCTGGGACCAGGCCGAGACGATCCGCGGCACGATCGCCTTCCCCGCGAAGGTCACCAACTATCTCCAGACCCTGCAGACCAACGGCATCGACCCGCTGGTGATCGCCGACTACGGCAACCCGTTGTACGACGACGTACCGGACGACGCGTTCAACGCGCCGTTCACCGACACGGGCCGCGCCGCGTTCGCCACCTACGCCGACACGCTCGCGACGCAGTTCCCGCAGATCAAGAACATGGCGATCTGGAACGAGTGGGACGTCAACGCGTCCGGCCCGTCCAACAAGACACCGGAGAGCTACCTAGCGTTGCTCAAGGCAACATACCCGAAGCTGAAGGCTAACCACCCGGGTCTGACCGTTGTCGGCGGCGGTGACACCGACGTGACCCAGGTGGCCTGGTTCGAGGCGTTCTGCCAACTCGGCGGGCTGAAGTACCTCGACGTGGTGTCCATCCACCCGTACAACTTCCTGAACGCGCCCGAGGGCCTCGGCGCCGCGATCGACCGCGTCCGCGCGCTGATCCGGCAGTACAACGGCGGTGTCGACAAGCCGATCTGGGTCACCGAGTCCGGCTGGTACACGGGCACCTACCAGAGCAATGTCAGCGAGCCGACCCAGGCGATGTACGTCGCCCGCGCTCAGCTCGCCGCCCTCGGCCGCGCCGACCGGTACTACCTCTACGACTTCATGAACGACGGCATCGACCTCGCGAACAAGGAGCACAACTTCGGTCTCATCCACAACCCGGCCGACGCCCTCGGCCCGTACACACCCAAACCGTCGTACGTCGCCTACGCCACCGGCGCCCGTCAGCTCCGCGGCGCGACGTTCCTCGGCAAGGAGTTCCCGGGCAACGGGCTGATCGACCAGGTGTTCGCCACCAACGACGGCACACCACTGCGCGCGATCTGGGCCGCCACCGGCACCGGCACCACCGTCACGGTCACCGCGACCGGACCGATCCAGGTCACCAACCTCTACGGGGTCTCGACGACCCGCACCCCGGACGCGAACGGGAAGATCTCCCTGTCGGTCGGCGTCTCGCCGACCTACGTCACCGGGTCCACCGTCACCTCGGTGACGGCACCATGAGCGAGGCGGAGGACGCGGGCTGATGGTTCGAGCACCTGGGTGGCGACGGTGAGCTTGCCGTCCGCCGCCCAGGTGCAGGTCCAGCCGCCGGTGTCGGCGGGGAAGTGCGGTGTGATCTCCGCCTGCGCGATGTCGAGGGTGATCTCGGCCGGGCCGGGACGGCGGTGCCAGATCGACAGGTACGCGGCGTCGCGACCCTGAAGGCACAGCGCGACCCATTCGTCGTTCCAGTCCGGAAGCCCCAGCGGCCAGGTCGGTACGAGGGTGTCGAGATCCTCCAGTACGACGCGGTGCGCGGCGACCGCCGATCGGACGAGGTCGAGTTCCGCGGCGGTCATCCGGTTCAGGTGGCCGGACAGGTACAGGCGGCCGAGGACGCCGTTCACCAGCGCGAGGGTGAACTCCTCCTGGGTCGTCCCGGCGATCGGGTAGGCCCAGTGGCCCGCCTGCTCGGGCAGTACGGCGGCCGGCGCCGCGGCGGCGATCGGTGCGTAGAGCAACGGATCTTCCTGGTCCGACGTCGACTGCAGATGCAGCCGGGACAGCATCGCGTAGTCCATCCGCATCGCGCCGGACGCGCAGTTCTCGATCAGCAGCTCGGGATGCCGCGCGTGCAGATCGTCGAGCCAGCTGAGCAGCGCCCGCTGGTGTTCCAGGAGACCCTGACCGAGGGACGTCCCGTCCTTGTCGGTGCCTGGCCCGGTCATCGTGTTGTTGTCGAACTTGAAGAAGCCGACACCGAAGTCGGCGATCAGTCTGTCGACGGTCTCGTCGAGGTGCTTGCGGGCCGTGGAACTGCGCAGATCGAGAAGATAGCGGCCGGACTCCGACACCCGACGGCCGTGCCGGGTGAGGAAGGCCTCGTCAGGAAGAGCTTCGGCGATGGGGGAGCGGACACCGATCACTTCGGGTTCCAGCCAGAGGCCGGGCACCATGCCCCGGTCGTGAATCCGGTCGATCACCTCGGCGAGGCCGTTCGGGAAGCGGGTGGTCGACGGTTGCCAGGCGCCGACGGTGTTCCACCAGTCGCCTTCGGCGTACCAGCCGGCGTCGATGCAGAAGTAGTCCGCACCGGCCTCCGCGGCGGCATCGATGAGCGGCAGGAGTTTCTCCGTCGTCGGGTCACCGAGCAGCGTGTTCATGTAGTCGTTGAAGATCACCGGCATCCGGTCGTCCGCCGGCCGCCGGCGTCGTACGGCGCGACGCTGGCGGGTCAGGGCGGCGAACACGTTGTCCCGATCGGTGCCGGCGACCAGGGACACCGGCACCGTGACGAACGGTGTGCCGGCGTTGATCCGCGCGCTCCACTGGTGCTCCTGATCAGTAGGGCCACTCAGCAGCAGGTAGCCACCGCGCCGGCTTACGCCGATCTCGTAGTGCCACGGGCCGTTGTGCTCGATCTGCCAGCCGAGCGCGTACGACTTGCTCTGCTCGACGAGGACGCCGACGGGCAGTCGTTCTCCGGTGGACCACGAGTTCGTACTGGTCGCGGCGTACCGGCTTCTGGCGACGTGCCGATGGGCATCGCTGACGATGTCCGCCAGATGACCGGGGCGCAGCGGTCGGACCGACCAGCGGGATTCGGCCATCCAGCTGTTCGTGGCCGAGTGCAGGTCGGCGTCGACCGACGGGAGTGCGAGCACGAGCGAGGACACGAAGGTGAGGTCCAGCGCGCCCGCGCCGGTCATCGACGCCTCGGTCCAGGCCCGTACGCCGGCTCCTGCCTCGAACACGCTGGTGACCTGCAGGCCTGTGCCTGGCGCTTCCTGAACGATGCGTAGCGCGCTCCCGGTGTCTTCGTGCCGGACGTAGCGCAACTGCTGACCGAGAATCGTGTCGACGTGCCGGTTGCTGCTCGGCGACCGGCCGTAGCCCACGGCCTCCACCTCGACGAGCGGCTGACTCGGTACGTCGGTGGTGCCCGGCGCGACGGCCACGCGGACCGGCCCGTCGTCGAGCACGAACGTCAATGCCAGGTCAGGCGTAGTCCAGAGCAGCAGGTTGTCCACAGAGCCCTCACTCAGTTGTACGGCGTTCGAGGAGGTAGTCCTCGACGGTGAAAAGGTGGGCGGCCATCCGGGTCCGGGCCCGGTCGGGGTCGCCGGTGGTGAGCGCGGCGAGAATCGACAGGTGCTCTCGATGGGCGGTCTCGTCGGCTCCGGGCTGGGCGATCGAGCGGCGCAGCCGATCCCGCATGGTGCGACCGCCGAGTGCGTCGATGAGTGCGGACAGCACGGGGTTTCTGGCCGCCTCGGCGATGATGCGGTGGAACGCGATGTCGTTCTCGATCACGGTCTCGTGGTTGGGCTCGGCCAGCGTCAGCTCGGTCTCGTTGCGCTGCAGGAGTTGGGTCGCCGCGGCCAGTGCGTCGACGTCGATCTGCCGTGCGGCCAAGGCGGCGGCCTCGGTCTCGAGCATCCGCCGTACCGCGTGCAGATGGTGCGTCCCGCTCGCGTGCTGCAGGTCGACCACGAAACCCATCGGTGCGAGCAGCATCGACGAATCCAGTGCCGTGACGTACGTCCCGTCGCCTTGCCGAGTCTCCAGCACCCCCATGATCGAGAGCGCGCGGACGCCTTCGCGCAAAGCGTTCCGGGAGACGCCGAGCGAGGTCGCGAGCTCCTTCTCGATCGGCAGCCGGCCGCCGGGCCGGAGCCGGCCGTCGATGATCATCTGCCGGATGCTCTGCACCACGACGTCGGTCTGCGAGGCTCCAGGGGATCGCCCGGGTACGGCGGGTTTGACGGTGCTCATGTCGACGCGCCGGCAGCACGTGCCGTCCAGTAGCTGCCGTCCGGAAAGCTGTAGGTGTCGAGCGACTGCCTGTACATCTCGGCACTGTAACCGGGCGCCCCCGGCAGGACGTACGCGCCGTTCCGCATCACACAGGGTTCGACGAAGTGCTCGTGCAGGTGGTCGACGTACTCCGTGACCCGTCCGTCCAGTGAGCCGGAGACCGCGACGTAGTCGAAGATCGCGAGGTGCTGGACGAGCTCGCACAGCCCGACGCCGCCGGCATGCGGGCAGACCGGTACGTCGAACCACGCGGCGAGCAGGTACACCGCGAGGATCTCGTTGACACTGCCGAGGCGCGCGGCGTCGAGCTGGCAGTAGTCGATCGCGCCGGCCTGGAACATCTGCTTGAACAGCACCCGGTTCATGCCGTGCTCACCGGTCGCGACGCCGATCGGCGCGACCGCCTTGCGGATCGCGGCATGACCGAGGACGTCGTCGGGGCTGGTCGGCTCCTCGATCCACAGCGGATCGAAGGCGGCCAGCGCCTTCACCCACTCGATCGCCTCCGGCACGTCCCACACCTGGTTCGCGTCGATCATCAGGTGGACGTCCGGTCCCAGCACCTCGCGGGCGATCCGGCAGCGGCGGATGTCGTCGTCGAGACTGGCGCCGACCTTCAGCTTCACGTAGTTGTAGCCGGCGGCAACGGCTTCCTCACAGAGCCTGCGCAGCTTGGCGTCGGAGTACCCCAGCCAGCCGGCCGACGTGGTGTAGCAGGGATAGCCGCTGACCTCGAGTTCCGCGATCCGTTGCCGACGGCCACTTTCACGGGAAGCCAGCAGGGTGATCGCCTGCTCGCGGGTCAGCGCGTCGGTCAGGTACCGCAGGTCCGCGGCGTCGACCAGTTGCTCCGGTGACATCTCGGACAGCAACCGCCACAGCGGAACGCCGGCCCGACGGGCGGCGAGATCCCAGACGGCGTTCATCACCGCGGCGAGCGCGAGATGGACGACGCCCTTGTCCGGGCCGAGCCACCGCAGCTGGGTGTCCGACTGCAGCTCGCGGTACACCGCGCCGAGGTCGTCGCAGAGTTCACCGACGTCCCGCCCGATCAGCGGCTCGGCGCGTTGCAGCGCCGCCGCGACGCACAGGTCGGTGCCGCGCCCGATGGTGAACGTGAATCCGTGCCCGGCCAGGCCGTCGGCGTCGGTGTGCAGAACGACGTACGCCGCCGAGTGGTCGCCGTCCTTGTTCATCGCGTCGGACCCGTCCTGGGTCAGCGAGGTCGGGAAGCGGACATCGACGGCCTCGACCGAGGTGATACGGGGCATGGCGGCCTCATCCTGTGAATAGATGGGATCTTTTTTGCACTGCAATGCCGTTCAGTATGGACCACTCCGCCCACGAGCGCTACGATCCCGGAAATTCATGGGATTAATCCTCGTCGTCACGACGGAGGGCTGAAGATGAGCGACCTGGTGAGCGCTGATCCGGCCGGCGGGCAGCGGCTGGTGTACGACCGTCCGGCGGTGAGCTGGCTCGAGGCGTTGCCGCTCGGCAACGGCCGGATCGGCGCGATGTGCTTCGGCGGTACCGGAACCGATCGGATCGGGCTGAACGACGAGACGCTCTGGTCGGGTGGTCCGGAGACCGCGCGCCTGCTGTCGACGCCGCTCGGTGCGACCGGAGCCGATGCCGTTCAAGACGTCCGGGAGGCCCTGTGGGCGGGTGAGGTCCGGCGCGCTCACGAACTGGCATGTGGTTTTCACTCCGGCTACTCACAGGCGTACCTCCCGCTCGGTGACCTCCTGCTCGACCTGACGCGCGACGGCAGCACACCGGCGGCCGGCGATGTGACGCAGTACCGCAGGATGCTCGACCTGGACGCGGCGGTCGCCACGGCGGAGTACAACGTCGGCGGTGTCGCCGTACGCCAGAACGTCTTTGTCAGCGCGCCTGCCGGCGTGCTGGTCGTGCGGCTGACGGTCTCCGAACCTGTGCTGGAGCTCACCGGCCGATTGACGTCGAAGCTACGGTCGCGGCCGCACGGCGGCCTCGGTCTGTTGCTGCAGGCTCCCGCCGATGTCGCCCCACCGCACCGCGACGTACCCGAGCCGGTGCGGTACTCCGAAGGCGCGGATCGCGGAATGGCGGCCGCGATCGCGGTGCGGGCCACGAGCGACGGTGAAATCAGCACCACCGACGCCGCCGTCACCGCCCGCGACTTCACCGAGCTCACTCTGTTCCTCGCGACGGGCACGGGGTACGACGGGCCGTCGAAGGCACCCGTACGCACGGCCGAGGAATGCTGGACGATCGCGGACCGGACGGCACGCGCTGCTTCGGAACGCCCGTACGCCGACCTGCTGGCCGAGCATCAGCACGACCATCGCCGTCTGTTCCGGCGGTCCTCGCTCGAGCTGCCCCGGACCGATGCCGCCGAACTGCCGACCGACGAGCGGGTAGCGCGATCGAGTGAGTCCGACGATCCGGCGCTGGCCGCGCTGCTGTTCAACTACGGCCGCTACCTGATGATCGCGAGCTCCCGCCCCGGTGGACTGCCGACGAATCTGCAGGGGATCTGGAACGAGATCCTGCGCCCGCCGTGGAGTTCGAACTTCACCGTGAACATCAACACCGAGATGAACTACTGGCCGGCGGAGACGACCGGGCTGCCGGAATGTCACCTGCCCCTGCTCAGGTTTATCGATCATCTTGCCGAGGCCGGGCGCCGCACCGCCCAGGAACGCTACGGCTGCGCCGGCTGGACCGCGCACCACAACACCGACGCCTGGTGCTGGACGAATCCGGTGGAAGGGGATCCGCGCTGGTCGAACTGGCCGATGGCCGGCGCCTGGCTGGTCCGGCACCTGTGGGACCACTACGAGTTCACCGGCGATCTCGCGTTCCTCGGTGAGTCCTGGCCCGCGCTGAGAGGTGCCGCGGAGTTCTGTCTCGACTGGCTGACCGAGCTACCGGACGGCAGCCTCGGTACGGCGCCCTCGACCTCGCCGGAGAACGACTATCTCGCGGCCGACGGGCAGCCCGCCTCGGTGACCGTGTCGTCGACGATGGACCTCGCGCTGATCTCCGACCTGTTCCGCCGGGTCGAGGACGCCGCGGAGTTGCTGGATGTGGTGGATCCGCTGCTCGCCGACCTGTCCACCGCACGAAAACGGCTGCCCGATCCATCGATCGGCGCCGAAGGGCAGCTGCAGGAGTGGGCCGCCGACCTGCCCGAAGAGGACCCGCACCACCGGCACATGTCGCATCTCGTCGGCCTGTACCCGGGCGAGGCGATCACTCCGGACGGAACGCCGGAACTCGCCGCGGCGGCGCAGCGAACCCTCGATCTGCGTGGCGACGAGGCGACGGGATGGTCGCTCGCCTGGAAGATCTGTCTCCGCGCGCGGCTTCGCGACGCCGCCGCCGCGCACCGTCTGGTCCAGGCGTTCCTGCGCCCCGCCGACGACTCGGCGACCGGTCGGCCGGGCAGCGGCGCGGGCGTCTACCCGAACCTGTTCTGCGCGCATCCGCCGTTCCAGATCGACGGCAACTTCGGCGCGACCGCCGGCATCGCCGAGCTGCTGCTGCAGAGCCACACCGGCGAGATCGAGCTGTTGCCCGCGCTGCCGCAGGCGTGGCGCAGCGGCCGGGTCACCGGCCTCCGGGCGCGCGGCGGCGTGGTCGTCGACATCGCGTGGACACCCCACGGGACCGAAGCAGTCCTGACCGCCGACCGGGACCAGGAACGCACGGTCCGGCTCGGCAACGACCAGGTGCGGATCCGGCTGACCGCCGGCATCGGTCACCGCGTGCACACGGCATGACCACGGGCACGGACGAGGAGGTTCGATGGCAACTCTGACGACAGTCCGGCCGCCGGCCGGCGAGACTCCGGGCCGCCGGCCTCGCCGGCGACGGGAACGTCCCGGGATCAAGGGCTTCCGGCGCAGCCTGGCGCGGCACTGGACGCTGTACCTGCTGATGGTCGTGCCGCTGATCTGGTTCGTGGTCTTCAAGTACATCCCGATGTCGAACGCCGTGCTCGCGTTCAAGGACTACAACGTGATCAAGGGCATCTGGGGGAGCCCCTGGGTCGGCTGGCTGAACTTCGACCTGTTCTTCCACAACCCGGTGTTCTGGACCCTGGTGAAGAACACCTTCGTGCTGTCGCTCTACACCGTCGCGGCGAGTTTCCCGCTCGCGATCGTGCTCGCCCTGGCGCTGAACGAGATCCGCACCGGTCTGTTCAAGAAGACCGTGCAGCTGGTCACGTACGCGCCGTACTTCATCTCGACGGTCGTGGTGGTGTCGATGACCATCCTGGTCCTGTCGCCCCGGCTCGGGATCGTCAACGAAGGACTGGGCTTCTTCGGGGTGCCGGCCGTCGACTTCCTCGGCAACCCTGACTACTTCCGGCACATCTACGTGTGGTCGGACGTCTGGCAGACCACCGGGTACTCCGCGGTGATCTACCTGGCCGCGCTGGCCGGGATCGACCCGGCACTGCACGAGGCCGCCCGGGTCGACGGGGCCAGCCGGTTGCGGCGGATTCTGCACGTCGATCTGCCGGGCATCATGCCGACCGCGGTGATCATCCTGGTACTTGCTGTCGGCAACATCATGGCGATCGGCTTCGAGAAGGCGTTCCTGCTGCAGAACCCGCTCAACCTGAGCGAGTCGGAGATCATCGCGACGTACGTCTACAAGACCGGTCTGCTGAACGCGGACTTCAGCATGGCGACCGCGGTGGGGCTGTTCAACTCGGTGATCAACCTGGCCCTGCTGCTGATCGTGAACGTCATCGCCAAGCGGATCACCGGGAACGGACTGTGGTCATGACGACTCTCACCGAAGAGCGGACGACGACCGGCAAGAAGCTCGAGCGCCGGGCGGCCAGGGCGCGCCGGATCCGCGAACCGCGCACCGACCGGATCTTCCTGTTCTGCATCTACCTGCTGCTCGTGGTCTTCCTCGTGGTCGTACTCGCCCCGCTGCTGTACATCGTGGCGAGTTCGTTCAGCAGCCCGGAGGCGGTGTCGGCCGGACGGGTGCGGTTCTGGCCCGTGGACGTCTCGCTGCGCGGCTACCAGGCGGTGTTCGCGAACCCGCAGATCATCCAGGGCTACCTGAACTCACTGTTCTACACCGTCGTCGGCACGATCGTCAGCGTCACGATGACGATCGCGATCGCCTACCCGTTGTCGCGCCGTACGCTCGTCGGCCGGAACGTCGTGATGACGCTGATCCTGTTCACGATGCTGTTCACCGGCGGACTCGTCCCGACGTACCTCGTGGTCCAGTCGGCCGGCCTGCTCGACACCCGCTGGGCCCTGATCATCCCGCAGGCGATCGGTGTCTGGCAGGTGATCATCGCCCGGACCTACTTCCGGACCGCGATCCCGGACGAACTGGTCGAGGCCTCGCAGCTGGACGGCTGCGGTGACCTGCGGTTCCTCTGGGCGGTGGTGATCCCGTTGGCCAAGCCGATGATCGCGGTGGTCGCGCTGATGTACGCGATCATGCAGTGGAACTCGTACTTCGACGCCTTGATCTACCTCAAGAACCCGGATCTGTTCCCGCTGCAGATCGTGCTGCGCAACATCTTGATCCTGAACACGACCGGCGGCGGCGCGGTCGACGCGTCCGTCGTCATCCAGCGCCAGCAACTGGCAGACCTGCTCAAGTACTCGCTGATCGTCGTCGCGAGCGTGCCGGTGCTGCTCATCTATCCGTTCGTCGCCCGCTACTTCACCAAGGGAATCCTGATCGGCGCCGTCAAGGGCTGATCCCCGGTACCACTCCGACCTGTCCCGACCCCTGTGAGGAAATCATGTCTGTCAAGCTCAATCGGCGCAGGCGTGCCGCGATCGCCGGCATCAGCCTCCTTGCCCTCGCCCTCGCGGCCTGTTCCGGGGGCAGCTCGAACGATGACGAAAGCAACAAACCACTGCCGACGATCACCGGTAACCCGGACGTCACGCTGAACGTCTTCTCGCAGCAGGCGGCGGACTCGAACCTCGCCACGGCCGACTTCACCAAGCTGATCAAGCAGAAGTTCAACCTCACCATCAAGTGGCAGACGACGACGTTCGACGGCGGCCCGGCGAAGGAGAAGCGGCAGATCTCGCTGGCCAGCGGCGACTACCCTGATCTGTACCTGCTGATCCCGTGGGTCGACCAGTTCACCACGGCGGAGTTGCTCAAGCTCGGCAAGCAGGGCGTCGTAGTACCGCTGAACCAGCTGATCGACCAGTACGCGCCGAACATCAAGAAGGCGCTGGACTCCACGCCGGAGTGGAAGGCGATGGCGACCGCGCCGGACGGCAAGATCTACGGGATGCCGCAGTGGGTCGACTGCTTCCACTGTTCGTACCCGGACAAGCTGTGGATGAACTCGGCGTGGCTGAAGAAGCTCGGCCTCGAGCAGCCGAAGACCACCGAGGACCTGCGGAAGGTGCTCCAGGCGTTCAAGACCCAGGACCCGAACGGCAACGGCAAGGCCGACGAGATCCCGCTCAGCGCGAACGTCCGCGACAACCTGATCCCGTACCTGATGAACGCCTTCATCTACGATCCGCAAGGACAGAACAACAGCGGCGGCAACAACACCACGCTGGTGCTCAACAACGGCAAGGTCGACGTCCAGGCGAACAAGGACGGCTGGCGCGAGGGCCTGCGGTACATCAACTCGCTGTACAAGGAAGGCCTGATCGACAAAGGCGCCTTCACGCAGAACCCGGACGCGATGCAGCAGCAGGGCAACCACGGCGGCTCGGTCATCCTCGGCGCGGGCACCGTCATGCACTCGGGCATCTTCGTCACCATCGGTTCGGCGGACGGGCGGGACAAGCAGTACGACGCGGTGCCGCCGCTGACCGGTCCGAGTGGCGCGAACTACGCCAGCTACGTCTTCCCGAGCATTCCCGGCGCCACGTTCGTGCTGACGTCGAAGGCCACACCGGAGAAGCAGATCCAGGCGATCAAGATGCTCGACTACATCTTCACCGATGAGGGACAGAACAATGGACAGTTCGGCACGGAGGGCAAGGCCTGGACCAAGCCCGGTCCCGGCGATGTGGCGCTCGACAAGTCGCTGAAGCCGAGCTTCAAGCAGATCCCGCTCAAGCCGGGTTCCAAGCCGCGGAACTCCGGGTGGGGCCCGCTCGCGCAGTACAACAACACCGCGAAGTACCGCAACTCCGAGGTCATCGACACCGACACCTCCTCGCAGGCGGGGTACGAACGCAAGCTGTTCGACGCCACCAAGCTGTACGCCGGCCACGAGGACAAGGCGCAGATCTACCCGTTCTGGCGGGTGTGGATCGACCCGACGCTGAGCAGCGAGGTCGCGACACTGCAGACCAACCTCGAGAACTACATCCAGCAGAACACGCTCCAGTTCGTCACCGGTTCGAAGAACATCGACTCCGACTGGGACGCGTACGTCAAGGGCCTCGACAGCCTCGGCCTCAAGCGCTACCTGGAGATCCAGCAGACCGCGTACGACAAGGTACCCAACAAGTAGATGGAGCGACCAATGCCGTTCGAACCAACCTTCGAATCCCTGACCACGTTCGAATGCCCTGACTGGTTCCGGGACGCGAAGCTCGGTATCTGGTCGCACTGGGGTCCGCAATCGGTGCCGCGGTACGGCGACTGGTACGCGCGCAACATGTACCGGGAGGGCAGCGACCAGTACCGCTATCACCTGCGGACCTACGGTCACCCGTCCGAGGTCGGCTGGAAGGACGTCGTACCGCTGTGGAAGGCCGAGAAGTTCGACCCGCACGGCCTGATGGACCGCTTCGCGGCGGCCGGTGCCCGCTACTTCGTCGCGCAGGCCGTGCACCACGACAACTTCTTCAACTACGACTCGAGTGTGAACCCCTGGAACTCGGTGAAGGTCGGTCCCGGCAAGGACATCGTCGGCCTCTGGAAGGCCGCCGCCGACGAGCGCGGTCTGCCGTTCGGCCTCACCGAGCACCTCGGCGCGACGCTCGGCTGGCTGGCGGTCACGAAAGGCAGCGACAAGCACGGTCCGTTCGCAGGTAGACCGTACGACGGAACGGATCCGCGGTACCGCGACTTCTACCTCGACAACGCCCAGTACCTGCCGGCCGAGGACGTCGTCGTCCAGGACCCGTGGTACCTCAACGATCCCGGGTGGCACGCGCACTGGCTCGAGTCCGTCACGGAGATGATCGACCGGTACCAGCCGGATCTGCTCTACTCCGACGGTCCGTTGCCCTTCGGCGAGGCGACGTACGCGCCGGGGCTGCAGGCTGTCAGCCAGCTGTACAACACCAGCGCGCGGATCCACGGGACGAACCGGGCCGTGTACCAGCAGAAGGATCGGAGTCCCGAGGTGAGCGCGGTCGGGGTGATGGACATCGAGCGCAGCCAGACGCCCGGGATCCATCCGACGCCGTGGCAGACCGACACATCGGTCGGCGACTGGTTCTACAACGTTCGCGACGTCTACAAGACCGCCGGCCACGTCGTCGAGATGCTCGTCGACATCGTGTCCAAGAACGGCAATCTCCTGCTCAACGTGCCGCAGCTGCCGGACGGCACCATCGACGCCGAATGCACGCACATCCTGGATGAGCTAGGTGCCTGGACGTCGGTGTGCGGCGAAGGCATCTACGGCACGCGGCCCTTCCGGGTGTTCGGCGAGGGACCGTCGAGTGTGCTGATCAAGGGCTTCACCGAGGACCGGGTGCGGTGGACGAGTTCCGACTTCCGCTTCACCCGTCGCGACCACACCGTCTACGCCTTCCAGCTCGCCTGGCCCGCCGACGGCCGTGCCGTGATCCGCAGCTTCGTGGACGAATCAGTGACGGGAGTGCGACTTCTCGGTCATGGTCCGGTCGCCTTCGAGCAGGCCGAAGGCGTCCTGGTCGTCCGTCTGCCGGAGACCGCTCCGGTCGCGGTCGCGAACTGTCTGGCAGTCGAGGTGTCGCCGAAATAGCGTCAGCTGCGGTCGATCCAGTTGGAGCCTCCGGGGCGGTACTGCGAATCGCACAGGGAGCTGTCGCCGGGTTGCCAGGTGTTCAGGTAAAGGAGGTTCCCGTCGGGGTCGGACAGCACCCAGATCGACGGCGCGCCCTGGTCGCTGACCAGGGCGCCGCCGGCGGCCAACGCCGCGTCGATCCGTGGCCGCACCTGGGCTGGGTCGACCCACAGGTGGGGATGCCAGACGCGCTGTTCCGTTCGAGCCTCTGCGGTCCGGAACCAGATCATCGGCAGTCCTCCGCGGGGGTCACCGACGTCGCCCCAGTCCTCGGTACCGATGACATGCTCGGAGTTGAACACAGCCGCCCAGAACGGCGCGATCTTGGCGTAGGCCGGTGTGTCCAGGTCGAGCTCGATATGGGTGAGGCTGCCGCATTCGAGTTCGGCACCCGCGGCCGCGACGATATCGGTGACCTGACGAGCCAACGTCACGTCGGTTTCGGTCACGCCGCCGCCGTCGCGGCTGGACAGCCGGACATCGACCTGAAAGGCCCGCAGATCAAGGTCTGCGTGGTGGCCGAGCTCCTCAGGAGCCTTCCCGATCGACTCGACGATCCGCAGCCCTTGGGTGAAGTTCTCGGTGTGGATGCGCGTTTCCAGGCCGCCCTGCCCGAACGACAGCAGCAGGGTCCAGCCGTCGAGTTCCGCCGCGGCGATCTGTTGGCCGGTCAGCACTTGTGTGGTCATAGGTGCGACCGTACGCAACAAAACTGGCCAGCCGTATGTCCTGTTTTCCTGCTAATTTTGCAGGTATGCGCGCCGAGCGTCTGGTGACCGTCGCGCTGCTGCTGCAAGCGCACCGAAAGCTGACCGCGCCCGAGCTGGCGCGACGCCTCGATGTGTCCGAGCGGACGATCCGGCGTGACCTGGACGCGCTGCTGCTCTCCGGCCGGCCTCGGTCTGGAACAGGGGGTCACCTCGGCGCCGGCGCGGACACGGGTCTGCGGACGTTTCGCGTCTCCAGGATCGTGAAGGCCGAAGCCACCACCGAAGCCGTCGAACGGCCCGAAGACTTCGACCTCGTCCGGGCGTGGGAGGACGTCAATCGCCGCCATGTCCCGTGCTGGTACAACCGCGTCGAGGTGGTGTTCCAGGTTCGCCCGGAGGACCTCGGTCGCGTCACCTCGGTGCTTCCCGAAGACGCCCAGCCCCGGCCGATCGACACGGACACCGGACCGGCCCGCCGGTTCACGGCAACCTTCAGCTCGGTCCGCGAGGCGGCCTGCGAGCTGATCTACCTCGGCGACGGCGTACAAGCCCTCGAACCACCCTCCGTCCGCGCCGAACTGGTCCGCATCGGACACCGCCTGATCGCCACCCACACCCCGAACTGGTGACCAACCGGTGCTGTCGAGGAGCAGCCGGATCCTTTCGGTGCTGACGCGGTGAAGGCCTGGCGGATGAGGTCCGCCGTACGCCCGTACGCAAGCCACGACTGAGCACCGGCGCCATCCTGCGGTCTCCTGCCGGCACTGGCAGTGGTGAGGCCTCGTCACCGTGCTCGGCGACCGTTGGCGGCGGCTGCGAGCGGTTGACAGACCGCTCGTACGCATTTAACTTCAGCTTGCAGTAAATAGTTGGCTTCAGGCTGAAGGAAACTGGCTCCTGACGACACGTGAGGTGAGTGACGGGTGACGCGCCGCTTGAATGTGCTGGTCGTGATGGCCGACGAGCAGAGCTGGAACACCCTGGGATGTACGGGCAATCCAGCCGCGCGGACCCCGTACCTCGACGACCTCGCCGGGGAGTCGACGGTGTTCGATGCGTGCTACACGCCGTTCCCGCTCTGCTGTCCGGCGCGGACGAGTCTGTGGACCGGCCTGATGCCACGCCATCACGGGGTGCTGGGCAACTGGCGCCCGATCGAGCCGCGGTTGCGGGCGGCGGGTGTCGCTCAGGCTTTCGCCGGTGCGGGGTACTACACGCACTACAACGGCAAGTGGCACGTGCCTGGTACGACGCCGGACCGGATGGGCTGGGCGAGCAGCAGTGCGATTCCGGCCGTGCTGAACGGCCAGGACCGCGGTCGCTACATCGAGGAATACCGGGAGTGGGTGGCGGAGCAGGGGTATACGTTCGACCCGAGGCACATCGAGAACCTGACTGCTCAGGACATCGCGGCCCTGGCCGAGCGGCCGTACGCGACGTCGAGCCTCCCGCCGGAGGTCTACCTCGAGACCTGGCAGTGCGACCGGTTCCTGGAGAACCTCGACCAACGTCCTGCGGACACTCCGTGGCTCGCAGTGTGTTCGTTCAACGCGCCGCACTTCCCGATGCTGGTCCCTTCGCCCTACGACCGCATCATCGATCGGGACAAGGTGCGGTTGCCGGAAAGCCATGCCACCGGCACCGCGGGGAAGCCGCGCGAAGTGCGGGAGTCCCACTTCGCTCGAGACTTCGAGCACCTCTCCGAGCAGGACTGGATCGAGGTGACGAGCCACTACCTCGGGCTGTGTGCCCTTGTCGACACTCAGTTCGGACGCATCCGCCGATACCTCGAGGATGCGGGTGAGTGGGACCGGACCGTGGTCGTGTTCACCTCCGACCACGGAGACATGATGGGTGCGCACCGGCTTATGGAGAAGGGGCACTGGCTCCATTACGAGGAGGACCTGAGGGTCCCGCTGATTGTCCGGCACCCCGATGGACGGCAGTCCAGGAACGCGAACTTCGTGTCGCTGTGCGATATCGGCCCGACCTTGTGCGAGATGACCGACGTGCCGTGGCGCGAGCCTCACGACGGCCGATCCTTCGCCGCAATGGTCGGCAACGCATCAGCCGCTCCGATTCGTGACTACGTGACGGCCGAAACGATGCTGCACGACGGCCGTCCGGGTGGTGACGGCTCGCCGTTCCATGCCCGCGACTGGCAGTGGCCGAGGGACAGTCTCAACGTCTCCGTCAGGACCGCCGGCCATCGCTATGTCTTCCGGTCGCACGACGAGGCCGAGCTCTACGACCTGGTCGACGATCCTCACGAACAACGCAATCTCGCGGCCACCCCGGAGGCGGCCTCCGTGGTGACCCGGCTGGCCGAACTGGTCGCCGACGAGGTGGCCGACGTACTCCCGGACGCGGCGACCCTGATCCGCGCCCCCTTTGCACAGACATCGAAAGGCACATCATGACGTCGTTCACAGGTACTCAGGTCACACGGCGATCGCTCCTGCAATGGGGAGCGACAGCGGCAGGCGTCGCCGCCCTGTCGTCCTGCTCGCGCGGCCTCGGCGGATCATCGTCCGGTGGCAGCGGGTCGGCCAAGACGCTGGAATTCATGTTCTGGGGCGAGGGCGACCAGAACAAGAAGCTGATCGCGGCGCTCGACCTGTATCAGAAGACGGAGGGGGCCTCGACCGTCAGCCCGCAGTACTCCGGCTTCTCCGGCTACTACGACAAGCTCGCGACCCGGGTTGCCGGTGGCAACCCACCGGATGTGTTCCAGATCCATCTGCCGTACTTGATGGAGTACATCAAGCGCCAGGCGGTGCAGCCGCTGGACCAGTACAAGGACCAGCTCGGACTCGACTCCATGCCGGACTACGTGGCGACGACCACCAAAGCAGACGGCAAGTACTACTTCGCACTGCTCGGAGCCGCGACTCAGCCGGCCGTCATCGTCAACACGACGAAACTCAAGGGTCTCGGCCTCGCCGCGCCGGGCACCGACTGGACCATCGACCAGTACAAGGCGACGATGGGCGAGGTCTGGGCGAAGAGCGGCCACAAGCTAGCCGGTACGGCGGACCTCGGAGGCAGCCCGATCGCTCTCGAGTCCTTCCTGCGCGGCCGTGGCAAGGCGTTGTTCGGTGACGGCAGCTCGCTCGGCTTCGGCGAGGACGACATGGCCGCATGGCTGCAGCTCTGGCAGGACCTGCGGAGCAACGGATCCGCCGTACCGATGGCTGTCACCGCGGCGGCGAACGGCTTCCAGAACGACCCCGTGACGGTCGGCAAGGCGGCATACACAGGGACGGCGACCTCGCGAGGTCTGCCGTCGATGCAGAGTCTGACCAAGGACACGTTGAGCCTCGGCACGTTCCCGTCCGGTGGTCCGGGGTCGCAGCCCGGAACCAACATCATTCCTGCGGGCTGGTTCGCGATCTCGCCGAAGTCGAAGAACATCGAGGGCGCCGTGTCGATGCTGAAGTTCCTGACCAGCGACACCGGGGCCGCGAACGCGATGGGTCTGGCTCGCGGCGTGCCGATTCCGGAGAAGATCCGCGCCACGGTCGCGACGTCCGCGACCGGCCTGAACAAGCTGGTCCTGGACAACTACGCGCTGGTGGCGTCCCAGGGCCCGGCGGCACTGCAGATGTATCCGCCAGGTGCCAGCAAGCTGCTGCAGACCTCGCTGCCGAACGTGAACCAGGTCGTCGGATTCGGGAAGAGCACGGTCACGCAGGCCGTGACGAAGTTCTTCTCCGACGCCCAGGCCGCGCTCAAGTGATCAGTGTCGATTCCAGAGGACTACGCTCCGCGCAGCAGTACGACCTGCGGGAGCAGAACTGCTCGGCGATTCTGCGTACGGCGATGCAGCGGGGGCCGATCGCACGGTCGGAACTCTCCGGGCTGACGGGCCTGGCGACCGGCACCGTCACACGACTCACCAGCCTGCTCTGCTCGGCGGGCCTGCTGCGGGAACTCCCAGCTGAGCAGGAGCATGGTGTCCCAGGACGTCCGAGGACACCGATGGTCATCGACGAACGAACGTTCAGGGTGGTCGGCGTCCATTTCGGCCTGCGACGAACGACGGTCTGTCTGCTCGACCTGCGCGGGCAATTGCTGGCCGAGACACGGCTGCCGCACCGGCGCCGCGGCTTCGAGCCGCTCGTCGCGCAGGCGGTCGAGGGAATCCGCGAGCTCGTCTCAGCGGCGCCGGGTCAGGTCCTGGGGGTCGGCGCGAGCACGGGCGGTTGGGTGGACCGTGAGTCAGGGCTGGTTCGCGATCACCGGGTGCTGCGCTGGCGCGACGTACCGCTGCGTGATGCCCTCGCCAACGGGCTCGGGCTGCGCGCCGAGGTCGACTCCAGCTTCCGCTCGCTCGCCATGGCCGAACGCTGGTTCGGCGGTGCCCAGGACGTCGACGATCTCGTCAGCCTGTTCGTGGGCAACGTGGTGGGCGCCGGATTCGTCCTCGGAGGCCGGGTGTTCCGGGGGTTTCAGGCCGCCGCGGGGACCGTCGATCATCTGTCGGTCGGTGCGACGGCCGACGAGAGCTGTAGCTGCGGGCGTCACGATTGTCTCCACGTGGCAGCGAGTGACCTGGCTGTCCTGGCCAGAGCGCGCCGCGCCGGTCTGATCGGAACCCGAGGCACGCTGGAGCACCTGATCCAGGCGGCCCGGAACGGTGACGTGCGTGCCGATGGCTTGCTGGTCGCCAGAGCCGAACTGGTCGGAGTCGCGGCCGGCGCCCTCATCGACATGCTCGACCCCGCGATGGTGGTCGTCAGCGGCGGCGTTGTGGACGCGCCGGAGTATCTGAGGTCCGTTCAACGGGGAGCCCGCGCCTACCTGCGGGACAAGCGGCCCGTGAACACGGAATCGGTCGTGCGACTGAGTGCGTTCGGCACCGACGGTGTCGCGGTGTCGGCAGCCAGTGTGATTCTCGACCGGATCTACGCTGCACCTTCCGAGTTCGTTCCGGGTCTCCTCGAGTTGCGGTACGGGTGACCGGCTTGATCGACTCCGACGCCTGTATTGACTCCGTGCTGGTCTGGTCGCACCGGGCATCGCGGCGCAGTACCTGGGCGATGGTCGAGGTGGTGGCCGGCGGCGTACGCGGCGTCGGTGAGCTCTCCGACGGCGCCGCGCTGGACACGCTGCTGGCGGCTGCCCGGTCGATGCGCTCCGAGGTCGTCGGCCGGCCCTTGACGCAGGCACGGACCGTGCTGCGACGGCGGCTGCGCGGGCTGAGAGCGGCGGGCACCGAACCCGATGCGTTCCTGTGGTCGACGGTTCTCGGCGGGTACGAGAGCGCCTTGGCGGATGTCGTCGCACGGCTCGAGGGCCGAGCGTTGTCGACGTCGCTGGGGCTTGGCGAGCCCGCGCCGGTGCGCCTGTATGCCAACCTCAACCGCAGGTTCGGCGCGGACGGAGCAGACACGATCGTGGCCGAGGCGATCCGTGCCGCAGGCAACGGGTTCACGGCTGTGAAAGTGGCGCCGTTCCTGGACAGCCACAGTTCGGGGCTGTCCGGCAGCCGGCTGATCGATGCCGGCCTGTCGCTCGTCGGGCGTGTGCGCGACGCGATCCCGCGCGAGGTCGACCTGATGGTGGACTGTCACTACCTGGTGCCGCCCCAGCTGCTGCACGACGTCGTCCGAGAGCTGGCGCCGCTAGGTCTGTACTGGATCGAAGACCTCGTGCGGGTCGGCGATCGATCTGCCATGGACCTGGCGGCGGCAGGCGGTGTCGCGCTGGCCGCGGGGGAGCACATCTGGAGTCCAGAGATCGCGGCCGCGGCTTGCGCAGACGGTGCGCTCCGGTACTGGCTGGTCGATCCCAAGCATGCCGGTGGGCCGGCGGGCGTGGCACGGATCGCGGAGGCGATCGGTGACGCACAGCTGACTTTCCACAATCCCAGCGGTCCGGTCGGCACCGCCCACGCCGCGCACCTCGCCGGGCTGGCCCGTCGGACGACCTGGCTCGAGTACGCCTGGGGCGAGGTCGATCGCGCTGCCTTGCTCGAGCCTGCGGAGGTCGTCGTCGACGGGGTGCTGAAGCCATCGGGTCCAGGTATCGGTGGCCGGACGCGAACCGGAAGGAGTAATTCATGACAATCACCTATCCAACGATGCGTGGGCAACGCAGGCGACGTACCCGCTACCAGAACGGCTGGGCGTTGGCCTTCCTGGCGCCGTGGCTGATCGGCTTCCTGGCCTTCACCGCCGGGCCGATGCTGATGTCGCTCTACCTCGCCTTTACCAAGTACGACCTGCTGTCCGCGCCGAAGTGGCTCGGCGCAGGCAACTTCCGCCGGATGTTCGGCGACGATCCGCTCTTCCTGCAGTCCCTCAAGGTGACGGCGATCTACGTCGTGGTCGGTACGCCGCTGAGCCTGTGTTTTGCCCTCGCTGTCGCCGTCGTGCTCAATCGCGGGCTCCGTGGTCTCGACTTCTACCGGTCCGCGATCTATCTGCCGTCCCTCTTCGGCGGCAGCGTCGCGATCGCCGTGCTGTGGCGGAAAGTCTTCAACGGCGACGGTCTCGTCAACCAGTTGCTCGCATTCGTCGGCATCCAGGGTCCGTCGTGGATCTCGGAGCCGCAGACCGCGCTCGGCACCTTGATCGCTCTCGAGGTGTGGCAATTCGGAGCGCCGATGGTGATCTTCCTGGCCGGGCTCCGGCAGATACCGCGGGAGTTCTACGAGGCTGCGCAGGTGGACGGTGCCAGCCGGGTCCGTCAGTTCTGGAGCATCACGATGCCGTTGCTGAGCCCCATCTTGTTCTTCAACCTCACGCTGCAGCTGATCCGGTCGTTCCAGGCGTTCGCGCCGGCCTTCATCATCAGCGACGGCTCCGGCGGTCCGGCGGACTCGACGCTCTTCTACTCCCTCTATCTCTACCAGGAAGGATTCGTGAACTTCGACATGGGTTACGCCGCGGCGATGGCCTGGATGCTGGTACTCCTGGCGGGCGCCGTCGTGGCGGTCAACTTCTTCTTCGCGAAGTTCTGGGTGCACTATGGCGACTGAGAGACTCACCGCGATCCGGGACGACGTCGAGAGTCGTCCGACCACCCGTCGATGGGTGCCGGGCCGCCGCCTGCTCGCACACTTCGCACTCATCGTGGTCACGCTCGTCATGCTCTACCCGCTGGTGTGGATGGTGGCGAGCTCCTTCAAGCCGACCGACGAGATCTTCTCCCAGCCTGGTCTGGTTCCGCGGCATTTCGAGCCGTCGAACTACGCCGAGGGCTGGAAGGGTGTGTCGACCGCGTTCAGCATCTTCATCGAGAACTCACTGTTCATCTCGGTGGCCGCGATCATCGGCAACGTGATCTCCTGCAGCCTGGCGGCGTACGCCTTCGCGCGCCTGAACTTCATCGGCCGGCGGATCGCCTACGCGACGATGCTGGTGACGCTGATGCTGCCCACGCACGTCACGCTGGTGCCGCAGTACATCTTGTTCAACAAGCTCGGCTGGGTGAACACCTTCTACCCGCTCTTCGTGCCGCACTTCTTCGCGGTCGATGCGTTCTTCGTCCTGTTGATGGTGCAGTTCATCCGGTCGCTGCCGCGAGAGCTGGACGAAGCCGCGCGGCTGGACGGCTGCTCGCCGTGGCAGACCTACCGCTACATCGTGTTCCCGCTCCTGCGCCCCGCGCTGGTCACCACGATCATCTTCACCTTCATCTGGACGTACAACGACTTCTTCAAACAGCTCATCTACCTCAACGATGTCCAGCTGTTCACCGTGCCGCTCGGCCTGCGCCAGTTCCTCGACTCGACGGGCGACTCGTCCTGGGGCCCGATGCTTGCCATGAGCACCCTTGCGCTGGTGCCGCCGCTGGTCCTGTTCGTCACGTTCCAGCGCAAGATCGTCGACGGCGTCGCCACCTCGGGACTGAAGGGATGACGTCCGGATCCTCCGCGCTGGTGACCGGTGCGGGCGGCGGGATCGGCTCGGCGGTCGTGGCGACGCTGGCGAAGCAGGGTTGGGCGGTGGTCGGCGTCGACCTGGTGGAGCGGCCGGCGGCACTTGACCCGAACGAGGCGATCGGCTGGGTCGTCGGAGATGTGCGCGACGACGCGACCATCGACCGAGCAGTCGCGGTCGCATCCGGCCTCGGCCGGTTGAGCGGCTTGGTGACCGCGACCCTCACCGAGCAGCGCGGGGCGCTCGAGAGCCTCGACTCGGCGGCCCTCGGCGCAGTGTTCGACGTACAGGTCGCAGCGGCGTGGGCCTGGAGTACGGCGGTCGTCGACGCGGCCGCCGGAGACGAGGTCTCGATCGCGCACGTCTCCAGCGTCCATGCTCAACGCGCGGGGCCCGGCATGGCGGCGTACGCGATCGGAAAGGCGGCCTTGGACGCGCTGGTCCGTGCGGGTGCGGTCGAATGGGGCCCGCAGGGGGTGCGATGCAACGCCGTGCTCCCGGGGTTCGTTCCGGTCGAGCGGAACAAGGAACGCTGGTCCGAGCCAGGCATGTCCGCCCGCCTCCTGGCCAACCATCCGTTGCGGCGGTTCGTCACGGCCGAGGACGTAGCGCAGGTCGTCGCCTTCCTTCTGGGCCCTGAGTCGCGAGCCGTCACCGGCGTATCCCTCCCGGTCGACGGCGGCATGCTCGCCATGCTGCCGCCTTGGGCCTGACAACGACACAGAATCCCATGAATGCGAGGTATTGATGACAACGGTGCGACCGAACGTCCTGATCATCCTGGTCGACGACATGGGCTACTCCGACATCGGCTGCTTCGGCGGTGAGATCGGTACTCCGAACATCGACGGTCTCGCCGGCAACGGCGTACGACTGACGAACTTCTACAACACCGCCCGCTGCAGCCCTTCTCGCGCCTCGTTGCTGACCGGGCTCCATCCGCACCAGACCGGCGTCGCCGAGCTCGTGAACAACGACGGCCCCGGTGGCTATCCCGGCAGCCTGACCGAGCACTGCACAACGCTGAGCGAGACGTTCCGCGCAGCCGGGTACCACACGCACATGACCGGCAAATGGCACCTGTCGAACGAGCGAGAGCGACCGGACCGGAGCTGGCCGACGCGTCGCGGGTTCGAGCGTTTCTGGGGCACCATCAGCGGCGCGGGCAGCTACTTCCAGACCACCACGCTGCACGACGGCGAGACGCCCGTACCGGTGGACGACCTTGGCCCGGACTTCTACTACACCGACGAGATCGGCACGCATGCCGCGTCGGCGATCAGGGATGCGGCCGACGACGAGCGCCCGTTCTTCGGGTACGTCGCCTTCACCGCGCCGCACTGGCCGCTGCACGCGAAGGACTCCGATCTGGCGGAGACGCGGGGACTGTTCGACGAGGGGTGGGACGTCCTGCGTACCCGACGGCGGCAGCGCCAGCTGGACGCCGGCATCTGCGCGGCCGACGCCACACTCGACCGCCGCGATCCGGACGTTCCTGCGTGGGACGACGAACCCGAGCAGAAATGGCAACTCGAGCGGATGGAGGCGTACGCCGCTCAGGTACGGGCCATGGACCGTGCGGTCGGCACGATCCTGACCGCGCTCGACGACACGGCACAACGCGAGAACACGATCGTGCTGTTCCTGTCCGACAACGGAGGCTGCGCCGAAGAGCTGCGCAGCGATCCTGAAGGCGCGGATCGGTTCCGCCGGCACCACCTGATCATTCCGCCGAGCGCACCCGACGGTACGCCGATGCGTGTGGGCAACTCGCCCGAGATCAGGCCGGGTACGGCGGACACCTACACCAGCTACGGCCAGGCCTGGGCGAACCTGTCGAACACCCCCTTCCGCCTCTACAAGCGCTGGGTGCACGAAGGCGGCATCGCGACGCCCCTGATCGTGTCCTGGCCCGCAGGTGACCTCACCGGCGGCGTCATCGACGCGCCGCATCAGTTGACCGACATCGCGCCGACGTTGCTCGAAGCAACCGGTGTGCCGGCACCGACCGAGCGCTCGGGCCGGCGGGTGCCGGCTCTGCCCGGCGTCAGCATGCTCGAGCTCCTGCACGGCGGATCCGCGGTTGAACACGACCTGTTCTGGGAGCACATCGGCAACGCGGCGATCAGATCCGGTCGCTGGAAACTCGTCCGGGAGTTCGGTGGCCCGTGGGAGTTGTACGACCTCGCGGTGGACCGGAGCGAGAGCAACGACCAGGCCGCGGATCACCCGGAGCGAGTCGCCGATCTGGCCGCACGGTGGCAGTCCTGGGCTGACGAGGTCGGCGTGATCCCGTACGGCGATGTCCTCGCGGCCCGCGCCACGATGCCCGTTCAGCCCGCCTGAAAGTGACTCCCCTGAAAGGACACCGGATGGAGAACATGGCAGCCCCGCGTGCGCGGTCGAGCGGGCACGCCGGTTGACGTACTAGCCGGCGTTCGCGGTCAGTGCCGGCACGAAGGTCTCGGGGGAGCGGTACACGGCATCCAGGATGACCGCACCGGCGGCGATGCCCAATGCGTGGGGTCCGAAGGCACTCGGCAGGATCCGCGTTGCGGCATCGCCGCCGCGACCGGCGGCGAGTTCCTGCACAGCGGTGTCGCGGAGGATCGCGACGTGGTCGACGGGGGCGCTGATCCCGCCGCCGATGACGACCAGTTCGGGATCGAGGATCTCGATCAAGGTGGCGGTGACCTTCCCGACCAGTGCGGCCCGGTCCTGGAGCAGCCGCCGGGCCCGTGGATCGCCGGACCCCGCGAGCCGGAACACGTCGTACACCTCCTGCTCCGCGCTGATCAGACCGGCCGCGCGAGCGCGACGGGCGACCTCGAGGTCGCCACCGACAACGACGAAGCAGTTCCGGCTCCCACAGACGCAGGTCTCGCTGGATCGGCCGGCGACCGGTAGGTGGTCGAGCCCACCCGCGGCAGAGTGCGCGCCCCGGTACGGTGCGCCGTTGAAGACGAATCCGGCGCCGACGACGTTGCCTACGAACAGGTGGATGAAATTGTCCACTCCGGCCGCAGCGCCGAACCAGTGTTCTGCCAGCGCGAGTGCGCGTACCTGCGAATCGATCAGGACCGGCAGACCGGTCGCCTGGTGGAGCGCCGTAGCCAGCGGGGCCCGCTGCCAGCCGAGGACCGGCTGGCTCTGCACTCGGCCGGCCGAACTGTCCACCCAGCCACCGGTACTCGCTCCGACGCCGAGGATCGTCAGGCCGCTTTCGTCGACCAGCTTCCGCACCGAACGGGCCGCGCTGCGGACGAGTGGCTCGAGGCGCGTCGTCCGTTCCGTCGTGTGAACCTCGGCGACGAGTTGTCCGCGCAGATCGATCACGCACGCGTTGACGCGGTACAGGCCGAAGTGCACTCCGACCACGCCGTACGTCGACTCGTCGATGGCGACCGGGACCTTCGGACGACCCTTGGCGCGCTGCGCCGGCTCCGCAACCTCCGTGAGCAGACCGGCGCGTGCGAGGGCGCCGGTGAGCCTGGTCACCGAGCCTGTGGACATCCGGATGGCCGCGGCGAGGTCGGTGCGAGCCGTCGGACCGGAGCGCATGAGCTCTCGCATGATCGTCGAATAGTTCTGCTCCCGGATGTCGCCGAGCTGGGTCGAGCGAGACTTGCCCGGGTGAGAGGTCGTCCCGGAGGCGGCAACCTCGCGTGTCCCCGTCGGCTCTTTCATCCTCCGGTTGTAACACACGGCTCATCGCCGGGACCCAGCCGACGGTCGGCCGACCGTTGACACCTGCAGTCCGCTTATTTATCTTCAGCCTAGAGATAAATAAGCGAAGGGACCTTGCTCGATGAGCAATCAAGCGACGTTCAAGCTGCGCGGGACGGTGAACGGGACGATTCGTCCGGAGATCTACGGACAGTTCCTCTCCCGTCGCCGGTGGGTGGCCGACGAGGGCTTGCATCATCCTGGCCATCCCGACGCCGACGCGTCCGGCCTTCGCCGAGCAGTGCTGGAGGCCGTCGAGCAGCTCGACACGCCGGTCGTCCGGTGGCCCGGCGGATGCACCGGAACGTCGTACGAATGGGGACGGGGCATCGGCCCGGCGGACCAGCGCGAGCGGACGGTCGACTCGCACTTCGGCTACGACGTCGGCAACGGGTTCGGGACCGCGGAGTTCGTTGCCTTCTGCCGGCGGATCGGGGCCGAGCCGCAGATCAACCTGACGACCGGCACCGGCTCACTGCGCGAGGCACTCGCCTGGGTGGAGTACTGCAACGGTTCCGGCGACTCCGTGTGGGCGAACCTGCGACGCTCGCACGGCTACGAGGAACCGTTCGACGTCCGCTACTGGCAGATCGGCAACGAGGAGTGGGGAACCTGGGAGCTCGGTCAGCTCGGCCCGCAGGACAACGCCGTCCGCTGTCGTGAGTGGGCCAAGGCCATCAAGCGGATGGACCCCAGCCTGAAGGTGCTCGCGGTCGGCTGCTACGAGCCGACGCAGGCGGTCGACTGGAACCTCGCGTTGCTACGTGAGGCCTGGGAGTACATCGACTTTCTGACGTTGCACACCTACTGGCCCTTCGACCCGAACGCCGAAGGCGGGGACTACGAGCGGGTCCTCAGCGGGCCACACCGGACCGAGGCTGCGATCGACGCGATCCAAGGACTCGTCGACCTCGTCGCCCGGGAGAAGCCCGGTACGCCGAAGCCGATGCTGGCCTTCACCGAGTGGAACTGTGCCGACGCGACCAGGTTCGAGATGAGTCCGTTGTGGCGTCCGGGCGAGACCCGCTACCGGACGGTTGACGCGCTCGCGGTCGCGTCGTTCCTCAACGTCATGCAGCGTCGGTGCGGCTCCGTCGGTCTGGCGAACTTCGCGCAGACGATCAACGTTGTCGGTGCTCTGGCCGTGACCGAGGACCAGGTCGTTCACGAGACCGTCTACTGGCCACTGTGGATGCAGCGTCACCACAGCGGCGGGATCTCGTTGGCCGGCGACGTCATCTGCGGAACGGTCGCCGGCGAGACGCTGGAGCGCACACCTGTCCAGATCCCGGCCATCGACGCGAGCATCTCCGCGGACCCGGGCGGTTCGACGGTTTGGCTGTCGGTCGTCAACCGGGACCGCCACAGTCCCGTCCGGCTGTTCATCGACCTCGGTCGGCCCTTGGCAACGAACGTCGTACGCATCGACCAGCTCAGCACCGACGACCCGCTGGCCATGAACAGCCTGTCGGATCCGCACCGTGTGGTTCCACGCTCCGAAGAGCTCAAGTTGGACGAGGATCTCGCGGTCGAGCTTCCCCCGAGCTCGTACTCGATCATCGAACTGTCGACAGCAGCCCCGGTTGTGCCATGACCAGCGGGAAACACGTCGGGCCGAGGTCGTTTGCCGCCGTGCGCCGTGGGCACCGGCAGGTCATGATCAGCAGAGCGTGGCGAATGCTGGCTGCGGCGGCTGTGCTGGTGCTTGCCCTGGCACCGTTCGCTGCTGGACCGGTCATTGTTCAGGCCGCGCCGTCGCCGTCGCCGGGCTCAAGCAGCTCGACCGCGCCGGATCTGCCGGGTTCCGCGAACTCGAGTCCGAGGGACTACGACGGTGCCGGCTGGGTGGTGGCCGCCGTGGTGGTCGTGGCTGCCGTTGTCGGTGGCGGGACATTCTTCCTGGTGCGTAGCCGACGCATCGATTTGAGTGAACGACGTACCGACCGCCGACCGTAGCGACCTGCGGGGTGTTGGTGCGCAGCTGAGGGGCACCGGCAGGGGAGCAGATCCGAAACGCTCGGAGGGCAGGGTGGGGGACAAGTCCGGTGTGGTCGAGGGTCGGGTGAAGGGTGCTCTCCGCGCTCTCTGAAGGCGAGTGACGGCGCGGCCACCGGAGGAGTGACGTGAAAGCACTGACTTGGCAGGGAAAACGGAAGATCGAGTACGGCGACGTTCCCGACCCGCGGATCGAGGAGCCGACCGATGCGGTGATCCGGGTGACGTCGAGTGGTATCTGCGGATCGGACCTGCATCTGTACGAGGTGATGGCGCCGTTTCTCGATGCGGGTGATGTGCTCGGTCACGAGACGATCGGCGTGGTGGAGGAGACCGGGGATGACGTGACCGGTCTGGCGGTGGGGGATCGCGTGGTCGTGCCGTTCCAGATCGCTTGCGGGACCTGCTTCATGTGCGCGCAGGGTCTGCAGACCCAATGTGAGACGACACAGGTGCGCGAGCAGGGGATGGGAGCCGCGCTGTTCGGCTACACCAAGCTCTACGGTCAGGTCCCCGGCGGGCAGGCGGAGTACCTGCGCGTCCCGCAGGCGCAGTACGGCCCGATCAAGGTTCCGCACGGTCCGCCCGACGATCGTTTCGTCTACCTGTCCGATGTGCTCCCGACGGCCTGGCAGGCGGTCGAGTACGCCGCGGTTCCGCCGGGCGGGACCGTTGCCGTCCTCGGCCTCGGCCCGATCGGCGACATGGCCGCGCGCATCGCGTTGCATCGCGGTCATCGGGTGCTCGGGGTCGACCTGGTCGCCGAGCGGTTGGAGCGCGCCCGGATGCGCGGTGTCGAGGTGCTGGAGTACGCGGACGATGTCGCGGACGCCGTACGGGACCTGACCGACGGGCGTGGGCCCGATTCGGTGATCGATGCCGTCGGCATGGAAGCCCACGGTTCGCCGGTGGCAGCTGCCGGTCTGAAGCTCGCCGGCGCCCTGCCTGACGCGATGCAGCGCAAGGTGATGCAGACCGCCGGTGTGGACCGGTTGGCGGCGTTCTGTCTGGCCATCGAGATCGTACGGCGTGGCGGCACCATCTCGCTGATCGGTGTCTACGGCGGCATGGCCGACCCGCTCCCGATGCTGACGATCTTCGACAAGCAGATCCAGCTGCGGATGGGGCAGGCCAACGTACGGCGCTGGTCCGGCCAGATCCTGCCGCTGCTGGGTGACGACGACCCCCTCGGCGTCGACTCCTTCGCGACCCACCGGCTCCCGCTGGCGGACGGGCCGGCGGCGTACGAGATGTTCCAGCGCAAGCAGGACGGCGCCGTCAAGGTCCTGCTGAAACCAGGCGACCGCGGGTGAACCCAACGTCCCGCTGGACCCCGGCCGGCGGCGACCGGGTGAATGCCGCGGCCGAACTCGCGGAGCGGGTCGGAGTCGCTGCCCTCGAGAAAGGCCTTCGGATCGCGGTTGCCGAGTCGCTCACGAGCGGAGCGATCGCCTCTCGGCTCGGGGCCGCGCCGGAGGCCGGCGTCTGGTTCGCGGGCGGGGTCGTGGCGTATGCGGCCGAAACCAAGTTCCGCGTCCTGAACGTGGACCGCGGGCCGGTCGCGAACGCGCGGTGCGCCGTACAGCTGGCGAGGGGGTGCGTCGAGTTGCTCGGCGCGGATCTGGCGGTCGCGGTGACCGGCGTCGGCGGTCCGGATCCCGACGAGGGCCACCCGCCGGGCACGGTCTACGTGGCCGTCAGTTCGGCTGCCGGTCAGACCGTGGACCGGCACAAGTTCGACGGTCCGCCTGGAGAGGTCGTCGAGCAGGCAACAGTCGCGGCGATCGAGATGCTCCGCGCCGCCGTCGACAAACTCTGACCATCCGAGGTCGTCCCCGAGTCCGCGCAGGTGTGCTGGACCAAGGCAATCCAGCCCTGACCCTAGGCCTCCGCACTGCCCTGCCCCGGTCCAGCTGTGCCGGGCGGGGCAGGGGTGTGTCGTGCGGTTGGTTCAGTCGCCGAGGCGTTGTGGGCCGTAGGCGCCGGTGAGGAGGAAGTTGACGTTTGCGCCGAAGGTTGTTTTGAAGCTGCCGAAGCTGCGGATCGGGGTGGTGGGGCCGGTGGTGTGGCCGACGGCGAAGACGGTGGCGAGGTTGGTGTCGTGGTCGAACGCTGTGAGCAGTGTGCTGGTGGCGCCGCAGCGTTGGGCGACCAGTTCGTCGTAGCCGCCGAAGCCGGTGGCGCGGACCTGTGTCACGATCGGCTTCATCGGCGCGGTGACGGGGATTCGCACTGTGTAGAGCTGGCCGCCGCGGGTGGTGACGAGCAGCGTGTCGTACGTCGCGGTTTCGGCGATCAGCGTCATTGCCCGGACCGAGCTGAAGCCCGGGGCCGAGCCGTAGGCCTTGGGTGTGGGCGACATCTTGTAGCGGTAGATGGATCCGTTGGCGTGCAGGCCGTACAGGAAGTAGTGCTGGTTGGGGCCGTAGACGTAGTTGGAGTCGGTGATGTGGTTGAAGCCGCTCCAGCCGGTGCCGAGCTTGGTGGCGCGGACGGTCGGTGTGGTTGCGGTGCCGGTGTAGATCGTGGCGGCGGCGTACAGGTTGGAGCCCTGCAGGATCATGCCGTAGTAGGCGTCGGTGGACCGGTCGGATTCTTCGTACCAGGTGGAGCTGGCCCGGACGCCGAACAGTTTGTACTGGCTCAGGTTGGCCACCGTGGGTGGCTTGGTGGCGGTGATGTGGTAGCCGCCGGCGGTGCCGGTGGTGTTGACGGCACCGACCGCGACGCCGCAGGCCGTGGTGGCGGCCTGGGCGGCGGTGGTCGGAAGGGTGGCGGCGGCCTTACCGGCGGCCCGGAACGAGTCCGGCCCCGGCGCGGTCGCGCCCGCGGTCAGAGGGACCGCCGCTGCCGCGGCCAGGCTGAGGCCGGCCATCGTCAGCGCAACACGTCGCTTACTCAACACAGAAGTTCCCTCTCGTTATACATAACCCCCACGGGCGTATCGCCCGTACATGGGTTTTGGATGCACGGCAGGGTGGTTCGGTTGACTGCGATTTGTGATTCTTTTTATGAGCAGTTACTGAGAAAATTCTCAGGAACAATGGCGCGGCAATTACTGAGAATTTTCTCAGTCCCGCAATTGTTGGGGGGAGTCAGGGTGTGTGCGGTCCCGACCTGGCAGGCACGTTGATCCTCCGGCTGCTCGATCGCCCGCGGACAGATGTGGCTACGTCGACAGCAGGAGCGGCATCGTGAGGAGGTAGGCGGCCAGGAGCACGAGGGCTTCGACCCGAGTGAGGGCCAGGCCGCGACGCAGTAGCGCCCAGGCCAGCCCGGCGGTGAGGATCATCGTGACGCTCAGGGCGACGGTTGCCTTGCCCGTGCCGTGCGAGCCGGAGGCGAACCCGACGACGGCACCGCCGACGAGACTGTTGAACAGGTTGCTGCCGAACAGATTCCCGACGACCAGATCGGCCTCGCCGCGGCGTTGGGCCTGGACCGTGGTGACCAGCTCCGGCAGTGAGGTGCCGAGGGCAACGAGTGTGAAGCCGATGATGACCTGAGGTACGCCGAGGTCCTCGGCGATCGCTGACGCGTTGCTGACCAGGAGTTGCGCGCCGGCGAGTACGCCGCCCAGCCCGAGAAGCGCTCGGACGGGCTCGAACCATGCGGGCAGTCTCGACGGCGGAACCGGCACATCGACCTGTGCGTTTGCCTGTGTGAACTCCTTCGCGTCGTCGGCGATCTCGTCGTTGCTGCGGCTTCGGGTTGCCCAGCGAAGCAAGAGATACATCGCTCCGGCACCAGCGATCGCGAGCACGCCGCCGGTGATCGAGTTCAGGCCCGCCCAGGCGAGGAAGGCGAACAGGACGACGGCGCCGACCGCGAGTGGTACTTCGCGGCGGATCACCTGTGAGGTCACCGCGATCGACCCCGCGAGCGCGGCGATGCCGAGGACGAGGGTCAGGTTGAGGATGTTGGAGCCGGCGATGTTCCCGACCGCCAGACCGGTGTCCCCACGGGCGGCCGCGACGCCGGAAACCAGGAACTCGGGCGCGGACGTACCTAGGCCGATCACGACGACGCCGACCACGACCGGGTTGATCCGTGCCCGCTCCGCAAGCCGCGACGAACCGAGCACCAGGTGGTCGGCTGCGAACGTCAGAACAACCAGGCCTGCCAAGGCAACGAGAATCTGCACAATCATCGGGATGCTCCAACAGGTCGACGGACGCCGACCAGGCTTCCCGGCACACCACGGACACCGTACACCGCCCGCTGGCCTTGTCGACGGCCGCAGGCTGCGGTCGGCGGGTTCACGGATCGGTAGGCGTGCTCAGGTTGATTCCAGGTCGCGGTTGCGGTGTGAGAGGTTGCCGGCGATGACGAGGACAGCCGCGAGGGCGGTGAGTACGGCGAGGGGTGCGAGTGGGAGGTCTGCGAGTGGCATGGGTGTGGTGTGGGCGAACGGGGACAGGTCGCTGACGATGTCGGGCAGGTCCAGGAGCGCGCCGAACATGCCGAAGAAGAAGCCGTAGCCGACCACGATCCAGGCCAGGGACGACAACCCGGGACGGACGCCGAACAAAGCGCCGGTGAGGCCGGCGACGACCATGACGGCTGGTAGGTAGGCGAGTGTGGCGACGGTGACCTCGACGAGGGTGCCGAAGTCTGCACTGCCGCTCATCGCGCCGATCCCCACGCCGAGGCCGCTGATCAGGAGGAGGCCTGCGGAGGCGAGGGTGGTGAAGCCGAGCCAGGAGAAGTACCAGCGCGGTCGGCTGACCGCGGTGGCCAGCGCCGCTTCGGTGTGTCCGGTGCGTTCCTCGGCCCGTAGCCGGAGTACCGACGTCACGGCGAACGCGGCGATCAGGAGCGCGAAGAACAACGCCATGGTGGCATAGAAGGCATCCAGCGGATCCTGGCCGTTGGCGGTGAAGACCTCGCCCAGTTGGGGGTTCTCGGCCACCGCATCGGTGACGGATTCGGTGAGGGAACCGGTCGCCGCGGCGAAGATGAACAGGCCGATGGCCCATCCGACGAGTCCGGTGCGTTGCTGGCGGACCGCGAGTCCGAACGGTGTCGACAGCGACGGCGCAGCGGTGGCGCGGCCGAGCTTCGGCGGTACGAGTCCGGCGCCGACATCGCGGCGTACGGACAGGAAGTAGCCGAGGGCAACGGTCGCGACGAGGACCAGGATCGGCAGCAGCAGCGGCCACCAGCGGAGGTCGACGAAGGCGCGCGTCTGCTGAACCCAGGCAAGCGGCGACAGCCAGGACAGTAAGTTCCCGCCCTGCTGCGAGACGTCGCCGATCGCGCGCAGCAGAAACGCAGCTCCTACTACGGCCATGGACAGGCTCGACGAGGCCCGGGAGGGTTCGGCGAGCTGAGCGGTCACGGTCGCGATGCCCGCGAAGGCGAGGCCGGTCAGGCCGATGCCGATGCCGACGGCAAATGCGTCGGCCGCGGCGAGGTCGCCGCTGAGCATCGCCAGTGCGGTCAGGAGCGCGACGCCGGTGTTGGCGATGACCGCGACGATGAGGGCGGCGGTGGTTGCGGCATGCCGGCCGACGACGGTCGAGCGGATGAGTTCGGCGCGGCCGGTCTCCTCCTCGGCGCGGGTGTGGCGGGTGATGAGGAAGATGCTCATCATGGCGGCGGGTACGGCGAGGTACAGCACCATCTCGTTGGTGATCATGGCGCCGAGGCTGTAGTTGTCGAGGCCGTAGCCGGGGCCGGACATCATCTTGGCGGCGGGGGAGTCCATCAGGCCCGCGCGGACCTGTCGCTCGGCCGGCGTGGAGTAGACAGTGGGCAGGGCGCTGACGGCGTACAGCATCCCGAGCCCGATCCCGGCGATCCAGATCGGCAGCTTGATCCGGTCCCGGCGCAGCGCGAAACGGACGAGGGTGCCGGTGGCGGCGAAGGATTCGTTGCTCATGATTCCGCTCCGACGAGCTCGTCGCCGTACTGGCGCAGGAACAGTTGCTCGAGCGACGGGGGAGCGCTGTGCAGAGCGCGTACGCCGAGCTGCCCGAGTGACTGCACCACGCTCGGCATCTGGTCCGTGTCGACGTCGAAGGTGACCGTGCCTTCGTCGTACTGCAAATCGTGAACCCCTGCGACTGCCGCCAGCGCAGTGGGGTGGCGGTCGATCGTGGCCGTGATGGTTGTTCGGGTGAGGTGCCGGAGTTCGGCCAGCGTGCCGGACTGGACGGCGTGGCCGTTGCGGATGATCGTGACCGTGTCGCACAGCTTCTCGACCTCGGCAAGGATGTGGCTGGACAGCAGGACCGAACGCCCGTCCTGCTTGACCTCGGCGATGCACTCCTGGAAGACGGTCTCCATCAGGGGATCGAGCCCGGAGGTCGGTTCGTCCAGGATCAGCAGCTCGACGTCGGCGGCGAGTGCGGCGACGAGAGCGACCTTCTGCCGGTTGCCTTTGCTGTAGGTGCGGCCCTTCTTGGTGGGGTCGAGCTCGAAGCGTTCGAGGAGTTCGTTCTTGCGATTCTTGTCCGGGCGGCCGCGCAGTCGCGACAGCAGGTCGATCGCCTCGCCGCCGGTCAGGTTCGGCCACAAACTCACGTCTCCGGGGACATACGCGAGGCGGCGGTGCAGTGAGACCGCGTCGTTCCACGGCTGCTTGCCGAGGACGGACACGTCGCCGGCGTCGGCGCGCAGCAGGCCGAGCAGGATCCTGATCGTGGTGGATTTCCCGGCTCCGTTCGGGCCGAGGAACCCGGCCACCTGACCGGTCGGGACGGACAGGTCGAGGCCGTCGAGCGCCTTGACCTGACCAAAGGATTTGTGCAGTTGCGAGATCTCCAGGGCAGCAGGCATTGCTGAGCCTTTCCAGAGTGTTCCGGGATACTCCCGGCGTGATGTCGTCCAGGGGGCGCCGCAGCGCCGTGTCCGCGTGCTTTACCGCTGCTCGGACTCGGCCGGCGGGTCGGGGACGTACATCAGATAGTCGTCGAGCATCGTGCGGTCGACGAACAGGCCGTCGGTGAACAGCTCCAGCGCAGGCAGCGTGATCTCGTCGGACATCCGGCGCAGCTCGGCACGGAACTCGTCGACCTCGACCGCCTTGCCGTGCAAGGACATCCACAACAGCAGCGAGCCGGTGTGCTGGTACGTCATCCACCGAGCGCGCGCGGCCGGATCGCGGCTCGGCCGGATCATCCCGGACTGCACGCCGGCTTCCAGGTAGTCCTCGGCGTCCTTGGCCATCCGCTCGACGAACACCTTCCCGAGTTCGCCACCGGCCTGGATGCTGCGCAGCGCGTACATCGCGTACGGCGCGTACTGCTCGACCTCGGCGAGCTGCGCGATCGCGTTCACGCTTCGCGTCGTCGCCTTCATCTTCTCGGAATGGATGAAGTCCAGCACGAACGCGTCGCAGGCCGCCCGCAGACCGTCCTTCGACCCGAAATGGTGCACTACGAGCCCCGCCGTCACACCGGCATCAGCCGCCACCGCACGCAACCCCGCCGAGAACCCGTCCCGGGCGAACCGTACGACCGCGGCATCCCGGATCCGCGCGGCCGTACCGACCGGCGGCCCGCTGTCCGAGGCTCGCGTTGAACGCACGTTCAAACATTAAACGCATGTTCAATCCGACCGCAAGCGTTGGCGTGTCGGGGTACGGAGCTGTCCACGGTCCGACCCAACTCGAGGCGCTGCTTGTTGCCGAGTGACAGTTTGCCGGCCCGGCGTTCGGCGTACTGGCCGAGGTGCAGTTCCTCGATGGCGGCGCGACTCCCGTCGTCAGGCCAGAACGAAGTACCGAAGCCACAGGTACGGCGCGGCGACGGCGATGGTGATGGCGGTCATCACCACGCCCTTGCGGGTGAACTCCCAGAAACTGATCGGATTCCCGGCCCGCAGTGCGATTCCGATGACCACGACGTTCGCGCTGGCGCCGACGGCGGTCGCGTTGCCGCCGAAGTCCGCGCCCGCGGCGAGGGCCCACCACAGCGCGTGCACGTGGGCTGGGTCGCTCATGGTCTTGGTCAGTTCCAGGACGACCGGGCTCATCGTGGCGACGTACGGGATGTTGTCGACGATCCCGGACAGGACCGCCGAGACGACCAGGATCAGCATCGTGGCCAGCAGCGGCTTGCCGTTGGTGATGTCGCCGACCCAGCCCGCCAGGTCGGCGATCAGACCGGTCTTGACGAGTGCGCCCACCATCACGAAGAGACCCGCGAAGAAGAGCAGTGTCTGCCATTCCACGCTGGACATGTAGTCGCGGGTCGGGACCTTCGAGATCAGGACCAGCAGGCCGGCGCCGAGCAGGGCGACGATCGACGGTTCGATGTGGAAGGCCGAGTGACCGATGAACCCGGTGAACACGAGGAGCAGTACCGCGCCGGACTTGATCAGCAGTGTGCGGTCGTGGATCGCCTCGCGTTCGTTGAGGCGCATCACGTCGTCCACGCGTTCCGGGTCGGCCGCGAACGAACCCTTGAACAGTCGCGGCAGCACGAGCGTGAAGACGATCAGCTCGATCACGACCAGCGGGGCGAGATGGATCAGGAAATCGTTGAACGTGAGGCCGGACCGGCTGGCGATGATGATGTTCGGCGGATCACCGATCAGGGTGGCGGCACCGCCGATGTTCGATGCCATCACCTCTGCGATCAGGAACGGCACCGGGTTGATGCCGAGCCGGTCGCAGACCAGTAGCGTGACCGGCGCGATCAGGAGCACTGTGGTCACGTTGTCCAGGAACGACGAGGCGACGGCCGTGATCAGGGTCAGCAGGATCATCACCCGCAGAGGCGAGCCCTTCGCCCGCTTCGCGGCCCAGATCGCGACGTACTCGAAAACGCCCGTACGGCGCAGGATGCCGACGATGATCATCATCCCGAGGAGCAGGAAGACGACGTCCCAGTCGATGCCCGTCTCGTGGGAGTAGAACGCGTGCTCGGAATCGGTGACGCCGAGCGCCAGCAGGACGGCGGCGCCGCCGAGCGCGGCCAGCAGTTTGTGCGTCCACTCGGTCGCGATCAGGACGTAGGCGGCGACGAAGACGACGAGCGCGATGACGGTCATGCGACGATCGGCCCGATCGTCAGTGCGGCATCACCAGTTCGAGCAGGCGGGAGGCGGTGATGGCGCCGACGACTTCCTTGTCCTTCATCACCGCGACCAACGGGCACCGCAGCCGGGCCATGATCGCAGCCACCTCGAGGACCGTGTCGTCGTGATTCACCACCGGGAGCTCCGCCGGATCCGATGGCAGCAGCTTGCGGACAGTCAGATTCCCCAGCTTGTCGGCGACCCGATCGGCCAGCGTCTCGTCGACCACCCGGGCCAGCGACGGGTCGTCCTGCACGTAGCTCGGCACCAGGAAGCGAACGACCTGTGACGCTCCGAGCACCGACGTCGGCTGTCCCTTGGCATCCACCACGATGAGCCCCGGCAAGCGACGCTCCGCGAGCAGCTTCACGGCGTCGCGGGCATCGGAATCCAGGGTGACGACCGGAAAGTCCTCGGCCATCTGATCGGCGTGCACATTCCCACAGTACTCGGACCGGGTGGAGGGCGCAGACGGCATCGGGGCAACTCGGGACCTGCAACGTCACGAAGCCTCCCGGGGTCGTCGACCGGCCCGCACCCCAGGCCAGGGGGCGGGCGCTGCCGACCAGACTTCCCGGCGCTCCGAATCTCACCCTCTCCTATCCGCCCGCCCGATGCAAACAACCTTCCAACGCCGCCGCGCCTCCGGCTGTTCACACAGGTCGATCTCATGAAGAGATGGGTCGCGGTCCCCGCCGAAGATGACTGCCGTAGCGAGGGCCTTGCTGGGGAGGGTTGGCAGCCGCTACTTTCGACCCGCGCGGTCTGGCCGTTCCCCCCGTGACGGCCAGACCGGCTTCCGCCTGCGTGAGGTGTTGATGAACCGCCCCGACCACGATCCGCGCGCATCACCACGCCGACGACTGATGCTGAACGACCCCGGGTCGGCCCCAATCCTCCTTGGAGTAACGGACCGGGTGGACTGTAGCGTCGCGGTTGTGATTCTCCCGGAGGAGCAGCCGTCACTGGTTCCGGTGACCGTCATCGCGTCGAAGCCGCTCCGAGCCAGGTACCACACATACGTGATGTACGCCGACTTCGGCGGAGGACTGCGCTATTCGCTGGGTCGCGGCGCCAACGAGTTGCGGTTGCCGCCGGGCTCCTACGACCTGCAGTTGTACTCGCAGCTCGGCTGTCTCCGGACCGGCAAGGCTCGCCTGTCTGTTGCGATCGGCAACGAGCCGCGGACCGTCTACTACGCCACGCCGCGGGTGCCGCTCGGTCGTGGGGCCGCGGGCCTCGTGCCACAACGGCGGCCGATCAAGGTCGTGGTCGTCTCGTTCGTCACCGGAGCCGCGATGATTCCTCTCGCGCTGCTCGTCGACCTGATGCTCTCCCGCTGACGTCATCAGTCCAGGTCGGCGACTCGCTCGACGGCTGCGGTCTTCCCGGCCACGATCATGACGTCGCCCCGATGAACGACCGTCTCGGCGGTCGCGTAGGTGAACCCTTCGCCCGGACGCTTGACCCCGACCACGGTCACGTCGTACTTGCTGCGCAGCCTGCTCTGGCCGAGCGGCAGACCGTCGGCTTCCCGGGGCACGGTCGTCTTGACGATCGCGTAGTCGTCGTCGAACTCGATGAAGTCGAGCATCCGGCCGGTGACCAGATGCGCGACCCGCATTCCCATGTCGTGTTCAGGGCGTACGACGTGGTGCGCGCCGACGCGCTCGAGAATCCTGGCCTGCTGCTGATTGAGCGCCTTCGCCCAGATCTTCGGAATGCCGAAGTCGACCAGCAAGGAGGTGGTCAGGATGCTGGCCTCGAGGTTGGTGCCGATCCCCACCACTGCTCGCTCGAAGCCGGGTACGTCGAGCTGCCGCAGAGCCTCTTCGTCAGTGGTGTCGGCCACCACGCAGTTGGTCAGGTCGTCGGCGAGCGCCTGAACTCGCCGCGGATCGGCGTCGACACCGAGGATCTCGTGGCCCCGGCGAGCCAGCTCACGCGCCAGGGCGCCGCCGAATCGGCCGAGCCCGATGACGACCACGCGTGTACGGGTTGTGGGGCGCTGTCTGTCAGCCAACGACTGGTCGCTCCTCTGGTAGTTCGTAGCGGCGCGGGCGCTCACGCAGCGCCAGCGCCGAGGCCATGGTGATCGGCCCGAGCCGGCCGATGAACATCAGCGCGATCAGGATGAGCTGGCCGACCGCCGGGATCTTCGCGGTGATCCCGGTCGACAGGCCGACCGTACCGAAGGCCGAGATCACCTCGAACAGCACCTGGTCGAGAGCGAACGACGACACAGCCAGCAGCGCGACCGTCGCAGTCATCACCACGCCAACGGCCAGCAGCGCCACGGTCAGAGCCTGGCGCTGTGCATCGGCCGGCAGCCGGCGCCCCAACACATGAACAGTCGGTTGACCGCGGATCTCGGCCAGGATCACGAACGCCAGCAGGGCGAAGGTGCCGACCTTGATTCCACCGGCTGTTCCGGCACTGCCGCCGCCGATGAACATGAGCACGTCGTTGATCAGCAGTGTGGTCGGCTCGAAATGCGCGAGGTCGAGGCTGTTGAAGCCCGCCGTACGAGGCATGACGCCGTGCGACAGGCCGACCAGGAGTTTGTGGTGCAGGTCGAGCGGGCCGAGGGTCTTGGGGTTCCACCACTCGGTCAATGTCACCGCAACGGAGCCGACCACGAGCAGCGCGCCGTACGTCAGCACCGTCACGCGCGTGTGTAACGACCACGGCTTGCCGCGGCGCAGGCGTCGTCGGAGCAACTCGCTGATGACCGGGAAGCCCAGGCCTCCGACAACCACCGCGACGATGATGGGCACCAGGATGAACGGATCCGTGGCGAAGCTGATCAGGCTGTCGCTGTACAGCGCGAAGCCGGCGTTGTTGTACGCCGAGATCGCGTGAAACACCCCCAGATAGACCG
This sequence comes from Kribbella sindirgiensis, assembly GCF_004331435.1. Lineage (GTDB taxonomy): Bacteria > Actinomycetota > Actinomycetes > Propionibacteriales > Kribbellaceae > Kribbella > Kribbella sindirgiensis. The sequence goes on from NZ_SJKA01000006.1 coordinate 61,102, forward strand.
CGTCCCAGAACGGTTCGTCGTACCGCCAGGCGAAGCGTACGGCGAGCAACACAGCGACGGCGGCCTCCATCGTCAGACTCAGGCGGATCACGCCGGCGACCACCCGGCGTACGTCACCGAGCCCGAGCGCCTTGGTCTCCGTCTGCGCGAACAGCTGCATCCGCATGCCGAGCCGGCGCGCGACCAGGAGCGCGAGCACCGAGGCCAGCGTCATCACGCCGAGCCCGCCGATCTGGATCAACCCCAAGATGACCCCTTCGCCGAATCCCGACCAGTACGTCGGTGTGTCGACCACGACCAGCCCCGTGACGCAGATTGCCGAGACGGCGGTGAACCACGCTGTCAGCAGATCGGTTGCTTCGCCGCTCGCGGTGGCGAACGGGAGCATGAGAAGGGCAGTCCCGATCGCGGTCCCCACTGCGAAACCGGCCACGACCACCCGGCCCGGGTGGCGCCAGTTGATCGCGTCCCTCCCGCGTCGCGAGCGCCGGGCCACCTGTCCTTCGGTCATCGCGCCACATCATGCCACGCAACGGTGACCGCCCTGTGGCTCTACCGGTCGTGAACCCGTGGACCGCACCAGTCGATGACCGTGCGGGCGTAATCGGCGGGGACTTCGAACGGTGGCGCGTGACCCACGCGGTGGAGGACCACCAGGTTCCAGTCGGGCCGCTGCGCCGTCCAGTCATCGATCGACGCCCGGGGGATGAGGCGATCCTCATCGCCGCAGACAAGGAGAGTCGGCGACGCGACCCGGCGCATCGCGTGGAGCACGGGTCGCCGCCGGACGAACATCAGCGACATCAGCGAGGCGTACACCGTGACCGCGCCTCCCAAACGGGTCGGCTCGACCGCCGACATCTCTTCCCGCAGAAGACCGGCGATTTCCGGCGACATTCTCGTCAGGTCACCGCCCGTATTCCATCTTCTGCCCGCAATCGACGCGGGATCGTCCAGGACCCGCAGCTGCGCTGCGAGGAGGCGCCGCCCCGAAACGCGCAGCAGCACAAGGGCGACCGGAGCGACGATGGCCAACCCCGCCCTGCCGAGGGTTTGCCACATCCGCGCCTCGCCGTCGCTCAGCGGGGGAGGCAGTGCCGGATCCACCAACACGAGCCCGCGGACCCGTTCGGGTGCCTGGTCGGCGAACAGCAGTGCAATCATCCCGCCCGCGGACCAGCCGTGAACCACGACTCGATCGAGCTCGAGTGCCTCAGCGAAATCGAGCAGGAACAGCGCGTTGGCTTCGACGCCGGCCGCGCGCCGGTTCGGCAGCGCGGTGTGGCCGGCGATCGTGCCGGGCAGGTCTACCGCGATCGCGTGTGCGCGTGGTCGCAGTTCCGCGAGTACATCCAGCCAGTTCGAGGCGCTGTTGGCCGGGTTGGGAACGAGCAGGTGAACCGGCGCTTCTGACGTCCGCGTCTGATCAGTTACCAGGTAGTGCACCTTCGTGCCGTGCACATCGACTGTCTCGCTGCGAATTCCGGACCAGCGAGCCGCGCGCTCACCCCAGTCGGTGTACTGCACTACCCCAGGCTACGCCCGCCGAGAGGGGCTTGAGTCGAACTCGCCGCCGCTCTGCGCTCGACGACACCAACCGCTTGTCCAACTCGTCGACTACCTACTGCTGGGTCTGACTCGGCATCCATCCGCGAACGCCGCGTGCCTGGTGGCGGCAGTGTCACAGTTGTTACCTCGAAGCGAGCCGCGCGCATCCGCCTCGGACGAGCAGCGAGCACATCCTGTCTTCGGAGGCGTTCGTCTCCCTGCAGGACCCAAAAAGATACAGCTCCAGCCGATCCTGAGTGAGCGGGCGGGATGTGCTTACGCGCATCCCGCCCACTTGGTCTGATCGCAGTTGTGGGGATCAGAGGTGGTGTGGTTCCAGATCGATCTCGACGATGCGGACGCGGACGTGAGGAATCTCGCCGGTGGTTGCTTCGACAGCGGCGGTGATGGCGGTGTGTACATCGGCGCCGACGTCGGTCGCGTGGTGGTTCAAGGCCGAGACGACGCGGACGTCGATGCGGACGGAGCCTTCGGGATGCAGGTCGACATCGACGCCGGCGACGTCTACGACCGGCTTGCCGGTGCCGCGTTGCCAGGCCTGGGCTGCGATCTGTTTGACGAGCCCGACGAGCCCCGGCTGTAGGCGGATCACCCCCGGGACTGCGCGGGCTGCCGCGGCAGCGACCTCCGCAATCCGTTGCATCTCAGGCTCGGCCTGACTCATTGCTGATCCGTCCAGACGTCGACGATCTCGAAATCGAGTTCAGCGACCTCGAAGCCGGCCTGGGCACGAACCGCCGACACGACCCGTTCCCGGGCGAGCTCGAGCGCGGCGACCCGCCCGGAGCCGTACCTCAGCGCGACGGTCATCGACACCGTCAAGGTGTCGGGCTGGTCGGTCACCAGCTCGATTCGGCAGTGCCTGGCTCTGATCCCGGCGACTCCGTCGACCGCGTAGCGCAGTACTGCAGCCAGCGCCGAAACTGACAGGTCGACCTGCGCTGCGCCCGTCGGAAGCGCGAGCGTCCGGCCGAGACTCAAGTCCGCGCGGACCGCCGACATGACGCGGTCCAGCAGCCCGGCCGGAACCTCGGCCGGGTCGTCGATCAGGAACGCGGTGGCGTCGGCGAGTTGCCCGAGGCTGGCGCGCGCCGTCCGGCAGTGTGGGCAGTCCTTGAGATGCGCGGTCGTTCTACCGCTGTCGAGATCGTCCCAGACGTCTTCCACGGTGCGCCCGCAGGCTAGCGGGTGCAGGTCGGTCACCGGGTTGCCGGGTGTCATCTCCATGGCTTCATCACCTCCGCGAGCTCGGCGCGGGCTCTGGCTATTCGTCCTCGTACCGCGGTGGGCGTCGTACCGACCAACTCGGCGATCTCGTGGTACGAGCGGCCGTGAACCTCGCGCAGCAGCCAGCAGGCTCGTTGCTGCGGTGGGAGCTGTCGCAGTGCCTCGGACAACGCGCTCATCGCAGCGCTGGTGCCTGCCGTCCGCGCCGGGTCGCCGTCGGCCGCCGGATGATCCTCATCCAGGTCGACGGTGGGCCGGCGCCGCTGGAGAACGGTAAGGCACTTGTTCGTCGCGGTTCGGTAGAGCCAGCCGCCGAACGCTGCGTCGTTCTGGATCTCAGGCAATCGGCGCCACGCCGTGACGAACGTTTCCTGGGCGATGTCTTCGGCCTCGCCGCTGGCGCCGTTGAGCATCCGCAGACAGAGCGTGTAGATGCGCCGCTGGTAGCGCCGTACCAGCAGCTCGAAGGACGCCGGGTCGCGGTCGCGCGCCCGGGCGACCAGCGTTGCCTCGTCGAGTTCCACCAGCGCCGTGGTGCCGCCGCTCATCGCGACTCCTGGTGCTTCATGATGTGAGGACGACACGGAGTGCGCAGACGTCACGCTGATCTCCCGGATCGAGTACGTGAGGTATGTCACGGTTGGCTGGTACGGAAGACCTGCTGCAGGTCGCGTGACGATTTCGGTCGTGCTGTTGTCCAACCGGCGTACGGGCACAACCCGCTGACGAGAAAGGCATCAGGCGATGACCGATACTGTGACGACCAAGACCGACGGCCGGACCGCTGCCAAGCGTGGCTCCGGTCATGTCGTTGCCGACAGCACCGGATCGACCGAGCTGACCGGCGGCAGGACGACCATCGCCGACGTGGTGGTGTCGAAGATCGCCGGTATCGCGACCCGGGAGATCGAGGGCGTGCACGCGCTCGGTGGCGGCGCGGCCCGGGCGGTCGGCATGCTCCGGGATCGGATCCCCGGCTCGCGGACGAACCTGTCGCAGGGCGTTTCGGTGGAGGTCGGGGAGAAGCAGGCGGCGGTCGACATCGAGCTGGTCGCGGAGTACGGCGTGAGCATCGCCGACCTGGCCGTCGCGATCCGCGGGAACGTGATCTCGGCGGTCGAACGGATGACCGGCCTGGAGGTCACCGAGGTCAACATCGCCGTCAGCGACGTGCACCTCGAGGGCGACGACGAGGACGACGACACCGACGAGGCCCCGGCTGAACGCCGGGTGCACTGACAGATCTCCACGAGAGCAGAGGGAACCACGTGACTACATCGACGATTGGGCTGTTCGCCGGTCTGCTGATCGCGATCGCCGCTGCGGCCGGTGGGTTCGCCGGCTTCCTGCTCGCTCTCGTGCTGGGCGCGGTCGGTTTCGTGGTCGGCCGGTTCCTGTCGGACGGGACGAAGGGTCTGGACGACCTGATCTCGCGCCGTGGTCGTGGCTGACGACGGCGGCGCCGGCGTACCGACTGCCGCCCCGGCGGTTTCGACGCCTGCGCCCGGGCCGTCCTCGGTCGTTCACGGGGGCGATCGAGGACGGCTCGAGATCGCCCAGCGGGCGGTGGAGCGGATCGCCGAGATCACGGCGCGCAACCATGGTGCGGTGGTACGGCGGGACGCCGTGCTGGGGCGCGGCCTGCCGAAAGCCCGGGCGGTGATCGCGGGGCAGCGTGTCCGGATCGAGGTACAGGTCGCCGCGGCCTTCGGAGTCCCGTTGAACGAAGTCGCGGCCGAGGTACGACGAAACGTCGCGGCCGACGTCGAACGATTCACAGGTCTCGGCGTTGACCGCGTTGACGTGGACCTGTCCGCAGTGGAGTCCCTCGACCGATCGCCAGGGCAGGCCGTGGACACCCCTCCGTCGGCAGCGAAGGCTCCGGCTGCGGCACCGGCGGTTGCGTACGTCGGAGTTGTGGTGGCGCTGGCTCTGATCGGACTCGGCGCGGTCGGTACAGCCGAGATGTTGCGTTCGGTGGGGCTGCTGGACGGCGAGGTGATTCCGGGAAGCTGGTTCGGGCGCAGCGTCGTACTCCGACCGGAGAGCTGGATGCGACCTGTCGGCATCGCGACCGTAGCCATCGGTCTGATGCTGCTCGCCCTCGCCGTCAAACCACGGCGACGCACGCATCTGGCGGTGCAAGGCCCCGACACGATCGTCTGGCTCCGGACCGCGGACACCGCACGGCTCGCAGCCGACGGCGCCGGCCGGGTGGATTCCGTCACGGCGACGTCCGTCGTCGCGAAGAGGAAGCGGCTCCGCGCCAGGGTCACGACCTTCGGTGACCCGGACCGGGTAACCGACGATGTCAGCGCAGCGATCGACGGGCGGCTTGCCGGCATCGATCCACGTCCACGCGTTCGGATCGATCTCCGGGAGGACTGAGATGAGACGTGGAGTCATCGCCGTGGACCGGACGGTCGGCGTCGTAGTCGCTCTCGTACTGATCGCGGCCGGGGCGCTGGCGGTCAGCTGGTGGTACGACGTACTGCCCGGCGCACCCGACAGGATCAGTCTGTCCGGCCCAGCCGACCACACACGGACCGGTTGGTGGCCGTGGGCAACTGGCACCGGCGGCGTGTTGCTGGCCCTCCTCGGGCTGTGGTGGCTGCTGCGGCATCTGCCGCGACGCATCAGCGGTCGCTTCACCCTCACGGACACCGATCCGAACGGTCGCCTGGTCGCCGATGCTCACGCGGCCGTCGCGGCTGCCGCACGGGACCTGACGAGCCATCCGGAAATCCGGGACAGCTCGGGGCGGGTTGTCGCAGACCGCGGCGAGCTGGTCGCGGAGCTCCAGTGCACCATCGAGCCGAGCGCCGACCTGGACGCGGTCCACCCGCTCGTCACCCAGTCCGCGTCGGACCTCGCCGCGGTTCTCGGCCTACCGCAACTCCGCCACCGAATCGTGCTCCACGTGGCCCGTACCGACAAGACAGCGACCCAACAGCGCGTGCTCTGAGACTGCCGAGCGAAGAACGCCGTGCGGCGGCACACCGACTACGAGGGTGATCGCCTGACGCCGGAGGGCATCGCGGACGCCTTCGTCTCGACCGGTGCTGCTCGGTGCTCGAGGCCGCCATCCTGGCACCGCCCCTGATGACGATCCGCGGCTGGAGTACCAGAACGTGCGTGGAGTCCTGTTCACCAGGAGCCGCCGCCTCCGCCGCCGGAGCCGCCGCCGACGCCGCTGCTGGAGCTTCCGCTGTAGCTGCTGGAGGATGACCCGCTGGAGCTGCCGGAGGCTGATCTGGCGCTGTCGGTGGCCATCGGCAGGTATAGGCCCAACTTCCAGCGGTCATGGTGATACTGGGCCGAACCGCCCTGCTTCGTGGCCCGTTCGGCTTCGATGGTCCAGGCGGTGGTCTCGCCGAGTCCGGCCGCCCACGCGGTGAGCAGGTCCTCGTCGCGGCCGTCCCACCCCTCAAGGCCGGCAAGATAGAGGCGGTACGCCTCGGCCTGGCACCACAGCTCCGAGCCACGCGCCGTACGGGCCCGCAGCTCCCAGGACCGCAGTACTGCCGCGAGACCGCCACCAGCCAGTGCCGCGCCGACGGCGGTGGGCGTGCGCCAGGCCGTGCCCGTCTCCAGCGTGCCGTCGGCCGTGAAGATCAAGAGGATCACACCGGCGACACCGGCCAGCACACCGGCGATCAGGGCCACGCGGCGCGCTCGCTCCGCACCTGGCACCCACAGCTTCATCTCATCGGACAGCCGCCAATCGTTCAGTCCACTCTTCAACTCGCGCCAGGCCTCGGCGAAATTCTTGTTGTACTTGCGCAGCGAGACGTCCGGATTCCTGGCGAACAGGGTGCCGACGACTCGCTCGGTCAGTTCGTCGGCGTTGCCGGGCTCCTCGAGGGCTTTGCGCAGTACTGGTCGGGTCGCCCCGGTGATGCGCAGGTGGCCGTCCAGTGCGGCGCCGAGCAGCCACGCGACCAGATGGTTCTTGCGCACCTGTCCGGTCAGGAGGATGCCGCCTTGGGCCGGGCCGAGCTCGGCCGGGGGGACGGGGGAGGGCCGAACAGTCCGGGCCAGCTTGCCCAGGTCCATCCGGCGGCCGCCCTGGACACGCTGACGTCCCGCCAGCCGGAGGAGTTCTGCGATCACCAGCGCGGCCAGGAGAGCGATCCCCGTGATCCACAACCAGCCCTGTACCAGGTGCCCGTCAGGCTCGGCGGGCGCCGGTCCAGTCGGTGGCACAGGCAGTGTGGCACCGCCACCACTGGCCTCCGTGAATGTGCCGTACACGGTCAAGCCCTGTCCCTTGTCCAGGCCACCGTGGCCGGCATCCAACTGTCCCGGCCGGGGTTGTTGCATCGTCGCGCACGGATCTCCCGAACCGTACGAACCGGCGTTGCACAGCACCGACCGCAGCGCGTACGGCGTGGCGACGTGCACCTCCACCCGCCTGATCGGCACCTCCCACTCGGTACCTACGGCGTCCCAGGCCAGCCGCTCAAACTTTCCCAACGTCTGCAGGGTGTACTCGATCCGGTACCGGTGTGTGCCTGTCACGGTCGACGCCGGGTCGCCGATCACCATCTTGGTGACGAGGGACCCGTTGAGCCGGAACGGGACCTTCGCACCGTCCATCGTGATCGAGACGTCCCGCAGATCGCCGCGCTTGTCCAGTGGCACGGTCCGGTAGATCCCGTGCTTGTCCTTGCCGGCGAAGTCGTAGTCGATGACCTCGGTGATCCGCGCGCTTCCGTCCGGGCGCACCTCGGCCCCGACCCACATCCGCGCGACCTGCTCTCCTGTCTGTGCGAAGAGCCCGACAAGCAGCCCGACCAGGCCGATCAGCAGGACACCCGCGACCAGCCAGAGGGCGTCCTTCTTCCTGCGCCTCGCGATCGAACCCGCCATCGTCGTACGTCCTTTCGTGACCCCCCGGTGGCACGGACGGTCCACCATCCTTCCAGTCCCAGGGGCCCATCACCCCAGCAGCCTGGTCGCTTTCACGGTTCTGTTCGGCGGTTCCGTCGTCGCCGGACCGGCCTCGGCAGCTACCGCCTCCTGCCGGCAGAACATCTACGGCCTGGGCGGCACCGGCTCCTGTGTGAAGGCGATCCAGAGCCTGGCCAACGTGTTGTCCATCAGCAACTCCGCCCGCGCCGCGAACCATCCGAACACGAAGATCGACGGCTGGGTCGGCGCCCAGACCTGGACGATCCTCTGCTACTACGGCGCGTTCTGGGGCCACGACACCAAGGCCAGGGACGCCTACCGCTGGGCCAAGTCCTACGCCTGCTGACTAAGCCGCATACCGCTCGCCCCCCGGTGGGTCGATCGCCTTGGTGGTCGGCTCGTGGCCCGTCAGTACGACTCCGCGTCGATTGTGGTGCGGATGCGGTTCAGCGAACGAGAGCGGCTGGTGGCGGAGCACTCGGACGTGTGTCTGACTGATCAGGCGGCGCCTAAAGTTGCTATAGACAACCAATTGTCCAGTGGTGCTGCCGCGAACTCGACGAGGTCCGGCACGGTGGTACCCGTATTCCGGCCCGCATCCGCTCCGCTCGCATCCCACGACAGTAGGAGCCGCACCCAGTTGCCGCCAGCCACTACCACCGACCGGGGACTCCCATGCACTACCCCCGAACCCGCTGAATTCCACCTGGCGGCCGTAGTCGTCACCCTCGTCGACAGGCGGCCGTTACCGGGCGAATCGAGTGGTGCAGTCACTGATCGCCGGCAGCGGCGAGTCGTTGCGAGCGACGGACTTTGCCTGAAGCTGCGAGCGCTGCATCACAACGGCAGCCACACCGGTCGAGCTGACTCAATGCGCTGGTTCGCCGAAGAGTACGTGCCGCGAGCCGGGTGAGGCCGTGCGTGACATGACGTCCGCGTCGGTTTGAGCTGACCAGACCGCTGGCCCCGCGAGCCATTAGGATCTGGCGGGCTCGCGCAGTCGACTTACGGGGGAGCTTTGATGTTTGCGAGACAGCACGTTCGGCGCGTCCTGCACTTGGCCGCGGCTACCGCGATGCTGGCGGTGCTGGTTCCGGGGCCGGGTACGACGGCCGTGGCCCGGGTGGCGCCCGAGTCCAGGGAGGCTGTGCAGGCTGTGCAGGCTGCCGAGGCGTACGAGGCCTGCGGGCCGGAGCGCGTCGAGTCGGACGGTACGGTCCGCGCGTTCTGCGGTCAGACCGTCGGAGACCTCGGTCGGACCGGCTGGTACTACCCGGACGAGGACCGTTACGAGTGGGCGGGCTGGTGGCGGGCGACCGTCCGTAACTGCAAGCTCGACGGGAAGTACCTGGGTACCGACGGCGTCGGCCGGATGTTCATCGGCTATCCGCATTTCCGCCGGCCGACCGACGGCACCGTGTACGTGCCCGGCACGCAGTACTGGGAGTGGAACGGCCGCATCTACGCCCGGCTGGCCTACTACAGCTACGCCGATCATCGGGTGCACCCGACCGAGAAGCAGTTCACTGACCGCCGGCCCAGGGAGTATCCGCCGCACGGCAAACCGGCCAAGCGCTGCTTCCCGTCCTAGCGTCCTGAGTCGGAGGTCCGGGAGGCCAAGGCCTGCCGGCACTGCTCGATCCCGGCGCGGGCACTGCTCAGCTCGCCAGGATTGTCGAGCTCGTCGGCCAGGGACTCGGCGCGGCGGTAGGTCTCCAGGGCGGGATCGAATCGGCCGAGCAGGTGCAGGTCCGCCCCGAGTTCGTTGAGGATCGACAGTTCGCCTAGTCGATATCCGGTCTCGCGGGCGAGCGCCAGGGCCTGCTCGTGGTGCTGCCGTGCCTCGTCGAGCCGTCCCAGCCGCTGGTACACGCTGCCGACGTTGCCGAGGGCAACACCCTGGGCTACCCGGTCGCCGATTCGCCTCGCCAGTTGCAGGTGCCTGAGGTTCTGCTCGAGCGCCTCGTCGAGCCGGCCGCTGCGCTCCAGCGCGTACCCGAGGTTGCCGAGCGCCACGCCTTCGGTGACCCGGTCGTCGGTCGTGGCCAGGATGTCGATCGCGGATCGGTAGTGCTCGATCGCCTCCGGCAGCCGGTCGAGTCGTCCGTAGCTGACAGCCAGGTTGGTCAGGGCGATCCCCTCGCCGATCCGGTCGCCCTGTTCCCGGTGGATCACCAGGGCATCCTGGTTGTGCTGCAGCGCCTCGTCATACCGGCCGAGCCGCCAGCACGCGGTTCCGAGGTTGATCAGCGCGCGGGCTCGCCCGGGTGGCGCCGCGACCCTGGCCGCCAGTTCGTGCAGGTTCGCGGCGTCCTGGTGGTGCCCCGCATCGTCGAGGAAGCGGAACAGCAGGACGGACAGGTCGACGGCATGCTGAGCCGAACCGTTGTTGCCGGCGTGGCTGGCGATCGCCAGCAGGTTCGCCCTCTCCGCCTCCAGCCAGGCAGCCGCGCTGTCACGGTCGGCGACCGGCGGCGTGGGGGTTCCCGGATCCGGCACCTCCGGATGGCGGTGGCGGTCCTGCGGCGCGTAGTGCACGAGCGCGCACTTCGCCGTACGGCGGTAGTGGTCGTAGAGCTTGACCAGTGCGGAGCGCCGTGCGGCTGGCCGCACTTCCTCGCGAGCCCGGTCCGAGGCGAAGATCCGGACCAGGTCGTGCATCGCGAACCGGCCGGTCGCCGGCTGCCGCAGCACACTGGCGGACACCAGGCGGTCGAGCGTGGCAGTCGTATTGCTGAGCTCACCGCCGGTGAGCGCGGCCGCGGCGCACGCGTCCAGGTCCGGGCCAGGATGAAGAGACAGCAGTCGCAGCAGCCGCTGGTCGTCCTCCGGCAGCCGCTCGTACGACGCAGCCAGAGCGACCTCGACAGCGTTGTCGAGGCGGAGGCTGCCGCGTCTGTCTGCGAGTCGATCGAGGTGGTCCGACAGCGTCCAGTCCGGTCGGTTGTCCATCCAGCCTGCGATGAGTGCGACCGCCAGCGGAAGATGGCCACACAGGTCCGCGATCCGGGCGGCCAGCTCAGGCGCGGCGTCGACCTGGCCGGTGGCGGTCCGGCGCAGCAGCTCGACCGATTCCGCCGGAGCGAACGGCTCCAGCGTGATCTCCTGGGTGATACCCGGCAGCTGGAGGCGCCGACGGCTCGTCACCAGGGTCAGACAGCCGTCAGCGTCGGTCAGCAGCGGCGCCACCTGGTCCTCGCTGCCGGCGTTGTCGAGCAGCACCAGCGCCCGCGAACGGGCAAGCAGGGCGCGGTACATCGCGGTACGCCGTGTGAGGTCGAGCGGCGCGATCTCGCTGCCGCGCACACCGAGCCGGCGGAGAAAGGCACCTAGTACGGCCGCCGGGTCTGCCGGTGGTCGATCGGGGTCGTAGCCGCGCAGGTCGACGAACAGGCGCGTCCCTGGCGCCAGTCGCTGGGCGATGTGGGTGGCGAGGGTCGTCTTGCCGGCGCCCGCCATTCCGTGGATCGTCACCAGCCCGGACTCGGTGTCGGCCGGTACCTGGTTCAGCTCATCTCGGCGGCCGGTGAAATGCGGCAGGTCGGCCGGGAGCTGGGTTGCCACGTCCACGACGGACGCCTCGGCGGCGCGCTGGTCGACCACCTGGCACACCTGCCTCCACTCGGCCGCCGCTGCGTCGTCCCCGACCAGCGCGCGAACGATGTCGACCACGAGCTCCGGGTCGATCCGGCTCCGGCCAGGCTGGAAGCAGTGGTAGACGGTGGCATACGCGGGGATCTCGTACACACCGCGGGCCGTCCGGTCGCGGACCGTCCGCCGGTGCGCCTCGCGGTACGACACCCCGGCCCACGATCTGAGCGCTCGAAGACGCTCGGCGAGGTCGTCGTACGTGCGCACCGAGCCCGGTCGGGGAGGCTCGCGGCCGGATTCCATGGCGGCACGCTAGCAAGTCCGGCGGCCGCAGGTGATCGGATTCGATCAGTTCGGCTGATCGGACCGGCACGACGGCGGCATGCTCATCCGGCCGGGACCACCCGGCACGAGTCATCCATCTGGAGGAAATGATGAGGATCGCGTCATTGCTGGTTGCCGGGACCATCGGGGTGTCCGGCCTGGTCGCGGCCGGGACGGCAGCCACCGCGGCAGACACTCCGGACGTACCGGAAGGGCCGGGCTTCGCGATCAAGTCGCAGAACGGCGGGGAGTTCGCAGGCCATGCGGAGGCCGGCGGCCGGATCGCCTGGCACGGCGCCAAGTCGTTCACGATCCACGTCGCGCGGGTTGCCGACATCTGCCTCAGCGGAGGCGACGGCGCAGGTGCGTACATCTGGTACCAGACGCGTCTCGGCAACGGGTTCAGCGAGTGGAAGCGCACGCCCATCGCGGACACGTCGGGCTGCAGCGACGGCGATGTCGATCACGGTGACTTCCGGGTCTACAGCTCCGAGACAATCGGCGCGGCACGAGTCATCGTCCGGGAGTGCGAAGGCAAGGACGGCTGCAACACGTCGCCGAACGACAACGCCCAGAGCGACTGGAAGTGGAACCCGAACCGCTGACCCCAGCGCCGGACAGATCCGCGCCCAGGCCAGAAGGCGAGAGGAGATCGAGAAGGTGATGATGAAGGGAGTGGCGGCTGTGGTCGGCGCCTTGGGCTTGCTGCTGTCCGTGGCGACGACATCGGCGAACGCCGCGTCGTACGAATCGGCGAAGTGCTGGACCCAAACCTGGGTGAATCCAGATCCGAACAAGTGCATCGAGGCTGGTCACGGCTCAGTCGCCACGGCGGCTCGCTACTTCGACTCCACCAACAACGCCTGTGCTGTGGACGAGAAGACCGACGGCAACAGCGCGGTCACTGTGGTCTGGCCCGAGGGTCACTACGAACGGCGGACCTTGATCTGGGAACACAACGGGCGGGGCGAAGGTACCTGTGCCAATGTCAATGCCGGAGAGGGCGCCCGCTATGCGATGAAGTCCTGCGTCGGTAGCTGGTCGTTCTGGCCGGCACAACGCAAAGTGATCAGCTGCGGGACGACCACAACCTTCCGCCGTTGATCCAGGGGCCGCAAGGCGAGAACTTCACGTGATCGAGCACGTCACGGCGTCGCGCCTGGAGTTGCTCACAGCTGCGACCTCCCTCGACCTGGGATCGCTGTTGCCGACCGGCCGACGCTCCGCATGACCATCGGACGACATCTGGGGTGAGAGCCGCCCGTGCCGTTGCGGGTGACCTTGAATGCGCCACTGTCGCGTGGTCGCGGAACCTGGTGGCGTCTGGTGCTCGATGGCTTGCCGTTCTTCTCGGTCTTGACGACCTTGGTGGAGACGCGTCCCCATGTTCCGATCGGCAGCGGTGGTCTCGACATGTCAAGCTTCCAAGGTAATCCAGTCCGGGAGGCCCTGCCCCGAGACCTCCACAAGGCCCTGCCCCGGTCCGGCAGTGCCGGACCGGGGCAGGGGCGTGTCCTGCGGTTGGTTCAGTCGCCGAGGCGTTGTGGGCCGTAGGCGTCGGTGAGGAGGAAGTTGACGTTGGCGCCCGTTGATCGGATGAGCTCTCGCAACGACGCAGGTGGTTCGGACACTATTGTCACCGCCCCCGATTTCCCGCTTCCATGACTGGCTTTCCACCCCTGATCGTCGGTGCCGCCGGTGCCCCTGACGAGGTCGAGGGCGAGCGACCTGTCGTCACCGAGCGGAGGACTGCTGCAGGGGGTGACGGAGGGTGACAGTGGGCGTACCATCCAGCCAGGGGCCGGGGGCGGCTCAGGGGTGGCTTGGGGGACGTCATGGGTGTGCCGGAGGAGATTCGGTTTGCTGTTGTCCTGAATGGTGGGGTGAGCCTGGCGGTCTGGATGGGTGGGGTGGTGCGGGAGATCGATCGCGTCACCAAGCCCAAGGGGCCGTACGGGCGGTTGCTTGAACTGCTCGACGTGACGGCTCGGGCGGACGTCATCGCCGGTACGTCGGCCGGCGGGATCAATGGGGCTGCGCTGGCGTTGAGTCAGGCCAATGAGAAGGCCGACGTCGCGGTGATGCGGGATCTGTGGTCCGAGCAGGGGCGGATGGATTCACTGCTGCAGCGGCCGTTCAAGGGATCGCCGGCGTCGTTGCTGCGGGGTGACGACTACTTCCTGCCCAAGTTGTACGAGGCAATGAAGCAGCTCAGCAAGGGACTCGACAGCAACACCGGGGCCAGGCATCCGATCGAGCTCATGATCACTACGACGTTGCTGCACGGGGCAAGGACGGTGACGGTGGACTCGCTCGGGCAGCAGTTGCCGCAGATGTTGCATCAAGGTGTGTTCACGTTCCGCCGCGGCGAATCGCGTGACGACTTCACGCTCGACAAGGATCATGAACTCGCCGCCGCGCTGGCGTTGGCGGCCCGCTGTACGGCCGGGTTCCCGTTGGCGTTCGAGCCGTGTTTCGTCCCGGCTCGCCACCACGACGGACCGGCGTCGATGCCGGACGGTAAGCCGATGGATCTCACCGACCCGGGCGCACGGCCCGATCTCGGTGGGTTCGTGTCGTGGCGGTCCGCGGGACCGGCGGAGGCCGTGCCACCCGATCGATCGAGGTACGCCGTCGACGGCGGTCTGCTCGCGAACACGCCGACCCAGGCCGCGCTCGGCGCGATCGCCCGGATGCCGGCCACCGGTCTGGTGCAGCGCGTCATGCTGCTCGTCTATCCGCACGCGCCGGTCAATCGGCCGGATCAAGCCGACCAGGACGACGAGCCGCCGACGGCCGCCGGAGCGATGGGTGGAGTGCTCGGTGCTCTGTTGAGCCAGGGCAGCCGGACGTTCGTCAACGAGGTTGAGGCACACAACTCGGCCGCGACCGCTCGGCGCGGCACCCGACTGGACATCATGGGCGGACTCGACGGACCGGGCGGTCTGCAGCCGTTGGCGAAGTCGGTGTTCGGCCAGTACCGCAACCAACGAATCAGGCGGGCCGCTCGCGATCTCGCCGAGCGAGTCGTGCCTCCGGCGGACTGGTCGCTGCGCCGGATCCAACGGGCCGTCGAGACCGCCCAGCGCCACTGGTTCGAAGCCGACCCACCAGGTCTGCCGTACATCCCTGCAGAGCTGCCGACCGAGGGTGACGAGCCGCCGGAGCACTGGCCGTGGGGTACGACCGCAGGACTCGACGTCGCCGACGCGGTGATGGATCTCTTGCACCGGCTGATCAGCGTGACGTCGGCAACGGACATCTGCGAACAGCTGTCTGCGGCGCGCGGGATTGTCAGTACGGCCCGCGCCGAGCTTCGCGACGTACGGGAAAAGATCGACCGGCCTTGGACCAAGGATCGTGTCCTCAGTACGCTCAGGCCGGGAGCGGACTACTGGACGCTGCGGCTCGCGCATTACGCCCGCGCGATGGCCAATGACGGTGCGGCAGTCGCGGACGCCGAACTGAAAGTCCTTGGGTTCGAGATCTTCGAGGACGTACGCGAGCATCGCGCCGATCAGGACGGGCTGCGGGACGGCCGACGCCGGGAGGCGCTGGAGTCCTTGAGCGGACAGGCAGATGATGCTCCGCTCGACGCGAACTTCGTGCCGGCCGGGACACCAGGCATCACGTCGGCCGATGCGATCAGCAGGATCGTCGGCGTCGTCGTCGACAGCCTCGGGATCCTGCAGTCGGTCGACGACGCGAGGATCGCGGAGTGGTCCGGGCTCCGCCCGTGGCAGACACTGTTCGCCGACCTCGCGCCGGACGGCGATCCCGCTGCGCGGGAGCGGAACCGGCGGATCGTCCGCGCCCGCCTGCTCTGGTTACACGTCGCGGCCTGGACACTGGCGGACGAGTCCGGTGCCGCGAGCAGTCATCCCCTCGACTTGGTGCAGATCTCGCTGCAGACGCAGAACCACTTCGCGCAGCAGTCGACCACGTTGGACGACAAGGTCGGCGGGATGTCGCTCAACCGCTTCGGCGGCTTCCTCAAGCGGTCCTGGCGGATGAACGACTGGACCTGGGGCCGGATGGATGCGGCAACGATGCTGTGCCAGGTCATCCTGTCGCCGGAGAGACTCCGGCGACGCGCGATCCAGCTCAGCCAGGGCGCCGATCCCGAGACCGCGGAGAAGTTCGTCGCCGTCCTGACGTCAAAGCTCTTCCGGTGGCCGCTGACGAAGGACCTGAAGGCGCTCGCGGTCGAGGCGGTGGCGGAGCTCGAGCCCGTGTACTCGTTGGACAAGCAGGAGTTGCCGGCGAACCTGCCGAAGCTCGCTTCCCTGGCGGCCTGGGCGGTGCATTTGCGGGTGGTGGTCGAGGAACTGCCGTCGATCGAGGCCGCGGTGAACGCCGACAGGATCGACCGGGCGAACCCGGACTCGAAAGGGGAGCTGTTCCTGGTCGAGCACAAGGCGTTGCTCGCCAGAGTGAAGGCGGTCGGAGCGAATGTCGTGGATTCGGGACCGTTGACGCAGAAAGAGGTGACGGTAGGTGTGGAGGCCTTGCGGGCCTTCGATCGGGCCGGTATCGGCCGCGAGCCGCTGAACGAGGAGGCCCGCAGCGACCAGCTGATCCGTACGGCGGCGACGGCGGCGAGTGTCGCCGTGACGGTGGCCGACAGCAGCCGGTCCGGTCTGGATGCGATCAAGCCGGTCACCCGAACACTCCGGGGCGGCATGATGGTGCCCTACTGGACGATTCTCGGCCTCGCGGGTGGTGGCGCTATCGCGCGGTTCCTGGCCCAGTTGACCCTCGCGGTGGGCGCGCTGTTGCTTGCGCTCTCGCTGCTCGGCGAGATCAATGGATGGGCTGCCGGCCCAGCCACCGCGATCGGCGTCGGCGCATTGCTGACAGCGTTCGGCGTTGCGGCGATGCGGACCGGTACGTTGCTGCACGGCGTCGTACTGCTGACGCCGGTCATTCCGCTCGTCGCGTTCGCGTCCAAGGGCTGGTCGAGTACCAGCGACTCCAGTCAGCACCACTCGCTGGCGGTGGCCGGGATCATCGTCGCGCTGGCGCTCGCGCTGATGCTCCTCGGGAGTTTGCCGTCGCAGCTGCGCAGTCCGATCTCGACGTTGTACCGGGCGCTGGACAAGCTGGTGAAGCGCTTCTTCCGCAAGACGGCTGCGGATCTGCCCGTCCGTCAGCGAGTCGTGCTGCGACTTGTGGCCTGCCTCGGCTGGATCGTGCTGGCGGCCATTGGGCTCGCGGTGCTCGCGGCCGCGGTCTACGGGCTGGTCCGCCTGGTCGACTGGACCGACGGTCAGGTGGAAACCTGGAAGACCGAGCGCTTCTGGCTGCTTGTCGTCGCTGCAGGTGCCGCAGCGGCCGGATGGATCGTCGGGTACTTGACCGGGCGGCGGCTGCAATCCTGGTTCGAGGTCAACACCGACGCCGGCCAGGTGTACCAGGCCCGCGGCGTCAGCCACTCCAGCGGGGTGGCGGCAACCTGGTCGGTGATCTATGGGACGTGCTACGCAATCATTGCCGTTGGCATCATCTGGTGGTGGCCGGCTGATCCGAACTGGGTCTGGCGATCGGCGCTGGCAACCACTGTGGTGTTCAGCTTGCTGCTCCTGTACGTCGTACCCGTCGCCATCCTGCTCGGGTCGGTCCGATCGGTGTCGAAGCGACTCGTAGCCGATGTGCGATCGGGCGCGATCGCCTGGCAGGCCGACCTCGGCGACCCTGACGTGGTGAAGCTGTTCTGGAAAGCAGACCTGCGATTCCGTTGCCTGCTCAAGCGATCGGCACCCGCTGGCCTCGCCCTGGCCCGAGGCGGCCGCCGAGTACGCAAGCGCATCAACAAACTCGTCACCACTGCCTGATGTCAGCCATGCTGGCAGAGAACGCTCGGGCGGTTCCAGCGACTGTCGCGTCGAGAGCCGTCACTGCTGCAGACAATCGGTTGTCGGGCACAACCAAACGGCGCAGTGAGCTCATCGTTCGAGAGGTAAACCGCCTCGAAGGCCGCGCGCTGTTCGGGTTCCAGGCCGTTCAGAACATCCGTCAGAAGATCGTTCGGGTGTTCGAAGCACGCCAGCAGGTCGGCTTCGCCAGGGGCCTAGCGGGTGGCATGAATCCTCGCAACGACAAGTGATGTGCGATCTCGGGTTGGAATCGTTCAGCGGTCGCCACCGCGCGCAGATGGGGACGCCTGCCGCCAGCACTGCGGCCGGCTGATCGCCGGACTTCAGATGGTTGTAGAGCATCTGCTCCTTCTCAGTCGTACCTAGTTCCATGATGTCGACGACGACCTTCTGCTCGCGCAGCCGCGAGAACATGTACTCCTTCAACCTTGGGCGGGCGTCGCGGTAGATGTAGTCGCGAGTGGTCGTCAGCACGCGGCTCCGTGGAGTTCCTCGCTGAGATCCTTCAGTTGCGGACCGAGATGCTGCTCGCTCAAGGCGTAGGACTTGGCCCAGCGGTAGGCGTCCCTGGCCTTGGTGTCGTGGCCCCAGAACGCGCCGTAGTCCGCTGATCTCCATCCCGCTTCCCGCGTCGCTGTGAGGCGTTCGGCAACGAGCGTCTGTCATGCTCGCCGTTGGCGCAGGTTCCTGATCAGTCCGTGCCTGCTGGGGCGCGAGTTTGGTGAGCGGGGCTACGCGGTGAACGGCCGGGTGGCGACGGCGGGGTGGACTACTGCGTCGACGACGAGCGGATCATTGTGGAGTACAAGTACTTTCCCGACGACCGCTCTGGGTAGCAGTTGCAGGACCCGGATTGCCGCTAGGGTCGGACCCTCCGAGAGCGCAACTGGAGGACGATTGTCTCGGCAGGTGGCCGGTTCGAGTTCGTTGAGGCGCCGCCGCACGCGGCTCGGTGTGGCGGTGCGGTTGCGGATGCTGGCCAGACGCAGGCCGAGGCAGTTGGCACTCGCGGTCGCGACCTCCGGGATCTCCGCCGCGATGCTTGTCGGTGCATTCCTGGTCCGGCCGGACGACCCTGGCAGCTACTGGCAGGGACTGCTGCTGAACGTCGGGTCGACGCTCCTGCTGGCGTTGATCACCTACGGTCTGGTGCAGGCGGTCGTGGTCGCGCTGAACGAGTCTTCGACCATTGAGCATCCGAGGTTCGACCCGAATGTGTACATCCGCAATGTGCGGAGGAGCAGTCAGCAGGTGACGATTCTGGAGACCTGCACCGAACTCCTGGAGCCGTGGATGAGTGACGACTTCCTCGCCGCTGTCGAGGAGTCGCTGCGTCGCGGGGCGTACTTCGAGCTGTTCATTCTGAATCCCGACTCCACCGCGGCGAGACGTCGTACCGACGAGCTCGGCCCGCGGCTCGACGTCACCACGACGATCTACACGAACTTGCGCTTGATCATGAAGTGGCGCGACGAGTGTCAGGGTGCGGAGTTTCTGTCGAAGTTCCACGTCTACGTCTGCCATCAGCATCCGCAGGTGCAGGTGTATCGGTGGGACGATCGCGCACTGATCTCGTTCCATATCGAGGGAGAGCTGAGTGCGGAGGCGCCGCAGATCGAGACCCACATGACCAGCACGCCCTGGGGCTACTTCATCGACAAACGTCGCGCGGCCCTTACCGCGGACAAGCGGACCTGCACCCTCGACCAGTACCGGTCGAAGGAGTTGACGCTCTCCGGTCCGGCCGATGATCCGATGACGATCGACGTCCACTATGTCACCGATCAAGGCATCTTCTACGTCCGAGGCGAGGAGCTTGCCGAGGATCCGGGCCTGGCGGAGCGTGCCTTCGTCCAGATGAGTGAATGGCAGAACGAGCCGCCGACGGAGTTCTCGGTCCGCCAGGTCCGCGGGGCCGAGCGCCGGCGCGCGAACGAGCTGTTCTTCCGCAAGTACGGCGAACGCTTCGAAATCTGCTTCCGCCTCACCCCACGCACCAGCGACAGCTAGCGCGACCGGTAGATGTCACGGTGTGACGCAGTCAGCAGCGAGTAGGGTGATGGTTCGCCGAGCAGCGCGTCTTCATATCGAGTGCGATGGGCGATACCGCCGGCCAGCGGCGCGTCGACGGGCAGATCTTCGGCGACATGAGTCCGGTCGCTCGAGCGCGGGGTAGTGGAATCGTGCGCTCGGCACGCGTGAAGGCGGTTCGGGTGGGCCGGGCGCACAGTGTGGTCGCGGTCGTCCGACCTACGGTTCTCGCACGTTCCGACGGCTGGAGGAGTGTGTATGAGCGGGCGTTATCGGGTCGCGATGGATATCGGTGGGACGTTCACGGATGTGGTCACGTACGACCAGCAGGACGGGGTGTTCGCGGCGTCCAAGGCCTCGACGACGCCGGGCGATCTCAGTGAGGGGGTGCTGGCCGGGCTCGACACGGTGGTCGAGAAGCCGGCCGGCATCGAGTTCTTGGTCCATGGCACCACGCAGGGGCTGAACGCGTTTCTCGAGCGGCGCGGGGTGCCGGTGCTGCTGCTCGGGACCGCCGGCGTCGAGGACAGCTATCACATCGCCCGCGGGCCGCGGACACGTCTGTACGACCTGCACTACCGCAAGCCCGTACCGCTGGTCGCGCGCCGCGACATCGTCGGCATCGGCGGGCGGATCGCCGCGGACGGTTCGGAACTGACCCCGCTGGACGAGGAGGCCGTGCGTAAGGCGGCACGGGACGCGGCCGGCAACGGGTACGGCGCGATCGCGGTGGCGTTCCTGTTCAGCTACAAGAACCCCGAGCACGAGCTGCGTACCCGCGAGATCCTGATCGAGGAGCTGGGCGCCGATGTCACGGTGTCGCTGTCGCACGAGGCGGCCAAGGAGTGGCGCGAGTACGAACGCACCTCGTCGGCGGTCGTCGACGCCTACACCGGCCCGATCGTACGGCGGTACCTGGCCGACCTGGAGCAGCGTCTGACCGAGCGTGGACTCGCCGTACCGCTGCACGTCATGCAGTCGTCGGGTGGCATTCTCACCGCGGACTCGGCGCGTCGCCGGCCGCTGCAGACGTTGCTGTCCGGCCCGGTCGGCGGTGCGATCGCGTGCGCCGAGCTGTCCGGCCGCACCGGACGGCCGAACCTCATCGGCATCGACATGGGCGGTACGTCGTTCGACGTGTCGCTGATCGTGGACGGTGAGCCGGACGTCTCCGCCGAGGCGCAGCTGGAAGGGCTGCCGATGCTGATGAGCGTCGTCAACATCCACACCGTCGGGGCGGGCGGCGGTTCGGTCGCATGGGTCGAGGCGGGCGGCCTCCGGGTCGGGCCGCGGTCGGCCGGTGCGCGGCCAGGGCCGGCCTGTTACGGCCGGGGCGGCGACGAGCCCACGGTCACCGACGCGAACCTGGTCCTCGGCCGGATCGACCCCGAGGGGTTCGCCGGCGGTCAGCTGACCCTCGACACCACGCTGGCCGCGGAGGCCGTCGGTCGCCTCGCGGAGCAGTTCGAACTCGGTACGACGGCGATGGCCGAGGGGATCTGCGACATCGCCAACGCCAAGATGGCGCAGGCGATCCGGACCATCACCGTTGCCCGCGGCATCGAGCCGCGCGACTCGGCACTGGTCGCGTTCGGCGGTGCGGGACCGATGCACGCGGCGTTCCTGGCCCGCGAGCTGGGCATCACCGAGACCGTGGTGCCGCGGTTCCCCGGCGCCTTCTCCGCCTGGGGCATGCTGCAGACGCAGATCCGGCAGGACTACAGCGAGCCGTACTTCTTCCTGGACGAGGATCTGGACGGCGCGGACATGGCGGCCACCCTGGCCCGGATGGAGCAGTCGGGTATCGAGGCGCTGTCGAGCGAGGGCGTCGCCGACGACCGGCGTACGGCGAACCACTCCGTCGACGTCCGCTACGAGGCGCAGGAATACACCTTGACCGTCCCGCTGACCGACGCGGAGGAACCGTCCCGGCCAGGCTTCCTGAAAACGCTGGCGGAACGGTTCGCCGCCCTGCACGAGGCACGGTACGGGCATGCCAATCTCGGCGCGCCGATCGAGCTGGTCACCTTGCGTACAGCCGCGATCGGCGAGGTGGCGCGGCCCGCTCCCCAGCCGTGGCCGGCCGCGACCTCCGCGGAGTTCCCGCATCAGATCCGCACGGTGGTCTTCGACGGTGAGCCTCGCGAGTCGATCGTCGTACGCCGTGACGACCTGTCCGTCGGCCACACCTTCGACGGCCCCGCGATCGTCGTCGAGGACACCGCGACCACCGTCGTACCGCCGGACCACACGGTCGGCGTCGATGACATCGGCTCTCTGCTCATCCGGCGGAAGGACACCTTGTGACCACCACTCTGGACCGCGTCGACATCGACCCGGTGACGGTCGAGATCATCCGCAACGCGCTCACCTCCGCGGCCGACGACATGAACGCGACGCTGATCCGCTCGGCCTACACCCCGATCATCTACGAGTGCGGCGACTGCGTGGTCGCGTTGCTGGACGCCGATCACCAGGTGCTCGGCCAGTCGGCGGGTCTGCCGATCTTCCTCGGCAACCTGGAGACCTGCACGCTGGCCACCGAGGAGCGGTTCGGGCGCGAGGTCTGGCAGCCCGGTGACGTGTGGATCCTGAACGACAGCTACCTGGGCGGCACGCACCTCAACGACGTGACGATCTTCGGACCGGTGTTCGACGACGGCGCCCTGATCGGGTTCACCGCGTCGCGGGCGCACTGGATCGACGTGGGCTCGAAGGATCCGGGCGGTTCGATGGACTCGGTGACCATCTTCCAGGAGGGCTTGCGGCTGGGCCCGCAGAAGCTGGTCGCCGGTGGTGAGCCGGTGCACGGCGTCGTCGACACGATCGCCACCAACGTCCGGTTCCCGTATCCCACCACCGGCGACATGAACGCGATGATCGCGTGCATCACGATGGGGGAGAAGCGGCTGCAGGAGATCGTGCGCCGGTTCGGCCTGGAGACGGTCGAGGCCGCGCGGGACGAGATCTTCCGGCAGACCGAGCTGCTCGAACGCGAGGTGATCGCGGCCATCCCCGACGGGGTGTACGACGCGGAGGGCGTGCTCGACAACGACGGCATCGATCTGAGCACCCCGGTCCCGATCAGGCTCCGGATCACGGTGGCGGGGGACACGATCGACTTCGACGTGACCGAGTCCGCCGACCAGACCGTCGGGCCGGTGAACTGCGGCGTCGCCCAGGCGGTGTCGGCCCTGCGGGTGGGTTACAAGTTGCTGGTCAGTCCCGACCTGCCGGGGAACGGCGGTTCGTTCCGCTCGATGACGACCCAGGTGCGGGAAGGGTCGGTGCTCGGGGCCCGTTCTCCGGCGGCCTGCCAGTGGTACTTCTCCCATCTCGGGTTGCTGATCGACATGGTCGCCCGGGCGCTGGCTCCGGCGCTTCCGGACAGCGTGGCGGGGGCGAGCCACGGCGACTCGATGATCATCCTGACGGCCGGGGTCGATCCTCGCGTCGGCCGCGAGTTCGTCAGCCTGGAGGCCACGGTTGGGGGCTGGGGCGCCTGGCGGGGCTCGGACGGTGAGAGCGCGTTGATCAACAACGTGAACGGATCGCTGAAGGACATCCCGATCGAGGTCCACGAGACGCGGTACCCGTGGCGAATCACGGAGTACCGGATCCGGGAGGACTCGGGCGGCGCGGGGCGATGGCGTGGCGGCAACGGGGTGATCCGCGAGTACGAGGCGCAGACCGACCTGTCGGTGTCACTGTGGTTCGAGCGTTCCCGGCAGCCGGCCTGGGGGCTGTTCGGCGGCGAGGACGCGGTCGGCCCCGAGGTGGTCGTCAACCCCGGCCGCCCGGACGAACGGCGGCTGCTGAAGGTGAACGGCCTCGACCTGAAGGCGGGTGACGTGGTCCGCTGCTCGACCGGTGGCGGCGGTGGGTACGGCGATCCGGTCGAGCGATCGTCCGACGACGTACGCGCCGATGTCAGTGACGGCAACATCAGCGCCGAGGCCGCGATGACCCGCTACGGCATCGGGGGGTAGCGCTCTAGTCCTCGGCGCCGGCTTGCGTCCACAGGGCCGCCAGCGCGTAACACAAGACGTGCAGGGCAAGCCGCTGCTCGGGTTCGTCGTACGCGAGCCCGAGCTGCCGGGCCCTGGTCAGTCTCGCCAGCACAGTGTTCCGGTGTACGCCGAGACGCTGCGAGGCCTGACTGAGTGAGCCACCGCAGTCCAGTACGGCGAGCACCGTCTGTACCAGCGCCATCCGGTCGCGGGCGTCCATCAGTTCGGCGAGGCAGAGGTCGGCGACCTGGGCGATCTCGGTGGTCGGCAGCCAGGCGAGTGCGGCGGACGCGCCGACCTGGTCGAACCACTGCACGCCGGCCGGCCCTTGCTCGCGCGCGACATGTGCGGCGAGCCGCGCCTCGGCGACCGAACGCAGCAACCCGGCGACGCCCGGATGGGCCTGGCCGACGCCGATGACGAGCCGGTGCGCTTCCGCCGAGTCGCGAAAGGCTGTCACGGCCCGGCGTAGCGGTCCTACGTCGTCTGGTTCCTCACTGCTGTGCCAGGAGATCCAGCTGTCGCTGTCGACGACCAGAGGCCAGTGCGTTCGGCCGCGCTGCCAAGCTGCACGGACCAGATGAGTGACCTCTTCGGACGGTTCACCGGATGGGCGGAGCGGTGTTATCCACACCGCCCGGTTGGCGCCGTCGACCTGCCAGCCCAGTTCGCTGCTCCAGGACGGTGTTTCGATCTCGGGCTGTACGGCGGGAGCGTCGTGGACCGGCTCGGCGGCCAGCCGTCGCAGCAATCCGAACGCCGCCTGCTCGTGGGCGGAGTGAACGGTCGAGTCGAGCCGCGTCTGAGCCCAAGCTGCTTGCAGAGAAGGACGAGCCAACCGGAGCAGTGATTCGACCTGTTCGACAGCCATCGGGCCGTTCACCGGAACGGCCGCGACCAACCGTGCCCACGGCTGCTCGCCCGGTCCTTGCACCTCGACCTCGACCCGCCGAGCCTTCGTCTTGTCCTGTAACGCGGCGACCCGGCCGGCCACGGCAGTCTCGCCGATCACGAGCGCCACCGGCATGTTCTGGAGCTCGCTGTTGAGGACGCCCAGAACACCGCGAACGTTGGTCTGCTCGGCGAGCCGTTCGGCACACAGGGCCTGGCCCAACGCCCGTGCCGCGGCCGGTGCGCTGACCTGGCCGGCGAGCTGGAGTGCGACGTCGACCGGATCGGTGTCGATGGCCAGCAGCGTCATGTTCAGTCGTTCGGCCAGCGCGGCACCGGCCGACCCGGCGATGGTGCGCGAAACGACGACCGCCGAGACGTTGCGCTCCCACGCCAGGTGAAGTGCGGCCGCCAGCGACCAGCCGCCGGCGGCGGCCGTGTCGTGCAGTACGACGAGAACGTGCGGAGCGCACCGGCGCATTCGCTCGAACGTCTGGGCCAGGACAACCTGCTCGACCTGCCGCAACGGGTCGGCGAAGTGCAACCGGCTCGCGCCCGCCAGGGGCTGGATGCGGACCAGGCCGCCGAGGGTGATCGGCAGGGTCGAGGGACTTTGGCTCACGCTTCACCTCGCAGTCGCCGTGGATGGTCGAGCGGGATGCCGTGGAAGTTCAGGCCCACCATCGCCATGCCCTCGTCGGAGTACCAGACCGCGTCGCCCGGGGTCACGAGCACGTCGACCAGGTCACCGCGTTCGAGGCTGTCGAGGGTCGCCAGTGTGCCGCGGGCGACATCGACGAGACACAGCAGGTCGGGTGCGCCCGCGATCAGCTCGCCGTTGGCGAACACCGCGACGATCTCGCTGCGCAGCTCGATGCGCAACTGTCGTCGCTGACCGTCGATCTCGTCGATCACGACGCTGGACGGGTGGGCCGGGATGCTGCCGTCGGTGGGCCGGCTGAGCTGCTCGAGCTCCGAGATCCGTCCCCGGCCGAGCCGGCGGCATCCGGTGATCGCGGCCAGCCGGCTGATCAGCAGATCCGGATCGTTCTGTTGCAGCAGCACCCGTCCGACATTGGCGATCCGGGAGATGGTGCCGGGCAGTGCGCCCCGGCGTAGCGCGCCGGCTGTGGTCGGGTAGGAGGCGAGGGCTGCCCAGCCGCCCAGGGCATCGAGGCCGGCCCGGAGCAGCAGGTCCGCCCGCAGACCTGTCCTCGCGTCCACCAGCACACTGTCACCCGTGGGTCCGTAGGCGACGAGCGGCGTCGGCGAGATTCCGGCGAGGTGCATCGCGGTGTGATGGATCAGCGCGAACGCACGTCCCATACCGTCGGCGTCCAGCAGCGGTACGCCGAGCTGGGCCGCGGCGGCGACCGGTACGAGGGCACTGACCGTGGCTGCAGCGAGCGGGTACACGGCCCCGAATCGGACACCTTGCAACTGTTCGATCTGGCGGATCGCGGACACGAACTCGTCCCCGGCCGGTGGCAGGTCGGCCAGCGCCGACCCGGATCCGAGCACACACAACGACACGCAGGGGGTCTCCGGGGCCATCGTTTCGACGCGATGCAGCGGCACCGGCCCCTCTCGTTCGAGGAGCCCGGTCAACCATGACGTCAGGGAGGACCGGCTCGCGTCGCCGACAGCCGGAGCGTAGAACTTGGCGCCCTCGTACAACGCCGGCACGTCCGCTGCGCTGATCCAGGTGGCGGCACCGCTCATGGGGCTTCCTGGAGTGGCTGGGCCAGGCCGATGTCCGGCGTACCGGCGACACGGACCCGGATGCGGACCGTGCCTGCCGGGCTGTACGGGACGGCCACCGTCGAGACCTCAGTGAAGAAGGCGGTACCGGGTGCCGCGCCGTTGGCGGTGACGTACGCCGTGGCGCGTTCCTCGGCGTCGCGGCGGACTGTCCTGAGTTGGTCGGCGGACTCGATGAACGCCACCTCGTCCAGCCAGGACGTCGGCGAGCTGACGGCCGCGCCGACGCAGGCCAGCAGCTCCGGAGTCCGTCGTGCCCGCACGATGGGTACGTCGGGCATTCGGCCGGGCACTCCGCTCCGCGTGACGTCTCGTTCGGGAGTCAGGACCGCGGTCGGTACGACGAGTTCGGTGCCGATGCCCGCCGACTCGGCCAGGCTGACCTGGGCCAGGCCGTGCCGGACCTCGCCTGCCAGTTGCGTTCCGTCGCGGGTCAGCAGAACCCGGCAGTCGGCCAGGCCCTCGAGGTAGGCGGCGCCGCAGACCTCGAGGGCGTCGGTCGCGCCGAACGCGACCACTGGCATGGTCCGGATCCGCGACGCGGTCGTGTAGCCGCCGTCGCCCCGGGCCACCCGCAGCTGGAATTCGCCGGGTAACCGGCTCAGCACCCGCTCGCATCGGTCGATCAGCTGCTCGGCGACGCCCGCGAGGGCGCAGTCGAGCACAACGGTGGCTTCCCGCGCGACGAGTCCGTGGCCGCCGTACTCGCTCGCGGCGGAGATCCGGGCGCCCGGAATCGCGGTCTGGATCGCGTCGGCGACGCCCCGCTCGTGGCCCGGGCGCGCCTGGGAGCCCGCGGCAACGATCGCCACATGCCGGATCGAGCCGGCCGCGAGTTCGGCGCAGACCTCTGCGAGCCGGCCCTGGTCCAGCGGACAGAGTTCGTTGCCGAGCAGGTCGTGGCCGCCGGCAACGGTGAACCGGCGCGCCACCTGCCGCTCGACCAGGGCGGCAGGGGAGCGTGCCAGCGCGGGGTCGGTGGCGGGCCGCGGTACGACGCGGATCACCGCTACCCGCGGCAGCCCGCTGTCCGCTCGGGTGATGGCGTCGAGCAACATCGGCGCGAGGTCCACGGTGACCGCGATCGGCCCGCCCGGGAACTCGCCGATCGCTGTCCGGACGGCGGACGCGATCGTCCCGTCGAGGTCGGCCCGAGCCGGCTCGACCGGTAGAACGGCCGCGCCATGCACCACGACCGCGAACGAGCGCTCCGGGTGCAGGCTCACGCCGACGTGTGCGAACTCGCCAGTGCGAGACACCACGTCAGGGTACAGCCGCTAGCGGGACCGTCGGCGCAACCAACGGTCGGTGGTGACCGCGAACAGGATCAGGCAGCCCTGCAGGACCTGTTGGTAGATGGTGTCCCAGCCGAGCAGGTTGAAGCCGTTCCCGATCAAGGTCAGCAGGAACGCTCCGACCACGCCGCGCCAGATCGCGCCCTCGCCGCCGAGGATGCTGGTGCCGCCGATCACCGCCGCCGCGATCGCGGTCAGTTCCGCGCCGGTGGCCATGGTCGACTGGCCCGAGCCGGCCCGGGAGGCGAGGATCAGCCCCG
The DNA here is from genome assembly GCF_004331435.1 of Kribbella sindirgiensis. GTDB lineage: Bacteria > Actinomycetota > Actinomycetes > Propionibacteriales > Kribbellaceae > Kribbella > Kribbella sindirgiensis. The sequence continues at coordinate 88,851 of NZ_SJKA01000006.1, forward strand.
CCAGCGCGGAGCAGACCCCGCTGATGACGTACGCCGCGACGTGGACCGAACCGACCCGGATCCCGGACAGCCGAGCGGCCTCCAGGTTGCCGCCCACGGCGTACACCCGGCGCCCGAAGGTGGTCGTCGAGATCAGCAGCCCGATGGCGACCACGACGGCGACGAACATGACCGTGGCCGAGGTCAGCCCGAACACGGAAGGCCAGGTCAACGCTCCGAAGTTCTCCGTCTGCGTCTCCAGCGGGTAGACGATGGCTCCCGCGGTCACGACGACGGCGACGCCGCGGTAGATGATGCTGGTCGCCAGAGTCGCGATGAACGAGTTGATCCCGCTGCGTACGACGATCATTCCGGTGACGAAACCGAGCACCGCCCCGGCCGCCACGGCCGCGCCGAAGCCGACCGGCACGTTGGTCAACCGCATGATCTCGACGCCGACGATCGCCGACACCGCGAGCGTGGCACTCGAGGTCAGATCGAACACGCCGCTCAGGATGCACACCGTCGCGCCGGCGGCCAGCAGCCCGACCACCGTGCACTGGTCGAGCAGATTGATCAGGTTCGATCTGGTCAGGAAGGTGTCGGTGCTGACCGACAACGCGATCACGATCGCGATCAGTGCGACCAGGATGCCGTAGTCGCGGATCCGGATCGCCCGCCGCGATCCTGTGGACCCTGTGGCCGGGTGCGGCGACTGGGTGGACGGTTCGGCGGGGGTGGCTGCGTCGACGGTCACGTCGGCTCTCCTTCGTCTCCGAATGCGGCGGCGATGACGACCTCCTTGGCCGTTCCCCGCGGGAACTCGCCGACCGGGCGCCCGTGCCGGAGGACGAGGACCCGATGGGACAGGGCGAGCAGCTCGTCGATCTCCGACGAGACGCACACGACGGCCATTCCGTCCCGGGCGAGTTCGGTGATCAGGTGGTGGATGTGGCTCTTCGCGGCGATGTCGACACCGCGGGTGGGCTCGTCGACGAGCAGGATCCGGGGCGAGCACAGCAGCCACTTGGCGAACAGCGCCTTCTGCTGGTTGCCGCCCGACAGGGTCTCGATCGGCGCGTCCTTGGCCGCGGCGCGGATGTCGACCAGGCGTGACACGGTGTCGACCGCGGTCCGTTCGGCCGTACGGCGTACGACGGGACCGGTCCGGCGGCGTGGCAGTGATGACAGCGCGACGTTCTCGCTGACCGAGCGTGCCATCACCAGGCCTTGCTCCTTGCGTGACTCCGGCACGAAGGCGATGCCTGCGGCCATCGCCCGCCGCGGCGACAGCCGGGTGAGCGTGGCGCCGTCGACCTGGACTGTGCCTGCTGTCGCGTGGTCGGCGCCGAACAGCAGCCGGAGCGTCTCGGAGCGCCCGCTGCCGACCAGGCCGCCGAGGCCGAGGATCTCTCCGGCCCGGACGTCGAGGTCGACGCCCTGGACAGGTCCGCGCCGCAGGCCGCGGGCCGAGAGCACTGTCGGAGCGTCGTCCGGGACCGGGTCCGGCGTGCTGTAGAGCATGTCGATCTCGCGACCGACCATCTGCCGGACCAGGCTGCGCGGTGTCTGGGTGGCGGCGTCCTCGGTCGCGACCAGTGCCCCGTCGCGCAGCACAGTGATCCGGTCGGCGACCCCGAGGACCTCGTCGAGGAAGTGCGAGACGAGCAGGATCGTCGTACCGCCGTCGGCGAGGCGGCGGATGAGCGCGATCAGGTTGTCCTTCTCGTGCTCGCTGAGGACGGCGGTCGGCTCGTCCATCGCGAGCACCCGCGCACCGCGGGCCAGGGACCGGAGGATCTCGACCTGTTGCTGTACGCCGGTCGGCAGCAGGTCGACCCGGGACCGCGGATCCACCTGGAAACCGGTCAGCTCGATGAGCTCGTCGAATCGCTTCCGGTCGTGCGCGGCCCGCCGTACGCCGGCGGTCTGCGTCCAGCGACCGAGGAAGACGTTCTCGAGCACGGTCAGGGCGGGAACCAGTGCGCCTTCCTGGGAGATCAGGCTGACGCCCTGCGCGATCGCGTCGCGCGGCCGCGCGAACGTCACCTGCTCGCCGTCGAAGGTCAGCGTGCCGTGGTCGGCCCGGACCACTCCGCCGAGAATCTTGAGCAAGGTGCTCTTCCCGGCGCCGTTCTCGCCGACGAGCCCGTGCACCTCGCCCGGCGCGATGCCGAGATCGACATCGCGCAGGACGCTGACGCCGCTGTAACTCTTCCCGACGCCGCGAACCGAGATGCCGGGCGCCTTGGTAGCAGTGGTCATGGGGGAGCTCAATCGGAGTAGTCGGCGGTCAGGCCTTTCAGCGTCTCCTTGGTGCCGAGGCACTCGAACTTCGTCAGCGCGGTGCAGGCGACGGTCGAGGCGGGCACGTCCTTGCCCCTGGCCTTGGCGATCCCCAGTTCCGCGGCCTTGGCTCCTTCGGACTTCTCCGGTACGTCGTAGACGCCGTACCAGGTGCCGTCGTTGACGAACCCGAAGGCCTGGGTGGAGCCGCCGTTGCCGACGAAGCCGATCTTCTTGCCCTTGGCAAGCGGTGTCGCGCCCTGGAGTGCCTGGGACGAGCCGATCACCACGTTGACGTCCGGATGGGACTGCAGCAGGTTCTGCATCGCGGCCCGGCCGGCGTCCGGGGTGTACCCGCCGACGAAGTTCGAGACGACGGTGGCGCCGCCCGCCTTGAGTGCGTTGACGGCGGCCTCGGTCCTGGCGGTGTCGAGCGGGTAGTTCGCGAAGCCCTGCAGGTAGGCGACCTTGCAGGCGCCGCCGGTCACCGTCTTGCAGGCTTCCAGGCCGAGTTTGGCCAGACCCTCCCCGTTGACCGTCGGCGGGTCGATGATGTTGATGGTGCCGGGGACCTGGGGTTCGGCGGTGTCGAACTTGCCGCCGACCGGGGTGAACTCGACCACCACGACGATGCCGGCGGCGATCGCCTGCTTGATCGGGTTGACCATCGCGACCCCGTCGTTGGCCTGCACGATCACGATGTCGTACCGCTTGGAGGTCACCGCGTCCTGCAGCTGGTTGACCTGGGTCGGGCCGTCGAAGTTGGAGTCCAGGAACGTGGCCGTCGCGTTGTTCGCCGCGGCGTACGACTGGACGCCGGCCCAGGCCGCCTGCGCGAACGAGTTGGCCTTGGCGAAGCCGAAGAAGCCGATCTTCAGCTGTTTGTCCGCGGCGACCGAGGTCGGTGCTCCGCCGGCGGTGCTGGTCGCGGGTTTGCTGCAGGCCGCGATGCTGATCGCTAGTGCGGCGGTCACACCGACCACCGCGAGTCGGGCAGCTCGTATCACGGGTGCTCCTCGGGCGTGATGGGGGCGGAACTCACAGGGGATTCTGAAGTGGACGGGTCAGCAGCGACGAGTTCGAAGAGTGCGCCAACGATCGGCTCGCCCGCTGTGGTGTCCAGTACGGCGGCGAGTTGCCCGGACAAGGCGACGCGCCAGGGATCCTCGACCCAGTGCTGGTAGTCCGCGGCCGTGTCCCAGTCGGCGATGACCAGGTGTGTGGCCGGTCCGCCGTCGACGGATCGCAGCAGTGACGCGTCCCGGCAGCCCGGGAACCGCCGGGCGCGTGCCAGAATGCCGTGCTCGGCGTACAGATCCTCGAGCGCGCTGATATCGGCGGCGCGAAGAGAGAGCACACTGCGGATCATCTGGGCCTCCGGTGGATCCGGGGTGGTCGAGTGGGCAAATGCTGTCGTCGGCCGCCGGTAGGCCGATGTGCGCCGAGCACATCGGCCCGCATGACCGCTGTGCATGTGGGCGTTTGCCGCCGGGTCCGGGCCCAGCGGACTGGTTGACACCCCGAATTCGGCTGTGTCACTTTCGAGTCCTCCGCCGTGCCAACCGGCGAGGATCACCCGGCTGACCGTCGCCCGGAAGGCTTCCGCCTTGGGGACAACGGGCCCTTGTACGTCAGCCGCCTCAACCGCCGTACCTGGATCGCCGCTGATCTCCGCTGGGTCGCGGCGATCCCCGGTGCGGCGCGCCCGCGCCCCGCGGATGAGCGAAAGGCCAGAGACCATGACCAGCACCAGCCGTGTCGCCATCGACGTCGGCGGTACGTTCACCGATGTCGTCGAACTGCTGGCGGCCACCGGTGAGATCCGGTTCGACAAGGTGCCCACCACCCCCGCACAGCCCACCGAGGCGGTGCTGAACGCGTTCGGCATCACGCGGACCGGGCTGCCGGAGGTGGCGATGTTCACGCACGGTACGACGCTCGGCCTCAACGCGCTGCTGACCCGTACCGGCGCCCGGACCGCGGTGATCGGAACCGCCGGATTCCGGGATGTCTATCTGCTCGGCCGGACGGATCGCCGGACCAACTACGACATCACGTATCGCCCGCCGCCGGCGCTGCTGGAGCGCTACGACACGTTCGAGGTGCCGGAACGCAGTCTGTTCGACGGATCGGTCCATCGTCCGCTCGACGCCGATGCGGCGCGCGTGGTCGCCGCCACGATCGCGGAGCGCGGATACGACTCGGTGGCGGTGGCGTTCCTGCACGCATATGCCAATCCCGCACACGAGCTGCGGATGCGGGAGATCCTGGCGGAGGTGGCTCCGGGCGTCGCGGTGACACTGTCGCACGAGCTGTCCCGCGAGTACCGCGAGTACGAACGGACGAGTACCGCGGTCCTCGACGCGTACGTGAAGCCGATCGTGCGGCGCTATCTCGAACGGCTGGAAGGCGAGCTGCGAGGCGGCGGGTTCGAGGGCCGGTTCCTGATGACCCGGTCCGGCGGCGGCGCGATGACCGCGAGTGTCGCCCGGGAACAGCCGGTCAGCCTGATCCTGTCCGGACCGGCCGGAGGGGTCATCGGTGCCAGCGCCTTCAGCACACTGATCGGCGAGCCGAACCTGATCACCATCGACATGGGCGGAACCAGTCTGGACGCGTCGCTGGTGGTCGACGGCGAACCTGTGTTGCATCAGGGCGCGGAGTTCGAGCAGTTGCCCATCAACACCCCGTCGCTCTACATCCACACCATCGGCGCGGGCGGGGGATCCATCGCCTGGCTCGACGACGCCGGGGTGCTGCAGGTGGGGCCGCAGAGTGCCGGCGCGGATCCCGGTCCGGCGTCGTACGGTCGCGGCGGCACTGCGCCGACGTTCACCGACGCGGCGCTGACCGTCGGATATCTCGGGGCGTCCACGCCGCTGGGCGGCCGGCTCGTCCTCGACGACGCGCTCGCGACGGCAGCGCTGAAACCGCTGGCGGGTCAGCTCGAGCTCAGCCCGGCCGCGCTGGCCCGCGGCATCATCCGCATCTCGACCGCGAAGATCACCGGCGCGGTACGGGCGATCACCGTCGAGGTCGGCCGGGATCCGAAGGACTTCGCGCTCCTGTCGTTCGGAGGCGGCGGCGGTCTGGTGGCGGTCGATGTCGCGCGTGAGTTGTCGATACCGACGGTGATCGTTCCACCCGGCCAGGGTGCGTTCTCGGCGTTCGGGATGTTGTTCGCCGACGTCCAGCACGACTTCGCCCAGACCTCGGTGATGCCACTCGCCGGCCTCGACGAGACGCGCCTGGCCGCGGCGTACGACGCGATGGCCGAGGAGGCGGCGTCCGCCTTGGCCGCCGACGGGTTCGGGCCCGCCGCGCAGGTGCTGGTTCGCAGCGTGGACGTCCGCTACTCGGGGCAGGAACACAGCGTGACGGTGCCGGTTCCGGAGGGCGGACGCGTGGGTTCGGTCGAGCAGGCGTTCGCAGAGCTGCACGAGCGGCAGTACGGCCACACGATGGACGATCCGATCGAGATCACCACGCTGCGGCTGCGGGCGACCGGGCTGGTGGACAAACCGACGCTGCCCCGGCTGCCCCGCCGTACCACCGGGAAACCATTGCCGGAAGCAACCAGATCCGTGTATGTGTCCGCGGAGAAGCCGCAGGAGTCGTACGCGCTGTACTCGCGCGAGGATCTGCTGGCCGGCGACGAGCTGGCCGGTCCGGCCGTCATCGCCGAGCACACCGCGACCACCGTGGTCCACGCCGGCGACCTGCTCCGGGTCGGCGATCACGGCGAGCTGATCATCACTGTCGAAGGAGTCTGATGAACGACTCGATCACCATCGAGGTCATCCGGCACGGTCTGCTGGCCGCCGCCGAGGAGATGGCCCGCAACCTGTGCCGGACGGCGTACAACACCGTCGTCTACGAGATCCACGACTACGGGATCGGCATCCACGACGCGGCCGGGGACGTGGTGGCCGACGCGCCGGGCATCGCGGTCTTCACGCGCGGGAACGACCACGGCATCAAGGCCGCGAAGGAGTTCCTTGGTGCGGACGCGATGCTTCCCGGCGACGTGTTCCTGCTGAACTACCCGTACTGGTCGTCCGCACACACCCTCGACCCGCTGGTCTTCGCCCCGATCCACGTCGGCGAGGAGCTGATCGGGTTCGCCTCGTGCCGCGTGCACGTACTCGACCTGAAGCAGAAGGACCCCGGGTACGTGCTCGACTCCACGGACATGTACCAGGAAGGCCTGTTCTTCCCGGCCACGAAGCTGTACCGCGAGGGCGAGGCCAACGAGGACATCTTCAACGTCATCCGCTTCAACAGCCGCCTGCCCGAACGGACGATCGGCGACCTCCAGGCCCAGGTGTCCGCGTGTGTGACCGGGGTACGGCGTACGCAGGCGATCGCGGCCAAGTACGGCGTACCGGCGCTGACCGGTGCGATGGAGGCGATCAACGATCACGGCGAACGGTTGGCCCGGCTCGCGCTGGCGAAGCTGCCGAAGGGGACGTGGACCGCGTACGACTTCGTCGACTCCGACGGTGTGGATCTCGACCGGATGGTGAAGCTCAACGTCACCGTCACTGTCACCGACAAGGAGATGGTGATCGACTGGACAGGCACCGATCGCGGTGTCCGCGGCCCGATCAACCTGCCGGTCGGCCAGACCGCGGCGTTCTGCAGCTTGGTGTTCAAGGCGCTCACCACGCCGGACACACCAGTTGTCGCAGGCAACTTCCGGCCGCTGCGGATCGTCACCGAGCCTGGCTCGGTGGTGCACGCCGTACCGCCGATGCCGACCTTCACGCTGTGGACCGGGCTGCTCGGCGGCGAAGTGGTCCTGAAGGCGCTGGCGCAGGGGATGCCCGATCGGGTCCCGGCCTGCTCGGGCGGTGATGTCTGCTCGATGATGGGGCTCGGGATCAACCCTCGCAACGGCGAGCAGTGGCTGGAGGCAACCAACGAGGCGGTCGGTTTCGGCGGGCACGCGGGTGGCGACGGTGCGGACGGCATCATGCATCTCACCGAGCCAGGCTGTCGCAGTAATCCGGTCGAGGTGCTGGAGACCAAGTCCCCGATGTTCATCGAGTCGTACGGGTACCGGCCGGACACGGGGGGTGCCGGTCGGCACCGCGGCGGAGTGGGGGTCGGCCGTACCTATCGCTTCACTGCTCCGGCGACCGGGATCTGCCTTGTGTACAAGACGAAGACCAAGCCGTGGGCGATCGACGGCGGCCGCGAGGGCGACAACAATCACATCGTCCTCAACCCCGGCACCGAGCGCGAAGTGGTGCAGGGCGGGAGCTACAACCGGCTGGAGGCCGGCGAAGTTCTCGTGAACAACACCGGCGGCGGTGGCGGCTACGGGAACCCGTTCGAACGCGACCCCGAGCGAGTGGCGGCCGACGTCCGCAACGGGTTCGTGTCGGTGACAGCGGCGGAACGCGAGTACGGCGTGGTGGTCGACCCGACGACGTTCGAGGTCGCCGAAGTGCGCCGCCGGGAATGATCCCGCGACAACGGTATGACGCGGGGAGCCATCTGTCCGGACGGCGGCAAACGTTGATCCATGGTGTCCGCCTGGAGAACGGACCTCTCGATCTGGCCCCTTCGGATCACACCGCACGACACAGATGCGCTCGCCAGACGGGACTTCGGATTGAGCGTCCGCGGACGGGCGACGTCGTGTGCTCACGCTTGTACTCACTGGAATGAGTGAGTAAAGGCGAGTGCGGATCACAGCCGTCGGCAACTCTCCATTGGAGAGCGCGCAGGTCAGCGCCAACCTTCGGGCAACAACGCGACAGGCCAGCATGCCTGGCGCGGTCAAACGGGGGTTAGGGGTTCAGTTACCTCACCTCACCGGCTACCTGCCGTGGGATCGGGGTGACTTCGGCAGCAGGTTCTGCGTGTGCTTGCTGTGGCGTTTATGGCTTGAGTGAAGCCCATCTTGAGGACCAGCGTTCGTAGATCGCCGGGTCTGGTCTGTAGGACACGATCGCTGGCAGGGGCACGTGCATCATGACGCCGGCGCCGCTGGTCGTGGCGAGTTCGGCCCATGGCTGGTCTGTGCCGGCTGGATAGTGTCGGTGTGGCGAGAAGCGGATCACGGTGTCGGTGCGCACGATGTCGGCTGATTCGTGAGGTTCCCAGGTGAGCCAGCCGGAGTTGGCGATGCGCGAGATCGTGAGCAGTGCTGTGCATCCTCGCCGCGTCGCTGTTCCTCGGCGGCGACTCACTCGCCGACTTCTCCCTCGCGCTGCTGCTCGGAATCCTCGTCGGCACCTACTCCTCCAACCTCACCGCGGCCCCGTTCCTCCTCGAACTCGAACGCCGCTACCCGGCCCCGCCCCCGCGCCCCAAACGCACCCAAGTGGACCGCGACGCCCAACCCGACCGCGGCGCCGTCGTCTGACCCGAAGGGTTATCCCGCTCTCCTGTCCGATGTGTGGGTGGTGATCATCCCGGTCTGGGATCAGGGAACAGGCAATGGTGGGTCGGCCGCTTCGGCATCTGGTGTGTCGGGCAAGTCCGACAGGCCCTGTAACAGGCTCGAGTCTCGCGAAGGCGGCTACGAGGTCAGCGTCTACGCCTGTGGGTGGAGGACGATCCGTCCGAACGGGCGGCTCTCGGCGAGTGCGCGATAGGCCGCTTGTATCTCCGAGAGTGGAAAGGTTGCGCCGATGGGTATGTCGAGGTCGCCCGAGGCGGCGAGTTCGGCCAGCTTCCGGAGGGCTGGAGCACCGCCTGCGTTTGCCGTGCCCAACGCCTTGACGCCCGTCCCCTTGGCTGCCTGGTAATCAACCACGGTGTTAATGCGCCCGGTAGGCACGCCTAGCGCCAGGGCAAGGTCGACGTAACCTGACCCGAACGCGTCGATGAAGGCATCGATCCGACGCCCGTCGGCTGCGGCACGGATGTTGTCGCTCACATCGTCGCCGTACGGGACGGGGATGATGCCATGCGCCCGCAAGCGACCTGCATTCGTTGGGCCTGCGATGCCGATGACCGTCGCACCTTTCCGTCGGGCCAGCTGTGCGGCCGTGAGACCGACCCCGCCAGACGCGGCGGATATGACGATGAGCTCACCGTCGCTGGCTTCGACAGCCTCGACGCTGGCCAATCCGGCCATGGGTGTGACGTAGAGAGAACCGGCCACGTCCCATGACAGCACAGCCGGCTTCGCTATCAACTGTTCTGCAGGCACGGCGACGAACTCCGCGTGTGCCGACCAGTCTTGCGACCAACCGAGGACGTCATCGCCAACCTTGATGTCGTGCACGTCCGTGGCGACGGCTGTCACCGTCCCGGCAAGGTCGCGGATAGGTACGTACGGCGATCCGTGCAGTGCGGATAAAGACCCCGGGTTGATGCACGACGCCTGAACCTGCACCACCGCATGACCTGGTGCAGCGTCGGGGACGGCCATCTCGTCGATCCACAGCTGCTCGATGCCGCCGAAGCGGTCGTACCGGACTATGCGCATAGGTCGTCCTTTCCTGGATATGGACAACGGTGATGAAATTCCTGAGCTCGGCTCATCGGCGCCGTAACAGGGGCAGGAGGATGTCGTCGACGAGGTGATCAAGGAATGCGCTGTCACAGGACTTCCCGGCGACGACAAGCCGGTGCACGATGACGGCCGGAGCGATCTCGGCGAACAGTTCCGCCGCGCGTGGTGCCAGCGCCTCGCCGTGCTCGATGGCTCCGCGGAATGACTCCTCGACCATTGCGGCCTCGTCGCGGTGCAGGATGCGCCGCATCCCCGCGGCGAGATCCGGGTCGCTGCGCATGCCGGCGAAGAGCGCGCCGAGCAGCCCGATCTCCTGCTCGGCGACCTGCTGCGCCAGCCAGGACACGATCTCCAATAGCCCGTCGCGCAGGTCGCGCGACGTGATCACGGGCGGAGTGGCGGCCACGCGCTGCTCGACCGCTGCGACGACCAGGGCGGCCTTGTTCGGGTGGCGTCGGTAGATCGTCGCCTTGGACACCCCGGCTCGAGCCGCGACCGCCTCGACCGACATCTGCTCGTACCCAAGTTCGGTCAGCACCCACAGTGTCGCGTCGAGAATCGCCACATCACGCCCGATATCGCGCGGCCTGCCCCGTGCGCGCAGAACTCCCGGTGTCGACGTGGCCTGGTTCCGCGATGCTTCCCCTGGCATACCTCACCCTTCGATTTACAAAACGGTGCTGGATCGTATCGTAAAGGAGGCGCGACTGTGACGCAACCCAGGGCAACTGCCAGGTCGGATGGTCTTGGTGCGAGTGACGCCGTTTGTTGCCATCGGCCCCGTCTACGGCCGGTCCGCGAGGACGGCGCTCTACGAGTTCGATCCTGACGGCCACGGGTGAGGTTGCTGGCGGCAACGGGTGCGCTGTCGAGTTGACCCTCGGCGAGCCGGTCTCAGGGGCAGGATGGGATCGCCTGTGCAGGTCACGTGCCGGAACCGGGCCCACGTCCCGCCGCCGTCGATCGCGACCGCCTCGTACAGGTGCCGCGGCGCGCCCAGCAACCCGGCGAGGAAGCTCACCATCGTGTTGCCGAGGCCCCAGACGCCCATCAGGGTCGGCGAGGGTGCGGCGCTCCTCTCGCCGTAGATCCAGCTCGACTCCGGCAACCCAACCTGTCGCTGCATGCTGTTGAGCAGCCCGAAGTCCCGGGTTGAGATCCAGATCCACAGCACCGAACTGGCGACTGCCGGCACCAGCGTCGGCAGGTAGTAGATCGTCCGCCACAACGACCGGCCGCGGATGCCCTGGTTGACCAGGATCGCGATGACGAAGGCGACCAGGAGAGGTCAGCGGCATGACGCCGAGCGTGCAGCATAGGCGATTCGCGTCCAGCCGCTGGCCCGCTGATTGGGGATGAGCCGGGTTCAGGTGCGTCGCCTCCAGCTCGCGCTGCAATTAGTGGTGGGTCAAGATCTCGCGGGTGGCGTCAGGACCGAAGGGTGCGCAGCCCTGCGCGGATTTCGCTGACCAGGATCTCGGGCTGTTCCATGGCCGCGAAGTGCCCGCCCTTGTCGGCCTCGCCGTAGTGGATGAGATTGCTGTACGTGTCTTCGATCCAGCTTCGTGGCAGGCGTGGGATGTCCCTCGGGAAGACGGTCACCGCGACCGGAAGCGCCAGCTTCGGGCCGGCGAAAGTAGCCGACTTGTTCTCCCAGTAGATGCGGGCGGACGACGCTGCGCTGTTGGTGAACCAGTAGAGGGATATCGCGTCGAGCATGTCGTCGATGCTGAGAGCGTCCTCGGCGAGACCGTGGTTGTCGGATTTGGACTGGAACTTCTCGTAGATCCAGGCTGCCTGACCAGCGGGAGAGTCCGCCAGGGCGAATCCGACAGTCTCCGGCTTCGTGCCCTGAAGGTGGCTCGAGCCACCGAGGTTGCCGGTGTAGAGAGCCAGGGTCTCCACGGCGTAGTGCTGTTCAGGCGACAAGGTGTCGGGTATCTGTGCGGGAAAGGCGTACTGGGTGTTCAGATGAATTCCGAGGAGCCCTTCAGGTTGCATGGCCCCGAGAGCGGTGGTGACGACGGCACCCCAATCGCCGCCTTGCGCGGCCCATCTCGTGTAGCCGAGACGCTGCATCAGCTCCACCCATGCGCTGGCGATGCGCGATACCGTCCACCCGGTCTCCGTGGGCTTCTGGGAGAACCCGAACCCGGGAAGCGACGGAACGACGACGTCGAATGAATCGGCGGCGTCTCCTCCGAACGAAACCGGATCGGTCAGTGGGCCGATCAGCTTCAGGAACTCGACGATCGAGCCCGGCCAGCCGTGCGTCAGTATCAGTGGCATCGCGTTGGGATTCTTGGACCTGACGTGGATGTAGTGGATGTCCAGCCCATCGATCTCGGTCAGGAATTGGGGGAAGCGATTGAGCTCGGACTCGAAGCGCCGCCAGTCGTAGCCGTGCTTCCAGTAGTCGACCAGAGATCTGGCGTTCTCGACGCGAACCCCTTGCGACCAGTCGCCCACCGTTTCCGGATCCGGCCATCGAGTTCTGGCCAGTCGCTGCTTGAGGTCGTCGATCGCCGAATCCGAGATCGAGACGGTGAACGGGCGGACGAGGGTCGAGGCCGGCGGCGTCGGTGCGGTCATTGCCTTCTTCTCCTGGGCTTCGAAGCACGGCGCAACTCTCCGTTGCACACTAGTGTGCAGTCTACTTCGTTGCACACGGGTGTGCACTGTGATTCATTGCACACCGGTGTGCATAATTGGTGGTGTGCCCGCCGAGTCCTCCCGTGTGCGCTCGATGAACGAGACACGCGATCGCATCCTCGACGTCGCCCTCGATGTGCTGGGAGACAACCCCGACGCCGGAATGGGTGACATCGCCTCCGCTGCCGGTGTCGTCCGTCGCACCGTCTACGGCCATTTCCCCTCGCGCCTCGACCTGATTCGGACACTCACGGAACGGGCTGTCACCGAGATGACAGCTGTGCTCACCGAAGTCGACGCCTCCGGCGCTGAAGCGGACGCAATGTGGGTCGAATTCATCGCCCGCATCTGGCCGGTGGCACACCGGTACCGAGTGCTGTTGGCGCTGCGCCGCGGCGAGTACGGCGAGGCGATCCACGGCTTGCTCGGGCCGCTCGATGAACTCCTCGCCGACCTCGTGAAGCGAGGCCAAGACAGCGACGTGTTCGCACAACACCTGCCGCCAGGCATTCTGAGTCAGATTGCCTACGGCGTCGTGTTCGCCATCGCGGACAGCGACCCGTCGAACGGGACCCTCGGCGCCCGAGCAGCGACGATCACGAGCCTGCTGATGCTGGGAGTTCCCGAGACACGCGCCATCGCACTCGTGGACGACCAGCCCTGACCCGCAGCACTCGAGGACTGCTTGTTCATGGGTGATGCGGTCGGTCAGCGAATGAGGCGGTTCAGCAATTCGCCGAGGGCCTGGCGCTCGCAGTCGGTCCAGGGCCGGCAAAATGTGCTGGCAGCGCATTGGCGGCACTGCTCGGCTGCCCGGCGACCGCCATCCGCGAAGTTGCCAGCACCGAGCTCGAGATCTGATCGCGCCGCCGAGCCGTCAGCGGAGCAATCCGCCGGGCCAATGGGCGTCATGGTCCTTGCGCATCCGCTTGATGTCGCTGAAGACGCCGGGCAAAGCGCCCGGCAGATCGCTGACCAGCTCGGGCACGCCCGGCCGTCACTGCCCCAGGATGTCTACATGGGACGGAAGGCGAAGAACCCGGCAGCAGCCGCCGCACTGGAGGCAGCTCTCAACACATCACCCGAGGTTGCCGACCGACTCCGACACGGTGGCCCGGCCGATACGTCCGACACCTACGGGTCCGACGTGGCGTAGGACACAAAGCATGGGATAAAGCCTGGGACCCACAGAAGCGAAAGCCCTGGTCACCGTCGTGACCAGGGCTTTTGTGCGCCGCCAGGGACTCGAACCCCGAACCCGCTGATTTCCAGCTGAGACTGACCAGCGTCGGTCACTGGTGAGCCAAAGCTCTTATAAGTAAAGGATCCCGCGACTGCTCGGTTCGCATTAGTTCTCATCAGCAACCATCCTCTCGCGCTGATTGAGGTGCGTAAAGAGGTGCGTCGTCGGTTGGTCGATCCGTTGGCGGACCTGTCGTAGGAAGGTTGTCCGGCGGTCTGTGCGGTGACCTGTTGTTCAGATCCACTGAGCGTTGTCTGGATCCCAGTCCTTACCTCGGGCGTGGCCGCTGATGAGTGGGTCTGCGAAGGCTGTGATCACCGCGACTGCATCCGCGAAGCTGGTTGGGTAGCCGGTAGCGGCTGGGCCTTGGCGTCGTAGCCATGCGGTGTAGGAGGGCTGTCGTTGCTGGGGGAGATCGGTGATGCTCGAGCTGAGTGGTCGCAAGGTGATTCGTCGGTGGGCTGCGGTGGCTTCGAGAGCAGTGGTCACCTCGTCGGCGTGGAGGGTGTTGGCGCGTAGCAGGCGGTAGAGGTCGGCGTAGTCGCGGTCGCGGGTGTTGAGGTCGCCGAGTTCGATGGCGGTGGACAGTTTCTCTGCGATGACGGTGGCGAGTGGATAGCCGAGGATGGTGAAGGTCCCGGCGTCCAGTAGTTGTTGGTACTCGATGAATTGAGGTTCGGGGGTGACGGGATCGCCGATACTGACGTCGAGTTGGAGTTTGAGTTGTGCGCGGGCGATAGTGGCGGGCATGACGAGGCGGAGTCCGTGGTAGCGGCCGTCGTCTCGAATCGGCGCGGTTCTCAGGTTTCCGCCGTCGAACGTGACTCCGTCGTCGACTTCGGTCGCTGCAATTGCGTTGATCCGTCGGGTGATCTCGGTGTCCTCGCCGGTGAAGGCTTGCCCGAGAATGTCGATGTCTCGGGTCGTGCGGCGTGCGCCGAACTGGGCCAGGAGCAGTCCGCCCTTGAGGATGAAGTGTTCGCGGCTGGCTGGAGATGTGGCGAGCCGGTAGAGGAATCGTTCGAGGACGTACTCGACCATGATTTCGTCGGTTGCGCGCCGTTCGCGGCGTGCTGAGTTCCGCAGGTCGTTGTAGACGCGACCGGCGGTGGTGTCGCGGGCTGGGTTGACCATCAGGCAAGCACTGCTTCGACGGCGGGCCGGATGACGGACAGAGCGTGCAGTTCACGCGCGATGCGTTGCAGATCGCCGACTCCGTCAGGCCCACTGGTTCGCAGGTACCGTCCGAGTGCGGCGAGGGCGAGTGTGTGGCCGATGCGGTTGCGGTGGCGCATGGCATCGACGACGCTGCGGGCTGCGTCGTAGACCGGCACGAACTCGCCTGGCGCCGCCTCGTACTGCTCGATGTTGAGGTCGAAGGTTTTCGCGGCGTACTGCGCGACGACGGTGGGCGGGTAGGAGATCGCCGGACGGCGGGTGCCACGCGGTACGGCGATATGTACGGCGGCCGGTATGTCGTCGATCAGCTCGTGCAGCGCGAGAGCGGACTCACCGCAGACGACCGCGTGGGATGCTCGTGTGTGTACAGCCAGCAGATCGAGGTGCGCTGTCTCCGGGGCGTCTGACTGACGGTAAACGCCGCGCGAGAGTTCAATCGCGGCGCCTTCGCTGACCAGCGTCGCCAGATCCCGCGACGGCAGGCCGGCCTGGCGCGCCCGCGCCGTGGTGAAAGTAGGCGGCAGCATCGCGAGCCGTTGGCGTGCGCGAGGCGGCTCGACGGGCGTCATGTACCAAATCATACCCCATGGCGGTGTTGAAGGGTGCGATTTGATACACGCTATCGATGATCCGGAAGGTGAGATGGTCGCCGAGGTCGACGTCGACCAGTTCGGTCAGTGCTTTCTCGGCCTCGGCGAGATTGGTCGCGTGCTGGGCTGCTAGGTCCATGTCCTTGGTGGTGCGCGAGCGGGGCACGCGGGCGAGCATGCTCATGCCGCCCTTGAGGAGCCAATCGGTCTGCTCGCCGTGGGCGAAGACTCGGGTGAGGAACCTGTCGAAGCGCGCTTGTCGGATCTGGGCGTCGATGCTGGCGGCGCTGACGCCGGGGCCTGCTTGCTGGGCTGCTTTCTTCGCGGCGTCCTTGATCGCCAGTTCCAGGGATTGCCAGTCGGCGTAGCCCTCATGGTCAGTCATGGTCCCATCCTTCCGGAGTGACGCCGGCCAGCTCGAACAGGTTGTTCGCAAAGGGAGTTGGCGTCGCTCCTGCGTCGCGCTGCGGTGGGATCGGGGTAGGACGCGAGCCGGTCGGGTGCCACGAGCTTGTCGGCGCGGACCGCGCCACGCACGGCGTCGGCGATCAGGGACAGGTCGGTTCCGAGCTCGACGAGATCTGCGATCGTGCGTTCGACGGTCAGGGTGGGGACGCCATCGACGGGCATTACCTCGGCATGGGTCAGTTGCCGGATGCGCAGACGTACGCCGGGACGCCGGGTTCCCTTGCGTGCTGGCACGATGAAGTCGAAGCCGTTGAGGAAGTAGTCGCCGATTTCGTGAATGTTCGCCGCCGTGATGCCGGCTGCCACGATCGATGCGACGCCGGCCGCGGTGCGGGGGGGCGGTCGCTCCACCAAGGCCAGCCAGGTTGCGTAGATTGCTTCGTGATCCTGTGGTGGCGCTCCGGCAATGCGGTACACGCCCTGTGCCACACGCTCGATGACGCCGGCTGACGCCATCCGGGACAGCTGCTTGCGGGGGACGCCGGCCTTCTGGGCCTGGGCAGTGGTGACCAGGCCCCACCGGCGTGCCGCGATGGAGCCGAGCCGTACCAGCGTCGAATCAGCCATTGCAACTATGGTGTCCAGTTTCGGGGACAAACGTTGTCGCAATCTCCGCGGAGGGGTCGCGCCCGAGTGGGGCTGGGTCAATGGACCAAATTGACGGGAGGTCAAGTGCCGGGAGATGTCGCGTCCCGCAGTTCTACGCCGGCGTAAGGGGGATGGGGCGGTCTTGCGCCCTGGCAGGATGGTCGCGTGAGTCTTCGTGATGATCGCGATGGTGGCGGCCCGGACTTGCGTCGTGAGTTGTTCGAGCTCCGGGTCGAGCGGGACCGGCTGCGGGCGGAGAACGCGCGGCTGTCCCGTCTGCTGGAACTGCGGGGCGAGGACACCGCGCCCGCTGCTGAGCAGCTCGCGGCGCCGGTTGGGCCTGGCGGGCTGGTGTCGATGGCGGGCTCGACGCCGCAGCAGAAGCTCGCCCTCTACCTGGATCTGTTCCGTGCCAGGACCGACACCTACGCCAGGCGCTGGGAGGATCCGCGCACGGGCAAGAGAGGGTGGATGCCCGCGGCGGCGGGTGGGTGGCGCAAGGGCATGACCCGTGCGACCGCCCGCCTGCTCCCGCTGACCCCGGATGTCGTCGCCGAGCACCTGGCCGCGAGGTCGCGGCAGGACCTGTTCATTGGCCTGTGCCCGATGCTCCCGGACAACACCTGCTGGTGGCTGGCTGCCGACTTCGACGGCAAGACCGCGATGCTCGACGCCCTGGCGTACGTCAAGGCCGCGCGAACTGCAGGTGTCCCTGCTGCGCTGGAGATCTCCCAGTCCGGCGCCGGGGCGCACGTGTGGATCTTCTTCACCGAGGCGATCCCGGCGCAGATGGCACGAGCGGTCGGGACCGCGCTGATCCACGAGGCCATCCTCCAGCGTGGCGCCATGAGCCTCGGCTCCTACGACCGTCTCTTCCCGAGCCAGGACGTACTGCCCGGCTCCGGGCCGGGCAACCAGATCGCCGCACCGCTCCACGGTAACCGCCGCAAGGACGGGCTCACGCTCTTCCTCGACCCGGCTACCCTGGAGCCCTACGAGGACCAGTGGGCCTTCCTCTCGACGCTGGACCGGCTAACGCCCGGTGACGCCGCCCGGCTCGCCCGCAAGTCGTCGCGCGCATCCGTCGGCAACGACGTCACGACCCTCGTGCGCGCCGAGTCCACCAAGGTGCACCCACCCATGCCACCGGTTGTGCGCGCCGAACTCGCTGCCGGCCTCGTCCTGGACGCGACCGACCTTCCGCCTGCTGCTCTGGCGACTTTCAAGCACGCCGCATCGATGGCCAACCCGAAGTTCTACGAGTTGCAACGACTGCGCAAGTCCACCTGGGACACCCCTCGTTTCGTCACCGGCTACGACCTGACCCTGGACGAGAAGCTAGTCCTGCCTCGCGGACTGCGGCACCTGGTCACCGGCATCATCGAGCGCAGCGGCGCACGCCTCGACGTCACCGACAACCGGACCGCCGGCATGGAGATCGACGTCGCGCTTATCGGCGAGCTCGCCGACCGGCAGGCCGCGGCGGTCGGTGAGCTGCTCGCGCACGACGACGGCGTCCTCGTCGCCCCGCCAGGATCGGGCAAGACCGTCATGGCGTGCGCAATCATCGCCGAACGAGCGGTGTCCACAATGATCCTGGTCGACCGCAAGGCCCTCGCCGACCAGTGGCGCGCCCGACTGACCGAGTTCCTCGGCGTCAAACCGGGACAGGTCGGCGGCGGGCGGAGCAAACTGACAGGGATCGTCGACGTCGCCATGCTGCCCACCCTGGCCAGACACGACGACGTCGCGAACCTGACCGCCGGATACGGGCAGGTCATCGTCGACGAAGCACACCACATCGCCGCAGCCGCCTATGACCACTCGGTCAAGAAAATCACCGCCCGGTACTGGCTCGGCCTCACCGCCACCCCCGAGCGCCGCGACGGCCTTGGCGAGCTCCTGCGCTGGCAGCTCGGCCCGGTCCGGCACACGATGACCGACGCGATACCCGGGACGCTGGCCGAAGCAGCCGACACCAGCGACGGACCGGCACGAGTGCTGCATATGCACGAGACCACATTCACCGCAGCAGATATCGATCAGGACGCCCCGTCACCGATCGCCGAGGCCCACCGGGCGCTCACCGCCGACAAAGACCGCAACGAGCAGATCCTCGGCGACGTCCACGCCGCTCTCACCCGGGGGCGTAACTGCCTGATCCTGACCCGCCGGGTCGCCCACCTTGAAACGATGACCTCGCTCCTGGCCAGTCGCGGCCACGAACCACTTGTGCTCCAGGGAGGCATGCCGGCCAAGGAGCGACGCGCCGTCGTCGAACGACTCACCGACGCCAGGGCTGGGGACGGCGTCCTGGTCCTGGGTACCACACCGTTCGTCGGCGAAGGGTTCGACGCACCGGCCCTGGACACCCTGTTCCTCGCGGCGCCGATCTCCTTCGACGGGCTCCTGGTCCAGTGCGCCGGACGAGTCGTCCGCCCCGCACCAGGCAAGACCGTCGCCGAGGTGCACGACTACCACGACCCGCTCGTCCCGCTGCTGGCGGCCTCGCTCCAGCGGCGCAGGCCCGGGTACAAGCGGCTGCGATTCGACCGGGCCTGATGACGCCCCTCGGCATAGGGTGCCGCGTCAGGCGCAAAGCATCACATCAGCCCTCGCCGATGTGCCAGGCCCCGTGCCGCTCATGAAACCGCTGCCGACGTGGATCGACGACCGTTCCCGCGAACAGTTGCTCGACGTCGGTCGAGAAATAGCTGATCACGTTCCTGGTGCCGAGGTCGCGCTCGACCACCGGCGGGTTGACCAGACTTCTCGGATTCGCCGACAACCCGGGAGATCCCGAACCAGCCCCGCAGAGCTTCCGAGACCGCGTGCTGCACATCCCCGTCATGATCACCGCCACAGGCAGCCGTGTCCGGATCCAGGCGACAGCACCCGAACGACAGTCTCTGCCCGCCCACAAGCCAGAGCGGGACACCAGAAACCCCAAGTAGACAACGCGGTCCCAGGACTAAACCGAGCCTTCTCTTTGCCCCGACACATCTAAACCAGCGATCACAAACGCACAGCCACCCATCCTGTACCCCACCGCCGGATGAAGGATGAAGGGTAACGTTGGGCCCGTGAGCACGAAGGCTGAGCGTCAGGCTGCGCGTCAGCAGGTCGCTACGTATCACGAGGTTCAACTGGCGGCTCTGGTTCAGCGAGTCGCTGCGGCGATCGATCGGCACCGCGACGGTGAACTGGACGTCTTCGAAGCCGACGAAGTGATCTTCCAGTATCAGCGTGCCGCGCGGCAACTGTGGACGTTCTGCCAGACCACCGGCAGCCAGGCTGAACTCACCGCTCATATCATCCAGCGCATGGCTGAGGACGGCGAGGCGATCGATTGGTGGGAACGCGGCCAACCGCGCCACCGCAGATGATGTGGAATCCACCGTCAAGATTACGGTCAGAATAGAAATCTCAGCTCAGGATTAGCGATCCGGAGTGGTGATCAAGCTGCCTTGTGACCAGGTGACACAACGGTCCGATCGGAGGGAAATCACTGCCACGTTGCAGGGGTCCGGAGTCGCAGATTCAATCCCTGCCCCGCTCCTGGCAGAGGCCCCCTGACCAGGGAAGCTGTGGTCAGAGGGACTCTGTTATTCGCGAAACATCAGGGTCGCCACGCGGTTGCTGCTGCCCTAGTCGTCATCCTGGGCCCGGTAGCTGGGCTGGGCGAGCGAGTACTTCGGCGATGTGCTGGTGCGAAATGCGCCGTCATCGCACAAGGTGGCCGTCGGAGTCGCGCTCTTCGTGCTCGCGGGACTCGGTGGCGTGCCGCTCTGGCTACGCAGCCGACGAGCGGTTGCGCTGCTCGCGCTGATCCCCGCCGGCCAGCTGTCACGGGCCGAGCAGAAAGATTCGCTGGGGTTCGACCTCGTGCGTCACGATGGCGAAGCGACCACACGAGGTCAGCTGGCTCCTTCCTCGTCCGTCTCCGGCCCGGCGGTCTCGCCGACAACGGTGATTCGGTTTGGTAGGAGGTATTCCTCGATCTTGTTGGCGAGATGTAGTGGCCAAGGGAGGGCGGTGGTGTCGCGGACGTACGGCGCGGCGTCGCGTAGGTCGTGGGCAAGTGCGGCCCAGTGCTCGGCCTGGTCGCCGTCCTGCAAGCCGGCGACGAACAGTTCGACGAACTGTGGGTTCCACACCTGAGCCTTCGGCCTCGGGGCGGTTTGCTTGTCCTTGTACTCCATCGGGATGAGCTTCGACACTCCCATGAGCGCGCCCGAATGGGTACTGGGCTTGCCGCTGGTGCTGCCGAAGGTTCGCGACCTTAGGAAGCGCCACAGCCCCTTCGGCTGACCGCTGCCGTCTTCGTTGACGCCGTAGCACTCTGGTGTTTCACCGCCGTCCGAGCCGCGGACACGCACATGCCGCAGACCCGGGAACTTGCTGATCGGCATCACTTCGGCGGCGCCGAACGCGATGGTGTCGAGGCGGATACGGTTGTTGCCGAGTTGGTCCCACACACTCCGCAGGTTCTGCGCATGGGTCAGGAGCAAGGTGTCCGGGTACGCCGCAGTTGCCTCGCCGATGGTCTCCTTGACGAACCGCACCACGTCTTCGGGTCCGCATTGCAGCATCTCGTTGATGTAGCGTTTGCCGATCTCGACGAGCCCTTCGTGCAACGGCTGCCAGCCGATCCCTGGCGCCGTAACCTGGATGTGCTGGCCAGTCGGGTCGACAAGGACTGCCACTGGGACCTGCCGGGCCAAGCCCCAGAGGCGGGTCTTGTTCTTCCTGATCATCCACACGGCGAGCAGTGCGGGCTGCCGCGCGAGGGTTCCGGATAGCGGAGCCGGCAGTGGGGCCGGCCGGATGCCGAGGTGACGGAACAGTTCGTCGACTGCTGCGGCGAAACGCTCTCGATTCGCGTCCGACGTGGTGCCGTCCGGGCGCATACGGCCAGGCTTCTTGGGCGTTGTTACTGGATTGACGAACTGGCTGAGCCGACCTGTCCGGACCAACCCGTGCCGGATGGCCCACTTCGGATCGCTGCCACGCTTCGCGTTCTTGTATGCCTCGGCCGGCGCGATCTCGACGAGGGTAACCGTCGGATGTGCGACGTCGCCGAGGGCGCCTGCGATATGGTCGACGCGCTGCTCGATCGCAGACTGCTTGTTTTGGGTCCTGGACCGGTCGAGGTCCGCGACAATCGTTGGCCGGCTCAACTTTCGAAGTCCGACGGTCACCGGTCCGAGTTCGATCAGCGTTTCGGTTTCGCCGAGGTCCTTGGCCTCAGGCAGAGGCACCCCGAGTCTGGTAGACAGCCGTTCGAGCGCGTAGCTGGTGGCGTTGTCCAAGTCGGTGAGCAGCTCGATGGTCAGCCGGGGACCAACGACCTTGCCAAGGTACTCCGGTGAGATTGCACCGTCGCTGATTCCGCTCAGGCCCTTGTAGACCACGGTCTTCTCCCGCGGAAGAGGCGCGACCAACTCCAGGTGGGGCTTCAGCTCGGATGCGACCCACTCCACCAGAGGTTCGCGATCCGTCAGGGACAAACCGGGGCTGACCCGCTCTGAGCCCAGCATGCCCGTCCGGAATACAAGCGCCGCTGCATCACCGGTGCGCTGAAGATAGTCCAAGGGCTTGTCGATCAGCTGCTGTGGATCAGGCAGCCGGTCCAGGCAGCCGAGCTGACGGAGCACCTCCGCGAGGTTGTCGTCCCACCGCGGGGGGTACGTCATTTCGCCGTCGTCGCCCTTGATCCTGGATGCCCGGATCTTGACGATTCCGAAGTGCCGCGAGTTCCCGGCATCACTCAAGTACGGGACTGTGGGGGCGATGTAGACGGAGTGAGCGTTGGACAGGGAGAGCATCGGGCGCACAGGTACCCAACGCCGGACGCCGTACGAGGTATAGATAAGCACCTCGCCGCTGGTTGGCAGCGTTTGGGCGGTGATTCCGATCATGACGGAGAACGGTGTCTGGTCTTCGATCCGTTCCGGTGGCCAAGAGATCAGCTCTGCACCGGTGTCGGTCGGACAGCGCAGAAAGCGCAGATTGTTGTATTCGCAGTGGGCCTCGGGTCGGGAAAGCGCGGCTGCGATGTCCATCGGTAGTAGCCGCATCGCGCGTCTGATCTCGTCCGGAGCAGCCAGGTTGATTTCGACCGTCGACCAGACGAGGTCGGAAGCGCGGAGTTGGGACAGCGTCTGTGCGATCTGGTCCGGAGCCGCCTTCTGCGACCGTACCCATGCGGCGACGATGTTGAAGATGGCCGCAGGATTGACGTCGCGATGGGCGAGCAACCATTCTTGGTCGTCGTCGCCGCGACCGGCGTACTCCAGTGTCACGACGCAGTCCGGAACGAGGGCGGTGATCGCGGCGTTGAGTTCCCGGATCGGGATGGTGACGAAGTCACCGCCACGCCTGGTCGCTGCCAACCGTCGCAGCGGGTCTTTCCACCGTCCGGGGAAGTGCATGAGGTGGTACCCGCGCTCGATTGGTGCGTCCGAGTTCAGACGCATCACGGTGACAGCGAGTTCGTCGTACTTGGGGGCCATGTCAGCGATCTCCCATGGTGGTCAACGCCTGGTACAGCGGTTCGTAGAGCGCCTGGACGAGGTGTCGGTCGGTGTCGGTGCTGGTGTCGTCGAAGTAGGGGGCGAGAACACCGCGCATGCCGTGCAGCAGACTGGTGCTCGCGTCATCGAGATCGTCGTTGCGAAGGGCTGTGTTCGGCGCGAAAGCCGCGTCGCAGAAGTAGATCCTTGCCGCCTGCCCGCCGCGCAGGAGTCGACCGACGACCTGCCAGATCGTCACGAGCTGGGTCCACGCGACCCGGTCGCGCTCGTCATTGCTCAGCTGGCTGTAGGCGACCAGGGCGTGCAGCAGCCGACGCCACTGGCGCTGAGCGGCTCGTCGCCGCTGCTGCCCCGCGCGCGACAGACGTTCGTACTCGGGCCATTCATCATCGACCAGGTGTGGGCGAAGCTGCTCGATGGCGTATTGGTTGATGCGTTGGGTGACGTATGCGAGGTCTTTGGGGCGCGGATGTGGACGAACGAGGAAGAAGGCCGCGCCGATCGCTGCGACACCATCCGTGTTGAGGATGTTGTGCCCGCGCTCCACTGCCAGGATCGGTGCGATCAGCAACCAGCCGGAGTCTGTGCCGAAGTCGGCGACATCGCCTCGGCGGAGAAGCTGACCGTCGTCCCAGCCGGTCTCGAGCTCGTCGTCCGGGATCAGGCAGCGCACCTGGCCTTGCCACGAAGACTTCTGCCGCAGCAACTCGTCATAGACGTAGCGTGCCTCGTGATAGCTGCCGACGAGGAGGAGGAGCTTACGGCGTCCGTCCGGCAAGATGTCCCGTTCGCGTTCGAGCCGGTTGGGTCTGCCCGATCCCGGACCGGGCCTGGTCAAGGCCTTCACCATGTCCCGCAGCGCTGCGGTACGGGCAGCTCCGTAGCGACCGGAGACCCAGATCGGAGTCGTTCGTTCGCCGGTGTGCTGGATGTCGAGGTCGAAGGTTGTCTTGGAGATCGCGGTGAGCTTGTCGGGTGGTGGGCTGAGGATTGCTCCGACTGGTACGTCGATGTGGTATCGCGGCGACGTCCCGGCCCAGCTTGTTCCGGACAGCAACAACACCTGCGGCCCGGAGCCATCGGCGGGAAATAGATCCGGCAGCCCCGTCAGCAGGGCGCGGCCGACACCGGCGTACCGGAAGAACCGGAACTCGCCGAGCTCTCCGTCACGTGACCTCGTTTCGTCCTCGATGTACTGGAATCCGAGCACGTTGCCCATCGGCGACTCGGGGACGGCAACGGCGAGATCGCTGGGCGGGCGCCGTGCCTCTGTCGGCAGCGCGTCGTACATGTCGAGCTCGCCGGCCACCTGTGGCCAGATCGCGAGCATCAGGTTGAGCCGATCCGCGACGACCGCCACCGCGATCGCGAGCTCGAGTCGCCAGACTGTCCAGTCGAAGGTGGAGGGCGAGATCTTCCGGCCGGCGACCAGTTCCTGGTCGCTCAGATTGGTCAGCCATTGCCGGACTGCCTGCTCCCGGACATCCTCCTCGGTGATCGACAGTGCTGCCTCTGCCAGTTGGGTCAGCCCGCTCGCGACATCTCCGGATGCGCCGGACGGGTTGTCGATGAACAGGTCGAATTGTTCCCGGAGGTGTACGTAGAGCGGGTCGCTGTCCCAGCCCGGTTTGGGTTTGCCCCCGCTGGGCCGCCCGTACCCGGCCCAGTCCTGGGCGAGGTCGTCGAACAGTCCCCAAGCTGTGAAGTAATCGGGGTCCATCCAGCGCAGGACCGGTTTGCCTGCCCGCCCACGGTCGCGTTGGAGCAGCTGATAGATGACGTCGGCCGCCGTGCGGGCATGGCCGAGCGCGAGTGTGAAGCGACGGACCTGATGCGAACGGACCTGTGCGCGGCCCGATGCCCGCAGCCTCTCGCTGACTCGTTCATTGAGTTCGTCGATCCAGGCCTCGTCGGTGGGGCCGAGCAGAACCTGGGCGCCGGCGAACATCTCGTCGAGGTTCGCCTGTACCTGGTCCGCTTCGTCGACCAGGACGAGATCACTCCGTCGCCATGCGGCCTCCAGATACCGCATGCTGTCGTCGGCCAGCGGCCCCGGAACCGGGGTGTGAACGAGGCTCCAAGGCGTCGCGATCCAGACGTTCGCCTCCACGAGTTGCCTGGAGGCCTCGTGCCGTTGGCAGCCGTACCAGAGCGGGCACGTGCGTCGCGGCTTGTCTCGCCAGCCGTCCACCGGGGCCTCGGGATCTGTTTCGATGAGCTGCTGGCACGGTGCCTCCCGGACCGCGAGCGGCTGTGGGCCGCCGCGGACTGCATCCAATGCACAGGCCGTGCTGACCAGATCGAAGCCGAAGGCATCGATCGGAATCAAACGCCCAGGTGGTGGCGGCTGCAGCCTGTGCAGGCGCTCGGTGTGGCGTGTCCGGTTCTGCCCCATGACGGGCGCAGCCTTCACCGCGCCGTACCCGGAGAGGTCGTGCGCCATCCGCATGGCGGCCGAATTGTCACCGACGACAATCGTCACGCGGCGGTCGTGCTGCGCCGCCCAGACAGCCAGAACCATCACCAGCGTGCTTTTGCCGACGCTGACCAGGCCGACGAGATGCAGGATTCGATCGATGCGCAGTACGCCGACCTTGTCGCTGAAGGTGTCGTCGGACATCCGCACCTGCAACGTGACATCGTCCAGCCTCGCGGCCCAATGGCTGTTCGGTCGGCCGGCTCGCCGGTCTTCTTCGTCCATGCCGCTCGCGGTCTCAACCAGGTCTTGCCAAGGAACTTCCACGACTTCTCTGCGGCGTACGGACAGGTCGTGGTGTGCTGGGCTTGGTGCGTCGGGCAGATCGTCAGGGATAGAGATCCCGATTCCCCGCGCTGTGGAGCTAATCCGATAGTCGCCTGCCTCAGCGAACTTCACTGCGGTCGACTCGAAGGCCAAGGATTCGGTGAGGAGCCGTTCGTACAATTGCCACCGATCCACAGCTACTCGGCATGACCGATCGACTGGTCGACCCTCCTCGTCGAGGGAGTACCCGCGTACTTCCTCCGGCGCCGTGAGGTACCCGCGGAGGGTCGCTTCCCAGCCGTATGGTCGTTGGGTCCGCCACAGAATGGCCCTGGCGTTTGCCAGCCGTACGTCGGCATCGGCGGGAACGGTGTCCACGGCGTCCCAGACAGCTCGATAACCGTCGAGGAGCGCTGGCACACCCTCGGCTGCTTGACCGTTGGCAACCGAGTTCAAAAGGTACAGGCACAGCTCGGTATGCATCAGCTCGGTCACCGACGGCTGATCCGGAGTCGGACAGTAATGACCTTCGAGCTCACGGTGGAACCAGGTGCGTGCGGCTCGGATATGTCTCATCGCCCCGCCTCCGCACGCCGGCTGACCGCATTGATGAACTGGTCCTCAGAGACGGCGACGATTCGTTGACCGGGACCGACGGCCGGGCAGGCTCTCTGCAACCGATCGAGGTATCGGGGATGAGCTCGTACCTGCTCGCGCGCTATCACGATGAACGCCCGATCCGCGTCGTCGGGTACGGCGAAGAGGCCCTGCCGCAGGCGGCGAGCCAGCCGCGTCGGGCTCCGCCAGGCCTTGATGTCGGCGACCCAGGGCTTCTGGTCGAAGGCCGACAAATCATAGGCGTCGAAGTCGGGCCAGAGGCGTGCCATGACGCCCAGTTCGGACACGGCTTCAGCGATCCGTAGCTCGGCACGGCCAGGGCCGGCGATGAAAGTCCGAAGCTCCCGGCGCAGCCATTGGACGCCGTCGGCCGCACGATGGTTCGGGCCGGCCGTACTCGGATCAGGACATGAATCGTCCACGCACGCCCAGGTGCGGTCATCGTCGAGTGGCAGGCGAAGCCCGTGGCAGCCCTGGCAGGTGCGGACGATGCCGTCGGCGATCGCTTCCGGCGGCGCATCGGCGTATGCCTGCCGTACTTCTTCTGCCAAGAGAGCAAGGTGCGGATCGGCCAGGTTGGCGTCGAGGTCGAACGCCGTGATCGCAGGCTTGCTGATAAGCAGCTTCCGGAATGCCACGTAGGAATCCGGTGCGTCGTGTGCTTGCGACTTGTCCAGCACCCCGTGCATCAGCGCGTTCTCACGGAGCTCGGCCTCGACGTCGCCGCGCAGCTTCCCCAGCTCTTCGCAGGTCACCGTCGGGCGGCCATACGCGAGAAGGCTTTCCTCCGGGTCTACGTCGGCATCTGTCAGAACTAGCGACCACTCCGCGAACGGCGTGTGTGCGAGTTGCAGCAGCTCGACGACGCTGCCCGGTGGCGGCACACCCTGATGCCAGGCCAGCAGGGTCAGCCGATCCAAGGCCAGCTGGAGGTTCGCCGGATAGGGGAGCCGAAAGGGCGTGCCGCCGGTGAAGCCCTCGGCGTACTCGAGGATCCCGGAGGCAAGCTGCGCCAGGGTGATGCGCACATCAGGCAACCACGAAGGTGCCTGTACCGCTGTGGTCATGCTCGTCGCTCTCTGTGAGGCCAGATCCAGTAGACGGCATTCTGGATCAGACCGCCGACAATTCGGCGCGCCTCATTCAGAAGCGATGTTGCAGATGTGGGACTCTCTGCCACATGCACCGCGATGGCGGCTTGGACGATCTTCGTGGGTTCACGCCTGAGCACGCCCGCGAGTTTGAGCTGGCTCAGCGGCGGCTCGGGCGTTCGAACCGGTAGCAGTTCTTCCTAGATCGGCGGCCGCCTCCGTTGGAGAGAGAACCGGGGACTTCGGTCGGGATTCCTCCACACTAGGGGTGTTGGTGTATAGTTTTTCCTGCGTGGGAGGTGTTGCTGTGATGCCGACGATCGATGAGCTGCTGGCTGAGTTGCCTGACACGTTCCGCTATTCCGAGGCGTTGGAGCAGATCAGCGAGCGTCAGCTTCGCAGGCTGCTCGCGGACGGTCGGATCACGCCTGTCTCGCGTGGTCTGTACCGAAAGAGCGAGTGGCTCGGCGACGACGGCCTGATTGAGATCGCCTCCAAGTCGCCGCAGGCCACGATCTGCTTGCGCTCGGCCTTGGCCAAGCATGACCTGATCGACGATATCCCGGCTGAGCTGGACATTGCGGTTCCCCGTGGATCGTGGACGCCAGAGACGATGGCTCCGGTTCGATGGCGAAGCTTCGATCCGGCCACGTTCTCGATCGGGCGGGAACTGCTGGACATCGGAGGTGGCCGTAGTATCGGGATCTACTCCGCTGAGCGGAGCATCGTTGATGCCTTTCGGATGCGGCATCTTGACGGTGCCGATCTGGCGAACGAGGCGTTGAAGCGTTGGCTGCGGCGGGGAGGTCAGCCGTCGGAGCTGCTGCGGGTTGCGAAGGCGTTTCCGCGTACGATCACGCCGTTGCGTCAGACACTGGAGATACTTCTTTGAGCCCAATCTCTCGGGGAACGCCCGCCGGGGACGCCTACCTCGACCTCAAGATTCAGGCGCAGCGGACAGGGCGGACCACCCAGGAGCTGCTTCAGCTGTATGTCCTTGAAGGGTTCCTCGCCCGGCTGGCTGCCAGCGATCTACGCGACAGCTTCGTGCTCAAGGGTGGCGTGTTGCTGGCCGCGTTCGATACGCGTCGTCCGACGAAGGACGTCGATCTTGCCGGTGTCAAGGTTGTCAACTCCACTGAGGCGGTGCTCGATCTCGTTCGGAGTGTCCTTCGTGTTCCGGTCGCCGATGACGATGGCATCGAGTTCTTTCCCGAGACTGCTACTGCGGGCGTCATCCGGGATGAGGAGCAGTACTCCGGCGTACGGGTGCATGTCGATGCTCGGGTGGCCAGTGCGCGGTTGACCTTTCATGTCGATGTGAATGTCGGGGACCCGATCTGGCCTGCGCCGGCAACGGTCGCGGTCCCGCGGTTGCGTGGCGGCGAGCCGATCCGGTTGTCCGGCTATCCGATGCATATGGTTCATGCCGAGAAGATCGTGACGGCTGTCCAGCGAGGCATTGCCAATACCCGGTGGCGCGACTTCGGGGACATCTGGACGCTCGCGCGACGGCATCCTGTCGCCGGTTCGGACCTCCAGCGCGCGATCCTCGAAGTCGCCAAGGCTCGCGGCGCGACCCTCGCACCGCTTTCGGACGTTCTCGACGGATACCCCGAGTTCGCTCAGGCCAAGTGGGCGGCCTGGCGGCGCCGGATCGGTGCGGATCACCTGCCCGAGCAGTTCGTCGACGTCCTCGACGGGGTTCTGCGGTTCGCAGATGAACCGCTCCGCGCGGAGGTCAACGACCTGATCTGGAATCCAGACGCGGGGACCTGGCGGAGCTGATCCTGCCTTAGCTACAACAGGTTGCGAGCGTTCCGGTCCAGGGGCAGCTGATTGCTTCTGCCGTAGGCTCCGGTAGGGACAGAGCGCGCCAGACAGCGATCGATCTCGCGGCGTCGGACGAATCCTCCGTCTCCGCCAGGCTTGGCCTCTATTCGTCTGGCCGACGGTCCCAGTCCTGCCCTCGGATGTGCGCGACGTTCGGCGAATGCTGTCTCGTCAGATGAGGTTGGGGTCGTCGAAGGCGTGTTCGAGGGCTTGGGCGGCGGGGTTGGCGGGTTGGCGGTGTAGGTAGATGTCTGGGTGATGGAGACTTTGGCTTGGCCGAGTTGGTCGGCGATTTGGCGGGCGGTGTGGCCGGCTTGGTCGAGGACGGTGGCGGTGGTTTTGCGGAGTACGTGGGTGTGGATCCAGGCGAGCTTGTCGGATTCGGCGGGTTGGGTGGCGTCGGTGAGTTGGGTGAGTAGGTCGGGGCGGCCGTCGAGGTCGATGCCGTAGGTCTTGGTGAGGGTGGAGATGAGCCGGGGGTTGGGCTTGAGGCGGCCGGCTTCGAGGAGTTCGAGTCTGGTTTGGGGCCAGCCGAGGGTCTGTGCGACTTGCTTGCGGCTGAGGTGGGTCTGGCGGCGGAGGGTGCGGAGGGTTTGGCCGAGTTCGCGGCGGGCGGTGCTGCCGACTGGGGAGAGTGCGGTGCGGAGGGCGCGGCGTGTGTTGGAGGGATCGCGGTAGCCGCCTGTCGTATCGGGGAAGACGGGCGCGTCGGGACGGGTATCGGCGGTGTGGCGACCGCGGAGCATGGCGAAGGCCCAGCTGGGGAGGGTGAGGGCGCGTTCGCCGGTTCTGGATTTGGTGGTCTTGCGGATCAGGCCTTCGCCGGGGAGCCGGTCGATGGCGTGGGTGATTTTCGACGGTGCCGGCGTCGAGGTCGACTTGGTTCCAGAGGACGGCGAGTGCTTCGCCGATCCGGACGCCGGTGGCGAGCATGAATGTGACCAGGTCAGGTAGATCCGCTTCGACGGCGTGTTCGTCGGCGACCAGACTCCTCTTCAGGAGAGTGACTTCGTCGGCCGTGAGTGCTCGGGGCGGTCTCTTGGGTTTGGCTTCGATGGTGTCGACTTCCCTGGCTGGGTTCGTGGTCATGGCGCCATAGCGGACGGCGAGGTTCATGGCACCGGAGATGACGGCACGGCAGGTTCTGGCAGTGGGGGCGCCGGCATGGTGCTTGATGTCGGCGAGGACGTTGTCGAGGCGCTGGGTGGTGGCTTCGCCGATGTGGAGCTCGCCGATGGCAGGACGGACATGGTTCTTGAGGGCGCGCCGATAGGTAGCGAGAGAGGTGGGTGAGCGTGTCCCGTCAGCGACCAGTTCTTCGAACCTTCGCTCCCACAGGTCGAGGAGGTGGTTGATCTTGTGGTTCGTGCTGAGGTCGCCGGAGTAGTTGGTCTTAGCGCGGTTCTGGAGTTTGGTGAGCAGGGCGGTTCGGGCGGCGGTCTTGGTGGTGCCGGTGGCGGTGACGGCGCGGACCTTGCCGTCGTGATCGCGGAACCTGGCGTGGGCCAGATGCTTGACGGGCTTGCCGTTCTTCTTGGTCTTGGTGGGCTCCATCGTCCTGGTGGAGATCTCTCCCCAGGTTCCGATGGGCAGCGGTGTCCTCGGCATGTCTTGCCTCCAACCGGTGTGGGTTGGTGGTTCAACGTTTGGCCGCCGCGGTGATTTGGTGCGGCTGGCGGCGTCGCGAGTCGATGTGATGTGACGCACAGTCACGATCAGATGGGGTGAGCACATCCGGTCGGCGAGGGAGACGCGTGGTTGAAAGCGTCGAATAAAAGGTGTGTTGCGGGCAAGAAGAAACCCAGGCCACGCTGTGACCTGGGCTTTTGTGCGCCGCCAGGGACTCGACCCCCGAACCCGCTGAATTCCACCGGAGACCGATCATCGTTGCCGATGATGATCGAAAGCTCCTATAAATAAGGGATCTCGCGACTGCTCAGTTCGCATTAGTTCTCATCGGCAACCATCCTCTCGCGCTGATTGAGGTGCGTAAAGAGGGTATGCGTGGCCTTGCCGGACTGTGCGGTCGGCTCGCCGGAATCGGACTTGTCCCGAGTTCCGGCTGCGTCGTGGTGGGTCGGCCGGCCCGCTACGGTGCCGCGGCAGGGCGTTCGCAACCCGGCGATCCACACTGTTTGTTGACAGGGCGCCGCGAGCGGCAGATCTGCAGTAGGTTGGGCGGCAAATTTGCAGGCAGCTCATCGGCAGACTTGCAGCCAAGTGCTGGCAAATTTGCAGGTCGATGGGCGGCAGATTTGCAGCCTGAGGCATACTCGGAGGGTGAGCGATGAATCGGAACCCCTGATCGAGCCGGAGTCCCCGTTGGGCCATGTGGTGCCACGGCATGCGCGTGCGCTCGTCGACGAGGCGATGGCCGATACCCGGGTTGTTCTGGTGAACGGTGCCCGGCAGAGCGGCAAAAGCACGCTCGTGCGGCTGGTCGGGGCGGCCGTGGACGCGGAGTGGTACACCTTCGATGAAACGGATGTTCGTGAGGCGGCTCGCGAGGACCCCCGGGAGTTCGTTGCCGGGGTCAAGCCGATGATCATCGATGAGATCCAGCGGCTTCCGGAGCTTCTGCTGTCGATCAAGGCGCGGGTTGACGAGCGGCGGGTGCCCGGACAGTTTCTGCTGACGGGGTCGGCGCGGGTCCTGGGTCTGCGGACGTTGCCGGATGCACTTCCGGGGAGGATGGAGACGATTGAGCTGTGGCCGTTCGCGCAGGGTGAGATCGACGGACGACCCGATCGTTTCATCGACGCGATCTTCACCCATGGGCCCGATCTTCGGCACTCGTCGAGTCTCGAGCGTGCCGACTATGCCGACCGTGTGGTGCGAGGCGGCTTTCCAGAGGCGGTCGCGCGTGATCAACCGCGCCGGCGGCAACGATTCTTCGACTCGTATGTCAGCAATCTGATCACCCGCGACGTCAGCCAGGTCGGCGAGATCGAGAAGGTCGGCCAGATGGAGAAGCTGGTCCGGTTGATAGCGGCCCGTTCCGGCGGGCAGTTGGTGATCAATGAGCTGGCCGGCAAGGCGGGGCTGGCGAATCACACAGTCGCGCGGTACGTGAGCCTGCTGCAGGAGATCTTCTTGATCAAGCTGATCCCTGCCTGGTCGCGCAACCTCAGCACCAGGATCACCGGTACCCCGAAGGTCGCTATGACCGATTCGGGGATCGCGGCGAACCTGGTGGGAGCCGATACAGCTCAGTTCAAGCGACCGGGGAGCTCATTCGGGCCTCTGCTCGAAAGCTTCGTGTTGATGGAACTCGCCAGGCAGCAGAGCTGGAACGAGACGCGTGTTGACCTGTACCACTACCGCACCCGCGATCAGGTCGAGGTCGACGCCGTCCTGGAGAATCGGCGCGGCCAGGTGGTAGGAATCGAGGTCAAAGCATCATCCACCCCACGCTCCGACGACTTCCGCGGCCTACGACATCTCCAAGACCGACTCGGCGACGACTTCATCGCCGGCGTGGTCCTGCACACCGGCCAGCACACTCTCCCCTTCGGCCCCAAACTACGCGCCATGCCGATCAGCGCACTCTGGGAGTTGGAGCCCTGAGCGGGACCCTGATCCTCGGCGAGGAGCGCCGGCATCGGCGTTCCAACGCCGTGTTCGGTGGGGATACGTGACGACGTTGACCAGCGGGCGTGGTGATGGGCCTGGATGGGGACGCTGAGGACGCGTTCGCTGGATCTGGACTTGATCGTTGTGCGGATCAGGCCTTCGCTGGGTGGCCGGGCGATGTTGTGGGTGAGCCTGTCCCGTCGGAGACCAGCCCTTGGCTCCCAGAGGTCGAGGAGGTGGTTGGTTGACCTTGTGGGCTGCGGAGGGGCCGGAGCGGTTGGTCTCTGCGCGGTTCTGGAGCTGTCTTCGGCATGTATCTCCTCCAGCCAGCTGTGAGCTTGCCTGTTCAACGCGAGTCGGGAGCGAAGGCTCTTGCTGGCAACGGACGCGATCAGCTGAGTGGCAGCAGGAACTTGAAGGTGCTGCCGCCACGGTTGTTGCGGTGGAGTTCGAGGCGGCCGTTGTGTGCTTCGGCGATGGCTGCGGTGATCGCCAGCCCCAGACCGGTGCCGCCTCGTGATCGCGCGTCGTCGACCCGGTAGAACCGGTCGAAGATCCGCGCAGCGTGTTCCCGGGGGATGCCTGGGCCGTCGTCGGAGACCGACAGAACTGCCGTGGGGCTGCCGGTCGGTAGCTCGGCGCCTACGGCGGCCAGGGCCGGCCCGTCGGCAACGCCATGAGAGACCTCCACGATGATGGGATGGTCGGGCAAGCTGTGCACGAGCGCGTTGTTGACGAGGTTCGTCAGTACCTGCCGGAGCCGGTGGCTGTCGCCGACTACCCGCAGCGGGTGGTCCGTGCCGCGTAGGACGATCTCCCGACCCGGGTCCCGGGCCCCGGCGTCGTGGACGACGTCCTGTGCCAGCTTGACCAGGTCGACATCGGTCAGGTCGACGGTGCGTTCGCGGTCCAGTTGGGCCAGCAGCAACAAGTCCTCGACGAGTCCACCCATCCGGACTGCCTCGGATTCGATCCGGCCCATCATCATCCGGACGTCTTCGGTGCGAGGGTTGTCGCTGCGTCGGTACAGCTCGGCGAAGCCGCGGATCGAGGTGAGCGGGGTGCGCAGCTCATGTGAGGCGTCGGCGACGAACCGGCGCAGCCGCTGCTCGGACTGTTCGCGTTGCTGGAGCGCGTCGACCAGTCGGGTGAGCATGGTGTTCAGCGCGGTGCCGAGCCGTCCGGTTTCGGTGCAGGGGTCCTGTTCGGGAACTCGGCGCTCGAGTTGGCCGGCGGCGATCGCGTCGGCCGTCTCCTCGATCCGGGTCAGCGGGCGCATGCTCAGTCGTACGGTTGCGGTCGCCACGACGGCGAGGACGGCGAGGACCAGGGCGCCGGCGCCGAGTTCGATCGCGACCAATCGGTTGAGCGTCGAGTACACGCTGTCCAGGGACAGGGACAGCGCGATCACGTCGCCGTTCGGAAGGACGACTGTGCGGACCCGCCACGCCGTGCCTCCGGCGCGGTCCGGCACCGTCGCCAGCGAGGCCTTGTGCGGTGGATTCTCCAGGAGCGGGCCACCGACCTCCTGGTCGGTCTGGCCGAGGATTCCGGTCTGCCGGCCGGAGGAGTCGAAGAACAGGACGCGGAAATCGGTCGGCAGGCCGACGTTCTGGCCGATGTCGCCGGGTGGAGTGGGCGGCAGTTGCCATCCTTCGGCCCACGGGCGGGACATCTCGGCGAGTCGCTGGTCCACTTTGCCCATCAAGGAGCGGTTCAGCAGTCCGATGCTGGCCGATCCCATCAGCGCCAGGCCCACCAGCGACGCTCCGACGAGCACGAGGACGAGCCGCCCGCGCAGAGTGCGCAGTACGTTCATCAGGCGTCGGGAGGTAGCCGCAGGACGTACCCGACGCCGCGGATGGTGTGGATCAGCGGCGGCGATTCCGAGTCGATCTTGCGGCGCAGATAGCTGATGTACGACTCGACCACGCGGGGATCGCCGGCGAACTCGTAGTTCCACACCCGGTCGAGGATCTGGATCTTGCTGACCACTCGCTCGGCGTTGATGAGCAGGTAGCGGAGCAGGTTGAACTCCGTCGGCGAGAGGTTCACCAGCCGGCCGGCCCGGCGGACGGCGTGGGTGTCTTCGTCGAGTTCCAGGTCGTGGTAGCGCAGCGTGGATTCCGTGCTCAGCGCCGGTTGCACCCGGCGCAGGATGGCGCGGATGCGGAGAATCACCTCGTCCAGGCTGAACGGTTTGGTCACGTAGTCGTCGCCGCCGGCGGTGAGTCCGGCGATCCTGTCCTTCACCGAATCTCGGGCGGTCAGGAAGATCACCGGGACGGTGTTGCCGCCGGCCCGCAGTTCGGCGGCGACGGCGTATCCGTCGGTGTCGGGCAGCATCACGTCCAGTACGACGATGTCCGGCCGGTATTCGTCCGCGGCACGCAAGGCCTTGGCGCCGGTGTCGACGCCGTACACCTCGAAACCGCTCATCCGCAGGGCCGCGGTGAGCAGTTCGAGGATGTTCGGTTCGTCGTCCACGACGAGAACCCGTGCGTTGCCCGACTCGTCCACCGTCCGAGCCTTTCCGATGTTCCTGGGAGAACCCTGGGAGGAACCTGGGAATTGTGCGGGAAGGGGGTCAGCGGCAGTCGTACAGCTGTTCGGTGATCTGTGCCGACAGCCCGGAGCGCGCCGAGTCGACCAGCTTGCAGTTCTGCTTCACCCATTCGCCGCGCTGGTTGCCGGTCCCGTTCATCCGGTTCATCGCCCCGGACAGACCGCTGGGCAGCTCGACGCCGGCCGGTGGCTGGAAGCCGCCCATCCCGGCGCCGAGCTGGACGAAGCCGAGTTGACCCGCCTTCTTCCACTCCGCCAGTTGGCTCACCGACGGCGCGTCGTCCATCCCGCCGAAGCCACCCATGCCGACGATGGTCAGCTCGGAGTTGATGATGTACGACGCCGCGCCCATCGAGCCGCCTTCGACCGCGAGCGGGATCTTGAGACTGCCCGCGTTGGCCTGCACGTACTGCAGCAACTTGCTCTGGTCGTCCGTCAGCGATCCGTCTCCGCCTGCACCCGGGCCACCCGCAGCATCCGGGCCACCCGCCCCGCCTGGCCGGAACTGCCCCGGCTGTCCCGATTGGCTGGGTTGTCCGGGCTGGGTGGGTTGTCCGGGTTGGCCGCTGCCCGTTGGCGGCAGGGTGCCCAACCCTCCGGGAAGCTGCCCGCCGCCGGAGCCACGGCCGAACATGCTCTCGCCCGGTCCGGCCATCGGGTTGGTGCCGCCGACCACGCCTTCCGAGTCCACTGCGCCGATCACCGACCAGGCGGCCGGCACAGTCAGCACCGCAGCCAGGCCCACTGCGAGGCCAGTTCTCCCGATCGCCTCGCGCCGCCGGAACAACAGCGCCGCGACGCCCGCCACGCCGATTCCGAGCGCGAGGTATCCCGCCCACCCGTGCCAGTCCAGATTGCGCGCGACCACAACGAATGCCCAGGCAACGGTGGTCGCTACCGCGAGGGGCAGCAGCAGCCACGACCTGCCAGACGGCCGGCGGTACCAGCGCCACAGCTGCATGAGCCCGGCACCGGTCAGGGCGCCCACCGCTGGGGCCATCATCGTTGTGTAGTAGGGATGCATGATGCCCTCGGCGTAGCTCAGCGTCCCGCCGACGACGAGCAGCCAGCCGCTCCAGAGCACCCACCCGGCGGTCAGTTTCCGGTCGAGCGGTCGGCGGGCGCGCCAACGCCGTACGCCGGTGACGAGCATCGCGATCATCACCAGTCCGCACAACGGGAGCAGCCAGCTGATCTGACCGGCCAGTTGGTCGCCGAACATCCGCAGCGCACCGGGCTGACCACCGAATCCGCCACCAGGTCCACCGCCGCCACCAGGTCCACCGCCACCAGGTTCACCACTGGGCACGGATCCACCGGGAAAGCCGCCCGAACCGCCGGGGTTGTTGCTGCCGCCGAAGATCCGCCCGAACCCGTTGTAGCCGAACACCAGATCCCACGCCGAGCCGTCGGTACTGCCGCCGACGTACGGCTTGGGATCTGGCCACAGCCCGGTCGCGGCGACCCACCAGAACGAACTCACGAGCAACGCACCGGCGGCGATCGAGAGATCGGCGACCTTCCGCTTCCACGAGGCTCGGCTGCCGATCAGGTACGCGGCGGCGAAGGCCGGCAGTACCATCCACGCCTGCAGCATCTTGGTCAGGAAGCCGCATCCGACCAGGAACGCAGCCAACGCCAGCCAGGCCGCGGACCGCGGACCGTCGAACGCGCGGGTCATCGCGTACGCCGCGGCGACGACCAGCAGCACGAGCAGGGTGTCGGGGTTCGTGTCGCGGTTGATCATCACGGTGATCGGAGTCAGCGCGAGGACCAGGGCCGCGATCAGCGCCGCGTGCTCACCGGCCCAACGCCGGACGGTGCGATGCAGTACGACGATCGCCGCCACGCCGGCGACCACCTGCGGGAACATCACCGCGAACTGGTTGTAGCCGAAGATCTTGACCGAGATCACCTGGACCCACAGCGCCATCGGCGGTTTGTCCACGGTGACCACTCCGGCGGCGTCCAGGCTGCCGAAGAAGAAGGTCTCGAAACTCCGCGACATCGACTTGACGGCAGCCGCGTAGTACGTGTTTCCCCACGAACTCCCGATACCCCACAGGTAGAGGGTGGCGGCGAGCAGACAGATGATGACCAGCGCCCACGGCTCCCACCGGCGCAAGTTCTGCTGCAAGCTCTGCGGCGCTTTCTGGGCGGCGGCCGGTGCGACGGTCGTCATGACACCTCTTCGGCGGCGGTCGGAGTGGAGCGGAAGACCCAGGAGCGCAGCAGCACGAACCGTACGACGGTTCCGGCCGCCGACGATGCCACGAGCACCGTCACCTCGAGCCAACGCGACGGATCGGGGTGCGAGTGGTGAAGAACAAGGAGGGCGCCCGACGTGATCACGTAGTACAGAGCGAACACGAGCAGGCCCTGGAGATGCAGCCGGCCGGATGCTCCCGTCTTGTGCAGGCAGGTGAACCGGCGGTTGGCCTCGGTGTTCCACAGCGTGGTCACCGTCAGCGCGGCCAGGTTGGCGATCAAGGGCGGCCACCACGTCCGGAGTACGGCGTACAGCAGGACCGTGATCACGGTCGACAAGGCTCCGATGACACCGAACGACACCAGTTGCCAGAGCAGTCCGCCCTTGGGGTCGGCCAGCACCGCGTCCGGGTGGGACGGCTGCGGATCGGAACGCCGCGGCAGGCCCGGGACACGCGCCACCCCCTTGACCTTGGCGCGGGCGACGCGAATCAGGCCGGCGATGTCGTCGAGGGCGGTTCGCAGGACATCGACCCGGGTGTCGACGTCCTCCACCCAGTCCACCGGGACCTCGTGGACCCGCAGGCCGTTGTACTCGGCCAGCAGGAGCAGTTCGGTGTCGAAGAACCAGGAGTCGTCCTGGATGTGGGGCAGCAGCGGCCGGATCACGTCGGCACGGGCGGCTTTGAAGCCGCATTGCGCGTCGGAGAACCGCGCGCCGTGCGTCCAGCGGATCAAGGCGTTGTAGCACCGCGAGACCAGCTCCCGCTTGGTGCCGCGGACCGTCCTCGCACCTGGTGCGAGCCGTGAGCCGATGGCGAGGTCGGAGTGTCCGTTGACGAGCGGAGCGACGAGGGGCAGCAACGCGTCCAGTCCGGTCGACAGATCGACGTCCATGTACACGACGACGTCGGCATCGCTGTAGCCCCACGCCGTACGGAGAGCGAGTCCTCGGCCCTTCCGGTCAAGGTGCAGCACGCGCACGTTGTCCATCGAGTCGGCCAGGTCGGAGGCCACCCGCAAGGTGTCGTCCGTACTGGCGTTGTCGACCACCGTGACGCACCACTCGAAGGGGAAGTGCTCGGCCAGATGCCGGCACAACACCTCCAGACATCCCCGTAGCGATCGTTCCTCGTTGTACACCGGGACCACCACGTCGACCACGGCGGTCGACCGCGGTATGTCTCGCCCGTCACGGGTCACTGCCAGCGGAACCCCAGTCATCCGCACTCACCTCTCGGTCCGTATCGGCTCGGTGACCCATCAAGCCGGACGAGTGTGGGAAACGTGTGGGAAGAAGCTGGCAGTGACCTGAGAATCCGGGTCAGGTCTTTGCTACGAGGCCGACTGCGGCGATGGCCGGGGTTCCACGGGACGCGCGGATCTCCACCGTGACTTGGTCGACGGTCGTCGACGGGAAGGTGAGGATGCGCTGATAGCCGACGCAGCGGGTTTCGGCCAGGATCTCGTCCCGACCGTGACGGCGGCCGCGGATGATGACGTGTTCGAGCCGTTGACCGAGGGTGATCTCCTCTTTCAGGATGACGGCCTCGATCTGCTGCGGACTGTCGAGTGTCAGTGTGAGCTGGGGTTCGGGGTCGCTGTCGGACGGCTGCCACCAGCCGGTCCCGTTGGCGAGGCCGAGGTTCGGATCACCCGGTTCCTCGGCGCCCCAGCGTTTCGCCGATGCCAGGAAGGCATCGCCTGCGACCGCGACTTCGCCCGATGAGAACGAGATCGTCGCATCGAGGACACGGGAGCGGAGGTCGTTGATCCGCCGGCCCAACTCGCGCAAGGCCGCCAGGTCCGGGTCCGCGACGAGACCGCGCCGGTCCGGTGGCACGTTGAGCAGGAAGGTGCTGTTGCCTCCGACGGATCCGAGATAGACGTCGAGGAGGTCGTCGATGCTGCGGAGCTTGTCGTCCTCCTTCTGGTGATAGAACCAGCCGGGACGGTTGGAGGTGTTGACCTCGGCGGGGTACCAGACGAGATCGTCCTCGTGCCCGGCGAGTGCTGCGCGGCTGCCGAGGTCGTCGTCCTGGCTGCGGACGCGACGGGAGAACTCTGGGTCGTCGGCCTGCTGGGAGTGCTGCGCGATTCCCTCCGCGTCCTGGAGAACGCGCGGCACGACACTCCATTCGTTCGGCCGGGTGTGGCCCGCTTCGTTGCCGCACCAGCGGACATCCGGTCCGCACACGCTGATCACAGCTCCGGGCTGTAACCTGCGGATGGTTGCGTGGTAACGGTCCCAGTCGTACACCTGGCGTTTGCCGTTGGGGCCTTCGCCGCAGGCTCCGTCGAACCAGACCGAGAAGACGGGCCCGTACCCGGTCAGCAGCTCTTCCAGTTGTGCGACGAAGAAGTCGTCGTATGGCGTGCCGCTGCCGTAGCTGGTCTCCGTCCGGTCCCACGGGGAGAGGTAGATCCCGAAGGCCAGGCCGTGCCTGGCAGCGGCTGCTGAGACCTCGGCGACGACGTCGCCCTGGCCGTGTCGCCAGGGGGAGGCGGCGACCGAGTGGCTGGTCACTTTGCTGGGCCAGAGGCAGAAGCCGTCGTGGTGTTTCGCGGTGAGGATGAGGCCCTTCATCCCGGCGCTCGACAGGGCAGTCATCCATTGGTCGGCGTCGAGCTCGTCGGGGTCGAACAGTTGTGGGTCTTCGTGTCCGAGACCCCATTCGCGATCGGTCATGGTGTTCATCCCGAAGTGGATGAACGCGTAGAACTCCAGGGATTGCCAGTGCAGTTGCCGATCGGCAGGGCGGATCGCTGTCAGCCGCTGGTCGATCGAGGTGGACGTAGTCACGTGGTCACCTTCCTCGCCGGTACATCTGCCCGGCGGTCAATGGTCGTGGGGTGAGCGAAACGTCACCGTGAATCCGGCGTCGACCACCTGATCGGCGGTCAGTGCGTGGGCGGGGAGCACGCCTGGCCCGCAGGCTGCTGATCCGACGCCGTGCTGGGCCCAGTCCAGGTGAAGCCAGTTGTTGTTGTGATCAGGAACTAGATCCACGGGATGGCGGGCAGCTTCCAGGTGGTCGGTCGACCAGGGACGGTAGGTCACCGAGATCGGTGCCTCGGCGTCGATCCGCAGTACCGGCTCGGAGTCGTTCGCCAGCTCGAGCCGGCGTACCAGACTGCGTTGGCCGTTCTCCTGCGGTCGTGTGTACGGCGTCTGCAGTTGCTCGATCGACGCTGTGAACCGACCCGTCCACGCTCCACTCCGCGTGTCGGCGTACGTCTCCTGTGGACCCAGCCCGAACCACGTCATCTCGTCCCAGGCTGCGGGTACGGCGAGTTGGAGTCCGATCCGCGGGATCGTTCCTTGCCAAGGGCCGACGAGGTCGAACCGTGTCTGCAACTGGATGCCGTCGTCCACCGCGGTCCAGACGAGGGTGGTGTCGATCATCCGGTCCGTGATCGCGCCGCCGCTGCGCACGACCACGCTGACGTGGTCGTCGTCTACCGCGAGATGAGCCATTCGGTGCTGCAGCCGATGGAGACCGAGTGGCTCCCAGACGGTCTCGACAGCCTGCCCGCCGGCGTACTTGTCGTTGTCGATCGTCGCGCGCCACAGCGCCGGCAGCAGCGTGACCGGGTGGTCGAACAGGGCGACGAGACGACCGCGTACGTCGAACGTCGCAGGGCCGATGGTGAGAGGCCCGCCGGCCGGTGAGGAATCGCGGTGAACAGGTGGGGGAGGGAGGGCGGTTCGAGGCCGTTGCGGCACCGAAATCTGCGTGAGTTGCGCTTCGCCGAACGCCAGGCGGTGTCCTGTGGGTGCCCAGTCGGTCTTGCCGGCCAGAACAGCTTCGAGCCGGATCCATCGTTCGCAGCGCTGCCGAGGAGGGGACACGGCAGCAGCCGGAAGGGAGACTGTCGCGGTCTCACCGGCGGCGAGAACGGGTACGTCGACGTCGCCGATCGCCACCTCGATCCCGTCGTCGCTGATCACATAGCGG
Source organism: Kribbella sindirgiensis (assembly GCF_004331435.1). Taxonomy (GTDB): domain Bacteria; phylum Actinomycetota; class Actinomycetes; order Propionibacteriales; family Kribbellaceae; genus Kribbella; species Kribbella sindirgiensis. The sequence goes on from NZ_SJKA01000006.1 coordinate 130,436, forward strand.
AAGCCGATGTGCGCGGTGTCGGCGAAAGAGAGCCTGCTGCGCACCTGGATCGTGCCGGCGGCCGGATCGATGGTGATCCGCACGGGGGCGATCACCTGTGCGTACTCGGTCAGCCCTGGAGACGGTGTGCGATCGGGGAGCACCAGCCCGTCGGCGATGAAGTTGCGGTCATGGACCTGTTCGCCGAAGTCGCCGCCGTACCCGTAATAGAGCCGGCCGGCGTTCGGCCCGCTGTCCTGCCGGAGAACGACGCCGTGGTCGATCCATTCCCAGATGAATCCGCCGATGAGCCGCGGATGGGTGTCGAACAGCTCCTGGTACTCCGCGAGGCCGCCAGGACCGTTGCCCATGGCATGGGCGTACTCGCACAGCAGATAGGGAAGTGATCGGCGACGGGCGTCGTTGCTGGGATCGCTGGTCGGCGGGTCGGTGCGAAGTGCGACCTGTTCGACGAAGTCGAGTGAGTCGTACATCTTCGAGTAGACGTCCACGTAGTCGCACTCGCGGTTGCCTTCGTAGTGGATGAGGCGGCTGGGATCGCGTCGAAGTGCCCAGGCCGACATCGCGGCCAGGTTGGCACCGGTGTCGGCTTCGTTGCCCAGCGACCAGAACACGACGCTCGGGTGGTTCTTGTCCCTCTCCACCATGCGCTGTATCCGGTCGAGGTAGGCATCGCGCCAGATCGGATCGTCAGACGGGTTGTTGCGCCAGTCGTTGAGTACGAATCCGTGCGTCTCCACATCGCACTCGTCGATGACCCACAGGCCGTACTCGTCGCACAGGTCGAGGAACCGGGGATCCGGCGGGTAGTGAGACGTGCGGACCGCGTTGATGTTGTGTTGCTTCATCAGCTCGACGTCGCGGCGCATGGTTTCCTCGGACAGGGTGCGGCCGGTGAGTGGATGCCACTCGTGCCGGTTGACGCCTTGCAGGAGGATCGGGACGCCGTTGACCAGCAGTTGACCGTCGGTGATCTCGACCGTGCGGAATCCGGCTCGGAGATGGACCTCCTCGACGTCGTTGGCGACCGTGATCGAGTAGAGCCGGGGTGTTTCCGCCGTCCACGGATCCACTGCGACGTCGTACGACCCGGCTGTGTCGACGCGGTCCAGGCCGAGCTCTCGGCAGGTCAGCGTGGTTCCCGCGGGTGCGTCGATCCGCAGCCGGCCGAGCCCTTGTTCGTGGTCGTAGTCCGCGTGGACGAACACGTCGTCGATACCGCCCGACGGGCGGTGCAGGATTGTGACGGACCGGAAGATCCCGGAAACCCACCACATGTCCTGGTCTTCCAGGTAGCTTCCTGAGCTCCACTGATGCACCCGCACCGCGACCTGGTTGATGCCGGGCCGAACCACGTGAGTCAGGTCGAACTCGGTAGGCAGGCGACTGCCTTTGCCGTCACCGATCCAGACGCCGTTGCACCACAGAGCGAAGGCGGAGTCCACCCCTTCGAAACGGATCAGGCAGCGCCCGTCGGCGACGAACTCTTCCGGAAGCTCGAAGGTACGCCGGTATTCGCCGGTCGGGTTCTCGTCAGGCACGAACGGCGGATCGACGGGGAACGGGAACTTGATGTTGGTGTATGCCGGAGCGCCGTAGCGCGGGGCGTCCGGCCGGCCGATCATCTGCCAGCAGGACGGTACCGCGATCGTGTCCCACCGGGAGTCATCGAGTTCGGGACTCCCGAGGTCGAGGGTCAGGTCGTCCAGGCCGGTCGCCAGCCGGAAGCGCCAGTCGCCGTCCAGGCTCAGGCGAGCCGCGGACGAGGACAACAGCGCCCGAGGCGAGACACGGTTGTTACCAGGCGAAAGATCATTGACATAGGCATGCGGAGACAATTCTGAGGTCCCTTCGCGGACATCGATCGACGGAGAGCAGAGGCGCGATCGCCTACCAGAGGCTTGACTTGGCGAAGCGGCGGGCGAACGTGTTCGCGAGCACCAGTAGCACCAGCCCGATCACCGACCTGAACAGCCCGATCGCGGTGGCGTAGCTGAACTGGGGTACCGCCGACGCCAGGCCGATCTTGTAGACATAGGTGTCGATCACCTCGGCCGTGTCGAGGTTCAGGTTGTTCTGCATCAGCAGCACCTTCTCGAACCCGACCGACAGGATCGAGCCGATGTTCAGGATCAGCAGGATCACGGCCACCGGCACGATCGCGGGCAGGTCGATGTGCCACATCCGCCGCAACCGCGACGCCCCGTCCACGATCGCCGCCTCGTGCAACTCCGGCGGGACACTGGTCAGGGCGGCCAGGTAGATGATCGCGGCGAACCCCATCGTCTGCCACGCCCCCGACCAGACATAGATGTGCCGGAACAGCCCGGCGTCACCCAGGAAGTCGACCGGACCGAAGCCGAACAGCCCGATGACCTTGTTCGCGACGCCCGTGTTGGGGTTGGTGAGTACGACGACCAGACCGACCACGACGACCGTGGAGATGAAGTGCGGCGCGTAGGTGATCAGCTGGGCCGACCGACTGAACCACTTCTTCCGGACCGTGTTCAGGCACAGCGCGAGGATGATCGGCAACGGGAACGTCGCGACCAGCTCGTAGACGTGCAGGAACACGGTGTTCTTGATCAGCCGCCAGAACTGGTACGACTCCACGAACCGCTCGAAGTACTTCATCCCGACCCACGGGCTGCCCCAGATCCCGGACACCACGTTGTAGTCCTTGAACGCGATGATCACGCCGTACATCGGCCAGTACGCGAAGATCGCCAGCCAGATCAGCGGCAGCGCGAGCATCGCGTACAACTGCCAGTTGCGGCGGATCCGCAGCCCGAGACCGAGAGCTGGTTTCGCCGCCTCGACGCGCCCTTTCCTGCGGGCCTCCGGCGACTGGCGGGCGGCCGGCGGTTTTGCCGTGGGCTGGGTGTCAGCGCGGGTTTCCGTCGGTCCAGTCATCTCGTCACCCCTTCAGGGAGCCGACCATGGCTCCCTTGACGAAGTGCTTCTGGACGAAGGGGTAGACCAGCAACGGCGGGATCATCCCGATCACGATCAGCGAGTACTTCAGCTGCTCCTGCAACTCCTTCAGGTGCATCAGCTTGCTCGTGTCGGCCATCTGGGAAGGGTCCACCTTGCTCTGGATGAGGATCTGCCGCAGGATCACCTGCAACGGGAACAGGTGCTCGTTGGTGAGGTAGATCAGCGCGTTGAAGAACGAGTTCCACTGCCCGACCGCGTAGAACAGCAGATTCACCGCGATGATCGGCTTGCTCAGCGGCAGCACGATCCGCCAGAAGAACCCGAAGTCGCTGCAGCCGTCGACCTTGCCGGCCTCCACCAGCTCCTCGGGGATCGTCACCATGAAGTAGGTCCGGGTGATGATCACGTTCCAGACCGCCAGCGCGGCCGGCAGGATCATCGCCCACCGCGTGTTCAGCAGCCCCAGCTGATCCACCACCAGGTACGTCGGGATCAGCCCGCCGCTGAACATCATCGTGAACACGAACGCCGCCATGATCAGCCCCTTGCCCGGCAGCCCCTTTCGCGACAACGGGTACGCCGCGAGCAACGTGAGGACCGTGGCGACCAGCGCACCGGCCACCGCATAGAACACCGAGTTGCCGAAACCGGTGACGATCGACTTGTAGTCGAAGATCGCCTTGTACGCATCCAGCGTGAAGCCGACCGGCCACAGCCACACCTCACCCGCGGCCACTTTGCTGGTATTACTCACCGAAGCACTGGCGACGTAGACGATCGGATAGAGGATCGCCAGGCAGAACAGGCCGAGTGCGGTGTAGATGCAGGCCACTGCGATCTTGTCACTCCGGGTGTCCTGAATCGGCGCACCGGTTCCAAGCCGTCGGTCGTCGGGGGCCAGGTTCATCTCGGTGGTGCTCATCCGTGATAGGCCTCGTAGCCGGCCTGCTGGACCTCGAGGTAGGACTTCAGGCCGATCTTCGTAACTCGGTCCTTGTAATCGTTCCAGGCGGTGTCGTCGTTCGGATCGAGCCGGCCGGTGACGAACTTCGCGAACGACAGGTTGACCTCGCTGTTGAGGTTGGTCGACAGCTCGGCTTCCTGCGCGGCCTGGTCCTGATCGAGTGCGACCGGCGGGAACTGCATCTCCTGCGGCTGCTTGTACGGCTCGTAGTACTTCTGCGTGTCGTCGAGCAGGCCCTTCTCCAAGGCATTGCCCTTCGAGTTGTACCGTTCCCCGCTCCGGTAGCCTCGCGACCGGTACAGCACGCCGTACTGATCCCAGAACTGTCCGGTCGTGTTGGCCCAGTCGTAGTTCTGCCGGTAGATCGCCTGCTTGCCCTCCAGCCCCAGGTCGCCCGCCTTGGCCCACTGCCAGGTGTTCGGTCCCTGCGGTCCGAAGCTTGAGCGCAGGATGGCCTGGAGTTCCATCTGACAGTCCGCCCACTGCACCAGCAGTTCAGGCCGCTGGCACTTCTTGGTGATCACCAGCGTGCCGACCCCGAGAGCACCGAAGTAGTCCCAGGTCGCCTGGCGTACGCCGTTCGGCCCTTCGAGCGGCGGCACAGCGGTGTACTGCCGGTAGCGCGCGTTCGGATCGGTGCTCGCAACATCGAGAAACTCGCCCAGCGAGTAGACCCGGGCGCCACCGACGATCGCCTGGCCCGGGGTAGTTCCGTACTTGCGCATTTGATCCGAGTCGGCGGTGAACGCGTCCTTGTTGATCAGGCCGTCGGCGTACAGGCCGTGGATGAACTTCAGGCCCTCGCGCCACTCGTCCTTGTTGAACGTGACATCGACCTTGCCGTCCTTGACGAACAGCCACGGTTCGCCGGGGTTGTAGAGGAACGAGTTCATGAAGTACGTGTCGAGCGGCGAGTCCTTGTAGCCGGCGAACGGGATCGTCCGGCCGTTGCCGCCGAGGTCGGCCTTCTTGAACGCCGTCAGCAGTTCACGGAACTCGTCGGTGGTCTTCGGGGTCGCGAGTCCGACCTTTTCGACCCACTGGGTGTTGAGGTAGGCCCGGCCGCGACCGGCCCGGCAGTGGTAGCAGTCGTTGTAGGAGGGGAACGAGTAGATCTTCTTGTCCGGCGCTTGCATCAGCTTGCGGCTGTCCGGGTAGTCCTTCATCGCCTGCTGGAGGTTGACTGCGTACCCGTCGATGTGGGCGCTCAGGTCCGGGAACAGCCCCTGCTGGCCGAACAGGTACAGCTGTGAACGGGACCAGGGCACCGCGAGGAACGCATCAGGGATGTCGCCGGCCGCGATCATCGCGTTGACCTTGGTCATCATGTCGTCGCCGCTGGCGACCTGGCGGAAGTCGATATGGATGCCGGTGCGTTGCTCCAGCCACTTGGTGAAGGCGTTCGTGGACCAGTCGCCGACCTTGAGGTCCTGCGGTACCACGATCGAGAACTTGACCTTCTCGGTGGTGATCGGCTTCAGATCGCGCGCGATCGGGCCGACGTAGTCCGGCGGGTACAGCACGCCGGCCGTCTTCGGGCCGGGTGTCACCTTCGGGGCGACGCCGGAGCCGCTTGCGTCACCACTGCCCGAGCCACCGGAACCGCTGCAGCCGCTCAGGACGCCCCCGCCGGCCAGCATCGCGGCGAGCCCTGCTGCTCCGTTGATGAACTCCCGGCGGCCTATTCCGTGTGCCGAGCTCGATGCTCTCTCTCGTCCAGACATAGGACCTCTTTCGTTCGAATCGTGAGTTAAGCGCTTAGCCGCTCGCGGTGGGAGGGCGGTGTATTAATCCCATGATTTTGGGGATCGTAGCGCTCGACGCGGAGGAAGGTCCATACTGAACGGCGTCGAAGATAACCAAAGATCCCATCTATCGTCGTGACGAGGAGTCGGACAGTGCCGGATTCTGTTGCCGACAAGGCGGGGTCGCTGCGGACGGTCATCGGAGCGGGTGGGCAGACGAAGCTGACGGACGGCCCGGCCAAGGATCGATGGCAGCTCAACTCGCGCTACCTACGGAGTCTCAGCGTCAGCAACTTGCTGCGGCCGTACCGTGCGCAGGCCGGCTTGTGGAGCTACTCCGGGTCGTGGGGCACGACGATTGGCGCGGCGGCCAACGACGGGCCGGAGAACTGGCACTGGGGCTGGGAGTCGATCACCTGCGAGTTGCGCGGGCACATTCTCGGGCATTGGCTGTCCGCAGCGGCTCGGATCGGGCGCCAGGACGCTGAGGTCGCCGCTCGAGCGTCCACGATCGTCGCTGAGCTGGCTGGGTGCCAGCGCGCCAACGGCGGGCGATGGGCCGCGTCCATCCCACCGACGTACTTCGAACGGCTGGTTGCGGGTAAGCCGGTGTGGGCTCCACAGTACGTCGTCCACAAGACGCTGATGGGATTGCTCGATCAGTACCGGATCGCCGGTAATGAAGAGGCTCTCAGTGTGGTGTCGGCCTTCGCCGGGTGGTTCCACGACTGGAGCGGGAAGCTGTCGCGAGAGCAGTTTGACGACGTGCTCGACCAGGAGACTGGTGGGATGCTCGAGGTCTGGGCGGACCTCCTCGCGTTCACCGGCGACCAGCGCGCCGCCGATCTCGTCGATCGGTACGACCGTCCGCGGTTCTTCGAGCCGCTGCTCGCCGGCATCGATGTGCTGACCAACAAGCATGCGAACACTCAGATCGCAGAGGTCTTGGGTGCCGCGCGTGCGTGGGAGGTCACAGGCGTGCAGCGCTGGCGTGACATCGTCGAAGCCTTCTGGGACGGCGCGGTGGAGGCGCGTGGAACGTACTGCACGGGAGGCAGCAGCTGCGGCGAAGTCTGGCAGCCGGCCGGCGAACAGTCCGCGCGTCTCCATGCGGTGCAGGAGCATTGCCTTGTCTACAACATGATGAGACTGGCCGCCGTCATGTTCGGCTGGACCGGCGATCGCCGCTACGCCGACTACTGGGAACGCAACCTGGTCAACGGCATCTGGGCGCAGCAGCATCCGGATACCGGCATGCCGGCGTACTTCCTGCCGTTGGCGGCCGGAAGCCGCAAGCAGTGGGGCCGGCCGACCGAGGACTTCTGGTGCTGCCACGGAACGTTGCTCCAGGCCCACGCCTCGATCGACGAGGCCGCGCTGTACGTCGACGGTGCCGGGATCTCGATCACCCAGTACCTGAACTCGGTCACGACTTGGCCCGATCTGTTCGGGGGAGGTGTGCAGCTCACCATCGCAGCCGACTCCGAAGAGGGGGTCGTCCTCGGGCAACGACAGACCCTCCATGGGGCCGCCGGAATCCAGGAACTGCTGTCAAGGCCACTACCGCCGCGGCGGCCGAACCACCGCGTCTACGTGGTCGACGTTCGTTGCGATCGGCCGTCGAGGTTCGAGCTCAGGCTTCGAGTTCCGTCCTGGGCAGTCGGGGCGCCGATGCTCGAGATCGACGGCGAGTCGGTGCCGGTGACTGTGGACGACGGCTGGATCGTCGCCGCACAGGTCTGGAGCAGGCAGCGCATCAGGCTGACCGTGCCGTCAGGGCTGAGCACGGTGCGGCTGGCGGATCGACCCGATACGGTCGCGGTGCTCGACGGTCCGGTGGTCCTTGCCGGTCTGACGAGCCAAGAGCCGATCCTGTTCGGCGAAGCGGACGAGCCGGCGAGTTTCCTCGTACCCGATCAGGAGCGGCAGCACAGTTGGTGGCGGACGGGGACGTACCGAACCGTCGGTCAGTCCACAGGCATCCGATTCGTCCCACTCGCCGAAATCCGCGACGAGCCCTACACCGTCTACTTCCCGATGCGGGCCCAAAGAGCCACTGATCGGGAGATGCCTTGATGACAAATGTGCGACTGGCGTTCGGCGACAGCGGGTTGCGACTGGCAGTAGATCCGGATGTGACGACGGTCGTCGAGCCGGAGCACAGCCTGGCGGCTCCCAGCCAGTTGGGGTCCGTCCGGGCGGCGCTGCGGGAGCCCGTGGCAGGACTGCCGTTACGTGAGCGGGTTCGCCCCGGACAGTCGGTGGCTATCTCCGCCTGCGACGGGACCCGGCCACAGCCGCGGCAGTTGATGATTCCTGCCATCCTCGAGGAGCTGGACGGAATCGTGGCTCCGAGCGACATCGTGGTCCTGGTTGCTACCGGCACCCATCGCGGAAACACCGAAGCCGAACTCCGGCTGATGTTCGGCGACGAGGTCGTCGACTCCGTACGGGTCGTGAACCATGACGGCCGGGACTCGTCCCAGTTGGTCTGGCGCGGCACGCACGGCAACGGCGTACCGGTGTGGCTGAACCGGGAGTGGACCGAGGCGGACGTCAGGATCACCACCGGCTTCGTGGAGCCGCACTTCTTCGCGGGCTTCTCCGGAGGCCCGAAGCTGGTGGCGCCTGGCCTCGCCGGCTTGGAGACGGTCCTGGTCCTGCACGACGCGTCGAGGATCGGTGACTCGAGGGCGACGTGGGGCGTCACGAGGGGCAACCCGGTTCACGACGACGTCCGGGCCATCGCCGAGGCGACCGGAGTGACGTTCGCCCTGGACGTCGTACTGAACCGGGACAAGGACATCGTCGCGGCGTTCGGCGGTGATCTGCTGCCGATGCACGCGGCGGCGGCGTCCTTCGCGCGGCAGATCGCGATGCGGCCCGTCGACGGACGGTTCGACGTCGTCGTGACCACGAACTCCGGGTTCCCGCTCGACCAGAACCTGTACCAGGCCGTCAAGGGCATGTCGGCCGCCTATCAAGTCGTCCGGCCGGGCGGAACGATCATCTGTGCTGCCGAGTGCCGTGACGGCTTCCCGGACCATGGTCTGTACCGCAAGACCCTCGAGTCGGCCGACTCACCCCAAGCGCTGCTGGCGGAGATCACATCCCGGTCGGTCGCCGTTCCCGATCAATGGCAGATCCAGATCCAGGCGAAGATCCAGTCGGCGAATCGAGTCGTCATGCACACCGGATTTCTGAGCGACGCGGACCTCGCCGCCGTCCAACTCGAGCAGACGCGCGACATCTCGGCAACCGCCGCCGAGGCCCTCGCTGCCGCCGGCCCGGGCGCGACGATGTGCGTCCTCCCGGAGGGACCACAAACCATTCCGTACGTGACGCGAGAGCACTAACACACAGCTGTACTACGTCTGCACGGAGCCCTGGCTGCGCTCGAGGAACTGCGTGCAACCAGGTGCCAGTTCGCCGATCCGGCTGCTGCGAACGCGATTCCCTCGATCTCACGGCTGCCCGCTGTGCTTGACCTGCTCGCGTGGCCGGCGCACAGGGCTGCTGACAAACATCATACGTATGCCTATAGTCTCGGATCGCGAACCACTCCGATTCCTCGTCGAGGGGCATGACGGCGGGGAGGAACCAAGGAATGACGACCGCGCCGGTTCTCAGGAGGACTGAAATATGAAGATCACTGGATATCGCAGTTTGAGCACCGTTCACGATTGGGGGAGAATCACCGGCGACGTCAACGGCGTACAGAGCGGGGACACCACGGCGGTCCCCGTGCTCGTCATCGAGACGGACGCCGGCATCGAGGGGGTCGGTCTCGGCGTCCACACCGACATCGCGCGGGTCTTTCCCGCGGTCGAGGGCGAGGACCCGCGAGCGGTGGTGGCCCTGTACGACCGGATGCTCGACTGGGTGTTCAAAGCCGGTCACGCCGGACCTGTGTTCGGCACGATCGGGGCCGTCGACATGGCGCTGTGGGATCTCAAGGCCAAGATGGCCGGCGAACCGCTCTGGCGGACTCTGGGGGCGCGCGAACGCTTCGTCCCGGGATACGCGTCGGGCCTCGAGTACGGCCTGACCGATGAGGAAGTCGCGCAACTGTACGGCCGGTTCGCGGACCGCGGGTTCAAGGCGGGCAAGGTCAAGGGCGGCCGCGACCTGGACCGCGACCTGCCCCGGCTGGAGATCGTTAGGGAGGCGCTCAGCCGCAATTCCCGTCGGCCGGCGCTCATGTTCGACGCCAACGAGTCGTGGAACCAGGCGCAGGCTGCCCGCTACGTTGCCGCCATCGAGGAACACCTGGACCTCACCTGGGTGGAGGAGCCGTTACGCCGTTGGGATGCGGCTGGACTGGCGGCGTTGCGCGGCAAGATCCGTGCGGCCGTCGCGAGCGGTGAGAACCTGACCGGGCTCGAGCAGTATCGCCCCCTGCTCGACGCCAAGGCCCTCGACATCGTGCAGGTGGGCAACGTGTGGGGGATCACCCACTTCCTCCGGGTGGCGACGCTGGCACACGGACATGACCTGCCGGTGAGTCCTGTCGCATACAACGCGAATCCGATCGCGCACGCGGCTGCCGCCGTACCGAACCTCCTGACCTACGAGGTCCAGGATCTTCATTTCCCCGTCGGTCTCGACGTCGACCAGGAGTTCGGCGACGGGGGGATCATCCTGGGCGACCGTCCGGGCATCGGCATCCTGGTGGACGAGGCCCAACTGTCATCGGGGAACTCCGTGGCGACCGCGCCTGCGTCGACAGGACCGCACATCCGCCCCGAGCGCGCCGCTCTGCGACTGGTGGCCGAGCCGGACGTGATCGACGTACCTGCGATGCCGCTGAGGCCGGACTCGTGACGCGCGCACCGGAGCGCCGGGCATTCGTCCTCGACGACATCTTGTTCGCGTACCGCGAGTATGTCGGGGAAGACCACGAGGCGGACATGCAACGGATCGTGGACGACCCGGTCGCGCAGGAGCGGTGGCTTGGAAGGCCGCGATAGACGACCTGCTGAGCGGGTTGTCCAGCGCAGAACGATCGCAGGTGTTCGGTCGACAACGCCTCGGAGGCCTACTGCCGCTTCTGACTGCGTTTGCGGACGCGTGGCCGGGGACGGTGGTCGGACAGCCGACGGCGCTCCCACGACCCGTGGATGTGGTCGTGCATCGCCTTCTCGGCGGCGACCGCGTCGTTGCGGGCGATCGCCTTGACGATCGCCTCATGCTCCTTGAGGGTGAGCGCTACTGCGTCGGGCGGGTCGATGCCCTGGTATCGGCTGGACTCGACGGCTCGTTTGTAGATGTGCTTGGCGATGTTCTCCGCCAGCCGGTTGCCGGAGATCTCCATGACCGCGTAATGGAAGACCACATCAGCCTGCCGGAACGAGTCCGTCTCCGACTCGCTCTGCCGCATCGCCGTCAGCGCGTTCTCCAGGCGTCTCAGCTCGTTGGCGTTGTGGGACCTGGCCACCGCTCCTGCCATCGCCGACTCGAGACTCGCACGCACGATCGTCAACTCGTCGAGGACGCCCACGCTCTCGTCGTTGTCGATCAGGGCTGACAGCACCACCGGATCGAGCATGTTCCAGTACCCCGGCGCTCGCACCTGAGTGCCGCGACCCTGCGAGACGGTCACCAGGCCCTTCTCCTCGAGCCTCTTCACCGACTCACGCAACACCGTCCGGCTCACGCCGAAGTGCTCGCTCAACGGGGCTTCCGGAGGTAGCAGGTCGCCCTCCTTCAGGCGCCCGGTCACGATCAGGGCGACGAGCTCGGCGACTACCGACACCCCGAGCCGGCCCACGGGCAGACGTCGCGGGATGAGCGGCACCGCCGGGACCGGCTTTTTCACCATACGTATGATCTTAGCGGCGACACGCTGGGGCCTCGCTCAGCCCACGCGGGCAACGGAAACACCATGGCCTGCGGTCGTGCCGATCAGATCCGAGGTCCGGTACATGTCCGGCGTCGTGCCCGCCCGGACGAGGACGATGTGCTCGCCCTTGTGAGTCCTGAACTGCAGCAGCCCATCCTCCGGAGCGACGAGTGTCTCCGCCTTTCGCTCCTGGCGGTACAGCACGACATCGGAATCCCATGGGTTTCGGAGGCAGGCGCGTTCGCCGAGCTGCGACTCGATCTCGACGTACTGGATATCGCCGGACACCATCGACGACGAGACCAGGAAGCCGTCTTTGGCGAGCAGCTTGTACTTGGCATCCCACGTTCTGGGCCATGCTGGGAACACGCGAATCACGGGATCCCCTGCTGTAGTTGGGCTCAGGCTCTGGTTCAGCGCTTCCTGCAGTGCCGCTGCAAAGGTTCCGTAGCCTTCGGCCGAGTAGTAGTCGAGCTGGTTGAACAGCAGGTTCGGGAACACGCCGTAGGTGCTGAACACGCCGTACTGCGTGTTCAGGATCTTCGCCATGTCGTCCGCGCGTCCGAGCCTGGCGGCGTCGACGTGGAAGCGGCTGGACCCGTTCCTGTCGATGACCTGGCCGTTCACCTGGTTGAGATAGCCGGGCGAGTGGAGATAGGTGTTGAGCGCGATCTCCCAGTCGCCGTTGTCGAGGCCCTGGTCCCGTGTCTCGAGGTTCAGTACGTCGTACTTCTCGAGCATCTTGAAGATCGGGCTCTCGGTGCCGTGCAGATCCCTGACGAAGTACGCGGGCTGCAGTCCTTGCGCCCAGGCAGGCTGGTCTGTCGCCAACTGCGAGGCCAGCGATGGATTTGTGCTTGCTGCCCACAGGGCGCCGGCATCCGATCGCAGCGGGTACGCGGCGAGATTGTCACGGATCTCCTTCCACAGTGGGCGATTCGTCTGGTCGGCCCCGAGCAGTTCGGAGGCCTTGACCACTGCCGCGAACACGCCCCTGGCCATGGACAGATCATCGATGACGTCCTTGCCGGCCCAGATGTGCTCGTGCAGGTTCGTGTTGTAGAAGTGATACTTCCCGTCGCTTTCCTTCCGGAGACCGTCGTAGTTCCGGTACATCTCTGCTGCGCCCTTGATGAAGGGATAGGCGACCTCCCGGAGCCAGTCGAGATCCTTGGTGTAGCAATACACCTGCCAGTAGTACTCGGCGGTCTCCTGGGCCGCCATCATGGTGTGCGTGACGTAGCTCGCCTGGTTGTTGCTGCCGAAGACGTTCCAGTTCCAGGGGGAGAGGAATCTGTTTCTCCGCATGGTGATGTCGGTGAATTCCTGGGTGCGGGTACTTGTTTTGAACGTGTAGTACTGCTGCATCGCGTCGGCGATGCCGTCGGGCAGCGTTTCCCAGCCCAGGATGCCGACGGTCTCGCCGATGAAGATTCCTTCACTGCCCCACATCTGCCGCGCGGCGACGCGGTATTGTTCGTAACTGGTCTGCCGCATCTTGAACATCGGCTCCAGCAGATCCAGGTGGTTGGCGGCCAGGAGGGGCTGATACAGGCAGTCCTGGTTCCAGTTCCAGTAGAAGCTCCCCCAGTCCCGCCGGTCCTCTTCGCCGATCCAGATACCGCCGTTGTACTTGGAGGGGTAGGAGCCACGGTTCGAGATGGCGGCCAGGTACATGTAGTAGTTTCGACGCTGCTCGAAATTGAACTGTGTGGGGAAGTAGACGTACGACTTGTGCCAGAAGTCGCGCCACCAGGCCTGACCGCGGGCCCGGATCCGAGCGTAGTCCGGGGCCTTGTTGGTGTTCGCCACGGCGGTCGCCTTGGCTGTACGAAGCGCCGTCCGCGAATCGGCGGCACCGCCGACGACGACGGTGAAGGTGCCCTGTCGCGCAGGTAGATTCATCCTCAGCGTCGCCCGGTTGCCGATGGTGTTGCTGACGACGTCCGAGATCTGCCGGCCCCGCACGGTTGCCGCTACGGCTGTGTTGACGTAGTGGTCGTTGATTTTCGTGCCGGTGTCGGATGGTTCCTGAACAACCTGTTCCAGCACAATCGTCTCGCTCCGGGCTTCCGGTCGTCCTCTGCCGCCGACGGTAGTCAGGGTTGATATCGCGCTGTGCGCGCCCCAGATCTGGTTGGCGTCTCTCAGCATGGCGAGGTCGACGGTGATCGGCTGGTGTGTGGCACGGTCGTCGGTGACCTGGATCGCAATGACATCTGAGTCCATGTCTGCAATCACGGCGGCGTGCACGCCGGTGCCGGTGATACTCAGCTTGCCGTCGTACAGCGACAGATGCTGTCGTGTCGTGGTGTCGAAGACAGTCCCTGTCCCGAAGCCGATGTGGATCCGTCCGACAGCGCCACCGCCGGAGTTCTGGTGATCCTTCGAAGCCGCCGAGGCGTCGTTGAACATGAACATGTCGGTGTGGTTCAGTTGCATGACGAGGGTGCTGCCGTTGCTCTGCCAGACAGGCCCGCCGAACCTTCCGTTCGCCACGGACATGCCCTGGGTCCCGGTCGGGATACTTCCCGTGTGGTCGAGGTCCGACCGACCGATCAGGCGGCCGTAGTCCGGGTCGAAAAGTGGAGTGGTCTTGTCGCTCGGCGGTGCCGGCGTGGCCTGTGCTTGGGAGACCGTCGCGGACAGCGTTCCGGACGCTGTCGCCGATAGCCCGACGCCCAGTGTTCCGCTGACGAAGCGACGCCGCGAGACCCCGTTCGCCGGCGAGGTGTCGTCTGCTGGCATGTTGTACTCCTCCGTGCCGGGAAGCTTTCTGTGATTGCGCCGTCTTCGTTGCAGGTATGACGATTCACGCCGCGGGACGGGTGACGGTTCACAGTGGCCGGGCATCGGCACCGGGCGGGACGGTTCGTCTTTCCGTTGCTCGGCACCGGCACCATGCGGATCATTGTCGCCCCGGCAGAAGATTTAGCATACGTATTATGTTTGCCACAAGACTTCAGGCCTTCGCGTACGAACCGGTTCTGAGCTCCCGGGCCACAGCGTTCGCGTGCTCGTGGTCGCCCGACCACACCGTCCCAGCCAGCCCGTACGGCGAGTCGCTGGCGAGCCGGACAGCCTCGGCCTCGTCGTCGTAGACGGTGACGGTCAGCACCGGCCCGAAGATCTCCTCTTGGGCGATTCGCCACCCGTTGTCGACTTCGTCGAACACGGTCGGCTGGACGAACCATCCGCAGCCGGCCCCTTCTGGCCGGCTGCCGCCCGCCGTGAGCTTCGCGCCCTCGGAGCGACCGAGCCGGATGCACTCCTCAACTCGCGTCCGGTGCTCCGCGGTCGCCAGCGGACCGATCTGGGTCGCCGGATCGAGTGCGTCGCCGACGACGAGGGAATCGGCCAGCGCTGTGATGACCTCGACCACCTCGCGATGGCGCGATCGCGGCGCGCTCGGCACGACTCGGGGTGAACGCATGGATCGGCCGATCACCTGTCTGCGGTGGTGTCCTGACTCCGCACCGTCGGGTGCGCCTGTCGATGGAGGACGTGCAACCTGGGCCCGCGTCGCCTGCAAAGGTTCAGCACTCCGAAGTGACTGGTTTTCCATGCGAGTACGAGTCATCGCGGTGTACCGAAGTCGTCTGCACTAACCCGACCTCCTGTTGACCCCTGCGTGCCATGCACATCGATGTCTCGCTGCGATCCCGGACCAGCGAGCGGCGCGGTCACCCCAGTCGGTGTACTGCACTACCCCAGGCTGGGCCCGTCGACAGGGGCTTGCGCGAACTCGCCGCTGCGCTGCGCTCAACGACACCAACCGCTTGTCCAACTCGCCCAGTACCTACTGCTGCGCGCCCGCAGCGTCGACATCGTTGCCGGTGCCGGCCGCCGGCGCCGCCGCCAGACCGAGGACGAGAGCTCCCGCGGCCGCCCAGAGCACAGATCGCCCGGTCATGGTGACTGCCCTTCAACCTGGTCGTGGACACCCCGCATGTAGGCGGCGAAGCGACCGGGCTCGTCGTACGGCGGGGTGTGGCCGGATTGGTCGAACACGACGTAGTTCTTGTCCGGCGCGGACAGGGACTCGAACCACTCGCGCGCGAGTGTCGACCGCCCGGACGCCTCGTGCTCACCCTGGACGACAAAGACAGGTACCTCGAGGCGCGGGACCTGCTCACGGAAGTCGATCTCCCGCAGCTGCGGGTAGAGCACGTGGAACGTCTCGGCGATCGCGCCCATGCCGCGCAACTGCTCGACGAGGGTGTACTCCGCAACGAAGAGGCTCGCAGGGTACTCAGCTGCGGCGTTGTAGTCGTCACCGTGCTCGAAGTTCAGCCACTTCGGGTTCGACGAGAGGGCCAAGGGGTAGTCGAGAGTGTCGTCATATGGCGGAGGGCCAAGCTCGCGCAGCTTCTCCGCAGCATCGTTGTCGCCGCGCGCCTCGGCATCGCTCAGGCTCTCGGCGTACATCAACTCGTCCGTCGCGAACTGGTCGACCATCTGGCCGGTTCCCACATACGCGTGGAATTTCTCCGGCTCGCGCTGCACAGCCAGGACCCCGAGCGTGGTGCCCCAGGAACTGCCGACCATGTAGATCTTCGACTGGCCGAACCGCTCTCGCAGGTAGTCGGTGACCGCGAGGGTGTCGTCGACCATCTGCTTTACCGTGAGGCTGGCAGTCGGGCCGAGCTCGTCGTAGGACTTGCCGGTTCCGCGCTGGTCCCAGACGGCGACGACGAAGTTCTGCTCGAGCGCTGTGCCGGCGTTGCGGATCCGGCCGATGCCGGTGCCACCGGGGCCGCCCTCGAGGTACAGCAGCACGGGTGAATCGGCAGAACGCCCGCGGATCAGGATTGACTGGTCGTGTCCGCCGATGCGGACGTCCACCAGCTCGGCGATGCTGCCGTCCGTCGCGATCTGCTCGGTCGAGGCAGGACGAAGGAGCGCGGCGAGCAGGGCGAGGACGGTGACGGCTCCCAGGGTCAGGAGGATCCGTCCAGGCCAGCGGTGACGCGGGACGGATCCTGAGCTGCGGCGGAAGGCCACGAGACCGAAACCGACTCCCACAGTGAACGGGAGGAGCATCAGGATGGCGTCGACGCCCCGGCCGGCGATCAACATGAGCACGCCATAGATGCCGTCCAGCCGGACTCCGTCGACCGTTGGACCGTCGATCCGCAGCCGGACCAGCTCGAACACGAGGGCGAAAGTCACGGGAACGAGGAGCAGGGCCCAGCGCGAGCCCATGAGGCGTCCGGCAACGAACCCCACCCCAAGAGCGGCGACTAGGGCAACGACCGCCTCGAGGGTGGTGACCGGGCCTCGGGGGATCAACCATCCCGCGAATACTCCCGCTGCTGCGGCCGCAGCAGCGGCGAGTACCGTCCCCCTTGTGCTCAGATCGCGGGATCCGGGACCGGTGGGGCGTCCGTCGGGTCCCTTCTTGACGTGCATATCGCCTCCAGGCG
Source organism: Kribbella sindirgiensis (assembly GCF_004331435.1). Taxonomy (GTDB): domain Bacteria; phylum Actinomycetota; class Actinomycetes; order Propionibacteriales; family Kribbellaceae; genus Kribbella; species Kribbella sindirgiensis. The sequence continues at coordinate 147,350 of NZ_SJKA01000006.1, forward strand.
AATGATCGAGGGTGTCGTTCTTCCACCCTTCGCTCATCGCCTCGCGGTAATTAGTGCCAAGAGGCTCCTGCGCCGAATGACCTTCTGCTCTCACGCTCGGGACCACCGGGTGTCCGGTCAGAGGCCACGTTGGCGCACCCTGGCCGCTCCTGGCGCTGAGCACCAGAGAGATCCTCGACATCTTCCAAGGCACCCAACAAATCCAGCAGCTCATCGTCACCCGACGATTGCTGGGCAAGACGTCCGCGGGAGTTCAAATAGCCCTGTTCGTAAGACATTTCGACCCTGCTCCGCTGCTCCGTCAGCCGCAGCAAGTTGTTCGAGCCGACGATCCACGGCCTGACGAGCGCGGCCGTACGATGAGCGCACCATGTGCGTGTACATCTGCAGCGTGAACCCCGGATCGTGATGACCGAGGTACTCGGACAGCTCCTTGATCTTCACGCAGTCCGCGAGCGTGATGCTGGCGAAGTAGTGGCGTAGCGCATGCGTTCAAGTTGTGTAGTCGGCCTGGTACCCCGCCGCCCACGGCTCTCCGAAGACCGTCGAGGTCGCTGTCAGGCAGGAACCAACCGACTGTCATGCCGGGGATGATGATCAGGCAGGTATGGTCAGGAGGGCAGCCCAGGTACCCATCAGCATCCCGCGCAGCAGCCAGCGCATGCTTGGTTCCGGACTGGCGTATCAAATCTGGTGCCGTGGCGGAATGTGTCGAGGATCCCGGCGGAGGCTCGCTGAATTTCGCACCGAGCAAGCATGCCAGCAGACCTCTGTCAGCTTGCACGGCTCACAAGGACCTTCAGTCCACGGTGTGGCCAATCTCAGGATCGGCGTCGCTGGTCGTGGGGATGCCGAGCCTCTCGGCCGACAGTTGTGCGCTTTGCCGGGTCACTGTGGGGCGCAGGTGGTTCAGCCTGTCCATTGCATCGAGTGCGCGCGAGGGGTGGCGGGCGGCGACAGCGCTCATAAGCGCCTGCGAAACGAGCAGCGGAATCCCGGCGTCGGAAGCGCTCGTCAGTGACGTCGGAGAGGTGGTCACGACAAAGTCGGCTTCGCTTCGTACCGGCATGCCGATCGCCTCGGTGATCAAGATGACTGATGCGCCTGCAGTCTTTGCGGTTCGGACTGTCGCTGCTACTTCGTCGAACTGGCGGACGGGCGCGAACACGACGACGGTGGTGCCGGGGCGCAGCTGTGCGAGGTCGTCGGCGAGCAGTAGGCCGCTGGCTCGCGAGGCACGGGCGTCCACGCCGATTCGGGCGAGGATGAATGCCAGGTAGTCGGCGATGTATCCGGTCGGGGCGAGTCCGTAGCAGAAGACTCGGTCCGCTTCGGCTACGGCGGTCACCAAGCCGTCCCAGTCGATTTCGTCCATCTGGTGTGCGAACTGTTCGACTGCGCGGGCTGTGTCGTTGACGACCTGCCTCAGGTGACTGCCGTCAGCTGTGCTGTACATCCGGCGCTGCAGTATCGCGCCCGGGTTGGCTCGTTGGTTCACGAGCTCGAGTGCGGCCTGCCGTGCCGTCTTCATGCCGCTGTAGCCGAGCGCTTTCGCGGTGCGGATCACGCTGGCGTCGCTGGTGCCGATTGCTGCGGCGATCTCTTGAACGGACAGGCCGGCGACGCGGTCCGGGTGGAGCGCGAAGAACGTCGCCACTTTGCCGAGTACGTCGGGCAGATCGGGCCCGATACGGGTCGCGCGCCCGTACAGCGAGTCGTCGACCACCGAATCGGCGTCCATCGATCCTCCCCATTGTGATGATCCAGCGCCGGTTGGCGTGGGACATGGTACGGCCGACGCACTTCGTCGGGCTGATGTGAGTTAGGGCTTCCCGCGCCAGTAGATGACTGTTAATCTACACGAAAGTGTCTGCTGTAGAAAAATCTACAGTACCTAGCTTCGACCTCGAAGGAGGTGGGGTCAGATGTGTGGTCGTCCTAGATCGAGGTCGCCGTCAGTCCTCGGCGTCGAGCTTGCCGCCGACGATCTCGGCCCGGAGCGCGTTCAGGCGTTGCATGGTTCCGACGGCTGCCGTCTGGTTTTGTGCGGCGACGGATAGGTCGAGCGCGCGGGCAACGATCATTCCCGTGACGACGCCGTCGCTGGTCCCGGTGGTGGTTGGCGGTGTGGCCAGGACGATGTCGACGCGGTCGCGAAGTGCCACGCCGAGGGTCTCGCTGACCAGGATCGTGGTTGCTCCGGCTTTGGCTGCGTGGTTGAGAACCACGTCGATCTCACGGAAGCGGCGCATGGTGGCGAAGACGACGACGACGTCGCGGTCGCTGAGGTCGAGCAAATGGTCCGCAAGTGCGAATCCGGCGGCTCTGATGTTCGAGCTGCGTACGCCGGCGCGATTGAGGCAGATGCTGAGGTATTCGGCGATGCAGCCGCTGGGGCCGATGCCGTAGGTGATGACGCGTGCTGCTCCGGCCATGGCTGTGACTGCCCGGTCCCAGCTCAGCTCGTCCAGGTCGGCCTCGAACTGGGTGAGTACGTCGGCGGTGTCGCGCAGTACTCGTCGCGCGCCGGAGCCCGAGCTGTTGATCCGGCCGAGTTGGTCATCGAGGACCTTCGAGGGATCCCGCTGGCGGCCGGAGGCGGCCAGGGCTGATCGGCGCAGTTCGCGGAAGTTCGCGTAGCCGAGCTTCTTCGCTGTCCGTACGACGGTGGCGTCGCTCGTGGAGGTGTAGGTCCCCAGTTCGACGGTGGAGGACACGGCTACCAGCGCCGGGTTGCCGGCGATGAACGCCGCGACCTGCGCCTCGCTGGGAGTCAGGGTCGCGGCGACCTCTGAGATGCGCTCGTGGAGCGGAGTGCTGGTGTTCAAGTCGAGTTACCCCTTGTCATCGCTCTGAAGAATACACTACGGTCGCTGCCCATCCGAAGGAAACACTTCAGTGGTCGAGGTTCGGCTGTGAGGTTAGACGGAGGAAGGTCGCACGTGGAGGAAACGGATTTCGTCGTCGTGGGTGGCGGCGTGTACGGCGCCGCGCTCGCCTACGAGCTCGTGGTCAGAGGAGCGTCGGTCACGCTGCTGGAGGCCGGCCGGCTCGCGACCCGGGCGTCCGGTGGGCCGGGGAAGCGTGGAGTGCGCGCCAACGGCCGGAACTCACGAGAACTGTCCTTGGCACGTGAAGCTCTGACGAGATGGCCCGACCTGTCGGCGGAGCTGGGATCCGAGACCGGATTCGAGCGGATCGGCGGACTGATGCTCGTGCGGTCGATGCCGAGTCTCGGTGAGATCGGGCTGGCGCGGGCCGAGGCCCATCTGCGGTTGCAGGTCGCGCACGGTATTTCCACGGAGTTGGTCGACCGGGAAGGGCTGGCGGAACTGGAACCCGGCGTGGACGGGACACAGATCGCCGCCCTGTACACCCCGGGCGAAGGGATCGCCGATCAGCGCGCCACGGCTCACGCCTACGCTGCTGCCGCTGAGAAGCGCGGCGCGTCGATCCGGGAATCGAGTCCGGTCGAAGACTTCAGCACGAGCCCGCGGCCGACGGTGCGTCTGCGGGACGGCACGAGGCTGGAGGCCGGCCGGGCGATCGTGCTCACGACCAACTATGGAACGAACGCGCTGCTCGGGCGGTCGGAGCAGTCGCAGCTGCCGCTGTGGACGATGGTGCCTCAGGTACTCATGGTTCGGCCCAGAGGCAACTACCGGCCTCGTCACCTGGTCGCTCACCTGCAGGAGACTCTCTCGGTCAAGCCGCTGGCCGACGGCATCACGATGATTTCCGGCGGCATGCGGGGCAGGTGGAACCCGGCAACCGCCTCCGGCGAACCGGTCGAAGCAATGATCAGCGAAAGCCTCGACATCGCCTCGTCGGTCTTCCCGCCGCTGTGTGACGGCGAGCTTGTGGCGGCAGACGCCAGCGTCCCGGAGACCTACACGCCGGACGGCCTGCCGTACGTCGACTTCCTCGACCTCGACGCGCGGGTGTTCGTCGCGGCCGGTTGGCACGGGCACGGCTTCGCCATTGCCCCGTCGGTCGCGCGGCACGTCGCGGAGTGGCTCATCACAGGCCGAAGGCCGGAAGTCCTTGCCCCGTTCAAGATCCGAAGAAGCTGAGACCAATGAAGGGTGCCATCCCGATGACAAGTCCTGGGCTCGACTCGGTGACCGTCGACATCATCGGCCACAACCTGGTGGCCATCGCCGAAGAGATGGGAGTCGCCATGATCCGGGCTGCCTACTCTCCGAACATCAAGGAGCGGCGCGACTGCACCACCGCGCTGCTCGACACCTCTGGGCACTCGATCGCCCAGGCGGAGCACATCCCGATCCACATGGGATCGATGATCGGGTTCATCCCGGGGGTGGTCGCGCAGTACGGCGAAGACATCCACCCGGGTGACATCTTCATCTCCAACGACCCCTATCTCGGCGGCAGCACTCACCTGCCCGACGTGACGGTCGTGGCACCGCTGCACGTCGACGGCGACCTGGTGGGATTCGCGGCTGCCGTGGCTCATCATGCGGAGTTCGGTGGCTCCCAGGGACGTGCTCCCGACATCTACTCCGAGGGTCTGCGGTTGCCGATCCTCAAGATCGTCGACCGCGGAACCCTGGACGAAGGCCTGGTCCGCCTCATCCAGCTGAATACCCGGGTACCCGACGAGCGGCTCGGCGACATCCGGAGCCAGTTCGCGGCTGTGTCGCTGGGAGTACGTCGCTACACCGGCTTGCTCGAGCGGTACGGCGCGGACGGCGTCCTCGAGGCGACGGGCAGGTGGCTGGACAAGGCGGAAACGCAGGCATGGGCAGCGCTGCGGGAGTTGCCCCGAGGACGCGTGCAGTTCGAGGACCGGATGGATTCCGATGGCGCCGGGACGGAGAACATCCCGATCCGTGTAGCGATCGATATCGATGCCGAAGGCATCCACTTCGACTTCACCGGAACCGGTGCCCAGGTGGCCGGGCAGATCAACACGGCGCGCGCGGCCGTGGAAGCCTCGGTCTACTACACGGTCAAGACCATCCTTGACCCCACACTGCCGGCGAACGCGGGCTTCTACCGCATTGTCGACATCACCATTCCGCACGGATCCATCCTGGACTCGGCCGAACCGGCACCGGTCCTCCAGCGGTCCGATGTGTGTCAGCGTGCGGTGGACGCGATGCTCGGGGCCTTCAGCAGCATCCTGCCGGAGCGAATTCCCGCAGCGTCGAACGGCTCGATCTCGGCCTTCACCTTCAACGGGTACGACGCTCTGCGGCAACGACCGTTCGCCTACACCGAGGTCATCGCCGGGGGAGCCGGCGCGCTGCCCACGACGAACGGCCAGGACGCCGTACAGACCCATGTCACTAACACTGCCAACACCCCGATCGAATCCGTGGAGCAGAATTTCCCGCTGCGCATCACGAAGTACGCACTCCGGGACGGATCCGGCGGCGCCGGACAGCGCCGTGGCGGCGTCGGCATCATTCGAGAACTGAAGACCCTGAACGACGGCATCCGGCTGACAGTCAAAGGCGACCGGGTAGCGACCGGGCCATGGGGATTGCAAGGCGGCGGCGCCGGCCAGCCCCTCGCGTTCGTCCTCGATCCCGACTCGGATCACTCGCGGAGCTTCACCCGGGCCGACAACGGGACGGTGCTGGCCGCAGAGACCACTGTGCTGGCCATGACAGCCGGAGGCGGGGGCTTCGGCAGCCCGCCCGACACCGACAGCGTTCCGGCAGCCGATGAGCGAGAGGGAGACGACGTACAGTGAGAATCGGAATCGACATCGGCGGCACCTTCACCGACGTGTTCGCCGTCGCGGACGGCCAGACCTTCATCGCCAAGGTTCCCAGCTCGTACCCGGACCCATCGGCCGTCATCTCGGCCGCCGTGCAGGCGGTGCTGACCAAGGCGGCAGCTGACGGTGCGGACGTCGCCGCGCTGATCCACGGGACGACGGTGGCGACCAACGCCGTGATCGAGCGCGACCTCGGTGTCGTCGGCCTGATCACGACCGCCGGGTTCGGCGATGTACTCGCGATCGGGCGGCAGACTCGGAACAGCCTGTATCAGCTCGACTTCACACCACGGTGGGTGCCAGTCCCGCGAGAGCTGCGTGCGGAAGTCAACGAGCGCACGGACTTCACTGGGCAGGTCCTGACAGCACCGGACCGCGACGAGGTCCTGGCAGTTGCTGAACACCTGATCTCCGGGGGAGCGACCGCGCTCTGCGTCGGCTTCCTGCACTCCTACGCGAACGACGCCAACGAGCGCGAAGCGGCCGCCTGGATCGAGCACGCCTTCCCCGACATCGGCGTGTGGACGTCGGCATCGTCCGTGCCGGAGTTCCGTGAGTACGAGCGGTTCTCCACCGCGGTCATGGATGCCGCGCTCGGACAGACCATGACGACGTACTTGCGGCGGTTCACCGACCAGTCGCGGGCCGCGGGTGTCGTCCCGGAGCCGTACCTGATGGAGTCGTCCGGCGGTGTGGTGAGGATGTCCGAAGCCGCGTTGCGCCCGACCCGCACGCTCCTGTCCGGCCCCGCCGGTGGGGTGCTCGGCGCGATCGACCTCGCGAAGCAGCACGACCGCGCGGATCTCTTGACCTTCGACATGGGCGGTACGAGCGCCGACATCGGCGTCATCCGCGAGGGCGCACCGGACGTCGTCGGCATCCGTCACTTCGAGGACCTCCCGGTGCTCGGAACCACGGTCGCGCTCGAAGCCATCGGCGCCGGTGGCGGCAGCATCGCCTCGATCGATCGCGGCGGCCGCCTGCAAGTCGGTCCACGCAGCGCGGGATCGGTCCCCGGCCCTGCCTCCTACGGCAAGGGCGGGACGGAGGCCACGGTCACTGATGCGCATGTGGTTCTCGGGACGCTGCCGCAGGCTGCGCGGCTCGGCAACTCGCTGCAGGTCGATCGTGAACTAGCCGTCGAGGCTGTCGAACGGTCGGTCGCAAAGCCGCTCGGACTCGACGTCATCAGCGCCGCGCACGCCATCCTCGACATGGTCAACACCAACATGGCGCTGGCGGCCCGGCGCGCCACCGTCGCCCAGGGCATCGATCCCCGGACGCTGACACTCGTCGCGTACGGCGGAGCCGGGCCGCTGCACGCCACTTCGCTGGCCGGCGAGCTCGGCATCGACGAAGTCGTCATCCCGCCACACCCCGGGATGCTCAGCGCCTTGGGCCTGCTCGTGTCCGACCTGCGGAAAGAGTTCGTGCGGTCGTCGGTCATGCAGCTGATCCCACCGAACATCGATCAACTGTCCGACGAGGTCAAGCTGTTGATGGCCGATGCGCTGGCGTGGCGTGACGCACAGGGAGAGACCGGGACCTGGACCGCCGGCATCGAGGGCGAGCTCAGATACCGGGGCCAGGAACATGCCCTCCGTACCCGGCTTCCAGACCTGCCGTGGGACGCCCGAACTGTCGAGGTCGTCAAGGAGACTTTCGACGAATTGCACGAGCAGCTCAACGGCTATCGCGTCACCGACGAAGAGATCGAGTTGGTCAGTCTCCGCGTCACCTGCGCGATCGACGTCGGTGGCTCCGAGCTGCAGTTGCAGTATGCGACCGGGTCCGGCGTGGAACTCGCCGCACCGGACACGCCGGTGTGGTGGACCTCCGCCGCGCCCGTCCCGACCCCACTGATTTCCGCCCCCGACCTTCACCACGAGGACTGGATTGAAGGCCCCGCCATCCTCGTCCAGGAAGACGCTACCTGTGCCGTCGCCCCCGGCTATCGCTTTCGCACGCTGGCCAAGACCGGCGGAATCGCGATCCAGCGGATCCCCTAACCGCTCAACTCCCCGGTATCGACACGGAACAGAGGAACCACGATGCGACTTACCCGCACTCTCATTGCCGTGATCATCAGCACTGGACTCGCCGTCTCCGCGTGTGCACCGGAGCAGGCTACGAAGGGGTCCGCGAACTCCTTCCCTGACAAGCCGATCGAGCTGGTCGTGCCCTTTTCGCCAGGCGGCGCGACCGACCTGACCGCCCGGGTCATGGCGGATGCCCTCTCGAAAGAACTGGGTGTGCCGGTCAACGTAGTGAACAAGCCGGGCGCCGAGCAGATCACTGGCGTCGACTACGTCCGCAAAGCCAGACCTGACGGCACCACGCTGCTCGCGGACGGCGCAGCCTCCAGCTCCATCCAGTCGCTGAGCGCCAACCTGCCGTTCGCCTGGGATGACCGCACCTTCATCGGCCGCCTCACCTCCGGTCCCCACGTGTATACCGTCGCCGCCAAGTCGCCGTACAAGTCGTTGGACGAGCTGATCGCCGGGCTGAAGCAAGGCAGCAAGAAGTTCCGCACAAGTTGGTCGGGAGGAGCGACCACCACCGACCTGGCGATGCTGGGCCTTCTCAAGGAGGCAGGAGTCAAGCTCTCGGACCTGAGCGGCGTCCCGTTCAAGAGCTCGGGCGACATCATGCAGGCTGTTGCCGCCGGCAACCTCGACTTCGGTGTCGGAGGTGCGTCCTCGGCCTTCGCCTTCGCGTCCAGCGGCGATGTTCGTGTGCTCGCGCAGACCGGGACCGAACCCATCACTCAACTGCCCGACGTGCCCACGACCAAAGAGCTCGGTCACGCCGACCTCGACCTGACCTACTGGGTCGGCCTGTCCGGACCTCCCGGACTCCCGGACGCGACTCGGCAGCGTCTGCAGGACGCACTGACGAAGTGCGCCCAGGATCCCGGTGTCGTCAAGAAGCTAGAAAACGCCGGCGTTTCCGTCTCCCCGCTGATGGGCGACGAGTTCAAGAAGTACGTCACGTCCGAGGTCGGCAGCTTCACTGAACTGCGGAAACTCGGTGCGGGGCAATGAGCGCTCCAGTGACCACGCTGAGGAGCGCTGGGTTACGCGCGGCCCGCGCCACGAGCGACGGCATCCGGGGCCCGTGGGGTCTACCGATCCTGTTCGCCGTCTTGGCCGCGGTCGGCGTCGCAGAGTCGTTGCGGCTGATCCTCGTGGGAGCGACCTCGGAGGCACGCGCGGGCGGCTGGTACTTGTTGCTGGTTTCGATGCTTATCGCGGTCGGTGCACTCGCGCGGCCGGATCGGGCAGCGACCAAGCCGCCGGCCGTCCCGGGACCGGATGTGGTGGCACCCGAGTCGTCTGTCCAGGCCGAGCCGGAGAGGCGGACCCATGCACACAAGGCGGTCATCTTCTTCGTCGCAACAGTCGCGTTCGCCTGGGCGCTGCCATGGGTCGGCTTCGCCGTCGCCAACGGGTTCTTTGTCGCGGCTTACCTCATCTGGATCGACCACCGGCGCTGGTGGCACGCCCTGCTGATCGCTGTGGTCGTGGACGCGTGTCTCGTGACCGGCCTGAGGCTCATCGATGTCGTCCTGCCCTCTGGTGTCCTCGGAATCGGGATCTGAAAGGAAGCCTCCGATGTCACTGACCGACCTTGCGGGCGGCTTCGCCACCGTGCTGAGCCCGTCAGTGCTACTACTGGCACTCCTCGGTTGTCTGGCCGGAACACTCATCGGCGTACTGCCCGGGCTCGGGCCGGTAACCGCCGTCGCAGTCCTCTTCCCGCTCACCACCTATCTGGATCCAGCCACGGGCATCATCGTGCTCGCAGCCATCTACTACGGCGGCATGTACGGCGGATCGACGACAGCGATCCTGCTGAACATCCCTGGTGAGACCGCCTCGGTCCCCACCGCGATCGAGGGCAACCTCATGACCAAGCGGGGCCGGGCGGGCGCAGCCCTTGCGATGGCCGCGATCACGTCGTTCGTCGCCGGCATCGTCGGAACAGTCGGCGTGTGGCTGATTGGTCCGACGCTGTCGAGGTTCGCCCTGCGATTTGGCCCACCCGAGATGCTGGGTCTGCTGATCTTCAGTCTCGTGACTATCATCGGCGTCACGTCGACTTCATTGCGTCGCAGCGTCGCGGCGTGCGGCGTGGGCATGCTGATCGGTGCCGTCGGAATCCTTCCCGCCTCGAGCGAGACCAGACTGACGTTCGGATCCACCGATCTGCTGCAGGGCTTCGACATCGTGCCCGTCATGATGGGAATGTTCGGCCTCGCCGAGGTATTGCGCACCATCCTGAGACCACCGATCCGACAGCACGAGGTGGCTGTCGGATCACTGCGTCCCACCCGTCAGGAGTTCACCGCCGGCATGGGCGCCGGCGTGCGCGGAACAGGATCAGGCTTCTTTCTCGGCTTGCTGCCAGGAATGATCCCCACGATCGCGTCGTTCCTCAGCTTCGCCTCCGAGCAGCGGCGGGCTCGCCGCCGCGGCTCCTCGCGATTCGGCACCGGCGCGGTCGAAGGCGTGGCGGGACCGGAGGCTGCCAACAACGCCGCCGCCATGGCCGGGTTCGTGCCGCTGCTGTGCCTCGGGATCCCCACGGGGGCGACGATGGCTCTCGTGCTCGCCGCAATGCTTGTCTACGGCATCATCCCAGGGCCGCTGCTGTTCGGTCAGCACCCTGATTTCGTCGCAAGCATCATCGCAAGCTTCTTCGTCGCGAACGTCATTCTCCTGGTGCTGAACCTGCCGCTGGTAGGACTCTGGGCGAAGGTGACCAGAGTGCCGACCGGGCTGTTGATGGCAATCGTCGCGTCCGGCTGTCTGCTCGGCGCCTACCTGTCGGAGAACAGTTTCACCGACGTATGGGTCTGTGTGGTGTTCGGTGTCGTCGGCTGGCTTCTGACCGAATGGGGCGTTCCACTGGCTCCACTGGTGATGGGCATGATCCTCGGGCCCTTGCTGGAAGTCGCAGCGCAGCAGTCGTTCGCGCTGTCGCCTACGTTCTTCCTGGAGCGGCCGATCTTCATCACTTTCGCGGCACTGACCGCGCTGTCCGTGCTGTTCGGGATGCGCATGCGACGCAAAGGTATGGCCGGAGACGAAGACTGAAAGGTGAACTGATGAAGGTGATCGTCGTTGGCGCGGGCGTCGTCGGAAGTGCGACGGCGTACGCACTGAGCCGAGCTGGTGCTCGGGTCACAGTGTGCGAAGCGCAGTACCCAGGCGCCGGTACATCAGGGGAGTCCTACGCGTGGGTCAATGCCAATCGCAAGGAGCCTCGAGAGTACTTCGAACTCAACCTCGAGGGCATGCGGGCGCACGGCCGCTGGCAACGGGACCTTGCGGACGGCGCCAATGCGCTGGGGCAGTGGCTCTGGGGCACTGGCCACTTCGAATGGAGCACGGATCCGACGCACTCGGCTCATCTCGATGCGAAGCTCGAGCGGATGTCCGACTGGGGTTACCCGGCTCAGGTACTCGAGCCACGAGCCGCCATGGCGATCGAGCCAGCCTTGCGTCTCGACAGCCGTGTGGACCGCGTGGTGTCGTACCCGCAAGAAGGATTCTGTGTTCCTGAGATGCTGATCTCGTCCACACTGCAGGCGGCCCGTGCCCTGGGCGCTGAGGTCCTTGCAGGTGCCGACGTGAGAAGCATTGAGCACCGGGACGGGGCTCGGGTACACCTGACCGACGGCACCGTGCTGGATGCGGACGTTGTGGTGGCCTGCGCTGGGCGCTGGACGCAGAAAGTGCTGGCCTCCGCCGGCGTCGATGAGGTCCCGATGGCTCCGACAGACTCGAAGGGCCTGCCGACGATCGGCCTGCTGGCCTACACAAGACCGCGCCCGCCGCGCCTCGGCCGCCTCCTCACGACGTCGCGGCTGAACGTCCGGCCACAGCCTCATGGCGGGATGATCCTGCACGCGCTCGATCTCGACAGAGTCGCCGATCCGGCCGGCGACCTCGGCACCGACGGACCGGTGGCAGCCGAACTGCTGGACAGGGTTGAAGAGGTCCTCAACTTGGACAGCCCGGTGGAGATCGAACGCCTACACATCGGCCGACGATCCATTCCCGCCGACGGGAAGACCGTCAGCGGCTTCGTCGGCGACGGCACCTGGCTCTACACCATCGCCACCCACAGCGGCGTCACGCTCGCACCCCTGCTGGCCGACTACGCAGTCCAGGAAATCGTTCATGGCAACTTGGTCCACCAGCTAGCACCCTTTCGGCCCGGTCGCTTCGCCAACTACAACCAACAACCAGAACCTCCTCGCGCCACAGTTCCCGGTGACCAATAACGACCGATTCGACAGCCAAGCCTCGAGCGTTCTCCGATAGGCGGGCAGCGGCATGGATACTGAGGCTTGGGTGGCTAGTCGTCATCGGTGTCGTCGTCTTGGGGCTGGATGCCGACGACGCGGGGTACGGCCGTCAGTGCGGTCATCAGGTCACGCAGGGGTGCTTTGCCGCGGAACCTGCAATTGGCCGTGACCACGCGGGCGCCATCAGGTCTTTCGTCCAGCGACGTTGACAGGATCGCGGTGTGGAACCCCATGTCTGTGGCCGTCGCGAGCACCGTGCGCAGCACACCTTCGCCGTCGTGGTATCGGACCGTGAGAGTACGGCGCCGGTCTGTCGTCGGGAGGATGCGCCCGATTGGTGCGAGTCCGAAGATCGTGACGAGATGCAAGCCGGTGACCGCTGTGGCGACAACTGGCATCCCGGCGGCGCATGCCATGCCGACGCCGGCGGACACCCAGATCGTTGCCGCTGTGGTCAGGCCGCGGACGATGTCGCGGCGCATGAAGATGACGCCGGCTCCGAGGAAACCGATCCCGGAGACGATCTGCGCGGCGATGCGTGATGGGTCGAGGACGACGTCGGACCCGGTCACGCCTGAGAATCCGTAGGCGGAGACGAGGGTGAAGACCGCGGAGCCCATCCCCACGAGGGTGTGAGTGCGTAGGCCCGCGGCCTTCTGGTGGTACAGGCGTTCGAGTCCGATGATCGCGCACAGTACGAACGCCAGTCCGAGTAGTTGAAGCTCGGTTGTCGTTGTTGTGGTCCAGGCCCACCCCATGGTCAGCCCCTCCGAGGGGACCGGGGCAGAGGGCCGTCGAGGGCGGGGCTTCGGCGGAGTGGCCGCTCGGCCCGGCCGGTGTGGACGGGGTGAAGCGAGGATGAATTTCGCATTGCTCCCTCTTCTCGCACGGTTCCGGTGGTGGTAGCGTCCCGGACTGGGATCGATCCCGGGACCGGTCCCAGTTTGGAACGCTTCGAACCATATCTCGTCGGAAGGCATGAAAGATGCGCCGTTTCAAAAGCCCGTGCGGGCTGCTTGTCTTGGCCGCGGTGACAGCGACTGCCGCAGCGCTCGCCGGCTGCTCGTCCGACTCGACCGGCTCGTCGGGTGACGGCTCAGCGACCGTGAGTCTGATGATCTGGGATCCCGCCCAGAAGGCGGGGGTGCAGAAGGCGGTGGACGGTTTCCAGGCTGCCAACCCGGCCATCAAGGTCTCGCTGGAACAGGTCCCGGAGGATCAGTACTACACCAAGCTCGACGCCTCCCTGGGCGCCGGCCAGGGCCCGGATGTGATGTGGCAGAGCTCGCGGGCTCCGGTGTACGTCGAGGGCGGTGCCCTGGAGCCGTTGGACCAGTACATCGAGAAGGACAAGGTGTCCATGGACGCCTACCCGGACAAGCTCGTCAACCTGTACAAGCTCGACGGCAAGCAGTACGGCATCCCCAAGGATCAGGACGTCTGGTCGGTCGTCTACAACGCCGCGGTGTTCAAGAAGCTCGGCGTGACCGACGTACCCACGACCGGCTGGACGTGGGAGGACATGGTCCGCATCGCGGGGGAGGTCAAGGCGAAGCAGACCTCGTCTGCGGACGTGCCCATGTACTACAACTACGACTTCAACCGTGGAGTGGGCAGCCTGATCCACGCTCTCGGGGGCACCGTCGTGAAGGACGGCAGGGGCACTGTGTCTTCGCCTCAGGGCGTCAAGGCGTTCGAGATGATCAAGGACCTGCAGGACAAGTTGCTCATCCCGCCGGTCAAGGACTCGGCGGACTTCAAGGGGACGCAGTCGCTTCTCTCGGGCAGCATCGCGATGGCGAAGGTTCCCTCCTGGGAACTGTCCCTGCTCGCACAGGCCAACGTTCCGAGCGGCACCTTCCACATGGTCCCGCAGCCCTCGGTCAACGGGTCCCGGGCCACCGACACCAACGGGCTGTCCTACGTCATGAACGCCAACTCCAAGGACAAGGACGCGGCGTGGAAGCTCATCAAGTACCTCACCTCCGACGCCGGCGCCAAGCTGCACGCCGAAGGCGGGGCTTCCATGCCCGCCAACGTGTCTGCTGATGTCAAAGCGGCGTACTACAAGGCGAACAGCAAGATCGACGGGATGCAGGCGTCCTTCGATGTGACGCTCAAGGACAACTACCTGCGCACCACCACCGAGTTCCCGAAGACCCGTTCGGTCATGCCGGAGATCGAGAGCACGGTGGCAGGGCCGTACTACGCGGGAACGCTGTCCGCGTCGGAGGCGGCGGGCAAGGTCGACGCGATCCTCACGAGGTCTCTGAAGCAATGACCAACTTGACCCTAAGGCGGCCCGAGGGCGTTGCGGACGGTTTGCGCCGCCCGGCAGTACGGCGCAAACTCGCTCGGCGAGACACGCGGATCGGTTTCCTGTTCTTGCTTCCCCTGTTCGCCGGACTCCTCGTGTTCCGCTTCTACGGCTTCGGTTACAACGTGTGGCTGTCGTTCAACAAGGCCGGCGCCTTCGGCAGGGCGAGGTTCACCGGGCTCGACAACTACGAGCGGTTGTTCTCGGACAGCCAGTTGCGGATCGCTCTGGTCAACACGTTCAAGTTCACCGCGATCGTCGTCCCTGGTGTGGTCGTGGTGTCGCTGCTGTGCGCCACCTTGATGCAGTACAGGTTCCGCGGGCAGTCGGCGTTCCGAGCGATTGTGTTCCTGCCCGCGGTGTGTCTCCCCACTGCGGCCATCTTGCTGTTCGGATGGCTGTTCCAGACCCGGTACGGCCTCATCAACGCCATCATCCAGGCTGCCGGTGGCTCATCGGTCAGCTGGTTCGGGTCCTCAGCCGGCGTCACGGTCGTCATCACGGTGATCGTCGTCTTCTTGTCCTTCAGCGTCCCGACGATCATCCTGTACGCCGGCATGCAGGAGATCTCGTCCGACATCTACGAGGCGGCGACCATCGATGGTGCGGGGTCTGTGCGCCGGTTCTTCTCGCTGACCTTGCCCCTTCTCAGTCCGTCGCTGTTCTTCGTCGTTCTCACCACGACGATCGGCACACTGAAGTTGTTCGACGTCGCATATGTGTTGTTGCCGCCTGAGCAGTCCGCCTCGGTCAATTTCGGGCTTACTGCCGTCTATTACTACTACCAGCTGGCGTTCCTCAACGTCGGGGACCGCGGGTACGCCTCGGCGGTCTCGCTACTGCTCTTCGTGTTGATCCTCGCCGTCTCGATCGTCTTGTTCCGGCTCCAACGTCGGTTCGTTCACTACGGGGAGGATGGCTGATGCTGCACCAATACCGTGTCCGCGGATGGACGTACGCCGTGGTCGCCGTGGTCGGGCTTCTGGTTCTGGTGCCGTTCGCCTGGATGGTCGCCACGGCCTTGATGAGCCCGGGCCAGACCCTGTTGGTCCCACCGAAGGTGATTCCCGACCCGGCGACGCTCGACGGTGCGCGGGGAGTGTTCAACCGGATCCCGTATCTGACGCTCTTGGGCAATACCGTCGTCGCCTCGATCGGCAGGGTGATCGGAACGCTGGTGATCTGCACCCTCGCCGCATATGCGCTCGCCGTCATCAAGGTCCCGGGAGCCCGGGTCATCCTGGTCACCGTCCTCGCCCTGATCATGGTCCCCGGTGACATCTTCGTCGTCCCGAACTTCGCGATCATCTCCGCGTTCGGCCTCACCGACACCCTCGTGGCCTTGTTCCTGCCGTCGATCTTCGACGTGTTCGGGGTGTTCCTGCTGTACCAGTTCTTCCGCGGCATCCCTCGGGAGCTGGTCGAGGCAGCCCGGATGGACGGCGCGTCACACCTGCGGATCATGACCACGATCGTCGTACCGATCGCCCGCGGCGGACTGATCACGCTGGCGATCTTGACGGTCCTGGCGGAGTGGAAAGAGCTCCTGTGGCCGATCGTCGTCAACAGATCGATCGACAAGCTGACCCTGGGACCAGGAATCGCTCTGCTCCGCGGCTCCTACACGACCGACTACAACGTCTTGATGTCCGCCGGCGTGCTCGCCGCGTTGCCGATGATCCTCATCTTCCTCGTCCTCCAGAAGCGGTTCATCGCCAGCGTCGCCCGAAGCGGGCTGAAGTGATCGACGACAGATTGGACTTCCGTATGACATCCGCAGCTCTTGACCAGGTTGAGGGCCGATAACATGAGTCCCATGCCCAGCAGCGCCGATTCGCCAGACGGCGTGTCTCCGAGCGGCGGTCCGCAGGGGGACCCTCAGAAGGCGAGCACGATCCGGGACGTCGCCCTGGCGGCCGGGGTCTCGAAGTCGACGGCTTCCAGGGCGCTGCTGGGGCAGCCGGGAGTCAGCCGGGCGAACCTCGAAAAAGTGCAGCGGGCCATCGAGCAGCTCGACTTCGTTCCGAACCAGATCGCCCGCAGCCTGTCGGTGCCGTCACCGGCAACGCTGGGTCTCTTTCTGCGCAGCGCTGAGTACCCGTTCTACGGCCATCTCGCGAAAGGGTTCGCCGCGGAGGCCGGCGTACGGGGGTACGAGGTGCTGTCGGTCTCCTCGTTCGATCAGCCGGACGACGCCAACTACCAGTCGCTGATGGTTCTCGCCGGCCTACGGGCGGCCGGGATCGTTGTTGCCTCGCCGGTGGTCGACCCGCTGACGATACGGCGGGTCGCAGCACGCGTTCCGCTGGTGCTCGTCGGTCAGATGGGCCAGGCCTCCAATCCCGACGTACCGTTCGTTGCCCCAGACCCCGACGACGGGGTCGTGCTCATCGAGCACGTCGCCGCTCTCGGACACACGTCCGTGGCTCTGACCGCCGTCGCGCCTGAACATTCTCCGACGCAGTGGGTCCGGATCGAACGGATGCGCAGCCACCTCGAAGCCCAAGGCGTCCGCAACCGCATCGTCACCATCGGACCCGAGACGAACTTCGTCGACGTGGTCTCAGGACTGCACGAAGCGGGCGTCACCGCAGTGCTGTGCAACAACGATTTCGCCGCCCTCGATGTGCTGGCCGCCGCCGCGCACCTCGGACTGTCGGTGCCCGGTGATCTCTCGGTCGCGGGGTTCGACGGGCTGCCGCCGTTCGATCATGAGGCGGTCGGGCTCACGACCTTTCGCGTTCCGACCGCGGGCCTGGCGGCCGCGGCAGTGGACCTCGTGCACAAGCTCGTCCGGGATCAGGACGTCGAACGCGGCGGCGTGTTCGTTCCCGGTGAACTGCTCGTGAGCCGCACAACGGGACCGGCGCCCGCACGCTAGCCCGACGCGCGCCGACAGGTGCCGCCCAGCGCTGAGTACACATCTCAGCCTGACAGCGCTCACCCGCGTGTTCAGCTCCGCCGTCCCCGCACCACCAACCTCTGCGAAAGCGGTAGCCGACTTGACGAACCTCGACACCCAACAGCTCCTGAACATCGCCCGAAACAGCGCCCAACAGGCCGGTGAACTCGCCGCCGAGATGCGCGCCGACGGAATCAGCGTCGAGTCGACGAAATCGAATCGGCTGGACATCGTCACCCAGGCCGACACCGCCGTCGAGTCGCTGATCCGCAAGCAGCTCGCGGCGGCCCGCCCCGACGACGGGTTTCTCGGCGAGGAGGGCGACCCGACGGACGGAACCTCCGGAATTACCTGGGTCGTCGATCCGATCGACGGAACGGTGAACTATCTGTACGGATCGCCGTACTACGCGGTGTCCATCGCCGCCACTGTCAGCGAGGCTGACGGCCGGCGCCGAACCTTGGCAGGCTGCGTGTTCGCGCCCGAGCTCAACGCCGAGTACACCGCGACCGTCGATCAACCCGCACTCCTGAACGGGCGCGAACTGCTCGTCGATGACCAGGTCACCCTCGACAACGCCCTCGTCGCGACAGGCTTTCCCTATGACCTCACCCGACGCGACCGAGTCCTTGCCACCATGGCCGGGCTAGCGCCCAAGATCCGCGACTTCAGGCTCAACGGCGCGGCATCGCTAGAAATCTGCGGTGTCGCCGATGGGCGACTCGACGCCTTCTTCCTCTGGGACCTCCCTGTCTGGGACTACGCAGCCGCCGCACTCATCGCCACCCGCGCCGGCGCTCGAGTCCGAGGCGGGAAGGACTCACCACGAACACCACTCCTCCTGGCGGCCCATCCTCGGCTCGCAGACGCGATCACGCCACACCTGCAGCACTGACACCTGCTTAGGAGACACCTTGACCACCACATCACGGAACTTCGTCCTCGCCGGACATCGCGGGAACATGGCCGCCGCGCCGGAGAACACGCTCCTGTCGTTCGCAAGTGCAGAGCAGGTCGGCGTCGACGAGATCGAGCTCGACGTCCACCTCACACGAGACGGCGCTCTCGCTGTCATCCACGACCACACCGTCGAACGCACCGCCGCGACCACGACCCCACACATGCGGACGCCTATCAAGGACCTGACACTCGAACAGCTCCGAACTGTCGACCTCGGCCACGACCAGCGGATCCCCACGCTGGACGAGGTCCTGGACTCGACGACTGCACTGCTCCGCGTCGAGATCAAAGCGCTGGCCGCGGCGAAGCCCCTCGCCGAGCTGTTGAGCAAACGACCTGAGCACGATCAAGCACGATGCATCGTGACAAGCTTCAGTTCCCTCGCCCTCGCCGACTTCGTTGCCGCAAGCCCGTACCTGCCGCGAGGAGTCGGGCTGCACGTTCCAGACAACACGGACAGCAACTGGCGCGACGAAGTCAACCGGATCGGCGCATCGACGGTACTGATGCCGTTCCGCGGACTGACGCGCGACCTCGTCGACGAGATCCACCAAGACGGACTCCTCATCGAAGCCTCCCTGATCGAAGGCCCCGCCGACATCCGCCGAATCCTCGAACTCGACGTCGACGCATCTGCCTCGAACTCACCCGCCTACGCCCGCGACCTGCTCAACGCGTCTGACGAATTCACGGCGCGCTTTCCTCGTCCGTACGACGCCGCTCCGGCCATGTAGTGGCCGACCCGCGCAGTCTCCAGATCGGATCCAACGACAACGGTCGGTCCAGGCCGCCGACGCCGGCTGCGCGGGACGCACTAGGCGGCCTCCTCGCCGCTTGGCTCAGGTGTCAGAGAGAGATCTCGTACAGGTCGCCGCGGAAGACCGAGACGGTGTGTTCGAACGGTGTTCCGTCGCCTGTTTCGGAGGTCACGATCGTCTGCAGGCAGGGCAGCGTCTGTTCGATGTGCAGGTGTGCTGCTTCGTCCGGACGTGGGCAGCGGGTCGAGACCACGATGCTCTTGCGCACGATGGTGACGCCGTACTGGGTGGCGATCGTGTCGTAGAGCGACTGCTCGAGGTTCGTTGCCAGCAGTCCTGGAAACAACCGCGCGTTGAGTGTGGCGACTTCGAAACCCAGCGGAACGCCGTCTCCCAGGCGGACGCGCTTGATCGAGTACACCTGCGCACCCGGCGGCGTATCGACCCACTGGGCCTCTTCTGCTGTCGAGCGCCGAACGGTGGCTTCGACGAGCTGGCTGCTGGGCCGGCGGCCGGACGAACGCATGGCGTCGGTGAACGATGCGGCGCTGGCGATCATCTTGGTGACCCGGGGATGGGCGACGAACGTGCCGCGTCCGGGTATGCCCCGCAGCTGGCCGTTCTGGATCAAGATCTGCAGTGCCCGCCGCACCGTCATGGTCGACGCACCGAATTCGGCGGCGAGTTCCTTCTCGGTCGGGATTCGTGCCCCTGATTCGAGCGTCGCGATGCGTCCGGAGAGGTCCTGCAGGATCTCCTCGTACTTGTGCATGGGCGGTGTCCCCTCATTCGGCAGCCAGCGCTCAACCCTAATGCAATCAGTCTCCACGACGCCTTGGCAGTCGCCAGGTGGCTCTGCTACGGTCAAGCAACCCTAGGGTAATCCGAAAACACTAGGGAATCACGTACGGAGGTCGTCATGGGTACGAGAAGGGTCGGACGGCGCGATGTTCTCGCGGCGGTGGCCGGCGTGGCGGTGCTGGCAGCCGCCGGCTGCTCAGGCGGCACCGGCGCTTCCGGTGCCGATGGCGGGGGAAAGCAGGTCCGGGTTCTGATGGAGGACATCTCCTACACCGACAACATCAAGTCGATGCTGCCGGAGTTCGAGAAGGAGTCCGGGATCAAGGTGACGATCGAGACGGTGCCGTACAGCGACATGTCGGCCAAGATCCTGCAGAACTTCACCCAGCGATCGCCGTACTACGACGCGGTCTTCACCGACAACGTCTTCGGCAGCGGGTACTTCGCCTCGGGCTATGTCGTCGACCTGAAACCGCTCGCCGCGAAGGACACGCAGTACGGGTCGTTCGACGGCTTCTACCAGCCGTACATCAAGCCCATGACGACGTCGGAAGGAGCCGTGTTCGGGCTTCCGGTGTACGGCGAGAGCACGTTCCTGATGTACCGCAAGGACCTGTTCCAGAAGTACGGCATCACACAGGTGCCCCAGACGACCGATCAGCTCGAGGCGGCAGCGAAGAAGATCTCGGAGGCGACGAGCGGACAGGTCGCCGGGATCACGATGCGTGGTGCTCCCGGGATCCAGAGTGTGTATCCGTGGGCCGGCCTGCTGCGTTCGTTCGGCGGCAACTTCTTCGACGGATCGGGCAAGATCGCGATCAACTCGCCGGAGGCGATCAAGGCCACGCAGTACTGGGCCGACCTGCTGCGGAACTACGGCCCGAAGGGCGCGGCCAACTTCGACTGGGAGCAGAACCGGATCGCGTTCACCCAAGGCAAGGCCGCGATGACGATCGACGCCACCGCGAACGGTCCGTTCAACGAGGATCCGAAGAGCTCGACGGTGGCCGGCAAGGTCGGGTACGCGCCGGTTCCCTATGCGGCGGGCACGACGCCGTCGCCGGCTGATAACACCGACAACTCGCTGAACGTGCACGCGCTCTACCTGTCCAAGTTCAGCAAGAACCCTGACGCGACTTACAAGTTCCTGTCGTGGGCCACGGGCGAGGCGGTGCAGTCGAACGCCGTCAAGACCGTCGAGTCTGTCGGTGTGACGCTGGACAAGGTGCTCAAGGGCCAGGCTTACGCCGCGCGGTACGGGAAGTTCCAGAAGGCGGTGCTCGACCAGGTGTCGACCGGGAACGTGAACTACCTGCCGAGCGGGAAGGACAGCAACAAGATCATCGTCGAGACCGGCCAGGCCTTGTCGTCGGTGTTGTCCGGCCAGTCGGATGCCAAGGCCGCGCTCGATGCCGCGGCGAAGAACCTCGACGGCGTCGAAGCCGGCTAGGGAGCGCATTCCTTGCTAGTCCGTCGACTGCAGCGGCTGTCGCTGGCCGTGCCGGCCGCACTGCTGCTCCTTCCCTTCGTCCTCATCGTCACACTTGGCGGTCTGTGGATCGCCCTGCACGGTGAGAACCTGCTGGAGCCCGGCTCCAGCCAGTTGTTCGTCGGCCTGGAGAACTTCAAGCACGCCATCAGCGACGCGACGTTGCGAGCCTCGATCAAGGTCACGGTGATCTACGTCGTCGCCGCGGTGGCCTGCGAGACGATTCTCGGTGTCGGTGTGGCGCTGCTGATGTGGAGACACTTCTGGGGCAAGGGCATCGTCAGGTCGTTGGTTCTCATTCCGATGGTGCTCACCCCGGTGGTCGCCGGCCTGACCTGGCGCCTGCTGATGGATCCGACCGCGGGCACCGCGAACTATCTGCTCGGCCTGCTCGGTCTCGGATCCGATCACGCGTTCCTGGCTGATCCGTCCACCGCATTGGCGGCTGTCATCCTGGTCGACGTCTGGCAGAACACCCCGTACGTCGTGATCATCGTCCTGGCCGGCCTCGAATCACTGCCCGCTGAGCCGTTCGAGGCCGCCCAGCTCGACGGTGCCACCGGCTGGAAGCTGCTCCGGAACGTGACACTTCCACTGCTGGGACCCGTGCTGTCGATCGTCGTCCTGCTCCGCACGATCGATGCGGTCAAGACCTTCGCGCTAACGCAGACAATGACCAAGGGCGGCCCAGGCACATCGACACTTGCAATCAGCAACTACGTCTACCGGGTCGGGTTCGAGACCTTCGACATCGGCTACTCATCAGCTCTCGGCTTGGTCACGTCGATCGCGCTCGTCGTCTTGATCTTCCCGTTCGCCCGGCGGCTGATGACCGGAGGCAGGCCGGGGCCGGCTCGAGGAGGACGGCGATGAGATTCCTACATGGGGCCGTGCGCCCTCTGCTTGTCTACCTGTTCTTGGCCTGGTGCCTTGCCCCGATTCTGTGGTTGGTCAGCACGTCGCTGAAGTCGGACGTCCAGGCCTTCAGTCCGACCCCCGTCTGGGTCTTCACGCCCCAGTGGGGCAACTATCTGAACGCCTGGCAGGAAGGCGGAATGTCGCAGGCCATGCTGATCAGCACTACGGTCGCGACCGCCAGCAGTGTGGCGGGCGTGATCTGTGGCGTCCCGCTGGCCTACCTGGTTACCCAAGTGTGGCCGACCGAGTCCAAGGCGTCCGGGCGGGTAACTCTGCTGATTCTGCTGCTGACCACGCTGCCTCCGATCCTCGGGCTGACTCCGATGTTCCGGACGCTTTACGCGGCGCAGCTGTCCCAGACCATCGCCGGTATCACGCTGATCCACGCGTTCTACGCCGTACTGCTCGCCTTCCTGATCTTCCGCTCGTTCCTGGTCGGTTTCCCGCGGGAGATCCGCGAGGCCGGGCTGGTCGACGGGATCGGGGAGTGGCGGATCCTCGGCCGCTGTGTGATCCCGAACCTCGTCGGGCCGATGTTCGCAACGCTGGTCCTGGCGCTGATCCAGTCCTGGAACGAGTTCCTGTACGCGCTCATCTTGACGAACGGGGCGACGCAGACGGTCCCGGTGCGGGTCTCCGGGTTCCTCAGCTTCGTCGGGACCAACTGGTCGAACCTCACTGCCGCGGGTGTCATTGGCACCTTGCCGATCGTGGTGTTCGCCCTGCTCACTCGTAAGTACATGGCCCGCGGCCTGACCTTCGGCGGCGTCAAGTGATCGCCCGCACCACCACTACCCAGGAGCACTACAGACCATGAGCAGCCTCAATGTGGCCGTCATCGGACTCGGCGCGATCGGCCGCGAACACTGCGACATCTACAGCACACTGCGTGATGTCACCCTCACCGCCGTCGTCGACCCCGCGGCGGCATCCGAGGACGTCAGCCGCTGGCCCGACGCCAAGCTCAAGTCGTCGCTCGACGAAGTCCTCGCCGACGACAGCATCGAGGCGATCAGTCTCTGTACGCCCGACCACGTCCATTTCGATGACGCGAAGAAGATCATCGAGGCTGGCCGGCATCTGCTGCTCGAGAAGCCGATCGCCGCCGTACCCGATCAAGCCGAGAAGCTCGTGGCGATCGCCGAAAGCTCGCGCGTGGTGGCGATGCCGGGGCACACGCTGCGCTTCGAGCCCCGCTACCACCACGCCCGCCAGGTAGTGTCCGGCAGCGAACTCGGACAGATCGTCCACGGGTATCTGAGGCGGAACAACAAGGTATCCGTGGCCGCCCGTGCGGCAGGCCGGGTCAGCGTTGGCTACTTCCTCGGAATCCACGACATCGACGCGCTGCAGTGGATCGCGTCGGCCAACGTGGTCGACGTCCAGGCACGCGAGACACGGATCCGCGACGCCTCCGGCCGGCAGGCGGCGGCAATCATGGCCACACTTGGCCTCGAGTCCGGTGCACTGATCCAGCTGGAGGCGGCCTGGGCGCTGCCGGAGAACAACCCGACCGACCTCGACGCTCGGTTCAGGCTGGTCGGTACCTCGGGAGAACTGTCCATCGACTCGTACGACAGCGGTATTCACGTCACCTCCGATCACTTCGCCTTGCCGATGCCGGCGGGAGCCCCGATGTACGGCCGAGCCCAAGGTGCCTTGCGGGAGGAGCTCGCCTCCTTCGTCCAGTGCTGTCTGGACGGTGGACCATTGCCGATCACGATGCGCGAGGCGGCGCAGGCCGTGATGGTGGTCGACGCGATCGAGGAATCAATCCGCAGCGGGCGGCTCATCCCAGTTCGCCAGTGTCAATGACAAGTAACAGTGGTCTACGTCGGTTGGAGCCGAGCATGAGTGTGAAAGCAGCAAGGTTGGTCGTCGCCCTCGCCGCAGGTCTGGCACTGGTTAGCTGCGCACCGAGCACCGGGTCGAAGACCACCGGTGCCGGTGGCGACCAGGGGAGCGGGAGCGGGACCGTGAAGATGGTGCTGTGGCCCGGCCCCGAGGGTGAGGCCATGGGCAAGGTGGTCGAGGCGTACAACGCCGGCCAGGGCGCGAAGGACAAGATCAAGGTCGAGATGACCCTGTTGTCGCGTCAGGACACCTTCTCCAAGGAGGCAACACTGATGGCGGCGAAGTCGAGTCAGCAGGACATCTACTTCGTTGCCAGCTACAACGTCGGCCAGTACGCGAACTCACTCGACCCGCTCACCTCGGTCGACGCGAGCAACTACTTCCCGGTGGCGGTCAACGGGCTGAAGTACCAAGACAAGCAGTACGCTCTGCCGCTCGACGTGTCCAACCACTTCCTGCTCTACCGCAAGGACCTCCTCGACGCCCTGCTCGCGGCGAAAAGCCAGTGGCCGGCGTACGCGGCGGTGGCCTCGAAGGCGATCGGCGAGAAGCGCGACCCGAAGCCCGCGGCGGAGTGGGACTGGAACGACTACATCGCGATGGCGGCCTGGTTCAGCAAGTCCGCGAATCCATCGTCGCCGACGCAGTACGGCACGATCCTGCAGGCCAAGAACCTGCTCTACAACACGATGATCTGGGACGACGTGCTCTGGGGACAGGGCGGCTCCTGGACCACGCCCGAGGGAAAGGCAAACCTGGACAGCCCGGCGGCAGTCAAGGCGGTCGGCGTCTACAGCACGATCTACAAGAACGGCTGGACGTCCAAGGACAGCTCGCAGGCTGAGTTCCCCGAGACCCAGGCCGCACTCAAGGCAGGTAAGACCGCCTTCGCGCTGCAGTGGTCGGCCGGCTTCGCTGAGCTGAACGACAAGACCAAGTCGCCGCTGGTCGCCGGCAAGATCGCGATCGCGCCGGTGCCAGGGCAGAAGACCCACGTGCACGCGCTCGCGGTCGCACTCAACAAGTACTCGGAGAACAAGGGGGCGGCGACCAAGTTCCTCGACTACCTGGCCACTCCGGACGCGATGACCGCCTACGCCAAGGCGGGTGGCATCCCCGCGATGCCCGACGTGCTCAAGGCGAACATGTCGATCAATCCGGCGTTCGGGCAGATCTCGGAGTCGATCGACAAGTACGGCTACTCCGTGCCGGTCTTCCCGAACACCTTCCAGGCGTACAGCAAGATCGCCGAGTCCCTGAGCGGTGCCTGGGTCGGCCAGCAAGATGCCGCCACCGCACTGAAGACGGCGAACGCGTCGCTGCAGAAGTTGCTCGGCTGATTCCCGGAGGAACGAATCATCTTGAGGACACCAACCAGGTCCCACGTGCCGAAATGGGTGCTGGGTTCGCCACTGATCCTGTTCGCTGCGATTTTCGTGGCCTATCCCGTCTACCAAGGGATCCAGACCGGCTTCTACGGGCTCTCACTGCAGAACCCAGAGACGCTCTTCACCGGCCTCGACAACTTCGGCACCGTCCTGACCGATCCCGGGTTCCTCGCCGCCGCGAAGTTCACCGTGCTGTTCGCGGTGGCGGTGACGGTGGTCGAGACGGTGCTCGGGTTCGGCCTGGCCTTGCTCGTGAACCGCGACTTTCCCGGAAAGAAGGTCTTCTTCACCATGCTGCTGGTGCCGATCATGGTCGCGCCGGCCCTGCTCGGGGTGATGTTCCGGCTGCTGCTGAACGGTGACATCGGACTGGTCCCGGCCGTGCTGCGCACTGTCGGACTGGACGTCTCGCTGTTCGCGCCGAACACCGTGGTGCAACTGCTGGTTCTGCTCGACATACTGCAGTGGACGCCGTTCGCGTTCCTGATCATGTACGCCGGTCTCCAGTCCTTCCCGACCGATGTGCTCGAAGCGGCGCAGGTCGACGGGGCCGGACGGCTCCGGATCCTGCGCTCGATCATTGCGCCGATCATGAAGCCGATCATCTTCGCGGCGCTCTTCCTCCGGCTGATCGACGCGTTGCGGACCTTCGACGTCATCTATGTCCTCACCGCCGGCGGACCCGGGACCAAGACGACCACGATGAGCATCTACATCTACAAGACAGCGTTCGAGTCCGGGCAGTTCGGGCTCGCTGCGGCCGCATCGACCATCGTCATGCTCGTGCTGCTCCCGTTCGTCCCGCTGTTCGTACGGCGGATCGCCAACCCGGACGGGAAGGCCCGATGAACAGCCGCAAGCGGCGCCTGTGGGGCACAACGGTCGCGGTCGGCCTGATCGCGATCGTCGTCAACGTGCCCTGGTTCAACGCCCTCTTCGTCAGCTTCAAGTCCGACGGCGACATCTCCCGCGGAGCCACCGTCGTCGGTACGCCGACCACCAGCCACTACGCCAATGCGCTCGGCGCCGCCGGCTACGACTTCCCACGCTTCTTCCTCAACTCCGCGCTGATCGCGCTGGGCGCGGTCGCCTTGGTGCTGCTGATCGCGATTCCCAGCACCTACTCCGCCATCCGGCTGGGGTTCGGCGGCCGGTTCATCATGAACGCCTCCAGCGGCCTGCGGTTGCTCCCGGCGATCTTCTTCGCCGTGCCGTACTTCCTGCTGATGTCGAACCTCGGGCTGCTCGACACCGTGCCCGGGCTGATCCTCGCGAACACGTTCCTCAACCTGCCGCTAGCGATCATCTTGCTGTCGGCGGGATTCCGCGACGTGCCCGTCGAGGTAGAAGAGGCCGCGAAGGTCGACGGCGCGAGCACCTACCGCATCCTCGGCTCGGTGCTGATGCCGATCCTCGCGCCGTCGCTCGTCGCCGTGGCGGTCCTGGTCTTCATCTTCTCGTGGAACGACTATCTGTTCGCGCTCGTCCTGTCGTCGTCGAACGCGACCCCGATCACGCTCGGCGCCGCGAACTTCGTGACCAGCACGGGCATCCGCTGGGGCGATATATCGGCGACCGCGGTCCTCTCCACCCTGCCGCCGGTCTTGTTCGCGATCTTCGCTCAGCGGTATCTAGTCAGTGGCCTTTCGGCAGGGGCGGTGAAGGGATGACCGGATCCGACAGCGCGAGGCGCACATCATGATCCTTGTCGCCGACATCGGCGGAACCAAGATCGCCGCTACCCGTGTGGCCAAGGACGGGACACTCGCCGCCGACGTGCGCCAAAGCCCCACCCCCGCTGGCCAGGGAGCCCCCGGCGTCGTCGAGGCCACCTGCTCGTTGCTCGCGTCTCTCCAAGATCGCGAAGACATCGCCGTCGCCATCTCGACGGCCGGCGTGGTGGACACGGCCAACGGGACCGTGCTCGCTGCGACCAACAGCATTCCCGGCTGGGGCGGCACGCGTCTGGCCACGCTCCTCTCAGGGAAGCTGGGATTACCGACCTGGGTGCTCGGTGACGGCAATGCCTTCGGCATCGGGCTAGCGCTCGAGTTCGGAGCGGCCAACCTGCTCGCTCTCATCGCCGGAACAGGCGTCGGTGGCAGCCTGGTCCTCGCCGGTGAGCCAGTCCTGGGCTCCCATCACGTCGGCGGACACCTCGGCCACATCGTCGCTCCTGAGGCGGTTGGAATGCCGTGTCCGTGCGGCCGCACCGGCCACCTGGAGGCAGTCGCCAGCGGCCACGGGATCCTCGCTTGGTACCACTCGCGTGGCGGCGATCCCGCCGTGAGCACGACCCGTGAGCTGACGAATCGCCCAGCAGACGCGTTGGCCCATGCCGCTCTGGTGGCAGGAGGCACGGCGCTCGGCGCCGCGGCCGGTGGTCTCGTCAACGCCATCGACCCGGCTCTCGTCGTTGTGGCGGGCAGTGTCGCGCGAGCGGGGGAGCCCTGGGAGTCGGCGCTGCGTACGGCGTACCAGGAGACGCTGATTCCGTCCGTCTCGGCCACACGGCTCGAGATCTCCGCCGCGGGTGCCGAGACCGCGCTGCGCGGGGCAGCGCACTATGCCATGAGGAGGATGAGCGCATGATCGCGCGTACCGACGACTCGCGACTCGCGTCGCTCAAAGGACGACTCGTTGTCTCGTGCCAGGCCTACCCAGGAGAGCCCATGCGCTCCCCGACCATCATGGCCGCCGTCGCACAGGCCGTTGTCGAAGGTGGCGCCCAGGGGATCCGGGCCCAGGGCATCGAAGATCTCAAAGCCATCCGCCCACTAGTCGACGTCTGCCTGATCGGACTGGTGAAGCGCGGATCTGACGGGGTCTTCATCACGCCAACCGTCGCCGACGCCCTGGACTGTGTCACCGCCGGTGCGGACATCGTCGCGGTGGACGGCACGCGCCGCGACCGGCCGGACGGACAGCCCCTGGCGGCGACCATCGCCGCCGTCCACGCAGCGGATGCCCTGGTGATGGCCGACTGCGGAAGCCTCGACGACGCCCTCTACAGCATCTCCGTCGGCGCCGACTGTGTCGGAACGACACTGGCCGGCTACACCGGCGCACGTCCGGTCAGCCGCGGCCCAGACCTCGAGCTGCTCGCCGAACTCGTCGCGCACGTCAGCGTGCCCGTCATCGCCGAGGGCCGCGTCCGCAACCCAGACGATGCCCTGGCCTGTCTCAACGCCGGTGCGTACGCGGTTGTCGTCGGGACCGCAATCACCCACCCCACCCGCATCGCCCGGACCTTCGCCGATCAGCTCGCCCACGGCGCACGCCGCTCCGACCCGGAAGGATCGCGTTGACCTCACCCAGAACGATCATCGTCACGGGAGGCGGGACTGGTATCGGCCGTGCCATCGTCGACAGACTCGTTACCGCGGGCGATACCTGCGTGATCGCAGGGCGCAGATCTGCACCCCTCGACCAAGCACGTCAGGAGCTGTACCACGCTCCAGGCTCGATCATCCCCGTATCTGCAGACATCACTTCGCCCGGAGGACGAGACAGCGTCGTACAGGCCGCGATCGACAGCACAGGGCAGGTCGACGTACTCGTCAACAATGCTGGAGTCACGGCGATGGCACCTCTCCTCGACTACAACGTCGACGACTGGCGAACTGTCATGACAACCCACGCCGAGGCCTACTTCTTCCTCTCCCAGCTGGTCGCACCGGTCATGCGCAACCACGGCGGCGGCAGGATCATCAACATCGGATCGGTCTACGGCTCACTCGGGCTGAACAACGACTTCTACGGCGAGCGACTCCCCTGGACAACCAATGACGATCGAGGACCGATCCGCGAGGTCGCCTACTCCGCAGCGAAAGGTGCAGTGCTGCAGCTGACCCGTGAACTCGCGACCGCCCTCGGGCCCTGGAACATCACAGTCAACAGCGTCACGCCCGGCATGATCCCGGTTGACGCCATACCCATGCCAGAAGACGTTCGCGACCGTCTGGCAGGAGCTACTCCTCTCAGACGCGTCGGCCGGCCGGACGAGGTTGCTCCCGCGGTCGAGTTCCTTGCCGGCGAGGGCGCCGCATTCATCACCGGAACCGAGCTCCGCGTCGACGGCGGCTGGTCGATCTGGTAGGCCCCCGCGAATGAGCGCACGGTGGCGAAGCCCCCGCGCCGACGGAGGAGGTGACTGATCATGCTCACCCCTGCAAGCCGCACTTTGCCGAGCTTTCAAGATCAGATAGGACCAGTGATCGTAGTGGTGTCTGTCCCCGCCCAGGAAACCCGGATGGCGGCCGAGATCGCCGAGCAGCCGGCCGCGCTCGCCGCGACCTTCGAGCATGTTCTGCCGCTGCGGCACGACATCACCCGGCTGGCCGCTGGGCGCCGGAACGTGATCTTCGTGGCGCGCGGATGGTCCGACAACGCGGGGGTCTACGGCCGCTACCTGACCGAGATCCACGCCGGCCGGCAGGCGTCGCTGGCCGCTCCGTCGGTGGCCACGCTGTACGGCGCGAACCTGGACCTCTCGAACTCGCTGGTGGTCGCGGTCAGCCAGTCGGGCGCGACCCAGGAGATCGTCGACACGGCCGAGTGGGCGAAACGGAACGGCGCGGCGATCGTCGGCATCACGAACGACGGCAACAGCCAATTTCGACGGTGCCGGCTTCGAGGTCCACGTCGGACCAGACGGTGGCGAGGGCTTCGCCGATGCGGACGCCGGTGCCGAGCATGAAGGTGACCAGGTCGGGCAGGTCGGCCTGGACGGCGCGGTCGTCGGCGGCGAGGCTCTTGCGGAGGAGGGTGACTTCCTCGGCGGTGAGGGCTCGGGGTGGGTTCTTGGTTTTCGCCTCGATGGTGTCGACTTCGCGGACGGGGTTGACGGAGATGGCGCCGTAGCGGACGGCGAGTTTCATCGCGCCGGAGATGACTGCGCGGCAGGTCTTGGCGGTGGGGGCGCCAGCGCGATCCTTGATCTTGGTCAGGACGGTGTCGAGGCGTGGGGTGGTGGCTTCGCCGATGCGGAGCTCGCCGAGCGCGGGGCGGACGTGGTTCTTGAGGACGCGGCGGTAGGTGTCCAGGGAGGTGCGGGAGCGTGTCCCGTCGGCGATCAGGCCTTCGAATCTTTTCTCCCAGAGGTCGAGGAGATGGTTGATCTTGTGCATCGCGGTGAGCTCGCCGGACTGGTTGGTCTTGGCGCGGTCCTGGAGTTTGGTGAGGAGGGCACGCTCTGCTGCGGTCTTGGTCTTGCCATACGCAGAGACTGGGCGCAGGTGTCCGTCGTGATCGCGGAACCTGGCCTGTGACTTGTGCTTGATCGGCTTGCCCTTGGCGTCTGTCTGCACGACCCAGGTCGAGATCGCGCCCCAGGTTCCGATGGGCAGTGGTGCTCTCGCCATGTCAGTCCTCCAACCGGTACGACGGCTGGATGCTCAACGTTTGTCGGCACCGAGAATCAGAGAAGTCGGCAACGATGCGAACCGATGTGATGTGACGCACAGTCACGATCACATGGAGGCCGCGCTGGCCGGCTCGACCCTCTGAGGGAGGCGAAGTGGTGAGCGCCGGCTGATCAGCTCGGTGCGGCGATCCGGGAAAGTGGTGCGTAAGTGGTGCGCGGCGGACATGAAGAAACCCAGGGCACTTGCGTGACCTGGGCTTTTGTGCGCCGCCAGGGACTCGAACCCCGAACCCGCTGATTAAGAGTCAGCTGCTCTGCCAATTGAGCTAGCGGCGCTTGGTGTTGCTTTCGAACGAAGAGGATCGTAGCAGGGGGAGTCCGGAGTTGCGAAATCGGTTATCGGGTGAGGATGGTCATGGCGGCGTTGTGGCCGCCGAGGCCGGAGACGGCGCCGCCGCGGCGGGCGCCGGAGCCGCAGATCAGGAGGTTGGCGACGTCGGTTTCGGTGCCCCAGCGGCCGGCGTCGGAGGGGTCGGTGGCCCAGGGCCATTGGAGGTCGCCGTGGAAGATGTGGCCGCCGGGCATGCCGACGGATTCCTCGATGTCGTACGGCGTCTTGGCCTCGATGCACAGGTTGCCGTCGGCGTCCCGGGCGATGCAGTCCTCGAGCGGTTCGGCCAGGTAGGACTCCAGGCCGGCCAGGACGCGGCGGGTGGCGAGAGCGCGGGCCGAGTCGTTGTCGGAGGCAAATAAACGGGCGGGGAAGTGCACGCCGAAGACGGTCAGGGTGTGGTGGCCGGAGGCAATCAGCTCGGGGGAGAGGATCGACGGGTCGGTCAGCGAGTGGCAGTACACCTCGGAGGGCGGTACGGCGGGGAGCTCGCCGCCCGCGGCGGATCGGTACGCCGCCTCGAGCTGGCTGTAGTCCTCGTCGATGTGGAACGTGCCGGCGAACGCCCGCGCCGGGTCGTCACCGGACTTCAACGCCGGTAGGTGACGCAGCAGCAGGTTGATCTTCAGCTGCGACCCCTCCGGCTTCGCGACGCCAGTCTGACCACGCAGCGCAGCCAGCGTCGACGGTGCAACGTTCGACAGCACCCAGGAGCAGTCGACGGATCGCTCACCGTCGCCGCCGAGCCAGGTGACCGATCCATGGGTCCCGTCTGCTTCGACCGCGGTGACTGCGGCGTTGGTGACCAGTGCGGCGCCAGCACGCCGTGCAGCGGCGGCCAGTGCGTCGGTGACCGCGCCCATGCCGCCGACAGGCACCCGCCACTCACCGGTGCCGTTGCCGATCAGGTGGTACAGGAAGCACCTGTTCTGGATCAGCGACTCGTCGTGGAGCCCGGCGAACGTCCCGATGACGCCGTCCGTCGCCACGACGCCACGGACGGTGTCGTCGGCGAAGCGGCGCTCGATGGTCTCACCGAGTGGCCGCTCGACCAGTTCGTTCCAGAGCGCGCCGTCCACGCGGGAGCGGAGGTCAGCCGCGGTCTGGAGCGGCTCCAGCAGTGTGGGCGCGACAGCCTCGGCCAGTAAGCCGACAGCGCCGTAGAAGTCGGTCCACGCCTCGTACTCCGCGTCGCTTCCGGTGAGCGCGCGGAACGAGTCCCTGGTGACGGTGCCTTCCGGCCGCTCGACCATCAGGCCGACGTCGCGTCCAGAACGCCGTACCGGGGTGTACGACGCTACTGCGCGAGACCGGAGCTCTAGGTTGAGGCCGAGGTCTGCGGCGATCTTGTCGGGCAGCAGACTGACCAGGTACGAGTAGCGCGACAGCCGGGCGTCTACACCCGGGAACACCCGCTCACTGACCGCTGCGCCGCCGGTGTGGGACTGCTGTTCGAGGATGAGTGTGGAGAGCCCGGACTGGGCAAGGTATGCGGCAGCGACGAGGCCGTTGTGCCCACCGCCGACTATGACGACGTCGTAGAAGTCCTTCATCCCACCGGCCAATCCAGCTTGCGGTACGCGGCGTCCCAGAACATCCATTCGTAGCGGCACGTCATAGCGAAGTGCTGGTGACAACGTTCCCGCTCCGCGGCGCCCACGTCCAGCCCGTCCGTGACGGCGAGCACCGACTCGACGACGGCGTCGAACTCCTCGGAGCCGTACGTCTCGATCCACTTCCGGTACGCCGGGTCCGGTGACGACCGCTTGAGCAGCTCGCGCCCCACGTCCCGGTAGATCCAGTAGCAGGGCAGTACTGCGGCAACTGCCTCCGCGTAGGTGCCGGTGGCGCACACAGCGGTCAGATAGGACATGTACGCCGTGGTGGTCGGGCCGGACCCGGCTGCGTCCACGTCCTCCGCCGTGAGCCCCAGTGACGCCAGAAGCGACGTGTGCAGCTCCCGCTCGACCGCGATCGCGTTGGCGGCGTGCAGCGCGAACATGCTGACCGCGTCTTCGTCGAGCGCGCGGCCGGCGACCAGGCTGAGTGCCCGTGAGTACGCGCGCAGGTAGTGGCTGTCCTGGACGATGAAGTACCGGAACGCGTCGTGGTCGAGGGTGCCGTCGGTGAGTCCGGTGATGAACGGGTGCCGGACGATCTCGTCGTACACGGAGGCGGCCCCGCGGTCCCACAGCTCGCTGGAAAACGTCATCCCCACTCCTCGCCGTCGACTGCACCGACCTTATCCAGAGGGCGCGCAGCGATCACCGAGACGCAGGTCACGTCCGCGCCGTACGCTGAGACATGGGTATCCAGGGGGAGCAGGCGGAGATGCCGCCGGAGTCGCCGTTGCTACGGCGGATCCGGGCGTCGGTGATCGGTGACGACCAGGTGATGCCTGGGCCGTACGGTCCGCGCCGCGTCACGTACGCCGACTACACGGCGTCCGGGCGTGCGCTGACCTTCCTGGAGGACTTCATCCGCGAGGAGGTTCTCCCTCGGTACGCGAACACTCACACGGAGTCGAGCGGCACCGGTCTGCAGACGACCCGGCTGCGTGAGGACGCCCGGCGGATCATTCACAACAGCGTCGGCGGCGACGACGAGACCGCGGTGATCTTCTGCGGCTCGGGCGCGACCGGGGCGATCGACAAACTGATCGGGATCCTGGGCCTGCGGATCCCGGCCGAGCTCGACGACACGTACCACCTGACCGCCCAGATCCCGCCGGAGCAGCGACCGGTGGTCTTCATCGGCCCGTACGAGCACCACTCGAACGAGCTGCCCTGGCGCGAGTCGATCGCCGACGTGGTGGTGATCTCCCAGGACACGGACGGTCATATCGACATCGACCAGCTCGAGGCGAGGCTGCGGGAGTACGTCGACCGCCCGCTGAAGATCGGCTCGTTCTCGGCGGCGAGCAACGTCACCGGCATCGTCAGCAACACGCAGCGCGTCTCGGCCCTCCTGCATCGGTACGGCGCGTTGTCGTTCTGGGACTGCGCCGCAGCCGCGCCGTACGTCGAGATCGAGATGTACGGCGGACGCGACCAGGACCCGTTGTCGTACAAGGACGCGATCTTCCTCAGCCCGCACAAGCTGATCGGCGGCCCGGGGACGCCTGGCGTACTCGTTGCGCGCCGCGAACTGCTCCGCAACCGGGTGCCCGACGTACCGGGCGGGGGCACGGTCGCGTATGTGAACCCGCTCGAGCACCGGTACCTGGACGATCCGGTGCACCGCGAGGAAGGCGGGACGCCGGCGATCATCGGGTCGATCCGGGCCGGACTGGCGTTCCAGCTGAAGCAGGCCGTCGGTATCGACGTGATCCGTGCGCACGAGGACGCGTACCTGCGGCGCGCAGTCGAGGCGTGGAAGGCCGAGCCGAACCTGCAGATCCTCGGCAACCTGGACGCCGAGCGGCTGTCGATCGTGTCGTTCGTGGTCAAGGCTCCTTCCGGGCGGTATCTGCATCACAACTTCGTGGTCGCGCTGCTGAACGACCTCTTCGGCATTCAGTCCCGCGGCGGGTGCTCGTGCGCGGGCCCGTACGGCCACCTCCTGCTCGGCATCGACCTGGATCGGTCGCACGAGTTCGAGGAGGAGATCCTGCACGGCTGCGAGGGGATCAAGCCGGGTTGGGTGCGGGTCAACTTCAACTACTTCATCTCCGACGCTGTCTTCACGTACATCGTCGAGGCCGTCAAGCTCGTCGCGCGCGAGGGGTGGCGGTTGCTCGGCGACTACCGCTTCGACCCGGCGAACGGCCTGTGGCGGCACCACCGCGGCCCGGTCGAGCCGCCGATGCGGCTCTCCCAGGTCGGGTACGACGCCGACGGCAAGCTCAGGTACCCGCGTCACGACCACACGGCTCCCGAGTCCGCCCTCGACGACTACCTCGCCGAGGCCCGCGACCTGCTGTCCACCTGTCAGGAGCACCGCGACGACCCCGAGGGCCACGTCAACACCGACTTCGACCACCTCCGCTGGTTCGAACTCCCTTCCCGCTGCCTCGCCCGCGACTAGCGAGCTCCGGCGGTGCGGAGGGTCTTGGCGATCTCTTCGTACCCGCGGGACTCGGCGTGCTGGAGCGGGCTGACGCCCTCGGCGTCGGCCAGGTTGGGGTTGGCGCCGGCGTCGATGAGGATCTTGACGATGTCCTGCCACTGCTGCGTGCCCTTGCCGAGGATGATCGCCTCGAGCAGAGCGGTCCAGCCGAGGTTGTTGACGTGGTTGACGCTGGTCTTGGTCTTGACGACCCGCCGGACGTAGTCGACGTGCCCGCGCTCGCTGGCCGGGATGACCGAGATGCCACCGAAGCGGTTCCGCAGGGTGAGGTCCGGGTTCGCGGGCAGGAGCGTCTCCAGCATCGGCACGCTCCCGGTGACGCCGGTGACCAGCCAGGCGGAGTCCTGCCGGTCGTCCTGTGCGTCTGGATCGGCACCGAGCGCGACGAGCAACCTGGCCACCTCGACACGGTCGTTGAGCGAGGCCAGCAACAGCGCCGTACGGCGGTGGTCGTCGCGTGACTCGATCGGTGCGCCGGCAGCCAGTGCTGCGGCGACCTTGTTGGCGTCGCCCGATGCCGCGGCGGCCAGCAGCGCCTTGGTCGCCGCGTGGGTGTCCCGAAGCTCTGTGTTGAGCGCGGCGCTGACCGCAGCCTGGCCGCGGTCCTTCGCAGCCTGCACCGGTGTGGCGCCGTCGCGGACAGCCGGCTTGGCGCGATCGGCCCCGCCGGCGATCAGGAGCCGGACGGTGTCGACGTACGCCGGGGTGCCTTTGCCGAGGATGACTGCCTCGTGCAGAGCGGTCCAGCCGAGGTTGTTGACGTGATTGACCGCCACGCCGGCCTTGAGCAGCCGGCCGACCACGGCGGCGTGACCGCGCTCGGCCGCCCGTATCAGCGCCGTACCGTCATAGCTGTCGAGGCTGCGGACGTCGGCGCCGTGAGCGAGGGTCAGGTCAAGGAGCTCGACGTACCCCTCGCTCGCGGCGATCAGGAACGCGCTCTGGACGGTGTCGTCGACCGCGTTGACGTTCGCGCCCGCGGTGATCAGGCGCTTCGCCTCGGCCACGTCGTTCTTCCAGGCGGCGGCGATCAGCTGACTGTCGAGAGCAGACGGCACAGTGGCGCTCCTAGAGGGCGGGCTCGTCGGTGAAGGAGTAGTGGTCTCAGTGGAACACGCGGTGGTCACCGCCATCAGCAGGACGGCGACCACGGCGATCGGGCGACGCTTCATCGGCGCGGGTTGAGCGTGATGACCTGGTACGGCGGGACCGCGGTCGCCTCGTCGAACTTGCTGTCGACCACCAGCAGCCGTCCCTGGGCGAGCTTCGCGGTCGTGAGCACCCGGTCCGGGTCGGTCGGCGTCGCCGACACCAGCCGCGCGGACCGGCCGTCAGCCGAGAGCCGCAGCGTGCTCAGCACCTTGGAGAAGTTGCGCACGACCCAGAGGCTGTTGCCCTGCTGGACCAGGCCGTCGGCGTTGACGAGGTCCGCGCCGGCGGTGTCGATCGCGGTGGCCTTCGCCGTCCGCAGGTCGAACCGCCACAGCTTGCCGACGTTGCCCTGGGCCACGACCAGCGCCCGGCGGTCCGGTGACAGCACGATCCCGCCGAGGTTGAAGCCGGTCGCCGTCTCGATCGTCCCGGTCGCGTCGGCCCAGGTCGTGACGGTCCACCGGCCGTGGTGCTCGGAGACGCGGAAGATCTGCGGAGCGTTCGAGTTGGTGAAGTACGCCGCGCCGTCCGGCCCGATCACGAGGTCGTTCAGGAACGCGTTCGGTACGCCGGTCCGCAGCGCGGCCAGCAGCCGCCCGTCGCGGTCGTAGACCCACAGATCCGGCGCGCCCGGGTGGTCGATCCCGTTCGGCCCGCCGGCGACGTACACCCGGCCCTGGGAGTCGACGTTCACGCCGCGGGCGGTCCAGCGGCCGTCGGTGCCGTCGCCCTTCAGCCACTCGACGGCGTCGCCGGAGCGGAGCTGACCGCGGTGGATCTCGCCGCCGGTGGTTTCGGACACGTAGTAGTTCTTGGTACGCGCGTCGTACCCGATGCCCTCGAACTTCGAGCCGCCGGCGTCACCGGGCAGCCCGTACGTGGCCGGACGGGCGGCGAAGGCCGTCGAGGCGCCGGCACCGAGCAGAGTGGCGGACAGCGCGAGGGTGGCGGACAGCGAACGGACAGACATCTGGACCCCTAAACGGTCGGTGGATTGCGAGCTGCCTCCAGCCTCCGTCCGCCGGGCGCTCCGTACGACGGGTGTTCGGCCACCAATCGATAGCCGAACGGATGATTTGGAACCGGGTCCAAGCGGCCTACGATCAACTGAACATGTCTACTGATCACACCCCGTCGATCCTGAGTCACGCGACCCGGCTGGTGACCGCACTGCACGCGGCACTGGTGGTTCTCGTGCTGGCGTCGGCGATCCGGTATCTCACCGGTCACGGGCTCGACGACCGTGGACCCTGGGTGCTGGTCGGTGCAGTAGTGCTGCTTGCGACGTACGCCGCCTACCGTGTGCTGCCCAGTCGGGTCTGGCTGGCGTTGCTGGTCGTGGAGTGGTGCGTGCTGGTGTTCCTGGCGCCGTCGTTCGCGTGGTGCGCGGTGCCGCTGTCTTTCGTTGCCCTGCGCATCCTGTCGTTCCGGCCGGCCTGTCTGGTCGTTGCGGGCATGGTGGTGGTCACCGTGGTGCAGTGGACCCGGATGACCGACCGGCTGGACCCGACGATCGTGCTGGGCCCGGTCTGCGTCGCAGTGCTTGCCGTAGGCGCCTATCGGGCGCTGGAGCGGGACGCACTGGCCAGACAGGCCCTGCTGGACGACCTGCACGCAGCACAGGGCGATCTGGCCGACGCACAGCAGCAGGCCGGCGTCATAGCCGAGCGCGCGCGGCTCTCGCGCGAGATCCACGACAGCGTGGCGCAGGGCCTGTCGAGCATCAACCTGCTGCTGCAGGCCGCAGAACGCGAATGGGACGACAGACCGGCTGCCGCACGCGAGCACGCAGCCCAGGCCGCGGCCACGGCACGCGACGGACTGGACGAGGCCAGGAGAGTCGTCCGCGACCTGGCACCGGCTGAGCTCGCGGCTGGTCTACCGGAAGCACTTCGCAAGAGCTGTGAGCGTTTGGCGGCCCACAGCGATGTCAGCGTCCGCGTCCAGGTGCACGGTACGCCGGTCACGCTCGACTCGGAGGTGGAGACCGCACTGCTTCGCACAGCCCGAGGCGCCCTCGCCAATGTCCTTGAACATGCACAGGCGAAAGCGGCTGTCGTGACGCTCACCTACCACCCGGATGCGGTGGTTCTCGACGTTGTGGATAACGGCCGAGGCCTTCCGCGATCTCATGTCAAGATCGATTCCGACCGCGGCCATGGACTGGCCGGAATCCGAGAACGGCTGAGACAACTGGGAGGAACGCTGGTGCTGGAGAGTGAACCGGGGGACGGGACGGCGCTGGCCGCATCGATCCCGCTGCGGGCGAATCCGGGGCGCCCATGATCCGGGTTGCCCTGGTCGACGATCATCCCGTCGTGCGTGCGGGAGTCCGGGCGCTGCTCGAAGGGCAGGAAGACCTGACCGTTGTCGGCGAGGCCTCGGACGCGCACAGCGCGGAGCAGCTCGTCGCGGCCCTGCACCCGGACGTCGTACTGATGGATCTCAACCTCGGCGCCGGCGCCGGCGGAGCCGAGGTCACCGCGCGTCTGCGGGCCCTGGCCGAGCCGCCGTACGTGCTGGTGCTGACGACGTACGACACGGAGGCGGACATCATGAGCGCGATCGATGCGGGGGCCTCCGGCTACCTGCTGAAGGACGCGCCGCCGGAGGACCTCTTCCGCGCGATCCGCGGCACCGCCCGTGGTGAGACGGTGCTCGCGCCGGCCGTCGCCGCGAGGTTGGTACGACGGTCCGGTCCGACGCTGACCGAGCGCGAGGTGGAGCTCCTCGGGCTGCTCGCCACCGGCAAGTCGAACCGCGACATGGCCAAGAAACTCTATGTCAGCGAGGCGACGGTCAAGTCCCATCTGGCGCACATCTACTCGAAGTTGGAGGTGGACAACAGAGCGGCGGCCGTGGCACGCGCGATCGAACAGCGCATCATCCGGCCGGTCAGCTGAGCCCCGGCGGGTCAGCTGGGTCCGGCCAGTCAGCTGAGGATGGTCGGACTGTCGGCGGCGGTCACCTCGTGGCGCACGGCAGGTCCTCTCTGTGCCGTGTACGCTCCCGACCGTGGAGCCCGTACACGTTGCGGTTTCGGCGTTGGCTGCATTGTTGCCGATCATGAACCCGATCGGCGCGCTGGCCACCTTCGCAGGTCTGACAGAGGGTGTCGACCGCGCCGCGATGAAACGCCAGGCGGTGATGACTGGCGTCTACGTGCTGGCGATCCTGACCGTCTTCGCGCTGTTCGGCACGCTCGTGCTGGAGGGGCTGGGCATCGGTCTGCCCGCGCTGCAGATCGCCGGCGGCCTGGTGGTCGCGCACTCCGGCTTCGGGATGATCGTCGCCCGGCAGACCCTGACCGAGGACGAGAAGACGCACGGGGCGGCCAAGCCGGACGTGTCGTTCTCACCGATGGCGCTGCCGTTGATCGCCGGGCCGGGCGCGATCGGCGTGGTGATCGCCCTGACCGCACGGCATCCCGGAATCACGAACCGGCTGAGCGTGATCGTGGCCTCGGTCGTGATCGCCGCGCTTGTCGCGGCGCTGCTGCGCTTCGGTACGCCGCTCGTCGACAAGCTCGGCCCCACGGGCCTGGGCGCCCTCAGCCGCATCATCGGCTTCCTCACGCTGGCGATCGGCGTGGAACTGGTGACCCACGGCGTACTCGCGGCGAAGTAGTGAGCCCATCGCAGGACGCGATGGGCTCACTCCGCCTCTACTTCGTGCCCTTGA
Source organism: Kribbella sindirgiensis (assembly GCF_004331435.1). Lineage (GTDB taxonomy): Bacteria > Actinomycetota > Actinomycetes > Propionibacteriales > Kribbellaceae > Kribbella > Kribbella sindirgiensis. Next base: position 187,459 of record NZ_SJKA01000006.1, read on the forward strand.
AGGAGGAGACCGGCGGGAGCTTCCAGGCCTTGCTCTTCGCGAGGGCCGAGAGGTCCTCGACGGAGAGGAGGGGCGTGGGCCGGGTGTGCTGCTTGCCCTTCTCCGCCGGGGCGTTGTAGCTGGTGAGGTTGATGTTGCGGCCGTCGGGACGGAACAGGACCACGTAGTTGCTGACGACCCTGTACTCCGCCTGCCGGCTGTCGCTGTACTCCGGCGACTCTTTGGAGACGTACAGGACCGACCCGTCCGGCAGGGTGCTGCACCCCGCGCGCTTGGGGACGCACGGGTTCCCCTCGCCGCCGCCGGAGAGCAGTACGTCGACCCGTGCGGCGCCGTGACCGTCGTTGACGACGTACGCCGCACCGGCGTAGCCGCCACCGCCCCACGTCTCAGGGCTCGCGAAGGTCCGGCCGGGCGCCGCAATGAGTGCCTTCAGCGTCGCTAGCGTCTGCTTCGGGTTCACCCCAGCGGGCTTGGCGGTCGGAGTCGCCTTGGCCGAGGCCGAGGGCTTCGCGATCGGCACGGGCGAACCAGCGACCCCAGCGTCCTGGGGAGAGCCGGCCAGATGGATCCCGCCAGCAATCAGCCCTGCGGTGGCCAACACGGCCCCAGCGCCGGACGCGGTCGCGATCGCCGTACGCCGACGCCGCAGCCGCAACCCCTGCGCGACGCTGCGTTCCAGCAGATCGGGTGTGACCGGCTCGAGGTTCTCGGTGGCGCGATTCATCAAATCGGTGAGTTGGGTGTTCATGGTTCTCCTCAGCGTCAGAGCGCGATCAACTGGTCGGCGCCGTCACCGAGAACCGCCCGCAGACGGTCCAGGGCGCGGGCGGTGCGAGTGGTGATCGCACTGGTCTTCTTGCCTAGATCGAGCGCCACCTGCTCGACGCTGCGATCTTCGAAGAACCGCAGCACCAGCACGGCCCGATCCAACGGCGCCAGCTCCGCCAAAGCACTCTGCAAAGCCAGCCGCAGTTCAACATCCCCCGCCCGCTCCGCAACCTCAGGCAGTTCCCCGGTAGGGCGCTCGCTCCAACTCTTGCGCCGCCGCTGCGAGATGAACGTCCGCGCCAGCGCAGTCCGCGCATAAGCCCCCGGGCTGTCGATCCGCCCCCACGCCTTCAGCAGATTCGCCAGCGTGTCCTGCACCAGGTCCTCGGCATGCTGCCGGTCCCCACAGAGCAACCAAGCAGTCCGGTACAGCCGCGGTATCTGAACCCGCGCGAACGCCTCGAAGTCTTCAGTCGTACCCATCCGCACCTCCTGTAGATGCCTCTGCTTCAAGAGACGCATCGACAGGCGCGTCAGATCACACCCGAATCAGAAGACCTTCGAAAGAACCCATACCGCGAACGCCAAGAACCCCACGACGAACGTCACCACGACAACGACGCCGTACCCGAACCACGCGCTCCCGCTCAACTTCACCGCAGCATCCTCGCACGCCCGACGCCGGTTCAGCGGGAAGCGACCCCACCACTTGGACCAATCCGCCCAGCTGAGTTGGGCCGTCCGGCACTGGGTGCGGGGACGGGAAGTGGGTGGAGTGGGGATGTGGACAGCGAGGGGATCGAGCGGTGGGGTGGTTCGAGTCGGTACGTCGACTTCGACGGGCCGGTGCACTACGTCGACTTCGGGGGCGATGACGCGCGGCCGGCGGTGGTTCTGGTGCATGGGTTGGGCGGATCGCACCTGAACTGGTGTCTGCTCGCGCCGCTGCTGGCCGAACGGACCCGCGTGCTGGCGGTCGACCTGGTGGGATTCGGTCTCACCGATCCGCTCGGGCGATCCACGACCCTGCAGGCGAACGCGCGGATGATCAGCCGCTTCCTGCGCCAGGTGGTCGGCCGGCCGGTGATCCTGGTCGGCAACTCGATGGGCGCGGCGACGTCGATCCTGGTCGCGGCCCGGGACCCGGACAGCGTTGCCGGGCTGGTGCTGATCGACCCGGCGCTGCCGCCGGCCGGTCCGTGGTGGGTCTCGCGTCCCGAGCTCCGGGTCGCGGCGGCCTTCACCGGACTCGCCGTACCGCTCCTCGGTCGTTGGCTCGTCCAACGCAGGCGTCGTACGACGGCCCGGGCACAGGTTCGGCAGGTGCTCCGGCTGTGCTGCGTGGATCCGACGGGGGTCCCCGGCGACCTCGTGGACGCGTCCGTCGCGCTGGTCGAGCGGCGCACCCGGGTAGCCGGGCTGGATGCCGCCTTCCTGACCGCCGCGCGGTCGCTGATGGCCCACAACGGCATGTCTGGCCGCGCTTGGTCGACGATCCGCAACTTGCGGCAGCCGGTGCTCCTGCTGCACGGCGAAGCCGACAGACTGGTTCCGGTGGGTTTGGCGCGGGCCGCGCAGGTCCGGTGTCCGGAGTGGACGGTCGACGTGTTGCCGAACGTCGGACACGTACCGCAACTGGAGGTGCCGGACACGACGGCGGAGCGGATCTTCAGTTGGCTGGACGGTCCCGGAGCTGCCGCCGCGCAACGCGCCGGAGATTCCGGCGAATCGGGCGGGGCAGCCTATCCTGAAGGCAATACCCGCCGGTAATGCGCTCGGCGCATCCGTTGATGTCCGGGAGGGTCTATGCCCACCTCAGCTTCGGACTCGAACTCCCACGGGCCCGCATTGCACCTCTATCTGACCGAGCCGAGCCGTAGTTTCGTCGACTTCGGCCAGCTGGCGACCGCACGTTCGGTGCTCCGCACGGCGCCGCGCGGTGACGAGCATCCGGTCGTCGTACTGCCGGGACTGCTGGCGTCCGACGTGTCGACGGCGACGCTGCGCTGGTACCTCGCCCGGCTGGGCTACCGCGCGCACGGCTGGGACCTCGGCCGCAACATCGGTCCGACTCCGACTGTCCTCGACGGCATGCGCGCACGGGTACGTGACCTCGCGGAGCGCCACGGTGAGACGGTCAGCCTGATCGGCTGGAGCCTCGGCGGCATCTACGCGCGCGAGCTGGCCCGGGAGATGCCGCACCTGGTGCGGTACGTGATCACGCTGGGCAGCCCGTTCCGCCACGACCTGCCACCGGACAACCGGGCCCGCCGGGTGTTCCAGCTGCTCTCGCCGCTGCACGTCCCGGAGTCCGTGCCGCCGCCGGAGCACACCAGGCCACCGCTGGCGATGCCGGCCACGTCGGTCTACTCGGTCCGTGACGGGATCGTGCCCTGGCGTACCTGCATCGACACGCCCGGCCCACGGCGGGAGAACATCGCGGTGAACGCCAGCCATCTCGGGTACGGGCACAACCCCGCTGTGCTGTGGCTGACCGCCGACCGGCTGTCCCAGGCCCCGGGGACCTGGGAGCCGTTCGTCCCGCCGCCGGCGCTGGCCCGGCACTTCCCGGCCGATGTCTCGGCGTCGGTCAGACGGCCGACGCCGCCCCAGCGAGCTTCGTGAGGCTCTTCCGGACTCCGTCCACGAGTACGTCGAGATCCGCCTCGGCGAAGTCACCCGTGACACCGAAGGCCACCGAGTCGCAGTAGCTCAGGATCGACACCCCGATCCGGGCGGTCGAACCGATCGGCACGTACGGGATGATCTCGACGAGCCGGCGACCGAGCGCGTACAGCGGCTGCCGCGGACCCGGGACGTTCGTGACGACTGTGATCACGGAACGTTGCGGGAACCGTGCCGCGAACCGGTAGACCGGCGCGAGGAGCGGGAACGGCTCGTGCTTGGCCAGTTCGGTCAGGAGCGCGACCGAGTCCACCTCGTGCGCGGACTTCAGGTTGTCGAGCTGCGCGCGTACGGCCGCCAGCCTCTCCACCGGGTCCTCGATGTGCACCGGCAGCCGGGCGTACATCAGCGAGACCCGGTTGTCCCGGATGCTCTCCTCGCCCGGCGCGCGGATGTTCACCGGAACGAGCGCGCGGACCGAAAGCCTGTTCGGCGTCTCCCCGCGCGACAGCAGGAGCTCCCGGAAACCTCCGGTCACCGCGGTCAGTACGACGTCGTTGAACGTACCGCCGAGCGCATGCCGGATCGCCCGCACCTCCGCGACGTCCGCGCGCCCGAACGCGAACCGCCTGCCGATGGCCAAGGAACCACCGAGCGAGGAACGCGAGACTGGCCGGATCGCCTCGGACAACGCGAGGAGACCGCGCCCGACACTCCACGAGGAGCGTGCCAGCGTGCGCGGATGCCGCAGACCGGAAGCCACCAGCCTGAGTTGGCGGATCGGGGTCAGCAGCAGCTGCCCGACCGCCGCGGCGGTGAGCGCCGGCGTCGTCGGCTCTGGTTGGGGTGACCAATCATCGGCGATCGGCGGCTGCGGATCGGGCGTCGGGTCGAGCACCACGCCGTACAGGTCCGTGCCGGAGACGCCGTCCACCATGCAGTGATGGAGTTTCGAGATCAGCGCCCAGCGCCCGTGCCGCAGGCCTTCGACCAGCCAGTACTCCCACAGCGGACGGTCGCGGTCGAGCCGCGCGGCCATGATCCGCGCCGTCAGCGCGCTGAGCTCCTCGTCACCGCCCGGCGCCGGCAGCGCTGTACGCCGCAGATGGTAGTCGAGGTCGAAGTGCTCGTCGTCGAACCAGACCGGCGGCCCGAGATCGAACGGCAGCTGCCGTGCCTTCTGGCGGTATCGCGGAATCAACGGCAGCCGGCCCTGGAGCAGAGTGGCGAACTCCTCGGTGGCTGGGGCCGGTCCTTCGAACACGGCGATGGACGAGATTGCCATCGAGACGCCGGCCTCTTCGTCCTCGGCCTCGAGGAAGAGTGCGTCGAGCGGGGTCATCCGGTCCATGGCTACAGCTCCCGCTTCAGGATCTTGCCCGCCGACGTGACCGGCAGGTGGGCACGGATCTCGACCGACCGCGGGTACTTGTACGGCGCCAACCGGGCCTTGACGTGGTCGATCAGCTCTTCCGGCGCGACCTCCTTGCCGGGGTGCAGCGCGACGACGGCCTTGACCTCCTGACCGAGCCGCTCGTCCGCGACCCCGATGACCGCCGCTTGCGCGACCGCAGGATGCGTGTAGATCGCGTCCTCGACCTCTCGCGGATACACGTTGTACCCGCCGCGGATGATCAGTTCCTTCTTCCGGTCGACGACGAAGAAGTAGCCGTCCTGGTCCATGTAGCCGAGGTCTCCGGTGTGGAACCAGCCGCGGGTGAAGGCCTCCGCCGACGCTTCCGGATTGCCGCGGTACCCGCGCATCACGTTTACGCCGCGCACCATCAGCTCACCGATGTTCTCGGCTCCGGCCGGCAGCACGGCGCCGTCGTCTCCCCAGACTTGCACCTGCACGCCCCAGATCGGCCGGCCGACGCTGTAGACCCGGCGGTCCTGGGCGCTGACGTTGAACGTGGTGGTCGACGCGGTCTCGGACAGCCCGTAGCCCTCCAGGATGAGGATCCCGAAGCGCTTCTCGAAGTCGTCGAGCACGGTCGCCGGGATCGGAGCGCCGCCGGAGATGCCGACCCGGAGCGAGGAGACGTCGTACTTGTCCAGGTCGGGGTGGGCGAGCAAGGCGATGTACATCGTCGGCACACCCTCGAAAACCGTGACGTGGTCCCGCTCGATGGTGGCCAGCACCGCTGCGGCGTCGAAGCGCGGTACGAGCGTCATCGTTGCCGCGAACCGCACGCAGACGTCGAGGATGCTCGACAACGCGAAGATGTGGAACAACGGCAGCACGACCAGGATGACGTCGCTGTCACGGACGCCGAACAGCCGCCCCGGAGTGTCCGCATTCAGGAACAGCTGGAAGTGGGTCAGCTCGGCGCCTTTCGGCCGCCCGGTCGTGCCGGAGGTGTAGATGATCACGGCCGTGTCCCCGGGATCCGACTGGTACATCTCGGTGGCGTCCAGTTCAGTCGCGAGCAGGGCGTCGAACGACGTGCCGGTGGTTGGCTCGGGGAGGCCAGGCGTCGTGACCGTGACGACATCCTTCACCCCGGCCTGCGTGGCGCCTTCGGTCGCCTGCTCGAGTACGCCGGCCCACGTGATCAGCATTCGCGCTTCGGCGTCGCGCAGGATGTACGCGACCTCGTCGGCCTTGTACAGCACGTTCATCGGTACGACGACGGCGCCGGCCTTGAGCGCACCGAAGTACGCGATCACGAACTGCGGCAGGTTGGGCAGTTGCAGACCCACGGAGTCGCCGGGTTCGATGCCATGGCTGTGCAGCCCGGCCGCGAACCGATCGGCCGCGGCGTCGACCTGTGCGTAGGTGAGGGCGTGCTTGCCGTTGATGACGGCGGCCTTGTCCGGGTGGCTGCGCGCGGACTCGTACAGCATCGTCGCGAGATTGAAGCTCATCGGGCTGCCTCCTTCGGCTGGCGGTCGCGGGCCGGCGAGTCCCGGGCCCACGCCGGGTGGCTACCTTCCGAGCGTCTTCCGCGGCGCCGGCGCTGAGTAGGGCACATCGTCATCACACGCCGGGGGCCGGTGGTCCCGTCGCATCGTCGCGTTGCCTCGGCAGCGGTGGAGCAAGCTTGGGACGAGCGGTGGATGTGGACGAAGAAAACCCCAGGTCAGGAGCCCTTGCGGGTCCCGACCTGGGGTTTCTCGATGGGGTGAGTGACGGGACTCGAACCCGCGACCACCTGGACCACAACCAGGTGCTCTACCAGCTGAGCTACACCCACCATCGCCGTCCGAACCGCGACGGCTGAGCAATCATAGCGACGAACTGTCAGGACCAGAAATCGAGGGTGAATCCGCTGGTCAGGCGCCGGTTGTGCTGTCCTCGGTGGGTGCTGCGACGAGGCTGGCGGCGGCCCGGGCGGTGCTGGAGTCGGGGCCGGGTTGCGGGACGAACACGGTTTCGCGGTAGTACCGCAGTTCGGAGATGCTTTCGGTGATGTCGGCGAGGGCGCGGTGGTTGCCGGTCTTGGCGGGGGTCGCGTAGTAGACGCGCGGGTACCAGCGCCGGACGAGTTCCTTGATGGAGCTGACGTCGACGTTGCGGTAGTGCAGGTGGGATTCGACGCGGGGCATGTCGCGGACGAGGAAGGTCCGGTCGGTGCCGACGGAGTTCCCGGCGAGGGCGGCCTTGCGCGGCTCTTTGACGTACCCCGTGATGAAGTCGAGCACCTGTTCTTCGGCGTCGGCGAGCGGGATGCCGTTGGCGAGCTCTTCGAGCAGCCCGGACGCGGTGTGCATGTCGCGGACGAAGTCGCCCATCTGGTCGAGCGCGGCCGGGGGTGGCGCGATCACCAGGTCGATTCCGTCGCCGAGCACGTTCAGTTCGTAGTCGGTGACCAGAACCGCTACCTCGATCAGGGCGTCGTTGGCCAGGTCGAGGCCGGTCATCTCGCAGTCGATCCACACCAGCCGGTCGTTCATGGGCACCCACCTTACGGTGAGCGGCCGACAGTGCGGTGACGGCGTGCCCTGTTGATCGAACTGTCAACGCGGCAAGTGCCCCAGGTGGACGCTGCGGACGGACAGTACGGCGAGGTCTGTCCGCTGCCCGAGGTAGTGCGGCCCTTCCGGGTCCAGCAGCTGCCGCCAGGTGTCCAGGTCCTCCGGAGACAGCCACTCCTCGTCGGCAACCACGTGTCCGTGACCGTGCCCATGCCCGTGTCCATGCCCGTGTCCGTGGCCGGTCCCGGTGAGCCGCTCGATCCGGATCCGGAACGCGTGGACGACGCCTTCGAGCCGCTCGGGAGGCAGCGGCGCCGGTGTCTCGGTCAGCACACTCCGTGTGGTCGCGCCGGTCAGCCCGGCCCGGGTCAGCGCCTCGGTCCACCCGTACGGCATCGGGACCGACCCCGGCAGCGAGTCCCGCATGACCTTGAACCACCGGTCCTGCGCCAGGTCGAGCCGCAGTTCCAGGCCGGGCTCACCGACTCCGAGGTCCCAGGGGAGGTGCCGTGCGGGCAGCCCGCCCTCGGCAAGCGCCAGCCGTCCGCCAGGTGCGAGCAGAGAGGCCAGCGCGTCCACGGCGGCCTGCTGGTCGGCGGCGTGGTGAACGGAGGCCGACGCCCAGATCAGGTCGGCCGGCGCGTCGATTGCCGCGCGCAACGGTTCCGCTCCGCCGTCCATCGACGCCAGTTCACACCGCACCAGGCCCGCGGTGTGTTCCCGCGCCTGCTCCAGTACGTCGGGATCCGCGTCGATCGCGACCACTGTCGCGCCAGGCAACGCCTCGGCGAGCGCCTTGGCCATCCCGCCGCCACCGCAGCCGACGTCCGCGACGACCTTGTCGCTGTCCCGCACCAGACTGTTAGCCACGCCGGCGTTCCAGGCGCCCTCGCCCTCGGCCGCGGCACGCAGCCGTCCCGCCTCTTCGGCCCAATCGATTTCGATCATGACGACAGTCTGGTCCTCGCGGGTGACGCAGCCCACCTCGTGTTGCCGGTCCGGCAAAGGGCGTTACCGTTGCGCGGGTGATCGCCACGGACCGTCTGACCCTGCTGCCGCTCGAGGTCGAGTACGCCGAACCGATGGCAGCGGTCCTGTCCGACCCTGCCCTCTACACGTTCACGGGCGGCGAACCGCCGACCGTAGCGGCTCTGGAGGCACGCTACCGCCGCCAACTGGCCGGTCCAGGACGTCCGGACGAGCAGTGGCTGAACTGGGTGATCAAGTACGACGACGCGCTCATCGGCTACGTACAGGCGACCGTCATCGACGGTACTGCGGAGATCGCGTGGGTGATCGGCACCGCATGGCAGGGCCGCGGTTTCGCGAAGGAGGCCGCCCAGGGACTGGTCACCTGGCTGCGGGCTCAGAGAATCGGCCGGATCATCGCGCACGTACATCCGGACCACACCGCATCGGCCGCTGTCGCAGCCGCGACAGGTCTCACCCGCACCGACGTACTGGACGACGGGGAGTACCTGTGGAACACGGCAGACCCGGCGTGAACCGGGTCTGCCGTCTACAGAATCAGACCGGGCGGACGTTCTCCGCCTGCAGGCCCTTCGGGCCCTGGGCGATCTCGAACTCGACCCGCTGGTTCTCGTCCAGGGAGCGGAAGCCCTGCGTCTGGATCGCCGAGTAGTGCACGAACACGTCGGCGCCGCCGTCCTCCTGGGAGATGAAGCCGAAGCCCTTCTCGCCGTTGAACCACTTCACTGTTCCCAAAGCCATTTTTTTCTCCTGATACGACAAAACGCCCGGCGGATTACAATCCGCGGGCGCTTCGACACGAACGTGGAACTGCAAAACTGCAACGGTCAGAAACCCTAGCACGCTGGATGAGCCGTCAGCCACCCCTCGCCACGCCGTACGTCGTATTCATCCGGCGTTCCCGCCCAGGTCACCGCACAACCGGACGCCCCGCACTCACACGCGAACGGGTACGGCGGCAGCTCGGCCAGCCCGACATCCGCCTGCCACAACCGTCCCTGACGACACGCCGCAAGGTTCTCGTACCGCCGCTGCCGGCTCAACTCCTCACCGGCCCGCAGACCTGGCAGCACGCCCAACGCGTCCTCGACTGCGCGAGTGACACGTGCCCAGTCCGGTTCAGCGGAGACCTCAATGACGGCACGTGCTCGCTCGGCGGCCTCACGCCGTACAAGCTCGGCGAGTACAGCGTCCCGTGCCAGGAGACGTTCTAGCGAAGCACGGCCGCTCGGATCGTCCACCCGGGCCAGCCGCTCCTCCCGTGCGCGGCGGGTCTGCTCAGCGTCCGGCAGCAACCACACCGCTGCCGGAACCGAGTCAGCCATCGAGGGGAAGAGCTGCGGTCCTTCCACCACCGCAGGTACGTCGCCCAGCCCGCGCTCGCGTACATCCGCCACCACCAGCTCCAGACGCAGCCGTGCGACGTCCACGAACGCGGCCGCGGCTTACTCGGGTCCTTCAGCCAGGTCCTCAGCCAGCGGTCGGAGCGGTGGGAGGCGCTCCAAGTGCGCGTAGGTCCACAGGTCCACCGGGTGCAGCGGCAGGTCGGTACGCCGCGCGAGGTCCCGCGCGATCGTCGACTTCCCGGCTCCCGGAGCCCCACCGATCGACACCATCGCCGGCCACGTCACCGGACCATCTTGCTAGGGCCGTACGTACGTCGCCAACGACGCCGCGCCGGTCTGGGTGACCGAGGCGAGCTGGAAGTGGACGGGGGTGTCGGACGGACCGAACAGCGTCTCGCCGCTGCCGGCGATCGACGGGAACGTCATCAGCCGGTACTCGTCGGCAGATCCGCCGCTCGGATCACGCTGAGGCTGCCGGTCACCGCGATCGTCCGCGGCCCGCTCCGCACGTAGTCCGTCAGCGTGCCCTCCGACCTATTTTGGCGAGCGCTTGCCACGAAGTGTGATCTTGACCGCATTCAGCGTCCAGCCTACTGTATGCCGTATACAAGCCTCCCGGAAGGCAGGGACCCTTATGAGAGTTGCGGTTCTCGGCGCCGGTGCGATCGGTGCGTACGTCGGCGCCGCGCTACACCGCGGTGGGACGGAGGTCCACCTGGTGGCCCGCGGCGCGCATCTGGAAGCGATCCGGTCCGACGGTGTCACGGTGCTCAGCCCACGCGGTGACTTCACGGCCCGGACGCCCGCCACCGACGATCCGGCCGCGATCGGCCCGGTCGACTACGTCTTTCTCGGGCTCAAGGCGAACTCGTACGCGAACGCCGGCCCACTGGTCGAGCCCCTGCTGCACGACCGCACGGTCGTGGTCGCGGCGCAGAACGGCATCCCCTGGTGGTACTTCCACGGTCTGAAAGGCCCGTACGAGGGACGCCGGATCGAATCGGTCGACCCCGGCGGCGCCGTCACCCAGGTGCTCGACCTCGACCGCGCGATCGGCTGCGTCGTCTACTGCTCGACCGAGCTCGAAGGTCCAGGCGTCGTACGGCACCTGGAAGGAACCCGCTTCTCGATCGGCGAACCCGGCGGCGGGCAATCGGAGCGCTGCGCGGCGTTCAGTACGGCGATGATCGCCGGCGGGCTGAAGTGCCCGGTCGAGAACGACATCCGCAACGACATCTGGATCAAACTGCTCGGGAACGCGGCGTTCAACCCGATCAGCGCGCTGGCCCGGGCGACGATGGTGGAGATCGCGACGCATCAGGGCACCCGGCAGATGGTCCGGCTGATGATGGAGGAGTCGCTGGAGATTGCCGCCGCGCTCGGCTGTCACCCGGACATCTCCGTGGACAAGCGCCTCGACGGCGCCGAACGCGTCGGCGAGCACAAGACCTCGATGCTGCAGGACCTCGAGAAGGACAAGCCGCTCGAACTCGACGTCATCCTCGCCGCGGTCGTCGAACTCGCCGACCTCACCGGCGTCAAGGCACCCACCCTCCGCGCTGTCCACGCGGTAGCCGATCTCCTGGCCAGCAAGGTCGGCGTGTAAAGCCCCATGACCGGGTGGGTCCGGCCAACAGCGACGCCGGACCCACCTGTTCCACTGTCAGCCGTTGACCTGGAACCCCTGCTCATTGCCGTACTTCACCAGAGCGTCCTGCCAGGACGTGAGGCCGGCGTTCAGGTCGGACTTCGACTGGTACGCCTTGCCGACCGTGTCGCCGTAGATGCTGTTCGCGTACAGCTCGTACGGCAGGTAGCTCCAGCCCTTCACGACCGTGCCGGCCGCCGCGGTGAGCACCTGGTTGATCTTCTGACCGCCGAAGTACGCGCTCGTCTTGTCCACGAACGCCGGGTCCTTGAGGTCGGCCGTGGTCGCCGGGAAGCCGCCGCTGGCGAGGAACGGCTTCACGCCCTCATCGTGGTTCAGCCAGCGCACGAAGGCCGCCGCGAGGGCCGGGTTCTTGCTCTGCTTGAGCACGGACTCGGTGCTGCCGCCGTTCTCCGCGGTGGCCGGCTGGCCGTCGTACGTCGGCATGGGGGCGACTGCCCACTTGCCCGCGCCCGCCTTCACGGAGGACTCCATCACGCCGGGCATCCACGCACCGGTCGGCAGGGTCGCGATCGTGCCGTCGCCGAGCGCCTTGAACCACTCGTCGGTCCAGCCCGGGATGTTCGAGACGAGACCGCCCTCGACGAGCTGGTTCCACATCCCGGTCCACTTCTTGGAACCGTCGTCCTGCAGGTTGATCGTGACGTTCTTGCCGTCGGTCTTGAACGGCTGACCGCCGGCCTGCCAGATCATGCTGGTGGTGAAGCCGGCGTCACCGGAGTCGTTGGTGATGTAGGCCTTCGGGTTCGCCGCGTGCAGCTTCTTGGCGGCCGCGACGTACTCGTCCCAGGTCTTCGGCACGGTGATGCCGTACTTGTCGAAGACCTCCTTGTTGTAGAACAGCGCCATCGGACCCGAGTCCTGCGGCAGCCCGAACAGGCCGCTGCCCGCGTGCACGGCGGCCCAGGTCGAGGCCGTGTACGCCGACTCGTACTGCGAGAACCCGTACTGGTTCAGGTCGACGAGCGAGCCGGGCAGGGCGAACTGGGGGAGCGCCTGGTACTCGATCTGGGCCACGTCCGGCGCACCGGAGCCGGCCTTGATCGCGTTCTGCAGCTTCGTGTAGTGGTCGTTGCCGGTGCCCGCGTTGACGTAGTTCACCTTGACGTTCGGGTACTGCTTCATGAACGCGGTGACCTGGGCCTGCGCCGACGGCGTCCAGCTCCAGTAAGTGATCTCGCCGCCCGCCTTCAGCGCGGCGTCGACGGCGTCGGCTGAGCCGGTCGTCGTACCGCCGCCCGCGCTGTCGGTCTTGGACCCGCCACCGCAGGCTGCCAGCACCGCGAGGGCTGTGAGAGCGGCTCCGGCGACCACCAGCCGCCGGATCCCCCACCGATGTGACTTCATCCTGTTCCCTTTCATTTCACACTGCCGGCGCTCAGGCCTGACTGCCAGAAGCGCTGGAGAAGGAGGAAGGCGACCACCAGCGGAACGATCGTCAGCAACGATCCGGTGACCACCAGGTTGTAGATGGGGCGGGCGCCCACGCCGGTCGCTTGGTTGCTCCACTGGGTGAGCCCGACCGTGAGTGGGTAGAGGTTGGGTTTGCTGAGCATGATCAGCGGCAGGAAGTAGTTGTTCCAGGTCGACACCATCGCGAACAGCAGCGTGGTGACGATGCCGGGGGCAAGCAGTCGCAGCGCGACGGTGAAGAACGTGCGGACCTCGCCGGCGCCGTCGATCCGCGCAGCCTCGAGCAGCTCTCCCGGTACGGCGTCGGTCGCGTAGACCCACATCAGGTACAGCCCGAACGGGCTCACCAGCGAGGGGATGATGATCGCCCACACGGTGTTCGTCAGCCCGAGGTTGGAGAACATCAGGAACGTCGGTACGGCGAGGGCGGTCCCCGGCACCGCGACGGCGCCGAGCAGTACGGCGAAGACGGCCCGGCGACCGGTGAACTTGTACTTCGCCAGTCCGTAGCCGGCCGCGGTGGCGAGCAGCGTCGCGCCGCCCGCGCCGACGACGACGTACAGCACCGTGTTGCCGAGCCAGCGCAGGAAGATGCCGTCGTTGTAGGTCAGCGTGTCCTTGATGTTGGTGAAGAACGCGAAGCTCTTCCCGAACCACAGTCCGGGTGTGGAGAGCAGGTCGTCCTGGGTCTTGGTTGTGCTGAGCAACAACCAGGCGAGCGGGACGATCGTGTACAGCAGGTACAGCACCATGACGCCGGTCAGCAGCTTCGACCGCTTCGGGCGCAGGGGAGAGGTGACGGTGCTCATAGCGACTCCCGGGATCCGCGGAGCTGGACGACGTACGCGATGATCGCGGTGATGATGCCCATCACGATCGCGACCGTGGCCGAGTAGTTGAACTGCTGGCCGGCGAAGGACAGGTTGTAGGCGTACATGTTGGGCGTGTAGTACGTCGTGATCACGTTCGGCGCGAGCGTGCGCAGGATGTTCGGCTCGTTGAACAGTTGGAAGCTGCCGATGATCGAGAAGATCGTCGCGATCACGATCGCCCCGCGCAGCGCCGGGAGTTTGACCGCGAGGATCGTCCGGAACGTCCCGGCGCCGTCGATAGCGGCCGCCTCATACAGCTCACCCGGCACCGTGCGCAGCGCCGAGTAGAAGATCAGCATGTTGTAGCCGACGAACTCCCAGGTGACGATGTTGGCGATCGACGGCAGCATCCAGGTCCCGCTGAGCGGCTGGATGGCGGTCGTCCCGAGCAGGTCGTTGAGATTCGCGGCCAGTCCGAAGTTGTCCCCGTAGATGTAGCCCCACATCAGGACGGCGACGACGCCCGGTACGGCGTACGGCAGGAAGATCACGATCCGGAAGAAGCCGGCCGCGTGCAGCCGCGCGCTGTCGATCGCGAGCGCCGCGAGCAGCGCCAGGACGAGCATGATCGGCACCTGGACGACCAGGAACACCGCCACCCGGCCGAACGCCTCCCAGAACTTCGGGTCCTGCAGCGCCTGGGTGTAGTTGTCGAGTCCAACGAAGACAGTGCCGCCGAAGAAGGCCTGGTTGCGATACAGGCTGAGGTAGATCGCATACCCGATCGGGGCCAGGAAGGTGACCGCGAAGACGGCCAGGAACGGGCCGACGAACAACCATCCCTTGCCGTCCTTGAACACCCGCCGGCGGCGCTTGCCGGTCGCACCGGCTCGCGCTAGCTGCTGTTGGGCCACGGACTCCGCCACGTCCGGGACCTCCTCTCGCTCTCCGCCCCGAGGTGGGGACGCGACACGCGATGTTGACGTCAACATCGACGGCGCGACGCTAGCGTGTTTACGTCAACATGTCTACACTCCGGACTCAAACCAGGAGGTGCGATGACAGGGGAGGATTCAGCGGGCCGCCGGCGGCGCGGGCCGTCGATGGCGGACGTGGCCCGGATGGCCGGGGTGTCCGGGCAGACCGTCTCGCGGGTCGCGAACGGGCGGAACAACGTCGACGCGGCCACCCGGGACCGCGTTCGCGCCGCGATGAGCCAACTCGGCTACCGCCCGAACAGCGCTGCCCGCGCGCTACGGAACGGTGAGTACCGCAGCATCGGCGTGATCGTCTTCGAACTGCACAGCTTCGGTACGACGCGCACGCTCGACGCGATCGCGACGGCCGCGACCATCAGCGGGTACGCGATCAACCTGGTTCCGGTGCTGGACGTCTCGCAGAGTGCGGTGACGAACGCCTTCACTCGCCTCGGCGAGCAGGCGGTGGACGGCGTGATCATCCTGATCGAGGCGCACACGCTGGACGAGGCCGGCGTACGGCTGCCGGACGGCCTGCCGGTCGTGGTGGTCGACTCGAGCGCGCACTACGACTTCCCGATCGTCGACACCGACCAGCGGCAGGGCGCCCGGCTGGCGACGGAGCACCTCCTGAACCTGGGCCACGCGACGGTGTGGCACCTCGGCGGACCGCCGACGTCGTTCGCCGCGGACCGCCGACGGCAGTCCTGGGAACAGACGCTGATCGATCACGGCCGGGAGGTGCCGCCGGTGTACGACGGCGACTGGACGGCGGGCTCGGGGTACGAAGCGGGCCGGCAGCTGGCTGCCAAGGCCGAGGTCACCGCCGTGTTCGTCGCGAACGATCAGATGGCGCTCGGCCTGCTGCGCGCGCTCCACGAGCGGGGTCGCGCGGTGCCCGGCGAGGTCAGCATCGTCGGCTTCGACGACATGGAGGAGGCCGCCCACTTCTGGCCGCCGCTGACCACGATCCGGCAGAACTTCGTCGACGTCGGCCGGCTGAGCGTCGACGCCCTGATCCAGGAGATCCAGGCCGGTGAGCACCACCACGAACCGGTCGCCGTCGCCGCCAAACTCGTCCACCGCAGCAGCACCGCACCCCCACCCCCGTCCGCATCTGGTGGGTAGGCCCACGAGATGCAGGGTTTGCGGCCTGAATACGGGTGGCAAACCCTGCATCTCGTGGGTCAACCAGCGAGATTCGGAACGGCGGGCGCGAGGGTGGTGCGGAGGAGGTGGGCGGTTTCGGTGGGAGTCTTGCCGACGCGTACGCCGGCTGCTTCCAGGGCCTCCTGTTTCGCGGCCGCGGTGCCGGAGGAGCCGGAGACGATGGCGCCGGCGTGGCCCATCGTCTTGCCCTCCGGTGCGGTGAAGCCCGCGACGTACCCGACGACCGGCTTGGTCACGTTCTCCTTGATGAACACGGCCGCCCGCTCCTCGGCGTCGCCACCGATCTCACCGATCATCACGATCGCGTCGGTGTCCGGGTCATCCTGGAACGCCTGCAGCGCGTCGATGTGCGTGGTCCCGATGATCGGGTCGCCGCCGATCCCGATCGCGGTCGAGAACCCGAAGTCCCGCAGCTCGTACATCATCTGGTAGGTCAGCGTGCCCGACTTGCTGACCAGGCCGATCCGCCCCGCCCCGGCGATATCGGCCGGGATGATGCCCGCGTTGGCGCGTCCCGGGCTGATGATCCCCGGGCAGTTCGGCCCGATGACACGTGTCCCGCCGGCCTGTGCGTGTGCGAAGAACGCAGCGGTGTCGTGCACCGGCACGCCCTCGGTGATCACCACCACCAGCGGGATCCCCGCATCAACCGCTTCGAGCACCGCGCCTTTGGTGAACCGTGGTGGTACGAACACCACCGAGACATCGGCGTCCGCTGCCTTCACCGCGTCCGCACACGACCCGTAGACCGGGATCGAGCGCCGCGCGAAGTCCACCGACTGCCCGCCCTTGCCGGGTGTCACGCCGCCGACGATATTGGTGCCGGCGGCAAGCATCCGGCTGGTGTGTTTCTGTCCCTCGGATCCGGTCATGCCCTGCACGACGACCCGGCTCTTCTCGGTCAGGAAGATCGCCATCTCTTGTTCTCCTTCTACGCGGCGAGCTCGGCGGCCCGGGCGGCGGCGCCGTCCATCGTGTCGACCACGGTGACCAGCGGGTGGCCGGCCTTGGCGAGGATGGTGCGGCCCTCGTCGACGTTGTTGCCGTCCAGACGGACGACGAGCGGCTTGTCGGCCCGATCGCCGAGTACGGCGAGCGCCTGCACGATGCCGTTCGAGACCGCGTCGCAGGCGGTGATCCCGCCGAAGACGTTCACGAACACGCTGCGCACCTGCGGGTCGGACAGGATGATCCCGAGCCCGTTCGCCATCACTTCGGCACTCGCGCCACCACCGATGTCGAGGAAGTTGGCCGGTTTCACGCCGTACCTCTGACCGGCGTACGCCACGACGTCCAGGGTGCTCATGACGAGCCCCGCGCCGTTGCCGATGATGCCGACCGCAC
Source organism: Kribbella sindirgiensis (assembly GCF_004331435.1). Lineage (GTDB taxonomy): Bacteria > Actinomycetota > Actinomycetes > Propionibacteriales > Kribbellaceae > Kribbella > Kribbella sindirgiensis. Next base: position 204,494 of record NZ_SJKA01000006.1, read on the forward strand.
CGTCCAGTTTCACGTAGTTCAGGCCCTTGGCGTGCGCCTCGGCCTCGAGCGGGTCGGCGGCCGCCTTGTCGTCGAAGCCCGCGTGATCCGGGTGCCGGTACGCCGCGTTGTCGTCGAGCGTGACCTTGCCGTCGAGCGCCTCCAGTGACCCGTCGCCGAGCTTCACCAGCGGATTCACCTCGACGAGTGCGGCGTCCTCCGCGATGAACGCGTCCCACAACCGCCGTACGACGGTCGCCGCCTCGGCCGGGAACCCCGCGGCCGCCACGATCTCCGCAGCTTTCGCCTCGTCGACGCCGGTCGCCGGGTCGATCCGCACCTTCGCGATCGCGTCCGGGTTGGTCTGTGCGACTTCTTCGATCTCCACACCGCCTTCGGTGCTGGCGATACAGAGGTACTCGCGGCTCGCCCGGTCGACCAGGAACGAGAAGTAGTACTCCTCGGCGATGTCCGCGGCCGGCGCCAGCAGTACGCGCTGCACGGTGTGCCCCTTGATGTCCATCCCGAGGATCTCGGCCGCCTTCGCCTGCGCCTCGTCCGGGGTGGCGGCCAGCTGCACGCCGCCGGCCTTGCCGCGCCCACCGGTCTTCACCTGCGCCTTCACCACCACGCGCCCGCCGAGCTCACGGGCCGCGTCCGCGGCGTCGGCCGCGTCCTCGATCACCCGCCCCAGCGTCACCGGAACGCCGTGCCGGGCGAACAGCTCCTTGGCTTGGTACTCCATGAGGTCCACGTCGCCTCCAAGAATGTGTGGTGACGACTGTATGCGGTATGCAATCTGCTCACAAGACCCGCTCAGCTCTGGACATGCCGCTGGTGGAGGAGTACCACAGACTTCATACGGTATGCAGTAGTCAGGAGGCGATATGAATCACGTGACCCGGGATGTGCGTGACGTCTACGGCCGGCGCTACCGGATCGGCGAGGATGCACGAGAGCTGACCGGCCACTCGCGCCGCTGGCAACTCTGGGCGGCGTGGGCCTGCATGGTCGCGATCAGTCCGTTGCAGTACTCGTTCGGCACCGCGGCCCTCGGCCTGGCCTCGGACCGCGGGTGGGGCGCGGCCCAAACCCTGTGGCTGCTGGCAGTCTTCGTCGCCGGCCAAGCGCTGGTCGCGATCCCAGCCGCCTGGGCCCATCGAGTACGGCGGGCAACGCCGACCCAACTCGTCGTGGGTGGTGGGGTGCTCGCCGCGATCGGCCTCGTCACGCTCGCCCATGTCCACAGCTACGCCACGGTCCTCGTCGGCTACTCGCTCCTCGGCGGCACCGGAGCGGGTCTCGTGTACGCCGCGTGCATCACGACGTCGGCGCGCTGGTTCCCGGAACGGCGTACGGCGACCATCGGCTTCGTCACGGGCGGGTTCGCGGTCGGCGCCGTACCGAGCATCTTCCTGCTGACGCGGCTGGATCAGGCGATCGTGTTCGATCTGACCGCTCTGGTGGCGGTGCTGGTCGTCCTGGTCGCCGGTGGTCTGCTGAAGGATCCGCCGCGGCACTGGTGGCCCGCGGACCTCGACGCTCAGGCGTGGGCGATCGACCGGAAACTGAACCGCAGCATCCCGCACAACGCGCCCGCGGTCCGGCAGTACCGTCCGGGGGAGGCGATGCGGACCGGCGCGCTGCCGCTGATGTGGTTGCTGCTGGCAATCAGTACGGCGTTGTCGCTGCTCGGCATCGGCTTCGTGGTGAGCTACGGCGTGAGTGCGGGCCTCGGTCTCACGGTGGCGGCGACCGCTGCCGGGATGCTTGCCGCTGTCAACGGTCTCGGCCGGTCGCTGGCAGGTCACCTGTCGGACCGGTTCGGTCGCCGCCGGGTGCTGGCCGCCGTACTGATGATCGAGGGCTTCGCCCATGCCGGTCTGGTTGCCGTCGGCCCCGGCTGGGCGTTCGTGGTGTGCGCGATGTTCGCAGGCCTCGGCGGTGGTGCGTTCTACGCGATCATGGCCAACCTCGTCCTGGAGTTCTTCGGCGAGAACAGCCTGCTGCAGAACCAGGCCATCCTGTACTCCGCGAAGGCGGTCGGCGGTCTGATCGGCATCGGTGTCGCCGCATCCGTGATCGCCGTCGTCGGTTACCGGCCGCTGTTCCTCGGCGCCGGTCTACTCGGCGTACTGACGGCGCTGAGCGTGCGCCTGCTCAAACAACCCGGTCGCCCCGCGCTGCCCGTCCGCCCTCAGCTCGGTACGCCGGTGGCGGGCGAGTGAACGGCTACGCGAAGGTGCGGCGGCCGGATCCGTGCGTGATGGAGCTGGTGTCGCGGATGGCACGAGAGCCCTGGACGGATCGTCCCGCCTGCGTACATCCGGTGCTGAGCGCGGTGGCCCGGGTGGCGCACGATCACAGCAGTTCGGTCGGTCGGCGCGAGCTGCTGCCGCTCGCGCCGCGCTTTCTCGATACCAACCGGGTGGGCTTCGAGCCGTCCGCTCGGTTGGTCGCGCTGTGCGTGTCGACGGCGCTGACGAGCGGCGAGCTTCTGCCGGACGAGCGCCGGCGCCTGACTGCGGCACACCGAACGGCCCTGCATCTGCTCGGTTCTCACGACAGTCCTGGGGGAACGGCGCGGTGGTGGCTGCCGGTGCTTTCGCCGCTGAAGTGCAGCGAGCCGTTCTATCGCTCGTTCATCGCCACGGAGCAGGCGGCCGAGGCGGTGGCGATCACCGCCCGCGCGGCCGATCCCGACGTACGCCTGCGCAGCCTGCTGAAGCTGTGCCTCGGGTCTCAGCCCAAACCTTCGTGTTCGGCGTCCGCCCAGAAATCGTGGTCGTAGTCGCCGTCCGGGATGGTCACGAGTTCGTGCCGGCGAGGGGCGCGGACCTGCTGCTCGAGGCGCCGAAGGTCCGCCGTGCACCGCTCCAGGTCGTCGAGCAGCCGCAGGACGTCGAGATGCGGGCCGATCCGATTCCTCAACGTCATAAGGGATTTCTCCAGGGCGAGGAGTGCGGCGCGGGTCCGGTCGAGTTCCTCGGAAATCGTCATCACAGCCTCCTGGGTGCGAACTCTGGACAACCGCTACGCCCTGGGATAAGACTACGACTACACCATACGGTATGCAATCTACATCAAGGCCCACCGAAGGCCCTTCCGAGGAGTTGACTGCAGATGGCGCAGACAGTGTCGGAGACCCAACCCACAGCGGTGGTCAAGGAGCCGGAGACCATCTCCGGTGGTCACCTCGTCGCGAAGGCCTTGAAGGCCGAGGGGATCGACGTGATCTTCACGCTCTGCGGCGGTCACATCATCGACATCTACGACGGCTGCGTGGACGAGGGCATCGCGGTGGTCGACGTCCGGCACGAGCAGGTCGCGGCGCACGCCGCGGACGGGTACGCACGGGTCACCGGCAAGCCCGGTTGCGCAGTCGTCACGGCCGGCCCCGGTACGACGGACGCGGTCACCGGTGTCGCCAACGCGTTCCGCGCCGAGAGCCCGATGCTGCTGATCGGCGGCCAGGGCGCGCTGAACCAGCACAAGATGGGGTCCCTGCAGGACCTGCCGCACGTCGACATGATGACGCCGATCACCAAGTTCGCCGCGACCGTTCCGCACACCGCGCGGGCCGCGGACATGGTCTCGATGGCGTTCCGCGAGTGCTACAACGGCGCGCCCGGCCCGTCGTTCCTGGAGATCCCGCGCGACATTCTCGACAACTCCGTGCCGGTCGAGTCCGCGACCGTCCCCGAGGCCGGCCACTACCGGGCCTCGACGAAGAGCATCGGCGACCCGGCGAGCGTCGAGGCGCTGGCCGACCTGCTCGCGCGGGCCGAGAAGCCCGTCGTACTGCTCGGCAGCCAGGTGTGGACGTCCCGCGGCAGCGACGCGGCGATCGACTTCGTCCGGACGCTCGACATCCCGGCGTTCATGAACGGTTCGGCCCGCGGCACGCTGCCGCCGGGCGACCCGCACCACTTCCACCTGTCCCGGCGGTACGGCTTCAACAACGCCGACCTGATCCTGATCGTCGGCACGCCGTTCGATTTCCGGATGGGGTACGGGCGCCGGCTCCCGAAGAGCGCCACCGTCGTCCAGATCGACCTCGACTACCGCACCGTCGGCAAGAACCGCGACATCGACCTCGGCCTGGTCGGCGACCCGGGCGCGATCCTGGCGGCCGTCACGCAGGCGTCGTCGGGCCGGCTGCAGAAGACCGACCGCAAGGGCTGGTTCGCGGAGCTGCGTGCCGAGGAGGACGCGGCGTACCAGAAGCGGCTTCCGCGGCAGCTGTCCGACGCGAACCCGATCCACCCGCTGCGGCTCGCGCACGAGATCAACGAGTTCCTCACCGAGGACTCGATCTACATCGGCGACGGCGGCGACATCGTGACGTTCTCCGGCGGCGTCGTACAGCCGAAGTCGCCCGGCCACTGGATGGACCCGGGCCCGCTCGGCACGCTCGGCGTCGGCATCCCGTTCGTGCTCGCAGCGAAGTACGCGCGGCCGGACAAGGAAGTGGTCGCGCTCTTCGGCGACGGCGCGTTCTCGCTGACCGGCTGGGACTTCGAGACGTTGGTGCGCTACAAGCTCCCGTTCGTCGGTGTCGTCGGCAACAACTCGTCGATGAACCAGATCCGCTACGGCCAGGAAGCCAAGTACGGCAAGGACCGCGGCCGGATCGGCAACACCCTCGGCGACGTGAAGTACGACGAGTTCGCCCGGATGCTCGGCGGGTACGGCGAGGAGGTCCGCGACCCCGCCGACATCGGGCCGGCGCTGCTCCGGGCCCGCGAGTCGGGGCTGCCGTCGCTGATCAACGTCTGGGTCGACCCGGACGCCTACGCCCCCGGAACCATGAACCAGACCATGTACAAGTAAAGGGGACCAAGTATGAGTAAGGCCCTCGAGGGTGTCCGTGTTCTCGACATGACCCACGTGCAGTCCGGACCGTCCTGCACCCAGCTCCTCGCCTGGCTCGGCGCCGATGTGATCAAGCTCGAGGCGCCGACCGGCGACATCACCCGCCAGCAGCTGCGCGACCTGCCGGACGTCGACAGCCTGTACTTCACGATGCTCAACTGCAACAAGCGCAGCATCACGCTGAACATGAAGTCCGACCGGGGCAAGGAGATCTTCATCGACCTGGTGAAGAACTCCGACGTCCTGGTGGAGAACTTCGCCCCCGGCGCGATCGACCGGATGGGCTTCACCTGGGAACGCCTCCAGGAGCTCAACCCCGGCCTCGTGTTCGCGTCGATCAAGGGCTTCGGCCCGGGACGGTACGAGAACTTCAAGGCGTACGAGGTGGTCGCCCAGGCGATGGGCGGCGCGATGAGTACGACGGGGTTCGAGGACGGGCCGCCCACCGCGACCGGCGCGCAGATCGGCGACTCGGGTACCGGCATCCATCTGGTCGCCGGCATCCTCGCCGCGCTGCTCCAACGGACGCACACCGGCAAGGGCCAGCGGGTCACCGTGGCGATGCAGGAAGCGGTCCTGAACCTGACCCGGGTGAAGCTGCGCGACCAGCAGCGGCTGACGCACGGCCCGCTGCGCGAGTACCCGAACGACAACTTCGGGAGCGAGGTCCCGCGCTCGGGGAACGCCTCCGGTGGCGGCCAGCCGGGCTGGGCGCTGCGTTGCGCACCCGGTGGCCCCAACGACTACATCTACGTGATCGTGCAGCCGCCCGGGTGGGCGCCCATCGCTCAGCTGATCGGGAAGCCGGAGCTGGCCGAGGACCCGGACTGGGCGACGCCGGTCGCTCGGCTCGACAAGCTCGACAAGATGTTCGCGCTGATCGAGCAGTGGACCGAGCAGCACACCAAGTTCGAGGTGATGGACAAGCTCAACGCGCTGAACGTGCCGTGCGGGCCGATCATGTCCACCGCCGAGCTGATCGCGGACGAGACGCTCGCCGACCTCGGCGCGGTGGTCGAGGTCGAGCACCCGCAGCGCGGCACGTTCAAGACCGTCGGCTGCCCGATCAAGCTGTCCGACTCACCGGTCGAGGTCGAGACCTCACCGGGCCTCGGCGAACACAACTCCGTCATCTACGGCGCGCTCGGTATCGACACCAACGAGCTGCAGGAACTGAAAGCCGCCGGCGTCATCTGAACGTCCGAAGAAGCGGAGCGACGTGACACCGGTTCTTCGGACGCAAGCATCGATCACAGAGGAGTTGCAGCGCATGACCTATGACAAGGCAGCAGTCCGGACCATCCTCGACCAGGCTCTGGCGGACGGCCGCACCTCACTGAGCGCGCCGGAGGCCAAACTGGTCGCCGACGCGTACGGCATCCCGACGCCGGGCGAGGGGCTGGCCACGACTGCCGAAGGGGCCGCCGGCCTCGCGGCCGAGATCGGTTTCCCGGTCGTGCTGAAGATCGTCTCACCGGACATCCTGCACAAGACCGACGCCGGCGGCGTGGTGGTCGGCGTCGACAGCGAGGACGCCGTGCTGGCGGCCTACAAACAGATTGTCGACAACGCGACTGCCTACAAACCGGATGCGGACATTGTCGGCGTCCAGGTGCAGAAGATGCTGGTCACCGGCGGTGACGTGCAGGAGGTCATCGTCGGGGCGGTCACCGACCCGACCTTCGGGAAGGTCGTCGCGTTCGGGCTGGGCGGCGTACTCGTCGAGGTCCTGAAGGACGTCACGTTCCGGCTGGCGCCGCTGTCCGGCGACGACGCCCGGGCGATGGTCGACGGGATCGACGCCCACGAGATGCTCGAGGGCGTGCGCGGCGCCCGGCCGGTCGACAAGGAGATTGTCGGCAATCTGATCCAGCGGGTGTCTGACCTGGTCACGGACTTCCCGGAGTTCGCGGAAGTCGACCTGAACCCGGTGCTCGCCGGGCCGGACGGCGCCACCGCGGTCGACTTCCGGATCATCGTCGACGCCGAGGCCGGCAAACCGGTCGAGCGGTACAGCCAGGCGCAGATCCTGACTGCGATGACCCGGATCATGAAGCCGCGCGCGGTGGCCGTGATCGGGGCGTCCAACGAGGACGGCAAGATCGGCAACTCGGTGATGAAGAACCTGGTCAACGGCGGGTACGCCGGAGACATCTACCCGATCAACCCGAAGGCCGACGAGATCCTCGGGCGCAAGGCGTTCCCCAGCATCCTGGACGTCCCGGGGGACGTCGACGTCGCGGTGTTCGCCGTACCGGCCAAGTTCGTCGGCGGGGCGCTCGAGCAGTGCGGTCAGAAGGGGGTCGCCGGCGCGATCCTGATCCCGTCCGGGTTCGCCGAGACCGGCGAGCAGGCACTGCAGGACGAGGTCGTCGCGATCGCCCGCAAACACAATGTCCGCATTCTGGGACCGAACATCTACGGCTACTACTACCTGCCGGAGAGCCTCTGCGCGACGTTCTGCACACCGTACGACGTCCGCGGGTCCGTCGCCCTGTCGTCACAGAGCGGAGGCATCGGGATGGCGATCCTCGGCTTCAGCCGGTCCAGCCGGATGGGAGTTTCCGCGATCGTTGGGGTAGGCAACAAGGCCGACATCGACGAGGATGACCTCCTGACGTTCTTCGAGAGCGACGACAACACCAACCTGATCGCCATGCATCTTGAGGATTTGAAGGACGGCCGGGCGTTCGCCGAGACGGCGGCCCGGGTGTCGAAGAAGAAGCCGGTCGTCGTACTGAAGGCCGGGCGTACGTCCCTGGGCGCGCGAGCGGCCAGCTCGCACACCGGCGCCCTGGCCGGCAACGACAAGGTGTACGACGACATCCTGCGGCAGAGCGGGGTGGTCCGGGCACCGGGGCTGAACGAGATGCTCCAGTACGCCCGCGGCATCCCGCTGCTGCCGACGCCGAAGGGCGAGAACGTCGTCATCATCACCGGCGCGGGCGGTTCCGGCGTACTGCTGTCGGACGCCTGCGTGGACGCCGGGCTGACGCTGATGGACATTCCGCCGGACCTCGACGAGGCGTTCCGGAAGTTCATCCCGCCGTTCGGCGCGGCCGGAAACCCGGTCGACATCACCGGCGGCGAGCCGCCGTCGACGTACCGGAACACGATCGCGCTGGGGCTGTCCGACGAGCGGATCCACGCGCTGATCCTGGGGTACTGGCACACGATCGTGACGCCGCCGATGGTGTTCGCGAAGCTGGTCGCCGAGGTGGTCGAGGAGTTCCGGGCCAAGGGCATCGACAAGCCCGTGGTCGCCTCGCTGTCCGGTGACGTCGAGGTCGAGGAAGCCAGCAAGTACCTGTTCGACCACGGTGTGGTCGCGTACCCGTACACCACCGAGACCCCGGTCCAGGTCCTCGGTGCCAAGTACCGCTGGGCCCGCAACGCCGGGCCACTCGGCATTAGTTGATCTTCAGTTGATTGGAGGCAGGAGCACGCGGGGGACGTTGATCCGCTAGTTGGCGTCGAACTAAGGAGTCCGCCTTGGACGTCACGAGCAAGACCTCAGAAGTACCCGAAGAGCCGGCCGCGGCCTCTGCGACCGAGAAGGTCTGGAAAGCGGGCAGGCTCGAACCGATGCCGATCCGGAAGCTTCCGGACGCACCGCCCTCCTTGCACATCCTCGGCCCGACCGTGTTCCTGGTCGCGCTGGGTGTGGGTATGGGGGAGTCGTACATGTGGCCCCGGCTCGTCCTGGTGTTCGGGCCGGACATCCGCTGGTTGTTCATGGTCGGTGTCACGCTGCAGGCGTTCGTGCTGCTGGAGATGGCGCGGTACGCGATGGCCACCGGGGAGAGCATCTTCTTCGGCGCGGCCCGGATCTTCAAACCGCTGATGTGGTTCTTCTACGCGGCGGCGATCCTGATCTACATGTGGCCGGGCCATCTGTCCGCCGGCGCGGCCGCGTTCGAGGAGATCACCGGCATCCCCTGGCAGGTCACCGCTTGCGTGGCTCTGGTGTTCGTCGGTGTGCTGTTCAGCCTGCTGTCGGTGATCTACAACTTCCTCGAGAAGCTCCTCGGTCTGCTGATCGGCTTGCTGGTTGTCGGTACGTCGGTGATCGCCGCGATGGTCGGCAGCTGGGACGACCTCGGCCGGACGGTGTCCGGGATGTTCGCGTTCGGGTACTTCCCGGACGACGCGATGACGTCGGCCTGGTTCCCGGTCGTGGTGGGTTCGATCGCGTTCGCCGGGCCGTCCGGGATGCAGCAGATGTGGTACACGCTGCAACTGCGGGACAGCGGCGCCGGCATGGGCGCGCACATCCCGAAGATCCGCGGGCTGCGGGCGGCGGGTGAGGCGGAGTCGATGCCGTCGCGCGGGTTCATGTTCGACACCGAGGACCCGGCCGAGATGGCGAAGTGGAAGGGCTGGCGCAAGTGGGTCACGTTCGACGCGCTGCTGCTCTTCTGGGGCATCACGATGCTGGTGACGATCTCGTTCACCGTGCTCGCCATGTCGGCGGCGCGGGAGAACCCGAACGTCGCCTCGCTGATCGAGGGCGGTGACCGGGACGCGGCGCTGAAGGCGATGTCGGACGCGTTCGCGTCGGCCGGCTCACCGATCCTCGGGACGTTGTTCTTCGCTTTCATCGCACTGATCGGGCTGAACGCGACCCTCGGTCTGTTCGACTCGTTCTCCCGCGGTCAGGCGGACATGACGTACTACTTCGTGCCGGGCGCCAAACGGTTCTCGATGTCGCGGCTGTACGCCGGGTTCCTGTGGGGCGTGATCCTGTTCGGGATCCTGATCCTGCTGTTCGGACCGGCCGACGGCCCGGCGGGGATCCTGGACACGCTCGCGTTCCTGTCGACCTTCGCGATGGGCGCGTACTGCATCGTGTTGCTCCTGACCAACAACATGCTGCTGCCGAAGGCGATCCGTCCCGGCCCGGTGCGGAACGTGATCATCGGGTTCGGAGCGGTGTTCTACCTCGGGATGCTGTTCTACTGCCTGTTCCGCTTCGGCGTGGCTGTGGGCTGACATGGCTTCCTACAAGCAGTTGGCGGAGTACTGCCTCCCAGCCGCGTCGGTGGGCGCGGCAGCAGGGCTCATCGCCGGAGGGCTGGCCGCGTTCGTCGGCCAGCCCGCCGGCTGGGCAGTCGTCACCGGGCTCGGTCTCGGCGTACCACTGATGCTGTTCGGATCCGGGTACGCCGCGTTGGTCGCGCTCGGCAAAGTCCCCGCGGGCGTGTTCGCGCCGGCGGCGGTCTACTGGGTGATCGCGTTCCCGCTGGCGCTCCTGGTGCACTCGGTGGTCACCGCCTGGGTGGTCACCGGCTCACCCGGCCTGCCGCCGGAACCGTGGAAGTTCCTCGCCTTCCGTGCCCTGGTGAGCATGGGATTCGCCATCGGCTTCCTGTGGATGCAAGAACAATTAGGCCGCTTCTGGTGGCCGCACATCCTCGACCGCAACCAGTACGCACGCCGCGTGGTCGAGCAATACACCCACCTCGCCACCGCCCTGGCAGCCCGAAAAGCCGCCACCGGCCGCAGAACCTAACTCAGTCGCCCGCAACCCACACCAGGTTGCGGGCGACTCCTTGCACGCAAGGACACCGTTGTTCTCAGTGGTGGAAGCTGATGCGCATCAGGCGGCTGTCGGCCCAATCTTCGAGCCGAGTCGGCCGTATGGTGCCGGGGTCGTGGGGCTGGTTGAGATCCGCGACGATCTCCGCCAGTACGGCCTGACGTTCAGCTGGGTCGGTGACCGGCGTGGCCTGTGCGGGCAGGTCTGCGCGGATCCCGTTCTTGAGGTGAAAGGTGAAGTTGGGGTTGGCGAGGAGGTTGGCGTGCCAGTCGGTCGCGGCGCCGCCCGCGCCGCTGCACAGGTACGTTGCGCCGGCGGCTCGGTAGAAGAAGATCTCGATGCGGCGTGGTCGGCCGGTACGGCGTCCCAGCGTGGTGATGTCGATGATCCGTTCTCGCGTGCCCGCGGCGGGGGTGATCTCGATGGCTCGCCGGATGGGATCGGGTAGGTGCGACAGCGATGCGTCGCGTACGGCGTCGTTCGACCCGGTCGTGTTTGGAGTGCTCATGCGGTCTCGGCCTGAAGGGCGGGGCCGAGGAGGAGTCCACCGTCGATGACGTACTCCGAGCCCGTGATGAACGAGGCGTCTGATGACGTGAGGAACAGGAGCAGTTGGGTGACGTCGGCCGGTTCTCCGAGCCGGGGGATGGCGAACGGCTCGGGTGAGTAGAAGTCGGCGATGGCCGCGGTCGCGCCAGCTGCTGGTTCGTGGATGAAGGACGTCGCGATCACGCCGGGGTGGATGGTGTTCACCCGGATGCGGTCGCGGCCGAGCTCGAGTGCAGCCGTTTGGGTGAGTCCTCGTACGGCCCACTTGCTGGCGACGTACGGCGCATAGTGAGCCGTGCCGCCCAGGGCCATGGTCGAGGCGATGTTGACGATGGCTCCGCCTGTTGCGCGGCGCAGCGCGGGGGTGGCGACCTTGATGCCGAGGAAGGTGCCTGTGAGGTTGATGTCTAGCATGCGCGACCACGTGGCCTGGTCCGTGTTCTCGATCGGCGCCGGCGGGTTCTGGACGCCCGCGTTGTTGACGAGCACGTTCAAGGCGCCGAAGGCGCTCTCGGCGGCCAGCACAGCGGCGGACCACGAGCTCTCGTCGGTGACGTCGAGGCGGGTGAAGCGAGCGCGGGGCCCGAGCTCGTCGGCGAGAGCGGCGCCCCGCTCCGCGTCGATGTCGCCGATCACCACGTTCGCTCCCTCCGCGTGAAAGGCGCGCACGTGGCTCGAGCCTTGGCCGCCGGTCCCACCGGTCACGAGCACGGTCTGGTTGTCGAAGCGGCGCATCAGCTGTTCCTTCGGTGGGCCAGTGGTGAGCCGAGCGACTCACCATCCCTGACATTAGATCGGCGGGAGTGGTGAGTCAAGCCACTCACCTCGTATGCTCGGCGCATGACCAAGGTCGTACCGACGTACCACCAGCGCGTCGCTCAGGAGAAGCGCGGGCTGATCGTGGCGGCCGCGACCGCACTGTTCCTCGAGTTGGGCTACGACCGGACGTCGCTGGCGCGGATCGCAGAGAGCTCGGGCGTTTCGCGGGCCACCTTGTTCAAGCAGTTTCCGACCAAGGCTGCTCTGTTCGACGCCATCGTGACCGAGTCCTGGTCGACCGCTGCCGAGGAGGATCCGCCGCCGGCAGGCAACGTCGTCGACGGGCTCAGCGTCATCGGTCGCCGTTACGCCGAGCTGTTGAGTCGGCCTCAGATGACCGACCTGTTCCGGATCGTCATCGCCGAGCTGCCGCGGTTCCCTGAGCTGGCTCATGCGCAGTTCTCGCAGGGGAAGATGCCGTACTTCGAGTCCGTACGCAGCTACCTCGTGGCTGAGCACGACGCGGGAACGGTGCGGGTCGAGGATGTGGACCTCGCAGCCACCCAGTTCCTGGGCATGATCTCCAACTACGTCTTCTGGCCGGCACTCCTCGTGCCGGGCTGGAAGGTGAGCGCCGAACGCGTCGCCCAGGTAGTCGACGAGGCCGTCCGCACCATCGCCGCCCGGTACGCCGCGACTGAACCAGGGGCGCCCACCAACGACTGAGCCCCGCCGACCGCGAGGCCGTCGGCGTCAAGCGCGTTCCTCAGCCGCTCGCCGAGGGTGCGGACACCATCTGGGCGCCGAGGACACGAAATATCAGGTCTCACCCCACCACAACCTGTTCCACGCCACCGCAGCTCACCCATATAGGCCAGGAGTGCCGGATGACCCCGAGTGGCCGGTGCGTTCAGCGCTTGCGGCGGCGGGGGGTTGCCTCGGCGTCTGTTGGCTCGGTCGGCTCGGCGGCCTGGAGGTCGTGGTAGGCCTTGCGGGTGTGTTCGGTGTGTTCGCGCATGATCTGGGCGGCTTTGTCTTCGTCGCCTTCGCTGATGGCCTTGACCAGGCGGTTGTGTTCGCGCCAGGAGGCTGCGCCGCGGACGGGGGCGACGGGGGTGTAGTACCAGCGGACGCGGCGGTCGACCTGGGCGGCGAAGTCGACGAGGAAACGGTTGCCGGACATCTGGGTGATCAGGCTGTGGAGCTCGGCGTTCGTCCGTACGGTGCCGTCGATGTCGCCGGCTTCCTGGTACGTCGTGCCGACCTTGCACAGCTCGCGCAACTTGGCGACATCGTCCTTGGGCGCATGCCGGGCGGCGAGCCGCGCGGACTCCGACTCGAGGGCGGCACGGGCCGCGAGCAACTGGTCGACCTCGTCCTCGGCGGGAACATGCACCATCGCGCCGAACCCGGGCCGCAGATCGACCCAGCCCTCGTTGTTCAGCCGCTGCAGGGCTTCGCGGACCGGCTGTCGCGAGACGCCCAGGATCCCGGCGAGCTCGACCTCGACCAGGTGCCGGCCGCGCTCGAGGGTGCCGTCGATGATCATCTCGGTCAGGGCCTCGTACACCGATTCCCGCAACGGCTGCGGGCGCTTGACGTGCCGCACACCGGCCGGTTCCGCACCCGCCCCTGGGCCTGCGCTGATGGTCGTCATGAGGTCCCTTCCGGTCCTACAGTCATGGCACTTGGTAGACAGTCTACCAAGTGCCATGACCGGACATATAGCTCCGGTGCGAGGTATCTCGCACCGGAGGTCAGGCGGCGGACTCGCCGGCTGCCCGGCGGTCGTCGTCGTGAGTGCTGCGGGCGTCCTGGGCCGTCAGCTTGGCGAGCTCCGCGTCGAGGTCGACCGGGGTGCTCAGCTCCTGCAGCTCCGGGGCATCCGGGAACTGCGGCCGCGCCGCCAGAGCACCGAACCTACGCGTGAAGATCATTTCAACCCTTCCTTGAATTCTGGCTTCTGTATACATTCAACCAGGTGAACTGACGAGTCATGCCCGGATCTCACGTGATCCCGCTTACACCGCGGTGGAGTACGCATGCGCACCGGCACCGGCCAGTCGCCCGCCGTCGACAATCAGGTAGTTGTCGCGGATCGGCGTACCGCTCAACCAGGACTCGAGGATCTCCCGCGTGCCCGCGGCGTACCGGGCCTGCGCGGACAGTGACGACCCGGAGATGTGCGGTGTCATGCCGTGGTGGGGCATGGTCCGCCACGGGTGGTCTGCCGGTGCTGGCTGCGGGTACCAGACGTCCCCGGCGTACCCGGCCAACTGGCCGCTCTCCAGGGCCCGCACGATGGCGTCGCGGTCCGCGATCTTCGCCCGGGCGGTGTTGATCAGGTACGTGCCGCGCTTCATGCTGCCGAGCAGCGCGTCGCCGAACAGGCCTTCGGTCTCCGGGTGCAGCGGCGCGTTGATCGTGACCACGTCGCAGTGCGGGACCATCTCCGCCGCGCTCGGGTGGAACGTCAACCCGAGTTCCCGCTCCACCGACTCCGGCAGCCGGTGCCGGTCGGTGTAGTGCAGCTTCACGTCGAACGGCGCCAGCCGCCGCAGTACGGCGGTCCCGATCCGGCCGGCCGCGACGGTGCCGACGTGCATCCCCTCCAGGTCGTACGAGCGCGCGACGCAGTCCGCGATGTTCCAGCCACCATCCAATACCGTTTGGTATGCCGGGAGGTAGTTGCGGACCAGCCCGAGAATCATCATCACCACGTGCTCCGCGACGCTGATGCTGTTGGAGTACGTGACCTCGGCAACCGTCATGCCGGCGCCGATCGCCGCGTCCAGGTCGACGTGGTCGGACCCGATCCCGGCGGTGATGGCGAGCTTGAGCTTCGGCGCCTTCGCGATCCTGCCCTTGTTTCTCGAGGAAGCCGCGCAGTCCGAGTTCGCCGGACACGCTTCCGAGCAGTGTGCCCGGTGTGAAGTCGATCGACTTCGGGCTCGGGGCCGTCTGACCGTCCGGGTAGCGTTCGATCGAGGGGATGCCGTCGCGCGCGTACGACGACGGGTAGCCGGCGGCGGGGTCGTCGTACAGCACGCACACAATCTTCGCCATGATGGGAATCTCCTTGTTCTGAAGGGATTTCCACCATCGCCGGGTCAAGGACCGACGGTCAAAGACTTGCTCGCTATGTCGAGATAGCCCGAACCCATCAAGTGCACGTCGAGCAGGGCGTCGAGAGCTTTCTGGACGCCGGCCTGCCGGGCTACATCGAGCAGTGCGCGGGCGAGTACGGGCTCGGGGCTCCGGGCGGCGATGACCAGGCCGACCCGCGGGCCGTGCGCCGGACGCTTGAGCGGTACGACGCGCATCCCGTCCGGTACGCCGAACATGTGCAGCCACGCGTGGGAGATCACCGTCGACCAGTGGTTGCCGTGCAGGTGACTGTAGAGACCGGAGACCGTGTCGCTCTCGATCGACGGTGTCGCGATCACGCCGTCGTCGGTGAAGTACCCGTTCATGATGCGGCGGTTGCGCATGTCGGGGGAGAGCAGGCAGAGCGGCAGCTCGGCGACCTGCGCCCACGTCGCCACGGGCAGGTCGGCGAGCTCACTGTGCTTCGGGGTGAGCAGCAGGTAGCGCTCCTCGTACAGCGGCGTCTTGCGCACCTGGCCGAGCGTGTCGTCGTCGAGGTACGTCATCGCGACGTCCAGTTCGAACTCCGCCAGCTTCTGCGTGATGTCCCGCGAGGACAACGACTCGAGCGTGACGCGGGTGTTGGGGTGGCGCTCGCAGAACGGTGTCGTCAGCAGTGAGACGACCGGCATCGCGGTCGGGATCGCGCCGAGACGGAGCGTGCCGTTCAGACCGCCGCGCATCATCGACAGCTCGTGCCGGAGCGCGTCCTGCTCGGCGAGGATCCGCTGCGCCCAGAGCAGCACCCGCTCGCCTTCGGGCGTCAGGCCCTCGAAGCGGCGGCCGCGGCGCACGATCGGTACGTCGAGCTCCTGCTCGAGCTTGCGGATCGCGGCGGACAGGGACGGCTGGGAGACGTAGCAGGCATCCGCCGCCCGGGCGAAGTGCTTCTCGCGGGCGAGGGCGACGAGGTACTCCAGCTGCCGGAGCAGCATCAACGATCCCGAGCTGGTGTGCAGTCGCCTGTATACATAATCCAACTGTAGAGACGGATGCGAGAGCCCGGTAGATCCTGACCTGGATGTGAACTGGGTCACACTGTGTCTTGCTGTGCCGGCGTCGTTCGACGGTTTGGCAGAAGTACTTCTGCCAGAAGGAGCTGTGTGATGAACAAGGTGGTTTCGAAGGACGGCACCGAGCTCGCGTACGACGTGACCGGCAGCGGACCCGGTCTGGTGCTGATCGCCGGCGCGTTCACGAGCCGCGCGTACTTCGCGGAGTACGCCGAGGCGCTGTCGTCGGCGTTCATGGTGGTGACGTACGACCGGCGTGGTCGCGGTGACTCCGGTGACACGACGCCGTACGCCGTGGAGCGCGAGTGGGAGGACCTGTACGCGATCCGGTCGGCGACGGACGCGCAGTTCGCGTGTGCGTTCTCGTCCGGGGTGATGGTGCTGCTGCAGGCAGGTCTGCAGTTCGAGAGGCAGGCGGTCGTGGAGCCGCCGTTCCGTGTGGAGGGCGCCCCGCCGGCGCCGGAGCGATACCTGGAGCGGCTGCAGGAGTACGTCGCGGCCGGGAACCCGGCTGGTGCGGCTGAGCTGTTCATGGTCGAGGCAGTCGGTCAGCCACGGGAGGTGGTCGAGCAGATCAAGCAGACGCCGATGTGGGCCGGTCTGGAGGCTATGGCGCACACACTGGTGTACGACGCGCTGCAGATGCGGGACAGCGCCGTACCGGTGGAGCTGCTGGCGTCCGTCGCCGTACCGACTCTGGGGCTGTACAGCAATGCGAGTCCGGAGTGGTTGCAGCGGTCCGTGCGTGAGGCGGTCGCTGCGATACCGCAGGGCACGGTGGAAGGACATGACGGGACGTTCCACACGCTGCCGCCGGAGACACTCACTCGGGTGCTGTC
This sequence comes from Kribbella sindirgiensis, assembly GCF_004331435.1. GTDB lineage: Bacteria > Actinomycetota > Actinomycetes > Propionibacteriales > Kribbellaceae > Kribbella > Kribbella sindirgiensis. The sequence goes on from NZ_SJKA01000006.1 coordinate 221,194, forward strand.
GGACTACTTCCTCAGTGCGTGAGCGGGGCGCCGGTCGAGTAGGCGTTTGAGACGTGGCGCCAGCGGCCGCTCTACGCCGTAGTGCAGGGCGGCCGCGACGCCGGTCATCAGGAGCATCGTGGCGGCGACCAGGAGGACATGGTTCACCTGGTCGCCGAGGCGCTCGAAGATGATGAAGCCGATGTGCGCGTGCACCAGGTACAGCGGGTAGGTGAGTGCGCCGAGGACGGCGAACCACGGCCGGCCGATTCTCGACGTCAGCTTGAGCGCGACGGCGAGCATGATCGCGAAGATCGCGACGATGATCACGACGACGACCGAGCGGTGCAGGTCGGTGTGGTACCGGATCCCGACCCGGTCGGCGAACCCGATTCCCCGGTAGATCGCGTTGCCGAGCGAGATGGCGACGATGGCGAGTGTCTGCGGCGTCGCGCCGTACCGATGGATCAGGCAGAGCGCCATACCGGCGATGAAGTAGTGCGAGAACTGGGTGTTCAGGATCAGATCGGTTGCGTGCGGCAACAGCCCGGCCTGGAAGACGAAGGTCGCGGCCAGCCAGGCCCAGCAGAAGTACGTGACCCGCCGCGCGGTGAGTCCGGCCCAGGTGAGGACCAGGATCATCGCGTAGAACCGCAGCTCGGCCCACAGCGTCCAGTAGACGACGTCGACGTTCTCGATGTTCGGCAGCGAGTTGAACATCGTCAGGTTCGCCAGGTACTGCGGAAGTGCGACCGGGAACCGTCCTTGGCTGAGGCCGACGGAGACGATCGTGGTGAGCGTGACGGCGATCCAGTACGCCGGATAGAGGCGGACCGCCCGCGAGATCACGAACGACCGCGGGCTGCGATCCCACGCGCTGAGCAGGACCACGAACCCGCTGATCGTGAAGAACAGGTCGACGCCGAGGTACCCGTACCGCGCAACCACGTCCGCCTGCGGGAAGCGCAGTTCGCTGAGCCCACCGGCGGACGCGGAGAACAAGTAGTGGTACGCCATCACCGAGACCGCTGCGACGATCCGCAACAGATCAACCTCGTGCAGCCTGGCCCGTGAGGGTTCCACAGCCATCCTTTCGTCCCGGCATCGCGTCCCAGTGTGCTGGCGGACGGTCCGTTGAGCGTCAGCCCTGAGCACGATCTCGAGCTGCGACCTACGGATGACGGCCGGACGCGGGGTACGCGGCAACGAGACGGTTGTAGGCGGCAAGTACTTCGGCGGGAACGTCGATGTGGTCGATGAAGATGCGGCCTTGGGGGCCGTAGACGTCGGGGGAGAGGCGGTGGATCTCGCCGAGGATGAGGGAGCGGAAGCGGTCTCGGGTCCAGATCTCGGGTGTGTCCGGGCCGGCGCTGACCCGGTCGGGGCCGATCCACGGGATGAGCGGGGCATGGCTGAGCAGCGTCGTACCGGGGAGATCGGCGAAGGAGCGCTCGAAACAGGCATGGGTACGGCGTTGCATGGTCGGATCCTGGATGAGCAGCAGGGTCCGCGGTTCGGCGATCAGGCGCCGGGTGAACTCCGCGTTCTCGCCGCAGTTCGTCGACCGGTCCTCGACGCTGACCTCTTTGGCCGGTACGCCGTACCTGAGCAGGAGGTCCCGGAACACATGCGACTCGGGCCGCCCCGTGGCCAGGTCGAGTCCGCGTCGCCGTACCGCGTCGTCGAGGTACTGCGTCGAATGCCCGATCCCACCGCTCACGAGGATCGGGGCGGAGTACACGCGATGCGCTTCCGCCGCGACCTCCACCGACTCGAGCACCGCCGAGCCCATCAGCACGATCCGATCGACCGGCTGATCGATCGGGTCGCGTCGCGCGAGGTACCGCGCGACGACATCCTCATCCAAAGCTGACCTGCTCCCGGTAGTAGTCGAGGAGGTCCGTGTCGCCGTCCATCTCGATGCTGTCGTTTCCTGTGGTCGGAGCCGAGGGTGGCAGTTTGACATCAGGTCGGTAGGCGCATGGGCATCAGGATGTAGGCGGAGTTGGGCGACGGCGCGTCGTCGGGGGAGCGTAGGCCGGTCAGATTGGCTGGTTTGGTGGGTTGAGTGAAGGCGAAGTGTGCGATCGGGGTGCCCAGCGACGTGAGTCCGTCGAGGAGGTAGCCGGCGTTGAAGCCGGTCACCACCGGGTCGCCGGTCAGTTGGACCTCGACAGCCTCCGACGCCTGTGCCTCTTCGCCGTTGCCCGCGTCGAGTGTCGCCGTACCGTCCGCGAACGTGAGTCGCACCGGCGCCGACCGCTCCGCGACCAGCGCGACCCGCTTGACCACCTCGATCAGCGCGGCCGTCTCCACCGTGACGGTGCTGGTGATCGCACTCGGGGCCGGGATCAGGCCGCGAACCTTCGGGAACTCGCCGTCGATCAACCGGCTCGTCGCCCGCCGCCCACCACCCTCGAACCCCATCAACCCGTCCCCAGTGCGGGTCGAACCGAGCGCAAGCGTCAGCTCGTGCCCGGACATCGCCTTGGCGACGTTCGCGAGCAGTTTGGCGGGAACCAGCACGTTCGCCTCGACGCCGGCGTCGACCGGCTCCCAGGGGAACGTGCGGACCGCCAGCCGGTACCGATCGGTGGCGAGCAGCGAAATCTCCGACCCGCGGAGCTCGAGCCGGATCCCGGTGAACACCGGGAGCGTGTCGTCCCGGCCGGCCGCGCTCACCACCTGCGCCACCGCGTGCGCGAAGACGTCCCCGTCGACCACGCCACTGACCGCCGGCATCTCCGGCAACGCCGGATACTCGTCGAGCGGCAGGGTGTGCAGGACGAACCGGGCCGCGCCGCTACTGACCTGAACCCGAGCCGCCTCACCGCTCAGATCCACCGAGTCGCGGGGCATGCTCCGGCAGATGTCCGACAGCAGTCGCCCGGACACCAGCACCCGCCCCTCGTCGGCCACCTCGGCCGGCACGCTCACCTGCCCGGAGCTCTCGTAGTCGAACCCGGACAACGTCACCTGCCCGTCCGCCGCCTCGACCACCATCCCGGCCAGAATCGGCACACTCGGCCGGCTCGGCAGCCCACGCGCAACCCATCCAACAGCCTCGGCCAGCACCTCACGCCCGACTCGAACCTTCATCCCAGCTCCTCCCCATCGAGAGGAACAACTCAATCATCGGCCACCGACAGTTTCTGAACGCGAACGATCCGGCCGCACGCCACGCGCGGCCGGATCGAACGTCGGTAAACGGTTCAGTAGACAGTCACGCCGTACGCCGAGGCGGCTTCGGTGACGGGCTGGAAGAACGTCGTACCTCCGCTGCGGCAGTCGCCGCTGCCACCGGACGTGATGCCGAGCGCCTTGGAGCCGTCGTACAGCGGGCCGCCGGAGTCGCCCGGCTCGGCGCAGACGGTGGTCTGGATCAGGCCGCCGACCCTGCCGCCGCCTGAGTACCGCACCGTGACGTTGAGGGCTGTCACCTTGCCGCTGTGGGTGCCGGTCGTCGAGCCCTTGCGGGTGACGTTCTCACCGACAAAGGCGTTGGCCGCAGTAAATCCGCCCGGGTGGCTCAGCGAGGTGTTGGTGTACTGCACCAACGCGTAGTCGTTACCAGGGAAGCTGTAGCCCGCGGTCGGGCCGATCAGGGTGCTGTGGTTGGAGTTGGTGTACCAGGTCTTGGCGACCTTGCCGCAGTGGCCGGCGGTCAGGAAGTAGTAGGTGCCGCCCTTCTGCACGTTGAAGCCGAGCGAGCAGCGGTACTGTCCGCCGTAGATCGCGTCGCCGGCTGCCAGGAGCGGTCTGAAGACACCGCTCGTGCGTTTGACCTGCACACCGTCGCGCTGCAGCGACGCAAGGTCTTTGGCCGACACGGTGCTGTCAGCAGTCACGACAACCTTGCCCGCGGCCGCGTCGGTGTACCACGCGACCCCTCGTACGGCGGACTGCTCAACAGCGGACTGCGCCGCAGACAGTTGCGCAGCCGGAGACGTTGCTTGCGCAGGTACGGCGTACAGGGATGCTGCGACCGCACTGACGACAGCCAGAAGTTGGGCGGTACGGCGCACGCGTGACGTACGTTCGATCCTCACGGGTCCTCCTGAGGCATCACGGGACCGAGTGGGCGGGGTCCCTGGACACCCACACATGTTCCCGTGTGAGGTCAGCTGCAACCAGAACTCACGTGTTGGTCACCGAACGCGATCTGCTCCACCTGATCGGCTTCGTACCGTGACAGAACGACCGCCGACAGCGCCCCCGGCACCACGTCGCCAGGGTCCGTCGCGGCCCTCGCGACCACGTCCGGCCACCGTCTGCAATGGGTCTCCATGCTGGTCGACCGCACGACCCGCCCGCGCGCCCACTGACCCGAGCGGGCCACGTCTCCGGGTACGTCGAGCAGGATGAGGTGGAGCGGCAGGCCGGCTCGGCGGGCTCGCCAGCCGATCAGCTGGCGTGCCCAGGGGCGGGTCGCGCAGTCGTGGATCACCAGGGGCCCGCGGCCTGGGCGCATCGCGTTCAGGAGAGTCACGTAGTACACGAGATGGACGAGCGGTCGCCAAACGGCGTACGGGATCGCTCCGAGAACGGGCATCCAGCGGTCGCGGATGTGCGCGGAGTCGAGCACGCGCGCTGTGTTCTTGCCGGCGTTGTTGCCGGCGCTGTTGTCGGCGAACACCCGGCGCAGGAACGTGCTCTTCCCGGCACCGGGGATGCCGGCCAGTACGACGACAGCGTCGACGGCGTACCGCAGCTCCCGGCCCCGCAGCACTCCTTCGATGACTCCTGCATGCATCCGTCCGTCCTTCCCACGCGTACAGGTAAGACGAACGGAGCCCGCGAATCGCCCCGAGAACCGACTGAGAAGTCACTAGGAACTCCCTGAGAGCGTGCACCGCCACCGCACTAGATTCGTCACCATGACCGCCTGGCACCGTCGCGCCCAACCTCGCGGCGCTCATCACCGGGTCACGCCGGCCGGTACTGACCGCCGCGGTGTTCCTGGTGACGCTCGCCTGCGGTGTCGCCCAGCTCGTCCACCGACCGCTGTACGACCTCGTGGTGCGCGACGCGGCCCGGATCGACGACGGTGAGTGGTACCGCCTGATCACAGGCATGTTCTTCCAGGACGGCTGGACAGCCGGCCTGATCGTCAACCTGATCTGGCTGGCCGTGCTCGGCACGCTCGCCGAGCGCGTGTTCGGCCGAGTGCGCTGGCTGATCCTGTACTTCGGCTGCGGCCTGCTCGGCCAGTTCCTGAGCTACATCTGGCTCAACCAGTCGGAGCGGGCAACTCGATGTGCAGCGCCGGCCTACTCGGTGCCCTGACGGTGGTGGTCATGGTCGCGTCCCACCGGTACGGCGTCATCTTCCCGTCGAACCTGCGCATGTCGGCGTTCGTCGTGCCCGCCCTGGCCGTGGTCGGCACCGCCCTCCACGACAACCACGGCCTACCCTGCCTACTCGGCATGGCCCTCGGCTACCTACTCCTACCGCCGCAGGCGGACCGGCCCGCTCCCGGCGGCGTGAGGCCTGAGAGCTGTGGCGGCCACGCTGATCACGGCAGGTACGACAGCCGCCAGAAGTGGATGGCTCGCCAGTGCACGGACCGGGCCGCGCTTCTTGCCTCTCGGGCTGGCCCGAGTGCACGTCATCGGTCCATAGCGGATGACTGCCGCTTGACCTGACAGCGTCGGCGAGAGCCGAGCCGTCTTCTGGCGGCTGGGTCAGAGCCGCAGGAGCCCTGCGGCGAGTGACTCGCGCAGTCCGGCGGGCGGCTCCTGGTAGCCCTCTTCCCACAGCGCGCCGGGAAAGCCGCCGGCCGCGAACGCGGTGTTGAGATCGTCGACAAACCAGATCGTTGGCCCCACCTTTCCGTCAATTCCCAGGCCGGGCACGTCGATGCCGTAGGGCGCGTCGCCGCTGATGTTCGCCTTGTGGAGCTCGTCGGGCGCATAGTCGAGCTGAAACGAGATGCCGGCGTCCTGGCGCACGGTGTCCTCCAGGTACGCCTCGTGCTCAGCCTCGTAGTAGGAACGTGAGCCGCCCTGCTCTGCGCATTCCAGTTGCACCACCAGCGGATCCGCGAGCACGCTGGACGGCCAACCCGGCAATTCCCCGACGAGCCACACGTCGCCCACGTGCCGGATCCACGCGCTCACCGTCATCGGGAACGGCGCGAACGTCTCCTCCAGCCAGTCGGCCAGCGCGGGCGCGCCCGGCGACGGCGGAACATGGGCGGGACACGGCGTTCCCTCGTCGTCGTTCACCTCCGCACGGAAGCCCTGCGCGTGCAGCCGCTCGACGAGTGTCTCGACGTTCCTGCGGGCACGGCCGGCGAACTCGCGCGCCACGGCCTCGGCGTCCTCGCGGTATGGAGTGTCGAAGACCCGCAGGCCAAGATCGCGCAGGTCGCGCCATACGTCGTCGGGTTCACCCGACATATACCGCGCGTGGAAGCTCACCATGGCCGCCATCCTGGCAGATACCGGCCGGCGTCGCCGGTGCGGTCTCCCTGCTCGATCGCTTCCCGCAGGTCGCGCAGGACTTGCGCGGTGCGTGCCGTGGGGGATCGGGGACGGGCAGCTTGGTTGCGATGCTGCCAGCCGCTCGCTGGTCCGCTTCTTCGAGCCAGGCCGCAGAGAAGCCGAGCGTTGCGCTGCCACCTGCATGACCGCCGGCGCTTCCCCATGGGAGGGAGGCCAGGGCGCGTGTTCGAAAATTTGTTCCAGAGTCGGGCCGAGGCAGACACCGATTCCGGTATCTGCCCTGGTCACATGTGGCGCGCCCGGCAGGATTCGAACCTGCGACCAACGGATTAGAAGTCCGACGCTCTATCCAGCTGAGCTACGGGCGCGTGGCAGGGAAGAGTCTCTCAGATCGGCGGGTGATCGTGCCTCTGGGTTCCTGATCGTGGCGGTTCGGGGCGGGACGAAGTACAGGGTTGTCGTTCCATCCCGGTAACGCTGAGTGGGTGGTCCTGCCGCTGGATCTGGACCCCAACTAGGCTGCGGGGCATGAGTTACCCCTCACCAGGCCAGTCCGGCGCGCCGCAACCCGCGGCGGGGTCGGCGTACTCGCCCGGCGGACCGTACCCGCAGCCCAACGTGCTCGGGAAACATCCCGTACCCGGGCAGCGCCGGAACCGCGGCGTGCTGATCGGCATCGTGATCGCGGTGGTCTTCGCGATCGCGGGCCTGGTGATCTTCGGAATCGTGGCCAAGTCGACCGGCGCCGGCGGCTTCACCTGGGGCCTGGTGTTCGCGTTCGTCCCGGTGATCCCGGTGATCGCGCTCTACCTCTGGCTGGACCGGTACGAGCCCGAGCCGACCAAGTACATCGTCTTCGCGCTCTGCTGGGGCGCGTTCATCGCCACACTGGCCGCGATCTTCATCAACACCGAGGTGTCGCACCGGCTGGCCGAGACCGGCGTCGGCGGCGACCGGTCGGCCGTCTTCGTCGCGCCCCCGGTGGAGGAGTTCGCCAAGGGCTCCGTGATCCTGCTGCTGGCGCTGGTCCGGCGCAAGGAGTTCGACGGCATCATCGACGGCCTCGTGTACGCCGGGATGGTGGGCGTCGGCTTCGCCTTCACCGAGAACATCCTGTACTACGGCCGCGTCTTCAACACGCTCTCCGAGGAGGCCGGCAGCGACGCCGGTCTGCGCGGTGCGTTCGCGCTGTTCATCATCCGCGGCGTGATCTCGCCGTTCGCGCATCCGCTCTTCACGTCGTTCACCGCGATCGGTATCGGCGTCGCGATCCGGCACCGAAGTACCGTCGTACGGTATCTGGCACCGGTGGTCGGTTATCTGGCCGCGGTTCTGGCGCACGCGGCCTGGAACGCGTCCGCGAGCTGGGCCGGCGGCGGGGGCTTCATCCTCGCGTACCTGTGCCTGATGGTGCCGCTGTTCATCTGCCTCGTCGTCTTCGCGCTGGTGATGCGGTCCCGGGAAGGGCAGATGATCGCGTCCAGGCTGTACGACTACGTGCGGTTCGGGTGGCTGGTGCCGCAGGACGTACCGCTGATCGCGACGCTGCGCGGGCGTAAGGCGCTGCGGCAGAACGCGCGCCGGTACGGCTCCCAGGCGGAGGTCGCCGCGAAGGCGTTCCAGCACAACGCCACCGAACTGGCGTATCTGCGAGACAAGATCGTCCGCCAGGTGATCGGGCCCGAGGCGCTGGAGACCGAGAAGGCACTCCTCGACGAGCTCCGCGAACGGCGCCCGAGCGTCCCGTTCCCCCCGATGCCTGCATTCGCCCAGGCCGCCCCGCAGTACGTCGGTGCGCCCGGGCAGCCCGGTATGCCCCTGGGACCCGACGGGGGAATGCCCGGCCCGGGCGTTGGGCCAGGCGCGTATCCACGGCCTCAGGACGGTTATCCGCCCGCTCAGCCTGGGTATCCCTCTGGGCAATCCGGTCACGCAGCCGGTCAGCCCAGTTACCCACCGGGACCCCCTGGTCAACAAGGACCGCCGGGAGGATACGGTCCGTATCCACCACCGCAGTGACTGCCACCCGTCCACGCCGCCAAACGGGGATGACGATGACTTTGCTTCTGCGCTGTCCGACCGGGCACTCTGTGCTCGTGGGCGGACACCGTGGCTGACACCAGGTCAGCAGCTGGTGAAGGTTCGGAACCGCGGGTTCCGGGCCAGGATCAGCCTGCCCAGGAGCTCGCGAACCTCATCGCCCAGTCAACCCCCAAGCCCCGAGGCTTCTGGCGCCGCCGGCGGCGCAAGTCCGCGCCTGATGAGTCCGCGCCGACCAGCCAGGCCTCAGCTCCGGCGGTCGAGGAGACGGGGTCGGGCTCGGGTCCGGCGTCGGGTGACTCGGCTGTTGTAGGCGCGGAATCTGGCGCCGGTGACTCGACCGCCGCTGGCGACGCACAGTCGGACGCCGCCAAGGCAGCAGACGCGGAAACCTCGGCCACGGGTCCAGGCGACGCCGAGGCGGCGGCTCAAACAGGCGACGCTGACTCGGATACGCAGACGGACTCAGCTGAGGACGGCTCAGCTGACGCTGACTCGGTTGAGGACCGCTCTGGCGAGGACGGCCCCGGGACGGACGGGCAGGCTTCAGATGAGTCGGCGGCGGTTGAGGCTGGATCTGCCCGGGAGGTTGAGGGGTCGGCTGGTACGTCGGGGGCCGAGGTGGCTTCGAAGGACGAGCGGGAGCGTTCGGCTGTTGGGGTCGTGTATGAGCCTGACGAGTCTCCTGACGGCTTTCCTCTCGAGTTCGGGAACATCATCGTCGGGCTCCCCAAGCAGCCGGAGAGCGCCGGAGAATCGGCTGCTGCGGACGCTGCGGGCGATGGGCAGGCGGAGGACGGGCGGGCCGGGGTTCAGGGTGACGAACCAGCGGGCGCGGACGCGACGGCTGCTGGCGACGGGGAGTCGGTTCACGACGCTGCACCCGTCGTTGTGGATGAGCCCGCCGGCGAGACTGCAGTTGAGGTCGACGCTGCAGATGAGGCTGGCGCTGCAGATGAGGCTGGCGCTGACGCTGCGGGTGCCGATGGTGATGCGGATGAGGTTGTGGCCGACGCGGCCGAACACGCGCAGGGTGGTGGCGTAGACGAGGAGTCCGCAGGTGCGGAGGATGCCTCGGTCGAGTCGGTGACTGATTCCACGGATGGGAGCTCCAGCGCGGACGCTGAAGCTGCTGTGGCAGTCAGCGCGGGTGAGGGCGGTGGCTCGGCGGCCGATGAGCTGGCGGATGAAGCTGCCGGGTCGGATGCGGCCGACGAGAGCCCGGTCGCGGAAGGCGCTGGCGAGAGTACGGCCGTGGATGATGCTGCGGGCAACGACTCGGCGGGTGCGGCCGAGGAGGAGGCTGAGGCGGCTGGAAGCGCTGAGGCGACTGGAGCGGCTGACGGGGCTGAGGCTGCGGGTGCGGGTATGGCGGCTGATGATGCGGGCGAGGGGTCGCCTGCTGACGCTGCTGTGGATGGCTCCGGGGACGAGTCGGTGGAGGTCGCTGGCGACGGGGCGGACGGAGTAGCTGCGGAGGGCTCCGGTGAGGGGTCGGCGGGAGATGCCGCGGACGATGCTGGTGAGGGGGAGGCGGAGGACTCTGCGGAGGAGTTGACTGCGGAGCAGTTGGCTGAGCGGTTGGTGGCTGAGCAGGCTGCTATGGCTTTGATTACTGCTTTGATGAAGTTGCGGGGGGTGCTGGCGGGGAGTCAGTTGCCGCTGGAGGTTGTGGGGGCTGACGAGGCTCGGCAGCAGCAGAAGGCGATGCTGGATCAGCTGGATGACTACTTGTTGCCTCGGTTGGTGCAGCTTGAGGCGCCGATTTTGGCGGTGGTCGGTGGGTCGACCGGGGCCGGGAAGTCGACGCTGGTCAATACCGTGATCGGCAAGGTTGTCAGCGAGCCTGGCGTACTGCGGCCTACGACGCGGTCGCCGGTGTTGATTCATCATCCGGCGGATGCCGACTGGTTCGTGGGGGACCGGGTGCTGCCGGGGATGGCGCGGACGAGTTCGGACGAGCCGGGCGGGATGGAGGACGCGGGACAGCTGCGGCTGGTCGCGGCCGACAGCGTGCCGCGCGGGCTGGCGATTCTGGACGCGCCGGACATCGACTCCGTCGTCGAGGCCAACCGTGATCTCGCGACCCAGCTGCTCGCGGCGGCCGACCTCTGGCTGTTCGTGACGACGGCGGCCAGGTACTCCGACGCGGTGCCGTGGGAGTTCTTGCAGAGCGCGTCGGATCGCAGTACGGCGGTCGCGGTCGTGCTCGACCGCGCGCCGAGCGAGACGATCGACGACATCACCGGGCACCTCGCGCAGATGCTGCTCGAGCGCGGGCTCGGCGACTCGCCGCTGTTCTCGATCCAGGAGACGGTTGTTGACGGCAACGGGATGTTGCCGCAGTCGTCCGTTGCCTCGATCAAGGACTGGCTGGTCGACCTGGCCGCCGACGCGGAGGCGCGGGCGTCCGTCGTCCGCCGGACCCTGCAGGGCGCGGTCAGTGCGATGGTGAAGAAGGCGCCGCCGTTCGCGGCCGCGGTCCGGGCGCAGGCCGAGACCGCTGTCGAGCTGCGGACGTCGGTCGAGTCGGCGTACGACCAGGGCGTCAAGGACATCGCGAAGGCGTGCCAGGACGGGACGGTGCTGCGCGGCGAGGTGCTGGCGCGGTGGCAGGAGTTCGTCGGGACCGGCGAGCTGCTGAAGGGTCTGCAGTCCAACGCGGGCCGGCTGCGGGACCGGTTGAAGAACTCGCTCGGCAACAAGCCGGCGGAGACCCGCGACGTCAGCGACGCCATCCAGTCCGGCTTGGAGTCGCTGTTGCGCGAGCACGCGGCTGCTGCCGCGGAGCGCGCCGAGAAGGTGTGGCAGGCGACTGCCCCTGGTCGCCAGCTGCTCGCCACCTCCGAGGCGAACCTCGCCGGGGCCGCTTCGAGCGCCGACGGTGGATCTGCGAACGGTGCCGAAGGCAACGGTGGGTGGCTGGGTGCGATGTCGGCGGAGTTCCCGGCGGCGTCGAGCCGCACGGTGCGGGACTGGCAGACCTTCGTCCTCGATCTGGTCCGCAAGGAAGGCGCGGACAAGAAGTCGACGGCACGGATCCTGGAGTACGGCGTCAACGGGCTCGGCCTTTCGCTCATGGTGGTGGTGTTCGCCAGCGGGACCGGCATCCCGAAGGGTGCTCAGGTCAGTGCCGGAGCGGGCAGCGCGGTCGTCGGGAGGCGGCTGCTGGAGGCGGTTTTCGGCGACAAGGCAGTTCAGGGCATGGTCGATAGGGCACGCGAGGATCTTGACGGTAAGGTTCATGCCCTGATGGATGCCGAATTCGCCCGCTATCTGGCTGTCCTTGACCAGCATCCGGTCGACGCCGAGACGGCCAGGCAACTGACGGAGGCCGCGCGCGCGGTGGAGGACTGCACGTGACGGAAACAGTGGATACGGTCGAGACCCCGACCCGGGCCGAGACCGATGTCCTGAAGAAGATCGACGCGCTCAAGGCGGCCGCGGAGGCCGGTGAAGGCCGGCTCGATCCGGTGGTGCTGACCGAGGCCACGCAGATCGTCGACCGGGCCGGGCAGCGGCTGCGGATGTCGGGTGACCTGACGGTGGTCGCGCTCGCGGGCGCGACGGGCTCGGGGAAGTCGTCGCTGTTCAACGCGCTGACCGGGCTCGATCTCGCCGCGATCGGAACGCGCCGGCCGACCAGCTCGATGCCGCTCGCCTGTGTCTGGGGTGACGAACCGGCCGGTGAGGTGCTGACCTGGCTGGGCATCCCGCGCCGGCACCAGGTGCAGCACCGCAGCTCGCTCGAGGACGCCCGGTCCGAGGACCTGGACGGACTGGTCCTGCTGGACCTGCCCGACCACGACTCGACCGAGGTGGAGCACCGCTTGATCGTCGACCGGCTGGTGGAGCTGGTCGACATGCTGGTGTGGGTGGTGGATCCGCAGAAGTACGCCGATGCGGCACTGCACAACCGGTACATCAAGCCGTTCGCCTCGCATTCCGGGGTGATGGTGTTCGCGCTGAACCACATGGACAAGCTGACGCCGGAGCAGCGGAAGAGCTGCCTCGACGACCTGGACAAGCTGCTCAAGTCGGACGGACTCAAGTCGCCGACGGTCGTTGCCACGTCGGCGGTCAGCGGCGACGGTCTGGAAGAGGTCCGCTCGCTGCTGGTCAAGCGGGTCAGCAACAAGCGCTCCGCGCGCGTGCGGCTCGCGGCCGATGTCGATCGGGTCGCGGACCGGATGGCGAGTCAGTGCGGTAACGCCAAGACGCCGGAGATCGCCGAGGCCGATGTCACCGAACTCGTCGACTCGCTCGCGGACGCGAGTGGGTTGTCGGTCGTGTCGGACGCCGTCCGGCGTTCGTACCTGCAGCGGGCCCGGGCTGCGACGGGATGGCCGCTGACCAAGTGGCTGGGCCGGTTCCGTCCGGATCCGTTGCGGCGGCTGCACGGCGACCAGGTGTCGCGCGAGCAGGGCAAGGCATTGCGCAAGTCCGCGGCCAGCGAGGTCGCGATCGCCCGCTCTTCGTTGCCTGCAGCAACGCCTGTGCAGCGGGCGCGGATGGACGCGGCGGTGCGCACGATCACGAACAAGGCTGCCGAAGGGCTGTCGCGCCCGTGGGCGGACTCGGTTCGTTCGGCGATCCGGCGGCGCGAGGAGTCGCTCGGCGACGAGCTCGACCAGGCCGTCGCGCGGACGGACCTCGGCGTGTCCAGCAACCCCGGGTGGTGGAGCTTCGCCCGGGTGGTGCAGTGGCTGCTGTTCCTGGTGACGCTCGGCGGCGCCGCGTGGCTGATCGCCTTGCTGGTGGCGCGGATCGCCGATCTGAACGATCCGCCGCTGCCGGAGTGGAACGGCATCCCCTACGCCTGGATCATGCTGGTCGGTGGCGGCGTCCTGGGGCTCGCGCTCTCCTTCGTCTGCCGGGTGGCCGCCACGAACGGGGCACTGCGGCGGTCCCGGCAAGTGGCGACCGCGCTGCGGGCCGAACTGGTCAACGTCGCCGACAGCCACGTGGTCGAGCCGGCCCGCGAGGAGCTTGCGGCCTACACCAAGTGCCGCGACAGCGTCGCCACCGCCCGCCAGTAGTTCTACCGGCGGGCGGGCGACGCTCAACGGCTGCGTGTCCCGGCTGAGAGGACGCGCAGTCAGAGCTCGGCGTCTGGCGCGTACTGCGACAGGGAGATCTTGGCGGCGCTGAGGAGATCCTCCTCGGTGGTGGTGCCGGACGCCCGGATGGCTTCGATCCAGGCCCGGACGGACTGCTCGTTGTAGTCGATGACCTCGGGGGAGTCGGCCATCTTGACCGGGTCGGCGTCGGCCGGCAGCTCGCCGGCGACGTACAGCGCCAGTCCGAGCAGGGCGCCGTCCCAGCCTGGGCCGACCCACAGCGCGCCGGAGCCGCCGGGGGCCGGGGCCTCGCCCATCGAGTGCTCGAGCTCGAGCTCGGTGGACGAGCCCGCGCCGGGGAGCAGCCGCAGCTCGAGCAGACTGTTCGGGCCGCCGAAGGTCACCTTGAAGCTCTTCGGCGGGTCGCATTCCAGGATGTCGCCGCCGGCGTTGCCCTCCAGCTGGAACGAGCCACCGATCGTGAGGTCCCCGCTGACGGGCAAGAACCAGCGCCGCATCCGCTCCGGGTCCGTCAGGGCGTCCCACACCTCCGCCGGCTCGGCCCGGTAGGTGCGGCGCATCACCACCGTCACGGTTTCGCCGGTCCGGCTGACCTCGCGCTGGACCGCGTTGATGTGCTCGAGGATGTCGATCACGAAGGGCTTCCTCTCCTGCTCGGCTGCTGAGACGATTCTCAGAATGCCGGTCAGGGCTTATATAAGTCAAGATTGAGATAGTCATGCCGCCTCCGCCGCCGGGGCGGTCGGGGCGAGGGGCAGGGTGCTGGTGGAGAACTCGTCGGCGGGGTACGGCGAGGCGGTCGTCTCCGCCGGGCGGCGCTCTGCGTGCTGTGGTGAGGATTCGGTGAGCGATTCCGAGTGGGGCGGGGTCTTGGTGAAGGTCGTCGTACCCCGGCTGAGGTCGTGGCCCACGGAGAAGGCTTCGAGGATGACGCGGCTGTGCTGTTCGCCGGAGTTGTCGGTCCACTCGTGGGTGCGCAGGCGGCCGGTGACGATCACGGGCTGCCCGATGCGGATGGATTCGAAGGCGTTCTGTGCCAGGCCTCGCCAGCACTGAACCGTGAACCACGTGGTGGGCTTGTCGACGAAGGTGTTGAGCGATCGGTCGAACTGGCGAGGGGTCGAGCCGAGGCGGAAGCTGGTGTGCGGGGTCTGGCCGATCTCCTTGAAATCGGGGTCGCTGCCGATCCAGCCCAGAACTGTCAGATGGGTGTCGCCGAGACTCATGGTGGGCGCCTTCCGTCCGGAGAGATGTGCGGTCACCGGAGAAGGTGCACCGATCCGCGCCGGATCGGGCGGATGAACCTCCAGCCTGTGGACAGCCGCGAAGGGCTGGTTGGGAAACGGCCGGGTGCAGCACATAGGCTCTGGGGTATGGCGGAATTCATCTACACGCTTCGCAACGTCCGGAAGGCACACGGCGACAAGGTCGTACTCGACAACGTCACGCTGAACTTCCTGACCGGCGCGAAGATCGGCGTGGTCGGGCCGAACGGCACCGGTAAGTCCTCGCTGTTCAAGATCATGGCGGGGCTCGACCAGCCCTCCAACGGCGAGGCCCGGCTGGCCGAGGACGCGACGGTCGGGATCCTGCTGCAGGAGCCGCCGCTGACCGAGGGCAAGACCGTGCTGGAGAACGTCGAGGAAGGGGTCGGCGACACCAAGCAGAAGCTGGACCGCTTCAACGAGATCTCCGCCGAGCTGGCCGACCCGGACGCCGACTACGACTCGCTGCTGGCCGAGATGGGTGACCTGCAGACCGAGCTGGACCACCGCAACGCCTGGGACGTCGACGCCCAGCTGGAGCAGGCGATGGACGCGCTGCGCTGCCCGCCGGCCGACGTGCTGGTGGACAACCTGTCCGGTGGTGAGCGCCGCCGGGTCGCGCTGTGCAAGCTCCTGCTGCAGCAGCCCGACCTGCTGCTGCTCGACGAGCCCACCAACCACCTCGACGCCGAGTCGGTCCTGTGGCTCGAGCAGCACCTGCAGAAGTACCCGGGCGCCGTCATGGCGATCACCCACGACCGGTACTTCCTGGACAACGTCGCGGAGTGGATCCTCGAGCTCGACCGCGGCCGGACGTACGGGTACGAGGGGAACTACTCGAAGTACCTGGAGACCAAGAAGCAGCGGCTGGTCGTCGAGGGTGCGAAGGATGCGAAGCGGGCGAAGATCCTGGAGCGCGAGCTCGAATGGGTCCGGTCGAACGCGAAGGGCCGGCAGTCCAAGAGCAAGGCCCGCCTGCAGCGGTACGAGGAGCTGGCGGCCGAGGCCGAGCGCGCCAAGAAGCTCGACATCGACGAGATCAACATTCCGGCCGGTCCGCGGCTGGGCAGCACGGTCCTCGAGGTCTCCAAGCTGGAGAAGGGCTTCGGCGACCGCAAGCTGATCGACGGCCTGAGCTTCTCCCTGCCGCGGGCGGGCATCGTCGGTATCGTCGGCCCGAACGGCGTCGGCAAGTCGACGCTGTTCCGGATGATCGTCGGCGAGGAGCAGCCGGACGCCGGCTCGCTGAAGGTGGGCGACACGGTCAAGATCTCGTACGTCGACCAGTCGCGCGGCGGTCTGGACCCCAAGAAGACGGTCTGGCAGCAGGTGTCCGACGAGCTCGACTTCATCAAGGTCGCGAACTTCGAGATGCCGAGCCGGGCGTACGTCGCCTCGTTCGGGTTCAAGGGTCCGGACCAGCAGAAGCCGACCGGCGTCCTGTCCGGCGGTGAGCGGAACCGGCTGAACCTGGCGCTGACGCTGAAGATGGGCGGCAACCTGCTGCTCCTCGACGAGCCGACCAACGACCTGGACGTCGAGACCCTGCAGTCGCTCGAGGACGCCTTGCTGGAGTTCCCGGGCTGTGCGGTGGTCGTGTCCCACGACCGGTGGTTCCTGGATCGCGTGGCGACCCACATCCTGGCCTGGGAAGGCACCGACGAGAACGAGGCCAAGTGGTTCTGGTTCGAGGGCAACTTCGCGTCGTACGAGGCGAACAAGATCGAGCGCCTCGGCCCGGAGGCGGCCCGGCCGCACCGCGTCACGCACCGCAAGCTCACCCGCGACTGAGCAGTATGCGACCGAGCTTCTGAGCGACTGAAGGACCCCGTCTCCGCGTCGGAGGCGGGGTCCTTCGTGCTTTCCGACACTTAGCCCTTGCGCTAACTATTGAATCATGGCAATACTTAGCCTCATGGCACAGTATGAGGCGGAGGTCGACGGCGTGTTCGTGGCGCTGGCCGATCCGACGCGGCGGCGGGTGATCCGGCGGCTGGGGCGGGGGCCGACGAGTGTGGGGGAGCTCGCGGCCGAGTTTCCGATCACGTTGCCGTCGTTCATGAAGCACGTCCGCACGCTCGAGTCGAACGGCCTGATCCGCACGGTGAAGACCGGGCGGGTGCGGACCTGTGTGCTCAATCGTGAGCGGCTGGAGCTGGTGGACGACTGGCTCGCCGAGCAGCGGCGGATCTGGGAGGACCGCACCGACCGGCTGGAGCGTTTCGTGACAACCGAGCAAGCGGCCGAGGAAGCAGTGGAGGAATTGTGAGTCGTGAACTGTTCGACCCCGAGCTGGATCTGCTGGTGGAGCGGGTGATTCGCGCGCCGCGGGCCGCGGTGTGGCGGGCGTGGACCGATCCGAAGCGGTTCGAGCAGTGGTGGGTGCCGGCGCCGGCGGTCTGCCGTGTCGAGCGGCTGGATGTGCGGCCGGGCGGGGCGTTGGTCACGCAGCTGAGCGAGGACGGCCAGGAGTTCGGGCCGCATCTCGACGCGGTGATTCTGGTCGCCGACGAGCTCGAGCGGATCGCGTTCACGAATGCGGTCGACAGCACGTGGCGTCCGGCGGATCCGCAGCCGATCGCGGTGACGGCCGACGTGTTCCTGGTCGATCACCCGGACGGTACGGCGTACCGGATGGTGGCCCGACATGGCGATCCGACGAGTCGCAAACGGCATGCGGAACTCGGGTTCGCGGACGGTTGGGGCACCGTCATCGAGCAGCTCGCCGTACTGGTCGAGCGATGAGGATCGTACTGACGGAGTTCGTCACTCTCGACGGCGTCAGCCAGGGACCGGGGTCTCCGAGCGAGGACACGAGCGACGGGTTCACCCGCGGCGGCTGGCTCGTGCCGTACATCGACGAGCTGTTCGTACGGCGGACCACCGAGTGGCTGGAGCGCGCCGACGGGCTGCTGCTCGGACGACGCACATACGACGCCTTCGCGCGGGACTGGCCCGAAATCACCGACCCCGACGACCCGTACACCCAGCGGATGAACTCGCTTCCGAAGTACGTCGTGAGCACCACGCTCACCGCGGGCACCTGGTATCCGACGACCGTCCTCCGCACCATCGACGACGTCGAGGAGCTGAAACGCCAGGACGGCGGTGAACTGCAGATCCACGGCAGCGCGCGACTCGGCAACGCATTGCTGAAGGCAGGAGCGGTCGACCTGGTGCGCTTGGCTGTCGCGCCGACCGTGCTCGGCAGCGGGAGGCGGTTGTTCGAGCAGCCCGGTGACGCGGCAGGACTGCGGCTCACGGCGCAGGAGGTGACTCCGAGCGGTCTCCTACTGCTTGAGTACGAGACGGTCGGCGCTGCGCCAGTGGCGGAGTACGAAGGCGTGACGGCGTACCTCTGAGTCAGCCGTCGCCGCCACCGCCGCCCTCGAATCCACCGCCGTCGAAACCGCCTGCGTCGAAGCCGCCGAAGTCGTGCCCGCCGGTGTCGCCCCAGCCGCCGGGCATGCCACCCTGCGCCTGGAAACTGGCGATCGCGATGTAGCTCGCGCCCGCGCCGGCCGTGAAGTACCCCATGCCGTACGGCGCGATTGCGGCGCCGGCCTCCCAGTACGGGACCACGCGGCTGCCGTACCGGACATAGCGGACCTCTGGCTCGTCTCCGGAGCGGATGCGGGCGGCGTCCTGCGCACACGCCGGTACGGTCCGGGTGCCGACCTTCGGCTGGGTCCAGACGATGTCGGTCGTCGACGGCCCGTGCTGCGGGTTGAAGAAGCACGGCACGCGCCGCTCCGGCACCGGCTCGCCCCTCAGACGCGCCTGGACGCAGGTGATCGCGTAGCGCCCGGTCGCCAAGGTGTCGGTGACCGAGCTGATCCCGTCGGCCTTTCGGATCCCCTTGACGGCGCGCTGTGCCGCCTCGTACGCGTCGAGTGCGACCTGGTAGTCCGACCGCGCGTCCGGGTCGAGCGGGTGCCCTTCGACCTGCGTGTCCAGTCGCCGCAGCTCCTCGCCGAGCAGCGTCACGTCCTCATCGGCAAGCTTGCGGATCTCTTCCAGCTCCTCGGCGTCACCGCGTTGCGCGGCTCGCCGGTCCCAGAGGTACCGGCCCGCGAGTGCCACCCCTCCGCCCCCCAAGGCGGCAAGCAACCACCACATCTTCCGACGGTAGCGCCGGTGAGCAGCCGGCTAAACGGCCTGAGCTCGATAGTCGGCCAAAACGTTGTCAACGACTCGGAGATCTTCGGTGATGAGTGCCTTCCAGAGGGCCCAGCCGCGGGCGCGGGCCCAGGTGCCCGGATCCTGATCGACAGCATCCCGGAACGCGGCGCGCGACGAGCCGGAGAAGAACGTGTAGGCGATGACCAGGTCGCAGGCCGGGTCGCCGACACCCGACGTACCGAAGTCGATCACGGCGGACAGTTGGCCGTCCTGGACCAGCAGGTTGCCGTTGGCGATGTCGCCGTGGAACCACACGGGCGGCCGGTCCCATGACGTCGCCAGCGCCGTGTCCCAGACCTCACGCGCGAGGTCGGTGTCGATCCGGCCCTTCAGCACGGCGAGGGCCTCGAGCGTCTCGTCGTGGTAGTACTCCGGTGGCGCGCCGCGATGGAAGCTGTGCGCACCGGCGAGCGGTCCACCGGTCGCGTCGACGTCCTGCAGGGCCAGGATGAACGCCGCGATCGAGCGCGCGAAGTCGTCCAGATCGGTGATCCTCTCGACCGTCGCGGTCTCGCCCGGGATCCACCGCCGGATCGCCCACGGATACGGATAGCCCTCACCGGGCGCACCCTTGGCCACCGCCTCGGGAATCTCGACCGGCAGGTGCGGGCCGAGAACCGGCAGCCACCGGTGTTCCTTGTCGACTGCGGGCACGTAGCTCGAGTGCGTCGGCAGCCGTGCGGTCAGTCCGGAACCGAGCTGGTACGTGCGGTTGTCCCAGCCGTCGACCTTGACCGGCGTCACCGGCAGGTCGGCCCACTGCGGGAACTGCTGTGCGAGCAATCGCCGTACCAGCGCTGCGTCGATGCCGGCCCGGCCGTCCTGGTGAAATTCCGTCACACCGAGAAGGCTCCCGGAGCCCGGCGGCAGGCTCAAACGCTTTAGCTGCCGGCTTCAGCGACCGAGTCGGCGAGGAACTCCGAGATCGTCTTCAGCTCCTCGACGGAGCGGGTCGCCAGTACGGCGTGCATCCGCTCGCCCTGTTCGGCGTACAGCGGGACGAGCTTGTCCTGGATCGCCTCCATCGACGGCGTGACGACCACCTTGCGCCGGTCGCGGGGATCGGGCCGGCGGGTGACGAAGCCGTGTGACTCGAGCCGGTCGATGACACCGGTGACCGTGCCCGACGTGAGGCCGGTGTGTTCGGCGAGCTGGCGTGGCGTCAGCGGCCCGTACGTCTGCAGCAGCGTCATGAACTGGGAGTCGCTGGCACCGAGTCCGACCCTCGCCGACACGGAGTGGTTGTACAGCACCACCTCGGCGATGAATCGGATCAGCCGCTGCTGGATCTCGCCGGCGAGCTCTTCACGAGTACTGGTCATGGTCCGCCTCAGCATAGGGCTTGCATTTCTCTCGGATCTCCAAGATACTCGGATTTCCAAGATACTTGAAGGGATGAGAGATCATGAGGGTGCTGGTGATCGGCGGCGGGACCGGCGGACTCGCGTTGGCGCACGGGCTGCGGCGGGCCGGGATCGAGGTGTCTGTGTACGAGCGCGACGCGCTGCGGACGGACGGTCTGCACGGTTACCGGGTCGGGATCGACCCGGACGGCAGCCGGGCGCTGTACGCACTGCTGCCGACCGAGCTGTACGACACGTTCGTGGCCACCAAGGCGCGCGACCCGAAGTACTTCAACATGCTGACCGAGGATCTGAAGGAACTGCTCTCGCTGGAGCTGCCGGAGTCGACCGACCCGGTGGAGAGCGAGAAGTCGATCAGCCGGATGACCCTGCGGCAGGTGCTGCTGACCGGCCTCGACGGCATCGTGGAGTTCGGCAAGGAGTTCACCCGCTTCGAACAGCACGGTGACCACGTGACGGCGTACTTCGCCGACGGCACGAGCGCGACCGGTGATCTCCTGGTCGCCGCCGACGGATCAGGTTCCCGGGTACGCCGCCAGTACCTGCCGCAGGCGAAGACCGAGGAGACCGGGATCGTGGCGATCGCCGGCAAGCTGCCGATCACCGCGGAGAGCGCGAAACTCGTGCCGCCGAAGGTGTTCGAGGGGATCACGCTGGTCAACGCCCCGCGTGGTTTCGGCTGCATCCTGCACGTGATGGAGTTCCAGTGGGACCACGACGGGAACGTCAAGGACGGGATCGGCGGCAATACCGAGGAGCTGATCCGGCGCTGGCCCGGCCTGCAGTTCGACAACACCCGTGACTACATCAACTGGGGACTGTCGGCGGCCAAGGACAAGCTGCCCGCGAACATCATGGAGCTCCGCGGCGCGGAACTGATCAAGACGGCGCTGGACGTCACCCCCGGCTGGCATCCGAACCTGCGCCGGCTCTTCGAGCTGACCGATCCGGGGACCTGCTTCCCGGTGAACATCTGGACCTCGGTCCCGATCGACCCGTGGGAGAGCAGCAACGTCACGCTGCTCGGTGACGCGATCCACACCATGACGCCCGGTCGCGGCGTCGGTGCGAACACCGCGCTGCGCGATGCGGTGAATCTCTGCCGGAACCTGATCGATGTCCGTGACGGCAAGCAAGAACTGATCCCGGCCGTGCATGCGTACGAGGCTCGGATGATCGAGTACGGCTTCGACGCGGTGCTCAAGTCGCGTGCGCAGATGACGTCTGCCGATCCGGTGCACCAGCCGGGGATCGGCCGGCTGGCGCTGGCCGGCCTGCGTACGGCGATGCGCGCGGTCAATCACCTGCCGCCGGCCAAGCGCCGGATGCGCGATCGGATGATGACGTTCCGCGGCGCCGATCGCGACGAGCTGACGCTGGACATCACCCCGGCGCCACAGCCCTAACTGACGCTGACTAGCGCTGGCCGATGTGTTCGGAGACGGAGTCGAACACGCGGCCGACGGCGGCGAAGTCCTCGGGGCTCGCGAGGTCGACCAGGTTCTCCCGGACGCCCTCGACGTGGTACGGCGCGGCCTGCTCGAGCAGGCTGAAGCCCGCGTCGGTCAGCTCGGCCCAGACGCCGCGCTTGTCGCTCGTGCACGACGTACGGCGGACCAGTTCGGCCGCCTCGAGGCGGCCGACGGTGTGCGTCAGGCGGGATCGGCTCTGGTGCAGACGGTCGGCCAGGTCGGCCATCCGGAGCCGCCGGTCGGGCGCCTCGGAGAGCCTGACCAGGATCTCGTAGTCGTTGATACCGAGGCCGAACTGGCGCAGGTCGTCGTCGAGTTTGGCCATCAGGCGTGCGGTGCCCAGCAGGTACGCACGCCACGCGACCTGCTGCTCGGCGTTGAGCCACCGAGTCCCCCGGTCCATCTCAGTCTCCATCGTCACGGGAACAGTGTAGCGGGAATGTAGTTGACTTTTAAACCGTTACTGCCTACTGTCGTAGCCATCGGTTGAAGTTTTAACTATAACGGCTGCGTCGCCCCCGACCAGTACGCACTCCCTTCCCGAGAGGACCCCATGAGCGACACCACCACCGGCACCCCGACCAGCACCATCCCCGGCCTGGTCGCCGGCACGTACGCCCTCGACACCGCGCACAGCGAGGTCGGCTTCACCGTCCGGCACCTGATGACCAAGGTCCGCGGCACCTTCCAGGAGTTCGGCGGCGAGATCGTCGTCAAGGACTCGATCGAGGAGTCCACCACCAGCGTCGCGATCGAGCTGGCGTCGGTGCACACCCGCAGCGAGCAGCGCGACGGTCACCTGCGCTCCGGCGACTTCTTCGACGCCGAGAACAGCCCGAAGATGACCTTCGTCAGCACCGCGATCAAGCCCGAGGGCGACGACTACGTCCTGGCCGGCGAGCTGACCATCAAGAACGTCACCAAGCCGATCGAGCTCGCGGTCGAGTTCCTCGGTGTCGACCAGAACGCCTACGGCCAGACCGTCATCGGCTTCGAGGCCTCCGCGTCGATCAGCCGCAAGGAGTGGGGCATCGACTTCAACGTGCCGCTCGAGGGCGGCAAGCTCCTGATCGGCGACAAGGTGGACATCCACCTCGACGTCCAGGCCGCACTGCAGGCCTGATCCAAGCACTCCGCAGGACCCCGCACCTCACGAGGTGCGGGGTCCTGCGTGTGTGATCACGATTCCTTCGTTCGGGCGCAGGCTGCTGACCGACGCGGCTGCCGGCGGATGGGTGGACAGCACGATCCGGGCAGTGCTGGGCAGTGTGATCGGCTGATTGCTGCTCGAGAAGTTCAGGGCGACCAGGACGACGTTGTCGGCGGCTCGGCGTTCGAAGACCAGGACGTCGTCGGAGACCGACACCGTCCGGTATGACCCGGATCGGAGCGCGGTCGACGTCTGCCTGAGCCGTAGGAGTGAGCGATAGAGCGTCAGCATGGAGTTGGGCGAGGTCCCCTGCGACGCGACGTCGGCGGATGGCGGATGGGGCTCGGTCGGTAGCCAGGGGGTGACGTGGTCCGGGCAGAAATCCGCGTGTGGCGTGGGTGCCCAGCGCATCGGCGTACGTTGCGGGTCCCGGCCCATCGCCTGGTCCGGTAGCCGGCGGGCCAGCGGATCCTGGAGTTGTGAGTCGGGGATCGCGATGTCGCACATGCCGAGTTCTTCGCCGTAGTAGAGGATCGGCGTACCGCGCAGGGTGAGCAGCAGCATGGCCGCGACCCGGGCCCGGGTCGGTCCGACTCGGGTGGCGATCCTGCTGCGGTCGTGATTGCCCGTCGTCCAGTTCGGCCAGGCGCCCGGGGGCAGCAGACTCTCGTACTCCTCGGCCAGGCCGGCGATGGCCGACGGCGTCCACGGTGCCGACAGCAGGTGCATGTTGGACGGCAGGTCGATGCCGGCGTGGTAGCGCATCAGCTCGGCCAGCGGGAGGTATGTCTCGGACATCAGCACGGGGTCGCCGTGCTCAGCCAGCACCGCTCGCAGTTCGGTGATGACCTCCACGATGTCGGGCTGGTCGGTGGAGTGGATCGGGAGCAGCGAGAGGTACGGATCGTCGCCCGGCAGCCAGTCGGGATTCGGCGGGTTGTCGCGCCAGTGGGGATCCTTCAGCAGTTGCCGGAACGCGTCGATGCGGAACCCGTCGACACCACGCTGCAGCCAAGTGCGAAGTACGTCGTACTGCGCTGTGCGGACCGCTGGATTGCGCCAGTTGAGGTCCGGTTGCTCGGGGAGGTACGCGTGGTAGTAGTACTCACCGCGGTCGGCGTCGAACGTCCAGGCTGAGCCGCCGAAGAGCGACAGCCAATTGTTCGGTGGGCCGCCGTCGGCCGCGGGGGAGCGCCAGTAGTACCAGTCGGTGTGATCACGGCGTGAGCGCGATGCCTCGAACCACGGGTGCCGGTGGGAGGTGTGGTTCGGGACGAAGTCGACGAGTACGCGTAGGCCGTGCCGATGTGCCGCGTCGATCAAAGCTTCGGCGTCGGCGACGGACCCGAACAGCGGATCGACGCCGGTGTGGTCGGTCACGTCGTACCCGAAGTCGTCCATCGGTGACGGGTAGAACGGGGAGAGCCAGATCGCGGAGACGCCGAGATCGGCGAGGTAACCCAGGCGGCCGGTGACTCCAGCCAGGTCGCCGATGCCGTCATTGTTGCTGTCGGCAAACGATCGCGGGTAGATCTGGTAGATCGCGCCGGTCTGCCACCACGGTTGATCGGTCATGAGTACCTGTTTCATTGGAAGGCCGCGGCAACCGTGGCCGCGGCGGTCAGTGCGAGCAGGGTGAGCAGTGCCGTCTCGTAGCGGGCGGGGGTGAGGAGTCGGAAGACGAGCTTGCCGAGGGCCCAACCGCAGACGCCTGCCGCGATGAGGATCGGGACGCCGGGCGGTGGGTGCCAGGCGCCGGTGAGGCCGAGCAGCGCGAGCGAGAGCGGCAGTCGGATCAGGTTGGCGGCAACGATGGTGTCGCGGATCGTCCTGGCGTCGTCGTGACGGTGCATCAGGTAGAGCAGCAGCGGTGGACCTCCTGCCGTTGTTGCTGCGGTCAGGGCGCCCCAAGCGAATCCTGCCGCCGGACCCAGCCAGAGGTTGGTGACGACGATCCGGCGGCGCCGTAGGCGGTTGATGATTGCCAGGACGACGCTGGCTGCGATGGCCACCTGCAGCACCCTTGTGGGCAGCCGTGCCAGCAGTACTGCTCCGACGGCCAGGCCGGGGGCTGCGGAGAGACACACGACGCGCAGATCGGCCAGCGCCGGCCGCGGACGACTGCGATTGCCGAAGAGCGTGAGGCTGTCGACCACCGCACCGACGATGGTGATGGTGGTGACGGCCTGCACTGGTCCGAGGAGCGCGGACAACACCGGAGCGCTCAGCAGGGCGAAGCCGAAGCCAGTGCTCGACTGCAGGCCGGCGCTGACCAGGAGCACAACGGCGATCACTGCGAGGGATTCCTGCACGCACAGGACGGTAGGAGAGGCGCGGCAGGACGTCCGTATCAGTTGATACATCACAATGGGTCTGTGACCGACTACCGGTTGGCTGACGTTCCTTTGTTCGCAGCCCTCGCTCCTGAGATGTGTCGCAAGCTCGAACAGCTGAGCCGCGTCCGGCAGGTCCCGCGGGGGACCGTACTTGCTGTCGAGGGTGAGCCGGTCGACCGCCTCTTCGTCGTGCACGCAGGGCGGGTCGCGGCCTATCGGCACGCCGAGTCCGGCCGTCAGGCCCACATCCGCACGGACGAAGCGCCGGTGGTGATCGACAAGGCCACTGCGATCGCCGGAGACTCCCACCTGTTCACCTGGACGGTGTTGGCGGACGCCGTCGTGCGCAACCTGCCACGTGAGGTCTTCGGGGAGCTCCTGCAGACCGAGGCGTCGGTCGCGCTGCAGGCGGCGCGGCATCTGGCGACGCAGGCCAATCAAGCGCGTGACGACTACCTGACCGCGGCGACGGACAGTGCGCAGAGGCGGGTCCTGCAACGGCTGCGGTCGCTGTCCGACCCTGCTGGGACTGTGCGGCTTCCGGATGGGCAGGCCGGATTGGCGGACGAGCTAGGGCTCACGCGGGTGACCGTCAGCCGGGCGCTACATCAGCTGACCGACGACGGCCGGATCAGCATGCGTGGACGGATCATTCGGCTCAGCTGAGCACCATGCGGTGCGCGAGGTCGGCGTACAGCTTGCCGAGGGCTGCTGGGTCGCCGCGGTGGGGGGTGTACCAGCGGGCTACGTCGATGGACAGCGACAGTACGGCGAGGGTGGTGCCGGGCAGGTCGGCGACGTCGAAGGAGCCGTCCTGTACGCCGTCTGCCAGCACCTGCTCGATCTGGGCGGAGATGGCGCGGCGGATCGTGGCGACCTCGGCCAGATGTTCGGGGCTCAGTGCTGCCAGTTCGTACTGGACGACGCGCGCGATCGTGTGGTGCTGCGCGTGCCAGGCAGTGAAGGCAGCGACCAGCGAGCGCAGCCGGTCGGCGGGGGCCGGGCCGGTGTCGGCGGAACGCAGTACGTCGAGGGCCGCGTTGTGGCCGTACAGGCTGATCTCGAAGAGCAGGCGTTCCTTGGACGGGTAGTGCACGTACAGGGCGGCCGGGCTCATCCCGGCGCGGGAGGCGATGTCGCGGGTCGTCGTGGCCTGGTAACCGCGTTCCGCGAACGCGTCGACGGCGCCGGTGAGCAGCCGGCGAGCTGCGGCCGGTTGAACGTGCTCCCACACCAGGGGATCGGTGACTGCGGACACGTTGACACCTTGCACCAAACGCGTGAAGCTAAGCAAGCGCTTAGCGAAGCGGAAAATCGTACACAGCGCCACTCGTCTCATGCCTTGGGGAGGCCCCATGGAGCGCGTCATCTTCAACGAGGACCACCACGCATTCCGAGCCAGCGCGAAGGAGTACTGCGAGCGCTCGCTGGTGCCGCGGATGGACCAGTTCCTCGAAGAGAAGACGATCGACCGCGCCGCCTGGCTGGAGGCCGGCAAGCAGGGCTTCCTCGGGCTGGACGTGCCGGAGGAGTACGGCGGCTCGAGCGTCGGCGACTACCGCTTCAACCAGGTCTTCGCCGAGGAGGTGTCGAAGGTCTCCGCGTCGCTGTCGAGCTGCTTCGGCATCCATTACGACTGCGCCGCGCCGTACTTCGTCGACCTCGGCACCGAGGAGCAGAAGCAGCGCTGGCTGCCCAAGTTCTGCTCCGGTGAGTACGTCGCCGCGATCGGGATGACCGAGCCGTCGGGCGGCTCCGACCTCGCCGCGCTGAAGACGACCGCGAAGAAGGCCGACGGCGGCTGGGTGCTGAACGGGTCGAAGACCTTCATCACCAACGGCGACATGGCCGACCTGGTCATCGTCGCCGCCCGCACCGACCCGTCCAAGGGCGCGAAGGGCATCACGCTGTTCGTGGTCGAGGAGGGGATGGAGGGCTTCGCTCGCGGCCGGAAGCTCGACAAGGTCGGCCAGACCGAGTCCGGTACGTCGGAGCTGTTCTTCGAGGACCTGTTCGTCGGTGACGACAACGTGCTCGGCGAGATCGACCGCGGCTTCATCCACATGATGGAGCGGCTGGCGCAGGAGCGGATCGGCGCCGCCGTGTCGAACATCGCGCACGCGACCCAGATCCTCGACGAGACGATCGAGTACGTGAAGCAGCGCAAGGCCTTCGGCCAGTCCGTCGGCTCGTTCCAGTACAACAAGTTCCTGATCGCCGAGCTCGTCACCAAGGTCGAGGTCACGCAGGCGTACGTCGACAACGGCGTGGTCGCGCACGACGAGGACCGGCTGTCCGCGGTGGACGCCGCGAAGACCAAGTGGTGGAGCGCCCACGTCCAGAACGAGGTACTGGACGCGTGCGTCCAGCTGCACGGCGGGTACGGCTACATGAACGAGTACCGGGTGGCCCGCGCCTGGCGCGACGCCCGCGTGACCAAGATCTGGGCCGGCTCGAACGAGATCATGAAGGAACTCATCGGCCGCGACCTGGGCCTCTGAAAGGGAACTGACATGCCTGAAGCAGTCATCGTGTCCACGGCCCGCTCGCCGATCGGCCGGGCGTACAAGGGGTCGCTGACCACGATCCGGCCGGACGACCTCGCCGTGCAGATGATCAAGGCGGCGACCGAGAAGGTCGGGCTGACCGGGGACCAGATCGAGGATCTGGCGCTCGGCTGTGCGGAGCCGCACGACGAGCACGGCGGCAACATGGCGCGCCGGGTGGCGGTCCAGCTTGGCTGGGACAACACGCCGGCGACCACGGTCAACCGGTTCTGCGCGTCGTCGACGCAGACCGCGCGGATGGCGTACCACGCGATCAAGTCCGGTGAGGGCGACATCTTCGTCAGCGCCGGCGTCGAGTGCGTCTCGCGGTACAAGAACTTCGGCTCCGCAGGGGTCGGCGACCCGAGCTCGTTCAACGAGGTCTTCACCGACGCGGTCGCGCGGACCGAGAAGTACGCCGAGACCAACGAAACCTGGCACGACCCGCGCGCGGACGGGCTGATCCCGGACATCTACATCTCGATGGGTCAGACCGCCGAGAACGTGGCGACGCTGCGGGGTATCAGCCGCGCGGACCAGGACGTGTTCGGCGTCCGCTCGCAGAACCTGGCCGAGAAGGCGATCAACAACGGGTTCTTCGAGCGGGAGATCACGCCGGTGACGCTGCCGGACGGGACCGTGGTGAGCAAGGACGACGGTCCGCGTGCGGGTACGACGCTGGACAAGGTCAGCCAGCTGAAGCCGGTGTTCCGTCCCGACGGCACGGTCACGGCCGGCAACTGCTGCCCGCTGAACGACGGCGCCGCCGCGGTGGTGATCATGAGCGACACCAAGGCGCGTGAGCTCGGTCTGACGCCGCTGGCGCGGATCGTGTCGACCGGTGTCAGCGGGCTGTCGCCGGAGATCATGGGCCTCGGTCCGGTCGAGGCGTCGAAGCAGGCGCTGGCGCGGGCCGGGATGAGCATCGACGACATCGACCTGGTCGAGATCAACGAGGCGTTCGCGGTCCAGGTGATCGGGTCGGCGCGTGAGCTCGGCATCGACGAGGACAAGCTGAACGTGCACGGCGGCGCGATCGCGCTCGGCCACCCGTTCGGCTCGACCGGCGCGCGGATCATGACCACGCTGGTGAACGGCCTGCAGTTCGAGGACAAGCAGTTCGGTCTCGAGACCATGTGCGTCGGCGGCGGCCAGGGGATGGCGATCGTCCTCGAGCGCCTCAGCTGATGGGCCTGGACGGCCGGACGGCGATCGTCACCGGAGCCTCCCGCGGGATCGGGCTGGCGATCGCGCAGCGCCTGGTGGCCGACGGCGCGCGCGTCGTCATCACCGGCCGCACCCAGGAGACCCTCGACGAGGCGGTCAAGACCTTGGGCGGCCGGAAGCACGCACTGGCCGTGGCCGGCAAGGCGGCCGACCCGACGCACCGGGGCGCGGTCGTGGCGGCAGCGGTGGCGACGTACGGGTCTGTGGATCTGCTGGTCAACAACGCCGGTATCAACCCGATCTACGGGAAGTTGCTCGACGTCGACCAGGCGGTCGCGGCCAAGATGGTGGACACCAACGTGCTGGCCACGATCGCCTGGGTGAAGGCCTGCCGGGACGCGTGGATGCGCGCCCACGGCGGGGCGGTGGTGAACCTGTCCTCGGTGGCCGGCCTGGGGCCGTCGCCGGGGATCGGGTGGTACGGCGCGACCAAGGCGATGCTGTCCCGGGTCACACAGGAGCTCGCTGTCGAGCTGGCTCCGGAGATCCGGGTGAACGCCGTGGCTCCGGCGGTGGTGAAGACCAAGTTCGCCGGAGCGCTCTACGAAGGGCGTGAGGACAAGGTGGCGTCGACGTACCCGCTGCGTCGGTTGGGCCGGCCGGAGGACGTCGCCTCGCTGGTGTGGTTCCTGCTGTCCGACGAGGCGTCGTGGATCACCGGCCAGACCGTCACGATCGACGGCGGCCTGATGCTGAACGGCGGGATCGCCCAGGGCTGACGGCCCTGCCAACCGGCGAGCTGGTCGTACGGCGACGCGTCGCCGGGCACCGGTACGACGGGACCGAACGGCACGTGCCCGCCGCGCTGCTCGGCCGGGACGTACTGGCGGACCATCGGAAGCACCTGTGCCGCCAACTCCTCGTCCAGCTGGTCGCGGCGTCCGGTTGCCGTGGCCAGGTCCCAGGCGTGAGTGGCGAGCTCACCGGTGTACGCACCGATGGCAGCTGCGCCGGGCAGCGTGCCCCAGGGGAGCTTGCAGATGCGTCCGAGGACCGAGTCGTCGGCCAGGGTGGTGTCGAGGGCGACGCGGCGTTCCTTCCAGGCTGCCGGTACGTCGTCGACTCCTGTGGTGACGACGGGGATGGTCAGGGGGTCGCCGCCGTTCAGTGCCAGGTTGATCCGCGCGGAGACTGTGAGCAGGTGGCCCAGCAGGGTGCGGACGTCGTACTCGTCGCAGGGGGTCGGTAGGTCGAGGTCGTCGGGTCCGGTGGTGTTGACGAGCTGCTGGGTCTGGTCGAGGGCGCGGACGAACAGTGCGCGTGGGTCGTTGGTCATGGAGACAGCTTCGCGGGGTATATACGACATCTTCTGTCCCATATTGTTGGTGACATGCGAGCGGACCGGTTGTTGCAGATCATCCTGTTGCTGCAGCGGCATGAGCGGTTGAGTGCGCGGGACCTGGCCGAGCGGCTGGAGGTGTCGACGCGGACCGTCATGCGGGACATGGAGGCGTTGTCGGCGGCCGGCGTGCCGGTGTACTCCGAGCGGGGGCGCAACGGGGGCTGTGTGTTGCTGCCCGGGTACCGCGCCGATGTGAGTGAGCTGACGCCGCGCGAGGCGCAGGCGTTGTTCGCATGGTCCGGGCGGGCGGCGTTGTCGGAGGAGCTCGGGCTGCAGGATGCGCTGCGCTCGGCGATGGGGAAGCTGTCCGCGACGTTGCCGGTGGAGCTGCAGGGGGACGCGGACGCGTTGTCGGGTGCGATCGTCGTGGATCGGCGGCGGTGGTTCGCGGAGGCGGAGGACACCGGTGCGCTGCCTGTACTGCGGCAGGCGGTCGTCAAGCGGCGACGGGTACGGCTGCGGTACGCGTCGGCGAGTGAGGGCGTTCAGCAACGAACTGTGGACCCGTGGGGGCTCGTCGAGCAGGCGGGGCGGTGGTACCTGGTGGCGGCGCATCGCGGGGCGGCCCGGATGTACCGGGTGTCTCGCGTCGAGCAGGCCGACGTACTCGAAGAGGCGGCGGATCGGCCCGACGGGTTGGACGTCCGGGCCGAGTGGGAGCGGCTGCGGTCCGGGCTCGAGCGGCAGATGCCGGTCGGGGTCGACGTACTGGCCCGGGTGCGCCCGGAGCGCGTCGAGATCGTACGGCGGATCGCTACACCGATGCTGGCGAAGGGCGAGGTGGCGCGCGACGTGCCGAGCGACGACGAGTGGCCGCACCTACGCATGCACTTCCGCGTGCGGGAGGCCGCCTGCGGCGTACTGCTGGGGTTCGCCGGTGATGTCGAGGTGCTCGAGCCGGCTGACATCAGGGCCCGGATGCTGCAGCTGGCTCAGGCGGCGGTGGAGACCTACGCCTGACGGGTGGCGACGAACGTCTGCCGCAGGATGACGTTGCCGTCAGCATCGATGTCCTCGTTGCGCCAGTGGAAGGCGCCCGCGGTGATATCGGTGAACGCCCAACGAGTGTTGGCGGTCTGCGACTCCAGGGTGATCGTGTCCGCGGTCGCGTGCGCGACGAACGGCATCACGAACGCCGCCTTCGGGCCCATCCAGGTCGACCGGAAGGCCTGCAGTTCCGGATCGTAGATGCGCACCGACAGACCCCACTCGCCGTCGCCGTCGGTGGCGCGCGCCGCTCGGCTCGGGGTGATCCAGATGTCCGCGACCGCTCGTCCGTCGAGGGCCCAGGCGAAGTGCCACTCACCCTTCGTCGTACGGGTGGTCGCGCCGCTCTCGTCGTACCAGGCGACGTCGAGGTCCCAGCTGCCGATCAGCGGGGCGAACGGGCGGAAGGCGTCGGCGTACTCCGGGCGGGGGGCGTCGGCGACCATCAGCTCGGCGAGCGTCCGGGCAGCGGCCGCGCCGTCGGGGATCTGCATGCGTCCAGCCTAGATGCGGACGCCCCGCCGCCGGTGACCCCGTCGCGTGAAACCACGATGGCACTTCCGGCGGTCGGGGCATTCAGTCCGACAGCACCGCGCCACTCTAGTACGAGTTCGGTGCACAGCCGAATCACGGGAGTCGCGCGATCACGTCTCTTAATACGTGGCGAGCGTACGGCGTGCTGGCTAAGGTCCGGCCATGACGACTCGGGCGGCGATACGGCAGGCGACGGCGGACGACGCCGAGGCGGTGGCGGCAGTGCGGGCGCTGGTGGCGCCGTACAAGATCATGTCGCCCGCGGCGACGCGGCACATGCTGACCGTCCAGTCGCCGGGGGAGCGGTTCCTGCCGCTGGTCGCCGAACGCGACGGCGAGGTCGTCGCCTGGGCGTCGGCCGGCCTGAACGTCTGGACGAGCGAGCCGGGCCAGGCCCACCTGAGCATCTACGTGCACCCGGAGCACCGCAAGCAGGGCATCGGCAGCGAGCTCGCCGATCGGCTGCACCAGCACCTCACCGAGGTCGGGGCGATCCGGGTCCGGACGTTCGTCCAGCCCGACGGTCTCGAGTTCGCCCGCAACCTCGGGTACGACGGGACGCGGCAGATGCACTTCTCCGGCATCGACCTGACGTCGTCGTTGCCCGAGCCCCCGGAGACGCCTGAGGGGATCGAACTCGTCGCCCTCGACACCGTCGACCCGCACACGGCGTACACCGCCGACGCGATCGCCTCGCTGGACGAGCCGAGTGACTCGCCGCTGGACGCGGTCGACTACGACCAGTGGCTGGAAGAGATCTGGAACGGTCCGGC
This sequence comes from Kribbella sindirgiensis, assembly GCF_004331435.1. Lineage (GTDB taxonomy): Bacteria > Actinomycetota > Actinomycetes > Propionibacteriales > Kribbellaceae > Kribbella > Kribbella sindirgiensis. Next base: position 253,918 of record NZ_SJKA01000006.1, read on the forward strand.
CATGGACAAGGCGCTCAGTGTCGCGGCGATGGCCGGCGACGAGGTGGTGGCGTTCACCGTGGTCGAGACCGATACCGACCGGATGTGGTCGGGCATGACGGGCACGATTCCGGGGTACCGCGGGAAGGGGTTGGCGAAGCTGGTGAAGTCGGTCGCGCTGCGGCGCGCGGCGGCGGCCGGGATCACCGCGGCGTACACGTCGAACGACGACGAGAACGGGCCGATGCTTGCCGTGAACAACTGGCTGGGGTACCGGCGGGTGCAGACCGAACTGGGGCTGCTGAGAACCCTCTGAGACAGAGCTGTCATCAGTTTCCTACCGGTATGCACCTGAAAGAACGTTACCTTCCGGGGACTTCGTCGTTGGAGTTCCCAAGGAGTTGGGATGGAGATCAGGGCAGCAGGTCCGGGGGATGTCGACGCAGCGGTGGCGCTGCACGATGCGCTCGTGCCGTATCTGGTGATCACACGCAGTTCACTGACCCAGCGGCTGGCGGCACCGGCCGGTCCGGGGCGCGGGTCGTTCGTGGCGGAGGATGACGGCCGCCTCGTGGGGTGGGCGTCGTGCGGGCTGATCGGTGGATCGGACCCGCTGGACGGTGAGCTGCGGCTGCTGGTCCGGCCGGAGTACCGCGGCCGAGGGATCGGCACGCGGTTGCTCGAGGCCGTTCACACCAGCCTGCGGGAGGCGGGAGCCACGTCGGCGCGAGTGTTCGCCGACCCGGGCAGTGTGGAGTGGGCGGCACGGTTCGGGTACCGGCAGACCCGCCAGGTGCACTACGCGGGGATCGACCCGCGCAAGGCGCCGGACCTCCCCGAGGTCCCGAGCGAGGTGCAGCTGGTGCCGTTCACCGAGATCGACCCCAGGTTGCTGCACGCCGCGGACGAGGTTGCCCAGCGCACCAAGCCGGGGGACGCGAAAATCTCCTCCCAGCCGTACGACGCCTGGCTCGCCGACATCTGGAACTCCCCGGACCTGTTGCGCGCGGTGAGCGTGGCCGCGACGCACCAAGGTCAGGTCATCGCGTTCACCCGCAGCCACGGTGACGACGCCAAGATCTGGTCCAGGATGACGTCCACGCTCCCGGAGTACCGCGGCCGCGGTCTCGCCAAACTGGTCAAGGCCGCCGCCCTGCGCCGCGCCGCCGAAGCCGGTATCGAGGCCGCCTACACGGCCAACTACGACGGCAATGCCCCGATGCTCGCCGTCAACGACTGGCTCGGGTACGACCGGATCGCGACCCACGCGGTCCTGATCTGCCCGCTCTAGGGAACGAGCAGTACGACGGTTTCCGCGACGCAGGCCGGCTTGGTGGAGTTCTCCAGTTCGATCACCCAGTTGAGGGAGACCTGGATGCCCGCCGGGGTCTGTACGGCGTTCGCGATCGAGGCGCCGGCGCGGACGCGGCTGCCGACCGGGACCGGGGCGGGGAAGCGGACCTTGTTGACGCCGTAGTTGAGTTTCGCGGTCACGCCCTCGACCTTGAACAGCTCCTCGCCGAAGCGGGCGATCAGGCTCAGCGTCAGGTAGCCGTGCGCGATCGTCCCGCCGTACGGGCCCTTGGCGGCCCGGTCGACGTCGACATGGATCCACTGGTGGTCACCGGTTGCCTCGGCGAACTGGTTCACCTGCTCCTGGGTGATCTCCAGCCACTCGGTCTCGCCGAGCGGGGTGCCGACTGCGTGCACCACCTCGTCGATGCCGTCGTACGTCTGCGGCATGTCGGCTTCCCTCTCAGTTCCCAGTCGGGTTGCGGGTCAGTTGCGGGGTCCGCCGGCGACGTACAGGACCTGGCCGGACACGAAGCCGGCCTCCTCGCTGCAGAAGAACGACGCGGCGGCGGCGATGTCCGCGGGCGTGCCGGTCCGGTTCACCGGGATGGTGGCGGCGGTGGCCTTCTTGAACTCCTCGAAGTCGACACCGACCCGGGCCGCGGTGGCCGCGGTCATGTCGGTCTCGATGAAGCCCGGCGCGATCGCGTTCGCGGTGACACCGAACTTGCCCAGCTCGATCGCGAGCGTCTTCGCCAGACCCTGCAGGCCGGCCTTCGCGGAGGCGTAGTTCGCCTGGCCGCGGTTGCCGAGCGCCGACGTCGACGAGAGGAAGACGAGGCGTCCGTACTTGGCCTCGACCATGTGCGCCTGGCAGGCCTTCGACATCAGGAAGCTGCCCTTGAGGTGCACGGACATGACCGTGTCCCAGTCGTCCTCGGACATCTTGAACAGCAGGTTGTCCCGCAGTACGCCGGCGTTGTTGACCAGGATCGTCGGCGCGCCCAGTTCCGCGACCACGCGCTCGACGGCGGCGCCCACCTGGTCGGACTTGCTGACGTCGGCACCGACCGCGATCGCCGTACCGCCGGCCTCGGTGATCGCCTTCACGGTCCCCGCGCAGGCGCCCTCGTCGAGGTCGATGACCGCGACGGCGTTCCCGTCCGCGGCGAGCCGCTGCGCGACGGCCGCGCCGATTCCCCGGGCCGCCCCGGTCACGATCGCCACCCGCTGCGTGCTCATCCACCACTCCAATCGATGCACTGGTCTGCAGAAGATGACATTACCCACGGTCAGTCACCCGGGAAGTACCCCGGATGACATGATCGTCGTGTGGATCATCACAACCGCCACGTCTACCACTGCCCGTTGCGGTGGGGCGACATGGACGCGCTCGGTCACGTCAACAACGGCCGGTACGTCGACTACCTCCAGGACGCCCGCGTCGACTTCCTGTTCCGGACCGCGAAGGAACTCGGCGCCGACAACCTCGAGACCGGTCTGCTGGTGGCCCGGCACGAGGTGCAGTACCGCGCGCCGCTGCACTTCCGCCCCGAACCGGTGCGGATCGAGCTCTGGATCAGTGAGATCCGGGCGGCGTCGTTCACGGTCGACTACGAGATCCTCGACGCCGAGCCGGAGCGCCGTACCTATGTCGAGGCGAAGACGAAGCTGGTCCCGTTCGACTTCGCGGCCAACCGCCTGCGCCGGATCACCCCGGTCGAGCGCGAGGCCCTGCAGAAGCTGGTGGGTGCCTGATGTACACACACCCTGTCCTGGTCCGGTGGTCGGACATCGACTCGTACGACCACGTGAACAACGTGCGGTACTTCGACTACCTGCAGGAGGCCCGGATCGCGTTCCTCGGGCAGGTGACGGAGGCCACGGGCGACTTCTTCGCGCAGTACCCGTGCGTGCTGGTCAGCCAGACGGTCGACTACCTGCGGCCGATCCTGCTGCGGCACCCGCCGTACGACGTGGACGTGTGGATCGCCGCCGTCGGTACGTCGTCGTACACGCTCGGCTCGCGGATCGTCGACCGCAGTGGCGAGTCGGAGGACGTGTACGCCAAGGCGGAGTCGGTGATCGTCGCCGTGGACGGTACGACGCACGCGAAACGAGCCCTCGGAGACACCGAACGGGCAGCCCTGCTCAAGCACGTTGTGACGCCTTGAGAGACTAGAGCCGACATGACTGAGCAGCAGAGCTTCTACGACGCCGTCGGTGGGGCGGACACCTTCCACCGCTTGGTGGCAGCGTTCTACCGCGGTGTTGCCGCCGACCCGGAGCTGCGGGCGATGTACCCGGAGGAGGACCTCGGCCCGGCCGAGGTGCGCTTCCGGATGTTCCTCGAGCAGTACTGGGGCGGCCCCAAGACCTACTCCGAGCAGCGCGGGCACCCCCGGCTGCGGATGCGGCACGCCCCGTTCGCCGTCACCCCGAGTGCACGGGACCGCTGGCTCGGCCACATGCGGGCCGCGCTCGACGAGATCGCCCTGGCCCCGGAGCGGGACGAGGAGATCTGGCGCTACATGGTGATGGCCGCGCACAGCATGGTGAACACCGACGAACCGCAGTACCCGGGCGCGATCGACGTGTCCGGCCGCTGAACCTTCTAAGGAGAAACACGAGCATGGCTGCTACCCGTACCGCCAAGGCCCACTGGGAAGGCTCGCTGCTGGAGGGCGGCGGTCAGGTCAACCTGGAGTCGTCCGGTCTCGGCTCCTTCGACGTGACCTGGGCCGCGCGCACCGAGCCGGAGGCCAGCGGCCGGACCAGCCCGGAGGAGCTGCTCGGCGCGGCGCACTCGGCGTGCTTCTCGATGGCGCTGTCGCACGCGCTGGCGCAGGCCGGTAACCCGCCGGCGTCGCTGGACACCCAGGCCGACGTGACCTTCCAGCCGGGTGAGGGCATCACCGGCATCAAGCTGTCCGTGAACGGCAACGTGCCGGGTCTGACCGCCGACGAGTTCGCCGAGTTCGCCGAGGGCGCGAAGAAGAACTGCCCGGTCTCGCAGGCCCTGACCGGAACGACGATCACCCTGGACGTCACCTTCACCGCCTGAGCGCACCCGATGCCCCGGTGAGCTGTGCAGCTCACCGGGGCTTGGCGTTGAGCGTCACGACGAGACCTCGGTCCTCCGGCGGCGCACGACGCGGCGCAGTTGAGTCATCCGGGCTGCGCCGATCGTCGTGGCCACGATGGTCGTAGCGACACCGGCGATGAACAGGGCGAGCGCGAGCGGCAGGGAGCCCTCCATCCAGAGGAAGTGGACCTTCACGCTGCTGGTGTTCTGCAGCATGAAGATGATCAGGACGACGAGACCGACCACGGCGGCGCAGACCCCGAACCACGCGGCACTGATCCGCGTCCGCGGAGCCTTGGGCGCCAGCGGTTTCGAGGGTTCGTCGACGGCCGGCATCGGCGTGACGGGCGCCGGCGTCGCCGGTGCCTTGCGCGTGTTGCGCGTGCGATGAGGTACGGACATGACAATCCCCTACGTGAGGGCCGGTGTGGCTGGCAGCCTCAAAACGGGGTGTCGTCGATTCCGGAACTACTCCGACAGTACGCCTGACCGGACCGGAAAGACATGGCGGGCACGAGCCCGAACGCGCTGTCCACGCGCTCGTGAGCCGAGCGGGTAGAGTGGAGACACTCCGGAGCGATGGCATTCCAGGTGGCATGTCGGGATCCCCCGCAGCCGACGAGGGGATATCCCAATGTCGATCCGATCCCTCCCAGCCGCACGCGGCGCATCCAGGCGCTCCGCTGCTGACCACGATCTCCATTGCCTGTTCGACGAGATCACGTCAGCTCGCGTCGCCGATCGGCAAGCCCGAGGACAGCGGCGTCCGGACACTCCGTCCCGCCGCGACACGGCGCGGCTCGCGCTGTCGCTCGTTGCCTACGCGCGGGCGCTGGAGCGGTACCGGCTCCCCGTGCCGCCGGTGATCCGCGACGAGCTCCGCCTGCGCAGCGGACTCCCGTCATGAACGGCACGGGACAAGTCCCGATCTCGCACGCCCACGCAGACTGGACCCTGCGCAGCTTCGCGCTCCCCGGACACGTCCAGGTCCTGACGGCGACGGGTTGGCGCCGAGGCTGGCTGGTCGCTCGCGACAACGGTCCAGCCGGTTGGAGAGGGCTCGTGCAGTACGAGTTCGGTGACCTGGAGATCACCGAGTACCTCGCGGCCGACCACATCGCCTCGCCGGACCTCTGGCTCACGGACGAGCGCGGCTAGACGCCCGACGACGAGGCCGAACCGCCTGTTCCCGGTTCCCGAGAGACGGTGCGGGGTGGTCGAGGGATCGCCTCAGCCTCGGGTTCCGTCCTGCTTTCCGGTCACCGCACTTTCGTCGCCGGCGGCCTCTTCCTCCTTCTCGGTGCCGGAGCCGACGCCGGAGGAGGCGGTGCTGTCCGGGTCGCGGGTGGTCAGGTTGCCGACCCGGAGCACCTCGCCGTTGCGGACGTACCAGGTGGTGCCGTCCTCGCCGCGCAGGGTGGTGATCCGCAGGCCGACCGCGACCACGACACCGGTCGCCTTCTCCATGTCGATCAGGTCGCCCACGCCGTACTGGTCCTCGAAGATCATGAACACGCCGGCCAGGAAGTCCTTCACCAGCGTCTGTGCGCCGAAGCCGAGCGCGACACCGATGATGCTCGCGGACGCGATCACCGGCAGGATGTTGAAGCCGAGCTCGGCGAGCACCATCACGACCAGGACGGCGGTGAGCACGATCGTGACGACGCTGCTGAGCAGCGAGGCGATCGTCTCGGCGCGCTGTGTCCGGCGCTCGGTGGCGAGCGTGCTCTCCACGAACCCCTGGCCGAGCTTCGACTTGGCCAGGACGCCGGCCACGGCGCCGTTCCCGGTCCGCCGGGCGAACCGCCGGATGATCTTGTGCAGCAGCCAGCGGAGCACGAAGAAGCCGATGATCAGACCGGCGATCCGGGCCGGCACGACCACGATCTGATCGGTCACCTCCAGCTTGCCGTCGCTACCGGTCCGGAAGAACGTCGGGAACGTCTCCGGCAGACTGAACAACGGCGAAAACAGGGGGTGACTGACTAGGGACTGAAGGTAGCTGGTCAGAATAGGCATCTCGCCGCCTGATGTTAGTAGGGCTGACAAGGAGACGGAAAAGCATGTCGAGCCGGCTGGACGACGAGCTGTCCAGGCTCGTGAGCGCTGGTGTGCTGCGCCAGTACCAGGCCGACTCGATCCGGGACGCCGCCGATGCGGAGATCGACGCGGCGCTCGCGGACCCCGGTCGGCCGCGCCCGCGGCCCGAATCTGCCGAGCCCGCCGGTCCTGAGCCGGCCCAGGAGAAGCCGTCGCCGTCCGCGCCCCACACCAGCGCGCTGGTCGAGGTGCTCGGCTACATCGGCGGCGCGCTGCTGCTCGGTGCCGTCGCGCTCCTGACCTTGGCGAACTGGGGCGAAATGGGCCGTGCCGCGCGGATCACCACCGGTACGGCGGCCGCGGTCGTCCTGCTCGGCTCGGCTGTGGTCCTGGCGCTGCTGCGACGGCGGGAACAGCTGAGTTCGGCGCTCGCGGCGCTGGGGTGTTGCGTGGCCGGGTTCGCGACGTACGTGGCGGTCGAGGGGGAAACCGGACGGGTCGTCGGGGTGGTGGTCGCGCTGGCGCTGGCCGCCGGGGGAGTGTGGTGGCTCAAGGAACCGTCGTTGCTCGTGGCAACTTTTGGGATCCTGGCCGTGGGTGTGTTGGTGATCACGGCGGACGTCCTCACTCCGGACACCGGGTCGGCCCCGAACAGCGCGGGGATCGCCGGGACCGGGTTCATCCTGGTGGCCTTCGTGTTCGCGATACTCGGCCTGGTCCGCGATCAGGTGACGTCGTGGTCACTGGCCGGAGCCGCGATGTTCAGCTCCTCGATCTGCTGGCTGGTGCAGGAGCGCGGCGAAATCATGGCGCTCGCAGTCGGTACGGCAGGACCTGCGGCGTTGCTGGTCGCCTACGGGCGGACACGGCGTTCGGCGTACGCCGTGGTGGCCTGTTCGATCCTCCTGGTCATCTGGCCGACCGCCCTGTACCAACTGACCGACAACCTCGCCGGCGTGGCCATCGGCCTCGTCGTAGCCAGCGCAGTCCTCCTCCTCGCCGTACTCATGCTGAGCCGTCGCCGCTCGAACGAGTAACGCAACGCGCGCCGTTTGGCCGTTGGTGCGGTTGATGCGGCAGACTCGCTGGGGTGACTGCTCCTTCTCCGGCCCTTGTCGAGCTAGCGGTTGCCCATGGCGTGGCGACGGAGTACTGGAACTGGCAAGGCGAGCATGTGGTCGTCTCCAGTGAGGTAGTGGCCGACGTACTCGCGGCACTGGGTGTGGACGCGTCGACGCCGGAGAAGGCGGCCCTGGCGCTGGCGGAGCACCACCAGGCGCGCTGGCGTCGTACGTTGCCTGCGACCGTGGTGATGCGGCAGGGGTGGACCCCGTGGTTCGCCGTACACCTGCCACATGGCTCGCCGGCCGAGGTGTGGGTCGACCTCGAGGACGGCGGTCAGCGACGGGATATCCCGCAGCAGGACCACCTGGTCGAGCCCGAGTGGATCGACGGCGTACAGGTCGGTGAGGCGACGTTCCAGCTGCCGGGAGACCTGCCGCTCGGGTACCACCGCCTGTGCGCACGGATCGGTACCAACCCGGAGATCTCGGTCAGCACGCTGATCGTGACGCCGCGGAAGCTGGAACCGGAGAAGCTGCACCGGACGTGGGGCTGGGTGCTGCAGCTGTACTCCGTTCGCTCCCGGCGCTCCTGGGGTATCGGCGACCTGCATGACCTGGCCGACCTGGCCGCGTGGTCAGCGCATGACCTGGGCGCCGGCTTCGTACTGGTGAACCCCCTGCACGCTGCAGAGCTGGCGGGCCGCATGGAGCCTTCGCCGTACCTGCCGGCGTCGCGGCGGTTCGCGAACCCGATCTACCTGCGGATCGAGGACATCGACGAGTACGGCGACCTCGCCCCGGCGGAGCGGGACCTGGTCCGGACGCTGGCGCTGCAGGCGCGGGCGCTCAGCGAGGACTCGACGGCGCTCGACCGGGACACGGTGTGGGCAGCGAAGCGTGAGGCCTTGCAGGTGCTGTTCCGCGTGCAGCCGTCGGTGGGGCGCATCGCGGAGTACGGCGCGTACTGCGACCGGGAGAGCCAGGGGCTGATCGACTTCGCCACGTGGGCCGCGATCGCCGACGTCCACGGGCCGGAGTGGAGCAAGTGGCCCGAGGAGCTGCAGGAGCCGACCACACCGGAGGTTGTTGCCTTCCGCAACGAGAACCCGGATGCGGTGGAGTTCCACTGCTGGCTGCAGTGGCAGCTCGACGAGCAGCTCGCGCGGACCCAGGCCCGTGCCAAGGCGGCCGGTATGTCGCTGGGCGTCGTCCACGACCTCGCCGTCGGAGTGCACCCGGATGGCGCGGACGCGTGGGCCCTGCAGAACGTGCTGGCACCCAACATCCACGTGGGTGCACCGCCGGATGCCTTCAACCAGCAGGGGCAGGACTGGTCGCAGCCGCCGTGGCGGCCCAATGCGCTCGCTGAGACCGGGTACGCCGCTTGGCGGGAGCTGGTACGCGCGGTGATGCGGCACGGCGGGGGACTGCGGATCGACCACATCCTCGGGATGTTCCGGCTGTGGTGGGTGACGTCGCCGGAGCGGCCTACTGAGGGCACCTACGTGCGGTACGACCACGAGGCGCTGGTGGGCATTCTCGTGCTGGAGGCGCAGCGCTCCGGGGTGACGGTGATCGGTGAGGACCTGGGGACCGTGGAGCCCTGGGTGCGCGACTACCTGACAGAACGCGGCATTCTTGGTACGTCGGTGCTGTGGTTCGAGAGAGATGCCGACGGGAAGCCGCTGGCGCCGGAGCGGTGGCGGGAGCTGTGCCTGGCCACTGTCACCACCCACGATCTGCCGCCCACCGCCGGGTACCTCGCCGGCGACCATGTGGAGCTGCGGAACCGTCTTGGCCTGTTGACTCGCCCTGTGGAGGAAGAGCTCGCTGTCGACGAGGCGGACCGTGACGCCTGGCTCGACGCGCTCCGCGAACGCCACCTGCTCAGCAACACGGACGGCGAGGTGGCACGGATCGTCGAGGCCATGCACCGGTACGTCGCCCACACGCCGGCCAAGCTCGTCGGTGTCGCGCTGACGGATGCCGTCGGGGAACGCCGTACGCAGAATCAGCCCGGCACCACGGACGAGTACCCGAACTGGCGGGTGCCGCTCGGCGGGCCGGAGGGCGAGCCTGTGCTGGTCGAGGACCTGCCCAACAATCAGCGTCTCCGGCGCCTGATCCGCTCGCTCAATATCTAGCTTTCCGTATTCACCTGCTCACGAACCGTTGACAATAGATTTGAACGGTTGTTTTCTATTGAGCAGGAGAGGCGCCCTTCCTTCACTGTCCACCGCCCCAACAGTGCAGGAGTTCGCATGCCGCGACAACGGAAACTCAGCATGGCCGGAATTGCCGTCGGCGCATTCGCCTTGACGGTGTGTACGTCGGTTCCGCTCGCTTACGGTCACGGGTACGCCACCGGACCGGTCAGCCGGGCCAAGAACTGTCAGGACGGGGTCGTCACGAACTGCGGGCAGATCCAGTGGGAGCCGCAGAGCGTCGAAGGCCCCAAGGGATTCCCGCAGAGTGGTCCCGCGGACGGGAAGCTCTGCTCGGCAGGACTCGGCCAGTTCGCCGAGCTCGACGACCAGCGCGGCGGGACCTGGCCTGCCACGCAACTCCAAGGCGGCCAGGGGTTCACGTTCTCGTGGCACCTGACCGCGGCGCATTCGACCACCGACTTCAAGTACTACATGACCAAGCAGGGCTGGGATCCGACGCAGCCGCTGACCCGGTCCGCACTCGACCTGACTCCGTTCCTCACCGTCGCGATGAACGGCGCGCGGCCGCCGAGCGATGTGTCGCACCCGGGGACGATCCCGAGCGGCCGCTCCGGACGGCACATGGTCCTCGCGGTCTGGACGATCGCCGACACGGCGAACGCCTTCTACCAGTGTTCGGATGTTAATTTCTGATTCAACCTGAGGTTTCGGCAATATCTTTCCTGGGCAGTGCACTCCTTGAAATAACCGCCCCATATTTCAAGGAGTGTCCCCATGAAGTCATTGCTCCGTCGCGTCGCCGTACCGCTCGTCGCCGTGGTCGTCGGTCTGCTGCCCGGTGTGGTGGCGGTCGAGCAGGCGTCCGCGCTGACCAAGCTGACGCACTCGCAGGCCACGTCGATCTTCCGGGCCGCAGGCCTGACCTGGTCGTCCAGCGGTGGCTGCTCGGACCGCTACAACTCCACGTGTACGTCGTTCGAGCAGATCAACGACAGCACGGCGTACGGCGTGCGCACGCTGAAGACCGCGAGCGGGTGCGCGGTCAACATCACCGGTGGTACCGAGGTCGGGCACGCGAGCGGTACCTACAGCCACTGGAACGGGTACAAGGTCGACATCTCGAAGTACACGTGTGTGGGCAACTACATCCACAACACCTTCACCCGGATCGCCGACCGCGGCGACGGCGCCGCCCAGTGGCGCTCCGGCGCCGGCAACATCTACGCCGACGAAGGCAACCACTGGGACATCACCTACTACAACTGCGGCGGCTGCTGAGCTGTTGTGGGACCTGTGCGGGAGGGGCGTGGACCTCTCCCGTGCAGGAGGTACTAGGCTTCTGGCCGTGATTGTCGAATTGTCCGGGCACTCGTTGCTGGTGTTCGTCGGGATTCCTGTGCTGGTCATCGCCGTGCTGACGCTGCTGGTGTTCGCGTCGTCGATCGCGAACGGGCCGCGGTACCGCCCGGGCCTGTCCTGGTGGGCCCCGCCGGTCTGGATCAACGGACCGACGGCGACCAAGCCGGACCCGGCCAACCTGCCCGAGCTGCCTGAACTGACTGCGTCAACACAGGCGCCGGGTGCCACCGCGACCGCCACCGGCGTCGCCCGCACGCTCGGAGGCGCAAGTGCCAGCTGGTGACGCATTCACCCCGGACCAGCTCTACGACATCGAGCGCGCCGTCCGGTACGCCGAGGAGACCTCCGGCCTGCACTTCTCGGTGTACGTCGGCGGTGCGGACTCGGAGACCCGCCCGTTCGCCATCGAGCTGCTGAACGAGCTGGACGACCCGGACCGCACGGTTCTGGTGTACGTCGACCCGGCCGGCCGGCGTCTCGAGATCGTCATCGGTGAGCTGGCCAAGCGGCAGCTGTCCGACTCGTCCGCGGGACTGGCCGCGCTGACGATGCAGACGTCGTTCGCCACCGGCGACCTCACCGGCGGCCTGGTCACCGGCGTACAGCAGCTCGGTACGCACGCTCACCAGCCGCCGATGCTGCACGCCAACGACGAGGCGCACAAGCTCTGACGTGGCCGCTCTGCAGCCACACCGCATCGACCTGGGCGACGTCGTACTCCGCCCGTTCGTAGCGTCCGACGAACCCGCGGTCGCCCTGGCCCTGGAGGACCCAGGGATCCTGCGGTGGACCGCGGGCACGGCGGTGATCAGCTCACCCGCCGACAAGCGGGCCCGCCGCTGGCTCGAGCCGCGCATCGACGGCTGGGCGCGTGGCAACGCCGTCTTCGCGGTCGCGGACACGGCGACCGATCAGGTGATCGGCAGCGTCACGCTCCGGGACGTCCACCGGGTGCCAGACCAGGCTGTCGCGGCGTACTGGGTCAGCCCACTGGCCCGTGGCCGTCGGCTGGGCGCTCGCGCTCTGGACGCGGCCGCGCGGTGGGGCTTTGCGACCGATGGGCTCAGGCTGCACCGCATCTCGCTCGACCACTCACTGGTCAACGAGGGCTCGTGTCACGTCGCACTGCGCGCCGGGTTCCAGTTGGAGGGCGTGATGCGGGACTACTACGTCGAGCCGACCGGGCAGCGCCACGACTCGCATCTACACGCGCGCCTGGCGACGGACGCCGTACCTCAGCCTGCTGGTTCGTAGGTCGCGCAGGCGCTCTGGTACGCCGCTTGCGTGCGCGGGTCCAGGCACAGGTCGGAGAGCTGCTCCGAAGAGGTCCCCGGGCCGAGGTACACCAGCCAGGTGCCGGTGACCGGTGCCAGGGAGCTGTTGGTGATGCCCGGGTACTGGCCGTTGACCAGCATGGCTTTCGCCGGGATGCCGGCCCGCGTGATCTTGGCTGCGGTGTCCTTGGCCATCTGGCCCGCGTCGGCCGGGTACTTGTCCAGCACCGCGATCCACTGGTTCTGCTTGAACTTCGGCGAGGTCGGACCGGTGTTCACCGCGGGCGGTGTGGTCGCCTGAGCCTTCACCGACGGGCTCGGTGCCGCAGCAGACGTCGGCGGCTTCCGGTCCGCCTTCGAGGCGGTTCCGGTGGTGCCCCCGGTCGGCTCGGCCGGTGCGGCGGCGGCGCCGTTGTCGGTGCCCGAACCCATCCGCAGTCCATCGGCGGGCGAGTCCGACGGCGTACCCCGGGTGAGGATGAACGCGAACACCGCGACAATCGCCAGACTGGCGACGATCGCCGCTCCGACGGCACTGTGCGAACGCTGTGCCTTCCGCGGGCGCGCCTCGGGCGAGCTCCGCCTCGCCGCGGGCCGCTGCTGTCTGCGGGCAGCGCGAGCGGGTGGCTTGCGGTGGTCGACGCGTGTCACGGCAAGGGCCCCTCCCCAGACACCCTGGATGGATATATCCGGTGCAGCTTAAACCGAACCACCGGAGAAGTGAGCCTCTCTCAGGTGGCAAGAATCTCTTTCTCCACAAGGGAATCGCGCACCGCGCACGTGCCCTCACAATCCGCCGACGAACAATCGTTTGACCCTCACAGGTAGCGTTCGCGCTACCACTGTCCGGGTTCAGAGGCGATGGTCGTCGCACGGCAGCGCTGGAAGTCTCGTGGCATGAAACGCCTATCCACTGTCCTCGCGCTGACCATGACACTCGCACTCTCCGTCGTACCGTTGCCCGCCGTCGCGGGGCGGTCGACGCTGCAGCGGGACGCCGACGCCGTGCACGCGGTAGGAGTGACCGGAGTGATCGCCCGGGAAACAACGCCGTACCGGACGCGAACGGTGGTGAGCGGCGTCGGTGAGCTCCGTGGACGTTCGCCCCGGCCGGACGGCCGGTTCCGGATCGGCAGTACGAACAAGGCCCTGGTCGCGACCGTGGTCCTGCAACTCGTCGCGGAGCAGCGCATGCGCCTCGACGACTCGGTCGAGACGTGGTTACCGGGCCTCGTCCAGGGCAACGGGTACGACGGCCGCCGGATCACAGTCCGGCAGTTGCTGCAGCACACGGCCGGCATCTACGACGGCAACTTCCCGAACATCGAGAACGCACAGCAGTACTACGAGCGTCGGTACACGATCCACACCGAGGAGGAGATCGTCCGTGCGGGCCTCAGCCACCCGCCGGAGTTCCAGCCGGGCAAGGGCTGGAGTTACTCCAACACCGGCTACGACCTCGCCGGTCTGGTGATCAAGGCGGTCACCGGACGGACCTGGTACGACGAAGTCGACCGGAGGATCGTCCGTCCGCTGGGCCTGCGCCACACGTACTTCCCCGGCACCGACCCGCGGATCGCCGGGCCGCACGCCCACGGGTACACCCGGTTCACGGCCGGCGAGTACACCGATACGACCGAGCTGATCGACGCGGACGCGTCCGGCGGGTACATCTCGACGGTGAAGGAGCTGGACACCATCGTGCGGGCCATGTTCGACGGACGGCTCCTGCGGCCTGCGCAGCTGCGGGAGATGATGCGGACGGTTCCGACCGACGGCAGCGCGGACGAGTTCTGGCCGAACGCGCGCTACGGTCTGGGTCTGTTCTCCCGCGATCTGCCGTGCGGCGGGACGGTGTGGATTCCGAGCGGCGACCAGATCGGCTACAAGACCCGCACCGGCGTCACGCCCGGCGGCCGCCGCAGTGTCGTCGTCTCGATGTCGACCCAGCTGAACGACTCGATGCCTGCCGCGATCGGCCAGGAGAAGGCCGCCAAGCAAGTTGTCGACAACGCCCTCTGCCAGAACTAGGTGCCGGAGGGGATGCCGTCGTGTTGTGGTTTGGGGCGGGTGTCCAGGGCGTCGTCGAGCCAGGAGTCGACGTCGACGTCGCCGGACAGGATGTGCTTGACGTACGCCGTGCGCTCGTGGCTGAGCACCTCCAGCTCCCATACGCACGGGGCGGCGCCGATCGGTGCCGGCCGGAGGTCGTCGACGTCCATTCCGCTGAAGATGCTGAGCCGGGACTGGAAGTCCTTCGCCCAGCTCTGCACCACCAGGTAGATGCCGTCGTCGCCGAGGTGCAGGACGACGACGCCGAGTCCGACGGACCCCATCGCGTCGTCGAACTCGAGCTGTCGAGTGGCCGTGCTTCGAGCGAGCTCGACCATCTGGTCGTCCCATTGCCGGCCGCGCGCTGTGACGACGTACGGCTTGACAAGGCGGTTTGCGTAGCGCCAGGGCATCAGCGGGGTGACGGGGCGGGGTCGGTACGCGTCTGCGAGTCCGGTCAGCGCTACAGCTGCCGCACCGGCCAGGGCGGGGTCAGAGGCGGGCACCACCCCAGTCTTACCGCACGCCGGGTCCTTACGTCCGAAGAAGTGGCGAGACGTCTCACCACTTCTTCGGACGTAACGGTTGATGGTTAGGCGACGTTGTCCTGCGCCTGCGCCGCGATCGCGCGGGTCAGGTCGGCCTGGGCCTCGGTGACGTACCGGAGCGTCGGAGCGTCGACGGACGACGACTCCACGGCCAGCCAGCCGGTGAGCGCGTCCAGTGCCGCCTGGTCGGCCAGGTGCCGTGGCGACAGGTAGACCAGCACGTTCTCGCCCATGGACGAGCCCAGCCGGGTGTACACGTCCTTGGCCGCGTTCAGGTACTTGTCGACGTACGGCCGCAGCAGGTCCTCCTGGCCGGGCTGCTGGAAGCCGAGGATGGTCCGGAACTGGGTCTCGTTCGGAGTGTCCTCGGACTCGACGGCGATCCGCCAGGCCTCTTCCTTCGCCTCCACGGTCGGCCGGGCGGCACGGGCCTGGGCGGCCCGCTCCTGACCGGTGATCGTGGTGTCACGGGTGAGCTCGTCGTCGATCTCGTCCGCACCGATGCGGCCGAGCCGGGACAGCGCCACGATCAGCGTCCAGCGCAGGTCGGTGTCGACGACCAGGCCCTCCGGCAGGTCGCGACCCTCCAGCCAGCCGGCGAGCCGGTCGGCACCGCCGTCCGAGAACACCGCCGAGCTGTAGGCCCGAACGAACGCGAGCTGGTGGTCGCTGCCCGCCTCGGAGCCGGCCACGAGACTCGCCAGCTCCTCCTCGAACTGCGCGCGCAGGGCGGGCCGGTTCTGCGGGGCGGCGTACTGGTTGATCGCGCTGCTCGCCTGGTTGAGCAGGGAGCGGACACCGGTCAGGTCGGTCTCGGCCCGGATGCCGCGCAGCACGATGCCGACGTACTGGCTGGCCGGCATCTCGGCATCCCTGGTCATGTCCCACGTCGAGCCCCAGGCGAGTGCCCGCGGCAACGACTCGGTGAGCTGGTCGATCGACTCCACCAGCGTGGCCCGCGACCGCTCGTCCAGCCGGATCTTCGCGTACGTGAGGTCGTCGTCGTTCAGCAGCACCAGGTCCGGCTGGGTCGCGCCGGTCAGCTCGGGGAGCTCGGTCCGCGGCCCGTCGATGTCCACCTCGAACCGCTCGGTCCGGACCAGACCCTCATCGGTACGCCGGTACAGGCCGACCGCGAGCCGGTGCGGCCGCAGGACCGGGAACTTCTCGGTCGCGGTCTGCTCGATCGCGAACGAGGTGAAGGCGCCGGTGGAGTCGACGGCGAAGTCGGCGCGCAGCGTGTTCACGCCGGCGGTCCGCAGCCACCGCTCGGTCCAGTCGTCGAGGTCGCGGCCGGACGCCTTCTCCAGCGGCTTCAGCAGGTCGGTCAGCTCGGTGTTGCCGAACGCGTGGTCGTGGAAGTACTCCTTCAGCGCGGTGACGAAGGTTTCCTCACCGACGAACGCGACCAGCTGCCGCAGCGTCGACGCGCCCTTGGCGTAGGTGATGCCGTCGAAATTCACCTCGACCGCGTGGAAGTCGATCATGTCGGCCGCGATCGGGTGCGTCGACGGCAGCTGGTCCTGCCGGTACGCCCAGTTCTTGCGGGCGTTGCAGAACGTGGTCCACGCGTCGGAGTACTTCGTCGTCGCGACCACCTGGGCCCAGTGGCTGGCCCACTCGGCGAACGACTCGTTCAGCCACAGGTCGTCCCACCAGGTCATCGTCACCAGGTCGCCGAACCACATGTGCGCCAGCTCGTGCAGGACGGTGTTGGCGCGCGCCTCCAGCTCCGCGTGCGTCGTACGGCTGCGGAACAGGTACTCGTCCCGCAGCGTCACACAGCCCGCGTTCTCCATCGCGCCCATGTTGTACTCCGGCACGAAGGCCTGGTCGTACTTGTGGAACGGGTACGGCGTACCGAACGCCTCCTCGAACAGCGCGAAGCCCTGCTTGGTGACCTCGAACAGGTCCTCGACGTCCAGCGCCTCCTTCAGCGACGGACGGCACAGCAGCGACAACGGGTACGTCCCGTGCGGACCCTCGTACACGTCCGTCACGACGTGGTACGGGCCGGCCACGACCGCGGTGATGTACGTCGAGATGCGCTCGGTCGGCGGGAACTCCCAGCGGGCCAGCTCCTCGCCGTTCTCGCTCAGGTACGGCGTGGGCTCGGGCGTCGGGGCGTTGGAGATGACGACCCAGCGGGCCGGCGCGGACACGGTGAAGGTGAACGGGGCCTTGAGGTCGGGCTGCTCGAAGGTCGCGAACACCCGGCGGGCGTCCGGCACCTCGAACTGGGTGTAGAGGTAGGTCTCCTTGTCGGCCGGGTCGACCGAACGGTGCAGCCCTTCACCGGTCCGCGAGTACAGGCAGTCCGCCGCCACGGTGAGCTCGTTGCGCTCCGCCAGCCCGTCGAGCTGGATGCGGGCGCCGTCGTACACCACGTCCGGGTCGAGGGCGACGCCGTTCAGCGTCACCTCGCGGACCGTGTCCGCGATCAGGTCGGCGAACGTGCTCGCGCCGGCGGTGGCCGCGAACGTGATGGTGGTCACCGACGGGTACGTCGGGGCGCCACTCGGGGCGTTGGCCAGATCGAGCTCGATGGCGTAACTCACGTCACTGACCACGCCCGCACGGGAACGCGCCTCGTCGCGCGTCAGGTTGGTTCCAGGCATGTCGGCATCCTATGCACCTGGCTGACGGGTTGGCCGAGGGATTACCCCCGACATTGGGTATTGGATACCGAGTCGGTATAACCGTTCCTTCAACTTTGTATGATGGTGAATATGACTGCCTCTGCAGATTTCTGGTTCGACCCGGCCTGCCCCTGGGCCTGGATGACGTCCCGCTGGATGCTCGAGGTCGAGCAGGTCCGCGACGTGACGACGACCTGGCACGTGATGAGCCTCGCCGTCCTGAACGAAGACCGCCGGGAGCACGACGCCGACTGGCTGCGCCTGCTCGGCCGGGTCCGGGTGCTGATCGCCGCCGAGCAGGCGCACGGCAACGAGGTCCTGCTGCCGCTCTACACCGCTCTGGGCCGCCGGATCCACAACGAGGGCCGCGGCGGCCAGGACGACGCCGTACTGGTCGAGGCCCTCGAGGAGGTCGGCCTGCCGGCCTCGCTGATCGAGGCGGCCGACACCGACCGGTACGACGACGCGCTGCGGAAGTCGCACCACGCCGGCATGGACCAGGTCGGCATGGAGGTCGGTACGCCGGTGATCGCGGTGGAGGGCACCGCGTTCTTCGGTCCGGTGGTGACGCCCGCGCCCAAGGGTGAGGCGGCCGGCAAGCTCTGGGACGGCGTCCGCCTGGTGGCCGGCACCGAGGGCTTCTTCGAGATCAAGCGCACCCGGGACCGCGGCCCGATCTTCGACTGACGGTTCAGGGGTTGAACTGTCCCCGTCCGAACGGTGAAAGTTACTCACTCAGGAATCCGTCCAGTCGTGAGTAGGTTTCAGATGATCTTGCCCCAGACCCTGACCGCCGGCATCGCCGTGTTCGACCGCGAGGCAGGGCAGTTCGTCCACCAGCAGGACGCCGACCGGCAGTTCCGGTCGGCGTCGGTGGTGAAGCTGCTGATCGCGCTGGACTTCTTCTGGGATCGCGGCCCGGAGTACGACGTACCGCCCGCGGACCGCGAGCGGCTCGACGTCATGCTGCGGAGCAGTGACGACGACGCAGCGAGCTACTACTGGGAGCGGCTCGGCGGTGCGGCCATCGTCGACCGCATGGTCGAGCGGCTCGGTCTGACCCACACGGCCGGACCCCCGGCCAGCCACCCGGGCTTCTGGGGGTACGTCGCGCTCACGGCCGCCGACACCGTGCGGATCTACCGCTACGTGCTGGAGGATGCTCCGCTGCCTGTGCGCGAGTACGTGATGGGGCAGCTGCACCAGGCGACCCGCCACGGCACGGACGGCTTCGACCAGTACTTCGGGATCGCGTCGGTCTTCGAGACCGGCTACAGCATCAAGCAGGGCTGGTCCGGGTTCCACGGGTCCAGCGGCTACCGGTCCGACAAGGCGAAGCCGCAGTCCGTGGTGGACCTGGTCAACGACGCACTGCACACGACCGGGACCGTCGGGACGGACGACCGGAGCATCGTCGCGGTGTTCACGCTGCACCCGAGCGGTACGCCGTACGAGCAGGCCTATGCCGCTGTGACGCGGCTGATCGCGGGCCTGACTGTGCCGGGCGGCGTACGCGTGCTGACGGCTCACAAGTAGATTGCGGCCCATGCGAGTGCACATCGGCTCCGACCATGCCGGCTTCGAACTGAAGAACCACCTGGTGCAGCACCTGACCGCTGCCGGGCACGACGTCGTGGACCACGGTCCTCACGCGTACGACGCCGTTGACGACTACCCGCCGTACTGCCTGCGCACCGGACAGGCGGTGGTCGACGAGCCGGGCAGTCTGGGCATCGTGATCGGTGGCTCGGGCAACGGCGAGCAGATCGCCGCGAACAAGGTGAAGGGCGTCCGGGCAGTGCTGGCCTGGAGCACCGACACCGCACGCCTCGGCCGCGAGCACAACAACGCCAACGTGATCAGCGTCGGCGCCCGGATGCACTCCGAGGACGAGGCCGCCGGTTTCGTCGACACGTTCCTGGCGACCGACTACTCCGGCGAGGAGCGGCACACCCGCCGGATCGAGATGCTGTCCGCCTACGAGTCGACCGGCGAGCTCCCGCCACTGCCCTGATCGTCCCGCTTGTCCGCGTCGGTCTCCGGCAGCACCGGCCGGCGCACAACGGGCCGACGGGGCCGCGACACGTCACGAGCCCGCATACTCCGCGCCGTACCGACCACGGCCGGCGTGGGTGCCTTGGAACCACCTGTCGTCCCCACAGAGGAATTATGCCTGAAGGTCATACGCTGCATCGGTTGGCGAACGATGTCTGGGACGCGTTCGGGGGGCGTTCGGTGCGGGCTTCCAGTCCGCAGGGGCGGTTTGCCGAGGGGGCTGCGTTGCTCGACGGGCATCTGTTGCGTCAGACCGAGGCCCACGGCAAGCACTTCCTCGCCGACTTCGAGGGGGCGGGGTGGCTGCACATCCATCTCGGGCTGATCGGCAAGATGGACATCTCGCCCGCACCGGTGCCCGAGCCCGTCGGCCAGGTCCGGCTCCGGCTGCAGAACGCCACGTCGTACGCCGACCTGCGCGGCGCGACCGTGTGCGAGGTGATCACCGATGAGGAGCGTGACCGGCTGCTCGGCCGGCTCGGTCCGGACCCGCTGCGCGATGACGCGGATCCGGACCTGGCATGGAACCGCATCCACCGTAGCAAGCTGCCGATCGGTCAGCTGCTGATGAACCAGGACGTGCTCAGCGGCGTCGGCAACGTGTACCGCGCCGAGGTGCTGTTCCGGGCCAAGCTGAACCCGATGACACCGGGCAACGTGGTGAAGAAGCGCGAGTGGCAGGGCATGTGGGACGACCTGCTCGCGCTGATGAAGTACGGCGTGGAGACCGGCCGGATCGACACCGTCGCCGACGACCACACGCCGGAGGCGATGGGTCGTGACCCGCGCCGGGACGACCATGGTGGTGAGGTGTACGTGTACCGGCGCCAAGGGCAACGGTGCTACGTCTGTCAGTCGGTGATCCGGACGAAGATCCTGGCGGGTCGTAACTTGTTCTGGTGTCCCAGATGCCAACGAACAGGGCTCACTCGCAAGAGCTGAAAGCCATCAGTTGTGTTGCGAATTGATGCGCGGACCGATCGGTACCGTTATCTTCTTCACACCATGAGGAAGAGCGGCGGTCTTGCGCTGGTACGACGCATCGGCCGCCGGGTCGAGGCGCTGGGTCGTCGTGCCCGGCGTTCGCACCGGGCGGCGTTCGTCGCGCTGGTGCTGGTGCAGCTGGTGATCTCGGTCGCGAGCGACATCTGGATGACCTTGGTGCCGGCGTCCTTCCTGATCGTTCCGCTGGTGGTCGGCGGCGTTCTGCTGCAGTTCGGCGAACTGGTGGCACTGACCGGGATCACGACGGCGTTCGGTGCGTACGTCGTGCTCTCGCGGGGCATGACGCTGCCCCGGATCGGCTTCGTCCTGGTGCTCCTGGTCGTCGGCTGGATCATGATCACCAGCGCCAAGGTGCGCAGCCGGCTGGGGGTCGCCGGCACCCGGAGCGAGTCGATGCTGATGGAGTTGCGGGACACGCTCACCGCGCAGGGGCTGATTCCGCAGTTGCCCACCGGCTGGCGGGTCGAGGTCGCCATCCAGTCCGCCGGCGGGTCGACGTTCTCCGGCGACTTCGTGGTGTCGACGATGCACGACGACCTGCTCGAGGTCGCGCTGGTCGATGTCTCCGGCAAGGGCATCGACGCGGGCACGCGCGCCCTGCTGCTGTCCGGTGCGTTCGGCGGTCTGCTCGGCGTCGTACCGGTGGAGGAGTTCCTGCCGTCGGCGAACCGGTACCTGCGGCGCCAGGACTGGGATGACGACTTCGCGACCGTGGTGCACGTCGTGCTGGACCTGCGGACCGGCGACTTCGACGTCCGGACGGCCGGGCATCCGCCGGCGATCCAGTTCGACGCGTGGTCGGGGCGGTGGCAGACGCGGGACACCGACGGGCCGCTGCTCGGGCTGATGGAGGCGCCGGAGTTCGAGGTGAACCACGGGCTGCTGAAGCTCGGGGACGCGTTGTTCCTGTACAGCGACGGGATGGTCGAGACGCCGCGGCAGGACATCGGCCGCGGCACGGACCGGCTCGCGGGCTTCGCGGAACGGTTGGTGGGGCAGGCGTTCCTCGGGGCGGCCGACGCGTTGGTCGCCTCGGCCGGCGGGTCGGGTGACGACTCCGCGATCGTCATCATCCACCGCCTGGCGCATGCCTGAGGCAACCAAGTCTCTCGTTGTCAAGTGGCCGATTCGTTGACTTGGGCAACGAGAGGGCCATACTGGCGCTGAGATGTCAGCCCGGGCTATGACCACCGGCGAGACAGGGGACTGGGGATGCATGTCAAGGGGGTTCGCGCACAGGCGGCCGGAATTGCGGCCGCGGCTGGAGCGCTCACGGTTCTGATCGGTGCCGCCGCGATGTTCGTGCGGCCGGGGGCGGTGCCCACGGCGGTCGCCGCGCCGCCGGGGAACAACGGGACGATCAAGATCGACGGGGTCGAGGTCGGCGACAAGCCGCCGGAGAACAACCCGCATCAGGGGTGTTCGTTCACCGTCGAGTTCTACAACTACGAGCAGGGGCCGTACAGCGCGCGGGTGATCTTCCAGGACCAGGCGCCGACGACCGACGGTGGGTTGCAGGTGGTGTCCGGGGATCTGTCGCCGTTCATCGGCGGGGATGCCGCGGGTGGTGGCAACGACCTGGACGCGCGGGTCGTGTACACGCTGAAGTTCACCGGGCAGCCGCATCCGGTCCAGGGCTACCACGTGAAGGTCACCATCCACGCCGACGGCTCGATCGGCAACGACACCAAACACAAGGTCTTCTGGGTCAAGGGCTGCGACGCCCCACCCCCGACCACACCCCCGACCACACCCCCGACGACGCCGCCGACCACGCCACCGACGACCACGCCACCGACGACGCCGCCCACGACGCCGCCGACCACACCTCCGACGACGCCGCCGACCACACCTCCGACGACGCCGCCAACGACGCCTCCGACCACACCGCCGACCACGCCACCTACGACGCCGGCGAGTACGCCGCCGACCACGGTGCCGCCTGGCACTCCGTCCAGCACGGTGCCCAGCAGCGTGCCGGTGACGACGCGGCGGCCGAGTACGCCGGTGGCGAGCTCGACGACGGCGGTGCCGACGCAGACCACGACGTCGACGAGTACCGGCGTACCGACTGCTGTGGATGCCGGTCTGCCCGGTCCGCCGACCAGTGCGGTCGCGGCAACCACCGACGGCCGAACCACTCAGACGGGCGGGATTCTGATGACGCTCGGAGGCATGCTCCTCGCGGGTGGCGCGATGGCCTCGCTCCGCCGCCGCGGCCGCCACGCCGGCTGACCCGGCAACGACCGAACCGCACGCGGACGGTCAACGATCCACCGTGCATGTTGTCCACAGGCCCCGCCACGAGGGCCTGTGGACAACTGTGCAGGACACACGCCCAATCGTTACCGAACGAACTTGACTGCTGTAACGAAACCGAAATACTTCTCTAGGTTTATCCCTGCACTCGTTCGAGGACGGACATGACCCAGACGGGCGTTCGCTCCCGGGCCGCCGGCATCTTTGCCGGCGCCGGAGCACTTTCCTTGCTTCTCGGCGCAACGGCACTGCTCGTCGCGCCTTCGGCCAACGCCGACCAGACCGGCGGCCACAACCCGCCCGGCAACAACGGCACCGTGAAGATCGAAGGCGCCGACATCCAGAGCGGTCCGCCCGACAACAACCCGCACCAGGGCTGCACGTTCACCGTCGAGTTCTACAACTACGACAAGGACGACTCGTACAAGGCCAAGGTGACCTTCGAAGACCAGGCGCCGACGGCGGATGCCGGCCTGCAGGTTGTCTCCGGCAACCTCAACCCGTTCATCGGCGAGGACGCGGCCGGCGGCGGCACCGACCTGGACGCCAGGGAGGTCTACACCCTGAAGTTCACCGGGGAGCCGCACCCGCAGCAGGGCTATCACGTGAAGCTCACCGTGAACGCGCCCGGCTCGATCGGCGCCGACAAGAAGCACAAGGTGTTCTGGGTGAAGGGCTGCGACTCGACGCCGCCGACCACGCCGCCGACGAGCCCGCCGACCACGCAGCCGACGACGACGCACACCCCGCCCACCACACCGCCGACGACGCCGCCGACCACCACGGACACGCCGCCGACGACCACCGACACCCCGCCGACCACCACGGACACGCCGCCGACGACGACCGACACGCCCCCGGCGAGCCCGTCGGAGACGCCGTCCTCGCCGGGTACGTCGACCAGCCCGTCGGAGACGCCTCCGCCGGCCACCGAGTCGACGCCGGCCTCCGACGTACCGAGTGACACTCCGACGGTCGGTGTGCCGACCGAGGTCGACGCCGGCTTCGGCGGTCCGGACGCCAACTCGGTTGCCGGTAGCAACAGCCCGTTCGGTCTCGCAGGTGG
The DNA here is from genome assembly GCF_004331435.1 of Kribbella sindirgiensis. Taxonomy (GTDB): domain Bacteria; phylum Actinomycetota; class Actinomycetes; order Propionibacteriales; family Kribbellaceae; genus Kribbella; species Kribbella sindirgiensis. Next base: position 277,804 of record NZ_SJKA01000006.1, read on the forward strand.
TCTGTTGCTCGCGGCCGGCGGCGCGATGCTCGCCGGTGCCGGGGTCGCCGCGCTCCGTCGCCGCGGGAAGCACAGCATCTCGTAAGGAAGCAGAGCGTCTCGTAAGGTCGTGACATGAGTTCTGCCCGTCGACGCGGCCGCCCTGCTCCACTTCGGTGGAGTGGGGTGGTCGCGCTCGTGGGTGTCGGCGTCCTCGGGACCGGTGCGTACCTGCAGTTCGGCGGCGACGAGCGGGCAGGAGCGGCACCGTCCTCGGCCGGTCCGCCCACGTCGACCCTGCCGGCCGCCTCCGCGGTTCCAACACCCACGGCAGCCCTGGGCAAGCCCGGGGGTGCAGCAGTTCCCAAGCCGTCGACCAGCCCCAAGTCGACTAGCCCCAAGTCGTCGACGAGCCGTACGGCGCCTGCGCGCGCCGGCAAGCCGACGGGTATCAGCATCCCGCAGCTGGGCGTGACCGCTCCCGTCCTGGCGATCGATGCCGTCCGTGCCGCGTTGACCCCGCCGTCCGATGCTTCGAAGGTCGGCTGGTGGTCCGCCGGCGCGCAACCGGGCAGCAAACGCGGGTCCGCGGTCATCACCGGCCATACGGTGCACAACGGCGGCGGCGCGTTCGACAATCTCGACAAGCTCGTTCCCGGATCGACGGTGCGGGTGTCGACATCCCGCGGTCAGGTCCAGTACCGGGTCGCCACTGTGACGACGTACCGGAAGGCCACGCTGGCGAAGCGTGCCGCCCAGTTGTTCGACCAGAGTGTTCGCGGGCGGCTCGTGCTGGTGACGTGCGAGGACTGGAACGGCGAGATCTACCTCAGCAACGTCGTCGTCGTCGCCCTGCCGATGGCGTAGCCTGCTCCGTCGTGACGATCGATGGGCTGGGCGACGCGTTCGGCGCGGCTGCGGATCGGGCGGCGCCGGAGGTCTCGTTCGAGGAACTGGTCGCGCTGATGCCGGAGACGTTGCGGGAGGTGTTCCCGCCGTACCGCTGGCAACTCGGGAAGCTGTGGGAGCTCGATCTGAAGGTCGAGCCGGTCGAGATCGCGGACCTGGTCTGGATGTTCGACCTGCCGCTGTGGCAGCTCGAGGGCGAGCGGTTCAAGGTCACACCGCATCAGGTCGCGGAGACGCCGATGAACTTCCGCGCGCACTACCAGCGGGTGATGGACGCGGATCTCGACTTCCCGATCAACCTGGTCGCGTACCGCGGCCGGCTGGTCGTGCTGGACGGCGTCCACCGGCTGCTGAAGGCGCACTTCCTGCGCCGCCGGTGGATCGAGGCGACGATCGCGACCGCGACGCAACTGCGGTCCTGCGCCGTGTGAGGGGGAGGATGGTCGGCATGGACAGCGTGGACAGCGTTGAGCGTGAGGTGTACGTCGAGGCTCGGCCGGAGACCGTGTGGGCCGCGGTGACGCAGCCCGAGGTCTTCTCCCGGTGGTACGCGTTCGGCGGCGCGGAGATCGACCTGCGGCCGGGTGGGCGGCTGGTGATGCGGTGGGACGAGCACGGTGAGTTCTTCGGGTTTGTGGAGAAGGTCGAGCCCGGCCGGCGGTTCGCCTTCCGGTACGCCGTCGATCCCGGAGTGGAACCGGCGCCGGGCAACGCGAACCTGGTCGAGTTCACCCTGACTCCGGAAGGCGAGGGGACCCGCCTGCTGGTCGTCGAATCCGGCTTCGACCGCCTGGACACCGAGCAGGATCCCGACCAGTCGGCCCAGGCCTGGGGCAACGCCCTCACAGCGCTGACCGATCTCGCTCCGACGCTCTGACACGCCGGGGGTATCGATGTTGATGTGTCACCATTATGATTGGTGACATGACATCGAACGTTGACGACGAGTACGCGCCGAGCACCGCCGGCTGGGTGCGGGACCAGGTCGAGAAGGTCACCGCGGCAGGGACGACCGACGCGGTCGACATCATGGGGATGAGGGTGGTGCTGCTGACCATGCGCGGCGCCAAGTCCGGCAAGATCCGGAAGGTCCCGCTGATGCGGGTCGAGCACGACGGCGTGTACGCCGCGGTCGCCTCGCTCGGCGGCGCGCCCAAGAACCCGGTCTGGTACTACAACCTCAAGGCCGACCCGAAGCTCACCCTGCAGGACGGCGAGACCACCAAGGAGTACGTGGCCCGCGAGATCGAGGGCGCGGAGTACGACGAGTGGTGGCCGCGGGCGGTAGCCGCCTACCCGCCGTACGCCGAGTACCAGACCAAGACCACCCGGAAGATCCCGCTCTTCCTGCTCGACCCGGTCAACTAAGTCCCTGCAAAGATCTCGCCCCGGATGACGGTCGGTCACCGGGGCGGGACCAGGCTTGTGAGACGCTGGCGACGGCTGGGTCTACCTCGACCCGGCCCGACGCGCTGCGTCGCCTGAGTTCTGGGAGTTGTCCTGACCACACACGACGCGGTGCGGGAACCGTTCGTCGGGTCGACGCGGCTGCGTCTGGCCGGACTTGCACTGCATGCCTATACCGCGAGCGGAACGGTGCTCGCGCTGCTGATCGTGATCGCCGCCATCGACGGCGACGCCGTCCGGGCGCTCTGGCTCGGGCTGGCGGCCCTGGTGATCGACGGCACCGACGGGATGCTCGCACGCCGGCTGCGGGTGAAGGAGACCATCCCGTGGTTCGACGGCGCGATGCTGGACAACATCGTCGACTACCTGACGTACGCGTTCGCGCCGATCGTGCTGCTGTGGACCGGCGGTTATCTCCCGTCCGGGACCTGGGGCGCGGTCCTCGGCGCACTGCCGCTGCTTGCTTCCAGCTACCAGTTCTGCCGGGTCGACGCGAAGACCGAGGACCACTTCTTCCTCGGCTTCCCGAGCTACTGGAACGTGGTCGCGTTCTACGTCGTGATCCTCGGCCTCAGCCCGGTCACCACCGGCGTCCTCCTGGTCGCGTTCTCGGTGCTCGTCTTCATTCCGGTGAAGTACGTCTACCCGTCGCGGACCAAGGCGTTCCGTTCCCTGAACCTGCTGACGACCGCGATCTGGCTGGCGTCGTACGCCGTACTCCTCGCGCAGATGCCGAACCCGAACGCGATCGTGGTCGCGATCTCGCTGGCCTACCTGGTGTACTACGGCGGCCTCAGCCTCTACCTCACCTGGCGTCGTAAGGCCGTTTCGTAGTGGTTCTCGGTCTCGGCGCGGCGCTCGGCGCCGCGGTGCTGTTCGGTGTCGGGGCGATCCTGCAGGCGGTCGGTTCGCGGAAGGTGCCGACCGAGTCGGAGCTGGATCCGCGGCGGCTCGGCGGGTTCGTGGTCGCGCTGCTCAAGCAGCCCGCGTTCCTCGGGGCGCTGGCGCTGAACCTGGCGGGCTTCGGACTGCATTTCGTCGCCCTCCGGCTGCTGCCGTTGTACCTGGCGCAGGCGGGGATCGCGGTCAGTCTGGTCGTGACGGCCCTGCTCGCCACCCGGTTGATGTCGGACAAGCTGAGTGCGCTCGAGTGGTCCGCGGTGATCGGCGTCTGCGTCGGGCTCGGTCTGCTCGCGGTCGCGGCGGGCGATGCGGGCGAGAACGCACAGCATCAGGGGCTCACGATCGGCATCATCGTGGGGCTGGTCGCCATCGCCGTACTGGGCGCCGTCGCCAGTCGTTCGCAGCACGGCGTCTCCACCGCCCTGCTCGGCTTGCTCGCCGGTCTCGGGTACGCCGGGGTTGCGATCTCGGCCCGGCTGCTGCAGGACGGGTCGATGAGCGAACTCATCCGGAGCCCCACGCTGTACACGCTGCCGATCAGCGGGGCGCTGGCGTTCATCCTCTACTCATTGGCGCTGCAGCGCGGCTCGGTGACGCTGGCCACCACACCGATGATCGCGTTGCAGACCATCACGCCGGCCGCCGCGGGCGTCTTCGTCCTCGACGACGCCGTACGCGCCGGCTGGTGGCCGGCCGCCATCGCCGGCTTCCTGCTGTCCGCGGCAGGCTCGGTCATCCTCGTCCGCTTCGAGTCGGTCAAGCCCTAGCGGGACGGCCACTTCCACGGCGGTTCGTCCAGTGGGCCTTGGCCGGTGATGGTGGTCGCGCCCTGCTCCTTGACGAGTTCGATCGTCTGGAGGTCGGGGGAGAGGGCCTCCATCGAGGCGATGAACGGGCGGGAGTGGGTGACGACGATGACCTGGGTCTCCTTCGCAGCGGTGACCACCAGGTTGGCCAGCGCCGGTAGGAGATCTGGGTGCAGGCTGGTCTCGGGTTCGTTGAGGACGAGGAGTTCGGGTGGTCTCGGGGTGAGCAGCGCGGCGACCCACAGCAGGTACCTCAGGGTGCCGTCGGACAGCTCGGCGCCGGAGAGCGGGCGCAGCAACCCGTGCTGGTGAAAGGCGATCTCGAAACGCCCGGCGGTGTTGGTGATCTGGACGCGACTGCCGGGGAACGCGAGCTCGATCGCCTCGTCCAGCGCCCCGCGAGGACCTAGCTCCCGAACCGTCTGCAGGGCCGCGGCCAGATCCGCGCCGTCCCCGGAGAGTACGGCGGTCCTCGTGCCGACCTGGATACTTCGGGCGGGCGCTGTCGCGTCGGTCCGGAAGTGGTCGTAGAACCGCCATCCGCGCAGGCGTTCCCGCACCAGCAACAGCTCGGGTGCGCGCTCCGGGTCGGCGAACTCGCTCAACATGCTGTCGAACGACTGGAGCGGATGCCCGCCGCGCTGCCACTCGCCCTTCGCCGTACGGATCCGGACCTCGTGGTTGATGCGCTCGACCAGCAAGGCCGCCGGCCGGAGGAACGGCCCGGCCCACAGGGCTTCCCGCTTGATCTCCGGATCGAGATCGAACGCGGAACCGTTCGGGATCGGCAGCCCGAGATCCATCAGGTAGCCGTAGTCGTCACCCGCGAACCCCATCCGCAACGTGACCGGCCCGGTCCGCCGCGTGCCTTGCGTAGGCCGGTCCTTCCGCACATGCTCCGGCCCCGCCCACAACGTCGACTGCAGCCCACCCTCCCGCGCCAGCGCGGCGACAGCACCGTTTCGCGACGCGTCGGCAAGCAACCGGAGCGCCCGGTACAGGCTCGACTTGCCCGTCCCGTTCGCCCCGGTCACCACGTTCAACCTGCCCAGCGGCATGACAACCCGCCGCAACGACCGGTAGTTCTCCACCGCCAGCGCCGTCAACATACGCCCAAGCTACAGACGCCCGCGGACAGACAGCGGGCGCGTGGAAGAACCCACGCGCCCGCTGGTTGTCAGGTTGTCAGGCCAGGGATTCTTCCCAGGCCTGGTGGAGGCCGGCGTAGTGGCCGTCGTCCACGGTGATGAGTTGGTCGGGGGCGCCGTCCTCGATGATGCGGCCGTGTTCCAGGACCAGCACGCGGTCGGCGGTCTCGACGGTGGACAAGCGGTGGGCGATCACGATCGCCGTACGGTCGGCCAGGATCGTCTTCAGTGCCCGCTGGATGAGGCGTTCACTGGGGATGTCCAGGCTGGACGTCGCCTCGTCCAGGATCAGTACGGCGGGGTTCGCCAGGAACGCCCGCGCGAACGCGACCAACTGGCGCTGACCCGCCGAGAGCCGCGAACCGCGCTTCTCGACCGGTGTGTCGTACCCGTTGGGCAGTGCCGTGATGAAGTCGTGCGCGCCGATCACCTTCGCGGCCTCGACGACCTCCTCCATCGTCGCGCCCGGTTTGCCGAACCGGATGTTGTCGGCGACCGAGCCGGTGAACAGGAAGTTCTCCTGCGTCACCATCACGACCCGCTCGCGCAGGTCGTCCTCGGTCAGGTCCCGCAGGTCGACGCCGTCGAGCAGCAGGTGCCCGCTCGTCGGGTCGTAGAACCGCGCCACCAGCTTGGCGATCGTGGTCTTCCCGGCGCCTGTCGTCCCGACCAGGGCCAGGGTCTGGCCGGCCGGCACGTCCAGCTGCAGACCGGGCAGCACCGGTACGCCGTCGACGTACTCGAAGCGCACGTTCCGCAGCTCCAGATGCCCGTGGGCCGGACCTGGCTTGGCCGGCTTGATCGGCTCCGGCACGTCCGGGGTCTCGTTCAGCACACCGGAGAGCTTCTCCAGCGCCGCCGACGCGGACAGGAACGTGTTGTAGAACTGCGTGATGTCCTGCAGCGGCTCGAAGAACTGCCGCAGGTACAGCAGGAACGCCGTCAGGACGCCGACCGTCACGTGCCCGTGGTACGCCTGGTAACCGCCGTACGCCAGGATCGCGACGATGGTGATGTTGCCGACGCCCTTGATCGCCGGCATGAAGACCGCGTTCAGCCGGAACGCCTCGAGGTTGGCCTTCCGGTAGCGGTCGTTGACGCCGTGGAAGATCTCCTCGTTGCGCGGCTCCCGCCGGAACGCCTGCACCGCGCGGATCCCGGTCATCGACTCGACGAAGTGCACGATGACCAGCACGACGGCCTCGCGCGTCTGCCGGTAGACCGCCGCGGACCGCTTCCGGAACCACGCCGTCAGGATCAGCAGCGCCGGGAACGACAGCAGGGCGAGCAGACCGAGCTTGAGGTCGAGTGTGAGCAGGATGATCGACGTACCGACCAGTGTCAGCACCGCCGTGACGAGGCTGTCGAACCCGCTCGCCAGCATCTCGTCGATGACGCCCACGTCGGACGTCAGTCGCGAGATCACCCGGCCGGACGTGAACTTGTCGTGGAACGCCGGGCTGAGCCGCTGGAAGTGGTCGAACACCCGCTTCCGCAGACCGAGCAGGATGGTCTGACCGAGCCGGCCCGAACGCATCAGGAACAGCTGCCGCGCCCAGGCCTGGAGCAACGCCGCCGCCAGGACGGTGATGACGATCGTGATCAGCTCCTGGGAGCCCTCACCCGCCAGGATCGGCGGGATGCCGTTGTCGATGCCCAGGTGGACCAGGTACGGCACGGCGAGCCGGGCGCCGTTCTCGACGATCACGATCGCGACCAGCAGCCAGATCAGCTTCTTGTACGGCCGGAGCAGCTCACCGAGCAGCTTCCGGGAGTCCTCCTTCAGCCGGATGCTGGTCGCGCGGGAGATCTCCCGGTCGGGGTCCTCCTCGAACAGACCCCGCCACTTCTGTTCCTCCGGCTGCTGCTCGTCCTTGGCTTCAGTATCAGGAGGTGTTTGCTGGGTCGTCGTCATGCGTGCACCTCCTCTTCCTCCGCTGCGAGCAGGTGCCGGTACGCCGGGACCGTGGCAAGCAGCTCCTGGTGGGTTCCTACGTGGGTGACCGTGCCGTTCTGCAGCAGAGCGACCTGGTCGGCCAGCATCACCGTCGACGCGCGGTGCGCGACCACGATGCCGGTGGTCTCGGAGAGCACGTTCTGCAGTGCTTCCTCGACCAGCGCCTCGGTGTGTACGTCGAGAGCGGACAGGGTGTCGTCCAGCACCAGTACGGCGGGCTTGGCGAGCACTGCGCGAGCCAGTGCGAGCCGCTGCCGCTGACCACCCGACAGCGACATGCCCTGCTCGCCGACGCGCGTCTCGAGGCCCCACGGGAGGTCGTTCGCGAACTGCGCCTGAGCGACGTCCAGCGCCTGCTGGACCTCTGCCTCGGTGGCGTCCGGACGGCCGAGGGTCAGGTTCTCCCGGACGCTCATGGAGAACAGGGTGGGGTCGTCGAACGCGGACGCGACAGCCGTCCGCAACGACACCAGGGACAGGTCCCGGATGTCGTGCCCGTCGATGGTGATCCGTCCGGCGGTCACGTCGTACAGCCGGGGGACCAGTGCGGTCAGAGTGGTCTTGCCGGACCCGGTGGCGCCGACCAGTGCGAGTGTCGTGCCAGGGGTGAGGTCCAGGTTGATGTCGTGCAGCACCTCGGTGGAGTCGTCCGAGAACCGGAACCCGACGTGCTCGAAGCGCAGGTGACCCCGCGCGTGCGTGAGCTTCTCCGTGCCGTCCTTGATCACCGAGTAGGTGTCGAGGATCTCGCTGATCCGGTCCGCCGCGGTCATCGACTCCTGCGCCATCGCCAGGATCGCGCCGAGCGAGGTGACCGGCCAGACCAGGGACAGCATCAGCGTGATGAACGCGACCAGGGTGCCGAGCGTGATGGCCTCCCGGCCGACGGCGAGTGCGCCGAGCAGCAGGACGATCACCAGGGTCAGGTTCGGGATCACGCCGAGGAAGCTCCAGAACCGGGACGCGAGCCGGACCTTCTCGACCTCGGTGTCGTACAGCGTGGTGGCCTCGTCGTCGAACTGACCCTGGACGTGCGGCCGCCGGCCGAACGCCTTGATCACCCGGAAGCCGAGCGCCGACTCCTCGATCCGGGTGGCCAGGTCACCCTGCTGGTCCTGGACCTTGCGGGAGATCCGCAGGTACTTCTTCTCGAACTTCAGCGACACCATGACGATCGGCACGGCGGCCACCAGGACCACGAGGCCGAGCGGCCAGTACAGCTGGAGCAGCAGGACCGTGACAACGGCCAGCTGGAGGATGTTCATCACCAGGAACAGCAGACCGAAGCCCATGAACCGGCGGATCGTGGACAGGTCGGTGGTGACGCGGGAGAGCAGCTGACCGCTCTGCCAGCGGGTGTGGAACTCCATCGGCAGTGACTGCAGACGGACGTACAGGTCGTGCCGGAGTGTGGCCTCGAGGTCGCTGACGGTCCGGGACTGCGCCCAGCGGCGCATCCAGACCAGGATGACCTCGGAGATGCTGAGCCCGAGGGCCAGGAGGGCCAGGGGGACCAGCATGCTCAGCTCGCGACGGGTGACCGGACCGTCGATGATGGCTCGGGTGACCAGCGGTACGGCGAGGCTGACGCCGACGCCCAGCATGGCGGTGGAGAACATCACCGCGAGGCGCCAGCGGTGTGGCTTCAGGTAAGGACGGAGCCGCCACAGGTTGCGGCTGCGTTCTGGGGCACGGGTGGTAGGGGCTGCGATCGACGGCGCTTGGACAGTGTGCTCTGAGGGCATCTGGACGGGCGCACTTCCCATCTACTTCGAATCAAAGGGGTTTTGCGACCTGAAAACGGCGCACTTTCCAGTATCGCTCAGTAGGTAAGCGCTTGTCGCGCCAATTCCATTCCCGGTGAATGAATCGCAATAGCCCATCCGATCCCCACGCGGGAACATGTCCGGCACCTATCACGATCCGCAATCAGTGCTAGGCCATCGATCGCCCGGCCGGTGCCTCTTCGGGCAGATCCCGCAGCTCGCGGAGCGGCGAGCAGGCGGCGACCAGGAGGCCGGCGAGCATGCCGGCGGTCGCGATCAGCAGGGTGGGACGGATGTGCAGAGCGGTGGCGACCACGCCGGAAACCGCCGCACCGACCGTTTGGCCTCCGATGACGAGGGTGCGCCAGGAGGCGGTGACCTGGCCCATGAGGTGCGGCGGTGCGAGCGCCTGGCGCAGAGTGCGTTGCGGGACGGCGAACAGCGACATACCGAGTCCGGCGAGTGCCTGTCCGAGAAGGATCACCGGCGTCACCCCGGTGAACAGAGCGACGCCGTTGAGTGACGCCAGGAACACGCCGGACAGGTACGAGTGGCCGAGACCGACCCTGCGGCACCAGGCAGGGGCTACGAAGGTCCCGGCCACCGCGGCAGCTCCGAACATCGTCATGGACAGCCCGACGAACGCCGGTGACCTGTCCAGCTCACGGATCAGGAAGAGCACCACCAGCGGCCCCTGCATGGCTCCGGCCATGGCAGCGATACCGGCCGAGACGACAAGCGGTCTGAGCATCCGGTGGCCGAAGAGCATCCGCAGACCCGCCGACAGACGTACTTCGGACCGCTCGGGTGCAGGTGCGCGGCTGGGCTCGCGCAGGAGGTACGCCGCGATGGTGGACACGACGTACGACGCGGCGTCGACGAGGATCGCGAACGGTGCCGTGAGCACCTGTACGAGCACCCCGGCCGCCGACGGTCCGAGGGTGGAGGCGAGGTTGAGATTGAGCAGCGCCGCGCTGTTCGCCCGCATCAGGTCCTCACGGGGCACCAGCGACGGGATCATCGTCTGCGACGCGGTGTCGGACAGCAGAGTCAGCACTCCGGTCAGTACGGCGACGGCGTACAGCTGCTCGATGCGCAGCCAGCCCAGCGCTGCCACCGCGGGCACCGAGCCGAGCAGGAGGAGCCGTCCGACGTCGGTCCAGATGAGGACGCGCCGCAGCGGCCACCTGTCGACCCAGACGCCGGCCAGCAGTCCGAACACGAGATGCGGAGCGATCGTCAACGCTGCCAGCGCGCCCATCTCCACAGCCGACGCCTGCAGAGTCACCACAGCCACCAGCGGCAGCGCGACAGCTGTGACCGCACTGCCCGACGCGGACACCAGCTGTCCGATCCACAGCTTCCGGAACTCGCCCTCACGACCCATGCCATGTCTGTGAACCTGTCACTCAGCAGAGCCAGTCGACTACGCCTGTTCGCCCGGAGCAGACGAGTTCACTCCAGGCGAAACACCGGACCTCTTGCGGTGGTCAGCTCAGGACCTCTGGCCGGATCGGGAGGACCTTTGGACCAGAGCCGCGTCGACCACGGAGGGTTACGTTGGGCGGAGATCCCCGGGGGGCTCGGGGGACAACGGGGGGAGACCGATCATGTCGCAGCACATTCCGCAGCAACCTTTCTATCCGCAGCAACAGCTACCGCCGCAGGGGCCGGCGGGTCCCGGCCCGCAGCCGCCGCAGCCGCCGCAGCCCAAGAAGCGCCGTCGTTGGATCCCGTGGGCCGTGGCCTCCGGAACGTTCGTACTGGGTCTGGTCATCGGCGCCGCGCCGAGCGGCGGCACTGCATCGACGTCAGCCGGCACACCGCAGGCGACGGCCACCGAGACCGTCCAGGCGCCAGGCCCGACAGTGACGGTCACGGCACCGCCGGTGCAGGTGACAGCGCCGCCGGTGACGGTGACGAAGCCCGCTCCGCCGGCCAAGACCGTGACGGCTGCGCCACCCGAAGCCGCAGTCACGTTCGAGGGTGACGGCACCTACGAGGTCGGCGTCGACATCAAGCCTGGCAAGTACAAGACGGCCGGCGGTGACGGCTGCTACTGGGCGCGGTTGAAGAGCCTGGACGGCGGCTTCGACGCCATCATCGCCAACAATCTGAGCGACGGCCCGCAGACGGTGACGATCAAGAAGACCGACAAGGGTTTCGAAACCAGCAACTGCGCAGCCTGGCGAAAGGTCGCCTAACCGCAGGTCACCTAACCGGCTCTGTGACCCCCAAACCGGTTTGGGGAGTCGCGGCTGCCCGGATCGGGAGGTGGGGCTCCCCGGTCGGTGTGGAGGGGTTCCCCGAACTGGTTTGGGGAGTTGCGGGTGCCTGGGGTGGGAGGTGGGGCTCCCCGGTTGGTGTGGAGGGTTCCCCGAACTGGTTTGGGGAGTTGCGGGTACCCGGATCGGGAGGTAGGACTCCCCGGTCCGTGCGCAGGGGTTCCCCAAACCGGTTTGGGGAGCGACTGCGCGGTGGGTGTGTTCAGTCCACGCGAAACACGGGGCCTTTTGCGGTGAAGGGGAGGGATGCGCCGCGGGGGATCAGCCATGCGTGCTCCCGCCGTACCCGGACGACGTCGCACTGGCCGTCGGTGATGAGCAAGATCGGACCGTGGACCGGGAAGTCGTCCGCACGCTCCAGCAGATCCACACCGGGCTGCAGGACGGTCCCGCCGCGCCCATGCACCTTCACGCGGCCGGCGATGTCGTCCACCGGCACGTAGCCGGCGTCGTACGCCGCGGCGTCGCAGTACACCACTCGCGCAGCCGGTACGTCGCGAGCACGTGAGTACGAGGCGATCGCTCCGAGCGCCTTGCCGAGCAGTTCGCGGTCCATCGAGCCCGAGGTGTCCAGGACGACGCCGTACGTCGGGAGTCGTTCCAGCTCGACCGGGCGGATCCAGCCGGGGCGGGGGATGTCCGGCGTACCGGATTGGCGTCGGGAGGCCCGTGCGTACGTGCGGGTTTTCTCGACCGCGGGGACGTGCTCCTCGAACCAGCGTGCCAGCTGCGCGTCCCAGGCGAGCGGCGGGTGGTCCAGGGCGCGGATCTCCTCGACCAGCCCGGCTGGCAGTGTGCCGCGCGCTGGGTCGTGGTACGCCAGGCCGGTGCTCAGGGCGCGTCGGTAGATGTCGTCCAGACCCGCGCCCCGAGCGGCTTCACCAGAGTGCGGGAGTGGGTGGCCGAGTACGTCGCCCAGGCCGACGCCGCGCAGCGTCGCCAGCTTGCGGTAGCGGCGCAGGTCCGTGGTGATGCGGTCGTAGACCTCTTCCGCGGACATGCCCTTCAGCGCCGGGTCGTAGAGCCCACCGTCGGGCAGGGTGCCGACACCCATCTCCAGGAGCCAGCCGTTGATCACCAGATCGGCGGCGACGTTCCACAGGTACGGGTCGCGGCCGCCGACGCGCTCCCCGTGCCGTAGAGCGGCGTGCAGCATCTCGTGTGCCATGACGAATCGCCACTCGCTCAGCGTGAGGCTGGCCAGCGGGTTCACGTAGATCTCGCCGGCGGACGCGTTGACCGCCGCGACCCGGATGTCCCAGCTGCGGGCGAGCTCGGCCTCGGCGACGACCGTCATGCTCGCAGCGATCGCACCGAGGAGCGGGTACGACGAGACGAACCAGCCGAGCGCTAGGTCCCACTTGTCGCGGCCGCCACTGCGTGCGGTCAGCGACGAGCGCGCGCCACCTGCAACCTCGACAGCCGCAGCAGCCGCGGCTGACAGACCTGCGGCGAACAGCTCACCCCAGTTCGGCGGCTTGCCCCAGCCGTTCCAGCGGGCAGTCCGCACATCAGGCGCGTGACCTGCCACTCCCAGACGCTCGTACTCCGCCGGTACGTCGGTACGCCGCCACTGTCGGGCCAGCGCGTCCTCGTCCATCGCAGGGAAGTCGGGAGGCAGCTCAACAACCGGTGTACCGAGTTTGAGCGACTGGAGGTAACGGTTGACCGCCACATCGTTCGCGGCGCCGGCGGCCTGGTCAGGTTCTGGCAGGTCACGTTCGGCGTGGCCGAGGCCCAGGTGGATCAGCAGGTGCGCGAAGACCCACGACCACTCCTCTGAGGTGGCGCGCCGCGTCCGGTGCGTGCGGATCTGCCCGTTCGAGTCGATCGTCGCCCAGCCGTCTGGTGGGCAGCTGTCGTCACGCTGCGGGCTGTGCGCCCAGTCCGCCATCGGCGCGAACAGCGGGTGCCGCGCGATGACGCCCCAGCCGGTCTGGATCGCCTCCCATGCCGGGTCCCGCTGTGCCTTCTTCCGCTTAGGCACGTGCCGCCACCAGCCGCGGCAGGTCGCGGCTGACTTCGACCAGGAACCACGTCGGCAGCACCGGGCGGCCGTCGTCGTCAGCCGCGATCACCACCTGCGCCACCTCGAGCGAGATCTCCGCCAGCTCGACCAGCAGCGCCTTGCCGCGGTGCGCGAGCTGCCGCGCAGCAGGGCTCGCCGACGCCTTGTCCGCGGCCAGTTCCTTGATCAGCCGGGCACGGAACGTCTCGGCCAGGAAGTACAGCAGGTCCCGGTCCTCCGGGGCGGACGGCCAGCCGGTCTCACCCTTCAGTACCGCGTCCAGCCCGAACGCGTGCCGCACCGTCTTCACGTACGCGCGGAACGCCGACGCGTGCGGCGCGGTCAAGGTGCCGAAGGCAAGGACCCGGAGCGGCTCGTCGGCCACGTCGTCGCCGTACGAGTGCAGGGCGTCCGACAGCATGTGCCAGCTGCGCGGCGTCGAGAACGGCTCCTCGGTCTTCGGCGGCGCGGTCCACAGGTGGTCGGGGCGGTTGCGCAGGTAGTCGAGGACCCACGGGTGGATGCCCGCCGTACCGGCCCACCGCAGCCAGTCGGTCGCGGACGCTCGCAGGTGGATGTGCACGAGCCGGTTCACCAGGGCGCTTGCCATCGGACGGGCCAGAGCGTTGTCGGTGGCCCGGTTGCCGGCGCCGATCACCACGGATCCCTCGGGCAGCTCGTACTCGCCGATGCGGCGGTCGAGGATGAGCGAGTAGAACGCCTTCTGCACCTCGGCCGAGGAGGCGTTCAGTTCGTCGAGGAACAGGCAGTACGGCTCGTCGCGGGCGATCGCCACGGGTGGTGCGAACCGGCTGCGGCCGTCGACGATCTGCGGTACGCCGATGAGGTCCTCCGGCGCGAGCTGTGTGCCCAGGAGCGTGACGCACTCCAGACCGAGCGATTCCGCGAACGCCCGTACCAGGCTGCTCTTCCCGATCCCCGGTGCGCCCCAGAGGAAGACCGGGCGTACCACTGCCACGTGCAGCAGTACTTCGGGCAGTTCGGCTGCCGATACCGTGATTCCCGCTTGCATCCGTCCCTTTCGTCGCTGGTCAGCCTTTCAGGATCCTCTCGACGTCACGGTGTGTCACCTGGTTTTCAGGCGTGGCTTCCGTTACTGGTGGTTACTGACTAGGGTGCGGGGGTCATCGGAGTACTGGGGGGTCTCTCGCGTGCTGGGCTTACGGGTCAAGGCGGCCGTCGTGTGTGCCGTCGTACTACTGCCGTTGACGGCCTCACAGGTGATGGCGGCCGATCCACCGCAGCACCTGGGGGAGGGCGTGCTCGTTCCCGGGCGTACGGCGGTGGACGTCGGCATGTCGGGCGCCCGCGTGGTCGTTTCGAACCCTGTCTACGAGACGAGCAACAACGGGACCACCTGGACCGCCTCCGGTGGCTCGAACGACGGCAAGCCGCTGCAGGTCGAGGGTGCCGCGCTACTGACGTTCGACGGGAGTACGGCGAAGGTCGGTGGGCTCACGTTCCCGGCTGCGGACGAGGTGGTGCTCGGGAAGGGTGGCAAGCTCGTCTCGCATCGTGCACCCGCAGCCGCGACCGCTGAGGTGTACGACATCGCCAGCAAGGCCAAGCTGGCCGACGTCGCCCAGCCGTTCGCCCTGTCCGGCGACACGGTGTGGAAGGTGACCGAGCCCGGTCACCTGGACGGAAAGAACCTGACCACTGGTGTCGTGAAGACAGTGCTGGTCGCCAGCGCGTGCACGGTCGGCCCCGACGACGTCAACGGACGCTGGGCGGTGCTGAGCGGGTGCAACCAGGTTGTGGACGTCAACGGGCCGCAGCCGCCGCGGAACCTGACCGTCGCCGCGGACGCCCAACTGGGCAACGGCTTCACCGTGCAGACCTCCGGCTCCGATCTCCTGGTCACCGACCTCAACGACCCCGCACTCGGGCAGCGTCGCTACGGGCCGATCCGCACCACCACCTCCAGCTTCCGCGCGGACGGCTCCGGCTTGGCGAAGATCGTGTACGCCGACGCGACCAGCAAGCCCCGCGTGATCACCCTGTCCTGGCTGACCGCCGACCCACAGCAGCACCCGGACACAGTCGCGCCAGTACTGACGACTGCGTCCGCGGGCGATCGCATCCGCGACAACACCAGCCTGTCCTTCGAGTGGGCGTACGACGACCCGCAGGACCCGAACTCGCCTGCGACGGGTGTCGACAGCTACGACCTGCGAATCCAGCAGCGTCCCAACCGCACCTCGCCGTACGGCGCCTGGAACCAGGTGCCCGCGTGGCAGGGGCTCAAGACCACCGGGGCGAGTCTGACCGCACCGATCGGCACCGACACGTGCTGGCAGGTGCGTGCGCGCGACTACGCCGGCAACCTGAGCGCCTGGAGTACGTCGTACTGCAGCGAAGTGGACGGTACGGCGCCGTCGCTGGTCACGTGGCGCATCGGCGACCGCGTACAGCTGAGCGGGTCCGCGACAGTGCGGTGGGCCTACAAGGACGACACCGACATCGCGTCGTACGACGTGGTCTACAAGGTGGCCGCACCGGGTGTCGCGTTCGGCAAATGGATCTATCCGGCCGTCTGGCAGAACACGCGCATCACGGGGATCACCTGGTCGCCGCGGCTCGGCTGGGACGAGTGCTTCATGGTGCGCGCCCGGGACTACCTGGGGAACCTCTCTGCCTGGTCCGCACCGATCTGCTCCGTTGCGCCTCAGGACGACCGCGCCCTGACCTCTGCCGGTACCGTCACGCGTTCCACGAGCACGCTGGCCTTCCAAGGCACCACGACGATCCTCAAAGCCAACGGCGCCTACCTGACCAAGGCCACCGAGGCCGGGCTACGCATTGCCCTGGTAGCGATTCACGGCCCGGGCCAAGGCCGCGTCGACATCTACCACGCGAACATCAAGATCGGTACCGTCTCTCTGGCCGCTGCCACCACCGGCCGCGCTGTCACCTACCTCCCTGCAACCCCTTTCCGCACAGGGATTCTGAAGATCGTCTCCACCTCCACGGCCCCAGCCAGTGTCGACGGCATCGCCTTTCTCAGGGCGCCGTAGGAATTTCGGCACGTCTCAGTCCGGTTCGCGGTTTCAAGCCGTTCGGCGCGGGTAGGTTGCGGGCTGGAGACACCACGAAGGCCATTAAGACTCGGGGGCTGGACTGGGAGGGAACCCTTGTCGACGCAGTGTCCGTCGGCCGATTCGGCCGACGACCGGCAATACCTGGTGCCCGCTTGCGGGCCGTACGTTTCAGTCGAGGAGCTACCTTCTCGAGCCGGATAGCGAATCCCGATGGATGCCAATGCCCTCCAGCGCAGCTGGGACCGGGTGACAGAGCACGGAGAACAGGTACCGCTGTACTTCTACTCGCATTTGTTCGTGTCCTATCCCGAGGTGCGGTCCATGTTTCCGCTCTCCATGTCGAACCAGCGGGACAAGTTCGTCGGCGCGCTCGGCCGGATCGTCAGTCATGCCGATCAGATCGAGAACGATGCTGCCTTCCTGCAGCACCTCGGCCGCGATCATCGCAAGTACGCCGTCGTCGCTGACCACTACAACGCGGTCGGCGCCTCGTTGTGCGCGACCCTGAAGCACTTCCTCGGCCCGGAGTGGGACGAGGAACTCGCCGGGCACTGGACGGCCGCCTACCAGGTGATCGCGCGGATGATGGTCGAGGCGGCGGAGGCCTCCTCGGAGTCGACGCCCGACTGGTGGGACGCCGACGTGACCGCGGTCGAGCGGCGGACCATGGACCTCACGCTGCTGACGATCCGGCCGCGGCGCGAGTTCCAGTTCCTTCCGGGCCAGTCGATCTCCATGGAGATCCCGCAACGGCCCCGGTTGTGGCGGTACTTCAGTCCGGCCAACGCCCCGCGCCGGGACGGCTCGATCGACCTGCACGTGCAGCAGATCGACGGCGGCCAGGTGAGCCCGGCGGTGGTGCGGTCGCTGAAGGTCGGCGACGCAGTGAAGCTCGGCGCCCCGGTCGGCGAACGGCTGACCCGGCGCGCGAACGACGTACGGGACGTGCTGATGGTCGCCGGCGGAACCGGACTCGCGCCGCTGCTCGCGGTGCTCGAGCAGATCGACAACGAGTGGGCGCGGTCGCGCACTGCTCCACGGGTCCATCTGCTGCACGGGGTCCGGATGCCCTGGCACCTCTACGACCGTCCCCAACTGCGTGAGATGGCCCAGAAGCGGCCCTGGTTCGACTACACCGAAGTTGTGTCCGATGACGCGTCTTACCCCGGGACGCGCGGGAAGGTCGGCATGATCGCAGCCCGGCAGGACCTGTACGGGCGGACGGCGATGGTGTGCGGCGGCCCCCAGATGGTCGCGCACACGCTGGAGCGACTGGCCGGCGCCGGCATGGACCCCGAGCACATCAAGTACGAGCACTTCTACTACGCGCCCATGGACGAGCACATGGGTGACCCAGCGCTCACCAGGTCAGGAGACATCAAGTGACCAACGGAAAGCACCGCCACGGCTCTCCGCACTACCAGACCCCAGATGCGATCCGGGGTGAAACGTTCCGGCGCAGACTCCGGGGCCTCGATTCCGAGCAGGTGTACGGGTACATCGACCTGCTGGCAGACCAGGTGCACGCGACCGCCAGAGAGGTCAGCGAGTGCCGCGCCGAGAACGAACGGCTCCAGGGGGAGCTGCGGCGGGCCAAGGCGGAAGTGCAGCGGGTGCAGCGTGAGTTGGACGAGTACGAGCAGGTCGGTGAGCGTGTGAACGACCAGATCGTCCAGCTGTTCAGCCAGGCGCAACTGGTGGCCGAGGAGATGGTCGAGGACGTCAGCCGCGACACCCGCGAGCGCATCGGCCAGGCGCGCGCCCACGAGCGCCGGATCGTCGAAGAGGCCATGGACACGGCCGGGCAGCAGGTCCGTTCGTACGCCCAGAACGCGCAGTCGCGGATGCAGTCGATTGTCGACTCGTTCTCGACCGAGGTCGAGCGGCTCGGGAGCACGGGGCAGCCCGGTGAGCAGGCGCCCCGGCAGAAGGACGCCTGGTTCGACGACCTGAGCGACTGGCAGGTCCGCCTGCAGAACGGGCACGGGCACGGGAACGGGCACGGGGGAGCGAACGGCAGCGGTCCGAGGTCTCCAGGCGCGGAGTGACCCGTGCGAACTCTTCCGAACCCCGCCCGGACGGAGGAACACCGCGCGGAAGCTCCGACAAGCCGGCAGCCTGCACGAAGCCGTCGGCCCCTGGCTCTGCCACTGGCAGTCCTCGGACTGGCTGTGGCAGGTGCCGCCCTCGGCGCGCTCGAACTCGGCCGGAGGGCGCCGATCGGCGTTCCGGCCGAGCTGGCGATCGCGCTCAGCCTCACCTGCCTCCTGCTCGCAGTAGGAATCTGCGTCCGCCATGTTGTCTCGGTCAGCGCCGGAGAACAGCTGCTCCAGGTCGCCGGCGCGCGGTGGGGTACGGCCCGACAAGCCCGCCGTACGGCGTCCCGGCGCCCCGTGAGGGTCGCGCCGCCGCCTGGTCACCCGCCCGTGCCCGGGCATCCCCCGGTCAGCCGGTCCGAGCCGGAACTCGATCTCGAGACGGTTCGGGCTGCCGCGAAGGAGTTCCTCGAACTCTTCCACGGCGAGGACCCGCACGCCGGGCCGCTGGAGCCCCGGTTGACCGAGGTGTTACGCGAGATCGACACGACCGGGACCTACTGGCACACGCCCGAGGAGCTGGCCTTCGGCGCCCGCGTGGCCTGGCGTAACAACAAACGCTGTATCGGCCGCCTGTACTGGCACAGCCTGCAGGTGCGCGACCTGAGAACGGTCTCCGACGCCGGCGGCGTCGCGGCGCACTGCTTCGAGCATCTGCGGACGGCGCACAACGGCGGCAGGATCCGGCCGATGATCAGCGTCTTCGCCCCCGAGACACCGTCCCGGCCCGCTCCCCGGATCTGGAACGAGCAGTTGATCCGGTACGCCGGGTACGAGCAACCGGACGGTCGCGCGCTCGGGGATCCGCGGTACCGCGCTTTCACGACCAAGCTGATCCAGCGCGGGTGGCAGCCGCCTGAGCGGAGAAGCGCCTTCGACGTACTCCCGCTCGTCGTGGAGACCGTCGAGGAGGGGCCGCGGATGTTCCAGTTGCCCGGGCAGGCGGTCCACGAGGTTCCGCTCGAGCACCCCGAGCTGACGTGGTTCGCGGACCTGGAGCTGCGGTGGCACGCGGTCCCGGTGATCAGTAACAACCGGCTGGTGATCGGCGGCGTCTCGTACCCGGCCGCGCCGTTCAACGGCTGGTACATGGGCACCGAGATCGGTGCCCGCAACCTGGCCGACAGCGACCGCTACGACATGGTTCCGGAGGTCGCGGCGCGGATGGGGCTGGACACTTCGAACGAGGCGACCCTGTGGCGCGACCAGGCCCTGGTCGAGATCAACCGGGCAGTCCTGCACTCGTTCCACACGAACGGCGTCACGGTCACCGACCACCACACCGAGTCCCGCAGGTTCCTCATCCACCTGGAGAAGGAAGCACGAGCCGGCCGCGGCTGTCCCGCCGACTGGAGCTGGATCGTCCCGCCGATGTCCGGCTCCCAGACCCCCGTCTTCCACCGCTACTACGACTCCGACAACCAGGTCCCCAACTTCGTCAACGACCCCGAAGCCGCCTGCCGAGCCCTCAGAGGCGGCCCCCCAGCCTTCCCCTGAAACCCGCCCCGGCCCCGGAACCGACGCACCCAACCCAACCCGGGAGCCGAACCGACGCACCCAACCCAACCCGGGCCCGGAACCGACGCACCCAACCCAACCCGGGCCCGGAACCGACGCACCCAACCCAACCCGGGCCCGGAACCGACGCACCCAACCCAACCCGGGCCCGGAACCGACGCACCCAACCCAACCCGGGCCCGGAACCGACGCACCCAACCCAACCCGGGCCCGGAACCGACGCACCCAACCCAACCCGGGCCCGGAACCGACGCACCCAACCCAACCCGGGAGCCGAGCGAAGCGAAGGCAAACGGGGGTGCGGGTGGCGAAGCCCCCGCCCGCGCCCAGCGAAGCGCAGGCGCACAAAAGAAGAGGGCGAGAAATGCCTGCGCTTTCCGCAGGCATACCTCGCCCTCTCGACCGAGCGGGTGACGAGAATCGAACTCGCGTAATCAGTTTGGAAGACTGAGGCTCTACCATTGAGCTACACCCGCGGTGCTCGGACATGATTCCACATCGGGCCGGTTGGACTCAAAACGGGATTGCCGGGGCCCCGGTGGCGCGAGCACTGGTTCCGGTCGACTACACTCGACCGGTCACTGCGGGGCGTAGCGTAGTGGCTAGCGCGCCTGCTTTGGGAGCAGGAGACCGCAGGTTCGAGTCCTGTCGCCCCGACAAACCCCCTGTAGCACCGCTGCAGCGCGGGCTGTCGCGCGTGCTGTGAATGTCACCGAATCAAGGAGAACCGCCACCGTGAAGAGCACCGTCGAGTCCTTGAGCCCGACCAAGGTCAAGCTCATCGTCGAGGTGCCGTTCGAGGAGCTCAAGCCGAGCCTCGACGCGGCGTACAAGAGCATCGGCCAGCAGATCGTCGTGCCGGGCTTCCGCAAGGGCAAGATCCCGCCGCAGGTCATCGACCAGCGTGTCGGCCGCGGCCCGGTGCTCGAGGAGGCGATCAACGACGCGCTCCCGAAGCTCTACTCGCAGGCGGTCAGCGACAACCAGGTCAAGGCCATCGGCCGGCCCGAGGTCGATGTGACCGAGTTCAACGACAAGGAGAGCCTGCAGTTCTCCGCCGAGGTCGAGGTCCGCCCGGAGATCACCCTGCCGGACCTGGAGGGCCTGGAGGCCGAGGTCGAGGACATCGCGATCTCCGACGACGAGGTGACCGAGCAGATCGAGTCGCTGCGGCAGCGGTTCGGCTCGCTGAACCCGGTCGAGCGCGCGGTCGGCGACAACGACTTCATCACCCTGGACCTGTCGGCCAGCAAGGACGGCGAGAAGGTCGAGGAGGCGCAGGCGACCGGCCTGTCGTACCAGGTCGGCAGCGGTCAGCTGCTGGACGGCCTCGACGAGGCGGTCCTCGGCCTGAGCGCCGGCGAGAAGAAGACCTTCGTCACCCAGCTGGTCGGCGGCGCGCTCAAGGGTGAGGACGTCGACGTCGAGGTGACCGTGACCGCGGTCAAGGAGCAGGAGCTCCCGGAGTTCGACGACGAGTTCGCGCAGACCGCGTCGGAGTTCGACACCGCCGACGAGCTGAAGGCCGACGTACAGACCCGGCTGGAGCGCGGCAAGCGGCTCGAGCAGGCCGGCGAGGCGCGGGACGCGGTCCTGGAGAAGATCCTGACGCTGGTCGACGTGCCGGTCCCCGAGGGCCTGCTGACCGACGAGCTGGCCGCCCGCAAGGAGAACCTGGAGCAGCAGCTCGGGTACTCCGGGATGACCATGGAGCAGTTCCTCGAGGGCGAGGAGCAGACCCAGGACGAGTTCGACGAGGACCTGAAGAAGCGGTCCGAGGACGCGATCAAGGCGCAGTTCGTGCTGGACCTGGTGGCCGAGCAGCAGGAACTGAGCGTCAACGACCAGGAGCTCACCGAGCACATCGTCCGGCACGCTCAGCGTTCCGGCGTCAGCCCGGACCAGTTCGCGCAGCACGCCGTGGAGAACAACCTGGTCCCGAGCCTGGTGTCCGAGGTCGTCCGCGGCAAGGCGCTCGCGTACCTGGTCGAGAACGCCAAGGTCACCGATGCCTCCGGCAACACGGTCGAGCTGAAGACCCTGCAGCCGGACGGCTCGTACGCCGACCCGGAGGCGGCCGACGCCACCGAGGCCACTGAGGCCACGGCCGAGGAGCCGGAGCCCGCGAAGGCCTGACCCGTACGTGCTACGGCCCGGACCCCCAGGTGGGGATCCGGGCCGTTGTCGTTTTCGCCGGACGATCGCGACGCGACCGTAAGAAACCTGGCCTAGCGTGGCCGGTGAAACGATTTCCGGAGCGTTCTGGGCCGACCGCGGAAGGGGCCGGGTGTGACCGCGCTGCTGCAGGAGCCTGAGGTACGGCGGGAACCGGAGTCGCCGGAGCACCGCGAAGTACCTGACGAGGCAGCGGCCGGTGAGTCCGGATCCGTGGTGCTGTGCGGCTGGTGAAACGCCCCCGAATTCGCTGACAGCAGACGAGCGGTGCGCCGTGAGCGAACACCTCCGGCCCCGCCTTAGGTCTGTCGCTCTCGCCCAGTAGTGTCGGGTTCGTGAACGAGACATTTGCAGCCAGCCCCACCGCCGCGGGCGGCAACGGATCCGGCGGACAAGACGACGACATCTACCGCGAGCTGCGGAAGAACCGGATCATCTTCCTGGGGTCCGAGGTTCGTGACGACAATGCGAACGCGATCTGTGCGCAGATGCTGCTGCTGAACGCCCAGGACCCGAACGCGGACATCTGGCTGTACATCAACTCGCCGGGTGGCTCGGTGGACTCCGGCATGGCGATCTACGACACCATGCAGTGGATCTCCAACGACGTCGCCACGGTCGGGATGGGCCTGGCCGCCTCGATGGGCCAGTTCCTGCTCTGCGCCGGCGCGAAGAACAAGCGGTACGCGCTGCCGCACGCGCGGATCATGATGCACCAGCCCTCCGGCGGTATGGGCGGTACGGCGTCGGACATCAAGATCCAGGCCGAGCAGTCGCTGCACCTGAAGGCGCTGCTGTTCCGGCTGATCGCGGACCACACCGGCCAGCCGCTCGAGCAGGTCGAGAACGACGCCGACCGGGACCGCTGGTTCACCGCCGACCAGGCGAAGGAGTACGGCTTCATCGACCACGTGGTCACCAGCGCCGCCCAGCTCAGCCAGGGCAGCCCGAACTCCTGATCTCCCACTCCGCCAGTTAAGGACGCACCATGAACTACTTCATCCCGCAGTGGGAGGAGCGCACGTCGTACGGCATGCGCCGGATCGACCCGTACACGAAGCTGTTCGAGGACCGGATCATCTTCCTCGGCACGCCGATCACCGACGAGATCGCGAACGCCGTGATGGCGCAGCTGCTGTGCCTGCAGTCGATGGACTCCGACCGCGACATCAGCATCTACATCAACTCCCCGGGCGGCTCGTTCACCGCGCTGACCGCGATCTACGACACCGTCCGCTACATCAAGCCGGACGTCCAGACGGTCTGCCTCGGCCAGGCCGCCTCGGCCGCCGCGGTGCTGCTCGCCGCCGGTACGCCGGGCAAGCGGCTCGCGCTGCCGAACAGCCGGATCATCATCCACCAGCCGGCCACCGAGGGCACCTACGGCCAGTCGAGTGACATCGAGATCCAGGCGAACGAGATCCTCCGGCTGCGCGCGCTGCTGGAGAAGATGATCGCGGACGCGAGCGGAAAGTCGCACGAGGAAGTGTCCCGGGACATCGAGCGGGACAAGTTCCTGACGGCCGAGCAGGCGATCGAGTACGGCCTGATCGACGACGTCCTGCAGACTCTCAAGACCCCGGTCCCGGCCGGCGTCTGAACGGGTTCAGTTCGGCTCCGACCGATCTGACCGGTTGTCAAGAGCACAACGCGTTCGCCACCGGCGTAGTCACAACCCGGTGGCGAGCGCGGTTTTTGGGCCCCGCACGGGGTACCGTCGAAATCGGTCCGACTGCGCATAGAAGGGATCTGCCCCGGTGGCACGCATTGGTGACGGCGGTGACCTGCTCAAGTGCTCGTTCTGCGGCAAGAGTCAGAAGCAGGTCAAGAAGCTCATCGCCGGTCCCGGCGTCTATATCTGCGATGAATGCATCGATCTCTGCAACGAGATCATCGAGGAGGAGCTGAACGAGGGCTCCGAGGTCGGTCTCACCGAGCTGCCCAAGCCGCGCGAGATCTACGACTTCCTCAACGCGTACGTCGTCGGTCAGGACGTGGCCAAGAAGGCACTCGCGGTGGCGGTCTACAACCATTACAAGCGGGTCCGCGACGGTCAGGGCGCCTCCAGCGCCGGCCGGCACGCGAAGGACGAGGCCGTCGAGCTGGCCAAGTCGAACATCCTGCTGATCGGCCCGACGGGCTGCGGCAAGACGTACCTCGCGCAGACGCTCGCCCGGATGCTGAACCTCCCGTTCGCGATCGCGGACGCGACGGCGCTGACCGAGGCCGGCTACGTCGGTGAGGACGTCGAGAACATCCTGCTGAAGCTGATCCAGGCCGCGGACTACGACGTCAAGAAGGCCGAGACCGGGATCATCTACATCGACGAGGTCGACAAGATCGCCCGCAAGAGCGAGAACCCGTCGATCACCCGGGACGTCTCCGGTGAGGGCGTGCAGCAGGCGCTGCTGAAGATCCTCGAGGGGACGACGGCGAGCGTGCCTCCGCAGGGCGGCCGCAAGCACCCGCACCAGGAGTTCATCCAGATCGACACGACCAACGTGCTGTTCATCGTCGGGGGCGCGTTCGCCGGCCTGGACCACATGGTCGAGCAGCGGGTCGGCAAGAAGACCCTCGGCTTCAACACCTCGCGTGAGCCGGAGAAGCCGAAGGAGCTCGGCGGGTACGCCGACGTGATGCCGGAGGACCTGCTCAAGTTCGGTCTGATCCCCGAGTTCATCGGCCGGCTGCCGGTCATCACGACCGTCTCGCCGCTGGACCGCGAGGCGCTGATCAAGATCCTGTCCGAGCCGAAGAACGCGCTGGTCAAGCAGTACCGGCGGCTGTTCGAGATCGACAACGTCGAGCTCGAGTTCAGCGACGACGCGGTCGAGGCGATCGC
The DNA here is from genome assembly GCF_004331435.1 of Kribbella sindirgiensis. Taxonomy (GTDB): domain Bacteria; phylum Actinomycetota; class Actinomycetes; order Propionibacteriales; family Kribbellaceae; genus Kribbella; species Kribbella sindirgiensis. The sequence goes on from NZ_SJKA01000006.1 coordinate 302,665, forward strand.
CGACCAGGCGCTGCTCCGCGGCACCGGCGCCCGTGGTCTGCGGGCGATCATGGAAGAGGTTCTCCTCAACGTGATGTACGAGGTGCCGAGCCGCGAGGACGTCGCGAAGGTCGTCGTCACCGGCGAGGTCGTCCTGGAGAACGTGAACCCCACTCTGATCCCGCGCGACCAGATCGAGCGCACCAAGCGCGACCGCCGCGAGAAGAGCGCGTAAGCGCCACACGCTGCAGCAGGAGGCCGGGCCCGTCAGCAGACGGGCTCCCGGCCTCCTTCTCGTACTGGACGCAACGAGACAACCCCCTCGCCTGCGGCCGCGCCCTCATTTGCCTGGCTGACCCATCAAATACGGGGTTCCTGACCCTGGATACGGGTCACAAACCCCCAATGTGCTAGGTGAACCAGCGAAGTTGGTGGGTCAGCCAGGCAAATGAGGGCGTTGGCTACAGGGAGGAAAGCGCCGACTCCGCTACCGCAATCGTCTCGTCGATCTGGTCCGCGGTGTGCTCGGTGGACAGGAACCACAAGCCTCGGGGGACGATGCTGATGCCGGCAGCGAACAGCCCCGCGTGGAAGCGGGCCATCGCGGCCCGGTCGCAGGCAGCGAACGTGCGGTAGTCCGTGACGGCGGCCTGGTCCGTGATGTACGTCTGGAACACCGGACCGGGCCCGTCCACGAGCAGCGGTACGCCGTGCTTCGCGGCGGCCGCGCGCAGACCGTCCATCAGCCGTTTGCCGGCCGCGTTCAGTGGTGGGTACACGTCGGCGCGGTGCTCGTCGAGATGACGCAGTACCGCGTCGGCGGCGGCCATCCCGACCGGATGCGAGTTGAACGTGCCGGCGTGTGCGACCTTGCCGTCCGCGATCGTCCCCATCACGTCGGCCGAGCCGACCAGGGCGGACACCTGCATGCCGCCGGCCATCGCCTTCCCGAACGCGGCCAGATCGGGTACGACGCCCAGCAGCTCACCCGCCCCGCCCGGAGCGACCCGGAACCCGGTGATGATCTCGTCGAAGATCAGCAACGACCCGTGCTGTTGCGTGAGCTCCCGGAGCCCTTCGAGGTAGCCGGGCGCCGGTGTGATGCAGCCGGTGTTGCAGAGCAGCGGCTCGAGGATGACCGCAGCGATCTCGTCGCCGCTCTGCTCCATCACCGAGGTGACGGCCGGCAGATCGTTGTAGGGCAGGACGATCAGGTCGTCCGCGTCGTGCCGCGGCTGGCCCGCCGTACCGCCGACCGCGGTGGGATGCCGGGCGTCGCCGGCCAGAGCGAGGTCGGGGTGCACGCTGTAGAGGACCGGGTCGAGCCAGCCGTGGTAGTTGCCCTCGAACTTCACGATCTTCGGTCGTCCGGTGTGGCCGCGGGCGAGCCGGATCGCGCCGTGCACCGCCTCCGAGCCGACGCTGTTGAAGCGGACCAGTTCCGCCGCCGGCACCATGCTGCACAGGCGTTCGGCGACCTGTGCTTCCAGCTCATGCTGGGCGGCGTACGCGACGCCGCGGCGTACCTGGTCGGAGACTGCGTCGGCGACGAGTGGTGCGGCGTGGCCGAGCAGGTTCGGGCCTTGGCCGAGCACGTAGTCCAGGTACCGGTTGCCGTCCACGTCCCACAGCTCGGCGCCGCTGGCGTGGTCCACGAACAGCGGCCGGTCGGCTCGGCGGGCGTCGCTGGAGACACCGCCTGCGATCACCTGTCGGGCACGCGCGTAGAGGCGGTCTGCGTGGTCGTGACGGCGAGTCTGCACAGGCTTCTCCAAGAGGGGTCAGTCGAGCTTTTCGGTGAGCAAGCGGAACTGCTGGCGCGGCCGGCCGCCGGCCGTCGAGCGAGCCGGCGGCAGCGGCCAGGCGAGTCCTGCCTCGACCAGCTCCTTCAGCATCCGGCGTCCGGTCCGCTGGGTGACCTGCATGATCGCGGCGACGCTCTCGACGTCGACGACCACCTGCCGGCCCGGAGCCGGGCTCATGGCCGAGGCGATCGACGTGACGATCTCCAGAACCCGCTGGTCGATCGGCGACGTGCCGTCGACCGGTGCGGAGTCAGTCGTCGCAGGGCCTGGCTCGAGGTCCACCCGGTCGCTGCTGCCGTCCAGATACACCGCGACCTTGCCGCCTGCCGCGACCGAGTCCTCAACAGCCATGAGGGCGTTTGCCTCAGCTGCACGAGCGGTCTGGCCGGTCCCGGCGCCTACAGCGACAGGTACGCCGAGCTGCGCGGTCAAGGCTCCTAGGAACGGTGCGACCGCGAACTGCTCAGTCAGCCGCAGCAGAGCGCCGTACGTCGTGGTGACCAGGAAGAGCGTGTCGGACCGGCGCGTGACGGACGCACCGACCTGACGGGCCTCGGACAGCAGCTTCTGGTGCGTCGACAACGCCAGCTCCTGCTGCCAGTAGTCACCCGACTCAGCACCCGAGGGAATGACCTGTACGGCGATCATCGCGAGCTGATGCGCCCCCATCCGGGTGCCCTGGCCGAGCAGTACGGCGGTCTCCAGCGCATCCCGCACACTCGACCGCGTCGGCGCGATCCGCAGCACCGGTACGCCGTCCGCGCGCAGTTCACGCTCCACGGACAGGATCGTGGTCAACGCGACCGTGGTGTGCTGGCGTTCCCACTTCTCCCGGTGGAACGCGGCGAAACCCGCTACCGACTCGGGGCCTTCGTACGGGACGTCGTACACCTGGGCGGTGTCCAGGCCGATCTCGCTGTACGCCTCGGAGACGTCCGCGAGGGAGAGCGAGTCGATGCTGACCCGGGTCAGGTCGACGTCCTTGATCGTCAGCGAGGCCCGCAGCAGGGCGGCGTACAGCGCTGCGCCGGTCAGCGGCAGGTGCGTGGACGGGACGGTGAGCCAGTGGCCGGTCGTCGCCAGGTCGAACGCCCACGGGCCGGGGAACACTGCCGCGTCGATCCGGTCCCGCAGCCGCAGGTAGCGCTCCTCGGCCTCGGAGAGGTCGTCGTACCCGCCGGTGAGGAAGCGGACGCCGTGCACCGACCGCTCCACGACCTCCTGGCCGACCTCCGACATCGTCTTGACCAGCCGGCGCGGTCCGAACAGCCCGACGGTCACGGACGGCAGCCGTTCGCCGGAGACCTGCTCGGCCTGCTGTGCTTCCTCAGTCATTGGTCAACCCCTGTTCTCCGGGGAGCGGCCGCCACCGGAACAGCTTGCGGGCGTTCCCGCTGAGAACATCTTGGCGTTGACTCTCCGTCAGCGGTGCACAGACCACCCGGCCGAGCGACATGCGCTGGTCGATGAAGGGGAAGTCGGAACCGAACAGCACCCGGCCGCTGCCCACCTGGTCGACCATCGAGCGGATCAGCGGCCCGGTCATCTGCGAGCCGCACACCTCCAGCCAGAGCGAGTCGTACCGGCGGGCTGCCTCGATCGCCTCGTCCACCCCGGCCGGTGTGATCCCGGCGTGCCCGAGGACGACCGACGTACCCGGGTAGCGCTCCGCGACCGCCTGGAACAGCACCGGCGCGTCGTACGGCGACAGGTGCTCGGAGTGACTGAGGACGGGGCAGCCGGTCGACTCGGCGAACTCCCAGACCGGGGCGTACCGCGCTCCGGTGACCGGGTAGCGGTGCAGGCTCGGATGCACCTTGATCCCCACGAACCGCTCGTCACTCGCGAGCCGCTCGAGTTCGCGCTCCGGCTCCTGCCACGGGTTGATGACCGCGTACGCCGCGATCCGGTCCGGGTACGCGTCGACCGCGGCGAGCGACTGCGAGTTGCCCAGGTGCGCGTCCTGCTGGATCGCACGGTTCGCGGACAGCACGGTGACGTCGGTACCGGTGCGGTCCATCACCGCGACCATCGTCGCGGCGTCCGGCTCGGGGATGAAGAACAGCGAGTACGGGCCGAGGTGCGCGTGCACGTCGACGATCCGATGCCGCGGCCGGCGCCCGATCATGCGCGGACTCCCTGGAGCAGCCGCCGCGCGTTCTCCGCGCCGACCAGACGGACTGTCGCGTCGTCGAGGCCGGACCACGCGAGCCGGACGACGCTCTCGCCGGGATCGCGGACCCCGAGACCGGTCGCGAACAGCAACCGGTCGGCGAGGCCGTGCGCGGCGAGCCACTCCACGCCCTGGTGCGCGGCGAAGTCGACGAGATCGACGAACACGTTGGGGTGGCCGGTAAGCGCGGCCCAGAGCTCGCGAAGCTTCCGGTAGCCGAGGTTCGACACGATGATCGGCAGCTCCGGGTAGCGGGTCGCGATGGTGGTCAGGTCCGGCCAGGCGAGTTCCGCGGAGTCGACGCACAACGGCAGACGGTTGGTCTGGAGTGCGTCGTACAGCTCGTCGAGCAGAGCGGGGGAGTAGCCGTGCGACGCGGGGTGGATGCGGAAGGCCGCTACACCGTCGTCCACCGCGCGATCGACGAGAGCAGTCAGCGAGTCGAGCTCACCGGAGGTCGCGGGGACGGCGGTCCAACAGGCCAGTACGCCGCGATCGGCCAGGTCATGCGCGATCGCGGAGGCTTCCGCGTTGCCGCCGATCGGGTCGTGCAACCACGACGCCATCGCGCTCACCAGGGCGCCGGACAGCGCGTACCGGTCGAGATGGGCGGCGATCGCCTCTCGATCGGTGGCCGGGACCAGTGCGGCCGGATGCGCGCCGGTGACGATCCGCGCATCGAACCAGCCACCCGTCACGTCACTCATCGCGAACCCCGTCAACAGTCCACGCCCCGGCGTACGGAAGCGTCAAGTGCGCCCACTCGTCCTCGATCGCCGCGTCGACCGGCATCCCGTTGAGCCGGATCTCGTCGCGTGCGCGAATCCGGAGCCCGCAGCGTCCCTCGCACGTGATCTTGACGTGGAGCCGGTGGCCGGTGGGCCTGACCAGTACGTCGATGTCGGCGGTCGCCCGGACGAGGTCCGGCAGCGTCCGCACGCGCCACCCGGTTGCCCAGGACAACTGACCGTCGACGGTCCGTGTCCACGTGGACTGCCCGATTCGGTCGACCGTTTCGCCGAGGGTGACCACCAGCTCACCGTCGAGCCACTCGACCGACGCAGTGGGAGGTTCACCTCCTTCATGCGGTACCAGCACCGTCGTGAAGTCGCCGGTCGACCGCGTGACCGTGAGCGAATGCAGCGGCCCGTACTCAGCCGTCCGACGCTCCAGCACCGGATGCCGAGCCACACCCTCGGTCAGCTCGACGGCAGCAGCATCACCGCCGTCGATCAGCAGCAAACCCGGTCCATCGGGCGCGGAGGCGTCGTACACGAGCGGCCCGACCTCACGCCACGGATGCAGCGCATGCCAGCGAGCACGAAAGGTGTGCGCGCCCGGCGCGTGGTCGGTGACGACGACGTACGACGGGCTCTCGCGGACCAATGCGATCGTGCGGGTCTGCTCGACGCCGTTGCCGTGGTGGCGACCGGAGAAGACTGCGAGCGCGTCGGTGTCCACGAGCGGGTCGACGACCACACCGCGGTCGGTAGACAGCTCCTGGTCGTCCACGAGGACCGTGTTGTGGCCGCGCCCCGACTGGTACCACGTCAGGTACCCAGGGTCGTCGTAGCTCGGCGGACCGCCTGCCTCCCACAGCAGCGGCTGTTGCCACCCGTCCAGCACCAGGTCCAGTACGGCGCGATGTGAGTGCGACTCCAACTCGTGCTCGACATGCGGGCCGTGGTTGATCACCGCACGCAGCTCAGAGCTCCGCAGGATCGTGTACCCCGACTCCGGCAGCACAGTGGCCTGTGGCAACGCAGGAACCGCACCCGGCGACAACCAGGTCTGCGGCCCAGCAGGAAACGTCGCCACCTCCGCAGCGAGCTCCGACGGCGACAGCCACTGCGCTGCGACTCGCGCGAACACAGGGTCGTTCAGCAGGTAACTGCCACGCAGCAACGACGCTGCGGGCCACTCGATCCCACTGTCCTGCAGATGCGGCAGCCAGCCACCCGAAGACACCAGGTCGCACATCCACGTGTGCATCGCGGCAAAACGCGGATGCGCCGCCACAGCCGGGTCGATCCGCGCTGCTGTCTGCAGAGCTGTCAGCACCATCCGGTGGTACCCGGGTGAGCGTTCGTAGTGCCCACCGTCCGGATAGACATCCAGCAGCAGGTGCTCCTCGATCCGCTGCCGCGCACGCTCCGCCCACGCCTCAGACTCCACAAGAGATGGCAGTACAGCACTGAGATGCAGCAGCTCGGTTGCGCACACCAGTTGCCAGTTCCCGTGCCGGAAGACATCATGCTCGTCGTACGACCAGCGGGCCCCTCCGACGAGTGTCGCGACCAGGCGGCCCCACGCGCGGTCGGACAGCGGCGAGGAGGTCAGTACTTCGAGTGTTGGCAGCAGACTGCGGCAGCGGGCCCACGTGCCGAGCGAGTACCAGATGACATCGAGCCCTGGCCACTCACCGGTCACGGAGTCGCGTTGCTCGACCCACTGATCCAAGTGCTGCTCGAACGCCTGCAAGTAGCGCTCGTCACCCGTCAGCAACCACGCCTGCACTCCAGGCGCGAGCCAGCCGAGGTAGTGGAAGCCGTACAGCTGTGACCGCCCAAGACCCTGTCCGGTGACGTCCACACCTTCCAGTAGCGGAGCAGCAGCTGCCAGTACGGCGGCCGGTGTGGACCGAGTCGCCTCCGCCCACTCCGGCAACGGCCAGGCCGGACGCTTCAGCTGCTCACCTACGGCTGCGCGGAGATCTGCCAGATCACCGGCAGGTGAGCCGAACGCTTTGAGCAGGTCGTCCGTCCCGATCCGATTGATCCGCCCGTCGATGTGCCGCGGCTTCTCGACGCTCATGCATCGGCCAGCATCGAGACGTCGACGGGCTGACGTGTCTCGATCGACAGGTGGGCGGCCTCCAGGACAGCGGTGACGTTGCGGCTGCTCTCGATCGTGATGAGCGGTTCCCGGCCGGTACGGCAGCAGTCGACCCAGTGCGCGATCGCGTCGGCGTACGCACCGGACGGGATGCCGTGCATGACCCGCTGCAGCATGTTCCGCGGGTAGCTGTAGCCGTCCGGCTTGGCCAGTACGACGTTCTCCCGCTGCCGGTCCAGCTGCACCACACCGTTGTCCGCGACCACCGCGACGTACGAGTCGACCGTCGTGGGGAACGTGTTCGGGTAGATCCACGCGGACTCGAACGTCGCCACGGCGCCGCGCGAGTACTCCGCCTGGATCTGGATCGCGTCCGGCGTCTCGATCCCGAGCGAGCGGAGTTTTCCCCAGCGTGCGGTCGCGTAGACCCGGCGGACCTGGTCGCGGAGCAGCCAGGACACCAGGTCGATGTCGTGGCTGGACAGGAACCAGGCGCAGGTCGTGCGGTCGGCCCAGGACAGCATCTCGGTCGGCACGAGGATCGTGTCGTCCTTGCGCGCGTACGCGACCGCGACGTCGCCGAGGTCCGCGAGCAGTTCGTGGGCCTGGGCGTAGGCCGGCACCCAGCGGTGGTTGAACAGGCACATCGCGATCACGCCGTTCTCACGGATCGCCTTCACCGCGGCGTCGGCCTCCGCGACCGACGTGGTCATCGGCTTCTCGACCAGGATGTGCTTCCCGGCCTCCGCGGCGCGGACCATCATCTCGCCGTGGACGTCGTCCGGCGTGGTCAGGACGACCGCGTCCACCGCGTCGTCGGCCAGCAGCGCGTCGAGGCCGGGATGGATCGCCGGCCGCGGCGCGCCCCGCTCGGCGATCTCGTCCGCGAGCCGCGCGGCCGCGTCCGCCGAGCGGCTGGTCACCGCCGTGATCTCGGCGTCCGCCCGGCCGGACAACGACAGCGCGTTGCCCCGCCCCATGATCCCGGCGCCGACGATTCCGATCCGCAGCACGCTACTTGCCCTTCGCCAGTGTGTCGTTCCACGCCTTCTCGGCGTCGTCCAGAGCCTGCTTGGCCGACTTGGTGCCGGACATGAACGCCCGCACCTGTTCGTCGAAGAGCTGCCGGAGCTGCTCGTCGTTCCCCGAACCCAGCGACGCGTCGACGCTCTGCTTGAAGGTGTCGACGAGGATCTTGCGCGCCTGGTCGGCGGGCGTGGTCCCGGTGATGTCGGCGAAGAACGGATCCGCGAGCGCCTTCACCGAGGACGGGTAGATCGGTACCAGCTTGCACAGCGCGAGCTGCTGCTCGGGCGCGGCGACGTACTTGAGCCAGGCGGCGGCCGCGGCCTGGTTGTCCGACTTCGCGGGGATGCCCATGACCTGCTGGCCCGGCATGTAGAACTTGCCGTCGGCGCCGGTCACCGGCGGGCCGACCGTGATCGACGAGTAGACCGCGGGTGCGTTCTTCTCGACGTTCAGCAGCGAACTCGACACCGCGGCCGGGTTGAACGCGATGCCCTTGTTCTCCAGCGACTGCGGCATGTCCCGCGGGTTCTCGCTGAGGCTTCCGGGAGCGATCGCGCCCGAGCTGAACAGCGGCTTGAACTTCTCCAGCAGCGCGAGGGTCTCCGGTGTGTTGAAGGCGGCCTTCTTCCCGTCCTCCGACAGCAGCGGGATGCCGTTCGCCTGCACCACGCTGGAGTACGCCATGAAGTTGGTCGCCGACTTGCCGGTCGCGTCGTGGTACGTCTTCGCCAGCGCGAGCGCCTCGTCGTACGTCTTCGGCGGCTTGGCCGCGTCGAAGCCGGCCTTGGCCAGCAGATCCTTGTTGTAGAACGCCAGCGACGTGCCGCCGTTGTACCACGGGATCGCGATGCGCTTGCCGTCGACAACCAACGGCTCGGCCAGGTTCGGCAGGTACGCGGCGACGTCCTCCTGGCTGAACAGCGAGCTCAGGTCGGCCATCGAGCCGGCGAACAGGCCGGTGGTCGCCGAGGTGAAGTTGACGACGTCCGGCACCTTGCCGGCGGCGATCGCGGCCAGCAGCTTGGTGGTGATGTCGGCGCCCGGTACGTCCACCCAGTTGATGTGAACCTTCGGGTGCTCCTTCTGGTAGGCGTCGATCCACTTCTGGATGTCCGGCCCGTAGTTCTTCTGCAGGTTGATCGTCCACCACTCGACGTCACCGGAGTAGGCGTCGCCGGACTGTTTCTGGTCGTCGTCACCGCCTGCGGGGCTACCGGAGACGCAGCCGGTGAGTGCGAGGACGAGCGTGGCGGCAACAGTGGCGAGTCGGAGTCGGGCCATCAGTGGCTCCTCAGAACGGAATGTCCTAAACCTGGCTTACAGACACCAGAGTGTTCGCCATCGAATCGCGCTAGTCAACGGAAGCTGCGGAAATTTTCTGGAGTTACCGCTTCCGGGCCGCTGGGTTCTGGGTTACGGTTCCCGTCAACTTGGTATCTGAAATCCGGGTTTCAGACACGAGGAGTGATGCATGCCGGGTCTGAAGGGCCGCGTAGTCGGTCAGCACTGGTACACGCCGTACGTGTTCATGCTGCCCGGGCTGCTGTTCTACGCCGCGATGTTCGCGTGGCCGGCCGTGATCGCGATCCAGCTCGCGTTCTCCGACTACGACATCGTGCACCCGGTGCGCTTCTCCGGACTGGACAACTTCGCCCGGCTGGTGGACGACCCGCGGGTCTGGATCGCACTGCGCAACTCGCTGCTGTTCGTGCTGATGTTCCTGCCGCTGACCGTGGTCGCGCCGCTGTTCCTGGCGATGCTGGTGAACCTCAAGCTGCGCGCGATCCAGGCGTTCCGGATGCTCTACTACCTGCCGGTGATCACGTCGATGGTCGCGGTGGCGGTCGCCTGGCGGTACGTGTTCAACCGCGAGGGCGTCGTGAACTGGCTGCTCGGCCTGTTCGGCGCCGGACCGATCGACTTCCTGCTCGACCGGCACTGGGCGCTGCCCACCGTCGTACTGCTGGAGGCGTGGAAGAACGCCGGACTGTTCATGATGATCTACCTGGCCGGACTGCAGGCCGTGCCGTCGGACCAGATCGAGGCGGCGACCATCGACGGCGCGAACGCGTGGCAGCGGCTGTTGCACGTCGTCGTACCGGCGCTGCGGCCGACGTTCGCGGTCACGCTGGTGCTCAGCATGCTCGAGGCGATGCGGGCCTTCGAATCCGTCTATGTGCTGACCCGCGGCGGGCCGCTCGACTCCACACTCACCCTCGGCTACTACATCTGGTCGAAAGCCTTCGAGGACTACGACATGGGTTATGCGAGCGCCGTCGGCCTGCTGCTGTGGGCGATCATGATCGTCCTGGCCGGGTTCAACCTGTTGGTGACCCGGCGGAGGGACGTCTGATGGCCCGCCGGCTGTACCGGTCCAAGCCGCGGATCACCGGCCGGCGGATCGGTCTGTACGTGCTGCTGATCGCGGTCGCCGCGTTGTTCATCGGGCCGTTCCTGATCCTGCTGAGTGCCGCGACCAAACCCGCCACCCAGGACGTGTTCGGGTTCCCGCCGGACCTGATCCCGCGGCCGCCGGTGGCCGAATGGTTCCGCGAGGCGTGGACGACGATCCCGTACGCGCGGTTCCTGGTGAACTCGGTGATCTACGTCGGCATCACGGTCCCGGTGTACCTCGTGGTGTCCGCGCTGACGGCGTACCCGCTCGCCAGGATCGCGTTCCGCGGCCGCGGCGTGTTCTTCATGCTGTTCCTGTCGATCATGTTCCTGCCCGGCGAGCTGATGCTGATCCCGCGGTTCCTGGTGATGAGTGAACTCGGGCTGACCGACACGTTCGCCGCGGTGATCCTGCCCGCGATCCTGTCGTCGCTCGGGATCTTCCTGCTCCGCCAGGCGTTCTCGCAGATCCCGGACGAGATCGTCGAGGCCGCCCGGGTCGACGGCGCGAACGAATTCGCGATCTTCTGGCGGATCTGCGTGCCGATCGTCGCGCCGACGCTCGCCGTGCTCGCGATCCTCGGATTCGTGTCGGTGTGGAACAGCTTCATCTGGCCGCTCGTGGTGCTGACCACCCAGTCCAAGTTCCCGATCGCGCTCGGTATCGCCTACCTGAGCGGCGTCTCCGGCACCGACGTCCGCGGCCTCGCCGCGGGCACCGTCATCTCGCTGATCCCCGTCATCGTCGTCTTCCTGTTCCTCCAGAAACGCATCCTCAACAGCATGGGCGGCGCAGTCAAAGGCTGACCCCTCAACCCCGTGAGGCAACCATGAACCCCACCCGCCGCACCTTCGTTCTCGGAACCACAGCGGGCGGTATCGCCGCCTGGGCCGGCCTCCCCGCCCTCTCGGCCTCCGCCGATCCACTCGTCTACGACTCACCAGAAGCCTTCGACGTCGCCCAAGCGGGCTACCTCGCGTCCAACGCCCAGAACAACGAGGCCGGCCTGTACGCCTGGGGCGAGTCCTACTTCCTGCTGGGCCTGCTACGGATGTACGAGGCCTACCAGGACGAGCGTTACCTGCGTACGTTCGAGGACCGCGCCCGGCATCTGATGAAGACCACCGACCACGCCCGGCACGTCAAGGACTACGCCGGCCGGTCCGGCAAGGTCTGGCGCACGGCCGGCAACTACAGCGCCGGCCACGGGGTGCTCCTGGACGGTGCCGGCGCTCCGGCGGTTCAGCTCCGCTGGGCCGGGATCAGATCGGCCGAGTCGACCGCCGAGGTCCTGAACGTTGCCAACGGCACCTTCGACCTCGTGCTCCGCAACCCGGCGACGACCAGCGTCGTCACGCTGCCCGCGGTCAGCCTCGATCCGGCGTCGCCGACGTACGTCGTGACCGCGGTCAACAACGCCTACAACGCGTCGCGACGCTGGACCGCGGTCGATCTCCGGACAGCTCCCGCGGCCGCGCCCGCACCGGCGGCCGCCACGATCACGTTCACGTCGCAGTACTACGTCTTCGCGGTGCACACCGGTATGGTCGCGTTCCCGTTGGCCCGCTACGCCCGGATGGTGCTGCAGTCGCCGAAGCTCGGCTCGCGGCGGGACTTCGCGAAGCAGGTCCTGGACGCCGCGACCGCGGCCGTGGACTTCCACGAACGGGAGTGGGTCTCACGCCCGGACGGCACCGGCGACTACGTGTGGCCGAAGGGTGCGCCGATCCCGTTCGACGGCACGATCCAGCCGTACAACCAGAGCCAGGGCATCGGCCAGGTGCTGGTCGAGCTGTTCCGCGTGACCAAGCAGCCGCGGTACCGGACCCGGGTCCTGCAGATGCTCAAGGCGTACGAGCCCGCGCTGCGACTCGTTGGTGACGCCTACGTCTGGACCTACTGGCCGCCGTACAGCGAGCTGTACGCCGGGTACGCCAAGACCGCGGGTATCTCGGAGTACACGCCGTCGTACCCGGCCTCGAAGCAGATCGAGGACCTGAGCCACGCCGCGATCAGCACCGAGTTCGTGCACGCGGCGTACGACGCCGGGATCGCCGGCGGACCCGCGACGGACATCCAGCGCTTCACGAAGACGTTCACGCAGAAGTTGATCCGGTCCGCGACCGAGGTCTGGTACCGCGTCGACGGGACGGGCGACGCGGTGCCGGCGAACGCGGTGCAGTGTGCGCGGTGGGGTGCGTACGCCGAGCAGGATGTGCTGGTCTATCAACAGTCCCTGCGCGTGTACGACGCCGTACAGCTCGTCCCGGTGCAAGGCTCGCACGCATTGGGTATCGCGTACCTGAACTGGGCCAAGAACTCTGGTTGGAGGAACAAGTGAGACTGCTCCGGATTCACACGCCGGACGGGTTGCGGGACGCCGTCCTGAACGACGAGGGAAAGGTGCAACTGCCGGACGGGGATGCTGAGGACCTCTCGGAGGTCCGGCTCGCGGCACCTCTCGATCCGGGCAAGATCGTGTGCGTGGGCCTGAACTACGCGGATCACGCGGCCGAAGGCGGGCAGGAGGCACCGGCCGAGCCGATCCTGTTCTTGAAAGCACCTGACACCGTCGTCGGGCCGTACGACGACATCGTCATCCCACGCGGTGGCGAGAAGACCGACTGGGAGGTCGAGCTGGGCGTGGTGATCGGGCGTACGGCGTCGTACCTCAGCTCTTCAGAGGAAGCGCTCGACTATGTCGCCGGGTACGTCCTCGTGAACGACGTGTCCGAGCGGCACTTCCAGCTCGAACGCGGTGGGCAATGGGACAAGGGCAAGAACGCGGCGACGTTCTGCCCGCTCGGTCCGTGGATCCTGACCGCCGACGAGGTGCCGGACCCGCAGAAGCTCAAGCTCGGGCTGGACGTGAACGGCGAGGCGCTGCAGGACAGTTCGACGGCCGAGATGATCTTCGGCGTCGCGCACCTGGTGCACTACATCTCGCAGTTCATGACGCTCTACCCTGGCGACGTGATCAGCACCGGCACGCCGGCCGGCGTCGGCGCAGGCCAGAAGCCGCCCCGCTACCTGCGCGCGGGCGACGTACTCCGGGCCTGGGCCGACGGGCTGGGCGAACAGCGCAACAAGCTGGTCGCTAGTTCTTGAGCGCCGCGGCGATGGTGTCGGCGATGGGCGTGGTGGGGCGACCGATGAGGCGGGTGAGGTCGGAGCCGCGGCTCGCGAGGAGGCCGCGTTCGATGGCGTTGTCGACGCCGACGAGGATCGGGACGAACGGCGCGGGAATCCCGGCGCCGGTCAGCACCTGGGTGAGGTCCTCGGGGGAGAGGTTGTTGTAGGCAACGTCCTGACCGGACTGCTTCGACAGCTCGGCGGCGTACTCGGTCAGCGTGAAGGCCGAGTCGCCGTTGAGCTCGTACGCCTTCTTCTCGTGCCCCTCACCGGTCAGTACGACGGCGGCCGCCGCCGCGAAGTCCCGCCGCGCAGCCGACGCGATCCGCCCGTCACCCGCACTACCGACGACCCCGTTCGCCAGCTGTACGGCGATCTGGTCCGTGTAGACCTCGTTGTACCAGCCGTTGCGAAGGAACGTGTACGGCAGACCCGAATCGAGGATCGCCTGCTCCGTGGCGATGTGATCGGCGGCCAGGTCGAAGTCGGCGTCAGGTCCGCCGAGCACACTGGTGTACGCGATCCGCGCAACCCCGGCGTTCTTCGCGGCCGTGATGACGGCCTGGTGCTGCTCGCGCCGGTTCGGCTCGAGGCCCGAGATCAGCAGGACCGTGTCACCGGCGCCGAAGGCCTTCGCCAGCGCGTCCGGGTCGTTGTAGTCGGCGACCCGCACCTCGACGCCGCGGTCCGCGATCGGGGTCGCCTTCGCGGCGTTCCGCGCGACCGCGACGACCTGATCGGCGGGGACCCGCTGCAGCAGCTCATCGATGACGAGCGTGCCCAGGTGCCCGGTGGCGGCGGTGACGACGATGCTCATTCGCACTCCTAGTAGTTGAGGTTTCTATCACCGACAGTAGGCGGTAGTCACGAGCGGATCTATGTCCATGGAGCGCAGATTCATATCCGATCGTCTTGACCGCCGCGCGTATGATGCCAGGTATGGATGTACTCGCCGATGTCGTCACCGCGATGAGGACCGGCCCTGCCAGCTCCGGACGCACCGAGGTCCGGGGCCCGTGGGGTCTGCGCTTCGAGGGGTCCGTAGGCGCCGGCTTCCACCTCGTCCTGCAAGGTACGGCGTGGTTGCTGTCGCCGGACCTGGACCCGATCCAGCTCGGTCCGGGGGACGCGGTGCTGCTGCCGCGCGGCCTCGAGCACGCGCTCGCCGACCACCCGGATTCGCCGATCGCCGACTTCGACCCGGCGGTCGAACAGCCTCCGCAGGGTCACGGTGCGCGGGCGTTGCTGCTGTGCGGGACGTACCGGCTGGACCGCGAGCGTCCGCACCCGGTGCTGAGCAAGCTGCCGGACGTGGTCGTCGTACCGGCGGATCCGGGACGCCACCGTTCGTTGCATACGGCAATCAGCATCCTGGGTGAGGAGCTCGACGCGCGGCAGCCCGGTGCGGCGGCCGTCGTACCGGCGCTGGTGGATGCGTTGCTGGTGCTGATCCTGCGCGCCTGGTTCGAGAACAACGACTGCCCGACAGATCGGGGCTGGGCGCGGGCGCTGACCGATCCCGCGGTCGTGCAGTCGCTCGAGCTCATCCACGAGCGGCCGGGCGCCGCGTGGACGGTCGCCGATCTGGCGGCCGATGTCGGGTTGTCGCGGGCCGCCTTCGCCCGGCGGTTCACGGAGGCGGTCGGGGAGCCGCCGCTGACGTACTTGTTCCGGTGGCGGATGACGACCGCGGCGCGGCTGCTGCGGGATCACGATCGCCCGCTCGCCACGGTGGCGAAGGAGATCGGGTACACGTCGGAGTTCGCGTTCGCGAAGGCGTTCAAGCGCGACTTCGGCGTACCGCCGGGGACCTATCGCAAGCAGCTCATCCCGGTCTGAGCGTCGCGACCAGCTCGCCGCGACTACGGACGCCGACCTTGGCGAACGCCGACTTCAGGTGGTCCTGGATCGTGTGCGGCGAGATCGACAGCCGGTCCGCGATCGCGCCGGTGGTGTGTCCGGCGATGATCTCCAGGCAGATCTCCCGCTCCCGCGTGGTCAGGCCGTACGCCGCGAGCAGCATGCCGACCAGGTGCTGACCGGACGCGGGCTCGATCGTCACCACGATCTCGTCGTCGGTATCGCCCAGAAGCCGGCTGCCCTGCAGCACAACCCATTCACCGGACGCGGTCTGCACCCGCGCCTGGAACGTGCCGGACGCGCGGGTCCCCGTGACGACGGCCCGGAGCAGTACGCCGAAGCGCCCCGGCGCGATCTCGTCCAGCTCGTCCTGCCACGTCCGGGCGGCCGCGGTGATCGCCCGCGGTTCGCCGCTCGGGCCGGTGACGACGATCGACGGGCCGACCCCTCCGCGGTACCCGTGCGCGTCCGTGCGGACGGCGACGCGCGTCGCCGCCCCGATGACCGGGGCCACCGACCCGAGGAACTCCATCTCCCGCTCGCTGAAGTCCGGTCCGCTGCGGACGAACCCGGCCGCGCCCCAGCAGTCGCCGTCGACGACGAAGGTCGTCCGGACCTCGTGCTCGATCCCGAGCGGCCGCCAGACCTCGTTCAGTCGCCGGTGGCCGACGACCTCGCGGTACGGCAGGTCCGACAGTCGCGCGACCTGGTGCGCGGTGCGGGCCAGCTCGGCGAACGAGTTCGGCACGGTTCCGGCGTACTCGATCTCTGCCAGCCGCGGCTCGTACTCCGGGGGGACGCCGGCCGCGCCGCCGGTCATCGAGCTGATCACCAGCGTGCCCGGATCGATCCCGGCCCAGCAGGTGAGTTCACTGCCGACGACCTGTTCGACCACCTCGATCGCGGCCGCGTGCAGTTCGGCGACGCCCATCCCCGAGGTCGCCAGTGCCGCGATGTCCCGGCGCGCGGCCCGCGCCCGGCCCTCCCACATGGGCTCAGTATGCGCCGCCGTACCCCGGCCGCCTATCCCCGAAATGTGGGGATTCCGGTGGTTCCGACGAGCCCCTCCGCACGGGATGTACCGGCCGTACGCCGCTTCCTACCGTCGCAGTCATGAACGAGACAGTGCATCTGAGCAACGCGGGCAGCGGTGTCGAGTACGCCGCCCCGGACGCGACCGTGACCGTCAAGGTCGGCGCCGAGCACACCGGCGGGCAGTACGAGCTGTTCGAGATCGACGCGCCGCGGGCCGACGCGTCGCCGCCGCACAGCGAGTCGTGGAGCAAGGCGTTCTACGTCCTGCAGGGCCGGATCCTCGTCCAGGCAGGGGATCAGGGCTACGACCTGGGTCCCGGAGCCTCGATCAGCATCCCGGCCGGCACCGTGAACACGTTCTCGGTGCTGACACCGTCGGCGAAGTTCCTCACCGTCAGCCAGACCGGCCGGATGAGCGCGTTCTTCGCGGACCTGGCCGGCGTCGACCCGTCCGACTACGCCGCGCTGGGCGAGATCACGCAGCGGCACGGGGTGTCGCTATGAGGACCTCCGCCCAGATCCTCGCGATCGTCATCGCGGTGCTGCTGGCGTCGGTCTGGCTGATGGAGTCGTTCTTCTACCGCCACCCGCGGTTGTATCCGCTGTTCCTGCTGGAACCCCGGGACTTCGACGCGGTCAAGTTGTGGATCGTGAACCTCGGGTTCTACAACTTCACCACCGGGGTCGCGCTGGCGCTCGGGGTCGTCCTCGCCCGGACCGGGCACGTGCCGCAGGGCGAGGCGCTGGTCGCGTTCACGGCGGCGCAGCACGTTTTCCTGGCCCTGGTCCTGCTCGCAACGGAGCGCCGACTCTGGTTGAACACCTTGCTCGAAGGGGTTCCGGCTGCCGTGCTGCTGGGGCTCGTCCTGCTGTAGGAAATTTACCAGTTCTGCGCAATCATGGGCACGGAGCACCACACACACTCAAGGTTCCCGAATGGTCACCCGCAGTTCGGCCGTCCGGGGGCCTACCGCCCTGAGTACCCGTGAAGGTGAGGCCTCATGAGCCCAATCAGTCGCAGGACCCTTGTTCTCGGCGGACTCGCCGCGGCCGGGGCCGGCGCCCTCCCGGCTGCCGCCCAGTCGTCCGTGATCACCGCCACCGCCGCCGTCCCGTACCCGTTCCAGCTCGGCATCGCGTCCGGTGAGCCCGACGCGAACAGTGTCGTGCTCTGGACCCGCCTCGCGCCGTCGCCGCTGAACGCCGACGGCCAAGGCGGTATGGCGAACGCCGACGTCGCCGTCGACTGGCAGGTGTCGACCACCGACACCTTCAGCACACTGGTCGCGTCCGGCACGGTGACGGCCAAGTACGCCGCCGCCCACTCGGTCCACGTCGTCGCGGGAGGTCTCAGCCCGGACGCCGACTACTTCTACCGCTTCCGCGCCCAGGGCCACCTGTCACCTGTCGGCCGCACCCGCACCGCTCCGGCTGTGGGCACCAACGGGCGCGACCTGGTGATGGCCTTCACCTCCTGTGCGCACTACGAAGAGGGCTACTACACGGTCTACCGGCGTATGGCCGAGGAGAACCCAGGCCTCATCCTCTTCCTGGGCGACTACATCTACGAGTACCCCGCCACCGCCGGCAGGCCCCGCTTGCACGCAGGAGCGAGCGAGATCGTGTCGCTGGCGGACTACCGTCGCCGGTACGCGCAGTACAAGTCGGATCCCGACCTGCAGGCAGCGCACGCGGTCGCGCCGTGGCTCGTCGTACCGGACGACCACGAGGTGGAGAACAACTACGCCAACATGGTGCGCGCGGACAGTACGCCGTCTCTCACGACAGCGCAGTGGACCGCTCGGCGGACCGCGGCGTACCAGGCGTACTACGAGAACATGCCGCTGCGGCCGGCGCAGGCGAACAGCGGCAACTCGATCCCGTTGTACCGCCGGCTGCGGTGGGGGAGTCTCGCGACGTTCCACATGCTCGACACACGGCAGTACCGCAACGATCAGGCGTGCGGCGACGGCTGGAAGGTGTGTTCGGACGCCGACCTCGCCAGCCGCAGCTTGCCGGGCAACACCCAGGAGACCTGGCTTCTCGACGGTCTGAACCAGCACTACGGCACGTGGGACATCCTTGGACAGCAGGTCTTCTTCGCGCGCCGGTTCGACTCGGCCGGCGCGGGGAGCATGGACTCGTGGGACGGCTACCGCGCCTCGCGGGCCCGGATTCAGCAAGGCTGGATCGACCGTGGAACCCGCAACCCCGTCGTACTGACCGGTGACGTCCACCGTGCCTGGGCCAGCGACCTGAAGGCCGACTACAGCAACGCGAACTCGGCCGTCATCGGGTCCGAGCTGGTGACGAGCTCGGTCAGCTCGAGCGGCGACGGCGACGGCGCCACCACGATCCCGAACCTCGCGGACAACCCGTGGCTGCGGTTCTACCAGAACCGTCGCGGCTACGTCCGGACGACGATCAGCCCGACCCAGTTGCGGGCCGACTTCCGTGCTGTCGCGAAGGTTTCGGAGCACGGCGCCGCGGTGAGTACGGCGAAGTCGTTCGTCATCCAAGAGGGCCGGCCCGGACTGCAGGCGGTGTGACTCATGAAGAAAACGTTAGCTCTTACTGCAGTGGTGGCTTTGGCGCTGACCTTCACTGCGACCACCGCCGAGGCGCACATCGCCGCGCCCACCTGGGTGGCGGCGAACAGTGTGTCCACCGGCGACCAGGACGCCGCCTCCGTTGCGATCAACCGCAACGGGTACGTCGCCGTGGCGTGGGAGGACGACCGCGACACCGACAACGCCACCGACAACGTGCACAGCGAGATCTACCTGCGGCTGTTCCACAACGGCACTGCTGTGTACGAGAAGAAGCTGTCCGCGGGTGGTAGCAGCGGTGTGACGAACTGGCGGCACCTGCACCCGGACGTCGGCCTGGACGACAAGGGCAACGCGGTCGTGGTGTGGCAGGACGACCCGGACGGCAACGGCTACTACAACATCCCGTACCGCGTCGTGAACACCGCCGGCACCGTGACAGCGTCCGGCAACTCCAACAGCAGCTCCACCGGCCAGCAGATCAACCCGCGGGTCGCTGTCGACCCGGACGGCGCACCGTCCGGTGCCGCTGTCGCGTTCACCGTGGCGTGGGAGGACATCCAGACCGGTACGCCGGCGACGGTCAAGGCGGCCGGCTTCACCGGGCCGACCACACGCGCCTGGGAGGTGACGGCCTCGCAGACGACCGGCCAGCACCACAACCCGGATGTGGCCGTGTCGGCGTCAGGTGACGCGGTCGTCGTGTGGGACGAGGACGGCGATGCCAACGCCGACTACAACATCGGACTGATCCGGCTGGGCCGTACGAACGGTGCAGCCACGCTGTCGCGCCGGGTCGCCAACTCCGACACCACAGGTCAGCAGACGCATCCAGCTGCGGCCGCCAACTTCAACGGCGACTTCGCAGTGGCCTGGGAGTCGGCTGGTGCCGTCACGACGCGTTCGTTCACCGTTGCGGGCACGGCCCGGTACGCCGACGTACAAGGGGCGACTGCTGGTGCGGCACCGTCGATCGGCATCGACGACGCGGCTCAGACGGTCGTCGGCTGGACAGTGCCCGGTACTGACCCGGACGTGTGGGTCCGTGGCTTCGGTACCGACGGGACGGACACAGGTCGGCTGTCGGCGCAGCGGCTCAGTTCTGTTGCCACAGGTCGGCAGGAGCAGATGACGGTCGCTACCTCGCCGTACGCCGAGGTAGCGGTCGCCTACACCGACGACAACGACGGAAACACGTACGACCAGGTCTACCTGGGCACGGGAATCTCCAACAACAGTTGGTGAATCAGCGCGTCGTGGGGGACACCGTGCTCAGTACGGTGTCCCCTGCGTCGACCACTTCGAGGTGGTCGATGTCGGCCAGCGGAATCGACGTACTGGCGGGGACCTGGGCTTGGTAGTTGCCGTTCGCTGCCCACCAGCCGGCTGTCTCCACGGTTCCGTCGCGGCCGTGGACGACGAGCATGCAGTGCTCATACGGCTGCAGGTCGGTGAGCCGGAGCTGGATGTCCGTGCCCCAGCCACGACTGACCAGCTTCGCCGTCGTGTCCAGGCCACCGACCCCGTCCGTCGCCGTCCACGTTGCTGACGCCGGAGCGGACAGCAGACCCCAGCTGGCAACACCAGCCATCAAGGCCGCAGCCGCCGCGGCCAGAACCCATCGCCTCGGGCGCCGCTTGTTCAGTTGGAGTGGCGCAGGTTCCGGCTGCTCAGCCTCGATGTCCTCGACAGGTACGGCGTGCAGTAGCCCAGGCAGCGGCGCGAACTGCAGCAACGCCGCACGGCACGCCGTACAGGTCACAAGGTGCTCCTCGACCGTGCGACGCTCGGACGCCTCCAGCGCACCGAGCACGTAGGCGCCGATCGACATCGTCTCCGGGCACGTCATGGGCCGGTCACCCCTCGTTCCTCCAGTGCGGCGCGTAGTGCGTGCAGTGCGTAGTAGCTGCGCGACTTCACCGTTCCCGGCGGTACGCCGAGGACGGCGGCCGCCTCGTTGACGGTGCGGCGGCGGTAGAACAGCTCGACGATCACCTGCCGGTGGTCCGCGCTGAGACCCCGCAGTACGTCGATCACCTGCCAGACCTGCAGTACGCGGTCGATGTCGTCGGTGAGAGCCGGGAACTCGCGGTCCTCGATCGGTACCTCCGTCACCCGCGCGCTCTGCCGCCGGCGGCCGGAGATCACCAGGTTGCGGGCGACCGTGAACAGCCACCGCCCGGCCTTGTCCGGATCCAGTTCGGCCGCGTGCGTCCAGGCCCGCGCCATCGTCTCCTGCACGATGTCCTCGGCGTACTGCCGGTCGCCCACGGACCGCAGGACGTACCCGAACAACGGCCGCCGGTACTTGGCGTACAACGCGCGGATCACCGTGTCGTCGTCCACACCCAGGAACTACGCGGTACGGCGGTAAAAGGTTCAACTGAACCGCCGGGCCGGTTCTCGCGTAGTCAGCGGGGAGAGGAGATTCGATGAAAACCACGATCTTGTTGCTAGGTGCAACGATAGCCGCGATGGGTGCGCTGACCGCTTGCGGCGACGACTCCCAGCCGGCCGCGGGCGGTGCTCCCGCTGGGGCCGCGGTGTCGGTCAAGGACGTCGGAGGCGTCGGCAAGACGCTGGTCGACGCCTCCGGGAAGACGCTGTACTTCGCCGATCAGGAAGCCGGCGGCGCGATCAAGTGCACCGCCGGCTGCCTGAGCTTCTGGATTCCCGCGACCGGTGACGCCGGCGCTGTGGCAGGCCTGGGAACGATGAAGCGCACCGACACCGGCGCAGAGCAGCTCACCTTCCAGGGCAAGCCGCTCTACACCTTCAAACTCGACACCGCCGCCGGCGAGGCCAAAGGCAACAACCTCACCGACGCCTTCGCCGGCACCGATTTCACCTGGCACGCCGCAACCACCACCGCAGCCCCCACCCAGGCTCCGTCATCGTCCGGCGGCGGGGACTACGGCTACTGACGGCTATCGGCCCGGGACGAAGACGACCGCGTCGCCGACTGCGCGTTCGGCGCCGCCGGTGCTGCTTGGGCGGTTGACGACGGTGCCGTCGCCGAGGGCCATCGCGGTGGAGCCGCCGCCGTCGAGGTTGATGGCGTCGGACAGGCCGAGTGCCTTGGCGACCGCGGCGGTCTCGTCCATCGTGGTGCCGACGCTCGTGGTCTGGCGGCCGTCGATG
The DNA here is from genome assembly GCF_004331435.1 of Kribbella sindirgiensis. Classification (GTDB taxonomy): domain Bacteria; phylum Actinomycetota; class Actinomycetes; order Propionibacteriales; family Kribbellaceae; genus Kribbella; species Kribbella sindirgiensis. The sequence goes on from NZ_SJKA01000006.1 coordinate 324,598, forward strand.
GTGGCGAGGACGATCTTTCCGCCGCGCGTCGTGCCGGCGATCGTGCGTGGGTTGCGGTCGAAGAAGCTGCCGGTGCCGTCCGGCACGACGATCTCGCCGTTCTTCGTCAGCTGGTACCGACCTGTCACGCCGTACAGCCCGCTGCGCAGCGGCACCTCGCGGCCGGTCTCGTCCGACACCGCGAGATCCGTGCGCAGGCAGCCCTTGGCCAGCGCGAGGAGTGCGACAGTGTCTTGGCCGGTCGCCTGCAACGACGTCTGGCTCGGGCTGAGCGCCGTACCGCGGGTGGTCGACGTACGGACGACGCAACCGCGACGGTCCAGTACGACCTCGACGCCGGCGCCGGCCGGAGTCGACGCGGCGAACTCAGGGGTGAACCGGACGACGTCACCCGGCACAGTGCAGGTGGTCTGGTCGGGCAGCGTCGCGCAGGCGGCCGGGATCACCGGCGGGTGGTTGAGGAACTCGAGCGGGAGCTCGGCGCCGGTCAATCGGTTGCGGACGGCGCCGGTCCAGCGCAGGTGGCCGGTGACCACTCTGTTGCTCTTGGCATCGATCACGAGGTTGGCCTCGGTCGGGTCGGCGAGCGGCTCGCTGAGCAGCTTGCCGTCGAACAGGCCGAGCCCGACCGGGTCGCCCGGGTACTGCGGGTTCGCGGTGAAGGTGAAGAACGAGGCGTTCACCCCGGCCAGCGCGCCGGACGACTTCACCAGGTCCGAGGTCTTCTCGACGCGGGCCAGATCAGGACCGTACGTCGCCTTGAGGTGGCCGTTCGCGGTCCGCGGGTCGATCGTGAGCACGTTGACGACCCACGGGCCGCGCGGCGTGGTGTTGATCTGGTCGGCCGGCGCCGGGTCGGTGCCGCGGACGATCCGGGTCAGCGTGACGCCGCGCGCCAGCGTCTGGACGGTCCGGGTCTCGGCCAGGTCGGCGTCGCCGATCGGCAGGCCCTGCACGGCCACCTGTTGCTGCGCCGGTGCGGCACCGGCGTTCGGCAGACCGGTGGCCAGGACGCCGAACGCCGCGGCCGCGCCGACCGCGGCCTTGATCACTCGAGCGGAAGTAGTCATACGACCATCCTCCGAGGATCCGGTGGAATCTTTCTAGACCTCGGCCTGACTCGTCAGCATCTTCCAGGTTACGGTTCAGGTGCGCTCGACCAGCCGGATCACCGGCAGTTCCCGGTCGGTCTTCACCTGGTACTCGGCGAAACCGGGCGACGCCGTGGTGATGCGCTCCCATGCCTCCGCACGCTCCGCTCCGTGCAGCTGCTCGGCGCGGACCTCGATCGCCTCGCCGGCGACCTCGATACGGACCTGGTCAGGGTTCGCGGCCAGGTTGTAGTACCACGCCGGGTTGCCGGCCGCGCCGGCCGCGGAGGCGACGATCAGCCGGTTGCCGTCAGCGTCCGCGAACCAGGCGACCGGCGTCGCCCGCTCGGCACCGGACTTCCGCCCGATCGTCCGCAGCACCAACGCGTCGCCGCCCCTGAACTTGCCGCCTCCTCGGCGCCGGATGCGACGGGCGTTGAACCTGTTGAACCAGTGCAGGAGTCGGCCGCCGGGCTGCCGGGCGCCGCGGGAACCGGCGCGGGTGTCGAAGCTCATGCCGCCTCGAAGCTGTGGACGGTACGCGTCGTGGTGACCTTCTCGTCATGGGTGAACGGGCGGCCCTCGAGGTTGAAGCTCCACGACACCGTCGGCGTGATTCGCAGGTACGGCGACGTACCGAACTGGCCGTCGCGCTCGACGAGCTCCGCCTCGCCGTAGATCCGGAGGTAGCGCGGGATCCACGGGCGCGTCGACACCAGGTCGTCGACGACGAACGCGACCTTGGTCTGCCCGTCGCGGACGTTGCGGTACTTGCGGGTGCGGACCGGGTCGATCCCGCCGATGTACAGATGCGTCCCGTCGTACTCGAAACCGACCGGGACGGCGTCCGGCTGCCCGTCGCCCGCGACGGTGGCGAGGCGGCCCAGGGGCTGGGACCGCAGATAGGCGATCTCCGCTGCGCTGAACGACATCGGATCTCCTCTGCTCGATAGTTAACGGCATTGATAGTATGCGCCATTAACTATACAGGCCATGTACCGTGAACAAGGTGAGCGAGACCGAAACGCCCCCGGAACGCGCCCGCTCCCGCGGCGGGCGATTCGCCGGGTTCGCGCAGGTCCACGGCGCCGGCGTGGACCCCGCGGAGCTGGACGCGGCCGCCGGACTGGTGCAGGTCACCGGGATGGTTCAGGGCCTGTATGCGGGCATTTCCGAGCGGCACGACCTGACGCCGGTGCAGGCGAAGCTGCTGTGCGTCCTGCTCGACGGCCCCAAGGGCATGGCCGAGCTCGCGCAGTGTTTCGGGGTCGAGAAGGCCGCGCTGACCGGTCTGATGGATCGCGCCGAGAAGCGCGGCCTGGCGGAGCGTTCGCCGGTCCCGGGCGATCGGCGGGCCGTGCAGGTGACGCTGACCGATCCCGGCCGCCGCGCCGCGATCGCCTTCCACGCCGAGGTCGGCGAGGCCCTGAACGAGCTGATCGGGCACCTCAGCGACGCCGATCGGGAACATTTCCGGGCAGTGCTGGCCGGCATCATCACGAGGTGCCGCACGTCACCATCCAGCTCCTGAGCACCCAGCCGCCGCGGACAGCGCTTACCCCTACGATCGACAGGGTGTCCACCCCGCTGAGCAGCGAGGCCGTGCCTGGTAGTGCCGCGCCTACTGCGTGCCGAGCACCTGCTCGCTACGGCGCGGAACTACCAGGCACGGCCTGACATGTCCGCCGTCGTCGGTGCCTTCGCCGCGCTGGTCGCTGTGGCCGTGCTCGGGTACGTCGTCGGCGCCTTCGGCGTACTGCGGAAAGACGACGAGCTCGTCCTGTCCCGGCTGGCGTTCTTCGTGGCGACCCCGGCGCTGCTGTTCACGACCGTCGCGCGGGCGGACCTGAAGGCGATCTTCTCGGTGGTGCTCGTCACCAACCTGGTCAGCCTGTTCGTTGTGCAGGCGCTGTTCCTGTTGATCGCCGCGGTGATCTGGCGGCGGACACGGTCCCAGGCGACGATCGGCGTGCTCGCGTCGTCGTACGTGAACGCGGGCAATCTCGGCGTACCGGTGGCGGCGTACGTGCTGGGGGACGGTGCGTTGGTGGCGCCGATCGTGCTGTTCCAGGTGCTGATCCTGGCGCCGGTGGCGTTCGCCGTACTGGACGGTGACCGGCAGGGGAGCGGGCGGCGGGTGTCGCTGCGGACCGTGGTCACGCGGCCCTTCCGCAATCCGCTGACGGTCGCGTCGCTGCTCGGCCTGCTGGTGTCGGTGCTCGGCGTGCGGTTGCCGGAGATCGTGATGCGCCCGATCGACCTGGTCGCCGCGGCAGCGGTCCCGGTCGCACTGGTGGCCTACGGCCTCAGCCTGAGCGCCGGCACAAAGGACTCGATCACCGTACGGCGAGACGTCGTACTAGCCGTCGCCCTGAAAACCTTCGTACAACCGCTGGCGGCGTACGCAATCGCCCGCTGGGCCCTGGACCTCCACGGCACGGCCCTCCTGGCCCCGACTCTCCTAGCCGCCCTCCCCACAGCCCAAAACGTCTACGTCTACGCAGTCCACTACCGAGCCAGCCGCACCCTCGCCCGCAGCGCAGTCCTCCTCAGCACCCTGCTCTCAATCCCCACCATGATCCTCATAGCCGGCCTACTCACCTGACCCCTGAGTGGCCCGTCTGCGACACAACCAAAGATGAACGTACCAAGTTTGGTTGCCTCCTCCGGGTGCCTCTGACGACCCTCGGATCTGGCAACAGTGCCGGTTATCCCACCCTGTTGGGGGTTCTCTGGTGGTGTGCAAGGGGAGAACCCCAAACACGAGGGGATAACCCCAGGCGGTGACTCCCAGCTCTGACCAGCGTCACAAGAGCGCTCTAGCGCATGGCTTTGAAGGCTTCTTCGGCTATGGGTTCTACCTGGTCTACTGCTACGCCTTCGTTGGCGGACTGGGCTATGACGGTGAGGGTGTTGGAGCCGCGGTAGCACTGGGTCGGGAGGTTGCCGGCGGCTTCGATGCAGGTGGAGTGGCCGATCTTCTTGATCTTGTCGGCGGTGGCGCCGGAGTCCGCGACGACCTTGTCGATGTCGACGCGGCCGCGGAGTGCGATCAGGACGTAGAAACGGTCGCCTTCGAGACTGCCGTACGCCTCGACCATGACCTTCTTGCCGTCGTTGATCCGGCTCAGCGCGTCCCGGGTCTGGTCGAGCTGGGCCTGACTGCGGATCTCGGGGTCGGTGATGCGGTCGAGGCCCGCGACCTTGGCCGGCGGGGTGATCGCCCGCTCCGCGTTCATTCGGCTGAGCGGTCCGAGACCCCACACGTACCCGAGCAGGGCCAGCACGATCAGCGCGACGACCGCACTGCCGACAGTCACCCAAGGCCCGCGCACCTTGAACCGCCGCAAACCCTTCTTCGGCGGCTCGGCAGCCTTCGCCGCGACGGCCGTCGCTCCAGCGTCCTTGGCCGGGGCGGCGGTGGGTGCGTCGACGGCTGGGACCGGAGCCAGTTCGGTGGTGTCGTCGGTGGCCTGCTTCTTGGGGTCGGCCGGGTTGGTGGGATCGCTCATCACTTGGCTCCTCGGACGTCAGGGGCACGGGGTGCAGCGGTCGGCTCGGCCCGATGGTTCCACATCATGACAAACCGTAGTCGAACCTCCGAACACCCAAGCGCCCGCCTCCCCAGCAGGAGACGGGCGCCTGTTCGTGTCATCAGAGCGTAGCGACGACCTTGACCGTGTCGGAGTCGTCCGCGTGCCAGACGATCTCGCCGGTGATCCGGCCGGCGGCGCGCAGGTCCGGCTCGGCGCGCTCGGCCAGCGCCAGCCGGGCGGCCGGTCCGGTGACCTCGACCTTGGAGACCTCGGTCTTCATCGAGACCTTCTCCTCGGACTTCGCACCGCGGATCCCCGCGAGGACCTCGGAGACCGCGTCCAGGACCTCGGGCTCCTGCGCCGCGACCGCGAGGTCGCCGTCCGCCGTCGGCCACTGCGACGTGTGGATCGAACCTTCCTGCCACCACGACCAGACCTCTTCGGTCGCGAACGGCAGGTACGGCGCCAGCAGCCGGAGCTGAACCGACAACGCCACCGCCAGCGCCGCCTTCGCCGAGGCCGCGGCGGCTTCGCCCTGACCGCCGTACGCGCGCTCCTTGACCAGCTCGACGTAGTCGTCGCAGAACGTCCAGAAGAACCGCTCGCTGATCTCCAGCGCGCCGGTGTAGTCGTACCGGTCGAAGGCCGCCGTGGCGTCCTCGACGACCGACCGCAGCTTCTGGAGCATGGCCAGGTCGATGGGCTCGGTCACCGCGGCCGGGTCGATCGTGGTCGCCCCGAACCCGAGAACGAACTTCGACGCGTTCAGGACCTTGATCGCGAGCCGGCGCCCGACCTTCATCTGCGACTCGTCGAACGGTGAGTCCAGCCCCGGCCGCGCCATCGCCGCCCGCCACCGGACCGCGTCTGAGCCGTACTTGTCCAGGACTTCGGTCGGCAGAACCGCGTTGCCCTTGGACTTGGACATCTTCTTGCGGTCCGGGTCGACGATGAAGCCGGAGATCATCGCGACCCGCCAGGGCAGCACGCCGTTCTCGAACTGCGCGCGGACGACGCGGCTGAACAGCCAGGTCCGGATGATGTCGTGCGCCTGCGTGGCGAGGTCGGTCGGGAAGGTCCGCGCGAACAGGTCCGGGTCCCGCTCCCAGCCGCACGCGATCTGCGGTGTGAGGGAGGACGTCGCCCAGGTGTCCATCACGTCCGGGTCCGCCTCGAAACCACCCGGCTTGCCGCGCTGCGACTCGTCGTACCCACGCGGCGCCTGCGAGGTCGGGTCGATCGGCAGCTCGGCCTCGGACGGCAGCAGCGGGTGCTCGTAGTCCGGCTCGCCGTCCTGGTTCAGCGGGTACCAGACCGGGAACGGGACGCCGAAGTACCGCTGGCGGGAGATCAGCCAGTCGCCGTTCAGCCCCTCGACCCAGTTCAGGTAGCGGTGCCGCATGTGCTCCGGGACCCAGGTGAGCTCGTTGCCGCGCTCGACGAACTCCTGCTTGAGCGTGGCGTCACGGCCGCCGTTCGTGATGTACCACTGCCGGGTGGCGACGATTTCGAGCGGCTTGTCGCCGTTCTCGTAGAAGTTCGCCATCCGCTCGGTCTTCCTCGGCTCGCCGTCGAGGTCGCCGCTGTCGCGGAGCTTCTGGACGATCAGCTCGCGGGCGCTGAACACGGTCTTCCCGGCGAGTTCGGCGTACAGCTCGGAGCCCTCGAGCCAGGCCGGGGTGTCGCGGAGCAGCCGGCCGTCGCGGCCGATGACCGTACGGACCGGGAGCTGCAGCTCACGCCACCACTGGATGTCGGTCTGGTCGCCGAACGTGCAGCACATCGCGATGCCGGCGCCCTTGTCCATCTCGGCGGCCGGGTGCGCGAGAACCGGGATCTCGACCCCGAACAGCGGCGACTTCACCGTCGTACCGAACAGGTGCTTGTAGCGGTCGTCGTCCGGGTGTGCGATCAGCGCGACGACGGCCGGGATCAGCTCCGGCCGGGTGGTCTCGATGTAGATCGGGCCGTCGGCACCGTGGAACGAGATCCGGTGGTAGGCGCCCGCGTACGACCGGGGTTCCATCTCGGCCTGCGCCACCGCGGTCTGGAACGTGACGTCCCACATCGTCGGCGCCTCGGCCAGGTACGCCTCGCCGCGGGCGAAGTTGCGCAGGAACGCGCGCTGCGACGTACGCCGGGAGTCCTCGGAGATCGTGGTGTAGAGGTACGACCAGTCGACGCTCAGGCCGACCTGGCGCCACATCGCCTCGAACGCCTGCTCGTCGATGTGCGTGAGCTCACCGCACAGGTCGACGAAGTTCTGCCGGGAGATCGGGACCTGCTTCTTCGGGTCCGGCTTGGCCGGCGGGGTGAAGTCCGGGTCGTAGGGCAGCGAGGGGTCGCACTTGACGCCGTAGTAGTTCTGGACGCGGCGCTCGGTGGGCAGGCCGTTGTCGTCCCAGCCGATCGGGTAGAAGACCTTCTTGCCGCGCATCCGCTGGTACCGCGCGACCAGGTCGGTGTGGGTGTAACTGAAGATGTGCCCGACGTGCAGCGACCCGGAGACCGTCGGCGGCGGCGTGTCGATGGAGTAGACATCGGCACGCTCGGCGGTGCGGTCGAAGGCGTAGGTCTGCTGCTCCTTCCATACGGCAGCCCACTTCTCCTCGAGACCGTCGAGGCTGGGCTTGTCTGGAACACGGGACGTCTGGCTCATGCGCACAATGTTAGTGGTTGTCAAGGGGTGCTCCGACCGGTTATCCACAGACCCCTCCTAGACTTGGCTTTCTGATGAGCGACCTTTCCTTCGCCGAGGTATCGGCACGGCTCCAGCAGCGCTGGCCGGAGCACAAGATCGAGCCCACCCTGGAGCGCGTGCGGCGACTCGTCGAGCTGCTCGGCGACCCGCAGAAGGCCTACCCGGTGGTGCACCTGACCGGGACCAACGGCAAGACGTCCACGGCACGGATGATCGACACCCTGCTGCGCGAGACCGGGCTGCGGACCGGCCGGTTCACCAGCCCGCACCTGGAGTCGGTCCGGGAGCGGATCACGCTCGACGGCGAGCCGATCAGCGAGGAGCGCTTCGTCGGCGCGTACGAGGAGATCGCGCCGTACCTCGACGTCGTCGACGCCGAGCAGGAGCACCCGCTGACGTTCTTCGAGGTGATGACCGCGATGGCGTACGCCGTGTTCGCGGACGCCCCGGTCGACGTCGCGGTGATCGAGGTCGGCCTCGGCGGCAGCTGGGACTCCACCAACGTCGCCGACGGTGCGGTGTCGGTGATCACCCCGGTCGCGGTCGACCACGCGCACCTGCTGGGTGCGGATCCGGTCACCATCGCGGGCGAGAAGTCCGGCATCATCAAGCCCGGCGGTACGACGGTGATGGCGCAGCAGAGCCTGGAGGTCTTCGAGGTCCTGCTCCGCAAGGCTGCCGAGGTGGGCGCGCAGGTCGCCCGCGAGGGGATCGAGTTCGGCGTCGTCAGCCGGGCGCTCGCGGTCGGCGGCCAGGTCGTCTCGCTCAAGGGCCTCGGCGGCGAGTACGACGATCTGTTCCTCCCGCTGCACGGTGAGTACCAGGCGCACAACGCGGCCACCGCCGTCGCCGCGGTGGAGGCCCTGCTCGGCGCCAGTCCGGAGACCGAGGGCCGGGTCACCACCGAACTGCTGCAGGCCGGGTTCGAGCAGGTCACCAGCCCCGGCCGGCTCGAGGTCGTCCGGAACAGCCCGACGATCGTCGTCGACGCCGCGCACAACCCGCACGGCGCGGAGGCGACCGCGGCCGCGGTGTCGGAGGCGTTCCAGTTCCAGCCGCTGATCGGCGTACTGGGCTGTATGAAGGACAAGGACGTGTACGGCGTCCTCGAGGCGTACGAACCGATCATGGAAACGGTCGTCTGCACCCGGAACAGCTTCGTCGAGCGGTCGATGCCGGCCGAGGAGCTGGGGCAGCTGGCCGCCGAGGTGTTCGGCGAGGAGCGCGTCCTGGTCCGCCCGCACCTGATCGACGCGATCGACGACGCGATCCGGCTCGCCGAGGAGGACGCGGTCGCGCTCGGGAGCGGCGGCGTACTGGTCACCGGCTCGGTCATCACCGCCGGCGAGGCGCGGGCGCTGCTGGTCCGCAAGGGCAAGGGCGAGCAGTGAGGTCGCTCGCGTCGATCGTGCTCGCGTTCGAGTCGGTCGTGCTCGCCCTCGTCACACCGGTGATGATCTCGGTCGCGGACATCCGTCCCGCGGTCGCGATTCCGGTCTGTCTCGGGCTCTTCGTACTCGCGTTGCTCGCGGCGGGCCTGCTCCGGTTCCAGGCCGGGTACGTCCTCGGTTCGCTGGTCCAGGTCGGCGCGGTCGGACTCGGCTTCGTCGTCCCGGTGATGTTCGTCCTCGGCGTCTTCTTCGCCGCCTTCTGGGTCGCCGCCATCGTCCTCGGCCGCCGCATCGAACACGCCAAGAAGGCACACCAGGCACAGACCGGTTAGGCTCATCCGCCCCGGCTATTTCGAGAGAGAGTTGACAGATGTCGCAGCGCACCCTGGTCCTGCTCAAGCCCGACACGGTCCGCCGTGGCCTGGTCGGTGAGGTGCTGGGCCGGTTCGAGGCCAAGGGGCTCCGGATCGTCGCCATGGACCTGCGCACGATCGACGGTGAGCTGGCCGACCAGCACTACGCCGAGCACGTCGAGAAGGCCTTCTACCCGCCGCTGCGGGACTTCGTCACCAGCGGCCCGATGGTCGCGCTGGTCCTCGAGGGCGACGAGGCGATCGAGGTCGTCCGCGCCCTGAACGGCGCCACCGACGGCCGCAAGGCCGCCCCCGGCACCATCCGCGGCGACCTCTCCCTCTCCAACCGCGAAAACCTCGTCCACGGCTCCGACTCCGAAGAATCCGCCACCCGCGAAATCAAGATCTGGTTCCCCGACCTGCCGTGAACCCGTCGATGCTCCCCGACCCCACGGTCCTGCATCCGATGCCTGAGCAGCAGCGGGTCGTGCTGCTCAAGCCGCTGGTGAAGTCGCCGCTGATCGAGGTCGGGGAGTTCTCGTACTACGACGACCCGGACGACCCGACGGCGTTCGAGACCCGCAACGTGCTGTACCACTACGGCCCGGAGAAGCTGGTGATCGGGAAGTTCTGCGCGCTGGGTGAAGGCGTGAAGTTCGTCATGAACGGCGCCAACCACCGCATGGACGGCCCGTCGACGTACCCGTTCCCGATCATGGGCGGCTCCTGGGCCGAGCACTTCGACCTGATCACGGGCCTGCCCGGACGCGGTGACACCGTGATCGGGCACGACGTCTGGCTCGGATACCAGACGCTCGTGATGCCCGGCGTACGGATCGGTCACGGCGCGATCGTCGCGTCCGGCTCGGTCGTCACCGGCGACATCCCGGACTACGGCATCGCCGGCGGCAACCCGGCCAAGCTCATCCGCCGCCGGTACGCCGACGCGGAGGTGGACCGGCTGCTCGAGCTCGCCTGGTGGAACTGGCCGCTCGAGCACCTCACCGCGAACGTCCGCACAATCATGTCCGGCACCGTCGACGATCTCGAGGCCGTGCGGCTGTGAAAGGAAACTGAAAGCGCGGTCCCACATCCTCTGGGCGGGGTGATCTCTCACCCCATGTGCTCAGGGAGGGGACCCCTTGTCATCGCCGCATGCCCTTCGCCGGTCCGCTGCGCTGTTTGTCAGTGCGATCGCTCTGCTGCTTCCCGCAGTGCCGGCCGACGCCGGTACTACCGCCCGACCGCCCACCGCCCCTGACCTGGCGCGTCAGTCCGGCAAGCCCGTGCCGGTGCCGTCGGCGCAGACCGCCACGAGCGATGTGGTGGCCAATCCCGACGGGACTTTCACCGAGACGTTCCATACCGAGCCCGTTCGGGTACGGCGTGGTGCCGGCTGGACCCCGGTCGACACGACGCTCGAACGCCGTACCGACGGCACCGTCGGCCCGCGCGCAACCAGCATCCCGACGTCCTTCTCCGGGGGCGGCAACGGGCCACTCGTCCGCCTCGGCGCCGACGGGACGCAGCTGTCGTACAGCTGGCCGAAGGCGCTGCCCAGGCCGACCCTGGACGGCAGCACCGCGACGTACCGGGATGTCCTTCCCGGCGTCGACTTGCGCCTGACCGCCAAGGCCCAGGGCTTCTCCAAGGTCTTCGTCATCCACAACGCCGCCGCTGCGAAGCAGTTGAGCACACTCCGCCTCGGCGTCAGTGCCGACGGACTGTCTGTCCGTGACACAAAGGCCGGGAGCTTCGGCGCGTACGACAGCACCGGCAGACTCGTCTACACCGCGGGCGCGCCGCTGATGTGGGACGCCGCGGGCAAGCGCGCCGTCGGAACATCCAAGCTCTCCGGTACGACGCTCTCGATCAGCCCGGACCAGAACCTGCTGACCAGCCGCAGTACGACGTACCCGGTCTATCTGGACCCCGACACGACCGGACCGCTGTACGGCTGGGCGATGGTGTTCTCCGGCCACCCGGAGGACGAGTACTGGGGTGGCGACGGTGACGGTGTCGCCAAGGTCGGCGACTGTTACGACGCGAACAACGAGTGCTACGGCATCGGTGTGGCACGGTCGTACTTCAGGTTCGACGTACGCGATCTGTTGGGCGGCCGGAAGCTGATCAAGAGCGCGAGCTTCAACGCGTTCCTCGACCACGTGCCTGACTGCTCCCGTCCGCGCACGGTCCGGGCCTCCAGCACCGCGCCGGTCGGCACAGGTACCAACTGGAACAACCGGCCAGGGATCGCCACCAGTCTCGGTGACGTGATGCCGCCGCAGTGCAAGGACATCTGGCTCGGCTGGTCGGCGGTGCGGGCGGTGAACGACGGACTCAGCCTGCACAGCGGCTGGGCGACGATCGCGCTGTCCGCGACCAACGAGGCCGACCAGTACGCGTGGAAGAAGTTCGGGACGAGGCCTACGTTGTCGGTCACGTACAACACCCGGCCGGGCGTTCCCACCGACCTGGCCGTCGAGGGCCAACTCTGCCGCGGCCAGGAGATCTTCGTGAACCCGGCCGTCAGCGGCGAAGAGGAGGATCAGACACGCGGTCCGGTGCTGTCCGTGAAGGCGACCGAGGACGACCCGCAGCTGATCCGCGCCGTGTTCGAGTGGGCCGACCGCGCGCACAACCGGATCGGCGGCGCGACCACCGGGTTGTTCGCCTCGGGAACCACCTTCAAGGCCGGTGTGCCCGCGGCGAACGCCGCCCACGGGAGCCGGCTGTCGTTCCGCGCGTTCGCATCGGACGACGTGGACGGTTCCGGATGGAGCGGGTACTGCGACCTGACGATCGACAAGGTCGCACCGCAAGAGGCTCCGGCCGTGCATTCGGACACCTACCTCGAGTGCACCGCAGCCTCGTGTCCGAGGTCCGGGGGAGTCGGGTTCACCGGTGGATTCACCTTCACGGCGGGACTGACCGACACCGACGTGGCGGGCTTCCGGTACTCACTGCTGGGTGCCTTCGAGAACCGCTACGCCACGGTCGGCAGTGACGGCGTAGCCCACGCGCTGGTGACACCGCCGGACTACGGACCGCAGTTCCTCAGCGTTCGTGCGGTCGACCGGGCGGGCAACGTCTCGGCCGCGGCAACGGTCTACGAGTTCTTCGTCAAGAACGGCGGCTCTCCGACCGCGGCCTGGCGGCTGAACGGGGAGGGCGTGGACACGGCTGTCGTGGACGACGCGGCGGGTCACCGTGACGGTGTCCGGCCGGCGGCACCGGCGGCACAGTGGAAGGGCGGCCGGAACGGCGATGCCCTGTGGCTGAACGGCTCCCAGTCCGCGTACGTCACCGCTTCCGGTACGCCGGCCGTCGACACGGGCAAGTCGTTCACGGTGTCGGCCTGGGTGAAGCTGGACCAGGCCGGGACGGTCTACCGAACCGCGGTGAGCCAGAACGGCTCCCGGCTGAGCGGGTTCTTCCTGCAGTACAACCCGAACACCAAGAAGTGGAACTTCATGATGCCGGCCAGCGACGCCGACGCCGCGGCGCGTCACGTCGCGGCGTCGGTGGGCCCGGCCGTTCCTGGCCGCTGGACCCACTTGGCCGGAGTCTTCGACGACTCCACCAAACAGGTCACGCTGTACGTCGACGGTGTCCAGGGCACCACGGCGAGTCACTCGACTCCCTGGCGTGCGGCCGGTGCGACCCAGCTGGGCAGGGCGCAGTACCAGGCGACCGGTGCCGACAACTGGCTCGGCTCGCTGGACGACGTGCAGGTCTTCGACCGGGTGCTCACGACCGCGGAGATCGACGACCTGGCCGGGAAACCGGCGGCGGAGCAGGTGTTCTGGCCGCTCGACGAATCCGCCGGAGCGCAGATCTCGGATGTCTCGGGCAATTACCGCCTGGGAACGGCCGCGGTAGGTGTGACCCGTACGGCGGGTGCCGTTGGCACGGGAGCGGTGCGACTCGACGGGTCGGGCGGGATCACCGGACCGGCGGCTGTCGTCCGGACCGACAGCAGCTTCACCGTCAGCGCCCGTGTCAAGCTCGACGCGGTCGACGACGTCAGCCGGACGGTCCTGAGCCAGGACGGTCAGCAGTCGAGCGGCTTCCAGCTCGGGTACGACGGCCCGAAGCGGCGTTGGTTCTTCGGTCTTTCGCAGGCCGACAGCGCCACCGATCTGCCTGTCACCGTCACCGACAGCAGTGCTCCGACTGTGGGCGAGTGGACCTTGCTCACCGGCCTCTACGACCAGGCGACCGGTCAGATCCGGCTGTACGTCGACGGCCGCCAGGTGGGTGGATACGTCGCCGCACAGGCGAAATGGAACGCGGTCGGTGCTTTCCAGGTCGGCGCAGCTCGCAAGGCAGGGCAGGTGGCGACCCCGTTCGCCGGAGAGATTGACGATGTCCACGTGTGGTCAGGGGTGCGGACCGAGGGGCAGGTTCAGGACGAACTGGCCCACCCTGTGACCACCCGGCGGACGGCGTACTCCGGGCAGTTGTCGTACTTCATGGACACCAACGGGTTCCGCATGGTCACCAACGGACCGGTCCCGCAGAGCTCACACTTCCAGAAGTCGCTGGGCGTCCCGGCGCCGGCCGGCTCTGCGAATACCACCACGATCTACGCCTGCCGCAACGGTGCGACGGACTACTTCCTGGACGCGACCTGTGCGGGGCACACCGTGCTGGGCAGTGTCGGGCAGTTCTGGAACAGTCCGCCGGCCGGTGTGGAGACGGTCCCGGTCTACCGCTGCTACATCTCCATGGTTGCTCACTTCGCCTCCAACGACGAGAACTGCGACGGGGTCGCGGGCGCAACGGCGGAGTTCCGGCTCGGCTACGTCCGGCCGTACTTCGCACTGGTCCGTACGAATGCCACGAACCATCCCTACGACCACATCAGCAGTACGGCGAAGCAGGCGGCGACCCAGCGCGCCGAATTCTCACTGGGGTACCTCGCCATGCGGCAGCTGACCGGCACGACGCCGTGGATGCTGTGCCGCGACGGATCGGACAGCTTCACCTCGACCGATCCCGGCTGCGAGGGCAAGACGGTTGTCGCCGTCTCCGGCTACGGCTGGACCGACGCCGCGCCCGGTCGCGCCGAAGTGTTCCGGTGCCGTGCCTCCTGGGGCGAACTCTTCGACTCCCGTGATGCCGGGTGTGAGGGCGATCAGCACACCTTGGTCCGCTCGGTCGGCTACGTCGCCGCCTCTCTCTGACGTTGAAGGACACAGTGATGACGAAACGATCATTTGCTCGATGGCGGAGCAGTTGGACCGCAGCCACAGCAGGACTCCTGGCATTGTCCCTGGCCGTGCCCGCGGCGGCCGCCCGACCGGAGGCCAGGGCGCCGAAACCGGGGAGCCCGGCGCTGCCGCCGACGCCGACCGTGGCGACGAAGGACTTCGTACCGGCGCCAGTGCCCGAGAAGCCCCGCCCGCCGGCTCCAGCCGCGCGGACGGACTGGCCGAAGGACGGGGTCGCGCAGCTCACCGTCGGTGCGTCCGCCAAGACGAGCGGACTCCCGATCAGCGTGGCGCGCTCGGGCCGGACCTCTCCGGCCACGGTGGAGGTGAAGCTCGACGCCGGCAGCGGCGTCAAGGACCAGCTGACGTTCCGGGTACGCCGCACCGACGGAGCGAAGGCTCCGGGCACCGTGCGCGTCTTCCTCGACTACTCGACGTTCCGTGACTCGTTCGGGGGTGACTGGGCCTCCCGGTTGCGCGTCTTGGGTACGGACGGCCGCCCGGTCGGGGCTCAGGGCAACGACACGGACAGCGCACGGTTGTACGCCGACGTACCGGTCAGCGGTGTGACCTCGGCCTTCACCGTAGCCGCTGACGCGAGCGGCTCGGCAGGCACGTACAAGGCGACCTCCCTCGCACCGTCCGGTCAGTGGCAAGTGTCCACGGCGAGCGGTGGCTTCAGCTGGTCCTACCCGTTCCAGGTGCCGCAGGTGCCGGGTGGACTCGTGCCGGACCTCGAGGCGGCGTACTCGTCGCAGTCCGTGGACGGGCGAACCGTTGCCACCAACAACCAGCCGTCCTGGGTCGGTGAGGGCTGGGACCTCGGCGGGGGGTTCATCGAGCGCTCCTACAAGGGCTGCGCGGACGACCTCGACGGCAACAACGGCAAGACCAAGACGGGTGACCTGTGCTGGGAGACCGAGAACGCGGTGCTGTCGCTGGGCCAGCGGTCCGGGCGCCTCGTTCTGCAGGACGGCGTCTGGCACCCGGAGAACGACGACGGGACGAAGGTCGAGCATCTGCTGCGGACCGGCGGGATCAACGGTGACGACGACGGCGAGTACTGGCGGATCACCACCCCCGACGGAACGCAGTACTACTTCGGCCTGACCAGGCTGCCGGGCTGGGCGAGTGGTCGCGCGACCACGAATTCGACCTGGACGGTGCCGGTCTACGGCAACGACGCCGGGGAGCCCTGCCATCAGGCGACGTTCGCGAGCAGCTCTTGCCAGCAGGCGTATCGCTGGAACCTGGACTTCGTCGTCGACCGCAACGACAACGCGATGAGCTACTACTACGACGTCGAGACCGGCAAGTACGGCCAGAACCTCGGCGCGTCCGTGGCGACGTACACGCGGGCAGGCTCGCTCAAGCGGATCGAGTACGGCCTGCGCGCCGGGAACGCCTACGCGACAGCCCCGGCCCGAGTCGTACTCACCACTGCCGACCGCTGCGCTCCGAACCAGAACTGCGCCGTGCACGACACCAAGTCCTGGCCAGACGTGCCTTGGACCCTCGAATGCGCTGCCGCGGACTGCAAGGACGAGCTGTCACCGACGTTCTGGACGACCAAGCGGCTGTCCAAGATCAACACGCAGGTCTCGGCCGGCGGCGTCAACTACGCGCACGTCAACCAGTGGAACCTCGCCCACAGCTACCCGCCGCCGGGCGACGGCACCTCCGCGCCGCTGTGGCTCGACTCGATCACCCGCACCGGCCTTGCCACCGACACGTACGTCGGTCTACCGCCGGTGAAGTTCGACTACGAGATGAAGCCCAACCGCGTCGACTCGCTCACCGACGGTCTGCCGGCGCTCAATCGGCCTCGCCTCATCACCGTCACCAGCGAGTCCGGCGGCCGCATCAACGTCGCGTACGCCGGGAAGGACTGCGCACCCGGCGCACTGCCGGCACCGGACAGCAACGGCAAGCGCTGCTTCCCGGTCCGGTGGCTGATGGAACCCGAGGTGGAGCCCCGCAACGACTGGTTCCACAAGTACGTCGTCAGCGAGGTCACGGAGGACGACCTGCTCACGGGCAACTTCGCCGGACGGACCAAGTACACCTATGAGGGCACTCCAGCCTGGGCGTACGACCAGAACCCGCTCTCGGATCCGAAGTACCGCAGCTGGACCGACTGGCGCGGGTACGAGAAGGTGCTGGTCGTCCGTGGTGACAAGGCCCAGGAGCCGAACAGTCCCCAGTCGGCGACCCGTTACCAGTACTTCCGCGGCATGAACGGCGACCGGACCGCAGCCGGCGGGAGCAAGACCGTCGGTATCAAGGACAGCACCGGCACCGTCCTGACGGACTCGAAGCAGTACGCCGGGCTGGTCCGCGAGGAGATCACCTACAACGACGTCGGTGGCCCGGAGGTCGGCGGAGCGATCAACGACCCGTGGTCCCGCCGGACCGCCGTACAGGCGCCGTACGAGTCCTATCAGGTCGAACAGACCCGGACCGTCGGCCGGACGGCGCTGGCAGCGGGCGGCGCCCGTACTACCGAGGTGCGGACCACCTACGACGCCTACGGCAACGAGACCGAGGTCGACGACCGGGGCGACACCGCAGTGGCCACCGACGACCGCTGTACGACGACGACGTACAACCGGAACACCGCGAAGTGGCTGATGGACCTCGCCTCGCGCGTCCGGACCGTCGGCGTGACCTGTGGCGCCACACCGTCGTACCCGGCGGACGCCGTCGAGGACGTCAGGACGTCGTACGACGGGGGAGCCGTCGACACGGTCCCGCAGTACGGCAACCCGAGCCGCGTCGAGCAGGCCGAGTCGTACAGCGGTGCGACTCCGGCGTACCTGACCAGGAGCACGACCACCTATGACGCCTTCGGCCGTCCGCTGGAGACCAAGGACGCTCTGGGCCGGCCGACCACGGTTGCGTACGGCGACACCAACGGCGTGAACACCTCGGTGACGACTACGAACGCGCTGGGCCATGTCAGCACCCAGACCATCGACCCGCGGCTGGGACAACCGGTCAAGCAAACGGATCCCGACGGCCGGATCACGACGCTGAAGTACGACGCGCTGGGACGTCTCACCGCTGTCTGGAAACCCGGCCGTACGGAGGCGAACCTGGAGACACCGCACCTTCAGTTCGCGTACGGCGTCCGCAACTCCGGCGGACCGAACTGGGTGAAGACGCTCACCCTGACCGCCAACGGCACCCAGGTTGCGTCGTACCAGTTGCTGGACGGATTCCTGCGGCTGCGGCAGACGCAGTCGCCCAGCCCGCTCGGCGGCCGGATCCTCACCGACGAGTACACGAACAGCCGCGGCCTGGTGTACTTCAAGCGAGCGCCGTACTACGACCCCGACGCCGCCCCTGGCACAGCTTTGGCTTCCCTGGTGCACGGTGAGGTCCCGAACGCGACGGCGATCGGCTACGACGGAGCGGAGCGAGTGACCGCGGAGGCACATGTCGAGTTCGGGACGGAGAAGTGGCGCACCAGAACGACGTACGGCGGTGACCGGGTCACCGTGCTGCCGCCCGACGGCGGCACGCTGACCACCACGGTCAGCGATGCCCGCGGCCGGACCACGGCCAGGTTGCAGTATCAGGGCAGGACCACGGAGAGCACGGCCGAGACCACCAGCTATACCTACACGAAGCGTGGCGAGCTGGCGTCGCTGAAAGACTCCGCGGGCAACGTCTGGCGCTACGAATATGACGTACTCGGCCGGAAGGTGAAGGCGGACGACCCGGACAAGGGTGTCGCGACCATGACGTACGACCACGCCGATCAGCTCGTCAGCGCTACGGACGCACGTGGCAAGGTCGTCGTGACCACCTACGACCTTCTCGGGCGCAAGGTGGAGACGCGCAGCGGGTCGGCAGCAGGCCCGCTGCTGACCAAGTCTGTCTACGACACGCTCTCGAAGGGGCAGCTGACGTCCTCGACCCGGTACGTCGGTGCGAACGCCTATGTGCGAGCGGTGACCAGCTATGACGAGGCCGGACGTGCACAGGGCGAACAGGTCGTCATCCCTGCCGTGGAGGGCGTGCTGGCGAACACCTACACCACGACGCAGGAGTACGCCGACAACGGCAGCGTCTGGTCGACCAAGCTGCCCAAGCTCGGTGACGTCGACGTGGAGACGCTCAACTACTCGTACGACGATCTCGGGCTGCAGAAGAAGATGACCGGCGCGACGCCGTACGTGAACGACACGAAGTACACCGGGCTGGCCGAGGTGGCGCAGCTCGTCCTCGGGCCGACGGACCGGACGCTCTGGCGAACGAACTTCTACGACCAGGGCACCGGGCGGCTCGAGGAGGTCAAGACGCATCGTGACTCCGCGGGCAACGTGATGGCCGCGGACCAGACCTACAAGTACGACCCGACCGGCAACGTCACTCGTGTCACCGACCAGGTGCAGGGCCGCTCGCTGGACACGCAGTGCTTCCGCTACGACCACCTACGCCGTACGACGGCTGCCTGGACGGCGACCGATGCGTGTGCCGCCGCTCCGGATGCGAGTCGGATCGGCGGGCCGGCGCCGTACTGGCAGGAGTACACCTACGACCTCACCGGGAACCGCACGGCGGCGACCGTGAAGGGTCTCGGCGGTACGGCGGACAAGGTGAGCACCTACGCGTACGGCCAGCCAGGCGGCGACTTGCCGCACGCGGTCCGCTCCGTCACGACCGGATCGACCGTGGCGGCGTACGAGTACGACGCCGCCGGCAATACGACCAGCCGGACCGGACCGGACGGTCAGCCGCAGCCGCTCGTCTGGGACGACGAGGGACAGTTGGCGTCGGTCGGCAGCAGCAACTATGTGTACGACGCGGACGGCAAGGTACTGATCCGCCGCGACGCGGGATCCAGCACGCTGTTCGTCGGCAACGGGGAGCTGACAGTCACGAACGGCGTCCTGAAGGGCACCCGCTACTACGACGGCATCGGCGTCCGCACCGCCGGAGGCCTGACGTGGACGATCCCTGACCGCTTCGGAACCAACCAGACGGCACTGAACGCCACCACCCTGGCCATCACCAGCCGCCTGTTCGACCCCTTCGGCGCCCCCCGCGGCACCGCCATGACCTGGCCCGGAGGCACCCGAGGCTTCGTAGGCGGCACCCCAACCGCGACCACCGGCCTGACCAGACTAGGAGCCCGCGAGTACGACCCAACCCTGGGCCGCTTCCTGTCGGTAGACCCCGTCATCGACCCGGACGACCCCCAACAACTCAACGCCTACGCCTACGCCAACAACAGCCCAGCCACCTTCAGCGACCCCGACGGCCTGAAGTACTTCGAGGGAGACGGCGGCAAATCCGTCGACGCCGGTGTCTACAAACCGGGCGGGTCCCGTCGGTCCACCTCCCGCGGCTACGGCGACTACTGCACCAAGAGCTGGGCCGGGCAGTACAGCTCGATGTTCGGCAACTGCGGCTACTCGCGGGCGCCGAAGTACAAGAAGCCGAAGCCGAAGCCGAAGCCATCGATGGTCGACCGCCGGGCGGCGATCAAGGACAAGGACCTGTGGAACGACCCGTCCGACATCTGGTACTACCGCGAGGACGGCAGCCGCTACGCCCTCGAGAACGCCTGCAACCCGGACTCCTCCGGTGCGACCCTGATGTCCTGCAACGACCGCCAGATCGCGGCCGCGCAACGTCTGATCCTCAGTACGAGCGGCCCGCACTCGAACGCTTCACTCATCGTCGGCAAATGGGTCTGGGACCACATCGGCACCATCTCGGGTGTCTTGGCGCTCATCCCGCCGCTGTGGCCGCTCGCGACGATCGCCGGTATGACGGCAATGGTGAAGGACGGGATCGGGTGCGGGACCGAAGGCCCTGGTCAAGCGATGAGCTGCACCCAGCTCGTTACTGGTGCAGGGATGCTCGGATTCCTGAAGTTCCTGAGATTGCCTGAGGAGGCCGGGTTCAACTTCGTCGACCGGACCCGGCTGGCGTCGCCGTGGAACTACACCCAGCTGGGGCTCGGGTTCATCGTCAACATTCAGGAATGGACGGGAGGCCAGTAGTGACGCCGTTCAGCCGCTGATCACTGTCAGAGCGTGGACCGGTACGATCTGTTCTGGGCGGACGGGTCGTGTCGGTCCACGGGCTGTGCGCGGGCGGCGCTTAGCCTGAGTTGGGGTCGATTGGGAGGTGCCGCGGTGGCGAACAGCATGCTGGGCCGCGACATGGCGGTCGATCTCGGGACGGCGAACACGCTGGTCTACGTGCGCGGCCGGGGTGTCGTGCTGAACGAGCCGTCGGTGGTGGCGACCCGGACCGACGAGCCGCGCGAGGCGGTCGCGTTCGGGCACGAGGCGAAGAAGATGATCGGCCGGACGCCCGGCAACATCACCGCGATCCGGCCGCTCAAGGACGGTGTGATCGCCGACTTCGACGCCGCCGAGCAGATGCTGCGGTACTTCATCCAGCGCGTGCACCGCAGGCGGTACTTCGCGAAGCCGCGGATCGTGGTCTGCGTCCCGTCCGGGATCACCGCGGTCGAGCAGCGCGCGGTCCGCGACGCCGGGTACATGGCCGGCGCCCGCAAGGTGTACATCATCGAGGAGCCGATGGCCGCCGCGCTCGGCTCGAACCTCGAGGTCCGCGACGCCACCGGCAACATGGTCGTCGACATCGGCGGCGGTACGACGGAGGTCGCGGTCATCTCGTTCGGCGGCATCGTCACCAGCCAGTCGATCCGGGTGGCCGGCGACGCCATCGACAAGGCGATCGTGAACTACTGCAAGAAGGAGTTCTCGCTGCTGCTCGGCGAGGCCACCTCGGAGCAGATCAAGATGACGATCGGGTCGGCGTTCCCGACCACCGACGGCCCGGACAGCGAGATCCGCGGCCGGGACATGGTCTCCGGCCTGCCGCGGACCGTGAAGGTGTCGTCGGCGGACATGCGGCAGGCGATCGAGGAGCCGATCACCGCGATCGTCGACGCGGTCAAGGCCACCCTGGACAAGACCCCGCCGGAGCTGGCCGGCGACATCGTCGACCGCGGCATCGTGCTGACCGGCGGCGGCGCGCTGCTGAAGGGGATGGACGAGCGGTTGCGGCACGAGACCGGCATCCCGATCCACGTCGCCGAGAACCCGCTGGACGCGGTCGTCCTGGGCGCCGGCAAGTGTGTCGACAACATCGAGACCCTCAACCGCATCCTGGTCACCGACAACCGGCGCTGAGGTAGCAGGCGATGCTCAAAGACCTCGGTAGCCCGTCTCGCAGTACGTCGTCCCGGAGCACCGCGCCCCGGAGCGCGTTCCGGTCGGCGGGGGAGGCTCCGCTGCGGTCGGCCGGTACGTCGCGTGACGTGCGCCGCCGCCGTACCGTGCTGTTGCTGGTGGTCCTGGCCTGTTTCACGCTCATCGTGCTCGACGCCCGCCGGTCGGCCGGTTCGCCGGTCGAGCCGTTGCGGGAGGCCGCGGCCGGCGTTTTCGGCCCGCTGGAGTCCACCGCGACCTCGGCCCGGCAGCCTGTGGACAACCTCCGCGACAGATTCGCGGAAATGGATAGGTTGAAAGCAGAGAACGAAAAACTGAAGAAGGACAACGAGGACCTGACCCGGGAGCTGACCACCTCCGACTACGCCCGCAACCGGGCGCAGGAGTTGGACAAGCTGCTCAAGGTCGCGCCGGCGTACACGATGACGCCGGCCCGGGTGATCGGGATCGGCAGTGCGCAGACGTTCAGCCACACGGTCACGATCGACGCCGGGACGGCGGACGGCGTGCACACCGACATGACCGTGCTGAACGGGACCGGTCTGGTCGGCCGGGTGGTGCGGACCACCCAGGGGACCGCGACCGTGCTGCTGATCGGCGACCGGAACTCGACCGTCGGCGGCCGGCTGAACGCGTCGATGGCGCTCGGTTTCGTCTCCGGACGCGGCGAGGTCGGCGGCACCCTCGACTACAAGCTGATCGACCCGAAGGCACGGCCGAAGGTCGGCGACCGGATCGTCACCTGGGGCTCCAGCGGCAACGCGCCGTACGTGCCGGGTGTCCCGATCGGCGTCGTCACCTCGGTGACGGCGAACGAAGGGTCGCTCGGGTCCACCGCGACCGTCAAGCCGTACGTCGATCCGACCCGGATCGACACGGTCGGCGTGGTCACCGGGCCACCCGCCCGGGCGCCGCGCCCACAACTCACAGGGAAGGGGAACTGATGTGATTGCACTACGGATCGGGTTGGCTGCCCTGTTCCTGATGATCGCCGTCACCGTGCAGACATCCGTGCTGACGAATGTCGCGGTCGCCGGGGTGACGTGCGACCTGACGCTGATTGTGGTGATCGCGCTGGCGCTGTCCCGCGGGCCTGAGTGGGGTGCGATCGCCGGTTTCATGGGCGGTCTGCTGCTCGACGTCGTGCCGCCCGCCGACCACACCGCCGGCCGGTGGGCGTTGTCGCTGGCGATCGCCGGGTACATCGCCGGGCTGATCCGCCGCGAGACCTCCGGCAGCCCGGTCGGGCCGCTCGGCGTCGCGCTGACCGTCGTGCTCGGGACGGCCGTGTCGTTCTTCATCTACAGCGCGACCGGATCGCTGCTGCACGACCCGTCGGTCGACTGGGGCGAGTTCGGCGTCCGCCTCGGCATCGCCGCCGGGTACGACGTGGTCGGTGCGATCGTGGTGATCCCGCTGGTGATGTGGATCATGGGCCGCGTCCAGCCCGCCCGCGAACGCCGCCGGGTCGCCCCATGAGCAACCCTCCAGGGCCGACGCCATGAGCTGGGACGGTTTCGAAGCGCCGCTGAAGGCCCGGCTCCGGCTGTTCGTGATCGGGGTGCTGGTCTTCTCGTTGCTGTGCACGCTGTTCGGCCGCCTCTGGTACATGCAGGTGATGTCGAGCGCCGACTACAGTCAGGCGGCCACCCAGCAGCACATCCGCCAGGTGCTCGTCCCGGCCCCGCGCGGCACGATCGTCGACTCGCAGGGCCGGACCCTGGTCGGCAACCGGGTCTCGGTGGTGATCACGGTCGACCGATCGGTGCTCGCCAAGCTCCCGGAGAGCCAGCAGAACGTCGTGCTCGCCCGCCTCGCGAAGGTGCTCGGCCAGAAGCCGAAGGACCTGAAGGCGCGCACGATGCTGTGCGGTGAGCCGGGCGCGTCCAAGCCGCCCGCCTGCTGGAACGGCACGCCGTACCAGCCGATCCCGGTCGCGAAGGATGTCAGCGAGCAGGTCGCGATCGAGGTGATGGAGCGCCGCGAGGACTTCCCCGGGATCGCCGCCGACTCGCAGACGCTGCGTGCGTACCCCTCGCCGTACAAGGTGAACGCGGCGCACATCCTCGGGTACCTGTCGCCGATCACGACCGAAGAGCTCGAGGACATGGACAAGGCCGGGCAGGACTCGGTCCCGCACCGCTCGGACCTGGTCGGCCGGGCCGGTGTCGAGCGGTCGTACGACAAGCTCCTGCGCGGTACGCCGGGTGAGAAGGACGTGCTCGTCGACGCGGTCGGGTACACGACCGGGATCAAGAAGCAGACCGCTCCGGTCCCGGGCGCGACGCTGGTGACCACGATCGACGCGCGCATCCAGGCGTCCGTCGAGGCTCAGCTGAAGAACGCGATCATGACCGCGCGGAAGCAGACCGACCCGGTCACCCACCGCAAGTACGTCGCCGACTCCGGCGCCGCGGTCGTGATGGACACCAAGACCGGACGGGTCGTCGCGATGGCCAGCTACCCGACGTACGACCCGGGCGTCTGGGTCGGCGGTATCACCCAGCGTGAGCTGGACGCGCTCTACTCGACCAAGTCCGGGACGCCGCTGGTGTCCCGCGCGCTGCAGGGCCAGCTGGCGCCCGGGTCGACGTTCAAACCGATCACCACGGCGGCCGCGATGAGCGCCGGGTACGGCCCGAAGACACGGCTCGACTGCTCGTCGTACTTCGAGGTCGGCAACCGCCGGTTCAAGAACTACGAGTCCGCGTCGTACGGGATGATCGGCTTCGACCAGGCGCTGGCGCTGTCCTGCGACACGTTCTTCTACCGGATCGCGTACGCGCTCTGGCTCAAGGAGGGCGGCAACTCCAGCGACGTCAGCACCCGCGACCCGCTGGTCGAGATGGCGCAGAAGTTCGGGCTCGGCAAGCCGACCGGGGTCGACCTGCCCGGCGAGGTGAGCGGCCGGATCGCGGACCGCAAGTGGAAGAAGACGTACTACGACGCGCAGAAGGACTACTACTGCAAGATCGCGGCCAACCCGCCCGCCGGGACGTCCGCGTTCCTGAAGCAGTTCGCCCGGGAGTTCTGCGTCGACGGGTACAAGTACCGCGCCGGTGACGCGGTGAACTTCGCGATCGGCCAGGGCGACACCACGATCACGCCGCTGCAGCTCGCGACCGTCTACTCGGCCCTGTCGAACGGCGGCACGCTGTACGAGCCGCGCGTCGTCCAGTCCTGGATCGGCGCGAACGGCAAGCCGCACGAGATCAAGCCGGTCGTGAAGTCGAAGCTTCCGGTGCCGCGGAACACCTTGAAGTACATCGACACCGCGTTGAAGGGCACCACCAAGACCGGTACGGCGGCGTGGAAGTTCCAGGGCTTCCCGCTCGACAAGATCCCGGTCCGCGCCAAGACCGGTACGGCCGAGGTGTACGGGAAGCAGACCACGTCGTGGCTCGCGTCGTACACCGATCGGTACGCCGTGGTGATGATGCTCAGCCAGGCCGGTACCGGTTCGGGTGCCGGCGGTGACGCGGTCCGCAAGATCTACGAGACCTTGTACAACATCAAGCCCGCGCCGCCGCCCGGCCAAGAGAAGCCGGAGCAGTAATGGCGCTACTGACCCCGATCCGGACCAGGCCGCGGATGGACCGCCGGTCGACGGTCTGGCACGTCGACTGGATCCTGGTGTTCGGCGTGGTCGCGCTGTCGTTCATCGGGGCGCTGCTGATCTGGTCCGCGACCCACAACCGGACCTCGCTGACCGAAGGCAAACCGGACGCCTTCCTGCTCCGGCACGCGCTGAACTTCGCGATCGGCCTGGTCCTCGCGGTCGGCGCCGCGATCACCGACCACCGCCGGGTCCGGATCCTCGCCCCGCTGCTGTACGCCGCCTCGATCGTCGGACTGATCCTGGTCCTGGTGCCCGGCGTCGGCTCGACGATCAACGGTTCCCGGTCCTGGATCCAGCTGCCGTTCATGTCGATCCAGCCGAGCGAGTTCGCCAAGCTCGCGGTGATCGTCGGCATGGCGCTGCTGATCGCGGAGAAGAGCGAGACCGACCGTCACGAGGACGCCCGGACCATCGACGTCGCGCAGGCGGTCGGGGTCGCCGCGATACCGGTGATCCTGGTGATGCTGCAGCCGGACCTCGGGACCGTGATGGTGCTCGGGTCGATCGTGTTCGGGATCATCGCGGTGTCCGGCGTACCGAAACGCTGGATGCTCGGGCTGCTCACCGCGGGCGTGCTGGTGGCGGCGATCGCGATCAAGCTGCAGGTGCTGAAGGAGTACCAGATCGCCCGCTTCACCGCGTTCATGCACCCGTCGTCGGACCCGCAGGGCATCGGGTACAACGTGAACCAGGCGCGGATCGCGATCGGGAACGGCGGCGTGTTCGGGCAGGGCCTGTTCCACGGCGGCCAGACGCAGAACGCGTTCGTTCCCGAGCAGCACACCGACTTCGTGTTCACGGTCGCGGGGGAGGAGCTGGGGCTGATCGGCGCCGGCGCGATCATCGTGCTGTTCGCGATCATCCTGTTCCGCGGGCTGCGGATCGCGGTCAACGCGCGGGACGCGTTCGGGCGGCTGGTGGCGACCGGGATCGTCTGCTGGTTCGCGTTCCAGGCGTTCGAGAACATCGGGATGACGCTCGGCATCATGCCGGTCACGGGCCTGCCGCTGCCGTTCGTCTCGTACGGCGGTTCCTCGATGTTCGCGTGCCTGCTGGCGATCGGCCTGCTGCAGAACATCCACCTCCGCTCGCACCGCCACTGACCGCCCGACTGACCCGTCAGGTACGCTGCTCCCTGCTCGGCCCCCGCCCAGAGCCCGCTGGAAGGCCCGATGACCAGGTTCGTTGCGTTAGCTGCCGTCTTGACGCTGTCCCTTGCCGCCTGCGGCGGTGCGGACGACAAGCCCGCCGCCGGTCCACCGGCGACCACGCCGACCGCCACACCGACGCCCAGTGCGACCGAGTCGACGCCGGCCGCGCCGGTCACCCGGACGACCACCGAGCTGACCAAGGCGCTCCTCGAGCTCGCGGACCTGCCGACCGGTTTCGCGGAGGACAAGGACGAGGCCGACGAGGACGCGAAGCCGTTCTCGTCGTCGAGCAGCCGGTGCAAGTCGCTGGTGAAGTACCTGAACGCCACCAAGGCGCCTGGCTCCAAGGCGAGCGTGGCCCGGACGTTCACGGGCGGGCAGGAAGGCCCGTACATCGACTACGGTCTCGACTCGATGGGTACCGCGGACGAGGTCGCCGACCTCCGCGACGCGTACGCCGAAGCCGTCGACAGCTGCACCAAGGTGGCCCTGAAGACCGACGGTGCCGGCAGTACGTCGATGAAGGTCGAGAAGATCACCGCCCCGCAGTACGGCTCCAAGCCGTTCGCGTTCCGCCTCACCGGCACCAGCGGCCCGAAGCGCGGCCTCGAGTACGCCGCGGTCGTCACCGGAGTCGACGACGTGATCCTCTCCGTCGGCGTCCTCGCCGGCCAGGGCACCGAACTCGACCCCGCCACCGAAGCGGCCGTCACGAAGGCCCGGCACGTCCTCAAACCCGCGTGACCGGTGTCACACGCCTCGTCGTCACGTAGGACTGCTGCGTCGCCGTCGTGTTGGCATGGACGAGCGAATGAACTTCAGCAAGGTGTCGCCGGCCGGCTTCCGAGCCGTGTTCGGCGTGGAGAACTATGTGCAGGGCGTGGTGGACCAGACGTTGCTGCACCTGATCAAGATCAGGGCGTCGATGCTCAACGGCTGCGCGTTCTGCCTGAACATGCACACGACGGACGCGTTGAAGGACGGCGAGAGCAGTCAGCGGCTGTTCGGGCTCGCGGCCTGGCACGACTCCTCGTTCTACGACGACCGTGAGCGCGCGGCGCTGGCGTTGACCGACGCGGTGACGGTGCTGGAGCGTACCGGCGTACCGGATGACTTGTGGGACGCGGCGCTGGCGCAGTTCGGCGAGGAGGGGACCGCGAACGTGCTCCTGGCGATTGGCACCATCAACCTGTGGACCCGTCTGAACGTCGCGACGAGGAAACAGCCGGAACTGGCCGGTTGATCCTGCACGAGTACGAGTCGGCGCGCGGCATGCTCGCCGGGCTCGCGTACCGGATGCTGGGCAGTTGGCACGACACCGAGGACGTGCTGCAGGACGCGTACGTCCGCTGGTCCGCCGCCGACCGCTCCGACGTGGCCGAGCCGCGTCGCTACCTCACCCGGGTGGTGACGCGGCTGTCCGTCGACGTACTGCGAACCCGGCAGGCGCGCCGCGAGAGCTATGTCGGCGAGTGGCTCCCCGAGCCGGTTCCGGCGCACGCGCTCGACCTCGACGAGGTGTCGATGGCGCTCCTGCACCTGATGGAGCGCCTGACTCCGCCGCAACGCGCGGTCTACGTACTGCGGACCGCGTTCACTCTCCCGTACGACGAGATCGCCGAGATCCTCGACCGTACGCCGGACGACTGCCGGCAACTGCATCGCCGGGCCCAGCACGCGCTGGCCGACGACCGGCCACGCTACGAGCCGACCGCCGCCGAACAGCGTCGCCTGCTCCTGGACTTCGTGGCCGCCGCCCGCGACGGCGACCTGCCGCGGCTGGAGTCGATGCTCCGGGACGACGTTATCTCCTGGACCGACGCGAACGGCCGCCGGCGGGCCGCCCGCAAACCTGTCACCGGGCGCGAGAAGGTCGCCGCCTTCTTCAGCCACATCTACGGGCGTCCTGAGGTCACGTTTGCCCCGGTGGAGTTGGTCACCGGGCCCGGTCTGAAGGTGGTTGTCCGCGGCAACCACCATGTGCTGACGCTGGAGTCCGACGGCACCGCGATCACCGCCCTTCGAGTGGTGGCGGACCCGGAGAAGCTTTCTGCCGTGTTGGATGACCGGTATGAGTTCTGATCTCGAGGTGGCGATCGCGGCGGCTGCGGCTGGGGCCGCTGTGGTACGGAGCAAGTACGGGACCGTGGTCGCACGGCACGACAAGTCGGCGACGGACTTCGCGACGGACGCCGATCTCGCGGCTGAGCGGGCGATCCTCGACGTGATCCAGGGTGCGCGGCCGGGGGATGCGGTTCTGGGTGAGGAGTACGGCGCCAGTGGGGATGCTGATGCGTCGCGGCGCTGGATGGTCGATCCGTTGTGCGGGACGCTCAACTTCGCCGCGGGTACGCCGCTGTTCTCGGTCAACGTCGCGCTGCAGGTCAGCGGTACGGCGACCGTCGCCGCGATCGCGGACCCGGTGTCGGGCGAGATCTTCTGGACCGATGGCGAAGGGGCGAATGTGCGGCGTGACGGGTCTGATCTCGCGCTGGTGCCGTCGGCGGATTCGCTTCTGGTGGACGTGAACCTGGATCCGATCACGGACGGTGGGTTTCTCGGGTCGCGGCTGCTCGCGGATCCCGGTATGCGGGCCGTGTTCGGTCAGCGCGTGCTGTCGACGACGCTGGCGGTCGCGTGGGTGGCGGCGAGACGGCGTACGGCGTACGTGACCGACGGCAACCTCCGCGACAGCGTCCACTTCACCGCCGGCCTCGCGTTGTGCCGCGCCGCCGGCTGCGTCGTGACCGATCTGCGCGGGGGTCCGCTGCACGACGGCCCAGGAGTCATCGCCACGGCCGACGAGAAGACCCACACGATCCTGCTCGAACTCGTCGCCCCGCACCTCCCGGACTAGCGGTAGAGGGGGAGGGCTCCGGTGAGGGAGTCGACGGTGGGGCGGGGGCCGTAGAGGGCCAGGCCCAGGTATTCGATGTCTTCGGGTTTGGTGCCGGCCAGCGTTGTGGACATCTGGTCGTAGGTGCGGGCCTGCTGGGCGACCTGGTGCATGTCGTGGATGGTGACGTCGGGGCGCGCGGCAGCCTCGGCCCGCAGCCTGCTGAGGGTGTCAGCGGGCGCGCGGAGGATCGGGATCGGGTACGCGCACATGCCGGTGTGGGCGGTCCCGGCAGCGTCGGCGGTATCGGGACCGACGGTGTCGTCGTGGCGTCTCCCCACACCGACTCCGAGCAGAGCGGCGGTGTTGAGGGCGACGCCGATCGGGGCTTCGGCCGCGATGATCACGACCATCTTGTTCGTCAGCACGGCGGTCACGCTAGCCCGATGGACGGCCGATCTCGGCGTACTCCGAACATCGTTCGGCAGATCTGCGAAACTGGACGGCATGGACGAACTTGATACGGCCCTCCTGCGGATGCTGCAGAACGACGCCCGCCGCACCAACCGGGACATGGCGGCCGAGCTCAAGATCGCGCCGTCGACCTGCCTGGAACGGATCCGCGGGCTGCGCGACCGCGGCGTGATCAGCGGGTACCACGCGGCCGTCGACCTGAAGGCGATCGACCGGTCCACCCAGGCGATCATCTCGATCAAGCTCCGGCCGCAGGCGATGGCCGTCGCCACCGCGTTCCAGCAGTACGTGATGGACCTGCCGCAGACCCTGGACATGTTCATGGTCTCCGGCGGCTCCGACTTCCTCGCGCATGTCGCCGTCAAGGACACACAGGCGCTCCGCGACCTGGTCCTCGCCCTCGCGAAACGCCAGGAAATCGCCGACATCCGCAGCTCGGTCGTCTTCGAACACCACCGCCGCACGACGATCATGCCGCTCGACTGAGGACCGCCGCCGGGGACTGGGAACAAGCAATAGCCTGTTCCCAGTCCCCGAGGGGTGTGCCATGTTGGGCTCGCGACCGGGTGAGCGAGGTTTCGTAGGGTGGGGACATGCGACTGAACTACGTGGAGACAGGACCGGCCGACGCGCCCGTAGTGCTGCTCGGCTCGTCGCTCGGCGCGAATCAGGGGATGTGGGCGCCACAGATCGACGTACTGGCCCAGCGGTTCCGGGTGATCGCGTTCGACCACCGGGGGCACGGCGGGTCGGACGTGCCCCCGGGGCCGTACACGATCGACGACCTCGGCGGCGACGTCGTCGAGCTGCTGGACACACTGGAGGTCGAGCAGGCGTCGTACGTCGGGATCTCGCTCGGCGGCGCGGTGGGCCTGTGGATCGCGCAGAACGCACCGGAGCGACTTCACCGCCTCGTCGCCATCTGCCCGCCGTCGAACCTGGCCGCGAATCCGCAACCGTGGATCGACCGCGCCGCCCAGGTCCGGTCCGAAGGCACCCAAGCCATCACCGACGCGACCCTGGGCCGCTGGTTCCTCCCGGAGTTCAAGGACACCGACCCGGTCCGCCAGATGCTCCTGGACTGCCCCGCCGAGGGCTACGCCGCCTGCTGCGAGGCCCTCAGCACCACCAACCTCCTCCCCAAGCTGGCCGACATCACCGCCCCGGTCCTCCTCATCACCACCGACTCCGACACCTCCGTCCCACCCGAAACCGTCGTCCCCCTCGCCTCCCAAATCCCCGGCGCCCACCTCGAAATCATCGAAAACGCCGCCCACCTCGTCACCTACTCCCACCCCGACGTCATCAATCCCTTGCTGCTAGCCCATCTCGGCTGAGGACTGTCCGACGGTGCCGCTACGCTCCCACCCACATCGGCGAAGGAGGCCAGGGTGGGGCGTTGGGCGACGTACATGGTCGGACGCGAGCGGGAGGATCCACCGGCGGCGTACGCACGGCACAGCAAGACCGCGCCGGGATGGGTCTGGTGGGAGCTCCCGCTGGCCAGGGGTGACGACTGGGATGCGGGACCTGGACACGCCGTCGTCGCGCACATCTTCGACAGCGACGTCGCGGACATCCGCGGCCTCGTAGCGGGCAGGACCAGTTGGCGATGGGTGTACGGCGAGGCCGCGCTCGCCGCGTTCCAAGAGCGACCTGTCGACCATCTCGAACTCGAGACCACCCTGCCCGGCCGCGCCAAGGACACCTCACACCTGATCCAGGCATGGGCAGCGGAGACCGGGCTCAGGGCCGACAGGGAAGCACTGACCGAGATCCTGCAACGCGGCTACACCTTCGCCGAGGAAGGCGTCAGCGAGGTGCTGGAGTCACTCGGCATCGTGTCCGCTGACAGCCCCACCGAATATCAGGATCTCGATCCCACGGTCGACGCCGACGGCAGGCCGTTCGGTGAGGCCGAGGCCGGTGAGACCGAACAAGAAGCGCCGGCCGGGCCGACCATGGCCGGGGTGTTCGCGGCTCCGATCGACCACAGTTCCGCGGCCTGGCGCCAGTTGGTCGTGGAGCATTCATTGCAGACCTTCGGTGAGCCGCCGTCCTTCGTCGCGCTCGACGGATCGTTGCACGTTACCTTCGATCCGCCCATCAGCCTGGGCAGCTACGGCCGTGACACGGAGCGCGCATGGGTCTCGGAACACCTCGGTGTGGAGTGGCAAGAGGTGCCCTCCAGTCATGCCGGCAGTTTGTCGGGCGCCGCCACCTGGGCACGCGAGAACGTCGGAGTTCAGGGCCGTGCGGCAGACGAGCACCGGTTGCCGCTGAACCTCGAAGTACCGCCGGACTACCCCGACGGCGTCGATGAGGTGCCCTGGTACCACGACCTCAGCAGGCAGGAATGGTGGCGGCACTCTGTCGCCGGACCGCAGCACGCGGCGATCGAGCTCGCGATGGGTACGGACCTTCTGGACAGGGTCGATGAGGTCGCGGACTGGCTCGAACAGGCCCGCGGCATGCTGCTGACCCCGGTGGCCGACGGTTACGCAGCGATCGGCGGACAGGTTCGTTCGGGGGGTCAGGACGTGCCCGTGTACGGCCTGATGCTGACGCTTGTCTACAGATCGGCTCGCGGCCGCCACGCGACCAGCGGTGCGGACGACAAGGCCTGGAATCGGGTGCAGAGGCGGCTCAGGTCCGGAGAGCTGACGTCGGTCAAGTTCGAGGGGAAGGTGGTGGGCGACGCGGCACAGTGGGGCGGTCTGCTGATCGGTGCTCAGCTCGCAGCGGACCAAAGCCTGTACAGCCTGCCCGCCCATCTCACTGTCAAGATCTCCGATCCGATGTGCTCGTTCGTCCCGGGACTGTTCGTGGGTGAGCTGGTCACTCGGGCGGTCGAAACTTTGCCGGTCGTCGGGGGCTGGATCGACGCTGCGCGACGGTTCTACCTGGGCGACGGCCAGTCGCGGTACGAGTCGTTCGCCGGAGTGCGCTCCGACGTACGGCGTGATCCGAGGAGCAGCGTTCGCGGGCCGGCGTGGCGGATTCTGCTGGGCCCGGAGCATCTTCGGCTGCTCGGGGGACGGGGTGCTCTGGAGGCGTCCGGGGTGTTCACCGAGTTTCAGGAGATCGGCGCGCTGTTACAGGTTCAGTGCGGTGCGCAACCGGTGGACTGCACCTGGGAGCGGCGGGCGGCGATGGTCGACATACTGGCGCCAGTGTTGCCTCGGCTGCCGGAGCGATGATGATCTGGCGGTGGGTCGCGGTTAGGCTGGTAGGCGCTCTGACCTGCTGACTGGAAGTGGCTATGACTGTCGAATCGCTGTTCCCGCGCCTGGAGGCTCTGTTGCCGGGGGTGCAGAAGCCGATCCAGTACGTCGGTGGTGAGCTGAACTCGGTCAGTAAGGAGTGGGACGCGGTCAGTGTCCGCTGGGCGCTGATGTACCCGGACGCGTACGAGGTCGCGCTGCCGAACCAGGGCGTGCAGATCCTGTACGAGGTGCTGAACGAGCGCGACCACATCCTGGCCGAGCGGACGTACTCCGTCTGGCCGGACATGGAGAAGGTGATGCGGGACAACGGCATCCCGCAGTTCACGCTGGACACGCACCGGCCGGTGCGGGCGTTCGACGTGTTCGGGCTGTCGTTCTCGACCGAGCTCGGGTACACGAACATGCTCACCGCGCTCGACCTGGCCGGCATCCCGCTGCACGCCGTCGACCGCACCGACGAGGACCCGATCGTGCTGGCCGGCGGGCACGCCGCGTTCAACCCGGAGCCGATCGCGGACTTCATCGACGCCGCGGTGCTCGGTGACGGTGAGGAGATCGTGCTGGCGATCTCCGAGGTGATCCGGGAGTGGAAGGACGAGGGCCGCCCGGGCGGCCGCGACGAGGTACTGATGCGGCTGGCGAAGTCCGGTGGCGTGTACATCCCGAAGTTCTTCACCGTCGACTACCTGCCGGACGGCCGGATCCAGCGCGTCACGCCGAACCGCCACGGCGTACCGTTCCGGACGGCGAAGCACACGGTCATGGACCTGGACGCCTGGCCGTACCCGAAGAAGCCGCTGGTCCCGCTCGCCGAGACCGTGCACGAGCGGTACTCCGTGGAGATCTTCCGCGGCTGCACCCGGGGCTGCCGGTTCTGCCAGGCGGGCATGATCACCCGGCCGGTGCGCGAGCGCAGCATCACCACGATCGGCGACATGGTCGAGAACGGGCTGAAGCAGTCCGGGTTCGAGGAGGTCGGCCTGCTGAGTCTGTCGAGCGCCGACCACAGCGAGATCGCCGACGTCGCGAAGGGCCTGGGGGACCGGTACGAGGGCAGCAACGTCTCGCTGTCGTTGCCTT
This sequence comes from Kribbella sindirgiensis, assembly GCF_004331435.1. Taxonomy (GTDB): domain Bacteria; phylum Actinomycetota; class Actinomycetes; order Propionibacteriales; family Kribbellaceae; genus Kribbella; species Kribbella sindirgiensis. The sequence goes on from NZ_SJKA01000006.1 coordinate 358,493, forward strand.
CGACAAGGGTCGACGCGTTCAACATCACGCTGGCCAATGAGTTCTCCCGCAACGGCCGGCGCAGTGGCCTGACGTTCGCGCCCGAGGGCGGGTCGGACCGGATGCGCAAGGTGATCAACAAGATGGTCACCGAGGAGGACCTGATCCGCACGGTCTCGGCGGCGTACAGCCACGGCTGGCGGCAGGTGAAGCTGTACTTCATGGTCGGTCTGCCGACCGAGACCGACGAGGACGTGCTGGCGATCGCCGCGCTCGCGAAGCGCGTGATCGAGACCGGCCGCGAGGTGTCCGGCCGGCGTGACATCCGGTGCACGGTGTCGATCGGCGGATTCGTGCCGAAGCCGCACACCCCGTTCCAGTGGGCCGCTCAGCTCGGCGCGGAGGAGACCGACGCGCGGCTGGCGAAGCTCGGCGCGGCGATCCGGTCCGAGAAGGGCTACGCGAAGGCGATCGGTTTCCGGTACCACGACGGCAAGCCCGGCATCATCGAAGGCCTGCTGTCCCGCGGCGACCGGCGCGTCGGCCGCGTGATCGAGGCGGTCTGGCGCGACGGCGGCCGCTTCGACGGATGGAGCGAACACTTCTCGTACGACCGGTGGGTCGAGTCCACCGAGCGTGCGCTGGCGGACGAGCCCGTCGACCTCGCCTGGTACACGACGCGGGAGCGCGAGTACGCCGAAGTACTGCCGTGGGACCACCTGGACTCGGGCCTGGACCGCGACTGGCTGTGGGAGGACTGGCAGGACTCGCTCGAAGAGGACGGCGCGATCGAGGTCGAGGACTGCCGCTGGACCCCGTGCTTCGATTGTGGCGTGTGTCCGCAGATGGGCACCGAGATCCAGATCGGCCCCACCGGCAAGAAGCTCCTGCCGCTGTCCGTGGTGTGAGGCCTGCGGCACGACGCCGCAGGCCCCTCGAGCCTTCAGTTGCAGTAGTACGCCGGGGTTGGGGTTGTTTCGGTCTGGTCCTGCCAGTGGGCCACGCCGACGTAGTAGCCGCAGCCGGTGCCTTCGTCGAACCAGGCGCCGCCGCCGGAGTACGCGTACGTCTCCGCGACCGTGGTGAACGGCCCGCTCGCGCTGTCGCCCTTCTGCAGTTCGACACGTACCTCGGTCACGCTGTTGGAGCAGCCCTCCAGGCCCACGGCGACGTACAGCATCAACGCCGAGTACCCGACCGACTTCGCCGTCACCAGATCGCAGGCCGAGGTCGACGCCTGGGCCGGCGCCGCGACCGTCAGACCTGCCGCAGCCGCCGCAACGGCCGCGACCGTCGTTACGAGTTTCCGCATCTGACCACCCTCCAGTTGGAAACCTACAGAGGGTCAGCAGATTAGGTCACTCAGTTACGAGCCGTCGACCCTTTCGGCGCGGCGGACAGAAGCAGGTCGGTGAGCAAGAGCTCGTCAGCGCTGCCCAGAACCAGGTCGGCCTCCGCCACCGCGGCGGCGGTGACGTACGGATTGGGTACGGCGACCGCGTACATGTCGGCCGCCTGGGCCGCGGCCACGCCGTGCGGGGTGTCCTCGACGGCGATCGCCGACGGACCGGGTACGCCGAGACGTTGCAGGGCCAGCTCGTAGATCGCGGGATCGGGTTTGTGGGTCTCGACCTCGTCGCCGGTGACGATGTGGTCGAACAGGCCGACCGCGCCGACCCGTTCCAGATGGCCGACGACCCACTTGCGGGGCGAGCTGCTCGCGATGGCGACCCGAAGACCCAGCTCCCGCGCCGCCGCGATCCAGGCCCGGATCCCCGGCCGGAAGTCGAGCTCGGCGTGCAGCCGATCCCGGTGCGCGACGCGGCGGGCGTGACTCGCCGTACGGTCGAAACCGGCGCCGACCGCCTCGGCGAGGATCGCGTACCGGTCCTCGGTGATGTCACCGCCGTGGCCGGGCCAGAAGCCGTCCAGCTCGAGTTCGAGACCGTGGTGCGCCCACTCGGCCTGCCAGCTCTCGACCATCGTGGTCTCGGTGTCCATCAGCAGACCGTCGAAGTCGAACACGATCGCCTGCACCTCCACCGGCACGAGCCGGGTGGCGAGCCGGTGGATCTGGGCCGCGCTCAGCCCCAGCCAGGACAGGTACGCGCGAACGCCGCCGAGGTTGTCCAGGTGCTCGAGGGACACGAGGATCGTCTCCGGAAGGGTCCGCGTGAACTCGGGGCCGTCCTGGATCCCGAGGTGCACCTCGCTGATCGCGTAGTCCGCGGCGATCTCCTCCCGCGGTACGCCGGCCAGGTCGAGCAGCACCGCGATCGTCAGGCCGGTCCGGTCCTTGCCCGCCTTGCAGTGCACGACGACGGGCCGATCCGCCGGTGCGTCGGCGATCGCGCCGAAGATCCTGGCGATGTGGGTCGCGTTGCGCGTCAGGCTGTTGCGGTAGACATCAACCAGCCGCGGCTCCGCCTCCGCGTCCCGCAGCCGCTCGGCCTCCGGATCGATCCACGGGATCCGCTGGTACGCCGGGGTGCCTTCGAGTGGATGCGGTTGCTTCATCTCCCAATCGGACCGCAGATCAAGCACAAGCCCCGGATCGAGCGCCTCGAAATGGGCCAGATCCGCAGCGTCGAGAGCATCGCTGCGTACAACGGCCCCCGACCGGGTCGGGACGCCGTACCGCGTCGGAAGTCCGCCAACGTCACGCGCATTCGGGCTCCACATACCTGTCAGCTTAGACCGTGTCCAGAACAACGCCTCCGAGCGATTCGAAGTCGTGCCAGGAGCCGTCGAAAGCCTTGTGGAGCAAGGCGGAATCGGTGCCGACCGCGAAGACGTCGATCCGGCCCGGGCCCCACGAGACGACCGAGCCGGCCGGGCGGGGGCGGACGGCGGCGGGCTCCAGCCAGCCGGCCAGGGCGGCGACGTTCATCCGCAGGATCTCGGTGGCGAACGACCAGTCGATGAAGTTCAGCGTGTCGTTGGCGGAGTGGATGTGACCGTTCGCGCTGTCCGCGCCCTCGATCGTCAGCACCGCGGGCATCCCGGCGTCGTTGAACGGGACGTGGTCGCTGGCGAACGGGTTCAGCGAGGTCTCCACCTTCAACCCCGTGTACGTCGCGGCCGCGGTCGCCAGCGCACTGATCTGCGCGGTCGACACCGGTGCGCCCTCTAGCAGCACCGTGGGTGTCGCGGTGTTCTTGGTCGCGATCATGTCCATGTTGAGGACGGCGCGGACGCGGGACCGCTCGGCCGGCGGCAGCGTCGCGACGTACTGCTTGCTGCCGAACAGCCCTTCCTCCTCGCCGCCGAACAGGATCAGGCGAACGTCGTGTGTCCACGATCGGGTTGTCAACAATCGACCGAGCTCCAGCACCCCGGCCGAACCGCTGCCGTTGTCGTCGGCCCCCGGTGCCGCCGCGGCCGGGCCGCCCGCCAGGTTGATCGAGTCCAGGTGGGCGGTCACGATCACCAGTCCACGGTTGGACCCGATACCGGCCCGGTCGCCGATCAGGTTTGCGGAGTGGCCGGCGCCGACGGTCACCGGCGTCCGGGAGGTTTGGTAGCCGAGGGCAACCATCCGGTCGTCGGCGAAGTCCATCGCCTGCGTGAACGTCGGACTCAGCGAGTGCCTGGTCGGCAGGCTCGCCAGCCAGGTCAGGTCGCTCTGGTACGACGCCGTGGACACCTCGGCGACGAGTTGCGCGATGTCCGGGTCGGCGCGCGCCGGTACGACGGGAGGGGTGTCGATAACCGTCGTACCGGCTCGCAAGGGCTCGACCCGCCAGCAGTGGTTGGACCGTCGACGGGGCTTGTCGGCGGCCGAGATCACCAGATGCCGGCCGTGATCGAGCAGGGGGGTGACGTCGGGGTAGTCGTCCTGGAAGCTGCGTCCCACCTGGGTGACGAGCAGCAGTCCGGGAGCGGTGCGGGAGGCCCGGCCGAGGCGTTGGTCGGCCGGGACCCAGAGCAGCGTCCGCTCCCCGAACCGCGCCGCCTGCGCACCGCCGGCGGCGTCCGTGGTCGGCACGACGAGATAACGCACAGGTCCTGCGCTCATATCACTCCTCGTCCAGCCCCGGGTTGAGGAGGGAAACCCTCCCCAACCCAGGGGTGTCAGTCCTGCCAGTCGATGTCCAGGCGGTCGTTGGTGGCTGCCACTACCTGGCCTTTTCCGCCGGTGCCTCGGGCCAGTTGGCCGCCGGCCTGCCAGCGGCCCGCCGCTCGGGCCTCGGGGGCGTCGCCGCGACCGATCGCGTACTCCACGAACGTGCCGTCGGCGCGGAACTCCACCCCCCGCCGGCCGCGGGCCGGCGGGAAGGCGTAGTCGTCGCGGCGGTAGACGCTGATCCCGTCGTGGTCCTCCTCGGCGGAATGCGTCCAGTGCCCGAGCGGCGCGGTGGTCAGACTCCCACCCCCTGGATCGGGGCGGGCGAATCGGGAACGGTCAGCCGGAAGTCGCTGATGACACCGCCGAGCGCCTCGTACCCGTTCCACGCCGAGCCGTCCCACCACTTGTGGTAGAGCTGCTTGTCGGTTCCGGTGACGAACACGTCCAGCCGGTTCGTGTCCCACGAGACCACGCGCGGCTCGTCGGTGCAGATCCCGCCCAGGTACTCGTACCCGGTGAGCGACGGTCCCCATGCGGACCCGTCCCACCACTTGTGGTAGAGCGCCGAGTCCGTTCCGAGCACGAAGACGTCCAGCCGGTCCGAACCCCACGAGACCACGGTCGGTGCCGTCGTGCACACGCCGCCCATGTACTCCCAGTCCGACCAGGCCGAGCCGTCGTACCACTTGTGATACAGCGCCGAATCCGTCCCGATGACGAACATGTCGAGCCGGTTCGGGCCCCAGGCCACCACCCGCGGCGGCGAAGCGCAGACGCCGCCGAGGTACTCGTACCCGTTCCAGGCCGTGCCGTCCCACCACTTGTGGTAGACCGCGTTGTCGGTGCCGAGCACGAACACGTCCAGCCGGTCGGGGCCCCAGGCAACGACTTCCGGTGGGCTCATGCAGATCCCGCCGAGGTACTCGTACCCGTTCCACGCCGAGCCGTCCCACCACTTGTGGTACAGCGCCCGGTCGGTGCCGAGGACGAACGCGTCGAGCCGGTTCGGGCCCCAGGTCGCCACCCGCGGCGGGCTCATACAGACGCCGCCGAGGTACTCGTACCCGTTCCAGGCCGAGCCGTCCCACCACTTGTGGTACAGCGCGTGATCGGTGCCGAGAACGAACGCGTCGAGCCGGTTCGGCGCCCAGGACGCGACTTCAGGAGCGCTCATACAGATACCACCCTGGTACTCGTAACCCGCGACGGACGGTCCCCAGGCCGATCCGTCCCACCACTTGTGATACATCGCCAGGTCGGTGCCGAGCACGAACGCGTCCAGCCGGTTCGCGCCCCACGCCACCACCGATCCGGCCGGTTCCGGCGTACCGGTGCCGCCGCCGAAGTCCGGCAGGTCCTTGCGTACGGTGTCCAGGCACGCCTGCATCCGGGTCGCCTGGTCGTTGGTGAACATGACCATGCCGCGGTCGTCGGTGTAGTCCATGTAGTCGTAGAACAGGTCGCCGTTCGGCCCGTTGCTGCAGGTCACGTGCGGGAACGTCGGTACGCCGAAGTTCGGGCCGGCCGCGTTCGGGGTGTCGGCGCACTCGTCGCTGCCGCTGCAGCCGCTGCCGTCGTCGCCCCAGATGTGGAACAGGTTCAGGTAGTGCCCGACCTCGTGGGTCGTGGTCCGGCCGAGGTCGAACGGCGCCGCCGCCGTACCGTTCGTGCCGAATCCGCTGTGCAGGATGACCACGCCGTCGGTGTTCGCCGGACCGCCGGGGAACTGCGCGTACCCGAGCAGGCCGCCGCCGAGCTGGCAGACCCAGATGTTCAGGTAGTTCGCGGTGTCCCACGGGTCGATGCCGCCGGTCGCGGACGACTTCACCCGGTCGTCGGTGCCGAAGTTCGTGGTACTCGTCTGGGTCCGGGTGACGCCTGTCGTCGGGTTGCCGTTCGGGTCCTCCGTGGCCAGGAAGAACTCGATCCGCGAGTCCGCGATCAGGCCGTTGAACACGCCCGGCACGATGCTGGTGTCCGGGTTGGTGGCGCGGAAGTCGCGGTTCAGGACGTCGATCTGGCTGTCGATCTGGGCCTGCGAGATGTTCTGCGCGGTGGTGTTCCAGACGACGTGGACGACGACCGGGATGCGCGCGATCCCGGCGAACCGTTGCCCCGCGGCGACGTAGTCCATCGTCGCGGTCTCGAGCGCCGATCGCGCCGCGGCGTACGCCGCCGAGGTCGACAGCAGCCGCCGGTGCACGTCCATCACGCCGCACTGGCGACGGGCCGGGTGCTCCGTCCGTCCGCCGTCGGTCGCGCCGCTCATACCGGCACCACCAGCCTGTCCGCCACCGGACATCCCCGCACCACCAGGCGATCCGCCACTGGACATCCCCGCGCCGCCGGGCGTTCCGCCGCCGCTCATGCCGGCACCGCCAGGTGCGCCGCCGCCTGCCATTCCGGTACCGCTCGGCGATCCGCCACCGCTCATGTCAGCGGCAGGCGATCCGCCGCCGCTCATACTCGTCGGACTTCCGGCAGCCGGTGCGCCGGCCGTCGGCATGCCGTTCGCCGTGGGCTGTTCGCTGGTGGCATGCCCGTTCGGTTCGGTCGCCGGCGCCTCGCCCGGCATCCGGTGGTCGTCCCGGTGCTTGTCCGCCCGCCCGTTGGCCTTCCTCGGCATCTCTCCCCCTTCCGCGGGGGCGCACGAGCAGGCCGGCGTACGCCGAACCGAAGAACCCACCCCCAGCGCGCCCTCGATCGAAGACGGTCCTGCCGTCTTCCCCCACCGAACAGTCGGCCCCCAAGTCGCTGCTCCTGTTTCACGATCCGCTCATCACCGCCCGTGCACAACCTCTCGCGGACCGGCAGTCAAATTTCACGTACTTCGCTGCGGTGGTTGCCGAATTTCAAGCGCTTGGCGGGGACCGGGTACAACGGTCCGCGGGGCGGGTGCGACCCTGTGGTCGTGATCGGGTCTCGGAAGCTCGCCGTCTGGCTGGTGCTGACGGTGGTCGTGCTGTCGTGGGCGGTCTCCGACGCGATCGAACACCGCCGTCGGATCCACGCGGTCGGAACCAAGGTCGTGGTCTGTGCCGCCGAGCACCCGCACGACGGACGGACGCAGGTGCTGGACCACCTGGCCGACTGCACCTACCGCGCGATGCGCAGGCTGTAGTTCACAGCGTCCGCTCCCACATCGTGCGCTGGGCGACCGGGCGGAAGCCGAGTTTGCTGTTGACGGCGATCATCGGCGCGTTCTCGGGGGCGTTCCAGGTGTGCAGTACGGCGGGGAGCGCGACGCCGGCCTGGAGAGCGCGGAGATTCGGGCCCTTCACCGCGATCCCGAGACGGTGGCCGCGGTGCGTACGACGTACGTAGGTGTCGTACTGGTTGAGGCGGTCCGGGGTTTCCGGCGTACCGCCCATCTGTGTGTACGCCGCCAGCTCGCCGGAGGCGGTGTGTACGGCGGCTGTGGTGTACGTGAACCGGCCTTGGGCGACGCGGCGGTCCTCAGCATCACGTACCAGTTCCGGCGTCCAGCGAACCGCCTCCGAGGTGCGCTCGCCGGACGGTACGTCCTCGCTCATCCCGCTCAGCAACTCCACGAACTGCTCGAGCCACTCGTCCGGCGCGTGCTCCCGCCACTGGATGATCTCGTACCCGTCGACCGGTTGCTCCACCAGGTCGGTCATCGGCAACTCGGCGACCTGATGCAGCTCGGTGTGCTTCTTCACGAACCCTCGCGCCGCCGCGAACGCTGTACCCGGACTCTCACCGGTCACCGGGTCACCGGCCACGTTCGTCCCCGACACGATCCGCCGGCCGTCAGCCTTGGCGCGCTCGATCGCCGCATCCAGCAGCTTCGTCGCCACCCCACGCCGCCGGTACGCCGGAGCGACCGCGAGCTCCACGTCCACGCTGCTGGTGTTCCCCACCAGCCACCAGTCGAGCCAAGCAACCCCGAGCCATTCGTCCCCGTCCACCAGTCCGAGCCCTTCCGCCCGCACCTCAGCATGCTCCCGAGCCATGAACACCCGAGCCTCCTCCACCCCCATCCCCACCGGAAACTCCAACTCCTCCCGCCGCACCCCGAACTTCACCGCATAAAACCGCCGAAAAACCTCAGCATCCCGCCCATCCACCCACACAATCTCCATCCCGCGACCGTATTCCACCCCACCCGCGACCGCCCCCGAATTACCATCCCCCGATGGTCTCGGAACCGCAGCACCACTTCGGCGTCTACGCCCGGATCCGCGACGGAAACCGCATCCTCCTGGTCCACAAGACCCGCGGCCCCTACACCGGCCTTCTCGACCTCCGATGTCTCCTGACACAGCCGGCTGCGAGTGGTTCGACACACTCACGGGCGACGAGAGCCGGCTGAGCCCCGTCGTACACGCTGTCCTTGCCCTGTGACCTGGAGCCACTCGGATGGGGGCGGGGGACAGGTAATAACGGCTCTCCTGCTCGATGTGGGCGGTGACTGGTGCGCGGACGGCGGGGTGACCGGATCGCGGGGGCTTGAACAGGTTATTGCGTGTCCACCGCCACCAGTTCCTGTCCACCGCCACCAGTTCGGCACCGGGCTGGGGACTGCTACCCACCTGAAATGACCAGCCAGCCTCGCCACCCGAGGGCGCGTCTTGTCGGCCGTGTACGTTCGCCGACGGACCGCCGTACCCGTCCTCGTGACCAACTGGGAACAGCTGCTGGGAGGTGGGGACACGCAATAGCTTGTTCCCAGTCCCTCGGGGGTGTGCTAGGTGAGGGAGCGTTCTACCGAGTCGAGGATCTCGTTGGTGAGTTGTTCGGGGGAGCGGAGTCCGGTGACGTCGAGGTGGTTCAGGGCGAGCTGTTCGACGAGGGCGAGCATTCTCGTCTGGTAGCCGAGCGATCGGGCGAGGAACTTGTCGACCAAGTAGCGGGCATCGGCGGAGAGATCGGCGTAACCGCTGGCCCCTGCATCCGGGCCGTCAGGACACGCTCGTTCGCGCTGAGCCACACGGCAGAGGTGTACGGCGTGGTCAGCCGCGCGGCGTTTGCGGGCCAGACGCCGGACCCCTCCAGCACCAGCCCCGCCCCTTCCGGCGCAGTCGCACGCTCCGTGACCAGCTCCTCGATCTGCGGCCACATCCGCTGGTAGTGCTCGAGCAGAGCGTCGACCAGCTGCGAACTGGTCAGCGACCGGTAGTGCTGAACGACGTGCGGCGGTACCTCACCCCACGGTCGCCCCGGATGCCGACCCAGCTTGTCGGTCGACACATAGTCGAACCCGAGCCGCCGCGCGATCACCTCAGCGACCGTCGACTTCCCGACGTTCGATGTGCCGCCGATCAGTACGACGCGGACGCCGTGGCTAATGATGCGGCCGGAGCGCCCGGTTCGCGGCGGGTTCGGCGATCTGGGTGCGGAACTCGTTGGCGGGGTAGACGCCTAGGATGCGGACCTCTACCGAGAAGAAGGCGAGTTCCTCGAGGGCGAGGGCTACGTTCGGGTCCTCGGGGTGGCCTTCGATGTCGGCGTAGAACTGGGTGGCGAAGAACATGCCGCCCAGCTGGTACGACTCCAGCTTGGTCATGTTCACGCTGTTGGTCGCGAAGCCGCCGAGGGCCTTGTACAGGGCGGCGGAGACGTTCCGCACGCGGTACACGAACGAGGTGATGACCGGCCCGGATCCGACCGGCGGGACCTCGGGTTCGCGGGACAGGACCAGGAAGCGGGTCGTGTTGTGGTGCTCGTCCTCGACGTCGGAGGCCAGCGTCTCCAGCCCGTACAGCCCGGCCGCGGCCCGCGGGGACAGCGACGCGACGGTCGGATCACCCAGCTCCGACACCTCCCGCGCCGCACCGGCGGTGTCGTCGGCGACCACGGTCGACCACCCGTGCTCGCGGATGATCTTGCGGCACTGCCCGAGCGCGTGCACATGGCTGCGTACGGTGCGGATCTGGTCGAGCGACGTACCGGGAACGCCGAGCAACTGGAAGTGGATCGGCAGGAAGTACTCACCGACGATGTGCAGCCCGGACTCCGGCAGCAGGTGGTGGATGTCCGCGACCCGGCCGGCGATCGAGTTGTCCACCGGGATCATCGCGAGTCCGGCACGCCCGCTGCTGACCGCCTCGAGCGCGTCCTCGAACGTCGTGCAGGGCAACTGCTCGCGGTCGGGGAACATGTCGGTGCAGGCCATCGCCGAGTTGGCGCCTGGCTCACCCTGATAAGCGATCGGTCCGTCCACGATCTCCCAGGGTAGACCCACCCGATCTCACCACCCGGATCAGGTGTCCGACTTGCGGACCTTCTCGGGCGCGCCCGTCACCGCGCGGCCCTCGAGGGCCTTGGCCTTGGTGGCGTACATGTCGAGGTACTCCTGGCCGGACAGCTCCATGATCTTGTACATGATCTCGTCGGTGACCGCCCGCAGGATCAGCCGGTCGCTCTCCATGCCCTCGTACCGGGAGAAGTCCAGCGGCTCGCCGAACTTCACCGTCGGCGAGGCGAACGACGCGACGATCTTCCCGGGCGGGGCGACCACGTCGGTCCCGATCACGCCGCACGGGATCACCGGCACCTTGGCCTCGAGCGCCAGCCGCGCGACACCGGTCCGGCCCTTGTACAGCCGCCCGTCGTGCGAGCGGGTGCCCTCCGGGTAGATCCCGAACAGCTCGCCGCGCTCCAGCACCTTCATCCCGGCCCGCATCGCGCCCTCGGACGCCGACCCGCCGGAGCGGTCGATCGGCACCTGGCCGGTGCCCTTGAAGAACCCGCGCTGGAACCGGCCCTTGATCCCGGCCCCGGTGAAGTAGTCGGACTTCGCCACGAACGTGACGCGCCGCCGCAGCACCAGCGGCATGAAGATCCAGTCGGAGTACGAGAGGTGATTGCTGGCGATGATCGCCGCGCCGGTCTCCGGGATGTTCTCGGCGCCGACCACGTTCGGCCGGAAGATCCGCCGGACGGGCGGTCCGACGACCACGTTCTTCAGCACCCAGTAGATGCCCTTGCCGTCGCCGTCGCCGGCATCCACGACCGCAGGGTCCGGCTCCCGCCGCGGCGACTGTGCCGGTTCCGTCATCGAAGTCCTTCCCTCACGTGTTCCCCGAACCCACATGATGCCGCACGATCGCCCGCTTGGCTCGTACGTCGCCACGCGGGAACGCCTCACGCTCGCGGGCGGACCTTCGTAAGCTGCTGACGGCACCGTCGCCCAGGTGGGGGAGAGAACCATGCGCACGAAGCTCCTGACCGCGGTCCTAGCACTGCTAGCCGGGGTCGCCGTGACAATGCCGGTCACGCTGCCTGCGAGAGCGGCCGCGCCGGACGCGACCGTCGTACCGATCCAGGTCACCGGCCCGGCGGCGTCGCGGTTCAACCTGGTGGTGATGGGCGACGGCTACACGGCAGCCGAGCTGCCGAAGTTCCGCGAGCAGCTCGACAAGCACCTGAACATCCTCTGGAGCATCGAGCCGTTCAAGTCGTACCGGAACTACGTCAACGTGTACGCCGTCGAGATCGCGTCCCCCGAGTCCGGCGTCGACTGCGATCCCGGTCTGACCGACCCGAAGCGCGACACCCCGCTGCAGATGGGCTTCTGGGGCGGCTGCAACCCGGGCAGCGTCCAGCGCCTGCTGACGGTCAGTCAGGCCGCCGCGACGCAGTACGCCGACCTTGTCCCCGGTACCACGAGCGCCAACCGGCAGATCCTTGCTATCGGCAACAGCGACACGTACGGCGGTGCGGGCGGAACGTACGCCACGGCGTCCGGGGGCAACGCGCTGTCCGCGCTGATCACGCCGCACGAGCTCGGGCATTCGCTCGGTGGGCTGCAGGACGAGTACGACTACTACGCCCGCGGCGAGCGCGGTGCGCCGTACGTCGGTCCTGAGCCGTCCTCGATCCACCACACGTTGCTGACCGAGCAGCAAATGCTCGAGCAGCACAAGAAGTGGTGGCGCTGGCTGGGGGAGAAGTCCGAGTCGGGCGGCACGATCGGCCGCTACGAGGGCGGCATGTACGCCGGTTCGGGTGTCTGGCGGCCCAGTGCGCACTCGATGATGAAGGCCCTCGGGTACTACTTCGACCAGCCGTCGCGCGAGCGGATGACCCAACGCCTGTCGGCCAAGGCGAACCTGTTCCAGGACAGCACCCCGGCCGGCCCGGTCGCCGCTGACCAGGTGGTCTGGCTGCAGACGCTGCACCCGGTCGACCACGAGCTCGACGTCACCTGGTCCCTCGACGGTACGACGCTGTCGACCGCGAACGCCCGCTCCATCGACCTGTCGACGCTCGACCTCGCGCCGGGCCAGCACACCCTGTCCGCGACGATCGTCGACCCGACCGACTTCATCCGCGATCCCGCCGTCCGCCCGACGGCAATCCGATTGTGGACAATCGACTCGTCGGCAATCGCACCGCCGCCGACGACGCCGACCTTCACCGGGTCCACGTCGACCGAGCACCCGGTCAGCGCCGACGAGGTCGTGTACGCCGAGACCGCACAGTCGGCCGGTGCGATCACGTGGAAAGTTGACGGTCGGATTGTCGACAATCCGGGGAACGACCGCGACCTGGACCTCGCCCCGCTGCAGCTGACCGGGCGGCACACCCTGACCGCGCAGGCCGGCTCCGAAACCCTCAGCTGGGACGTCGACGGCGTATAGCCCGTCGTCACGCCGACGCTGTCGAAACCCTTGCTGACCGTGCACAAACCGAGCGGACCGGAGTACGTCTACAACGACGCGTTCACGATGGGGCTGGCCGCAGCGGACGACAGCGCGGGGTACGTCGTTCCGGAGTTCCGCGTCGACGGGGACGGTTGGTACAACTACTACGGCTGGCCGACCGACGCGTCCGCGCCGTTCCGGTTCACCGCCGAGGGGACCGCGATCGACCAACTCGTGTACGGCAAGCTCGGCGTACCGCGGGTCGTGCCGTGGGACGACGTACCGCCTGGGTACGGGCGTCATCAGGTCGAGTATCGCGCCATCGATGCCACCGGCAACATCGGCGACCCGCGCCGGTTCGCCGTCACGCTTCTGCGTCCGGCCCCGGCCTGTACGACGACCCGCACCGGAAGGCACGACGGACCGCTGTACATCGCCAAAGGTGTTACCTGCCTGACGAACGCGACCGTCAACGGCCCGGTCCTGGTCGCCGCCGGCGCATCCCTTGTCGCCACCGACTCACACGTCAACGGACCGGTCCGGGCCGATCGAGCCGCCGACCTGCACCTGCTGCGCTCCACGATCGCCGGACCGGTCAGCGCGAGCGGTGTCACGCGCAGCCTGGTCGTTGTCGGCAGCACCATTCAGGGACCGGTGTCCGTCACGAGCAGCCGCACGACCGACCCGGTCACGCTCGCCGGGAACACCGTCAACGGACCACTCACCTGCTCGGCCAACACCCCCGCGCCGACCAACCTGGAGGCGCCGAACCAGGTCTCCGGCCCCCGCTCCGGCCAATGCGCCCGGCTGTGAGCGGGAGGGGGCGCGCACGGCCGGTATGAGTCGAGCGGACATGCACGTGAGTTCTGGCGACATGTCCCCGGCCGCTCGATTCTTCTAACTTTCTCGGTGCGGGGAGTTCCCGCCGTACCGAAGGAGTGAGATGAACGGACTGCGGGTGGCTTCGTTGATGGCGGCCACGATGACGACGGGCCTGGTGGCCGGCGTGTACGGGATCTACGCGAACGCGTTCATGCCCGGCCTCGCGAAGACCGACGACAAGACCTTCGTCGGGGCGTTCACGGCGGTCGACCGGGCGATCGTGAACCCGCTGTTCCTCGGCCTCGGCTTCCTCGGCGCCCTGCTGTTCACCGGGCTCGCCGGCCTGCTCAGCCTGAAGGAGAAGGCGCTGCCGTGGATCGCGGTCGCGTTCGTGCTCTACCTGGTCACGATGATCCTGACGATGGCGGTGAACGTCCCGCTGAACGACGCGCTGAAGGCGGCCGGCGATCCGGCGACGATCGACGTCGCGGCGGCCCGCGCGGCGTTCGACGAGGCCAAATGGGTGGCCTTCAACCTGGTCCGCACCCTGCTCGCGCTGGTCTCCTTCGGCCTCCTCGGCTGGGCCCTCTACCTGACCGGAAAATCCGCCGCTCAGCCGTGAACTTATTCGCAGATATTTCCAGGTACCGTTCGTCGCGAATCGGATCCTGGGGAGGCACAGGGTGGTGGACTCGACGGACTGGTGGGACCACCGGCCGGTCTTCTCGACCACCGACAAGATGTCCCGCATCACCGGACTCGGCCCGGGTGAGCAGCCAGGCCATGTGACGACACGCATGCTGGTCTCGGTTCTGCTGTGCTTCCTGGGGTGGGGAGCCGTGAGCCTGCTGGGTACGTCGGCGCTCTGCGGCACCACGTCAGCGCCGTCCAGCACCTGTGCCGTCGACATCCCTGGCCACATCTCAGCCGGCTGGTTCATCGCGGCAGCCGTCGTCGTGCTGTATCTGGTCCTCGCCGTCACGACCGATCTGAACGCCCATGCGCGCCAACGGCTCGGGCAGCGGCGCGCGGCAGCCCTGCTCCGCTCCGCCCCGCTCTTGGCCGGGATGTCCGTCGGCGCCTTCATCTCGGCTGCCACCGCCGTCGCGCCCGATCCGTCCGACGTACTCCGCCGAACGGTCCACGGCGAAATCGGCACCGAATCCGTTGCCGTCTCGGTCGTCGTGGCCGTGCTGACGGGCCTCTGGTGCGTCACCGTGGTGGTTCGGTTGCCCTCGGCCCTGCTGCACGCCCGGCAGCGTCAGCTGACCATCGAGCGACTGCGACGGGACGGGCGCCGGTACGCCGGGCAGGTGCAGCTCGGCCGCGTCGTGATCTGGCTCGGACACGATCCCGAACTGGAGGTCACGATCGCGTGCGACTCGCCCGCCGGCTCGCACCAGCTCCAGGCGCGGATGCGGACCTCGCCCGACCGGGTGCCCGCGGACGGCAGCCGGGTCGTCGTCTTCGACGATCTCCGCGGCGTCGTACACATCGAGCTGGATCCCGAGGCCGAGCCGGCCTTCGAGCCAGAGGCGCGGTACGCACCGTCGGAGTGAGCAGGTTCTGAGAGACTGTGCGCGTGCCACCAGTTCAAGCTCCGCCGTCGCAGCAGCTCCCCGCGGTCCAGAAGCTGCGGGTGAGGTTCGCCAAGCGCGGGCGGCTGCGATTCACCTCACACCGCGACTTCCAGCGGGCGTTCGAGCGCGCCGTACGCCGCGCCGAGCTCCCGGTGGCGTTCTCGCACGGATTCAGCCCGCACCCGAAGATCTCGTACGCCGGTGCAGCGCCGACCGGGGCCGCCTCGGAGGCGGAGTATCTGGAGATCTCGCTCACACACGAGCGGGACGCCGAGCAGGTCCGGGCCGCCCTCGACGAGGCGCTGCCGCCCGGTCTGGACGTGCTCGAGGTGGTCGTCGCCGGGCCGGGTGCGCTGGCCGAGCGGCTGGAGGCCAGTGAGTGGCAGATCGCGTTACCGGGGGCGGATCCGGAGGCGGCCGCGACCGCGGTGCGGACGTTCCTCGAACGGGACGAAATTCTGGTCGAACGCATGACCAAACGGGGACTTCGCTCGTTCGACTGTCGGGCTGCTGTTCTCCGACTCACCGTCGCGAGTGAACCGGGGCCGGTTGCGGCATGTGCGATACTGCAAGTGGTGTTACGGCACGGAACCCCGGCCGTGAGACCCGACGACGTTCTCGCCGGCGTGCTCGAGGTAGCGACGCTCCCGGTGACGGGCCCGGCTCTTTTGACCAGGCTCGCCCAGGGCCCGCTCACCACGGACACCGGCACGGTGGAAGACCCGCTCGCTCGTGACCGCGACGCCAACCAGGCGACCGCGACCGGCCAGGCAGGTCCCCGCCAGACGCACACAGCGGAGGGCGACGCCGCCGCTCCCTCTGTGCCCTGAGCGCGGGCGGAGCGGATCCAGCAGGCTTCCGCCGTACCGCGCCCGTGCACCATCCGAGGGCCCGGTGAGGCGAACCGTGACCGCCTTGTGGCCGCGCCGGACCCGTGACAGGGGTCGCCGGATGCGCCGGAAGGCTTGAGGAGACCCGCACTACATGCTCGACAACGAGCCGACCACCGAAGCAGCCGATGCGGCTGCCCCCGCCCAGCCCGCCGCCTCCACTCGCAGGACCGCGAAGAAGGCCGCAGCTGCGAAGAAGACCACCACGCCGCGCAAGCGCACGGCGAAGAAGGCCGCCGCCGACGACGTGACGGCGGTCCCCACCCAGTCCGACGACCGGGAGGCCGACCCGGCCCCGGCGCCGGCGAAGAAGGCCGCCGCCAAGAAGACGGCCGCCGCGAAGAAGACCACCGCCAAGAAGGCCGTGGCGAAGGCTCCGGCGAAGAAGGCCGCGAAGCGCCCGGCGAAGAAGGCTGCCGCGCAGGACATCTTCCCGGAGTTCGTCGAGGAGACCGAGACGTCCACCGCGGACGCCGGCCCGGTCGTGGAGAGCGCGCCCGTGGCGAAGAAGACCACGCGCAAGCGCACCACGAAGAAGGCTGCCGCCCCGGACCTGGTCACCACCGACGCCGCCGTCACCGACGGCCCGGTCACCGACGCCGAGGCCACCCCTGCGGAGGACGCGCCGGCGCGCAAGCGCACTTCTCGCCGCCGTACGACGAAGTCCGCCGCGGCTGACTCCGTGGCGTCCGACGCCCCGTCCACGGCTGCCGACGCTCAGTCGGCTCCTGTGGCGGCTCCAGACGTGAGCGCGGAGACGCAGGCCGAGGCGCCGAGTGCCCGGCGTACGCGCCGTCGTCCGGCTGCTTCCGCGGCCGTGCTGTTCCAGGCGCCGACCGCCGACACGCAGGCCGCCGAGCCCGCGACCGCGAAGACCACCCAGCCTCAGGCCGGCCAGTCCGCGACCACCGACGCCAAGTCCGGCCGGCCCGCTCAGGCGGAGACTGCCGCAGCGGGCGCCCCGGAGCCGGGCGCTGACGAGCAGCCGACTGGCACGCGCCGTCGCCGGAGCCGTCGCGGTCGCGACGCCGAGGCCCGCGACACCGCGCCCGAGCCGACCACCGACGACGCTCCGCAGACCGTGAGCGCCGACCAGGCCGACGGCGAACCCGACGCAAAGCCCGAGGGCCGCTCCAGCCGCCGGACCCGGACTCGTGCCAACGCCGAGACCGCCGCCAAGAGCGACGACACCGACGAGACCACCGACACCACCGACGCCGACCCGGAGGCCGACAGCGCCGCCGAGGCCGCCGACGGGCAGGGCGAGGACGGCGAGGAGGGCACCCGCCGCCGTCGCCGCCGTCGTGGCGGTCGTCGTCGCCGCAAGTCCGGCGACGCGGACGGCTCGGACGACAGCGCCGACGAGCAGTCCGACGACGAGGACGACGAGTCCGACCAGGACACCGACTCCCAGTCCGGTGACTCCGACGCCGAGGCCGACACGGACGAGGACGGCGAAGCGGGCAGCAGCTCGTCCCGCCGGCGTCGCCGTCGTCGCCGTCGCAAGGGCGAGGACAGCGCCGCGTCCCCCGATGACCCGGACGAGACCGTCGTACGGGTCCGTGAGCCGCGCAGCAAGACGGTGGCGAACGAAGTCACCGCGATCGAGGGCTCGACCCGTCTCGAGGCGAAGAAGCAGCGTCGCCGCGAGGGCCGCGCCGCCGGCCGCCGCCGCGCACCGATCGTCACCGAGGCCGAGTTCCTGGCCCGCCGCGAGTCGGTCGAGCGGACGATGGTGATCCGGTCCCGCGAGGACGTCACCCAGATCGCGGTCTCCGAGGACAACGTCCTGGTCGAGCACTACGTGACGACCGCGGAGCAGACCTCGCTGATCGGCAACGTGTACCTCGGCCGCGTGCAGAACGTGCTGCCCAGCATGGAGGCCGCGTTCATCGACATCGGCAAGGGCCGCAACGCGGTGCTGTACGCCGGTGAGGTCGACTGGGCCACCCTTGGTGGGGCCGGCGGCCCGCGCAAGATCGAGCAGGTGCTGAAGTCCGGCCAGTCGGTCCTGGTCCAGGTGACCAAGGACCCGATCGGCCACAAGGGCGCCCGCCTCACGAACCAGATCAGCCTGCCCGGCCGGTACGTCGTGTACGTCCCGCGCGGCGGCAACGGCGGCATCAGCCGCAAGCTGCCCGACACCGAGCGGAACCGGCTGAAGACGATCCTCAAGGACATCGTCCCGGACGAGGCCGGCGTGATCGTCCGGACCGCCGCCGAGGGCGCCTCGGAGGAGGAGCTGACCTCCGACGTCAGCCGCCTGCAGGCCGCCTGGGACGAGATCGACAAGAAGTCCAAGAACGGTCAGGCCCCGCAACTGCTGTACGGCGAGCCCGACCTGCTGATCCGCGTCGTACGGGATCTGTTCACCGAGGACTTCGCCAAGCTCGTCGTCTCCGGCGACCGTGCGTACGACCAGGTCCGGGAGTACGTCGAGGGCGTCGCGCCGCACCTGGTCGACCGGGTCGAGAAGGCGCACAGCGACGTGTTCTCGGACTACCGGATCGACGAGCAGATCAAGAAGGCGCTGGACCGTAAGGTCTGGCTGCCGTCCGGCGGCTCGCTGATCATCGACCGTACCGAGGCGATGACGGTCGTCGACGTCAACACCGGCAAGTTCACCGGCTCGGGCGGCAACCTCGAGGAGACCGTCACCAAGAACAACCTGGAGGCGGCCGAGGAGATCGTCCGGCAGCTCCGGCTCCGCGACATCGGCGGCATCATCGTCATCGACTTCATCGACATGGTGCTCGAGTCGAACCGGGACCTGGTCCTGCGCCGGCTGGTCGAGTGCCTGGGCCGCGACCGGACCAAGCACCAGGTGGCCGAGGTCACCTCGCTCGGTCTCGTCCAGATGACCCGGAAGCGGATCGGTACCGGTCTGCTCGAGGCGTTCAGCGAGAACTGCGACCACTGCGGTGGCCGCGGGCTGATCCTGCACGACGAGCCGAAGGAGTCCCGCCGCCGCGACGGCCGGAACGGGCAGAACAACGGCAACGGTCAGGACCAGAAGTCCGTGCAGGCGGAGGAAGGCGGCCGGAAGAGCTCGCGCCGCCGCCGCGGCAAGGGTCGGGGCGAGGACGAGCAGACCACCGAGCCCGAGGCGCCGCAGCACAACGGCGACGCCGCCCAGAAGCTGGCCCAGATCGCTGCCGCGTCCTCCAAGACCGACGAGCAGGCCGACGGTACGCCGGAACCCACCGGCTACCCGGTGTCTGCCGGTGCCGACGAGCACGTGAGCCCCGAGGCCACCGGCTTCCCGGCCCCGGAGACGGCCACCGCGGCCGCATCCGGGACCGAGGCTGCCGAGGCATCGGACGCGGCGCAGAACGGCGCCCCGAAGAGCACCCGGCGGCGGCGCAGCAGCCGCAGCCGGAGCAAGACCGCTACCGAGGGTGAGAGCACGGAGCCTTCCGAGCTCGTCACCACCGGCAGCTAAGCCGATTTCAACTTTGCAGGCTCAACCCTGTAAAGTTGAGCGGGTGCGCTCGGCGCACCCTACTCGTGTCGGTGTGTAAGTGTGAGGATCACGTCCTCGCGACGACCTCACACCATCACACCCGTAAGTTTTCCGATCCAGCAGAGAGTGAGATCCACGGTGTACGCGATCGTGCGCAGTGGCGGCACCCAGCAGAAGGTCGCCGTCGGCGATGTCATCGAGATCGACAGCCTGACCGACCAGGTGGGCGACACCGTGTCGCTGCCGGCGGTCCTCGTCGTGGATGGCGACACCGTGACGGCCGACGCTGCGGCGCTGGCCAACGTGGCCGTGTCGGCCGAGGTTCTGGGCCGCACCAAGGGCCCGAAGATCAACATCCTCAAGTACAAGAACAAGACCGGTTACCGCAAGCGCCAGGGGCACCGTCAGCACTACACCCAGGTCAAGGTCACCGCGATCGACGCGAAGAAGAAGTGAGCTGATCTAGACATGGCACACAAAAAGGGAGCAGCGTCGACCCGTAACGGTCGCGACTCCAACGCCCAGCGCCTCGGCGTGAAGCGGTACGGCGGTCAGCTGGTCAACGCCGGCGAGATCATCGTCCGTCAGCGCGGCACCCACTTCCACCCGGGCAACCTGGTCGGCCGTGGCGGCGACGACACGCTGTTCGCGCTGGCCGAGGGCCACGTGGAGTTCGGCACCCGGCGCGGTCGCCGCGTCGTCAACATCGTCCCGGCCCCGGCGGAGTAACACCGCCACCCGGACGTATCAGCAGCTCTGCAAAGGGCGGGTCGCGGAATACCGCGGACCCGCCTTTTTGCTGTCTCAGTAGTAGTTGGCTCCTCCAGGAAGTAGAGAACACCGATGGCCATCCCCAGCTTCGTCGACCGCGTTACGGTGCATGTCACCGCGGGCCGCGGCGGAAACGGCTGCGCCTCGGTGCACCGGGAGAAGTTCAAGCCGCTCGGCGGCCCCGACGGCGGCAACGGCGGTGACGGCGGCAGCGTGATCCTGCGCGTCGACCAGGACGTCACGACGCTCGTCGACTACCACCGCTCCAGCCACCGCACCGCCACGAACGGTGCCCAGGGCAAGGGTGACCACCAGGCCGGCGGCAACGGCGGCGACGTGATCCTCGGCGTCCCCGACGGCACCGTCGTCAGTACGGCGAACGGCGACGTACTCGCGGATCTGGTCGGACCGGGTGCGGAGTTCGTCGCGGCGCAGGGCGGTAAGGGCGGTCTGGGCAACGCGGCGCTGGCGAGCAGTTCGCGGAAGGCGCCCGGGTTCGCGCTGCTCGGTGAGGAAGGCGAGGAGCGCACCCTCGTCCTGGAGCTGAAGGTCGTCGCGGACGTCGGCCTGGTCGGGTTCCCGAGCGCCGGCAAGTCGTCGCTGGTCGCCGCGATCAGCCGCGCCCGGCCGAAGATCGCCGACTACCCGTTCACCACCCTGATCCCGAACCTCGGCGTGGTCGTCGCCGGTGACACCACGTTCACCGTCGCCGACGTACCCGGTCTGATCGAGGGTGCGAGCGAGGGGCGCGGGCTCGGGCACGACTTCCTGCGGCACGTGGAGCGGTGCGCGGCGCTGGTGCATGTCATCGACTGCGCGACGTACGAGCCGGGCCGGGACCCGTTGAGCGACCTCGACACGATCGAGGCGGAGCTCGAGGCGCACGGCGGGCTCGAGGACCGGCCGCGACTCGTTGCCCTGAACAAGATCGACGTACCGGACGCCCGCGAGATCGCCGAGATGGTGCAGGCCGAGCTGGCCGAGCGCGGGTACCGGGTGTTCCCGATCTCGACCGCTTCGCACGAAGGCCTGGAGGCCCTGAAGTTCGCGATGGCCGAGATCGTCCTCCGGCGGCGGGCGGAGCAGGCGAAACCCGACACCACGCGGATCGTGATCCGGCCGCAGGTGCAGGGCGGGCCAGAGTTCAAGGTGAAGAAGCTGCCGGACGACGGCGGCTGGCTGGTGCAGGGCCAGAAGCCCGAGCGCTGGGTGAAGCAGACCGACTTCGCGAACGCGGAGGCGACCGGGTACCTCGCCGACCGGCTGAACCGGCTCGGCGTCGAGGACGAGCTGCTCAAGCTCGGTGCGACGCCGGGCGACGCGGTCGTGATCGGGGACGGGCCGAACGCGATCGTGTTCGACTTCGCGCCCGACGTCCAGGCCGGTGCGGAGATCCTCGCCCGGCGCGGCGAGGACCACCGGCTCGAAGAGGACCGTCCCGCGGCGCAGCGGCGGCGGGCGAAGGACACCGAGTACCACGCCTTCCGCGAGGGGGAGCGGTCCGAGGACTGGTCGGAGTACGGCCAGAACTGGGACGCCGACGAGGTCGACCTGTCCCCGGCCGAGGCGAAACGAGCGGCAGAGGCCGCGGCGAAGCAGGCGCGCAAGGAAGCGCGCGAGCTGGCCGCGGCGGAGGATCTCGACCAGAACGGTTGATTTCATGACTGTGCACTCCAGGACGGGTCGCGCGGAGGCCCTGAAAGCCACGCGAATCGTCGTGAAGGTCGGTTCGTCGTCGCTGACCCAGCGCGGCAAGATCGACCTCGAACGGCTCCGGCTGCTTGTCGACGCCATCGCGGCGCGCCGGGTGGAGGGTGCCGAGGTCGTGCTCGTCTCGTCCGGCGCGATCGCCGCCGGCCTGGCCCCGATGGGGTTGCGGACCCGGCCGCGTGACCTGGCGACGCAGCAGGCCGCTGCGTCGGTCGGTCAAGGACTGTTGATGGCCCGCTACAGCGATGCCTTCGCGGCGCACGGGTTGCGAGTCGGCCAGGTTTTGTTGACTGTCGACGATGTGACGCGACGGAGTCATTACCGGAACGCGTATCGGACGTTCGCGCGGTTGCTCGAGCTGGGCGTCGTACCGATCGTGAACGAGAACGACACGGTCGCGACCACCGAGATCCGTTTCGGCGACAACGACCGGCTCGCGGCGCTGACTTCGCACCTCGTGCACGCCAACCTGTTGTTGCTGCTGTCGGATGTGGACGGGTTGTACGACGGGGATCCGCGCAAACCCGGTACGTCGATGGTCACCGAGATCCGCGGCGCCGCCGACCTGGAGCCGCTGGCGATCGGGAAGACCGGCTCGTCGAACGTCGGTACAGGTGGCATGCAGACGAAGGTCGAGGCGGCCGCAATCGCCACGGAGGCAGGGATCCCGGTGATCCTCACGTCCGCCGCGCGGGTCGGCGAGGCGCTCCGCGGGGAGCCCGTCGGCACGCTGTTCCACCCGACCGGCCGACGCCGCAAGACCCGCCTCCTGTGGCTGGCGCACGCCACGTCGGGGCAGGGGATGATCCATCTGGACGACGGTGCCGTGCGCGCTCTGACCCATCGCCGTGCGTCCCTCCTCCCTGCCGGAATCACTGCGGTAGAAGGCACTTTCTCCGCAGGTGACCCCGTCGACCTCGTGTCGCCGACAGGCGTCGTCATCGCCCGCGGGCTGGTGAACTACGACGCCTCCGAGCTACCCGACCTGCTCGGCCGGTCAACCCGAGACCTCGCCCGCGAGCTCGGTGCGGCGTACGAACGCGAGGTAGTCCACCGAGACGACATGGTCCTCCTCTAGCGCCGCCGGCTCCCGTCCGCGACCAGTACGACGGACTGGACGATCATCGCCGCGATCGACCCGAAGAACCCGATGCCCAGCAAGATCCGCACCAGCAACGCCCAGTCGAACGACGTTTCCCCGAAGTCGAACGGGAAGACCTGCCAGATGCGGATGATCGCCACCAGCCCGATCCCGGTGATGACCAGGTCACCCAGCGACTTCAGCCAGGGCGGATCCGCCAGCACGTAGACGACGTTCGCGCCCAGTCCCGCGATCAGCGATGCGCTGACCCAGCTGAGGACCTGCTTGGTTTCGGACGTGAGGAACGGCACCTGCTGCCAGCCGGGCCAGGAGTGGATGGCGTACAGCACGGCAGCGTTGAACACGGTGGCGAACACATAGCCGGTCCGCCGGGTGGCCACTGAGGGGCGGCGGCCCTTCTGGTCCAGCATGATCGCACCTCCTCGCCACGAGCTTCGCGTGAACGATCGCAGCTGTCGTGACCCAAAGGTCCTGTCCTGCGAGGTCCGTGGGCCCTGCTGCTCGTCCGTGGTTTCGGTGACGCTTGGGGGAACAGCTGTGAGGAGCCGACATGAAGGTCCTGGTTGCGTACGGTAGTAAGAACGGGTCGACGGCGGGGATCGCCGACATGATCGTCGCCGCGTTGCAGGCGGAGGGTCTGGTGGCGCAGGCTCGTCCGGCTGCCGATGTGCGGGCGGTGGACGGGTACGACGCTGTCGTGCTGGGCGGGGCGCTCTACGCGGGTCGGTGGCATCGTGATGCGCGCCTCTTCGCGCGTCGACACAGCAAGGCGCTTCTGGGCCGACCGGTCTGGTTGTTCAGCAGCGGCCCGCTGGACGATTCTGCTGATCTCGGCGAGATCCCTCCCGTGGGGCAGGTCGTCAAGGTGATCGAGCGCCTCGGCGCCGTCGAGCACGTGACCTTCGGTGGCCGCCTCACCGAGGAGGCCGGCGGATTCATCGCCAAAACCATGGTCCGCAACGGTGCGGGCGGCGACTTCCGCAACCAGGAACGGATCGCCGACTGGGCGCACACCATCGCCAGTCAGTTACGGGCCGGCGCAGCTTCCCAGACGACATGAGTGGCCGGAGGTCGAGCCCGGAGTACGGTCGGAGAGGGCGGGTGGGATGAACGGAAATGTCCGCACGGTTCGGAACAACACGTGCGCCGGTGGTGGAAACGCCGTCTACGGGCTCGGGCTCATCGGCGCGATGGTGTTCTACCTCCAGCAGGCTCAGGGCTTCTGGAGCGTCGTCGTCGGCATTCTCAAGGCCGTGGTCTGGCCGGCGTTCGTCACGTACGACTTGTTGAAGTTCCTCGGGTCCTGATCAGGAGGTGAAAGGGATGGCGAAGTCCGACGAGACGCGGGCGGACGTGCTCGACGTCCTGCGCGGAGTGGTGGACGGCGTCAAGGCCGGAACGGTCTTCGGTGCCCCGGTGAGTCACCAAGGAATCACCGTACTTCCGGTCGCACGGATCAGGGGCGGTGGAGGTGGTGGCCGTGGTGACAACAGCAACGGCCGTGCGGCCGACGGGTCCGGCGGAGGTCTCGGGCTGTCCGCACGGCCGGTCGGCGTCTACGTGATCGGAAACGACAAGGTCACCTGGTCACCCGCGGTCGACGTCACCAAGGTCATCCTGGGTGGCCAACTGGTCGGAATCGTCGCGCTGCTGACCCTCCGTACCCTGTTCAAGATGATTCGCGACCGCCGCCAACTGCCTCCGCCGGAAGAACCTACGATGGCGGAGTGAAACTCGCCTGGGGTCTGCTCGCGGCGTGGATCGTGCACGACCTCGAGGAACTGGCGACGATGCCGTCCTTCTCGCAGCAACCCGATCTGCCGGCACCACTCACGAAGGTGCTGCCGATGTCGCGCAGGGAGGCGGCCACGGCGATCGGGCTGACCGGCGTCGCGATCGCGGCCGCCTCCGCCGCGGGTGCGGCCACGGGCGGCCGCAGCAAGTTCTTCCAGGCATCGCTGATGGGCTTCGGTCTCCACGCCGGCACCCACGTGGCCCAGTCCGTCGTACTGCGCCGTTACACCCCGGGGCTGATCACGACTCCGTTGGTCGTGATCCCGTTCAGCGTGTGGGCGTGGCGGCGACTGAAGACCGGGGGCGTACCGATCGCCCCGACCGATCGCCGCCTCACCGTCGCCCTGACCGCGATCGTCCCGCTCTCCCACGTGATCGCCCGCCTTCCCCGCCTCCGACGAACCTGAAACCCATCACAATGCGCGACCGATGACCGGCGCCACGCTCGGCCGCGCGGCCGGCGAGCGATTGTGATGGCGTGGGGATCCCCAGCACTCACTAACCCGGCTGGACGGGCCGCCCGTCGGGAGGTTCAGGCGTGATCGCGGCGAGGAGCCGATGGTTGATGAGTGGTGGGCGTCCGGGCTTCGGGCCGTCTGGTGAGATCGGCGTGCTTCGTCGCGGGTGCGGGGTCCTACGATGAAGGGGTGAGCGAGATCATCGAGTTGGCGCGGCGGGCGCGGGTTGCGTCGTATGCGTTGGCAGAGGCGTCCCGGGCGACGAAGGACGCGGCGCTGCACGCGATGGCGGCGGCGCTGCGGGCGAACACGGACGCGATCGTCGAGGCGAACGCTGTCGATGTCGCCGCGGCGCGGGAAGCCGGTACGCCGGAGTCCACCGTCGATCGTCTGGCGCTCAACCCGTCGCGTGTAGACGGGATGGCGGCCGGTCTCGAGCAGCTCGCGGGGCTGGCGGATCCGATCGGCGAGGTGGTCCGCGGGTACACGCTGCCCAACGGGCTCGAGCTCCGGCAGGTGCGGGTGCCGTTCGGCGTCGTCGGGATCATCTACGAGGCCCGGCCGAACGTGACGGCCGACGCCGCGGGCATCTGCCTGAAGTCCGGCAACGCGGTGCTGCTTCGCGGTTCGTCGTCCGCAGCCGCGTCGAACGAGGCGATCATCGCCGTACTGCGGGACGCCGCCGAGTCCACCGGGTTGCCGGCGGACGTCGTCCAGGGCGTGCCGACGGACCGGGCCGCGGTGAAGGAGCTGATGCAGGCGCGCGGGCTGGTCGACGTACTGATCCCGCGCGGCGGCGCCGGGCTGATCCAGACCGTGGTCAGCGAGTCGTCGGTGCCGGTGATCGAGACCGGCGTCGGCAACTGTCACGTGTACATCGACGCGGACGCGGATCTCGACCTCGGCCTGGAGATCCTGCTCAACTCCAAGACCCAGCGCCCGAGCGTGTGCAACGCGGCGGAGTCGCTGCTGGTCCACTCGGCTGTTGCTCAGGACTTCCTGGCCCGCGCCCTCCCGGCGCTCGCCGCGGCCGGCGTCACGGTCCACGGGGATCCCGCTGTAGTTGCCGCAGGCAAGAACACGTCGTCCTCCGCCGACGGTGTGGCCGGGGCCGTCGTCCCGGCCACCGAGGACGACTTCGGGACGGAGTACAACTCGCTCGACCTGTCGGCGGCCGTCGTCGACTCGCTCGAGGACGCGGTGCAGCACATCCGCCGGTACAGCTCCGGCCACACCGACGCGATCATCACCCGCTCGCAGGCGGCCGCGCGCCGGTTCACGACCGCGGTCGACTCGGCGGCGGTCGTGGTGAACGCGAGTACCCGCTTCACCGACGGCGGTGAGTTCGGGTTCGGCGCCGAGATCGGCATCTCCACTCAGAAACTCCACGCCCGCGGCCCGATGGGTCTCCCCGAAATGACCTCCACCAAGTACGTCGTCACCGGCGAAGGCCAGATCCGCACCTAGGTCTTAGTCGAGCAGTTGCAGCCCGTCGTGCACCTTGACGACAGGCGCGTTTGCGTCGACCACCGCGAGCGCCGCGCGATGGTCGACGCCGACGTCGAGATCCTGCACCTGGACACCGTCCGGCACTGCGGCGCGCAGATCTCCGCGTAGTCCTTCCCCGGTTGCCTTCACGACGGCTTCCTTGCGCGTCCAGTACGTCGTGAACGCCCGCGCCTTCGCGATTCCGTCGTACCCGGTCAACTCGCGCACCTGGGCGTCGGTCAACGCGATCCGGGCCACCGCGTCGACCTCGACCCGCGGATCGACCTTCTCCACATCCAGCCCCACCGGCCGATCGGCCACCGCGATCCCCACCAGCTCTCCCGAATGCGTCACGGACAGCTCAACCCCCGTGGCCCGCACCTTCCCGTGCGGCTGTCCGCAGTCCGGGCAGGTCCGATCCAGCGCGACCTTTGCCGCAGGCAACGAAAACCTCTGAGCCAGCACACGGCGTACCAACGTCACCCCCAGCAGGAACCGCGCCTGGTCCACCTCGCGGAGGTATGCCGCCAACCGCCCCCGCTCGACCTCATTCAGGTCCCGCACGAACTCGTCCCGAGCCGCCCCAACCCCCACCCACCAAACCTCAACATCCGGGCCGCCGGCCCGGCCCACGGCCCCCGTCATGCCCCGGGATGTTGTCATGCCGGGCCTGGGGTCCAGCTGAGGGTGCCTGTTCGGAGGTCGTGGAGGACCGCGTCGATCCATTTCGCCTCGGCCACGGCGACCGCGACCTGGTACTCCGTCTCGAGCAGCGCGAACCGGGGGATCGGCTGCCCGTCCACGTCCGCGCGGAGCTCCAGCTGCAGCTCCGCGATCCGCTTGGTCAGCCGCTCCCGCCGCTGACCAAGCAACTCACCCGCGGTCTCCGGCGGGAGCAGCATCACGAACGACAACCCGGCCGGGAACTCCGGGAACTCGTTCCGCGGCGTCGTCAGGATCTCCGCCAGCCACTCCCGGCAGACCGCCCGGCCCTCGTCGGTCAGGTGGTAGACCGTCCGCTCCGGATACCGCTCGTCCTGCTCGACCGCGCCGGCGGTGATCAAACCGGCCTCCTCCAGACGCACGATCATCCGGTACAGGCTGGTCCGTTGCCCGACGTTGACCACCTGGTCCTTGCCCCATTGCTTGATCAGCCGCTGGATCCCGTACGGATGCAGCGGCCCGTTCTCCAGCAGACCGAGGATCGCCAGCGCCAGCGATGAGCGTCGAAAAGTCACCCCACCACCATAAGGGTGCAAAGATACTAGTTGCAATGTAACTAGAACCCATGTAACTATCGATCCATGAGAGCAGCGGAACTGACCCAAGGCACCGTCACCTCCCGCGACGGCACCGAGATCGGCTACTACAAGACCGGTGAAGGCCCGGCGGTCGTCGTCCTGCACGGCAGCATGGAGTCGGCCCGCAGCCACACTCTGTTGGCGGAGGCGCTGTCCGACGAGTTCACCGTCTACCTCCCGGACCGTCGCGGCCGCGGACTCTCCGGCCCGCACAAGCCGGACCACACCGTCCGCACCGAGATCGAGGACCTGAACGCCGTACTCACCGCAGCCGGAGCGGAACGCGCGTTCGGTGTCAGCGCCGGGGGAGCGGTGGTCCTGGAGGCCGCCCGCACCCTCCCGAACCTGAAGCAGATCGCGCTCTACGAGCCCGCGATCGTCGCCGACGGCGCGCCGCATCGCGAGTGGCTGGAACGGTTCGACCAGGAGATCGCCCGCGGTGACGTCGCCGGGGCGATGGTGACGAGCATGTTCGGCTTCGAGATGGCGCCGGCGTTCCTCAAGGCGATGCCGCGCGGTCTGCTGCGCTGGACCACGGAGAAGATGATGGCGAAGGAGGAGCGCCAGGCCGACGCCGGCGCGATCACCATGCGCCAACTGGCCCCGACGATCCATGCCGAGGGCACGATCATCGCCGAACTGGGCGGCTCCTTCGACGCGTTCCGCACCGTCGAGGCCGAGGTCCTGCTCCTCGGCGCAAGTAAAGGTCTTCCCAGCCTCGGTCCCGGCCGGGCGACCCTGGAGAAGGTCCTGCCGCATTGCCGCCGCATCGAGTTCGACGGCTACGACCACGGCTCGTCGTCGGACCCCGGCGGCGTCAACCCGAACGGCAAGCCCGAGGCGGTACGACGCGTCGCCGCGGAGGTGAAGGCGTTCTTCAAGCAGTCGTGAGCGCCCAGTCGACCGCATCCGCGACGTCGGTGACGGGGTATCGCACCGCCTGCACCACCCGGTCCGCGCCCACCACCAGCACGACCCGCTTCAACCGCTCGTACCCACCGGCCCGGAACGTCGGCAATCGCAGCGCCGCCACCAGTTCCAGCTCGAGATCGGACAGCAGTAGGTGTGGGATTTCCTCCGCCCGAGCGAACGCCTGCTGCTCGTCAGTCCGCTGCGTACTCACCCCGCGGACCGCGATCCGCTGGGCCGCGAATTCGTCGTACCGGCCGGCGAAGAGCCGGTTCTCCAGCGTGCATCCGGCCGCCCCGGCGATCTCGTCCCAGCCGTCCGGTAGCCGGGTTGGTCGTCCCGTCGCCGGATACCCGAAGAGCACCGTTGCGCGCGCGTCTGGGTCCACCACGTCGACCGTCGTACCGGCGATCGACGGCAACGCGACGTACGGCACCCGTTGGCCCACCAGTTCGTGCAGGCGCTGCGCCGGCGGCTCGTCCGCGGCGTTCGTCCCGGTGAGCGATCCGTCCCCGAGCAGCCAGCGATCGCCCCAGTCCTGCAGCGCGACGAGGACCGGCAGCAGCGCGCGCCCGCGCGGCGTCAGCTCGTACGCGTAGCGCGTCGGCCGGTCCTGGTAAGCGGTTTTGTTGACAATCTGACTGTCGACCAGGCCGTTCAGGCGCTCGGTCAGCACTTTCCGGGAGATGTGTAACGACCCCGCCAGTTCGTCGAACCGCGCCAACCCGCGGGCCAGATCGCGGACGATCAGCAGTTCCCAGCCGTCGCCGATGACGCCGAGGGACTGCGCGATCGCACAATCCGGCTCCGGCGAGAAGGTGCTCCGCCGCACGTCCGCCCTCCTTGGAATCCCGGTTGCCGCCGGATCGGTCAGTCGAGTAAGTTCCCAACAGGAACTCACTGTACGGGAGGGGGCGGACGTGTACTGGCGCCGAATCGCGGAGCTGCCCACCTGGCTCCAGGCGGTGATGGTCGGCCAGCTCGTCAACGGGGCCGGCGCGCTTGCCTGGATCTACCTCACGCTCTACCTCGTCGAGGACCGCGGTATGTCGGCACAGCAGGCCGGCTTCGCCGCGGCGGCGTACGGCATCGGCCTGCTCGGCGGCAACCTCGGCGGCGGCTGGTTCGGCGACCGATTCGGGCTGCGTACGGCGGCCGTCGCGAGCCAGCTGTTGTGGGCGATCGCATGCACCGCCATGCCCTTCGCGCCGGGAGCGTCGCTAGCTTTTCTAGCAGCGCTAGCCGGTTTGTTCGGCGGCGCCGGTCGTCCGAATCTCAGTGCCCTCGTCGCCACCTCGCTCCCACCCGAGCGCCGCCGCGAGGGCATCGCGCTGTCCCGCACCGCCAGCAACGCCGGCTTCACCATCGGACCGCCCCTCGGCGGCCTGCTCGCGGCGTACGACTTCTCGCTGGTCTTCGTCGTCGACGCCGTCACCAGCCTCGTCATGGCCGTGATCGTCTGGCGCTGGGTCCCGAGCGGACAGCAGACAACCAGATTGTTGACAACAGGATTGTGGCGGACCGTCTTCAGAGATCGCTCGGTCCTGGTGGTGCTGGCGACGATCGTGGTGGTCGACACCGTCTACCGGCAGATCTTCGCCACGATGCCGCTGCTTCTGCGCGACGCGGGGACGCCGGCGGTCGCGTACGGGGTACTGCTCGGGGCGAGCTCGGTCGTCATCGTCCTGTTCGAGGCGCCGATCGCCGTACGCCTCCAGGGTCATCGCGCGACCCGGGTGATCGCGGCCGGCTTCGCGTGCATCGGCCTGGGGCTCGCGGTCCTCGGCGTCTGGCCGGCGCTCGGCGGGGCTGCGCTGGCGATCGCGGTGATGACGGCGGGGGAGATGCTCTACAAGCCGACCGCCACCGCCCATGTGGCCGACGCGGCGCCGGAGGGGATGGTCGGACGGTACTCCAGCCTGTACGCCGCCGCGTCGATCAGCGGCATGTTCCTCGCGCCGGCGATCGGCGGTACGACGTACCAGCACGCGCCGCAACTGCTCTACCCCGTGGCCGCGGGCCTAGCGCTGGCTGCGGGCGCGGTACTGCTGCTCACTCGGGTAAAGGTGCGGGACGTCCTTCCCAGCGAGTCGACAGCACAACAGTCGTCCGGGTCCTGACCACTCCGTTCACACGGCGCAGCGAGCCGACGACCGCCTCCAGTTGCGTCACGTCGGCGACCCGGACCTTCACCACGAGTTCCTGGTCGCCGGCGACGAACCAGCAGTCCTCGACCGCGGGGATCTCGCGGACCTGATCGACGATGTCGTCGGTCTCGACGTCATCGCGCTGGAACAGTCCGATCAGCGCGCTCGTCCCGAGACCGACCTGGTCCGGGGCGACCACTGCGCGATAGCCGAGCAGTACGCCGCGCTCCTCGAGCCGCCGTACCCGCTCCTGGACGCTCGGGCCGGACAGGCCGACCTCCCGGCCGAGCTCGGCCCAGCTGGAGCGGCCGTTCAGCCGGAGCGCCTCGATCAGCTGCCGATCGATCGCGTCCATGACGCCTCCTGTTCACCGCAGATTCCAAGGCCAGGCATGCCCTGCGCCTTCAATTCGTTTGTGAGAGCGTAACTCTTGCCGTACAATTTGAGGTACCGGGGACAGTCCGCCCCGGTTCCGCCGTACCAACCCTGTGAAGGAACCATGATCACCCCCGAAGTTGCCCGTGCCCGTATCGACGAGATGCATCGCGCCGCCGCGCAGGCCCGCCGCGCGCACGCCGTACCGTCTTCCTGGCGCCGGCTGCTGACCCGCAACGGCCGCCACAGCTGACCTTCCTATCGCGACCGGTGTCCCGCGGCGAGTGTCCGGGGCCACCGGTCGCTGTCGTATCCACCGCCACGAGATAGGCTCTGCCTCATGCAAACGCACCTGATGCCGCTGATGGCGGTCGTCGAAGAGGCCGCCGTCGAGGCCGAGCACATCTCGAAATGGTGGTACGGCGGATTCGCGCTCTTCGTCCTCGTCCTGCTGCTGCTCGTCACCGTCATCATGGGCAAGGGCCGGCCGCACAGCTGAGCGGCGCGATGGGCATGGCTGCGGTGGAGCGGGTACGGCGCATCGGCGTGATGGGCGGCACGTTCGACCCGATTCATCACGGGCACCTGGTGGCGGCCAGCGAGGTGCAGTCGTACTTCGACCTCGACGAGGTGATCTTCGTCCCGACCGGCCAGCCGTGGCAGAAGTCGGACCGCAAGGTCTCCCCGCCCGAGGACCGGTACCTGATGACGGTCATCGCGACCGCGTCGAACCCGCGGTTCTCGGTCAGCCGCGTGGACATCGACCGGCCCGGTCCGACGTACACGATCGACACCCTGCGCGACCTGTCGAGGCTGTATCCGGACGCCGAGCTGTTCTTCATCACCGGCGCCGACGCACTCGCCCAGATTCTGACCTGGCGGGACGTCGACGAGATGTTCAAGCTGGCCCAGTTCGTCGGCTGTACGCGCCCCGGTACCGAAGGACTCGAACTGCCGCTGGACCAGCTGCCGATGAATCGGATCACCCTGCTCGAGGTACCCGCGCTGGCGATCTCGTCGACCGAATGCCGCGCCCGGGTCGCCAAGGGGAACCCGACCTGGTACCTGGTGCCGGACGGCATCGTCCAATACATCGCCAAGCGTGAGCTCTACACCAACCGTTAGGACGTCAATGTCTGCCAGTGAACGCGCCATCGAGCTGCTGACCGCGGCTGCGGAAGCGGCCCACGACAAGAAGGCCGAGAACGTCCTCGCGTTCGACGTGTCCGAGCAACTCGCCATCACCGACGCGTTCCTGGTCGCGTCCGCCTCCAACGACCGCCAGGTGCGCGCGATCGTGGACGCGATCGAGGAGAAACTCCGCGTCGACTTCGACGCCAAGCCGGTCCGCCGGGAGGGCGCCCGCGAAGGCCGCTGGGTGCTGCTCGACTACCTTGAGATCGTCATCCACGTCCAGCACGACGAGGAGCGCTCGTTCTACTCGCTGGAGCGCCTGTGGCGCGACTGCCCGGTCATCCCGCTGCCGTCGCCGGTCCCTGGCTCGGCTCCGGCCGAATGAGCGCGGGCCGACTGATCGTCTGGCGGCACGGCCGGACGGAATGGAACCTGCAGGACAAGATCCAGGGCCAGGCCGACATCCCGCTCGACGCGGTCGGCCTGGGCCAGGCCCGCGCCGCTGCCGCTCGGCTCGCATCCCTCGCGCCCACCCGGCTCTTCGCCAGCGACCTCAAGCGCGCGGCCGCCACCGCCGGTGAGCTTTCCTTGCTGACCGGCCTGAAGATCGAGTACGACGAGGCGCTCCGCGAGATCGACGTCGACGACTGGGCCGGCCTCACCATGGCCGAGCTCGCGGCCATCAACCCCGAGGCCGCCACCCGCATCCGCAGCGGCGAACCCCAGCGCCGCGGCTCCAACGGCGAAACCGTCGAAGAAGTCGCCACCCGCTTCGCCGAAGCCCTGACGCGGATCTCCGCGGAAGGCTCCTCCGAGGACACCATCGTGATCGCCACCCACGGCCTCGCCGCCCGCGTCGGCATCTGCCTGTTCCTCGGCATCCCCCAGACAAGCTGGCCCGCCTTCGGAGGCCTCGCCAACTGCAACTGGGTCTCCCTCCTCCCCGGCCGCTCCGGCTGGCGAATCGAGGAATGGAACGCCGGCTCCCTCCCCGAACCAGTAATGAGCGACGACCCCCAACGCTAAGGACACCGCTCCGCGCCGACTGCCTTCCGGCAGCGCGCAACGGCGTACTGCCCCTGGCGCATGAGCTGTGGTGGGGGAGGTAGCGGACACCGCTTCGCGGCGGCTGCTTTCTGGCCGCCTCCGGCGCGGCGCCCACGGCGTACGAACTGTGGTGGGAGGAAGTAGCGGACACCGCTTCGCGGCGACTGTCTTATAGCCGCCTCCGGCGGCGCGCGGACTGGTGCTTGGCGTACTGCTCCGGCGGATCGGATGCACCCCGTCGAGCGGCGTGACAGGCACCGGCTATCGCGGCCCCGTCCGCCTCCGGGAGCCGCGCTGCGACGTACTGTGAGCAGCAAACAGACCGCACCCATCAACCTCCTGTCGCACCGCAAACAGCTTGTCGCGTACCTCACCAGCCCCACGAGGGAACCGATTTTTCTTTGCAGGCCCTCATCCGCTAAGCTTTCGGAGTCGCAAGACACCGCGGGGCTTTGGCGCAGTTGGTAGCGCGCTTCCATGGCATGGAAGAGGTCAGGGGTTCGAATCCCCTAAGCTCCACCGCAGGTCAGAGGCCGGTTTCCCGCTTGAGGAGACCGGCCTTTCGCGTGGCCTGCGTGACTATCAGTTCGCGGGCGACTGTAGGTCCGTTGCCTCAGCCTCCGACCGGTGAAGCAGTTCCTCGCGTTGCGAGATGCGCGTGGCGGCTGGCAGACGCCACATGGTGTAGGCGGCGGCCATGAGTTGTGCGGCCCGCCCAGGCAGCACGCGGCCGTACCCCGTACCGAAGCCGGGCGCGGCGACTCTCGTGAGCGTGTTGGTTTCCGGATGGCGGCCGACGGCCAACAGGGCGGCCCAGAAAGCGTCGTGCACAGCGATGTCCATCCCGCCTGACAGCGGCATCGGCACGCGCATGGTCGGTGCGTAGATGAGCCATCGGCAGGGCTCGCCGCCAGTGGGAACCACACTCGCTGCCCCGACCGGTTGGTAGCCGTGATGCTCGTCAGCCACCGCCGCCCAGACCGACCGCTGAACATCGGGAAAGTACCCTGCGAGCGCTCGATCGACACCGCCATCCATCTGCCCGTAGCTGTTT
Source organism: Kribbella sindirgiensis (assembly GCF_004331435.1). Taxonomy (GTDB): domain Bacteria; phylum Actinomycetota; class Actinomycetes; order Propionibacteriales; family Kribbellaceae; genus Kribbella; species Kribbella sindirgiensis. The sequence continues at coordinate 393,195 of NZ_SJKA01000006.1, forward strand.
CCTGCCGTCAGAACGGCACCGACTTCCGGCAGCACGTCCAACAATGATCCTTGCCGCACCTCGATCGCGCCCTCGTCGATCTGCGCAGCGAAGACCTCACGCCAGGCTGAGACGAGGTCAGCGTCGAGGTCGACAAGTAGCAGGGTGGGCGGCGTCACGCCGACATCCCGCAGGTTGAGGCATGGCTCGCTTGGGCCGGTGATATGGCGGGACTCGCGCCAAGGTTCGGGCAGGTGTTGACGACTCCGGTGTGCACCTCTTGGATCATGTGCCGACGTTACGACAAGGTCGTGGTCGCGGCACTCAGACAGGACGCCGACGCTGCCCGAGGGGGGTCCTGAACCATGAGCCACTCGTCTCCGTCGCGAGTTGCCGGCGTGGCGGGTTGCGTGCACCCATAGCTGGAACGGCGTGATGGTCCGCAGCGCGGCTCGTGAAGGGCGTAGGTTGCGAGGGCTGGGTTCGTGTCTTTGAAGTGGTGCAGGACGATCAGGGCTTGGGACAGTACTCGGCCGCGGGCGCGGAGCCAGGTTGGGTCGTCGACGTTCAGTGTGGTGCGGAACTCGTTGTGGACGTTTGCGGGGAGGAGGTACCAGGCGGGGAACAGGTCGCATGCTGGATCGCCTACGCCGCTTGTCTCGAAGTCGAGGACTGCGGTTAGGCGGCCTTCGGTTGAGACCAGCAAGTTGCTTGGCGTTAGGTCTGAGTGGACCCAGACCTCGTGGCCGTCGTACGGCGCGGCTAGTGACTCCTCCCATGAGGTCAGGGCTGCCTGGGTGTCGATGAGGCCGTCCAGTTCGTTGATGGCCTCTCGCGTTGGGGAGTCCATCGAGGACATGGGAGCGCGCGTTCGGCGTTCGCCTGGGTAGGCCGGTGGGCGGTCAGGTAGGTCGATCTGGCGGAACGCCAGGATGAACGCGGCGAGGTCCGTTGCCAGCCCGCGTGGATCGGCCAGTGCGTCGGGGGTGGGGTGTGTGCCGGTGAGCCAGCGGTGGATGGACCACTCGCCGGGGTAGGCCTCGGTGGGTGAGCCGATCGCTTCGACGGAGGGGATGGGCACTGGCAGGTACGGCGCGAGGGCCGCGAGTTTCGCCTGCTCCCGCCGGACAATGTCGGTGATCGAGGGGCGGTGAGGTAGCCGTACGGACAGGTCGGTGCCGAGGCGGTAGATCGCGTTCACCAAGCCAGCGGAGTCGACCGGCTCGAGTGGCAACGTGGCCCACTGTGGGAACTGCGCGGCGACCAGTTCGCGGACGAGAGATGTGTCGATTTTGGCCTGGTCGGCGTGGGTTTTGCGGGGGCTCACGAGCCCATCGGATCGATCGGCGCCGTCCGCTGTCAATCGGATATCCGGAACGGCGTACTCGTGCATACGACTCCGCAAGGGTGTGGCTCAGCGGCGGTGCCTCAGGGGCAGGCTCAGGAGGTGCCGTTCTGCACCGGATAGTGGACGACGACCACGCCGCCGGTGGCGTAGTTGGCGACGTCGGCGGACAGTTGCTGGCCTTGCGGGGACGCGCTCGCCGCTTCGTACGCCGCCTCGTCGGCGAACTCGGCCTCGAAGACTGCGAAGTACGGCGACTCTCCCTGTTTCGCCGCTACCTCGAAGCTGTAGCGCCATGCGAGTACGCCTGGCCACTGCGCGACCAGCGGGAGGTGTTTGTTCACGTAGTAGTCGCGGAAGTGGTCGGGGTCGACGGGCTCGGGATACAGGACCAACACCTTGTGCATAACGGCCTCCGGTCAGTGGCGAGCGACCACAACACCGAGGCCGTCGCTGTCCAAGTGCTTCGGAAATCGAAGCACAGGGAGCACGATAGTGTGTCTGATATCGAAGCAGCAAGAGGGGTGGTACGGCGGATGGCGGCACCTAGGCCGGGGCAGGCCGTTCGAGGGTCGAGTACCGGGCGGCCGCTGATGGCCGCGCTTGACCTGTTCGGCCGTCGGTGGAATCTGCGGATCGTTTGGGAACTGCAGCACGGGCCGATCGGGTTTCGGGCGTTGCAAGAGCGCTGCGACAACATGTCCTCCAGCGTGCTGCGGCAACGGCTGACTGAGCTGGTCGATGCCGCTCTCGTCGAACAGCATCCGGACAGCACGTATGCCCTCACCGAACTGGGTCACGGAGTCCATCGCGCGCTGCGCCCGCTCGGCCGGTGGGCCGCCGAGTGGGCCGAGACGCTGTCCGCCGCCGACTCCGAAGACGCCCGCTAGTTTCTTCTGATCGGCGTGCGCCCTGGGGGTTGAGCTGAGTCAGAACGGGTTGTCCAGGCACGGACGGCCACGGGCTTACGTGCCGTTCGAGATGGCGGCAGTCGTCCGCGAGGCGGATCGCTGGGTTGGAAAATCCTTATCGCCAAAAGCATCTGATGCATAGGCTCGCGGTTGTGACCGAAGGTGACTGGAGGGAGAGCGGGTTCAGGCAGCGGCGCCCTTCCGCGGAGACTCTCGACTGGGTTGCGGCGTCGATGGGTCGGGGCAGTCGCGTCGTGGGTCATCGCCGATTGACGGGTGGCGTGTGCTCCTCTGTGCATCGGTTGACGGTCGAGCGACGTGGAGTGCGAACGTTCGTCGTACTGCGTCAGTATCCGGGCGGGCTCGGCCTGCAGGAGGCCGTGGAGAAGGAGATCGCCAACCTTGGTGTGGTGGCGGGAAGTGGGCTCCCGGTTCCGAGCATCCTGGCTACTGACGTTGCTGGTACGTCGACGGGCGGCTCGCCGTCGGTGCTGATGACACGCTTGCCGGGGCACGTTGAACTCAATCCGGCGGAGCCTCGGGAGTGGATGACGAGGATCGCGGAACTCGCTGTTTTCCTGCATTCCCTCGATCTCCCCGCGAAGAGGCTCAGGCCTTGGAAGGATTCTTGGATCGCTCCTCTGGATGACCTCAAGGTGCCGGCCGGTGCACAGAAGCCGACTGTGTGGAAGGCGGCGTTCGATGTCATGGCCGCGCCGCCGCCCGAGGACCCTGCCGTCTTTCTGCACTGCGATTTCCTGCCGGTCAACCTGCTGTGGTCGCGCGGGAAGATCACGGGGCTGACCGACTGGAACGGCATCCATCGGGGTTCGCGCGCGATTGACGTCGGGCAGTGTCGGCGATACCTGGCGGCGCTCCACTCGCCTGAATGGTCGGAGGAGCTTCGGTCGCTCTACGAGTCGATCGCCGGGGTGACTCTCGATCCGTGGTGGGACCTGTATGCGCTGTTGCACTATGACGACAGCGGGGCGAAGTGGATTGATCGACAGGTCGCTGGACGCCGTCCCGTCGATGTTCGCGGAATGACTTCCCGGGTCGAGGTCGCCGTCGAGTCAGCGCTCCGACGCCTCCGTTGAGATTTCGCTCCAGTGGCGTCCGGCCGACGGTGGCAGGTCGAGTGAGCAAGATGCCCAGCTGAGGCAGATTGGGCTCCAGCGATTCAGTCTGCGCGGCGATAGTGCATGGCGACGATGCCGCTCCTGAGCGGCTCCGCCGAGAGCAGTTCGAGCTTGCGCGTGGTGGGCAGCCCGCCCTCGTACAGCGTCGGGCCGTGGCCGGCGATCCTGGGTTGGACGAGCAGCCTGTACTCGTCGATCAGGTCCAGCCGGTCGAGCTCCGTCGCGAGCTTGCCGCTTCCCAGGAGGACCCCGGCCGGGGTCGCGTCCTTGAGCTTCTGTACGCCGTCGCGCAGATCGCCGGCGAGGTGGTGGCTGTTGGCCCACGAGAAGTCCGTGCGCGTCGAGGACACCACGTACTTGGGTTTGGCCTCCAGTTTGACCGCCCACTCGCGCAGGGCCGGCGGCGCTTCCTCGTCGCCGCGGGCGACGGCCGGCCAGTAGCTCTCCATCAGTTCGTAGGTGACGCGACCCCACAGCATGGCCCCGCCTTCGTCCATGACGCGGGTGAAGTAGGCGTGCGACTCGTCGTCGGCGATTCCCACCTGGTGGTCGACGCAACCGTCCAGGGTGACGTTGAGGCTGAACGTGAGAAGTCCCATGCCCGGCGAGTCTAACGCCGCGACGACAGCAAGTCCGCCGTTCGCCGCACCGCCTCGGTGAAGGCCAGGGTCGCCCCAGGTTTGAACAGGTGCTGGAGGCAGGGAACAGGCAATAGATGGCTCTCCTGCCGCAGGTGTGGGTGAACTGTGGGGCGGTGCGACAGGTTCTGGTGGGGTCGCAGCTGGTATTGCCTGTCCGCAGCGCCCGGACGGTGTCTGTTGTCCCGGCAACCTGTTCACCGCACTCACGGGTACGGCGGGCCGTCGGGGAAGTGCACGGTCGACAGGACGTATACGTGTACTACCTGCCACTGCGCACCGGGGCAGCGGCCGGTTCGACGGGCAGGGACGGATATGTCCTGTCGACCCTGCACAAACCCGCAGCGGCTCGGGCGACTGGGGATTCTGGCTGGTCATTGCAGGTGGGTAGCAGTCCCCAGCTCCGTGCCGAAATGGTGGCGGCGGACAGGAACTGGTGGCTGGAGGCACGCAATAACCTGTCTCCTGCCCCCGCAGAGGGTGCTCAGACCCGTCGTTGTCCCAGGCGGGTGGTGAGGAAGGTGAGGATTTCGTCGCGGGCCTTCAGGGTGGGGTGGCCTGTCTCGTCTACGAGGTGGGCTGTGACGACGCTGTGAGGGGTCTCGACGACGTCGCGGAAGAACGGGGGTGGGTTGGGGTTCGAGGAGCGGCCTGGGAGAACGCGGCCGTCGAAGGTGTCGCCTAGGAGGGCTTGGTAGGCGGCGAAGCGTTGGCCGGTGCACCAGCGGTCGTTGTCGAAGCGGTACGCGAGGACGGTCAGTCTGTCGCGCGCGATGCGATCCCGGACCGCGTGCGCGTCCTCGTCGCTGAGTTCGAGCCCGGCGGGGTCGTCCAGTGGCAGTGACGGGTGGTTGACCACTGGCGCGATGACGGCCGGCTCGAGTGCCATGGTGAGTGCGAAGTTGCCGGTGAAGCACAGGCCGATCGCACCAACTCCCGGACCACCGCATTCGGCGTGAGCCTGTCGTGCGAGACCACGGAGCCACACGGTCACGGGGCTGGTGCCGCCGTTGGCGAAGGCGCGGAACTCGGCGCTGACGCACGCGCGCCGTACCACCTCGCGACCACCCTCGGCGGTGGGATACGCACCGTCGACCCCGAAGAGCGACGGGACGTAGACGGTCAAGCCCGCATCCCGCACCCACCGCGCCAGCCGAAGGACGTCTGGGCTGATACCGGGCATCTCCGGCATCAGCACCACAGCCGGGCCGGTACCGGCGACGTACACCGTCTTCACCACCCCGTCCACGTCCACGTCTCGGCGAGCGAAGTCGGTGATCGCGTCATCAAGGTCGGCGGCGCTCATGCCGACAGCGTGGCCCGATCCGCCGTACAAAGCGCTGGGCCAGATCGCCACATATGGCGGTAATCTCGCCACAGGAGGTGATCGTGAGCGCACTACGGATCGGTGTCCTGGCCTATCCGGGTTGCTTCGCGTCCGAGGTGTTCGGCGTACCCGATCTGTTGACGATGGCCACTCACATCGCTGGTCCGGACCACGTCGGTTACGAGGTATCGATCGTTTCGCCCCGTCGGCGGGTCGCCGCATCGGGTGGTACGTCGTTGGCGGTGTCTCCGCTGCGCGACGTGGATGTCCTCGTCGTACCGGGGTTCGAGCTGGCGCCGGGTCTCGACGTGGACGCGAAACTCGCGTCGCTCGCCCCGGAGGTTGCGGCGATCCGCTCACACGCGAGCGCGGGCAACGTGGTGGTGTCGATCTGTGTCGGGGCGTTCCTGCTTGCGCAGGCGGGAGTGCTCCACGGCCGCCGGGCGACGACGGCATGGCTGTTCGCCGACGAACTGGCGCGACGCTGCCCCGCTGCCGACGTCCAGCCCGAACGTCTCGTCGTCACCGATACGGGGGTGACCACGACCGCGGCCTTCAGCGCCATGTACGACTTCGCGCTGGAACTGATCCGCGAACACAGCGGTGCCCGCGTGGCACGGTCGACCGCGCGGATGGCGCTCGTCGACGACGCGCGATCGTCCCAGACGCCGTACGTCGACGCGCGCCTTCTGCCCCGCCCCGGAAACGAGTTCTCCCGCCGGGTCATGCGACGACTCGACCAGAACCTTGCCGCACGCTACGACCTCGGTGCGTTGGCCGCAGACTTCAACGTCAGCACGCGAACGCTGCTGCGCCGCTTCGCGGACGAGACCGGCCAGAGCCCGCTCGACTACCTGCAGGCGTCGCGTGTCCGTCGCGCCCGCCACCTCCTAGAGACGACGGACCGAACGGTCGCAAGCATCTCCGCCGGAGTCGGCTACCAGGACGCCGGCACCTTCGCCGCCCTCTTCACCCGCCACACAGGCCGCCGCCCAAGCGCCTACCGCGCAGCCTTCCAACGCGGTCCCGCCTGATCGATCGCCCCCTGGCCTGTCGATGTAGTTTCATGCAGGTCAGGTCGCTTGGAGGAGTTGATGGTGGGATGACGGTGCCTACGCAGGATGAGGTTCTTGGGTACTTCGAGGGGTTGTCCAACTGGGGGCGGTGGGGGGAGGACGATGAGCTGGGGACTTTGAATCACGTCACTGACGAGGTTCGGTTGGGGGCGGCGCGGGCTGTGCGGCATGGGCGGAGCGTGTCGTGTGCGTGGGAGGTCGCCGTACCGGAGGAGATGGAGCGGGCGACGAACTCGTGCCCGTGTGCGGCCGACATGCCGGGGGCCGAGCACATGCCGCCGCTGTTCCACAACGACCGCCGCTGGGGGTTCTCGAACGAGCGGCTCGGCATGATGTTCCACGGCAACACGATCACGCACCTCGACTCGCCCTGCCATCTGTTCTGGGACGGCAAGATGTACAACGGGCGGTCGCATGAGTTGGTCGACGCTGCGACGGGATCAGCGTGGGCGGCCGTCACGGCGGCGGCGAACGGGATCGTCACACGTGGTGTCCTGCTGGACGTTGCCGCGGTCCGCGACGTCCCCTGGCTGGAGCCTGGTGAGGGTGTGTTTCCCGAGGATCTCGAGGAGGCCGAACATCGTCAGGGAGTGCGGGTCCAGTCCGGCGATGCGGTACTCCTGCGCACCGGGTACGGCCGCGCCCGCCACGAGTCCGGCCAGTCCGGGGGTATCACGCAGGCCGGGTGGCACGTGTCCTGTCTGCCGTGGCTGCAGGAACGGGAGGTCGCGTTGATCGGTGCCGACACGCCCCAGGACGTACAGCCGTCGGGGTACGACGACGTACTGATGCCGGTGCACGCCGTGAGCCTCGTCGCGATGGGGCTGTGGATGCTCGACAACTGCGACCTGGAGGAGTGCGTGGCCACAGCTGCCGAACTCGGCCAGTGGGACTTCCAGTTCGCGGTCGCGCCCGTCCGTTTCGCCGGTACGTCGGGCAGTCCGGTCAACCCGATTGCCACCTTCTGACCCCATCGCCGCTCACCTTGACCCGATAGGGAAATCAGGAGTCCGGGATCCGCAGGTGGGCGTACTCTCGAATGATGGACGTGGGGGCGGGTCTTCGGGGGCGTGTGGAGCAAGGGTTGTGGCCGCGGGTCGAGAGTTATCTCGGCTCGCACGACGTGGCAGGCCTGGCTGTTGCCGTGGTGCGGGATGAGGAGGTCGTCGCGCGTGGGTTCGGCGTCCGTGACGCCGGGGCCGGTACGCCGGTCACGCCCGAGACGATGTTCCACCTGGCGTCGGTGTCGAAGCCCTTCGTCGCGACCGCGATCGTGTCCGCGGCGGCGACTCACGGTGAGCCGGTGCTCGATCTTGATGCTCCGATCACCGAATGGGTGCCTGAATTCACGCTCGCTGATGGTCGGCAAGGGGAGGTCACAGCTCGGCGACTGCTGAGCCACTCGAGCGGACTCCCGGACGTCCAGGACTACGAGTGGCACGATCCTCAGCTCGGGGACGACGCGCTCAGCGAGTTCGCTCGCAGTATCTCGGACTGGCGGTTGCAGTCGGAGCCGGGCTCGACATTCTCCTATTCCAATGCGGGGTTCGAGCTGCTCGGCTTGTTGCTGTCCAGGGTGACCGGCACGACGTTCGAGGAGGCCATGCGGCAACAGGTCCTGGACCCGCTCGGGCTGCAGAACAGCACGTTCCTGCGTGGCGACGTACCTCCGGACCTGGCCGCCGCACCGCATGTGGGTATGCCGCTTGCAGTGCCTGAGGGCTCGTACCCGTACACCAGGCGCCATGCCCCGAGTTCGACTCTGCACTCCAGCGTGCTCGAGCTGTGTCGCTGGATGGTGGCCTACTTCGAGCCGGCCGCGGGATCCGACGGGCAGTGGGCGCGGCTGGATCCTGCTGTACGCGAGCAGCTGTGGCAGCCGATGATGCCGGTGGGGCGTCCGCCGTGGATGGGGGAGATCGGGCTCGGCTGGTTCGTGGGCGATTACCGCGGGCATCGAACCGTTAGCCATGCCGGGTCGGACCCTGGGTTCGGGTCGAGGTTCGTGATGGTGCCTGAGCGGCGGACCGGCGTTGTCGTGCTGGCCAACTCCAACAACATCCCTGCGTCGGACATCGCGGCGGCAGCGCTCGACGTCGCCCTTGCCGATGTCCCGCTCTCGGCGAAGCCTGATGGGATGGTCGATCTGCGCGCCATGCCGCGCTCGATCGTCGGGCCTGTTGCCGAGGTGCTGACAGCATCGGGGCCGGAAGCCGCCGAGGCTGAGTTCCGCCGGCTGGCCGCGGTCGACCCGGCCGAGTTCGACCTCGACGACGAACGGTTCGCCGACGCCACCTGGGGAGCGATCGAACTGCACCGCCCGAGCCTGGTCTGGCCACTCCTGCGCGTGTGGACCGAGGTGCGCCCGGACTCCTCCGACGCCTGGACGATGACCGGATGGGCCCACCAACTGGACGGTCAACACGACCTCGCGAGATCCGCCCTCCAACGCGCCATCGACCTCAACCCCGACAACGACGACGCAACCGAACTCCTGAGCCAAGTCCCGATGGGCGAGGTGCTAGTCGGGGATCCGGAGACGGGCCAGGAGACCGATGTGGTCTGAGAGGTACGTCGGACCGCTGCGGAGGACGCGCTTGTCGGTGAACAGAAGCTCGGTGCTGTCCACGCCGATCGTCTCCGCGGCGAGGATGAAGTCGATGCAGTGTGGTTTGTTGCCTGGTGCAAGGTATTCGGCGTGGAACGTCGGTGGGCACAGGCGACTGAACGCATCGCGCAGACCGGTCCGCTGCTGGAGTTCACGATGCAGCGTGCTCGCCTGGGAGACGTTGAAATCTCCGCACACCACCGCCGGCGAGTTCTCGGCTGAGACGGCCCGCGCCAGCGCACTGAACTGATCGCGCTGCAGCTCATAGAACCGATTCTGCTCAGACCAGTCGCCGTCCGTGTTGGCCATCGGGTGGACGTTAAGTACGCGGCAGTCGGCCAGCCGAACGGTGAGCATCCCGCTGTGGAGGGCATTGAGTCGCGCGCGAAGGGGCAGTGCCGAGGGACGCGACGACCACGGAAGTCCGGCGTACGTCGTGCTTGCCGGCCGGAGCCGTGACAGCGTGACCTGGCCGCCGGCTGGGCCGATCGCCGACGGCCGGTAGGCGACGTACGGGAAGGACGGCATCCGTTTCCGGAGGTGCGCCAGGTGATGGTAGGCGAACACCTCTTGCAGGCAGACCAGATCGATGTCGGCGGCATCGAACTCGTCCGCGATCGCGGCGAACCGCTCGCCGAGGCGGGAGCCCTTCAGCGGAAGCCCACGCACGTTCAGGGTGGCGACGGTCAAACGCGTGCTCATGGTGCGTCATATCGTATGAGGTATGGAGGAACGCCGGGTCGACGGAGGCATCAACCAGGTAACGCAGGTCGGGCAGACGATTCGGCGTACGGTCGGGCCGTGGTCGGCGTCTGTTCATGAGCTTCTCAAGTATCTCGAAGCCCGCGGGTTTGCTGGAGCGCCGCGGTTTCTCGGGGTTGATCAGGACGGGCGGGAGATCCTGTCCCTGGTGCCAGGTGATACTCCTTGGCCGCCTGGTCCGATGTCGGGGGTGCTCGAGAGTGCGGCGGCGCTGTTGCGCCGGTATCACGACGTGGTCGAGGGGTGGAGGCCGGCGGCGGGCGCGTGGCAGTTGGCGCCTGTGGCGGTTGGTGAGCCGGAGGTGATCTGCCATAACGACGTTGCGCCGTGGAACCTCATTGCTCGCGACGGTTCGGTCGTGGCCTTTGTGGATTGGGATACCGCGGCGCCCGGGCCGCGGATGTGGGATCTGGCGTACCTCGCCTACACACTCGTTCCGTTGGCCGCGCCCGAGAATCTGCAAGCTATGGGATGGCCGAGCCCGACTGCGGTCTGCGAACGGCTTGCGCGTATCCGGGATGCCTACGGCTGCACCCAAGAGCAGTGGGACACGTTGCTCGACACCATTCCCGTTCGGGTCCGCGCCGCCTACGACACCATGCGGATCTGGGCCTCCGAAGACCGACCTGGCTGGCAGGCCCAATGGGAACAGCCTGAGCCGTGGCGCCACGGTGCTGGGTACCTCCGCGACCTCACCTACATCGAGACCTACCTCGACAACTGGAAAGCAACTCTGAAGTCCAGGAGCTAGGGCTGGGCCGAGAGGTGGAGTACGGCGGACGCCTTCTGGGCTAGTAGGTGGAATCCGCAGGTGGTGGCAATAGTGAGGGCTTGGTTGGCTGCGTGCCTTGCTGAGGTTGGTTCGTTGGCGGCGAGGCGGGCGGTGGCGAGGCCGAGAAGGGCGCGTGCCTCGATGAAGGGGTAGACGCTGCGGGCGATCGTCAGGCTGTCGTCGAACCATTGGGCGGCCGCGGTGGCGTCGCCGAGGGCGAGGTGTGCCTGCGCCACGGTGGCTGCGGTCTGCGCGATCGCCTTGCGGTCCCGGACCGTGTTGGCCAGCTCGTGAGCGCGTCTGGCGACCTGGAGCGCTGTGGCGGTGTCCCCGCGCTGCCGGTGCAGCTTGCTCCATTCGTCCAACGTCGACAACTCACCGCGAAGGTTGGATCTCTTGCGGTAGTCCGCGAGTACGTCGGTCAGCAGTGCGGACGCTTGCGTCTCCTCGCCGGCCTGACGGAGCGCGCTCGCCAGGTTGCCGCTGTTGGCCAGCGCCGACAGCTCTCTGCCGTTCTCCTTGTTGATCTCCAAGGCCGCGGACAGCAGATCGGCGGCGTCGCGGAGCTGCCCTTGGTGCAGGTTCATGACGCCGAGTGCGTTGAGCGCGACCGCTCGCACGTGGCTGGTCTTGTCGTGTTCGGTCAGCTGCAGTGCACGGTCGAACCAGTTGTGCGCTTCCGCGAGCCGGCCGTGATCTAGGTGCAGCCAGCCGATGTCGTGGGACAGGTACGCAACGGCCATCGTCCAACCGGTCGCGACCGCGAGCTGCTCGCCGGCGAGAAAATCGGCCAGCGCCTCGTCGTCGCGACCGACCGACCAGTGCGCATGACCGCGGCTGATCAGCATCGCCGTCCGTGCGGTGGCATCGCCGGTCCTGGTGGCGGCGTCGAGCCCTGCCTCGGCCGCGCCCAGCCAGCCGTCGACGTGCCGACGGATCATGAAGTAGCCGCGGAGCTGGTCAGTGATCTGCCAGGACAGCGTGGGGTCGGCGGACCGAGCCGTCGCGCCGACCACGGCAAGTAATGCCGGCAGCTCGGCATCCAGCCAGGACAGCGCATCTGCCTCGGACGCGAAGAACGCCTCACGCGCCGGATGCCCGCTGAGTCGCACGAGCTGGCGATAGGCCCACTCCATTGCTGCGGTCGCGGTTTCGGCGTACCAGGAGTACAGCTGGGACCGCGCGGTGCCGGTCTCGGCATCGTCGCTCAGCAGCCGGCGGGCGTACAGACCGAGCAGGTCGTGGAATCGGTAGCGGTCCGGTGCGTACTGCATCAGCATGTTCGCCTCGAGCAGGTTCTCCAGCAGCCGGTCGGCCTCGGCCGGCGGCAGGCCGAGCAGTACGCCGGTACCGTCCGCGCCGAAGTCGTCGCCGGGATGGAGGCTGCACAGCCGGAACGCGCGTTGCGCCGCCGGGCTCAGGTCGGCGTAGCTGAGCTGGAAGCTGTTGAGCACGCTCGAGTCGTCGGTGGACAGTTCGGTGAGCCGGTGATGCTCGTCGCCGAGTCTGCGGGTCAGGTCGTCGATCGTCCACGCCTGCCGGGTGGCCAGCCGCGCGCCCGCGATGCGCAGCGCCAGGGGCAGCCGTGCGCAGGCCTCGGCGAGCGCACTCGCGGCGGCGGGGTCGGCGTCGACCCGGTGTGATCCGGCGGTCGCGGCGATGAGAGCGACCGACTCCTCCGGGTCGAGTGGCTCGAGGTCGAGCACGAACGCTCCCGCGAGGCCGTGCATCCGGCGTCGGCTGGTCACGACGACATCGCTGCCTCCGGCCCCTGGCAGCAACGGCCGGACCTGGTCCGCGTCGTGAGCGTTGTCCAGCAGGATCAGCATCCGCCGGCCGGCCAGTTCGCTCCGCAGCAACGCCGCCGCCTCGGCCTCGTCGGTACCGATCTGTCGGCTGGGTACGCCGAGTGCTCGCAGGAATCGGCCGAGCACCTGCATCGGTTCCGGCGCGGTCTCGGTGGCGCCGCGCAGATCGGCGTACAGCTGACCGTCCGGGTACCGTCCACGCAAGCGCTGCGCGGCGGCCAGAGCGAGCGCGGTCTTGCCGATGCCCGCGACGCCGGCGATCAGGACGATCCTGGGTGCAGCCGGCGCGGGTGTCTCGCCCGGCCGGGACAGCGCGGCCTGGATGCTGGTCAGTTCACCGTTCCGGCCGACGAAGTCCGGCGGCGCGGCGGGTGTCTGCTGGATCGCTGCCGGCCGGACGCGACGTACCTCCTGCTGGCGGAGTACGGCGAGCTGAACCGACCGGAGCGACTCTCCTGGGTCGATGCCGAGCTGGTCGGCAAGTGCCAGCCGGATCCGGTCGTACGCCGCGAGCGCTTCCGCCTGGCGACCACTCGCAGCGAGAGTGAGGATCAGCGCGACGTGCAGCGGCTCGTCCAGCTCACGCCGCAGCGTCAGGTCCTGCAACGGCTTCAGCGCGTCGTCCGGCCGGCCGAGATCTCGAGCAAGCGCCGCGAACGTCTGAACGACGGCACCGTACTCCGCGATTGTCGCGGCATAGAGGGGGCTCGACGCCAACCGGTCGGCGTCGATTTCACCGCGCCACAGCGCGACGGCATCCGCGAGCCGGGCGAAGGCGACCTCCGGGCCGCAGTGCGCGGCCCGCGAGGTGAGGTCTCGAAACGCCAGCAGATCGAGGTGCGCGGCGCCGACCGTGAGCCTGTACTCCTTCTGGCCACCGACGAGCACGCTGCCGGTTTGCGATCCGGAGTCCAGCAGCCGTCGCAGCCTGGCGATGTGGGTGTGCAGCAGACTCATCGGTCGCGGAGCTTCACCCGGCCTCCGCAGAAGCTCGACGAGCTCTTCCTGGCTGACCGCCGCGCCTCCTGCGAGCGCGAGCCGGGCGAGCAGCGTGCGTTGCCGTTCGGAGCCGAGTGGTGCCTGGACCTCGCCGTGCCAGACCTCGATCGGACCGAGCACGCGAATGCGCAACGGACCGCCCTCGACCGCCGGCGCGCCGGTGCGAGCACGGGCTCCCGCAGCAGCGTGCAGGTTCGCTGTGTCGGGCTCGGGCAACTCCAGAGCCGCGGCGATCGCCTGGACCGACTCGCGTTTCGGGTATCTCGTCCGGCCCTGCTCGAGGTCGCGAATCACGGAGGGGCTCACACCCGCCCGGTCGGCGAGCTGCCGCTGGGTCAGGCCGGCCCGCTGCCGATGAGCGCGAAGCTGTCCGGCGATATCGGTTTCGATCACTCGTACCTGCTCAGGGCGGGCAGACCGTCGGGCCTGCGGTTTCGAGGTACCGCGCTCATCCTACCGACGAGGAACGTGTACGGGCTCGCCCGAAGCGCGCCGTACTGGCAGTACTGGCGGAGTACTGGCAGCAGCACGCCAGCGGCGGCTCCTAGCCTCGGAATCCAGTTCGCCCGCAGGTACCGCCCGAGGAGGAGAAGCGATGAGTTCGGACGAGGGATTCCGGTTTCGAAAACGATCGGCCGCGCTGCTGAGTGCGGTGCTCGTCGCGGTCAGTTCGATCGCGTTGAGCCCGGGGCCGGCCGCCGCGGCAGAGGCCGGCACCAGTGCAGTCACGCTGTGCGACGTCGAGCTGGAGTACGGCGAGTCCGGCAGCTGCGTGGAGCGGTTGCAGCGGCGGCTCAACGAGCTGGGGCTCAACTGCGGCAACCAGCTCGACGTCGACGGACAGTTCGGTACGGCGACCCGGATGCGCGTGTACGCCTTCCAGGGCCGCAACCGGCTGGACATGGTCGGCGTGGTGGGATCGGTGACCCGGGCCAAGCTCGCCGACCCGGACGAGGGTCTGGCCGTCGCCTGTGACGCGACAGTCGAGAGTCAGATTCGCGCCGTCTTCCCGGCAGCGATCGCGAACAAGGCCGTCCGGGTCGCCCGCTGCGAGTCCGGGCTCAACCCGATCGCCGTCGGTCTCAACACCAACGGAACAAAGGACGTCGGGGTGTTCCAGTTCAACACCGGCGGAACTCTCCAGGAGTACCTGCCGGGCAGTGACGCCGGCGAGAAGATCGACCGGGCGCTGAGCTCGGCCGACAACATCCACGCCGCCTACGACCTGTACCGCGCTCGCGGCTGGCAGCCGTGGGACAGCTCCGCAAACTGCCACGGCTGACCGTCGACCTTTTCTCGTGCACGGAACCCGCCCGAAAGGAAAGCGCACCATGAAATGGAAACATCTCACCCGGAGGATCACGACGTCGGCCCTGGCCCTCGTCACCGCGCTCACCGGAGCCGTCGTTGTCGCCGCGACACCGGCGTACGCCGATGGGCTGGCCAACCCGAGCGGGACGCTCACCGTCGAATGCCCGGGGGCGTCCGCCTTCGTTCAGGTCGACTGGCTGGGCCCGAACCGGGTAACTGTCCGCTGGAGCCTCGAAGACACCGGAACGACGGCCGGAATCTCTCCGGTGTTGCGAATCCAGGCGGTCGACGGGGACGGCACTGTGGCACCCATGGTCTTCCCCAGCGGCGATGCCTGGTTCGTCCTCAGGGGCGGCAACGGACACAGCGAGGTCGGCCTCGAGGCGGACTGGAATCCCGGCAACATGGCCGACCTCAATCACCTGAAGGTGAAGGTCCAGAACGGGACCACCGATCAGGGGATCCACTGCACCGAGTCCCGCAACATCTTCAACTGGAGCAGGATCGCCTACAACAACGCCTGGAGCCAGGAGGAGAAGCCCTACGAGTGGGGAGGGGTGGGGCCGAACGACTACGACTGCTCCGGGCTGACACTCTGGTCCTACAACCAGATCCCGCTCTTCCCCGGTTTCGGCGGTGTCCGTACCGCCGACTCGATCTACAACTGGGCGACGTCGCACACCTCGCCCGCGAAGGTCTACGCAAAGCGGGTCGACCGGGCGGACGCGAAGGTCGGCGACCTGTTCTTCTACAACACCGATGGCGACGCGGCTATCGACCACGTCGACTTCTACGCCGGGAACAACGAAGCCTACGGCGCCCTCAACGAAGACCTCGGCCTCGCCAAGCACCCCATGTGGAGCGGCGTGGTCGGCATCTACCGGATCCTCGGCGTCTCCACCGACGGCTGACAAGCACCGCGGGTGCCTCGGCTGGGGCACCCGCGGTCAGTGGGGGAGTGTGTGAAGGAAGCGAGTGGGTGTGACGGTGTAGCCGTGGGACTGGTAGAAGGTGTGGGCCTTGGTTCGGTGGGTTGCGCTGGTTACTTCCATGCGTAGGCAGCCGCGGGTGGTGGCGAAGGTCTCTGCGGCTGTGATGAGCTGGGAGCCGATGCCTTGGCGGCGGGCCTTGTCTGAGACGACCAGGGCGACGATGCGGGCCCAGGTGCCGTCGCGTTCGAAGAACGGGCAGGTGCGTACGGCGATGACGCCCAGGAGCCCCTGCCCGCTGTCGGCGACGTAGACCGCTCCGGCCGGGTCGTCGGACCAGGTCTTGATGCGGGTCGCCGTCGCCGCCGGGTCCGACTGCGGATAGCCCAGCTGATCCAGTAGTTCGTTGATAGCGGGGGCGTCCGTGGTGCGGGCGAGACGGATGTCCATCAGGCGATCGGGAAGTCGAAATAGGTGTCCGGGTAGGGCTCGTCCAGCAACGTGTAGTGCCACCACTCGTGGTCGCACCGGCTGAACCCCGCGGACTCCATGATCGAGCAGAGGTGCCGCCGGTTCTCGGCCTCGAGTGCGGTGATACCGGTGGCACCGTGGTGCGAGATCGAGTCCATCAGGTCGTGGTGGCCGCCCATCGGCGACAGTTCGCCGGTCGCCAGGTCGTACAGCGTGAGGTCGACCGTACTGCCGCGGCTGTGGCCGGATTTCGTTGCCACATAGCCCTTTTCGAACATCTCCAGACGGTTGATGTTCGGATAGTGCCGCGGCTTCGTACGGCGGTCCTCGGGCTGTCGCGCCCAGCGCAGGAAGTTGTCCACGGCACGTTGTGGCCGGTAACCGTCCCACAGCAGGAGTCCGAAGCCGAGCGGTTCCGCTTTCTCGCGTGCTCTCTGCAACGCCGCGCACAGCGCCCGCGTCCCGGCGATCCGGTTCGCCAAGTAGCCGTCCACGGGTTTGCCGGTGAAGTTGTCCCACGTGGCGTACTTGGAATCCCACCGGATCCCCGGCGCCACCTCGTCCACAAAGGCGAAGTCAGCGTTCACTGGAGCTTCCCGGTCAGAGTCACCGACACCAGCCGGTCGATCACTTCACTCAGCGGTACGCCGGCCGCGGCCATCATCCTGGGATAACGGCTGTACGACGTCATACCGGGCAAGGTGTTGACCTCGTTGAGGACCGCTCGACCGTCCGCGGTGAGGAACAGGTCGACGCGGGCCAGCCCGCCGCAGCCCAGCGCGCGGTACACGGCCTGCGCGGTCTCCTGGATGAGCGCGCGCGACTCCTCCGAGATGTCGGCGGGAACGACGAACGTGGCGTTCTCGGAACCTGTCTCCGGCGAGTCCTCCTGGTGGATCTTGAAGAAGCCGTGCGTCAGCGCGACGCGATCTAGTTCGCCGGTCATCAGGTCCACGTCGTTCCCGAGGACCGCGCAGCCCACCTCACTGCCGACGACGGCCTCTTCGATCAGCACCTTCGAGTCGTACTGGCCGGCGGTCTCCAGCGCCTCCCGCAGTTCGGCGGCGTCGGACACCTTGCTGACACCGAAGGAGGAACCCGAACGGGCCGGCTTCACGAAGACGGGATACGGGAGCTGCTCGGGATCGAGGTCGGGCGTGGCGAACCAGAAGTTCGGTGTCGCGATGCCGGCGCTGCGGGCGACGGTGTAGGTCAGCGACTTGTCGATGCACTGCACGGAACTCTGCACATCGCAGCCCACGTAGGGGATCCCGGACAGCTCCAGCAGGCCCTGGATCACACCGTCCTCGCCGCGCTTGCCGTGCAGCACCGGAAACACCAGGTCCAGGTTGATCGTCCGGTACTGCCCCTGCCTGATCCGCGAACCCATCCGGTCCGACTCCAGGACGAGCAGGCCCTGCACGCTGCTGTCCGGCGACAGCACGACCGGACGGCAGTTGCCGTTCTCCCAGTCCGGGCCGGGGCCGTCGCAGAGTTTCCACGCGCCGCGCTCGGTGATCCCGATGTAGAACGGCTCGTACTTGTCCAGGTCGAGGTTCTTCGCGATCTCCTGCGCGGACTTGACCGAGATGTGGTGCTCCTCGGAGATGCCGCCGAAGAGGACGGCGATCTTGACCCTATCCATGGTGTTCCCTGCTTCCGAATCTCAGGCAATTGATGATGGAGTTCTCGACCGTGTCGCTGAGCGCGTGGTCGGTGTAGTAGGCGGTGTGCGGACTGACGATCACGTTCGGCAGTTTCTGCAGCCGCAGCAGCAGGTCGCTCTCGACGGGTTCGTCGCGACGGTCGGCGTAGAAGATTCCTTCTTCGCCTTCGAGTACGTCGAGGGCGGCGCCGCCCAGCCGCCCGCTCTCCAGTGCCGCGACCAGCGCCTCGGTGTCCAGGAGCGCTCCGCGTCCGGTGTTGACCACGAACGCGCCGGGCTTCAGCTGCCCGATCCGCCGGCGATCCAGGAAATGCTGGGTTTCCGCGGTAAGCGGCGTGTGCAGCGTCACGATGTCGCTCCGCTGCAGCAGCTCTTCGAGCGGAACACGTGTTCCGGGATCCTTGTCATAGGCAAGCACCCGGCAGCCGAACCCGCGCAGCCGGTCGATCACCGCGCTGCCGATGCGCCCCGTTCCGACGACGCCGACGGTCAGGTCGCGGAGTTCCCGCCCGCGGGTGGCACTCAACCGGTAGTCGTGGACGTCGGCGCGCCGGAGGACCGACTTCATGTTCCGTACCGCCATCAGCATCAGCATCAGCGTGTAGTCCGCCACGCTGTCCGGTGAGTACGCGACGTTCTCGACGCGGATCCCGACGCGCTCGGCGTACCGCACGTCGATGTGGTTGTAGCCGACGCTTCTGGTGGAGATGTAGGTGACGCCGACCCGGCTCAGTGCGCGCAGAGTGGCGTTCGTGACGCGGGTCTTGTGGCCGACGCTGACGCATCGACTGCCGAACGCCAGATCGATGTTGGCCTCGGAGACTGCGGCGTCGGTGATGGTCGGCGCGATGCCGAAGCGTGGCGCCAGTTCCCGGAACAAGGCGGCTTCGTCCGGTTCACACCCGAAGACGGTCAGATCGGTGACGGTGCGCCGTACCGTGACAGCAGATGTGGTCGCGGCTGGTTCGGTCATCTTCGCTTGCCTCTCAGGTGTTCGCGGCGCTTCATGTAGAGGTCGAAGGCCCGGTACATCACCGGCCGCAGGGGCAGGTCCCACTCGCCGACGTACCGGACCGCCTGACCGCCGGTGCCGACCTTGAACTGGATCAGTCCGACGTGCGGGTCGTCGACGTCGAGGGTCGGGGTGATGCCGCGGAGGTCGTACACGTCGCAGCCGGCCGCGAGCGCGTCGCGGATCATCGCCCACTGGCAGGCGTTCGAGCCGCGGACCTCCCGCTTCTCGGTCGCGGAGGCGCCGTACGAGTACCACGCGTAGGCCCCGACCTGGACCAGGATCGTCGCTGCGACCAGATCGCCTTGGTGATGGGCCAGATAGAGCTTGATCCGCGAAGGGTCCTCCGCGCTCAGCTCGGCGAACATCGTCTCGAAGTACCGCAGCGGGCGCGGCACGAAGTGGTCGCGCTCGGCGGTGTGCACATACAGATCGTGAAAAGCCTTCAGATCCGTGCCGACCGTGACTTCGACACCGGCCCGAGCCGCCTTCTTGATGTTGCGCCGCCAGAGCTGATTCATCCCACCGAGTACGTCGTCCTCGCTCCGCCCGGCCAGCGGAACCTCGTACTTGAACTGCGGCTGCCCGGCCCCGAACCCGTCCTCCGGGTTCTGCGCCAGCCACCCGGCCCGGCGCAGCCGATCAACCACCCGCCGACCCACCGGATCGACCGCCCCAGGCAGGTCGGTGAGCCGCCCGATGCCCGCGTCCGCGATCCCGGCCTTGACCTGAGCGGCGCTCCAACTGTCCGTCCGCAGCGGCGGAACGAGCCGGATCGCGAACGCACCCTGCGCCTTCAGGTACGCCGCCAACGGGTCCAGCCACCCACTGAGATCGCCGGTCCAGTCGATGGACGGCCCCTCGGGCAGATAGGCCAGCGTATGACGCTCGAGCCGCGGTACCGGCCGGTGCAGCACGAGTCCGGCGCCGACGAGCCGAGGACCGTCGTACCAGCCGAGGGATTCGCTCCGCCACTCGGTCTTCACGCGGCCCCACGCCGGGGTCTGCAAGAAGCTGACCGACCGCTGGGCCCGCACGAACTCCAGATGCTCGGTCGAGCTGATCGGCGCGACGGTCAGCGTCACCGCTGCATCCTCGGATCGTGCGTCGGGTCGGCGTACCGGGGCGGACAGCCGCGCGTCACGGCCTCCGGGCGCAGCTCGTAGTGCCACGGCTCGTTGTCGTAGATCTGGCACAGCCCGTACCGGGCGCCGTGCTCGGACAGCCACGCCGTCGCGTCGGAGCGCCCGATGTCGATCGCCTGCCCCGCCACATGCGGCGATGTCGTCGGGGTGGCGACCCAGCGCGCCGCTTCCTGCTCGGAGCCGTACTTCGACACCGCCTCGCGGAGCAGGTGCTCCTGGTACGCCGGCGTACGCCAGCCGCTGTTGACGAAGAACTGCACCCCGTCGTCGGCGGCGTCGGTCGCGGCTTTGCGCAGGGCAACGAGCAGCGCGGGATCGAGGTTGGCGACTGCGGGAATATCGTCGAAGACCGTGACGCCGTCGGGTACGGCGCCGTCGGTCTCGCCGAGCGTGGATCCGGCCGAGTACGACGGGAACGCGAGTGACTGGTGGATGAACACGCCGATGATCGCCACATTGGCGACGACGAGCGCCGCCCGGAAGGTCATCCGGCGTGAAGGTGCGCTGACGGACATGTGTCCAGTCAAAACAGGCGCGTGTTGTCAGCGCGTATCGGGTTTTGGATATGCGGGCGATATGTGCGGCCTCGTACCATCGAGACTGTGCGGGTACTGATCGTCGAGGACGAACCTGAGATGGCGGACGCCGTCCGTGCCGGTCTGCGCCTCGAAGCGATCGCCGCCGATGTGGCCGGCGACGGTGACGCGGCGCTGGAGCTGCTGAGTATCAACAGCTACGACATCGCCGTTCTGGACCGCGACATCCCCGGCCCGTCCGGTGACGAGATCGCCAAGCGGATCGTTGCCTCCGGCAGCGGTATGCCGATTCTGATGCTGACCGCGGCCGACCGGATCGACGACAAGGCGTCGGGGTTCGAGCTCGGCGCCGACGACTACCTCACCAAACCGTTCGAGCTCCAGGAGTTGGTCCTCCGGTTGCGGGCGCTCGACCGCCGGCGCGCCCACAACCGGCCGCCGGTGTGGGAGATCGCGGGCCTGCGGCTGGATCCGTTCCGCCGCGAGGTCTACCGCGACGGCCGGTACGTCGCGCTCACCCGGAAGCAGTTCGCCGTACTGGAGGTGCTGGTCGCTGCCGAAGGAGGGGTCGTCAGCGCCGAGGAGCTGCTCGCGCGGGCCTGGGACGAGAACGCCGACCCGTTCACGAACGCCGTACGGATCACTGTCTCGGCACTGCGCAAACGCCTCGGTGAGCCGTGGCTGATCGCCACCGTGGCCGGTTCCGGCTACCGCATCGACACTGGAGCTGAGGGTCGTGGATAGGGAGCCCGGGCTGAGCGTTCGGCTCAAGCTGACCCTCAGTTATGCGGGATTCATCATGCTGGCCGGCGCCTTGCTGCTCGCGGTCGTGTGGGTGTTCCTGTTGCGGTACGTACCCGACGTGACCATGGGCCCGATGCGCACGCCCGACCGCTCCGACCTGATGCGGGCGTTCATCCCGAAGGTGACCATGATGCTCGCGTTCCTGCTGGTCTTCGGTCTCGTCGGGGGCTGGATTCTGGGCGGCAGCATGCTCGCGCCGCTGACTCGCATCACCCATGCGACCCGCCTGGGCGCGAACGGGTCGTTGTCGCACCGGATCCATCTGGAGGGGCGCACCGACGAGTTCCGTGAGCTGGCCGACGCGTTTGACGTCATGCTCGCCCGGATCGAGGCGCACGACGCGGAGCAGCGGCGGTTCGCGGCGAACGCCTCCCACGAACTGCGCACCCCGCTGGCGATCACGCAGACGCTGCTCGACGTGGCCCGCAAGGACCCGAACCACGACCCCGGCGAACTCGTCGAGCGCCTCCACCTGGTGAACACTCGGGCCATCGACCTCATCGAGGCGCTGCTCCTGCTCAGCCGCGCCAACCAGCGGACCTTCATCCGGGAACCCGTCGACCTGTCCCTCCTGGCGGAGGAGGCCACCGAAACGCTGCTCCCCCTCGCGGAGAAGCGCGGTCTCACCCTCGAGACCTCGGGAGACGTGGCCCCCACCATGGGTTCGGCCCCGCTCCTCCTGCAGCTGACGACGAACCTCGTCCACAATGCGATTGTCCACAATCTGCCGGCCCAGGGCAGCATCTGGGTCCGGACCGGTGTCGGCCCCCGGACCGTGCGGCTCACCGTCGAGAACACCGGCCAGAAACTGACCGCACACCTGGTGTCCACGCTGGTCGAGCCGTTTCAGCGCGGGGCCGAGCGGGCCCGGTCCGACCACGCGGGCGTCGGGCTCGGCCTCGCCATCGTCAACAGCATCGCGCAGGCCCACAACGGCACCCTCACCCTCGCTCCACGCGACGGCGGCGGGCTCCGCGCCACCGTGGAACTGCCTCTGCGGAGTGCCGAGAAGAGCTGGACGCGACGAGCCCGCGGCGCTGCCGGGCCGGAAACCTGATCTTCAGCGGATCTTGGCCGTGAGCGTCAGGTGCGTGATGCCGCTCGGACTCGTGACGACCTCGATGTCGTAAGTGTTCTCGAGGGCCTCCAGGCCGTCCCACAGGCGGACGCCGCGGCCCAGCAGGATCGGCACCTGGGCGATGTGCGCGTAGTCGACCAGGCCTTCGGCGAGGAACTCACGGACGACGGTCGGACCGCCGCCGACCCGGATGTCAGCGCCGTTCGCCGCGGCCCGGGCCTGGTCGATCGCCTCCTGGGGCGTGCCGTCGAGGAAGTGGTACGTCGTCCCGCCCTCCATCTCGACCGACGCGCGCGGGCGGTGGGTGAGCACGAACACCGGCGAGTGGAACGGCGGGTTCGGGCCCCACCAGCCCTTCCACTCCGGGTCGTCCTGCCATCCGGGCGGGCCGAACTTCCCGGCGCCCATGATCTCGGCGCCGATCCCGGGCTCGTGCCGCTCGGCGAACGCGTTCTCGGTGCCGACGGTGCCACCGGGCAGGCCGTCCGCCGCGTGGAAGAACCGGGTGCCGACCAGCCACTCGTGCAGCCGCTCGCCGGCGTGCCCGAACGGCGCCTCCAGGGACTGCCCGTCCCCGGTGGCGAACCCGTCGAGCGAGATCGCAAGATTGTGAACACGAACTTCGGACATCGGACTACTCCTTCGTTCCGGCACCGCCCTTCGGCGCCTTCACGGGAAGGTCGGCGCCGGCCGGCCCGTCTTGACATCACTCCACAGAAATCTGCATTTTGCCGCTGGTTCACCGTCGAAATGAGTCTGATTAGCGTGTGCGGCATGGAGAGAGCTCACATCAACAGGAGAACGGTTCTGGGTGGCCTGGCCGGGGCTGTCGGCGCCACGGCACTGCCGGGCGGAACGGCGTACGGGAGCAGCTCGCGGTATCCGGCGGCGTGGCCCGAGCTGGAGCCGTACGGCGTGGCTGACACCCGGCTCGACCTGTGGCCGCGGGACGACAACTCCTTCGTGTTGCCGCTCGAACTCCGGCCCCGTGACGAGGAGCTCGGGCGGGTGTGGATGCGCGACACGTACGTGAACTGCTTCCGGGTCGACGGCCGCCCGCTGTACGTCGCAACGGGTACGACGCGGGTACCGGGGCGGCCGGGCGCGGGTCCGTGGAACGACGGCATCTTCGTCTGGACGGCGCCGGCGCTGCACGGCCCGTGGCGACTCGCCGACACGAGAGGGATCCGGCCGGACGCGGAGCGGGGCAAGGTCTGGTCACCCGAGTTCGCCGGCGAGAACACACCGGGCCGTACCGTCGTCGCTCCGTGGCAGGAGTACTGGTACGACGACCAGTTCGGCAAGCGAGGAAACGCGTGGGCTCCCGAGCTGCACTACTTCCGCGGCACCTGGTACATCGTCGCCTGTATGGGCGACCACTCGCGCAAGGTCGGGTCGTTCCTGCTGATCAGCGAGGGCGGCGTCGAAGGACCGTACCGCGTTGCCCAGGGCAACCTCACGAAACCGTTCGGCGACTCGTTCGTCGGCGGCCCGCCGTTCATCGAACCCGGCGCCTACCACCACATCGACGGCGGCCTGTACTCCGAGGGCGACGACGCGTGGCTCGTCCTGCACAACAACCTCTACGCGAAGTTCCGCGACGACATGGAGGACATCGTCCCCACGACCAACCTGTCCACGTTCCAGCAGACCGCTTACGCACCCGAGCCGTACCTCGAGGGCGCGTACGTGCTGAAGCACGGGGGAAAGTACTACCTCATGCACGCCGCCTGGGACCGCGCCTCGACGAACCCGGACGGCAGTGCACGCAACGCCTACGACCCTCCCGCGCCGGGCCGCGTGCAGTACCAGTACGACCTGGTCATGGCGGTCGCCGACCGCTTCGAAGGCCCGTACTCGAAACGCTGGACTGCAGGCGTCGGCGCCGGCCACAACAACCTGTTCACCGACGCCGCCGGCCACTTGTGGGCCACGTTCTTCCGCAACCCCGCCTTCGGCTACTGGGCCGATCCCGCGCGCGTCGACGATGCCGCCGTACCAGGCGTCGTCCGGATGGAATGGACGGGACCCGAGACCAACCGCCTGTACGTGCAACGCCGCAGGAGCTGAGGAGCTACTACTCCTTCTGGTACGTCGTTTCGTCGAGGCCGCTCATGGTGGGGTCGTAGCCGACGTCGCCCACGTCGTACATGGACGTCATCCAGTGGTAGAAGTTGTCGCCCCGCTCCCGCAGCACGGTGTACAGCCGCCGCAGCATCCGCGACCGTACGGCGGCTTGCTCCGGGTGCTCGTACACGTTGAGCAGTTCGTCCGGATCGAGCTCCAGGTCGTAGAGCTCGTTCACCGAGTCCGGATTCACCACGAGCTTGTACCGGTCCGTCCGCAGCATCCGTTGCGGGTAAGGGAAGTGGTGCCCGTGGAACTCGCACACGATGTCGTCGTCCCACTCGACCGGCTCGCCACTCACCAGCGGCAGCAGGCTCCGCGAGTCGACGGCCGCCTTGGGGTCGGCGCCGGCCAGCTCGAGGATCGTCGCGGTGCAGTCGAGCAGACTCACGAACTCGTCCCGTACGACGCCTCCCGGCCGGCCCGGCACCCGGAGCAGGCCGGGAGTGCGGTAGATGTCCTCGTACATCGCCGGCCCCTTGTCGTGCAGCCGGTGCGAGCCGGTGAACTCCCCGTGGTCGCAGGTGAAGAAGACCGAGGTGTCGTCGGCGAGCCCGAGCCGCTGCATGGCGTCGAGCACCCGGCCGAGCTCGAAGTCGATCAGCGCGACGTACCCCTGGTAGACCGCGATGAGCTTGCGCGTGGTCTCGATCGGCATCGTGTCGAACGTCCAGTGCGCGCTGTAGTTCTTCTGCACCATCGGCTTGCCCTGGAACGTCTCCGCCACCGATCGCGGCAGCTCGACGTCCGCGGGATCGATCAGGTCGAAGTACTCGTCCGGCAGGATGTACGGCAGGTGCGGCCCGAAGAAGTGCAGCGCCAGGAAGAACGGTTTCCCACCGTCCGCGGCGTACCGCTCCAGCATCTCGATCGCCCGGGTCGCCAGATAGTGCTCGAAGGTTGCCTCGACCGGCTGGTGCAGCCGGGCGGCGAGCAGGTTGCCGGGCCCGCCGTTGGGCAGCGTGCCGCGGATCCGGTCCGAGATCTCGTACGGCGGGAGACCCCGCTCCTCGAGGTAGGCCAGGTAGTCCGGGTGATCCACCGGGTTGTGCCAGCCCGGCAGATCGGGGCCGTCGAACCCGAAGTCACCGGCCGACTTGTTGGTGCCGACGTGCCACTTGCCGATCAGCCCGCAGTTGTACCCCTTGTCGCGCAGCGCCTGCGAGAACGCGAACTGTCCTTCGCCCAGGTCTTCGAGGTATCCGACGTTCCGCTCGTAGTTCGCCAGCAGCTTGTGCCGGAACGGCGCCTGGCCCGTGAGCAGGCTGGCGCGGGCCGGCGTACAAATGGCTGTCGGCGTGTACCAGCGGTCGAACCGGGTCCCGGTGCGGGCCAGCTCGTCGAGGTTCGGGGTGGTGCCCAACTGGTTGCCGTAGGCACCGAGGGTGTCGGCTCGGTGCTGGTCGGTCATCAGGAAGAGGATGTTCTTCGGCTGAGTCACTTGGCCGCCGCCGTGGTGAACAGATCGCCGGTGTAGTAGGTCTTCGGGTCCGTCTTCGTCTTGAGTTTCCCGGCCTGGACGAAGTAGTCGGCCATCCCGTTCAGCCACTTGCCGATCGTGCCGTCCTTGGTCTTGGCGTCCAGTTCGTCGACCGGCAGCACCTTGACGTTGCTCGCGTCGGCCTTGACCTGGTCGACCGGCACGCTGAGCATCTTCGCGGTCAGTTCGATCGCCTGGTCCGGGTTCGCGGAGCGGTAGGCCATCGCCTCCCGCAGTACGGCGATCGTCTTCTCGGTCTTGTCCTTCTGCCCCGACACGACGTCGTTGCCGGCCACGAACGCGGTCGGGAACGAGACCTGGGACTCGAAGTCGGAGTTCTTGGCGAGCTCGGTCAGATCCGGCACCTGCTTCTTGATGGTGCCGATGGCGGGGTACCAGAAGCCGGCCGCGTCGATCTTCTGGGACGCGAACGCCGAGACGATCGTCGACGCGTCCATGTTGACGACCTTCAGGTCCTTCTTCGTCATCCCGGCCTTCTGCAGCGCGAGCGTCAGGATCATGTCACCCGACGTGCCTTCCGGTACGCCGACGGTCTTGCCGCGGAGCTGGTCGATCGAGGTGGTGCCGGAGCGGGCGATCACCCGGTCGGCGTTGCCGAGGGTGTTGATCGCGATGATCTTCGCCTGCCCGGACGCCGGCAGCCAGAACGCGCCGGGGCCGATGTAGCCGAAGTCGAGGTCGCCGGTGCCGAGGGCCTGGATCTGCAGCGGGCCGTTGGTGAACACCTTGGCGTCGGCCTTCAGGCCGTGTTTCTCCCAGAGCTTCTGGTCCTTGGCGATCGCGAGCAGGCTGGTGCCGTTGTAGTCGGCGATGTAGCCGAAGTTCACGGTCTGCAGGGATCCGCCGGCCTGGTCTTCGGATCCACCGCAACCGGCGAGGGCGAGTGCGAGGGCAACGGTTCCGGCGGCCAGCGCCGCCAGTTTGCGTGCAACAGACATGAGGTTCCTTAGGGTCGAGCGGCGACAGGGGCCGCGGTGCGGCCGTCCTGGTGGTAAACGGAGTGCCAGACCCGGTTGCGCAGGTCGGCGAACTCGGGGCTGAGGCGGAAGTCCTCCGACCGCGGGTACGGCAGGTCGACCTCGACCACGTCGTAGATCCGCCCCGGTCGGGCGGCCATCACGATGACGCGGTTCGCGAGGAAGACCGCCTCGTCGACGTCGTGGGTGATGAACAGGACCGTGCGCTGCTCCTGGCTCCAGGTGTCGAGGAGCTGCTCCTGCAGCTTGACCCTGGTCAGGGCGTCCAGGGCCCCGAACGGTTCGTCCATCAGCAGGATCGACGGATTCACGGCGTACGCACGGGCGATCGCGCAGCGCTGCCGCATACCGCCGGACAGCATCTTGGGCAGTGCGTCGGCGAAGTCGCCGAGCCCCACCAGGTCGATGAAGTGCTGGGCCCGTTCGCGGCGCTCGGCCTTGCCGACGCCGGCGGTCTTGAGGCCGAACTCGACGTTCTTGCGCACGGTGAGCCAGGGGAAGAGCGCGTACTGCTGGAAGATCACGCCGCGCTCCGGCCCGGGACCTGATACCGGTACGCCGTCGACGAGCGCGCGCCCCGCGGTCGGTTCCTCGAGACCGGCGAGGATGTTCATGAGCGTGCTCTTGCCGCACCCCGACGGACCGACCACGGTGATGAACTCGTTGTCCGCGATGTCGAGCGACACCTGGTCGAGGGCGGTGAAGGTGTCCTTGCCCAAGGCAAATGTCTTGGTGACGGACTGGACAGTGATCTTCGCGGTCATCGGCGCTCCTGCCATCCGGTGAGTTTGCGTTCGGCCACGAGCAGGATCCGGTCCATCAGCAGGCCGAGGATCCCGATCGAGATCAGGCCGACGAAGATCGTCGGCAGGTCGTAGTACAGCTGCGCGTTCTGCATCCGGAAGCCGAGGCCCTGCTGTGCGGCGATCAGCTCGGCGGCGACCAGGGTGGCCCAGGCCGACCCGAGCCCCACCCGCATGCCGACGAGGATGAACGGCGTCGACGCGGGCACCACTACCCGGGCGAAGATGCCGGCGTCCTTGGCGCCCAGCACCCGGGCCGCGTTGATCAGCGTGCGGTCGACGTTGACCACGCCCTGGAACGTCGAGATCACGCAGGCGAGGAACGCGGCCAGGAAGATCACGAAGATCTTCGGCGCCTCGCCGATCCCCATCAGCACGATGGCCAGCGGGATGATCGCCAGCGGCGGAACGGTGCGGAAGAACTGGATCCACGGCTCGACCAGTCCGCGAACGACGGCGTACCAGCCCATCAGGAACCCGACCGGGACCGCGGCGGCGGTGCCGAGCGCGAAACCGATCAGGACCCGGGTCAGGCTGGCCAGGACGTCCTTGCCCAGCGTGCCGTTCCCGATCAGGGTGATCGCCTGCGTGACGACCTCGGGCGGCGTGGGCAGTTTGAGGCCGGCGAGAGCCAGCGCCCACCACACCGCGATACCGAGGCCGACCGAGACCGCGTTCAGGAGCAGGGGGAGACCAACAGCCCGGGCGCGCGTTCGCCCGCCGGCGCGGTCGCGCGGCTTGGCGCCGCGGGCGGTCTGGTCACTGATGACGGCCATCGGCCACTCCTCGGGTCTGCCGCGGGGCGATCGCCGCCCGCGGACCGGCACCGGTCGGCGCCGGCGTCTCTGGGTAGCCCGCCAGCAGCGGCGAGCTGTGGAACACCGCGGCGAGGGCACCGAGAGCGCCGTCGTCGTCGGCGAGGTGAGCCGCCCGTACGCCGGGCGACGCCGCGCCGGGGAAGAGTTCGTACGCGACTGTTGCGGAGGCTTGCTGGACGATCACGGGCGCGAGGCGGGTGATCTCGCCGCCGATGACGATCTCGGACGGGTTCAGCGCCATGGCGACGGCGGCGAGCACGCGGCCCACCGCGGCGGCAGCGTCGCGCAGTACCCGGTCGGCCAGCGGGTGCGAGCGGGCGATCGCGGCCGCGAGGTCGTCCAGGCTCTCCACCGGGAGCCCGGCCGCCCGGCAGGCGGCCAGGATCGCGGGGACCGAGGCGATGGTCTCGAGGCAGCCGTTCTTGCCGCACCGGCAGGGGCTGCCGTCGGCGGTGACTGTGACGTGGCCGAGTTCGCCGGCCAGCCCGGCCGAACCGGACACCAGCCGGCCGCCCACCACGAGCCCGCCGCCGACGCCGTCGGACAGGCGGACGTACAGGAGGTTCTCGATCGCCTTCTCGCCGAAGATCGCCTCCGCCAGCGCTGCCAGCCGGGTGTTGTTGTCGACGATCACCGGGGCGCCGAATCGCTCCCCGAAGGCCTCGTCGACCGAGGCCTCGTGGAACCCGTCGGCCGCCGACCGGTGCGATGGGTAGTCGCGCACGCCCGGCTTGCCCGAGTACGGCCCGGGAATCCCGATGCCCACCCCCTGCAGCGCGCCGTAGTGGACGCCGTACTCGTCGCTGAGGCGCTCCACCAGGCGGAACGCGACATCGAGCCGGGTCGGCCAGTCGACATGGTCCGCATACCGGTCGGAACCCGAGGCGACGATCTCGTGCGAGGCGTCGGCCACGACGACGTGGACGCGGCGATGCCCGAAGTCGACGCCCATGAACTGTCCCGAGGCCGGATCCAGGGCCAGCCGCTCAGCCGGCCGGCCGCTGCCTTCGCGATGGGCCGCGTCGGTGTCGGTCACCACGATCGCGCCCCGTTGCAGCAGGCTCCCGGTGATCTCGGACAGGGTGGTACGGGACAGGCCGATGGCCCGGGCGATCTGGTTCCGGCTGAGCGCGCCCTGCTCCCGCAGCACCTGGAGGACCCGCTCTTCGTGGGTCCTCCGCACCAGCGCCTGCACTCCTGGATAGCTCTGCACAGCCGCGACGCTAGGAACCCGGAATTATTCCGTCAACACTCCGACAAAATTCAGCTTCCTTTCCGACGGCGCCGGACGCAACTCCCCGCCGGCGGCTGCGACGGCGCGTCAGGCTGAGCGGAGGGTGATGTTGCCGCCGTGGGTGCGGGCGCGGACCTTGACGGTGCGGGTGGGGTGGTCGACGGACTCCAGCTCGTTGAAGACGCGGCCGACCGAGGTGTGGGCGTCGAGGGCGGCCGCCGTGCCTTCGGGTACGTCGATCGCGACCTCGCCGGTGGCGGTGTAGAGGTCGACGTTGCCGGTGCCGATTGCGCCGACGTGGATGTTGCCGCTCGCGGTCCGGGCGTTGACGTCGGCGCCGGCCGCCTCGACGGTGATGTGGCCGGTGGCCGACTTGGCCCGGAGGTTGCCGGTCACCGTGCCGACCCGGATGTCGCCGTTGGCGGTCTTCAGCTCGCACGAGCCGACCTCGCCCTCGACGACGTACTCGCCCTTGGCGGTGTACCCCTGGACGTCGGAGCCGGTCGGCAGCTCGATCAGCACCACGACCGCGCCGTACCGCTTGCTGAAGATCGAGCGCAGCTTCGGGTGCTTGACCTGCAGCTTCCCGTCGGTGCACTCGACGACCACCTGCTCGGCGGCCTTCACGTCCAGGTCCCAGGCGGGGTCGACGGGCCGGACCTCGACGACGGTGTCGGTACGGTCGCTCGCCCGCACCGTGATGTCGCCGAAGATGATGTCAATGGTGGCGGAGACCGGTGCGGGGGTGCTGAACGTGGACATCTGAGCTCCTTGGGGTGTCGGTTGCCGACAACTCTGGTCGCGGGCGCTGACAGGGCCCTGCGACGAGCGCGGACACGGGGCTGACACCGTGTAGGCGGCGTGTCAGGTGCGTGTCAGGACGTCCGCCGAAGGTGTTCCCATGACAACTTCGGCGATCGCGGTTACAGGACTGCGCAAGGCATTCGGCGACAAGACCGTGCTCGACGGGATCGACCTCGACGTCCCCGCGGGCACCGTCTTCTCCCTGCTCGGCCCGAACGGGGCCGGCAAGACGACCACGGTGAACGTGCTGACCACGTTGACCAAGGCCGACAGCGGCACGGTCCGGGTGGCCGGGCACGACGTCGCGACCGAGGCCAAGGCGGTCCGGTCCGCGATCGGCGTCACCGGCCAGTTCGCGGCCGTGGACGAGCTGCTGACCGGCCGCGAGAACCTCCAGCTGATGGTCGACCTCAGCCCGGTCACGGACGACAAGCGGATTGTTGACAATCTGCTCCAGCGCTTCGACCTGGCGGAGGCGGCCGACAAGGCGGCGGCGACGTACTCCGGCGGCATGCGCCGCAAGCTCGACCTGGCGATGACCCTGGTCGGCGACCCGAAGATCATCTTCCTGGACGAGCCGACGACGGGCCTCGACCCGCGCAGCCGGCGCACCATGTGGACGATCATCCGGGAACTGCTCGCCGACGGCGTGACCATCTTCCTGACCACGCAGTACCTCGACGAGGCCGACCAGCTGGCCGACCAGATCGCGGTGCTCGACAAGGGCCGTCTGGTCGCCCAGGGCACCCCGGAGGAGCTCAAGCGGCAGATCCCCGGCACCCACGTCCGGTTCCGCTTCGGTTCGGTCGAGGACCTCGACACCGCCGCGCGGATCCTGCCCGACTCGACCCGGGACGACGACGCGCTGACCCTGCGGGTCCCCAGCGACGGCGGCACCCAGTCGGTCCGCACGCTGCTCGACCGGCTCGCCGAGTACTCGCTCGACGCCGACGAGTTCTCCGTCAACACCCCTGACCTCGATGACGTATTCCTCGCCCTGACGGGCCACGACACCGCGGAGGTAGTCGCGAAATGAAGAACCCCTCGATCGTGATGCTGCGCCGCAACCTCAAGCACATCGCGCGGAACCCGACCTCCGTCTTCAACGCGGTCCTGATGCCGGTCGTGGTGATGCTGATGTTCGTCTACATGCTCGGCGACGCGTTCAGCGTCGGCGTCCCGTACGTCGACTACGCGACTCCCGGCATGCTCCTGCTGGCGGTCTGCTACGGGCTCGGCGCCGTGGCGACGGCCGTGAACTCCGACATGACCAAGGGCATCATCAACCGCTTCAAGGTGATGGACGTGCCGCGCGGCGCGGTCCTGACCGGGCACGTGATCGCCAGCGTGATGACCAACCTGATCGCGATCGCCGCGATCATCGGGGTCGCGT
The DNA here is from genome assembly GCF_004331435.1 of Kribbella sindirgiensis. Taxonomy (GTDB): domain Bacteria; phylum Actinomycetota; class Actinomycetes; order Propionibacteriales; family Kribbellaceae; genus Kribbella; species Kribbella sindirgiensis. Next base: position 425,168 of record NZ_SJKA01000006.1, read on the forward strand.
TCGCGCTCGGCTTCAACCCGTCCGCGAGCTTCGCGCAATGGCTGGCCGTGATCGGTCTCGTCGTACTGCTCGGGCTGGCCACCGGCTGGCTGACCGTTGCCCTCGGCCTCTTCGCGAAGACCCCCGAGACCGCGGGTCTGGCCTCGGTGCCGCTGGTGATGCTGCCGTTCTTCAGCAGCGCGATCGTGCCGGCCGACAAGATGGGTCCCGGTGTGAAGCAGTTCGCGCAGTACCAGCCGTTCACGCCGATCATCGAATCGCTCCGCGGTCTGCTGAACGGTTCGCCGCAGACCGGTGACCTGATCGCCGCGTTCGCCTGGTGCCTCGGGATCGCCGTGGTCGGTTACCTCTGGGCGACCTCGACGTTCAAGAAGCGAGCGTGACCTCGACGAGCTCTCGCCAGCTCGCCTGCCGGCCCTCTTCCGCCGCCTCGGTGAACTTCTCGTCACCGAGGCGGCGGCGCGTTTCCTGTTCCAGCCGCTCCGCGTCGGGGTTGGACCGGTCGGGCAGTCCGTGGACGACGGTGCTCGCGGCGAGCAGCCGCGCGGCCTGCTCGTCCTGATCGGTGCGCAACGCCAGATCCGCGATCCCGACGAGCATCCGGGCGATCCCGGGCGGGTGCCCGCCCTCGGCCGCCGCCTGGAACGATGCGCTGCGGTGCTGCCAGGCCTGGTCGAGGTCCGTGGCCAGATACCCGAGGACATCCTGGATCATTGCGCGCAGGTTCGCCCGCTCGGCCTCGTGGCCCAGCATCGTGGTCGCCAGGTCGAGTTGCCGGTGCGCCTCGTCGGCGTCGCCGCTCCACCGCGCGAGCTCCGCCTTGCACAACGCCAGCTCGACCAGAGCCTCCGGCCACGCGACGCGCTCCGCCTGCCGTACCGCGTCCGCCATCGCCGCCGAGCTCGCGTCCAGATCGCCCGCGAGCCAGTACAGCTGCGCCTGCCGCGACCGCATCCGTACGACGTCCTCGGTCGCGCCGACCTCGGCGGCGACCGCGATCGCCTGCTCGCAGTACGCGCACGCCTCGGTGAACTCGCCGCGGACGGCGAGCCGGTCGGCGAGCTCGGTCAGCGCGAACGACATCCCCCAGCGTTCACCGATCGCGCGGAACTCGGCGAGCGCCGCCTCCAGCGCGCGGTCGCCATCCCGGTCGCCGTCGCCCAGCATGATCCGCATCTTGCCGGTCTGCAGCCGTGCCACCGCCCGTACCCAAGGATCTTGGTCGCTGAGCAGCGGCTCGAACGTGGACACGAACGAGTCGGGCCCTCGCAGCAGGCCTTCCAGCGCGGTCGACAGCGTCACCGCGGGGTGCGGGCTCTTGACCCGCTGGCTGATGTCCGCGGCCTTGCGGATCCAGTCCGCCGCGTTGAACTGGTCACGGCCACGGCCCGACGTCATGAAGTTGGCGACGAACGCGTACACCACCGCGCGGCTCTCGTCGGACACCTCGCCCGGCAGATCCGGGGCGGCGATCAGGAACTCGCTGCCCTCGATCTTGTGCCCGGCGAACCACCAGTACCAGCCGGCCGCCGCCGCCAACCGCATCGAGCCCGCGGCGTCACCAGCCGCCAGCGCCGCCCGCATCGCCGCGGCGATGTTGTCGTGTTCGCCTTCGACGATCGCCAGCCATTCGAGCTGCTCGGCCCGGCGCAGGTGCGGATCGGCGGTCTCGGCCAGCTCGGTGAAGTAGGCGAGATGGGTACGGCGGGTCTGGTCGGTCTCGCCAGCTTCCTCGAGACGCTGCTGGGCGTACTCCCTGATCGTGCCGAGCAGCCGGTACCGCGGCGCGCCCTCGTCCTTGGTGACCACCAGGGACTTCTCGGTCAACGCGGTCAGCAGGTCGAGCACCTCCCACGACTCGACCTCGCCACCCGCGCAGACCTGCTCGGCTGCCTCGAGGCTCGCACCCCCGGCGAACACCGAGAGCCTGCGCAGCGCAGCCCGCTCGGCTTCGGACAGCAGCTCCCAGCTCCAGTCGACCACTGCACGCAGCGTGCGGTGGCGGGGGAGCGCCGTACGACTGCCGCCGGTCAACAGGCGGAACCGGTCGTCGAGACGATTGGCGAGCTGTTCCAGCGACATCGTGCGCAACCGGGCCGCGGCCAGCTCGATGGCCAGCGGCATCCCGTCGAGCGCGCGGCAGATGCGCGCCATCGTCTCCGGATCCAGGGCAAGGTCCGCGCGGACCGCCCGGGCCCGGTCCTGCAGCAGCCGGACGGCCGGCGAGTCGTCGATCTCGCCGCTGCCGCTGGGGAGCGCGAGCGGTGCGACCGGCCACAGCGCCTCGCCGGTGATGCCGAGCGGTTCCCGGCTGGTCGCCAGGATCCGCAGCCGCGGGCACTCGCCGAGTACCCGGTGGGCGAACGTCGCCGCGGACTCGATCACGTGCTCACAATTGTCCAGGATCAGCAGCATCGCCCGCTCGCGGACCGCGGCGATCACCCGGTCCGTCGGGTCCGCGTCCGGTACGTCGCCGAGCAGCGCGTCCCGCAGTGCGAGCGCGCCGAGCGTCGCCTGCGCAACGTTGTCGTCGGCGCCGATCGCCGCGAGTTCGACCATCCAGGCGCCGTCGGGCAGGTCGCCCAGGACAGTCCGCGCGGTCTCGCTCGCGAGCCTGGTCTTTCCCGATCCGCCCGGCCCGATCAGCGTCGTCAGGCGGTGCCCCGCGATCAGGTCGCGGACGGTGGCGATGTCGGCGTCCTTGCCGACGTACGTCGTGAGTTCTTCGCGGAGGTTCGTGTTGCGCTTTTCGTCCCGGCGTACGAGCTCGCCGCGGAGGAGGGCGACGTGCAGCGCGGACAGCTCCGGGGAGGGGTCGACGCCGAGTTCGTCGGCGAGGGTCTCGCGGGTGCGCTCGTACACGCGGAGCGCCTCGGTGTCGCGGCCGGAGGCGACCAGCGCGCGCATCAGAGCGGCGACGAGGCGTTCGCGGACCGGGTGCGCGGCGACCAGGTCGGTCAGCTCGGTGACGAGGTCCGCGCCGTGGCCGAGGGTGATCTCGGCGTCGTACCGGTCCTCCATCGCGGTCAGGCGGAGGCCGTCGAGCCGGGTCACGGCCGCGTCGAACGCGCCGCTCTCGGTCAGCCCGACATCCTGCATCGCCGACCCACGCCACAATCCGAGCGCCTCACGCAGCAGCCGGACGCCTTGCGGGTCCTGGTCGGTGCGGGCACGAGTGAGGAGACGTTCGAACCGTACGGCGTCCACAGCCTCGGGATCGATCTGCAGCCGGTACCCGTCCGTGTGTCCCTCGACCGAGCCGTCCGGCAGCACCTTCCGCAGCCGCGACACCAACCGCTGCAAGGCGTTCGCAGCATCCGCCGGCGGCTGCTCACCCCAGATCCAGTCGACCAACGTCGCCTTCGGAACCACCCGCCCGGCATCCAGCGCGAGCACGATCAACAGCCCACGCAACCGCGCCCCCGGTACGTCGACAAGCCCCCCATCGCCCGCACGCACCTCAAACGGCCCCAGCATCCCGATCTGCACCCAGCAGATCTTGCCACGCACCCGGGGCTCACCTGACCAGTCCCTGCACAGGCTGGGCGGAGGTCGGTGAGCCTGGCTCCGCCGCCGACGCCTTAGCTCACGGCGCGCTTGACCAGCGCGATGAGCTGCTTCTCGACGGCGGGGGTCAGTTTGGTGATGGCGTACGACGTCGGCCACATGTCGCCGTCGTCGAGGTTGGCGGAGTCCTGGAAGCCGACGGTCGAGTAGCGGTACTTGAACTTCGCGGCGTCCTGGAAGAAGACGACAATCTTGCCGTTCTTCGCCCAGCCGGGCATGCCGTACCAGAGCTTCGGGGTGAGTTCCGGCGCGATCTGGGGGATCAGCTCGTTCAGCCGCTCGGCGATCACGCGGTCGGCGTCCGCCATCGTCGCGATCTTCGCGGCCTGCGCCTCCGCCGGGTCCTGCTTGCTCTTCAGCTCCTTCGCGTGCTCCTTCATCGCGTCCCGCTCAGCGTCGCTGAACCCGTCGTACGACTTCTTCGCGGTCGTCTTCTTCGCGGTGGCCATCGGACTCTCCCTTGTGTGGTTGCCGTCTTCAACACCCCAAACACTAGAAGCCGCCGTACCCCCTCCGCTTCTCGAAAACTGATCGATTCCGGGCGGCCAACCAGATTGACGGCGTGTACGACGACTTCCCCGAGCCAGGACTGGGGCTGCTGCCGATCGAGCTGCGCGCGACCGCGGAGTTCATCGGGTACTGCGGACTGACCGTCGGGCAGGCGACGTTCGACGAGCCGGAGATCGCGTACGAGCTGGCGCAGCGGGCCCACGGACACGGGTACGCGACCGAGGCGGCCCGCGGCGTCGTTCCGCGTCCTCGAGAAGGTCGGGTTCGAGGACAGCGGCCGCGGCATCCCGGACCCGGAACGCGGCGACCTGGTCTGGATGACGCTGCGCCTGAATCAGGCGTAAAGACAGAACGGATGGCCGGCCGGATCGATCAGAACCCGGACGTCCGCCTGCGGCTGGAACTCGGCGAGCGCGGCACCGAGTTCCACGGCGTGCTCGACGGCCGCGTCCAGGTCACCGACCTCGATGTCCAGGTGCATCATCATCTGCTGCCGCCCCTCGGCGGCCGGCCAGACCGGGCGTTCCCACGGCGCCGACCTCTGGGGCTGGAACGCCAAGTACGTCTCGGAGCCGCCGGGGACCGCGAGGATGAACTCGTTCGGCTCGTTCTTGTGGATCTTCCAGCCGAGCACCTCGTGGTAGAACAGGCCGAGCGCCTGCGGGTCCGGGGCGTCGATCACCGTCCCGAACCAGTGGCCCTTCGCGGATCGTCCTCTGAGCATCGTCGTACCTCCTCGTGTGGACTACGACGCTAGAGGAGCGATCCGACAGGTCAGCGCTTTCGGTAGGTGGCCGTGTAGGTGGTGTTGGTGGTTGGCGCGGTGATGGTGTGGCTCTGCGGGCCTCCGTCGGACCAGGACGTGAAGTTGTACGTGAACTTGTTGAACTGCTGGGGCGACGGTGCGCTGACCGAGTTCGCCGAGCCGACCACAACCGTGACCGAGAACGGGGTCGAGCGTGGTGCCTCGTTGACGACCATGTTGGTCAGCGTGAGCCCGCCCGGGTTGGTCCGGAACGTGAGTACGACGGTCCGCGGGTCCAGCCGCACCGAAGTTGTCGAGGACAAACCTCCGGAATCGGTCGCCGTCAACGCCAGCTCGAGCCAGCTCGGATAAGAGTGGTCCGGTGCCGTGAAGCTCCCTGACGACACACCGTTGAACGTCTGCAGCAGGTGTGCGTGGCAGTCGGACGGCGTCGAGCAGTGATGCATGGTCAGACTCCAGCTCACCGCGGACGCGGGCAACGACCCGTCCTGTACGTCGGTCGCGTGGCCGCCGAAGCCGATCTGGTCGCCGACCTTCCAGGTCAGGCTCGATGCGGGCGAGTCGATCACGGCCGTCGGCGCCGTGTTGCCGGCCGTGACCGTGACGGACGCCGTATCCGTCGCCCCCTGGTTGTCCGTCACGCGGAGGCTCGGGTGATAGGTCCCCGCCGCGCTGTAGATACGCGTCGCCGTCGCGCCGGTCGCATCGCCGAACGTGCCGTCGCCGTTGAGATCCCACGAATAGCTGAGCGGTCCGGCCTCGGGATCGGAGGACGCGGTGCCGTTGAAGTTCACGGTCAGCGGGACGGCTCCACTGGACGGGGTCGCCGTGAACGACGCGGTCGGCGGCTGGTTGGCGGTCGTGAAGGTGATGCGATGGACGGTGCCACCTTCCATGTCGACGTAGAACAGGTCACCCCCCGGACCGATCTTCAGGTCGACCGGATGGCCCGCGGCCCCACCCGTCGCGTCGACGCCGACGAACGACCGCAGCCGCGCCGGATCGGGCAAGCCGTTCGTACCGGGCAGCATCGCCCAGATCTCGTTCCGCGAGTGGTCGGCGAAGAACAGCGCTCCGTTGTACTCCGACGGATACGACCCGCCCTGGTAGAAGGCGATCCCGGTGATCGACGAACCGCCGGTGCGGCACCCGGTGTAGCTCACCACGCAGGCACCGTGGTGGTAGGCGTAGTACGGCGCCACGACCGAACCGGGCGTCGAGTACAGCGCCGAGCACGACGACAACCCGGCGCCCTGATACCCGCCCTGCACGCCCGCCCCCTCATAGCAGGGCCAGCCGAAGTTGGCGGCTGTCGTCGGGGCCACCACTCGATTGATCTCTTCCCACGTGTTCCACCCGACGTCACCGATCCACAGTTCGTCGGTCCCGGGGCGCTGCGTCATCCGGAACGGATTACGGACGCCGTAGGCAACGATCCGCCGGGCGTTGGGATCCGGCGACGAGAAGAACGGGTTCCCCGGGACGCCGGCGCCGGTGGCCGGATCGAGCCGCAAGATCGCACCGTCGAGCGTGGCCGGACCGCTCGGACGGCGAATGCTCTGACTGCGCAGCGCACCGCCCTGCGCGTTCGGCGGCGTCAGAGCGGTGCCGACCGAACCCGGCGGATCGCCACACGGGTTCGCCTGGCCGCCCGCGTACGTCGCGCCGTACTGCCCGTAGTCGACATTGTTGAAGCTCGCGCCGTCGCCGGCACTGACGTACAGGTAGCCGTCACGCCCGAAGAGCAACGTGCCGACCGAGTGGCTGGGGAACTGCTGGCACCAGTCGTTGATCAGGACCTGCTCGGGGCCGGTCATGACGTTGCCGCTGATCTGCAGCCGGGACAGCCGGGCCGACACGAGACACCCGTCGGTGGTCGGGCCGGGTGGTGTCGGGCAGGCGTCGTTCCACCGCGGCGCGGTTCCGCCGATCGCGGCGTCGTACGCGTAGAGCACGTAGATGTACGGGCTGGTGGGAAAGTTGGGCGGTAGGGCGAGACCGAGGAGGCCGCGGTCCCAGTAGTCCCCGACCTGGAGCGACAGGTCGGCGACAGTGACCGGGCTGGTGTCGGTGAGGCTCTGGAAGATCTTGATCACGCCGCTCTTCTGACCGACGACGATCCGCCCGTCCGGCGCGAACTGCAGCGCCGTCGGGTTCGTCAGTCCGCTCAGGACGACCGTGTCACGGAACCCGGCAGGTAACGTCTCCGCCCGGGCCGCGCCTTGACCGAGTGCCGCGGCGACCAGCAGCATCGCGGCCGCCACACTGGTCCACCCGCGCGCACGCCTCACCAGACCCCACATCTCGTGCCCCCACTTCCCAGCGCCTCAGACCCCTCCGCGCGCTGTCTGCTGGATCAGAATGCGCCGATCCACGCGAACCGTCGAGTGGGTAGCTGCCCGCAGCCGCCCGAACTCAACAGGTAGCCGACACTGGACGGGTGAATCGACAGAACGATCTCGCCGCTGAAGGTGAGCCGGAGCGGGAGTTCAACCCGGGGATCGCGGCCCGCTTCCCCCGCAAGACGGCCGCCGGCGGTGCGCTCATCCGCGATCCGGCCGGCCGGATTCTCTTTCTCGAGCCGACCTACAAACCCACGCTCGACATCCCCGGCGGCATCGTCGAGTCCGACGAGTCGCCGTACGAGGCCTGCTGCCGCGAGGTGCGGGAGGAGATCGGCCTCGACCTGGCGATCAGCCGCCTGCTGGTCGTCGACTGGGTCCCCGCGCACGGCCCGTGGTCGGACTCCCTGGCCTTCGTCTTCGACGGCGGTGTCCTGGATCACGAACCCCTCGTCCTCGACCCCACCGAAGTCCGAGCCCATCACTTCCTCGCCCTCCCCGAGGCGACCCCCCGCCTCCGCCCCTCCATGACCCGCCGCCTGACCCTCGCCCAGCAGGCCCTCACCACCAACACCCACGTGTACGCCGACTTCGGCCGCCCGATCTGATGGGCCGACACCGCAGCTCGACAGGAGATGTCGGGCGGCGGGGTAGTGCACCTGAGCGCGGGTCAACAGCACGGATCGCCACGCCATCACAAGTGCGCCGCTCCCGCCACGACGAGCGTGGCGGGAGCGGCGGATCTGCAACTGTGATGGCCTGGCGATCCGGGCTACCCGGCGGTGGCGAGAACCGTCGGGCGGTAGAGCGTCAGACCCTCCTCGTCGACGACGGCGACCCGGATCGCCGACGGGGTGGAGTTCTGGTGCGGTACGGCGAAGACGGCGGTCGCGCGACGTCCGTCGTACTTGGCGGCGTAGCTCACGTACCGCCAGTCCTCGTCGTCCCAGTAGTCGTGGATGTCGGAACGCAGCAACCCGTCGACCGCGCGGTACGCCGGGCTGAGCAGGACCCGCCGCTGGGTCGCGACGAGTGGTGTGTCGTCGGACGCGGTGCCGGCGTACGGGTGACCGAGCCGGATCCGGAGCCGCCGCAGCGGCAGCAGCCAGTACCGGTCGAGCTCGGCGGACAGCATCGCGAACGCCGCCGCCTCGACGACGAGCACGAGCAGACCCACACCCGCCGACCACCAGGCGGTCGACGCCGTGGCCGCGAGGCCGGCAGTTGCCAGTAGCAACAAAGCACGGCCGATCGCCCGGTTGCCGACCGGTTTGGCCGACTTTCCCGCACACCCGCAGGACGCCTCGGGGACGACGATCTTGGAGTAGACGAGGAATCCGGTGAAGCCGACGGACAGCGCGACAGCGGCCACTGCCCCGATCGCCCAGGACCGTAACAGGAGAAGGGCGATCACGATCTCGAGGACAGCGACACCTCGGTACGCCGCGACGGCGCGCGACGCCCCGAACCAGCCCGGACGGGCTGTGCCGGACTCGCCGAGGAGGCGGGGGAGCGCTGTGCGGTCTGCCTGGTCCGGTGAGGTGAGTTTGCCGTAGCCCGACCATGCCAGGATCAGCGCGATCAAGAGCGGCTGAGCAGCCGCCAAGGTACCCATCTCAGTTCGACGTGTAGATGGTCGCGATGTCGATCTCGTTGGTTCCCGGCCGCCAGGCGCCGATCACCTGGGCGTGCCGGCCGACCGTGAGCATCGACAGGTCCGACACCGCGGGCGTTCCGTTGTACACGGCAGCCGTGGTCCCGGACTGTACGTGCCCGACGACCTTCTGCCCGTGGTGGTCGAACTGGACTCCGTTCCGGCCGATCGCCGTGATCGCGACGGTCAGGTTGACGATGTTGACCCAGATCGCCTCGGCGGCCAGGATCCCGTCCGGCAGCAGTACGCCGCGCGCGTACAGGCCGTCGCCGATCCTGGCCTGGTCGATCGTGGTCGGGCGGAGCTTCCAGACACTCGTTACACCGGTCAACTGGATCCGGTGCAGCCGGCCGTCGGATCCCTGCACCTGCAGGAGATCCTGGTTCCGGCCGGTGATCACACCTTCGGCGAAGTTCGGGTCCGGCTGGCCGGCGTCCGGAGTCTGCGCGGCGAACGCGGCCTCCGGGGCGAGCGAGCCCATGGCGGTGGCGGCGACCAGGCCGGTCGCACCGAGGGCGGCGCGGCTGAGCAGCGAGCGGCGGTCCATCGTGGTGGTCATCTCGGTCTCCTCTCAGGCCACGTCGATCGACACGGGGGACAGGCCGCTGCTCAGGCTGAGGCCGAGCGCGCTGAACGCGGCCGGCGTGAAGTCGATGACCCTGTTCGAGGCGCAGTTCCCGCCGCAGCAGGAGCGTTCGCCGCAGAACAGGTCGGTCTGCGGACCGCAGTCGGCGATCGACGTGACGATCCGCTTTCCGGTACACGGGCTGGTGGTGGCGTGCCGGAAACCGCAGGTACGCCGGGACATCCCGGTGATCCCGCAGCTGTCCGGTCGAGTGATCGCGTAGCAGGCGTCCGAGGTGTTCGGCCACGCGTGCTGCATGCTTCCCGAATTGCACGTCCCGCAGGCGCCGTGCCCGGCGCTTCCACAGGGACCCCATGCGTTCCCACAACAGAACCATGAGGCTTCGGCGGTGATTCCGGCCATGACAGATTCCTCCAGGTCTAGGGGCGGTAAGACCTACAAGAACTCTTTGTACTCCGGTTCGGCGGAATCTCCCAGAGGTAATCGAAGAAACGGAAACTTTTTGCCTAGCGTTCCGAACTGAGTCGCTGGCCGCGGAGGAGGAACCAGGCGACGACCGCGGTGGTCAGCAGGACGGCAGCGCCGACGCCGGCGGCGATCGAAACCCCGTGGGCGAAGGACTCCCGGGCCGCGTCGAGCAACTGAGCCGCCGCCTCCGGTGGAAGCTGCGCGGCCGCCTCGACCGCTCCGCCCAGCGACTCGTGCGCTCCCTCGGGAGTACCCGCGGGACCGGTGAAATCGCGGTACACGCCCGTGACGATCGACCCGAGGAACGCGATCCCCAGCGCCGCACCGAGCTCGTACGCCGTCTCGGACACCGCACTCGCCGCGCCCGCCTCCTCCTTCGGTACGGCGGCCAGGATCACGTCGGCCGTGACGGTGAACGAGAACCCGGCACCCGCCCCGACCACGAGCAACGCCGCGCCGAGCAGCGGATACCCGGTGTCCTGGCTGATCGTGGTCAGCGCCGCGAGCGCCAGCCCGATGGCCGCGAGACCACCGGCCACCACCGCCCGCACCGAGAACCGGCGCGCCACCTGCCCGGCGAGCAGACCGGCGACGATCGAACCGATCGCGGCGGGCAACTCCGCGAGCCCGGCCTCGATCGGCCGCCGCTCTTGCACCAGTTGCAGGAACTGCGACAGGAAGAAGATCAATCCCGAGAGGCCGAGGATCGTGAGCAGATCGGCCAGTACGGCGCTGCTGAAACCACGGCTGCGGAACAACCGCAGGTCCAGCAGCGGGACCGGGAGCCGACGCTGACGACGTACGAACCCGTAGAGAGCGCCGGCGCCGACCAGGCCTGCGGCCAGTGGGATCCAGTCGAACCCGTGCGCCGCGAACTCCTTGATCGCGTAGACGATTCCGATCATCCCGACCATCGACAGCACCACGCTCGCCAGGTCCCACGGGCCCGGCTCCGGATTGCGCGACTCGGGCAGCAAGCGAGCGCCGACGACGACCAGCACCGCCATCACCGGCAGGTTGATGAGGAAGACCGAGCCCCACCAGAAGTTCTCCAGCAGGACACCGCCGACGATCGGGCCGATCGCCATCCCCGCGGACGCCGCGGCGCCCCAGATCCCGATCGCGACACTGCGCTCCCGCGGGTCGTGGAACAGGTTGCGGATCAGGGCGAGCGTGGCCGGCATCAGCGTCGCGCCCGCGACCCCCAGCAGTGCTCGCGCGACGATCATCAGCTCGGCGGAGTTCGCGTACGCGTTCAGTACCGAGATCGCGCCGAACGCCGTCGCCCCGATCAGCAGGATGCGCTTGCGGCCGATCCGGTCGCCGAGGCTGCCCATCGACACGAGCAGCCCGGCGAGCACGAACGAGTACGCGTCGCCGATCCACAGCAACTGGGTGCCCGACGGCTTCAGGTCCTCGGACAGGAACGGGGTCGCGAGGCCGAGCACCGTCGCGTCGAGCGCGACCAGGAGGACGGCCAGCACGAGGACGCCGAGCGCCAGCCAGCGCCTCGGCCGGGTGATGGCTTGCTGCTTCATTTCTCTCTCCGTAGCGCGCCGCCGAGCAGTAGCTCAGTGACGTTCGAACTCGAATCCTTGGGGGCGACGCGGCCTTCGTAGACGGCCCAGGCCGCGGAAACCAGCAGCCCGTAGAGCGCTTCGGTCAGCCACACCGGGCTGAGGTCGATCCGGAACTCGCCGGCTTCCTGACCGCGCCGGAACAACGCGACCAGGCGCGCGTCGAGCCGGGCCCAGCCCTCGTTCTGCTCGTCGCCCTCGAACAGCTGGTTCTCGGAGTACAGGAACGCGAGCAGTCCCGCGGCAGGCTCCAGCTCGCGCACAAGGCGCCGTACGGCGTCCGGGGCCGGACCCTCGTCGACGGACGCCCGCTCCGCCGCGGCCTCGCACTCGGCGATGCCGAGGTCCTCGAGCGCCCGGACCAGCGCGTCCCGCCCGGCGAACTGCCGGTTCAGCGTGGCGCGACTGATCCCCGCGGCGCGAGCCACCTCGTCCATCGTCGCCGAGGACCTCCGCATCAGCAGACTCGCGGCGGCCCGCAGTACCTGGTCCCGATCAACAGCCATGAGACGAGAATACCTCATATGAGACATTCGTGTCTCATATTGGTCAGTAATCTAGTTCTGCAGTCAGTATGCGGTATACGATCTTCGCGAACGTGCCGGTGTGACCTGCCGAACGGTGAGATAGATCGGGACCCGATACACTTGGCGCGTTTGTGGAGGGGAGTATCCCCGAAGCGGCAGCGTCGTCATCACGGGAGGCCTGGACGGCCGAACCGGTGCTGCCGGCCCGGATCGATCGAGGACACGCGATCCAGGTGGGAGAGACCTCCGGACCAAGCTCGCTGTTCGCCGACGTCCGGAGGTTCGTCATGGTCTCTGTCATGTCCCCTGCCGTCTGGGTGCTGACGATCGCCGGGTTGCTCGCGATCGTCGCGTTCGACCTGGTCGTGATCGCCCGCCGCAACCACACCGTGACGATCAAGGACGCGACCCGCTGGGTGCTGTTCTACGTCGGTCTCGCCGGGCTGTTCGCGCTCGGGCTGTTCCTGTTCAGCCCCGGGCAGTCGGGCAGCGAGTTCGTCGCCGGGTACATCACCGAGTACAGCCTGAGCGTCGACAACCTGTTCGTGTTCGTGATCATCATGGCGCGGTTCGCGGTCCCGAGCCTGGCGCAGGACAAGGTGCTGTACGTCGGCATCGTGGTCTCGATGCTGCTCCGGGCGATCTTCATCCTGGCCGGCGCGGCAGCGATCTCGGCCGCGAGTTGGGTCTTCTACATCTTCGGAGCGTTCCTGGTCTACACCGCGGTCCGGCTGGCGATCGAGGGCGAGAGCGACGAGCAGGCCATCAACGACTCACAGAGCCAGGAGAACGTCGTGATCCGCGGGATGCGCCGGATCCTGCCGCTGCAGCATGACTACGACGGCGCCAAACTGGTCACCAGGACCAACGGCCGGCGGATGCTCACCCCGCTCGTGATCGTGATCGCCGCGATCGGGATGGCGAACGTGATCTTCGCGCTGGACTCGATCCCGGCGATCTTCGGGCTCACCCAGGACGCGTACATCGTGCTGACCGCGAACGCGTTCGCGCTGATGGGCCTGCGGCAGCTGTACTTCCTGATCGGCGGCCTGCTGGAGCGGATCGTCTACCTGAACGTCGGCCTGTCGGTGATCCTCGCGTTCATCGGCGTGAAGCTGATCATCGAGGCGCTGCACGGCTCGCACATCGACGACATCGGCGCGATCCACCTGCCGCACATCGGCATCCTGACCTCGCTCGGCTTCATCGTCGGCACGCTGTTCGTCACCACGGTCGCCAGCCTGCTCAAATCCGCGCGCGACAACCGCCGCGAAGCCATCCGCATCAAGATCGACGAGTGAGCGGACCGCCAGCACTCATCAATCGCCGTCGACCTCCGTCCGATCGGTGTTCGTGAGCGGTGAGCCGCCCGCCGGAGCCGACTTGGTGAGTGCTGGCGGTCCGCCTCGGAGCCTGAGGTAGAGCGCCGGGATCGGTAGCCAGATGAGGCCGGACGCGAGCAGTGCGCCGCGCAACGACGTACGGCCGAGGGCGCCGAGCGGTGGGCCGCCGACGACCTGACCGATCGCGTTCGCCTGCGACACCATTGAGAGCACGGTCGCCCGGGAACGGGAGTCGACATGCCGGTTCAGCCAGCCGGAGTGGATCGGGCTCGTGAGGGTGTCGGCGATCTGCCGCAGCCAGAGCGCCGCGAGTGCGAGCCAGAGGTTCCCGGCGAACGCGAACAGGAACATGCCGAGGACGTCCAGCGCGGCGAGCGTCGCGAGGATGCCGGTCGGGTGCACGGCCTGCAGGCGTTCGGCGGAGAAGCGGTTCAGCAGCAGTGACGCACCCAGCGAGAGGACAGTGCCGGCCAGCGCCAGGAGCGTGAACCAGAACGCCGGGTCCGACGTACCGAACACGGTCGGGAAACTGAAGGTCAGCAGCTTCACCGACCACAGCCGGTCGAACGCCTCGCTGGACAGACCCGCGATCAGGCTGATGACCACCAGCGTCCGGACGACGGGACGCCGCCGGGCGACCCCCAGACCGTGCTTGAGCGTCTCGGCCATCTGCCGGAACGTCTCGCGCTCCTCGCGCGGCGTGCGATGGAAGTTCTGCTCACGCATGAACACCGCGAGCAGCAGGCCGAGCAGCATCGTTCCGGCGCCGGAGATCACCATCGGCAACGGCAGGCTGATCAGCCCGAGACCGCCGGCGGTGACCGTGCCGGCGATGCCCGCGGCGAGCCCCAACTGCTGCGTGCGGACGAACACCCGGCCCGCGCGTTCGGCGCCGATCTCGTCGGTGATCCAGGCCTGGTCGGCGCCGGACGTGAACGTGTAGCCGACGCCCCACAGCACCTGCGCGACGAGGATCGCCAGGAACGCCGGCACCAGGCCCTGGAGCAGCAGGCCGGCGCCGATCAGCACGAAGCCGATCACGATCGAGAGCCGGCGGCTGTACAGGTCGGCGACGATGCCGGTGGGGACCTCGAAGAGGAAGCAGCTGAGCTCGAGGGCGGTCCCGACCAGGACCATCTGGAGCGGGTCGAGCCCGGCCTCGCGGACGTAGTACACGAGGTTGAGCGTGAAGGACAGGGCGGCCAGGAAGGACCAGGCGGCGTTGTAGACGTAGTACGTCCGGGTGGGGTCGGCGGACCGGTAGGAAGACATCGGGAGCGGCTCCTGAAAGCGCGTGCGGGCAGGACGAAGCGCCGACCGGCAGGGTCAAACGCTTGCGTGGCGCACGGACGGCGGCAGGGCCGCGGTGGTGCGCTTTCAGGAGCGGGTTCGCATGGCGAACAGAGTAGGGGAGACCCGGCGCGTCTGCCTTCGAATTAGCCGACCCCGGTTGGTGATCAGGGGTACTATCGGTAGTGCCTGGCCCGGCCGTTCCCCCGTGATGGTCGGGTCAGGTTTCTCTTTGCCCGTCGACCGGCTTCCGGCCAGGATGAGCTAATGGTCGCGCTGGGTGCTGTGGTGGAAGCAATGGGACTCGAGCCGGTCCGACTGGAGCCGACCCGGCTCGGTGACGAGGACTCGGTTCGGAACGGGAACTGGCACCTCTGGACAGGCGATGGCGACCGTCACATCCTGCGGCGGTACCACCTGCTGAGGACTGAAGAGGACCTCACTTACGAGACCCAGGTGCTCGATCACCTGACAGCGCGCGGGTGGTGCGTCCCCGCGCGGATCGCCGGTCCGGTCCGGTACGACGGACGCCTCTGGGCGGTCACCCGTTTCGTACCGGGCCAACCGCACAAGGATGAGACCGCGGCGCAGCAGGCGGAGCGTGGTGAGGTGCTTGCACGGTTGCATGCGGACCTGAGTGGCCTTGACCTCGGCGCGCGGCCGGGGTTCTTCCAGGCCGCGGACCTGGATGCGATGGGGGAGCTTCAGGGCTGGGACCGCGGTGTCGAACTGCTGCGGCCCGACCTCGCGGACCGAGCCGAGCAGGCGATGGACGGCGCGAAGGAACTGGTGCGGGCGCACGGTCTGCTGGAACTGCCGCAGACGATCGTGCACGGGGACTTCGCGAGCTGGAACCTGCACTTCGGCGAGGACGGTCGTTTCGCCGGGGTGATCGACTTCGACCTGTGTCACCCGGACAGCCGCGCGTGGGAGCTCGTGATCGCCCGGGTGCGACCAGAGCTGATCGAGGGCTATCAGCGAGCCGCCACGGATCCGCTCACGGAACATGAGCTGGCTGCGATCGGGCCGTTGCGGGTTGTGTTCCGGGTGCTGATGGTGATGGCCGACCTCTGGAACGGCCGCCAGGCGGGGCGTTTCGACGAGGTGACGATCGACCGCCGGCTGGCCGCGGTCAGGTCTTGACATAGGGCGTCACCGGCAGGTTGACTGCGATATAGTTAACCGAAGAAATAAATTGTGGATCGGTCCGGTGGCGGTGGCTCAGAGCGACTCCGGACGTGATCTCGTGATGCCCGGATCCGGTGGCGAGCCATCGGATCATTCGTCGTTCTACGACCGCTAGTTGCTGGGGGCAACGCCGGGAATCCCTTGTCTGCAAGGGATTGAGGCGCTTCGGTCACCGTCCGGTATCGACCCGGGCGGGAAGTCTTCCACTCCGCGGGGGTTGTGTGTCATCCTCCGGGATAGCGAAACCCGAGATCCTATCGGATATCGGTTCCACTCCAGCGCGTGAGGGAAAGGATGCGGAGTGAGCGCAACCTTCGAGGTGAAACCGGCCCGCGGGCAGCAGCCGGCAGCGGCACCGCCGGCGGCATCGACCGCCCGGAAACCACCGCGAACGACTCGCCGGACCCAGGCCGCGCGCAGTCTGCGGCGGCACTGGCAGCTCTACCTGCTGGTCGTCGTACCGCTCGCGTACTTCGTGATCTTCAAGTACATCCCGATCGCGAACGCGGTGATCGCGTTCAAGAACTACAGCCCGATCAAGGGCCCGTGGGGCAGTGACTGGGTCGGCTTCCGCAACTTCGAACTGTTCTTCCAGAACCCGGTGTTCTGGACCCTGGTGAAGAACACGTTCCTGCTGTCGGTCTACACGGTGCTCGCGAGTTTCCCGATCCCGATCATCCTGGCGATCGCGCTGAACGAGATCCGCAACGGCCGCTTCAAGAAGACCGTGCAGCTGGTCACGTACGCGCCGTACTTCATCTCCACCGTGGTCGTGGTCTCGATGACGATCCTGGTGCTGTCGCCGCGGCTCGGGTTCGTGAACGACGCGATCGGGCTGTTCGGCGTACCGTCGATCGACTTCCTCGGCCGGCCGGACTACTTCCGGCACATCTACGTGTGGTCGGACGTGTGGCAGACCACCGGGTACTCCGCGGTGATCTACCTGGCCGCGCTGTCCGGGATCGACCCGGCGCTGCACGAGTCGGCGCGGATCGACGGCGCCAGCCGGCTGCAGCGGATCCGGCACGTCGACCTGCCGGGCATCATGCCGACCGCGGTGATCATCCTGGTGCTCGGCGTCGGCAACATCATGTCGATCGGGTTCGAGAAGGCCTTCCTGCTGCAGAACCCGCTGAACACCGCGCAGTCGGAGATCATCGCCACCTACGTCTACAAGACCGGCCTGCTGAACGCCGACTTCAGCATGGCGACCGCCATCGGGCTCTTCAACTCGGTGATCAACCTGTTCCTGCTGCTCGGCGTGAACTTCGCCGCCAAGCGCATCACCGGAAACGGACTCTGGTCATGAGCATCACACTGCAAGGCTTGCGGCGTACGTCGGAGCGCACCACGATCGAGGAGACGCGGACCGACAAGATCTTCCTGCTCGGCGTGAAGATCATGCTCTGGATCGCGCTGATCCTGGTCGCCGTACCGCTGATCTACATCGTCGCGAACTCGTTCAGCAGCCCGTCGGCGGTGAGCGCCGGCCGGGTGCTGCTGTGGCCGATCGAGCCTTCGCTCAAGGCCTACAGGGAAGCGTTCAGCGATCCGCTGATCATGAAGGGCTACCTGAACTCGTTCATCTACGCGATCGGCGGCACGCTGATCAGTGTCACGCTGACGATCGCGATCGCGTACCCGTTGTCGCGCCGGACGTTCTTCGGCCGGAACGTGATCATGAGCGTGCTGATCTTCACCATGCTGTTCTCCGGCGGCCTGATCCCGACGTACCTGGTGGTCCAGGACCTCGGGTTGCTGAACACCCGCTGGGCGATGGTGATCCCGAGCGCGATCGGGGTCTGGCAGGTGATCATCGCGCGGACCTTCTTCCGCAGCACGATCCCCGACGAGCTGTACGAGGCGGCCACCATCGACGGGGCGAGCGACCTGCGGTTCCTGTGGTCGATCGTGCTGCCGCTGTCCAAGCCGGTGATCGCGGTGATCGCGCTGATGTACGCGATCTTCCAGTGGAACAGCTACTTCGACGCGCTCATCTACCTCAAGGACCCCGGCCTGTACCCGCTGCAGATCGTGCTGCGGAACGTGCTGATCCTGAACCAGTACGGCGGCGCGGGCGCACAGAACCTCGCGCAGCAACTCGAGCAGCAACAGCTGGCCAACGTCCTCAAGTACGCGCTCATCGTCATCTCGAGCCTGCCCGTACTGGTCATCTACCCATTCGTCGCCCGCCACTTCACCAAGGGCGTGATGGTCGGCGCGGTCAAGGGCTGAAACGCCCACTTCAGAAGGGAACAAGAAATGCGCTCATCCGTGAGCAAGGTCGTCGCGCTCGGCATCGCCGGCGCGCTCGCCCTGGCGGCGTGCAGCTCGGACAAGTCGGGCAAGGGGGCCGCGAACGAGACCAGCGCCGACGGCAAGGTCGTCCTCGACGTGTTCGCGCCGGCCGATCCTTCCAACGGCACCAACCTGGACACCAACGCGGTCACCAAGGTGGTCAGCGACAAGTTCAAGATCCAGTTCCGCTGGCAGACCACGACCTTCGACGCCGGTGCGGCCAAGGAGAAGCGGCAGATCGCGCTGGCCAGCGGCGACTACCCGGACCTGTTCCTGCTGATCCCGTGGGTCGACGGCTTCAGCCAGGCCGAGGTGCTGAAGCTCGGTCAGCAGGGCGTCGCGCAGCCGCTGGAGAACCTGATCAAGGACAACGCGCCGAACATCCAGAAGGCGCTGGACTCCAACAAGACCTTCAAGGAAATGGTGACGGCGCCGGACGGGCACATCTACGCCCTGTCGCAGTGGTCGGACTGCTTCCACTGCACGTACCCGGACAAGCTGTGGATCAACAGCACTTGGCTGAAGAAGCTCGGTCTGCAGGTGCCGAAGACGACCGACGACCTGCGCAAGGTGCTCGAGGCGTTCAAGACCAAGGACCCGAACGGCAACGGCAAGGCCGACGAGATCCCGATGACCACCGACGTCCAGGACAGCAGTCTGATCGCGTACCTGATGAACGCGTTCGCCTACGACCCGGTCGGCGCGAACAACGGCGTCCGGTCGCTCCTCACCCTGAACGGCGACAAGGTCACCACGCCGGTGACGTCGGACCAGTGGAAGGAAGGCCTGAAGTACATTCGCGGCCTCTACAAGGACGGCCTGATCGACCAGGCGGCGTTCACCCAGAACGCGCAGGCGCTGCAGGCCCAGGGCAACAACCCGAAGGCCGTCGTCCTGGGCTCGGTGCCGGTGCTCTGGCCGGGGATCTTCGTCCAGCTGGACTCCAAGGACGGGCGCGACAAGCAGTACGACGCCGTACCGCCGCTGACCGGCCCGGAGGGCAAGAGCTACACGGGGTACAACTACCCGAGCTCGACTGGGTACACGTTCATGCTGACCAACAAGGCCAGCAAGGAGGCCCAGGTCGCGGCGATCAAGATGCTCGACTGGATCTACAGCGACGAAGGTCGCGAGGTCTCGCTGATGGGCCCGGAGAACGTCGGCTGGCGCAAGCCGAAGGCCGGAGAGATCGGGCTCGAGGGTCAGCCGGCGTGGTACCGGTTCTCCGGCGACAAACAGCCGAAGAACCTCTCGTGGGACGCGATGGCGCAGTACAACATCACGCTCGCCTTCAGGAACTCGCAGGTCGTGCCGAAGGACATCTACTCCGGCGACGGTCTGGAGCGGCGGCTGTTCGAGGCCACCAAGCAGTACGAGGGTCACGAGGACAAGGCGCAGTGGTTCCCCTCGACCTCGGTCTGGCCGGACCCGAGCCTGAGCAGTGAGCTCGCCACGCTGCAGACCAACCTGAACACGTACGTGAACCAGAACCAGCTGGCCTTCATCACCGGTTCGAAGAACATCGACACCGAGTGGGACGCGTACGTGAAGGGGCTCGAGAGCACCGGCATGCCGCGGTACCTGGAGATCAACCAGCAGGCCTACGACAAGTACAAGAGCGGAAGCAAGTAATTGTCCCACCTCCTGTGGTTCCACGCCCCCGCGGCGGACTGGTTCGAGGCGTTGCCACTCGGCAACGGGCACCTCGGCGCGAAGGTGTACGGCGGGGTCGCCGACGAGCGGATCGCGCTCAACCTCGACGACGTCTGGTCCGGTGACGGTCCGCGTTCGCTCGAGGTCGCGGACGGGCCGGCGGTGCTGGCCGACGTACGCCGGTTGTTGCTGGAAGACCGTGATCAGCTGGCGGCCACCGAACGGACCCGCGCGTTGCAGGGTCCGTTGGTGGAGTCGTACCAGCCGCTCGCCGATCTGGTGATCCGGTCGGGCGGTACGGCGACTGACTACCGGCGCACGCTCGACCTGAGTACCGGCGTCGTGGGCGTGGACTACACGGTGGACGGCACCCGGTTCCGGCGCGAGACCTTCGTGTCCGCGCCGGACCAGGTGCTGACCTGGACGATCACGGCCGATCGGGACGGTGCTGTTGATCTCGATCTCGCATTGGAGAGTCGGCATCCGGTTTCGGTGAAAGTTGCGGATGGCACCTATGGAGTCGTCGGACGGGCGCCGTCGGATCTGACGATCGAGTACCGGGAGAGTCCCGATCCGATCCGGTACGAGGACGGTCGCGGGATCGGGTTCGGGGTCGCGCTGCGGGCGTTCGCCGACGGAGGATCGGTGACGACGTCCGATGCCGGTGTCACGGTGCGCGGGGCGTCCCGCGTGACCGTCGTACTGGCGGCGGCGAGCACGTTCGCCGGCTGGCGGGTACCTCCCGGACGGGATCCGCTGGTTGCCCTGAATACAGCGTTTTCCGTGCTGGATTCGGTTGCCGTGGACAAGCTTCGGGAGCGGCATATCGAGGATCATGCGGCGTTGTACGACCGGGCGTCGCTGGAGCTCGGCCCGGTGGTGGACGCGCCGACCGGCGAGCGGGTGCGGGCGGTCGGTGCCGGGGGCAACGATCCGGATCTGGTCGCGCTGGCCTTCAATCTCGGTCGGTACCTGTTGATCGCGTCCTCCCGCCCTGGGACGCAGGCGGCCAACCTGCAGGGCATCTGGAACCAGGACCGGCGCCCGATGTGGGCCAGCGACTGGACCAACAACATCAACACCCAGATGAACTACTGGCTCGCCGACCTGACCGGGTTGAGCGAGTGCTTCGACCCGCTCACCGACCTGCTCGAGGGTCTGGCCGCGTCGGGTGCCGAGACGGCCCGGATCCTGTACGACGCACCCGGCTGGGTGTCGCACCACAACGCGGACATCTGGCGGGCGACCTGGCCCGTCGGCGACGGCGGCGACGATCCGGTGTGGTCGATGTGCGCGACGTGCGGGGTATGGCTGACGGCGCATCTCATGGAGCACTACCGGTTCACGCTGGACGTTGGTTTCCTGCGGGAGCGGGCGTATCCGGTGATCGCGGGTCCCGCGGAGTTCGTTCTGGCGATGCTCGTGGACGATGGTGAGCAGTTGCAGTTCATTCCGTCGACCGCGCCGGAGCATCACTTCGTGCTGCCCTCCGGCGAGAAGGCATCGGTCGACCTCACGTCGACGTACGACATCTGGCTGATCCGCGAGCTGTTCGCGAATCTGGTCGAGGCGGAGGGTGTGCTGGGGCTCTCGTCCGACCTCGCGCGCCGGGCGACCATCGCCCGCGGACGGTTGCCGCGGATCGGTACGACGGCTGACGGCCGGTTGCTGGAATGGCCGACGGACTGGGAACCGTCGGAGCCGCAGCATCGGCATCAGTCGCACCTCTACGGTCTGTATCCGGGCGCGGAGATTGATCCTCTGCGGACGCCGGAATGGGCCGCGGCCGCTCGCGCCTCGTTGGAGCGGAGGACCGAGGGCGCGGTGAACGGTGGATGGACCGCGGCCTGGCTGGTGGCGTTGTGGGCGCGGTTGTTCGAGCCGTCTCGCGCTGTGGCGGTGATCCAGGACTACTTGGGCCGGCTGGTGTCGGACAATCTCATGCATCGCGACGGCGACATCTTTCAGATCGACGCCAACTTCGGGCTGACCGGCTGCATCCCTGAACTGTTGCTGCAGAGTCACACCGACGTCATCCGCGTGCTCCCCGCGCTGCCGGCCGAGTGGCCGGACGGATCGTTCCGCGGGTTGCGGGCCCGCGGCGGGCTGACGTTCGACGTCACCTGGCGCGACGGGCAGCTGACAGAAGCCGTCGTACACGCCTCCCACGCAGGCACCCACCAGATCGCCCTCGCCACCAACACCCCCATCACCCTCACCCTCGCCGCCGGCGAGCGCCGCGATCTCACAATCGGGGCGGGTTAGGTGTGCCTTACCTGGGTTGTTGTAGTCTCAACGTCCGTGAAGAGACTGATCGGGATCGTGGTGGCGGCGGGTGTGCTGGTGCTGGCCGGGTGTGGCGGCGGGGACAGCAAGAGCGCGGACGCCGGCGTCGGTGACAAGGAAGTGGCGACCGGCGGGCGGCTGTTCAAGACGGCCGACGAGGAGACCGCGAAACTCGGCTCGGACGCCGCACCGGGAGCGTTCCCGCGGACGGTGAAGCACGCGCTCGGCTCGACCGAGATCCCGGCCAAGCCGTCGCGGGTGGTCGTGCTGGACAGCGGCGAGCTGGACGACGTCCTGGCGCTGGGCATCACCCCGGTCGGGATGGCGACGACCGCGGGGCAGAGCGGCGTACCGTCGTACCTCGCCGACAAGGCGCAGGGGATCAAGACCGTCGGCGGGATCAGCGAGCTGAACCTCGAGGCGATCGCCGCCCTGAAGCCGGACCTGATCCTGGGCAGCAAGCTGCGGGCCAACGACCTGTACGAGAAGCTCAGCGCGATCGCGCCGACGGTGTTCAGCATCCGGCCCGGGTTCCCGTGGAAGGAGAACTTCCTGCTGGTCGCGGACTCGGTCGGCGCGGAGGACCAGGCGACGTCGATCCTGAACGACTACCAGAAGCGCGCCGACGAGGTGAAGTCGAAGGTGGAGGGTACGCCGACGATCTCGCTGGTCCGTTTCCGTCCGGGGCAGATCCGGCTGTACGGCAACCTGTCGTTCATCGGCGTCATCCTGAAGGACGTCGGCCTGCCGCGCCCGAAGATCCAGGACGTGCAGGACCTCGCCGTCGAGGTCTCCCAGGAGAACATCGGCCAGGCCGCCGGCGACTGGATCTTCTACTCCAGCTACGGCAAGCCCGACAGCACCGACGAGACCAAGGTTGTCAACGGCAACCTCTGGAAGTCCCTCCCTGCCGTCAAGGCCGGCAAGTCGGCCCGCGTCGACGACGAGGTCTGGTTCCTCGGCCTCGGCCCCATCGGCGCCATGGACGTCCTCACCGACCTCGAAAAACTCCTCGGCCCCAAGGGCTAGTTCTTCACCTGGTAGTGCAGGTGGACGACGCCGCCGGCGAAGCGGTGCTCGTCCACCAGCTCCAGTGAGAGCTGCAGGTGGTGGGGGAGCGCCCGTTTGCCGCCGCCGACGATGACCGGGTTGAGGAACAGGTGGATCTCGTCGACGAGGGCGGACTCGAGGGCCTGGGCGGCCAGTTCGGCGCCGGCGACGCTGATGTCGGCGGCGGACGACTCTTTGAGGAGCTGTACGGCGTCGGCGTCGAAGCTGCGCCAGATGCGTGTTTTCGCGCTGGTCACCGCCTGCAGCGTGCGCGAGTACACGACCTTCTCGGCCGACCGCCAGATGGCCGCGTACTCCCGGGTCGCCGGCGACTGATCGGTCGCGGTCTCCCAGTAGAGCATCGTTTCGTACATCCGGCGCCCGTACAGGTACGTGCCGATCGGGCGTTCCAGCGCGTTGACGAAGGTGTGCACCTCCTCGTCCGGCGCCGCCCAGTCGAAGTTGCCGTCGGCATCCTCGACGTACCCGTCCAGTGACGTGATCGCCGCATAGACCAGCTTGGCCATCTCACCCCTCCTGCCCCTCCCGCACCGGCAGCCCCTGCCCCGCGAAGACCTTCTCAGCCACGAAAACACCATTCAAGGCTCGAGGGAAGCCGCAGCAGCCGTCATGTCCCGACGGTGACCTGCGGTCAGTCCTCGACGCGGCCGCGGTCGGTGACGTGGATGTGCGGGGCTCGCTGGGCGATTGCCGTGGCCAGTTCGTTGTACGGGAGGGTTCGGCCGAGGATTTCGTGGGTGCCGGGCCAGGGGCAGGACGGGCCCCACGCTTTGGTGCTGCGGGGGAGTGCGTCCTCGTCGACGAGCATGACGACGAGCCGCGGTTCCCAGGTCTCTTCGCTGTCCTGGAGTTCGAGCCGGCAGACGCCGCGGACCTGCGCCCACGGGATCGTGCGCTGCTGCTCACCGCCCAGGTAGATGCCGGTGTCGTCGACGGTGAGCAGTACGTCGTCGGTGTCCTCCTCGCGGCGTTCCTCGTACGCCGTGATCGCGCCGACGACGAGCAGAATCGGCAGCCCGACCGCGAAGATCAGCGGCGTACCGCCCCAGGCCAGCCACACGGCCTCGAGCGGTTCCCGGATCGAGGCGCCCCGGATCGCCTGCACCACGACGATCGTGAGCGTCAGGACGACCATCAGCGCGAAGACCGCGGTACCGAGCGCGAGCGCGGTCTTCGTCGTACCGAGCCCGTGGCGCCTGACGACGAACGGCTCGGTGATCTGCGCTGACGCCATACGGGCATTGTGCGATGCGTTCACCCGAAGGCACCAGAGCTCTCCCGCCATCCTCACGGTTTCCTCATCATTCCGGTGCCGGGCGATCGTCCGTACGGATGAAATCGCCGTCCCTGACCGTGCACGGACTTTGGTCCGGCCCGGCCGTCCGCAACAATCGCTCCATGCCGGACCGCCAGACAGCTGTCGCCACTCGCAAACCGCCGCCGCCGCGCACCAGCGCGCGGCGGAGGAAGAATGGTGGCATGTGGCGGCGCGGACGGGTGATCGCGGTGCTGGCGATCCTGTCGGCGCTGCCGCTGGTGTTCCACCGTTACGTTCCGAACTCGATCGGCAACCTGGGCAGCCTGCTCGACACCTTCCTGCCCTGGGTAGGCGTCGCGGTGCCGGTCCTCGGCCTCGCGGCTCTGGTACGCCGGTCCGCGACGGCCGGTGTCGCGCTGCTGGTCCCCGCACTCGTGTGGGGCCTGATGTTCGGCAACCTGCTCGTCCCGGGCAAGGGTGGCGGGGGAGCGTACGACCTGCGCGTGCTGACGCACAACGTCGACGCCGCCAACCCGGACCCGGAGAAGACCGCGCAGGACCTGATCGCGGCCGACGCCGACGTGATGGCGCTCGAGGAGCTCACCTCGTCGGACCTCAAGATCTACAAGGCTGCTTTCGCCAAGCTGTACCCGTACCAGGTGTCCCGCGACACGGTCGCCCTCTGGTCGAAGTACCCGGTCGTCGAGACCAAGTCCGTCGACGTCGGCTTCAAATGGACCCGGGCGCTGCGCGCGGAGGTCAGCACGCCGGAGGGCAAGGTCGCCGTGTACGTCGCGCACCTCGCCTCGGTCCGCGTCGGCACCAGCGGCTTCACGTCGGACCAGCGCAACGACACGATCAAGGCACTCGGCCGGCAGATCGCCGACGAGCAGCTCGCGGGCGTGATCGTGATGGGCGACTTCAACGGTACGGCGAACGATCGCAGTCTCGCCCCGCTGACGGCCGGCCTCCGCTCGGCGCAGGGCGCGGCGGGCACTGGCTTCGGGTTCACCTGGCCGTCGAAGTTCCCGATGGCGCGGATCGACCACATCCTGGTGCGCGGCGTCACCCCGACCAAGGCCTGGGTGATGAGCTCGACGGGCAGCGATCACCGCCCGGTCGTCGCCGAGCTACGAATCTGACAAGACTCCCGCTCAATGCTTCATGTCCTCGATCAGGATCTCGGACACTGGCTTGGCGTTGTAGTCCAGCAACCAGTGGCCGGCATCGGGAAGTCGGTGAACGGAGCAGGTGGAGTTCGTCCACTGGCAGGTGAGGTCGACGGATCGTCCGTTCGTGAACGGGTCCTGCTTGCCCCAGATCACGGTCGCCGGCACCTCCGCTTTCGTCCAGACGCTGCGGGGATCATTGAGCGGCATCGCCTGGTACCAGCGCAGCGCCGACTCGAAGCGATGATCGCTGCGGAGATAGTCGAGGTAACGGTCGACTTCCGGCGAGACCAAACCTCGCTCGGACAGGAAAGTGACGAGCCGACGCGCGGAACCTGCGTCCCTCGGGGAGAACAACTTCAGAGCCAAGGCCGTGGACTGTGCGCCAAGGACGTACCACGCCCGGAGCAATTGGGCACTCGAGAGACAAGCCTGCACAAACGCCGCAGGGTGTGGAGCAGCGAGCGAGAAGATTCTGGTCACTTGCTTGGGTGCGATCCGGGCGACTTCCCAGGCAACCGACGCTCCGAGATCGTGCCCGACGACCGCAGCTTCTGAGACCTCGAGCTCCGACAGGATCGCCAGAACATCCTCGGCCAGCTTGGTCGAGGTGTAGTCCTGTCGCGGCCCCAGCTCGGACGCCGAGCGGTAGCCACGCATGTTGGGGGCGATGACGCGGAAGCCGGCCGCAACGAGATGATCGGCGACCTGGTCCCATGCGGACATGTTCTGTGGAAAGCCGTGCAGGCAAACAAAGGCCGGACCGCTGCCCCTGTCCAGAACATCAGCAGTGCCTACCACTCGGACGCTCCCTGAGCCTCCCGCCGCGCGACCGCCGCCACTGGTGCCGGGAATTCGTGCGTATGGAGATACTCGCGCATCACGCTGATCGAGCCGATGCCAGGGAGCGCCGAGACGATTCGATCGACCCGCAGCAGCGCGGAGGTGTACTGCGGATCGCGCAGAATCGGGCCGAAGATCTCCTCGTACCAACCCTTGCCGATCAGGTCCATGCCGGGTGGCCGCCAGAGCTTTCCGATCAGGACGCGGGTCGTCCGCTGAGCGGCCGGTGAGGCGCCGAGAAAGATCTCGGCTGCGGTGCGATAAAAACGCATGTGACGAGATTCCTGTTTTGCGATTGCCCTCAGCGCCGACGAGACCGGCGACGTGTCGCAGCGCTGCGCGAGGTGGTTGTAGGTGGTCAGCGCCACCAGTTCTTGCATGGCGCCCAACGTACAGTAAGCGGCCTTCAAGCCGGGGATTCTCCGGCCCAGGTACAGGCTCGGCCAGGTGATGAATGCCCGGATGTCGCGTGACCAGCGCCGCTCGTCGATTGCCAGGTCGGTCGTCCCGTAGTTGCGGGCCATGTGCTTCAGAGCGCGGCTGTGCTCGCCCTCTTCCGCGAGCCAGACAGCGATGAACTCGAGCAGTTCGGGCGATCGGTCCGCTCCGGATGCGGCCAGTTTGCGCCGCATGACCTGAGAGTCCGCCTCGATCATCGACAAAGCCAGCAGCATTCTGCCCAGCTCGGGATCGGCATCGAGATCGGAAACCTGGCGAACCGCTGTCCAGTCGACCGGTCCCCAGGAACTCAGGTACCAGTCGAGCAATTCTCGCAGCTCACTCCCTCGGCCATCGGGTTGTTCAGGCACTTTCGGCCCCTATCAGTAGATGATGCGCAGAATTTGAATAACGACCGTCAGTGATGACACGAAGCCGAGAAAGTAGACGATCCGAGCCGTGATCCCTGCGTACGGATTCACCCGAACTCTTCTGATCCGATCCGCCATGGCCCCTGCGGCCGTAGCCTGTTGTGTGCTCGCCGCGGGCACCTGGGCCAGCGTCAATTTGCTCAGTTCGGCGCTCTTCCAGTTCGCGATGTTCTTCCTGATCAGATAGATCGGAATGCCGACATAGAAAGGTGTTGTCACCAGCCATTGAATGAGCAACGGCGAGAGCACGATCGCCGGATGGTTCGGCAACGAGATCGCGACCATCGCCATCGCGATGCCGTGGATGATGATGGCTGTCCAGGTACAGAGCAGGATCTTCCGGACGTCCGACCAGCCGAAATGGCCGTCGAGGTTGTCGACGTCGGCGCCGTAGTCGATCGACTTCCTGGTCCGCCAGAGGAGTGCGACGGCGCGACCGCCGTAGACATTCTGCAACACGACCGAGTACACGAAGAGAGTTCCCCAGCCGACATAGCCGAGCCACGCCCAGCCCTCGGACGATATCGCTGCCCACCACAGTGAGTACTTGACGGCGCCGCCATTCCCTGTCGTATCAAGAACCGGGTAATCACTGCCGACCGCGAGCGCCTTGCACACGATGCTGACTGACAGGAACGAGAATGCGAGGATCGCGAGGCTCGTCCGTGATGCCCGGCGATAGTACGCGTTGCAGGACTGCACCTCTTGAAGGACGGCGGCTCGTCCGTTCGGCCAGGCGAGGATGTTCCGGCGCTCCATCGAGTCGAGGAACGATTCGATGCCCAGCCACTGGCGGTACATCAGGCCCGGCGTCAAGGACAGCAGGGTTATTGTGATGAGCAGCGGCAGGTCTCTGAGGAAACTCATACGCTCCGAAGGCGGTGCGGAGCTGCAGAGCTTGTCATTGGCATAGATATACGCCTTGATGTCGTGACAGAGCAGGCCCGCGAGATCAGCCTGGCCGAGATCCTGGCCGGCCGCCGCAAGTACCGCAAATGATCCGAGCGCGACGATCGGCAACCAGAACAGGAAGCCGCCGCTGGAATTTCGTTGGCGCAAATGCTGAAGTAGTGACTCCCCTTGGAATATCTGGAGTCTGAGATCTTGTGCCATCCAGGTGTTCCCCCCACGCTCTCCGGCTCTCGACGTTCTGATTATCGGACATCGAGACGGCCGTCAACCTCGCTGAGCGTGTCGCCCGCAGGCGGGTCAGGAATCCGATGCGACTCCTTTCTGATATGCGTAGCGCACTGCCTCCGCGCGGTGGCGGGCGCCGATCTTCGCGAACGTGTTGTTGATGTGCGTCTTCACGGTCGCCTCGCTGATGAACAGCCGGCCCGCGATCTCCGGGTTGCTCAGTCCTTGCGCGATCAACCGCAGTACCTCGGTCTCCCGGGCCGTCAGCCCGTCGGTGCTCTGGTCCGTCGAGGTGAGCCCTGCGATCAAACGCTTCGAGACCTCTGCGTCGAACGTGGACTGCCCGGCCGCGGTCGATCGCAGCGCGGCGCCGATCTCGGCGCGGCCGGCGTCCTTGGTGAGATAGCCGCGGGCGCCGGCACGGAGCGCGCTCGCGATCGAGGCGTCGTCGGCGTACGTCGTCAGCACCAGTACGGCGACGTCCGGGAAGTCGGCCGTGATCCGCGCCGTCGCCTGCGTCCCGTCGAGGACGGGCATCCGCAGGTCCATCAGCACCACGTCTACGTTGCCCCGGGCAACCAGGTCGACGGCCTCGACACCGTTCGCGGCCGCGCCGGTGACGTGGACGCCGTCGATCAGCCCGAGCAGGGCGACCAGTCCTTCCCGCACGACCTGCTGGTCGTCCGCCACGACCACTCGGATTGCGTCAGTCAACCTCTGCCACCACCAACCAGTCGTCGCCGTCCGCACCCGCCGTCAGCGTCCCACCGACCAGCGCCAGCCGCTCCCGCATTCCCGCCAACCCGAACCCCTCGCCGCTCGTGACCCCTTTGGTTCGCACCGACAGCCGTACGCCGTCCTCGTAGACAAGCCTCATGTCAACAATCTGACCAGCCGCATGCTTCGCCGCATTCGTCAGCGCTTCACGCGCCGCGCCGAGCAGTGCAACCGTGACACCTGACTCCAGCCGCTGCCGGCCGGTGACAGTCAGCCGCACGGCGGTGCCATGATCCGCCTCGTGCTGCTCTGCGAGCGCAGCCAACGCCGCAGGGAGCTCCGGCACCTCATCCGCCCGCAGCGCGGCTACAGCATCACGGGCCTCGGTCAGCCCCTGTACGGCGAGCCGGCGCGAGCGACGTACCCGCTCCAGCGCACCGGCCGTGTCACCACGCTCTTCCAGCAGTGCCTCGGCTACCTCGAGCTGAACGCTCAGTGCGCCCAGCGAGTGCGCCAGTACGTCGTGCAGGTCCCGAGCGATCCGCCCACGCTCCTCCAGCGTGGCCGCGCGGGCGTGTTCGCTCTGCGCCAGGCGGGTCTGCTCCAGTAGCTGCTCGGTCTGCCGCGCCTGCACCTCGTACTGGCGCCGGTTCAACCCGAAGGCGGTCAGTGCGGCGGTCCAGAGCAGCTGGGAGAAGTACCAGGTGTCCGGCTGCCCGAACCACCAGGCCGACCCCGCGTACCCGGCAGCGACACCGATGCCGACAGCAATGATCGGCCGGTTGCCGCGACGGCCGAAGTCGATCACCGCGATGTCGGTGATCGCGACCAGCACCAGGACCAGGGCGTTCGACTGCGGGTAGCCGGCGATCAGCGCGTTGCTGACCGCGACGGGGGCTAGCAGTGCTAGCGAGACGTAAGGACGAGCCGTCATCAGCACCGAGCCGACGACGAACGCGGCGAAGGTGACCAGGAGCACCACCCAGACCCACGCGGCCGCAGGCCGTGCGGTGGCCAGTACGGCGACCGCGACCCCCGTGGTGAGCACCCGGCCGACCCAGCCGCTCTCTCCGTGCGGACCGGGCGGCAGCAGCGCCTTCAGCTTCACTGGTTGGTGTACTCCTCGGCCATCTGGCTCGCCTTGCTCTGGATGATCAGTGACTGGGTCAACAGGTTCGCACCCATCGAGACCATCAGCGCGCCGCCGCCGCCGCCGGCGACCGAGGCGCCGAGCAGATGGCCGAGTCCGGCGAGTCCGAGCCGGACGACCAGGTAGGCCACCATGATGCCGAGCCCGGGCATCCCGAGCCGGAAGAACACCTTCCCGGCGCGCCGCTGGACCTGTGCGACCCGTCCGGAGCCGACACCGGCCACGAGCGCGAGCACGGCACCGACCACGAGCAGTACGACGTCGACGGCGCCCAGGACGGTGTGCCGGTCGTACAGCTGGTAGACCCCGACGCCCATCAGCACGAGAGGGCCGCGCCACACGTCGGCGTCGGAGTTCTCCAGCTCGGACCAGGACAGCCGCCGCGCGAGTACGACGACCACGACGGCGATCACGACGAGGGCGTTGGGCAAGGTTCCGAGGCTCATGTCACGGACGGTAGGTCTGCGCGGACATTTGTGGGTACCGACCACGGGTGGAGATCTGGGTGGAGAACCGGCCGGGTCGCCGCCGTGTTTGGTTGAAAGTAGGAGTAACGTTCCTGACCGGTAACAACACGATCTGTCACAGCGGTGATCCGGAGGCCCGATGCTTGCGCAACAATCCATCCTCAGACTGGATGCCACGGCGATCGACTACATCATCATCGCGCTCTACTTCGTCTTCGTGCTCGGGATCGGGTACCTGGCCAGACGCGCGGTGTCGAGCAGCCTGGACTTCTTCCTGTCCGGCCGGTCGCTGCCCGCCTGGGTCACCGGCCTGGCGTTCATCTCGGCCAACCTGGGCGCGATCGAGATCATGGGCATGTCGGCGAACGGCGCGCAGTACGGCATGCCGACCGTGCACTACTTCTGGATCGGCGCGATCCCGGCGATGCTGTTCCTCGGCGTCGTGATGATGCCGTTCTACTACGGCTCCAAGGTCCGCAGCGTGCCGGAGTTCATGCTCCGCCGGTTCGGGAAACCCGCGCACCTGGTGAACGCGATCAGCTTCGCCCTGGCGCAGGTGCTGATCGCGGGCGTGAACCTGTTCCTGCTCGCGACCATCGTGAACGTGCTGCTCGGCTGGCCGATCTGGGTGTCGGTGATCGTCGCCGCCCTGATCGTGCTCAGCTACATCACGCTCGGCGGGCTGTCGGCCGCGATCTACAACGAGGTGCTGCAGTTCTTCGTCATCGTCGCCGCGCTGCTGCCGCTGACCCTGGTCGGCCTGCACAAGGTCGGCGGCTGGCAGGGCCTGGTCGACAAGGTGACCGCGTCGCCGGGCGGCGGCGAGCAGATGTCGGCCTGGCCCGGCAACGCGCTGAGCGGGTTCGGCAACAGTTTCCTGTCGGTGATCGGCATCGTGTTCGGTCTCGGCTTCGTGCTCTCGTTCGGCTACTGGACGACGAACTTCGTCGAGGTGCAGAGGGCGATGGCGTCGAAGAACATGTCGGCGGCCCGGCGGACGCCGATCATCGGCTCGTTCCCGAAGATGTTCGTGCCGTTCATCGTGATCATCCCCGGCATCATCGCCGCGGTGATCGTGCCGGAACTGGCCCAGTTCAAGGCCACCGGCAGCGGCGAGGTCGACTACAACGACGCGATCCTGCTGCTGATGCGCGACCTGCTGCCGAACGGCATGCTCGGCCTCGCGATCACCGGTCTGCTGGCGTCCTTCATGGCCGGTATGGCGGCCAACCTGAGCTCGTTCAACACCGTGATGTCGTACGACATCATCGAGCGCTACGTCATCAAGGACCGGCCGGACGACTTCTACCTGCGCACCGGCCGCTGGGTGACCGTGGCGGGCACGCTGATCGCGATCGGCACGGCCGCGATCGCCTCCGGCTACAGCAACCTGATGGACTACCTGCAGCAGCTGTTCTCGTTCTTCAACGCGCCGCTGTTCGCCACGTTCATCCTCGGTATGTTCTGGAAGCGGATGACGGCGGCGGCCGGCTGGATCGGCCTGGTCAGCGGTACGACGACGGCGATCGTGGTCTTCATCCTGTCCGAGAACGGCGTCATCAACCTGCCCGGTCAGGGCGCCAGCTTCGTCGGCGCCGGCGCGGCGTTCGTGGTCGACATCCTGGTCAGCGTCCTGGTCAGCACCATGACCCGGCCGAAGGAGGAATCCGAGCTGGTCGGCCTGGTGTACTCGCTGACGCCGAAGGAGCAGCGCACCGAGGTGACGCTCCGCGGTGACCACGGCTGGTACCGCAGGCCGGTCCTGCTGGCCGGCATCTCGCTGGCGATGACCATCGTCCTGAACATCGTCTTCGGCTGATTGGGAGCTTGTGATGGCGGAGAAGAAGAAGGCCGGGGCGTTCGACATCCGGATCGTGATCGCGACCCTGGTCGGGATCTACGGGGTGGTGCTGACCGTCCTCGGCATCGTCGAGAAGCAGGCCGAGATCGACAAGGCCGCGGGGATCAACATCAACCTCTGGGGCGGCATCGGGATGCTGGTGTTCACCGCCGTCTTCGTGGCGTGGGCCCGGCTGCGGCCGATCGCCGTACCGATCGACGAGAAGCCTGCCGACGAGTAGGCATGTCCGTTTGACGAACATCGGCGTCCGGTCGGGTCCTCCCGTCCGGGCGCCGGCGTTCGTAGGCTCGAAGTACCCGATCAGGAGGTACTCCGACATGACGATCACAGACGGGCGCCCCGAACTCTCGACGCTCGCGCAGCAGTATGCCGAGAACGGCTTCGTGCTGGTGAAAGGCCTTCTCAGCAAGGAAGAAGCAGCGCACTACCGGCAGCGCAGCCACGACCTGCTGGCCCAGCTGAACCGGACCGACGACCCGACCTGGGGCGCCGCCCGGGACATGACCGAGGCGCCGACGAAGCTGCAGCACCTGCACGACGCGCAGTTCTACGACGCCGAGTTCTCGAAGCTCCTGGTGGACCCGCGGTTCACCGACGTGGCCGCCGCGGTGATGGGTGTGGACAACGTGCAACTGCACCACACCAAGCTGTTCGTGAAGCCGCCGGAGAACGGTTCGCCGTTCCCGTTGCACCAGGACCACCCGTTCTTCCCGCACACCTATCACCGGGTCGGCGCGGCGATCTTCCACTTCGACGACGCACCGGTCGAGAAGGGTTGTGTCCGGGTGATTCCCGGCAGCCACCAGGAGGGGCCACGGGAGCACAGCCCGGAGGGGTCGTACCACCTGCTGGAGCCGTCGTTCGACGCGGCGACACCGCAGCCGGCCGAGGCAGGCGACGTACTGTTCTTCACCTACCTGACCGTGCACGGGTCCGGGGTGAACACCAGTGACGAGGCGCGCACCACCTGGCTGGTCCAGTACCGCGACCCGTCCGACCCGCCGACCGTCAAGACGCACGAGTGGTCACTCGGCCAGGGCATGATGCTGCGGGGAGTCGACCCCACGGGCAGGAGCGCTGTTTGAGCCTCGTATCCGTTGCCGCAGCGGATCGTTTCGTCGACCTCGCGGGACTGCTCGAGTCCTGCGAGGTCGACGGCTTCCGCGCGGACTTCCTCAGCTGGGGCCACTACCGGCCGGAGTACTGGCGCAACTACTGGCACAGCCACTCCTTCCACGAGGTCTGCCTCGCCTACTCCGGCGAGGGCCGCTTCAACAACGGCGCAGTGCAGTACGACGTGGTGCCGGGGTCAGTGTTCCTCGCGCGCCCCGGTGACGTGCACGAGATCGAGTCCTCGCACACGTCGCCGCTCGGCATCGCGTTCTGGGGCTTCACCTTTCGTCCCGGATCCGACGAACGCGGATGGTGGTCCGGGCTGACACGTGCTGACGGCCCTGTCATGTCCACGAGAACCGGTGCGTTGCCTGCACTCATCACGGGCTTGGCTGCGGAGGCGGCTGCGCCGGTGTCCGGGTACGGCACCGTACTGGGTGCACTGGGCGCGACGCTGGTCATGGAAACGGCTCGTGCCTTCGCACTGGATGAGGATCTCGCGGTGGAGCCCGTCAGACGGGACCGTGGACCTCTGGTCGTGGAGGCGATGCAGAGGCACCTCCGAGACAACCTGTCCCGGCCCATCACGGTCCGGGATGTGGCAGCCGCCGTACACCTCTCCGAGCGGCACGCCGAACGCCTCTTCACGCAGCAGACCGGTGCGTCCATCATGTCGACGCTGCGCCGCCTCCGGCTCGAGTTGTCGGCACAGCTCCTCCTGGACCACACCCTGTCCATCACCGAGGTAGCGAGAGCTTGCGGCTACTCCGACGTACGTCCGTTCTCCACTGCCTTCAAACGCAAGTACGGCCGCACTCCCGGCGACCACCGCCGCGCCGGCGGCACCGAGTTCATCTAGAACGAACCCTTGAGGCCGCCTGACGATCCGGGAGACCTCACCGCTCCTGTCCGATGGGTGGGTGAACTGCGGGCCGCGAGACAGGTTCTGGTGCGGTGGGACCTGCTATTTCCTGTCCGCAGCACCCAGAGGGGGTCTCTCGCCCCGGCACGGCCGACCTCTGGACGTGGTCAGCCGAAGGCTGCAGGTCGACAGTACGTATACACCTACTACCCGTCACCCCGCACCGGACGGACGACCAGATCGCCGGCCAGTGGACGTATACGTACTGTCGACCCGCGCATATCCGCAGCCCAACCGCCCCCACTGCATCTAGAACAACTCGGTCCGCACCCACGTCTCACCAGCCGGCTTCGGGCCGTCGTCCTGCTGCAGCGCCACCGCCGCGGGAACAGCTACCGCCGTCATCATCAGCGCGGCTGTGGCGCCCATCTTCCCCAAGTGGACGGCCACAGAGGGTAGTCAAACGAACTCTGGACAGCGGATGACGTCGCTGCTCAAATGCAGGCACATAGTCACGCCGTACCCCTGGAGGGGACACATGAGGAGTCGACTGGGCCGCATCATCGGCATCTGTGCGCTGGCTCTCGGACTGGCCGTCACACCGGTCTTGTCCGCCAGCGCCATCACCGGCGGCGAACCCGACGGCAACGCGCACCCGAACGTCGGTCTGATCCTGTTCTACCAACCTGACGGGCGCTTCCGCTGTACGGCGACGCTCGTCTCGCCGACCGTCGTGGTGACCGCGGCGCACTGCACGCTGGGCACGCTCGGCAAGACCCTGGTGACGTTCGACTCGGTGATCGCCGAGCAGCCGCCGTCGCCGTTCCCGGTCGCCGCGGACCCGTCGAAGGGCTACACGCAGGCGGAGCTGGAGAAGGCCGGCTACAAGTCCGGTACGGCGTACTCGCACCCGAAGTACTCCGACTTCACCGACCTGGACAACTGGAACGACGTCGGCGTCATCGTGCTCGACCGGCCGGTCACGAACATCGCTCCGGCGAAGATCGCGCCCAGCAATTACCTCAACGCGTACCAGCAGCCCAAGCTGAACAGCACGATCTTCACGTCGGTCGGCTACGGCACTGAGGTCCGCAAGGCCGACTCCGGCCCGCAGAAGCCCACGCCGATGTCGTACCCACTGCTGCGCCGTTGGGCCGAGGAGCCGGGGCAGAAGCTCACGCCGCAGATCCTGCAGGTGAACGGCAACGAGCACGACACCCGCGGTACCGGCGGCACCTGCTTCGGTGACTCCGGCGGCCCGACGTTCCTGAACGGCTACCAGGTGACCGTGACCAGCTACGGCTACACGGCCAACTGCCGCTACCTCGACGGTCTGCAGCGGATCGACATCAAGGTCGTCCAGGACTGGCTGAAGACGTTCGGCGTACCTGTCGGCTGACCGCGCTGGGTGCCGTGACCGTCTCGGACGGTCGCGGCACCCGGTGCTATCCTGCTGCTATGCGAGTGAGCCTGCTCCTTACGTAGCCGTACTGGCAACCAGGCGCGATCTGAAGCGCCGGTCAGTGCGGCACCCCCTCCTGTGTGAGGGGATTTTTCATTTCTGGCAGATTTAGGCTCAAACAAGACACGAAGCTGGAGTAGGACCGTGACGGAGCAGGTAGAGGACGCCTCGATCGATCGGGGTGGCTACGACTTCAACGCCATGCAGGCCAAGTGGCGTCCGGTGTGGGAGAAGCTGGACCCGTTCAAGGCGAAGGACGACGGCTCGGCCGAGCGTCGCTACGCGCTCACGATGTTCTCCTACCCGTCCGGCGACCTGCACATGGGCCACGCCGAGGTGTTCGCGCTGCACGACGTCCTGGCGCGCTACTGGTTCCAGCAGGGGTACGACGTGCTGAACCCGATCGGCTGGGACTCGTTCGGTCTGCCGGCGGAGAACGCCGCGATCAAGCGCAACGAGCACCCCGCGACGTACACGTACGCCAACATCGAGACGCAGGCCGAGTCGATCCGCCGCTACGCGCTGAGCTTCGACTGGTCGCGGCGACTGCACACGTCCGACCCGGAGTACTACCGCTGGACGCAGTGGCTGTTCCTGCGGCTGTACGAGCGCGGTCTGGCGTACCGCAAGGCGTCGTACGTCAACTGGTGCCCGAACGACCAGACCGTGCTGGCCAACGAGCAGGTGGTCCAGGGACGCTGCGAGCGCTGTGGCTGGGAGGTCACCAAGCGGGAGCTGACCCAGTGGTACTTCAAGACCACTGAGTACGCCCAGCGGCTGCTGGACGACATGGAGCTGCTGCAGTGGCCGGAAGAGATCCTGCTGATGCAGCGCAACTGGATCGGCCGCTCCGAGGGCGCGTTCGCGGAGTTCCAGGTCGAGGGCCGCGACGAGCCGATCAAGGTGTTCACCACTCGTCCGGACACGCTGTTCGGCGCGACCTTCATGGTCGTGGCGCCGGACGCGAAGCTGGCGGCAACCCTGGTCACGCCGGACCAGCAGGAGGCCTTCGACACCTACCTGGCGAAGGTCAAGGGCGAGACCGAGATCGAGCGGCTGAGCACGGAGCGCGAGAAGACCGGTGTCTTCCTGGGCTCGTACGCGATCAACCCGGTGACCGGCAAGCGGATCCCGATCTGGGCGGCCGACTACGTGCTGGCCGACTACGGCACCGGCGCGATCATGGCCGTCCCGGGGCAGGACACGCGGGACTGGGAGTTCGCGGAGAAGTTCGGCCTGCCGATCGTCCGCACCGTACAGCCGACCGACGGCTTCGACGGCAAGGCGTTCACCGGTGACGGTCCGGCGATCAACAGCGCGAACGACGAGATCAGCCTGGACGGCCTGGAGGTCGCCGAGGCCAAGTCGCGGATCATCGACTGGCTGGAGAGCAAGGGTCTGGGCGAGCGGACGATCAACTACCGCCTGCGCGACTGGCTGCTGAGCCGCCAGCGGTACTGGGGCTGCCCGATCCCGATCATTCACTGCCCGTCCTGCGGCGAGGTCCCGGTCCCCGACGACCAGCTGCCGATGGAGCTGCCCGACCTGCGCGGCGCCGACCTGCAGCCGAAGGGCGTGTCGCCGCTGGCCGCGGCCCGCGAGTGGGTCGAGGTCGACTGCCCCAAGTGCGGTGGCCGGGCCGAGCGCGACACCGACACGATGGACACGTTCGTCGACTCGTCCTGGTACTTCCTGCGCTACCTGTCGCCGGAGTACACCGACGGTCCGTTCGACCAGGCCACGGCCGAGCGGTGGATGTCGGTGTACCAGTACGTCGGCGGCAAGGAGCACGCCGTACTGCATCTCCTGTACGCGCGGTTCTTCGTCAAGGCGCTGCACGACATGGGCCTGCTGAGCGTCGTGGAGCCGTTCACCCGGCTGCTGAACCAGGGCCAGGTCATCAACCAGGGCAAGGCGATGAGCAAGTCCCTGGGCAACGGCGTGAACCTGGGCGACATGATCGACGAGTACGGCGTGGACGCCGTCCGGCTGACCATGGTGTTCGCGGGACCGCCGTCGGACGACATCGACTGGGCCGACATGTCCCCGGGCGGTTCGCTGAAGTTCCTGCAGCGGGCCTGGCGGCTGGCCGGAGCGGTCGAGGCACCGGTCGGCGCGGACCCCGCGACCGGTGACGCCGAGCTGCGCAAGCTGACCCACCGGACGGTGGCGGACGCGGCCGAGCTGATCGACTCGCAGCGGTTCAACGTCATGGTCGCCCGGATCATGGAGCTGGTGAACGCGACCCGGAAGGCGATCGACTCCGGTCCGGGTGCTGCCGACCCGGCGGTGCGCGAGGCGGTCGAGGCGGTGGCGATCGTGCTGAGCCTGGTCGCGCCGTACACGGCCGAGGAGATGTGGGAGGAGCTGGGCCACGAGCCGACCGTCGCCAAGGCCGGCTGGCCGAAGGTCGACCCGGCGCTGCTGGTCCAGGACTCGGTCACCTGCGTGGTGCAGATCGCCGGCAAGGTGAAGGACCGGCTGGAGGTCTCGCCGGACATCTCCGACGCCGACCTGGAGCAGCTGGCGCTGGCCTCGGAGGCGATCCAGAAGGCGCTGGACGGCCGCGGCACCCGCAAGGTGATCGTGCGGGCGCCCAAGCTGGTCAACATCGTCCCCGCCTGATGGACTCGGTCGTCCTCGATATTCATACCGGTGCTCGTGAGGTCGTCCTCGACCTCACGAGCCGGTGTGAACAGTTCGTTTCCGGTCGCGGCGACGGCCTGCTGCACGTGTTCGTGCCGCACGCGACCGCCGGCGTCGCGATCCTCGAAACCGGCGCCGGCAGCGATCTCGACCTGCTCGCGGTCCTCGAGGACCTGCTGCCGCGGGACTTCGACTGGCAGCACCGCCACGGCTCACCCGGCCACGGCCGCGACCATGTGCTCCCGGCCCTGATCCCGCCGTACGCGACGGTCCCGGTCCTGGCCGGCCGCCTGACGCTCGGCACCTGGCAATCCATCTGCCTCGTCGACACCAACCGCGACAATCCCGACCGCCACGTCCGCCTGTCGTTCCTGGCCGGTTAGCGGACTACCCGGTAATAACCCGGGCCGTATTTTGGTGACTTATCGTGATGTTGGCGGTCGCGTTACGTTTGCGAAACACGGTTCGGCTTGAATTGTCGTCATGGCTGCCCTTGACACGCTGCGCGACGTCACCGCTGAGCTGCTGGTTCGCGCTACCCGTGGTATTTCCGACGGCAGCCTGCTGAATGCCGACTCGGGCCGTGCGGATACCCGCGCCCGTCTCGACGACTGGGCCGGCATCCTTTCTCTGTATCCCACCGACAATGAATCCAGCTCGGTTCGCGCGACTGCTTGAAACGTGCATTTCTGAGTTCGCAGCAATTCGAAACCCGTTGCCCCGATCAACGAATTGTGTGATCCAGGCCGCATCCCGCCGCCCGGTCACGCCCGCCGCCGGGCCGCTTGTCACGCTATGTTGTGACAGGAACGTGAGGCCTAAGAGGGGTGACAGGCTGTGTCGGACACGGATGGCCGGGCGGACGGTCGGCGGGGATTCGCCGATCTGTTGCTCGACTTGAGGGTCCAGGCCGGTCTCTCCCAGGAGGAGCTGGCCGACCGGGCCGGGCTGAGTGTGCGGTCGATCCGCGAGATGGAGGCCGGCCGGGTCGCGCGCCCGCGCAAGGACTCCGTCCGCCTGCTCGCCTCGGCACTCGGTCTGCGGCCCGACGACACCGATCGCTTCCTCGCGGCCGCGGGGCATGGCTCGGTGCGTCCCGTCGTACGGGCGGTGGAGCCGTCGCCGCCGGTCGTCTCGGTCGCGGACGCCGTACCGACCGGTCTGCGCTGGCGAGGCACCCGCCCGATCCCTGACGGTCTCGTCGGCCGCGAAGAAGAGCTGTTCGAGCTCGAGGCGCTGCTGCGGCAGAACCGGCTCGTCACGCTCGTCGGTCCCGGTGGGGTCGGCAAGACCGAGCTGGCGCTTGCCGCGGCGGACCGGTTCTCCGGCGCCGACACCACCGTCGTGGTCGTCGACCTCACCACCGTCCAGCGCGATGCCGCCGTACCGTCGGCGATCCTGGACGCCTTCGGCACAGCCCCGGGTACGTCGGACCTCGACGACGTACTGTCCGGGCGCCGGCCCGGTGACCTGGTGATCGTCGAGGACAACGCCGAGCACGTCCTCGACGGTGTCGCGACGGTCGCCAACCGGATGGTCCGCAGCTTCCCGGGGATCGGCGTCCTGGTCACGTC
The DNA here is from genome assembly GCF_004331435.1 of Kribbella sindirgiensis. Classification (GTDB taxonomy): domain Bacteria; phylum Actinomycetota; class Actinomycetes; order Propionibacteriales; family Kribbellaceae; genus Kribbella; species Kribbella sindirgiensis. Next base: position 465,422 of record NZ_SJKA01000006.1, read on the forward strand.
CCGGATCCCGCTCGGTCTGCCGGACGAGGTGGTCCGCCGGGTGCAGGTGCTCGGCGTTCCGGCGAACGACGAGGACTTCGAGGCGATCTCCGCTTCGCCGGCAGTCGAGATGTTCTGCCGCCGTGTCGCGCGGGTGCGGCCGGGCTTCACGCTGACCCCTTCGAATGCCCCGACCGTGGCGCGGCTGTGCCGACGGCTGGACGGTCTGCCGCTCGCGCTCGAGCTGGCGGCCGCGCGGGCAGGCTCGCTGTCGGTGGAGGCGATTCTCGCTGCGCTCGACGACCGGTTCCGGCTGCTGTCCGGGCCGCGCCGGTTCGGTGCGCCGCATCAGCGGACGCTCGCGGACACGATCGCGTGGAGCGTCGACGCGCTCTCGGACGCGGCGCGGCAGCTGCTGTACCGGGCCTCGGTGCTCGGGTCGCCGTTCACGCTCGAGGCTGTCGCGGGTGTCTGCACGGGCACTCCGATCGACGAGAGCGACGTACCGATGCTGCTCGCCGAGCTGGTCGAGAAGTCGCTGCTGCAGCCTGTGCACGAGTTCGAGCAGTTGTACGGCGCGCGGTACAAGCTGCTGGAGACGATCCGGGAGCACGCGTACGCCGGGCTGTCGTCACAGGACGACGACCTCACCGAGTTCCGGAACCGGGCAGTCGAATGGTGTACGACGTACGTCTCGGGGCTGGAGGGCGCGTGGTCGTCACCGGATCGCGATCGGCGCTACCGGGCCGCGCATGCGAACTCGGCGCTGTTCGAGGTCGCGCTGGCGCGTGCAGGTGAGCTGGGGGAGTGGGACACCGCGGCGCGGATCGTGCTCGGGTTCCGGATCGCGTGGCAGTACCAGGCGAGTGTCGCCGAGAGCGGGATCCGCTGGGCGACGCTGTGCGCCTCCAATGTCTCTGACAAGGAGGTTGGCGGTCGGCTGCTCGCGATCGCCGGGCGGCTGTCCAGTCTGACCGGTGACATCCGTGGAGCGCGCCGGCACTACGAAGAGGCACGCACGCTGATCCCGGGCGAGACAGAGATGGGCCTGGTCGCCCGGGGCGGCTGGGTGTCGTCCGGGTCGCACCTGCTCGATACGCAGAGCCTGGCCGAGATCCCCGCGCTCGTAGACGACGCTCGCAAGCATGGCGACGTACAGCGGTCTGCCACGGTGCAGGCGACCTGTGGGCTGGCGCTGCTGCGGTGGGGTCGTCTGGTCGAGGCCAAGGAGCTCCTGCTTGCTTGGGAGGCTGCACTGGTCAATCCGGGGGTCTACCCGGACGAGATCGCGTACATGGCACTCAGCCGCGTCGATCTGGAGCTGGGGAACCTGTCCGGTGCCCGTCACTGGGCGCAGCTCGCCCGCGACAGCCAGGCGTCAGATGATCCGGAGCGCACCAAGGTCGCTGGGTGCCTCGCGATGGTGGAGTACCACGACGGCCGGTACGACGAGGCGCGGGCGCTGCTCGACCAGGCCGACGCCGACATCCGCGGCCACCGTGGGTACTTCGACTACCTGGTGATGCTCTACCGGTCCCGGCTGGCCCGTGCCGCCGGTGAGGCCGAGCAGGCGCGCGTGACGATTCTGGACGCGCTCAACCGGTTGCTGCTCGAAGGGCGGGTCGTCTACCTGCTCGAAGTACTGCCGGAAGCCGTGGCGGTGCTGCACGCGCTAGGGCGCTCTGACGCCGGAGACGCCATCTGCGGTCAGTTGCTGGCGTGGCAGCGGTCCATGGACCCGCCGATGCTGCCGACCGCGTGGGCGGTCCTGCAGGAGTCGTGCGAGAGCGCATCGGTCGCGGACGGGTGGCCGGAGCCGGACCCGTCGGCCGCCGTACAGCGGCTGGCCAACGACGTACTTGCTGCGCTCTCTTCGCCGCTTTTGTGACGCGGATCTGCTGAAGCTGCCGGGTAACTGCCGGTTGTTCTGCCTCGTCCTGACATGGCTGCCGGACAAAGAATTACAGCCGTAGGGCAGGTTCCACGAAGCAGAGACCGACATCGGTGACAGGCAGCGAAAGGGTGGTGAACCATGAAGAGGCCATGGCGAACGGCCCAGCTGCCCAGCCCGGCGAAGGCGACGCGGAGGGCCTCCGGTGGCTGGTTGGTGGGGGCGCCGACCGGCGGCCGAGAGCTCCGGAGTGCTGTGGAGTGTGGATCTGTCCTGCCTGTACCGGGCGCGGTGCACCGTCAGGGCACTGCTTCCGGGGCGGGGTCCCAGCACAGGGTCAGGCACACGACACAGGGGACGAGTGCCACGACCCGGCTGGCGCGGATCAACCGGTGGGTTTGGTCACCCACCGGCCGGCCGGCCGCTGGGACCTCCCGGGACCTCGACGAGCTCGCGGTCAGACCGGTTCTCATGGAGCCGGATACGGGGAGTAGCTCGCCGAGGACCCACCAACTTCGGCTGACAACCAGGGGGAGTCAGCAGGACGAGCCGGGCTGGTGACGCACAGGGGACGTCAGTAGCCCGGCACAACCAAAAGCGAGGTGAAGGTCCCGTGGAGGGGTGGCCTTCACCTCGCTGGTGTGTCCAGCACAGCTGACTTGTCGAACGCGTAGCCCACCATCCACGACGGCTGGAGCCGGCAGTAGACGATGTCGTCGCCCCAGCTCGACGGCGAGCTGCCGTAGTGATTGGTGAGGTGCTCCTCGATCTCGGCGAAGTCCGGGTGATCCGCGGTCAGGAACTCGACGTCCCCGTGGCTGAACACGCCGATCCGCTCGCCGTCGACGTACGAGATGCTCGCCGCCGGGCGCTGCTTCAGGTGCCGCGCCTTCGCCGCCGACCCCGACGTGGTGAACACCCACCGCGCGTGCAGGAAGTGGCCGTCCACAGCGCTGATCCGCGGCTCACCCCGCGCGGTCACGGTGGCCAGGTTCAGCGTGCACATACCGGTCAGAACCTGCACCAGCTCCCCGGCGTCCAGCCGCCGCGGCCCCGTGATGATGTTGCGCAGATGCTCGGTCGACCGCTCGTAGGCCGCGTCGAGAAGCACCTGCAGCTGTGTGACTTCGGTCGCTGTCTCCTTCATCTTGTCGAGTTTGGCACTGCGCTCGGACATTGAGGGCGTGTCTGCCGGTCCCACACCTACTGCGCGGCACTCGGCACGGCACCTCGCCGCACGGAGCACCTGCTCGCGACGGTGTGGGACCGGCAGACACGCCCTAAACTGTCCGGTAACCTCGCTGCATGGCAGCCCGCGTGCAGGTCGTCACCGACTCCACGGCCGGTCTGTCCACGCACGAGCTGCTCCGCCACCCGCTGACCGTCGTACCGCTCCAGGTCGTGATCGGCGGGACGTCGTACGACGACGGTGCCACGTCGGCGGATGCGGTCGCGGAGGCGCTGAAGACGTTCACACCGGTCTCGACCAGCCGGCCGGCGCCGCAGACGTTCGCCGAGACGTACGCGGAGTGCGCCAAGAACGGTGCCGAGGCCATCGTGTCGATCCACCTGTCGGGTGATATGTCCGGCACGTTCGAGGCCGCGATGATCGGTGCCAAGGAGTCCCCGGTCCCGGTCCACGTGGTCGACTCCCGCTCGCTGGCTATGGGACTAGGTTTCCCGGTCCTTGCAGCGGCCGCAGCAGCCGCCGCCGGCGAGGACGCCATCACCGTCGAAGCCGCCGCCCGGGCCCGCATGAAGTCCATCTCGTCCTACTTCTACGTCGACACCCTCGAATACCTCCGCCGCGGCGGCCGCATCGGCGCCGCCCAGGCCCTCCTCGGTACGGCGCTAGCGGTCAAGCCACTGCTCACCATCAGCGGCGGCCGGATCGTCCCCCTGGAAAAGGTCCGCACCTCCAGCCGAGCCATCGCCCGCCTGGCCGACATAGCCGTCCAACGCGCCGGCGACACCCCCGTCCAAATCGCCGTCCACCACCTCGCCAACCTGGAAAAAGCCCAAACCCTCGCCGACAACCTCGCCACCCGCCTCCCCCAAGCCGAAGAGGTAGTCCTCCGAGAAGTAGGAGCCGTAATAGGAGCCCACGTAGGCCCCGGCCTCCTAGCAGTAGTAGTAGGCCCCCACTAACACCCCGCACCCCAGCCCTCACCGCCCCGGCGCCTCATCACTCCGCCGCACGTCTGGCCCGGCCGCCTCCGCCGCCCTCGCCTACCGCCGCGCCCAGGCCAGCTCCCGTACCTCCGCCTGCCCGCCTGCCCGCCCGCCTGGCCACGACCCACCCAACCTCCGCGCGCCACTCCGGCCCCTTCGAGCGAGTGCCGCGAGCCCAGGCGATTCATCGAGTCGTGGCTTTCGGCGACCAATCACAGCCGCAACCCACGACTCGGGGACCTGGAAACTGCGGACTTGGGAACTGGGGAGGACTACTTTCCACATCGGGCAGGAAATTCTCCCCAACCACCTCCGCCCAGCACCGCGCCACGCAATCATCCGGCGCCCCCGCCCTCATACGAGCACCCGATCCTCCGTTCCACCCCGAACGGCCGGTTTCTCCACAGCTTTGAAGTCGGCGTCTCACCCACGCCCCAGACTCGTACCTTCTCTGGGCGTGAAGGTCTTCCGCCGCACCCCCCCCCCCGACCCGGCCGCCCGAGCCCGAGCTCTCGCCCGCCTAACCCCCCGCCCCCCGCACCCAACCACCACCCACCTTCACACCCCACCCACCACCCAAACCCACCCCAACCGCCCCGTCACCAGTCAGCCCTCCGCCGCCCCGGCGCCCGCCACCAACCAGCCGCCTGCCGCTCCAACAACTGCCACCGAGCAAACCTCCACCGAGCAAACCTCCGCCGAGCGAACCTCCGCCGATCGGACCACTCAAACGCGCGACCCGCGCAGCCCGCGCGCCGCGCCCTGGGCGCCCGGCACGACCGACCGCGACGTACACCCCAGCGGCGACCCGCCAAGCGGACGACAGCCACCAGACGAATATCCGGAGGAGCGTGATGAGGTGCGAGGCGGATGGACCCCCGAACAACCCCAACCCGACCGACTACGCGACGCCCGCTGGACCCTCACCCCACGCCACATCGCCGTCCTGGCCGTACTCCTCGTCCTCGGCCTGACCTGGGCCGCCTGGACCTTCCTCAAAGCCCGCCCCGAACCCCTCCCCGACACCCGCCCATCCACCACAACCACAGGCTCCGCGGTAATCCGCCCAACACCCAATCCCGGCCCAGCCCAAACCCAACCAGCCGCCAACCCGTCCGCCACCAACCAGCCACCCGCCACGAACCAAGCCTCAGGCCCAAACCCAACCTCAGGCGCCACCCAGCCCCCCGGCGACGGAACCTCCTCGAATCCGCCGCCGGTCGTGGTCCACGTCGCAGGAAAGGTACGCCGCCCCGGCCTGATCCGGGCCCCAGCCGGCTCCCGCGTGGCCGACGTACTCACCCTCGCCGGCGGCCCACTCCGAGGCGTAGACCTCACCACCCTGAACCTCGCCCGCCAAGTAACCGACGGCGAACAAATCATCGTCGGCGCAACCACCCAACCCCCACCCCCGACCCAACCATCGGCAACCGCCGGTCCCAGCCCGTCCTCAGCCCCCACCGCCCCCGTCAACCTCAACACCGCCACCCTCGACCAACTCGACGCCCTCCCAGGCGTAGGCCCAGTCCTAGCCCAACGAATCCTCGACTACCGCACCCAGAACGGCCCCTTCACCACCATCGACCAACTCCAGGAGGTCCCCGGCGTAGGCCCCAAGAAGTTCGACTCCCTAAAACCCCATGTCCGCACCTGACCCCACCAACCACCCGCCCAAACCGACCCCCACACCCGATGAAGCCACCGAGCCCACACCCGCAGAGTCCGCCGAGCCCACACCCGCAGAGTCCGCCGAGCCTGCACCCGCTGAGGCTGTTGACCCGACCACCGTGGAGGCGACCGAGCATGAGCAGCTCGATGCGCGGCTGCTCATCCCGGCGGCTGCGGGCTGGCTGGCAACGGCGGTGCTGGTCGGCCAGCCGCCGGTCGTCGGCGGAATCGTCGCCGCATGCGCGCTGGCACTCGCCGCGACACTCGGGATGACCCTCCGGCGCACGAGCCGCACCCCCTCAACCGGAACCCCGGCAACCGACCCGGCAACCGACCCGGCAACTGATCCGGCGACGGGTCCCGCGACGGCTCGGGTGACGGCCCCGTGGGCTTATCCCGCGGTCGGGCAGGCAACTGATCCGGCGACCGGCTCGGTGCGTCGATGGGCGACACGTTGGCTGGCTCGTACAGCGGCTGGTTGGGCGATCGTTGGTTCGTTGGTTGTCGTGGGCGGGCTGGCGATCGCCGCCGGGCTGCACACCGCGGCCCTCCGCGCGGGACCCGTGCAGGAGCTCGCGACCCGTTCGGCGACAGTCACCGTTCGGCTCAAGATCGACGGGGATCCGTCGCTCCGGCAGAGCACCACGAGCAGACGGCCGCCGTACGTCGTGGTGAGAGCGACCATCGAGGAGATCCGCAGCGGCGCCGGCTCGGTCCACGCGATCCGGCAGCGGATACGTACGCCGGTGCTGGTCGTAGGCACCGCGAAATGGGAGCACGTGAGATACGGCCAGCATGTCGACGCGAGCGGAAGGCTCGAGCAAGTAGAAGGCGGCGCCGAGGTGGCCGCGATGCTCTCGACGAGGTCGCCGCCGCGGACTGTAGATCAACCACCGTGGTGGCTGCGTGCGGCTGAGCAGGTCCGGGCAGGACTGCGAGAAGCAGTAGCAAGTGAGCCCGAGGACGTCCGCGGCCTGGTCCCGGCACTAGTGATGGGCGACGTCTCCGGCGTATCAGCGGACCTCAACGCGGACTTCCAAACCACGGGCCTGACCCACCTGTCCGCCGTGTCAGGGACGAACCTGACGCTCCTACTCGCGTTCCTCCTCCCGCTGGCGCGGCTGGTCGGCGTACGGGCGCGTGGGCTGACCGTGGTCGGGTTGTTGACAGTGGTCGTGTTCGTCGTGCTGGCCAGACCGCAGCCGAGCGTCCTTCGGGCGGCCGCGATGGGGCTGATCGCCTTGGCGGCTCTGACCAGTGGGGGAGGGCGGCGCCGCGCCGTGCGTAGTCTGTCGGTCGCTGTGATCGTGTTGCTGCTGCTGGAGACGTCGCTCGCGCGCTCGGCCGGGTTCGCGCTGTCGGTGCTTGCGACCGCCGGCATCATCCTGCTCGGACCAGGGTGGCGGGATGCGTTGGCGAGGTGGATGCCTGGCTGGCTGGCCGACGCGATCTCGTGCCCGCTCGCGGCGCAGCTTGCCTGTACGCCGGTCGTCGCGTGGCTGTCGGGTGAGGTGTCGCTGATCGCCGTCGCCGCGAACCTGTTGGCGGGACCAATGGTCGGCCCCGCCACGATTCTCGGTTTCGTCGCGGCCGGTGTGGCTCTGATCAGCAGCGAGTTGGCGCAAGTTGTCGGCTGGGCTGCCGGATGGCCTGCTCGCTGGATCATCCTGGTTGCTCGCGAAGGCGCGGATCTCCCGGGCGCCGCCAACGCGTGGCCCGCGACCGTGGTCGGGATCGTCGTACTGATGGTGCTCTGCCTGGCCCTCGTGCTGGGTTTGCACCGCATCCTGGCTCGCCCGATCGCGATGATCCTGGCGGTGATCCTGCTCGCGGTCGTCGTACTGCGTCCCGTCGGATCGCTCGGCTGGCCGCCGGACGACTGGTTGTTCGTCGTCTGCGATGTCGGACAGGGCGACGGGTTGGTGTTGCGGGCGGGTGATCGTACGGCGGTTGTCGTCGACACCGGGCCGGATCCGGCGGCGATGGATCGGTGTCTGAAGGACCTCGACATCGAGTACATCCCGGTTGTCGTGCTGAGTCACTTCCATGCGGATCATGTCGGCGGGCTGGCCGGCGTACTGAACGATCGGCGGGTGGACGAGATCGAGGTGACGCCGTACTTCTCGCCGCGGGCCGAATACGATCGCGTGGTTGATCTGGCGTCGCGGCACGGGGTGGTTGTGCGTACTGTCGCGTTCCACGAGCAGCGGGTCGTGGGGAAGGTGAGTTGGACGACCCTGTGGCCGGCGAAGGTGCCGGCGTTGCCCGCGCCGGGTACGTCCTCGGCGACGTCGACGGATGAAGGGTCGCCGGAGAACAACGCCAGCATCGCGATGATGGTCGAGCTCGACGGCCTTCGGATCCTCCTCACCGGTGACTTGGAGCCGGAATCACAGCGCGCTGTCGTGGCGACGGGAGTCGACCTGCGGGCGGATGTGTTGAAGGTCCCGCATCACGGTTCAGCTCAGCAGGACCCTGGGTTCATCGCTGCTGCGAACGCGCGGTTGGCGCTCATCTCAGCCGGGCGCGACAACGACTACGGCCACCCGGCGCCGAGAACCCTGGACCTCCTGTCCCACAACGCGACCCGAACCGCCACCACCAACGTCAGCGGCCCCCTCACAGTCACCAACACCAACAACCACCTCGCTCTCACCACACACCCACAGCTACAGGAGGCAGCTAGAAGGTGACGGCGGAGGTTGGGGTGGTGTTTTCTGGTTGGTCGCCCAGGGACCATGCGGCGACCCGCGAGACGACGTGGGCTGGGATTTTGTCCGCTACGCCGGGGACGGCGGGTACGTCGTACGTGGCGTGGGCGTCGTACGGGAGGACTACTCGGTAGCCGCGGGCGAGGGCGGTCTTGGACGTTGCGTGTACGCACATCTCCGACATGACGCCGCAGATGGCGAGCGAACGTACGCCGGCCGATACCAGGATCTCCCCGAGTGGCGTCGCGTCGAAGCCGTCGTCGCGTGGCTTGCGGATCACGTGCTCACGGGGTCCTGGCTTGAGCGGAAGGTACAGCTCCCAACCGGGCGTTTCGGGCTCGTCGTCCGCGCCGGGCGGACCGTCGTTCTGCAGGTGTACGACGAGCGCGCCGGCGGCCCGGGCTCGGTCCAGCAGGTCGCTCACCCGATCCAGGAGGGCAGCGGCGCCGGGCACAGCACCCGGACCGGAGACGAACGCAGTCTGCAGATCCACAAGAACCAAGGCATCGACAGGCGAGCTCAGCGCGCCAGGCAAATGCGTCGCGTCGGAGGAGGTCGTTGCGTCGGGTGGGGGCATGGGGGTCATCCTTGCTGGTTTGGTGTGGGGGTGCACGGGGATTGTCGGGAGGGCGTGGGATGCTGACGGGGTGGCTGCTCGTAAAGGTTCTGCGCCGAAGCTGGGTGATGTGCTTCTCGTGACCGGGAGCGAGTCGTTCCTGGCGGATCGGGCCGTGCGGTCGGCGATCGCGGCGGTGTCGAAGAACGCTTCGGCCGGGGGTGACAGCCCAGTGGAGGTGACGGATCTCGAGGCGTCGACGCTGGACGTCGGGGTGTTCGCGGAGCTGACCGGGCCGTCGTTGTTCGCGACCGAGCGGGTGCTGGTGCTGCGCGGGTTGGAGAACCTGCCGAGTGAGATGGCGCCGCATCTGATCGAGTACGCCGGGTCGTCGTCGGACGACGTACTCGCCGTGTTCGTGCACTCCGGTGGGCAGAAGGGGAAGGGCGTCCTCGACAAGTTGCGGAAGGCATCGGTCACTGAGGTTGTCGCGACGGCGCCGAAGGCTTGGGAGCTTCCGCAGTTCGTGGCCGGGGAGATCCGGTTGCACGGTGGGACGGTCGACGAAGGTGCGGCGTCGGCGCTGGTGGACGCGGTCGGGCACGATCTGCGGGCGCTGGCGGGGGCGTGTTCGCAGTTGGTGTCGGACTCTGGTGGTCAGGCGGTGACTACGCAGCTGATCGGGCAGTACTTCGGTGGGCGTGCGGAGGTCACGAGCTTCGCGGTTGCCGATGCGGCGATCGCCGGCCGGACGGAGCCGGCGCTGGAGCAGCTCCGGTGGGCGTTGGACTGTGGGGTGGCGCCGGTGCTGGTGACGAGCGCGATGGCGGGCGGGTTGCGGGGGCTGGCGAAGTACGCGAGCGCGCCGAGTGGGATGCGGGAGGCGGACCTGGCGCGCGAGGTCGGCGTACCGCCGTGGAAGCTCAAGCAGCTCAAGCAGCAGTCGCGCAGCTGGACTCCGGGTGGTCTCGCGACCGCGATCAAGGCGGTCGCCCAGGCCGACGCAGACGTCAAGGGCGCCTCCGGCGATGCCGGCTACGCCCTCGAACGCATGGTCCTCACCATCACCCGAGCCCACGGCCGCCGCTGACCGCCCGCTTGAGGCTGGTTCGGGTACGCAAAAACGATCGGCCGGTTGGGACCGGGCCGATCGTTGGCGGGGCGCGTTCGGGACGCGGCCCTGGTGTTAGAGGGAGGCGGCCTTCTTGAAGATGGCCGACTTGCGGTTCGCCGCCTGGTTGGCGTGGATGACGCCCTTGCTGACGGCCTTGTCGAGCAGGCGACCGGCCTTGCGGGCGGTGTCGTTGGCCTTCTCGGCCTCGCCGGCCTCGACGGCCTCGTGGAAGCGGCGAACAGCCGTCTTGAGGGTCGACTTCACCGACTTGTTGCGAAGTCGCGCAGCCTCGTTCTGGCGGTTGCGCTTGATCTGGGACTTGATGTTCGCCACGGAGCAGAGCCTCGATCAGGTGTGTGCGGTCAATACAGGATGGTGTTGCGCGCACGGCTGTACACCACCCGTGGGCACGCGAAGGAACAGATTACCAACAAGCGGCACCTCCAGCCAAACCGGGACCCGGCGTCAGCACGGCTGAAAGCGAAGTGAAACCGCGAACCGCCAGACTACTGTCCGTGGTCGACGGCAGAGTGATGCGGATCGTGGCGCTAGCAGCGCTAGCTCTCGCGGTGGGCGGGGTCGCCGTCCCGCTGGTGCGCGACGGCGGTGAGCCGTTCTATCCCGGGCGTACGGAGGATGCGCAGGTGACAGCGCAGTACGAGATCCGTGCGGACGGTGCTGTGGACGTCACCGAGACGATCGACTACGAGTACAACAGGTCTGGACTGCCGCTCGACCGGATCGTTCACCTCCGTCGGCCCGCTGAGGGGCCGATCGACCAGCAGGTCTCCGAGCGGGGCAAGGATCGGGTCTGGAAGGTGACCGACGTCACCGCCACGGATCGCTCCGGCGCACCGGTGCCGGTGCGGACGAAGGTGCTGGATCCGGCCCTGCCGCCGATGTCCGGGACCGGCAACGACGGCTGGGACAGCCGGCTGTCCGATCTGCTCATCCAACTCGGGGAGGACAACCGGCCGGCGGGGCATCGGGTGAGCTATGTGCTGCGGTACCGCGTTCACGGCGCGCTGGACAAGACAGCTGACGGGTATGAACTCAACTGGCCCGACCCGGTCCGGGCGGCTGAGAACTCGTGGGTCGACTATCCACAAGTGCCCCTGCATGAGGTCCGGGTGGTCGCACCGACGAAGGTCACCACCGCGTCCTGCACTGCGTACACCGAGGACAAACAGACGCCCTGCGCAACCAAAGGAGAGCCGACGGTCTTCACCCCGGGCCGCGTTCCCGCTGGGATGACAGTCAAGGTCGCCGTACCGGCAGCCGGCATCACCGACGGCGGTGCGGAGTACGACGGTTCGCCGCTCAGTCTCAAGCTCAAGATCCTGCTCATCGCCGTCGGCGTGGTCCTGTTCCTGGCCCTCGTCGGTGTGGTGGCTAGTTGCCTGATCAGGGGTTTTCCCTTGCACCTCCGTCCGCGTGCGTGACAGCGGGCACCCCTGACGGCATACTCGGGGCCCGCGAGCCAAGGGCTCCGCCATCGCTCCGTCCAAGCCTGGAGGAACTGCGTGACCCGCAAACGCCCGGCGATCGTCGTGGCCACCGCACTGATCGCCGCCTGTGCCGGCGTACCCGTGCTGGTGAACGCCGCGAGCGCCAGCCAGCCGGCCCCGAGCCCGGCCGCCGATCCGGAGGTCAAGCGCTCCGAGACCGGTTCGTACATCGTTCAGCTCGACGACTCCCCGGTCGCCGAGTACGCCGGTGACATCGCCGGCCTCGCCGCCACCAAGGTGGTGCCGGGCGGCAAGCTGCTGAAGACCGCGGCGCCGGTCGTCGACTACGTGAAGCACCTCGCCGGCGAACGCGACCAGGTCCTGAGCAAGGTCCCGGGCGTCAAGAAGCTCTACGACTACAGCTACACGTACGCCGGGTTCTCCGCCGAGATGCCGTACGACGACGCGGTCAAGCTGGCCAAGTCGTCGGGGGTGAAGAGCGTCGAGCCGAGCGAGATCCAGCACGCCGACACCGTCGACACCCCGCGCTTCCTCGGCCTGTCCGGCAAGGGCGGCGCCTGGCAGCAGGCGGGTGGGATCGACAAGGCCGGCGACGGCGTGATCATCGGCGTGATCGACTCCGGGTACGTCCCTGAGCGGGCGAGCTTCGCGCCGCTGAAGACCACGAAGACTTCCGACGCGATCGTCGCGAAGAAGTGGAAGGGCACCTGCCAGGCCGGCGAGGAGGCGCCCGTCACCTGCAACAACAAGGTGATCGGCGCGCGGTACTTCGACAAGGGCATCGGTACCCGCCCGATCCCGGACGAGTTCAAGTCGCCGCGTGACTACGGCGGCCACGGCACCCACACCGCCAGCACCGCGGCCGGCAACTACGGCGTCGACATGAAGGTCATGGGCCGCGACTACGGCAAGGCCTCCGGTATGGCGCCGCACGCCCGGCTCGCGATCTACAAGGCGCTGTGGGCGGTCGACGCGACCGGCGGCGGCAGCGGTACGGACGCCGACATCGTGGCCGCGATCGACGCGGCGGTCTCCGACGGCGTCGACGTGATCAACTACTCGATCTCCGGCAGCGGATCGACGTACGTGAACGCCACCGGGCTCGCGTTCCTGCGGGCGGCCAAGGCGGGCGTGTTCGTCGCGACCAGCGCCGGGAACACCGGTCCGGGCGAGGCGACCGTCGGCAAGACGTACCCCTGGGTCACGTCGGTTGCCAACGGCACCCATGACCGCGACATCCAGACCACGGTGACGCTCGGCGACGGCAAGTCCTACACCGGTGCGGGCATCGGTTCCGGTACGCCGGCGACGCCGGTGGTGCTGGCCAAGGACGCGGGTCTGCCGAACGCGGACCCGGCGAACCTCGCCCTCTGTCAGGCGGGCACGCTCGACCCGGCGAAGGCCACCGGCAAGATCGTGGTCTGCGACCGTGGCGTGAACGCCCGGGTCGACAAGAGCGCGCAGGTGAAGGCCGCCGGCGGTGTCGGCATGATCTTGCTCAACATCGTCCCGGGCACGCTGGACGCCGACCTGCACACGGTCCCGACGGTCCACCTCGACGACAAGGCCACGCCGGCGGTCAAGGCGTACGTGAGCGGTACCGCGAACCCGACGGCCACCATCGGCGCCGGAACGCCGGTGAAGGTCAACGCCCCGAAGGTGGCGGCCTCCTCCAGCCGCGGTCCGTCCCCGGCCGGTAACGGCGACCTGCTGAAGCCGGACATCATGGCGCCGGGCACCAACGTGCTGGCCGCGACGACCGCGTTCAGCGCGGCCGGTGGTGAGTACGCGTTCATGAGCGGTACGTCGATGTCGACGCCGCACATCGCGGGGATCGCGGCCGTGCTGAAGAGCAAGCACCCGACCTGGTCCCCGATGGCGATCAAGTCGGCGCTGATGACGACCGCCACCGACAAGGACGCGAGCGGCAAGCCGATCCAGAACGACTCCGGCTCGCAGGCGACCCCGTTCGGGTACGGCGCGGGCCAGGTGCGGCCGAAGCTCGGGATGGACCCGGGTCTGGTCTACGACTCGACGTACACCGACTGGACGAAGTTCATCTGCGGCTCCGGGCAGGTGCCGAGCACGCACGAGCTGTGCGCGAACGGCAAGATCGACCTCAGCGACCTGAACTACCCGACGATCGCGATCGGTGACCTGGCCGGCAAGCAGACCGTGACCCGGACCGTGACGAACGTCGGCCAGGTCCCGGAGGTCTACTTCCCGAAGGTCGAGGGCCTCAAGGGCCTGAAGGTGACCGTGACACCGCGGATCCTGGTCACGCTCCCGGGCCGCAGTACGACGTACAAGGTCACGATCGAGAACGACGGCGCCCCACTCGAGCAGTACTCGTTCGGGCGACTGGTCTGGAAGTCGGTGAACCACACGGTCGCGAGCACGCTGGCGGTCAAGCCGCTGACGGTCAAGGCGCCGGTCCAGGTCAACGGGACCGGCACCGCCGGGTCCGTGCAGGTTCCGGTCACGGCCGGGTACGCCGGATCGCTCGAGACCACCGCGGTGGGCCTGAACCCGGCCACGGTCGGCGAGGCCGCGCTGAAGAACCCGGGTGGCGTGTCGTTCCCGACGACCGCGCCGAAGGTCAACGACCACGTCGCGAAGTTCACCGTGAACGTCCCGGCGGGTACGACGTACGCGAGGTTCTCCACGTTCGACGCGGACTACCCGGCCGGCACTGATCTGGACGTGTTCGCCTACAAGGCAGGTACGGCGACTCTGCTCGGTAGCAGCACCGGTGGCTCGGCTGAGGAAGAGGTGAACCTCTCCCAGCCCGCAGGTGGTCAGGTGGACGTGTACGTCGACCTGTACGCCGGAGCGAACGAGCAGGTGGTCAAACTCGACCACTGGGAGCTGCAGAAGGCTGAAGGCAACCTGACCGTCACACCGGCCAGCCAACCGGTCACGGTCGCCGGTCAGGCGAGTGTGACGGCCAGCTGGACCGGTCTGACCGCGGGCACCAGGTACCTCGGCCAGCTGCACTTCACCGACGGAGCCGACGGCTCCGGCTCCACCATCGTCCGCGTAGACAGCTGAAACAGCGACGAGGGCGGCCCCACACCGGGGCCGCCCTCGTTGCCTGTTTACGGCTCGTGGATCGTCCAGCCGTCGGCCTTCTCGACCAGCAGCTTGCACTCGCCCGACGTGACGTCACAGCGGAACAGTTGGTTGTGGATGACGCCACCGTCCCCGATCGTCTCGGTGAGCGTCAGCAGTTGGGTGCCGTTCTCGAATACCGGCAGCGGCAGGGTGTCCGTCATGCGGTCCTTCAGTTGCAGCTTGGTGACCTGACCGGTGTTGATGTCGATGGCCTCCGCCCGCTCGCTCTGGATCATGGTCCGGCCGTCGGGTGACAGCACTGGGTAGAGGTGCGCCTGCCCTTCCGCGCAGTACTCCCGCAGTACCTTGAAGCCGTCGTCTCGCAGTGCTCCGGCCTTGAGGCATGGTTTCCCGTCGACCTTGGCAGACACCACGATGGTCCCGGCCGCCGGTGGAATCGCCGCGCTGCCGTCGAAGCCGTCAACGGACACCGGCCGCTGCCGACCGGATGCCGGCTGCCAGACGACCAGTCCGGCCTTTCCTCGGTTCATCCACAGGCCGTCCTGGTTCCAGCCGAGGAGCTCCGGCGACCCGGCGGCGGCGGGCAGTTGGGCGACCTGCTTCCCGGACTGGATGTCGACGACGATCACCTGGCCGCGAGTGTTGGACAGGTAGTGGAACATCGCCACCTGCTTGCGATCCGGGGACAGGACCTGAAAGCCCGACCGGTCCGGGCCGAGCGTCCGGAAGGTGCCGTTCGGCAGCAGGATGCCGGGGCGGAACCGGCCGGCCCCGGGCATCTGCTGGCCCAGCCAGCCACCGCCGGCCCGCCCGAAGAAGAAGCCGTCGACCCCCTTCGGAATGCGCACTTTCTGCTTGCCGTCGTGGAGCGAGTTCTCCTCGTACACGGTGTACGGGACCTGGGGTGCCGCTCCGGACACGGGTGGGGCCGGGCGCCGCGCCGGGTCGGGTCGGTCGCCTCGGCTCAGCAGGGATGCTGCCAGTACGACGACCACGACGATGGCTGCGGCGGCCGCGAGGACCGGCCAGTTGCGGCGGCGTTCGGGTGGCTCGAGGCCCGGGCCCTGGGCGTTGTCGGGGACGGTGGCGGCCTGGGCGTGCAGGTAGTCGCGGAGGCGCGTTTCGGTGTCGGTCATCGGAGTTCCTCGAGGCGTTCGGTCAGGACGGCGAGACCGCGCGACGACGTGGCGCGGGCGGAGGACTCGCTGATCCCGAGAAGCTGGGCGATCTCGGCGAAGGGGAGATCGAGGTAGTAGCGCAGGACGAGGACCTCGCGCATCCGCCGCGGCAGTCCCTGGAGAGCCCGCTGTACCTGGGTCCGTTCCTCGCTCAGTACGGCGGCACTCTCGGCGGAGGCGTTCGGCGCCTCGTGCGGTGGGATGTACAGCCGCGCGACCTTACGCCGTCGCAGTACAGACCGGCTGCGGTTCAGCACCGCCGTACGCAGGTACGCCAGGGCCGCATCGGGCCCCCGTAACGGCCAGCGCCGGTACAGCTCGGCAAAAGCCTCCTGTACGACGTCTTCCGCCGCCTGCCGGTCGTCGACCATCAGCACCGCCAGCCGGACCAGTCCGGCCCAGTGCTGCTGGTAAAGCGCCGACACGGCCGCCTGAGCAGGCGCCGGGCGTCCGATGCTCACCATTTGATTCGTCACACCGTTAGAGACGCCCGACCCTCAGGAACGCTGCGTCCGTTCCCGCACCCAGTCCAGATGCATCAGAGCGCTCTCCCGCTGCCACGGCCGCACCGTCGGGATACCGGATGGTGCCGGCTGCGCCGAACCCCACCACAGCCCACCTCCGACCGCCGCGACGAACCCCGTGATCGCCTCGTCGTCCGGTAGCTCGGGCAGCGTCACCGAAGTGCGCATCTCCGCGTGCAGGATCACCGTGTCCACCCAGCGAGGCGCGAGGCCCGGGTGTGCCCAGTCGATGAACACCACGCGGTCGTCGGTCAGGATGATGTTGTCCGCGCGCAGGTCGTAGTGCGCCAGCGCCTTGCCCTCAGCAAGTGCCCGCACCCCGGACCGCGCCAGCTCCGCGAGCTCCTCCACCCGCCCTTCGATCCAGTCAGGGACGGCGAGACCGTCCCGCAGCACCAGGTCCCACCGGCTCAAGAAGTCGTGGCTGCGCTCGGCGACGAGAGGTGCGTCCGGCCACGGTGACGGGTCCAGCGCGTCGGTCAGCTCCTCCAGCGCGCCCAGCACCCTGTCGGCGTCAGCCTGTTCCCACGGATGCGCGGGCATCCGGCCGTCGATGTCCTCGAAGAGCATCCCGACCCAGTCGCCGTCGTCGTACACGTCGTACAGGACCGGTGCCATCGGGACCGTGCCGATCCCCTGCATCGCGGTGATCTCCAGCCGGAACAGCTCCGGTGTTTTCGGGTTGAGCTCTGTACCGACCGCCTTCAGGAACGCCCGGCGGCCGGAGGCGGTCACGAGGCGGGCGGCCACGCCGGGGGAGAAGCCGCCCTGCTGGGTGGCCGCGGACACCACGACTGACCCGAGCGAGCGCTCCACCCAGGCCCGCACCGCGGCGGGCAGCTTCTCGAACGGCAACCGAACCCCAGCAGCATGCGCCATGCGTCACCACGCTAGCGGGCGTGATCCACTGATTTTCGAATCTGCTGGACCGCCATGGGATGATTGACCGGATATACCTCCGAGACTAGAACTGGATCCCCTCCGTGCCCGTTGGCCCCACGAAAGTGCCGCAGCCGGGTCGCACCGACCCGTCGCTGATCCGGAACTTCTGCATCATCGCCCACATCGACCACGGCAAGTCGACGCTGGCCGATCGGATGCTGCAGATCACCGGAGTGGTCGACGACCGCTCGATGCGGGCCCAGTACCTGGACCGGATGGACATCGAGCGCGAGCGCGGCATCACGATCAAGTCGCAGGCGGTCCGGCTCCCGTTCACGCCCGGCCCGGAGTCCCCGGGCGGCCTGCTGGCCCCGGACGGTACGACGTACATCCTGAACATGATCGACACACCCGGTCACGTCGACTTCACATACGAGGTCTCGCGGTCGCTCGAGGCGTGTGAAGGCGCCGTTCTGCTGGTCGACGCCGCGCAGGGGATCGAGGCGCAGACGCTGGCCAACCTGTACCTCGCGCTGAACGCCGACCTGCACATCATCCCGGTGCTGAACAAGATCGACCTGCCGAGCGCCCAGCCGGAGAAGTACGCCGCGGAGCTCGCGCACATCATCGGGTGCGACCCGTCGGACGTGCTCAAGGTGTCCGCGAAGACCGGTGAGGGCGTCGAGGAGCTGCTCAGCGAGATCGTCGCGCAGGTGGAGCCGCCGAAGGGCGTGAAGGACGCTCCGCCGCGGGCGCTGATCTTCGACTCGGTCTACGACACCTACCGAGGCGTCGTCACCTACGTCCGGGTGGTCGACGGCGAGCTGACGCACCGGGACCGGATCAAGATGATGTCGACCGGCGCGGTGCACGAGATGCTCGAGGTCGGCGTGATCTCGCCGGAGCCGGTGAAGACGCCGAGTATCGGTGTGGGTGAGGTCGGTTACCTGATCACCGGGGTGAAGGACGTCCGGCAGTCCCGGGTCGGTGACACCGTCACCGCGGCCGTCCGCGGCGCGACCGATCCGCTCGGCGGCTACAAGCACCCGCAGCCGATGGTGTACTCCGGTCTGTTCCCGATCGACGGCGACGACTACCCGACGCTGCGTGACGCGCTGGAACGCCTGCAGCTGAACGACGCCGCCCTGCAGTACGAGCCGGAGACGTCGGGGGCGCTCGGGTTCGGGTTCCGGTGCGGCTTCCTCGGGCTGCTGCACATGGAGATCGTCCGCGAGCGGCTCGAGCGCGAGTTCGACCTGGCGCTGATCTCGACCGCGCCGAACGTGGTCTACCGGGTGGAAATGGAGGACGGCAAGGAGTTCGTCGTCACCAACCCGAGCGAGTTCCCCGAGGGCAAGATCGCCGACATCTACGAGCCGGTGGTGAAGGCGACGATCCTGAGTCCGAAGGACTACATCGGCGTCATCATGGAGCTGTGCCAGACCAAGCGCGGCAGCCTCGGCGGCATGGACTACCTGTCCGAGGACCGCGTCGAGCTCCGCTACACCCTGCCGCTGGCCGAGATCGTCTTCGACTTCTTCGACCAGCTGAAGTCCAAGACCAAGGGCTACGCGTCCCTCGACTACGAGCCGACCGGTGAGCAGGCGGCGGCGCTGGTCAAGGTCGACATCCTGCTGCAGGGCGAGACGGTCGACGCGTTCTCGGCGATCGTGCACCGCGACAACGCGTACTCGTACGGCGTCGCGCTGGCCGGCAAGCTGAAGGAACTGATCCCGAGGCAGCAGTTCGAGGTGCCGATCCAGGCCGCGATCGGGTCCCGGATCATCGCCCGCGAGTCGATCCGCGCGATGCGCAAGGACGTGCTCGCGAAGTGCTACGGCGGTGACATCACCCGGAAGCGCAAGCTGCTCGAGAAGCAGAAGGAAGGCAAGAAGCGGATGAAGATGGTCGGCCGCGTCGAGGTCCCGCAGGAGGCCTTCATCGCCGCCCTCCGCACGTCCGACACCGGAGAGAAGGCCGGCAAGAAGTGAGAGCCTGCCCCTAGTGCCGGTCCAGATTCCTGACGGTCTGCTCGTCGTCGCCTCGCGCGGGCAGGACTGGGCCGACTGGCTCGATCGGCTGCCGCGGCTGCTGCGGGACCTGCTCGACGAGTGGG
This sequence comes from Kribbella sindirgiensis, assembly GCF_004331435.1. Lineage (GTDB taxonomy): Bacteria > Actinomycetota > Actinomycetes > Propionibacteriales > Kribbellaceae > Kribbella > Kribbella sindirgiensis. The sequence continues at coordinate 484,757 of NZ_SJKA01000006.1, forward strand.
ACCTGCGCGTCGACGGTACGGCGGCGTACGGGAACTGCGCGATCGTCGTACCGGTGCTCGCGCAGGGGCAGCGGGCCGTGCTGAAGGTGCAGTTCCCGCACTGGGAGGCGGAGACCGAGCACCTGGCGCTGCGGGCCTGGGCCGGCAACAGTGCCGTCCAGCTGCTGCGCGCGGACCCGCGCCGGTTCGCGCTGCTGCTCGAGCGCCTCGAACCGCGGGACCTGACCACGATCGACGTATTGGACGCCTGCGAGCTCGTTGGCGGCACCTACAAGCGGCTGCATGTGCCCGCGGGACCGCAGTTCCGGACGCTGTCGGGGGAGCTGAAGCGCTGGGCGGAGCGGTTCCGGCAACTGCCCGCGTCGGCGCCGGTGCCGCACCGGTACGTCGAGCAGGCGATCTCGCTGGCCGAGGACTTCATCACCGATCCCGCGACCGACGGCCGGCTGATCCACACCGACCTGCACTACGAGAACATGCTCGCCGCGGACCGTGAACCGTGGCTGGTGATCGACCCGAAGCCGTTCTCCGGCGATCCGCATTTCGAGGTCGCGCCGCTGATCTGGAACCGCTGGGACGAGGTGAACGACGTACGGTTCGCGGTCCGGCAGCGGTTCTGGACCACGATCGACGCCGCCGGCTTCGACGAGGACCGGGCCCGCAACTGGGTGATCGTCCGCCAGATGCTCAACGTGCTCTGGACCCTGGAGTCCGCCGGCACCGACGACTCCCTGCCCCAGGACTGGCTGACTCGCAACATCACCATCGTCAAAGCCATCCAGGACTGACGTGAGCTAGCAGACATCCGATTGAAGTTAGTAGTTACTACCTACTAACTTCGAGCGTATGCCGACACGGATGAGCGGGCAGGAACGGCGCGAGCAGGTACTCGGGATCGCCGAGGAGGAGTTCGCGGCCGCAGGGCTGTACGGCGCCTCGACCGAGACGATCGCGCGGCGGGCCGGGATCACGCAGGCGTACGTGTTCCGGTTGTTCAGGACGAAGAAACTGTTGTTCCTGGAGTGCGTGGACGCCGCGTTCGAGCGGATGCGGCTGGCGATGGTCGCGGCCGCCGGTGGGGCGAGCGGGGTCGAGGCGCTGGCGGCGATGGGGCAGGAGTACAACGACATGCTCGCCGACCGCACCACGCTCCTGCTCCAGTTGCAGGGCACGGCCGCGGCGGCAGCAGGCGACGGCGAGGTGCGGGACGCCGTACGGGCGAGCTTCGCGCGGCTGTGGCAGTCCGTGGCGGACACCGCGCAACTGGACCCGGTCACCGTCAAGGCGTTCCTTGCCTTTGGCATGCTTCTCAACACGAACGCCGCCCTGGATCTCCCGCAGGTCGACGAACCGTGGTCCCATCAGGCCAGAACCCGCATCAAACCAGGGCTTTTCACCCACATCACCACCGACACCAACCGATGAACGCGCCGACCCTGGTGCGGGCCCCGCGAGTGCTCGTGGGGTTCTTGGTCTTCGTCGGACTGGTCGGCGCGGTGATCGGGAGCCTCGGCGCACCGTTGATCACGGCCGTGGCCGAGGCGTACGGCGTTTCGCTCGCCGCCTCCCAGTGGACGTTGACGATCGCGTTGCTGGCGGGATCCGTGACGACGCCGGTCCTCGGGCGGCTCGGGTCGGGCCCGCGGCGGCGCACCGTCGTACTGGTGATGCTGGCGGTGGAGGTCGTCGGCAGTCTGCTGACGGTGATCCCGCTGCCGTTCGCGTTCCTGCTGGTCGGCCGGGCGCTGCAGGGCTCCGGGATCGGGCTGATCGTGCTGATGATGGCGGTCGCGCGGGACCACCTGGACGAGCAGCGGGCCGCGCGGACGATCGGGTTGCTGTCCGTCGCGTCGACCGCGGGAATCGGAATCGGCTACCCGTTGTCCGGGCTGCTCACCGACCTCGCCGGCGTTCGCGCGGCGTACGGGCTCGGCCTCGTCATCACCGCGGCCGCCCTTGTCGCCGCCGTCTTCGCGCTACCGCAGGCCCCGGACCGGCCGTCGTCCCGTCTCGACGTCCGCGGTGCGATCCTGCTCGCGATCGCCCTGCCTGCCTTGCTCCTCGCCATCGGTGAGATCGGTGATCACCCTGCCCCGGCCACGGCGCTCCTTGCGGCCGCGCTCCTGCTCCTGATCGGCTGGACCTTCCTCGAGGTCCGCACCGGGAGTCCGCTGGTCGACATCAGGCTCCTTCGGCATCCCGCGGTCGCCGCCGCGAACCTCGTGATGCTGGTCGGCGGCGTCGGCATGTACCTGCTCTTCAGCCTGATCACCCGCTACGTACAGACACCCGCGGCGGCCGGGTACGGTTTCGGCCTCAGCTCCTTCCAGGCCGGTCTGGTCCTGGTCCCGTTCTCGCTCCTCGGGTTCGTCGCCGGCCGGCTGATCCCGGCCTTACGCCTTGGTGCCAGGTCGTTGCTGGCAGCAAGTACTGCGGTGGTCCTCGCCGCGTTCGTACTCTTCGCGGTCGCCCGATCACACCTGGTCGAACCGATCCTTGCCATCGGCATCCTCGGTTTCGGCGTCGGCGCGTTCTCCGCCGCGATGCCGGTCGTCATCCTTGCCGTCACCCCGGCTGCCGAGACCGCGAGCGCGATGAGCGTGAACGCGGTCGTCCGGAGCGTCGGCTTCTCCACCGGCAGCGCCCTCGGCGGCCTCATCCTCGCGACCCACACGACAGGCGTTTTCCCCCGCGAGTCCGGGTACGGCGCGGCCGCCTGGATCGGGGTCGCCGCCACCGCGGCCACCCTGCTGATCGTCGCCGTACTCCCGCTTAAACCGGTGGCTCCGGAGCGGTTTCGCGGGAGAGGATGACGGTATGCGGTTGTTGACGGTCAATGTGGTGGAGCAGCTGATCCCGGGTCCCAAGGAGACGGGGTTCACCGCGATCGACAAGCGCCCGCAGCCCGGCCGGGTCCGGGTCGGCGAGCTGGGTCTCGCCGGGGACCGGGTCTGCGACACCAAGAACCACGGCGGCCCGGATCTCGCGCTCTACGCGTACGCCGAGGAGGACGCCGACTGGTGGGCCGCCGAACTCGGCCGCGACATCCCGACCGGTCTGTTCGGCGAGAACCTGCGGACCGAGGGCGTCGACATCAGCGGTGCGCTGCTCGGTGAGGTCTGGCGGATCGGCGACGAGGTCGAGGTGATGGTCCGCGCGCCGCGCATCCCGTGCATCACGTTCCAGCACCGTATGCAGGAGCCGCACTGGGTCAAGCGCTTCCACCAGGCCGGCTGCCCCGGCGCGTACCTGAGGGTGCTCCGCGAAGGCACGATCGGCGCCGGCGACCCGATCGAGATCATCAGCCGCCCGGACCACGAGGTCACCATCGCGGAGATGTTCGGCGCCCAGGACCCGGCGAAGCTCCGTCGCATGCTCGACTCCGGCGTGGACCTGATGGACGAACTCCGCGACACCGCCCACCGCGTCCTCTCCCGCGGCCTCTCCCGCGGATGAGCCCCCGGCCCGCACCCCTCCCGACCGCGCAACTCCAATTTCCCTGGCTGACCCAGCAAATGCGGGGTTCCACACCCGTGTCACGGGTCATTAACCCCCCATTTGATGGGTCAGCCACGGTATTTGGTGGGTCTGCCAGGGAAATGAGGAGAGGGGAAGGGTTGTGGTGAAGGGGGTGCTGCCGGAGCCGGGGCCGTTGCGGGCGTTGGCGCTGGCGACGTTGCTCAGCCGGGTCGGCAACGGGTTGCTGATGACGGTCAGCGTGCTGTACTTCACGCGGATCGTCGGCCTTTCGATCGCTCAGGTCGGGCTCGGTCTGACCATCGCGGGCCTGTTCGGCCTGCTGTCCGCCGTACCGCTCGGGCATCTCGCCGATCGGCGCGGGCCGCGCGGGTTGTTCGTCGTCCTGAGCCTGACGGTGTGCGGCCTGTCCCTGGTGTACCTGTTCGTGCACACCTTCTGGCAGTTCCTGGTCGTGAGCATCGTGCTGACGATGGTCGACCGCGGCGCCGGAGCGGTGCGCGCCGCGTTGATCGCCGCCATCACGCACGGCGCCGGCCGGGTCGCGGCCCGCGCGTACCTGCGGGCCGTCACGAACATCGGCATCATGGCCGGGGCGGGGATCGGCGCGTTCGCACTGCATTTCGACACCGGTACGGCGTACCGCCTGATGTTCGTGCTCGACGCCGTCCTCAGCAGTATCGCGGCGTTCGTCGTCCTGGCGATCCCGCGGGTCGCGCCGCAACCCCATGACGACGGCGGGCCGGTGTGGATCGCGCTGCGCGACCGTGGGTACCTCGCGGTCGCCGCGCTCAACGCAGGCATGAGCATCCACTTCGCCGTTCTCGATGTCGCGATCCCGCTCTGGGTGGTCGATCACACGGACGCTCCGCGCTGGACGATCGCGCTGCTGCTGATCATCAACACCGTCGTGGTTTCGCTGTTCCAGGTGCGCTCGTCGCGCGGTATCGCCGATCCGTCGACGGCCGCCCGCGCCACCCGCACCGCAGGGTTGTTGCTGCTGGCATCGATGGTCCTGCTGGCCGGCGCGACCTGGGGCAACGCCGCGATCGCGGTCGGTCTGCTCGCCGTCGGCGCTCTGGTGCAGGTGATCGCCGAACTGCTGCAGTCCTCGGGATCGTTCCTGCTCAGCTTCGACCTGGCGCCGAGTCACGCCCAAGGCCAGTACCAGGGCGTCTGGAACACGAGCATGTCGATCAGCACCATGGTCGCCCCCACGGTCCTCGCCCTGCTCCCACTCGGCCTGGGCGTCCCCGGCTGGATCATCCTCGGCCTCTGGTTCGCCGCCGTCGGCATCCTCTCGGTCCCGGTCGTGCGCTGGGCCGCGGCGCGCCAGGCGGCGGGTCAGGCGGCGGGTCAGGCGGGGGATCAGGCAGGGGGGCAGGCGGGGGATCAGCTGGTGGGTTCGCGGTAGCCGAGGGCTGCGGAGATCTTGCGGGCGGCTTCGATGGCGGCGGGGGCCATCAGGGCGACCTGGGCGATCGACTGTTCCAGCGAGAGGGTGGAGATGCTGACCGCGGCGATCGCGGCGCCCGTGTGGTCGTGGATGACCGCGGCGACGCAGCGGATGCCGGGCTCGTTCTCCTCGTCGTCGAGTGCGTAGCCGCGGGACCTGATCTGGGCGAGATCGGCCTTCAGCGTGGCCGCCGACGTGTGGGTCAGGGGAGTGCGGGCGGGCAGACCGGTCCGGGTGATGTGGACGTCGAGCGCCTCGTCGTCCTTCTCCGCGAGCAGCGCCTTGCCGATACCGGTGCAGTGCAGCCAGATCGCCTTGCCGACCCGTGACGGCATCCGGTACGGCTTCGGGCCGTCGAGCCGCGCGACGTAGATCGCCTCGTCGCCGTTCAGCAGGCCGACGTGGACCGTGCACCGGGTCTGCGCGACGAGGTCCGCGAGTACCGGGCGGGCCACGGTGGCGAGGTCGACGTTCGTGAGGGCGTGACCGGCGAGCCGGAGTGCCTTCGGCCCCGGGTGGTACGAGCCGTCGTCGGCCTGCGTGACGAACTCGTGCTCGACCAGCGACGCCATGATCCGGTGCACCGTGGACTTGGCCAGGCCGGTCGCGTTCACCACGTCGGTGAACCGCGAGTGCTCCAGTACGGCGTCCAGCACCATCAACGTCTTGTCGATGGCCGAGGGCGAACTCATGTCGGACATCCTGCCACTCCTCACCTCGCCAGCCAGCCACCGTCGACCGCGAGCACGTGCCCGTTGACGTAGTCCGCCGCCGCCGACGCGAGGAACACCGCGGCTCCCACGACGTCCTCCGGCCGTCCCCAGCGCCCGGCCGGGATGCGCTGCCGGATCGAGACCTCCCGCTCCGGGTCGGCGCGCAGCTCCGTGGTGTTGTCGGTGCTGATGTACCCGGGCGCGATCGCGTTCACCTGGACCCCGGCCGGCCCCCACTCGTTGGCCAGCGCCCGGGTCAGCCCCGCCACCGCGTGCTTGCTCGCCGTGTACGCCGGGACGGTGATCCCACCCTGGAAGCTCAGCAACGACGCGATCGTGACGATCTTCCCGGTCCGCCGCTGCGCCATCGCGGCCCCGACCGGGCGCGTCACCGCCCAGGTGGAGTTGAGGTTCACGTCGATCACGTGCTGCCAGTCCGCGGTCGTGGTCTCGGCCGCCGGCGCCCGCCGGATCGTGCCGGCGTTGTTGACCAGAATGTCGACGTTCCGGTTGTCGACAATCTCCGCGGCCGCTCGTTCGACCGCGGCCGGGTCGGCGAAGTCCGCGATCACCACGGACGCGTCGCCGCCGCCGTTCTGCTTGATCGCCTCGAGCGTGTCCTCGAGCGCCGCGTCCCGGGCCATCAGGATCAGCTCGGCGCCGGCAGCGGCGTACCCGGCAGCGATCGCCGCGCCGATCCCACGCCGGGCTCCGGTGACCAACGCCGTACGTCCTTCGAGACTGAAAGCCGTCACCGCAGGTCCCGTACGTCGACACCGTCCATGTCGCCGAACGCCTGGTTCTCGCCGGCCATCGCCCACACGAAGCTGTACGACGACGTGCCGCAGCCGGAGTGGATCGACCAGCTGGGGGAGATGACCGCCTGCCGGTCCGCTACCAGCAGGTGCCGCGTCTCGTCGGGCTCGCCCAGTAGGTGCACGATCCGCTCGGTCTCCGGGAGCCCGAAGTACAGGTAGCACTCGGTCCGGCGGTCGTGGGTGTGGGCGGGCATCGTGTTCCAGGTGCTGCCCGCGTGCAGCGTCGTCACGCCGAGCACGACCTGGCAGCTCTGAACGCCGTCCGCGTGGATGAACTGGTCGATCGTCCGGCGGTTCGCGGTCTGCTGATCGCCGAGCTCGAGGCGATTGCCCTCGCCGGGGTTGACCTGCGCGGTCGGGAAGCTCGTGTGCGCGGGCGCGGAGAACACGTAGAACGCCGCCGCAGGTCCGTCGAAGACCACGTCGCGGACGCCGCGTCCGACGTACAGGCAGGCGCCGGTGGTCAGCTCGTACTTCGTTCCGTCGGCGGTGACCGTGCCGGGTTCGCCGACGTTGACGATGCCTGCCTCGCGGCGTTCGAGGAAGAACTCGCTGCGCAGTTCGGGGTAGGTGCCGAGCGTCAGCGGCCCGTCCGTCGGGCGGGCGCCGGCGAGCACGATCCGGTCGTGGTGGGTGAGCACCGCGGTGACGGCGCCGGGGACGAAGAGCTCGTCCACCAGGTAGTGGCGGCGCAGCGCGGCCGTGTCGAAGCCGGGCAGCTGCTCGGGATGGGTGGCGTGCCTGATCTGCAGAGTCACGGAACTAGGTTCTACTGAGCGAAACCACCTGTCAATCGTGGTTGAGCCTTGGAACTGGGCGCGGAAATGTTCCAGGTTCCGTGTCTTGACACCAGGTTCTGGTCAATGGAACCTCTCAACCAACCCATCGCCCCTGGGAGGCTCTCTGATGACCGTTCTGGACTGGTCGGTCCTGGTCGGCTATTTCGTGCTGATGGTGCTGATCGGAGTCTGGTCGCGCACCAAGATCAAGACGGTCGTGGACTACTTCACGACCGGTGGCCGGATTCCGTGGTGGTTGTCCGGTATCTCGCACCACATGTCCGGCTACAGCGCCGTCATGTTCGTCGCGTTCGCGGCGGTCGCGTACTCGTACGGCATCACCGTCTACGTCTGGTGGGCGATGACGATCGGCGTCGGTGTCGGCATCGGCGCGTTCCTGTTCGCGGCGCGCTGGAACCGGCTGCGGGCCAAACAGGGGGTCGTGTCGCCGCTGGAGTACCTCGCGCGCCGCTACAACCTGTCGACGCAGCAGGCGCTCGCGTACTCCGGTGCTGCGCTGAAGGTCGTCGACATCGCGTCGAAATGGGTCGCGATCGCCGTACTCCTGAACGGTTTCACCGGGGTGCCGATCCGGTGGGGGATCCTGCTCACCGGCGTCGTGACGATGCTGTACGCCACGCTCGGCGGGCTGTGGGCCGACGTACTGACGGACTTCGGGCAGTTCGTGATCCAGTTCGGGGCCGGTGTCGCGATGTTCATCGGAGTGCTCGCGCACCTGGACGGCGTACCGACGCTGTGGAAGATGTGGGACCAGTTGCCGGCCGGGCACGGTGACGCGCTGAACGGGCCGTACACGCCGATCTTCCTGATCGCGTTCCTGTTCATCAAAACCTTCGAGTACAACGGCGGCATGTGGAACCTGGCGCAGCGGTACATGGCCGCGCCGTCCGGATCCGCCGCGAAGAAGTCGGCCCTGCTGTCCTCGGTGCTGTGGCTGGTCTGGCCGTTGATCCTGTTCATCCCGATGTGCGCGGCGCCGCTGCTGGTGCACCCGGGCAAGGCCGAGCAGTCGTACGTCGCCCTCGCGCAACTGCTGCTGCCGACGGGGCTGATCGGGCTGGTGCTGGCCGGGTTCTTCTCGCACACGATGGCGATGGTGGCCTCCGACGCGAACGCGATCTCGTCGGTGATCACGCGGGACCTGGCGCCGGTGCTGGTGCCGCGCGTCCGGCAGCTGACCGACGGCGCGGCGCTGAAGATGGCGCGGATCGTCACGTTCACGTTCGTCACGGTGAGCATGCTGATCGCGATCGCGACCAACGGTGAAGGCGTCGTCCTGAAGATCGTCGTCGACCTGGTCGCCGCGACGATGGGACCGATCGCGATCCCGCTGATGCTCGGGCTGCTGCCGTGGTTCCGGCGCAGCGGACCACGGGCCGCCCTGGCGTCGTGGGCGACCGGGCTGATCGCGTGGGCGATCGTCAAGTACGGCGTCGGCTCGACGGACACCACCCTGGTCGTCGCGTTGCCGCTGGCAACTTCTCTGGTGGTGTACGTCGGACTCGGCCTGCTCGCGCCGGAGAACCGCGCGGACGTCGACGAACTGGTCGACTCGCTGAACACCGACCCCGACGAGGTCGGCACCCGCCCGGCGGCGGCCCTGTCCTGAAAGCGCTGTCCTGAATCTGAAACACTGTCCCATGTCACGGAACCGTCCACGCTAGGAGACGCCCCTCATGCCGAACATCACCGTCGAACTCCTCTCCGGCCGCACCCTCGACCAGCGCCGCGAGTTCGTCGCCGCCGTCACCGACTCCGCGATCGCCATCCTCGGCGCCAAGCGCGAAGCGGTCCGCATCGTCTTCACCGAAATCGAGAAAACCGACGTCGCCAACGGCGGCACCCTGGCCGCCGACCTCTGACCGGCACACCCAACCCCCACACCCCAACCCCATCCGCACCCCGCCCCGCACACGGACAACTCACCGGCTTCGATTGATCCCCTTTCGTGGGTATACCCACCAGATGCTGGGTTTGCGTCCAGGATCCCGGGCGCAAACCCAGCATCGCGGACGCCAACCCACGAAATGCGGGTCTGGGCGGGGCGCCGGATGGTGAAACGGGCGGGCGGGTGTGGTGTGGACCTACTAGGGTCTGACTCATGCGAGTAGGTGTGTTCGGTGCGACGGGTCAGGTCGGCGGCGTGATGCGGGAGTTGCTGGTTGAGCGCAGCTTCCCGGTGGACGAGGTGCGGTTCTTCGCCTCGGCGCGGTCGGCGGGGAAGAAGCTGGCGTTCGGGGACCGGGAGGTTGTCGTCGAGGACTCGGCGACGGCGGACTTCTCCGGGCTCGAGCTCGCCTTGTTCTCCAACGGCAAGACGGCGTCGAAGGAGCTCGCTCCGAAGGTCGCGGCGGCCGGTGCGGTCGTCGTCGACAACTCGTCCGGCTGGCGGATGGACCCGGACGTACCGCTGGTGGTGTCCGAGGTGAACCCCGAGGACCTCGCCACGATCCCGAAGGGCATCGTCGCCAACCCGAACTGCACGACCATGGCCGCGATGCCGGTGCTGGCCCCGCTGCACCGCGCGGCCGGCCTGACTCGCCTCGTCGTCTCGACCTACCAGGCCGTCTCGGGCTCCGGCGGCGTCGGCGTGAGCGAGCTCGAGGACCAGGCGCGTGAGCTGGTGCAGACCGGCGGCGCGCTGGCCCGCGGCACCGACGGCATCACGCTGCCGGAGCCCAAGGTGTACGCCGGGCCGATCGCGTTCAACGTGCTCCCGCTGGCCGGGTCGATCGTTGCCGACGGGACCGGTGAGACCGACGAGGAGCAGAAGCTCCGCAACGAGAGCCGCAAGATCCTGCACCTCCCGGACCTTCCGGTCGCCGGCACCTGCGTCCGGGTGCCGGTCTTCACCGGCCACTCGCTCAGCATCCACGCCGAGTTCGCCGAGTCGATCACTCCGGAGCAGGCGACCGAGCTCCTGGGCGCCGCGCCGGGCGTCGCCGTCACGGACCTCCCGACCCCGCTGCTCGCGGCCGGTCAGGACCCGTCGTACGTCGGCCGTATCCGCCAGGACCAGTCCGTCCCGGGTAACCGCGGACTGATCCTGTTCGTCTCGAACGACAACCTGCGCAAGGGCGCCGCCCTGAACGCGGTCCAGATCGCCGAACTCCTCGCTGCACGCTGACCTCCCGTGCCCTAGGGCATGTCTCCCGGTCCCACGCCTACTGCGGGACAGGGAGACATGCCCTAGGGTTGAGGGCTCTGGCGAGGGAGGTGGCCGGGCTGGAGTTCCGGGTGCTGGGGGCCGTGGAGGTCAGGACGGCCGACGGCGACGTCGTACCGTTGCCGTCGCGCCGGGTTGCGGCGCTGCTGGCTGCGCTCGTCCTGCGGGTCAATCGGACGACGCCGATCGACGACCTCGTCGAGCTGTTGTGGAACGAGGACGAGCTACCGGGCAACCCGCGCTCGGCGCTGCAGATCTATGTCTCCCGGCTGCGCACCGCGCTGGGTGACACCGGCAGAACCATGGTCCGCACGGACGCGGGCGGTTACTCGCTCCGCGTCGATCCCGCGCAGGTCGACGTCGAGGTGTTCCGGTCCCTGGTCCGCAGCGCCGCCGCGCTCACCGATCCCGCCGACCGGATCGAGCCCCTCGCCGCTGCCCTGGCACTGTGGCGCGGCGAGCCGCTCGCGGGCCTGAACGCCCGTGACCTGATCCCCCGGCTCGACGAGGAGCACCTCCAGGCGCAGGAGCTGTACGTCGACGCGCGCCTCGCCGCCGGTGAGTCCGCCGACCTCGTCCCCGAACTGACCGAACTCGCCGAGCGCCACCCGACCCGTGAACGCTTCTGGGCGCAGCTGATCCGCGCCCATCAAGCCTCCGGCCGCACGGCGCTTGCTCTGGCCACGTACGGCGATGTCGCCGACCGGCTGCGCGAGCTTCTCGGCGCCGACCCCGGCCCCGAACTCAGAACCCTGCACACCGAACTCCTCACCGCAACGGGCACGGCAACGGGCACGGGCACCGCAACGGGCGTCGTACCGCATCAGCTTCCCGCCACCATTCCCGCCTTCGCCGGCCGCACCGACGACCTCCGGCGCCTCGACGAACTGCTCCCGACCGCGAACCTCGGCCTGGTCATCGGCGCGGCCGGCATCGGCAAGACCTCGCTCGCGGTCCACTGGGCCCGTCGGGTCGAGGACCGTTTCCCCGACGGCATCCTGTACGCCGACCTGCTCGGCTTCTCGCCCGTCGCGGAACCGGCCGACCCGCAAGCGATCCTCTCGCGCTTCCTGGTCGCACTCGGGACGCCGCCCGATCGGCTGCCGGCGAACGCCGAGGCACAGATCGCGCTGTACCGCAGCCTGCTGGCCGAACGGGCCGTCCTGGTCGTCCTCGACAACGCGCGCTCCGCCGATCAGGTCCGCCCACTCGCGACGACCGGATCCGGATGCTGCACCGTCGTCACCAGCCGCAACGAGCTCGCCGGTCTGGTGGCGACGGAACAGGCGGAGCCGATCCGGCTGGACGTGTTCGACCCGCCGCAGTCGAAGCAGTTGCTGGCGGCAAGGATCGGTGCGGAGCGGTTCGGGTCGGATCCGGCGAGCGTCGACGCGCTGGTCGAACGTTGTGCCGGTCTGCCGCTGGCCCTCTCGTTGCTCGCGGCGCAGATCGCGCTGCGCCCCCGGCGGTCGCTGGCGTCGTTCGTCCGGGCGCTCGGTGAGAGTCCGCTCGACGCGTTGTCGACCGCGGACGGTGTCGGCGTACGGACGATCTTCTCCTGGTCGTACCGGCAGTTGCGACCGGAGCTGGCGCGGATGTTCCGGCTGGTCGCGCAGCATCCCGGCACCGAGATCACGCCCGGAGCGGCGGCCGCGCTGGCCGGCGTACCGATCCGTGCGGCGCGGCGGATGGCCGCGGAGCTGGTGGCGAACCATCAGCTGATCGAGATCGAGCCGGATCGATGGGTGCTGCACGACCTCCTGCGCGCCTACGGGCAGGAGCTGTGCGAGCCCGCCGAAGCGGACGCGGCCTTCGAGCGGCTGCTCGGCTACCTCGTCCACACCGGGTTCGCGGCCGCGGTCCTGCTGGCGCCCAGCAGGGTCCGGGTCGAGCTGCCGGAGCTTCCCGCGGACGTCGAGGTGGTCGCGCCGACGACCCGCGACGAGGCGTTCGCCTGGTTCGATGCGGAGCAGCCGAACAATCTCGCCGTACTGCGGGCCGCGGCCGGGCGTGCCGATGCGGCGCTGTGGCTTTGTGTATGGACGATCGCGGACTATCTCGACTTCCGCGGCCGGTCCGGGTACCCGCAGGCGCAACAGTTGGCGCTCGAGGCCGCGGTACGGCTCGGCGATCTCACCAAGCAGGCGCACACGCGCCGCGACCTGGCCCGCGGGCACATGGCGATGCGCGAGTGGGACGAGGCGATCCGGCAGCACGAGCTCGCGCTCGGCATCGCGGAGGAGCTCGACGACGAGGCGGCCATCGCGCACGGATCACTCGGGCTGGGGCGGGTGTACACGCGGATCGGGGACCATCGGCGGGCGATCGAGCACACCCAGCGGGCGCTGCGGATCTACGAGCGCACCGGACATGTCGACGCGCGGGCCAACGCCCTCAACAATCTCGGGTGGTACCACTCCGAGCTCGGTGAGTACCAGGCTGGGCTGGACTACGCCCAGCAGTCCCTGAAGCTGTACACCGAGTCGGACTCCGAGTTCGGTCGTGCGGTGGCCAGCGACACCAGCGGCTACGCGCTCGCCGGCCTCGGGCGGTTCGACGAGGCGATCGCCCTGTACACGGTCGCCGTCGATGTACTGCGGGCGCTCGGCCGGCGGCTCGACACCGCGGACTGCCTGATGGCGATGGCTCGCGTCCAGGACCGGGCCGGCCGCGGTGACGGCGCACGCGCCAGTTACGCAGCGGCCCTGGAGATCCTGGACGCGCTCGACCATCCGGATGCGGAGACAGTCCGCAACTGTCTCGCTCAGCAGCGGTAGAAGTCCTTCGTGTACACGCCGTTCACCGCGGTCAAGGTGTGGTCGTAGCAGCCGTGACCGAGCGCGCGGAAGCGGACGGTTTGGGTCCCGGTCGGGTGCCGTTGGTCCCGCGGTACGCCGTAGATCCAGGACGCGCGACCGTCGTACGTCTCGGTGCTGGTCCGCGCCGGGGTGCGGATCGTGTCGTGGATCTTCAGGTCCGTGACGACGTCGTACCCGCCGGGGGTCGTTGCGTTGGGCAAGAAGGTGAGTACGCCGTTCTTGCCGTAGTCGAGGTCGGTGCGGTCGACGCGGCCGTTGCTGATCGTCGTCGCGGTGTCGCGCCAGTTCGCGTCCAGCGCGCGCGGGACTCGCCGGCGTCCCAAGTGTGCTTGGAGACGTTGCTCAGCGCGCGTTGGACGCTCGTCCGGACACGGCCCTTTGAAGTGTCGACGTACCCGCTGATCGTCAGCGTGCGAGATGCCTTGGTGTTGACGGATCCCGCCGCGTTCGGTGCGCCGGTCACGTCATCGGTCTTGGCCAGCGGGCTGACGGCGTACGACGTGAGTTTGCCGGTCGTTTGCGCACGGTGGGCGTCGGTCCAGACGTGCAGGTTCGGGACGGTGAACCAGCCCGATTGGCCGGCCGGTACGCCGTCGACGTGCACGCGGAACTCGTGCGGCTTGCCGTCGGTGAGCAGTCCGGCGAACGGCGTGAGGTCGTACGTCAACGGCTTGATATCGAACGCGCGCGGTGCGGGGGACGGGCGCCACGAGTACGGGTTCGACCAGCCGCCCGTGTAGATGTACGGGTACGGCAGCGCGATCCCGGCGAGTTTGCCGTCGATGCTGACGTCGACCTCACGGTACGGCGATCCGTCCGGGCAGGAGTACCCGGTCTCGGCCGGCGCGGACGTGTCCCAGAACTCCTCGCAGCCGCCGCCTGATCCGGTGACGTAGACCTCGCCGAGCAGGCGGGTCGTGTTGCGCGGCAAGGTCGCCGTACCGATCAGGTCCGAGTTCTCACGCGTCTGGTTCTGCAGCGGGAGTACGTCGTTGGCGGTCCGGGCAGCCGGGGTGTGGCGGTCGGTGGTGTAGAAGTCGAGCGTCACCGTGATGTCGAGCACGCCGGTGTACGTGTCGTTGACGACGTTGCCGAGCTCCATGACGACGGGTTGCGACGTCCGCAGGAGCGGGCTGTACGACGTGACGTCCTTCTCGACGTCCCAGGCGATACCGTCGGTGCTCGGTTCCGGGGTCGACGTCCGGAAGACGCCGACGCCGCCGATCGTGATGTGCCCGAGGCGGTCGTACTGCACGCCCTTCACCTCGCCGTGCATCCGCAGCACGACCTTGGCCCACGGACCCTGGCACGCGGCCGGGGGCGTGTACGTCGCCTGGTACGGGTCGAAGTTGCGGAACTGGTTCCGGACGATCTGCACCTCGCAGTGCCTGGTGTCCGGTACGGCGACCTTCGGCGCGGGCGTCCGCGGGTCGTCGTAGTCCGACCCGAACTCCGCCGGCGGGGTCACCGCGTGGGCCGGAGCGCCGAAACAGAGGAGTAGAACGGATAGTGAGGCCAGAGCCACCGACCGTATGCGCATGTTGCGGAAACGTAATGGAGAAGGTGCAGGTGGGCAAGCGAGTGCCATGGTCAGGCATAGGCCCCAGCGATTACCCTCCGGTTACTTGACCCCCGATGGAGGCCAGTTATGAAGCCTGTCGCCGATTCCGGCCAGCTCGCGCTTCTCAGCAACCGCAAGGACACCATGGCCCAGATGTTCCTGGACCGGGTGGCGGCGACCCCTGAACGGGAGGCGTTCCGGTTCCCGCGCGCCGACCAATGGAAGTCGGTGACCTGGCGCGAGACCGAGGCGTTGACCCGCCGGCGCGCCGCCGGCCTGATCGCGCTCGGCGTGGAGCCTGAGCAGCGGGTCGCCGTCGCGTCCAGCACCCGGATCGAGTGGATCGAGTGCTACCTGGCCGCAGTGCTGGCCGCCGCCGCGACCACCACGATCTACCCGTCGACGATCTCGTCCGACGTGGCGTTCATCGTGGCCGATGCCGACGTCCAGGTGGTGTTCGCCGAGGACGCCGGGCAGGTGGACAAGCTCCGCGAGCACCGGAACGAGACACCGTCGCTGCGCAAGGTCGTGCTGCTGGACGGTACGCCTCTCGAGAGCGATGGGGACTGGGTGATCGGCCTGGGCGAACTCGACGCGCTCGGTGACGCCTACCTGGCCGAGCACCCGTCGATTGTCGACGATCGGATTGCAGGCATTACGCCGGACGACCTGTGCACGTTGATCTACACGTCCGGTACGACGGGACGCCCGAAGGGAGTGCGGCTGCCGCACTCGGTGTGGACGTACGAGGGCGCCGCGGTCGAGGGGATGCAGGTGCTGTCACCGGACGACCTGCAGTTCCTGTGGCTGCCGTTGTCGCACGTGTTCGGCCAGGTGCTGCTCGCCGTCCAGTTCCAGCTCGGGTTCGCCACCGCGGTCGACGGGCGGATCGACAAGATTGTCGACAATGCGGCTGTCGTACAACCGACGTTCATGGCCGCGGCGCCGCGGATCTTCGAGAAGGCCCACGGGCGGATCGTGACGATGATCCAGTCCGAGGGCGGGGCGAAGGCCAAGCTGTTCGACTGGGCGTTCGGGGTCGGTGCCAAGGTTTCGGCGCTGCGGCAGGCCGGCAAGGAGCCGGGCGGGTTGCTGGGCGCGCAGTACGCGGCCGCCGATCGGCTCGTGCTGTCGAAGATCCGGGCCCGCTTCGGTGGCCGGATCCGGTTCTTCGTGTCCGGGTCGGCCGCGCTCGACAAGTCGTTGGCGGAGTGGTTCCACGCCGCGGGGCTGCTGATCCTCGAGGGGTACGGTTTGTCGGAGACCTCGGCGGGATCGACGCTGAACCGGCCGACGCAGTACCGGCTCGGAAGCGTCGGGCCGGCGTTCCCCGGGACGCAGTTCAAGATCGCCGAGGACGGGGAGATCCTGATCAAGGGCGACGGCGTCATGAGCGGGTACCACAACCAGCCCGAGCAGACCGCCGAGGTGCTCGGCGCCGACGGCTGGTTCCACACCGGCGACATCGGGCACTTCGAGGACGAGTACCTGTTCATCACCGACCGCAAGAAGGACCTGTTCAAGACCTCCGGCGGCAAGTACGTCGCGCCGCAGGTGATCGAGGGCCGCTTCAAGACGATCTGCCCGTACGCGAGCCAGTTCATCGTGCACGGCAACCTGCGTAACTTCGTCTCCGCCCTCGTCACCCTCGACCCCGATTCGATCGAGGGCTGGGCGGCCGCGAACGGCCTGGCCGGCAAGCCGTACGCCGAGATCGTCACGTCCGACGCCGCGCACGCCATGGTCCAGGGCTACGTCGACGAACTCAACGCCGGCCTCAACCGCTGGGAAACCATCAAGAAGTTCACCATCCTCGACCGCGACCTCACCGTCGAATCCGGCGAAATGACCCCCAGCCTCAAACTCAAACGCAAACACGTAGAAACCCAGTACGCCGACGTACTCGACAAGATGTACGAGTAACAGAAGTCTCCCGGCCACCTCTCCCCTCGCGTGCCGGCGGGCGCGCGTGGGGGAGCGGCAGGTGATCTCCGGTGGAGTACCTATCGGGATTGCAGGATCGCGTCGGTGAAGTTGGTGGTGTCCAGGCGGATTGTGATCGCGGCGACGCGGAGAGCAGGTTGCAACGACTGCCAGATCTCGTCGGTCAGCGAGGACCAGTTGGCGGGGATCGCGACGGTTCTCGGGACGCCGTTGGTGATGACGTGTTCTGCTGTGCCGGCGTAGGTCGTCGTGGTGAGTGCTGTACCCAGCGCGATGCGGGCCGCGTAGAGCGACGGATGTTCGGTGAGTTCGGGCGCGGCGTCGTTCGCGCGGGCTGACCCGATCATGACCTCGGTCAGGTCCGGGCCGTTGAGTGTGGCGGTCGCGGTGATGCGGGGCGTGCGGATGGGTGGGTCGGGTTCGTAGGTGAGTTGTCGCAGCGCGAGCTGGAGGTCGGGTTGGTGCTCGCGGGTGGCGGTGAGTTCGGCGACCTGGGTGCCGTTGCCGACGATGACCCAGTCGTCTCCGCGGGTGGCCGCCGTGTAGTGGCGCAGGTCGTCGAGCGGGCCGCCGGAGGTGTCGCGGACGATGATCTCGCGGTCGTGCACGACGAGTTCGCGGGCCTGGGAGGCGGGGGAGCGGCCGGTCAGCCAGTACGCGAAGAACGGGACGCCGTCCACGTCGCGGCCGATCGCGAGACCGCGGCCTGGGTACTCGACAGCGGCGAAGAGGCTCATCGGAGCACCTGTCGGTCGCGCGCAGCGAGGTCAACGGTCCCGGCGAGGAACCTGCGGATCGCCTCGACGTACTCGCCGGGCTGTTCGTCGTGGATCGAGTGCGCCGAACGGTCGAAGATCTCGAGGGTCGCCCGTGGCAGCCGGGTCGCGAGGTCGCGGGGCATGTCGAAGCCGACGTGGCGGTCCCAGAGGCCGGCGAGGATCAGGACCGGTACGTCGAGGGCGGCCAGGTCGTCGGCGAGCTCCACGCGTTCGTTGCCGACCAGCGCCATCGCCATCTCCAGGTTGGACTCGGGCGCGTTGTCGTCGTCGGGCGGGATGTTCGCGGTGTCGTGATAGAAGAACCGGGCAGCGTTGGCGCTGCCCGCGATCGCCCCGAGCGCGGCGACCGTACGTTCGATCGGCTCCGTGACGTCGTCGAGCTGCGTACGGAGCGCCGTCCGCTCGTCCGGCGTGAGGAACACGTCGACGGCACCCGGCCGCATCGTCCACAGCCCCGGGTGCAGCGGATCGGTGATCGGCGGCGCGTGCAGGATCAGCGCCTCCACATGGTTGCTATGAGCAACGGCGTACTCGGCGGCCGGCAGGCACCCGAACGACGCGCCCCACGGCACGATCCGCTCGACGCCCAGCGCCGTACGCAACTCGTCGAGATCCGCGACCAGCCGCTCCATCGTGTACGTCGACGGATCGGCCGGACGCGCCGATCGCCCGCACCCGCGCTGGTCGTAGAACACGACCGGGGCCAGCTTCGCGACCTCGTCCCCGACCGACTGCTCGATCGAGTACGAACTCTCACCGGGACCGCCGTGCACGAGCACCAACGGCACCCCGTCGTTCGCCGCCCCAGCCACCCGCACCCAATGCTCAACCCCACCAGCGGTGATCGTCCGCACCCCATCACTCAGCATGCGCGCGAGCATACGCGCCGCCGCGAGCCCAGTGGCCGGGCGCGGT
The DNA here is from genome assembly GCF_004331435.1 of Kribbella sindirgiensis. Lineage (GTDB taxonomy): Bacteria > Actinomycetota > Actinomycetes > Propionibacteriales > Kribbellaceae > Kribbella > Kribbella sindirgiensis. The sequence goes on from NZ_SJKA01000006.1 coordinate 503,205, forward strand.
GGCCGGGCGCGGGGTCTGGGAACAACCAATGGTGTCTGGGGACAGGAAATAGCTTGTTCCCAGACACCGTGGGGTGTTCGCAGAGCCGGGCGGCGCGGGCGCAAGTCTGGTGCAGCGTCACGATCGGCGGGATGATCCGGAGCGGAAGGGGGAGCGAGATGACGGTGGTGTACGGGCCGCTGATCGGTGGGGAAGGGTCGCCGATCGGGAAGACGTACCTGTCCGTGTCGGTGCAGGACGACGGTGTGGAGCGGGCGGTGGTACCGGGGACGCGGATCAGGGTGCAGATTCGGAAGGACGGCGTACTGATCGCACGGGCCGGGTGTAACTCGCTCAGCGGCGGGATCATGCTCGACGACGGCGTACTGCGGTTCGACAGCAGCGAGATCATTGAGGACGGCGTGCTGCGGTTCGCGAGTGGCCCGATCCAGACCCAGATGAACTGCGGTCCGGAGTTCTCGACTCAGGACGACTGGTTCTTCGGATTCCTGGTCCACGAGCCGGAGTGGACCGTGGACGGCGACACCTTCACTCTGACCAACGGCCGTACGACGTTCGTCCTGCTGGACATCCGCCTCGCCGAACCCGACCCTCCACTCGACGGCACCCTGTGGACCGTCGAGGCGATCCTCCGCGACACGGGCCACTTCGGGTACTACGGCAGCGCCGTTCCCGCAACTCTCGTCCTCAACGGAACCCTGGCCAGCGGCTCAACCGGCAGCAGCGCCTACGCCGCAACTGTTGCCCGAGCCGACGACACGCTCACCTTCACGCACCTCAGCATCACCCCGACCAACCCCAGCGGCCGAGCCGCGGCCATGGAACAAGACTTCCTGGAAGCCCTCCGTGTGCCCCTCACCTACACCATGAAGTCCAATCGCCTGCGACTCAGGGCCGCCACGGGAACCGGCGGCGTCAACCTGGTCGCCGACCGGCCCGACGGCTACCCTCCGAGGCGCCTGTGGACCCAGCAGTCTTAAGCGGTTGGTCACCCGGTGGTGGTGAGGGCGGCGGCGTGTTTGCCGGTGGTGAGGGACTGACCCTGGTCGATCATCTGTTCGGCGATCCGGTCGACGGCCTGGGAGAAGGCCTCGGAGTTCTCGGGGTCCCAGTCGGTAAGCCTGTCGAGCATCCAGATCCGGAACGCGCCGACGAAGCGCTGGAACATCTCCAGCCCGAGGCTCGTGAAGCGGTAGTGGCCGAGGGTCTCGGACAAGTAGCCGTCGGCAACCAACTGGGTGGCGAGTGGCTCCAGCACACCAGGCGGCATGCGGAGCTCACCGGTGATCTCGGCGAGGGTGGCCGAGCCGGACTCGGCGCCGCCGCGGAACACCCGCATGATCATCCAGGCCTGAGCGTGGCTGAGCGGGATCCCGGACTCGGCCAGGACCTCGGGCGCGGGGTTGCGTTTGTGGTGCTGTACGACGAGGGCGGCGAGCTTCTGCAGTTCGCGTTCGGAGTCGAACGACGCCGGCGCCGCGAAGTTCTCGCCGACGTCCGAGGCCGCCATTCGCGCGGTGTCGCGGAGCGGAACCTCCTTCAGCAGCAGGGCAGTCAGGAAACCCAGACCGGCGACCGGAACCGCCCAGAGGAACACGACATGGAGCGAGTCGGCGTACGCCGCGGTGATGACGGAACGCGCCGCATCGGGCAACCCACGGACGCCTTCCACCGTCGACGCCAGACGAGGATCGACCTGCGCGGCCTGAGCGGCGGCACCGAGCTTCTCCGGCAACTGATGTGCGTAGATCGAGCCGAAGACCGCGACCCCGAAGGAACTGCCCATCGTCCGCAGGAAACTCACGCCGGAGGTCGCGACACCGAGGTCCGAGTAGTCGACCGTACTCTGCACGACGACCGTCGGCACCGGCATGCACAGCCCGACGCCGAGTCCGAGCACGATCATGAACCCGGCGGTCTCGACGTACGACGTCTGATTGTCCAGCAAAGACAGTAAGAAGAGCCCGACGCCGATCAGCACGGTGCCGACGATCGGGAACAGCCGGTACCGCCCGGTCTTGCTGATCACCTGGCCGACGCCGACCGACGCGACCAGCAGTCCCAGTACCAGCGGGAGCATCTGCAGACCGGACTCCGTCGCCGAGGCGCCGTGGACGAACTGCAGGTACGTCGGCAGATACGTGACCCCGCCGAGCATCGCGAACCCGATGATGAAGCTCATGATCGAGCACACCGTGAACACGCCGGACCGGAACAACCGCAACGGCAGCAACGGTTCCGCCGCCCGCCGCTCCGCCAGGACGAAGAGCACCAGCGCGACCACGGATCCGGCCGCCATCGCGATGATCACCGTCGACGTCCACGCGTACTCGTTGCCGCCCCACGTCGTCACCAGCGTCAGCCCGGTCGCGGCGAGACCGATGAACAGGATGCCGAGGTAGTCGATCTTCGGCCCGACCGCGGCCTTCACCGAAGGAAGGGTGATCGAGGCAACGATCAGGACCAGGATGCCGAGCGGCAGGTTGACGTAGAACGCCCACCGCCAGCTCAGGTGGTCGACGAACAGCCCGCCGAGCAGCGGTCCCGCGACCGTGGAGACGCCGAACACGGAGCCCATCACGCCCTGGTACCGGCCGCGCTCGCTGAGCGGTACGACGTCCGCGATCACCGCCATCGCGGTCACCATCAGCCCGCCGGCGCCGAGCCCCTGGATCGCGCGGGAGCCGACCAGCCACAGCATCGAGTCCGCCATCCCGCAGAGCGCGGAGCCGGCCAGGAACAGCACGACGCTGAGCAGGAACATCGGCTTGCGCCCGTACAGGTCGCCGAACTTCCCGATCAGCGCGGTCATGATCGTCTCGGCGAGCAGGTACGACGTGACCACCCAGGACAGGTGGTTGGCGCCGCCGAGGTCGCTCACGATGGTCGGCAGCGCGGTCGCCACGATCGTCTGATCGAGGGCCGCGAGCAGCATTCCGAGCATGATCGCGACCACGACCGCGTTCCGGGTGGCACGTCCGACGGGCTGAGCCTCGGTCTCCATGAGCCGAATGTAACCGTCCCCGCACACTCCGCTACCACTGCCGCTCGGCGATCCGATCAAGAAACGACCCCAGGTGGCCTGACGACAGGAGGTGGTCGGCCGATGGGGGTCGCTCGCGGTCGGGCTGAGCGTGGCGGGCGCGGCCGCGGCAGAGGAATACCTGTCCTTAGGCGCCGCGTGTGGTCCGTACGATGGGGGTGTGCCGTCGACATTGCCCGAGGGGGAGGTTGCGCCCCGGGACGGGGCGTTGCCGGATGGTGCTGTCCGGGAGGCTGCCGGTCGGCCGTTGGGTTTCTACCTGCATGTGCCGTTCTGCGCGTCGCGGTGCGGGTACTGCGACTTCAACACCTACACCGCGCGCGAGTTGGGCGGCGGCGGTTCGCAGGCGTCGTACGCCGGGACCGCGGTCGACGAGGTCCGGATGGCGCGGCGGGTTCTGGGTGATCTGGACCGGCCGGTCGACACGGTGTTCTTCGGGGGCGGTACGCCGACCCTGCTGCCGGCCGCCGATCTGGGGAAGATGCTGGCCGCGGTGCGGGACGAGTTCGGTCTCGCGCCGGGCGCGGAGGTGACGACCGAGGCGAACCCGGAGTCGGTCGACCCGGCATACCTCGAGGCGTTGCTGGAAGCCGGCTTCACCCGGGTGAGTTTCGGGATGCAGAGCGCGTCCTCGCACGTACTGCGGATCCTCGACCGGCAGCACACGCCGGGCCGCGCGTTGCAGGCGGTGAAGGAAGCGACCGCGGCCGGGTTCGAGCACGTGAACCTGGACCTCATCTACGGGACGCCGGGGGAGTCGCTCGACGACTGGCGGGCGTCGCTGGAGTCGGCGTTGTCGGCTCAGCCGGACCATGTCAGCGCGTACGCGTTGATCATCGAGGACGGTACGCAGCTCGCGCGGCGGATCCGGCGCGGTGAGCTGCCGATGCCGGACGACGACGACCTGGCAGACAAGTACGTGCTGGCCGACGAACTGCTGTCGGCCCAAGGGCTGCGGTGGTACGAGGTGTCCAACTGGGCCCGCAGTACGGCGGCGCGCTGCCGGCACAACGAGCTGTACTGGCGCGGCGACACCTGGTGGGGCATCGGGCCGGGCGCGCACAGCCATGTCGGCGGGGTGCGCTGGTGGAACGTCAAGCATCCGACCGCGTACGCCGAACGCATCAACGCCGGCGAGAGCCCGGCGCACGCGCGGGAGACCCTCGACGAGGAGACCCGGCGCGTCGAGCGAGTGCTGCTCGAGGTGCGGTTGTCGGCGGGACTGCCTCTCGAGGTCCTGGACGAGGCCGGCCGGACCGCCGCGGACCAGGTGGTCGCCGACGGCCTCGCGCTGATCGCGGACAACGGCGCCGATGGGGCCGATGGGGTCGACGGCGGCGGGATTGGCGATCGCGGGTCGGGGGCGGGGCGGCTTGTGCTGACCGATCGGGGGCGGTTGCTGGCCGATGCGGTGGTCCGGGACCTGCTCCCGTGAAGTGATCAGAACTGATCACAGTCAGCTGTTGACGACTGTTACGAGCAGACGGCAGGCTTGGCGGTAAGCGTTTACTACCGCCCTGAGGAGTCCGCGATGCCGCCCTTCATCCGTCGTCGGCTGTTGCTTCAGGCCGGCCTTGCCGCCGGTGCGCTCAGCACGCTCGGGCTGCCCACCCGCGCGTTCGCGGAAGACGAGTACGACGTACTCCGCGCGCGGTGGGCCGAGCTCAACACCGGCGGGGCGATCGACGCGACCGATCCGGCGTACGCCGGGGCGCTCGCCGCCCTGGGCTCACAGGCGCAGCAGTACCTCGACAGGATGATCACCTCGGCGGACCGGACCATGCTCTGGTCGGACCTGCCGCTGAGCCCGTCGAGCGGGAACTTCTCGATCAGCTACACGCGCCTGAAAACAATCGCGCTGGCCCGCGCCACGCGAGGGACGCAGTTGGACACGACCGCGGCGGAGTTGCTGAGTGGCGGGCTCGACTTCCTGAACGCCACCTCCTACAACGAGACGCTCAAAGAGACCGGGAACTGGTGGTTCTGGGAGATCGGTACGCCGCGGGCGCTGCTCGACATCTGCGTGCTCGCGTACGACGTCCTGTCCGCCGAGCAGATCGCCAAGTACCTGACGGCCGTCGACCGGTTCGTCCCGGACCCGAACCGGCGGACCAACTCGCCGACGCTCCGCGAGACCGGCGCCAACCGTGTCGACAAGGCGCTGATCGTCGCGCTCCGCGGCATCGTCGGAAAGTCGACCGTCAAATTGTCGACAGCCCGCGACGCCCTCAGCGATGTCGCCGAGTCCGGTAAGAACAGCGTCTTCACCTACGTCACGAGCGGCGACGGCTTCTACCGCGACGGCTCGTTCGTCCAGCACGGCAACCTCGCGTACGTCGGGACGTACGGCAACGTGGCGCTCGGCGGTGTCGCGAACCTGATCGCCCTGCTCGGCGGCTCCACCTGGGAGATCGCCGACCCGAACCGCGCCGTCCTCCTGGACGCGGTCGACGCGAGCTTCGCGCCGTTCATCGTCGACGGTCTGATGATGGACTGTGTCTCCGGCCGCGCGATCTCCCGCGAACGCGCCGGCGACCACCGCAACGGGCACGGTACGACGTCGACGGTCCTGCTCCTCGCGAGCGGCGTCGCGGAGCCGTACGCCTCGCGGTACAAGGCGCTCGCGAAGGGCTGGATCACCCGCGATCGTCTCGACGACTACCTCCCGGGCGCGTCGATCCCGGAGATCTCCCGCGCGAAGGCGCTGCTCGCCGATACCGGCGTCGTACCGGCGCCGGCGCTCCCGCGGCACTACCAGTTCTACAACCAGGACCGCGTCGTGCACCGCCGCCCGGGCTGGACGTTCGCGATCGCGATGTCGTCGAAGCGGATGGCCCGCTACGAGTGGGGCAACGGCGAGAACCTCCGCGGCTGGTACGTCGGCGACGGCATGACCTACCTGTACAACGGGGATCAGTCCCAGTTCGACGACGCGTACTGGCCGACGGTCGACGCGCAACGGATGCCCGGTACGACGGTCAGCACGCAACCGCGCCAGCCCGGTGGCTCCGGGAGCGGCACCGGCACGGTCGCGGCGTACGCCGACTGGGTCGGTGGAGCGTCGTACAAGAACGTCGCCGGCGCGGTCGGCATGCACCTGATCAATCACGACAAGACCTTGCAGGCCAGGAAGTCCTGGTTCTGCCTCCGCGACTCGGTCGTTGCCCTCGGCGCCGGAATCGCCGGGACCGACGGCTACCCGGTCGAGACGATTGTCGACAATCGGAATCTCCACGAGAACGGGACGGCCGCGCTCGCGCTGGACGGGCGCCCCGCCACGGACGGCACGCACGAGGATCCCTGCTGGGCGCATCTGGACGGCGTCGCCGGCTACGTCTTCCCGGCCGGTGGCCGCCTCCGTGTGGAGCGTGAGGATCGGACCGGGTCTTGGGCGGAGATCAACAACGGCAACGACACGGCCGGCTCGAACACGCCGTACACCCGCCGCTACGCGAAGCTCGTCCTCGAGCACGGGACGGCGACCGGCGACTACGCATATGTCGTGCTACCTAATGCGACCAGCCGGCAGACGGCCGAGCGCGCCGCCGATCCGGGGATGACGATCCTTGTCAACAATCCGATTGTTCAAGCGATCCGGTCGCACCGCGAGAACCTGGTCCTGGCGAACTTCTGGGCGGCCGGTGCGGTCGCCGAGATCGCCTGTGACGGTCCGGCGTCCGTAGTGGTCGGCAAGGACGGCCGGACGACGACAGTCGCGGTGGCTGATCCGAGTCGCACCGTCACCACGGTTCGCGTGACGATCGATCGGCGGGTCGGTGCCGTGGTCGCGCAGGATCCCGCCGTCACGGTGGTTGCTTCCGGCAAGCAGTTGGTGCTGGACGTCGCCGTCGGCGGTACGAAGGGCGCCACCCACACCGTTTCCTTCACCTGAGTTTCCGCAAGCAACCGGGGCCGGCGACAAGCGCCGGCCGGGTCGCCGGGTGCTGGCAAGTTCAACCAGGAGGTTGTTCGATGATGCCGCACGCCCGCCCTCAGCTCGCGGGGCAGTTCACCCGGCGACGGGTCCTTCAAGTAGCCGGAGCCGGGGTGGCGCTGGCCGCCGTACCGGGTCTGGCGCACGCCCAGACCAGCACGATCACGATCCCCGCGCTGCCGTCGGCGCGCACGACCGAACTCGCCCGTACGCAGAACTCGCTGAGCGCCAGCGAACTCCGCTCCACCGGCTACTACCTACCCGCGGACACCGCCCTCAACGTGGTCGTCCACGCCGGAAGCCTGGCGCCGACGCTCGTGATCGGCGCACCCGACGCCGACGCGCGCAAGGAGTTCAAGTCACCGCGGGCGTACCCGCTCCAGGTCGGCCGCAACACCGTCACCGACGCGGGCGGGGGCGTCGTCTACCTCAAGCTGATCGGCGACACCGGCCAGGCGAAGGTCAGCATCGGCGAGCAGGCTCAGCCGATGCCGTACTTCGTCCTCGGCTGCACCGGTGAGGCCGAGTTCCAGCGCCAGCTCGACGAGCGCCTCACGCCGTACGTCGAACTTCTCAGCCCGCACGCGATGATCACCGTCGAGCGTGCGTCCGCTCTGACGTACCGCACCGAGAACCACACCGACCTGCTGTCCACCTACGAGGAGATCATCCGGATCGAGGACGCCACCAGCGGGTACGACGGATCCGCGCCGCAGCACGTCCGCCTCGCGCATCGGTACCACTTCGTCGGGTACCCGTCCGCGATCACCGGGGTCGGGGCGTACGCGACCCACGGCCACATGTCGTTCCCGCCGCCGATCCAGGACCGGATGCTGACCGTCGCGGCGCTGCGGACGCGTGGCTGGGGCATTTACCACGAGCTCGGCCACCAGCATCAGCAGATCACCTACAAGCCGAGTTCGCTGACCGAGGTGACGGTCAACGTCTACTCGCTCGCGGTGAACGCGGTGTTCGCCACGAAGTACGGCCAGCAGCCGCGGCTGCACGCACCGGACGCGAAGACCGGCCTCACGCCCTGGCAGAGCGCCCCCGGCAAGCTCCGTTCCCCAGGCGTCAACTACGGCACCACGTTCGATCCCTACGAGAAGCTGGTCATGTTCGAGCAGCTCCGCCTGGCGTTCGGCGACACCTTCTGGCCGAACCTGCACAAGCTCGTCCGGGTGGAGCGTCCGTACGCCAGCGACTACACGGACGAGGTGCTCCGGCTGCGCAACCTCGTCGTACTCAGCAGCCGTACGGCCGGCCACGATCTGAGCGACTTCTTCCGCGCCTGGGGCGTCCCCGTCGACGCCGAGGCAACCGCCCAACTCACCGCCCTCCACCTCACCCCGCCGCCCACCGACCCCACCACGATCCGCCAGTAGAACAGCAGCCGCCGGTGCCCGGTCGAGTCGTGCATCTTGGCAGCCATGGCTCGGCGTGCCCAGGCCGGTCGTCGGGCATTGCCGGTTGCCGGGAGGAGCGACACCTTCCGGGTGCGGCGGACAGGCAATATCAGGTGCGAGCCCACCAGAACCTGTCTCACGGCCCCGCAGTTCACCAGGTCAGTTGGACACTCGGACAGGACGAAGGCACCCACCGGGTCGAGGTGGGTGCCTTCGTCGTTCAGGGGAGCCGCAGTACTCGGTGGGCTCAGTCCTTCAGGAAGAGTTCGATGACGCAGGTGTCGACGTCGGGTGCGCGGTTCGGGAGTTTGAGGGTCAGGGTGTTGTCGGGGAGGCCGGTCAGGTAGGTGTGCCCGGGTGCGGACGGGTCGACCTGTACCCGCTTGACCTCGGACGCGTCGTGCAGGAACTGCGCGTACTCGACCCGGTCGCCCAGGCCCGGCAGGTGGAGATGACCCATCGGCCACGCGAACACGTGCAGGTACAGGCGGCGGCCGTTCTGCGTGTAGCGGCAGTCCGCCGGCGGGACGTACGTGCTCGGCCCGCAGTCGCGGATCGAGCGCTCGTGCAGCCGCATCCAGGAACCGATCCCGGACAGTACGTCGAGGGCGCGCGGCTCCCACGCGCCGCGTCCGTTCGGGCCGACGTTGAGCAGCATGTTGCCGCCCTTCGAGACCGCGTCGACCAGCATCCGGATCAGCAACGCCGGCGACTTCCAGTCGTGGTTGTCGCGGTGATAACCCCAGCTGCCGTTGAGCGTGTGGCACGCCTCCCACGGCACCTGCGTACCTTCGCCGGCCGCCACCTCGTTCCCGGGCGGCTGCACCTGCTCCGGCGTGGTGAAGTCACCCGATCCGAGGCCCAGTCGATTGTTGACCAGGATCCCGGGCTGCAACTCTCGTACCATTGTCAACAATTCGGACGATCGCCACTCGTCCGGACCTTTCGCGTTGAACCCGCGATCGGCGTACGAGAAGTCGAACCACATCACGTCGATCGTGCCGTACCCGGTGAGCAACTCGCGGACCTGACCGTGCAGGTAGTCGGCGTACTTCGAGACGTCGCGGTCCGCCGTACGGTCGATGAAGTCCACGTCCTTGCGCTGCGGGTGGTACAGGTCGACCGGGAACTCCGGGTGGTGCCAGTCGAGCAGCGAGTGGTACAGCCCGATCCTGAACCCGCGCTCGCGGAACGCGTCGACCATCGGCGCGAGCAGATCCTTGCCCCACGGCGTGTTCGGCGCCGAGTAGTCGGTGAGCTTGGAGTCCCACAGGCAGAACCCGTCGTGGTGCTTGGTGGTGATCACCAGATAGCGCATGCCCGCGTTCCACGCGTCGTCCGCCCAGCGCACCGGGTCGTACAGGTCCGGCGAGAAGTGGTCGAAGTACGGCTGGTAGTCGGCGTCGGTGAGCTGTTCGTACGACTTCACCCACTCGTGCCGCGCGGCGGCCGCGTAGATGCCCCAGTGCACGAACAGCCCGAACCTTGCCTCGGTCAACCAGTTCATCGCGGGCTCGCACCGCCGAGCGCCGACTCGAACTCGCCGCGGATCTTGTCGCCGCCGTCCTTGGCCCACTTCTTGACCGCGGTGTCGAACGCGCTGATCGGCTTCCGCCCCGCGATCACGTCGTTGCGGACATCGGTCAGCGCCTGCCCGATGTCACCGCCGGACTTGTCGTTGGTCGGCGAGATCAGCGACGCGGTCGGGTCCTTGACGACCATGCCGATCAGCTTGGTGAGGTCCTCGTGCGCGCGCTCGACGTACGTCGGGAACTGTGCGTTGTAGAGCGTCTGCGGCGGCGCGGTGATGTACTTCCACGGCACCGTCATCTCCGCCTCGCCCTTGCTGGTCAGCGTCGGGTTGCCCTTCGCGTCGCGGGTGAAGTCGACGCCCTCGACGCCGTACGTGAGCAGCAGGTTCTCGGTGCTGCCGAACGGCGCGGCGAAGAAGTTCGCCACCGCCAGCAGCTCCTTGGCGCGCTTCTCGTCGGCCTTCTTCATCAGGGTGTAGGCGAATAGGATGTTGTCCGACCAGGTGTTCGCCTTGCCGCCCTTGGGCGCCATCGGCACGAACGCCCGCGGGTCGTTCTTCGGGTCCAGCCGGGACATGTCCTTCACGTAGCCGGAGTACGCCGGGAACCCGTCGTACACCAGTGCGCCCTTGCCGGCGCGGAACGCGTTCTTCCGGGCGGTGCCGTCGATGCCGTCGGAGCCCGGCACGGTGACGCCGGCCTTGACCAGCTCGACGGCGAACTCGAGCGCCGCCTTGTACTCCGGCGTCTCGAAGCTGCGGACCAGCTTGCCGCCGTCGTCCTTCCAGCCGTTCGGCACGCCGAACATCTGCTGGACCATCGTGAAGAACGTGTTGCCCTTCGAGTTCACGATCGCCCACTGGCCCTGCTGCGGCTTGGTCAGCTCCTTGCACGCGGCCAGGAAGTCCTCGGCGGTGGCCGGGTACTCGATCCCGGCGGCGTCGAAGAGCCGCTTGTTGTAGAAGCCCGCGCCGCCGGTGATGCTGCGCGGGATCGGCAGCCCGTAGATCTTGTCCTGCACCACGCACGCCTGCCAGATCACCTGCGGGATGTTGGCCAGGTTCGGGTAGTCCTTGACCTTGTCACCGGACAGGTACGGCGTGAGGTCCGTGCACTTTGCCGACAAGAAGGCCGGTAGATTGTTGACAAGAGTGGAATCCGACAACAGGACAAGATCCGGCAGTTCGTTGGCCGCCAGTACCGTCTGGAACTTCGTCGCCCAGTCGCTGTCCGGGACGATGGTCAGGTCGAGGGTTCCGCCGAGCTGCTTCTCGACTGCCTGCCAGGCCGTGTTCTTGTCCTTCGCCGGCGGCAGTGGGTCGAAGATGTCGGTCATCACGCTCACCTTGCCGCCCGCCAGCGGCGGCGTCTTCACGGTAGTGACGAGGTCCTTCGGATAGGTCAGGTAGCCGGGCGGTACGCCGTCCGCGGTTCCGGCCAGATCCGGCTTCGGCCCCTCGAACGCGACGTACGTCGGGAGCGTCACGGTGGAGGCCCGCGCGGGGCCGGCCGCCGTACCGCCGTTGCTGCAGGCAACCAGCGTCGGTACGCCGGTGGCGCTCATCACGGCGACGCCGACGGCGCTGCGCAGGAAGTTCCGGCGACTGAGAGATGGGGTGGTCACGGTCTTTCTCCTAACCCTTGATGGCGCCGGTGAGTACGCCCTTGGTGAAGTAGCGCTGCAGGAACGGGTAGACGCAGAGGATGGGGACGAGCGCCACGACGACGACCGCCATCTGCACGGCCTGGATCGACGCCACCGCCTCGCCGGGTGACTCGGTGGCGCCGCCGACCGGTTGGCCCTGCAGGACGTAGAGGCGCAGGACGAGCGGCAACGGCCACTTGCCGGTGTCGCTGAGGTAGAGCAGTGCGTTGAAGAACGCGTTCCAGTGGCCGACGGCGTAGAAGAGCGCGACGACCGCGAGGACCGCCTTCGACAGCGGCAGCACGATCCGGAGCAGGATCGCGAGGTCGCCGGCGCCGTCGATCCGCGCGCTGTCGAGCAGCTCGGCCGGGATGTTCTGGAAGAAGTTGCGCAGGACCAGGAAGTTGAAAGCGCTGACCAGGCCCGGGACGATCAGCGACGCGTACGAGTCGTAGAGCCCGAGCGCCTTGATCAGCAGGAAGTTCGGGATGATGCCCGCGCCGAACAACATGGTGAACAATACGCATGTCAACACGAACCGCCCGCCGACGATCGGACGGCTGAGCCCGTACGCGAGTGCGATCGTGACGACCAGGTTCAGCGCCGTACCGATGATCGTGATCCCCGCGCTGACCAGCAGCGCGTGACTCACCACACCGCCGGCGAAGATCGTCTTGTACGCCGCCAGCGTCGGCTCGCTCGGGAACAGCGGGATGATCCCGCCGCGCCGGGTGATCTCGGACTCGCCGGCCAGGCTGGTCGCGACGATGTTCACGAACGGGTAGAGCACCAGCAGACAGACGACCGCGATCACCATGCCCTTGATCGCCAGCCCGGCCTTGGTCGGTGCCTCCATCCAGGGCGGCCGCTGCGAAGTTTTCATCGGGAGTAGATCCCTTCGTGGCCGAGGCGGTGGGCGAGTTTGTTGGCGCCGAGGATCAGGACCAGGCCGATGACGCCCTTGACCAGGCCGACGGCGGCGGCCGGACCCCACTGACCGTCGAGGACGCCGTGGAAGTAGACGTAGGTGTCGAGTACCTCGGCCGCGTCGGCGCCGACCGCGTCGCGTTGCAGCAGGATCTGCTCGAAGCCGACCGAGAGAATGCTGCCCAGGTTGAGGATCAGCAGCAGCAAGGTGACCGGCACGATGCCCGGAAGCGTCACGTGCCACAGCCGGCGCCAGCGGTCCGCCCCGTCGATCGCGGCGGCCTCGTAGTGCTCGGTGTCGATGTTGAGCAGCGCGGCGAGGTAGATGATCGTGCCCCAGCCGGCGTCCTTCCAGATCAGCTGCAGCGTCACGAGCCACGGAAAGAAGCCGGAGCTGGTCATCAGGTCGACCCGCGGCAGGCCGAGCTCGCCGAGGAACTGCGGGAGCAGGCCGGTGCCGCCGATCAGCTGCTGGCTGATCGAGATCAGGATCACCCAGCCGATGAAGTGCGGCAGGTACACGACGCTCTGCACGAACCGCTTGATCTTCGGGCTGATGATGCTGTTCAGCAGCAGGGCGAGACCGATCGGCGCGGGGAAGAACAGAACCAGCTGCAGTACGGCGAACTTCAGTGTGTTGAGCAGCGCGCGGTAGAAGTCCGGCTCGGCGAACACGCTGAAGTTGCCGAGGCCGACCCACGGGCTGTCCTTGAAGCCGAGGTACGGCTGGTAGTCCTGGAAGACGATCACGTTCCCCAGCAGCGGCACGTAGTGGAACACCACGAAGAACAGGAAGCCGGGCAGGACCAGCAACAGCATCACGCGGTCGCGCCGCAGCCTGGCCCCGAGACTCGGCCCACTCTGCACCCGGCGTGCCGCCTGGCGGGCGGCCCGCGAGGCGGCGCGGTCCGGCGAGCGGCCGGAGGATCGGCTGACGCGATGCATGAGGCGGCTCCTGGTAGTAGTAAGCGTTTGCTGTCCCGGGTGGCAGTAACGATGAAACGTTCACCGCCTTGCTGTCAAGCGCCCGGGAAGATTGTCTTGACCTTCATCAGGCTTCCTGTCTACGGTTTTCAGTAACCGTTTACTAGGAGTGATCCGTGCCGAAACCTGAAACCGACCGAGGCGCCAGTCCGCGGTTGCGCACGCTCGTGGCGATGCCCGCGGAGACCTGGTCGGAGGTACTCACCCCAGCAACCCGCAGCCGCCTCGCAACAGCCACCGAACTCCTCGGCGTACAGGCTGGTGGGGTGCCGCGGTTGCGGGGGTCGTTCGGGGAGGTGGCGGACGAGCTGGCTGCGGCTGAGGTGTTGCTGACTGGGTGGGGGTGTCCCCGGATCACCGCCGAGGTGCTCGACGAGGCGCCGAAGCTGCGGGCGATCGTGCATGCGGCCGGCACGATCAAGACGTTCGTGGATCCGGTCGTGTTCGAGCGCGGTATCGAGGTTTCGTCGGCGGCCGCGGCGAATGCGGTCCCGGTCGCCGAGTTCACGCTCGCGGCGATCGTGCTGGCCGGGAAGCGGGCGTTCCGGCATCGCGACTGGTACCGGACCTCCGGGACGAAGCGTCCGTTGCCAGGGGCACCGATTCTCGGCACGCTCGGTACGACGGTCGGCGTGCTCGGCGCCTCGCGGATCGGGCGATTGGTGCTGGAGCGGCTCCGGAGCCTCGACGTCGACGTACTGGTGAACGATCCGTATCTGAGCCCCGCGGAGGCGGCGGAGTTCGGGGCGCGGTGGTGCGAGTTGCCGGAGCTGTTCGCGGGCAGCGACATCGTGAGTGTGCACGCGCCGTTGCTGCCGGAGACCGAGGGGCTGGTGTCGGCGGAGCTACTGGCTGCGATGCCGGACGGCGGGGTGCTGATCAACACCGCGCGAGGTCCAGTCGTGGATCACGCCGCGCTGGAACGCGAGTGCGTCTCCGGCCGGCTCGACGCGATCCTCGACGTCACAGATCCCGAACCCCTGCCGCCCGACTCACCGATGCTCCACCTCCCCAACGTCTTCGTCACGCCGCACCTGGCCGGTGCCATGGGCAACGAGTCCACCCGACTGGGCGAAGCCGCCGTCGCCGAGATAGAACGCCTGTCCACCGGCCGCCCCCTCGCCCATCCCATCCACCGCGACGACCTGGGACGGATCGCATGACGGCGTGCAGCTGGACAGGAGGTGTCAGTCGACTGGGCAGTGCACCTGAGCGTGATCGTCTCCGCGCGTACAGCGTCTCACCGGTGCACTACCTGTCGATCTGCACGTCACCCGCCCTGCACCGGCCCGCCACACAGGGGCGGATCGCATGAAGTTGCCGGCGTCGGATCGGGTGTTGAGTTCTCGGACTGGGTATTCGCGGGGGACCTGGTTGGCGGTTGCGGATCAGTTGCTGGACTCGTTGGTGCCTTGGTTTTCGGGGAGTGGGGCGCTGGTGCGGTTGCCGGGGCGGGGGAGTTGGTCGGGGGCGGACTGTGATGGGTTGGAAGGGTTTGCTCGGTCGTTTCTGCTGGCTGCGTTTCGGATTGCGGCGGACGGCGGAGACGATCGGCTGGTCGAGCGGTACTCGCGCGGGTTGGTGGCGGGTGCGGCGGGTGAGTGGCCGCGGTTGACGCCGTGTTCGCAGCAGATGGTGGAGGCGGCGGCGATCGCGGTCGGCCTGCACGAGTCGCGGGCGTGGTTGTGGGACCGGCTGGACGACCGCGAGCAGACCCATGTCGTCGACTGGCTGAGCGGGTTCGTCGGCTCCCGGACGTGGGACAACAACTGGCGGCTGTTCCAGGTCGTCGGCGAGCAGTTCCTCGCCTCCGTCGGAGCGCCGTACTCGCAGGACGACATCGACGCGGGTCTCGACCGGATCGAGGACTGGTACGTCGGCGACGGCTGGTACTCGGACGGTCCGGGGCAGAACTTCGACCACTACATCGGCTGGGCGATGCACCTGTACCCAGGCCTGTGGACGCGGATGGCGGGACCGTCCGCTGACAGTCGGCTGGCCGTGTATCGCGAGCGCCTGCATCGCTTTCTCGAGGACGCCGTACACCTCACGGGCTCCGACGGCGCACCGGTTCACTTCGGTCGGTCGCTGTGTTATCGCATGGCCACCGCGGCGCCGTACTGGATGGGTGCGCTGCTCGACGCCACGCCGCTGACGCCCGGTCAGACGCGTCGGTTGTGCTCTGGAACGCTGCGCCACTTCGTCGACCACGGTGTGCCGGACGATCGTGGGCTTCTGTCGCTTGGTTGGCATCATCAGTTCCTGCCGACCACTCAGCCGTACTCCGGACCTGGGTCGCCTTACTGGGCTTCGAAGGGGTTTCTCGGGCTGCTGCTCCCGGCCGACCATGACGTTTGGACTGCCCGCGAGTCCGCCTTGCCGATCGACGAGCATGACCAGGTACGGGCGATGCTGGCGCCCGGGTTCCTGATCCAGGCCACGAAAGACGACGGCATCGTGCGCCTCCTCAACCACGGCAGCGACCACAATGCCGAGGGCGACGCCCACTACAACCGCCTCGCCTACTCAAGCCGAACCGGCCCGGAGCTCACCGACGAACAACTCGACAACCACATCAGCCTGGTTGGCGACCACCGGATGCGCATCCACCGCAGCGGCGTAGCTGCCGATTCGGCGGCGTCGTGGTGGGAGGCCGGTGGGACGCGGATCGATGTGGCGAGTGTTGTGCAGGGGCGGATTGAGGTGCGGTGTGTGCTGGTTGACGGGCCGGAGGGTCTGGTGCGCCACGGGGGATACGCCGTGGCGGGCGAGGACGCACCGGAGGTGACGGCACGAGACACCTGGGCGCAGGCGACCCGGATCGACAGGTTGACGTCAGTGGTGGTCGGGCTGCACGGGTACGACCGGGCAGCCGTACGGCGTGGGCTCGACACGAACGCGTTCGGGCCGCATTCCGCGACGCCGTACCTGGAGGCTCAGCACGATGGGAAGGGTCCGCTGGTGCTGGTGTCCACGGTGGTACTGTCCGGCGACACGGTCTGGCCGCGGCAACTGGCTGAGAGCATCGAGGTGACGGTGCGCGGGCTGCACGTCACCGTCCGGTTCGCCGACGGTACGACGGCCGACGTACAGCTGGGTGAGGAGGTGGGTGATGGCGGCGGAACCGCCCCGGTCGAGGGCGCGCCGGCGTGACCCCGAGTCCGCCCGCACCATCCGGGACGTGGCCGCCCGCGCGGGCGTCTCCACGGCGACCGTCTCTCGTGTTGTCAACGGCAACTATCCGGTCGCGGCCTCGACTCGGGCCGCGGTCGAACGCGCGATGCGGGACCTCGGGTACGTCGCGAACGCGCACGCCCGCGCCCTCGCCGGGTCCACCACGCGCGTGGTCGGCATCGTGGTCAGCGAGATCGTCGATCCGTTCTTCGCCTACATCGCCCGCGGGGTCCAGTCCGAGGCGCTCGCGTCCGGCCGCCTCTGCCTGGTCTGCTCGACGCAGGGCGGTGAGTCGGCCGAGCTGCGGTTCGTCGACCTCCTGCTCGAACAGCGCGCCGACGCAGTGATCCTGGTCGGCGGCGCGGTCGAGGACAAGGAGTACTTCGCCGCGGTCGGGCAACGCGCCCGCCAGTTGGCGAACAACGGGTCGAGTCTCGTGCTCTGCGGGCGGCCGGGGCTGGAGGCGGGCGTCCCGGCGTACGCGGTCGAGTACGACAACATCGGCGGCGCGGCGGCGATCACCGATCACCTGCTCAGCGCCGGCCACACCAAGATCCTGTACCTGGGCGGACCGACGACGCTGTCGACGACGACCGCCCGGCTCCGCGGCTTCCGGCAGGCGTACGCCGCGCGCAAGCTCGAGCACGACCCGAGCCTGGTCCGGACCGGCGCGTTCGGCAGGCAATGGGGCTACCAGCAAACGCTGGCGGCCCTCGACGACGGCCTGGACTTCACCGCGATCTTCGCCGCCAACGACATCGTCGCCGCGGGCGTGTACGCCGCCCTGCGCGAGCGCGGCCTGCGCATCCCGGACGACGTGTCGGTGGCCGGGTACGACGACGTACCGGTGGCGACCGAGCTGCAGCCCGCGTTGACGACCGTCCGGGTCCCGCTGGAGGAGCTCGGGCGGGCCGCCGTACGGGCCGGGCTCTCCGGTCAGGAACCGAGTGCGGACCCGTTCGCGCATCAGCAGCCGATGACCACGCTCGGCACCGTCGTCGTGGTCCGCGACTCGGTCGGCCCGCCCGCGCAGCGCTGATCACTCACAGCGAACTCCCAGCGTCGGCGGCCCTCGGTGATCGCGGCGATTCACAGCGTGACCAGCGGTGACACTATGTCAGGACCTTGTGACGCCCGTGTCTCAGCGTGACGACGAGATGCTTGACATATCCACCGCGGACACCTGAGACTCAGCTCACTTTCGCGATCCGAGAGCGCTCTCAACCCGTCCAGTTCCAGGGAGCTGTGAAATGCGGCCCAGTGCCCGCTATCGCCCCGTAGCCGGCGTCCTGGCCTGCGCCGCGATCCTCTTCGCTGCTGCCTGCGGCGGCGGTTCCACCCCCGAGTCCGGTGCCGCCGAAGCGGACGGGCCGAAGGTCGAGCTGACCATCGCCACCTTCAACGAGTTCGGGTACGCCGACCTGTACGCCGAGTACGAGGCCGCGCACCCGAACATCTCGATCGTGGAGCGGCACGCCAAGACTGTCGACGACCACGTCAAGAACCTGGACGCGAACCTCACCCGCGGCACCGGCCTGGCCGATATCGAGGCGATGGAGGTCAGCTGGATCTACAAGTACCTGGCCAAGGACGACAAGTTCGTCGACCTGCGCAAGTACGGCGCGGACGACCTGCGGGACCGCTGGCTGGACTGGAAGGTGGCCGGCGCGACGACGCCGGACGGGAAGATCATCGGGTACGGCACCGACATCGGGCCGGAGGCGATCTGCTACCGGCGCGACCTGTTCGCCAAGGCCGGGCTGCCGACCGACCGGGCCAAGGTGGCGGAGTTGTTCCAGGACTGGCCGTCGTACTTCGCAGCCGGGCGGAAGTTCGTGCAGCGGGTCCCGGGCTCGGCCTGGTACGACTCCGCGGTGCTGACCTGGGAAGCCATGCGCAACCAGCTCATCCAGGCGTACTACTCGAACCAGGACCGCTTCCTCGGCGACGAGAACCCGCTGCTGAAGACCACCTGGAACCAGGTGGTCGCGGGCAGCAAGGACGGCTTGTCCGCGCGGCTGCCGGCCTGGAGCGACGCCTGGAACGCGGCGTTCCGCAGTGACAAGTTCGCGACGATCGCGTGCCCGGGCTGGCTGCTCGGCGTGATCCAGGACAACGCGGGCGCCTACGGCAAAGGCAAGTGGGACGTCGCCGACGTGTTCCCCGGCGGCGGTGGCAACTGGGGCGGGTCGTACCTGACCGTGCCGGTGCAGTCGCCGCATCCCGAGGAGGCCGCCAAGCTGGCCGCCTGGCTGACCGCGCCGGAGCAGCAGGTCAAGGTGTTCAAGAAGATCGGTTCGTTCCCGTCCACGCTCGACGCCTACAACGACCCGCAGGTGAAGTCGCAGGTGAACGCGTACTTCAACAACGCGCCGGTCGGGCAGATCTTCGTCAACCGGGCCCGCAACGTGATCCTCAAGCAGCACAAGGGTCCTCGCGACGGCGAGGTCAACCAGATCTTCAGCGCCGCACTGTCCCGCGTCGACGACAGGAAGCAGCCCGCGGACGCCGCGTGGAAGCAGGCCGTCGCCCAGGCAGAGAAGGTCGCCGACACCCGCGTCGGCAACTGAAGCAACACACCCCTCCGCGTGGCCGACGACTCACGCGCGTTCGACCGGGGAGGTACTACGGTGTGAACGCGGGCCAATCGAGAACTGAGGAGGGCCGATGAACGAGTCTGGTTCTCCGACGCTGGAGCAGGTCGCGGCGCTCGCCGGGGTGTCGCGGGCAACGGTCTCGCGGGTCGTGAACGGGTCGCCGAAGGTGCTGCCGGACACGGTCGCCGCCGTCGAGCAGGCGATCCTGCAACTCGGCTACGTACCGAACCGGGCGGCCCGCGCGCTGGTGACCCGGCGCACCGACTCGATCGCGATCGTCGTACCGGAACCGGACAGCCGGGTGTTCTCCGACCCGTTCTTCGCCGGCATGCTGAGCGGTGTCAGCCGGACGCTCGCACCGACCTCGTCCCAGCTCGTGCTGCTGATCGAGCCGGCCCCGGAACCAACAGGGGCTGACGACCAGCGGCTCCTGCGGTACCTGCGCGGCGGGCACGTCGACGGCGCGATCGTCATCAGCCACCACGGCCGCGACAACGTGCTGCAGGAGCTGGCGCAGCTGCCGTTGCCGATCGTGTTCAGCGCGCGGCCGCTCGGGGTCGACGTACCGGTGGCCAGTGTGGACGTGGACAACGTCGCCGGCGCCCGGACCGGCGTCGAGCACCTGTTGTCGATCGGCCGCCGTAAGATCGCCACGGTCGCTGGGCCGCTCGACATGACCGCCGGCATCGACCGCCTGACCGGCTACCAGGAAGTGATGAAGGAAGCCGGACTGCCGGCGATGGTCGCGTACGGCGACTTCACCGCCGACGGTGGTGAGCAGGCGACGCTGCGGCTCCTGGACGAGCACCCGGACCTCGATGGCCTGTTCGTCGCGTCCGACCTGATGGCGACCGCGGCCCTCCGTGTCCTCTCGCAACACGACCGCCGCGTCCCCGCCGACGTCGCGGTGGTCGGCTTCGACGACTCGGTCCTGGCCACCACGACCACCCCCAAACTCACCACGGTCCGCCAGCCGGTCGAACAACTGGGCGCCCGCCTGGCCGAGATCCTGCTGGCCAAGATCGCCGGCGCCGACCTGAGGTCCCCCGAGATCTACGACACCGAACTGATCATCCGCGACAGCGCCTGAAGCTCACGGCGGGTCGTTCTCGAACTGGAACTGGACGCGGATGGAGCTGTCCAGCGGCAGTACGACGGTGGTGTTCGACGCGGACCAGTTCGCCGGCACCAGGAACAGCCGGTTCTCACCGACCACTAGCAGCCGGAGACCGCGATACCGGTAGTTGAACGTCTGCCCCGCACCCGCCCGCAGCGCGGTCTCCTCGATACCGGGGGAGCGCAACGCGAGCTTCTCCTTGGTGTCGAGGATGACGACCGGGAAGCGGTTCGGGTGGCGCGCGTCGGACTTGGCCAGGCCGCGGCCGGTGTACTGCGCGGTGGTCGCCGCGGTCCAGAAGGCGCAGGTGACGGTGACCGCGGCCAGCAGAACGATCAGGACGCGTTGCGAGCCGCGGGCCGGGTCGGCCTTGCCGCGGAGATAGGTCAAGTAGGCAAGCACGGCGGCGGACAGACCGATCACGGCAGGTACGACGAGGGCGTAGTAAGCCGCCTGGCCGATGAGCGGATACGCGAGCAGGCACGCCACACCGATGAGCAGGATCACCACGGTGATGCGGGCGGCTCGGCGTACGGCGCCCGGCGTCGGGTGGATCGCCTTGTGGAGCAGGAGGGCGGCGACTGCGAGCAGCGTGAGCACGAGCAGCGGGACCGAGAGCGGTTGTGGACTGCGCATGACGTAGTCCTGTGTGCTCAGCCCGATCGTGTCGACGTCGATTCCGAAGTACTCGTACTGCGAACGCGCCGACACGTACCCGAAGTAGAACAGCAGCGCGCTGACCAACGTCACCGGTGTGACGATGCCTGCCGCGAAACTGATCCACCGCTCGGCCTGCGACCGCTCGTCCGCCATCGTTCACCCACTCGACGGTGTCTCGAGCGGAGTTTCGGGTGGCAGCGCCGTGAGGGTGATCTGGCTGCCGCCTAAGGTCTCCAGGGTGTCGCACACCTCTTGGCTGTCGCAGGTCGCGGTGGCGGGGATGATCAGCGAGACCGTCCCTTCGCGGGCGATCTGCTGGAAGCCGACCCAGCACTGCGGTGTGTTCTGCGCGGTCCACTCCAGGCCGGCGCAGGTCTGGGCGTCGGACCGGCAGCCGGACGGGTCGACCTCGAAGACCCCGGTCGGGTCGAAGGACGGCGTACCGAGTCTGATCGTCACCCCGGCCGGGATCTCGCCGGCCAGCCAGCTGATCGGGTTGCAGTTCGACCCGTCCTCGGGGACACCGCCGACCGGCAGCGACGCGATCTCGATCGACGGCTTGGTCTGCTGCGACTGTGTCGGTTCGGCCTCGGTCGGCTCGGGGCTCGGCTCGCCGGTGGCCTCGACCGTGACGGTCGCGTCCGGCGGCGAGTTGTCGCCTGACGTGCCGGAACACCCCGCGACAGGCCCCGCGACAGTTAGTACAGCCGCAACCGCCATCGCCCAGACGCGCATGACGACCACCCCCACCCCAAGGATGACCCTGCGTGCAGAACTCGACAACCTTTTGTTCACTCTCCGCTGCGACAACCACCACAACCGTGGTATCTCTGAGTGAAAGGGGGGCCGAATGACCGACCACGAGATCCGGATCGCGCTGGTTCTGAACGGCGGTGTCAGTCTGGCGGTCTGGATGGGCGGCGTGACGCACGAGCTGGATCTGATCCGGCGCGCGTCCGGCGGCGACGGTGCTCCCGGTCCGCAGCCGTACGATGCCGTGCTCGCGGATCGCTGGCGGGAGCTGTGCCACCGTGGCGAGGAACGGCGCCGGGTGGTCGTCGACGTGATCGCGGGGACGAGCGCCGGCGGTCTGAACGGTTCGCTGCTGGCCACCGCGATCGCGAACGGCTCGACCCTCGACCCGGACGGCGGCGGCAACGGTCCCTGGCTGCGGCAGAAGTGGATCGGGCTCGGGTCGCTCGACGTCGGCAAGCTGGTGCCGTCCGCGGGAGCCAAGTCGACCTCGGTGCTCGACGGCAAGTACTTCCTCCGACAGCTCGAGGACCTGCTCAAGGGCGTCGCCGATGCGGGCGAGAGCGCCGCCGAGGAACCGGTGACGTTGTTCGTGACCGCGTCCGGGCTGGGCGTGCAGCAGTTCGAGGCGAAGGACGCCGCGGGCCAGGCGTTCGTCGTACCGGATCATCGGTATCTGTACGGCTTCACGAGTGAGGACGCGCCGACGTACGACGGTGCGCGGCGGAAGTTCGGCGTCGAGGAGAAGAACGGGCTGAAGGACACCGACCTGCTCGCGCGGGCGGCTCGTGCGAGCGCGTCGTTCCCGGCCGCGTTCGGGCCGGTGCTGGAGACACCCGAGCTGGCCGCCCAGCCGCCGCGGATCCAGCCCGGCCCGGCCGAGTCCGGAT
The DNA here is from genome assembly GCF_004331435.1 of Kribbella sindirgiensis. Taxonomy (GTDB): domain Bacteria; phylum Actinomycetota; class Actinomycetes; order Propionibacteriales; family Kribbellaceae; genus Kribbella; species Kribbella sindirgiensis. The sequence continues at coordinate 525,867 of NZ_SJKA01000006.1, forward strand.
CCTGGCTCGTCGACGGCGGCGTCCTCGACAACGCCCCGTTCGGTCCGGTGCTCGACGTCGTCGCCCGGCGTCCCGTCAACGGCAAGGCGACCCGCTACGTGCTGTACGTCGTACCCTCGGCCGGGATCGGGCACGCGTCGACCGCGTTGCCCGGTGCGAAGGAGCCGAGCTGGCGGGTTGCGGCACTGTCCGCGGTGCAGTTCCCTCGGGAGGTGGACTTCCGCTCCGACGTCGAGCAGCTGGAGCGTCTGCTGCTCGAGGCGGACGCGTCCTGGTCCGACGCCCAGCGCCTCTTCGACCGTTGCCTGAAGCAACCAGAGGAGCGGGCGCGGCTGAAGGCAGCCGCCGAGGCGCTGCAGCCGGCGTACTCGCGGGGACGCGCGGCCGGCGGTGTCTGGGAAGCCGTGACGGTCGCGAGTCACGACCAGTCGACCGTGCTGGACGCGGCGACCGCTTTGTCGGAATCGGAGATCGACGAGATCCTCACCACCGAGCATCCGTGGGTCCCGGCCCCGGACGGCTCCACGGCGGCGCTCCGCGACGATGCCGAGGGCAACCCGAGTTGGTTGTGGGGGACCGGCGCTGCCGAGCGGATCGTCCGGCTGATCCTGCGCTCGCTGCGGAACCGGATCAAGGCGGCGCAGCCGGACGAGCGCGCCGACCTGGACAAGCGGCTGACCGCGGCGAGCGACTGCCTGATGAAGGTCCAGGCGGTCCGCGACGCACTCGAGGTCGAGCTGGCGGCCGCGAATCTCGACCTCCGCCCGGCCGGCGGCGCGGAAGCGGTCGCGGTCGGGCTGAACGACATCTTCGAGCAGCTCCAGATCCAGCGCGCGCTCGGCGACGCGTTCGCGACCCTGATTGCGGAGATCGGCTGGGAACTCGTGGACACCGCGCTCGAGGTCGAGATCGTGTCCCGCTGTACGTCGGCGCGCACGCCCCAGCAGCGCAGCGCCCCGTTTCAGTTCCTCCGCCTCGGGCCGGACATCCCACTCGCCGTCCTCGACGAGTTGCAGGAAGGGTCGATCGCCAACCAGCTGAACGACCGCATCCTGTACGGCAGCCAGGTGGGCCACTTCGGCGCGTTCGGCGCGGCCGACTGGCGGCGGTGGGACTGGCTGATGGGCCGGCTGCACTCCGTCGCGCATCTGGGTGCGATGCTCGGCGCGGACGCGGCCTGGATCCGCGAGACCCAACGCCAGGTGCTGCAGGCCGAGGGCTGGCAGCTGAACGAGGTCGCCGAGCGGATCGAGCGGCTCGCCCGGGACTTCCCCGTCGACGCCGGGATCGGCGCACTCGTGACGATGCGGGACGAACTGAACGCGTCACCCGAAGGCCGCGCGATCACCAAGGGGATCGCGGACCGGATGGTCGACGTCTCCGGTGGTCTCGGTCCGCAGGTCGGCAGCTGGGTGAAGGCGGCCGCGGGCCGCAAGCAACAGCCCGGTTCGTGGCTGCTGCGGACCGCGCGCTGGTTCACCGAACCGGCCCGGCAGACCGTGTGGGACCGGATGGTCCGCGGCGCCAAGCTCAGCCCCGCGCACCGGCCCGCCGTCTTCGAGCCATGGTTGCCTGCGGCAACAGCTGCGGCGGGCGTCGTACTGCTGGTGCTGTCCGTTGTCGTCGGCGCCGTCCGGATCCCGGCCGCCGTGCTCGCCGGCGCGGTCCTGACCCTCAGCGCGGTGCTCGGCGTCATCACCTGGTACGTACGCCGCGCCCGCCGCCGCATCCGCGCCTGGATCGAGAAACGGATGCCGGAGATCAGTCCAGGGTCACGAAATCGATGAGTTCCTCGACGCGGCCGAGGAGGGACGGGTCGAGGTCGGCGAAGCTGTTCACCTTGGACAGGATGTGTTTCCAGGCGGCGGCGACGTCGGCCTGATCGGTGGCCGGCCAGCCGAACGACTGCAGCACGCCCTTCTTCCAGTCCTGCCCGTGCGGGATCCGCGGCCACGCCTTGATGCCGACCGACGACGGCTTGACCGCTTCCCAGATGTCGATGAACGGGTGTCCGACCACGTGCACGTACCGGTTCGACACCTGCGCGGCGATCTTCGACTCCTTCGACCCCTCGACCAGGTGGTCGACGAGTACGCCGAGCCGCCGGCCGGGACCGGGCTGGAACCGGTTGACGATCTGCACCAGGTCGTCGACGCCTTCGAGGTACTCGACCACGACGCCCTCGATCCGCAGGTCGTCGCCCCACACCTTCTCGACCAGCTCCGCGTCGTGCCGGCCCTCGACGTAGATCCGGCTGGCCCGCGCCACCTTCGCGCGGACGTTGTCGACGGCCACCGATCCGGAGGCGGTCCGGGTCTTCTTCGCCGGACCGGCCTTCTTCGGCGGCTTCAGGCTGACCGGTTTGCCGTCGATCCAGAACCCCGGACCGAGCGGGTACGTCCGGATCGTGCCGTGCCGGTCCTCCAGGTCGACGACGCCGTGCTCCCAGCGCACGATCGCTCCGACGAACCCCGAACTCGGCTCCTCGACGACCATCCCCTTCGCGATCTCGACCTCGACGGTCCGCCCGTTCTTGGGCTTACGCCAGTCCCCACTGAGTACGTCGTTCCCATACCTGTCGGCCACGCGCCAACTCTAGTAAGTGGGAGCGGCATGCGTGGCCGTCGACTGGCGGCTCGGCGCGGTGAGTGTCAGAGCGAGGTACGCCACGAAGCCGACGACGAGACCGACGGCCCAGGAGTAGTCGTACAGCGGCTTGAGGAACGGGATCAGGCCGTCCGCGGGGAACGGGCCGGCGCCCGGGTTCGAGTACGCGCCGCCGACGGCGAGCAGTGAGCCGAGCAGCGTGGCGACGACACCGCGCCAGTTCCAGCCGGAGGCGTACCAGTAGCGGCCGCCGGGCCGGTAGAGGTCGGCGAGGTTCAGGTTCGTCCGGTCGATCACCCAGTAGCCCGCGATCAGGACGCCGGCCACCGACGCGAGCAGACCGCCGTAGAACGACAGCCACACGAAGATGTAGATCGACGGGTCCGAGATCAGCCGCCAGGGCTGGATCACGATGCCGATCACGCCGGTCAGCAGACCCGCGGTCCGGAAGTTCAGCCACCGCGGCAGCGCGTTCGCGAAGTCGTACGACGGACTCACGACGTTGGCGGCGACGTTGCAGGACATCGTCGCGAGGATGGCCATCACCAGGCCGATCGTGACGATCACCGGGTTCTCGAACCGGCGGGTGAGCTCGACCGGGTCCCAGATCGCCGAGCCGTACAGCACCACGGTGCCGGACGTGGTGATGATCGAGACCAGCGCGATGAACGACATCGTGGTGGGCAGGCCGATGATCTGGCCCCAGACCTGTTGCCGCTGGCCTTTCCCGAACCGGGTGAAGTCCGGCATGTTCAGCGACAGCGTGGCCCAGAACGCGATCATGCCCATCAGCGACGGCGCGAAGATCTTCCAGAAGTCGGCGTCCCAGCCGAGTTTCGACGGCTGCGACAGGATCGGCCCGAACCCGCCGGCCTTCACCAGGATCGCCACCATCAGCGCCACGAACGCGACCGTCACCAGCGGCGCCGCCCAGTTCTCGAACCGGCGCAGTCCTTCGATCCCGCGGAAGATCAGCACCATCTGCAGCAGCCAGAAGAAGCCGAAGCTGAGCCACAGCGTCCAGGGGTGCCCGCCGATCGCGGACGCCTCGACCCAGCCCTTGCCGAACAGCTCGCCGACGATCACGTAGATCGCCTGCCCGCCGATCCAGGTCTGGATCCCGAACCAGCCGCAGGCGATGAAGGCCCGCAGCAGCGCCGGGAAGTTCGCGCCGCGGACGCCGTAGAACGCCCGCGCGAAGACCGGGAACGGGATGCCGTATTTCGTTCCCGCGTGACTGTTCAGCAGCAGCGGAACCAGGACGATCAGGTTCCCGAGGGTGATCGTGAGGAACGCCTGCAGCCAGTTCATCCCGATCGCGACCAGGCCGGACGCGAGCAGGTAGCTGGGGATGTTGTGCGCCATCCCCATCCACAGCGCGGCGTAGTTGTACGTCGTCCAGGTGCGCTCGGGCAATCGGGTCGGGGCGAGCTCCGCGTTGGCGTACGCGCTGTCTGCCAGGACGGCGGGATCGGCGAGTTCTACTCGTCCATCGGGGTGAACAGTTTGCGTGGCCATGTAGTTCCACCCCATCCGGTCGGGCGATGTCCGTTCCGAACAAGTTGCGCGACGGGATGACTTCGTGTCAACGGACAACTACCGAAAGGGCAGGAAGTCGGGTCAGCTCGGGCCGAGGAGCGGGAGGCTGGGGCGTTGCGGGGTGCCGAGGGCTGCGTAGCCGCGGCGGATGGCGTCCTGGAGTTTGCCGACCGGCCACGGCCAGTCCTCGGTGTGCTCGAGTGCCTTGTCGAGCGGAGTGCCGGCGTGGTGCAGCGTCGAGATCGTGTTCGCGACCTTGCCCAGCTCGATCGCCTGGTCGGTGGCGAACGCGACGTCGACCACGGCCCCGTGCCCCGGAACGATCTTCGCGTCCGCGGTCATCATGCCGATCGCGCTCTGCACCGTGTCCGGCCATTCGAGCGGGAACGAGTCCTCGCCGTACGACGGCGGCGCCGACTCCTCGATCAGATCCCCGAGGAAGAACACGTTCACATCCGGTACGCCGACCACGGTGTCGCCGGAGGTGTGCCCGTTGCCGACGTACAGCAACTCGACGCGACGGTCGCCGAGGTCGATGACCTTCGCGACCGCGAACGTCGTACCGGCGAGCTTCTCCTCGGCGGCGGCGTTCTCGTGCAGGTAGACCGTCGCGTCGGTGAAGACGCTGTTGCCGGCCACGTGATCGAAGTGCGCGTGGGTGTTGACGACCCACTTCACCGGTGCGTCCGTCAGCTCGCGGATGTGTTCGCGGAGCTGCTCGGCCTCTTCGGTGGTGGCGCGCGTGTCGATCACCAGCGCGCCTTCGGCCCCGACGACGAGGCCGACGTTCAGGTCCCATTCGTCGTACCGGCGGACCCACGTGCGATCGCCGATCTCGGCCCAAGCGCTCATGATCCCGAGGTTACTTGCCTCGATTACTTGCTCAGTACGTCGCCCCTGGCCACCTGGTCCTTCGCGAGGCCGCGGAGCAGCAGCCCGACGTTGTCGCCGGCCGTCGCGGTCTGCACGGTCTTGCGGAACATCTCGACCCCGGTCACCTCGACCTGGAGCAGCGGCTGCCCGGCCCGGCTGAGCAGCACCTGCTCGCCGACCGTCACCGTTCCGGCCTGCACCCGCCCGGTCACCACGGTGCCCCGGCCGGTGATCGAGAACACGTCCTCGACCGTCATCCCGAACGACCCCACCGGCAAGCTGTCCTGCGGCCGCGGCGGCCCCGGAAAACTGTTCGGCTGCGCATGCCCGCGGGCAAGCATCTCCTGCGGATCCATCGGATTCGACCGCTTCCAGAACTTCCAGCCCATCCTTCGACACTAGCGGTTGGCAAGCCCCGCGCTCGCGACTTAAGGTCGCAAGTGTTCCGATCGGAACTCCGAAACTTTCGAAGGGTGACCGGTGTGACGACACGACGTGCTGTGGTGGTCCGGGGCGGCTGGGAAGGGCACTCGCCGGTCGAGGCGACCGACCTGTTCATCCCGTTCCTCAAGGAGAACGGGTACGACGTCACGGTCTCCGACTCGACCGCCGCCTACCTCGACCTGGACGGCGTCGACCTCGTCGTGCAGTGCGTGACGATGAGCGAGATCGAGCCGGACCACTTCAAGGGACTGGAGGCGGCGATCCGGCGCGGCACCGGGTTCGCCGGCTGGCACGGCGGGATCGCGGACTCGTTCCGCAAGAACGTGGACTACAGCTTCATCACCGGCGGGCAGTTCATCTCGCACCCGCACGGCTTCACCGACTACCGCGTCAACATCATTCCTGAACAATCGGACCATCCGATTGTCGACGGCATCACGCACTTCGACGTGCACACCGAGCAGTACTACATCCACTACGACCCGACCAACAACGTGCTCGCGACGACGACGTTCGAGTCGCACCCGGACTACCCGTGGATCGAGGGCGCCGTGATGCCGGCCGTCTGGACCCGGACCTGGGGCGAGGGCAAGGTCTTCGTCTGCACGGTCGGTCACAAGCTCGACGACCTGGAGACGCCCGAGGTGCGCACAATCGTGGAGCGGGGGCTGCTGTGGGCGAGCAAGTGACCCGCGTCGGCATCGTCGGCACCGGCGTCATCTCCGGCACGTACCTCGACCACCTGGGCAAGCTCCCCGGCGTCGACGTGGTCGCGGTCGCCGACCTGGACCTCGCCCGCGCTCAAACGATTGCCGACCAGAACCCGGCCATCCGCGCGACGTCGCCGGAGGAGCTGTACGCGGCTGACGACATTGAGATTGTCGTCAATCTGACGATCCCCGCCGCCCACGCCGCCGTGCACCAGGCCGCGGTGGCGGCAGGCAAGCACGTGTACGGCGAGAAGCCGCTGGCCATGGACCGCGCCGAAGCGGAGCCGCTGCTGAAGTACGCCGCCGCCAACGACCTCCGGATCGGCTGCGCACCGGACACGGTGCTCGGCACCGGCACCCAGACGGCTCGTGCGGTGATCGACCGCGGCGACATCGGCACCCCACATGCGGCGACCGCGTTCATGGTGACGCCGGGCCACGAGCTGTGGCACCCGGCGCCGGAGTTCTACTACCAGCCCGGCGGCGGACCGGTCCTCGACATGGGCCCGTACTACGTGACCAGCCTGGTCACGCTGCTCGGGCCGGTCGTTCGCGTCACGGCCCGCGCGGGCCGGGCGAAACAGCAGCGGACGATCCACACCGGACCGCGGGCCGGGACCGTGTTCGACGTGGAGGTGCCGACGCACGTCACCGGCGTACTGGAGCACGAGTCGGGCGCGTTGACCACTGTGCTGATGTCGTTCGACGTGTGGGCCGGGCGGCTGCCGCGGATCGAGGTCCACGGTACGGACGGCAGCCTGTCCGTTCCGGACCCGAACGGGTTCGACGGGACCGTCGAGATCGTGACTCCGGAGCAGCGTGAGTGGACCGAGGTGCCGGTCGCGGGCGGGTACGCCGGGGCAGGCCGTGGGGTCGGTGTCGCGGACATGGCCCGGGCGTTGCGCACCGGCGAGCCGCACCGCGCGAGCGGCGAGCTGGCGTACCACGTGCTCGACGTACTGGAGTCGTTCGTGGACTCCGCCGTACAGGACCAGCCCCTCGATGTGGCCAGCACCGTGACACGTCCCGCGGCCGTTCCGTTGGGAGCGTCGCCCGAGACCGCCTAGACTGGCACTCCGAACGATTGAGTGCCAAGGACAGTCGGAGAGGGTGGTGCGCGTGCTCGACGAACGCAAGCTGGATGTGCTCCGCGCCATCGTCGAGGACTACGTGGCCACCCATGAGCCGGTCGGCTCGAAGACTTTGGTCGACCGGCACAACCTCGGCGTCTCCCCGGCCACCGTGCGTAACGACATGGCCGCGCTGGAGGAGGAGGGGTACATCACCCAGCCGCACACCAGCGCCGGCCGGATCCCGACCGACGCCGGGTACCGGCTGTTCGTCGACAAGCTGAGCACGGTCAAGACGCTGTCGGTCGCGGAGAAGAAGGCGATCACGTCGTTCCTGGCCGGAGCGGTCGACCTCGACGACGTCGTCCGCCGTACCGTCCGGCTGCTCGCCCAGATCACCCGCCAGGTCGCCATCGTGCAGTACCCCTCGCTGAACCGGTCGAGCGTCCGGCACATCGAGGTCGTCACGATGAGCCCCCGGCGGTTGCTGCTGGTGCTGATCACCAGCAACGGCCGGGTCGAGCAGCGGCTCGTCGAGCACCCGAACGACGTCGACGAGCAACTGATCGCGGACCTGCGGTCCCGGTTGAACACCGCACTGGCCGGGCAGCGGCTGACCGACGCGACGACGTCCCTGGCCGGCCTGCCGGAGCAGTTCGCGCCGGCCGACCGGGCACTGGTCGCGGCGATCGTCACCACCCTGCTGGAGGCGTTCACCGACGAGGTCGGCGAGCAGCGGATCGCCGTCGGCGGAGCCGCCAACCTGACCCGGTACGGCGACGACTTCGAGCGGAACGTGAAGCCGGTGCTGGAGGCGCTGGAGGAGCACGTCATCCTGCTGAAGCTGCTCGGCGAGGCGACCAACCCGCAGACCCTCACCGTTCGGATCGGTCACGAGAACCCGTTCGAGGAACTCGCCACCACCTCGGTGGTCGCGACCGGGTACGGGTCGCAGTCGGAGGCGCTGGCCACCCTCGGCATCGTCGGCCCGACCCACATGGACTACCCGAGCACGATGGGCGCCGTACGCGCCGTCGCGCGCTACGTCAGCCAGATCCTGGCCGAATCCTAAACAAGACAACCCCCTGGTCTGGAGTATGAGCACCGATTACTACGCCGTCCTAGGTGTCAGCCGTGACGCTTCAGCGGACGAGATCAAGAAGGCGTACCGCAAGCTGGCACGCCAGTACCACCCGGATGTGAACGACTCCGAGGACGCGCACCAGAAGTTCCAGGAGATCGGGCGCGCGTTCCAGGTGCTCAGCGACCCGCAGAAGCGGCAGATGCACGACCTCGGCGGCGACCCGTTCGCCTCCGCGGCCGGCGGACCGGGCGGCGCCGGCTTCGGCCAGGCGTTCACGTTCACCGACATCATGGACGCGTTCTTCGGCCAGACCGGCGGGGCCACCCGCGGGCCGCGGCCGCGGACCCGGCGCGGCCAGGACGCGCTGATCCCGTTGCGGATCGACCTGGCCGAGGCGGCGTTCGGCACCACGCGGGAGCTCAAGGTCGACACCGCCGTCCTGTGCCCGACCTGTAGCGGGTCCGGCGCGGCGGCCGGGTCCGAACCGGTCACCTGCGAGATCTGCCACGGGCGCGGCGAGGTCACGCACACGCAGCGGTCGTTCCTCGGCGAGGTGCGGACGATGCGGCCGTGCCCGAACTGCCGCGGCTACGGCACCACGATCCCGAGCCCGTGCGTCGAGTGCTCCGGCGACGGGCGCGTGCGCTCCCGCCGTACCGTCACCGTGAAGATCCCCGGCGGCGTCGACACCGGGACCCGCGTGCAGCTGTCCGGTCAGGGCGAGGTCGGTCCCGGCGGCGGTCCGGCCGGCGACCTGTACGTCGAGATCGAGGTCGAGCCGCACGACATCTTCACCCGCAACGGCGACGACCTGCACTGCACGGTGACCCTGCCGATGACGGCGGCCGCGCTCGGTACGACGATCGACCTGCCGACGCTCGAGGGCGAGACGACCCCGCTGGAGATCCGGCCCGGTACGCAGTCCGGTACGGCGATGACGCTGTCCGCCCGCGGCGTACCGCGGTTGCGGCACGCCGGGCGTGGCGACCTCATCGTCCAGGTCATCGTCGAGACCCCCACCAAACTCGACGATGCCCAGGCCGAGCTCCTCCGGCAGCTCGCCGCGGTCCGCGACGAGGAGCGCCCGCAAGGCCAGGTCCAAGCCACCCACAAGGGCGTCTTCGGCCGCCTCCGCGACGCCTTCGGCACCCACTGACCCACCCACCGTCGGCCAAACCTCCGGTCCGCTCGCGTCGGGCGCACGCTCGACGATCGGCTGCGGCGCGGGGGCGGGTAGGCGACACCTCCTGTCCGTCCGCACCACCGGCACCAGGCGGCACGGGCGCCGGTACCTGCGATGCCGGCGGCTCGCATCTGATGGGTTGGCGTCCGAGATTACGGGTTGGCCACCGTCATCAGGGTCACAACCCCAGCATCTCGGACGCCTACCCACCAAACGCGGCCGGCGCGGCTCCGAGGGGCAACCCTTCAACTGAGGGGGCAACGTGGCGGCCACGGTTCATGAGAGTGTGGGCGGGCTGTGGCGGATGGGTGTAGGTGCGGAGGTGTGGGTCGGTGGGTGTCGCGGTGTTCTTCCGGGCCGAGCTGGGTGCGGACGAGTTGGTGCTCGACGGCGCCGAGGGGCGGCATGCGGCCGTGGTACGGCGGATCGGGCCGGGGGAGCGTGTTCGCCTGACGGACGGGCGCGGGGGCTGGGCCGAGGGGGCTGTGGTTGCGGCGTCCAAGGCCGGGGTGACGGTGGCCGTCGACGAGCGCGGGACGGTGCCGGCCTCGGTGCCGCGGGTGGTCGTCGTGCAGGCGGTGCCGAAGGGCGAGCGGGCCGAGCTCGCAGTGGAGATGCTGACCGAGGTCGGCGTCGACCTGATCGTGCCGTGGAACGCGGAGCGCAGTCAGTTCCGCGCGAACCCCGAGCGGGTCGAGAAGACGCTCGCGAAGTGGCGGGCGTGGGCGTTCGAAGCGAGCAAGCAGTCGCGCCGCACGTGGTTCGCCGAGGTGGCCCCGATCGCGACCACGGCCGAGGTCGCCGAGTTGCTCGCCGGCGCGGCGCTCCCCGTCGTACTGCACGAAGAAGCCACCACCCCGCTGGCGTCCCTCGAACAACCCGCCACCGGCGACATCGTCATCGTGATCGGTCCTGAGGGCGGGATCGCGCCGACCGAGCTGAAGGCGTTCGACGTCGAGCCGGTTCGCTTGGGGGACACGGTCCTCCGCACGTCCACGGCCGGCGTCGCGGCGGCGGCCGCCCTCCTGTCCCGGTCTCGCTGGGCGTGACCGACGTACGCTGTTAGACAGTAACCGAACACAGGGGATCGAACAGCATGTCCGTGGAGTCAGCCCGTGCCCGCACCCTCAGCCACGTCGACCCGGCCGAGGTGCCGCTGCAGGCGGCCCTCGACGCGCTCGCGGACCCGGTCCGGCGCTCGATCCTGCGTGACCTGGCCGTCCACGACGACTGGACCCGCGCCTGCGGCACCTTCGACCTCCCGGTCAAGAAGGCCACCGCCAGCCACCACTTCGCCGTACTCCGCGCCGCCGGCCTGATCGAACAACGCGACGAAGGCGCCCGCCGCCTCAACCGCCTCCGCCGCGCAGAATTCAACACAGCCTTCCCCGGCCTCCTCGCCGCCACGATCGACCGCGCGGACTAACTACTTCACGACGATCGACTTGCTGTCTGTGTTCGTGATGCTGCCGTCCTCCGCGGAGAGCAGGTACACGCTGATCTGCCACGGCCCCGGGGTGAGCGTCAACTGGAAGGAGTACGGCGAGAACTTCTGCCCTTCCTGGGCGGTGGTGAAGCTCTTCATCGTCTCCCGGGTCTTCAGGTTCGTCGCCTGGTAGTTGACTGTCGCCTCGAACGCCGATGCGACGCCCTGCACTGTGACTTTGGACTTGACCACCTGGTTCTCGGCCGGCGAGTCGATCCAGACCAGCGCCTGCACGTCGGCTGCCTGAGCGCGGCTCAGCGGCTCGTTGGTGTTGACCTGACCGAACAGCTGCTTGCCCGAGCGGCCGGCCTCGGTGACCTGGATCGGGGTTCGGTTGTCTCCCAGAGCGCCCTGGACGGTGTACACGAGTTGTTGGGCTGCGACCTTGGCGAGGTCGGGGTCCAGGGTGGTGTTCGGGAGTTGTTTGAAGTCGACTGTGACGATGCCGTTCGAGCGGGTGACGGTGTTGAGGGCCGCGCCGCGCCAGACCGAGTAGTAGTCGGGGTCGCTCGGTTGTTTCGTGGTCATGATGCGAACCGCCTGTTCGGCGGGGCGGCCGCTGACCTTGGCCCAGGTGCGGTACAGGCGGACGGTCGACTTCTTCGGCGCGCCGACCTGCTGGCCGAGCCAGTAGACCGGGACGACCGTGCTCTTGACCGCCGTTTCCGGTACGCCGCGATCTGTCGGCTCCGCGGTCTTCGCAGACGCCGAAGCGGACGGCGAGGTGGTCGGGGGTTCGGTGGGGGCCTGGGACGGTTCGGGGGAGGCGGTCAGCTCGGACGGGGTCGGGCTCGCGGGCAGGCCGGTCGCGGTGGTCGTCGTACCGGAACCCGCGACCGCGTCGCCGTCGTCGGCGGTGTTGTCCGCGCCGTTGAGCATGGTGAAGGCGCCGATGGCGGCTGCGGTGCCGGCTGCGGCGAGGCCGGCGGTCAGGAGCCAGGGGCGTCGCGCGGCGGGGCGCTGGGCGTGCGCGCGGGCGCGGATCTCCGGCAGTGCGTCGGACGGCTCGATCCGGTCCGCCTCCTCGTGGAGGGACCGCCGCATCAGCTCGTCGAACGGGTCGTTCGGATTCTCGTTCATACGTTCTGCTCCAGGAGCTGGCGCAGCGACTTGCTCGCGCGCGCGGCGTGGCTCTTCACGGATCCCCGGCTGATGCCCATCGTGTCCGCGATCTCGGCCTCCGAAAGATCACCGTAGTAGCGCAGGACCATCACTGTGCGTTGCTTCTCCGGGAGGGTCCGCATCGCCTCGATCACCCGGTCGGTCTCCGCGGTCCGCAGTACCGCCTGCTCCGCGCTCGGCTCGTCGGGCAGGGTCCGAGGGGTGTGCTTGTCGACCACCACCAGGTGGCGCTGGCGGGAGCGGCAGCGGTTCACCACCGCGGTCCGCAGGTACGCGAGCGCCTTGTGCGGGTCGCGCAGCCGGTTCCAGCGGCCGTGCATCGCGACGAACGCGTCCTGCACGATCTCCTCCGCCGTACCGGTGTCACGCAGCAGCAGAGCGCCGAGGCGGACCAGCGAGGTGTAGTGCGCGGTGTAGACAGCCGTCAGCGCCTCGTCGGCATCCCACGAGGACTCATGTGTCACGCACTCTTCGTACACCACGGCCGGTTGTGCCACGAAAAGACGACGCAAAGACCCCGTCCCAGGTTGACAACAGTACTGAATGCCGCGACTCCGTCGCGGCGGGTCATGGGGCTGGAACTCCCGTCCTTCCCTCGTCGCTCCAGTCGCTTCGCTCCCTCCGCTCCTCAGTCCAGGACGGGAGGCCCCATGACCGGTTGGTCCGGATCAGTGCGAACCTAGGCCCATGAAGCAACGCGGTGACGGGCAGTGGTCGGGCCATCACGACATCACGTACGCCGCGGTCGCCCGGCTGTACGAACAGATGGCGGGCCCGGACGGGACCATCCGCGGCCTGCGACTGGAGGAGTACGCCGAAGCGCTGGACCGGGCCCAGGCGCATCAGGACCGTCCGCTCGGCGCCGGCGTGATCGAGAACTACAACGGATCCGGGAAGTCCATGCCGTACGCCGGTCCCGGGCCGACCGCGCACTCGGCGTACGTGAACCCGAACGCGCAGCGCGAGCACTTCATGGCGGACCCGTACCGCAAGGGCCTGGACAACCTCGAGACCAACACCGAGTACATCTACGACCAGCTCGCGCAGGCCTCCGGGCCCGACGAGTTCCGGCATCTCGGCGCTGCCGCGCACGCCCTGCAGGACAGCTACTCCGGCGCGCACGCCTGGCGCGCGGACTCGGTGTACGACGGCGATCCGACCGCGCCGGTGGTGTCGTTGCACGTGTTCACGCCCATGCACGCGATGGGCATCGACGACGGGAAGAACACCCACGCCGACGAGTTCGACACGCCGCCCGCCACCTCGGGCTCGGTGCGTGCCGCGACGGAGGCGACGTACCGGATGCTGCGCAGCTACGAGCTCAACCGCGACCTGGCTCCCGACGCGGCGGACCGGGCCCGGCGCAACGACCTGGCGCCGATGCTGCGCCCGTCGCCGTCAGGTGTCACCGTCAACTGGTACCCGAGCCGCGAATGGACCCTCGAGCGGAACCGCCGGCTCGCTCTCGAGCACGGGGTGCTCCAGCCCGGCCCCGAGGCAGCCGAGATCGCCCGCCTCACCGGGATCCTCGCGCCGAACTCAACAGCCGGGACCGCACCGGTGAATCCGCCCGACCGGCGCCCCGGAGGCGTGTCCCGGGGAATTACGAGTGAGGGTGTCGGACGGGACGGCTAGCATGGGTGGATCACATCACCTGTCTTCAGGAGGAAGAGGCTGTCCAGGCCACGCAGTATCGAACCGGAGGCGCGCCCGAACGGCACAGTTCCAGGCGCCGCCGCCAGCACGCAGGCGTCACACAAGATCGTCGTGCCGAACAGCATCGACATGGTGGCCCTGCTCGGAGCCCGGGACGAGTTCCTCCGCATCGTCGAGAAGGAGTTCGCCGCCGACATCCTGGTCCGCGGCAACGAGATCACGCTGAACGGCGAGCCGGCCGAGCTGGCCCTGGCCGAGCGGCTGATCGACGAGCTGATCGCGGTGGTCCGGACCGGTCACGGGCTGACCGCGGACTCCGTCGAGCGCAGTATCGCGATGATCAAGGCCGCCACGGTCGAGAGCCCGGCCGACGTGCTGACGCAGAACATCCTGTCCAGCCGCGGCCGCACGATCCGGCCGAAGACGCTGAACCAGAAGCGGTACGTCGACGCCATCGACAAGAACACCATCGTGTTCGGTATCGGCCCGGCCGGTACCGGCAAGACCTACCTGGCGGTCGCCAAGGCGGTCCAGGCGCTGCAGGCCAAGGAGGTCAACCGGATCATCCTGACCCGGCCGGCCGTCGAGGCCGGCGAGCGGCTCGGGTTCCTGCCCGGCACCCTGTCGGAGAAGATCGACCCGTACCTGCGCCCGCTGTACGACGCCCTGCACGACATGCTCGACCCGGAGTCCATCCCGCGGCTGATGACCGCCGGCACGATCGAGATCGCGCCGCTGGCCTACATGCGCGGCCGGACGCTGAACGACGCCTACATCATCCTGGACGAGGCGCAGAACACCTCGCCGGAGCAGATGAAGATGTTCCTCACCCGGCTCGGGTTCGGCTCCAAGATGGTCGTCACCGGCGACGTCACCCAGGTCGACCTGCCGAACGGCACCCACTCGGGGCTCCGGGTCGTGCAGGAGATCCTCGAGGGCGTCCAGGACCTCACGTTCTGCCGGCTCACCGCGCACGACGTGGTCCGGCACAAGCTGGTCGGGCGGATCGTCTCGGCGTACGAAAACTATGAAGGTAGTGCTGACAACAACCGATGAACGTCGAGGTCAACAACGAGTCCGGGGTCGAGATCGACGCACACGGACTGATGCGGCTCAGCCGGTTCGTGCTGTCGTCGCTGCGGCTGCACCCGGAGTGTGAACTGTCGATCAAGCTGGTCGACGAGGACACCATGGCGCGGTATCACGTCGAGTTCCTGGACCTGCCGGGTCCGACCGACGTGATGTCGTGGCCGATGGACGAACTGCGGCCGGGGTCCGACGGCGACGCCGACGAGGACCTGCCGCTCGGGCACCTCGGCGACATCGCCCTGTGCCCGACGGTCGCCGCGGCGCAGGGCGCGAAGGCCGGGCACGGTACGTGGGCGGAGCTCGAGCTGCTGACGGTGCACGGCATCCTGCACCTGCTCGGCTACGACCACGCGGAACCCGCCGAGAAAGCGGAGATGTGGGACATCCAGGGCCGCCTGCTGGAAGCATGGCGAGCCCCTGGAAACCGGCTAGAGGCGTGATACTGAGATGACTTCCCACGACCTTGTTCTCCTGGTTGTGGCTGCGGTGCTCGTTCTGCTGGCCGGGCTGTTCGCCGGGGCCGAGGCGGCGCTGTCGTCGTACTCGAAGGTGCGGGCCAACGAACAGGTCGAGCTGGGCAACCTGCGGGCGGTCCGGCTGCGGGACCTGCTGTCCGACGCCCCGCGGTACCTGAACTCGCTGCTCCTGCTCCGGCTGATCTGCGAGATCACCGCGATCGTGCTGGTCACCCAGGCGCTGTCCGAGGTCCTGTCGGTGACCTGGGAGCACATCCTGATCACCGCGGTGGTGATGGTGCTGGTCTCGTACGTGATCATCGGGGTCGCGCCGCGGACGCTCGGCCGGCAGCACTCGGACCGGTTCGCGATCATCTCGGCCGGTCCGGTGATGGCGGTGACCCGGATCCTCGGGCCGCTGCCGAAGTTCCTGATCCTGATCGGTAACGCGCTGACGCCGGGCAAGGGGTTCGCCGAAGGCCCGTTCGCCACTGAGGCCGAGCTGCGGGCGCTGGTCGACTACGCGGAGAAGTCCGCGGTGATCGAGTCCGGCGAGCGGCAGATGATCCACTCGGTGTTCGAGCTCGGCGACACCATCGTCCGCGAGGTGATGGTGCCGCGCACGGACATGGTCTACATCGAGCGGCACAAGAAGCTCCGCCAGCTGACGTCGCTGGCGCTGCGGTCGGGGTACTCGCGGATCCCGGTGATCGGCGAGTCGCTCGACGACATCGTCGGCGTCGTCTATCTCAAGGACGTGATGCGCCGGGTGTACGACAACGCCCAGGCCGAGTCGACCGAGCGGGTCGAGTCGGTGATGCGGCCGTGTATGTACGTCCCGGACTCCAAACCCGTCGACGAGCTGCTGCGCGAGATGCAGGCCGCCCGGATGCACCTGGCGATCGTCGTCGACGAGTACGGCGGTACGGCGGGACTGGTCGCGATCGAGGACATCCTGGAGGAGATCGTCGGCGAGATCACCGACGAGTACGACGAGGACCCGGACTCGGTGCAGCAACTGTCCGACGGCGCGTACCGGGTGTCGAGCCGGTTGCCGATCGACGAGCTGGGCGAGCTGTTCGGCGTACCGCTGGACGACGACGACGTCGACACCGTCGGCGGTCTGATGGCCAAGCTGCTCGGCAAGGTCCCGATCCCCGGCGCCGAGGTGACGATCGAGGGATTGTCGCTGACCGCGGAGCGCCCGTCCGGCCGCCGCAACCAGGTAGGTACGGTTCTCGTACGGCGCGAGGAGCCGACTCCCGCGCCCCAGGACCAGAACCACCAGCACGCTTAGGAGTTCCACTTGTCTGACCTCTCCGCTGAGGACGCCAAACTCGTCACGCTCGCCCGCGCTGCCCGGGCGCGGACCCGGGCCGCCGAGGGTGCCGCCGTCCGGGACTCCGACGGCCGCACGTACTCCGCCTGCACGGTCGCGCTCGACACGGTCGAGCTGACCGCGCTGCAGCTCGCGGTCGCGATGGCGCTCTCGTCCGGGGTGAAGGGCCTGGAGGCGGCGGCGGTGGTCACCGACCAGCCTGATGTGGGGTCGGTCGAGGTGAACGTCGTACGGCATTTCGCCGGCGCCAACATTCCCGTAGTACTTGCCCTTGGCACTGGAGAGGTCCGCGATGTCGTCAGCACCTGAGAACTTCAAGGCGGGTTTCGCCTGCTTCGTCGGCCGGCCGAACGCGGGCAAGTCCACCCTCACCAACGCGCTGGTGGGGAAGAAGATCGTCATCACGTCGTCGAAGCCGCAGACCACGCGGCACGCGGTCCGCGGGATCGTGCACCGGCCGGACGCGCAGCTGATCCTGGTGGACACCCCCGGTCTGCACAAACCCCGCACCCTGCTCGGCGAGCGGCTGAACGATCTCGTGAAGACCACCTGGGCCGAGGTCGACGTGATCGCGGTCTGCCTGCCGGCCAGTGACAAGATCGGCCCGGGCGACCGTTTCCTGGCAGCCGAGGCGGCGAAGGTCGCGAAGACCCCGAAGGTCGCGCTGGCCACCAAGGCCGACCTCGTCGAACCCGACCGGATGGTCGAGCACCTGGCCGACATCCAGGCGCTCGGCGAGTCCGCCGGGATCGAGTGGGCGTCGATCGTGCCGGTGTCGGCCACGTCCGGGTACCAGGTCGATGTGGTCGCCGATGAGCTGGTGAAGCTGCTCCCGAACGGCTTCCCGCTCTACCCGGACGGCGACATCACCGACGAGCCCGAGGAGACCCTGGTCGCGGAGCTGATCCGCGAGGCGGCGCTGGAGGGCGTCCGGGACGAGCTCCCGCACTCGATCGCGGTGACGATCGACGAGATGGGGCTGCGCGAGGACCGTCCGGAGGACAAGCCGCTGCTGGACGTGTACGCGAACATCTTCCTGGAGCGGGAGAGCCAGAAGGGCATCGTCATCGGCCACAAGGGCGCCCGGCTGCGCGAGGTCGGCGCGGCGGCCCGGCGGCAGATCGAGGCCCTGCTCGGTACGCCGGTGTACCTCGACCTGCACGTGAAGATCGCCAAAAACTGGCAGACAGACGCGAAGAACCTGCGCAAACTGGGCTTCTGATGAATCTGCGCAATCCCGTGTACGCCGCCCTGACCGGGCCGCACGCGTCGTTCGCCGAGGTCCGCGGCAACGCCCGCCGCTACCCGACGGCCGTGGCGCCGTTCCTGGCCCTGCCCGACGTACCGACCGAGCAGGACTGGGCCGACGCGGCCGTCCTGGTCGGCTCCGGTACGACCGCGGCGCTGATGCGTCCGGCGCTGCCGGTGCCGGACAGCTTCAAGCTCGAGCTGGAGATCGATCTGGTCCAGTTCGTCGCGCCGGACTCGCTTCCGGCGGCCGACCCGGAGGCGGTCGTCCTCGGCGCGGACGACGTACCCGAGATGCTCGCGCTGGTCGCGCTGACCGATCCCGGACCGTTCCGGAGCCGCACGATCGAGCTCGGCACGTACCTCGGCGTACGTCGCGACGGCGAGCTGATCGCGATGGCCGGTACGCGGTTCGCGCTCTCCGGTCACACCGAGATCAGCGCCGTCTGCACGCACCCGTCGTACCAGGGCCAGGGCCTCGCCAGCCGGCTGATCCGAGCCGTTGCCCACCGCATCGATTCGGCCGGGCGAACCCCGTTCCTGCACACCGGCGCCGCCAACAGCGCCGCGATCCGGCTGTACCGCTCGCTGGGCTTCACCCTCTCCGATGAGATGAAGGTCACAGTCGCCCAGGCGGTCTAGCCTGGAACCGTTGCAACAACGTGCAATCGGGGCGCGTTCCGTCCCCCGCGCAAGTTATGCTCGCGCACGATCTCGAGGTCTCTCGAGGTCGTTCATGTCCTGAGGGGGACTCCCAGTATGAAACTGAAGCGCTTCGCGCTCGCCTTGGCAGGTGTCGGCATGCTCGCCGCCACGGCCGCCGCCGTCCCGGCCACCGCCGCTGTCCGGTCCGACCCGGCGCCCGCGATCGCCCACCCGGCCGAGAGCAACCTGAAGACCACGCCGAACACCAAGCTCGCCTCCGGGGGATGCCTGCAGGATGTCGGCTTCAACACCCCGACGCCGGGGATCAACGACGTCCTGATCACGCCGGCCAAGCCGCCGCGCGGTGAGTGGTACGCGCCGTTCAAGTTCGTCGGCACCCGGCTCAACACGACGTGGTACGGCGTGCAGACCGACGCGCACTTCTACTACCACAGCCTGTTCGTGCAGGGCGGCACGCTGTACCGCGGTGTCACCTACTTCGACACCGAGTACGCGCGGCCGACGTACGCGCGGATCGGCTCCGGCTGGACCAGCTTCACCCAGCTCGTGACGTCGAACTACGCCATCACCTCGCCGAACCGCTCGTACCTGTACGGGCTGAGCACCAACGGCAGCCTCTACCGCTACGCGGCGTCGGGTGCCACCTTCCGGGCGCTCGGCCACTTCGCCGGCTTCAAGGGCTTCAAGGCGATGACTGTGGTGGCGGAGAACCCGTACTACGACACGCTGCTGATGACCACCAAGGCCGGTGCGCTGTGGACGGTCCGGATCCCGACCGCCGCTTCGACGAAGCCGATCCTGAAGCTGGTGCGGAGCTCGGGCTTCGCGGCGTACGAGTCGCTGGCCGCCCGGGGCTGCGGCGACCGGGGCGGCTCGCTGGTGACCGGTTTCGACAACGAGACCGACTCGGCGTACCAGTACGCGATGAGCAAGTTCAACGGCTCGGCGACGGCTGTCACGTCGTACGGCCGGGTCACCGGCGGCACCATCCCGGGCACCGGTATCTTCCCGATCACCGGCCACTGGAACCAGCTCGTGGGCGAGTGACCTTTCAGCAGCCCGGGGGCGTCGCGTGGTCGCGGCGCCCCCGGGCTGTTTCAGACCGTCTTCTGGTAGGCCAGGATCCGGGCGACGATCTTGTAGTTGAGCTGCTCGTTGATGCCGATCATGTGGTCGTTGGACTCGGCGTTCCAGGTGTCGATCTGGGTCAGCGCAGGCTCGGCGTCACGGAGCTTCAGGAGCATCGCGGACTTCAGCAAGGCGCCCAGCCGGTGGCCGCGGTGCTCGCGGGCGACCGCGGTGTCGTGCTGGTGGCCGATGTGCGGGCGCTCACGCTCGACCGCGACCACCGTGTGGCCGGCGAGAGCGCCGGTGGCCTTCTCCCGGGCGACGACGCGGTGGATCGTGTGGTCGCTCTTCGCCTGCGCCTCTTCGTACGCGCGCAACCGCTCGCTGCTGTAGACGTCGTCTTCGATGTCCAGGTCGTCCTTGGGTGCGTCGTTGATGGACGCGGTGACCGCGATCATCCCGTCGAGCATGTCGTCCGGCAGCGCCCCGGTGAGGGTGACCAGCTCGTACGCCGTGGACGCCGCGACCGCCTCGTCGTACAGCGACTGCACGACCGACCAGTCGAGACCGGTGAGGTCCTGTCGGCGGTTCACCTCGATGGCCTTCTGCTCGTAGCCGTGCTTGTCGGCCAGGGCGATCGCCTCGGGCACGTCGAAGCCGCCGTACCCGATCATGGTGCGTCCGTTGTCACGACCGAACTGCTCGACGTACTCGATCAGCGCCGCCGCGACCGTCCCGTCACGATGGTCGGGATGGACGGCCAGGTCGAACCACACATGGTTCGTGTTGTCGTACGTCGGCAGCGATACGACGAGCAGGCCGACCGCGGTACCGTCGTCGTCCCGCGCCAGGAACGCCTGCTCGGGATCCATGTCCCAGCCGTACCGCAGCATGTCCGCGAAGCCCCGTGGGGTCCCCACGAGCATCTCCGGGCAGTCCTGCTTCACGGCAGCGCTCTGTACGGCGACCGCTTCGATGCACCCGGCCTCGTCGTCGGGTGACAGCTTGATGATCTCCACCTCCACAGCGTCCACTGCGGCGGCGGGTTACCGCACCTGGTTTATCCGAGGTCGAGAAGTTCCTCGCTGAGCTTCCACAACCGCCGCGCGCTGTCCCGGTCGATCGCGTACGGCAGTACGCCGAACGCCCCCGGAGTCACCGCCAGCACATCGGTGTCCGGTACGTCGGCCACGTGCACCGCTGCGATGTCGACGTCCTCGCAGTACACCCCGCCGTACCCCTCGAGCTGTGGACTCGCCGCGCACCACACCTGCGTCGCCGCGCCCTGCTCGACCGTCTTCAGTCCGCGCTCCGGGTCGATGATCGGCTCGTAGTTCTCGTCCAGGAACCCGCCCTGGCGCAACGTCTCGCGGTTCGAGTACCGGGTCAGGTGCGTGATGATGCTGCCCGGATGCACGGCGAACGCGCGGATCCTGTTGGCCCGTTCGCGCTCGTCCAGTTCGACGGCGAACAGGACGTTCGCGGTCTTCGACTGACCGTACGCTTCGTACGGCGCGTACTCGCGGTGCTCGAAGTTCGGATCGTCGAAGTGGACGTCGCTGTACCGATGCCCGCGTGACGACACCGACACCACCCGAGCCCCACCGGCCCTCCGTAGCGCGGGCAGCAACCGCGTGGTCAGCTGGAAGTGCCCGAGATGGTTCGTCGCGAACTGCGACTCGTAGCCGCGGGCGTCCCGGGTCAGCGGGTTCGCCATGACCCCGGCGCTGTTCACCAGGATGTGCAACGGTCGCCCGCTCGCCAGGAACCGTTCCGCGAACGCGTCGATGCTCGTCGGATCGAGCAGATCGAGCTCGTCGACGACCACTCCGCCGATATCGGACAGCTCCCCGGCGGCGCGGGCGACGTCCCGCGCGGGGACGACGATCTCGGCCCCGGCCGCCCGGAAGGCGCGGACGGTCTGCTTACCCAGACCCGAGTATCCGCCGGTGACGATCGCGGTCTTGCCGTTCAGGTCGACGCCGTCGAGGACGTCGTCCGTGGTCGACATCGCGGTGAATCCGGAACCCATTGGTGTTTGCATGTCTTCGACGCTACGAGCTTTGCTGCGGACGCAGAATGCTTGAGGGTACCGAATACTTGCGCGATAGTACGGAGATGGCCGATCCGCTCGCCGACACCCTCGCGCTCACCGAGGCGCACTGCCACGTCTCCCTCGGCTTCGAGGCCATCGGTGAGTGGGCTCTGCGGTACCCGGCCACGCGGCGCCTCAAGTTCACCGCTGCGGTCGAGGGCACCTGCTGGATCGATTTCGGCGCGGAGTTGCGGACCGGCCGGATCGAGCTGGGACCGGGCGACGTCGTCCTCTTCGACGGACGCCACGAGTTCGTGAAGGGCAACTCGGACACCGTCCCGGTCGGGGACGCGGTCGAGGCGTTCGGCGCCGCGGACGGTCCGATCGCCCGGTTCGGCAGCGGCGTCGAGAACGGCGTCGGCCCGAAGGTCGTCGGCATCGGCGGTCATGTGTCCCTGAACCGCACCGGCGAGGAGCTGCTGATGCGCGCGCTCCCGCCGGTCATCCACCTCCGCGCCACCGACGAACGCGCCGCGGCGTTCCGCTGGTTGCTCGACAGGTTGTTGCGCGAGGCATCGACCACGGCGCCCGGCGCGAGTCTGGCCACCGACGACCTCGCCCATCTGCTCTTCCTCGAGGCCTTGCGCGCCTGCCTGGCCGAGGCCGAGTCCCTCCCGGTCGGCTGGCTCCGCGCGATCGCCGACGAGCGGATCGCGCCGGCGCTCGAGTTGATGCACGACCAGCCTGGTCGCGCCTGGCAGCTCGAGGAGCTGGCCCAGGCCGCGGCGATGTCCCGTACGACGTTCGCCGAACGCTTCCGCTCCGTCGCCGGCGTCCCGCCGCTCACGTACCTGCTCAACTGGCGGATGCGCCTGGCCGAGCGGGCCCTCCGCGACGACGACCAGCCGATGGCCGCCCTCGCGCGCTCGCTCGGCTACACCTCTGACAGCGCGTTCAGCAACGCGTTCAAGCGCGTCAACGGCGTTGCCCCACGGCGGTACCGGCAGGCCGTTCGGGCGACGCGCGGCACCAACGATCCGGACGACGCGGTCACGGCTTAGGCATGCCGTACGCGTGGTCGACGGTCATCGAGAACATCAGCCGCTTGTCCCGCACCATCACCGCGCGGTACTCGTCCCAGTCCGGATGCTCGCCGGACGCGGTCCGGTAGTAGTCGACGAGATCCTCGACCACCGCGTCGTCCGGTGCGGCGGCGACCGGGCTCAGGTCGGCCTTGCCCTCGAGTACGACGTACGAGCGGCCGCGGGGCCCGTCGACGTACAGGCTGGCACGGGGGTCGCGGCGCAGGTTCCTGGTCTTCGCCCGGCCGTCGGTGAGCGAGACGCGGATGCGCGTCCCGTCGAACACGTACGTCACGTTGGACAGCTGCGGCCGGCCGTCCCGCTTGATCGTGACCAGCACGCCGAGCCCGTGAGTCCCGATCCGCTCGAGGAGAGATTCCGTCATGCCGCCAGCTTAGGAATTCAAGCGCCCTTGAACGCAAGGAACGTCCGCACCGTGGCCAGCCAGCGTTCGGGTGTGTGGGAGTGGATGCGGTGGCCGGCCTCGATCGTGGCGACTGTTGCCGAGGGCATCAGATTGGCGAGCAGGTCGAAGCGGGACTGGTCGAGGTGGCTCCGCGGACCGCCGGCCAGGAGCATTGTGGGCGATCGGATCGTCGACAATCCTGCCCACCACTCGGGCTGCGGTCGGCGGAGGTCGGCAATCACGTCGCGGAGGAGCCTGGGGTCGCAGCGGCGCCGGGTCAGCCAGCCTGCCGCTAGCAGTGCTAGCGGCGGCATCGGGCGTACGGTTGGCGGGCTGTCCTGGGCGTCGCGTGGCGGAATCGGCAGTTCCTCGAGGACCAACCGCTCCACTCGATCGGGCTCGGCGACTGCGACGGCGCTCGCCACGAAGGCGCCGAGTGAGTTGCCGACGAAGGTCACGCGGTCCAGCCCGTCGAGTTCACGTAGTACCTGATCGCGGAAGTCGTCGAGCCGGTACGGGCGGCGCCGTGGTGCACTCCCGTGGCCGAGCAGCGTCGGGCGGTGCACCCGATAGCCCATCGCCTCGAACTCGGGTACGAACCGGTCCCACGTCGACGGTCCGCTCGTACCTGCATGCAAACACACCAGATCCCGCATCTTTCGAAGCTCCTCTCAAAGACTCACCAGGAGTACGCCGGCTACCACAACGACCAGCCCTGCGACGCGCGGCCGCTCACGGAGCACGACCGCGCCGAGCAATGCTCCGAGGACGACGTTCAAGGTCCGGCCGACGGCCACGGTGCCGACCGAGGTGAACGACAGCGCGAGGAGGACGAGGCCGTAGCTGGCCGGCATCAACACCGCGATCGGTACGGCGGCCCGCCACTGCCGAACCGTGCTGCGGACATCGCGGACGATTGTCGACAACACGACGATCTGCGCCACGTTCGCGACCGCGAGGTACGAGAGAACGTCGACCTTCAGATTGTCGACCGCGTACCCATCCCAGACCGTGTATGCCGTCGTACAGGCCGCCACCATCAACCCGAGCCCGATCCCGCGCACCGGCGTACGGGAGTGCGGACGATCCATCAGCAGAACTCCGGCGAGCGTGAGCCCCGCGCCCGCGAGGACGCGCGGACCCGAGCCCGACCACGGAAGCGTCGCGGCGGACACGAGCAGGGGCGCCGTACCGCGGCTGACCGGATACACCGTGGAGAAGTCACCGACGGCGTACGCCTTCTGCAGCGTCACGGCGTACGTCGTGTGCAGCGCCATGCTCACCAGGCCGGCCCACCACACCGTCGTGTGCGAGCCGCGGACGAGCAGCACGACCGAAATGGGCAGGGTCAGCAGGCCGCACAGCCAGATGAATGCGGGGCCGCCCAGGCCGCCGCGTTTGAGGAGCAGGTTCCAGGTCGCGTGGCAGCAGGCGGACGCTGTCAGCAGGCCGAGGGCGATCACGTAGACAGTGTCTACAGGATGTCGATAGACGCTGTCTACTCGAACCTGTGGATCCGCTGAAGAAGGCCGCCGGATGCTGGCCCGGTGGCGGTGCGCTGGACACGATCGGAGCATGACCGGGATCAGCGAAAGGGCCGTCGTACGACGGCTGAACGACCGGCTGGCCTTCGGCCCCGCGCCGAGCGACCTGGAGGCCGGCGTCGACGCGACCGTACGACGCCTGCTCGGCCCGACCACGGATGCGGCCGCGGCGGCAATCCCCGCACCGACAGGGCTCGAACCACCGGCGAAGGCGAAGAAACAGGACAAAGGCGCGAACAAGCCCACGCCGGGCGGGGAGCGGAGTCCGGAGGGTGAGAAGCGGGATCCGGCGGCGAAGAAGGCTGCGAATCGGGAGCGGGCTGCGCAGGAACGCAAGTTGACGATCTGGTGGCTCGACCGGATGGTCGTGAGCCGGACCGCGGGGGAGCGGCTGACGTGGTTCTGGCACGGACACTTCGCGACCAGCAACCAGAAGGTCCGCAACGCGGCCTGGATGCTGGCCCAGAACCAGACCCAGCGCCGACTCGCGCTCGGCCGGTTCGGCGACCTGGCGCAGGCGATGATCGTGGACACCGCGATGATCCGCTGGCTCGACGGACAGAAGAACCGCAAGGGCTCACCGAACGAGAACCTGGCCCGCGAGTTCATGGAGCTGTTCACGCTCGGCATCGGCCACTACCAGGAAACCGACGTCGCGCAGGGCGCGCGCTGCCTGACCGGATGGGTGCTGCGCGAGGACGCCGCGACCTTCCAGCGGAGGCGATTCGACACCGGCAGTAAGACGGTGCTCGGCAGGACCGGCGACTTCGGCGCCAAGGATTTCGCGCAGCTCGCGTTGGCGCAGCCCGCGTCGGCCGGATTTGTGATCGGGCGGTTGTGGTTCCGGCTGGTGTCGGCGACGCCGCCCGACGCGGCCACGGTCGCCCGGCTGACCGCGGCGTACGGCAGCAACCGGGATGTGAGGTCGTTGCTGACAGCAATGGTTGGCGAGGCGGCGTTCCGGGACCCGGCGGCAAGCCTGGTGAAGCAGCCGGTCGAGTGGGCGGTCGGACTGCTGCGGGCGCTGGGTGTCCGGCCGGGAAAGCTGGCAGAGAAGGATCAGACCAAGCTGCTCGCCGGCCTGCGGGGGATGGGCCAGTTGCCGTACCGCCCGCCGAGCGTCGGCGGCTGGCCTGCCGGCGCGAGCTGGCTGACCACGTCAGCCGGCGTGACGCGGCTGCAACTCGCGCAGCAGTTGGCCAAGAAGGCCGACCTGTCGATTGTCGACAATGCAACCGATCGAGTGCAGGCGGTCGGCGCCTTGCTCGGTGTCGACAGTTGGTCGGAGCGGACCCGGTCGGCGCTGGCCGGTGTCAAGGACCCGGCGCAGCTGACCGCGGTGGCAGCGTGCGCACCCGAGTACGTCGTGAGCGGATAGGAGCATTGTGGACAATCTGACGAGACGACGGTTCCTGGCGCTCAGCGGCGTGTCCGCGGCGGGTGCTCTGGCCGCCGGGGCGACCCAGGTGAACTGGTCCGACCTGATGGCCGCGGCCGTCGACGATCCGTTGCCGAGCGACCAGTCGGTGCTCGTCGTCATCACCTTGTACGGCGGGAACGACGGGCTCAACACAGTCGTCCCGGCGGCGGACCCGGCGTACCAGAAGGCTCGGCCGGACCTGGCGTACCAGACCAACGAGGTGCTCGATCTCGGCGACGGGCTCGGACTGAACCCGGGAATGAAGGGCCTCAAGGGCTTGTGGGACGACAAGCGGCTCGCGATCGTCCGCGGGGTCGGTTACCCGGACCCGGACCGCAGCCACTTCCGGTCGATGGCGATCTGGCAGACGGCGTCACCCAAGTCGCCGGTACCGACGGGGTGGCTCGGCCGCTGGCTCGACGCAACCGGCGCCGACCCACTGCGGGCGGTCTCCGTCGAACCAACCCTGCCGCCACTCCTGGCCGGCGCGACCACTGCCGCCGCTTCGCTTCCGTTGCGCGGACTGTCCTTGCCCGGCGGTGCATTGGGTACGGCGTACGCCGCACTGGGCAAGCCGAGCCCGGGTGACGGCCACTGGCAGGCTCGGGCGGCCAAGTCGGTGCTGGACCTGCAGAACGCCACGCAGGTGCTGGGCAAGGCGGTGCGGAGCGGCCATGAGCAGGAGGACGAGGACGACGAGGAACGGACCAAGGGTGCGTCCGCGGGTGGTGCCTCGCAGCTCGGCGCGCAGCTCGAACTGATCGCCGGGCTGATCGAGGCCGGTGTGCCGACGCGGGCGTACTCCGCTTCGCTCGGCGGGTTCGACACCCACGCGGACGAGCGCGGGACACAGCAGCGGCTGCTGACCGAGCTCGACGGTGCGCTGACGCCGTTCGTCCAACGTCTGCAGCGGACCGACCGCGGGAAGAACGCGGTCGTCCTCGTGTACTCGGAGTTCGGCCGGCGAGTTCAGGCGAACGGCAGCGAAGGCACCGACCACGGCACCGCCGGCCCGGTCTTCGTCCTGGGCGAGAAAGTCACGGGCGGCTTCTACGGCGAACAACCCAGCCTCACGGACCTGTCGAACGGCGACCTCAAATCCACCACCGACTTCCGCGACGTGTACGCCACAGCCCTCCACCACGTCCTGGGCGCCGACCCCACCCAAATCCTCCCCAACCACACCACCACAATCCCCAACCTCCTCCGCACCTAACAGCCCACCGGCCTACTCACCCGCGCCTCGCGCCGCCCGCGCCACGCGCCCGCCCCGGCGCTCGCTCGGCTTCGCCTCGTACCGCATTTGCCTGGCTGACCCATCAAATTGGGGGTTCATGAGCCGGAACCAGGGTGTGGAACCCCCGATTTGCCTGGTCCACCAGGCAAATGCGCTGACGTGGCCCGGGCGGGCGCGTGGGTGGGTGTCCTGGGGTGGGTGTCCTGGGGTGGGTGTCCTGGGGTGGGTGTCCTGGGGTGGGCGCGTTGCGCGCGTGAGTGGGGTGGGTGGTCAGGTGGGATGGGGTGGATTGGTTGGGGGCGGGAGGTGGAGGTGGAAGGCGGCGCCTGGGTGGGGGGAGGGGCGGTTGGTGACTGTTAGGTCGCCGCCGTGGGCTCGGGCTACGCCGCGGGCTATGGCGAGGCCTAGGCCGGCGCCTTTGCTGTGGGGGCCGTGGACGAGGCGGTCGAAGATGCGTTCGCGGGCGGGTGGGGGTACGCCGGGGCCGTCGTCCTCGACGCGTACGCCGGTAGGGGTGACTGTGATGCGGAGCGTGTGGGCACCGGCCTGGCGGGCGTTGTCGACGAGGTTGGTGAGGACTTGGGTGAGCCGGTCGCCGTCGGCCGTGACGGTCGCGGAGCCGTGGATCTCGACGGAGACGTCGGGGGCGACCAGGCGCAGGCGAGCGGCCTGAGCTTCAGCCAGCTGCCGGAGGTCCACCGGCGCGAGCTGCAACTGCAGTCCCGCGTCGATCCGGCTCAACTCCAGCAGGTCGGAGACCAGCGTGCCGGCGCGGCGCGACTCCCGCACGAGCAGCAACTCCAGCTCCTCACGCTGCGCGGCCGACGCCCCCGGCCCCAATTGGATGAGAGTTTCGGCGGCAGTCTGCAACCCCGCCACCGGCGTACGCAGCTCATGAGCCGCATCCGCGACGAACTCCCGCATCCGATCCTCCGACCGCCGGGCCGCGCCCTCGGCGCCCTCCAGGGCGTCGAGCATTTCGTCGAAGGCGGTGGCGGTGCGGCCTAGTTCGGTGTCGGCGCGTTCGGGTTGCAGGCGTTCGCCTCGGCGGCCGGCTGCGATCGAGCGGGCCAGGGCGGTCATCTTGTCCAGGGGTGCCAGGGCGAAGCGCATGCCGATCGTCAGCGCGAGTGCGGTGATCAGGATCGCGGCCGCCCCGGACAGCAGCAGGACGGTACGCAGTCGGGCGCTGGCGTCCGCGAGCAACCCGGTGTCCGCGGACAGCAGGAGTTGCGCGCCTTTCGTCTGCTGGCCGGCCTGCAGGGTCGCTGTCACCTGCCGGACAGTTCCGCCCGGGTCGATCGGCGGCGCACCGAGCTGCCGGCCGTTCCGCAGGATCAGCGTCACCCGGACGCCGTCCGCGTCCACCCGCCGTACCAGGTTGCCTGGTGCAACGTTCTGCCGTGCGAGCTGTTGCGCGAGTTGCGCTCGCCCCGTGAGCAGCGAGTCGAGGCTGCGCTCCGCCTGCGCGTCGAACACCGCCTTCACCGTCAGCCCGGTGATCGGCAGCACCACGAGCAGTACGGCGATGGCGGTCAACGTCACCCGCACGCGCAGCGACAGGTTCATGACCGCAACACGTACCCGGAGCCGCGGACCGTGTGCAGCAGGCGCGGGCCGTGGGCCTCCAGTTTGCGGCGGAGACCGCTGACGTATACCTCGACCAGGTTGTCCGCGTAGTCGTCGTATCCCCAGACAGCGGTCAGCAGTTGCGTCTTGCCGACCACCTTCCCGTCCCGTCCGGCCAGGAACGCGAGCAGCTTGAACTCGGTCGCCGTCAGTTCGATCGCCGTCCCGCCCCGGCGTACCGCTCGCGCTTCGACGTCCACCTCGAGGTCGCCGACCGCCAGCACGGTCCGCAGCCGTCCCATCCGGCGCAGTACCGCCTCCACGCGGGCGATCAGCTCGGCGAGGACGAACGGCTTGACCACGTAGTCGTCCGCGCCGGTGCGCAAGCCGTGCAGGCGGTCTTCGACGGCGTCGCGGGCGGTCAGCAGGATCACGCCGGCGTTCGACGTCTCGCGGGCGAGTGACAGCAGTTCGAAGCCGTCGCGCCCGGGCAGCATCACATCCAGCAGCACGAGGTCCGGCCGGTACGCCGCCAGTTCGCGTTCGAACCCGTCGCCGTCCGGGAGGGTCCGTACGTCGTGCCCGGCCTCGGTCAGCGCGATCGCGACGGCGGTCCGGATCGGTTCCGCGTCCTCGACCACCAGCACCCGCGCCGTCATCCGCCCATCCTCGCACCGCGGCCGCTCCGCCCCGCGCCCCTCACCCCCACATCCTCAGCACATCCTCAGCGAGGCCCTGGTCACTCTCTGTGTCTCGCCGGTCGAGACCCCCGGTTCGACGGGCCGGGGGAGTTGTGCATAGACTCGCTGGCATCATGCGGCACCAGCTTCTCCTCCTTCGCTGCCGCGGCGAGGCCTGACAAGGCCGGTTCCCTCGCCGCGGAGTTTCGTCGTACGCCGGTCGTCACTCACGACACCCGTACTTTCGAGGAGAACCCCGTGGCACCGAAGAACCAGCCCAAGCCTGTTCAGCAGCCGTCCGGTATGCCGACGCACCGCTACCGCGCGTTCCCGCCGATCGACCTGCCGGACCGCACCTGGCCGGCCAAGTCCGTCGACCGCACCCCGCGCTGGCTGTCCACCGACCTCCGCGACGGCAACCAGGCGCTGGTCGAGCCGATGTCCCCGGCCCGCAAGCGACGGATGTTCGACCTGCTGGTGAAGATGGGCTACAAGGAGATCGAGGTCGGTTTCCCGAGCGCCAGCCAGTACGACTTCGACTTCGTCCGCAGCCTGATCGAGGACGACGTGATCCCGGACGACGTGACGATCTCCGTGCTGACCCAGGCGCGGGAGGAGCTGATCGAGCGCACCGTGCAGTCGCTGCAGGGCTCGCCGAAGGCCACCATCCACCTGTACAACGCGACCGCGCCGCTGTTCCGCCGGGTGGTGTTCAACGTCGACAAGGCCGAGTGCCGCACGATCGCGGTCCGCGGCACCGAGACCGTGATGAAGTACGCCGACGAGATCCTCGGCGACTGCGAGTTCGGGTACCAGTACAGCCCGGAGATCTTCACCGGCACCGAGCTGGAGTTCGCGCTCGAGGTGTGCGAGGCGGTCAGCGACGTCTGGCAGCCCGCCGAGGGCCGCGAGATCATCCTGAACCTGCCGGCCACCGTCGAGATGTGCACCCCGAACGTGTACGCGGACCAGATCGAGTGGTTCGGCCGGAACCTGACCCGGCGCGAGCACAGCACGATCAGCCTGCACCCGCACAACGACCGCGGTACGGCGGTGGCCGCCACCGAGCTGGCGCTGATGGCCGGAGCGGACCGCGTCGAGGGCTGCCTGTTCGGCCACGGCGAGCGGACCGGCAACGTCGACCTGGTGACGCTGGGGATGAACCTGTTCAGCCAGGGCATCGACCCGCAGATCGATTTCTCCGACATCGACGAGATCCGCCGGACCGTGGAGTACTGCACGCAGATGCGCGTCCCCGAGCGGCAGCCGTACGCCGGCGACCTGGTCTACACGGCCTTCTCGGGCTCGCACCAGGACGCGATCAAGAAGGGCCTGGAGGCGCTGGACAAGCAGGCCGCTGCCGAGGGCAAGCCGGTCGGCGACATCGCCTGGGAGGCGCCGTACCTGCCGATCGACCCGAAGGACGTGGGCCGCAGCTACGAGGCCGTGATCCGGGTGAACTCGCAGTCCGGCAAGGGCGGCGTCGCGTACATCATGAAGTCCGAGCACCGGCTCGACCTGCCGCGCCGGCTGCAGATCGAGTTCAGCCGGGTGATCCAGCAGCACACCGACAGCGAGGGTGGCGAGGTCGGCCCGCAGCAGATGTGGGACATCTTCGCGGCCGAGTACCTGGCGCCGGGCGCGCTGTCGCTGCTGAGCGTCAACTCGACCTCCGGTGAGGGGCAGGGCGACCAGCTCCGCGTTCAGGTCTATGCCAACGGCGTGCCGCACGAGTTGGTTGGCGAGGGCAACGGTCCGGTATCGGCCTTCGTGGACGCCATCAAGCCGCTGAAGTACGACGTCCGGGTGCTGGACTACCACGAGCACGCGCTCTCCGCGGGCGGTGACGCGCTGGCCGCGGCGTACGTCGAGTGCGAGGTCGGCGACGACGTGTTCTGGGGCGTCGGCCGGGACGCCAACATTCTCACTGCTTCGCTGAAGGCCGTCGTGTCGGCTGTCAACCGCGCCACGCGCTGACAGCGTTCGAATCTTCACACCGAGTTGCCCGTCTCCGTGTCGGAGGCGGGCAATTCCTGTACTCCCCGATACCGTTTCCTCACGGACCGCAACGTTGTCTCAACGTTGCCTCAAGTCGTTGACTCGGTGACTGAGGTTGCGCACACTGTCGTCACTATGCGCAGATCCTTGCAAGACAGTGTTACTAAGTCGAGCTGATCAGGGTCTGCGCCACCGACTTTCCCTGGTAGTCGCGTGGAGGTGAGCAGTGAGTGGTGCGGTCGACACGTCCGCGACGAAGCTGATCGAAGGACCGGTCGTCGAACCGAGACCCTCGGCTGCTCGGCGTTTCGTCAACGCCTGGCTGGTCCGAAGACTCTTCAAGGCGGTCCTGACGGTCTTCATCGTCACCACCGGCACGTTCTTCCTGGTCAGGCTGTTGCCCGGTAACCCGGTCGACACCTATATCCAGACGCAGATCGCGCAGACCGGTATCTCCTACGAGGCGGCGGCCGCACAGGCGAAGAACCTGTTCTCGCTCGACCCCGACGCCCCGGTGATCTCGCAGTACGCGACCTACATGGTCAACCTGCTGCACGGCGACTTCGGCAACTCGGTGCTGTCGCCCGGCACCACGGTCGCGGACGTGATCAAGACCTACCTGCCCTGGACGCTGTTCTCGGTCGGTGTCGCGACGGTCTTCAGCTTCATCATCGGCATCGTGGCCGGCATGATCATGGCCTACCGCCGGGAGAGCTGGATCGACCACCTGCTGACCTCGATCGGCTCGCTGCTGCACGCGATCCCGAACTACATCCTGGCGATCCTGATCGTGGTCTTCCTCGGCGTGAAGCTGCAGCTGTTCAACCTCACCGAGGCCCGCGGCTCGTACACGCCCGGCGTGGAACCGTCGTTCAGCCTGAGCTTCCTGAACGACATCTTCTACCACGCGTTCCTGCCGATCCTCGCCTACGCGCTGACCACGGTCGGCTCCTGGGCGCTGGTGATGAAGTCGTCCACGGTGGAGACGCTCGGCGAGGACTACGTGACGGTCGCCCGGGCGCGCGGCCTGTCGGACAACCGGATCCGGTCCGGGTACGTCGGGCGCAACGCCGTACTGCCCCTGTTCAGCCAGCTCGCGGTGTCACTCGGGTTCGTGGTCGGCGGCTCGATCTTCGTGGAGAAGATCTTCGGCTACCAGGGCATCGGCTTCAGCCTGTTCAACGCGGTCAACGGCCGCGACTACCCGGTGCTGCAGGGGATCTTCCTGGTCGTGACGATCTCGGTGGTCGCCGCCAACCTGCTGGCCGACGTTCTCTACAGCCGACTGGATCCGCGGATCCGGGTCGGCGGCCAGGGCAAGGGGTGACGCGAGATGGCTGACGCAACAATCCCCGTGTCGGCGGTCGGCACGACCGGCGTCTCCCGGTTCGCCGGCATTCTGAGTTCGCTGCGCCGTAGCCCCGCCGGGTTCATCGGCT
The DNA here is from genome assembly GCF_004331435.1 of Kribbella sindirgiensis. GTDB lineage: Bacteria > Actinomycetota > Actinomycetes > Propionibacteriales > Kribbellaceae > Kribbella > Kribbella sindirgiensis. The sequence continues at coordinate 558,916 of NZ_SJKA01000006.1, forward strand.
TCATCATCGTGGCGCTGATGGTGCTGATCACCGCGATCGTGCCGTTCTTCCTCCCGGACGTGACACCGAACGTCAAGGAGATCCTGCTCCCGGCCGGCTCGCCCGGGCACCTGCTCGGCACCGACAACGAGGGCAAGGACGTCCTGATCCAGATGATCGGCGGCGGCCGGACGGTGATCTTCGTCGGCTTCATCGCCGCGGCGATCTCGACCGCGCTGGCGATCGTGCTCGGATCGCTGGCGGCGTACCTCGGCGGCTGGGTCGACTCGGTCGTCGTCACGCTGGCCGACGTGTTCCTGACCGTCCCGCAGATCGTCCTGCTCGCCGTCATGGGCGCGTTCTTCAAACTCGACTCGCCGCTGCTGCTCGCACTCCTGGTCGGCGGCCTGTCCTGGCCGGTGCTGACCCGGGCGGTGCGGGCCCAGGTGTTCTCGCTGAAGGAACGCGAGTTCGTCGAGGCCGCCCGGCTGCTCGACCTCGGCACGATCCGGGTGGTGTTCGTCGAGATCCTGCCGAACATGGCCAGCTTCATCCTGATGAACTTCATGATCGGCGTGACGAACGCGATCTACCAGCTGGTCGGTCTCTACCTGCTCGGGCTCGCGCCGCTGAGCGGGGCCAACTGGGGCATCATGCTCAACCGCGCCTGGATCGCCGGCGCCATCTTCAACGACGCGAGCCTGGCCTGGATCCTCAGCCCGATCCTCGCGATCGTCCTGCTGCTGCTCGGACTGGTGATGATGACGAGATCCCTCGAAGAGATCCTCAACCCGCGGCTCCGGGACCGGTGAGCGCGATGACGACAACCTCTGCGAGTGACCGCGCGACGCGCGGCGGCCAGGGCAAGCCACTGCTGTCCATCCGCGACTTCAAGGTCGAGTACCGGACCGGTTCCGGGACGACCGTGCAGGCGGTCCGCGGCGTCGACCTCGACCTGTTCCCGGGCGAGAGCCTCGCGCTCGTCGGCGAGAGCGGCTGCGGCAAGACGACGTTCGGGCTCGGCCTGCTGCGATTGCTGCCGCGGCTCGGGCACGCCAGCGGCCAAGTGACCTTCAACCGCGGCGACGGCACCGAGATCGACGTCCTCGGCCTGGACGGCCGGGACCTGCGGCAGTTCCGCTGGCGGGACGCCGCGATGGTGTTCCAGGGCGCGATGAACGCGTTCAACCCGGTGCTCAAGATCCGCGCGCACATGCACGACACGATGCGCGCGCACACCAAGGCGTCCAAGCAGGAGATCGAGGACCGGGCCGGCGAGCTGCTGAGGCTCGTGCGGCTCGAGCCGTCGCGGGTGATGGACAGCTACCCGCACGAGTTGTCCGGCGGGATGCGGCAGCGCGTGCTGATCGCGATGAGCCTGCTGCTCGAACCCGAGGTCCTGATCCTCGACGAGCCGACCACCGCGCTCGACATCCTCACCCAGCGGTCCGTCGTCGACGTCCTGCACGAGGTGCGCGAGCGGCTCGGGTTCTCGATGATCTTCATCTCCCACGACCTGTCGCTGGCCGCCGAGCTCGCGGACCGGGTCGCCACCATGTACGCCGGACGCATCATCGAGACCGGCGGCGTCCGGGACATGTTCTACAAGCCGCGGCACCCGTACACGCTCGGGCTGATCAAGGCCGTGCCGCCGATCGTCGGCGACCTGCCCGACATGGAGTCGATCCCGGGCGGCCCGCCGAGCCTCGCGTCGCTGCCGAAGGGCTGCACGTTCAGCCCGCGCTGCAAGTTCGCGACCGACGAGTGCAAGGAGGCCGACCCGCCGCTGATCCCGATCACCGACGAGCCGGGTGACGCGCACGAGGCGGCCTGCATCCATTGGAAGGACGTGCACCTCGAACGACGGGTGCAGGACGAAATGGGGACCGCCTCATGAGCGCGCTGGAGAAGTCCCCCGAGGCTGCGGGCGGCACGCCGTTGATGACGCTGGGCGGCGTCAGCCAGGTGTTCGACACCAAGGCCGGCCCGATCCGCGCCGTCGACAACATCGACCTGTCGATCAACCCCGGTGAAGTGCTCTGCCTGGTCGGCGAGAGTGGCTCCGGGAAGACCACGGCGGCCCGGATGGCGGCGGGTCTCGCCCGGCCGACCAGCGGCCAGGTGGCCTTCGACGGCACCGACATCTGGTCATTGAAGCGCAACGACTTCACCACCTTCCGGCGCAGCGTGCAGTACGTCCACCAGGACCCGTACGCCTCGCTCAACCCGACGCGGACGATCCAGCAGACGATCACCGCCCCGCTGTTCAAGCACGGAGTGGTGAAGAGCAAGAAGGAAGCTGCCGAGCGCGCCGCGGAGCTCCTCACCAAGGTCGACCTGACCCCGCCCGAGAACTACCTGTCGAAGTACCCGCACCAGCTGTCCGGCGGTCAGCGGCAGCGGGTCGCCGTCGCCCGGGCGCTGACGCTGGACCCGAAGCTGATCATCGCCGACGAGTCCACCTCGATGCTGGACGTGTCGATCCGGATCAGCGTGCTCGCGATGCTCGGCCGGCTGCGCGACGACCTCGGCGTCGGGTTCCTGTTCATCACCCACGACCTGGCGATCGCGAAGTACTTCGGCTGGCGCGGGAAGACCGCGGTGATGTACCTCGGCCGGATCGTCGAGTTCGGGCCGACGCCGAAGATCATCAACGCGCCGACGCATCCGTACACCCGGGCGCTGATCGACGCGATCCCCGAGCCGGACCCGGACCTGACCAAGACCAAGGGCCGCGAGTCCCTGCGCAGCCTGGAGATTCCGAGCCTGGCGCACCTGCCGTCCGGGTGCTCGTTCCACCCGCGCTGCCCGCAGTTCGAGGACGGGCTGTGCGACGGGGCGATCCCGGAGCTCACCACGATCCGATCCGGCCAGTCGGCCGCGTGCCACGTGGTCGCGCGCGACGGCGTACCCGGTGTCGGTGAAGGAGGACATCCGGATGGGCCGGGGGCCTGATGTCGTCTCAGATGGGCCGAGTGGCGCTCAGCTGGGCAGCGTTCCTGGTGCTGGCCGGCGGAGTCCTGCTACTCACACTGACGCCGGGCACCCCGGAGTTCGTCGTCACCTTGTTCACCTTGTGTTTGGGCCTGCTACTGGGCCTGGTGGTCGTCGTCGGGGTCGTCCTGACCCGGCGCCGGGAAAAACGCGAGGGCGGTAGTTAGTCCCACCAGTAAGTAGTAACTGACCCGCATGGGCGTGCGGTCAGTCCAGAAAGGACGAAGGATGAGTCCCACCGGCACCAACGATTCCGGCACCAACGGTCTGGGCGCGAGCGCCGAGACCAACGCGATTTCCCGCCGGCATGTGCTCCAGATCTTCGGTATCGCCGGTGTCGGCGTGGCCGGCATCGGATCCGCGGCCGCGTGCTCGCCGAGCAAGCCGAACGCCAGCGGGGGTGACAGCGGCAAGTCCGGTAACAAGGAGTTCCACGGGGCGTACCCGTACCAGTTGCCGCCCAAGGGTCACTTCAACCTGATCGCCGGCGTCACCGACGGCATCCAGGCCAGCAACAGCCCGTACTTCGACCTCATCTACCCGAGCGCCGGCATGTACTACTGGGCCGACAAGAAGTGGGAATGGATGATGGCCGAGTCCGGGGCCCTGGACGAGGCGAACAAGACCTACACCCTGAAGCTGCGCTCCGGCCTGAAGTGGAGCGACGACAAGCCGGTGACCGCGAAGGACGTCGTGTCGACGTTCAACCTGCGCTGGCTGCTGCGCCAGCAGGAGTGGACGTTCCTGTCCGACATCAGCGCCAAGGACGACACCACGGTGGTCTTCACCATCGGTACGCCGTCCACCGTGCTGGAGCGCTACATCCTCCGCGCCGGCATCCTGCCCGACTCGGTCTACGGCGAGTGGGCGACCAAGGCCGAGACCATGCGCAAGGCCAAGACCAGCCTGGACAGCGCCGAGGGCAAGCAGCTGAACGGAGACTTCCAGAAGTTCCGTCCGGAGAACGCGCCGGTCTCGGGTCCGTTCAACTTCGACGTGAAGAGCATGACCAACGCGCAGATGTCGCTGGTCAAGAACGACAAGGGCCTGTTCGCCGACAAGATCGGCTTCACCAAGGTCGTGCTGTACAACGGTGAGACGTCCGACATCTCCCCGGTCGTGCTGAACAAGGATGTCGACTACGCCACCCACGGTTTCGCGGTGGCCACCGAGAAGACCCTGCTGGGCAGCGGTTTCCGGATCCTCCGGCCGCCGGTGTACTCGGGTCCGTCGCTGGTCTTCAACTACACCGCGCACCCGGAGCTGGCCGACGCGAAGGTCCGGCAGGCGATCGCCTACGTCCTGGACCGCAACGAGAACGGCACCGTCGCCCTCGGCGACTCCGGCAAGCCGTGCAAGTTCATGGCCGGCTTCTCCGACATCCTCGTCCCCGACTGGGTGTCGGACGCCGACCAGAAGAAGCTGCAGCCGTACGAGAAGGACGAGGCCAAGGCCACGTCGCTGCTGACCGAGGCCGGATGGAAGAAGACCGGCGGCAAGTGGATGCTGCCGAACGGCAAGCCGGCCGCCTACGACATCAAGTTCCCGACCGAGTTCGCCGACTGGAACCCGGCCGCCACCAACGCGGCCGATCAGCTGAACAAGTTCGGGTTCAACATCACCAAGCGGGGTATCACCTTCACCCAGCTGAACCCCGACGTACTCGCGGGCAAGTTCGACATCGCGATCCAGGGCTGGGGCGCGTCGAGCCACCCGCACCCGTACTTCGCGTTCGTCCAGGACCTGTACACGTTCAACTACGTGATCGCGGCGAACTCCGGCGGCAAGGGCATGAACTTCCCGCTCAAGCAGACCACCTCGGCCGGTCCGATCGACCTCAAGGACGTGGTGGACAAGTCGGCGCAGGGCCTGAACGTCGACGAGCAGAAGAAGAACATCACCGCCGCGGCGATGGCGTTCAACGAACTGCTGCCGATCATCCCGCTCTGGGAGCGCTACGGTAACAACCCGGCGCTCGAGGGCACCCGGGTGGCGAAGTTCCCGGCCGACGACGACCCGATCCTGAAGAACGCGCCGTACGCGGACAACTTCGTGATCATGGGCATGTACTCGGGCAAGGTCGCGCCGGTCTAAACGATTGGCGTTCTGACCCGATTGTTTGGTTGGGTCGGCCGGGTGATCAGCATTCGCGAGATCGACCCGGCCGACCTGGCCCTGTTCGACGAGTGGTACGACGCCCACCGCGCCGGCGCGGTGGCCGGGCGGGAGGCCCCGTTGGTGGGCGCCCGCGAGGCGCTCGGGTTCTCGCTGCGGAATCCGGGGCCCTTGAAGCAGCGGATCCCGGTCGGCGCGTTCGAGGACGACCGGGTGCTCGGCACGATGCTGTTCGAGTACCGGCTGACCGACAACCTCGACTCGGTCGAGGTCGAGATCGACGTCCCGCCGGCGCACCGGCGGCGCGGGATCGGGACGGCGCTGTGGCAGTGGGCCGTGACCCGGTCGGCCCAGCTGGGCAGGACGATCGTCCAGACCGAGGTCGCCGTACCCGCCGATCCGGCACCCGGTGCGGTGTTCGCGGACCGGCTCGGGTTCCAGCTCGAGCACGTCGAGGAGCACCTCGTCGTACCGCTGCCGTACGACGACCTGCGCCTGGAGGAACTGCGCTCAACGGCGGGGCGACCGGACGGGTACCGGCTGACCTCCTGGGCGGGGCTGTGTCCGCCGGAGCATCAGCAGGCGTACGCCGATCTGCACACCGCGATGGACCTGGACGTCCCGACCGGCGGCATGACGCGCGAGGTGGTGCCGTGGACGGTCGAGAAACTGGAGGCGAGCGAGGTCCGCATCGACCGGACGCACCTCGCCCTGGTGACGATGGCGCACACGGAAGCGGGCGAACCGGCCGGGTACTCGCTGATCTACCTGTCGCGCGGGGACGTCGAGAATGCTCAGCAGGACGACACCCTGGTACTGCGTGAGCACCGCGGCCACAACCTCGGGACCCATCTGAAGCTGGCGAATCTCGAGCAACTGGCCAAGCACCGTACGACGCAGCGCTATCTGCACACGTGGACGGCGCTTACCAACGCCCCGATGCGCAAGGTCAACGCCCGCTTCGGCTTCCGCGCGGTCGAGCAGCACCGCGAACTGGAACTCCGGCTGCCCAGCCTTCGCCCGGCGGCGCGCGGCGTGATCGTCGATCCGGACGACCGCATCCTGCTGGTGCGCTTCGAGTTCGACGACGGGCCGCTGTGGGCGACACCCGGCGGCGGCCTCGAAGCCGGCGAAACCGTGGTCGAGGGTCTGCGGCGCGAGCTCGTCGAGGAGGTCGGCTTGCGGGACTTCGCCGACCCACCGCACCTGTGGCACGAGGAAGCAGTTGCCGAGGGCCACGCCACCGGGTACGACGGAGTCCTCAACGACTACTTCCTGATCCGCACGGACCAGTTCGAACCGGCCGGCTCGATGACCGCCGAGGAACTTCGGGCCGAGAACGTCCACGAGCTGCGGTGGTGGACGCTCGCCGAGCTCGCCGATCACGGTGGGCGGTTCGCTCCTCGCAACCTGCCGGACCTGCTGCGCCAGGCACTGGCGAGCGGACCGCCGACAACCCCGCTCGGCCTGTGAGAGACGTGTGCGAACCCTGCGAGAAAAGGAGTTCCGGGCACCGAGAACGCCTAGCTTCGAGATGTGAAGCCTCGGCATACCACTGACTGGTTCGTTCCCGTGCACTCCATCGGCGACATCGCCGCGCCCCGGATCGGGCGGCTGCCCGACGGCCGCCGGGTCGGCATCGCGTTCACCAGCCTGGCGAACCTCCGCATCGCGTCCGGAGGCCGGCAGGAATGGATGCGCCTGACCGAGGAGGCGTTGCGCGAGACGCTGGCGCCGCTCGGTGTGACGAGGATCCAGCTCGACCCCGTGCTGGTTGATCTACAGCCGGCGTACCCAGCTGAGCCTGCCCTCGTCCATTAGCGCGTGGCCGTCGGCGCTGTCGGCGACGTTCGGGTCGTGGGTCGCGATCACGACGGCGGCGCCGCGGCGGGCCTGGTCGTGCAGGAGTTCGAGGACGCGTTCGCGGTTGCTGCTGTCGAGCTCGCTGGTGGACTCGTCGGCGAGGATCACCCGGCCCTGCTGGGCGATCCCGCGCGCCACCGCGACGCGCTGCTGCTCGCCACCGGACAGCTCCTCGACCAGGTGGTCCCCGCTCTCCGCCAACCCGACGCCCGCGAGTGCCTCGTCGATCCTTCGGTCGACGTCGCCGGCCGGATTCTGTTCGGCTCGCAAGGGGAACGACAGGTTCTCGCGCGCGGTCAGTACCCGTGCGAGCCCGTTGCCCTGCGGGATCAGGACGATGCCGTGCGCCGCGGCGGCCGGCCGGTCCTTGATCACCAGACCGTCGACCTCGACCTGCCCCTTCGCCACCGGGACCGCACCGGCGATCGCCCACAGCAACGAACTCTTCCCGGCGCCGGACGGGCCGCTGACCGCGAGCACGAACCCGGGCGGGACGGTGAACGACACGTCCGACACCGCGGTCAGGTCGCCGTAGCGGACCGTCACCTGGCTGAGTCTGATCATTCTTGCTCCACGGGGGTGAACTGGATCTTGCCGTTGCCGGTGGTGACCAGTTGCGCGCTGTAGCCGTCCTGCCACGAACATTTCACCCCCAGCCTCGTGTCGCTCGCCGAATGTACGGAATGTTGCGGTCGCCGGACCGGGTGGCGGAAAAATGTCACACTAATGTTGTCCAGACAGGAATCCCGGGCCCTTTGCGCCGTGGAACACGCAGCGGCGGTAGGTTCGGGGCATGCGTGAATCCCAGCTCGGTGACCTGACCGTCTCGGCCCTCGGCCTCGGCTGCATGGGGATGTCCCAGTCGTACGGCGTCCGCGCCGACGACTCCGAGTCCATCGCGACGCTGCACGCGGCCATCGACGCGGGCTGCACCTTCATCGACACCGCCGACGTGTACGGCGACGGCGAGAACGAGGAGCTCGTCGGCCGCGGGCTGGCCGGCCGCCGCGACCAGGTCGTGCTCGCGACGAAGTTCGGCTTCAAACGCCCGGCCTCGGCCTCGGCGGTGCCGACAGTCGTCGACGGCTCCCCGGCGTACGTCGCTCAAGCCCTGGACGCCTCGCTGCGCCGGCTGGGCGTCGACCACATCGACCTGTGGTACCTACACCGGCGCGACCCGCAGGTGCCCATCGAGGAGACCGTCGGGGCGATGGCCGCCGCGGTCGAGGCGGGCAAGGTGCGGTACCTCGGGCTGTCCGAGGTCAACGGTGAGACGGTGCGGGCGGCGCACGCCGTACACCCGATCACCGCCGTCCAGAGCGAGTGGTCGTTGTGGACGCGGGACCCGGAGACCGTCGTGCTGCCGACGCTGCGCGAGCTCGGGGTCGGGTTCGTCCCGTTCAGCCCGCTCGGGCGCGGGTTCCTCACCGGGCAGATCAAGTCTCCGGAGGATTTCCCTGAGGACGACATGCGGCGCGGGTTGCCGCGGTTCCAGGGCGAGAACTTCCAGCGGAACCTGGACCTGGTCGCGCAGGTACAGTCGCTGGCCGCCTCGAAGGGCGTGACGCCCGGCCAGTTGGCGCTCGCGTGGTTGCTTGCGCAGGGCAATGACGTGGCGCCGATCCCGGGGACGAAGCGGCGGACGTACTTGCGGGAGAACCTCGGCGCGCTGGACGTCACGTTGACCGCTGACGAGCTGGCGGCGCTGGACGAGGCGTTCCCGCCGGACGCGGTGTCCGGGCAGCGGTACGGTCAGGGCGGGATGGACCTGGTGGGCAAGTGATCGGCGTCACCGGTTCGACCGGACAGCTCGGATCCCGGATCGTCGCGCGGCTGACCGGCGTACCGCTGCGGCTGATCGTGCGGGACCCGGCGCGGGCTCCGTCGGTGCCGGGTGCCTCGGTCGCGCAGGCGGCGTACGGCGAGCACGCGGCGCTGCTGTCGGCGCTGGACGGCGTCGACGTACTGATGTTGCTGAGCGCAACGGAGTCGGCGGACCGGGTGGCGTTGCACAAGGCAACGGTCGACGCGGCGGTGGCTGCTGGTGTGCGGCGGATCGTCTACACCTCGTTCGTCGGGGCGGCGCCTGGTGCGACGTTCACGTTCGCGCGGGACCACTGGCACACCGAGGAGCACATCCGGTCGACCGGGGTCGACTTCACGTTCCTGCGCGACAATCTGTACCTCGACTTCGTGCCCGGGTTCGTGGGGTCGGACGACGTGATCCGCGGGCCGGCGGGGGACGGGCGGGTCGCCGCGGTCGCCCGCGACGACGTGGCGTCCGTCGCCGCTTCGGTCCTCCGCACCGCCTCCGGCTCCTCGGGTGCTGATGAGTACTCGGGTGCTACCTATGACCTCACCGGCCCGTCGGCGTTCACCCTCGCCGAGGCGGCGGCGGTGCTGACCGAGGCCTGGGGCCGCAAGGTGCGGTACGAGGCCGAGACGCTCGACGAGGCCTACCGGTCCCGCGAGTCCTACGGTGCGGCCCCGTGGGAGGTGGCCGGGTGGGTCACGTCGTACGCGGCCATCGCCAGCGGCGAGATGGGACACGTCTCGACCGCTGTCGCCGACATCACCGGGCGGCCGCCGATCGGCCTCGAGGAGTATGTCGGTCGCGGGTGAGACACTGACGTCGTGCCGCTCTACCGGGATCAGGCGATCGTGCTGCGCACCCAGAAACTGGGTGAGGCGGACCGGATCGCCACGCTGCTGACCCGCGCCAACGGCAAGGTCCGCGCGGTCGCCAAGGGCGTCCGGCGGACGTCGTCACGCTTCGGCGCCCGGCTCGAGCCGTTCAGCCACGTCGACCTGCAGCTCGCCACCGGGCGGACATTGGATGTAGTCACGCAGGCCGAGTCGATCGCGGCGTACGGTGAGGGAATCGTGGGGGACTATGCGCGGTACACCACCGGCACCGTCCTGCTCGAGACCGCCGACCGCCTCGTCGTCGAGGAGAAGGAACCCGCCACCCAGCAGCACCTGCTCCTGGCCGGCGCCCTCCGCGTCCTGTCCACCGGCGAACGCGAACCCGCCCTGGTCCTGGACTCCTTCTTGCTGAGGTCCTTGGCGATCTCCGGCTACGCCCCGTCCTTCGACGACTGCGCCCGCTGCGGCGAACCAGGCCCCCACCGCGCCTTCAACCCCGCCGCCGGCGGCATGGTCTGCACCACCTGCCGCCCACCCGCCTCAGCCATGCCCGCCCTGGCCACCGTCACCCACCTCGCCGCCCTCCTCACCGGAGACTGGCCCACCGCCCTCCAAGCAGACCCCCGAACCCGCCGAGAATCCACCGGCCTGATAGCCGCCTTCTTCACCTACCACCAAGAAAACCAACTCCGCTCCCTACCCCACCTAGACCTAACCCCCAACCCCCACCTAGCCGGCTAACCCCCACGCCCCGGCCACCCAGTCGGCGATGGCCGCAGGCTCCTCGGACGCTGACTCCCCGGCGGCGTGAGCAGAGGAGCAGCCGGATGTCCGGTCGGCTCGGACGCGGATGCCTCGATACCAACTGACTCGCGGCCCTGAGAGGGGCTCGACGCCCTGGGCGGCGCTCCGACGAGGAGAGGTCGCGAGGAACGCAGCGGCTGCTGCCCATCCCATGCATGAGCGATCGCACGCTTCGCATCCAACTCGGCTTGCCTAGTCGCGAGGCCACCACTGAACTCGCGCCACCCGTCGAACCGGTCAAGGCCGGGTTGCCGATCGTTCGGATGGCGGTGCAGCCGAGCACAGACATGCGCGTAGATGTTGTTCTGCCCACGGCGCGGCTTGATTGCCAACAACTCCCGCCGTGCAAACTCGCCAGGAGCTGTTGGTCCGAGCTCCCGGAACACCAGTCGGTAATCCGCCGGACGTTGAGGATCCACCCGGAGGTACGCGGTCACGCAGTCGCGCAGATCGCCTTTCCCCGGTGCGTAGCTCAGCACGTGATGCCCGTCGGACTTGCCGGCCGCGAGGTCGAGCATTGCCCGAACCACCTGACGTCGAAGCGCGGCCTCAGAGCCGGAGGGATCCCTGCTCGCTGCGGCATCGATCCGGCGATAGTCGAGATCGAAATCAGGCCCCGCCACCAACCGGTACCCGACCCCGAGGTTCACGACTCCTCTCGGTCCTCACGCCGCAGTTCCTCCAGCAGCTCCTGTGTCTCGGGCCCCATCCGAGCAGCCCATTCGTCCAGGTCCAGGGGGCGGCTGCCGGGGAGTGGCTCGGTCGCGTACCGGCGCACTGTGGGGTCGTCAACGACTCCGGCCGGCGGGTGGTCATCACCGCGCAGGTCGCGGTACTGCGTCGTCGACATCACCACCGCCTCCGGCTCCCCGTCCGCACCCCAAACCACCGGAGCACCGGTCCCGGCCCGCACAGCCTCCACAACCTGAGCCAACTGCTGCGCCAACACAGCCGGCTCAATCACCTGGTCCGCGACGACGAACTTGCCTTCCCCACCAAGATCCTCGAACTCGTCATACGTGAGCATCACCGCCTCAGGACCCCCGTCCCCAAAACTGAACGCCCACCCACCAGCCCGAAACCGAGCCAGCACCCCCACCAAATCCCCCCGAACCGCCTCAACCGAAGCCCACGTCGTCATACCCCGAATCTATTGCCTAGACCCCCCACCCCGCGGAACTTATCCACAACCCCACCGAGCGTCCCGCTAGCACCTTGTTGCACCTCCGCGTGGGAGGGAGCAAGTGGTACGTCGAGTCGTGGCGATTGGTTGGGGCTTGGAGCCGCGAGTCGTGGTTTCAGGCTCTGTTCGGCCGCCGAATCACACGACTCGGCGCCCCCGGATAGGAGGACGACGAACATGATGCGTCGAGATCAGCGCGAGGGTCGTCGCCGCGAGCAGGGCGAGACACCTCAGCATGACCCGAGGTCCTTCTCATCGATCAGGAACCAATTCTTGGCGGATTGGCCGACGCGCGGCGCGTACACAACCTGGGCCTGGACCTTGTGGCGACGTCCGTTTGCGGGAAAACCGGGGACAGGCTTGCGGGTTGCCTGGTAACGCAAGGAAATCTTCGAGGTGTCCAGGCAGGCATTCAGACGCACCTCCGGCTGCTCCAACTTGAGCTTGACCGATGCCACGGAGACTCCGCTCAAGCTGGCTCTTCCGTCGGAGTACCAGCCGCGGTCCAGGTTGAACTGCACGTCAATCAGCACCTGGGTGAGCCACTTGCCACCAGTACCGGCCCGCAGCAGCTTCTCTTCGGACGCGGCCGGCGGATTGTTGAGCGCAGTGTCAATAGCAGCTCGTGCCGTGATGTAGCGCGCCTTCGCAGCGGTGATCGCCGCCTGTTCCTGCGGGCTCCACGTCGGTTTGGATGGCGCGGCCGGGGTCGGGGTCGGGGTGGGAGACGTTGTGGTGGGGGTTGTGTTGGGCCGGCCGGCTTCGGGGGAGCCGTTGCAGGCGGTCAGCAGGGTGAGGGTGCTGAGCGTGGCTGCGGCGGCGAGTAGCGGTCGGCGGGGCATGTGGTGGGGCTCCGTTCTTGGGTGCTGTTGGTGTTAGGGCCTACGGACGGCGTTCGGCAGGGTGGGCGGGCCAAGCAGCGCGGGCTGGAGCGGATCCGCCCGGCAGTCCCGCCGAGTCGTGGCGATTGGTCAGCGCTAGGACCCGCGAGTCGTGGATCTCGGCTCCAGTTGGACGCCGAATCTCACGACTCGACGACCGGGCAGGTGTCAGGCCGCTTAGTCCGACGGGGCGGTCGGTCAGCAGCCGGCCGTGCTGGGCGCGGTGGCCTCGCCGCCATTCGGATCAACGAGAACTGGGACCGCCTGTCCGATCCGGAGTTGGGTGGTGGCCTGTTGCGTCATCGCGATCTGCCCGCTGTCACCCAACGTGCTCTCCCAGGTGACATCCCACTGCGCAACCGCAGTCACCGGATACTTGCAGTTCGGCAACTTCTCCGAAGTCTTCACATACCGATGCCCACAGGTAGGCGACCCCGCCACCCCCATCGACGCGTCATACGGCGTCCCAGGCCCTTCACATCGAACCGTCTTACCGTCCCCCATCGCCCAGTTGATCGCCTTCACCTGGGCTGTCACCGTCACAGTCAAGCCCGGCACACTCGCACTCCGAACGATCGGTCCCCAGGTGTTCTCCGTCTTGGTCACCCACAACCAGACCGGCATGTTCACCAATCCGATCTGCCCGGCGCCTGGAGCGGTCTTGATCTGCGGCGGACCCAGGCGCATCTCGCCGATTGCCTCATAGACCAGTGTCACCGGGTCGACCACGACGGTGTCGGGCGTACCCGGCAACCAAATCCACCGGGTGACGAAGCGTGTGCCCTGTTCTCTGACACAGGTCCAGATCGCGCCATCGGTGTGTCCCTGCCATGCGGGGTCGGTGTATGCAGGCTGCGGTTGGAGTCGGCGCAGGTAGCACTGCTGTCCGTTCGACCAGTTACCGAGCCTCGACGTACACGCCCGCGAGGCTCCGCCGTCCATGCAGATCTTCTCCGGCGTCCGGGTGACCGACTTGGCGGGCTTCTTTCCAGGCTTCGTCTTCTCCTGCGGAAGGTTCATCGTGGAGCGTAGGACCCACCAGCAAGGCCCTTTTGGCAGACAGAACGGAACGTAGTCGCCCTCCGGCCTGGGCGGCAGTTTCTTGTCTACGGCCGAGGCTGTCGCTGCAACGACATGGGTGGTCAGAATCAAGGCGCCGATCAGGAGAGTGGCAACCGGCCGCAGCGCGGATTTCAGCATGCTCCGGCGTCCTGCTGATCGACGAGGAACCACATCTTCTTGGTCTGACCAACTGGGGGTGCGAAGACCAGTTTTGCCTTGACCTTGCTTCGGCCATCAGTCCCTGGGCCGACAGGTACGGGCTTGCGGGTTGCGAGGTATCGGAGTGAGACCTTGGACGCGTCCTGGCAGACGCTGAGGTATACCTCGGGCTGCTCACCCGTCGTCTTGACCGAGAGGACGGACATCGACTCGATCTTGACCTTGCCGTCCTGGTACCAGCCACGGTCCTGGTTGAACTGGAGGCTTCCCAACACCTGGACGAGCCAGTTGCCGCCGAGACCCGCCTGCAACAGCTTGGCCTCGGTCGCCGCGGGAGGGTTGTTGAGTGCCGTGTCGGAGGCCACCGATGCCGCCACAAAGCGTGCCTTCGCAGCCGTGATGGCAGCCTGCTCCGCCGTGGGCCGTGTTGGTGTGGACGGCGCGGAAGGTGTCGGGCTGGGGGTCGGCGAGGCTGTGGTCGGGGCGGTGTTGGGCCGGCCTGCCTCGGGGGAGCCTTGGCATGCGGTGAGCGCTGCGAGGGCGCAGAGAGCTGCTGTGGCGGTGGCGAGGGCCGGTCGGCGGGGCATGTGGTGGGGGCTCCGTTCTTGGGTGCTGTTGGTGTAAGGGTGGCATACGGAGGGTGTTCGGCGGGGTGGGTTGTCCACAGGTTGCAGGTTGTTGCAGAGGGTGGTTTGGGGGTGGTGGAGCGGGTGGGGACTGGGGGTGCGGGGGTGGGTGGGAGACTGCGGGGTATGTCGCCTATTGGTCGTCGTCGGGGTCGGGGGATTGTGGGGCGGGGGGAGCGGGAGAAGGTGGTGGTGGCGCCGGAGCCGCATCCTTCGGGGGCGACGGTGCCGGGGGTGCCGAAGGAACTGGTGCCGCGGCATGTGGCGATCGTGATGGACGGGAACGGGCGGTGGGCCAAGCAGCGGGGGCTGGCCCGGACCGAGGGGCACAAGGCCGGTGAGGCCTCGTTGCTGGACGTGATCAAGGGCGGGATCGAGATCGGGGTGAAGTACATCTCGGCGTACGCGTTCTCGACCGAGAACTGGGCCCGGTCGCCCGAAGAGGTGCGGTTCCTGATGGGGTTCAACCGTGAGGTGATCCATCGGCGGCGTGACGAGTTGGACGCGATGGGGGTCCGGGTGGTGTGGTCCGGGCGGCGGCCGCGGTTGTGGAAGAGCGTGATCGACGAGCTGGAGTACGCGCAGGAGCGGACCAAGCACAACGACACCATCACCTTGCAGTTCTGCGTGAACTACGGCGGGCAGGCGGAGATCGCCGACGCGATGCGGTCGATCGCGGCGGAAGTTGCCGCGGGCAAGCTGAAGCCGGACCGGATCACCGAGAAGACGATCGCCCGGCATCTTTATGCGCCTGACATCCCCGAGGTCGATTTGTTCGTCCGGTCGTCCGGGGAGCAGCGGACGAGCAACTTCCTGGTCTGGCAGCTCGCGTACGCCGAGATGGTGTTCCTGGACACGCTCTGGCCGGACTTCGACCGGCGGGACCTGTGGCGGGCGATCGAGATCTACGCGCAGCGCGACCGGCGGTACGGCGGCGCGATCCCGAACGAGGTACGCGTGGACACCGAGCCCCCGCTCGGCTGAGCAAGGCACGGAACGGGATTCGACCTCGCAACGTCTAGTCTCGTTGCAGATGTCAACGACATGAACGGGTGATGCAGCGTGCAGGACCAGCCGACGGACGAGACCCCCCAGCAGATCGTGGAGCGGGAGCTACGCGCCGCGCAGGAGCAGGTCCGGAGGGTGGCCGAGCAGTTGCGCGCCGGTCTGGCCGAGGACGATCGCCTGGCAGCAGGGTCGCAGCAAGGGTCACAGCAGGGTTCGCAGCCCGGGACGAGGGACGAGCACTGATGGCGAACGAGAACGAGATCGCGGAGCTGACCGACCGGGTCGCGCAGATCATGAATCGCGCCCGCTACACGCTCGACTACTCGGTCGACGCGCTCAGCGACGAGAACTTCGGCCGGACGCTGGACTACAGGCTGCAGGACGTCGACGCGCTCACGGATGCGGCCGAGCCGCTCCAGGACGCGGAGTTCGAGGCCGAGGTGCGGCGCCGGCTCGCGGAGCGTACGCAGGATCCGAGCGACATCGAGAGCGCGAGCGAGGCCCGGATCGACGTAGAGCGGTCGTTTTCCAACGCGCAGGAGGAAGGGCAGGGCTTCGCGCGGCGGACCGACGCCGCCCAGGAACAGCTGGCCGACTTCCGGCACGATCTCCAACGGAGTGGGAGGGAGCTCGACGAGGCGCTCAGCCATGTCGACACGCTCGGCACCTTTCCCGAGTCCCGCGCCACGGCGAACGAGTTGCGCACCAGGGTGATGCATCTGCGGACCCTCACCGAGAACGCGGACGACGGGCTGCAGACGGCAAACAACCATCTCGAGGACGCCAAGGACGCCGCCGTGAGGTTCGGCCGCGCCGGCATGAGCGTCGACAGGAACGCGCTTTCCAAGGCGATCACGAAGACCGGCGAGTCGCTGCGGGGCGGGGTGAAGGAGACCGGGGACGGTCTGGGAACGGTGCGTAAAGACCTCGCGGACGCGATGCCGGGCGTCCACCAGGACGCGGACTACAGCCACAAGCAGGCCGAACTGGCTGACGCGATGCGGGCCGGAATGAACCCGCCGGCTGGGCACGCGCAGACCGGGGACCTTGCGACGGAGTCCGGAGACGGCGCCCAGGACGCGTGGCTGGCGCAGCGGCTGTCGGACGGCAACCAGGAGCGCCGAAGCTGGCGCAGCACGGAGAGGACGTGAGCGACCAGCGCTGAAGCCCGGCGCGGCTCGGCGGGCGCGGCCGGCGAATTTCAGCGGCCAGGTGACGGGAGTAGACCGCGTTCGATCGCGACAGTCACGGCGCGGGTCCGGTCGTCGACGTCCAGTTTGGTGAAGAGGCGTTGGAGGTGGGTTTTGACGGTGGCCTCGCCGATGAAGAGTTCGCGGCCGATCTCGGCGTTGCTGAGGCCGCGGGCGACGGCGGCGAGGACCTCGAGTTCGCGGGGCGAGGGTTGTGCGGCGGCGGGAGCGGCCGGCGTACGAAGGCGCGACATGAGCCGCGCCGCGACCGGCGGGGCGAGCACGGTCTCACCGCGGGCAGCGGCCCGGATCCCGTTGAGCAGGTCGGCGTGCGGCGTGTCCTTCAACAGGTACCCGGCAGCACCGGCCTCGACCGCGTGCAGGATCTCCGTGTCCGTGTCGTAAGTCGTCAGCACCAGCACGCGCGTCGACGGGTACGAGGACACGATCGCCCCGGTCGCCGCGACCCCGTCCATTCGCGGCATCCGCAGATCCATCAGTACGACGTCAGGCCCCGTCGACTCGACCAGCGCGAGGGCCTCCGCACCGTCGCCTGCCTCACCGACGACGGAGATGTCGTCGGTGACCGACAGCATCCCGCTCAGTCCTGAGCGCACCACCGGGTGATCGTCGACCACCAGAACCCGAATCACACATCCTCCTGGACAGCCGGAATCAGGACCTGGACCCGGGTGCCGCGCCCCGGCGTACTCTCCACCTCGACGGTGCCGCCGGACTCCTCGACCCGCCCGCGCATGGCGCTCAACCCGAACCCGCCCGACACCGACCCCGGCGTGAAGCCGGTGCCGTCGTCGCGGATCTCGATCCACACCCGGCCGTCCGACAACCCCAGCGTGATCAGCACCTGCGTGGCCGCCGCGTGCTTGCGTACGTTCGCCAGCGCCTCCTGCGCCGACCGCAACAACACCACCTGCTGCGCCTGAGGAAGCGCCGCGACCTCGTCGTCGGGCAGGTCCAGCGAGACCTGTACGTCGACACCGGTTTCGGCCGCGAACCGCTCCGCCTGCCGGCGCAGTACCTCGGTCAATGTTGCCTCCGACAACGCAACCGGGGTGAACGCGGCAACCAGCGCCCGCGCCTCGGCCAGGTTCTCCCGGGCGGTGTCCTCGATCGCCGCCAACCGAGCCCCAGCTCCGTCAACCCCACCACGCGAAAGCTCAGCAGACGCCGCCTGTGCGAGCATCACGATCGAAGTCATCCCCTGCGCGAGCGTGTCGTGGATCTCCCGCGCCATCCGCTCCCGCTCAGCCATCACCCCGGCGCTGTGGTGCGCCTCGGCGAGCTCGTCGCGCGCCGACTCGAGCTGCTCGATCAGTTCGGCGCGCTGCTGGCTCTGGGTGATCACCTTCTCGATCCAGATCCCGAACAGCAGGCTGACCACGAGACTGACCAGCATCCACGGCAGGATGCTCCAGAACGCGTCCCAGCCCCACCCGGCGCTCCACAACTGCGCCGTACCGACGCCGAGCACGAGCAGCAGGCTGAGCCCGACCCCTTCGCGGATGTCCTCGCACAGCAGCCACATCTGCGCCGACGCGATGAACATCAGGAACACCGACTGCGGATAGATCCCGATCAGCACCATCAGGCAGGCGATCAGCACCAGCCGATAGGCGTACGACGGGAGCGCCCGCCGGGACCGGATCGCACGTAGCCCGATGAACTGGTACGCCGCCCCGAGAACCACGACCGTACCGGCGAACAGCGCCTGTCGCACCGCTCCGAGATGGCCCAGGAACGACAAGGCCAGCGTCATCCCGAGCAGCACCCAGAACACGATGTGCCAACCGATCAGCGTCCGTGTCCACACGGGCTGTCCGGCGCCACCGCGAGAGCTCTGCACGGACCCCATCTTCCTCCACAACCGGATCCACACACGAGGACCGGTCCATGCCGGTGCCAGCTCAGTACGACGCCGCTCCGGAAGCGAGGACGCCGTACCGGTGAGCTGGTTCATCAGCCGGCGTCCCGGCGGGTCCAGCGGAACACGCGCTGGGCGAGGAACAGGCCGACGATCAGCCAGACGGTGAGGACGATCGCGCCGGTGCCGAGCTGCCAGGAACCGCCCGGCTCGTTGACCTGGAACCCGTCCGGCAGGAACACCGACCGCATCCCCTGGGCGAGCCATTTGAGCGGGAAGATCGAGGCGACGTCCCGCATCCAGCCGGGAAGGCTGCTGTAGACGAAGTACACACCCGACATGAACTGCAGCAGGAGGACGACCGGCGTGATCACCGCCGACGCGGCCTTGCCGGACTTCGGTACGACGCTGAACGCGATCCCCAGTACGGACCCGGAGGCCGCGCCGAGGATGAAGATCCAGGCGAAGTGCAGCCACTTCGACGGTTCGCTCGGGATGTCCACGCCGAGCAGCAGCCCGGCGATCGCCAGCAGCAGCGCGAACTGCGCGATCGAGGTGACCAGGACCTGGCCGATCTTGCCGATGAAGTACGACTGCGGCGGCATCGGCGTACCGCGGAGCCGCTTGAGCAGGCCCTCGTCGCGCTCCAGCGCGATGCTGATCGCGAGCGACTGGAAGCTGCTCAGGAAGATGCCGGAGGCGATCATTCCGGGGGTGAAGTAGGTGGCGGCGTTGACGCCGTTGAAGTCGGTGCTGCCGAAGACGGCGGAGAAGATGCCGAGGAAGATGATCGGGAAGAAGAACGTGAAGATCAGCGCCTCCTTCTCGCGGAAGAACTCGCGGACCTCGAGCTTGGTCCGGGCCAGACCCACCGAGAGGGTGGACGGCAGGGGCTTGGCGTCGGCCATCAGAGGGCTCCAGCTTCGATCGAGACAGCGGCGTCGGCGGTGTCGGCGGTGTTGGCGGTGTTGGCCGTGTTGGCCTTGCCGATCAGGTCCAGGTAGATGTCTTCCAGGCTCGGGCGGCGGACCTCGAGCTCGGGTACTTCGCCGTCGAAGCGCTGCATCAGCGCCGCGATCTCGGCCGTCGGCCGGTCGGTACGCAGTTCGCGCGGCCCGTCGGCGTCGGTCCAGGAGACCCGTGCCGTCCGGGCGTTGCGGCCGCCGAGCGTCTCCGGCGTACCGATCTCGATCATCCGGCCGTCGGCGATCACCCCGACCCGGTCGGCGAGGTGTTCGGCCTCGTCCAGGTAGTGCGTGGTCAGCAGGATCGTCGTACCGCTGGTCCGCAGGTTCTCGATCAGGGTCCAGAACTGCCGGCGCGCCTCGGGGTCGAACCCGGTCGTCGGTTCGTCCAGGAACAGCAGCTCCGGGTGGCCGATCACGCCGAGCGCCACGTCGAGCCGGCGGCGCTGGCCGCCGGACAGTTTGCGCGGCCGGGTCTTGCGCTTCTCGTCGAGCCCGACCGCGGCGATCACCTCGTCCGGATCGCGCGGGTTGGGGTAGTAGCCGGCGTAGTGGCTGACGAGTTCGAGGACTGTCGACTCGGCCTCGTCGCGCGAGGTCTGCAGCACGATCCCGAGGCGGCTGCGCCACCTGCGGTCGCCATGGGCCGGGTCGGTGCCCAGCACGCTGACCTCTCCCTCGTCGGCCCGGCGATACCCCTCCAGAATCTCCGTGGTCGTCGTTTTACCGGCCCCGTTCGGGCCGAGCAGGGCGAACACCTCGCCCCGGTGAATGTCCAGATCGACACCGTCGACCGCGACCTTGTCCGGGTACCGCTTGACCAGACCGCGGACCCTCACTGCGTTGTCGTTCTCCATGTCTCAACTCTCGCGTCCGGCGACCGTCCCCGGTGAGCACCGGCCGACGGACTCTCTGTCCCCCGACCGGTGGACAGAGGGATTACACGCCGGGAAGGCTGACGTGGACGGGGTCGGGCGGTTAGGTTCGGGGAATGGCTCAGACGGTGCGTGGAGTGGTGGCGGCGCGTAAGGGTGCGCCGGTGTCGATCGAGGAGATCACGATCCCGGACCCGGGTCCCGGGGAAGCGGTCGTGAAGGTGCAGGCGTGCGGGGTCTGCCACACGGATCTGCACTATCGCGAGGGCGGGATCAACGACGAGTTCCCGTTCCTGCTGGGGCATGAGGCCGCGGGGATCGTGGAGGCGGTCGGCGACGGCGTGACCGACGTACAGCCGGGTGACTTCGTCGTACTGAACTGGCGGGCTGTCTGCGGCAACTGCCGCGCCTGCCTGCGCGGTCGCCCCTGGTACTGCTTCAACACGCACAACGCCCAGCAGAAGATGACTCTGAAGGACGGCACCGAGCTGAGCCCCGCGCTCGGTATCGGAGCTTTCGCGGAAAAGACCCTGGTCGCGGCCGGCCAGTGCACGAAGGTGGACCCGGCCGCCAAGGCGGAGGTCGCGGGCCTGCTCGGCTGTGGCGTGATGGCCGGTCTCGGCGCCGCGCTCAACACGGGCAACGTCGGTCGCGGGGACACGGTCGCCGTGATCGGCTCGGGCGGCGTCGGTACGGCGGCTGTGGTCGGCGCCCGCCTCGCGGGAGCGGCGAAGGTGATCGCCATCGACCTCGACGAGCGCAAGCTCGGCACCGCGCAGGAGCTCGGCGCGACCCACACGATCAACGCGAAGGGGCTCGACCACGACGGGGTCGTCGCGGCGGTGCAGGAACTGACCGGCGGGTTCGGCGCCGATGTGGTGATCGACGCGGTCGGCCGACCGGAGACGTGGAAGCAGGCGTTCTACGCGCGCGATCTGGCCGGCACCGTGGTGCTGGTCGGCGTACCGACGCCGGACATGCGCCTCGACATGCCGCTCCTGGACTTCTTCGGCCGCGGCGGTTCCCTGAAGTCGAGCTGGTACGGCGACTGCCTGCCGAGCCGCGACTTCCCGCTGCTGATCGACCTGCACCTGCAGGGCCGCCTGCCGCTGGACCGTTTCGTGTCCGAGACGATCGCGCTGGACGAGGTCGAGGACGCGTTCACGAAGATGCATCACGGGGACGTCCTGCGTTCGGTGGTCGTCTTCTAAGACGTGGACGACCTCGAGCCGTCGCCCGACGTGCCCTGGCTGCAACCGTTTCCGACGGATCCGTGGCTCCGTTCCTCGGCCTGCCATCAGACACCCCCTAGACCTGGAATGAGATCCACAGGTCAGGAGTCGCGTCCGGCCTACCGGCGATCGGCCTGGCTTCCTGGGTCCACACGTCGCCGGAGATCTCGGTCGCGACCCGCTGCCAGAACCTGACCGCCTTCTCGTTGTTGCCCTGGAACGCGACCTCGCACGGTCCGGGGTGATGCGACAGCACTTCCTGGACCGCGCGCAGTCCGTGCCCGCCGCGCCGTACCGGACGCACCATGAAGAACGCGTTCAGCACGTGCACGGGCTGCTGCAGCGCTCGCATGAAGCAGAAGCCGACCGGGTTCTCGCCCAGCGAGATCACGTACCCGGCCCACTCCGGGTCGCCGGTGAGAACCTTCTCCAGCCACTCGGTGCGGTAGCTGCCGTCGGGCCGCGGGAGCTGGCCCTGGAACTCGGACATGTCGTGGCGGAACATCAGCCACAGCCGCTCCATCAACGGTCGGTCGGTTGCCTGGACACGGCGCACCACGAGATCAGACACGGTTCTCCTCAGATTGATTCAGAACGCAGAAAGCCTCCCGCCGGAAGAGTCCGGTACGGAAGGCTTACTGCGGTCAGTTTATCAGTCCTGTGCTGCGGTCTGCCCGGCGACCCACCTCATGTCCGCGTAGCGGTTGCCGACCGGTGTCAGCTTCGACAGTGACTCGACGTCCTCGGCGGACAGCGCGACGTCGAGCGCCGCGAAGTTCTCCTCCAGGTACTTGCGCCGCTTCGTCCCCGGGATCGGGGCGACGTCGTTGCCCTGCGCAAGTACCCAGGCCAGTGCGACCTGCCCGGGTGTCGCGTCGTACCGCACGGCCACCGCGCGGATCTCCTCGACCAGTGCGAGGTTCGCGTCCAGGTTGTCGCCGGAGAAGCGGGGGAGGGTACGGCGGAAGTCGTCGGCCGGGAGGTCTGTGGGCAGGGCGCCGGTGAGCATGCCGCGCCCGAGCGGCGAGTACGGCACGATGCCGATCCCGAGCTCGCGGCAGGTCTGCAGCACCGACTCCTCGATGTCCCGGCTGAACAGCGACCACTCGGACTGCACCGCGGTGATCGGGTGCACGGCGTGCGCCCGCCGGATGGTCTCCGCCGACGCCTCGGACAGCCCGAGGTACCGCACCTTCCCGGCCTCCACCAGCGACGCCATCGCCCCGACCGTCTCCTCGACGGGTACGCCGGGATCCATCCGGTGCTGGTAGTACAGGTCCACGTGGTCGACGCCGAGCCGTCCGAGCGACGCGTCGATCGCGGACCGGACGTAATCGGGCGACCCGTTGATCCCGCGCTCCTCGGATCTCCGCGGGTCGCCGGTGATGCCGAACTTCGTCGCGAGGAACACCTCGTCGCGGCGCTCGGCGATGGTCCGGCCGACGAGCTCCTCGTTGGCGCCGAACCCGTACATGTCGGCGGTGTCCAGGAACGTGATGCCGAGGTCGAGCGCCCGGTGCAGCGTCGCGGTCGACTCGTTGTCGTCGGCCGCGCCGTACGCGAAGCTCATCCCCATACAGCCGAGTCCGAGCCGACTGACCTCGGCGCCTTGGCTACCCAGTTTCATGATTTCTCCCATCAGAAGGCATAGCTCCGCCGGCCGAACGTGCGAAACGGGTCGGCTGAGTTGTTACGGGGCGGCAGTGCCGCCGTACACGGTGATCTTGTAGTCGGTCACCGCGAGGGCGAGCTGCAGATCGCGCAGCTGCCGCTGGATCCGGTCACGGTGCTCCTGCATCAGGGCGAGCCGCTGGGGTTCGGTGTGGTCGCCTTCGAGCACCAGTTCCAGGTAGTGGCTGATCGTGCCGATCGGCATCCCGGAGGCACGCAGCCTGCTGATGAACACGATCCGCGCCATCGCCCGCCGGTCGTAGCTGCGGTACCCGGCGGAGTCCCGGCGTACGTCGAGCAGCCCGATGCGCTCGTAGTACCGCAGGGTGTGTGCCGTGAGCCCGGTGAGCTCGGAGGCCTCGGCGATCGACAGCTGCTCGGGAAGATCCTCCGGCAGCTCGAGCAGGCACAGCAGCTCCCGATCGATCGGCGCCTGGACGAGCAATTCGGTCGCGTTCATGTCCACGACCGTATGCCTTAGAGCGCACTCAAAGGCAAAGGTGATCTACGCCACAGTCAGCCGAGCAACTCCCGGGTGAGGGTGTCGGTCAGCCATTCCGCGTACTTCGCTTCGCTCCAGCCGTAGCGGCGTAACTCGAGGAACGGGCCGGACGTGGACAGCATCAGGAGCAGGTCGGTCGCGTCGGTCGCGTCCAGACCCGGCCGCAGTCCCCAGCGCTCGGCGATCTGATCGACCACCTGGCCCAGGCCGTCGCGTCGCCGTCGCTCGCTGCGTTCGACCACGGCCGCCGCATCGGGCTCGTGCGGCGCCGACTCGGCGACCTCCTTGATCACCGCGGCTCGGCTGAGGATCGCGGTGTTGCCGCGCACGAAGGCGGCGAGCGCGTCCCGGCCGGACTCCGCCACGGAGATCTCGGCGATGAAGGGTTGCTGCAGAGGCGGAAGCCCATCGGGGCCGAGGATGGCGTGATCGAAGCAGGCCTGCAGGAGTTCGCCCTTGGTGTGGAAGACGAAGTACACGGTCTGTACGGCGACACCGGCGCGGCCGGCGATATCGGTCATCCGCGCGCCGACGTACCCGGCCTCGGCGAACACCTCGATCGCGGCGCGGATCACCCGGTCCCGGGTCGCCGCCGCCTGCTCGCGACGGGTGTGCTTCGGCGTCTTGACAGGCTTCCCCACCCGTCCCACGCTAGCAGTAGTCATTCACTAGTGGCAGTCACTAGTGAAAGGGGGGCGGAGATGGCGACGCCGATCGGTTCTGTGAAGGCATCCGATCCGTGGGAGATGGCACTGATCCACCGGGTCATCCGGCGGGGGTTCGAGCAGGCGCGGGTGCATGTGCTGTCCCCTGGAGCCGAATCGCGGGCCGCGGCGGTAGCGGCGTACGTCGACTTCCAGCTCGACGGTCTGCACGCGCACCACTCGACTGAGGACGAGGTGCTCTGGCCGGCGCTGCTTGAGCGCGCCCAGCTGTCGGCGGCGCTGATCCGCCGGATGGAGCAGCAGCACGCCGCGATCCACGATGCCGTGGATGCGGCCCGCAGCGCGCTGACCGCCTGGCGTACGACGCCGACCGCTGCCGGTGCGGAGCCGCTCGGTGCGGCGCTGGAGCTCGTGTCTGTGCGGCTTGTCGAGCACCTGGGGGAGGAGGAGCGTGACGTCGTGCCGCTGATCGCGACGCACGTCACCCAGGCCGAGTGGGATCAGCTGGGGCAGAAGGCGTTCAGCAAGTTCAAGCCGAGCCAGCGGTTCACGGCGATGGGTGAACTGCTCGCAACCGCCCGCCCCGAGGAGGCCGCCCGGATGCTGGCCGACCTACCCGCACCCGTCCGGGGTATCTGGTGGCTGGTCGGGAAGCGCCGCTACCAGCGGTTCATCAAGTCGGCCACCGGTTAGGCGGTCTGCTGGCAGACCGCGCAGGTGCCGAAGATTTCCAGGGTGTGGCTGATGTCGGCGTAGCCGTGTTCGGCCGCGACCTTGTCGGCCCAGCGTTCCACGGCCGGTCCCTCGACCTCGACGGTGCGGCCGCAGTTGCGGCAGACCAGGTGGTGGTGGTGGCCCTTCGAGCAGCGCCGGTACGCCGTTTCGCCGTCGGCGGTGCGCAGTACGTCGACCTCGCGCGAGTCCGCGAGCGCCTGCAGGGTGCGGTAGACAGTGGTCAGGCCGACGGCCTCACCGGCGGACCGAAGCTCCTGGTGGATCTCCTGGGCGGTCCGGAAGTCGTCGATCTTGTCGAGCGCGAGCGCGACCGCCGCGCGTTGACGGGTCGAGCGTGTTCCGATAGCCACCGTTCCTCCTGTCATCTCTACCGCTCTCCAGTCTCTCAGAAGTCAGCAACCCGGTGCCGGATCAGGGCTGCATCAGTGCTCGTCCCAGTGATCACCGTGTGCCGCGTGCAGGTGTCCGTCGTGGACGTAGTCGACATGGTCGCCGTGCTCGACCTTCTTGTGACCGCACGCCTGGTTGTGCGCGTGCGGGTGCCCGGCACTCACCACATGCGGCTCCGGTGCCGGTACGCCGACCTCCGGCTCCTCATCCGCCAGCGGGCGCGCCCGGCCGGCCCGCCGCCGCAGCAGCGTCCCGACCGTTGCCGCCACCACGAATCCGGCCAGTGCGAGCACCACGATGGTCGCACCCGGCGCCACGTTCGCGTTGTACGACGTGACGATGCCGGCCAGACACGCCAGCACACCGATCACGCAGGCGGTGACGAACGTACTGCGGAACGACCGGGTCACCTGCTGCGCTGTCGCCACCGGGACGACCATGAGCGCACTGACCAGCAGCAGCCCGACAGTGCGCATAGCGACCGTCACAGTGACCGCAGCCATCACAGCGATCACCAGGTTGAGTAGCTGGACCCGGAGTCCCGTCGTACGCGCGAACTCCTCGTCCTGGCACACCGCGAACAGCTGGGGGCCCAGACCGATCGCTACCACCAGTACGGCGACTGCGAGGCCGACGACGACGTACAGGTCGCTCTGGGAGACCGTGGTGAGTGAACCGAACAGGTACGTGTTGAGCGTGGCCGCACCCTGCCCTGCGAGTCCGATGAGCAGTACGCCGCCTGCGATACCGCCGTAGAACAGGAGAGCGAGCGCTACGTCACCGGTGGCCTTGCCGCGGGCGCGGACCAGCTCGATGGCCGTTGCGCCGGCGATCGACACGATGATGGCGGTCAGCACGGGTGCACTGCCGGTGAGCAGACCGAGCGCCACACCGGTGATGGCGATGTGGCCGATACCGTCACCCATCAGCGAGAGCCGCCGCTGCACCAGGTACGTCCCGATAGCAGGCGCCGACAGTCCCGTGAGCAGCCCGGCGATCAGCGCCCGCTGCATGAACTCCAGCTGGAACATGGTCATGAAGTGAGCCACCCCGGGTCGTCGTCGGTGTGGGAGTGGTGGACGTGGGCGTGCGTCTGCGAGGCGTGCGGCGGTCCGTCGTACACGATGCGGCCGCGGCGCATCACGACCGATCGGTCGATCAAGGCGTCCATCGGGCCGAGGTCGTGGCTCACCATCACCACGGTCGTTCCGCGCTCGACCCGCTCCCGGACCGCGTCGGCGAAGATCTGCTGGCTGGCCAGGTCGACGCCCGCCGTCGGCTCGTCGAGGATCAGCAGCTCCGGATCGGACACCAGGGCCCGCGCGATCAGCACCCGCTGCTGCTGTCCGCCGGACAGCTCGGCGACCGCGTCCTTGCGCCGGTCGGCCATGTCGACGACCTGCAGTGCCTCCTCGATCGCCTGCTTGCCCGCGGCGCCGAGCGGCGCGAACATCCGGCGCTTCGAGAGCAGACCGGACGACACCACCTCGTACACGGTCGCCGGTACGCCGCCGGCTGCGGTGATGCGCTGCGGCACGTACCCGACCCGCCGCCAGTCACGGAACCGCGGAACCGGCGTACCGAACAACCGGACCTCGCCGCGGGCCGCCGGGAGCAGTCCGACGACGGTCTTGATCAGCGTGGACTTGCCGGAGCCGTTGGTGCCGAGCACGGCAACCACCTCGCCCTGGCGGATCCGCAGGTCGATGCCCCGAAGCACCAGACGGCCGCCCAGGTCGACGGAGAGATCGTCGACCTGGACGGCCCTGGATGCGCTATCTGTCACGAGCAGCCGTTCGCCTTCCGGAGTTCCTGCAGGTTCTGCTGCATGAGCGTCAGGTACGTTTCCTGGGAGTTGGCGTCCGACAGGCCCTCGATCGGGCTCAGTACGGCGGTCTTGACGCCGACGTCCTTCGCGATCGTCTCGGCCACCTTCGGACTGACCAGCTCCTCGTAGAAGATGGTCGTCACCTTCTGGGCCTTCACGATGTCCTGGACCTCCTTGATCCGGGCCGGCGTGGGTTCCGCGTCCGGCGTGAACCCGGCGATCCCGACCATCGTCAGACCGTACCGCTTCGCGAGGTAGGCGAACGCCTCGTGGCTGGTCACGAACGTCTTCAGCTTGCAGTTCGCCAGACCGGTCTTGAACTCCGTGTCGAGCTTCCCGATCTGGTCGAGCAGCGCCTTCGCGCGCTCGTGGTACCCGGTGGCGTTGGCGCTGTCGACGCTCGCGAGCTTGTCCTCGACCGCCTTGACGACCGCGGCGTACCGCACCGGGTCGAGCCAGAAGTGCGGGTCGAGGGCATCGTCCTTGTGGGCGGCCGGGTCCGCGCCCTCCTCGTGCTCCTCGAAGTCCGCGCCGGTGGCCTCCAGTTGCGCGGCCGGGGCGATGTCGAAGCCGGCGTCCTTGGCGTTCTGCTCGATCGCCTCGTCGACGGCGGGCTGCAGGTTCTTCTCGAAGACGACGAGTTTCGCGTCGGCGATCGAGCCGACCTGCTTGGGGGTCAGCTCGAGGTCGTGCGGCTCGACACCGGGCGCGGTCAGCGTGGTGACGTTCACCGCATCGCCCCCCACTGTGCGGGCGATGAACTCGAGCGGGTAGAACGAAGCCACGACGTCGAGCTTGTCGCCACCGGTGCTGTTGGTGGACGAGCCGCCGCATCCGGCCAGGGTGACGGCGGCCAGGGCGGAGGCGCCGGCGAGGACAGCTCGAAGACCAGATTTCATGACAATCATTTTCATTTAACTGCAAGTGATTGTCAAAACAGGGAGTTCACGATGGCCAGCCGTCACGCGGGGCGCCGACGCGCCGACCGTAAGGGCAACCGCCGCCCGGCACTCGATATTCCACCGGGCCACGGTCATGGCCACGGGCACGGTCATGGGCACGGCGATCACGTGGTCGACACCTCGGTGGTGAACTCCGACGCGGTCGTCGCCCGGCGCGTCCGGATCGTCGTCGCCGCGATCCTGGCCCCGCTCATCACCGCGGCGGTGGTGTTGCTCGTCGTGCTCTGGCCGGGCGGCGGCGGGGTGAAGGTCGACTCGTACCAGACGAGCACCGCCCGCGGCGAGGTCACCGCGATCAAGGCGTGCCCGGACCCGAAGGACAAGTGCGACCTGGCGACGGTGAAGCTGAGCAACGGGCCGGACACCGGGAAGGCGGTGCCGATCCAGGTGCCGTCGGCGAGTCAGACCTCGGTTCCGGTCAAGGTCGGGCAGTCGGTGATGCTCGGCATCCAGGACGGCGCGCCGCTGGACCAGCGGTACCAGTACGTCGACCACGACCGCTCGAAGCCGTTGCTGATCCTCGCGGTGATCTTCGCGATCGCGGTCGTCGCGCTGTCGCGGTGGCGCGGTTTCGCGGCGCTGATCGCGCTCGCCGTGACCGCGGTCATGCTCACGCAGTTCATCCTGCCGGCGATCCTCAAGGGCTCGAACCCGCTGGTGGTCGCGGTGGTCGGTGGCGCGGTGATCATGACGATCGCGGTCTTCCTCACGCACGGCATCAATGCGGAGTCCTCGATCGCGCTGGCCGGTACGATCGCGGCCCTCGGGCTGACCGTGCTGCTCGGGTGGTTCTTCACCGGGTTCTCGCAGCTGAGCGGGCTGGCCTCGGACGGCGCGTCGGCCGCCAAGGCGTTCGCCCCGAACCTGGATCTGCCCGGGTTGCTGACGGCAGGCATGGTGATCGGCGCCCTGGGTGTGCTCGACGACGTCACCGTCACGCAGGCCGCGGCTGTGTGGGAGCTGTCCGCCGCCAACCCGGGGGCGAACCGGCGTGAGCTGGTCGCGGCGGGCCTGCGGATCGGCCGCACCCACGTCGCCTCGGTGGTCAACACCTTGGTCCTCGCCTACGCCGGCGCCGCGATGCCGGTCCTGCTGGTGTTCGCGATCCAGGGACTTCCGGTGCTGTCGGTGATCTCCACCGAGACCGTGGCGGTGGAGATCGTCCGCGGCCTGGTCGGCAGCCTGGGGATCATCGCGGCGGTCCCGCTCACCACCGCGCTCGCCGCCATGGCCGTCGCCGACCGCTCCCGCGACCTGGTCGCCACTCCCGAATAACCGAAAATCAGCCCTTCCGCCCGGGCCTCAACGCTTCTACAGTGCTGGATAAGGTCACTGAGAGTCCGCCCACGACTACCTTCGGCGACCGCACGGGGTGAGGAGCGCTGATGAGGTTTTGTCATCGGGACGGGTCGACCGTTCATCTGGGGTACTGCGCGACGGTGCATCCGGCCGCGGAGCTCGACGAATTGATCGCCGGCCTCGACAGCTGTGCGGGTGCGGTCCGGTCGGCGCTCGGCGTACCTGTTCTCGGGGTCGGGCTGTGGTTCCCGCATCGGCTCGCCGACCGGCTGGCGAACTCGCCGGCCGCGCTCAGCAAGCTCCGCAGAGCACTGCAGCGCAACCGGCTCGAAGTCGTCACGCTGAACGGGACGCCGCACGCGCAGTTCACCGACAAGGTCGTCGGCACCAAGCTGTACTGCCCCGACTGGACCGACCCCGAGCGGCTTCGCTACACCCTCGACCTGATCGACGTGCTGGCCGAACTGCTCCCCACGGACGTCGCGTACGGATCGATCTCGACCGTGCCGCTCGGCTGGCGGGTGCCGTGGTCGAAGGCGCGGAACCGGGCCGCGCGGGAGGCGATCGACCGCGTCGAACAGCACCTGGCCCGGACCGAGACCAGGACCGGTAGGACGATCCGGATCGCCGTCGAGACCGAGCCGGGCTGCGTCCTCGAGATGATCGGCCAGGCCACCGCGTGGCTGGACCGCTACTCCAGCCCGTACGGCGGTACGTCGCGGATCGGCCTGGGACTCGACACCTGTCATCTGGCGGTGCAGTTCGAGGACCCGGCCGAGTCGTTCGAGCTGCTGTGGCGAACCGGCGTGGACGTGGTCAAGGCGCAGCTGTCCCTGGCCCCGACGCTCGTGGACCCGGGGGACGCGTCGGGTCGGTACGTGCTCGGTCAGCTCGGCACACCGAAGTACCTGCGGCAGGTGCGTGAGTGGGGCGGACCTGGGGTGGACGACGTGGCGCAGGCGTACGAACTGTCCGGTCACGCGGCTTGGCGGATGCACGCCCACCTGGCCGCCCACGCTGCGCCACCAGATCCCTTGAGCGCGACAACCGGCGTACTGGATGACTGTCTGACCAGACTGGTCGGTGGCGGGCATCCACTCACCCACCACCTGGAGTCGGAGGTGTACGTGTGGCCGCGGGCGACCAGAACCCAGCAGGCGTTGGCTAAACGGATCGCCAAGGAGCTGGCGTGGCTACGTGACCGACTGACCGCTCTGGGGCTGGACGAGGTCTGAGTAGTCGGGCAGCGGTACCGAGCTGAGGGCCTTGCCTACTGCGTTCTGCGACCAGATGAAGCGCTGGACCGCTGTCGGCAGCTTTGGCAGCACGGCCGCCGCAGCGGGCATCAGCCGCAACGCCAGCGGGCCGGCCGGGATGATGGTGCGCATGACCTTCGGTGCGAATCGCCGGCTCTGCTCTACTACTGGCCGGATGATCCGCTCGTAGTTACGCAGTCCGGACGGCAGATCGCTCCGTGCTGCAGCCAGCTCACCGGCCAGGATGTACGCCGCCATCACGGCGAGGCTCGTACCGCCACCGACCGCCGGGCCGGGGCAGTAGCCCGCGTCGCCGACCAGTCCGATCCGGCCGCGGTGCCAGGTGTCCAGCGTGATCTGTGCGATCGAGTCGAAGTAGAAGTCCTCAGCCTGTTCCAGATGCTCCAGCAGCTGCGGCACCTTCCAGCTGTAGTCCCGGAACTCCTTGGCCAGCAGGGCTTTCTGCTGGTCCTTGTCGCGGTAGTCGTACTGCAGATCAGGCGCACGGAACAGGAAGCCCGCACGGACCTGACCGGTCTGGTGGACGCCGTAGATGCCGACGAGCTTGCCGACGGAGAAGTGCGACAGCGTGTGGTTCCCCAGGCCGAAGACGTCGGGCATCGAGAACACCGCGAGGTACCCGCCGAGTGGCCGGTGCAGTGGTTGCTCAGGACCGAAGACGAGCCGGCGGACGGTGGAGTGCATCCCGTCCGCGCCGATCACCAGGTCGAAGCGGCGCTCCGTCCCGGAATCGAACACCACGTCGACGCCGGCGCCGTCGTCGTGCAGGCTGGCGATCGAGTCGCCGAACACGTACTCCGCGGTGTCGCGCGTGGCGCCGTACAGGGTCCTGGTCAGCTCGCCGCGCAGGATCTCCACGTGCCGGCTGGAGATCCCGGCGTACATCCGGCTGAGGTCGACCTCGACCGGGCGGCGGCCGAAGCGTTCGATCGTCATCGCGTCGAGCTGGGTGCGGGCCGCCTCGATCGCGTCCCAGCAGCCCATCCGCCGGGTGATGTCGGCGGCCGAGCTGAACAGGTCGACGGCGTGGCCGCCGAGTCCGTGCCGCCCGGCCGGCGTGCGCTCGACGAGCGTCGGCTCGAAGCCGTAACGGTGCAACCAGTGGGCGAGCACCGGACCGGCCACGCTCGCACCCGAGATCAGAACCTTCATGACAACCTCCTTACTTATCGGAAGGTAAGTAAACGAGAGCAGGCTTGTCAATGGCTTACTTAACGGAAGGTCAGCTAATCTTCGACGTATGCCGAGACAACGGACCGGCGACACCCGGGCGCGGATTCAGCAGGCCGCGCTGGAGCTGTTCGCCGAGCGCGGGATGCAGCAGACCAGCCTGCGCGACATCGCCGACCGCCTCGGCGTCACCAAACCGGCGCTGTACTACCACTTCGCGTCCCGCGACGACCTGCTGAACAGCCTGGTCGAGCCGATGATCGCCGACTTCGAGGCGTACGCCGCCGCGCAGCAGGCGGCCGCACCGATCCCGCCGCGCGAACTGCTCGGCTCGTACTTCGACCTCGCCTACAAGCACCGCGCGCTGATCCAGCTGGCGATCCGCGACCTGTCCGTGCTGCACGAACTGAAGCTGGCCGACCGCTTCATCGAGTGGCGCGGGACCCTCGCCGCGTTGCTGATCGGCACCGAACCGTCGCTGTCGGACGTGGTGCGCTGCATGGTCGCGCTCGGCGGGCTGTCCGACTGCGCGGTGATGATCGAGCACGAGCCGGTCGCGGAGTTGCGCGAGGCCGCGGTCGAGGCGGCGTACGACAGCCTCGGCCGCCCCTGATCACCCAGCGGCGATGCGCGAGACCCCGAAGAGCAGGATGACGAGGATCGTGAAGATCCGCAGGAACCGCGGACCGGTCGTCACCGCCGGCCACGACAGGAACGCCAGCCAGCCCAGCAGCAACGCCAGCAGCACCAACGCCGGCACACCGACCTGGACCGGAGCGAACACTCCGACCAGCGCCAGCAGCAGTGTGATCCCTGGCAGGGTCAGCTTCGGCGCGGCGTGCAGCTTCGCGACGTACGGGTAACTGACCTTCGTGATCCGCTGCCGCAACGGACTGCTGGGGGTGCTCATACCTCTATTGTTCCAGGTCTTATGGTTGGGCCCGTGTTCGTGGTGATCAGGTTCCGGGTGGGGGAGTCCGAGCAGGCCGGGTTCGGGGAGCGGCTGCAGGCCGCCGTCGACGTGCTCGCGCAGCAGAAGGGGTTCGTCGCGGCCCGGACCGGGCGGAACGTCGACGACCCGGAACTGCTGGCGCTCACGCTCGAGTTCGAGAACATCGGGAGTTACCGGCGCGCGCTGTCGCCGTACGACGTGAAGCTGACGGCCGTGCCGCTGTTGTCGCAGGCGATCGACGAGCCGACGGCGTACGAAGATCTGCCCGGGGATCTGCTGAGTTAGCACGGATTCGATCGCGGCCACCCCGGACCGATAGCCTGGTTCCTTCCGTAGATCTGTCTGTACCTGTTCTGGAGTCCAAAAGTGCCCGTGGAAACCGTCGATGCCGTCGTCAGCCTCAGCAAGCGGAGAGGCTTCGTGTACCCGTGCGGCGAGATCTACGGCGGTACCAAGTCGGCCTGGGACTACGGACCGCTCGGCGTCGAACTGAAGAACAACGTCCGCACCCAGTGGTGGCGGACGATGGTGACCGGCCGCGACGACATCGTCGGCCTGGACTCCTCGGTGATCCTGCCGACCAAGGTCTGGGAGGCCTCCGGCCACCTGTCCGAGTTCGTCGACCCGCTGACCGAGTGCCAGTCCTGCCACAAGCGGTTCCGTGACGACCACCTTCGCGAGGACTTCGCCCGCCGGAAGAACAAGGACGCCGACGAGGTCAAGCTCGCCGAGATCGCCTGCCCGAACTGCGGTAACAAGGGCACGTTCACCGAGCCGCGGATGTTCAACGGGCTGCTGAAGACCTACCTCGGCCCGGTCGAGTCCGACGAGGGCCTGCACTACCTGCGCCCGGAGACCGCGCAGGGCATCTTCATCAACTTCGCGAACGTGATGGGCACCGCCCGGAAGAAGCCGCCGTTCGGGATCGCCCAGGTCGGCAAGAGCTTCCGTAACGAGATCACCCCGGGCAACTTCATCTTCCGGACCCGCGAGTTCGAGCAGATGGAGATGGAGTTCTTCGTCGAGCCGGGCTCCGACGAGGACTGGCACGAGTACTGGCTGAAGGCGCGCTGGGACTGGTACACCGGCCTCGGGCTGAACCCGGAGAACATGCGGTTCTACGAGCACCCGAAGGAGAAGCTCAGCCACTACTCGAAGCGCACCGTCGACATCGAGTACCGGTTCAACTTCGGCGGCAAGGAGTTCGACGAGCTCGAGGGCATCGCGAACCGCACGGACTTCGACCTGTCCACGCACTCCAAGCACTCCGGCGCCGACCTGTCCTACTTCGACCAGGAGAAGGGCGAGCGCTGGACGCCGTACGTCATCGAGCCCGCGGCCGGCCTGACCCGCAACGTGCTCGCGTTCCTGCTCGACGCGTACACCGAGGACGAGGCGCCGAACGCCAAGGGCGGTGTCGACAAGCGGACGGTACTGCGCTTCGACCCGCGGCTCGCCCCGGTCAAGGCCGCCGTGCTGCCGCTGTCCCGCAACGCCGACCTGTCGCCGAAGGCGCGCGACCTGGCCGGCGAGCTGCGGAAGAACTGGAACGTCGACTTCGACGACGCCGGCGCCATCGGCCGCCGGTACCGCCGCCAGGACGAGATCGGTACGCCGTACTGCATCACCGTCGACTTCGACACCCTCGAGGACCACGCGGTGACGATCCGCGAGCGGGACTCGATGAAGCAGGAGCGGGTCGCGCTCACCGAGGTCACCGGCTACCTCGCCCAGCACCTGGTGGGTTGCTGACGATGAAGGCTCGGTTGGCTGTCTTCGGACTGTCCGCGCTGGCGGTGCTCTTGCTGTCCTCCTGCTCGGACAGCAAGCCGGAGGCCGGTACGTCGCCTTCGACACCTGCCTCCAGCACGCCGCCGCCTTCCAGCGCCCCAATCCCGACCGCGTCGACGCCGACGCTGACCGCGTTGCCGACGCCGTCGAAGCCGTGGCCGACGCCGACCGTCACCGGCGCGCCGGAGAACGACGCCCCGCTCGCCGACCGGATCACGTTCGCGATCGCGAAACAGGCGCAGATCGCGGCCGGCAAGGCGGCCGCGACGACCGTGAAGTGCCCGGGAATCGACAAGGTCGAGACCGCCGGCAAGCACGAGTTGACCTGCACGGTGACATACGCCGGGAAGCCGTACACCGGCACGCTGACCGTCGACGCCAAGCAGTACACGGCGTCGTACAAGTTCACCTCGGAGTCGGTCGCGATCGTTCGCGCCAAGGTCGTCGACGCCGTGCAGCGTACGGTCACCGACGCGGCGAAGGTGACCTGCACGATGGACGACGTCGCCGTGGTGAAGACGTCCGACGCGGGGATTGCGTGCGACGTGACAACGACCGCGAACGCCGTACAGCCTTACAAAGCACAGGTTTCCGGCAACGGACAGGTGCTGGTGGCGAAGGCCTGATGTTGCAGCTGGGTGGTCTGACGATCGACACGCCCGTGGTGCTGGCGCCGATGGCCGGCATCACGAACGCGGCGTACCGGCGGCTGTGCGCCGAGCAGGGCGCCGGGCTGTACGTGTGCGAGATGATCACGTCACGCGGCATCGTCGAGGGTGACCAGAAGTCGCTCGACATGCTCACGTTCGACGCACGCGAGACGGTGCGATCGGTGCAGCTGTACGGCGTCGACCCGGTCTACATCGGGCGCGCGGTGCAGATCCTGTGCGACTCCTACGGTGTCGCGCACATCGACCTGAACTTCGGCTGCCCGGTGCCGAAGGTGACGCGCAAGGGCGGCGGCGCCGCGCTGCCGTGGAAGCGGAATCTGCTCGGCGCGATCCTGCGGTCCGCGGTGCGGGCCGCGACTCCGTACGGCGTACCGGTGACCATGAAGACCCGGATCGGGATCGATCTCTCGCACCAGACCTATCTCGACGCCGGGCGGATCGCAGCGGACTCGGGTGCCGCGGCGATCGGGCTGCACGGGCGGACGGCGTCGCAGGCGTACTCCGGTCAGGCGGACTGGTCCACGATCGCCGCGCTGGTCGAGCACGTCGACATCCCGGTCCTCGGCAACGGTGACATCTGGGAAGCCGGGGACGCCCTGCGGATGGTCGCCGAGACCGGTTGCGCCGGAGTGATCGTTGGGCGTGGGTGTCTGGGGCGGCCGTGGTTGTTCCGCGATCTCGCGGTCGCGTTCGCCGGGGGAGAGGCGTTGAACCTGCCGACGCTCGGCGAGGTCGCCGACGTGATGCGGCGGCACGGTGAGCTGCTCGCGGAGCTGATGGGGGAGCAGCGCGGTCTGCGCGACTTCCGCAAACACGTCCCGTGGTACCTGAAGGGCTTCCCCGCCGGCGGCGAACTCCGCGCCGCCCTAGGCATGGTGGACTCGTTGGCGCGCCTGGTCGAGCTGCTCGCCCAGCTCGACCGCACCGTCCCCTTCCCAGTAGCCGAACTAGGCGCCCCCCGAGGCCGCCAAGGCAGCCCTCGAGACCACGTAGTCCTCCCCCAAGGCTGGCTGGACGATACCGACGGCCTAACCGCCGACCTGACCGAAGCCGAACTAGGCATCTCCGGCGGCTGAACCAAATCCCGATCCGCCGCGAGCGGATCCCCTCGACCCCGCCGGCTCTTGTTACTGATCCGTGGGTCATCGCCCCGGTGGCCTCCGCGCAGAACCAGGGCGTGCGCGAGATCGAGCAGGTGCCGTGCGTGGCGTGAAGCGCCACTGAGCTGTGCGGGCAGATGTGCGGGGTGTTTGGGGAGGATTTCCTGCCCGATCCGGGGGCAGCTTCAGGGGATTGTCGCAACGCCTGAGTTTGGAGGGTGTTGTGGCGGAGAGGTTGTCGCAGGCGCGGCGGCGGGTGGTGCTGGACTTGTTGAGT
>NZ_SJKA01000007.1 GCF_004331435.1 Kribbella sindirgiensis
ACCCCGCAAACGCCTCGGCTACCACACCCCCCGCGAAATGTTCGCTAGCCTCCTCATCCAAGACCTAGACCGCGTTGCGACCACCCCCTGAATCTGCCGAGGGCAGGCCTCCCCAAACTGGTTTGGGGGGAGGAGCGGGGGTGTCCTGAGTCGGAAGTTCGGCGGTGGGAATGAAGACGTCGCTGGGTGACGAATTCTTTCCCCTCTGTGGTTGACCTGGTGGCCGGGGTGCGGGTATTTGTTGCTGACAACGATGTCACACCGCCCCGGTCCGACGTCGAAGGTTGGCCGCCCATGCGCTTGTCCGCCGTACTTGCCGCTGCGACACCTTCTACCGGCACCTTCCACGTGGACAAGGTCGGTAGTGCGTCGGTGACGATCACGGCCGCCGCTGGTACGCCGGACGGCCGATACCCCGTCACAGTGCAGATGAAGGCAGCTGACGGAACCGCCTTGCCACAGGTCGGTTTCACCGTCGTCGTGGGTCAGCCGAACTCGTTCTTCGTACTCCGTGAAGGCGTGGGCATCTCTGATGACAACAGCGACCACACCGAGGCGGACTACGACGGCGGCGGTGTGAGCTACTCACGTCAGGCACTGGCCGCGGCCGGTCTGACCGCAGGCGGCACAGGTACTGTCCAGGGCCTCAGCTTCACGTGGCCCGACGTACCCGCCGGCGACCCCGACAACGTGCCGGCCGACGGACAGCTGCTCAACCTGAACCTGCCCACCGGTACGACGAAGCTGTCGTTCGTCGGCAGTGCGGTCAACGGCAACCAGCAGACCACCGCGACGCTCAACTACGCGGACGGTACGACGTCGCAGGTCGACCTGTCGTCCAGTGACTGGACCCTGGGCGGTGGCGGCAACACCCTGCACTACGGCAACGTGATCGTCGCGACCACGCCGTACCGCAACGAATCGGGCGGCGGGAAGGACAACGTCACCACGCACATCTTCGCCACGGCGCCTGTGACGTTGACGCAGACCCCGGTCAGCATCACGCTACCGAGGAATCGTGATCTGAGGATCTTCACTGTCGCAACTGGAGGGAACGCGCAATGAGGAAAACCATCGTGATCGCGGCGCTGACCGTGGCCAGTCTGCTGGTCGCCACCGCGCCGGCCGAGGCTGCTGGTACGCCGACGACCACCAGCGGGCCGTGCGGCTACACAACGACGCCGGACGACCCGCCGGCGCGTCCGGTGTCGCTGCCGCCCGACCCCGCACACACGCCGGACAAGGGGATCGTCAAGGTCATGGTCGTGACCAACCAGGGGCTGATGCTGCTGTCGCTGGACCGTGCGAAGGCGCCGTGCACGGTGCAGAGCTTCCTGCACCTGGCGAAGAGCAGGTTCTACGACTTCACCACCTGCCATCGGCTCACGCTGTACCCGACGCTGAAGGTGCTGCAGTGCGGTGACCCGAGCGGTACGGGTGAGGGCGGGCCGGGCTACTCGTACAAGGACGAGCTGCCCACCGACCTGCCGAACTGGCCGGACGACCCGACCGGGACGCGGAAGGTGTACGCCCGCGGCACGCTGGCGATGGCGAACGCCGGCCCGAACACCAACGGGTCACAGTTCTTCCTGGTGTTCGGGGACTCGCGGCTGCGCCCTGACTACACGGTCTTCGGTTCGGTGGACCGCCTCGGTCTCGCCACGCTCGACCGGGTGGCGGCCGGCGGGATCGCGCCGACCCCCGACGACCCGGCGCCGGTCGACGGCCCGCCGGTGCGCAAGACCGACATCATCGTCGCGCGGTCACTCGGCTCCCACTGACCCGACCGCTTCGCCGCCGTCCTTCGCGAGGGCGGCGGCGACCAGGCGGGTGTTCGCGGTGAACTCGCCGGCGGGGATCTTCGGGAGCATGTCGTCCCAGGCGGCGATCATCGCGCCGCGGAGCTGCATCATGCCGAGGGGGCGGGCGAGGAACCACAGGTGGAAGTGCTCGCTGCCGTCACCCCAGCGGTTGAAGTGCGTGCGGCCCACGCTGTCGATGCTCTGGATCGCTTTCGCCACGCGCTGGATCACGGAGCCGAGGGTGGCGGTCAGCTCAGGTGGCAGATTGTCGAGGCGGTAGTGCTCGCGCGGCTCGAGGATCGCCACGAGCGGCAGGCCGGTCGGCTCGAACGCCTTCAGCGTCCACTGCTCGTCGCGCCAGATCACGGATCCGTCCGGATCCGCACACTTCGGGCACGGCGGACCGCCGTCCGCACCGCGTCGCGGTGGTTCGGGCAGCACCGGATCGGCCAGCGGCACGACCTGCAGGTCGCCTTCGAACGGGAAGAACGGGGAACCGATCAACGGTTCGGCCGACATGCGTTCGCCGTACGGCAGCCGGCGGTGGTACGCAGAAGGCAGCTCTGGGGGCAGCTCGGTCATGGACCGCACTCTGCCGGAGAATCGGGGCATGAAGAAGCCAGAACTGGCGACGCTGCTGGATCTCGAACCGCACCCGGAGGGCGGGTGGTACCGACAGACGTGGCGCTCGCCGGTCGAGTTCACACCGGAGGGGTACGACGGGACTCGGGCCAGCGCGACCGCGATCTACTTCCTGCTCGCGCCGGGGGAGGAGTCGCGATCGCACCGGGTGCGGTCGACGGAGCTCTGGCTGTGGCACTCGGGCGGGCCGTTGACCTTGGAGTACGACGACCAGGCGGTCACCCTCGGGCCGGATGTGCGCGCCGGCCAGCGTCCGCAGGTGGTGATCCCTGCGGGCGCGTGGCAGGCGGCCCGGCCCGTGGGCGACGAGGCCGCGCTGGTGTCGTGCATCGTGTCACCGGGCTTCGACTTCGCCGACTTCACGATGCGGTAGATCCGCTACATCTGCGGTACGGCGGAGTCTCCGGTCGTGAGTTCGGGCAGGTGTTCGCGGACCATGTAGCCGCTCGCGCCGATGATCCAGACCGCGGACAGCAGCAACGGGATCGTGGTCATCAACAGGCCACCGGCAACGAACGTACCGCTGTCGGCGAACACGCCGAACGCGCCGGCGAACGAGACCACGGCCGCCAGCAGGCCGAGGTACCCGAGCCAGTTCGGCATCAGGTGCGTGCGCAGTACGCCGATCCCGGCGGCGGCCAGCGGCAGCACCGCGGCGAAGCCGATCATGGTCGTCATCACCGCGCTGAGCTCGTACATCGCCATCGTCAACCCGGCGTCCCGGCCGTCGATGGCGAACGCGGTCGCACCGGTGACGGCTGCGTTCGCGAAGATCGCACCACCCACCAGCACCGACCCGGCGAGCAGCGCCAGGTGCACGTCACTGCGCTCGTCACGCTCGCGCATCGCCTCGGCGAACGCGGACGCGAACCAGATCACCAACCCGCCCGCTGCCGCCCACATCAGCGCGCTGGTCAGGATCATGCTGCGGTTGTCGCTCAGCCACGCCGTGATCGTGCTCTGCGAGTCGTCGACGGTCGGTGGATTGCCGGGCAGGAACCTGCCCAGGAGTGCCAGGACGACGAAGGCCAACCCAGCGAAGCCGCCCCAACGCAACTCGTGTCGCTCAGTCATGGGGAAACACCTCCAGTGTGCGCACCACGAAATATGGTGCGTCTACTGCTGATGTTCCCCCGTTCCGCCCCGGAATCAAGACCTGGTTTCGGGCCTACCCGAGAACGGTTGCCAGCGCCTCGTAACCGGGGAGCAGGTCGATGCCCTCGTGGCCCAGTTGCTGGATCGCGACGTGGTCCGCGCCGGCGTCCAGATGGGCCTTCAGACCGGCCGCGACCTCGACCGCGGAACCGTGCAGGACCATCGCGTCGACGAGCCGGTCGCTGCCGCCGTCGGCGATGTCCTCGTCGGTGAAACCGAGCCGCCGGAAGCTCGCTGTGTAGTTGCTCAGCGCCAGGTACGGCGCCAGCCGGTCACGGGCTGTTGCGCGGGCGATCTCCGGATCGGTCTCGAGCACGACCATCTGCTCCGGCGCGAGCAGCACCCCGCCGCCAAGTGTCCGCCGGGCTTCCCGGGTGTGCTCCGGGGTGGTCAGGTAGGGCAGTGCTCCGGCCGTCCGGGCGCCGGACAGCTGCAGCACCTTCGGCCCGAGCGCGGCCAGGGCCCGCCGATCGGCCGGCACCTTCGCGTCGTCCAACTCGTCGAGGTAGCCGACGATCGTGCGGTACGGCGACTTGTACTCGCCGGTGGCCTCCCGGTGCCCGATGCCGACGCCGAGCAGGAACCGTCCCGGGTGGTCGTCCTCCAACCGGTGGTACGACGCCGCGACGTCGGCCGCCGGCGACTTCCACATGTTGACGATGCTGGTGCCGACAGCAACGGAACTCGTTGCGGCCAGCAACACCTCGGCGTCCCGCAGATCGGACTCCGGCGAACTGCCGAGCCACAGCGTGCCGTACCCCGCCTGCTCCAGCCCCGCCGCGAGCTCCGGTCCGTAATGCTGGCCGCCGTGCCAGATCCCGTACCGTCCCAGTTCCATCGCCACTGCGTACTCCTGTTCGTCGGACGTCCCTCACCGTGGAACCCGGGGCGGACGGGCACCATTCCAAGCATCTCTGACGCCCACGAATGCCCGTCAATGATCGTTGCCCCGTCAGCCGGACTCAGAGGTGCGGACCCGTAGTCGTGCACGCAGATGATCTGTCAGCCAAGTGGTTGAGAAGTGCATGAACGGCGGCCGCGATTTTTGCCGGAATGCTTCCATTGGATTAATGCCGGGGTACTCACAGGGTGTCGCGTGACGATCAGACCATCCGGTCGGCTGGTATGAACCCTGCGGGCTTACACTCGGCAGCGACCTAGCGGCACTCCCCTCAACCGCCGGGCCGCGGACACAACGACGTGGGCCGCACTCCTGGAGCGTGAAAGAAGGGCGAGTTGTGAAGGTCGGAGTACCGAAGGAAGTCAAGAACCACGAGTACCGGGTGGCGATCACCCCGTCCGGTGTGCACGAGTTCGTACGCAGCGGGCACGAGGTTCTGATCGAGCAGGGGGCGGGCGCCGGTTCGCTGATCCCGGACGAGGAGTTCGTCGCCGCCGGGGCACGGATCGTGCCGGAAGCGGACGATGTCTGGGCCGACGCGGAGCTGGTGCTCAAGGTCAAGGAGCCGGTGGCGGAGGAGTACCACCGGATGCGGCGGGACCAGGTGCTGTTCACCTACCTGCACCTCGCCGCCAGCCAGGACTGCACCGAAGCGCTGCTGAAGTCGGGTACCACCGGAATCGCCTACGAGACAGTGCAGCTGCCGGACGGCACTCTGCCGCTGCTG
Source organism: Kribbella sindirgiensis (assembly GCF_004331435.1). Lineage (GTDB taxonomy): Bacteria > Actinomycetota > Actinomycetes > Propionibacteriales > Kribbellaceae > Kribbella > Kribbella sindirgiensis. Next base: position 5,228 of record NZ_SJKA01000007.1, read on the forward strand.
GCCCCGATGAGCGAGGTGGCCGGCCGGCTGGCGCCGCAGTCCGGTGCGTACCACCTGATGGCGCAGGGCGGCGGCCGTGGCGTGCTGCTCGGCGGCGTGTCCGGCGTACACCCGGCGCGCGTGGTCATCCTCGGCGCCGGTGTCTCCGGGATGAACGCGGCCGCGATCGCGCTCGGTATGCAGGCGCAGGTACAGCTGTTCGACCGCAACATCGCACGGCTGCGGCTGGCCGACCAGATCTACCAGGGGCACCTGCTCACGATCGCGTCGAACGCGTTCGAGATCGAGAAGGCGGTCCTCGAGGCCGACCTGGTCATCGGCGCGGTGCTGGTCGTCGGAGCGAAGGCGCCGAAGCTGGTCACGAACGACATGGTCAGCCGGATGAAGCCGGGCAGCGTGCTCGTCGACATCGCGATCGACCAGGGCGGCTGCTTCGAGGACTCCCGTCCGACCACGCACGCCGACCCGGTCTACAACATCCACAACTCGCTGTTCTACTGCGTCGCGAACATGCCCGGTGCGGTGCCGAACACGTCGACGTACGCGCTCACCAACGTGACGCTGCCGTACGCGATCGAGCTGGCGAACCTGGGGTGGCGGGAGGCGCTGAAGCAGGACCACAGTCTCGCGCTCGGCCTGAACACGTTCGACGGGCACGTGACCTACGGTCCGGTCGCCGAGGCGCACGACCTGTCGCAGCTGAAGCTCGACGAGGTGCTGGTCTGAGCGACATCGCACGGGCGGTCAGCGCGTACCTCGACCACCTCACGGTCGAGCGCGGCCTGGCCGCCAACACGTTGGCGTCGTACCGGCGTGATCTGCGCCGGTACGGCGGCTACCTCGCGGCCACCGACATCGACAACCTCGGCCGGATCACGGAGGCCGTGGTCAGCGACTTCCTGATGCGGTTGCGCGAGGGCGACGCCGACCACCCGCCACTGACCGCATCCAGTGCGGGGCGGACCGTGGTCGCGGTCCGCGGCTTCCACAAGTTCTGTGTGCGCGAGGGACTGACCGCAGTGGACCCTGCGGCGGCTGTGAAGCCACCTGTGCCGCCGCAGCGGCTGCCCAAGGCCCTGTCTGTCGACGAGGTGACCAGGATCCTCTCAGCGGCCGCGGGGGCCGAGGCGGAGCCTGCTGTGCTGGCGACGCGGGATGCGGCGTTGCTGGAGTTCCTGTACGGCACCGGCGCCCGTATCTCGGAGGCGGTCGGGCTGGACGTCGACGACATCGACCTGGACGCCGGTGCGGTGCTGCTGCGCGGTAAGGGCAGCAAGGAGCGGGTCGTGCCGGTCGGCACCTACGCCCGCGAGGCGCTGTCGGCGTACCTGGTTCGTGGGCGCCCCGACCTGGTGTCTCGCGGTCGCGGCACCCCTGCGCTCTTTCTGAACGCCCGCGGCGGCCGCCTGTCCCGGCAAAGCGCATGGACGGTACTGCGTCGTGCCGCCCAGCGGGCCGGGATCTCGAAGGAGATCTCCCCGCACACGCTGCGGCACTCGTACGCGACGCATCTGCTCGACGGCGGCGCCGACGTACGGGTGGTCCAGGAACTGCTGGGACATGCGTCCGTGACGACGACACAGGTCTACACACTGGTGACGGTCGACAAGCTCCGCGAGGTCTACGCCACCTCACACCCCCGGGCGCTGTCCTCCTGAGGGCTACCCCGGTGACCGGGGTGCGTGGACGGTGTGCGATCATCTCGTCACGGGCGGTGATCCGGACAGGGTGATCGGCCGAGTTCGGAGCTTTGTCGACAAACAGCCCCACCCCGGTGCGGAGTGGCTGGTTGAGAGTGCTTGAATGCACGCTTACAGTCGCTGGGATCGCCCGTATCGGTTGAAAGGTTTGACGAGTCATGAACGAGTCGACATTCCCGGGCACCGAACACGTGATGGGCCACCTTCCGGTATCAGAGCCGGCCGGGCCGGCCCAGCCGATCAGCATGCCACCGACGACCCCACCCAGCAGCCCGCCGCGGCCGGCGCCCACAGCGCCGCGGGGCCTGCCCGACAACTATGCGGAGATGCCGAAGCCGACGGCCAAGCTCACCGCGGAGGACCTCGCACCCGTGAACGACCCGAACGGTCCGCGTCACAAGATCGGGCCGACCGGCCGGCCGCAGCCGGACCTGCCGGTGCCGCAGCCACCGACCAAGACCGGCCCGGCGCAGGTGATCGCGATGTGCAACCAGAAGGGCGGCGTGGGCAAGACCACCACCACGATCAACCTCGGCGCGGCGATCGCCGAGACCGGTCGCAAGGTGCTGCTGATCGACTTCGACCCGCAGGGCTCCGCCTCGATCGGTCTCGGCGTCCAGCCGCACGACCTCGAGCTGTCGGTCTACAACCTGCTGATGCAGCGCGACATCACCCCGGACGAGGTGATCCAGCCGACCCGGGTGGAGAACCTCGACCTGCTGCCGGCCAACATCGACCTGTCGGCGGCCGAGGTCCAGCTGGTCCAGGAGGTGGCCCGCGAGTACACGCTGCAGCGGGTGCTGGACCCGATCATCCCGCTGTACGACGTGATCCTGATCGACTGCGCCCCGTCGCTCGGACTGCTCACCGTGAACGCGCTGACCGCGTCGAACGGCATCGTCGTACCGCTCGAGTGCGAGTTCTTCGCGCTCCGCGGCCTGGCCATGCTCACCGACACGATCGCCAAGGTGCAGGACCGGCTGAACCCCAAGCTGGAGATCGTCGGGATCCTCGGCACCATGTTCGACGGGCGGACGACGCACGCCCGGGAGGTCCTCGACCGGGTGGTCCAGGCCTTCGACGAACGCGTCTTCCACACCGTCATCCGGCGTACCGTCAAGTTCCCCGAGACCACGGTCGTCGGCGAACCGATCACGACGTACGCGCCCTCGTCCCAAGCGGCTACGCAGTACCGCGACCTTGCCAAGGAGGTGCTGGCGCGTTGTCCCGCCGGGTGAGCCTGCCAGGTGCCAGTGAACTCTTCGGGGGTGCGGCACCGAAGCAGACCAGACCCGAGAAGCGCACCACCACCGACGGACCGTCCTCGACTGTGCGGTCCAGTACCGCGGTCGTCGACGACCGGAAGTCGAGTGGTCGGATCCGGCACGACACGAAGATCACCGTGTACGTGACGGAAGAAGAGCTGCTCGGCCTGGAACAGACCAGACTCGCGCTGCGCGCGGAGCACGGCCTGACGGCCGACCGGGGCCGGATCGTCCGCGAGGCGATCGACGTCCTGCTCGCCGACTTCGTCGACCACGGGCCGGACTCGGTGCTGGTACGGCGGCTGAAGGCGTCGGAGTGACCGTGTCCTCCTCGGACTCGTTGCCTTTGGATCTCGGGACGGACGCTCAGCCGACCGTTGCCGAGGGCAAAGGCTTCAGTGTTCACCTGGTGAACTTCGAGGGGCCGTTCGACCTGCTGCTGCAGCTGATCTCGAAGCACAAGCTGGACATCACCGAGATCGCGCTCTCGGTGATCACCGACGACTTCATCGCGCACATCAAGGCGCTGGGGTCGGAGTGGGACCTCGACCAGACCTCTGAGTTCCTGCTGATCGCGGCGACCCTGCTCGACCTGAAGGCGGCGCGGCTGCTGCCGAAGGGCGAGGTCGAGGACGACGAGGACCTGGCGCTGCTCGAGGCGCGGGACCTGCTGTTCGCGCGGCTGCTGCAGTACCGGGCGTTCAAGCAGATCGCGGCGCTGGTGCAGGAGCGGATGGCGGTCGAGTCGCGCCGGTTCCCGCGCGCGGTCGGGGTGGAGCCGCGGTTCGCTGAGCTGCTGCCCGAGGTGTTGCTGGGGCTTGACCCGGCTGGGTTGGCGGCGCTGGCTGCGAAGGCGATGGCACCGAAGGACGACGTACCGCCTGGGGTTTCGCTTGCCCACCTGCACGCGCCGGCCGTCACTGTGCGGGAGCAGGCTGAGGTGATCGTGGATCGGCTGCGGCGGCAGCGGAGCGCTACGTTCCGGTCGCTGGTGGCTGATTCGCCGGACACTGTCACCACGGTTTGCCGGTTCTTGGCGTTGCTGGAGCTGTTCCGCGAGGCTGCTGTGACGTTTGACCAGGTCACGCCGTTGGGGGAGCTGACGATTCGGTGGACCGGGACCGACGAGGGTGAGATCTCCGTCAGCGACGAGTTCGACGAGGAACAGCAGCCTGCCGACGAATCGGGTGAGGCGCCGGTCGTCGACGACGACACACCCTTCCTCGAACCCGGTGAGACCCTCACCGACGAATCCGACATCCACGAACCCGCCCCAGACGAATCCGAGACGGCAAACCAGTGACCAACTCCGACGAACCCTCCACCCCGGAGGACCCCACACCCACCTCCGACGCGACCACCACCTCCGATGTCGTGGAGGAGCCGGCGGCGGCCGGCGAGGCGGCCGGCGAGGCGGCCGGCGAGGAGATTGGGGAGGGTTTTGTCCCCGAATCGGCAGGTAATCCTCCCCAATCCGAGGTGACGGAGGCGGCGGAGGAGTTGTCCGCCGAGGTGGAGGAGCTGTCTGTCGAGGCGGATGTGGTCGAGGCGGATGAGGAGCATTTGCCGCCGGGGCAGACTTCGGTGCCGGTGGGGGACGAGGTTGTTGTTGACGACGAGACCATGCGGCGGGCGCTCGAGGCGATCCTCATGGTCACGGACGAGCCGTTGCCGGTGCTGACGATGGCTCGTGCGGTTGGCCGGCCGACGGGTGATGTGGGTGCGGCGCTCGAGGAGTTGGCGGCGGAGTACACCGAGCAGGGGCGTGGGTTCGACCTGCGTGAGATCGGCGGCGGCTGGCGGTACTACACCCGCGTCGAAGCCGCGCCGTACGTCGAACGCTTCGTCCTCGACGGTCAGCAGGCTCGTCTCACGCAGGCTGCACTCGAGACGCTCGCCGTGGTCGCGTACAAGCAGCCGGTCAGCCGGGCGCGTGTGTCCGCGATCCGTGGGGTGAACGTGGATGGCGTGATGCGTACGCTCGTCGCCCGCGGTCTGGTGGAGGAGGCCGGCTCGGACACCGAGTCGCAGGCGACCCTGTACCGCACGACGACGTACTTCCTGGAACGCATGGGTATGCAGTCCCTCGACGACCTCCCCGAGCTCGCGCCGTACCTGCCCGACATGGACGACATCGAGGACGAGTTGGCCGCCCAGACCCTCCCACCCGCTCCCCCCACGGACGCACAACCATCCCCAGCAGTTGAGGAGTCGGACGACACCGCAGCACCTGCCGCTGACATCACCTCCACCGAGCCGGCCACGGACGCCGACCGCTCCGAGGACGTGGACTCCGAGGACGACGCTGATGTGGACGCGGAGGACACGGCGGCCGAGGACGACGTGGACGTGGAGGTTGGCTCGGCTGAGGTGAGCGAGGAGCTTGCTGGAGCGGCGACCGACAGCAGTTCCTCGGACGCGGAGGACGTGGACGCCGAGGACGGGGGCGACGTGGACGCCGAAGATGGCGCGGACGCCGAGGACGCCGAGGACGCCGAGGACGCCGAGGACGTGGACGGCGTGGATGCGGTTGCTGGGGATGTAGGCGTGGAGTTGGGTGTGGAGGCGGGGGTGCGGGATGGGGGATGACGGTGGGGTTCGGTTGCAGAAGGTTCTGGCTCGGGCGGGGGTTGCTTCGCGGCGGAACTCGGAGATCTTGATCGAGGAGGGGCGGGTCGAGGTCGACGGGCGGGTGGTGACGGAGTTCGGGGTTCGGGTGGATCCTGAGACGGCGGTCATCCGGGTCGACGGTGCGCGGATTCCGCCGGTGAGTGCGAACGTGTACCTCGTCCTCAACAAGCCCCGCGGCGTCGTGACCACGATGTCCGACCCGCAAGGGCGTCCGTGTATCGCCGACTTCGTGGAGGACCGGGCCGAGCGGCTGTTCCACATCGGCCGGCTCGACACCGACACCGAGGGTCTGCTGCTGCTCACGAACCACGGCGAGTTCGCGCATCGCCTGGCGCACCCGTCGTACGAGGTCTCCAAGACGTACGTCGCCGAGGTCGAGGGCAACGTCAAACCGGTGGTACTGCGCGCGCTCCTGGACGGTGTCGAACTCGACGACGGACCGGCTCGCGCGGACACGGTGAAGATCGTCTCCACGGTGCCCGGCCGCACCCTCGTGGAGATGTCGCTCCACGAGGGCCGCAACCGGATCGTCCGCCGGATGTTCGACGCGGTCGGTCACCCGGTGAAGCGGCTGACCCGTACCGCGATCGGCCCGGTCCGCCGCGGCAACCTCCACACCGGCCAACTCCGCGAACTCGACGCACCCGAACTAGGCCAACTCCTAGACCTGGTAAACCTCTAACCACGCAAGGGATCCGGCTCCCGATACGTCGGCGCCCCGCGGGGCCGTGCGACAGGAACTGGTGGCTGGAGACACGCAATAACCTGTTCAAGCCCCCGCGATCCCGGACCCCGCCCTCCGCACTCGTGGGGCAAGGACTGGGGCTACTCGCCGTAGAGCTGGAGGTTGGCTTCTGAGCTGCCGGGGTAGTGGCGGAAGTACGTCTTGTCCTCAGGTGCGGCCAGCTGATCGCCGACACGGCCCAACCCCTTGATGACTGTGGCAGTGCCGTTGGCGTGGCTGACGGCGTACAGGTAGCCGCGCCGGGTGTCCTTGTCGATGGCCAGCAGCAGCGTGCTCTGGGCGCCGCACTTCTCGGCGATGAGCGTCTCGAACCCCTGCCAGGTCGATGCACGCACCTTCTTCACCACGGGCTTGCCGGAGAGCGGGATGCGGATCGTGTACAGCGCCCCGCCACGCGTGTTGGCGAGGAACGTGTCGTACGTCGCGGTCTGACTGATCAGTGTCATCGTCTTCACCGCCGAGAACCCGGTGTACGTCGCTTTGGCGCGCCAGCCGGACCCGTCCACGATCCAGCGCGCGAGGACGTCGCCCTGCAAGGCGTAGGTGTTAGTGCGCGTACGTGTCCCGTAGTACGTCGACTGCTCCAGATAGGTCTGGTGGATCCATCCACCGCCCACCTTGGTCTTCTTGACCGAGTCAGGGTCGAGCTGACCGTTGGCGGTGGCGTAGCTGAACCGATAGAGGTCCGTCCCCATCACCACGTACCCGCGTTCGAGCATGGCGGCCGGCGGATCCGGCTCCCAGCCGACGGACGTCGCGAGCCGGACCGAGTCGACCGGGAACAACGCCTTCGGCCCGACGGTCGGCGGCGACGCCGTCACGGGACTGGTCGCGGTGATCCGCTGGAACTTGTGATCGCCCTGCACCGTCACCGCGCCCAGCGTCATCGCACAGGCAGCACTCGCCTGCCCCGCCGCAGCCTGCACCGGTGCAGGCACCAGTGCTGCTGCCGTCATCGCCGCGCCCAACGCACCCGCGGCGATCCGCCATCTGGTCATGCAGCCCCCTTCAAGGAGTCGTGTCATCCACCTCGATGCCGACTATCCCGAAAAGGTTAGGGATCGGTCGAAGAACTCGCGGACCAGTCGCCGTACGGCGGGTACGCCGCAGTGCGACGCGCCGACCAGCTTGGCCCGCGCGGCTGCCGTCATCAGGCCGGCGGACTGCAGCTGCGGCGCGAACGCGGCGTAGTCCGTCCAGATCCAGTGGTTCGCGTCGGACAGCTGCACACGCCGTACCGGGCCGCCGTGGGAGAGCACCGCCGACCAGGTGCGATCGAAACGGTCGTCCCGGAACCCGTCCGTGCCGGCGAGCAGCAGCGGCTTGCGGGTGCCGTGCTCGGCGATCGGATAGAGCTCACCGTCCAGCGTGTCCAGGTAGCCCTCCAGATTGGCGGCTGCACGAACCTGTGGGTGCTCCAGCGACACTGCGGCGGTCGCACCACCAGCTGAGTGCCCGTAGACACCGACACGACGCAGGTCGATCGACTCGTGCGCATCCGACAGGTGGTCGAGTACGAACCGCAGGTCGGCGAAGCGCGTGTCCATCATCAGCCGCGACCGCACTGGGTCCGTCTGCACGTCCGGTCCGATCTCGATGACCCGTAGCCGTCCGTCCGGGAACACCACCTCACTCGCCTCACCCGGGTGGTCAAGCGTGAGTACGACGTACCCGTGGCTGGCCAGCTCCTCGGCCACGGAGGTGCCGATGGTCCGCGGGTCTGCACCACCTGGGCTGTAGAGCAGCGTGGGTCGTCGTCCGGGCAGAGGCGGCGCGTCGACGTACGAATGGGTCAGGGTGGCGGCCCAGTTCACTCCACTCGTAGGGAGCTCCGGGTGGAGCACACCGGCGTCCAGGCCCTTGAAGACCTCTGCTGCGGCCGAAGCGAGCTGCGGCGCGCGTTGGTACCCGCGTACGACGGTGGCGGGGTAGAAGACCGTCAGCGCGACCTCACGGATGGGTGCGCCGTTCCACGGGTCGGAGCGGTTCGGGTCGACCAGCGCGCGGGTCGTCGTACCGACGTGCCAGCGGCCGGTGGGAGCGGGCAGGCGGAGTGACAGGTCCGTCGCCGCGGACGCCGGGAGGGCACCTGTCAGGGTGGAGGCAGCGGTGGCGGTGAGGAAGGTTCGTCGTCTCATGGCGACGACGCTGGCACGCTGCACAGCACAGGTCAGCTGAACCAGCGGCGTCTCCACCCGGACTTCCAGCTCCGGGTGGAGACGCCGGTGGTGGTCAGGCGCCGGTCAGCTGGGTGCCGGCGGTGTAGTAGCGGAAGTACGAGTCCGCGGCCGGGAAGGTGGTCGGGACCTTGCCGAGGCCCTTGATGACCGTGGCGGCGCCATTGGCGTGGCCGACGGCGTAGAGGTAGCCCGTGCCGGTGTCCTTGTCGATGCCGAGCAGCAGCGTCCCGTTGTTGCCGCACTTCTCCGCGATGAGCGTCTCGAAGCCCTGCCAGGTGGAGGTGCGGACCTTCGTCACCACCGGCTTGCCGGAGCCCGTGGGCACCTGGACCGTGTAGAGCGCGCCGCCGTTCGTCGTTGCCAGGAACGTGTCGTACGCACGCCCCTGACCGATCAGCGTCATCGTCTTGACCGAGCTGAAGCCGCCGAACGTGGTGTAGTACTTCCAGCCGCTCGGGGTGACGGTCCAGCGCGCGATCAGGCCGTCGGTGAACTGGTTGATCAGCGAGTAGACGTTGGAGCGGCTGAAGCCCGCCGCGGAGTACCGGCTGAGCTCGACGTACTTGTGCAGCTCGTCCCAGCCGCCACCGACCAGCGTCTGCTTGACGGTGCCCGGTACGACGGAGACTCCGGTGCCGTCGGTCATGTAGCTGGTGCCGTACATGCGCGGTCCGAGCGCCACCAGGCCGGTGCGCTGCTCGCCGGCCGGCACCACGAGCTCAGTGCGCACCGAAGTGGGCAGATGTGCCTGCCCGTCCGGGTAGAGGTTCATCGGGCCCAACTGCCGGACACTGGCGGAAGGAGCCGCGGTAATGGTTTGCAACGTGTGGTCACCACCCGGGGTGACCGAGCCCAGCCGCAGCGAGCACACAGCGGATGGGGCGGCCGGTGCCGCACTGGCGGGTGCAGCCGCGAACCCTGCTGCCAGCAGGCCCCCGGCGGCGAGCATTCGCCCGTATTTGAGCATCTGAAATCCTTTCGTCAGTGGTCACGATGCGGGCGGACACCTGATTGTTGCGGGCATCAAAGGGATAACGCCGGACGACGGCGCGCCTGAGACACCCCCCGGTTGTCGGAAGTGCGCCGTAGTGTGGGTGATGTGAACCGGCGAATCTTCGGTCTGGAGAACGAGTACGGCGTCACCTGTACGTTCCGCGGGCAGCGGCGACTGACCCCGGACGAGGTGGCGCGGTACCTGTTTCGGCGGGTCGTGTCCTGGGGGCGGAGCAGCAACGTCTTCCTCCGCAACGGGGCCCGGCTCTACCTCGACGTGGGCTCCCACCCGGAGTACGCGACCGGGGAGTGCGATTCGGTCACCGACCTGATCGCGCACGACAAGGCCGGCGAGCGAATCCTCGAAGGCCTGCTGGTGGACGCGCAGAAGCGGCTGCACGACGAGGGCATCTTCGGCGACGTCTACCTGTTCAAGAACAACACCGACTCGGCCGGCAACAGCTACGGCTGCCACGAGAACTACCTGGTCAGCCGGCACGGCGACTTCGCCAAGCTGGCCGACGTGCTGATCCCGTTCCTGGTCACCCGGCAGCTGATCTGCGGCGCCGGCAAGGTGCTGCAGACGCCGCGCGGCGCGGTGTACTCCGTGTCGCAGCGCGCCGAGCACATCTGGGAAGGCGTTTCCAGCGCGACCACCCGGTCCCGGCCGATCATCAACACCCGCGACGAGCCGCACGCGGACGCCGAGCGGTTCCGCCGGCTGCACGTGATCGTCGGCGACTCGAACATGTCCGAGACCACGATGCTGCTCAAGGTGGCCAGCACGGACCTGGTGCTGCGGATGATCGAGGCCGGCATCGTGATGCGCGACCTGACCCTGGACAACCCGATCCGGGCGATCCGCGAGATCAGCCACGACATGACCGGCCGCCGCGAGGTCCGGCTGGCGAACGGGCGCGAGGCGTCGGCGCTGGACATCCAGACGGAGTACCTGACCAAGGCGCGCGACTTCGTCGACCGCCGCGAGCTCGGGACGCCGGCCGTCGAGCGGGCGCTGTCGCTGTGGGAGCGGACGCTGAAAGCGATCGAGTCCGGCGACCTGTCCGGGATCGAGCGCGAGATCGACTGGGTGATCAAGTACCGGCTGATCGAGCGGTACCGGTCGCAGAACAACCTCGGTCTGGCCAGCCCGCGGGTCGCGCAGCTCGACCTGGCGTACCACGACATCCACCGGCCCCGCGGGTTGTACTACCTGCTCGAGCGCCGTGGCGCGGTCACCCGGGTCGTCGACGACCTGCGGGTCTTCGAGGCCAAGTCGGTGCCGCCGCAGACCACGCGGGCGCGCCTGCGCGGCGAGTTCATCAAGCGGGCCCAGGAGCGGCGCCGGGACTTCACCGTCGACTGGGTGCACCTGAAGCTCAACGACCAGGCGCAGCGGACGGTCCTGTGCAAGGACCCCTTCAAGTCCCACGACGAAAGAGTCGAGAAGCTCATCGCGAGCATGTAGCGCCTGGCTAAATCACGTGCTGGGGGTTGCTGTGCTGCTTACAAAGGGCGCATGGCGATTGAGATCCGGCCGGTGTCCCAGGCCGAGACGAAGGAGTACCTGCGGGTTCTGCCGTACGTGAACGGCTTCCCGCAGGAGGAGCCCGAGCCGTCGGCCTGGTACGCCGGGAGCGCGGCCTGGCTACCACAGGTCCAGAAGACCCCGGCGGAGCTGGAGCAGTACGCCGAGGAGTTGCTGACGGACTGGTTCCGCCCGCAGGCCGCATTCGTGGACGGCAAGATCGCTGGCGGTTCGGCGATCGTGTCGGTGCAGGTCACCGTCCCGGGCGGGCAACAGGTAGCGCTCGGCGGCGTGACGTCGACTGCCGTGCTCCCGACATACCGGCGGCGTGGACTGCTGCGGCAGATCATGTCCGCGATGCTGGACGACTGCCGCGAGCGCGGTGAATTCCTGGCCGGGCTGAGTGCGAGTGAGGCGACGATCTACGGGCGGTACGGGTTCTCGCCCGCGACGTTCCAGCACCGCTGGGAGGTACGGCGTACCGATGTGGCGTTCCGCTCGGAGTTCACGGACCCGGGCGCGCTCGAACTGGTGGACCACGCCGTGGCGGCGGAGGTGTGGCCGGTGCTGCACGAGCAGGTGCGAGCCGTGCGTGTGGGGGAGATCAGCCCGCTGCCTGGAAAGTGGGATGGGCTGGGCGGATTGCCCGCGGACGGGTCCGGGCCGGCGCATCACCTGATCCATCGCGACGCGACCGGTGCGGTGGACGGTGCCGCGATCTTCCGGTTGCCCTGGTCGCCGGATCCGGAGCAGGCCGGCGTACTGCAGGTGGAGGCGTTCGAGGCGCTGACAGCGGATGCGTACCGTGCGCTGTGGGGCCTGCTGCTGGACTTCGACCTCACGAAGCGCGTGGTGGCGGCGAGGCGGCCGGTCGACGAGCCGCTGCGGTGGATGCTGACCAACCCGCGAGCGCTGAAGCTGACCCGGACCCGGGACAACCTCTGGCTGCGCGTTCTCGACGTACGACGTGCTCTCGAAGCCCGCACCTACGCAGCGACGGACTCGCTCGTGCTGGAGATCCACGGCGAGGGACGCTGGCGGCTGGACGCAACACCGGACGGAGCCGACTGCACCGCGTCAGACGCGCAGCCGGACCTCAGCATGAGTGTGAACGAGCTGGGCTCCCTCTACCTCGGAGGAGTCCGCGCAAGCGAGCTCTCGTACGCCGGACGCGTCGCGGAACGCACACCCGGCGCGGTGTCGCGTCTGGACGCGCTGCTGCGACCAGATCGCGCTCCGCACAACGCAGTCGGTTTCTGACCGCTGTGACTGTGCGTGGTGTGACGCAACGGTGACGCACACGGCCGATCACCCGGTTGAGTCCGCAAGCTAGGGTGGTCCGCGTTGTTGACCCTACGAGGCTGTCTGGGAGTCCCGCGCCTACTGCGCGGCACTCGGCGGGCACCTGCTCGCTACGGCGCAGGACTCCCAGACACCCTCAAGCAATCGGCGCACACCCGCGCCGGGATGGTTCGAGGTGCTGGTTTCGTGCGCAAGTTGTTGAGTTTCGTTGTAGTCGCGGCGCTGGGGGCGTCCCTGGTCGCGTGTGGCGACAACGGGTTCGGGGCCGGCGGTATCAAGGTGACCTCGGACTTCGGGCAGAAGCCGACCATCACCCACCGCGAAGGTGATCCGGAGAAGCAGCTGGTGACCGAGGTCCTCAAGGAGGGCGACGGTCCCGAGGTGAAGAAGGGCGAGCTGCTCACCGCGAACTACCTCGGCCAGATCTGGCGCGACGGCAAGGTCTTCGACAACTCCTACGACCGCGGCGCGCCGTCGTCGTTCCCGATCGGTGTCGGCAGCGTCATCGGCGGCTGGGACGAGGGCCTGGTCGGCAAGAAGATCGGCAGCCGCGTGCTGCTCTCGGTCCCGTCCGACAAGGGCTACAAGTCCGAAGGCAGTGAGAAGGCCGGCATCAAGGGCGACGACACCCTTATCTTCGTCGTCGACCTGGTCGGCGCGGCAGGTAACGACACCCCGCTGAACGCCGACCCGGTCAGCCCGTCGACAGCCACCAAGATCCAGGTGTCCGGCCCGCTGAACGCCGCGCCGAAGGTGACGGTCCCGGCCGGTACCAAGCCGCCGGCGAAGCCGGGCAAGCCGGTCGTGTTCGCGCAGGGCAAGGGCAAGCCGATCGAGAAGGGCGACCAGCTGGTCGGCCGGTTCGTCATCTACGACTACACCGGCAAGAAGCAGGCCAGCACCTGGGACGCCCAGCCCGCGACCGCGCAGAGCCCCGCGCAGCCCGCCGCCCCGACGGACCAGCTCCCGACGGTCGGCGGCGCCCAGGCCGGCCCCCTCGACGGCTTTGTCGGTATACCGATCGGCAGCCGCGTGCTGGTCGAGCTCCCGGCCTCCAAGGACCAGGCGGGCAAGGCCGTCAACGCGTTCGCCGTGATCGACGTCCTGAACGCCTTCCCGGCCCCGAAGCAGACCGGCCAGTAGTCCATGACGTCGAAGGACCCGCCTCCCGAGGCGGGTCCTTCGGCATTTTCAGCGGGTACGCCGGACCGGGCGGCCGCTGAACCAGCGGTTCGCGTCGGCGTGGAAGCTGAGGACGATCGCCGTGATCACCGCGGTGACATGGACGCAGCGGATCGCGCCGAACGCGATGAAGGACGCGGACCAGTCGAGCGCGCCGAAGTCTCCGTCGCGAAGGAACCAGCCGACCGGCCCGACCGCCAGCGAAGCGATACCGACGGTGCCGAGCAGCCCGGTGAGCAGCCAGCGCGACCAGCGGACACCCGGGCGGAAGTAGCGGTCGATCACCACGAACAGGCCGCCGTACACGATCGCCCGGAAGGCGATCTGGACGAGCATCCCGAGGACGGAGGAGCCGTCGGCGATCGCGCCGGCCACTCCGAGCACGGACTCGGCGACACCTGCACCAACGGCTGTGAACCACAGGGTCGTCGCGCCCCGGACAGCCAACGGCGGCTGCGGCCGGGCTCCGTCATGAATCGTGAGCTCGCGGTGCTTGGTCCTGTTCATACCACCACTGTCGCCGCGCGAGCCCGTGCGATCAGGAGTACTGCGACCCCACTCCAGGTGGTGGTACGTCCACCAGACGCGCCGCGTGCCGCCCTGCGGCGGCAGCAGCCTCGAAGTACGCGCGGTCCGCGTCCAGCGCTCGGCCCATGGTCGAGAGCTTCACAGGGGCCGCCTGTAACGCGTCGTACAGCCCGTCGATCCCCACGCGCACCACGCGGTGCCGTGCCTTCAGCGGCTCGGCAGCGTCCCGTACGGCGTCACCGAAGTCGCCGGACAGGTCTGGTACGACGACATCGGCCGGCTGGAGCGCTACGCGGCCGTAGGCGGTGAGGCTGTGGTGGGAGATACCGCGGTGGCGTGGACGCGGGTCCGCCTCCGAGATCCGGAGTGAGGCGACGGCTCGGCCGCCCAGCGTGCCGATCGCGTTGACCGCCTCACCCGACTGCACGCCGGAGAAGCCCCAGCGAGTACCGGTACCCAGGTTGCCCGGGCCCTGGGTGATGACGACCAGCTCAGCCGCCAGGACCTGTACGGCGGTCAGCAACCCCGTGTGGACAGTCACCGCCTCGCGGTCACCGCCGTACGCCTGGCCGACTGTCACGGTGCCGCTGAGCCAGCCCGCGTCGCGCAAGGTCGCAACACTCCGCGAGAACGCCAGCGGCAGCGCACCGCCGTCCGTCATCACGTAGACCACCCGCGTGGTCGGTCGTGTCTCGTAGACGCCCGCCAGCACAGCCGGGAGGGCGGAGTGCAGATCCGCGACCACTACCGGCGTACCGAAGAGGTCGTCCGCGTCTCGCAGTACGTCGTGATCGGGGGAGTCCTGCTCGTCGGCGCCCAGCACCATCGCCTGCAGCGGCGTGTACCGCGCCTTCACCAGGTGCCCGCGCTCCGGCGGGTCCTCCGGCAACCGGTCCGGTACGGCGACCACGAGCGCGTACCCGCCCGTGCCCAGACCGCGGTCCAGCGCGCCCACGTTGAGCAGCACGCGGTCACCGGCTACCGGCGTACCGACCAGGTCCGGGTAGGCCAGCGCGCGCACAGGCTGCTCTCCGACCATCACTGTCAGTTCCAGCGCACCGGCCCAGCTCCGGCCGACCTGCGCCACCACACCGTCCCGCCACCGAATCACAGGGTGACACTAGCCGGTCGAGCAGGTGTTCGAAGTTCTGGTGCGGAAAGGCGGGTTTTGGACGCCCCGAGGCCGTAAGGTGGTCGGGTGTCGGCGCGGAAGAGTGAGCGACTGCTCAACGTGGTCATCTGCCTCCTGGTCGCGCGCACCTATGTGACCAAGGAACGGATCCGCGAGGTCGTCGAGGGGTACGCGGGACAGACCGACGACGCCTTCGAGAAGATGTTCGAGCGCGACAAGGACGAGCTGCGCGACCTCGGCATCCCGATCGAGATGGGCACGATCGACAAGTTCTTCTCCGACGACGTCGGCTACCGGATCCGCCGGGACGTCTTCGAGCTGCCCGAAGTGCACCTGGAGCCGGACGAGGCCGCCGTGCTCGGCGTCGCCGCGCGAGTCTGGCAGCACGCCGGTCTGTCCGAGGCGACCACGTCGGCGGTGCTGAAGCTGAAGGCGGCCGGGATCCAGACCGACCAGTCGGCGCTCAGCGCGATCGAGCCGCACGTCGGTGCCTCGGAGCCGGCCTTCGACCCGCTGTGGGCCGCTGTCGTGGCCCGGCAGGCCGTGCGGTTCCAGCACCTGCGCAGCGGGGCGTCCGAGCCGATGAGGCGGACGCTCGAGCCGTGGGGGATCGTCTCCTGGCACGGCCGCTGGTACGTCGTGGGCCGGGACCGCGACCGTGAGGCGACCCGGATGTTCCGGATGTCGCGGATCGGCGGGGACGTGAAGACGGTGGGGGAGCCGGGCGCGTTCACGGTGCCGGAGGGGACGGACCTGCGGTCGCTGGTGACCGAGCTGGCCCCGCCGCGGCCGACCTCGGAGGCGAAGGTGCGGGCGCGGACCGGGTCGTGCGTGAGCCTGCGGCGCCGTGCGAACGCCATCGAGCCGTACGAGGTGGGCTGGGACCTGCTGCACGTCCCGTACGCCGACTCCTCGGTGCTGGCCGAGGAGATCGCGTCGTACGGGCCGGACGCGGTCGTCGAGGGCCCAGGCGACGTGCTGGACGGCGTGCTGTGGCGACTGCGGACGGTGGCGGGCCGATGAAGGAGCGAAGCGAGTTCATCATCAAGCACAGCAGTAAATACTCATGCGCGCCCGCAGCGAAGCGAGGACGCGCATGAGTAACGCTCGCGATCAGGTGCAGCGGCTGCTGGCTCTGGTGCCGTACCTGCGGGAGAACGACGGTGCTCGCGTCGACGACGTCGCCAAGGAGTTCGGCGTCCGGCCGAAGCAGATCATCGCGGACCTGAAGGTGCTGTGGTTCTGCGGGCTGCCGGGTGCGCAGATGGGCGATCTGATCGAGATCGACATCGAGGCGGCCGAGGGTGACGGGGTCATCCACATCAACAACGCCGACTACCTCGCCCGGCCGTTGCGATTGGCCGCGGCGGAGGCGCTGGCACTGCTGACCGCGCTGCGGACCCTGCGCGAGGTGACGGCCGGCTCCGACCGGGACGCCGTCGACCGGGCGATCGCGAAGCTGGAGCGGGCCGCCGGCGAGGCAGCCGCGGCGAGTGAGGGTGCGGCCGCGCACGTTCATGTCGAGCCGGCCGCGCCGGAGATCGCCGAGATCGTCAACCGCGGGCTGGCCACGAAGCGGCGGCTGCACCTGACATACGACGTACCGTCACGCGACGAGACGACCGAGCGCGACGTGGATCCGATGCGCCTGGTCGTGTCGGAGGGCCGCACCTACCTGGAAGCCTGGTGCCGTCTGGCCGAGGACGTCCGGCTGTTCCGCCTGGATCGGATCGCCGCGGTCAAGCTCCTCGACCTCCCGAGCGAGCCGCCCCCGGAGGCGACGCCGCGGGACCTGTCCAACGGCATGTTCCAGCCGTCGGAGCACGACCTGCTGGCGACCCTGAGACTCGCGCCGCCGGCCCGCTGGGTCGCGGAGTACTACCCGAACGAGTCCGTCGAAGAGGGCCCCGAGAACTCGCTCATCGTCAAGCTCCGCGTCGCCGACACCGCCTGGCTCCAGCGCCTGGTCCTCCGCCTCGGCGGAGCCGCCACGGTCCTGGACCCGCCTGACCTCAGCACGCAGATCGCAGCCACAGCCCGCGACGCGCTCTCGGCGTACGACGACTAGCCCTGACTGAGCTGCTTCTCGAGGGGGGAGCGGAAGCGGGGTGTGACGCGGACGCCTGCCAGCCAGGTGGTCCAGCGGGCGGCCTCGGACTCGACGAGAGCCGTGATGTCCGCGCCGACGTCCTCCAAGAGCTGGTAGCGGACCTCGCCGGACTCGGGCTGGCCCCAGGCGCCGATGATCCGGCCGTCGGACCAGATGCTGGGGCCGATGTTGCCGGTGTTGTCGAAGAGCTTCGGCTTGTGCGGGCCCAGGAACCACTCGCGCTCCTTCCAGCCCATCGGCGTCGGGTCGAGACCTGGCAGGAAGGCCACCCACGGGTCGACCGGGACCTCTGGCGCCTCGTCTCCCGGGAGCACGTACCCCGTCTGACCGTCCAGATCCACCTCAACCGCCTCGACAGCCGCTAGAGCCTTCCGCGTCTGGCCCAGCGTCCACCCGGCCCACCACTGCAGATCAGCCGTCGTACCTGGTCCGAACGACTCCAGCCACGCCCGCGCGAGCGTCACGCGCGCCTCCTCCGCAGCCGGCTTGTCGCCGAGCCCACCGGGCAGCCAATCCACAGCAGGTGACCACTGGTGCTGGCCGCTCAACCATGTCCCCAGCGGACGCCCGCGCACGATCCGTCCCTCAGCTGCCAGCTGGAACAACACGCGGCTCGTCACGTACGGCTGTGCGGCGTACGCCTTCCCGGCCGCCAGGTCGAGCCGCGTCCGCAACCGCGGCTCGTCGGCAGACAGCTCCTGCGCTGTCGCGGACCCTCGCAGCGCCAACGCGGTCGCCGTCGACTCCTCGACCGCTGCCAGCCACTGCCCACAGGACTCGGCGCCGTCCGCGATCCCCGACTCGGCCAGGTGCTTGACGAGCAGCTTCCGCTGCCTCACGGCGATGTCGTCCGTGCACGCCGCCTGGATCACGGGCGCGAACGGCGTCGGTACGACGAACACCGTGCGCCGCATGCCCAGCATCCGGATCAGCGACCGATCGTCGTACAGGGCACGCTCCGTGTTCGCAACGTCACTCCCTGGCACGCGGGTGGCGACGCTCAGGTGCACGGTGGCCGGATCGCTCGCGTGCAGCGCCACCATCGACGCGGCCGCCTCGACCGGATCGGCCGCCTGGCAGCCCGCGCCGAGCCGATGCCGCCGCCCGAGCCGCGTCCGCCGCTCCTCGACCCCGATCCGCACCATCTACGACCCCTGACCTCGCCTGCGGGACACTCGGTTTTACCATCACGTTCCGACACCGTTGTCCCCCGAGACCCACCGCAGGGCGTGGGCGCCGAGCCGGAACCGGCTAGGCTCCTGGGTATGTACTGGTTCCTGCTGTTCCTCGCGGTGGTGGCGGTGTGGCTCCTGGTCCTCGCCCTGCTCGCGCTGAAGTTGTGGGGCCAGGTCAAGGCACTGACGCGAGAGTTGGTCGCCGCCCAGTCCAAGCTGGACGCCGCACAGTCCGAGGCCGGGTCTGGACAGACCCGTGAGGACGTGCACGTCCCGGCGTAGTATTCGGCCACGAACTCAGGCTCGAGTCCCGAGTTGATGTTGGCAGAGTTTGATGGTGGAAAGGGAGATCGACATGGCAGCACCGCTCATCGGTATGCCCCAAGGCGCCGAGTGGCTCGTCATCCTTGCGATCGTCGTGCTGCTGTTCGGATCGGCCAAGCTGCCGGCTCTGGTGAAGCAGCTCGGCAAGTCGAAGAAGATCTGGGAGGAAGAGGTCGGCCCGAAGAAGAAGGACGCGGAGCTGACCGAGGAGGCCTCGCAGCCCCCGGCGCAGCAGCCTGTGCAGCAGCATGCGCAGGCCCAGCCTGCCCAGCAGCCGAACCAGGTGAACGGCCAGGCGCCGGGCGACGGCCTGCCGCCGACGCACACGGCCAACTGAGCCGAACGCGCCACTTGTGTCGATGGTGAAGTTCGGGCGGCGGAAAGAGAAGAAGGAAAGCCACCCGAAAGACCCAGAGGGTCGGATGACCCTGCGCGAGCACATTGTCGAGCTCCGGAACCGGCTGCTCATCAGTGTGCTCGCGATCGTGCTCGGGACGGTCGTCGGCTGGATCTTCTACAACCAGGCCTTCGACTTCCTGACCAGACCGTTCGTGACGAGCGTCGCGGAGATGGCCAAGGACGCCGGCCAGACGAAGACGCCGCAGCTGACGTTCCCGGGAGTCGGTAACGCGCTGACGTTCCGGATCAAGATCTCGGCGCTGTTCGGCCTGGTGCTGGCCGCGCCGGTGTGGCTGTTCCAGATCTGGGCGTTCGTCGCGCCCGGGCTGCACCGCAGCGAGCGCAAGTGGGCCTACATCTTCTCCGCGATCGCGACGCCGCTGTTCGCGGCCGGTATCGCGGTGGCGTACTGGACGCTGCCGAAGGGCATCGAGATCCTGCTGGGCTTCACCCCGCTCGACATCCAGAACCTGGTCGAGCTGCCCGACTACCTGGACTTCGTGCTCCGCACGATGCTGGTCTTCGGGGTCGCCTTCCTGATCCCGCTGGTGGTCGTGCTGCTGAACATGGTCGGCGTGGTGCCCGCGGCGGCGCTCGGCAAGTTCCGGCCGTACATCGTGCTGGTGATCTTCGTGTTCGCCGCCGTCGCGACGCCGTCCGGCGACCCGTTCACGATGTGCCTGCTGGCGATTCCGATGTGCGTGCTGTTCTTCGTCGCCGAGGTCATCTCGCGGTTCAACGACAAACGCCGCGCCCGCCGCAGCCAAGAACTCCTGGCCGACTGATGAGTCGGCGGATCGCGCTGGTGGTCAACCCCACCAGCGGTCGGGGACGTGGCGCGCGGATCGCGCCGGCGGTGCGGGAGCGGCTGGCGGCCGCGGGTCTGACCGTCGACGTGCACACCACCACCTGCGCGGAGGACGTCGGGAAGATCGCGGCCGAGGTGGTCGCCTCCGGGGCGGACGCGGTCACGCTGATCGGCGGCGACGGCACGATCCACCTCGGCGCCCAGGTGCTGGCGAACTCGGGGATGCCGTTCGGCGTCATCCCGGCCGGTACCGGTAACGACTTCGCCCGCGGCATCGGCGTACCGCTGAAGGATCCGGCCGCGGCGGCCGACCTCGTGGTGGCCGGCCGGACCCGGACGATCGACCTCGCGGTGGCGAAGGACGAGTTCATCACGACGGTCGTGGCGGGCGGTTTCGACTCCCTCGTCAACAAGCGCGCCAACGCGATGAGCTGGCCGAAGGGCAGTTCCCGCTACACGGTCGCGACCCTCGCCGAGCTGCGCACGTTCACGCCGCTCGAGTACGTCGTCACGGTCGACGACGAGGTGATCGAGACCAAGGCCATGCTGGTCGCGGTCGGCACCGGCCCGACGTACGGCGGCGGACTGCAGATCTGCGCCGGCGCCGTGATCGACGACGGCCTGCTGGACGTGACGATCATCCAGCCGGTGTCCCGGCTGACCCTGCTGCAGCTGTTCCCGAAGCTCTCCAAGGGCACGCACGTCGGCCATCCGGCGGTGCGGACGCTGCGCGGCCGCTTGGTCCGGATCGAGTCGCCGGGCATCACGGCGTACGGCGACGGCGAGGTGCTCGGCCCGCTGCCGGTCGACATCGGGATCGCACCGGGCGCCCTGACCGTCTTCGCCTGAGACACAACTGACATGAACTGAGCTGTTCTCACGACTGGCGCTTGTCTGATAGGAAAGCTTCCTAACAGTTCATTCCTCGGACGCCCCTCGGAGGACCACATGGAGTACCGCCCCACGCGCCGGACCACGCTGCTGCTCGGCCTGTCGCTCGCTGCCGTGCCGGCCACCGGGCTGGCTGTCTCCCGCTCTGCGCCGGACGCCGACGCCGCGGTGCGCTCGACGGTGCAGGCGACCGGCCTCGACGACCCCGCGAAGAAGGAGATCGCGATGCAGATCGTCTGCAGCGCGGAGAACTCGTCGCTGGACTGGAAGGCGCAGTACAAGTACATCGAGGACATCGACGACGGCCGCGGGTACACCGCGGGCATCATCGGGTTCTGCTCGGGGACCCACGACATGCTCGAGCTGGTCGAGCTGTACGCCGACCGGAAGCCGGGCAACGTGCTGGAGAAGTACCTGCCGGCGCTCCGCAAGGTGGACGGCTCCGACTCGCACAAGGGCCTCGACCCGAACTACACCAAGGACTGGAAGACCGCGGCCAAGGACTCCGTGTTCCAGAAGTGCCAGAACGACGAGCGTGACCGGGTGTACTTCAACCCGGCGGTCGGCCGTGGCAAGTCCGACGGGCTGCGGACCCTCGGGCAGTTCTGCTACTACGACGCGATCGTGATGCACGGCGACGGTGACGACGCGACCAGCTTCGGCGGCATCCGCAAGCGCGCGCTCGCCAAGGCGAAGCCGCCGGCGCAGGGCGGCAACGAGACGACGTACCTGAACGCGTTCCTGGACGCACGGGTCTGGGCGATGAAGCAGGAGGAGGCGCACAGCGACACCAGCCGGGTCGACACCGCGCAGCGGGTCTTCCTCCGCAACGGCAACTTCAACCTGAACACCCCGCTGGACTGGAAGGTGTACGGCGACCCGTACCACATCGGCTAAGGACCTAGTCACCCGAAGCGCGCAGCCGGGCTCTCCTCGGACCACCAGGGAAGAGAGTCCGGCTGCGTCATGTTCTGCTGCTGTGAGATCAGTCACGGCATCCAGTAGCAGGAGAAGGCGATGAGCGCTGAAGAACGCGAAGCAGCACGGGGCATGATGCGCAAGGGCGAGCTCGGCAGGTCGCCGGCGGAGCAGCGGGCCGAGTTCGACGAGCTGTTCGCGAACCTCCCGCTCGGCGACGACGTCACGCTCAGCGAGCGCACCCTGGGCGGCGTACCGGCGCTGGATGTGCGCGTGGCGGGCGCCGACCGGGACGGGCTGATCCTCTACCTGCACGGTGGTGCGTACGTCATCGGTTCGGCCCGCACCGGCGCGAACCTGGCCGCCCCGCTGTCGCGTCGCAGCGGTGTCCCGGCGGTTTCGCTCGAGTACCGGCTGGCGCCCGAACACCCCTTCCCGGCGGGGATCCATGACGCGTTGGCGGCGTACCGGGAGTTGGCGGGGCAGAACGTGGTGATCGCCGGTGACTCGGCCGGTGGCGGGCTCGCGTTGGCGCTGCTGCTCGCCGCTCGGGCGGAGGGGCTGCCGCAGCCTGCTGCGGCGGTGCTGTTCTCGCCGTGGACCGACCTGGCGCTGACCGGGCCGAGCATCGACGCCCGGGACGGCTACGACCCGCTCTTCAGCCGCCCGAACATGGCTGAGTCCGCCGAGCTCTATCTGGGCGGTGCGGACCCGCACAACGAGCTGGCCAGCCCGCTGTTCGCGGACCTGACGGGTCTGCCGCCGCTGCTCGTCCAGGTCGGTACGGCGGAGGTCCTGCTCGACGACTCGCTCCGCCTGGTGTCACGGGCCGCGGAGCAGGACGTGGACGTCAGCCTCGACGTGGTCGCCGGTGCGCCGCACGTGTACCAGTACTTCGCCGGGCTCCTTCCAGAGGCGGACGAGGCCCTGGACCACGCCGCGACCTTCATCAAGAACCGGCTCCGCGACAAATCTGTAGGAGGCGTCGCATAGATTGGGGTCTATGAGTACCCCGTCCGAGAAGTACGCGTCGTTCCGCTCGGACCAGGAGCATCCTGCGGTCAAGGAGTTCCGAGGGCTCTACGACTTCGCGCTGGACGAGTTCCAGTTGCGCGCCTGCGCCGCCCTGGAGGACGGCCACCAGGTGCTGGTCGCGGCGCCGACCGGCTCCGGGAAGACGCTGGTCGGCGAGTTCGCCGTCCACCTGGCGCTGGAGCGCGGCCAGAAGTGCTTCTACACCACCCCGATCAAGGCCCTGAGCAACCAGAAGTACGGCGACCTCGTCAGCCGGTACGGCGCGGACAAGGTCGGCCTGCTCACCGGTGACAACTCGGTCAACTCCGAGGCCCCGATCGTCGTCATGACGACCGAGGTGCTGCGGAACATGCTGTACGCCGGATCGCAGACCCTGCTCGGCCTGTCGTACGTCGTGATGGACGAGGTGCACTACCTGGCCGACCGCTCCCGTGGGGCGGTCTGGGAAGAGGTGCTGATCCACCTGCCGGACTCGGTGTCGGTGGTGTCGCTGTCGGCGACCGTCAGCAACGCGGAGGAGTTCGGCGACTGGCTGGAGACCGTCCGCGGTAACACGGTCGTCGTGCTGGAGGAGAAGCGGCCGGTGCCGCTGTTCCAGCACGTGATGGTGGGGAAGCGGCTGCACGACCTGTTCGCCGGTGAAGCGCCGACCGCGAGGGTCGGCGCTCCCGCGAAGGCGTCCAGGTCCGGCAACCCCGCGAAGGAGGTCAAGGCCGACGTCCGGGACCTGGTGAACCCGCAGCTGGTCCGGATCGCGCGGGACGACAACCGGATCTTCCGCGACGACTCGCGCAAACCACGCCGGCGCCGCGACCTCCCGAAAGGGCGGCCGGCGCGGACCCACTTCACGCCGTACCGCTCGGACGTGGTGGAGGAGCTGGACGCGGGCGCGCTGCTGCCGGCGATCTTCTTCATCTTCTCCCGCAAGGGCTGTGAGGACGCGGTCGTGCAGTGCCTGCGGTCCGGTCTGCGGCTGACGAAGCCGTCGGAGCGCGACGAGATCAAGCGGGTGGTCGCCGAGCGTACGGCGGACCTCCCGGACGAGGACCTCGGCGTCCTCGGGTACCACGACTTCGCCGAGGCCCTTTCGCGCGGGATCGCGGCGCACCACGCGGGGATGCTGGCCGCGTTCAAGGAGGTCGTCGAGGAGCTGTTCGAGCGCGGCCTGATCAAGGTCGTGTTCGCCACCGAGACGCTTGCCCTGGGCATCAACATGCCGGCGCGCACCGTCGTACTGGAGAAGCTGTCGAAGTGGAACGGCGAGGCGCACGTCGACATCACGCCGGGGGAGTACACGCAGCTCACCGGCCGCGCCGGGCGGCGCGGGATCGACGTCGAGGGGCACGCGGTCGTGCTCTGGCAGCCCGGGTTCGACCCGCGGGAGGTCGCGGGCCTGGCGTCGACGCGTACGTACCCGCTGCGGTCGTCGTTCTCCCCGTCGTACAACATGGCCGTCAACCTGGTGCGTCAGGTCGGGCGGACGCGGGCCCGGGACATGCTCGAGCTGTCGTTCGCGCAGTTCCAGTCCGACCAGGCCGTCGTCGGGCTGGCGCGGCAGGTGCAGCGCAACACCGAGGCGCTGGAGGGGTACAAGGAGTCGATCGAGTGCCACCTCGGCGACTTCCTGGAGTACGCCGCTCTGCGCCGGCGAATCGGTGACCGCGAGGCGTCCGGCTCGAAGCGGCGCAAGCTCGACCGCCGGGTCGAGGCGCAGGAGTCGATCGAGAAGCTGAAGACCGGTGACATCATCCGGATCCCGGCCGGCCGGAGCGCGGGCTGGGCGCTGGTGCTCGACCCGGGCTTCCGTTCCGAGCGGGAAGGGCCGCGGCCGACCGTGCTGACGCTGGACCGGCAGGTGCGGAAGCTGTCGATGGTCGACTTCCCGACGCCGGTCGAGGCGATCGGGGTGTTGCGGATCCCGCGGAAGTTCAACCCGCGCAACCCGCAGCAGCGCCGCGAGCTGGCGCAGGTACTGCGGACCCGGACCGATCTGCTCGGTGAGGACGGGCCGCCGTCGCGCTCCCGCGGCAAGGACGTCGTCAGCCACGCGGACGACCCGGAGCTGCAGGAGATGCGGGCGGAGCTGCGCGCGCACCCGTGCCACGGGTGCTCGGATCGTGAGGACCACGCCCGCTGGGCCGAGCGGTACTTCCGGCTCGACCGGGAGAACCGCGACGTGCAGCGGAAGATCGAGCAGCGGACGAACACGATCGCCCGCCAGTTCGACCGGGTCTGCCAGGTGCTGGACGCGTTGCACTACCTCGACGGCGACAAGACGACCGAGGCCGGTGATCGGCTGGCGCGGATCTACACAGAGCTCGACCTGGTCGCGGCTGAATGCCTGCGGCAAGGAGTTTTCGACGACCTGACCGTTCCGGAGCTGGCGGCTTGTCTCGCTGCGCTGGTGTACGAGTCGCGGTCGAAGGACGAGCCGACGTCACCGCGGTTGCCGCGGGGCGACGTACGGCTCGCACTGGAGCGGATGGGATCGATCTGGCGGGACCTGTCCGCGCTGGAGCGGGACATGCGGGTGGACTTCCTGCGGTCCATGGACCTGAACTTCTGCTGGCCCGCGTTCCGCTGGGCCTCGGGCGCGTCGCTGGCCGAGGTCCTGTACGAGTCCGACCTGGCCGCCGGCGACTTCGTCCGCTGGGTCAAACAACTCATCGACCTGACGGAGCAGATCGCAGACGCCGCCGGCGACACTCCGCTACGAAAGACAGCTCGCTCCGTCGTTGATCAGATCCGCCGGGGCGTGATCTCCTACGCATCGATGGTCGAGTAGACCTCTTCGGGTGAAAGACTTCCTTCAGCGCAGTACATGTTGTGAACCCCTGCCTTGAAGGAGAAGACGTTCGT
Organism: Kribbella sindirgiensis; assembly: GCF_004331435.1. Taxonomy (GTDB): domain Bacteria; phylum Actinomycetota; class Actinomycetes; order Propionibacteriales; family Kribbellaceae; genus Kribbella; species Kribbella sindirgiensis. The sequence continues at coordinate 30,933 of NZ_SJKA01000007.1, forward strand.
GGAGTTGTCGCGCCGGAATCTCGGGAAGTTGGCTGTTGCGACGGGTGCTACCGCTGCGGTGGGTACCGGGGCCGGCTATCTGATCGGGCGGCCTGCTGATGCTGCTGCGACCTGGAAGACGACCGGGACCGCGGTGCCGGCGTTGGCTGGTTTCGACAGCCAGATGAAGGCGTTCATGCAGGCGCGTGGCGTCACGGCCGGGCAGGTTGCCGTGACGTACAAGGGCCGCCTGGTACTTGCCCGCGGCTACAGTACGTCGACCGCGCTGACGGTGCAGCCGACCTCGCTGTTCCGGATCGCGAGCCTGTCCAAGTCGTTCACCGCGGCCGCGATCGTGAAGCTCGTCCAGGACGGCAAGCTCAGCCTGTCGACACCGGTCGCGAACATCCTCGACATCACGCCGGCGAGCGGGCTGACCCGTGACTCGCGCTGGTCGACGATCACGTTGTGGAAGCTGCTGCAGCACCTCGGCGGCTGGGACCGGGACGTGTCCGGTGATCCGAACTTCAAGGACGCGATCATCTCGCGCACCCTCGGCGTACCGCTGGAGCTGCAGCACGCGGACGTGATCAAGTACATGGCCGGGCAGAAGCTCGACGTCAACCCGGGCACGAAGTACGCGTACTCGAACTTCGGGTACCTGCTGGCCGGCCGGGTGATCGAGAAGGTCAGCGGCCTGAGCTACGAGAGCTACGTCAAGCAGAAGCTCCTGGCCCCGTTGAAGATCAAGCGGATGTCGCTCGGCTACACGATCGCGAAGCACAGCGGCGAGACGTCGTACGAGTCGCAGTACACCGGTCCGACCGTGCTCGACATGTCCGGTAAGACCGTCGCCGCGCCGTACGGCTCGTTCAGCATGCGGATCCAGGACGCGAACGGCGGCTGGATCGCGAGCGCACCGGACCTGGTGCGCTGGGCGAAGATGTTCGACGCGCCGTCGAGCGTGCTGAACAGTACGTCGCTCGGCCGCGTGTGGGCGAAGCCGTCCACCGGTGTGAACGCCGACGGCTGGTACTACGGTCTCGGCTGGCAGATCCGCCCGGTCACGGGCGGCACCGGTCGCAACACGTGGCACACCGGCAGCATGCCCGGCACGTACACGCTGCTCGTCCGCACCTCCGGCGGCCTCAGCTGGGCCGCCCTCGTCAACCGCCGCGACGACACCAGCGGCAAGTCGTACGGCGACATCGACGCAGCCATGTGGACAGCCGCCAACAGCGTCAAGTCCTGGCCCACCCACGACCTCTTCCCCCAGTACTTCAGCTGAGAACAACCTTCCCCGATCGCCTGGGGCCAGGACGGGTCTGGTGGTCGGGCTCGCTGGGCACGGGACTGGGTATCCGGCTGCCGACAGGGGCTGGTGACTGGAGACACGCAATAACCTGTTCAAGCTCCCGTGATCCCCGCACCAGCCCTCCTTGCCCCCAGAGCCGCCCCAAACCAGATCGGGGAGTCCTGCCCTCCCGAATCGGGCAGTACGGCTCCCCAGTTCACGCACAGAGTCTCACCAAACCGGTTTGGGGGCCCTTTCCACCAGGAATGGGGAGTGCTACCGCCCGATTCGGGAGGGTAGAACTCCCCAGACGCCCACCCCCGGTGCACTTGGGCGGCAGGGCGCCTGCTCCGGAGATGTGTCGCGAACTTCCGGCGCGGCACACTAGAACATCAGTGCGCGGAAGTGGGGTGTGCTGATCTGGGTTTCGCCGGCCATGGCGGTGAGTGCCTCGCGGAGGGTGTCGACTGCTTCGTCGCCGAGGCGTTTGCGGAGGCGGCGTTCGTAGGTCTGGTGGAATTTCCGGGCGGCGGCGAGGGCTCCCTGGCCGCGCTCGGTGAGGTGGAGCAGGCGGGCGCGCGCGTCGGTCGGGTCGGGGCGGCGTTCGACGTACCCGCGACGCTCCATGTCGTCGACGATCTGGCTGGCGCCTTGCTTGGTGACGTGGAGTCGCTCGGCGAGGCCGGTGATCGTGGTCGGGCCGTCGTGCAGGGTCCGGAAGACGAAGCCGTCCGACCGGCCCTGGTCGTCGTACCCCTGGGCGGCCACGTGCTCGCGGAGCTCGCGGACGAACTCCTGCTCCGCGAGCAGCAGGAGGATTCCGATATCAGGCTTGCCCGAACGCGTCATACCGGTCATGATAGTCAAGCTGGCTTGGTCAAGTCAGCTTGACTAAATGATGAGGGGGAACGCAATGCACGTGACGCACGCGGCCGACGCGCCGCGATTCGAGCTGGGTGGAGCGCAGTTCACAGTGCAGGCTTCGCCGAGCAACGGTTCGCCGGGGCTCTGCACCTGGCGGCTCACGGTCCCACCAGGGCACGGCGGCGATGCGGCGCACACGCTGGACCGGGACGAGGTGTTCATGGTGCTCAGCGGCACGGTGCAGCTCGCTCCGGACGGCGAGAAGCTCGGCCCGGGCGACACCGCCGTCGTACCGGCGGGCGAGCCGATCGCACTGACCAACCTCGGCGAGGGCAAGGCCGAGCTGATCGTCGCGATCACCGCCGGATTCACCGGCTTCATGGCCGACGGCACGGCCGTCCAGCCGCCCTGGTCCAAGTAGTCGTCAGCAGCGCCGGTTCGGTGGGCTGTACGTCGTCTTGCTCGGTGTGGCGACGTAGTAGTCGGTGACCCACGACCCGTCGCTGAGACGGTCCCACACGGCGGTGGTGCCCACCTTGGTGCCGGCTCGCTGGCAGGTGATCCAGGCGAGTGATCCGATCGGCAGCGGGCTCGGGTACGCGGCGTACGCCGTACCCGGGCCGTGCCGCCGGCTGAGGTTGTTGATCGTGGTCTGGTACGGGAACGAGCAGCCGGGGATGGGCGCGCTGTAGCCGGTTTTGTTCGGCGTACGGACGTAGTAGTCGATGACGTACGTGCCGTCGATGAGCCGGTTCCAGACCGTACTGGTGCCGATCTTCGGGCCGAACGTCTGGCAGACGATGCGGACCCCGGAGTTCGCCGGAATGGTGGAGCGGATCGGGTACGCCGTCGACGGGCCGCTGTACGAGTAGATGGTAGCGCGGACCGTGTACGTGTACCAGACCGTCGCCACCGGTGCGTCGAAGCGGTCACTGTCGATGTTGAGCGTCACGCCGCCGTACGTCTCGTTGTGGTCGCCCTGGTACTGCTTGCCGCGCTGCCCGACCGCCCAGAACGTGTTGGGCACTGTCGGCCAGCCGGTGAGTGAGCTGTTGCCGTCCCAGCGGGCGATCCAGAGCGCGTCCGGGCGTGCGTACGAGCTGGAGTTGTAGGCGGCGGCGAGGTCGACCGCACCGGAGTTCTGGTGGGCGTAGACGCCCGACAGGAAGCCGAGTGCGTGGAGCTGCTTGGTCCACGCGGACAGATAGCGCAGTACCGTCGCCCGGCAGGTGCTGTCGGCGATGTTGTAGTGCTCCATGTCGGCGTAGATCGCGCTACCGCCGAGCAGGTTCAGTGCTCTGGCCTGCTGTACGGCGTCCCGCGCCAGCAGACCGCCCTGGAAGGTAGCCGACGGCACTGTCATCTTCACCGCGTTGGTGCGGGTCGTGCAGGGCGCCTGGTAGCCCATGTAGATCGGGATGAGCCGGAAGCCCATCCGGGTCACGCTGCTGACCCAGCTCGGTGTCAGCTGCGGCTGTGCGCAGCTCCGGTTCACTCCGCCGATGTAGATGCCGACCGCCCGGTACGGCGAGGCCAGCCACGCGGACATCTGCGCGACGCTCGGTGCCGTACAGGTGTCGAAAGCCAGCCCGGTGAACCGCGTCGCCGTCGTACCGGCGCCGTAGGTCAGTGGTGTTGTCGGCTCAGCCGCCGCAGGTGTGGCAGGGCCGATCAGCAACACCACGAGAGCTGCAACGAGAACCTTGACCTTGAACATGACGGCCACCCCCAAGTCTCAGTAGACGCTCAGGATTCCGTCGGCGCCAGTCCTCGAAAGATGATCGCCAGGGTACGGCCGCGGAGATCGGTTGGCCAGGCTCGCTGCTGCGCCGCCTGCGCGGCCGCGGTCAGCAGCGCCAGCACCTCGTCGACCTGTACGTCGGGTCGCACGGCGCCGGTGTCCTTGGCCTGATCGAGCAACCGCTGGAGCTCGCCGGTGAGGCCGCTGAGGGCAGCGCTGACATCGAGGTCGTGGGTCAGCGCTGCGACGACGGTCCTGGTCCGGACTGCTTCGTCGACGACCGCCGACATGAAGTCGAACAGCGTCGACCCGGCGGCGAGTGCGACCAGGTCCTGCAGGGACTCCTTCATGATCGCGACGACGAGCGCATCCTTGGTCGGGAAGTGCCGGAAGATCGTCCCGACCGCGACGCCCGCGCGGACGGCGACCTGCTCGGTGGTTGCCTTGGGCCCGTGTTCCGCGAACGCCTCCGTCGCCGCGGTGAGGATCGCGGCGCGGTTGCGCCGGGCGTCGGCGCGGGGAGTCATACGGCCTCCGGGGTAGAAACCTGAGTGGACACTCACTATAGTCGGAGCAAGATGAGTGGCGACTCAGGTTATGGAGGGTGTGGCATGTCGGATCTGCACGCCGTGATCGACCGGATGGGCGCCGGCTGGCTGGGTGATGCCGCCGCGATGGACGACCTGCTGGCGGACGAGGTGATGATCGAGGTGCCGTTCGCGCCGGGCGGGCCGCGCAAGTGGGTCGGGCGGGACGAATGGCTCGCGTTCGCCGTGCCGGCGCGGGCCGGCTTCCCCGTGCGATTCGACCGGTTCACGAAGCTGGCGGTGCATGAGACGGTTGATCCCGAGGTGGCCGTGGTCGAGTACGAGCTGGGCGGCGAGCTCGCCGGGGAACGTGCGTCTGCCCGGTTCATCGGCGTACTGCGGGTGCGGGCCGGGCTGATCGTGGAGTGGCGCGAGTACCAGGACACGTCTGCGATCCAGCAGGCGCTAGGTTGAAGTCAGCACCGAGTCTGGGAGGTCCGATGCCGAAGATCGTGGAGCTGGGGGAGCGGCCGTACGTCGCTCTGCGGGGCAAGGTCGCGATGGACGGGATCGGGGCGTTCGCGGACCGGATGGGCGAGGTGATCGGCTGGCTCGCCGCCAAGGAGATCGCGCCGAACGACGCGCCGTTCTTCAAGTACGACGTGGTCGACATGGAGGCCGGGCTGGTGCTCGAGATCGGGTTCCCGGTCGACGATCTGCACTCCGGTGAGGGCGAGATCGTCACCGGCGTCCTGCCGGCCGGACGGTACGCGACCGTCAGCCACCACGGTCACCCCGACGGCCTGATGGAAGCCACCCGCGACCTGCTCGCCTGGGCCGAGGAACAGGGCCTCGAATGGGACGCCGACGGCGCCCACTGGACCGCCCGCCTGGAGATCTACCGCTCCGACCCCCGCGAGGTCCCGGACATGAACGACTGGGACACCGACCTGCAGTTCAAGCTGAAGGACTGAGTGCCAACCGTCCTAGCAGGCGTGGCGCGGCTCGAGGCTGAGCGGATTCGTCATGTCGCCTCGCCGCTGATCGAGCTCGGGTGTGCACTGCATGTGCTGGCCGAGCCTGCCCACCACGACCGGGTGGACTGGGCCGGGTCGCTCCCGCTGTCCGCTGAGCTGCGTGAAGAGCTGGCGCAGTGGAGCTGGACCGTGCGCGCCGTCCGGGCCCGTTTCTTCGCCACCAGCGCCGCCACTGGCCTGCCCACCTGGTCTGACGAGCTCTCCGCGCTCCGCGAACGCTCTCCGGAGGAGGTGGCCGCGGAGCTGGTCCGGCCGTTGCACGGTCGCCCGCTGAGCAGCCGCTCGATCGACACGGACGCCGTACAGCACTGGGCTCGCAGCCGCGGCCGCTCCGTCGCGGCACTGGTCGAAGCTCTCCTGACCTCACCTGAGGAGCCGGTACGCCGCTTTCTCGACGTACTGGATGCCTGCTGGCACGAGTGGTTCGGTGCTTTGTGGGAGGAGTCCCGGGACTCGCTGGCTGCCCGTGGACGGCACGACCGGGACCTGGCCGTCCGGGACGGTGTCGGGACGATGCTGCGCTCGCTGGACAGTGCCATCGACCTGCGGGACCCGGACAGCGTCGTCGTACAGAAGGTGCAGAGCAAGCGCATCGACATCAGCAGCCGCTCGCTGCTGCTTGTCCCGAGCAACTACATCGCACCGCACCTGTTCGTCGGCGAGGTCCCCGGAGAGCCAGTCACGATCATCTACCCGGCCACCGGCCGCGCCGCCGCAGTACCGACGGCGCAGCAGATCCGTGCCCGGCTGGACGCGCTGGCGTCGCCCGACCGCCTCCAGGTCTGCCGCGCCGTGGCCAGCGAGCCACGCACCGCGGGCGAGATCGCCGCCCTCTGGGGCCTCCACCCGACCCAGGTCACCCGCCACCTCCGAGCCCTCACCCGAGCCGGCCTGGTCACCGCCGAACGCCAAGGCCGCTTCGTCGCCTACCGCCTGAACAACGACGCCCTGACAGCTCTCGGCTCTGACCTGCTGACGCTGATCATGCGCTGATCCGGAGACGGCTCAGCACTGGGCGGCTTCGCGCTTCCAGGTGAAGTCGAAGAAGTCCGTGAGGGCCTGGTAGTGCGCCTGCTGAGGAACCTGGACCATGAGTTCGTCGGAGTTGATCGAACTGTCGGCCATGTTGTCCGACCCGAGCCAGCTGCGGTACGTCCGCTGCCCGGCCGACACGTAGCTCACCAGCAGCATCTTCGAGTGGTTGAAACTGATGTCGTTCGCGGGCGCGCCGCCACAGGTCTGCGTGTCCAGCCGGGTGACGCCGCCCTGGTCGAGAGTGCTCCGTACCACCGGTCCCGCGCCGGCAGTGTGCATGACCTTCACCCAGGCGCCCGCCCTACGCAGCCGCACCAGTTCCTGCGCGATCCGCCGGGCCCGCTCGTTGGTGAAGCCCGAGGTCGCCACCCGGATCACCGCCTGGTCGGGGTTCGGGATCGTCCGCAGCCGGGTGATCACGGGGTCCTCGGCGATGCAGTCCAGCGGATAGGCCATCACGCCGTACCCGCCGTTGAAGAAGTGCTGGAAGAGCCTGCCGTCGTTGGGCGTGGCGGTCTGGCACCGCGCCGCGCGGGGGCTATCGGTCATCTGCTGCTGGAACAGCGCTTTCAGATCGTCGTGCATGGTCTGGTTGTTCACGAACTGGAACGCAACGTTGTACTGGTTCTTGTTCGCGTCGTCCGTCGGGTTGTACGACGTGACGAGCGAGACATGGCTCGCGGTACCGGTCCGGGAGAACGTGAACGACTTCTGGTGCAGCTGCCCCTTGCCCTCCGGCCCGCGGGCGGAGTTCTTGATGCACCTGAAGAAGCTCGCGTCGCCGGCGACCCCCAGGACGGCTCGCAGATGGACTGTCTCACTGCCGCAGTTGCGGTCCCACACCAGCACCTGCACGTGAACCCCGCGCCGGTGTGCGTTGATCAGCGCGGTGGTGACCCCCTGGTCGTTGAGGTTCCAGGTCACCGCCCGGATCGTCTGCTGCGCCGGTGTGTTCGCGATGTTGTCGAGGATGGCGCGGCGGATCGGGCTCGACTGGGCCCCGGTGGCGGTCGGGTGCTGGCCGATCGGTCCGGGCTGCGGTGTGTAGGCAACCGCGGCCGTGGACGGGGCGATCAGGGGTGTCGTCAGGGCGGCGATCGCGGCCGAGACTCCGATCACCGCGCGTTTCCAGGGGAGTTTCATGGCCGTTCCTCCGTCTAGAAGATCCACTGTGTCTGCGACAAGGCAAACAGCGACCCCGGGGACGGCACCAGGAAGGGAACCCGGCAGTTTGACCGGAAGAAGCACCTACGATGTGCCGGTGACCGGTCGCGACGCGAAGCCCGCGTTCGAGGCGCACTCCTTCCTGCGAGCCGCTCGGCAGCTCGGTCGACCGGGTTGGGCCGCTCAGTGCCTGCACGAGTCGCTCGCGGTGCTGCGTGCCGTCAACGCCCGGCCCGATCAGGTCGTCACGCTGTCGAACGTCGGGTTGGCCTATGGCCGTCTGGCGCAGTACGAGGAGTCGTTCCGGCACTATCGCCAGGCTCTCCAGTTCGCCGTCGGAATCGGGCTTCGGTTCGAGCAGGCGAGGGCGCATCACGGTCTCGGCCGGTGCGCCGCGCACGAGGGCGACAGCGAGGCGGCGGCACGGCACCTGCAGCAGGAGTCGACCATCCGGCAGGACCTCGGCGTACCGGCAGGATCAATGGACTGACAGAAGTCCGCAGTCCACCGGCGGTGCCGGGGAAGCGCTTGTTGGATGAGCAGCTGTGACCTCATCTCTTTCGCCTGCCGTCAGACGGCTGATCGCCGCGACACTCGTCAACACTCTGGGGAACGGCGTCTACGCAGCTGTCGGGGCGCTCTACCTGACGCGGGCCGTCGGGCTGTCGGTTGGTCATGTTGGTGTGGGGTTGACGATTGCCGCGCTGGTCGGACTGGTTGCGAGTACGCCGCTCGGCGTGGTCGCCGACCGGCTGGGCCCCAACAGGGCGTACGTCGGGTTTCTGTTGCTCCAGGCCGTCACCATGACCGCGCTGACCCAGGTGCGGTCGTTCGGCTGGTACGTCGCTGTCGCGGCGGTGACCGCGATCGCGGACTCGGGGCAGCGGGGCGCGAAGGGTGCGTTGATCGCCGGCGTCGCTCCGGCCGATCAGCGGGTCCGGACGCGGGCGATCCTCCGAGTCGTCACGAATATCGGCATGGCCGTGGGGATGGCGGCTGCCGGTGTGGTTCTCGCGGTCGACCGACGCGAGGTGTACGTCGTAGCGCTGCTGGCGAACGCGGCGACGTACGTGGTGACGGCCGGGCTGGTGCGGTTCGGGATGCCGGCCGTTGCGCGGGTGCCGGCCGCGGCGGGGCCGTCGGGGCTGACTGCGGTGCGGGACCGTCGGTTCCTGGTGTTCGTCGGGCTGGACGGCGTACTGAGCATGCATGGCGCGCTCGCGCAGATCGGCATCCCGCTGTGGGTGGCGACCGCGACGGATGCGCCTCGGTGGATGATCTCCGTGCTGCTGGTGCTCAACTCCGCCGCGGTGATCCTGCTGCAGGTACGTATCTCGCGGGGCACCGAGCGCCTCACCGGCGCCGCCCGGGCCGGTCGACGTGCCGGAGTGCTGCTGGCGATCACCTGTCTGGTGCTGGCACTGAGCGATGCGACGTCCGGTGCGGTGACGATCGGCCTGCTGATCGCGGCGGCGCTCGCACATGTCCTGGGGGAGATGCTGCAGTCCGCGGGCGGGTGGGGGATCAGCTTCGAGTTGGCGCCACCTGGCGCCCAGGGGCAGTACCAAGGCGCCTATGCGATGGGGCACCAGATCGGTGACCTCGTGGCACCGCTGCTCATCACGACGGTCGCGGTGTCGTGGGGCTGGCCTGGATGGTTGCTGACGGCAGGCGTCTTCCTGGTCGCGGGGATGTTCGTACCTGTCGTGGTGCGGGAGCCAGAACCTGTTATGCAGCCAGCGGTTTGAGCAGGTCGCGTAGTGCGCGGGCGGCGGTGAATCCGGCGCGGTTGGCGCCGATGGTGCTGGCCGACGGGCCGTAGCCGACGAGGTGAATGCGCGGGTCGGCGACGGTGGCGGTGCCGTTCATGCGAATACCGCCCGACGCCTCACGGAGGCGCAGGGGAGCCAGGTGAGCGAGATCCGCGCGGAAGCCCGTGGCCCAGAGGATCGTGTCGACGTGCAGGTGATCGGGCGCGTCGGCACCCGCGGCCCACTGGACACCGTCCGGGGTGATGCGCGAGAACATCGGCAGGCGGTTGTAGACACCGCGGTCCGCCGCGGCCTGTTCCTGTGGTCGCAGGTGCAGCCCGGTGACGCTCACGACGCTCCGCGGCGGCAGACCGGCGCGGACCCGCTCCTCGACGCGAGCGACGACCTGCCGCCCGTACTCAGGCGTGAAGTCGTCACCAGTCCGCCACTCCGGCGGTCGCCGGGTCACCCACGTTGTGGTCGCAACAGCAGAGATCTCCGCCAGCAACTGCACCGCCGAGGCGCCACCGCCGACAACGAGCACGTGCTGACCGGCGAGTTCCGCCGCGCCGGCGTAGTCGGCGGTGTGCAGCTGGCGGCCCTCGAACGTCTCGATCCCCAGGTACCACGGGATGAACGGCCGGTCCCACGTTCCGGTCGCGTTCACGATCGACGCCGCGCGGTAGCCGCCGTTGGATGTCTCCAGCTCGAACCCGTCATCCACCGAACGGACGCTCTCGACCGCAACCGGCCGGAGCACCGGCAGGCTGAACTGCTTCTCGTAGTCCGCGAAGTACGCCGGCACGAACTCGTTGGCTCGTTCCGCGCCGGCGCTGGACGGCACCGGTACGCCGGGCAGGTTCGCGATCCCGTGCACGTCGTGCATCGTCAACGAGTCCCAACGGTGCTGCCACGCGCCACCTGGTTCCGGGTTCCGGTCCAGCACGACAACCTCGTCGTACGGCGTGAATCCCATCCGCACCAGGTGGTACGCCGCTGATAGGCCCGCCTGCCCCGCTCCGATCACCGCCACGTCCAGCACACCAGGAGCAACGCCGGACCCGGTCGGTGTCTTCCCGGCTACCGTGGACGACCATGGATCTCGGCGCGATGTACGGCGTGAAGATGGGCTGGTTCGTCAGTTTCGCCGCGGTCGCGCGGTACGGCGGGTTCTCGGCCGCCGCGAAGGCGGTGTACCGGGGCCAGTCCCGGATCAGCGAGCACGTCGCGGAGCTCGAACGCGCGCTCGACGTACAGCCGTTCGACCGTACGGCGCACCCGCCGCGCCTCACGCCCGAGGGCCGCGCGCTGCTCCCGCAGGCCGAGGAGATCCTGCGCCGCGTGCAGAACCTGTCCGCCGGGGGAGCCGTCCGTTTCGGCGCCTACCCGAGTGCTGCGGCGTGGCTGTTCCCCCAGGTCGTACGACGCCTCCCGGACACCATCCGACTGCTCCTGATCGAGGGGCCGAGTGTGGACCTGGAGGCCGCACTGGTCCGTGGTGACATCGACCTAGCCATTCGTCCGGTGCACCCGCTCGTCGCGGACGAGTCGCTGACCCACGAGGTCCTGTGGCACGAGCCCCTCACCGCGGTCTTCCCCGAGAACCACCCACTCGCAACCGGCCAGTCCGTCACCCTGCAGCAGTTGGCCGAGCTGCCCTTGATCTCGATCGGTGAGAGTGACGGGCCGCGACAGTTCGAGTCCCACCTGGCCTTCGCGTCGAAGGGCCTCAACCCGGAGTCCGCGTTCCGCACCAATCAGCCGCAGACCCTGCTGTCCCTGGTCCGCCACGGTCTCGGCGTAGGCGTCACCAATGAATTGGCCGTCACCACAGCCAACCTCGACGGCGTCCGTCTGGTCCCCATCGACGATGCCGGTGTCGAACGTCAGGTCGCCCTCTTCACCCGGCGCGACCATCCGCCGTCCCCGGCCCTGCTGCAGGTCATCGAGGTGCTTCAGCGGATGAACTGGTCCACGTAGTCGGCGCCGAGGCCGTTCGCACCGTAGTGGTCGCGGCAGAGCTGGATCTTGGTGAACGTGTCCTCGTAGCCGGTCTGGTTGCCGGCATCGTCGACGTAGATCATCGCGCCGGAGATGTTGAAGAACGTGATCATCTCGGTGCACTCGTTCGGGACGCGGAGCGTGTGGATCTCCCCGGGCGGTTCGTACACGAACGAGCCTGCGTCGGCGACCCAGTCGTGTTCGTCGTACTGCCACTTGCCCTTGATGACGTAGCCGAAGACCGCGCTCGGATGCCGGTGCCGGGACACGATGCCGGCGCGGGTGACCTTGAGCAGGTTGCACCACTGGCCGGTGATCGTGTTCAGCATCAGCGGCCGGAACCACACGTCCGGGGCCTGCGGCACCCAGAGCCGCTCGTCGTCGGGAACCGCCTGGACCGCGATCTCCGCCGGGACACCTGCCGATATCGGAATCATCCAGTTTCTCCTACATGCTCAGGTAGCCGCCGTCGACGGGTACGACGGCGCCGGTCACGAAGCCCGCGTCCGGGCCGGTCAGGAACGCGATCACGCCGGCGACCTCGTCGGGCGTGCCCCAGCGGGCCATCGGGGTCCGGGACAGGATCCGGTCGGAGGCGGCCGGATCGGACCGCAGCGCCGCGGTCAGTTCGGTGGCGATCCAGCCGGGCGCGACCGCGTTCACCCGGATCCCGTCCGCGGCCCACGCGACTGCCAGCGACTTGGTCAGCTGCACGATCCCGCCCTTGGACGCGCTGTACGCCGGAACCAGCGGCCCGCCGAAGTAGCTCAGCATCGACGCCACGTTGACGATGCAGCCGCCACTGGCCGCGAGCAGATCGTGCGCGGCCTCGGCGGCCCGCATCGCACCGGTCAGATTGATCTCCACGACGTCCCGGAAGACGTCCGGCCGGTGCTCGTCGCCCCGCCGGATGACGCCGGCCGCGTTGACCAGTACGTCGAGCCGCCCGAGCGACCGGATCAGCGCCTCCACCGAGCCGTCGACGCGCAGATCCAGCTCGACCTGAGCGCGGCCCGCGCCGAGGCCGGCCGCGACGACGTGCAGTCCGTCGGCGGCGAGGCGCCGTACCGCGGCCGCACCGATCCCGCTCGTTCCTCCGACGACCAGCGCGGTCCGTGTCATGCCGCCCAGCCTGACGGTCCCTCGTGCGTACGGCCAGCGTCACCCGTAAACCGGATCAGCCCGATCCGCAGGTTCGAGATGCGGGTAGGGGTGCTCGGGGGAGCGGTTCTGGAAGGAGAGGATGCCGGGGTTGCGGATGGTGCCGGCCTCGATCTCGATCGCCCGGCTGATGGTCGCGTCGGCATGCCAGGCGGCCGGACCGTCGAGCACAGTGCGGACGAACGGCAGCAGGGCCTCGCTGATCTCCCAGGTCGCCGAGTTCCACAGGTACGACGGGCTGTGGTCGACGCCGTAGTACGTGATGTTGTCGCCGACCACGAACGTCGGGTCGTCGAACCCGGTCGGCCGGGCCCAGCTGAACCCCATGCCCAGGTCGCAGGAGACGTCGACGATCAGGCTGCCGGGTGCGAACTGCGCGAGATCCTCCTCGATCAGGAACGTCAGCGGCGCGTCCGGGTCCTGCAGCACGCAGTTCACGATCACGTCGTGCTCGGCCAGGAACCCGGCCAGCGGCACCCGGCCCTCGTCGGTCAGCGCGTGACTCCGGCGCGGATCGAGGGCGGCGCCGGGCTCGACCTCGTCCTGGTCGTACTGGACGATCCGCGCCGAGTGGATCGGTGAGCCGACAGCGGCCACGTCGCGCCCGGTCAGTACGTCGACATCGTGCACGCCGTGCGCGTTCAGCGCGGTGACGGCTCCTCGGGCGGTCGCGCCGAACCCGATCACCACCGCCCGCAGCCGGCGTCCGTAGTCGCCGGTCGAGCCGATCAGCTCGAGCGCCTGCAGGACGGAGCAGTATCCGGCGAGCTCGTTGTTCTTGTGGAAAACGTGCAGGCTGAACCGGCCGTCGGCGGTCCAGTGGTTCATCGCCTCGAACGCGATCAGCGTGAGCCGGCGGTCGATCGCGAGCTGGGTGACCTCGTCGTCCTGGACGCAGTGCGGCCAGCCCCAGAGCGTCTGCCCGACCCGCAGCCCGGCGAGATCCTCGGGCTGCGGCTTGGGCAGCACCACGACGTCGGCGACCGCGATCAGCTCGTCCCGACCGACGACGCCGGCCACCGATTTCGCCAGGTCCTCGTCCGGGATCCCGAACCGCTCGCCGTACCCGGTCTCGAGGAAGATGTGCCGGCGCAGATCCTCGTCGATCCGGTCGAAGTGGTGCGGATGAATCGGTAGCCGGTGCTCGTTCTCCTTGCGGGAACGACCGATGACGCCGAGTTTCAGCTGGTCCACGAGGGCCCCTTTGGTTACTGCCTGTTCTAGCACAGCGGGCCGCGGTCTGGTTCAGTCGGCGCTGCCGTCCATGCGGTCATACCGCCTGCGGCCGGCCATTCCGCCGACCATTCCGCCGACCACTGCCGCGATCAGCGTGACGACGGCCGCGGCGATCACGGCGATCACGCCGCCGGTCGTCAGCGTCTCGTCCGCGATCGGCACCGACGGCAGTTTCATCCGGTCGAGTACGTCGTACTGCGTGCCCGCCTGCGCTGCAAGCCCGGCGGCGATCGCGGTGACGACGACCCCGACCAGCCAGACGCCGATGCCGTGCAGGGCGCCACCGGATCCTGCGAGTCGGCCGGCGACGTACCCGCCGTGGTAGTACGCGAACGCCAGGATCAGCAGCAGGATCGCGCCGGACACGATCCCGATCGTGCCGGCGGTGTTCGCGCTGGTCGTGGCGTCGTTCCAGTCGAAGGAGGCCGCGTAGTCGACCGCCGCCGCGATCGCGCCGGCGATCCCGGTCAGCAGCGCGGTCAGCCCCATCGCGACCAGCCAGCCGTAGAACGTCCCGCGGCCCTTCGAGCGCCGGTGTACCCGGTCCCGTTCCCGGACGGGAGCGGCGGTCCGCTCCTCCTCGTACAGCTCGGACGGGCCGAGCCTGTCAACGCGTGTGTCTTCCTGATGCTGCTGGGTCATGTCAGCTTCTCCTCACCGGACAAGCCCCGTGTACTTGTCCAGTACCCGGTGAGAAACCCAGCGGCTACTCAGAGCAGCTGGTCGATGCGGTCGTGGTAGCGCCGGCCGGACTTGCCGCCGACGATCGCGAACAGCAGCGTGAGGACGAGGAGGGTGGCTCCGGCGGCGATGCTGCCGAGGAGAACGGTGTTGTCGCTGAGCGCCACGTCCGGCCGGTTGATCTCGTCGACCAGACCGTACTGGCTGTCCAGCACCCAGCCGGCGCCGGCGGCGATCGCTCCGACGAGCACGGCGATCATCCAGACGCCGAAGCCCTGCCGTCCGCCGTCGAAGCGCGCCAGCCGGCCGGCGACGTACCCGCCGATGTAGAACGCCAGCGTCAGCATGAAGATCGTGACACCTGCCGCGGTGAGCGAGGCCGCGCCGGGCTGGGCCTTCGCGTCGCTGGTGGTGTAGTCCAGGATCTCGGCGGTGCCGAGCGCGGCGGCCGACACAGCGGCCATCAGCAGCACCGACATCGAGATCGCGATCAGCCACCCGAAGAACGCCGCACCGAACTTGAACCCGCGGTACGACAGCAGATCCGGGTCGACCTCCGCCTCGGCCGCCGCCGGCGGTGTCCGCAGCGGCTGTTCCTGGGGGATCGAGATCGTGCTCATCGCCCGGCTGGCGGCCGCGCGCGCCTCCTCGTACTTCTGGGTGCTGGCGTCGCCGGCGGGCGTGGTGATCGTGGCGGTGTCGCCGGGGTACTGCTGACTCATCTCCGCTGGCTCCTCAGGTCGGCTTCGGGGCGGTCCCTACCCGTCCGCACTGCGCCTGACACAGCCGGAGCGCTGATTTAACCGACTCCTGGGATGCCTTCACTCACCGTCGCCGGGTATCGGCGCGGAGTGAACACCAGCGAGCCGGCCGGGCGGGGCACGGTGCGCGTCTGAGACGAGCCGACCAGGAGCAGGCACCGCATGTCAACCGTTTGAGGATCCAGTTCCGCCAGTGTTGTCACAGTGATCGACTCCTCGGGCCCGCCGACGTCGCGTCCGACCACGACCGGCGTACCGGGGGAGCGGTGCTCCAGCAGCAGGTCCCGGGTCGCCTCCACCTGCCAGGTACGGGACCGGGAGGCTGGGTTGTAGATCGCTAGCGCCAGGTCTGCCTGCGCTGCCGCGGTCAGGCGCTGGGCGATGACGTCCCATGGCTTGAGCCGGTCCGACAGCGACAACACGCAGTAGTCGTGTCCCAGCGGCGCCCCCACCCGGCTGGCGACTGCCTGCGCGGCTGTCATGCCCGGCAGCACCTGTACGGCGATGTCGGCGTACTCCGGCTCCGCTGCGATCTCTGTGACCGCACTGGCCATGGCGAACACACCTGGGTCACCGGACGAGACCACGACCACCCTGGAGCCCTTGCGAGCCAGGTCGAGTGCGAACGCGGCCCGCTCCGACTCAACACGGTTGTCCGAGCCGTGCTTGCGTTGACGGGCCCGGTCCGGCAGTCGATCGACGTACGTCGTGTAGCCGATCACGTCGTCCGCACCGGCGATTGCGGCGCGTACCTCCGGCGTCATCCACTCCGGGCCGGCCGGACCGAGACCGACGACGGTGACGGAGCCCTCGGCGGCGGTCTGGGTGACCGGGGCGGCGAACGTGTTGTTGATGGGGCTGGGGAGAAGAGCGAGGGAGAAGTACGGGACCTCGTCCGGGTCGACCTCGTTGAGCGGGGCTATGCGCTGGGCGTCGGTGGTCGCGCGTTCGACGTACCAGGCCTCGTCGGCGCGACCCGCGAGCTCGAAGGCCTCGCGGACTCCGGCGAAGGTGCGTCCGAGCTTCATCACCGCGGCCGCGTCGGTGGACCGCAGGCGGTCTGCCAGTACGTCGGGGGGAAGGGTGCCGGGGAGGACCGTGAGGATCTCGTCGCGCTCACACAGCGGGCGGCCGAGTACGGCGGCCGCAGCGCTGACCGAGGTGACGCCGGGGACCACCTCGCACGTGTACCGCTCTGAGAGGCGTTTGTGCATGTGCATGTACGAGCCGTAGAACAGCGGATCGCCCTCCGCGAGGACGACGACGTCACGGCCGGCGTCGAGATGCGCCGCGAGCCGGGCGGCGCAGTCGGCGTAGAAGTCGTCCATCGCGCCCTGATAGCCGCCCGGGTGGTCGGTCGTCTCGGTGGTGAGCGGGTAGACGAGGTGCTCCTCGAGCTGCCCGGGCGTCAGGTACGGCGCGGCCACCGACCGCGCAATGCTCCGCCCGTGCCGCGCACTGTGAAACGCGACCACGTCAGCAGCCCCGATCAACCGAGCCGCCTTCACAGTAACCAACTCAGAATCCCCAGGCCCCAGCCCCACACCCCACAACTGACCAGTCACTCTGTCTCACTCGCAATCGCGTTGACGGCGGCCGCGGTGATCGCGCTTCCGCCCCGTCGTCCTCTGACCACCAAGTACTCCAGCCCGAGCACGTTGGCCGCCAGGGCTTCCTTGGACTCCGCCGCGCCGATGAACCCGACCGGGATGCCCAGCACCGCAGCCGGGTGCGGTCCGCCGGCCGCGATCACCTCCAGCAGGCGGAACAGTGTGGTCGGCGCGTTGCCGATCGCCACCACCGCGCCCTCGAGCCGGTCGAGCCACAGGTCCACGGCGGCAGCGCTTCGCGTTGTGCCGAGTTGCTGGGCGAGTTCCACGGTCCGCGGGTCCTGCAGCGTGCAGATCACCTCGTTGTCCGCGGGGAGCCGTCGCTGGGTGATACCGGCAGCGACCATCTGCGCGTCGCAGAGGATCGGCGCACCGTTCTGGAGCGCGGCGCGGGCGTTCTTCACCACGTTCGGCGACCAGGCGAGGTCGGTGACCAGGTCGGTCATCCCACACGCATGAATCATCCGTACGGCGACCTGCGCCACGTCGGCCGGCAGCCCGTCGAGCGCCGCCTCGGCCCGGATCGTCGCGAACGACCGCCGGTAGATCTCCGCGCCGTCCCGCTCGTACTCGTAACTCACGCCCGTTCCCCGTCCACCAGATAACCGTTGCCCACCGCAAGAACATCCACAAACGCACCAGCAGGCTTCCCACACCGCCGCTCACACCCCGACCAGTGCACCCGCCCGCCGAGCCCAACAAGACGCCCCGTGGTCAGGTGGGTAGTTGCGTCGGTACGGACGTCGGCCAGTGCCTTGGCACACCCCGGTTGACCGGCGCATGCCGTCACACCCTCCCAGACGGAGCCAGGGCTGGTGACCAGCCCAACCTCTTCCAACCCAGTGGCCGCCGCAGGAACCACGACAGACCGCCACGGCGTGATCCGAACCTCATCACCAGCCCGCACCAACGCACCAGCCTGCTCCTGCGTCAAACTCCCCAGCGGAACCGTGACAACCAACGCCGCCCCATGCACCCCAGCAACCACCCGCGCCGTCTCAACCGGCAGCACCTCAGTTGCCCGCAACCCAAGCCGCTCCAGGATCAACTCCTCACCCTGAGCGACCTCAGCGATCCGCCACTCCTGATCGCGTACCTCCAGGAACGCCTCCGCCGCAGCCACCATCAGCTCTGGCATCACGCCCCACTCAACCCGCACGCCAAGGCCCCCAAGGCTCAACAAAGCGGTCCGCTCATCCACCGCTCGCACAGCCACATCTGCCGCCAGCTCGGACAGATCCCCGCGCCCATCGTCCAACGCGAACAGGAACCGTCCCGGCAGGTCAGCCAGCCCAGGGCGCTCGCACAGCGCGCGGTCCAGCGCACTGGCGACAGGAAGTACGTCGTACCTCGACTGCTGGTCCAGACCGGAGAGTGGTGACGCCAGGATGTTCCGCACACGCTCATGCGCGATCGACGGCAGCAGGCCGGCCGCGAACAGCCGATCCGACAGGTCCTGCGGCCCATCCGACCGCAGCCCACGGAGTTGGACGTTTCCCCGCGACGTGAGCTCCAGCCGCCCGTCACCCAGTTCAGCGGCCGCGAGACGCAGTACGTCGAGCTGTGGCGTCGTCAGCCGTCCACCGGGGACTCGTACGCGTGCGAGACCGCCGTCAGCCGCCTGGTGCACTGCCAGCACACCAGGGCATCGATCGACGTCTGTCCTCGCCACAGCCGTGATGCTACGTCCCCGGAACCTGGTGTGTTCTGCCCCACAGCAGGAACCCGACCGCCACCACCGCACACCCGCCGCCGGCCACCATTGCCGCCTGTACCGACCACGCGTCCACCACGAGCCCACCGAGTAGCGCCCCAGCCGACAACACGGCCTGGAACGAGGACGTGAACCACACGGTCGCCGCCTCCCGCGACTCGGGCACCGCCTGCGCGAACATCGTCATGGAGCAGACCGGTACGCCGCCGTACCCGAGTCCCCACACCACGAGGAGCAGCAACGCTCCCGCCGTACTGCGGCCGGCCACTGGCATGAGGAGCGTCGCTGCGGCAATGAGCGCGGCGCAGGTGGCGAAGGTGGTGCGGAGATTGCGAGCTGCCCACAGACCGGCGACCACGTTGCCGATCAGACCTGCGGCGCCGTAGACGAGCAGGAACAGGCCGATGAGCTCCGGGCGCACCACCTCGCGCAGGAACGGCGTGACGTAGGTGTAGGTCGCAAAGTGCGCCGTGACGATCAGACAGGTCACGACGAGAGCCGTCCGACTGCTGAGGAAGGCCCTGCGGAGTACTGCGGCGTGGGTGACCTGCAACGGCGGCAGTGGCGACACGGTGGCGCGTAGTGCGACCAGTGCCAGCAGGGCGAATACGCCGAGCGCTGCGAACGACGTACGCCAGCCGGTGAGCTCGCCGACGAAGGTGCCTGCCGGTACGCCGAGCACCGAGCCGAGGGGGACTGCGGAGAAGATGACAGCCGTCGCCCGAGGCGCCCAGCGCTCTGGGACGAGTCGTCCGGCAAGACCGGCGCCGATGGACCAAAAGCCGCCAATCGTCAGGCCGACCAGGAAGCGGGCAACCAGCTCGAGCCAGAAGACCGGTGCGGCCGCGGCGAGGAAGCCCGCGACGGCCAGCAGGGTCATGAGCACACAGAGCATCAGGCGTCGGTCCAGCCGAGCCGTCGCGAGCGTGACGACAGGTGCGGCGACGGCAGCGACCAGACCGGGCATCGTCATCAGCCAGCCGGTACGGCCCGGCGTGAGAGCGAAGTCGGCGCCGATCGGGCTGAGCAGACCGATCGGGAGAATCTCGGTAGTGACGATCGCGAAGATCCCCAGCGTCACCGCGCCAACCCCAAGCCACTGGAGGGCTCGCGGAGCAGTCCGGGTTGTCAGAACAGTCATAACTCCCAAACAACTGCCCAGGCCACCAACCAGCTCGCGACTTCACGACACCGCCCTCGGGACGGAGCAAGGCGTCGCTTTCCCGCGATCGGGAACGACGGCCCGTGGGGATGATCCGGCTCGGGATGATCTTCGGGCGGATGAGTCGAGCTAGTCTCGATGGTATGGCGCAGCTTCCGGAACGTACTGTCCCTGACCTGACCGGCTACCTCACGCATGCCGGTCACGTCCTGGAGACCCAGTTGTCCGCGGCGCTGGCGGAGATCGGGCTGACGCTGCGGATGCAGTGCGTGCTGCGGCACGCGCTCGAGGCCGAGCGTACGCAGATCCAGATCGCGGAGCTCGCCTACATGGACAAGACCACGATGGTGGTCACCGTCGACGCCCTCGAGAAGGCCGGGTACGCCGAACGCCGCCCCTCCGCGACCGACCGCCGTGCCCGCATCATCGCGGTCACCGAGTCCGGCGCCAAGATCGCCGCCGAAGGCCAGAGGATCGTCGACCGCGTCCACGCCGACGCCCTCGAAGCCCTGACCGCCCAGCACCGCAAGACCTTCGTGGACTCCATCACCACCCTGGTGGACGGCCCCCTGGCCACTCCGACCACCGCCCAGCCCGTACGCCGCTCCCGCCAGCGCACGAGCTGAACTATCCCGGCAGGTATTCCGTCAGCTCCCGCCAGGACTCCTTGCTGTCCTCGGACTCGACATGCGGCTCGCGGAACAGGCGGATGTAGGACGCGATCTCGGCCACTGACCACCAGACGTCGAATAGTTCCAGCGCCGCGGCCCGTGGGCTGACCGGGCCGGCCTCCGACTGGTACGCCGGGAGTACGTCGGTCGGCCCGCCGAGGACCGCCTTCAGGTCGCGTTCGCGGGGCGCGAGGCGCACGGTCTCCCAGTCGACGAGGCGCATGGTGCCGTCGGCGGTGCGGAGTACGTTCGCGCTGTGCGGCTCGCCGTGCGTCACGACCCAGGGCTCGTCCGACGCATCGACCTCGCGCACCAAAGCGTCGTAGTGGTCCAGCGTGCTGTGTACGTAGGCGTGCGCCCCGGCCAGCCGCAGCCGGGCGGGTTCGGAGTACGGCCCTGCCGACCACGGCCGCTTGAGGTCCTTGAGTGCCGCCAAGAGCGCGTCCCGGTCCGGTACGGCGAAATCCCAGCGCTGCAAGGCTTCTGGGGGTGTCGCGGCGTGGAGCCGACCGACGATCCGAGCGATCTGCTCCCGCTCGGCCGGGTCGTCCCAGGCGCCGTCCGGAGTGCTCCACCCGTGCAGGTACGGCAGGACCGACACTGTCCACCCCGTCAGGAGTTCGCGCACCAGCAGACCGTCCCGATCGGCCAACGGCGCCACGACGAACTCGTGGCCGCGGTCCGCCAGTTCCTTGGCCGTCCGCATGGCCGCCTCGATCTGAGGGCCGACCCGGTCCGCGGTCACGAACCAGCGCGGTCCGTCGGTGTCGGACGCAATCCAGTGATGACTGCCGAACCCCACGGGTGCGTAGGTGACATCCGCGGCCCGGAAACCCCAGTGTTCCTTGAGGATTCCGGCCACCAGGTCGCGCGAGATCTCCGCCGGCTCGGTTCTCATCCCGACGACCTTAGCCGCGAACCCAAGCGCAGGCAGCCGAATTGTTCATCCGATAAGAGATCGTCTGTTACAGAACTATCTGCTATGGTCTTTTCAATCGATGACCTGAGGAGAAGCCGGTGAAGGTGGATGTGGCGCGAGGGCGGGCCAAGGCGTTGGTGGTGCTGTGTGTGATGCAGCTGATGATCATCCTGGACGGGACTGTGGTGACGGTCGCGTTGCCGACGATCCAGGCGGAGCTGGGGTTCTCGCAGGCCGGACTGGCGTGGGTGATGAACTCGTACTTGATCGCGTTCGCCGGGCTGCTTCTGCTGGCGGGCCGGATCGGGGATCTGATCGGGAGTAAGCGGGTCTTCGTCGCGGGGCTCGGGTTGTTCACCGCGGCGTCGTTGTTGTGCGGGGTGGCGGGCAGCGCCGAGGTGCTGATCGCAGGCAGGTTCCTGCAGGGGGTTGGCGGGGCGCTGGCCTCGGCGGTGATCCTCGGGATGATCGTGAGCCTCTACCCGGCTCCCGGTGAGCAGGCGCGCGCCATGGGCGTCTACAGCTTCACGGCTGCCAGCGGTGCGTCGATCGGGCTCATCTTCGGTGGTGTGATCACGCAGACCATCGGCTGGCACTGGGCGTTTCTGATCAACGTCCCGATCGGTGTGGCCTCGCTGGCGTTCGCCGTACGTCTCCTTGCGCGCCAGCCAGGTCTCGGCCTCGCCAACGGTGCTGACGTACTGGGCGCCGTCCTGGTCACCGCAGGACTCTCGCTGGGCGTCTACACGATCGTCCAGACCGCAGAACCGCAGGCGACACTGACTCGCACGGTGGTGCTGGCCGCTGCGTCGCTCCTGCTGCTGGCCGCCTTCGTCGTCCGCCAGGCACGGATCAAGAACCCGTTGCTTGCCCTGCGCATCTTCCGTCGCCGTCAACTCACCGTGGCCAACGGTGTGGTCGTACTGCTCTTCGCAGCCGGCTTCGGCTTCCAGTTCACCACCGCCCTGTACGTGCAGCGCGTACTCGGCTACGACTCGCTCACCACCGGCCTAGCGTTCCTGCCGGCGCCGCTCATGAACGGGCTGATGTCCCTGTCACTAGCACCACGTCTCACCGTCCGCTTCGGCCCACGCAAGATGCTGATCGCCGGACTGGTCGTCTTCCTGCTGGTGCTGCTCTGGATCAGCCGTGCACCAGTGGACGGCTCGTACGTCGTCAACGTCGGCCCTGTGCTGGCGGTCATGGGTGCCGGTATCGGTGTCGCCATCCCAGCCTCCATCATGCTGGCCATGTCCGGTGCGGACGCAGGCGACGCCGGACTGGCCTCAGGACTCAACAACACCGCCCAGCAGGCCGGTGCAGCCGTCGGAACCGCCGTACTGGCCGCCCTGGCCGCATCAACGACCACCAGCCGCCTCGCGGAGGGTGCGGGCGGCCTGCTGGCGCTACGCGACGGCTACGGCGCCGCGTGGCTCGCAGCGGCCGGATTCGTACTAGCAGCTCTGCTGTTGTCCGTCAGCCTGCTCCGAAGTCCGGCTAGTGTTGGCGGCCGTGAGTACGTCGAGAGATCCTGACCGGCTGGTGCTGTTCACCGATGCGGTCGTCGCGATCGCCATCACGTTGCTGGTGCTGCCGCTGGTCGACCTGGTGCCCGAGGTGCAGGCGGACGGCGGCGACGCGGTCAGCGTGATCACAGAGCACCGCCAGGAGATCTTCACGTTCCTGCTGAGCTTCGTGGTGATCGCGAGCTTCTGGCTGGGGCATCACCGGCTGTTCGAGCACATCCGCGCGTACACCCCAGCCATGATGCGGGTGAACCTGCTGTGGCTGCTCACGATCGTCGTACTGCCGTTCCCGACCGAGATCATCGGTGCCTTCCCCAGCGATCGGTTCACCGCCGGTGTCTACATCGGCACGATCCTGGCGCTCAGCGTGTGCCAGTCCGCGCTCACGTGGATGGTCCACGGTCACAAGGAGCTGGAGAAGCCCGCGAACCCGGTCGGCAAGCAGGAGCTCGTTAGCTCGCTGCTGCTGACCGGGTTGACCGTGATTGCCTACCTCCTGGCGTCGCTGGTGCCAGGCGTGAACTTCTACGCGATGCTCCTGCTGCTGTTGTCGCCCATCTTCATGCGGGTGTGGAAAGGCCGCTCCAGAACCCGCACTGGTGCTCAGCAGTCGGATTGACTTGCTGGATGCCGCCCTGGTCCGTCGGCGCGAGTGAGAGCCCGTTGACGGCTTTGGCGCCGGTGGGCGACCAGTGTGGACGGTCCGGTCCGTTCGGGTTGCCGGTCCGCGCGAACGCCGTCCAGTAGTCGATCATCTGGTTCGACAGCTGCTGCTGCGTCTCCGACATCGGGAAGTCGTACCCACCGAGCCGGAACAGGTACGGGAGCTCCATGGCGTGTGCGGCTCCCAGCCCGGGTGCACCGATCGGTGAGTGCTTGTCAGCGAACTCGTACGCGTACACCGGCACTATGAGCGCCGCCTGCTGATCCGTCGCGACCTGTGTGCACGACCAGATCCGGTCCGTCGTCACAGCACCCCACGCCGCGGCCGGCGACTCGTAGCGTGACTGCGGGTACTGCCGCAGTACCTGAGGTGCCTTCTGCGCGCCGACCATGTTCTTCACCAGCGCCGGGTAGTCCTTGATGTCTCCGAACGCGGCCAGCCAGCCGTTCGCTTCGTCGTGGTTGTTGCCGGAGATGATCGGCACCCGGTGGAACAGCCCAGCCTTCATCGCCTTCGCAGGGCTGAACGGTACGACGGGACTCCCGCCGTACCCGATCTGCGTGAACTGGAGCAGGTCGTCCACCAGTACGTCGGCCTTCAGACTGCGCAGGCACTCGAGCGTCGTGCAGTGCTTGCTGTCGGCCCACTCCTTGCCGGTCGCCTGTACCCGGCTGACCGGGATCCACGGCGAGTCAGCGGTCTGGCCCGGGTACTGGCTGTTGTCGGCCCAGTTGAAGGCGCACGAGCCACTCTGCATGATCGCCTTCGCGAACAGGCCTGTGGAGGTCGGAGAAGTCAGCTGGGCGCACACGCTCATCCCACCGGCGGACTCACCCGCCACCGTGACGTTGCGCGGGTCGCCGCCGAACGCGCCGGCGTTGCGCTGCACCCAGCGCAGTGCGGCCTGCTGGTCCTGCAGGCCGAACGTGCCGGAGGCTGGCAGGCCCGGGTACCCGAAGAAGCCGAAGATGCCGAGGCGGTAGTTGACCGTGACAACGACCACGTCACCGCGCGCGGCGAACTTCGACGCCTCGTAGCTGCTGCCGGCGCCGGAGAAGAACCCGCCGCCGGGGATCCACACCACGACGGCCCGTGGTTTCGTGGACGGCTTGGCGGGAGTCGTCACGTTCAGATAGAGGCAGTCCTCGGCGGTCGAACCGTCCGGTGCCTCGGAGTTCGCCTGCTGCGCGCAAACGCTGCCCGTCCTGGACGCCCGTACGCCGGTCCACGGCCGCGCCGGCTGCGGCGCCTTCCACCGCAACGCGCCCACCGGTGGAGCGGCGTACGGAATCCCGTCGTACACCAGCGCATCCCCCACGGCCTTACTGGCCACCAGCCCTTTATCGGTCTGCACGATGCCAGGTTCCGCGGCCTCACCAGGCCCGGCGAACGCCACCAGCAACCCAGCCGGAGCCACCACGGCCGCCATCATCGCCAACAGTCTCTTCGTCATACCGGCACTCTCCGCCGGCGGGCGCCCGCACGACTTCGGCCCGGTGGCCAGAAGCAATCAGACTTTGGTCTGTGGCAAGGATGCGCGGGCGGCTCCGACATTGTTGTGAATCGACCACGACACCGAGGAGATCCGGCGATGAACTCGCAAGCCATCACTCCGTTCCGTATCGACGTTCCGCAGCACGAGCTCGACGACCTTCGGTATCGGCTGGACCGGGCGCGGTTCACGGAGGAGTTGCCGGATGCCGGCTGGGACTACGGCGTACCGGTCGGCTATGTCCGGGACCTCGTCGCCCATTGGCGGACCGCCTACGACTGGCGCGCCTGGGAGGCAAAGCTCAACCGCTATCCGCAGTTCACGACCGAGATCGACGGACAGCGCATCCATTTCCTGCACGTGCGCTCACCGGAGCCGGACGCGGCGCCGCTGATCCTGACGCACGGCTGGCCTGGGTCGATCGCGGAGTGGGCCGACGTGATCGGCCCGTTGACAGACCCCCGCGCGCACGGCGCCGACCCGGCGACGGCGTTTCACCTGATCATCCCCTCTCTGCCGGGATTCGGTTTCTCCGGTCCGACGACGGAGCGTGGCTGGGGGCCGCGCCGCATCGCCGTCGCCTGGGCCGAGTTGATGACCCGGCTCGGCTACGACCGGTTCTGCGTCGCCGGCAACGACTGGGGAACGTTCGTCTCCCTCGAGCTCGGCCGACTCGTCCCGGAGCGCGTCGTCGGTATCCACGTGACCCAGATCTTCACCGGCCCCACCGGCGAGCCAGGTGAACTGGACGATCTCACCGAGGACGAAGAGGCCGCGCTGGCCAACGAGCGGCAGTTCGAGGAGAGCATGAGTGCGTACGGCGCACTCCAGGCCCAGCAGCCGCAATCGCTCGCGCATGCACTGGCGGACTCGCCGGTCGGGCTCCTCGGGTGGCACTGCCTGATCTACCGCGGCGGTCTGGACCCCGATTTCATCCTGACCAACGTGATGATCCACTGGCTCACCGGAACCGTCGCCTCGGCGATGCGCATCTACTACGAATTCGCCCAGCAGGGCGCGCCCACCGGGCCGACGACCGTACCGCTGGCGCTCGCGCAGTTCAGCGAGGACACCAAGCCGGTCCGCCGGTTCGTCCGCCGCGACCACCAGAACCTGGTCTCCTGGAACGTCTACGACCGGCCAGGCCACTTCGCCGCGACTCAGTCACCAGACTTACTGATCACCGACATCCAAACGTTCTTCACGAGCCGTGTCGTCTGAGCAAGTAGGTGTCCATGATCCAGCCCTTGCGATCGCGGGCCTCGGCGCGGACCTTCTCGATCTCGGGGGCGACCTCTCGGAGTGGGCCGGAGATCAGCAGCTCGTCCGGTGTGCCGAGGTAGGCGCCCCAGTAGATGTCGGCGTCCTGGTCGAGATGCTCCGTGAACGCGGTCTGGGCGTCGAGCATCACCACGACATCGTCCACGCCCGCCGGCCATTCGCGTGCGAGCCGGCGGCCGGTGGTGATCTGGATCGGGCGCCCGACCTGGTTCAGTCCGACGCGATGCCGTGCGGCGAGCGTCGACACGCTGCTGATCCCGGGAATCACCTCGACCGAGAACGCGAGCTCACCCCGCGCCAGGATGTCGTCCAGGATCGCCAGCGTGCTGTCGTACAGCGACGGGTCGCCCCACACCAGGAAGGCCCCTACCTGATCCTCACCCAGCTCGGCCGCGATCAGGTCCGCGCACACATCGGCCCGGCGCCGCCGCCAGTCGTCAACGGCCTCGACGTACGCCGACGTCGTACGGTCCCGCTCCGGGTCCCGCCCGACCACGACCCGGTACTCCTTCGAGGTCGCGTACCGCCGCAGGATCTCCGACCGCAGATCCACCAGCTCCTGCTTGACCTCGCCCTTGTCCAGTACGAAGAACACGTCGACCCGGTTCAGCGCCGACACGGCCTGCATCGTCACCTGCTCCGGATCACCGGCGCCGACCCCGACCACCATGATCTCCCGCATGCGCGCAGCCTATGTCACCCCTCCCCGGCACCCGGAGTCCGACCACCGACGCCCACGGAGCTGCCTGGTCGCGACGGATGGTGAGTGAGAGGTGGTGAGTGAGGGGGTGCGGTCACGAGGGCGGTCACGAGGGGGACGAGGGGACGAGGGGGGTGTGGGCGTGGGGTATCGGCCGACGGGTGGTTGCCTGTCGGGTGTGGGTGTGCCTTGGACCGGAGCCTCGGGTGCGCGGGTCAGGCTGTTTGGCGGAGGGGTGGTGGGTCGGGGTCGGACCAGGTGGGGCGGGTCACGGTGGGGTGGCCGTTGGTGAGGGTGATGGTGAGTCGGCCTTGGTGGACGTTGATGTGGTCGCGTTTGCAGAGGAGGGCGAGGTTGTCGAGGGAGGTGGGGCCGCCGTCGGCCCAGTGGGTGATGTGGTGGGCCTCGGACATGGCGGGTGGTGCGCCGCAGGCGATGCAGCCTTTGTCGCGGGTGTTGAGGGCTTGGCGGATGGCGCGGGTGACGAAGCGGTGTTCGGCCCCGACGTCGAGGGGTTCGGAGTGGGAGCCGAGGACCAGGGGGATGATGCCGGCGTCGCAGGCGAGTCGTCGGACGGCCGCCGCGGAGAGTGTGTCGCCGTGCACCAGGTCGCCCCGGCCCAGCCCGCCGTCGTGGGTGTTGGTGGCGGTTTTGAGGTCTTGGAGGTCGATGGTGACGGTGATGTGCGGCTTGATCTCGCCGTGGCCGGGCACGGCGGATCCGGTGCCGGCGGCGGTGGTGAGGATCGCGGTGAGGGCGTCGGCCTGTCGCTTGCTGCGCGGACGCGGGTCGCGCTCGCCGTCGGGGGTTTTGTGGGGTTTGGCGCCGGCGAAGATCAGGGTCTGGAAGAGTTCGGCGTTCTCGTCGGCGAGGTAGCCGCCGAAGGTGATGCCGCGATCGGCCGGCTTGATCCACAGTGCCTCGCGGGACGACGTGTCGTCCTCGTTGCGGGGTTCGGGGCCGTCGGTGTCGAGCCGTTCGCGCATTTCCTTGCCGAGCTTGCGCAGGTCGGCCGGTGGGAGCAGGTGGGCTGCCTGGACCATGGATTCTTCGGCGACGCGCAGGTCCTCCACAGACGCTCCCGCAGACGACGGGACCTTCTCGAGCGCGGACACGATCGCCCCTGCCTGTCCCACATTCAACTGGGCCGCGTCGGCTGGGTTGGCTGGGTGGCCGGTGCCGAGGGCCGCGGTGACGGCTGGGTATTTGTGCAGGGCACGCGCCAGGCGGAGGTCTCGGCGTACGTCGTCGGGATCCAGCCGGTAGCGGATCGAGAGTAGTTGCACGGTGTCGCGGGCGCCGAGTTCTTGGGCGTAGCCGTCGGTGTCGAGGCTAGCCGTCAGGTGCAGGCAGCGGATCTGGAGGCGGGCGATCTCGGCGTGTGTCGCGTCGAGGGCAGACAGCTTCTCGCTGCTGCTCATCGACCACACGGGTCGCTCGTCCAGGATCGCCATACCCAAGACCCTAGACACACCCACCGACAGTTTTCGAGCCAGAAAGCCCTTATCTGCAAGGGATCCATCGATTGGCAGGTTCATGCCAAGTTATCCACAAATCCGCACCGCTGCCGGCGGACGCTCGAAACGATCAGACCGTCAGCAGCAGTCCGGCCGCGATGACGGATCCCACGACGGCGCCGCCGTAGCACAGGACCACGATCGGTACGGCGTAGCGCTTGAGCTGCAGGCCGTCGTACAGGGTGTAGCGGAAGCGGTGCGCCCAGTGGAACAGTGCGAGTGCGCAGAGGCCGAACAGCACCAGGCGGGTGAGCGGATTCCGCAGTACGGCGAGCAGGTGGTCGTGTGAAGGTGACCACAGGTCGAGCGGGATCGCGATACCGAACAGGAACAGCAGGATCGGCACCATCAGCGCGGCCACCATGCCACCGGAGCTGAACAGCATCCACAGGAACGGTTCCGGTGAGCGGCGGTTCATCGCAACACCAGCCACGCGACGACGGCTGACAGCACCAGCCAGGCCAGGTAGTGCGCGGCAACGACCTGCCGCGCCGGCACCCGGCGGCCGCGGACCTTGATCGCCATCGCCCGAGGCGCCAGGCCGAACCACGTCACCACGTGCAGCAGCACGAACACCATCGCGATCACGTTGATCGCGACCACCCACCACTGGCCGCTCCAGTCGACGAAGCGCTGGTACGACGCGGCGCCGTCGCTGATCGCGTTCACCAGCAACAGCAGGAACACGACGAACCACGCGACGAACACGCTGCTCAGCTCACGCAGTACGAAGAGCACGTACGCGCGGCGCTCGAGCCACCAGAGCAGGTGAATCGGCCGCTGGTAGACGCTCACCGCCTGCTCCGGGAACGAGGCATCAGCAGCTCTTTGATCGATTCCGTCGCGGCCGTCAGCTTGTAGCGCTGGATCGCCCCGGCCGGATCCACGCCCTTCGGACACACGGCACTGCATTCTCCCACGAACGTGCAGGCCCAGATCCCTTCCGGCGACGACAGTACGTCGCGACGCTCGTCGGCGCCCTCGTCCCGCGAGTCCAGGTTGTACCGCTGCGCGAGCGCGATCGCGGCCGGGCCGAGGAAGTCCGGTTCGAGGCTGTAGACCGGGCAGGCCGAGTAGCAGAGCATGCAGTTGATGCACATGCTGTACTGCTGGTACTCGTCCAGCTCCTCCGGCGTCTGCAGGTACTCGCCGTCCTCGACCGGACTCTGCACCTCGCGGACCAACCACGGCGTGACCTTCGGCAGCTTGGTCATGAAGTCGTCGATGTCCACCACCAGGTCGCGCACGACCGGGAAGTTGCGCAGCGGCTCGACCCGGATCGGGCCGGGGGCGTAGTCGGTGAGGAAGGTCGCGCAACTCAACTGGGGTTCGCCGTTCACCGTCATCCCGCAACTGCCGCAGATCCCCATCCGGCACGACCAGCGGAACGACAGGGTCCCGTCCAGGTGGTCCTTCACGTAGGTGAGGCCGTCCAGGATCGCCCAGTGCTCCCGCAGCGGTACCTGGTACGACTGCAGTGTCGGTTCGGTGTCGACTCCGGGCCGGTAGCGCGCGACCTCCAGCGTGATCTCCAGCGTGGTCTCGGTGGCCATCACTACCTCCCGTAGACCCGTTCGCCCGGTGGCCAGCGCGTGAGTGTCACCGGCAGGTACCCGACGCGGCTGGATCCGTCCGGTTGGCGTCGTACCAGTGAATGCGCCAGGAACTGTTCGTCGTCGCGGGCCGGGAAGTCGGTCCGCTGGTGCGCGCCGCGCGACTCCTCCCGGAGCGCCGCGCTGTCGATGATGCACTCGGCGACATCCAGCATGAATCCGAGTTCGAGCCACGCGATCAGCTCGGTGTTGAAGTTCGTGCTGTGGTCGTCGATCCCCGCGTGCTGGAAGCGCAGCCGCAGCTCCGCCAGTTCGTGCGCGGCCTTGGTCAGTGAATCGCCGTCGCGGTAGATCCCGGCGCCGTTCTCCATCGTGGCCTGCATCTCGGTCCGGATGTCCGCGATCCGCTGGTGTCCCTCGACGCGCCGGCCCAGGTCCGCTGCCAGCCGGCGCTCCTCGTCCCGGCCCTGCGCGACAATCGAGGACGGCACTTCGCGGTGGTAGCGACCCGCGAAGACCGCGGCGGCGCGGCCGGCCCGGTTGCCGAACACCAGACACTCCGGCAACGAGTTCGACCCCAGCCGGTTGGCACCGTTGATGCTGACACAGGCCACCTCACCGGCGGCGTACAGGCCGTCGAGCGGGGTGGCGCCGCGAAGATCCGTGTGGACGCCGCCCATCATGTAGTGCACGACCGGGCGCACCGGGACGAGTTCGCGCACCGGATCGATGTTCTGGTACTTCGAGCACAGCTCCCGGACGAACGGTAGCTTGGCGTCGATCAGCTTCGCCCCGAGGTGCCGCAGATCCAGGTTCACGACCGGTCCGTACGGCGTATCGATCGTGCGGCCCTTCTCCATTTCGTGGACGAACGCCTGCGACAGCCGGTCGCGTGGCCCGAGTTCCATGTTGCGCAGCACGGGGTCCGGTGTCGGCGTACCGAGGTCGTAGTCCTGCAGGTAGCGGTAGCCGTCCTTGTTGAGCAGCCACCCGCCTTCGGCCCTGGCCGCCTCGGTGATCAGGATCCCGGTGAACGGCAGGCCGGTCGGGTGGTACTGGACGAACTCCATGTCCTTGAGCGGTGCCCCGGCACGATAGGCCAGCGCCATCCCGTCGCCGGTCTTGATGTTGGCGTTCGTCGTGAACGGGAACACCCGGCCGCAGCCGCCGGTGCAGAGGATCACCGCGTTCGCCGTGATGGTCTCGATCCGCCCGGTCGCCAGTTCGATCGCGACCACGCCGTACGCGCGCCCGTCGTCGACCAGGATCTTGGTGACGTACCACTCGTCGTACCGGACAATGTCGGAGTAGGAGAGCGCGGTCTGGAACAGTGTGTGCAGCAGGTGGAACCCGGTGCGGTCGGCAGCGAACCAGGTGCGCTTCTTCTTCATACCGCCGAACGCGCGGACCGCGATCTTCCCGTCCGGCTGCCGGCTCCACGGGCAACCCCAGTGTTCGAGCCGGAGCAGCTCCCGCGGGGCCTCGGCGACGAACGCCTCGACGGCGTCCTGGTCACACAGCCAGTCGCCGCCGGACACCGTGTCGTACGCGTGCTCGTCCCGCGTGTCGTCAGCCCCGGCCACCGCCGCGGCACCGCCCTCGGCGGACACCGTGTGGCTGCGCATCGGGTAGACCTTCGAGATCACCGCAACGCGCAGTGCCGGGTTGGTCTCGGCCACCGCGATGGCAGCTCTCAACCCGGCACCGCCGCCTCCAACCACCACCACATCGTGATAGTTCGCCATGGCTAGGCTTCGTGGTCGCCGCTGTGCTCGTCCATCAGCACTTTGCCGTCGTGCCGCACAGTCCGGATCCGGACGCTGCCGTCGTGGAACTCGTGCCGCATCTGCCGGCACCCGCACGCGAACAGCACGTCATCGAGCCGGAAGCCCTCGAAGTCGTCTTCCTGGCTCCGATCGGCATCTCCGAGCCGCCCACACGGCGCCCGTTCCCCAGTGAGATGCGTCTTCGTCCCCGTCATTCGCCCACCTCCTCGCCCCTCGAGGTGTTCGTGACTTACATCACACCTTCGATAGTGCGCCTGCCCGGCGAGGACGGCAATGGGTTATGGCTTGGCCTGCCGCCACTCGCGTTCGAAGGGGAGTCGCCAGGCGCGCGGGGCGATCAGTTGGTGGATCGCGTTCGGACCCCAGGTGCCGGGCTGGTACGGCTTGACCGGCGGCGGGTCGTCGAGCAGCGGCGCGGACCGGTCCCACAGCGACTCGATGCCCTCGGCCGTGGTGAACAGCGTGTGGTCCCCGCGCATCGCGTCCAGGATCAGCCGCTCGTACGCCTCCAGTACGTCGCCCGCGCTGCCGGTCTCCTGGGTGGAGAACTGCATCGACAGCTTCTCCAGCCGCATCCCCGGCCCGGGCCGCTTGCCGTAGAACGACAGCGACACCCGCGACGAGTCGGCCAGGTCGAAGGTCAGGTGGTCCGGTCCCTCCGAGCCGACGCCGGAGCCCGCCGGGAACATCGTCTTCGGCGCCTCCTTGAAGGCGATCGAGATGATCCGCTGGCCCTCGGCCATCTTCTTGCCGGTACGCAGGTAGAACGGCACGCCGGCCCAGCGCCAGTTGTCGATCTCCACCTTCAGCGCGATGAACGTCTCGGTGTCCGAGTCCGGCGCGACGCCCTCCTCGCCGCGGTACCCGGAGTACTGCCCGCGGACCACGTCACCCGGATTGATCGGCAGCATCGACCGGAAGACCTTGTTCTTCTCCTCCGAGATCGCCCGCGGCTCCAGGGCGGTCGGCGGCTCCATCGCGACGAACGACATCACCTGCATCAGGTGCGTGACGACCATGTCCTTGAACGCGCCGGTCGGCTCGTAGAAGGTGGCGCGCTGGTCCAGGCCGAGCGACTCCGGGATGTCGATCTGCACGTGGTCGATGAAGTTCCGGTTCCAGATCGGCTCGAACAGGCCGTTCGCGAACCGGAACGCGAGGATGTTCAAAGCCGCTTCCTTGCCGAGGAAGTGGTCGATCCGGAAGATCTGCGACTCGTCGAAGGTCTCGTGGACGAAGTCGTTCAGGTCGATCGCGGACGCCAGGTCGTCGCCGAACGGCTTCTCCATCACCACCCGGGCGCGTTCGACCAGGCCGGCGTCGCGGAGCATCGCGATCACCGCCTGCGCGGCCTTCGGGGGCACCGACAGGTAGTGCAGCCGGCGGGTGTCCGGGCCGAGCAGTTCCTCGGCGGCCTTCACGGCGACCGCCAGCGCGTCCGGCCCGGCGGTCACCGGCACGTACTCAAGCCGGTCCGCGAACTGGGCCCACTCCTGGTCGCTCATCTTGTGGGTGCCGAACGTCTCGACCGCCTTCCGCGCACGCTCGCGGAACTCGTCGGAGCTCAGGTCCTCGGTCGCGGTCCCGATCACCCGCACGTCCGGGGTGAACTTGGACTGCTGCAGGTACGCCAGGCCGGGCAGCAGCTTGCGCTTCGCGAGATCGCCGGTCGCCCCGAACAGCACGATCACATGCGGCGCCAGCGGCTCCGGGTCCCGCCGTGACGGTCGCGACCCGGGTGCCGGATACGCAATGGTCTGAGTACGGTCAGGCATTCAGTCCTCCCGAGGACGCCACCGGAGCCAAGCTCCCTCCATCTCTGGGAAGTCTAAGTGCCTCCGGTGACGCCCAGAGGTCAGGCCGATTGCCAGAGACCGAGAATGTTGCCCTCCGGGTCCTTGAAGTACGCCGCGAAACCCATGTCGCCGACCGGCAACTTCTCGCCGACCCGTTCGCCGCCGAGGCTCTCGATCGTCTTCCAGGCCGCGTCGATGTCCGGTACGTCGACGGTCAGCACCGGTTGTTTGAGCTCGTCGGTGCGCCGGAACATCCCGCCGTTGATGAAGCCCGGCTCGGTCGACACGGACTGCTCGTTCACCGGTCCGGTCGTCGCCATCGTGTAGTCCAGTCCGGGCACCTCCGTCAGGTTCCACCCGAACGCCTCGCGGTAGAACGCCCGCGCCCGGTCGCCGTCGTCGTACGGAACCTCGAAGTGCACGATCCGCCCTGTCATCGCAGTCCCCTCCCGTTGGTATGCCGCTACGGTTCGACGCTAGACCCGGTACAGGGCTTGCACTAGACGTCGTACGACGCAGTGACCTTCAGCAGTTCGGACAGGTCGCTGCCGGACGCGATCTCCTCGGGGTCGGCGCCGCGCCGGAAGAGCCGGGCGCCGGCCGGGATGCCGCCGAGGGTGAGTGTGTCCGCGTGCCGCCGCAGCCACGTTCCCTCCCGGAGCCCGAGCACGGGTACGTCGTTCTCCTCGAGGAACTCGGTGATCCGCAGCTCCCGCGTCTCGCCCTGGTGCGTCGACTCCGGGTCCGGATCGAGGTAGTGCGGGTTGAGCTGGAACGGCACCAGACCGAGCGTCTCGAACGACGGCGGCTGCACGATCGGCATGTCGTTGCTGGTCCGCAACGAAGGCCCCGCCAGGTTCGTCCCGGCACTCGACCCGAGGTACGGCGTCCCGTTGCGGACGCGATCGCGGATCACGTCGAGCTGTCCGCTGACCTGCAACGTCTTCACCAGCCGGAAGGTGTTGCCGCCACCGACGAAGATCGCGGCCGCCGATTCGAGTACTGCGGCATCGGTGTGAGCGCCGACAACGGACACCCCGAGCGGTTCCAGGGCGGTCCGGATCATCGCGGTGTAGCCGTCGTGGTCGGCGAGCGCGTACGGGACGAACACCACCTCGCGGACGTCGCGCAGGATGTCGCGCAGAGCGTCCAGGGCGTGCTCGAGAAACGGCCGGCCGTGGGTGGCAGAGTTGGAGAGCAGCAGCAGTTCCACAGGATCCTCAGTCTCTGGTCAGCGGCGGGTGCGGGCCGCGGGCGTACGGTGCGCGAGCAGGTTGCTCAGTTCTTCGGTTGCCTCCAGCAACCGTGGGACGTGGTCCCGGATGTCGCCGGGCAGCTCCTCGAACTTGCCCTCGACCACGGTCAGCGAGCCGATCGGGCGGCGGCCGAGCCGGACGGGTGCCGCGATCGCGCGGGTCGCGGCGTCGTACTCGCCGTCCGAGAACGCCCAGCCGGTCTGCACGGTGTCCTCGAAGACTCGCTCCAGTGCGGCCTCGTCGACCTCGGTGAGGTCGGTGAATCGCGCGAACGGCCGCCCGGACAGCAGTGCGCGGCGCTCGTTGCGGTCGAGGAAGGCGAAGTACGCGCGGGACGTCGCGCCGGCGTGTGCCGGGTACAGGTCACCGACCAACGGGTGACTGCGCAGCGGACCGCCGCCGCCGTCGACCGCCGCGATGCAGCGCACGTGGAAGCCGTCCGGGATCGTGAACGTCGCCGTCCGCTCGGTGTCCTGCGCCAGCCGCTCGAGCACCCCGTCCGCCAGCGCGGCCAGCCCACCGGTGCGCTCCCACAGCGCGGCCATCCGCCACATCGTCGGGCCGAGGCTGTACCGGCGGGTGATCGGGTCCGGGCGGAGGAAGCCGCGGAACGCGAGCGCCGCGAGCAGCCGCTGCGCAGAGGACTTGTCGATCCCGAGCTCGTCGGCGAGCTCCATCACGCCCCAGTCCCGGCGCTGCTCGGAGAACGAGATCAGGATCTGCAGCGCCCGGTCGACGGTCTGCAGCGGTGATCGGACGGCGTCATCCAGTGAATCCACGCTGAGAACGGTAGCGCAGCGACCCGATTATCGAATTGGTCTCTCATATAACGGGAAGTCGTTGCAGATGTCGCGCGTTCTCCTCGACTCTCGTCGGCATGAACCTCGTCCTGCGCCGCGTGGCCGCGATGGTGCCCGCGCTGATCGGCGTCGTGGTGTGCATCTTCGTGCTCACCCGGGTGCTGCCCGGCGACCCGGCCCGGACGCTGGCCGGTGATCAGGCGGACCCGAGCGTGGTGGCGAAGATCCGCACCGATATGGGCCTCGACCAGCCGCTGCACCTCCAGTTGGTCCGGTATTTCACGGACCTGCTGCACGGCAACCTCGGTTTCGCCTGGCACACCGGTCACAGCGTGGCTTCCGACTTCGCCTCCCGGCTGCCCGCGACCGTGGAGCTCGCCCTGGTGGCGCTCCTGATCGCGCTGCTGGCCGGCATCCCGCTCGGCGTGATCAGTGCGACGCGCCGCGACCGCCCGGTCGACCACGCCGGCCGGGTGTTCTCGCTGCTCGGTGCGTCGATGCCGCTGTTCTGGCTCGGGCTGATGGTGATCGTGGTCTTCTACAACAAGCTCGGGTGGGCACCGGCGCCGCTCGGCCGGGTGGCCGAGGGCATCAACCCGCCGACCGGCATCACCGGCCTCTACCTCGTCGACTCGCTGCTCACCGGTGACTTCGTGGCGTTCCGCTCGGCGCTGTCCCACATCATCTGGCCGGCGCTGTGCCTGGCGACCGGCAGTACGGCGATCATCGCGCGGATGACCCGCTCGGCGATGCTCGAGGTGATCGGCCAGGACTACGTCCGGACGGCGGTCTCCAAAGGCCTCAAGCCGTCGGTCGTGACCCTCAAACACGCGCTGCGGAACGCGGCCCCGGTGATCGTCACGATCTCCGGTCTGCAGTTCGGCCAGCTGATGGGCGGTGCGGTGATCACCGAGACCGTCTTCACCTGGCCCGGCATCGGCTCGTACGTCGTGCAGTCCGTCCTGGCCACCGACTACGCGCCGGTGCAGGCCTTCACGCTGGTCGCCGCGGTCGTCTACCTGGCGGCGAACCTCGTCGTCGACCTCGTCAACGCCCGCCTGGACCCGAGGATCGCCGATGCCTGATCTCAAGTCCCGCCCGACCACCACGCTCAGCCTGCTCCTGCGCAACCGCCTGGCCGTCGTCGGCCTCGTCTTCATCGCTCTGTGGACGCTCGGCGCCCTCCTCTCCGGTCTCTCGCCGTACGGCGCCACGCAACCCGGCGCCGGCGCACTGCTCCAGGGGCCCTCGTGGGCGCACCCGTTCGGTACCGACAACTTCGGTCGCGACCTGCTCACGCGGGTGCTGGCCGGTGGCCGCATCTCGTTGTGGACCGGTCTGATCGCGATCGCGATCTCGCTGTTGATCGGCGTACCGCTGGGCGCCTTCGCGGGGTTCGTCCGGGGTCGCGCCGGCGGTCTGGTGATGCGGTTGATGGACATGCTGCTCGCGTTCCCGTCGCTGGTGCTCGCGATGGCGATCGCGGCCGCGCTCGGTCCCGGCATGGTCAGCGCGATGGTTGCCGTCGGCATCGTCGGGATCCCGGAGTTCGCCCGGATCGTGCACGGTCAGGTGCTGTCGCTGCGCGAGCGTGACTTCGTCGAGGCCGGGCACGCGATCGGCCTGCCGGGGCGCAGCATCCTGATCCGGCACATCGTGCCGAACGCGCTCGCGCCGATCCTGGTCCGGGCCACGCTCGGCATGGGCTACGCCATTCTCACCGCCGCCTCGCTGAGCTTCATCGGCCTCGGCGCCCAGCCGCCCGACCCGGAGTGGGGCGTGCTGATCTCGGACGGCCGCGGCTACATCATCAGCGGCGAGTGGTGGATGACCACGTTCCCCGGCCTGGCGATCGCGACCTCGATCCTCGGCTTCAACCTGCTCGGCGACGGCCTCCGGGACGTCCTCGACCCGCGCCTGCGGACCAGCAAATGACGTACCCGCAATCGACAAGGAGACCGCGTATGAAGCGGACAGTTCTGGCTCTCGCCGCGGCGGCGGCCCTCGCGGTTTCCGGCTGTGCCGCGAACGCGAACAGCAGCAGCAACGGCAGCGGTGCGGAGGACGCCGGCGACACCCTGGTCGCGGCGTACTCCGAAGGCGGCAAGACGCTCGACCCGGCCGAGGCGAACGACGTCACCTCGGACACCTTCGTGGTGGCGGCCTACGACCAGCTCGTCACCTACGCCCGGACCGAGGACGGCGGCAAGCCGAAGGCCAAGACCGACCAGATCGTGCCGATGCTGGCCGAGTCGTGGAAGGCGAGCGCGGACAACACGTCGTACACCTTCAAGCTGCGGGCGGACGCCAAGTTCCAGGACGGGGCCCCGGTGACCGCGGACGCGGTGGTGAAGTCGTTCGACCACATCAAGGCGTCCAGCTCGGCGAGCTTCCTCTACAAGATGGCCGGGATCGCGAAGGTCACCAAGGTCGACGAGCAGAACGTCAAGATCGACCTGACCGCGCCGAACCACCTGTTCCTGCAGATCCTGCCGATGTACTCGTTCTCGATCATCGACATGGACAAGGTGGCGCAGAACGGCGGCGCCAAGTGGCTGGCCACCAACACGGCCGGCTCGGGTCCGTACAAGATCACCAAGTGGGACCCGTCGACCGAGGCGGCGATGGCCCGCAACGACTCGTACTGGGGTGACAAGCCCAAACTGCGTCAGGTGAACGTGAAGTTCATCGCCGAGGCGTCGAACCGGGTCCAGCTGCTCAAGAAGGCTGAGGTCGGCCTCGCGCTCGAGGTGCCGCCGAAGGACGTGCAGTCGCTGAAGGCCGCCGACGGCGTGACGATCGACTCGCGGGCGGGCAACAAGATCCTGTTCTTCGCGATGAACAACAAGATCAAGCCGTTCGACGACCCGCGGGTCCGGCAGGCCGTGTCGTACGCGATCCCGTACGAGAAGCTGCTGAACGATGTGATGAAGGGTCAGGCGTCTCCGATGAAGTCGTCGGTGGCCAGCTCCACCCCGGGCTTCAGCGACGCCGGCTACACCTACACCCACGACCTGGACAAGGCTCGTGCGCTGCTCGCTCAGGCCGGACTGCCGCAGGGCTTCAGCTTCGACTTCACGCTCGGGTCCGGCTTCGACGACTGGAACGACGATGCGGTCCTGATCCAGGCCGAGCTGGCCAAGATCGGCGTCACGATGAACATCAAGAAGATGGCGCGGCCGCAGTTCCTGGAGGCGCTGGAGACCAAGAAGGTCCAGGCGTACATCACCCGCTGGACGTCGTTCGTCAACGACCCCGGCTACCACCTCGGCCTGCTGCTCACCAGCCAGGGCTCTAGCAACTACGCCAATTTCTCCGACCCGGTCGTGGACAAGGCCTGGGAGCAGGCGTCGACCGAACCAGACGTTGCCAAGCGCAACAAGCTGTACGGCGTTGCGCAGCAGGAGATCAACACCAAGGCGCCGTGGGCGTACTTGTACGAGTACAACATCGTGGTCGCGCACCGCGCCGGCCTCGACGGCTACACGTCGTACCCGGACGGCATCGTCCGCTTCTTCCAGCTGAGCGTGACCAAATGAGCTGGGAGTCGAAGGTCCTCGCCGAAATCGAGGCGACCGCGGACGAGCTGATCCAGCTCGCCGGTGACCTGATCCGGATCCCGAGCGAGAACCCGCCGGGCGACTGCACCGAGGTCGGTGAGTTCATCGCCGTCGTACTGCGGAAGGCGGGCGTCGAGGTGGAGATCCTCGACGCCGGCCAGGGCCGCCTGAACGTGGTCTCGCACCAGGGCTCGCCGGGTGATCGGCACCTGGTGCTGGCGGGGCATTCGGACGTCGTACCGGTCGGTGACGTGAGCCGCTGGAGCTTCCCGCCGTTCGCCGGTGACGTCGTCGACGGGTACCTGCGCGGCCGCGGCGCCAGCGACATGAAGGCCGGGCTCGCCGGGATCATCCACGCGTACGTCGTGATGCACCGGCTCGGCGTACCGCTCGGTGGACGCTTGTCGCTCGCCGCGGTACCCGACGAGGAGGCGGGCGGGCCGCTCGGCGCGGACTGGCTGCTCGATCAGGGCGTGCTGGACGGCGCGACCGGTGCGGTGATCGCGGAGCCGGCCGAACGGACGCACCCGACGATCGGGCAGAAGGGCAGCAACTGGTTCCGGCTGACGGTGTCCGGCCGGCCGGGGCACGGGAGCCTGCAGCCGTTGCACGGGACGAACGCGAATCTCCAGGCAGCGAAGGCGATTCTCGCGTTGCAGTCGCTGTGGGAGATGGTCCCCGATGCGCCGGCCGAGGTCCGGGAGCTGATCGCGCGGTCGCAGGTGTTCGCCGAGGAGCGGGAAGGGTACGCGCCGGGCATCGGCGCGGTGTTCGACCACGTGACGATCAACGTCGGGAAGATCACCGGCGGCAGCGCCACCAACGTGGTCGCCGACAAGTGCGTTGTCGAGATCGACACCCGGGTTCCGATCGGGCTGAGCCGTGCGCAGGTTCTGCAGCGGGTGGACGAGCTCCTGGCGGAGGCCGGTGTCGAGGCGACGGTGGAGCCGCTCGGGTTCCGCAGCGAGCCGAACTGGACGCTGCCGGACGATCCGATCGTGGTCGAGCTGGTCAGTTCTCTGCGTGAGCTCACGGGTGAGCCTGCGGAAGGTGTGCTGCAGTGGGCGTCGTCGGATGCGCGGACGTTCCGCAGCCACGGCATCCCGGTGCTGCAGTACGGCCCGGCCGAGTTGTCGACAATCCACGGATTCGACGAGCGGGCACCGGTTGCGGACGTCGTATTGTCGGCAAAGACCTACGCCCTGACCGCACTGCGCTATCTGGGTGTGGCCGATGAGTGATTTGTTGACTGTCGACAATCTGACGGTGCGGATCGACACGTCGCGCGGGCCGATCACGCCGGTGCGCGATGTCAGCCTGCGCATCCCGCGCGGGAAGATGCTCGGGCTGGTGGGGGAGTCGGGCAGCGGCAAGAGCGTCACCGCGATGACGATCACCCGGCTGCTGCCGCGGCGGAACGTGCACGTCACCGGCGGGCGGATCGAGTTCGACGGACGGGACCTCACCAACCTGTCGGACCGGTCGCTGCGGGCCGTGCGGGGCAAGGAGATCGCGACGATCTTCCAGGAACCGATGACCGCGCTCAACCCGGTGCTGACCATCGCCGACCAGGTCACCGAGCCGTTGCGCGTGCACCTCGGGCTGTCCCGGCGGCAGGCCGCGGACCGTGCGGCCGAGCTGCTCGACATGGTCGGCATCCGCGACACCGCCCGGGTCCTGCGGGACTACCCGCACCAGCTGTCCGGCGGGATGCGGCAGCGGGTGATGATCGCGATGGCGATGTCGTGCGAGCCGAAGCTGCTGATCGCGGACGAGCCGACGACCGCGCTCGACGTCACCACCCAGCTGCAGATCCTCGAACTGGTGATGGACCTGCAGCAGAAGCACGGTACGTCGGTCCTGCTGATCACCCACGACCTCGGAGTCGTCGCGCAGACCTGTGACGAGGTCACGGTGATGCACAACGGCCAGGTGCAGGAGACCGCACCGGTCGAGCAGATCTTCGAGGCACCGCAGGCGGACTACACGAAGCGGTTGCTGAGCTTCCTGCCCTCCAACCGGGAACGTTCGCGCACTGCTCGCCCGGCCGAAGGACCCGCGCTTCTGGAGGTGTCCGATCTGGTCAAGGTGTTCCCGGGCCGGCGGCGGCGCGGACGGCGTACCGAACCTGTCGCCGCGGTGGACGGGGTGAGCTTCAGCGTGGCGCCCGGCCGGACGCTGGCGATCGTCGGCGAGTCCGGATCGGGCAAGTCGACGACCGGGCGGGCGCTGTTGCGGCTGCACGAGCCGACGTCCGGATCGGTCAGCTTCGACGGCGTCGACCTGATGGCATTGCCGGCCGAGGAGCTGCGGGCGATGCGGGCCCGGATGCAGATCGTCTTCCAGGACACGTACGCATCGCTGGACCCGCGGTGGACGATCGAACGGACACTGGCCGAGCCGCTGCGGCTGCACACCGACCTCGACGCTGCGGGGATCCGCGAGCGTCTGGCCGAGGTGATGGAGCTGGTCGGGCTGGAGGCCGGGCACCTGGAGCGGTTCCCGCACGAGTTCTCCGGTGGTCAGCGGCAGCGGATCGGCATCGCCCGGGCGTTGCTGCTCAACCCGTCGCTGGTGGTCTGCGACGAGCCGGTGTCCGCGCTCGACGTGTCGGTGCAGGCGCAGGTGCTGGAGCTGCTGAAGGACCTGCAGGATCGGCTCGGTCTCGCGTACGTCTTCATCTCGCACGACCTGTCGGTGGTGCGGCTGATCGCCGACGAGGTCCTCGTGATGAGCCGCGGCAAAGTCGTCGAGCACGGCACGGTCGACGAGGTCTTCGCCGCCCCGAAACACCCGTACACAAAGGCGTTGCTGGCCGCGGTGCCGTCGCCCGACCCGCGAGCGCGCCTGGACCGCGCCCAGCGCCGCGAACTCGTCGAAGCCGGAACCAAGGAGGCGGTCGCATGACAGTCCTGGGCGTTGTGACTATTGGGCAGTCGCCGCGGAGTGACATGGTTCCGGAGATGCGGCAGTGGTTGCCGTCGTCGGTCGAGGTCCGTGAGCGCGGTGCTCTGGACGGGCTGTCGGCGGCGGATCTGAAGACGCTGGCGCCGCGGCCGGGTGACGAGACGCTGACCACCCGGCTGCGCGACGGCTCGTCGGTCGTGATCGGCCGCGCGGGCGTCCTGCCCCGGTTGCAGGCCGCGATCGAAATTCTCGAGGCGGGCGGCGCGGACGTCGTACTGATCGTCTGCACCGGCGACTTCCCGCCGTTCCGCCACAGCCGCCCGTTGCTGCTCGCGGGACCGCTGCTGACCGCGGGCCTGTCCGCGCTGGCGGGTGACGCGCTCGTCGGCGTGGTGTGTCCGCTGGCGGAACA
The DNA here is from genome assembly GCF_004331435.1 of Kribbella sindirgiensis. Taxonomy (GTDB): domain Bacteria; phylum Actinomycetota; class Actinomycetes; order Propionibacteriales; family Kribbellaceae; genus Kribbella; species Kribbella sindirgiensis. The sequence goes on from NZ_SJKA01000007.1 coordinate 73,492, forward strand.
GGAGCAGCAGTCGTACGAGAAGTTCGAGCACCTGGACCAGAAGATCAAGGTCGCCTGGGCGACGCCGTACCAGCCTGGTCTGACCGAGTTGGAGAACGCTGCCCGGTCGCTGGCCGCGGAGGGCGCGCAACTGCTGGTTCTCGACTGTATGGGGTACACGCAGGAGCATCGTGAAGCGGCCGCGACCGCGTCCGGACTTCCTGTGGTCCTGTCTCGTTCAGTCGTCGCTCGACTCACTGCGGAGCTGACATGACCACTCCTACGAAGACCAAGCACCCGCGGGCGTTCGAGCCCGCGACGCTGGGGCTGCTGGTTGTCTGCGCGGCCGTCGGTGCTGTCATCGGTCTGCAGATCATCACCACCCTGGGCGTCACGCCGAACACCGCGCTGATCGGTGTCCTGGTCGCGGTCGCGCTCAGCCGGGTGCCCCTCGCCGTACTGCGTCCTTTCCGGTCGGTGCACCGTCAGAACCTGGTCCAGTCGACGATCTCCACCGCGACCTTCGCGGCCGCGAACTCGCTGCTGCTGCCGATCGCGATCCCGGTCGTCCTCGGCCGGCCCGGACTGGTCTGGCCGATGCTGATCGGCGCCGGACTCGCGATGCTGATCGACTTCGTGATGCTGTATTGGCTCTTCGACTCGAAGGTCTTCCCGGGATCCGGCGCCTGGCCGCCGGGGGTCGCCGCGGCCGAGGCGATCAAGGCCGGCGACGAAGGCGGCAAGCGGGCCGCGCTCCTCGGTGCCGGTACGGCGGTCGGTCTGTTCGGCTCCTGGCTCGGCGTCCCGATGTCGGCGTTCGGGGTGGCGTTCATCGGGAACGTGGTCGCGCTGACGATGTTCGGCGTCGGGCTGTTGGCACGGGGCTACAGCGCGGACCTGTTCGGAGTGGACATCGCGGCGCACTACATCCCGCACGGGCTGATGGTCGGCGCCGGTCTGGTGGCGTTGATCCAGGCCCTCATGGTGGTCTTCCGCGGCCGCCGTACGCCGGAGCCGGCCGGGTCGACGGGCGATTCAGCTGTGGAGCGTACGACGTACACCCGCGACGACTCCGCCGCCAGCCGCGGTCTCGGCCGCGGTTTCGTCCTGTACGTCGGCGCGGCGATCCTGCTCGCGACCACCGGCGGACTGATCGGCGACCTGGGGTTCGGAGACCTTGTGCTCTGGGTGCTGTACGCCGCGGTGTCGTGCATCATCGCGGAGTTCATCGTCGGATTGTCGGCAATGCACTCCGGCTGGTTCCCGTCGTTCGCGACCTCGCTGATCTTCCTCACGATCGGCATGCTGCTCGGGTTCCCGCCGATCGCGCTCGCCTTGCTGGTCGGGTTCATCGCGGCCGGCGGACCGGCGTTCGCGGACGCCGGGTACGACTTCAAGGCGGGCTGGCTGCTGCGCGGCCGGGGGAGCGACCCGGCGTTCGAGCTCGCGGGGCGGCGGCAGCAGTTGTTCGCGGGCGTCATCGGGATGGCGGTCGCGGGTGCGGTCGTCGCGCTGACCTATCACGTGTACTTCGACCGCGACCTGTTCCCGCCGATCGTGCAGGTCTACGCCAAGACCATCCAGGCCGGCGCCGACCAGGACCTGATCGGCAAGTTGCTGCTCTGGGCCGTGCCGGGCGCGATCATCCAGGCGCTCGGCGGCGCGAAACGCCAGATGGGCATCCTGCTCGCCACCGGCACGCTGATCGTCAATCCGATCGCCGGCTGGACGGTGCTGGCGGGGATCGTGCTGCGGGTCGCGTACCGCCGCTGGAAGGGCCCCGAGGCGGAGTCGCAGATGACCATCGCCGCGGCCGGCTTCATCGCGGGCGACGCGTTGTGGGGCTTCGGCAACAGCCTCGTGAAAACGAAATTCTGACTAGGAGAAACAGATATGGCATGGCGTGAAGTTCTCGACCTGTACGACCTGCTCGACGATGCGGCTGCTTCCGGGACGGCGGTGGCCGGCTGGTTGAAGGCGCATGGCGTCGACGACGTCAGCGTGACGACGGTGCAGGGCGACAAGGGCAGCACGGATTTCGTCCGGGCGGTGATCCCGGGCAGCCGGGGCCGGATCGCCGGCGGCGATGCGCCGACGCTGGGGATCATCGGGCGGCTCGGCGGACTCGGCGCGCGGCCGGAGCGGATCGGGTTCGTGTCCGACGGCGACGGCGCGCTGGTCGCGCTCGCGGTGGCCGGCAAGCTGGGCTCGATGCGGCAGCGTGGCGACCAGTTGCCGGGTGACGTGATCGTCGCGACGCACGTCTGCCCGGACGCCCCGACCCGCCCGCACGACCCGGTGCCGTTCATGGATTCGCCGGTGGACGTCGGCGCGATGAACGAGCACGAGGTCGAGGACGCGATGGAGGCGATCCTGTCGGTCGACACCACCAAGGGCAACCGGGTCGTGAACCACCAGGGCTTCGCGATCTCGCCCACTGTCAAAGAAGGTTGGATCCTGCGCGTCAGCGAGGACCTGCTCGACCTGGCGTCCCAGGTGTCCGGCCGGCTGCCCGTCGTACTGCCCCTCACGATGCAGGACATCACGCCGTACGGGAACGACGTCTACCACATCAACTCGATCCTCCAGCCCTGTACGGCGACCTCCGCGCCGGTGGTCGGCGTCGCGATCACCACCGAGACCGCCGTCCCCGGCTGCGGCACCGGCGCGACCGACCTGACCAGCGTCGAGTCAGCCGCCCGCTTCTGCATCGAAACCGCCAAAACCTACGGCGCCGGCACAACGTCCTTCTACGACGAGCCCGACTTCACCCGCCTCACAGAGCGCTACGGCAGCATGCACCACCTCCAGAGCATGGGCTGACAGACGCTTTACGGTGGAGGTGTCTGTTCCCGCTCGGGCTGTTCGTCGGTGGGGTGGAGACACTCTGGAGGAGAGCCGTGAAGTACTTGCTGATGATCTGTGGCGACGAGTCGGCTGCCGCGCATGCCAATGACGGGTGCGGTGGCTGGACGGAGGAGATGGACTCGCGTGGGGTCGTGGCCGGGGGCGCCGGGCTGCGGCCGCCGGACGAGGCGACCACGGTGCGGGTGCGGGAGGGGGAGCTGCTGCTGACGGACGGGCCGTTCGCGGAGACGAAGGAGCAGATCGGCGGGTTCGTGCTGATCGACTGCGCGGACCTGGACGAGGCGATCGAGATCGCGTCCAAGCACCCCGCGGCCGGCTACGGCACGATCGAGATCCGGCCCGTGTTCGAACCTCCGGTGCTGGAACCGCCGGTGTGACCTTCGAGGAGATCTACCGGCAGGAGTGGGGCCAGGTGGTCGCCACTCTCATCCGGCTCACCGGGAACTGGGAGCTGGCGGAGGAGTGCGCGCAGGAAGCGTTCGCCGCGGCCCTGCAACGGTGGCCGAACGACGGCGTACCGGATCGGCCCGGTGCGTGGCTCACCACGACCGCACGCAACCGTGCGATCGACTGGCTGCGCCGCGAAGCAGTGGGTGCACAGAAGCTGCAGGAGGTGGCTGCGATGGCGTACGACCCAGAGCCGCCGTACGACGTACCGGACGACCGCCTGCGATTGATGTTCACCTGCTGCCATCCCGCACTGGCGATGGAAGCACGAGTGGCGTTGACGCTGCGGACGTTGGCCGGTCTGAGTACGACGGAGATCGCGCGGGCGTTCCTGGTGCCGGAGACGACGATGTCGAAACGGCTCACCCGCGCGAAGCAGAAGATCCAGCACGCGGGCATCCCGTACCGCGTCCCACCCGCCCACCTCCTGCCGGAGCGGACCCCCGCCGTACTGGCTGTCCTGTACCTCCTCTTCAACGAGGGGTACTCCGATGTCGTCCGGAGCAACCTGGCAGGTGAAGCGATCAGACTGGCCAGACTGCTCGTCCAACTCATGCCGGACGAACCTGAGGCCGCAGGACTGCTCGCACTGATGCTGCTGCACGATGCGCGCCGAGACACGCGTCTCGCACCGGACGGCGCGCTGGTCACACTGGACGAGCAGGACCGCACCCAGTGGGACCACACGCAGATCACCGAAGGCGTAGACCTCCTAGACGCCGCATTACGCCGCAGCGAGCCCGGCCCGTACCAAGTCCAGGCCGCGATCGCAGCCTGCCACGCCACCGCCCGCACGGCAGCGGACACCGACTGGCCCCAGATCGCCGCCCTCTACGCCCAACTCCCGCAGACCCCCGTAGTAGCCCTCAACCGCGCCGTCGCGATCGGCGTGGCAGACGGCCCAGCCGTAGGCCTACGCCTGGTAGAAGACCTAGCCGCCGGCCCTCTCCACGGCTATCACCTCCTCCCCGCCACCCGAGCCGACTTCCTCCGCCGCCTGAACCGCCACCCCGAAGCCGCCACCGCCTACCGCGAAGCCCTAACCCTGGCCACCACAACCGCCGAACGCCTGTACCTGGAGAAGCGGCTGCGAGAGGTGTCTGTCCGGAGCTGACTCGTTCGTCGGTGGGGTATGACGGATATCAGGAGTGTTGTGGCGGGAGAGCGTGCCGAGCTGGCGGACGTCTTGGACGGGCTGCAGCCGCAGGATTGGGACAGGGCGACGCTGTGTGATGGGTGGCGGGTGCGGGAGTTGGTTGCGCACATCACGCTGCCGTACCGGATGTCGATGCCGCGGTTCGTGGCCGGGATGGTGCGGGCCGGTGGCAGCTTCAATCGGTACGCCGATCGGCAGGCGCGGCGGGATGCGGTGGAGTTGACGCCGGCGCAGCTGGTCGAGTGTTTGCGGCAGAACATCAACCACCCGTGGAAACCGCCCGGTGGCGGCTACGAGGGCGCGCTGTCGCACGACGTGATCCACGGCCTCGACGTGACCGTTGCGCTGGGCATCGATCGGCAGGTGCCGTCCGAACGGCTGGGGATCGTCTTCGACGCGATGCGACCACGGCACGCCAAGTACTTCGGTGTCGACCTGACCGATGTCCAACTGCGGGCCACCGATCTCACCTGGACCTACGGCACCGGCACACCTCTCACCGGCACGGCACAGGATCTGTTGCTGGTGCTGAGCGGCCGTAGCCTCCCACCGAACCACCTGTCCGGTCGCGACGCCGACCGCTTTACCGCTGGAGTGACCCGATGATCATCAGCCTTCCCATCGAGGACCGGCCGCGGTCGTACGCCTTCTACCAGGAGGCACTCGGCCTGACACCGGTCGGCGAGCCGGACGAGGACGGCATTCCCGAACGCGCCGACGCGCAAGCCGTGGACCTACATGGCCACGTTCACCGACCCCGACGGGCACCTCTGGATGGTCACGGCTCCTTGAGTTCGAGGGCGTAGTCGCCGTGGGTGGCGGTCCGGAGCAGGAGCCGGCCGGAGCCGACGGTCACATCGGTGATCGGGTCGTCGACGTACAGCCCGGCGATCCGGGTGCCGGCCGCCGGATCCCACACCGCGACGTTGCCGCCGGTCGATCCGGTGACCAGGACCGTCCGTCCGTTGAGCGATCCGATCGCCACACACTCGACCGCCGAGGCGCGGTCCGCGGGGTTCTCGATCCGCTTCCCGTCCGAGATCGTGTACAGCCGCGCCCGTCCGTCGCACGCCACCGCGACGATCGCGCCGAACCCGGGAAGGTTGCCCAAGGCCACCGAGGTCGCCTGCTCCAGGTTCGGCTTGACGTACAACAGATCCCAGCCGTGCTCGAGAATGTACGACGACAACTCGACGAACGGCCCGGCGATCGCGCGTGGACGCTCGCCCGCCCCAGCCAAGGTCCGCCGGTCCCAGACCCAGACGGCACCGTCGACCGATCCCGTCGCGATCACCGGCACGCCGTCCACCTCACCTGCCGCCGCCACCGACTGCGGCCAGTCTTCCGGCCGGTCTACGTCGAGTGGCCGAGGTCGATACATGTCGCGCGGCGGCTCATTGCCAAGCGCCTCCGGGACCGTGGTCGGCACGAACCCGTCGTAACGCCACCGTTCGGTCGAGGCGTTGCGCAGCCGCGAGAGCGTGACACCCTCGCGGGTCGCGTCGTACTCGATCTGCTGCAACTGCACCAAGGTGGTGTTGTCGTAGTCGGGCGCCACGGCGACGATCGGATGTCCGGCGACCACGCCGATCGCGATGGCCCGGGTGCGTTCGTCGTACGGCGACTCCTCGACGTACACATGCCCGTCGGTGAACCAGAGCAGGCGCCTCCCGATCCCCGCCGCGACCACGAACGGCGCGCCGATCCGGGCGCCCGCCATGACGTCCAGCAGACTGCCGCCGTCGAACTGGATCGGATCGGTCCGCCAGCTCTCGCGGCCGTCGGCGGGATTGATCAGCACGATCCGATGGGCTTGCTCGGGGCCAGGCTCGTCCTGCACGGCGAGGAGGACCAACCCACCGTCGTCGTCGACCCCGAATCCGCGTACGGCGAGACGCGCGAGCGCCGGCGGCGGGTCGAACCGCCGCAAGGTCAGCGCGTCGACCATCGTCAGCGAGCTGTCGAAATCCACACCGGCGATGACCTGCCGCCCGTCGACCAGGCCGACGCCGAGGGCGTGCCCCAGACCGACGTCCGCGGCGGCGATCCGTTCCTTGGTGCGGGCGTCCCAGACCTCGAGGATCCGGTCGTACCCGGCCGAGGTCACCACGACCGGGCGACCGTCGATGACCGCCATCGCGACCGCGGTCGCCCGGTGGCCGAGCGGAATCATCGACCTGACATCCGGTACGCCGGTCCGCGGATCCCACAGCTCGATCCGGGTGTCGACCGCGATCGCGACCACTGGGAGGTCGTCGACATGACCGAAGCCGAGACCGCGGACCTTCCCGGTCGTGCTGTAGGTCGACTCGAGATCCGCTCTCCAGTCGAGGCTGCCCTCCACCATCCGCAGCCAAGGTGCCGTCGCGAGCTCGCCGACCGCGTCGCCGAGCCCGGTCATGGAGGCACCGGGGTACTCCTTCAACCTCGCGTGCAGTTGCCCGGCGAGCTGAGTGGGATCGCGGGTGAGAGCGGTCCGGCTCCGGCGGAGGGTGCGTTCCACGACGTCGACGGGCTGGAACGTCGTCATCCACCGAACCATCGCGTCGACGTCGTCGCGGGACGCGTCCTGTTCCATCACGAGCTTGGCCGCGGTGATGACCGCGTCGGTCTGGTCGACGCCCAGCAGGTCGACCGCGCGGGCCAGCCAGCCGGCATCGGTCACCAGGTCGACGACCGCCTGGGACGCCGGTGCGATCCGGTCCGCGTCGGCCACCAGATGCTCGGCGAGGTAGCGCACCGGGTAGAAGTTGGCGTCCGCCCAACCGTCGATGGCCGCGTTCTGCCGTGCAGCCAGTGTGCGCGCGATCCGTCGGTGACCGGCGGCGTACGACGGCTGCGCGTGGAAGTGCTCCACGAACGTCTGGTGGGCCAGCCGGTACGTGCTCTGACCGTGCTCCCCGTCGAGCATCACGTACGGCGCCGCCGCGACGAGCAGGCTGTCGAGATCGGTCTCGCCGGGCCGGCCGTCCGTGAACGCGCCGGCGACAGCCGCCCAGATGCCGTCGGCGCGCGGGAGTCCGCGGCCACGAGCATGGCCAAGGGCCTCGAGCAGCGGCCGGAAGTTGCGGTTGGCAACCGTCAGCCGCTCCACAGCGATCGCGAACAGGCCGCGGTTGTCCTGCTCCAGCAACTCTGCGAGCTCCGGCCGGGCCTCGGCGGTGAGCAACTCGGGCCGCGCCAGGATCTCGTGGACGGCCAGCCGGGCGTAGAGGAAGTGGCGATTGTGTGCGCCGACGCTGCGCGCGGCGGCGGCCGCGATACCGCGGTCGATGGGCAGTGCGCTCAACCGATGCTCGACGTACCTCGTCACAGCCTCGGGATCGAGGTCCACCGTCACGGTCCCGATCGGCGCGAGCGCGTCGAGCAGGTTGGCGTCGATCGGCGCCGGGTCGTCGAGCCCTTCGTTGGTCGAACGGCGCGTGCCGACGACGACCCGGCAGCCGGGGACCTCGGCCAGTTGCCGCAGTACGCCGGCCACCGCCAACGGATCCTGCGCCTCGTCGAGCGCGTCGACCATGACCGTCCTGCCCGCGACAACCGTCCGTAGACCTTCGAGCGTGGTGGAGACGTCCGGTTCCTCCTGGAGGTCGGCGGCCACCCGGTTGATCACTTCCGTGGTCGTCAGGCCGGTGAGCAGGATTGTGGCGTCGAAGACGTCGTCCGGCGGCTGCTCCGGCGCGGCCAGCCGCTGGACGCGGTCGGCGCGGATCAACAGCTCGCGCAGTGACGGGTTGCTGTGCACGACGAGATTGCCCAGTACGGCGGACTTGCCCGAGCCGGCCGGCCCGGTGACGGCGAGCAGCCCGGAGTCGGTGGTGCCCAGCCACTCGGTGATCTCCCGATGCTCCCGGCTGCGTCCCTCGAAGTACCAGGTCGGCTCACCGAGCTCCGCTCCCTGCGCCTTGGGGACGAAGAACTTGCGTTGATCCTCGGGCAGGCCTTTGAGGAATGCCTCCAGCTCGAGATAGACGTCCTGGGGCGCGGTGACACCCGCGCCGAGCGGCCGCGGTGGCGGAATCAGCGGCCGGGCCTGGCCGAGCCCGACCGGGATCGCGAAGCCGAACGCCAGGTGTTCCTCCAGCCGCCCGACCAGGTCGGCCACCCGGATGACCTCGTCGTTGGGCGTGAAGGACTTCAGCGCCAGGTCCAGAGCCTTCGGTACCGCCTCGAGGAAGCTCGATCCGGTGCCGCCGCCACCGAGCAGCGCGAACCGTTTGGCCGGATTCGTCTTGGCCAGGATCTTCGCTGCCAGCAGTTGCACGAATCGCTCGGCGCCGCAGGCCTCGATGACGACCAGCGTCCACGCGCCGGGGTCCTCGCTCCGGCCGGTCCATTCAGCCGCCAGGTGACGCGCCAGCTCGTCCGGGTGCACGCCGGGGATCTTGAGGTGCTGCGTGCTGTTGTACGACGCCAGCCACGCCTCCTCCGCGTCCGACTCGCCATGGCCAACCCAGACCAGGACCGAACTCCGCGGCCCGTCCCGTTCGGCCCAGGCGCCCAGTTCCCGCTGCACCCAGTCGGCGTCCGGCCGGCCGTCGCTCCACGGATGCACGACCCCGCCGTACGGCGCGAGCAGGTCGGCGATCGCCTTGACGTCGGCCTCCGCCGCGATCGACGCGAACGGCCGTCGTACCTCGGTGCTGTAGGTCGCGATCGGGATCGGGAAGATCGTGAAAGCGGGCTCGCTCATCGGTCCGCGTCCTCGGGCGGGACCGCCAGGACCTGCTCGGTGACGGCCGAGGCGCCGCCGCCCTTCACCTCGACGCGGTAGACGCCTGGCTCACCGAGGACGACCGAGGCGGTCAGTATCCCGTCCCGACGTTCCAACGGCGGCACCGCGACCTGCCAGCGGTTGAAGGCGTCGACGACCCGGCAGGTCGTACCGGCCGCGTCCGCGCCGGTCACCGTGACGGTGAGCGGTTCTCCCACAGAGACGACGTCGGGTACGTCGATGCCGATCTCCCCAGGTCCGAGCGGCGGACCGGCGGTGTCGTTGGTCAGTACGTCGCGCACGTGCGAGATCGCTTCCTCGGTTGCCGCGACGGCACCATGGGACTGCGGGAGCGTGCCGGGAGGCAGGCCGAACCCGGCGGCCGACCGGCGGAACACTGTGCCGTCGCCGCGCAGATCCAGCCGCTCCCGGATCACTCCGGCCGGATCGGTGATGCACGTGTGCATCAGCGGTGTCAGTTCGCCGTCGCGGATCGACAGGCTCTGCATCGTCGGCTGTTCGATGCCGATGAGCAGCCGCAGACTGCCGGCCTCGCCTTGCACGATTTTGTCGTGCCGCAGCAGGGATTCCTCGGCGAGCTCCCGGTCGCCGTCGAGGCTCGCGATATCGCCGGGCTCGAGCCGGCGCGCCGTCGTACCTTCGTCGACACAGCGGTAGAACGGCAGCAGGTCGTACAGCCCGGGCATGTGCTGGACCAGTTTGCGCAGACGTTTGCGCGGAATCGGCAGGCCGTCTCCCGAGCTGAGGATGTACGCCGACTTCACGGAGCCGTAGTACGGCGTGCCGAGCGTGACCGTCGTCCGCACGTCCGAGGTACCGCCGAGCACGTGCAGGTAGTACCGGGCGACCAGGCCGCCCATCGAGTGCGCGACCAGGACGACCTTGGCGTCCGCGCTGCCGGACGGATGCGCCCGCCACTGGGACAGGTGCCGGTCGACCAGTCGCTCGAGCTCGTGCGCGTTGTGTTCCACGGACAGCCGCCAGTCGTACGGGAACTCGCACAACGCATCTGGATGTGCGAGAACCCGTCCGATCCCGGCCAGCAACTTCGTGTACGGCTCGAAGCCCTTCAGTACCGGTGCGAACGCCGGGAAGCGCAACAACCCGGTGGCGCGAACGCGGCCGGTCCGGCCGGCCCGTTCGTCATCCGTGACGGCCAAACGTTTGAGCGCTCTTCCCGTCGTCCACGCGCTGACCCACCAACTCGCGTCGTCGAGTCCCCACAGGACATCCCCCGACTCGACGTCGGCCAGCGAACTCCCCATGATTCCCGGGATCACGATGACGGCATCCCGGGACACGGCCCCCACTGCGTCCATCCGAACCCACCCCCGGATTCAGTCTCGATCCGGGTCGGGCGAATTACCAGACCGTGGCCGGGTGGCGAAGCTTGGCCGGACGGACCGCGGCTGATTGACCGGTGGTTTGACGGTGGAACAGGCGGCCGCCGTACCGGAGCCACTCGACCTGTCCGTCGGTGCCGCGGACGAAGTTGGCGCGGACGTGCGTGGGTGTGCCGTCCGGGTTCTGCGCGAGCACGTAGTCCTTGCGGTAGAAGGCGAATCGGAACAGCGCCTGTCCGCCCACACCGGCGAGCAGCTCGCCGCTGTCGGCGGTGAGGTCGAGACCGAGCTCCTCCGGCTTGCCGTCGAAACCGATCTGCTGGGAGACGTAGGTGCCTTCGTAGGCGGCCAGCCGGCTCGGCGGCAGCTCCTGCGGTACGGCGGGCAGGTTGCTGACACCGGCGAACTCTTGCAAGGCCCAGTCGTCCCCGAACAGCTCTGCCACCAGCGACGGGCCGCTCTCGGAGTTGGTGAGCAACGTGATGGCGAAGTCCCGCTGCGGCACGAACAGGAAGCCGGAGTGCTGACCTGACCAGTCGCCGCCGTGCTGCACCACCGTCGGGCCCTGCGCGGTCGGCCGCAGCATCCAGGTGACACCCACCCCGTTCAGCTCCACGAACAGCGTGCCGCCCGGACCCGGGTGCGACTGCATAGCCAGCCTGCTGCGGTCGCTGAGCAGTCGGGGCAGGTCACGATGCCCCAGGTGGTACCGCGCGTACCGGAGCTGGTCACGGGCGCTCGAGATCAGGCCGCCGATCGAGTTCAGCGCCCGCGGCATCGCGTCGAACGACGGCTCGACGACCGGCTTGCCGTCGACGATGTTGTGCGACGCGGCGACGCTGAAACCGTCCAGCTCACTGTGGAAGAACCTGCTGTGCGCGAGCCCCAGCGGATCGACGACCAGTTCGCGGGCGGCGGTCTCGTACGGCTTCCCGGTCACCGCCTCGATGATCCGCCCGGCCACGCCGATCGCCGCGTTGTTGTACGAGAACACCTTCCCGAGCGGCGTGAGCTGCGGGACCTTCGTCATACCGGCGACGTACGTGGCGAGTGCGTCGTCGCCCTGGCCGGTGTCCCAGAAGTAGTCGCCCTGCCAGCCGGCCGTGTGGTTCAGCAACTGCCGGACGGTGACGCGTGCGGCGACCGACGGGTCCTGTGTCGCGAAGTCCGGAAGGTAGGCGCGGACCGGCCGGTCCAGGCTGATCCGGCCGCGCTCGACGAGTCGCATGATCGCGGTCCCGGTGAACGTCTTGGACGTCGAGCCGATCCGGAACACGGTGTCACCGGAGACCGGTTCGCCGGTGTCCACGCTGGTGACGCCGAAGCCGCGGACGTACTCCCGGCCGCGGTACCAGACGCCGAGACCGGCCCCGGGGATCGCGTACTTCGCCATCCCGGCCTCGATCTTCTCGGCCAGGCGCCCGATCCCGGCCGGTTCACGCACACCGGTCGCCGACGTGGGCAGGGTGGACAATGCGGCAACCGGAACGGCAGCGGCCGCGGACTTGAGCACGGTACGACGGGTGAGCGACACGTCAACGTCTCCTCGGGCGGGTAGGAATGCTTCCGATGTCGCTATTATTACCAGAGTTGGTATCAATGGATACCCTGAAAGAACCCTGATGGAGAGCCGATGGAGGAGTCCCCGACCCCGGTGCTGGACGTGCTGCTGCACCCGATCCGCTGGCGCATCGTGCAGCGGGTGCTGGGCCGCGAGGTGACCACCACGGACCTGAAACGCGACCTGCCCGACATCCCGGCGACCACCCTCTACCGGCACGTCGCCGCCCTGATCGACGCCGGCTACCTGACGGTCGTCCGCGAACGCAAGATCCGCGGTACCACCGAACGAACCCTCACCCTCGACCAGACCAAGGTCGGCCGGATCGACGAGCGCGAAGCCCGCGCGATGACCCCGGACCAGCACCGGCAGGCGTTCCTGATGCTCCTGACCCGCCTGGCCGCCGACTTCGACCGTGTTGTCGACAGTGGAGACCTGTACCCACGGCTGCACCAGCTGGGCTACTCACAGCTCGCCCTCTACCTCAGCTCCGAGGACATGGCAGTGGTCCGGGCCGGCTTCGAGAAGCTGATCGAGCCCTACCTCGCCGAGTCGCCGGGCAAGGACCGCGTCGTACTGTCGCTGTTCTCGCTGCCCGACAGCTGATCTAGCGGCGCGTAAGGCGGAGTTGGGTGACGTCGAGGTAGCCGGAGGCGAAGCCGGCCTCGCTGTAGGCCAGGTAGTACTCCCACGCCCGCCGGAACGACTCGTCGAAGCCCTCCGCCCGGACGACGTGCCAGTTGGCGACGAACCGTTGCCGCCACCGGCGGAGCGTCTCGGCGTAGTCCGCGCCGAAGCGGTGGTCGTCGTCGACCGTCAACGTGGTGTGCCGCTTCACGGTCTCGTCGATCGCGGCGCGGGACGGGATCAGACCTCCCGGGAAGATGTACTTCTGGATCCAGCTGTACGAGTTCCGGGTCGCGAGCATCCGGTCGTGGTCCATCAGGATCGCCTGGAGCGCCACCCGTCCACCTGGTGCGAGCAGCTGGTCCAGCGTGCGGAAGTACTCCGGCCAGTACTCCTCGCCGACCGCCTCGATCATCTCGACGCTGACGACCGCGTCGTACGTGCCGGTCACCCCGCGGTAGTCCTGCAGCCGCAGGTCGATCCGGTCGACCAGACCGGCATCAGCAACGCGTTTCTGCGCCAGCTGCAGTTGCTCGGTCGACAGCGTGATGCCCGTGACCTGCGCGCCACGGCGAGCGGCAGCGATCGCCAGCGTGCCCCAGCCGATCCCGACTTCGAGCACCCGGGTGCCGAGACCTACGTCGGCGAGATCCAGGATGCGTTCGACCTTTCGGGACTGGGCGTCCTCGAGGTCCTGGGCAGCCAGTGGTACGTCGTGGTCGAACAGAGCGGAGCTGTACGTCAGGCCCGGGTCCAGGAACGCGGCGAAGAGCGCGTTGCTGAGGTCGTAGTGCGCACTGATGTTCTCCCGGGCGCCAGCCGGTGTGTTGCGACGGAGACGAGGAACGCGCCGGTCGACAACCCGCCGGAAGCGCAGGAGGTACGGCGGTACGAGCTGTGCGACCCGTGCTGCGAACGGTGTCAGCAGGTCGCCCAGGTCGGTGCCGTCGGCAGCAGCCCAGTCGCCTGCCATGTACGCCTCGCCGAGACCGATCTTGGGGTTGTGGGCGAGCCGTTCGAACAATGAGTCCGGGCGGACGATCCGCAGCACCGGTGCGTCCGGTCCGCCGCCACCGCGGACCGTGCCGTCGGGGTAGACCGCGCGTACGGGGACCTGGTCGAGGATCCGGTCGACGATCAGCCGGGTGATCCGGGCGCGGACGCACAGCGGGCGCAGGACGGGGTGTCGCAGGCAGAGTGGCTGGGCGATGGTTGGACTGCTCATCGGAGTCCTTTCTGGAGCCGGTGCACCGGGCGTTGTACGACAGGTAGGCGGCGCGCCCACAGCCACACCCCGTTGAGGCGGATCAGTAGTGACACGCGCTGCGACATCAGCGGCATCCGTACGGCGGCCGCCAGGGTCGCTCGACGGGTGGCCGGGTGCGGTACGCCGTCGAAGCTCGCTCCGAAGACCGTGTGACCGTCGCGAGACAGGCTCACCTGCACCCGGATCCGGTCGTGGCCGAGCTCGAAGCTCAGGCGGTACTGGCCGGAGACGTCGTTGAACGGCGAGACGTAGAGCTCCTTCAGAGTCTCGGCGGTGCCGTGCGCGTCCGGGCGGAGCAGGTACGCGTGCCGTTCGCCGTACGTGTTGTGCACCTCTGCGACGACGTACGGGCCGGCGAGGCACCAGAAGACGGTCAGCGGGTCGAACACGTGGCCGAAGACGCGGGCGTTGGCGAGCATGACGACGCGGCCGTCGTACGTGATGCCTTCACTGGCGAGGTAGCGACGCAGGTCGGCCTTGATCGTCGGACCGTGGCCGCCGAGGTGGTCGCGGACGTCGAAGCGCGCCAGCGGGCGCAGGTACCAGGGCTGGTGCGGTACGTCGTCCAGGTCGACCAGCCACTGGTACACCCGGTACCGGAACGCGTGGCGGATCGGAATCCGCCGCCCGTGCCGCACGGAGCCGGTGACGATCGCCGGGAGTGTGGGGAGCACACCGGCGACCGTCACCAGCGGACCCCGAAGGACTCGGCCGCGGCGACGCCGGCGCGACAACCGTCCTCATGGAATCCCCAGCCGTGATACGCCCCTGCAAACGTGATCCGGCCGGTGTTGAGGGCTGCCAGCCTGCTCTGCGCGGCGACGGCCTTCGGTGTGTAGACGGGGTGCTGGTAGTCGATCCGCTCGATCACCTTCGCGGGATCGACCGTCGTGGCACCGTTCAGTGTGACCAGGTAGGTCTCGTCGGTCTCCAGCCGCTGCAACCTGTTCATCCAGTACGTCGTCAGCGGGGCACCGGAGCCGATGATGTAGTTCCACGACGCCCGGGCGCTCTTGGTTGCTGGAAGCAATGAGGTGTCGGTGTGCAGGACCGCTGTGTTGCGGCTGTACTCGAACGGTCCGAGCACCGCCTTCTCCAGCGGTGATGCATCCGCGAGTAGCTCGAGCGCTTGGTCCGCGTGGGTCGCCAGAACCACCCGGTCGAACTCGGACGCAGCGCCGTCGGGGCCGTCGGCAACAGTCACCGTGACGCCGTCCGGATGCCGCTGAACCGCGCGGACGGGACGGTGTGTGCGAACGGCGCCGACCCGGTCGGCGAGCGCGTCGACGTACTGCCGGGAGCCGCCCGTGACGGTCAGCCATTGTGGTGAGCCGCTGACCGAGAGCATGCCGTGGTGGTCGAGGAACCGGAACAGGTAGCGCGCCGGGTAGGCCAGCGCCGAGCTGCCGCCGCAGGACCAGACGCAGGATACCACGGGTACGGCGTACTGCCGGACGAAGGCTGGGCTGAAGTGCTCGGCCTGGAGGAACTCGTCGAGCGTCGTGAGGTCGTCGTCGCCGGTCCGGGCCAGGTAGCCGGCGGCTCGGCGGTGGAAGCGGCGGACCTCGCCGAGCAGCCGGAGAAAGCTCCGGTCCAGGATCCGGCGCCGCTGCGCGAAGACTCCGGCCGCGCCGCGCCCGCCCGCGAACTCCAGTCCGCTCGCCGGGTCGCTGATGCTCATGCTCATCTCGGTCGGCTGGGTCCGGACACCGAGCTCGGTGAACAGTCTGCGGAGCAGGGGATAGGTGCGGGTGTTGTGCACGATGAAGCCGGTGTCGATCGCGAGCCGGTGTCCGGCCGGGTCGGTGACGTCATGGGTGTGGGCGTGTCCGCCGAGCCGCGGTTCGGCCTCGAACAGCGTGACGTCGAAGCGCCGGGCGAGCAGGTAGGCGGCGGTGAGACCGGACACGCCGGCGCCGATCACCGCGACGGACTTGGTCATGGGCAACGCCTCCTGGTTGTCTAAGGTCTGTCTAAAGATTAGGCAGATGCCTAGCTCTAGTCAAAGGTCTGTCTAAAGTTTGTATACTGTGTGACCGTGGAGACTTCGGTGCCGGGCGGACTTCGGATCGGTGCGCTGAGCAAGCGCGCCGGGGTCAGCGAACACGTGCTGCGCGCGTGGGAGTCGCGCTACGGCCTGCTGTCGCCGACGCGCTCGTCCGGTGGCTTCCGGCTGTACTCCGAGACCGACGTCCGCCGGGTCCAGCGCATGCGCGCCTACCTCGCGGACGGCCTGTCTGCCGCCGAGGCGGCCCGCGCTGTGCTGGCCGAGCCGGCCGCTGCGGCGCACCCGTCTCCGGACCCGGTCGTCGGACGGCTGGCCGAGACCAACGGGCCGGTGAGCCTGCGGTCCGCCCTCGACCTGCTCGACGAGCGGGCCGCGCACGCCGTACTGGACCAGCTGTTCGGTGCGTTGACCGTCGAGGCCGTGATCCGCGACGTGCTGATTCCGTACCTGCACGAGCTGGGGGACCGGTGGAGCCGTGGTGAGGTGACCGTGGGCCAGGAGCACTTCGCGAGCAACGTGATCCGGAGCCGGCTCGCCGCGTTGTCCCCGGGCTGGGGCGGCGGCCGCGGGCCGCAGGTTCTGCTGGCCTGTCCGCCCGGTGAGCTGCACGACATCGCGCTGCTGTCGTTCGGCCTGGTACTGCGACGCTCGGGCTGGCGAGTGGTCTTCCTCGGCGCCGACTCACCGACCGGCGACATCCAGCGCACAGCCGACGCGCTCGAACCCGACCTGGTGATGCTCGCCGCCTCGGACGCGTCCCGCTTCGACGCGATCCGCCCGGAGCTCGTCCGGCTCGCGCAGAGCCGGCCGGTCGCACTGGCCGGCCCCGGTGCATCCGCGGAGTTGGCCGCCGTCGTCGGGGCGCAGTACGTCGACGACGACCCGGTCACCGCCGCAGAGCGATTGGAGGAGAGTCGATGATCGTCATCGAACGTGAAGTCGCCGTCGCCACCACACCTGAGCGGGCGTTCGACTACCTGGCCGACTTCCGCACCACGGAGGAGTGGGATCCCGGGACGGTCCGCACCGTTCTGGTAGCGGGTGCAGGCGGCGAAGGTACGACGTACCGCAACACGTCTCGCTTCAACGGGCGCGAGACCGAGCTGACCTACGTGGTCGAGGAGTACGCCCGGCCGGACCGGATCGTCCTGCGTGGCGAGAACCGGACGATCGTTGCCCGCGACACCATGACGTTCCGCAGCGAGGCCCACATCACCCGGGTCACGTACCGCGCCGAGTTCCGGCTCAAGGGTCTCGCCCGGCTCGCCGAACCGTTCCTCCGCCGGTCCTTCGAGCACCTCGGCGAAGAGGCCGAGGAGGGACTCCGCAACGCGCTGGGGAAGCTGGCCGCATGAGCGGCGCCCTGGACACCCTCCTGGACCGCCTGGTCGTCCCTGGCTACACGAAGCTCGGCTATCGCTTCCGGAGCAGGTCGTGGCCAGCAGACGACCCCCGTCCGAACGCCCTGGCCGGCAAGACCGCCATCGTCACTGGCGCCCGTGGCGGCCTGGGCAAAGCCACCGCCGCCGGCCTCGCCGCCCTGGGCGCCACCGTGCACCTGGTGGTTCGCGACGCCGCCAAGGCCGCCCGTACCGTCGCAGACCTTCGTGGTGAGGACCCCAACGCCACGTTCGTGCTCGACGAGTGCGACATCGCCGACCTGGACGCCGTACGCCGCTACGCCGCCACGTGCACCGGGCGAATCGACGTGCTGGTCCACAACGCCGGCGTCATGCCCGCCCACCGCACCGAATCCCCCCAAGGCCACGAACTGACCTTGGCCACCCACGTCCTGGGCCCACTGCTCCTGACCGAACTCCTCCGCCCCAACCTGGTCAACGGCCGCGTCATCCTGGTGGCGTCCGGCGGCATGTACACCCAGCCCCTGCCCACCGATCCCGAGTACCGCGACCCGCCGTACCGCCCCGCCACCGCCTACGCCCGCACCAAGCGCATCCAAGTAGCCCTGACACCACTGCTGGCCGCACACCTGGCCCCCACCTTCGTAGCCACCATGCACCCCGGCTGGTCCCAAACCCCGGGCCTGACCAGCTCCCTCCCCACCTTCACCACCCTCACCAAGCCCTTCCTGCGCACCCCCATCCAAGGCGCAGATACCACGGTCTGGCTGGCAGCAACCACCCCCCAGCCGCCCACCGGCAACTTCTGGCACGACCGCAAGATCCGCCCGACCCACTACCTCGCCAGAACCCAGGAATCCGAAGCCGACCGCGAACACCTCTGGACCTACTGCCGAGAAGCAACAGGCCTCTGAAAAAGCACGAAGGCCGATCGATGTGCGCTGTCCACGCACCAGGATCGGCCAGATTGGTTGCGCCCCCGGCAGGATTCGAACCTGCGCACCCGCCTCCGGAGGGCGGTGCTCTATCCCCTGAGCTACGGGGGCTCAGGAACGAGCAGAACAGTAGCAGGAAGTTCACTCGAATCCCGAATTGGGGGCACCGGCAAATCGCGCCCCGTTTCCGGTGGTGACCCCCGTCGATCGTCGTACGGGCGACCCCTGAGTGGACCCTGGAACACCGGTGGAACGGGATCAGATCCGTCGCGGAGGCCGTCATAGTGGACGTAAGCCCAACGGCGGAAAGGAAAACGGTACTCATCATGGCAAGCTCACTGGTCCGCCCTACCAACGGTCGCTGGATCGGCGGTGTCTGCGCCGGACTGGCTCGCCGGTTCGGTATCTCCGCCAACACGATGCGCCTGATCTTCGTGATCAGCTGCCTCCTGCCCGGCCCGCAGATCCTGATCTACATCGCGCTCTGGTTCCTGCTGCCCTCGGAGGACTGACCCCGCTCACCGACCGTCACGGCGCACCTGGCAACCTGACTTTCATGAGAGCAGGCAGGTGGCGCCGGGCGGTCGGTACGACGGTGGCGCTGCTCCTCGTGAGCGGTGTGGTGGGCGGCTGTCAGGTCGGCCCCGCGCCGCCCGCGGCCGCCGACCTCCGCACCGGCGCACCGCCCTGGGACGCTCCCCGGGACGCGGTCTCGTACATCGACAAGGCCGGTTTCGAACGGCTCCCGCTCGACTTCTCCGGCCCCTCGCCGTACACGCTGACCATCGCAGTCACGGTCGACGGCAAACCCGTGCAGGTCCCGGCCGGGATCGGCGTCGACAAGCTCCGCGCCGAACAGGCCGCCGTCCACACCCACACCACCGACGGCCAGGTCTGGGTCGAGGCCAAGACCGCCGCCGAACACCCCACCCTCGCCCAGTTCTTCACCCTCTGGGGCCTGCGGTACGACGCCAAGTGCCTCGCGGACGCCTGTACCGACCTGAAAATCACGGTCAACGGCACCCCCGCCCCCTGGAACACCCCACTGACCCGCAACGCCCACGTCATCGTCACGGTTCGTCATTAGGCAATGAAATCACTGCTATCATTGCTGACAGGAGGTGGTCATGATGGCGGCGATCACAGTGCGCAATCTCGACGACAAGGTGAAGCACCGGCTGCGCCTCCGCGCGGCCAGTCACGGCCGGTCGATGGAGGCGGAAGCTCGCGCGATCATCGTCGAGGCCGTTGGTGTGGACGAAGAAGAACCGAACATCTTGCAGCGGCTCCATGAACGATTCGCCGAACTCGGCGGCGTCGACCTCGACATCCCCCCGCGCACCGATATGCCCAGGGTCGTGGACTTCGACTGATGATCGTGTTCGATACCAACGTCGGTTCCGAGCTGATGAAGGCCGAACCCGACGAATCTGTCGTGCGCTGGTACGACGCGCAACGCTCGAAGGGCTTGTGCACAACGGCCGTCACGGTGGCCGAGATCCGGTACGGAATCGAGCTGCTGCCGTCCGGGCGACGGAAGGCGCTGATGGCGGCGGTCGCCGATGAGGTCTTCGCCGAGTATGCCGACACGATCTTGTCGTTCGACGCCTCGGCCGCTGCGCTGTATCCGCAGGTGGTGATCGGTCGCCGGCGCTCGGGTTTGCCGATCGGCCAGTCGGATGCCCAGATCGCGGCGATCTGCCGGGCGGTGGACGCGACTCTGGTGACCCGCAACACCAAGGACTTCCTGGAGACCGGCGTACCGCTGGTGAATCCCTGGGAGTAGTCGGGCGTACCGGGCTGTGGATGGTGAGTCAAGGGTTTGGGGGACGGGCCATTAGGCTGATCCGGTGACCCCGGAACAGCTCGCTGAGAAGATCCTGCAGGCCCTGGCCGCGCTCGCCGCCGACGGCGCCATCACCGTCGAGGGCGGGCTGCCGCGCGAGCTGAAGGTCGAGCGACCCAAGAACCCCGAGCACGGGGACTACGCCACGAACGTCGCCATGCAGCTGGGCAAGCGGTCGGGAATGAACCCGCGCGCGTTCGCTGAGCTGCTCGCCGCCAAGCTGCGGGGCGACGAGGCGATCACCGCGGTAGAGATCGCCGGACCGGGGTTCATCAACCTCCGGGTCGCGGCCGACGCCCAGGGCAAGGTCGCGCAGGCGATCCTCGACGCAGGCCCGAAGTACGGCACCAGCGACAGCCTCCAGGGGCGGGCGATCAACCTCGAGTTCATCTCCGCCAACCCGACCGGCCCGCTGCACCTCGGCCACACCCGCTGGGCCGCCGTCGGCGACGCGCTGGCCCGGGTGCTGGCCGCGGCGGGCGCGAGCGTCAGCCGCGAGTTCTACATCAACGACCGCGGCAACCAGATGGACAAGTTCGGCGAAAGCCTGCAGGCGGCCGCGCACGGGCACCAGATCCCGGAGGACGGGTACCACGGCGAGTACATCCTCGACCTGGCGAAGCGGATCGCCGACGAGGTCCCGGACATTCTGACGCTGCCCGCGGACGAGCAGGTGATCGCGTTCCGCGAGGCGGGGTACGAACGGCAGCTCAAGGAGCAGCAGGACCAGCTCGAGCACTTCCGGACCAAGTTCGACGTCTGGTTCTCCGAGCGCAGCCTGCACGAGCAGGACGGCGTACCGCACGCGATCCAGAAGCTCCGCGACCAGGGGCATCTGTACGAGGCGGACGACGCGCTCTGGATGCGGACCACGGACTTCACCGACGACAAGGACCGCGTGCTGATCCGCTCGAACGGCGAGCCGACGTACTTCGCATCCGACGCGGCGTACTACGTGAACAAGCGCGAGCGCGGTTTCGAGACCTGTATCTACCTGCTCGGCGCCGACCACCACGGGTATGTGAACCGGCTGAAGGCGATCGCGGCCTGCGCCGGCGACGACCCCGAGCACAACATCGAGATCCTCATCGGTCAGCTGGTGAAGATCCTCAAGGGCGGCGAGGAGATGCGGCTGTCCAAGCGGGCCGGCACCATCGTCACGCTCGCCGAGCTGGTCGAGGAGGGCGGTGTCGATGCCCTGCGCTACACGCTCTGCCGCTACCCGGCCGACTCGCCGCTGACCCTGGACATCGAGGAGATGACCCGGCAGGCCAGCGAGAACCCGGTGTACTACGTGCAGTACGCGCACGCCCGGCTCGCCTCGATCCTGCGGAACGCCGACGAGCTCGGCATCAAGCTGGACGAGTTCGACCCCGGCCTGCTCAGCCACGAGCGCGAGGGCGACCTGCTCCGGGCGCTGGCCGAGTTCCCGCGGGTCGTCGCCACCGCCGCAGAGCTCCGCGAGCCGCACCGCGTCGCGCGGTACCTCGAGGACACCGCGTCCGCGTTCCACAAGTTCTACGACAGCTGCCGCGTGCTGCCGCGCGGCGACGAGGAGGTGGAGCCGGTGCACAAGGCTCGCCTGACCCTGGTCTCCGCGACCCGGACCGTGCTCGCCAACGGGCTCGACCTGCTCGGCGTCTCCGCACCGGAGCGGATGTGAGGGCGCACGAGGCGGGCGCGCTGCACGCCGACATCGGCCACAAGGCACCGCAGTGGCTGCGCGCACCGCGTGACCCCAACGACCTGGTCGCCGCGCTCTGGTCGACCACGGCCAAGAAGAACGGCGAAGGCGCCCTCGAGGTCGGCGGCGTCGACGTCCGGGAGCTGGTCGCCGAGCACGGCAGCCCGGCGTACGTGCTGGACGAGGACGACTTCCGCGCCCGGGCCCGCGCGTTCAAGCACGCTTTCAAGGACTTCGACGTCTACTACGCCGGCAAGGCGTTCCTGTGTACGACGGTCGTCCGGTGGGTGATGGAGGAGGGCCTGAACCTCGACATCTGCAGCGGGGGTGAGCTGGCCGTCGCGCTCCGCGCCGGCGCGGACCCGAAGCGGCTCGGTTTCCACGGCAACAACAAGTCGGTCCCCGAGCTGGCCCGCGCGCTGGACGCCGGTGTCGGGCGGATCATCGTCGACTCGCAGCACGAGATCACCCGGCTGATCGACCTCGCCCGCGAGCGCAGCGTCGTCGCACCGGTGATGATCCGGGTCACCGCGGGCGTCGAGGCGCACACCCACGAGTACATCGCGACCGCGCACGAGGACCAGAAGTTCGGGTTCTCGATCACCTCCGGCGCCGCCTTCGAAGCCGTTGCCCGGGTCAACGAGTCGCCGGAGCTGGAGCTGCTCGGCCTGCACTCGCACATCGGCTCGCAGATCTTCGACTCGTCCGGGTTCGAGGTCGCCGCGAAGCGCGTGATCGCCTTGCACGCAAGGGTTTCCGACGAGCTCGGCGTCGACATGCCGGAGCTCGACCTGGGCGGCGGTTTCGGGATCGCGTACACCACCCAGGACGACCCGTCCGACCCGGCGCAGCTGGCCACCGAGATGGGCAAGATCGTCGAGCACGAGTGCCGGGCGTTCGGTGTCGACGTACCGAAGGTGTCGATCGAGCCCGGCCGCGCGATCGTCGGTCCGGCGATGTGCACGGTCTACTCGGTCGGCACGGTCAAGGAGGTCGAGCTGGACGCCGGCGCCGCCCGGACCTACGTGTCGGTCGACGGCGGGATGAGCGACAACATCCGCGCCGCGCTGTACGACGCCGACTACTCCTGCACGCTCGCCAACCGCTACTCCGACACCGCGCCGACGCTCGCGCGCGTGGTCGGCAAGCACTGCGAGGCCGGGGACATCGTCGTGAAGGACGAGTTCCTGCCCTCCGACGTCCAGCCGGGCGACCTGATCGCCGTCCCCGGCACCGGCGCGTACTGCCGGTCGATGGCGAGCAACTACAACCACGTACCGCGGCCACCGGTGATCGCGGTCAAGGACGGCCACCTGCGCGTCGTCGTACGCCGTGAGACCGAAGACGACCTGCTTCTCCTGGACATGGGGGCCGCCCAATGACTGATGACAAACCTCTGAAGGTAGGCCTGCTCGGTTGCGGAGTGGTCGGCACCGAAGTGGTGCGGATCCTGACCGAGCAGGCGGACCATCTCGCGGCCCGCGTCGGCGCCCCGCTGGAGATCGCGGGCATCGCCGTACGCCGTCCCGGCCGCGCCCGCGACATCGCCGTCGACCCGGACCTGATCACCACCGACGCCCAGGCGCTGGTGTCGCGCGGCGACCTGGACCTGGTGATCGAGGTGATCGGCGGTCTCGAACCGGCCCGCGGCCTGATCCTGACCGCGCTCGAGCACGGCGCCTCGGTCGTCACCGCGAACAAGGCGCTGCTCGCCGAGGACGGCCCGACACTGTTCGCCGCCGCGGAGAAGTACCAGCGCGACCTGTACTTCGAGGCCGCCGTCGCCGGTGCGATCCCGATCCTGCGGCCGCTGCGCGAATCGCTCGCCGGTGACGACGTGACCCGGGTCATGGGCATCGTGAACGGCACCACGAACTTCATCCTCGACAAGATGGACAGCACCGGCGCCGGTTTCGACGAGGCGCTCGAGGAGGCCCAGGCACTCGGGTACGCCGAGGCCGACCCGACCGCCGACATCGAGGGTTTCGACGCCGCCGCGAAGGCCGCGCTGCTGGCCAGCCTGGCGTTCCACACCCGGGTCTCGATCGCCGACGTGCACCGCGAGGGCATCACCGAGGTGACCGCGACCGACATCGCCTCGGCCCGCGAGATGGGCTGCGTGGTGAAGTCGCTGGCGATCTGTGAGCTGGACGAGGCGACCGACTCCGTCAGCGCCCGGGTGTATCCGGCGATGATCCCGGTCACGCACCCGTTGGCCAGTGTTCGGGACGCGTACAACGCGGTTTTCGTGGAGAGCAAGGCAGCCGGCCGTCTGATGTTCTATGGTCGTGGTGCCGGCGGCGCCCCGACGGCCAGTGCAGTCCTCGGGGATCTGGTGTCCGCCGCGCGCAACCGGCTCAAGGGTGTGCCGGGGGTCGGCGAGTCGTCGTACACCCAGCGGGCTGTGCGGCCGATGGGCGACGCGATGACCCGCTACCACGTGTCGCTGGACGTGGCCGACAAGGCCGGTGTGCTCGCGGCGGTGGCCCATGCCTTCTCGGAGCACGACGTGTCCATCCAGACCGTCCGCCAGGAGGGCCGGGGCAGTGACGCGCAGTTGGTGGTGGTCACCCATACCGCGACCGACGCCGCGTTGTCCGCGACCGTGGAGTCCTTGCGGGACATGGACATCGTCCGTGAAGTCAGCAGTGTGATGCGGGTAGAAGGCGAGTAATCACCATGGTTCACCAGTGGCGTGGCGTGATCGAGGAATACCGTGACCGGCTGCCGGTCTCGACCGATACCCCGGTCGTCACGCTCGGCGAGGGCGGGACGCCGCTGGTGGCCGCGCAGTGGCTGAGCGAGCAGAGCGGCTGCGAGGTGTGGCTCAAGGTCGAGGGCAACAACCCGACCGGCTCGTTCAAGGACCGCGGGATGACGGTGGCGATCTCGCTGGCCGCGCAGGCCGGTGACAAGGCGGTCGTCTGCGCCTCCACCGGCAACACCTCGGCGTCGGCCGCGGCGTACGCCGTCCGCGCCGGGATGCTGCCGCTGGTGGTGATCCCGGCCGGCCGGATCGCGAAGGGCAAGCTGGCCCAGGCGGTCGTGCACGGCGCGAAGCTGGTGCAGATCGACGGCGGGTTCGACGACTGCCTGCGGATCGTCCGCGAGCTCGGCAAGAACTACCCGGTCGCCCTGGTGAACTCGGTCAACCCGGTTCGCCTGGAAGGGCAGAAGACCGCGTCCTTCGAGGTCTGCGACGCGCTCGGCGACGCACCGGACCTGCACCTGCTGCCGGTCGGCAACGCGGGCAACATCGCGGCCTACTGGAAGGGGTACCAGGAGTACGCCAAGGACAAGCTCGCCACCCGGACCCCGAAGATGTGGGGCTTCCAGGCCGAGGGGGCGGCGCCGATCGTGCGCGGCTCGATCGTGGAGAAGCCGGAGACCGCCGCGACCGCGATCCGGGTCGGGAACCCGGCGTCCTGGACGCTGGCCGAGGCCGCGCGGGACGAGTCCGGCGGACGGATCGAGCTGGTCACCGACGAGCAGATCCTGACCGCACAGCGTGACCTCGCCGCCCGCGAGGGTGTGTTCGTGGAGCCGGCCTCGGCGGCCGGCGTCGCCGGGTTGCTGCACGCCAAGGCGCAGGGCTGGCTGCCGGGCGGTTCGACGGTCGTGATCACCGTCACCGGCCACGGCCTGAAGGACATCGACACCGCCCTCGGCCATGTGAGCTTCGAGGAGCCCCCGGTGACACCGGCAGACACCGATGCCGTCGCGCGCATCGCCGGCCTCGCCTGATCCCATGGGTGAGAAGAGCATGGAAGACGGAAACAGGCGGCCGTGTGATCAGGTGCGGGTTCGGGTGCCTGCTACCAGTGCGAACCTCGGTCCGGGGTTCGACGCGTTCGGTCTCGCGCTGACCTTGTACGACGACCTTGTCGTCACCCCGTGCGGCTCCGGAGTGACCGTCGAGGTGACGGGATGCGGCGAAGGCGAAGTACCGCTGGACGACACGCATCTGGTGGTGCGGTCGATCCGGGCCGGGCTCGAGGCGCTGGGTGCTCCGGTGCCCGGATTCACCTTGCGGTGCGAGAACCGGATCCCGCACGGACGCGGGCTCGGATCGTCGTCGGCGGCGATCGTCGGCGGGCTCGCGGCGGCGTACGCACTGGCCGGCGAACCGGTCGACCGCGACCGTCTCGTCGTCCTCGCGAACGAGATCGAAGGGCACCCCGACAACGTTGCTGCTGCTGCGTTGGGTGGGCTGACAATCGCTTGGACGGAAGGCGAAACCGGTCGTGCGGTGAAGCTGGAACCGGCGGCTGGAACAGCTGTTGTTGCTTACGTACCGGACAATCGCGTGCTGACCAAGGAGGCGCGCGGGTTGCTGCCGGGCGTTGTTCCCCACAGTGACGCGGCGGCCAACGCGGGGAAGGCGGCTCTGCTTGTCGCGGCGCTGACCGGCCGGCCGGAACTGCTGCTCACCGCGACCGAGGACCGGCTCCACCAGGAGTACCGCGAACCGGCGATGCCGGAGAGCCTCGCGCTGGTGCACAAACTGCGCGGCAGCGGGCTCGCGGCGATCGTCAGCGGCGCCGGCCCGACGGTCGCCGTACTGGGCGGTCAACTGGGCGGTCAGGACGTGAAGAGCGCAGGTCAGGACCTGTTGTCCCGCAGTACGCCGGACGCGCCGGACGGCTGGACGAAGTACGAGCTGGAGATCGATCCAGTCGGCGTACAGGTCTGGTCGATGGAAGCCGGCTGATCCGGGAATACCGGACTGCTGACACGCGTTGTACCTCCCGAGTCGGCAGAAGGACCTGTAGTGGTGCTAGTCTCGACTCACCCGATCCCCTCCAGGTGATCGGTGTGCTCTCGTCACGATCCGGGCTGTGCTCCCGGCACCCTGTGTTGTGTGGCGACCCTCCTGTGGATGTGACCTTGCGCCGCCTGCGTCGGAGATGTCCGGGGGGACTCAGATCGAGCGAGAGACTCTTGTACACCACGTGCCCGTTGTGCGGCCGTGGGTGGAATGAAATTGGTCGATGCGCCGTGCAGGCCTTCGACGATCCGTGTGGGAAGGACCTCACGTGACAGAAACTGTTGAAGCCTCCAGCGGAGCTGACGCCGCGGCGACCACCGCGACGCGTCGCCGGAAAGCTGGCGGCGGCCTCGAGGGCATGCTGCTCCCCGAGCTCAAGCAGCTCGCCGGGACGCTCGGCATCAAGGGCACCGGCGCGCTGCGCAAGGGCCAGCTGATCGAGGCGATCAAGGCCGCCCAGGCCGGCGGGTCCGCCGGTTCTTCTGCGGGCGGCTCGACCACGGCCCGCGGCGGTTCGAAGGCGAAGGCGACGCAGCCGACCCTCGACGACGCCGCGAACGAGGCCGTGGAGGCGCCGGCGGTGAAGTCCGCGGCGCCCGCGAAGCGCGAGGGCGGCAGCCGCCGGACTCGCGCCGCTGCCCAGAAGGACCCCCAGAAGGACGCGGCCCCCGACGTCGCGCTGAACGGTGCCGCCCCCGAGGCCGCGGTCGAAGCGCCGGCCGCTAAGGTCGCGCAGCCCGAGACGGCTGCGCCGAACGGCACCCAGAGCAGTGCCCAGGCCGGTGCCGTCGAGCGGGTGGAGACCCGTACCGAGGAGCGCGCCGACGACCGTGGTGAGAACCAGGGCCGCAACCGCGACCGGAACCGCGACAACGCCCGCGAGCAGAACCGGGACAACACCCGGGACAACCCGGGCCGTAACCGCGACGGCGGCCAGACCCGCGAGCAGAACCGGGACACCAACCGGGACGGCCAGCGCGACGGCAACCGCGAGCAGAACCGCGACGGCAACCGCGACAACCGGGACAACCAGCGGAACCGTCAGGACCGTAACGACCGTCAGGACCAGAACGACCGGGGCGAGGAAGGCGAGGGCCGTCGCCGGCGCCGCCGGGGTCGCGACCGGGACCGTACCCGCGACGGCCAGTCCACCGACCGCCGTGACGGCGGCCGGGACGGCGGTCGTGACACCGGCCGCACCCGCGGCCGCGGCGAGCGGTACGACACCGAGCCGACGATCAGCGAGGACGATGTCCTGGTGCCGGCCGCCGGCATCCTCGACGTACTCGACAACTACGCGTTCGTCCGGACCAGCGGCTACCTGCCGGGCCCGAACGACGTGTACGTCGCGCTCTCGATGGTGAAGCGCTACGGCCTGCGCAAGGGTGACGCGATCACCGGCGCGGTGAAGCAGCCGCAGGAGGGCGAGCGCAAGGAGAAGTTCAACCCGCTGGTCCGGATCGACACCGTGAACGGTGCGGACCCGGAGATCGCCAAGCAGCGGCAGGACTTCAACAAGCTCACCCCGCTGTACGCGACCGAGCGGCTCCGCCTGGAGACCGAGCCGGGCGTGCTCACCACCCGGATCGTCGACATCGTCAGCCCGATCGGCAAGGGCCAGCGCGGTCTGATCGTCTCGCCGCCGAAGGCCGGTAAGACGATGGTGCTGCAGGCGCTCGCGAACGCGATCACCACGAACAACCCCGAAGTACACCTGATGGTCGTGCTGGTGGACGAGCGGCCCGAAGAGGTCACCGACATGCAGCGCACGGTCAAGGGTGAGGTCATCGCCTCGACCTTCGACCGCCCGGCCGACGACCACACCACGGTCGCGGAGCTGGCGATCGAGCGCGCGAAGCGGCTGGTGGAGCTCGGCCACGACGTCGTCGTCCTGCTGGACTCGATCACCCGGCTGGGCCGCGCGTACAACATCGCGGCGCCGGCCAGCGGCCGGATCCTGTCCGGCGGTGTGGACTCGTCCGCGCTGTACCCGCCGAAGCGGTTCTTCGGTGCGGCCCGCAACATCGAGGACGGCGGCTCGCTGACCATCCTCGCGACCGCGCTGATCGAGACCGGCTCGAAGATGGACGAGGTGATCTTCGAGGAGTTCAAGGGCACCGGCAACATGGAGCTCCGGCTGCGCCGCGAGTTCGCCGACCGGCGGATCTTCCCGGCCATCGACGTGGTCGCCTCCGGCACCCGCCGCGAGGAGCTGCTGATGTCCAAGGACGAGACCCAGGTGGTCTGGAAGCTACGCCGGGTGCTGTCCGCACTCGACGGGCAGGCCGCGCTGGAACTGCTGATCGGCAAGCTCAAGGAGAGCAAGTCGAACATCGAGTTCCTGCTCCAGGTCAACAAGACCACCCCGTCGACCGGCACCAGCCACAGCACCACCAACGGCGACTGAACCACCCTCGATTACCGGTTTGCCGCCTCCGGGTGGCAAACTGGTACGTCGGTTCCGGTTCACGCTCGCACCGTGCGGGCGACCCGGGGCGCTTGATACTTCCTAGGAGACTTGTTGTGAAGGCTGACATCCACCCGACGTACGTGGACACCACGGTGACCTGCACCTGTGGCGCCACGTTCCAGACGCGCTCGACCGCGGAGAACGGCGTCATCCACGCCGACGTCTGCTCGCAGTGCCACCCCTTCTACACCGGCAAGCAGAAGATTCTCGACACCGGTGGCCGGGTGGCCCGCTTCGAGAAGCGGTACGCCAAGAAGTAGCTTTCCTGCCGCGCGCCGGTTCTGCCCGTTTCCGGGCGGGACCGGCGCGCGGTTTGTGTTGTCAGACAGGTTCCGAAGGGAGGAGTGCGGCATGTTCGAGGCAGTCGAGACGCTGAAGGCGGAGTACGCCGAGCTGGAGCGGCAGATGGCGGAGCCGGAGTTGCACTCCGACCAGGCCAACGCCCGCCGGGTCGGCAAGCGGTACGCCGCGCTGGCCCCGGTGGTCCGGACGTACGACGAGTGGTCGCAGACCGGGGACGACATCGAGGCCGCGCGGGAGCTGGCCCACGAGGACCCGGCGTTCGCCGAGGAGGCGGTCCGGCTGACCGCCCGGCGCGAGGAGCTCGCCGAGCGGCTGCAGACGCTGCTCGTCCCGCGGGACCCCAACGACGACAAGGACGCGATCCTCGAGATCAAGGCGGGTGAGGGCGGCGACGAGTCGGCGCTGTTCGCGGGCGACCTGCTGAAGATGTACCTGAAGTACGCCGAGTCGCAGAACTGGAAGACCGAGGTGCTGGACTCGGCCGAGTCCGACCTGGGCGGGTACAAGTCGATCACGGTCGCGGTGAAGGCGAAAGGTACGCCGGAGCCGGGCGATGCGCCGTACGCGAAGCTGAAGTTCGAGGGCGGCGTGCACCGGGTGCAGCGGGTGCCGGTGACCGAGTCGCAGGGGCGGATCCACACGTCCGCGGCCGGCGTCCTGGTGCTGCCGGAGGCCGAGGACGTCGACGTCGAGATCGACCAGAACGACCTGCGGATCGACGTGTTCCGGTCGTCCGGTCCGGGTGGGCAGAGCGTCAACACGACCGACTCCGCGGTCCGGATCACCCACCTGCCGACCGGCATCGTCGTCTCGATGCAGAACGAGAAGTCGCAGCTGCAGAACCGTGAGCAGGCGATGCGGGTCCTGCGGGCGCGCCTGCTGGCCGCGGCGCAGGAGGCTGCCGACCAGGAGGCGTCGGACGCCCGGCGGTCGCAGATCCGGACCGTCGACCGGTCCGAGCGGGTCCGTACCTACAACTTCCCGGAGAACCGCTTCTCCGACCACCGCGTCGGCTACAAGGCCCACAACCTCGACCAGGTCCTCGGCGGCGAGCTGGCACCGGTCATCCAGGCCCTGACCGAGGCTGACCTGGCCGCACGACTCGAGGCCGTCGATTCCCAGTGAGAGCTCTACTCGCTGAGGCCGCCGAACGGTTGCGCGAGGCTGGAGTTGCGTCGCCGGAGTTCGATGCTGCCGAGTTGCTGGCGTTTGTGACCGGGTCCAGCCGGTTGCATCTCAGCGAGCCGACGGCGGAACAGGTCGTTGTGTACGACGAGTTGATCGCGCGACGCGCCGCGCGGGAGCCGTTGCAGCATCTGACCGGTACGGCGGCGTTCCGGTACCGGGAGTTGGCGATCGGGCCCGGGGCGTTCGTTCCGCGGCCGGAGACCGAGGTCATGGTCGGATGGATCCTGGAGCGGATCGCCGGCGTACGGAACCCGTTGGTCGTCGATCTGTGCAGTGGTTCCGGGGCGATCGCGGGCGCGGTCGCGACCGAGCGTCCGGACAGCACGGTGCACGCGGTCGAGCTGTCGCCGGACGCGGTGGTGTGGGCTCGCCGCAATCTGGAGGGCACGGGCGCGGTCCTGCACGAGGGCGATATCGACGGGTGCCTGCCGGAACTCGACGGTCAGGTGGACGCGCTGATTTCCAACCCGCCGTACATCCCGCTGACGGCGTGGGAATCCGTGACCGCGGAGGTTCGCGACCATGACCCGGCGCTCGCGCTCTGGTCCGGTGACGACGGCCTCGACGAGATCAAGGTGGTCGCCGCGACCGCCGGTCGGCTGCTGAAGCCCGGTGGCTGGTTCGCCTGCGAGCACGCGGACGTCCAGGGCGAGTCAGCCCCAGCGATCTTCACCGCCACCGGCCTCTTCACCGAGATCCGCGACCAGCCGGACCTCGCCGCCCGCCCCCGCTTCGCAACCGGCCGCCGGATCTAGGTCTGACGAGGTCTTGTTGGCGGACGCGGCCGATGGCTGGTGCCTCGGGTTCGCGGCGCGTGAGTCGGCAGACCACCGCGAAGTGATCCGCGCCGGGCACCTGCACCACCTCGACCTCGCGGGTGATCAGGTCGCGGGTGGAGAACAAGCGGTCGATCGATCGGCCGTCCGGGGTGGTGACCGGTGGTGGGTCGCCGAACGCGTCGACCAGACCGAGCGTCTCGCCGAAGAACTCCCGCGGGTTCGGCATGTTCAGGTCACCCGCCACCACCGCCCGACGGATACCGCGTGCCGCCAGCTCGTCCCGCAG
The DNA here is from genome assembly GCF_004331435.1 of Kribbella sindirgiensis. Classification (GTDB taxonomy): domain Bacteria; phylum Actinomycetota; class Actinomycetes; order Propionibacteriales; family Kribbellaceae; genus Kribbella; species Kribbella sindirgiensis. The sequence continues at coordinate 105,103 of NZ_SJKA01000007.1, forward strand.
GTACGCCGTCATCTGCTCGCCGTAGTCCCGCCCAACACCCTTCCGGTACGTGTACTCGACCCCGGACGCGCTCCGGAACATGTGGATCGGGCACACCTGCCCGCCCACGATGTCGACCGCACCGAGCGCCCCGAAGTCACCCCGCGCGACCAGGAACCCCTTCGGATGCGGGTCCATCGGCTGACCGGTCCGCCAGTGCAGGTAGTCGATCGACGGGTTCGGCAGGTCGATCCGATCCAGCTCGGTCAGCGGGTACGTCGACGCGATCCCCACCCCCAGCCGCTTCACGCCGGGGATGTGCGAGTTCGAGAACCCGTGCTGCAGCCGGTACGTCTTCCGTCCCGGCATAGCCGCCGCAGCCAGACGTTTGAGCTGGTCGCCGTCCGGGTCGAGCTCGGTCACGATCAGCACATCCGGCTGCAGCCCCGCGAGCGCCTGCCCGAAGTCCGCCGTCCGGTCCGCGTCGTCGTACCCGTCGGGCCCGACGAGCCGGCCGCCGGCGATGTTGGCGAAGGCGATCGAGATCATTCGTAGATCACCAGTTCCGGGCGGGGCTTCAGGGCCAGCACCTGTGCAGGGGTCATCAGGGGACCGTGGCGGGTGTCCTCGGTGTAGAAGAGCTTGAAGCCGGCGTGGACCGACGGCGGGAGGGCCGTGGTGAGTTTGGTCCACGTCTTGAGCTTGTCCGTGCGCGCGCCGATCCCGTCGACCGACTTGATCGTCACGACTCCGGGATGCGGTTTCAGTGCCTTCTCGTAGGTGACGATCCGCGCCGACAGCTGGTGGAACACGAACACCTTCTCCGGCAGGTGGTTCGCCTGCACCAGCCCGGACAGGTACGCCGCGATGCTGTCGAGCTCCGCGCCTGTCGTGTGCCCGAACACGCGGCCCGGCACCTGGGTCGGGCCGACCGCCCATTCGGGGTCGAACGCCAGACCGACGTCCGGTTCCTTCAGCCATCGCTCCAGCCGCTTCACCTCGGGCAGGATCTTCGCCCGCCCGGGCTGGATATCGAGCAGCAGGAGCATCTTGTGCTTCCGTGCGACCGTCAGGTACTGCTCGATCTTCGCGTCGTCGAGCCGCCCGCGATACATCCCGTCCTTGCCGCGCGATCCTCTTGCGACGACCGTGATCAGCTCCATGACGGGCAGCGGCGTACGCCCTGCCGCGTAGGCGCGGGACAGCTTGTCCAGCTTCACCGCCTTCGCGTCCAGGTCCTTGTCCAGCGGTCCCAGTGCAGGAGAGCCCGGTAGCCCGACGTACGCGACCAGTTGGTGCTTCGGGAAGATCACTCGCCCACCGCGTGGCAGTCCGTTCGGTGCTGGTGGGGGAGTAGGGCTCGAGTGTGCGGTCGTCGCAGGAGGGGGCGCTGCTGGAGTGGGCTTGTCATCGCTGCAGGCCGCCAGACCTAGTAGTACGACGGCCAGCGCCCCACAGACTTTCCGCACCACACCAGCCAACCACACCTCAGGCTGCAGCGGCGGTCCGTTCCAGTCCACCTGCTGCGCGCTGCACCATCGACTCCGGTCCCTCGGCGAGTGCGAGCTCCAGTGCACGCGCAAAATGCGGCCGTGCTTGTGTCAGATCGCCCTTCGCCAGCAGCGTCTCAGCCAGCCGCAGGTACGCGTTCTGCTGCGACTGCGTCGAGTCGCTCTCCAACGCCAGCTCCAGTGACCGGCGTCCGACGTCGATCGCTGTGGCCCACTGGTGCTGCCGTGCGTACGCTGTACCTAGGAACGCGTACGTGTAGATGAGGCTGTAGTCGGCGCCTCGCTCCACCCCGAGGTCCCGGGCCGTCGTCAGAGCCGCCACAGCGTCGTCCACGCGGTCCAGCTCGAGCAGACACTCACCGATCCCGTTGAGTACCTCTCCTCGTACGGCGGGATCGCCCAGCGCCAGCGATTCCTCGTACGCCGACAGCGCCCGCGCGAACTCCCCGCGGTCGCCGTACGTCACCCCGAGGTACGCCAGTACCCGGGACGCGATGCCGGTCTCACCAGCGTGCCGAGCGACCTTCAACGCCTCCTCGAGTACGGCGATCGCTTCATCGTCGGGATGCAGCTTCGCCAGGCTGTAACCGATCGACGCGAGCAACCGTGCTCGCAACGCCAGGTCCGCGTCCTGCGGCAGCCTGTCGCGTGCGTCCTGCAGCGTTCGCAGACTGGCCTCAGCGCCGCGGCGGTACCGCCAGAGGCTGCCCATCGACAACAGCACCCGTGCCTCCGCCGAGGCGTCCGGAGCGGCACGGAGCGCGAGCTCCAGCGCCTCGTCCATCTCGTAGACCCGGCCGCGCTGGAAGAAGCAGGACGCCACGGCCAGACCGAGCCGCCACGCGTGTTCCGACGCACCACTCGACTCGGCGAACCGGATCGTCGCCAGCACGTTCGCGCCCTCGCTGTCGATCCACTCCAGTCCGTCTGAGGCCGACGTGAACTCAGGCAGCCGCACCGGCGCCGGCTCCGGCAGCGGTTGCAGCTGGCTGCTGAAGATCGCCGTACTCGCGGCCGTTGTCGCGTAGAGGTAGTAGTCGAGCAAACGCCGTACTGCGTCCGGCTCGGGGTCCAGCGTGCGCGCGTACTGTCGCAGCAGGTCGTGGAACTGGAAACGGCCAGGACGCAGCTGCAACAGCAGGTTGGCGTCGACGAGCTGCTCCAGCAGGTCCTCCGCATCAACCGCGTCTACATCGGCCAGCGCCGCGGCTGCGTACATGTCGACGTCCTGGCCGGTCATCGCGCCGAGCAGACGGAACAGGCGCTGCTGGTCCGATGGCAGATGCTCGTAGGACAACGCGAACGCGGGGGAGACCCCACCACTGTCCGTGCTGAGCTCGGCCAGCCGCCTGTCCTCAGCGTCGAGCCGTCGACTCAGGTGCTCGATCGTCCAGCTCGGGCGATGTCTGAGCCGCGAGCCGGCCACCCGGATCGCCAGCGGCAGGTGGCCGCACTGGCTGACCACCTGTGCCGCAGCAGCTGTGTCACCAGCACGGTCCGGTCCGACGATCTCCGCCAGCAGGTCCCGTGCGTCCTCCGGCCCCAGTACGTCGAGTGCCAGCCGGGCTGTCGCGTCCAGGCCGGTCAGCTGCCGCCGACTGGTGACCAGCACGCCACACTGCGGGCTCCCGGCGAGCAACGGCCGTACTGCGGCACTGTCGGGCGCATTGTCGAGTACTACGAGGATGCGCCGGCCTGCCAGCTCAGAACGCCACAGTGCGGCCCGCTCCTCGAGGTCAGCGGGGATGCGGTCCGCCGGCACGGCCAGCGTGCGCAGGAGGCGGTCCAAAGCTTGTAGCGCCGACACCGGCTCGTTGCCGGGTGTGTAGCCGTGTAGGTCGATGAAGAGCCGCCCGTCCGGGTACACGTCGGCCAGCTGACGTGCGGCGCGCACGGCGAGCGCTGTCTTGCCAACACCCGCCATACCGTCGATCGCAACGACAGCAGGTCCTGGTGTGCGCAGAGAGCCGACCACTTGGGTCAGTACGTCGTCACGGCCGACGAACGCCGCACCGTCGTACGGCAACTCGTCCCGAAGTACCGGGCGGGCAACTGGCTCGTCGTTGCGCAGAATGCGTTCGTGGATCGCCCGGAGCGCCGGACCGGGCTCCACGCCGAGCTGTTCGACCAGCTCTGCCCTCGTCCGGGTGTACGTGTCGAGCGCTTCGGAACTGCGGCCGCTGCGCCAGTACGCCAGCATGAGCTGGCCCGCGAACTGCTCACGCAGACGATCAGCCTCGACCAGCGCGACCAGCTCCGGCACCAGGTCGCCGTACCGGCCGCGCTCCAGGTCGAGATCGATCCGCTCGGCCAGTACCTTCAGCCGGCGCTCCGTCAGCCGGTGCCGCTCGACACCGACGTAGTGCCCGGGCAGGCCGCCCAACGGCTCACCCTTGAACAAAGCAAGGGCTTCCGACAGGTTCGCCGCCGCCTCGTCGAGGTCGTCCGTCGCATGCGCGGCGCTGACGAGCTCCTCGAACCTGGTCAGGTCGAGCGAGACCTGCAACCTGTACCCGGCGCGGGAGCTCACCAGCACGTCCTTGGGCAGCAGCTGACGCAACCGGTAGGCATACGTCGCGACGATCTGCGTCCCGCTGGCCGGTGGCGCGTCGTCCCACACCAGCGCGAGCAGATCGTCGGCAGAGACCACCTGGTCCGCCCGGAGCGCCAGCACCGCCAGGAAGGCCTGCTGGCGCAACGGACCGAGCTCGAGCCTGCGCTCGCCCGACCAGCCGCGCAGAGGACCGAGCAGGTCGAGCCGCAGGTCCTCAGTCACAGACGACAGTCTGTCAGCTACCCCGCGTTCACACCTAGATAACTGTCGATCTCGGACAACAGGGCTGATTTCACCGAGTCCTCGGCGAACGACGCCCGGACCGCGGTCTTGGCCAGTTCGCCGACGCCGGCCTCGTCCAGGTCGAGCAGCCGTGCTGCGACGGCGTACTCGTTGGTGAGGTCGGTGCCGAACATCGGCGGGTCGTCGGAGTTGATCGTGACGACCAGGCCGGCGTCGACCATCGCGCGCAGCGGGTGGACGTCGTACGACGCGACCGCGCGGGTGGCGATGTTGGACGTCGGGCTGACCTCCAGCGGGATCCGGTGCTCGCCGAGGTAGTCGACCAGCGCCGGGTCCTGCATCGTCGACGTACCGTGGCCGATCCGCTCGGCCTTCAGCAGCCGCACCGCGTCCCAGATCGTCTCCGGACCGGTCGTCTCACCCGCGTGCGGCACGCTGCGCAGCCCGGCCGCGACCGCCGCCTCGAAGTGCGGCTGGAACTGCGGCCGCGGTACGCCGATCTCCGGCCCGCCGAGCCCGAACCCGACCAGGCCCTCCGGACGAATCTCGGTCGCGATCCGCAACGTCTCGTCGGCGGCCGGAAGCCCTGCCTCACCGGAGATGTCGAAGATCCACCGCAGCACCAGGCCGAACTCCTTCTCGGCCGCGACCCGCGCGTCCTCGATCGCCTCGCAGAACGCCTCGGCGGCGATCCCGCGGATCACCGAGGTGTACGGCGTGACGGTCAGCTCGGCGTACCGCAGGTTCTGCTGCTCGGCCATCTCGCGGGCGATCTCGTAGGTCAGCAGCCGGACGTCGTCGGGCGTCTTGATCAGCTCGACGACGGACAGGTAGATGTCGATGAAGTGGGCGAAGTCGCTGAACTTGAAGTACTCCGTCAGCAGTCCCGGATCGGCCGGCACCGGCGACCCGGGGTGCCGGGCGGCGAGCTCGGCGACGATCCGCGGCGACGCCGACCCGACGTGGTGGACATGCAACTCTGCCTTCGGCAATCCGGCAAGGAACTCACGCGACACAGTCATGGAGGGGATCCTAAAGATTGCGGGCGGTGATCGGCGCGGAAGTTGACAATCGTTTGTCAGCAACGACCCGGTTAGGGCCGGGGGGCGCGTGAGTGGCACGATTCACTCCGTGAGTGAGCGCTTCGACTTCACCGGGGACGAACTGGCACCGGCCTACCGCGCAGCGGTGGACGCCATCGAGGCCGGTGACCTGGTCGTGATGCCGACCGACACCGTGTACGGACTGGCCGCCGACGCCTTCAAGGCCGACGCGGTGCAGCGGCTGCTGGACGCCAAGGGCCGCGGCCGGGACATGCCGCCGCCGGTGCTGATCTCGGTGGTGGAGTCGCTCGACGCGCTCGCCACCGACATCCCGGACAACGGCCGCAAGCTCTGCGAGGAGTTCTGGCCGGGGCCGCTGACGGTGATCTGCCATGCGCAGACGTCGCTGATGTGGGACCTGGGGGACACCCAGGGCACGGTCGCGCTGCGCGTGCCGGACCATGAGAACACCCGCGAGCTGCTGTCGCGGACCGGGCCGCTCGCGGTCAGCTCCGCGAACAAGTCCGGGCAGCCGGCGGCGCTGGACGTGTACGACGCCGAGGAGCAGCTGGGTGAGTCCGTCGCCGTGTACCTCGACGGCGGCGAGGCAACCGGCGGCCGGCCGTCCACCATCGTCGACCTCACCGGCGACACCCCCCGAGTGGTCCGCGTAGGCGCCCTCTCGGTGGACCAGCTCCGCGCAGTAGTCCCCGACGTAGCCGCCGAATCCGACGAAAAGCCCGCCGAGGACAAGCCGACGGACGAGCAGCCGGCCGAGGACAAGCCCGCCGAGGACAAGCCCGCCGAGGACAAGCCCGCCGAGGACAAGCCGGTGGATGGGGAGGCAACTGGGGAGGCGGTTGTGGCGTCCAAGGAGGACGACACCAAGACCGATCCTGATGTGAGGCCTGCGGACCAAGGTCATGACTCCTGACCCCACGCCTACTGCGCGGCACTCGGCACGGCATCTCGCCGCACGAGTGCAAAGGGCAAGATGCTCCGCATCTAACCCTTCGCCCCCGCACGCCGAGCTACCGCGCCGAGCACCTGCTCGCTACGGCGTGGAGTCAGGAGACATGACCTAGTGCGCGAGTACCTGCTGGTCCTGTTCGTGGCGATGGCCACGACCTTTCTGCTGACCGGCGTGGCCCGGCAGATCGCGCTGCGGTACGGCGCGGTCGCGAAGGTCCGGGCCCGGGACGTGCACAAGGTGCCGATCCCGTACTTCGGCGGCCTGTCCATCCTCGGCGGCCTGATCGCCGGTTTCGCGGTCGCCTCCAGCCTGCCGTTCCTCGGCAACAGCCTGCAGGTCGCCCACGACGCCCGCGCGATCCTGGTCGGCGGCGTGGTGATCTGCGCGGTCGGCGTCGTCGACGACCTGTACGAACTCGACGCGATCACCAAGCTGGCCGGCGAGGTGCTCGCGGTCGGCGTACTCGTTGTCCAAGGCATCCAGTTGTACTGGCTCCCGCTGCCCGGCGGCGTGATCTCCCCGTCGCCCGCGCAGCTCGCCGTCCTGACCGCCGGCATCCTGCTGGTGTCCTGCAACGCGGTGAACTTCGTCGACGGCCTGGACGGTCTCGCGGCCGGCGTCACCGCGATCGGCGCAACCGCGTTCTTCGTCTACTCGTACCTGCTGAACGTCCACGAGAACCTCGACCGCGCCACCACCTCGACCCTGATCACGGTCGCGCTGGCGGGTGCCTGCCTCGGCTTCCTGCCGCACAACTTCTTCCCCGCAAGGGTTTTCATGGGCGACTCCGGCGCCCTGCTGATCGGCCTGATGCTGGCCGCGTCGACGATCAGCCTGACCGGCCAGATGGACCCGAACGCGGTCCCGTACGAGGTCGGCGGCTCCAGCCTGCTGCCCGCGCTGCTCCCACTGGTGCTGCCGATCGCCATCCTCGCGATCCCCGCGCTGGACCTGACGATGGCCTACGTCCGCCGTACCAAGGCCGGCCGTTCACCGTTCGCCGCGGACAAGCAGCACCTGCACCACCGGTTGATGCAACGCGGTCACTCGCATCGCCGGGCCGTCCTGCTGATGTACCTGTGGACGGCCTTGATCGCGTACGGCGTGGTGGTCCTCGGCCTCCTCCTGACCTGGTGGACCGCCCTCGTCGTACTGGCCGTCGCGGTCACCGCCGTGCTGCTCACGACGGGCCTCCCGCGACGAACCGGGAAACCGCTCGCCAAAGTCTGAGTATCCGCTGAGAGGGACCAGACCACTCGCCGGTGTGGCCTACCGATAAGGTGTGCCTGTACAGCGGCAGGGACCTCGTTTTGCTGACCATGCAGACTTTGTGCTAGTTTTCACAAGCACCAGCAAAGAACAGCGACACCCCTGACCCCGCCCACCCGACGAGCTGGCCGCGAGACCAGCACGCCAGCAGGACGGAACCACCAGATGGCTCCTACGGCTCACAGCCCGAAAATCGCCGGACAAGCGACCAAGCACCCGGCGTTGGCGATGTTGCGTGGCGCTCTGGTCGCCGCACTGGTCGTCGGTGTGAACGCCGCCGCCGTGTCCACGGTCGCCGCCGGTGTTCCCGGCCTCCTGGGTGCGCTGCTGGGACTGCTGACGGTCGTCGTGTTCTCCGGCGCCGGCCTGCTCGCGCTGCACCTTTCGCGCAAGACGTCCCCGACCATGCAGCTCGCCGTCGCGATGGCGTCGTACACCGGCCGGATCGCGATCTTCGGCGGTCTGCTCGCGCTCGCGCTGAACTCGGACGGCCTGGCCAGGCACGTGAATCTGACCGTGCTCGGCCTGGTCGCGATGGTCGTCGTGATGGGCTGGATGGCCGGCGAGATCTGGGCCTGGTCCCGGCTCCGGGTGCCGATCTACGACCTCGACAAAGAGGTGACGGCGTGAGCACCCTTCGTAACGATTCCCCTGCCCTGCCGGGGATTGGCGGGCCCGATGTGACCGCTTCTGTTGCCAACTGGTACGTTTCGGGTGCCAATGAGCGAGCACAAGGATCCGAAGCCATCACCCCCCAATTCGGGCGACGGCTGGCGGGTCCTGTCCTACTTGATCGGCGGTGTCCTCGTCTACGGGGCCATCGGGTTCGGGTTGGATCGCCTCTTCGGCACCCAGTTCTTGCTTCCGGTGGGCATCGTCCTCGGTGCCGGCCTCAGCATCTTGATGTTGCACTTCCGGTACGGGTCGCGGTCCTGACGAAGCCTGCGATGGATCGGATCCCTACCGGGTCTGACGTTGTTGACCGCCATGCCCTGAGCCGCCCTGCCCCTGAATTCCAGGCGTCCGACTTGAGCACGACGCGAGAGGAGACCCGGTGACCGCCGGCGTTCCGACCGAGTTCACCCCACCCGGTCCACAGAACTTCGAGACCACTCCGATCATCCACGGTGTCGACTGGTTCACCAAGCCCGTGCTGGTGGCCGCGCTGTCCGTCGTGGTGATCCTCTGGTTCTTCTACGGTGCGTCGCGCAAGGCCGCGATCGTGCCGAGCAAGCTGCAGTTCGCCGGCGAACTGGGCTACAACTTCGTCCGCAACTCCATCGCCCGGGACGCGATCGGCAGCGCGGACTACATGAAGTTCGTGCCCTACCTGTGCGGCCTGTTCTTCTTCATCCTGCTGAACAACGTCGCGGCGACGATCCCGCTGATCCAGTTCCCGACCTTCAGCCACATCGGCTGGGCGTACGTGGCCGCGGTCATGAGCTGGGTCATCTACAACGCGGTCGGCATCAAGAAGAAGGGCCTGTGGGGCTACTTCAAGCACCAGACCATGCCGGCCGGCGTGCCGGTCTGGCTGATGCCGCTGATGATCCCGATCGAGTTCATCTCGAACATCCTGGTCCGGCCGATCTCGCTGAGCCTGCGGCTGTTCGCGAACATGTTCGCCGGCCACATCCTGCTGCTGGTCTTCGTGCTCGGCGGCGAATACATGATCCTGCACTCCGGCAGCATCGCGATCGGCGGCGTCGGCATCATCACGCTGCTGATGGCGCTGGCGATCGCCGGGCTGGAGCTGTTCGTGCAGTGCATCCAGGCCTACATCTTCGTGGTCCTGACCGCGCAGTACATCGGCAGCGCGATCGCCGACGAGCACTGACCCGTACCACCCCGCAGTACCCCTAGACCGGTAGTAACGGAATCCCGGATAGCCGCTATCCGTACTGAAAGGAAACACCGCAATGGTGAGCAACATGGCTCTCGCAATCACCGGTGACATCGCCGTTCTGGGCTACGGCCTCGCTGCCATCGGCCCGGGTGTTGGCGTCGGCCTGATCTTCGCCGCCGTGATCAACGGCACGGCGCGTCAGCCCGAGGCTCAGAGCAAGCTGCAGTCGATCGCGTGGATCGGCTTCGGCGTCACCGAGGTGCTCGCGATCATCGGTATCGCCCTCGCCTTCGTGTTCAAGGGCTGACCCCTTCCCCCTGACTGACAGGACCCAGACATGCTGACGTTAGTTCTGCCGCTGACCGAGGCCGCGGACGAGGCGCCGAGCCCGCTGCTGCCGCACACGGCTGAGATCATCTTCGGCTTCGTCTTCCTGGTCCTCTTGGCCATCGCCTTCGCCAAGGTCGTCGTACCCAAGTTCGAGAAGGCGTACGCCGATCGGACCGCGGCGATCGAAGGCGGGATGAACGAGGCCAAGCAGGCCCAGGCCGAGGCGAAGGCCGCTTTGGACAAGTACAACGCGCAGCTGGCCGAGGCCCGGCAGGAAGCTGCGAAGATCCGCGAGGACGCCCGCGAGCAGGGTGCCCAGATCATCGCGGAGATGCGCGAGCAGGCGAACGCCGAGGCCGAGCGGATCGTCACCCACGCCCGCGCGCAGATCGACGCCGAGCGGGCGCAGGCGGTCGCCTCGCTGCGCGGCGAGGTCGGCACGATGGCGACCACGCTGGCCGGCCGGATCGTCGGCGAGTCGCTCGAGGACGAGGCCCGGCAGCGCCGGACCGTCGAGCGGTTCCTGGCGGAGCTGGAAACCTCGGAGTCCGCTCGTCAGGCTGTCGGAACGGACGGCTGATGCGCGGCGCGTCGAACGAGTCACTCGCCCGGGCCGAGCAGGCCCTGGCGGGTGCGACCCCGGCCGAGGGCCTGGGGAGCGAGCTGTTCTCGATCGCCAAGCTGCTGGACGGCAGCGGCGCGCTCCGGCGCGCCCTGACCGACCCGGCGCGGCCGGCCGCGACCAAGTCCGCACTGGCCGAGCAGCTGTTCGGCGGCAAGATCTCCGCCCAGGCGTTGGAGATCCTGTCCGCCGCGGTGTCCGGCCGCTGGGTCAGCGGCCGGGACCTGGGCAACGCCCTCGAGCAGCTCAGTGTCGAGGCCGAGGTGGCCTACGCCGACAGCCGGCGGAAGCTGGACGAGCTCGAGGACGAGCTGTTCCGGCTGGACCGGGTGGTCTCCGCCGAGCGCGCCCTGGCCGAGAAGCTGGGCGACCGGGGCATCCCGGCCGAGCACCGGCAGGAGCTGATCCGCGGGCTGCTGCAGGGCAAGGCCGACGCCACCACGGTGCGGCTGGCCGAGCGGGCCGTCGACGGCCGGGGCCGATCCTTCGCGGCGTCGATGCGGTCCTACCAGGTCGCCGCGGCGGCCCGGCGGAACGCGAGCATCGCGACCGTGCGGGTGGCCACCGACCTGACCGAGGCGGAACGCACCCGGCTCGCTACGGCACTCGGACGGCAGTACGGCCGGGACATCCAGCTGAACGTGATCGTCGACCCGAATGTGGTCGGCGGCGTCCGGGTGGACATCGGCGACGAAGTGATCGACGGAACCATCGCGGCCAGGCTCGACGACGCGCAACGGCGCATCGCGGGCTGAACCCCCTTAACGACATACAGCGGCGCTAAGGGTCGGGAAAGCCTCTTAGAGCCACAACAGGCCAGCAAGGGTCAAGGAAGCAGGAAACACAATGGCTGAGCTCACGATCAGGCCGGAGGAGATCCGGGACGCCCTGGATCGGTTCGTCACCGAGTACCAACCGGCCGACACCGCCGCCGAAGAGGTCGGCACCGTGGTCGACGCGGGTGACGGCATCGCGCACGTCGAGGGGCTGCCCTCGGTGATGACCAACGAGCTGCTCGAGTTCGAGGACGGCACCCGGGGGATCGCGCTGAACCTCGACGTCCGCGACATCGGCGTCGTCGTCCTCGGTGAGTTCGACGGGATCGAGGAGGGCCAGCAGGTCCGCCGGACCGGTCAGGTGCTGTCGGTGCCGGTCGGCGAGGGCTACCTCGGCCGGGTCGTCGACCCGCTGGGCAAGCCGATCGACGGCCTCGGCGAGATCCAGGGCCTCGAGGGCGACCGCGCGCTCGAACTCCAGGCCGCCGGCGTGATGGATCGCCAGGAGGTCCGGGAGCCGCTGCAGACCGGCATCAAGGCGATCGACGGCATGATCCCGATCGGCCGCGGCCAGCGCGAGCTGATCATCGGCGACCGCAAGACCGGTAAGACGGCGATCGCGGTCGACACGATCATCAACCAGAAGGCGAACTGGGAGTCCGGCGACCCGAACAAGCAGGTCCGCTGCATCTATGTCGCCATCGGCCAGAAGGGCTCGACGATCGCGTCGGTCCGCGGTGCGCTCGAAGAGGCCGGCGCGATGGAGTACACCACCATCATCGCCTCCCCGGCGTCCGACCCGGCCGGCTTCAAGTACGTCGCGCCGTACACCGGCTCGGCGATCGGCCAGCACTGGATGTACCAGGGCAAGCACGTGCTGATCGTGTTCGACGACCTGACCAAGCAGGCCGAGGCCTACCGCTCGATGTCGCTGCTGCTGCGCCGCCCGCCGGGCCGCGAGGCGTACCCGGGTGACGTCTTCTACCTGCACAGCCGGCTGCTCGAGCGCTGCGCGAAGCTGTCCAAGGAGCTCGGCGGCGGCTCGATGACCGGTCTGCCGATCATCGAGACCAAGGCCAACGACGTGTCGGCGTTCATCCCGACCAACGTCATCTCGATCACCGACGGCCAGATCTTCCTGCAGTCCGACCTGTTCAACGCCAACATCCGCCCGGCCATCGACGTCGGTATCTCGGTCTCCCGGGTCGGCGGCGCCGCGCAGGTCAAGGGCATGAAGAACGTGTCCGGCTCGCTGAAGATCGACCTGGCGCAGTTCCGCGCGATGGAGGCCTTCGCGATGTTCGCGTCCGACCTGGACGCCACCTCGCGGCGGCAGCTCGACCGCGGCCGGCGCCTGGTGCAGCTGCTCCGTCAGCCGCAGTACTCGCCGTACCCGGTCGAGGACCAGATCGTCTCGATCTGGGCCGGTACCAAGGGCCACTTCGACGAGGTACCGGTGAACGACGTGCTCCGCTTCGAGCGGGACTTCCTGGACTACCTGCGCCGCGACCACAAGGTGCTCGACGCGATCCGTGAGTCCGGGCTGTTCGGCGACGACGAGGCACAGGCCGTCACGGACGCGCTGAACGCGTTCAAGCCGACGTTCCAGACCTCCGAGGGCACGCTGCTCGGCACCGAGGCGGAAGCCGAGGCGATGGACGAGGGCGATGTGGAGCAGGAGCAGATCGTCAAGCAGAAGCGGGGCTGACCGATGCCGGCCAATCTGCGGGAGCTTCGTGATCGGAAGGCCTCGGTCTCGACGATCAAGAAGCTCACCCGGGCGATGGAGCTCATCGCGGCGTCCCGGATCGTCAAGGCGCAACAGCGCGCCCAGGCGGCCGGTCCGTACGCGCGTGAGCTCACCCGCGCCGTGTCGGCGGTGGCGACGTTCTCGAACGTCGACCACCCGCTGACCACCGAGAAGGAGAACCCGCGCCGAGCCGCGGTGCTGCTGATCACCTCCGACCGCGGTCAGGCCGGTGCGTACTCGGCCAACGTGATCCGCGAAGGGGAGCGGCTGAACCAGCTGCTCCGCGAAGAAGAGAAGCAGATCGTCCCGTACATCACCGGCCGTAAGGGCATCGCGTACTACGCCTTCCGGCAGCGCGAGATCGCGCAGTCGTGGGCCGGTGAGTCCGACAACCCGAGCTTCGCCCAGGCGCGGGAGGTCGCCGACGCACTGATCGAGGCCTTCCTGACCCCGACCGAGGAGGGCGGCGTGGACGAGATCCACATCGTCTTCACCCGGTTCGTGTCGATGCTCACCCAGCGCACGGACGTGATCCGCCTGCTGCCGCTGGAGGTCGTCGAGGGCGAGGAGGCACCGGCCGCCGACGACGTACTGCCGCTGTACGAGTTCGAGCCGTCGGCCGAAGAGGTGCTCGACGGACTGCTGCCGAAGTACGTCGCCAGCCGCATCCACTTCTGCATGCTGCAGGCGGCGGCGTCGGAGCTGGCCAACCGCCAGCGGGCGATGAAGTCGGCCACGGACAACGCGCAGGACCTGATCGAGAAGCTCACGCGGGACCTGAACCAGGCCCGCCAGGCCCAAATTACCCAGGAAATCAGCGAGATCGTCGGTGGCGCCAGCGCGCTGGCCGACGCGAACGCCGGGAGCGAGTGAGAGAGATGACTGCCACGGTTACCGAGAAGAACAACGAGGCGGGTGCCACCGGCATCGGTCGCGTCGCCCGGGTGATCGGCCCGGTCGTCGACGTCGAGTTCCCTGCGGACGCGATGCCGGACATGTACAACGCGCTCGAGGTGGACATCACCATGGGCGGCAACACCCAGACGATCACCCTCGAGGTGGCGCTGCACGTCGGCGACAACATCGTCCGGGCGATCTCGATGAAGCCGACCGACGGCCTGGTCCGCGGCGCCGAGGTGCGGGACACCGGCGCGGCGATCTCCGTGCCCGTCGGCGACGTCACCAAGGGCCGCGTCTGGTCCGTGACCGGCAAGTGCCTGAACCAGGACGAGTCCGAGTTCGAGATCACCGAGCGCTGGCCGATCCACCGCAAGGCGCCGGCCTTCGACCAGCTCGAGTCCAAGACCGAGATGCTCGAGACCGGTATCAAGGTGCTCGACCTGCTCACGCCGTACGTGCAGGGTGGAAAGATCGGCCTGTTCGGCGGTGCGGGTGTCGGCAAGACCGTTCTGATCCAGGAGATGATCTACCGGATCGCGCACAACTTCGGTGGTACGTCGGTGTTCGCCGGCGTCGGGGAGCGGACCCGTGAGGGCAACGACCTGATCACCGAGATGGACGAGGCCGGCGTCTTCAAGGACACCGCGCTGGTGTTCGGCCAGATGGACGAGCCGCCGGGCACCCGGCTGCGCGTCGCCCTGTCGGCCCTCACGATGGCGGAGTACTTCCGCGACGTGAAGGAGCAGGACGTACTGCTCTTCATCGACAACATCTTCCGGTTCACCCAGGCCGGTTCCGAGGTCTCCACGCTGCTCGGCCGGATGCCGTCGGCCGTGGGGTACCAGCCGAACCTGGCCGACGAGATGGGCGTGCTGCAGGAGCGGATCACGTCGACCCGGGGTCACTCGATCACCTCGATGCAGGCGATCTACGTGCCCGCGGACGACTACACCGACCCCGCGCCGGCGACCACGTTCGCCCACCTCGACGCGACCACCGAGCTCTCCCGTGACATCGCGTCGCGTGGTCTGTACCCGGCCGTCGACCCGCTGACCTCGACGTCGCGGATCCTCGACCCGCAGTACATCGGCCAGGAGCACTACGACGTGGCCGTCCGGGTGAAGCAGATCCTGCAGAAGAACAAGGAACTGCAGGACATCATCGCGATCCTCGGTGTCGACGAGCTCTCCGAAGAGGACAAGATCACCGTCGCGCGGGCGCGCCGGATCGAGCAGTTCCTCTCGCAGAACACCTACATGGCGGAGAAGTTCACCAACATCCCGGGTTCGACGGTGCCCCTGAAGGACACCATCGAGTCGTTCAAGAAGATCGCCGACGGCGAGTGCGACCACATCGCCGAGCAGGCGTTCTTCAACGTCGGTTCGCTCGACGACGTCGAGCGCAAGTGGGCCGAGCTGCAGAAGGAAAACTGAGATGGCCGATGAATCCGCGAAGCACCTCGAGGTAGCCCTCGTCGCGGCGGAGCGGACGGTCTGGCAGGGGCAGGCGAGGATCGTCATCGCCCGCACCACCGACGGTGACGTCGGTATCCTGCCCGGCCACGCGCCGTTGCTGGGCCTGTTGCAGGGCGGCACCGTCCAGGTGCGGACCGTCGACGACGAGTACTTCGTCGCGGCCGCGCCGGACGGGTTCATCTCGGTGGCGAACGACCGGGTCTCGATCCTGGCCGAGAACGCCGAGATGGGTCACGACATCGACCTCGAAGAGGCGCGTCGCGAGCTCGATCAGGCGCTGGCGACCGGCACCGACAGCACTGTCGACGCCGACGAACTGCGACTCGCCGAGGCGCGGGTCCGGGCCGCCGAGCAGACGTCCTGAACCCACCTGCCATAATCGAATATCGTCAGTAGCAGTACGGTTCTCCGGGGTGCCCGGGGTAGTACCGAAACACGGGCACCGGAAATGGGGTCGGCAAAGGTATGAGGGTAGTCCTCGATGTCGTCGGGGTCTGTCTGCTTGCCGCCGTACTGTTCATCGTTCTTGTCGCGTTCCGCCGTCGCTGGTTGTCCAGGGACGGCGGAACTTTTGATTGCAGCCTGCAGCTCGCGCAGAAGGAGCACGGCCGCGGCTGGGCTCTCGGCCTGGCCCGGTACGTCGGCGACGAGCTGCAGTGGTTCCGCGTCTTCAGCCTCGCCTGGTGGCCGAAACTCGTCGTCAACCGCCGCCAGCTCGAAGGCATCAGCACCCGCCGCCCGATGGGTAACGAGCCCTTGGTGACGTACGCCGGCCACGTCATCGTCGACGCCGATCTCCGCGACCGCACCGTCCACTTCGCGATGACCGAAGAAGCCCTCACCGGCGTCCTGGCCTGGATGGAGTCGGCTCCGCCGAGCACCCAGACCTACCTCTGAAGCGCCGTCAGCAGCATCGGTAGAGAGGTGTGCAGCTCGCGCTGCCAGTAGGCCCAGCCGTGCGTGCCCGGTCCGTAGAAGTTGGTCGTCAGGTGTTTCGCGCCGACCTGCTGCAGGCGGGCCGCGAGGGCCTGGTTCTGGCGGTTGAAGTCGGCCTCCAACGCGTCTGTCTTTCCTGGCGGGTCGAACGGCCCGGCGGTGCCGTCGCCACAGGAGAGGTAGACGGGCAGCGACTTGAGCCGGTGCGCCAGGTAGTACGGGTCGTGCGCCTCCCAGATCCGGCGCTGCGCGACCGGGTCGCCCCAGACCCGGAGCGGGTCATTGCCCTGCCCGGCGAAGAATCCCTTGATCCGGTTGATCGACTCGTCGTTCAGCAGCGGATGCGCGGAGCCGGAGTACGCCGCGGCCGCGCGGAACATGCCGGGATGGCGTGCGGCGTACAGCAGTGCTCCCTGGCCGCCCATGGAGAGGCCGGCCACGACGCGGTTCGAGCTCGCGCCCCAGCCGTGTTCCAGGAGGTGCGCCAGTTCGACGGTGTGGAACGTCTCCCAGGCCGGGTTGCCGCCGGCGCCGTAGTTCCACCAGTCGCTGTACCAGCCGTTCCAGCCGGCCTCGGGCATCACGACGAGGACCTTGCGCAGGCTCGGGATCTGCGCGATGTCGGTGCCGGACCAGGACGTGTAGTCCCCGCAGCAGCCGTGCAGCAGCCAGAACGTCGGCCAGTGCTGACGCCGGTCCGCCGGATTCCAGCCGTCCGGCGTGAGCAGCCGGACGATGACGGTGCGGCCGCCGAGCGCCTGCGACCGCACGGTCAAATCGGTCAGCCGGTCCGCGACCTGCTTGACCGCGACGACCTCGGCACCGCGCGACGCCGGCTGGGCCAGCACAGCCGGAGCGGCGGCGGTCGCCTGCGTGGGAGCGATCGGGGAGAGTCCGAGAAGCAGAGCGGCGACGAGCACCGCTCGCTGGGCGATCCAGGACAGCTGTCTGGGCACGAGCAACCTCCGGGGCGGGGGACCCGAGATTAAAACCAGGCGAGTTCATTACTCAAGGCCACGACCGAAATTCGGTGGGTGATTCGCCGTCCGTGTGCCAGGATCTCCGCCCATGGAGACATACTTCTTCCGCGTCGGCTAGCTTCCGCTGGCCTGTTCGAGGTTTCCCGCGGTCAGCGATGCGGGAGTGACCGGTTGGTTGTTCCCGGGTGCTATCCGGGAGATTCTCCATGCAGTTGGTGCTGGTGCGGACCGTCACGGGGTTGGAGCACCTGGCGGCCGAGGAGTTGGCCGTCGCAGGGCATCGGGTCGTCGAGGTCGGCAAGCGACAGCTTGTCGTCGAGCCCGCGACCGAGTCGATCACGGAGTCGCCGCCACGGCTGGCGGACGACTTGTTCGTTGTGTACGCCGCGATTGCGGATCCTGGCTGTACGAAGGCCGCGCTGACCGGTGCGTCCGACGCGCTTCGCCGGGGGCTGGAGTCGCCGGCTGATCGCGGCGCGTTCGCTGTGTCGGCGTCCTGTGTCGGAGTGCGGAACTTCAACCGCTACGACGTCGAGGACCTGGTAGGGGAGCGGTTGTCCCACCTGACCGGCGGCCGCTACCACTCACGCCGCCACGGCATCACCCCACCCGAGGAGCGCTCCGAGTGGCGAGTCGTCCTGGACGGCAAGACGATGTGGCTAGGCCTACGCCCGTACGCCGTACCCCTCCATCGCCGGGAGTGGCGCCAACACACGGTCCGAGGAAGCCTCCACCCACCCGTAGCCGCGGCGATGGCCCGGCTCGCGGCGATCGCGCCTGGGCACGACGTCGTCGATCCGTTCTGCGGCGCCGGCACCCTCCTCCTCGAAGCACACCTACTCGCACCGACCGCGACGTACGTCGGCCTCGACCGTGATCCCGCGGCGATCGAGGCCGCCCGCACGAACGGATCCCGAACCTCGGTCAGTTGGTGCGTCGGCGATGCGCGTCAGCTGAGCGTTCCCGCAGACCGCATCATCACCAACCCGCCCTGGGACGTCCGGCTCCCCATCGGCGACTTGACGCCGTACACCCGCCGCTGGCGCCAGTCCCTCCACCCCAACGGCCTCCTCATCACCATCCTCAACCACCACCAGACCTCACACCTGACCACCAACTGGACGATCCACGCCCAACACAACATCACGATCGCCGGCCGCCACCCACAGATAGTCGTCGCCGACCCCCGCTGAGCCAGGCACACTGCCCCGGCTCCACCTCGCCCACGCTCTAACCCACAGAGACGGATATCCCCTCGGCTTGGGGGTTCTCTGTTGGTGTGCGAGGGGAGAACCCCCAACACGAGGGGATATCCAGTCCCGTGCCGAGCCGACCGAACCACCCACGAATTGTCGTCGCTGAGACAGACTCCGGACGGGCACACTGTGCTGGTGGATGAGGACGTACTTCGCTGCTCGGTGCACGATCTCGTGCTGACCTTCCGCGACGGGCTGCGTGCTTTCGTCCCGATCGCAGACCGCCTGGTCATGCCGTGGCACGACGCGTACCAGCACCCGGATTGGGAGCGGGTGGCCTGGGCGATGTTCGACTCGATCGTGCGATCGCCGATCGAGATCGAGACCGGTCGGATCGACGGCGAGCACCCGCTCGTGAAGTACGACATCGACGTGGACTCGTACGTCGGGGCGAGTTGGATCGCCGTACACCTGCCGGACCGCGACGGCGCGCTTCCGATGATTCGGTTGACCTCGAACGACCTGCCGTTCGACTCGGTGCAGGCTGCGGTTGTGGACCCGGTGAGCCTGGAGCGGACGGATTCTGTCGAGGTGCCGCTCGAGGGGGTTCGGTTCGTTTACATCCGGCGGGCGGAGGGTGTTCCGGACGTCGAGGTACGGGCGATCGAGGCTTACGAATAGCTCGCCGGCTTCACGGTCTTGACATGCGCGCGTAACGTTCGTAGGTTCCTGCGCATACGTAAGAGCATCGATCAAATAGCTCATATATGAATGCTCATACGTATGAACGTGCAGCCGCTCTAGTTCTGGGGTGAGGGATATGCGCAGTCGGTGGCGGGTCTTGGTAGTGGTTGGTGCGCTGGTGCTGGCCGGGTGTTCAGGCCCCGCGAAGACGCCGGCCACCAACGCAGGTGCGGCGGTCGTCTACGGCAAGACCGACGGCGGTACGACGTTCGTCCGCAACTACAACGTGATGGGCCCGGCGACGGACAAGGCGCCGAACATGGAGCTCGTGTACGAGCCGCTGATGCGGGTCGACTACGGCGACGGCGGTGTCGTGAAGCCGTGGCTCGCGCAGAGCTGGGCGTTCTCGGACCAGGGCAAGGCGCTGACCATCAAGCTGCGCGGCGATGTCACCTGGTCGGACGGGCAGAAGTTCACCGCGGACGATGTCGTCTACTCGCTCGGTCTCCCGATCGAGAAGCCGGACTTCAGCATCGCGGGTATCACCTACAAGTCGGTCGCGAAGGTCGACGCCACCACCGTGAAGGTCGTGTTCGCCGAGCCGTCGTACGCGACCCTGAACCAGTTCGCGAACATCCTGCTCCCGATGGTCCCGAAGCACGTCTGGTCGAGCCAGAACCTGAACACCTGGACGAACCCGGATCCGATCGGCACCGGACCGTTCACGGTGCAGGAGTTCAAGCCGCAGCAGATCACCCTGCAGGCCCGCTCCGACTACTGGGGCGGCAAGCTCCCGATGACGACGTACAAGATCATCCCGACCAGCGCCGACGCGCTGAAAGCCCAACTGCTGAAGGGCGATATCGACTGGGCGTCGGCGAGCTGGCCGAACGGTGAGAAGGAGTACGTCGCCAAGGACCCGGACAAGCACCTGTACCAGCTCTACTCCAACGGCGGCGCGATGTCCGTGCTCTTCAACACCGCGAAGGCACCGTTCGACGACGTCCATGTACGACGTGCGCTCGCCCTCACGATCGACCGTACGGCGGTCGTCACCACGCTGCAGCGCCCCGGAACCGAGGCGGGGCCGACCGGTCTGTCCGAGCAGCTGTTCGCGGATTGGCTCGACCCGGCGTACAAGGGCAAGGTCCAGAAGGTCGACGCGACCGCGGCGAAGGCCGAGCTGGCCAAGGGCGGCTGGACGGTCGAGAACGGCGCGCTGGTCAAGGACGGCAAGCGGTACCAGCCGAGCATCCTGTTCAACGCCGACTGGGGCTGGGGCAACTACGCCGACATCCTGATCAACACCTGGAAGCAGACGCTCGGGCTGCAGGTGAAGGGCGCCGGCCAGCCGAGCGCCGGGTACTACGACAAGCAGAACCTGGGCCAGTTCGACCTGGTCGCCGCGTCCACCGGCGGCTCCGGGGTGTACGGCGTCTACCGCTTCCTCAGCAGCCGGTACCTGACCCCGGTCGGCAAGTCGGCCACGCTGAACCAGGGCCGGTGGAACGACCCGGAGACCGACAAGATCATCGCCGCCATGCAGCGCACCGACAACGTCGACGAGCTGAAGACGCTCGGCCGGCAGCTGCAGAAGATCGTCGTCGACAAGACCCCGTTCAGCCCGATCTACAACAACTTCTACTTCGTCGACATCAACGCGACCCGCTGGACCGGCTGGCCGACGCCGGACAACTTCGACCACATCCCGTTCGTCGGGATGGGGCCGGACACCATCCTGACGATGCTGAAGCTTCAGCGCCGGGGGAGCTGACCGTGCTGACTGTGCTGACTGTGCTGACTGTGCGGTGGGCGTTCCTGGCCCGGCGGCTGGGTTTCTACCTGGCCGCCGCGGCCGCCGCGATCGGCCTCAACTTCCTGCTGCCCCGGTTGATGCCCGGTGATCCCTCGTCCGCGATCGTCGAGGAGCTGGAGCGTGTCAGCGGCCAGCAGGTGCCGGCCGAGACACTGCTGTCGATCCGCGCGATCTTCGGCAACCCGCACGCCAACCTGGCCCAGCAGTTCGCCGACTACCTCCGCCAGTTGTCGCACGGCGATCTCGGCGTCTCCGTGGTCAACTTCCCGGTCCCGGTCGCCGACCTGGTCTGGCAGGCCCTGCCGTGGACCCTCTTGCTCGTCGGTACGACGACGGTCACCGCGTTCGCGATCGGCACCCTGCTCGGGGTCGTCGCGGGCTGGAAGGCGGGCAGCCGTCTCGACGCGATCCTCACGCCGTTCACGACGTTCCTGAGCAGCGTCCCGTACTTCTGGGTCGCGCTCCTCGCCCTCTGGGTGTTCGGTTTCGTCCTCGGCTGGACGCCGCTGTCGGGCGGGTACGACGCCGACCTGCCGCAGGGCTTCAGCCTCGCGTACGCCGGCAGCGTGCTCCATCACGGGGTGTTGCCAGCAGCAACGATCGTGTTCTCGGCCTTCGGCGGCTGGCTGCTCGGGATGCGGAACATGACCGTCACCACGGTTCGCGAGGACTACGTTCTGCTCGCCCAGGCGAAAGGGTTGTCGCCGCGGCGGGTGATGTTCCGGTACGCCGCCCGGAACGCGATGCTGCCGAGCTTCACCGGATTCGCGATGGCGCTCGGCGGCGTCGTCGGCGGGGCGCTGCTCACGGAGATCGTGTTCAGCTACCCGGGCATCGGCTACCTGCTCTACGAGGCTCTCCAGAAACGGGACTACCCGATGATGCAAGGCGTCTTCCTGCTGATCACGCTCGCGGTCCTGCTCGCGAACCTGGTCGCCGATCTCGCGTACGTCCTGCTCGATCCACGGATCCGGGCGCGGGGGTGACCATGCTCAAGAGCTGGAAGGTCCGGATCGGTCTGTCCATCCTGACGTTCTTCGTCCTGCTGGCCGTCTTCGGACCAGTGGTCGGCGGGGATCCCCGGGCGAACGACATCCAGGCGATCTCGCAAGCCCCGAGTTTTCAGCATCTCTTCGGCACCACCCAGTTCGGTCAGGACGTCCTCGCCCAGACCATCGCCGGCGCCCGCGGGTCGATGCTCGTCGGGATCCTGGCCGCCGTGATCGGTACGCTCATCGCGATCCTGGTCGGCGTACCGGCCGGGTACTTCGGCGGCGCGGTCGACAACGGCCTGAACTTCCTCACGAACCTGTTCCTGGTGATGCCGGTGCTCCCGCTGATCCTGATCGTGGCGGGTTACGTGCAGGGCACCGGGCCGTTCGTGATCGCGCTGATCATCGGCCTGTTCGGCTGGTCCGGCGGCGCGCGGACGCTGCGGGCGCAGGCGCTCAGTCTGAGCAGCCGTGACTTCGTGCTGGCGATGCGGATGGTCGGCGAACCGCATCGCCGGCTGATCTTCTGCGAGGTCCTGCCGCACCTGACCGGATGGATCTCGGCGATGTTCCTGCACGGCATGATCGGCGGCGTGATGGCCGAGGCCGGCCTCGCGTTCCTCGGCATCACGGACTCCGGGTCGATCAGCTGGGGCACGATGATCCAGGCCGCGCAGCAGCAGAGCGCCGTACTGCGCGGGCTCTGGTGGTGGTTCGTACCGCCCGGGTTGTGTATCGCGCTGATCGGTACGGCGGCGACGCTGGTGAACTTCGGCGTCGACGAGGTGTCGAACCCGAAGTTGCGCATGGCTCGCCGTTCGGTCGTCGTACGGACGCGAAAGGTGGCGGAGGCATGAGTGTGCTGACGGTGGAAGGGCTGACGGTCGAGTACGTGACGGGCGATCGGCCCGTTCGCGCGTGCGACGACGTGTCGTTCGAGCTGCGGCGCGGCGAGATCCTCGGCGTGGCGGGGGAGTCGGGGTCGGGGAAGTCGACGCTGATCACCGCGCTCACCAGACTCCAGCGGCCGCCTGCGGTGACCACGGCCGGCCGGATCGAGTTCCACGGCACCGACCTGGTCGGGTTGGCCCCAGATCAGCTCAGGAAGTTGCGCTGGACCTCGCTCGCGATCGTCCTGCAAAGTGCGATGGATGCCCTCAACCCGGTGATGCGGGTCGGCGCGCAGTTCGTCGACGTACTGCGCACCCATGACAAAACCCTGAACTCCAAAGCTGCGTGGGCCCGGGCGGCCGAACTTCTCGGCATGGTCGGTATCTCGGCCGACCGCGTCCGCGCGTACCCGCACGAGCTGTCCGGCGGTATGCGTCAACGCGCCAGTATCGCGCTCGCACTGGCCTGCGGTCCCGAGCTGGTGGTGATGGACGAGCCGACGACGGCCGTCGACGTGGTGATGCAACGCCAGATCCTCGCGCAGGTACTACGGCTCCGGAAAGAGCTGGGGTTCGCGGTCGTCTTCGTCACGCACGACCTGTCGCTGCTCCTGGAGCTCGCCGACCGGATCGCGATCATGTACGGCGGCCGCATCGTCGAGATCGGCACCGCCGAGTCCCTGTACACGAAGCCCCGGCACCCGTACACGCGCGGTCTGCGCGACTCGTTCCCGCCGCTCCGCTCGGAACTGCGCACGCTGACCGGCATCCCGGGCAGTCCGCCGGACCTGCGCGACCCGCCGCCGGGGTGCGCGTTCCATCCCCGCTGCCCGGACCGGTTCGACGGTTGCGACCAGCAACGACCCGGCCTGGTGACGATCGAGGACCACGCCGTCGCCTGCCGTCTGTACCCGTCGGGAGATGATCAATCATGAGCCAACCCGTTCTCGAGGCCCGGGCGGTCTCGAAGCATTTCGCCGCCGGCCGGTCGACGGTGCGCGCGGTCGAGGACGCGACGCTGGCGCTGCTCCCGGGCCGGATCGTCGCGCTGGTCGGGGAGAGCGGCAGTGGGAAGACCACGCTGGCCCGGCTGCTCGCGCGCTTCTACGCGCCGACGTCCGGTGAGATCCGGCTGCACGGCGAGGCGGTGCAGGGCAAGCCGCGCGAGTACTACCGCGCCGTACAGCTGATCTTCCAGGACCCGTTCGGATCGCTGAACCCGCTGCATCGGGTGCGGTACAACCTGGAGCGCGCGGTCAAACTGCATCACGCCGTACGGTCCAAGGCCGATCTCGACGAGAAGGTCGTCGAGTTGATCGAGCGGGTCAGCCTGGCCGAGTCGTATCTCGACAAGTTCCCGCACGAGTTGTCCGGTGGGCAGCGCCAGCGGGTCGTGATCGCGCGGGCGCTGGCGGTCGAGCCGAAGGTGCTGCTCGGCGACGAGCCGATCTCGATGCTGGACGTGTCGATCCGGCTCGAGATGCTCAACCTGCTCGAGCGGCTGCGCGCCGAGGACGGCCTCGCGCTGCTGTACATCACGCACGACATCGCGAGCGCGCGCTACCTGTGTGACGACATCGTCGTGATGTACGCCGGCCGGATGGTCGAAGGCGGCCCGAAGGAGGACGTGATCGCGGACCCGCTGCACCCGTACACGCAGCTGCTGATCGACTCGTCCCCCGATCCCGAGCGCGGTGACCGGAACAACCTCTTCGACGCCGAGGACCTCGGCGAACCACCGAGCCTGATCGACCCGCCGAGCGGCTGCCGGTTCCACCCGCGCTGCCCGGTCGCGATGGACATCTGCCGTACCCAAGCACCGCCACGGACCGAACTGACCGACGGCCGCTGGACCCATTGCTGGTTGCAGGAGAAGAAATGAAAGCACCACGACAGTCCGATGTCGCCCGGCTCGCGGGTGTCTCCCAGTCCGCTGTCTCCCGGGTGGTGAGCGGGGAGGTCGACCGGATCCCGGTGGAGACCCGGGACCGGATCCTGGCCGCGGTCAAGGAGCTCGGGTACGTACCGAACGCGGCCGCGCGGAACCTGCGCAACAAGCGCAACCGGCTGCTCGGCGTCCACACCTTCGAGGCCGTGTTCCCGCACGCCCGCGAGGACTTCTACTTCGAGTTCCTGCTCGGGATCGAGGAGCGCGCCGAGGAGATCGGGTACGACCTCGTGCTGTTCACCTCGACCGGCACGAGTGACGGCCGGCGCCGGATCTACCGCGACGGCACCAACCGGCTCAACCTCGCCGACGGGACCGTCCTGCTCGGTGCCGCGACCGATCGCGAGGAACTGGCCCGGCTCTGGCACGACGGGTACCTGTTCGTCCACATCGGCCGCCGCGAGGTGCCCGGCGCGGAGATCCCCTGCATCGTCCCGGACTACGTGACGGCCGCCGACCGGATCGTCGCGTCGCTGGCCGAGCGCGGCCATCGGCACCTCGCGTACCTGCACTCGGGGATCGACCAGGAGGCGTACGCCGATCGCCGGACGGGTTACCGCGCCGCTGTCGAACGGCTCGGTCTGCACGACCGTTCGCCGGGGCTGCGCGGCGAGCCGGGGCTGACCGAAGAGTGGCTGGACGAACTGGCGTCCGGACCGGAGACCGCGGTCGTCGCCGAGAACATCGGGCTGGCCGAACACCTCAGGTCCGGGCTGGCGGCGCGCGGGCTGAGCATTCCGGAGGACGTCTCGGTGGCGGTGCTGGAGGGCTCGGGTGACGAGCCCGGCCACCGCTGGGACTGCCTGGTGATCCCGCGCAAGGAGATCGGCCGGATCGCGATCGACGCCCTGGTGGCTCGGGTCGAGAACCCGGACGAGGAGCCCGTCAGCCAGTTGGTGGCCTGTGACCTGGTGGCCGGCGAAACCGTCGCCGACCCCCGACCGAAGGAGTGAACGGGTGGAGACTGATGTTCTGGTAGTCGGCGGCGGACTGGGCGGGGTCGCCGCGGCGCTCACCGCGGTCCGGCTCGGGCGCCGCGTCGTACTGACCGAGTCGACCGACTGGCTGGGCGGTCAGCTGACCAGCCAGCTTGTGCCGCCGGACGAGCACCCGTGGATCGAGCAGTACGCCGCCAGCGGGTACGCCGAACTCCGCCGTCGCATCCGTGACTACTACCGGCGCAACTACCCGCTGACGCCCGAGGCCGCGGCTGACCCGCTCCTCGATCCCGGTCTCGGCGTCGTCAGCCGCTTCTGCCACGAACCCCGCGTCGCCGCGGCCGTCCTGGCGGAGATGCTCGCCCCGTGGGAGGCGTCCGGCCGACTGGTGGTGTACCTCGAACACGAGCCGATCGCGGCGGCGACGACCGGTGACGAGATCGAGGCGGTGACGCTGCGGGATCTCAGGACCGGTGCCGAGCGGACGGTGTCGGCGACGTACGTCGTGGATGCGACCGAGCTGGGCGATCTGCTCGAGCTGGGAGGTGTCGAGCACGTGATCGGTGCGGAAGGTCGCTCGGAGACGGGAGAGCTGCACGCGCCGGACGTCGCGAATCCCCTTGATCAGCAGGCGTTCTCGTGGTGTTTCGCGCTGGAGCACCGGCCGGGGGAGGACCACACGATCGACCGGCCGGCCTCGTACGAGCACTGGCGGGACACGGTCGCGCCGTTCTGGCCTGGATCGCAGTTGTCCTGGACGGACGTCGTACCGGTGACGCTGGAGCAGCGGGAGTGGCGGCTGCTCGACGCGAACCCTGCGCAGCGGGCTCCGTTCTCGCTGTGGCGGTACCGGCAGATCCTTGCCAGTAGCAACTTTGTCGACAAGGCGATCCCGGATGTCACGGTGGTGAACTGGCCGCAGCTCGACTACTGGGAACAGCCGCTCCTCCCGGATCCCTCGGACGCGTTGGCCGCGAGCCGCGAGCTGTCGTTGTCCTTCCTGTACTGGATGCAGACCGAGGGCGGTTATCCCGGCCTGCGCTTGCGGCCGGACGTGACCGGTACCGCGGACGGTCTGGCCAAGGCGCCGTACATCCGGGAAGCTCGCCGGATCCAGGCCGAGTTCACCGTGCTCGAGCAGCATGTCGGTGTCGAGGCGCGGCCTGACGGTGCGGGCAGTGAGGTGTTCGCGGACAGCGTCGGGCTCGGGCGGTACCGGATCGACCTGCATCCTTCGACCGCCGGCCGGAGCTATGTCGACATCGAGGCGTACCCGTTCCAGATCCCGCTCGGCGCGCTGATCCCGGTCCGCGTCGACAACCTGCTCCCGGCGAACAAGAACATCGGGACCACGCACATCACCAACGGTTGTTACCGCCTGCACCCGGTCGAATGGAGTATCGGCGAGGCGGTCGGCGCACTGGTCAGCTTCTGCCTGACCGAAGGCCTGTCACCACGCAAGGTCCGTAACGATCCCACCCATCTGGCCGACTACCAGCGCCTCCTCACCGACACGCTGGGCACCCGGATTGCCTGGCCCGAGGAGATCCGCACCCATCGCGACTGAAGGGACCCACCCGTGCTCCGAAAGTCTTTGGCCGCCCTGTGCGCTGCGCTCCTGTTGTCAAGCACCGCTCTGGTGAACGCAACAGCGCAGACCACCGCCCTCCCCGCCCTGCACACCGAAGGCAATCGCATCAAGAACAGCGCCGGCACCAACGTCACCCTCAAAGGTGTCTCCGTCATCGCGCCCGAGCAGAACGACGTCTGCACCGACTGCAACAACAAGCCGATCAACGACCTGATCGACATGACGGTCTCGAACGGCTGGAACTCGAAGGTCCTCCGCCTGCTCGTCACCGAGGCGATCGGCAAGGACCTGAACGCCTACGACGCGACGTACATCAAGCCGTACGTCGACCACGCGGTGGCCAAGGGTCTGTACGTGATCATCGACCTGCACGTGGTGCGCAACTACGGTGACGCGGCCGGCGCCGTACCGCAGGCGGACGTGAAGGGGTTCTGGGACTTCATCGCGCCGCGCTACGCGAACAACCCGAACGTGTTGTTCGAGGTGTTCAACGAGCCGATCGCGCCGGACAACTGGGCCACCTGGAAGTCGTACATCCAGCCGGTCGTGACCTCGATCCGCTCGGTCGCGTCGAACGTGATCCTGATGGGCAGCCCGTCCTGGAGCACCCGCCTGAACGGCGCGCTGACCGACCCGATCACCGGCGGCAACATCGCGTACGTCTACCACCTGTACCCGAACCAGGGTCCGGCGACCGCGGCCAATCTCGATCCCAAGTTCGGTACGGCGGCCGCGACGCTGCCCGTCGTCCTCACGGAGTTCGGCTGGGACCCGTCACCGTCGGCGAACCAGGTCACGGCCGGTACGACGTCCGGCTGGGGACTCCCGCTCCGCCAGTATCTGGACGCGCGTCCGCAGATCGGATGGATGGGATGGATCTTCGACAACTTCTGGGCGCCGGTGATGTTCGACAAGAACTGGAACCTGCTGTCCGGTGAGTACCAGGGCGCCTTCGTCCGCGACTGGCTGGCCGGTGCTCCGGCGACGTCGCCGTGCTCGAGTCACCTGGCCCGGGGCGCGACGGTGACCGCGTCGTCGACGTACGACGCGAACTCGGGCGCGCCGAAAGCGGTTGACGGGTCGTGTGCGGACAGCGGACGCTGGATGTCGGCCGTCGGCGACACGGCGCCGGTACTCACAGTGGATCTGGGGACCTACAAGGATGTGAGTCAGGTGGACGTCTACAGCGGGTACGGGTACCCGAACGTTGCCACTGGCACCGTCCTGACCGCGTTCAAGGTCGAGGGCCACACCTCCGCCGGCTGGGTCCAGCTGGGCAGTTACACCGCCAACACGCGCGCTCTGGTCTCCACGCCGGTGACATCCGCGGCTCTCGACCAGATCCGGCTGACGATCACCGACCCGTCCGGAACCACCCCTGACATCGCCCGCGTCTACGAGGTGGCCGCCCACTAGGAGGACTCGTGATCCGTTCCCGACCACTTCGGTTGCTCGTCGCGCTGCTCGCCGGTGCACTGGTTCTCCCCGCGGTTCCGGCGCTGGCGTCGCGGGAGGTGAAGCTGGAGATCCTGTCCGGCCGCCCGGACACGGTGACCGGCGGCGACGCGCTCGTGCATGTCGTCGCACCGGATGACCAGGTTCGCGTGACTCTCAACGGCAACGACGTGTCATCGGCGTTCACTGCCGACGGCGACGGTCTGACCGGACTGGTCGGGAACCTGCGGCTCGGTGCGAACCTCCTCCGGGCCGAGTCGGACGGGCGGCGTACGACGCTGGAGGTGCGGAACCACCCGCGGCAGGGGCCGGTGTTCTCGGGGCCGCACGAGCAGCCGTTCCTGTGTGAGACGGCCAAGTTCACGATCCCGGTGATCGGTAGCACGCTCGGCGCTCCGCTGGACGCGGACTGCACGGTCGCGCCGCGGGTCGACTACTTCTACCGGACCGCCGCGGGCCAGTTCGCGAAGTGGCCGGCAGGCGCGACGGCGTACCCGGCGGATCTCGCGAAGACGGACTCTGGTGATCCGTTCATCGTGCGGATGGAGACCGGCAGCGCGAACCGGGCCGTCGTCCAGACCAGCATGCTGCACGACCCGCTGCGCTCGGCCGCACCGACCCCGACGCGGCGTTCGCCGAGCTGGAACGGCCGGGCGATCTTCACGCTCGGCGGTGGATGCGCCGGCGGCTGGTACCGGTCGGGTTCGACGACCGGTGGGGTCACGGACGCGTTCCTGCTCGGCCGCGGGTACGCGCTGATGTCGTCGTCGCTGAACGTGTTCGGGCAGAACTGCAACGACCTGACCGCGGCCGAGTCCGCGATGACGACGAAGGAACTGTTCGTCGAGCACTACGGACGCCCGGACTTCACGATCGGCTTCGGCTGCTCCGGCGGCTCGTACCAGGCGCATCAGATCACCGACAACTACCCGGGCATCTTCGACGGCATCATCGTCGGCTGCTCGTTCCCGGAGGTCGGGTTCGGCACGGTCTCGTTCATCAGCGACTCGTGGCTGCTCGACGCGTACTTCAACCGGTCGCCGGTGCCGTGGACCCAGGAGCAGAAGCGTCGGGTGGCCGGCTTCCAGACGTACGCGACGCTGCCGAGTATGGCGGTGAGCGCCGCCCGGATCGACCCGCGGCAGAACTGTTCCCACCTTCCGCTTGCCCAGCGCTACGACCCCGTGACGAACCCGCGAGGCGCTCGCTGCGACGTCTTCGACCACACGATCAACGCGTACGGCGCCGATCCGTCGACCGGGTTCTCGCGGCGGCCGCTCGACAACGTCGGCGTGCAGTACGGGCTGAAGGTGCTTCGGGCCGGCATCATCACTCCCGCGCAGTTCCTGGACCTGAACTCGTCGATCGGTGGCTTCGACGCGGACGCCAACCTGGTGCCGTCCCGTACCGTGGCGGATCCGCAGGCCACGCGGACGGCGTACCGGACCGGGCGGCTGACGAACGGTGGCGGTGGGCTGAAGGACGTGCCGATCATCGACTACCGGGCGTACTACGACACCCAGTCGTACGGCGACATCCACGTCCGGTACCACACGTTCTCGATGCGCGCCCGGCTGCAGAAGGCGAACGGTACGGCGGCCAACCAGGTGAGCCTGCTCGAGGACGCGACGTACGGACTGTTCAGCACCGCGAGCCCACTGCTGCAGCACGCGATCGACTCGATGGACAGCTGGCTGACCGTACTGACCGCGGACACCACGTCCCGGCCGCGGATCGACAAGATCGTGGCGGCGCGGCCGTCCGAGCTGGTCGAAGGCTGCCGCACTCCCACTGGCTTCGTAGCGCAGGCTCTGAACCGGGACCCTGCCTCGCGCTGCGAGAAGCTGTTCCCGTCCGCGTCGTTCCCCCGCGAGGTGGCCGGTGCGGGCGTGGCAGCCGACGTGATCAAGTGCAAGCTGCGTGAGCCGGTGCGTTCGGAGTACCCGGGTTTCACCGACGCCGACTGGCAGCGGCTGCTGACGATCTACCCCGGCGGCGTCTGCGACTGGTCCAAGCCGGGAGTCGACCAACAGCCGCTTGCCGGAACGTGGCTCAGCTTCAGCTGACCCGCGTGTATACCTGCTTTTCGCATGTGGCGTGATGTGATGTTTTCCCTTGTGGATAACGGGATTCGCCGCCTTCGGTGGTTTGCGAGTGGCGGTGAATCGCTGTAAGGTCGAACACATGTTCGAGTGTGATCTGTCCGAGTTGCCGACGGCCGACCTGCTGGAGTCGGCCGCCGCGCACCGCGCCGAGGCCAATCGCCTCGATGCGCAGCTGCTCGAACATGCCCAGACCTACGCCGACCGGTTCCACCCGGATGTCTGCCCGGTGCGGCCCGGCCGGCGATCGTGCGACGGCCGCGAACGCGCGATTGTTCTCGGCGGCGACGGCTGCCCGGAGATCGCAGAGTTCGCGATCGCCGAGTTCGCCGCCGTCCTCGGCGTCTCGCCGGGGGTGGGCGCCAGGCTGCTCGGTGACGCGCTGGCGCTCCGGCGCCGGTTCCCGTTCACCTGGGCCCGGATCCTGTCCGGCGACGCGACCCCGTGGAAAGCCCGCCAGCTCGTCGCCGCCTGCGTAAAGCTGTCCCAGGAGGCCGCGGCCTACGTCGACCGACGGGTCGCGGCAGTGATCGACACGATCTCGCCGTACCGGCTGGAGAAGATCATCAAAGCCGCCAAGTTCCACGTCGCTCCTGACCTCGCCAGGGCCGAGGCCGACGAGAAGGCGCGGGAACGCGGTGTGTTCGTCGGCGAAACCGACGAGCACGGCACCAGGACCATGTACATCAAGGCATCCTCCGGCGCGGTCGCCCGCAACAACGCCACCCTCAACGCGATCGCCGACGCCCTGAAGATCTTCGGCGACCCCCGCGCCCTCCAACACCGCCGCGCCGAAGCCGTCGGCATCATCTCCGACCCCCTCTACACCCAAGAACTCCTCACCCAAGCCAGCCGCCACCCCAACGTCACCCCCACCGATCCCGCTCCCGCCGACCTCAAGCCCGCCCCCGCCACCACAGACGCTGCAGCCAACCCGCACCCTGCGCCCAACCTGGCCCACGCGGGCAGCCCTGGGACCCCGGCGAACGCAGAGAACGCAGGAGACGCGGGGGACGAGTGGAATGTGCGGCCTCGCATCGATCGGCGTGACGAGGATCTACTGGACGATTGGACCAGGGGCCACGACGACGAGCCCGGGTCGGACGACGCGGTCGATTGCGACGCACCCGACCTGAGTGGCGGCGAGCTGCCCGGGCCGCTCGACATCCGCCATGCCGAGGCGCTCGACCTCTCCGACCCGCTCGGGCCGTTCGGTTCCGGCCAACCGCCTGCTACCCACCAGGACGTCGGCACCGACGATGGCCAACCGCTGGACGACGGTGCCCTGCGCGAGCTGCATACGCGGCTAGCGCAGATCAAACATGACGCCTACACCAATCCCACCAACACCGGACAGGTGCGTCCGGGGCAGACCGAGATCTACGTGCACCTCACCGACCACACCCTCGCCACCGGCACCGGAGTCCTCCGCGCCGAAACCATCGGCCCGCTGCTGGCCAGCCAGCTTACAGAACTCGTCGGCCACGGACCGTACACCGTGAAGCCCGTCATCGACCTCAACGACGCCGTCAGCGTCAACGCCTACGAGATCCCCAACAGAATCCGCGAACGAGTCAAGCTCACGCATCCCGTCGAGCTGTTCCCATTCGGCACTCGCGAGACAACCCGTTCTGTGGACCTCGACCACCTCCGCCCGTACGACCCACTCGGACCACCAGGCCAGACCTCCACCACGAACCTCGTACCGCTGGGCCGGTTCGGTCACCGGGTAAAGACCCACGCCCGCGGCTGGAGCGTGCGCCGCGTGGACTACAGGACCGTCGAGTGGACCACACCCCACGGCTTCCGGTTCCGCGTCGACCCCACGGGCACCCACCGAGTGCCGGATCCGTGAACGGTCAGCCGAGGCTGAAGCGGAACCGGTGTCTCCGCGGCTGCAGGTCGTGCGGCGGGAGAATCGGTGCGCCGCTCGTCGGACTGCCGAGGCCGTGTTGCAGGGCATCCAGTGTGATCCAGACCCGGTCGCTCGGAGTCAGGTCCGCAGGGTGTTCGGCGGCGGCCAGCTCGGCTGTTGTCCAGCGGCGTACGGTCAGGGCGAAGTGTGGGGCGCCCGTTAGGCGGAGAGTGCCGGCGGTGCCGAAGAGCTCGGCCCAGCGGACGTCGCCGCGGGCGCCGTTCTCCTGCGGGTACAGGTACGGGATCTGGAAGTCGTCGATTGTGCTCGTGTAGCGGCCGATTCGCGCTGCTGAGCGGGAGTCCGGGTAGGCCTGCCCGGGGCCCAGCCCGAACCAGGTCAGGCCGTGGAATCCCGCCGGCACACCGAACGTCACTCCGAGCCGAGCCCAGGGCACCTTCCACTCACCCAACGGCTCGACCTCGACGTCCGCCGTCAGCCGACCGCCGTCGGTCCTCCAGGTGTACGTCGTCAGCACCCGAGCGTCCGTCGCCGCAGCCCCGACCATCGTCACCACGGTCAGCTCATCGCCAGCCGCGTCGACGGACACCGTCCGATACTGGAGTCGATCCAGCCCGGCATTCGCCCACCGGGCCTTCCGGTCCAGCGTGCTCGCGTCCCACGTCCGCGCATCATGCTGCGTAGGCGCCCGCCACAGTTCCAGCGGGACATGCGCGACTTCCCACCCACCGAGCCCGACCAACCGCCCAGTCCGCCCGTCGAACCGCCCCGACCCAAGGACGAGGTCCTCAGCCTGCCTGATGGGCTGCTTCCCGGGGCGGGGTGCGGGGGCGTCGGTTGGTGTGGTGAGGAGGGATTGGGTGGAGGCGATCTCGTGGCCGGCAGGGGCCCAGGGGGTGTTGTTGGTGAGGACGGCGCGGATGGTCAGCCAGCGTTCGCGGTTCTGGAGTGGGGGGAGATCGGGGAGTTGGACGGTCGCGGACCGGCCGGGCGGGACGACCGGGAGGGTAAGAGGGCCGCGGGCAACTACTTCGCCCTCGTCGGCGATCTCCCAGTGCAGCGACAGGTGGGAGGTGTCGAGTACGGCGTACCTGTTGGTGATCGTGAGGACGTCGCCGGCGACGGACAAGCGCACCGGCTCGTAGACCTTGCGGACCTCCGCGAGCACCGGTTGCGGAGTCAGATCAGGAAACACCAGACCGTCGAGGACGTACGTACCGTCGTGCAGTTCCTCGCCGAAGTCACCGCCGTATCCGTAGGAACCGTCCGGTCGCAGGATCCCGTGTTCCATCCACTCCCACAGGAACCCGCCCTGACACCGCTCGTACGTGTCGAACAGCGCCTCGTACTCCGGCAACCCACCAGGACCGTTGCCTCCAGCATGCGAATACTCACAGAGCACGAACGGCATCGACCGCCGCCGCGCATCCAGCGCCGGATCCTCCAGCGGCTTCTCCGCGCGCTTCCCGATCGCCTCGACCTCGGCATGCGACGCGTACATCCGGCTGTACACATCCACATCCGCACACGACAGATCGCCCTCGTAGTGCAACGGCCGCGACGGATCCCGGTCCCGCGTCCACTCCGCCATAGCGGTCAGGTTCGACCCGACACCGGCCTCGTTGCCCAGCGACCACATCACCACCGACGGATGGTTCTTGTCCCGCTCGACCGTCCGACGCATCCGATCAAGTGACGCATCCAGGAATCGCGGATCGTCGGCCGGGTTCCCCTTCCAGTCGATCAGCATGAACCCGTGCGACTCGTAGTCACACTCGTCCATCACCCAGAACCCGAGCTCGTCGCACAACTCCAGCAACCGGGTGTCCGGCGGGTAGTGGCTGGTCCGGATCGCGTTGATGTTGTGCCGCTTCATCACCAGCAACTCTTCGCGCATCCGCTCAGCAGGTACGGCGCGACCGAACACGGGATCGTGCTCGTGCCGGTTCACGCCGTGGAACAGGACCCGCCGCCCGTTGACCCGCAGTACGCCGTCGACGATCTCCACCGTCCGGAACCCGATCCGCAACTCCACCCGCTCACCGGGCAGCTCCACGACCGCGTCGTACAACCGCGGCACCTCGGCCGACCACGGCTCGACGCCCGGAATCGTGACCGTCTCCCCGCACGGCACCACCACATCCAGCGATGGGATCCGCACCACTGCACCCGGCGCCGACTCGACCATCAACACACCGGCGCCGTCAACATAGTCCGCATGCACGAAGACGTCGGCGTCCACCGGGCGCGCGATCAGCGTGACGTCCCGGAAGATCCCCGGCAGCCACCACATGTCCTGGTCCTCGAGGTACGAACCGGACGACCACTGGTGCACGCGCACCGCCAGCACGTTCCGCCCCGGCCGCAGTACGCCGCCGACCGCGAACTCGGCCGGCAGGCGCGAACCTCGCGTCACACCGAGCTCGACCCCGTTCAGCCAGACCCGGGCGCACGAGTCCACCCCGTCGAACCGCAGGACCGTCGACCCGCTCCACTCGGACGGCAGCTCGAAGACCAGCCGGTGGTCGCCGGTCGGGTTCTCGTCCGGCACGTACGGCGGGTCGACCGAGAACGGATACTTCTGATTCGTGTACGCCGGACTGCCGTGGCCGTGCATCGGCCACGACGAAGGCACCGGCAACCAAGCCCAGTCCGAGTCGTCGAAGTCCACCTCCTCGAATCCGGTCGCACCCACCGAGGGAGACAACCGGAACCGCCACTGCCCGTTCAGGCTCAACCGAGGCGCGTCCGACCGCAGGGCCGCCCGCGGCGGCAGCACGCCGCACCCAGGACCCGGATCTTCCCAGTAGTTCACGCGTCCTCCCGGATCCACACGGTCATCGGCCCGACCTCCCGGTTCGCCCAGGCGTAGTAGGGGATCGCGGTCAAGGTGCCGTCTCGCGTCGGTACGTCGACTGTCGTCACACCGCCGAGCAGATCCGGCCGCTCCCGCTCGATCAGCTCGCCGCCGACCACGGCCGTCGAGTCGAGAACGGCGTCGGCGTCCTGCTGCTCGAAGCAGTACACCAACGGGCCGCGCTCGATCGCGATGCAGCCACGGACCGAGTCGATCCGCTCGTCGGGCGTCGTACGGCGGGCCGCGATCGGCAGCTCCAGTACGACCTCGTCACCCACCGCCCACACCCGCCGCAGCGGTCCCTCGAACCCGTTGACCGTCAGCCGATGACTCTCGGCCCACGCCGGGATCCGCAGCCCGAGCGTCCAGGGCGTGTCCGGCGTCGACGTGATCCGCACCTGGACAGTCCCGTGCCACGGATACTCGGTCTCGACCTCGAAGCCGATCGGGCCCACGTTCACCGAGGCCGGCGCATACAGCTGCACCTGTACCCCGTCGTCGTCCGAGGTCGCGACCAGCTGATCCAGCGAGGACAGCGTGCGCATCACGTTCGGCGGGCAGCACGCCGTACCGAACCACGGCTGCCGGCCACCCACCGCGGACCGCTGGTCGTCGGCGAAGGCGTTGTTCCGCACCTTCAACGTGTTGACGTAGAAGAACCGGTCACCGTCGAGCGAGACCCCGGAGATCACCGCGTTGTAGAGCGTCCGCTCGATCAGGTCGGCGTACTTGCTCTCACCCGTCGCGAGCAGCAGCCGCCAGCTCCACTGCACGCTGGCGATCGCGGCGCAGGTCTCGCAGTACGCCGCATCCGGCGGCAGCTCGAACGGGTCCCCGAACGCCTCGCCGTACCACCTCGCTCCGACGCCACCGGTCAGGTACGTCTGGCTCTCGACCATCGTCGCCCAGGTCGCCTGCAACGCATCGAGCAGCTCGTTGTCGCCGGTCTCCACCGCGACGTCGGTCGCACCGGACGCGAGATAGAGCGCCCGGACCGCGTGCCCGGCGATCGTGCGGACCTCGCGCACCGGCAGGTGATCCTGGAAGTACGCCGGACCGTGGTGACCCGGGGGAGTGAGCAGCCCACGACCGCGCGCCTCGACGAAGTACGACGCCAACTCCAGGTACGCCGTGGTACCGGTCTCGCGGTAGAGCTCGACGAGCGCCATCTCGATCAGCGGATGCCCGTCGACTCCCTCCAGCCGTCCGGGGCCGAACGTCTTGCACAGGTGGTCGGCGAACCGGGACGCGACGTCGAGCAACGTGCGATCGCCGGTCGCGCGGACCTGCGCGACGGCTGCCTGCAGCAGATGACCCGCGCAGTACAGCTCGTGTCCCTTCTCCAGGTCGCCGTACCGCTGCCCGTCGAGCGCGAGCCGCGTGTAGGTGTTGAGGTATCCGTCGGGGTCCTGCGCGGCCGTGACCAGCGCGCTCGCGGTCGACTGCCGGCCGGCGAGGTCGGCGGACGGTTCGCGGGCCTGCTCCCAGGCGACGGCCTCGAGCCACTTGTAGACATCGGTGTCGGCGAACAGCTTCCCGGCGAAGGCTCCGGTCTGCTCGTCGGCGGCCCGGCGGAAGTTGCGGAGGGTGCCGACCTCTTCCAGCCGCTGGGCGGCGGCCGGGATGGTGGCGTCGCGGTTGATCCGCTGCCGCTCGAGCCAGAATCCGCCGCTGATCCTGGTGCTGCCGAGGGGGAGTGGGCGCAAAGGCATGGAGGCAAGGTAACCATCGGCGCGGACGTCGATGCAAGAGTTCGTGCAAACGATTGCGGCCACGAAAATCACTGAGTGCAAACGATTGCGGTTTGTCGGTGTCACGCTCTTGACATCGGCTCGTAACCTCCATGACCATGAGGGCCGGTCGTTCCATTCGGACGTGACTAGATATTCAGACTGCGCAGTTCAGCAGCCGCCCACCGCACCGATTGCGAGGCATGGACGATGACCGAAACTCCTCCAGGCGAATCCCCGGGCTGGTCCCGGCGTGGATTCGTCGGAACCACAGCGGCCGCCATCGGTGTCGCGTCGCTGGGGATCACGCCGACCGCGAGCGCCAAGACCACCCAGACCGCTGCCGGCGCGAGCGTGAACGACGACCGGCTACCCGCCTTCCCCGGGGCCGAGGGCGCCGGCAAGTGGTCCAAGGGCGGCCGCGGCGGCTCGGTGTACGAGGTGACCACGCTGGCCGATTCCGGACCCGGCTCGTTCCGGGACGCGGTCTCCGGCTCCGACCGGACCATCGTGTTCCGGGTCTCCGGCACGATCCAGCTGCAGTCGGGCCTGAAGATCGCCGGCAGCAACCTGACGATCGCCGGACAGACCGCGCCTGGTGGCGGGATCTGCGTGGCGGGCTACGGCACCAACATCGCCGGCGGCGCGCACGACATCGTGATGCGCTACCTGCGGTTCCGGCTCGGTGACGAGAACGCGGTCGCCGACGACGCCTTCAACACCAACGTGCCCGGCTCGGTCAGCCCGGAGATCCGCAACCTGATCATCGACCACTGCTCGTTCAGCTGGGCGGTCGACGAGTGCCTCTCGCCGTACGGGAACTTCGACGTCACCGTCCAGTGGTGCATCGTGTCCGAGGGCCTCGCGCTGTCGGCGCACCCGAAGAACCGGCACGGGTACGGCGGGATCTGGGGTGGTGAGCGGAACACGTACCACCACAACCTGGTCGCCCACCAGGGCGGACGGCAACCGCGCTTCGGCTACACGGAGGGCATCACCCTCGAGGTCGACCACTACAACAACGTGATCTACGACCACGGGTACACCTCGGTGTACGGCGGTGAGTGGGCCAACGGCATCAACATCATGAACAACTTCTACAAGCCGGGCCCGACCACGCTCGACGAGGTCGCACCGGTCGTGGTGAGCGCGAACCGCGGCGGCCAGTGGTACATCGCCGGCAACCAGGTCGACGGCCACCCGGACGTCACCGCGCACAACCGCCGCGGCATCCGGTACCCGATCGGCGGCATCGTCGAGCTGGCCGAACCGCAGCCGATCCCGGGCCGCGGCGACCTGCAGACGGCGAGCAAGGCGTACGACGCGGTGCTCGCCGGGGCCGGTGCGATCCTGCCGAAGCGTGACGCCGCCGACGCCCGCGTCGTCGAGGAGGCCCGCACCGGCACCGGCCGGCTGATCAACTCGCAGAAGCAGGTCGGCGGCTACCCGGAGCTCGTCCAGACCGAGGCGCCGGTGGACTCCGACCACGACGGCATCCCGGACTGGTGGGAGCAGGCCAACGGCCTCGACCCCAACGACCCGTCCGACGCGCAGAAGATCGCTCCGAACGGCTACACCTACCTGGAGAACTACCTCAACTCGCTGGTCCCGGACCCGGTCGGGAACCCGGCCGTGCGGATCACCAGCCCGGCGCAGAACACGACGTTCGCCGGCCGCACCGCGCCGACCGTGACGATCAAGGCCGACGCGTCCGCCGCGAAGGGCGGTCAGCTCGCCAAGGTCGAGTTCTTCGCCGGTGACCAGGTGATCGGCGTCGCGACCCAGGCGCCGTACCAGGTGCAGTGGAAGAACGTTGCCGACGGCTCCTACTGGATCACCGCGCGGGCCACCGACAAGAACGGTACGGCGACCCAGTCGATCGCGGTCCAAGTGCACGTCAACAAGCAGAACGGTACGACCGGCTGGACGTCGGCCGCGGTCGGGAAGCCGCCGGTGCCCGGCTCGGGCAGCCTGGACGGCGGGGTGCTGACGATCAAGGGCTCCGGCCGGATCTACGGGCGGACCAGCAACTTCCACTACGTCTACCGCAAGCTCCAGGTGGGAGGGGTCGCGCAGATCACCGCGCGCCTGGACAAGATCAGCAAGATCGCCAACGGACTCACCGCGGGCCTGATGATCCGCGACTCGCTGGACCCGGCCGCGCCGTTCATGTACGGCGGGATCGGCTTCGGTGTCGCCGGTGGGTACGGAACGGTCAACGACAATGCGAGCGCTGCGCCGACCGCCACCGACGACGGCGGCATGAAGGCACAGGCGATCCGGCTGCAGACCGACGGATCGGTGCCGAGTGTCGGCCCGTGGCCGTGGGACGACAGCTACCTGGACCCGACGAAGGTGTACTGGCTGCGGCTGCTCCGGCGCGAGCGCCCGCAGCAGTTCGGCGACGTCGAGTTCGAGGCGTTCATCTCGACGGATCAAGTCAAGTGGGACCGCTTCGGCTACGAGAAGCTCGTCATGCCGAGCCGGACCTTCTACATCGGTTTCGCCATCGACGGCGGCCGCCTGGACGACAACGGTCTCATCGACTACGGGACCGCGCAGTTCAGCAACATCACGCTCGAGCAGCAGTGAGGTAGAAGACCATGTCAAAAAGGTCAGAACGCATGATCGACCGGCGCAAGCTGCTGCAGGGCGGCCTCGGCCTCCTGGCCGTGGCAACGATCCCCGGCTGCGGCTTCTTCGACACCAAGCCGGCCGGCTCCGGTGCCCAGGCCGCCGCGGCCGGCGAGAAGGAATCGCCGATGCTGAAAGCCCTGGTGGACAAGGGCTCCCTGCCCCCGCTGGCGGACCGGTTGCCGAAGAACCCGCCGGTGATCAAGCCGCTCGCGGGCAAGGCGATGTACGGCGGAACCTGGCGGTCGGCGATGCTGACCCAGGAGGACACCCAGTGGCTGTGGTACGCGATGCGCTACGAGCCGCTGCTGCGCTGGAAGCCCGACAAGGTCGGCAAGCCCGGGTACGACGAGATCGAGGCGAACACCTGCGAGTACACGGTCGATGCCGAGAGCAAGGTCTACACCTTCACGCTCCGCGACGGCCTGAAGTGGTCCGACGGGAAGCCGTGTACGGCGGACGACCTGATCTTCACGATCCTCGAGGTGCAGTGCGACGAGGGTCTGCACCCGGACGGGCTGTACGACGCGTTCACCTCGCCGGACACCGGCAAGATCGCGAAGGTCGAGAAGGTCGACGCGCGCACCATCAAGATGACCTACAGCTCGCCGCAGCCGTCACTGCTGGTCCAGATCGCCGACGGCATCTTCGAGCGTGAAGGCGCCTACGGGATGCTGCTGCCGAAGCACTACTTCCAGCAGTTCCACCTGAAGTACAACAAGTCCGCGAACGCGCTGGCGAAGAAGGCCGGCGTCGGCAGCTGGACCGACCTGTTCGCGCAGAAGCAGAACCCGTGGACCAACCCGGAGCAGCCGACGCTGGCGCCGTGGAAGGTGACCACGCCGCTCGGCAAGGGCTCCGCGGTCACCCTGACCCGGAACCCGTACTACTGGAAGGTCGACGACGCCGGCCGCCAGCTGCCGTACATCGACAACTGCCGCGTCGAGGTCGTGCAGGACGCCCAGGTCGAGCTGCTCAAGGTGATGAACGGCGAGTTCGGCATGCAGTACCGGAACTTCGGGACGCCGCAGAACAAGCCGGTCGTCGCGCAGAACCGGGAGAAGGCCGGCTACAAGATCTTCGAGGTGCCGACCCAGCTGACCAACACGATGGTCCTCGGCCTCAACATGACGCACAAGGACCCGGTCAAGCGGGCGCTGTTCGCGAACAAGGAGTTCCGGGCCGGTCTCTCGCACGCGATCAACCGCAAGGAGGTCATCGACGCGGTCTACGCCGGTCAGGGTGAGCCCTGGCAGGGCGCGCCGCCGAAGGACTCGCCGTACTACAACGAGCAGCTGGCCACGCAGTTCCTGGAGTTCGACGCCGCGAAGGCGAACCAGCACCTGGACGCGGCCGGGCTGACGAAGAAGTCA
Organism: Kribbella sindirgiensis; assembly: GCF_004331435.1. Taxonomy (GTDB): domain Bacteria; phylum Actinomycetota; class Actinomycetes; order Propionibacteriales; family Kribbellaceae; genus Kribbella; species Kribbella sindirgiensis. The sequence continues at coordinate 146,372 of NZ_SJKA01000007.1, forward strand.
CCGGCCGGCAAGCGGCTCGGCGCGGACGGCAAGCCGGTCTCGGTCGCCGTCCTGGTCAGCGAGTCGTTCCCGGACCACGTCGAGGCGATCGAGTTCATCAAGAAGCGCTGGGCCGCGGTCGGGATCGAGCTGCGCACCCAGGCGGTCAGCGAGGACCTCTACAAGGAACGGGTCAAGGCGAACGACCACGACGCCGGGACCTGGACCTGCGGCACGTTCGTGCTGCCGACCGGTACCGGTGGCGACCACTACTGGGTGCCGACCAACGACGGCAGCGCGCGCTACGGCATCGGCTGGGCGCAGTGGTACCAGTCGGAGGGCGAGGAAGGCGTGAAGCCGCCGGCCGAAATACAGAAGCAGATGGAGCTGTTCACCCAGGCGCGGCAGGAGCCGGACCCGGCGAAGACGCTCGACCTCGGCAAGCAGATCCTGCAGATCGCCGCCGACCAGTTCTACTACATCGGCGTCAGCTCGGTGCCGAACACGTACGGCGTCGTCAAGAACGACTTCCACAACGTGCCGGACAAGATGAGCGAGTCGGTCGCCCCGGGCATCGTCCACCCCGAGCAGTTCGCGATCGGTCAGTAATGCTGCGGTTCGTGGCCCGGCGGCTGGTCTGGATGGTCATCACGCTGGCGGCGATCTCGTTCGTCACCTTCGTGGTCATCAAACTGCCGCCGGGCGACTACACCACCACGGTGATCGCGAACGCGGAGGCCCGCGGCCAGGACATCCCGGACTCGCAGATCGCCGAGCTGAAGCGGCACTACGGGCTCGACAAGCCGTTCATCGTGCAGTACCTCACCTGGATCAAGGGCGTCGTACTGCACGGTGACCTCGGGCAGTCGTTCGCCTGGAACCAGTCGGTGGCCAGCCTGATCGGCAACCGGGTGCTGCTCTCGATGGTGCTGTCGATCGCCAGTCTGCTGTTCGTCTGGTCGATCGCGTTCCCGATCGGCATCTACAGCGCGCTGCGGCAGTACTCCGGCGGCGACTACCTCGCCTCGTTCCTCGGCTTCATCGGGATGGCCGTCCCGGAGTTCATGCTCGCGCTGGTGATGATGTACATCGGGTTCCGGTACTTCGGCCAGAGCGTCGGCGGACTGTTCTCACCCGAGTACGCCGACGCGGCCTGGAACCTGGGCAAGCTGCTCGACCTGATCTCGCATCTGTGGATCCCGATCGTGGTGGTCGGGGTCGCGGGGACGGCCGGGCTGATCCGGATCACCCGGGCGAACCTGCTCGACGAGCTGCACAAGCCGTACGTCGCGACCGCCCGGGCGAAGGGCCTGCCGGAGTGGAAGCTGCTGCTCAAGTACCCGGTCCGGATGTCGCTCAGCCCGTTCTTCAGCACCGTCGGCTGGCTGCTGCCCGGCCTGATCAGCGGCGAGACGATCGTGTCGGTTGTGATGAGCCTGCCGACCAGCGGCCCGCTGCTGCTCGGCGCGGTGAAGAGCCAGGACATGTACCTGGTCGGCAGCTTCGTGCTGATCCTCAGCACGCTGACGGTGATCGGCACGATGCTCAGCGACCTCGCACTGGCCTGGTGGGATCCGCGGATCCGCACCCGGTTCCAGAAGGGATAGATCCGCATGGTCCAGCAGACCGAGGTGATGGCCACCGGTACTCAGCACGAGGCCCAGGAGGAGGTGGTGAAGAGCCTGCGCGACCACGGCGCGCTGCCGCAGTGGCGGCTGATGTGGCGGCAGTTCCGCCGGCACCGGCTGGCGCTGATCGGGTTGATCGTGCTGATCCCGATCTACTTCATGGCGGTCTTCGCCGGGTTCTTCGCGCCGGCCAGCGCCGACACCGCGCACACCGAGCTGCCGTACGCCCCGCCGCAGCGGGTGCACGTCTCGGCCGAGCACGGGATGTTCGTGTACGGGTACTCGTCGACGCGCAACCAGGAGACGTTCGAGCAGACGTTCACCGTCGACAAGTCGAAGATCGTCGACATCGGGTGGTTCGTCCGCGGCGACGAGTACTCGATCCTGGGCCCGATCAAGTCGAACATCCACCTGATCGGGCCGGCGAAGGCCGGCGAGGCGTTCTTCCTGGTCGGCGCCGACCAGTCCGGCCGGGACCTGCTGTCCCGGCTGATCCACGGCGCCCGGGTCTCGCTGTCGATCGGTCTGGTCGGCGTCTTCGCGAGCTTCGTGCTCGGCATGCTGATCGGCGGCATCTCCGGCTATGTGGGCGGCCGGGTCGACAACATCATCCAGCGGATCATCGAGTTCATCATGTCGGTGCCGACCCTGCCGCTGTGGATGGCGCTGTCGGCGGCTTTGCCCGGCAGCTGGGGTCCGTTGACGCGGTACTTCGCGATCACGGTGATCCTGTCGCTGATCGGCTGGACCGGACTGGCGCGGGACGTCCGCGGCCGGTTCCTCAGCCTGCGCGAGGAGGACTTCGTGATGGCGGCCCGGCTCGACGGCGTCAGCCGGACCGGGATCATCTTCGGCCACATGGTGCCGTCGTTCGCCAGCCACATCATCGCGTCGATCTCGATGGCGGTACCGCGGATGATCCTGGCCGAGACCAGCCTGTCGTTCCTCGGCCTCGGTCTGCAGCCGCCCGCGGTCAGTTGGGGTGTGCTGCTCGAGGGCGCGCAGAACATCCGCGCGGTCGCCACCGCCCCGTGGCTGCTCACCCCGGGCCTCGCGGTCGTGGTCGTCGTACTCGCCATGAACTTCGTCGGCGACGGTCTCCGCGACGCCGCGGATCCGTACAAGTGAGGACTCTTTGATGCAACCTTTGTTGGAAGTGCGCTCGTTGAGGACTCACTTCGAGCTCGGCGACGGTGTCGTGAAGGCGGTCGACGGCGTCAGCCTGTCGGTGCCGCGCGGCCGCACGCTGGCCGTGGTCGGCGAGTCCGGGTGCGGCAAGAGCGTCACCGCGCGCTCGATCCTGCGGCTGGTGGAGAAGCCGGCCAGGATCGTCGGCGGCGAGATCCTGCTCCACCCCGACTCCGACGGGGAGCCTCTCGACCTGCTGGCCGCCAAGGACAAGCGGCTGCGCCAGGTCCGCTGGGCCGATATCGCGATGGTGTTCCAGGAGCCGATGGCCTCGCTCAGCCTGGTGCACACGATCGGTGACCAGATCATCGAGGCGGTCCGGCTGCACGAGAACGTCGGCAAGCAGGCCGCCCGGGAACGCGCGATCGAGATGCTCGGCCGGGTCGGTATCCCGGACCCGCAGCGCCGCGTCGACTCGTACCCGTTCCAGTTCAGTGGCGGTATGCGGCAACGCGCCATGATCGCGATGGCGCTGTCCTGCCGCCCGCGGCTGCTGATCGCGGACGAGCCGACGACCGCGCTCGACGTCACCACGCAGGCGCAGATCCTGGACCTGCTGCAGGATCTCCAGCAGGAGTTCGGGATGGCGATCATGCTGATCACCCACGACCTCGGGGTCGCGGCGCAGGTCGCCGACGAAGTCGCGGTGATGTACCTCGGCGAAGTCGTCGAGCAGGGGCCCGCATCCGCCGTACTGAGTCATCCCAAACACCCTTATACACAAGCACTTGTGCGCTCGGTGCCGAGGCTCGGTGCGCGGGGGCAGGACCGGCTGGTCGCCGTACGGGGGACTGTGCCGCCGCCGTACGAGCGTCCGACCGGATGTCGCTTCCACCCGCGGTGTGACGCGTTCATGGCGGGCAAGTGCGACGTGACCGTGCCCACGAGGGTCCGCAGCGACGAGATCGACGTCGCCTGTCTGCTGTACGGCGAGGAGAAGTCATGACGTTGCTGGAGACGCGCGGACTGACCATGCACTTCCCGCTGCACGGCGGGTTTCTCGGGCGGAACCGCGGCTTCGTGAAGGCGGTCGACGGTGTCGACCTGTCGATCAAGGCCGGCCGGACGCTCGGTCTGGTGGGTGAGTCGGGCTGCGGCAAGACGACCCTCGGCCGGTGCATCGTCCGCGCGTACGAGCCGACGTCGGGCAGCATCATGTTCGACGGCGTCGACCTGGCGCCGCTCAGCGAGAAGCAGCTGAAGCCGTACCGCGCGCAGGTCCGGCTGATCTTCCAGGACCCGCACTCGTCGCTCGACCCGCGTAAAACGCTGCGCGACATCATCGCCGAACCGCTGCGGGTCCAGGAGTCGGGTTCGCGCGACGAGATCGACGACAAGGTCGCCGCGTTGCTGCGGCGCGTCGGGCTGCGGGCGGAGTACGCGCACCGCTACCCGCACGCGTTCAGCGGCGGCGAGCGGCAGCGCGTCGTGATCGCGCGGGCGCTCGCCACCGAGCCGCGGCTGGTGGTCGCGGACGAGGCGGTCAGCGCGCTCGACGTCTCGGTCCGGGCCCAGATCCTCAACCTGCTGCGCGATCTGCAGGAGGAGTCCGGCCTCACCTACCTGTTCGTGTCCCACGACCTCGGCATCGTCGAGCACGTCGCCGACGACGTCGCGGTGATGTACGTCGGCAAGCTCGTCGAGAGCGCCTCGACCGAAGAGCTCTACTCCAAGCCCCTGCACCCGTACACCGAGGCGCTGCTGAGCGCCGTACCGGATCCCGACCCCGCCTCCCGCGGGCAACGCGAGCGGATCAAGCTGCTCGGCGAGATCGCGGATCCGTCCAAGGTGCCGGCCGGCTGCCCGTTCCATCCCCGGTGCGGGTACGCCGAAGCCCGGTGTGCGACCGAAGTCCCGCAGTTGCGCGAGATCGGGGGCCGCAAAGTCGCGTGCCACCTGGCCGAGCAGCTGGATCTGAAGGGTGTCCTCACGGCCACCACCGCCCCGTAAGAGAGGTCTTCTCATGTCCGAAGGAAACATGTCCCGCCGTGGACTGTTACGCAACGGTGCACTGATCGGTGGACTGGCCGCGTTCGGCGGCGCACTGCAAACGGCTCCCGCGGCCGCCAGTTCGACGAGTGCGATCCCGCGCGCCGCCGCGCAGTCCGCGGCCGGTGTCGTGGACATTCCGAACAAGTACAACGTGCCGTTCTCGGTCGCCGACGACGAGCTGTTCGTGTTCGCCGCCAACTTCAAGCCGTTCGAGCTCGGCGGCAACGACGACGGCCGGGAGGCGCACCGGTACTTCGATGCCGTGTTCGGCGACGCGATCCGGGCCAAGTTCCCGAACATCAAGGTGAAGTACGCGACCTGGGACTACCCGATCCGGTACGAGGACATCGCGAAGGCCGGCCGGGTGCCGGACCTGATCCTGGAGGACCCGCGGCTGCGGATCGACCGGGACCTCGAGCCGCTCGGCTGGACGCAGGACATCACGTCGCTGATCCAGGGCGCCGGCATCGACCTCACCAAGCTGAACGTCGGCTCGGTCGAGCAGATCAAGTCCCGCTCCGACGGCGGCCTGTACGGCGTCCCGCTGTGGATCGACGAGAGCCTGCTGTTCTACAACAAGAAGATCTTCGACAAGTTCGGTGTGCGGTACCCGGGCGTCGGGTCGACGTACGACGACGTCTACAAGCTGGCCCAGAAGCTCACGCAGCAGGTCGGGATCGACCACTACAAGGGCTACATGCAGCACCCGGACAACTACCTCGCGATGAACCAGCTCGGGCTCTACCCGTTCGTGCCCGGTTCGAGCGAGCAGCCGGCGCCCGAGGACGTGAAGGTCAACCTGACGAGCCCGGAGTGGAAGTCGGTCGCGAACAACCTGCACCGGTTCCTGATGATCCCGCGGAACAACTTCACCACGGTGGACGACTTCTTCAAGGGCGACATGAGCTTCCCCGGCCACCTCGCGATGGCCGTGAACAACCTGTCGAAGCTGAACGCGTACGCGCTCAGCTCCTACTACATCGAGGAGGACGACGCCGCGCAGTTCGCCGAGTGGGCGAAGAGCGTGAAGATCGGCGTCACCTCGATGCCGGTGCTGTCCCGCGGCTCGAAGACGATCTACCAGCCGGACACCCGCGCGGCGTTCATCCCGCCGCAGTCGAAGCTTCAGGCCCAGGCGCTCGACGTGGTCAAGTACCTGGTGTCGGAGGAGATGCAGACCCGCATCTCGTCGTACGGCATGAAGGCGGTGCTGAAGACGGACGCCGTCGTGAACGCGTTCGGTACGTCGATCCCGGAGCTGGCAGCCATCGACACGTCGGCTGTGTACTGGGGCGAGAACGCGGTGATCAAGAACTACCAGAACACCGAGTACTGGGACATCCCGCTGTACAAGGTGTTCCGGCAGCACGTGCTCAAGGACGGCATGGACGTCGACTCGTCGCTGCTGGTCACCGAGACGCAGGACATTCCCGACTACATCAAGGCGCAGGTCGCCCGCGGGCTGACGTGGTGATGGCATGGTGAACGACCCCAGGTTCGACGGCCGCATCCGCGAGGGTGCGGCCCTCCTGCCCACCATTCATCCGGGCGACAGCCACGCCGCGACGCTCGTCGAGACCGGTGCCGGTGACCTGTTGTGCGCCTGGTTCAACGGCCCGGGCGAGGGCGAGCCGGACACCAACATCGTCCTGTCCCGCCTCCCGGCCGGATCGGACACCTGGACCGAGCCGGTGCAGCTGTCCTCCGACGCCCAGCGCTCCGAACAGAACCCGCTGTTGTTCGTTACTCCGGACGATGACGTTTGGTTGCTGCACACGTCGAACGAGCCGCATGATCAGTCGACCTCGCGCGTGATCCGCCGGGTGTCGCACGACGGCGGACTGACCTGGGAACGGTCCGAGGTGCTGTTCGACCACCTCGGTTCGTTCATCCGCAACCCGGTGCTCGTGCTGAGCAACGGCGACTGGCTGCTGCCGGCGTACGACTGTGACAAGACGGCCGAGCGGACGGTCCTGAAGCTCAGCACCGACCGCGGCGAGACGTGGTCGACGGTGGAACTGCCGGACGCGGTCGGCCAGGTACAGATGAGCGTCGTCGAACTGTCGCCCGGCGAACTCGTCGGGTACTTCCGCAGCCGCGCCGCCGACCGCATCCACCGGTCGGTGTCGAAGGACAACGGCCGCACCTGGACCTCACCGGAGCGCACCGCGCTGCCGAACAACAACTCGGCGGTCCAGGTGCTCCGGCTGGCCGACGGCCGACTCGTCCTGGTGTTCAACGACTCGTCGGCGGAGCGCGACCAGTTCCGCTGGGTCGACGACGGGAAGGGCGGCGTACGCCGGAAGACCCTGCGGACCCCGCTGACGCTGGCGCTGTCCGAGGACGACGGCGCCACCTGGCCGTACTGGCGGAACCTGCAGGTGCAGGACGAGGAGTACCGCGACAACGAGTTCGGCTACTCGTACCCGACGTTGCTGCAGACGCGGGACGGGCAGTTGCACGTCGCGTACTCGTACCTGCGCAAGACCATCAAGCACGTGACCCTGGCGCCCGAGTGGATCCAGGCAGGAGACCGATTGCCATGAGTATCGAGAAGTGGGGCTTGCACGAGCTCACCCTGACTGGACCCTCCGAGGGCAACCCGTTCGCGGATGTCGAGTTCCAGGTCAGCTACCAGTTCCGGAACCGGATGGTCACCGTCGACGGTTTTTACGACGGCGACGGTGTCTATCGCGCGCGGTTCTCTCCGGACCGCGAGGGGGAGTGGTCGTACATCACGTCGAGCTCCGCACCTGAGCTCGACGGCCAGTGCGGGACCTTCGTGTGCTCCCCGCCGGGGCCCGGGAACCACGGGCCGGTCGACGTACTCGGCAAGCACCACTTCTCCTACACCGACGGCACCCGCTACGACTGCGTCGGCACGACCTGCTACCACTGGACGTACGAGACCAAGGAGCTCCAGGAGCTGACCCTGGAATCGTTGCGCTCGGCACCGTTCGACAAGGTCCGCATGTGCCTGCTGCCCACGGACGGGATGCGCCCCGAGCGCACCCCGTTCGCGGGCAACACGCCGGGCTCCGTCGACGTCGAGCGGTACGACCCGGAGTTCTTCCGGCACTTCGAGTCCCGCGTCGCCGACCTCCTCGCGCTCGGGATCCAGGCGGACCTGATCCTGTTCCACCCGTACGACCGCGGCGTGTGGGGCTTCGACCGGATGAGCCCGGCGCAGGACGCGGCGTATCTGCGGTACGTCGTCGCGCGGCTGGCGGCGTACCGGAATGTGTGGTGGTCGCTGTCGAACGAGTACGACTTCAACCACGAGAAGACGATCGCGGACTGGGATCGGCTGCTGCAGTTGGTGCAGCGGTACGACCCGTACCAGCGGCTGCGGTCGATCCACAACGGAACCAAGATGTACGAGGTCTTCACGCCGTACGACTTCGGCAAGCCGTGGATCACCCACCAGAGCGTGCAGCACTGGGACGGCGCCGAGGTCGCCTCCTGGCGCGACTGCCCGAAACCGGTCGTCATCGACGAGATCGGGTACGAGGGAAACGCCGGCCGCCGCTGGGGGAACCTGACCGCGGACGAGATGGTGCACCGGTTCTGGCAGGGCATGGCGCTCGGCGGGTACGTCGGGCACGGAGAGTCGTTCGTCGACCGGGAGACCCGCGCGTGGATCTCGATCGGTGGCCGGCTGTACGGCGACAGTCCGGAGCGGATCGACTTCCTCCGGGCCGTGTTCGCCGGACTGCCGCGGCAGTCCGACGGTGAGGTCGACGCGGACCGCTGCGTCCTGCACTACCTCGGCGACCGTCAGCCGTCCGCTGTCGAGCTGGACCTGCCGGACGGCTCGCCGTTCCACTTCGACCTGATCGACACGCGGGCGATGACCATCACCCCGCTGGCCGAGTACTCCGGCCCGAGCCACATCCCACTGCCCGCCACCCCGTACCTCGCCCTGAGAGGGACCCGATGACGTCAGTAGCACGCTGGGACGTGCTCGAACTACCTGTGCCGGGTCCCGGCGGCGTGCTGTTCCGCCACACGTCCGGCGCCACCGCGTACGCCGAACCGTTTCAGTCGGGTGACGAGTGGATCGTCCGCTACAGCCCCGACCTGGAAGGCATCTGGTCGTACGATGGCGGGAATCTGGAGTGCACGCCCGCGACCTCGCGTGGTCCCGTCCGTCGCTCCGGCACCACACTGCGCTGGGCGGACGGAACGACGTACCACCCACTCACGACCGCCTGGTTCGGCGATCCGCAGCAGTGGGCCGCCGCCCGCGCGGCGCTCGCGGCCTCGCCGTTCAACCGGGTCCGCATTCGGATGGCGGAGGCCACCGAGCAACAGGTCCGCGACTTGCTGGCTGTCGACATCGTCGCCGACGTGCTCCTGCCGATGGACGAGGCCGTCGTCCGCGACGCGGTGAACCGCCTGGCGGCGTACCGCAACGTCAACTGGTGCTTGTCGCCTGAGCCCGACACGGCAGCCTCTGACGTGCGGCGGCTCGCTGAGCTGATCGCCGAGCTCGACCCCAGCCACCACCTGATCTCGATGCATGAGGCAACCGACCCGGGACCGCCCTGGCTGACACACCTGAGCGTCCGCCTCGAGAATCTCCGCGGTGTATCGGTCTTGCGCCGCGACTACGCCAAGCCGGTCTTCGTCGACGCCTGCGGCCACGAAGGCAACGGCACAACCCCGGACACGAGCCTCCGCCCGGAAGAGATGCTGACCCGCATCTGGGAAGGCACGGTGCGCGGGGCCTACGTGACGCACGGCGAGTGGTACGTCGACCCGTCGTCGGCGAGCGTGGTGCCCTGGTCGGACGGAGGCAGCCGGCCCACCGGTGTCGTCGCGCAACGGTTGCGGCTGCTGCGGGAGGTACTGGACGAGCTGCCTGACGGTGTAGAGCCGATCGACGACTACCGTGACGCTCCGACGCTCGCGGTGCCTGGCTCGTACTACCTCCAGTACCTCGGCGAACACCAGTTCCCGGACCGCACGTTCTCCTTGCCCGAGGGCGAGTATGACGTCGACGTACTGGACGTCTGGAACCACTCGGCACGCCGTACCCGCGAGAGCGTCACCGGTGCCGGCACGTTGACGGTTCGGCTGCCCGGCACGCAGTACCAGGCCATTCAGATCCGCCGGACCTCCTGATGCCCGCGCTCACGTCCGGGTCGCGCCAGGCCTCGTTGCGTCGCACCCCAGACGGTGTGGTGCTGGAGCTCGGTCTGGCCGACGGTCCGCTCTACCTGGAACGCCCGCTCGGCGATCTCCTCACCTGCTCGGCCGGTCGCCCCTGGCAGCCCAGCCCACTGACGTCTCCCGACGGGTGGTGGATCTCGCGGCGGCCAGGGGAGCACCGGGCGGGCTGCCGGACCGGACCGCTCGCGGTCGAGGTGCGATTGGCGTTCGACGACGGCGACCGGCTGGGCGTCGAACTCCGCTGGCGCAACACCAGCAAGCAGCGCGTCGCCGACCTCGCTGTCGGACTGCTGCTCGACCTCGGCCGGGTGAAGGACAGCCAGCTCACCGTCCCCGGCCTGATCTACAACGACAACCCGTCCGCCGACCCGGCCCGCGCCGTACCGCGCATCGGCCCGACCCCCGGCGGCGGCTTCGTCGCCGAGGAGGACCGGCTGCCGATCCCCGGCGTCAACCTCGAATGGCGTGACGGCCGCGAACGCCGTTGGCTGTCCGTCTTCTCGCGCCCACAAGCACGGCGTTCTGGCGACGGGCAGGTCCGATACGGTTCGCTCGGCACGATCCGGCAGGACGGGCCGGTGATCGCGGCGCTCAGCGGCGTACTGATGTTCGACGGCAAGCAGGACGTCCGCTACGTCAGCAAGGCCGAGACCGAGACGACCGAGGACGGGTACCTGACGCTGCGGCCCGGTGAGGTCTACACCCAGCACCTGGTCCTGGACTGGGGACCGCAGGAACTCCGCGGGCACGCGTTCCGGAACCTTGTCGAGAGTGCCCGCACGCTCTTCACCGCCGCCGGCGCGCGCGGCCTGGCGCTGGACGAGCTGATCAGCTTGAAGACGGTTGCCTTGGACAACCGGTGGTACCAGTCCGGGACCGTGGCCGGGTACACCAAGTTCAGCGACATCCCCGGCAACGGGCCGCGCAAGCCCCGGCACTTCCTGTACGGCTGGACCGGTCAGGCGCTGAAGCTCGCCTGGTGTGACGCGCAGATCGGGTTCAACACCCGGGACCGGCTGCGCATCGACCGCTGCCGTGCGGCCGTCGAGTTCTACCTGGCCGGCAGCCCGACGCCGACGCCTGGGCTGCGTCATAACGCGTACCAGGTCAGCACGCGGCGTTGGACCAGCTTCCGCGCCGGCAACCGGCCGATGGTCTCCAGCCGAGCGTACGGCGAGACGATCAGCGACCTGGCCGACGTCATCACGCTCTTCCGTGACCACGACGAACCCGTCCCGCCGTCCTGGCTCAACGCCCTCGAAGAAGCGATGATCTTCCTCCGCGGCACCGCCCAGTTGGCTGACGGGACCTTTCCGGTGGGATGGCGACTCGACGGTACGCCGGCCGCGACGACGGTGTCCGCAGCGGGCATCCCGTGCGTACTGGCTGCTCTCAAGGCGTCGTCGGTGCTCGCCTCTGCCGAGCTGTTGTCGGACGCAACCATCTGGCTGTCCCGGTATCACGACCAGCACGCGCGTACCTTCGACCGCCCGTTCTCTCGCTCCACGCTGGACGCGGCCTGCGAGGACAAAGAAGCCGGCATGTACTACTTCATGGCCGCCTACGAGCTCTTCCGCCGCACCGGCGACCCGCTCTACGCGACTTGGTGCGAAGTAGCTGCCGATTGGCTCCTGACCTGGGTGTACGTCTGGTCCCCGGAGCAGGACGAGGACTCACCGCTGCACGTCGCCGGGTTCAACGCGATCGGGTGGCCGACCGTCAGCGTCCAGAACCACCACCTCGACACCTTCTTCCCGACGTACGAGCTCCTGTCCTTCGGTCTGACCACGAATCGCCCCGCCTATGTGAAGGCTGCCCGCACCACCCTCCAAGCCCTCACCCAAGGTGTCGCGACCGCTCCGAACGACTGGAACTTCCCCTTGCCTGGCGAACAAGGCGAAGCCGTCTTCCAGACGCACTGGCAACGCCGAGGACACACCAACACCTGGAACCCCAGCTGGGTCATAGCCGTCCCCCTCGCCAACGCCCTACGCACCCAACAGCTCCAATGACCGACTACCTGATCACGGACTACGTCGAGCGTGCTGGTGTGGAGTGGACAGCTGCGATTGAGAGGGCGATTGACGCGTGTGCGGTGACCGGCGGGCGGGTGGTTGTGCCTGATGGTGTGTTCGTCACCGGGCCGATTCGGCTGCGAAGCAACGTCGAACTGCACCTGTCGGCCGGTGCGACGCTCCGGTTCCGCACCGACCCGGCGGCGTACCCGATCGTCCGCACCCGCTGGCAAGGCATCGAGTGCTTCAGCCACTCACCGCTGATCTACGCATACGACGAAGCAGACCTCGCGATCACCGGCACCGGCACCCTCGACGGCGGCGCAAGTACGGACAACTGGTGGAGCAGCACCCGCCCACGCACCGACTGGGAACGTCTCCTCCGCATGGTCGAGGCCGACGTACCCGTCGAGGACCGCATCTTCGAACCCGGTCACGGCTTCCGCCCGAGCTTCATCCAGCCGCACACCTCCCGTCGCGTACGCATCGAAGACGTCCGCATCGTCAACGCCCCGATGTGGGTGGTGCACCCGGTGTTCTGCACCGACGTCCTCGTCCGCGGGATCACCGTCGACTCCCTCGGCCCGAACAACGACGGCTGCAACCCCGACTCCTGCGAGAACGTCGTCATCACCGGCTGCTCGTTCACCACCGGCGACGACTGCATCGCGATCAAGTCCGGCCGCGACGCCGACGGCCGCCGCGTCGGCCGCCCGTCCCGCAACATCCTGATCGAGTCCTGCCGCTTCGCCGCCGGCCACGGCGCCCTGACCATCGGCAGCGAAGCCTCCGCCGGAGCATCCGGCATCCACGCCCGGGACCTCCACATCACCCCGCCCGCGGGCGGATCGGGAGTCGACTACGCGCTGCGGATCAAGACGAACTCCTCGCGCGGCGGCGTGATCGAGCACGTCACCGTCGAGAACGTCGTCGTCGACGCGGTCACGACCTCCGCGATCCTGATCACCACCCGGCACGCGGAACCGGAGCAGTTCGGCGGCCACGCGCCCGTCGTCCGCGACGTCACCGTCACCAACCTCGCCGTACGCTCAGCGCCCCGAACCGTCGAGATCCACGACACTCCCCAGGCACCGGTCGAATCCTTCACCCTGACCACCTCTGAAACTCCGTGAACAGCTCGACGCCGCCCAACTGCCCCGGCTTCAGCAACACCTCCAGACCGTCAACCCCCGGCACCGCCGAAGCAGCCCGACACCGATGCACCCCCGGCGAGATCGGCGCCGGACCACCCGCAAGCTCGAGCGCACCTACGTCAAGCTGCCGCAACACCTGCCCCGACGTATCCCCACCAGCAACAACAACTCGCCGTACGCCGACCCCCGCCGCCATCCGAACTACCTCGGCCAACGCCCCCGGCACCCACCCAAGCTTCGCAGGCGCGACCTCATTCGTGTGCACGACGACGCCACCAACACCCGCCGAAAACGCAGCCACCACCCGCTCCGCCACCTCGTCGGCGAGCGGTAGCACCGTCCACCCGGCGAGGCGGGCATGTTCGATCTGCTCGGCCGTGCGCGGCGACTGACTACCAGACACGACCAGCACCGGACCACCGGCACCCGACGTACCCGAGCCGACAACCTCACCCTCCGGCCGAAGCGCCAGCCCCAACGCCCGGGACAGCCCACCCGACCCAATCGCAAACCGCACCTCACCCGCGGACCCGTCCCGCAGAATCACACCCCCGAGCGTCCGCAGATCCTCATCCGTCAACGCATCCAGCACCACCGCACCAACCCCACCGGGCATAACCGTGGCGTCGGGGTAGCTGGTCAGGTGGACGGCAGCCAGGGGGAGGGAGGTTTGGTGCGAGAGGTGCCGGCGGAGATCGGACTCGTGCATGGGGGTGGAGGGGTGGGTGGACATGGTGGGTTGGCGATCGAGGCGGTGGATGGTGCCGGCTTCGGCGGCGAAGTGGTGGCTGAAGACTGTGTACCGACCGAGCTCCGGTTGCGCGACGAGAATCGGGACAACCGCCGGCCCGCAGACCTCACGACCGATCTCCAGCGCTCGTCCGATACTTCCGCGGGTAGGGGAGGAGTCCGCGGTCGAACAGACCTTGTACTGCAGCACCCGCGGCCCAAGCTCCCGCAACGCCTCCAGCACCGGTCGGACCTCGACCTCCTGCTCGTCCGGCGGCAGCGACCGTGCGATCCCCGCGACCCCGATCACGTCGTACCGCACGGCCAGCTCCCGCAACTCAGATGCCGACAGCAACGTCACGAGCAACACCGCCCGCAACCCAACCCGCGCAAACTGCACCATCGCATCCGTCGACCCCGTGAAGTCGTCCCCGTAAAACGCCGCCTCAACCATGCCTACTCCCCGGGCGTGCCGGCGTACGGTGAGCCGAACCTGTCCAGCGCTTCTTGTAGTGCGGGGACTTGCGCAGCAGCTGCGTCCAGGGTTGTGCCGGAGGTTGCTGCGGACCAGGCGGCTCGCATTGCCGTCACGCCCGCGCTTGGGCCGCTCGGGTGGCCGTGGATGCCGCCGCCGGCGAGAACGAGGAGATCAGTGGTGTTGGTGCGCCGGTAGGTCTCCGGGGCCAGCCCAGGCGTCTGTCCGGACGACAACACCGGCAGCGTTTCGTACCCGCCCAGGAGCGGCGTACGTACGGCGGTAATGGACCGCAGCACCTCCTCATCGGTCTCGTAGAACTTGTTGGACAGCCCGTTGGTATGCAGGTGATCCGCCCCGGCCAGGCGGGCGAGTTTGGACCAGGCGACGTAGTCGATGCCGAGCTGCGGCGCACGGGTGTACACACCGGTCATCGCGCGATGACCGTGGATCGGCAGGACGCACCGCGCCCGCAGCCAGGCGAGCGCGCTGAAGCCGACGAGGTTCACACACACCATCACGCAGGTGCCGCCGGCCGCGTGGACCAGGTCGTGGTTGGCGGCCATCCGGTCGAGGTCGTCGGTGATGTTGAACGCGTACATGGGGCGCCGGCCGGTGCGGGCGGCGACTTTGCCGAGCTCTTCGGTGACGACCGCGACCCGCTCGGCGAGTGGCGAATGCGGCGGACTGCCCATCAGTTCGTCGTCCTTGATGAAGTCGATCCCCGCCTCGGCGAGCTCGCGTACGACGAGACGAAGCTCGTCGGGAGGCAGCCCGATACTCGGTTTCACGATCGTGCCGAGCAGGACGCCGTCCGGCCGGTCGAGCAGCTCGCGAGTGCCGCGAACGCCGTACTGCGGACCGGGGTAACGCTCGGCGAACGGCGCCGGGAGGTCGAGGTCGAGGAGCCGGATGCCGGCGAGTTGCCGCAGCTCGAACAAGTTGCCGGCCACCGCGGCGAGCAGGTTGGGCAGCGACGGCCCGAAATTGTCGAGGCCGAACGCGATCCGCACCCGAGCGCTCCGCTTCCCGGCACCCCGCGAGGCGTCGTGGGTGCTGCCGGGGAGATCGGCGTTGCCGGTGGGCGGGAGTTGTTCGACCGAGAGGACGCGAGCGGCGAACCGTTCGCGGAGCTCGGGGGTCTCCCGGGCGACGGCCGTGAAGGTGCCTGTCGACTGCTCACCGGCGATGGCTTCGGCGGCCTGCTCGAGCGGGAGGTACGTCTCGACCAGGTACGTCGCGACGACCTCTGAGGATGTTGTCACCGGAACTCTCCTTTGCTCGGGGTCCGACAAGTCTCCGCCAGTAAACCTCAAGAAAACAAGGCGGATCGGCCAGCCTGTGGATAGCCGGTTGACTTCGCAGTCGGAGGAGGCAAAGGTTTACCTCATGGCGACGATCCCTGCGACCCTGCTGCTCGAGGACCGGGCCGCGCTGGCGATGAACGCGGTGACCGGCCTGGCCGACGACGACCTGGACGGCATCCCGTTCTTCAGTGCGAACCTGCTGGCCCGTCCTGCCCGCATGGACCACGGAGACTGGGACTACGGCTCCAGTCACGGACGGCTCACCGACGCGATCCTGCTGACCCGCCAGATGACCGGCGGCAAGGACTGGGACCCGCGCTGGGACACGATCGCCGACCGCTACCGGCAGCGGCTGTTCGCACTGCTCGCCGACGACGGCCTCACCTACCGCCAGACGCACCCCAAAGGCCACTGGCTGCCGAATGCCAACCTGATCGACCAGCGCGCCACGCTGCTCGCCATGACGACCGCGGTGGTCGCCGCCGACGATCCACAGGCCCAGCGTGCCGCGGACCGCCAGGTGGCCGCGCTGAAACGGATCGCGATCAAGGAGCGCGACGTCTGGTTCTACCCGGCATCGGAGTACACGACAGCCGGCTGGCCGTCGTCGAACGCGATCGACCTGCACCTCGCGCCCGACCCCGCCTCGTTCTCCGGCCGCCTGATCATGCCGCTGCTGCGCTACCACCAGGCGACCGGTAACACCGACGCACTGGAGCTGTGCGAGTGGTTCGCCCGGCTGATCGTCGAGAAGAGCGGTGTCTTCAACGCCGACGGGAGCTTCAACCCGGCCCGTGCGTACCGCAGCGGTCACTTCCACACGCGAGTCGGGACACTGGAGGGACTGGCCCGGCTGGCGCGGCACACCGGTGACCACGGGCTGACCCAGTTCGTGCGTCGCAGCTACGACTGGGTGCTCGGCGAAGCGACCCGGTTCGGCTGGACGCCTGGTGACCTTGCCGATCAACAGTACGAGCACGAGACCTGTTCACTCGTCGACCTCATCGGCCTGGGGACGACGCTGGCGGGCAACGGCCTCACGGAGTACTGGGCGGTCGTCGAGCGCTTCGTTCGTAACCACCTGGCCGCGTCGCAGCTGCAGGACGTCAGCTGGGTGGAGTCCGCACCGGACCGCTCGCAGGACGAGCCCGGTTGGCGGACGTACGTCGACGTGGGCGAGCGCGTCCTCGGCGCCTTCTGCGGGTACGGTGCTCCGAACGACTACGTGTCCGACGTACCGCTGGGGCGCGGCCACACCAATGACGTCCAGGCGTGCTGTGTCGGTTCTGGCGTCCGTGGACTGTTCTGGGCGTGGAACAGCATCGTCACCGGTGACCACCGGGTGACCCGAGTCAACCTGCTGCTCACGCGCGGCCACCACGCGGTCGACGTCATCAGCCACCTGCCGGTCGAGGGCAAGGTCGAGCTGCACGTCAACGAGCCGATGGACGAGCTCCGCGTGCGCATCCCCGACTGGGCTGGGTACGCGCGGCTGAGGTTGCAGCGTGGGGCCGACGAGTGGACCGGCGCCGAGCGGATCTGGGCGCCGGACGGGTACCTGTCGATTCCGAAGCCGCAGCCGGGGGAGCGCATCACGGTGACGTTCCCGATGGTCGAGCAGACCACCACAGAGCTTGCGGCCGGCAACGAGTTCCGGACCACCTGGCGCGGCGACGACGTCATCGCGATCGACCCGCCCGGCACGTCCCGCCCGATGTACGGCGACCGCCCGGAGCACGCCGGCGGCCTCCGCGAGTACGACCTCCACCGACCCGAGACGGAGTGGTCCTGGTGAAAACTGAATGGGTGCTGCCCGAGCTGCCGAGTGCGGCAGAGCTGTCAGGGCTGACGGCGTACGACCTGCGCTGTGAGCACCGTGTCGATCCGCTCGGGATCGGTACGGCGCGACCGCGGCTGAGCTGGCGACTGACGTCGCCGACTCGCGGCGATCGACAGGACGCGTTCCGGGTGCAGATGCTGCGTGACGGCGTACAGGTGTGGGACAGCGGATGGCGGAGTGAGTCGGCCACCTACGTCGACCACGGTGGTGCTCCGCTGACGTCGCAGACCGACCATGTTTGGCAGCTCTCGGTGCGGGATGCAGCCGGTGAGGTGTCGTCAGCGGAGGCGACCTTTGCGACCGGCCTCTTCCACCAGGACGAGTGGGAAGCGCACTGGATCGAGCACGACTACGAGACCGATCCGTACTTCGAGCCGCCGGTGGACCGCGCGGAGCCGCGGACGGTGCGGCAGGCAACCATCGCGCCGCCGCGCCATTACCGGCGCTCGTTCGAGCTGACCCAGCCGGTCACCAGAGCGCGGGTCTACGTGACGGCTCACGGTCTCTATCAGTTCAGCGCCAACGGTCAGCGGATCGGCAACGACGAGCTGACGCCGGGCTGGACGGACTATCGGGAGCGCGTCGCCTATCAGACGTACGACGTGACCGACGTGCTGCACGAGGGCGAGAACGTGATCGGCGCCGTCCTCGGTGAGGGCTGGTGGTCCGGGTACGTCGGATGGGACACGCGAAGCCACGCGCACCACTACGGCAAGAAACCGCAGCTGCTCGCGCAACTCGTCGTCGATCACCCGGACGGCTCGCGGACCGTGGTCGCGACTGACGGCCGCTGGGTGGAGCACGTCGGGCCGATCAGGTTCGCCGACCTGCTGATGGGCGAGTCGTACGACGCCAGGCACGAGCTCGGCGCGTGGTCCAGCCCGGGGTACGACGCCGGCGACTGGGCGCCTGCTGGTGACCTCGGCGGTGACGTGTCGACGCTCATCGCGGCGACGACGGACCCGGTGCGGGTGACCGAGGACGTGCCGGCGACCGCGGTCACCGCGCTCGCGCCAGGACGTTTCATCGTCGACCTCGGGCAGAACCTCGCCGGCCGCGTGCGCCTGCGGGTGCGCGGCGCCCAGGCCGGGGACCGGATTCGGCTGCGGCACGGCGAGATGCTGCAGGCGGACGGCGAGTTGTACACGGCCAACCTCCGCACCGCCGACGCCACCGACTACTTCGTCAGCGCCGGCGCGGGCGAGGAGTTCTTCGAGCCGATCTTCACCGTGCACGGCTTCCGGTACGTCGAGGTCGACGGCTACCCGGGTGAGCTGACCACGGCGGACGTCACCGGGCGGGCGCTGCATTCGGACACGCCGGTCGCGGGGCGGTTCGAGTGTTCGGACCCGGGCGTCAACCAGCTGCTCAGCAACATCCGGTGGGGGCAGCGCGGCAACTTCGTCAGCGTGCCGACGGACTGCCCGCAGCGCGACGAGCGGCTCGGGTGGACGGCGGACGCGCAGATCTTCCTGCCCACCGCGGCGTACCAGGCCGACGTGCTGACGTTCTTCGAGAACTGGTTCGCGGATCTCGCGGTCGCGCAGACCGACGAAGGCGCGATCCCCGATGTGATTCCCCACGTCATCACCGGCCGGCACGGCACACCGGCCTGGGCGGACGCGGCGACGATCGTGCCGTGGACCCTGTACCGGATCTACGGCGACGAGCGCGTCCTGCGGACCGCGTGGCCGGTGATGCGACGCTGGGTCGACTACGTGCACCGCGCCAACCCTGACCTGATCTGGCGGAAGCGGACGAGCGGTCACTACGGCGACTGGCTGCAGGTCGGCGTACAGACCGATCGGGACGTTCTCGCGACCGCGTACTTCGCACGGAGCGTGGAGTTCACGGCGGCAGCCGCCCAGGTGCTGGGGCTGGCCGACGAAGCAGCGGCGTACGGCGAACTGCGGGACAAGATCGCGGCGGCGTTCGTGGCGGAGTTCGTCGATGCCGAGGGCAAGGTTCGCGGCGAGACCCAGACCGGGTACCTGTTGCCGTTGGCGTTCGGGTTGCTGCCGGAGCAGACCGAGCAGGCGGCGGTGAAGCATCTGGTCGCGGATCTCGAGCTGCGCGGGCGATCGCTGACGACCGGGTTCGCCGGAGTCGCGCTGCTGTGCCCGATCCTGACGAAGTACGGGTACGCCGAGCTGGCGTACGACCTGCTGCACGACGATCGGTACCCCTCGTGGGGGTACTCGATCAAACACGGCGCGACGACGATCTGGGAGCGCTGGGACGGGTGGACCGAGGAGAACGGGTTCGGGCCGGTCGCGATGAACTCGTTCAACCACTACTCACTCGGCTCGGTCGGCGAATGGCTGTACGGCGATGTCGCCGGCATCAGCCAGTCACCCGAGTCCGTCGGCTTCCGGGACCTCGTCATCAAACCCAGCCCCGGCGGCCGCCTGAACTGGGCCGAGGCGTCGTACGACACCCCGACCGGCCGAGTCACCACCCGCTGGCAACAGTCCGACGGCACCCTGACCCTCGACGTCACCATCCCACCCGGCGCCACCGCCACCATCCACATCCCCACCACAAACCCCAACGCCACCAAGGAATCCGGCCACCCCCTGTCCCAGTCGAAGGACGTCACCCTCCTCGACCCCACCCCCGACACCACCATCTGCCGAATCTCATCCGGCACCTACCACTTCACCACCCCCGCCTAACCACCGCCACGCACCACACCACCCACCCCCACCTGCGCCGCATGTCCAGCCGACGCGCCCAGACAGCCCCAGCGGAACGCGCTCACGTTCCAGTTCCCGTCGTCGCCGGCGTCCCTTGGGACGCGGGCGATCACCACCGGGTTGTCCGTCGTTGGTGTCACGTTGAAGTCCTGGCCGCGCCGCCGGAGGACGTTTCGCGTTGCGCGTCGGCCGCGGACGCCGCCGCGGTCCGGATCAGGACCGTGACCAAGGCGGTCATCGCGAGAATGATGCAGAGCGCTAGCCAAGCGGCCAGTTCGGCGGCGGAAGCGTAGGCGGCTGGGCCTGGGTGGTCGCCGAGTTTGGTGAAGAAGATGGCACCCAGGGCGGCCACGCCGGTCACGCTGGCGAACTGTTGCGTGGTGGAGAGCATGCCCGAGGCGATACCAGCCTGGGCGGGTTTGACGCCGGCCATCGGAGCACCGATCAGGGACGGCAGGATGAGGCCGTTGCCGATGCCCATCAGGGCGGTGGAGACCAGCAGCACGGCCTGGGAGATCCCGCTGCCCTGGACCTGTAGGCCGACCGCAGCGATCAGCACGCTGACCGCGGTGACCAGCGAGCCGATGGTCAGCACCCGCAGACCGTACCTGGCGACCAGGCCCTTACCGGACAGCGAGGCGACCATCGCGAGAACTGCGGTGGGCGCGAAGATCAGGCCCGCATGCAGTGCGCTGAACTGGAGCCCAGACTGCAACAGCAGACTGAGGCAGAACACGTAGCTGGTGAAGAAGGCCATGAACGCCGCATTGATGGCAAGCCCAGCGTTGAAGACTTTGCTGCGGAACAGCGTCAGGTCCAGCAGCGGCTGTCCGCCGGTCCGCGCTATGCGACGTTCCCACAGCAGGGCGGCGGTCATGGCCGGGACCGATGCCACGAGCATCGCCCAGGCCCATATCGGCCAGCCGGTCTGGCGGCCCAGGACCAGCGGCACCAGCGCCAGCGCGAGAGACCCGGAAATGCCGAGGACGCCCAGGCCGTCCAGGCTCGGCCGCCGTCCCGACGTGGTGCTGGGCAGCAGGCGCAATGCGAAGGCGAGGACGACGACGCCGACTGGAACATTGACGAAGAAGATCACCCGCCAGCCCAAGCCGAACAGGTTGGACACCAGCAGCAGCCCGCCCACGACCTGGCCGCAAATGCCGCTCAGACCGCCGGTCACGCCAAACCAGGCGAGCGCGCGAGGGCGCTGCTCAGGCGCGAACGTGGCGGTGATCAGCGCGAGCACCTGCGGCACCATGCCGGCCGCTGTCAGGCCCTGCAGCATCCTGAAGATCACCAGCTCGGTGGGGTTCTGCGCGAGGCCGCACAGCACGGAGGCGACGGTGAAGCTCGTCATGCCGAGCAGGAACATGCGCCGGTAGCCGAACAGATCGCCCAAGCGCCCGCCGAGCACGAGTCCGGCCGCGTACGTGAAGACGTAGCCGCCCACGACCAGCTCCAGGGCCGCCTCACCGGCGCCGAGGTTCGCCTGGAGCGACGGGATCGTCACGTTCACGACATTGCCGTCGAAGCCGTACATGAAGAAGGCGGCCAGGACTACCGGCAGCATCAGCCATCGTCGGTCGTCGGTGCTGCTCATCCCACTCCCCAGTATGTCGAAAATCATCGAACGTCGAAAGTCATCGAACAGTATCACGGGATTCGACATTGACCTATCATGGAACTCATGACTGTCCTGCTGGAGCAAGCTCACCCGCCCGTCACGGAGCTGCGGTTGTCCAAGGTGCTCGCCGCACTGGCCGACCCCGGCCGCCTGGCGACCGTCCGGGCCCTGGCGCAGAAGGGCGAATCACCGTGCACGCGGCTACAACACGACGCCGGGCTCCAGATCAGCAGGTCCACGTTCTCGCATCACCAGAAGGTGCTCCGTGAAGCCGGGATCCTCCTGGTCCGCGTCCGTGGGGCGGAGCGAATCCTGTCACTGCGCCGGGACGACCTCGACTCGTGCTTTCCCGGACTACTGGACCTCGTGCTCAACACACCAGAGAAGCAGACCTGATCAGATTGGGCCGTTTGCACAACCCGGGGCGGTCCGCTGCCTATGGACGACTGGCGCGTCTCAAGTCTGAGTGGTGGGTGTGTGCGTGCGTGTGCTGCGATGCGTGCGGGGGAGGGTCAGCGGCGGGGGCGGTGGGGTGGGCGGGCGGTTGAGGCGCGGATGACCAGTTCGCCTTGGACGTGGGTGGTGGCGGTGCTGACGCGCGGGGTGAAGCGTTCCCAGGCTTGGCGGCCCAGTTCGACGGTGGAGACGGCGTAGGTCGTGAGGCCGGGGTCGGTGTGGGCGCTCATCGGGGCGTTGTCGATCCCGGCGACCGAGATGTCGCCGGGGACGGAGAGGCCGAGTTCGCGGAGACGGCTGAGGACGCCCACGGCGACGTGGTCGTTGAAGCAGATCATCGCGGTGGGCTTGTACGTCAGCGCCTCGTCCACCGCGTCCCGCCCGTCGACGAGTGTCGAGCCGCAGGGGACCCGGAAGATCGTGAGACCGGCGGCCTCGGGCGAGCGGAACCCGCGTTGGCGTTGCTGATCGGACCATGCGGCGGTCGGACCCTGGAGGTACGCGATCCGCTTGTGACCGAGGTCCGCGAGGTGTTCGCAGAGCGCGCGGACGCCGAGGTGGTAGTCGACCACGACCGCGCCGACCGCGGCGTGCCGCAGTACCCGGTTGATCAGGACGAGCCGGCGCGCGGCCTCGGCGACCTCGCGCAGGCGGGGCGTACTCATCCGCGGCGCGCACAGCAGCAGCCCGTCGACCCAGCGGGCGAGCTCGATCGCGGACCGGTACTCCTGCTCCGGGTCCTCCTCGGTGCCGGCGACCAGCGTGTGATGGTCGGTCGCGGCGGCCTCGGCGGCGACACCCTTGAGGATCTCGGCGAAGTACGGGTTGCCGAGGTCCGGTACGACGACGCCGACCGTCCGGCTGCTGCCGCGCAACAACGTCTGGGCGGCCGGGTTCGGCCGGTACCCGACGTCCTGGGCCGCGACGCGGACGCGGTCGGCGACCTCCGGCGAGACCGGCTTGCCGCCGCTCAGCACCCGCGACACGGTCGCCGTCGACACCTCGGCCAGCCGCGCCACGTCATGGATGGTGGCCCGGGCGCCTCGGTCGGGAACAGACTTTCTCACCGGCCCATTGGACCACGACCACGGCGCGGATCGCTGCCGAGAGAGCGATGTAAACCTTTGCCCGATTTGCCCGACCGAACTCTTGACGGCACCCAGCCTGCCTGCGAATGTAGCGAGGAAAAGGATTACCCGCCCACCGCCCCGGGCTCTGTTGCGGCGGTCCGCGCGAGGAGACCGCCGTGCGCAATCGCCTGTTGAGCCTGCTTCTGGTCGTGCTCGCGGGAGCAACCCTGCTCACCCTCTCGGCCGGTACGGCGACGGCCGCGAACCCGGCGACGTACGGACCGTTCGACCCACGGATCGAGCTCGACGGGCACTGGGGCCGTGACGACGACGTCGCGATCACCGTGAACTCGGGCTCGTCGGTCCGGCTGCGGTTCACCGGCTCGCATCTCGGCGTACTGCTCGACACCGCGTCGATCACCGTCCCGGCGCAGCTGTACGTCGCGATCGACGGCCAGGAGCCGGTGCTGCACAAGGCGGACGCGGACCACAAGGTGTTCGCCGACGACCTCGATCCGACGGTGGCGCACACCGCGGAGATCGTGGTCAAGGACGTCGACGAGTACGTGAACCGCTGGAACGTCCCGCTGCAGACCGGCGTCGTGCTGGAGAAGATCGAGCTCGCGCCGGACGCCAAGCTGATCCCGCTGCCGACGACCGCGGAGCACCGCATCGAGTTCTACGGCGACTCGATCACGCAGGGCGTGATGGCGCTGTGTGCCGAGCTCGGGACCGACTGCGCGGACGGCACCAAGGCGTACCCGCACCTGGTCGGGGCGGCGTTCGGCGCCGACACGAACCAGGTCGGCTTCGGCAAGCAGGGCATCATTCAGCCTGGTCACGGCAACGTCGGTACGGCGTCCGAGTCGTTCGGCTGGAACCTCGCCGGCTTCCCGGCCGCACCGTTCGATCCGGGCGCGGTCGTGGTCAACTTCGGGACGAACGACGCGGCGTCGACGAGCGCGGAGTTCACCCCGGCGTACCTGGCCTACCTGCGGAAGATCCGCGCCGCGGACCCGCAGGCGCTGATCGTTGCCCTGCGCCCCTTCAACGGCACGCACGCCGACGACATCAGGGCGGCGGTCGCGGCCGCGAAGGATCATCGCATTTTGTACGTCGACACGACGGGCTGGCTCGGACCGGGCGACTTCAACGGCAGTACGCATCCGAACGTCCAAGGTCACCAGGTCGCCGCGACCAAACTCACCGCGGTGCTCAAACGTCTGACCGGCTGGGCTACCGGCCCCAGCGGTACGCCGAAACTCGCGCCGCTGGGACTCGAGGACGCGACCTGCTCGGACACCCCGCTGAGCCTCACGTACCAAGGCCCGGTCCGTCTCGGCGTCACCGGCAAACTCACCATCCACGCGGCGAACGGGGAAGTCGTCGACACGATCAGCCTGGCGGACCTCACGTCGTACCACCGGACCGTCGGCGACGCCCGTACTGACTACGGCGAGCTGCACACGTGGACCTACCAGGCGGTCGTGGTCGACGGGCGGACCGTGAAGATCTACCCACACCAGCGGCTCAAACCCGGCCAGGTGTACTACGTCACGGTCGATCCCGGGTTCGTGCATGGCGATCCAGGCATCACGAAGGCCGACGGCTGGCGGATCCGCACGCGACAGGATCCGCAGAGCGACGGCTATCTGACCGTAGGACGCGGCCGGGACTTCTGCACGGTGCAGGCGGCGATCGACTTTGTCGGCGAGGGGCACCAGGCGACGATCGACGTCGCGCCCGGTCTCTACCGCGAGCTCGTCTGGGTGCCGCCGACCAAGCCCGGTCTCACGATCCGCGGTGCGGGCGCCGGCAGGACCGTGATCGGGTACCCGAACAACAACCTGCTCAACGGCGACTCCGCGATGGGCAGTGTCCCGATCGAGCAGTCGTACTGCCAGCGTCGCGTGATCCCGCAGTCGGACCGGTTCAACTGCTGGCGGTCCGCGATGGGCGTGTTCGCCGACGACTTCACGATGACGGACGTGACCGTGCAGAACCTCACGCCGTACCGCGGGTCGCAGGCCGAGGCGTTCTTCGGCAACGGGAACCGGATCGTGCTGGCGCGGGTTCGCATCCTCGGGTACCAGGACAGCCTCCGCCTGCAAGGACAGGCGTTCGTGACGAACAGCTACGTCGAGGGTGACGTGGACTTCGTCTGGGGCACCGGCGGTGTGTTCATGCAGGATTCGGAGCTGAAGGCGCTGCACGAGGGCTACTACAACCAGGTCCGGAACATCGACAACGGGCCGGGCAACATCTTCGTGCGGGTGCGGCTGACCCGCGCGCCGGAGGTGGCCGACGACAGCGTGTTCCTGGCTCGGGCGGAGCTCAGCCGGTTCCCGACCAGCCAGGCCGTGTTCATCGACTCCGCGATGGACAGCCACGTGAAGAAGACCGGCTGGCAGATCACCAGCCCCAACGACTGCGCGGCCGCCGGCCAGATCCGGTTCTGGGAGTACCACAGCACCGACCTGGCCGGTCAGCCGCTCGACACCAGCACACGACTCGCGTGCTCCCGGCAGCTCGGCGACGACGAGGCGGCGCAGCTGCGCGACCCGGCGTTCGTGTTCGGCGGCTGGCACCCGATCGTTCCCCGCCTCGAAAGGTGATCCATCATGAAGAACGTCAACCGTCGGACCATTCTCGGAGGTGCTCTCGCTGTGAGCGCTACCGGCTGGCCTCTCAAGGCGTCGGCCACGGAGGTCCCGGCGGGCGGTGTGCAGCCGCGTCCGGCGCCGCGGCCCGTTGCGCCGGTGAACGCTGAGATCGCGGCCGCCCACGCGGCGACGTACAAGACGCTGCCGCAGGTCGTCGTCGGGGTGGACGTCGAGGAGCTGATGAAGATCCACACAGCGGCGGACGCCGACGCACTGCGTCCACAGCTCGTCGCACAGGTGTGGAAGGACACCGGCGTGCTGCCGACCGATCTGCCCACGGTGACGCGTGACATCGGTGTGCCGGCCGCGCTGCCGGAGTTCACCGGCGTACGGCGCTACGACCAAATCGACGTGGCGATGCCGTTCGGGTACGTCGCCACGGTGTTCGTACTTGAGCCGACGCAGAGCACGCACCGGCGGGTCGCGTTCTACCACAACGGGCACGGTGAGGGTCTGGACACGATGCAGCGGGTCGCACAGGGCCTGCTCGACCACGGGTACACCGTGCTGCTGTTCGCCATGCCGTTCTACCACTGGAACCCGAAGACGCTGCAGGACCCGGCCGACCCCACCAAGCAGCTACAGCCGTCGCACAACGACCTGCCGCAGTGGGCCTCGGACACGTACTCGCCGCTCGCGCTGTTCCTCACACCGCTGGCCGTGGCGATGAACTACGTGCAGGCGACGTACCGTCCGTCGTCGGTGCAGATGATCGGGCTGTCCGGCGGTGGCTGGGCGACGAGTGTGTACCCGGCGCTCGACACGCGGATCACCCGGTCGTACCCGACCGCCGGCTCGCTGCCGTTCTTCGTCCGGCCGGGGTCGCCGAAGCCGAGCCCGACGCGCGGTGACTGGGAGCAGCGGTTGGACATGCAGCCCGGGTTCTACGGGCTGGCCGACTTCCCGGACTTCTACGCGCTCGCGTCCGTCGGGCGGAACCGGCGGCAGATCCAGATCCTCAACCGGTTCGACGAGTGCTGCTTCAACGGCGTCGGGCACCGGTCGTACGAGGCGGCTGTGCGGCAGCGGATCGCCGTGATCGGGACCGATGCGGTGAGCAACGAGTCGAACGGCCACTGGGAGCTGCTGGAGGACGCGACCCACGGCGACCACACGATCAGCCCGTACGCGCTGTCGGTGATCCTGTGGGATCTCGACGTCCACTGCGCGCACCTGCCCTAGTGTCCTGAGTCGAAAGGTCGCGATATAAGTCCAGGCTCGAAGCCCTCATCATGGCCGGCCGGCAGCACGTTCCCCAGCACGACCAGCGCCGACGGCATCTTTGTGCACCCACCAACCCAATCCCGGCCGTTTGCGTGGTCGAGCCGTGCACAAAGAAGCGCCGCGCCGCGACGCGACGCGGCGCGACGCGACCGGGCTTTGGGGAGGTTTACCCTCCCGAAATGGGCTGTAGAGCTCCCCGGTTCCGTCCACGGACCTCCCCAAACCGGTTTGGGGGGGTGCCTCTTCGTCTTTGTGCACGGCTCGACCAGAAACCGGCCGGAAAAATGGTTGGTGGGTGCACAAAGATGCCGTCGGCGCTGGCTGTGCTGGATGAGGTGCCGCGGGCCGGCCGTGATGACGTCTTCGGGCCTGGACTTAGCTCACGAACTTCGGGCGCAGGACACTAGCGGATCTGGTGAACGTCCTTCACCGGACGGCGGTTGACAGTGACGTTGTCGAAGGTCAGCGCTGCGTGCTGGACGGTGCTCGGCTGGTCGACGGTGAACGTGCAGTCGACCAGCCGGAAGTCCTCGATTCGGGAGTTCCGGTAGCCGCGGAGCAGGAGCGCGTTGCGCGCGTGCTCGACCTTCACCCCGCGCAGCTCGACGTTCCGCACGGACGGCGTGAGCGGGCCGGCCTCGCCCTCACCGCGGTGGAAGTTGCACTGGACAACTTCCTTCAGAACGTCGGAGACCGTGATGTCGCGCAGGTAGACGTTCTCCACGAAACCGCCCCGCACCGCATTGGTCTTGATGTACAAGGCGAAGTACGGGCCGCCGATCCGGCAGTTGCGGACGTACACGTTGCGGATACCGCCGGTCAGGTCCGAACCGAGCGTGATCGCGCCGTACTTGACCCGCAGCTCGCAGTCCTCGATCAGCACGTCCTCGGTCGGTACGTCGACCCGCAGGCCGTCCGCCTCACGCCCGGACTTGAGCGCGATGCAGTCGTCGCCGGCGTCGATCACGCAACCGGAGACGACGACCGAGCGGCACGACTCGAGGTCGATGCCGTCGTTGTTCGGTCCCTGCGAGTCGATGATCAGATCGCGGATCGTCACGTTGCTGCAGAGCACCGGGTGGATCTGCCAGAACGGTGAACGGACGACGGTGACGCCCTCGATCAGCACGTTGGTGCAGTTGTACGGCTGCACGAAGCTGGATCGCAGCCGGTTGCCCCGCAGCCGGTCCGCGAGTGGCACGCCGTACCAGCTCTGTTCGCGGAGTGTCGTGAACTCCTCGTCGCACTCGTGGAACCACTGCCACCAGTTGTCCCACGAGCCTTGCCCGTCGAGCATCCCGGTGCCGGTGATCGCGATGTCGGTGCAGCCGTTCGCGTAGATCATCGGCGCGTGATTCAGTACGTCGAGACCTTCGTAGCGCGTCTCGACGAGCGGGAGGTAGTCGGCCGGGTCGGTGCTGAACAGGAGCGTGGCGCCCTCGCTGACGTGCAGCTCGACCGACGACAGCAGGCGGATCCCGGTGGTGTGCCAGCGCCCGGGTGGTACGACGACACGCCCGCCGCCGGCCTGATGGCATGCCTGGATGGCGGCCGCGATACCGGGACCGGCGTCGTCCTCGACCGCGCCGTACGAGGTGATCGGGAAGTCGACGGCGGGAAAGACAGGCGGCCGGGCATCGGCGAGGATGCGGTCGGCGTCGGCCCAACCGGCGGTCACGTGAGCTGTGCCGGGTCCGTGATGAGCTGACCGTTGACGTGGAAGTTCTGGAACGTCAGCTCGGTGTCCTGGATCGAGCTCGCGGCGTCGATGCTGGTGTACGTGCAGTCGATCAGCCGGAAGTCCTGGATCGGCGACCGCGGGTACCCGAAGATCGAGAACGCGTTCCGGGCGTGGCCGACGTTCACGTTGCGCAGCTCGACGTTCCGCACCCGCGGTGTCAGTGGGCCGACGTCGCCCTCGCTGCGGTAGAAGTTGCAGGACACGACTTCCTTGGTCAGGTTCGAGATGTCGAGGTCGCGCAGGTAGATGTTCTCGGCGAAGCCGCCGCGGACCGAGTTCGTCTTGATGTACAGGCCGAAGTACAGGTTCGGGCTGCCGATCGTGCAGTTCCGGACGAACACGTTCCGGACGCCGCCGGTCATCTCGCTGCCGATCGTGATCGCGCCGTACCGGATGTTCAGCGTGCAGTTCTCGATCAGGATGTTCTCCGACGGCAGGTTGATCCGCAGGCCGTCGGCGCCCTTGCCGGACTTGATCGCGATGCAGTCGTCACCGCAGTTGAACGTGCAGTCGTGGATGTGGACGTACTGCGAACTCTCCGGGTTGACGCCGTCGTTGTTCGGCCCGCGGCTGTCGATGTTGAGGCCGCGCACGGTGATGTTGCGCGACAGCACCGGGTGCACCTCCCAGAACGGCGACCGGAGGATCGTGACGCCCTCGATCAGCACGTTGCGGCAGGACTGGGTCTCGATGAACGCGGCGCGCAGGTGGTGGCCGTCGCCGAACACGCGGTCCGCGACCGGTACGCCGTCGGCCGCCATCTGCTGCAGCGCCTGGGCGTCGGGGCCGGACGGGGTGACCCAGGACCACCAGTTGTCCCAGGTCGCGCCGCCGTCGAGGGTGCCGGTGCCGGTGACGGCGATGTTCTCGCAGTCGCGGGCGTAGATGAGCGGCGAGTAGTTCATGCATTCCTGACCCTCGAAACGGGTCAGCACGACTGGGAGGTACTGCGCGGGGTCGGTGCTGAAGAGCAGCGTCGCGCCGTCGGAGACGTGCAGGTTGACGTTGGACTTCAGGTGGATCGCGCCGGTCAGGAAGGTGCCGGCCGGTACGACGACCCGCCCGCCGCCGGCCCGATGACAGGCGTCGATCGCCTTCGCGATCGCGTCCGTCGCGAGGGTCGTACCGTCGGCGACCGCCCCGAAGGTCGTGATCGAGAAGTCGTGGGCACGAAACCGCGGCGGGACCGTCCTGCGCAGGATCTCGCCCGCCTGCGCCCAGCCGGGACCGGGGTCCAGGGGACTTGCTTGCGCAACAGTTGGAACGAGAGAAGACGCGAGCGTGGTGCCTGCCGTCAGTTTGAGGAAGGTCTTGCGCGTGAGCATGGAGGCTCCTTCAGTTGTCGACGCGGGTGCCGTTGATCCAGACCTGGTTCAGGCGCAGGCCTTCGACGTTCTCGATCACGTTGTCCTCGGTGATCGCGTCGAAGCGGCACTGGTGCAGGTGGATGTCGCGCAGCGGGTCGTCGGTGAGGCCGAGCAGGTTGAGGGCGCGCGGCGCGGACGCCACGGTGAGCTGGCTGATCGTGATGCCGTGCACGTCCGGCGGATACGCCCCGGTCGTCACGTTCGCGTAGTTGAGCACGATCTCGATCGCCGAGTCGGCGGCCTGCCCGACCGTCACCCGGCGGACGTCGATGTTCGTGATCGTCCCGCCGCGGTCCGGGTTGCTCTTGATCCGGATCGCGCGCTCGAGATGCGGGCTGCTCATCCGGCAGTCGCGGACGAAGATGTCCATCACGCCGCCGCTGGTCTCGCTGCCCGCGGTCACGCCGCCGTTCCCGTCGGCCATCTCGCAGTTCCGCACGACGGCGTACCGGGCCGGCACGTTCACCCGCCGGCCGTCGGCGTCCTTCCCGGACTTGAAGGCGATGCAGTCGTCGCCGGTGGAGATCGTGCAGTTCTCGATCAGGACGTCGGTACACGACTCCGCGTCGATACCGTCGTTGTTCGGCCCGTCGGGGCTGTCGACGGTGACGCCGCGGATCGTGACGTTGCGGCAGAGCACCGGGTGGATGTTCCACATCGGCGAGTCCTTGACCGTGATGCCGTCGAGCAGCACGTTCTCGCAGCGGTTGAACTGCAGCAGGTTCGGCCGCAGGGTGTGACCCGCGCCGAAGACCCGCTGCTCCACCGGAACACCCGCCGCGGCCATCTGGATCAGTAGCGTCTTGTCCGGTCCCTCGTTCGGCGGCGGCCCGCCGGTCCAGTCCCACCAGTGCGTCGCGTCGGCGCGCCCGTCGAGCACGCCCTGACCGGTGACCGCGATGTCGCGCTGACCGTACGCGTAGACGAACGCGGAGTAGTTGTAGCACTCCGTCCCCTCGTAGCGCGTCGCGACGACCGGGAGGTACGCCGCGGGGTCCTGACTGAACGCCAGCCGCGCTCCGGCCGCCAGGTGCAGGTCGACGCGACTGAGCAGATGTACGGCGCCGGTCCGGTAGTCACCCGCCGGTACCACGACGTGTCCGCCGCCGCGCCGGTGACAGGTCTCGATCGCCGCGCGGAGCGCCGCCGTACAGTCGGTCGCGTCGTCGCCGACGGCGCCGAAGTCGGTCACGTCGTACCAGCGGTCCGGGAACCGCGGCGGGCGGATCCTGCGCAGGATCGCGGCCACTTGCGCGTCCGGTGCGGTTTCGGCGGCGGCCGGGGCGGTACCGCCGCCGAGAAGGGACAGAACAGCTCCACCGGCGAACAGGACGGTACGGCGACTAACTGGGGCGGTCATCCGCGGCTCCTTGCGTGCAAACGATTGCAACCGATCGTGCCTGCCACGTGCGGGACTGTCAACGGCTGGCTGTGGACGAAGGGTTGACCGGCCTGAAATCTCTTGGATACTTGCGGGCAAAGCTTTACCTCATCCGTCCCTGAGGAAGGTTGGATCCATGCGCCCCACTCGTCGTCAGCTGCTCGGCGTCACCCTCGGAGGAGTGGTTGCTGCAGGCATCGGACTGCCCGCGGCCGCCGCCGATCAGGAGGCTCTCGTCAGATCGCGGATCCGCCCACCGCGGTTCCGGGACGCCTGGTTCCCGATCACGGCGTACGGCGCGACGCCCGACGACGCGACCGCGGGGATCGCGGCGGCCGTCTCCGCCTGTCATCACGCCGGCGGCGGGCATGTCGTCGTACCGCCGGGAGTGTGGCAGACCGGTGCGATCAACCTGCTGAGTCACGTCGACCTGCACCTGGAGGAAGGCGCGACGCTCCGGTTCAGCACCGACCCGGCGGCGTACCTGCCGGTCGTGCGGACGCGGTGGCAGAGCGTCGAGGTGTACAACTACTCGTCGCTGATCCGCGCCGAGGGTCAGACCGACATCGGCATCACCGGCAAGGGCGTCCTCGACGGCGCCGGCGACAACGAGCACTGGTGGTACCTGATCGGCAGCGGTCAGTACGGCTGGCATTCCGGCCTGCCGAACCAGCGCGCCGACTGGGGCGAGCTGGAGCGGATGAACAACGAGCAGGTCCCGGTCGAGCAGCGGGTCTTCGGTGCCGGGCACTACCTCCGTCCGAGCTTCATCCAGCCGTTCCGCTGCCAGAACGTCCTGATCGAGGGCGTGACGGTCAAGGATTCGCCGATGTGGACGATCCACCCGCTCGAGTGCCGCAACGTGACCGTCCGCGGCGTCACGGTCAGCAACCTGGGGCCGAACGGCGACGGCTGCAACCCGGAGTCCTGCACCGACGTGCTGATCCGCGACTGCACGTTCGCGACCCATGACGACTGCATCGCGATCAAGTCCGGCCGGGACGCCGACGGCCGCCGGCTCGGGCTGCCGTCGCGCGGGATCATCGTGGAGGACTGCACGTTCCTCAGCGGTGGCGCCGCGGTGGCTGTCGGTAGCGAGATGAGCGGTGGCGTCGAGGATGTCTTCGTACGCCGTTTGCACGCGCCTGCCGACCCGGCTGCGGACGAGGCGTACCTGCAGTGGGTGCTCTGCGTGAAGTCGACCTCGACCCGTGGTGGCCATGTGCACAATGTCGATGTCCGCGACGTGGATTCGCGGGCCTGGATGTATCGTCCTTTGGAGGTTACTTTCAGCTACCAGGGAGGTGGCGACCAGTCGTTGTTCCCGGACGTGCGCGGCATCCGCTTCGACCGGGTCCGGGTGGCCCGCGCCGAGCGGGCGTACCGCATCGTGGGAGCGGAGACGAAGCACATCACCTCGGTGGCGATCACCGACAGCCGGTTCGACGAGGTCGCGGCGGAAGCTGTCGTACAGTACGCCGACGACGTGACGATCCGGAACGTGCGGATCGGCCAGACGTAAGGCCAGAGGTGAAGGATCGACAGGGCTGAGGGGACGACAGTGGCGGAACGGGTTCGGTTGATCGACGTGGCACGCGAGGCCGGCACCTCGGTCTCCACGGTGTCGCGGGCGCTGAACGGTTCGGACCTGATCTCGCCCGAGGTGGTCGCGCATGTGCGCGCAGTGGCCGGCCAGCTGGGATACCGCGCCGACAAGCGGGCGCAGGAGTTCAAGCTCGGCCGTCCGCTGACGGTCGGCGTGACGGTGCCGGATCTGACGAACCCGTTCTTCTCCGAGGTCCTGAAGGGCCTGAACGCCTCCGCTCGCGCCGGTGGGTACCGGTTGCTGATCGGCGAGAGCAGCGAGGACCCGGCCGAGGAGCTGCGCCTGGTCGACGAGCTCGTCGACTACTCGGGCGCGCTGGTGCTGTGCAGTTCGCGACTGACCCGCGCCGGCCTGGAGAAGGCGCTGGCCCAGCCGGTGCCCGTGGTCTGTATCAACCGCACCGTGAAGAACGCGGGCGTGGTCGCGATCGACTACCGCGCCGCCTCGCGACTGCTGCTCGAGCATCTCACCGGCCTCGGTCATCGCCGGGTGCTGTACGTCGGCGGTCCGGCCACGTCCTGGTCCGACGGGGAGCGGCGCCGGACGTTGCGTCGTACGGCGCGAGCGCTTGATGTGACGTTGGACGAGATCGACGGCGGCTGGTCCGGCAACCACGGGTACGACGCCGGCCCGACCGTGCTGCACAGTCGAGCGACCGCCGTGATCACGTTCAACGACCTGGTCGGGATCGGCTTGCTGAGCTGGATGTACGACAACGGCGTCGAGGTGCCGTCCGAGCTGTCGGTCGCGTCGTACGACGACATTCCGATCGCGGCGTACTCGCGCCCGCCGTTGACCTCGCTGCGCAACGAGCGGGCCAAGCTGGGCGAGCTGGCGTGGGAGCAGCTGACCAAGCGGCTCGGTGGCGCCGACTGGCCCGCGCCGGACCTGCTCACCCCGGAGCTCGTCGTGCGCGCCAGCACCGGCCCGGCGAGGCGGCGCGCCCGCATTCGTTGAAATCCCTGCATGCAAACGATTGCACGGGCGCGGTGGCGTCAGCTAGCGTTGACGCATGCTGCCGCCACATGTCGTGCTGGGGACGGCCTACTACCCGGAGTACCTGCCGCGCTCGCTCGGTGATCGGGTCCCGGCCGACCTGGATCTGATGGCCGCGGCCGGCATCACCGCCATCCGTGTCGGTGAGTCGGTCTGGTCGACCTGGGAACCACGGGACGGCGTCTTCGACCTCGAATGGATCCGCCCGGTTCTCGACGGGGCCCACGACCGTGGGATCGGCGTCATCCTCGGTACGCCGACGTACGCCGTACCGCCGTGGCTGCAACGCGCGCACCCGGAGATCGCGGCCGAGCGGCAGACCGGCGTACCGGTGCCGTGGGGGATCCGGCAGGAGATCGACTACGGCCAGCCTGCGTTCCTGTTCCACGCGGAGCGGGTGGTGCGGCGGATCGTGGAGCGATACCGCGATCATCCGGCGGTCATCGGGTACCAGGTCGACAACGAGCCTGGTGTGCTGCTGGCGCACAACCCATCCGCGTTCTCGGAGTTCGTGGCGCGGCTGCGCCGGACGTACGGCGATGTCGAGGCGCTGAACGAGGCGTGGGGATTGACGTACTGGTCGCACCGGTTGAGCGACTGGTCCGAGCTGTGGCGGCCGGACGGAAACAGTACGCCGTCGTACGACCTGGCCTGGCGGCGGTTCCAGGCGGCGCGGACGTCCGAGTTCATCGGGTGGCAGGCGTCGTTGCTGCGGGGGATGCGGCGGCCGGGGCAGTTCGTGACGACGTGTCTGGCGTACGACCGGCCGGCGGTGGCCGACGTACCGCTGACGTCGCAGCTGGACGTTGCTGCGGGCAACATTTATGTCGACGTACAGGACGGGCTGGGGCGGCCTCCGCGGCCTTCGCTGTTGGAGCCGGGGTGGATCGGGCGGAGTGTTTCCGAGCTGTTCCTGGCCGCGGATCGGATCTACGGGTCGCGCGGAGAGCCGTTCCTGGTGACCGAGACGAACGCGACGTCGATCGGCGGTTCGCACCAGAACAAGCCGCCGTACGACGGGCAGCTTCGGCAGCTCGCGTGGGCGATGGTGGCGCGTGGTGCGCGGATGGTCGAGTACTGGCATTGGCATTCGATCCATCACGGGGCGGAGACGTTCTGGGGCGGGATTCTCGGGCACGGTCTGGAGCCGGGCCGGGTCTACCGCGAGGTCGCTGCGATCGGCGCCGAGCTGGCGGCGGCCGGTTCGTCGGTGGTCGATCTGACGCCTGATGTGGACGTCGCTGTGCTGTGGTCTCAGGAGTGCGATTGGGCGATGCAGTGCCAGCCGCCGCTGGCGACGCCGGGTGGTATACCGGACAAAGCGTCGTACCGGACGATCGTTGAGGCCTTCTACTCGGGGATTCTGGACGCCGGACTGCGACCTGGGGTCGTTCCGGTCGAGCGGCTCGAGGCTGCGTTGTCGGCTCCGGTGCTTGTTGCTGCAGGGCTTTACGTCGCGTCGGACGCGGTGCTGGATCAGTTGGTCGCGTATGCGCGGGACGGCGGGCACTTGATCGTCGGGCCGCGCACCGGGTACGCAGATCCGGAGGCCCGGCCGCGTGCCGAGGTCGCGCCGCCGCGGTTGCGGGAGGCGGCCGGTTTGGCATACCAGGAGTTCGAGAACCTCGATTCCGCGATGCCGGTACGCGGGCTGGACGGGCATGCGACGCGCTGGGCGGAGACGTTGCTCGTCGACGATGCCGACGTACTGGCGTCGTACGAGCATCCGACCGGGCGCCGGCCGATCGTCACCAGCAAGCGGTTCGGCGCGGGGCGGGTGACGTACGTCGGGACGGTGCCGGACCGTGCGCTGGCCGCGGCGCTGTACGGGGAATCGCGATTGTGGGCGCCGTCGGTGACCGCGCTGTCTGCGGTGAACGCGGCGGGGGAGCGCTTGTGGTTCGTCCACAACTGGTCCGGGACGGCCGTGGCCGTCGAACCGCCGATCGCTGTTGTGCCGATGGCTGGGGAGGGCGCGTTGGCGCGAGTTGAGTTGGGGCCGTGGGACGTTCGGGTGCTCAAGGAGGCGCAGTGAGGTACTTCGAGGATCTGACGCCGAGCACGGGGACGCGGGAACCGCGGGCGTGGTTGCGGTCGTCACGGCCGCGGATCAGCCTGAACGGCCGCTGGAACTTCAAGCTCTGGGACAGTGCGCCGGATGGTATGCCAAAAGTCGACGCTGATTGGGGCGAGCTCACCGTTCCCGGGCACTGGGTGCTCCAGGGACACGACCGGCCGCGGTATACCAACACCGCGTTCCCCTTCCCGATCGATCCGCCGTACGCGCCGGACGCGAACCCGACAGGCGATCACGTCCGTATGTTCGAGCTCGCGGACTTTCCGCTCGACGGTGCGGTGTTGCGGTTCGAGGGCGTCGACTCATGCTTCAAGGTCTGGGTGAACGGCACCGAGGCCGGGACCGCGAAGGGGAGCCGGCTGCCGAGCGAGTTCACGGTCGGCCACCTGCTGCGGCCGGGCCGGAACACGCTGGCCGTGCGGGTCCACCAGTGGTCGTCCGGTTCGTACCTCGAAGACCAGGACATGTGGTGGTTGCCGGGCATCTTCCGGGACGTGACCCTGCTCGCGCGCCCGTTGATCGACGACGTGTTCGTCCACGCGTCGTACGACCATGTGACGGGCGCCGGGACACTGCGGGTCGACGTCTTGGCTTTGTCTGACGCGGTTGTGCGGGTGCCGGAGCTCGGGCTGGTCGTCGAGCCCGGGGTGCCGGTGACGATCAGTGCGGTCGAGCCGTGGTCGGCGGAACTGCCGCGGCTGTACGACGCGACGGTCGAGGTGCCGGGGGAGACGGTCGAGCTGCGGATCGGGTTCCGGACCGTGGCGATGGTCGACGGGCAGTTCACCGCGAACGGGCGGCCGTTGTTCTTCCGCGGCGTGAACCGGCACGAACACGACGAGCGGCGCGGCCGGGCACTCTCGGTCGAGGCGATGCGGCAGGACCTCGTGCTGATGAAGCAGCACAACATCAACGCCGTACGGACCGCGCACTATCCGCCGCATCCCGCGTTCCTGGACCTGTGCGACGAACTGGGACTGTGGGTCATCGACGAGTGCGACATCGAGACCCACGGCTTCATCTACACCGACTGGCGCGGCAACCCCGCCGACGACCCGGACTGGGCGCCGATGCTGCTCGACCGGATGCGCAGGATGGTCGAACGCGACAAGAACCACCCGAGCGTCGTGATCTGGTCGCTCGCCAACGAGAGCCACCGCGGCCGGAACTTCGGCGATCTGGCGGCCTGGACGCGGCAGCGGGATCCCGGGCGCGCGGTGTTCTACGAGCGGGACCGGACGTACGAGTTCTCGGACTTCTACAGCCTGATGTACCCGCCGCTGGAGGACCTCGAGGCGATCGGGACGCGCACCGAGGACGTACCGGAGGAGACCGCGGAACATCCCGCGCTCGAGGCGCGGCGGCGGGCGTTGCCGTTCATCCTGGCCGAGTACGCACATGCCATGGGCAACGGTCCCGGCGGGCTGGCCGACTATCAGCGCATCCTGGAACACTACCCACGCCTGCAGGGCGGCTTCCTCTGGGAATGGATCGACCACGGCCTACTGTTGCCCGGAGCAACCGACCATGTCTACGGCGGCGACTTCGGCGAACGACTGCACGGCACCAACTTCTGCATCGACGGCCTACTCTTCCCCAACCGAACCCCGTCTCCCGGCCTCGCCGAATACAAAAAGGTCCTGGAACCAGTACGCATCACCGGCCCTGACCCCCTAACCATCCACAACCACCGAACCCACACAGACACCACCGACCTTCAATTCCACTGGACCCTCGAGGAAGACGGGATAGAACAAGCCGCCGGCCACCTCCCGCTCCCACCAATTCCTCCGGGCCAATCCACGACTGTCCCGCTCCCACCTGCTTCACCTTCTCGTGGAGAGCGAGTGCTAACCGTGCGCGCGGTGCTGGCGAAGGACGAACCGTGGGCTACCGCGGGACATGAGATCGCCTGGACGCAGTTTGTGCTCGACCAACCCGCTGGGGAACCTGCTCCGCCGGGAGCTCCTGTGGTGGCCGTCGGAGACGTACTGACTCTCGGTGGAGGCGAGTTCGACCGCAAAACTGGCCGGCTGACCCGACTGTTCGGACAGCTGGTCGACGGACCTGAGCTGGACCTGTGGCGTGCCCCCACCGACAACGACAACGGCCAGGGCGGCCGCAACGGCGTCACCCAGGAGTGGCGCGCCGCCGGCCTGGACCGCCTCCTCCACCGAGTCGAAACCGTAGGCGTCCACGACAACGCACTCGTCGTACGCACCCGAGTCGCCCCCGAAGGCCTTGGCGTCAGCGCGCGTACGACGTACCACTGGACCGCCAACGACAACACCCTCCAGCTGACCGTCGACGTACAGCCAGAGGGCGAGTGGTCCGGCACAGCCGTAACACCACGCTGCGGCAGCTGGCCCCGCGTCGGTGTACGCCTTACGGTACCCAAGGCGTTGGAGAACGTGCAGTGGTACGGCGGCGGCCCAGGCGAGGCGTACGCCGACAGCCGCGAGGCAGCCCGAGTGGGCCGCTTCGCACGCACCGTCGACGAGCTGCAGACCCCATACGTCGTACCGCAGGAGAACGGCTCCCGCATCGACGTACGCTGGGCCGAACTAACCGATGCTCAAGGCAACGGATTCCGAGTAACCGGCGCCCCGCACTTCCAACTGACCGCCCGCCGCTGGACCACCGAAGACCTGGAACGCGCCCGCCACCGCTCGGACCTCACCCCCCGCGACCACATCTACCTGAACCTCGACCTGGCCCAGAACGGCCTCGGCTCAGCCTCCTGTGGCCCACCCGCTACCCAGCAACACACCCTCGAAGTAGCTCCCTACACGTTCACCCTCACCTTCCACCCATACAGTTGAGAGCTGCATCGAATCTCCTTGAAAATAAGGGGTTCTGGCTTTGGAAACTGTCGGTGGGGGTGTCTAGGCTTTGATGCATGGACAGGCCGCCGGAGTTGATGAGCGACGCCGAGCTGGCGCACGCTCTCGACCAGGCCGACGCGGACCTGGCGCGTATCGAGACCCGCCGGCTGCGTCTCATCGCGGCCATGGACAACTCCGGTTACGCCGAACGGGTCGGTGCCCGCGACACGGTCCAGTACATAGAATTCCGCTACCGGCTCGACCACTCACGTGCCTACCGCGACGTTCGCCTGGCCCGCGCTCTGCCCAAGTACGCGGCGGTTGTTGCGGCGCTGCCCGATCCCGAGCTGGCCGAGGACGGGGAGGTTCCTGTCGTGGTGTTGCGGCCGGCGCAGGCCGAAGCGATCGTGACCGCCCTGGAAAAGGTCCCGACGACCGTGCCGGTCGCCGACTTGGAGTTCGCCGAACAAGAACTGGTCCGCCTCGCCCGCCACCTGGCCCCCGCCGATCTGCGCAAGGCCGCCGAGCAGTCTCGCGACATCCTCGACACCGACGGCCCCGAACCCGACGAACACAAAGCCGCCGCCCGCGAAACCCTCACCCTCAAAACCGCCGACCACGGCGTGAGGTTCACCGGTTACCTGGCCAACGAGAACGCCGAACTGTTCCGCACCCTGATCACCACCGGCGCCCGCCCGCACAAGACCGTCGATGGTGAGCGTGATCCGCGCTCTCGTGAGAAGCGCCAAGCCGACGCCCTCGCCACCACGCTAACCCTGGCCGCGACGGCCCTCGACGCAGGCACCCCGTCTCCCACGATGCCGCGCCCTACCAGCAAGCCAGCCAGCTCCACGGAGACCAGCACGCCGGAGACCGGCTCCACGGAGGATGACTCCGCAGGGACTGGTTCTACGGCGTCAGGCTCCGCGGAGGCCGGTTCACTGGCGACGGACCAACAGCCGGTTGTGGTCGCTGGCTCGGGTACTGGTTCGAGTGGGGATGTGGGTAGGGATGTGGTGCCTGGGTTCGGGGCGAAGGCGAACCTCACCGTCACCATCGACTTCCAGGACCTGAAGGCGGCCACCGCGGACGCGATCGGGCACACCGTCTACAGCAACGGACTGTCCGCAGCCACCATCCGCCGCCTGGCCTGCGACGCAGGCGTCATCCCGATCGTGCTCGGCTCCAACTCCGAGCCGCTGGACGTCGGCCGCCGCGAACGCCTCGTCACCAAGGCCATCCGCCGCGCCCTGAACACCCGCGACCACGGCTGCGTCGTCTGCGGAGCCCCACCGGTCATGTGCGACGCCCATCACCTCATCTCCTGGATCGACGGCGGCGAAACCAAGGTCGAGAACCTCGTGCTCTTGTGCCGCCGCGACCACACCGACCTGCACCACGGCCACTGGACCATCACCATCACCAACGGCCAAGTCCACGTCACCAGACCCACCTGGGCAGACCCACCACCCCGTCCACACAAACCACCAACCGACCCACCCCGGGCACACAAGCCACCGGGTCAACGCCCCATGCCAATGGTTCCACTGGACGAAGCGCCCCGGGTGCACGAGCCGGGTAAACGCCTCACGCCCTCGGGCCTACCGGACGGCGGCATCACGTCCACCGGAAATCCGGGACGTCGAATCTCAACCCCAGCAGACGATCCGTGGGGTGAGACCGACGCGCCCGCCGTACCGGCAGCCGGCGCATCGGGTGTCAGATCGAGCCGCTGGCAGGCCGACGAGTCGACGCGCGCGGAAGCGGCCCGGTTCGCGGTTTGGGGTGAGCGTGCACCGAACGACTCCGACACCGGCCCGCCCTCCTTCGCCACGATCTGACTCATCGGGCCTGCACGAGCTGCGGGCAGCCCGTCAGCCTCGCCGCGCATGCCTCTGTCCGCACGGCACCCGGACGGCGGACCCACGCCCACAGGCAACCCAAGGCCCCAAGTCTCAACCCCACAAGACGATCCGTGGGGTGGTACCGCGGTGCCCGCAGTTGCTGCGTCGGGTGTGAGGCCGAGCCGTTGGCGCGCCGATGAGTTCACGCGCGCGCAAGCGGCCCGGTGGCGGTCTGGGGCGACCGCGCCACTGACGAGTGCGACACCGACCCACCGTCCTTCGCCACGATCTGATCCCACCGGATCTGCGCGATCCTTGGCCTGCCGCAGATGTCACGCGAGCCTGTCAGTTGCTGAGCACCCCGCGGAGGCGATCGATGTAGGGAGCTCGTTGGTCGGGAGTTGCGCGGGTTTCGAGGTGGCGGGTGTTGTAGAGGTTGTCGTTGGGATAGCGGGGGAAGACGTGCACGTGGTAGTGCCAGGCGTCTTGGTAGCCGGCGGGTTCGTTGTGCTGGCGGGTGGAGATGCCTTCGCAGTTGTAGGTGCTGCGGATGGCGATCGCGACTTCTCGTACGACGTCGTGGACGGCGTGCCCGGCCGCGGGTGGTAGGTCGTAGAGGTTCTCGTGGTGATCGGTGGGGACGACCAGGACGTGGCCTTGGTTGTTGGGCCACCAGCGGGAGGCTACGAAGGCGAGTGCGTGCTCACGGCGCAGCACGATGTCGTGCTGCGCCGTGAGGTGGTCCTCGCCGCCGGCGGCCAGTCGGCAGAACGGGCAGTCGTAGCCGTCGGGTGCATGGTTGAACATGC
This sequence comes from Kribbella sindirgiensis, assembly GCF_004331435.1. Lineage (GTDB taxonomy): Bacteria > Actinomycetota > Actinomycetes > Propionibacteriales > Kribbellaceae > Kribbella > Kribbella sindirgiensis. The sequence continues at coordinate 188,233 of NZ_SJKA01000007.1, forward strand.
TCAGCGTGGTACCACAAACGTGATGTACGTGGAGTTCCCCTTGCCGGCCACGCCGGAGTTCGGGCCGAGGGACAGCTGCCCGGCGGGTACGTCGCGCTTGAAGAGGATCAGGCGCTGGTCCGTCGTGCCTACGGTTTCGCCGGTGCGAGTGAACGAGGACAGCCACGACGGCCACCACACGTTCTCGCCGCGGGGATCGAAGGCGACGTACACGGTTGCCGGCCGGGTCACATTGAGTGTCAGGTAGTCGGCTGGTGTGGTCGCCTTGGAGTCGTCGTTGGAGCCCGGTACCAGCGCCTGCCCGTTCAACGCCCCAGGCAGCTCAGTGACCGTGTAGCTGCGGTCCACATAGATCGGCGCACCTACCTGAGCCTTCACGAGATTGGACAGCTTCTCCGGCGCCACGACAGATACGAGAGAGCTGACCAGCGGCGGTTCGCTCCGCGTGACGCCCAGCACCCGGTTGCCAACTGTCTTGACGGCAGAAGCGGGCTGACCGGTCAGTGGGGCGAAGGTGAACGACGACAGCGGTGCGGCGACACGTTCAAGCGTGTACGACGCACCAGGATCTGTCCGCAGGCTGACGACGTCGGCCGAGGTGCCACCGACGACAGCCTTCCCGTGGGAGTCGAGCACCCGGACCTGCTGGCCCGACCACGGGTTGCGGAGCCTCAGTGTGTCTCGGCTGCCGGCCTGGATGCCGACAACGTTCGGTACGCCGTCGTGGACCTCAGTGCTGATCCGGTGCCCGCCCTGGATCTGCACCGACCCTGCGACGTCCCACTCGCGCGGCCACGCGGGTGCGACGTGCACAGTCCCGTCGTACGACTGGACGAGTGCTTCCTGCAGGCCGGTGGTCAGTACGCCGCCCCACTCGTTGTAGAAGCTGCGGTTCCGGACTGCTTCCTGGCCGGTGCGGTGGACGGTGAAGCCGTTCGGGTAGATCTGGAAGTCCGCGATGCCCTTCAGCAGCAGGCGTTTCACCTCGTCCGAGAGGCCGAGCCGCGCGGCCCAGGTGGAGTCCATGCCCCAGTCCTTGTCCTGTGGATAGACACGCTGCCGATAGGTTGCCTGCATCAACTCGGAGGTCTCGTCGAACACGCCCCACGGCCAGAGCGCCTCCATCTCCGGGTTCTGCGTGTTGTGCGACTCCTCGTCGGTACCGGACCATGCCAGCACCTCCTCACCGCCACGCTGTACGGTCCGGAACGGCGGCAGCTTGCTGACCGCGTCCCGCAGCTGCTTGGCCAGCGATGCGTCGCCGTGTGACACAGCCAGATCGGCAACCAGCGGGAAGATGACCCGCATCGCCGCCATATCGGGCACCGGGTCGCTGGTGTCCCACTGCACCTCCAGAGCGTTCACGTGCTCCAGGTGCAGGTACCCGTCGGCGCCAGTGGTCATGGCGGACAAGTAGAACCGCGCCACGTCCCGCATCAGCGGGTAGCTCCGGTTCAGCAGGGCCGTGTCTCCGGTGTACCGGTACTGCTGCCAGATGTTGTTCACCAGCTCCGGCCCACTGGTCAGGATCCGCCGTGTCCAGCTGGGCTCCTGGATGTTGTCGCAGCCGTCACCAGTGCCGTCGTACCGCATGAACTCCGGCAGGCAGAGTCCTTCGCCGCCGATCCAGTGTGTTCGCGTCCATTCGCGCATCAGCTCGGCACGGTCCAGGTAGAACTTGAAGTACGGCGAGTTGAGCTCGCCGATGCCCGCGCCGAGGTTCGCGGACACCAGCATCCGCAGGTTGAAGTGCCAGTACGAGTCCTGGGCCCAGTCCGCCTGATCTCCCGCGGACGAGAACATCCGCACCACCGCACCGTGCGTGCTCGGTACGTCGCCGCGCATCGACGCGGCCATCGTGTACAGCTGCAGCGTCCGGAGGTTCTCGACGTACTCACCGGACCCGTCCGCCGACGTGATCCGCATCGGCGTCGCCTTCTCCCAGAACGCGTGCCACCAGGCGAGGTGGTGACTGGGAGACTCGACGACGGCACGTCGCGCGGCTGTCCGCAGTTCTCCACCGCGGTACGACGGTACGCCGACGACGAGCCGGAAACTGCCGTCCGCACGAGGACGGAACGTCAGGCGCACCGTCAGCGGGTCGACCACCGACGCGGTGACGCCTTGGGCCTGTGCTGTCAGCGCAGCCACCGCACCGGTGATGCTGCCGGAGGCCTCGTCGTGGAACGTCTCCGCCAGAGCAGCGATCCCACCAGCCGCACTGACCGCCGGCGTCCGACCTGCCCACAGCTTCAGGTCAGCGGTCTGCGTCAGCGAAGGATCCGCACCCGTCACCTCCAGAACGAACTGATCCGCGTCAGCCCGCACATACGAGCGCGCTGTGAGACCGCCACCGCTCTGCACCACCTGACCGTCGTACAGCGACAGCCGCCCGCTGTAGTCGTCAGCACGCATCAGCGAGTCCAGACCGGGTACGACGAGACGCCCGGCGGACTTGAGGTCCGGGAACGTGTCCACGCGGTTGAGCTGTGCGCTGTAACCCTTCTCGGCCCAGACCGAGGCGCCGAGCACACCGTTCCCCAGCGGCATCGCCTGGTACGAGCGCCACGCAGGACCCTCCTGGACGAGGTCAGACCGCGACACCAGCCCTGCAGTGTCGCCCTGCAGCGCACCGCCGCGCCAGGCGGTCGTTGCTTGCTCAGAAGGCGTACTACTGGCGGCTGGAACGGAGGCGGCACCAACGGTGAGCAGTGCGGCCAGCAACGGCATCGTCAAGCGAAGAGAAGTCACGGGCGCACCTCGATGAAGTAGTCGACACCACGGCGAGTACGGAACTCGACGACGCCGTCCTCCGGGCGGGCGAACGCCACCGGGCCGATGGACGACTTCACGTCCACCAAAGCGCCGGTCCGCAACCGCAGCCGGTTTCCGAGCAGCGAGCGGATCTTTGCCTGGGTCAACTTCCCGTCGGACCAGGAGAACTCGAGGTCGAAGCCGCCGCGGGCACGCATGCCCTGCACGCTCCCGGTCGGGAACGCGGTCGGCAGACAGGGGAGCAACGCGACCTCGCCGGAGTGGCTCTGCATGATCATCTCGGTGAGCCCGGAGACGCCGCCGAAGTTCCCGTCGATCTGGAACGGCGGGTGCAGGTCGAACATGTTCGGCGCGGTACGGCCAGGAGCCAGCAGTTGGGTCAGGTGCTTGTACGTGTTGTCCGGCTCGAGCAGCCGGGCGCGGAGGTTGAGTTTCCAGGCCAGTGACCATCCCGCGGTCACGGCCGGGCCCCGCAGCTCCAGCGACTTACGGGCCGCGTCGGCGAGTTCCGGCGTACTGCGTGGGGTCACCTGGTCGCTCGGGAACACGGCCCACAGGTGTGAGACATGTCGACTCGTCTCCAGGGCGGCCTCCTCCCAGTCGATCAGCCACTCCTGGAGCTGGCCGAGGTACCCGATCTGGAGCGGTGCCAGCTTCGACCGCGCGTCCGCGGCGGCTGCAGCCATTCCGCTATCGACACCGAGCAGCGCGGCGGCCTGGCCGAAGACCTTGAACAGGTCGTGCAGGATCTCGGTGTCCATCGTCGGGCCGGCACAGATGCTTACACCCTCGTTGTCGTAGTCGTGGTGCTTGACCTCGGGGGAGTGCGACGGGCTGGTCACCAGCCACCCCGTCTTCGCGTCGGTCTGCAGCTGGTCGAGGAAGAACTCCACCGAGCCACGCAGGACCGGGTAGTACTTCCGCAGCATCTCCAGGTCGCCCGTGTACTCGTAACGCTCCCAGAACAGCAGCGACAGCCACGCACCGCCGGTCGGCCAGACCCCGTAGTACGCGAAGTCGACCGGTGCGGTCCCTCGCCACCCGTCCGTGTTGTGGTGCGCTACCCAGCCAGGTGCGTCGTACATGGTGGCCGCGGTACGTGCTCCGGACTCGGACAGCTCGCCGATCATCTGGAACATCGGGTCCCAGCACTCCGCGAGGTTGGCCGGACCGGCCGGCCAGTAGTTCATCTCGGCGTTGATGTTGAGCGTGAACTTCGACTGCCACTCGGGCAGCATCTTGTAGCTCCAGATGCCCTGCAGGTTCGCGGGCTGGCCGGGCGTACGGGAGCACGAGATCAGCAGGTACCGGCCGAACTGGTAGTACAGCGCGGCCAGCTGCGGGTCACCGCCGTTGCGGAACGCCGTGATGCGCTGGTCGGTCGGCAGCGCGATCGAGTCCGACGTACCGAGGTCCAGATCGAGGCGGCCGAAGAGTCGCTGGTAGTCCTCCACGTGCTGGTGCCGCAGCGCGCCGTACGCCGGGCGTCCGATCGCGGCGAGTGGTGCTACGGCGCGAGCGACCTGGTCCGCGCTGACGTCGAGGTAGTTGCGGTAGCTGGTGCCGACCGAGAACAGCAGCGTGACCTGGTCGGCGTCCGCGACCGAGAGCTTGCCGTCAGCAACCGTAGTGGAACCGCCTTCGGTAAAAGCCCGCAGCAGCGCGCAGAACTTGACCGAACCGGTCAGCCCTTCGGCGTCACCGCTGACGCCGTTGAGCGCCAGCGTCTGCTTGTCGTACGCCGCAGGGGTCGCGGCCTGCTCCGTGCTGTACGTCGCGTCGAACGTGAGCGCACCGCGCTGGCTGGCCGTCAGCCGCATCACCAGCACCTGCGCGGGGTGGCTGACGAACACCTCCCGCGTGTACCGCACGCCAGCGTGCTCGTAGCTGACCGACGTGATCGCCGTCGTCAGGTCGAGCTCCCGCCGGTACGCCGTGACCGCGGTCGCGTCGATGCCCGGAAACGCCAGCGAGAGGTAGCCGACCGGCTGGTACTGCATCTGTTCGGTCGGACGGCCCATGAAGTGCTCGTCGGCGAGGTTCTGCGCGTCGAGGTACTTCTCCTCGGCGATCAGCCGGCGGATCTCCGGCAGGACGTCCTTGCCGATCGGGTCGTCGTACTGGTGCGGACCGCCGGCCCAGATCGAGTCCTCGTTCAGCTGCAGCTGCTCGGTCGCGGTGCCGCCGTACACCATGGCGCCGAGGCGTCCGTTGCCGATGGCAAGTGCCTGGAGCCACTCGGTGGCGGGTTGGGTGTACCAGAGCTTCAGAGGGTTGGTGTCGCTTCCCGGTACGGGTACGGGTGCGGCTCCGGCGGTCAGGGGAGTGGTGAGGGAGCCGGCGACGACAGCTGTGCCGGCAGCGGCGCCGGCGGTCTTCAGGACCTGCCGGCGGGTGTATTCGGACATTGGGCGGTCTCCCTGGGGCGGTAGATGCGCTGGGCGGTGCCACGGAACACGTCGTTGTGCGTGGCGGGTGGCAGCAGTGCGGTGGTACGGCGGATCACCTCGGCGCGGGTGGCGGCCAGCGTGCACACCGGCCAGTCCGAGCCGAACAGGAGCCGTTCACTGCCGAAGAGTTCGAGGGCGACGTCGACCAGTGCGCGGAGGTCGTCGGTCGCGAGGTGGGCGGTGCCGGAGAGCTTGACGGTCACGTTCGGATGCTCGGCGAGGGCTCGCATTCCGGACCGCCACTCGGGGGTCACGGTGGTCGGGTTGCCGAGGTGGTCGAGGACCAGACGGGCGTCCGGTACGGCGGACGCGAGGCGGGCGGCGCCGATCAGGGCGGAGGGGCGGAGCAGGAGGTCGATCGCGAGGCCGGCGTCGGCGGCGGCCCGCACGCCGCGCACGTGCGCGGGAGTTGTCAGCAGGTCGGGGTCGGTCTGGTCGGCGGGTGGGCTGCGCACGCCCACCAGTCGCGGGTCGTCCGGCAGCCGGTCGGGGAAGTCGAGCAGATCGAACCAGCCCACCACACCAACCACAGCCGGGTTCTGCCGAGCCAACGCCAGCAGATCGTCCACCTCACCCGGATCAGCATCCGCCTGCACCAGCACTAGCTCAGGAACGTCGGGCAGGTCGGAGAGGGTGAAGTCACGCCGGAGGGGATGCCCCGCCGGAAGCCAGGGGAGGCGGCGGCGCGTCAGGTCCCAGACGTGCACGTGGGCATCAATCATGGCGGCCGGCGGGTCTGGTGATGGAGCTTTCGCCTCGGGCGTGGGCGGCGAAGAGGCGGGCTGAGTCTTCGGGGTCGGTGCCGGCCAGGACCTCGATCAGGTCCAGGTGGCGGCGGGCCATCAGGCCCCAATCGCCGGCGTACATCGCGTTGGAAACCACCTGCAGGCTCCACAGCGCCGGCTCCAGCGTTCGCCACACGCGCAGGAGCATCGAGTTGCCGCTGGTTGCCAGCACCTGCCGGTGGAACCGCAGGTCGGCCTCACGGAACGCGCCGATGTCGTGGTGGCCGGCTGCCTCGATCATCCGCTGCACCTCGATCCGGAGCAGGTCGAGCTCCTCCGGCGGCGCGTGACCGGTCGCCCGGCGGGCCGCGGCGGACTCGAGCAGTACGCGGACCTCCCGCGCCTCCCGGGCCTCGACTTGCGAGATCTCGGTGACGAAGTTCCCCAGCCGCGGCCGGTACGTGACCAGCCCCTCGTGCGCCAACCGCCGGACCGCTTCCCGGGCCGGGGTCTGGCTGGTGCCGAGCACCCGGGCGATCTCGGACTCGACCACCCGCATCCCGGGCGCGAGCTCGCCGGACAGTATCCAGCCGCGGATCGCCTCGTACACCCGGTCGGACAGCAACTCTGTGTCACCGGCGAACAGCGGCGCCGGCGGGTTGGCGCCCACGACACCGAGTGAATTGGAGGCGCCGGCACCGGAGCGGTAGTGCTGGACCTCCTCCCGGCGCCGCCGCGACACGGTCGACTGCGAGACGCCGTACGTCGCGGCCAGCTCGCGGGTTGACGGGCGATGTCCGGAATCGGCCATCGATGTGGCGGCCCCACTGATCGATGCGGCACCCAACTGCACCCGGTCGACCATCCGCGGCCGTCCGCTGCGCATCCCGTCGTCGAGGCCGGCCATGCCCATCCGGAGGAATCTCCGGCGCCACTTGCCGACCGTGCCCGGGGTGACCTCGAGCAGGTCCGCGACCGCCTTGTTCGAGCGTCCCTCGGCGCTGGCCAGCACGATCCGGGCCCGCAGTCGCATCGCGGCGCTGGTCCGCGAGGCGGCCGCGAGCTGGCTGAGCGCGGTCCGCTCGGCCACCGACAGGGTCAGCGGCGACTTCGGTCTTCCGGCATCGGGCATGGCTGCATGGTGACCCGGTTCACAGCGTTCTGCCAACCCCTTATGGCGCGGACTTCTGACTCAGAATGTCCACTTTGCCGTTTAAACGTTGACACTTGAGCGTCGCGCTCTGCATCGTCACTCGATAACGACGCCCGGCCGCCCCCGACGCCGGGACGATCCGAGGAGGACCCGGAAAATGGCTCGTTCGATACGGCGCTCCCCAGGACGCAACCCACGACGCACACCAGGCCTGCTGACAGCTGTCGTGATCCTGGCGGCCGCGGCGGGCTGCGGCGGCGGCTTCAGCGACGACAAGGGTGCTGCTGGTGACAGCACCGGCGAAGTGCGGATGCTCGTCAACATCACCCCCAACCTCACGAAGAGCTACTGGGAGGGCCTGGTCAAGCCCTTCGAGGACGCCAACCCGGGTGTCGACGTGAAGATCGAGGCGCCGACCGGTTCGGGTGTGAAGGACACGCTGCCGCAGCTGCTGGCGGCCGGCAACGCGCCGGATGTCGTCGAGACGCTGATGGCCGACAAGGTGCTGGCGCCGCAGATGCTCGACCTGACCGACCAGGCGTGGACCAAGGACACCCCGCTGGTGGAGCAGGCCTCGCTCGACGGCAAGGTGTACACGGTCGGTGTCGGCCAGCAGGCGCAGTCGCTGGTGTTCTACAACAAGGACGCCTTCGCCAAGGCCGGTATCAGCGCCCCGCCGAAGGACCTGGACGAGCTGACCGCCGCCATGGGCAAGCTGAAGGCGGCCGGCTACCTGCCGCTGCAGACCGCCGGCGACTACGTGACCGGTCTGCAGTTGCTGCAGCTCAGCAACCCGTCGATCGCCACCAAGTACCCGGACTGGTACCAGCAGATCAGCTCCAAGCAGGCCAAGGTCGGCGAGACCATGCAGCCGCTGCTGGAGCGCTACGAGTCCTGGATCAAGAACGGGTACGTCGACAAGAACGCGCTCGGTCTGAAGGACGTCGGCGCGCAGACCAACTTCCTGTCCGGTAAGGCCGGGATGTACATCATGGGCAGCTGGTTCGTCCGGACCGCCGACGACGCGAAGCCGACGTTCGACCTCGGCGTCTTCGCCGCGCCGACCGAGAAGGGGCAGCCGTCGCCCGGTCCGCAGGGTGTCACGATGGCCGCGCCGTACATGGTGCTGAAGTCGACCAAGCAGCGGGACCTCTCGGTGAAGCTGGTGCAGTGGCTGGTCACCGACAAGACCGCGGTGCAGAGCCAGCTCGCGCAGGACGGCAACTTCCGCAAGGGCTACACCGACAAGCTGTCGCCGCTCGGCAAGCAGGTGCAGGACATCCTCGACCAGGCGCCGAAGCACGTCGCCCAGGGTGAGGGGTACGGCGCCAACACGCTGCCGCAGGGCTTCAACGGCGAATGGAACAAGGCGGTCCAGAGCCTCTACACGGGGAAGAGTGCGAAGGACGTCGCCACTCGCATCGACAGCTGGATGGGCTCGAAATCGTGAGAGCCCGCCTGACGACCCTCAGTATGGTCGGTCCGGCGCTGGTGCTGTTCGTCGTCATGCTGGTCGTCCCGGTCTGTCTGTCGCTCTACCTCAGCCTGACCGACTGGGACGGCTACAGCGCGAACCCGGCGTTCGTCGGCCTGAAGAACTACGTCAGCCTGACGCACAGCGCCGAGGCGATCCGGGCGGGCTGGGTGACGCTGCTGATCGCGGCCGTGGGCACTGTCCTGCTCAGCGTGTTCGGACTCGGGTTCGCGCTGCTGGTGAACGGTGCGTCCCGGCTGAACGCGTTCTTCCGCATCGTGCTGTTCTACCCGCACGTCTTGAGCGCACTGGTCGTCGGCTTCCTGTGGAGCGCGGTGCTCGGTACGTCGGGTGTCGTCAACGGCTGGCTCACGTCGAAGGGCGCTGAGGTACTGCCGTTCCTCTCCGACCCGACATGGGCTCTCGCGAGTCTGATCGCCGTACTGGTGTGGGCCGGGTTCGGTGTGAACGTCGTGCTCTACCTGGCCGGGCTGCAGACGGTGTCGAAGGACCTGCTGGAGGCGGCGCGCATCGACGGCGCATCGAAGCGTCAGACGTTCTTCAACGTGACGCTGCCCGCGTTGGCGCCGGTGGTGACGGTGAACCTGGTGCTGTCGCTGGTGACGTTGCTGAAGACGTACGACCTCGTGGTGTCGCTGACAGGAGGCGGCCCAGCCGGATCCACTCAGACAGCGGCGTACCTGATCCTGTGGGACTCGTTCCACAACAACGCGCTCGGGTTCGGCTCGGCGCAGAGCGTCGTACTGATGGTCATCACCGCAGGTCTCGCTCTGACCGTCGCTCGGCTGCGGGCGCGCGCTGACCGGGGGGTGCAGGCATGAGCGCGCTCCGGATGCCACGGGTGGCGAGCGTGCAGTTCAAACCCTTCAAAGCAAAGGGCTGGGGACGGATCACGTTCCTGGTCGTGACCAGCGTGCTGATGCTGGTGCCGATGTACCTGCTGATCACCAGCGCGTTCAAGTCGCAGCAAGACATCCTTCAGCACCCGTTCTCGCTCGCACCGGACCAGCTGACCACTGAGTACCTGCGGAAGGCCGCGACGAACCCCGACTTCAACATCCTCAAGGGGTACGCCGTCACCATCCTGTTCGTGGTGTCGGTGAACGTGCTGTCCGTGGCGCTGGCCGGCCCGGTGTCGTACGTGATCGCGCGGCGCAGCGAGCGCCGGTACCGGATGCTCCTGCTGCTGTTCGTGGCCGGAACGTTCATCCCCAGCCAGGTGCTGGTGATCCCGGTGGTCTACACGCTGAAGTTCCTCGGGCTGATGGGCACGATCCCCGGGTTCGTGCTGTTCGAGACCACGCTGACGCTGCCGTTCTCGATCTTCCTGTACGCCGGCTACATCCTGACGATCCCGGCCAGCCTGGACGAGGCGGCCGCGGTCGACGGGGCCGGCAAGCACCGGGTGTTCTGGTCGATCGTGTTCCCGCTGATGAAACCGGCCGTGGTGACGATGGTCATCCTGAACACCTTCTCGGTGTGGAACGACTTCGTGAACCCGCAGATCATCCTCGGCCCGGGCAGCGGTCTCTACACCGTGACGACCGGCGTGTACGCCGCGGTGAGCCAGTACTCCACCGACTACACGGTGGTGTTCCCGACGCTGCTGCTCGCAGTGGCTCCGTTGCTGGTGGTCTTCGTGCTGCTCCAGCGGCACGTGATCAGCGGCCTGACCGCGGGAGCGACCAAGGGATGACCAGACGAACAACGGAATCCGTCATTGCGGAAACCCCGATCGGCAAGCCGCCTGCGTGGGCGATCATGCAGCGCCGCCTGTTCGACGTGATGGACGAGGGCTGGTGGCTGTTCCGCGAACGCTACTGCCTCCCCGACGGCAGCCTGCGGTACGCCGGTCCGGTGCAGAGCCGGGACGGTGCGGACGACTTCTACGAGGCGTTCGTGAACTGGCCGGTGCTCTACCAGCTCGGTGGCGCGGACGACCTGATCGACGTCTCGAAGTGGCATTGGGAAGGCGTCACCCGGCAGCTGACCGACCTGGGGTTCCTGGTCGACGAGTTCGAGCGCGGGTACGACTGGTTCCACATCGGCGAGTCGATGATCTTCTTCTACTCGCTGTGCGCGGCCGACCCGACCGACGAGGTGTTCCGGGAGCGCGCGTACCGGTTTGCCGAGCTGTACCTTCCCGGTTCTCCGGCCGCCAACTACGACCCGGCGACCCGGACGATCCGCGCGCCGCACAACGGCGCCGGCGGTCCGCGCTGGGGCATCAACGACGAGTGGCGGACGTTCGGCACCAACCAGGAGCGGATGCGGATCTTCGGGCTGCCGTTGTCCGGTGTGCCTGGGATCAACAGCTGGGACGACCTCGAGTCGAACGCGGATCTGATGGGTGCGGAGATGATCCGCCGACTCGGTGCTGGTGACACCGCAGTCAACCTGGCCGCGACGACGCTGACCGCGAACGCCTGGCTGTACGACCACAGCGACCGGTTCGCCGCGTGGACGCTGGAGTACCTGGACGCGTGGGAGGAGCGGGCCAAGGCGAACGGCGGGCTGCTGCCCGACAACGTCGGCCCGAGCGGCATCGTCGGCGAGCTGCACGACGGCCGCTGGTACGGAGGGAAGTACGGCTGGAACTGGCCGCACGGTGTCTACAGCGTCGGCTCGGCCGCGTGCGTCGCGGCGTTGAACGGCGCCGTACTCACCGGCGACTCAAAACGGCTCGACTTCGCTCGGCAGCTGCTGGACCACCTGTACGACCGTGGCATCAGCGGTGCGGTCGACGACACCGACATGAGCATCCGGGACCGCTGGCAGGCGGAGCTCGGGGAGGACTGTGCCAACCCGACGCTGCTGATCCCGAACCGGCACAGTGACAACGGGTGGTTCGACTACCAGCCGCCGCAGCTCGGACTGCCGATGTGGTTGTGGCAGGCATCTTTTGAAGCCTCAGACCGCGATCGCTTGAGCAAGCTGCGTGAGCGCAGCGGCTACGACTGGCGGACGGTCCGCGACTTCCGCAACAAGGAGGACGCCGGTCACGAGGCGCCCTGGCTCGCCTACCTGGCCGGAGACAACCCCGGCTACCCGGAGGCGATGCTGGGCGTCGCCCTGTCGCAGGTGCAGCGCCGGATGGACCTGATGGCGGTCGACACCGTCGACCCGGCCGAAATGAACATTCACCACTGGCAGCGGCACAACCCGGTCGCCACCGAGGCGCTGCTGCAGCTGACCACAGGTACGCCGCAGCTGCTCTACAACGGCGGCCTGCTGCCACTGCGCGTGCTGTACCTGGACGCGGACCGCGGCCGTCCCGGTCTGCCTCCTGACGTCGCCGCACTGGTCGACACGGTGGAGCCGGACCGGACCGGTCTGCAGCTGGTCAACCTGTCCGCGACGCAGACCCGCCACGTGGTCGTCCAGGCGGGGAGCTTCGGCACGGACCGGATCGACGAGGCGACCGTGTCCACCGCGACGGGCGAGTACCCCGGCCCGTCACCGGCGTACACCTCGACCCCGCCGGCCGCCGGGAGCCGCACAGTCGTTGTCGGCGGCAACAGACTCGAAGTGACGATGCCGCCCGGCCGGACCATCCGGCTGGATCTGAAGCTGACCAGAAACACCTATCGCGCCAGTCATCTGGCGCTGGCCTGATCGAGTACCGAGGAGACATATGAGCAGCACGGAACAAGCTCCGGTGACGCCCGTCTGGGATCTGCCGGTGCGCGGCGACACCCCGCCCGCGCCGGATCCCGACCTGGTGTCGCGGCTGTCGGAGATCGGGTCGGCCACCGCCTGCGCCCGGTTGCACAACCAGGGCATCCGCCGGACCTTCGTCGACGGTCCGACCAGCATGTTCCCCGGCAAGAAGGTGGTCGGCCGCGCGCTGACCCTGCAGTTCATGCCGCAGCGCGAGGACATCGCCGACGGGCAGACCCAGGAGTACATCGAGCGCAGTACGGCGCTGTGGGCCGTGCTCGACGAGATCCAGCCCGGCGACGTCCTGGTGGTCCAGGCCTACGGCAGCCACACCACGGGCTGCTTCGGCGACATGCTGGTCCGCTACTTCAAGCTCCGCGGCGGGGCCGGCATCGTCGTCGACGGCCGGATCCGCGACGTCCCCCGGGTGTCGGAGCTCGACGTCCCGATCTGGTCCACCGGAGCCACCCCGCACTACGCGTCCCAGTCCGAGCTGTTCCCGTGGGCGTACAACGTCCCGGTGGCGGTCGGCGGCGTCCTCACGCTGCCGGGAGACCTGGTGCTCGCCGACGACGACGGTGCCGTCGTCGTCCCCAGGCAGCGTGCGGAGTCCGTCATCCAGGCGGCCGCCGAGCACGACGAGTGGGAGAAGTTCAGCCGGCGCCGGATCGACGAAGGCGCCCCGTTGCGTGACTACTACCCCCTGACCGAGAAGACCCGTCTCGAGTACGAGCGCTGGAGATCTGAGAACGGGAATCACTGACCCGAGAGGACCCCGCCCAACATGTCCAGAAAGACCAGGCGTACGACGCTCAGCGTCGGCGCCGGGGTGGTCGCGGCTGCCCTGGTGACCGTCGCGGCGATCCAGTTCAACGCCCAGCCCGCAGGTGCTGTCGACTGCAAGACCTTCTGGGTCGCACCCAGCGGCAACGACTCCGCCAAGGGCACCGAGAAGAGCCCGTGGAAGACCGTGACCCGGGCCCGTGACGAGATCCGGAACAACCACCTCAACGACCGGATGAACTGTGACATCACAGTCAACCTCAAGGCCGGTGACTACCCGGTGGCGTCCACCATCGACCTGAACGAACAGGACTCCGGGAAGAACGGCCACCGGGTCGTGTACCGCAGCGTCGACGGTCCCGGTAAGGCGCAGCTCCAGGGCGCCGAGGAGATCACCGGCTGGACTCCGACCGCGAACGGCATCTACAAGGCCAAGTTCGACGCCTCGAAACCGTTCTACACGCTGTTCGAGGACGGCAAGCGGGCCACCAACGCCCGCTATCCCAACCGGGGCAGCGACGACACGTGGTCGCCGTACCTGACGTCGATCCTCTACGAAGAGGACAAGATGGACGTCCGCAACTGGCTGTGGGGCAAGCCCGGTGACTGGGACCCCACCTGGGACATGAGCCAGGCGTCGGTGACGATCTGGTCCGGTGGCTCGTGGTCCTGGTTCACCGACACCATTCCGCTGCTGGACACCAACTTCAAGAAGACCCAGACCACGCTGAAGTACTGGACCCGCTACGCGATGGTCAACAGCCGCGGCGGCTCCCGCTACTACTTCCAGAACTCGCTGAGCTTCCTGGACCAGGCAGGGGAGTACTACGTCGACAACAAGGCCGGTGAGGTCTACTACAAGCCACGTGCCGGCAGCATGGACGGCGTCAAGGTACTGCGGCCGACGGTGAAGACAGTGCTGAACCTGGCCGGCAAGTCACCGCAGGACCGGCTGCACGACGTCACGTTCGACGGGATCGGTGTGCAGTACTCCGACTTCGTCAGCTGGTACCGCAACGGCTGGGTGGCCGGTGGCGACGCGGGTGTCGAGCACAAGTATCCGGAGTACGACCGGCAGATCGAGATGCCGCGGAACCGGTTCGGTGCGATCACGCTGACCAACACGAGCAACATCGACCTGAGCCGGCTGCACCTGTCCGACACCGGCTTCACCGGCATCTACCTGCTGTTCGCCAACGACCACACCAGGATCACCGACAGCCTGCTGGAGAACATCGGCGCCGACGGCATCAAGGTCGAGGGCGGCTGGCCGGGTGAAGGCGACCTGAGCAACCACCACACGATCTCCAACGTGTTCATCGACCACATCGGTGAGCTGGTCCCGGGTGACTCGGCGGGCGTCGAGCTGATGGACACCGGCAACAACACGGTGACCAACGTCGAGGTGAAGCACGGTGCCCGCTACGGCATCAGCCTGGAGTCGCGGCCGGAGGTGAAGGACGGCGACCAGTACGCGAGCGGGAACACGTTCAAGTACATCAAGCTCGAGGAACTGGGCCTGGACAGCGGCGACATGGGCGCGTTCTACACGTACGGTGTCGACAACCAGGACCCGCACCCGGTGCAGAACACCGTCGACCAGCTGGTCGTCGGCGACGTCGTCCCGGACCCGTCGATGCCGGACGCCGGCGGTACCCGTGGCGTGCACATGGACGCCGGTGGGTGCGGATTCGCGTTCAGCAACGTGCAGGTCGGGAAGGTGACCGACCAGAAGTACCAGTCGTACCAGTGCAACGAGGTGACGAACGCCGACTGGGTCGAGGGCTTCGACGCGTCGAAGATGGAGTACGACAAGATCGGCGTACTGCCCACCTTCCCGTACGACGTGACGGGTCGGTGAGCGCACATGAAGCTGCTCGTCGGAATAGTTGCCGGTACGGTGCTGGCGGTGGCCGGCGCGAGCTCTGCAGTGGGGACCGGGACGCCGACCCAGGACTGCGGTGCCTACTGGGTGGCGCCCACTGGGAATGACACCGGCCCGGGTACGGAACGGAAGCCCTGGCGGTCGATCGAGCACGCACGGGACACGTTGCGGGTGCGGGCACACGCCAGTTGTCCGCCTGTCGTGAATCTGAAGGCCGGTACGTACCAGGTCGACAAGACGATCACGTTCGACGACCGCGACTCCGGGGTCACCTACCGGAGCGTGGACGGTCCGGGCAAGGCCGTCCTGGACGCGGGGCGCGAGGTGACCGGCTGGACGCCGTACAAGGACGGCATCTTCAAGGCGAAGGTCGACGTCGACCAGCCGTTCTACACGCTGTACGTCGACGGCGAGCGGGCGACGACCGCGCGGTACCCGAACCGGCGCTCCGACGAGGAGTGGGCGCCGTACCTGAAGTCGGTCCTGATCGAGCCGGAGAAGGAGGCCATCCGCGACCAGGTGGGCTTCACCGAGGGCGAGTGGGACGAGACCTGGAACCTCGGCAGCTACACCGACTGGCCGGCCCAGCTGATGATCTGGTCGGGCGGCTCCTGGAGCTGGTTCACCGACACGGTGCCGATCAAGAACCCGGACTGGAAGGACAACAAGGTCACCCTGGACTACTGGACCCGGTACGCGATGATGAACTCGCGGTCCGGTTCGCGGTACTTCGTCCAGAACTCGCTGGACCTGCTCGACGCCGAGGACGAGTACTACCTCGACTGGGCGAACAAGGAGCTGTACTACAAGCCGCGTGGCGGCACGATGGACGGCAAGCGGGTCCTGCGTCCGACGCAGACCCAGGTGCTGTCGCTGGCCGGTGTCACGCCCACGCGCCGGCTGCACGACATCGCGTTCGACGGTCTCGGGATCGCGAACACCGACTTCATGCAGTGGTACCGCTCGGGCTGGATCAGCGCGGGTGACTCCGGCCAGAAGCACAAGTACAAGGAGTACGACCGCCAGATCGAGATGACCCGCAACCGGTACGGCGCGGTCACCCTGACCAACACCCGTAACGTCGACCTGACCGGGTTGCACCTGCGGGACACCGGCTACCACGGCGTCTACCTGCTGTCGGCCAACGACCACGTGACGATCGCCGACAGCCTGCTGGAGAACATCGGTGCCGACGGCATCAAGGTCGAGGGCCCGTACCCGGGTGAGGGCGACGTCGCGAACCACAACACCTTCACCAACCTCTACATCGACCACGTCGGCGAGCTCGTGCCGGGTGACGCGGCCGGGATCGAGCTGATGGACACCGGGAGCAACAAGATCTCGCACGTCGTCGTGAAGCACAGCGCGCGCTACGGCATCAGTCTCGAGGCCCGGCCCGAGGTGAAGGACGGCGAGGGCTACGCACTCAACAACGAGTTCTCCTACATCCGGCTGGAGAAGACCGGCCTGGACAGCGGCGACATGGGCGCGTTCTACACCTATGGCATCGACAACCAGGAGCCGCATCCGATCCAGAACACGGTGCGGCAGCTGGTCGTCACCGACGTGATCCCGGACGACTCGATGCCGGACAGCGGCACGCGCGGCGTGCACATGGACGCGGGCGGCTGCGGATTCAGCTTCTCCGACATCGAGATCGGGACGGTGACCGACGACAAGTACCAGTCCTATCAGTGCAACGAGGTGACCAACGCCAACTGGGTGGCCGGTTTCGACCCAGGGCGGATGGAGTACGACAAGATCGGCGTACTGCCCTCGTTCCCGTACGACGTGGAAGGGCGGTGACCTGAGGATGTCGACACGCTCAGGACTCGTGATCGGCCTCGCGGTCGGTCTGCTGGTGCCCGCGGCGGTCTTCGGCGGCTCGGCTCTCGGAGCCGGTGCGGCACCTGCCGCCGATCGGGCCGGATGCAAGGCGTACTGGGTGTCTCCTGCCGGGAACGACGCCGGCACAGGCACGGAACGGCAGCCGTGGAAGACGATCGAGCATGCTCGGGACACCCTGCGGTCGGGGGGTCATGCCGGCTGCACCACGGTGGTGAACCTCAAGGCCGGGACCTACCAGGTCGACAAAACGATCACCTTCGACCAGCGCGACTCCGGGGTCACGTACCGGAGCGCGGACGGACCGGGGAAGGCCGTCTTCGAGGCGGGGCGGGAGGTGACCGGCTGGACGTCGTACAAGGACGGCATCTTCAAGGCGCCCGTCGACATCACCCAGCCGTTCTACAGCCTGTACGCCGACGGCGAACGTGCTACGACGGCCCGCTACCCGAACCGGGCGTCCGACGACAAGTGGGCGCCGTACCTGCGGTCGATCCTGTTCGACCCGACCAAGGAAGCGGTGCGCGACCAGCTCGGGTTCAACACCGGTGACATCGACCCGTCCTGGGATCTTCGGCTCGGTACGTCGTGGCCCGCGCAGGTGACGGTGTGGTCGGGCGGCTCGTGGTCGTGGTTCACCGACACGATCCCGATGCTCGACATCAACTTCACCAAGAAGCGGACCACGCTGGTGTACCCGGCGCGGTACGGCTTCATCAACTCCGGCGGCGGCTCGCGGTACTACGTGCAGAACTCGCTGAGCCTGCTCGACCAGGCCGGCGAGTACTACCTGGACTACCCGGCGAAGACCCTGTACTACAAGCCGGCCGGCGGCACCATGGACGGTGTCAAGGTCTTCCGGCCGACGCAGACGCAGGTGTTCTCGATCGCAGGCGCGTCCCCGAACCAGCGGGTGGAGAACCTGACGCTCGACGGCCTGACCATCCAGCACACCGACTTCATGGACTGGTACCGCTACGGCTGGAACGGGACGGGCGACTCGGGCAACAAGCACAAGTACCCGAAGTACGACACCCAGATCGAGCTGCCGCGGAACCGGTGGGGTGCGATCACGCTCACCAACACGCGCGGGGTGAAGCTGACCGGGCTGCACATCCAGCAGACCGGGTTCACCGCGATCGAGTTGCTGTTCGCGAACGAGAACACCACGGTCTCGGACAGTCTGCTCGAGCATCTCGGCAACGACGGCATCAAGATCGAGGGCGGCTGGCCCGGCGAAGGTGACCTTGCCCATGGCAACACGTTCACGAACAACTACATCCACCACATCGGCGAACTGGTGCCCGGCGACTCGGCCGGCGTCGAGATCATGAACAGCGGCGGCAACCTCGTGAGTCATACGGTGGTCGAGCACGGCGCGCGGTACGGCATCAGCATCGAGTCGCGGCCGGAGATCCCGAACGCGGACAACTACACCGGCGGCAACACGGTCAAGTTCGTCCGGCTGTCGCATCTGGCGCAGGACAGTGGCGACACCGGTCCGTTCTACGCGTACGGCGTCCGCAACGAACCGCCGTACACCCCGGACGCGTCCGTGTCGCAGCTGATCATCGACGACGCGAACGCCGACCCGTCGATGCCGGACGCGAAACCGTACGGCGTGCACATGGACTTCGGCGGCTGCGGGTTCGCGTTCTCGGACATCAAGGTGACGAACACCGAGAGCGACCCGTACCACGGGCCGTCGGCGGGACCGTGCGACACGTTCGCGAACGTGAGCTGGGAGGCCGGGTTCGACGACTCCCGGATGCAGTACGACCAGATCGGCGTACTGCCGTCGTTCCCCTACGAGAAGCCCTAGAGAGGTCATGAACATTCTGGGTGGCTACCGGGTACTCGATCTGTCGGTGGCGATGGCCGGGCCGCTGGCGGCGATGCGGCTCGGCGACCTCGGTGCCGACGTGGTCAAGGTCGAGCCCGTCACCGGTGAATGGCAACGGCACACCGCCGCCGGCGGCGCGACCGGCAACGAGATCAACGCGTCCTTCCTGTCGCTGAACCGCAACAAGCGCAGCCTGGCCGTCGACCTGAAGTCCGACGCGGGTCGCGAGCTCCTGTACGAGCTGGTGCGCACAACAGACGTGTTCCTGCAGAACTACCGGCCGGGCGTCGCTGCACGCCTGGGCGTCGACTACGACACCCTGCGCGCACTGAAGCCCTCACTGGTCTATGTGTCGATCTCCGGGTACGGCGAGAGCGGTCCGTACGCCGAGTGGCCCGGACAGGACCTGCTGGTACAGGCGATGAGTGGTGCCCTGTTCAGCGCCGGCCGACCGGACGAGCCACCCGTCGCCGCGCCGTACTTCCTGGCCGACGCCGTCACGGCGTACAGCGCGTTCGAAGGCGTGCTGGCAGCCCTGCTGCACCGGGAGCGGACTGGCGAGGGGCAGCTCGTCCAGGTGAACATGCTGGACGCGGTGATCGCTCTACAGATGCAGGAGCTGTCGGTGCACACTGTTGGCGGCGTACCGCAGACGCGGTCCGAGGAGGTGCATGCGCACAGTTACATCCGCGCGCCGTACGGGATCTTCACCGCTGCCGACGGGTACATCTCGCTGGCGTTTGCGAACCTGCCTGTACTGGCGGAGGTACTGGACGCGCCGCAGCTCGCCGGACTGGATGCGGAGCGCGACGGTTTCGCACGGCGGGACGAGATCGCCGCTGCGGTGTCTACTGCGTTGCGACGAGAGACGACCGAGCACTGGATGCTCAAGCTGCGTGAGCGCGGCGTGTGGTGCGGCCCGGTGCTCTCGTACGACGACGTGCGCACGGACCCGCAGGTACTGCACAACGAGTCGTTCGTGACGTACGAGCACCCGACCGAGGGCACTGTGACCACGCCGGGGTTCCCGTACCGCTTCAGCCGCACACCGGCCGACGTACACCGTCCTGCTCCGCTCGTCGGCGAGCACACCGATGAGCTGCTGGCTGAACTCGGCATCTCCCCGGCAACACGCCAGGCCCTCCTGGACGAGGGCGCGGTGCGGCGCCGGAACGCCTGACCAGTTTCCGCCAGACACTCCGACCGAAGCTGCGGTTGACCCCAAGACACGACACAGTCGAACAAAGGAGAACGGGAAAGCGCTCTCCAACCGTGGGGGGCTACGACCTGGGAGTGTCGCGTGGCTCAAACAGAACGAATCCCCAGCCGACAGACCACGGCCGGAAGACCGACGGGCTCCGGACCACCGGGGACCGTGACGGACAGTAGACCTTCGGCGAAGCCGCTGTCCTGGTGGGCGCGCGCCCGCCGGGACAAGATCCTGCTGCTGATGGCGCTGCCCGGGCTGGCGCTGCTGCTGGTGTTCCACTACCTGCCGCTGCTCGGGAACCTGATCGCGTTCCAGGAGTACCTGCCGTTCGTACCGCTCGGCCGCAGCGCGTGGGTCGGGTGGGACAACTTCGCGGTGATCTTCAACGGCGACCCGGAGTTCCTGAATGCACTCAAGAACACGCTGCTGATCACGCTGGTCCAGGTGATCTTCGTGTTCCCGGCGCCGATCGCGCTGGCGCTGCTGCTGAACAGCCTGCTGTCGGAGCGGATCAAGCGGGTCGTGCAGTCTGTGCTGTACCTGCCGCACTTCCTGTCCTGGGTGATCGTGATCGCGATCTTCCAGCAGATCCTCGGCGGCAGCGGCATGATCAACAACTTCCTCCGCGAGCACGGGATGGGCACGATCGACTTCCTCGGCAACCCGGACGGCTTCATCGCGCTGCTCACCAGTCAGGTGATCTGGAAGGACACCGGCTGGGGGACGATCCTGTTCCTCGCGGCGCTGACGCAGATCGATCCAGGGCTGTACGAGGCCGCACGCGTCGACGGCGCCTCCCGCTGGCGGCAGTTGTGGCATGTCACGGTGCCCGGGATCCGCGGACTGATCATCCTGCTGCTGATCCTGCGGCTCGGCGACTCGCTGACCGTCGGGTTCGAGCAGATCATCCTGCAGCAGAACCTGGTCGGGAGACCGGCGAGCGAAGTGCTCGACACCTACGTCTACAACAACGGCGTACTGGCCGGCCAATGGGGCGTCTCGGCCGCGGTCGGATTGGTCAAGGGGCTTGTTGCCGTCGTCCTGGTGCTCGGCGCCAACAAGATCGCCCACATCTTCGGTGAGGCGGGGGTGTACAAGAAATGAGCACGATTCAGAAAGGGATCGACGACGGTCCCGGCACCGCCTCGCGGGCGGTCAAAGGCGTCGTCCTGCTGATCTGCTGCGCGATCGTCATCATCCCGTTCATCGGCGTGATCTCGACCAGCATCGCCAGTCAGCAGCACGTGACGAACTCCGGCGGGTTCGTGCTCTGGCCGGACGGGCTGAACCTGGACGCCTACAAGTCGATCTTCAACGGCGGCGTCGTGCAGCGGGCGCTGCTGGTCAGCGTCGTGATCGCCACCGGCGGCACGCTGATCAGCCTGGCCGGCTCCACGATGCTCGCGTACGCGCTCAGCCGGCCGGGGTCGTTCGGGCAGCGGCCGATCCTGATGATCGTGCTGTTCAGCCTGTTGTTCAGCCCCGGCCTGATCCCGAACTACCTGGTGGTGAAGGAGTTCGGGCTGCTCGACTCGTTGCTGGCGCTGATCCTGCCGACGGCGATCAGCGGGTTCAACGTGATCGTGCTGCGCTCGTTCTTCATGGGCATCCCGGACTCGGTGCTGGACTCGGCCCGGATCGACGGCGCCGGCGACTTCCGGATCTTCTGGTCGATCGTGCTGCCGCTGTCGAAGGCGGTGCTCGCGGTCGTCGGGCTGTTCTACGCGGTCGGGTACTGGAACGCGTTCTTCAATGCGATGCTCTACATCAGCGACACCGCGAAATGGCCGTTGCAGCTGGTACTGCGGACGTACGTCGTCAACAACACCGAGCTGAGCAGCGGTGATCTCGGCGGCGCGTCGGCCGACCAGCTGCCGCCGCAGGAGTCGATCCAGATGGCGATCCTGGTGGTGTCGCTGGTGCCGATCCTGATCGTGTACCCGTTCCTGCAACGGCACTTCGCCAAGGGCATGCTGACCGGGGCGGTGAAGGGATGACGATGCGCAGACGAACCTTCCTGGCCGGATCGGCGGCCGCCGTCGGTGCGTTGAGCGGTTGCGCGACGGTGACCCGGTCGACCGATATCGCGGCGTTGAACAAGCCCGTCGCGCTCCCGACGTACAAACGCTTCGACGGCCCGAAACCGGACCTGCCGCGAAGCCACCCGTTGATGCCGGACTGCTTCTACAAGTTCCCGGCGAACCCGACGAAGGTGACCAGCGGCGTACCGGCCGATGGCAGCGACCTGTCCGGGTCGGTGCCGACGTCGAACCCGATTCCGCCGACCGCCGATCGCAACCCGTACTGGCAGGAGCTGAACCGGAGAATCGGTTCGCCGCTGGCGCTGACGATCACCTCGGCCACCGGCTCCGATTTCACCAACAAGTTCGCGACCTCCGTGGCCGGAGACACCCTGGGTGATCTGTTCAACGTCGACGGGAAGTTCTCCTATCTCCCCCAGTTCCTCGAAGCCCGGGCCCAGGACCTGACCGAGTACCTGTCCGGCGACGCGATCCTGGAGTATCCGTTCCTGGCCAACCTGTCACCCGACTCCTGGCGCGGCTGCGTGTTCTCCGGCGGAATCCGGGCGGTTCCCATCCAGCGCGGCGTGATGTCGTCCAGCCTGCTGCTGGCTCGGCGGGACCTTCTCGACCAGTTCGGCGTCGAGCTCGGTTCACCCGGCGTGGACGAGCTGAACGCGGTCGCCAAGGCGGTCACGGACGGCAAGAAGAACCGGTGGGCGTTCGCGGTGCCGCCGACGGCGGCGCTGAGCGCGATGCTGGGGTTGCCGAACGGCTGGGAGGTTCGCGATGGCCGACTGGTGCACGGCCGGGAGCTCCCGGAGTACAAGGAGATGCTCGCGATCACCGCGAAGATGCAGGCCGACGGGTTGATCCATCCCGACGGGGTGGCGAAGAACAACCAGAAGGTCTGGTTCAGTCAGGGCTCCGCGGTGATGACACAGGACACCTACTCGTCCATCCAGAGCTTCTACCGGCGCGCCGTGACGAAGAACTTCGCCATCTCGCTGCCGGTCGTCCGGGACAGCGCCGGGAAGGTCGGCCGGTTCCTGCTGGGTTCGCCGAACAACTCGATCTCGGCGATCAGGCCCAGCTCGCCGGAGCGGACCAAGATGCTGTTGCGGGTGCTGAACTGGATGGCCGCGCCGTTCGGCACCGAGGAGTACCTGTTCCGCAAGTTCGGACTCGCCGGGCGGCACTACACCCTGGACGGCACCGACCCGGTCCTGACCGATGCCGGCCGCAGTGAGGTGTGCCTGGGCGAGTTCCCGATCCAGTATCTCGCCGACGGTGGATACCCGGTCTATTTCCCCGGCCACGCCGACGCCGTCGACGTCGCGTACAACCACCTCAAGACGATCCTGCCGACCGCGATCCTGCAGCCGACGTACGGGCTCTACTCGTCGACCGACTCGACGAAGGGCAAGGTCGCCGACAAGGACTTCGAATCGCTGACCAAGGAGATCCAGCTCGGCCGCTCCGATCTGAAGGACTGGGACAAGGCGGTCGCCAACTGGCGCAAGTCGAGCGGCGACGCGATCCGCCACGAATACGAGGAGGCACTGTCCGCCCAGGGCCGGAAGTAGCCACGGGCGAGAACTGAACTGGGCACCCCCTATGGGGTCCGGGAACAAGCAACAGCCTGTTCCCGGACCCCGGCGGTTGTCGCCGCCTATCGACAGCGCAGGGAGTCGAGGTCCGGGGCGTCGCCCATGGCCTGGTTGCCGGCGTCGTTCGGGTGCAGGCCGTCGCCGCCGTCGTACGCCGCCGCGAGCCGGGACGGATCCGCCGGGTCACGGGTCGCCGCGTCGAAGTCGGCCACGCCGTCGAACTCGCCGCTCGTCCGGATGAACGTGTTCACCGCCTGCCGGATCGCCTCCTTCTCCGGCGTGTACACGAACGAGCTGCCCATCGGCGTCAGCGTCCCGCCGACGATGCAGCGGCCGGAGGCGTGCACCCGGGCGATCAGCTGCCGGTACCCGGCGAGCAACTGCTCGGTCGTCGCGCCGGCGTAGATGTCGTTGATCCCTTCCAGTACCAGCACCGTCCGTACGCCGGGCTTGGTCAGCACGTCCTTGTCCAGCCGGGCCAGCGCGCTCGCGCCCGCACTACCTGCCTTCGCGATCCCGCCGAGCACGCGGTTCCCCGAGATGCCTTCGTTCGAGATCGCCAGCCGTCGCGGCTCCGGCAGCTGCGCGTACCGCGCCGCCAGGATGTCCGGCCAGCGGCGGTTCGTGTCGATCGTCGTCCCGACCGACGAGGTGATCGAGTCGCCGAGCGTCGCGACGGTCTCCACCGGCCGCGGTGCCTCGACGATCGCGGCGTTCAGGAAGAACCACGCCGAGGACTCCGTCTGGTACGCCGTACTCGACTCGTCGGCCGCGTGGTCGCCGGACGTCGACTTGTAGCTGTGCTGCATCGCCCGGTTGTGCGCGGTGATCACGCCCGTCGTCCCGACCACGTGCAGGCTGACCGTCAGGCTGGTCAGCGCCGGCACCGTGCCGGGCAGCGGGTCGCTGATCGCCATCGCGCCCGGCGGGATCGTCACCGTCGTACTGCCGCTGAACGTCAGGCGCCGGCTGGACCCCGGCACCACGCTCGCGCCGCTGTCCTGCCGCCCGACGTACACCGTGTCCGAGACCAGCGGCTGGTCCCCGTTCGCGTTGGAGATCCGGATCCGCAGATCCTTCCCGCCCACCGAGGTCCGCAGCACGTTCCGCACCGTCATGTCACTCAGCGACCCGCCGGCGATATCGTCCGCCGCACCCCAGGTAGTGACCAGACCACCTCCCGTCGTGGCTGCATCATCCGGTGCGGCCGCCACCAGACCCGCCGCACTCACCGCCGTCACCAGCAAACTCGCGCCCACCCGGCGCCACGCAGTAAAAGTCATGCCCATCAAGTCACCCCCGAATACCTACGCATGCAATCGTTTGCAGAGAATCTGTCGCCGAACGGTCGTCCCGGCGAGCCGAACGGTCGATATCCCGGGCAGCCGGTGGATTGGCCGGTCAGGGACAATGGGTAGTGATGACGCTGACCGAGATGTTGCCGGGGACCACCGAGCCTGACGACCTGTTCGACGCCCTGCAGAGCTGGGTGGGGGAGCAGGGGATCTCGCTGTACCCGGCGCAGGAGGAGGCGCTGATCGAGGTGATGACGGGGTCGAACGTGATCCTGTCGACGCCGACCGGCTCCGGGAAGAGTCTGGTGGCGACCGGCGCGCACTTCGCCGCGCTGGCGAACGGGCAGCGGACGTTCTACACCGCGCCGATCAAGGCGCTGGTGTCGGAGAAGTTCTTCGCGTTGTGCGACGTGTTCGGTGCGGAGAAGGTCGGCATGCTGACCGGCGACGCCTCCGTGAACGCGGGCGCGCCGATCATCTGCTGTACGGCGGAGGTCCTGGCGAACATCGCCCTGCGCGAAGGGGCGGACGCGGACGTCGGCCAGGTGGTGATGGACGAGTTCCATTTCTACTCCGAGCCGGATCGCGGCTGGGCCTGGCAGGTGCCGCTGCTCGAGCTGCCGAAGGCGCAGTTCGTGCTGATGTCCGCGACCCTCGGCGACGTTGAGCGGTTCAAGATCGACCTCTCGCGCAGAACCGGGCGGCCGACCGCGATCGTCGCTTCCGGCGAGCGACCGGTCCCGCTCCTCTACAAGTACGTCACCACGCCGCTGCACGAGACGCTCACCGAACTCCTGGTGACGCACCAGGCCCCGGTGTACGTCGTCCACTTCACGCAGGCCGCTGCCCTGGAACGCGCCCAGGCGCTGACCAGCATCAACGTCTGCACGAAGGAGGAGAAGGACAAGATCAAGGAGCTGATCGGGCACTTCCGCTTCAGCTCCGGCTTCGGCAGGACCCTGCAGCGGCTGATCATGCACGGGATCGGCGTCCATCACGCCGGCATGCTGCCGAAGTACCGGCGGCTGGTCGAGCAGCTCGCGCAGGCGGGGCTGCTGAAGGTCATCTGCGGTACGGACACGCTCGGCGTCGGGATCAACGTGCCGATCCGTACCGTCCTGCTGACCGCGCTGAGCAAGTACGACGGCCGCCGGCAGCGCATCCTCAAGGCCCGCGAATTCCACCAGATCGCTGGTCGCGCCGGCCGGGCCGGGTACGACACGTCCGGCACGGTCGTCGTCCAGGCGCCGGACCACGTCGTGGAGAACGTCAAGCTGCTCGCGAAGGCCGGTGACGACCCGAAGAAGCAGCGGCGGGTCCAGCGCAAGAAGCCGCCGGAGGGTTTCGTCACCTGGGGCGAGGACACGTTCGACCGGCTCGTCGCCGCCGAACCGGAGCCGCTGCAGTCGCGGATGCGGGTCAGCCACGCGATGCTGCTGAACGTGATCGCCCGCGACGGTGACGCGTTCGCGAGCATGCGGCACCTGCTGCAGGACAACCACGAGGACTCCCGGGCGCAGATCCGGCTGATCCGCCGCGCGATCCAGATCTACCGGACGCTGCTCACCGCCGGTGTCGTCGAGCGCCTGGACGAGCCGGACGAGAACGGCCGATCGCTACGGCTGACCGTGGACCTGCAGAAGGACTTCAGTCTGAACCAGCCGCTGTCCACCTTCGCGCTGGCCGCGCTCGATCTGCTCGACCCCGAGGACCCCGTGTACGCACTCGACGTGGTGTCGGTGGTCGAGGCGACGCTGGAGGATCCGCGCGCGATCCTGCTGGCGCAGCTGCACCACGCCAAGGGCGAGGCGGTGAACTCGATGAAGGCCGACGGTATCGAGTACGAGGAGCGGATGGAGCTGCTCGAGGACATCAGCTGGCCGAAACCGCTCGAAGAGTTGCTTGAGGCAACTTTGGAGATGTACCGGCAGACGCACCCGTGGATCGCCGAGGCCGGCCTGTCGCCGAAGTCGGTGGTCCGGGACATGTTCGAGCGGGCGATGACCTTCGGCGAGTTCATCCAGTACTACGGTCTCGCGCGCTCCGAGGGCATCGTCCTGCGCTACCTCAGTGATGCGTACAAGGCGCTCCGGCAGACCGTGCCGCCGGACAAGGTGAACGACGATCTCACCGATCTGATCGAGTGGCTCGGCGAGGTGGTCCGCCAGACCGACTCCAGCCTGCTCGACGAGTGGGAGGAGCTCACGAACCCGACCGACGTCCCGCAGGCGGAGGTGGTCCCAGCGGGTCCGCGCCGGATCACCTTGAACACCAGGGCTTTCCGCGTGCTCGTCCGCAACGCCATGTTCCGCCGCGTCGAGCTACTCGCCCTGCACCGCTGGGCCGAACTCGGGCAGCTCGACACCGCGGCCGGCTGGGACGCGGGCCGCTGGGCCGAGGCCGGTACGGCGTACTACGCCGAGCACGACGTGGTGGGCACCGGTCCGGCCGCCCGCGGCCCCGCGCTGTTCCTGGTCGAGGAGCACCCGGGCTACTGGGAGGTCCAGCAGATCATCGACGACCCCGAAGGCAACCACGACTGGCGCATCACCGCCAGCGTCGACCTCAACGCCTCCGACGAGGCCGCCGAACTCGTCCTCGAAATGATCTCGTTCAAGCCGCTCTGACATTCCGGAAGCAGCCTGTCCGGAATGCGGTGTAGACCAGAGGTGTGAGTCTTCCTGGTGAGATCGTGCCGGTTCAGCGGGTCGAGGTCGGCCCCGGGCATCACCTGGCGGTACGGCGGCGCGGCGCGGGCGGCGTACCGCTGCTGCTCCTGCACGGATTCCCTTGCACGAGTCGCATCTGGGCGCACAACCTCGTCCCGCTGGCGGAGGCCGGGTTCGATGTCGTCGCGCCGGACCTGCGCGGGTACGGCGACTCCGACTTCGCGCCGGACGGCTACTACGACCTCAACGCCTTCAACGCCGACCTGACAGCTCTGTTCGGCAAGCTCGGGTGGGAACGTGCCGTCGTCGCAGGTCATGATCTCGGCGCATCGGTCGCCATCGATCTGGCCAATCGCCACCCGGACCGCGTGGACCGCCTGGTGATCCTGGACGACTCCACACCCGCCCTCGACGACGCGTTCGCGGCCGCCGGCATCCCGGCGGCAGACGCCGGATCCGCGGTCTACGACTACGTTCGCCGCCAGGGACGTGAGGCCGATGCGCTGGTCGCGGAGCTGGACACGCCGGCGCAGCGGCGGCGCTACGTCGCCGAGTTCTACGGACATCGCCTGTGGTGCCCTCCCGACGCTTTCGACGAGGAGGACCTGGCGTTCCTGACCGAGCCGTACGGCGACGCGGACCGGCTCCGCGCGTCGTTCGCCGACTACGAGATCGTCATGGGCACCCGGCCGCTGTCCGCGCCGGAGCTGCTCGACCGGCCGGTCGAGCAGCCCGCACTCATCCTCGTCGGGACGGACCAGGTGACGAAGGACGACCAGGTCGAGCAGCGCTGCGCGGTCGGGTTTCCCGGGGCGGTCGGTCCGTTGTGGGTCAAGGGAGCCGGACACTTCCTGCCCTGGGAGCGGCCCGAGTTGGTCAACCGCGCGATCCGTTCGTTCTGCGGTGACCTTCTGTCAGCTGGTCAGCTCGGCCACTCGACGTCGACCTCGGTGTCGGCGTCGTAGTTCACACCCGGTACGTCGAAGCCGTACAGGCGGCGTACCTCGGACAGGAACCATGCGGCGTCGGCCACCTCGGCGATGTTGTCCTGGGTCGCGGACTCCCACTGGGCGCGCACGGCGGACTGGATGTCGTCGTTGAGTTCCCAGCGGTCGAGCCGGATGCGGCCCTCGTCGTCCAGGTCGAACGGGGTCTCGCCGGTGAGCTGGTCCCACAGCGCGATCGACTGCTCCACCGGCGTCTGCAGACCGGTGACCTTGTGCAGCAGGCTGACGTACAGGCCGATGCCCGGGATCGCGGACGACGCCTGGGTGACAGCGGCCCCGTTGACCGACGTCATCGCGGTCACCCCGTCCGCGGCCAGCTTCAGCGCGGTCTGCTCCAGGTCCGCCTTGGCCGCGCCGATCGAGCCTTGGCGGTAGAGCGGGCCGGTCAGCTCGGAGCCGATGTAGGTGAGGGCGACGGTGTTGAAGCCGGGCTTGAGCAGGTCGCGGTCCCGGAGGGCGGTGACCCACCGGGTCCAGTCCTCGCCGCCCATCACCTTCACGGTCTGCGCGATCTCGTCGTCGGTCGCGACCTCGATCCCGACCTCCTGCAGCACCGGCGCACCGTCGTCGAACGCGAGGCTCTTCGTGGTGTGCTCGGCGCCGATCGCCTTCAGCACCGACTGGTACGTCTCGCCGTTGCGCGGGTCGGTGCGGCGCGGCGCGGCGACGCTGTAGACCAGGTGGTCGATACCGCCGAGCTGCTCGGCGACCAGGTCGAGCACCTCGTCCTTGGTGGTGTCCGCGAAGGCGTCGGCGTTCACGAAGCTCCACGAGCGGCCGAGCTCGGCGGCCAGCGCCGCGGTCTCCGCGGTGCGGTACCAGCCGGCAGTCGCCGTACGTCGTGCCGTCGGAGCCTTCTCGAAGCAGATGCCGATGCCGTCGATCCCGTACCGCGCGAGGCCGGCGATCGTGGTCGCGAGCCCGTAGCCGGAGCTGGACCCGATCACCAGCGCCGTACGACGCTCCGCCGTCCGGCTCTCGACCTCGGCCGCCATCTCCCGCACCACCCGCGCACACCCGGCCGGATGGGAGTCGAGAAACAGGAATCCGCGCCCAACCGGCTTCACCACACGCTCAGTCATGCGGACGACCTTATTAGCTCCAGTACATTTCTGCGTCGTCAGGTTCCACGACGACGTCGGCGCCGAGGCGGCGGAGGTTGCCGGCGAAGTCGGTGTAGCCGCGGTGCACGTGGTGGGCGGCCGACACCAGGGTCTCGCCCTCGGCGGCGAGACCGGCCAGCACCAGGGCGGCGCCCGCGCGGATGTCGGAGGCGACCACCGGAGCGCCGGAGAGCCGCGGTACGCCGCGAACCACCGCGTGATGCCCGTCGGTCTGGATCTGCGCACCCAGCCGGGTCAGCTCCTGCGCGAACGTGAACCGGCCCTCGAACAGGTTCTCGGTGACCATCGCCGCGCCGTCGCTGATCGCGTTCAGCGCGATCACGAACGCCTGCAGGTCGGTGGCGAACCCGGGGTAGGGGAGGGTCACGACGTCCACGGGCTTCGGCCGGTCGTGCATCCGGACCCGGAATCCCGGGTTCAGCACGGTGATCTCGGCGCCCGCCTTGTGCAGCTTGTCGAGCGGCAG
Organism: Kribbella sindirgiensis; assembly: GCF_004331435.1. Lineage (GTDB taxonomy): Bacteria > Actinomycetota > Actinomycetes > Propionibacteriales > Kribbellaceae > Kribbella > Kribbella sindirgiensis. Next base: position 218,249 of record NZ_SJKA01000007.1, read on the forward strand.
TTCGAGGTGTTCCGCGTGCCCGTTGGTGATCGTCACATCACCCTTGGTGATGGCGGCCGCGAACGCCCAGCTGCCGGACACGATCCGGTCCGGCACCACGACGTGGTCGACGGGGTGCAGCAGCCCGCTCACCCCGGTGATCTCGATCCGCGGCGACCCGGCGCCGTCGATCTGCGCGCCCATCTCGACCAGCATCGCCGCGATGTCCTGGATCTCCGGCTCGCGGGCGGCGTTCTCGATGATCGTGGTCCCGCGCGCGAGCACGGCCGCCATCATGATCGTCTCGGTGGCGCCGACACTCGGGAAGTCCAGCCAGACCTCGGCGCCGTGCAGCCCCTGCGGCGCCTCGGCGATCACGAAGCCGTGCTCGATGTGCACCTTGGCGCCCATCGACTCCAGGCCCGCGACGTGCATGTTCAGGCCGCGGGAACCGATGTTGTCGCCGCCCGGCAGCGCGACCTCCGCCTGACCGCAGCGGGCCAGCAGCGGACCGAGCACCGAGATCGACGCGCGCAGCTTGCGGACCAGGTCGTAGTCGCACTGGTGCCCGATCGTGCCCGGTACGGCGATCGTCGCGAGCCGCTGCTCCGCGTCGACGGTCACCTCGCAGCCGAGAGTGTCCAGCAGTTGCGCCATGAACGTGACGTCGAGAATGCCCGGCACCTGCCGCAGCGTCGTCGTACCCTCCGCCAGCAGCGCTGCCGCCATCAGCTTGAGCACACTGTTCTTCGCTCCGGCCACCTCGACAGCGCCGTCGAGCCGTGCCTCACCCGCGATCCGAAACCGTTCCACCGGTCGACTGTAGCGTTCGACCAGATCCGGCTTTGCGTAGAGTCCTCGCATGGCTGTGAACTTGACGCGGATCTACACCCGCACCGGAGACGCCGGCGAGACCCGCCTCGGCGACAACTCCGTCACCTCGAAGACGGATCCGCGGCTGGCGGCGTACGGCGAGGTCGACGAGGCGAACTCCGCGATCGGCGTGGCCATCGCGGCCGGGCACCTGAACAGCGCGATCGTGGTGCTGCTGACGCACATCCAGAACGACCTGTTCGACGTCGGCGCGGACCTGTGCAACCCGATCACGCCCGACCCGGAGTATCCGCCGCTGCGCATCACCCAGGACTACATCGACCGCCTCGAGGGCTGGTGCGACGAGTACAACGGCCGTTTGACCAAGCTCCGTTCGTTCATCCTGCCGGGCGGCACCGAGGGCGCCGCGTACCTGAACGTCGCCCGCGCCGTCGTACGCCGCTCCGAGCGCGCCGGCTGGGCCGCGGTCGAGGCGCACGGCCCGTCCGTCAACCTGCTCGCGATCACGTACCTGAACCGCCTGTCCGACCTGCTCTTCATCCTCGGCCGCGTCGCGAACCTGTCCTCCGGCGGCGACGTCCTCTGGGTCCCGGGCGGCGAGCGGGGTTAACCGATCTCCCAGCTACTAGCCTATTTCCCAGCTGAAGGGCATCCGCAGTACGCCGGCCGGCGGCAACCCGAGCGCGCTGTAGAGACCGGTGGTCAGGCCGTCGAGCGTCAACGGCGCCGCACTGACCGCCAGGTCATCGGTCGTCGTCGGCGCCTTCAGCTGACTGAGCAGGTTGCGGTGCGGTACGGAGGTCACGGCGATCTCGTCGCGGTCCAGACCGGCCCGGTTGCACGCGAGCGTCAGTGCGTGCTGGAAGCCGCCGAGCTCGTCGATCAGCTTGTGGCTGTGCGCGTCCGCACCGGTCCAGACGCGTCCGCGGGCCAACGATTCCAGCTGCTCCTCGGGCAGGCCGCGGTCCTGTGCGGCCTTGGCGACGAAGTCCTTGTAGATGCGGTCGAGGATCTCCTCCAGCCGCGCCCACTGCTCGTCGGTGAACTCCTCCTGCGCCGAGAACATCTGCGCGTTCGCGCCCTCGGACACGGCCTCGCGTGAGATGCCGATCCGCCCCAGCGCATCCCGTACGACGCCCTTCCCGGTGAGGACCCCGATCGACCCGGTGATCGTGCCGGGCTGCGCGACGATCACGTCGGCCGGCATCGCGACGAAGTACCCGCCGGATGCGGCCACACCGCCCATCGACGCGATCACAGGGCGTCCGGTCGAGCGCAGCCGCAGTACCTCGTTGCGGATCGCGTCTGACGCGACGTACGAACCACCTGGGCTGTCGACGCGCAGCACTACCGCCTTCACGCGTTCGTTGTCCGCGACAGCGCGCAGTGCGGCGCCGACCGTGTCGGAGCCAGAGCCAGGACCACCCATCGGGCTGTTGGAGTTGCGGCCGACCGAGATAGCACCTGTCACGCGGACGACCGCTACCAGCGGCTTCTGCGGCCAGGGGAGGTTCTTGCGTACCTCGTCGAGCGTCCGCGGACCACGGCGGATGTACCGCTCGGCCAGCAGCCTGTCGTCGTACTGGAGCTGCTTCTCGAGCTCGTCGTACACGTCCGACCGGTAGCCGAGTCGATCGACCAGTCCGGCGTCCAGACCGGCCTGTGCGGGCAGGGGCGCGCTGTCGACGAGCTCCCGGACCCGTGCGCTGTCCAGACGCCGCCGTACGGCGATGCCCTCGACGATCTGCTCGTACGCCGATTCCGCGAGCCGCGACGCCATCTCGCGGGCAGGCGCGGTCATCTCCCGCTCGGTGAACGTGTCGGCAGCCGTCTTGTACTCACGCCGCTTGCCGAACTGCGGGATCACGCCGGCCTTGTCGAGCGCACCGCGGATGAAGACCGCCTGTACCGACACACCGGTGATCGCCAGGTCGCCGGACGGCTGCAGCCAGATCTCGTCGAACGCCGTGGCCAGGTAGTACGGGACAGTGCCTTGTCCGGCCTCGCCGAAGGACTCGGTCCACGCGACAGCCGCCTTGCCCGACGTACGGAAGTCAGCCACCGCCTCACGCAGCTCCTGCACCTGGGCCAGTGAGAGCCGGTTGCCGCCGATGTGGGCCACTACGCCGACCACACCGTCGTCACGCGCCCCCTTCCGGAGCGCGCCTACCAGCTCGCGCAGCGTCGGTAGGTGGCGCGCACGGAACGCCGCCACGGGAGAGGAGGGCGGCGTCTCGAGTACACCGCGGGTCAGGTCCAGTTCAAGCAGAGTCCCCATACCAAGACCCTAGACCCACGCCAAAGGTCACTCAGGGCACGTCGAGCAGACCGCGGGCGGCGGCCTCGTCCTTCGGCCAGACGTAGACCGTCCAGCCGTCGGTCGTGCGGGCCGCAGTGGCCTTGATGCCGAAGTCCTTCAGGCGGCTGACCAGGACGCGGGCGTCGTTGTAGTTCGGCACGGTGCGGATGTCGATGAGCAGGCCGAAGGCGTCCCGGTCGGCCGGGCGATGGTCGACCCGGCGCACCAGCGACCCGCCCTTCGCCTTCGAGAAGGCCCAGCGGCACAGCAGCACCATCAGACCGGCCAGGGCGATGGCCACCACCGGGAACAGGAAGTAATCCTCGGCGAACACGGACACCATTGTCTCGCGAATCAAAAGATCGTGAACTCTTGGCAACCTTCCGTGTCTCCGGGGAGTCTTTACCAACACAGAGCTGCCACGCGGCCGCAACACCTCGGGGGCCGCCGGAAGAGCGGGAGGGCACGGACATGCTCGCACCGACCCACAGCAAGCCTGACACCTGTGACAACGTCGTACACCTGACCGGCATCCTGGACGTGCGCACCGTCGGCGACGTCCGTCAAACTCTCAACGAACTGATCGACACCTCCGACGGCGACGTGATCGTCGACCTGGAAGAGGTCGACGCGGTCGACGCCACCGGCCTCGGCCTGCTGGTCGCGACCCACCGCCGGACCCAGTCGCTCGGCCGGCAACTCGTCCTCTGGCACCCGATGCCGTCGGTGGTCCGCATCCTCGCGGTCACCCGCCTGCACCGCGTCCTCAACGTCGAGCGAACACCGCTGCCGATGACCGCCTAGGTCGTGTCGGGTGTGATCCACACCCCTGGTGACACCAGTCACGAGGGGAGGACTCACAAGGGCACAGAGTCCTACTCTCGGGTACATGGCGACCGAGAAGGATCGACCCTGGGTGATGCGCACGTACGCGGGCCACTCGTCCGCGGCGGAGTCCAACGCGCTGTTCCGGCGGAACCTCGCGAAGGGCCAGACCGGGCTGTCGGTCGCGTTCGACCTGCCGACCCAGACCGGGTACGACGCGGACCACCCGCTCGCGAAGGGTGAGGTCGGGAAGGTCGGCGTACCGGTCGCGCACCTGGGCGACGTGCGGGCGCTGTTCGACCAGATCCCGCTCGCGCGGATGAACACGTCGATGACGATCAACGCGCCCGCGATGTGGCTGCTCGCGCTGTACCAGGTGGCCGCGCAGGAGCAGGGCGCGCTGCCGGACGAGCTGACCGGGACCACCCAGAACGACATCGTCAAGGAGTACCTGTCGCGCGGGACGTACGCGTTCCCGCCGGACGCGTCGCTGCGGCTGACGACCGACGTGATCGCCTACACGGTCGCCACCATGCCGAAGTGGAACCCGATCAACATCTGCAGCTACCACCTGCAGGAGGCCGGCGCGACGCCCGTGCAGGAGCTGGCGTTCGCGCTGTCGACGGCGATCGCCGTCCTCGACCGGGTGCGGGACGGCGGGCAGGTCCCGCCGGAGCGGTTCGGGGACGTGGTGCAGCGGATCTCGTTCTTCGTGAACGCCGGCGTGCGGTTCATCGAGGAGACGTGCAAGATGCGCGCCTTCGTCCAGCTCTGGGACTCGTTGACCTTGGAGCGGTACGGCGTCACGGACGCGAAGGCCCGGCGGCTGCGGTACGGCGTACAGGTGAACTCGCTCGGGCTGACCGAGGCGCAGCCGGAGAACAACGTGCAGCGGATCGTCCTCGAGATGCTCGGGGTGACGCTGTCGAAGAACGCACGGGCCCGGGCGGTCCAGCTGCCGGCGTGGAACGAGGCGCTCGGGTTGCCGCGACCGTGGGACCAGCAGTGGTCGCTGCGGATGCAGCAGGTGCTGGCGTACGAGTCCGACCTGCTCGAGTACGACGACATCTTCGACGGCTCGCACGTGATCGAAGCCAAGGTCAACGAGCTGGTCGAGGGGGCGCGCGAGGAGATCGACCGGGTGCAGGCGATGGGCGGCGCGGTCGCCGCCGTCGAGAGCGGGTACCTCAAGCAGGCCCTCGTCGGATCGCATGCCGAGCGGCGGCAGCGGATCGAGTCCGGCGAACAGGTCGTCGTCGGGGTGAACAAGTTCGAGAACACCGAGCCGTCGCCGCTGACGGCCGACCTCGACACCGCGATCCAGACCGTCGACCCGGCGGCCGAATCGGCGGCCCTGAAGTCGTTGCAGACCTGGCGTGCCGAGCGCGACGCGGCCGCCGTCGACACCGCCCTGTCGAAGCTGCGTGCCGCGGCGAAGACGACCGACAACCTGATGCCCGTCACGCTCGAGTGCGCACGCGCCGGCGTGACCACCGGGGAATGGGCCGGCGTACTGCGCGAGATGTACGGCGAGTACCGCGCACCGACCGGTGTCGCCGGATCCGTCGGGGTGTCCGGCGGTGGCGCCGAGATCGCCGCGGTCCGCGAGAAGGTCACCGCCACGTCCACCGAGCTGGGCGGCCGGCTGCGCCTCCTGGTCGGCAAGCCCGGTCTGGACGGCCACTCGAACGGCGCCGAGCAGGTCGCGGTCCGCGCCCGCGACGTCGGCTTCGAGGTTATCTACCAAGGCATCCGCCTGACCCCCGAGCAGATCGTCGCCGCGGCCGTCGCCGAGGACGTGCACTGCGTCGGCCTCTCGATCCTGTCGGGCTCCCACATGGAACTGGTCCCGCAGGTCGTCGAAGGGCTCCGCGAGGTCGGTCTGGAAGACGTTCCCGTCGTCGTCGGCGGCATCGTCCCCGACGCCGACGCGAAAGCCCTGCGGGCCGCCGGCGTAGCGGCCGTCTACACACCGAAGGACTACGACCTCACCGGCATGATGTCCGACGTCGTCGATGTCATCCGGAGCGTCAACAAGTTGTAGGTTGGGGCGCATGACCGCTAATACTCGGCAGCTGTCCAACGGAACTGAGATCCCGGTGCTTGGGCTCGGGGTCTGGCAGGTGGATGACGGGGCGGAGTGCGAGCGCGCCGTCACCTGGGCACTCGAGGCCGGCTACCGGCTGATCGACACCGCGCAGGCGTACCGCAACGAGGCCAGCGTCGGGAAGGCGATCCGGGAGAGCGGGGTCCCACGCGAAGAGATCTTCCTGACGACGAAGTTCTACCCGGGTGGGAAGGACGCGCGGGTCGAGGCGGAGAAGAGCCTCGAGCGGCTCGGGACCGACTACCTCGACCTCTACCTGATCCACTGGCCGCAGGGCGGGCCGACCTGGGCCTGGCCGGCGATGGAAGCCGCCGTGGACGCGGGCCTCACCAAGGGCATCGGCATCTCCAACTTCAGCGCCGCCGAGCTGCAGGCGCTGAGCAAGATCGCCCGGATCCAGCCGGCCGCGAACCAGGTCCTGTTCAGCCCGTTCGAGTACCGCAAGGAACTCGTCGAGGCCTGCGAGGAGGCGGATGTCGTCGTGCAGGCGTACAGCCCGCTCGGCACCGGACGCCACCTCGGCGACCCGGCCATCGCCCGCATCGCCGAGGCGACCGGCCACACACCGGCGCAGGTCCTGATCCGCTGGGCGATCCAGAAGGGCCTCTCGGTCATCCCGAAGTCGATCCACCAGGACCGCATCGTCGAGAACTTCAACGTGTTCGACTTCGAGCTGGACGACGCCTCGGTCGCCGCTCTGGACGCGCTCGACACCACCAACCTGACGGCGGACGCCCTGTCCCAGAGCGGCAAGTGGTGGTCCTGAGCACCAGCCTCAGACCAGCAGGCTGGTGCTCTTCGCCATCTTCTCCCTGAAGGCCCGCCACCTCGTCTCCGGCAGTTCGGGCGGGCCGGGGAGGAGCTTGCGTACGACGGTCGCGCCAGGGGCCCAGGCGGCGTCGGGCAAGGTCCCCATCACGTCGGCGTACACCGACCGGAGGACCTCGGCCTGCGCTGCCCACGAGAACCGATGCTGTAGTTCGGGGTCGTTGGCGATGCGTTGGGCGATGCGGTCGCGGTCGGCGAGCACCGTCTGAACTGCCCGCACGAGGCCGTCCACGTCACCCGCGGGGTAGACCGCTCCGAGGTCCAGCTCCTTCACCAGATCGGCCTGTGCCGGGGTATCGCTGGTGATGATGGGCAGCCCGGCGGCGATGTACTCGCAGAACTTGTTCGTCACCGCAATGTCGTGGTTCGGCGCGTGCAGCAGCGGGCTGAGACCGATGGTGGCCGAGCGAAGGTACAGCGGCACGACCTCGGCCGCGACGAACGGCGCCAGGTGCACGCGGTCGGCCACGCCCAGCTCGGCGGCGCGGGCCTCCAACTCGGCGGTGACGGAGTTGGCCCGCGCGACGATCGCGAGATGGACCCCAGGCAAGTGCGTCAGCCCTTCGACCGCCGTCCCGACGCCGCGAGCACGGTTGACGCCGCCGCCGTACACCAGCAGCGGAACGTCCTCGGGCAACCGCAGCTGCTCGCGCAGGCCTACCACCTCGGTGTCCTCGGGCGGCGAGACCGGGGCGTTGAGGACCACGTCGGGCAGCTCGGTCAGCTTGTGGTCACGCTTGAGCCACTGCGCCAGCGGCTCGGACACCGTGACGACGCGGTCGGCGTCGCGGATGAACTCGCGTTCGAGATCGCTGTACGCCGCGACTCGGCGCGGAGCCACGACCGGCACGCCCGGGATGTACTCGTGGGCGTCGTAGATGATCTTGATCGTCCGCCCGTCGAGCGCCGCCCGGTGCGCTGCCCGCGCCGCGATGCCGAGCATGAACACGTCGTGCACGTGGATGACCTCGATCAGCAGGCGGTCGAGCAGCGGGCCCAGCGTCAGCTCCTGGTCGACGAGCTCGGGCATCACCCGCCGCCAGCGCCCCGACGGCAGGTAGCGGTACAGGGCGAGCAGCCGCTCGCGCCGCTTGCCGATGCCCAGGTCGGTGATGTCGGCCGCGGGCCTGGTACGCCGGAACGAGTACGCGCGGGCCTGGAGGACGGCGCGGTGCAGCCGCAGCATCCGCCAGCGCACCGCCCGCCGCATCCGGTCGCGGACGGACCGCTTGGCTGAGCCGGACTCGCCGCCGGCGCGCTGGTGATCGCGGCGGTCGCGGCCGCGGTCGCCGCGCAGCTCGCGGCTCGCGTACTGCCAGCGGCCGTAGGCCAGCGTGTACTCGGCTTCGGTCCTGAACCACGGCCGCAGGTTCGTCTTGAGGTTGGCCAGCCGTTTGCGCCACCCCGTCAGCAGCACCTTCGACGGGATGATCGGGCACAGCACCTGCACCTTGCCGAAGTAGCGGACGCCCCGGAACCGGCGTCCGGGGAGGCCGATGCAGGTGACGTCGAGGTCCCAGTTGGCGACCGTCTGCGCGTACTTGAGCACGCGGGCGTCGACGACGATGTCGTTGCCGGCCATCATCACGACCTTGGGCCGGATCCAGGACGGCTTCCAGTCGACAGGCACCGGACTGGACTGGGTCGACTGCTCGACGAGCGCGGCCAGGGCGTCCGCCGACCAGCTGCCGTCGTGCACCATCTCGACGAAGTCCGCTCCGCGGGCCGCGATCTCACGGCCCCGCTCCGGGTGCGCGATCAGGTCGAGGACGACCTGCTCGACGGTGTCGGGGGTCGCGTCGACGATCGGCAGGTCCAGCCCGGTCTCCGCGGCCACGCGGTCCCGGACGTGCTGGGCGATGTGCCCCACCACGACCCGGCCCGCCGCCATCGCCTCGCACGCGGCGACGCCGTAACTGCCGATGCGGAACTGGTCGAGCACGATGTCGGCGTCGCGGTAGACGGCCGGCATGTCCGCCGGGTCGACACCCTCGACCCTGCGATAGGTGATCAGGCCCCGCTCCGCCAGGCTCTCCATGATCGGGTCGATCAGCTCGGAACCCTTCATGGCCGACTTGCTCGGCGCGTGCGCCACCACCGGCTTCCTGTGCGCGAGCACCGGGGCGTCACTGCGCCAGGCCTCGACGTCGACGATCACCGGGCACCAGATCGCGTTCGGGACGTAGTCGAGCAGATCGGGGGTGGAGACGTACACCCGGCCCGGGTACGACGTGAACAGCTCGACGGCCCGGGTGGAATTGCGTTCGAGCAGCTCGACGGTCTCGTCGTCCAGGTTGGGGAACGGCGACCACGGCTCGGTCTCCGCGTGCCGGCTGGGGATGCGGACGTCGGAGCCGTGGGCGATCAGCCCCACCTGCAGACCCTTGGTGAGCAGATGCGGGATCTCGAAGGACCCGTCCGGCCCGTGCAGGGGGCCGAAGATCGGCCGGGCCGCCTCGAGCAGCACGTGCGTGTAGTTGCGCACGACGTGGTTGTAGAAGTTCAGCCGCCAGCGCGGATTACGCCGGTACGTGCGCGCAGGTACGCCGTAGTCGACCGGGTAGTCGAGCACTCCCTTGAAGAAGGCGAACGACGTCGCCTTCGTGGCCGGCACCCGCTCCTCGAGCGCCCGGGCCCACCGGGTGCCCTGACCCGCGAAGTTGGCCGGGCCGACGAGCAGCCGGACGGATCCGTCGAGCCGCGCCGGCATTCCGTCATCCACAGTGTTAATCCCCCCACGAGATCTCCCGGCCAGTCTTGACATTTAAGGACTAGACCGGTATTGGGACAGACCACTCCGCGGCCTGCGCACTTGGTATGAGTCCCCCCGGACTCATACCTATAGATGCAGTGGGACTCTCAGTTGGTTGCCAGGAACGCCCATTTGTTACCGAAGGCCGCCGCTGTAGTGCTCGGCGAAGGCGCCCAGCGCGAACGGCGACCACAGCGTGCGTCCGACGGCAGTACCAGTACTCACACCTGGAGTTCGCCGTCGCGGACGACGACCTGGCCGCCGGCGATCACGTACTCACGACGCGGTGCGCGGACCAGTACGTCGGGCGCGTTCTCGGCGTCGAGCAGCACGATGTCCGCGCGAGCGCCGACGGTGAGGCCGTGGTTCTCGCGGTGCACGAAGGAGGCGCCGTACGTCGTCGCGAGCTCGACCGCGTACGTCAGGTCCTCGTCGGTGCGGAGTCCGTGCAGCCGGGCGAAACCGCGGGCGATCTGCAGCAGGTCGCCATCGCCGTACGGCGACCACAGGTCGCGGATGCCGTCGGTGCCGAGGCCGATCGGGACGCCCGCCGCGCGCATCTCGCGGAACGGCAGCGGCGCCGAGGTGGGCGGAGCGACCGTGGTCCAGGAGATCCCGGCCGCGCCGAGCTGGTCGACCAGTTCGGTCCGTCGCGCCGGGGGCAGCTCGCCGAGCGCGAACCCGTGCGACACGTTCACCTTGCCCTGCAGACCGGCCTGTGCGGTGCGCTCGGCGATCAGTTCGTACTGGAACGCGCCGAGGTCGCCGCGGTCGTGCAAGTGGATGTCGATACCGACCTCGCGCCGGTGCGCGATCTCGAACAGCGCGTCCAGCTGGCCGACCGGGTCGCGGTCGATCGTCGCCGGGTCGAGACCGCCGATGCTCGTCGCCCCTTCGGCCGCCGCTTTGTCGAGCAGGTCGAGGACGCCGGGACGCCGGAGTACGCCGTCCTGCGGGAACGCGACGATCTCCACGTCGACGGCGCCGTCGAGCGCGGCCGCTGCCTCGAGTACGTTCGCGATGCCACGCAGTTCGACACCGAGGTCGACGTCGACATGCGTGCGGGTCGCCGTCGTACCGTGCCGGAGGAACTCACGCAGCACCGCCTTCGCGCCGTCGACGCTCGGGATGCCGTACTTGTCCCGCTCGGCGCGCTCGTGCGCGATCCGGCCCTGCGTGGTCGGCTGACCGCCGTACGACACCCAGGGCTGACCCCACCAGCTCTTGTCGACGTGCGCATGCGCGTTGACGAACCCCGGCAGCGCCAGCAACCCGCGTCCGTCGACCCGCTGCTCAGACTCCGTGCTGGTCCCGGCGGGGGAGAGGTCCGAGATCACGCCGCCGACGATCGTCACGTCGACCGCGTCGCCGCCCCAAGGGCGCACGTCAGCAAGCAGCAAGGAGGTCATGGGCAGAATGGTATACCAAATTCTCACTCCATCCCGCGGCTGCTCCGGAACAGCACGTGGGACTGCGCGAGGTGCTCGGTGGCGAGACGTTCGGCGGCGTCGACGTCCCGGTTGGCGATCGCGGTGAACAGCTCCAGGTGCTGGCCGGCAACCGCGATCAGGTCGTCGTGCTGGGTCAGCAGCCAGCGCATCCGGCTGCGCAACGGGCGCTCGATCTCGACCAGCAGCTCGTTGGACGCCAGCTCGGTCACGATCTCGTGGAAGTCGGCCGCCTTCCGTCGCGCGACGACGGCGTCCTTCGCCCGCGCCGCGACCAGCTGCTCGTCCAGAACCGCCCGCAGCCGGTCGAGTCCTTCCCGGGTACGCCGTTCCGCCGCGAGCCGGAACGTCAGCGGCTCGAACGCCTCCCGGACCTCGGTGAGATCGGCGATGTCGGAGTCGGTGAACGTCCGCACCACCGCCCACGAGCGCGGCCGCAACGTCACCAGGCCTTCGTTGACGAGCGCCTTCAGGGCCTCCCGCACCGGCACCCGGCTGACGTGCAGCGCGGCGGCCAGCTCGCGCTCGACCAGCCGCTCACCCGGCGGCCGCACCCCGTCGAGGATCTCGCCCCGCAGCTGCCGCGTGACCCGTTCGGTCTCCGACTCCCGGCTCTCGCTCATCGACCCTCTCCAGCGTTTGGTATGCCATTCACCAGCCGATTCCCAGCATGGCGTACCGGCCGGTCAGCGGGCGAATCAGCCGGCCGACTTCTCCTTGATCAGGTCCTCGACGGCCTTCGGGATCGTCGTCTCGAAGTCGAGCAGCTTGGCCCACGTCAGCGTGACCGTGATGACCACCATCTCGTCGTACAGGGCCTTCACGCCCTCGGCCCAGCCCGGGTACTGCTCGTCGGTCATGACCTTGTGGCCGGCGATCAGGTAGCCCTCGGGAACGCCCGGGACCAGCTCGAGCGACGCGGTGCCACGGAGCAGCAGCACCTTGGGCGGGAACGCGCCGGTGTCGATGGTGAGCGCGACCTTCGGGTTCTTGCGGAGTGCGGCGACCTTGGCGGTCTTGGGCGCGGTGGCGATCTGGATCTGGTCGCCCTCGACCCAGAACCCGATCGGGATCACCCGGGGGTCGCCGTCGAGGCCGTCGTAGGCGAAGCGGGCCGGCTCGGAGCCGTTCAGGAGCTGCTGCGCGTACGGCTTGGCGAGGATCTCGGCGATCTGCTGCTGGTTCATCTCGGTATCCAATCTGAGGAGGTTGTTCTCATCAGGGGGACGGAGCCGCCGCGGGGTTCTCGACATCGATAGGTTGGCGGATCGTGGAAAGTTTTGAGTTCGGTCGCGGGAAGGTCCAGCTCGCCGACGACGGAGCGGTCGCACAGGTGCTGCACCCGGACGGACGGCGCGTCCTGCTGGACGATGGCGTTGATGGCGCCGTGCACGACAGCCTGCACGCCTGGGGTAAAGGTTTCGTCGCCACCGATCGTGGCGCGCACCGGTTCGACGCCCCGGCGTTCACCCGGTGGCGGAGCAGCGGCATTGACCTGATGTACCAGTTCGGCGACCTGGAGCTCCGGGCCGGCCGCCGGTTCGGTGAGCGGTGGACCGAGACGTACGAGCTCCGCAACACCGGCTCCGACCCGGTCGAAGTCGGTTCGCTGGCGATCAGTACGCCGTACCGCGATGTCTACACGTCGAGCCGGGAGAGTCTCACCGGCGCGGTGCACGCACATGTCTGGACGGGCGGCGCGGACGCGTGGGTCTGGGCGGTGCCGATGGACGGCAGCGGACCCGGGCTCGGCCTGCAGCTCACGGAGGGCGAGCTCTGGGCGTACTCGGTCGAGTCCCGCGAGCCCGGCACGAGCAGCAACATCCGCGGCCACATCTACCTCCATGTCACCGACCATGCACGGGTACCCGGCGCGATGGGAGGCCAACCGGCCATCACGCTCGCGCCAGGAGCGTCGTACCGCTGGACCTGGCAGCTGGCCTGGTGCGACGACCTGCCCGCCTTCCATGCGGACCGCGCACCGCTCGTCGGCGCCGACCGCCTCGCCGTCGAGGTCGGCGAGACGATCCAGCTCCACGACGGGCGCGAGATCACCAGCAGCGAGCCCGGCCTCCAGTACGTCGAAGCTCCCGACGGCCGGTCCCGGATCGCGGTCCTTTTCCACGAGCCGCTGCGCACGATCGCCGAACGCCGCGCCCGCTTCGTCCTCGACCGGCAACGGCGACCGGAGCTACCCGACAGCCGCAAGTACGCGTTCGTGCCGTACGACAACGAGAGCGGTCTCACCGTCCTGTCCAGCGCCTGGCGCGACTGGAACGACGCCCGCGAACGCGTCGGCATGGCCCTGCTCCTGCAGGAGGTCCGCGACCGCGGCTGGGGCGACCGCGCCGAACTGGACGAGGCGCTGACCGGATACGAGCAGTTCGTCCGCGAGCATCTGCTCGACGAGCACGGCACGATCCAGGACGACAGCGTCCACCAGAACGCCGTACGCCTCTACAACTTCCCGTGGTTCGCCCGCTTCCTGATCGGCCAGGGCGATCGCGCCGGCGCGACGCGCATCCTCAACCGGTACTACGAACTCGGCGGCGACCACTTCCTCGCCTTCGACCTCGGCCCGCTGCTGAGCGAACTCGGCCTCCACGAGCACCTCGTCCGGCACGCGACGACCTTCATCGGGTACGGCGACGAGCTGCCGCCGCACGAGGTGAACTACGAGCAGTCGATGGTCGCCCCGCTCCTCGAGCTGCTCGTGTCGGCCTACCGCGTCGCGCCGGACCAGATCGACGGCGCCGAGCTGACCCGGCGCCTCCCGTGGCTGACCGCGTTCGCCGCCGACCAGCCCGACGTACGGCTGCGGCACGTGCCGGTCCGGCACTGGGACGGCTACTGGTTCGGCCGGCTGCGCCTGTGGGGCGACGTCTTCCCGCACTACTGGTCCGCGTTGAGCGCGGTCGTGTACGCCGCCTGGCCCCGCGAACTCGTGACGCCGGACGAGGCCGCCTGGCTGGATCGCGCGGAGGACGCGATCCTCCGCGCGAACCTGGTCAGCTTCGCCGCGGACGGATCGGCGACCTGCGCGTTCGTGTACCCGAGCTGCGTCAACGGCCAGCCCGCCCACATCGCCGACCCCCTCGCGAACGACCAGGACTGGGCCCTCGTCTACGCCCTACGAGCCCTTACGTCCGAAGAACCGGCGTAACGTCTCGCCGGTTCTTCGGACGTAAGCACTAGGCCAGCGTCGGGAGGAGCTCGCGGAGTTGGGCCATCACGTACTCGTGCACGCTCGTCCCGTACGAGATCCGCGTCGCGCCCGCCGCGGCGAGCTCGGCCGGCGTCGGTCCACCGGTCTTCGCGTGCCCGTTGATCGGCCCGCCGACCGCTTCGGCCACCTGGGCCAGCTGGTCGAGCGGCGCGAGGATCGGATACACGCAGTCGACCCCAGCGCGCCGGTACTCGCGTCCTCGCCGTACAGCCTCGGCGACCGGGTCGTCCACCGGTCGGAGGAACGTGTCGACGCGCGCGTTGATCACCAGCTCGGCGCCTGCGGCCGCACGTACCTCGGCCAGATAGTCCGCCTGCTGGGCGACGTCGACCAGTGCGCCGTCGACCGAGTCCTCGAGGTTGCAGCCGACCGCGCCGGTCTCCAGCAACCGCTCCGCGAACTCCTTCGGCGGCAGACCGTACCCGGCCTCCAGATCCGCGGTGACCGGTACGTCGACCGCGCGGACGATCCGCGCCACGGCGGCGAACATCTTCTCCGGCGGGGTCAGCTGCCCGTCGTCGTACCCGAGAACGCGGGCGACCGCGCCGCTGCTGGTGGCTACGGCGGAGAAGCCGGCCTCGGCGACGAGGCGCGCGCTCACCGGGTCCCAGGCGTTCGGGAGGACCAGGGGAGTGCCGCCGTGGTGGAGGGCTCTGAACAGTTCAGCCGTCACGTCGGTTCCCCTCACGGCTTGTAGTGGCCGGGTTCCATCCGGCCGGTGACCCCGACCCGGGTCCACATGTTGATGGTGATGATCAACGCGATCAGCTGCGCGAGCTCCTTCTCGCCGAACGCCTGCGCGGCGACCTCGTACACGTCGTCCGGGACGTGGTCGACGCTGATCAGCGTGATCGCCTCGGTCAGCTGCAGTGCGGCCTTCTCCTGCTCGGTGTAGAACTTCGGTGCCTCCCGCCACACCGGGAGCAGCGCGATCCGCTGCTGCTGGTCCTCGCCGAGCTCCCGCAGGTCGAGCGAGTGCATGTCGGTGCAGTACGCGCACCCGTTGATCTGCGACGCCCGGATCCGCACCAGATGCGCCAGCTTCGGGTCGATCCCCTCGTCCGACACCCGGTCCAGCTCGATCATGGCTTTGTAGAAGTCCGGAACCAGGTTGGCGAGCTTGACCCGCCGCGTTGTTGTGCTCATGCCTTCAACCTAGACATGAACCGGCCCAGCCCCATGGTCCAATCCCCGCGGAGATCGGGGGGCCAATTGTCAGGCCTTGGGGCGACGAACCCAACGCCGCCAGGAGCGGCTCATCGGGTTCCCCGGCGCTCGCTTCTGGATCGGCTTGAGGAGCTCGTCCACGGCCGACCCCAGCGGTGCCAGGTCGTCGGTCGGCGCCTGCGCCGGCGCGGGCTCTGGTGCGGGTTCGGGTGTGGTCAGGGTACGACGAAATACGGACATGACATCCCCTTGGGGGAGAGGGCCGGTGTGGCCGGCACCTCAAGCGGATGTCGTCGATTCCGGAACTACCTCGACACTACTCCTGTCTGGTCCGGAAAGCGCTGGCCAAGACCCGACGGGACCAGTTTGCCGTCACGATCTGATCTCTTCCGCGGGGAACCAGGCGGTGGTCTCGGGGAGGCCGTCGTCCTGGTACTGGACGAGGCCGTGCCAGCCGGACAGTTGGCGGTCGCAGCCGATCAGCCATCCTGAGCGCCAGTCGCCGCCGATCCGGACGTGGACGTGAGCGGGAAGTTGGAGGTGATCGAGCCGGTAGCTGTCGTGGTCCACGGAATCGCTCATGAGGTCTGTCCCGCCGTTCCGGTCGGTAGCCCGCCGGATGTCTTGAATTCGCGGAGCCGCAGCGCGAAGCCACTGCCCTCGTTGGGCGTTATGGGTTCAACGTACCCGGACGCCGGTAATCCGGCGCCGGTCGCGACTCCCGATCCTCGGCGGACTCGGCCGGCAGGGCGGCGCTCAGGCCGTCGAGGATCAGATTGAGGCCGAAGTCGAACTCGTCGCCGAAGTCGTAGCTGGTCTTGAAGTAGTAGCCGGTGGCCAGTTCGACGAGATGCGGGTAGGCGTCGGCGTCGAACTGCTCCATGATCGACTCCGCCACGTCGGCCACGGTGTCGGGGCCCTCGAACGGCAGCGCGGCCTCCTGGAGTGCGAAGCCGTAGATGTAGCTGTCGATCAACGCATAGGCGTGCGCGGTCATCTCGAGGGAGAACCCGGCCGCGCGGAGCGTGGCGATGACCGCGTCGTGGTGGCGCAGGGTCGCCGGGCCTGGCGACGTCCGGGATTCCATCAGGCTGATCGCCCAGCGATGCCGCCGCAGCACGTCACGTGCCGACGCCGCCCGCCGCCGCAGCTCGGTCCGCCAGTCGCCGTCGGCCGACGGCAGTTCGATCTGGCTGAAGACGTGGTCGATGATGCCGTCGAGGATCTCGTCCTTGCCGGCCACGTGGTAGTAGACCGACATCGGCTTGGCGCCGAGCTCCTGGGCCAGCGAGCGGATGGTCAGTCCCGCCAGCCCACCCGCGTCGGCCACTTCGACGGCCGCCCGCAGCACTCGTTCCCGGCTCAGTCGCGCCCGCTGCCTCGGCTCCTCCACAGCTGGACCATAGCAGTTTCGTACAAAGTACGATACGTTGTCCGTACTTAGTACGAAATCCGGTGCTCTGGGGGGCGCCTCAATCCACCAGGGGACACCAATGGCCTCGACAGTCACGACCACCATGCGCGCGATCGTCCAGGACGGATACGGCTCGGTCGACGTCCTGCGCTCCGGGCAGCTCGCCCGGCCCGAACCGGGCGCCGACGAGGTGCTCGTCCGCGTGCACGCAGCCGGTCTCGACCGCGGCACCTGGCATCTGATGACCGGAACGCCGTACCCGATCCGGCTCGCGTTCGGGCTCCGCCGGCCGCGCAATCCGGTCCCGGGACGAGATGTCGCCGGCACGGTCGAGGCGATCGGCTCCGGCGTGAAGACGCACGCGGTCGGCGACGAGGTGTACGGCGTCGCGCCGGGCTCGTTCGCACAGTACGCCGTGGGCCGCGCGGACAAGCTCGTGCGGAAACCGGCGAACCTCTCGTTCGAGGAAGCCGCCGTGGTGCCGATCTCCGGACTTACCGCGCTCGACGCGTTGACCGTCGGCCGGGTGTCGTCCGGGCAGCACGTGCTGGTCATCGGGGCGTCGGGTGGCGTCGGCAGTTTCGCCGTACAGCTCGCCAAGGCGTTCGGTGCCGAGGTGACCGGGGTGGCCAGTACGGCGAAGCTCGAGTTCGTCCGGGCGCTCGGAGCCGACCATGTCATCGACTACAAGCGCGCCGACTTCGCCGACGGTCCGAATCGCTACGACCTGATCATCGACATCGCGGGTAACCCGACGCTGTCGCGGTTGCGGCGTGCGCTGACGGCCACCGGGACCGCAGTCATCACCGGCGGCGAGGACGGCCGCGGCCCGACCGGCGGCATGAACCGGCAGTTGCGTGCCGTTGTCCTCTCACCGTTCATCCGCCAGCGCCTGACCACCTTCGTCAACAAGGAACGCGGCGCCGACCTGGCCCGCCTGACCGAACTCATCGAGACCGGGCAGGTAGTTCCCAGCCTCGATCGCACGTATCCGCTCGAGCAGGTCCCGGACGCGATGCGCCGCCTCATCACCGGCGAGGCCCGAGGCAAGATCGCCATCACCGGATTCACCGCCTGATCGGGCTCCGGCGGTGCTGAGGTCCTCGACGGCCTCGCGATACAGTCCGGTTTCATGGAGACTTCGGGGGATCCGGACGCGGTGGGGGCGGATCTGCACCTGGATCTGGCCGCGGCGCGGGGGCGGAACGAGTTGGCGCGTGCGTTGCACGAGTCGATCCGGAGTGGGCGGTTGACGGCGGGGACCCGGCTGCCGTCGTCGCGGTCGCTGGCCCGGGATCTCGGGATCGCGCGGAACACGGTCGCCGACGCGTACGGGCAGCTCGTGGCCGAAGGGTGGCTGACGGCGCGCCAAGGGTCCGGGACAGTGGTCGCGAGCCGCGCCGCCGTACCGCCGGCACCGGCCGTTTCGTTGCCTGAGGCCCGGAATTTTCGGTACGACCTGACGCCGGGATCCCCGGATGTGGCGACGTTCCCGCGGACCGAATGGCTGGCCGCGGCGCGGAAGGCGCTGACCGCGGCGCCGAACGAGGCGTTCGGGCTCGGCGATCCGCGCGGCCGGATCGAGTTGCGGCGGGTGCTCGCCGACTACCTGGCCCGGGCGCGCGGCGTGCGGGCCGACCCGGAGCTGATCCTGATCTGCTCCGGGTACGTGCAGGCGCTGAGCCTGCTCAGCGAGGCGATCAAGACGCTCGGCGGTACGACGATCGCGGTCGAGGAGTTCGGGTACGGGCTGCATCGGGACGTGATCCGGGCGCGCGGCCTGGACGTGGTCGCCGTACCGGTCGACGAGCTGGGTGCCCAGACCACCGGGCTGACCGGGCAGGGCGTACTGCTCACGCCCGCCCATCAGATGCCGACGGGCGTGCCGCTCGCGCCGGAACGCCGTACCGCTGCTGTCGAGTGGGCGCGGGAGTCGGGGGCGGTGCTGATCGAGGACGACTACGACGGCGAGTTCCGGTACGACCGGCAGGCGGTCGGGGCGTTGCAGGCGCTGGATCCGGAGCGCGTCGTGTACACGGGTACTGCGAGCAAGAGCCTCGCGCCCGGGCTGCGGCTCGCGTGGACGGTGCTGCCGCAGCGGTTGATCGAGCCGGTGGTCGCGGCGAAGCGGACGGCGGACTTCCAGACCGCGACGCTCGAACAGCTCATCCTCGCGGAATTCATTGCCTCCGGCCACTACGACCGGCACGTACGGCGTTCCCGCCTGCACTACCGCCGCCGCCGCGACCGCCTCGTCGAACTGCTCGCGGTCCGCGCGCCGACCGTCGAGGTGGCCGGTATCTCGGCCGGCCTCCATGTGCTGCTGGACGTGCCCGGCGACGCCGAGGACATGGTCGCCCGAGCCGCGCGCCAGGGCCTCGGCCTCGCCACGCTCACGACGTACCACTTCGACCCGACCCCAGCCACCCGCCAAGCAGTCATCGTCGGCTACGGCACCCCGCCGGACCACGCCTACCCCGGAGCCCTAGACCTCCTCTGCCAGGTCCTCGGCGTCTAACCCCGCCGCGCCGCCATCTGCGGGCTCTGCACAAGAACCGAGGCTGATGCCCGGCCGGCTGGGGATGCTGGCTGGTTGGTGCCGGCGCGGGCGGTTGAGTGCGCGTTCTCGACAGGAGGTGTCGAGTGGCTGGGTAGTGCACCTGAGCGTGATCGCGTCCGCGCGTACGGCGTCCCACCGGTGCACTACCTGTCGAGCCGCCGCGCACCCCCGCAATCCCCGTGGCTGCTCAAGGGCTCCCCAAACCAGTTCGGGGAGCCCTGCACCTCGAGGACGGCAGGTGAACCTCCCCAAACCGGTTTGGGGACGCCCGCGGCCCCGGGGAGGTCGTGGGTGGGCAGGTATGGGTTTGCTCTGCTGCCCGGTCCAGGGGCGAACCCTGAAGAGCGGGGAAACAAATCTGCAGATCGCGACGGTTTCTTTGCCGACAAGACCGCCCGCTCCGACGACGCCACTCACCGTCCCGGCGCACCGCCGAAACCCACCACTCGTTGCCCCCGGCCGATTGCGGCAACTGGGAACACGCACCGGGAACAGGCAATGGTGACTGGGGACAGGTAATACCGGGTGCCTACCCGCCATTGCCTGTTGCATGATCTCGGATCGGGTTGATCGCCGCCCACACATCGGGCAGGAGAGGTCAATAACCCGTTCGAGCGCCCGCGATCCCCGGCCCCGTCATCCGCGCACCAGTCACCGTCCAGCGCAGTCGAGCATCGGCGAGCTCGGCAGACACAAGCAGGAAGGGCATGTGGCGCGCGGCTACGCAACGCCCGTCGCGAGCGCTTGGATGTCGTCTGGGCTTACTCGGCAGCAGCCTCCGACGTACTTCGCACCCGCCTCGACCCAGCCGGGTGCCAAGGCTGCTGGCCCGGTGCCGTCGCCGACCCAGGTGCGGGCGACCGCGTCCCAGGACTCGCCGCGGTTGGGGTAGGCGATCGCGGGCTTGCCGGACACGGCGACGGCTGTCTGTACGGCGGCTCGGACGTCGGTCGGCTTGCAGCAGTTGATGCCGACTGCAATGACTTGGGGGATGGCGGGGATCGCGAAGGCGTCGGTGAGCGGTTGGCCGGCGCGGGTGTGGTCGCCCTCGATCGAGTACGAGAACCACGCGGGGAAGTCGAGTTCGCGCAGGAGGTCGACCAGGACCTCGGCCTCGTCGGTGTCGGGGATGGTTTCGACGGCCAGCAGGTCGGGGCCGGCGGCCGCGAGGAGTTCGAGGCGCGGGCCGTGGAAGTCGCGGAGGACCTGCGAGCTGACGCCGTACCGGCCGCGGTACTCCGAGCCGTCGGCGAGCATCGCGCCGTACGGCCCGACGGACGCAGCCACCAACCGCCCAGGGAACTCGTCGCGGACCTCGAGGGCGATCCGGACGCTGCTCGTGATCAGGCGCTCGGCCTCGGCGCGTTCGACACCGGCGCGTGCGAAGCCGTCCACGCTGGCCTGGTAGCTCGCCGTGGTCGCGACCATCGCGCCGGCCGCGTAGTACGCGCGGTGCACGGCGGCGATCTCCGAAGGCGCGTCGCGCAGCAGGCGGGCGGACCACAGCGCGTCGGACAGGTCGTGGCCGCGGTCCTCCAGAGCGTTCGACAGACCGCCGTCCAGGATGACCAGGTGGTCAGACACCTTGGACAAGTTCGAAGACCTCGTCCGCGCAGCCCCAGGAGAGCGTGACTCCGGAGCCACCGTGGCCGTAGCAGTGGATGATCGGCTCGCCGGAGCGCGTGCGCACGAGCTCGCAGCGGATCGCCGGACGTGCCGGACGCAGCCCGACGCGCTGCCGGATGATTTTCGCCTTGCGCAGTTGCGGAACCAGCTCGGCCGCCCGCTCCAGGATCTCTTCGGTGGTCTTCGGGTCGACGGCCAGGTTCCAGTCGCCGGGCTGGCTGGTGCCGCCGACGACCACGTCGTTCTGCCGCGGAATCACGTACGTCAGCTCGTCCGGCGAACGGTCCGCGACCAGCCAGTCGGTCAGCCCGCACGGCTCGACCGTCAGCACCTGGCCACGCACCGGCGTCACCGTCGGATCGCCCGCGGTCAGCCGCGCGCCCAGGCCGGTGCAGTTCACCACGAGATCGGCCCCGGTCGGCAACGCGGACAGCGCGGCCCGGGTCAGCGTCCCGCCCGCGGCCTCGAGCCGTTTCACCAACGCGGGCAGGTACGCCGGCATGTCGATCACCGGCGCCGTGAAGGCCCACCCGTCCGCGAACCCGGCCGGCGGCGACGCGACCCGGGTGAGATCCGGCAGTACGTCGGCCCACCGCGGGTCCGGCGTCCGCTCCACCAGGAACTCGCGCCCGTGCCGCAGTTGTACCGACGGCTCGAGCTCCGTCAGCTTCGTGAACTCCTCGTACGTCGCCCGCGACCAGCCGGCCACGCGATCCTCCGGGGCCGACAGGTACGGGTACCAGATTGCGGCCGCCACCGACGAGGTCGTCTCCAACGGCAGATCGCGAGCGAGCACCGCCACGTCGTACCCGCCCTCGGCGAGCCGGATGGCGCAGCTCAGCCCGATCACGCCCGCACCCACCACGATCACGCGCATTCACACAGTGTTACGTACAGCCCGCAATCACGCCAGGTTGACTGCCAGCGAGTAGAAGCGGGTGATCTGGGTGGCGCCGTTGTTGTCGTCCGACATCAGGTACAGCTGCCGGCGTCCGCCCGGCAGGTATCCGCCGAGGGCGAGCGCCTCGACGTTGTCCAGCAACGGGTTCGGCTGCGGCTGCTTCGCGACGGCGCCCGACGGCGGGCAGTCGACCAGGTCGAACAGCAGCTTCTTCTGCAGGAACACCGACGTCGGCGCGTCCGCCAGCGAGGCCACCTTGGTGACATCGGCCGCCCGCCGCAGCGACACCGTGAACACCCGGATCGTGTTCCCGACGCCCGGTGTGAACGTCCGTTCCATCGACACCAGCTCGGTCGGGCTCGCCGACGCGAGTTCGACCAGCGCGAGTCCCGGGTCGGGCTGGTACGCGTACTGCGCGACCGGCCGGTAGTCGTGCCCGGGCAGACCGAAGTACCGGATGATGCGGTTCCGGCTGCGGTTGCCGGCGTCGGTCCCGTCCGAGGCGAGCGGGCCTTCCATACCGGCGTACAGCGACAGACCGTCACGGCTGACCGCCAGCGATTCGAACGTCGCGTTGCTCGTCGCCTCGCCGGCCGGCGCGACCCGGAAGCGGGCCGGCACCGGCAGCTGGCCGATCTGCTTGCCGTCCGACAGCCGGAAACGCCGGATCGACGGCTCCCGCTCCGACGTCGCCAGGATGGTCCGATCGCCCCGCTCGACGACGAGTCCTTCGCCGTCGAAGTCGCCGCCGTTGTACGGCGTACCGTCCGGGCGCCGGAGTATCGTCATCCCGTCGACCTGTACCGAGGTCGGCTTGCTGTTCACCTTCAGGTCGAACACCCGGGCGGGTGTGGTCGCGACGTTGTCGACGAGCGCGACCGCGCTGTGCGGCCCGGTCACGTTGAGTGCGGACAGTCCCGCCACCGGCTGCCCGTCGTACGTCGTCTTGTCGAGCGCGTCGCTGAAACCGAGCAGCGTCGCATGCTGCGAGCAAGCCCCGCCGTACTGGAGCGGAGTCGCGGACGCGGTGAGCGTCGTGGTGAGGGCGGTCAGGACGACTGCTGCGGCCAGCGGCTGGTGCCAACGCATTCCGGACTCCTAGGAGAGAGACGACCGGACCAAACTACTCGCTGACTCCGCGGCTCAACAGGACGGTCGCGATGAAGCTCCGGTAAAGCTGCAGCGGATTGTCATTGCGCAAGGCAACGACCTTCTCATCACGCCGCTCGACGCCGCGCAGCTGGGTGGCCAGCTCGCCGAACGCGCCGTTGTGGAAGCGCACGGTCAGCTCGGCAGGGAGCGTGATACTCGGCAACCGGATGTCGCTCAGCCGGGCGAGCGCGCGGCGGGCACCGTCGTGGATCAGCTCCCGGGCCCGCTCCGGATGCACCGACAGGGCGGCGTTGTGCGACACCGAGTCCTTCACCACAACCGATTCGATCTCCGGACAGAACGCCTGCGCCTCGTCGATCGTCACCCGGTCGCCGGAGATCAGTACGACGGGAACTCCGTGCGCCAGCGCGGCGAGCGCGTTGATTCCGGCCTCGCCGGTGATCGCGCCGTTCAGCCGGACCTCGGCGATCGCACGCGGGTTGTAGGTGTGGTGCAGCACGGACGACGTCGACCCCGCCGACCCGTGGTACGAAACGAAGAACACGGCGTCGAACGAGTCGTCGAGACCCTGCATCATGTACAGCGGCTTGTGCTTCCCGGACAGGTAGCTCGCGCGCCCATGCAACTCGTCGGGGCGCAGGTTCTGCATTGTCGAGTGCGAGTCGTTCACCAGGAACTCGGTCCCGCCCGCGGCCAGCGCGCCGTCGATCGCGGCGTTCACCTCGGCCTGCAGTTGGCCTCGGTAGTACTCGTACTCCGCGGCGGGTCCGCGTACCTGGCTCCAGTCGACGACGCCCGCCGTACCCTCCATGTCGGTCGACAAGAAGATCTTCATCTAACGGACCATACAAGGCCGTTTCGGGTCGAACCCCCAGTCCTCGATCAGGTACTGCATCGCGATCGCGTCGTTGCGGGCGCCGAGGCCGTGCTCGAGGTACAGCTCGTGGGCGGCGGCCAGCGCGTCGCGGTCGAGTTCGATCCCGAGGCCAGGGCGGGTCGGTACGGCGATCTCGCCGCCGGCGATCCGCAGCGGTTCCTTGGTGAGCGCCTGCCCGTCCTGCCAGATCCAGTGCGTGTCGAGCGCGGTGACGTCTCCCGGTGCGGCCGCGCCGACGTGGGTGAACATCGCGAGCGAGATGTCGAAGTGGTTGTTCGAGTGCGAACCCCAGGTCAGCCCGAAGTCGTGGCACAGCTGCGCGACCCGCACCGATCCGGCCATCGTCCAGAAGTGCGGGTCCGCCAGCGGGATGTCGACCGCGTCCGTCCGGATCGCGTGCGCGAGCTCACGCCAGTCGGTCGCGATCATGTTCGTCGCAGTCCGGAGACCGGTCTGCCGCTTGAACTCGGCCATCGTCTCCCGCCCGGAGAACCCGGACTCTGCGCCGCACGGATCCTCGACATACGCCAGTACGTCGTCCAGCCCCGAGCAGACCGCGACGGCCTCACGGACCAGCCAGGCCCCGTTCGGGTCGACCGTGATCCGGGCCTCCGGAAACCGCTCGTGCAACGCCCGCACCGCGTCCACCTCGACATGCGGATCGAACACCCCACCCTTGAGCTTGAAGTCGGCGAACCCGTACCGCTCCTGCGCCGCCACAGCCAACTCGACAACAGCCTCAGCCGAAAGCACCGGCCTCCGCCGCAGCTCCAACCACCGGTCACCACCGCCTTCCACCTGGTAGGGCAGGTTTGTTTGCGCCACGTCCCCCACGTAGAACAGGTAACCCAGCACCGGGACCGCCGCGCGCTGCTGCCCTTCCCCGAGCAACTCGGCAACAGGTACACCGAGATGCTGCCCGAGCAGATCCAGCAGCGCCGACTCGAGTCCCGTCACCGCATGCACCGTCGTCCGAAGATCGAAGGTCTGCTGCCCCCGCCCACCGGCGTCTCGCCCCTGGAAGGCGGTGGAAATCGCGCGAAGCAGCCCGCGGTATCCAGCAAGCGGCTGGTTGATGAGCTGAGGTGCCGCGTCGCGGATCGTACCCGCGATCTTCTCCCCGCCAGGCACCTCGCCAAGCCCGGTATTACCCGAGCTGTCGGTGACGATCACAACGTTCCGAGTGAAGAACGGCCCATGCGCCCCACTCAGATTCAGCAACATACTGTCGTACCCAGCCACCGGCACGACCTCGACCGACGCGACAGTAGGCGTCATTTCACCTTCTTGATCAGCTCGGTCAGCTCCGCGAGCTCCTCGGAGCTGAGGTCCTGCAGCGGCGGCCGCACCGGCCCGGCGCCGCGTCCGATCGCGTTGACGCCGGCCTTCACGATCGACACGGCGTACCCCTTGGTCCGGTCGCGGATGTCCAGGTACGGCAGCACGAACTCGCGCAGCTTGCGGTACACCGAGTCCCGGTCCTGGGCGATCACGTCGGCGTAGAAGCCGAGCGCGAACTCCGGGACGAAGTTGAAGATCGCCGACGAGTACGTGCTGTACCCGAGCTGCAGCAGCGGCAGCGCGAACGTCTCCGCCGTCGGCAGCCCGCCGACGTACGTCAGCCGCTCGCCGACCAGCGCGTACGTCCGCGTCATCTGCTCGACGTTTCCGACCCCGTCCTTGAGGCAGACCAGGTTCGGGTTCCGGTCCGCGAGCTCCGCAACCGTTACGTCGTCGAGGATCGCATTCGCCCGGCTGTACACCGTTACCCCGAGCGATGTACTGCGGCACACCGCCGACACATGCTCGATCAAACCACGTTGACCGGCCTCGGTCAGGTACGGCGGGAACAGCAGGACCCCGTCCGCACCGGCCGCCTCCGCCGCCTGGGCTCCCGCCACCGCGGCGGCGGTTCCACCGGTCGCCGGTGCGATCACCGGGACCCGCCCGTTCACCTCCGAAACAGCGGTCCGTACGACGGTGTCGATCTCCGCCGGTGTCAGCGAGAAGCCCTCGCCGGTCCCGCCCGCGGCGAACAGGCCCGCGACGTCGTACTTGCTCAGCCAGGACAGGTGCTCGCGGTACCCCGCCTCGTTGAAGCTGAGGTCCGCGTGGAAGTGCGTCACGGGGAACGAGAGCAGCCCGGTCTTCAGCTGCGCGGCGAGTTCAGTGGGGGAGTACCGGGGGGAATCATTGGTCACGCGGCACAGCGTAGGAAGCCGCGTGGATACCTGTCCAAGATCGATTTTGGATCTAATGATGCTCTGGGAGCATCGTGAGCACGCGCTGCAGGACCGGGCCGGTCGCGTCCCGCCGCCAGATCGCGTGCAGTTCGACCGCCTCGACAGGTCCGCCGGGTCCGTCCAGGTCGCAGTACGTCACGCCCTCGACGCCGAGGTGCCGGGCCGACGCCGGCACCAGCGCGATACCGCGACCGGCGGCGACCAGCAGGATCACGGTGAGGATCTGCTGCACCCGCTGCTCGATCCGCGGGTGCGACTCGGCGAGGAACCGGACCGTGAGCTCGTGGAAGTACCGGGCCTGGGTCGGCGAGTAGCTGATCACCTGCTCACCGCTGAAGTCCGCGGACGTCAACGGCCGGCCGAGCGCGGCGAGCCGATGGTTGCCGGGGACAACAGCACACAACGGTTCCCGCACCACGAGCCGGGAGTCCAGTACGTCGGAGTCGAACGGCGGCCGTCCGAGTCCGAGATCCAGCTCGCCGCGCAGCAGCCCGTCGATCTGCGCGGGTGTGACCCGCTCGTGCAGGATCACGTCGACGTCCGGCAGTTCCTCGGACAGCCGGCGCAGCAGCGGCCCGAGCGTCCGGATCGCCGACGTGGCCGTGAATCCGAGCCGCAGCGTCCCCGCCGCGCCCTGGTCCACCCGGCGGGCCAGATCGCCCGCGGTCTCGACCAGCGCGAGCAGCCGGCGTGCCTCGGTGAGGAACGCCTGCCCGGCCTCGGTCAGCTCGACCTTGCGGTTGTCGCGTTCGAGCAGCCGCGCGCCGACGGCCCGCTCGAGCTTCTGCACCTGCCGGCTCAACGGCGGCTGGGTCATGTTCAGCCGGTCGGCGGCCCGGCCGAAATGCAGTTCCTCGGCGACCGCGACGAACGCGCTCAGCTGGTCGAGCGAAAACATGATGTCCGAAAGGTATCACTCGATGCCACATCGGCCTTGGACAGGCATGATCGCCGCTTCCTACGCTCACGAAATCGAGCCCGGAGGAGGGATTTCCGATGGTCTTCCAACTCAACCGCCGCGTCCTGGTGATGGCGGTCAGTGCTTCGGTCCTGTTGGCCGGCTGCGGTGGGGTCAAGACGACCTCCACCGGCGGCGAGGGCGACTACCCGACCGGCAACATCCAGATGAGCGTCGGCGCGTCCCCCGGCGGCAGCACAGACCTGATCACCCGGGCGATCGCGGAGGGCGTCGGCAAGGAGCTCGGCGTCTCGGTGCCGGTGGTGAACAAACCCGGTGCCAACGGCGCGCTGAACGCCAAGGAACTGAAGGCCGCCAAGGCCGACGGTTACAAGATCGCCGTACAGAACGCGTCGCTGTTCACCATCACGCCGCTCGCGGTCTCGGCGAACGAGGCGGTCAAGATCGACGACTTCGACCTGATCACCGGGGTCTCGCAGGACGACTACATGCTGGCTGCGCCGGCGGCGTCCGGGTACAAGACGATCGCCGACCTGAAGAAGGCCGGGAAGAACATCAAGTACGGCACGACCGGTGTCGGCACCGGCGCGCAGCTCGCCTCCGCGTTGACCTTCAAGACCGCGGGCATCGCGGCGACGGACGTTCCGTTCGACGGCGGCGCGCCGGCGATGACCGCGCTGCTCGGTCAGCAGGTCGACGTTGCCACCTTCCAGATCGGAGAGGGGATCGAGAACGTCAAATCCGGCAAGCTCGTCCCGCTCGCGGTGTTCTCCGCCGAGCGGATCGCCTTCCTGCCGGATGTGCCGACCGCCAAGGAACAGGGCTACGACGTGGTGGTGTCGCAGTACCGGTTCCTGACCGCGCCGAAAGGCACGCCGGACGACGTCAAGGCGAAGCTCGCCGAGGCCGCGAAGAAGACCTTCGCCACCGACACGTACAAGAAGTTCAACGAGGCGAACTTCCTGACGCCGCGCGAGGTCGGGCCCGACGAGATCAAGAAGATCCTCGACGAGGCCACCGCCAAGTACAAGGCGCAGCTCGACCAGTACGGCATCTCGCTGGCGGCGAAGAAGTGAGTTTCGACGCCGAGGCCCTGCAGGCGGAGCTCGCCGAGGATCGTCCGCCGCACGGGGGACCGTGGTCCCAGCTCGGGGCCGCGGTCGTTGCCGGTGCGGTCGGTGTCGCCGGCCTGATCGGGTCGGTCACGCTCGGGCTGGGCCGGCTGACCCAGCCCGGGCCGGGTCTGTGGCCGTTCGTGGTGTGCGTTGTCGTCACCGTGCTGTCGATCGCGCTCGCACTGGTCGGGCGGCACGGGACGGACACCGAGAAGTTCTCGCGGGCGAGTGTGCAGACCGCGGTCGCCGTACTGACGCTCTTGATCTTCGCGGCCGTGCTGCCGTTGATCGGGTTCGAGATCCCGTCGTTGCTACTGACGTTCGTCTGGCTGCGGTTCCTCGGCAAGGAGTCCTGGGTGTCGTCGGTCGCGATCAGTGTGGGCACGGTTGCCGCGTTCTACGTCCTGTTCGTGCTGCTGCTGCAGATTCCGCTGCCCAGGTTGATCTGATGGACGGCTTCATCGATGGTTTCGGCGTCGTCCTGGAGCCCGCGAACCTGCTCTACTGCCTGATCGGCGTCGTCATCGGCATGCTGATCGGCGTTCTCCCGGGGCTCGGGCCGGCCGCGACGATCGCGATCCTGCTGCCGATCACGTACGGCGTGCCGCCGGTGTCGGCGATCATCATGCTGGCCGGCATCTTCTACGGCGCGCAGTACGGCGGCACGATCACGTCGGTCCTGCTGCGGCTACCGGGTGAGGCCTCGTCCGTGGTGACGGTGTTCGACGGGTTCGCGCTGGCCAAACAAGGACGGGCCGGTACGGCGCTCGGGATCGCCGCGATCGGATCGTTCATCGGCGGCACGGTGTCGATCATCGGGCTGACCCTGGTCGCTCCGGTGGTCGCGGGCGTGGCGCTCGACTTCGGTCCGCCGGAGTACGCCGCGTTGTCGTTGTTCGGCGTACTGCTGGTGGCGACCGTGGGGAACGGCGGCTGGTTGAAGGCGGTGATCGCGGCCGGGGTCGGGTTGCTGCTGGCAACGGTCGGGCGGGACACGTTCACCGGGGCGAGCCGGTTCACGTTCGACAGCCTGAATCTTGCCGACGGCATCGACTTCGTGCCGATCGCGATGGGGCTGTTCGGGCTCGGCGAGATCCTCTACAACCTGGAGGAACGCCACCACAAGCTGCAGACGCCGGCCGCGGTCGCGAACGTCTGGCCGTCGCGGGCCGACCTGCGGCAGGCGCGCGGCGCGATCGGTCGCGGTTCTGTGATCGGCTTCGTGCTCGGCGTACTGCCCGGTGGCGGCGCGACCTTGTCGTCGCTGGTCGCGTACGCGGTGGAGAAGCGGCGGTCGAAGCAGCCCGAGCGGTTCGGTCGCGGTGCGGTCGAGGGCGTCGCGGCGCCGGAGACCGCGAACAACGCGGCGGCGACCTCGTCGTTCATCCCGCTGCTGACGCTCGGGATCCCCGCGAACGCGACGATGGCGCTGATGTTCGGCGCGCTGCTGATCCAGGGCATCCCGCCCGGTCCGCAACTGGTGTCCGAGCACCCGGACCTGTTCTGGGGCGTGATCAACTCGATGTACCTCGGCAACATCCTGCTGCTGATCATGAGCATCCCGCTGGTCGGGCTGTTCGTGAAGATCCTCAAGGTACGGCCCGCCGTCCTCGCGCCGATCACGGTGCTGATCACGCTGCTCGGCGTCTACACGGTGGCGAACCAGGTGTTCGACATCTTCCTGGTGATCGTGTTCGGCGTCCTCGGGTACCTGATGAAGAAGCTCGGGTTCGAGCCCGGGCCGCTGGTGCTCGCGTTCGTCCTCGGCAGCGTGATGGAGACCGCGGTCCGGCAGTCGCTGCTGATCTTCGGCGGCAACCCGGCCGGTTTCTTCACCCGCCCGATCTCCGGCACGGTCCTCGTGGCGCTGATCATCGTCCTCGCCCTCCCCGCTGTCCGGGCGCTCGTCAGGCGCCAGAAGGAACGTGTATGAGCAAGATCTCCAGTGTCGAACTCACCCCGGTCGCCTTCGCGGACCCGCCGCTCCTGAACGTCGTCGGCGTCCACGAACCGTACGCGCTACGCACGATCGTCCAGGTGCGGACGGACGACGGGCTGGTCGGACTGGGGGAGACGTACGCCGCCGACGACCATCTGGAGCGGTTGCGGGCGGTCGCGGAGGTGCTGCCCGGGCTGGACCCGTTCGACCTCAACGGATTGCGGCAACGCGTACGCGACGTACTGACATCGGGTGGTGCTCAGGTGGGCGGGATGCTCAACCTGCAGGATCCGGCCGACGTGGTGCTGTCGCCGTACGAGGTGGCGTTCCTGGACATCCAGGGGAAGCAGCTGGGTCGGCCCGTGGTGGATCTGCTCGGTGGGGCGGTTCGGGACGAGGTGCCGTTCAGCGCGTACCTGTTCTACAAGTGGGCCGCTCATCCAGGTGGTGCAGAGGATGCGTGGGGTGCGGCGCTCGATCCGGACGGGATCGTGCGGCAGGCCCGGAAGATGATCGACGAGTACGGGTTCACCGCGATCAAGTTGAAGGGCGGCGTGTTCCCGCCGGCGCAGGAGGCCGAGGCGGTCCGGGCGCTCGCCGACGCGTTCCCGGAGCACAAGCTGCGGATCGATCCGAACTGTGCGTGGACCGTCGACACCTCGGTACAGGTCGCTCGGGAGCTCACCGGCGTACTGGAGTATCTGGAGGACCCGACGCCCGGGATCGACGGGATGGCGGCAGTTGCGCGGCAGGCAGCGGGCACAGGGATCCCGTTGGCGACCAATATGTGCGTGATCGCGTTCGCGCATCTGAAGCCGGCGGTGCTCGCGGACGCGGTGCAGGTGGTGCTGTCGGATCATCACTACTGGGGCGGGTTGCGGCGGTCGCAGCTGCTGGCCGGGATCTGCGACACGTTCGGGATGGGGTTGTCGATGCATTCCAACTCGCATCTCGGGATCAGCCTGGCCGCGATGACGCATCTGGCCGCGGCGACGCCGAACCTGACCTATGCGTGCGACACGCATTACCCATGGAAGACAGAGGACGTGATCAAGCCGGGTGTGCTGGCCTTCGAGTCGGGGAGTGTGCGGGTGCCTCGTGGGCCTGGGCTCGGGGTCGAGCTGGATGTCGACGCGCTGGGGGTGTTGCACGAGCAGTACCTGGCGTGCGGGATCCGGAAGCGGGACGACACGACGTACATGCGGACGGTGGATCCGGGGTTCAGTCCCAACACTGCACGCTGGTAGTCACACCGGCCAGCCGTTCGCGGAGAGGGCGTTCAGCACGGCGGTGCGCTGCGGGTTGAGCGGGACGTACAGGAGCGGTTTGCCGTCCGGGCCGCGGAGGCGGGCGTAGCGGCGGCCGACCTTGGTGGAAGTCACCGCGGTCCGCTGGACGACCTGCGAGGCGAGTGCTCCGTGGGTGACCGACACACGGTCCGGCGCGATCGTGACGGTCAGGGTGACTTTGAGCGCGTGCCGGATCGAGATGACGACCAGCGCGAGGGCGAGCGCGATGCTTGGGCCCAGTACGGCGATGATGATCGCGGTCGGCGACGCACTGGCGAACGCCAACGCCATCACCCCCATCCCGACCACGACCGCAAGCCCCACCACAAGCTTCGGACTGAGCCCGCGACTGGTCCACGGCAACGGACCTCGTTCCCCATCCCGAAGCACAACCCGAGTCGCCTGCTCCACCGAGCGGTTAGCAGAAGGTGTTTCCGGTGGGGCCGGGGGAATGGTGGGCGACGGCATAGGCCAACCCTCGGCGGTGGCGGCTTGGGTGAACTCTTCGAGGTCGAAGCGGGCCAGGGGAATCACGCCGGTCGAGGTCATGCCGTCGAGGTAGAGGTGCGGCTGGCCGCGGTGGTCTGCGACGCGCAACGTGCTGTCGTCGTTGCGGACGAACTCCCACGACGTACCGGAAGCGCGCAGTGCGGTGATGCGATCGGGCCGCACCTCGATCCAGTCCGGATGCCGGCGTACCGCCCGCCCCGCGATCACGAACGCGACCGGAATCAGCAGCACCGCGATGACCGCCATCACGATCGCCACCTGCCAGATCCCGTTGGCGAACTCGAGAACCGCGAACGCGCCCAGCACGATCGTCCCGCCGAATTCGACCCGCTTCCGCGGCGGGACCGGCTTGCGGGCGTGCACGAGCTGCGCCATGCCGGCAACGCTATCCGGCGGTGTGGGTCAGCAACCGGTGCCGAGTACTCGACAGATGTACCCGCATCGCGGCCCGCGCCGCCTCCGGCTCGGACCGCGCGATCGCCGCGCTGATGTTCTCGTGCTCGTGCACCACGCGGATCAGGTGGTCCGGGTCCGACATCTCGTAGGCCGGGTCGAGCCGGGTCCGCGGCAGCATGATCATCATCGGCCCGAG
Source organism: Kribbella sindirgiensis (assembly GCF_004331435.1). Taxonomy (GTDB): domain Bacteria; phylum Actinomycetota; class Actinomycetes; order Propionibacteriales; family Kribbellaceae; genus Kribbella; species Kribbella sindirgiensis. The sequence continues at coordinate 250,812 of NZ_SJKA01000007.1, forward strand.
CTCCCCGATCAGATCCCCGTAGAACCGATTGCCCGAGGCAACGGCAACCTTGAGGTGGAACGCGAAGTCGGCCTCCACCGACCGCCCCGGATCGTCGCCGACCCGCCGGAAGTCGTCCAGCGCGCGCTCGATCCCCTTCAACTGATGATCGGTACGCCGGGATGCCGCCAGCCCCGCAGCCTCGCTCTCGACCCCGATCCGGAAGTCCATCAGGTCGAGGACGTCGCGGTGCGAGCGGACCGCGCGCAGTCCCGGCGTACGATCCGGCACCTCCAGCACGAACGAGCCGCGTCCCTGGAACGTCTCCACCAGCCCGGCCGCCTGCAGCCGCGAGACCGCCTCGCGCACGACGGTCCGGCTGACCCCGAACTCCTCGACCAGCCCGTTCTCACCCGGTAGCTTCTCGCCCGGCGCGATCCGCCCGCTGAGAATCCGCCGCTTCAGATCCTCGACGATCTGATCCGCCAGACCACTCACCGGAACTCGCAGCTGTCCACGGTCCACCTCGCGCACTGCTCGGTCGTGGTGAAGCCGAGACCCGGACGGTCGGGGACGAGCATCCGCCCGTCGACCGTCTCCAGACGCTCGTTGAACAAGGGATTCAGCCACTCGAAGTGCTCGACCCACGGCTCGCGCGGGTACGCCGCCGCGAGGTGCAGATGGATCTCCATCGCGAAGTGCGGTGCGAGCTGCAGACCGTGGTGGTCGGCCAGCGTCGCGAGTTTGAGGAACGGCGTGATGCCGCCGATCCGCGGCGCGTCGGGCTGGATGATGTCGGCCGCCCGGGCCTCGATCAGCCGGACGTGCTCGCCGACGCTGGACAGCATCTCGCCGGTCGCGATCGGGGTGTCGAGGGCTGCCGCGAGTTCCGCATGCCCGAGCGCGTCGTACGCGTCCAGCGGCTCCTCGATCCAGACCAGATCGAACTGCTCGAGCACCCGGCCGATCCGTAGCGCGGTCGGGCGGTCCCACTGCTGGTTCGCGTCCACCATCAGCGGTACGTCGTCGCCGAGGTGTTCCCGGACGGCGCGAACACGATCCAGATCGATCCGGCTGTCGGGCTGGCCGACCTTGATCTTGATGCCGCCGATCCCGTCGGCGAGCGACTTCGACGCGCGCTCCTGCACCTCTTCGATCGGGGCGTGCAGGAACCCGCCGGAGGTGTTGTACGCGCGGACCGAGTCGCGGTGCGCGCCGAGCAGCTTGGCGAGCGGCAGATCCGCGCGCTTCGCCTTCAGGTCCCACAGCGCGATGTCGATCGCGGCGATCGCCTGGGTCGCGACACCGGACCGGCCGACCGAGGCGCCGGCCCACAGCAGCTTGTCGTACACCTTCGCGATGTCCGACGGATCCTCTCCGATCAACCCCGCCGCGACTTCCTTGGCGTGCGCGTACTGCGCGGGTCCGCCGGCCCGCTTCGAGTAGCTGAACCCGATCCCGTGCTGTTCCTGCTCGGTCGCGATCTCCGCGAACAGGAACACCACCTCGGTCATCGGCCGCTGCCGCCCGGTCAGCACCTTGGCGTCACTGATCGGCTGGTCGAGCGGGAGGACGACGGACGAGAGCTTCACCTGGCGGATGCGGTCCATGGGCAGTGATCATACAAGTGGTCAACTTGTACTACAACAGGCTCGTTTGACATCGTCGTAACACCAGGTGACCGCCGTGGAAACACGACCGGTACAGGCTGCTGCCCGCCGACAGTGCCGACAGTGTGGTCGTGCGCGCCCGCCTGCCGCCATCTGGGGAAGGAAGCAGCCAATGGACGTCTCGGAGAAGCTGCTCCGGTCGTTTGCGACGATCGACACGGACGACGACGGACGGATCTGGTCCTGGGAGTTGCTCAACACCCTCGGCCGGGCCGGGATCATGCCGGACGATCCGCGGGTGCGCGCGGCGCTGGACGGTGTCCGCGACGCCGCCGGCCGGCCGGCGATCACGCCGTACTCCCAACCGGTGCAGATCGACTTCGACACGTTCGCCGAGGTCGGGCAGCACGCGGTGATCCAGCGAACGCTGACGGGTGAACTCGCGGTTCCCGCGGACGAGTTCGAGGAGTTCGCGCACGCGGTGGAACGGATCCACACCGACCTGCTGCACGAGCGGTCCGGCGCGGTCGCGGACTACATCCCGACCTTGCGGGACGCCGACCCGGAGAAGTTCGGCATCGCGATCTGCACCGCGGACGGCCAGGTGTTCTCGATCGGCGACACCGCGGACGAGTTCAGCGTCCAGTCGACGTCGAAGCCGTTCAGCTACGCCATCGCCTTGGAGCAGCTCGGCCCGGAGGAGGTGCACCGCTGGATCGGCCAGGAGCAGAGCGGCGGGCCCTTCAACGATCCGTTGCTGTCGCTGGGGCGGGACGGCAGGCCGCACAATCCGATGATCAACGCCGGAGCGATCGGGACCCTCGCACTGGTCGACTCCGGCAAGGATCTGTCCGACCGGTTGACCACCGTCCAGGGAGCGTGGGCGGCGATGACAGGCGACCGGCCACAGCTGCACGGCCCGACGTTCGCGGCCGAGCGGGACACCGGATTCGGCAACGCCGCGTTCGCCAACGCGCTGGCGAAGGCGGGGAAGCTGTACGGCGCCAGTCCGACCGACCGACGTGCTCCGGAAGACGCCAACGAGTTCTACACGATGGTCTGTTCGCTCACCATGAACACCGAGCGGTTGGCCAGGGCCGGTGCCACGCTCGCGGGCGGTGGAGTCGCACCGTTGAGCGGCAAACAGGTGTTCTCCCCGGAGACCGCCGCCCGCGTGCTGTCCGTGATGGGCCACAGCGGGATGTACAACGACTCCGGACAGTTCTCGAACCAGGTCGGGCTGCCGGCGAAGAGCGGGGTGTCCGGCAACGTCTTGATGGTGGTGCCGTCGAAGCGCATGGCCGTCGTCGTGTTCTCGCCCCGCTTGGACGCGGTCGGCAACTCGGTGCGTGGGGTCGAGGTGTGCAAGCGGCTCGTCAACGAGTTCGGCCTGCACCCGTACCGGAGCATGGGTGCCGAGCGCGGCCGCGGACAGCTGGTCGGTGCGCTCAACGGCGCCGACCGGCGAGCCGAGGCGGCGAGCGCCGCCGACCACGCCCTCGGCGGCCTGCCGAGACCAGGATCCCCCCGCCCGACCACCACACCGGGCATCAGCCCCGAGCAGCCCGCCGTCGCGGCGAGCACTCGCCCTGGAGTCAAGCCCAGCCACCAGCTCTGATCCCCAGGCCATCACAACCGAACGGCCCCCGGCACGCTGAGCGTGCCGGGGGCCGTGTGTCGCTGTTGTGATGGCGTGGCGGTCGGCTACTCGACGGTGACCGACTTCGCCAGGTTGCGCGGCTTGTCCACGTCGTGGCCGAGGGCGACGGCGGCGTAGTACGCGATGATCTGCAGCGGGATCGTCAGCAGGATCGGGTCCAGCTCGGGCTCGTTCTTCGGTACGACGATCTTCGCCGCGACCCCGTCCGGGATCTCGACGTCCGGGTGCGTGACGACGTACAGCGGGCCGGAGCGGGCGCCGATCTCGTGCAGCGCGCCGATGTTGCGGTCCAGCAGCTCGTCGTCGGGGACGATCGCGACGCTCGGCACGTCCGGCGAGATCAGCGCCAGCGGGCCGTGCTTCAGCTCGGAGGTCTGGTACGCCTCGGCGTGCCGGTACGAGATCTCCTTCAGCTTCTGCGCACCCTCCCGCGCCACCGGGTACCCGCGGGTCCGGCCGACGAAGAACAGCGATTCGTGCTGCGCGAGGCGACCGGCGATCTTGGCCAGCTCCTCTTCCTGCGCGACGATCGCGGCGATGTGCTCCGGGAGCTTCTTCAGGCCGTCGATCAGCCGGCGGCCGTCGGCGGGGGAGACGTCCCGGATCCGGCCGAGGTGGATGCCGAGCATCGCGAACCCGACCGCCATGTTGGTCAGCGCCTTCGTCGACGCCACCGAGACCTCCGGGCCGGCGTGCAGGTAGACACCGCCGTCGACCTCCCGCGCGATACTCGAACCGACCGCGTTCACCAGGCCGATCACGCGACCGCCCTTGCGCTTCAGCTCCTGCACCGCGACCAGGGTGTCCAGGGTCTCGCCGGACTGCGACACGGCGACGTACAGCGTGTCCCGCTCGACGACCGGATTGCGGTACCGGAACTCCGAGGCCGGCTCCGCGTCGGCGGGGATCCGCGCGACCTCCTCGATGAACTGCGCGCCCATCTGGCCCGCGTAGTACGCCGAACCGCAGCCGAGGATCTTGACCCGCTTGATCTCCCGCGCCTCGCGGGCGTCCATGTTCAGGCCGCCGAGGTGCACGGTGTGGAAGCGCTCGTCGAGACGGCCCCGGATCACCCGGCCGACCGCGTCCGGCTGCTCGTGGATCTCCTTCATCATGAAGTGCTCGTGCAGACCGCGCTCGAACTCCTCGGCCTCCCACTCGACCGTCTTCGCGGTCTTGGTGGTCGGGGAAGCGTCCTGGGTGAAGGTGCGGTAGCCGTCGGCGCGGACGGTGGCCAGCTCGCCGTCGTCCAAGTAGACGACCTGGCGGGTGTAGCGGATCAGCGCGGCCGCGTCGGAGGCGATGTGCATCTCGCCGTCGCCGATGCCGAGGATCAGCGGGCTGCCGTTGCGGGCGACCACGATCCGGTCCGGGAAGTCGAGGTCGATCACCGCGATGCCGTAGGTGCCCTCGATCCGGCGCAGGGCGGCCATCACCTTCTCCTCGAGGGTGCCGCCGTCGGCCTGCTCGATCAGGTGCGCGAGCACCTCGGTGTCGGTCTCGGAGCGCAGCTTGACGCCGGCGTCCTCGAGCTGCGAGCGGATCGCCCCGGCGTTGTCGAAGATGCCGTTGTGCACGACCGCGATCCGCTCGTTGCCGCTGGCGTGCGGGTGCGCGTTGTCCTTGCTCGGGCCGCCGTGGGTGGCCCACCGGGTGTGGCCGATGCCGAGCTTGCCGCCGAAGCGCTTCGGCAGCGACGCCTCCAGCTCACGGACCCGGCCGGCGTCCTTGTGCACCTTCAGCTCGCTGGACCCGAGGACGGCGACGCCCGCCGAGTCGTAGCCCCGGTACTCGAGCCGGGCCAGTCCGTCCACCAGGATGGGCGCGGCCGGCTTGGTGCCGACGTACCCGACGATTCCGCACATGTAGTGGTGCCCTTCGTAGGTCTGCTGTGGACCCGGTCAGCCGTAGACGATCCGTCGCAGCTGCCGGGCGGAGAGTTCGGGTGAGCGGACCGGCCAGTGCCGGAGCTCGGTGCCGAGGCGGGCGAAGATCTCGTCGTTGCGGGCCCCGTAGGTCTGCAGCTCTCGGTGCCGGCGCCGGACGTACTCCTCGGTCGTCTCGGTGAAATAGGCCAGTACGTCGGCGACCACGCGCCGCGCGACATCCGCCGACAGTCCGGTCGTCCGGCTGACCTGATCGGCCAGCTCGTCGACCGGCTCCACGGCCGCCGCCTCACTGATCACCCGTTAACCATGCAGTCTTTCCGGGGGCAAAGCCAAGCATCTGCCCGAAATCGGGCAAATATGCTGATTTGTCAGGAGTTTGGGTGCGTGTTGCGCTTGCGGGTGAGCAGGACGACGAGGACTATGACCAGCACCGCCACCAGCGCGCCGACCGGGACGATCAGCCAGACCAGCCAGTCGAAGGCACCCGGCGGTTCCGGAGGGGTCGACGTCATCGGGGGACTCCTGTTCAGAAGAGGCGCAGGACGTCGGACTCCATGCCCCGGAGGGCGTCGTAGTCGACGGTGAGGCAGTCCAGGCCGCGGTCGGTGGCGAGGAACTGTGCCTGCGGCTTGATCAGCTGGGCGGCGAAGATACCGCGGACCGGGGCCAGCAAGGGGTCGCGGTTCAGGAGTTCGACGTACCGGGTCAGCTGTTCGACGCCGTCGATCTCGCCGCGGCGCTTGATCTCGACCGCGACGTGTTTGCCGTCGGCGTCGCGGAGCAGCAGGTCGACCGGGCCGATCGCGGTCGGGTACTCCCGGCGTACCAGCGTCCAGCCCTCGCCGAACGTGTGGACGTGCTCGGCGAGCAGCTCCTGCAGGTGCGCCTCGACGCCGTCCTTGATCAGGCCGGGGTCCGTCCCGAGCTCGTACGCCGTGTCGCTGTGCACCTCCTCGATGGTGATCCGCAGCTCCTCACCCGCCTTGTTGGTGACGCTCCAGACCCCCTCGTCCTCGGTCAGCTTGCACGGCGGCGACATCCAGTTCAGCGGTTTGTACGACCCGCCGTCGGCGTGGATCAGCACGGACCCGTCCGCCTTCACCATCAGCAGCCGGGGCGCCATCGGCAGATGAGCCGTCAGCCGCCCCGAGTAGTCAACAGAACACGTAGCAATCACCAAGCGCACGAGAAAGCACCGTAGTGCACCGGCCCGCCGGAGTGGGAAGGTGGTGAGCATGATGCCGAAGGTGAGCGACGAGGCGGTCGCCGCGTACGACGCGGTCGCGGCCGGGCTCGAGGCGGCCGGAGTGGTGCGCGGCAGCATGTTCGGGATGCCGTGCCTGAAGGCCGGCAAGAAGGTGCTCGCCGGGATGTACGGCGACGCGATGACCTTCAAACTCCCGCCCGGGCCGCGGGAGAAGGCGCTGACGGTCCCCGGTGCGGAGCAGTTCGATCCGGGGATGGGTCGGCCGATGAAGGAATGGGTAAAGATCCCGCTCGAGCAGTCCGCCGTCTGGCCGGACTACGCCGCCGAGGCCCTGGAGTACGTCGATCGATGAATCTCATGTGTCCTGCCCGCATCCTGCTGCTGCCCGGTGACATCCAGGACGCCGTGGTCGGTGAGCGGATCGCACAGGTGTACGCCGGGCCGTTCGAGGCCGCCGCGGGCGCGCGACTGGCCGAGGCGCTCGCGGTGCGGTTGACCGTCGTACCCGAGCTGACCCAGCAGCCGGACGCCGAACTGCGGTCGATCGCCGACCTGCATCGCGGCGAGACCGTGGTGGTCCTCGGGCTGGACCTCGGCCTCACACTGCCTGCCGTCGTCGAGCACACCGGCGACGGCTGGACCCGGGTCGCCTCGGACAACGAGCTCACGCTCGCGGCGTACGAACAGGCCGCCGGCAAGTTCCGCGACTCGATTCCCAAGGAACCCAACCACCTGCTGATCGACCTGCTCGCCGAACGTCTCGCAGCGGGCGGCAAGGTGCTCGAGCTCGGCAGCGGCACCGGCAAGGACGCGATCGAGCTGGAGAGCCGCGGGTACGTCGTACGCCGGACCGACGCGACGCAGGCGTTCGTCGACATGATGCGCGCCGACGGGTACGCCGCCGACCGCTTGAACGCGATCACCGACGACTACGGCGGCCCGTACGACGCCGTGTACGCGAGCGCGGTGTTCCTGCACTTCGATCGCGCGCAACTGGCCGGCGTACTGCGGAAAGCGGGCCGGGCCGCGCCGGTGCTCGCGTTCGCGACCCGGGAGGGCAAGGGCGAGGAGTGGTCGAAACGGCACCTGGATCTGCCGCGGCATTTCGTTCTCTGGCAGGAGGAACCGCTGCGTGACCTGCTGACCGCGACCGGATGGACGGTCGCGCGACTCGAGCGCGGCGATTCGAAGATCGGCACCTGGTTCGAGATCCTGGCGACGCGCTCGTGATCCGCGCGGGCGTCGTACTGCTCAGCGAACACGGGATCGCAGCGATCGAGCGGGTGCGCGACGGGCGGACGTACCACGTGCTGCCCGGCGGTCAGGTCGAGGACGGGGAGAGTCCGGCGGAGGCCGCGCGCCGGGAGGCTCACGAGGAACTCGGGCTGCTGGTCAAGATCCGTGCCGCGGTCGCGGTCGTGCACCTCGGGGACAGCACGCAGCACTACTTCGTCGCGGACGTGATCGGCGGCGAGTTCGGTACCGGCGACGGTCCGGAGATGGGCAGCGCGGCCGACTCGGAGCGCGGGAGCTATCGCGCCGTGTGGCTGCCGGTGACGGACCTCGCCGCCTGCGACCTCAAGCCGCGACCGATCGCCGCCGCACTCGAGGGTGCCCCTGACCCGTGGTGGCTGCTCGACGGCTGGATGGCAACGCCGGTCGTCATCGACGAGGGCGGGTGAGCTCGACGGTGCCGCGGTTCGTCGATGGTGATGTGGCTCTGGCGATCGTCAGTGCCAGTGGTGGACCGGCGACCGCGAAGGTCAGCAGGGCGATGCGCAGGCCGTAGTCGTTGGCGGCGGATCCGATCGCCGCGATGGTCACGATGGCGACGAAGCAGCCCCAGAGGTAGCGCCGTTCGGTCACTGCTCGTTCGAACCAGGCCGGTGCTACCTGGCGGCGGGCGACCACCACGGCGAGCAGATACAGCAGCAGGAGGCCGGCCAGCCAGAGGTGCGGCCCGGCGGACAAGGAGCCGAACGCGTAGCCGGCCTTGCGGGTCACCACGCCGAGACCGTCACCGTTCAACAGGTCTTCGACGAACCGACCGGCGTGTGAGCGCGATGCGGCCGGGCGAAGCCAGTCGAGCACACTGACCAGGGCCACGGCGACGACCGCCGCGGCGCCGGTGAGCAGCAGACGGACGACGCCGATCCGCCGTCCGAGGACATCGAGGGTCAGCAGGACGAACGCCGGGACGATCGCGAACCCGCCGCCGACGTCCGCTCCCCACGTCGGCCAGGCGTCGACCGCGACCGTCACGAGCCCGATCGCCGCGACGGCAGCGGCGGCGACCGCGGTACCGGATCGGGACCGCAGCCAGCGGGCGACGCCTGCCGCGAAGAGCACGGCATGTACGGCGAACACGACGAACGTGGTGTTGCCGAACCCGTAGTACCGGCCACCCGACAGCGGTGACGGACCGAGCGGGCTGCCGTGGTGCAGGACGGTCCCGGTGATTGCGTCGAGGGCGAGGACGGCGACCGTGATCCCGGCGAGGACGGTGACGGCTCGGGGGAGTCGCCGGAGCGCGAAGGCCAGCGCGACTGCGCCGAGGAGCATGCCGAGCCACAGGGCCGCGAGCGGTACAGGCCATCTCCACCACTGGATGAGGCGGACCAAGTACGAGCACAACGGCAGAGCGGCGAGTACAAGCAGGCTGAACTCGACCGTCCGCGTCCTCCGCCCGGCGCGCCGGAGTACTGCCAGCGCGGCGATCGCCAGGAGCACCGCCGCGGCCAGGCCGTTGACGAACCAGCCGGAGCTGCGGCGCAGGTCGCGGTCGCGGTGTGTGACGTCGGCGAGCTTCGCGGCGGTGTCCGCTGCTGACGGGCGGGTGCCTGTGGCGATCAGCGGTGCGCCGGTGAAGTCGTTGGGCTCGGGCACACCGGCCGCGGCGACGATCGTCGACGGGATGTCGAGGAGTCGCACGATGCCCTGCCAACGGGTCGACTGGGCGGTCAGGTAATGGCCGGCGGCTCGGGGGCCGGTGACGAGTACGGCGCTCATCGCCAGGGTCGAGTGCAGTGGCTGGGAGACGCCGAGCACGATCACGGTCGCGGTCGGCGGTGCCTTCTCGAGGACCTCACGGACGGTGTCGTCGGCCTGCCGGAGGGCGCGGCCGGGATCGCGGCGACGGTCGAGTACGCCGGCGTCGACCATTGCCACCGGGCAGTCCCAGCGTGCGGTCTCCGCGGTGGGGTAGTACCTGGCTACCTGGCCCTGGCGGGTGGCAAGGGCCAGCGCGGCGCCTGGGCCGACGGCGGTGGCGCAGACGTTGTTGTCGGCGAGCGTCGTACCGAGTAGGCCCAGCGTTGGGTCGTATACCGAGTCGCGCTGGGCCTGGACGAGACCGGACCAGCCGTCCACGGTGCCGTCGGTTACCGAGGGGAGCGCCGTACAGTCGCGGTCGCGGTGTGGCTGGGGATCGGTCGCCGCCCGGCCAGCCGAGAGGGAGAGCCAGCCGTCCAGCGGGCAGGGTGGCGAGTGCACGGTACGGACCGTCATCGCCGCGGCCCCGGCCCCGTCCTCAAGCATCCTCCACAGCGTCGGCGCGCCTTCCTCGGTCAGGTTGTCCCAGGTGAGCCCGGCAATCCCGACAACCACCACCGGCGCCGCAACCGCCGCACCCGGAACCGCCGCTGCTGGGTCCTCCGCGGCTGCTGCCGTTGTGGGCAGGCAGAGGAGGGTTGCGGCTGCGGCCAGGGTTCGGGCGAGCATGCGGTCAACTATCGGCTGCAGTGAGGTCAGGCGGGTGGTCAGGCGTGTGAGGTTGACCTCGCCGGTGACCCAGCTCATGGGCGGACCAGTCATCGGACTGGCATAGTGCAGAGCATGGCTCGGGAATTGACGACGGTGGGTGTGGTGGGTCTCGGCACGATGGGCGCCGGGATCGCCGAGGTGTTCGCGCGCAACGGCCTGACGGTCGTCGGCGTCGAGCGTGACGAGGAGGCCGTCGAGCGCGGCCGCGGGCACATCCAGCACTCGACCGACCGCGCCGTGAAACGCGGCAAGCTGTCCGTCGAGGACCAGCAGGCCCTGTTCGACCGGGTCACGTTCGCCACCTCGCTGGAGGCACTGGCGGACTGCGACCTGGTGATCGAGGCCGTCGTGGAGCGCCTCGAGCTGAAGCGCGAGATCTTCGCCGCGCTGGACAAGGTCGTCCGCGACGACGCGATCCTGGCGACCAACACCTCGTCGTTGTCGGTCACCGAGATCTCCGTCGCCACCCAGCGCCCGCGGCGCGTCGTCGGCATGCACTTCTTCAACCCGGCGCCGGTGCAGGAGTTCGTCGAGGTGATCAAGACCGTGGTCACCGAGCCGGACGTGGTCGAGGACGTGCAGGCGCTGGCCCGCCGGCTCGACAAGGTCCCGGTGGTCGCGGCGGACCGGGCCGGGTTCATCGCCAACGCGCTCCTGTTCGGGTACCTGAACCACGCGGTCTCCATGGTCGAGTCGCGCTACGCGACCCGCGAGGACGTCGACGCGGCGATGCGGCTCGGCTGCGGTTACCCGATGGGTCCGCTGGCGCTGCTCGACCTGATCGGCCTCGACACGGCGTACGAGATTCTCGACACCATGTACAAGCAGGGCCGCAACCGGCTGCACGCCCCGGCGCCGATCCTCAAGCAGATGGTGACCGCGGGCCTCCTCGGCCGGAAGACCGGTCGCGGCTTCTACACCTACGAGTCGCCGGACTCGCCGGTCGTGGTCGACGACGAGCACACCCCGCACCAGAACGGCGACGAGGTCGTCGTACGGACGGTCAAGCAGGTCGGTGTCGTCGGCTCCGGCACGATGGCGGTCGGCATCGTCGAGGTGCTCGCCAAGGCCGGGTACGACGTGCTGTACGTCGCCCGCGGTACCGAGAAGGTCGACCGGGTCCGCGGCGTACTGGAGCGCTCGCTGGAGAAGGGTGTGCAGCGCGGCAAGCTGTCCACCGAGGAGCGCGACGCGGCGCTGCGCCGGGTGACCGGTACGGCGAAGCTCGACGACCTGGCTTCGGTCGACCTCGTCATCGAGGCGGTGGTCGAGGAGCTGAGCGTCAAGCAGGCGCTGTTCGAGACGTTCGACGAGATCTGCAAGCCGGGCGCGATCCTGGCGACCACGACGTCGAGTCTGCCGGTGATCGACCTGGCGATGGCGACCAAGCGGCCGGGTGACGTGGTCGGGCTGCACTTCTTCAACCCGGCGCCGGTGATGCAGCTCGTCGAGGTCGTCAGCACCGTGAGCACCACAGCCGAGGTCGCCGACACGGTGGCCGCGGTGGCAGTTGCCGCAGGCAAGCACCCGGTGCGGTGCGGCGACCGGGCCGGATTCATCGTGAACGCGCTGCTGTTCCCGTACCTGAACGACGCGGTCCGGATGCTCGAGGCGCACTACGCCGGCGTCGACGACATCGACGCCGCGATGAAGCTCGGCTGCCGCCTGCCGATGGGCCCGTTCGCCCTGCTCGACGTGGTCGGGCTGGACGTCTCGCTCGCCATCCAGCGCACGCTCTACCTGGAGTTCCGCGAGCCCGGCTTCGCCCCGGCCCCACTACTGGAGCACCTCGTCACGGCCGGCTACCTCGGCCGCAAAACCGGCCGCGGCTTCCGCGACTACTCCAACTGACCGGACCCGTCTCGCTAGTCTGGCCCCATGCCGGACGAGCACGGGAAGCACATCACCGAGGCGCTGAGCGGGCGGTTCGTCGCGCCGTTGTCCGATGACGAGCGGGTCGAGCACGAGCGGGCGCGGGTCCTCGTCCGGGCGGTACTGTCGGCGTACAACGGGCTGATCGCCTCCGAGACCGACGAGGCTCGTCGACGTGAGCTCGAGACGGAGCGCGCGGTGCACACCGAGCGGTTCCGGCGCTTCGCGGCGCTGTCGGCCGAGGAGCGGTCCGAGATCCTGCGCACCTACCCCGAGCTGCTGGACCGGCTACGCACCGAATGATCGACCTCACGCTCACCCCGGGCGAGTCCGAGCAGCTGATTGCCCGTCGGACCGAGGAGATCATGCCGCCCCGCCGTCCCGTCCGCGGTCCTGGCATCCAGCCGCTGGCGGTGGTGATCGGCGGGCAGCCCGGTGCGGCGAAGTCGACGGTCCAGGATCGGGTGCACGCGGCGCTCGGCGTGGACACGGCGGCGACGTACGAGGCCGATGACGACGCCCAGGCCCATCCGCGGTTCCAGGAGGCGACGCGCGACGATGGGTTGGACGCGCACGGCGAGGTGGTTCAGAGCCTGCCCGAGAACCTGAGCCAGCGGTGCCTGGACAGTCTGCTGACCGCGGACCCGCCGTACGACGTCGTGACGAGTGCGTGGCTGGAGACCCCGGAGCGGGCGCAGCAGACCCTGGAGCCGTTCCGGAACGCCGGCCATCGGGTGGTGGCCGTTTATGTCGCCACGAACGAGGCTGACAGTCTGCTGGCGATCGCGGATCGGTACCAGCAGGCGAAGGACGCCGCCGGCAACGGGCGGTGGGTGGATCCGCGCATGCACAACGCCGTTTACCAGCGAGTGCCTGACGCTGCGCACGCGGTGGAGACCCTGGGGTACGCCGACGACATCTACGTCGTGGACCGCGCGGGGAACGTGCTCTACGAGAACCACCGCCGGGCGGACGGCTCGCTGGAACGCGAGCCCGGGGCACGCGAGGCGATCGTTGCCGAGCGCAACCGCCCGCCGACGCCGGCGGAGCAGCAGCGATTCGTGGGTACGGCGCGCGCGTTGCGGGAGCGGGGTGACGAACTGGAGCCCGCGGTCGACGACGTGGTCCGCGAGGCGATGCGCAAGCAGGTCGAGCGCCCTGCAGCGATGCCCTCGCAGCCCGCGCCGGATCGAGCCCCGCAGATCGACGGACAACTGGCCGAGCTGCGGCGGGTGACAGGCGCAGGCGTCGCCCCGGCCGGCGGCATCCGGCCCCCGGACACGGCAAACACACCACCCGGAGCACCTCAGACCCCCGATGGCACCCGGCCCTCAGGACTCGGGAGCGGAGCCCGCCGACCAGACGGCGGACGGCCGCCCGCGGGCCCGTCGGTGGATCGGTGAGGCAGGGTTCTACTGCTCCGGCTGAGCTGGCCGTCTCGCTAGGCTGGTGACATGCCGGACGAGCCGCGGAAGCACCTCACCGACGCAGTCGGCGGGCGGGCGGGTGTGCCGCTGAGCGATGTGGAGCGGGTGGAGTGGGAGCGGGCTCGCAACCTCGTTCAGAGTGTGGCTTCGTGCTACAACTCGCTGGTCAGTCAGGCGACCGACCCCGATCGGCGGGCCGAGCTCGCCGCTGAGCTCGCGTTTCACGACGGCGAGCTTCGTCGGCTCGGCACGATGTCGGGTGCGGAACGACGTACCGTGATCGGCACCTATCCGGACCTGCTGGCGCGGTTGCGTACCGAGCTGGACGGATGATCGCCGGTACGAGGCCGGACCTCGGGCTGCACGAGGCGAAGGCGGTCCTCGCCCGTCGGATGGCCGAGATCACTCCACCGGAACCGCCGGTGCGGTTGCCCGGGCAGCGGCCGCTGGTGGTGCTGCTCGGCGGGCCGCCGGGGTCGGGCAAGTCGACCACCCAGTGGCTCCTGCAGGCATCGCTCGGTGCGAACTCGGTGGCGGTGTACGACCTCGACGACGACATCACGGCGCATCCACGGTACGACGCGATCATGCGCGCGCGGGGAATGCGTGGCGCCGACGACATCGCCATCAACCTGCCCAGGGGCATGATGGTGCGCTGCCTCGAACACCTCCGCCATGGCGAGCCGCAGTACGACGTGATCGCCAGCGCACCGCTCCACCGGGTGCCGTTGGCGACGAACTGGGTGGACGGCTTCCGCCGCGAGAACTATCGCGTCGCGCTCGCGTACGTGGTGACGCACGACGCCAACTGCCAACTCGGCCGGGCGGCTCGGTACCAGCAGGCGCTCGACGACACGGGCATCGGCCGGTGGGTGCGACCCGAACTCGGTGCTCAGGCGTTCCGGCTGGTGCCCGACACCGCGCAGGAACTCGAGTGCCTGTCGTACGTCGATGACCTGTACGTCGTCGACCGTGACGGGTATGTGCTGTACGAGAACCATCGCACCGCCGAAGGCCTGCTGCCGGAGCCGTGGCTGGTCAAGGAGTCGATCCTTGCCGAGCGCAACCGTCCGCCGACAGCGGCCGAACACGAGCAGTTCCTCGCGACCGCCGTACCGCTGCTTGAACGTGGCGACGCGTTGGCGGCACCCGTCATCGGGGAGGTCCGGGCCGCGATGGACAAGCACGAGGCGCGCGGAGCGCCGCGGCCGCGCGAGCTGGTGCTTCCGGGCCGACTCGACCAAAGGGTGAGCGACCTGAGGAGGATCACCGGCGCCGGCATCGCCGCTCCGAGTGTCCACCTCGGACGGTCGGACGGGGCGCGCGGTCCGGGTTCCTCTCGTCACGTCCCGGGACACGCCCGGGATCGCTGACCCGCTGGCGCTGGCAGACTCGGGTGGGTGCGGAGGCGTTCGGGCGGGCGGGAGATGGTGTCGGTTGCCGGTCTGCTGCTGGTGGTGGTGACGGGGCTCGGGCTGATCATGATGCCGCGGGTGGTCGGTGCTGACTGGCCGGGGTGGACGTCGATGATGTTCCTGGTGGCGGTGCTGGTGATTCCGACGGTCTGGGTGCTGATCGGCATCTCCACGGGTACGGCGTCCGTGGCGCAGTGGATCGCGGTGCTCGGGGTCGGGGCGGTGCTGGTGCGGGTCGCGTGGTCGACGTACGACGCCGGTCCGGCGCTGCTCCTCGCCGTACTGCCGCTGCTGACCGTCGTAGTGGTCCTCACCGCGGTCCTCGCGTACTCGTGGCCGCGAGCAACGACCCGCGAGGTGCGGGACTGTGCGCACCGCAACGGGTGGCGCATCGTCGACCCGCGCGAACTGCGGTTGCCGTCGCTCCCGCTCCCGGTCGGCCGGACCTGGAGCGCCCGGAACGTCGTACAGACACCGGACGGGCTCGCCTTCGAGGTCCGGTGGCTGCAATGGAGCGGACTACTGTGCCGTCGGCGCCGCCTGAGTGTCTTCGTCGCAACGCTGCCGGTCGAGTTGCCGGCGATGGCGGTACGGCCGGGCGGGCTGACCAGATCGGATCTCACGCTCGAGAGCGCCGAGTTCAATCGGAGCTTCGACGTGATCGGGGACGAGCCCCGCTACCTCATGGCGGTCCTGCATCCGCGCACGATGCAGGCGCTCCTGGATGCGCGCCCGGTACGGCTCGCCATCGAGGGGACGGCGCTCGTGCTGTCCCGCGACGAGCCGCTGACGGCCGAGTCGTTGACGCAGGGGCTCAGGTCGCTGGCCGGGATCCGGGTCCCGCAGCACGTGTACGACGACTGGGGGCAGCGCGCCGCGGAACCCGGCCGCGGTCTGCGGTTCCGCGGGCGCCGCTTCGATCCGTCACCCGGTGCGGCACTGCTCCGGATGACCACTCTCGCGACCGGGCTCCTCGGCCTGACACTGCTCTGCTGTCTGGCCGCCGCGGCGACGGAGGCCGACTTCGATCCGCCGCATTCCGTGGGGCGGCTACTGATCGCCGGCGCGTTGCTGCTCGCGATCGCGGCGGCAGGTGCGTTGTCCCGGCGGGTTCACGGCTCCATCTCGGCGTAGTCGCCGCAGGGGCCGCCGCCGATGGCTTCGGCGAGGACGGTTTCGCGGCGGTCGGGGCGGATCAGCGGGTTGTAGAAGGCCGCGATCTCGACGCTGTCCTCCGGGATGTAGTGGAAGATCAGTGCCCGCCGGAAGCGGTCGTCGGTGGAGTTCGGGCGGGAGCCGTGGACGACGCTGCCGTGGAAGAACAGCACGTCACCGGCGGTCATCTTGGTCTGCACCTGGCTCAGACCCTCCGGTACGGCGACCTGTCCCGTGCTGAAGGACTCGGTCAGGTCGGCCGGCTCGGGGCAGAGCAGTTCGGTCCGGTGCGAGCCGGGCACCACCTTGAGTCCGCCGTTCGCCGAGTCGACGTCGTCGATCGCGATCCAGGCCGCGAGGCACGTCTCCGGGTCGGCGCGCAGGAACAGGTTGTCCTGGTGCAGCGCCTGCCCGCGGGCACCCGGCGGTTTGAAGTAGAACATCGACTGGGCCCCGAGCGCCGGGCCGATGAGCGCCTGCACGACATCGAGGATCCGGCTGTCGAGCATCAACTCGAGCGCGAGCCGCCCGGCCTCGGTGTCGGTCCGCCGGTGCGGGTGCACGAACCGCGGGTACCGGGCCAGCGGATCGTCGTCCGGCACGCCGTCGTCGTGGGCGAGCGAGAGATCTGCCGCCACCTGCTCCATGTAGACCTGTTTGATCTGCTCGACCTCGGCGGGATCGAGCAACTGGGGGACCTGGACGATGCCGTCCCGCTGGTAGATGTCCGCGACGGTCATGGGGCCTCCCGGCCTGGACTGAGGAGTGGAGGGAGCGAAGCGACTGGAACGACGAGGGAAGGCCGGGAGTTACAGCCCCATGACCCGCCGCGCCGGAGGCGTGGCATATGCACTGTCATGTGTCCAGGATCTGGCCCGGGGGCTGGGTGGGGCGATAGCCTATCGAGCTGTGAACCTTCGATATCCTGCTGAGTCGCCGCATCCGGTGGTTCGCCGGCTGGCGACCGGTGAGTTCGACGAAGGCCCTGAGTACGCGACGTATCGGCGGCGTGGGACGACCGACTGGCTGCTCGTCCAGACCCTCGACGGCCAGGGACGATTCGGTCAGGTCGCGGCCGCGCCGGGCAGCGTCACCCTGGTCCACCCGCGCACCCTGCACGACTACGCCACGGTCGGCGGCCGCTGGCATTTCCTCTACGCCCACCTGCACCCGAAGCCCGACTGGCTGCCGCTGCTCGACTGGCCGGAAGTTGCTCCCGGCATCGTTCAGCTGCATCCGGCCGCGCCGACCTTCGAGCGGATCGCCGAGCACCTGCGCGACGCCGTACGGCATCAGCACAGCGTCCTGCCGCAGGCCGAGCAGCTCAGCGCCAACTCGCTGGAGGCGGCGCTGCTGTGGTGCGACACCCAGAACCCGAAGGCTGTGCAGATCGACGACCGGCTGCTGCGCGCGATCGAGCTGATCGACCAGGACCTGACGGCGAGCCTCGACGTACCGCGGCTGGCGCGGGCCGTGAACCTGTCGGTCTCGCGCTTCGCGCACCTGTTCCGCGAGCAGCTCGGCGTCAGCCCGCAGCAGTTTGTCGAACGCCGCCGGCTGGATGCCGCGGCGCGGCTCCTGGAGCTCACGAGCCGGCCGGTCGCGTCGGTCGCGGCCCAGGTCGGGTACGCGGACCCGCTCTACTTCGCGACCCGCTTCCGTCTGCACACCGGATCAAGCCCCACCCTGTACCGCAAGAGGTCTTAGAGTGCTGCCCATGAGAACGCGCGCTGTGGTGGGGCTGGCGGTACTGGCGATGGTGGGGCTCGGGGCGTGTGCGCCGGAGGAGAGCTCGTCCGGGGCCTCGACGCCGTCGGGTGCGGATGCCTGTGCGAAGGACAAGCTGGCGGTGAAGACGGCCGGCACGCTGACGGTCGGCACCGACAAGCCGGCGTACGAACCGTGGTTCAGCGGCGACGACCCGAGCAACGGCAAGGGGTACGAGTCGGCGGTCACCTACGCGGTGGCGAAGAAGCTCGGGTTCGAGCAGGCGAACGTGAAGTGGCAGACGGTCCAGTTCAACACCGCGTTCGCGCCCGGGCCGAAGGCGTTCGACCTGGACGTGAACCAGGTGTCGATCTCCGAGGACCGCCGCAAGGCCGTCGACTTCTCCTCCGGGTACTACGAGGTCCGGCAGACCGTGATCACCACCGCGGGCAGCAAGATCGCCGAGGCCAAGTCCGTCGCCGATCTCGTCGACGCGAAGCTCGGGGCCCAGGTCGGTACGACGAGCTACACGGCGCTGCGTGATGTCGTGAAGCCCAAGCCGAAGCCGGCCGTGTTCGACACCAACGACCTGGCGGTGCAGGCGCTGAAGAACAAGCAGATCGACGGCATCGTGGTGGACCTGCCGACCGCGTTCTACATGACTGCGGCGCAGCTCGACAACGGCAAGATCGTCGGCCAGTTGCCGGCCGGCGGGCAGGCGGAGCAGTTCGGGTTCGTCCTCGAGAAGAACTCGAAGCTGACCGGTTGCGTCACGCAGGCGGTCGACGCGCTCAAGGCCGACGGCACGCTGGCGAACCTGCAGAAGCAGTACCTGACCGAGTCAGGCGCGCCCGAGCTCTCGTGAGCACCACCTGGCAACCGTCGGAGCTGCAGCGCGAGCGGATCGCCTACCGGCGCAGGCGGGCGCGCCGGTCGACGGTGATCGCGCTGGTCAGCTCGGTGGTCCTGCTCGCACTGGTTGTCGTGGGCATCGGTTCCACACCGGGCTGGCCGCGGGTCCGGGCGACCTTCTTCGACGTCCACCGTGGCTGGGAGGCGTTGCCGGTCGTTGCCGAGGGCCTCTGGCTGAACGTCCGCGTGATGCTTGTCTGCGCGGTGCTGATCGTGGTGTTCGGGCTGACGCTGGCGATCCTGCGGACGTTGCGGGGCCCGATCTTCTTTCCGCTGCGCGTGTTCGCAGCCGCCTACACGGACGTGTTCCGCGGTCTCCCGTTGCTGCTGGTGATCTTCCTGCTCGGCTTCGGGGTACCGGCTCTGCAGCTGCGCGGGTTGCCGAACCAGGCGGTGATCTGGGGCGGCGCGGCTCTCGTCCTGACCTATTCGTCGTACGTCGCAGAGGTGTTCCGGGCCGGGATCGAGTCGGTGCATCCGTCGCAGCGGGCGGCCGCGCGGTCGCTCGGGCTGACGTACCGGCAGACGTTGCGCTTCGTGGTCCTTCCGCAAGCGGTACGGCGGGTGCTGCCGCCGCTGCTGAACGACTTCGTGAGTCTGCAGAAGGACTCCGGGCTGATCGCGGTACTCGGCGTCATCGACGCGATCAGGGCCGCGCAACTGGAGACGGCCGAGGACTTCAACTTCACGCCGTACGTCGTCGCCGGGCTGCTGTTCGTCGCGCTGACGATCCCGCTGACCCGGCTGACCGATTACGTCGCGCGACGGCAAGGCTGGTACGGCGGGGGAGGCGGGCCGGTATGAGCTTGCTGTCGTTACGCGGGGTACGCAAGCAGTACGGCGAGAACGTCGTACTGGACGGGTTCGACCTGGAGGTCGACGCGGGGGAGTGCGTCGTACTGATCGGGGCGTCGGGGTCCGGGAAGTCGACGCTGCTGCGCTGCGTGAACCTGCTGGAGACGGTCGACGACGGCGTGATCGAGCTGGCCGGCGCGGACATCACGGATCCGCGGGCCGACGCGGACAAGGTGCGGTCCGGGATCGGGATCGTGTTCCAGGCGTACAACCTGTTCCCGCATCTGACCGTGCTCGACAACATCACGCTGGCGCCGATCCGTGTGCACCGGGTGCCGCGGGCCACAGCTCGTACCCGGGCGATGGAGATGCTGGAACGCGTCGGCCTGGCGGACAAGGCGTCGGCCAAGCCCGACGAGCTGTCCGGCGGTCAGCAGCAGCGCGCCGCGATCGCGCGCGCGATGGTGAACTCGCCCCAGCTGATGCTGCTCGACGAGGTCACGTCGGCGCTCGACCCCGAACTCGTCGGCGAGGTCCTGGACCTGCTCCGCGAGCTGAAGGCCGAGGGGATGACGATGCTCGTCTGCACCCACGAGATGGCCTTCGCCCGCGACGTCGCCGACCAGGTCTGCTTCCTGCACCACGGCCGGCCGCTCGAGATCGGCCCGCCCGCCCAGGTCCTGGACAACCCCCGCGAGGCTCGCACCCAGGAGTTCCTGCGGCGGGTCAGCGGGACGACAGGTAGGTGAGCACCGCCATCACGCGGCGGTTGTCGTCCTCGGACGGGGGCAGGTCGAGCTTCGAGAAGATGTTGTTCGTGTGCTTGCTGACGGCCTTCTCGGTGACGAACAGGGCCGCGGCGATCGCGGCGTTCGAGCGGCCTTCGGCCATCAGGCCGAGCACCTCGGACTCGCGCGGCGTGAGCCGGCCGATCGGTTCGTCGCGGGTGTTCCGGGCCAGCAGCTGACCGATCACGTCCGGGTCCATCGCGGTCCCGCCGGCGGCCACCCGCCGTACCGAGTCGAGGAACTCGGCCACGTTGGAGACCCGATCCTTCAGCAGGTAGCCGACCGCGCCGCCACCACCGGTGAGCAGCTCCCGGGCGTACAGCTGCTCGACGTACTGCGAGAGCACCAGGATCGGCAGCCCCGGGACCTGGCGGCGGGCCTCGATCGCGGCCTTCAGACCCTCGTCGGTGAAGGTCGGTGGCAGCCGTACGTCGACCACCGCGACGTCGGGCCGGTGCTCCACCAGCGCAGGCACCAGCCGCGGCCCGTTGTCGACCGCCTCGACGACCTCGAAGTCGTGCGCCTCCAGCAGGCGGATCAGGCCGTCCCGGAGGAGGGCGTGGTCTTCAGCGATGAGGACTCGCAAGGCAGCTCCATGATCACGGTGGTCGGCCCGGCGCTCGGGCTCGCCACGGTCAACGTACCGTCGAAGGCGGCCAGCCGCCGCTCGATACCGTACAGACCGCCGCCGGGCCTGATCACGGCACCTCCGACACCGTCGTCGCCGACGATCATGTGCAGTTTCTCGTCCTCGTGGGTGATCTGGATCCAGGCGGTGGTCGCGGCCGAGTACTTCACCGCGTTCGCGAGGCATTCGGCCACCGCGAAGTACGCCGCGGACTCGACCGGCGCGGGCGGCCGGCCAGGGACGTCGTACGTCACGTCGACCTTGAACGGGCAGGACATCGCAAGCGCCCTGACCGCGCCGTCCAGACCGCGGTCGGCGAGCACCGGCGGGTGGATCCCGCGGACCAGGTCGCGCAGCTCGGACAACGCCGTACTCGCGGACTCGCGGGCCTCGGTCAGCAGGGCAGCAGCCTGGGCCGGGTCGCGCGCCACCATCTCCTCGGCCATGCCGAGGTTCATGCTGAGCGCCGCCAGCCGGGCCTGGGCGCCGTCGTGCAGGTCGCGCTCGATCCGGCGCAGCTCGGCCGCCTGGGTGTCGACGGTCTCTGCCCGGGACTCGGCCAGCTCGCGGACCCGCATCGCCAGCTTGGCGCTCTCGGTCGGGCCGAGCAGCGAGCGGGCCACGAACGCGTTGGCCTTCAGCAACCGCTCGCCGGCGGCCTGCCAGATCAGGAACGCGATCAGCGCCACCGGCATCACCAGGAAGCTGGTCCAGAAGTTCACCGTGAACAGCCCGCCGAACGGCTCGGTGAAGACACCTTCCGGCGTGACGCCGACAAGCAGCGGGTAGACCAGGTAGAAGAGCCCGGCGAGGAACAGCACGGCGCTCAGCAGGCACAGTGTGAACCCGATCACGGCGTTCACCAGCAGCCAGACGATGTCCCGCCAGGTCTGCGGATCGGTCAGGATCGTCCGCAGCCGCATCAGCATGCCGGGCATCGGCGGCTTCTTGTAGGGCCGCGGGATCCGCTCGCCGAGGAAGCCGGCCAGCATCGTGCGGTGGCAGTTCGCGAACCAGCGGGCGGCCGGCACGACCACGAGCAGGAGCGGGATCCCGACCCACACCGCGATCAGCGGGACGGACACCACGCTGAGCACGAACAGCGCGATCCCCAGCTCGGCCAGGATCGCGAGGAACAAGGCAATCCACGGCTGCGCGAGCCGCGGGTACCGCATCGGCGGCGCTTCAGTCGTGGCAACAGTGCTCATGCCTCCATCATGACCGAGCGTGAGACCTCGGGCAGTGGGGTTACCTCCACTGTCGGCTGGGACCTGACTCCACAGCAGATTTGGGTAGTAACTCTCATGTTTTCGGAGGTTAGTGCGATGAGGCTTGATGCCGTACGCTGGCCGCGGCTGTACGCCTAGGCCTTCCCCCGCTACCGAGACGAGGACCTGATGGCACAGCCTGTCGCGTCACCTGCTGCTACCCGCCGTTCCGATTTCTCCCCGCTGTTACGGGAGATCAAGGCTGCCGGCCTGCTGGAACGCCGTACCGCGGCTTACGTGATGGCGATCGGTATCAACGCAGTGCTGCTCGGTCTCACTTGGGCGGGCCTCGCCGTGATCGGCAGCTCGTGGTGGGCGTTGTTCCTCGCGCTCCCGATGGGGATCCTGACCACCCGCGCGGCGTTCTTCGGGCACGACGCCGGGCACCAGCAGATCGCCAGCTCGCGCAAGCTGCACGACTGGATCGGGATGCTGCACGGCAACCTCCTGCTGGGGATGAGCTACGGCTGGTGGAACGACAAGCACAACCGGCACCACGCCAACCCGAACCACACCGACAAGGACCCGGACGTCGGCGAGGGCGTACTGGTCTGGACCCTTGAGCAGGCCGAAGGCCGCAAGGGTCTCGAAGGCTGGCTGACCCGCAACCAGGCCCGGATCTTCTTCCCGCTGCTGACCCTGGAGGGCTTCAACCTCAAGGTGTCGAGCATCCGCTTCCTGCTCGAACGCCGGCGGACGGAGAAGGTGGAGATCGGCCTGATGGCCGCGCACCTGGTGCTGTACTTCAGCGCGCTGTTCCTGATCCTGTCGCCGGGGCAGGCGATCGTGTTCGCGCTCGTCCACC
Source organism: Kribbella sindirgiensis (assembly GCF_004331435.1). Classification (GTDB taxonomy): domain Bacteria; phylum Actinomycetota; class Actinomycetes; order Propionibacteriales; family Kribbellaceae; genus Kribbella; species Kribbella sindirgiensis. The sequence goes on from NZ_SJKA01000007.1 coordinate 273,691, forward strand.
ACATGATCTTCGGGCTGCACCTCGGCAGCGTGTTCGCGCCGAACCACAAGGGCATGGAGATGCCCGACGACGACTGCAACTGGGGCCACCTGGAGAAGCAGGTGCTCACGTCCCGCAACGTCAACGGCGGCCTGGTCACCGACTGGATGATGGGCGGGCTCAACTACCAGATCGAGCACCACCTCTTCCCGAGCATGCCGCGCGCCAACCTCCGGTTCGCCCAGCCGATCGTGCGCGAGTACTGCGAGAGCATCGGAATGCCCTACGTTTCAACGAGTCTGATCGAGTCGTACCGGATGGGCCTGCGCCACATGCACGAGGTCGGCGAGGAACTCCGGGCCGGGTGACCTACGTCATACGGCTAGCCTTGAAGCGCTATGTCGCGCAGAAGGCCTTCCAAGTGGCAGCGGCCGGTCAGTGATCGGCCGCTGCTCGGTGGTACCCAGAGCCGGGAGGCGAAGGCCGACGGTGAGTGGAACGTCCGGCGGGTGTCCGGGTCCGCGTCCGCGAAGTCGTACCGCTGCCCGGGCTGCGACCAGCAGATCCTGCCGGCCACGCCGCATGTCGTGGTCTGGCCGGACAACCCCAGCTTGCTCGGTGCTTTGAGCGGCGCGCAGTCACTCGACGAGCGGCGGCATTGGCACACGGCGTGCTGGCAGCGCAGTCGGTGAAAGGTTGTCGGGCATGAAGCTTCCGGTCACGGCGTACGGCGAATCCGGTACGCCGGTCGTGGTGATGCACGGGTTGTTCGGCTCCGGCCGGAACTGGATGACCGCCGCGCGCCGGCTCGCGGACCGGCACCGGGTGTTCGCGTTCGACCTGCGCAACCACGGCACGTCGCCGCACGTCGCGACGATGAGCTACCCGGAGATGGCCGACGACGTCCGCGAGACGATCGAGTCGCTCGGCGTCGGGCCGGTCGCGCTCGTCGGGCACTCGATGGGCGGCAAGACCGCGATGCTCACCGCGCTGCAGCACCCCGCGGTGGTCGAGCGGCTCGTCGTCGTGGACGCGGCGCCGGTCGCGTACCCGCCGGCGTTCGTCGAGTACGCCCGGGCGATGCGGAACGCCGACCTGTCCTCGATCACCCGGCGCGCGGACGTCGACGCCCAACTCGTCGACGCCGTACCGACGCCCGGGACCCGCGCTTTCCTGCTGCAGAACCTGATCCTCGACTCCGACGGTGCCCGCTGGCGGCCGAACCTGCCGGTGATCGAGGCCGCACTGCCCGCGATCTCCGGCTGGCCGGCGGTCGAGGGGTTGCGGTACGACGGGCCGACGCTGTTCATCTACGGCGGCAAGTCGGACTACGTCCAGCAGGACCACCGCGCGACCATCGCGACGTACTTCCCACACGTGACGTACGCCGAGGTCCCGGAAGCCGGTCACTGGGTCCACGCCGAACGCCTCGACGACTTCCTGGCAGCCCTCACCCCGTTCCTCGGTTAAAACGGCTGTAAGTAATCCATTGACCTCAACCTGAATCCATCGGTAAGTTTTCAACCCAGTTCCTGCAGGATCCACGATCTGGGTTGGTGGTAGCGATGGTGGTCCGGACCGGCGCGCAGCGTCTGGCCGAGGACCCGGGGTTGGTGCCGGACGGGCGCCTGGGACTGATCACGAACTTCACCGGCGTGCTGCCGGACCTCACGCCGACCTCGGTCGCGTTGCGTGCGGCCGGACTGCCGCTGGCGGCGTTGTTCGGTCCCGAGCACGGCCTCCGCGGTACGGCGCAAGCGGGTGCGAGCGAAGGCGAAGGCGTCGACCCGGACACCGGGCTGCCGGTGTTCGACACGTACCGGCGGCAGGGGCGCGAGCTCGACGACCTGTTCTCCGGTGTCGACGTGCTGCTGTTCGACATCCAGGACATCGGGACGCGGTTCTACACCTACGTCTGGACGATGTACGACTGCCAGCAGGCGGCGGCCCGGCTTGGTCTGCCATTTGTGGTGCTGGACCGGCCGAACCCGCTCGGCGGTGTCCGGGTCGAGGGGCCGCTGCTGCAGCCCGGGTTCGAGAGCTTCGTCGGCCGGGCGCCGATCCCGCTCCGGCACGGGCTGACGGTCGGCGAGCTCGCTCTTCAGTTGGGTGCGGCAACGGTCGTCTCGCTCGAGGGCTGGGCACGGGACAGCTGCGCTGTCGAGCCGTGGGTGCCGCCGTCACCGAACATGCCGACGCCGGAGACGGCTTTGGTATACCCCGGGACCGGCCTGTTCGAGGGCACGAACCTCAGCGAGGGCCGCGGTACGACGCGACCGTTCGAGACGATCGGGGCGCCGTACGTCGACGACCGGCTGGTGCCGGCGTTGCGGGCGTGCGAGCTGCCTGGGGTGATGTTCCGGCGAACGTGGTTCGAGCCGGTGTTCCACAAGTACGCGGGCCAGGCGTTGTCCGGCGTACAGCTGCATGTTGTGGACCGGGAGACGTTCGAGCCGGTGCGGACCGCGCTGGTGATGCTGCGGGTGCTGAACGAGCTCTATCCCGACGACTTCGGCCTGCTGCCGTCGCTCGACAAGCTATGGGGCTCGGACTCGCTCCGGAAAGCGCTGGAGTCCGGCGACGACCCCGTCGACCTCTTGCCCGAAGCAACCACACCGTCCGCCTGGGTACACGACGACGTACTGCTCTACGAAGGGACAGTCCGATGATCCGCTCGTTCCGGGTGGGTGACGGTGCGGCGATTGCTGCCGCTTGGACGGCGGCCGCGCCGGGTGATCCGATCTCCTACCAGCGGTTCCGGGACCTGTTCCTGCTCGACCGGAACTTCGACGCGGCCGGTCTGCAGGTAGCCGTGATCAATGATCAGATCGTCGGCGCCGCCTACGCCGTCCGCCGAATGATCGCCGTCGACGCCGACGACCTGGAGCCCGCCTCCGGCTGGATCCCGTTCTTCTTCGTCCACCCGGAGCACCGCGGTCGCGGTCTCGGGCGCGAGTTGTTGTCCACGGCAATGGACTGGCTCCGCTCCCACGGACGGTCCGAGGTCTACTTCTCGTCGTACACCCCGAACTACTTCCTCCCCGGTCTCGACACGGCCCGCTACCCCGCCGCGGCCCGCCTGCTCGCCGGCCTCGGCTTCCAGCGCGGGTACGACGCGGTCGCGATGGGCCGCGGTCTGGTCGGGTATGCCATTCCGGACGAGGTCCGCCAGCGGATCGACGCGCTGACGGCCGAGGGCTACAGCTTTGGTACACCATCCGGCGACGAGCTGACCGCGCTGATCGACATCGCCGGCCACGAGTTCAACCCGGACTGGGCGCGCGCGATCCGCGAAGGCGTCGTGTCCGGTCTGCCCCTCGACCGCATCGTGGTGGCACGCAATCCCGGCGGGGCGATCCTCGGCTGGGCGATGCACGGGACCTACGAGGCGGTGATCGACCGCTTCGGGCCGTTCGGCGTCCTGCCGGCCTCCCGCGGCACCGGACTCGGGAAGGTGCTGCTGCACCTGACCCTCGAGCGGATGGTCGCCGCCGGCGCGCACAGCGCCTGGTTCCTGTGGACCGGCGAGAAATCCGCCGCCGGGCAGCTGTACCTGAAGACAGGTTTCGACATCACCCGCACGTTCACCATCCTCCGGGCGCCCCTGCACCCGGACGGCGGAATGGAGTGACATGAGCATCGCCAAGGGTTTGCGGCTTGCTGTTGTCCTGGGGCTCCTCGCTACGGGCGCTGCCTGTGGTGGCGGCAGCGGCTCGGGCAGTGGCGACGACAAGGTCGAGCTGACGCTGCTGAGCCACTACAGCGACGGCCCCTCCAAGGAGGGGCTGGACAAGATGATCCAGCAGTGGAACAAGGAGAACCCGAAGGTCCAGGTGAAGGCGCAGGTGGTCAAGTTCGACGACCTGCTCACCACGATGACGGTTCGGCAGACCGGCGGCCGTGGCGCCGACATCGTCAGCGCGTACGGCCTGTGGGGCGGCCAGTTGATGAAGGCGAACGTCGTGGCCAAGGTGCCCGACGACATCGCGACGAAGATCAAGGCGGAGTACAGCCCGGCCGCGCTCGGCGCGGTCACCACCGGCGACACCCTGCTCGGGTACCCGACCGAGCTGAACACCTATGTGCTCTTCTACAACAAGAAGATCCTCGCCGCGGCCGGTGTCGAGAAGCCGCCGACCACCTGGGCCGAGCTCGCCGACGCCGCGAAGAAGACGGTGAAGCGGGATGCCAAGGGCAACATCCAGGTCGAAGGGCTCAGCCTGATCCAGGACGGCGACAACAAGTCCGTGCACCCGTTCCTGTCGCTGCTCGACGCGGCCGGCGGGAAGTTCCTCGGTCCGGACGGGACGGCGCAGTTCGACAACGCCGAGGGCAAGGCGGCGCTGAAGTTCGAGGCCGACCTCGCGGCGGCGAAGGCCACCAACCCGTCGATCATGCCGACCAAGCAGTTCCGCAGCGGCGGTGTCGCGATGGCGATCCAGGCCGGCTGGTGGATCGGCAGCCTGAAGACGCAGATGAAGGACAAGTACGCCTCCGACGTCGGCGTCACCGCGATCCCCGGACCGACCGCGGGCAGCAAGGGCTCGCTGGCGTACGGGTTCTTCATGGGTGTGAACCAGCGCAGCAAGCACGCCGACGAGGCCTGGAAGTTCCTCACCTGGATGAACGAGCACAAGGCTGCAGATGGCCAGGTGACCGAGACCGGCAAGTGGCTGGCCGACCAGGGTCTGATCCCGCCGCGGACCGCTGACCAGGCGGCGTACAAGAAGTCGTTGTCCGACCCGAACCTGGCGCCGATCTACGACGCGGCGACGTACGCGATGGCCGAACCCAACCAGCCGGGGGCGTACGAGGCGAAGACCGCGCTGCACAACGCGATCATGGGTGTGCTTGCCGACGGCAAGAACCCGGACGACGCGCTGGCGCAGGCCGCCAAGGCGGTCAAGCCGCAATGACGGCCGCGGTCAGCCCGGCCGGCGCCTTGGCGGCGCCGGCCCGGCGGCTCGGCAGGCTGCAGCGTGAGGGGCGGGCCGCGTACCTGTTCCTCGCGCCGGCGCTGCTGTTCTTCTGCGTGTTCCTGATCCTGCCGTTCCTGTTCGCGATCGTGCTCGCGTTCTCCGACTGGGGCGGCTTCGATCTCGGCACCCTGAAGTGGGCCGGTACGGCGAACTTCGGCGACGTCCTGAGCTTCGACGGGACGTTCGTGAAACCGATCCTGGTGAACACGCTGCTGTTCGCCTTCGGGTCGGTGTTCCTGGCCACGTTCGGGTCGGTGCTGGTTGCCTACTGCATCGATCGGCTGGCGTTCCAGGGGTTCTGGCGGGTGCTGTACTTCCTGCCCGTGGTCGCGACGGTCGTGGCCATCGGCAACGTGTGGAAGATGATGTACCAGCCGGCCGGGCTGATCAACGGCGTCCTGAACAAGCTCGGCGTGAACAGCATCGGGTTCCTGTCCGATGCGTCGTACGCGCTGCCGTCGGTGACCGTCGTCCAGGCCTGGGCCTCGATCGGCGGCGCCGTCCTGATCCTGACCGCCGGGCTGAAGGCGATCCCGGAGATGTACTACGAAGCGGCCGAGGTGGACGGGGCTTCGACCTGGCACATGTTCTGGTCGATCACGTTGCCGTTGCTGCGGCCGGCGCTGCTGTTCGTGCTGATCACGCAGTTCATCGGCGGGTTGCAGTCGTTCGCGCTGATCATCGTGATGACGGGTGACGGCGGACCGGTGAACGCGACCAACGTGGCGGCGTTCGAGATGTACCAGCGGGCCTTCAAGTACGGCGCCTGGGGGACGGCGAGCGCGATGGCGATGGTGCTGTTCGTGATCATCCTGGCGATCACCCTGCTGCAGTTGTGGGTCGCCCGGCGGCGCGGGGAGGAGACCTCGTGAGGCGGCGGCACGGCAAGTTCCCGTGGTTCGCGTACCTGGTCGTGATCCTCGGCGGGGTCGCGATGGTGATGCCGTTCCTGGACATGGTGATGAGCTCGTTCAAGGGCGCCGGCGAGTACGGCGTGATCCCGTACAAGCTGTTGCCGGAGTCGTTCAACCTGGACAACTATCGGGAGGCGTTCTCGCAGCTGGAGCTGCCGCGGTTGTTCCGGAACAGCGTGATCGTCACCGTCAGCGTGACGGTGTCGGTGCTGATCACGTCGGCGCTGGCCGGGTACGCACTGGCCAAGCTGCGGTTCCGCGGCCGGGCCGTGATCTTCCGGTTCATCCTCGCGACGATGATGCTGCCGCCGTTCCTGCTGCTGATCCCGACGTTCCTGATCATGCTCAACTGGCCGCTGGCCGGTGGCAACGACTTCCTCGGGCGTGGCGGCGACGGCGGGCTGACGACCAGCCTGCTCGCGCTGATCCTGCCGTTCACGGTCTCCGGTTTCGGGATCTTCCTGATGCGGCAGTTCATGATCTCGCTGCCGGACGAGATGCTCGAGGCGGCCAAGATCGACGGCGCGAACCAGTGGCAGATCTGGCGGCTGATCGTGCTGCCGCAGACCAAGCCGGTGGCGATCACGCTCGGGCTGATCACGTTCATCGGCACCTGGAACGAGTACATCTGGACGCTGCTGATCTCGTCGTCCGACCCGTCGCTACAGACGTTGCCGGTCGGGATCCAGTTGCTGCAGAGCTTCCTCGATCCGGACCGCACCATGCCGATCGTGATGGCCGGCCTGGTGATCAGCACGTTGCCGGTGCTGGTCGTGTTCCTGGTGTTCCAGAAGTACTACGTGCGTGGCGTCGTACTCAGCGGCTTGAAGTGAGGAGACTCTTGTGACCAGATCAGTGCTCGCCATCGGGGCGCACATCGGCGACATGGACCTGACCGCCGGGCCGACACTGGCCAAACTCGTCCTGGAGGGCGCGGCGGCGACGATCGTCGCGCTGACGCCGGGGGAGCGCGGTCACCCGCGGCTGACGCCGACCGAGTACAAGAAGCAGAAGATCGCCGAGGGTACGGCGTTCGCGGAGGCGATCGGCGCGGACTTCACGGTCCTCGACCACAGCGACGGCTTCCTCCCGTCCACGGACGACGTCGCGCTGCAACTGGCCCAGATCATCCGCGAGAAGCAGCCCGACACGATCATCACGCACTGGAAACACTCCATCCACCGCGACCACGAACACACCGCGGTGCTGGCGGAACGTGCCCGGTTCCTCGCCGGCCTGCCCATCGACCCCGCGGACGATTTCGCCGCGATCACGCCGTACGCCGCTTTGGCCGAGAAGCTCGCCGCTCTGCCGCGGCACGGAGTGCGTTCCTTCCTGCATGCGGAGAACTGGGAGGACATGGAGGGCTTCACGCCTTCGCTGTACGTCCCGATCTCCGACGAGGCGTTCTACCGGTGGGTGTCCGCGATCCGGCACCAGGCGTTCGCGCGTGGCGAGACCTACGGCTTCCGCTACATCGACTACTACACCGCCCTCATGACCACCCGAGGCTGCCTAGCCGGCTACCCCCGGGCCTGCGCCTTCCACACCAACCAAACCCCCGAAGTCACCAAACTCGCCGGACCATAGGTGAGTTGTCGGCGTTTGGTCGTACGGTCGGTGATGGCTCTGTCGGCGGATGGTGGGAGTAGGCGTGGCTGAGGTTCAGTTGGTTGTTCAGAGTGACGACTTCGGGATGTGTCATGCGGTCAACGTGGGGACGGTGCAGGCGTTCCGCGAGGGGATCGTGACGCAGGTGTCGACGATGGCCGCTTGCCCGTGGTTCACCGAGGCGGCAGCGCTCGCGCGGGAGTTCGCGATCCCGGTGGGAGTGCACCAGACGCTGACGTGCGAGTGGGACTTCCTGCGGTGGCGCCCGTTGACGGACGGTCCGTCGTTGGTGGGGGAGGACGGGACGTTCCGGCGTACGGTCGAGGAGGCTGCGGCGGGCGTGACGCATGCGGACGCGGTGCGGGAGTTGTCGGCGCAGGCGGCGAAGTTCGCGGCCGAGGGGTTGACGCTCGAGTACCTCGACTTCCACATGGGGTCGTCCGTGCCGTCGGCGTACGACGAAGTGTCCGCGGCGCTCGGGAAGCCGTTCATCTACGGGCCTGACGTGGCGAAACGGTTCGCGTCGATCGAGGTCCTGAGCGACCGGGACGCCGACGACAAGAAGCCCTGGCTGCTCGACTACCTGGACAAACTGACCCCCGGCGTCCACCTCCTCGTCACCCACTGCGCGGCCGCCGAACCGGAACTGGCCGCCCTCCACCGCCCCGGCACCTACACCTACCGCTGGGCCGAGGAGTACCGCCTGTCCGACCAGGCAATGGTCACCGACCCGGAGATCCGCCAAGCCATCGAAGACCACAACATCGAACTCACCACGGTCGGAGCCGCCTTCTGACCTACGGGCCGTTGCTGCGCAGTGCGCCGGGTGGTGAGCCTGTGGCGGCTTTGATGTGCCGGGTGAGGTGGCTGACCGAGTGGTAGCCGGTCAGGTCGGCCACCGCTTGGAGTGGCAGGGTCGAGTTGCGGATGTGGGCCAGCGCGTGGCGCAGGCGTACTGCTTGAAGCGCGGCCCGCGGGCTGGTGTTGCGGAGTCGGGTGAATGCGGCTCGGAGGCCTGACTGCGAGACGCCGAGGTCGGCTGCGACGTGCGCGATGCGGAGACCGGCCGCGAAGCGCTCCTCGAAGAGCTGCTCTGCTTGGGCGACGAGTTGTTCAGCGGGTGTTCTCGGCGGGGTCGCAGCGGCGCGGCGGAGGCGGAGGTCGAGTTCGGCGAGCAGGAGCGCGCGGAGCTCGTCGCTTTCGGTCTCGCGGACCAGGGCGTCGAACACCCGGCGCAGGGTGTGATCGGTGTCGTCGTAGCACAGTCGCGGCCACGGGTGGGTGGTTGCGGCGTCGACCTGGAGGAAGCGGTTCGCGTACCCGGTGCGGCTCTGCTCGGCATGCCACGTGTGCGGTGGCGTGAGCAGTACGGTCCCGGGCGTGGCGTCGTACGTCGTGTCTCCGACGGGACAGGTGATCCGGCCGCGAACGTAGTACACGAGCTCCCACGACGTGTGCGCGTGGGACGGGTAGTCCTTGCCGGGCGCGGCCGTGTGTACGCCGGCGCCCAGCAGCCGTGGCGATTTGTGCATAAGCCCTGTCGCCTCCTGCATTGTTTCTCAGGTACGTCGCAACGATGCTGGCATCGATTCGTGCATCTTGTGAAGGAGCACCGCGATGGATATGGCTACCGCGCTACGCGATCTCGGCGTCACCGACGACGTACTCACGCAGGATGAGAAGGACCAGCTGGACCGGGACGGATTCCTTCCGCTGGAAGGGATTCTGGCCGCGGAGGAGGTGTCCGCGATCAACAAGCGACTGGCCGAACTGACCGCGGCCGAGGGGGACCGAGCCGGTCTCGAGGTGCATCAGGAGCGCGGTACGGACCGGTTGGCGGATCTGGTGAACAAGGATCCGCGGTTCGAGGTGTGCTTCAGCCACCCGCGCGTACTGGCCGCGATGCGGCACGTGCTCGGCGAGTTCAAACTCTCGTCCCTCAACAGCCGCGCGGCCCTACCCGGTGAAGGGCACCAGGGCCTGCATGCGGACTTCGGACATCCCGTCCAGCCGGGCGAGTACGAGGTGTGCAACTCGATCTGGCTCCTCGACGACTTCACCCCGTCGAACGGTGCCACCCGAGTAGTCCCTGGCTCCCACCGCCGAGGCACCATGCCCGGCGACGAAATGCCCAACCCGGGCGCCGACCACCCCGACCAAATCCAACTGCTCGGCAAAGCCGGCACCGTAGTCGTCTTCAACAGCCACCTCTGGCACGGCGGCACCCAAAACCGAACCAACAAGCCCCGCCGAGCCCTCCACTCCTACTTCACCCAACGCCACCTGCCCCAGCAACTCGACCAACAGACCTACATCCGCCTGAACACCTACACCCGCCTAACCCCCGCCCAACACTTCATCCTCGACGTCACCACCTGAGAGCCGGTTGGCGGCGGGTCAGGACGGAAGGTCGACAGGGCTCTGGCGGAGTGTGAGGAGGCGGAGTGAAGACGTACGAGGTGACGGTCAGTCGGGACGATCGTTGGTGGATGGTGGCGGTTCCCGAGCTTGGTGGGGTGACGCAGGCTCGGCGGTTGGACGAGGTCGAGCGGATGGCTCGGGAGTACATCGCGGTGTCGACCGACGTACCGCTCTCGAAGGTCGCGGTCGAGGTGGCTGGTATCGAGGCCGACGGGCGGGATCTGCTCGAGGCCAAGAAACTGGTCGACGGACTGCGTCGCCGGGCGAAGGAACTTGAAGCGCTGGTCGCCGAGCTCACCCGCGAGGTTGCGTCGGCCCTGACGGACGCCAGCGTGCCGGTGCGGGACGTGAGCAGTGTGCTCGGTGTCTCGCACCAACGCGTCTCGCAGTTGGTTCAGGCGGCCGCAGGGGACGCGGGCGAACCGAAGGTGATGCGACAGGCCCGCCACGAGTTCGCCCACGACCTCGTCATCCGCCTGGACGACGGCCGCTCCCTGCAACTGATCGAGGTGACCACACCGAAGAACACCCGCCGCAAGAAACAGCAGACCGCCCCGCCGGCGACACAGCCGACGGCTGATCGTCCAGCGCGGGCGGCTGCAGGTGTGCGTCGTGCTCGGAAGGGCGGTCAGCAGCCCGTTCAGCTATGAGGCGTCGGCTTTGCGGACCCAGACTTCTCGGATGATGAGGAGGATGGCGGCGGCTGAGGGGATGGCCAGGAGGGCGCCGACGACGCCGAGGAGGGCGCCGCCGAGGAGGGCGGCGATGACGGTGACGGCGCCGGGGATGTCGACGGCTCGGCGCATGATGCGTGGTGCCACGACGTAGTTCTCGACCTGCTGGTAGATGATGCCGTAGATCAGGCAGGCGATGCCGACCCAGAGGCTGTCGGTGAAGCCGATCAGGCCGACGATCACGACGCCGATCAGGCCGCCGACCATCGGGATGAAGGCGGTGAACATCACCACGATCGCCAGCGCCACGGCGTACTCCCGCAGGCCCACGATCTCCAGGAAGATGAACATCATCACGCCGGCGGTCAGCGCCACCAGGAACTGGCCGCTGACGTAGCCGCCGACCCGGCCGAGGACCTCGTCGCCGAGGATCGAGACGCGGGTACGGCGGGTGCGGGGCACCAGGCTGTACGCCGCACGCTTCACCGTAGGGAGCGAGGCGAGGAAGTACAGCGTCAGCACCAGGATCGTGAACGTGTTGAACAGCGCGCCCGCGACCACCTTGCCGACGCCGAGGATGCCGCCGAACGCGCGTTGCGCCAGCGCGGGGTCCTGGATGTACTCCTGGGCCTTGTCGATGAAGTGGTACTTGTTGTCCAGATCGTCGACCGTCTTCGAATTCTTCAGCAGGTCGAGCCACTCGGGCGCGTTCTTGATCAGGCTGTTGATCTGGTCCGAGACGACCGGGACGATCGCGAACCCGACGCCGGCGACCGCGAGGATCATCAGCAGGAACACCACGCCGACGGACAGGCCGCGCTTCAGGCCACGGCGCATGAACCACTCGACCAGCGGGTTCAGGCCGACCGCGATGAACATCGAGACCAGCAGCAGGATCAGGACCGAGCGCGCCTGGCCGGCGGCGTTCCACAGACCCAGGGCGACCAGTACGCCGAGCGCCGCGAAGAACCCGAACGTGAACGGGTTGCCCCGGCGTAGTGGCGGACCCGGCGTACCCATCCCGACCGACGGGTGCCGCTCTTCGATCAGCAGCTCGTCCGCGAAGTTGGTATCACCGTCCGCCGCATGCGCCGCCGCCGCAGCCTTGTCCGCCGCATCATCCGCTTCCTCGGCAGCCTCATCCGCCTTGTCGGCAGACTCGTCCGCCTCGTCGGCCGAGGTGTCTGCTGCCTTGGCGGCGGATGCTGCGTCGGCTGCGGATTGTTCGCTCTTGTCGGCGGCGGCCTGGGCTTCCGCGGCGGCGGACTTCGCTTCGCGCGCGGCGGCGGCGAGGTCCTGGTCGGGGGTCGCTGTGGAGGTGTCGTCGCCGGATGGCGTCACATCTTGTCCTTCGGGGATCGCGCGCTCGAGGTGGCCGCATCGGTCTTCTCGTCGTCCGCGGGCGACTCGTCGTCGGAGGTCTTCGCCGAGCTGGAGCGCCGCGTCTGGACCCGAGTCTCCTCGCTCGCGAGGTCACTCAGCCGGAACTCGTCCACCATCGTCGAGTCCTTCGGCTCCTCGTCGCCGTCCGAGGACTTGGCGGCGTCGGTCGTGTCGGCAAGGTCGTCGTCATCGGCAAGAGCGGCGAGTTCGGCGAGGTCTGCGGCGTCGGCTTCAGGGTCGGCGGGGCCGCCGGCGCTCCTGCTGGTGCCGGCGAGGTCGCCGGCGTCCGCCGGGTCGATGCGCAGGCCGGTGTCGATCCGGGTCTCGTCGACGCGGGCGTCCCCGGCGCTGAGGCCGACGAACGGGCTGGAGCCGGTGAACGGTCCCTCGGTGTCGTACGACGACTCGGACGAGGCTCCCGCGGCCGGCGTCGCCCCCGGGAACGGGTTGTCAGCCGGCGTCGCCGCCGGGAACGGGCTCTCCTCATCCGTCGAATCTGAACCCGACCCAGCCGCTGCCGAATCAGTCGGAGCCGAGCTAGGGGCTGACGACTCGAAGGTGGTGGCTGAGGGAGGCGGGGTGGAGGGGAGCGGGGTCGAGGGCTCCGAGGCGAACGGGCTGCCGGCGCCGGTGCCGGTCGCGCCGAGCGGAGGCCGCGGGGGCTCGGCCGGCCGCGCGAACGGGTTCACGTACGGGCCCGCGGCGGTCTCGGAGTCCAGCTCCGCCGCCTGGCGGGCGATGTTGCTCGCGATCTCGTTCAGCCCGGCGATCTGGGTCAGAATGCCGTCCCGGCGCTTCGCCAGCCGCTCCGTCTCCCGCGCGACAACGGTCCGGGACCGCTCGGCTTCGTCGGCCGCGTTCGCCAGCTCGGCCTCAGCGCGGGTACGCGCGGTGGTCAGCAGCTGCTCGGCCTCCCGGCGGGCGCGCGACAGCGTCCGCTCGGCCGACTCCTCGGCCTCGGCGCGGATCTTGCGGGCCTGCTCGGTCGCTTCGGCCACCCGGCGCTCGGACGCCTCGGCGGCTTCCTTCATCTGGGTGGTCAGGCTGTCGGTGTCGGCCGCGATCTGCTGGTGCTTGTCGGCCAGCTCCTTGGCCTGCTGCTCGCGCTCGTCCGCCAGCCGCGCCCGCAGCGCCGCCGACTCGCGCTGGATCGCGGTCCGGATCTTCTCGGCCTCGTGCAGCGCGCCGTTCTTCAGCGTGCTCGCCTGCGACTCCGCGGTCAGCTGCAGCTGCTCCGCCTTCCGCCGGGCCGCCTGCAGTACCTCGGCCGCCTCGGTCTCCGCCGTACGCCGCAACTCGGCCGCGTCGCCCTCGGCGGTACGGCGCATGCTGTCCGCCTCGTTGAGCGCGACGGTCCGGATGTCCTCGGCCTCGCGGTCACCGGTCGCCCGCGCCGCCGCGGCCTCCTTGGCCGCGTTCGCGCGCAGCTCCTCGGCCTCGCGCTTGGCCTCCTCGAGCGCCTCGGACGCCTGGTCCTGGGCGAGCCGGAGGATCTGCGCGGCCCGGTCGCCGAGTCCGGCGTACGACGGGTTCGCGCTGGCCTCGAGCTGGCGCCGCGTCTCCGCGAGCTGGTGCTGCATCGGCGCGACACTCTGCTGCAGCTCGTCGGCGCGGTTGCGTGCCTGGACGAGTTGCATCTCCAGCGCGCGGACGTAGTCGTCCACGGCCTGCTTGTCGTACCCGCGGCGACTGACCGGGAAGCCCCCGGCCGCTGTCGCCGTGCGGTCGAAGAACGGCAGGCTCGACTCGTCAGGCATTCCCGAGGTTCCCTTCTGGCGGCTCACAGTGAATCCCCCACCTTAAGCCTGTCAGAACCCCACTCAAACGCCCAAACGCACGAGCTCCTGGCTGCTACGGAAGCAATCGTCAACGGTTCCGGAAGCGGTTGATGGCGTCCAGGTGTTGTTCGCGGAGGGCTGGGTTGCGGATGCCGAGGCCTTCGGTGGGGGCGAGGGTGAGGACGCCGACCTTGCCCTGGTGGAGGTTGCGGTGGACGTCGTACGCCGCCTGCGCGGTGTCCTCGAGTGGGTAGACCTTGCTGACCGTCGGGTGCACCATGCCCTTGGCGATCAGCCGGTTGGCCTCCCAGGCCTCGCGGTAGTTGGCGAAGTGCGAGCCGATGATCCGCTTCAGGTTCATCCACAGGTACCGGTTGTCGTACTCGTGCATGAACCCGGACGTCGACGCGCAGGTCACGATCGTCCCGCCCTTCCGGGCGACGAACACCGAGGCCCCGAACGTCTCCCGCCCCGGGTGCTCGAACACGATGTCGGGGTCGTCGCCGCCGGTCAGCTCCCGGATCCGCGCGCCGAACCGCTTCCACTCGCGCTGGTCCTGGGTGTGCTCGTCCTTCCAGAACTTGTACCCCTCGGCCGAGCGGTCGATGATCAGCGAGGCGCCCATCGCGCGGCAGATCTCGGCCTTCTCCGGCGACGACACCACACACACCGGGATCGCTCCGCCGTTCAGCGCGAACTGCGTCGCGTAGGAGCCCAGGCCGCCGGACGCGCCCCAGACCAGTACGACGTCGCCCTGCTTCATGTTGGCGCCGTTCGCGGACACCAGCTGCCGGTACGCCGTACTGTTCACCAACCCCGGCGAGGCCGCTTCCTCCCACGTGAGGTGGGCCGGCTTCGGCATCAGCTGGTTCGACTTCACGAGCGCGATCTCGGCGAGACCGCCGAAGTTCGTCTCGAATCCCCAGATCCGCTGCTCGGAGTCGAGCATCGTGTCGTTGTGCCCGTCCGGCGACTCCAGTTCGACCGACAGGCAGTGCGCGACCACCTCGTCGCCGGGCTTCCAGGCGTTCACGCCCGGCCCGGTCCGCAGTACGACGCCGGCCAGGTCGGAGCCGACCACGTGGTACGGCAGGTCGTGGCGGGCCGTCAGCGGCGACAGCTTCCCGTACCGCTTGAGGAACGAGAAGGTCGACACCGGCTCGAAGATCGACGTCCAGACGGTGTTGTAGTTGATCGCGCTGGCCATCACGGCGACGAGTGCCTCGCCGGGGCCGAGCTCGGGTGTCGGGACGTCGTCGAGGTGCAGACTCTTGCGC
This sequence comes from Kribbella sindirgiensis, assembly GCF_004331435.1. Taxonomy (GTDB): domain Bacteria; phylum Actinomycetota; class Actinomycetes; order Propionibacteriales; family Kribbellaceae; genus Kribbella; species Kribbella sindirgiensis. Next base: position 288,707 of record NZ_SJKA01000007.1, read on the forward strand.
GGGTCCTTCTCCTTGCTGTCCAGCCCGTCGAACATCGCGGCCTCGTCGGCGTGGACGGTGATTCCGCGGTAGTGCTCCGGTACGTCGAGCTCTCCGACGGCGGCGTTGTCACCGGAGAGGATCGCCTCAAGGATCTGCTTCACGAAAGTACCTCCAGGAGCGGCGGTCTGAGTGAGCGGAACTTACCGCTGAGTATGCGCCCCTGGCTGTGCCCTGTAACACAGCGAGCGACGGTTGAGACGACCGTCACTTTTCCAGTCCACCGTTGTCAGTGGTCTTATCGCAGCCGGGTGTGCAGCCGTACCTGGGTGAAGTCGTCGCCGGACCGCAGCTGCGCCAGGTCGCACAGCTGATTGGCGAGCCAGACGCCCCGCCCGCCGAGCCCGTCCAGCGGCGGCAGCACCCGCCCGACGAGCAGATCGTCGATCCGCCCGCAGTCCAGGACGTCGCAGATCAGCGTGCCGTCGGCGATCCACACCGCCAGCCGCCCGCGTCCGCCGCCGAACCGGATGCTGTTCGTGCAGATCTCGTGCAACGCCAGCGACAGGTCCTCGAGCCGGTCCCTCGACACGCCGTGCGACGCCGCCTGCCCACTCAGCCACTGGCGGATCTGCCCGAGCTCGTCCGCCCCGAACTCCCACCGCTCGGCCCGGTCCGGTACGTCGTCCAGCGGGATCCGGAACTCCTTCTCCGCAAGGGCCTCTGCGCCCGAGTGCGTCGCGGTCGGGTCGATGCCGACGGACGCGTCGTACGCGCAGTGCAGCCGGAACGCCCGGTCCTGCGCGAACGCGATATCGGACAGCGCCTCGTGCAGCAGCACCTCGTCGTACGCCGCGGCGCTGCGTCCCGGGTACGCCGGCTCGCAGAGTCCGCGGACCGGTCCGGGGTGCTGCTCGATGACGCCGCGCCAGTACGGGATCAGCCGCGCCGGGTTGCCCCCGGCAACGGTCATGTCGGTGAAGCGGACCTCAGGGTGCAGCGGTCCGAGAGCGTCGCGCAGTACGGCGATCCGCTCCGGCGGCAGCACGGCCACGATGGTTTCCCCCGCCGCCAGACCCTCCCGTACGAGCGCAGCCGAGCGCTGCACGAACTCCTCGTCCGACACGTGGACAAAGGCGTCGTGCAGGAATCCGGCCGGCGCACCGTGCAAGGAGTCGGTGGCGCTGTCCTTCAGCACCCGATCAGAGTAGTCCGCCAACGAGGCCGACGAGACTCGAATAGCGTGCCGTCACCCCCAGGTCCCGTCCGGTGACCCAGCGCCTACTGCGAGGCTCGTGGCTCCACGAGTTCGACCAGGACGCCACCGGCCGACTTCGGGTGCACGAAGTTGACCCGGGAGCCGGCGGTGCCGCGTTTCGGCTCGTCGTACAGCAGGCGGGCGCCGCGCTCGCGCAGCACCTTCGAGACCGCGTCGAGATCGCGCACCCGGTACGCGAGCTGCTGGATGCCCGGGCCGCGCTGGTCGAGGAACTTCGCGATCGGGGAGGCGTCCGACAGCGGCGCCAGCAACTGGATCGAGGACCCCGAGTCGCCGACCGACAGCATCGCCTCCCGGACGCCCTGCTCCTCGTTGACCTCCTCGTGCGCCACGGTCATGCCGAACACGTCGGCGTAGTACCGGACGGCTTCGTCGAAGTCGGGCACCGCGATGCCGACGTGGTCGATCGCGTCGAACAACTGATCCATCCCGCCAGCGTGGCGCAGACCCCGCCGCGAGGCCATCGAAAGTGGCCCACGTGACAGCTCCGGACACCATCCGTGTGACCCGTCTGACGTCGTCGAGCAGCGGCGTACCAGTGCGGTCGCAGGTATCGTGACGGCATGTCTGACACGCGGAACCACAGCGTCATCGTCGCCGGTGCACGGACCCCGATCGGGCGGTTGCTGGGTGGCCTCAAGGGCTTCACCGGAGCAGAGCTCGGCGGGTTCGCGATCAAGGGCGCACTCGAGAAGGCCGGCGTCGCGCCGGACCAGGTCGAGTACGTGATCATGGGCCAGGTCCTGCAGGCCGGCGGCGGTCAGATCACCGCCCGCCAGGCCGCGGTCAAGGGCGGCGTCCCGATGGACGTGCCCGCCATCACGATCAACAAGGTCTGCTTGTCCGGGCTGAACGCGATCGCGCTCGCCGACCAGCTGATCCGCGCCGGTGAGTACGACGTCGTCGTGGCCGGCGGTATGGAGTCGATGACGAACGCGCCGCACCTGCTGCCGAAGTCCCGTGAGGGCTTCAAGTACGGCGACACCGCGCTGGTCGACTCGATGGCGTACGACGGGTTGTGGGACGCGTTCACCGACCAGGCCATGGGTGCGCTGACGGACCAGGCGAACACCGAGCGCCAGAAGCTGAGCCGCGCGGAGCAGGACGAGTTCAGCGCCCGTTCGCACCAGCGCGCCGCCGAGGCGTGGAAGAACGGCGTGTTCGCCGACGAGGTCGTCCCGGTCGAGGTGCCGCAGCGCAAGGGCGACCCGATCATCGTGGACAGCGACGAAGGTGTCCGCGGTGACACGTCGGTCGAGGTGCTGGGCAAGCTGCGGCCGGCGTTCGGCAAGGACGGCACGATCACGGCCGGGTCGGCGTCGCAGATCTCCGACGGCGGCTGTGCGGTCGTCGTGATGAGCAAGGCGAAGGCCGAGGAACTCGGGCTCAGCTGGATCGCCGAGATCGGCGCGCACGGTTCGGTCGCCGGGCCGGACTCGTCGCTGCAGAGCCAGCCGGCCAACGCGATCGTCAAGGCCTGCGGGAAGGAAGGCATCCAGCCGGCGGACCTCGACCTGATCGAGATCAACGAGGCGTTCGCGGCGGTCGGGATCGCGTCCGCGCGCGAGCTGCAGGTCGGCGACGACAAGGTGAACGTGAACGGCGGCGCGATCGCTCTCGGCCACCCGATCGGGATGTCCGGCGCCCGCCTCGTGCTGCACCTGGCCCTCGAACTCGGCCGCCGCGGCGGCGGTGTCGGCGCGGCAGCCCTGTGCGGCGGCGGCGGTCAGGGCGACGCCCTCATCGTCCGGGTTCCGAAGAGCTGATGCCGACCCCGAGCCCGCGCTCGTCCGTTGAGCGGCGGGGAGTCTGATGCCGCGACGAACTGCGCCGGTCGGGGAGTTGGTCGGACGGGCCCGGGAGGGGGACTCCCGGGCCGTGGCTCGGTTGATCTCGTTGGTCGAGGACGAGTCTCCGCTGCTGCGTGAGGTGATGGCCGAGTTGGCGCCGTACGCCGGTCACGCGCACATCGTCGGGATCACGGGCTCGCCCGGCGTCGGCAAGTCGACGTCGACGTCGGCCCTGGTCTCGGCGTACCGGGAGACCGGGAAGCGGGTCGGCGTACTCGCGGTGGACCCGTCGTCGCCGTTCTCCGGCGGAGCGCTGCTCGGGGACCGGGTGCGGATGCAGGACCACGCGACCGACCGCGGCGTGTTCATCCGGTCGATGGCGTCCCGCGGGCATCTCGGCGGGCTGTCGTGGTCGACCCCGCAGGCGTTGCGGGTGCTGGACGCGGCGGGGTTCGACGTGGTGCTGGTGGAGACGGTCGGGGTCGGGCAGTCCGAGGTGGAGATCGCCGGGATGGCGGACACGACGCTGGTGCTGCTGGCTCCGGGCATGGGCGACGGCATCCAGGCGGCCAAGGCCGGGATCCTCGAGGTCGGCGACATCTACGTGGTGAACAAGGCGGACCGGGACGGCGTCCAGTCGGTCACCCGGGACCTGCGGTCGATGCTGGCGCTGGCCGAGCGCTCCGAGGGCGCCTGGTCGCCGCCGATCCTGAAGACGGTCGCGTCCCGCAACGAAGGGGTCGCCGAGGTCGTGCAGGCGATCGAGGACCGGCTGGAGTGGATGCGCGGGAACGGCGTACTCACCGAACGTCGCCGGAGCCGGGCGCGGGACGAGATCGAGGCGATCGCCACCACGGCGCTCCGGGCCCGGTTCGCGCACCTCCACGGCGACGCCCGGCTCGACGTCCTGGCCGCGAAGGTCGCGGACGGCGGCACCGACCCCTATTCGGCGGCCGACGAGCTCATCGCCGCTTTGTGACACTTGTCTCGCCGTGGAACAATCGACCACGTTGTGTCACATGGTGTCTTTGGCATTTCGTTCACCGGGAGTTGTGCCGATTTCGGGCAAATGCCGCAGGATTTCCGGTGGGTACGGCGATCCGTGTCTCAGGGCGGCGCGCCGATGGGTGCCATGCCCCCGGATCCGTTACAGAATGGACCTTGTAGCTGGTGAGCATTGTGCGGTGGGCTGTGTTCATGCAGTGACAATTGGTCACGGTCCGTGATACAAACTCAAACACAGTCGACCGAGTGGTTAGGAACAAGGAGTGGCGACATGCCGAAGAAGCTGTTGATCTGGTCGCTCATCGCCTTTGCCGGGTTTTACCTCTTCACCCAGCCGACCAACGCCGCCGGTGCGGTGGGTGGAGCGTTCTCGGCCGTCGGTGACGCGTTCGGGAGTGTCATCCAGTTCCTGACCGCGCTGTTCAGCTGATCTGCCTGTCAAGTGTCCCGTTGCGCGTCGTCGTGCGGGACACTTGAGCTACACGGGGTCACACAACAGCGTGACAGGGGAGTGAACGGATGGCCGGAATAGGCCTGTTCCGGATCTTCGACCCGAAGGTCCGGCGCCATCTGATCTCGGACGAGGGCGAAGTCGTCATCGACGAGGTCCGGCACCACTGGGTGGTGTTCACGGTGCCGATGCTCGAGGTCCTGCTCGCGGCGGCACTGCTGCTCACCATGGCCACCACCGCGATCGGTGGTCAGCCGGTGCTGCTGGCGATCGTTCTGGTGCTGCTCAGTCATGCGTTCTGGCAGTTCCTCACCCAGCATCGGGACCGCTTCGTGGTCACCAACATGCGGGTCATGCGGATCCGCGGCGTCTTCTCGCAGACCGTCGCGACCACCCCGATCGCCCGGGTCCTCGACATCACGCTGCAGAAGCCGATCATCGGGCGGATGCTCGGCTACGGCCACTTCGTCTTCGAGTCGGCCGCGCAGGACCAGGGCTTCCGCGAGATCAAGTGGGTCAGCCGGCCCGACGACCGCGACCTGACGATCCAGCGCGTCATCCAGCGCACCGGCCTGCGGGCCTCCGCGAGCGTCGACGTACTGCAGGGGGACGAGGACTCCGACGACGACGGCACCGGCCCGATCGGGATGGACTCGGCGCAGGAGGTCACGGCGAGCACTCCGGCCCCGGCGGCCGCGCAGACCTCCCGACCCACACCACCACAGTCCTCGTCCGCCTCGAAGTCCATCTTCAACAGCGAACGCGGCAACTGGACCGACAACGAGTAAACGGCTCGTATGGGGAAGAGACACCTTCCGGGTGCTGCGGACAGGAAATATCAGGTGCAAGCCCACCAGAACCTGTCTCACGGCCCTGCGCCTCACCCAGTTACGCCGCGGTCGGCGCTACTGGAGCCGGTTGTGGTTCAGGTGGTTCAGGTGGTTGGTGGGTAGTTGCGGGGGTGTTCGGCGAGGTTGCGGAAGTGGTTGCGGCGGCGTTCTCGGTGGGGGCGTTCGGGGTGGTTGGGCGCGGCTGTGTCCAGCGCTTGCTGCAGCTCGTCGGCGGCTTCGGCGTAGCGGGAGCGGCGGGCGAGGAGTTCGCCGCGTACGGCGTGCCGGCGTGAGCTGGACGGGATCTCGTCGAGCAGCTTGAGAGCCGTGTCGACCGCACCGGTTTCGGCGATCGCGACGACGCGGGCGAGTTCGGCGGCGGGGCTGGGGGCGACCTCGACCAGCAGGTCGTACAGCCGGACGATCTCGCGCCAGTCGGTCGCGGTGTAGCTCGGTACGCGCGCGTGCTCGGCCGCGATCGCGGCCTGCAACTGATACGCGTCGGCCTGCCGAGCGGACCGCTCCAGCGAGTCGTTGAGGAGCGCGACGCCGCGGCCGATGAGGTCCTGATCCCACAGCGAGCGGTCCTGCAGATCCAGCGTCACCACCTCGCCGGCGTCGTCGACGCGGGCCGGTCGACGCGCCTCGGTCAGAAGCAGGAGCGCCAGGATTGCCGTCGGTGTCGGCTGGTCGGGGAGAAGCGAGTGCAGAAGCTCAGCCAGCCGGATCGCTTCTGCGCACAGGTCGACGTCGTACGCCGCTTCGCCCTCGGTCGGTGCATGGCCCGCGGTGTAGAGGCTGTGGATGACGGCGCAGACCGCGGGCAGCCGCTCGGGTAACTCGGCCTCGGCCGGCACGCGGTACGGGATGCGTGCGGCGGCGATCTTCTGCCGCGCGCGGACGAGCCGCTTCGTGGTGGCGACCTCGGTGGTCAGCAGTACGCCGGCGATCTGTGCGGGGGAGAGGCCGCAGAGCGTGCGGAGTGCGAGAGCCACGCGGGTCGGAGGGGACAGCGACGGGTGGCAGCAGGTGAAGATCAGCCGCAGCAGGTCGTCCTGAACGACGGCGTCGCTCTCAACCTCGCGCTTGGTCAGCTCGATCAGGTCTGCGCCGTCGCGTTCCTTGCCGGTGCGAGCCTGCTCGCGGCGGATGATGTCGATCGCCTTTCGCCGGGCGGTCACGGTGAGCCAGGCGCGCGGCTCGGGCGGTACGCCGGTCACCGGCCACGCACCGAGCGCCGCCAGGGTCGCCTCCTGCACCGCGTCCTCGGCGAGCTGGACGTCGCCGACGGTCCGGATCAGGGTCGCGAGAATCCGCGCCCCCTCGATCCGAACCGTCTCCCCGACCACGTCGTACCGCTCATTCACCGGCGAACTCCAGGACGCTACTTGGCCACGATCACCGGGCGGACCTCGACCGCGCCGCCCCAGGCTGCCGGGATCTCGGCAGCGACCCGGACCGCCTCCTCGAGGTCCTCAGCCTCGATCAGGTAGTAGCCGGTCAGCGCTTCCTTGGTCTCCGCGTACGGGCCGTCGGTCGTGACGACCGGGCCGCCGCGGGCGCCCTCGACCCGGACGACGGTTGCTGTCGAGGTCGGATGCAGGACGGCGCTCGCCGTGACCTGGTCGGCGAACTCGACCCCGAACCTCCGGTACTCGGCCAGCTCGTCGGCCTGTTCGGGCGCCCACCAGTCGACATCGGCGGTGTAGGTCAGTGCAAGGTACTGCGCCATGAGAGTCCTCCTTCTCGTCTGTTGTGAAGGGAACGAACGACAACTCCCACAGAGGACATCATCACTGCGAAGCTTCGGAAATTCTCCCGCGGAACGCGCGCACCACGCCGGGATCGCCGACGATCTCGATCATGTCGTCCCCGGCCCGCCCCCACAACCACAGGTACACCTGCGCCGGATCCCCGGACACCTCCGCCGCCGCATCGCCCTCGGCCCCTTGCCGTACGTCGACACTCGTCGCGTCGGCGTCCACGGTCCAGGACCGGCCGCCCGCGGTCAGCCGAACGGCCGCGTCGATCGGATGGGCGGTGTCGCCCTCCTCCCACCACGGCCCGCCGAGTGTCGGGTAGAGGATCTCGTCGATCCCGTCGAGGGCCAGCTCGGGGTCGATCGGGGTGACGGCGTCGCGCGCCTGCTCGACATCGATCCGGTGGACGACGGTTTCGTGCGTCATCCGCCGGTACCAGAACGCGGACGTGCGGTCGCGCGGACTGAACGTCCAGGTCGGCGTCTCGGTCCCGGCAGCTTCCAGGGCGTCGACGATCGCCGCGCGCGCGTCGTCGTACCACTCCAGCGAAGCGAGGCCGGTGAAGTCGGGCGGCCACGGGTCGGGGAGTGCGCCGAGCTTCAGCACCTCGACCTTGTGGACGTACACCATCGCGACGTGCCGGACCACGTCGTCCACCGTCCATCCCGGGCAACTGGGCACGGCCGCGTCGAGCCCGGTCCGCGCGACCTCGCCGAGTCGCGCGCTCTCGGCCCGCAGATGCTCCAGAGATCTCATGTCCGCACCCTGCCAGAGCCTGCCGACAGTTTCAGACGCTCCGCGCCTTCAAGGCCGCCTCCCAGTCCTGGGTCTCGGAGTAGCTGATCTCGACCACGCGCTCGGCGAGCAACTTCACCGGCTCGCCGGCCTTGGCGTACCGGCCGGCCTGCTGCGAGTAGAGCCAGGCCTCGTTCCGCAGTTCCTGCGCGGTCCGCGTGTACGTCGGATACGAGTCCTTGAACCCGAACAACGTCCGGATTCCCTCGGCCAGCGCGATCACGCCACCGAGCGACGGCGCGAGCCAGACGGGCGCCTTGATGGCCACCGAGATCGCGATCACCAGGGCGGCGACGAGTTGCACGGTCCCGAGCGCCCGGTACCAGATACGGGCCCGCCGGGCCTGCGCGGCGTACCAGCGAAAACGAATGCTGATCAGCTGCTCCGCGGGCGCGTCCGTCCCGAGCGAGGGGAAGTCGGAATCTCTGAGCTTCGACATGGTCAGATCAGTGTGGGGTTAAGGTTCCGCTCATGGCCAGGAAGAGGGCGTTGCCGTTCGATCCGATCGACGAGGCGTCGCGGCAGTGGGGGCGGCGGTGGGGCGCCGTCGAGCAGATGCGGGCCGTGACGTCGCTGATGCGGGCGCAGCAGATCGTGATCAACGAGCTGGACGAGATCCTCCGCAAGCACGGGCTGACGTTCGCCCGGTTCGAGGCCTTGGTGCTGCTGACCTTCTCCCGGCGCGGGTCGCTGCCGCTGGGAAAGATGGGGGAGCGGCTGCAGGTGCACCCGACCTCGGTGACCTCGATCGTCCGCAGGCTCGAGGCGGCCGGGCTGGTGACCCGGACGCCGCACCCGGACGACGGCCGCGCGGTGCTCTGCGAGATCACTCCCGAGGGCCGTGAGCTGGTCGAACGCGCCACCGCCGACCTGGTCGCCGCCGACTTCGCCCTGTCCGGCCTCACCGACGACCAGCTGAAGATGCTCTGGTCCGTCCTGGAACCCCTCCGGCACAACGCCGGCGACTTCAACTGACCCACTCCTGACCGCGGGATCCTGTGTTACGCCCACGCTAAAAGTTCATTTCCTACTGAAACTTCCCAAGTTTCCCTATTGCCAGTTCGTGGGATGAACGTCCAGGATCGGAGACGAGTCGGCCACCCCTGCAGGCCGGCACACGTCCCTGGAGGACCTCATGAAGCGTGCTGCCGCTGTTCTCCTCGCCGCCACCGTGGCCCTGGCCGGCTGCTCCGGCGGCGGCGGTTCCGGGTCCTCCGACGGCGCGACCAAGTCGATCTCGTACGCCGTCTCCGACCCGGTGACCCTCAACCCCGGTCGCCAGACGATCGCGTTCGCCCAGGTCAAGGAGCTGTTCTCGAGCCTGACCTTCGTGAAGAGCGACGGATCGCTGACCTACCTGAACGCCGAGTCGGTGAAGTCGACCGACGCCGTGCACTGGACCGTCAAGCTGCGCCCGGGCTGGACCTTCCACAACGGTGAGAAGGTCACCGCCGAGAGCTACGTGAAGGCGTGGAGCACGGTCGCGTACGGCCCGAACGCCTGGGAGAACAGCGGCCAGCTGGTCAACATCGCCGGGTACGACGCCCTCAACCCGGCCAAGGGCAAGCCCACCACGACGCAGCTGTCCGGCCTCAAGGTCGTCGACGACCTGACCTTCACGGTCACGCTGAAGAGCCCGGACGGTCAGTTCCCGGTGCAGCTGTCGCAGGCGCAGAGCGGGTTCTTCCCGCTGCCGGAAGCGGCGTACAAGGACTTCGATGCCTTCGGCAAGCAGCCGATCGGCAACGGGCCGTTCCAGATGGTCGGCGGCTACACCGAGAACGAGCCGATGACGGTCAAGCGGTACGACGCCTACCAGGGCCCGAAGCCCACGGTCGACGAGATCGTGTTCAAGCCGTACACGGACATGACGACGGCCTACACCGACGTACAGGCCGGGAACACCGACATCCTGTTCGTCCCGGCGGCCCGGATGGCGCAGGTGAAGAAGGACTTCGGCGACCGCGCGTACGTCTTCCAGGGCCTGGGCATGAACTACCTCGGTCTGCCGTTGTGGGACAAGCGCTACCAGGACATCCGGGTGCGGCAGGCGATCTCGATGGCGATCGACCGGCAGGCCGTGAGCAACGTGATCTACGGCGGCATCTGGGAGCCCGCGACGGCGCTGACGCCGCCGGGAGAGCCCGGGACGCCGAAGGACCTGTGCGGCGAGCTGTGCACGTTCAACCCGGCCAAGGCCAAGCAGCTCCTGGCCGAGGCGGGCGGCTTCAGCGGCACGATGGAGATCCGCTACCCGGGCGGTTCGGGTCTGGACGACCTCTACAACGCCTACGCCAACCAGCTGCGGCAGAACCTCGGGATCAAGGACGTCACCGCGACGCCGACCACCGACTTCCCCGAGTTCCAGAAGCTGCGCAACGACAAGAAGCTGAGCGGCCCGTACTTCTCCCGCTGGGGCGCCCTCTACGCCAGTCAGCAGAACACCCTCCGCTCCTTCTACACGAAGGCCGGCGGCTGCGTGAACTGCATCCCCTACTACACCCCGCAGGTCGAGCAGCTGCTCGCGAAGGCGGACGCGCAGGTCGACCCGCAGAAGGCGATCGCGGGGTACGTCGACGTACAGAAGGCGATCCTGAAGGACTTCCCGGCGCCGCCGATGTTCTTCGAGAAGTACACGTACGCGACCTCGGACCGGATCGCCAAGCTGGCCGAAGGCGCGGGCAGCCTCGAACTCGAGAACACCACGCTGGCGGACAACTGATGGCGGCTGCCCCGGCCGGCCCGCTCCAGGCGATCCTGGAGCGGGCCCACCGCGTCCCCGATCTGACCCACTTTCCGGGCGTCGACGAGATCACCGCGCGCCTGGACACCCTGACCGACCGGCACCCCGACCTGGTGACCAGGAGAAGGATCGGTACGTCGAGACTCGGCGACCCGATCACGATGCACTCGATCGGCGACGGCCCCGACCAGGCCCTGGTGTACGCCGGCGTCCATCCGAACGAACCGATCGGGTTCTGGACCGCGATCCAGCTGGCCGAGGACCTGTGCGCCGATCCGGAGCTGCGGGCGACGTGCCGCTGGAACATCATCGGCTGCATCGACCCCGACGGCACCCGCCTGAACGAGGGCTGGTTCGACGGCCCGTTCACCCGGGTCCACTACAGCGCGCATTTCCACCGGCCTGCCCCGGCCGAGCAGGTCGAGTGGTCGTTCCCGTTCCAGTACAAGGATGCGTACTTCGACCAGGTGCTGCCCGAGACGCTCGCCCTGATGCGGGTGATCGACGAGCTGCAACCGATCATCGCCGTCTCGCTGCACAACACCGAGCTCGGCGGCGTCTACTACTACGTCACGCAGGAGCTCGACGGGTACGTCGACGAACTGCACCAGGTGGCGGCGTCCTTCGGGTTGCCGCTCGACCTCGGCGAGCCCGAGACGCCGGTGGCACGCCCGCTCGGTCCGGCGGTGTACGAGATGATCTCGGCCAAGGCCACGTACGACTACGCCGAACGGCTGGGACTGCCGACACCCAACGGATCGGGTGCTTCGTCGGCGGCGTACGCCGAGCGGCACGGCACCGTCACGCTGATCGCCGAGCTGCCGTACTGGACGCACCCGGCGGCGGACGACGAGTCGCCGACGGAGGCGTCGTACCGGCAGGTGCTCGCGGACGCGGCCGACGAACTCGAGCAGAACCTGCGGGCGATGGACGAGATCTTCCAGCAGGTACGGCCGTACCTCTCGGACGACTCGCAGCTGGTCCGGGGGATCGGCGCGTTCCTGCCGTACCTGTTCCGGCGTCCGGAGCGGGATCGGCGGCGAGCGGCCGGGATCGACCCGGGCCGGCGCGCGACCGTCGCGGAAGCGTTCGGCCTGCCCGACGTCAACCGGATGTTCCGGCTCCGGTACGGCGGGATGCTGGTTCGCGCCGTCGAGGGCGAGATCGCCCGTGGCGGCGCCGCGGCCGCGATCCACGCACCTGCGAAGCGCTTACGCGAGCTGTACCGCGGCTGGCAGGACGAGGCCGCGGAACTCGACACGCAGCTGCGGACGATCCCGATCAAGGATCTGGTCGGAGTGCAGTACGCCGCCGCGCTCGCACTGCTCGACGCGGTACGAAGGCGGGCGGACTGATGGCGCGGTTCACGATCCGGCGGCTGATCGAACTGGTGCTGGTGTTCTTCGGCGTCACGTTCGCCATCTACGCGGCCGTCTTCGCGCTACCCGGTGACCCGATCTCCAGTCTCGGCGGTGATCAGCCGCTGTCGCCGGCGGTGGTCGAGCGAATCCGGAATCTGTACCACCTCAACGATCCGCTCTGGTCGCAGTACCTGCGCTATCTCGGTCACCTGCTCACCGGCGACCTGGGCGTCGACTTCCGCGGCCGGTCGGTGGCCGAGCGGCTGGCGAGCCGCTGGCCGGTGACGATCCGGCTCGCGCTGACGGCCTGGGTGATCCAGGTGGTGATCGGTGTCGGCCTCGGTCTGGTCGCCGGCCTGCGGAAGAACACCTGGATCGACCGCGGGGTGCTGATCCTGACGATCCTGATCGCGTCGGTGCCGATCTTCGTGATGGCGGTGACGGCGCAGCTGGTGTTCGGTGTGAAGCTGTCGCTGCTGCCGATCGCGGGCGTATCGGACGGCTGGCCGACGTCGTACTTGCTGCCGGCAACGGTTCTCGCGATCTACGGGCTGGCCGCGGTCGCGCGGCTGACCCGGGGCAGCGTGGTCGACACGATGAGCTCCGACTTCGTCCGCGCCCTGTGGGCGAAGGGCCTCAGCAGGCGTCGGGTCATTGGCGTGCACGTACTGCGCAACTCGGCGATCCCGGTGCTGACGTATCTCGCGATCGACCTGGGCGCGTTGCTCGGTGGGGCGGTCGTGACCGAAGGCATCTTCAACCTGCCGGGTGTCGGGCAGTTGCTGTTCGAGTCGATCCGGGTGCACGAAGGGCCGACGGTGGTCGGCATCGCGACCGCGCTGATCATGATCTTCCTGCTGACCAGCCTCGTCGTCGACCTGCTCAACTCCCTCCTCGACCCGAGGATCCGCCATGACTGACGCAGTGCTCCTTCAGACCGTCGACGAGGACGTCATCGCGCGCCGCGGCGTCTGGGCGACCGTCCGCCGCCGCGTGCTCTTCTGGCTGCCGCTGGCGGTGCTAGCGGTTCTGCTCCTGATGGCGATCGTCCCGCAGCTGTTCAGCAGCGCCGACCCGCGCGCCTGCGACATCTCCGCCAGCGCGCGCCCGTCGTCACCCGGCCATCCGTTCGGCCAGGACCTCCAGGGCTGCGACGTCTACGCGAACGTCGTCCACGGCGCCCGCGCGTCGCTGTCCGTCGGCCTGGTGTGCACGTTGATCGCTCTGGTCATCGCCGTCGGCGTCGGAACGGTCGCCGGGTACGTCGGCGGCTGGGCGGACTCGATCCTGGCCCGGCTGACCGACGTGTTCCTCGGCTTCCCGTTCCTGCTCGGCGCGATCGTCGTACTGAACAGCCTCGGCAAGCGCTCGGTCCTGTCGGTGTCGCTCGTCCTCGCGGTGTTCTCCTGGCCGACCCTGGCCAGGATGGTGCGTACGACCGTCCGCGCGACGAGGGACGCGGAGTACGTCCAGGCCGCGAAGGCGATGGGGTTCCCGACCACCCGGATCCTGTCCCACTACGTGCTGCCGAACGCGGTCGGCCCGGTGCTCGCGGTCGCCACCCTGACCGTCGGCGGCGTGATCGTGGCCGAGTCGACGCTGACCTTCCTCGGCCTCGGCCTGCGGGCGCCGTCGATCTCGTGGGGCCTGCAACTCGCCACCGCGCAGTCGCGTTTCCAGCAGGCGCCGCACACACTGATCTACCCGGCGATCTTCCTCGCCGCGACGGTACTGAGCCTGATCACCCTCGGCGACGTGCTCCGCGACGCGGTGAACCCGAAGGGACGCTCCTGAATGACCACCTCTGACAGAACGGACGCCGCCTTGTCCTACGACATCCACATCGCCCGGGAAGCCGCACCGGCCATCGAGAGCTGGCTGGAGTACCAGCGCCGCTACCTGCGCACGCCGGGAGTCCAGGCGGCGATCCGGGTCGGCGACGAACTCGTCCTCTCGACCGCCCTCGGCCACAGCGACGAGGTCGCCGGTACGCCGCTGCGCACGGACCACCTGTTCCGGATCGCGTCGCACAGCAAGACCTTCACGGCGACCTCGATCCTGCAACTGGCCGAACAGGGCAAGGTCCGGCTGGACGACCCGATCGATGCGCATGTCCCCGAACTGACCGGGAGCGCGTTGGCGCCGGTCACCGTGCGGGAGTTGCTCGGTCACCAAGCGGGCGTGATCCGGGACGGGGTGGACAAGGACTACTGGCAGCTGATGGATCCGTTCCCGGACCGGGACGCACTCATCGAGCTGTGCCGATCCGCCGGCCAGGTGTTCGAGCGCAACGAGTACTTCAAGTACACGAACATCGGCTACTCGCTGCTCGGCCTGGTGATCGAGTCCGCGAGCGGATCGTCGTACGGCGATTACGTCGCGGCGAACATCGTGGACCGGCTGGGACTGACCAACACCGGCGCCGAGTGGGAGCGTGCGCGCGCCGGTGAGTACGCCGGCGGTCACACCGGGCTGCTCGACGGGAACGACGTACGCGAACTCATCCCGCACGTGGACACCCGCGCGATGGCGGCCGCGACCGGGTTCTACTCGACCGCCGAGGACCTGGCCGTCTACGGGGCCGCGCACTTCTTCGGCGCGGACCAGTTGATCGGCGACGCGAGCAAGCGGATGCTGCAGCGGGACGAGAGCCTGGTGAACGCCAACGGTCGCGAGATCGGGCGGTACGGGCTCGGCATGGACATCGTGACGATCGGCGGCCGTCGGCTGGTCGGGCACAGCGGCGGGTACCCGGGGCACATCACCCGGACCTTCATCGACCCCACCGAGCAGGTCGTCGTATCGGTGCTCACCAACTGCATCGGCGGGCCGGCGGGCGCGCTGGCCACCGGTGTGGTCAAGCTGCTGAACCTCGCCGCCGAGCCGCCGGCCGGTACCCAGGTGCCGAGCGACATCGACGCCCGGCGGTTCTGCGGCGACTTCGCGAACCTGATGGGCGTGATCAGCATCGCGCTGCTCGGCGGGCGCCTGGTCGCGTTCTTCCCGGCCGCACCGGATCCGGTGGACAGCTACGAAGAGCTCCAGGTCGTCGACGAGAACACGCTGGCCGTCGTACCTTCGGCCGGATTCGGGTCGATCGGCGAGAAGGTGGAATTCACCTGGTCCGACGACGAGGCCGGCCGGCCGTCGCTGGTCCGGTACGGCGGGAGCTCGCGCTGGCCGGTCGACGCGTTCCGGGCACGCCGTACGGCGCAGATCGCGGGAGCCGTCGTGGGAGCCGCCGTAGGAGGTCGGGATGAGTGACGAGACGATGCCTGACGACGCGTGGGAGGAGGACTCGCGCCGCGCGGACTTCGTCGAGCAGTTCGCCCTGCTAAGAGAGCTGGCAGGCTCGCCGCGGATGGAGGGGCGCGTGCTGGGCTACCTGATGGTGAGCAACAAGCCGTACGTCGCCTCGGCCGAACTGACCCGGGCGTTGTCGGCGAGCGCGGGCTCGATCTCGAGCGCGACCCGGCGGCTGATCGATCTCGGGTTCATCGTGCGGCACGCCGTACCGGGCGATCGCAACCACTACTTCAAGGTCGAGGACGACGTCTGGGGGAGCTTCCTGGCGGGGGAGCGGCGGTCCCTCGGCAAACAGCAGCGGCTGTTCGACGACATGCTCGCCGAACTCCCCGAGGGGATGCCCGGTGTGGCGAAGCGGCTGCGGAACGCGCGCAACTACTTCGAGTGGCTGGCGTCGTACCACAAGAAGATGCTCGCGGACTGGCAGGAACATCGCGACAAGCTCGAAGCCGGGGAGAAGGAATGACCGACGTCCTGCGGTTCGAGGAGCTGACGGTCGACTTCACCGTCGGCGGTACGACGCAGCGCGCGGTCGACGGGGTCAGCTTCGGGGTGCGTCCCGGCGAGGTGCTCGCGGTCGTGGGCGAGTCGGGTTCCGGGAAGAGCGTCACGGCGCTAGCAGCGCTAGGACTGCTGCCCTCGAACGCCCGCGCCGGCGGGCGGATCAGCTTCGGTGGTGCCGACGTACTGGCGATGTCGCGGGCCGAACTCACCGCGCTCCGCGGCCGGCGGATCGCGATGATCTTCCAGGATCCGTCCGGGGCGCTCGACCCGGTGTTCACGATCGGGGCGCAACTGGTCGAGATGATCCGCACCCACCAGCCGTCGCTGTCGCGGTCCGCAGCGCGGGAGCGGGCGATCGAGTTGCTGCGGATGGTCGAGATCCCCGGCAACCGGCTGAAGTACTACCCGCACCAGCTGTCCGGCGGGCAGTGCCAGCGGGTGATGATCGCGATCGCGCTGGCCTGCGACCCGGAGCTCCTGATCGCCGACGAGCCGACCACGGCCCTGGACGTGACCGTGCAGCAGGAAGTGCTCGACGTACTGCTCGCGATGCGGTCGAAGATCTCCGGCGCGATCATGATCATCACCCACGACATGGGCGTGGTCGCGGACGTGGCCGACCGGGTCGTCGTGATGCGCAAGGGGTCGGTGGTGGAGACGGCCGAGGTCCACGAGCTGTTCGACCACCCGACGCAGGAGTACACGCGGACGCTGCTGGACGCGGTGCCGCGGGGCGGTGCGCGGGAGTCGGACCCGGTGGCGGACCAGGAGGTACCGGCGCTGCGGATCGACGAGCTCGTGGTCGAGTACCGCGGTCGCCGCGGCCGGACGGTGCGTGCGGTCGAGGAGGTGAGTCTCGGGCTCAACCCCGGCGAGATCGTGGGCCTGGTCGGTGAGTCCGGATCCGGGAAGTCCACGATCGGCAAGGCGGTGCTCGGGCTCGCACCGATCACGTCGGGCGAGGTCCACGTCGCCGGACAGGCGCTGACCTCGGCGTCGGCGTCGGACCTCCGCAAGACCCGCGCCCGGATCGGCGTCGTGTTCCAGAACCCGGCCGGTTCGCTGAACCCGCGCGGCACCATCGGGCAGTCCGTCGGTGAGCCGCTCGCCGTCCATCGCGGTGTCCGGGGCGCCGAGCTCCGTCGCCGGGTCGAGGAGCTGCTCGACAGTGTCGAACTGCCAGGCGCCTGGGCCGGGCGGTACCCGCACGAACTGTCCGGCGGTCAGCGCCAGCGGGTGTCGATCGCGCGGGCGATCTCGCTCGATCCCGGGCTGCTGATCGCGGACGAGCCGACGTCCGCCCTCGACGTCTCGGTGCAGGCCACCGTGCTGGAGCTGCTCCGCTCACTTCAGGACCGGCTGCACTTCGCGTGCCTGTTCATCAGCCACGACCTCGCCGTGGTCGACCAGGTCTGCGACCGCGTCGCCGTGATGAGCCAGGGCCGCCTGGTCGAGCAGGGCGACCGCGAGTCGGTCCTCCGCGATCCCCAGGACCCGTACACGGTCCGCCTCCTGGAGGCCGCGCCCGTCCCGGACCCCCGCGAGCAGTCCCGTCGGCGCGGGCTCAGGTTGGCCGGCTAGGCGCCGTCTTGGAAATAGTTGGACGTCCTAGTATTTTGGGACCACCCCTAGGAGGTCTGACTGATGGATGCCGAGCAGATCGCGGCCGGTCGCAGCCGGTGGCAGCAGCGGTACGACGCCGCACGCAAGCGGGAGGCGGACTTCACCACGCTGTCCGGCACCGAGGTCGCGCCGGTCTACGGGCCGCCCGAGGGCGTCGCCGACCCGCGGATGGAGCGGATCGGCTGGCCGGGGGAGTTCCCGTTCACCCGCGGGCTGTACGCGACCGGGTACCGCGGCCGCACCTGGACGATCCGCCAGTTCGCCGGTTTCGGGAACGCGGAGCAGACCAACGAGCGCTACCAGATGATCCTGAACGGCGGAGGCGGCGGCCTGTCCGTCGCGTTCGACATGCCGACGCTGATGGGTCGCGACTCCGACGACCCGAAGTCGCTCGGCGAGGTCGGGCACTGCGGCGTCGCGATCGACTCCGCGACCGACATGGACCGGCTGTTCAAGGACATCCCGCTCCAGGACGTCACCACGTCGATGACGATTTCCGGCCCGGCCGTGCCCGCGTTCTGCATGTACCTGGTCGCCGCTGAGCGCCAGGGCGCGGACATCTCCCAGCTGAACGGGACCCTGCAGACCGACATCTTCAAGGAGTACATCGCGCAGAAGGAGTGGCTGTTCCCGCCGGAGCCGCACCTGCGCCTGATCGGCGACCTGATGGAGTACTGCGCGACCACGATCCCGGCGTACAAGCCGCTGAGCGTCTCGGGGTACCACATCCGCGAGGCCGGCTCGACCGCCGCGCAGGAGCTCGCCTACACGCTCGCCGACGGTTTCGGGTACGTCGAGCTCGGGCTGTCCCGCGGGCTCGACGTCGACGTCTTCGCGCCCGGCCTGTCGTTCTTCTTCGACAGCCACCTGGACTTCTTCGAGGAGATCGCGAAGTTCCGCGCCGCCCGCCGGATCTGGGCACGCTGGCTGCGGGACGTGTACGGCGCTCGTACTGAGAAGGCCCAGTGGCTGCGGTTCCACACGCAGACGGCCGGGGTGTCGCTGACGGCGCAGCAGCCGTACAACAACGTCGTACGAACGGCTGTCGAGGCGCTGGCCGCCGTACTCGGCGGGACGAACTCGCTGCACACGAACGCGCTCGACGAGACGCTGGCGCTGCCGAGTGAGGAGTCGGCCGAGATCGCGCTGCGGACCCAGTCGGTGCTGATGGAGGAGATCGGCATCACGAACGTCGCCGACCCGCTCGGTGGTTCCTGGTACGTCGAGGCGCTGACCGATGCCATCGAGGCCGAGGCCGAGCAGATCTTCGCGCGGATCAAGGAGATGAGCCCGGACGAGACGATGACCGGCGGCATCCTGCGCGGGATCGAGGACGGCTGGTTCATGGCCGAGATCGCCGACGCGGCGTTCGAGTACCAACAGAAGCTCGAGAAGAGCGAGAAGAAGATCGTCGGCGTCAACACGCTCACCGACACCGTCTCCGGGGAGCTGGAGATCCTCCGGGTCTCGCACGAGGTCGAGGTCGAACAGTGCCGCGTGCTTGCCGAACGCAAGGCACACCGCGACGAGGACCGGGTACGGCGTACGCTGTCGGCTCTGGTGGAGGCGGCCAGCGGCACTGGCAACCTGATCGAGCCCATGCTGGAGGCAGTGCGTGCGGAGGCCACGATGGGGGAAATCTGTCACGTTCTTCGGGAACAGTGGGGAGAGTACCGAGAGCCCGCCCGATTCTGAGGAGCCGCCACCGTCCGGGCGCGAGGCCCCGGGGGCGGCCGGGGCGCCGGACGGACGGCGCGTGGTGGTCTGCGGTTCGGACCGCACGATGCTGCGGGTGGTCACCGAGCTGGTGAGCTCGGGCGAACGGGTGACTGCGATCGTCAACCCCGCCTCCCGGCACTACGACCGGATCGGTGAGCTCGGCGCGACCGTGATGGGCGCACGGGTGATCAGCGAGTCGTTGCTCCGGCGGGCCGGGGTCGACGCGGCCGACGACGGTACGCCGTCCACCGCGCGCGCACTGGTCCTGCTGGACACCGACGACGTCCACAACGTGCACACCGCGCTGACGGCGCGGGACATGGACAGGGACCTGCGGATCGTCGTACAGATGGTGAATCCGCGGCTCAGCAAACAGCTGAACAGTCTGCTCGGCGACTGCGTGGTGATCAACGGGCCGTCGCTCGCCGCGCCCGCGTTCGTCTCGGACGCGCTGGAGGACGACGAGCTGACCTGGATGGAGCTCGGCGGTCAGCGCGTGGTCGTCGGACAGGCCGACCTGATCCGCGAGCCGCACCTGACGGTGCTCGCGGACACGACCTCGTCCGCAACGCCGCAACTGTTGCCGCTGGCCAGCTCCGACCCGGACGGTGACATCGTGCTCGGCACCGGTTTACGGGCGATCTGGCGCAGCCGCGACGTCCGGCCGGCGGGCTGGTTCGTGGCGCTCCGCGACATTCTCGACAGCCGGGTCCGGAAGATCGCCGCGGTGATGGCGTTCCTGGTCGCGGCCGGTACGGCGGTCATTCACTTCGTCGGTGGGGTCGAGTGGTGGCGGGCGGTGTACATGGCGGCCGGTGCGGTCACCTCGGCGGGGATCGAGGACAACGCGTTCTCCGACGCCGACCCGTGGGTGAAGGTCGCGGCGGTCCTGGTGCAGCTGACCGGGATCGTGCTGATGGCGTTGCTGACCGCGGTCGTGGTCGACTCGCTGATCGGCGCGCGGCTGTCGCGGATCATCGGCGGGGTGCGGGGCCGGCCGCGCAACCACGTGGTGGTCTGCGGTCTCGGTACGGTCGGCGCGCGGGTGCTGGAGATCCTCACCGAGCGCGGCGTCGCGGTCGTCGGCGTCGACCAGGACGAGGACGCGCCCGGAATCCAGGTCGCGCACCGGCTGAAGATCCCGGTGGTGATCGGGGACAGCAGCAACGAGGAGACGCTGCGGTCGGCCGGCGTGCAGCGCTGTCAGTCGGTGCTCGCGATCACCGACGGCGACATCACCAACCTGGAGTCGGCGATGGTGGCCCGGGACCTCAACCCGGACGCCCGGATCACGATGCGGATGTTCGACCACGACCTCGCGCAGCGCGTCGAGCGGCGGCTGGGCCTCGGCCACAGCCGGTCGGTGTCGATGCTGGTGGCGCCCGCGGTCGCCGCCGCGGTCGCGAACCGGCGCAAGCAGGTGACGATCCCCGCCGGTCGCCGCGTGCTGCTGCTGACCGAGGTGACCGTCGAGCCCGGGTCGGTCGCCGACGGCCGGCGACTCGGCGAGCTGAACGAGGCCGAAGGACTGCGGGTGCTCGCACGCCAGGATCTGCAGGGTCCCTGGGAGTGGAGCCCGGAGTCCGAGCGACAGGTCCAGGTAGGGGACCGGCTGGCGGTCGCGGGGACCCGGGCGGGCCTCGCGAGGCTCCTGATGGTGACCCGGGCGCAGCGCAAGTCGGCCGCGTCGTAGAGGATGGACCTGTGAACGTACGGAGTATGCACGGAATGCGAGGACAGTGGTGAGCCAGTCCAACTTCTCCCGTCCCGGGGCGGTCGACCTGTCGTCCCTCCGTAAACCGGCCGGTGCGCCGAGCGCTCCGGGTGCTCCAGCAGGTGGTGGCGGCGGTGCCGCGGGTGCGTACGTGCTGGAGGTCGGCGAGGCCAACTTCCAGGCCGACGTCATCGAGCGCTCGCTCCAGGCCCCGGTCGTCGTCGAGCTGTACTCGCCGCGGTCGCAGGGCTCGAGCGCGCTCGGTGCGGTGCTGGCCCAGCTGTCGACCGAGTACGCCGGGAAGTTCCTGCTGGCCCGGATCGACGTCGACGCGAACCCACAGGTCGCCCAGGCGTTCGGCGTCCAGGCAGTGCCGACCGTGATCGCGATCCTGCGGGGTCAGCCGGTGCCGCTGTTCCAGGGCGTCCTCGGCGAGCCGGAGGTCCGGCAGTACCTCGACCAGCTGCTCACGGTCGCGGTCGCGAACGGGATCACCGGGCGCGCCGAACCCGTCGGGCCGGCCGCCGAGGGGCCTGCTCCCGAGGAGGACGCACCGAACCCGCGGTACGAGAAGGCCGAGAACGCGGTTGGCGCGGGCGATCTGGACGGCGCGATCGCGGCGTACGAGGAGCTGCTGAAGGAGACGCCGAACGACGCCGAGGCGAAGTCGGGGCTGGCCCGCGTGCAGCTGGTGAAGCGTACGCAGGACGTGCCGGCCGATGTCCGGACGCGCGCGGCCGACAACCCGACCGACGTCGAGGCGCAGCTGCTGGTGGCCGACGTGGACCTGATGGGCGGGCATGTCGACGACGCGTTCGCGCGCCTGATCTCCACGGTCCAGGCGACCGCTGGGGACGAACGGAACGCCGTACGGCTGCATCTGCTCGAACTCTTCGAGGTCGTCGGCGCGGACGACGAACGAGTCGTCAAGGCCCGCCGCCGGCTGATGGCTGCGCTGTTCTAGGCGCTACTGGTCTGACCAGTGCACTGGGTTCTTGGCCGGAATCGGACAGTGTGAATTCTTGTAATTGTTGTTGATCTGCTCTGAGAATTCTTTACATGAGCGCTGTCGAGTCGCCGCCGCCGAGTCTCGAGTCCCGGATCCACGGCCTGCTGCCGGCGCTCAGCCCGGCGCAGGCGCGGATCGCCACCGAGGTACTTCGTGACCCGGCGGAGGTCGCCTCGTCGACGATCGGCCAGCTGGCGGCCCGCTGCGGTACCTCGCTGCCGAGCGTCACCCGGTTCTGCCTTGCCCTCGGCCTGTCCGGGTACGCCGAGCTGCGGCTGACGCTGGCGGCCGAGAGTGGTCGGACCAGTCCGAGCTGGGAGCGGGGGACCGGCTCCGAGGTAGGACCGGACGACTCGCTGGACGAGGTACTCCGGACCCTGCTGCGGGCCGACACCCGAGCGCTCGAGGACACCGTCGCGGCGCTCGACGTCGACGCGCTCGGACGCGCCGTCCGGGCGATCTCGGACGCGCGGCGGATCGACCTGTACGCCGTGGCGGGATCGGCGTCCGTCGCCGAGGACCTGCGGTTGCGGCTGCACCGGATCGGGCGCGGCGCGAGCACCTGGAGCGACGTACACACCGCGCTGGCCAGCTCCGCGCTGCTCGGCACCGGCGACGTCGCGATCGGGATCTCGCACAGCGGCGAGACGATCGAGGTCCTGGAGCCGATGGCCCGGTCCGGCCGGCAGGGGGCGACGACTGTTGCCATCACCAACTATCCCCGGTCGCCGCTGGCGCGGGCGGCGGACATCGTCCTGGTCACCGCGGCCCGCGACGTCACATTCCGTACCGGAGGACTGTCCGGACGGCACGCCCAGATGATCGTTCTGGACGCGCTCTACCTCGGCGTCGCGCAACGCGACTATCCCCTGGCGGAACAGGCTTTCGACGCGACCGCCGATGCGGTGTCGACGCATCGGCAGCGCTCCTGAATCACCCTCACCACTCCGTTCGACCGCCTTTCGAAGGAGAGACATGCAGAGTCCGCACCAGAGCTTCGGCCCCACCCGTCGCACGCTGCTCCTCGGCGCCGGCGCCACGGCCCTCACCGCCGCGTCCGCCACCACCGCCTCTGCCACCACCGCCTCTGCCGCCACCGGATCGGGTGCGGTGGGTTCGGCCGCGGTCGCCGTACCGTCTCCGGACACGTTGCCGTTGACGGGCGGGGCCGACTTCCCGATCGGGTTGTTCTGGCCGCCGCACCCGTACGCGAGTACGGCGGACCGGTTCGCCGAGATCAAGAACGCCGGGTTCGACTTCGTGATCTCCGGCAACTACGCCGGCGACGGCAACATCTTCCAGTACCAGCTCGGGCTCGCCCGCGACGCCGGCCTGAAGATGCTGATCTCGGACGACATCCAGATCCGCAACATGTCCCGCTGGTTCTCGATCTCCGACACCCCGTCGGACTTCCTCAGCGTCACCCCGGCCGAGGCCGGTGCCCTCTACGTCCGGGCCCGCGACGCGTACGGGCCGTACTCCTCACTGGCCGGTTTCAACTTCTACGACGAACCCGGCGCGGGCTGGTTCGCGACGCTGGCGAAGGCGCTGTCGATCTCCCGCGAACTGGCGCCGCAACTGCTGCCGTACATCAACCTGTTCCCGTCCGACGACGCGTCGTACTACCGCGGCTTCGTCGACGTGGTGAAGCCGTCGCTGATCTCCTTCGACCGGTACCCGCTGCTCTCCGAGGGCCGCGAGGACGCGAACTACTTCCACAACTGGGCGATCGTCCGGGACGCCGCGCTGCACGGCGACATCCCGTCCTGGGTGTTCATCCAGACGCTTGCCTACAACAACCATCGCGAACCGACCGCGGCCGAGCTGCTCTGGCAGGTCAACATCAGCCTCGCGTACGGCGCGAAAGGCATCCAGTACTTCACCTACTGGACCCCCGAAGCCGCCCGCGGCGAAGGCTTCGGGCCGGCGCTGATCACCGTCGACGGCCAACGGACATCGCGCTACTACGCGGCAAAACAGATCAACACCACCTGGCTCCACCAGGTAGGCCGCGAACTCAAGCCCCTCGTCTCCGAAACCGTCGAACACGCCAACGAAACCCCACTCCCGAACGGAACCGTCGCCTTCACCCCGACCAACCTGGTTCCGTCAATCACCGGCAACCCGGTAGTAGTCGGCACCTTCCGCTCCCGCGACACCACATCAACCGACCGCTGGCTACTGATCGCCAACCGCTCCCACAGCACGCGAGCCCGAGCGGTCGTGGGCGTGAACCAGCAGACAGTCGGCTCAATCGGCGTCTTCGAACCGTCCCGCCAGAAGTACCTTCCCCAACGCGTCGCCCCGGTGCCCGTCTCCCTCGCGCCAGGCGCCGCAACCCTCATCAAGCTCACCGCGAAGTAGTCCCGCGGTGGTTGCCCACTGAGGTGGTGGGTTGCCCCTCGAGATTCTGAGTGGGCAACCCTCCAGGTGAACAGGCAAGTCTCGGTCGGTGGGTCGGTGGGTCGGTGGGTCGGTGGGTCGGTGGGTCGGTGGGTCGGTGGGTCGGGTCAGGTGGGTTGGCCGGTGTAGATGCCCAGGGTTCGGAAGCGGAGGGCGGGGGCGGCGTATTCCTCGAGGGCGTGGGCGGTCCAGCCGATCATGCGGGCGAGGGCGAAGAGCGCGTCGCCGGCGTCGGGGCGGAAGTTGTAGGCGTGCATGACGGCGGCGAGCGCGAGATCGCTGTTGGGGAAGGCCGGCGTCCGGTCGGCGATCGCGTGGATCGTGCTGACGATCGGGTGGTCGCCGAGGAGTTCGAGGAGTACGTCGGCGCGTGGGTCGCGGTGCTGGTAGATGCGGTGGCCGAAGCCGGGGATCGGTTCGCCGGAGCGCAACTGGTCCGACAACGCCTTCAACGGGTCTTGTTTCGCTCGGTCCAGGAACTCGTACGCGAGGGTCGGGGCGGCGCCGTGGTACTGGCCATCGAGTGCGCCGAGTCCTGCCGAGATGACGGCGTACAGGTTCGCGCGGGCGCTGGCTGCGACCCTGGCGGCGACGGTGGAGACAGCTAGGCCGTGGTCGGCTAGCAGGATGAGCGCTGCATCGAGGATTTCCGGGTGTGGTTCTGCGTCCGAGAGCTTCGGCCAGAGCTTCCCGCCCAGCGTCGTCCGTGTGACGATCGGCCCCGGGAGTGCCGCGACCAGAGTCCCGATCAGCTTTCCCGCCGCGGCCGTCACCGAAGTCGCCGACAGATCGAACCGCAACGGATCCGCAGCCCCCAGTACGGCGACCGCCACCCGCAACCGGTCCGTCAAACGCGCCCCCGCCGGCACCACCTCCATAGCCGCCCGAGCCAACCCCACCCCCTCCCGCTCGACCGCGAACATGTCCTCTTCCAGCCCTGGATCTGTTGGGGGTTGGCCGGTCCAGAGGAGGTTTGCTACCTGGGGGAGGGTGGCGGTGGTGGCCAGGGACTGGGCGGAGTGGCCTCGGTAGTAGAGGTTGTCGTTCTGGAGAAGGGTCAGTTCGGATTCGATGCGTTCTACTACGCCGGAGTGTTCGACCGAGCGGGCGGCCAGGCGCTCGACGTCCGCGGCGGGGAAGAGGCTGCCGCGGCGGCCGCGGGCCCGGACGCTGGTGAGGAGGCCGCGGCTGACGTAGGCGTAGACCGTCGCCGGCTTGACCTGCAGACGGCGCGCCACCTCGGCGGTGGTCAGGTAATTCTCATCACCTTCGGACGGCATTTCCCGCTCCTCGCATCATCCATGTTGACTGGATCAATATTGACAACCATTGATCGCCTGTCAACTCTGAAGATATGTCAACAACGATCAATGTTCCGCCTGGCCTGCGCAACGTCGTCGTCACCGAGACGACCCTCGGCGACGTCCGCGGCGACGAGGGTTTCTACCACTACCGCGAGTACTCGGCGATCGACCTCGCCAAGTCCAAGACCCTCGAAGACGTCTGGTACCTGATGTTCGAGGGCCACCTCCCGACCGCCGCCGAGCGCGCCCGGTTCGTCGCCGAGCTCGCCCCGCTGCGCGTCCTCCCCGACGAGGTCAGCGCGGTCCTCCCGGCGATCGCGACCGCCGGTGCGACGTTCAACCCGCTCGCCGGTCTCCGCACGGCCCTGTCGCTCCTGGCAGCTGTTCGTGGTCTCCCGAAGCTGTGGGACGTCGACCAGGCCCGCCGCAAGGCCGACGCGATGCTGGTCTGCGCAGTGACGCCAACCATCCTCGCGGCCCTGTACCGGCTCCGCGAAGGACAGCAGCCGCTCGAGCCCCGCGCTGACCTCTCGGCGGCCGAGAACTGGCTCTACCTGGTGACCGGCGCCGAACCCACCGCCGTCCACGCCGCCGCGATCGAGCACTACCTGGTCTCGACCGTCGACCACGGCTTCAACGCTTCGACCTTCACCGCCCGCGTCATCGCGTCGACCGGTGCGGACGTGGTGGCCGCGGTCGCGGGTGCGATCGGCGCGTTCTCAGGCCCGCTGCACGGCGGTGCGCCGGATCGTGCTCTCGCGAGCCTGGACGAGATCGGTACGCCGGACCGCATCGACGACTGGGTGCGCGCGAAGGTGTCGGCCGGCGACCGGATCATGGGCTTCGGGCACGCGGTGTACCGCACGGAGGACCCGCGTTCGCTGATGCTGCGCGATATCGCCCGCGGCATCGGCGGCGACCTCGTCGATTTCGCGACGACCGTCGAGCAGCGCATCGTCGACGTCCTCGCCGAGCTGAAGCCGGGCCGGAACCTGTACGCCAACGTCGAGTTCTACGCGGGCGTCGTGATGGAGCTGTGCGGTATCCCGCGCGCGATGTTCACGCCGACGTTCGCGGTCAGCCGCATCATCGGCTGGTCCGCCAACATCCTGGAACAGTCCACCGACCCCAAGATCATCCGCCCCGCCGCCACGTACGTCGGTCTGCAGCCGCCGGTGCCCGTCCCTAGCTGACCCGTCCGTTAGCTGAACTGCATGACGCCGTCGTCGACGCGGTGGTAGCGGAGGGTGATGAGGTCGCGGGGGTAGTTCTGGCGGAGGCGCCACGGGCCCTGGGCGCCCTGGCGGGGGAGGATCTGGGCGGCGCGGCGGATGTAGCCGGAGGACAGGTCGACGACCGGGCGGGGCGGGGCGTCGTACTCGGAGGGGTCGACGTCGGGCAGGCAGATACGGGTGCCGGTTGCGGCGAGGTGGTTGAGCAGCCGGCACACGTACTGCGAGGTGAGGTCCGAGCGCAACGTCCACGAATTGTTGGTATACCCAATGCACCAGGCGAGGTTCGGTACGCCGCTCAGCATCATGCCCTTGTAGACGAACGTGTCGTGCGGCGCGACCGGCCGCCCGTCGACGGTCACCTGGATGTTGCCGAGCGCAACCATGCGGAGGCCGGTCGCGGTGACCACCAGATCGGCCTCCAGTTCGCGCCCGGACCGCAGCCGCAGCCCGGTCGGCGTGAACCGGTCGATCTCGTCGGTCACCACCGACGCCGACCCGTTGCGCAGCGCCTTGAACAGGTCCGCGTCCGGGACCAGGCACAGTCGCTGATCCCACGGCTTGTACCGCGGCGTGAAGTGCGGATCGACCGGGACCGACTCCGGCAGTTGCTTCGCCACGGCGCTGTTCAACAGCCAGGCGGCGTGTGCGGGCCATTTCCGGAACGCGTTGTAGACCGCGGTGCTCGCGACGACGTTCTTCCCGCGGATCACCCGGTGCGCGAGTTTCTCGGGCAGTACGGCGCGGATGCGGTCCGACAGCGCGTCGTGGGCCGGCCGGGAGGCGACGTAGCTCGGCGACCGCTGCAGCATCGTCACATGCTCCGCCGTACCCGCCATCGCCGGCACCAGCGTCACCGCGGTGGCGCCGCTGCCGATCACCACGACACGCTGGTCGGAATAGTCCAACTGGTCAGGCCAGTGCTGCGGGTGCACGATCCGCCCCTGGAAATCACTCTTTCCGTCGAAGTCGACGACGTACCCCGAGTCGTAGTCGTAGTACCCGCTGCACACGTAGAGGAACGAGCAGGTGTACGTCGTGTCGCCCGTCTCCACGGTCCACACCGCGTCCGCCGACGACCACGAGGCGCGGGCGACGCGTTGACCGAAGCGGATGTGCTTGTCGATCCCGTACGTCGCCGCGGTCTCGTGCAGGTAGTCGAGGATCGACGGCCCGTCCGCGATCGCCTTCGCCGCCTTCCACGGGTGGAACGGGAAGCCGAGCGTGAACATGTCGGAGTCCGACCGCACCCCCGGATACCGGAACAGGTCCCAGGTGCCGCCGAGCGCGTCGCGGCCCTCCAGTACGGCGTACGTGCGGTCCGGGCACCGGGTCTGGATCCGGTACGCCGCGCCGATCCCGGACAGGCCCGCGCCGACGATCAGGACGTCGAGGTGCTCCATGTACCCCACGGTAATGAAAATTCTTTCCGGGTGTTGTCGATTCCGTGTCGCGACGATCGTCAGCAAGATGTCCAAGTAGAAGCCCTAGACGAGGGAGCCCGAGATGGCGCAGTACATGTTCCTGCTGTTCGACAGCGAGGAGTGGTACGACAACCTGACGCGCGACGAGTGGCAGCAGGCGATGAAGTTGCACGGCGAGTTCACGGCGGCGGTGGAGAAGGCCGGGGCGCGGATCCTCGGCGGGGAGGCGCTCGAGCGGTCCAGTACGGCGAGCACGGTGAAGAACCGCGAGGGCGCCGAGCCGCTGGTCACCGACGGGCCGTTCATCGAGACGCGGGAGGCGCTCGGCGGGTTCTACGTGATCGAGGCCCGCGACCTCGACCAGGCGCTCGAGCTGGCCAAGCTCTGCCCGTCCGGCAACATCGAGGTCCGCCCGGTGATGCCGACCTCCGAGGACGCCGCGCCGCCGGCCTGACCGGCGAGCGCGCACGGATCGGTCCGATCAGGCCGTTCGACCCTGGTACGCCGGCGCTCCGTCCCGTCGGCGTACCTCTGTCGAGCTGGGGGTGCCGCAGCGGTTATGGACATAGGGGAGCTGGTGAGCGAAGCAGTCGAGGTCGCGCGGGTGGTGGACCGGGCGCATCGCGAGAGCTGGTCGACGGTGCTGTCGTCGGTGGTCCGGCTGACGCGGGACCTGGATCTCGCGGAGGACTGCACGCAGGACGCGTTCGTCCAGGCGCTGCGTACCTGGCCGGACGGGATCCCGGACAATCCGGGTGGGTGGCTGACGACGGTCGCTCGGCGGTTGGCGCTGGACCGGCTGCGGCGGGAGACGAACCTGCGGCGGAAACTGCCGCTGCTGGTGGAGCAACCCGACGACGAGCAGCCCCACGACACCGAGCAGCCGACCGATCCGTTGCGGCTGGTGTTCACGTGCTGCCACCCGGCGTTGGCGCGGGAGTCGCAGGTGGCGTTGACCTTGCGGCTGATCTGCGGGTTGACCACGCGGGAGGTCGCCGCCGTGCTGCTGATCGGCGAGGCGACGGCGGCCGCGCGGATCACCCGGGCGAAGAAGAAGATCGCGGCGGCCGGGATTCCGTATCGCATTCCGGCGGATCACGAGTTGCCGGCGCGGATGGATGTGGTGCTGACCGTCGTACATCTGGTCTATACGGCGGGGTACGTCGCCACGGGGGTGGAGCTGACGCGGACCGATCTGACCGGGCGGGCGATCGAACTGGCGCGCATGCTGGAGCGTTTGATGCCGGACGAGCCGGAACCGCTAGCACTGCTAGGACTGCTGTTGATGACCGAAGCGCGGGGTGATGCGCGGGTCAGTGGGGACGGTGAACTCGTCCTCCTGGCAGACCAGGATCGATCGCGGTGGGACGTGAAGCTGTTGGCCGAGGGCGTCTCGCGGGCGACCGCGGCATTGCAGCGCGGGCATGGGCGGTTCGCGTTGCAGGCGGCTGTAGCCGGGCTCCATGTGACAGCGCCGTCATGGGAGAAGACGGACTGGGGGCAGGTGGTCCGGATGTACGACGCGATGATGGTGAGCTGGCCTACGCCGATTGTCGCCCTCAATCGGGTGGCGGCGCGCAGCCTGGTGCCTGGGGCCGACCTGGAGGCGGTCCTGGTCGAATTGGATGCCTTGAGCAAGGAGCCCGCTCTCGCGACGTACGCGTACCTCCCCGCGACCCGGGCGGATGTCCTCACCCGCCTCGACCGCCCCGGGCAAGCAGCCGAGGCCTACGAGCAGGCGATCCGCCTGACCGCCAACGAAACCGAACGCCGCTTCCTCACCACCCGCCTCACCAACCTGAACCGCTAGTACCTCGGCAAGAAACGTTGGGTTGGTTGACCGGCGTGGTGGTGGATCTGGAGGCCTGCTGTCGGGTGAACTGGGGAGCCGGACTGCCTGATTCGGGAGGGCAGGACTCCCCAAACTGGTTTGGGGAGGAGCGGGGGCGTCAAGGAGCGCTGGTTCGGGGCGCCGGTTGCGGTGAGCTCGGGGGGTGACCTTTGAGGTGGGGCCGGGTGGGGGCGGTGAGGGGACTGTGGGCTAGGCGCGAGGGGCCCAGAGTTGGTCGGCGTCGCCTGCCTGCAGGCGGCCTCGGTAGACGTCGATCTTGTGGTCGATCAGTTCGAGGCTTTCGGTGAGTTGGGCCAGTTGGGTGAGGATCTCGGCGCGGTGGGTCTCGAGGAGTTCGAGCCGGTCCTTCTCGTTGCCGCGGCCGGCGGTGACGAGTTCGGCGTACCGGCGGATGGTGCGGATCGGCATGCCGGTGGCGCGGAACCTGGTGCAGATCTTGATCCAGTCCAGGTCGATCTGCCGATACCGGCGGCGCCCGCCGGCGGTGCGGTCGACAGTGGTGACGACCAGGCCGGCGCGCTCGTAGTACCGCAGCGTGTGGACGCTGACGCCGGTGCGTTCGGCGGCTTCGGAGATGCTGATCCCGCGTTCATTGACTTCGAGCACGCTCTAAATCCTAGCGTTGTTCCATGACCACACTCCAGGAATCGGTCACGGTCCGCCGGTACGCCGTCCTCGCGATCTGCTGCGCGAGCCTGCTGATCTCGGTGATGGACGTCTCGATCGTGAACATGGCGCTGCCCGCGATCCGCGACGATCTCGGCGCCTCGACGGCCGGCCTGCAGTGGACAGTCGACGCCTACACGCTGGTGCTGGCGAGCTTCCTGCTGCTGGCCGGCTCCACGGCGGACCGGTACGGCCGCAAGCGCATGTTCCGCCTCGGGCTGACCGTCTTCGGCCTCGGCTCGTTGCTCTGCAGCCTCGCTCCGACCATCGAGACGCTGATCGCCGCCCGCGCCGTCCAGGCGGTCGGCGGCACGCTGCTCAACCCGGTCGCGATGGCGATCGTGGTGACGGTGTTCCCGGAGCGCGCCGAACGGGCCCGCGCGATCGGCATCTTCGGCGCGACCGCCGGCCTCTCGCTCGTCCTCGGCCCGATCCTCGGCGGTGCGCTTGTCGACGGTCTCGGCTGGCGTTCGATCTTCTGGGTGAACCTGCCGATCGTCGTCCTCGCGGTGATCTTCACCAGCCTGTACGTCCCCGAGTCCCGCGCCGCCCACGGCCGCCGCTTCGACCCGATCGGCCAGCTCCTGGTCGTCGTCCTGCTCGGCAGCGTCGTGTCCGCGATCATCGAGACGAACGGCCTGCGGACGCCGCTGATCGCCGCGGCCGCTGTCGCCGCGGTCCTCCTGATCGCGTACGAACGCCGCCGCGCGGAGCCGTTGCTCGAGCTCCGCCTGTTCCGCAGCGTCCCGTTCAGCTCGGCCGTGGTGATCGCGATGTTCGCCTACACCGGGTTCGGCGCGTTCCTCTTCGTCACCACGCTCTACCTGCAGAGCGTTCGGCACCTGTCCGCCCTGAAGGCCGGCCTGTGCCTGCTGCCCGTCGGTCTCCTGATCTGCGTCCTCTCACCGCTGACCGGCCGGGTCGTCGGCTCGCGCGGCCCACGCCTGCCGTTGGTCGTCGCAGGTACGGCGCTGACGCTCGGAGCACTCGCCTCGCTCACGATCCAAGCGTCCACCCCGCTGCTCGCCGTACTCGCGGTCTTCCTGTTCTTCGGCATCTTCCTCGGCACCATCAATCCGCCGATCGCGAATTCGGCGGTGTCCGGGATGCCCGCATCGATGGCCGGCCTGGCCGGTTCGCTGGCCTCGGTCGGCCGGCAGACCGGTACGTCGCTCGGTGTCGCGATCGCCGGATCGATCGTCGGCGCCACCGCGACGACCGATCCGCGGCGGTTCGTCCGCGCCGAGCACATCGTCTGGTGGCCGACGCTCGCGATGGGTCTCGTCGTACTGGCGTTGGCGCTCGTCAGCACGAGCCGCCGCGCGCGGCTCACGGTGCAGGAACTTTAGGCAGGCCGAAGTACGGCACCAGCTCGGGGTCGCTGAAGACGTGGATGTGGGACAGGCCGGTGGGGGTCGGCGTGAGGACGGCGACTCCGTACGGGTCGCCCTTGAAGTAGGCGCCCACCGCGGGCTGGCCGTTCGCGATGATCGGGATCATCCGCCAGTCGCCCGGTGCGCCGACCGCGGAGGCGAGGAGCTGCAGGCACATCACGCGACCGTTGAACCAGGTCGTCGTACCGACCATCTCGATCGCGGCGTCGGCGCGGAGAGCACGTTCCAGGGCGGCGGTGTCGGCGTTCTCGAAGCCGGCGATGTAGTCGTCCAGCAGCGCTAGCGATTCGGGATCGGTCGGCGCCGAGACCTCGCCCGGAACCGTGGAATCCAGGTTGGCACGGGCGCGCTGGAGGGTGCTCTTCACGGCCGCGACCGAGGTGTCGAGCATGGTGGCGACCTCTGCGGCCGGGAAGGCGAGGACCTCTCGCAGGATCAGTACGGCGCGCTGCTTCGGCGGCAGGTACTGCAAGGCGGCGATCAAGGCCAGCCGCAGACTCTCCCGCAGCGTGACGATCGCCGCCGGATCCGACGACGCCGTCGACCCCGCCGTCGGCGCAGGTATCACCAGGGTCTCGGCGATCGGCTCCACGAACCGCACCGCCGGATCGTCCGGCGGCACGCCGGGACTGAGGTCGGTCGCGGGTGCTCCGAGGCCGGACGGGAGCGCGCGGCGGCCGCGTTGTTCGATCGCGGTCAAGCACACGTTGGTCGCGATGCGGTACAGCCAGACCCGCAAGGACGAGCGTCCCTCGAAGGAAGACCACGACCGCCAAGCGCGCAGGTACGTCTCCTGCACCGCATCCTCGGCCTCGTGGACGGACGCGAGCATCCGGTAGCAGTGCGCCAGCAACTCCTTGCGGAACGGCTCGGTCAGGCCGAACTCGCTCATCACAGCTCCCTGAGTCATCGCGTCTCCAACTCCAGCACCCGCCGGGCAAAGCGTCCCATCCGCCGGATCGCGTCGTCAGCCTCCGGCGCGCGCCCGGCCGCCATCTGGAACGTGTGCTGCATCTCCGGGAACACGTCCAGCTCCACCTCGACCCCGGCCTTCTCCGCGCCCGCCGCGAGCTGCTGCGCGTCGTCCAGCAGTACTTCGTCTCCGCCGACCTGGATGTAGATCGGTCCGAGCCCGGTCAGGTCGCCGTACAGCGGGTTCACGAACGGGTCGCGCGGTGAGCCGTCCGGTCCGAGGAAGATCCAGGCGAGTCCGCGCACAAGGTCCCGGTGGAAGAACGCGTCGCGGTCCCGGTTCTCGTCGTACGACGCTCCTGTGGCCTCGAAATCCACCCACGGAGAGAACGGCATCGCACCGGCGGGCAGTGGCAGGCCGACCGAGCGGGCGCGGAGCTGCGTGGTGATCGTCAGCCCGCCGCCGGCCGAGTCGCCGGTGAACAGGATGTGCTCGGGCGCGATGCCCTGATCGAGCAGCCAGCGGTACGTGTCGACCGCGTCGTCGACCTGGGCCGGATGTGGGTGATCGGGTGCCAGCGGATAGTCGAAGACCAGCGCCCGTACGCCGACCGCTCGGGCGAGGTGCGCGAACAGCTTCCGGTGCGAGTACTGCGATCCGCCGACGAAGCCGCCGCCGTGCAGACACAGCAGCGCCCGGTCGGCTGCGGCGCCATGCGGCACGATCCACTGCGCCCGGCGTCCGGGTACCGCCAGATAGTCCACGTCCGCCGGTTCGGTCGTCAGCTCGGCCCAGCGGTGATCGGCCAGCTCCTGATCGCCGTCCTGGCGGTTCTCCTCGGCGGCCTTCCGGTTCGTGGCCCAGTGCCGCCGTACCGCATCCGACTCCTTGCTCGCCATCGTGCGTCCCTTTCGTTGCAGGTCTGTCACCGGTACTGACCGAGGACACCGCGAAAGGGAATCGGTGTGCTTGACTGGACTATGAGCACGCCGCTGTCAGGCTCCGAAGAACGTACGTGGGCGATGGTCGCGCACATCGGTGTGCTGATCGCCGCCTGGCTGGCGATGGGCTTCCTGTGCCCGCTGATCATCTGGCTGGTCTTCCGGGACCGCTCGGACTTCGTACGGCGGCACGCGGTGGAGTCGCTGAACTTCCAGATCTCGCTGCTGATCTACTCGGCGCTCGGGGCCGTGCTGATCTTCATCACGTTCGGTCTCGGGGTGCTGATCGTCGTACCGCTGATCGTGATCGGCGCCATCGCGGCGCTCGTGGTGATCATCCTCGCGACGGTCGCCGCGTCCGGTGGGAACGACTACCGCTACCCGTTGACGATTCGCTTCGTTCGCTAGGGTCGGCCCGGTGGAACTCATCGGGCAGGGGATGGAAGGGGCCGTCTACGACCTCGGCGACGGCACCGTGCGGAAGGTCTGGTTCGATCGCCGGCCGGAGGACGTCCGGCCGTTGAAGGCGTTCCTCGACGCGCTGCCGGAGCTGCCGTTCCGGACGCCGCGGATCCGCGAGATCTCCGCGAGCGAGGACGGGCTGGCGGTCAGCGTCGAGGACAAGCTGACCGGCGTACCGCTGTCCGAGGCCGGCCTGGCGGAAGACGTTGCGCTGGACGCGTTCGTTTCCGTGGTCGAGGCGCTGCGCGAGGTGCGGCCGGGGCCGGCGCACGATGCGATGCCAGTGCTGGGTCAGCCGTTCTGGGAGGGGTCGTGGGGCGAGAGTCTGGCGGGACTGGTACGTCGTCGCGCCGAAGCCTCGATTGTCTACCTGGAGCGTGACGTCGCCGGTTTCCCTGAACTGTTGGAGGACGTGCTGGACGGCCTGACACAGATCGGCGACCGGTTGAGTGTTGTGCACGGGGATATCTGTCCGCCCAACGTGCTGATGGACGGTCAGCGGGTCGCGGCGGTGCTGGACTGGGGGTTCCTGTCGACCGCAGGGGACAGCACGTTCGAGGCGTCGCTGGCGGCCGGGTTCTTCGACATGTACTCGCCCGACGCGCGCCGGCTCGACGACCGGCTCACGGCCCGGTTCGAGGAACTCGGGCACGATCGGGAGCGGATGCGGCTGTACCGGAGGGCGTACGCCGTCATCACCGCCACCATCTACGACGAGAACGCCGGCGACGGCCACTACACCTGGTGCATCAACCAGCTCACGAGATAACTACCGCGACGACTAAGGGCTGTGTGGGTGGTTGGTGCCGGCGCGGGCGGTTGAGTGCGCGTTCTCGACAGGACGTGTCGCGTGACTGGGTAGTACACCTGAGCGTGATCGCGCCCGCGCGTACGGCGTCTCACCGGTGCTCTACCTGTCGCGCCGCCGCGCCGCCGCGCCCCCGCGCCGCCGCGCCCCCGCAATCCCCGTGGCTGCTTGGCTCCCCAAACCAGTTCGGGGAGTCCCGCACCCCGAAAACGGCATGTGATCCTTCCCAAACCGGTTTGGGGAGCCCTGCACCCCGGGGAAGTCGTGCCCGCGGGGAGGTCGTGGGTGGGCAGCCGAACAGCGGGGAATCAAAGTTGCAGATCGTGACGGCGGTTTCTTTCCCAACAAGACAGCTCACCCGCTCCGACGACACAACTCACCGTCGCGGGCTCCGCCGAAACCCACGACTCGATGCACCCGGCGGATAGCGGCAACCGGTAACACGCACTGGGGACCGGGAACAGGCAATGGTGACTGGGGATAGGTAATACCAGGTGCCTACCCACCATTGCCTGTTCCCTGATCCCGGATCGGGTTGATCGCCGACCGCACATCGGACAGGAGAGCGCGCGGCGTACGTGCCGGACAAAGCTGTGGTGCGCCAATCAGCTCACGAGGTGATCGGAGCGCCGTTCCTGAGGTTGTGCAGTTGGTCCGGCGCGGCCAGGAGCATCGGGAGGCGGCGCGCGTTGAGCGGTGACACCAGTCCGGCCAGTTTGTCCGGCGGGTGCCACGAGACGCCGCGGATCTCGAATCCGTCCGGCTGCAACCGGTCGATCAGCGACGGGTCGTGCACGCCGCCGTCGTACAGGATCTCGACAGCGTCGCCCCAGCCCTCCCAGCGCGGCAGCCAGTCGATCGCCAGTACGCCGAGCAGCGGGAGCGCCGTACCGAGCTCCTCCTCCATCTCGCGGGCCGCGCCGGTCGCCGGGTCCTCGTCCGGCTCGACCACCCCGCCCGGCAGCTCCAGGTCGTTCTTGTAGCTGACCTGGCACAGCAGCACCCGTCCACCGGTGTCGCGGACGACGACGTGCGCGATCACGCGCTTCTTGGGCAGCGTCGAGTCCATCAACGCCGTCCAGCCAGTCACGGTGTTCGGGCGCGGGTCGTCGGTGCGCATGCCGTAGATGGCGACGTCCCGGCGCTCCCCCTCGACGAGTGCGGCGCCGCGCAGGATGCCTTCACGCCGGAACCCGGAGCGGATCGCGATCCGGGCCGACGAATGCAGCTCCGGGTCCACCTCGACCTGCAGCCGCTCGAGCCCGAGCTCACCGAAGGCGTACTCCGTTACGAGTCGCATGGCCTGCTCTGCGACTCCTGGGCCGCCTTCGAGCGACCAGACGACCAGAGCGGCCCCAGGCGTGGTCCGGCGCACCTCGATGGTCCCCATGGTGTCGCCCGGGGCCCTGTACTCGACGGTGAACGTCGTCACCTGCCCGTTCGGCTGCGCAGGGCGCAGCGTCAGGTCACCATCTGACAGCGGTTCCACGGCGGTCACGCCGTGAACGCTACCCGGTGAAGCGCAGGTACACCGTCGCCAGGGGTGGCACGGACAGCTCGGCACTGCTGTCCATCCCGTGCCAGGGTGTGCCGTTGGCCTCCACCGCGCCGAAGTTGCCGACACCGGATCCGCCGTACGAGTTGGCGTCGGTGTTGACGACCTCCTCCCAGCGACCGGCGTACGGCAGGCCGAGGCGGTAGCCGTGGTGCGGGATCGCGGAGAAGTTCGCGATACACGCCACGGTCGGCTCGCCCTCCTCGCCGTACCGAACGAACGAGAACACGTTGTTGCCGGCGTCGTTCGCATCGATCCAGCTGAACTTCTCCGCGTCGTGGTCCGTCCGCCAGAACGCCGGGTTGTCCTTGTAGACCCGGTTCAGGTCGCGGATCAGGTCCTGCAGGCCCTTGTGGTCGCTGTGCTCCAGCAGCCACCAGTCCAGCTCGCCCTTCTCCGACCACTCCGACTCCTGGCCGAACTCGCAGCCCATGAA
Organism: Kribbella sindirgiensis; assembly: GCF_004331435.1. Lineage (GTDB taxonomy): Bacteria > Actinomycetota > Actinomycetes > Propionibacteriales > Kribbellaceae > Kribbella > Kribbella sindirgiensis. Next base: position 325,965 of record NZ_SJKA01000007.1, read on the forward strand.
GAGCAGCTGCTTACCCGGGTGCGCCCACATCATCGCCAGGTACGCGCGGAGGTTCGCGAGCTGCTGCCAGCGGTCACCCGGCATCTTCCGCAGCAGCGACCCCTTGCCGTGCACGACCTCGTCGTGGGACAGCGGGAGGACGAAGTTCTCGGAGTACGCGTACATCATCGAGAACGTCAGCTCGTGGTGGTGGTACTGCCGGTGCACCGGCTCGTGCTCCAGGTAGCGGAGCGAGTCGTTCATCCAGCCCATGTTCCACTTGAAGCCGAACCCGAGACCGCCGAGATGCGTTGCGCGGGTGACACCCGGCCAGGACGTCGACTCCTCCGCGACCGTGATCACGCCCGGGACCCGCTTGTAGAGCGTCGCGTTCATCTCCTGCAGGAACGACACCGCCTCCAGGTTCTCGCGGCCGCCGAACTGGTTCGGCACCCATTGACCCTCTTGGCGCGAGTAGTCCAGGTAGAGCATCGAGGCGACCGCGTCCACCCGCAGGCCGTCGATGTGGAACTCCTCGGCCCAGTAGAGCGCGTTCGCGACCAGGAAGTTCCGCACCTGCGGACGGCCGAAGTCGAACACCAGCGTGCCCCAGTCGGGCTGCTCGCCGCGCCGTGGGTCCGGGTGCTCGTACAGCGGCGTCCCGTCGAACCGGGCCAGCGCCCACGCGTCCTTCGGGAAGTGCGCCGGCACCCAGTCGACCAGTACGCCGATCCCCGCCTGGTGCAGCCTGTCGACGAGGTGCTTGAAGTCGTCCGGGTCGCCGAACCGCGACGTCGGCGCGAAGTACGACGTGACCTGATAGCCCCACGAACCGCCGAACGGGTGCTCCATCACCGGCATGAACTCGACATGCGTGAAGCCCATGTCGTTGACATAGGCAACGAGCTCGTCGGCCAGCTCGCGGTACGACCTGCCCTTGCGCCACGAGCCGAGATGCACCTCGTACACGCTCATCGGCTCGGCGTAGGCCTGCGCGTCGGCGCGCTGGGACAGCCAGTCCGCGTCGCTCCACTCGTACGTCGACTCGTGCACGACGGACGCGTTCGCCGGGGGAGTCTCGGCCAGGTTCGCCATCGGGTCGGCCTTCTGCCGCCAGACGCCGTCACGGCCGCAGATGTCGAACTTGTACCGCGTGCCGGGGCCGACGCCGGGCACGAACAGCTCCCACACACCGGAGCCGCCGAGCGACCGCAGCGGATGCGCGCGCCCGTCCCAGAAGTTGAAGTCCGCGGTCAGCCGGATGCCCTGCGCGTTCGGGGCCCAGACCGCGAACGACGTACCGGTCACGGCGCCGCCCGGGCCCTCGTACCGCCGGACGTGGGCGCCGAGCACGGTCCACAGCTGCTCGTGGCGGCCCTCGCCGATCAGGTGCAGATCCACCTCGCCGAGCGACGGGAGGTACCGGTACGGGTCGTCGACCTCGGTCGCGGGACCGTCGGTGTAGGTGACCTCGAGACGGTAGTCCGGGACCTTGTCGATATCGAGTACGCCGACCCAGATCCCGTCGTACTCGTGCCGGAGCTCGAGCCGCTGGTCGTCGTACAGCACCGTCACGCTGTTCGCGTACGGGCGCAGCGCGCGGACGGTGACGCCGTGGTCCCCGAGATGTGGGCCGAGCACCTGATGAGGATCGTGGAACGTGCCGGCGACCAGTCGTTCGAGATCGGTCCGATCCACCGAAACCGCTGTCACCACAGGCACGTCAGCCGCCACCACCGGCTCCTCAAAAGCTTCACGCTCTCCCATAAGTCCCATCCTGCCCGATCCCTACGCCATTCACCGCAACCCCGTACCCGTCGAGTCCCGAAGTACACAAACTCAATCGCTCAAAGCAGCGCGAACGGTGTCGAGGCGGGTGCTGTAGCGGGGCCAGGCGAAGCCGGTTTTGGTGTAGGAGGTGGTGGTTTCGGTGACCAGGGTGGTGGCGTGGGCGCGGTTGCCTTGGGCGAGTGCGAGGGCGGCCGCGACTGCGCGTGCGGCGAGCCAGGACGTGCTGTGGTCGGGGGTTTCCGCGAAGACCGCGTCCAGGAGGCCGGCCGCTTCGTCGAGTTCGCCCTGCAGGACCAGGAGGTCGGCCAGGTCGATGTACGCGTGCGTGACGCCGGTGTCGTCCGCGATCGCATACTCGACCGCGGAGCGCAGGAATTTCTCCCCCTCGTCGAGATCTCCGCGGGCGACCGCGACCAGGCCGCGGATCACGTCGTTGAGCGGCAGGATCTGCCGGTCGTCGAGCCGCCGCGCGTAGTGGTCGGACTCGGTGGCCGCCTGCAACGCGTCGTCGTACCGCTCCAGGCCGACCAGTGCGCCGGCCAGGTTGCTGAGACCGCGGGAGAGTCCGTGCTCGTCGCCGTACTTGCGATCCGCGACGATGCACGTCTCGTAGCACTCGAGCGCCTTGGCCGGTTGGCCTGTGTAGACGTACAGCGTGCCGAGCGCGTCCGTGCACGCCGACAGCCTGCGCTCGTGCTGCGGCGACGTCTGCGCCAGGGCCTGACCTGCGAGCAACGGTGTGAAGGCGTCGCGGAGATGACCGCGTTCGATCTCCACGATGCTGCGGTAGTAGAGGGCGGTCAGCGTGAGCGTGTCGTCGTCCTGTGTCCGTGCGAGCGCCTCGGCCACGGTCAACGACTCCGCGGCCTGGTCGAACTGGCCGCACATCGTCAGCACGAAACCGTGATTGCTCAGCGCCGTGACCCGCTCGGCCGTGGTCGCACCGGGCGCATCCGCGAGCGCGTCGAGGTGGCGAGCGGCTTCGGCGTACATGCCGCGGATCAGCCAGGGCGTGTGCAGCGCGAGCGCCAGCCGCAGCCCGACGACCGCGCGGTCCGTCCCCGGGGCGCGGTCCAGTACGTCGAGCAGGTTCGGCCACTCGCCGAAGACCTCGGCCACGGACTCGGCCGATGCGAAGTCGTCGTCAGCGCGGCCGACCGCCTCGACGAAGCCGACCGCCCACTCCAGCTGCGCTGTCCGCGCCAGCTCGGTCTCGCCGGCCTCCTCGAGCTTTCCGAGCGCATAGTCGCGCACGGTCTCCAGCAGCCGGAACCGCCGCCCGTTGACGGCCTCCACCGTCAACAGACTCCGGTCCGCCAGCTCGGTGAGCGCCGGTGCCACGTCACGCGGCTCCGTCGCGACCTGTTCTGCTGCTTCCAGGGTGAAGCCGCCCGCGAACACCGCGATCCGGCGCAGTACGGCGCGCTCCGAGTCACTGAGGAGCTGATGACTCCAGTCCAGTGCGGCGACCAGACTCACGTGCCGCAGTTGCGCATCGCGCGCACCGGCGACCAGCAACCGCATCCGGTCGGCCAGCCGCTTGGCCAGCTGTGGGACGGTCAGGGTCCGCGTGAGACCAGCAGCCAGCTCGATACCGAGCGGGTAGCGGTCGACCGCCGTACAGATCGCCGCAACCTGCTCCGGGTCGGCTCCCTGCGCATCGGCGGCGGACCGTTCACCGAACAGCCGGGCGGCGTCCAGCGGGTCCAGCGGCCGCATCGGCCGGACCTCCTCGTTCGCCAGCTGCAAGGGCCGCTGTGACGTGACCAGGACGGTCAGCGCAGGCGCCCGCTTCAGCAACGCGGCCACGATCTCCGCCGTCTGCTCGACCAGGTGCTCGGCGTTGTCGAGCACGAGCACCGAACCGTCCAGCGCCGCCGCGGCCGCACCCAGCGGATCGTGCCCGCCCGCATCGACACCCGCAATCGCTTCCAGTACGGCGCTCTCACGCTGCAACGGCGCCAACTCGACCAGCCGTACGCCGCGACCTGCCACCGTCCGCGCAGCCTCGAACGCGAGCCGGGACTTCCCGCTCCCCGGACCGCCCGTCAACGTGACCAGACCGGGCTCACCGAGCCGCTCTGCCAGCGACGCCAGCTCCTTGTGCCGCCCGACGAAGCTGGTCATCGGAGCCGGCAGCGCGGGAGCCTTCACCGGCGTCGTGACAGCCTGGGAAAGCAGGGCAGATTCGGGAAGCAGCGACGGGTCCTGGCGGAGCAGGCGCAGCTCCATCGCGGCAGTGTCCGGGGCGGGATCCACACCGAGCTCGTCGGCCAGCCGGCCCCGCAGCGTTGCCAGCCGCGTCAGCGCGTCGGCCTGCCGACCGGTGCGGTAGAGCGAGAGAGCCAGCAGGCACCAGAGCCGTTCGTGCAAGGGGTTCTCAGCCGCCAGAGCCTCCAGCTCGCGCGCGGCCTCGGCGGCATGTCCGAGTGCGAGTTCCGCGTCCAGCCGCTCGACCTGCAGCGCCAGCCGCCACGCGTCCAGTTGCTCGGCCTCAGTCACGGCGTACGGGACCGTGCGCAGATCGGCCAGCGACGGCCCCCGCCACTGCGCGAGTGCGGCCTGCGCCGTCGTACGTACGGCGAGGTGGTCGCCGGACCGCACCGCCGCGTGCATCTGCTCGGCTGCTCCACGGGCTGCGTTCAGGTCGGTCAGCCGGGCCGCAAGCGCGTACCCGCCGTTGACCCGGACCAACGCCTCAGGAGCGTCGATCGCCCCGCGCAAACGGGACGCGAGCACCCGCAACCGCTCCGTCGGGCGGGCCAGGTCGACGTCGCCCCACAGATCGGTCGCCAACCGGTGGTCCGGCACGGACAGCCCGCCCGCCAGCGCCAGCCGGACCAGCAGCGCGCGCTCCAGCGGACGGTCGACCGCGACCGGATTGCCCCCGAGCCTGACCGCCAGAGGCCCCAGGACAAGGACCTCTAACTGTGGTGGCTCGGGCGACATACCCGAAAGTATTGCAGTGAGCGTTCACAAGCGCTCTGTAATTCTCAGCCCCGAGAGGATTGCTTGGTTGAGATTTGGGGTATCACTGTTCGGCCAACTGCGCGGCCGCCGCCAGCGGGATCGGCAGCCAGCTCGGGCGGTTGCGGGCGTCGTACAGGACTTCGTAGATCACCTTGTCGGCGAGGAACGCGTTCAGCAGTACGCCGTGCTCGCGCGGGTCGGCGCCCGCGACCTCGGCGTACCCGTCGCAGAAGGCCTGCTGGTTACGGGTCGTCCACTCGGCCGCGCGGTACGCGATCTGCTGGTCGCCCTGGTGATCGGCCAGCAGCGACCGGGCCGCGTAGTCGAACGAGCGCAGCATCCCGGCGATGTCCTTCACCTCGGTGTCCAGCGCCCGCCGCTCGACCAGCGACTTCGCCGGCTCGCCCTCGAAGTCGATGAGCTTCCAGCCGTCGATCGTGCGCAGCACCTGACCGAGATGGAAGTCGCCGTGGATCCGCTGCACCGTCACCGGCTGGTCGTACGCCGCCAGCGCGTCGAACGCCCGCGCCAGACCGCCGGCGTACGGCGCGAGCTCCGGGATCGCGGCAGCGGCCTTGTCGAGCCGGCGCCGCATCGCGTCCGCGTGCTCGACCAGCTTCGCCGGCTCCCACACGTCGGTGCCGAGCGCCTTCGCCAGCTCCGAGTGCACCTGCGCCGTACTCGCGCCGAGCCGGTGCGACTCGGCGGCGAAGTCACCGCCGACCTCCTCGGCGTGCAGGTCGGCCTCGGCGTACAGGTCCCGCACCGACGAGGTCGCGAACGTCCAGCCGTCGGTCGCGTTCTTCTGGAACGCCGTCATCATCGCCAGCTCGCCGCTGTCGGTACCGCCGCCCGCGCGCGGCCACCGACCCCGCGCGGACCCCAGCACCTCCGGGACCAGGTCGGACCCGGCCTCGGTGAGCGCCGACTCGATCTCGACCCCGGGGTTGCTCCCGGGCTCGAGCCGGCGGAACACCTTCAGCAGCGCGACGTCGCCGAACACCAGCGACGTGTTGCTCTGCTCGACCGTCAGCACCAGCGACTGCGCGTCCTCCGGTACCTCGATCGATCCCTCCGGCGCCTGGACGGGATGGAACTCCAGCCCGTCCAGCTGCCGTCCGTGCGTGAGCCCGTCCAGCCAGTACGGCGTCGCTTCCTTGTCGTGCAGCGCGTCGTACACCCAGACCTCGGTGTCGCCGAGGTCCGGTTCGGTCCACTCACCGACCAGCGCGTGGCCGAGGTTCTCGACCGGGGCGCGGTGGTAGCTGAGCGGCAGCTGGTACACCCGGATCGGGGATTCCGCCCCGGGTGGCCCCGCACAGTAGACGAACCCGATCCGGACCGCCGGCCAGGCGTCCGCGTCGGACAGCCACGTCGACGTGGCCACCGCTTCGACGTGAACGTCGTGTCCCTTCTCCCCGAACCACCTCTGGCTCGCGCAGAAGGACTGGACCTGGTCCAGATGGGAAGTCACTTAAATGCTCTCCTCATGCTTTTCCGGCTGGGCTTCCGGCTTCGTCACCGGCAGCCGGAACCAGTAGAAACCGTGCGCGCCGAGGGTCAGAAGGTAGGGCAACTCGCCGATCGTGGGGAAGTGCACACCGCCGAGAAGTTCGATCGGCTCCACGCCCTGCCACTGCCGCAGGTCCAGCTCGATCGGCTGCGGGAACCTCGACAGGTTGTTCACGCACAGCACCACGTCGTCGCCGAACTCCCGGACGTACGACAGCACGCTCGGGTTGGAGCCGCCGAGGTCCGTGAAGGTGCCCATACCGAACGACGGGTGCTGCTTGCGGGTCTGGATCATCCGCCGGGTCCAGTGCAGCAGCGACGAGGCGTTCTCCATCTCGGCCTCGACGTTCACCGCCTGGAAACCGTAGACCGGGTCCATGATCACCGGCAGGCTGAGCTTGCCCGGTGTCGCGGTCGAGAACGAGGCGTTGCGGTCCGGGGACCACTGCATCGGGGTGCGGACGCCGTCCCGGTCGCCCAGCCAGATGTTGTCGCCCATACCGATTTCGTCGCCGTAGTACAGGATCGGGGAGCCCGGCAGGCTGAGCAGCAGCGCGGTGAACAACTCCATCTTGTTGGTGTCGTTGTCCAGCAGCGGGGCGAGGCGGCGGCGGATACCGATGTTCGCCTTCATCCGCGGGTCCTGCGCGTACTCGCCCCACATGTAGTCGCGCTCTTCGTCGCTGACCATTTCGAGGGTGAGCTCGTCGTGGTTGCGCAGGAAGATGCCCCACTGGCAGGTGTCCGGGATCTCCGGCGTCTGCGCCAGGATCTCCGAGATCGGGAACCGCGACTCCCGGCGTACCCCCATGAAGATCCGCGGCATCACCGGGAAGTGGAACGCCATCTGGCACTCGTCGCCGCCGGAGTCCCGGTCGCCGAAGTACTCGACCACGTCGGCCGGCCACTGGTTCGCCTCGCAGAGCAGGACACGGTCCTCGTAGTTCGCGTCCACCTCCTTGCGGACCCGCTTGAGGAACTCGTGGGTCCGCGGGAGGTTCTCGCAGTTCGTGCCGTCGACCTCGAACAGGTACGGCACGGCGTCCAGCCGGAAACCGTCGACGCCCAGGTCCAGCCAGAACTTGAGCGCCTCGATCATCGCGTCGCCGACGGCCGGGTTCTCGAAGTTCAGGTCCGGCTGGTTCGAGTAGAACCGGTGCCAGAAGTACTGGCCGCGGACCGGGTCCCAGGTCCAGTTCGAGGACTCGGTGTCGACGAAGATGATGCGCGCGTCGGCGTACTTCTCGTCGGTGTCCGACCACACGTAGAAGTCGCCGTACGGACCCTCGGGGTCCTCCCGCGACGCCTGGAACCAGGGGTGCTGGTCCGAGGTGTGGTTCATGACGAAGTCGACGATCACCCGGATGCCGCGGGCGTGTGCCTGCTGCAGGAACTCCGCGAAGTCGGCGACCGTCCCGATCTCCGGCATCACCTCGGTGTAGTGCGAGATGTCGTAGCCGCCGTCGCGCAACGGCGACGGGTAGAACGGAGGTAACCAAAGACAGTCGACACCGAGCCACTCGAGATAGTCGAGTTTCTCGGTCAGGCCTTGCAGGTCGCCGATGCCGTCGGCGTTGGAGTCCTTGAAGGACCGCACGAGGACCTCGTAGAAGACGGCCCGCTTGAACCACAGCGGGTCACTCTTCGTCAGTCCGTGGTGCTGCTCCGGCAGCATATCGGTCACGCTCACCTCCATCAGGTGTCTCTGAACCTAAGTTCCCGTACCCCGTTCGGGCGCACCTAAAAGGGGAGGGCAGTGCGTTGAGCCCGGACAACTCCCGGGGGTACTGCGGTGATGTGGTGACGCCGTCGGCCGGACGGGTCCGCAAGGCGTTCCGCACAGTCTGGCGGCCCTTTGCCAGTACAAGCAAATAGGGCTCGCGATCCGGTCGTACTGCGATTCGATGACGGCCGTCGCGACGAGCTTCGGCGCGGTCGTCCTACCGCGGCGTACTCACCGCCGCGGCGACCGCTCATCACGCTGTTTACCGGTCTGCTGGCCGGCACCACCACGCCCGCCACCACGCTGGTACCGCCGCAGCAGCCCCCGCACATTGACCGACTTCAGCCCCGGATACGCCTCGTCCGCATTGACGTTCCGCCCTTCCTGCCCTTCGCCCGGCAGAATCACGGCGTCCGGCTCCAACGGCTCCTCGGCATCCGTTCCCATCAGGATCTCCTTCGAGTGGATCAGCCGCGCCCGCGGCCCGCGTTTCTTCCCGTGGCCCGCGTGTTTCCCGGTACGAGCTTGTAGCCGGCCGCCCGCAGTTCAGCCTCGGCGTCACGTCTTTTCTTGGCCATCAGTCGTCCGGGAGAGTCACGACCAGTTGCTCGGGTACGCCGACCACGTCGGCCAGCGCGAGGATGGCCTGCTTCAGGTCCTCGATGGCCTCTTCACGGGTCTCGCCCTCGCCGTTGGCGAACGCATCGGGGGTCAGTGCGGCGTGGGCGACCCAGCCGCCGTCCTCGTGGTCTTCCTCGACGGTGAAGGGCACGTGAATGTCGCGGGGCAAGGCCGCCTCCTGGTTACTCGGTGTCGTCGAAATCGTAGGACCGAGACAGGTCAGTTCTCCGGGACGTCCACGTCGACGGTCAGTTGTTCGGGGGCGCCGGATTCGGCTACTACGCGGGCGATCTGGACGCGGAGGTCTTCGAGGGAGGACTCGCGGGTGTCGCCCTCGCCGGACACGAAGATGTCCGGGGTGAGTGCGGCCTCGGCGATCCAGGTGCCGTCCTCGTCCTCGCCGACGATGTAGGGCAGGTGAAGCTGACGTCGCAACGTGTCTCCCAGGGGTCGGTCGCGCGGGTCAGTCGCGCGGGTCCGCGGCCTTGCGCGGGCGGCGGGTGTACTTGGTGAAGCCGGCCCGCTCGGCGTCGGCCTCCGTGCGGAACCAGACCTCGGGCTTGGTGCGGCCGTAGTACGGCGATTCGGGGGTGTGGAAGAGCATCGACTGCGCGTTCCCCTTGATCGTGAACCCGTCCGGCGGCCCCTGATGCGGTACGGCGTCGGCCGAGCCCTCGCCGTACCGCCCAGTTGGCACGTCGTTGGGCGCGTCCGGAATCACGTCAGCAGCCGGCTGGATGTGGTCGAACAGCGTCTGCTCCCCACCCATCAACTGCGAAAACACCGGCTGCTCAACCGGCTCCGCAGGACCTGCGGGACTCGCCGGGGCCGCTGGTGCTGGGGGAGTTGCTGGGGGAGTTGCCGGGGCGGGGGTGGGCTCAGGCGCCGGGGTCGGCTGGGTGAGGTCGGCTGTTGGTGTGGGCGCCGGGGCCGGGTGTGATGGCTGAGGGGTGGTGCGCGCCGGCGGGTGGGTGGGGGTTGCGGGGGTGGGGCGGCGGCGGTCCAGGAGGCGCCAGGTGATGGCTGCGCCTACCAGGAACGCCAGGGCGGAGCCCAGCCAGTTGTCTCTCAGCAGCCAGCTCATCAGCGCGCCCCTCGGGCCGAGTGGCGGACGAGGCGGTGTACCAGCCAGGCGGCCGCGCTGCCCAGTACGAACGCGACCAGCAGCAGAATCCAGGTCTCGGCGATCAGCCAGCTCATTCAATTCCCCTGCACTACTCGGATCTCGGCGCGGCGGTTCGCGACCCGCCCGGCGCCGGTGGCGTTGGATGCGATCGGGAACGCCTCGCCGTACCCGTGCGCGAGGATCCGCTCCGCGCCGACCCCGAGCCGCACCAGTTCGGCCTTCAGCGCGGCGGCCCGGCGCTCGGACAGCGGCAGGCTGGTCGCGGTCGAGCCGAGGTTGTCGGTGTGCCCGGCCACCTCGACGCGCACCGTCGTACACGACTTGAGGACGGCGGCGGCCTTCACCACGGCCGGTTTCGACGCGCTGTTCACGATCGACGTACCGGACAGGAAGTTGATCGGGTACTGCCGGCTGAACTCGGCCAGCCGGCTCGGGAACGTCCGGCACGGCTCGCTGACCGCGCTCTTCGGCGCTGCCGGCAGCGCCAGCTCGTCCGCGATCACCGCGCCCGGTACGGCGGCCGCGGCGGCCCGGCCGATGGTCGCCTTGGTCGCCTGGTCCGGCACCTCACCGGACAGCGTCACGGTTTCCCCGTCGTACCGCACCGAGGCGTCACCGCCGCCGATCGCGAGCGCCCGCAGCAGCGCGGACAAGGTCGCCGCGTCAGCGAGCCCGTTCGCGGCGTCGATCGTGGTGCGGTCGTCGTACTCACGGCCCTCGCCGAGCAACTGCTCCACCTCGGCGGCGATCGCGTCCTTGACCGCCTGACTCCGCACCGGCGCCTGCACCCGGATCGACCGATCCGTCCGCCCGACCTCGAACGCCGGTACGTCGGAACGCTCCGGCGTACTGCTACTGGTCGGACCAGGTGTCGGACCAGGTGTCGGCGCAGGTGTCGGCGTTGCGCCGGCCTGCCCGTTCACGAGCTCGACGGACCGTACGCCGTCGACGCCGGACACGACCTCCCGGACCACCGCCGGATCCGCTCCGGACGGCACGGTGATCCGCGCGTTCCGGCCGTCGAAGTCGACGAAGCCGCCTTCGATACCGCGCGCCTTCAACGCGGCCGTGGTGCGTTCGCGGAGATCGTCCTCGGTGGTGCCGGCCCGCGCCGGAATCAGCACAGCCGTCAGCAGTACGGGGACTGCGAGGGCCGCGAGCAACCAGATGACGAGCGGCCGTCGAACGAGACCGGGCACTGTTCCTCCGTGGATGCGGTCAGAGTGACCGTGCGCCAGGAGACTACTCCGCTTGACGGGCCGATCGCACACCTGTCCGGGGAGCGTCGCGAGGTTTTGCCTGTCCTGTCTCGGACAGGACGCATATGTGCCAGCCCTGCGGCCGCCGAATCCCTTGACTTAGTTCGAGCCGTGAACAGTACTTAGTGCGGGCTGGTTCGACTGGGAGGGGCGAGCTTGTGATGCCGATCGAGAGGCCGTCCGATGCGTCGTTGGTGATCGGCGTGGCCGCGTCCACGGCCGAACGGGTACATCTGGCCCGTCTGCTGGGCGGCGCCGACGCACTTCTGCTGGTGTCGAACGCCGACCAGGCCCGCGCCTTCTTGGAGCTGACCGGCGTCACCGTCGAGCCAACCACGGCAGTCGGCGAGGCGGTCGGCGTACCGGCTGTGCCGACCGTGGCAGCGGCTGCGGAGCGGCGGATGCAAGCGGTGCGCGAACCTGAGCCGGTCGCCGAGCTGCGCCTGGACGTCGACCGCCGGGTGGTCCGCTGGAAGGACCGCGAGATGCCGCTGACCCGGCTGGAGCACGACTTTCTGCACTGTCTGGTCGCGGAACCCGGCCGGGTGTGGACGTACCAGCGCCTGCATCACGCGGTCTGGGGCAACGAGCACCTCGGCCACGGCTCGCACATCCACTCGGTCGTCAAACGCCTCCGCCAGAAACTCGCCAACCTCGGCGCCACCGTCACCATCCACGCCGTCCGAGGCGTCGGCTTCCACCTCCTCCCCACCACCTGACTCCCTCCCGCCCCTCCCGCAAAGGGCTCGGCCCCCGGACCAGATGGTCCGGGGGCCGAGTTCGTTACTCGCTTACTTGATCGACTTCAGGGCGAAGTCTTCGGTGACGGGGGAGCCGGCGACCAGCTTGGTGGTGCGGGTCTGGGGCTTGTAGCCGTCCTTCGCGGCGATCAGGGTGAGCGGGTTGTTGCGGCGGTCGAGCCAGTACGCGTACTTACCGTCCTTGTCGGTGATGAACGTGTAGGACTGCGCCCACGAGTCCACCTGGACGATCGCACCCGGGAGAGCGGCGGAGGCGCCGGACGAGCTGACGCCCGTGACGGTGCCCTGCAGCTTGCTCCACGTGGTCGGCGGGGTGACGTTCATCGTCACACCGACGGCCGGGACGGAGTACGGCGTGTTCTCGCCGATCGTCACGGCACCGCTGTAGGTGCCGGGCTGGTCGACGCTCGCGGTGAGCGTGACCTTGACGGTCGCCGACTGTCCCGGGGCCAGGGTGACCTCGGTCTGGTCGATGGACAGCCAGCTCACGTCAGCCGACGACTCGGAGCAGTCCTCGAGACCCGGCAGGGCCTCACTGTCCACAGTCGCGTTGAAGCTGCCGGACGAGCCGCCGATCTTGTAGAAGCCACACGCCGCGCCACCGCGGTACCGCGGCAGGTTGGCGTTCGGCAGTGCGGTCCAGCTCTCGGACGACGGGTCGTACGAGAACCCAGCGTTGGTGACCGCACCGGCCTGGACACCGCCGACGATCAGCAGCTTCCCGCCCGCGACGGCGTACGACGCCGCCCAGTGGTCGGCCGGAGCGTCCGCGATCGCGGTCCAGGAGTCGGCTCCCGGGTCGTACACGTACGCCGCCTTCAGCGAGTTCGTGCCGTCGTTACCACCGGCGCAGTACAGCTTGCCGTCGATGGCACCGCAGGACGCGAACGCGACCGACTGCGGGTAGTTCGCCAGCGTCTCCCAGGCGTTCGCCGCGGCGTCGTACCGGACGACCGTGTTGCTCATCGGCAGACAGCTGGAGGTGGTGCACCCGCCGACGGCGTACAGCTTGCCGTCGAGCACGGCCTGACCGGCCGCGGCCCGCGGAGCCGGGTTGGCGGCCAGCGCGGTCCAGGCGTTGGCGGCCGGGTCGTACGACCAGGTCTCCGGCGCCGGACCGGCTGCTCCCCAGCCGGAGCTCGCGATGATCTTGCCGCCGACCACACCGACGCTGATGGCGTTGCGAGCACCCGGAAGCGGGGCGATCGCGGTCCAGGCGAGCGTGGCCGGGTCGTACACGTAGCTGTTCCCGGTCGACGCACTACCGTTGCCACCGGCAATCGAGTAGGTCTTGCCCTCGAGGCTGACCACCCGGTTGTCCATCACGGACGCGGGGTAGTCGGCGATGTCGGCCCACGGAGCCGCCTGCGGCTTCGCGGCGGCCGGTGCCGCACCGGTCTTACCGGTCAGCATCCGGGCGAACGAGGTGTCCACGGCGAGCCGCTGCAGCGGTGCGCCGGGCCCGTTCTCCACCTGGGCCTTGGTCGTCGTGCTGCCGTTCGCGTTCTGCAGGACGAAACCGTTGTCCTTCTCACCGAACTTCACATCGACGTCCGCGCCGCCGGTGTTCGTGACCTTGAACGACTTGGTCACCTTGCCGGTCGGCAGCTTCAGGTTGCCGGACACAGTGCCCGGCGTGACGGCCAGCTGGCCGGCCTTCAGCGTGTAGTCGGCCGCGGTCGTCCAGTCGGCCTCGACCCCGACGGTCGCGGTCGAGCTGACGTAGTTGCCGGCCTTGGCGGTGAAGCTCTGGTCGCCGTCGACGGACGAGTACAGCCAGTAGAAGCCGTCGTTCAGACCGGTGTCCTCCGGCGTCGCGACGGTCGTCGCGGACTCGCTGCTGCCGTCACGGGTGACGACCGCACCGTTCACGAAACCGTTCGTGTTGGCGTCCTTGACGTTGCCGACGACGATGCCGCCGCCGGTCGGCACACAGGTGATCTGACTGCCGACGAGGACGTTGTCGACCTGCCACCACCATTCGTACGACGCGTTGTAGTAGTGGAACCGCACCTGGACCGCGGACTGGCCGGCCGCCTGCGGGATCGCGATCTCCTTGACGCCACGGGCGTCGACGGACTGCGTGAGCACGTTGCTCCAGGTGGCGCCGCCGTCGATCGACAGGTCGACGTCGCCCTTCTCGCCGCCGAGGTAGTTCAGGTCCTGGTTGAACCGGATCACCGGAGCGGTGACCGAGGTCAGGTCCACGACCGGGCTGACCAGCGACGTGTCCTGGGACCCGCCACCGCCGTACTTGTCACTGTCGATGATCGCGAACTTGCCGCTGCCACCGGCCAGGTTGCCCCGGTTGCCCGGGTCGTCGAACTTCCAGACCTGCCCGTTGCCCTTGTTGTCGACGACGGTCCAGCCGCTCGGTGCGGCACCGGAGTCGAAGGTCTCGTACACGCCGTCCGAGCCCCACTTGTACCCGGGCGCGGTGCTGCACGAGGTGCCGTCGGCCGGTACGGCGACGTTCTTCGTCAGGTTGCCCGTGCCGACCGTGATCGGCTGGCTGACGGTCTGGTAACCCGGGTACTTCGACTCGATCTTGAGCGAGTACGCCGCACCGGACGGGACCTTGAGGCTGTACCGGCCGTTGCTCGGGGTCGTGTAGTCGAACACGCCACCCGGACCCTCGACCGACACCTTCGCGTACAGCGGCCAGCCGTGGCCGGAGCCGTCCGTGATGGTGCCACCGACGCTCACCTGCGGAGTGCTCACCAGAGCGAAGTCCTTGGTGGTCGTCTGACCCGTGGTGATGGTGGCGGTGGCGGTCTGCGTCGCGTAGCCGAACGACGCGACCGTCAGGTTGTAGTCGCCGGCCGGCAGGACGGACGAGAACGTGCCGTTGCTGCCGGTGGTCAGCGTCTTGTCGGGCTGGCCCGCCGCCTGCACCGTTACGCTGGCGCCGGCGAGCGCGGCACCACCGGTGGCGGCGGTGACAGTGCCGGCGAGGGTGCCGGTGTCGCCGATCGGCGCCGCGTTCAGGAGTGCCAGCGCGTCCAGACGGCCCTGACCGAAGACGTTGTTGTTCGCGTCGGTCCCGCCGCACTGGCTGTTCGGCGCGTCGATCGCGGTCGAGTTCAGCAGCGCCCGCGTGCCCGCGACGTCACCCTTGAGTGACGGCGAGGCCGACCACAGCAGGGCGACGGCGGCCGTCAGGTGCGGCGTCGCCATCGACGTACCGTTGAAGGCGCCGTACGTGTTGCCCGGCAGGCTGGAGCGGACGTTGACACCCGGGGCCGAGATGTTCGGCTTGATGGTGCCGTTCTGACCCACGCCGCGGCCGGAGAACGACGCGATGTTGTTGTTGATGTCGTAGGCGCCGGCCGAGTAGTTGCTCGTCAGGCTGCCCGGCGAACCACTGGTCTGACAGGCCGAGCCGCTGTTGCCGTTGGCGAACGTCCCGAAGATCCCGGACGCGGTCCAGGCCAGGGTGATGTCCTCCATGAACGGGTCGTTCGACGGCAGTGTGGAGCCCCACGAGTTGTTGATGACGTTCGGCCGCTTGCTCGCGTCCGGGTTCTGCCCGGCGAGGTCGGTCGGCTCGAGCATCCACTGGCCGGACGAGATCAGCGCGGCGTCGCTCGGGCAGCAGCCGTTCGCGGCGATCCACTTCACGCCCGGGGCGACACCGATCTGGTTGCCCGCACCGTCGTCGCCGGCCATGGTGCCCATCGTGTGGGTGCCGTGGCCGTTGCCGTCGGACGGTGCGTTCGGCGAGGTGCCGGCCGCGTCGAACCAGTTGTAGTTGTGGTTGAAGGTGCCGTCACCGTTGTTGCCGCGGTACTGGTTCACCAGCGCCGGGTGGTCGTACTGCACACCGGTGTCGATGTTGGCGACGACGATGCCCTCGCCCTTGTCGCCGTACTGCGACCAGACCTGGTTCGCCTTGATGTTGGCGACACCCCACTCGACGGCCTGGATCGCCTTCTCCTGCTGGCCCGGCGTGACCTTCGGTACCTCGATCTGTACGGGCGCGTACAGACCCTCGACCTCGGTGTGACCGGCCAGCTTCTGGGCGAGTTCGAGCGAGCCGCTCTCGATGCGGATCGCGTTCGTGCCCCAGAACGACTGGTACTTCACGTGCTGCGCGTCCAGTTCGGCGCGGATCTTCGCCTGGCTGTCCGCGGCGGCCTTCTTCAGCGCCGCGGCGACCGCGGTGCCGCGCTCGTTCCAGTTGCTGATCTTGCCGGCGGCGGTCAGGTCGGCCTTGGCCGCGAACCGGACCCAGTAGTCCGTCGCGGACTTGGCGTCCTTGCCGTCCAGCTTCTCCATCAGCTCTGGCTTGATCTTGGAGGCCGGTGTGGCCTCCGGCTTGGTGGGTGGTGAAGCCTGGGCCTGGCCGGCGGCGGCCAGACTGGTTGCGACGACTGCCACCGTCGCGAGGGCACCCACCAGTGACCTGGCGAGTCCCTTTCGTTGATGTGACATCTCTGCAGCCCCTCACTTGAACGACCCCGAGTCGACTCCCCCGAGTCATTGCTGCAGGAGGGCGCGTCCGAAACGCACCGTGCCCCCCAGGTCGCGGCATGTGACACCGCAAGCCTGTCGTGGACCTTATGTGTCAGAACAACGTGGTAACAAGCACACTTGGTGAGCAACTTGTGACTAGCTGTCGCGCCGATCGAGGCAACCTGGGCAAACGTTGGCATTCCGTTGACGATCCGAGGCAGGTATTGACATCGTGATCAGATGGTCACCGCCCGTGTCCCCGCCCCAGCGGACGCCGATCTGACCGAGTCCTTCCCGCTGCTGATAGCGGTCGCGGCCTCGCCCGAGCAGCGCGTCCAACTCGCCGAACTCGTCGACGACGTCGCACCGCTGTTACTCGTCTCCAGCCTCGACGAACTGCGCAAACTGCTGGTTCCCGCACAACCACCGCCGCCCAACGACGCCGACCAGGCGCCATCGGTTACGTCCGAAGAACTGTCGTCACGTCTCGCCGCTTCTTCGGACGTAACGGATGAGACGGACGTACTGACGATCGACCGGGCTCGTTCGGTGGCTCGCTGGCGCGGTCGCGAGATCCAGCTGACGGAACTCGAACAGGAACTGCTCAGCCGCTTGATGTCCACGCCGCTGCGGGTCTGGTCGTACGACGCTCTGCACCAGACCGTGTGGCGAGACCGGAACATTCGCGGCACCGCGGACGTCCACTCGGTGGTGAAACGCCTGCGCCGCAAGCTCGACGACCTCGGTACGACGGTCACGATCGACGCCGTCCGCGGGATCGGGTTCCGGCTCACCGATCACCAGCGCCCGATGATCACCGATCTGCGTGCGGGGTAGTTTCTGTTCCCGTGACCTTCTCCGCGCTCAGTCATCTCGAATGTCCCCGCTGTGGCGCCACCCACGACGCCGATCAGGTCATCGGCCTGTGCCCGTGCGGATCGCCGCTGTTCGCGCGGTACGACGTACCTGTTCTTCGTAAGGAAGATCTGGCCTCGCGGTCACCTGATCTGTGGCGGTATCACGAGCTGTTGCCGGTGCGGTCGCCGGAGAACGTGGTGACGCTGGGGGAGGGGATGACGCCGCTCCTGCCGATGCCGCGGTACGGCGCCGAGCTCGGGGTGGATCGCCTGCTGATGAAGGACGAAGGGCTGATCCCGACCGGGACGTTCAAGGCGCGCGGCGCAGCCGTCGGGGTGTCCCGCGCGTACGAGGTCGGCGTCCGGAAGATCGCGATGCCGACGAACGGCAACGCCGGCTCGGCCTGGGCCGCGTACGCTGCCCGCGCCGGCATGGAGGCGCTGATCGCGATGCCGATCGCCGCGCCGGAGATCTGCCGCCGTGAGGTGACCGCGGTCGGTGCGCGGCTCCAGCTGATCGACGGGCTGATCGGCGACGCGGCGGCGTACATCCGTGAGCAGCCTGGGTACTTCGACGCGTCGACGCTGAAGGAGCCGTACCGGATCGAGGGCAAGAAGACGATGGGCCTCGAGATCGCCGAACAACTCGGGTGGTCGTTGCCGGATGTGATCGTCTACCCGACCGGCGGCGGCGTCGGCATCATCGGCATCTGGAAGGCCCTGAACGAACTCCGCGACCTCGGCTGGATCTCCGGACCCCTTCCGCGCCTGGTCGCCGTCCAGTCCACGGGTTGCGCGCCGATCGTCCGTGCCTGGGAGAAAGGCCTGCCGGAGAGCGAGCCCTGGGCCGACGCCCACACGATCGCCTTCGGCATCACCGTCCCCAAGGCCCTCGGCGACTTCCTCGTCCTCCGAGCCGTCACCGAAACCAACGGCTGCGCAATCGCCGTAGACGACGAAGACATCCTCACCGAGCAACACCTGGCGGCTCGCCTCGAAGGCACCTTCATCTGCCCCGAAGGCGCCGCCAACTTCGCCGCCATCCGCCGGTTGCGCGAGTCCGGCTGGATCCACGCCGACGACCAGGTAGTTGCGCTGAACACCGGCGCCGGCTTGAAGTACCCAGAAACCGTCCCACTCTGAACAGGCCCAAACGGCGCAGGTGAACAGGTCGTGAGGACTAGAGACAGGCCATTGCGGCTCTTTGTGACTGTTATGTGGGTAGTTGGCACGGCCCGGGCGGCGGAGTAAGCGTTCTCGACAGGACGTGTCGAGGGGCTGGGTAGTGCACCTGAGCGTGCCGGCGCCGGGCGCGTACGGTGTCTCGCCGGTGCTCTACCTGCCGAGCCGCCGCACACCCCCGCAAACCCAGGTCGCTGCACAGGGCTCCCCAAACCAGGTGTGGTTCTGCTCTGCTGCCCGGTTCAGGGGCGAATCCCGAACAGCACCAGGAACACGCACTGGGGACTGGGAACAGGCAATGGTGACTCGGGACAGGTAATACCAGGTGCCCACCCACTGTTGCCTGTTGCCTGATCCCGGACCGGGTTGATCGCCGCCCACACATCGGACAGGAGAGCCGCTATTGCTTGTCGTCAGTACCCAGGAGGTGTCTCAGCAGGAGGGTGCCAACCAGTCTCGCTGGCCCAGCGCTCGGCGGCTGCCATCAGTACGTCGCTTGCGGGGTCCTTGATCTGGCCGTAGGGGTTGAGGTCGCCGACGGCTGCCGCCAGGCGTTGTTTGAAGAGGGCCCAGGCGGCGCGGGTGCGGGGATCGGCGGTCAGGAACTCGCGGAAGAGCAGGGCGTACCGCTCGTTGGGCCGGCCTGCGATGCGTACGTGCACGTTGCCGGGGCGAGTATCCGCCGGTGGGCGGAACACCCGCTTGTCCCACGCCGACGGGTCTCCTTCCCAGCTCTCCGGCACGTGGTCCCGAAGCTCGTGGGCGCCCGGCGATCGTGTGAACCCGGCGGCGAGCAGTCCGTCCTCGAGTTGCTGGTCGGGGAGTCGCCGCACGATGACCTGGACGTCGATGACATCCTTCGCCGTCATCCCCGGTACGGACGTCGAACCGATGTGGTCGACACGCACCACCGACGGGCCGGCCGCTCCACGGATGAGTTCGGCCAGCTCCTCGAAGTCCCTGGTCCAGCTGTCCTGCCACTGTGTCAGCTCGATGCTCACCGCCGGCATGCTACGAGCGGCACTCCGACCAAGCGATGTAGTTTCCGGCCTTTCAGGCTTGGCCGCGGCGTACGGCGAGGATGTGGGCGGGTTCGCCGTTGGGGTCGAGTTTGACGTAGTTCTGTTGGCCCCAGCGCCACGTTGCGCCGGTGATTTCGTCGTACACCGTGAAGGTGTCCTCGGGGCGCATGCCGAGGGCGGGCATGTCGAGGTGGACCATCGACTCGCGGACCGAGTGCGGGTCGGTGTTGACGACGACGATGACGGTGTCGCTGTGGCCGTCGGGGGCGGTGGAGCGCTTGGAGTAGCACATGATCGCTTCGTCGTCGACCGAGTGCAGGGTCAGGTTGCGCAGTTGCTGCAGGGACGGGTGGCGGCGGCGGATGTTGTTCAGCAGCGTCAGGTACGGCGCCAGCGTGCGGCCCTCACGTTCCGCGGCCTCCCAGTCCCGGGGGCGGAGCTGGAACTTCTCGGTGTCGAGGTACTCCTCCGAGCCGGGCCGCAGCGCGACGTGCTCGAACAGTTCGTACCCGGCGTACACGCCCCAGGACGGCGACGATGTCGACGCGATCGCGGCGCGGATCTTGAACGCGCCGGGACCGCCGTACTGCAGGTACGCCGTGAGGATGTCCGGCGTGTTGACGAAGAAGTTCGGCCGCAGGAAGTGGCCGGTCTCCTTGGTGAGCTCCGTGAGGTACTCCTCGAGCTCCCACTTCTCGTTGCGCCAGGTGAAGTACGTGTACGACTGGTGGAATCCGACCTTGGCGAGCTCCTGCATCATCGGCCGCCGGGTGAACGCCTCGGACAGGAACACCACGTCCGGGTCGGTCTTGCGGATCTCGCCGAGCAGGTACTCCCAGAAGTTGACCGGCTTGGTGTGCGGGTTGTCGACCCGGAACACCGTGACGCCCTTGGAGATCCACAGCCGGACGATCCGCAGGACCTCGGCGTAGATGCCTTCGGGATCGTTGTCGAAGTTGATCGGGTAGATGTCCTGGTACTTCTTCGGCGGGTTCTCGGCGTACGCGATCGAGCCGTCGGCGCGCTCGGAGAACCACTTCGGGTGGTCCTTCACCCACGGGTGGTCCGGCGACGCCTGCAGGGCGAGGTCGATGGCGACCTCGAGGCCGACCTCGCGGGCCCGGCCGACGAAGTACTCGAAGTCCTCGAACGTGCCGAGCTCCGGGTGGATCGCGTCGTGGCCGCCGTCCTCGGAGCCGATCGCCCAGGTCGAGCCGGGGTCGCCCGGCTTCGGGTCGAGGGTGTTGTTCGGGCCCTTGCGGAACGAGTGGCCGATCGGGTGGATCGGCGGCACGTACAGGATGTCGAAGCCCATTTTCGCGACCGCTTCGAGCCGCAGCGCAGCGGTCCGGAAGGTCCCGGATTTCCACTGACCGGTCTCTTCGTCGTACTTCGCACCTTCGGAGCGCGGGAAGAACTCGTACCAGCTGCCGTACAGCGCGCGGGTCCGGTCGACCCAGACCGGGTACGTCTCGGAGGAGGTGATCAGCTCACGCACCGGGTACCGACCGAGGGCCGCCCGTACCTGCGGGGAGATGCCCGCCGCCAGCCGTGCCTCTGGGGGCAGCGCCCCGTTCGCCAGGGCATGCGCCGCGTCGCTCAGCGTGCCGCGGTCCGCCCGTACGGCGGGTGGTACGCCGGCGGCCGCGCGGTCGAAGAACGCTGCGCCCTCGGCGAACATCAGGTCGACGTCGAGGCCGGCCGGGATCTTGATCTCGGCGTTGTGCCGCCACGTTCCGTACGGGTCGCTCCAGCCCTCGACCGCGAACGTCCACGCGCCCTGCTCCTGCAGCGTCACGTCGACGGTCCACCGGTCGGTGCCCTGACCGACAGGGGCCATCAGCATCCGTCTGGTCTGTCCCGACGGCGAGGTCAGTACGACGTTCGCGTTCACCGCGTCATGGCCCTCCCGGAAGACCGTGGCCGCGATGGTGAACGTCTCGCCGACCGCGGACTTCGCCGGATAGGCTCCGGCGTCGACGGTCGGGGTGACGTCGGTGATCGGGATGCGCCCAGTCATGGCGTAGACAGACCTTCGCTTTCCGTAACGTGCTGCTTCGGATCTGGCGGGGTGGGTAACTACGTCGAGAACGACAGTGCTGACGTTATCGGTTCCCAGTAGCTGCCGGTGACATGCAGAGCTGCAAATTCTTGCTCGCGTTGCAAGATCGATGCATCCCGAAGATGTTCTGCGGCCCCTGGGCCGGTACGGTGTCCCGGTGCGAGCGATACGACGATTCTCCGTCCGCCCTGTCCTGCCCGAGCCGCTGACCGGTCTGGGCACCCTGGTGAACAACCTCCGCTGGGCCTGGCACCCGGAGACGCAGGACGTCTTCGAGGCCGTCGACCCGCAGCTGTGGCGGAGCACCGGCGGTGACCCGGTCAAGCTGCTCGGCGAGGTCCCGGCGGCCCGGCTCGACGAGCTGGCCAACGACAACGCTTTCCTGCGCCGGCTGGAACTTGCTGTAGCCGACCTGGACAGCTACGTGACCGAAGACCGGTGGTTCCAGACCGCGGGCGGCTCGCCGCTCGACGCGGTCGCCTACTTCTCGCCGGAGTTCGGCATCACCCACGTGCTGCCGCAGTACTCCGGCGGTCTCGGCATCCTTGCCGGTGACCACCTCAAGGCGGCCAGCGACCTCGCCGTACCGCTGATCGGCGTCGGCCTGCTGTACCGGCACGGTTACTTCGCGCAGTCGCTGAACGCCGAGGGCTGGCAGCAGGAGCGTTACCCCCTGGTGGACCCGGACGGGCTGCCGATCAGCCTGCTCCGGGATGGTGACGCGCCCGCGACCGTCACGCTGACGCTGCCCGGCAACCGCGAGCTGCACGCGCAGATCTGGGTCGCCCAGGTCGGCCGGGTGCCGCTGCTGATGCTCGACTCCGACATCGAGGAGAACGAGCCGTCGGAGCGCGAGGTGACCGACCGGCTGTACGGCGGTTCGACCGAGCACCGTCTGCTCCAGGAGTTGCTGCTCGGCGTCGGCGGTGTCCGCGCGGTGCGCACGTACTGCCGGATCACCGGCCACGCGGCGCCCGAGGTGTTCCACACCAACGAGGGCCACGCCGGCTTCCTCGGGATCGAGCGGATCCGCGAGCTCGCCGCCGACAAGGACCTCGACTTCGACACCGCGCTCGAGGTCAACCGCGGCGGCACGGTGTTCACCACGCACACCCCGGTCCCGGCCGGTATCGACCGGTTCCCGGTCGAGCTGATCCAGCAGCACTTCTCGCCGGACGTGTTCGGCCCGGAGGTCCCGGTCGACCGGATCCTCGAGCTCGGCGCCGAGGACTTCGAGGGCGGCGACCCGGCGCTGTTCAACATGGCGATCATGGGGCTGCGGCTGGCGCAGCGCGCGAACGGCGTGTCGAAGCTGCACGGCGTGGTCAGCCGCGGGATGTTCGCGGGACTGTGGCCGAGCTTCGACGCGGTCGACGTACCGATCACCTCGATCACGAACGGCGTGCACGCGCCGACGTGGGTGGCGCGTGAGGTGCACGACCTGACCTACGCGAACTACACCGCCGACGGCGACTCGGTGTTCGAGGGTCTGGACAAGACCACCGACGCGCAGATCTGGGAGACCAAGCGGCTGCTCCGGCAGCGGTTCATCGACGACACCCGTGCGCGGGTGCGGCAGTCCTGGATCAACCGCGGCGCCAGCGAGGCCGAGCTCGGCTGGGTCGACTCGATCCTCGACCCGGACGTCCTGACCATGGGGTTCGCCCGGCGCGTTCCGTCGTACAAGCGGCTGACGCTGATGCTGCGCGACCCGGAGCGGCTGAAGGCGCTGCTGCTGCACCCGGAGCGTCCGGTGCAGATCGTGATCGCCGGCAAGGCGCACCCGCACGACGAGGGCGGCAAGAAGCTGATCCAGGAGATGGTCCGCTTCGCCGACGACCCGGAGGTGCGGCACCGGATCGTGTTCGTGCCGGACTACGACATCGCGCTCGCGCAGCCGATGTACCCCGGCACCGACGTCTGGCTGAACAACCCGCTCCGCCCGTACGAGGCGTGCGGCACATCCGGGATGAAGGCCGCGCTGAACGGCGGCCTCAACCTGTCGATCCGCGACGGGTGGTGGGACGAGTGGTACGACGACGAGTTCGGCTGGGCGATCCCGTCCGCCGAGGGGATCGAGGACACCGACCGCCGCGACGACCTCGAGGCGCACGCGCTGTACGACCTGATCGAGAAGCAGGTCGCGCCGCGCTTCTACGACGGTGACGTGCCGACCCGCTGGATCGAGATGCTGCGGCACACGATCAAGGAGCTCGGCCCGAAGGTGCTCGCCACCCGGATGGTCAAGGACTACGTCGAGCAGCTGTACGTGCCGGCGGCGAAGTCGTCGCGGTCTTTGAACTCGACGTACGACGGCGCTCGCGAACTCGCTGCGTGGAAGCACAAGGTCCGCGCGGCGTGGCCGCAGATCCGGGTCGACCACGTGGAGCTCCAGGGCCTCGGCGACGTACCGCAGCTGGGCACGACCGTCGGGATCCGCGCGTTCGCGGCCCTCGGCGACCTCGCCCCGTCGGACATCTGCGTCGAGGTGCTGCACGGTCGTGTCGACGCCAACGACGAGATCACCGACCCGGTCCGCGCCACGCTCTCGCAGGCCGAGACGTACGAGGGCAACCGGCACCGGTACGAGGGCGAACTGAAACTGGACCGCACCGGCCCGTTCGGCTACACGGTCCGCGTCGTCCCGAACCACCCAGGCCTGGCCAGCGTCGCCGAACTCGGCCTGGCCGCCGGCCCGTCCGACCCCGACGACCCCTCGGCCCCCGACCTCCCCGCCGGCTCAGAATTCTGAGCCAACCCGAGAAAAGACACACCCCCGCCTGCCTCACCAGGCGGGGGTGTTTTGTATCGAGCCGGGGCTGTGAACAAGCACTGGGCCCGGTGCACAGGTAATAACCTGTCTCGCGCCCCCGGCGGGTGGGTTCAGGCCCGACTCCGGGCGATGCCCCAGGCAACCAGTGCGGCGGCGAGGGCTGTGAGGGTGAGGCCGGCGGCGGTGGTGGCCTGGTGGAATTGGGTGGTTTGGTGGGGGGTCCAGGTCGGGGTGGTGATGGGGCCGGTGAAGAGGGTGGCGAGGATGGTGCCGGTGATGGCGATGCCGGCGCCGGAGGTGACCTCTGTGGCGGTGTCGGTGAGGGCTGCGCCGATCGTGGTGCGGTTCTTCGGGAGGCCTCGGAGTACGTTGACTCCGGCAACGACTCCGACGACGCGCATACCGGCCGCGACCAGGACGAGTGCGATCGCGACCCAGACGTACCCGTACCGGCTGAGGGCGCCGAAGACGGCGAGCCCGAACACGACCGCCGCCGCGCTCATCCATGCGGCCCGCTCGAGGCCGACGCGTTCGACGAACGGTCTGATCAACGCGCCGCCGGCGACCAGGACCACGACCTGCGGCAGCATGCCGATCGCGGCGAGCGCGGGTGACCAACCCCAGTCGAGCTGGAGCTGCAACGTCACGAGATACCCGAGCCCGGCCGTCGCCAGACCGGCCGCCGCCTTGAACGCGAGCCCGCTCGACACCAAAGGATGCGCGACGATCCGAGGATCAAGGAGCGGGTACGTCGCTGAACGCTCGCGCAGGTAGAACAGCACGGCCCCGATCACCGCCAGCACGGAAACAGCCCACGGACTCCACGACCCGGCGCCCTCGTTGACGAACAGCGTCGGCGCGACGAGTGCCAGCACGATCGTCGCCGTACCGAGGACCGCGCCCGCGACATCGATCGGATCGCGGTGCAGCTCGTCCGGTACGTCGGGGGAGATGCCCCGCCGTACGCCGATGATCGCCAGCACCGCCACCGGTACGTTGACGAGCAGCAGCACCTGCCATGGCGCGATCGCCAGTACGAACCCGCCCGCCGTCGGACCGACCGCGAGCCCAACCAGTCCCACGGTCGAGATCAGCGTCGTCGCGCGCACCCGGAGCCCGTCGTCCTCGAACAGCCGGAAGCTCAGCGCGAGCGACCCCGGCGTCGTCATCGCGGCCGCCACGCCCATCGCGACGCGTACGGCGATCAGCTGCTCGACCGTGGTGACGAACACGGTCGCGAGGCTCGCAAAAGCTAGCAGTGCTAGCCCGGCAAGCATGATCCGCCGCCGCCCGAACCGGTCGGCGATCGCCCCGAACGCGAGCATCAGCCCGCCGAACACCACGGCGTACGCCCCGATGACCCACTGCAGCGCGGTCGTGGACGCGTGCAGCTCGCGCCCGATGGTGGGTAGCGCGACGTTCAGGATCGAGTTGTCGAGCATCTCGAACAGGAACACCGCCGACAATCCCGCCAGCGCGACCCAGGCCTCCCGCAACGACCGGGGACGGCCTGCTATGACAGTTGTCTGATCGAAGGACATGTCACTAAGTTAAGTGACTAAGCTTAGTGACAGAAGAGAGTGAGGTCACATGCCCAGAACCGCAGCCCGTGGCGGACCGCAGACGCGTGCGCGCATCTCGGACGTCGCCACCCAGTTGTTCCTGGAGCGCGGGTTCGACGCCGTGACGGTCGCCGAGGTCGCGCGGGAGGCCGGCGTGTCGAGCGTGACGGTCTTCAAGCACTTCCCGCGCAAGGAGGACCTGCTCCTCGACCGCGCCGACGACGCGATCGATCTTCTCCGTACGGCGGTGCGCTCGGGGGCGGCCGACGTACTGACGTCGCTCCGGGAGGCTGTCCTGGGCCTGGCCGACGACCGTCACGCGCTGTCGGGGCTCAAGGACGGATCGATCCCGTTCTTCGTGACGGTCGCCGCGTCGCCGGCGCTGATCGCGCGGGCCCGGGAGATCGCGGACGAGATCCAGCAGACGCTGGTCGAGGAGCTGGCCGCCGCCGACGCGTTTGACGGCGACGCCGCGCTCCTCGCCGCGTTCCTGATCTCCGGCTACACCGCGGTCCTCACCGGAACCGCCCGTCGGCTGATGGCCGGCGAAACCCCGGACGAGGTCGCCGAGGACCAGCGCGCCCGGGTCGACCACCTCTTCGACAAACTCCGCAACGGCTTCGCGGGTTAGCCGAGGTCCTTCCAAGCGAACTCTCCGCCGGCCGGTGAGGTGACGAAAGAGCGGCCGGCGAACGTCAGTCCAGGATCCGTGCGGTACAGCTCGTTGACCTCCTTGGCCGCCGCGTCGTCTCCGTTGTCGGAGGCAACCATCAGTTCGGCGATCCGATCGGTCAGCTCCACGGCGGCGCCGTCCAGCGTGTCGGACATCGCGCCCCAGTTGTCCCACAGCAGCAGCTCGTCGCCGTTCAGGTGCGCGAGCTGGTAGTGCACGTAGTTGCGAATGAACCAGCCGCCGTGCAGCTTCAGCGGTGCGTCCGGGTTGGGGTCCACACCGAAGAGATCACCGTTGAGCTCGCCGGCCCGGACTCCCCGCCAGACCTCGGCCGCCGACAGGAACGGCCCGGCCGGCATGTCCGACACATCGAAGCTGTACTGCGGTTCGGCCGGATCGAGCTCGGCGTCGATCATCACCCACCGGTCGCCGTTCCAGTACTCGGCCACCACGTGGTCGTGGTTGAAACCTTCGGCGAAGTAGCTCCCGAACCCGACCCGGCTGCGGGCCGGGATCCCCTTGTGGCGCAGCATCGACACGAACAGCAGCGTGTAGTCCCGGCAGCACCCCACGACCCGGTCGAACGGCTCCCGCGGCGCAGTGAGCTCTGTGAGCGCCGTACCGTTGCGCTTCTGGTCCGTGGCGAGGATCGCCGACACCCACCGGTTGTCGATCTCGGCGAGACGTTCGCCGGTGAACTCGATCCCGCCGGCGCGGTAGTGGATCAGCAGGTTGCGGACGACCGCGGCGATCTCGGTCACGTCGTCCGGCAGGGCGTCGAACAGTCCGGCGTAGTCGCCGGGATCGCTGAAGCGCGTCTGACTCGCGTAGTCCATCAAAGGGTCCTCTCAAGAATGGGCAGTGCGATGTCAACGGCAGGTTCGTCGCGGGGGAGGAGGTGGCAGTCCGGGCGGTAGACCTCCCGCGGCGGACCTGCTTCGGGGCTTCCGGATGCTCGCACCCAGTCGAAGACGAGGTCGTACGCGAGCATGATCCGCGGGTAGGCGCACTCGTCCATCGTGATCGTGCAGTACGCCTCCCGGTGCGCCGGCTCCACCCGGATCCCGATCCGGCCGGCCGGGTCCACCAGACCCTCGAACGGCACGCACACCTCGACCGTCGCCTCACCCTCGGGTGTCACCGCGCCGTGGTAGATCACCCACGACCCGACGTCCGCGGTCGCACCGGCGGCCCGCAGGTACGACGTGAGCTCGTCGGTGCACGTCACGATCACCCCGATCAGCATCTGCTGGTTGGTGTCGGCGCGGATCGACGCGATCTTCGTCGCCGGAACGTCCCGGGCGTGCACCGGTCGCGGCGGGAGCCCTGTCGTACCCGAGCGCGACAGCCGGTCCCGCAGGTACTGCAACGTCGCCCGCCGGGACGCCG
Source organism: Kribbella sindirgiensis (assembly GCF_004331435.1). Lineage (GTDB taxonomy): Bacteria > Actinomycetota > Actinomycetes > Propionibacteriales > Kribbellaceae > Kribbella > Kribbella sindirgiensis. The sequence goes on from NZ_SJKA01000007.1 coordinate 353,682, forward strand.
TGGTCGCTTCCTCGGCGGCCCACCACCGGTCGAGCCGGATCAACGCGTCCTCGTCCGTCCCGGTCAGGACCTCGGCGATCGTGGTCAGCGGCATGTCCAACTGCCGCAGCACACTGATCCGTCGCGCCCGCTCCAACTGCTCTTCGTCGTATAAGCGGTACCCGTTCGCCGGGTCCACCTGCGCCGGTGCCAGCAGCCCCGACACGTCGTACAACCGCAGTGCTTTGTGCGAAAGCCCGGCCCTCCGCCCGAACTCACTGATCGTCAACACCGGACCATCACACCCCCTGCCCTTGGGGCAGAGTAAAGGGGAACGGCTTGATGTCAGGCTCCACCCATCCGGTCCGCGCGGCCGGCGACGCGAGCGCGCGTGAGCTGTAGAAGCGCAGCAGCAGCCGTTTGTCCAGCAGTCCTGGGTTCAGCCGCACCAACTCGTCGAAGCTCTCGGCCTCGGGCATGTGGTACGCCGTCAGCTCGACCCATGCCCTGCTGACCGTGGCGTTGTACTTCTGCGGCGCCCCGGCGTACCGGGCCGTCTTCTGGATCCCGTCGCTGATCAACTCCACCGCACCGGCCGTCCCACACCGCCGTACGGCGAGCCACGTCAGCCGAACGTGCTCCCGATGCCCGAACCGCTCGGCGGTCGACATCAACTCACTCATCAGCTCGTCGAAGACGTTCACAACGCCCGAGCCTCCACCGAATCGGCAGGAACCGCCAGCGCATGGGTGAAGGCATGCCGATGCACCGCGAGCGCGGTGGGCGGGGATCCAGGCGTGGCTCCGGCCGCGGTCGGGCCCCGCGTGGCGATGTCCGAACGGCCGTCCTGATGCTGCTCGCCGAGGAGCCGATGCACGGCTACCAGTTGATGCAGGCCATCGCCGACCGCAGCGACGGGCGCTGGACCCTCAGCCCTGGCGCGATCTACCCGACCATCAACCAACTGGAAGACGAGGGCCTGGTCACCGTGACCGCCGAGGCCGGCCGCAAGCTCGTCACCCTGACCGACGCCGGCCGCGAGTACGTCGAGACGCGCCGCGAGACGTCGGTCGACCCGTTCGCCGGTTTCGCGAGCACCGAGCCTGGGACCGACCTGCGCGCGCTGCTCGAGGAGCTGCACTCAGCGACTCGGCAAGTGGCCCGCGGCGGGTCGGAGGAGCAGCGCACCGCAGCCGCCAAGATCCTCGCCGAGGCTCGCCGCTCGCTGTACCTGCTGCTCGCCGACGCACCCGTGCTCCCGAAGGCTCCCGAAGCCTGAGACCTGCGTCACGCAGGGGAACGTCCCGACCGAACGGCTCCTCTTCGGGGATGCCGCAGGAGAGCAGCAAGACGCTCTGGACCGGCTACAGGAGCTTCTCAGGGAGCGCAGCCAGTAGGGCGTCGGCGTGACGGCGGTAGCCGAGGTTGTTGGGGTGGAAGGCGTCTGGGGCGAGCATGCCGCGCCACGGCGGCCGGGCGTAGCGGGACACCTCGGCAACCGGGAGGCCACGCGAGGTGGCTGAGTTGCTGATCAGCTGGTTGATTCCCGAGACATACGGGCTGACAGCTCCACCGACCCGCCAGAGGCGGTCTGGAACGGTCAGGTCCATGACGACCGAGGAAGAGGGCAGCCGGTCGATCATCTGCCGCAGGTGGTCGCGGAAACGCCTTGGCGGTGTCGCGAGGATGTCGTTGTTGCCGATGCCGCAGGTGACCAGTGCCGGCGTCAGACCGTCCAGCAACGGCAGCTGATCCTCCAGCACGTGCCGCGTCTGCGCACCGGACCGCGACAGGTTCAGTACTCGCCACGGCGTCCCCTTCCGGCGCAGGGCGTTCAGCACCTGGCCGACGTACCCGTGCAGCGGCGACGAGGCGCCGAGGCCCTGTGCGGTGGAGTCGCCGAGGACGACCCAGAGCGGTCCGTCGGCTTTGAGAGCAGCAGTGTTCTGCCCAGTCCAGTACTCCGCGTACGTGCGCGCCTGTACGTCGACGTACGCGACGCCGTCGACCCAGCGCTGGATCGCGAGCCGCGAACTGGTCCGCTCGGCCTCACCCCAGCGCATGATCGCGCGGTGCAGCGCTCCGATCGGTGTCATCGGTCCCCCCAGTACATGAACAGCAGGTGACCGCCGAATGTACAGGTGGAAGGTTAACGACCTCAGAGAGCGCGCAGCAGCACCAAACAGCGTGGAGCGAGCGGTACCGTCGCACCGGCCTCCACCTCGGTCACCATGCTCTTGCTGGTGTCCAGCACCACCTCGTACGCAGGTGCCCACGACGCATCCGGTACGACGACGTTCCGCGTTTCCGCTGTCGCGTTGAGAGCGAGCAGGAACGAGCTGTCGGTCAGGGCGTTGCCCTCAGCGTCGGTGGCCCGCAACGCGTCCCCGCGCAGGAACATGCCGATCGTCCGCAGGTTCCCGTCGAACCAGTCCGCGTCGGTCATCTCCCCGCCGTGCGGTGCGATCCACGACAGGTCCTTCCGGCCACCGGACACGACAGGCTGCCCGGAGAAGTAGTGCCACTGCCGCAGCGCCGGATGCGCGGCGCGCAGGGCCAGCAGCTTCTTCGTCAGCTCCAGGTGATCGGACCACGCCGCCGGTAGCGACCAGTCGAACCAGGAGATCTCGCTGTCCTGGCAGTACGCGTTGTTGTTGCCGCCCTGCGTCCGCCCGCACTCGTCCCCGGCGGTGATCATCGGCACGCCGGTGGACAGGATCAGCGTCGACATCAGGTTCGCCATCTGCTGCTTGCGCAACGCGATCACGCCGGCGTCGTCGGTCTCGCCCTCGACGCCGCAGTTCCAGGACCGGTTGTCGTCGGTCCCGTCCCGGTTGTCCTCGTGGTTCGCCTCGTTGTGCTTGTGGTCGTAGCTGACCAGGTCCCGCAGCGTGAACCCGTCGTGCGCGGTGACGAAGTTGATCGACGCGTACGGGTAGCGCCCGTCGTCGCCGTACAGGTCGCTGGACCCCGACAGCCGGTAGGCGAGGTCCTTCACGCCGTCGGAGGTGTTGCGCCAGACGTCGCGGACGCTGTCGCGGAACTTACCGTTCCACTCCGACCACGGCGGCCCGAAGTTGCCCACCTGGTAGCCGAACGGGCCGATGTCCCACGGTTCGGAGATCAGCTTTACCCGGCCGAGTACCGGGTCGGCCGCGACCTCGGCGAGGAACGGGTGGTCGGGGATGTCGACCTCGTGCCGCTCGTTGCGCACCAGCGTCACGGCGAGGTCGAACCGGAACCCGTCGACGCCCATCTCCTCGACCCAGTACCGCAGCGAGTCCATCAGCAGCCGCCGGACGTGCGGGTGCGAGGTGTCGACCGAGTTGCCGGTGCCCGTCACGTCGTACATCGCGGCGCCGTGACCGTCACCGTGGGTCAGCCGGTAGTAGGCGCGGTTGTCGATCCCGCGGAAGCTCAGCGTCGGTCCGTCGAAGCCGCCCTCGGCGGTGTGGTTGTAGACCACGTCGAGGATCACTTCGATGCCCGCGGCATGGAACGCGGCGACCATCGCCTTGAACTCGGCCACCTGCTCACCGCGGGTCCCGGACGACGAGTACGGCGCGTGCGGCGCGAAGAAACCGAGCGTGTTGTAGCCCCAGTAGTTCGGCAGGCCGCGCGCCGCGATCGCGGGCTCGGTGAGGAAGTGGTGGATCGGCAACAGTTCCACCGACGTCACTCCGAGCTCGGTCAGATACCTGATCACCGACGGATGCGCGAGACCGGCGTACGTGCCGCGCTGGTGCTCGGGTACGTCGGGGTGCAGCTTGGTGAACCCCTTCGTGTGCAGCTCGTAGATGACCGTCTCGCCCCAGTGCACCGGCTTGCTGATCGGCGGCGGCGGCGCGGAGTCGGCGACCACCACGCCCACCGGGACATGTCCGGCCGAGTCGCCGTCGGAGGAGTCGTAGATGAGCGGACTGGCGAAGTCGAGCGAGCCGTCCACGGCCCGCGCGTACGGGTCGAGCAGCAGCTTCGACGGGTTGAAGCGCAGACCGTGTGAAGGGTCGAACGGACCGTGCACGCGGTACCCGTACCGCTGGCCGGCGCCGACACCCGGAACGAACCCGGTCCAGAACTCGCCGGTGTGCGTCAGGTCCAGGTTCCGCTGGCTGCCGTCGTCCGCGACCAGGGCCAGCTCGACCCGTTCCGCGGCCGGGGCCCACAGCGTGAAGGTGGTCCCATCGGTCTGGACCACTGCCCCTGGGCGCGGACCGGTCTCGGGGGACGAACCCGGAGCGCTCAGGGCGGCGGTCGCTTCTTTCACCGGCTCATTCTGCACAGACAGGGCGCATCTCACGATAGTGAGGTGGTTTTGTTCGTGAGACGGTAGTTGCGAACGCCTGTGCGCAGTGATACGCAAGGACCGTTACTAATTTACCCACCCCCAGGGGAACACATGTCGGAAGAGTTGGCCGGTCTGACCGTCGGTCTGATCGGCGCGGGCAACATCTCGCGCATCCACGCCGCGTCCTGGAAGGCCGTCGGCGCTCGCGTCCTGGTCTATTCCCTCGAGGGCGCCGAGGAACTCGCGCAGGAGTACGGGCTGGAGGTCGTGGCGACGCGGGACGAGCTGCTGGCCGCAGCTGAGTTCGTCGACATCGTCACGCCGTCGGCGACCCACAAGGAGATCACGCTGGCCGCGATCGCGGCGGGCAAGAACGTGATCTGCGAGAAGCCGCTGACGCTCACGGCGGCCGACTCGCACGAGGTGATCGACGCGGCCGCGGCGGCCGGCGTCCGGTTGTACCCGGCGCACGTGGTGCGATGGTTCCCGGCGTACAAGGCGGCGTACGACGCGATCCAGGCCGGGCGGATCGGTGAGGTCGCGGTGGCGCGGTTCTACCGTCAGGCGTCGTCGCCGGCGGGTGCGGGCTGGTACCGCGACGTGGCCCGGTCCGGTGGCGTGATCATGGACCTGATGGTGCACGACCTCGACCAGGCGCGCTGGCTGTGCGGCGAGGTCACCACGGTGTACGCCGTACAGAACCCGCCGACCGTCGACGGTGTCAGTCCTGTCAACGTGGCGGCGCACGTGACGCTGACGCACGAGTCCGGTGCGATCAGCCACTGCCGCGCGACCTGGGGCGCGACCGGTACGACGTTCCAGACCGGCTTCTCGGTCGCGGGCGCGACCGGCGTACTCAAGTTCAAGTCCGACGGCGACACGGGCTACAAGGAAGAGCTGCAGAACGGCGGCTCCGCGGGTGACCTACTGATTCCCGAGTCGGCGCTGGGCGAGAGCCCGTACCTGACGCAGCTGCGGGAGTTCGCGATCGGTCTGCGGGGTGGACCGGAGCCGCGCGTACTCGCGTCGGACGGTGTGACCGCGGTCTACCTGGCCGAGGCGGCGCGCGCGTCGATGGAGTCCGGTCAGCCGATCGACATGAAGACCTTCGTCTCGACGGGAGCAGTGGCATGACGCTGAAGGTTGCGATCGCTTCGTTCGCGCACGTCCACGCGGGTTCGTACGCGCACCTGCTCTCGACGCTGCCCGACATCGACGTACTGTCCGCGGACCCCGACGGCGCCGGCGCGCCGGACCCCGGTCCGCGCGGTGCCGAGTTCGCCGCGCAGTTCGGCATCCCGTACGTCGACTCGTACGACGAGCTGTTCGCGTGGGGACCCGACGCGGTCGTGGTGACGTCCGAGAACTCGGGCCACCGCGAACTGGTCGAGCGGGCCGCCGCCGTCGGGGCGCACGTCCTGTGCGAGAAGCCCTTGGCGACCGAGGTCGCGGACGGCGAGGCCATGCTCGCGGCGTGCGAGGCGGCCGGGACGATCCTGATGATCGCGTACCCGGTCCGGTTCGCGCCGGCGTACGCGCAGCTGCGGGCGAACGTGGAGGCCGGCCGGCTCGGTGACGTGTTCGCGATCCTCGGCACCAACAACGGGAAGATCCCGTACGCCGCCCGCCAGTGGTTCACCGACGCGAAACTGGCCGGCGGGGGAGCGCTCGTCGACCACACCGTGCACTGCGCGGACCTGATCGACGGGCTGACCGGTGGCGCGTCCGCCACCCGCGTGTACGCCGCCGCGAACCGGATCCTGCACCAGGACAAGGGGGTGGAGGTGGAGACGGGCGGTCTGGTGACGATCAACTACGACAACGGGCTGCTGGCAACCATCGACTGCTCCTGGAGCGTTCCGGACAACGGCCCGACCTGGGGCGGTGTGTCGCTGCAGGTGACCGGTACGAACGGGTCCGTGGAGATCGAGCCGTTCGTCGCGCACGTCGGCGGCACCGACGCCGGGGGCGAGGTCTTCCTCGCGATCGGCGGCAACCTGGACGCGTCGCTGCTCGACACGTTCCTGGACGCCGTCCGCACCTCCGGCCCGGCGCAGCCCGGCCAGGCGCCGGCCGTCGTACCGCAACCGGACGGTGCCGTCGGCCTCCGCACGCTGAAGATCGTCGACGCCGCCCGCCGCTCCGCGGCCTCCGGCCATGCAGTGGACGTGTAGCACTCACTAACCCGTCCGGACGGCCGTCGCTCACGCTCAGCGGCGGCCGTCCGGCCCGTTCACACGGGGTTTGATGAGTGGTGGGCGTCCGCATCCGGTACCGTTCCCGGGGATGTGACCCGTGGGTAGGCGCACAGGTGAAGGAGTGGACGCATGGGCGAGTTCGTCAATCTGACCGTGAGTGACGGCGTCGGCACGATCCGGCTGGATCGGCCGAAGATGAACGCGCTGAACGTCCAGGTCCAGGAGGAGATCCGGGCCGCCGCGCTCGAGGCGACGGCCGACGACGCCGTTCGCGCCGTGGTGATCTACGGCGGCGAGCGGGTGTTCGCGGCCGGTGCGGACATCAAGGAGATGGCCGACATGTCGTACGCCGACATGGCCAAGCGCTCCGGTCCGCTGCAGTCCTCGCTCAGCGCGGTCGCCGCGATCCCGAAGCCGACGGTCGCCGCGATCACCGGGTACGCGCTCGGCGGCGGCTGTGAGCTCGCGCTCTGCGCCGACTACCGGATCGCCGCCGAGGACGCCAAGCTCGGCCAGCCGGAGATCCTGCTCGGCATCATCCCGGGCGCCGGCGGCACCCAGCGGCTGTCCCGCCTGGTCGGCCCGTCGAAGGCCAAGGACCTGATCTACACCGGTCGCTTCGTGGACGCCGAGGAGTCGCTGCGGATCGGCCTCGTCGACAAGGTGGTCCCGGCCGCCGACGTGTACGACGCGGCCGTTGCCTGGGCGTCGCAGTTCTCCCGCGGCGCGGCGATGGCGCTGCGCGCGGCGAAGGAGTCGATCGACTCCGGGCTGGGCGTCGACCTGACCACCGGGCTGGAGATCGAGCGCCAGCAGTTCGCGGCGCTGTTCGCCACCGAGGACCGCGCGATCGGGATGAAGTCCTTCGTCGAGAACGGCCCCGGTAAGGCCGAGTTCAAGGGAATCTGATGTCTGCTACCTCTAAGCCCGCCGCGTCTGCCGAAGAAGTCGAGGCGGCCTGGAACGACAACAAGCTCGCCCAGGTGCTGTACCACGACTGGGAAGCGTCGACGTACGACGAGAAGTGGTCGATCTCGTACGACGAACGCTGTGTCGACTACGCCCGGGACCGCTTCGTCGCGGTCGCCGGGTCGCGCGGCTGGCCGTACGGCAAGACGCTCGAGATCGGCGCCGGCACCGGCTTCTTCACGCTGAACCTCAAGCTGGCCGGCGTTCTCGACGAGGCGCACGTCACCGACCTCTCGCCCGGCATGGTCGAGGCTGCGAAGAAGAACGCGAAGACCCTCGGGTTCGCGATCGAGGGCAAGGTCGCCGACGCCGAGAAACTGCCGTACGACGACGACACCTTCGACCTCGTGATCGGGCACGCGGTCATCCACCACATCCCGGACGTCGAGCTGGCGTTCCGCGAGATGCTCCGCGTCCTCAAGCCGGGCGGGCGCTTCGTGATCTGCGGCGAGCCCACGCGGTACGGCGACTTCGTGGCCCGGCGGCTGTCCCGGTTCACCTGGTGGGCGACCACCAACGTGACCAAGTTGCCCGCGCTCGCGCACTGGCGGCGGCCGCAGGAGGAACTCGACGAGTCGTCGCGGGCGGCCGCGCTCGAAGCGGTCGTGGACCTGCACACGTTCGACCCGGACACGCTGGCGCGGATGGCCTCGCGCGCCGGCGCCGATCAGGTGAAGACTGTCACCGAGGAGTTGCTGGCCGCGTGGGTCGGGTGGCCGATCCGCACGTTCGAGGCCGCCGTACCGGAGCAGAAGCTCGGGTTCGGGTGGCGGATGTTCGCGTACAAGTCGTGGCTGCAGCTGTCGAAGGTGGACAAGGCGTTGTCGTCGGTCGTCCCGGACGAGCTGTACTACAACGTCTCGATCACTGGGGTTGCCGGCAAGTAGTAGGACAAGCAGTAGGGTGTGTCGATGCGGTTGCTGTCCGTGGCGAATCTGCGCTGGGTGGTGCGCCATCGGGCGTGGACGCCGTACTACCTGAAGCGCTACTGGCGGTTCGCCTGGTTCAAGCTGCGGCACCCGCAGGTGGTCACCGAGGGTTTCGTGTTCCTCGGCAAGCATCTGGAGATCGTGGCCCGGCCCGGTCACGGGCGGATCGTGCTCGGCAAGTGGGTGCATCTGGGTGACGAGACCCGGCTGCGCGCGCACGAGGGGACGCTGCGGATCGGCGACAAGGTGGTGTTCGCCCGCGACGTCACGGTGAACTGCTACCTGGACATCGAGATCGGTGCGTCGACACTGATCGCGGACTGGACCTACATCTGCGACTTCGACCACAAGACCGAGGACCTGGACCTGCCGATCAAGGACCAGGGGCTGGTGAAGTCGCCGGTCCGGATCGGTCCGGACTGCTGGCTGGCCACGAAGGTCACGGTCACCCGGGGCGCCGATATCGGCCGCGGGGTGGTGATCGGCGCCAACAGCGTTGCCCGCGGCAACATCCCGGCGTACGCGATCGCGGCCGGCGTACCGGCCAAGGTCCTCAGCGACCGTGCCGAGCGGTACGAGGCCAACGCCGAGCGCCGCCGGTACCTGGCCGGCCTGGCCGCGGCGAACGACCGGACCGCCGATCTGCTGCGGTCCGGCGAGCCGCCTCCGCCCGAGAAGCCGGCTGCTCCCGAAAAGCCCGCTGCACCTTCCCGGAGCGTGGCGCGCGGCGATGCGGGCGGTGATGAGGTAGAAGCAGATGGTGAAAAAGAGAGCGTGAGGGGTTCTCAAGTTACTCACCAGTCGGGCACTATGGCCCCCACATCCGGTCGGACGCCCACGACCTGATGAGCAGCTGAAGAGCATTCGGAGAGGAGAAGTAGCGTGGCGGACCGGATCGGGGCCGATCACGGTGCCCGGTCGTCGCTCGATCAGGCCGCGGCGGACGGTTCGATCACGCAGGCGAGGACCCGCGCGGTCGACCCGGTGCCGATCGTGACCGAGCCACTGGTAGCTCGCAGCGCTACGTTGGAACCAGTGCTTGAAACGAACGAGTCAGACATGGGCGTGAACACCAGCGTGAACCCGGAAGCACAGGCAGTGGACGGCACAGCGGACGGCACAGCGGACGGCAGTACGGCAGCGGCACCGGTTGCGGGCGCGCGCCGCCGGTTGTCGCCACGCCCGGTCCCGGTCAGCCGGCGGAGGAGACCGCCGGCCGCGGTGGCCACAGACGAGGAACGCACCCCGGCTGAGGAGATGGACGACGTGGGTACGCAGGACGAGAAGGCTGAATCGAACCCGGCCGCCGAAGCCGGCAAGGCGGAGACCACTCCGGCCACCGAGACCGGCACGGGCGGTCCGGGGACGGCGACCGCGACGAAGACTGCCCGGCCGAAGACGGCGGCGGAGATCGTGGCGGAGCAGCGGGCCCGGGAGAAGGCCGCGGCCGAGACCCCGGCGACGGACGCGGCCGGCTCGGAGGACGCCGCGCCCGGTCGACCGGACGGCACCGCGACATCCGCAGCGACATCCGCCGCGACGGATGCAGGAAAGGACGCGGGAACCGGTGCGGCCGACAAGCCGGCCGCCGCTGCCGCGGGTACGCCGGCCGGGAAGCCAACCGGTGCCTCGGGCAACAAACCGGCGGCGAAGAGCTCGTCGGGACCCGGGATGGGCAAGCAGGCGCTGACCTCGGTCGGTTCCGGTGTCCGGAAGCTGCGCAACCTGATCGCGTCGCTGATCTGGCTGGCCGCGGTGCTCGCGGCCGCGGTGCTCGCGCTCGGTGCGCTGTTCACGGCGCTCGACCAGACCAACCAGAGCAATGAGATCGTGCGCTGGATCCTGGAGCGCGGGCACGACCTGGTCGGCCCGTTCAAGGACCTGTTCCGGCTGGAGACCGCGAAGAACACCCTCCTGGTGAACTGGGGGATCGCGGCGCTGGTCTACCTGATCGCCGGCAAGATCGTCGAGAAGATCGTCCGGCCCTAGCTCGTCGGCCCGATTTCTTCGGCCTAGTTCTTCGGCTGGGCCACCAGGATCAGATCAAGAGATTCGTCCAGGTTTCCTGGGCGGATCTCGAAGTCGGCGTACGTCGTAGCGCGCACGAGCCCGGCCAGGTTGTCGTCCCACTGGTCGTGCTCGGCGGCGAGCTGTGCGTCGACACAGGATCCGTGCCGGGTCTCCCACGACGTGAGCCGGGCGCCGTGGTGGAGTCCGAGCTGGTGCGTGATCTCGAAGTGCGGCTCGAGCAGTTCGACGAACTCGGCGGCGGTGAGTTCGCGCGTGTGGTACCAGTTCCCGCTCGGGAAGGTCAGGCGGTTCGGCGTACTCAGGACCAGGGTCCCGCCCGGCGCGAGAATGCGCGCGCACTCGGCGGCGAACCGCGGCTGCTCCCAGAGGTGCTCGATCGTCTGCAGTGACGTGACGGTCGTGAAAGCCTTGTCCTTGAAGGGTGTCCGGACGAGATTGCCGCGCGCGGGATTGACCTGTGGGTAAACGCGGCGGACGTGCCGCAACGTCGTATCTTCATAGTCGAGACCGGTCACTGTGTTGCCCCGGCCCGCGCCGGCGAGCCGGAGCAGTTCCGCGCCGTAGCCCTCGCCGCAGCCGGCGTCGAGGATCCGGCCGGTCCCGATCGGCAGATGGGCCGTGATCCAGCGATAGGCGGCGTCGTGGCGCGCGAACCAATAGTTCTCGTGCCAGATCCCGGGCGCGGTCCTCTCACCGGTCAGCGGTAACGTCTCGGTCACCTGCGTCAGACTAGTCGGACTCGAGACTGTGATGGGACTCGCACCGGGGTTATGTTTCTCGCGAGTAACATCCGTGGCAGGCTTGGCAGAGACCGTTAACCAGAAGGGGTCCCACACGCTATGAAGATCGTCGTCTGCGCGAAGTTCGTGCCGGATGCCACCGCGGACCGCCGCTTCCGCTCGGAGGACAACACGGTGGACCGTGCGGGTGTCGACGGGCTGCTGTCCGAGCTGGACGAGTATGCCGTCGAGACCGCGCTCACTGTCAAGGAGGCCGGAGACGCCGAAGTGACTGTTCTCACGGTCGGTCCGGAGCAGGCCGCGGACGCGGTGAAGAAGGGCCTGCAGATGGGCGCCGATGCCGGTGTTCACGTGCTCGACGACGCGATCCACGGTTCGGACGCGGTCGCCACCTCGCTGATCCTGTCCAAGGCGTTGGGCAAGCTGGAGGCGGACCTGGTCGTGTTCGGCATGGGGTCGACCGACGGCGGCATGGGTGTCGTCCCGGCGATGGTGTCGGAGCGGCTCGGGCTGCCGGCCGTGACGCTGGGCTCGGAGGTGACCGTCGACGGGCAGACCGTGCGGATCCGCCGGGACGGTGACACCGCGAGCGAGACGATCGAGGGCACGCTGCCGCTGGTGCTGTCGGTGTCCGACCAGGCGAACGAGCCGCGGTACCCGTCGTTCAAGGGGATCATGGCCGCGAAGAAGAAGCCGGTCGAGACCTGGTCGCTGGCCGACCTCGAGCTGACCGCGGAGCAGGTGGGCGGCTCGTCGGCGTGGACCGAGGTGGTCGAGGTGACCGCCCGTCCGGCGCGGACCGCCGGCACGATCGTCACCGACGAGGACGGCAGCGGCGCCGCCGGCCTGGTCGAGTTCCTGTCCACGAACAAGTTCCTCTGAGGGGTGCGGGTCTAGTTATGTCGAACGTTCTGGTTCTCGTTGACCACACCGCGGGCACGGTCCGCAAGACGACCGCCGAGCTCCTCACGATCGCCCGCCGCCTCGGCGAGCCGGTCGCCGTCTTCATCGGCTCTGAGGTGCAGGCCGCGCTGCCGACCCTGGGGCAGTACGGCGCGACCAAGGTGATCGCCCTGTCGAACCCGGAGCTCACGCAGTTCCTGGTCGCTCCGAAGGCCGAGGCGCTGGCACAGGTCGCGGCGAAGATCGAGCCGTCGGCGATCCTGATCTCGTCGAACGCCGAGGGCAAGGAGATCGCAGCCCGTCTCGCGGTCAAGCTGGACTCCGGCCTGATCACCGACGCCGTGGATGTGCAAGAAGGTGCGGTGACCACGCAGTCGGTGTTCGCGGGCAACTTCACCGTGCAGGCGAAGGTCACGCACGGCACGCCGATCATCACCGTCAAGCCGAACGCCGCCACGCCCGAGGCCGCTGACGCCTCGCCGGAGGTGGAGGAGTTCGACGTCACGATCTCCGACACCGCCAAGACGGCGCGGATCACCGACTCCAAGCCGCGGGAGGCCACGGGCCGTCCGGAGCTGACCGAGGCCGCGATCATCGTGTCCGGCGGCCGCGGTACCGGCGGCGACTTCGGTCCGATCGAGGCCTTCGCCGACTCGCTCGGTGCGGCTGTCGGCGCGTCCCGCGCGGCGGTCGACTCGGGCTGGTACCCGCACGCCTACCAGGTCGGCCAGACCGGCAAGACGGTGTCGCCGCAGCTGTACGTCGCGGCCGGCATCTCCGGCGCGATCCAGCACCGCGCCGGCATGCAGACCTCGAAGACGATCGTCGCGGTCAACAAGGACCCCGAGGCCCCGATCTTCGAACTGGTCGACTTCGGCGTGGTCGGCGACCTCCACAAGGTCCTCCCCACCGCCACCGAAGAGGTCACCAAGCGCAAGTCCTGACCCGCAAAGCACAACCAACAGCCCGGCTCGGATCCCCGAGCCGGGCTGTTCCCTTGAAGCCGGTCACATCCCCGCCGCACGGGGCACGCTGCACGGGGGGTATCCCCTGGTGGTGGGGTTCTCCGCTTGTACACCAGCAGAGAACGCCCAGGACGAGGGATTAACCGCCTCTCCTGTCCGATGTGTGGGCGGCGATCAACCCGGTCGGGATCAGGCAACAGGCAACAGGCAACAGGCAACAGGCAACAGGCAATGGTGGGTGGGCACCTGGTATTACCTGTCCCGAGTCACCATTGCCTGTTCCCAGTCCCCAGTGCGTGTTCCTGGTGCGTGTCCTCGGTTGCCGCTCTCCGTCGGGTGCATCGAGTCGTGGGTATCGGCAGTGTCCTTTGACGGTGAGTGGTGTCGTCGGACCGGGCAGCAGAGCAGAACCACACCTGCCCACCCACGACTTCCCCAGGGGTACGACTTACCGGGGGCCGCGGGGCTCCCCAAACTGGTTTGGGGTGGATCACCTGCCGTTTTCGGGGTGCGGGCTCCCCGAACTGGTTTGGGGTGGATCACCTGCCGTTTTCGGGGTGCGGGGCTCCCCGAACTGGTTTGGGGAGCCCTGTGCAGCGACCTGGGTTTGCGGGGGTGTGCGGCGGCTCGGCAGGTAGGGCACCGGTGGGACGACGTACGCGCCGGGCGCGGTCACGCTCAGGTGCACTGCCCAGCCCCTCGGCACGTCCTGTCGAGAACGCATACTCCGCCGCCCGGGCCGTGCCAACCACCCACATAACAGTCACAAGAGCCGGTTAACCCCAGCCGCGCGCGTGGGGTGGTGGGTCAGGCCGTCAGTTGCTGGCGGATGGTGGCGAGGTCGTCGGCGATGGCGGCTTTGCGGGTGTCGGTGTTCTTGAGGTAGCTCGCGAGGGCGGCGGCGGCCGAGTCGCAGCGTTCGTTGAGGTTGGTGACCTCTCCGGCGGCTCTGGTCTTGTCGGCGTCGATGGCGCGCCGCAGTTTGACGTAGCTGTTGAGGCCGAAGGCCATCACGACCAGGCCGACCACGATCCAGAACCAGTGCAGGAGCAGCCCGAGCCCGACCGCGACCACCGCGCCGCCCACCAGCAGACCGATCGGGGTGACGCGGTCCGCGGTGCTCATGACGCCGGCGGACGCGGTGAGCGCTGACGTCGCCTTGCCGAGTTCGAGTTGGTCAGCTCCGTCGGCGCGGATGGTGATCGTGTGCGCGCCGCTGTCGACGGAGACCTCCGACGGCGCCGGGCGATCAGCAGTCTGCGCCACGGTCTCGACCGCGGGCAGCGCCAGCGGGCCGACGACGCGCAGGGCGGCGGTCGACAGGTGCGGGTCGGCGGCCAGGCTGAGGTCCTCGGCGAGCAGTGCGTCGACACTGCCGGCGGAGTCGTCGAGCCCGTGGGCGGCGGCTTCGGCGGCCCCGGTCACCCGCGCCCGCAGTACGGCGATGCGGGCCAGCGTCTCGCGCTCCGGCTCGCTGCCTTCGGAGATCAGCAGCCGCAGCATGGCCGCGGCACTGTCCTCGGCCGGCTCGTCGTCGGCGTCGCGCCCGGACGACTTGGTGTCGCGGCGGGACGACTTGGCGTCGGCCGGGGTGCTGTCGGTCTTGCGGGCCTCCGGGTAGGCCAGGTCGGGGTCGGGCTCGCGGGCCTCGGTGTTGGCGAGGATCGCCTCGACGGCGTTACGGGTCCGGCTCAACCTGTCCGCGGCCTCGTCCTGGTCCTGGGTCGCCTTGAGACGCGGACCGTTCGAGCGACTCGAGCTGCCGCGGTTCTCGAGTTTCGACAGCCAGTTGCCGTCGGGAGACGCGGCCGACTGCAGCCGCTTCACCACGAGCTCCAGACCGTCGGCTCCGAAGCCACCACGCGCAGCAGTCGTCCACAGCACCCGCTGCACCCGGGTCAGCGTTCCGTCCGCGGCCGGTACGCCGAACGCCACGTCGAGCCACTCGTTCTGCACCTGGTGCCGCTGCCCGAGCACCGCCAACGCCAGCGACAGGTAGATCGACGTACGGCGCTGGTCGAGCTCCAGTGCCGTACTGATCGCCTGCTCGTCCGGTGTGCCGGCGTGTAGCGAGATCAGCGCTTGGGTGGCGGGGCTCAACCAGTACCGGGCGACGGGCGCGGCGGCCTCGGGCAGCTCGGTGCCGGACGCCATCGCGGAGAGGACCCGCGCGGCGTACCGGCGGAGTTCGGCGGCGTCGAGGAAACCGGCCGTGTCGTGGCGCAGGTCGGACAGCTCGACGAAGGCGTCGAATGCTCGCGACAGGCTGTCCACCCGGCTCTGCAGGCTGCCCTGGATCTGGGACAACTGGGACCGGAGGTTGGAGGCCTCATGTCGCGCATACGACATCTCGCTCGCCAGGCTCTCCAGCTGCTGGTTCTGCTTGCGATCTGTCCACCAGTCGTTCATTTCCAGCCTTCCGCTGATCCGTACGTTGCTCTTCGGAAGGATTGCCTGTCAGCGGGTCACCGGCCAAACACCGGTCGCCGCGAGTCGAGGCCGGTGCCGTACTCGGGGTCGCGGCCCGTGACCAGGACCCAGTGCTCGGTGGCGCGGGCACGGTACAGGCGGAGGTCGTCGCGCAGCTCGTCGGCGGTGTACCGGCGCAGCTCCGCGTACCGCGACGAGTAGATCGTCGCGGCCGCGTCCAGTTCGTCGTCCGGGACGAGCGCCGCCTGTGCGCGGAAGTACACCGCCGACGCTCCACCGATCGGCACGGACGAGTCGAAGATCGCGATGCTCACGTCCGGCCGCTCGGCCAGGTTGCGCGAGTGCAGCGAGTTCGGCGACGACGCCCAGTAGAACGTGTCGTGCCCGTCCGGTGTGAAGTACACCGGCGTCACCCAGGGCAGCCCGTCCGCTCCGACCGTCCCGAGCGCCAGGTACTTGTTGGCTTCGATGACCGCCGTCGCGCGCCGGTCGAGGATCTCCTGTGTCATCACTGCTCCCGATGAGGTACGTCGTACGTCAGGTGGGTCGCGTTCGGGGTGCTGGTGGTTTCTCGCGGCACCAGTCGGATCGGTGTCAGCGTGGTCCGCTCGAACAGTGGGGTGCCGTCGCCGAGCACGATCGGCGCGACATGGACCCGCAGTTCGTCGACCAGCCCGGCGTACAGGTACTGCCGGCACAGGTGCCCGCCACCCATGATCATCACGTTCCGCGTCCCCGCGGCGGCCTGGGCCAGCTTGAGCGCGGCCTCGATCCCGTCGGGTACGAACTCGAACCAGCCGTCCAGCCGGACCCGGCTCGGCGGATTCGACGTCACCACGTAGATCGCCGGCCGCTCGGCGCTGAACCCGTCGGCGCTCCAGCCCTGCGGCCCGTCGATCAGGTCGAACGTGCGCCGCCCCATCAGTACGGCGCCGATCCCCGTCCGGGTGCGCTCGATCGCCTCGCGGTCGGCGTCCTGCTCGCCGCCGATCCAGTCGTGCAGCGGATCACCGCCGATCCCGAGACCGTGCGTGAGGTCCGCACCCGGCCCGGTGACGAATCCGTCGAGTGACATCGTGATGTCCAGCAGTACGCGTCCCATGGTCTTCTCCCAACTCCGAGGTTTGTGCCTCCAGCCTCGGCGCGGGCGCCACGGAAAGTCCTCCGTAGCGGCCACGGAAGGACCACGGATCCCGCATGATGGGCCAATGGCTGGTCCGAAGGACGTGTCGGCGCGGGAGGCCGAGGTACTCGCGGCACTCGCGGGCGACCGCTCGAACGCGCAGATCGCCCGGCGGCTGCACATCAGCATCAGGACCGTCGAGAGCCACATCTCCTCGCTGCTGCGCAAGTGCGGCGTCGCGGACCGGCACGAGCTCGCCGCACTGGCGGACGTTGCCCAGTCCCAACCACCTGGTTTCACCACGCCGGCCGGACCGGATACGACGTTCGTCGGACGCGAGCAGGACCACTCAGAGCTGACCAGAGCACTCGGGAGCAACCGCCTGGTCAGCCTGCTGGGTCCTGGTGGTGTGGGCAAGACCCGTCTGGCTCTGCGGGTCGCAGCGGACGTCGCCGACAACTACCCGTACGGCGGTGCGGTCGTCGATCTCGCTCCGGTACGTCCTGGTTTCGTGGTCGCTGCGGTCGCCGAGGCGCTGCAGGCCACTGAGCAACCACCCCGCACTCTCGCGGACGCCGTACTCGAACGGCTCAAGCGTGGCCGCACTCTGCTCGTCCTGGACAACTGCGAGCACCTGCTGGACGACGTGGCTGGTCTGGTCGCCCGCATCCTCACTGAGGCGACGGAAACGGCAGTACTGGTCACGAGTCGCGAGCGTCTTGGCGTGGCGGGGGAGCGGCCGGTGCAGCTCGGTCCGCTGACGCTAGGAGCTGAGGCAGAGCAGCTCTTCCGCGACAGGGCCGCTCTGGTCGCGCCTGAGCTGGCGGACGACAGTGGCCTTGCGCAGAAGGTGTGCGCCGAGCTAGACGGCGTACCGCTGGCGATTGAGCTGGCTGCGGCTCGTGCCGGATCCCTGGGGCCGGACGGGCTGCTGGCGGCGCTGGACGACCGGATGCGGCTTCTCTCCGGAGGACGTGGTCCTAACGAGCGGCACAGCTCGCTGGCGCAGGTGATTGGCTGGAGCTACGACCTGCTCGGTGACGACGAGCGGCGGCTGTTCCGTCGGCTGGGTGTGTTCGTTGGTGGCTTTGACCTGGCTGCAGTCGCCGGTGTGATGCCGGGCAGCACCAAGAGCGAGCTGAGCGACCTCCTCGGTCGGCTGACCGACAAGAGCCTGCTGTACCGCAGTCAGCATGCGGGGACCAGCCGTTGGCGGATGCTGGAGACCGTGCGGGTCTTTGCGCTCGAGGAGCTCAAGGACGAGTACGACGAGGTTGCCGCGCTGCATGTGGCGTGGGCCGATCAGTTGGCCACCGAGCTGGAGCAGCGGCTGCAGCTGGGGGAGGAGTGGCAGGAGGAGTTCGACCTGCTGGCTCCGGACCTGCGCGTGGCGAGTGCCGGCGTACGAACACTCGCCCGCAAGCTCGCCCATCTGACCTTCGCCCGAAAGCGCTTCCTGGAAGCGCACGACCACTACCTGGCCGCGGCGAAGCACGCTGCGAACGCCACCGAGCTGTACGACGACCTGCGCGACGCGTCCGACGCGATGCTGGTGATCGCGGACGGCACGGAGTCGTACCACCTGATGCTGCAGGTCGCGGAACGCGCCGCCGCCGAAGGCAACGACGAGCTCCGCGAGGACGCGCTCGCCCAGGCCGTCATGCTCCTCAACCGCTACGAGGTCGACGTACCCGTTCCTGACGATCGAGGTGACAGCCTCCTCCGGGCCGATGCGGACACGACCTCGGTTCGGATCGCGCGTGCCTGGATGCACCGGTTCGACATCCCGCTCGCGGAGGAGGCGGTTGCGGCGGCCCGGCGGTCCGGTGACTCGGTGACGATCATGAACGCTCTGGACGCGTACGGGACCGCGGTCGGAGGCGTCGGCCGGTTCCGCGACGCCCGGACGGCGGCCGAGGAGCGGCTCGCGCTCGCCGCAGCACTGCCCGGGCACGACCCGCGGGCGGTCGCGGAGATCGTGGACGCCTTCCACGTCGCTTCGACCACAGCCGTCGCGGCCGGCGATCTCGTCGAGGCGGTCCGGCTGGCGAGGTCGACCGACGACCCGGCGCAGGGGCACCCGTTCATCACAGCGCCGCGCAGGGTGCGCGCCTTCGCGCTGGCGGGGCTTTTCGACGAGGCGATCGAGGAGGCCGAGGTGATGTGGACCGGCTGGCGCGCCGCGGGCTGCCCGCAGCACGCCTGGATGGCGTCCGGCGCGTCCTGCGCCGCACTGGCCCACGGACTGCTCGGCACCGGCCTCGCCCCGGTCTGGCAGGACCGGGCGCTCGAGATGGCTCGGGTCGAGGCCGCGAAGGACGGCCCGTCGCTCGCCGCGAACGCTGCCTTCGTAGCGGCCCGCCTGGCGCTGCACGACCTCGAGAACGGCACGCTGACCAGCACGGTCGCCCGCACGATCGAGCTGGCGTTCGCGCCGTTCCCGGAGCCTTGGTGGATCCCGTACGCGCGGGCCGCCGGAGCCGAGCTGGCGGTCGTCGCCGGGGACGCCGACGCGGCCAGGTACCTCGATGAGGCCGCGAGCGAGAACGCCTGGGGCGAGGCGGTACTGCTCCGGGCCCGGGGTCGGCGCCCCCGCGATCGGAAGCTGCTGGAGCAGGCGGCGGACCGGTTCGAGGGGCTCGGCGCCCGGTTCGAGTACGAGCGGACCGTCCGGTTGCTGTCTCTCGGTTGAGTCCCGAGGAGCGGGAACATCCGTGCCGGACATACCCTTGAAACCGATATGACTGCTTCCGACCGCCGCACGGTGTACCTGGACCACGCGGCGACGACACCGATGCTCCCGGCCGCGATCGAGGCGATGACCTATCACCTCGCCCGGACCGGTAACGCGTCGTCACTGCACGGCTCCGGCCGGTGCGCACGGCGTACCGTCGAGGAGGCGCGCGAGTCGATCGCGGCGGCGCTCGGGGCGCAGCCGAGCGAGATCGTGTTCACCTCCGGCGGCACCGAGGCGGACAACCTCGCGCTCAAGGGCCTGTGGTGGTCCCGCCTGGCCGCCGATCCGCGCCGGCGCCGGATCCTGCTGAGCGGTATCGAGCACCACGCGGTGCTCGACCCGGCCGTCTGGCTCGGTCGGCACGAGCACGCCGAGATCGAGTGGCTCCCGGTCGACGAGCTGGGTCGCGTCCGTCCCGACGACGTGCGACGGGCGGTCGAGCGCGACCCGGAGTCCGTGTCGTTCATCACGTTGATGATGGCCAACAACGAGGTCGGCACACTGCAGCCGGTCGCCGACGTCGCGGCGATCGCGCAGGAGTACGGCGTACCCGTGCACACCGATGCCGTGCAGGCGATCGGGCAGGTGCCGGTGGACTTCGGTGAGCTGGGCGTGGACGCGATGACGGTGTCCGCGCACAAGCTCGGCGGTCCGTACGGGATCGGGGCGCTCGTCGTCCACAAGGAGACGCAGCTGACGCCGATCCTGCACGGCGGGGGACAGGAGCGCGACGTACGGTCCGGCACTCTCGACGCGCCGGCGACCGCCGGGTTCGCGGTGGCGGCCGAGCACGCGGTGAAGCACCAGGCCGACGAGGCCAGCCGGCTGACCGAGTTGCGCGACACCCTGATCAAGGGCATCACCGGCACCGTCGAGGGGGCTCTGCTGTCGGGGGACCCGACGGACCGCTTGCCCGGTAACGCACACTTGTCCTTCAGCGACTGCGAGGGCGACTCGCTGTTGCTGCTGCTCGACGCCCGCGGCATCGAGGTCTCGACCGGATCCGCGTGCAACGCCGGGGTCGCCGAGCCGAGCCACGTGCTGCTGGCGATGGGGTACGACGACCAGCGGGCCCGCGGCTCGCTCCGGTTCACCCTCGGGCACACTTCGACCCAGGCCGACATCGACGCCGTCCTGGACACCATCGGGCCGGTGGTGGAGCGCGCGAAGTCCGCCGGCCTGCAGAACGTGGGAAGGAACACCTGATGCGGGTACTCGCCGCCATGTCCGGCGGAGTGGATTCCGCGGTCGCGGCCGCTCGGATGGCCGAGGCCGGGCACGACGTGACCGGCGTGCACCTGGCGCTCAGCCGCAACCCGCAGTCGTACCGCAGCGGCGCCCGCGGCTGCTGCACGATCGAGGACTCCCGCGACGCCCGCCGGGCCGCGGACGTGATCGGCATCCCGTTCTACGTCTGGGACCTGGCCGAGCGGTTCCACGCCGACGTGGTCGAGGACTTCGTCAGCGAGTACGCCGCCGGCCGCACGCCGAACCCGTGCCTGCGCTGCAACGAGAAGGTCAAGTTCAGCGCCGTCCTGGAACGGGCGCTCGCGCTCGGCTTCGACGCCGTCGCGACCGGCCACTACGCGCGGATCATCGACACCGCGGACGGTGCTCGCGAGTTGCATCGGGCGGTGGATCCGGCCAAGGACCAGTCGTACGTGCTCGGCGTACTGACGCAGCAGCAGCTCGCGCACGCGTTCTTCCCGCTCGGCGACACGGTCAAGACCGAGGTGCGCGAGGAGGCCGAGCGGCGCGGGCTGTCGGTCGCGGCCAAGCCGGACAGCCACGACATCTGCTTCATCGCCGACGGCGACACCGCGGGCTTCCTCGGGGCGCAGCTCGGCGAGGCGCCCGGCGACATCATCGATGCACAGGGCAACAAGCTCGGTGAGCACCAGGGCACGCACGGCTTCACCATCGGCCAGCGCAAGGGCCTGCGGATCGGTACGCCGGCCGCGGACGGCAAGCCCCGCTTCGTACTGGACATCAGCCCGGTCGACCGCACCGTGACCGTCGGATCCCGCGCGGAACTGGCCGTCTCACAGCTGACCGCGTCGAAGCCCCGCTGGTGCGGCCCGGCGCCCACTGATCGAATGACGGTGAAGGCGCAGCTACGAGCCCACGGTGACGAAGTGTCCGTCACCGCTTGGCTGGACGGTGAACAGGTCCAGGTCACCTTCGACGAGCCGACCTCGGCCGTCGCGCCCGGACAGGCAGTCGTCCTGTACGACGGCACGCGGGTGATCGGCTCCGCGACGATCGACACGGTCGAGCGAGTCACTGCTGCCGTATGACGACAACCGGCCTGGGCTCGCTCCCCGGCGATGACATCCGCGAGTGGATGCGCGCCGTACTCGAGCTGGTCGACCTCCCGTTCCTGCCTGAGCTCCCAGCACGTCCGTACGGGGACATGCTCAGCCGGAGCGTCGCCGTACTGACAGAGCTGGCTGCGGACCTGCAGCCGGCCGGGTGGCGGCTGACCGGTGGTGGGGACTCGCGAGCGAGTCTGGACCAGCGGCGGGCCCGTGCGCTGCTGCATGAGGACCTGGACGTGCTGGAGGAGTACGCCGACGGATACCAGGGGCCGCTGAAGGTACAGGTCGCCGGGCCGTGGACGCTGGCCGCAGCGGTCGAGCGGCCACGCGGGGACAAGGTGCTGGCGGACCACGGTGCGCGGCGGGATCTGGCACAGGCGCTGGCGGACGGTGTGCAGCAGCACGTGGCCGACGTACGGAAGCGGGTTCCGGGAGCCGAGGTCGTGCTGCAGGTGGATGAGCCCGGGTTGCCCGCGGTACTCGCGGGAGCTGTGCCGACTGCCTCCGGCTGGAGCAAGCACCGGTCTGTCGACGGGCCTGGTGCTGTCGAGCTCCTGAGCCTCTTCACCACAGGTGCACCGACTGTCGTCCACTGCTGCGCGGCACGTCCTCCGATCGAGGTCTTTACCAAGTCGGGAGCCACTGGGGTCGCCGTCGACACGGCTCTACTGAACACCGCGGCCTGGGACCAGATCGCCATCGCGGCCGAGGCGGGCACCACGATCTACGCCGGCGTCGTACCCACCACCGGCGCGCTGCCGTCCGCCCAGCAGGCGGCAGACCCGCTCGTACGGCGTTGGCGCGAGCTCGGGCTCGACCCGGAACTGCTGAAGAAGGTCGTCATCACGCCCGCGTGCGGACTGGCTGCCGCTCCGTCACCGGCCGATGCCAGAGCGCGGCTCAAACTCCTGCGCGACATCGCCGACGTGGTCGGCGAAGCATCCGACGAGTAACCGAAAACTGTCCGTATCGCCCTGTAAGTTCTGCTTATGAGCGAGAACGTCGGTGCTCCCGCCGAGGTGCGGACGCGGCACGCGGAGCTGAGTCAGGAGATCGAGGACCACCGCGCGCGGTACTACTTGGCCAGCCCAATCGTCTCGGACGCGGATTTCGACGCGCTGATGCACGAGCTGCAGGGCCTCGAGGAGCAGTACCCGGAGCTCCGGACGCCGGACTCGCCCACCCAGAAGGTCGGCGCGCCGATCTCCACGCTGTTCACACCGGTCGACCACCCGCAGCGGATGGAGAGCCTCGGCAACGCGTTCTCCGCCGAGCAGATGGAGGCCTGGGCGAAGCGGCTGGAGCGCGAGGTCACGGTCCAGCAGATCCACGACAGCGGATTCCTCTGTGAGCTCAAGGTGGACGGCCTCGCCCTCGACCTGGTCTACGAGAACGGCAAGCTGGTCACCGGCGCGACCCGCGGCGACGGCCGCACCGGTGAGGACGTCACGCCGAACGTGCGGACGATCAAGAGCATCCCGGAGCGGTTACGTGGCGACGACCTCCCGACGTTCCTGGAGGTCCGCGGCGAGGTCTACTTCCGGGTCGAGGACTTCGAGGAGCTGAACGCGCAGCTCGTCGAGGCCGGCAAGGACGTGTTCTCCAACCCGCGCAACAGTGCGGCCGGATCGCTGCGGCAGAAGGACCCGCGGGTCTCGGCCGGCCGGCCGCTGCGGTTCGTCGTGCACGGGCTCGGCAAGGTCGAGGGCTACCACGTCGGGCGGCTCTCGGAGGCGTACGACCAGCTGAAGGCCTGGGGCCTGCCGGTCAGCGACCGTGCCCGCCGGGTCGGCACGCTCGACGAGGTCAACGAGTTCATCGCGTACTACGGCGAGAACCGGCACTCGGTGGACCACGAGATCGACGGCGTCGTGGTGAAGGTCGACGAGGTCGATCTGCAGCGCGCGCTCGGGTCGACCTCGAGCGCCCCGCGCTGGGCGATCGCGTACAAGTACCCGCCGGAAGAGGTCAACACCAAGCTGATCGAGATCGAGGTGAACGTCGGCCGCACCGGTCGCGTCACCCCGTTCGCGCACATGGAGCCGGTCCGGGTGGCCGGTTCCACGGTGGAGTACGCGACTCTCCACAACGCCAAGGAGGTAGCCCGCAAGGACGTCCGCCCGGGCGACACCGTCGTACTGCGGAAGGCGGGCGACGTGATCCCGGAGGTCCTCGGACCGGTGGTGGACCTGCGTCCGAAGGGCCTGCCGGCGTGGGAGATGCCGACCCGGTGCCCGTGGTGCGACACGGTGCTGGCGCCGGCCAAGGAGTCCGACGTCGACATCCGCTGCCCGAACTCGCAGTACTGCCAGGGCCAGCTGCGGGAGCGGTTGTTCTACCTGGCCGGGCGGTCCGCGTTCGACATCGAGGGGCTCGGGTTCAAGGCGGCCGACGCGCTCATCCGCGGCGGGCTGATCGCCGACGAGGGCGACCTGTTCGCGCTCACCGAGGAGAAGCTGGCCGAGAGCGAGTTCTTCACCACGAAGGCCGGCGCGCTGTCGGCGAACGCCCGCAAGCTGCTGGCGAACCTCGAAGAGGCGAAGGCGAAGCCGCTGTCCCGGGTGCTGGTCGCGCTGTCGATCCGACACGTCGGGCCGACCGCGGCGGTGGCGCTGACCGAGGTGTTCCGGAGCATCGAGGACGTCCGGGCGGCCAGTGAGGAGCAACTGGCCGAGACCGAGGGCGTCGGGCCGACCATCGCGCAGGCGATGATCGAGTGGTTCCAGGTGCCGTGGCACCAGGCGATCGTGGACAAGTGGCAGGCGTCCGGCGTGGTCATGCGCGAGGAGCGCTCCGGCCCGGAGCTGCCGCAGACGCTGACCGGGCTGTCGGTCGTGGTGACCGGGACCGTCGAGGGGTTCAGCCGGGACGAGGCGACCGAGGCGATCGTCGGGCGCGGCGGGAAGGTCGCGAGCTCGGTGTCGAAGAAGACGTCGTTCGTGGTGGTCGGCGATTCGCCGGGATCGAAGTACGACAAGGCCGTCCAGCTCGGCGTACGGATTCTGGATGCCGCCGGGTTCCAGGTGCTGCTCGACGACGGCGCGGAGGCGGCCGCCGCGATGGCGACCACGCCGGCGGCCGACGAATCGTAACGATTTCGGCAGTCCGCGAACCGGAGGGATCCGTCCGGAGCACTGAGCCGTCCGACTGTTAACTTTGCACGTCGACACCTGGGTCAGAAGGAGCACATATGACGACGCCGCCGCAGGGACCATGGGGTCCTGGGCAGCCGGGGGGCCAGCCAGGCGGGCAGCACGGGGGACAAGGCGGCCAGCCGCCACAGCAGGGTGGTTGGGGCCAGCAGCCCCCGGGCCAAGGCCAGGGCGGCTGGGGTCAGCAGCCCCAGCAGGGCCAGCCTCCGCACGGTCAGCCGCCGCAGCAGGGTGGCTGGGGCCAGCAGCCGGGACAGCCTGGCCAGCCCGGGCAGCCGCAGCAGGGTCAGCCGTCGGCGGGTGGCTGGGGTCAGCCGCCGCAGCAGGGTGGCGCGTACCAGCAGCAGTCGTGGGGTCAGCGCCAGCAGCAGCAAGGCGGCTGGCACCAGCAGCAGGGCGGTCCGGGCCAGCAGTGGCAGCCGGGCGGTCCGGGTTCCAAGGGCCCGGGTGGCATCAGCAAGGAGAAGCTGCCGCTGGTGATCGGCGGCGGTGTGGTCGGTCTCGTGGTGATCGGCCTGCTGGTGTTCCTCGGCATCCGCGCGTTCGGCGGCGAAGACACGCCGACCTCGAATCCGACGACCACCGAGCAGCCGACCGGTGAGCCGACCGGCAAGCCGACGACGTCCACCTCCGGCGGCCCCGGGCAGAACGGTGAGCTCGGCAACGCGACCGGCCAGGCCAAGACGGCGACCGAGAAGTTGCAGGGCCTCGGCTTCGGCTGCAGCGACCTGTTCAACACCAGTCAGGGCGCGCACCGCGGCTGCTTCAAGGAGGACGGCCGGAAGGGCGCCGAGGCGATCTTCCAGTTCGGGTCCGACGGCAACATCATCGCGGTCCGGCTGCAGGCGCAGGACGACGACAACTTCAACAACGCCCAGGTCGCCTTCGACCAGGTGCTGCAGGCGCTCGGCAACGACACCTTCGGCGCGGACCAGGTGAAGAAGGTCCAGGACGCGGTGAAGACCGGTCAGCGTTCCGACGAGGTCGGCACCACCTGGGGCGAGCTCCAGCTCAGCAACCAGGGCCAGAGCGTGCGGCTGACCGGGCACAAGTCCGGCGAGGACTCGCTGGATCTGCCGGACCAGTCGTTCGACACCACCCAGGCGCAGCTGGTGACGGCGCTGAAGGCCAAGGGCTACGTCTGCACGACCTCCTGCAAGAAGGACGTCGGCAAGTACGGGTACCAGCGGGTCTTCTTCTTCGCCAGCAGCGGCAAGGGCATCCAGGACGTCGAGATCAGCGCCTCCGGTGAGGCCGAGGACGCCAAGAAGGCGCTGCCGGCCGCGCTAGGCGACGCGTTCGGCGCTCTCAAGGGCGGCAACGTGGCGGCCGTGAAGGCGTACGTCGAAGCGCACAACGACGGGAAGCCGTACTCTGCTTATGTAGGCGGCTGGAAGGTCGAGATCAGCGGGAACAGCTCGGCGAGCTACACCTCGCAGCAGGTCTCGATCGAGGACGAGTCGTTCTACGCCTGATCAGCGGTACGCAAGCACGGAAGCAGTACGGAGGACGGCGTGAAGTTCCCCCGGGAGAAGCGGGAGTCTCGGACGATGGCCCAGCCACCGCCCGAGGCCGTCCAGCGGGTCGACGGCGGTGGGGCCTGGGGTCCCACCCAGTTCGACCTCCCGGACAAGAACGGCAGCAACAGCCAGGCGATCCTGATCGTCAGCCTGATCGGCGTCGTCGTCCTGCTGATCATCGCGGGCCTCTGGGCCCTCGCGTACTTCCAGTTCACCTGAGCAACACTGGGCCTGAGCTACAGCAACCCCCGCTCGCACCGATGCGAGCGGGGGTTGCTCGCGCTCTCCCGCCCACCCACACGGGTGGCGACGTCCCCATCCGGCGCCACAAGACCCGCCGTTGTCCAGCTCCTGTGACTGACGGGTGCGTGGTTGAGGTCCCCAAACCGGTTTGGGGACCATTTCGTCCAGGACCGGGGAGCCCAGCACCCCGGAACGGGCAGGCAATCCTCCCCAGACTGGTTTGGGGAGCCTCGCCGAGCCCGCGGTGGCTCACGCACCGAAACACGCGAGAGTCACCGCGGGACCCACGACTCGAACGGTTGTCCCCGGCTGTAACGGGTCCGTGGGGATCGTCGCGCGGCAGCTGACCTCGCTTGGGTGCTGTTCGCGTTCGGGTCAGGAGGTGGCGCGGATGGTGACGGCCAGGGACGCCAGGTAGGAGAGCCGGGCCACCTCGGAGCCGAGGAACTCGGGGCCGCCGCGGCGGCCGATCACGAGGACGCGGCGGTCGGACTCGAGCGGCGCGGCGACCAGCACCGACTCCGCCAGACCCTTGTGGTCCGGGGCTTCCAGCGTCGTCGCCTTCTCCATCGGCAGCCAGCCGCTCGCCACGTCGCCGAACTCCGGCGTCGCACTCGTCTCCAGCGCGACCTTCACCTCGCTGCCGGTGCCGTCGAGCAGCGCCGCCCAGTCCGCGTGCAGCACGGCCGGTGACTGCTCGACCAGGATGTCGATCGCGTCCGCGGGCGCCGACGTCATCTGCTCGACCGCTTCCAGGTCCATGTGCAGTCCGCCGCCCGCGCCGTACCGCGAGAACCAGATGACCTCGACGTCGGGGACGCTGTTGCAGGCCGACACCAGCCGGTCCGGGAGTACGCCGGGTGGCAGGTCGACCACGATGTCGTCGACCGCGGTGCCGTTCTCCCGCCGGTGCTCGACGATCTCGATCGCGTGGATGTCGGCGTCCACCTCACCGAGGGCCGTCGCCACGACGCCCAGCGAACCGGGCCGGTCGGGGATGATCAAGCGCAGCAGGAACACCGAACGATCATCTCCCAGCCGATCACCTTGCGCGTAACGCCTTGTCGCCGCCCATGTTACAGAGCGGTAGGCAGAGACACGCCGACCCATGTCATCCGGCCGTTGTCCAGAGCTTCGGGGGACGGGAAATGCGGCTGTCACAGACCGCCCACTAAGCTGATGCGAGCCATGTGTCTACATGGCTGACAGCTACTGCACGCATTGGATCAGTTCATGCCATCGATTACCCGCGAAGAGGTCGCGCACCTGGCGCGACTGGCGCGGATCGAGCTCTCCGACGACGAGCTCGACCACCTCGCGCCGCAGCTCGACCAGATCATCACCTTGGTCGGGCAGGTCAGCCAGGTGGCGGCGGACGACATCCCGCCGACCTCGCACGCCCTGCCGCTGACCAACGTGATGCGCGCCGACGAGAACGTCCCGTGCCTCACCCCCGAGCAGGCGCTGTCCGGCGCGCCCGCCGCGGAAGAGCAGCGTTTCCGGGTGCCGCGGATCCTGGAGGAGGACTGACATGTCGGACCTCACCAGGAAGACGGCGGCCGAGCTCGCGGAGCTGATGACGTCCGGGCAGGCCAGCTCGGTGGAGATCACCCAGGCCCACCTCGACCGGATCGCCGCCGTCGACGGTGACGTGCACGCGTTCCTGCACGTCGACACCGAAGGCGCGCTGGCGCAGGCCAAGGCGGTCGACAGCAAGCGTGCCGCGGGCGAGCAACTCGCGCCGCTGGCCGGCGTACCGCTGGCGCTGAAGGACGTGCTCACTCAGGAAGGTGTGCCGACCACGGCCGGCTCGAAGATCCTCGAGGGCTGGAAACCGCCGTACGACTCGACGGTCGTGAAGCGGCTGAAGGCGGCCGGGATCGTGATCCTTGGCAAGACCAACATGGACGAGTTCGCGATGGGCTCCTCCACCGAGAACTCGGCGTACGGCACCACCCACAACCCGTGGGACCTGACCCGGATCCCAGGCGGTTCCGGCGGCGGTTCGTCGGCCGCGATCTCGGCGTACGAGGCGCCGCTCGCGATCGGCACCGACACCGGCGGCTCGATCCGGCAGCCGGGCGCGTTCACCGGCACGGTCGGCGTGAAGCCGACGTACGGCGGGACCTCGCGGTACGGGCTGATCGCGCTGGCGTCGTCGCTGGACACGCCTGGTCCGTGTGCGCGGACGACGCTCGACGCGGCGCTGCTGCACGAGGCGATCGCCGGCTACGACCCGATGGACTCGACCTCGATCAACCAGCCGGTCCCGGCGGTCGTCGAGGCCGCCCGCAACGGTGACGTCGCCGGTCTGCGGATCGGGGTCGTCAAGGAGCTCGGCGGCGAGGGGTACCAGCCGGGGGTCGAGGCCCGCTTCCACGAGGCGGTCGAGCTGCTCACCAAGCTCGGCGCCGAGGTGGTCGAGGTCTCCTGCCCGCACTTCGAGTACGCGCTGCCCGCGTACTACCTGATCCTGCCGAGCGAGGCCTCGTCCAACCTGGCCAAGTTCGACGCGATGCGGTACGGCCTGCGGGTCGGCGACGACGGCACCAACAGCGCGGAGACGGTGACGAGCCTGTCCCGCGAGGCCGGCTTCGGCGCGGAGGTGAAGCGCCGCATCATCCTCGGCACGCACGCGCTGTCGAGCGGGTACTACGACGCGTACTACGGCCAGGCGCAGAAGGTGCGGACGCTGATCGCCCGCGACTTCGCCAGCGCCTACGAGCAGGTCGACGTGCTGGTCTCGCCGGCCACGCCGACCACCGCATTCGCGATCGGCGACCGGATCGACGACCCGATCGCGATGTACAAGAACGACCTGTGCACGATCCCGTCCAACCTGGCCGGTAACGCGGCCGCGTCGTTCCCGTGCGGCCTCGCCGACGAGGACGGCCTGCCGGTCGGCTTCCACGTGATGGCGCCGGTGATGCGCGACGACCTGCTCTACACGGTCGGCGCCGCGCTGGAGTCCGCGCTGGCCGAGCAGTGGGGCGGCGTACTGATGACCAAGGCTCCGGAGCTGGAGGTGACCCGATGACCGCGGACGTGCTGACTATTGATGACGCGCTGACGCAGTACGACCCGGTGATGGGCCTCGAGGTCCACGTCGAGCTGAACACGAAGTCGAAGATGTTCTGCGGCTGCCCGACCGAGTTCGGCGCGCCGCCGAACACCCAGACCTGCCCGGTCTGCCTCGGTCTGCCGGGCGCGCTGCCGGTGGTGAACGCGAAGGCCGTCGAGTCCGCGATCAAGATCGGCCTGGCGCTGAACTGCGAGATCGCCGAGTGGTGCCGGTTCGCCCGGAAGAACTACTTCTACCCGGACATGCCGAAGAACTTCCAGACCTCGCAGTACGACGAGCCGATCGCGTTCAACGGCTGGACCGAGGTCGTCGTCGACGGCGAGACGTACCGGATCGAGATCGAGCGCGCGCACATGGAGGAGGACACCGGCAAGTCGACGCACGTCGGCGGCGCGACCGGCCGGATCCACGGCGCCTCGCACTCGCTGGTGGACTACAACCGGGCCGGGATCCCGCTGATCGAGATCGTCACCAAGACGATCGAGGTCCCGCCGGCCAAGGCCGCGGCGGTCGCCCGGGCGTACGTGAGCATGCTGCGTGACCTGCTGCTGTCGCTGGATGTCTCGGACGTGCGGATGGACCAGGGTTCGCTGCGGTGCGACGCCAACGTGTCGCTGAAGCCGCACGGTTCCGATGTACTGGGTACGCGGACCGAGACCAAGAACGTGAACTCGTTCCGCTCGGTCGAGCGCGCGATCACGTACGAGATCACCCGGCAGGCGGCGGTGCTGTCGTCCGGCGGCAAGATCCTGCAGGAGACCCGGCACTGGCACGAGGACACCGGGATCACCACGTCCGGCCGGGAGAAGTCCGACGCGGACGACTACCGGTACTTCCCGGAGCCCGACCTGGTTCCGGTCGCGCCGTCGCGGGAGTGGGTCGAGGAGCTGCGGGCGACGCTGCCCGAGGCCCCTTCGGTACGTCGTGCGCGGCTGCAGGAGGACTGGGGTTTCACCGACCTCGAGATGCGCGACGTCATCAACGGCAACGCGCTGGAGCCGATCGTGGCGACGATCGAGCTCGGTGTCACGCCGGCGGCCGCGAAGAAGTGGTGGCTGGGTGAGCTGGCCCGCTCGGCGAACGAGTCCGGTCAGGACCTGGACGCGCTCGGAGTCGGTCCGGCCGAGGTCGCCGAGGTGCAGAAGCTCGTCGACGACGGCACGCTGAACGACAAGCTCGCGCGACAGGTGTTCGAGGGTCTGCTCGCCGGTGAAGGTACGCCGGCGGAGATCATCGAGAAGCGCGGCCTGGCGCTCGTGTCGGACGACTCGGCCCTGCTCGAGGCGATCGACCGCGCGATCGCGGCCAACCCGGACGTCGTCGAAAAGGTCAACTCCGGCAAGCCGGCCGCCGCCGGCGCCCTCATCGGCGCCGTCATGAAGGACATGCGAGGCCAGGCAGACGCCGCCAAGGTCCGCCAACTCCTGAACGAGAAGCTCGGTATTTGACGGGTTGAGGGGGTGCGGGTTCGCACCCCCTCACCCTTCAGGCTGCGTCGCGTTCTGTGTGCGGAGCGTCGGCGATGACGCCGCGGTCTACTCGACCGTCGTCTACGTCCGCGGCGTCGGCGAGCAGGGTTTGGGCGACGGTCAGTTCCTCCGCGGGGCAGCGGATCTCGTAGCGGGTCGGGAGGGTCTCGGTGTGGACCAGGTCCGGGCGATTGCGGACGAGGCCGCGGAACAGACCCCACAGCGCTCCGACGAGTACGCCGTACACGAAGCCCCAGACCACGACCGCGAGACCGGTCAGTGTGGTTTCGGCGACCAGCGTGATGAAGACGGCCGCGAGGACGCCGAGCGCCGCGCCCTGCAGCGCGGTCGTCGCGGTCAGCCGGACGACCGGGACCGCTCTCCGTCTGGTGGCTTGCCGGAGTCCGGCGCCGACGATCTCCAGGCTTCTCGCCTGCATCCCGTAGCTTCTCAGGTACTCGACTGTTCGCTGAGCATCGTCGTACCTGCTCATCGATGCGATCACACTGCTGGGGACGCCAGACGCCTGGCCGGTCGGCATACCGATCTCCTCCTCGAGTCGCGGGGCTTACTCCACTAAGTACCAGACGACCGAAGAATCGAAACGGTTGACGACTCAGGAGGTGCTGAGCGTCACGCGGAGAATCCGGTCGTCGCCGTCCCGGGTGCCGCCGCGGCCGTCGGTGTTGGACGTGGTGACCCACAACGAGCCGTCCGGCGCGAGTTCGACCGTGCGCAGCCGCCCGTACCGGTTGGTGAAGAACGCCTGCGGCTCACCGACTTGTTTGCCTCCGGCAACGGGGATCGCCCAGAGCCGCTGCCCGCGCAGCGACGCCATGAACACGTACCCCTTGGCGAACGCGATCCCCGACGGCGACGCGTCGGCCGTGTGCCATTGCGCGATCGGGTCGACCATCCCGTCCAGTTGGCTGACGCCCTCGGCGGCCGGCCAGCCGTAGTTCGAGCCGGGGGTGATCGCGTTGAGTTCGTCCCAGGTGTTCTGCCCGAACTCGGCGGCGTACAGCTGGTTCCCGTCGAACGCGAGGCCCTGGACGTTGCGATGCCCCTTGCTGATCCACACCCGGCCGTCCGGGTTGCCCGGCGCGGCCTTGCCCTCGGTGGTGATCCGCAGGATCTTGCCGCCGAGCGAGTCGTCGTCCTGCGAGTTCGGACGGTCCGATCCGTCACCGGTCCCGGCGTACAGGAAGCCGTCCGGCCCGAACCGCAGCCGCCCACCGTTGTGGATCGCCGCCGCCGGAATCCCGTCCAGGATGACCTGCTGATCCGACAACTTCCCGTCCTGGTAGGTGATCCGCGCGATCCGGTTGTCGTCCTCGCCGGAGCAGTACGCGTAGAGGTACGGCTTCCCCGGATACCCCGGATCGACCGCGAGCCCGAGCAACCCGCCCTCCGACGACGACTTCACGTCGTCGACCGTCCCGACCTCGGTCACGTCCTGCCCGGCGATCCGCTTGATCTTCCCCGAGTCGCGCTCAGCCACCAGCGCGCTCTTGTCAGGCAGGAACGCCAACCCCCACGGCACCTCGATCCCGGTGGCCACCGTCCCCGCCACCGTCAGCTCGACCGTGCCCGTAGGCACCGCCGTACCGGAACTCGCCGGAGCCGGGGCCGACGGAGACGTCCGCGGCGCCGTCTCCGAACATCCGCTGACCAACGCCAGTGCAGCCACCACAGCCGTCGCCCGCCCGCCGCCCATCGCCGCTCCTCAGGTCGTCCTGTCCCCAAGCTAGCGGCTCACACCAGCCCGTACGGCGGGAATCACCCGGCGCGCGACGAGTTCGAGCGAGCGCACCGCGGCCTCATGGGAGAGCGTGGGCAGCCGGAGCCAGTGCGCGAAGTGGACGAACTGGGTGGCCGCGTGAAGGTCGATCAGCCGCGCGGCGACGTCCTCCGGCGTACCCACGAGGTAGTCGTCGCGGTGCAGCGGCGGCGGTTCGGTTCCGCCGTACGACGCGATTTCGCCTTCCAGGTAGGCGATTCCCGGCGCCGCGTCCGCCCAGGCCCGGTCCGGGTCGTCGTCCACGTGCAGGATCCCGGTGCAGATCAGCGGCGGCGGATCGTCGACGACCTCGTCCAGGAGTTTGCGTCGCGCGACCAGATCGGCCGGGGTCGCGCAGTAGATGATCACGCCGTCACCCACCCGCGCGGCCCGGCGCAGACCTGCCGCGGTCACGCCGGCGGCGTAGATCGGGATCTCGGCCCGCGGCTTCGGCGTCACGTCACCGCTCGACCATGCCTCGCGGATGCGCCGCACACCGTCCTCGAGCAGCACACCGCGCCGCCGTCGGTCGGCTCCGAACGCTGCGAACTCCCGCTCCGCGTACCCCTGCCCCACCCCGAGCGCGATCCGTCCGCCCGACACCAGGTCCAGTACAGCGACGTCCTCGGCGACCCGCAACGGGTGGTGCAATGGCAGCACCAGCACGTTGGTTCCGATCCGGATCCGCTCCGTGCGTCCGGCCAGCACACCGGCCATCACCAGCGGCGACGGCAGCATCCCGTCCGGCGTGAGGTGATGCTCGGACAACCAGGCACCGTCGAACCCGAGCCGATCGGCGAGCATCACCTCCTCGATCCGCTCCGCGGAGTACCCCGCACCTTCCTCGCGAACGTCCACCAGTACGCCGAACTCGACAGTCACCCACCCACCGTCCCGCGCGCCGGCCGCCCAGGTCCAATGCCTAACCTGGGCGATCTCCATGCACTCGCCGCATGAGCGTCAGCTCATCCAGGTCGGACGCAGGGGGAAGTGGGCGTTGGCGTCGGCGTCGAGTTTCACCGCGAGGATCTGGTGGAGCTGGGTGGTGTTGCGTTCGAAGCCGACGCGGCAGGCGGCCAGGTAGAGGCCCCAGATCTTGGCGGTGGGGTAGCCGACTTCGGCGACGGCCTCGTCCCAGTTCGCGAGCAGGTTGGCGGACCAGCCGGCCAGCGTGAGGGCGTAGTGCTCGCGGAGGTTCTCCTCGTGGCGGACCTCGAAGCCGGCGTCCTGCGCCTCGGCGATGATCCGGCCGGAGCCGATCAGCTCGCCGTCCGGGAAGATGTAGCGGTCGATGAACGCGCCGGTCGAGCGGAACCGGTTGTCCGGCCGCGTGATGCTGTGGTTGAGCAGCCGGCCGCCCGGCTTCAGCCGGTCGAGCAGGAACCCGAAGTACGACGGGTAGTTGCGGACGCCGATGTGTTCGGTCAGACCGATCGAGCTGATCGCGTCGAAGTCGCGCTCGGCGACATCGCGGTAGTCGAGGAACCGCACCTCGGCGCGATCCTCCAGCCCCTCGCGCTCGATCGCCTGCGTCGCCCACTCCGCCTGGGCGGCGGACAACGTGACGCCGAGCGCCTCGACACCGTACTCGCGGGCCGCGTGCCGGACCATGCCGCCCCAGCCGCAGCCGACGTCGAGCAGCCGTTGCCCGGGCCGCAGGTCGAGTTTGCGCGCGACCAGGTCGTACTTCTCCGCCTGCGCCTCCTCGAGCGTGGCGTCCGGCGACGGGTAGACCGCGCACGTGTAGGTCATCGACGGTCCGAGGATCAACTCGTAGAACCGGTTCGACACGTCGTAGTGGTGATGGATCGCTGACTTGTCCCGTGCCTTCGAGTGCCGCAGCCCCTCGAAGGTACGGCGCCATTTCGGCAGGTGCTCCTGGGGTGGCGGTGGGGGCGGTTTCAGGTGGCTCCAGCCGAGACCGCGGACGATGCGCAGCGCCTCGCTGGGTGTCGGGCGGTGGAAGTGCAGCTGGTTCAGCATCATCCGCATCAGGTCGTACGGGTTGCCCGGGTGGACGCCGGTGATCTCCAGGTCGCCCATCACGTAGGCTCGGACGAGACCGAGGTCACCCGGCGCAGTCAGGACGTACGACAGTCCGCGCTCGGAGGCGAGATGCATCTGAACAGGTGAGTCGTCGGGTCCGGTCGCACTGCCGTCGTACGCCGTGAACCGGAACGGCAGCCCGTCCGGAGTCACCGCTGTGAGAGCTTCGGCGATCGATACCTGAGTTGCCAGCGTCGTCATCGGCGCGTCACCGCCTTTTCGTAGAGCCCGGTGAGCCGGGCGTCCGGGTCGTAGCGTTTCTTGACCTCGTCCAGCGCCGCGACGTTGTAGAGCCGGTCGAAGGTGGCACGGTCGTAGTAGGCGTCGGAGTACAGGGACTTGTGGCCGCCGAAGTCGGTGACGGCCTGCTCGATCCGCCGGTTGACGTCGCCATCGGCGGCGCCGGGGGCGATCGGGACGGTGCCCCAGAAGCCGACGTTCACATAGGTCTCGCCTGGCTGCAGCGGATAGAGCGGCCAGGTCGCTTGTCCCCGCAGGCGCAGCGGGCACAGCCATACCGGCCGCATGCCGACGTGCGTGTCGAACCAGCGCAGGAAGTCCGCCAGCCGGGCGACCGGGATCTCCACGTCCTGGACCACGCGCTCGCGGTCCGGTTGCCCACGGCGACGGTTCAGCCGGGCGGCGACGTGGTGCCGGTTCTCGAAGCCGACGATCTTGTGGAAGACATCGCTGCGTCGCCAGCGACGAGGCCACAACCGCCGTACGACGGGCTTCTGCGCGCCGAACGCCGCGGAACACCAGAACCAGTCGGTGTCCCAGCGCCAGAGGTAGTCGTGCGCGGTGAGGAAGTCCTTGGGGCGCTGCTGGATCGACCGGTAGTAGATCTGCTGACCGGTGTAGTCGCTCGTCCGCACCGCGGCGTCGCTGTTCCGCCCGAGGGACAGGTACGCCTCCGAGGGGCTGAACGCGACGCCGTCGACGAAGTGCACCGGCTCCCCGTCGTACGTGCCGGAGGCAACGATCTCGTCGATGGCCGGGGCGAGCGCGTCCAGACCGAGCCGGACGTGCCGGAGGGCGACGTACGGCGAGATGCGGTCGAGCTCGATGCGCAACCGGGTCGCGTACCCGAGCGTGCCGTACGAGTTCGGGAACATCCGGAACAGGTCGGCGTGCTCGCCGTCGGGGCGCGCCGTGACCACGGCGCCGGCGCCGGTGAGGACGTCCAGTTCGAGTACGGACTCGTGCGGGAGGCCGGCGCGGAACGACGACGACTCGATGCCGAGCCCGGTCACCGCGCCGCCGAGCGTGATGGTCTTGAGCTGCGGCACCACCATCGGCGTCAGCCCGTGCGGGAGGGTCGCCGCGACCAGGTCCTCGTACGTGCACATGCCCTGGACGTCGGCGGTCCGCGCCGCCGGGTCCACGCTGATCACGCCGGTCAGCTGCGACACGTCCAGCCCCGGACGCCCGGGATCGGCGCGCGGCCGGAAGAGGTTCGAGCTGCGCTTCGCCAGCCGGACGGGCTCGCCCGGCGGGATCAGCTCGTACGACGCCCGCAGCCGCCCGACGGCCCGATCGTGCGCGACCACCACCGCCGTATCCGATGTCGAAGGCACCGATCCAGCGTACGACTCTCCCTGGACTCCGGCACGGGAGTTCACAACCGGAGTTCAAAACTGTCCACGACCCCGAGTAGGTTGAAACGCATGGCTGATGTGGTGAAGGCATGGCTGCCCTGGGAGGACCCCGGCGCGTTCCTCGGCGGGGTGCCCGAGGGGTTCGACGTGGACTTCTACGCCGGTGGTGAGCGGCCGAAGTCGCTCGGCGAGGTGGAGTTCTACGTGCCCAGCTACATGGGCGGCGGCGACGTGTTCGACGTCCTCCGCGACATGCCGGCACTGAAGGTCGTGCAGCTGCAGACGGCCGGGTTCGAGCACGCGCAGTCGCGGCTCGCCGACGGCGTCACCTTGTGCAACGCGCGCGGCGTGCACGACGCCTCCACGGCCGAGCTGGCGGTCGGGCTGATCCTCGCCTCGTTCCGCAATCTTCCGCGAGCCGTCCGTGACCAGGAGCAGCAGGCCTGGCCGGGGTCGTACGACGAGGTCGACGACTCGCTGGCCGACCGGACGGTGCTGATCCTCGGGTACGGCGCGATCGGCGAGGCGCTCGAGCGCCGGCTGACCGGGTTCGAGTGCGACCTGATCCGGGTCGCGCGGCGGCCGCGGGACGGCGTACACCCGATTTCGGAGCTGCCGGAGCTGTTGCCGCGCGCGGATGTCGTGGTGCTGCTGACGCCCGCGACGCCGGAGACCAAGCGGATGGTCGACGCGAAGTTCCTGGCGAGTATGAAGGACGGCGCGCTGCTGGTGAACGTCGCGCGCGGTGTCGTCGTGGACACCGACGCGTTGCTGACCGAGCTCGGGACGCGGCGGATCCGGGCCGCGCTGGACGTCACGGATCCCGAGCCGTTGCCCGCCGGACATCCGCTGTGGTCTGCTCCGAACGTACTGATCAATCCGCATCGCGGCGGCGCCTCGACGGCGTTCGCGCCGCGGGTGGCCAGGCTGGTGCGCGCGCAACTGGAGCGCTACGCGTCCGGGGAACCGTTGATCAATGTGGTGGCAGGTCCGCCACGCTGAAGGAGGAGGACGACGATGTCCGAGGCCGTACTGCTGATCGGGACCAAGAAAGGTCTCTGGATCGGCCGGAGTGATGCTGCCCGCAAGGATTGGCGGCTCGACGGACCGGTGCCGGAGTTCGAGATGCAGGGCGTGTACGCCGTGGGCATCGACACCCGTGGCGATCAGGCGCGCCTGTTCGTCGGCGGTACCAGCGAGCACTGGGGCCCGGCGGTCTTCCACTCCGACGATCTCGGCAAGACCTGGGCCGAGCCGCCGGAGGGCTCGATCGGCTTCCCGAAGGACGCCGACGCGTCGCTGGAGCGGGTGTGGCAGGTCCAGCCGGCGCCGGCCGACCAGCCGGGTGTCGTGTACGCCGGGTCCGAGCCGCAGGCGCTGTGGAAGTCGACCGACGGCGGCGTGACGTTCGAGCTGGTCCGCGGGCTGTGGGACCACCCGCACCGTTCCGAATGGGGCGCCGGATTCGGCGGCGCGGCGATCCACACCGTGCTGCCGCACTCGACCGATCCCGACCGGGTCAGCGTGGCGATGTCCACCGGTGGCGTCTACCAGACCACGGACGGCGGGAAAACGTGGTCCCCGAAGAACCAGGGGATCCAGGCCAAGTTCTTCCCGGACCCGTATCCGGAGTTCGGGCAGTGTGTCCACAAGATCACCGCGCATCCCGACGCGCCCGAGCGGATGTTCGCGCAGAACCACCACGGCGTCTACCGAACCGACGACGGCGGAGCGATCTGGAAGTCGATCGCGGACGGCCTCCCGTCGGACTTCGGGTTCCCGATCGTGGTGCACCCGCACGAGCCCGAGACCGTGTACGTGTTCCCGCTGGTCGCGGACGCGAACCGGATCCCGACCGAGGCGCGGTGCCGGGTCTACCGCTCCCGCGACGCCGGCTCGACCTGGGAGCCGCTGGCCGCCGGGCTGCCCGACGTCTCCTACGCCCCGGTGCTGCGCGACGCGATGACCGTCGACACGGCCGATCCGGCGGGCGTGTACGTCGGCACGCGGGACGGCTGCGTCTACGCGAGCGCCGACGCCGGCGACAGCTGGAACGAGGTCGCGCGGCACCTTCCCGACGTACTGACGGTGCGCGCCGCGGTGCTGGGATAAGGGGGTCGGATGATCGCGGTCCGCCTGCCCACGGTGCTGCGTCCGTTCGCCGGCGGCGCCGAACGTGTGGAGGTCGAGGTCGACGGTTCGCCGACCGTCGCCTCGGTCTTCGCAGGTCTCGAAGCCGACCACCCGGCGCTCCGCCGCCGCCTCACCGACGAGCAGGGCGCGATCCGCCGGCACGTGAACATCTACCTCGGCAACGACAACATCCGCGATCTGGACGGCCTCGGCACGGCGCTGAACGACGGCGACGAGCTCCTCGTCCTGCCGAGCGTGGCCGGCGGCTGAATGAGCAACGTCCTCCTGCTGACCGGTCCGTCGGGCTCGGGCAAGACGACGGTGGCGCGGCTGGTCGCGACCGGCGCGCCGCGGCCGACGATGCACCTGACGACCGACGAGTTCTACCGCGGCATCCGCACCGGGTTCATCGCGCCGTACCTGCCGGGAGCGCACAGCCAGAACGAGGTGGTCGTCGACGCGATCGTCGCGGCCGTCAGTGTGTACGCGCGCGGCGGGGGAGTGGGCGATGTCGTACGTCGTACTGCGGGCCGACCTCGAGACGACCTTGGACCGCGGACAGGCACGGCCCGAACCCGAGCTGACCGACGCCGACGCACTGACCGGCCTGCACGGCGCCTTCGCGGACCTCGGCGCCCTCGATCCGCACGCGATCGACACCACCCGGCTCGACGCGCAGCAGACAGCGGCCGAGGTCCGCAAAGCTGTTGCCGCAGGCGACTATCTGCTCACCTGACCTCAGTGCCTGAACAGGCGTACGCCGGTTTCGAACCAGTGGATCCGGGCCGCCGCGCAGGCGGCCGCCACTTCGGGCGTGCGGATCGAACCGCCCGGATCGGCGATGTGCGAGACGCCGTACCGCTGGGCCTCCACGACGTTGTCGGTGAACGGCAGCGCACCGTCGGAGACCATCGAGACTCCGGTGAGTGGATCGCTGGAGTGGCGCGCCCACCAGAGGGCGGCCTTCTCGCCGGCGAGCCGCGTGCAGTCCACCCGCGACTGCTGCCCGGCGCCGACGCCGATCGTCATCCCGTCCTTCACCATCACGACTGTGTTCGACTGCGTGTACCGCGCGACGATCATCCCCAGCACCACATCGTCGGGCAGGTCGCTGGGCATCGGCAGCGCGTCGCGTTCCTGCGTGAGCCGGACGCCGAACAGTTCCCGGACCTCCTCCGCGGGCGGCTCGAATTCCGGGTCCACCTCGAGCACCAGGTAGGTCCCGCGCTTCTTGGCGGCGAGGATCTCGACCACGCCCTCGTCGTACCCGGGCGCGATGATCCCGTCCGACACCACTCGCTTCAGCATCATCGCCAGTTCCAGGTCGACCGGATGCGAGACCGCCACGAAGTCGCCGTACGACGACTTCGGGTCAGCGTCCCGCGCACGGGTGTACGCGGCCGCCACCGTCTCGCCGAGGGCGGCCCCCGCCGGCGACACGTGCTTGTACGACGCCGCGGCCGGTACGCCGAACCGCGCCGCGGCCTCCCGGACCAGTTGCCACCCGGTCAACGCGTCGAGAACGTTGATGTACGACGGCTCGCCTGCGACGACTGTGAACGGTGGATGGTCGATCGTGGCGGCTTGGTGCGGGTTCGTTCCGTAGCGCAAACGCATGAGGACCTCCGAGCGGATCGGAGGCGCCCAGGCGGACGACGCCCTACAGGAACATTTCCGCTCCCCGGTGGTACTCCACCCTCGCCAGTCGCGGTGCGCCCAGCCTACTTGGCCTACTTCGTCGCGCGCACCACCAGCAGGCGTGATGCCGCATCCAGCGGCTCACCGTGCCACCCGCCGTCGATGACGACGTCCGAGAACCCCGCCGCCAGCAGGTCGGCCGTGATCTCGTCGGCGGACCGGAAGTACAAGACGTTCCGGTACACCGCGTCACGCCCGTCCTCGAAGACGTTGTGCGCGTCGAACGTCACGCGCCCGTTCGCGATCTCGATCAGCTCGAGCCACTCCTTCAGCCGCCCGGCCTTCGTGTCCCGTTCGCCGTACGTCGCCTCGCTCGTCCACTGCTCCCACGCCCGCGCCGCCGGATTGCGCGACTCGAACGCGAGCACGCCACCGGACCGCAGCGCGGCGGCCAGCGCACCGACCGCGGCCGCGTGCTCCGCGACGTGCATCATCGTGTTGCCGCTGCTGACCGCGAGATCCACGTCACCGGTCGGCG
This sequence comes from Kribbella sindirgiensis, assembly GCF_004331435.1. Taxonomy (GTDB): domain Bacteria; phylum Actinomycetota; class Actinomycetes; order Propionibacteriales; family Kribbellaceae; genus Kribbella; species Kribbella sindirgiensis. The sequence continues at coordinate 394,491 of NZ_SJKA01000007.1, forward strand.
GCACCACGCGGTGGTCCCCGTCGATCCAGGTGACCGCCTCGGCGCCGGGCTGCCGGCGCGCGTAGCCGAGCATGGTGGGACTCGGATCGACGCCGATCACCACTCGCCCGGGCGCGACCAGCGACCGTGTGAGTAGCCCGGTTCCACAACCGAAGTCCAGAACCTTCGCGGTGCCCGCGGCCAAAGCACGGTAGTAGTCGTGATCCTCGCCGGACGGGTTGTCCAGGTCGTAGAGCTCCACCAACTGTTCGTCGCCGTACGGATCGTCGATCACCCCCGGAATGCTAGGGGACGTATCCGTAAGACGGGCATCTCAGGAGGTGAGACACCGGTGGGGTGAACTTGACCCGGCCGCCGGTTGTCGGCGAATAATGCCTACATGCGATCGATTCTCCTCGTACTTGTGCGGCGCGCCGACTGACGCCACCACTGAGTCGAGCGCGCCCCTTCAGCCAACCCGGCGGAAGGGGTTTTTTGTTGCCAATGCGACTATCTGCGACCCAGTAGTCCATTGAAAACAACCACGAGCGAGGATGGATCGGTCGCGAAAAGCTAAACAAGCGTGACTGACTGAGGGAAGGCACTCATGAGTGAGCAGCTGACCGGGGCACAGGCTCTGATCCGCGCACTGGAACATGCCGGGGTCGACACCGTCTTCGGCATCCCGGGCGGCGCGATCCTCCCGGCGTACGACCCGATGCTCGACTCGACCCAGATCCGCCACATCCTGGTACGTCACGAGCAGGGCGCCGGTCACGCCGCCCAGGGGTACGCCGCGGCGTCCGGCAAGGTCGGCGTCTGCATGGCGACCTCCGGACCGGGCGCGACCAACCTGGTGACGCCGATCGCCGACGCGTACATGGACTCGGTGCCGCTGGTGGCGATCACCGGGCAGGTGGCCGGGGCCGCGATCGGTACGGACGCCTTCCAGGAGGCGGACATCCGCGGTATCACGATGCCGATCACCAAGCACAACTTCCTGGTGACCGACCCGAACGACATCGCCACCACGATCGCCGAGGCGTTCCACATCGCCTCCACCGGCCGGCCCGGCCCGGTGCTGGTCGACGTCACCAAGGACGCGATGCAGACCACCGGCGTCGACTTCCAGTGGCCGACCGAGCTGTCACTGCCCGGCTACCGGCCGGTGACCCGCCCGCACCCCAAGCAGGTGCGTGAGGCGGCCCGCCTGATCGTCGCCGCCGAGAAGCCCGTCCTGTACGTCGGCGGCGGGGTGATCCGCGCTCAGGCCAGCGCCGAGCTGAAGGAGCTCGCCGAGCTGCTCGGCATCCCGGTGATCACGACGCTGATGGCCCGCGGCGCGCTCCCCGACACCCACGACCTGCACTTCGGCATGCCGGGGATGCACGGCTCGGTCTCGGCCGTCGGCGCCCTGCAGCGCTCCGACCTGCTGATCACCCTCGGCGCCCGCTTCGACGACCGCGTGACCGGCCGGCTGGACTCGTTCGCGCCGGAGGCGAAGGTCATCCACGCCGACATCGACCCGGCCGAGATCGGCAAGAACCGCGCGGCCGACGTTCCGATCGTGGGTGACTGCAAGGAGGTCATCACCGATCTGATCGCGGCGCTGAAGACCGAGATCGCGAGCGCCGGCCGCACCCCGTCGTACGACGCCTGGCGTGGTCAGCTCGAAGCGGTCCGCGCCAAGTACCCGGTGGCCTACGACGAACCCGAGGACGGCACGCTGTCCCCGCAGTACGTGATCGAGCGGATCGGCAAGATCGCCGGCCCCGACGCCGTCTACACCGCGGGCGTCGGCCAGCACCAGATGTGGTCCGCGCACTACCTGCCGTTCGAGAAGCCCGGCCACTGGCTGAACTCCGGCGGCCTCGGCACCATGGGGTACGCCGTGCCGGCCGCGATGGGCGCCAAGGTCGCGCGGCCGGACAAGACCGTGTGGGCGATCGACGGCGACGGCTGCTTCCAGATGACCAACCAGGAGCTCGTCACCTGCGCGCTCGAGGGCATCCCGATCAAGGTTGCCGTGATCAACAACCAGTCCCTGGGCATGGTCCGCCAGTGGCAGACGCTGTTCTACGACAAGCGCTACTCCAACACCGACCTGCACTCGGCCCGGATCCCGGACTTCGCCAAACTCGCCGAGGCGATGGGCGGCGTCGGGCTGCGCTGCTCCGACAAGGAGTCGGTCGACGCCACCATCGACAAGGCGATGTCGGTCACCGACCAGCCCGTCGTCGTCGACTTCGTGGTGCACCGCGACGCGATGGTGTGGCCGATGGTCGCCGCCGGTACGAGCAACGACGACATCCAGATCGCCCGCGACATGGCGCCGAAGTGGGACGGGGAGGAGCTCTGATGTCGAAGCACACTCTGAGCATCCTGGTCGAGAACAAGCACGGTGTGCTGGCCCGGGTGGCGGCGCTGATCTCGCGCCGCGGGTTCAACATCGATTCCCTCGCGGTCGGTCCGACCGAGCACCCTGAGGTGTCCCGGATGACCATCGCGGTCAGCGTGGACGAGCAGCCTTTGGAGCAGATCACCAAGCAGCTCAACAAGCTGGTGAACGTGATCAAGATCGTCGAACTCGAACCCACGCAGACGGTTCAGCGCGAACTGCTGCTGGTGAAGGTCAAGGCGGACACCCTGACCCGCGGACAGGTGCTGGAGACCGTCCAGCTGTTCCGTGCGAAGGTGGTGGACGTGGCACCGGACGCGATCACGATCGAGGCGACCGGCAATCCCGAGAAACTCGAAGCCATGCTCCGGGTGCTGGAACCCTTCGGCGTCCGCGAGCTGGTGCAGTCCGGCATGGTGGCGATCGGCCGCGGCAGCCGCTCCATCTCCGACCGCACCCTGCGACCGGTCCCGGTGCCGCCGCCGCACGTGCAGTCCGGACCCCCGAACGTGCAGGCGCGGCCGGCCGGTGCCACTACTGGTGCCGGTAACGCCGCTTCGCACCACCCGGTACCGGCGCCGCCGCCGGGCCGTACCGCCGCCGCCGTACCGAATCAACACTAAGGAGAAGTGCCCGAAGTGGCTGCTGAAATGTTCTACGACGACAACGCCGACCTGTCGGTGATCCAGGGCCGGCACGTGGCCGTCCTCGGCTACGGCTCCCAGGGCCACGCCCACGCGCTCTCGCTGCGCGACTCCGGCGTCGACGTCCGGGTCGGTCTGCCGGAAGGCTCGAAGAGCCGGGCCAAGGCCGAGGCGCAGGGCCTGCGGGTCGTCACCCCGGCCGAGGCGGTCGAGGAAGCCGACGTGATCGTCGTACTTGCTCCGGACCCGGCGCAGCGCAAGCTCTACAAGGAGGCCATCGAGCCGAACCTGGTCGACGGCGACGCGCTGGTCTTCGGGCACGGCTTCAACATCCGCTTCGGCTACATCAAGCCGCCGGCCGGTGTCGACGTGTTCATGGTCGCCCCGAAGGGCCCGGGCCACCTGGTCCGTCGCGAGTACTCCGAGGGTCGCGGCGTACCCGTGCTGGTCGCGGTGGAGCAGGACGCCACCGGCAAGGCGTGGGACCTGGCGCTCTCGTACGCCAAGGGCATCGGCGGTCTGCGGGCCGGCGGTATCAAGACCACCTTCACCGAGGAGACCGAGACCGACCTGTTCGGTGAGCAGGCCGTCCTCTGCGGTGGCGTGTCGGCGCTGATCCAGTCCGGCTTCGAGGTGCTGACCGAGGCCGGCTACCAGCCCGAGGTCGCGTACTTCGAGTGCCTGCACGAGCTCAAGCTGATCGTCGACCTGATCTACGAAGGCGGCATCGCCAAGCAGCGCTGGTCGGTCTCCGACACCGCCGAGTACGGCGACTACGTGTCCGGCCCGCGGATCATCGACGCGTCGGTGAAGGCCCGGATGGTGGAGGTGCTCTCCGACATCAAGGACGGCACCTTCGCGGCCCGCTTCATCGCGGACCAGGACGCCGGCGCGCCGGAGTTCGCCGAGTTCCGCAAGCAGAGCGAGAGCCACCCGATCGAGGCCGTCGGCAAGGAACTGCGCGGCCTGATGGCGTGGGTCAAGTCCCACGACGAGGACTACGTCGAGGGCACCGCCGCCCGCTGACGAAACGACCTCAGGGCCCGGACCACCCAGGTGGGTGGTCCGGGCCCTTTTGTTTGACACAATGTGTGACGGTTGTGGTCTGTACTGGTGATTTGGGGGAGGGCGGGCGGTGGAGGACGGCAGGAGCGGGGTTCCGCGGCCGCCGCGGCGGGTTCCGGCGGGAGCCGGCACGCTGACCCAGCTGGAGGCTCCGACCCGGTCGTCCGGTGCCCAGCCGCCGCCCCGCGGCCCGTGGATCTTCGGCCGGATCCTCGCCGGTCTGCTCGTCCTGATCGTGATCGTCGCGGGCGGCGCCGGCGCGGGCTGGTACGTCCGCGCGCAGAGCCTGCGGATCGACACCGCCGCGGTGCTGACGTCGGCCGGCCCGGCCGTGGTCCGGGTGCTCGCCACCACCTGCGCCGGCACCGGTGAGGCGTCCGGCGTCGTCATCGACAACGGGCGGGTGCTGACCGCCGCGTCGGCGGTCGACCAGCCGAAGTCGATCATCGTGGTGGCCCAGGACGGCCGGATCCGGCGCGCCAACCTGCTCGCCACCAGTGCGGACGGCGTCGCCGTCCTGCAGTCGATCGGCTTCAACGAGTCGCCGCTGCGGCTGCCGGCGGCCGATCCCGAACGGAAGGCCGAACGCGCGCTGGTCGGCTACACGGCAGCGGGCAAACAGGTCGTCAACGCGGTCGGCTCGGAGGCCGACCCCGAGCCGCTGAGCCAGTTCATGAACGCGGCCAAACTGGGCGGCCCGGTGGTCGGCAAGTCCGGCGAACTCGTCGGCCTGGTCACCGGCGACACGGTCCAGGCCAGCACCATCGTCCCGCTCAGCAAACTCCGCGGGTACGTCGCGCAGGCGCCGTCGGGCGTCACGGTCGGGACGCTTGGAGACTGTCCGGAGTCCCGCGGTCCGCAGAGCCCGATCGCGCCGGTGCTGCAGGTCGCGAACACGCCGCTCGCCCGGGAGGCGCAGCGGGTGCTGACCAACTACCTGACCCTGCAGAACCAGCACGAGTTCGGCAAGGTGCGGGCGTACTACTCGCCGCGGTTCGCCGGCGCCCTGACGGAGGCACAGGATCGGGACAAGCACCTGACCTCGTACTTCTTCAATCCGAGGCTCACCGACCTGGCGCCGGACGGCTCCTCCGCGCGGATGGCGTACAACGTGCTGTACGCGCCCACCGCGACCGGTGCCGGCGGCCAGAACTGCACCCGCCTGGACACGACGTTCTACCTGGTCCGATCGCGCGGCCAGTTGGTCATCGACAGAACCGTCAAGGCCTCGGAACCAGTCGCCTGCGACACCTAGGGGGTGTCATTCGGGTCGCCGTTCACGGTGTGGAGTGGACGGGGTACCATCGAAGGCAGCGGGCACAGCGCGGTGCTCTGTTCTCGATGAGCCCCTACCGCTTCTGCAGGAGATTCCTCCATGTCCTCACTGACTGACGTAACCCGGCCCGTCGTCCTGATCGCCGAAGAGCTCAGCCCGGCCACCGTCGAGGCGCTCGGCCCCGACTTCGAGATCCGCCAGACCAACGGCGCCGACCGCGCCGAGCTGCTGCCGGCCATCGCCGACGTCGACGCCATCCTGATCCGCAGCGCCACCAAGGTGGACGCCGAGGCGCTGGCCGCCGCGAAGAAGCTGAAGGTCGTCGCCCGGGCCGGTGTCGGCCTGGACAACGTGGACGTGAAGGCCGCCACCCAGGCCGGGGTGATGGTCGTGAACGCGCCGACCTCCAACATCACCAGCGCCGCCGAGCTGGCCGTCGCGCTGCTGCTCGCGTCCGCGCGCCGGGTCCCGGCCGCGAACGAGTCGCTCAAGAAGGGCGAGTGGAAGCGCAGCAAGTACTCGGGTGTCGAGCTGTTCGAGAAGACCGTCGGCATCGTCGGCCTCGGCAAGATCGGCGTCCTGGTCGCGCAGCGGCTGGCCGCCTTCGGCATGAACGTGATCGCCTACGACCCGTACGTGCAGGCCGGCCGGGCCGCGCAGATGGGCGTCCGGCTCGCCACCCTGGACGAGCTGCTGGCGACCAGTGACTTCATCTCCGTGCACCTCCCGAAGACCCCGGAGACCATCGGCCTGATCGGCGACGAGCAGCTGCACAAGGTCAAGCCCGAGGTCATCATCGTGAACGCGGCCCGCGGCGGCATCGTCGACGAGCAGGCGCTCTACTCCGCTCTGAAGGAAGGGCGGGTAGCCGGCGCCGGGCTGGACGTGTTCGCGTCCGAGCCGTGCACCGACTCGCCGCTGTTCGAGTTCGAGAACGTCGTCGTCACGCCGCACCTCGGCGCGTCCACCGACGAGGCGCAGGAGAAGGCCGGCATCGCGGTCGCGAAGTCGGTGCGGCTCGCGCTCTCGGGCGAGCTCGTCCCGGACGCGGTCAACGTCCAGGGCGGCGTGATCGCCGAGGACGTCCGCCCGGGCATCGGGCTGACCGAGAAGCTCGGCCGGATCTTCACCGCGCTGGCCGGCGGCGTCGCACAGCAGCTCGACGTCGAGGTCCGCGGCGAAATCACGCAGTACGACGTGAAGGTGCTCGAGCTCGCCGCGCTCAAGGGTGTCTTCGCGGATGTCGTCGAGGACAACGTCTCGTACGTGAACGCGCCGCTGCTGGCCGCCGAGCGGGGCCTCGAGGTCCGGCTCGTCACCGACCACGACAGCCCCGAGCACCGCAACCTGATCACGCTCCGCGGCACCCTCGCCGACGGCGCCCAGGTGTCGGTGTCCGGCACGCTGGTCGGCGTCCGGCAGTCGGAGCGGCTGGTCGAGATCGACGGGTTCGACCTCGAGGTGGAGCTGTCGGCGCACCTGGCCTTCCTCACCTACGAGGACCGGCCGGGCATCGTCGGGCAGATCGGCCGGATCCTCGGCGACGCCGACGTGAACATCGCCGGGATGCAGGTCAGCCGGGACCGCAAGGGCGGCAAGGCACTGGTCGCGCTGTCGGTCGACTCGAAGATCGAGCCGACGGTGCTCGACGACATCAGCGCCGCGGTGCAGGCCGACACGGCCCGCACCGTGGACCTTGAGGCGTAGTCAACCCAACGACTGCTTTACTGAAGGCGGTCAGCCGCCCGCAGGCGCATGGCGGCTGACAAGGGCCCGGGCTCAATAGCCCGGGCCCGCCTTTCGTGGGTGAGCGTCCGAGATGCCGGGTTTACGTCCGGGATCCGGGACGCAAACCCGGCATCTCGGACGTAGACCCACCAAATGCCGAGGTGTTAGTGGCGGGTGGCGAGGAGTACGGCGGCGTCGGGGGCGACCATCACCTCGACGGTGGTGAACCGCTTGTCCATCAGCCATTCCTGGCGGAGCGTGTCGACGCGCCCCTCGTACATCGGCGGCCAGACGGCCGACGGTGTGAAGTCGTCCAGTACGACGAAACCGCCCGGCTCGACCACGTCCGCGATGATGTCGCGGGCGGACAGCTTCGCCTCGCGGGCGTCCACGAACAGCAGCGCGAACGGGCCGCGCTCGATCAGTGCGGTCCAGTCGGCGGAGACGACCTCGATCCGCTCGTCGTCGGCGAACAGCTCCGCGACCACCTGCGCGAGCTGCGGATCGCTCTCCGCGGTGACGATCGACGTGCTCTCACCGGCGCCGCTGCGCAGCCACGCCGAGCCGACGCCGCAGCCGGTCCCGAGCTCGCCGAGCAGGCCGGTCTTCGAGGCCGCGAGGGTGGCGAGCAACCGGCCGGTCTCGTTCCTGGTGGAGCTGACGAATCCGCGCCGGCCGGACAGGCTGAGGGCCGCCGACACCAGCGGCGGCAGTTCTGGAGGAGCACTCACCGGGTGAGAGTCGCACAGGTCCGGTCCAGTGACCCCACCCGGATCTCATATTCCGGGACAAGCTGCCCGCATAGTGGAGAAATAGTCGGATGTGCGAGTAAATTCGTCCGCATCCTGCCGCCCACGACATATTTGGGAGCAGCCGCATGTACGACATGTATCCAGCCAACTGGCCGTCGATCGACGCGCGCGAGCGGAAGGCGACCCGGCGTCGCCGCAGCGCCCGCCCGGCGAGCGACGAGGTCAAGGCTGTCCAAGAGGCCATGAACCGCCGTGACAATGGGGGAGAACCCAAGAAGTGAGCGAGACGAAGAACTTCACGCTGGCCGTCGTCCCCGGCGACGGGATCGGACCCGAGGTGACCACCGAGGCGCTCAAGGTCCTCGACGCGGTCGCCGCACAGCACGGCGTGACGTTCGACCGGACCGAGTACGACCTCGGCGCCAAGCGCTGGCACGCCACCGGTGAGACGCTGCCGGACGCCGAGCTGGAGGAGATCCGCAAGCACGACGCGATCCTGCTCGGCGCGGTCGGGGACCCGAGCGTCCCCTCCGGCGTCCTCGAGCGCGGTCTGCTGCTCAAGCTCCGGTTCACTCTCGACCACTACGTGAACCTGCGGCCGTCGAAGATCTACCCGTCCGTCGGCTCCCCGCTGGCGAACCCGGGCGAGGTCGACTTCGTCGTCGTCCGCGAAGGCACCGAGGGCCCGTACGTCGGCAACGGCGGCGCGCTCCGGGTCGGGACGCCGGCCGAGATCGCCACCGAGGTGTCGGTGAACACGGCGTACGGCGTCGAGCGGGTCGTCCGGGACGCGTTCGCCCGCGCGCAGGCCCGCCCGCGCAAGAAGCTGACGCTGGTGCACAAGAACAACGTGCTCGTGCACGCCGGCCACCTGTGGAAGCGGACCGTCGACGCGGTCGCCGCCGAGTTCCCCGACATCACGGTCGACTACCTGCACGTGGACGCGGCGACGATCTTCCTGGTCACCGACCCGTCCCGCTTCGACGTGATCGTCACCGACAACCTGTTCGGCGACATCATCACCGACCTGGCGGCCGCGATCAGCGGCGGGATCGGGCTGGCCGCGAGCGGCAACATCAACCCGGACCGGACCGCGCCCAGCATGTTCGAGCCGGTGCACGGCTCCGCGCCGGACATCGCGGGCCAGCAGAAGGCCGACCCGACCGCGGCGATCCTGTCCGCGTCGCTGCTGCTCGAGCACCTCGGCCTGACCGAGGCGGCGAAGGCGATCGAGGACGCCGTCACGGCGGACATCGAGGAGCGCACGGACGCCGTCCGCAGTACCGCCGAGATCGGCGACGCGATCGCCAAGCGCGCGGCGGGCTGACCGATGGATGCTCGCCTGACCAGTTGGTGGAGAGGTACGGTGCGGCTATGAGCGCCGATCTGCAGTTCACCGTTGAGCCAAACACCCAACCGGCCAGCGACGACCAGCGCGCCCAGATCCTGGCGAACCCGGGATTCGGGCAGTACTTCACCGACCACATGGCGATCGCCACCTGGACGGCCGAGAAGGGCTGGCACGACGCACGGATCACCGCCTTCGGACCGCTGGAGCTGTCTCCCGCGACCTCGGTGTTCCACTACGCCCAGACGATTTTCGAAGGGATGAAGGCGTACCGCCATCCCGACGACTCGATCCACCTGTTCCGCCCCGAGGCGAACGCGATCCGCTTCCAGCGGTCCGCGCACCGGCTCGCGCTGCCGGAGCTGCCGACCGCGGCGTTCCTCGACTCGCTACGCAAGCTGGTCGAGATCGACCGGGCCTGGGTGCCGGGCGGCGGCGAGACGTCGCTGTACCTGCGGCCGTTCATGTTCGGCTCGGACCCGTTCCTCGGCGTCCGCCCGTCGGCCCAGGTGACGTACTGCGCGATCGCGTCGCCGGCCGGGTCGTACTTCGCGAACGGCGTGAAGCCAGTCCGGATCTGGCTGAGCGAGGAGTACACCCGCGCGGCACCCGGCGGCACCGGTGCGGCGAAGACCGGCGGCAACTACGCCTCCTCGCTGCTCGCCCAGGCCGAGGCGATCGAGCAGGGCTGCGACCAGGTCGCGTTCCTGGACGCGGTCGAGAAGAAATGGGTCGAGGAGCTCGGCGGGATGAACCTGTACTTCGTCCTCGACGACAACTCGGTCGTCACGCCGGAGCTGTCCGGCACGATCCTCGAGGGCGTCACCCGGGACTCGATCCTGAAGCTGGTCACCGACCTCGGCCACACGGTCACCGAGCGCAAGATCTCGGTCGACGAGTGGCGTGAAGGCGCGGCCTCCGGCAAGGTCCGGGAAGTGTTCGCCTGCGGCACCGCCGCGGTCGTCACCCCGGTCGCCTCGCTGAAGTGGAAGGACGGCGAGACCCAGATCGGCGACGGCAACGGCGGCCCGGTCACCGCGGCCGTCCGCACCGCCCTCCTCGACGTCCAGTACGGCCGCGCGGCCGACCCGCACGGCTGGATGACCCGCATCTCCTGATCCCACCCGATCCACCGACGGCCCGGCGCGCTGCGCCGGGCCGTCTGCTGTCAGGAGCGGATCTTCTTGAGAGCGACGATCGAGACGACGGTCGCGAGGATCCACAGGCCGATGGCAACCGTCGGCGCGCCGGTCCAGGAGACCGTGGTCCGGATGCTGCCGTCCGGCTGGTTCGCGACGACGACGATCGTCACCACCAGCCCGGCGATGCCCATCAGGACCGCGGTGCCGGTCTCCGGCCGGACCAGCAGGAACCCGATCGCCAGCAGCAGGTACAGCAGGAAGAGAACGGTGCCCAGAGCCTCCATCGGCGACTTGCTGCCCGGAGTGAGGCCCAGCAGGCTGATTCCGCTGTAGAGGCGGAGTTCGTCCACCGACCTGCTGTGTCTGGTGAGCCAGGTCGGTGCGAGCGTCACCAGCAATGCGAGCCCGATTCCGAATCCCATCAGCCGGAACTGCAACCGGCTGAGCGCGCCCGAGGGCCGGAACAGGGCGGTCCGGACGTCCTCGTCGGAGGTGTCACGACTGTCCGCATCGCTCACTTCGGTATCCCTTCTCGCGGTCTCGAACTCACAGCATCTTTTCAGGTCCGGGGGTGGACAGCTGATCGGCATCTGTCGCTTCGGTTCGATAGGGTCTGGCGACATGAGCGGCTTCCCGGACGACGTCGAGGGGTACTACGCGGAGCTGGCCGAGCGGCGGAGGTGGTCGGCGGAGACGGTGGCCGCGATCCGGTCGACCGTCGAGCTGATCCGGGATCTGGATCGCGGGACGGCGTCGCGGACGTACGGCGCGGCCGTCGACGACTACGGCACCGACTGGCTGTACGAGGCGGTCTGGCACGAGCGCGAGTGGGTCGTCGTCCGCCAGCTCGGGGTCGGCGAGGACGGCGACGTACGGCGGTATTGGTGGCAGCGTCTCGAGGACGACGAGGGGATGCTCACCGACCAGGCGCTGGACCGCGAGGACTGGGGCCTGCGCCCGCTCACCCGTGAGGACTTCTACACGGCCTGGGACGACCCGGGCTGGTCCCTCAGTGCTTGATCTTTGGGCCTGAACTCCAGTACGCGCCGCAGTACTGAATGTTCGTGATGCGAGACAGCGTCGTCATGGTCCGGACATTGTGTGGCAGACTGCGAAACGTCATGAAGCACTATCGGGTGATTATTTCCTAGGCGCGCTCAGCTTGCTGTACCTGAGCGCGCAGACCTCTCGCACCTTGCGGGAGGTTTTTTGTTTGCCCGTATCGACGCCGCACACCCCTCCGGAAGGCCGACCCCCATGAGCATCTCGGACGATTTCCACGTGTACGACACGACTCTGCGCGACGGTGCGCAGCAGGAGGGTCTGGCGCTGTCCGTGGCCGACAAGATCGCCATCGCGCAGTACCTGGACGAGCTGGGGGTCGGTTTCATCGAGGGCGGCTGGCCGGGCGCCGTACCGAAGGACACCGAGTTCTTCGAGCGGGCGAAGACCGAGCTGCACCTGCGGCACGCGACCTTCGCCGCCTTCGGCGCGACCCGCAAGCCGGAGGCGGCCGCCGCTGACGACCCGCAGGTCGCGGCCCTGCGGGAGTCCGGCGCCGGCGTCGTCACACTCGTTGCCAAGAGCCACGACGCGCACGTCGAGCGGGCCTTGCGGACGACGCTCGACGAGAACCTCCGGATGGTCGCGGACACCGTCCGGCACCTGCGGGACCACGGTCAGCGGGTCTTCCTCGACACCGAACACTTCTTCGACGGCTACCGCGCGAACCGCGCCTACGCACTCGAGGTAGTACGGGTGGCCGCCGAAGCCGGCGCCGACGTGGTCGCCCTCTGCGACACGAACGGCGGGACCCTCCCGAGGGAGCTCCAGGACGTCGTCCGCGACGTCCTCGAGAACACCGGGGCACGGCTCGGCATCCACTGTCACAACGACGCCGGCTGCGCGGTGGCGAACTCGATCGCCGCCGTCGAGGCCGGCGTCACGCACGTCCAGGGCACGATCAACGGGTACGGCGAGCGCACGGGCAACGCCGACCTGCTGGCGGTCGTGGCCAACCTGGAACTGAAGCGCGAGCAGCAACTGCTCCCACCGGGCAAGCTCGCCGAATCGTTCCGGATCGCGCACGCGATCGCCGAGGTGACGAACGTGCCGCCGTCGAACCGCGCGCCGTACGTCGGCCTGTCCGCCTTCGCCCACAAGGCGGGCCTGCACGCCAGCGCGATCAAGGTGGACCCGGATCTCTACCAGCACACGGATCCGGCGAAGGTCGGCAACGACATGCGGATGCTGGTGTCCGAGATGGCGGGCCGGGCGAGCGTCGAGCTGAAGGGCCGCGAGCTCGGGTTCGACCTCGGTAACGACCGCGACGTGGTCACCCGGGTGACCGAGCGGGTCAAGGAGATGGAGTCGCGCGGCTACACGTTCGAGGCCGCGGACGCGTCGTTCTCGCTGCTGCTGACCGAGGAGGTGACGGGCAAGCGGGCGTCGTTCTTCGACGTCGAGTCCTGGCGCGTGATCACCGAGTCGCGGGCCGACGGCGAGGCGGTGTCGGAGTCGACCGTGAAGCTGGTCGCGGGCGGCGAGCGGGAGATCGTCACGGGCGAGGGCAACGGCCCGGTGAACGCGCTCGACCACGCGCTGCGGACGGCGATCGAGCGCGCGTACCCGGTGGTGAACAAGTTCGAGCTGGTCGACTACAAGGTCCGCATCCTCGACCAGGGGCACGGGACGGACGCGGTGATCAGAGTCCTGATCGAGACCGCGGACGGCGAGGGCTCCTGGGTGACGGTCGGGGTCGGCCACAACATCGTCGAGGCGTCCTGGGAGGCGCTGGTCGACGGCTTCACCTTCGGTCTGCTGCGCCACAAGGAGGTCGTGCGATGAGTCTGCTCGCAGTCGAACGGACGATGACGGTCTTCACCGCCGAGGTGGTCGAGACGGGCGGTCTGCTCGCGCGGATCGCCGTACTGCTCAACCCGTACGACGTCCGCGAGCTCGCCCTGTCGCTGGACCGGGGCGAGCTGCGGATCGTCGTCGAAGGCAACGGTTTCGACGCCGGGCGGGTGGCCGCCCGGCTCGAGAAGGTGATCGGCGTCCTCGCGGTGTCGATCAGCTGACGAGTAGGCGGCGGACAGCCGCTTCGGAGCAGACCCGCGCGCTGCCGAAGGTCTGGATCCAGCCCGCGAAACCCGAGTAGTCGACACCGGGGACGCCCATGTCGACGACGATCATGTCCGGGTGCTGGCCGTGCAGTTCCGCGATCAGCTTCTCCTGCCAGGCGAACCGATGAGCTCCTCGAACCATCAGAACCACCTGGCTGTCGGCGCCGTACTCCGACCGGAACTCCCCGACTCCGGCCCGGGCCATTCCAGGCCCGTTGTACGTCTGTCCCGACAACCCGATGCTCTCGACAACCTTCCCGGCGTCGCGGAGCAGTTGCTCCACACCCCAGCCCGAAGACCCGGCCGCGGGGGAGTGCGTCGGCTCCAGCCGAATGATCAGTACGGCGTCACTGCGCACCCGAGGATCTCCGTGCGTCACGATAACCTGATCGGCCAGCCGCTCGCCGAGCCCGTTGTCCCGCTCCGACAAATCCGCCCTGGTCCGCGTTCCCAGCCGAGCCAGCCGCTTGTTCGCGCTCTCCAACCGCTCCAGCGGCAACCGCCCGTTCTCGACCGCTTCGACCAGAGCCCCAGCCGCTACGTCCACATCGTCGAGAAAGGCCCATGATCCGAGGCAGAGCGCGTCGGCCCCCGCCTCGATCGCCCGTACGGCGGCCTCCGGCAGCGGCGCCACGTCCGCGATCCCGTACATCTCCAGCGCATCGGTGATCACCACCCCGTCGTACCCGAGCTCGCCGCGCAGGATGTCGGTCAGCAGCACCTTGCTGATCGTCGCCGGTACGTCGTCCACCTGCGGCACCAAGTCGTGCGACACCATGATGCTGTCGACGCCGGCCCCGATGGCAGCCCGGAACGGATCGAGGTAATTCGCCAGCAACTCCTCGCGGGACACATCGACGAGAGGTGTGGCGAGGTGAGCGTCGGTGCCGCTGAGACCATGCCCCGGATAGTGCTTCGCGCAGGCACTCACCCCGGCTGCTTGCAGACCCTCGACCCATGCCGCCGTATGCCGGCTGACCATCGCACGATCCGCCCCGAAGCAGCGGATGCCGTTCGGGCTCAGCGGGTTGACGGCCGTGTCGACCGCCGGCGCCAGGTCCCAGTCGATCCCGGCCGCGACGAGCGACAGCCCGATCTGGTACGCCGCCTGCCGGGTCAGCTGTACGTCGTCCAGCTCGCCCAGCGCACGGTTGCCGGGCATCGAGAACCCGCCGAGGTCCGCCAGCCGGCTGACATCACCGCCTTCCTCGTCGACCGAGAGCAGCACGTGGTCGCGCAGACCGTGCAGCTCCGCGGCCAGCTGCTCGAACTGCGGGCCGTCGACGACGTCCTTGCCGAAGATCACGAACCCGCCGAGACCGGCCTCGATCCGGGACGGCACCCAGTTCGGCACCTTCGGCCGGCCGAGCGCGGGGAACAGCACACCGTGGGCGAGCCGCTTGAGCTCTGCGTTCACTGGATCCTCCAAGGGAAATCAGCCTTTGACAGCGCCGGCCGTCATCCCGCCGACCAACCGGCGCTGGATCAGCAGGAAGACGATCAGCACCGGGAGCGAGAAGATCGCCGACGCCGCGATGGTGGCGCCGTTGTCGATACCGTCGGACGTCTGGAACGAGACCAGCCAGACCGGCAGCGTGTAGTTGTTCTGCGACTTCAGGAACACATAGGCGAACAGATAGTCGTCCCAGGCACTGATGAAGGCGAAGATCGAGGTGGCCACGATGCCCGGGGCAAGTAAGGGAAGCTGGATGTGCCAGAACGCCCCGAACCGGCCGCAGCCGTCGACCATCGCGGCCTCTTCGAGTTCCAGGGGGATCCCGGCCACGAAGCCGCGCAGGGTCCAGATCGTGAACGGCAGTACGAACGTCATGTAGGTGACGATCAGTCCGGGGACGAAGTCGATCGCGCCGACCGAGCGCAGCATCAGGTAGAGCGGGATCACCATCGCCGAACCGGGCACCATCTGCACCAGCACCAGGCCGACGAGGAACGCGCGGCGGCCGAGGAACCGGAACCGCGCCAGCGCGATCGAGGCTCCGAGGGCGACGATCAACGCGATCAGTACCGTCGATACCGAGACCAGCAACGAGTTGCGGACGTAGTGCAGGAACGGGCCGTGGGTGAGGGCGGTACGGAAGTTCTCCAGGCTCAGCGGCCAGGGGAGGAACTCCGGCGTCGCCGACAGGATCCTGCCGGGCTCCTTCAGCGCGGTCGCGAACATCCAGTAGACAGGGAAGATCACCACCAGCGAGACCAGGACCGCGATCGTGTTGGGTACGGCGCGCTTCCTTCTCATGCGATCGCCTCGTCCTGGGCGAACAGCCGCCGTACGTAGAGCACGGACAGGACGGCGAGCAGCAGGACCGTGATGATCGCGATCGCCGCGCCGCCGCTGTAGTCGTTGCGGGTGAAAGCCTCGAGGTACGAGTAGACGCCGAGGGTCGTCGTACCGCCGTCCGGGCCGCCTTGGGTCAGGACCCAGATGGGGGTGAACGAGTTGACCGACCAGATCACCTCCAGCAGCACGAGGACGGCGAGCACCGGGCCGAGGATCGGCATCGTGACGTGCCGCGCGACGGACCACCGCCCGGCGCCGTCCAGAGCAGCCGCCTCGTACAGGTCGCCGGGGATCTGGCCCATGGCGGCGTACAGGGTGAGCGCGACGAACGGCAGGCCCTTCCAGACGATGAGCGCGATGATCAGGAACAACGCCTGGCCCGGCGACGAGAACCAGTCGTGGGCGGAGAAGTCGCCGAGGATCCCGGCCCGCGTGATCACCCAGTTCAGCACGCCGTACTGCGGCTCGAACAACCACCGCCAGATCATCGTCGCCGACACCATCGGCATCGCCCAGACCAGGACCAGGCAGACCGACAGCAACACCCGCGCCCAGGCCGACACCTGCATCAGTAGGGCGGCCAGCAGGAAGCCGATCACCATCAGGCCCCCGACGCAGGTGACGCTGACGATCAGCGTGCGCAGCAACGTGAACCAGAAGTCGCTGTCGCCCAGCACCCGGGTGAAGTTGTCGACGCCGACGAACGGAGCCTCCCCGGTGAACAGCGACCGGGGCCCGAAGTCCTGCAGCGACAGCCAGATCAGCCGGACCAGCGGATAGCCGAGCACGGCCGCGAACGCGATCACCGCCGGTCCGATCAGCCCGTACGGCGTGAGCCGCGCGAGCCGACTGCCCCGTACAGCAAGGTCGGTTCGCGGCGGCGTTACCGATGCGGTCGCCTGGGTCAGCGAGGTCATCGGCCGTCAGCGCTGTCCGGACTGGGCGTTGAACGCTTCGGTCGCGTGCTTGTCGTACTCCTGCGCGGACTTCGCGATGTCGGCGCCCTTGGCGATCTTCGAGAAGAACTGCTCGTTGTAGCTCTCGGTCTCCAGGGTCGCCTCGCCCGGCGTGGCCGGCAATGCCTGGCTGACCGTGGCCGCCTGGGCGCCGAGCTTGAGCACCTCGGGAACGTTCCCCGTCGGCAGGAACGCGGTGACGATCGGGAGTTGGTGGATCGTCCGGGTCATGGTCTGCTGGAACGTCTTGCCGGTGATGATCTTCAGCCAGTCGACGGCCATGTCCTTGTTCGGGCTGTTCTGTGCGATGCCGATCGTCGAGCCGGCCACGATCACCGGTAGCGGCTTACCCGGCTCGTAGCCGGGCATGATGAAGTAGCCGGCGTCCGCGGCAGTCTTGGCGTTCTTCTCGGCCACCGCGCCCGGCTCCCACGCCTTGACGTAGATCATCGCGGCCTTCTGGTCGGCGAAGACCTGGTCCTGGTCAGGGCTGTCGGTGTCGGCGCCGATCGAGGACGGCGTCGAGCAGGCGTTCTGGAACTTCTTCCATTCCGCCAGGCCGGCCTGGTTCTCCGCGCTGCTCATCTGCGCGGTCCATTTGTTGTCCTTGTCGGTAGCGATCGTGCCGCCTTTGCCGAACAGGAACGGCATCCCGGCGAACCAGTACTGGCCAGGCATGTAGAAGGCCGAGAAGTTCGGCGTCGAGGTGTGCGCCTTGGCCAGCTTCCCGCAGTCGGCGATCAGTTCGTCGACGGTTGCCGGCGGCTTGGTGATGCCCGCGGCGGCGAACATCTTCTTGCTGTACATGACGGCTTTCGTTCCGCCGTACAGGGGAGTGGCGTAGAGCTTGCCCTGGTACGTCGACGGCCCGGCGAGGCCGGCGAGCCACTGGTCGGACGACTCGAACTCGCTCTTCTGGTCCGTCAGCTCGGCCAGCGCTCCGGACGCGGTCAGCAGCGGGGTCTGGGTGTTGCCCATCTCGACGATGTCGGGCGGGCTGTCGGAGGCGAGTGCCGTGGTCAGCTTGGTGACGATGTTGTCCCACTGCTGCACCTCGACGGTCACCTTGACGTTGGGGTACTTCTCGTTGAACTGCTTGGTGACGTCGTTGATGATCTTCTTGTCGCCGGGACCGCCGGTCATCATCCAGACCGTCAGTTTGTTCGTCGGCGCGGCTTTGCCCGGGCCGGAACCTCCGCAGGCGGCCACGCTGAGCGACAGCGATGCGAGGAGAGCCAAGGTCTTCCAGGGCTTCATGAGGGTTCCTCTTCGTCTGGTGGGTCGACGGCGCAGCCGTCCAGCTGGGCCACGACACCGTGGGCGGACGTAGTGATCGAGGCGACCTGGTGGCGGGCCACCCCGATCGCGGTGTAGTAACCGCTCAGGGCGGCGGCCATCGCACCCAGCAGGCCGCCCGAATCCCCGAGCACAGACCGGCGCAGATCGCTGTGCACGCCGACCGTCTCGTACGTCTCGTCGCTCACCGTCTCCAGCACGGAGTCGCTGAACGCCGCGGAGAAGCCGCCGGTGAAGACCACCGTGCTCGGCTCGTAGGCCAGGGCAACGATCGACACCAGATGCAGCAACGCCTCGTGGATCTCGTCGACGAGGCCACCGAAGCGGTCCGGTTCGGCGAAGACCTCGTCGGCCTTCCGGACCCGGTGACCGGCTTCGTGCGCGAGAGCGAGCAAACCGGCGCCGGACAGCAGGTCCCGCAACCGTTCCTTGCGGCCCGGCAGTCGCAGCCGGCCGAACTCGCCGAGCAGACCCTCGGGTCCCGCGAGCACCTGCCGGTTGAAGGCGATCGCCGAGCCGAGACCAGTCCCCAGGCTGAGCAGGACGACGGTCTCGTCCCGGGGCAACTCGCCGTAGTGCAGCTCACCCAGCAGTGCCAGGTTGGAGTCGTTGTCGATGATCGTCGGTACGCCGAGCTCCGCGGCGACCGTCTCGACGAAGGTGGTGCCGAGGATCTGCGGCAGGTTGAACGCGCCGACCACGCGATCCTTGGTGGAGGCAACGACACCGGGCAGTCCGATCGCCACGGAGGTGAGCGGTACGCCGTCGCCGTAGCGCTCGACCAACCCGAGGACCCGGGCCGCGATCCACGAGGCCAGCTCGGCGGCGCCCAGGTCGCGCGGTGTCTCGTCCCGGCAGCGGATGATTGCCGTACCGATGCCGTCGGCGATCACCATCCGGCAGTAGGTGCCGCCGAGGTCGATCCCGCACACCAACCCGGACAGCGGGTTGAACCCGAGTGCGGCTCCCGGCCGGCCGGGGCCGTCCCGGACGATCTTGTGCTGCTCCAGGGCCAGCCCGTCGGCGAGCAGGTCGTCCACGATCCGGGCGACCGTCGCCCAGCTGAGTCCGGTCTGCTCGACCAGTTGCCGTCGGTCGATTCCGGCACCGGACAGCAGCGCGGCGATCACCGCCCCGCGGTTGGTCGTCCGGGTGCCTCGTTCCAGCTTCGTCATTTATTCTCACGGTGAATAGAATTGGTTGAGCTGAGACGTTAGTCCGGTCCGCCGCGCCGTGTCCAGGGATTCCGGAAAGTGGTTGCCCTACCGTCGGCCGCTCAAATGACAGCCTGAACTGATCAGTCTGGACTGATTAGTTTTCGTGGCCGGTATGGAGATCTCGGCGTCTGCGGCGCGCGCGGCCACTGAGGTGCGGATCGTCTTCGGCCGGGTCAAGCGGCAACCGACGGCGCTCGCCGAGACCGATGATCTGACGCCGTCGCAATCGTCGGTGTTGAGCCGGCTGGACAAGGACGGGCCGGCGTCGGCCAGCGATCTGGCGGCGGCGGAGCGGATCCGGCCGCAGTCGATGGCCGCGATCCTGGCCGCGCTCCGCGACGCTGATCTGATCACGCGGCGCCCGGACCCTGAGGACGGCCGCCGGCAGGTGGTGTCGCTGACCACGGCAGGCCGGCATCGGCTGCAGGGGGATCGGAAGGTCCGGCAGGAATGGCTGGCCCGGACGTTGCAGGACCACTGCACGGAGGCGGAACGGCAGACCATCATCAAGGCGCTCGCCCTGCTGGACCACGCGACCGAGGCGGCGACCTACCGTTGACCGGCTGGCGCCGCACGCCCACGGCGGACGCGACGTGACGCCGCCGGAACGCTTCGGTCGCGGCAAGCTCGTTGCCGGAGGCCTCTTTCTGGTGACGGCCGCGGCAGGGCAGTTGTTCGTCGGCCCGAGTACGCCGATCTGGGTCCTCCCGCCGTCGTCGGTGCGCTCGTCTCGGCCGCGGCGAACGCCCACTTCCAGGACGGCGCAACCGCGGCCGGACTGCACGACCTGGCGATCTTCCTGCTCGTTGTCGCCGGACTGCTCCTGCTTGTCAGCTTCCTCGACCTACCCGAACAGAGAGGTTCATCCGTGTCTGTCACAACCCTCGATCCGAAGACCGCGCTCGTCGTCAGATCGTCGACGAGCTGGCCGGTCACGCCGAGGACATCGTGGTGACCAAGCGGAACTGGGGCGCGTTCCACGGCACCGACCTCGACGTACACCTGCGCCCCCGCGGCATCACCCAGATCGTGCTGACCGGCGTCGCCACCAGCATCGGCGTCGAGTCGACGGCACGAGCGGCGTACGAACACGGCTACCACGTCACCCTCGCTACCGACGCGATGACCGACCTGTCGGCCGACGCGCACGAGAACTCGCTGACCCGGATCTTCCCGCGCCTCGGCGAGACCGGCACCACTGCGGAGATCATCGCGCTGCTCCCCTGAGCCGGGTCGTCCCTCAGCTGAGCGTCTGTGTTCCGATGACGGACAGCATCTGGAGCTTCTCGTAGCTCTCGCTACCGGGAACGGCGGTGTAGACCAGCAGCGAGTGAGCCTGGCCAGGGTCGACAAGCCGCTGGCAGGTCAGCTCGAGCGCGCCGACCTCGGGATGGATGAAATGCTTGACGTCGTGCGGCCGGATCCCGATCTCGTGGGCTTCCCACGCGTGCCGGAACTCCTCGCTCTGGGGCAGCAGCAGCTCGGCCAGGTGGGCGGCGCGGGACTTCGGGCCGCGGAGGGTGACGAGTTCGCGGAGCCCGGCGGCGTACATCCGGGTCAGGAACGCGTGCTCTTGCGGTGCGTAGAGGTCCCGAGCGGTGGGATCGGTGAACCATCGGTAGCCGACGCTGCGGGCAGGACCGGTGTACTGCGTCGTGTCGCCGGTCAGCGCGACGCCCAGCGGGGACTGGCGCAACGTCTCGCCGAGTTCGGTGACGATCTCGGCCGGCGTGTCGTCCAGCCGATCCAGCACGCGGAGCAGACCGGGGCTGATGTGCTCGGTGGCGGCTCCCCTCGGCGGCGGGTTGTGCCCCGCGAGGCGGAACAGGTGGTCCCGTTCGTCGAGGGACAGATGCAGCCCTTGCGCGATCGAGGCGAGCATCCGGTACGACGGCTGCGGGCCCCGCTGCCGCTCCAGGCGGGAGTAGTAGTCGGCCGACATATGGCACAACGACGCGACCTCCTCCCGCCGTAGCCCGTTGGTCCGGCGGCGCTGCCCGCGCGGCAGACCGACGTCTTCCGGCTGCAGTGCCTGCCGCCGGTTGCGCAGGAACTCCGCCAGCCCCGTGCGATCGATCACTCCGCTCCTCCTCGTCGCGTCCTGTCTCGTTTCTACCGGTTGTGGGCGGAGGTAGCCACGACCTGCCGATCCCCCCATACGGAGGGGCCTGAGCCTGTGATCGAGAGGTCCTGGATAGGTGTGCGCGGTCCGTCGACCATCGATACAGACCCAAAAGAAGGAGTAGGACACATGTCCCGGAAACCGATCGAGCTCATCATCCCCAGCCTGTCCGGACAGCGCGCCGTGGTCACGGGGGCGAGCGACGGCATGGGCTTGGGCATGGCCGAACGCCTTGCCGGGGCTGGTGCGGAAGTGATCATGCCCGTCCGCAACCTGCGCAAGGGAGACGCCGCTGTCGCCGCTGTCAGGAAAGCCGTTCCGGACGCCAACGTGTCGCTGCGCAGTCTGGATCTGTCGTCGCTCGACTCGATCGCGGCTCTCGGCGACTGCCTGCTCGAGGAGGGCCGCCCGATTCATCTCCTGATCAACAACGCCGGTGTCATGACTCCGCCGAACCGGCAGACCACGGCTGACGGGTTCGAGCTGCAGTTCGGCACCAACCATCTGGGCCACTTCGCGCTCGTCGGACGCCTGCTCCCGCTCCTGCGCGCCGGCCACGCCCGCGTCACGTCGCAGATCAGCATCGCGGCCCGCCGCGGCACCATCAACTGGGACGACCTGAACTGGGAGCGCTCGTACGACGGGATGCGCGCGTACACCCAGTCCAAGATCGCGTTCGGCCTGTTCGCGCTGGAGCTCGAACGGCGCAGCCAAGCCCATGGCTGGGGCATCACCAGCAACCTCTCCCACCCCGGCGTGGCTCCCACCAGCCTGCTGGCCGCCCGCCCCGAACTGGGCCGCACCCAGGACACGTTCCAAGTCCGCCTGATCCGCGCTCTGTCGTCCCGAGGCATCCTGATCGGCACCGTCGATTCCGCCAAGCTACCCGCCCTGCTGGCGGCCACTGCCGCGACCGCCAAGCCCGGCACTCTCTACGGCCCCAGCGGTCCCGGTCACCTCGGCGGCCCACCCGCCGGACAACCCCTCTACCGCCCGCTACGCAGCACCACCGACGCCCAACGCATCTGGCGTATCTCCGAAGACCTGACAAAGACCACGTACCCGACCACCTGAGGACTGGCGTCGCAGTCTGAGGGAATTTCGTTGCTTGGGGGAGGTGGGCGGGCCAGCGTCGCGAGCAGGCCGACGACGAGGCCCGGCAGTTGTACGACGAGTTCCACGTGGCGTCGCCCGGCGTACAAGTGCGGCGGAAGGCCCGCGGGGCGGCGAGTTGCGCCGCGGGCCTTCCGGTCTGTGTCAGTCCCAGCTCAGGCCGCTGGCGGACTGGTACTCGATGACCCGGGTTTCGAAGAAGTTCTTCTCCTTCTTCAGGTCCATCACCTCTGACATCCATCCGAAGGGGTTCCGCGTTTCACCGAAGATCGGATCGAGACCTATTTGTTCCGCTCTGCGGTCCGTGACGAAGTGCATGTACTGCTCGCAGAGGTCCGCGGTCAGGCCGAGCATGCCGTTCGGCATGGTGGCGCGGCCGTAGGCGACTTCCAGTTCGCACGCCTCGGTCAGCATCCGCCGGACCTCGGCCTGGAAGGCGGTCGTCCACAGGTGCGGGTTCTCCTGTTTGATCTGGTTGATGCAGTCGATGCCGAAGTTCAGATGGATCGACTCGTCGCGCAGGATGTACTGGTACTGCTCGGCGATCCCGACCATCTTGTTCCGCCGGCCGAGCGACAGGATCTGCGCGAACCCGGTGTAGAACCACATTCCCTCGAACACCACGTAGAACGCGATCAGGTCGCGCAGGAACGCGGTGTCGGCTTCCGGCGTACCGGTGCGGAAGTCCGGGTCCTCCAGGTGCTGCGTGTACTTCAGCGCCCACGCGTCCTTGTCCGAGATCGACGGGACCTCGCGGTACATGTTGAACAGCTCGCCCTCGTCGAGACCGAGCGATGTACAGATGTACTGGAAGGTGTGCGTGTGCACCGCCTCCTCGAAGGCCTGACGCAGCAGGTACTGCCGGCACTCGGGGTTGGTCAGCTGCCGATAGACGGCGAGCACGATGTTGTTCGCGACCAGGGACTCCGCCGTGGCGAAGAACCCGAGATTCCGCTTCAGCATCAGGCGTTCGTCGTCGGTCAGGCCGTCTTTGGACTTCCAGAGCGAGATGTCGGCCTGCATCGAGACCTCGGTCGGCATCCAGTGGTTGTTGCACCCGGCAAGGTACTTCTCCCAGGCCCACGTGTACTTCAACGGGAGCAGCTGGTTCACGTCGGCGCGCGAGTTGATCATCGCCTTGTCGGCGACCTCGACGCGGGCCGCTCCGATCGAGATGGCGCTCACTGGCAGGCCTCGCAGTCCGGGTCGTCGATGGAGCAGACCGCTCCGGTGGGTTCGGGGACGGCTACGGGTACGGCGTTGAGCCGGCCGTCGGTGCCCTTCAAGGTGGACTTCTCCACATGGGTTGCTGACTGGGAACGCAGGTAATAAGTCGTCTTGAGGCCATAACGCCACGCCGACCGGTACAGCTCGTCGAGCGCCCGGCCGGACGGTTTCGCCATGTAGAGGTTCAGCGACTGCGCCTGGTCGATCCACTTCTGCCGTCGCGACGCCGCCTTCACCAGCCAGAGCGGGTCGATCTCGAACGCCGTCGCGTACAGCTCGCGCAGGTCCGCCGGGATCCGCTCGATCCCCGCGACCACGCCGTCGTGATACTTCAGATCCGACACCATCACCTGGTCCCACAACCCGCGTGCCTTCAGGTCGGCGACCAGGTACGGGTTGGCGACGGTGAACTCGCCGGACATGTTCGACTTCACGAACAGGTTGCTGTACGTCGGCTCGATCGACTGGCTCACGCCGCAGATGTTGGAGATCGTCGCGGTCGGGGCGATCGCCATCACGTTCGAGTTCCGCATGCCGTCCCGCAGGACCTTCGCGCGCAGACCGTCCCAGTCGAGTTGCGTGTCGCGGTCGATGATCACGTCACCGTCGCGCGCCGTGTGCAGCAGGTCGAGCGAGTCGATCGGCAGGATCCCGAGGCTCCACAGCGATCCGTCGTACGACGAGTACCGGCCACGCTCGGCGGCGAGCTCACTGGACGCCTCGATCGCGTGGTAGCTGATCTGCTCCATCGAGCGGTCCGCGAACTCGACCGCGGCGTCGGAGGCGTACGGGATCCGCAGCGTGAACAGCGCGTCCGCGAACCCCATCAGGCCGAGGCCGACCGGGCGGTGCCGCTGGTTGGCGCGCTCCGATTCCGGAGTGGTGTAGAAGTTCACGTCGATGACGTTGTCGAGCATCCGCACCGCGGTCTTCACGGTGTCGCGGAGCAGGTCGGCGTCGAGACCGTCCGCAGTCAGATGGGCGACCAGGTTGACCGATCCGAGGTTGCAGACCGCGGTCTCCTCGGTCGTCGTGTTCAGGGTGATCTCGGTGCACAGGTTCGACGAGTGGACGACACCGTCGTGCTGCTGGGGCGAGCGCAGGTTGCAGGCGTCCTTGAAGGTGATCCACGGGTGCCCGGTCTCGAACAGCACCGTCAGCATCCGCCGCCACAGGTCGACAGCCTTGACCCGCTTGAACACCCGAATCTCCCCACGATCCGCAGCGGCCTCGTACGCCGAGTACGCCTCCGCGAACGCAGCGCCGTACAACTCGTGAAGATCCGGCACCTCATCGGGAGAGAACAACGTCCACTCCCCGCCGGCCTCCACTCGCTGCAGGAACAGATCCGGCACCCAGTTCGCCGTGTTCATGTCATGCGTACGCCGCCGCTCGTCCCCGGTGTTCTTCCGCAGATCGAGAAACTCCTCGACATCGATATGCCACGTCTCGAGATACGCACACACCGCGCCCTTACGACGGCCGCCTTGATTCACTGCGACGGCGGTGTCGTTGGCGACCTTCAGGAACGGGACGACGCCTTGGGACTCGCCGTTGGTGCCCTTGATGTGGGCGCCGATGCCGCGGACCGGGGTCCAGTCGTTGCCGAGGCCGCCGGAGTACTTGGCGAGGAGGGCGTTGTTGCGGATGCCGGTGAAGATGCCGGACAGGTCGTCGTCGACCGTGGTCAGGAAGCACGACGACAGCTGCGGGCGGGTGGTGCCGGAGTTGAACAGGGTCGGCGTCGACGACATGAAGCGGAACGAGCTGAGCAGTTCGTAGAACTCGATCGCCCGGGCCTCGCGGTCGTCCTCGCGCAGGGCCATGCCCATCGCGACCCGCAGGAAGAACGCTTGCGGCAACTCGTACCGCACCTTGCCGAGGTGCAGCAGGTACCGGTCGTAAAGCGTCTGCAGGCTGAGGAAGGTGAAGTTCAGATCGGCCTCCGGCTTGATCGCCGCGGCGAGCCGGTCGAGGTCGAAGCGGCCGAGCTCCGGGTCGAGCTGACCGGCCTCGATCCCGACCTGGATGTAGCGCGGGAAGTAGTCGACGTACGCCGTGGTCATGTCGGCCTGGCTCGCCTGCCGGGGCTCGCCGTGGACGCGGCCCAGCGCCTCGCGGCGGATCTGGTCCAGCAGCAGGCGGGATGCGGCGAAGCTGTACTGCGGCTCGGTCTCGACGTACGACCGCGCGGCCATCACCAGCGCGAGCTCGACCTCGTGCTGCGGGATGCCGTCGTAGCAGGCGCCGAGGGTCTCGTCCAGGATCAGGTCGGGGTCGACCGCGTCGAGTCCGGCGGCGGCCTCGGCGACGATCACGCGGAGCCGGTCGACGTCGAGTGGGGACCGGCTGCCGTCGGCCGCGCGGACCGTCAGCGCCGGCTTCTCGGCGACGCCGGCCGGATCGGCAGGGGTGCGGGCCTTGGTCCGCTCCTCGCGGTACAGCACATAGGCGCGGGCGACCTGGTGCTCGCCGGCGCGCATCAGCGCCAGCTCGACCTGGTCCTGGATGTCCTCGACCTGCACGCTGCGCCGGGCGTCGCCGCGGGTGGTGAGGGCGGTGGCGACCCGGCCGGTCAGGTCGGCCACCAGGTCGCGGACACGGTGCGTGGCGCCGGCGTCGGAGCCCTCGACAGCGAGGAACGCCTTCGTCATGGCGACGGAGATCTTGGTGGCGTCGAACGGCGTACTACTGCCGTCGCGACGGATGACGGTGAGCTCCGTACGAAGCTCTGCCGCCACTGATGATGAGGAAGCAATGGTCACAGGTGTGCGCTCCAGAAGAGTTCGGAGACCCGGGACCACACGAGCGGGCGCATGACGGGACCGGCGGCACCGGCCGGGATCATTGCCGTCACGCCCTGCGACCCACCCGCGAGGTCTCGGACCGCGTGCACCGGCGGTACACGCACCGGTGGCAGGTATCCGGACTCGCGGGCACGCGTCGACAGCACGTCCGCTCACCGTTGCGGGGCAGCTCCGGAGTCGCACCGGATTCCCCTGTTGCCTCGGAATGATCAACATCTTGTGGTGCCGATCACTCCGAACCACCAGCAGTAGTGATGCTAGGTGGAATGATCTACATGTTGTGGGAACGCCACGCCGTGTTTCGCACATCTTGTGGTCCTCACGCCGCGACCGCGTAGAGGTCCTGGAGCGTCATGATCTCCGAGCCGTGGTGGATCAGCTCGCGATTCAGCCGCAGGACGACGTGGCCGAACGGTTCGGACGCGTCCAGTTCGTTGGCCTGGCTGAGGCCGATCGTCATCGCCGCGTCCTCGTCCAGGCCGGCGATCGCGTCCTGCCAGGCCTCGACCCAGTAGGTCAGCCAGGCGACCGCGTCCCGGGCGTTGCCGTGCAGGGTGATGTCGGCCCGCCCTTGCCGGCTCTCGCCGAACGTCCACTCCCAGCGCTCGAAGAACATCTCGGTCAGGTGCGCGATCAGCCAGGCGATCGTCCGTGGTCCGCGATGGTCCGGCTCGTCCGGCCACTGCGCGACCCATTCGCCCGACCCGAGCGGCCGGAACCGCCCGGCGTAGTGCCGCCGGACGACGGTGAGTGCCTCACTACCCGGCCGCCAGAAGTACTGCTCGTCGGTCAGCTGGGCGAGCCGCCCGGACAGCACCATCCAGCTGAAACCGAGCTGGCCGCGGACCATCGCCATCGCCGACGGCCGGTGCAGGATGTCCCAGTCGAACGCCTCCGGCATCACAACTCCCCTGTACGATCGAACATGTGTTCGAATTCTTGCTCGATCGCGACCGGAAAGTCAAACCCCCTAGTGTGTCGGTTCTGGCCTTGCCGGGACGGGTCTGCTAGGCGGCTCGATCCGGGTGTCCGCGGCCGGGCTCGCGAAGCGGCGCTCCAGCAACGTGAAGGCGTCGATCAGTTCGGGCGCTTCGTAGATGCGGTTCCGGCGGCCGTCGGTGACCTCGCGCAGGATGCCGGTCTCGACCAGCCGGGCCAGGCCCTGGTTGGCGGCCTGCTGCGAGCGGTCGATGAGCTGGGCCGCGGCCGCGAGCGTCAGGACCGGCGCGGCCGGCAGGGCCTCGATCAGCAGTTCGGCCGCGGATCCGGCGCGGATCGGCGCCGCGCGCTCCCGCCATTCGGCCTTCAGGTCCGCGGCGTTCGTCTCGAAACGTGCCGCTTCGGCCGTCGCGTGCGTGCAGGCGAGCGCGAACATCCGCAGCCACGGGTTCGCGGCAGCGCGGGCCTTCGCGGTCGTCGCGCGTCCGACGTACCGGAAGGCGGTCAGTGCGTCGACGTACTCCGCGGCGTGGGTGGCGAGTGCTAGCGAGACCGGTGGCACGGTGCGTGTGATCAGGCCGTCGGCGCGCAGGATCAGGTGGATCAGCGCGCGTCCGGTCCGGCCGTTGCCGTCGGCGAACGGATGAATGGTCTCGAACTGGGCGTGCGCGATCGCGGTCTTCGCCAGCACCGGCAGCGGCGACTCACGGACGAACGTCATCAGGTCCGCGAGCAGTTCGGGGAGCAGTTGCGCCGGCGGTGGCACGTAGTACGCCTCGGCGGGGGAGCGGCCGCCGATCCAGTTCTGCAGGTAGCGGATCTCGCCGCCGTACTCCGGGTGCGGCGACTGCGCCATCAACCGGCGATGCGCCTCGAGCAGATGGTCGACCTCGAGCTTGTCCCCGGCCTGGACGGACTCGGTCACCCAGGTCATCGCGTCGACCGCGCCGAGCACCTCCTCGGCGGTCACATCGCGGCTGCGATCCCGCAGTACGTCGGCTTTCAGCAACCTGTGCGCGCCGACGACGAGGCCCTCGATATGCGACGACCCGACCGCTTCGGCGCGCAGCAGGAGCCGCGCCAGCGCCTCGCTGTTCGTCAGTACGGCGGCCGTCGCGTCCAGACGGGCCAGGTCCCCGGCGGCGTCCTCGAGCAGCGCGAGTACGTCGTCGGACAGGTCGAACTCGCGCCCGACCAGCGGGTCCGGAAAGTACAGCTCGTACGACCCGCCCAGGCGCTCCGCCCGGGTGAACCCGTCGGGGTGCCCGGGCCAGCGATGCAACTCGACCCTCGCCATACCCTTATTCAAGCTTATCCACAAACCTTGAACAAGGCCTGTGGATGTTGTGGACACGTGTGCAGCTCGACAGGTAGAGCACCAGCGAGACACCGTACGCACAGCCACGATCACGCTCAGGTGCACTACCCGGGCGACCCACACCTCCTGTCCAAATGCACACCTCCGCTCAGAGAACTGCTGACCCGTGTGGACCGGGTGGTGGGCAGACTGCTGGCTGTGACTCTGGATGCGCAGACGCAACGGATGGTGGCCGCCAACCAGGCCGACTGGAACGCCCGGGCGCCGCTGCACGCGGCGAGCGACTTCTACGACCGGCCCGCCGAGTTCTGGTTCGCCGACTACGAGTGGGAGGACCTCGGCCCGCTCGACGGTCGCGAAGTCCTGCATCTGCAGTGCCATCTGGGCACCGAGACGATCGAGTTCGCCCGCCGCGGCGCGCGAACCAGCGGACTCGACCTCTCCGAGAAGTCGCTGGAGGCCGCGCGGCGGATCGCGGCCGAGGCGGGCGTCGAGGTCGACTACCTGCACGCCAACGTGTACGACGCCGTGGAGGCGGTCGGCGGACGGCGGTTCGACGTCGTCTACACCGGCAAGGGCGCACTCTGCTACCTGCCCGAACTGCAACAGTGGGCAGAGGTCGTCGGCGAACTGCTCAAGCCCGGCGGCGTCCTCTACATCGTCGAGTTCCACCCGTTGCTGAACGCGCTCCGCGAGGTCTCCCTGCCCGGCGAGTCCGACGAGCTCGTGCTCCGCGCCGACTACCTCGAAGGCCGCGGGCCGATCGCCCACGACTCCATCGTCACCTACACCGGCGACGAGGTCCCCGGCCGCCAGACCAGCTACGAATGGCGCCACGGCCTCGGCGAAATCACCACCACCCTCGCCGACGCCGGCTTCCAACTCACCAGTCTCCGCGAGTCCGAAGTACTCCCCTGGCCCCGCTGGCCCTCCATGCAACAAACCCCGAACGGCTGGTGGCGCCTCCCCGACGCCGCCCCACGCATCCCGCTCCTCTTCGCGCTCAAGGCGATCCGATGACCCCGCGAACAAATCTGCTGCTGATGGGCTGACTCAACCTTTCGGGGCTGGGATCGTCAGTCAGGTATGGGGCTGATCGTGGGAGACACGATGACGGGCAGCGGCGCAGCGTTCGAGACGTTGTTTCGAACCGAGGCCGGCCGGCTGGTGCGGCTGGCGCATCTGCTCGGCGCCGAGGACCCCGAGGACGTGGTCCAGGAGGCGTTCTGCCGGCTGTACGACGTCCGGCAGCAGCGCGAGGTCGCGAATCCGACGGCGTACCTGAGCCGGATCGTGGTGAACGAGGTCCGCTCGCGGCGCCGTCGCAGGCTGCTCGGCGACCGCAAGGTCCTGCACCTCGGCACGGCGGAACCCGCCGACGAACACGTCGTACGCACCGAGTCCGTCCGCGGCCTGCTGCGTGCGCTCGACAGCCTGGCGCCGCGGCAGCGGGAGGCGCTGGTGCTGCGGTACTGGCTCGATCTGCCCCTGGCGGAGATCGCCGACGCGATGCAGGTCCGCGTCGGCACCGTCAAGTCACTGGTCAGCCGCGGCCTCGCCAGGCTCGCGACCGAACTCGAGGACCACCGATGAACGAAACCGAACGCCGCCTGAGCCGGGAGCTCGACCGCGCCGCCGCGGCCCGGACCGTCGACCTCGACGAGCTGTGGGAGCAGGTCCAGGCGCGGACCGCTCGCAAGCGCCGCCGATCGCTCGCGCCGTACCTGGCCGCCGCCGCGGTCGGGGTCGTGGTCGTCGTGACCGCGACGCTTCTCGCCAGCGGCAGTGAAGGGCCCGGCCCGGTGACGACCCCCGACGTGACCCCGCAGCAGAAGACGACGCCCGGACCGCGCCCGGCTGTCATCGGCGGCTGGGGCTGCCTGAACCAGCGAACGATCGAGCCCGGCACCAACTCCGTGACGGGCAAGCCGGTCCGCGCCGTCCTCGATCCGTCGACCGCGCCTCCGGAGGCCGTCGCGTACGGCGTTCCGCAGTACCAGTTCACGTTCGGCGCGACATCCGGCACGCTCGACTACGCGGACGCTGCCGGGCACCGGATCGCGCGTACCGAGCTGACCCGGACCGACACCGGCTGGCTCGTCGGCAGCCGTACCGTGTGTTCCGGCCCCGCGGGCCGTCTCTCGCCGAACCCGGTCGAGCTGGGCAGGTACACGGAGTCGCCGCTGCCGCTGGATCCGAAGTCGGCGCAGGTGCAGGCGAATCCGCCGATCGGCGAGCCGATCCTGGTCGACGACCGCACCTACTACGACGCCGCCGGGATGCTCCGGCACCGCAGCCTGTATGCGTTCGCGACCAAGGACGGGTACGAGTTCGCCGGCATGCCGGGCGATACGTCGTACTCGACCGGCGGCCAGAAGGAGGACACGATCGGCGGCGCCAACCTGTCGCCGGCGGTCGGCACTGACGACACCTACATCTTCGGCGCCCACGACAACCTGGGGATGGTGCTCAGCTACCTCACCGGGAAGTCGACGGTGGAAGGCCTCAGCTCACGCGACGCCGACACCAACACGGCCGGCAGCTCCCAGCAGTTCACGTTCCCCGGCGGCCGAACCCTCTACACCGTCGTCCCCGCACCCGCCCGCGACGGCCGAACCTACGTCACCGTCCACCGCTCGACCGGCGACGACCCGCCGCGTCGCTTCTGACGCCTGTCAGGCCGGCGACAGCTAGGGACGGCGTCTGGTGGCGTGCCGAAGGCCGGTTGTTCGTAAGGCGACGGTCTCGGAACTGGCGTCCTCACGGCCTTGGCGCAGGAAGTCGAGCAGGAACTCGAGCTGGCGGTCGGAGTAGCCCGCGACCTGCTGCTGCCAACGCTCGCCGATCGGTTCGTAGTACCGGGCGATGTCCGCGACCCGATCGGGGACGAGGCGGACGACCACGCGCCGACGGTCGTTCGGGTCGGGCTCCCGGCGGACGAATCCCGCCTGCTCGAGCCGGTCGACCAACCGGGTGGCGGCGCCGGTCGTCAGGCCCATCAGGTCGGCGAGCCTGCGTACCCCGGCCGGTCCGATCTCCAGCAGCGCGCCGACGGCGTGGATGTCGGTGACGGCCATGCCGAGCTGGTCGGCGACCGCGATCTGGTACCGCACCGCGGCCGAGATGTACCAGGGCATCTCCTCGGTCAACGCCGCCACGAGTTCCGCCCGCTTTCTCGCCATGGCCCCAACCTACGGGTTCCCCTGACTCTTCCCTGGTAGTTGCTTCAAGAAGTAGCTGCTTCAAGCAGCGAAATGGTTGACTCCAGGAAACTCGACAGCAGGAGGCGACCCGATGAAACCGTTCGTCCTGGTGGTGCCGTTCAGCGCCGTGATCACCGGACTCTTCAACCTCGGCGAGGTCGTGCCGTGGCCGCTCGCGATCGTGCTCGGTGCCGCCTGGGGCACCGCGGCCGGCCTGGTGGCGCATTGGCTCGGCAGCCGGCCACGGTGGGCGGCCTGGAGCGAGGACGTCCTGGTTGCCGCCGGCGCAGCCGGTTTCGCCTTCGCTGGTTGCGGCGGGCTGATGGCGATCCTGCTGCTGAAGGGATCACTGACCAGTACCTCGCTCACCGGCGAGGCGCTGGAGCGGATGTTCCTGCCGTCGATCCCGTACTACATCGCCGTCAACAGTGTGCTGGAGATCCTCGTCATCCCGCTGCTGGTGTACGTCGCCTGGCGCCCGGGCCGCCGCCGGGTGTTGGTGCTGAGCGCGGCCGCGCTGTACTTCGCCATGCGCGTCTGGACCTATCTGGCCTTCGTGCCGAACCGCCTCGGCTGGGCCGACTCCAGCCACTCGAACCAGCCACTGACCGCCGCCGAACGCGCGCAGGCCGCGGATGACCTGATGCTCAATGATCCCCGCTGGATTCTGCTGCTGATCATGTTCGCGCTCCTGCTCGCCGCCGGCGGGCGGTCCCGGGTCCGCGAGCTGGTCAGTGCTTCCTAGGACCGCGGACCGCGACGTAGATCAGGGATACGCCTAACGCGGCGACGATCGGGCCGACGGTGGCCCAGAGGGTGCTGCCGGTCATCGAGCTGCCCTTGAGGTAGCCGAGGCCCTGCAGTGTCCAGACGCCGCCGATCGCGATGAGCAGTACGGCGAAGGCGATGGCGACGATCTTTCCCATGCAGGGAGATTAGCGGAGCAACTCGTCGCAGAGGTCGACGAGTTGCCGGCGGAGTGGGCGGGCGCGGTCGGCGAAGGTGCGTTGGGCGGCGGTGTACTCCGCCTTGCCTTCGGGGGTCTCGATCCGGACGGGGGAGTAGCCGAGGGCGGCCAGGTCGTACGGTGATGCGCGCATGTCGAGGGTGCGGATGTCGCGGGCGAGCTCGAAGCACTCCAGCAGGAGGGAGCTGGGGGTGAAGGGCATCAGCTTGGTCGCCCACTTGTAGAGGTCCATGTTCGCGTGCAGGCAGCCGCCCTGTTCCAGGACGGGTTGCGTTTCGCGGGTCGGTTGCAGAACGTTGCGTGGGCGCGCGGGGGTGGTGAAGAAGCGGAAGGCGTCGAAGTGCGAGCAGGCGATCTTGTGCGACTCCACCACCTGATCGGTGCCTTCAGCACCTAACCGCAGCGGCCAGGAGCCGTGGCGTACGTCGGGAGTCCGGTAGACCATCGCCCATTCGTGCAGCCCGAAGCACCCGAACTGGGGTTGCCGATCGAGCGTGGCGGACAGCAGCCGGCGAATCCAGGTGATGCTGTCGGAGCGCCGGGTGATCTCGGCGGGATCGAGCGTCGCGGTCCCGTCGACGACCTGGTAGCCACGGCGGCCGGCGTACGACGCGGCGTCCAGCAACCGCACGCCGGGCCCGGGATGCCAGACGCGGAGCTGGTTCGGGCGGGTCGGGTAATAGGTGAAGAGGAAGTCCTCGACCGGATGCGGTTCCCGGCGGCGGCGCCGGTCCAGGTGATCGGCCAGCAGTACGTCGACGCGTGCGGCGTGATCGGCGGCGTACAAGGACCACTCGGTGGCAGTCAGCGTCTTCATAGGTCCAGGGCGAAGGCGTACAGGTCGACGCCTGGGATGGGGGACCAGTCGCGGTCCGGGAGGCGGGTGAAACCGAGGCGCTCGTAGATCCGGTGGGCGGCGGTCATGTACGTGGCGCTGCTCAGCACGATCCGCCGCTGCCCGAGCTCGCGGGTCCGCGCGATGCAGCGCTCGGTCAGCAAGGTCCCGATTCCCAGGCCCCGCGCGCGGCCGGCCACACCGAGCATCCGGAACTCGCCCTCGTCGTCGAGCCCGATCTCCCGGTAGACCGACCCGACGGGACAGTAGGTCACAGTGCCCAGCAGGCCGGACGAGTCCACGGCGACCCACAGTTCCGCCTTCGCGGCGCGGTCCGCGGCTGCACGGAGCGTCATCGCGTACTCACCACGAACGAAGCCGTCGTGCGAGTACGCCTCCACGGTCAGCTCGCCCACAGCGTCGTACTCCGCAGGAAGGGCAACCCGGATCTCAACAGTCACCGCATAACTGTCTCATCTCGTGCCCCGGTAGGCTCGGCCCGTGCGTATCGCCAGATTCTCCGTGGACGACGAACCGAAGTACGGCGTCGTCGAGACCGACGACCCCGAAGGGCTCGTCGGTACTGTCAACGTTCTCGACTCGGACCCGCTCTACCGGTCGGCGCAGTTCACCGGGGAGAAGCTGCAGCTCGCGGACGTCCGGCTGCTGGCGCCGGTGATCCCGCGCAGCAAGGTGGTCTGCGTCGGCCGCAACTACGCGGCACACGCCGCGGAGCTCGGCAACGACGTACCGCAGCAGCCGATGATCTTCCTGAAGCCGAACACCAGCGTGATCGGCCCGCGGGACGGCATCGTCTACCCGGAGCAGACCAACGACCTGCACTTCGAGGGCGAGCTCGCGATCGTGATCGGCCGGATCTGCCGGGACCTGCCCAAGGAGCGGGTCAACGAGGTGATCTTCGGCTACACCGTCGCGAACGACGTGACCGCGCGCGACCTGCAGAAGAGCGACGGGCAGTGGGCCCGGGCCAAGGGGTACGACACGTTCTGCCCGCTCGGTCCGTGGATCAGCACCGAGTTCGACGCGTCCGACGTCCGGGTCAGCACCGAGCTGAACGGTGAGCCCAAGCAGGACGGGCGCACCTCCCAGTTCATCTTCGACATCCCCGAGGTGCTGGCCTACATCACCTCGTTCACCACGCTGCTGCCCGGTGACGTGGTGCTGACCGGCACCCCGGCCGGTGTCGGCCCGATGCTGCCCGGTGACGAGGTCTCGGTCAGCGTCGAGGGCCTCGGAACCCTGACGAACAAGGTGATCGTGCGTGACTGACGGGTCCACCAAAGATGTACTGGGCGATCTGGAACCGAGTGCCGTCCGGGTCCGGTTCCCACCGTCCCCGACCGGCCTGCTGACCGTCGGCAACATCCGCAGCGCGCTGTTCAACTGGGCCTTCGCCCGGCACTTCGGCGGCAAGCTGGTGCTCCGCATCGAGGACACCGACACGGCCCGGAACACCGCCGAGGGCTACCGCTACACGTACGACGCCCTGCGCTGGCTCGGCCTGATCTGGGACGAGGGCCCCGAGGCCGGCGGTGACTTCGGTCCGTACCTGCAGTCCGAGCGGATAGACATCTACGCCGACGTCGTCGCGAAGCTGATGGCGGCCGGCAGGGCGTACCACTGCTACTGCTCGCAGGAGGAGCTCGACCAGCGTCGCGAGGCGGCCCGCACGGCCGGCCAGCACAGCGGGTACGACGGCCACTGCCGCAACCTCACGCCCGAGCAGGTCCAGGCGTACGTCGACGAGGGCCGGCGCCCGGTGGTGCGGCTGCGGATGCCGGACCACCCGATCGTGTTCGACGATCTGGTCCGCGGCGAGATCACGTTCCTGCCGGAGAACCTCGGCGACTACGTCCTGGTCCGCGCGAACGGCTACCCGCTGTACCCGCTGGTGAACCCGGTCGACGACGCGCTGATGGAGATCACCCACGTGCTCCGCGGTGAGGACCTGCTGCCGTCGACGCCGCGCCAGATCGCCCTGTACGAGGCGCTCGCGGACATCGGCGTCGGCAGCGGCCGGACGCCGCGCTTCGGGCACCTGCCGTTCGTGATGGGCGAGGGGAACAAGCGGCTGTCCAAGCGGGACAAGGGATCCGGGCTGACGGAGTACGTCGACCGCGGGTTCCTGCCCGAGGGGCTGCTGAACTACCTGGCCCTGCTCGGCTGGTCGATCGCCGAGGACCGTGACGTGTTCACGATGGCGGAGATGGTCGAGGCATTCGACATCCGCAAGGTGAACTCGAACGCGGCCCGCTTCGACCCGAAGAAGTGCGAGGCGATCAACGCCGCGCACATGCGGCTGCTGCCGCAGGACGAGTTCGCGGAGCGGATGATCCCGTTCCTGACCACGGCCGGGGTACTTGCGGAGCCGCCGTCCGAGGACGACCTCGCCGTACTGCGGGCCGCCGTACCGCTCGTGCAGGAGCGGATGAACACGCTGTCGGAGTCCGAGGAGATGCTCGGGTTCCTGTTCGTCTCCGAGGACCGGTTCACGGTCGACCCGGACGCGGCCGCCAAGGTGCTGACCGGGGACGCGACCGCGGTCCTGGACGCCGCGGCGAAGGCGCTCGCGGACCTGGGCGACACGGAGTGGACCACTGAGGCGATCGAGGCCGCGCTGCGGGCGTCGCTGATCGACGGGCTCGGACTGAAACCGAAGAACGCGTTCGGCCCGGTCCGGGTGGCGATCTCCGGCCGCCGGATCTCGCCGCCGCTGTTCGAGTCCCTGGAACTGCTCGGGCGGGAGAAGTCCCTGCACCGGCTCGACCGCGCCCGCCGTACGACGTGATGAGCAAGCAGACGACGCCGTACCATCGGCTGCTCGACAACGACGCCACGCCGCGCGCGTTCGTCGTCCTGGGCTCGTTCACGATCCTGGTCGGCTGGATGATCGCCGGTGTCGTGATCCAGGGGATACAGCTGGCGATCCGCGAGGACCCGGAAGGGACGCTGTCCTGGTTCGGGCTGCTGGCGACCAACCTGACCCTGATCACGCTGATCCCGCTGTCGATCTCCATCGCCAAGGCGTTGAACAAGCAGACACCGGGGCTGCTGTCGTCGGTGGTCGGCCGGCTGCGCTGGCGGCCGCTGGCGTGGTTCGCGCTGGTCGCGTTCGTGCTCGAGCTGATCTCGTTCGCGATCATCCAGATCTTCGACGTCCCGCTCGCCACCGGTGAAGCGCACGGGGGCGGGGCGGCGCCGGACGTGATCGCGGTCGTCGTCGTGGTGCTGCTGACCTCGCCGATCCAGGCCGCGGGGGAGGAGTACTACTTCCGCGGGTACCTGCTGCAGGCCGTCGGGTCGTTCGTGCGGAGTTCGGCGGTGGCCGTGATCGCCACGGGCGTGCTGTTCACCGCGGCGCACGGGATCTGGCCGTGGCAGAGTCCGGCGTTGTTCGTCGACCGGCTCGCGTTCGGGCTGATCGCCGGTCTGCTCGCCGTCCGGACCGGAGGGCTCGAGGCCGGTATCGCGTCGCACGCGGCGAACAACGTGGTGACCTTCCTGTTCGCGGCGATGACCGACACGCTCGGGGCGAGTCTCAGGGTGAAGGACGCGCCCTGGCCGCTGGTGACGCTCGACGTCCTGAAGTTCGCCGCCTTCGGTGCGATCGCGTTGTGGATGAGCGGGCGGATGAAGCTCGACGACAAGTCCGAGCTGCCGTTGACCGCGGTGCCGATCAGCGGCCCGGGACGGGTGTGACGGGAGTGACAACCCGCCGCGAGGGGGCCCGTTTTGCTGTCCGGTCCCTGCCTCGGGTAAGCTCTCCGAGCCGGGTTGATGAGGGCGGAAACAAACTCTCGACCCAGTGAAATGCCTTTGGGGTATGGGGTAATTGGCAGCCCGTCTGATTCTGGTTCAGTTAGTCTAGGTTCGAGTCCTAGTACCCCAGCGGATTGGACCGCACCGGTGAAAATCGGTAGAGTTCAACCTCGTTGCCCGGCCCGTCAGGACCGGATGACACACCTCTGGCCCCGTTGTGTAGCGGCCTAGCACGCCGCCCTCTCAAGGCGGTAGCGCGGGTTCGAATCCCGTCGGGGCTACCAGAGTCGAGCGCCTCCCACCATTCGGTGGGAGGCGTTTTCGTTGTGCTCGACCTCAGCGTGAAGCGGGCACCGCCGGGAGAACCAGGTGCTGGACACCTCGAGGTCTAACCGCTTAGAGTCTAACCGCTTAGACCTCTCCTGCTCGTGGAAAGGGGAACGCTGTGCGGCGTAACCTCTTCGCTCTTCCGGCCGTGGCGGTTGCCGCGGCCCTGCTGCTGGCCGGCTGTGGTGGCTCGTCCGAGCCCGGCGGCCAGGCAACGACCGACCCGGGCCCCGAGACCGGGACGATCACGTTCACCGGGACCGACAACGCCGAGACGTACCAGCCGGTGATCAAGGCCTTCGAGGCGAAGAACCCGGGGATCAAGGTGACCTACACCCAGATCCCGTTCGACCAGTTCAACGCGACCATGCAGCAGCGGCTGAGCGCGAAGGACACCGGGATCGACGTCTACACGGTCGACGAACCGCGGGTCTCGCAGCTCGCCGCGAAGGGGTTCCTGACCGACCTCAGCGACCTCGACGCGAAGGTGAAGACGTCCTTCAGCGCGTCGGCGTACAAGACCAACCACTTCCGCGACAAGCTCTGGTCGTTGCCGATGTGGAACTCGACGCAGTTCCTCTTCTACAACAAGACCGCGCTCGCGAAGGCCAAGGTGACGCCGCCGACCGCGGACCCGGAGCAGCGCTGGACCTGGGAGCAGGTCGAGGCCGCCGGCCGGAAGGCGATGCAGGCGGGCGGGACGAAGTATGGCCTGTTCCTGGAGCAGCCCGAGGCGTACTACCAGCTGCAGCCGCTGGCCGAGTCGCTCGGCGGTGGATCCGGGATCGAAGGCGACGACGCCCTCACGCCGGCGGTCGAGACCGACGGGTGGAAGAAGGCGATGCAGTGGTACGGCGCGACGTTCGCGAGCGGACTGTCGCCGCGGGGTATCGGCGGGTTCCAGACCGGCCCGGTGTTCGCCGCCGGTGACGTCGCGTTCTTCGTCGGCGGCCCGTGGGACCTGAAGATCTTCGGCAGCTCGAAGATCGACTGGGGCGTGGCCCCGATGCCGTACTTCCAGGGCGGCAAGCCGGTGACGCCGACCGGTTCGTGGTCGCTCGGCGTCAACCCGGCGTCGAAGCAGCAGGGGATGGCGCGCAAGTTCGTCGAGTTCGCGACGCTGGACCCGGCCGGCAACCTGGCCACGACGAGTACGACGACGATCATCCCGGCGAACCTCGAGGCGCAGAAGCAGTACACCCCGCAGATGGACACCTTCTCCGGCGCGAAGACGGCCGGGGCCGCCGCGATCACGACGTACGAGAGTGAGCACACCGCGGTGTCGCGGCCGGTGAGTGTCGGGTACATCCAGTTCGAGGAAGTGATGGGGAAGGCGTTCGCGGACATCCGCAACGGGACCAACTCGGACGCGCGGTTGCAGGAGGCAACCAGGCAACTGACCGACGCCTGGAAGTCGATTAAATGAGGCAACGGCAAGGGCTGATCGCCCTCGCCTTCCTGGCTCCGGCGCTGGTGTGTCTCGCCGTCCTGAGGATCGTTCCGGCGATCTCGGCCGTGGTCGAGAGCTTCTACACCGAGAGCCTGCTGCGCGGCGGGCGGGTGTTCGCAGGCCTCGGCAACTACACGGATCTGCTGTCGAACAAGGATTTCCGGCAGTCGGTCGGTGTGACGCTGCTGTTCACCGTGCTGGTGAACCCGATCCAGGTCGCGGTCTCGTTCCTGCTCGCGGTCCTCTTCACCCAACGGGCCGCGGGCGCGAAGCTCTGGCGCACGCTCGTGATCCTGCCGATAGCCACCCCGCCTGCGGTGTCGGCAGTGATCTGGAGCGTCATCTACCGGCCCGACGGCTTGGCGAACGGCGTACTGGAACGGCTGGGCCTGCCGGCGCAGCCGTTCCTCACCTCGCCGAGTCAGGTGCTGCCGTCGCTGATCGTGCTGCTGTCCTGGATCGGTGTCGGGTACTGGATGCTGTTCCTGATCGCGGGGATCCAGGAGGTTCCGGAAGAGGTCCGCGAGGCCGCGCTGCTCGACGGCGCGGGCCCGTGGCGGCGGATGATCTCCGTCGTCCTTCCGCTGGTACGGCGTCCGCTCGCGTTCGTCCTGGTCGCCGACACGGTGTCGAACCTGCTCGTGTTCGCGCCGGTGCAGATCCTCACCAAGGGTGGCCCGAACGGCAACAGCAACCTGCTGATGTACGACGTCTACAGCCGCGCGTACGCGATCGGCGACATCCACGTCGCGCAGGCCGAGGTCGTCATCCTGGTCGCGCTGACGCTGGCGATCGTGGCCGCGCAGTTCCGGCTGCTGCGAGGTGACCAGTGAAGCGGATCAGCCTCTCGGTGCTCGGCGGCGCGGTCGGCATCCTGTTCTTCCTGCCGTTGCTCTGGGTCGTCACGAACTCGCTGCG
The DNA here is from genome assembly GCF_004331435.1 of Kribbella sindirgiensis. Lineage (GTDB taxonomy): Bacteria > Actinomycetota > Actinomycetes > Propionibacteriales > Kribbellaceae > Kribbella > Kribbella sindirgiensis. Next base: position 434,722 of record NZ_SJKA01000007.1, read on the forward strand.
CCCCGGCTCGGAGACGTTCGCCAACCTCAGTCCGCTGTCCTGGCAGACGTTCCTCGAACTGCGCCCGACCCTCACCAACTACTCCGCGCTGCTGAACAGCCCGATCGGTCGCGCGACGCTCAACTCGATCCTGGTCAGCGCGGCCACCGTCGTCATCGGTCTGGCGGTCTGCGCGACCGCGGCCTTCGGGCTCGCCGCGTTCCAGTTCCGCGGGCGCGGGCTGGTGTTCGGCATCGTCGTACTGAGCTTCCTGGTGCCGTTCGACGCGATCGCGATCCCGCTGTCGACGATGTTCCGGGACTGGCAGCTGACCAACACGTTCGCGGGTCTGGTGCTGCCGGGGATCGGCAACGGGATGGCGATCTTCCTGCTCCGGCAGTTCTTCCTCGGCATCCCGGCCGAACTGGTCGAGGCCGGGCGGCTCGACGGGCTCGGCTGGTTCGGGGTGTTCCGCTGGATCTACCTGCCGCTGTCGAAACCCGCGCTGATCGGCGCCGGGCTGATGCTGTTCCTCTTCCAGTGGCAGGCCTACGTCTGGCCGCTGCTGATCGGCACCGACGCCAACCACATCCTCGGCCCGGTCGCGCTGTCCAACCTGCAAGGCCAGAACTTCACCGACTACGGTCTCGTGTTCGCGGGCGCCGTGGTCCTCACCGTCATCCCGCTGGTCGTCATCGCCGGCTTCCAGCGGTACTTCGTCCAGTCCGTGTCGAGTACCGGGCTCAAGTAAGGAGAACATGCGCTCCCTCATCCTGGACACCGATATCGGGTCCGACGTCGACGACGCCATGGCGCTCGCCCAGCTCCTCGGCAGCCCGGAGATCGACCTCGCCGAGGTGCACACCGTGTACGGCGACACGCGGCTGCGGGCCCAGTTGGCTCGACGGTACGGCGTACTCGCCGGCCGCTCACTGGACGTGGTACCGGGGCTCGCCGAACCGTTGTCGGGGCGGGAGGTCTGGTGGGCCGGGCACGAGGGCACGCTGCACGACGATCTGTCCGAGGAGACCATCAGCGCCGACAGCGCGCCGGAACGACTGGTCGCACGGCTCCGCGAGCAACCTGGTGAGCTCGACGTGGCTGCGATCGGTCCGCTGACGAACGTGGCCGCCGCACTGGCCCTCGAACCGCAGGCGGCCTGGTGGATCCGGCACCTGTGGGTGATGGGTGGATCGTTCGGCGACGACGTGTGCGAGCACAACTTCAAGTCCGACGACGTGGCCGCGCGGGCCGTGCTGAACGCGGGGATCCCGACCACGATCACCGGGCTGGAGATCACCCAGCAGGTCACGATCGAGGCGGCGCGACTGGAGCGGATCCGCGCCGCGGGCCCGCTCGGTGCCGCGCTCGGGGCGGACATCGAGCAGTGGTGGGCGTACTGGAACGAGACGTGGAACGTGCCGCACGACCCGGTCGCGGTCCTCGCGCTGAGTCGCCCGGAACTGTTCACCTTCTCCAAGCTCGGGCGAGTGTCGATCGAGGTCGGGGGAGCGCAGGCCGGGCACAGCACGTTCGCGCCCGATGCGGACGGCACCGTGCGGATCGTCACCGCGGTGGAGGCCGAGCACGTGGCCGAGGAGATCACGGCGCGGATCGTGGCCGCGGGGACGGCATACGCTGTGGCTCGTGGGGAGATCGATGGCGACCGCACGTGACGTCGCGGAACGCGCCGGCACGTCCACGGCGGTCGTCAGCTACGTCTTCAACAACGGCCCCCGGCCCGTGTCGGCGGAGACCCGCCGACGCGTGCTGGAGGCCGCGGCGGAGCTGGAGTACCGGCCGAACATCCTCGCCCGGGCGCTGAGCGCGGGCCGCACGTACTCGCTCGGGCTGCTGATCCCGCAGATCCGCAACCCGTACTTCGCCACGCTCGCCGAACACCTGGAGAACTACGCGCGGCAGCACGACCACCTACTGCTGATCGGCGACTCGGCCGGCGATCCGGAACAGGAGTCGGCCCACATCGGGTCGTTCATCGAACGCAAGGTCGACGGCGTCGTCCTCGTCTCGCTGCTCGTCGCGCCGGCGATCCAGCGCTTCGCGACGGCCGGCGTACCGGTTGTCGCTCTGCATCCGGTGCCCGACGGAGTGACGGTCTCCACGCTCTCCATCGACTACGTCGCGGCCGCGGAGACCTCGGCAGACCATCTGCTGTCACACGGCTACCGGACCCTCGGCGTCGTCACCGGCCCCGAGGATTCACCCGGTACGGCGGAACACCGCCGCGGCATCGAACGCGCGCTGAAGGCACACCCGCGAGCCTCGGCGCGGTACGTCGCGTCGCCCGTGTCACGGTTCGCCGCGCGGGACGCCGTACGCCCGTGGTTCGCGCAGAAGCGCCCGCCGCGGGCGATCTACTGCTCGACGGACGAGCAGGCGTTCGGCGTACTGTTCGCAGCCTGGGAGGCCGGGCTGCAGGTGCCCGACGACGTCGCCGTGATGGGTTTCGACGGCACCAGCGAGTGCACCGTGACGATCCCGCCGCTGGCCAGCGTCCGCCAGCCCATCGAGGAAACCGCACGCCAGGCGGTCGAACTACTGCTCGACCGCACCAACCCGCCCGCAGCCCGCCACGTGCTCGACTACGAACTGGTCCCGAGTACGTCGTGTGGTTGTCAGGCAGGCGTCGGGTCGGACTGAGACGCCCCCGGCTGCGGCAGCGCTCGCCGCACCGACAGACCGACACCGATCAGTACGGCGCCCCAAACGATGGCTGTCACGCCGAGCAGCGTCGCAACGGTCACCGCGCCCGCGCCCGGGTTGGCGGCGAAGAGCACGCCGATGAAGATCGAGAGCAAACCGCTCAGCAGCAGCAACCAGCGTGGCATCATCTGGTGACTGCTGAAGGCGCCGGCGAACTCGAAGATGCCCCGGATGATCAGCCAGATCCCGAGGATCCAGGTCAGCGTCTTCGCCGTCATCCCCGGACTGGTGATCGCGAAGAACGCCGCGATCAACGCGATCACCCCGAGGGTGACCAGGAAGAGCCGACTGCCCTTCGCCTCCGGCTGGAAGGCCTGCGCGATCGATCCGATCCCGTCGGTGAGAGCCCAGAACCCCCAGAGCAGCGCGAGCGCGATCGCCGTGGAGATCGGCCACGCGATCGCGAGAATCCCGAACACGATGCCGATCGCACCGCGTACCAGCAGCATCTTCCATCCCAGCGTCAACCAGTCCCGCTCCATGTCGGACCTCCTCGAGGCGCTCGTTCTCCTCATGGTGATCCGATTGCTCACCCACGGCAATCACCCGCGGCCCGAGTAGCCTGAGGGAATGGCCGTCGAGTTCAACCACACGATCGTGAATTCCAGCGACAAGGAGGCGTCGGCGCGCTTTCTGGCCGGCATCCTGGGCCTCCCGGAGCCGAGCAGCTACGGGCCGTTCGCGGTCGTTCAACTGGGGAACGGGACCTCGTTGGACTTCGCCGACGCCCACGGGGAGCCGCGGTCGCAGCACTACGCGTTTCTGGTGAGCGAGGACGAGTTCGACCAGATTCACGCGCGGATCGTCGAGCGGGGCCTGACCTACTGGGCGGACCCGTTCCATCGGCAGGAGCGCGAGATCAACACCAACGACGGCGGGCGCGGCCTCTACTGGGTCGACCCCGACGGGCACAACCTCGAGATCCTCACAGTTCCGTACGGCGGCTGGCAGTCGGCCTGAAGCTGCTACTCGGAGGCGCGGCGGAGGGCCTCGGAGAGGCGTTCGGCGGCGGCCATCACGGCGGGGGCGTGCATGCGCCCGGGCTGGCGGGAGAGGCGCTCGATCGGGCCGGAGACCGACACGGCGGCGATCACCTTGCCGCTGGGGGAGCGGACCGGGGCGGAGACCGACGCGACGCCCTGCTCGCGTTCGCCGACCGAGTGCGCCCAGCCGCGACGCCGTACGCCGGCCAGTGCGGCGGCGTTGAACGAGGCGTTGTGCAGACCGCGGTGCATCCGCTCCGGGTCTTCCCAGGCAAGCAGTATTTGAGCGGCCGACCCGGCCGCCATGGTCAGCTGGCTGCCCACGGGGACGGTGTCGCGCAGACCGGACGGACGCTCGGCGGCGGCGACGCACACCCGGTACTCACCCTGGCGGCGGAACAGTTGCGCCGACTCACCGGTGATGTCCCGCAGTCGCGCCAGCACCGGGCCGGCGGTCGCGAGCAGCCGGTCCTCACCGGCTGCGGAGGCCAACTCGCTGAGTCGCGGGCCGAGCACGAAGCGTCCCTGCATGTCGCGGCCGACCAGGCGGTGGTGCTCGAGCGCGACCGCCAGACGATGTGCCGTCGGGCGCGCCAGCCCCGTGGCCGCCACCAGTCCGGCCAGGGTCGCCGGCCCGGACTCGAGTGCGGACAGAACGAGAGCTGCTTTGTCGAGAACGCCGACTCCGCTAGAGTTGTCCATGAGACGATACTGCCGTCTCGAATCGTGGAACGCAAGTCGCTTCAGCCGCCCAATCGAGAGCACTGTGAGCGAAAGCACTCAGCACGCAACCATCTCAAAGGAGAGTCTGATGGGTAGGACGTTGTCGGAAAAGGTCTGGGATGCGCACGTCGTGCGCCATGCCGACGGAGAGCCCGACCTCCTCTACATCGACCTCCACCTGGTGCACGAGGTGACCAGTCCACAGGCGTTCGACGGGCTGCGGCTCGCGAACCGCCCGGTCCGGCGGCCGGACCTGACCATCGCCACCGAGGACCACAACGTCCCGACGTACGACGTGGACAAGCCGATCGCCGACCCGGTGTCGCGGACGCAGGTGGACACGCTGCGCAAGAACGCCGAGGAGTTCGGCATCCGGATCCACACCCTCGGCGACCCGGACCAGGGCGTCGTGCACGTGATCGGCCCGCAGCTCGGCCTGACCCAGCCCGGGATGACCGTGGTCTGCGGTGACAGCCACACCTCCACCCACGGCGCGTTCGGGGCGATTGCCTTCGGCATCGGTACCAGCGAGGTCGAGCACGTGCTGGCCACCCAGACGCTGATGCAGGCCCGCCCGAAGACGATGGCCGTCACCGTCGACGGCGTACTGCCGGACGGCGTCTCGGCCAAGGACCTGGTGCTGGCGCTGATCGCACAGGTCGGCACCGGCGGCGGCCAGGGCTACATCGTCGAGTATCGCGGCGAGGCGATCCGGGCGCTCAGCATGGAAGCCCGGATGACGATCTGCAACATGTCGATCGAGTGGGGCGCGAAGGCCGGCATGATCGCGCCGGACGAGACCACGTTCGCGTACCTGAAGGACAAGCCGCACGCGCCGCAGGGCGTCGACTGGGAAGCCGCCGTCGAGTACTGGAAGAGCCTGGCCACCGACGCCGACGCCACCTTCGACCGTGAGGTCGTGCTGCGCGCCGAGGACATCGCGCCGTTCGTCACCTGGGGCACCAACCCCGGCCAGGGCGTCCCGCTGTCCGCGACCGTGCCGTCGCCGGACGACTTCGACAACGAGAACGACAAGGTCGCCGCCGAGCGCGCCCTGGAGTACATGGGCCTGACCGCCGGTACGCCGCTGCGCGAGATCCACGTGGACACGGTGTTCCTGGGGTCCTGCACGAACGGCCGGATCGAGGACCTGCGGGCCGCGGCCGGCGTACTGGCCGGGCGGAAGGTTGCCGAGGGCACCCGGATGCTCGTCGTCCCGGGCTCCGGCCGGGTCCGGCTGCAGGCCGAGGCCGAGGGCCTGGACGCGATCTTCAAGGGCGCCGGCGCCGAGTGGCGCGGCGCCGGATGCTCGATGTGCCTGGGCATGAACCCGGACCAGCTGGCCCCGGGCGAGCGCAGCGCCTCCACCTCGAACCGGAACTTCGAAGGCCGGCAGGGCAAGGGCGGACGCACCCACCTGGTGTCGCCGCTCGTCGCCGCCGCGACCGCCGTTACCGGGACCCTGGCCGCTCCGGCCGACCTGCCGCCCGTCGCCGTACCTGCGAACGTCTGAGGAGCAACGCAATCATGGAAGCCTTCACCCAGCACATCGGTACGGCGGCTCCGCTGCGCCGCAGCAACGTCGACACCGACCAGATCATCCCGGCCGTGTACCTGAAGCGGGTCACCCGCACCGGCTTCGAGGACGGGCTGTTCGCGGCCTGGCGCAACGATCCGTCCTTCGTACTCAACCAGCCCGAGTACGACGGTGTCTCGGTGCTCGTGGCGGGACCGGACTTCGGTACCGGATCCTCCCGGGAGCACGCGGTCTGGGCCCTGCTCGACTACGGGTTCCGCGTCGTCGTGTCGTCGCGGTTCGGCGACATCTTCCGCGGGAACTCCGGCAAGGCCGGTCTGCTCGCGGCCCTGGTGACGCAGGACGTCGTGGAGCAGCTGTGGACCGCGATCGAGGCCGACCCGGGGACCAAGGTCACGGTCGACCTGGAGAACAAGACGATCTCGGCCGGTGACGTCGCGGCGCCGTTCGAGATCGACGACTACACGCGCTACCGGCTGCTGAACGGTCTGGACGACGTCGGCATCACGCTGTCGCACGCGGACGAGATCGCTGCCTACGAAGCGACCCGGCCCTCCTTCAAGCCCGCAACCCTTCCTGCGAAGGCCTGAAGCTCTACCAGAGTTATCGCCCCCGTAACGTTCGGGTGGGCGGGGGCGATAACTCTGGTGTTACCCTTGCGTGGTTGCCTGGAACATCATCAGAACAAGGCTTGCGAGACCGAGGAGGTGAGGCGCTCATGACCAACAGCAGCGATCCCTCCAGACATACGGGTCTCGCTCGACCTGTGGGGGACTGACTTTCTCCAGCAGTAGCGGTCGGGCAGACGTGCGCTCATCACTCTCACGTTTCCACCGCACCTGGAGGACTCATGTCCGACCTGCGCCTGCGTTCGCTTCGCGCGTTCAGCCGCACCCCGTCACTGCGTGCCGCCGCCCGTAAGCACGCCGCATCCGCTGCCGCGACAGCGATCGAGCCGGCCGAGAAGCTGTCCCGCGATCACCAGAAGCCCAAGGGACACAGCGTCGTCGACAGCGCGATCTACTGCGGCGGCAACCGGATCGCGTCCCCGGACTCACTCGCGGACACGTACGCCGCGCTGCACGACTCCCCGCAGAGCCTGGCCTGGATCGGCCTGTACCGGCCGGACCGCCGCGAGCTCGCCTCGCTGGCGCAGGAGTTCGACCTGCACGAGCTCGCGATCGAGGACGCAGGAGAGGCGCACCAGCGGCCCAAGCTGGAGCGGTACGGCGACACGTTGTTCGTCGTACTGAAGGCCGCGCGGTACCGGGACGCGACCGAGGAGGTCGAGTTCGGTGAGGTGCACGTCTTCGTCGGCCCGGACTTCGTGGTGACGGTCCGGCACGCCGAAGCGCCCAATCTGGCCGCGGTACGGCGCCGGGTCGAACGCGACCCCGAACTCCTCGGCCGCGGCGCCGAGGCGGTGCTGTACGCGATCATGGACAAGGTCGTCGACGGGTACGCGCCGGTGGTCGCCGGTCTGGAGAACGACATCGACGAGATCGAGACCGAGGTGTTCCGCGGCGACCCGAAGGTCTCGCGGCGCATCTACGAACTGTCCCGCGAGGTGATCGAGTTCCAGCGCGCGACCCGGCCGCTGATCGGCATGCTCGAGCAGCTCCGCGGCGGTTTCCAGAAGTACGGCGTCGACGAGGAACTGCAACGTTCACTGCGTGACGTGGCCGATCACGTCACCGAAGTGGTGGAGAAGGTCGACGGCTTCCGGGAGTTGCTGCGCGACATCCTGACCGTGAACGCGACCCTGGTGGCCCAGCAGCAGAACGAGGAGATGAAGAGCCTCGCGATCGCCAGCAGCGAGCAGAACGAAGAGGTGAAGCGGATCTCTGCCTGGGCGGCGATCCTGTTCGCCCCGACGCTGATCGGCACCGTCTACGGGATGAACTTCGACAAGATGCCGGAGCTGCACTGGGAGTACGGATACCCCTTCGCGATCGGCCTGATGGCCTTGGTGTGTGGAGGTCTGCACCAGATCTTCAAGCGTCGCGGATGGCTCTGAAACGCCTTCTGGGGCCCGAATCGGGCGAAATTGTGGCACGAATCGCCTAAAACAAGGCCGAATTGCCGCGTTGGTGTTTGTGAACGGCGTGTTGAGTCCATAACGTTCCTGTGAGATCGAGCGCTGTGCTCGACGCCTACGTTCACGGAGGGAAGCAGTGAACAAGAGCCAGTTGGTCGAAGCGCTCGCAGTGCACTTCGACGGAAACCGCCGCCAGGCCCAGCACGCACTGGAGTCGGTGATCGACACCGTCCAGCGCGAGCTGACCAAGAAGGGTGGCAAGGTCGCCATCACCGGTTTCGGTGCCTTCGAGGCCATCGAGCGTGGCGCGCGCATCGTGCGCAACCCGCGGACCGGTGAGACCAAGCGCGCCAAGAAGACCACGGTTCCGAAGTTCCGCGCGGGTGCGGAGCTGAAGGCCGTCGTCTCCGGCGCCAAGAAGCTGCCGAAGCTGGTAGCCCCGAAGCCGGCCGCGACCGCCACCAAGGCGGCTGCCCCGGCGAAGAAGGCCGCACCGGCCAAGGCCGCTGCGACGAAGACCGCCGCTGCGAAGAAGACGGTCGCGAAGAAGGCCCCGGCCAAGACGGTCGCCAAGAAGGCTCCGGCGAAGACCGTTGCCAAGAAGGCCCCGGCGAAGAAGGCCCCGGCCAAGAAGGTCGTCGCGAAGAAGGCGCCGGCCAAGAAGGCCCCCGCCAAGAAGACCGCGGCGAAGCGCACCGCTCGCTGATCTTCACGCACTGCGGCATACCGCACAACAGCGAAGGCCGGTCACCCCACTCCAGGGGTTGACCGGCCTTCGCCGTTGTTCGGGGCAACCGACTACAGACGGGTGCCGAACTCCAGCTTGGTAATTGCGAGCTCGGCACCCGAGCCGGTGGTCTCGATCCGCACCCGTTGCCCCACCCGCAGATGCCGGACCGGGGTGTCGGAGACGGCGTGCACGGTGAACGGAAGCTCGATCCCCGTGTCCGTCAGCACCGCACCGGAGAACGTCTCGCCGTCGTACCGGCTCACTGTCGCTTGCATGTCAGCAGGCTAGCCCCTCGGTACCCGTCGCGGCGCCGAGCACCAGCGACATCACGTCCGCGGTCGCCGGACCGACTCCCAGCTGTACGGCGTGTGCGAGGTCGGCGGCCGTGTCGACGTCACGTCGTACCGACTCGATCGCGGTCAGCTCGATCGGCGTCGCCCCGGACGCCTGGTGCGCCAGGGCGGAACCGACACCGAAGCGCGGATCCAGCGCCACCCCGGGCGCCGCGGCGAGCAACGTCGTACCGGTGCCGGGCTGGTCGATCACGAACGAGCGCGGCGCCGTACAGGCCGCGAGGACAGCGGTCAGTTCGGCCGGGCGGAGCGCGGGGAGATCAGCCGAGAGGGCCGCGATTCCGTTGCCACCGAACTCGGCAGCGGCCACAGTGGCTCCATGCAGCAAGGCTTCGTTCAGACCGGTGGCGGGCAGGTCCGGGACCACGTGCGCGCCGGCGGTGGTGACGTCCGCGGCGACCAGCGGGTCGTCCGTGACCACCAGGACCGTCCGCACCAGGGGAGAACCGAGAGCGGCCGCAGTAGTGTCGACAGCGAACGCGCGGGCCAGTTCGGGACGGTGCTGAGGGTAGGCCGGAGCGAGCCGGCTCTTCGCGATCGCCGTACGCTTCACCGGGATCACCAGGGTCCAGGGAGCGACCTGTAGGTCTGCCATCAGGCAGGATTCTCCCATGACCGACGGCCATCATCAGCACCAGGAGGCAGCTGTGGACGCGAGGCAGGCGGACCCACGGCCGCCGCGTGGGTTCTGGTTCGGGGTGATCGTCGCGATCGTCAAGCCGTTCATGATCGTGTTCACCAAGTGCCGGTTCACCGGCCGGGAGAACATGCCGCGGACCGGCGGCGTGGTGTACGTGCCCAACCACATCTCGCATTTCGACCCGGTCGTGCTCGGGTACTTCATCTGGGAGTGCCGGCGGATCCCGCGGTTCCTCGGCAAGGCGTCGGTGTTCAAGATCCCGGTGGCCGGGAAGATCATCAGCGGCGCCGGGCAGATCCCGGTGTACCGGGAGTCCGCGCAGGCCGCGGACGCGTTCCGGGACGCGGTGGCGGCGGTCGAACGCGGTGAGTGTGTGGGCGTTTACCCGGAAGGGACGATCACCCGCGATCCCGAGCTGTGGCCGATGACCGGCAAGACCGGCGCCGCGCGGATCGCGTTGATGACCGGCTGCCCGGTGATCCCGGTCGCGAACTGGGGAGCGCAGGAGATCCTCAGGTCCTACACCGGCAAGGTGCGCTTCCGGTTGCTGCCGCGCAAGACGCTGCAGGTGCGGGCGGGTACGCCGGTCGACCTGAGCGCCTTCGAGGGCAAGCCGCTGACGAACCAGCTGTTGCACGAGGCAACCGAGGTGATCATGGCCCGGGTCGCCGAGACCCTCGGCGAACTGCGCGGCGAGACCCCGCCCAAGGAGCTCTACGACCTGCGCAAGGCCCGCAAGGCTCAAGGTGAGGAGAAGGAATGACCAAAGTCGCGGTGTTCGGCGCCGGGTCCTGGGGTACGGCGTTCGCCACGGTGCTGGCGAACGCGGGGAACCAGGTGTCGGTGTGGGCCCGGCGGGAGGACGTGTGCGACGCGATCAACGCGCGGCACGAGAACGCCGAGTACCTGCCCGGGATCGAGCTGCCGGACGCGATCACCGCGACGCACGACCCGGCCGCGGCGGCCGACGGGGCGGAGGCCGTCGTCCTCGCGGTGCCGTCGCAGTCGCTGCGTGAGAACCTCGCGGACTGGGCCGGCGTGCTGCCGAACGCCGTACCGCTGGTCAGCCTGATGAAGGGCGTCGAGCTCGGTACGACGCAGCGGATGAGCGAGGTGATCGCGGAGCTGACCGGTGCCGGTCCCGAACGGATCGCGGTGGTGTCTGGCCCGAACCTGGCGCGCGAGATCGCCGAGGGGCAGCCGGCCGCGTCTGTGGTGGCCTGCGCCGACGAGGGGACCGCGGCGCGGTTGCAGAAGCTGTGCCATTCCCCGACGTTCCGCCCGTACACGAACAACGACGTCGTCGGCTGCGAACTCGGCGGCGCCTGCAAGAACGTGATCGCACTCGCGGTCGGGATGGCCGTCGGCCTCGGGTTCGGCGACAACGCCCGGGCGTCGGTGATCACCCGCGGCCTGGCCGAGATCGCCCGTCTGGGTACGGCGCTGGGCGCGGACGAGCACACGTTCTCGGGGCTGGCCGGGCTGGGCGACCTCGTGGCCACGTGCTCGTCGCCGCTGTCGCGGAACCGGACCTTCGGCGAGAAACTCGGCCAGGGCATGACAGTCGCGGACATCGCGGCCGGAACCCGGCAGGTCGCCGAGGGCGTGAAGTCCTGCGCGTCGATCAGCGAACTGGCGCACCGTCACGACGTGGAGATGCCGATCGCGGAGCACGTCACCAAGGTCGTCGCCGGTGAGATGACCCCGAAGGACATGCTGTTCAGCCTGGTGTCCCGCTCGGCGAAGTCGGAGCGCTGGGGTTGATCCCGGAAGCGTTCGCCCGGAGCACCGTTGCGCGTGAGGGTGCGGCCGGGGCAGCGTGGCTGGCCGAGTTGCCCGGGATCATCGAGGATCTGCTGGCGCGTTGGCACTGCACGGTCGACGGCCAGGTCGCGTACGGCCAGGTCGGCGTGGTCGTGCCCGTGCGTGATGCTGCGTTGAAGGTGTCGTTCCCGCATCCTGGCAACGATCACGAGCCGGATGCGTTCGAGGCGTGGCGCGGTCGCGGTGCGGTCAAGCTGTACGAACGCGACGACGCCCACTACGCCATGCTCCTGGAGCGGGCTCATCCCTCGACGCTGCTCGAGTCCGACCAGGACGTCGTCACGATCGCCGGCGTACTGCATCGCCGGCTGACCATGCCGGCTCCTGACGGCCTGCCGCGGTTGTCGGAGCAGGCCGACGGGTGGGCGGAGAAACTCCGCAAGGACGCTGCGGAGCTGGATCATCCGTTGCCCGCAGCGGTGGTCGACGCGGCGCTGGCGGTCGTCGACGACCTCGGCCGCGATCAGCCGGAGATCCTGATCCACGGCGACTTCCACCCGCGCAACATCCTGAGCGCGGACCGCGAGCCCTGGCTGGCCGTAGACCCGAAGGGCTACGTCGGCGACCCGGCGTACGACGCCGCGATCTTTCTCCGCACCCGGGCCTACCACCTGTTCGCCGCGGGCGGTCTACTCACGGACGACCTGCTGCGGCAGTTGCGCGCCGAGCTCGAGCAGTTCGCCGAGGTATCAGGCATCGACCCCGAACACATCAACCGTTGGCTCCAGTTGATCGCCGTACAGTCCTCGTTCTGGGGCCGCCGCAACGGCTTCGGCCGAGCCCGCAGCGGCCCCCGACTCGAACAGATCATCAGCCTGATCGACGAACTCGCTGTGCAGTGGATGTGACCCGGCGTAGATCTAGCGTTGCGGTGTGGACGCGATCGAAGACTTCGTAGGCCGGATCCCGGCCTGGATGGATGAGACCGGCGCCGGCGGGGAGCCGGATCTCAGGTTGATCCGGGACCTGCTCGAGGCCCGTGCCGACGTGCTCGAGCCGCTCGATCTCCCCGTCGACGACTGGAAGATCCCGGCGTGCTTCGTCTGGCCGAACCAGTACCTGTGGCGGACCGTGCTCGAGGTCGCGCCGTTCAAGTTCCACTGCGACGCCGACGTCCGCGAGGCGCTGATCCGCACGGTGCCGATCCTCGGTGGCTTCATCCGGATGCGATGCACTCTGGAGACGGACTCGACGATCAGCGCCGAGGTCGAGGATGTCGTACGGATCCTTCGCAGCCCAGCGGCCGAAGAGCTGGGGACGCCATGGGTCTGGGCGCTGAAGCTGCGCTCGCGCGATCCGAAGGTGAAGGCCGTCGAGCTTCCCGAAGGCGAGCCCGGCATGGGGTGGAACGCACGGTTCGGTCAATTGCCGTGGGAGCGTCGGGACGAGTTGATCGGTCCGATGCCGCGGTCGTTGGTGACGATCCCGGACACCTTGTGGGAGAAGCCGGCGCCGGTGCTCACGCTGCCGTCGAGCCTCGTTGCGGCGGCGCGGCAGGCGCCGTTGATGGCCGCGGTGGTCGAGGTGGCCGAGTTCCTTGCCGACCGGCCAGGGGTGTGGACGGGAGCGCGCCTGGCGGAGGACGTCGTCCAGCAGGTTCTCGACGGAACGAGCCTCACCGATACGGACGCCGTACAGGAAGCCTGGCGGTTGGCGGTTCTGGCCGAGTTCCTGTGGCCGACGCCGGAACGCGCCTTCCGGGGCGAGCAGCTGGACCAGTGGGCCGATCCTGACAAGGTCGTGGGCCGGTGGACCGAAACGGCCAGGGTCCTGATCCGCGACCTGCCGGACCCGTTACGCGACGAGGTTGTCCGGTTGATCATCGCGGCGTACTCGCCGGGTATCGACGAGACGGCCGATGTCCTCGCCACCGCTGAAGGGCGTCAGGCTGTCGACGGCCTGCGCCGCATCGGTGTCCTCGATGGCTTCATGCTGACCCCGCTCGGACTGCAGGGGCTGTTGTTCAGCTGGGCCGGCTGGAAGCGTGACGAGACTCTGCGCCTGGAGGCGGGGGAGTGGCGGGCGGACCTGACCGTCGCCGACGTGCGCGAGTGGTTGCGGGCGGCTGTGCAAGGCGTCCTGGATCCGGCCGGGCTCAACTGGAAGGCCACCGCCGACCCGCAACTGTTCGCCGGGCAGCTGGTCGACACGATGCTCGCGGTCGACGACGGCGTGCTGCGCGCGGCTGCGTACAACTTCCTCGCGCAACTCGGGCCTGCCGTCACGCCGGCGGTCGATCGGTTGGCCGGCACCTCGCTCCGGGCCTACCGCGCCTCGTGGCCGGGCGGTGCCGAGATGCCGGACCCCAGCGCAGCGGAACTGAAGCGCTTCCTGACTGATTATCTGGAGTTCTTCGACGCGTTCGAGGACGTTTTCGTGGCGCAGGTACGGCCTGGCACGAAGGTCACTACCGGTGCATTCGACCTCCTCGGGGTCAGTGCGGACAGCGTGCCCAGCCACCTCCGCAATGGCGAGCCGATGTCGGCCGACGACGTCGCCGAGTTGCGCCGCTCACTCGCCGAGAGCCGTCGCGGAATGGCTGAGTTGCTCGCGCAGGTCTCGACGGTGGACGCGCCGGCGTCGCTGGACAGCTCAGACGGTTCAGACGGTTCGGACGGCTCAGACGGCGAGGACGAACTGCCGGACCAGGGTGACGGCGCCCAGTAGCGCGGCGTCCCGGCCGGTGGTCGAGCGGGCGACGCGGAGGTGGGTCGTGGCCAGGGGCAACGATCTGGCGTAGATCGCTTCGCGGAGGCCGGCCAGCAGGCTGTCGCCGGCCTGGGAGAGGGAGCCGCCGACGACGATCACGGACGGGTTGAGCAGGCTGACTGCGGCGGCGAGGACCGTGCCGATCTCGCGGCCCGCTTGGCGTACGGCGGTTGTCGCGGTCGTGTTGCCCGCTCGGACCAGGTCGACGATGTCCTGGCTGGTCTCGACGCCTAGCGTGGCGGCGAGTGCGGCCGCCGACGCGATCGCTTCCAGGCAGCCGGTGTTGCCGCAGCGGCAGAGTTCGGTGTGGCCGGGCGCCTGGATGTGGCCGATGTCGCCGGCCGCTCCTTGGGCGCCGCGGTGCAACCGGCCGCCGCTGATCACACCCGCTCCGATGCCGGTGGCAACCTTCACGAACAGCAGGTGCTCGACGTCCGGGTACGTCGTCGCGTGCTCGCCGAGCGCCATGATGTTCACGTCGTTGTCGACCAGCACCGGGCCCGGCAGCTCCCGGCTGAGTCGGCCGACGACGTCGTACGAGTCCCAGCCCGGCATGATCGGCGGATGGTTCGGCCGGCCCGTGCTGTGTTCGACCGGTCCGGGCAGCCCGACCCCTGTGCCCGCCAGATCGTCCGGTGATCTCCGGGCCTCGCGCAGCAACGCGTGTCCGGCCTCGCCGACCGCGGCGAGGACGACCTCGGGCCCTTCGGCGATCTCGAGCGGCGTCGTCGACCGGTGCAGGATCTCGCCGGCCAGGTCGGTGAGCGCGACGGACAGGTGCGTCGCGCCGACGTCCGCGGCGAGCACGAGCCGCGCGACCGGATTGAACCGGAACCGCGCCGGCGGCCGGCCACCCGTCGACGCCGCCTCACCCGACGGCACCACGAGCCCGTCGGCGAGCAACGCCTCGATCCGCCCGGTCACCGTGGACCGCGCGAGACCGCTGCGCTCGATCAGTTCGGCGCGCGTCCGCGGTTGCCCGTCGAGGAGCAGCCGCAACACCGCGTCCGCCGTACCGAGATCGCTCATCACCGGACTTCCGTCGTACTGGCCGTGGACTTTTGCTTGACAGGGTTCAAAAGGGTCCCATAGCGTCCTACGACGTGTCCACCAAACGGCTCAGGGTAGGGATCGTCGGCGGCGGCTTCATGGGCCAGGTCCACGGCAGGTCCGCGTTGGTCTCCGGAGCGACCGTGGTCGGCGCTGTCGGCTCGTCGCCCGCGAGAGCCGAAGCCGCGGCGGAGGCGACCGGTGCCGAGCGCGGCTTCGCGTCCCTCGACGACCTGCTGGCCGCCGACCTCGACGTGGTCCACATCTGTACGCCGAACAACACGCATCGCGAGGTCGCGCTGAAGGCGCTCGAAGCCGGCAAGCACGTGGTCTGCGAGAAGCCGCTCGCCACCTCGGTGCAGGACGCGGCAGGTCTGCACGCCGCTGCGGTCGAGGCCGGGCTGGTGGGCGCGGTGCCGTTCGTGTACCGGTACCACCCGATGGTCCGCGAGCTGCGTACCCGGATCGCCGCGGGCGACGCCGGCGTGATCACCAGCCTGCACGGTTCGTACCTGCAGGACTGGCTCGCCGGCGCGGACGACCAGAACTGGCGCGTGGACGACACGACCGGTGGGCCGTCGCGGACCTTCGCCGACATCGGATCGCACTGGTGCGACCTGACCGAGTTCGTGACGGGTGACCGGATCGCCGCGATCAGCGCCCAGCTGCGGACGGTACGTTCGACCCGTGGTGGGGTGGAGGTCCGCACCGAGGACCTCGCCACCGCGCAGTTCCGGACCGAGGCCGGTGTGGTCGGGACGATCGTGGTCAGCCAGGTCGCGGCCGGCCGGAAGAACCGGCTGTACCTCGAGGTGTCCGGCACCGAGTCGAGCTTCGGCTTCGACCAGGAGGATCCGGATCGCCTGTGGGTCGGCCGTCGTTCTGCGTCCCAGCTGCTGACGCGCGACCCCGAGACCTTGAGCCCGCCCGCGGCCCGGGTGAACCGGCTGCCGGCCGGCCACGCGCAGGGGTACCAGGACGCGTTCGACTCGTTCGTCGCGGACAGCTATGCCGCCGTACTGGGTGACCGCCCGGACGGCCTGCCCGATTTCGCCGCCGGAGCGCGGTCCGCTCGCGTGGTCGACGCCGTACTGCGGTCCGCCGCGGACGACAGCGCGTGGACCACCGTCGACAACCCTGTCGACCACACCGTAGACAACGCCTAGGAGCTCAGTAGATGCCTCGTCCGATCACGCTCTTCACCGGTCAGTGGGCCGACCTGCCGTTCGAGGAGGTCTGTCAGTTCGCCTCCGAGGCCGGGTACGACGGCGTCGAGATCGCCTGCTCGGGTGACCACTTCGACGTCCAGCAGGCCGTCGACGACGACTCGTACGTCCAGGGCCGCAAGGACATCCTGGAGAAGTACAACCTGCAGGTGTTCGCGATCTCCAACCACCTGGTGGGGCAGGCGGTCTGCGACAACCCGATCGACTTCCGGCACCAGGCGATCGTGCCGTCCCGGATCTGGGGCGACGGCGACGGCGAGGGCGTCCGGCAGCGCGCCGCCGAGGACCTGAAGAACACCGCCCGCGCGGCCCGGAAGCTCGGCGTGGACACCGTCATCGGCTTCACCGGCTCGTCGATCTGGCAGTACGTCGCGATGTTCCCGCCGGTGCCGGCGGAGCGGATCGAGGCCGGGTACCAGGACTTCGCCGACCGGTGGAACCCGATCCTCGACGTGTTCGACGCCGAAGGTGTCCGGTTCGCGCACGAGGTGCACCCGTCGGAGATCGCGTACGACTACTGGACCACCACGCTCACCCTCGAGGCGATCGGCCACCGCGAGGCGTTCGGCCTGAACTGGGACCCGTCGCACATGGTGTGGCAGGACATCGACCCGGTCGCGTTCCTGTGGGACTTCAAGGACCGGATCTACCACGTGGACTGCAAGGACACCCGGATGCGGGTCGGCGGCGGACGCAACGGCCGGCTCGGCTCGCACCTGCCGTGGGGCGACCCGCGCCGCGGCTGGGACTTCTACTCCACCGGGCACGGCGACGTGCAGTGGGAGGACTGCTTCCGGGTGCTGAACTCGATCGGCTACGACGGGCCGATCTCGGTCGAGTGGGAGGACGCCGGCATGGAGCGCAAGGTCGGCGCGGCGGAGGCGGTCAACGTCATCCGCGCGCTCGCCTTCGACAAGCCGGAAGCCGCCTTCGACGCCGCCTTCGCCACGGACAAGTAGGTTTCAGCGGCTGTCGCGGCCCGCGACGAAACCCAGCGTGACCTGTGTGGCTGCGAGTACGGCGAACACGATCAGCGTCGTACTCCAGCCGCCGGTCACCTGGGTCAGGTAGCCGGCGACGACCGGACCGGCGGCGGCCAGCGTGTAGCCGACCGCCTGCGCCATCCCGGACAGCTGGGTGGTCTCGTGGTGCCCGCGGCCGCGAAGACTGATGAGCGAGAGCGCAGCGACCAGCCCGGCGCCCTGACCTAGCCCGCCGACGATCGCCCAGACGATCGCGAGGGGCGGCGCCAGCAGAAGTCCTAGCAGTGCTAGCAGAATCGGCAGGCTCGCGGTCATCAACCCGGCCCGCTGGTTGGTCGGGTGCTTCAGCAGCAACGGAATGCTGAGCCCGCCGATCAGGCCGCACACCTGGAAGATGAACAGGTGCACTCCGGTGGACCGCTCCGAGACGCCGCCGGTCGCGATCTCGATGGTCGGCAGCCAGTTCACGAACAGGTAGAAGCTCGTGGACTGCAGGCCCATGAACCCGGTCACCAGCCAGGCCGTCGGCTGCCGCCAGACGCTCACTGTTCGCGCCCCGTCGTCCGTCGTTGCCGCCGGCATCGGTTCGGGCGACAGCGTCCGCGGCAGCCAGATCACGGCGACCAGTACGGCGAGCCCGCCCCAGACCGCGAGGGACAGCCGCCAGTCGACCGCGTCGGCGATCGGTACGGCGAGGATCGAGGCGATCGCGGCGCCGCCGGTGATGAACGCCGTGTAGACGCCGGTCGCGCGGGACACGTGCGCGGCGTAGTCACGTTTGATGATGACGGGCACCAGGACGTTGCCGACCGCGATCGCGGCGCCGACCACCGCCGTACCGATCCAGAGACCGGCCTGACCCGTGTACGGGCGGAGCGCGCTGCTCGCCGCGAGCACCAGGAGCGACACGAACACCGCCCGCTCCATCCCGAACCGCCGCGACGCGAGGTGGACCAGGGGAGAGGCGACCGCGAACGCGAGCAGCGGCAGCGTGCCCAGCAATCCCTGCGCGGCCTCACCGAGGTGCAGATCGAGCCCGATCCGCGGCAGCACCGGACCGACCGCGGTCAGCGCCGGCCGCAGGCTCAGCGCGACCACGAAGGCGGTCGCGGTGATCAGCGCCGACCGCTCTCGAGCCACCGGTTCGGTCAGCACCGCCACGACACACCTCTCCTTGCCTTCCGTGCAGATGTCCTACATTTATATACTCTATGCCATGGAGTCGAGTTCCTTGGTGCGGCAGGTGCCGCTCGTGCTGCAGGTCACGGAGCGCTTCCGCGCGCAGATCGAGTCCGGGGTGTGGCCGCGCGGGTCGCGGATCCCTGGTGAGAATCAGCTCGCGAGCGAGCTGGGGGTCAGCCGCGGCACGGTGCGGGAGGCGTTGCGTTCGCTGAGCCTGACCGGCCTGCTCGAGCCGCGCGTCGGCGACGGCACCTATGTGCGCGCGACCAATGAGATCAGCGGCGTACTTGTCCGGGACGAGCTGTCAGCGTCGCTCACCCACGTCCTCGACGCGCGGGCCGGCATCGAGGCGGCAGCGGCCCGGCTGGCCGCTCAGTACGCCGATCCGGACAGCCTGACGCCGCTCACCGACGCGCTCGACCGCCGCGGTGTCGCGCTTGCGGACGGTGACATGGACGCGTTCGTCGCCGCCGACACGGAGTTCCACCGCGGCGTCGTCGTCGCGAGCGGGAACCCGTTGTTGCTGCGGTTGTACGACGCCCTCGCCGAGGTGCTCGCCGCGTCGATCCACCAGACCGCGACGATCCCCGAGGACCACCGGATCCTCGACGCGCACGTCGACGTACTGAACGCGATCCGGGCCGGTGATCCCGAGGCGGCGAGTCAGGCGTCGTACGCGCTGATCGAGTCCGTCAAGGTCGCGGGATCCGGCCAGTAGTACCTGAAGCAGGCGGGCCGGCCGTTGAGGCGGCGCGGTTCGCCACCCGGCGGCGGGACCTCTTTGCGCTCACCTTGGATGCCGCCGCGCGCCTCGTAGAAGCCTTGGGCGGCGGTGTTCTGCTCGAGGACCCACAGGTAGATCCCCGAACCCGGCGACGCCTCCTGCAGCGCCTCGGCTGTCAACGCCAGGAGCTGCGTCCCGATGCCTTGCCGCTTGAGTGGCGCGCGGACATGCAGGTTGTCGACCAGCGCACCGAACTTCGGGTCCGCGTCGAGCACCAGGTGCGAGAGTCCGACCAGTTGCCCGTCGTACTCCGCCACTGTCGTCCGCGTACCCTCCTGCGCGGCGAGCCGCTTGGCCCACATGCCGCCGAGATACTCGGGCGACTCGTCGTCGAGGAAGGCGTCCGCGTAGGCACCCCGGTAGTGCCGCCGCCAGCTGTCCCCGTGCAGCTCCGCAACCGCCGCCGCGTCGTCCGCCCCAGCCACCCTGAAAGTCGTCACCCAACGATTCGTACCACCCGCCGCTGCTCCGCCTCCGGTGTTGTCCAGTCGCTGGTACGGCCTGAGGTCAGTCGGCGACGCGGGTGTGGCTGCGGGTGCGGAGGACCGGCGCGAAGACGGCCAGGCCGGCCGCGAGGGCGGTGACGACGATGAACGAGATGGTCAGGTTGCTGGCCTGGGCGATGCCGCCGATGATCGACGGGGCGACCAGGCCGGAGGCGTACGTGATGGTGGCGACGCCGGCGATCGCATGGCTGGAGTTGCCCTCGGCGTGGCCCGCGGCGGCGAAGGCGAGCGGTACGACGACCGCGATGCCGACGCCGATCAGGCCGAAGCCGGCCATCGCGGCGATCGCGTTTGGCGCCAGGACGACGAGCAGACCGCCGAGCGCCGCGATCACGCCGCTCCAGCGCACCGTGCGGACGGCGCCGAACCGGTCGACGACCGCGTCGCCGGTGATCCGGGCGATCGCCATCGTCAACGCGAACCCGGTCGTCGCGCCGGCCGCGACACCCGCTGAGCTGTCCAGGATGTCGCGCAGGTACACAGCCGACCAGTCCAGGCTGGCGCCCTCCGCGAACACCGCGCAGAACCCGACCGCCCCGATCAGCAACGCCGACTTCGGCGGCAGCGCGAACCGCGCCGGCGGCTCCTCGTCGTCCTCGGGATGGATGTTCAGCACGAACTGACACACCACCGCCCCGACGACGGTCAGTACGACGGCCGCGACCGCGTGGTGGACCTGCGCACTGAGACCGGCATGCGCCGCGACCGTCCCGACCGCGGAGCCGAGCAGCGCGCCCACACTCCACAGGCCGTGCAGTCCGGACATGATCGACTTCTTCAGCCGGTGCTCGACCTCCACGCCGAGCGCGTTCATCGCCACATCGGCCATCCCCGCCGTACCGCCGTAGATCAGCAGTGCGGCGCACAACGTCAGCAGGCCCGGGGCGAGCGACGGCAGGATCAGCGCGAGCGTCCAGAGCGCGAGCAATCCGCGCAGCGCGGTGCGGGTGCCGAGACGGTGACTGACCCGGGCGGCGAGCGGCATCATCAGCGCCGCGCCGAGCGCCGGGAACGCGAGCGCGAGGCCGAGCTGGCCGGCGGACACCCCCGCGTGCTCCTGGATCCAGGGCACCCGGGTCGCGAACGACCCGGTCACGGACCCGTGCACGCAGAAGACCGCGGCGACGGCGTACCGCGACCGTTTGACGAGGAGGGTGTCATCAATCACAAGCAAACACACTATCTGTTTGAACGATCAGGCGGATGGTAGTTTTTTGCGCATGAGAAGTGCGGAACGGCACCAAGTGATCGTAGAACGACTACGAGTCGTGGACCGAGTGTCGGTCCAGGAACTGGTCGAGGCGACCGAGGCCTCGGATATGACCGTCCGTCGCGACCTCGACTTCCTGGCGGCCCAGGGTGTTCTGAAGCGCATCCACGGCGGTGCGGTGTCCGCGATGCCGTCCGGTCTCGAGCCGCCGCACTCGCTGCGTGCCCAGGCCGCGGTCGCCGCCAAGCAGGCGATCGCCCGCGCCGCCGTCGAGCATCTTCGCGACGGCGAGACGATCGTGCTCGACAGCGGTACGACGGCCCTCGAGACCGCGAAGCTCCTGCACGACCGCGCGATGACGGTGATGCCGCTCTCGCTGCACGTCGCGCACGAGTTGGCCGACGCGCCGCGGATCCGGCTGCTGATGCCGGGCGGCGAGGCGCGCAAGGGGGAGCTGTCACTGGTCGGTCCGCTGACCGTTGCCTCGCTGCGGGCGCTGCGCTTCGACGCCGCCGTACTCAGCCCGTGCGCGTTCAGCCTCGACGCCGGGCTGACCGCCTTCGATCTCGGCGACGCGGAGGTCAAGCAGGAGGCGATGAACGTCGCCACCCGCACCATCGTGCTCGCCGACGGCGCCAAGTGGGACCGCGCCGCCCTCGCCTACGTCTGCCCCGCAGAACGCCCCGACCTGATCATCACCGACGACTCTGCCCCCGAGGACCAACGAACCATGCTGACCCAACGCGGCGTACTGGTCGAGGTGGCAGGTTGACCGCCACTGAACAGTTGCAGACCGCACCACCCCGAGCCGCTCGTGTCGCCACCTGGTTGTACTTCGGGCTGAACGGGTTCGCCGTCGGGATGTGGGTCGTGCACATCCCGAGCATCGAGCAGAAGACCGGGATCACGCACAGCACGCTCGGACTGCTCCTGCTGGTTCTCGGTGGCGCTGCCTTCCTCGGTATGCAGGTCGCCGGACCGCTCGTCGACAAACTCGGTCAACGCCGGCTCGTTCCGGCAGCCGGCATCCTGCTCGGCATCGCGCTCTTCGGCCCCGGACTGGCCACGAACTGGTGGACGCTCGGGCTCACGCTGATCCTCGTCGGCTTCGGCAACGGGTCGATCGACGTCGGGATGAACGCGCAGGCCGTCGTCGTCGAGCGCGGCTATCCGCGACCGATCATGGCCGCCTTCCACGCGATGTGGTCGATCGGCGGCGCGATCGCCGCGGTCATCGGTGCGGCCACGCTGCGCGCCGACGTACCGACCGAGGTCACGCTCGCCCTGTCCGGCCTGCTGTGCATCGCGATCGCGCTGGCCGCCAGCCGGTTCTTGCTGGAGGCAACGGTTCCCGACGAGGCGGACGCGGACGACGGTGCGCCGCGGGAGAAGCCGCCGGCGAAGCTGGTCTGGGCGCTCGGCGCGCTCGCGTTCGGGCTGATGCTGTCCGAGGGTGTGGCCAACGACTGGGCCGCGCTGCACTTCCGCGACATCCTCGGCACCTCGGTCAGTACGGCGGCCTTCGCCTACGGCGCGTTCGCGGTCGCGATGACCGTGGGACGGTTCCTCACCGACCGGGTCGCGGCCGTCGTCGGCCCGGCCGCGATCGTGCGCTGGGGCGCCGCGATGGCCGCGGTCGGTCTGACGCTCGTGATCGTCGTACCGTGGGTGCCCGTCGCGCTCGTCGGCTGGGCGATCTTCGGCCTCGGCCTCGCGGGCGGCGTACCGCAGCTGTTCACCGCCGCCGGCAACCTCGACCCGCGCTCGTCCGGCGCCCTGATGGCGCGCGTCGTCGGCCTCGGGTACGTCGGCCTGCTCGCGGGTCCCGCACTGATCGGGGGCCTCGCGCACTGGATGCCGCTGAACATCGCGTTCATCCTGCCGGTCGTGCTGTGCGTGCTGACCTTCTTCGGCGGCCCCATCCTCAAGCGCGCCCCAGCCAACCGCTGATGGGTAAGCGTCCGAGATGCCGGGTTCGCCCACCAGATCCCGGGCGCCAACCCTGCATCTCGGACGTCAACCCATCAGATGCAGGGAGGTCAGCGGGTGAGGGCTTGCTCGAGGTCGCTCCACAGGTCGCCGGGGTGCTCGATCCCGACGGACAGCCGGATCAGGTCCTCGGGGATCGTCGGGGCCTCGATCGGCCAGCGGCGGCGGCGTTCCAGCATGGACTCGACGCCGCCGAGGCTGGTCGCGTGCACCCAGAGTTCGGTGCGCTCGCAGACCCGCTGGGCGCCGGCCGCGTCGCCGCCGAGCTCGAAGGCGAGGATCGCGCCGAAGCCGGACATCTGCGCCGCGGCCCGGTCGTGACCCGGATCGTCGAGCAGGCCGGGGTAGCGGACCCGGCTGACCCGCGGATGCGCGCGCAGCCGCTCGGCCAGGAACGCGGCGTTCGACTGGGCGCGTTCGAGGCGGAGGGCGAGCGTGCGCAGGCCGCGGAGCGCGAGCCAGGCCTCCATCGGGCCCGGGATCGCGCCGAGGCTGCGGCGGCGCAGATCGATCGCCGACCACAGGTCGTCGTCCGCGGTGACGACCGCGCCGAGGACGACGTCCGAGTGCCCGGCGATGAACTTGGTGGCCGAGTGCATCACGACATCCGCGCCGAGGCCGAGCGGCTGCTGGAGCAGGGGAGTCGCGAACGTGTTGTCGACGACGACGGTCGCGCCGGCGGCCCGGCCGGCCGCGGCGAGGGCCGGGATGTCGGCGACCTCCATCGCGGGGTTCGTCGGTGACTCGATCCACAGCATGTCGGCGGTCGCGACCGCTCGGGCGGCTGCTTGGGTGTCGGCGATGTTCACACGCTCGACCTTGAGCCGGCCGGTGCCCGTCTGCTGGTCGAGCAGCGCGAGTACGCCGGAGTACGCGTGCTGCGGCGCGACCACCCGGCCGCCGACCGGGACCAGGTCGATGACCGCCGCCGCGGCTGCCATTCCGGACGCGAACGTCAGCCCGCGCCCGCCCTCCAGCTCGCCGAGCGTTTCCTCGAGCGCGGTCCAGGCGTCGTTCCCGAACCGCCCGTAGCCGCGGTCCCCGCCGGCGACGTACGTCGAGCTGAACACCGGCGACCCGCCGAGCGGCGCATCCGGCACCCGCTCGGGCCGGCCCGCGTGCACGACGACGGTGGACGGATCGAGGTCAGGAGTCATGCCCCGAATTGTCCCTGCCCGTTCGGGGGTGGCAGCGGGTGGGTCAGGCGTCGTGGGTGCCGGGCAGGGGGACGCCGCCGCTGGACAGCAGGCGCATCGCCTGACGGGCCAGGGTCTTCGCGTCGACTGTGCCCGGATGGTCCACCCAGACGCGCACGACGTTCTCGATGACGTTCATCGCGATCCCCGCGGACAGCGCCGCGACGAACTCGAGGTTACGCAGGTCGTCGCCGGGCAACCGGCGGATCAGCACGTCGGCCAGGTCGTTGCGGAACCGCCAGATCAGCTCGTTGAGATGAGCGCTCACCGAACCGTTCTGCTCCGCGAGG
Organism: Kribbella sindirgiensis; assembly: GCF_004331435.1. Lineage (GTDB taxonomy): Bacteria > Actinomycetota > Actinomycetes > Propionibacteriales > Kribbellaceae > Kribbella > Kribbella sindirgiensis. The sequence goes on from NZ_SJKA01000007.1 coordinate 459,378, forward strand.
TCGAAGACCGCGCGGACCCGGTCCGGGTTGGCCTCGAGTTGCTCGAGGACCCGCTCGATGACCGCCCGCAGCCCGTCCGGCAACTCCATGGAGGGCTGCTGGTGGAACCAGTCGACCGCGTCCGCCAGGCAGTCGTCGACGAACTCGAGGACCAGCCCCTCCTTGGTCGGGAAGTACCGGTACAGCGTGCTCGGCCCGACCTCGGCCGCCGCCGCGATCTGCTCGACCGTCGTCCGGCCGAACCCGTTGTCGCTGAACAGCTCGAACGCCTTGTCCGCGATCAGCCGGCGGGTCCGCTCCCGCTTCACCTCGCGCAGTCCCATCAGCACCTCCGCGGGCAGGGTATCGCCTCCGACGCGCCGCAGCCCTGTTCCTCATCGGAAGTGTCAGCCATATGGTAGTCACTACCAAAATCCTAGGAGAGGGCGCCCGATGACCGAGAGTTTCCCCGTCCGCAGGCCGTCCGGTTGCCCCTTCGACCCGGCGCGGGAGTACGCCGCGTACCGCCGTACCGAGGCGCCCGCGAAGGTGTCCACACCGGCCGGCGTCGACGCGTACGTGATCAGCCGGTACGACGACGTCCGCACCTTGCTCCGGGACAGCCGGCTGAGTTCGCGGCTGGCGCCGTCCGATCACGTCGTACCGGACGCGGATCTGGACCGGGAGGCGGAGTCGGGGTCGATCCTGCAGGTGGACGGGGCGGCGCACAAACGATTGCGCAGGATGCTGGCGACCGAGTTCGCGGTCAAGCGGATGGAGGCGATGCGGCCGCGGATCGCCGAGATGATCGAGGCACGGATCGACGCGATGCTGGCCGCCGGCGGGCCGGTGGACCTGGTCCAGGAGTTCGCGTTGCCGATCCCGTCGCTGGTGATCTGCGAACTGCTCGGCGTTCCGTACGAGGACCGCGACGAGTTCCAGGAGCGCAGCGCCCTGCTCGTCCGGGTGGACGGGTGGACCGACGAGATCGGCCGGGCCAGTGACGAGCTGAACCAGTACATCGTCGGGTTGGTGCTGGCGAAGCAGGCGCATCGCGAGGACGACCTGCTGTCCCGGCTCATCACCCGCGGCGAGGAACTCGGTACGCCGTTGAGCCTGGAGGAGCTGGTGACGGTCGGGGTCACGCTGCTGATCGCGGGCCACGAGACGACCGCGAACATGATCGCGCTCAGCACGCTAGCGCTGCTAGCGAATCCAACGCAGCTCGATGCGCTGCGGGCCGATCCATCGCTCGCACCGGCCGCGGTCGAAGAGCTGTTGCGGTACCTGTCCGTGGTGCACTTCGGGCTGTTCCGGTACGTCACCGACGACCTGCCCGTAGGTCCGCTGACGATCGACGCCGGCGGTTACCTGATCGCGGCGCTGTCCTCGGCCAACCGCGACGAGAGCGTGTTCCCGGACCCGGACCGGCTGGATCTGGAACGGGACGCCGCGGCGCACGTGGCCTTCGGGTTCGGGCCGCACCAGTGCATCGGCCAGCAGCTCGCGCGGGTCGAACTGCAGGAGGTGTTCACGCGGTTGTTCGCCCGCATTCCGACGCTGCGACTCGCCGTACCGTTCGAGGAGATCGACTACAGAGACAACACGCTCGTGTACGGAGTGACAGCGTTGCCAGTCACCTGGGACGGGTCGCTACCTACTGCGATCTGAAGGGTTCTTAACCGAACCCCGGTCGGAACCTGATCTCGGGGCCGCTACAGTCGAGCCGGTGAGTGAGTACCCAGAGAGTCAGCGGAAGCCCCGTGTCGCGGTCGTGTTCGGCGGTCGGTCGAGCGAGCACGCCATCTCGTGCGTGACCGCCGCGAACGTCCTGCAGGTGATCGACCGGGACAAGTACGACGTGGTTCCGGTCGGTATCAGTACCAGCGGGCACTGGGTGCTCGAGAGCGGTGACCCCGAGCGGCTGTCGATCACCGACGGCAAGCTTCCCGAGGTGGACGTGACCGCGATGCCGGTGCTGTTCGGCGCGAACCGCGAACTCGTGGTCAGCGAACCCGACCAGGTGCCGAGCACGCTCGGCGAGGTCGACGTGGTCTTCCCGCTGCTGCACGGCCCGTGGGGTGAGGACGGCACCATCCAGGGCCTGCTCGAGATGTCCGACATCCGGTACGTCGGCTCCGGCGTCCTCGCCAGTGCCGTCGGCATGGACAAGCACTACATGAAGGTCGTGTTCCAGGCCGCCGGCCTCGAGGTCACGCCGTACGTCGTGATCCGCGACCGCGACTGGATGCGGGACGCCGACGCCTGCCGCGCGGCGGTGAACGCGCTCGGCTACCCGGTGTTCGTGAAACCGGCCCGCGGCGGGTCGAGCCTCGGGATCAGCAAGGTGAACAGCCTGGACGAGCTCGACGAGGCGGTCGCGGTGGCGCGGGCGCACGACCCGAAGGTGATCGTCGAGGCGTCGGCGAAGAGCCCGCGGGAGATCGAGGTCGGGGTCCTCGGCGGCCTCGGCGGCGGCAACCCGGAGGTCAGCGTCTGCGGCGAGATCGAGGTCTCCGGCGGCGGGCACGACTTCTACGACTTCGAGACCAAGTACCTGCCGGAGGGTGAGGAGTACACGGCGCTCTCGGTGCCGGCCGACCTGCCTTCGGAGATCGCGGACGAGGTCCGCGCGAAGGCCCTGATCGCATTCGACGCGATCGAGGCCGAGGGGCTGGCGCGGGTCGACTTCTTCCTGGACGCCGACCACCGCGTGATCATCAACGAGATCAACACGATGCCCGGGTTCACGCCGACCAGCATGTTCCCGCGGCTGTGGGCGGCCGCCGGCAAGGACTACGCGGCCCTCGTCGAGCACCTCCTGCAGCTGGCCATGACCAGGCCCACCGGCCTTCGCTGACCGCAGCGGATGGCGCTCGCGAGCACGCAGTACGGGCCAGTCCTGGGGACCGGCGACGACGTCCTGTCCTTCAAGGGCATCCCGTACGCCGCGCCGCCGGTCGGCCCGAACCGCTTTCAGCCGCCACGCCCACCGGAGCCGTGGACGTCGCCCCGTGACTCGCGTCATTACGGGGCGACCGCGCCGCAGACCTCGACCGAGGGCGCGATGGCTGAGCTCATCCCGCGGACGATCATCCCGGGCGACGACTACCTGAACCTGAACGTCTGGACACCGGGTCTGACCGGGCGGGCACCGGTCATGGTGTTCATCCACGGCGGCTCGTTCACGAGCGGCTCCGGAGCGCTGGCGGTGTACGACGGCACGCGGTTCGCGCGCGACGGCGTCGTACTGGTGACGATCAACTACCGGCTGGGCGCCGACGGGTTCCTGTGGTTCGGCGACGGTACGCCGAATCTCGGGCTGCTCGATCAGATCGCCGCGTTGACCTGGGTCCGCGACAACATCGCCGGCTTCGGCGGCGACCCCGGCAACGTGACGGTCTTCGGTGAGTCGGCCGGTGCGATGAGCGTCTGCACGCTGCTCGCGATGCCCGCGGCCGAGGGCCTGTTCCATCGGGCGATCGCCGAGTCGGGCGCCGCGCACAACACGATCAGCCCTTCGAGCGCCCGGCTGGTCGGCACCCGTCTGGCGGCGGCGCTCGGTACGGCGCCGACGCGTGAGGCGATCGCCGACGTACCGGTTCCGCAGCTGCTCGCGGCTGCGGACAAACTCACCCAGCAGGTGGCCGCGAAGCCGCGGCGCAAGCTGTGGGGTGATGTTGCCCGCACGTTGCTGCCGTTCAGTCCTGTGGTCGACGGTGACCTGCTGCCCGGGGCGCCTCTTGACCGCATCCGGTCCGGCGCCGGCGCTGACGTCGACCTCATGATCGGCACGAACAGCGAGGAGGCGCGTCTCTTCCTCGTACCGACCGGCGTCGCCGCCAAGCTGAACACACCGCTCCTGTACGCCGCCGCGGGTCTCCGCTTCGGGTTACCCGTGGCCGGCGTACGTCGGTATCGCGCCAACCGCCCCGGCGCCACGGCGGGTGATGTGCTGGCAGCCGTCATGACGGACTCGTACTACCGCATCCCCGCGATCCGCCTCGCCGAGGCCCACCCTGGCTCGTACATGTACGAGTTCGCCTGGCGATCACCCGCGTGCGGCGGCCAACTCGGCGCCTGCCACGGCCTCGAACTCGCCTTCGTCTTCGACAACCTGGACGAACCGTCCGCGGCCGGAATGCTCGGTCCCGCACCACCCCAACACCTAGCGGACCTACTCCACAAAACCTGGATAACCTTCGCCACCACCGGCAACCCCGGCTGGCCCCCCTACACCCCACCCCACCGCACCAGCCGCCACTTCAACACAGCCTCCGGCACCACCACCAACAACCGCCCCGACGAACGCCTAACCTGGCACCACCACTAACCACAGGCGCTGCACAGGAACTGGTGCGAGTGCCCAACAAATAACCTGTCCAACACCCCCGCCGCACAGCCACCGCCCCAACACAAGCGGGACACGGCCGGGCGCAGTCGCGTGGCGAGAACCCGGGGGCATGGGGCGGACCGCGGCGCGCGACCACGCGGGCGGTTGCACAGGAACTGGTGCGAGCGCCCACCAAATAACCTGTTCAACACCCCCGCCGCGCAGGCACCGCCCCGACACAGGCGGGTCTCGGCCGGGCGCAGGCGCAGGGCGAGTATGCGGGGCGCGGGGCGGGAACGCGGGGCGGGGAGGGCGCGGGTGGGGTGCGGGATGCAGCGTGTGGTGAGCGGGCGAAGGGCGCGGCGCGGCGGAGCGGGGCCGCGCGGGCAGGGCGCGTTACCGACGCGGGCGCGGTGCGGGCGCGGTGCGGTGCTGGCGCGGGTGGGGTGAAGGGGTGCGTGGGTGGGGGTTAGGGGGTGGGGAGGGAGTTGGCTCGGGAGCGTAGGTAGCGTTGTTGGGGGAGGCTGGGGGTTCGGGTGGCTGCTTCTTCGTAGGCTGCTCGGGCGCCCTCCGCGTCACCGGACATTTCTAGGAGGTGGGCTCGGACTGCTGATAGGCGGTGGTCTTTGGTGAGGTGGTCGTTGTGTTCGATGGACGCCAGTAACGTGAGGCCCTCTTCGGGGCCTCGTGCCATGGCGACCGCGACCACGTGGTTGAGGGCGACCATTGGGTTGTCGGTGAGTTGCAGCAGGACCTCGTACAGCGCGACGATCTGCTGCCAGTCGGTCTCCTCGGCGGTCGGCGACTCGTCGTGTACGGCCGCGATCGCCGCCTGCAGTTGGTACTGCCCGACCGGCCCGCGCGGCAGTGTCGCGGTGATCAGTTCGACGCCCTCCTGGATCAGCTCCGGGATCCACAGTGACCGGTCCTGTTCCGCCATTGGCACCAGCTCGCCGAGCGGTCCCGTCCGCGCCGGGCGCCGCGCGTCCGTCAGGAGTAACAACGCCAGCAACCCGGCGACCTCGGCGTCGTCCGGCAGCAGCCTGTGCAGCATCCGAGCCAACCGGATCCCCTCGGCCGCCAGCTCGACGCGTTGCAGGCTCGGCCCCGTCGTACTCGTGTAGCCCTCGTTGAAGATCAGGTACACGACCTTCAGCACGGCTCCCAGCCGCTCCTCGCGATCGGCCGGCATCGTGAACCGCGCGCCGCTGGCCTGCACGCTCGTCTTCGCCCGGGTGATCCGCCGCGTCATGGTTGCCTCCGGCACCAGGAACGCCCGCGCGATCTCCGCGGTCGTCAGACCACCGACCGCCCGCAACGTCAACGCGATCTGCGACGCCGGCGACAACGACGGATGGCAGCACAGGAACAACAGCACCAATGTGTCGTCCGCGTCGCCGACCGGCTCACCCTGCAGCGCCCAGGCCGCGACCCGGTCCTCCCGCCGCTGACGGGCCTGCTCCCGCCGAAGCAGATCCGTCAGCCGGCGAGAAGCGACCGTGATCAGCCACCCGCGCGGATTGTCGGGCACCCCGTCCACCGGCCACTGCTGCGCCGCCGCGAGCAGCGCCTCCTGCACCGCGTCCTCAGCCGTGTCGAAATGCCCGTACCGCCGGACCAGCGCCCCGAGAACCTGCGGCGCCAACTCCCGCGTCAGCTCCTCGAGCGGCACGGTCATGAGTCACCGCCCCATGACCACGCCGGCAGCCCATCCAGAAGCGCGGTCATCGTCACTCACTCCACCAGTTCGTCGCGACCCTCGACGAGCGGCCGGATGTCCGCGTACGCCGTCGCGCGGGCGAACTCGGGCGCCGGCGTGTCGGCGAGCCGCGACGCGATCTCGGTGGCCCGGTCGAAGGACTCGCACTCGACGATCCAGTACCCCGCGAGCACCTCCTGCGTCTCGGCGTACGGCCCGTCGGTCACCACCGACTGCCCGTCCTTCGAGCCCAGCCGCCGGGTCAGCACCGGCGCCGCCAGCCCGCGCGTCTCGACCAGCTCACCCGACTCGATCAGCTCGTTGTTGAACTTCTCCATGAACGCCCCCATCGCCGCGAAGTCCTCCGGCTTCCAGGCAGGCTTGCCCGTGTCCTTCCCCGCCATCCCGTCGTAGTCCTGCTGCGACGCGTACGTCAGGATCATGTACTTCATCAACTTCTCCCGTCCTCCGAGCACCCCACCGCAAGGGGCGCTTCCACCCGAGACGTCGCCTCCCAACTCCCCGACCGGACACGACCGGACACGAGCGGCAGAGAAAATTTCGATCTCGCCAAGGAGTATGCAGTCGTCAGGTGCAGGGCGTGACGAGTTTGTCGAATCTGTGGACGGCGTCGGCGACGTCGGTGAGGGCGTTGGCTTCGGGGGTGTACTTGGCGGGGACGGCGACCTCGAAGTAGAGGGAGCGGCCGATGGTGGTGAAGATGAAGCCGTTCTCGACCTGCTTGGCGAACCAGCCGACGCCATTGACCTCGAAGCACTGGGACTGGGCCTCGGCCATGCCGGCCGGGGGTGTGACGCCGCAGGTCATTTCGATCGGCGGGTCGCCGTACGCCGTGGTCAGCGGGCTGTTCGGGGAGGCCTCACGGCGCTTCGCGTCCAGGACCTTGGCGGGGAGTGCTTTCACCAGGTCGGCGCAGGCGGCGGCAACCTCGGGCGCGGGGGAGGGCACAGGCACCGGCGTCGGCCCCGGGCTGCACCCCGCGATCAGCAGCAGACAGAGTGCAGCACCAATGGTCCGGGATGCGAGTTTGGGCATGCTGAGAAGTGGCGGGTCCCGTGTGGAGGGTCAGATGTGGACGACGGGGCAGGTCAGGGTGCGCGTGATGCCGGGAACGTTCTGGACCCGGGCAACCACCAGCTTGCCCAGTTCGTCGACGTTGCGGGCTTCCGCGCGGACGATCACGTCGTACGGACCGGTGACGTCCTCGGCCAGGGTGACGCCCTGGACCTCGGCGATCTGTGCCGCGACGTCGGCCGCACGGCCGACTTCGGTCTGGATCAGGATGTAGGCCTGGACCACCACGTCGTTCTCCACTCAGTCGTCCTCAGCTGGCTCCGGGCACCCACAGGCGTACTGCGGGAGCGCCGGGCGTACTCTTCGTTGCCCGGTCACGGTACCGCCTAGACTCCGCCTAGCGATATGGGAGGTCTGCTGACGTGACAGAGACGTTGGGGAGCACGGGTGAGTTCGGCCTGATCGCGGCCGTCACCAAAGGGCTGTCCACAGGTGAGGACGTCCTGGTCGGTCCCGGTGACGACGCGGCCGTGATGGCGGTGCCGGACGGCCGCATGGTGATCACGACGGACCTGCTGGTCGAGGGCCGCCACTTCCGCCAGGACTGGTCGTCGGCGTACGACGTGGGTCGCAAGGCCGCCGCACAGAACCTGGCCGACGTGGTGGCGATGGGTGCCCGGCCGACCGCGCTCGTGGTGGGTTTCGGCGGCCCTGCCGACCTGCCGACCGCCTGGGCGCTGGAACTGAACCAGGGCCTTGTCGACGAGTGCGAACTGGTCGAGGCGAGCATCATCGGCGGTGACACCGTTCAGTCCGACAAGATCGTCGTCTCGGTGACCGCGTTCGGCTCGCTGGACGGCCGTCCGCCGGTGCTGCGTTCCGGCGCCCGCCCGGGGGACGAGGTCGCGTACGCCGGGCGGCTCGGCTGGGCCGAGGCCGGCTGGGCGGTGCTCGCTCGCGGGTTCCGCTCGCCACGGGCCGTCGTCGAGGCACACCGGCGCCCGCAACCGCCGTACGCCGAAGGGCCGCGGGCAGCGCTCGCCGGGGCCTCCTCGATGTGTGACGTGAGCGACGGCCTGCTGTCCGATCTGGGCCATATCGCGGCGGCGAGCCAGGTGATCATCGACGTGCACACGAAGGCGCTGACCGTGCCCGAGCCGCTGCAGGCGGTGGCCGCGGCGACCGGTGTGGACGCTCTGCGGTTCGTGCTGACCGGCGGCGAGGACCACGCCCTGGTGGGTACCTTCGAGCCGGCCGACGTCCCCGAGGGCTGGACCGTGATCGGCTCGGTTGCTGAGGGCAACGAGGAGCGACCGGCCGGGACGGTGACCGTGGACGGCGCGCCGTATGCTGCGGACACCGGACACGCCCATTTCAGGAGTTGAGATGCCGCCCCCCAGAGTGCTGACGATCGCCGGTTCCGACTCCGGCGGCGGGGCCGGGATCCAGGCGGACCTGAAGGCGATGCTCGCCAACGGCGTCCACGGGATGAGCGTGCTGACCGCGATCACCGCGCAGAACAGCGTCGGCGTCCAGGGAGCCTGGGAGCTGCCGGAGGAGCAGGTCCGCGCCCAGTTCCGCAGCGTGGTGGACGACATCGGGGTCGACGCGGTGAAGACGGGCATGCTGGCGTCCGAGTCGATGGTCCGGGTCGTCGCGTCGCTGCTGCGGACGCTGCCGCCGGACGTGCCGGTCGTGGTCGATCCGGTGTCGGTGTCCAAGCACGGCGACGCTCTGCTGGCGGCCGACGCGATGGAGGCGGTGCGCGCGGAGATCGTCCCGCTGGCCACGGTCCTCACTCCGAACCTCACTGAGCTCGGTCCGGTCTCTGGCGTTGACTTGGAGACCGTAGAGGACCGGGAGCTCGCTGCGAAGGCTCTGCTGGAGGCAGGCGCGTCCTGGGTGCTGGTGAAGGGCGGCCACGATGTCGGTACGGCGTCCGTCGACGTACTGCACGGACCAGGGGTACGGCGTTCGTACAGCGCGCTCCGAGCCGACAACAGGCACACGCACGGCACGGGATGCACGCTGGCGAGCACCATCGCGTCGTACCTTGCTCGTGGGTACGACGTACCGGGTGCCGTCGGCGCTGCGAAGGAGTACGTGACCGGGGCGATCGCGGCCGGGTTCGCGCTCGGCGATGGCATCGGCCCGGTCGATCACGCATGGAGATTCAGAGGGAGCAGCAGTTGAGTAAGCAGCCCCCGGTGGACGGGTACTGCGAGCAGTGCGGTTTCAGCTACGACACCGGGACCTTGCAGGGGACGGTGACGCTGCTCGTCCGGCAGTCGGCGGACTGCAGCATGGCGCTGACGAAGGCCGCGGCCGGTCCGGACCCGAACGTGGTGCGGCTGCGGCCGGAGCCGGACGTGTGGTCGGCGATCGAGTACGCGTGCCACGTGCGCGACGTACTCGAGGTGCAGCGGCTCCGTATCGCGCAGTGCCTGGCTGAGGACCGGCCGGTGTACGCACCGATGGACCGGACCGGGCGGGTGAAGCAGGAGAAGTACGAGAACCAGGACCCGATGGAGGTCGCGGCCGCGCTGGTGCGGTTCGCGCGCGAGTTCGGGGCGGCGGCGCGAGTGCTGCAGCCGCAGGAGCTGGGGAAGCTCGGGCTGTACAACTATCCGGTCCGGGCGCCGCGCACGCTGGGCTGGATCATCCGGCACACCGCCCACGAGATCCAGCACCACCGCCACGACATCCTCGAGATCCTGGCGAAGGTAGAACCCCCGATCGTCCCCAAGCCTCGTACTGAAGAGAAAGAGGCCGCTGAAGAAGAGGCTGCTGAAGAAGTCGAGGTCGCCGACTAGCGCTGGGCGACCCAGGCTGCGATGGCCTGCTCAGTGGTCAGCTGGTCGAGGGCCAGCGCGGCGGCGCCACGTAGCGGTCCGTCCGGCTGGTAGGTGGCCGGCAGGACCGGTGGGGGAGTACTGCGGTGGAACGTCATCAGACCGCTCTCGTACGCCTCCGCGAAGGTCTCCTCCGCAGCTGCTCGCAGGGGGATGGCTAGGCCGCCGATCGTGACCACATCCGGGTCGTGCGCGTTGACGAGGCCCGCGATGCCGTAGCCGAGTGCGGTGACCACCCTGGTCACTGCGGCACGGGCAGCCCGGTCGCCGCGCCGGAGTACCTCTTCGGCGTAGGCAACGGGGTCGTCCGGCGTCGGCTGCTTCAGGTAGCGGGCCAGGGCGCGTCCGTCGATCTCCAAGTCCCAGCAGCCACGGGCACCGCACGGACAGGTACGGGACCGGTCACCGAAGGGCATGTGGCCGTACTCGCCGCCTGCTCCCGACGCGCCCTGTGCCGGCACCCCGTCGATCAGCAGCGTCCCGCCGATCCCCACCTCGATGATCAGGTGTACCGCCGTACCGGCTCCCGCAGCAGCGCCCGTACGCGCCTCAGCCACCCCACTCAGCGTCGCGTCGTTGCCGGCGAGCAGCGGTACGCCGGTGTCGCCCGTGACCTGTGCAAGGTCCAGCTCGACCCACTCCAGCGTCGGCGCCTGCATCAGGCGGTTGTCACGGACGGTGCCCGGTACGGCGAGGCTGACCATCTGGAGCCGAGCGCCGTACCGCTGCTGCGCCTGCTCCACCTCACGCCGCAGGTTGTTCAGCACGACCTGCGCACGCCGACTCCGGTGTCGCCTGTACTGCGGTTCTTGCAGCGACCCGTCGAGCGCTACCACCGCGCTCCGCCAGCTGCTCTGCCGGAGGTCGAGGGCGAGAACCACAGGTCCCTGAGGGTGCGGCTGCAGCACTGTGGTCGGCCGACCACGCCCCTGACTGGGAGCAGGTACCTCAGTCAGCAGTTGTACGTCGCGTAGCCGGGCGGTGACCTCGGTCGCGGAACCCGTGCTCAGCCGCAGCGCCCGCGCGACCGCGGCCCGTGTGATCCCGGGCTGACGGGTGAGCTGAGTCAGCACGTCCGCAGCCGTCTGCCACTGTCCACGGCGTACTGGAGTCATCACTGCCCTTCCCGTTATGCTCGGAGAACGAGTTTAACGGGAGGGGTCATGGAGATCCGGGACATCCGCGCGGTGCTGTTCGACATGGACGGCACGCTGGTCGATTCCGACGCGGTCGTCGACCGGAGCTGGGGCCGGTGGGCGACCGAGTACGGTCTGGTGCCGGCCGACGTACTCGCGGTCGCGCACGGGAACCCGGCGATGGCGACCGTGACGCATTTCCTGCCGGACGCGTCGCCGGCGGAACGGACCGCGGCCTGGGCGCGAGTGTTCGATCTCGAGGTCAACGACGTCGACGGGGTGGTGGCGAAGCCTGGTGCGCTGGACCTCCTTGGGACGCTCGGGCGGATCGGTGTGCCGTGGGCGGTCTACACCAGTGCGCCGGCCCAACTGGCGAAGGTACGGCTGACCGCGGCCGGGATCGCGCCGTCGGTCCTCGTGACGGTCGACGATGTGAGCCGTGGCAAGCCGGACCCGGAGGGGTACCTGCGGGCGGCGGAGCTGCTCGGCGTACCTGTGACTGAGTGCCTGGTGGTCGAGGACACCGTTGTCGGGTTGTCGGCAGGGCAGGCGTCTGGTGCGCTCACGGCCGGTCTGAAGGGTATTGCGGCGGATATCGAGCTGGCTGACCTGCACCGGCTCGACACGCTGTTCAAAGGTCTGGAATGACCGCGGGCGCTCAGGCCCCGCCGCGGAGCGGTGCCCGCGGCGACGAGGTACGCATCGGTATCGCGCTGTCCGCGATGGGGTTCGTGCTGGCCGGGCTCGGTGCGTGTGTGGCGATCCTTGCGCGGGATCTTGACGAGCCGACGAGCCGGCTGGCGCTGCTGTCCTCGGGGTTCGCTGTTGGGTTGATGCTGGTCGCGGTGGTTGGTCCGCGGATGCTCAAGCTGTGGTCGATGCCTACGGTGCTTGGGCTTGGGTCGGTTGTGTGTGCGATGGGTGCGGTCCTCATTGCGGTCGCGCCGGTGTACGCGGTCGCTATCGCCGGCGGGCTGCTGGTTGGGCTTGGCGGCGCGCTGCTTGTCTTGGTTGCTCCGCTGATGCTCAACGGCCCGACTGCGGCTGCTCGCCTCAGTCGGGTCAACGCGGTCGCCAGCGGGACCGGAATCCTGGCGCCGCTGGCTATCGGCACGCTGGACGGTCTCGGTCCGAGCGGCCGGTACGCCATGCTCGCCGCGGCACCTCCCCTCCTTCTCCTAGCAGTACTGAACCGGCGCTCCAGCCCACTCCAGCCAACAGAGAAAGCGGTGCCGGTGTTGATTGATTCGGCGCCGGCGGTTGGGTTGGGGCGGAAGTGGCGGCGGGTGGGGCGGCGGGTCGTGATGGACGTCGGCGCGGGGTGGCTCCGGGTTGTGCTCGCGGTGTCGGTCGAGTTCTGCTTCGTGGTGTGGGCGGTGGCGCGGCTGGTGGCGAGTGGGTTGCCTACTGCGGCGGCCGCGCTGCTCGGCAGTGCGTTCCCGATCGGTATGGCGGTCGGCCGCGCGATCGGACCGATCCGCTACCGCGGCTGGTCGCCGGTCTTTCCGTCCGGAGCACTCGCCGCCTGCGGCACGCTGCTGGTGAGCCTGTTCGACGCACCGGCCGTGGTCGCGCTCGGCCTGGTCGTAGCAGGTCTCGGAGTGGCCCCGCTGTACCCGGTAACGCTCGCAGCCCTCGTAGCTATCCCCGGTCTCAGCTCGGCTCGTCTCGCCGCGGTCGGTGCGATGGCCTCCGGTACGGCGATCCTGGTCGCGCCGGCGCTCCTCGCCGTACTAGCACGTGTCGTCGACCTGCGGACGGCGTACCTGGTGACGTTGCCGCTGATCGCGATACTTTTTCTGCTCAGCCGTCGATCTGACCGGGCCGCGTTCGTGTAGGGGGTGAACGAGCCCGCAACGACGAACGAGGTGACGTGATGAAGCTTCTGCTGGACGGCCTGGCCTTTCCCGAAGGAGCACGCTGGCACGACGGCCGGTTGTGGTTCTGCCACTGGATCGCGCAGCAGATCATCGCCGTCGACGCCGACGGCAAGACCGAGACCTTCGAGGCGCCGGTCGGACGCCTGATGGGTTGGTCCGTCGACTGGCTGCCGGACGGCCGAATGCTGACCACCGGCGACAAACTGCGCCGGTACGAGCCCGACGGCTCGATCACCGTGCTCGCCGAGCAGGGCGCGAACGAGATCGTGGTGGGTGCCCAGGGCAACATCTATCTGGACGGCGCGGACTTCGACTTCGCCGGCGGTGCGGAGCCGGTCCCCGGCTGGATCAAGCTGGTCACGCCGGACGGCCAGGCGCGGCAGGTCGCCGGCGACATCCAGTTCCCGAACGGGATGGTGCTGACGCCGGACGGCAGGACGCTGGTGATCGCGGAGTCGTTCGCCGGGCGGCTGACCGCGTTCGACGTCGAGCCGGACGGCGGGTTGTCGAACCGGCGCGTGTACGCCGAGAACCTCGGCCCGGACGGCATCGTCCTCGACGCGGAGGGTGCGATCTGGTCCCAGACCTGGGGTGAGGGCGTGGTCCGCATCGCGCCGGACGGCGAGATCCTCGAGCGGATCGAGATCCCCGAGAACCGGGCGCCGTTCTCGCTCGGCCTGGTCGACTTCGACGGTCCGACGCTCTGCATCCTGACCGCGGAATGGCGGTCGGACGACAGCATCACCGACAACCTCGACCGCCTCACCAACGGCCCGCGAACCGGTCAGGTCCACACGATTCCGGTCGCCGTGCCGCCGGTGACCCTCTAACATCGCGGACATGGAGTGCTTCGCCGCCGGGCGTACCCGGCGCTGATCCCGGACCCATCGCCGCCTGTGCGCGGTGGGCCGGTCGCGCCTGCCCGGATTTCTCCTTCGCTCGCGAGAGGCACGCTCCATGCACATTCGTTCGTACGTCGACGCTGACCTGGCCCGGCTGATCGACCTCACCATCGACACGTTCGGGCCGTTCTACGAGGAATCGTTCCGGCCCCTGGTCGGCGAGCTGATCTTCACCCGCCAGCACGGCGACTGGCGCGGCGACTACCGCACCCAGGTCGCCGGGTTGCACGATCCCGCCGCACACAAGTACGTCGCCGTTGCCGTCGCAGACGACGTACCCGCCGGGTACGTCGCCTGGTGGCTCGACACCGCCCGCCGGCACGCGACGGTCGAGCTCTTGGCGGTCGCGCGCGAGCATCGCGGGGCCGGCATCGCTACCGCGCTCTGTGAGCACGCGTTCGCGGCGATGCGCGCGGCAGGTGCGGAGTACGTCGAGATCGGCACCGGCGGGGACGACTTCCACGCGCCGGCGCGGGCGTTCTACGAATCAATCGGATGTGTGAAATTGCCGGTGGCGGTGTACTTCCGTGAGCTGTAGTCGAAGCTCACGGGCCGGAGCATGATGGAGGGATCAGGGCTGGGGGCTTTCATCGTGGGCAGGGGGAGGCATTGCCATGACCGACAACGGGCGGCCGTCGCTGGAAGAGCTGGACGAGTTGCCGGACGAGATGACGCAGGAAGAGCAGGCCGCGTTGCTCGTCGAACCGAGCTTCGACCACGACATCGACAACGAGGCGGCGGAGCTGGAGGCCGAGTTCGGGCCTGCCGAAGACGGGGAGTACGGGCGGGCGTCGGGCGACCTGGCACCGGCGTACACCGGCGAGGCCGGATCATGAGCGGCCTCGAGGACATGATCCACACCGCCGAACTCGACCTCGGGCTCGGCGAACCGAACAAGATCCAGAAGTGGTACCGCGACCGCAACGGCCCGGCGTTCAACGGAAACTTCGCCTGGTGCGACGCATCGATCACGTTCTGGGCGTTCAACTCGGGCAACCACAGCACGGTCACGTTCGGGAAGGACTTCGCGCTGACCACGGCGCACGCGAAGGCGTTCAAGAACCACGGCCAGTGGCACGTCGACGTCGCGGGGATCCGGCGCGGTGACATCGTCTTCTTCGACTGGGACGGCACCGATCTCAAGTCCCGGATCGACCACGTCGGCCTGGTCACCGGGGTCAGCGGCTCGAAGGTCTACACGATCGAGGGCAACTACAGCAACAAGTGCGGCCGGCACACCCGGATGGCGAGCACGATCGCCGGCTACGGGCGCCCGACGTACGTCCACTCGCCCGGGCCGCGGACCGGGCTCGTGACGTTCCCCGGCAAGTCGTTCTTCGTGATGGGCCGCAAGAGCCCGATCATCGCGGCGATGCACCAACGGCTCCTGGACGTCGACTGCAACCGGTACGAAACCCAGACTAACAAGGACACCTGGGGGACCGGCGACCTCAAGTCCTACTCGGCCTGGCAACGGAAACTCGGCTTCCAGGGCTCGGTCGCACAGCCCGGCAGCGATGCCGACGGAATCCCGGGCAAGCAGACCTGGGACAAGCTCAAGGTCCCCCGCACCTGAACGACGACTACGGTCTGGCGTGCTTGCCGACCATGCGCACCAAGGTGTCCGGCGGGACGACCTTGACGTGAGGGGCGAGTCCGTCGACGACGGAGAGGACGTTGTCGACGGACTTGCTCCACGCGTGCCAGACGACGATCGAGTAGCCGGCCGTGGAGAAGGGGTTGCGGGTCGCGGCGTTCAGTTCCGCGGTGACCGAGGCCTCGTCGGCGCCGTCGAGCCCCTCCCAGAGCATGGTCCGGGCGGAGATCACCGGCTTGCCCTCGGACCAGACGACCTTGCCCTTGAGACCGTCGTACCGCGAGTACTCGAGGTAGATCAGGCCGTCGATCTCGGGCCGCTTGAGGTACGACGACCACAGCCGGGTGTTCTCGAACGCGTCGAAGTCGATGATTTGCGCGACCGACAGATCGGACCGCCCCATGGCCCGCGCGAGGGATGCGGTGTGCTTGTCCAGCGCGGCGGCCGGGTAGCGGCTCGGGTACATGTATCCGCCGCCCGACGGACCGACCACCCAGCGATCCTTGCGCGACTGGTCGTAGAACCAGCGCATGACGGACGGTGCGAGATCGATCAGCGACGGTGAGATGCCCCAGCCGAGGTCGACCTCACCCCGGCGCGGGCTCCCGAACCACCGCGGATCGGTCGGAAAGTCGCCGAGTGCCCACTGGATGTTGTCGCCGTCGGTGATCAGGAAGCTGACGTAATGCGCGTCGGGATCCGGCGTCGGAGGTTGCGCCGGGACGTGCTGCGACAGGCGGTCTTCGGTGATGCCTGACAGCACCGAGAGGTTGCGGGCGTGGTCGGCGGGCAGGGCCTTGACGCCGGTGGCCGAGTTCACGCCGATGAAGGCGTCCTCGCCCGCCGAGGCGTCGCCCCAGCCGATGACCGTGCCGTCGTCGTCCAGCGCGTCGACCACCTCGGCGCGGAACTCCGAGTTGCCGTCGAAGAAGGCGAACGTCCCCGCCATCGTGACGTAGTCCCGGAGCCGCTCCGGGATGTCCGCGCGCTGCTCGACCGCGACGTCGTGCCGCAGCCGGGGCCAGTACGTCTCGAACACCCAGCGGTCGTCCTTGTCCCGCACGTCCAGGACCTTGCGCAATCCGTGCTGGATCGCGAGTGCCTCCAAGCTTTCCTCGATCGCCACGGCACCCGTGACGCCCGCGAGCGTGGTCGCGACGTTGACCGACGGGGTGCCCGTACGGAAGAGAACATATCCGGTGACGCCGGACCGCTGAACGGTTTTCCACAGGTCCCCGGTCCGCGTCCGGACGCCGTACTGCGACACCAGGCCGTCGAGCCAGTGCTGGTACCCGAGCGTCGGCAGGTTCAGGTACAGCGATTCGCCGCCGCGCCGCGCCATCAGGCCCTGCAGCGTCGTCGCCAGCGTCCGCTCCGGCAGGCTCAGCGTGGACTCGTCGAAGACGTTCAGCATCCGCGGCCGCTGTCCCTTGGGGTACGCCGACAAGGCCGCCGGAGCGGGCGCGGCGCCGAACGCCAAGGACGGTGAGACGGTCGCGGCCAGACCCAGGCCGGCGGTGAGGCCCAGCGCGGTACGGCGGGAAAATCGGCGATCGGACATGTGGTGCCTCCAGTGAGCGGCTGGTGGACTGTCCTACGTTGTCAGTTGCCCGGTGACGATGTCACAGCCTTCACGTCCTTACAAGACCTCAGAGGGTGTCTGCCAGGTCATGACGCCGAAACAGCTCGATGAGCGCCGGTACGCCGGCCGACAGGTCGTACAGCTCCGCGCGCAGCCCGACGCTCGCGGCGCCCTCCACATTGGCCACGTTGTCGTCGATGAACAGCACGGAGGAGGCGGGCAGATCGAGCGCACCGAGGATCGCCCGGAAGTACGCCGGGTCCGGCTTGGCGAGCCCGAGGTCGCACGAGTAGAACGTCTGGTCGAACCATGCGCCGTACCCGCGCTCGTCCTGCATGATCGCCCGCCGGTATCCCTGCTGATTGGTCGCCAGGTGGCACCCGATGCCGGCCGCGCGCAGGGACTGGACGAGCGCGATCACCGCGGGCTCCGCGACGAACCAGCTCCACGGCTCGAGCGCTTCGTCGACGGAAACCGGCGAGTTCCAGCGCCGCAGTACGTCGCCCAGCGCGTCCCGGAAATCGACTTTCCCGACCAGCGCGGGCTTCTCGGCCGCCATCAGGTCCGCGACGAACGCGTCGCCGTCGGTGGGTACGAGGGAGGTCAAACGGGCCGACCAGTCGCGATCGGGTCGCTGGACGACCCCGTCGGCGTCGAAGAGGACTGCGCTGGGTCTCATGGCATCCCATCTTGTCATCGGAGGCTTGACCGGTTCAGTCGGTATGCGCTTACCTAATGGCTACGTAAACATATGTGGACACCTTCCGGCGAAAACCAACAGAAAGCGCCAGGTGAGGTTATGACCCTGAGCAGAAGGCACTTCCTCGCGGCCGGCTCCGCCGTCGCCGCCGCGGGTCTCACCGGCTGCGGATCCCGCAGCTCGCTGGGCGGATCGAACGAGCTCAGCATGTGGACCTGGGTCGGGTCCGTCAACGACGACCTGATCGGCCAGGCGGAGAAGGCGATTCCCGGGTACGACGGCATGAAGCTGGCAATGACCCGGATCGGCTCCAACTACAAGACCAAGGTGCTGACCGCCCTGGCCGGCAAGTCCCTGGTCCCGGACATCGTCGCGATCAACGACGACGTCGCGACGTACTTCCCGAACGCGGACCAGTTCCACGACCTGTACGACCTCGGCGCGAAGGAGCTGGAGAAGGACTTCCTGCCCTGGAAGTGGAAGTGGGGGGTCACGCCGCAGGGCAAGATGATGGCCTACCCGATGGACACCGGGCCGACCGCGTTGTTCTACCGGACCGACATCTTCCAGAAGGCGGGCGTCGACATCGACCCGGCCGCGGTTGCGGGGATCGCCCCGGACTGGGACGCCTTCATCACGCTCGGCAAGAAGCTCAAGCAGGCCGTGCCCGGCTCCGCGATCACCGACAACATCACCAGTATCTACGGCTACCGGATGGCGCAGCAGTCCAAGCGCTACATGACGCCGGACGGCCAGTACCTG
Organism: Kribbella sindirgiensis; assembly: GCF_004331435.1. Classification (GTDB taxonomy): domain Bacteria; phylum Actinomycetota; class Actinomycetes; order Propionibacteriales; family Kribbellaceae; genus Kribbella; species Kribbella sindirgiensis. Next base: position 477,835 of record NZ_SJKA01000007.1, read on the forward strand.
GGCGATCAGGACCACGTCCGGCAATCGTTCGATCTCGCGGTCCGGGTGGTCAAGGAAGGGCTCTCGGCCAACGCCCAGAACTCGACCGACAAGAACGCGGTCGTCACCAACGGCCAGCTCGTCGCGTACAACGGGGCCGTCTGGTGGGCGCAGCTCGGGCCGAAGAACGCGGCGCCGAAGACCAAGGGACTCTGGCGGGTGACGGCGGCTCCTGGTGGCGCCGGCAACAAGGGCGGGTCCTTCCTGGCGATCACGAAGTACTGCAAGAACCCGAAGGCGGCGTTCGCGTTCATCAGCTGGCTGGAGTCGGCGAAGAACCAGGCCCAGGCGTTCCTGGACCCGGTGCTGTTCCCGTCCACGCCGGCCAGCTACACCGACTCGCGGCTGAGTGCGCCGGATCCGTTCTTCGGCGGTCAGAAGATCGTCGACGTGTTCGCGGAGTCCGCGAAGAAGTACCCGGGCGCGTACTTCTCGCCGTACGACACCATCATCGACACCCCGATCGGCGCCGAACTGGTGAACGTCGAGGCGTCCGGCAAGGACCCGGATCAGGCCTGGGCCGACGCCCAGCACCAGATCGAACGCGAACTGACCCGAGCGGGGGCGATCTGACATGGCTGTCACCAGCAAGACGGCCCCGGCCGCCATCACCCGGCCGTCCGCCGCCGCGGAGAAGCCGCCGAACAAGTACCGGCAGGCGTTCCCGCAGTACGCCGCGGTCTCGCCGTTCTTCATCCTGTTCGCGATCTTCGGCGCGTTCCCGGTGCTGTTCTCGATCTGGATCTCGTTCCACTCCTGGGACGGCATCGGGCAGATGAAGTGGGTCGGCCTCGAGCAGTACCGCTACCTGCTCACCGACGAGACGTTCTGGAAGACCATCGGCAACACGATGATCATCTGGGTGCTCTCGACGGTCCCGATGCTGCTGCTGGCGCTGGTGATCGCCAACGCCCTGCACAACGCGACCCGGTTGCGCACCTTCTACCGGATCGCCTACTTCATCCCGAACGTCACCTCGGTGGTCGCGATCACCCTGGTGTTCGGCTCGATCTTCAGCAACAACTTCGGCCTGCTGAACGCGTTCCTGCGCTCGATCGGCGTCGGCGAGGTGCAATGGCTGACCTCGCCGTGGGGGATCAAGATCGCGATCGCCACCATCGTCACCTGGCGCTGGGTCGGCTACAACGCGATCATCTACCTGGCCGGCCTGCAGGCGATCTCCGCCGACGTGTACGAGGCCGCCAAGGTGGACGGCGCGAGCCCGCGGCAGACGTTCTGGCGGATCACCGTCCCGATGATGCGGCCGGTGATCCTGTTCACCGCGGTCACCTCGACGATCGGCGGACTGCAGATCTTCACCGAGTCCCGGGTGCTGTTCGGCGACACCTCGAACATCGGCGGCCCCGGCGACGCCGGCCTGACCATCGTGTCGTACCTGTACCAGAGCGCGTTCATCAAGAACCAGTTCGGGTACGGCGCCGCGATCGGCTGGGCGCTGTTCATCCTGATCGTGCTGTTCAGCATCATCAACTGGCGGCTGATCGGCGGAAACGACGACGAACGACTGACCCGACGCGCCGCTCGGCGGGTGGAACGCAGGATCGCAGCCCAGAATGCCAAGAGGGAGGCCGCAGATGTCCATGCAAACGTCGACTGAGCGCATTCGCACCGCCGTCGGTCACATCGTGCTGATGTTCGGCGTGCTGGTCTCGCTGTTCCCGTTCTACTGGATGGTGGTGATGGCCTCCAACACCACCCCGGACATCTTCAGCTACCCGCCGAAGCTGCTGATCGGCTCGCACCTGTTCGAGAACATGGGCAAGGTGCTCGACAACATCGACTTCTTCGGCTCGATGCTGCTCACGCTGATCGCCTCGCTCGGCGTCACGGTCCTGGTGCTGTTCTTCGACTCGCTGGCCGCGTTCGCGTTCGCGAAGTACGAGTTCCCGGGCCGGAACCTGCTGTTCGGCCTGCTGCTCGCGACCTTCATGATCCCGGCGCAGCTGTCGCTGGTACCGCAGTTCGTGACGCTGGCCGAGTTCGGCTGGATCGGGTCGCTGAAGGCCCTCATCATCCCGGGCGCGGCGAACGCGTTCGGGATCTTCTGGATGCGCCAGTACGCCAAGGGCGCCATCCCCGACGAACTCATCTCGGCCGCCAAGGTCGACGGCGCCGGATTCTTCCGGCAGTACCTGACCGTCGGCCTGCCGGTGCTCCGGCCCGGTCTGGCCTTCCTCGGCATCTTCACCTTCATCAACGTCTGGAACGACTACCTCTGGCCGTTGATCGTGATGACCGACCCGAACCGCCTCACCCTCCAGGTCGCACTCGACCAGCTGAACGGCATCTACGGCACCGACTACTCGATGGTGATGGCCGGTGCGCTGATGAGCGTCGTCCCGCTGATCGGCGTCTTCCTGATCGGCGCCCGTTCGTTCATCGCCGACCTGGCCGCGGGCGCCATGAAGTTCTGACCCAACCGACAAACCAGACACGGGATCTCTTTTGACTGACCACAAGCTCCGCTGGGGCATCATCGGCACCGGCAACATCGCGTCCCGGTTCGCCAGCCAGGTGCCGACGTCGAAGACCAACGAGGTCGTCGCCGTCGGCAGCCGGTCCCTCGACTCGGCGAACGCCTTCGCCGACAAGTGGGACATCGCGAACCGGCACGGTTCGTACGACGACCTGCTCGCCGACGAGACCGTCGACGCCGTCTACATCGCCACACCGCACCCGATGCACGTCGAGTGGGCGATCAAGACGGCCGAGGCCGGTAAGCACGTGCTGTGCGAGAAGCCGCTCGCGATCAACCGCGCGTGGGCCGAGGCGATGATCGAGGCCGCCGTCCGCAACGACGTCTTCCTGATGGAGGCGTACATGTACCGGTGCCTGCCGCAGACCAAGCTGGTCGCGCAGCTGGTCCGCGACGGCGAGATCGGCACCGTCCACCAGATCCAGGCCACGTTCGCGTTCGCCGCCGGGTACCGGCCGGAGAGCCGGATCTTCGCCGACGACCTGGCCGGCGGCGGCATCCTCGACGTCGGCGGCTACCCGGTGTCGATGGCCCGCCTGATCGCCGGCGCGGCCACCGGGCAGCCGTTCCAGGACCCGGCCGCGGTGTCCGCGGTCGGCACCGTGGGCGAGACCGGTGTCGACGAGTGGACGGTGGCGACGCTGTTCTTCGACGGCGGCGTGACCGCCCAGGTGAGCACCGGCGTACGGCTCGGTGACAAGAACCAGGTCCGGGTCTACGGCAGCAAGGGCTACCTGCAGGTCGACGACCCGTGGTTCGGCGGCGACGGCAAGCCGACCCACGTCACGCTGCACAAGGTCGGGGAGGAGCCGCGGGACATCTCCGCGGAGCCGGCGCTGATCTACACCGCGGAGGCCGAGGCGGTGCAGGCGGCGATCGTCGCCGGCGCGAAGGAGGCGCCGGAGATGAGCTGGGCGGACACGCTCGGCAACCTCACCGTCCAGGACCAGTGGCGGGCCGCGATCGGGCAGCAGTACGCGAGCGAGCGGGACGACGCGATCATCCCGACCGCGACCGGGCGCCCGCTCAGCCGCCGGGACGACGCCCCGATGACGTACGGCCACGTGCCGGGCGTCGACAAGCAGGTGTCCCGGCTCGTGATGGGTGTCGACAACCAGCAGACGCTCCCGCACGCGGCGGTCGTCTTCGACGACTTCGTCGAGCGCGGCGGTACGACGTTCGACACGGCGTACATCTACGGCGGCGGCAGGGGCGAGAAGCTGCTCGGGCAGTGGATGACGTCCCGCGGCAACCGGGACGAGGTCGTCGTGATCGGCAAGGGCGCGCACACGCCGTACTGCGACCCCGAGTCGATCACCCGGCAGCTGCACGAGAGCCTCGACCGGCTGCAGACCGACCACGTCGACCTGTACTTCATGCACCGCGACAACGAGGACATCGCGGTCTCGGAGTTCGTCGACGTCCTCGACGAGCACTTCAAGGCCGGCCGGATCAAGGCGTTCGGCGGCTCGAACTGGTCCACCGCGCGCTTCGACGAGGCGAACGCGTACGCCGAGGCGAACAGCAAGCAGCCGTTCACTCTGCTCAGCAACCACCTCAGCCTCGCGCGGGCGTACGACGTACCGTGGGCCGGCTGCCGGCACGTGGCTGACGACGAGTCGCAGGAATGGCTGCGGGAGCGGCAGGTCGCGCTGTTCCCGTGGTCGAGCCAGGCCCGCGGGTTCTTCACCGGACGGGCCAAGCCGGAGGACACCTCGGACGCCGAGCTCGTGCGCTGCTTCTACTCCGACGAGAACTTCCGCCGGCTCGACCGGGCGCGGGAGCTGGCGGCCGCCAAGGGCGTCGAGCCGACCGCGATCGCTTTGGCGTGGCTGCTGCACCAGCCGTATCCTGTATTTCCGCTGATCGGGCCGCGGCACGTCAGCGAAACCCGGACCTCGACTCCGGGGCTCTCGGTGTCCTTGACGGACGACGAAGTGGCCTACCTCACTGCCTGACTGTGTGCCTTACAGCCGAATTGGTGGGGCGCTGACACGCATGTAACATGGTCTGTCGGTGTCTCGACCCTGAACACGGAGAATCATGTCTAAGAAGTGCGATGTCTGCGGCAAGCAGCCGACGTTCGGCAACAGCGTTGCCCGCCTGGGTAAGGGCGCGATGATCCGGCGGGTCAAGGCTCGTACGCCCCGCCGGTTCAACCCCAACATCCAGCCGGTCCGCGCGATCATCAAGGGCACGCCCACCAAGATGAAGGTGTGCACCTCCTGCATCAAGGCCGGCAAGGTCCAGCGCGTCGTCGGCTGACCTGAAGCTCTCCTCCGTGTAGGGCCTTCGACAGGCGCCCGGTTCACCCCGGGCGCCTTGTCGTGTTTGCCCAGTCTCCTCGTCGCCCGGACCGGCGCGAGGCCGCTCCGGACCTCGCGGCGCAGCTGAGGGTCATCCCCGGACTGCAGGGTTCCCTGCTCGTATACGAGGGGAGAACCCACCACGCGAGCGGCTCGTCACGTGGGCTCTCCGGAACATTTTCGTCACCTGCTGCAACATTTGTTCCGCAAACCACCACCCGCGGACCAGTCACCTGAACCGGTATCCGCTCATGTGCTGTGGGTGGTGCTGTGGGTCAGTGGCGGTGCGCGACGACCGTGATCTCGTTCCGGTTGTGGTGCAACTGCCGGGCGTGCCGTACGTCGTACCGCTCGCCGAGGATCTCGATACCGCGGCGGGCGCCGTCCAGCGGGTTCCTGCCGCCGCCCTTGAGCGTCACGATCGCGAGCCCGCCGCGCCGCAGGTGCGCCGCCGCGTCCAGCATCATCCGGGCGCTCGTCACCTGGTCCATCCGCATGTCGTTGACAGCCACGTCGAAGCGGACCCGGTTCGCGTTCGCCGCGAAGAAGCGGCCCGCCGTCGTCGCCTCGTGATGGATCCGGCGATCGCCCCGCAGCCGCGGGTCCAGCGACCCCGGGTCGACCGACCACACCTCCTGCCCGTGCTGCCGCAGGATCCGCGTCCAGCCGCCCGGCGAGGCGCCGAGGTCGACGGCCTTCCCGCCGCGGGGCAGCTCCAGCCCGAACGTCGCGATCGCCTCTTCCAGCTTGAACTCCGACCGCGAGACCCGCTCGTCACCCCGGGCCAGCCGCATCCGCCCGCCCGGCCAGTCGGACAGGCTGTCCGCGAGCCGGTTCAGCCCGAGCAGCACGGCCTTGCGCCCCGCGAAGCACGAGACGACGTACTCCTGCCCGGAACGCGTGACGGCCACTCCGCGGCCGGCCAGCGCCTCCTCCAGGCGGTGGTAGTACGATCCGCCGGTGCCGGCCGCGTCGGTCCAGGCCTGGACCGCCAGCGCCTTCGGATACTCCGGCAGCTCGCCCAGCACGACCTCAGCCAGCTCGTACTCCGGCGGCAGCTCCTCGAAGCTCGCGATCTCCACCGTCAGATGCCGGACGAACATGATCCGCCCCGCGTCACACGCCGCCGCGAACGCCTCCACGGGCGGCCCTTCGACCCGCCCGAGCTCCGCACCGACCCGCTGGACCCGCACGTCCCGCCCGAACTCGCCCCGGATCTCCCGCACAGCGAGCTCGTAACTGTCGGCCGCGGCCGAGAACAACACACTCCTGCCACCGCCCACAACCACTCCCACCTCTCGCCGCCACCCCGACCCTATCCACCCCGCCCCGCCCCCTCCCAAACCGGTTTGGGGAGCCCTACTGCCCGATTCAGGGGGGTATGCCTCCCCAGTTCAGGCCGGGGTCCTCCCCAAACCGGTTTGGGGAGGATGTCGGGCGTGGGAGGAGGGCGTGGGACGGGCGTGGGAGGGGGTGAGGGGATGGGCGTCTGTTGGGGTGTGGACGAGTAGCCTTCCGGGCGTGGAGGAATTGACCGTCGACGTGCTGCGGGCCTGGGCTCGGACCGCACTGGCCGACCTGGCCCGGGCCCGGACCGAGATCGACGAGCTGAACGTGTACCCGGTACCGGACGGCGACACCGGCACCAACCTCTACCTGACCTGGGAAGCCGCCTGCGACGCGCTGCCCAAGGGCGAACTGACCTTCACCGAGGCGATCCAGGCATTCGGCCGCGGCGCCCTGCTCGGCGCCCGCGGCAACTCCGGCGTCATCACCTCCCAGCTGATCCGCGCCTGCGGCCTCCGCCTCGACGAGAACCTCCCGCACCACACAGCCGCTGATCCTCAGATGAGCGAGGCCGCCGCGTTCGCCGACGCGCTCAGGTACGCCGCCGACGCCGCGTACGGGGCCGTCGCGCAGCCCGTCGAAGGCACGATGCTCACCGTCGCCCGTGCCGCCGCCACCGGCGCGATGACCGCCGCGAACGACGGCAAGACACTCGCCGACGTCTGCCTCGCCGCGGTCGCCTCCGCCCGCCAGGCCCTCACGAGGACGACCGAACAACTCGACGTACTGCGTCGCGCGGGCGTCGTCGACGCCGGGGGAGCGGGCCTCGTCGTCATCCTGGGTGCGATGGAATCGGTCCTCACCGGGCAGCACGTGCGGGTCGACGTACCGGCCAGGGTCGAGCCGCAGGGCGAGAGCGCCCAGAGCCAGGAGGGACCGGCGTACGAGGTGATGTACCTGCTCGACGCGCCCGACGACAAGATCGGCGACTTCCGGCAGGCTCTGGCCGCGCTCGGCGACTCGGTCGTCGTGGTCGGCGGCGACGCACTCTGGAACGTCCACGTGCACACCGACGACGTCGGCGCCGCGATCGAGCACGGCATCGACATCGGCCGCCCGCACCGGATCCGGGTCACCCACTTCGACGACCAGGCGCACCACCACGAGCCCGCTCCCGGCCGGGCCGTGATCGCGGTCGTGGCCGGGGAGGGACTCGCCGGCCTGTTCAGCGAGGCCGGCGCCCGGATCATCCGCGGTGGCCCCGGGCGCCGCTGCTCCACCGGCGAACTGCTGCAGGCGATCGAGCAGTCCCAGGCGCCCGAGATCGTGATCCTGCCCAACGACCAGGACTCGATCGCGGTCGCCGAGGCCGCCGCCACCGCCGCCCGCCAGGACGGGATCCGGGTCGCCGTGATCCCGACCCGCGCCCAGGTCCAGGGCCTCGCGGCGATCGCCGTCCACGACGCGGACCGCAGCTTCGACGACGACGTCGTGCACCTCTCGGCCGCCGCCGGGCAGACCCGGCACGGCGCCGTCACGATCGCGGTCAAGGACGCCTGGACGATGGCCGGCCGGTGCCGGATCGGCGACGCACTCGGCGTCGTCGACGGCGACTTCGCGCTGATCACCGCGGACCTCGAGGAGGCGGCGCTGGAGGTCGTCGACCGGCTGCTCGGCGGCGGTGGCGAGCTGCTCACGATCGTCACCGGCCGCGACGCCGACCCGGCCCTGGCCGACGCCGTGGAGCGGCACGTCCGCCGGCAACGCAAAGATGTCGACGTCGTGGTGTACGACGGAGGACAGGACAGGTATCCGCTCCTGATCGGGGTCGAATGAAAACGGATATGGACCGCAAGCTCCGGGACTTCCTCGGGGCCAAGACCGCCAAGACCTTCGCGGACGTGCTCGAGATCGAGACCGTCGGCGAGTTGCTGCGGCACTACCCGCGGCGGTACCTGAAGAAGGGCGAGCTGACCCCGTTCGACGAGCTCGAGGTCGGCGACCAGGCGACCGTCAGCGGCCGGGTCAAGAAGGTCACGGCCCGCGCGCTGGACACCAAGGTCGAGATCAAGGCCGACGACGTCTACAAGTTCCGCAAGAAGCGGACGATCACCAAGGTCGTGGTCACCGACGGCCGCAACGACCTGGAGCTGGCGTTCTTCAACCAGCCCTGGCTGCTGACCAAGCTGACCCCCGGCACCGCCGCGCTGTTCTGGGGCGAGGTGACGATGTTCCGCGACACCATGCAGCTGAAGGGGCCCGGCACCGAGATCCTGGACGAGGACGACCTCACCGAGGCCGAGATCGAACGCCGGGCCCGGCCGTTCCGCCCGCTCTACCCGGCGACCGGGAAGTTGCCGACCGCAACGATCGAGCGCTCGGTCAAGATCGTCCTGGACAGCCTCGACGACCGCATCGACGATCCCGTGCCGGACCTCGTGCTGCGCAACGAGAAGCTGCTCGGTCTGCGCGAAGCCCTGCAGAAGGTGCATCTTCCGGACACCGAGAAGGACATTCACGACGCGCAGCAGCGGTTCCGGTTCGAGGAAGCGCTGGTGATGCAGACGATCCTCGCCCAGCGCCGCGCGGTGACCGACGCGCTGAGCGCCGTACCGCGGCCGCGGCAGGCCGGTGGGCTGCTCGACGACTTCGACCAGCGGCTGCCGTTCGAGCTGACCGAAGGCCAGGCCGAGGTGGGGGAGGAGATCTTCGCCGACCTCGCCCGGCCGCACCCGATGCACCGGCTGCTGCAGGGCGAGGTCGGCTCCGGCAAGACCGTGGTCGCGCTGCGGGCGATGCTGTCCGTGGTCGACAACGGCGGCCAGGCGGCCCTGCTCGCGCCGACGGAGGTGCTGGCCGTCCAGCACCACAAGACGCTCACCAAGATGCTCGGCGACCTGGCCGAGCAGGGCATGCTCGGCGGCGCGGAGCATGCCACCAAGATCGGGTTGCTGACCGGTTCGCTGAACACCGCGTCCCGCCGTACGGCGATGCTCGACGCGGCCAGCGGCGCGGCCGGAATCGTGGTCGGGACGCACGCGCTGCTCGAGGACAAGGTCCAGTTCGCGGATCTCGGGCTCGTGGTGGTCGACGAGCAGCACCGCTTCGGGGTCGAGCAGCGGGCCGCGCTGAGCGCGAAATCCGGGGCGAACACGCCGCACGTGCTGGTGATGACCGCGACGCCGATCCCGCGCACGGTGGCGATGACAGTGTTCGGCGACCTCGCGGTCTCGACGCTCACCCAGTTGCCGGCCGGGCGGTCGCCGATCCAGTCGTCCGTGGTGCCCGCGAAGGAGCGGCCGGACTGGCTGCAGCGGGCCTGGGCGCGGGTCCGCGAGGAGGTCGGCAAGGGCCACCAGGCGTACGTGGTGTGCCCGCGGATCGGCGACGACGTCAAGAACGCGAAGGACGAGGAGGGCGAGCTCCTCGAGACCGACGAAGGCGGGAAGAAGCAGGCGCGGCCGCCGATCTCGGTGCTGCAGGTGTCCGAGGCGCTGGCCGAGATCCTGCACGACCTGCGCGTCGAGATCCTGCACGGGCGGCTCCCTGCCGAGGAGAAGGACGCGGTGATGTCCCGGTTCGCGGCCGGCGACATCGACGTCCTGATCGCCACCACGGTCATCGAGGTCGGGGTCGACGTACCGAACGCCTCGACGATGGTGATCATGGACGCCGACCGGTTCGGCATCTCGCAGCTGCATCAGCTGCGCGGCCGGGTCGGGCGGGGCAAGGTGCCCGGGCTGTGCCTGCTGGTCACGGACCTGTGGGCCGGATCGAAGTCGTACGGGCGCCTGGACGCGGTCGCGTCGACGACCGACGGGTTCGAGCTGTCGCGGATCGACCTGGAGACCCGCCGCGAGGGCGACGTACTGGGTGTCGCGCAGTCCGGGCGGCGCAGCAGCCTCAAACTGCTCAGCGTGCTGCGGGACGAGGACATCATCCTCGCGGCCCGGCACGAGGCCACCAGGATCGTCGGAGTCGACCCCGCCCTGTCCGAGTTCCCGGAGCTCCTCGCGATCGTCCGAAGCGCCCTGCAGTCCGAGACCACCGAATACCTGGAGAAGCATTGACGCGCGTGATCGGGGGAGCGGCCGGTGGGAGGCGGATCGGCGTACCGCCGGGGAGTGGGACGCGGCCGACCGCGGACCGGGTGCGGGAGGCGTTGTTCTCGTCGCTGGAATCCGAGTTCGGGAGCTTCCACGGGCTCGCGGTGCTCGACCTGTACGCCGGATCGGGCGCGATCGGGCTGGAGGCACTGTCCCGTGGTGCCGCGAGGGTCGTGCTGGTCGAATCGGACCGGAAAGCGGCCGAGGTGATCGCGGCCAACATCAAGGTCGTGGGCCTGCCGGGGGCGACGCTCCTGACCCGGCCCGTGGAGAAGGTGACGGCCGGTGACGCCCCCGCGGTGTTCGACCTGGTGTTCGCGGACCCGCCGTACAAGCTGGAGACCGCCGAGCTGCAGGACGTGCTGACCGGCCTGGTGGCGCACGGCTGGCTCGCAGACGACGCGGTGGTGGTCGTGGAACGCGGGAAACGGGAGCCGTGGGACTGGCCCGAGGGGTTCGCCGCGCTGCGGGACCGCAAGTACGGCGAGGCCCGGCTTTGGTACGGTCACCGCCATGGTTAAGGCTGGCCAATGATCAGAGCTGTTTTTCCAGGGACCTTCGACCCGCCAACGGTCGGGCACCTCGACGTCATCACGAGGGCGGCTGCCGCCTTCGACGAGCTGATCGTCGCGACCGGGGTGAACCAGTCGAAGAACCGGCTGTTCGGGCCGCAGGAGCGGATCGAGATGCTCACCGAGCTGGTCGAGCCGTTCCCGAACGTCCGGATCGGCTCCTTCGAAGGGCTCGTGGTCGACTACTGCCGGGCCGAGGGCGCCGAGGTGATGGTCAAGGGCCTGCGGTCGGCTGCCGACTACGACTACGAACTGCAGATGGCGCAGCTGAACCGGCGGATGACCGGCGTCGACACGTTCTTCCTGCCGACCGCGCCGGAACACGCGTTCATCTCGTCCAGCTGGGTCAAGGAGATCGCCCGCCTCGGCGGCGACGTCAGCACGTTCGTGACCCCGGCCGTTCACGCACGGTTACTGAACACGCTGTGACCGTCCCCGGATTGGGCGCAGCGCCGGGGAGTTGGTAGTGTAGATCACCGGTCTCGACGAGACCGAGTTCTTGCCTGCCCACGCCTGAAAGGGATGTTCTGAGCGTCTTGGACCCGCGGTCCCCACTCGTGATCGATACCCACGAGCTGACCCGCCGCGCAGGGTCCCAACGCGAAGTCACCTTCTCGAGCCCGGCGCCGGCGGATCTCGGAATCGACGTGATCGGCGTCCCCGAAGGCGATCCGATCCAGTTCGATCTACGGCTGGAATCGGTGGTCGAAGGGGTGCTCGTCACCGGAACGGCCCGCGGCCGTCTGGTCGGGGAGTGCGCGCGGTGCCTGGTCGATATCGAGGACGAGTTCCTCGCTGACGTCCAGGAGCTGTACGTCTACCCGGAGAGCGAAGCCGAGCCGGACGAGGCCAGCCGGATGGAGGGCGATCTGATCGACCTCGAGCCGGTGCTGAGGGACCAGGTGGTGCTCGCGCTGCCGTTCCAGCCGTTGTGTACGGACGACTGTCCGGGTCTGTGCCCCGAGTGCGGGGTACGCCTGGCGGACGAGCCCGGCCACAAGCACGAGGACGGGACCGACCCACGCTGGGCCGCCCTCGGAAACCTGCTCCAGCAGGACCAGCAGGACAACTGAACAGCTCCACCACGCACCATCGAAGTACCGAAATCGTCAGACTGAGCCGGCCGGGTCCACCAGCCCCCGGCCGAACCGAGGAGTCATAACCGTGGCCGTTCCGAAGCGGAAGATGTCGCGCAGCAACACCCGGAGCCGCCGGGCGCAGTGGAAGACGACTGCCCCGTCGCTGGTGACCTGCGTGAACCCCGCCTGCCGCGCGAAGCACCTGCAGCACACCGTCTGCCCGAACTGCGGCCAGTACGGCGCCAAGGGCGAGCGCCGCCAGGTCGTCGAGAGCTAAACGGCCACCTTCACAGTGAACTCTGCCAACGAAACGGGGCTCTACGCCGAGCTGAACCAGCGGCTCGGCGTATCGCTGGCTGACGAACTGCTGGAGCACGCCTTCACCCACCGCTCGTACGCGTACGAGAACGGCGGGCTGCCGACGAACGAGCGACTGGAGTTCCTCGGGGACTCCGTGCTCGGCGTCATCGTCACGGAGTCGTTGTTCCGGAACCACCCGGACCTGTCCGAGGGCCGACTGGCCAAGCTACGGGCCGCGGTGGTCAACATGCGTGCGCTCGCGGGTGTCGCCCGCGAGCTCAAGCTGGGCAAGTACCTGCGGCTCGGCCGCGGGGAAGAGGCCACCGGCGGCCGGGACAAGTCGTCGATCCTTGCCGACTGTGTCGAGGCGCTGATCGGCGCCGTGTACCTGGACCGCGGCTTCGAGGTCGCGGGCGGGGTCGTGCACCGGCTGTTCGACGACCTGATGGAGTCCTCGGCCCGGCTCGGCGCCGGCCTGGACTGGAAGACGTCGCTGCAGGAGCTGGTCGCCCAGCTCGGCGTCGGCGTCCCCGAGTACGTGATCGCGGAGTCCGGACCGGACCACGCGAAGACGTTCGAGGCGCGGGTCCGGATCGGTTCCGACACCTACGGCCACGGCATCGGCCGGAGCAAGAAGGAAGCCGAGCAGCAGGCCGCCGAGACCGCCTGGAAGGCCCTGCGCGCCGCGCATCCCGACAGCACGGACCCCTCGCAGCAGCCCTGAGTGCCCGAGCTTCCCGAAGTAGAAGTCGTACGGCGGGGCCTGGTGGAGTTCCTCACCGGGCGCACCGTCGAGAGCGTCGAGGTCCTGCACCCCCGCCCGGTACGGCGACACGCCGCCGGGCCGGAGGACTTCGTCTCGCGGCTCAAGGGCCAGGTTTTCGCGGAGCCGGCCCGGCGCGGGAAGTACCTGTGGCTGCCCCTGACGTCCGGTGACGCGGTATTGACCCACCTCGGGATGAGCGGTCAGTTCCGGGTCCAGCCGGTCGGCGCGCCCGACGAACCGCATCTCCGGGTCCGGTTCCGGTTCGCCGACGACGGCGGAGAGGTCCGTTTTGTGGACCAGCGGATGTTCGGTGGTCTGTCGTACTCCGAGGGCGGTGCCGAACTGCCCGCCGAGATCGCCCACATCGCCCGCGACCCGTTCGATCCTCTGTTCGATCCGGAGTGGGCGACGGCGAAGATCCGCCGCCGCCGGACCGGGCTCAAACGAGCGCTGCTGGACCAGACCGCGATCAGCGGAATCGGCAACATCTACGCCGACGAAGCGTTGTGGCGAGCCAAGCTGCACTACGCCCGGGCGACAGAAACGATGAAACCCTTACAAATAAAGGGCATTCTCGAGCAGGCGCAGGCCGTGATGGCCGAGGCGCTGACCGTTGGCGGTACCAGCTTCGACGCCCTGTACGTCAACGTGAACGGGGAATCCGGGTACTTCGAACGCGGCCTGAACGTCTACGGGCAGGAGGGATCGCCCTGCCCGCGGGACGGCCGGCCGATCCGTCGCGAGCCGTTCATGAACCGTTCGTCGTACCGGTGCCCGAAATGTCAGCCGGTCCCGCGCCAGGTCCGCTGGTGAGCGAGGTATCGTTAATAACCGTGGCCCAGGTTGACCCGTCGCCCTCGCCGGTGTCACCCTGAAAGACGGCACACATTTTCGGCGCTCCCTGATGACCCCGATACGGAGCGCGACCGGCCAGAACCCTTCCGGAGGACAGCACAATGGCCAAGGCTCTTCTAGGGCATCTTGGAGGCACTGACCCGCGCATGCTCGAGCAGGTTCGTCTGCTCAACCGGCGCGTCGCAGATCTGGAGGCGCACGTGATGCGGCTCCAGGCGGAGAACGACCATCTGGTGGCCCAGATCCACGAGGGTCGGCTGCTCACGGTCGACGAGGCCCTGCGCACTCCCGCTTCGGTCTGAAGCACCCAGAGATTCATCTCGACCGTCCGCACTAGCTGCAGAACGGCGGTGGCCCCCGTCCGGGCCTCCGCCGGTTGTAGATTCACCTGATGTTGTGCACCCATCTTCGCCGGCCATCTCTCAACGGCCTGGCCTCCGCTGGATTCCGCGGATCTCTTTGTAGACTGCGAAGCGGAACACCTTCCCCCGGGTAGCGGCAGCGCGACGTACAGCTACGGCGGTTCCTTCGGTACCGTCTGTCCTTTCACGGGTTGGAGAGCTTCGCCTTGTACCTGAAGAGCATGACGCTCCGGGGCTTCAAGTCGTTCGCGTCCGCGACGACGATGAACTTCGAACCAGGCATCACCTGCATCGTCGGGCCGAACGGCTCCGGCAAGTCCAACGTCGTGGACGCGCTGGCCTGGGTGATGGGTGAGCAGGGCGCCAAGTCGCTGCGCGGCGGCAAGATGGAGGACGTCATCTTCGCCGGCACCTCCGGCCGCGCCCCGCTGGGCCGCGCCGAGGTGGTGCTCACCATCGACAACACCGACGGCGCGCTGCCGATCGAGTACGCCGAGGTGACCATCAGCCGGACGATGTTCCGCAACGGCGGGTCCGACTACCAGATCAACGGCCAGAACTGCCGCCTGCTGGACGTCCAGGAGCTGCTCAGCGACTCCGGGATCGGCCGCGAGATGCACGTCATCGTCGGCCAGGGCCAGCTGGACTCGATCCTGCGCGCCACGCCGGAAGGCCGCCGCGGGTTCGTCGAGGAAGCCGCCGGCGTCCTGAAGCACCGCAAGCGCAAGGAAAAGGCGATCCGGAAGCTGGAGGCCACCGAGGGCAACCTGCACCGGCTCGGGGACCTGATCCAGGAGATCCGCCGTCAGTTGAAGCCGCTCGGGCGCCAGGCGGAGGTGGCGCGCCGGGCGGTGACGATCCAGGCGGAGGTCCGGGACGGCCGCGCCCGGCTGCTCGCCGACGACATCGTCCAGGCGCAGTCCGCGCTCGAGGCGGAGCTGCGGGACGAGGCCGCGCTCACGCAGCGGCGGACCGAGACCGAGGCGAAGCTGCACGAGGCCCGCGAGCTGGAGGCCGAGCTGGAGGAGGCGCTCCGCGAGGACGCGCCGGCACTGCAGGCCGCTCAGGACACCTGGTACCAGCTGTCCGGCTTCGGCGAGAAGATCAAAGGTACGGCGCGGATCGCGGCGGACCGGATCCGGTCGCTGAACGACGAGGCCGAGGACGGGCCGCGCTCCGGTCGTGACCCCGAGGAACTTGAGCTGGAAGCCGCCCGGGTCCGTGAGACCGAGGCGCAGATCGAGGCCGAGGTCGAGGCGCACTCCGAGCTGCTCGCCGAGTCCGTCGAGCGCCGCCAGCAGCTGGAGGCCCAGGAGGCCGAGGAGGAGCGCCGGATCTCCGCGCTGATCCGGGCGGCCGCGGACCGCCGCGAAGGACTGGCCCGGCTGACCGGTCAGGTGAACGCGCTGAAGAGTCGCGCGGCCGCCGCCGAGTCCGAGATCGGCCGGCTCGCCAACAACCGGCGCGAGGCCGAGCAGCGGGCCGCGAAGGCGCAGCACGACTTCACCGCACTGGAGACCCAGGTCGCCGGGCTGGACGCCGGCGAGAAGGGCCTCGACGACCAGTACGAGGCCGCCCAGGCGGTTCTCGACGAGCTGGACGAGCGGCTGGCGAAGCTGCGGGCCGAGGAGCGCGACGCCGAGCGTGAGCGCACCGGTCTGGCCGCCCGCAAGGAGGCGCTCGAGCTCGGTCTGAACCGCAAGGACGGGGCCGGTGCGCTGCTGGCCGCGTCGGAGCAGGTCAACGGGCTGATGGGCTCGGTCGCCGCTCTGCTGAGTGTGCGGTCCGGGTACGAGACCGCGATCGCCGCGGCGCTCGGCGAGGCCGCGGACGCCGTCGCCGTCACGCACACCGACGCGGCGCTGCACGCCGTCGGTCACCTCAAGGAGCACGACCTCGGCCGCGCCGGGATGCTCCTCGGCGACGCCCCGGCCGACGACTACGCACTGTGGCCGGCGCTACCGTACGGAGCGTCGTACGCCGTGGATGTCGTGGAGTGCCCGGAGACGCTGCGGCCCGCCCTGCGGCGGCTGCTGCGCAAGGTCGCGGTCGTCGACGACGTGGCCGCGGCCCGGTCCCTGCTGCGGAACCTGCCCGACGTCACGTGTACGACGCGCGTCGGCGACGTACTCGGAGCGCATTTCGCGTACGGCGGGTCCGACGCGGCGCCGAGCCTGATCGAGGTGCAGTCCGCGGTCGACGAGGCGGCGGAGAAGCTGACCGAGGCGACGGCGCGGAGCGAGCGGCTGCGGTTCGAGCTGCAAGGCCTGGAGGACGAGCGGACCCGCCAGAAGGAGTCCGTCGAGATCACGCTGGCCCGGCTGCACGAGTCGGACGCGTCGATGGCGGCGGTCGCGGAGCAGCTCGGGCACTTCGGGTCGCTGGCGAAGGCGTCCCGCGGTGAGGCCGAGCGGATGGCCGAGGCGATCGCCGCGGCCGAGGAGGAGCGGGACCGGAACCTGTCCGGCCTGGCCGAGCTCGAAGCGCGGCTGACGGACGCCGAGGCGTTCGACGAGGAAGGCGACGAGCCCGACACGTCGCAGCGCGACCGGCTGGCCGAGGAGGCCAAGGCGGGGCGTGCGGCCGAGATGGAGGCGCGGCTGGCGCTGCGGACCACCGAGGAGCGGGCCCGGGCGCTGTCCGGTCGCGCGGACTCGCTGGAGCGCGCGGCCCGGCAGGAGCGCGAGGCGCGGGCCCGGTCGATCGCGCGGGCGGCACGCCGGGCGCGGCAGGCCGAGGCCGCGAACGCCGTACACCTGGCTGCTGGCCACGTGCTGGCGCGGCTGGAGTCGTCGCTGCAGCTGGCCGCGTCCGAGCGGGCGGCCATCCAGGCGCAGCGGGCCGACCGGGAGCAGGCGCTCGCGCAGGCACGCTCTGCGTCGCGGAACCTGAGCTCCGAGCTCGAGCAGCTCACGAACACCGTGCACCGGGACGCGCTGGCGCGGGCCGAGCAGAAGATGCGGCTGGAGGCGCTGTACGAGAAGGCGCTGGGTGAGATCGGTATCGAGGTGGATGCGCTGGTCACGGAGTACGGACCGGACCAGCTGGTGCCGCCGGTGCCTACCGGTGACGACACGCTGGAGCTCGAGGGAGAGCCGTTCAACCGGACCAAGGTCGAGAAGCGGCTCAAGCAGGCCGAGCGTGCTTTGAACCAGCTCGGCAAGATCAACCCGCTCGCGCTCGAGGAGTTCGAGGCGATGGAGGAGCGGCACCGGTTCCTCTCCGAGCAGCTCGAGGACCTGAAGAAGTCCCGGCGGGACCTGATGGACATCGTCAAGGAGGTCGACGAGCGGGTCGAGCAGGTCTTCACCGAGGCGTACCGGGATGTCGAGCTCGCGTTCGAGCACGTCTTCAGCCGGCTGTTCCCGGGCGGCGAGGGCCGGCTCGTGCTGACCGACCCCGACGACATGCTCGGCACCGGGATCGACGTCGAGGCCCGGCCGCCGGGCAAGAAGGTCAAGCGGCTGTCGCTGCTGTCCGGTGGTGAGCGTTCGCTGGTCGCGGTCGCGTTCCTGGTCGCCCTGTTCAAGGCGCGCCCGTCGCCGTTCTACATCCTCGACGAGGTCGAGGCCGCGCTGGACGACACCAACCTCGGCCGCCTCCTGGAGATCTACGAGGAACTCCGCGAGAACAGCCAGCTCCTGGTCATCACCCACCAGAAACGCACCATGGAGGTCGCCGACGCCCTCTACGGCGTCACGATGCGCGGCGACGGCGTCTCCGCCGTCATCTCCCAACGCATCCGCGAACCCGAACCGGTTTAACGTCCCGCTCCTGTACCTCGCGGCACATGCCCAGGACGGCACGCACGCCGCCACGTACACCCCGGCCACCCGCGCCTGCTGCTCGCTGCTCGCTGAGCCCGTCCGTCGCACCCCCTCCCCAAACTGGTTTGGGGAGGATCGTCCCCCAGATTCGGGGGGCGCGGCTCCCCCAACGCGGGCGCGGAGCCTCCCCGAACTGGTTTGGGGAGGTTTTCGACGCGGACTGGGGAGCGGTGCTGCCCGATTGTGGGGGGAGGGCTCCCCACAACGCTGGCACGCGCAGAGCGAGCGGGTCGTCGAGCCGTTCAGGACTGCTCGCGGGTGGGCCAGGGGCTCAGGCGGTGATGGTCATGGAGGTCAGGGCGTCGCCTTGCACGTCGAAGGTGAAGTGGGACGGGCCGTTGAAGCCTTCGCCGCCGACCTGGGTGAGGATCGTCAGCGGGTTGCCGGGGGCGGTGACCTGGGTGTCGGTGAACGTGGCGCGTTTGCCGATCAGTTCGTTGTCGCTCCAGGAGCGGATCCGGTCGTGGCCGCGGAACTCGCGGCCCCAGTCGTTCACGTAGCCGTCCGCGGCGAACGCCGCCACGAACGCGTCGTTGTCCACGGCGTCGATCGCGTCGAGCGCGCGCTGGACCGCTGCGGGGATCTCATGGCTCATGCCGACGACAATAGCGCTGCGCTGTGAACCGGTCGGTGGATCCGTACGTATGGCGGGTGACGTTCGGACCCGACCGAGGAGCCTGTGATGAAGTCTGTCGTGAAGCGTGTGATGAGTGGGTTGGCCGTTGGGGTGCTGGGGCTGTCCGGCCTGACCGCATGCGGCAGCGACGACTCGCCGGCAGCCTCCGCGCCGAGCAGTTCGTCGAGCAGTTCGTCGAGCAGTTCGTCGGGCGCGGCCGCCGTGAAGCTGGCGACCGCGACGGTCGGCGACTACGGCAAGATCATTGTCGACGGCAACGGACGGACCGTGTACGTGTTCGACAAGGACACCTCCGGTACGTCGAACTGCTCGGGCGACTGCCTCGCCAAGTGGCCGGTGGTGCCGGCTGGTGACGGCACGCCGCAACTGGAGGGCATCGACGCGTCCCTGGTCAGCACCGTGACCCGCGCGGACGGCAGCAAGCAGTTGGCCGTCAAGGGGCTGCCGCTGTACCTGTTCGCTACTGACAGCGCGGCCGGCGAGGCCAAGGGGCAGGCGGTCGGCGGTGTCTGGTGGGTCGTCGGTGCGGACGGTCAGAAGATCACCACCAAGCCGGGTGGTTCCGGCAATGGCTACGGTTACTGATCTGACCGGTGCCGCCGTGGTGTGGGCGCCCGCTGATCCCGGTATCGTGCGGTCGGTGGCTGACAACCCAGGGCCGCACGACGCCGAGACCCTGATCCGTGCGCTGTACGCCGAGCACGGCCGCAGCCTGCTCGCGTATGCGACCCGCCTGACCGGAGACCGTGCCGCGGCCGAGGACGTCGTACAGGAGACGCTGCTACGGGCCTGGAAGCACGCGGACGACCTCACCAGCGGCAGAGGGTCGGTGCGGGGCTGGCTGCTGACGGTGGCGCGCAACCTGGTCACCGACCGGGCCCGTGCTCGTGCGGTGCGCCCGACCGAGGTGGCGGACGTCGTGGACAGGCCGCCGGTCACAGGGGACCACTCCGAGTCCGTGGTCAACACCATGGTCGTGATGGACGCGCTGGACAAGGTGTCGCCCGAGCACCGCGAAGTACTCGTGCAGCTGTACTACCGCGGCCGGTCCGTGGCGGAGGCTGCCAAAGAGCTGGGTGTTCCACCCGGTACCGTGAAATCGCGTTCGTACTACGCCCTCCGAGCTCTGCGCGCGGTGATGGCAGGGAAAGCAGCGGAGGTGTCCCATGAGTGAGCACGACCGTACGGAGCTGGGCGCCTACGCCCTCGGTGCTCTGGAGCCGGCAGAGGTAGCGGCCGTCGACGAGCACCTGGCCACCTGTGCGGAGTGCCGCGCGGAGCTGGCCGAGCTGACCGAGATGAAGGAGTTCCTGGGAGAGGTTCCACCGGAGGCGTTCCTCGAGGGACCGCCTGAGGGTGGCGACCTGTTGTTGCAGCGCACGCTGCGGGAGGTTCGCGAGCCCCAGGTGGAGGTCCCGCCGAAGCGGCGCTCCCGCTGGTTGCTGATCGCGGCCGCGTTCGTCGTGGTGGCTGGTGCGCTCGGCGGAGGAGTCGTACTCGGCCGGTCGACCGCACCGGATCCCGACCAGCCTGTCGCCGGTTCCAAGCAGGTCACGACTACCGACACGACCACTGGCGCCTCCATGGCCGCCACGGTGGAGCCACGGGCCGGCTGGAGCTGGGTGCGAGTAAACGTGAGTGGTCTGAAGGCCGGCGACCAGTGCGAGATGGTCATCACCGACAAGTCCGGCGCCCGCTGGGTAGCGGGCAGTTGGCTGGTGTCGGAGAAGGCTGCGAAGGGCGGGAGCGCGTTCGGCGGCGGTGTGCTGGTTCCGCCCGATCAGGTGCGTTCGGTGGAGATCAGGACCGTGCAGGGAAAGCACGTGGTGACGGCGACAATCTAGGCACGATCTAACGCCGTTGCGGGGCACGAGAGGATGGAGGTGTGGCTACTACCTCCGAGGACCTGCGAGAGCGCCGGAAGAACGCGGCGGACAACTGTGAGCGCTGGCTGTCCCAGCGGCGGGTGCCGGCAGCCGACCGGCTGCGGCAGCTTGCAGACGTCGCCACAGACGATCTCGTCGATGTCTACGGCAACGGTGGCGAGGTAGCAGCGCTGGAGCAGGAGGTGGCCGAGCTGCTGGGCAAGCCGGCCGCGGTGTTCCTGCCGACCGGCATCTTGGCTCAGCAGGGCGTGTTGCGCGTGTACGCCGACCGCGCGGGCACCGGCCGGGTGGCGGTCCATGGGCTCGCCCACCTGCTGGTACACGAGCTGAACGCGCTGGAAGAGGTGCACCATCTGCGGATCGAGCGGCTGACGTCAGAGCCGCGTCAGCCGCGACCGGACGAGTTGGCCGCGATCCCGGGCAAGCTGGCTGCGGTGACGTTGGAGCTGCCGCTGCGCGATGCGGGGTTCGTACTGCCGACGTGGGACGAGCTGGTCGTGTTCTCCGAGTCCTGCGCGGAGCGCGGCGTACCGCTGCACCTGGACGGTGCGCGGCTGTGGGAGAGCACGCCGTACCTGGGGCACAGCCTCGCTGAGATCGCAGCGCTGGCGTCGACCGTGTACGTGTCGTTCTACAAGGTGCTGGGTGGCATCAGCGGTGCAGCGCTCGCCGGGCCCGAGGACGTCATCGCAGAGGTACGGCGGTGGCAGCGGCGTCTCGGTGGCAACCTGTACTCGCTCTTCCCGTACGCCGTGTCCGCGCGCCACGGACTCCGCACGGTCCTGCCGCTGATGGACGACCTGCACCAGCGGGCCGTGGAGGTCGCAACGGCCTTGCAGGGCGAAGGTTTCCGCGTCTTCCCGGAGCCGCCGCACACCAACTCGTTCCGGGTCTACGCGCCGCGCGCCGCCGAGTCGATCGAGTACGCCGCCGTCGAACGGATGGAGCGGACGCACGAGGCGCTGTGCGGTCCGTGGCAGCCTGCCGACGTACCCGGGTGGTCGTGGGTCGAGCTGGTGATGACACCGACTTCGCTGGAGTGGCAGGTCGACGAGATCGCCAAGGCGTTCGGGGAACTTTTGCGGCGCTGAGTACGTCAGGCAGTGTGTTGGGTGTGGGGATCCGGGGAGAGAAGTGCTGACATTCGTCGTCACCATGGTGGTTCTGCTGGTTCTGTCGGGGCTCGTGCTCCTGGCTGTGGCACGGGGTGAGGGAAAACATTTCGGGTAGCCTCGCTGGATGAGGCGGCTGATCTTCCAGGAGTACGTGACCCTCGACGGGTACGCGGCGGGGCCGGACGGTGGGCTGGAGTTCTTCGACGCCATCGGCTCGCATCCCGACACCGACAACCTCGAACTGCTCGAGAGTGTCGACACGATGCTGCTGGGCGCCGAGACCTACCGGTTGTTCGCGGGGTTCTGGCCGACCGAGGCGTCGGCCGGCGAGCCGATCGCCGAGAAGCTCAACGCACTGCGCCTGGTCGTGGTGTCGACCAAGCTGGGCAGCGCGCCCTGGGGTCCGTACGAGCCTGGTCTGGTGGTCCGGGACCTGGACGCGGTGCGTGCGCTGAAGGCGGAGCAGACCGGCAAGGACATCATCCTGTGGGGCAGCATCACGCTGTTCCAGTCGTTGCTGCGGGCCGGGCTGGTCGACGAGGTGCAGCTGCGGATCTGCCCGGTGCTGCTCGGGGTGGGCAAGAGCGCCTTCCCGTCCGGCGGTTCGCCCGTGGGCCTGGAGCTGATCGAGGCGCGTCCGTGGGGTGCGGGCGGCGTACTGGTGCGGTACCGGCCGGCTTAGAGGGTGTCTTGGAGCTCTGCGCCTACTGCGCGGAGCTCCAAGACACCCTCTAACTGACCGCGTCGACGATCGCCTTGACGATCGGTGCGGCGATGGTGATTGTCGGCAGGATCAGGAGCGCGGCCGCGGCAGCGTACGTGATTGCTGACAGCGTGGACTCGTTGGCCGCCGGGCCGGCCAGGCGCTGCACTCTCAGGACGGTGGCGGACTTCGCTGCGGCCAGGGCGGCCTCTGGTGCGGGTGCGCCGGCGAGCGCGACCAGGGCGCGCGCCAGCGGACGTGGACCGTTGCGGCGGCGGGCGTCGTCGTC
The DNA here is from genome assembly GCF_004331435.1 of Kribbella sindirgiensis. Classification (GTDB taxonomy): domain Bacteria; phylum Actinomycetota; class Actinomycetes; order Propionibacteriales; family Kribbellaceae; genus Kribbella; species Kribbella sindirgiensis. The sequence goes on from NZ_SJKA01000007.1 coordinate 500,461, forward strand.
GGCGAGCAACTCGACCAGTGTGCGTGCTTGCTCCAGTGCAACGTCGCTGCGTACCCAGCGTGGGAAGGCGTGGTGCAGCGCGGTGAACTCCTCCAGTACCAGGTCGTGCCGAGCCCGCAGGTGCGCCTGCTCGTGGGCGAGGACAGCCTTCAGCTCACTGTCGTCCAGCCGGTCCAGCGCGCCAACGGACACGACAACCCGCGCTCCACGCAGAGCCGGCAGGCAGTACGCCAGCGGCGTCTCCTCCGCCAGCACTCGCAGCCCTGGGATCAGCCCGTCCGGTGTGGCCAGTACGTCGACCAGATCGCGGTGCCGTTTGCGCCGTGCCCGAGTACCTACCGCTACTCGTCCGATCGCCCACAGCAGTCGCACTACGACCAGTGCGACCATCGCGAGGATCGCCGCCGCCACCAGGTCCCGTACCGACGACGGATCGAACCGTGGTTCACCAGGGCGACCCGCGATCGAGTAGGACAACGCGATACCGGCACCTAGCGCAGCCAGTACGGCGGCCAGTGCGATCGCCTGCCAGAGGATGACCGCGGCGCGGGGAACCCGATAGGGCCAGTCGGAACGAGCCAGCAGCGCCGGTGCCGGGCCGGTGAGTACCAGCGCCAGTACGGCCAGCAGGACCGGGGTGGTCACCCCGTCTGCTCCTGGTCGTCCAGCTTGGACAGGGCCTCGCGGAGCAGCGCCGCTTCCTCGTCGGAGACCTGACCGACGAAACGGACCAGGGCCTCGCGGCGGTCGCCCGCGCGGTCGAGTGCGTCCCGCATCAGGTCGGCGGCCAACTCCTCGCGCGGCGCGGCGGCGCGGTAACGCCAGGCCTTGCCGTCCCGCTCGCGTTCGGTCAGCTTCTTCTTCGCCAGCCGGTCCAGAACGGTCATGACGGTGGTGTAGGCGAGCTCACGCGTGCCTGCCAGCTGCTCGTGCACCTCGCGCACGGTCAGCGCAGCCGGGGACGCCCAGAGCTGCTCCATCACCAGGCGTTCCAGATCGCCCAGAGGGCGTGGACCCTTCTCCTCACTCGCCACGTGACCAGTATAACTACACGTCGTAGTAGATCCGCGCTAGCATCTACTACGACACGTCGTAGATGGCTGGGAGGCCTTCCCGATGGACACGCTGGATCTGGCCCGGTGGCAGTTCGCGATCACCACCGTGTACCACTTCTTCTTCGTGCCGGTGACGATCTCGCTGGTCGCGATCACCGCCGGCCTGCAGACCGCCTGGTACCGGACCGGGAAGGAGAAGTACCTCCGGCTGACGAAGTTCTACGGGAAGCTGTTCCTGATCAACATCGCGATGGGTGTGGTCACCGGCCTGGTCCAGGAGTTCCAGTTCGGGATGAACTGGAGCGACTACTCGCGGTTCGTCGGCGACGTGTTCGGCGCTCCGCTGGCGCTCGAGGGGCTGCTCGCGTTCTTCCTCGAGTCGACGTTCATCGGCCTGTGGATCTTCGGCTGGGACCGGCTCCCTCGCCTGGTCCACCTCGGATGTATCTGGATGGTGGTGCTCGGCACGCAGTTGTCGGCGTACTTCATCCTCGCGGCCAACTCGTGGATGCAGAACCCGGTCGGCTTCCGCGTGAATCCCGAGCGGGGTAGGGCGGAGCTGACCGATCTGTGGGCGGTGCTGACCAACAAGGTCGTGCTGGTCACCTTCCCGCACACGATCTTCGCCGCGTTCATGGTCGGCGGCGCGTTCGTCGCCGGTGTCGCGTTGTGGCACCTGGTCCGTCGGCCAGATACGGATCGGGACGTGTTCCGGTCGGCGCTGAAGATCGGCGCGTCGATCGTCTTGGTGGCCAGTGCCGGTGTCGCGATCAGCGGGGACCTGCAGGGCAAGGTGATGACCGAGGTGCAGCCGATGAAGATGGCGGCGGCCGAGGCGCTGTACGAGACCGAGAAGCCGGCGTCGTTCTCGGCGTTCACGATCGGGACCCTGGACGGTTCGAAGGAGATCTTCTCGATCAAGGTGCCGTACCTGTTGTCCTTCCTGGCCACCGGGCACTTCGACGGTGAGGTGAAGGGGATCAACTCGTTGCAGGACGCGTACGAGCAGTTGTACGGACCGGGGTCGTACAAGCCGAACATTCCGCTGACCTACTGGACGTTCCGGTTGATGATCGGCGTCGGGATGGCGTCCGCCGCGGTCGCGCTCTGGCTGTTGTGGACCACGCGCCGCGGCAGGGCTCCGGCCCGCTGGCTGGTCTGGCTGGCGGCCCCGTTGCCGCTGCTGCCGCTGGCGGCGAACACGTTCGGCTGGATCTTCACCGAGACCGGTCGGCAGCCGTGGCTGGTCTTCGGTCTGTTGCCGACGGCATCGGGTGTCTCACCCGGTACAACGAGCGGCGAGGTGATCACGTCGCTGGTCGGGTTCACCGCGCTGTACGGCGTCCTCGCGGTGGTCGAGACCAAGTTGCTGCTGCGGACGATCCGAGGCGGGCTGGCCGGGACGGACGCACCGCCTGACGAGGCACCGGAACAGCCCGACAAACCACTGTCGTACGCGTACTGAGGGGTCTGTGATGGAACTGACGACTGTCTGGTTCGTCGCGATCGCGACGCTGTGGACCGGGTACTTCGTGCTCGAGGGCTTCGATTTCGGAGTCGGGATGCTGTACCGCGTGCTGGGCCGCAACGAGCCGGAACGCCGGGCCGCGATCAGCACGATCGGCCCGGTCTGGGACGGGAACGAGGTCTGGCTGATCATGGCCGGCGCGGCCACCTTCGCGGCCTTCCCGGAGTGGTACGCGACGCTGTTCAGCGGGTTCTACCTGCCGCTGTTCGCGATCCTGGTGGGGCTGATCCTGCGCGGCGTCGCGCTCGAGTACCGCGGCAAACGCGACGAGCCGGTATGGCGCGCGCGGATGGACGCGATGATCGTCACCGGGTCGATACTGCCCGCACTGCTCTGGGGCGTTGCCTTCGGCAACATCGTGCGCGGCGTACCGCTCGACGCCTCGCATGAGTACGTCGGCGGCCTCGGGACACTGCTCAACCCGTTCGCGCTGCTCGGCGGCCTGACCTTCGTCGCGGTGTTCGTGACGCACGGCGCGATCTTCCTCGCGCTACGGACGACCGGTGACCTGCGCGTTCGCGCCAACCGGCTCGCGACCCGCACCGGCGCTGTCGCCGCGGTGCTGATGATCGCCTTCCTCGCGTGGGCGCAGGCGTTGCGTGGCGACACCGTCTCGGTCGTCGTGACCGTCGCCGCGGTGGTGGCGTTCGCCGGCGGCCTGGTCGCGAACCTCGTGCGCCGGGAGGGCTGGGCCTTCGTCGGTACGACGCTCGCGATCGGACTGGCCGTGGTGTCGTTGTTCGTCGCGCTGTTCCCGGACGTGATGCCGTCAACACTTGATCCTGGATCAACATTGACGATTGTTGATGCGGCGTCGTCGGCGTACACGTTGAAGGTGATGACGATCATCACGGCGATCTTCATGCCGCTGGTGCTGCTGTACCAGGGCTGGACGTACTGGGTGTTCCGGAAGCGGGTCGTGGTCGCATGAAGCCGCTTGACCCGCGGTTGCTGAAGCGGGCCCGTGGCGCCCGGGTCTTCCTGGCCGCGTCGGTACTGATCGGAGTCGCCAGCGGTGTGCTGATCATCGTGCAGGCAGTGCTGCTCGCTCACGGCATCGCTGGCGTCGTACTGCGAGGCAGCTCGGTGACTGCTGTGGCCTGGGGTTTGGCTGCGGTCGTTGCGGGTCGGGCGTTGCTGGTGTGGGTGCAGGAGGTGGTCGCACAGCGGGCTGCCGCCGCGGTGAAGTCCACGCTGCGGCGGCAGGTGCTGGAGCACTCACTGAAGCTCGGACCAGTCTGGCTGAGCGGTGAACGCAGCAGTGCGCTGACAACCTTGCTCACAAAGGGCCTGGACGATCTGGACCCGTACTTCGCCCGCTACCTGCCGCAGCTCGTCCTAGCGGCCACAGTGCCCGCGGGCGTGATCGGCTGGATGGCAACCGGTGACCTGATCGCTGCTGGCACAGTGCTGATCACGCTGCCGCTAATCCCGATCTTCATGGCCCTGATCGGCTGGGTGACGCAGGCCCGCAGTCGGCAACGTCAGCACGCGCTGGCCGTGCTGGCGCACCACTTCGCGGATGTGGTCGGCGGACTGACCACCCTGAAGCTGTTCGGTCGCGCGAAGTCGCAGGAGTCCGCGGTACGACGGGTGACTGACCAGCACCGTGCTGCGTCGATGGGGAGCTTGCGGCTCGCGTTCCTGTCGTCGTTCGCGTTGGAGCTGTTGGCCAGCCTGTCGGTCGCCTTGGTCGCTGTTGGTGTTGGTCTTCGGCTGGTTGACGGAAAGCTCGGACTCGAGACTGCGTTGATGGTGCTGATCCTTGCGCCGGAGGCGTACCTGCCGTTGCGACAGGTGGGTATGCAGTTCCACGCGAGTGCGGACGGGGTTGCGGCGAGCGAGGAGGTGTTCCGCGTGCTTGAGACACCGCTGCCCGCGCGTGGCGAGCGCACCGACGTACCTGATCTGCGGGTGAGTCCGCTCTACCTGTACGACGTGACGGTGACCTACCCGGGGCGGGACGTGCCGGCGCTGCGGGGGTTCGATCTGGAGTTGCGGCCGGGGGAGGTGGTGGCACTGACCGGACCGAGTGGTGCTGGGAAGTCGACAGTGCTCGCCGCACTGCTCGGGTTTGTGGAGCCGGAGCGCGGTGTGGTCGTTGCTGCAGGCAGTGCGGCGGACGAGTTCGATCCGGTGGAGTGGCGCCGGCAGTTCGCGTGGGTCCCGCAGCGTCCTGGCCTGAGGTTGGGGACGGTGGCCGACAACGTGCGGCTGGGTCGGCGGGATGCGTCGGACGACGAGGTTCGCTTGGCGCTCATCACTGCGGGCGCCGGCGAACTGCCGTTGGACAAGACGGTTGGGGAGCAAGGGCAGCAGCTCTCAGGCGGCCAACAGCGTCGAGTTGCCCTGGCCCGTGCGCTGATCACCGACGCCCCGGTCCTTCTCCTCGACGAACCGACCGCCGGCCTGGACGCCGACACCGAAGCCGCCGTCATCACCAACCTCCGCTCCACCGGCCGCACAGTCCTCCTGGTAGCCCACCGCCCCACCCTGATCACCACCGCCGACCGCACAGTCACCGTAGGCACCCGAGAGCTGGTGAACGCATGAAGAGCCTGCAGTTGGCGCGCCCGCAGCGTGCCGTGATGTGGCGGCTGTTGCTGGCGCTGGTGCTTGGCGTCCTGGCTGCCGGGTCGGCTGTGGCGTTGCTCGCAACCTCGGCCTGGCTGATCACGGCAGCGTCCGCGCAACCGCCCGTGCTGCTGCTGATGGTCCCGATCGTGGCAGTACGTGCCTTCGGTGTGGGGCGCGGCGTCTTCCGGTACGTCGAACGGCTCGTCGGGCACGATGCGGCGTACCGGGTGCTGGGGGAGACCCGTGCGCGCATCACCGGGCGTCTGGAGAAGCTCGCACCACTCGGTTCGCAGCGGAAGGGTGATCTGCTCGCCCGGCTAGTGCTGGACGTGGATGCGGTCCTCGACCTCTGGCTGCGCGTCCTCCTGCCCGTTGCGGTCGCAGCCGTCACAGCAGCCGCCACAGTCGGTCTCCTCGCGCTATTGCTTCCAACAGCTGGCGCCGCCGTCGCGCTGGCAGTCCTGATCGCGTGCACCGTCGTACCGTGGCTGACGGCCCGCACCGCCGAGAGAGCCGAGCGCAACCTCGCTGGTGCCCGTGGTGACGTCGCAGCCACCACCACCGAGTCCCTGCTCACCGCAGCCGACGTAGTCGCCTACAACGCGATCGACTCTGTGCTGGACGACTTCAGCCGCCGCGACGCGCATCTGGCGGCCGCGGAACGCCGGTCCGCCTGGAGCGCCGGCCTTGGCAGTGCCCTGCTCGTCCTGTGCGTCGGCGGCGCCAGCGTGGCCGCACTGGTCCTCGGCAGTACGGCGAACATCACCGGCGCAGTCTTCGCCGTACTGGTCCTCACCCCGCTCGCTCTGGCCGACGTACTCGGCGGAATCCCGGCTGCCGCCCAACTGGCCATCCGGGTACGGGCGTCTCTCGACAGGGCGCAGGAACTTGTGGACACCCCCGCACCGGTCACCGAGCCGACCAGCCCGCTGCCTCTCCGAGCAGGACGCGACCTGCAGGTGAACCTGCTGCGAGCCGGGTATGACGGCGCCGACGTACTCACTGGACTCAGCCTGGACATGCCGGCCGGAAGCCGTGTGGTGATCACCGGTTCGAGTGGCTCGGGTAAGAGCACGCTGGCCTCGGTACTGCTCCGCTTTCTCGAGCCACGCGGGGGAGAGGTGCTGCTGGACGGCGTTGACCTGACCAGGCTCGAAGGCGACCAGGTGCGGTCCGTGGTGGGGCTGCTGACCCAGGAGAGCCATGTGTTCGACACGAGCATCCGGGAGAACCTGCTGCTCGCGAAGCCGGGTGCCAGCGACCTGCAGCTGTGGAAGGCGCTGTACCGGGCTCGGCTCGGGGTGCTCGTCGAGAAGCTGCCGGAAGGCCTCGACACTCTAGTAGGGGAGCACGGTGCGCGGTTGTCGGGTGGTGAGCGCCAGCGGCTCGCGTTCGCACGGCTGCTGCTGGCCGATCGCGACGTACTGGTGCTCGACGAGCCGACCGAGCACCTGGACGAGGAGACCGGTCGGGCGCTGCTCGCCGACGTGTTCGGCGCCGCGGCCGACCGGACCGTGGTCCTGCTCACCCATCGCCCCGAGTTGGTGCCTCCTCACGTACCGCGACAACTGGTTTGCCTGACGTGACAAATGCGGGCGGCGGGCCGGGTGTCTGTCAAGATGGGGAACCGTGACCTCACTGCTCGTTTCTCTGCTCACCGACCAGGCTCTGCTGACGATCGTCGTGGTGATCGCGGTCGTTCTGGTCGTCGGAACCACCGGTCTGGTCGTCGCCCGGCGCCGCCGCGCCGAGCTGCCGGCGGAGGCCGCCAAGCCCGCCGTCGAGGCTGCTGCCGAGGATGCTGCCGAGGCTGCCGAGCCGAAGGTCGGTGAGGACGCGGAGGAACCGCGGGACACCCCGACCCGCACGCTGGAGGACACCGAGCTACCGGAGCCCGCGGCGACCGCGACGATCGAGAAGCCCGAGTCCGCGCAGGGCCGGCTGGTGCGGCTCCGTGCCCGGCTGGCACGCTCGCAGGGCTCCCTCGGCAAAGGCCTGCTCGCACTGCTGTCCCGCGACAAGCTCGACGAGGAGGCGTGGGAGGACATCGAGACCACGCTGATCACCGCTGACGTCGGGGTGGCGCCCACGCAGGAGCTGGTCGAGAAGCTGCGCACCCGCATGCGCGTCGAGGGTGTCGGCGCCGCACAGGCCCGGGAGATCCTCCGCGAGGAGCTGATCGATCTGGTCGACCCGTCGCTGGACCGGTCGCTCAAGGCGAGCCGCAAGGACGGGCAGCCCGCCGTCGTGCTGATGGTCGGGGTCAACGGCACCGGCAAGACCACCACCGTCGGCCGCCTGGCCCGCGTATTGATCGCCGAGGACAAGAAGGTCGTCCTGGGCGCCGCGGACACCTTCCGCGCGGCCGCCGCCGACCAGTTGCAGACCTGGGGTGAGCGCGTAGGTGCCCGCACCGTACGCGGTCCGGAGGGCGGCGACCCGGCGAGCGTCGCGTTCGACTCGGTCAAGGAAGGCATCGCGGAGGACGCCGACGTCGTACTGGTCGACACGGCCGGCCGCCTGCACACCAAGACCGGTCTGATGGACGAGCTCGGCAAGGTCAAGCGCGTCATCGAGAAGGCAGCCGAGGTGGACGAGGTACTGCTCGTCATCGACGCCACCACCGGTCAGAACGGCCTCACCCAGGCCCGCGTGTTCGCAGAGGTCATCAACGTCACTGGGCTGGTCCTGACCAAGCTGGACGGTACGGCGAAGGGCGGCATCGTGATCGCGGTGCAGCGCGAACTCGGCGTACCGGTCAAGCTGGTCGGCCTCGGTGAGGGTCCGGACGACCTGGCCCCGTTCGAGCCCGAACAATTCGTCGACGCTCTGCTGGATTGATGGCTGGACTGATGTAGAGAAGCCCCGATCAGCTCCGTCTCCCGGGTAAAGGCTCTACTAGGAGGAGATGACATGACCAAGTTCATGCTGTTGATGAACATGGACGGCGGCAACTGCGAGACCCCGATGCTGGAGTGGGACGAGGCCGACATGAAGGCCCACATGGACCACCTCGGCGAGGGCATCGAGCGACTACGGCAGAGCGGCGAGCTGGTCGAGGTCCAGGGGCTGACCTGGCCGTCGCACGCCAAGGTGGTGCGGGCGGCCAGCGTGACCGCGCCGGTGCTGACGGACGGTCCGTACGCCGAGTCCAAGGAGGTCCTGGCCGGCTACACGATGATCGACGTGGAGTCGGAGGAGCGGGCCTACGAGATCGCGGCGTGGCAGTCGGCCGCACCCGGTCCGGGCGGCGTGCCGATCGAGCAACCGATCGAGGTCCGCCGCGTGATGGAGTCGGATGCCGATCTCCACGACTTCTGAACCGGACGGCGAGCTCGAGGACCTGCTGCGGGAGCTGACGCCGCGGGTCCTCGGTGCCGTCGTGCGCTGGTCCGGTGACTTCGCCGCGGCCGAGGACGCGGTCCAGGAGGCACTGCTCGCGGCAGCCACCACCTGGCCGCGGGACGGCCGGCCGGACAATCCGAAGAGCTGGCTGATCCAAACGGCCTCCCGGCGGCTGATCGACGAGGTCCGCCAGCAGCAGGCCCGTCGGCGCCGCGAGGAGCGGGCGGCGCTGCGGGAGGTACCGGTCGGCGAGGTCGAGGAGTACGACGACACGCTCCGGTTGCTGTTCCTGTGCTGTCACCCGACGCTGACACCGGCCTCGGCGATCGCCCTGACCCTGCGGGCGGTCGGCGGCCTCACCACGGCCGAGATCGCCACGGCGTACCTGGTGCCGGAGGCAACGATGGCGCAGCGGATCAGCAGGGCGAAGTCGAAGCTCAAGGGCTCCAGCTTCGAGCTGGACGCCGACCCGGACCGGCTGCGCAACGTGCTGCACGTGCTGTACCTGATGTTCAACGAGGGCTACACCAGCACCAGTGGCCCAGAGCTGCACCGCAGCGACCTCTCCAGTGAGGCGATTCGTCTGACTCGCGCCGTCCGGACTCAGCTGCCCGACGGACAGGTCACCGGGCTGCTCGCTCTGATGCTGCTGACCGACGCCCGGCGCGCAGCGCGGACCGGTAAGGGCGGGGAGATCATCCCGCTGGCTGAGCAGGACAGGTCGCTGTGGGACCACGACGCCATCACAGAAGGCGTCGCACTCGCGGTCGAGGCGTTCGGCACGCCTCCGCTGGGCGAGTACCAAATCCAGGCAGCGATCGCGGCGTTGCACGACGAGGTGGACCGCGCCGAGGACACCGACTGGCCGCAGATCCTCGGGCTGTACGGCCTCCTCGAGGACCTGTCCGGGAACCCGATGGTGAAGCTCAACCGCGCGATCGCCGCGGCCATGGTGGACGGACCGGACGCGGGCCTGAAGCTCCTCGCACCGCTGGACGACGAACTGGCCGGCCACTACCGGCTCGACGCCACCCGCGGACACCTCTACGAGATGCGCGGCGACCACGAGACCGCCGCCGAGCACTTCCGGGCGGCGGCCCGCGGTACGACGAGCCTGCCAGAACGCGACTACCTGATGACCAAGGCCGCGTCGCTGACCTAGCGTCCTGAGCCGGAAGTGACCTAGCGTCTTGAGCCGGAAGTTCGCGGCGAAATTCGGGACGGCGTTGACACGCGCTGACACGCACTGACACTGGCTGGAACCGGCTTCCCCGAACCAGCCCTCCTCGGTCCCGCTCCTCCCCAAACCGGTTTGGGGAGACTTTCCGCCAGGTCTGGGGAGTGCTACTGCCCGCTTCGGGAGGGCAGAACTCCCCACACGCCCCCTGTTGCACTTGCCGGCGCGGGCGGCTGCTCCGGGCCCGTGTCGCGAACGTCCGGCTCTGGACGGTAGTGCTGTGTCTGCGATTCGCGCGGCAAGGTCTGGATTCGTGGATTGCGGAACGTTTGGTGCTGGTGCTGGTGCTGGTGTGCGTGGGTCGGGTTGTTCTTGCGCTGGGCACCATGTGAGGGATCAACCCCTCGCATTGGCCTGGCGGCACCGCACATTGGCCTGGCCCCGCCGCGATGCACCGGTGTCAGCGGCCTTGTCGGCGACGCCGGGTCTGGGGAGGATTGCCCACCCAGAACCGGCTGCTGCACTCCCCGCACCCGCCCGCGCGGGATCCCCAGTGGGTGCCGGTGATCACCTTGAGCACGGGTCAACCAAAATTCGCCGCGGAACACGGTTGACCGGTGCCCAATGTGGCCACCGGCGCCCGAGGTGCCCCGCTGGCCGGAGCCGGCTCCGGACAGCGGGACGGACGGAACGACGGCTCGACCGCTCGACGGCTCGACTTATCGCGCGGGAGTCAGAAGCACGAGACCAGTGTCTTGCGCGCGGGATTCGTGAAGAGATCCAGCCGAACTGTCTGGTTTTGGGCAGACTCTTCGTCGCAGGAGCGAACGGCGCCTTCTGGCGCACCGAGGATCAAGGAGAGCTTTCCTATGCGACCGCTCATTCTCCGCTACGGCCTGTCGCTCGACGGGTATGGTTCGCCGCCGGCTGGTGTGCCAGAGGACTTCTTTCTCGAGTACGACGAGGACGAGGAGTTCGTCGCTCACATGGCCGAGGTGCTCGGCAGCGCCGGTGTGCACGCGATGGGGTCCCAGGCGTACCGGGACATGGCCGGCCACTGGCCCTTCCAGGACGGCCCCGAGGCTGAGGCGATGAACCGGATCCCGAAGGTCGTCTTCTCCCGGAGACCGATCGACACGCCCTGGGCGACGACCACGGTCTGCTCCGGTGATCTCGTCACAGAGGTCGAGGCTCTGAAGGCGCAAGACGGCGGTCCGATCCTCGCGCACGGCGGCGTGCGGTTCGCGCAGTCGCTCGTACGGGCCGACCTGGTCGACGAGTATCACCTCCTGGTCAACCCGGTCGCGCACGGCGACGGCGGGCCGCTGTTCACCGAGTTCACGAGGCTGAGGTTGGTCGATGTGAAGTCGTTCCCGAAAGGCAACCTCGCCCTGACCTACACCCGTCCGTAGCCCGAGTGGCGTTTCCTGGTGAGGAACTAGCAGTACTGCGCGAACCCCGCAGCGAGGTCGTCGTCTGTTGCCAGGAGCAGCCGGAGCAGCACGCGTGCCTTGTACGGGTCGAGGAACCCGCCGTCGATCAGGCCGCGCTGCAGCAGGTCGGTCTCCGAGCCGGGGGAGTTGTACGTGTTACGGACGATCGAGCCGGCGCCGGTGCGTGACGTGAGCACCACCGGCATCCGGGTCGCCAGCTCGCCGAGAACGGGTGCCAGCGCAGCAGGCACGTGCCCAACGCCGTACCCGGCGACGACGAGCCCCTGGTGTGTGTCGGCCAGGCCCTGCAGCAGCAGGCCGTCGTCGTCGAGTGTGACGGTGTAGAGCGCGACGCGGATGTTGTCGAGCTCGGCGGGCTCAGCACTGCCCTGTACGCCGTCCAGCCGCAGCGGACGCGTGAGTACGCGGACCTGGTCTTCGACGACATGCCCGATCGGACCGGTGTTCGGTGAGACGAACGTCGCCGTACTCGTGCTGTGCGTCTTGCGCACCCAGCGGGCCGCGTGGATCTCTTCCTTGAAGACGACCAGTGCGCCGAGGTCACGTGCCGCGGGGGAGCAGGCGACGCGCAGCGCGGCCAGCAGGTTCGCAGGGCCGTCAGGACCGGCCAGCGTCGGGTTGCGCATCGCACCGGTGAATACGAGCGGCTGCGGGTGCGGCCAGACCAGGTCGGCGAGGAAGGAGCTCTCTTCCAGGGTGTCGGTTCCCTGGGTGACGACGACGCCTACGGCCCCGGCGGCGACGGCCTTGGAGGCGGCGTCGACGACCTCGAGCAGCTTGGCGGCCGTCAGGTTGGCGCTGGGCACCTTCTCGATGTCCTGGACCTCGACCGGATGACCGAGCTCGCGCAGCCCCGGCATCGCCGCGGTCAGGTCGTCACCGGTCAGGCGATGGGTACCGGCCATCGAAATGGTCCCGCCCAGCGTGAACAACGCAACGCTCACTAGGTCTCTCCTCAGGTCGTGCGAGCTCGGACGTGCATCCGCTCCCCTTGCGGGCCGTAAAGACATAGCACCTCGGTCGGTCCAGGGCCCGGATTGGAGAACCAGTGCGGCACTCGGCAGTCGAACTCGACCGCTTCACCCTCCTTGACGATGAAGTCCTGGTCACCGAGTTTCAGCCGGATGCGGCCCGACAGCACGTAGAACCAGTCGTAGCCCTCGTGGGTCTTCTGCACCACGTCGTTGCCCGGGTAGCCGGCCGGCAGGATCTGCTTGAACGCCTGCAAGCCGCCCGGTCGCCGGCTCAGCGGGATGTGGATGGTGCCGTGCCGCTTGATCGGCTTCTGGTAGATCCGCGGGTCTCCGGTCGGCGGTGCGTCCACCAGCTCGTCCAGCTGCACCTGGTGCGCCCTGGCCAGCGGCAGCAGCAGCTCGAGCGTCGGCCGGCGCTGTCCGGACTCCAGCCGGGACAGCGTGCTGACCGAGATGCCGGTCGTCTCGGACAGCTGGGCCAGCGTGGTGCCGCGCTCGGTCCGGAGCGCCCGCAGCCGCGGACCGACCGACTCGAGGACGTCCTCGTCGTTTGCCATACCGGCAACACTACTTGTCGAAAATGAAAATCACCACGCATCCTCGAAGCACATCCTCGAGAGCATGGAGTGCAGAGATGACGAAGTACGACGTGATCGTGATCGGCGGCGGCGCGGCCGGGCTGAGCGGGGCGCTGGCGCTGGCCCGGTTCCGCCGGTCGGTGCTGGTGATCGACGACGGTACGCCGCGCAACGCGCCCGCCGACGGCGTCCACAACTTCCTGACCCGTGACGGCGTACCGCCCGGAGAGATCTACGCCCTCGGCCGCCAGGAGGTGCAGGGGTACGGCGGTGAGTTCCTGGACGGCACAGTGACCACTGCGTCGCGCGACGACGAGGGGTTCACGGTCGAGCTGGCCGACGGTACGACGTACCGGAGCAGGCGGCTGCTGGTGACGACAGGGCTGACTGACGTGCTGCCCGACGTACCTGGGCTGGCGGAGCGTTGGGGGAAGGACGTGGTGCACTGCCCGTACTGCCACGGCTGGGAGGTGCAGGACCAGGCCATCGGCGTGCTGGCGACCAGCTCCATGGCAATGCACCAGGTGCAGCTCTTCCGGCAGCTGAGTGATGACGTGACGTTGTTCCTGCACACTGCGCCGGAGCCGACCGAGGAGCAGTGGGAGGAGCTGGCTGCGCGTGGAATCGCCGTAGTACAAGGGAAGGTCGAGCAGGTCGAGATCACCGACGGCCGGATCACCGGTGTGCGGCTGGAGGGCGGGAAGGTCGTTCCGCGCCAGGCACTGGCGATTCAGACGACCATCCGTGCGCGTGCCGGCTTCCTGGCAGACCTGGGCCTGGAGGCCACTCTGGTCGAGGCGAACGGAGTAGAGGTCGGTACTGCGATCCAGGTCGACGGGATGGGCGCCACACAGGTCCCTGGCGTTTTCGCCGCCGGCAACGTCAGCAATCCGATGGCGCAGGTCATGCCGTCCGCGGCGGCCGGGCTGATGGCCGGAGCCGGTATCAACTTCGATCTGATCTCGGAAGAGACGCGTCTGGCTGTAGCAGCGCGCAGTAGTTGAGGAGTTGAATAGAGGCCGGGAGGGTGGATGCACGACACGGTCGACCCGGACTTCGCCTCGTTCGTCGATGCGCGGCAGGGCAGATGGCTCCGTACGGCGTACCTCGTGTACGGCGACCTGCACCGAGCCGAAGAGCTACTGCTGCGCGCCTTCACGCAGCTGTCCGTGCGCTGGACCCGGGTGGACGACCCGGACGCCTTCGTTCAGCGGTTGCTCTACCAGCCGGCCATGCGGCCGTGGAACCGGGCGAAACCGTTTCCGGACGAGGACGACCAGGTGAAGCGTGCACTGGCCGAGCTGACGCCTGCACAACGCACGGTGTTCGTGCTGCTGCACCTGGAGGAGCTGACCGAGTTCGAGGTGTCCGAGCTGCTCGGCCTCTCGCACACAGCCGTCCACGCTCACGGCATGAGCGCCTTCGGCCGGTTCCGTAGCGCGCTGGGCGCGGGCGACTGGCGTGATGCCCGATGAGACGGGAAGACGTCCAGCCCCTGCTGGTCCAAGCCGCCGACCGGCTGCCGGAGCCCGATCTGGCAGACGCAGCGTGGGCAGCCGGTGTGCAATCAAGCCGCCGTCGGCGTCGGCTCGTCGTACTCGGCGTGATCGCCTTCATCGTGGGGGCGATCATCGCCTCGATCCTGATCGAGGTCGGTACGTCGGGCAACGCCGACATCACACCCCCGCCGAATCCGCCCGGGTACGTCGAGGCCTCCGGCAAGATCAGCGGGATCGACTTCTGGGTCGCGCCACCGCCCGGGAGCGAACGCTTCCTCGACCGGCTCGAGACGCCGCTCGGCGATCGGCTCGAGCTACCGGACAAGGTGCGTCCGCTGGCGAAGCACACCCTGGACAGCGTCGCGGCCGTCGTTCTGGTGAAGCAGGGCGACCGCTACGCACCGGTGCTGCTCGGCGAGGACGGGTCGTGGGCTCAGGCCGACATCGGCCTGGTCCCGGTCGGCGGCGAGTCGCCGCTCAGCGCGGGAGCGGTCTCTCCGTACGGCCGGATCGTCGCGTTCCCTCAGCCGGGTGAGCTGATCACGGTGAATGCGACGACGGCCGAGATCTCGCACTTCCCCCTGCCTGGCGGCCGTGAGTTCCGCAGCGTGTCCTGGGTGCAGGACGAGCAGCGCGTGCTGGTCAGCGGGTCAGGTGCCGCGTACCAGGTGGTCGTCGGAGAAGGCGGTGACGGAGAGCAGGCGGTGGTCCAGGTCTCCGCTACGAACGATCCGGACGAGGCCACGTCGCCGTACCGGATCCAGACCGGCTCCGTCATGCGGTACCTGTTCAACGGCCGGTGGATGGAGAACAGTCCGCTCACCCTGCCGGTCCGGTCGTGGCAGGGCCAGACGATGTCGTCGAACACCGCCGCGGCGCGCGTCTTCATCGCGGAGAACCTCCCGGAGGTCCCGACGAGGGTTTCGCAGCCTCAGGTGGTGGCAGCGATCTCCACACTGCGGACGCTGCCCAGCCGGCTGCTGGTGCTCGGGGAGCCACAGGACAATCCCCCGACCTTCGAGGGGGCGGGGGATCGTCCGTTCGTGCGTGAGGCAGGCTGCTGCGTCGTACTCGGCTGGTACGACGACAGCAACGTGCTGTTCCGGGTCCACGGCTGGGTCTTGGCCTGGAACCTCGAGACCGGACGGGTCCGGCGCGTCACCGAGATGCGCGTGGACCAGGTGGCTCTGGGCCCCGGACTACGGCTCTGAGACAGGCACCTCGAGTACTGCGCGCAGTGTGACGTCGGCCAGGCGATCGGCGTCTTCGGGCGGCGGCATCGGCTGTCCGGTCAGGGCTCGGATCACGAACACCCCGGCCATCCACTCGACCATCAGCACCGGGTCCGCGGTGCTCTTGATCGGTTCGCCACGCGCCCGCGCGCGTTCGAGTGCTTGCCGGGTGAGCTCGATCCGGCGCTCGAGAACACCTCGATAGATCGCGGCGGACCGCTCGTCGCGGTTCGCCTCCGAGACCGCCAGGCGGATCATCGCCCGGCCGTACTCGCTGTTCGCGAACGCCAGCGCGACGCGGTAGACCTGGCGCAGGTCACCCGCGATCGAACCGGTGTCCGCGTCCGGTATCTCCAGATCGAACAAATCGGCCATCGCGTCGTTGGCGAGCAGCTCCTTGCTGGCCCACCGCCGGTAGATCGTCGCCTTGCCGACCCCCGCGGCCTCGGCGACGTCGTCCACCGTCATTCCTTCGAATCCCCGCTCCAGCAGCAACTGCACGGCGTACCTGCGGATCCTTGGCTCCGCTTCCGGGTCCCGTGGTCTGCCGCGGCGCGGCCTCACCCCGTGGTTCGGCTCCATTTCGTCGTTCCCCAGCTCGGACGGGTGCAGTGGCGCGGCTGCGGGCCCGTGTGGTCCAGGCCAGAGTGCCACAAGTCGGCCTTCGGTGAGTCATGTCACCTCGATGTCACCTGGGAGCCCGCTTTGTCACATGCCTGAAACAAACGGACCGATCGGCTGAAACGGCGCGCCGACACCGTGTGCGGTGTGGCCGAGCGGCGGGCTCCCCGGCGTTGTGGAGACCTCCCGACTGAGGACGCCGGTCACCCCCAGTTCGATGGAAGGGATGACGTTGATGGAGATCAACGCCGGCGATACCGCCTGGGTTCTGGCCAGTGCCGCCCTGGTGATGCTGATGACCCCGGGCCTGGCTTTCTTCTACGGCGGTATGGTGCGCGTGAAGAGCGTGCTGAACATGATGATGATGAGTTTCGTCACCATCGCCGTCGTCACCATCCTCTGGGTGGTGGTCGGCTACTCGCTGACATTCGCCGGTGACAACGGGCACGTGATCGGAGACTTCTCCGAAGTCGGGCTGAAGGGCCTGCTCGCACCCGAGGCGGTGAGCGGGACGACGCCCACGCTCGCTTTCGTCGCCTTCCAGCTGATGTTCGCGATCATCACCCCCGCGCTGATCTCGGGCGCGATCGCCGACCGGGCCACGTTCCGCGGCTGGATCGCGTTCGTGGTCGGCTGGACCTGCCTGGTCTACTTCCCGGTCGCGCACTCCGTCTGGTTCCTCGACGACGGCAACGGCGGCTGGATCGGCGACAAGCTGAAGGCGATCGACTTCGCCGGCGGTACGGCGGTGCACGTGAACGCCGGTGCTGCCGCGCTCGCACTGGCGATCGTGCTCGGCAAGCGGATCGGCTGGAAGAAGGACCCGATGCGGCCGCACAGCCTGCCGCTGGTGCTGCTCGGCGCCGGGCTGCTGTGGTTCGGCTGGTTCGGTTTCAACGCCGGCTCCGCGCTGAGTGCCGGCACCACCGCAGCTGTCACCTTCGTGAACACCCAGGTCGCCACCGCTGCCGCGGTGATCGGCTGGCTGATCGTCGAGCGGCTCACGCACGGTAAGGCCACCACGCTGGGCCTGGCGTCCGGTGCGGTCGCCGGTCTGGTCGCGATCACCCCGTCCTGTGGTGCTGTCACCCCGGTCGGCGCGATCATCCTCGGCCTGTTCGCCGGTGCCATCTGCGCCTTCGCGGTGTCGCTGAAGTACAAGCTCGGCTTCGACGACTCGCTCGACGTGGTCGGCGTCCACCTGGTCGGCGGTCTGTTCGGCTCGCTGGCGATCGGTCTGCTCGGCTCGGAGGCGGCGCCGTCCGCGGTCAACGGCCTCTTCTACGGCGGTGGAGTGTCCCAGCTCGGCAAGCAGGCGCTGGCGAACGTGGTGGTCGCTCTCTACTCCTTCACGATCGCGTTCATCCTCGGCAAGCTGATCGACAAGACCATCGGCTTCCGGCTCAAGGAGGACGACGAGGTCACCGGTGTCGACCAGGTCGAGCACGCGGAGACGGCGTACGACTACCTCAGCTCGTCCGGTCTGCGCGGCGCGCTGTCGGCCCGTCCGGCCCCGGCCGAGACGGAGAATGGCACCACTGAGGCCTCGGAGAAGGAAGGTGTCAAGGCATGAAGCTGATCACCGCGGTGGTCAAGCCGCACAAGCTCGACGACGTCCGGGCCGCGCTGGAGACGTTCGGCGTCACCGGCATGACGGTCACCGAGGCGAGCGGCTACGGCCGGCAGAAGGGCCACACCGAGGTCTATCGTGGCGCGGAGTACGAGGTGGACCTGGTGCCGAAGGTGCGGCTCGAGGTGGTCGTCGAGGACGGTGACAGCGCGGACGTGGTCGACGTCATCGTGAAGGCCGCCCAGACCGGCAAGATCGGCGACGGCAAGGTCTGGGTCACCCCGGTCGAGACGATCGTCCGGGTCCGCACCGGTGAACTCGACGGAGACGCACTCTAGATGGTTGATCGAGCAGAGCAGCGGCGCGGTCGTGCCGAAGAGGCCGACGCGCTGCTGCAGCTGCTGCTCGCAAAGGCTTGTGACGCCCTCGGTGTACCTACCGAGGGCGTCGCCCTGGTTGCGGTGGGCGGCTACGGGCGTGAGGAGCTGTCGCCGTACAGCGACCTCGACGTGATGCTCGTGCACGCCGAGGGGTACCCGCGGATCGACGAGCTGGCGGCCCAGATCTGGTACCCGCTGTGGGACTCGAGGACCAAGCTCGACCACAGCGTCCGCACGCTGGCCGAGGCGCGACAGGCCGCGGCGGACGACGACCGCGTGGCCCTGGGGCTGCTGGACGCGCGGCATGTCGCCGGCGACTCACACCTGACCCTGCAACTGCGGTCGGTGCTGATGGCCGACTGGCGACGTACGGCGCGGTCCCGGATGCCCGGACTGGCGCAGGCGTGCCGTGACCGGGCATCCACGGTCGGAGAGCTCGCGCACCTCGCTGAGCCCGACCTGAAGGAGGCGTACGGCGGTCTGCGCGATGCCGTCGTACTGCGGGCCTTGGTGGCGTCGTGGTTGGTCGACGTGCCGCACCCTGTGCTGGAGCGGGCTCGGCGGGACCTGCTCGAGGTCCGTGACGCACTGCACGAGGTGGCTGGTCGCGCGACCGACAGGCTCGTTGCCGACGTGGCCGGTGAAGTGGCGGCTGGGCTCGGGATGTCGGGACGGGACGAGCTGCTGCGGCACGTGTACGCGACGGGCCGGACGCTCGCGCACGTATGTGACGTGTCCTGGCGGCGCGTCGAGAGCTTGATGACCAAGCCCCCGCGGTCGAGGCGTCGTCAGCGGAGCGGTGGGCCGTTGCTGCTCGCACTGGACGAGGGTGTCGGCCAGCACGAGGGCGAGGTCGTGCTGATGCCGGACGCGCGTCCGGAGCGCGACCCGGTGCTCGGACTGCGCGCTGCGGCAGTTGCTGCCGACCGTGAGCTCGTGCTGTCGCCTGCTGTCTGCGCACGGCTGGCGGCGTCGGCCGCGGACCTGCCAGAGCCGTGGCCGGGGGAGGCGCGACGGCTGCTGTGCGCTCTGCTCGGTGCGGGCAACGGACTGCTCGAGGTGTGGGAGGCGCTGGATCAGGCCGGGTACATCTCCCGGATCCTGCCCGAGTGGGACGCCGTACGGTTCCGGCCGCCGCAGTCGGCGATCCACCGGTTCACCGTGGACAGGCACCTGCTGGAGACCTGCGTCGAAGCGTCCGCGATGGTGCGCGACGTACGCCGACCTGACCTGTTGCTGGTCGCTGCTCTGCTGCACGACCTGGGCAAGGCGCTCGACGGCGACCACAGCGTCACCGGAGCGGCCATCGCGGCCCGGGTGGCCCGTCGCATCGGCTTCAGCGAGGCCGACGCCGACACCATCACTCTGCTGGTTCGTCAGCACCTCATGCTCGCGCAGGTCGCCACACGGCGAGACCTGGAAGACCCGATGACCGTGGACATGGTCGCCGGCATCGTGCGCAGCACCGAGACCCTGGACCTCCTGGAGGCCCTGACGTACGCCGACGCGCGGGCAGCCGGTCCGGCCGCGTCGTCGCCGTGGCGGATGCGGCTGGTGGGTGAGCTGTGCCGGCGCGTGCGTGGTGAGCTAGCCGGTGGTGGCGAGAGCATGTGGACCGAGGCGCCGCCGGTTGCGGTGCCCGTGCTGCACCAGGTGGTTGGCGTGGGGCGGCTGGGCGTCACCGTGTCCGACCACCACGGCGACCTGCGAGTGAACGTCGCCGTACCCGATCAAGTGGGGACGCTGTCGACCGTTGCCGCCGTACTCGCGGTGGAGCGGCTCGCGGTCCGGTCCGCGGTCATCACGTCCGTGGACGGGCTGGGCATCTCGCAGTGGACCGTAGCGGGATCGCCTCCCGATCCGGTGCGCTTGCGGGACCGGCTCGCGGTGGCGCTGCGTGACTCGGCCGACGTCGTACGGCGGCTTGCCGCGCGGGACTCGTCGCGCGCTCGGGTCGCGAGTCGCGTCGACCTGTTGCCGGACGCGTCGGAGACAGCCACGGTGCTGCAGGTGCGTGCCCACGACCGTCCGGGCCTGCTGTACGACGTCACAGCGGCGATCGCCGCGACTGGTGCGGACATCCGCTCAGCACACGTCAGCACACTCGGTGCGGAATGTGTGGACGTCTTCTACCTCACCGACAGCCACGGTGCGCCTCTCGAGTCCGAGGACGCGCGGACGACCGCAAAGTCAGTCCTGGATCGCCTGACCTTCTGAGGGGGTGTCTGGTGGTTTCACGCCTACTGCGGGGCACTCGGCACGGCATCTCCTCGCGACGGCGTGAAACCACCAGACACCCCCTAATCTCGGCTACGTGGATGTTGTAGAGGCTCTTCAGCGACAAGCGACCGCCTGCGAGGACCTGGGGTCCCCGATGTACGCCGAAGTGCTCCGGCTGCTCGTGGACGACTACGAGGTCGGCGGGGTGTCGGTCGAAGTACTGGCCGGATACGACGGTCGTTCGTTCGGCGAGGCGATCGGTCTGCGGTTGCTGGCCGCGGTGCACAGCATGGTGCTGTCCGGTACGGCGCCTGAGCTGGCGGCGTTCTACCCGAGCGTCGGCGGGACGTGGGACCCCGTGCTCGGCTGGGAGGCGTTCGAGCAGGTCCTGCGGTCGCGGCTGGGAGAGGTGCGGTCGTTGCTGACGCAGCCGCCGCAGACGAACGAGGTAGGGCGGTCGGCTGCGCTGTACGGCGGCCTGCTGCACCTGGTCGCAGCGGTGCCGCTGCCGGTGCGGCTGTTCGAGATCGGTGCCAGCGGCGGTCTGAACCTGCGCGCCGACCAGTATCGGTACCTGACGGACGGGGCGTCGTACGGCCCAGCTGACAGTCCTGTGGTGTTCGACTCGGCCTGGTCCGGGCAGGTGCCGTCGGTGGACCTACGGATCGCCGAGCGGGTGGGGTGCGACATCGCCCCGGTGAACCCGCTCACGACGGACGGTGCGCTCACACTGACGTCGTACGTGTGGCCCGACATGTCTGATCGCCTGGAGCGGCTCCGCGGTGCGTTGAAGGTCGCGCGGGACGTGCCGGCCGACGTACGACGGGAGGACGCCGTCTCGTTCCTGAACGCGCTGGAGCTGTCGGAAGGGCACGTCACCGTCGTCTGGCACTCGATCATGTGGCAGTACCTCCGCCGGACCGACCGCTCCGCGATCGAGGCGCGCCTGCAGGAACTCGGCGGGCAGGCCACCGAGTCCGCACCGCTGGCCCACCTGCGGCTCGAACCGCACCAGGTGATCACGCACGACCGCGGTGCGACCGGCTGGGAGTACCGCGTCGACCTCCAAACCTGGCCGGACGGAAAACGCCGGGTACTCGGCCGTGCCGCACCTCACGGCCAAGAGCTGGTCTGGGAGGCCTAGCTCAGCTGAGCGCAGCGACCAGTGTGTCGGTGAGTTCTGCGGCGTAAGTGCCGTCGGGGTCGAGGTCGGGATCGAAGATGCCGATGTCGATCCCAACGCACTTCGGCGACGCCAGCAGCGGCCGGAGCAGTGCCCGCAGTTGGTCGTGGTCGATGCCGCCCGGGTCCGGACTGTCGACGGCGGGCATGATCGCCGCGTCGAGGATGTCCACGTCCAGATGTACCCAGAACCCGTCCAGCTCGGCCAGGTGCTCCAGGGTTCCTCGGGCGGCCGCGCTCGGATCGGCAGCGATCCTCGAGGCCGGCCAGACCGGGACGCCGGCCTTCTCGACGTCGCCGACGTACTCGTCGTCCGCGCGGATCCCGAGCAGTACCGCGTCGGTGTCCCGCGTGTACGGCCCGAGCCCTTCGAGATCGGTCAGGTCCGCCTGGCCCCGGCCGGTGACCAGCGCCAACGCCTCACCGCCGGCGGCCCCGACGTACGGCGAGTTGTCGACGGTCCGGAAGTCCGAGTGCCCGTCGAGGTACACCACGCCGTACCGCCCGCGCCGCTTCAACGCCAACGCCGGCCCGAGCAGGTTGCTGCACTCGCCACCGAGGAGCACCACGAACTTGTTCTCGCCGATCAGCGCCTCCAGCCGATCCGCCAGCTTGACCGTGTACGACGCCATTGCCCCGGCGTTGAACACTCCGTCGCCCGGCTGCCATCCGGCCCGGTCGTACCGAGGCGGCGTCACGTACCCGCCGTCCGCGGCGCCGATCCGCCGAACCAGGCCCTGGTCCCGCAGCGCCCCGGCCAGCTTGTAGCACCCCGGCACCGTCCCCTCCGCCGGCGGCCGTAACCCCAGATTGGACGGTCCGTCCACCACCACGAGGTCCTTCTCCATCGGCCCCTCCTAACCTCTCAACGATCGCCGATCGGTTAGATCCTTTCGGCCCCCGCGGACTCTGTCAACCGGGCGCGAGGGTATCTGGGCGGCCGGTAGACTCGGGGAGTTCATCGCTTCGAGGAAACGGACTGTTTCTCGTGTTCGACACGCTTTCCGACCGGCTCTCCACCGCGTTCAAGAACCTGCGGGGCAAGGGCAAGCTGACCGACGCCGACATCGACGCGACCGCCCGGGAGATCCGGGTCGCGTTGCTGGAGGCCGATGTCGCGCTGCCCGTCGTGCGGGAGTTCATCGCGGCGGTCAAGGAACGCGCCTCCGGGGCCGAGGTGCGCGGCGGGCTGAACCCGGCGCAGCAGGTCATCAAGATCGTCAACGAGGAACTGGTCAACATCCTCGGTGGCGAGACCCGCGAGCTGCGGATGGCGAAGCGGCCGCCGACGGTGATCATGCTCGCCGGTCTGCAGGGTGCGGGTAAGACCACCCTGGCCGGAAAGCTCGCCAAGTGGCTGAAGGAGACCAAGCACCAGACCCCGATGCTGGTCGCCGCGGACCTCCAGCGGCCGAACGCGGTCACCCAGCTGCAGGTGGTCGGCGAGCGCGCCGGCGTACCGGTGTACGCGCCGGAGCCCGGCAACGGTGTCGGCGACCCGGTCGACGTCGCCCGCAAGGCGATGGACGAGGCTCGCACCAAGCAGCACAGCGTCGTCATCGTCGACACCGCCGGCCGGCTGGGTGTCGACGAAGAGCTGATGAAGCAGGCCGCGGACATCCGTGACGCGGTCAGCCCGGACGAGATCCTGTTCGTCGTCGACGCGATGATCGGTCAGGACGCGGTCACCACCGCGCAGGCCTTCCTGGACGGCGTCGGGTTCGACGGTGTCGTGCTGTCCAAGCTCGACGGTGACGCCCGGGGTGGTGCCGCGCTCTCGATCGCGCAGGTCACCGGCCGCCAGGTGATGTTCGCCAGCAACGGCGAGAAGCTCGAGGACTTCGACGTCTTCCACCCCGACCGGATGGCGTCCCGCATCCTCGGCATGGGCGACGTGCTGAGCCTGATCGAGTCCGCCGAGCGCACCTTCGACGCGGAGGAGGCCGCCAAGACCGCGGCCAAGCTGCAGAAGAAGGGCGGCAAGGACTTCACGCTGGACGACTTCCTCGCCCAGATGCAGTCGGTCCGGAAGATGGGCCCGCTGACCAAGATCTTCGGCATGCTGCCGGGCGCGAACCAGTTCAAGGACCAGCTGGAGAACTTCGACGAGCGCGAGATCGACCGGATCGAGGCGGTCATCCACTCGATGACCCCGGCCGAGCGGAACGACCCGAACATCATCAACGGCTCCCGTCGGGCCCGGATCGCGAAGGGTTCCGGGACCGAGGTGGCGACCGTCAGCGGGCTGGTCGAGCGGTTCTTCGAGGCCCGCAAGATGATGTCCGCGATGGCGTCCGGCAAGGGGATGCCGGGAATGCCCGGGATGCCGGGTATGCCGGGGATGGGCGGCGGCGGCCGGAAGGCCAAGCAGCAGCAACAGAAAAAGGGCAAGAAGCGCGGCTCCGGCAACCCCGCCAAGCGGGCGAACCAGGGCAATCAGCAGCCGCAGGCCCCGCAGCCGGGACAGCTGCCAGCGGCGTTCGGCGGGCAGAACGGCGGCGACTTCGAGCTGCCGGACGACCTGAAGAAGATGCTCGGCGGCAACTGACCCCTTCCCGAAAGGGCAGATCAGCTGTTTGGTGGGTAGGGGTGAACTCTGGGCGGCCGGTGCCTGAACACGGCGGGCGGTGCCCGGTGACGGTGGCGGGCGGCGCACCGTGATCGGTTGTCGACGACCCGGTGACGGCTAAGATCGTCCCTACGCCCGAGAGACACACCACCTGCGGAATGCGTCGAGGACGGTTCGGATGAGGCAGCAGTTCAAGAACCTGGACACGTGGCGGGGAAAGCTGACCGCCACCTGGGTCTGCCTGGCTCCGCCCACCGCCATGGTCGCCGTGTTCGTGGTCGGCGGCGTCACCTCGAACACGTTCGTCGTCGACGCGCACGCGCTGGCCGCCCCGCGGCAGGACGCGGTGTTCGACGACCTGGCCGACGACGTGCCGAACCAGCCCGGTGTCGACGGCAGCCTGCCGACCCAGGAGAAGTCCACGGTCCAGGTCCCGATCACCGGGACGACGGACGGCACCGTGCAGCCGATCCCCGGCGCGTTCGGGGACGTCTCGGGCATCCCGGGCACCGTGCTGGCGGCGTACCAGAAGGCGGCGCGGGATCTCGCGATGTCGATGCCGGGCTGCCACATCACGTGGCCGCTGCTGGCCGGGATCGGGAAGGTCGAGTCCGGGCACGCCAGCGGCGGCAAGGTGGACGGATCAGGCAACACCCGCGGCAAGATCCTCGGCCCGGTCCTCGACGGCAGCCCCGGGATGGCGGCGATCGCCGACACCGACCAGGGGCTGTACGACGGGAGCGCGACCTGGGACCGCGCCGTCGGGCCGATGCAGTTCATCCCGGGCACCTGGAACGCGTTCGGTGCCGATGGCAACGGGGACGGGCTCAAGGACCCGCACAACGTGTTCGACGCGTCGCGGGCGGCCGCTGACTACCTGTGCTCCGGCGGCGCGAACCTGTCCGACCCGCAGGGCCTGGTGCAGGCGGTGCTGCGTTACAACCACTCGATGGACTACGTGTCGACGGTCCTGCGGTGGATGCAGACGTACAGCAAGGACGGCGTGACGATCCCGGACCAGCCGGGGACCATCGACACCCCGGACGACGACGGCAACAACGGCGACCGGGACGAGATCCGTACGACGACGTCGCCGGCGACCACCGCGCCGACGAGTGCGCCCACGACGGCCCCGACCACGGTGCCCACCACCGCGCCGACGTCGGTGCCGACGAGCGCCGCCACCACGCCCCGCCCGGGCGTGACCAGCACGTCGCAGCCGACGTCGCCGAAGCCGTCGGACGGCCCCAGCTCGACGACGTGGCCGACCCGCCCGCCGATCAGCCCGACGCCGACCAACACGCAGAACACTCCGACCACCACGCCGACGACGCCCACGACCACGCCGACGACGCCGACCACGTCGCCGACGGGTGAGCCGACGAGCGACCCGACCTGCACGCCGACGACGACGCCCAGCACGACGCCGACGAGCAGCCCGACGGTGACCCCGACGCCGGAGCCGTGCGGCACGACCGCCCCGGAGTCGAACTCGAGCGAGACCGCGGCCAGCCCGAGCGACGCCCCGACGACCAACTGAACCGCCGACCGCTGCGCGAGCTGCGCCTTGGGGCGATTGGTGTTCGGGTGGCTACGGTCGGTAGGGTGAGGTAGCGGCGATCGTTACCTCGGTGCCGGTTTTCCGAGGGGTTTCTGGGCGGCGTAACTTTGCGTCGTCTTGATGTAACTTTCTGGCGCTTGGTTCGTTGAGTGGGCTATGCGCCTAACCCGTAGTGGTAACCGTCGGGTCAAAATCATCATCGCTTCATTGTGTACGGCCCCGCTCCTGGTCGGGGCCATCGTGACCGTCGCCTCGGGCGGAGCCGGTGCCTCCGGACCGCTCACGGCAGGCAGCCCGGTCGCCCCATCGCCTGGGGCCGGGCTGAACAGCGGTGAGTTCGACGAACTGACGATGATCGTGCCGCAGCGTCCCGGAGTGGACGGCCGGCTCGGATCCGATAAACCCGCTCGCGACGACGTCCCCGTGCAGGGGGCCACCGACGGCCGGTCGGTGGTGCGTCCCGGGCGTCCGGGTGCCGTGAACGGCATCCCGCGCGGGGTGTTCCCCGCCTACCGCCGCGCCACCGCGAATCTCGCGGTCGTGCGGCCGAACTGTGGGCTGACCTGGCCGTTGCTGGCCGGTATCGGCAAGGTCGAGTCCGATCACGCGAGCGCCGGCCGCGTCGACGTGGCCGGCACCACCCGCGGCCGGATCCTCGGCCCGGTGCTGAACGGCCGGCACGGCAACGGCCGGATCACCGACTCCGACAAGGGCAAGTACGACGCGGACTCGACCTGGGACCGCGCCGTCGGCCCGATGCAGATCATCCCGCAGGTCTGGGACGAGTACGGCGCCGACGGCAACGGCGACGGCTTCCGCAACCCGAACAACGTGTACGACGCGGTCACCACCGTCGCCGTGGTGCTGTGCTCCGAAGGGGACGACCTGCGCAGCCCGCGCGACCTGGTCGCCGCCCTGCTCCGCTACCAGCACTCCAAGGACTTCGTCGCCACCGTGCTGAAGTGGATGCGCGTCTACAGCAAGAACGCGGTTCTCGTGCCGAACGCGAAGGGCAACATCGCGAGCGCCAAGTCGAACGGCAACGCCGATCGCCGGGTCGACCCGCGGCAGGTCCCGGACGTGCCGGACGACACCAAGACGCCGACGCCGACCCCGACGGCGGTGCCGACCACGCTGCCGACCGCCGTGCCGCCTTCCACGACGCTGCCGACGCCGACGCTTCCGAGGCCGGTGGACACGCCGACCAGGACGCCCACCAGGACGCCGACGTCGACCCCGACGAAGACTCCCACCAAGACGCCGACGAAGACGCCTACCAAGACGCCGACGCCGACCCCGACTCCTACCCCCACACCGACGCCGACCCCGACGCCCACTCCGACCCCGACGGACACCCCGTCCGGATCACCGTGCGCCGGTAACGAGACCACCACCCCGACCTGCACACCGGGCGGCGGCTCCCACGGGTAGACCCGATACCGTCGCTCCATGAGCGATGTACTGAGGCTGGCCGGCACCGTTTTGCCGGCCGGTGAGCAGCAGGAGCTTCACCTCAGCGGTGGGCTGGTCGTCGACCGGCCCACCGCTGCTGATGTGACGACCGTGCACACCGGCGGCTGGATCGTGCCGGGTCTGGTCGATGCGCACTGCCACATCGGCCTCGACCAGCACGGCGGTGTCGACGAGGAGACCCAGGAGCAGCAGGCGATCGCCGACCGCGAGGCCGGTGCGCTGCTGGTCCGCGACGCCGGTTCGCCGGTCGACACCCGCTGGATCGACGACCGCGCGGACCTGCCGAAGATCATCCGCGCCGGCCGGCACATCGCCCGCTCGAAGCGGTACATCCGGAACTACGGCTGGGAGATCGAGCCCGACGAGCTGGTCGCGTACGTCGAGCAGGAGGCCCGTCGCGGTGATGGCTGGGTGAAGCTCGTCGGCGACTGGATCGACCGCGACGCGGGCGATCTGACCCCGTGCTGGCCGGCCGAGGCGCTGAACGCCGCGATCGCCCGCGCCCACGAGCTCGGCGCCCGCGTGACCGCGCACGTCTTCGGCGAGCACGCCCTCCCGGACCTGCTGGCCGCGGGCATCGACTGCCTCGAGCACGGCACCGGTATCGAGCCCAGCCTGCTCAGCGAGATGGCCGAGCGGCAGGTGGCCGTCGTACCGACCCTGATCCAGCTGGAGAACTTCCCGCAGTACGCCGACCAGGCCGCGGCCAAGTTCCCGGTCTACGCGGCCCACATGCGCGACCTGTACGAGCGCCGCCTGCACCGGCTACGGGACGCGTTCGAGGCCGGCGTACCCGTGTACGCCGGGACCGACGCGGGCGGTGTCCTCGGACACGGACTGGTCGCGCAGGAGGTCCAGGCGCTCACCGAGATCGGCATGTCGGGGGAGCAGGCCCTGGCCGCCGGATCGTGGGCGGCCCGCGCCTGGCTCGGCGCGCCCAGCGAGCTGCGGCCCGGCGATCCGGCCGACCTGGTCGTGTACGACGAGGATCCGCGGGCGAACCCCGCCGTACTGACGCACCCGCGGTTGATCGCGCTGCGGGGAAATGTGGTCTTCTCCCGGTAACGGGAAGAAATTCACTCAAACACTGGAGTTAGCGGAAGATCTTCCCTTAGCGTGGCTCTCGGGACCGCCGACGCCCCTCGGCGGACCAGATACGGGAAGGAACCGCCCCATGTCCCGAGTACCCAAGCTGGCCACGGCGCTGGCCACAGGATTGGCCGTCGGTGCACTCGCGCTGACCGCCTTACCGAGCAACGCCGCCGAGCCGGCGCAGCCCACCGGTCAACCCGACCTCGCGGCCGCGTTCACGACAGCGTCCGCGAAGTACGACGTACCGCGCGAAGTGCTGGTCGGCGTCGGTTTCGCCGAGACGCACCTCGACGGCCACAACGGCACGCCGAGCCAGGCGAACGGTTACGGCGTGATGCACCTGGCCAGCAACAACGTGAACAAGACGATGACCGAGGCAAGCAAGCTCACCGGGCTACCGGTCGCGAAGCTCTCCAAGGACGACACGTCGAACATCCTCGGCGCAGCTGCCGTACTGGACGCGTACGCCGACCAGGCCGGCCTGACGAACCGCTCCGACGTCGGCAAGTGGTACGGCGTGATTGCGAAGTACTCGCACTCGGCCGACGCCCCGACCGCGCGGCTGTACACCGACGAGGTCTATCGCGTGATCGCCCGCGGAGTCCAGACCGCTGGGGTCTCGACCGAGCCGAAGCAGGTGACGCCGGATCGCGGCGCCTACGCGAAGGCCGCACCACTCGGGACCGCTGCCGTCGACTACCCGGGCGCGATCTGGAACCCGGCCAGCACCAGCAACTACCGGGTCGGCCGGACCGCGGCGATCACCACGATCGTGATCCACGTGACCCAGGGCTCGTACGCCGGCACCATCAGCTGGTTCAAGAACCCGTCCGCACAGGTCAGCGCGCACTACGTGGTCCGCTCCAGCGACGGCGAGGTCACCCAGATGGTGGCCGAGAAGGACACCGCCTGGCACGTCCGGACCGAGAACCCGTACACGATCGGCATCGAGCACGAAGGCTTCGTCGACCAGCCGTCCTGGTTCACCGACGCGATGTACCGCTCGTCCGCGGCGCTGACCCGCAACATCGCCGACCGGCGCGGCATCCCGAAGGACCGGGCCCACATCAAGGGTCACAGCGAGATGCCGAACAACGACCACACCGACCCGGGACCGAACTGGAACTGGGACTACTACATGCAACTGGTCAACGGCGGCGACCCGAACCCGCCGGAGTACAACTTCACCACCTGGGGCAGCGGTGTGAACGTCCGCTCGGCGCCGAAGCTGTCCGCGTCGGTCGTGACCACGCTGCCCGGCCCGACCCGGGTGTTCGTCGAGTGCCAGGTCCAGGGCGACACGGTGACCGCCGGGGGCTACACCAACAACTGGTGGGCCAAGCTGCGCGACCAGCACGGGTACATGACCAACATCTACATCGACGACCCGAACCAGAAGCTCCCGGGCGTACCGGACTGCTAGAGGAGGAAAGGTAGAGCCTGCTGTACCGACGGGTTCGGCTGCCTGGCGGAGGATTGAGGCATGACCAAGATCCTTGCGCGCGGCGGCCGGGCCAGTGGGTACCTGGCGATCCGGTACGTGCGGTCGCTGCTGCTCTTGCTGGCGCTGCCCAACGCCCTGCTGCTCGGCTGGCTGATCCCCGCCTTTACCGGCGGTCTGGTGCGACTCGCGAACAGCGAGCGGTGCCGCGCAGCGAAGTTCCTCGGCCTGCCGCAGGCCG
Source organism: Kribbella sindirgiensis (assembly GCF_004331435.1). Taxonomy (GTDB): domain Bacteria; phylum Actinomycetota; class Actinomycetes; order Propionibacteriales; family Kribbellaceae; genus Kribbella; species Kribbella sindirgiensis. The sequence goes on from NZ_SJKA01000007.1 coordinate 530,230, forward strand.
AGGAACTGCCGCCGGCACTGCCACGGCAGCCGGGAGATGTCATGACGTTGTTCCGGGACAAGTCCTTCAAGCGGAGCCTGCGCTGCCTGCTGATGCCGGTGGCGATGATCCCGGAGCTGTTCGTGGCGGTCATCGCTGTGGTCGGTGCGCCCGCCGCGGTGCTCAGCATGCTGCTGTGGTGGGCTGACCCCGGCAACTTCAGCTTGATGGGTCTGGACGTCGACAGCTGGCTCGAGGCGCTCACACTCGGTCCACTCCAGGTCGGCGTCAGTCTGTGGTTCCTGGGCCGCGTGGCGCCCGCTCTGGCTCGTGGACACGCCAGAACGGCGTTGAAGCTGCTTGCTCCGAGTCAGGAGCAGTTGCTCGAGCAGCGCGTCGAGGAGCTCACCAAGAGCAGGGCCGGTGCTGTCGACTCACACGGCGCTGAGCTGCGCCGTATCGAGCGAGACCTGCACGACGGTACCCAGGCGCAGCTGGTGTCGTTGGCGATGCGGATCGGCGTTGCCAAGCAGATGATGGCTGACGACCCGGAGAAGGCGGCCAAGCTGCTGGACGACGCCCGTGACGGTGCAGAGCAGGCCATGACCGAGCTACGCGGCGTACTCCGGACCATGTACCCGCCGATCCTGGCGGACCGCGGTCTGGCCGGAGCGGTCTCCGCACTGGCTGCGCGCTGCCCGCTGCCGGTTGAGCTCCGCGTCGGTGCGCTGGGCGAGGTCCCGGCCGCAGTCGAGGCCGCTGCGTACTTCGTCGTCGCGGAGTCCCTCACCAACATCACCAAACACAGTGCCGCGGGACATGTCGACATACAGCTCGAGCGGCGTGGTCCTGAGCTCTACCTGGCGGTCACGGACGACGGGATCGGTGGAGCGCGAGTCAGCGAGCAGTCCGACCTGCTGGGCCGGGGGAGTGGCCTGCATGGCATGCTCCACCGAGTGCAGGCGATCGACGGTCACATGGAGCTGAACAGTCCGATCGGCGGGCCGACCACCGTCGAGGTGATCCTTCCGTGCGGGTGATCATCCTCGAGGACAACCCGATCCTCGCGGAGGGCCTGAGCCTGCTGCTCGACAACTCCGGCTTCCGGGTCGCCGCCGTCGCCACCGACGCGGACGAGTTCGCCAAGGCGATCGACGAGCACCCGGTGGACATCGCGGTGGTCGACGTACGGCTGCCACCGACCTTCACCGACGAGGGCCTGCGGGCGGCGATCGAGGCGCGCCGTGTTCGCCCAGGGCTTCCGGTGCTGGTGTTCTCGCAGTACGTCGAGGAGGTGTACGCCGCCGAACTGCTGGCGGCCGGCAGCGAAGGGGTCGGCTACCTCCTGAAGGACCGGGTGTCCCGCGTCGACGAGTTCCTGGAAGCAGTACGCCGGGTTGCGGGCGGAGGGACTGTGCTGGACCCGGAGGTGGTCAGCCAGCTGATGGTGAAGCGGAGCAGCCCGCTGGACCGCCTCACGCCGCGCGAGCGCGAAGTACTCGCACTGATGGCCGAAGGCCTCGGCAACGCGGCGATCGGGGAGAAGCTGGTGATCTCGGACGGTGCGGTGCACAAGCATGTCGGCAACGTGTTCCTCAAGCTCGACCTGCCGCCGACCGACTCCGGCCACCGCCGTGTCCTCGCGGTTCTCGCGTACCTCGGACTCTGAGCTCTTGACGCGCCTGACAACGTAGGCCACTCTCAGACCTGAGAGCGCTCTCATCCACCGAACCGCCCCTAGGTGAGGAGAGTTCCGATGAAGGTCCTACTGGCCGCCGTACTCACGGCGGCTGTCCTGACTGTGCCCGCACAGGCGTTGGCAGCCCCAGACCCGCTGGCCGTGCCCGGCCAATCGGCTGCCATGCAACGTGACTTCGGGCTGACCGAGCAGCAGATGCAGCTACGCCTGGCGGCCGAGACCTCGGCGGCCAAGCTGTTGCCCGCGGCCCAGAAGGCGGCCGGCGCCGCGTTCGGCGGAGCCTGGTACGACGCGGCCACGCAGAAGCTGGTCGTCGGCGTGGTCGGCTCTGCGCGTGCGGCCGCGGTACGCGCCACAGGAGCGCGAGTGGCCGCCGTACCGGTTGCGGCTGCGACGCTCGACAAACAGAAGTCAGCGGTCGACAAGCTGGCGGGCAAGGCCGTGCCGGCTGCGGTGAGTGGCTGGTCCACCGACGCCAAGAGCGGCAGCGTGGTCATCAACGTCCAAGCGGGCAAGCGTTCCCAGGCCGTCGACGCGTTCGTCGCCAAGGTCGCGAAGGCCGGCACGGTCACGGTCAAGGAGGTCGCAGCGCAGGCGCCACGTACGTTCGCGGCCGGCACCGTCGGCGGTGACCCGTACTACGTCAGCAACATCCGCTGCTCGATCGGCTTCTCGGTGTACGGCGGGTACGTCACGGCCGGCCACTGTGGCCGGAGCGGCATCGTGCGCGGCTGGGACGGCTCGGACCAGGGCTCGTTCCGGGGCTGGTCGTTCCCGGGCAACGACTACGCCTGGGTCGGCACGGGCTACGGCTGGTGGACCGTACCGGTCGTGCTCGGCTGGGGACAGGTGAGCGACCAGCTCGTCCGCGGGTCGTGGGAGGCGCCGATCGGCTCGTCGGTGTGCCGGAGCGGGTCGACGACCCACTGGCACTGCGGGTCGATCCTGGCCAAGAACGAGACGGTGAACTACGGCAACGGTCAGCTGTTCTACGGCGCCACCAAGACCAGCGTCTGTGCCGAGGGCGGCGACTCCGGTGGGTCGTTCATCACCGGTGACCAGGCGCAGGGCGTGACCTCCGGTGGCTGGGGCAACTGCAGCAGCGGCGGCGAGACGTGGTTCCAGCCGGTCAACGAGATCCTGCAGGCGTACGGTCTGACCCTGCACACTGCTTGACGGACTGTGGGATCCCCTTGCGCACAAGGGGATCCCACAGGTTCAGCAGATCGGTACGCCGGGGAGCTGGGCGTTCGGATCGTCGATGTAGATGTTGCTGATGAAGCCGTTCTGGTCCCGCAGCTTCGACCACCAGTTGTTGGTGTAGCCCTCGGCGTTCACGGTGTCGCCCTGCTTCTGGCAGAGCACCCACACCGAGGTCGGTCCGCCCAGGGTGGTCACGACCGGCGAGCTCAGGTGCGCGTCGGAGCGGACGTTCACGCCGGAGCCCCAGGTCATGTAGTTCTTGCCCGGGCCGGAGCAGCCGTTGTCGCTGGTGAGGAAGTAGGAGCCGTACGAGCCCGGGTAGGCGAGCCCTGACCCGTTGATCACGATGTTCTGACCGACACCGTTGAGCAGCTGCTCGTAGTGGATGTGCGGACCGGAGGAGTTGCCGGTACTACCGGTGACACCGATCTGCTGGCCCTGCGAGACCTGCTGGCCGTTGGCCACGGAGTAGGCGGACAGGTGGAAGTAGTACGTCTTCCAGCCGCCGCCGTGCTCGATGGCGATGTAGTTGCCGGCACCGCTCGGTTGCGAGAAGCGGTACGCCGTACCACCGGCGGACGCGAGGACCGGCGTACCGTTCGTCGTCCCGCCGTCGGCGCGGATGAAGTCGAGAGCGCGGCGGACCTCACCGGAGTGGTGACTGTAGGTCCAGCGTTGGCCACACGGGAACGGGGCCTTGAAGTTCGGCGCGGCCTGCGCCTGCGTCGGCATCGCCACCAGGGTGGCGACGCCGAGCAGGAGCGCGGCGAGTACTGCGAGAATCCTTCTGGGCGGCATGCTGCTCAGTGTCAGCCGTCAAGCAGCAACCTTCAACGGTTTGCGTCTGTAGTTAATTGTCCGCGCAGCTGGTCAGGCGGACTCGTCCGGAACCGGCTCCAGTTTCGGGGCTTCGTCCTTCTTCGTGGCCAGCGAATCGATGAGCTGCTTGGCCAGCGCGAAGCCGGAACCGCCCATCGTGATGGTCTTCACCAGCGTGTCCTCGATGCCCTGGGCACCGTTCAGCACGACCATGTTGCCGACCTTGTCGAACGAGCTCGCCGCGGCGGTGACGATCTCCGGGTAGGCCTCGGCCAGCTGCTGCGCGACGACCGCCTCGGTGTTGGTGGCCAGCGCCTCCGCGCGCGCCTTGATACCGGCCGCCTCGGCCATCGCCTTGGCCTGGACGGCGGACGCCTCGGCCTTACCGGTCAGCTCGGTGGCCTTCGCCTGCGCCTCACCGCGGAGCTGGACCTCCCGGGCGTTCGCCTCGGCGGCCGCGATCTGCGCGTCCCGGGCGGCCGCGGCCAGCGTGCGCTGCTTGTACGCCTCGGCGTCGGCCGGCTTCAGGACCGTCGACTCCAGCTGCTTCTCGGCCAGCGACGCGTTCAGCTTCGCGGTCTCCGTCTCGGCGACGACGACCTCCTGGCGGGCCAGTGCCTCGGCCAGCGGACCGGACTGCGACGCCTTCGAGTTCGCCTGGTCGACCTCGGCCTGGTAGCCGGCCTGGGCGATCGAGCTCTGCCGGACGGCCGCGGCCTTCTGGGCGGCGGCGGCCTGCTCGCGCTCGGTCGCCTCCTTGTCCCGCTCGGCCTGCGCGATCCGGGCGGCGGCCTCGACGGCCGCCGCCTGCGGACGGCCGAGGTTGCGGATGTAGCCCGACTCGTCGTCGATCTCCTGGATCTGGAGCGAGTCGACGACCAGGCCGAGCTTCTCCATGTCCCCGGCCAGCGAGCCGCGGATGTTGGTGGTCAGCGTCTCCCGGTCGTGCAGCATCTCCTCGACCGTGGTGGAGCCGACGATCGCCCGCAGGTGACCCGCGAACAGCTCGTGGATGGTGCCCATCACCTGCTCGTCGCTCTGCTCCAGGAACCGCCGGGCGGCGTTCGCGATCGAGCCGTAGTCGTCACCGACCTTGTACGCCGTGACGCCCTTGATGTGCAGCGGGATGCCCTGGCTGGACACGCAGGTCACGGTCAGCGGCGTCGCGCGGATGTCCAGCGGCAGCCGCCGTACGGTCTGAAAACCTGGCAGCACCGCGGTGCCGCGGCCGACGACGATCTTGAAACCGAGCGTCTCGTTGACCTGGTCGGTGCTCGAGTGCGCGCCGAGGCCGGAGATGATCAGCGCCTCGTTCGGCTCCGCCACCCGCCAGACCATCCGGAACAGGATCAGAAGAACGACCATCGCGACGGCCGCGATGATCAGGTACGTCCAGAGCATTTCCCCTCCAAGGGAACGTCAATTAGATGGCGCGAGCGACGTACACGGTGCGGGGCGGGTCGAAGTCGACGACGACAACCTGCGTCCCCACCTCGAGCACCTCGTCGGTCGCCGGGTAAGCGTAGAAGGCCTCGGTGGCACCCCGGACCGGCAACATCACTTCGCCGACGATCCCGGGTGCGATCCGGCCGATCACCCGCCCCCGCTTGCCTACCATGTTGCCCCTCCGACGTACCGCTGCCTGTTCCAGTTCCCGAATGCTAGCTGGCCGCGCATCTTGTCGCCGCGACGCCGCAGGAGGATCGTGGAATCGGCACGGCCTGGGGGCACGTGGGGGGAATCGGCCATGGGCGACGACGTACTGGTGGGCATCGCGGAGGAAGGGGCGGACGACGCTCGGCTCGAGGAGCTGGCCTGCTGCTACGGCAGGAGTTGCTGGGTCTCGACGTCGACGGAGTCGAGCCGTACCGCGAGGGAGACGCACCGGAAGGCACCCGAGGCGGGCTCGCCGCGCTCGCCGGCGTACTGAGTGTTTCGCTGGCCCCGGGTCTCCAGATGCTCGGCTCGGTCGTCGCGGTGGTGCGCGAGTGGCTGCTCCGGACGGGCGACGGCCGGACGGTGAAGCTCACGATCGACGGCGATGTGATCGAGCTGACCCGCACCACCGACGCCGTACAGCAGCAGCTGGTCGATGCGTTCGTACGACGGCACGCCGGGGCGGACGTGTGACATGGCCGAGACCCGCGCCGCGCTCGTCGTCGCGAACGACCAGTACGACGACCCCGGCCTGACGCGACTCGTCGCACCGGCACAGGACGCGGCGGCGCTGGCCGACGTACTCGCGGATCCTTCGGTCGGCGGCTTCACGGTGCAGGTACTGCGGAACGCTTCGGCGCAGGAGATCCGCTTCGCGGTCGAGGACTTCTTCGCGGACCGGCGGCCGGAGGACCTGTTGCTCCTGCATTTCTCCTGCCACGGCTTGAAGAACGCGGCGGGGGAGCTGTTCCTGGCGGTCGCGGACACGAAGCCGACCAGGCTCGCGTCCACCGCGGTGGCGGCGGACTTCGTCAATCGGCAGATGGCGGACAGCCGGGCGCAGCGGATCGCGCTGTTCCTGGACTGTTGCTACGGCGGTGCGTTCCCCCGCGGCATGGTGGTGCGCGCGGCCGGTGAGGCGCAGGTCCGGGACGCGTTCGCCGGCCAAGCCGATGTCGGTGGCGGCCGCGGCCGCGTGGTGGTGACGGCGTCGAGTGCCATGGAGTACGCGTTCGAGGGCGGTCAGTTGGCAACGGACGCGACGCCGGCGCCCTCGGTGTTCACCGGTGCGGTCGTCGACGGGCTGACGACCGGCGAGGCGGACCGGGACGGGGACGGGTGGGTCGGACTGACCGAACTGGTCGGCTACGTGACGGATCGCGTGCACCGCGTGACGCCCAACCAGAACCCGCAGATGTGGACGTTCGGCTCACAGGGCGAGCTGCTGATCGCGCGGAGCCGGGTACGGCGGATCACACCCACGCCGCTGGCGCCCGAGCTGACCCAGGCCATGGAGAGCCCGTTGCCGGCGGCAAGGTTCGGGGTCGTCGACTACCTGCGCGAAAGGCTGTTCGGTGATGACCTCGGCCAGGCGTACGCCGCCTGGCAGGCCCTGCACCGGATGCTGGACGACGACAGCCGCCGGGTCTCCGAAGCGGCGACGAACGCGATCGCGGCGGCCGAACTCGTCGTCACGCCGCCGGAGATCCTGCTCACCGGGGCAGTGGCCGAGCTCCGGCTGGAGGGACCGCCGATCGCCTTGACGGCCGCGGCGTCGGCGAGCGCTCCCTGGCTGAAGGTCGAGCAGGACGGCGCGATCGTCACGGTCCGCGCCGACGAACCTCGCGAGGACCAGGCGTCAGTGACCGTCAGCGGCCCGGTCGGCGAGCTTACCGTTCCGGTCCGCGTGACCCTGCCGGACACGGACACGGACACGGAGCCGCCGCCACCGCCCCCCGAACCCGAAGCCGAACAACCGCCGCCGCTGGCCGAGCCGCCCACCATCGAACCGGCAGACGAGGTGCCCACCGAGCCGCCGTCCCGCGTTCCGTGGTGGGTGGTCGTCGTACTGGTCGCCGGTGCGGTTGTGCTCGTCTACCTGAACTGGCCCGGGGAGGCTGCGTCGCGCAAGATCTGGTCGGACGCGGACAGCACCGGCTGGTACGTGTACCGGAGTTCGGGGGATCCGGTGATCGTCTCGTCGTTCGCCGCCCTGCTCCTGGGTCTGGCTGCTCGGTGGTCAGGTCCCGTCGCCCTCGGGGTCCTGGCAGGATGCCTCGCCGCGCTGCTCGAGGACAGCCTGCTGATCCTCGTCGGTGGGATCTCGTCCGACGAGAGCACGAAGTTGTTCGGCATCTGGACCGACGAGACGACGGCGTGGCTGCTGACCGGTGCGATCGCCGCCGCGATGGCCGCCGTACTGCTGCTCGTGCTGTGGCCCGGTCGATGGCCGCGCTGGCCGGTCCCTCGGGTGCCGGCGATCCTGGCGGGCATGGGCGGCGTGCTCTTGCTGGTCAGCGCGCTGATCCAGAACTCCAGCGGCGTCTCCTTCTTCACGGTCACGAGACTTGCCGTGCTGGAGCCGTTCGTCGCCGTCGCACTCACCTGGCTCGCGTTGGCCGCTGTGCACGGCAGGGCGCGTACCTGGCTCACGGCCGCCACGACGACGTACGCGGTCGTCGGCATCATCGCGACGATCCCTGCCATGACCGAAGGTGGTGCACCGGCTGTGTTCATCGCCGCGATGGTCGGCAACGCGCTCGTGATCGCCGCTGTGCTCAGCCGCGTACTGCGCCTTCCGTCGCGCCCTTGATGAACTGGCGGGCGAAGATCGCGAAGACGATCACCAGCGGCACCATCGCCATCAAGGCGCCGGTCATCACCATGCTGTAGTCGACGCCGTGCGACCGGTTCAGGGTCGAGAGCGCGACCTGCAGGGTCAAGTGGTCCGGGTTGGTCAGCACGATCAGCGGCCACATGTAGTCGTTCCAGGAACCGACGAACGTGAAGATGCCGAGGAAGGCCAGCGCCGGCCGCGCCGACGGCAGCGCGACGTGCCAGTACGTTCCGAAGAAGCCGCAGCCGTCCAGCGTCGCGGCCTCGATCAGCTCGTCGTGGATCGAGTTCTGGAAGTACTGCCGCATCCAGAAGATGCCGAACGCGTTCGCCGCGCCGGGGATGATCAGCGCCTTCAGCGAGCCGACCCAGCCGAGGATCGCCATCGTCTGGAACTGCGGTACGGCGGCCAGTTGCGCCGGCAGCAGCATCGTCGCGAGCAGGATCACGAACAACGCGTTCCGCCCCGGGAACCGGAACTTGGCGAACGTGAACGCCGCCAGCGAGTCGAAGAACAGCACCAGCAGCGTGGTCGAGATCGCCACGACCGCGGTGTTGGCCATCGACTGGAAGAACGCGACGTTCTCGAGCACGTGCCGGACGTTCTCACCGAAGTGCCCGCCGAAGGTCAGCTTGGGCGGGAACCGGTAGATGTCCGCGGTCGTGTTCGACGCCATCAGGATCGTCCACACGAACGGGAACATGAACACCAGCAGCGCCAGCACGAGCGCCCCGTGCAGCGCGAGCCCGCGCAGCCGGTACCGCGTCATCTGTCCTCACCCCGTCCGCGGAAGATCCGCCAGTTGATGGCCGTGAACAACAGCACGAGCGCGAAGATGCTCAGCGCGATCGCCGCGGCGTACCCGTAGTCGTTGTCCAGGAACGCGGCCCGGTAGAAGAACAGCACGACCGTCATCCCGCTCTGCCCGGTGCCGCCGCTGTTGCCGACCATCACCTGCGGCTCGGTGAACGTCTGCAGTCCGCCGATCGTCGACATGACGACGGTGAACAGTACGACGGGACGCAGCTGCGGCAACGTGATCGAGAAGAAGGTCCGGACCGCTCCCGCCCCGTCCACCTTGGCGGCCTCGTACTGGTCCTTCGGGATCGCCTGCAGGCCGGCCAGGTAGATCAGCGTGTTGTACCCGACCCACTGCCACACGATCATCGTCGAGATCGCGATCTTGATCCCCCACGGCTGCCCGAGCCAGTCCTGCTGCGGGATGCCGAGCGATCGCAGCGCGGCGTTCACCAGCCCGAAGTTCGTGCTGAAGATCGAGCTGAAGAAGATCGCCATCGCGACCAGCGACGTGACGTTCGGGATGAAGTACGCGATCCGGTAGACGTTGGTGAACCGGACCGCCGACTGCAGCATCACCGCCAGCAGCAGCGCGAGCACCAGGGTCGGGATCGTCGACATCAGGAACAGGACGACGGTGTTCTCCAGCGACTGCCAGAACGTCGGGTCCTTGACCAGGAACGCGAAGTTGTCCAGGCCGGTGAACCTGCGGGCGCTCAGACCGTCCCAGCGCTGGAACGCCAGCACGATCGTGGACAGCATCGGGTACAGCCCGAACACCGCGAACAGGACGTAGAACGGCGACAGCGCCAGGTAGAACCGCCAGTACGACCAGACCCGCCGCCGCTGACCGGTCGATGCTCCGGTCAGCGGCGTCGTCCGCATCGCCGTTACCTGGGTCACTGCACTCCCTGGCGCTTGGCGATCGCCTTCGCCTTCGAGACGGCGGCCGACCAGGCCGCGTCCGAGGTCTTGGCGCCGGTCTGCACGGTCTTCAGCTCGTCGTGGAACGGCGCGGCCACCGAGTCGTCGAACGGGCTCTGGTACGCGACCGGGATCTCCTTCGCGGCCGGGCCGAAGACGTCGATCGGGACCTGGCCGCCGAAGAACGTGTCGGCCGCCTTGAGCTGCGGCTTGTCGTACGACGCCGGCGTCGACGGGAAGATCTGCGCGTCGGCGAACGCCTTGGCCTCGTTGTCGGGGCTGAGCATGTACTTGATCACGTCGAACGCCTTCTGCGGATCGGCCGCGTTCTTGGTGATCGCGAGGAACGAGCCGCCGAAGTTCGCCGCACCGCCCGGGGTCGGCGCGAGCCGCCACTTGCCGGCGGTCTTCTTCACCGCGGACTTGATGTCCAGTGCGACCCAGGCGGCGCCGATGTGCGCGGGCACCGTGCCCTGGTCGAGTCCGGCGTTCCAGTCCGGGGAGCCGCTCGGCGTCTTGCCGTCGATCTTCATCGTCATCGCCTTGACCGAGGTGTCCCAGGCCTTGCGGATGTGGTCCTGGTCGCCGATGAACTTGTTGTCCTTGGAGATGTACCGCTCGGTGCCCTGGCCGACGACCATGTCGTAGAGGTCGGTGGCGTCCCAGACCAGCAGCGCCTTCGGGTTCTTCGCCTTCAGCTGGACACCGGCGGCGAAGAAGTCGTCCCAGGTCTTCAGCTGCTCGGCCACCTTCGCGGGGTCGCTCGGCAGCCCGGCCGCGGCGAAGACGTCCTCGCGGTAGAACAGCGCGGTGGGGCCGACGTCGATCGGCAGGCCGATGACCTTGCCGTCCAGCGTGGTGGCCTGGTTGACCTTCCACTCCAGGTAGTCGCCGAGGATCGAGTCCGCGCCGACCGTCTTCAGGTCCACGAACCGTTCGGCCTGGGGCAGCAGCGAGGCGATGTCCTCGCCCTTCAGGCCGGTGATGTCCGGGATCGACGTACCGCCGTTGAATGTGGTGATCAGCTTCTGCTTGAAGTCGCCGCCGATCTCGGAGTACTTGATCTTCGGGTCCGGGAAATGCGCGATCGTGTCGTCGAGCACCGACTTGCCGAGACCGCCGGGCCAGCACCACATGGTGAGTTCGGTGGCGACGTTCTTCTTGGTGGACGTGCCGCTGTCCATGCCTGACGAGCAGCCGACCAGCGACCCGCCCGCTACGGCTGCGAAGCCCCCGAGCAATGTCCGACGTGAGAGCTCCATGGTTCTACCTTCCTGAGTGTGCCCATGAGTGCGCGCTGATCAGCGCCTGGAGGTGGTGGTCTTCGGGATGCCCCGTGTCGAGCAGGGCCTGCCAGGCCACGAGGTCGGCCCAGCGCGGTGCGGCGTCCGCACCGCCCAGCCGGGTGACGGAGAGCGCTGCGGCGAGTGCTGCGAACCGCACCCGCTGCGCCAGCGGCAGCTCCCAGAGCGTGGCGGCGATGAAACCGGCGGCGAACACATCACCCGCCCCGGTGGTGTCCGCCGCCGGAACCGCATACGCGGGTACGACGACCTGCTCGCCAGTACTCGCGTCGAGTGCCGTGGCGCCCGCTGCGCCGTTGGACACGACCACCAGCGGCACCTGCTCCGCCAACCGGCGCATGGCCTGCTCTGGTGAGTCCGTCCGCGTGTAGTGCATGGCTTCGTCCGCGTTCGGCAGGAACACGTCGCAGTGCTGGAGCTGGTCGAGCACTGCCGGGTCCCACTGCTCGGTCGGGTCCCAGCCGACGTCTGCGAACACCACGCTGCCGGCCGCCTTCGCCCTCGCCAGCCACTCGTTCGGCCAGGATCCGATGTGGGCGGCGACGGCTCGAGCAGCCGGCGGCGTGGTGATCAGCTCGTCGGCCGACAGCAGGGGAGAGGTGCCCCGGGTGACCAGTGCCCTGTCGTTGTCGTAGGCAAGGGCCACCGTGAGAGGGGTCTGCCAGCCGGCGAGTCTTCGGGAGAGTGTCAGATCGATGCCTTCGGCGGTCAGGTACGTCCAGACCCGGTCGCCGTCCGCGTCTGCCCCGAAGGCTGCGGCCATGCCGGTCCGCAGCCCGAGCCGGGCGAGTGCGACCGCGAAGTTCGCGATGCCGCCCGGGCTCTCGTGGGACTCGGTGGCCCAGACCTCGGTGCCGGGGCGGGGCGCAGTGGGCAGGCCGAGCACCAGGTCCTGGAAGACCAGACCGGACACGACCACGTCCAGTTCATGCATGCTGCGCCACACTCCTGCAGTCTCGATCAAACTCGTTCACGAATTTAAGAGCGGGTGCGCAGGATCCGCAATACCTGATCACTAATTTGACTGAAAGTGACGGAGTTTGCGTGATACGGTCTGCCTGTGTTGCCGAAGCAGCGTCAAGATCAGATCGTCCGCGCGCTCCGGGCCGACGGGGCCGGGGGCGTCAAGGTGCTGGCCAGGAAGCTCGGTGTCAGCGAGGCCACCATCCGGCGCGACCTCGAGCAGCTGCACGCCGAGGGTCGCCTGACCCGGGTGTACGGCGGTGCGCTCGCGGTCGACGGCGGTGACGAGCCGTTCGCCGACGTCAACGCCGTCCACGCCGAGGAGAAGGACCGCATCGCGCGTCGTGCGGCCGAGCTGGTCACCGACGGCGAGTCCGTGCTGCTGGACATCGGTACGACGGCGCTCCGGGTCGCACAGCACCTGCACGGGCGGTCGTTGACCGTGGTGACCAGCAACCTCGCCGTACTGGAGGAGCTGCAGTACGACGAGCAGATCGAGCTGATCGTGCTGGGTGGGTTCGTGCGGCGCAGTTACCGGTCGCTGGTCGGCTACCTGACCGAGGAGAGCCTGCGGCAGATCCACGTCGACTGGCTGTTCCTGGGGACCAGCGGGGTCCGTCCGGACGGCCGCGTCATGGACAGCACGATGATCGAGGTGCCGGTCAAGCGGGCGATGATCAACGCCGCCGAGCGGGTGGTTCTCCTCGCCGACCGGACCAAGTTCCCGGGGCACGGTGTCGCCCGGGTGTGCGAGCCGGGAGAGCTCTCCATGGTCGTCACCGAGCCCGACTCCGACCCGGCAACCCGTGCCCAACTGACCGAAGCAGGAGTAGAGGTGGTTCTCGCGTGAAGCTGACGATCCTGGGCGGGGGCGGCTTCCGGGTACCGCTCGTCTACCACGCCCTACTGGGCGACCGAGGCCCCGGCCGCATCACCTCGGTGGTCCTCTACGACACCGACCGCTCTCGGCTCTCAGCAATCGCGGCAGTCCTCCAACAGCAGGCTTCCGGCGCTCCTCTCGACCCACCTGTCGTCACTGCGACTACGGACCTCGACGAGGCTTTGCGGGGTGCCGACTTCGTCTTCTCGGCCATCCGGGTCGGCGGGCTCGAGGGGCGCACCGTGGACGAGCGCGTCGCGCTGGACCTCGGCGTACTCGGTCAGGAGACGGTCGGCGCCGGTGGCATCGCCTACGGGCTGCGGACGCTGCCGGTCGCCGTACAGATCGCTCAGCGGATCGCGGCGGTCGCTCCGGAAGCGTGGACCATCAACTTCACCAACCCGGCCGGCATGGTGACCGAGGCGATGATTCCGTACCTCGGCGACCGCGTGATCGGCATCTGCGACTCCCCGTCCGGTCTGGGACGCCGGGCGGCGCTGGCACTCGGAGTGGACCCGTCCAGCGCGTTCTACGACTACGCCGGCTTGAACCACCTCGGCTGGTTGCGGGGGCTGCGGTCCGGCGGCGTGGACCGGTTGCCGGACCTGCTGCAGTCGGCTGACGCGCTGGCCTCGTTCGAGGAGGGCCGGTTGTTCGGTGTGGACTGGCTGCGGTCGCTGGGCTCGATTCCGAACGAGTACCTGCACTACTACTACTTCGCGCGCGAGACGCTGGTCGCCGTACAGGGGGTGCAGCAGACGCGTGGCACGTTCCTGCTGGAGCAGCAGTCCGCGTTCTACGCCGAGACAGGGCAGCACCCCGAGCAGGCGCTCGAGCTGTGGCAGAAGACCCGGGCCGAGCGCGAGTCGACGTACATGGTGGAGAGCCGTGAGGTCGCGGACGCGGGAGAGCGGGACGAGCGCGACATGGCCGCCGGCGGGTACGAGCAGGTCGCGCTGTCGCTGATGCGGGCGATCGCACACAACGAGCGGGCCTCGTTGATCCTCAACGTCCGCAACCGCGGCGTACTGCGCCACCTCGACGACGACGCCGTGGTGGAGATCCCGTGCACCGTGGACGCCAACGGGGCGCTCCCGGTGACCGTGTCCCAGCTCACGGACCACCAGGCCGGCCTGATCTGCTCAGTGAAGGCCGTCGAGCGCTCCACCATCGAAGCCGCCACTGCGGCCTCCCGCTCGGCCGCGCTGAAGGCGTTCGCCAACCATCCGCTCGTCGACTCGGTGACCGTGGCCCGGAACCTGCTGGACACCTACGTGGATCAGTTCCCGAACCTCGCCTACCTGCGCCCGTGACGCCGATTGGTCCGAGCGGTGCCGAATCTGGCACAATGGCCTGCTGAGTCCGTCCTGGTTCGTGCAGCCCTCTAACTCCACCGCCCGGCCGGCCCATCGAGTCACACTCCGTTGTCCCCACGACGCTGTGCTGCTCACCCAGTCTGTAATTCCAAGGGAGACCACCCGAAAGTGGCAGTCAAGATCCGTTTGAAGCGCATCGGCAAGAAGCGCACCCCGCACTACCGCATCGTCGTCATGGACGCCCGCACCAAGCGGGACGGCCGGGCGATCGAGGAGATCGGGATCTACAACCCGAAGACCGAGCCGTCGTTCATCCGCGTCGAGTCGGAGCGGGCGCAGTACTGGCTGGGCGTCGGCGCGCAGCCGAGCGAGGCCGTCGAGGCGATCTTCAAGGCCTCCGGCGACTGGCAGAAGTTCAAGGGCCTGGACGCCCCGGCGCCGCTGCGGGTGGCCGAGCCGAAGCGGGACAAGCAGGAGATCTTCAACGAGGCGCTGGCCGAGGCCCACGGCTCGCTGAAGACCGAGGCCGTCACCGCCAAGAAGACGGCCAAGAAGGCTGAGAAGAAGGACGACGCCGCCGAGGCTCCCAAGGCTGACGAGGCGAAGGCCGACGAGGTCAAGGCGGACGAGCCGAAGGCCGAAGAGGCCAAGGCCGAGACCACCGAGGCCTGACGATGATGGAGACCGAGGCGCTCGAGCACCTGGTCCGAGGCATCGTGGACAACCCCGACGACGTCAGCGTCCGGGCCCGGAACCTGCGGCGTGGCCGCACCCTCGAGGTGCACGTCCACCCCGACGACATCGGCAAGGTGATCGGCCGCAACGGCCGCACCGCCACCGCGATCCGCACCGTCGTCGGCGCCCTCAGTTCCGAGTCCTCGCTGCGCATCGACTTCGTCGACGAGTTCAACCGGCGCCCGCGCCGCTGAGCTCAGCAGTCCTCTCGAAGGGCCGCACCCGGACTCTGGGGTGCGGCCCTTCGACTTAAGAGGGCACGCGGACGGGTGGTGCCTGCTGCGCGGCGTCACCCGTCCGCGTGCCCTCAAGTACAAAGGAGTTATGCAGGTGTTGGTGACTGTCGGGCGGATCGGCCGCGCGCACGGGATCAAGGGCGAGGTCGGCATCGACGTGCGCACCGACGAGCCGGACCGCCGGTTCGCGGACGGAGCGACCGTCGTGACCGATGCCAAGGTGTCCCGGACCCTGACCATCGCCTCGAGCCGCTGGCACAGCGGGAAGCTGCTGGTGAAGTTCGCCGAGGTGCCGGACCGGACCGCGGCGGAGCAGCTGCGCAACCTGTTCGTGCAGTGCGAGGTGGCCGAGGACGAGCGTCCGGAGGACCCGGAGGAGTTCTACGACCGCGACCTGATCGGTCTCGCGGTCCGCACCACCGAGGGCGCCGAGGTCGGCGAGGTGACCGACGTCGTGCACCTGCCGTCGCAGGACCTCCTGGAGATCCGGCGTACCGCGGGCAACCTCGTGCTGGTCCCGATGGTCGAGGAGCTGGTCCCGGAGATCGACATCGACAAGCGGTACGTCGTCGTGGCGGACCGCCCCGGCCTGCTCGACCCCGAGGGCGCAGAGGTGGTCCAGACCGAGCCGGGGGACTGACATGCGGCTGGACGTCGTCACGATCTTCCCGGAGTACCTGGCTGCCCTCGACGTCTCCCTGGTCGGGAAGGCGGCCAAGAGCGGGCTGCTGGACATCCACCTGCACGACCTGCGCGAGTGGACCCACGACCGCCACCGGACCGTCGACGACACCCCGTACGGCGGGGGAGCGGGCATGGTGATGAAGCCGGAGCCCTGGGGGCAGGCGCTCGACGCGGTCGCCCCCGTGGACGGTCCCACTCAGCCGCGGCTGATCGTTCCTTCGCCTGCCGGCCGCCCTTTCACCCAGGCGCTGGCGTACGAGCTGGCCGCGGAGCCGTGGCTGGCGTTCGCGTGCGGCCGGTACGAAGGCATCGACGCGCGTGTGGCGTCGTACGCCGGTGAGCGGATGCGCGTCGACGAGGTGTCCATCGGCGACTACGTGCTGAACGGCGGTGAGGTCGCCGTACTCGTGATGGTCGAGGCGGTGGCTCGCCTGCTGCCCGGGGTGATCGGTAACCCGGAGTCGCTCGCGGAGGAGTCCCACTCGGGCGACGGCCTGCTCGAGTACCCGGTCTACACGAAGCCGCCGAGCTGGCGCGGGTACGACGTACCTGAGGTCCTGCTGTCCGGAAACCACGCCCTGATCGCCGACTGGCGCCACGACGAGTCGGTACGGCGTACCGCGGAACGCCGGCCGGACCTCCTGGCCGCGTGGGGCGATGTGGTCGCTCAGAAGGACGACGCCACCTCTGGGGTCCGCCTGCTGCCCGCAACGGCTGCTGACGCGGGAGAGATCCACGTACTGCAACTGGCGGCCTTCCTGTCCGAGGCGCAGTTCTACGACGAGTACTCGATCCCGCCGCTGATGGACGACCCGGCCGCGACTGCCGCCCGCCTGCAGCGGGGGATCGTCTTGAAGGCCGTCGCCGGCACCCGCATCGTCGGATCGGTCCAGCTCGTCGTCGACGACGCGGTAGGACTGATCGAACGCCTGATCGTGGCCCCGGACTGGCAGGGCCGCGGGCTCGGTACCCGCCTGCTCCGTGCCGCGGAGCAGATCGCCCCCGCCGAGGTCACGTCGTACGCGCTGACCACGGGCGGTCGGAGCGAGCGCAACCTCGCGCTGTACCGGAAAGCGGGCTACCGGGAGCTCAGCCGGGAGGCCCAGACGCCGAAGGTCGACCTGGTCCTGCTCGGCAAACGCAGACGCCGCAAGTGATCACCCTGCGCGGTCGACGGCACCGGATTTCGTCACCGTGCAGGGCGTGTGGCAAGATTGTCTGTTGCTGCCCTTCGGTGCTCCTGCCACAGGGGGTGACCACCGACCGGCAGCCTTTTGATGACTCTCACCATCGACATTTCGTGGGTGACCTGTGGCACGCGCGAGGAAGAGACACCTGATGAGCAACGTCCTGAACGAGCTCGACAACGCGAGCAAGCGTGACGACATCCCCGCCTTCCGCCCCGGTGACACCGTCAAGGTGCACGTCAAGGTCGTCGAGGGCAACCGGTCCCGCGTCCAGGTCTTCCAGGGTGTCGTGATCCGCCGCCAGGGCGGTGGCCTTCAGGAGACCTTCACGGTCCGTAAGGTCAGCTTCGGCGTCGGCGTCGAGCGGACCTTCCCGCTGCACACCCCGATCGTCGAGAAGATCGAGGTCGTGACCCGCGGCGACGTCCGCCGCGCCAAGCTGTACTACCTGCGCGAACTGCGCGGTAAGGCGGCGAAGATCAAGGAGAAGCGCGAAGTCCCGGCCTCCTGACGCCCGTAACGACGACGGTCACCTATGGCGCCGAGCACTGCGACTCGCGCTCGCCCTCGACCGGTATCCACGAGGGCACGTCGCAGCAAGGGACGTCACCGCAGGCTGAAGCAGCGGAATCCGCTGCTCAGCCTGCTCGTCGAGATGAGCACCGTCACGGTGCTCGCGCTCGTCATCACGGTGGTCCTGCGGCTGTTCGTCGCTGAGGCGTTCTACGTCCCGTCGGAGTCGATGTACGACACCCTGACGAAGGACGACCGGATCCTCGCCGAGAAGATCAGCTACCTGCACCGCGACGTCGACCGCGGTGACATCATCGTCTTCAAGGACCCGGACAACTGGCTGAACGAGGAAGAGGTCAAGCCGGGTACGGTGCGCCGGATCGGTGAGTTCGTCGGCATCCTGCCGCGCAGCGGCGAGGGTCACCTGGTGAAGCGGGTGATCGGCATCGGCGGCGACCGGGTGGTCTGCTGCAACAAGCAGGGCCAGATCACCGTCAACGGCATCCCGCTGGACGAGCGGGAGTATCTCCTGAAGGACGCCAAGCCGTCCGAGCTGCCGTTCAACGTGCTGGTTCCGGCGGGTCACCTGTGGGTGATGGGCGACAACCGGGCCGAATCGGCCGACTCCCGCGCCCATATGGGCGGCCCCGGCGGCGGATTCGTCCCGGTCGAGAACGTGGTTGGCCGGGCCTGTTGCGTAATCTGGCCGTCTGACCGGATGACGATGCTGCGTCCTCCGGAAACCTTCAAGAAGCCGGGGCTGAAGAAGTGACCGATACACCGACCAAGACGGACGCCAAACCTGCCCACCGCTCGGGCTTCGCGGCGGCCGCCCGCGAGTTCGTGCTGATCGTGGTCGGTGCCCTGATCGTCTCCTCGATCCTGCGGGCGTTCGTCGGGCAGATGTTCATCATCCCGAGCGAGTCGATGGAGAACACCCTGCTGGTCGGCGACCGGGTCGTGGTGGAGAAGCTCACCGACGTCAAGCGTGGCGACGTGGTCGTGTTCGAGGACCCGGGCGGCTGGCTGGGCGCCGAGGAGAGCGGCCAGAAGCGCGGCTCGATCGGCCGGTTCTTCGAGATCGTCGGCCTGCTGCCGGATTCCAGCCACGGCCACCTGATCAAGCGCCTGATCGGGATGCCCGGCGACAAGGTCGCCTGCTGTGACGCCAAGGGCCGGCTGCTCGTGAACGGTCGGCCGCTCGACGAGACCAATTACCTGTACCCGGGCGACGCCCCGTCCCAGATGGACTTCCAGGTCACCGTCCCGGCCGGCCGGATCTTCGTGATGGGCGACCACCGGTCCGCCTCCGGGGACTCCCGCGTCCATCTGCAGGATCTCGACGCGAACGGCGGCAACCAGGGCGACGCGGCGTTCGTCCCGCTGGACAAGGTCACCGGGCGGGCGATCATGATCGTCTGGCCGGCCGGTCGCTGGGACAAACTCGGCGTACCGGACACCTTCAAGGCGGTCCCGGCTCCCGGCCCGGCGCCCGACAAACCTTCGATATCGCTCACACCACCACCCAAGTAACCGGATCGTCGCCTCGGACGCCTAGGGTGAGTTGTGTGATGCGGAGGGCTGGATGAGCGCGTTACCGCGCGGGAGCACGGTACGGCGGGACGCCGGGCTGTACGGGTACGAGCGGGCGCTGCGCCGCGTCGGCCTGGATCCGATCGCCGGTGTCGACGAGGCCGGTCGTGGACCGTGCGCGGGCCCGCTGGTGGCCGCCGCGGTGATCCTGCCGGAGGGCAAACGCGGTCAGATCCCGGGGTTGGCCGACTCGAAGCTGCTGACCGCGAAGGCGCGTGAGCGCTGCTACGAAGAGGTCCGCAAACGTGCGCTGGCCTGGTCGGTGGTGTCCATCGAGGCGGACGAGTGCGATCGGCTCGGGATGCACGTCGCGAATGTGCAGGCGCTCCGGCGGGCGCTGTTCCGGCTCGACGTGCGGCCGTCGTACGTGCTGACCGATGGGTTCGGCGTCGACGGTCTCGGCGTACCGGGCCTGGCGATGTGGAAGGGCGACCGGGTGGCCGCCTGTATCTCTGCCGCGTCAGTGATCGCCAAGGTGACGCGGGATCGCGTGATGGAGCACTGGGACAAGGTGTACCCGCAGTACGGGTTCGGGATCCACAAGGGGTATTGCACCCCTGAACACCAGGCGGCACTGGACGAATACGGCCCGTGCCCACAACATCGACGGCGGTTCGAGAATGTCCGCCGCAGTCTGCGGCCCGTTATGGGACAGAATGTCACCAGTCCCACCGGAGTGGAGAGAGCCTGAATGAGCGCTGACGACCTCGAGAAGTACGAGACCGATATGGAGCTGCAGCTCTATCGGGAGTACAAGGACGTCGTCGGGATCTTCAAGTACGTGGTGGAGACCGAGCGGCGCTTCTACCTGTGCAACGCGGTCGACCTGAAGGTGCGTACCGAGGGCGGCGACGTGTACTTCGAGGTGACGATGGCCGACGCCTGGGTCTGGGACGTGTACCGGTCCGCCCGTTTCGTCAAGAACGCCAAGGTCGTCACCTTCCGCGACGTCAACATCGAAGAGCTCGCGAAGTCCGACCTGGAAGTCCCGAAGGACTCCGACTTCGGCCGCTGAGGTTGTCCACAGTTTCGAACTGAGGGTCCGTAGCGAGGCCTGATCCCGGCATCTTCTCTGCCGGAGGTGGTTCTCGATGCGGACCAGGAACACCGTCGGACGGTACGGCGAAGATCTCGCCGCGAGGTATCTGAGCACCCAAGGTTTCGCCGTGCTCGAGCGCAACTGGCGCTGCGAGTTCGGCGAGATCGACATCGTGGCGCGTGAAGGCGACACACTCGTCGTCTGCGAGGTGAAGACCCGGCGCGGGCTGAACTACGGCACCCCGCTGGAGTCGATCACCTACCGGAAGCTGGCCACGCTCCGGAGGCTGGCCGGCCGCTGGCTGCAGACCCATCAGGTCAGACCGGCCGAGATCCGGATCGACGTCATCTCGATCCTGTTCGACCGCAACACGCCGCCGACCGTGGACCACGTGCGGGGTGCGATCTGATGGCGCTCGCCCACACCTGGTCCGTCGCGCTGGTCGGTCTGGAGGGCCATCTGGTCGAGGTCGAGGCCGACATCGCCCAGGGCCTGCCGAAGACGACCCTGATCGGTCTTCCCGACACGTCCCTGTCCGAGGCCCGGGACCGCGTCCGCGCCGCCGTGGTGAACAGCGGCGAGCGGTTCCCCGACCGCAAGGTCACGATCGGCCTGTCACCCGCCACGCTGCCCAAAACCGGCTCCCATTACGACGTCGCCATCGCCTTGTCGCTCCTGACCGCGGCCGGCGCAGTCGATCCCGGGGCGCTCCGACGGACGGCGATCATCGGCGAACTGGGCCTCGACGGCCGCATCCGCGAGGTCCGCGGCGCGCTCGCGATGACCCTGGCCGCGTCCCGCGCCGGGTTCGACCGCATCGTCGTCCCCGACCTCAACGTCGGCGAGGCCCGCCTGGTCCCCGGCATCGACGTGTACGGCGCTCGCTCGCTGCGTCAGGTCCTGGCCCTGCTTCGCGGCACCGAGATCCCCGACGAGGCACCACCCCGCGCCGAGCCGCGATTGGTGTCGGAGTCGCTGATCCGGGTGCCGGGCGTCGACCTCGAGGACATCATCGGCCAGCAGGAGGGCCGGCGTGCGATCGAGGTCGCTGCCGCCGGAGGCCATCACCTGTTCCTGCACGGCCCACCGGGGTCCGGCAAGACGATGCTTGCCGAGCGCCTGGCCGGGCTGATGCCTGATCTCAGCACCGACGACTCGCTCGAGGTCTCAGCCGTGCACTCCCTCGCCGGTCTGCTCACCAACGACGCCGAGCTGGTCCACCGGCCGCCGTTCATCGCGCCACACCACACGGCGTCCCTGGCCAGCCTGGTCGGCGGCGGCACCGGGGTGCCGAGACCCGGCGCCATCAGCTGCGCGCACCGCGGCGTCCTCTTCGTCGACGAGGCACCCGAGATGCATCCACTGGCCCTCGACAGCCTCCGACAGCCACTCGAATCGGGATTCGTCGAAATCCACCGGGCCGCGGCCGTCGCCAAGTTCCCTGCCCGCTTCATGCTCGTCCTCGCCGCCAACCCCTGCCCCTGCGGCCTGTCCGGCACCAACCAAGGCATCTGCAGCTGCACACCGCAGCATCTGGCGAGGTACCGCCAGCGGATCAGTGGCCCGATCAAGGACCGCCTGGACATCCAGCGCCAGATCCTCCCGGCCGCCCGCACCGTCACCGACGGCCAACCTGTGGAGTCGACAGCCGTCGTCGCCGCTCGCGTCCTGGCCGCCCGTGATCGCCAAGCCCACCGGTACCGCGAGACCGCCTGGACCCTCAACAGTCAGATTCCCGGCCCAGTCCTGCGCCGCGAACACCCGTTGGACGACTCCAGTCAAAAGCTCCTGGAAGACCACTACACCGCCGGCCGCCTCACCGCGCGAGGCTTCGACCGCGTGGTCCGCCTTGCCTGGACCTTGACTGACCTGGCCGGCGCCTCCATCCCGACCGTCGACGAAACCCACGAAGCCTTCCAACTCCGCTCAGGCGAGCCCCTGACCCAACTGGCCGATCTCCGCCCCCTCAAAGGACCCGTGCAATGACCCACACCTACGCGCTCGCGACCGAAGGCTCTGGTTCCGGGCGAGGAGCTGGTGGCTACGAATCGGTTGCTGGTGGCAACGGGGACGAGGAGCGCCTGGCTCGGGCGGGCCTGTCGCGGGTGGTTGAGCCGGGCGACGTCGCCGCTCTGAAGGCGTTCGAAGGCCTGCTCCCGTTGGAGATCTGGGACCGCCTCCAGCACAACGCCCCAGACCTGGAGCGCTGGTCCACCAGACTCGCGACGGCCGACCCGCACCGAGATCTCGAACGCGCCGCTGCCGCGGGCGCGAGGTTCGTGATCCCCGGCGACGACGAATGGCCGGCCGACGTCGAAGTCCTCGACGAAGCCGGTCAGCTGAGCCGCCGAGCCGGCGTACCGTTCGGCCTCTGGGTGCGCGGCCGCGCGGACCTCCGCCACGCCCTGACCCGGGCGGTCGCCGTCGTCGGCGCCCGCGCCTGCTCGTCGTACGGCGAACACGTTTCCGCCGAGTTGTCCGCCGGCCTCGCCGACAACGGCCTGACGATCGTGTCCGGCGGTGCCTACGGGATCGACGCGGCCGCACACCGCGGAGCCCTCGCAGCCGCCGGTACGACGATCGCGGTTCTCGCCTGCGGCGTCGACGTCAGCTACCCGAAACGCAACTCCGCACTGCTCAGCCGCATCGCCGAGGACGGCCTCGTCGTCACCGAGCTCCCACCCGGCTGCGCCCCGACCAAGCTCCGCTTCCTCGCCCGCAACCGGCTCATAGCCGCCATCACCCAAGGCACCGTCGTCATCGAAGCCGCAGTACGCAGCGGCGCCCTGAACACCGCCGGCTGGGCCGAACAGTGCGGCCGCCCCGTCCTCGCCGTCCCCGGCCCGATCACCTCGCGCATGTCCGCCGGCAGCCACCTCCTCGTCCGCGAACGCAACGCCGTCCTGGCCACCAACGTCGCCGAAATCATCGAAGCGATCTCCCCCTTCGGCACCAACCTCACCCAACCCGCAAGAGCAACCCCGACCCTCACCGACACTCTCGCCCCCGACCTCCAACGAACCCTGGACGCCGTCCCGGTCCGCAACCCCGCCCCGACCGACCGAATAGCCATCGCAGCAGGCCTGGACCTCCCCACCACCCACCAATCCCTGCAAACCCTCGCCGGCCTGACCCTCGTCACTCAAACCCCAACCGGCTGGCGCCTAACAACGCCCGAGCAGCAACCAGGAACCTGGTGATCGCCACTGATCGACTACGCGCGCAGGATCTTGTCCATCGGCTTGCCCTTGGCGAGTTCGTCGACCAGCTTGTCCAGGTAGCGGATCTTCTGCATCAGCGGGTCGTCGATGTTCTCGACGCGTACGCCGCAGACGACTCCCGTGATCGACGACGCCTGCGGATTGAGTTGTGCGTCGGCGAAGAAGTCCTCGAAGGTCGTGCCCGCCGCCAGGTGGTCCTTCAACGCCGCCGTACCGAAGCCGGTCAGCCACTCGATGACCTGGTCGAGTTCGGCCTTCGTGCGTCCCTTCTTCTCGACCTTGGTCACATACAGCGGATACACGGACGCGAAAGGGACGGTGAAGATTCGGCTCATCCCACAAACGTAAGGCTCGCCGGCCCTGGCTGCCTCAGAGGCCCGCTGGCTCGCGGCGGGTGCCGACGGCCGCGGCGGCGGCTGCGAGGACTGCTGGGAGGACGAGCGCCAGGTGACCGAGACCGCGGACTACCTCACCGTCGACCAGCCAGTGGGCCAGGGAGGTGGCCCAGACGGCGGCAGACCAGGCGAGGGAGAAGATCAAGGCCGGTGCGGCGACGCGACGGGGGAGTGCCGCCGAGCCGGCCAGCAGGAACGGATTGTCCAACCGGCGTACCGAGCCGCCGCCGAAGTTGTCGGTCGCGAAGTACGCGGCCATGAACAGCGCGAGAAACCCGGCAACCAGCCGAGCCACAAGAAACCGTGGCGACGAGCCAGGTGCTGATCGCGTACCTGTCCAGCTCGATCGCCATGGCCGTGGCGACCCAAGGGCAACGTGACGATCGCTGGACAGAGGCTGCCCGCGCCCTCAAAAGCATCGGTCAGACCTCCACCGAACAGATGCCGGCAGCCGGCTCGATCGAACAGTTCACACTGGGACTAGACCTCCTGGTCGACGGCCTACGCATGCGAACGAACACAGCCCACCTCCCTTCTGCGCCTTGATGAGTTCGGCTGCCCGGACCGTCAGCGGCGGACCTGGTAGCGCAGGTGGAGCACCCGGTTGCCCTGGATCACCTCGTCAGGGTCTTCCAACAGGTGCTGTGCGTCGACTGATCCGAAGTAGCGCTTACCGGACCCGAACACGACAGGTACGACGTCCATGCGCACCTCGTCGACCAATCCCGCGGCCAGCGCCTGGCCACCGACGTCGCCGGCGGCGATCTCGACGATGCGGTCACCGGCAAGCTCCTGCGCTTCGGCCACGGCTGCCTCGACCCCGTCGACGAAGTGGAACGGCGCCTCGGGATCCCAGCCCTCAGGTGCCGGTCGGTGCGTGACGACGACCACGTGGTCGACCCCGGCCGGAGGCGTCCCGTCCCAGCCGTCGGTCAGATCGAAGACGTGGCGGCCGGCGATCGTCACCCCGATCTGGTCCCAGTACGCGCGGGTGTAGTCGAAGGACACCTGCGCCACCTTCAACACGCCGCTCTCGTCCAACGGGACGTCACCGCTGGTCAACCAGTCGAACAGCGGTCCTGGCTGGTCGTTCTCGTCCGCGAGGAAGCCGTCCACCGACACCGAGCTGTACATGACCACCTTGCCCACGGGGCTCTCCTTTGCTTTGGGGTGCCCTCAAATTAGCGGCTCGTGGGCTGGCGCTCTTGTAAGAAATCAATCGGCCGGCAGCGGCCAGTTGTCCAGCGTGTGGCCGGGATGTTCGCGCAGGAACCGCCGCCGGACTTCGACGTACTGGGTCGGCGTGAGCCCGGTGAACTCCCGGAACTCGTGCCCGAAGTGGGCCTGGTCGAAGTAGCCCGCGCGAGCGGCGAGGTCGCTCCAGTCGATCGGTCCGGCGGGGTCGATCGCGAGCACGGTGGTGGTGAAACGGTACGAGCGGGCCAGCCGCTTCGGCGTGACACCGATGAGCTGCTTGAACCGCTGTGTCAGATGGGTGCTGCTGACACCGGCTGCTGAGGTCAGGTTGCCGACCGCCACCGCTCCACTGGTCGCCGCGATGACGCTGCTCGCGTGGCGAACCAGGCCCAATCCGGCGGTCTCGCGCAGCCGTCGCATCAGTTCCTCCTCGAGCAGCGTCAGCATCTCGTGCGGTCCGGCCGCCGTGGCCAGCCGGTCTCTCAGCTCGGCAATGGCGGGCCGGCCCCAGACCTGCTCGATCGTCACTGGCCGGTCACACAGCTCGGTCGCGGGCATCGGCACGAACGGCGCCAGCCCCCACGGTTTGAAGTGCACGCCGACGGACCGGGTCCAGTGTGGGTAGCCGAACTCCATTACGCGCGTGGGTACGGTGACGACGCAACCGTCGGCGTACTCCGCCGTCCCGACGTGGGTGCTGCCGCGGATGCGGAACGGCGCCCCGAGGTTGACGATGAGCAACGCCGATGGACTCGGCGGCAGCATCAGCCAGGCGTACGGCGACGCGCCCTCCAGGTAGTAGAGATCGTCGATCAGCCCGTCCAGCGGCGGCCGCGGCACTCTGGACACGTACTCCATGCCCACAGCATCGCCGATATCAAGCTACTTCTGCAGTGCGGCGAGCCGGTTTGAGCGGTCGGTTGGAGGTGGTCAGGAATCGAGAAGCGAGGCTCGAGCCTGCTGCATAGCTTTGGGGCATGACAACTCTTCACAGTGTGGTTCTGGAAGTCGCCGACGGTGCGTCGGCGGAGCGGTTTCTGGCGGAGGCTTTCGGGCTGACCGAACAGGTGCGGGTGCGTGAGTCCAGCGCGGAGACGGCCGGGTTCCGTGACTTCACCTTGTCGCTGACGGTGGCTCAGCCGAGTACGGTGAGCAGCCTGTTCGAGACGGCGGTCGACGCCGGCGCGACCGTAGTGAAGCCGGTGACCAAGTCGCTCTGGGGGTACGGCGGCGTTGTACAGGCACCCGACGGCACCATCTGGAAGGTGGCCACGTCGGCGAAGAAGGACACCGGTCCGGCGACCCGCGAGATCGACTCCGTGGTCCTGCTGCTCGGCTGCTCTGATGTTGCCGTGAGCAAGAAGTTCTACCTGGACCACGGGCTGTCCGTGGCGCGGAGCTTCGGGCGCAAGTACGTCGAATTCGCCACGACGGGCCCGATCAAGCTGGGCCTGTACGGGCGGAAGGCGCTGGCCAAGGATGCCGGCGTACCGGTCGATGGCAGCGGCTCGCACCGGATCGCCGTGAGCGCGGACGCAGGCACCTTCGTCGACCCCGACGGATTCGTCTGGGAACCCGTGCCGTCAGCGGTCGACGAGGGTCTCCCGGCCTAGCGCCGACTGTCCCGAAGCGGGCGATGCAAGTGGTCGCCCCAAGGTTCTTGGGTGGGGTCAGTTGCGCATGTGTTTGCCGCGGGTGGGTTTTTGGGGTTGCTGCTCGGGTGGGGTGCGGATGGCGCGGAGTTCGGTCGGGCGGTCGTGGTCGGCGCGGAGGGCCTGGAGGCCGCCGGTGCCGGGGTCGGTGTCGCCGAGGTCGAAGTCCCAGCTGTCCTCATTGGCGAGACGGCTGTGCCAGCGGCCGTAGAGGCCGTAGATCGCGATACCGATGACCATCCAGATGCCGAACTTGGTCCAGGTGCTCGTCTTCAGGTTGAGCATCAGCCAGACCGTCGCGGCGAGTGAGAGCAGCGGGATCAGCGGGACCATCGGCACCCGGAAGCCGCGCTCCAGGTTGGGCTCGGAGCGCCGCAGCGTGAGGACGCCGATCGCGCAGAACGCGAAGCAGAACAGGGCTCCGATGACGAGCAGTTCCTCGAGCTCCAGGACCTTCGGGTAGAGCGTGAGGGCCAGCGCGGCGATACCTGCGGCGGCTGCGGCACGGGCGGGGGAGGAGTACACGCGGCTGACCCGGCCGAGGCTCTTCGGGAGCAGGCCGTCACGACCCATGTTGAACAGCACCCGGCTCTGCGCGATGAGGACCACCATGATCACTGTCATCAACGCCAGCAACGCGCCTAGGTTGACCACCTTCGCGGCCCACCCGACCCCGACCGCGGCCAGCGCTTCCGAGACCGGCGCGCCGCCGCCCAGCTTGCCGTACGGGCGCATGCCGACCAGGACGACCGCCATCGCGATGTAGAGGATCGTGACCGCGCCGACGCCGAGCAGCATGCCCTGCGGGACGGTCTTCCGCGGGCTGCGGGCGTCCTCGGACGCGGTGGCGATCAGGTCGAAGCCGATGTACGCGAACACGATCGTGCTCGCGGCGGTGAAGATGCCCATCGTCCCGAACGAGCCGAACGAGGAGTCCAGGATCCAGCCCAGCAACGTCGGGCTCGCGGTGGCGGGCGCGGCCCGGGCCGGCGGCACGAACGGGTGGTAGTTGTCCATGTTGATGTGCGCGGCGCCGACGATCACCACCAGCAGGATCACCGCGACCTTCGCGATCACGACGACGGTCAGCACGCGGGACGAGAGCTTGGTGCCGGTCACGATCAGGGCGGTCAGGACCAGCAGCAGCAGCGGGGCCACCAGGTTCAGCTTGGCCTCGGGGCCGAAGAACTGCGCCACCCCGGAGGGCAGCGTGACGCCGAACCCGTCCAGCGTGGCCAGGAAGTACGCCGACCAGACCCGGGCGACGATCGCCGCCGCGGTGACGAGCTCGAGCACAAGCGCCCAGCCGACCAGCCACGCCCACGCTTCGCCGAAGGTGACGTAGCTGAACGTGTACGCGCTACCGGAAACCGGAATGGTCGACGACAGCTCGGCATAACAGGCCGCGGCCAGCAGACAGACGATCGCGGCGATGACGAACGACAGGATCACTGCCGGTCCGGCGACATTCGCCGCCTGGACGCCGCTGATGCTGAAAATGCCGGAGCCGATCATCACGCCCAGGCCGAGTACAACCAGGTCGCGACGACCGAACAAACGCGGCAGACGGTGCCGCGCGTCCTCGACTCGAGTGAACGCCGACTCGACCGGCAGGCGCCGGCCTACGGTCTGTCCGTTCGCTGAGGGGGCCATGGTCAGGGGTGCCTCCGTTGCTACTAGGGCAATCGGGCCGAACAGTAGTCGACCGTTGGGCTATCGACCAGCCCTCCTCTCGTCGGTCACCGCGCGGTGGCTTGCGATGCAGGGCCACCTCACGCATCGTCGACCTATGACGCCGGACGAAGTCACCGGAAACCGTTCCTGGCCGGAAGGTTTCGCTGTGTTACTGGCTGACTACGAAAGGCATCTGACGGCGGAAAGAGACCTCAGCACTCACTCGGTGAGAGCCTACATCGGAGATGTCGCGGATTTACTCGAACATTTGATTCGGCTTGGTCACGATGATCTGGGGCAGCTGGATATCCGGAGCCTGCGATCCTGGCTGGCGAAACAGCAAAGTCTGGGGAAATCCCGCAGCACAATGGCTCGCCGGGCGACGGCCGCAAGGGTCTTCACGGCCTGGGCGCAGCGGACCGGGCGGATCGGTACGGATCCCGGTGCGTTGCTGGCCAGCCCGAAGGCGCACAAGAGCCTTCCGGGGGTGCTCGGTCAGGCGGACACCCGCGCGGTCCTCGACGCCGCCGCGGTCGCGGCGGACGACGGCAGTCCCGTCGGGCTGCGTGACCTCGCGATCATGGAGTTGCTCTACGCAACCGGAATCCGGGTCGGCGAGCTGTGCGCCCTGGATGTGGACGACGTCGACGACTCGCGCCGGGTCGTCAGGGTCTTCGGTAAGGGACGGAAAGAGCGGTCGGTCCCGTACGGCGTACCGGCCGGGCAGGCGCTCGAGCGGTGGCTGGTCGAGGCGCGGCCGAAGCTGGCGCGTGAGGGAAGCGGGCCGGCAGCCTTTCTCGGAGCGCGAGGCGGCCGGATCGACCAGCGGGCCGTGCGGCGGATGGTGCACCAGCGGATCGCTGTCGTCGACGCACCGGACCTCGCGCCGCACGGTCTGCGCCATACGGCTGCCACCCATCTGCTGGAGGGCGGAGCGGACCTGCGGAGCGTGCAGGAGCTCCTGGGGCACGCGTCGCTCGCGACGACCCAGATCTACACCCATGTCTCCACCGACCGTCTTCGCCAGGCCTATCAGCAGGCGCACCCCAGGGCATGACCCAGGGCATGACATGTGCCGGGGATGCGGCGCGTGAGTGCCGGGATGCGGCAGACTGCGGGACATGCGGGTTTCGGCGAAGTCTGACTATGCGTTGCGAGCTCTGATCGAGATCACCCAGCGGTGGGTGGCCGGCGATGCCGCGGTGGTGTCGGCCGAGGAACTGAGCCGGGCGCAGGGCATTCCGCACGGGTTCCTGCAGGGCATCCTGGCCGATCTGCGGCGCGCCGGCGTCCTGTCCAGTCAGCGTGGGCAGTCGGGTGGCTGGCGGCTGGCCGTCGACCCGAACGAGATCTCCGTCGCGGACGTGATGCGCGCGGTCGACGGCCCGATCGTCAGTATCTCGGGCGTCCGGCCGGAGAGTGTCAGCTACAACGAGCACGCGGTCGTCCTGCAGCGGGTCTGGATCGCCGCCCGCGCGAGCCTGCGGGACGTACTCGAGAACACCACTTTGATCGACCTCGCCAAGAACAAGCTCCCGGCCGGTGTCGAGCGCCGCTCGCGCGACGAGGACGCCTGGCAGGCCCGGGTCCCGGGCAGCTGACCTCATGTTACAGTCGTGACTTATATAAGCCGCGACTGTAGGAGATGAGCTATGCAGCAGATCAAGACGTTCCTCATGTTCGAGGGCGGCGCCGAGCAGGCGATGACCTTCTACCTGTCGCTGTTCGAGGACGCCGAGGTCGTGTCGATGGTCAAGTACGGCGCCGAGGGGCCGGGCCCCGAGGGATCCGTGATGGTGGCCGTGTTCCGGCTGGCCGGGCAGCAGTTCATGTGCAGCGACAGCTATCAGCGCCATGGCTTCACCTTCACTCCTTCGATGTCGTTGTTCGTGGACTGTGCGGACGAGGCGGAGCTCGACCGGCTGTACGGCGCGCTGGTCGAGGGCGGGGGTGCGCTGATGCCCTTGGGTGACTACGGCTTCAGCAAGAAGTTCGGGTGGGTCAACGACCGGTATGGGGTGTCGTGGCAGCTGAACCTGCCGCACGCGTGAGCCCTATTCGCGTCTGATCAGCAGGCCGGCGGTGAGTGTCAGCGCCGCGGTGGCCGCGATGACGAGCTTGGCCGCACGCCGGTTGCTGTCCGGTGGGACGTCAGGTGCCGGGGCAGATGGATCAGCCGACGTGACGCGGGGTTTGGCCGCGGTCGGCTGGGTCTGTCTTTCGGTCAGGGGGAGCAGGCGGACGGGGCGATTGGGGAGCAGGCTCAGGGGGTTGAGGTACTGCTTGCCCTGAAGCAGGCCCCAGTGCAGACAAGATCTGGGCAGGCAGTGCGAGCCCGCGGCGGACAGGCGGCCGATGACGGTGCCGGTCGTGACCGTGGCCCCGACCGAGACCGCGGGGATGACAGGTTCATACGTCGTACGGCGGGGGCCGGTGGTGATCGTGATGACGCCACGGCCGGCGAGCGCACCGGCGTACGTGATCGTGCCGGAGGTGGCCGCGAGGACGGGTTGGCCCGGGCGGCCGGCGAGGTCGACGCCGCGATGGGCGGGTAGCCAGGGTTTCGCGGGTGGCTCGAAGCCGCGCACGATCTCCGGGCGGGGCTGGAGCGGCCAGGCCGCGACGGCGGGTGGCGGTGGGCTGGGTGTGGGTGGCGGCGCGGCGAGGGGGAGCAGGGCGAGGTTCATGCCAGGGAAGATGCCGGTTTCGGGGTGGTCGCGGACCGGCGATCCGGGAAATGTGGACAACCTGACCCGGTTCGCGTTGGGCGTGGGTGGTCCCGTACACTTCCGGTGGCGCCACACCTAGGTGGGGCGACTACGCATGCCCGCACAAGTGTGCGACTCCAGCGGTCCCGGAGCGATCCGGGCGGAGCCGTACGACGGGCATCAGGCACGGTGCGCCATCCCGGCGCACCGCGAGACAACCGAGAGACGCGCGGACCCGGAAGAGCACCCGGGGAAGCGTGACAGGAGACCTACACAGTCATGGCCGTAGTAACCATGAAGCAGCTCCTCGAGAGCGGCGTGCACTTCGGGCACCAGACCCGGCGCTGGAACCCGAAGATGAAGCGCTACATCCTCACCGAGCGCAACGGCATCTACATCATCGACCTGCAGCAGTCGCTGTCCTACATCGACCGCGCGTACGAGTTCGTCCGCAGCACGGTCGCGTCGGGCGGGGCGATCCTGTTCGTCGGCACCAAGAAGCAGGCCCAGGAAGCGATCGCCGAGCAGGCGACCCGCGTCGGGATGCCGTACGTGAACCAGCGCTGGCTGGGCGGCATGCTGACCAACTTCCAGACGGTGAACAAGCGGCTGCAGCGGCTCAAGGAGCTCGAGCTCATCGACTTCGACGACGTCGCCGCCTCCGGTGTCACCAAGAAGGAGCTGCTGCAGAAGCGTCGCGAGCACGACAAGCTGCTCAAGACCCTCGGCGGTATCCGCGACATGGCCCGGGTTCCGGCCGCCGTGTGGATCGTGGACACCAAGAAGGAGCACCTCGCCGTCGACGAGGCGCGCAAGCTGAAGCTGCCGATCATCGGCATCCTGGACACCAACTGCGACCCGGACGAGGTCGACTACCCGATTCCGGGGAACGACGACGCGATCCGCTCGGTCGGCCTGCTCACGCGGGTCGTCGCCGACGCCGTCGCCGACGGCCTGATGGGCCGCTCCGGCCAGGGTTCCGCCGCCGCCGGCGAGGAGCTGGGCCAGGAAGAGCCGCTGGCCGCCTGGGAGCGCGAGCTGCTGGAGAGCCAGAACGGCGCCGCCGAGGCCAAGACCGCCGAGGCCCCTGCCGCTGCTGAGGCTCCGGCCGCCGCTGAGGCACCGGCTGCTGAGGCACCGGCTGCTGAGGCTCCGGCCACCGAGGCGACCGACGCCGCGACCGAGCCGGTCGCGACCGAGGCCGAGGCGAAGGACGACGCCCCGAAGGCCGACGAGGCCTGACAGCCATGGGTGCCGCCCGGTTCATCGCCGGGCGGCGCCACCGCTGCGGACGTCCCGGCGAGCCTGGCCAGGCCACTCAGCCGCCCGGCCGCCCGGTCCGCGGGTACCGAACAGCCCCGCCCATCCAGCCGCATCGACAAGACGAGAGAACGAGGAATGGCGAACTACACCGCCGCTGACGTGAAGAAGCTCCGCGACGCCACCGGCGCGGGCATGATGGACGCGAAGAAGGCGCTCGAGACCACCGACGGCGACTTCGAGAAGGCGATCGAGGAGCTGCGCATCCACGGCGCGGCCAAGGCGGCCAAGCGCGGCGCCGAGCGGTCCGCCACCAACGGCCTGGTGGCCGCGGCGGAGAACGCTCTGGTCCAGCTGAACTGCGAGACCGACTTCGTCGCCAAGAACGAGCAGTTCCAGCAGTTGGCCGCCGACATCGTCGCGCACGCTTCGGCGAGCAAGGTCGGCGACGTCGAGGGTCTGCTCAGCGAGAAGCTGACCGACGGCAAGTCGGTCGCCGAGAACATCGAGGCGCTGGCCGCGGTGATCGGCGAGAAGCTGGAGCTCGGCAAGGTGGCCGTCTTCGACGGCAAGGTCACGGCGTACATGCACAAGCGCGCCGCGGACCTGCCGGCCCAGGTCGGCGTGCTGGTCGAGTTCGAGGGCGACGACGTGGAGGCCGCCCGTGGCGCCGCCATGCAGGCCGCCGCGATGCGCCCGCTGTACACCACCCGCGACGAGGTCCCGGCCGAGACGGTCGAGAACGAGAAGCGGATCGCCGAGGCGACCGCCCGCGAGGAGGGCAAGCCGGAAGGCGCCCTGCCGAAGATCGTCGAGGGCCGGGTGAACGGCTTCTTCAAGGACGTCGTACTGCTCGAGCAGCCGTCGGTCACGGAGAACAAGAAGTCCGTGAAGGCTGTGCTCGACGCCGCCGGCGTCACCGTGAAGCGGTTCGCCCGCTTCGAGGTCGGCGCCTGATCCCGCAGCGGATCTGAGCGCACACGAAGCTAACGAGGAGGCCGGAATCGTGACGGAAACCCTGGGTGCCGAGACGAGTCCGGCCTCTTCGCCTGCCTATCACCGGGTGCTGCTGAAGCTGTCCGGTGAGGTGTTCGGCGGCGGCAAGCTCGGCGTCGACCCCGATGTGGTGAACTCGATCGCCAAGCAGATCGCGGACGTGGCGCGGGCCGGCGTCCAGGTCGCCGTGGTGGTCGGCGGCGGGAACTTCTTCCGCGGTGCCGAGCTCCAGCAGCGCGGCATGGAGCGGAACCGGGCCGACTACATGGGCATGCTCGGCACCGTGATGAACTGCCTGGCGCTGCAGGACTTCCTGGAGAAGCTCGGCATCGAGACGCGGGTGCAGACCGCGATCACGATGGGCCAGGTCGCCGAGCCGTACATCCCGCGCAAGGCCGAGCGGCACCTGGAGAAGGGCCGCGTGGTCATCTTCGGCGCCGGATCCGGCATGCCGTACTTCTCCACCGACACGGTCGCCGCCCAGCGCGCGCTGGAGGTCGGCGCCGAGGCGCTGCTGATGGGCAAGCAGGGCGTTGACGGTGTCTACGACTCCGACCCGAAGAAGAACCCGGACGCGGTGAAGTTCGACCAGCTGTCGTACGACGACTTCCTGGCCCGCGGGCTCCGGGTCGCCGATGCGACCGCGATCAGCCTGGCCCGCGACAACGCGCTGCCGATCGTGATCTTCGGTCTCGACGAGGGCAACATCGCCCGGGTGATCCACGGCGAGAAGATCGGTACGGTCGTCTCCCGGGGGCAATAACCGGCGGTGGAGCGGCGTACCACTAGGATCGGTTGTCACAAGGCGCAGTAGTAGGAGTGGCCGCATCGGCGCGGCCCAGAGGAAGCGAGGAATGTCGTGATCGACGAAGCTCTCCGCGATGCCGAGCAGAAGATGTCGAAGGCCGTGGAGGTTGCGAAGGACGACTTCGCCGCGATCCGCACCGGCCGGGCGCACCCGCAGATGTTCGCCGGCATTCTGGCCGACTACTACGGCAGCCCGACGCCCCTGCAGCAGCTGGCCGGTTTCCAGGTCCCGGAGCCGCGTACCGTACTGATCTCGCCGTACGACAAGGGCGCGATGGCGGCGATCGAGAAGGCGATCCGCGACTCGGACCTGGGCGTGAACCCGGGCAACGACGGCGCGGTGATCCGCGTGGTGATGCCGCAGCTGACCGAGGAACGCCGCAAGGAGTACATCAAGCTTGCGAAGACCAAGGCCGAGGAGGCCAAGGTCTCGATGCGGAACATCCGCCGGCACGCGATGGACCAGGTGCACAAGACCGTCAAGGACGGCGAGGCGGGCGAGGACGAGGGCAAGAGTGCTGAGAAGCGGCTCGACGGGTTGACGAAGAAGTACGTCGATTCCGTCGATGACCTGCTCAAGCACAAGGAAGCCGAACTGCTCGAGGTGTGATGGGCGTCGAAAGCACGCCCGCGGCGAGTCCCAGCCCGAGCCGCGCCGGGCGCAATCTGCCCGCGGCGATCGCGGTCGGGGTCGGGCTCGGCGCGCTGATCCTCGGATCGCTGTACTGGCAGAAAGTCCTGTTCACCGTCCTGGTGCTGGCCGTGGTGCTGGTCGCCGTCGACGAGATGATGAAGGCGCTGCGCACCGGCGGGGCGGTGATCCCGAGGATCCCGCTGTTCGCCGGTACGACGGCGATGCTGGTGGCGGCGTACTTCGGTGGGCCGATGGCGTTGCTGGTCGCGCTCGGGGTCACGGTGCTCGGCACGATCTTCTGGCGGATGCCGGGTGGGTCGATCGGGTTCGTCCGGGACGTGAGCGCCGGGGTGTTCCTGATCGGCTACGTGCCGCTGCTGGCTGGGTTCGCGATCCTGCTGGTCCAGCCGGACGCGGACGGTCCCGGGCGGGTGGTCACGTTCTTCGTGGTCGTCGTCGCCAGCGACGTCGGCGGTTATGCGGCCGGCGTGCTGTTCGGCAAGCACCCGATGGCGCCGACGATCAGCCCGAAGAAGTCCTGGGAGGGTTTCGCCGGCTCGACGCTGGCGTGCATCGGCGCCGGTATCGCCGCGGTCGTGTTCCTGCTGGACGGGAACTGGTGGGTCGGCGCGATCGTCGGCGCCGTCGCCGTGCTGACCGCGACGGTCGGTGACCTCGGCGAGTCGATGATCAAGCGCGACCTGGGGATCAAGGACATGTCGAATCTGCTGCCTGGTCACGGCGGTGTCATGGACCGCCTCGACTCTTTGCTCGCGACCGCGCCAATCGTCTGGCTCCTCCTGCACCTGCTGGTGAAAGCATGACCGTTGCACCGGACGGACGTTCCATGGTCGGCGATGTCGTGCGCCTGGACCGGTTGCAGGCGTCCGATATCGCCGAGTTGTACGCCGCGATCGGCAACGAGCAGGTGTACGCGGGTGGATTCGGCGGCGGCCCGGCCGCGATGCCGGCCAGCGCGGAGGACATGCGCGCCAAGTGGATCCCGGCGGCGGCCAAGCGGTTCGCGTACGTCGTCCGACTGGTGGCCGACGGCACCGTTGTCGGTACGTCGAGCCTCGCGGACGTCGACGTGGCGAACGAGCGGATCCACCTCGGCTACACCGGCTACGCGCCGGCGGTGTGGGGGACCGCGGTCAATCCGGCGACCAAGCTGCTGCTGCTCGAGCATGCCTTCGAGGTGTGCGGATTCGGCCGGGTGAAGATCCAGACCGGCTCGAAGAACACTCGGTCGCAGGCCGCGATCGCGAAGCTCGGCGCGACCCGCGAGGGCGTGCTGCGCCGGCACATGCGGACGGCCGAGGGCTCGTTCCGGGACACGGTGGTGTTCTCGATCCTGGCCGACGAGTGGCCCGATGTCCGGAAGCGGCTCGAGGACCGAATCAGCCGGTGAGCTTCGCCAGCGCCGCGTAGGTCGTCAGGAGTGCGGCGCGGTCGTACGTGTTCGTCGTGATCAGGAGCTCGTCGGCAGCGGTACGGCGTACCAGGTTGTCGAGCGCCTCGTCGACCTCGGCGGGCGTGCCGTAGATCTGGCCGCGGAGTGCGTTCTCGAAGAACTCCTGCTCGCGGGCGGTCATCTCATCCGGTACGTCGGGCTGCAGCGGAGGGAACACGCCCCGCGTCCGCGAGTACGCACTGGCCCATGCCTCGGGCAACAAGAGCTCGCGCGCTGCCTCGGTGGAGTCGGCCACTGCAGCGGTGACCGCGAGGATGACGTACGGCTCCGATGCCCACGCAGACGGCCGGAACGTGCTCCGGTAGTCCTTGAGCAGGTCTGCCGAGTCCGGACGAGCCGCCAGCACCACGGGCAGGCCCAGCGACGCCGCGATGGTTGCGCCTTCGCCGACTGCGAGGATGAACGGCGGGATGTGCAGTCCCTCGCCCGGTCGCGCGTGGACCTGGTCAGTAGAAGTACCCGCGAGATAGTCCAAGAGCTCGCGGACCTGTGTGGCGAACTCGTCCGCGGCATCCTTCGAGACACCGAGCGCCCGCCGTACGCCGTTGGTGAAGCCGACCGAGCGGCCGAGGCCCATGTCGATGCGGCCGGGGTACAACGACTCCAGTACGCCGAACTGCTCCGCCACGACCAGTGGCTGATGATTCGGCAGCATCACCCCACCCGTGCCGACGCGGATCCGATCGGTGCGGGCGGCAACAGCCGCAGCCAGCACTGTCGGCGCGGAGCCGACCACTCCTGGCACGCTGTGGTGCTCCGACACCCAGAAACGCTTGTAGCCAAGCTCCTCCACCTGCTGCGCCAGCTCCACGGTCGCGCGCAGTGTCTCCGCCTCTGACTCGCCTACTCGCGTCCGGGAGCGGTCCAGGACTGACAGCGGGACGGAATGCATGCAGAGTCCAACGGCGCTGCCGGAGCGCTCATTCCCCGAGCAGGAGCCTCAGGTCGTCGCGGAAACGGTCAGCTGAGGGCAGCGGAGCGAGGAACTCCCGCTCCACCTCCAGCCGGATCCGCTCCGCGGTCTCGAAGGTGGACTCGCCCAGCGATGTCAGGACGACCACGTTCCGGCGCCGATCCTCGGGGCTGCGCCGGCGTTCGACGAAGCCACGTTCCTCGAGCCCGTCCAGCAGGTCGCCGATCGACGTCCGGTCGACCCGCAGCCGCGCGGCGACCTCGAGCTGCGACAGCGGCTCACCGGACACGATCGCCGCCAGCACCGCCAGGTCGCGCCCGTTCAGGCCGTGCGGCGCCAATGCGGTGGTCTGCGCTTCGGTGAGCTGCGCGAGGACGTGTTTGAGCAGGTACCCGAGCCGGTCAGACATACGGCAAATCTACCGGCTGGCTGATCGTCAGGAGATCTGATCATCAGTTACGCTGATGATTATGGAACCGACCTTCGGTCTGAAGACCACTCCGATGCACGTCCCGTACGCCGAGATCCGCCGTGTCTGGCTCGAGGCCGACGAGGTGCCGCAGATCCGCGATGCCTGGCTCTGGGACCACTTCCTCCCGCTCGCCGGCCCGAAGGACGGCGACGTACTCGAGGGCTGGACCCTGCTGAGCGCGCTCGCCGCGCAAACGACGAGACTCCGCCTCGGTCTGCTCGTGACGAGCAACCGGATCCGCCCGCCGGCCGTGCTCGGCAAGATCGCCAGCACCCTCGACGTGATCTCCGGCGGCCGGCTGATCATGGGCCTCGGCGCCGGCGGCACCTATCAACCGGCCGGCCTGAGTGGCATCCCGGGCCCGAATCCTGCGATCGAGGAGTACGCCGCCTACGGGCTGACGCTCGTCCCGCCGGGGGAGGGGGTCGACCGGCTGCGCGAGACGATCGAGATCCTGCGCCGGATGTGGACCGAGGACGAGTTCGACTTCCACGGCAAGTACTACACGCTCGAGCGCACCCGCAACGCGCCGAAGCCGGTCCAGAAGGGCGGCCCGCCGCTGCTGATCGGTGGCTGGGGCAACCGCATGCTGCGGCTCGTCGCGGAGTACGCCGACACCTGGAATATCAGTGGACCGCCGCACGCCGACCTCGACACCCTCGCCGATCGGGTACGCCGCTTGGACGCGGAATGTGAGCGGATCGGGCGGGACCCGTCGACGATCAGCCGCTCGCTGCAGCAGATCGTCTCATACGACGATCCGGCCGGGACCCGCGAGATCGTCCGAAAAGCCGTGGCGCTCGGCTTCGATCACGTCGTGCTCTCGCTGCCCCGCCCGTACCCGGAGCGCGCCGTGCGCTGGCTGGTCCGCGAAATCATCGACCCTTTCCACTGAGATGGAAACGAGTGGTGATTTTTTCACCACAGATCGACGCACTGTGTCAGGATCAAACACAGGACGACCCGCCCCGGTCGTCGAGTGAGGAGCTGACATGACCCTTACGACGAAGTTCAAGGCCGCTGTGAGCGGTCTCGCCCTCATCGCGGCCGCAGTCCTCCCGGTGGGCGCGGCCGCCGCCGTACCGCAGACCGTGTCCGCGGAAGCGGTCGCAGCGGCCAAGCCGGTCCCGACGCTCGGCTACTCGACGCAGACCGTCAAGACGCTGAACATCGACTTCCAGTACCAGCAGACCGGTTACTGGTGCGGCCCGGCGGCGACCCGGATCGCGCTCTCGGCCCGGATCTCGCCGCCGAGTCAGCAGCAGCTCGCCAACGAGTTGCCGACCACAACCAACGGCACCGACTGGATCGGTCAGGTCACCCGGGTGCTCAACAACCACCTCGGCACCGGCTGGTACGAGACCAAGGAGATGCCGAACGACCCGCCCACCCAGGCGCAGCGCGACCTGCTCTGGCGGGACGTCGTCCTCGACATCAACAACAACTACCCGATCGTCGCCAACATCGTCGCCCCGGCCAGCAACCACCCGCCGGGCTACCCGAACTACACGATCTACCACTACTTCACGGTGATCGGGTACGACGACAGCGACCAGACCGTTCTGATCGCGGACCCAGCCGGCTTCGCCCCCACAGCGACGTACTGGCTCACCTTCAACCAGCTGGCCACCCTCATCCCCCCGAAGGGCTACTCGGCCTGACCACTTTGTGCACCAGATCCGTACGGTGACCGCCCCGACAGGCGGATCTGGTGCACAAAGTGGGCCCGGGATACTGGGCGGGTGAACAGAGCGCCGCGGTTGGAGATCGAGTACTGCACGCAGTGCCGGTGGTTGATGCGGGCGGCGTGGACCGCCCAGGAGTTGCTGACCACGTTCCCGAAGGAGCTGGGGGAGGTGGCACTCGTTCCGGGCACCGGGGGAGTGTTCGACGTCAGCCTCGACGGCGAGCTGTTGTGGTCGCGGAAGGCCGAGGGCGGATTCGCCGAGGTCCCGCTGCTGAAGCAGATGGTCCGCGACCGGATCGCGCCGGACCGCAAGCTCGGCCACTCGGACCGCAAGGAGAGTGATCCGCAGCACGCCGGGGATGTGAATTTGTGAAGCGCCGTACCGGCGGGCGACAATAGGGCGGTTATGGCTACCTCCCTTCCCCTTGTGTTCGATGAGCCGCGCCGTGCCAAGAAGCCGCCGCGGCACCTGGCCGATCTCTCCGGGGAGGAACGGCGTACGGCGGTCGAGGCGCTGGGCGAGCCCGCGTTCCGGGCCAAGCAGCTGTCCAACCACTACTTCTCCCGGCTGGTGTCCGACCCGGCCGAGATGACCGACCTGCCGGCCGCGACCCGCGACAAGCTCGTCGCGGACCTGATGCCGCCGCTGCTGACCCGGGTCCGGGACCTGGAGTGCGACAACGGCGAGACCCGCAAGACGCTGTGGAAGCTGCTCGACGGTTCGCTCGTCGAGTCGGTCCTGATGCGGTATCCGGGCCGCGTGACGATGTGCGTGTCCTCCCAGGCCGGCTGCGGGATGGCGTGCCCGTTCTGCGCGACCGGCCAGGGCGGCCTGACGCGGAACATGACGACCGCGGAGATCGTCGAGCAGGTCGTCGACGGTGCGCGGGCGCTCGCGCGCGGCGAGGTCGCCGGCGGTCCGGGACGCGTCTCGAACATCGTGTTCATGGGCATGGGCGAGCCGATGGCCAACTACAAGGCCGTCATGGGCGCCGTCCGGCGGTTCACGGACCCGTCGCCGGAAGGTCTCGGGATCTCCGCGCGCGGCGTGACCGTGTCGACGGTCGGTCTGGTGCCGCGGATCAACCAGCTGGCGACCGAGGGGATCCCGGTCAC
Organism: Kribbella sindirgiensis; assembly: GCF_004331435.1. Lineage (GTDB taxonomy): Bacteria > Actinomycetota > Actinomycetes > Propionibacteriales > Kribbellaceae > Kribbella > Kribbella sindirgiensis. Next base: position 570,581 of record NZ_SJKA01000007.1, read on the forward strand.
GCTCGCGCTGTCGCTGCACGCGCCGGACGACGAGCTGCGCGACGAGCTGGTGCCGATCAACAACCGGTGGAAGGTCGACGAGGTCCTGGACGCGGCCTGGGGCTACGCGCAGCAGACCAAGCGGCGGGTCTCGATCGAGTACGCGATGATCCGCGACATCAACGACCACGCCTGGCGGGCCGACCTGCTCGCCGAGAAGCTGAACGCCCGCGGCGACTGGGGCTGGGTGCACGTCAACCTGATCCCGCTGAACCCGACCCCGGGCTCGAAGTGGACCGCGTCCGACCCGGCCGACGAGCGCGAGTTCGTCCGCCGTCTCGAGGCCGCCGGCATCCCGGTCACGGTTCGCGACACCCGCGGTCAGGAGATCGACGGCGCCTGCGGCCAGCTCGCCGCCGCGAGCAAGTCCTGATGCTGAAGCCCGCGTTCAGCGTGCGGCGGCTCGGGCAGCGCTACGACCGCGGCGAGGTCGACGCGTTCGTCGACCGCATCGTCGCGACGGCCGAACGCCGCTCGGTCGGCCCGGACGTCACCGTCGACGACGTCCGCAACGCCGCGTTCAGTACGCCGTTGTTCGGCCCGGGCTACCCGGTCGAGGAGGTCGACACCTTCCTCGCCGAGGCGGAACGATGGCTGCCCGGCGGTCCGGCCACCGCTGGTACGCCGGATGCGCGCAGAGGTGCCGCTGGCGTGTCGGCGCCGCAGTTCTCCACGGTCCGGTTGCGTGAGGGCTACGCGATCGACGAGGTGGACGAGTTCGTCGAGCGGGTGCTGGCGACCGCGAACGGCCTTCCGGTCAGTCGCCCGGTGACCGCTGCGGAGATCCGCAACGTCCAGTTCAGCCCTGTCCGCCTCGCCGAGGGCTACGACATCGAAGAAGTCGATCTGTTCCTCGACACCGCTGAAGGCTGGCTCGCCTAGAGCGTGGCGAGGATCTTTGCGAGGGCGGCCGGCTGGGAGAACATCGGCCAGTGGCCGGTGTTGAGCTCGACGAGCTCCCAGGACGGCGACTCGAGTTGCTCGGCGACCGCGGACGAGGGCGTCGCGCCGTCCATCAGACATTTGATGTACGTCGTCGGCAGCTCGCCGATCGGTCTGGTCAGCTGAGCCGGCTCGGAGATCGCGCGCCCCGGATGCGGCGTACCGCGCTCCAGAATCAGTGCGACAGCTTCCTCGGACAGATCCTGGTCGGCGTAGTCCTCGGCAGCCAGCGGTGGCCAGTACCCGCCTGAGGTCGCCAGTTGGTCCCGCACCCACGCCTGGCCCTCCTCGGACCAGCTGTCCACGAACGACTCCCCGTCGGCCGGGATGTTCGAGTCGACGTACACCACACGCCGCAACCGGTCCCCGATCCGCCCCGCCGCCTGCCCGACCGGGATGCCGGAGTAGCTGTGCCCCGCGAGCACGACGTCCCGCAGGCCGTTCTCCTCGACCACGGCCACGACGTCGTCGACGTGCTGCTGCTGACCGGCGTCCACACCCTGCCGCTCGGCCAGCCCACTGAGCGTCACCGGGTAGACGTCATGCCCCTCACTCCGCAGCACCTCTGCGACGTCATCCCAAGCCCAAGCCCCCAACCAGGCCCCTGGCACCAACACGAAGTTCGTCATGCCCCGCACCGTAAACCACCCCACCGACATTTAGGTTAGGTGTGTGCCCCGCGGGCGGCCGAACCACCGACCGGAACGCCTTGGTGATTCCTGAGTTCTGAGTGGTCGTTCGCGGGGCC
>NZ_SJKA01000008.1 GCF_004331435.1 Kribbella sindirgiensis
GACCCCGCAAACGCCTCGGCTACCACACCCCCCGCGAAATGTTCGCTAGCCTCCTCATCCAAGACCTAGACCGCGTTGCGACCACCCCCTGAATCTGCCCACACAACCCTCCCCAAGCCCGGTGGTGCACACCGAACGGGCAGAAGCGCTGAAGGCGTTCAAGAACCGGAGAGCTTGGCGCGAGAATGGCTCGGCACCAGTGACGGTCGGTGTGCCGAGAAGGCATCGACCCACCGCCCTACTCAACTAGGCTGTCACCCCACCGCGACGGTTTCGTCGTCCGGCTCCTCCGCTTCGGTCGTGTTCTTCTTGTCTCGCAGGAGCGCGAACGCCAGCACCGCGGACCCGAGGACTGCGACTGCGCTGACCACGAAGGTGCCCGACATCGCCTCCGCAAAGGCCGTCCGGGCGACTGCGGCCACTCCTGCGTCTCCGAGAGTGAAGGCTTCGCCGATCGAGCGGCGCGCGGCGGCCGGGGCCGACTCCGGCATGTTCGCGGTGAAGTTGTTCGCCAGCGCCGACCCGAGGATCGCGATCCCCAGCGCCGCACCCGCCTGCTGCACGGTGTCGTTCAGCGCCGATCCGACACCGGCGTGCTCGTGCGGCACCGCACCCATCAGCGCCGCGGTCGCCGCCGGCTGGGCCATCCCGGCGCCCGCGCCGAACACACCCAGCGCCAGTGCGACCATCCCGAACCCGTCGTCCGCGGACAGCGTCGACATCACCCAGAACCCGCCGGCCAGCACGACCAGCCCGGCAACGGTCATCGGCCGGTTCCCGATCTTCTGACCGAGCGTCGCCCCGACGCCGTTCACCAGGATGACCGCCACCGCCATCGGCGCCATCGCCAGACCGGCCTTCGTCGGCGAGAACCCGAGCACGAACTGCAGGTACTGCGTCAGCGCCAGGATCAGCCCGCCGTTCGCGATCTGCAGCAGCACCAGCGACAGGCTCCCGCCACTGAAGTTCCGGTCACGGAACAGCGCCAACGGCACCATCGGCACCGGCGTCCGCAGCTCCCACCCGACGAACAGCGTCAGCCCGGCGACAGCGACCGCCAGCATCGGCCACGACAGACCGTGCTCCGGCAGGTCGATGATCACCCAGACCAGCGCGACCAGTCCGACCATCGACAGCACTGCACCGATCGGGTCGGGCTTGCGCCACGGGCCCTTCGACTCCGGCATCAGGATGACCGCCGCGATGATCGCGATCACCGCGACCGGCACGTTGATCAAGAACACCGAACCCCACCAGAACTTCGCGATCAGCGCGCCGCCGAGCACCGGGCCGCCGATCAGCCCGACCATCAGCACCGAGCTCCAGATCGACATCGCCTTGCGGCGTTCGTCGTCGTCGAAGACCGTGATCAGCACCGACAGGGTGCTCGGCATCACCACCGCTCCCCCGACGCCCATCAGCACCCGTCCCGCGATCAGCATCTCCGGAGTCCCGGCGTACGTCGCCAGCAGGGACGCCGCACCGAAGATCGCGAGGCCGGTGATCATCACCTTCTTGCGCCCGTACCGGTCGGACAGGCTGCCGGCCGTCAGCAGCAGGCCGGCGAACACCAGGATGTAGCTCGCGACGATCCACTGGATCTCCTGCGCGCTCGCGCCGAGGTCCTCGGTCAGCACCGGGATCGCGACGTTCAGGACGCCGTTGTCCAGGACCAGCACCATCGTGCTCAGGCAGAGCACGATCAGAATCAGCCATCTGCGCGGATGCCGAGCGGTCATCGCGCACCTCCTCGAGTCGAATACTTGAACAGCGTTCAGCTTGCCTGAACAGTGTGCAATTACAACTGAACACCGGTCAAGTCCTGCACAGTGTTCAGTAATCGGCTAGGGTGATCCCCGACGAGGAGGTACGACGATGGCGAGCGAGGAGTACACGTCCGTCTGGATCCGGCCGAAGCGCGGCCGGCGCCGCGAGCAGCCCGCACTGACCCAGGAGCAGATCGTCGCGGAGGCGATCAAGCTGCTGGACGCCGACGGGCTGGAGGCGCTCACGATGCGCAAGCTCGGCGCCGCGCTCGGCGCGGTGGCGACCGCGGTCTACTGGCACGTCGCGAACAAGGACGAGCTGCTCGAGCTCGTCGTCGACGAGGTGTACGGCGAAGTCGAGGTGCCGGCGGTGGCGGATCCGTCCGCGTGGCGCCCGGCAGCCGAGGCCGCGGCGCGCAGCGTGCGCGCGATGATCGTCCGGCACCCGTGGGTGGCGCCGACGCTCGCCGACGTCGGCATGAACTATCTCGGGCCGAACCTGATGCGGATCTCCGACGACCTGCTCGGCACCTATCTCGCCGCCGGCTTCGAGCTGATCGAGGCGGACCAGGCCGCGAACACCGTGCTCGGCTACGTGATCGGTGTCGCGTCCGTCGAGGCCGCGACCATCACCAAGCTCAAGCGCACCGGGAAGGACATGGCCGCATGGCAGGCCGAAGTCTGGCCCGCGGCGGTCAAGGCCGCCGAGCCGTACCCGCACATGCGGGCGCTGTACGCCGCCAACAGCGACACCGACCTGGAAGCGGGCGGCGAGGACAACTTCAGCTACGGCCTGGCCAGGATCCTGGACGGCCTCGAAGCCCGCCTGTGACGCGGACCGGTTGCCCGAGGCGTGCTGCCTCGGGCAACCGGGCGATCAGCGGGTGATGGCGACCTCGGCGCCGCTCTTCGCGGACTCGTAGATCGCGGTCAGCATCCGGGCCATCTCCAGGCCCTGCTCGGCGGTCGCGTCGGCCGGGATCTCCCCGCGGCAGATCCGCAGGAAGTGGTCGATCTGGTTCGCGAACCCGATCCGGAAGTCGAACCCGAGCGAGTCGATCTGCGGCTGGACGTGCAGCAGCGTGTCGTGCCGCTCGGTGATCATCAGCAGCTCCGGCTCGATCTCCGCACCGCCCTTGTCACCGTGGATCCGGACGCTGATCTCGTTGCGCGCGTGCAGCGAGAAGGACGTCGCCACGTCGAGGACCGCCCCGCCCTCGAAGCGGATCTGCGCGGTCGCGAAGTCCTCGACCGTGTTCGGCCGCGCGGCCGACGCGGCCTTGTAGCGGGTCAGGTTCTGGATGTTGTCGCGGGCACCCAGCGGCGCGAACGTCGCACCGGACGCGGACACCGCCTTCGGCATCCCCATCAGGTACCAGCACAGGTCGATGATGTGAACGCCGAGGTCGATCAGCGGACCGCCGCCGGACAGCTCCACGTCCCCGAACCAGCCGCCGGGGTTGCCGGCCGTCCGCAGCAACGTGGCCCGTGCGGCGTAGATGTCACCGAACTCGCCCGCGTCCAGGAACCGCTTCGTGACCAGGGCGTTCGGTGCATACCGCCGTACGTACCCGATCTGCAGCGCCTTCCCGGTCTCCTCGACCGCCTTCACCAGTGCCTCGGCCTCCGGCACGGTCACGGTCATCGGCTTCTCGACCAGGACATCCTTGCCGGCCCGCAGCGCCGCCTCGGCGATCGGGGCGTGCAGCGTGTTCGGCACGCAGACGCTGACCGCGTCGACGTCCGGGTCCGAGAAGATCTCCTCGGCGGAGCCGGTCACCCGCGCCACGCCGAACTGCTCGCCACGGGCCTTCGCCCGCTCGAGGTCCACGTCGCACACGGCGACGAGCTCGGCCTGCGGGTTCAGCTGGTACGCCTTCAGGTGCTCGACGGCGATCGAGCCGAGGCCGATCACCGCAATCCGCGTCGTCATGTCACGCCACGCTTTCGTTCAGTCGGATGATGTTCGCCAGCGAACGCTCGATGGCCGCCAGCGGAGCCTCCATACCCTCGAACTCCAGGCTCACCGGTACGTCGGGTTTGGTCGCGACCAGTGCGAGCAGACCGGGTACGTCGACGTCGCCGTGCCCCGTGACCGTCCCGAGCAGGTAGTCGCCGGCCAGCGTCTTCAGCCAGCCGTCCCCGGCCGAGCGGCGGATGTGGAAGTCCTTGATGCCGATCGACGCGGCGACGTCGATCAGGCCCGCGGCCGTCTTGCCCGGCACCTCGCCGACGCACAGGCCGTTGCCGAGGTCGAGGGTGACCCGGAAGTTCGGGCGGTCCACGGCGTGCACGAGCCGGGCCAGCCGGTCGCTGCCGTTCATGAAGAAGCCGTGGTTCTCGATCGTCGACACGATGCCCAGGTCCGCGGCGTGGTCGGCGACCGCACGGCACCCCTCGACGACCTTTGCGAACGTCGACTCGAACTCGCCCGGGTCCTGCTCCCGCCACGCCCACGGCGCGACGTCGTGCCGGAAGATCCGCGCGCCGAACGCATGCGCGACGTCCAACTGCTTGCGCAGCCGGTCGATCTCGTTGGTGTCGGCGGTGCGCAGGTCACCGCTGACCAGGTAGTTCACGATCGGTACGCCGATCTCCTCGGCGTGCTTGGCGGTGTCGCGGACGACGTTCTCGTTCTCCAGGTAGTACTCACCGTCCATCGCGGCGACCTCGATGTGCCCGGCCGGGGAGGCCGCGACCCAGTCCAGGACCGCGATCAGGTCCATCTCGCCGCTCGTCATGAGCTGGCGGAAGCAGTACGAGCTGACTCCGAGCTTCACTTGGTGGTCCTCTCCACTTCGTGAGTGATGTGGGCCCACGGACTGGGATAGCCGTGGACGCCGTAGATAGCTGAGCTGCACCGGTCGAACGCGTTGCCGACCGCCCCGAGCACCACCGCCTCGCGCCCCAGCGCCGAGGCGACGAAGGGTGGGCGTTCGGGGAAGACCAATTCCTGCTCGACCGCTGCCGCGAGCGGACGGAGCAGCGCACCGCTGTCTTGCAAGGCCCCGCCGCGCACGACCACGACCTCGGGATCCACGACCAGGAGTACCGTCGCGATCCGGCCGGCGATCTGGGCGCAGAAGTCCTCGAGCTCCGCCTGCGCGTCGGCGTTACCGGCCGCGGCGGCGCTCAGCACCTCCGCGCTGGTCGGTCGTACGGACCAGACCAGCTGTCCGCGCTGGGCGTTGCGCGTCCAGCGCATGCCTCGTTGCGCACCGAGCTCACCCGCGAGCCGGTGGCGGCCCTGCCGGATGACTCCGTTGAGAACGATCGAGACTGAGAGGCGATGCCCAATCTGGAGATAGACGACATCGGAGTACCCACGGCCCGCGCCGCCGCGTTGCTCCGCCAGCGCCGCCAGCTTGATGTCGTTGTCCACGACGATCGGCTGCCCGAACTCCTTCGCCAGCAGCTCCGCGACCGGCAGCCCCACCAACTCCGGCATCGCCAAGCTGGCCCGCAACTGTCCGTCCGCCTCAACCACACCAGGAAGTCCAACCCCAACCGCCCGCAACCGCCCAAGGTCCAGCGAGGTGGCAGCGGCTTCGAGGGCTTGTGGGATCAGAGAGAGGTCGGCTCGCGTGTTGGGTGGTACTTCGGCGTAGCCGAGGCGGTGGCCGGAGAGGTCGCAGATGATTGCTCGCGCTCCGCGGGGGCCGAGGTCGACGCCTGCGACGAGGCCGGTCTCGCGGGCGAACCGGAACGCGCGAGCCGGCCGGCCAGGACCAGCAGAGGCCGGGCTGGCCGCCTCGACCAGCCCGGTCTCGAGGAGATCGTCGAGGACGGCATGCACCGTCGGCCGCGACAGGCCGGTGCCCTCGCTGATCACCCCGACCGTGCGCGCCTCGTCCGTCTCGGCCAGGAACCGCAGACACGCGACCTGATTCGCAGATCGCTCCGCCTGGGCGGCGCCGCGTGCAGTGTCCATCGACCCCAACCCATTATGGAACCGGCTTTAATAAAGACGGTAACAGAATGGATCGCCGAGTAGCAACGGCAATTGGCCAAGAGCAACTGACATCCCGCCGAGCCGACGCCGGCGATCGTGGTGAAGCCAGCAGTGTCGGGGTTATCCGGCTCTGGTGACTGATCCGTGGGTCATCGCCCCCAGTGGTATCCGGGCAGGTGCCGCGCATGGTGTGAAGCGGCGCGAAAGGGTGTGCGGGGAGGTGTGCGGGGAGGTGTTTGGGGAGGGTTTCCTGCCCGATCCGGGAAGTGTTCCTCCCCGAACCGGTTTGGGGTCCGGCCAGCTCACGCCGGGTGCCGTGCCATGCCGTGCCGTGAGGGGGCAGGGTCAGGGTGAGGGGATCGTGGCTGGTGGGAGGGTTCTGCCCCTGATAACGCCAGAACCCTCCACGGATCAGTCAGAAGAGCCGGTCCCCTCGCGTGCAGGGTTCTCCCTCGTGTACCAGTAGAGAACCCCCAACACGAAGGGATAACCCATCGTCTGCACGACGGGTGGCGGGCGATCAACGCTGCAGGATCGTTCGTTCGACGACGGTCCAGGTGGCGGTTGTCAGGAGGTAGAGGCCGGCGGCGAGGGGAACGAAGGCGGCCGTCAGAAGCGTGCCAAAGGGCAACAGTTGCGTGAACCGTCGGGACAACGTGGTCGCGGACGGATCCAGCTGACGTAGCTGGAGCCGGGCCGAGAACCACGCGACCACAGCGAGCAGGACCGCGATCACGACGTACGCCGGGGTGCCGGTGAGGATCGGCCAGTGGACGCCGAGTGGGGCGCCGAGGAGGTTGCCGCTGATCAGCTGGTTCGACTCCCCCGCCACCATGGTCCGCGAGAACAGCGTGTACATCAGCCAGAAGAACGGCAGTTGCGCGAGCGTCGGCAGGAAGCCGGCGAACAACGACGTACCGGACTCCGTCTGCAGTTTCGCGACTTCACGCTGCAGGCGCTCCGGGTTGCCGCGATGGCGTTCGGTCAGCTGCTTCAGCTGTGGCATCAACTCCGCGCGGGCCTTCAACCCGCGGTGCGCCCGCACGCTGAGCGGGACGAGAGACAGCCGTACGGCGAGGGTGCACAGCACGATCGCGATGACCGCGGCGTAGGCGCCGGCGAACGGTTCGAGAGCAGTGACGACGGACGTGAGCAAGTGATAGGCACCGGCGACCGGTGCCTCCAGAAAGGAAGGCACAGCAGAACTCCACGAGTGTGTAGGAACAGGTAGCGAGGTGGAGCGCTACTGTCCCGGTGCTCGTGGGCGTGGTCGACCGGCTGCGTCAGGATCGCGCAGCCGGAGGAACACGGTCTGCTCGGCGCGGTCCCGGACCGAGGTGGCCCGGGCGAGCAGCGGCGCGGCAGTGTGCACCGACCACCGCGCGGACGTCCGCGCGACGACCACCAGCGCCAACAGCAAGGCCGCCGCCGTCAGCACGGCGGCGGCCAGTGAAGCCGTGTCGAACACAGAGACCACCGACGCGAGAACGCCGGCGATCCACTGCGTCATGACAGTCCAGCCATCAGTCCAGGTAGTCCCGGAGGACCTGGGACCGCGACGGGTGCCGGAGCTTCGACATGGTCTTGGACTCGATCTGGCGGATCCGCTCACGGGTCACGCCGTACACCTTGCCGATCTCGTCGAGCGTCTTCGGCTGGCCGTCGGTGAGACCGAAGCGCATCGAGACCACGCCGGCCTCGCGCTCGGACAGCGTGTCGAGGACCGCGTGCAGCTGCTCCTGGAGCAGCGTGAACGAGACCGCCTCGGCCGGCACGATCGCCTCGGAGTCCTCGATCAGGTCACCGAACTCGGAGTCGCCGTCCTCACCGAGCGGCGTGTGCAGCGAGATCGGCTCGCGACCGTACTTCTGCACCTCGATGACCTTCTCCGGGGTCATGTCGAGCTCCTTGGCGAGCTCTTCCGGAGTGGGTTCGCGACCGAGGTCCTGCAGCATCTGCCGCTGGACGCGGGCCAGCTTGTTGATGACCTCGACCATGTGCACCGGGATCCGGATGGTGCGGGCCTGGTCGGCCATCGCGCGGGTGATCGCCTGCCGGATCCACCAGGTCGCGTACGTCGAGAACTTGTAGCCCTTGGTGTAGTCGAACTTCTCCACCGCGCGGATCAGACCGAGGTTGCCCTCCTGGATCAGGTCCAGGAACAGCATGCCGCGACCGGTGTAGCGCTTGGCCAACGACACCACCAGGCGCAGGTTGGCCTCGAGCAGGTGGTTCTTGGCGCGCCGGCCGTCCTCGGAGATCCACTCGTACTCGTCGCGGACCTTCTCCTTGAGCTTCGCGGCCTCGTCGGCGATCTGCTCCTCCGCGAACAGACCGGCCTCGATCCGCTTGGCGAGCTCGACCTCCTGCTCGGCGTTCAGCAGCGGGACCTTGCCGATCTGCTTCAGATAGTCCTTGACCGGGTCCGCGGTGGCCCCGGCGACCATCACCTGCTGCTCGGGCTCGTCGGTCTCGTCGGCCTCGGAGACGATGAAGCCCTGGTCCTCGGTGAGTTCCTTCTCCAGGCCCTTCACCGCTTCCGGCTGGAAGTCGGACTCGTCCACCTCGTCGAGCGCGCGCGGCTTCCCGGTCTTCGGGTCGATCGACAGACCCGCCTCGGACACTGCCTTCTTCGCCGGAGCCTTCTTGGCAGCGGCCTTCTTCGCGGGGATACCGTCCTCCTTGGTGCCGGCGGCCTTCACCGCCGCCTTCTTCGCGGCCGCCTTCTTGGCAGCGGGGTCGGTCACTCGGGCGCTGGTCCTCGGAGCCGTGCTACGGGCCGTGGCGGCCACGGTCCGGGCCGGCTCGGCGGGAAGATTCTCGGACGAGCTGGACGACACGAATTACCTCTCGTCTGACGCAGGGTTTGTACGACGGTACGGCTGATGGAACTGTGGGTGTTGCTGAGTCTTTGGGTGCTGCTGTTCGCGGCTGCTCGCTGGTCAGGCGGCGGCAACAGTCCATTGTAATCCGCGAACCAAGCCCAGGCGTCGCGCGACCCCCCGCAGACGTCATTTCCGGGGGGTCGCCGCCGTCGATCGTGTCACCCGTTGCGGGTCTGCCGCAGTGGCCGTGCCACCACCCGCTGCCGCACCATCTGCTGCTCCTGCTTGAACTGCCGCACCTTCACCAGCGACGCGACGTCGATGACGTCCGCGACCGACTTGAACGCGCCGTCCTCGCCGTACGGCTCGGAGGCCTCGCGCCAGCCGCGCGGCCGGACCTTCAACTGCTTGCCGAGCAGCGCGACGAAGATCTTCGCCTTCTGCGCGCCGAAGCCCGGCAGCGCCGACAGTCGCGCCAGCAGATCGTCCCCCGACTTCACGTCGGACCACAGGCCTGACGCGTTCCCTGCGTACTGGTCGTCCAGGTGCTTGGCCAACGTCTGGATCCGGGCCGCCATCGCGGTCGGGAACCGGTGCACGGCCGGCGGACCGGCCACCACCTCGACGAAGGCGTCCGGGTCGTAGTGCGCGACCGTCGCCGGGTCGAAGGGACCGATCATCCGCTTCGAGATCGCGACCGGGCCGGCGAACGCCCGCTCCATCGGAATCTGCTGGTCGAGCAGCATGCCGACCAGCAGGGCGAACGGATCTCTGCTCAACATCTCGTCGGCGTCGGGCTGCTGCGCGAGGCACAGCTTCCTGCTGCGTGTCGAAGTCATCAGTCCTCCCCTTCCTCGGCCTTCACGGCCAGCACCGGACACGGAGCATCGAGCAGCACCCGCTGCGCGTTGCTGCCGAGGATGAGCTTGCCGACCGGGGAACGGCGCCGCAGCCCGATCACGATGAACTCCGCGTGCACCTGCTCGGCGACGGCCACCAGGTCCTCCGCCGGGTCCAGGCCACGCACCAGTTGCCGCACCTCGTACGGCACACCGGTCGAGTCGAGCTGCTCCCGTACTTCCGTCAACGCGGCGTCACTCGCCTCAGCCTCGTCGCTGTCGAAGCTGCGCCCACCTCGGTGCGAGTTCACCACCACCAGCTTGGCGTCCCGCAGCGTTGCCTCCTCCGCTGCGCGCCGAAGGGCCGCACGGCCTTCCGCCTTCGGCACATAACCCACGACGATGGTCGTCATCGCCCTGCCTCACCTCCGGGTGTGTGTCGACCCGTCTCGAACGATACTGCTCCCGACCGCAGTCGGCATCCGCTGCATTTGCACCTGTTGTGTCGCACCGGTGACGGAGGGCTGCCGGTGCCCGGGTCCTACCCGCGGCGGGCCCGCCTAACCTTCCGGTGGCCACACCTTTGCAGGGCTGTCACCAAATGCGCCACCCCTGTAGTCCGGGTCGTTATCGAACTCGCCCGGAAACCGTCGATCCCGTTGCCTTGGGCAAGATCGAACGGGTTCCGCCAGAAGGACCGGGGTTCCGCGACCCGCTGTCCTACGTTGTCCTGCGTACACCGGCGTACGAACCGGTTCAGTCCACCGGCCATTCGTGCACCGGCGTGTTGTCGTGCATGTGGTCGCGGTACCGGCGGAGCATCCCGCGCAACGCGTCCTTTCGGCCGTGCGATCCCTTTGTATACAGGCGGTGGAACTCGTCGGCCTGCCACGACGCCCCGTTGCGGCCGGTCAGGCACCGCTGCTCGATGATCCCGAGCAGCCGGTCCCGTACGGCGACGTCCACGCCCCACGCGTCCAGACCCCGAACCGCCAACGGGAGCAGGCGTCTGAGCACCAGCTCGGTCGCGCGCGCCGTACCGACACCGGGCCAGAACACCTCCGCCTCGATGCCGTTGCGGGCCGCGTTGTGGAAGTTCTCCTCGGCGGCGCTGAACGACATCTGCGACCAGATCGGCCGTTCGTCGTCGGCCAGCGCCCGTACCAGCCCGAAGTAGAAGGCGCCGTTGGCGATCGTGTCGACCACCGTCGGGCCGGCCGGCAGGACGCGATTCTCCACGCGCAGATGCGGCTTCTCCCGGACAACGTCGTACACGGGCCGGTTCCAGCGGTAGATCGTCCCGTTGTGCAGCCGCAACTCCGAAAGGGCCGGCGTGTCACCGCGGTCCAGGACAGCGATCGGATCCTCGTCGGAGGTGACCGGCAGCAGCGCCGGGTAGTACCGCGAGTTCTCCTCGAAGAGGTCGAAGATCGAGGTGATCCATCGTTCACCGAACCAAACCCGCGGGCGGACGCCCTGCGTCTTCAGTTCGTGCGTGCGGGTGTCGGCGGCCTGTTCGAACAAGGCGATCCGGGTCTCGCGGAGCAGTTCCTTGCCGAACAGGAACGGCGAGTTCGCGCCGACCGCGAGCTGTACGCCGGAGATCGCCTGCGCGGCGTTCCAGTACCGCGGGAACGCCTCCGGTGTCACCTGGAGATGGAACTGCGTCGACGTACAGGCGGCCTCGGGGACGATGCTGTCCGCGGTGACCTGCAGCCGTTCGACGCCGTCGATGGAGATCTGCACGTCCTCGCCGCGGGCAGCGAAGATCTGGTCGTTGAGCAGCGCGTACCGCGGGTTGGTGCTGAGCGCGTCGCGGCGGATGTGCTCGGTCAGCAGCGTCGGCAGGATGCCGACCACGACCATCGACGAGCCGGTCCGGGACGCCTTGTCCTCGGCGGCGTTCAGGCTGTCCCGGATGTTCGACTCCATGGTGTCCAGACCGAGTCCGTCGATCTGTCCGGGCGGCACGTTGATCTCGATGTTGAACTGGCCGAGCTCGGTCTGGAACGCGTCGTCCTCGATCGCGCTCAGCACCTCGGAGTTCTTGAACGCCGGGTCGCACTTCTCGTCGACCAGGTTCAGCTCGATCTCGATCCCGGTCATCGGCCGCTCGGGCGCGAACCGGTTCTCGCGCAGCATCCGCGCGAAGGCGTCGAGGTTGCGGTGCACCTGTTCGCGGAACGCGGTCCGGTCCGCCCGGGTGAACTCGACCCGGTCGACTTCCTCACCCATCAGCGCCTCCCGTGGTGGCTCCTGTGCTCAGTGTGCCCGAACCTGCCGCCAGATGTGATCCCGAACCACTCCCAGTGCGTCGCCGCCACCCCTCTGCCACCCCTCTCCCACCCCGCGGCCTTGCCCGCGGCAACCTTCGACGCAGGCCGACTTTGAGAACCCACCAACCATTTCCCAGCGTGAAAAATGGTTGGTGGGTACTCAAAGTTGGCTGGGGTGGGTTGGAGGGTGGGGTTCGGTGGCGCGGATTGTCGGTGGGGGCGGGGAGACTGGGGTTGTGCGAGGGGATCCTTCGGTGCTGCACGTGGACCTGGACGCGTTCTTCGCGGCGGTCGAGCAGCGGGACAAGCCGTCACTGCGGGGCAAGCCCGTGGTCGTCGGCGGCATCGGCGTGCGCGGGGTCGTGTCGACCGCGTCGTACGAGGCCCGCAAGTACGGCGTACGGTCCGCGATGTCGACGGCCGAGGCGCGGTCCCGGTGCCCGCACGCGGCGTACCTGAGTCCGCGTTTCGAGGTGTACCGGAAGAGCAGCCAGGCGGTGATGGCGGAGATGCGGGCGCTGTCGCCGCTGGTCGAGCCGCTGTCACTGGACGAGGCGTTCATCGATCTGGCCGCGAGTGGGCTGACCGGGCTGACGGTCGAGGACGTGCAGGCGATCGCCGACGATCTGAAGGCGGCCATCTACAAGGTGTCCGGCGGACTGACCGCGTCGGTCGGCGCGGGGACGTCGAAGCTGATCGCGAAGATCGCCAGCGATCTCGACAAGCCGGACGGCGTGGTCGTCGTACCGGCCGGGACCGAGGCCGCGTTCCTCGCACCGATGCAGGTCACCGTGATCCCGGGCGTCGGCCCGGCGACCGCGCAGCGGCTGAGTATGGCCGGCGTCCGTACGGTCGCGGACCTGCAGCAGCTCGACGAGGACGAGTTGATCCGTCAGGTCGGGTCCGCGCACGGCACCAGCCTGCACCGACTCGCCGTGGCGGCCGACGACCGGCCGGTCGTGAGCGATCGGGAGACCAAGTCGGTCAGCGTCGAGGACACGTTCGAGACCGACATCATCGACCGCGCGCTGCTGACGGCGATCAGTGACCGGATGGCGCATCGCGTCGCCGAGCGTCTGCAGAAGGCGCAGCTGTCCGGCCGGACCGTGACGGTCAAGACGCGGATGCACGACTTCACCACGCACACCCGCTCGTCGACGCTGGCCGGCCCGACCGACGACGCGCGGGTGGTCGCACGGGTCGCACGCCGGCTGCTCGAGGAGAGCGACATCGGCGGCGGTATCCGGTTGCTCGGTGTAGGCGTCTCGTCACTGGCCGACTGGATCCAGGACGATCTGTTCACCGAAGGCGAGCACGCCGAGAACCCGATCGAGGTGGTCGAGCTGCCGGCCCGGCCGCGCGACCAGCTCGGGTTCCATCCCGGTCAGGATGTCGCTCACCCGGACTACGGCCGCGGCTGGGTCTGGGGCTCGGGACGCGGCCGCGTCACGGTCCGCTTCGAGACCGCGGACACCCCACCGGGCCCGGTCCGGACGTTCTCCGTCGACGATCCGGCCCTGACAAAAGTGCAGCACACCCCCGCGGATGCAGACGACGAACCCGAAACTGACCACAATGTCTCGAATGAATGAAGAACGGCGGGGGGTGTACCCGTTCTGTGCGCCGTGCACGGCGGGGTCGGAGGCGTGGCGGGCGGCCGAGACGGCGGGGCCGATGGGCAGCAGGTTCTACGGACACCGGAACGTGTGCGAGAACTGCGGGTCCTCGGTGCGGACGCTCTACAACACGGTGCTGTGGGTTCCGGTGTCGAAGGTCGGACGGTTCCGGATCATCCCGACCGGCGGACGCACGTACGTCGGCCGGAAGGTGGTCGATCAGCCGATGCAGGCCCTCGTACGGCGCGAGCCCGTGTCCGCGATCGCGGCGTACCCGGAGCTCGACGGCGCCCCGGCGTACAAGCAGGCCGAGGCGTACTGGGACGAGAGCGAGCCAGGGCAGGCGTTGCCGTTCTACCAGGCGGCGCTGGCCGAGCGGGAGCTGGTGCTGGCGGCCGACGACCCGGCGACGCTGCGGGTCCGGCTGCGGGTGGCCCAGGGTCTGCTGGCGACGAGGAACTACGGGCGGGCGATCGCCTGGTTCGAGTTGGTGACACCGCAGCTGGTCGACGTATTCGGGCCGCACCACGAGCTGACCCGGGCGGCGACCGAGGCGATCACCGGTGCGCGGTTGATGGTCGGCGGTCCGCGGTCGGAGGCTCAGTTGCTCGCGGACATCGTCGCGGCCGACGCGGTGGTGGACGACGCCGCGCAGCTGTTGCGTGATCGAGCCGCGCTCGGGAAGGCGTTGCTCGCGTGCGGCGACATCGCGGAGGCGGTCGAGGCGCTGACCCAGGTTGTCCGGGACGCCCCGCCTGGTCATCCGGACACGGCGATCTACCGCAAGGCACTGGTGGAGGCGTGCGGAGTCCTCGAGGCGCGAGGGAAGAAGCGCGACGTGCAGCTCGCCGCGGCCGCGCGCCGGCTGCTCAGCGGCGCAGACGCACCGACAAGCACGTGACACAGCCCTCAAGCTTCTCGAACTCGCTGATGTCGACCACGACCGGCCGATAACCCAGGCTCTCGAACAGCTCCGCCGACTTCGGCGCGGACGCCGCCATCAGCAGCCGATCGTCATCCAGCAGTACGACGTGCGCGCCCGCCTCCTCGGGGACCGAACGGAACGCGTCAAACGCAGCGGGGTCGTCGACGAGCGGCTCGTACCCGACGACAGTGCCGTCGGGTAGCGCGGTCACGGCCGACTTCAGATGCAGCACCTTCCGCACCGGCACCGCGTGGACGTCCACGCCAAGCGGTGCGAACCCGTCGCGCAGCTGCTGGATCCCGGCCGCGTTCGTCCGGCCGCCCTGGCCGACGTAGATCGTCGAGCCGATCTTCAGGACGTCGCCGCCGTCCAGCGTCCCGGGTTCGTCGATCCTGACGATCCGGTACCCCTGCGCGGCAACCGTCTCCTCGGCGGCCGCCGCCTCCGCGCGACGCTCGTCCGCGCCGGCCCGCGCGATCACCGCGAGGTCGCCGTACACGACCATCGTGTCCTCGACGAACACGCTGTCCGGGCACTCGTCGATCGGCGGTACCTCGACCGTGTGCCAGCCGGTGTCGTGCAGCGCGTCGACGTACCGCTGCCATTGGTCGAACGCCAGCGCGAGGTCGACCGGTGTGCGCTCGATGTGCGTGACCAGCCCTTCGGCGAGGCGCGGGCTCGGGCGGCGGATGAGGGCTGTGGGCATGGCCGCAGGGTATCCGGGTACCAGGCAGGGCATCCGAGAAAGGAGACGACGGATGCCGAAGATCCTTCCGGCAGCGGGTGGTGACGTGGTCGAGATCATCCTCGCCGACCACAGGTGGTTCGAGGAGGCACTGCGCGAACTGCGCAACGTCCGCAGCGATCGCGCCGCGGTGCTCGCCGACCTCGCGACCGTCCTGATCGCGCACGCCGAGGCCGAGGAGTCGAAGGTGTACCCGGCGCTGCGGCACAAGGACGCGATCGACGCCGACGAGGTCGAGCACTCCGAACACGAGCATGCCGAGGGCAACGACGCGCTGCTCGCCCTGATGGAGGTCGACGACACCGGCAGCGAGGAGTTCAGCGAGAAGCTGCACGAGCTGTCCGAGGCGCTCACGCACCACCTCGACGAGGAGGAGCGAGACGTCCTGAACCCGGCCCGGACAGACGTGGCCGAAGGTGTTCGCCGCAAGCTCGGCGACCTGTTCGCCGAAGAGCGCGCCCGCTTGATCGAGTCCGGCTGCGGGGACATCGCGAACGTCCGGAAGGTCGTCGCGGCCGAACAGCAGAACTAGGCTGCGCCTGTGCGCGAACTCACCGCCGTGGCCGGTCTCACGGTCCCACCCGATGTCGCCGAGCAGGTCTGGCCGTACGCACTCGGACGGTTCACCGAGTACGCCCGACTGAGAAAGTCAGCGTGAGACCTTCTTCGGCCGCCAGCACTTCGCCGTCGAAGAATCGCTTGGCCTCTGCCACGGACACTGAACGATCCGAGCCGGGCCAGAAATGGGTCAGCAACAACCTTGACGCACCCCGAGCGCCCTCGGCCGCTTCGGCGGCTGTCATCACGTAGCGGGGCTGGGTCTGCGGCGACGGGCCTTGCAGCGTCGCATCGGAGATGAAGAGATCCGTCCCGACGGCCAATCGCGACAGCTCGGGAGACGGTCCGCTGTCTCCCGTGTACGCGACCGACACCCCTGGCGCAGAGAGTCGCACGCCAAGATTCGTCTTGTAATGCGGCAGCTCCACAGTGAGCACCTCGAACGGCCCGATCCGCGTCGTCGACGCCAGGTCGTGTACGGCGAAGACGTCTGCCGGATCCGGGTGGGGTTCAAGTGCTCGCAGTACGTCGAGAACCCCCGGGGCGCAATGCAGCGGAACCGGTGGCGCGTCCGGCGCCTCGTAGTACCGCACGCGGGCGAGACCGCTCACGTCGACGCAGTGGTCCGGGTGCTGGTGGGTCACGACGACCGCGTCGACCTCGCCCGTCGGGCAGTGTTCGAGCAGTCGCGGGAGGGCGGCGTACCCGAGATCGAGCACGACCCGGAAACCGTCGTACTCGAGCAGGAAGCCCGCGCAGGCCCGACCGGCCTCGGGCCAGGCGCCGCACGAACCGAGGACGGTCAGCGCCCTCACACGAACGGCCGATCCGTCGGCACGATCGTCTTGCCGAGCGGCACCAGCGACACCGGGATCAGCTTGAAGTTCGCGACACCGAGCGGGATGCCGACGATCGTCAGGCACAGCGCGATGCCGGTGGTCAGATGGCCGAGC
Source organism: Kribbella sindirgiensis (assembly GCF_004331435.1). Classification (GTDB taxonomy): domain Bacteria; phylum Actinomycetota; class Actinomycetes; order Propionibacteriales; family Kribbellaceae; genus Kribbella; species Kribbella sindirgiensis. Next base: position 16,456 of record NZ_SJKA01000008.1, read on the forward strand.
GCGAGCCACCAGCCCGCGACGACGATCCAGATGATGTTGCCGAGCAGCGCGCCGGCTCCGGCACTGCGCTTGTCCACGATGGTCCGCCCGAACGGCCACAGCGTGTACGCGGCGATCCGGAACGACGCGATCCCGAACGGGATCGTGACGATCAGCACGCAACAGATGATCCCGGCGACCGCGTAACCGACCGCCAGCCAGAACCCGGCCAGGACCAGCCAGATCAGGTTGAGGAGCGTCTTCATGTCCCCCAGCGTGCCACCTGACCGGCGTGTTCCCGCACCAACCGGGCGACAAGTCCGGGATCGTTCCGGGGCATCCAGTGGCCGCCCCTGATCACCTTGGTCGTGAGGTTCGGGGCCCAGCGTGCGATATCGGTCTGCAGCGGCGTCGTGACGAACGGGTCGGCATCCGGCGACACCGCGAGCACAGGTACGTCGGTACGCCGTTGCGCGGGTCGGAGGAGCCGTGGGACGACGTTCGCGCGGTACAGCTTGATGCCGTTCACGTAGTCGCCGAGAGAGCGGTTGTCGTCGGGCTCTTGCCGCTCGAGGCGGTTGAACGCGCGGTGCGCCCAGCCTTTGCGCCAACCGAGCTCCGGGAGCCAGGGCAGGTGGAAGTAGAAGATGTACCAGGAGTGCAACAGCTGTTTGAGCGCCGCGCGGGAGCCCTTTCTGAGGAAGTAACCGGCGTGATCGAGCGACGGGCCGGAGATGGACGTGAAGGACGCGATGCGCGGTTGCAGGTCGGGGGCAGTCACGAAGTGCCACGCCTGGATGGAGCCCCAGTCGTGGGCGAGCACGTGCACGGGTCGGTCGGGTGACACCTGGTCGATGACTGCGCGGAAGTCCTCCTGCAGGCGATCGAGCACGTACGCCGCGGTGCTCGCCGGGTGATCGGATGCGCCGGCACCGCGGACGTCGTACGCGACCACCTGGAACTCGTCGGCGAGTAGGTCGGCCACCGGTGCCCAGAGCGCAGCGTTGTCCGGATACCCGTGCACACAAACCAGCACCGGAGCAGCGCGGTTGTTGTAGGTGTAGACGGCGAGGGTGGTGCCGTCCTGGCTAGTAGCTGTCGACTTCGAGGGTGGCAAAGGTCATCCCCGCTTTCACCAGGCGCTCGCGCAGAGCGGGTCCCATCGCCGCGGCAGTCGTCGTCTGGCCGGCGGTCTCCGGCAGATCGTCGAGCGCCAGGCACAGAGCGCTCTCCCCGAGCATCTTCGCGGTCTCGTCGTACCCGGGGTCCCGGCCCGCGACCTCGGTGATCACCTGCTTGCCACCGCCCCGGCCGACGAACCGCACGTTGAACCACGACCGCGCCCGCTGTTCCGCGCTCGGGCCGTCACCGGGCTGGAGACGCTTCAGCAGCGCGTTCCGGATCGGCGGCACCTGGGCGCCCGCGACCAGCAGACCCACCCCGCCGATACCTGCGGCAACAGTCGGGAGACGCTTCATCGCGGCGTAGTGCGAGTACCGGAAGTCGGGCCCGTAGCGATCGAGCAGGCGGCCCGAGTACCCGACGATCTGTGGATCGATCGTCGGCAACGGAACCGCCCAGAACCCCTGCTGACGGTGGATCTTCCCCGGCACCGCCCGCGCCCGTCGGTCCGCCGGCCGGGGTTCGGCCGCACGCCGGGCGCGGTGCGCGTCCAGGTTCTGTTTCGGTCGCGAGAACGCGGTGATCGCAGTATGGAACGTTCCCTCGGACGGGCGGCCGCCGGCGCGCAGCAGTCCGTCCACCTGGATCGGCACGTTCTCCGGCAACTGCTCGACCGTGTACTGCACCCCCAGGTCGTACGGGATCGAGTCGAAGCCGCACGCGTGGATGATCCGGGCACCCGTCTGCGTCGCGCGCTCGTGGTACCGCACGTACATCCGGTCCAGGAACTCCGGCTCACCGGTCAGATCGAGGTACCCGGTCCCGGCCTCGGCGCAGGCCGCGACCAGCGGTTCGCCGTACTCGACGTACGGGCCGACCGTGGTGGCGACGACCTTCGTTGACTCGGCGAGCTCGCGCAGGGAGGTCGGGTCGGTGACGTCCGCGACGAGGATGTCCCGGCTGAACCGCTCCAGCTTCTGTTTGTTGCGTCCGGCAACGGCCCAGCGGAGGCCCTCGGGCGCGTTCTTCGCCAGGTACTCCGCCGTGAGCGCGCCCGTGAACCCGCTCGCTCCTAGCAGCACAACGTCGTACTCGCGGCTCATATCTGGGCTCACTTCTGCGCAGCGGCGGCATCCGCCAGCCCGCCGGCGCCGCTCGGTCGCGAGGACGCCTCAGCTCCGCGCGACCGGACATCGGCCAGCGCCGCCGCGTCGGCCTTCGGCACGCTGAACCGCGAACCGGCCTCGATGACATGCGGGATCACCCAGCGGAACACCTTCAGCGCGCCGATCCAGCCCGGTACGTGCACGGTGCGCGAGCGCTTCCTGATGCCCTCGACGAACTTGCCCACCGCGAACTCCAGCGAGTACGTCTTGCTCACACCCGGGATCCCGGTCCGCACCTTGCCGAACACCGGGTGCGTGTCGACCCCGCGCACCATGTCGGTGTCGACGAACGTCATGTGCGCGACGCCGACCCGGACGCCGAGGTGCTTCAGCTCCGGCCGCAGCGTGTCCCCCATCGCCTCGACCCCGGCCTTGGACACGTTGTACGACGCGAGGCCCGGGATGTGCACGATCGCGGCCAGGGACGAGACGAGCAGCAGATAACCCTTGCTCTCCAGCAGGTACGGCAGCGTCAGGTGAACCGTCCGCCAGACACCGACCAGGTCGACGTCCAGAACACGCTCCCAGACCTTCGGGTCCATGCTTCGGCTGAATCCCGGCGCGGCGATCCCGGCGTTCGCCATCACGACGTCGATCCGGCCGTAGCGCTCGGCGATCGCCTCGACCGCGGTCCGCAGCGAGTCGGTGTCGGTGACGTCGGCCTCCCACCAGCCGGCGTCCGGTCCGCAGTCCTCGGCGACCTTCTTCAGCTCGTCCGGCTCCAGGCCGACCAGTGCGAGCTTCGCGCCGTCCTGCGCCAGCTTCCGGGCGACCGCGGCGCCGATCCCCCGGGAGGCGCCGGTGATGAGCACGACTTGACCGGGCAACGGACGCATCGGGACCTCCAGCTTGTTGAGTGGATACTCAACAGTAAGTGCTTGTTGACCGAATACTCAATAGACTGTCCGGGTGAGTCAGACCTCTTCCTCCGGTGCCCGGCTGCGGCCCGACGAGCGGCGCGCGCAGATCCTGGCCGCCGCGCGCCGGGTGCTGCTCGCGGACCCGCACCGCGAGCTCACGGTCGAGCTCGTCGCCGCCGAGGCCGGCGTCTCCCCCGCTCTCCTCTTCCACTACTTCGGCTCCAAGAAGAAGTTCCAGTACGCCGTCATCGAGGAGGCCGCTGCCGAGGTCATGCTGCGCACCGCCCCGGACCCGTCGCTGCCTCCCGACGAGCAGCTGCGGGCCGGGATCCGCGCGTTCGTCCGCGCCGTCCTCGAGGCGCCGCAGCTCTACCGGGCGACGCTGCTGATGTCGGCCGCCGGTGACCCGGAGATCCGGGCGCTGCACTCCGATCTGCGCCGGGTCTTCAGCCAATGGGTGATCAGCGCCGTCGCGGAGCGTGGCATCGAGATCACCCCCGTCGTCGAGCTCGCGTGCCACGGCTGGCAGGGTTACGTCGAACAGACCCTGCTGGTGTGGATCGACAACCCGACCGTCTCGCCCGAAGCCCTCGAGCATCTGTGCGCGCGGTCCCTGGACGCGATCCTCACGACAACGTCCGAATGAGAGCTGATGAACAAGTTCTTCCTGACGATTCACGTTCTTGCCGCGATCCTGTGCGTCGGTCCGGTCACCGTCGCGGCGAGCATGTTCCCGCCGCTCGCCCGCAAGATGCTCGGCACTGAGACACCAGGGTCGCCGGACGCGGGCGGGCTCGACGTACTGCACCGGATCACCCGGGTGTACGCGTGGGCCGGCCTCGCTGTACCGGTCTTCGGGTTCGCGGTCGCGGGTGGCATGCAGGTGATGGACGAGGCGTGGCTGATCGTCTCGATCGTCCTCACGCTGGCCGCCGCCCTCGTGCTCGCGTTCCTGGTCGTGCCGGCACAGTCCGCCGTAATCGCGGTCGCTGACCAGCCGGCCGACGTACGGGCGGGGGTGCTGTCGAAGGCGAAGCTGTTGTCGATGACGAGCGGGATCTTCAGTCTGCTCTGGGCGGTCGTCCTGGTGCTGATGGTGGTCAAGCCGGGGCACACCAAGGGGTAGGGTTTCCGCCGTGCTGACGGTTGCCACGGTGAATGTGAACGGGATCAGGGCCGCCTTCCGGCGCGGGATGGCGCCGTGGCTGGAGAGCACGGACCCGGACCTGTTGCTGATGCAGGAAGTTCGCGCGTCGGACGACGTGCTGCGGGAACTGCTGGGCGGCGACTGGAACATCGCGCACGCCGAGCCGGCGATCGACGGGCACAAGGGCCGCGCGGGTGTCGCGGTCGCGAGCCGGCGGCCGATCAAGGACGAGCGCGGCGAGATCGGGCCCGAGCGGTTCGCCGGGACCGGGCGCTGGGTCGAGGCGGACGTCGTGCTGGACGACGGTACGACGTTGACTGCGGTCAGCACGTACGTGTTCACCGGGGAGTTCGAGACCCCGCCGCGGCAGGAGGAGAAGTACGCGTTCCTGGACGCGATCACCGCGCGGCTGACGGAACTGCGGGCGGACGGGCGGCACGTGCTGCTGTGCGGCGACCTGAACATCGCGCACCGCGAGGAAGACCTGAAGGCCTGGAAGGCGAACCGCAAGAAGAGCGGCTTCCTGCCCGAGGAACGCGCCTGGATGGACCGCCTGTTCGAGGCCGGGTGGGTGGACCTCGGCCGCCGCTTCGGCGGCGAAGGCCCCGGCCCGTACTCGTGGTGGTCCTGGCGCGGCAAGGCCTTCGACAACGACGCCGGCTGGCGCATCGACTACCAGATCGCCTCGCCGGAGTTGGCCACCACCGCCACCACCTGCGTCGTCCACCGAGCCCCGACGTACGCCGAACGCTGGAGCGACCACGCCCCGGTCGTGGCGACGTACGACATCTGAATAGTTCTTGTCCGGGGGCGCAGGTAGTCTCGCGGCATGTCTGAGAATTCTTCTTCGCCTGTGCCGCCGGTTGCTGCGCGGAAGCCGGTTGAGCGGGTGCATCACGGTGATGTGTTCGTCGACGAGTACGAGTGGTTGCGGGACAAGGGCGACGACGAGGTGCTGGGGTACCTGCGGGCCGAGAACGCGTACACCGAGGCGCGGACGGCGCACCTGGAATCGTTGCGTGAGGCAATCTTCAAGGAGATCTCGGACCGGACGCTGCAGACCGACCTGAGCGTCCCGGCCCGGCGCGGTGGGTACTGGTACTACTCGCGCACGATCGAGGGCCGGCAGTACTCGCTGCACTGCCGGGTCAAGGTCGACGGCGACCAGCCGCCGGCGACCGACGGCGAGATCGCGGGCGAAGAGGTCATGCTGGACGGTAACGAGGTGGCCGGCGACTCCGAGTTCTTCTCGCTCGGCACCGTCGACGTGTCCCCCGACGGCCGGCTGCTCGCGTACTCGGTCGACCTCAAGGGCGACGAGCGGTTCACCCTGCGGATCAAGGACCTCGACACCGGCGAGCTGCTGCCGGACGAGCTGCCCGAGGTGCACTACGGCTCGGCGTGGTCCGCCGACGGCTCGACGATCTTCTACACCAAGGTCGACGACGCCTGGCGCCCGTACCAGGTCTGGCGGCACACCCTCGGCGCCGCCGACGACGTACTCGTCATGGAGGAGACCGACGAGCGGTTCTGGGTCGGCGTCGACCTGACCCGCAACGAGCAGGCGATCATGATCGCGCTCGGCAGCAAGCTCACCAGCGAGGTCTGGCTGCTCGACGCCCAGAACCCGGCGGGTGACCCGGTCGTGGTCGCGGCCCGCCGCGAGGGTGTCGAGTACGACGTCGAGCACGCCGGCGACCAGCTCCTGATCACGCACAACGCGGACGCCGCCAACTTCTCGCTGGCGTCCGCGCCGCTCGAATCCCCCGGCGACTGGACGACGCTGATCGAGGGCGACGAGACCAGCCGTCTGCTCGGCGCGGACGCGTTCGCTGACCACGTCATCCTGTACCGGCGCCGCAACGCGCTCACCGAGCTCGCGATCATGCGGCGTACCGCGGACGGTTTCGGCGCTCCCGAGGTACTCGAGTTCGACGAGCCGATCTACACCGTGTCCCCCGGCCGCAACGACGAGTGGCACGACACCCGCTACCGCTTCGGCTACACCTCCCTCGTCACCCCGGGTTCGACGTACGACGTGGATGTCGCGACCGGCGAGCGGCGACTGCTCAAGCAGCAGCCCGTACTCGGCGGCGTCGACATGAGCGACTACACGCAGTACCGCGAGTGGGCGACCGCTCCGGACGGGACGAAGGTGCCGATCTCGATGGTCGCGCGCAAGGACGTCGCGAAGGACGGGAATGCGCCGGTCGTGCTGTACGGGTACGGCTCGTACGAGTCGTCGATGGATCCGTGGTTCTCGATCCCGCGGCTGTCGCTGCTCGACCGCGGCGTGGTGTTCGCGATCGCGCACATCCGCGGCGGCGGCGAGCTCGGCCGGCACTGGTACGACGACGGCAAGATGCTCACCAAGCGGAACACGTTCACGGACTTCGTCGCGGCCGCCGAGCACCTGGTGCGGTCCGGCTGGACCAGGCCGGAGCGGATCGTCGCGCAGGGCGGCAGCGCCGGCGGGCTGCTGATGGGCGCGGTCGCGAACCTGGCCCCGCAGGCATTCGGCGGAATCGTCGCGGAAGTCCCGTTCGTCGACGCGTTGACGACGATTCTGGACCCGTCGCTGCCGCTCACCGTGATCGAGTGGGAGGAATGGGGCAATCCGCTCGAGGACCCGGCTGTCTACGAGTACATGAAGTCCTACTCGCCGTACGAAAACGTCACCGCGCAGCACTATCCGCGCATCCTCGCGATCACCAGCCTGAACGACACCCGGGTGTTCTTCGTCGAGCCGGCGAAGTGGGTGGCGAAACTCCGGGCGACCGCGGCCGGTGACCCCGACGTCCTGCTCAAGACCGAGATGGACGCCGGGCACGGCGGCCGCAGCGGGCGGTACGACGCCTGGCGCGAGGTCGCGTTCTCGCTGTCGTGGGAGCTCGACACCCTCGGACTCAGCTGACCCCCGGCTGACACAGCCGGGAATATCTGCCCCCGGACGTGTGTTGTGCAACACATCCGGGGGCACCGGAACACAGTGATTCTGGACGAATTCTCAGCTTCCGCGGCGCGTGTTGTGCCGAATAGTCCCGTCAGGCCTGAGGGACACCGGTTTCCAGCACGATTTCGCTGCCAGGAACTCTCAGGGAACGTTCAGGGTGTTTACACACTCGTCCTGGAATCTTGAACCCTACTCGAGCGTTGCTCTCCATGTAACGACGAAGGGAGTTTCGGTGGCTCGCATGGCTCGTGTCCGGTCCACGGACGACGGTATCGACGGCAAGGACAGCGTCGGTCTCTACCTCGAGGAGATCGCTCGCACTCCTTTGCTGACAGCTGAGGAAGAAGTCGAGCTCGCTGAAACGGTCGAGGCAGGACTCCTCGCGGAGCAACTGCTGGCCGAAGGGCGGGTTGGACGTAAGAAGGGCGGAGCGCCCAAATATGCCACGGAGGAGGAGCTGGAGTGGCTGGCCGAAGAAGGCCGGCGCGCGCAGCAGCGGTTCGTGACCGCCAACCTCCGGCTCGTGGTGTCGATCGCCCGCCGCTACGGGCGGTCCCAGATGCCGCTGCTGGACCTGGTCCAGGAGGGCAACACCGGACTCATCCGCGCGGTGGAGAAGTTCGACTACCGGAAGGGTTTCAAGTTCTCGACGTACGCGACCTGGTGGGTCCGGCAGGCCATCACCCGCGGTATCGCGCAGCAGGCCCGTGTGGTCCGGCTGCCGGTGCACGTGGTGGAGCAGCTGAACCAGATCGGGTCGGCACGGCGCACGCTGGAGCGCAAGCTCGGGCGGGAGCCGGAGCTCGAAGAGATCGCGCTGGAGCTGGGGCTGGACGAGGAGCGGGTCACCGAACTGATCCGTATCGGCCGGGACCACATCAGCCTGAACAGCCCGGTCGACGACGAGGGTGAGACCTCGCTGGGTGACCTGATCGCGGCCGAGACCGCGCCGGGTCCGGACCAGCTGGTCGCCGATGCGTCGGACCGCTCGGGCCTGTTCAGTCTGGTCGACCAGCTCGACCCGCGGTCCGCGGACGTGATCCGGCGCCGCTACGGTCTGCACGACGGCCGCCAGGCCAAGCTGGCCGACATCGGCGCGGTGCACGGCATCTCCGCCGAGCGGGTCCGCCAGATCGAGCGCGAGGCGCTGGGCCGCCTCCGTCTGATGGCAGACCCGACGCTGGCCGCGTAACACCCACCCCGAAACCCCTCAGGACCCCCGAGCCACGATCTGGCTCGGGGGTCCTTTCGGTTCTCAGCCCAGGTGGATCCACGACTCCACTGGAAGGTGGTCGCTCGGGAACTGCCCGTTCTTGCTGAACGTATTGATACTCGCCTTCGAGACGCGCAGACCGGGCGTCGTGAGGATCCAGTCGATCCGGTCCCCGTTCGGCGTCAGCGGCTTGTACCCGTGGAACGTCGCGTACAGCGCGCTGCGACGCTCGGCCGTCACCCAGCTGTCCGCGAACTTCCCGCTGGTGACGAGCTTGTCGTACACGGTCAGCCCCGGCTTCGCGGCCTCGTTGTAGTCCGCGGTCATGATGATCGGCAGCGCCGCGTCGAACCCGGCGATCCGCTGCAGGATCAGGTCGGCGGACTTGGAGCGTGTGGTCGCGTCGTACGCCTCCAGATGCGTGTTGACGGCGTAGAACTCCTTGGACGTCGCTTTGTCCTTGAAGCGCACCCAGGTGACCATCCGCGGGCAGCAGCCGGCCCAGGTCTTCGAGCCGATCACGTCCGGGGTGTCCGACAGCCAGAAGTGGTCGTACTCGAGCGGCTGCAGCCGGCGCTGGTCGAAGAAGATCATCATGAACTCGCCCTTGCTGCCGCCCTCCCGCCCCAGCCCGATCGAGTCGTACGCCGGGCCGAGGTCGGAGGCGATGTCCTGGAGCTGGGAGTACAGGCCTTCCTGGGTGCCGATGAGCTGCGGGCGGGCCTGCCGTAGCTGCTCCCGCATCACCGGACGGCGGTCCGCCCAGGTGTTCGGCGGGGTGTCGCTGGCGTACCGCAGGTTGTACGACATCACGTGCAGCGGACCTGCCGAGGCAGTGGCGGTGGGCTCGGCGGTGATCGTCGGGGCGGCTTGGGACACACCGCTGGTGAGAGTCACGCCGGCGACGGCCACCGCGACGAGCGCGGCCAGCCGCCGGCGCCCGATGATGGTGAACATGTCAAAAACCTCCAAGGGCGGTTTGCAAGGAGGTTGGACGTTAACCAGGTCGGGTAACCAGTCGCTAGCCGTAGCGCGTCGCGGACATGACGTCAGGCAGCTGCTTCGTTCCAGGAGTCGATCAGCGGGACCAGCTCGGACAGGCGCTGGACGGTGGCGTCCGGCGTACCTTCCGTGTGGCCGATCTGCTCGGCCGGGATCGCGCTGTGCGGCAGGTGCGCGGCGCGCATGCCGACGTTCTGCGCGCCCCAGACGTCGTCGAACAGCCGGTCGCCGACGAACAGGCACCGGGACGGCTCGGCCACCCCGACCGCCTGCATCGCGGCCAGGAACGCCTCCGGGTGCGGCTTGGTGTGCGCGATCTCGCTGGTGTAGACGGCTCCGTCGAGCAGGTCGAGTACGCCGTCGCGCGCGAAGACCTCCTCGTGGCGCCGGCGCGGCCAGATCGTGTTCGACAGGACGCCGACCTTGAGATCGCGGTCGCGCAGCGCCTGCAGGGTGTCGACCGCGTCCGGCTCCAGCACGGTGTGCGGATCCCACTGCCGCTCGTACTCCGCCAGGGCCGCGGGTGTCATCACCACTTCGGCGAGCAGGCACACCTCCTCGAGCGTGCTGCTGCGGTGCTCGTCGCGGGAGCGCCGCCACACGGAGCCCTCGGCCGCGACCAGGCGGGCCGCCAGCTCCTCGGCGTTGTCCTCGTCGATCAGCGCGGACACGGCCAGCCACGTCTCGTGCAGCGAAATGTCGTGCCAGGTTGCCAGGGTGCCGCCCCAGTCGAACAGGACGGCTTCGATCTTCGCGTTCGTCACCCGGCAAAGCCTGCCAGAGCCGACCGACAGTTCTCGCCTGCTTTTCACCCCAGCCGAGGTCAGCCCCGGTGTCCGCCCGGTGTCAGCTCAGCCGGCGGATCTCCTTCCGGCGCGCCAGCCAGGCGACGGCGACCAGGTAGAACGCAAGGCACGGGATGTCCGCGACGAACAGCGTCCACGGAGCGCTCCCCTGCACGTTCCACTGATCCAGCCGGCCAGTTGCCGCCGGCAACAAGAAGGCGATCAGGTTGTTCATCACGTGCAGCGCGATCGCGGCTTCCAGTCCCCCGGTCCGGACCGTCAGCCAGCCGACCACCAGCGCGAACAGGAAGATGTCGGCCATCGCCCAGCCGGTGTACCCGTGGGCGGACACGAACGCGGCGCCGCCGACGACGAGCCCGGGCCACGGCGACCGGAACAGGGTCCGCAACCAGCGCGCTTTTCCGTTCGGGTCGTCCGGCCCGTAGGCGCCGACCGCCTGGATCAGCCAGCCGCGGAACACGAACTCCTCGGCCGCCGACTGGAACGGCACCAGCAACAGGATCACCAGCGCCGGTACGACGAACGCGCCGAAGCCGACCCAGTCGCCGCCGGACGTGCCGATCGACTCGTCGGCCGGAGACACCGCGTCGACCAGCACCCCGGCCAGGAACGAGAGCGCGATGTAGCCGATCGCCGGCAGGGAGCACCACAGCAGCCAGCGCCAGCGGATCCGGTTCAGGACCGACGCGACGCTCCAGAACGGGCGGCGCTGCACCAGCCACGCGACCAGGCCGACGGACCGGGATCAGAACGCCGAGCAGCACCAGCGTCGAGGCGAGGTTCTCGGTGTCGCTCGGGAAGAGGTCTGTGCCGCTCGGCGTCGGGAACGGTCCGGCGAGGACCCGGTGCGCGATCATCCACACGACCACGACGAGCGAGGTCAGGACGAAACCGAAGAGCACGAGCAGGATGGTTCCCACCACGGGTCGCCACCAGGCGTGCTTCGCAGTACGGGCCAGCCGGTGGTACGGCGTACCGGGCGGAGCCGGGATCACACGCGGCTCGCGCGGCGCGTACGGCGACGGGAAGGCGCCGTACGGCTGCTGATACGGCGGCGGATACTGGGGCGGATACTGGGGCGGGTACTGCTGTGGATGCTGTTGGGGGTAAGGGCTGCCGTGGGGCGGCGGTAGGGGTGGCTGCCCCGGCTGGGAGTATGGGCCCGGGCGCGGAGGCGGTCCGGGCTGCTGCGGGTCCATGACTGGACTCTAGAAGACCGGACCAACTGGACGGAGGGAGAACACGGTGGTTACTGAACCGACGCTCGGGGCGGACCGGCAGACGGACGCGTTGCCGCAGTCCGTGCTGATGCCGTTGAGCGGTTCCGCGATCTTCCTGGTGGTCCAGGTCGAGCCAGGTGGCGAGGACCGGACCAGGGACCTGCTGGAGCGGCTGAGCGGTCTGGTGCGTTCGGTCGGTTTCCGCGTGCCGGCCGGCAACCTCTCGTGTGTCACCAGCATCGGCTCGGACGTCTGGGACCGTTTGTTCAGCGGTCCGCGCCCGGCCGAGCTGCACCCGTTCGTCGAGCTCAAGGGCGCCACCCACCACGCACCGGCGACGGCGGGCGATCTGCTGTTCCATATCCGGGCGGCGCACCAGGACCAGTGTTTCGAGCTCGCCGGCCAGATCATGAACGTCCTCGACGGCGCCGCGACGGTCGTCGACGAGGTGCACGGCTTCAAGTACTTCGAGATGCGCGACCTGCTCGGCTTCGTCGACGGCACCGAGAACCCGAGCGGCCAGGAGGCCCACGCGGCCGTCCTGATCGGCGACGAGGACCCGGACTTCCGCGGCGGCAGCTACGTGATCGTGCAGAAGTACCTGCACGACCTGAAGGCCTGGAACACGCTGACCGTCGAGCAGCAGGAGCTCGCGGTCGGCCGGACCAAGCTTGACGACATCGAGCTGGACGACGACAGGAAGCCCGGCAACGCGCACATCGTGCTGAACGTGGTCGAGGACGAGGACGGCAACGAGCTGCAGATCCTGCGCGACAACATGCCGTTCGGCACCATCGGCACGCAGGAGTTCGGCACCTACTTCATCGGGTACGCGAAGACGCCGGCGGTGACCGAGCTGATGCTCCGGCGGATGTTCATCGGCGTACCCGAGGGCAACCACGACCGCCTGCTCGACTTCTCCACCGCGGTCACCGGCGGCCTGTTCTTCACACCGCCCGCGGCGTTCCTGGACGACCTGCCCCCGGCGCCCTGAGCGGTTCCTGGAAGTGTCGGTGGGTTGGGTGACACTGGGAGTATGTTGCTCACCGAGGTGGTCGAGACGTCGGCCGCGCTGGCCGGGACCCGGTCGCGGCTGAAGAAGGCCGAGTTCATCGCCGGGTTGTTGTCCAAGGCCACCGAGCCGGCCGAGATCGAGATCGTCGTGACGTACCTGTCGGGCGAGCTGCGGCAGCGGCGGACCGGGGTGGGCTGGCGGACGTTGATGGACGCCCCGGATCCGGCCGCCGAGCCGACGGTGACGGTCGAGGAGGTCGACGCGGCGTTCGCGGAGCTGGCGGAGATGTCGGGCGCCGGTGTGCAGGCTCGCCGGCGGGCAGCGGTGGATGGCTTGTTCGGGCGGGCGACGGCGGACGAGCAGCGGTTCCTGCGGCTGCTCGTCGGTGGTGAGCTGCGACAGGGGGCGCTCGACGGGGTGATGGCGGACGCGGTCGCGCGGGCGACGGGCATTCCGCTCGACAAGATCCGGGCCGCGGCGATGCTGCGCGGGGCAGCTGCGCCGGTCGCGGTCGCCGTACTGACCGAGGGCGAGGCGGGGCTGGCGCAGTTCGGGCTCGAGGTCGGTCGTGGGGTGCAGCCCATGCTCGCGCAGTCGGCGACGACTGTGGCGGAGGCGTTGGCGAAGACCGGTACGCCGGCCGCGCTCGAGTGGAAGCTGGACGGGATCCGGATCCAGGCACACCGGGACGGCGACAAGGTCGTCGTCTACACGCGGACCCTGGACGACATCACCACGCGGGTTCCCGAGGTGGTCAGCGCCGTACTCGCGCTCGATGCACAGCAGGTCGTGCTCGACGGAGAGCTCATCGCGTTGCGGACCGACGGGCGGCCGGAGCCGTTCCAGGTGACCGGGTCGCGGACGGCGACGCGGGCCGCGACGGGGCCGGAGTCGGTCCCGCTGACGCCGTACTTCTTCGACATCCTGCATCAGGACGGTGAGGATCTGCTCGGGCTCGACGGAGCAGCGCGGCAGGAATGGCTGGCGAAGCTCGTGCCCGAGGAGCGGCGGATCCCGCGTCTCGTGACCGATGACGCGGACGCCGGTCAGGCGTTCTTTGCGGAGGCGGTGCGGCGCGGGCATGAGGGTGTGGTGGTGAAGTCGTTGACCGTTCCGTACGAGGCCGGGCGGCGTGGTTCGGGATGGGTCAAGGTCAAGCAGACGCACACGCTCGACCTGCTCGTGCTGGCGGCCGAGTGGGGTCACGGGCGGCGGACGGGCTGGCTGTCGAACCTGCATCTCGGCGCGCGGGACGAGGAGACCGGCGAGTTCGTGATGCTCGGGAAGACGTTCAAGGGGCTGACGGACGAGCTGCTGCGGTGGCAGACGGAGCGGTTCCAGGAGCTCGCCGTACGGCGGGACGACTGGGCGGTCTACCTCCGACCGGAGGTGGTGGTCGAGATCGCGTTCGACGGCGTGCAGACCTCGCCGCGGTATCCGGCCGGGATGGCGCTGCGGTTCGCCCGGGTGCTCCGTTATCGCGAGGACAAGCGGCCCGCCGACGTTGATACCGTGCGGACGGTGCGCGAGATCCACGCCGGTTCCGATGAGGTGAAAGATGACTGAGGATCCAGATGTCGTGTCGCGGCGGATCGCGCGCGAATCGCTCGACCGGGACGACCCCACCGGCTGGTTCGAGAACCTGTACGCCGCGGCCGCGGAAGGCGCCGCCGTCGTCCCATGGGATCGCGGTACGGCGCACCAGTTGCTGCTCGAATGGGTCGAGGAATCGTCGCCGGACGGCGCGGACAAGACGGCACTGATCGTCGGCGCGGGGACCGGCTGGGACGCCGAACTGATCGCCGACCGCGGGTACGACACGACCGCGTTCGACATCTCCCCCACCGCGATCGACACCGCGCACCACAATCACCCGGACTCGAAGGCGCACTACCGGGTCGCCGATCTGCTCGCGCCGCCGGCCGAGTGGCAGCACGCGTTCGACCTCGTCGTGGAGATCTTCACCGTGCAGGCGCTCCCGATCGCGCTCCAGCCTGACGCCGTCAAGCACGTCACCGAGTTCGTGGCCCCCGGTGGCACGCTGCTGGTCATCGCTGCCGCTCGACCCGACGACCAGCCTGACGCCGACATCCAGGGCCCGCCCTGGCCGCTCACCCGCGCAACCATCCAGTCATTCGCGACCGCGGACGTCCGGCTCATCCAACTCACCCAGTCCCCCAGCCCTGCCGACGCAACCGTCCTACGCTGGCGCGCCGAGTACCTGCGCGACTGACAGCTCATGGCCGACCTGCCGCCGCTGGTGCAGCGAGCTCAGGACGCGGCTCTTGAAGTTGGGATGCCGCTGCGGCGCGAAGGAACCGGACCGTCCTGCTGCCTGCCCGACGTCGGCCGCTTCCTGGCCGTACTGGCGGCCGGATGCGCCGACGGTCTGATCGGTGAGGCCGGGACCGGTGTCGGCTACGGGTCGGCGTGGATGGCGTCGGCGATGCCGACCTCATGCCGCCTGGTGACAGTAGAGCTGGACGAGAGACGGGCGGCTGCGGCTCGGCGGGTGTTCGCGGACGAGCCGCGGGTCGACGTGGTGCACGGGGATTCGTCCGCCGAGTTGGCGCGGCGGGCGCCGTTCGATCTGCTCTTCGCGGACGGTGGGAGCCGGCCCGCCACGATCGTCGACCTGCTGCGGATCGGCGGGCGGCTCGTGTGCGATGACGTGACGCCGGTCGACGTGCTGCCGGCGGATTCGCCGTACCGGGATCACGATCCGAAGCGGGAGTTCTTCTTCGGTGATCCGCGGCTCGTGGCTGCTGAGGTGGTGCTTCCGGATCTGCGGAACTCGGTACTGGTGGGGACTCGGGTGGGCTGAGATCGCATGGGAACACTTGTTCGAAAATGATGTAGACTCGGGGTATGGCGGGGCGAAGTGTGGTGGGGCCGACGGCGTTGCGGATGATGCTCGGGAGTCATCTGCGGGAGCTGCGCGAGCGCGCCGGCGTCACGCGTACCGATGCCGGCTGGGCGATCCGGGCCTCGGAGTCGAAGATCAGCCGGCTTGAGCTCGGCCGGGTCGGGTTCAAGGAGCGCGACGTCTCCGACCTCCTCACGTTGTACGGCGTGCAGGACGCCCGCGAGCGCGATCGGCTGCTGCAGCTGGCCCGCGAGGCCAACGACCCGGGCTGGTGGCATCGGTACGGCGATGTCACGCCCGAGTGGTTCGACTCGTATCTCGGGCTCGAGGCGACCGCTGAGCTGATCCGGACGTACGAGATCCAGTTCGTCCCCGGCCTCCTGCAGACCGCGGACTACGCGCGCGCCGTCGCGCAACTCACCCCCGGCGGGGCGCGGACCGACGGTGAGATCGAGCGGGTGGTCGCGCTGCGCACCCGCCGGCAACGGGTGCTCGACCGCGAGCCGCCGCTCAAACTCTGGGCCGTCATCGAGGAGTCCGTACTGCACCGGCCGATCGGCGGCACCGACGTACTGCGCAACCAGCTCGACGCGCTCCGCGAAGCCGTCACCCGCCCCAACGTGACCGTGCAGATCATCCCGCTCGACAGCGCCGGCCACACCGCCACCGGGGGCGCCTTCAGCCTGCTCCGCTTCCCGCAGCGCGACCTACCCGACATCGTCTACCTGGAACATCTGACCAGCGCCCTCTACCTGGACAAGCGCGACGACGTAGAGGCCTACACCCAGGCGTTGGACCTCCTCGCCTCCACCAGCCCCTCCCCCCAACAAACCGAACAACAACTCACCCGCCTGCTCGCCCGCCTGCCCTAGACCTCTCGCTGCCCGGACCGCGGGCCACCCGTGGCTGGTGGGCGGTGGCTGGTGGGCGGAGGGCGGGGTCGGGGTTCTCGGGGGCTTGAACAGGTTATTGCGTGTCTCCAGCCACCAGTTCCTGTCCACCGCCAGCAGTTCCTGTCCACCGCCAGCAGTTCCTGTCCGCCGCCAGCAGTTCCTGTCCGCCGCCAGCAGTTCGGCGCGGGGTCGTCCTGTCGACGGGGCATGTTCCCGACGGAGCGCCGTACCCGTGGGCGCGGTCAGCCGGTTGCCGGGAGAACAGACACCTTCCGGGGGCTGCGGACTGGCAATATCAGGTGCGAGCCCACCAGAACCTGTCGCACGGCCCCACTAGTTCGCCCAGACCTCGGGCCGGGTCTAGATCTCGAGTTCCTCGCGGTGGTCGGTGATGGCGAGGGTGGGGTGGTGGAGGTCGAAGGCTGGGGATTCGGAGCGGATTCGCGGGAGCTTTTCGAAGTTGTGGCGTGGTGGTGGGCAGGACGTCGCCCACTCCAGTGAGCGGCCCCAGCCCCACGGGTCGTCGACCTCTACCCGCGGGGTACGGCGGGACTTGTAGATGTTGTAGAGGAACGGCAGCGTCGAGACGCCGAGGACGAACGCGCCGATCGTCGACACCTGGTGCAGGACGGTGAAGCCTTCGTTCGCCCGGTAGTCGGCGTACCGGCGCGGCATGCCCTCGACGCCGAGCCAATGCTGCACCAGGAACGTGGTGTGGAAGCCGACGAACAGCAGCCAGAAATGCAGCTTGCCCAACCGCTCGTCGAGCATCCGCCCGGTCAACTTGGGCCACCAGAAGTAGAACCCCGCGAACATCGCGAACACGACCGTGCCGAACACGACGTAGTGGAAGTGCGCGACCACGAAGTACGAGTCGTTCAACTGGTAGTCGAGCGCCGGCGACGCCAGGATGATCCCGGTCAGACCGCCGAACAGGAACGTGACGAGGAAGCCGACGGACCACAGCATCGGGGTATCCAGCGACACCGACCCGCCCCAGATCGTGCCGATCCAGTTGAAGAACTTCACCCCGGTCGGCACCGCGATCAGGAACGTCATGAACGAGAAGAACGGCAGATTCACTCCGCCCGTCACGAACATGTGGTGCGCCCACACCGCGATCGACAGCGCCCCGATCGCCAGGGTCGCGGCGACCAGACCGTAGTACCCGAAGATCGGTTTGCGGCTGAACACCGGGAGGATCTCGGTGATGATGCCGAAGAACGGCAGCGCGATGATGTACACCTCGGGATGCCCGAAGAACCAGAACAGGTGCTGCCAGAGCAGCGCCCCGCCGTTCGCGGCGTCGAACACGTGCGCGCCCAGCGTGCGGTCGGCCTCCAGCACCAGCAGCGCCGCGGCCAGGATCGGGAAGGCGATCAGCACCAGGATCGACGTGACCAGGATGTTCCAGCAGAAGATCGGCATCCGGAACATCGTCATACCGGGTGCGCGCATGGTGATGATCGTGGTGACGAAGTTGACCGCACCCAGGATGGTCCCCAGACCGGCCATCCACAGACCCATGATCCACAGGTCGCCGCCGATCCCCGGCGATCGCATGCCGCCCGACAACGGCGCGTACGCCGTCCAGCCGAAGTCCGCCGCACCGCCCGGGGTGAAGAACGCGCCGATCGTGATCAGCCCGCCGAACAGGAACAGCCAGTAGCTGAACATGTTCAGCCGCGGGAACGCCACATCCGGCGACCCGATCTGCACCGGCATGATGACGTTGGCGAAGCCGACGAACAGCGGGGTCGCGAACAGCAGCAGCATGATCGTGCCGTGCATCGTGAAGAGCTGGTTGTACACCTCTTCGTTCACGATCTGCAGACCCGGCTCGGCCAGCTCGGCGCGAACGACCAGCGCCATCACGCCGGCGATCAGGAAGAACGCGAACGACGTGACGAGGTACAGCTGGCCGATCACCTTGTGGTCGGTTGTCGACAGCAGCCGGCCGATCACCTGCCCCAGCGGCCGCTGTCCCACCTCAGTAGCGGTCGAGGTGCGCTCGGTGACCCCGGCATGCCCACTGACACTGGCCATGCGACCTCCCGTAGTACCGCATCCCTTCGATTAGACACCTATGGATCGTCATCAGCTACCTCTGGGGACCGGCCGCGATCATCGCGCGGACGTCGGCGAGCCGCAGCGTCGCGGGGTCGACGTCCATCAGGCACCAGGTCGCGCCGGCCTCCGCGTACGGGCGCGGATCGTCGGACGGCTCCACGGCGACCGCGATGTCGTAGCCGTCCAGGGTGCCGCGCAGTTCACGCAGTACGGCGACAGGTTCGGTCAGCTGATCCGGTGAGGTGAGGTTGACCGGGAAGAAGCCGTCGTACCGGGCCGCCCGCCGGACCGGCTTCACGTTGCCCGGGAACCCGGCGAGCCACACAGGCACTCGGCCAGCCACGGGGCGCGGCAGGAACTGTACGTCGTCGACGAGGTAGTGCTTCCCGTGATGGTTGACTGGCTCCCCCGTCCATCCGGCGGTGAGGATGTCGAGTGTCTCGTCCATCCGCTCGGCGCGCGCCCGGTCGTCCACCTCTTCGCCGGTCTTCGAGTACTCCTGCGCGAACCGGTCGCTGCCGAGCCCGACGCCGAGGATCAGCCGGCCGTTCGAGAGCCGGTCCAGGGTCGTTGTCTCACGCAACAACTTGGTGGGCCGCCGGCGCGCGATCGGCGAGACCATCGGGCCGATCCACAACCGTTCGGTGGCGGCCGCCATCGCGCTCATCGTGATCCACGGGTCCGACACCTCGCGGACCGGTTCCCGCCACCACAGCTGGTCCCACAGGAAGAACCCGTCCCACCCGGCCTCTTCGGCCGCCGCCGCGAGCCGCGCGACCTCCACCGGGTCGGACAACTCGTCGAACAACGGCAGCCAGACTGCGTACTTCATCATCGCCCGCCAGCGTGCGCCGTGTGTTCTACAAGCTCGTCGACAAAGGTGTTCCAGTACGGCGCCGACAGTCCGTGACCCATTCCGGGCAGTATCACCAGCCGAGCACCCGGCACCGCATCGCGAACGGATTCACCGTGTGGCAACGGCAGCAACGGATCCGCGTCGCCGTGCAGTACGAGAACCGGCATCGACAGGTCGCCGAAGCCACCGTTCTTCGGTCCGTCGAACGTCATCGCGAAGTGGTTCGTCAGCGAGGCCTCGTAGTTCCTCGCTCGCGCCATGTCGTCCCGCACCAGGGCGCGGGCCTCGGTCTCGTCGAAATCACCCGCCGCCTCGGCTTCGATCGACCGTACGACGTACTCCTCGACCGCGGCCTGGTCGGCGAAGTCGGGCCAGCCCAACCGTGGCATGTCGGCCGATGGCGGCGGGAGGCCGTCGTCGCCGGTGCTCGTCGACACGAACGTCAGCGAGGCGACGCGTGACGGGTGGTCGACGCCCAGGATCAGCGCCGTACCACCGGACATCGACTGCGCCACCACGTGCGCCCGGTCGATGCCCAGCGCATCGAGCAGACCGGCAGCGTCGGTCGCCAGGTCGCTCATCGCGTACCCCGGTTCGCCGGTGGGGAACGACGTCGAGCGGCCGGTGTCGCGCTGGTCGTACCGGATCACGAAGCGGCCGCGCGCCGCCAGCTCGGTGCACAGCCGAGCGTCCCACCAGAGCATGGAGGCGCCGGCGCCGTGGATCAGCAGGACGGCGGGATCGGCGGGATCGCCGTACGTCTCCGCGTCGAGCTCGATGTCGTTGACTGCGTAAGTGGTCATGGTTCGACCGTAGGAGTGGACGACCATCATGAAAAGCGATTGATTCTTATCAAAGCAATCGCCATCGGCGATAGAGTGTCAGGTATGTACGAGTTACGTCATCTGGCGACGCTGGCCGCGGTCGCCGACGAGGGGTCGTTCGGCCGCGCCGCGAGCAGGCTCAGGTACACCCAGTCGAGTGTCAGCCAGCAGATCGCGATCCTGGAGAAGACTGCCGGCGGTCCGCTCTTCGACCGTCCTGGCGGGCCGAAGCCGGTGCGGATCACGCCGCTCGGCAGCGTCGTGCTGCGGCACGGGCGCGAGCTGTTGCGTCGCGCCGACGAGATGCGCGACGGTATCGAGCGGTTCCGGGCGGGCGACAGCCGGATCGACATCGCCACGTTCCAGACGGTGTCGAACACGCTGCTGCCGCAGGTGATCGGCGCGCTCCGCGACGCACATCCGGGCTGCGACATCCGGCTGTTCGAGGAGGAGACCGACGATCCCGATCTCAGCGGACTCGACCTGATGTTCTTCGACGGCCCGGGCGGCGACGGCATCGACGACCTCAAACTGCTGGACGACCCGTACTTTCTGGTCGCGCGGCCCGGCGACTTCCCCCAAGGGCCAGTCGCGCTCGAGTGGCTCGACGGACTGTCGCTGGTCGCGCATCCCGCGATCTGCCACCAGGCAGTCCTCGAAGACTTCCTCGAGGCGCGCGACATCCGTCCGCAGGTCGTGTTTCGCACCGAGGGCAACGAGGCGCTCCTGGCCATGGTCCGCGCCGGCCTCGGTGCGGCCCTGATGCCGCGTCTCGCCGTACTCCGGGAGGACGAGAGTCTGGCGCTGCATCAGCTCACGCCAGAGCTCCCGCCGCGGGAAATCTTCTTGCTGTGGCAGGCCGGCCGCACGCACTCGCCGCTGGCGGCACACGCGATCGAGCTCGCGCGGAGTGCGGCGGCCGACCTCACCGATTAGCTGACCGTCAGGACCTTCGACGCTGTCTGCGTGCCCTGGTGGTCGGCGTCTGCCAGCCACACCACGCGGTACGTGTACGTGCCGCGGGCGGTCGGCTTGATCGAGAACGCGTACTTGCCGTTCGTCGTCAGCTTCCCGGTCGTCACGGCCACCCACGACGTCCCGGAGCGACGCTGCAGGTATGCCGTCGTACCGGCGTGGGCCGGGTTCAGGTAGCCGTACAGCAGGGTCGATCCGCCGAGCGTGATCGCCGCCGGGGTCAGGTACGCCGACATTGCCGGGTGGACCTGCACGAGGGGCGCCGCGCTCCGCGTGCCGAGTACGCCGGTGGCGCCGTTGTAGCCCCACATGTAGTACGTCGACACGGTTGGCTTCTGCGAGGTCTTCGCCACGCCGTTGGCGTCCGAGGTAAAACTTCCAACTGTTGACCATTTGGAAGCGTTCTTCGCCTTCGAGTACAGCACCACCGGTACGCCGGCCAGCTTGGCGCCGTCGAGCCGGGTCACGGCCGTCGACAGCGTCACCGCGCCGGTGTACATGATCGACGCCGCGCTCGCCCCGATCGTCGCCTTCGAACCGACCAGCCGGACGTCGACACCCGGGCCGATCTTGCCCTTGCTGTCCTTCACCCACACGCGATACGCGTAGCTGGCCGAGTTCGCCAGCCCGGTGTGCGTGAACATGCTCGCGACACCGTTGTAGATCGGCGTACCCGAGGTCGGCAGCGGCGGCGGTGTCGAACCCGACGCGGCGCGGACCATGATCTGCCCGAGCGTCGTGTTCGCGGGCTTCGTCCAGCGCAGTGTGGCGGCGGCGACTCCACCCGACACGGTGAAGCTGCTCACCGGCGGCGGCGGGGCGGTCAGGTTCAGGTAGTTGCGGTCGATCGACATCGTGACGCCGCCGTTGGTCTCGCTGACGTCACCCGCGAACTGGTGCACGCGCTGATGGTTGCTCCAGTACGTCGACGGGATGAAACGCGTCGTACCGACCGGCGTCGAGCCCCAGTGCGCGAACCAGATATTGTCCGGCCGCGTGTACGCCGTACTCATGTAAGCACTGGCCAGATCAGCAGCGCCCGAGGCCGCGCCGACATACGCGCCGCCGAGGTAACCGCGCGAGTTCAGCTCCTGCGTCCACCCGCTCAGGTACGACAACACCGCCGCCTTGCAGGCTGCGGTCGACGTGTACGCCTCGATGTCGCTGTAGATCGCGCTGCGCTGCGCGAACCCGAGCGCCTGCGCGGCGGCGACAGCGTTGATCGCGGCGTTCCGGCCCTGGACGAGCGCCGTCGACGCGACCGACGACATCCGGCTGTTGTACGTCGTGCACGGCGCCTGCAGGCCGACGTCGATGAGCAGGAACTGCCAGCCCTTGCTCGCGTTCGCGGCGACCCAGCTCGAGGTCAGGTTCGGCTGCGCGCACGCCCGCAACCCGCCGCTGATGTAGATCCCGACCCCTTGGTACGTCGGGCGCCACGCGTCCATCGCGGCCTGTGACGGCGCCGCGCAGGTGTCGAAGCCGTTGCCGGCGTAGTTGCCCGTCGCAACGATCGTCGGGGCGACCGCGGTCTGCTCGGCGACCCGCGCCGACGGCGTCTTGGTCACCACGCGACCGGTCGCGAGAACGTCGTTCGCCGCGGCCTCGGCACCCGGCGCGTAGTACGCCGTCGCCAGCACGCCCGCGTCGGCGACCGCACGCCGGAGGAGGCCGTCGCTGGACGACTGCGTGGTGGTCAGCGGCTCCAGGATCAGACCGGAACTGCGGCCGACGAGGTGCGCCGGGCAGTTGGCCTGTGCCGTGCTGCGGCCCAGGTACACGGCCGGCTGATCGAGCCGCACGCAGGCGGCCGGGTTCGCGGCCAAGTCGACGACCGGCCAACTGGCCGGGACCGTTACCTGGTAACCGCGGTACGAAACTGTCTTGGTGTCTTCAGCGGTAGCCGGTGCGCTCATGGCGACTCCGGCGACCAGGCCAAGGGCAAGCGCGAGCCCCCCAGGTCTGAACAACCTCACATTGCTCCCCAGTTCCATCGATGGACGGTGCCCCCAAGTGAAGGCGAGCGCCCGCGCTTCTGTCGAAGAGCTTCCGGCACTCGCCTCGATGCCCAGATGCTATCGGCGCAGCGAGTTCGATCATCGGGCGGTGTTTTGGATCGCTCGGTCCATAACGTGATAGGCTCGGCGCCATGCCGAGACCGAGGACTTTCGACGAGGACCGCGCGGTGGACGCCGCGATGCGGGTGTTCTGGACCTCGGGCTACGAGGCCACCTCGACCCAGGACCTCTGCGCGGCGACCGGACTCGGCCGCAGCAGCATCTACAACACCTTCACCAGCAAGCGCGACCTGTTCGACCGCGCACTGCAGCGGTACGTCGACCGCTTCAGCGCTGCCCAGCTCGAGGTCATCCAGGACACGACCCTGCCGATCCGCGAGCGGGTCCGGCGGATCCTCATGCCCGCGGTGGAGCCGGATCCCGGCGAACCGGCCGGCTGCTTCGTGATCAACACGATCGTGGAGCTGGGTCCGACCGACGCCGAGGTCGTCGGGTTGCTCGACCGCGACCACGAGGCCAAGCTCTCCGCCTTGACCGACGCCATCCAGGCGGCGCAGGCCGACGGTGAGCTCGACCCGGAGCAGGACGCGGCCGGGCTTGCGACCTGCGTCTTCACGGTTCTCGGCGGCCTGCGCGTGGCCGCCCGCCGTGGCGCGACCTCCGAGAGCCAGCGGATCGTCGTCGAGGCAACGCTGCGCAGTTTCTGACGTTCCCCTGCCCAAGTTTTGAACCGATCGATCTAATACTTGAGAGGCCCTCATGCCCCGCGCTGTCTATCTGCTCGGCCTGGCGATCTTCGCCCAGGGCACGTCCGAGCTGATGCTCGCCGGCCTGCTCCCCGAGATCGCCGCCGACCTGGACGTCTCGATCCCCGCCGCAGGCCTGCTGATCTCCGCGTTCGCCATCGGCATGCTCGTCGGCGCACCGATCCTGGCCGTCACCACGCTGCGGTGGTCCCGGCGCGCCGCGATGCTCGCCTTCCTCACGATCTTCGCGCTGACCCACGTGGCCGGCGCCCTCACGTCGTCGTACGGCGTGCTGGTCGCGACCCGCGTCGCGGGCGCGTTCGTGTACGCCGGGTTCTGGGCGGTCGCCTCCGTGACCGCGATCGAGCTGGCGGGGCCGGGGGCACGCGCGAAGGCGATGAGCGTCCTGGCGAGCGGTCTCACCGTGGCCACGATCGTCGGCCTGCCCGCCGGGACGCTGCTCGGCCAGCACCTCGGGTGGCGGTCGGCGTTCTGGGCGGTCGCGGTGCTGTCGGTCCTCGCGATCGGCGGTGTCATGGCGACGATCCCGCGGGGACGGGCAGAGACCGCGCCCCGGCTGCGGCTCGAGCTGCGGAGTATGGCGAATCCGCAGCTCTGGCTCGCGTACGGGACGACGGCGCTGTCGACCGGCGCGATCCTGGTGATCTTCAGCTACCTCGCTCCCCTGCTCACCGAGACCACCGGGCTGGCCGCGGGCTGGGTGCCGGTGATCCTGGCGCTGTACGGCGTCGGCGCGCTGGTCGGTATCACGGTCAGCGGACGGACCGCGGATCAGCGGCCGTTCCGTACGCTCGTGGTCAGCTTGACCGGGGTGATCGTCGCGGCCGTCGTGCTCGCGCTCGCGACCGGTACACCGTGGCTCGCGGTTCCGGCGATCATCGGGGTCGGGACGTTCGGGTTCGCGACCAACCCAGCGGTGAACTCGCGGGTCTTCGGCGTCGCCGGATCCGCGCCGACCCTCGCCGCCGCCTTCAACATCTCGGCCTTCAACGTCGGCATCACGGTCGGCCCCTGGCTCGGCGGTCTGGCCCTCGACGCGGGCGCGGGCTACTCCGCGGTCGGCTGGATCGGCGCCGCCCTCGGAGTACTTGCCTTCGGCACCATCCCCCTAGCCATCCGAGCCTCTCAGCCGGAGCATGAGAGTGCGAGGTCGATGACCGGCGCGTAGGCGCTGCGGCGGGTGGTTGTCCAGGTCTCGGCGCCGTTGGCGAGGTCGTCGGTTGTCATGCGGTAGATCAACGCGCGGACGAGCATCTGGCCCCACTCGGGCAGGTGCGCCCAGCGCGCCGCGAGCTCCGGTTCGGCGCCGTACCAACACAGTGCGTCGGCGACCGCGACAGCCGCGGCCCACGACGGCGGCCGCCAGTAGACCGGCCAGTCGATGATCGCCGGCGGGAGACCGTCGGCGAACATCACGTTCCCCGGCAGATCACCGTGCACCACCTGCGCCACCAGCTCCACCGGCCGCCACGCAGCCACGAGCGGCCTGACCAGTTCGACGTACGCCGGACTTCCGTCGACCGACTGTTCTCGCCAGGCGACCCGGTCACCGTCCGCCCACGGATCGTGGCGAGTGTCGATGAAATCAGGTCGCGGCAGACCCGACACCGCCTCGTGAAACGCGGCCCCGGCGGTGAGAACTTCGTCCTGCCGTCGAACGTCCGTCGCACCGACCAGCAACTCACTGGCCTCCCACCCGAAGGCAACCCACTCACCGTCCCGGGCCCGCACCGGCCGCGCGACCCGGAAATCCTCGGACTCCGGCAACGCACTCAGCACCTCAGCGCGCCACCCTGCCTCCGCATCGGCCCGCTTGAGTACGACCGCTCCGGAACGCCACGTCTCCCCCTGCCCGCCGGCCAACCGAACGGGCAGTTCGGTCAGACCGTAGGCATCCAGCACGCGACGAGAGGGTTCCTCCATGCCTGCACTCTTTCATCGGTCAGGTCTGACGGGCCCGCACCGACGCGACCTCGGCCTTCAGATCGGCCCAGAACCCAGCCCCGGCGGCGATCCGGAACCCCAGCCGGTACACCGTCGTGGTCGCGGCGCCGCGGACCCGCAGATGCACCTCGGACCGCCCGGGATGTGCGGCCAGCACGTCCCGCAACTGGTTCACCGTCCGCGGTACGACGTTGCCCTGCGCCATCTCCAACTCGACCACCCCGGCCGTCGCGAGATCGGGAACCATCACATCGGAGCCGATCAGCCGCGGTACGTCGTCCCGCTTGTCCAGCCGCCCCTTCACGAACACCACCGCGTCCTGCTGCAACCTCCCGGACACCAACTGGTACGTGGCCGGGAAGAACAGGCACTCGACCGACCCGGCGAGGTCCTCGATCGTTGCCGTGGCCCACGGATCGCCCTTCTTCGTCACCCGCCGCTGCAGGCCGGAGATGATCCCACCGACCGTCACGACAGCGCCGTCCGGCTGGTCGCCCAACTGCGCGATCCCGACGTCCGCACGCTCGGCGAGCACATTCTCCAGCCCGAACAGCGGATGGTCGGACACGTACAGCCCCAGCATCTCCCGCTCACGCGCCAGCAGGGTCGCCTTGTCCCACTCGTCCGCCGCGAAGCTCACGTCGAGCGTGAACACCGGAGAGTCCGACGTACCGAACAGGTCGAACTGCCCCTCGGCCTCCTTCCGCTTCACGGCGACGGCGTTCTCGACCAGCTCCTCGTGCCGCGCGAGCAGACCCTTGCGCGTGTGTCCGAGCGTGTCGAAGGCACCGGCCTGGATCAGCGACTCGAGCGCACGTTTGCTGCAGGCAACGGACTCGACCTTCGCGAGGAGGTCCGGGAACGACCCGTACCGGCCGCCCTCCCGGCATCGGATGATCGACCCGACCACACCGCTGCCGACGTTCCGTACGGCCGACAGCCCGAACAGGATCACGTCCGGGCCCTGCGCCGCGAAGTTCGCCGCCGACTCGTTCACGTCGGGCGGCAGCACCTTGATCCCCATCCGCCGGCACTCGTTCAGGTACACCGCGGACTTGTCCTTGTCGTCCTTCACCGAGGTCAGCAACGCCGCCATGTACTCGGCCGGATGGTTCGCCTTCAGGTACGCCGTCCAGTACGACACCAGCGCGTACGCCGCAGCGTGCGCCTTGTTGTACGCGTACCCGGCGAACGGCACCAGAACATCACACACCGCCTGCGTCGCCGCGTCCGAGAATCCGTGCTTCCGGCAACCGTCACGGAACGGGACGAACTCCTGGTCGAGCACCTCCTTCTTCTTCTTGCCCATCGCGCGCCGCAACAGGTCCGCCTGACCCAGGCTGTACCCGGCGAGGATCTGCGCCGCCTTCTGCACCTGTTCCTGGTAGACCACCAACCCGTAGGTGATCCCGAGCACCTCCCGCAGCGGCTCCTCGAGCTCCGGGTGGATCGGCGTGATCTCCTGCTGCCCGTTCTTGCGCAGCGCGTAGTTCGTGTGCGAGTTCATCGCCATCGGACCCGGCCGGTAGAGCGCGGTCACGGCCGTGATGTCCTCGAACTGGTCCGGCCGCATGAGCCGCAGCAGCGCGCGCATCGCCGTACCGTCGAACTGGAAGACGCCGAGCGTGTCACCGCGACTCAGCAGCTGGTATGTCGGGGCGTCGTCGAGCGGCAGCCGGAGCAACTCGATCTCGAGGCCCTGCGTCGCCCGCACCATCTTCACCGCGTCGTCGATGACGGTCAGGTTGCGGAGCCCCAGGAAGTCCATCTTCAGCAGGCCCAGGGACTCGCAGCTCGGATAGTCCCACTGCGTGATCGTGACGCCGTCGGAGTGCCGGACCCAGACAGGTACGTGGTCGACGATCGACTCGCTCGACATGATCACGCCGGCCGCGTGCACCCCCATCTGCCGGACCAGACCCTCGACGCCCTTCGCGGTGTCGATCACGGTGCGTACGTCGGCGTCGTTCTCGTACATCGACCGGACCTCGGCCGCCTCGTCGTAGCGCGGATGCGCCGGGTCGGTGATCCCGGTCAGGTCGATACCGGAGCCGCCGACGTCCGCGGGCATCGCCTTGGTGATCCGGTCGCCGGTCGCGTACGGGAAGCCGAGCACGCGGGCCGAGTCCTTGATCGCGTTCTTCGCCTTGATCGTGCCGTAGGTGCCGATCATCGCGACCTTGTCGGCGCCGTACTTCTCGGTGACGTAGCGGATCACCTCGACCCGGCGGCGTTCGTCGAAGTCGATGTCGACGTCCGGCATCGAGACCCGCTCCGGGTTCAGGAACCGCTCGAAGATCAGCCCGTGCTCGATCGGGTCCAGGTCGGTGATGCCGAGCGCGTACGACACCAGCGAGCCGGCCGCCGAGCCGCGACCTGGGCCGACCGCGATGTCGTTGCCCTTGGCCCACATGATGAAGTCCGCGACCACCAGGAAGTAGCCCGGGAACCCCATCTGGACGATGACGTCCATCTCGTACTCGACCAGCTTCTGGTAGCGCTCGTCCCACCCGTCCGGATACCGCCGGCGCATCCCGCGCAGCACCTCGTCGCGGAACCAGGTCACTTCCGTGAAGCCCTCGGGTACGTCGAACCTCGGCATCAGATCACGCTTGGTGAACATCCCCGCGGTGTCGATGCGCTCGGCAACCATCAGGGTGTTCCGGCAGCCGTCCTGCCAGGCGTCCGAGGTGTCGACGGCGTACATCTCGGCGGCGGACTTGAGGTAGTAGCCGGACCCGTCGAAGCGGAACCGGTCCGGGTCGGCCAGGGACTTGCCGGTCTGGATGCACAGCAGGGCGTCGTGCGCCTTGGCCTCGGCCGCGCGGGTGTAGTGCGAGTCGTTGGTGACCAGCGGCGGGATGCCGAGAGTGCGTCCGAGGTCGAGCAGGCTGTCGCGGACCCGGCGCTCGATCTCGATGCCGTGGTCCATCAACTCCAGGAAGTAGTTCTCCTTGCCGAAGATGTCCTGATACTGCGCGGCGGCCGCGACCGCTGCGTCGTACTGGCCGAGCCGGAGCCGGGTCTGCACCTCGCCGGACGGGCAACCGGTCGACGCGATCAACCCCTTGGACCATTGGGCGAGGCTGTCCTTGTCCATCCGCGGCCATTTCTGCAGCCAGCCCTCCTGGTACGCGTCGGACGACAGCCGGAACAGGTTGTGCAGACCGGTCGCGTCCCGCGCCCAGATCGTCTTGTGCGTGTAACCGCCGGATCCGGAGACGTCGTCGCGTTTCTGGTGCGGCTGCCCCCAGAACACCCGTTCCTTGGTACGGCGGGACGCGGGCGCGACGTACGCCTCGATACCGATGATCGGCGTGATGCCGGCCTTCTGGGCCTGGTGGAAGAAGTCGTAGGCGCCGTGCAGGTTCCCGTGGTCCGAGATCGCGAGATGGGTCATGCCGTGCTCGGCGCAGGCCGCGAACAGGTCCTTCAGCCGCGCGGCGCCGTCGAGCAGCGAGTACTGCGTGTGAACGTGCAGATGGGTGAACGAAGGCACTCGAGCTCCACAACCGTTAGTTGTCTGGAGCCCTCATCCAAGGATCGCCGGGCGCGCGGATCAAACAACCCTCGCAGCTGTGCCGACAACCTGCGGTTGTACTGTCTGGTCCCGTGAATCTCGACAGCCTGCGCGCGTTCGTCGCCGTCGCCGAGGAGGGCCAGTTCCGGTACGCCGCCGACCGCCTGCGACTCAGTCAGCAGGCCGTTTCGAAGCGGATCGCGGCGCTGGAGTCCTCGCTCGGCGTCACGCTCTTCGATCGCGTCCCGACCGGCGCGACGCTGACACCGCAGGGACGGAGGTTCCTCCCGCACGCGCACGCCGTACTGATCGCCGCACGGCATGCGGTCGAGTCGGTGCAGCGTGAGGCGCGGCCGTTGCGCGTCGACATCCTCGGCAGCAGGTTGCTGCCTGGAGTCCTGATGCTCGACTTCCACCAGACCCATCCGGAGATCGCCCTCAAGACGCTCGTCCTGCGCGGCCTCGGCGCGGCGGTGCCTGCCCTGCTGTCCGGCGAGATCGACGCGACGTTCGCGTACCACCCGGAGCCGCTGCCGCCGGGACTGGAGAGCATGGTCGCCTACCTCGAGCCGCACGAGATCATCGTCGGCGCGGAGCATCCCCTCGCGAATCGGACCTCGGTGCCGGTGGACGAGCTGCGCCGGTACACGTTCTGGGTGCCGGGGATCATCGAGGGCAGCGAATGGGGCGCCTTCTACCAAGAGCTGTCGGCAGAGTTCGGCCTCACCATCGACTCGACCGGGCCGAGCTTCGGGTTCGAGGAGTTGGTCGGCACGGTTGCCGAGTCCAGGTCACTGATCACGTTCTGGGGTGAACGGACCCGGGAGGCCGGCCCGTGGCCGCCCGGCCTGCGGCGACTGCGGGTTGTCGACCCGACGCCGGTCTATCCCTGGTCACTGATCTGGCACAGTTCGAACCGGCATCCCGACCTGAACACCCTTGTAGAACATGTGAAGAAACCTCCACAACCCACCGACGACCTGTGGCTGCCTCGGCGACTGCGGACTATAGGATTTCGCGGTGACTGATCTCGACCTGTTCGGCGACCTCGACACCGGGGCGCTTCCGGAGCGGCAGCAACGCATTCTGGTGGTGATCCGGGACTGGGTGACGCGGCACGGGTACCCGCCGAGCAGCCGGCAGATCGGCGACGCGGTCGGGTTACGTTCCTCGTCGTCGGTGTCCAAGCACCTGGCGAGTCTGGAGGAGAAGGGGTTCCTCCGCCGGAGCCCGTCGGTCTCCCGGCCGATCGACGTCCGGATGTTCCTCCAGGAGCCGTCCGCGGGCGCGACGAGTGACGACAACGTGCCGGTGCCGGTGGTCGGCGACATCGCGGCCGGTACGCCGATCTCCGCGATCGAGCACGTCGACGACGTCCTCCAACTCCCCCGCGGGCTCACCGGCCGCGGCACCGTGTTCGGCCTGCGCGTCCGCGGTGAGTCGATGATCGACGCCGCGATCTGCGACGGCGACATCGTCGTGGTCCGCCAGCAGTCCGAGGCCCACTCCGGTCAGATCGTCGCCGCCATGCTCGACGAAGAGGCCACCGTCAAGGTCTACCGCCGCCGCAACAACCACGTCTACCTGGAGCCCCGCAACCCGGCGTACGACGTCATCGACGGCGACCACGCGACGATCCTCGGCGTGGTCGTCTCGGTCCTCCGCAGCGTGTGATCGCCGGGCCGCAGTCACCGTGCTCCGGGGAAGTCGTGGGTGGGCAGGTGTGGGTTGCCCTGGTGCCCGCTCCGACGACACACACACCGCCAAGGGACACCGCCGAAACCCACAACCGAGGACACGCACCGGGAACACGCACTGGGGACTGGGAACAGGCAATGGTGACTCGGGACAGGCAATACCAGGTGCCCACCCACCATTGCCTGTTCCCTGATCCCGGACCGGGTTGATCGCCGCCCACACATCGGACAGGAGCGCCGGATAACGTTCCCGGTGGCGGCGCGTCTCAGCCGGTCCGGGCGAGTACATCTAGCGCTTCACGCCGAACAACTGGTTGACCACCGGGGTCGACGACAACAGCCAGGCCAGGAGTGCGGAGGCGGCGGAGGTGGCCGGCAGGAGTACGGCGTACTTGAGCCCGATGCCGGCGTCCCATCGGATCACGAAGTAGGCGATCGCGAGGATGATCGGCTGGTGGACGATGAAGTACGGCATCGCGGCGCGGGCCAGGCGCGGGGGTAGTGGGCGTTGGAGGGCGGGGGCACGGAGGCCGAGGCCCAGGACGGCGACCAGCCAGCCCCAGACGGCGAGGGTGATGAGCGGCGAGTACCAGACGTACTGCCACGAGTAGCCCGGGTCCGGCCACCAGCCGTCCAGGAAGTCGATGATGCCGGTGACGACACCGAGCACGAACGCGCCGACGCCGAGGATCAGTCCTGGTACGGCGTCGCGGCGTACCGCGGCCAGGAGCCGGTCGTCGGACATCACCAGGTACCCGACGACGAAGAAGTCGAAGAAGAACACGAACTCGCCCCACCCGTGCTCCGGACCGGGCGCGGCGAGCAGCAACAGGTGAATCGGTATCAGCGGTACGGCGAGCAGCAGGATCGAACCGCGCCGCTCGAACCGTCGCGCGATCCAGTCCGTTCGTCCGCGCAGCAACAGGAACACCGGCAGACCCAGTACGGCGAACTGGATCAGGTAGACGAGGAACCACAGGTGGTACGTGTCGCGCAGCCACAGCGGTGCATCGCCGGCGAGATCGCTGAAGAACGTCCGTACGTCACCGAAGAACGACGCGGTCGAGCGGCCCTTGTGGTGCTCCTCGATGAAGTACTGCAGCGGAGACAGCAGCACGTACGCGACGAAGAACGGGACGAGCAACCGCAGCGAGCGCTCGCGGAGGAACTCGAGCGCGCTCCGCCACCGCAGCGCCAGCCACGCGGCCGAGCCGGAGATCATGAAGAAGAACGCCAATCCCCACAACCCCAGGAACGCGATTCCGATCGAGATGCCCTCGCTCGTCTGCTCGTTCTTCACATGCCAGTCGCCGTCGTCGAACGGCCGCAGGGTGTGGAACACGAACACCCCGAAGACCGCGATCACGCGCAACCAGTCGATAAACCACAGCCGTTCGCCCCGCCCCTCCACACCCATGCAGCAAGGATGGTGGCTCAGCGGGCCAGGCGCTCGTTGAGCAGCCCGAGCTGTGCCGGATTGGCGGTCAGCTCGGCGGCGCGTTCGTCTGCCTCATGAGCCTCGGCAGCGCGTCCGAGGTCGCGGAGGAGCTGCGCGCGGGTCGCGTGGAACAGCGAGTACTGCTGGAGGCCGGCGGCCATTCCGTCGAGTTCCGCGAGGGCGGCGGCAGGTCCGCGGACATATGACAGTGCGATGGATCGGTGCAGGCCGGCGACGGGTGTCGGTTGCAGGGTGAGCAGCATGTCGTACAGGACGAGGATCTGCGGCCAGTCCGTGTCGGGCCAGGTGGGTGCCTCGCTGTGACAGGCGGCGATGGCGGCCTGGAGCTGGTACGGGCCGGGCGCGTGGTACCGGCGGGCGGTGCGCGTGAGGAGGGCCGTTGCGTCGGCGATCGCCGCGTGGTCCCACGCCGTACGGTCCTGGTCTTCGAGGAGGACGAGGTCGCCGGCCGGCGTGAAGCGTGCTGCCGTACGGGCTCGGTGCAGTCTGATCAGGGCGAGCAGGCCTGCGACCTCGGGTTCGCTGGGCAGGAGCCCGTGGAGCAGCGCGGTCAGCCATTCGGCGT
The DNA here is from genome assembly GCF_004331435.1 of Kribbella sindirgiensis. Lineage (GTDB taxonomy): Bacteria > Actinomycetota > Actinomycetes > Propionibacteriales > Kribbellaceae > Kribbella > Kribbella sindirgiensis. The sequence continues at coordinate 49,393 of NZ_SJKA01000008.1, forward strand.
CGTCGACGAGATCACGTGAGTGCGCGCGTTCCGCCGTACTGGACAGATAGCCCTCGTTGAAGAGCAGGTAGATGACGGTCAGTACTTCGCTCAGGCGCTCGGGGAGCTCGTCGTCGCGCGGGATCCGGTACGGGATGCCTGCGTCGGTGATCTTGCGCTTCGCCCGCGTGATCCGCTGTGCGACGGCAGACTCCGACGCGAGGAACGCGGCCGCGATCTGGGCCGTCGTCAGACCGCACACGACCCGGAGCGTCAGCGCCACCTGCGCCTCGCGCGCCAACGCCGGGTGGCAGCAGGTGAAGATCAAGCGCAGCCGGTCGTCCGGCGGCGGCGGCTCCGACGGTTGCAGGAGCGCGAGTTTCGCACGGTAGTTCTGCTGGCGACGCAGTACGTCGAGACCGCGGCGCTTCGCGACCGTGAACAGCCACGCGTCCGGCCGCTCGGGAATCCCTTCGACCGGCCACCGCTTCAGCGCGATCTCGACCGCGTCCTGCACCAGGTCCTCGGCCGCGGAGAAGTCCCCGAGCAGCGACACCAGCGCACCCGCCAACCGCCCCGCGTGGTCACGCACCACGCGGGACAGCTCCTGCTCGGTACTCACATCTCCGCTACCGGGCGAATCTCGATCACCGGGCAGGCCGGCCACGTCTTCACCATCCGCAGCGCCTCGTCGAGATCCTCGACCTCGATCTCGGTGAACCCGGACACGACCTCCTTGCCCTCGATGAACGGCCCGTCGGTGGTCAGCTGTCCGCTGTCCAGCCGGACCGTCGTCGCGGTCTCCCGGCCCTGCAGCTTGCTCCCCCGGTTGGTGATCTTGTCCGCGTGGTCGTCGAACCACTGGTACACCCGCCGGTACGCCTCCTCCTTCTCGGCCGGCCCCAGCGCCGCGAACTCGGTCGCGAACTCCTCGGTCTCGATGAACATCAGTACGTACTTCACCCGCATACCTCCTTGACCCTCCTTGACCCTCCTTGACCACAGTCTCGCTCAGGAGACGATCGGCCCGGGCCGCGATCCGACAGTCTGCGCCGGTTCTGAGATGGTGGGTTCATGAGACGTCCGTTGTTCGCCCGGATGTACACGCGGGTGCGGCCCGCCATGGACGAGCAGGGAGCGGCCGAGCACCGGCGCCGCCTGCTCGCGGGTGCGCACGGCCGGGTGGTCGAGGTCGGAGCGGGAGACGGCGGCAACTTCGCCCACTACCCCACCGAGGTGGTCAGCGTCCTCGCCGTCGAACCCGAGCCCTACCTCCGCACCCAGGCCCAGCGCCAGGCAGCCGCTGCCCCGGTCCACGTCGAGGTCGTCGAAGGTACGGCGGACCGCCTGCCGGCACCTGATGCATCCGTCGACGCGGTCGTGGTCTCGCTCGTGCTCTGCTCCGTTCCCGACCAGGCCAAGGCCCTGGCCGAGATACGACGGGTCCTGCGGCCCGGCGGCGAGCTCAGGTTCTACGAGCACGTCGCGGCCGCCCCCGACCGCACGCTCGCGACGGTCCAGCGCATCTCCGACGCGACCCTGTGGCCGCTGTTCGTCGGCGGTTGCCACACTCACCGTGACACCGCGGGCGCGATCACCGCGGCCGGCTTCGAGATCGAGGAACTCGACCAGTTCGAGTTCCCGCCCGGTCAGAAGACTCCCGCCAGCCCGCACATCCTCGGCCGCGCGCGACTCAGGGCATGAGGTCCATGGCCGCGGTGCGGTCCTGGAAGTTCGTCGGGACCGAGAACCTGGTCGTGCACGATCAGCCACTGCCCGTCGATCTTCTGCCAGGCGGAGGTCCAGCGCAGCCAGTAGTCGATCTTGGGGCCTACTTTGAGGGCGGCGTTCAGGTGGTTGAGCGAGTACACGACCGCGAGATCGCCGTCGACGAGGACGGTCAGGTCGCGAACCTCGTACTCGAGCGGCAGCTCAAAGGCCGTGAAGACCAGCTCCCAGTTCTGCCACTTCTTCTCGGCACCGAGATGCCGCAGCGGCGGCTCGATGTCGAAGGAGACGAGGTTCGGGGCGAAGATCGTCCGGACGGCGGCCCGGTCACCGGTTCGGATCGCGTCGAGCAGGACATCGATACGTTCGCGGATGTCGGTTTCGGATACAGCATTCTTAGGATTCTGTGTGGTCATGATCGGTACGACGAGACACCGGCGCGAACTGTCAGACCTCACAGTTCGGCGGGCTGTTCCGTCGTACGGGTATGAACGAGGAGAGGAACGGCATGAGCGACCCGGGTCTGAGCGCGATCATGAGCGAGCGGCGGCAGCTGATCAATCTCGCGTACCGGCTGCTGGGGTCGCTGGCCGACGCCGAGGACGTCGTCCAGGACACGTACGCGCGCTGGTACGCGATGACGCCGGACGAGCAGCAGGCGATCGACAACCCGGCGGCGTGGCTGACCAAGGTCGCGAGCCGGATCTGCCTCGACCTGCTGCGGTCCGCCCGCGCCCGGCGGGAGCGGTACGTCGGGGAATGGATCCCGGAGCCGCTGCCCGAGACCACCCAGTGGCACACCGGATCGACCGACCCCGCCGACCCGGCCGATCGGGTGACGCTGGACGAGTCGGTGAACATGGCCTTCCTCGTCGTCCTGGACGCGATGACGCCGGCCGAACGGGTGGCGTTCATCCTGCACGACGTGTTCCGGTACCCGTTCCCGGAGGTCGCGGAGATCGTCGGCCGGACGCCGGCGGCCTGCCGGCAGCTGGCCTCGTCGGCCCGGCGCCGGATCCGGGAGGCCGAGCACCCGGCGGCGCCGTCGGCGCGGCGGGCGGAGCTGGTCCGCGAGTTCAAGGCGGCCTGGGAGGCAACCGACATCGCGGCGCTGGTCAACCTGCTGGATCCCGAGGTCACCGCGGTCGCCGACGGCGGCGGCATCGTCCGGGCCTCGCTCGCGCCGGTGCACGGTGGCACCGATGTCGCGCAGTACTTCGCCGATCTTCCGGTGTTCACCCTCGGCCGCACGCTCATCGAGCGCACGGTCAACGGCCAGCCCGGACTGGTGATCGAGTTCGAGGGTGTCGTCGAGACCGTGATCGCGTTCGACGTGAACGACGACCGCATCACGAACATCTGGGCGATCAGGAACCCGGAGAAGCTGCAGCCCTGGAAGAGCTGACCAGCGTCATCACGGTCTCCTGGGCGCAGGCCTTGTTCACGCCGATCCCGCCGCGAGCGCCGCGTTTGATCCAGCCCGCCACGTAGTGACCGGGCCGGCCGACGACGGCGCCGCGGACGTTCGGGACGATCCCGCGGTCCGCGTCGAACGGCAGCCCGTCGACCGGTCGCCCCTCGAACCCGATCGCGGTGAACAGGTTGCCCGCCGCGATCGTCTCGCCGGAGTCGAGCGTCAGCCCCTCGGATGTCCAGCTCACCGGACGTGCGTGGTACCTCAGCTCGACCCGGTCGCCGGCCGCGGCCAGCAGCTCCTGCAGCGCGGTCTCCGTGTACGCCGCCGCGTCCGGACCGCGCCGCCCGACCAGCACGACCTCCTTGATCCCGCTAGCCCTGAGCGCCGCTCTGACAGCCGGCGGGACATCTAGCTGCTCCGCGTCACTCAGCAACAGACGGGCGACGTCGAGGGCGACGTTCCCGTTCCCGATCACCACCGCTCGCGGGCCAGTCAGCTGCACCGGCAGGGTCGCACCCGGCCGACCGTTGTACCAGGCAACAAAATCCTCCGCGGTGCACGCAGCCTCCTCCCCCGCAAACCCAACCCGCCGACTCCACCGCGCCCCCACCGCATGAATCACCGCGTCGAACCCATCGAACCCACCCAACCCGCCATCGGTTCCGGGCCGCCACCGCACCCGGGGATGCTGGGTGATTCGCTGGAAGGTGTCGATGATCTGTTTGGTCCGCGGATGATCCGGCGCGACGCCGTACCGCACCAATCCGCCGACGTCCGCGAGCAGATCGACCAGCGTCACCTCAGCCGTTGTCCGCAGCAACAACTCGCGCGTCGCGTACATCCCGGCCGGACCCGCGCCGACGACCAGCACCCGGCGCGGACCATCACCCCAGACCTGGTACGACGGCGGCTCCCAGCTGTCCAGGTCCATCGCCTCGAGCGGCTCCGCGTCAGCGAAGTACGCCGCGTTCCGCTCGACATCCTCAGGCGCCGCCTGATCGGCCGGCTGCGCCGCGTCGACCGGACAGATGTCTGCGCAGGCACCGCAGTCGATGCACGTCCGCGGATCGATGAACAGACTCGCCCCGGCGCCGAACCCGGGTTCGCCCGGCGACGGGTGGATGCTGTTCATCGGGCAGACCGCGACGCAACTCGCGTCCGAGCAGCACTCCCCCGAGATCGCGTAGCTCATCGAACACCCGCGCTCACAGCAGACCGGTCCGCCGATACACCCGGGCGGCCGCGGGCGTCAGCAGCCCGACCGACCCGAGGAAGTCCATCAGGTTCGCGCAACTCGTCCGCAGCAGCGACCGGTGGTGCTCGTTGCGCCGCGCCTCCCGGACGGCGCGCCCGGCGTCCAGCCCGACGTTCGCGTACACCTCGCGGCCCACCATGCTCGACACGATCATGTCGGCGGCGATCGCGATCACCAGCGCGCTCACCCAGCGCCGCCCGCGTCCCGCCCCGGCCAGCCGCTCGCGGGTCTCCTCGCGCGCGAACACCATGTGCCGCGACTCCTCCACCACGTGGATGTGGTTCACGGTCCGCACCAGCGGCTCGACCCGGCGGTCCCGCATCCAGTCGCGCTGCATGACGTCCAGCACCTCCTCCGCGACCAGAATCGCGGCGTACGCCGACTCGCCGGTGGCGACCGTCTTGAACATCCGGCCGAGCTCGCGCGCGAGCAGCCGCGGTCGGTACGCCGGCTCGACCATCCGCTCGGTCGCGCGGGCGAACATGATCGAATGCCGGCACTCGTCGGCGATCTCGGTCAGCGCCCACTGGAACTCGGCACTGCGCGCCGGCTTGTCGTAGACATCCCGAAGCACCAGTTGTTGCAGGATCAGCTCGAACCAGATCCCGGTCGTCGCCACCGACGCGGACTCGTGCCGGGTCAGCTCCCGCTGCTGCGTCTCGGTCAGCTCGTCCCAATACGGCGTCCCGTAGAGCGTGCTCCACTCCGGCGACATCCCGTACCCGTCGCCGATCGGCGCGTCCCAGTCGATCTCGGTCTCCGGATCCCGGGACAGCCGGCTCGCCGACCCCAGCAGCCGCTCAGCGGTCTCGTCCATCGGGCTCACCTCCGAGTCGATATGACATCGTCCATGTAACATAACCGATGGTTCAAATCCTGTCGAGCAGGCGGTGCACTAGATTCCTTCCCGTGACGAGGATGTGGCCGCTCTACGCAGCCGGGTTCACGACGGCGTTCGGCGCGCACGCGGTGGCCGCGAATCTCGGCGGATCCTCGGCCGACGCGGTCACCTCACTACTCACGCTCGGCCTGCTGCTCGCCCTGTACGACGGGGCGGAGGTGCTGCTGAAACCGGTCTTCGGCACGATCGCCGACCGGATCGGCGCGCGCCCGATGCTGTTGTTCGGTCTCGCCGGGTTCGCGGTTGCCTCCGGCATCTATGTGCTCGTGGACCGGCCGGGATGGTTGTGGGTCGCCCGCCTGGGCCAGGGCGCCGCGGCTTCGGCCTTCTCCCCCGCCGCCTCGGCGCTGGTCGCCAGGTTGAACCCGTCGGCGAACCACGGACGCGCCTTCGGCAGCTACGGGTTCTACAAGAGCATCGGGTACACGGCCGGACCGTTGCTCGGCGGTGGACTGGTGTGGCTCGGCGGGTTCCGCCTGCTGTTCGGTGTGATGACAGTGCTTGCCGCAGCGGTTGCCGTCTGGGCGCTCATCGCCGTACCGGCGGTGCCGCCGCTGCCGCGGACCCGGCAGACCGTAGTGGATCTCGCACGACGGATCACCGACCCGCAATTCCTTCGCCCGACCGCGGCACTCGCGGCCGCGACGGCGGCGTTGTCGGTCGGCGTCGGGTTCTTGCCGGTCACCGGCGCGTCGGACGGGCTCGGCACAATCGCGACGGGCGCCGCGGTATCACTGCTTGCGGCGACAGCGGCCGTCGTACAGCCGCGGACCGGCCGGGCGCTCGACGCGGGCAAGCTCACTACGCGAACCGGCATCGCCGCAGGCCTGGGGCTAGCAGCGCTAGGTTTCGTCTCCGCCGCGCTGCCCGGCGTCGCGTTCCTGCTGGTCGCATCCGCGTTGATCGGCGCCGGCACGGGCATCATCACGCCGCTCGGATTCGCGGCCTTGGCGGCGAGCACACCACCCGAGCGACTCGGTCAGACCATGGGCACCGCCGAACTGGGACGCGAGCTCGGTGACGCCGGCGGCCCGTTGTTCGTCGCCGCGATCGCGACAGTCGCCGTACTGGACGTCGGCTACCTCGCGCTCGCCGTACTTCTGGCTCTGGCGCTGCTCATACTCAGCCCGGCACGAAGCTGAACAGGCTCCGGCCGGTCACCAGCGGCTCCGGTACGCCGGTGAAGCGGTGCACGCCGACGCCGAACCCAGCGTCCTTGTCCGACACCCAGACCCACTCGAAGCCGCGGTCCTCGAACCATCCGCAGATCGTCGGCACCAGATCCGGATCCTCCCGATGCCGCGTCCAGATCACCGTCCCGCCGGTCCGGCACAACTGTGGACTCGCCGCGACCGTACGCTCGATGTCCGCGGACGTGATGTTGCCGAAGATCCCGCACAGCAGAACCACCTCAGCCGGCACCAGGCCGACGTAGTGATCCGTCAGCGACGCGTCACCCGTGACCACCTCGACCTGCTCCGGCGCCCGCTCCCGCGCAGCCGCCGCCAGCTCGGGATCCAGCTCCACCAGTCGCGCCCGCACATCAGCGCGCCGGGGATGGTCCTCTAGTACGTCGAGCAGGTCCCGCCCCTGCCCCGCGCACAGACTGATCACGGGCACCGGACCGGCCGGCGCCCGATCCAGCGCGGCGCGCACCTGCGTCTGCACCGCCTGCAACCGCCGCGACAGCTCCGACTCAGGATCGTCGTACTTCTCGTGCCACGCCCGCCAGTCCATGTCAGGAGACATTAGGGGGTGCTGTGGTCCATCCGGCGCACGCGATCTGTAATCTCGCGGTGACGGACAGACAGGAACTTCCGGGGCCGATGGATAGTTGACCCTCAGGAGCACCAGCACGCTCCAGGGCGCGATCAGAGGAGAGTCATGGCACGGCGTGTCGAACAGAAGGCTGCGGCCCGCGAGCGGATCGCGGCGCAGCTGGCCGCGCAGCAACAGGCCGAGCGCCGGCGGCGGCTGCTGCTCGCGGTCGGGGCGGTCGTCCTGGTCGCCGTGATCGTCGGCGGCCTGGTGACGATCCGGCTGGTCGGCGGCGGGAAGAAGACCGCGACCGGTCCGAGCGGCTCGGCCGGCGCGGACCTCGTCACGGCACTCTCCTCGATCCCGGACTCGACGTTCGCCGCGGTCGGCACCAGCGAGGTCAAGGCCGCCCCGTCGGCGATCACCGCGCCGGCGCTGACCGCGGGCGGCAAACCGAAGGTGCTCTACATCGGCGCCGAGTTCTGCCCGTACTGTGCGGCGGAGCGCTGGCCGGTCACGGTCGCGCTGTCCCGGTTCGGCACTTTCAGCAACCTCGGGACGACGCATTCGGCGTCCGAGGACGTCTTCCCGAACACGGCGACGCTGTCGTTCCACGGAGCGACGTACACCAGCCAGTACCTGGCGTTCACCGGCGTCGAGACGACCACGAACGAGATGGTCGGGAACGGGTACAAGCCGCTCGACACGCCGACGGCCGAGGACCAGAAGACGTTCGACACGTACAACAAGCCGCCGTACGTCGAGAGCGACGGCTCGATCCCGTTCATCGACCTCGGCGGCAAGTACGTCGGGTCCGGGGCGACGTACAGCCCGGACCTGCTGGCCGGTAAGACGCAGACCGAGATCGCGAACGCGCTGAAGGACCCGTCGAGCCCGATCGCGAAGGCGGTCGACGGTTCGGCGAACGTCTACACGGCGGCGATCTGCAAGCTGACGAACAACCAGCCGGAGAAGGTCTGCTCGACCGAGGCGGTGACCGCGGCGGCGGCGAAGCTCGGCGCGGCGAAGGGCTGAGCGTGCCTAGTTCCAGCAGCGCAACCGCACAGCACCCGTCCCGGACCTCGCTGGGCTGGATCCCCTGGGCCACGTTGGTGGTGTCGGTGGCCGGCCTGGCAGTGGCGGCGTACCTCACCTACGAGCACTTCACCGCCGGCACCACACTCGCCTGCCCGGATACCGGGGTGGTCAACTGCGCCAAGGTGACCAGCAGCCAGTACTCGAAGGTCCTCGGGATCCCGGTCGCACTGCTCGGCCTCGCGTTCTTCGCCGGTATGACAGCCCTGTCGGTGCCGCCGATGTGGCGTACGTCGTCCCCGTGGCCGGGCCGCCTGCGGCTGGTCGGCGTACTGACCGGAGTCGTGTTCGTCTGCTACCTGATCTGGGCCGAACTGTTCCAGATCAACGCGATCTGCCTGTGGTGCACCGTCGTCCACGGGCTGACGCTCGTGCTGTTCGCGCTGGTCGTCGTCCGCCTGGCTCTGGTTCCGCCCGCGTCATGAAATAGCGTCACAACGGGTACCGGGGCCGCATGCGATGGTTGCGGCTCCGTGGGCTCCTGCTGGCGAACCTGGTGCTGTTCTTCAGCTTCCTGGTCGGCTTGGCGTTCGTCGGCCACGCCCACGAGAACTCCGAACTGTCCGAGCACGGGCAGCCATCGCAGACTTTCGGGCAGTACGTCGGCTCGTCGTCGTTCGGCGAGGCGGTGTTCGAGAACTGGGAGTCCGAGTTCCTGCAGATGTTCATGTACGTGCTGCTCACGGCGTACCTGGTGCAGAAGGGCTCGGCCGAGTCCCGGCCCATCGACGAACCGGCCGCGCAGGACGACGATCCCCGCGACCATCGCACCGACCGGAATGCGCCCTGGCCGGTACGGCACGGTTCCGAGGTGATTCTGAGGCTGTACGAGAACTCGCTCGCGATCGCGTTCGGGCTGGTGTTCCTGCTCTCGCTGTGGTTGCACGCGGCAACCGGGGCCGCGACGTACAGCGAGGACCAGGCGCTGCACGGCGGGTCTGCGGTGACCACCTGGCAGTATTTCGGGACGTCGCAGTTCTGGTACGAGTCGCTGCAGAACTGGCAGAGTGAGTTCCTGGCCGTCGCGGCGATCATCGGCGGGTCGATCTACCTCCGGCAGCGGCGCTCGGCGCAGTCCAAGCCTGTCCACGCGCCACACTCCGAAACGGGTGGCTGATGACCGCGGAAGAATGGGTCCCTCACGACGGCGGGATGCGCAAGCTCCGGGCGCGGCTCCCGGACTGTCGCGGCTGCGAGTTGTGGGAGGACGCCGAGCGGGCCGTGGCGGGTGAAGGGCCGGTCCGGGCTGAGATGATGCTCGTCGGCGAGACACCGGGCGATCATGAGGACAAGGAAGGACACGTCTTCGTCGGTCCGGCGGGTCACCTGCTCGACAAGGCGTTGGTCGAGGCGGGGATCGACCGATCGAAGGTGTACCTCACCAACGCGGTGAAGCACTTCCGGTTCGAGCGGGAGGGAAAGCGGCGGATCCACAAGACGCCGTCCGCCGGTCAGATCACCGCGTGTCACCCTTGGTTGACGCGTGAACTGGAGATCGTGAAGCCGTCGCTGGTGGTCGTGATGGGAGCGGTGGCCGCGAAGGCACTCCTCGGCTCCAAGTTCCGAGTCACCCAGGACCGTGGCAAGCGGTTGGAACTGCCAGGTGGGCAGACGGCTGTTGCGACGGTGCATCCGTCCGCCGTTGTCCGGTCTCAGGAGTTCCGGCGGGACTTCGGGCGCTTCGTCGACGATCTCCGGGTCGCGGTCAAGCTCCTCGATCAGGTCGTGTAGTCGACCACCAGGACGGATTCCACGATCTGCCCGTCGGTCCGGGTCAGCTGCTGGATCGGCATCCCCGGCAGGCTGGTCGCGAACCAGAAGATCTCGTCGGTCCCGCCGTCCCGCACGGTGTAGCGCAGGCAGTCCAGCGGGCCGATCGCGGTCTCGATCCGTACCGGCTCGATCGTCGTGTCGGCGGCCGCGAACGAAGCATGCCGCTGCAGGTCGAGCCAGGTCGCCTTCAGCACCTGCGGCTCTCCCAGCGGCGCTCCGTCGAGCGACCGCCGCGAACGCTCCAGCGTGGCGCCGGCGTCGTCGCACTCGACGTACGTGCTGATCAGCAGGAACGGCTCCGCACCGGCCGACTCGACCCGGCGCGTGATCGACTTCCCCACCCTCGTCGCGTCCCGGATCTCAGCGGCCGTGAACGGCGTCGGAGCGTGCCCCGCCTCCAGCACATGCGAGTCCACCGCCCCACTGTAGATCTCGCCTCACCCGGCTGACCATCGCCAGCTGCGGACCTCGGGCAGGTCCTCGCCGAACCGCGTGACGTGGGCATGATGGCGAGTGCGTTGCCCGGCGAAGTACTGCCGCGTCGACACCGCCCGGGACCGCAGCGACGGCACCCGGTCGATGACGTCCATCGCGAGGTGGTACCGGTCCAGGTTGTTGCGAACGACCATGTCGAACGGCGTGGTCGTCGTACCCTCCTCGATGTAGCCGCGGACGTGCAGGTTGGCGTGACCGTTCCGCCGGTAGGTCAGGCGATGGATCAGCCACGGGTACCCGTGGTACGCGAAGATGACCGGCTTGTCCGTGGTGAACAGAGCGTCGTACTCCGCGTCCGGCAGCCCGTGCGGATGCTCGGTCGCGTCCTGCAGTCGCATCAGGTCGACGACGTTCACGACCCGGATCCGCAGCTCCGGCAGGTGCTCGCGGAGCAGGTCGACCGCGGCGAGCGTCTCCATCGTCGGTACGTCGCCCGCGCAGGCCATCACCACATCGGGGTCGCCCTCGTCGTTGCTCGCGAAGTCCCACACGCCGGCGCCACGGGCACAGTGCACCGCCGCCTCGTCCCAGTCGAGCCAGTTGGGCTGCGGTTGCTTGCCTGCGACAACGACGTTGATGTAGTTCCGGGTCCGCAGGCAGTGGTCCATCGTGGACAGCAGCGTGTTCGTGTCCGGCGGCAGGTAGACCCGGACCACCTCCGCCTTCTTGTTCACCACATGGTCGATGAAGCCCGGGTCCTGATGCGAGAACCCGTTGTGGTCCTGCCGCCAGACGTGCGACGTGAGCAGGTAGTTCAGCGACGGAATCGGTCGTCGCCAGTCCAGGCGGTTGATCGTCTTCAGCCATTTCGCGTGCTGGTTCACCATCGAGTCGACGATGTGAACGAACGCCTCGTACGACGAGAACAGTCCGTGCCGCCCGGTGAGCAGGTACCCCTCCAACCAGCCCTGGCACGTGTGCTCGCTCAGGATCTCCAGCACCCGGCCGTCCGGCGCGAGGTGATTGTCGGTGTCCCGCCGCTCGGCGAGCCACCGCTTCGGTGTCTCCTCGTAGACCGCTGACAGCCGGTTCGACTCGGTCTCGTCCGGACCGAACAGCCGCAGGTTGTCCGGATTCAGCCGGAAGGCGTCCCGGAGGTACGCCCCGAAGACCTTCGTCGGCTCCCCGTCCTCGGCGCCGGGCACCTTTACCGGTACGGCGTACTCCTCCACCGGCGGCAGCTCGAGGTCACGGCTCAGCAGGCCGCCGTTCGCGTGCTGATTCGATCCCATCGTCCGGGCCGGATCCGGAGCGAGCTCCAGCAGCTCGGCGACCGGCCGGCCCTGGTCGTCGAACAACTCCTCAGGCCGGTAGCTGCGCAACCAGGACTCGAGCTGGCGGAGATGATCCGGATTCGTCTGTACGCCGGACAGCGGCACCTGGTGCGATCGCCACGTGTCCTCGACCTGCTCGCCGTCGACCGTACGCGGGCCCGTCCACCCCTTCGGCGTCCGCAGCACGATCATCGGCCAGGCGGGTCGCACCGACGGCCCTTTCGCCGAGCGCGCTTCCCGCTGGATCTCGTCGATCCGTTCCAGGCACGTGTCCAGCGTCGCGGCGAGCGCCTGATGAACCGGTCCTGGCTCGGAACCCTCCACCAGGTAGGGCTCGTACCCGTAACCGCGCAGCAACGCGGTCAGCTCCTCGTCGCCGATCCGCGCCAGCAGCGCCGGGTTCGCGATCTTGTAGCCGTTGAGATGCAGGATCGGCAGTACGGCGCCGTCGCGCGCCGGGTCGAGGAACTTGTTCGAGGGCCAGGACGCCGCGAGCGGACCGCTCTCCGCCTCGCCGTCACCGACCACACAGGCCACGACCAGCTCGGGATTGTCGGCCGCGGCGCCGTACGCGTGGCTGAGCGAGTATCCGAGCTCGCCACCCTCGTTGATCGACCCCGGGACGTCCGCGGCGACATGACTCGGTATGCCGCCGGGGAACGAGAACTGCTTGAACAGTCGGCCCATGCCGTGCTCGTCGCGCGTGGTGTTCGGGTACGCCGCCGTCCAGCTCCCCTCGAGCCACGTGTTGGCGACGAGCGCCGGCCCGCCGTGACCGGGTCCGGTGACGAACAACAGCTCCCGGTCACGCTGCCTGATCACGCGGTTGAGGTGTGCGTAGATCAGGTTCAGTCCAGGCGTCGTACCCCAATGGCCGAGCAGGCGCGGCTTGAGATGCTCCGGCCGCAACGGCTCCCGGAGCAGCGGATTGGCGAGCAGATAGATCTGCCCGACGGACAGGTAGTTCGCCGCCCGCCAGTACGCATCGATCCCGCGCAGCTCGTCGTCGGTCAGCGGTCTGGCGTCGAGCTTCTGCACGCTACCGCCCGACGGCCTTCGCCAGTTCGGACTTGGTCATCTTGGAGCGGCCCTTGATGTTCTTGTTCTTGGCCTCGTTGTAGAGCTGCTCCTTGGTCCGGCCCTTCGACCCGCTGTGCGAGCGGAGGCCGCCGCGCCGCCCCGACGAGATGTCCTGCGTCGAGGTCCGGCTCTTCTCCTTGGCCTCACCCGACCGCGCACGTTCCTTGTTGACGGTCCGCGCCGCGATCTCCTCGGCGGTGTCCTCGCTCCGGCCCCGCTTCTTCAGGCCGGCCTTGATGTGCTCGTACTGCCGCTCGCGCTTCCGACTCGATCCAGCAGGCATGTCGTTGCTCCTTTCACCCAGCCCGCCCAGTACCCGACGCCGCGCCCGGCCATTCAGGGTTTGAGTGCCGTGCTGGTGGGAACCGGTAGGCAGCCGCGCTCAGATGAGCGCACCGGGGTGGGAGGGCGAGCATGGCTGTCGGCGGTGTGGACACGTACTACGACTACGACGAGCGCCAGTGGAAGTACCGGCGCCTGGGCGGCGGCCCGGTGCAGAAGTCGGTCGTCTGTCCCGAGCCTGCCGACAAGCCGACAGAGGCTGCACAGACGACCACCGTACGCCGTGAGCGGCACACGTCGGCGACGGCTGAATCGGTCAGCGGGCACCACCACCGCTGACATCCGAACGCTTCGCGCCGGGCAGCACACGGCCAGGCCGAGTGCAGCCAAGCTCGAAAGCCGGGTCTCGTCCTGGCGCCCGGGGTTGGGCCCGGCGCGAAGCCGTCATCACGAACTACTGACTGACTATCAAAGGGACGGCGGAAAGATGCCTGGTGACGTTGTGGATCTGATCATGCAGGACCATCGGGAGGTCGAGCGGTTGTTCGACGAGTTGAGGGACAACCCGGACAAGCGGCCGAACCTGCTGCCGGTGCTGACGACGTTGCTGACGGCCCACAGCCGCGCGGAGGAGGCCGAGGTGTACCCGGTGGCGGCGTCCGAGGCCGGGGAGAAGGAGGAGGTGTCGCACAGCCAGCAGGAGCACATCGAGGCCGATCAGCTGCTGGCCAAGCTCGCGGCGACCGATCCCGCGTCGGCCGACTTCGAGAAGATCCTGCAGAACCTCGTCGACGCGGTCTCGCACCACGTCGAGGAAGAGGAGACCAAGGTGTTGCCGGGCATCCGGTCCAACCTGTCCGACGAGCGGCGTACCGAACTCGGCGAAGCGTTCGCAGCCAGCCGCAAGCAGCACCTGGGCGAGCAGCCGGGCGACATCACCCGCGACCAACTCGCCAAGCAAGCGGCGAACGCGGACATCTCCGGTACGTCGGATCTCCCCAAGGACAAGCTCCAGCAGAAGCTGCGGGACGAAGCCGAGGGCTGAGCGAGCTGCACCGCACGAGGTCCCGGCCGGTGCAGGCTCAGGGGCCGGAGGCGCGGCGGCCGCATCAGGCCGTACGCGAGGAGGTCGACGTCACGGCGGAGGGCGACGAGCGGCACGAGGGGTGGATCGACGTTCTCGACGAGGACCGGGTACTGCGGTTTCCGGACCACCCATGACGTCGACGTCGACGGGGAGCTCCGGCAGGTGCTGGGCGAGCTGAAGACGACCCTGGAGTACGAGAGCGAGCACGCGTCCGGCGCGCCGGACGCGTGACGGTGGGTCCCGGGCGGTCGTCGGCACGGACAGAGGGTAGGATGGGTTCTCGATCGCGCACACAGGAGCGGTGAATTCTGAGCCGTGTTCCTGGGGGACCCTCTGGACGGCCCTCTGCACGACACCGCTTGGCATGACGTGGAAAGGCATGGCGTCTGGTCGACGGGTCGGTCCTCGCGTGGTCTGGGGTTCCGCCACGGCTCGGTCGTGGCACGACACAGGAGGAAATGTTGGCCCGACGAGGTCAGCGCCAGCCCGGCGCTACCCGTTCCGCTCCCCGTCGCCGGCGTCGCGTCCGTGACGGCGAGTCCGACGGTCTGATCCAGGTCCTCGCACAGGCCGTGCGCGAGGTCGAGGCCGCGGTCACCCGTGGCGCGATCAAGGCGTCGACCCGGACGAAATTCCAGATCGTCGCCCTGCTGGTCCGCGAGGAGCGGGCCCGGGTGAACGGCGCCGAGTCCGCCACCGAGGCGTACCGCACCGAGCAGCTCCGGCGGCTCGACGGGATCGCGACGATCCTGGCGAAGACCGCCGCGCTGGAGCCTTCGCTGCTCGGTCTGCTGGCCGAGGACGCGGTGATCTCCGAGGCCGCTGCCGCGCTGAAGCGGCAGATGCTGGAGGACGCCGGCATGGAGGCGCCGGAGGAGGCGGAGCCGGAGCAACCGGTCGCTCCCCCGGAGACGCAGACCCGCCGGGTGGTGCCGCAGGCGGTCGTCTCGCGGCAGCTCGCCAACCCGTTCCTGACCCCGGACTTCTCCAACGCCCCCGCCCGCGCGTCCAAGCCGAGCCGGCTGGGCGGCTGGGAGCTGATCGGACCGCTGCTGCGCTCCTTCGAGCACGCCGCGGCCTCGGCCACCATGCACCTGCCCGACCCGAAGTCGCTCCGGCTCGCCGGCGGTATCGACGCGCTCCGCCTCCGCGGCCTCGAACTGATGCCGCACCAGGCCGGTCTGATCGAAGCCGCGGCCGAGGGCCACCGGACGTTCCTGCTCGCCGACGAGCCGGGTCTGGGCAAGACCGCCCAGGCGCTGCTCGCCGCGCAGGCCGCCGACGCCTATCCCCTGCTGGCCGTCGTGCCGAACGTCGTCAAGACGAACTGGGCCCGCGAGGCCGGCCTCTGGACACCGCGCCGTACGCCGACCGTCATCCACGGCGACGGCGACTCCATCGACGGCTTCGCGGACATCGTGGTGGTGAACTACGAGATCCTCGACCGGCACGTCGGCTGGCTCGGCGACCTCGGGTTCCGCGGCATGGTCGTCGACGAGGCGCACTTCATCAAGAACAAGAAGTCGCAGCGGTCCCGGAACGTGCTCGACCTGTCCAACCGGATCCGCAGCCGGACCGCCCGGCCGCTGCTGATGGCCCTCACCGGTACGCCGCTGATCAACTCGATCGAGGACTTCACCGCGATCTGGGAGTTCCTCGGCTGGATCGACGAGAAGGCGCCGCGGGCCGAGCTGATGGAGAAGCTCGACGCGACCGACCTGACCCCGGCCGATCCCGGGTTCAACGCGGCCGCGCGGGCCAGCGTGATCGACATGGGCATCGTCCGGCGTCGCAAGGTCGACGTGGCCGCGGACATCCCGGCCCGCCGGATCGCCGACCTTCCCGTCGAGCTCGACGGCGCCGTCGGCCGCTCGATCCGGGCCGCGGAGCGCGAGCTCGCGGACCGGCTCGTCGAGCGGTACCGGACCGCGCTCGAGACCCGCCGTTCGGGTGTCGTCGTGGACGGTATCGACCACGACCTGGTCCGCCAGGTGGCCGGCTGGGAACGGACCGAGATGGCGGCCAAGAAGACCGGCGACAACGTGTTCAGCCTGTTCCGCCGGATCGGTCAGGCGAAAGCCGGCCTGGCCGCCGACTACGCGGCGCAGCTCGCGCAGAACGTCGGCAAGGTGGTGTTCTTCGCCCGCCACATCGAGGTGATGGACACCGCCGAGGAACTGTTCGCCGAGCGCGGCATCCGGTACTCCTCGATCCGCGGCGACCAGACCGCGCGTACCCGGCAGAAGAACATCGATGCCTTCGTCAACGACCCCGACGTGTCGATCGCGGTCTGCTCGCTGCTGACCGCGGGCGTCGGCCTCAACCTGCAGGTCTCGTCGAACGTCGTGCTCGCCGAGCTGTCGTGGACCAACGCCGAGCAGACCCAGGCCATCGACCGGGTGCACCGGATCGGCCAGGACGAGCCGGTGACCGCGTGGCGGATCATCGCCGCCCAGACCATCGACACCCGGGTGGCGGACCTGATCGACGCCAAGGCCGGTCTGGCCGCCAAGGCCCTCGACGGCTCCGACGAAGAGGTCGGCTCCTCCGCCGACTTCCAGCTCGAAGCGCTGGCCGCACTGCTCACCCGGGCCCTGGAAGCTGCTGCCTGACCTAGCCTGACAACTCCCCCACCGGCAGCTCGACACTCAGCGTGTTGGTTGCCGGTGCGAGGGGGCAGGTCCACTCCGGGCTGTAGGCGCAGGACGGGTTGTACGCGAAGTTCAGATCGACGACGAACTCATGCGGGTCGCTGCCGAGGTCGGCGCCTTTCACCGTGTCGATCAGGTAGCGGCCGCCGCCGTACGTCGAGCTGCTCGCGTCCTTGACCGGGACGAAGAGACCGCCGCCGTACGACTCCAGCCACCAGACGTCCAGGACCCCCACCGGTAGATGGAGTACGCCGACGCGCGAGAACGGGATCACGCCGTCGGTCGCGGACTGGAACTCCCACGTGAACGGCTTCACGTCGGTGTCAATGGTCGCCTCGAATCTGAACTCGGGGCGGTACGCCGCGACGGGCGCCCCGGCGTACCGGTCGCGCCGTTCGATCGGCACCGGAGAGGCGGGGTGCTCCGTCAGCAGGTCGTTGCGGGTGGCTTGCCAGTGGGCGTGGGCGGCGGCTGGGTCGGGCTCGGCGCGGACGGCCTGGTAGAGCGCGAAGACCTGGCGGCGCCAGTCGGCTACGGCTAGTGCGGGGGCCGCGAACGTCACGGGTTCTCCTGTCAGCTCTTGAGTGCTTCGGCGGACTTCGCCCAGTTGTCGTGCAAGCGGTCGACGTACGACTGCGCCTGCGAACCGGCCTTGCGGCCGCGCGCGAAGATCCGCATGTTGCCGCCGCCGGCGTTGTAGCCGAGGGCAAGCAACTCGTCCTTGGTGTAGAGGTCGGCGCGCTGGGCCGGCAGCCGTCGCGCGAGGTCGTGCAGGTGCCAGGCCGCGGCCTGGATCGCCAGGGCGGGGTTGTCGGGCAGCTCTTCCCACTTCCGCCGGGCGAAGTCGCGGCCGCGTTTGGTCTCGTCGAACGCGGGTTTGTGCATGTTCGCGATCCCGAACGCCGGGTCGGAGTCCACCTCCGCCCACTGCCGCTCGAACTTCGGGTCGTGCGGCTTGTACGACTCGTTGTACAAGATTGCCATCAGCAACTGCGGGTTGATCCCGGCCTGCTTGGCGTACCGGCGCACGTCGGGGGCGAAGTGCGCCGGATCGTAGTCGTCGTACCAGGGTTTCGACGTCGTGGTCTTCGCGGTCGGCTTGGCCGTCGCTGTCGGGTTCGTGGCGGCCGGCTTCGCGGTGGGGCTCGTCTTGGTGGTGGTGTCTTCTTTGTCGGAACAGGCCGCCCAGACCCCTACGAGCAGTACTCCGACCGCCACCCACCCCCAGCGTTTCGCCACCCCACCACCGTAGTCAGTCCGGGCAACGCGCCGATCAGCGACACTTCCGGAAAGCGCTTGCTACGGTGGTCGGGTGATCTACGAGCTGAACCATGTCGGTGGTCGGGTACAGGATCTCGAGGCGAGCCTGTCGTTCTACGGCGGGCTCGGGGCGGAGGTGGTCGACCGCTTGTTCATGCCCGGTCCGCGCGTCAACCGGGTACACATCCAGCTCGCGACCGGCCTGGTCGAGCTGCTCCACCACGAGGAGCCCGACCCGCAGGCGACGTACGGGCTGAACCACATCGGCTTCATGACCGACGACCTCGACGGCGACTACGCGCGGCTGATGGACCTCGGGTACGCCGAACTCTCGTCGCCGCGCGTGGCGGGGAGCGGGCAGGGCCGGCTCGCGTTCCTGTCCGACCCGAACGGTGTGCGCGTCGAACTCCTCCAGCGCTCGGAGGAGTTCCGCGTCGCACCGATCACGACGGGGCCGGTGCTCGGGTTCACGCACGTCGCGGTCGCGGCACCCGACGCCGAGGCTGCGGCCGAGTTCTACGGCACCCACCTCGGCATGGAACGCATCGCCGACGACACCTTCCGGCTGGGCGCCGACACCGTGAAGCTCGTACCCCCACCCGCCGCCACCATCGCCCACCTGGCGTTCACCACCGAGACCCCCACCCCCGACACCCAGGACCCCGACGGCACCCCAGTCACCTTCCACGCGGCCTGACCCGCGCACCGCGCCTACTGACTGGGGCGGACACGCACCGGGAACGCGCACTGGTGACCGGGAACAGGCAATGGTGACTCGGGACAGGCAATACCAGGTGCCCACCCACCATTGCCTGTTCCCTGTTCCCTGATCCCCGGGTGCGGGACGGGGATCGCGTGATTGATGTTGGGGTGTGGAGGCTGACCCCGCCCGACGCGGAGCGCGCTAGAACCGGTTTGCGTGCGATGCTCGCGGCGCACGACAGCGGCGACGGCGTCCCGTTCGACTCCGCTGCCTGGATCGTCACCGCGAAGTGACCGGCGTCACATTTCACGGATGTCGTATCCGCCGCGACCCGCCCGACGCTCAGGCACGAGCACCTCACACCACTTGATCAAGGAGCACCAGATGCGTTCCCTCATCACCACCGCGTTCATCTCCCTCGACGGCGTCGTGGACTCGCCCGGCGGCGAGCCGGGCTACCGCAACACCGGCTGGACCTTCAAGGACATCGCGTTCGACGAGGCGGCGTACGCAGTCAAGGGCGAGGAGCAGGAAGCCTCCACCGCGCTGCTGCTCGGCCGGGTCAGCTACCAGGCGTTCTCGCCGGTCTGGCCGGGGATGGTCGAGGAGTTCGCCGGCTACAACGCGATGCGGAAGTACGTCGTCTCGACCACCCTCCAGGACAGCGACCTGGTGTCGAACTGGGGCGAGACCACGATCCTGCGTTCCCTCGACGACGTCGCCGCGCTGAAGGAGACCGAGGGCGGCCCGATCATCGTCCACGGCAGCGCCACCCTCAACCGCAACCTCTCCGACGCGGGCCTGATCGACCAGTACAACCTGCTGGTCTTCCCCGTCCTCCTCGGCGCCGGCAAGCGCCTCTTCAGCGACGCCGACCGCGACAAGCTCAACCTCAACCTCACGTCGAGCGAGTCCTACGGCAACGGCATCCAGAAACTGGTGTACGCCGTCCAGCACTGAGTTGTCGGACCCCTGTACTACGGTTCGCGCATGGGTGTACTGGGGTGGCACGAGGACGAGCACTACATGCCCGAGGACGGGATTCTCGTGGTGCAGGACGTGCGCGGGGGGTCGTGGTACGAGGACCTGACCGCTAACGACGCGCATCCGGTCGGCACGCTCGGGCGGTCGGGACGCGGGTGGTTGTACGCCGCGGGCGGGGACGGGCCGTGTGTCGTCCGTCTGCAACTGCGCGACGATCGCCCCGCGGACGACGACCAGTGGAGCGATGTCTTCGAGGTTCCGTACCTGAGCCCGAGCGGAGCCGTCGGGCTCACCGGACTCACGACGGGCCCGGGTGGCGAGCATCTGCGGCTGGGTGAGCCCGGGATGTACCGCATCCGCGCGGCTCACCGCCCGCTGCCCCCTGCACGCGAACTCCCGGAGGACGAGGACGATCTCCAGCCGACCGACCTCTGGCAACTGGACTTCTGGCCGGACCAGGACCCCGCGGACCCACCCCGCTGGCTCCGCCGCCACCGGTCGCCGGTGCGCGAGGCCGACCCGGGATGGGGATCGGTGCTCGGGTACCAGGAGATGGAGGTCGCCGGCGTCGTCGAATGGGGCGGTTCTGCGGCCGGCATGACCGTCGCCGACATCGACAGCTGGGGTGCCGATCACCATCGCGGTCCGAACTGGCTCGATCAGACGTTCCGCGTCAGTCATCCCCGCGAGGGCTGGCCGACGCCGGCCGAGATCGCCCGGCAGGTCCGCGTCCCCGAGCCGCGGGTCCGGCGCGACCTCCTCCCCCTGTACGTCGCGCTCCAGATCCTCACGTTCGACGGCACGCGGTACGTCGCCATCGACGACAAGCCCGCCGCGAAGGACGTGCTGCGGCTACCGGCTGACGTGGTCACCTGGCTCGATGGCGCGCAGGCGGTGAAGCAGTTCACCGGGTACGCCGCGGATCTGGTGTCGGTCGTGTTCTGGGGTGGCGGCGAGCAGACGATCGCCTCCCTCGCGGAACGGACCTCGGCCTCGGAGGACGACGTACGTAGAACCCTGCGGTACGCCGAGGATCGCAAGCTGCTCGAGGTGGAGTGGCATGCGCCGGATGGGGTTTCGTTGACGATTTGTCCAGCTGGGAGACCGAGGTGAGTATCGACGTACGGCCTGCGGATGTCTACGAGGATGTGCGGGCGGTGATCGGACCGAAGTCGCCGACGTCCAACGTGTGCTTCTGCTTGAGTTATCGGATTCCGTCCAAGCTCAACAACGCTCTTCGTGGGCCGGCGCGGGGTGCGTACGTCGAGGAGCTCTGTCAGGCGACGCCTGCTCCGGGCGTGCTCGCGTACGACGGTGACACGCCGGTGGGATGGGCCGCGATCGCGCCGCGGGCGGCGACGACGTTCGCCCGGAACCGGAAGATCCCGCAGGTGGACGACCTGCCGGTGTGGTCGTTGTGGTGCATCCGGGTCCGGCCGGGGCACCGCGGCCAGGGCATCTCGCACGCGCTGATCGCCGGCGCCGTCGAGTTCGCGCGGGAGAACGGCGCGCCGGTCGTCGAGGCCTATCCGCTCGACAACGGCGACAGCAAGGTCGATCTGACGATGGCGTACGCCGGGATCCGCAAGAACTTCGAGCACGCCGGCTTCACCAAGTCCGCCGACACCACGTCAACCCTCGCCGGCCACCCCCGCATCCTCATGCGCCTCGACCTCCGCTGAGCCCGCGGACGCTAGTCCGGGACGTCGAGGTCGAAGGACAGCAGCGTGATGCTGTGCGGCGGGAAGTCGTAGCTTGCATCGGTCAGTTCGACGGCCCCCAGGTCGCGCAGACTCACGGCGTCCGGGGTGCTCAGGCTGTTCGACGCGAGAACGTCGTCCGCGGTCAGCTGCTTCACCCCTGCCCGCGCAGGCAGGGCGTCCCGACGCTCGTCGAGGCTCAGCCCGGCGCGGATCGCGTTGTCCCGGTGGCGGTTGATGACGGCCACGCGGATCGACCCGCCGTCGGCCGTCTGAGTCGCCGAAACGTCCAGATCCGGCACCGTCGCCGGGTAGGTGCGGAACTCGCCGCGGTGGTCCCGCTCGTCACCCTGCCGTACAGCGGTCAGCCGGCCGGGCGACCGTACGTCGGCGGCGAGCGCGACCGGACCGAGGTGGTTCTGGTACAGATCCCAGACGTGGTACGTCGCCGCGCGCACGGCACCGTTGGGGCGGGCAACGATGACGCCGTTCGCGTTCAGCAGGTTCACCGTGTTCGCCATCGCGACCGGGACCTCGCGATCACCGGCGCGGTGCAGGGCATGGAAGACACCGGCGTAGAAGAGCGCGTCGGCGAGCGTCCGCGGACTCCATCGGTTCACCCTGTGCGCCGGATGGGTCGCCAGGCCGTCGACCTCGCGGGCGACCGTCCCGCCGTCGTCGGACGGCTGCGGCTCGGGCCAGGTCGCGGGCTCGACGTGCCGGATGTTCCATTCGTCGAGCGAGAGCGCCAGCGGACGTTCTCCGGCGTTCCTCGCCGCCAGCCCGCCGACCAGATCCGAGTACTGGACGATCTGCTGCTCGAAGTAGAGCGATTGGGCAACGATCGCGTCGTACTCGGAGGCGCCGTCGACCTGCTGGGTGGTCGCGCCGTAGAGATGGAACGACAGGTAGTCGATCTGGTTGCCGACGGCCCCTAGTACGGTCTCGGTCCAGCCGTCGCGGTCATCGGTCCTGCCGACCGCGACGAACTTGAGCGACGGGTCGACGGCGCGCAGGAAACGGGCGTGTTCGGCCGCGTCGGCGGCGTACGCGGCGACGCTACGATGACCCATCTGCCAGTCGCCGTACACCTCGTTGCCCAGCCCCCAGTACTTCACGCCGTACGGCGCCGGGTGGCCGTTGCGCGCCCGCCGCCGGGTGAACTCGGTGTCACCGGCGTAGTTGGTGTACTCGAGCCACCGGACCGCCTCGTCGACGTCGCGGCAACTGTGCGCGAGGTACGGCTCGGTCCCGACCTCGGCGCACCAGGCCAGGAACTCGTCGGTGCCGAAGTGGTTGCTCTCCTCGGATCCCCACGCCAGCTCCAGCCGCCGCGGCCGCGAGTCACGCGGCCCGATGCCGCCCTCCCAGTGGTACGCCGACGTGAAGTTGCCGCCCGGCCAGCGGACCACCGGGAGACCGAGCTCCCGGCAGAGTGCGATCACGTCGGTCCGGAGACCGTTCCGCGGGCTGTCGCCGCCGTACGCCAGGGGTGAGCCCTCGTCGAACACACCGCCCTCGATGTTGCCGAAGAACGCGGACTCCAGGAAGTGCCCGTAGATCATCGGGTCGATGGCGTGCCGCCGGCCCCTGCGGATGTCGATCGTCGCGACGGGAATCACGGGTGGGAGGCCTCCAGGTCGGGAGCACTGAGCACGTTCGGGCTGGCCGGCGATGAGGTGAGTACCAGCGCGATGCCGCCGCGGGCTGCGGCGTCGGGGCCTAATGCTGCGCAGGTGATTCGTACGGAGCGGTGGACCTGGCTGTGGGTGTGCCTGCGGAACGCGGCTTGCAGTGGCTTGAACAGATGGTCGCCGGTCTCGGCCAGTTCGCCGCCGATCACGACGACTTCCGGGTTGACGGTGTTGCAGGCGGCGGCCAGTACCTCGCCGACGCGTGCGCCGGCGTCTGCCAGCAGGTCGCGGGCCCTGTCGTCGCGGGTGTCGAGGACGTTCTCGCATTGCTCTTGCAGGGTCGTCAGCGACACGTAGCGCTCGAGGCAACCGCGGCCGCCGCAGGGGCAGGCCGGTCCGTCGCGGTCCACGCTGATGTGCCCGAGCTCCCCCGCAGCACCGCCGGCTCCCGCGAGCAGTCGTCCGCCCAGCACGATCCCGCCGCCGACGCCGTACGACAGCCGCAGGTACAGCGCGCTGTCCACGCCCGCACCGGCACCCCACACCGCCTCCGCTAGCGCTGCTAGCCGCGTGTTGTTGTCCACATGCACGGGTACGCCGAACCTCGCACGCAGCGTGTCCCGCACCAGCGCGATCCGATCGGCGGACCGGCCGGCTGCCGACGAGCCTTCGGTCGACACGGGTCCGACGATGCCGACGCCGACTCCGGCGAGTGCGGTCAGCGAGAGGTCGTGGCGGGTGGTCAGGTCGTCGACCAGGTCCAGTGCGAGCCGCAGGCGGCGGGTCCACGGCGTACGGTCCACGCAGGCGACCGCGCCCGTGGCGACGAACTCGTGCGCGACGTTCGAGATCGTCACCTGGATCCGGCGCTGCCCGAGATCGATCCCCAGCGCGAGCCCACCGACCGGATTCAGCGACACCACCGAAACCGGCCGCCCACGCCCCCGAGCAACCCCGCCCGCCGCCTCGCGGACCTCGACCAGCGCCTGCTTGGTCAGGAGGGTCTGGATGATCGACGAGAGCGTCGCGCGGGACAGATTCGTCTGTTCCGTCAGCTGGGCGCGGGTCAGCGGGCCTCGGGCGCGCAGGAGGGACAGCACCCGTTCTTCGTGTGTCTCCCGGAGCAGCCGGAGCGGTCCGGACGATTCGCTTCCCACGGGATCCGACTCTGACCGCCGGACCCTATTTATGTCAACACTCCAGTTTTAATACACTGTCCGCATGCGGCCGAACGTTCTGCTCCTCTGCACCGACCAGCAGCGGTTCTCCGCGCTCAGTGCCTCCGGCAACGACGAGATCGAGACCCCGAACCTCGACCGGCTCGCCGCGCAGGGCGCGCTGTTCGAGAACTGCTACGTGCAGAACCCGGTCTGCGGCCCGTCCCGCGCCAGCCTGATGACGAGCCGGTACGTGCACCAGCACGGCCTCTGGGCGAACGGCGTCGGCCTCCCGGAGCACGAGCGCCTGTTCAGCAAGGAGCTCGCCGACGCCGGGTACGACTGCGGCCTGGTCGGCAAGTTCCATCTCAACGCCTGCTTCGGCGGCCGTTCGGAGAAGCGGCACGACGACGGTTTCCGCGTCTTCCGCTGGGCCCACGACCCGTACCCGGGCTCGTCCGAGAACGAGTACCACCGCTGGCTGCACACGGTACGTCCGGACCTGGCCGGTACAGAGGTCGACTACGACACGCTCCCCGCCGAGATCCACTACAGCCACTGGATCGGCGAGCAGACGATCGACTTCCTGACCCGGTCCCGCGACCGCGACAAGCCGTTCTTGTTCATCGCCAACTTCTTCGACCCGCACCACGGCTTCGGCGCCCCGGAGGACTACGTACGCCGTTACCGGGACAAGGCACTCAGCCGCCCGCTTCCCGACGACCTGGCCGGGAAGCCGGCGATCCAGACCGAGGCGTCGCACGCGTCGTACGCCGGCCACGCGCGCGGGTTCACGTCGTACAGCCCGGAAGAGCTGCAAGAGGTGAAGGCGGCGTACTACGCGATGGTGACGCTCGTCGACGACCAGGTCGGACGGATTCTGGACGCGCTCGACGCGGAAGGGCTCAGCGACGACACGCTCGTCGTCTTCACCAGCGACCACGGCGAGATGCTCGGCGACCACGCGCTGATGCTGAAGGGCCCGATGATGTACGAGCAGGCCGTCCGCGTCCCGCTGATCCTGCGCCGGCCTTCCGTGATCCCGGCCGGCACCCGGAACACCGAGCTGGTCCAGTGGATCGACGTCGGCGCCACGATCCTCGCCGCCGCCGGGCTGCCGCCGCTCGGCGAGGGGCAGGATCTGTTGCCGTTGGCCACCAATCGCGCGGCGGGGCGTGGCTGGGCGCTGAGCGAGTACCGCAACAGCGGGCACCCGTACCCGGAGCCGGTCCACCTCACGATGCTCCGGCGCGACCAGTGGAAGCTCGTCGTCCAGCACAGCTCCCCCGCAACCACCAGGGAACGGACCGGCGAGCTGTACGACCTCACCGCCGACCCGAACGAGCTGCAGAACCTCTGGGACGACCCCCTGCATCGAGACATCCGGACCGAGCTCCAGGAGTTCCTCCTCGACGTCCTGGTCGCCACCGAGGACCGCAGCCAGGAACGCGTCGCGGACTGGTAAGAAGCTCCGGCTGGCCGGTTCGCCCACTGGGAACACCCGGCGGTGACCGGGAACAAACAATTGCTTGTCGCCACCCCCCACCGCCTATCCCCAGTGCGATCTGCGGCGCCGAGCACCGGCAGCTTGAGGGCTAGGAGGTGGTGAAGCGCTGCTCGACGGTGTCCAGGAAGGATTCGACCTGGCGGTAGGTCTCGGAGCTGTAGACGCCGATGCTGCGTTCGGTTCCGAGGGCTTCGCGCATTGCGTCCAGGTAGCGGCGCTGCAAGATCTCCATCTGTTCGCGGGTGTCCGCCTTGGTCTCCCGGAGCCGCTGGCTCCCGGAGACCAGTCGCGGCACGATCCGGTCCTTCAGTGTGCTGACCACGACCGGATCGAGGGGCTCGCCGTCGACGGTCTGCTCCTCGAGCGGGCCGACCGCGTCGATCGCGGCCTCGCCGATCTGCCGCATCAGGGCCTGCACCGAGTCGCGCTTGTCCGCACTGCTCTCCGCACGGAACCGCATCCTCGCGATCACCGCGGGCAGCGAGATCCCGAACAGCACCAGCGTGATCAGCGCGACGATGAACGCCGCGAGCACGACCGTGTCCCGGTGTGGCGTACCGGCCGGGATCGTCTGCGCGGCCGCGACCGTCACGACGCCGCGCATCCCGGCCCAGGCGAGCACGAGCAGGCCACGGCCGGTGATCGGTTCCCGCTCCTCGAAGTCGGCGTCCGCCCGGCCGCGGGCGAGCCGTTTGCGCGCCCAGGCGAGGCGGTTCTCCTCGCGCGCACCGGCCGGCTCCATCGAGT
Organism: Kribbella sindirgiensis; assembly: GCF_004331435.1. GTDB lineage: Bacteria > Actinomycetota > Actinomycetes > Propionibacteriales > Kribbellaceae > Kribbella > Kribbella sindirgiensis. The sequence continues at coordinate 75,860 of NZ_SJKA01000008.1, forward strand.
CCAGGTGCTCCTCGAACTGGTCCAGCTGGGCCCGCACCTGCTCGCGCCGGTCGCTCCGGCCGAACCGGCTCTGCAGCCAGGGCCAGGCCAGACCGAGGAAACGCAGGACGACCAGCAGACCGACCACCAGCAGAACGAGCCCGGTGATCTCGCCGAGTGTCGTCTCCGCGCGGGCATCGTCGACAAGCTCCGGCAACTGGTACCCCATCGCGAGGAAGACGCCGCTCTCCAGGATGAAGCTGATCGTCGTCCAGGTCGTCGCCTGCGTCTGCCGATCGCGCGCACTGAACTTCCGGCTGCCGAGCGCTCCGGTCAGCAGACCAGCGACCACCACAGCGAGTACGCCGGACGCGTGCACCTCCTCGGCCGGGAAGTACGCGAGGAACGGTACGGCGAACGAGATCGTGGTGTTGAGCACCGGGTCGTCCAGGCGCTGCCGCAGTACGACGGTCAGCAGGCCGATGGCCGTACCGATCAGGATCGCGCCGACGACCGCCCAGGCGAAGTCGAGCGCGGTGTGGCCGAGGCTGAAGTGGGTGGTGACGGCGAGCGCCGCGACCGCCGTACGCAGGACGACGAGCGCCGACGCGTCGTTGACGAGACTCTCACCTTCGAGCACGGTCATCAGCCGCGGCGGGAGCCCGACCCGGTGCCCGATCGCGGTCGCCGCGACCGCGTCGGTCGGACTGACGACCGCGCCGAGTGCGACGGCGAGCGCGAACGAGATCCCCGGGAACAGGGCGTGCACGACCAGCCCGATCACCAGCGCGGACACGATCACCATCACGATCGACAACCACGAGATCAGCCCGAAGTTCCGCCGTACGTCGAGCACCGGGAGCTGGACCGCCGACGCGTACAGCAGCGGCGGCAGGATGCCCGCGAGGATGATCTCGGGCTCGATGTGGATGGCCGGCGTGCTCGGCAGGTAACTGGCGCCGATGCCCAGGGCGACGAGCAGCAGCGGCGCGGCGACGCCGGTCCGGCGGGCGAACACCGAGGCCGCGATCATGATCGCGAGCCCGGCTCCGGCGATCAGAACGATCTGATGGTCCACGTGACAGCACTCTAGGGCCGGTCACCGGTGGCCCCGGGTAATGACCAGGGACTCTCACTGGTGTCACGGGGGTGCCGCGGCGGCACAGTGGAGGTCGGTGAACGAGTCGAATCCCCTGGAGGAAGCAATGAGCACGGACCTGAAGCTGGAAGCCGTCGTCGTCCCGGTCGCGGACGCCGATCGGTCGAAGGAGTTCTACAGCGGCCTCGGCTGGCGGCTGGACGCGGACTTCGCGTTCGACAACGGGTTCCGGGTCGTCCAGTTCACCCCTCCGGGCTCCCCTGCCTCGGTTCAGTTCGGCACGAACATCACCTCGGCCGAGCCGGGCACCGCGCAGGGGCTCTACCTGGTCGTCACCGACGTGGAGGCGGCCCGATCGGAACTGCTGGCGCACGGCGCCAAGGTCAGCGAGGTCTTCCACCCGGCTGCTCCCGGCGCGCAGTTCGAGGCCGGCGACACCGGCGGCCGGGTGACCGGGCCGGCCGACGAGCGATCGAGCTATGGGTCGTTCGCGACGTTCAACGACCCGGACGGCAACACCTGGCTGTTGCAGGAGGTCACCAAGCGGCTGCCGGGGCGCGTGGACGATGCGACGTACAGCTCCGTCGACGACCTTGAAGCGGCCCTTCGGCGCGCCGCGGCCGCCCACGGCGAGCACGAGGCCCGCACCGGCCAGGCCGACGAGAACTGGCCGACCTGGTACGCGACCTACATGCTCGCGGAGCGCACCGGAGCCGAACTGCCGCAGTAAATGTCCATGGCCGCGCCTAGCCTGCGAGCATGAACCGGATCGATCGGCTGTACGCGCTCGCCGAGGAGCTGCGGGCGGCGGGGCCTCGAGGGCGTACAGCGCGGCAACTGGCGGCGCGTTTCGAGGTGAGCGTGCGGACCATCGAGCGTGATCTCAGTGCGCTCGGGCAGGCCGGCGTACCGCTGGCGACGAAACAGGGCCGCACGGGCGGGTACTCCGTGGACCGGTCGATGAGCCTCCCGCCGCTGAACTTCACCGCGCGGGAGGCGATGGCCGTCGCGGTGGCCCTGAGCCGCAGCGAGCACGTGTTGTTCGCCCGCGACTCGCGAACCGCGCTGCAGAAGATCGTGGCCGCGATGCCGGCGCGGGATCTGGACGAGGCGCGGACCGCGGCCGCGAAGGTGCGGCTGCTGGTCCAGCCGGTGCCTGCTCCGGACGGGCAGATCGCCGAGCAGATCTGGCGGGCGGTGCGGGACAACCAGGTCCTGCGGATCGAGTACACCGACGTCGGCGGGATCGGGACCGAGCGCGAGGTCGAGCCGCAGCACGTCGTCGTCGGGCCGAACGGCTCGTACCTGACCGCGTGGTGTCACCTGCGGCAGGAGGACCGCGTGTTCCGCATGGACCGGATCACCCGCGCCGAGCGCACCGCCACACCGCCGTCCCGGCCGCTCGCGACGGGCGACCTCCAGGTCGACGGGTACGAGACCAAACTGCCGGATGCCGCGCTGCGTCCCGAAGATCTTTTCCCAACTCCGACATAGGGCTGTCGCCAATCGCTGACACCTTGGGTCTCACAGACCACCTGATGAAGGAGAGAGATCGATGAGTACTCCGGCCCCTGGCACGCTGGCCTGGTTCGAGGTCGCGACCGACGACCCCGAGACCACGCAGAAGTTCTACGGCAGCCTGTTCGACTGGACCTTCGAGTCCGACGGCGGGCTCGCCGCCACCGGCCTCGAGTACCGCAACATCACCGCCTCCGGCGCCGACCGGCCGATGGGCGGCATCTTCGGCACCAACGGGCAGCTGCCGAACCACGCGGTGTTCTACATCCTGGTCGCCGACATCGAGGCCACCTGCGCCGACGCCGAACAGCTCGGCGGCACCGTCATCACCAAGAGCCTCGACACCACGCCGGCGTTCGCCTACCTCCGCGACCCGGCCGGCAACCAGTTCGGGGTCTTCACCCCGCCCGCCGCATGACCCGACCCACCAAGCGCACGCCCCCGCCGGCCACCGCCGGCGGGGACGCTGCGCGGGAGCTGTACGACGAGCTCACCGACGACCTGCTCTACGACCCGGCGATCGGCCACGGCACGATCATGGGCCATCCGTGCATCCGCCTGGCCGGCCAGTTCGTCGCCTGCCTCGAGCGGAACGGCACCGGCCTGATCCTCAAACTCCCCGCCGACCGAGTGACAGCGCTGATCGCCGCAGGCACCGGCACCCCCTTCGCCCCAACCGGCCACCCGATGCGCGAGTGGGTCACCATCCCCGAACCGGACCGCGCCCTCTGGCAGTCGCTCCTCACCGAGGCCGTCGCCTTCGCCCGCCAGAATCTCCCCGGCCGGTAGGCCGGGCCGAATGACGGTCGACACCGTGATCGGCCACCTGCACGACTTCAGGAGCCCGCGGTTCCGTAGGGTTCGCGGTATGGGTAGCAGTGTCTACGTTGCTTCGGTGGAGGGCACGACCGGGAAGTCGACGGTGGCTCTCGGGGTGCTCCACCAGTTGTCCCGGCGGGTCGGACGGGTGGCGGTGTTCCGGCCGATCGTGCGCGCGGACACCGCGACGCATGGCGGGCGGGACTACGTTCTCGAGCTTCTGATCTCGCAGGACGCGGTCGAGCAGTCGTACGACGACGGTGTCGGGGTGACGTACGACGAGGTGCACGAGGACCCCGATGCGGCGCTGGACACCATCGTCCAGCGGTATCACGCGGTCGCCGAGCAGGCCGACGCGGTGCTGATCGTCGGCAGCGACTACACCGATGTCGGCACCCCGACCGAGTTCTCGTTCAACGCCAAGATCGCGGCGAACCTCGGCGCGCCGGTCCTGCTCGTGCTGAACGGGCTCGGCCGGACGCCGCACGACGTACGGGCCATCGCCGACATGGCCGCGGCCGAGCTCGCCGCGAACCACGGCTCGCTGTTCGCGGTGATCGCCAACCGCGTCGACGAAGGTGAGGGCAAGCCGCTCGTCGCGGCACTGGACGGTATCGGCGCGCCCGCGTTCGCGATCCCCGAGGAACCGGTGCTGAACCAGCCGCTCGTCGCCGACCTGCTGGCGCCGATCGACGGCCGGCTGCTGAGTGGTGACCCGCAGCTGCTGACCCGCGAGGTCACCGGGCTGATGATCGCCGGGATGACGATGCCGAACGTGCTGGACCGGCTGTTCGACGGCGCCGCGGTCGTCACCGCCGGCGACCGACCCGAGGTCGTGCTCGGCGTACTGATGGCGCACGCGTCCCGGACCTTCCCGCAGATCGCCGCGATCGTGCTCAACGGCGGCTTCGAGCTCCCTGGCCAGGTGCAGCGGCTGATCGAGGGCCTCGGTGTCACATTGCCGATCATCGAGACCGATCTCGGGACGCACGCGACCTCCGCCAAGCTCACCGCCGTCCGCGGCCGGCTCACGAAGGACGCGCCGCGCAAGATCGACACGGCCCTGGCACTCTTCGACCAGTACGTCGACGGGACGGCGTTGCTCGACCAGCTCGCGCTCGCCCGGAGCAGCGCGGTGACGCCCCTCATGTTCGAGCACCAACTGGTCGACCGAGCTGTCTCGGACCGCAGGCACATCGTGCTGCCGGAGGGCGAGGAGGAGCGGATCCTGCGCGCGGCCGACGTACTGCTGCGGAGAGGCGTCGCCGACCTCACCCTGCTCGGCGATCCGACCACGATCAGCGCGAAGGCCGCGGCCCTCGGCGTCGACACGACCGCGGCGCGCGTCGTACATCCGGAGAACAGTGAGCTTGCCGAGCAGTTCGCCGCCGAGTACCACCGGCTGCGGCAGCATCGCGGCGTCGACCTCGACCGTGCTCGCGAGCTGGTCCGTGACGTGTCGTACTTCGGCACGATGATGGTCCAGCTCGGCCTCGCGGACGGCATGGTGTCGGGCGCCGTGCACACCACCGCGCACACGATCCGGCCGGCCCTCGAGGTCGTGAAGACCGTCCCGGACGTGTCCGTCGTCTCGTCGGTGTTCTTCATGTGCCTGCAGAACCAGGTCCTGGTGTACGGCGACTGCGCGGTGAACCCGGACCCGACGGCCGAGCAGCTCGCCGATATCGCGATCTCGTCCGCGGCGACCGCCGTCGCGTTCGGCGTCGAGCCCCGGGTCGCGATGCTGTCGTACTCGACCGGCACGTCCGGCGCCGGCACCGACGTGGAAAAGGTGTCCAAGGCAACGAACATCGTCCGCGAACGCGCACCGCAGCTGCCGGTCGAGGGCCCCATCCAGTACGACGCCGCGATCGACGCGGCCGTGGCGCGAACGAAGTTGCCGGACTCCCCCGTCGCCGGACGGGCCACGGTGTTCGTGTTCCCCGACCTGAACACCGGCAACAACACGTACAAGGCAGTGCAGCGCTCGGCGAACGCCGTCGCGGTCGGCCCGGTCCTACAGGGTCTGCGCAAACCGGTCAACGACCTGTCGCGCGGAGCGACCGTCCGGGACATCATCAACACGGTCGCGATCACCGCGATCCAGGCACAGCAGGGTGGCACGCGATGAGTGGACATGTCCTGGTGATCAACGCCGGCTCGTCGTCGCTCAAGTACAGCCTGGTCGACGCGAAGACCGGCGAGGCCGCGGCGACCGGGCTGGTCGAGCGGATCGGCGAGGAGCAGAGCCATCACGTGCACCACGGGCCTTCGGGTTCGTACGACGACGAGCAGGCCGTCGCGGATCACGAAGCCGCGCTGGAGGCCGCCGTACAAGCGTTCGAGACGCACGGTCCCGCGCTCGGTGACGTGGATATCGTGGCGGTCGGGCACCGGGTGGTGCACGGCGGCGACAGGTTCGCGGCGCCGGCGTTGGTCGACGACGAGCTGATCGCGGCGGTGACCGAGCTGGTTCCGCTGGCGCCGTTGCACAATCCCGCGAATCTGGAAGGTATCGAGGTCGCGCGGCGGCTCCTGCCGGACCTGCCGCATGTGGCCGTCTTCGACACCGCGTTCCATCAGACGTTGCCGCCGTACGCCTACACGTACGCGGTGCCGACCGCCTGGCAGGAGGAGTACGGGATCCGGCGGTACGGGTTCCACGGGACGTCGCACTCGTTCGTGTCCGGACAGGCCGCCGCGCTGCTCGGACGGTCGGTGGAGGACGTGAACTTGATCGTGCTGCACCTCGGCAACGGGTGTTCCGCGACCGCCGTCCGGGGCGGCCGGTCGGTGGATACCTCGATGGGGCTGACGCCGTTGGAGGGTCTCGTGATGGGGACCCGGTCGGGCGACCTCGATCCAGCGATCCACGGGCTTCTCGCGCGGGTCGCGGGGCGGTCCGCGGAGGAGACCGACCGGGCGCTGAACTCGGAGTCCGGGCTCAAGGGCCTGACCGGCGTGAACGACTTCCGGGAGGTGTCGCGTCGCCGGGCGGCCGGGGACGAGCGGGCCCAGCTCGCGTTCGATGTCTACTGCTACCGGTTGAAGAAGTACATCGGCGCGTACTACGCCGTACTCGGAACGGTCGACGCGATCGTCTTCACTGCCGGGGTCGGCCAGCACTCGGCCGAGGTCCGCGCGGCCGCTGTCAGCGGGCTCGAAGGCCTGGGTATCCATCTCGATCCGGCCCGCAACGCCGACCCCACGGACAACATCGCTTCCACCGACGACAGTCCGGTCGCCGTCCTGGTCATCCCCACCAACGAAGAGTGGGAGATCGCCCGCCAAGCCCTGGACGTCGTCGGCGGTTAGCGGGTCATCGCGGCGTCGATGAGGCGGGTGGCTGCTCCGGCGAGGTCTTCCGCGGTCGTGCCGATGTCCGGCATCTTCGACGCGGACTGGAATCGGACGGCCAGCGCCAGCAGATCGGTACGGGTGAGCTGCTCGCCCTCTTCCCAGCGCGGAGGCACCGGTGGCGGCGTCGGGATCTTGATCACGACGGTGCCGATCACGACGACCGTGCCAGGTGCCGGGATCACAGTGGTCAGCACCGGCGGGCTCGCGATCACACCGTCCGTGAACGCGTCGAGTGCGTCCTTGACGTGTGCACGTTCGGGTTCGGCCTCGGCGGCGTCCGGACTCGCGGTCCTCCCCCGGGTCACGGCCTGACTCGCCTCCATCGAGCAGGCCAGGAACAGCAGCGCGAGGCGCTCGTCCGCCGTCCGCCCGCCCTTGGGCGCGAACCCGCCCTCGATGTCCTCGAAGACGGCCGCGCCGGTTTCGACGAGCCCCAGGAAATGAGCGACCGCGATCGGGTCGATCACGGATCCTTCCTCACACGGGAAGGGAGCGCTCACCATCGCGCACAGGTCGTCCGGGGTGAGTTCGATCAGGGCCATCGGAACCTCCAAGTGCCGTCGGGTCCTCTGTAGAGAGGAACGCAGAGCAGCACCTGGTGATACAAGACGGGGCCAGACGTCGGTAGGCAGGCGGCGGATGCCGTCGTACATTGAGTGGTGGTGATGCACCATGCCCCAGGTGAGATTCCACAGCGACGAAGCGACCGCCGTCCGGCGGGGTCATCTTGTGCCTGAGCAACTGGAGGACTGGGTTCCTTCGGCGTGCGCGGCCGTCGCCGAGCATCTGCGTCACCGCGGCATCGCGCCGACCGGCTACCCGTACGCTCGCTGGCACCCGCTGCCCGGCGGCGAGATCGAAGCCGAGGCCGGCTTCCCGGTCGGTACGCCGATTGCGGGCAGCGGCGACGTCGAACCGTCCTCCCTGCCCGCCGGGCCGGTGCTCGCCGTCTGGCACACCGATCCGGACGAGAAGATCCCGCTCAGCTACCACGCCGTTCAGGACTGGCTGGAAACCGGCGCTGCGGTCGCGACCGGCGACAGCTGGGAGGTTTACCACGACCTCCCCACCTGCGACCACGTCGGAACCCGCATCGAAATCGTCCAGCCCATCACCTTTCCAACACCCTGACCTCAGCGGGTGAGGGTTTGGGTGGCTTCTGCCAGTTCGGCCAGGCGGTGGGCGCGGGCGGACTCGGCAGGGGTAAAGGGCTCGCCCGGTCGACTGAACGCGAACAGGCCGGTCCACGGCGACGGGACCTTCAGTACTGTGCCGTCGTCGGGAAGCTGACCCGTCAACGTCGCCCGATCGGTGACCAGCTGAGCTCCGAGCAGCTCGGCGACCGCGTGCGGCAGTTCAGCCGGATCCGCGACCACGCGAGCCGACAGACTCAGCGCCTTGGTCTGGCCGTCGACCAACGCCAGCGCCGTCGTCGGCCACACGTGCGTCTCGCGGCCGCCGGCCGACTCGATCGCATCTTCCAGGTCAGCTGCGGTGACGTCATCCGGCGTCGAGACCACCAGCTCGTCCCGCACCCCGTCGTCGATCGGATGAACGTGCAGCCCGAGGATGTTCGCGTCCAGTACGGAGAGCTGCCGGGTAACGCTCTCCAGCGTTCCCGCCCGGTCGTCGAGCGTCACGCGGATCCGCCACAGCGTCCCGATCCCGTTCCGCGGACGAGCCTTCGGGGCGTGCAGCCAGGACCGCAGCAGCCGCATCGTCGACGGCTCCACCACCCAGATCACCAGCGCGGTCGTCACACTCGCCAGGACCGCGACCGAGACCAGGTACGGCGGATGCGCGGCCAGCACCGCCGCGTGCAACGCGAGCTCGACGGGCGCGATCGCCACGAGCTTCGCGAGCGTCAGACGGAGGCGCCGCGGGTGGGGCAGCCTTCCGCATACGTCACAGGCCGTCCCGCCGGTGAGCGTCGTACGCAACGTGTCCATGACTCACAGCATCCCCGGCCGAAATTTCCCTCCTGTTGCACCGATGTGAAGTTCGCCGGTGGACCTAGGCGACGCTCCGGACGGCGTCGGTGACGCAGGCGAGGGCGAGGAGCCTGACGATGTCCACGTGGGCGTCGACCTGACCGGTGGCCGCGGCGACGAACCCGTCGCCGTCGAACTGGGTGTGCGGTGGCGTGATGGAGCGGGCGAGGCCGTCATGGGCGCCCTGGGCAACGGTTCGGCAGGCGGTCTTGTCGAGGCGGGCGTTCGTGACGACGACGCCGATCGTCGTGTGCGCGCGTCCCTCGCCGAACGCGAACGGCTCCGCGAGCATCCGTACGGCGTCGAACGACACGCCCGCGCTGCCGTCGTCGATGTCACCGAATGCGTTCACCACGGCAAGGCAGGCCACCACGAGCTCGCCCAGCCGATGCTCGGCGTACCCGAGCCCGCCGGGTCGCCGGCCGTCCGGCCCGCGCCAATGACCGACGTACGCGCCGGTTCCCGCCCCCACCTGTCCTTGGAGCGTCTGGTCCACGGCGCACGCCTGCGCGGCCGCGTACCCGGCAGCGGAGTCCGGAGCCGCGGCCGGATCGCCCGCGGTGAGGTCGAAGAGCGCCAGCGTCGGCACGATCGGCACCGGGCCCGCGGGCGTCTGCACCCCGCGCCCCTGCCCGCGGTAGAACCGCATGACACCGTCCGCCGCCGCCAGACCGAACGCCGATCCCCCGGTCAGTACGACGCCGTCGATCGCGCTCACGGCCTTTCCCGGCTCCAGCAGCTCCAGTTCCCGCGAGGCCGGCGCACCACCGCGCGCCTCGTAGGACGCGACCGTACCGGCCGGCAGATCCACGACCGTGCAGCCGGTCCGCCCTTCGAAGTCGCTCCAATGCCCCACCCGAACCCCTGGCACGCCGAACGTCGTCATGCCGACCAAGATAGGCGTAGCTCAGGCTCGGTCGGCGGACAGTTCCTCGGCGATGCGGTCGCCGATCACGAGGCAGGCGGTGGCGGCGGGTGACGGCGCGTTCAGGACGTGCAGGGCGCGGCCGTCGCGGAGGAACAGGAAGTCGTCGACCAGCTTGCCGTCGCGCGTCACGGCCTGGGCGCGGACGCCGGCACCGGACCGTCGTACGTCGGAAACCTGCAGCTCCGGCAGCATCCGCCGCGCCTCGCGGACCAGCGCCCGGCCGGTGAGTGAGCGGACGATCTCCTTCGCGCCGGTGCGGGCGTACCGGCGGGCGAGCTTCCAGGTCCCGCGGTACGTCGCCGACTCCCACACGTCCCGTACGACGATCTTGCCCCACGAATACCCCTCGCGGGACAGCGCCGGGACGGCGTTCGGGCCGACGTGAACGCTGCCGTCGATGCCGCGGGTCAGGTGCACACCGAGGAACGGCAGGTCGGGATCGGGCACCGGGTACACCAGTCCCTTCACCAGGAACTCCCGCTCGGGGACGAGCTCGCTGTACTCGCCCCGGAACGGCAGGATGCGGACGCCCGGTTCCAGACCGGACGCACGCGCCAGCCGGTCGCTGTGCAGGCCCGCGCACACCGCCACGCGGTCGGCCTCGATCACGTCGTCGGTCGTCCGAACGCGCACCACGGAACCCGCGTTCTCGACCGCCGTCACAGACACCCCGGTCCGGATCTCGCCGCCCGCCGCGCAGACATCGTCGGCGAGGGCCGCGGCCACGAGCTTGAAGTCGACACGTCCCGTGGAGTCGACCGCCAGCGCGCCCTTCACCCGCAGGTGGGGCTCACGCTCCGCGACCTCGTCCAGGGTCAGCCGACGCACCGGGACGCCGTTCTCGCGGCCGATCCCGAAGAGGCGATCGAGCTGCGGTAGTTCGGCCTCGGTCGTCGCGACGACCAGCTTGCCCGGTACGTCGAGCGGGATGCCCTTCTCCTCGCAGTACTCGCGCAGCGCCGTACCGCCGGCCACGGCGAGCCGCGCCTTCAGCGAGCCTGGCCGGTAGTACAGCCCCGAGTGCACGACGCCCGAGTTGTGCCCGGTCTGGTGCGCCCCGACGGCCGGTTCCTTCTCCAGTACGACTACCGGCGTACCGGGATCGCGCCGCTGCAGGCTTCGCGCCACAGCCAGCCCCACGATCCCGCCACCGACCACCACCGCAGATCTCGTCACCTGTGAAAAGAGCGCGGACCCGTGGTCAGAAATACAGCCACTTGCGCAGCTCCGTCGCGAGCGCCACCGGTGCGTCGTACTGGATCAGGTGGCCGGCGTCGGGTACTTCGAGGTACGACGCCCCCGGGATGAGCCCGGCCAGCCGCCGCCCGGTCGCCGGCGGGATCCACGCGTCGTCGCTCCCCCAGACCACCTTGACCGGGATCGCGAGCTGGCCGACGGTCCGCTCGTTCTGACCCAGGAACTCCTCGTCGTACTGCGCGATCTGCCGATAGAACGCCGGCTGCCCGGCCTCGGTGCACCAGGGGGAAACCAGCGCTGCCAGCTCCTCGTCCCGCAGCCCGCGATGACTCGCGGCGCTCACGTACGCCCGCAGGATCGACTCGTGGATGTACGGCGGCAACTCGTCGAGCGTCGTCGGGTAGCGCTTCACGAACTGGAAGAACGCCGACCCGCTCGGCGGGATCGCCACCACGTCGACGAGCATCAACGACTCGTACGCCGCGCCCTCGGCCAGTGTTGCTCGCAAGGAGACAGCGCCGCCGAAGTCGTGTGCCACGACCCGTGGCCTGTCCAACTCCCAGTGCTCGAGCAACGCCGCGAACGCTTTCGCCTGCGCACCGAAGTCGACCGCGTGGTCGGGGTGCTTGGACGACTCGCCGTACCCCGGCATGTCCCACAGGTACACGCGGAAGTCGGCGCTCAACGCGTCCGCGTACCGCGACCACACGCGTGACGAGAACGGTGTCCCGTGGCAGAACACCACCGGTGGGCCGCTGCCGGCGCGTCCCCAGGCGATCGATCGGCCTTCCCAGCTGAATCGCTCGTCGACATCCATCCCACTACCTAACCATCTAGACGGTTCATGTCGGTTAGGAGGTGTGGGCGATCTGCTCCTGGATCCGGAACTCGAGACCGTCGGCGACCGCCAGGTACACGTCCTGGTCGACGAGGTTGCCGTCGAGACGGAGCAGGCCGCGGGGGCTGTCGTAGAAGTGGCCGCTCGGGAGTCCGGCCGACATCGCGATGGTGCCGCTGACCTCGCCGAGGCGGGCGAGGAAGCGGATCGCCTCGTAACAGGACTCGCCGACCGCGTTGAGCGCGGGCGCGAACGCCCCGAAGCGGGCGTAGTACCGCTGGGCGAACTCGTTGCTCTCGACGGTGGTGAGCTTGTCGAAGTACGCCGCCGCCGCGTAGACGCCGTGGTTCGCGCCCGATCCGGCGCCGAGCAGCGTATTCTCCTCGATCGCCGGGCTGAGACGGAGCAGTCTCTCGCTCAGCCCACCGGCCGCGAACTGCCGGTTGAAGTGCACCGCGTCCTGGCCCATCAGGAGCATGATCACGCCGTCGGCGTCAGTGGCCCGAAGTCCATCGATCACGTCCCGGAAGTCCGCCGTACCGAGCGGGACGTACGCCGAGTGCACGATCTCGGATCCCGTTCCCTGCAAGGCTTCCTGCGCAACCGAACCGGTGACCCGGGGATACACGTAGTCGTTGCCGACGACAACCCAGCGCCGGGCGCCGAGATGCTCGCGCAGCCAGTGCGCCGCCGGCAGCAGCTGGTTGACCGGGCGCTCGCCGAGCATGAACACACCAGGCGTGTCGTCACCGCCCTCGTGCATCGCCGCGAACGCGTACACCACCCGCCCGCCGATGCGTCGGGTCAGCGCGACCCGGACCGCGGAGATGTGCCAGCCGGCGACCGCTTCCACGCGACCCGTGTCGACGAGCCGCCCGACCTCCTCGGCGACGACCTCCGGTGGGCGGCCGGCGTCCACCTGGACGAGCTCGACCTGACGGCCCGCGATACCGTTCCGCGCGTTCAGTTGCTCGACCGCGAGTTGCCCGCAGGCCAGACACGACGGCCCGTAGATCCCGGTCGGCCCCTGCAACGGCACGACGAAGGCGATCGGCAGTACGTCAGTACGCCGCATCGTCACCTCCTCCAGTCGCGGCCAAGTCTGACCGACGATGCGGCGGAACCGCGAGCCACCGGTTATATTTCCCAGCACCTGAACCGAGGAGGAGGTGCGGCATGCTGCTGTTGCTGAAGCGGATGGAGCGGCAGTTCGAGCTGGGCCTGCAGCCGCTGCTCGGCGAGTTCGGGCTGACGATCGAGCAGTGGCGGATCATGGCCGCACTCCGCGAGGAGCCCGGACAGCCGATGACCGTCCTCGCACAGTCTGCCGTCCTGCCGGCCGCCAGCCTCACCCGGCACGTCGACAAGCTGGTCGAACGCGGCCTGGTTCTGCGCCGCATCCATACCAGTGACAAGCGACGGGTCATCATCGCGCTCTCCCCCGTCGGCGCCACGGTCGCCGAGCGTCTCGCCGCGGCCCAGCGCGGTCTCGAGGAAATGATTTCAAAGTACTTCCAGATGGAAATACACGAACGTAGCAGCTCGGCAACACAGCGGTAACACGGCGTTCCTAGGTTCCTTCCATTCGGGTGCATCCCCCGCCGGCAGCGTCGCCGGCCCGCCGGAGCACCGCTCGCCCGAAGGTGCCGCCAGGAGTTCGCCCATGTCTGTGGAACCCTCGCTCGACCACCGCACCACCGCAGAAGCCCCCGCGCCCACCACCGCGACCCGCGAGACACTCGAGGACTACACCCTCAGGTTCGCGCCGCGCAGCTACCGGAAATGGTCGACCGGCGTCGTCGCCGTCTCGGCCCTCGGCGGGATCGCGTACCTCGCTGACTTCGCGATCGGCGCGAACATCGGGATCTCGTACGGGACCACGAACGCGCTGTGGGGAATCGCGATCTTCGCCGTGGTGATCTTCGCGACCGGCCTGCCGCTCGCGTACTACGCCGCGCGCTACAACATCGACCTCGACCTGATCACCCGCGGCAGCGGCTTCGGGTACTACGGCTCGGTCGTCACCAATGTGATCTTCGCGTCCTTCACGTTCATTTTCTTCGCGCTCGAAGGCTCGATCATGGCGCAGGGCCTGCAACTGGGCCTGCACGTGCCGCTGTGGCTCGGGTACGCCGTCTCGACGCTGGTGATCTTCCCGCTGGTCATCTACGGGATGAAGGTGCTCTCCACGCTCCAGGTGTGGACGACTCCGCTGTGGCTGATCCTCATGGTGCTGCCGTTCGGCTACCTGCTCGTGTCGCACCCGTCGTCGGTGTCGACGTTTTTCGACTACGGTCCGGACGCCGACTTCGGTTCGATGCTGCTCGCGGCCGGCGTGTGCCTGTCGCTGATCGCGCAGATCGCGGAGCAGATCGACTACCTGCGGTTCATGCCGCCGAAGACCCCGGAGAACTCGCGCCGGTGGTGGACCGCGATGCTGCTCGCCGGTCCGGGCTGGGTGATCTTCGGCGCGCTGAAGCAGGTGATCGGCCTGTTCCTCGCCGTGTACCTGATCGCGAACGTCGCCGACTCGTCGTCGATCGCGAACCAGCCGGTACACCAGTTCCTGGAGATCTACCGCGGGTTCCTGCCCGGGTGGCTCGCGATGACGCTGGCCGTCGTACTGGTCGTCATCAGCCAGGTGAAGATCAACGTGACGAACGCGTACTCCGGTTCGCTGGCCTGGACGAACTCGTACACGCGGCTGACCCGGCACTACCCCGGACGGCTGGTGTTCCTCGGGTTCAACCTGGTGATCGCGCTGGTGCTGATGGAGGCGAACATGTTCGACTTCCTGAACACCATTCTCGGGTTCTACGCGAACTGCGGGATGGCGTGGATCGTGGTCGTTGCCTCGGACATCGTGTTCAACAAGTACCTGCTGGGGCTGTCCCCGAAGGCTCCCGAGTTCCGGCGCGGCATGCTGTACGCCGTCAACCCGGTCGGCTTCGTGTCGATGGCGGCGGCCGCGGGTGTCTCGATCGTCGTGTTCTTCGGTGGATTCGGCGCCGGCATCAAGCCGTACTCGCCACTCGTCGCGATCGGGCTCGCCCTGGTCCTCCCGCCGGTGCTGGCCGCGATCACCCGCGGCAAGTACTACCTGCGGCGGACCGACGACGGACTCGATTTGCCGATGTACGACGAGCACGGGAACCCGTCGGGCGAAGTACTGACGTGTCACGTGTGCCGCCAGCAGTACGAGCGCCCCGACATGACTGCCTGCGCGACGCACTCCGCGGCCGTGTGCTCGCTCTGCCTGAGCACAGACAAGGTGTCCGACCACGTCCTTCCCGCACAACGATGAGCCGCCCCGCGCCGGAGCTGCAATGATGCGGTTGGGGAGGATTACCTACCCAAAACGGACAGCAATCCTCCCCAATCCCGGCCCGTCCGGCTGCGCTCGCTCGCAGTCTCCGACCTCCGAAGGGAGTCAGCGGCGGTCACGTCTCGCCTTGAACAACGGGCCGGCCCCGCACCACTCACATGAACTTCACTCCCGCTGACGTCGAGAAGCTGCTGCTCTCCGTGGCCGGCATGGTCGCCCGCGACCGGCTGGCCCGGGGAGTGCTTCTCAACCACCCCGAAGCCGTCGCCCTGCTCAGCACCTGGGTGATCGAACGCGCCCGCGAAGGCGCTCTCGTGGCGGACCTGATGGAGACCGGTCGCACGGTGCTCACCCGCGATCAGGTGATGCCCGGAGTGGCCGAGCTCCTCCACGACGTCCAGGTCGAAGCCACCTTCCCGGACGGCCGCAAACTCGTGACTATCCACAGCCCGATCATTTGAAGGCAGGATCCATGGCCGACGACGATAGACTTAGCAAGGAAAGACAGGGCGGGGCGGGGCCTGGAGCAGTCCGGGTGCTCCCTGGGAGCATCCGATTGAATGCCGACCGCTCAGACGACGAGCGTCTGCGGCTGGTGATCGTGAACGCCGGCGACCGGCCGATCCAGATCGGCTCGCACCTGCACCTGCCGGACGCCAACTCGGCCCTCGCCTTCGACCGGGATGCCGCCCAGGGGTTCCGCCTGGACATCCCGTCGGGTACGTCGCAACGGTTCGAGCCCGGCGCTTCGCGCGAGGTGGCGCTGGTCGCGCTGCGAGGCAACCGCCGCGTGCCGGGCATCCAGTTGAAGGCGACTGATCGTGGTTGAGATCTCGCGGGCCGCGTACGCCGCGCTGTACGGGCCGACCGTCGGCGACCAGGTGCGGCTCGCGGATACCGACCTGTGGGTGGAGGTCGAGCAGGACTTCACCGTCGGCGGCGAGGAGGTCGTCTTCGGTGGCGGCAAGTCGATCCGCGAATCGATGGCGCAAGGGACGACGACCCGTGCGGACAGTGCGCCCGACACCGTCATCACCAACGTGCTGGTCGTGGACTGGTGGGGCATCGTGCGCGCGGACGTCGGCATTCGCGACGGCCGCATCGTCGCCCTCGGCCGCGCGGGCAACCCAGACATCGCGGACGGCGTCCACCCGGACCTCCGGATCGGGCCGTCCACCGACGTGATCGCCGGCGAGGGCCGCATCCTCACCGCCGGCGCGATCGACGCGCACGTCCACCTGCTGTCCCCGTCACAGCTCCACGAGGCGCTGGCGACCGGGATCACCACGATCGTCGGCGGCGGCACCGGCCCGAGCGAGGGTTCGAAGGCGACCACGGTCACCCCCGGCGCGTGGCACCTCGAGCAGATGCATCGCGCGCTGGACGCCGTACCGCTCAACATCCTCCTGCTCGGCAAGGGGAACACCGTCAGCGCCGAGGCCCTCGCCGAGCAGGCGCTCGCCGGCGCCGCCGGGTACAAGGTGCACGAGGACTGGGGTTCGACCCCGGCCGCGATCGACGCGTCACTGCGGGCCGCGGACGAGTGGGGGCTCCAGGTCGCGTTGCATGCCGACAGCCTGAACGAGGCCGGGTACGTCGAGTCGACCCTCGGCGCGATCGCGGGCCGGGGCATCCACGCGTTCCACGTCGAGGGCGCGGGCGGTGGTCATGCGCCGGACATCCTCTCGATCGCGTCGTACCCGCACGTCATCCCGGGCTCCACGAACCCCACGCTGCCGCACACGGTCAACACGGTCGCCGAGCACCTCGACATGCTCATGGTCTGCCACCACCTCAGCCCGGACGTCCCCGAGGACCTCGCGTTCGCCGAGTCCCGGATCCGCGCCACCACGATCGCCGCCGAGGACATCCTGCACGACCTCGGCGCGCTGTCGGTGACGTCGTCCGACGCGCAGGCGATGGGCCGGATCGGCGAGGTCGTCACCCGCACCTGGCAGGTCGCGCACGTGATGAAACACCGCCGCGGCGCGCTGACGGGCGGCCTTCCCGCCGACAACGAGCGGGTCCGCCGGTACGTCGCGAAGTACACGATCAACCCGGCCATTGCCCACGGCATCGATCACGTCGTCGGCTCGGTCGAACCCGGCAAGCTCGCGGACCTCGCGCTCTGGGACCCGCGGTACTTCGGGGTCCGCCCGAGCCTGGTGATCAAGGGCGGCGCGATCGCCTGGGCCGCCCTCGGCGATCCGAACGCCTCGATCCCGACGCCGCAGCCGGTGCTGATGCGGCCCGCGTTCGGGGACGCGATCGGGGCGGATCTCTCGTACACGTTCGTGTCCCCGGCCGCGCTCGAGAACGGACTGGCCGGGCGGCTCGGGCTGCGGCGCGAGCTGCTCGGCGTACGGCCGACGCGGGACATCACCAAGGCGGATCTGAAGAACAACGACGCGCTGCCGGCGATCGACATCGACCCGGAGACGTTCGCGATCAAGGTCGACGGTGAGCTGGTCGAGCCGGCGCCGGCGTCGGTCTTGCCGCTCGCTCAGCTGTACGCGATGTTCTGATGGGTAACGCGGAGCTGGTCGCGATGATGCTCGCCGACGGCCGGCTGCCGACCGGCGGGCACACCCAGTCCGGTGGCTTGGAGCCCGCGGTCCGCGCGGGCCTGGGTGCCGACGGCAGGCAACTCGCCGACGTCGCGGCCTATGTCCGCGATCGCCTCCGTACGACGACCCGCGTGGAAGCCGCTGTCGCTGTCCTCACTCGCCACATGGCGCTGGCACTTTCCGGAACAAAAGTTGCACCAGGCGACAAAAATGTTCCGGAAAGCCCCGAGCCCGTGGCGTTGGTCGAGGCGGCGTGGGCGGCGCGGGTGCCGAGCCACGTGGTGCGGGGCGTCTCGCGGCGGCAGGGGCGGCTGTTGTTGCGCCTGGCGCGGCGAGTATGGCCCGGCGTATCGACGTACCTGCCGAACGACGGCGAGATCGCGAGACCCGTCGTACTCGGAGTCGTCGGGGCGGTGACCGGGCTGTCGGCTGAGCAGGTGGCGCGGACCGTCGCGTACGACGACGCGCAGACCGTCATCTCCGCGTCCCTGAAGCTGCTGCCCGTGGACCCAGCCGACGCGGCGACCTGGCTAGCCGGCCTGCACGACGACATCGAACGGCTCGTCAAGGACGTCGCGCCGCTGACCCGCGTCGACGAGATCCCGGCCGACGGTGCGCCGCTGATCGACGTGTTCGCGCACCACCACGCCATCGAGAGAATGAGGTTGTTCCATGCCTGACACGCCTGAGACCCGCTCGTTCCGCCTGGGAGTCGCAGGACCGGTCGGCACCGGCAAGAGCTCGCTGATCGCGACCGTCTGCCGCGAGCTCGCCACCGAACTCCGGCTCGGTGTCATCACCAACGACATCTACACCGACGAGGACGCGCGGCTGCTGCGCTCGGCCGGCGTCCTCGACCCGGAACGCATCCGCGCGGTCGAGACCGGGGCCTGCCCGCACACCGCGATCCGCGACGACGTCACCCCGAACCTGATCGCGGTCGAAGACCTCGAACGCGACTTCGCGCCGCTCGACGTCGTCCTGGTCGAGTCCGGCGGCGACAACCTGACAGCGACGTTCTCCCCCGCCCTCGTCGACGCGCAGATCTTCGTCCTCGACGTGGCCGGCGGCGGTGACGTGGCCCGCAAGGGCGGTCCCGGTATCGCCCGCGCCGACCTCCTGATCGTGAACAAGACCGACCTCGCGCCGTACGTCGGGGTCGACGTCGAGCAGATGGTGAAGGACGCCGAGACGGCCCGCGACGGGAAACCCGTGATCGCGCTCTCGCGCACGGATCCCGCCTCGATCGCACTCCTGACCGCATGGGTGCGATCGATGGCGCACGTCGTACGCACCGGCGACCACACACCCGTCGATCCCGGTCCCATGGCCCCGCACTCGCACATCGGCGAGAACGGCGAGGTCATCACCCATGTCCACACGCATTGAGGTCGTCGCCGACCCGGTCCGGGACCGCTGCCTGCTGACGACCGACCACCTGTCACCGCGGCAACTGCCCGGTGCCGCCGGCGTCGTACGCGTCGCCCTCGTCGCAGCCGGTGCGCTGCTCCTTGCCGGTGACGACGTACGCATCGAGATCGCGGTGTCCGGCGCCGTCCGGCTGGAGATCGTGGAGACCGCCGGAACCGTTGCCTACGGCATGCGTGGCGGTTCCGCGCGCTGGGACATCGACATCCGGCTGACGGACGGCGCCAGCCTCCAGTGGTACGCCGAACCGTTCGTCGTCGCCGCCGACGCCGACGTCACCCGTACGACGACCGTACGCCTCGCGGCCGGCTGCACCGCGCACCTTCGCGAGTCACTCGTCCTGGGACGGCAGGGCGAAACCGGCGGCGTCCTGCGTACCGCGACCCGTGCCTGGCTCGGCGAGGATCTCCTCCTCGCCGAGGACCTCGACCTCTCCCCCGACACTCGCACCGGCTGGGCGGTCCTGGGTACGAACCGTTGCCTCGACACCGTGACCACGCTCGGCTTCCGGCTACCCGACGACCCACAGACTCTGCAGCTCGAAGGCCCGGGCTCGATCGCTCGCCGACTGGTCCACGAACAGCATCAGAGCACCCTGAACCACCCAGCCTCCGCGAGCTACGCCCGGTAAGCGCTCCACATGTTGCTCATCCGGGTGCTCTGGTCGAGGGTGAACTGGTTGTAGCAGGAGTCGTACGAGTAATCCATGTAGTTGTGGATCGGGTCCAGGCCCGGCAGCGAGCACGAGTCGCGTCCGGTCGGGCAGCCGTTGGTCGGGCTGCTCTGCGCGGGCGTATCGGCGACCTCGTCGTTCGTCGCCGTACAACCGCCCTGGAACGTGTGGTACAGCCCGAGCCAGTGGCCCGCTTCGTGCGTCGCGGTCTCACCGAGGTCGTAGTTCGTCGCCGAGCCACCGGGCAGCGACGTGTACTGCACGCGGATCCCGTCGATGCCGGGCTGCCGCGCGTAGTCCCAGGGGAACGTCGCGATCCCGAGGTACGCGAAGTCGACCAGCCAGATGTTCAGCGCGTTCTTGCCGCCCTGACGGGTCTTCTTCCGGTACGTGCTGCTCTGCTTGTCCTTGTGCCACTGGTTGTTGTCGTACTTGTCGACACCGGCCAGCGTGAACGTGAAGCCGGTGTTCGCGGCCTGCGACGACTCCTGGCCGCCGAACGTCTTGTTCAGTACGGCGATCTGCTGCGAGATCTGGGTGTCGGTGACGTCACCGTTGCCGGCGGCGTCCCGCATCACGTGCACGTAAACGGGCACGTTCACCGACGCGGCGGCACGGGCGGTCTTTGCCTTGAGCAACCGCGCCGTCCGGGCCTCGATCGCCTTCTGCTCGGAGACCGAGATGTCGCGGGTGTCGGCGCCGTGACCGCCCTTCGCGGACGCGCCGGCAGGCGGTACGAAGCAGTCCGGCGCCTCGCCGACCGGCGTTCGCGCGGTCGCCTGACCGCTCAGTGGAGTCAGGACCAGAGCCGCACCGGAAACCAGGACCGCCAGGGCACGGGAACGGGGGATGAGAGATCGCACAGCTGCGCTCCTCCAGGTCGGGCCGCTGGGCGGGCGGCCGGTTGCCCCGAATACTGCCCAGCACTTACCTGACACGGAAGCGGTCGCTCCCCAAAATCAGGGGAATCCTTCGCCATGACTCAATGATTGCTATATACCGATGAACTGACTATTGTCGGCGCATGTCCTCTTCCGAGATGCGCGAGCCGACGTTCCTCGTCCTGGCCGCCCTCGCCGACGGCCGCAAACACGGCTACGCGGTGATCAGCGAGGTGTCAGCCCTGTCCAGCGGCCGCGTCACCCTCCGCCCCGGCACCCTGTACGCCGCCCTCGACCGCCTCCGCGACGAAGGTCTGGTCCGCCCGGCCGGCGAGGAGATCGTCGACGGCCGCCTCCGTCGCTACTACGAACTCACGGACGCCGGCGCCGAGACGCTGTCCACCGAGGCGGCTCGACTGCAGTCCAACGCCGACCAGGCGCTCCGCAAGCTCCGGCTCCGGCTGGGTCCCGCGGCCGGAGGTGGTGTCGCATGAGCGCCCTGTACCGCGCCGTACTGAAGTGCTACCCGCGCTGGTGGCGCGACCAGCACGGCGAGGAGGCGCTCGGTCTGTTGCTCGACTCCGCCGAGGCTCGTGGCCGCGCCGACTTCAGGGATCTGCTCAACCTGGCGGCCCACGCCGCTCGGCTCCGCCTGACCCAGGCAGGTCCGCCCACGCTGGTGCAGGGCATCCGCAACCGGGTGTCGGTGATCGCGGTGGCACTGCTGGCCGCGATCAGCAGTACATTCCTGGTCTTCGGCGAGTGGGCGCCCTGGGATCCGCAATCGAGTATGGAGGGCTCGCCGATCGGTAACGTAACCACCGGATCGATCCCCTTCCTCGCCGGACTGCTTGCCGCGCTCGCGATGGTTCTCGGCCGGGCGGTCTCGGCACGATGGCTCGCCACCTTCAGCGCACTGAGCGCGCTGGCGATCATGGCGCCGCCGATCGAGCAGTTCGCGCACAGCTTCGGCTTCACCCGGCCGCCAGGCGGCATCCTCGCCTTCGTCATCCTGGTGAGCGCGCTCGCCGCAACCGGTGAGCCGGTGCCGCCCCGCAGCAGCTCGCGCGGCCTGTTCGCGCTGCTCGCAGCCGGTCCGACCATCGCCGCGATGCTCGTCCTCGCATCGTCACTCGGTCCCGAGCCTTGGTTCTTCTACCGCCAACCTGACCAGGTCTCGCTACGGATCGCCCTCGGAATCCTGCTCGGCACAGGCCTGATCGTGCTGGCCACCGTCCTGCTGATCGCGGGCCACCGGACCTGGGGCACCGCCCTCGCGGTCAACTCGGCCCCCTGGCTGCTGCTGTTCGCCCTCGACCCAACGGTGCGCGGCGCAGGAGCCGCACCAATCAGCGGCCTGAGCCTGCTGGCCCTCGTGGTCGGAGCCGCGCTACTCACCGGTCTGATCGTGGTCCGCACTCAGACCTTCAGGCGCAGCGCGACGAAATCCCAGCGGTAGCGCGGATCGGTCGAGCTGCGCAGGTCGTCGCGGTCCGCGGCGGCCACCGAACCGATGCCGTCCCTGGTTCCGGGCGCCGAGGTCTTGCGGTCGAATTACCGATCACTCACCAGCAACTGCTCGAGCACCTCCGCGGCCTCGTCGTACCCGGCATCGGCGATCCGCTGCAACTCCCGAAGATCACGAACAGCCGCCGCCCGCCGCGTCAGCAACTCCCCCGCGTGCAGGCACCCCTCGTCCAGCAGATCACTCAGCTCCTGTACGTCGCCACGCGCCTCGGCCAGGTCCGCAAGCCGGTCCAAGGCCCGCTCGTTGCCGTCGTCAGCGAGTGCGCGCAGGGTTTCCCGATCGTTGGTCATACCCTGATCGTGCGACATTGCCCCAGGGGAAGGGTCAAGCTGGTGCCGTGATCACCATCGGCCAGTTGGCGCAGTACGTCGGCGTCTCGACCAAGACGATCCGCGTCTACCACGAGAAAGGACTGCTCCCCGAGCCCCCGCGCGACGAGTCGGGGTACCGCCGGTACTCCGCGCAGGACCTCGTCGAGCTGATCAAGATCCGCACGCTGGCCGAGGCCGGTCTGCCGCTGGCCAAGATCGCGCAAGTCGGTTCACCCGCGGAACTGCAGGCTGCGGCGTCTGCGGCGGAGACCGAGCTGACCGCCCGGATCGAGCGGCTCACCGGCACGCTCGCCCGGCTGCGAGACCTTGCTGCCGGCAACAACCCGTTCCTGCCGCCGGACGTCGAGCAGCACCTGCTGCGGCTGCACGAGCTCGGATTCTCCGAACGCTGGATCGCGCTCGAGAGCGATCTCTGGATTCTCTCGTTCGCGACCGACCCGGACACCGCCCGGCAGTACTTCACGGATCAGGCGCACGCGCAGGCCGATCCTGAGCTCCGCGGCCTCTACCTCGCGTACGACAGCGCCTACGACCTCGCCCCGGACGACCCGGCGCTCGCGGATCTCGCGCAGCGGATCGTCACAGCGTCGCTCGAGCGCTATCCGGTCGACGAGCTGCGCCAAGATGCGTCCGAGAGAGCCCTGCCCCAGCTCGTTCAGTCCTCGATCAACGCGTCGTCGCCGGCCTGGGAACGCCTCGACGCGCTGATCCGCGGACGGCTGTCGGAGCACTTCTAACCGACGTGGACCCACGGTCTGTTCGAGCGTTTGGGTTCGGCTCGGCGGAGGACTTCGCGGGTGACTGGGGGGACGTCGCCTTCGCCGGAGATCAGGTAGCGGAAGAGGAAATAGAACGGGTTGCCCTCGGCCCAGGCGAAGTAGATGTGGGGCATCACGTTCCAGTCGTCGCGCATCTTCAGCAGCAGGGCGGCGATGGCGTTCGGGACGCTGGGGCTGTCGACGCGCAGGATCTTGTAGCCGAAGCGTTCCTCGCCGCGGACGTCCAGCTCGGTCTCGAACTGGGACGCGTCGGTCAGGGTGACCTCGAGGAACAGGATCGGCAGACCTTCCGGCAGGTTACGCACCTCGCGCTGCTCGGCCTCCTTCTCCTGGTACTCCGCCTCGTCGCGCGCGTCCGGCTCGTTCGCGATGATCCGCAGCTCGCCGTGCCGGGCGGCCGCGGCGATCAGCCGGCACGCCTCCTCGTCGAACCGGACCTCGGTGGCCCGCAGCTCCAGCGACCGGGTGGCGCGCGAGATCAGCGAGGTGAGGATGATCGCGACGATGAAGAACGAGGCGATCTGCACACCGTCCGGCCGCTCGATGATGTTCGCCACGGTCGTGTAGAGCAGCACCACGCTGATCACGCCGAACCCGACGGTCTTGGCCCGCTCCCCCTTCCGCCGGGCGGACAGCGTGACCGCGATCGACGCGGACATGATCAGCACCAGTACGCCGGTCGCGTACGCACCGCCCTGCGCGTCGACGTCGGCCTTGAACAGGATCGTGATCACGAACGCGATCAGCCCGAACACGATCACCAGCGGCCGGGTCGCCCGCGCCCAGTCCGGGACCATGCCGTAGCGGGGCAGGTAGCGCGGCACGATGTTCAGCAGGCCCGCCATCGCCGACGCCCCGGCGAACCACAGGATGAGGATGGTGCTGACGTCGTACACGGTCCCGAAGACGTTGCCGAGGTGCTCGTGCGCAAGGTAGGCGAGCGCTCTCCCGGAGGCCTCGCCGCCGTCCTTGAACTCGTCCTCGGGGATCAGCACGATCGTCGTGAAGCTGCTGGTGATCAGGAACCCGCTCATGATCAACGCGGCCGTGGTCAGCAGCTTGCGGGTGTTGCGGATCCGCGTCTCCGGGTGCGCCGGGTCGTCCTCGGGCGCGCCGTCGACCTGCGGCATCACCGCGACACCGGTCTCGAAGCCGGACAGGCCGAGGGCGAGCTTCGGGAACACGACCAGCGAGATGCCGATCATCACCCAGATGTTCGAGTGCTCGGTGGTCAGCATGCCGCGCCAGTTCGTGACCAGCTCCGGCGCGGTGACGACGTTCCAGAGCGCGTTCGCGACCACGATCAGGTTCAGGCCGAGGTACACCACGACCAGCGCGACCGCGATCCCGATGGCCTCGCCGAAGCCGCGCAGGAACACGCCCGCCAACAGGGCCAGCAGCACCAGGGTGATGATCACCTCCTTGCCCTCGAACCAGTGCGGCACGTACGGGTTCTCGACCACGTGCGCGGTGGCGTCGGCGGCGGACAGCGTCATCGTGATGATGAAGTCGGTGGCCATGAAGCCGAGCAGGACCAGGATCGTGAACTTGCCCTTCCAGCGGCCGAGCAGCCGGTCAAGCATCGCGATGGAGCCTTCGCCGTGCGGACTCTCGGCCGCGACCCGGCGGTAGACCGGCAGCGCGCCGAGCAGGGTCAGGAGAACCAGGATCAACGTCGCGACCGGTGACAGCAGCCCGACCGCGGCCGCGGCGATCGCGGGCTGGTAGCCGAGCGTCGAGAAGTAGTCGACACCGGTCAGGCACATCACCTTCCACCAGCGGTGGGTCGGGTGCGGCGCCGGCCGATGCGGGCCCGGGTGCCCGGCCGGACGGTCGTGCAGCAACCAGCCGACCACCCGCCCATGGGTGGGCGGCGGGACGCCGACCGTCTCGTTCTCACGCGTTTCTGTCACCGCCCGGAGCCTAACCAGCGCTCGGCCTCCACCCGGCCGTTTCTAACGCCTCTCTAACACCCCCAGAACGTGAGGCACGGCACGCTCCCAGCGTCTATAGCGGCGTCGAGGCCGAGCCGGCTTCCACATGTTGCGTTGTTCGCCAACTTCCAGATAGCGCCCTAGAACTGGCTAGTCCGATTGGCTGTCCTCCTTCGTGCGGGAGGACCTGTAGTGGAACAGTTCCGCGACCGCGCGCACGAGTTCGGCCCGCTGGCTCGGGCGGGTTCCGCGCAGGACGATGAGAAGTGCGACCAGGCGCGCGGCGGCGTACACGACCGCACACGCGACAGCTCCGACGACAGCGAAGTTACTGACCAGCCCCATGACATCTCTCCGGTGCTCGGGCACGCTCCGACTCTGCGGGCATGCGCCTCTGACCGGAGGTCTCTTCCGCCATGCGGGGGGCTGGTCAAAGCTCACCGCGTCAGCTGGCCGACGGCGCCGGGTGCGGGACAGCCCGCTAGCCGTGATGACGACGCCGCCGCGAAGGAATACTCCCCTCCACTTGCTATGAGCGTTCCACATGACACCACATCGAACAAGCTGCTCCGGCGTGCCTGCTACGGCGCGGTGTTGAACCAGGTGGTCAGGCGTGGGATTCGGCGGAGTAGGAGTTGGTCGAGGAGGAGTACGGCGGCCAGGGTGAGGCCGAAGAGGGGCAGGAACAGGGCGAGGGCGACGACGAGGACGGCCAGGGCGGGGGTGGCGCGGAGTGGGAGGCGGCCGCGGGGTGCACCGAGGGCGTTGCCTTTCGGGCGGCGGCGCCACCACATCAGCGGTCCGCTGACGCACATGAACATCACGCCGAGACAGAAGACGGTGGTCGCCCAGAAGTTGAGCGTTCCCAGGCGCCGGCCCTCGTGCAGCGCGATGCCTTGGGCAACGACCTTCGCGAGTGTCGGGTAGTCGCTGTACCCGTACGTCGACACCACGCGGCCGCCGTACCGGTCGACGTGCAACGTGCGCTCCTTGCCGGGGTCGTTGAACGCGTAGCCGATCGCCGAGTAGACGCCCGCATCGTCGGTGGGCAGAGCGATCGTCATCGGGCGGCGTAGCCCGTTGCGCTGGCCTACCGCGATCGCGGTGTCGACGGTGGCCACCGACCGTTTCCCGTCGGCCGGGTTCGAGCGCGGTACCTCGGTCTTGCCGAGACCCCACGGCACCGAGTGGCTGTGCGGGAGCGACTCGTCGAGGGTCGAGGTCGGGTTCGACAGCGCACCGGGATCCTCGCCCCAGAACGACGTACCTTGCTGAGTCGCGAGTTCCTGGGTCTTCGCGCCCCAGAACCCGGTCCACGGCAGACCCGACACGATCAGGAACAGCAACCCGAGGCCCAGGACCGCGCCGGTGCGGCCGTGCCGTGAGCGCAGTACGGCGCCCGCCGCACCAGCCGCTCGCCTGCGCGCTCGCGCGACCCTGCCCTTGAAGAACAGGTAGTACCCGGTCAGCGCCATCACGATCGCCCAGCAGGCGACGATCTCGATCACGTAGTCGCCCCAGCGGCCGGCCATCAGTTCGCCGTGCAGCAGGATCGCGGCGCCCGACAGCGTCGTGTCCGGGTTGAGCGAGCCCAGGACCTTGCCTTCGTACGGATCGACGAACACGTCCCGGGGACCGGCCGCGGTGTCGACGGAGAACACGGTCGAGCGGTTCGGCGCGGAGGGCTCGGTCATCGAGACCACCGTGGCGTCCGGGAAGGCCTGGTGTACCTCGTCCAGCTGCGTCTCGTACGGCTGCGCGACCAGCCCCGCGGGCTGGTCGACCTTCATCAGATCAGCGTGCAGAACCGGCTCGATCTGGAAACGGAACAGGTAGATCAAGCCCGTCGCGGCGAGGATCAGCAGGACCGGGATCACCAGGAAGCTCGCGTAGAAGTGCCATCGCCAGAACGCCCGGAACAACCCGGCGCCGCGGGTCCGCGCACCGTGGTCCGGCTTCGCTGGGGCCTCCAGTACTGCGCTCACGTCCACTCCTTCTTCGCACCGTCCACACCAGGAGTCGGTTCGCGGGCGCGATCAGTTCCAGCCGGCCGATGTGGCGTGGGACACAGGTGCGGCCCGAGAGGCTGTCGGAAGGGCTGTCGGCGGAGAATGCGACGATGGTCCCGCCATGCAGCAGACGTGGGGGTTCCGAGGGACGCGGGCCGCGATGTTCGCGGTCACCTGCGTGCTGCTCGCCGCCCTCGGCCACGTCGTGATGTCCGGCGCGGGCCTCCCCTGGTGGGCGATCCCGATGGGCCTCGGCTGGATCGGCGGCACCGCGTGGATCGTCGCCGACCGGGAGCGCGGCGTACCGTTCGTCGTCCTGAGCACGCTGGTGGCGCAGGGCGCGCTGCACCTGGTGTTCTCGCTCGCGCAGTCAATGGCAGTCCCGCACGCGATGCACACCGGCCATGAGATGACCGGTACGTCGTCCTTCGGCATGCTCGGCGCTCACCTGCTCGCGGCGCTCCTGTGCGGGCTGTGGCTCGCGTACGGGGAGCGCGCCGCGTTCGCCGTACTGCGCTCCGTCGCCCGCCTGATCCTGGTGCCGTTGCGGCCGTTCACGCGCCCGCAGATCACCACGCACCGGCCGCGGATCCGGCTCGCCCACTCCCCCGCGCCGTACGACGACCTGCTGCTCGTGCACGCCATCACGTCCAGGGGTCCGCCGAGCGGAATCGCTGCTTTCTGACAGCACGATTCACCCCGGGCGTTTCGCCGTCCGGGGTTGTGCCATGCCATTCGGCAGGCCTCCGCTCACCGGTGCCGCGTTTCCATGCGCCGCCGGATCATCTGGACCCCAGAAGGACTCACTCCATGGCTTCTGCCTTGATCGACGACCGATCGACCCATTGGGCGATCGCCGCACGTGACGGTGATCTTGTTGCCCTCGACCACTTCGTCCGCGCGCTGCACCACGACGTACGGCGCTATGTCGCGCATCTCAGCGGCGATCCGCACGCGGCCGACGACCTCACCCAGGAGACGTTCCTGCGGGCGCTGCAAAGCCTGCACCGGTTCGAGGGCCGCTCGTCGGCGCGGACCTGGCTGCTGTCCATCGCCCGGCGTACCGTCGCCGACGACCTGCGCCGCAGGGCCGCGCGCCCGCGGATCTCGCGGCACGACTGGCAGCGCGCCGCCGAACAGTCCCAGCCGCGGGACGTGCCCGGATTCGAGGACGGCATCGCGCTGACCGAGCTGCTCGACAAGATCCCCGGCGACCGCCGCGAGGTCTTCGTCCTCACTCAGCTCGCCGGCGTCCCCTACGCCCAGACCGCCGCCCACCTGGGCTGCCCGATCGGTACCGTCCGCTCCAAGGTGTCACGGGCCCGGACGACCCTCGCCGATCTGCTCACCGCCTAACCCGGCCCAGGCTGCCTCCCTGTGCGGGAGGCAGCCTGGCCTAGGATCGGCGGCATGGCGACGCGGCTGGTACAGATCTCGATGAAGGCGCACGACAGCTCGGCGCTCGGCAGGTTCTGGGCGGAGGCGCTCGGCTGGGAGGTCACCGCCGACAACGCCGAGGAAACCAACCTCGAACCCCACGGTTTCAGCTACCCCGACCCGAGCGCCGTCTGCATCGACATCCTTCCCGTCCCCGCTCCCAAGACGGCGAAGAACCGCGTCCACGTCGACCTCGCCACCACCTCCGCGACCCACCAGGCGGACCTGATCGCGCGCCTCCAGAAGCTCGGTGCGACGCCCGCCGACATCGGCCAGGGCAACGTCCCGTGGACGGTCCTCGCCGACCCGGAGGGCAACGAGTTCTGCGTCCTGGAGCCGCGGCCGATCTACAGCGACACCGGCCCGATCGCCGCGGTCGTCGTGGACTGCGCGGACCCGCGAGCCATGGGCCGGTTCTGGTCGGAGGCCATGGACTGGACACTCCACGAGACGACCGACAACTCCGCCGTACTGCGGTCCGCCAAGGGCGTCGGGCCCTACCTCGAGTTCATCCGCACCTCCGACCCGAAGATCGGACTGGACCGCATCCACCTCGATCTCCGCCCGTACCCCAGCGACGACCACGCGACGGAGGCGGACCGGCTGCGCTCACTCGGCGCCACCGACCTGGACATCGGCCAGGGCGACGTTGCGTGGACCGTCCTGGCAGACGTCGAGAACAACGAGTTCTGCCTGCTCACTCCCCGCTGAGCGCTTCACGCCGGGCTCGCGTCGGTGGCCGCCTTCTTGCGGGCCCTCGGCTTGCGAGGTTTGGTCCCGTTGCCGTTGCTGCCGTTGAGTGGGGGCTCGGCAGCGAACGGGACGAACGGCATGGTCAGCGGGAGCGCCGCCAGCCGCATCAGGAGCAGGACGTTGTCGTCGCCGGCGGTCTTGTTCAGGCGCAGACGCCCGCAGTTGGTGCACCGGTGGATGAGGACCCAGCGGCCCTCGCCGCGGACCGTGACCGCGATCGGCTCCATGCCGCCGGCACAGTCGGCCTTGCGATCACCCGGCACGTTGCGGTCGAGGTGACGCGACCACAGACAACTCGGGCAATGGTTGCGATGGGTAGTTCCAGGGGCGTCGAGGGAGACCTCTACGCCGCAATGTTCACAGCTGAACGAACGTGCGAATACCAAACCGAAGAACCTTTCAGAGCAAACCTGCAGGACAGAGCAGACATACGCGTCCCTCCTTCCGGTCCGCACCGACTGATCCGGCGCACGTGCCCCCAGCAGATCAGTCCCCATCGGCACCGTCAATCAAATAACCCGCTCGCGGTGGCTTGACCTTGACGCTGGGTCAACCCCGCAAGGTGCTGTCCATGACAGTTCGATCGACCGCCGGCCCGGCGATCCGGGTGCAGGGTCTGGAGAAGGCGTACGGGACGAAGGCGGTGCTGCGCGGCGTGGACTTCGACGTCGCGCGGGGCAGCATCTTCGCCCTCCTCGGCTCCAACGGGGCCGGCAAGACCACCACGATCAGGATCCTCTCCACCCTCCTCAAGGCGGATGCGGGCACCGCCGCCGTCAACGGTTTCGACGTGGCCACGCAGCCGGCCGACGTCCGCGAGTCCATCAGTCTGACCGGGCAGTTCGCCGCCGTCGACGAGATCCTCACCGGCCGCGAGAACCTCGTACTGGTCGCCAAGCTCCGGCACGTCGCGGACCCCGGCGCCGTCGCCGACGACCTGCTCGACCGGTTCTCGCTGACGGAGGCGGCCGCCCGGCGAACAGCGACGTACTCGGGTGGAATGCGCCGCCGCCTGGACATCGCGATGAGCCTGATCGGCGACTCGCCGGTGATCTTCCTGGACGAGCCGACCGCGGGGCTCGATCCCGAGGCGCGGATCGAGGTCTGGCAGACCGTGCAGGAGCTCGCCGGCCACGGTACGACGGTGCTGCTCACCACGCAGTACCTGGAAGAGGCCGAACAGCTCGCCGACCGGATCGCGATCCTGCACCAGGGCCGGATCATCGTGAACGGCACCCTCACCGAACTCAAACAGCTCCTCCCGCCGGCCGAGATCGAGTACGTCGAGAAGCAGCCGACCCTCGAGGACGTGTTCCTCGCGATCACGAAGGACCGCGCATAGTGACCAGCCATTTCCTCGGCGACACCGCCGCCCTCACCGGACGCAGCCTGCGCCACATCGTCCGCAGCGTGGACACGATCATCACGACGGTGCTCACGCCGGTCGCGATGATGGTGATGTTCGTGTACGTCTTCGGCGGCGCGATCGACACCGGGTCGGAGGCTTACGTGAACTACCTGCTGCCCGGCATCCTGCTGATCACGGTCGCGTCCGGCGTCGCGTACACGGCGTTCCGGATCTTCATGGACCTGAAGAGTGGGATCTTCGAACGGTTCCAGTCGATGCCGATCGCCCGATCGGGCGTGCTCTGGGCGCACGTCCTCACGTCCCTGGTCGCCAACCTGGTCTCGCTGGTGATCGTCGCGGGCGTCGCGCTGCTCATGGGGTTCCGCTCGAGCGCCGGCGTACTGGACTGGCTCGCCGTCGCGGGAATCCTGTTCCTGTTCACACTGGCCCTGACGTGGATCGCCGTGATCCCGGGACTCTCGGCGGCAACGGTCGAGGGCGCGGGCGCGTTCGCGTACCCGCTCATCTTCCTGCCGTTCGTCAGCTCGGCGTTCGTGCCCACGCAGACCATGCCGGGTCCGGTGCGCTGGTTCGCCGAGAACCAGCCGGTGACGTCGATCGTCGACACGATCCGCAACCTGTTCGCCCAGCAGCCGGTCGGGGACGACATCTGGACCGCTCTGGCGTGGTGCGTCGGCATCCTCGTCGTCGCCTACGTCTTCGCCGTGGCTGCCTACCGCCGCAAGATCGCCTGAGGCAGGCTGGGACCCATGCTCACGATCAGCCAGCTGGCGACGTACGCCGGGGTGACGGTGCGCGCGGTGCGGCACTATCACAAGATCGGCCTGCTGCCGGAGCCCGGACGCGACCACTCCGGGTACCGGGCGTACGACGCCGGCGCGGTTGTGCGCCTGATCCAGATCCACACGCTCGCCGGTGCCGGCGTACCGCTCGCCCGCGTCCAGGAGCTTCTCGACGCCGCGCCGGAAGAGTTCAGCGACGGCGTGGAGAAGATCGACAAGGAACTACGCGCCGAGATCCGGCGGCTGCAGGACACCCGCAAACGCCTCGCCAGGCTCGCCGCGGGCGAGCATCTCGCGCTTCCGGCCAGTGTGGTGGACTACCTCGACCGCCTCCGCGAACTCGGCATGGACGAGCGCTACATCGTGCTCGAGCGGGACGCCTGGATCATGATCGCGGCGCAGGTCCCGCACCTCGTCGACGACGTCATCGTGCAGAAGCACCAGGCGCTGGAGCACCCGGACACGGTGAAGCTGTACCGCCTCGTCAACGAGACCCTCGACGCGGCGGCCGACGACCCGCGAATCATCGAGATGGTCGACCTGATCGAGAGCATGATGATCGCCGCCGTACAGGCAGGTGCCGCCGGCTCCTACGGCCTCGACGACGACCTGGTACGCCTGATGGACACCGCGATGCTGGAGGCCGCCCCGGAGGCCCAACGAATCATCACCCTCCTGGAACAACGCGGCTGGAAAGGCTGGACCCGCATCGAGCGGATACCTACCGACCGGCTGTAAGTGGTCAGGTGTTTCGGTCGATCAGGTCCGGGGCGGACGGGGTGTCGGCGTGGGCGATCTCGTGTCGCTCGGCGGCTGAGATCAGGCCGAGCTCGTGCAGGATCGCCGCGGACCGGCGCCAGCAGTCGCGGGCGGTGCCGGGTGCGCCGAGATCGGCCTGCGTCCGGCCGAGGCCCCACCAGATCTCGGCGTCGAGAAGCGTCTGCGTCGCTTCGGACCGCCGGCTGGCCGCATGCGCACGCTCGAAGTGAGCAAGCGCCTCAGCAGGCCGACCAGCCAGCCGGGTCGCCTCGGCCAGGTTGCAGAGAATGTTCGCCAGCCAGTTCATCTCGTCCAACGACTCGGCGATCGCCAACGCCTCGGTATGCGCGGCGACCTCGTCCGCGGGCCGGTCCGCGTGCCGATAGGTCAACCCGAGGCTGGTCAGAGAGTCAGCCAATGCGGTCGGCCGATCATTGCGCCGGTTCAGCTCGATCGCCGCGCGCGAGTGAGCGATCGACTCGTCATGCCGACCGAGCAGACGGTACGCCGACGCCATCGAAGCCAGCTGAACCGCCTGACCAGCCTCGTTGCCGACCTCCCGGTACGCGGACAACGCCCGCGACAGGTGCTCGAGCGCGAAGCTGTTGTCTCCCCAGCGCAGCAGCGCGGCCCCGATGTTCTCGTGCCCAACCGCCGTGTGAAACGGCTCGACGGCCGCAGCCAGCACCAGCTCACCGAGCCGGAGTCGGTCGCGATGCCGCCCGCGCAAAGTCAGCCCAAGACCAACCGCCGAGCCGATCGCAGCCGCCAGCCCCGGGTCCATTCCGGCAGCCTGGCGGACGATCGCGGACAGATTGTCGGCCTCCGCATCGAGCCACGCGTAGACCTCGTCGCGATCACGGAGTTCGACACCGACGCCCGGGAGGGTCGCGGGTCCGGCCTCGGTCCGCCACGCGGCATCGGCGTTCAGCAGTCGGCATGCGGTCCGCGAAGTCGCCAGATAGCAGTGCAGAGCCCGCCAGACGGCGGCTGCGCGACTCGCGTCGTCGTCCGTTGCACGCGCACGGTCGCGGCCGAACAGCCGGAGCAGGTCGTGCGCCCGGTACCGGCCTGGCGCGTGGCTGTCGAGCAGCTGCATGTCGACCAGGCTCTCGAGCAGGTCCTCGGCGGTGCTGGTGCTGGTGTTCGCCAAGGCCGCGGCAACCGGAATGCCCACGTCGGCAGCGTCCAAGAGGTTGATCTGCCGGAAGAGCCGCTGTTGCCGATCGTCGAGTTCCTGGTAGCTGACCTGGAAACTTGCCCGCACGCCGCGGTCCTCGGTCTGCAACTCACTCAGCCGCCGGCTTCCGTGGTCGGTGGTCGCGAGCCGGTCGGCCAAGGTCGGCAAGGTCCACGACGGACGGGAGGTCAGCCGGGACGCGGCGATCGAGACCGCGAGCGGCAGGGCGCCACAGAGCCGTACGACGTTTGCGGCGGCCCGGCGCTGCTCCGGATCGGCCAGGTCGACCCGCTGGACCAGGCGGGCGAGCAAGGCGATCGCGTCTTCCTCGGGCAGGACCTCGAGCGGTTCGTGAACGGCGCCGGTCAGCGCCGCCAGGATCCGGCGGCTGGTCACGATGGTGCGGCAGTCCGGCCCGGCCGGGATCAGCGGTTCGACCTGGCTGACGTCCGAGGCATTGTCGAGCACCACGAGGAGCCGCAGGTCGTTCGTCATCGAGCGGAAGCGGGCGGCTGCCTCGTCGGTGTCCGCCGGTACAGTCCCGTCGGCGGCGCCGAGCGAACGCAGGAACCGTCCCAGCACCTCGGCGGGTTCCAGAGGCGCGACATCCGGAGTGGATCCGCGAAGGTCGACGTACAGCTGACCGTCCGGGAACGCATCGGCAACCAGATGCCCGACATGCACCGCAAGCTCCGACTTCCCAACACCACCAGGCCCCGCAAGAGCCGCAATCGGCGCCGGCCGCACCCGCACACCCCCCAACACCTCCCGAAGCCGACCGATAGCCGCCCCCCGCCCCACAAACCCCGGCACCCCCAACGGCAACTCCGCCGGCACAACCCTCCCCCGCCCCTCGTCCCGTGGCTCGTCCGGGGTTGTTCCGGCTAGTACCGCGCATTCGAGGTCGCGGAGTTCGGGGCCGGGCTCGATGCCTAGTTCCTCGACGAGGAGGTCGCGGCCCTCGCGGTAGCACTCGAGGGCCTCCGCGGGGCGGCCGGAGCGCCACAGGGCCGTCATCAGCAGGGCCCGCAGGTGTTCGCGCAATGGCTGCTCGGCGACCAGGGCGCTCAGCTCCGCGATCGCCTGCCGGTACCGCCCGAGCGCCAACTCCACGTCGTACAACTGCTCAGCGATCGTCAGCCGCAGCTCAGCCACCCGCTGGGCACTAGCACTCAGCGCCCGCGTCGACAGGTCCCGCAACGCCGTACCACGCCACAGCGCCAAAGCAGCCCGCAACCGATCAGCCGCGTCCTCAAGATCACCCGCAGCCTGCGCCTCGGCCTGCAACCGCTCGGCCTCTGCCAGGTCGATCCGAACCTCCTGGTCGTTCAGACGGTACCCGTGCGGTGTCGTCTCGATCAGTTCGCGCTCACACCCGGCATCCACGAACGCCCGCCGCAACGTAGACACCTGAATGGACAACTGCGTCCGCGCCGAAGCCGGCGGACTCTCGTCCCACACCGCATCGATGAGCTCGTCGGCCGACACCGCCCGGCCGGCCTCCATCAGCAGCGCGGCCAGCACCTGATGGGCCCGCTGACCCCCGAGGCTCGCCGGTCTCCCTCCGACCATCACCTCGACCGGGCCCAGCACCCGGATCTCCACCCCGTCCCCGACCATCACTTCAGGTTAGGCGACGACCGGGTCCTCCCCCGGGCGCTGGGCTCAGGCCACTAGCAGGGCCGGACCGCGTCGATCATGTTGTTCAGTCCCTGCCAACGCCCCAGATCGGGGTCCTGGTGCGGCGCAACGCTGGTGAACTTCTGGACCCACTTGCCGCCCTGCCAGTTGTAGAACCTGGCCCGGGTTCCCTTCGACTGCTCGTTCATGTACGACGTGAGTCTGTCGTTGAAGCCCCAGTCCGCCAGGTTGTACAAGCGGCAGTAGAAGAGGTCGTGCCGCTCGTGGTCGTAGTAGTCGCCGGCCCACAGGCACAGGTTGCCGTCGTCGCACAGGATGTTCCGTGGCGCCGCGGCTCCCGGAGCGCCGAGGGTGAGCCTGGCGCTTCCGTCGTCCGCCATGATCTGGTTGAAGCTGACCTGGTGAACGGGCACCTTGATCTGCGCCATCCGATCGTCGACCTTGCGTTGCAGCTCCTTGGCCTGAGCCGCGGTGAGCCCAGCGCTGCGAGCCTGTGTCGCGAACCGGGCCTGCTGCGAGGTGGTTCGCTCGTCAGGTGGTGCGGCGTTCGCCATCAGCGCACCGCTCGCCGATACCGCCAGCGCGGTCAGCCCCACCCAAAGTCGTGCCATCGTGCGTGAACGCATGTCTGTTATCCCCTCGAGTCTATTTGACGAGCCAGCCGAAGAAGCGCTTGCACTTGTCCGGCTTCACTTCTCGGTGCGAGCTGATGCTGTTGTTCCAGTTGCCCGCTTCGTCCTTGCCGTCGCCGTACATTTTGAGCTTCGTGACGTAGTGCCCGGGGCGGACGCAGAATCGATCGCCCTTGTCGCTCCACCCGGGGCGCGTGTAGAACTCCACGGTCGCGTCGCTGTGGTTGATCAGCGACTCCGCCTTGTTGTCCCACTTCTGGATCTGACCCTCGGCGTCGCCGTGGTCACGGTCTTCCCCGGAATCGTCCTTGGCGCCGTGGGCCTTGTCGCAGTTCTCCTCGGTGTACAGATAGATGTGGTTGTTGCTGCTCGGCAAACTGTTGGCGGTCGCCCGGCAGTCCTTCTCCCGCGCGGTCTCGGTTCCTGTCTTCACCGGCGGCCCCATCGCGGTCGCGCTGACACCGCCCACCATCAGCACGGCGGTCGCCGCCGAGATCAGCACCCATCGCGTGCCCATCACAACTCCTCTTCCTGGATGGTTGATGCCACGACGCTAGGAAGAGTGGCTATGCGCGCGTTATCCCGGCGCGATAACCGGCGCATAACCGGCGTACTTACCGTCGCCGGTATGAAACTGCTCAAAGGACTCGTGATCGCCGCGACGGCCGGCGCACTCGTGTACGGCGGAGGCGGTCAGACCGCCAGCGCGGAGGACCCGGGGAAGGACGACGACGCGCCCGACTCGCCCACGGTGTTCGTGGAGAACAATCCGGACGGTACGGAGAAGGGCGTCCCGGCGGAATACCAGCAGTACCGCATCCGTGACTACCTGACGAACCTGATCGAGGGCGCTCAGGAGAACTCGGACATCACCATCGCGTCGTACCGGTTCAACGACCAGAAGGTCGCGAACGCCCTCGTGCAGAAGATCGAGGACGATCATGTGAAGGTGCGGGTGATCGTCGACGCCGAGGACACCGACAAGCAGCCGTACAAGGACGTCGAGAAGGCCATCAAGAAGTTCGGCGACGGCAAGACGTCGTGGATCAAGGACTGCGGCAACGGCGCTGATTCCGACAAGAACAAGAAGACCTCGTGCATGGGCGACCACATCATGCACAACAAGTTCTATCTCTTCAGCAGCACCGGCGGGAAGTCGAACGTGGTCGTACAGACGAGCTCGAACCTCAACAAGAGCTCCGGCCCGTACATGTGGAACACCGCCTTCACCGCGATGGGCGACGACGGCAAATGGCTGTACGACAAGTACCAGACCTACTTCACCGACCTCAAGAACGCCGGCGCCGGCAACGCCGACTACTACAGCTACTTCAACAACATGCACGCGCCGACGGAGAACAAGAAGTACAAGCTGTACGTCTCGCCGCGTCCGGAGTCGGACGAGAACGTGACGTTCGCGAACATTCTGAAGAACGTGGAATGCGGTGGTAACAAGACGGGTGGCACCAGCGACAACGAGCATCGGACCATCGTCCGGGTCGCCGCGGCGCAGATCGCGAAGGGCGGTGGGGCCGCCGTCGCCGCCGAGCTGTTCACGCTCGACAACAAGGGCTGCTACGTCGACGTCGTCGGCACGGAGGTCAGCCAGGCCGCCGACGGGCCGCTCCGCGGCGGGATGCTGCGCGCTCCGACAGGCAAGTACCACGGGCCGGAGGTGCGGGAGTTCAGCGAGCACCAGTGCGGTACGCACGAGAAGAACATCCTGATCGACGGCAACTACAACGGCGACGGGGACCAGAAGGTCGTGTTCACCGGCAGCCACAACCTCAACAAGAAGTCGCCGTTCCACAACGACGACATCATCCTGCGGATCACCGACGCGGGTGTGCACGACAAGTTCAAGGAGCACTTCTTCAAGATCCGCGCCGCCGCGGCCATCACCTGGCAGACGAGCAAGTACGAGACGACCGACCCGGACGATCTCGAGTTCAACTGCTAGCTGACCCGCGCCGCAGCGTGCAGGGCGAGGCCGTCGGTGGGTGCGATGTCGGCGCGGAACCAGCCCGACGAGTCGACGGTGTACGTCGGACCGCTGCAACTGCCGGCCGCGTAGTCGCCGTGGAAGACGTCGCAGTACACGCCGGCCGGAAGCTGGGTGTGGAAGCTCCGGCCGGTGAGCGCCGTGCTCTCGTCGTTGAGGACCAGGTAGCCCTTGCCGCCACGCCCGAACGCGATCGCGTCGTTGCCGTTGTCCCACCACTCGGTCACGCCGGTCCCTCGTACGGCGTTGTGGAAGCCGACCATGTTGGCGATCACCCGCCACTCGTGCTCGCACCGCCAGCGGTTGCTGAAGCACGTCGTGTCGACCGTCTGCCCGCTGCCGGTCGACGGCGGTCCTTGGTCGTTCGACGTGTACTCGTAACTCGACATCACCTTCGGCGTCCCGTACGTCCAGGCCAGCATGAAGCCGTTCGCCATCGCGTAGCGCCCGTTGTCGCGGAACGTCAGTACGCCGCTGCCGCGCTGGGTGTCATGGTTGTCGGTGAACACCACAGCACGATCCGACGCCAGCGGCTCCGCGAACGTCTTCAGGTAGGCGAGCCGCTCGGTGTTGAAGATCTTCGCGAGATCCTTCCCGTACCGGAACTCGAGCACATCGCCGTTCCCGACGTACTCGTCCGGAG
Organism: Kribbella sindirgiensis; assembly: GCF_004331435.1. Taxonomy (GTDB): domain Bacteria; phylum Actinomycetota; class Actinomycetes; order Propionibacteriales; family Kribbellaceae; genus Kribbella; species Kribbella sindirgiensis. The sequence goes on from NZ_SJKA01000008.1 coordinate 114,243, forward strand.
TGATCGGCTCGCCGGCGCCGTAGATGACCTCCTGATACAGGTACGCCGGACGCGACAACCGCGACTTGATCGCGGCGATGTCCGCGGCGGGCATGTGCTTGGAGGCGTCCAGGCGGAACCCGTCGACGCCGATCGACAGCAGATCGTTCAGGTACGCCGCGATCCGGCCGCGCACGTAGTCGGTGTCGGTGGCCAGATCGGCGAGGTCGACGAGTTCGCAGTTCTGCACCTCGTAGCGGTCGCCGTAGTTGACGATGTCGTCGTTCCCGTTGCGCCCGCAGTGATGGAAGTCCTGCGTCTGGTACGTCCCCGGGTAGTCGTAGTGCGTGTACGACGACCCCGCGCTGCCGGTGCCGCCCGACGAGCCGCCGGTCATGTGGTTGATCACGGCATCGACGTACACCTTGACGCCGGCCGCGTGACAACTGTTGACCATGGCAACGAATTCGCCGCGGGTCCCGCGACGCGTGCTGTCGAGTTTGTAGCTCACCGGCTGGTAGTCCTGCCACCACGGATACCCGGACCCCGGCAGCACGACATGCTCCTGCGGAGGCGAGACCTGTACGGCGCCGTACCCCTTCGGGCCGAGCACCTGGCCGCACTCCCGACCGACCGACGTCCAGTTCCATTCGAACAACTGGACGATCACGTCCCGCTCCCCCGCCGGCGCCGCCTGCGCAGTCGCCCCACTCAACCCGGCCATCGACAGACCCAGCAGTTTGCGCATCATCGGACTCCCTCGGGGCGGTGGGCCTCCTCATCAAACCACGCGGTCCGGCGAGTCCGAGGGGTTCCCGTGTCGCACAGTCGCCCGGAACGGCGCATACTGGAGGCCTGATGCTGCCCTATCGCGCGACGACGCGTCGTCACCTCTCCACCAGTCCTTTCAAGGCCCAGGTTTCTGACTCGCTCAAGAGTTACGAAGTCGGTGAGCGGGTCTCCCACGACAGAGAAGGACTCGGCCGCGTCCACTCAGTTGAGACTGACGGCACGGTCGTCATCGACTTCGGCGCCGGACGACTCCTCAGGGTCGCCGCTCCGTTCTCGAAACTCCACTCCCTCGGCCAGGCCGACGCCTGATCCGCTTACGCTGCGCAGCGGGTGTTGCGCGGCGGGACCGTCAGCGACGCCAGGTAGTCGGCGACGTACCGGTTGATGCAGTCGTTGCGACCGACTGCGGTGTGCCCTTGACACTCCCAGGTCAGTAACTCCGCGTTACCCAGACTCGCGGCCATCGCGACGGCACCGGCGTACGGCGTCGCGGGGTCGCGACGGGTACCGACCACGAACAGCGGGTACTCCTTGGAGAACCGGGCACCAGCCGCCCGGCTCTCACTCTCCGTCGGCCCCGTGCCCGAGTCGCCGTCCGCGGCCTCCCCCAGTCCATCGGCGAGATCGGGCCAGCGCGCGTCGTCGTACAGCGACGCCACCACAGCATCGACGACATCGACGCCCTACGTCGGTACGTCGTCACCCGGCCGCCCGCTCGGGATCGGCGACTCCTGTGCGTGGTGAACCAGATCGACGACGAACCCCCGCACATGCCCGAACCGGCCGTCGCCGTCGTACTGCACAAGGCCGCTTGCGCCGCGGCGCTGGGCTCGAAGGCGACCGCCCCGGGCGCGACCTGGATCGAGGCCCCGGGTTTCGCGCCGTTCGACCAGCCCAGGCCGCGAACTGATCGAAGGACGCTTCCGAGGTAGGTGAGTGCCGACTGGCCCAGGCGGAGTACGCGCGCCGCTATCCGGACAGGCCTCCGTGATCCCGCGCATCACACCGGCAGCGCGTGCGTACCCCGCGTGAGTCAGGAGATCGGGGAACATCGGCGTACCGGTGTCGGCGTGCTCACACCGCATGGGCTGGGAACGCCCGACCCCACGCGGATCGAACCCCACCAGATCGAACCGATCCAGCACAGCATCAGGCAGTAGACCGGCCGCAACAACCGCGTTGTCAACACCAGACTGCCCAGGCCCACCCGCAATCAGCACCACCGGCACACCCCACACCCCCACGGCAAGTCCGAATGTCTAGGGTGTCTCGGACAGGCGGCCGCTGATCGTCCTGGCCAGAGACTGACGTGCGGAGTCCTGAGACCAGCGGGAGTTGACCCTTGGATTGTCGAGTGCTTCCTTGAGTGCCCTGCGTTCATCCGCCGACAGTGAGCCGAGCATCATGTTCGCAACCATCAGGCCCTGGTACTGCTCGAACGCCGACTGCGAGTCCTGAATCGCCTGCAGCACCGAAGCGAAGTCGGCCAGATGGATGTCACATCGCATGAGCGCGAGCGCCATGACCCGGCGGCCTGGCGTACCGAGCGCGAACATACTCTGGACGTCCTGGGGGCTGAAGTCTCCCGACTTCGCCATGGCACGCGCCTGGCGTACGAGATCTTCCATCTGACCCGTCCGTCGTGGACTCGCCGGCGTCGCCCGCAGTTCGTCGTACTTGTCCGCGATCCCGCCGATGTCCGGTCCGGAACTCGCCCGGACAGCGCCCGTGGTTGCTTGGGTGATGTTCATCGCGGCATCCCGTGCGGCTTGCGCAGTACCGAAGTCTCCAGCGCTCTCTGCACGACGCGACAGTCCCAGCAGTGCGTCCGTCGCACTCATCTTCAGTCCGAGGCGAAGTCTCGCGTACAGCCATCCGATCAGGAACCCGAGAACGGCGAAGTAGATCACGACACTCCCGGCGAAGGCGCTAGCTCCGGCCTGACCGCCGACCGCGGGCGCGAGTCCTGTGAACAGACGGCCGGCTCCGTCCTTGACGGTCCCGAGCTGAGTCAACGTCGCTCCGATGATCAGCGTGGTCAGCCAGTCCGAGATCCGCTCCAGGTTGGTATTGGCGCCGATGGAGGGCACGGATGCATCGGCCTGAGCGTTCTGGGCGACGGCGAGGCTCCGCGGCACACCGAACAGGAGCCCGAAGAGCGCACCGACGCTCAGTGCGGCAGCGGCGATCATCACTGACGCCGACAGGTTCCTCCAACTCATTCCGCTCGCCGCCACCGAATAGACGGCGGTCAGCAGCAACCCCACACCCACCGCGCCGATCTGCGTCCATGCCATCGCCGAGAGCTTTTTGCGGTCCTTCCTCGGCTTGCCCGCTTCTTCGCCCACAACCGGAACTTGCCCAGCAGCCGGCTGCCCCTGATCCCCGTCCATGTCTCCCCCACTCGACAAGGTCAGAGTGCACCCGGCGACACAAACTGTAAAGACCGCGCTTTCAAAATTGGTACTTGAAACAATTGTTCCACGGTTATCGCGGCTATTCTCGGAGAATCAGGAAACTGGGTAGGCAGGTGTGGTCTGCTCCGCGCCCGGTCCAGACGCGAAACCTGAACAGCGGGGAAACAAACTCGCAGATCGCGACAGACCCACGACTCGATGCACCCGATCGATAGCGGCAACCGGGAACAGGCAATGGTGACTGGCGACAGGCAATACCGGGTGCCCACCCACCATTGCCTGTTCCCTGATCCCGGATCGGGTTGATCACCGGCAGGACGAGCCTCGGGGATGCATTTGCTTGATCAATCGGATGCTCAGCCGAGGAACTTCTCCGCTCGGGCCACGTCGGTCTCGACGCGTTCTGGTGGGAAGGCTTTGAGGACTGACTCGTGGACTTGGTCGACCATCCAGTGGGCCTCGTAGCTGCGTCTTGTTGCTGGGGTGAGGTGGGCCAGTTCGTTCTCGACTACCTTCAGTTCCTCCGGGCCGACTGTCGTTCGGCCGATGCTGCCCCAGTGCAGGCCGAGGAGCGCGTAATGGCGATCGCCGCGGACGGCGCCGGTGTTCCAGTCGACGACGCCGGTGACGTTGCCGTCGGCGTCGAACAGCACGTTGCCTGGTGTGTAGTCGGTATGCACGAGATCATCGCCCTGCATCCGGAACGGCCGCCCGCCGTCAATTTCCAGCAATCGCGCCAACAGCCGCCTGCCACGCTTCCCGAGCCGGCCGACGGTGTGCTCGAACACGCCGTCGGCATCCGGGAAGGCCCTGGGCCGCGGGACCTGTGGATCATGACGGAGCAGCCCGGCGAAGCGGTTGTTCATCGTGACGAAAGACGCCGCCGTGGTCGCGTCCAGCGCACTCACATGACGGCCAGGCAACCTCTCCTGCACGACAGCGACGTACCCGTCCGAAAGCTCAAGGACCAACTGGTGCTCCGGAACAGGCAGGCCTCGTCTGCGGACCTCGTTCAGCACACGCGCCGTCTGCCGCATCACCGCCAACGACGTACGAGTGCGCGTGATCGCGGACTCGCGCCCGTCCGGCCACGCGACGAACGCGGCGCTGCTGGAACCGCCGTCCTGATCGGCCAGCCCGGTCAGCACCAGTCCGCTGCCTGTGCGAGCGTTCACCTCTTCGATGACCGCGGTCGGCGCCCACGGATTCTCCGAGGACCGAAACTCGATCTTGTGCTCCGTCACGGCCTCACCTCCGCGACGTTCTTGACCAGCCAGCGGGCCAACGGGCGCAACTGGGAGAAGGCGGCGAGCACCTGATCCGCCGCGGCGGGCGTGTGAATCCATTCCTCGCAGCCGAGCGAGCGGGTCGCGATCACCGACTTGTGCCGGAAAAGCTCCGCCCGCGGATGATCAACCGGATAACCTCGCAGCGGCCGCTTCAGCAGCTCGCCCGAGAGTACGAATCCCTCCCGCTCGAGCTTCCGCGCAATCGCCACCAAACGCGGACCGGAACCGTCGTCCGCAACGGCGGCGCGATAACGCTCGATCTGCGCCGGCGGCGCGTACCACCACGCCACGCAAACCTCCAACCCGTCCAGATCGAACCGCACCCCGAGCTCGACATTCCGGGCCAACCGCACAATCGCGCTCTGCCGCTGCCAGGCCCTCAGCAACACCTCGCCGTACCCCCAGACCGAGAAGTCCTCGTACGCCGAATCCGCGTCCGCCACCGCATTCAGCAGCTCGATCATCGGCTGCCGAACCAATTCCTCCCGCTCCCGCCGGCACTCCCGCCGCACCTCGGCGGATGGCTCCCCCTCGAGCCTGAGCAGCACATCGAACGCCTCTCGCGGCCAACCCTCGAACGTCCCACTCACCCAACGCAGCATAACGATTGAATACGCACCTCCAGGCGCCGTATCAGCTGCCGTTCACGAGCCTCTTATGGGCGAGAGAAGCGGAGGTGGAGCACATGGGGATTCTTCAGGATCCGCCGGCCGACGGGCTCACATCGGACACGAGAGTTTCCTTTCACTACTGGCGGCGGGTCGGGTTCCTGCTGGCAGGCGTCGCCGTCATCGTGCTTGCCGTCGTATTTCTCGGTGACCGTGCCGGAGACAACGATTCGTCGCAGGCAGTCTGGGTCGTGCTCCTCCTGATCGCCGTCGCGCTGAGCGGCGTCGCCGTCTTCACGGCCACTCGCATGCAGCGCAACTGGCACGCCGGACTGCGCTGGGGCGCCCTGATCCTGGGCGCTGTGGTCGCCGCGCACTTCGGCGACCTGGCGAGCCTCAAGGGTCAGACGCGATCGATCGTCCAACTCGAACTCGCCGGCAGCAGCAAGGCGTGGACAGCCTGCGCGTGTGACCCGCTCTTCACGAAGGCCGTCCAGCAGGACTTCTGGTTCATCGTCTCGTACGTCTTCCTGCTCGGCCTGCTGGCGTCCTGGACAGGCATGTACTTCCGGCTCCCACTGCTACGGCGGGCGCGTACCACCGTGGTCATCGCCGTCGTCGTCGCGGGCGTCTTCGACATCTTCGAGAACGTCCTCATGCTCACCGCGGGATCGTCGAACGGGCCTTGGAGGTTCGTAGCGGTCTTCGCCTGGGCCAAGTTCGCGTTGCTCGTCGTCGCCGTCGTCTACAGCGCGGCGGGTGCCTTCGCGTGGTGGTCCACGCCGCGCTGGGTCAGGCTCGCCTCGTGGGCGCTGCCGAAATACGCGCAGAAGGCGGCCGGCATGAAGCCGAAGGCGGGCACGCCGGAAGAGGCCGAGCAAGCCCCGGAGGGCAACCAGATGCAACGCACCGCGCCCCCGCCAGGAGAGGCGAAGTACGGCATCGCCCTGTCCGGCGGCGGGATCCGGGCGTCGTCGATCAGCCTCGGCGCACTCCAGGCGCTCGACGATCAGGTCCTGAGCTGGTCCGGTGCGCGCGCGGTCACCGCTGTGTCGGGTGGATCGAATATGGCGGCCGGCTGGAGCATCTCGCGATCCAGCCTGCCGGCGACCGACACCGAGACCACCGCACGGGCGCAACTCCGCGAACTGGCACCACGTCCGTGGCAGCAGCAGGAGAACGGATGGCTCACTCCCGAAGAGCGCCACCTGGTGGACAACCTCGGGTACCTCGGGTCGAACCAGCCTCGGGGCTCCGACACCGATCCGGCGGCGGCGAGAGCGACCAGGCAAGCCGGTCCCGACAGCAACCAGACGTCCACCAAGGCGTCGTACCGTCCAGCCGTTTTCGCGACCGTGATCGCAGGGCTGACCGTCAACGTGATCGTGCTGACGAGCATGCTCTGGGCGATCACACGGCCCCTGGGCTGGGCCCTGCGCAACTTCACGGACCGGAGCGGCGTCCTGCCGAAAGAGGCGATGCACCAACTCGTCAAGAACCATTCGCTCTCGCTCCCCGGGCTCATTTTCCTCGGCGCCGGATTCGCCGTCCTGATGCTCTGGGTCCTGGCCGGCCGGTTCCTCGTCGGGTACGCCCAGACCAACAAATGGGCACGGGTCATACTGCAGACACTGAAGCGGGCGTCGTACGGCGCGTTCGCCCTGGGGGCGCTGCTCGCACTTGCCCTGTGGGGCTTCGTCGAACTGGTCGGCGCTGTCGCCCACCTGTCGTTCGCCACGCTGGTCGCGACAGCTGGTGCGAGTGCCGGTGTCGTCGGTTCGGTCGTGCGCATTCTCAGGAAGCCGGCTGCGCGTTTCGCGCCCATGCTCGGCGGCATTGCCTTCGTTGTGGTCGGGCTGGGTGTGACGGCCCTGGCGACCTGGACCGCGGCCAAGTACGAGGTGACGTGGTCCGGGGATGATCTGTTCAGCTGGCGATCCGGCTGGAACTGGGTTCTCGCACTCGTGCTGCTGACCATTGTGCTGCTTGGACCCAGCTCGGAAAGCTGGTCGCTGGCGCCCTTCTACCGGGGCAAGCTGAGGCTGGCGTACGCGACGTACCGGACCGAGCAGACGCCGGGCGAGCTCCGGGTGCAGCCGTACGACAACGATGTCCCTGGCACTCCCGACGCCAAGCGTGAACCTGGCCTGTCCGCCTTCAACTACGACACGACAGCGGTGCGTACGCCGCTGGTGGTGTGCACGACGAGCACGGTGACCTCGCGGGCGGTCCGCACCCGGTACGGCACTCCGGCGCTGAGTGTGACGTTCGACCCGGAGCGGACCATCCTGCATCTGCCGCAGGACGGGCGCGGCAACACGCTGCAGTTCGCCGCATCGACCCGAGTGCTCGACCGGCTCGGGCAGAAGATGCACAAGCGGATCACCACGATGATGGCGGTCGCCATCTCCAGCGCCGCGGTCTCCCCCGCGATGGGCCGGTACCAGATCGGTCCGACCAGCATGCTGCTGGCGTTCTTCAACATCCGGCTCGGCGTGTGGATCGCCAACCCACGCTTCATCACTCAGCTCGAAGCCGCCGGTCTGGCGAACGAGCCGGACCTCGCGTACCCCCGGACCGGGCTCGGTTATCTGTTCAAGGAGTTCTTCGGGGTCCACGACCTCGACGACCCCTACCTCTACCTCACCGACGGCGGCCACTGGGAGAACACCGGACTCGTCGAGCTGCTCCGGATCCCCGAGATCACCGAGATCGTCTGCGTCGACGCCGACTCCGGTCCAGGTGACGCGACCAGCTCGCTCGGCAAAGCGATCGCGATCGCCCCGAGCGAGTGCGACATCCGGATCGACATCAGCCTCGACCCGCTCCGGGCGGCGCCGAGCGGTTCGCGCGTCCCGGCGTACTCGCCCCGGACCGTCAACATCGGGTTCTTCACCAAGGGTGCCGGGTCCTTCACCGGCCAGACCCCGGTCGGTGTCCTCTGGTACGCCAAGCCCGGCCTGGCCAAGGAGATGCCCGCGGCGTTGCTCGCCTTCCACGAGCGGTACCCGACCTATCCGCGGGAGTCGACCCTGAACCAGTTCTTCGATACCGCGAGCTTCGTTGCCTACCGCAACTTCGGTCGCTACAACGCCCGCCAGATCCTGCTGGCACGCCAGAAGCTGCAGGCGGCGCTGACGGAACTGCTGGCGATCCCAGACGCGACCCTCGACGAGCAACTGAAGGCGATGGCCGGTGACCACTGGGTCATCGCCGAGCTGTCCCGCGCCGCCCACAGCGCCGCCACCACGCCGCCCTTGATCAGAGCGTATTGCCTCGCGGTTCAGACCTCACTCGTGTCTTGATCAGCGGTAGCGGCGGGACTTGTTGCCGGTAGTGGATTCGCCCGGCTGCCATTGGGCGATCCACGGGCCGGTTCCCTCGGACGGATCCACGATGCCGGCCTCCAGCCAGCTGTGTTTCCCGTCGAGCACCTGCCGCGCCAACCGTCGATCGTCGTCGTCCGTGTTGCTCCACAGCTGATCGAACAGGTGGTCGACCCGCAGCCGCGCCTGCTCGCAGAACACCGCCGCCAGCTCGTACGCCGACTCGCCCCGGCCGGCGTCCTGGCCGCGGAGCGTCTCGGCGCGCGAACAGGAGGCCGCCATCGCGAACAGCTCGGCGCCGATGTCCACGATCCTGGCCAGGAACCCTTGCCGGTACTCGAGCTTCGCCTGCCAGCGCCCCATCCCGTAGAACGTCTGCCGCGCGAGCTTGCGCGACGAGCGTTCGACGTACCGCAAGTGCTTCGCGAGCGGCCCGAATTCACGGTACGACCTGGGATCGGAGCCCTTGCCGACGGCGAGCTGCGGCAGCCACTTGGCGTAGAACCCGCTCGCGTTCACCGCGGCCCGGGCCTTGGCCTGGAGGTCGGCGTCCGGTGAGGCCAGGTCGCCGGCCGCGGACAGGTGCGCGTCGACCGCTTCCCGGGCGATCAGCAGATGCATGATCTCGGTCGAGCCCTCGAAGATGCGGTTGATCCGCAGGTCCCGCAGGATTTGCTCCGCCGGCACTGCCCGTTCGCCGCGGGCCGCGAGCGAGTCGGCGGTCTCGTAGCCTCGTCCGCCGCGGATCTGCACGAGTTCGTCGGCGATCCGCCAGGCCATCTCGCTGGCCCACAGCTTGGCCAGCGCCGCCTCGATCCGGATGTCCTTGGTGCCCGCGTCGGCCAGGTTCGCCGACAGGTCGAGTACCGCCTCGAGCGCGAACGTGGTGGCCGCGATGAACGAGATCTTCTCGGCCACGGCCGCGTGGGCCCCGATCGGCCGGCCCCACTGGACGCGCTCCGCGGACCACTCCCGCGCGATCTTCAGGCACCACTTGGCCGCCGCCGTGGTCGTTGCCGGGATGGACAGGCGGCCGGTGTTCAACGTGGTCAGCGCGATCCGCAGGCCGTCGCCCTCCCGACCCAGCCGGTTCTCGACCGGCACCCGGACCTGGTGGAAACGGGTGACACCGTTCTCGATCCCGCGCAGCCCCATGAAGGCGTTGCGGTTCTCCACCGTGATTCCCGGCGCGTCGGCCTCGACCACGAACGCGCTGATGCCACCCCGCCGGCCGTCCTGCTCCGGTACGCGGGCCATCACCACGACCAGCTCGGCGATCACACCGTTCGTCGTCCAGAGCTTCACGCCGTCCAGGAGGTACGCCGTACCGTCGTCCGTCGGCGTCGCGGTCGACGCGAGCCGGGCCGGGTCGGAACCCACATCGGGCTCCGTGAGCAGGAACGCGGTCACCGCGCCGGCCGCGCACCGAGGCAGGAACCGCTGCTTCTGCTCGTCGGTCCCGAACATCTTCACCGGCTCCGGCACACCGATCGACTGATGCGCGGAGACGAGCGCACTGACGCTCGGATGCACCGACGCGACCAGCATCAGCGCCTTGCCGTAGTACGACATCGGCAGGCCCAGGCCGCCGTACTCGGTGGGGATCTTGATGCCGAACGTCCCCAGCTCCGCGAGTCCCCGCACGTACTCGTCCGGGATCTTCGCCTCCCGCTCGATCAGCAGGCCGTCGAGGGTCTCGCAGTACGCCGCCAACCGGGCGATGAACTCGTCACCGCGTGCTGCGTCGTCCGCCGCGACGGCGTGCGGTTGGGGGTGGATCAGCGACAGGTCGAAGTCGCCGAGGTACAGCTTCTTGGCGAAGCTCGGCCGGGTCCACTCGGTCTCCCGGGCCGCCTCCGCGACCTCTCGGGCCTCGCGCTCGCCAACTTGCCGGGTTTGTGCCGTCACGGGTATCCCTCCTCGTCCGAGGACTCCTACTACCCGCTAGTACCCTAAAACTCAGAGTCCGACCATGGCCATGCCTGCTGGGTTGTAACGGTCCCCCTGGACGCCGATCCGAGCGGCCAGCGCGTCGAGGTCGGCGATCTCGTCGGCCGACAGCGCGATCTGGGTCGCGGCCGTGTTCTCGTCGACCCGCGGACGCCGACGGGTTCCGGGGATGGGGACGATCCACGGGTGCTGCGCCAGCAGCCACGCGAGGGCGATCTGGCCGGGCGTGCAACCCTTCGGCTCGGCGAGGGCGCGGACGTAGGCGACCAGTGCCTCGTTGGCGGTGAGATTGCCCGCCTCGAAGCGCGGGACCCGCGAGCGGATGTCGTCGGCGGTGAACTCGGTCGACGTACTCACGGTGCCGGTCAGGAAGCCCTTGCCCAGCGGGCTGAACGGCACGAACCCGATCCCGAGCTCCGCGCACGCCGGCAACACCTCCGGCTCCGGGTCCCGCGTCCACAGCGAGTACTCACTCTGCACAGCCGTCACCGGATGTACGGCGTGCGCCCGGCGGATCGTCTCCGCACCGGCCTCGGACAGCCCGAAGTGCCGGACCTTGCCGGCCCGCACGAGCTCGGCGACCGCACCGGCGACGTCCTCGATCGGTACGTCGGGGTCGACCCGGTGCTGGTAGAACAGATCGATCACGTCGATCCCGAGCCGCTGCAGCGACTCGTCCGCGACCCGCCGGATCTGCTCGGGACGTGAGTTCGTCCCCGCCATCCGGCCGTCCTGGATGTTCCACCCGAACTTGGTCGCGATCACGACCTGGTCCCGCACCGGCGCCAGCGCCTCGCCGACCAGTTCCTCGTTGACGTACGGCCCGTACACCTCAGCCGTGTCGAAGAACGTCACGCCGGCAGACTCCACGGCGTACCGGATGACACCGATCATGTCGTCGCGATCACCAGGGTTCGGCCCGTAACTCTGCGACATCCCCATACAGCCGAGCCCAACCGCGGAAACCTCCAGCCCTTGGCCGAGCGTACGCGTGTGCATGCTTCTTCCTCCTCAGTTCGCTGCCGCGACCGTAGACCCGCACCACGTGCGCAGGGAGTCTCTGCCGTTCCAGGTACCACCAGTACCTCCCTCGCCCCGCTGAGTGCACCGCGTTCCGGGCTTGACGTAGGGCGGTTTCCAGCGTGCTATGAGCCATGGGTGGGCGCGAGGGGGTTCCTTGGAGCTCCAAGGCATTCGGGCTGCGTCTGCCAGCGGATCTGGGGCATACTGCCGCGGCCCTTGTTCTGGTCGGTGCGGCTTACTATCTCGGTGCACGTCTGGGGCTGGGCCTGTCGCTGGTCGAGCGGAACGTCACGCCGTTGTGGCCGCCCAGCGGCATCGCGCTGGCAGCGTTCCTGGTTCTGGGAAGGTCGATGTGGCCGGCTGTCGCAGTCGCGGCTCTGGCCGTGAACCTGCCGATCAGCGCCGGCCCGGTACCCGCGCTGTTCACCGCCGTGGGCAACACACTCGCGCCGCTGGTGGCGGCGTACGTCCTCGACCGCGTCGGGTTCCGCCGGCAGTTGGATCGGTGGCGTGATGCGCTCGCGATCGTCTTCCTCGGTGCGCTGGGGAGTATGACGATCAGCGCGACCATCGGCTCCATCGCGCTCATTTCCTCGAAAGGAACCGGTGGGCTGGCCGGTGCGTGGGTGGTGTGGTGGACCGGTGACGCGATGGGCGTTCTCGCCGTCGCGCCGTTCCTTCTCTGCATCCCACTGTTCTGGGAGCTCGAGCCGTGGACGGCCGTGCGCTGGCTCGAGGCGGCGGCAATCCTCGTACTGACCTCGGCCCTTGCCTTGTGGACTGCGTCCACCGACCTGGCCCTGTTGTTCCTGGTGCTGCCGTGCCTGGGCTGGGCCTCGTGGCGGCTGCAGTTACGCGGTGCCGCTCCTGCCGCGCTGATCGCCTCACTGATCGCGACCTGGTCGGCAACCCACGAGCTCGGACCCTACGCGGGTGAGTCGCTGCTGGAGCAGATGCTGACGCTCCAGGCGTTCAATGCCACCGTCGCGCTCACGTCGTTCTTCCTCGCCGCGCTCGTGACCGAGCGGGTGGGGTTTGCTCGCGCGCTGATGTCCGCGGCTTCCGACCTGGAGGAGCGCGTCAAGACCCGTACGGCGCAGCTCACCGCAACCAACGACCGCCTGCGCCGCGAGATCCTGCACCGGCACGCCGCCCAGCAACAGCTGACCCTGGAGGAGGCACGTTCTCAGCGCGAGCATGACATCGCGGAGACCCTGCAACGGAGCTTGCTCCCGGACCGGTTGGCGGCCATCCCCGGCGTGGCAGTGGCTGCCCGATACTTACCGGCGACCGCGGACCTGCATGTCGGCGGCGACTGGTACGACGTGATTCAGCTGCGCGGCGGCCTGATCGGTCTCGTGATCGGCGACGTCGCCGGGCACGGTCTGCAGGCCGCGGCGGCGATGGCACAGCTGCGGATGGCGGTCCGCGCGTACGCCGTCCACGATCCGGCACCGGTCGCGGTGATGAACGGCCTGCACGACCTGGTTCGCGAGCTGCCCATGGCCGAGATGGTGACCTTGCTCTACGTCCTGTACGACCCGGACAACGGCACGATGCGGTTCACGAACGCCGGCCATCCGCCCGCGCTCCTCATCGACGACGGGGACGCGCGGTACCTGGACGGCGGGCTGGCCCCACCGCTCGGCGTACTCACGCGATGGGACTACACCGAGGCGACGCTGCACTTGCGGCCCGGAGCGACCTTGCTGCTCTACACCGACGGGCTGGTCGAGAAGCGCACACGGTCGATCCAGGACGGCCTCGACCGGCTGCTTGCCGAAGCATCCGCGGTCGCGCGATCCGACCTCGAAGCGCTCTGCGACCATCTCCTCTCGACCCTCCCGGACCTCGACCAGGTCGCCGACGACATCGCACTCGTTGCGCTCCAGCCGTTGGTGCTGGCCGGTAGACCGCTGGTGCTCGAAGTACCGGCCGAGGCACGCATGCTCTTTCAAGTACGGCACGCGTTACGCCGCTGGCTCCGCGAGTCAGGCGTCGACGCCCAGATCGCCGGCGAGCTCGAGATCGCCTGCGGGGAGGCCTGCAGCAACGCCGTCAGCCACGCGTACGGCACGTCACCGGGCGACATGCAGGTCGAGGCACGACTCGTCGACGGCACCGTCGAACTGACCGTCCGCGACCACGGCCACTGGCGAACCCCAACCGGCCACACCGGCGGCCTCGGCCTGACCCTGATCCGGAACCTCACAGACTCGGTAGACGTCGACAGAACCCCATCCGGTACGACGATCCACATGCGACGCCACCTGCCGGCAGAAGACGACCAATGACTGCAGGCTTCCAGTCCGCTCCGGCTTCCAATCAGCACTACCAGGCGTTAGCATCGTCATATGGCGATAACAGTGGACCCGGTCGATGCGACGCTGGAGCACGGTGACGAGTCGGCCGCGCTGAGCGTGGCGGCCTGCCTGTTCCACGGGTTCAGCGACGCGTCCCGGCTAGCGATCGTGCGGCACCTCGCGCTCGGTGAGCACCGCGTGGTCGATCTGACCGAGCATCTCGGCCTGGCCCAGTCGACGGTGTCCAAGCATCTTGCCTGCTTGCGGGACTGCGGCCTCGTGGACTCGCGGCCGCAAGGCCGGGCCTCTCTGTTCAGCCTGACCCACCCCGAAGCGACCATGCGGTTGCTGTCGGCGGCCGAGGAACTGCTCGGTCTGACCGGCGACGCGGTTGCCCTCTGCCCGGTCTACGGCGTGGAGGCACAGGGATGAGCGAGCCGCAGCCCCTGCACATATCGCCTACTCCCCCGAGCACCTGGACCACAGATGCCGAGCAACGCCGCAAGCTGAGCCGTCGCGCTCAACTGCTCGCCGGCGCATCGGTCACCTACAACGTCATCGAAGCCGTCATCGCCATCAGCGCCGGCCTGGTCGCGGGATCCGTCGCGCTGGTCGGCTTCGGGCTGGACTCGGTCGTCGAGGTCTCCAGCGGGCTGATCATCTTGTGGCAGTTCCGTCACCGGCTTCCCGAAACCCGGGAGCGGCAGGCGCTGCGGCTGCTCGCGTTCTCGTTCTTCGGGCTCGCCGCGTACGTCGCCTTCGAGTCGATCCGGACCCTGATCACCGGCTCCGACCCTGACACGTCGCCGGTCGGTATCGGGCTCGCGATCGCTTCCCTCATCGTCATGCCGTTCCTGTCCTGGGCGCAGCGCCGTACCGGCAAAGCCCTCGGCTCGAACGCTGTCGTCGCGGACTCGACGCAAACCTTGCTCTGTACGTACCTGTCCGCTGTCCTGCTGATCGGTCTCGTACTGAACGCGACCCTCGGCTGGGGCTGGGCCGACCCGATCGCGGGCCTCGTCATCGCCGCGGTCGCCGTACGGGAGGGCATCGAGGCCTGGCGCGGCGAAGGCTGCTGCTCCCCCATCGCGAGCACAGGCCCTGCGGGCTGCAGCTGCGGCGAAGGCACCTGCAGCGACGGCTGCTGCGACTGAGCCGCGGTCATACTGAAAGACCCTGCTCTGACCGCGCCTCCACAGGCAGCCGCTGGGTGAGGAACAGGAGGAGACCCGCGACCGCGCAGGATGCTGCGACCAGCAGGACCAGGGTTCGGTACCCGAGCGCGGCGGCGAGCAGCGCCCCGCCCAGCGGTGCGGTGGCCTTCGCGATCAGGATCGGCGCGGCCAGCGTGCCCGCGATCGTGCCGTACCCGGTCGCGCCGTACCTCTCGAGAAGGATCACGGGAGTCGCGATCGACGCCACCCCGAAACCGAGACCGAACAGCACCAGGCACGCGATCGCTCCGGGCAGGTCGCGCCCCACGACGGGCAGCAGCGACATCGCCACACCTTGACCGACGAGGACGATTCCGACGATCGTCGCCATGGGCAACCATCTCGTGGACAGGGTGGTGACGACCCGGCCGGTCACCGACAGCAGCCCGAGCAGGCCGGCAAGGGTCGCGGCAACCACGGCCGGGTGGCCGAGGCTGATCAGGTACTGCACGAGATGTACGGCGATCACGGCCAGCGCCGCACCGTGCAGGACGAACGTTGCTGCGAGCAACCAGAACGCGGGATCCCGCAGAACCCACGCCGGCGATGCCCGCAACCGTCGCTCGTGATGTCCAGCAGCGGAGACGTGCCGCAGCCCGAAGCCGTGCAGCGGGACGGTCAGCGCGAGCGCGATCGCCAGTACGACGAGGGTCTGCCGCCACTCGATCCGGTCGACCAGCCGACCGGTCAGCGGGATGAAGATCGAGCTCGCGAACCCCGCGACGAGTGTGATCCCCAGCAGCGCCTTCGCCCGCCGTGCAGGCTCTGTGGCCGCCACGACCACCGCGAACGCCGGCTCGTACAGCACCATCGCCGACGCCACACCGATCAGCGCGAACACGGCGTACAACTGGACGGCGTTGTGGACGTGCGACCACCCGAGCACGGCCAGCGACCCGATGATCGATCCGGCCGTCATCAGCCCGTGCCCGCCGCGGGCGTCCAGTCGGCGTCCTACCGGTATCGACAACAGACCTGCCACCAGGACGGCGATCGTCAGCGCGCCGGCGGCCGTGGTGTGTGAGATTCCCAGGTCGTTGCTCATCGGGCCGAGGATCACGCTGAAGGCGTAGTAGAGCACGCCGTACCCGACGGTCTGGGTGACGGCGAGCACTCCGACCAGCCGTCCAGGTCTGACCGCCGCGCTGGTGGTCAGACCTGGAGTTGTGGTCATCAGTTGCAGCAGCCGGATTGCTCGGCCTCGACGACTGTGAGCAGGCCACCGCTGATCCCGGTCGCCAGCCCGCGGGTCACCGGGGCCTCGATGCTGACCGGGGCCGGGCCGCAGCAGCCACCCGCGGCCTCGTCGGCGGAGTCGCCGTACGCCAGGTTCGACGAGCACACACCGGTCTCCGGCAAGTTCAGCTGGACGTCCCGCGCGGCCTCCCAGTCACCGGCCAGCGCCGCGACGACCGAGCGAGCCTGCTCGTACCCGGTCGCCAGCAGGAACGTCGGCGCCCGGCCGTACGACTTCGCACCGACCGCGTAGTACCCCGGCTCCGGGTGCGTCAGCTCGTCGACGCCGTGCGGCGGGACGGTACCGCAGGAGTGCTTGTTCGGGTCGATCAACGGCGCCAGCGCCCGCGTCGAGCCCAGGATCGGGTCCAGGTCGAGCCGCAACTCACCCACCATGGCGTGGTCCGGCCGGAACCCGGTGGAGTTCACCACCGTGTCCACAACGACCTGCTGGTCGCCTGCCGTCAGCGCCACGCGGCCGTCCGCCGTACGCCCTATCGACTCGGTCCGGAAGCTGCTCACCAGCTGCACCCGCCCCGACTGCACCAGCTTCTTCAACCGGGCGCCCAACGCGCCACGCGCAGGCAGTTCGTCGGCCTCGCCGCCGCCGTACGTCCGCGCCTGGTCCGTGCCACGAACGACCCAAATGACTTCCGTTCCCGGCTCATGCTCGGCCAGCTCACCCAGCTCCAGCAGCGTCGTCGCCGCCGAGTGCCCAGCGCCCACAACGGCCGTACGCCGACCCGCGAAGCGTTCACGATCGCGCCCGAGGACGTCCGGGAGCGCAGCCGAGATGGCGTCCGCGACCTCGGCCTCGCCGCGCGCCGGGATGCCCGACGCACCGAGAACGTTCGGCCGCCGCCAGGTACCGGCCGCGTCGATCACCGCCGACGCGATCATCTCCTCCCCGTCCGCCAGCCGCACCAGGAACGGTGCCGACTCACGGCCCGCCGTACGGATACGGTCGTACCCGACGCGGGTGACTGCGACCACCTCAGCGCCGTACTGGACCTTGTCGCCGAGCGTCTTCGCCAGCGGGGCCAGGTACTCGTCGATCAGGTCGCCGCCGGTCGGCAACGCGTCCAGGTCGGGCTCGGTCCACTCGCCTTGCTCGAGCAGCCGGCGCGCGGCGTCGTCGATGTCGTAGCGCCACGGGCTGAACAGCTTGACGTGCCGCCATTCGTCGATCGCCGCAGCCACGCTCGGACCCGACTCCAGAACCCGGAACTCGACTCCGCGTTCGGCCAGGTGCGCCGCCGCGGCCAGTCCCACCGGGCCTGCTCCGATGACTACCACCGGCTCTGTCACGATCATCCTCCGTGCTGTCTAGAAGTTCATCTAATCAGCAGATTGCCTCTTGATTCGATAAGAGTCAAGATAGACATATGTCGAAACAGGAGCTGCAGGTGCTCACCGGCTGCTGCACGCCGATCTCCGAGGCCGCCCTTGACCCGGCGCAAGCGGCCGACGGCGCCGCGGTCTTCAAGGCCCTCGCGGACCCGATCCGGCTCCGGCTGATGTCGATCATCGCCTCGGCCGGCGACGAAATCTGCGTCTGTGACATCACGCCGCACTTCGAGGTGAGCGGCCCGACGATCTCGCACCATTTGAAAGTTCTCCGCGAGGCCGGCCTGGTCGACTGCGAGCGTCGCGGCACCTGGGTCTACTACTGGCCGCTGCCTGAGCGCCTGACCTGGCTCTCCAGTTTGCTGTCCGCACCCGCAGCCGCCGGCCTCTGACCGGCGCCGAGGCGCGGCTAACGTTCGACCGGCAGGCCCGCCAACGACCACTCCGGAAACCCGTCCTCAAGACGGTATGCAGCTCGGCCGGCAGTGCTGAGCATCCGAACGGCCTCGTCGGCGTACACGCAGTACGGACCACGGCAGTACGCGACCACATCGTCGCCGCCATGGACCTCACCGAGACGTTCGCGCAGTTGGTCAATCGGCAACGAGACCGCACCAGGCAGGTGCCCAGCCGCGAACTCCGGTGCCGGCCGGACGTCGAGTACGACGACATCGCCGGTCCGCAGGCGCGTCGTCAACTCATCGCGGGTCATGGTCTGCAGCGCCGTACGGTCACCGAGATAGTCCCGCGTGAGCTGCTCGAGTCCAGCGACATGCTCCTCGGCGGCCGCCCGCAGCGACACCCACAACGCGACGACCGCCGGACTCGCCGGCGCGTAGTAGATGTGCGTTCCGGACCGGCGAGTGCGGACGAGTCCGGAGCGCAGGAGCCGTTGCAGGTGGTGCGAGGTGTTCGCAACGGTCTGTCCGATCTCGGCAGCGAGCTCATCGACCGATCGCTCCCCCTGGGCCAGCACGTCGATCAGCTCGGCCCGGCGGCCGTTCGCCAACGCCTTCGCCACCTCGGACAAAGCGTCGAACAGTCGCGCCTTCGCCGCGTGATCACCCATGCCCAGCCTCCCGACCAGCATATTCAAGTCTTCTCTTGACAATAACCCAGAGTCCGGCGTCTTATTCAAGTAGTCTCTTGAATAGGCGGCCTGATGACCGTAGTACCCCTTGTGGACGAAGGACTCGGCAACTCGTCGTACCTCGTCGACCTCGACGACGGCCGGGCGCTGGTCGTGGACGCGAGTCTCGATCTGCGGGCGGTCGGCGCTGCGGCCGAGCGGCGAGAGCTGACCGTGGCGTTCGCAGCGGACACGCACCTGCACGCGGACTTCCTGTCCGGTGCGCGTCGGCTCGCCGCGATGCAGGGCGCTGAGGTGCTGGCCTCGGAGGCAGGGCGGCGGACCTTCGGACATCGCGGACTACGCGACGGCGACGAGGTCGACCTTGGAGGTCTGCGGCTGCGAGCCCTCGGTACGCCGGGCCACACGCACGAGCATCTCTCGTTCGTGCTCCTGGACGGCGAGCGCCCGCTGGGCGTCTTCACCGGCGGGTCGCTCATCGTCGGCGCGGCGGCGCGGACCGATCTCGTCTCCCCCGACCGGACGGAGTCGTTGGCTCGCGCGCAGTACGCGTCGCTGCAACGCCTTCTCGAACTGCCCGACGACGTCGCGGTGTGGCCGACGCACGGAGCCGGTTCGTTCTGTTCGGCCCCGCCCGGCGCGGACCGGCTCAGCACGATCGGCCGGGAACGGGCGACGAATCCGTTGCTGCAGGTCGACGGCGAGGACGAGTTCGTGGCGGCGCTGCTCGGTTCGCTCGGCAGCTTCCCGCCGTACTTCCTCCGACTCGCGGAGCTCAACCGGCGAGGTCCGTTGCCCGACCGCGCTCCCGCTCTTGAACCACTCGCCGTGGACAAGGTCCGGACGATGCTCGGTGAAGGAGCCGAGTGGATCGACGTACGCCCGACGCGGGACTTCGCGGCAGGGCATGTACCAGGCGCGTTGTCGATCCCGTTCCGGGCGGCGTTCGCATCCTGGCTGGGCTGGCTGGTGCCGGACGAGCGGCCGCTGATCGTTGTCCGAGGCACCGATCAGGACGCCGATGAGATCGCCTGGCAGGCGGCGAAGATCGGGTACCGCTTCGCCGGTGAGGTTGCGATCGCTGCTTGGGACGGGCAACTGACCCGCACCCGGCTCGTCGGCGCGGAACAGGTCGGTGGCGCGGTTCTCGACGTACGGCAGGACTCCGAGTACGACGCCGGTCACGTTCCCGGCGCACAGCACATCGAACTCGGAGCGCTCCCGGACCGCGCCGACGAGGTACGGCGGGAGCCGACGATCGTGATGTGCGGACACGGTGAACGCGCGATGAGCGCGGCCAGTGTGCTCGAACGCGCCGGGCATCGCGACCTCGCCGTACTCATCGGCGGCGCCGACGACTGGGCGGCCGCGACCGGACGGCGCCTGGCGACCTGATGCGGCTCGGGATCCGCGCGAACCTCGCGCAGTTCAGCTTGCTCGTCGCGGTCAACGCGCTCGTCGGCGGCATGCTCGGCCAGGAACGCACCGTCCTCCCGTTGCTCGCCGAGCAGACGTTCCACCTGACCGGCTACACCTTCCTGCTCACGTATGTGCTGGCCTTCGGGCTGACCAAAGCAGCGACGAACTACTTCGCCGGCACCTGGTCGGACCGGTTCGGCAGGAAACCCGTCCTGCTGGCCGGGTGGCTGATCGCCCTCCCCGTTCCGCTGCTGCTGATCTGGGCGCCGTCGTGGGCCTGGGTGATCGTGGCCAACGTCCTGCTCGGCATCAACCAGGGCCTCACCTGGTCGACCACGGTCATCATGAAGATCGACCTCGCCGGTCCCGAGCGACGCGGCCTCGCGATGGGACTGAACGAGGCCGCCGGGTACGTCGCGGTCGCGGCGACCGCCCTCGCAACGGGTTACCTCGCGGCACAGCACGGACTCCGACCGGCACCGTTCCTGCTCGGACTCTCGTACGCCGCTCTCGGCCTCGGGCTGTCCGTGTTCGCCGTGCGGGAGACGCGCGATCATGCGCACCTCGAGGCCGCACAACACGAACGTCGCGGTGAACTGACCGACCGGGAAGTGTTCACCCGTACCAGCCTCACGGAGCCGGCGCTCTCCTCGGCCAGCCAGGCGGGGATGGTCAACAACCTCAACGACGGACTCGCCTGGGGGCTGTTCCCGATCCTGTTCAGCACCGCGGGACTCTCGGTGGCGCGCATCGGGATCCTCGCCGCCCTCTACCCGGCCGTTTGGGGCCTCGGGCAACTTGTCACCGGCCCGCTGTCCGACCGCTGGGGGCGCAAGCAGTTGATCACCGCCGGCATGCTCGTCCAAGCCGCGGCGCTGGCCGTGATCGCGGCAGCAAGCTCGTTCACCGTCTGGGCGTCGGCCGCAGTACTGCTCGGCATCGGCACCGCCATGGTCTATCCCACCCTGCTCGCCAGCATCGGCGACGTCGCTCATCCGGCCTGGAGAGCGCGGGCCGTCGGCGTCTACCGGTTGTGGCGCGACGGCGGCTTCGCGATCGGCGCGATCCTCGCCGGCATGATCGCTGACGTCTGGGGCGTGCGCGCAGCGGTCTGGGTGGTCGCGGCTGTGACCGCGTTCTCGGGTCTGGTCGTTGCGCTGCGCATGTACGAGACGCACCCTCGTCGTACGGGCACGCTTCCGAGGGGGACGCGATGATTTACCAGACGGACTCGGAACCGCCGCCCGGATCGGAGGGGATCTGATGGCTATCGACGAGCGGGTGCGAGAGGTCCAGGCTGGGCTCCCCCGCCTCACGCCTGTTCAGGCGTTCGAGGCTGTCCGGAACGGTACGGCGTACATCGTGGACACCCGGCCCGAGTACCAGCGCCGGGCGGCCGGCGAGGTACCCGGCGCGATCGTGATCGAGCGCAACCACCTCGAATGGCGACTCGACCCGGCCTGCGCCTCGCGCATTCCCGAGGCGGTGTCCACCGACATCCAGTGGATCGTGCTCTGCGAAGGCGGCTACTCCTCGAGCCTCGCAGCCGACTCCCTCCGGGACCTCGGGTTGCTCCGCAGCACCGACGTCGAGGGCGGATTCCAGGCCTGGCAGGACGCCGGGCTACCCGTCGTACACCCGGCGACACCGACCGAGCCACGCACCGCATGACCACTACGTGAAGGGCTTTCGTCACCGTGAAACCGACACGATCACCATCGCACGGGCAGTTCGGTCAGGCCTCCGGTCAGCGTGTCGCGTCGCAGCTCGAGGTCGCCGATGTCGACAGCGAGTCTCAGGGCTGGGAGGCGTTCGGCCAACTGGGTGAGAACGGTCTGGAGTTCGATCCGGGCCAGTGGTGCGCCGATGCAGTACCGCGCGCCGTGCCCGAAGGTGAGATGAGCCCCCGCCTTCCGGGTGACGTCGACCTGGTCCGGATCGGTGAACACGGCCGGATCGTGGTTCGCAGCACCGTTGTCCAGCAGCACCAGCTCGCCGGCGCGGACCGTCGTACCCTCGATCTCGAAGTCCGTACGTGCATAGCGCGGGATGCCACCGCCGCCTTTCGCCGGTGCGCGCAGCATCTCCTCGACGGCATCCGGGACCACCGTGGGGTCGCGGGTCAGCGCCCGCCACTGCGTCGGGTTCTCGAGCAGAAGCAGCGTGCCGAGCCCTATCTGGACAACCGTCGTCTCGTGCCCCGCGAACAACAGGGCCATCGACAGACCCGCGGCCTCGGCGTCGGACACGCCCTCGGTGGCACACAGACCTGAGATCACGTCGTCACCGGGCCGCTCCCGTTTGCGGGTGACGAGCCCCAGCCCGTAGCGGAACAGTTCGCCGAGCCCTCGCTCGGAGCGGGCGCGATCGTGGATGTTCCCCGCATCGGCCGTCCACGCCCGGAACTGGTCGCGGTCCTCGTACGGAACGCCGAGCAACTCGCAGATCACCAGGATCGGCAGCGGTACCGCCAGCCCCGCGTGCAGATCGGCCGGCGGCCCGTGCGCCACCAACTCGTCGACGAGTCGCGCGGTCAGCGCTTCGATCCGCTGCCGAAGCGCCCGCATCCGACGGGCGCTGAAATGGGGCTGAAGCAGAGATCGCATCCGGGCGTGGTCCAGCTGCTCGGTGTCGAAGTTTCCGAGCGGTCCGCCGAACAGAGCTGACTCGCCGGTCCGTGCCGCGGTCTCGGGGGCCGGGTGAGCACGCCCGAGTCGGGCGTCATCGAGCAGTTCCCGGACCTGTGCGTGACCAGTGACGAGCCAGGCCTCGTCGCCGACGGCGGTCCTGATGCGGTGAATCACGCCGTTCGCCTGAAGCTCACGAAGTTGCGGGGCGGCGTCGAGCGGGTGCGGTTGCTCGAACGGAAGCTGGGCGAGCTCAGACATGGGAACCTCCGGTTGTAAAAGCCGACTTAAACAACCGTAGATGTAGAATCCATCCTTAACAAGAGAGGATGACTGTGGATCGAGAGACCCGCGCACCTGCCCGGCGCCTTCCGCGGGCCGAGCGGCGCGAACAGATCCTCGGTGCGGCCACCCGTGCGTTCGCGCGGGCCGGCTACGCCTCCACCGGGCTCGACGACGTCGCTGCGGAGGCCGGAATCACCCACGTGATCGTGTACCGGCATTTCGCCTCGAAGTCCGACCTGTACCGCGCGGTCCTCGACCGAGCCTGTCTGCGGCTCGCCGACACCGTCGGCACCGGCGAGTACGGCGACGACGCCATTGCGACGCTCCTCCGCGCAGCCGCCGCCGACCCGGACGGCTTCCGGCTGCTGTTCCGGCACGCGACCCGCGAACCCGAGTTCGCCGACGTGATCGACCAGATCCGGACCGGCGCAACGCAGATCGCCGACCGGCACCTGACCGGCGAGATCCCCACCGGCCCCTGGCGGGACTGGGCGACCAGCCTGATCCCGACCCTGGTCCTCGAGGCCGTCATGGCGTGGCTCGACGCCGGCCAACCCGACCCGGACCAGGCGGCGCAACGCATCTCCGGCGCAATCAACGCCATCACCGCAGCCGCGAAGCCCTTCTGATGTCTCGCAGACTCTCGCTGGCCGGCCGCACGGGTCCATCAGCCGCCGGTGATCGGGGACATCGTGCGACCGACGCCAGACTGGCCTGTGATCTCTGAAGCCTCTGGAGCACACTGAGGCTGTGACGGCGAGCGGGGTGCTCGATCAGGCGCGGGAGGCTTTCGCCCGGCGTCTGTGGGCGAGTGCGTACCGGGACTTCGCCGCAGCGGACGCGGCGATGCCACTCGAGCTCTCCGACCTGGAGAGTCTCGCGCTCTCGGCGTACTTGTCCGGTCACGATGAGGAGTCGACCAGCGCGTGGACGCGTGCACACCACGCGGCGCTCCGTCGCGACGAACCGACGCGCGCCGCCAAGTACGCCGTACAGATCGGCGCAGGGCTGTTGTTCCGCGGGGCGGCGGCACCCGCGATGGGCTGGTTCGCGCGCGGCGAGCGTGCGCTGGAAGGATGCGGCGACAGTCCGGAGCGCGCCTGGTTGCGTACCTGGAATGCGTTCGTCTGGATGTGGAACGGCGAGTTCGGCAAGGCGCAGCCGGCCTTCGCCGACGGCGCGACGGCCGGACGACGGTGCGGCGACACCGACCTGCTCGCGATGGCCCGCCTGGGCGACGGAATGAGCCTCGTTCTGCAAGGCGACGCCCGGGCCGGGATGGCGTTGCTGGACGAGGTGATGGCCGGCGTCACCTCCGGCGAGGTGTCGCCGATGTACGCCGGTATCGCGTACTGCACCGTGATCGCCGGCTGCTCGGATGTGTTCGACCTCCGCCGCGCCAGAGAGTGGACCGAGGCGCTGACCCGGTGGTGCGATGCCCAGCCCGAGCTCGTTCCGTTCCGGGGCAACTGCCTGGTTCACCGCTGTGAACTGATGCAGCTGGACGGCTCTTGGCCGGAGGCCGTCGCGGCTGCACGGCAGGCCTGCGAGCACCTGTCCGGCTCGGTCAAATGGGACACGCTCGGTTCGGCGTACTACCAGCTCGGCGAGCTGCAGCGGCTGCGAGGCGACTTCCCCGAGGCGGAGAAGAGCTTCCGCAAGGCCAACGAAGCGGGCCGCTCGCCCGAACCCGGTCTCGCGTTGCTCCGGCTGGCGCAAGGACGAATCGACATCGCCCTCGGCATCCTCGCGCGCGCACTGAGCGAGGCCGACGATCCGCCGGCGCGATCACGGATCATGCCGGCGTACGTCGAGACGCTGCTGGCCTCCGGTGACGTCGAGTCGGCACGGGGGTACGCGAGCCGGCTGAAGGCGTACGCCGACCTCATGGATGCGCCGTACCTGCACGCGGTGGCCGACGCCGCGCTCGGCGCCGTGCTGCTCGCCGACGGCGAGCCGGGCGCGGCGCTCCGGACCCTCCGCGCAGCCGCTACGACGTGGCGCGCACTGAACGCGCCGTACGAAACGGCGCGCGTCCGGGTGCTCATCGGCGCCGCCTGCGACGAGCTCGGGGACCCGGAAACGGCGGCCCTGGAAACCGCGGCCGCACGGAAGACCTTCGAGGAACTGGGCGCGGTCCCCGACCTCGAACGGCTCGCCCGCCCAGTCCACAGGAGCCTGACCGCGCGGGAGGAAGAGGTACTGAACCTGCTCGCGGCGGGGAAGACGAATCGGAGCATCGCGCGAGAACTCGGTCTGGCGGAGAAGACGATCGCCCGGCACGTCAGCAACATCTTCACCAAGACCGGAGCACAGTCCCGGGCGGCGGCCACGGCGTACGCGTACGAGCACCACCTGATCCAGGTGCGATGAAGTACCCACGGGCTCCGGTCCGTCCGTGGGTCGTTCGACCGATGCCGCCCGTCGGGCCGGCCGCCTAGTGTCGATCTCATCCTCGAAAGGAGACGATGATGACCGACCTACAGACCAGTCCGGTGGCGGCGTGGGACGTGATCGCGGCCCAGTACGACGAACATGTCGCGCCCGGCGAATCCGACCTCGCGGAAGCCGCGCTCCGGATCGCAGCACTGCACCCCGGCGACACCTTCCTCGACGTCGCCGCGGGCACCGGCGGCCTGAGTCTTCCGGCCGCACGTCTCGGCGCGAAGGTCCTCGCGACCGACTGGTCACCGAAGATGATCGACCGCTTCACAGCCCGCGTCGCCGCCGAAGGTCTGGACGCCGAGGGACGCGTGATGGACTGCCACGCACTGGTCCTCCCCGATGACAGCTTCGACGTCTGCGGTTCGCAGTTCGGCGTCATGCTCGTCCCGGACCAGGCCCAGGCGCTGCGCGAAATGGTCCGGGTCACGAAACCCGGCGGCCGGATCCTGATCGTTGCCTACGGCAATCCGGACGAGTTCGAAGCCCTGCACTTCTTCGTCAGCGCGGCCCAGGCCGTCGTCCCCGGCTTCGAAGGCCCGCCGGAGGACGAGCCCCTGCTCGAGTTCCAGGTCGCCGACCCGGCCGTCCTGCGCGGGCGACTGCTCGAAGCAGGCCTGCACGACGTCACAGTCGACACCGGGCACCAGGAGCGCGTCACCGTGAAGAGCGGCCGCCAACTCTGGGACTGGACCCTCGGCGGCAACCCCATCCCCGGCAACCTGGTCGCCGGCCTCACCCGGCACCAACGCGACGACATCATCCAGGTCCTCGACGCCATGCTCCGCGAGCGCGCCGTCCACACCCTCACCGCCCCCATCAACATCGCGACCGGCACCAAGTAGCAGTCACGATGCGATGCCGACGGGCCGGCTCTCGACGGCGAGGGCTACCGTATGCGCGTGAGTGTTGATCCGGTAGCGCACAACCGTGCGGCGTGGGACCTTCAGGTTGAGAGTGGCAACGAGTGGTCGCGGCCGGTCACTCCCGAGACCATCGCGCGGGCGCGCGCCGGCGACTGGTCCGTCGTACTCATCGGGTACCAGCCGGTCGACCGGACGTGGTTCCCCGCCGACCTGGCCGACGTCGACGTTCTCTGCCTCGCCTCGGGTGGCGGGCAGCAAGGTCCAACGCTCGCCGCAGCCGGCGCACGGGTCACGGTCTTCGACAACTCGCCACGGCAGCTCGCCCAGGACCAGCTGGTCGCGGACCGCGACGGCCTGGAACTCCGCACCGTACTGGGCGACATGCGCGACCTGTCAGAGTTCGCCGACGCCTCGTTCGACCTGGTCTTCAACCCGGTCTCGAACCTGTTCGTACCCGAACTCGCCCCCGTCTGGCGCGAATGCTTCCGGGTCCTGCGCCCAGGCGGCACCCTCCTGTGCGGCTTCCTGAACCCAGACGTCTACCTCTTCGACAACGAAGCCATGGACACCCGAGGCGAGCTGATCGTCCGCCACCGCCTCCCCTACAGCGACCTGACCCACGTCCCCGCCGAGGAACGCGAACGCCTCTGGGGCCCGAACGCACCCCTCGAATACAGCCACTCAATGGCCGAGCAACTAGGCGGCCAACTAGCCGCCGGCTTCGTCATCACCGCCTTCGAAGAGGCCCCCCACCACGCCGACGCCACCGCCGGCTGGCTCCCCGGCTACTACGCCACCCGAGCCCTCAAACCCTGACTCTGTCGGTAGCTACTCTGCGACGGGATCTGGGTCTGGTCGCTGGTCGGTCGGCAGACGGGTCGTCTTGTTCGTCGGCGGCAGCCTTCATGGAGTGGGCCCTGGAGAGCTCCGCCAGTTCGTGCCGCATGAAGCTGCGCATGTCGGCCAAACGGGCTTGCTCCTCCTCGCCCGTGCACGGGTACTCGTCGGCCATCAGGCGTGCTCTGACGATCGACGGGTGGTCGACGAGGTCCGCCAGGACGGCGCGCATCAGCACGCCGTGGGACAGGCGATGCTTCTGTATCCCCTGGGCGAAGATCAGGGCCGCCAACGCGACCACGACGACCGTTGCCAGCTTGGTACGCCAATCGGGGTCCGGGGTGCTGGCAGAGAGCACCACGGCGAAAGCGACCATGGGAATGGCGACGTTGATACGGAAGGTGGCTTCCGCCTCCAGACGGTCGTACTGGTCGTGGATTCCCTGGCTCACGACCAGGAGACGCGCTCGGAGGTCATCGGCCGGCACCAGCTCGCCGAACCGTGAGTACTCGCCGTACTTGGCGAGTTCATTCTCGAGGTGATCCAACAACTCGAGCGCGACGCCCTGACTTCGTGGTAGCGTTTCAGGAGTTATCGCCTATAGAGCGAAAACTACCTGAATCGAGAGATGACTCATGGACCTGGCGATCGAGACCATCCGGGCAGCCGTTCGTGCCGCGCTGGACGAGGATCATGCGGAGAGCGATGTGACCACGCAGTGGAGCGTCCCGGCGGGCGTGCGCGTCGAGGCTGCGATGATTGCGAAGCAGGCGGGGCGGGTGGCGGGGCTCGCGTTGGTGGAAGGTGTGTACGACGCGGTCGACACTTCTGTCACGGTGCGGGCGGCGGTGGTCGACGGCGACGAGGTCCGGCCTGGGCAGGTGATGGCGTGGATCAGTGGGCCGGCGCGGTCGATCATTACCGGTGAGCGGGCAGCGTTGAACTTCGTTCAGCGGATGTCGGGTATTGCCACGCTGACCTCCGCGTTCGTGGGCGCCATCGGCAACCACAACGTCAAACTCCTCGATACTCGCAAGACGGCACCAGGCCTCCGCGCGCTCGACAAGTACGCGGTGACCTGTGGCGGCGGCACCAACCACAGGCTCGACCTCAACGCCATGGTGCTGCTGAAGGAGAACCACTTGGCAGCCGCAGGTGGCGTCCGCCCGGCCGTCCAAAGTGTCCGCGACGGTATGGCTGCGACCGGCCAGCACCTAGCCGTAGAGGTCGAAGTCACCACCTTGGCCGAGGCCTACGAGGCG
This sequence comes from Kribbella sindirgiensis, assembly GCF_004331435.1. GTDB lineage: Bacteria > Actinomycetota > Actinomycetes > Propionibacteriales > Kribbellaceae > Kribbella > Kribbella sindirgiensis. The sequence continues at coordinate 142,555 of NZ_SJKA01000008.1, forward strand.
ATGGACTGCCAAGTCGACTGGATCATGCTGGACAACATGTCCATCGACGTCATGAGGTCAGTGATCGAGCAGCGCGACGCATCCGGGTCCGGCTGCCGGCTCGAGGCCTCGGGCACCATCAGTCTCGAGACTGTCGCCGACATCGCCGCCAGCGGAGTCGACGCCCTGTCGGTCGGTGCACTGACGCACTCGGCGCCGGCGCTCGACACCAGCCTGCTGATCAGCCCGTTCGAGCGTCAGCAGTCGGATCATCGAGGTGGGCGCAGTACGGCGAACGGGTCGGTCACCGTCAACTCGCGGGCCACGAACTTGTAAACCGCCGCCGGCCGCCCACCGGACTGTCCCGGCCGGGCGGTCCGCTCGGTCTGGCCGATCACCTGTCGCCGGGTCAGCACCCGGGTCAGATTGGTCGCGCTGAGCTCATAGCCCAGGGCCGCGCTGAACAGATCGCGCAACTCGGCGATGGTGAACTCAGCCGGAGCCAGTGCGAACCCGATATTCGTGTACGACAACTTCGCCCGCAAACGCGCAACGGCGGCATCGATGAAGTAGTGGTGGTCGAACGCCGTACGCGGCAACTCGTCCACCCGATGCCACGCGGTGTCGTCCGGCAGATTCGGCCGTACGTCGGACGGAACCAGCCCGAGGTACGCGGTCGCGAGCACCCGCGCCCGCGGATCACGATCGATCGCACTGTGGGTCGCCAACTGCTCCAGATGGGCGACATCACGGACGTCGACTTTCGCCGCGAGATGACCGGTGATCGCCTCCCGGAGCCGTTCCGTGGGCTGCACGCCTCCCCCGGGCAGCGCCCAGCGGTACCGGAACGGGCTCTGTCCGCGCCGCCACAGCAGAACGCACAGATGTCCGTCACGGACGGACAGCACCACGGCCAGCACCTCGTGCGGGTAGCTGGGGATGTTGACCGGATCACTTTTCTTGGCCATGGGCATGTCGCCGATGGTACCGTCAGACCAGTTATCGCCTATTAGGCGAAAACTAGAAGGAAGGGAACAGGCAATGTCCGTTGCCCAGAGCACTGCGACGACCTGGCAGGAAGAGGTACGCCGCCTGGCCCGCGAGCAGAACGCGGTCGTCCTCGCCCACAACTACCAGGACCCCGCGATCCAGGATGTGGCCGATCACGTCGGCGACTCGCTCGAACTGTCGCGGATCGCCGCCACCACCGCCGCGTCGACGATCGTCTTCTGCGGCGTGCACTTCATGGCCGAGACCGCGAAGCTGCTCAGTCCGGACAAGACCGTACTGATCCCCACGGCCCAGGCCGGATGTTCGCTGGCCGACACGATCGACGCCGATCAGCTGCGGAGCTGGAAGGCCGAGCATCCCGGTGCCGCGGTGGTTGCCTATGTCAACACCAGCGCGGCGGTCAAGGCGGAAGCCGACGTGTGCTGCACGTCGTCGAACGCGGTGGCCGTCGTGGAGTCGATCCCGCCGGACCAGGAGATCCTGTTCCTGCCCGACCAGTTCCTCGGCAACCACGTACGGCGGCAGACCGGGCGCGACAACATCCACGTCTGGATGGGTGAATGCCACGTCCACGCCGGGATCAGCGCGGCCGATCTGCGGGAGCAGGTGGAGGCCGATCCGGCGGCGGAGATTCTGGTGCATCCGGAGTGCGGCTGCGCGTCCTCGGCGGTCTGGCTTGCCGGCGTCGGTGACCTGCCCGCGGACCGGACCCGGATCCTGTCCACCTCCGGGATGCTCGGCGCCGCCCGCGACATGACGGCGAAGACGGCGCTGATCGCGACGGAGATCGGCATGCTCCATCAGCTGCGCAAGGTCAACCAGCACACGACATTCCGGCCGGTGAACCCGAAGGCCTCGTGCCGCTTCATGAAGATGATCACGCCCGAGCTGCTGCTGCGGTGCCTCCGCGAGGGCCGCGACGAGGTCCACGTGCCTTTCGACGTGGCCGAACGGGCCCGGCAGTCGGTCGAGCGGATGGTTGCCATCGGCAAGCCCGGTGGTGCTCGGTGAGACGATCCGCTGACGTCGTCGTCATCGGCACCGGAGTAGCCGGCCTGTCCACCGCGCTGGGCCTGGCCGCGACGCGGAACGTACTCCTCGTCAGTGCCGGTTCCGGGAGTACGCCGTGGGCACAGGGCGGGATCGCCGCCGCGTACGGCGATGACGACCCGCTCGACCACGCCCACGACACCGAGATCGCCGGCGCGGGGTTCTGCGACCCGCGCAACGTCCGGGCACTGGTCGAAGAGGGTCCGCAGCGCCTCGCCGAGCTGATCGCCCTGGGCGCGCGGTTCGACCGCAACGCCGACGGTTCGCTGTCACGAACCCTCGAAGGTGGTCACGATCGCCACCGGGTCGTCCACGCAGGTGGTGATGCCAGCGGCGCCGAGGTTCATCGGGCACTGCACGAGGCCGTGCAGCTCGCCGGCGTCCGTACGGTGACTGGCCGCGTCGTCGGTCTGGTCAAGTCGGGCTCCGGACACGTCACCGGCGTACTCCTCGAGAAGGGCCGCGACGTCAACCAGATCGACGCTCGCGCCGTCGTACTGGCCACCGGTGGGATCGGCAACGCCTATCTGGCCAGTACGAATCCGTCTTCCGTCCGCGGCGACGGCATCGCGCTGGCGCTGCAGGCCGGGGCGTCGCTGGTCGACATGGAGTTCGTGCAGTTCCATCCGACCGCGCTCTTCACCGGCGAGACCACGGGTCAGCTGCCCTTGGTCACCGAGGCGGTCCGCGGTGAAGGCGGCGTACTGCGTGATCTGCGCGGCCGCAGGATCATGCCCGACATACACCCGCGTGCCGACCTCGCTCCGCGGGACGTCGTCGCGCGGGCGATCGAGGCGACGATGCGGCGCGACGGGTGTGAGTACGTGTGGCTGGACGCCCGGTCGATCCCGGAGGACACCATCCGCCGGCGGTTCCCGACCGTCCTCGCGTCGTGCCGGCGGATCGGCGTCGACATGCTCCGCGAGCCGATCCCGGTCGCCCCGGCCGAACACTTCCTCTGCGGCGGAATCCGCACGAACCGCGACGGAGCCACCGATGTCCCGGGACTGTACGCCGTGGGCGAGGCCGCGGGCGGCGGTGTCCACGGGGCCAACCGACTGGCATCGAACAGCCTGCTCGAGGGCCTGGTGTTCGGGCGGCGGGTCGCGACGGCGCTTACCCTCGACCTGCCCGCGACGTCGTACGGAGAGCCGACCCGGCTGACCTTGGGCCAGGACCGCGAACCGGACAAGATCCGGGCGTTCCTGACCGAGTACGCCGGTATCCGGCGCGACGGCGCCGGCCTGCAAACCGCCGCCGACCAGCTCGACTCGGCGGGCGACGGGCCCCTGGCGACGGTGGCGCGCACGGTCGTCGCGGCAGCGCTCACCCGCGAGGACAGCCGTGGGTGTCACTGGCGCTCCGACCACCCGCTTACCGACGACCGGTGGAACCGGCACGTTGTCATCCGTCTCGACGAGGACGGCCGCCCAGCGGTACGCGAGCCCCTCCACTCGACCGCTGGACTTCTCGTCGGGCGGTCTTGAGCGGATGCCGTTCGGCGACTTAGTATCTGCGTATGCGCGTAGATACTAAGTCGCCGCGGGAGACGCCGGAGGACGATCACGTCGCCTTGGCGGTCGAGGTCTTTCGGATGCTGTCGGACGCGACCCGCGTGCGGCTCCTGTGGGCGATGCTCGACGGCGAGCGGTCGGTCAGCGAGCTGGCGGAGACGGTTGGCAAGTCGCCGGCCGGTGTCTCGCAGCATCTGGCCAAGCTCCGGCTGGCGCGACTGGTCCGCAGCCGCAAGCAAGGCAACCAGGTCTTCTACCGGATCGAGAACTCGCACGCCAGCCAACTGGTCGAGGACGCGATCTACCACGCCGAACACTCCAGCGGGGGCTTTCCTCCCCACCACCGCCCGCACCCAGTCACCGGGTCGAGGACCAAGAGCCGATGAACACCACAGAACATGGGCATGGGCACGGCCATGGGCACGGTCATGGGCATGGCGGCGGATGGTTCAGTGGGGTCAAGCGGATGTTCGTCCCGCACTCGCACGACAGTGCCGACAAGGTCGACTCCGCGCTCGAAGCCAGCAGAGACGGCATGCGCTGCCTGAAGATCAGCTTCGCCGGCCTGATCGTCACCGCGATCATCCAGACCGTGATCGTGTTCCTCACGAACTCGGTCGCGCTGCTCGGCGACACGCTCCACAACTACGCCGACGCGCTCACCGCGATCCCGCTGGCGATCGCGTTCATCGTCGGCCGCCGGCTCGCCACCCGCGCGTACACGTACGGCTTCGGCCGCGCCGAGGACCTGGCCGGCATCGTGGTCGTGGTGCTGATAGCGGCCTCGTCGGCGTACGCCGGGTACGAGGCGGTCATGCGCTTCATCCACCCGTCCGAGGTCCGCCACGTCGGCGTGCTGATCATCGCCGGTGTCGTCGGCTTCCTCGGCAACGAGATCGTCGCGCAGTACCGGATCCGCACCGGCAAGCGGATCGGATCGGCCGCCCTCGTGGCCGACGGCCTGCACGCCCGCACCGACGGCTTCACCAGCCTGGCCGTGGTTCTGAGCGCGATCGGCGCGTGGCTCGGGTTCGACCTGGCCGACCCGATCATCGGTCTGCTGATCACGGTCGTGATCCTCTTCGTACTGCGTGACGCCGCCCGCGAGGTGTACCGCCGCCTGATGGACGCCGTCGACCCGCACCTCGTCGACCAAGCCGAAGAGGTCATCCGGTCCGCTCCTGGCGTACTCGATGTGACCGACGTCCGGCTCCGCTGGCTCGGCCACAGCCTCCGCGCCGAAGCCAGCATCACCGTCGACCCCAGCACATCACTCGTCGACGCCCACCACCTCAGCCACCAGGTCGAGCACGAGCTGGTCCACGGCGTACGCCGCCTCACCTCCGCCACGATCCACACCGAGCCACTCACCCCCGACTCCACGCCGGCCCACAACCTCCTCGCCCACCACCGCTGACGCAACAGCGGCGGACCTGCAGCTCGACAGTACGTAGACGCCTAGTACCCGCGCTCGTACGCGAGGCGGCCGGGCTGGTTGCCGGCCAGTGGACGTATACGTACTGTCCACCTGCACGGGCATGCCCACCGTCGTACACCCGGCGACGGCCGGCGACCCCGCGATCTTCGTACGCCGGATTCGCGCTGTCCTCGGAGTAGCCCGCAACACGCGGATCGAACCGCGCAGGTGCCCGAAATCGTCGACGCCTTCGTCGGCACCTTCATCCGGCTGCTCGACACGGTAACGATCACCGGTGACTACCCCGAGGAGACCTGGTTCCCAGTGCACCAACACCGTCCGCAGCGTCCTCGAGTCCCACGGCGCTACCGGCGTACAGATCAGCCTCGACTCGAAGAAGGTGACCGCCACCTTCCCGTCGGAGGACGTCCGAGTGCAGGCGTTCGGCGCGATCCGGGAACAGGGCTACACCGTGGTCGCGTCCTGACGCCTCTCCCCGACCGCGGGCGGCTCGGCGCCGAGTTCGCGGAGGGCGGTGGTATAGCGGTCGACGTTGCGCAGCTTGACGGATTCGTAGCCGCGGACGAGGTCGGGCAGTTCCGCCAGTTGGACCGCGCGTTCGTAGGACGCCCGGTCCAGCTCGGCGGCCAGCTCGGTCATCAGGGCGCGGTAGTGGTCCCGCAGGGTGCGCTCGAGCTTGCGGAGATGGGCGTAGCCGAAGAGGTCGGCGCGGGTGCCGCGCAGCCACTTGAGCCGTGCGAGGACGCGTAGGGCGCCGTGCGACGCGGGGCCGAAGGAGATCTTCTTCTGCCGGCCGATCGCGCGCAGTACGGGCGGGTGCAGCTTGAAGGAGACCGTGCCGCCGGGGAAGGATTGGCCGGTCGAGTCGAGGAACGCCGGGTCGGTGAGGAGGCGCGCGACCTCGTACTCGTCCTTGTACGCCGTCAACTTGAACAGGTTGCGGGCAACGGCCTCGCTGAACCGGGTCTCGATCGTGACTGCCTGCTCGGCCGCCGCGACCCGCGCGACGAAGTCGACGTACGAGTTCGCGAGCTTGAGGTTCTGGTACGCGACAAGGTCGGTGGCGCGCTGCGTGACAAGTCGCAGTACCTCACCCTCCAGGCCGGACGCGTCAACTGAAGCCGGTACGTCGGCCTTCACGGCCGGGGCCGTTGCCGCGCCGGCGGCGCGGAAGGCGGCTGGGTCGGTGACTGCGACGCGTCCCCAGGTGAAGGCGGCGATGTTCGCGGCGACCGCGGTGCCGTTGATCGTGATGGCTTCCTCGATGGCGGCGGCCGGGAGCCGGAGCGCGCCGGTCTGGTACGCGGCGCCGACGAGCAGGAAGTTCGCGGCGATCGTGTTCCCGAAGATCCGGTCCGCGGCCTCGAGCGCGTCGAAGTCGAACAGCTCCCGGCTCGCGGTGCGGACCCGTTCCAGCAGACCGGCCTCGTCAGGGTGCTGGACGGCCGGGTCGTACACCATCGCGCCGGTCGCCGTGCGGCTGGTCGAGACCACCGTCCGCGTGGCGGCACCGTTGCCGTAGGCAAGGTTCCGGTCCTCGGCAAGCGTCAGCAGGTCGAAGCCGAGGAAGCAGTCCGCGGACCCGGGAGTCAGCCGGTTCGCCGGCTCGAGCTCGCCGCCGGCGAACCGCAGGTGACCGGTCACCGGTCCCGCCTTCTGGCTCAGCCCGGTCTGGTCGAGCGACTCCACGGCGTACCCGGCGCGATGCGCGGCGGTCGCGAGCACCTGGTTGACGGTGACGATGCCGGTCCCGCCGATGCCGGCCAGGAAGACATTCTGGGTACCGGTCACCCGCCCCTCGGCACTACTCGGCGCAACCGACGGCGGCACCGGGAAGGTGGTCTTCGGACGAGGCGCGGTACGGCGTGACGCCGTACGACTCGGCGCTGTTTCGACGACCACGAACGACGGGCAGTCGCCGTCGAGACAGCTGTAGTCGGTGTTGCAGGACGTCTGCTCGATGCGGGTCTTGCGACCGTACTCGGTCTCGACCGGCTGCACCGACAGGCAGTTGCTCTTCACACCACAGTCGCCACAGCCCTCACACACCGCCTCGTTGATCACGACACGCTGCGTACGGGCAGGCAGACTGCCGCGCTTGCGCTGGCGGCGCGCGTCGGCGGCGCAGTGCTGGTCATAGATCAGCACCGTGACACCGGGGACGTCCCGCAGCATCCGCTGAGCCTCGTCAAGACGATCGCGGCTCCACAGCAAGGTCCCGGGCGCGAGGTCGCGGCGACGGTACCGTCCGAGCTCGTCGGCGCAAACGACGATCTTCCGCACGCCCTCGACGTACAGCTTGTGGGTCAACTGCGGCACGGTGAGCGCGCCCTCGGCGTCCTGCGCGCCGGTCATCGCGACGACGTCGTTGTAGAGAACCTTGTACGTGATGTTGACGCCGGCGGCGATACAGGCCTGTACGGCGAGCTGCCCAGAGTGGAAGAACGTGCCGTCGCCGACGTTCTGGAAGATGTGGCCGGCGTCGGTGAACCACGCCTGCCCGATCCACTGCGCACCCTCACCACCCATCTGCGTGACTCCGGTGACGGCGCTGTCCTGCCGGTCGGAGATCGTGACCATCGCGTGGCAGCCGATCCCGCCGCCGCCCATCGACCCCTCGGGCAGAGCGGTGGAGCGGTTGTGCGGACAGCCGCTGCAGAAGTACGCCGAGCGGCTCGTGGAGAGCAACGGAAGCTGGGTCCGCCGCGGCGGGGGCGGCGTGATCGCGATCAGGTCCTGCAGCAGGTACCGCAGTGGCGCGAGCAACCGACCTGACGTGAGTTCGCCGTCGGCGGGAATCAGCAGCCGGCCACTCGAGTCGCGCTTGCCGGCGATCTGCGGCGCGTCCGGCGTACCGTACAGAATCTCCCGGATCTGGGTCTCGACGAACGCGGTCTTGTCCTCGACCACGACGATCCGGTCGAGACCCTCGGCGAACGAGCGGATGGTCCCGGGCGCGACCGGGCTCATCAGACCGAGCCGCAGCACCCGGACACCCGCCCGCGTGAGCGCCTCGTCCGTGACGCCCAGGTCCGTCATGGCCTGACGCATCGAGTCGTAGCAGCTGCCCGTGGCGACGAATCCGACCCGCGCGCCGGGCGAGTCGACGTCAACCACGTCGAGGCTGTTCTCGACGGCGTACGCGCGAACCAGCTCGGTCCGGGGCCCGACCAGATCCGCCTCGGCGCGCACGATCGCGTCGGGCCGGACAACCATCGGACGCTGCTCGTATGCGTACGGTTTGCCCTCCCACTCGATCGCGGGCGTGACAGGCAGGACCTCGGTTGCGGCGGCGTCGACCGTCCACGCACCGTCGGCCACGTCCGCGACGATCTTCAGTGCGACGACGCAGCCCGTCACCCGCGACATCTCGATCGCGTGCAGGCCGAGCGTCACGATCTCGGCGGCGTTGCGCGGGAACAGGACAGGGATCCCCAGTGCGGCCAGGGACCGCTCGCTCACCGCCGGTACGGTCGACGACTTCGAGGCCGGGTCGTCACCGACCAGGAGTACGGCGCCGCCGCGCGGGTTCACGCCGTACATGTTGGCGTGCCGCAGCGCGTCGGTCGCGCGGTCCACACCAGGGCCCTTGCCGTACCAGAAGCCGGTGACGCCGTCGTGGGTGCCGGTACCGAGCGGCAGCTCGATCTGACTCCCCCACACCGAGGTCGCGGCGAGTTCCTCGTTCAGTCCGGGCACGAACCGGATGTCGTTCTCGTCGAGCACGTCCTTCATGCCCGCGAGCAGCCGGTCGAGTCCGCCGAGCGGACTCCCCTGGTAGCCGGAGACGAAGGACGCCGTACGCAACCCCCGGCGCCGGTCGAGCGCGCGATGCTCCACGAGCAGCCGCGCGATCGCCTGCACCCCGGTCAGCAGCGTCGGCGGACCGGCGTGCCGGAACCGGTCGTCGAGGTCGTACGGCGGCAGCGCGGCGAGCCGCTCCGCACTGATCTCGACGGCGATCTCGGCAGAGGTCTCGGCGGGGGCGATCGCGGTCATCGACTCTCCTGGGGTCCGCGGCAGTTCCCCCGAGAGTGCGGGCTCGGTGGGCCAGGTCACAAGAGATGTCGTCGAGTTTGGCGACGATTCGCAATCCCCGGTCTTGTTTCATTGGCTCGCGCGCAACAAAGGACATGCCCGGAGTAGACTTCGTTGCGTGCCCGAGCAAGCCAGCCTGGACGACACCGACCGCGCGATCCTCGACCTGCTCCGCGACAACGCCCGCCGGCCCCTCCGCGAGATAGCGACCGCGGTCGGCCTGACCGTCGCGCCGGTCCAGCGACGGATCACCCGGCTGGAGAAGCTCGGCGTGATCGAGCGCTACACCGTCCAGATCAACCACGGCCGCATCGCCGGCGGCATCGAAGCAATGACCGAACTCCACTTCGCCGACGACCTGGACCTCGCCCAGATCATGGAGTTCGTAGCCCAGGTCCCCGAGGTCAAAGAGGTCCTCACCCTCGCCGGCGACCCCGACGCCCTGATCCGAATCCAGGTGGAAGGCGTAGAAGACCTCCGCCGAGTAGTCAGCTCGCTCCGCTCCACCAAAGCCATCGCCAGCACCAAAACACTGGTAGTCCTAGAACAATGGACCCGCCGCGGCTGAGAAGCTTCAGGCGCGCCTCCCCGATCGCCGCGTCGCCCGCACGCCCAACGCCCGGTTCCGATCGCGGCCACGGAACCCCGATCATCCATGGGTCCGCGTCAGATGTTCTCTGCGAGGTGCTTGATAGTCGCGAGGCGGCGGTCCCATTCGGTGCCGATGGCATCGAGGCGGCGAGCCATGGCGCTCAGCTCGGTCCCGATCACCCGGTACCGCACCTCGCGTCCGGCTTGCACGGTCTCCACGAGGCCGACCTCGTGCAGCACAGCAAGGTGCTTGGCGATGGCTTGCCGGGTCACGGGCAGGCGCCGGGCGAGGGCGGACGCCGAGGCGTCGCCCTCGCCGAGGGTCGTCAGGATGCTCCACCGAGTCTCGTCGGCGAGTGCGCTGCACATGGCGACCACGGTCCCGTCCGGCAGTGCTCCGCTGCTCATGCGTCGCGCTCGAGCAGGGCGACGAGTTTGTCGAGCTCGGCGTCCCAGCCGCCACGGTGGTCGGCCATGAACTGCGCCGGGTCGCTGGTTTGGTCGAAGCCGGTCTCGACGACGGTGAGCTGGGTGCCGCCGGGGACCTTCTCGAGCGTGAAGGTGAAGACCGTCGAGCGCTGTTCGTCGACTGTCTCCGGCAGCGGGTCTTCCTCATTCCACCAGCGGTAGGACACCGTCGTCTGCGGGTCGAAGGTCTCGACCCGGATCGGCACCCGGCGCTCACCCGGCCAGCCGATCGTGCCGAGCGCGCCGACGCCGGCGCCGGCGCCGGTGAGGGTGAGCTGGCCGAACCACTGCGAGATCAGCTCGGGTTCGGTGACGGTGCGCCAGACCTTCTCCGGGGCCGCGCTGATGTGGATCGTGCGTCGCACGCTGAAGGTCTCGGCGTCGATCACGGCTGCCGGGTTGTGCGTGTTCTCCATGGGGTTTTCCATTCTCTTGTGGGCGGTTGTCAGTGGTCCATGGCGGGTTCAGGTTGCCGGGACACGGCCGTCTGCGACGAGACGGCAGGGCGCAGGGACCGACTGGCGATCGCGGCGGCGATGGATACGGTGGCGAGGATCACGGCCGTGACGAGCGCTGCGGGGATGCCGCCGATGTCGATCGCCTGCCCTCCGGAGAAGGCGCCGATGGCGTCGCCGAGGTTCCCGGCCGAGGCGGGCAGGGCGGCGGCGAGGATGGCACCGGGGCCGGCGAGGTGCTCGACGCGATGCTGCCAGGGGCTCGTGACGCCTGCACCGCACATGCCGAGACCGAGCAGCGCGATCACTGCGACCACCGGGTTCGCTCCCCAGAACACCATCGCGATGAGCGATGCGGCGACGAAGATGGCGCCGAGGATCAGGGCGCGTGGGGCTCCGGCGTCGGCGAACCTGCCACCGCCGAACGATCCGACCGCGGCGGCGATCCCGAAGCCCATCAGGCATACCCCGATCCACGGCCCGGAGATGCCGGCCACACCTTCCATGAAGGGCACAAGGTAGGTCTGCGCCGCCGAGGAGCCGGCGAACAGGAGGACGCCGACGCCGAGCACCGCCAGCACGCGCGGGGCGAACGCGAACCGCAGCTGGCCCATCATTCCGACCTCGCTCTCGGCCGGCACAGGGGGCACCACGAACAGGGCGAGCAGGAGCGCGACGGCGGCTGCCAGGACGACGGCGCCGAACGACACCCGCCAGCCGACGGCATCGCCGAGCATCCGGCCCAGCGGCATCCCCACCGCGCCGGAGACGGCGAACCCGGAGATCACCACCGCCATCGCGCGCCCGGTCAGCTCCCGGGGCACGATCGAGGTCGCCGTGGTGATCGCCGCCGCGATGAACAGCCCCTCCGCCGCGCCGATCACCAGCCGGGCGGCGATGAAAGTCTCCAGGCCGGCGCCGAGGGCGGGCAGCAGATTCAGCCCGGTGAACACGGCGAGCGCGGCCAGCAGCACCGGCCGCCGGCCCAGTCGGGCGGTGAGGAACGTCAGCAGCGGCCCGCCGATCGCGATCCCGAGCGCATTCGCCGACACCAGTGCACCGACCGCCGAGAGCGGGACGGCCAGGTCCGCGGCCATCAGGTCGAGCATGCCCGCCACGAGCATCTCGGCGCATCCCATCACGAACGTTCCCGTGAACAACACGCCCAGGATGATCGCCGTTCGCGAACGACCTGCTCCGGAACGACTCCCTCGATCAGGCATCAGAACCTCCAACAACCTGCAACCCTTTGGTTGCAGGCAAGCCTGACAGATCTCCCGCCAACCTGCAACCCCATGGCTGCAATAGCGTCCTGGGTTGACTTCTGCACACGCGCGCGACGGCGCGCAACAAGCAGGCACCAGCCGGCCAGGACGATCCGGTGCAGCGCACGTAGCAGGTGCGTGAGGGACCGGGTGCGTACCACCTCGGGCAGGTAGCGAGAGTACGTTGCCCTCGGCGCGCCTGGTACCGGTGGAGGAGTCCGCGGTCCCATCTGCTTCAGCTTTATGCCCGAAAGACGGTCCCGACTGCTGGCGTCGGGACCGTCTTCGTCGCGCACGAGCTCCGAAACGTCACCAGAGGCCGCCACATATCACCGAACACGTATCAGGGCAGTCAACCGCGGTTGTAGGGCTGGACCGCCGTCTTGGTGGCGCCGATCCTCAGGTTCCGGAAGTCGGAGCGGAACGTCGCGCCCGGCTGGTAGTCCTTGTACATACCGAACTTGATCCTGAACTCGTTCTTGAAGGAGTCGTCCTTGCACTTGGAGCGCGTCGCGTAGCCGAAGTACTCCTCGCGCTCGAAAAGCTTCTCCTCGACGGTGGTCGGTCCCTTGTGCCAGACCGCGATACGCCCCTTGGGCGCGCCGTCGTGGTAGGGCTCCACGTTGTACTTGATGACGAAGGAGTGCCACTCGTTGGCACCGATGCTCTTGGTCGCCATCGAGATGTCGTAGTTCGTGTCGGGGTCCTCGCCCCGGCGCACGAACTGGAGGTTGTGCCCGTTGCCGGCACCGGACTGGATCCGCACGCCGCCGATCGGGTTGGCGGTGCACTGCCACAGCTGCAGCACGTACGCCCCGCTGCCCGTCACGTCGTCGACGCCCTCGGGGATGCGTACGTCGAACCCGACCCACACGTCGGTGTGGAACGGCAGGTCCCACCCCGTCGCCAGCTCCGTGCGGTCCCGGAGGGTATTTCCGGCAGCGTCCTTCCAGGTGTTCTTGGCGGGATCCTCAACGATGGCGCCTTCGTACTCGAAGTCCTTGTCCGTGCGGAACGTCAACGCCCGTGGGCCATCGGTCCCGGTGATCTGGGGCGCCTGTCCCGCTCCCTGACACTTCCCTGGAAACCAGCCGGCGCCCTCCCGGAGGTTGCCGCCGGCCCCGAGCGTCGCACTGCATGCGCCGGCGTTCTCGATCGTCCAGCTCTCACCCGCGATACCCGCCGAGTAGCTGGGCACCGCGGCTGCTGCCGCGCCGGCGGTTCGTGAGTTCGTCACTGCGGCGAACCCGACCGTGGCGCTCAGGGTCAACGCCACGGTGAGAGCCATCGTCTGTCGAGCAAGTCGACCAGGGGCCGAGATCTGCATCTGTGTCACTCCTTACCGGTCGGGATGTGTTCCATGGCTGGTTCCATGGCTGCGGTGGCCGGGATCTCGGGGTCGGGTAGATCCTGCCTTCGCAAGGTTTCCGCGAACGCTTTGAGGCCTGGCGTCTGGTAGACGGCGGCGGCTTCGTCGGCGAGCCACAGAGCGGTTCGGTCGAGATCCGAGGGCTGCCGGGGCCAGATCCAGCGGCGGTCGTCGTTCGCGTGGCCGGCCCAGAAGTGGAACGCGTCGCGGAGACTGCCGTAGCCGGGTTCGGCGGGCGCGTTCCAGAGGTCGCGGCCTTCGGCGGCTGCGACTCGACAGCACACGGCGAAGGCTCGGAGACAGTAGATGGTGTAGAGCAACGAGTCGGGACGAGCCAGTTCTCTCGGGAGCGAGCCGCCGGTAGCGATGTGGCGCAGCCGGATGCCGAACCGATCGAGGATCTCGGTGAGCGCGGTCCGATCACCGACGAACTGCAGATAGCGCAGTACCTGCGCGTCCCACCACACTCCGTGGTTGTTGGTCATCAGTTCTTCCTGCCGGCCGAGTTCGCTCGACCGCATCCAGTTGGCCAACTCGGCGAACCAGTCCTGCAGGAGCGGGAGACCTTCGGCGAATCGGCCGGCCCTCACCAGCAGGTCGACGTGATCCAGGAGGTCGGTCAGGAGCGTCGCCTCGATCTGCCCGATCGCCGCACCGTCGTGCCGGCCCGGCAGCGCGGCCGCGTGAGCGAAGTTGGGGCGCATCGCGGTCGCCGGGTCCAGGAACCAGCGTTCGAGACGTGCCACCGCGGCGTCGGCGTAGCGCGCCTCGCCGGTCAGGACGTGGGCCTGCACCAGGGTGTTGACGGCCGCGGCCGTTTGCCGGAACCGCCGTTTGTCGTAGCGATCGCTCCACGCATCGGGGTTCCGCCGGCCGTCGACCCTGATGTACGGCAGACCGTCGGCTGTCTCCGGATTCGGCCAGGAGTAGTTGCCGACCGAGTAGTAGTCGTGGGCGTCTCCGGCCCAGTCCGACGGCTCCCGGTCGAGGATGGAATACGGCCGGCCGGCCAGGAACTCGTCGGCCCGGGTCACCAGCTGACGTCTCACTTGGGTCCCGCCTCCGAGAAGGCCTGCTCGAACTCGGCCCGGATCTTGTCGCCGCCGCCGTTGCGCCACTTGGTCACGGCCGCCTTCCAGCTCGACACGGGTGCACGTCCGGCCAAGATGCCGTTCCGCGTATCGGTCAGGTCCTTGCCCAGCTGCAGGCCCTTGGCGGCATCGGTCTCGGAGTACAGGCCCTGGGTCGGATCAGGGGCGAGAATCGGCAGCGCGGCCTCCTGGTAGTCGAAGCGGGCCTGGGCGACATCGCGCCGGCCCGGGTCGTAGATGGCCAGGGTCGGGCCGGCGACGTACCCGAACGGCACCAGCCGCAGATTCTGGCCACGCGAGTTCACGATCGGGTCCTTGCCCTCGAACCTGAACGTCTGGCCCTCGATCCCGAAGTTCCGCAGGAGGTACTCCGACGACCCGAACGGCGCGGCGAGCCAATCGAGGACCCGGAGCACCTCGCGGACCCGGTCCGGGTCGGCCTGGGTGACGGCGGTGAACGCCTGAGCCGCACTCCCCCGAGGGTGCACGGGCTTGCTCGCCGCGTCGTACCCGAACATCGGAAGAGACCCGAGCTTGAAGCCCGGCACCTCGGCTCCCCACATCTCGTACTTGCTCCAGCCGGCGTACCCGCCGAAGACGATCGGGGTGGTCCCGTTGGTGAACCAGTCGTTGCGTTGGTTGTTGGACGCCACCAGGCCGTCCGGATGGAAGACGCCGGCGTCGGCCAGTTCGCGGGTGTCGGCCAGCGCCTTCTCGTACTGCTCGAGTTCGATGTTGGAGGTGAATTTCCCGCCGTCCTCGCTCCAGCTGCCCGGGATGCCCAGGGAAGCGGCGATCATGGTCAGGGTGCTGCCCGGATCGCCGCAGGCCCAGCGGGACTTGCGCTCGTTGGTCAGCCCTTTCAGCAATGCCTTGAACTCTCCGATGTCCTTCGGCTGCGCGGGCAGTCCGGTACCGGCGACAAGGTCGGCGCGGATCCAGGCGACCGACGGGATCGGCACCCGGGCGATCGGTACTCCCCACAGGGCGTTGCCGTACACGGTCTTGCGCCACGCGTCGGTGGACAGACCCGCCAGGTTCGGATAGTCCTTGACGGCATCGCCCGACAGGTACTCGGTCAAGTCGGTGAACTTTGCCTTCAGCAACGCCGGCAACTGCTGCACCGAGCCGTAGATCGACACCACGTCGGGCAGGTCTCCGCCGGCCACGGTCGTCGCGAACCGTTGAGCGTAGTCAGCTGCCGGCGCGTACGTGATGTCGAGCTTTCCACCGAGTCGCTTGTCGACCTCCTGCCACAGCGGATTGTCGGACTTGCCAGGCGCCACCGGGTCGAAGGTGTAGGTGAGGGCGGAGATCTGGCCACCCGAGAGCGGAGGCTTGCTGACTGACGCGACGGGATTCGGCGGGTATTCGAAGTACCCGCTCATGCCGAGCGGACTCGCGCTCTTCAGCGCGGGTTCGGCGTTCCCGGCCTGGGCGAACGTCGGGAGAATGTCCGCTCCGATTCGGCCGGAGGTTCCCGTCGTCGTCTTGGCGGAGCAGCCGAGAGCTGATCCGGCGGCGCCGGCAACGGCCGCCGCAGACAGCCCTTTGAGCAACGTACGGCGCGAAAGCGCATCCATGGTTACGGTCCCTCCTCATGGCGGGCGTCCGGTCGATCAGCCTTTGACGGCGCCGATCAGAAGTCCCTTGCTGAAGTGCTTCTGGATGAACGGGTAGATGATCAGGATCGGGATGACGGACATGACCAGAATCGCCATCTGGATCGATGCCTGGGGTGGCAGCGACTCAGTCGCCGCCGAGAGCTCGTCCGTCCCGAGCGGTGTCTGGTTCACGACGAACGTTCGCAGCACCAGCTGCAGCGGCCACTTCTCCGGCGACGGCAGGTAGAGCAGGGCAGAGAAGAACGCGTTCCAGTAGGCGACGGCGTAGAACAAGCCGACCACCGCGACGACGGCCTTCGAGAGCGGCAGGACGACGGAGGTGAGGATCCGGAGTTCGCCGGCCCCGTCGATCTTCGCCGACTCGGTCAGCTCACCGGGAAGCTCGAGGAAGAAGGACCGCATCACGATCACGTTGAAGGCATTGACCACCACCGGCAGGATCAACGCCGCCAGGTTGTCGATCAGGCCGAGCTGCTTGACGATCAGGTACATCGGGATCATGCCCGGATTGAACAAGAGGGTGAACAGCGTCATCAGCAGGATCGGCTTGTGCAGCAGCGATCCCGGCCGCGACAGGGCGTACGCGAGCATGATGGTGCAGGCCAGCGACAGGACAGTGCCCACAGCGGTGACCACGACCGACACGCTGAGGGCCCGCGTCACCACTCCTCCCGACAGAACGGCACGGTACGCCGCGAGCGACGGATCGCTGGTGAAGAGGACAAGTCCACCGCGCGCGCTGATGTCGCGTTGCGGCGCCAGACTCGTCATCACGACGGCGACGAACGGGACGATCACCGCGAGGCAGGCCACGGTCAGCAGTCCACCGCGGGCCGCGGTCGCCCAGTGCGGTTGCCGCCCCATCCAGGCCGGCCGGTCGTCCGACGCCGGTCGACGGTTGCGCCGAGCCCGGCGTTCCGCGGTCGTCTCCAGTAGTCCGGTCATTTCGAGTACACCCCCCGCTCCCCCATGGCGTGGGCGAGCCGATTCGCCCCGAGTACGAGAACCACGCCGACGACGCCCTTCACCAGGCCGACCGCGGCCGAGACACCCCAGTTCCCGCCGATGATCCCGTTGTTGTAGACGTAGGTGTCGAGCACTTCGGAAGCCTGCGCGCCGACCGGACCCTGCTGCAGGAGGATCTGCTCGAAACCGACCGTGAGCGAATCACCCAGCCGCAGGATCAGCAGCAGGACGATCACCGGCCGGATCGCGGGCAGCGTCACGTGCCACAGCTGCCGAAGCGGGCCGGCCCGGTCGATCGCGGCGGCCTCGTACAGGTTCAGGTCGACCTTGGAGAGCGCGGCCAGGAAGATGATGGTCGACCAGCCGGTGTCCTTCCAGATCACCTGCGACGTGATCAGCAGTTTGAACAGCTCCGGTACGCCGACGATCTGGAAGGTGCCCAGGTTCGCGGAACGCAGCCACTCGTTCAGCATTCCGCCGTTGCCGAACATCTGCTGGAACAACGCCACGACGATGACCCAGGACAGGAAGTGCGGCAGGTAGAGGATCGACTGCGTCAGCCGCTTGGCTCGTTCGTTCAGCATCGAGTTGAGGACCAGGGCCAGCGCGATCGGCAACGGGAACACGAACAGCACCTGGACCATCGTGATGACCAAGGTGTTCACGAGCGCGTTCAGGAACTCCGGGTCACCGTCGAAGATGACCGAGAAGTTGCTCAGGCCAACGAAATCCGATCCGCTGATCCCGAGGAACGGCTGGTAGTCCTGGAAGGCGATCACGTTACCCAGCAGCGGCAGGTAGTGGAACAGAACCAGGACGATCACGCCTGGTACCGCGAGCACGAGCAGCACCCGGTCCCGATGCCATCGGGCCGCGAGCTGTCCGCGGACACGTGTCTCGCGGGCGGCAGGCGCAACAGGATCCGCGCCTGCCCTCGGCCGCACCTTGGTCCCCGACGACATCAGCGGATCCTGCTGCCGACCGCTGCGATGGCAGCCTCGACCATCCCCCGCACGCGCTCCTGCGCGCCGTCCCGCGCCTGCCGCGCAACTTCGGCCGCGGCCGGTCGGTCGTCGGCGATCTTCCGCAGGAGTTGCCCGGCCGCAACGTCGGCCCCAGGTCCCAACTCGACGAACGGCAGGCCGAGATCGTTGTACATCTGGCCCTTGATCGTGTCGGTCGGCTGCCGCAGGTAGACCGACGGAACACCTTCCGCCAACGCGATCAGAGGTGAGTGGCACTCCATGCTGACGACGGCGCCGGCCTGGCGGTACACCGCGGCCGCCTCGGTCAGGTCCCAGAACCGCGGCAAGATGTGGACCAGGTCGGCCACGTCGGCAGGGAATGTCCCCGCGAACTCGGCCTCGGCGAGTTCCATCGCATAGCTCATCTCCGGCACGACGAGCGCCGGCTCGCCAGTGGCTCGCACCCATCCGATCACGGTCTGCCGCAGAACGTCCAAGTCGGACTTCAGATAGCCCGCGTTGTAGGCCGTCCGGCGAACATCCTCGGCCGCGGGCGGGTAGTTCCGGATCTGGTGGTACGGCGTGAAACGCAGCCGCGGTACGACGCAGAGGAAGCGACCGGGCTTCAACCCGTACTCCGCGAGAACCGCCTGGCCGTCGCCGTCGTCGACCACGTCGAACATCACGGTCGCGTCCGGACCGAACGCGATGGTGGGCGCCCCGAGGTCCTGGCCGGCCAGGAACCGCTCGGTCAACGAGTCCCGGCAGTAGACGAACGCGGCCGTGTCGAGTACCTCGCGCTGGTGCTCGGTAAGCAGGTCACCGTCGATCGCGCTGATCATGCTCGCCGCCCGCGCCAGCGTCGAGCCGTACGGCCGGAGCGGATCGACTGTGACCCCGAAAACGCCGTGCGGCTTTCCGGTCCGCCGATGCCATTCGGCGACCTCCACCTGCGCAACGAGCGACGGCCCCGACCCGTGGACCAAAAGGTCGCCTTCGGCAAACAACCGTTCCAGCGCGGGGCTGAGCGCCTCGCCGGGCACGACGCGGTCCTCGACGATCTCGACGTCCGGAAAGTAGCGGCCGAGCATCCGCCGTACGTTCTCGTCGATGCTGCGAGCCCACAGCGTCAGCTTCGCTTCCGGTGCGTAGCGCTGAAAGGCCCGGAGCGCGCCCGGCGTATGGGCGACGTCGCCGATGTTGACGGTTTGCCAGCCGGAGACGAGAACGACGTGAACCATGAGGATCCCTGTCCAGCCCATCCCGAGCATCGGTGGGCTTTACGGTCGATTCGGAGCTACTAGGCGAGCATCATGCCGATGATTCATCGGTTAATCAAGACCCGACGAGTGCGCCGATCGTGACTTCTCGACAGGTGGGCGCTCAGCCGGCGTACGGTGCTGTCGATCCTCGATCGATCAGTTTCGGCGCCGGTCGCGTCACCAGTGCCGACTGGACGCGGCGGCCGTCGATCAACCGGCGCAGGGTCGTATAGGCGCGCATTCCGGCTTGCTGCACAGGCATCCGGACCGTGCTCGGTGCCGGCCGCATGGCGTCCGCGATGGGCAGATCCTGGTACACGACGATCGACAGATCGTCGGGAATCCGCAGGCCGAGATCGATCACCGCCGCGATCGCTCCCGGTGCCGCGACGATGTTGTCGATGATCAGCGCGGACGGTGGCCGGGCCGAGCCCAGGAGCTCGCGCGTCGCGGCCGCGAGGTCCGACGGCTCGTAGCCGACCTGCTTGACCAGCGACCGGTCGAAGCGCACGCCCGCTGCCCGCAACGCCGAGCGGTAGCCGTCGACCCGGGCGGTGCTGGCGATCGGGACAACGGGACCGCCGACCAGTGCGATCCGGCGGTGCCCGAGACCCAGCAGGTGCGTCGTGGCCAGACCGATCCCGGCCGCGTCGTCGATCCACACCGACACGGAGTCGTCCGGTCGCGGGTTCTGCAGGATCACGTACGGGATCGACCGCTTGGTGAGTTCCTCGGCGGTCTCGGTCCCCCATTGAGTGGACCGCAACAACACCCCGTCGACCATGCCCGTGCCGACGATCCGGCTCATCAAGTGGCTGCCCGGCTCGATCCACAGCGCGTCGGCCAGCAAGAGCACGTCACCGTGTTCCTCGGCGGCCGTATGCATGCCACGAATCGCCAACTCGAAGACCGGGTTCGCGATCTTCGGCACCACCGCTGCGATCACTCCCGATCTGGACAGTCGCAGCGACTGCGCGGCGTGGTTGACGCGATAGCCCGTGTCCTGGATCGCCTGCTCGACGCGCAGCCGGGTCGCCTCGCTCATCCGGACGTTGCCGCGAGCCCCGGAGATCACCGCGGAAACCACGGCCGTGGACACCCCGGCCCGCTTCGCAATGTCCTTGAGCGTGGTCATGCCGCCAGCCTAACGAAGTCCACCTCCCAACTGGCCCCGGCCGCGAAGTTCAGTCCGGACGGACGCGCTGTCGCTCGCAGGAGCGTGCGACAGCGACGTTCTCGAACGTGCTCTCCGTGGATGCGTAGAGCCCGACGCCGCCGTTGCGGACAACAGTGTCGCGACCTTCCAGGATCTGAACGCCGTTCAGCGTGACGGTGATGCGGTCACCTTGGATCGCTCCACCGAGTTCGACGGGACCTGTCAACGGGTTGCTGAGGGATACCGTGCCCACCGTGACCGGACCCGACGCGTGAGCCTCGCGGACGATACTCGCGTACTGCGTTCCCTGGCTCGTCTTGCCGAGGTGGATCCGGTACCCATAGGAGTCCGAGGTGTCTCGCAGCGAGATGCCCGCCGTACCGACGGATCCGTTGATCGTGACCGTGGCCTTCGCAGCAAAGTCGCACGTCTCGGAGAAGCGTGACGGCAGCGTCGAGTCGGCCAGGACGTGCGCCCTGCCATCGGTAGGCGTGAGCGTCAACTGGCCCGAGTTGACCGATGCCTTTCCCGCGATACCCCGCCAATTGGCCTGGTCGAGCCCTTCCTTGATCGTGATGTTGTCGAAGGCCGCGGCCCGGCCATGCGTGGAGACGGCGGCGCCACCCGTCGGCAGTTGCGCGTCGTCTGCGGAGATCGACGTGTTGCCCACTGTGGCGATCAGATGCTTCCCGACTGCGGACACGGTCAGCGCGTGCGCGCTGTCTGCGGTGATGGGCAGCTCGGTCTCCGCGAGAACGGTAGACGTCGCGTTGTAAACCTTCACGAGCTGCAGCTTCGCGCCACCCGACGTACTGACGACATCGGCCCGGTAGTAGTTGCGGGAGTCGTGATACCGGAACGCCAGACCGGTCGTTGCCGTCGTCTGGTTTCTTGTCCCCGGAACGATGTCGGCAGTCACGATCACGTCATCCGGTACGTCCTGCTGCACCGCCAACGACTGCGTGTCTGTGCCCGAGGTCTGCACCAGCTGCGCGCCGCCGAGCTCCCAGGTGCCTTGCACCGGCGTCCAGCCGTCAAAGGAACTATTGAAGTCGTAGACGGTGCTGTCCAGGCTCGTGTCGGTGAACTTTTCGTTGAGCAACGGCTTCGGGGCGAAAGCTGCCTTGGCCGAGACGGTGACGAGGTTGCCGGTGCGGGTGAACGCGGTCGGGGTGCCGTTGATCTTCACCGCGCGTGCCTTCGGCGCGTTGATCGTGAGGGTGCCGGTGAAGGGGTCCCCGAGCGAGATCTGGGCGGTAGCGCCCTTCAGTTCCACACTGATGTCGGACACAACTCCGGAGGATTTGACGACGGTGTCCCCGTCGTCGACCAGCGACGATCCCTGGGTCAGCGCGTACCGCGTCAGCCCGCCGCCCTTGGCACGCTCGAGGTAGGCGGTCTCGGCGTTGGTCGCGGCGTCGCCGAACTGCCTGGCCGAGGGAATCGCCTCGCGCGACAAGTAGAAGCGGCCGGTCGCCTTCGGCAGGTCGATCTTCATCGCGCTGGCCACGGCGTGATCCACCTGAGGCAGTTCGATGCGCGACGCCTTGACCGACGGCGCGGCGCCGGCCTTGCCGGGAACCACGACCGTGTCCACTCCCGTAGCGCCGGTGGCGGACCAGTCGTACGACAGGTAGTCGACGTCGGTGAGAACCTGCTCGCCCACGCGCACGGCGCCGTTCTTGTGGACGTTCGACGTGAGGTCGGCGCCGGCCGAGGCCACGGGGACCAGCTGTACGCCGGCAACCGGTGGGGCGCCGGGCACCGTGTCGAACCCGACCGTGGCGACGTTCGTGTTCGGGTCGACGGTGACAGGATCGCCAGGGAAGTGCCAGAGCTGCCGGTAGTCGTGCGTGCCGGTGTCACCCGTCAGGTCATCGGAGACGACCCAGAAGCCGGGCTTGACGAAGTAGACGACGCGATCGTGCGCGATCGGCCGGTAGGCCTGTGTCTTACCGCGGTAGATGTCGAGACCCGCGTTCGAGCGCCACAGCGACGTCGAGCGGGGCAGGCCGGCGGGCTGCGGTTGGCCGTCGACCTCGACGGTGTTGTGCGCCTCGGTCGTGCGGCGCATCCAGTCGTTCGTCGGTGTCGCGCTGTAGTCCCCCGCTCCGGGGTCGACGATCAACGGACGCCCGTACGCCGCCATCACCAGGCTGAGGTCGTCGGGATGCCGATGCGAGGCCGTATAGCTGGAGTTCTGGTTGTTGATCAGCATGTACTGGGCGTTGGCGTCCCACCCGGACCGCTGGACCGCATAGCTGATCGGGAACACCGTGGACGACAGCGTCGGGGCGGTCCCTTCGGTGCGCCCGGAGGCGACCCAGGTGAAGTCGGACCAGGAGTTGCGCTCACCGGTCTTCCGAATCGCGCTCTCGCCTGCGTCCGTGTTCGGAGAGTCCCCGACGAGCGCGGTCTCGAGATTCGGCATACGGGTCGCGAACAGCGCATCCGCGATCCAATCCGCGGACCGAACAACCCCGGCGGGCAGCGTTCGCCCGTTGGCACCCGCTACGTCCATCATCGTGTTGATCAGATCCGCCACGTAGGCCTGATAGTTGAACGTCGGCTCGCGGTACACGCCGTCGCCCTTCACCCAGGCGCGCAGGAACCGCTCGACCGAGCGCACCGCGAACGGCTCCCAGGTGAAGGATCCCGAGAACTCGGGCAGATAGACGGCCGCGACGTAGATCGAGCGGGCCATCGAGACGTACCAGTTGTTTCCGACGTGGATCTGCAGCACACTCGCGAGGCGATCCGTCGTCGCGTGCACGCCGGACAGGTACGCCACGAGGTCGTTCGCGTCGATGCTCGGCTCCGTCCGGAACACGGAGAACGAGCTGACGAGCTGGGCCAGCCGCTTGCCGCCCGAAAGGTTGCGGTTCTGCGGCCAGCTCGGATTGTCGGCGAAGAAGTCCAGTGAGATGTCCATCCACGCCGACGCGTACTCCGCACGCTTCCGCGGGTCGCTCTCCTTCAGATACGCGCTCGTCAGCGTCGACATGAACGTGAAGTCACTCATCAGAACCTGCGCGCTCCCTGGGATGGTCTCCGTCCCGCCCCAGAGGTCCGCCCAGTCCACGTCGATCCGCTGCTCGGCGTCGTTGTAGAAGTCACGGGTCACGGTGCCGAACCGGAAGATCCCTGCCGCCAATTCGTCGGCGGTCGCGTCACCTCCCCCTCCCCCGCCGACACCCGGGTACTCGATGCCCGCGCGGCCTGCGTAGTAGGCCTTGAGCTCGGCGGCGGCGCCCGCCTCATCACCGGCGGCAAGCTCCGCCGCGACCCGGGCGAGCCCCGGACGTGTCAGGTCGAGCAGCTCACCGAGATCCGACATACCGGTCGTGGCGGCCCGGGCCGGCGACAGCCCCGCCACCATCAGAGCCACCGCGGCTGTCGTCGCAGCCCACGCACGGACACGGCGGCGAGTGCTCCGCCGAAGATGTCTTCGTTGCATCCCATCTCCTCATGACACGTGAGAGTTCTCGCTGAGTCCGAGCCGAGGCCAGTTAGGTGACGTATCGTTAATTCACCGTAGGCTTGGTTGAGACGTTACGTCAACGGTTCGAGGAGGCATGCGTGACAACGCAACGGGACATCGCCCGCACAGCGGGCGTATCGGTCGCGGTGGTGTCGGCCGTGCTGAACGGCACGACCCACACCCGGATGAGCGAGGCCACCCGCGCGCGGGTCCTCCAGGCCATGGAGAACCTCGACTACCAGCCCAACCAAGCGGCCCGGTCCCTGCGACTGAACCGCACCGGCATGATCGCGCTGATCCTCCACAAGCTCGACAATCCCGTCTACGCCGACCTGCTGCGCGGTGTCTACGGGGCCGCCTCCGAGCACGGCGGGACAGTCCTGCTCGGCGACGCCGAGACGATGCGCTCGAGCAGCCAGTTCGTCACCCGGCTGCTCAGCCAGGGCACCGTCGACGGCATCCTGATCCGGGACGACCAGCTGTACGACGACGACGTGATGGCCGAGCTCCGCTCGCACCCCAAGCCGATTCTCAGCCTTGACCACGACCAGCACCACCCGTGGGTCGGCATCGACGACCGCCGCGCGGGCGAGATCGCGACCCGGTTCCTGCTCAACCTGCGCCATCGCCGGATCGCCTTCATCGGCGGCGCTCCCGGGCACGCGTTCCAGCAGCGCTACCTCGGGTATCAGCACGAAATGCAGCAGGCCGGCCTGGAACCGGCGCCGCACCTGGCCACCGGCTTCGGCGAACAGGCCGGCGCCGACGGCCTACGCCAAGCGCTCCAGTTGCCGGCCGCCCCGACCGCGCTCGTGGTGAACAACATCATGAGCGCCGTCGGAGTCCTGGCCGCCGCCCACGACCTAGGCATCGCCGTACCCGACCAGCTGTCAGTCGTCGGCATCCACGACGTAGCCCTAATGCAACACCTACGCCCAGCCGTAACCGCAGTCCGAATGCCCATGTACGAACTCGGCCAAGCCGGCGTCCACGCGCTCTACGACCTAATGGCAGGCAACCCCCACACCAGCGGCACCATCACCACCCCCGAGCCCGAACTCATCATCAGAGACTCAGCAACAACCCTGACCAACACCTGACCAGCCACCGGCGACGCAGCACCCGACTGCATCTCGCCAGCGCGGTTCGTCAACAACCAGCAAGCTCGAATCCCGACACCAAGCTGACATCACGATACGTCACCGCAGCGCTTCACTCAAGAAGATGTACGCCGCGGCCGTTCCGCCGCCGTCGCGAGGTGCGCACTGATCAGGTGGTCGCCGCCCGTACGCCGCGCAGGACGACGTCAAGCACTGCGTCAGCCTCGGCACGGGCGGCCTGGGGGTCGTCGGCGCGGGCAATGTAGAGGGCTGAGCCGTAGAGACCGCCGAGCGCGAGGTGGGCCAGCGCGTCGAGTGCGACACCGGGCAACGCACCGCTGGCCACCAGCGGCGTCAGCACGGTCCGCAGCATTGGCAACTCGACGCCTTCGGTGCCGCTGTCCCAGGCGCGTGCAGCCATCACGGTCACACTGTCGATGATCACGACCCGCCTGAACGCCGGGCGCAGACAAGCATCGAGGAACGCGGACAGACCCGCTCGTACCGCGGCCCACGGATCCTCCTCGGCCAAGGCCGCGGCCATCACCGCGTCAGCGGTCTCGTCCAGCACCACGTCGTACACCGCCTTGAACAGCGCGTCCTTGTTACTGAAGTGGTGGTAGAGAGCGCCCTTCGCGAGACCTGCGCGCTGGACGATGTCGTCCATCGCGGTCGCTTTGTAGCCCTGCTCGACGAACCGCTCGCGCGCGATCCCGACCAGCAGCTCCCGGGTTGCCTCCGCCTGCCGTTCCCGCAGCCTCTTGACAGTCACCCGGAAAGCATAAAAGACTGACCGCTAGTCGGTGACCGACCGTCGGTCGGTGAAGGAGGATTGTGATGGTGCCACTTCCGCCCGGACAACGGAGCGTCGAGGGGTTCCCGCGATTCGGCACGCACCTGCACCGGCCGCCACCCGCGGTGCCAGACGATCCGGTGATCGCGATCAGCGGCGTGGTGCGCAAGCCGTCTGAGGTGCGGCTGCCGGAGCTCGCCACGCTGCCGCGGCGCGAGGTCGTCGCCGACTTCCACTGCGTCTCAGGCTGGACGGCGACCGACCTGCAGTGGGAAGGGGTGCGGTTCGCCGATTTCTTTCGCGCCTTCGTCGAGCCGGCGCTCGACCCGGAGGTCTCCGTCAGCCACCTCGCGTTCGTGGGTCTGGACGGGATCAGCTCCGTGGTCGAACTGCAGGACGCGCTGGCGGACGACGTCCTGCTCGCGGACCGGGTGAACGGGGGCCTGCTCGGCGGCGACCACGGCGCGCCGATCCGGTTGGTCAGCCCTGCCCAGTACGGCTACATGAGCATCAAGCACCTGTGCCAGGTCGAGGTGTGTTCCGCGCTGCCGGCACATCGCCTCGATCGGAGCATCATCGGCCGGCTGATCGAGGGCCATCCCCGGGCTCGGGTCCGGCACGAGGAGCGCCACGGCCACATCCCGGGATGGCTGATCCGGCCGTTCTACCGTCCGCTGATCCGCCCCATCCGCGCCCTCTGCGCGAAAGGAACGCAAGACCGATGAGACTCCCCAACGATGTGCTGAAGACCCAGCACTGGATCATCGACGACATCGTGCCCGACTTCGACGTCGAGGACGTCTGGGCCCTTCCCGCCGAGGGCGGCGCGCACGACTTTCCAGCCGTTATCCAGGCGCAGGACTCCCTCGACTTTCCGGCGTCCGCGCCGCTGCCGGTGCGGTTGCTGTGGGGCATTCGCGATCTGCTCGGACGCGCGTTCGGACTGGGGCGCATTTCGACATCCGCAGACGCCGCCGGCGCCTGGCCACCCGTTCCCGGCACCGGCGAACCATCGCTGCTCGTGCGGCTCCCCGAGGACCTCCGCGACACGTCCCCAGCATCGCCGTTCACCGACAAGCCGTTCCGGCCGCTGTACCGCACGGACACCGAGCTCGCCGAGGAAATCTCCAACCGGACCATGTACGGCGTGATGCACCTGGCCTGGGTCGACCAGGGAAGCGGCCGCTACCGCGCGCAGATGACCGTCTACGTCAAACCCCGCGGCACCTTCGGCAAGGCATACATGGCCTTCATCAAGCCATTCCGCTATGCGATCGTCTATCCGGCACTCATGCGACACTTCGAACGAACCTGGTCACAACACCACTGACGAGCGACGACGACGGCCGGGCTTGATAACCCTGGCGATCACCAAGCGCTGGAGGCGCCCGCCGACCGCCGTTGGGCTAAGCAGTGGGAAGTTGGGCCAGTAGGCGGTTCAGTGTGGCGATTTCTGCAGTCTGGGCTGTGGTGATCCTGTTGGCGAGTGTGGTCGCTGCCGGGCTCCTGCCGCCTGTTTGCTCTGCTTTCGCCATGGTCAGTGCCCCCAGGTGGTGCTTGATCATCATCTGGATCCACACCCGGTCGAACATGCTGCCCTTGGTTTTGCCGAGTTCGTGCATCTCGTCCTCGGTCATCATGCCGGGGATCTCGTCCTCCATCGCGTGCCCACTGTGCGACGCCGCCGGAACCGGCTCGCCCCAGCCGGTGAGCCAGCCGGACATCTGCTTCATCTCCGCCTCCTGGGCCGTCGTGATCGCCGCGGCGAGTTGCTTGACCTGGGCGCTCGTGGCCTGCCACTTGGCCATTCCGGACATCTGCAAGGCCTGCTGGTGGTGCAGGATCATGTGCGAGGCGAAGGCCACGTCCGCTTCGTTGTGGTCGGCGGCCGGAGCGGACGCGCCCGCCGAGGTCGTGCCTTTCCCAGCACCGTTGGCCCCGGCCGTCGCAGCCGAATCGTCGCCACAACCGGCCAGACCGACGGCGGAGACGAGAACCAGGACTGCAGAGGCAGCACCGGTCCAAGTTGGGTGTCGCATCGTCTTCATTCCTTTGTCGAAACCTGCGGGAACTGTGCGAAACACCTGACGAGTCAGATGCGCAGCACGCACAACTTCGACAAGGACGGTGAGATCCACGGCGGCCTGTTCGGCGGGTGCAGGCCTGGCAGGGCCGAGAAGTCTCGGTTGCTTGCGGCTGCCATCAAGCGCCGTACGGCGGTGCCGGCCAACGCCAATGCCAGCGCCGTCATGATTGCCAGGCAGAGGTCCTCCGAGTGGGAATCAGCATCGGAGACCGGGACGACGGAGGCGCCGACAGTCCCCACGGTGACTGGACTATCGGCATGATGCGCAACGCCAACCTGGCCGGACAGCGTGTGACGAACTGCCAGCATCGCGTCATGCTGACTGGTCAGTCCATGCATCGCGAACACCCCGGCGAGCAGACAGATGACAGTCAGAGCCCTCCCCAGGCCCGATCTCATCCCGCAGCCGCCGGCAGTCACGCCGCCAACCATAGTCGGCACCCCGTCCTCACCGGGTGTGAAGCAGCGAGCGCAGCGTGGAGACCAACGTGGGTGGAGCCGCCTCCGACCTGAGGCGGCCCGCGTCGACCTCGTCGGCGGCTGCGTGCAGCACGGCGTAGAACGTGGCGACCAGCCAGTCGTGGGCCAGATCGACACGGAAGATACCGTCCTGCTGGCCACGTGCGATCAACTGCTCGACATGACGGAACGCCGCATCGTGCTGCTCCCGCAGTGCAGCGGGGCCCAGCACGTCGACCGCCGCGACCCGCACCTTGCGGTAGCGATCGAGAATCGGCCACGACGTACGGACCAGGCGATCCAGGGCCTCGTCGACGTCGAACGTGTCGAGCTCGAGCGCTGTCAGCGCATCGTCGGTCTCCGCGATGGCCCGCCGTACGACGGCCTCGACCAGCAACTCGCGGGTCGCGAAGTGCGCGTACAGCGTCATCCGGGTGATGCCGGCAGCGCTCGCGACCTCGCTCATCGTCGGCACGGTGCCGCCGACGAGGAGGTCGCGAGTGGCGCTGAGGACGGTGTCCGCATTGCGCTCGGCGTCCGCCCGGCGGCGACGCTGGTCAGTGGCCATCCTCGAAGCCTACGAACCGCTGCGCCACAACGACGAATCAGTGGCCATGGCCATGACCATGGCCGGCCACCGCTTGCGGCTTGCCCGCCGGAACCAGCACCAACGCGACCACTGCAGCGCCGGCCGCGGCGATCGCGCTGGCCAGGTAGGCATCGGTGAAGCCGCCAAGGTCCGGTGTTCCGGCCGACGACAGGCTGGCGGCGGCAATCGTCGAGACGACCGCGACACCGATGCTGCCGCCGAGTTCGTGGAAGGTGTTCACCACCCCGGACGCGACGCCGGACTCCGCCGCGGGCACGTTCGCCAGCGTCGTCGTGGTCGCGGTGACGAACACCGGGCCGACGCCCAGCGCGGCGATCACGAATCCGGGCAGCACCGAAGTGGCCACGCCGTCGCCCGGTGAGATCTGAGTCAACATCGCTGCACCCGCCGCGACCAGTGCGAAGCTCGCCACCGCGATGACTCGACCGCCCACACGACTGATCAGGTGGGCGCCGAGCTGCGCGCCGATCGTGATCGCGATCGCGACCGGCAGGAACAGCAGACCTGTCTTCAGCGCACTGAAACGCAGCACGTGCTGGAAGTACAGCGAGGTGACGAAGAACAATCCGAGGAGCAATCCGGTCGCGAGCAGCATCAGAAACGTCCCCGACACGACCGGGCGACGGGCCAGAGTCTGCGGCCGCATCAGCGGTGCGGCGGCCTTCGCCTCCGTCAGCGCGAAAGCGCCGTACCCGATGATCGCTCCCCCGACGGCCGCCAGCGTTCCCGTGGATCCCCAGCCCGCATCGCCTGCGTGGACCAGGCCGTAGATCAGTGCCGCCGTGGAAGCAGTCACCAGCAGCGCACCTGGTACGTCGAGGCTCTGCCGTTCACGCGACCGGTCCGGGCCTACCAGACGCGGGATGAGGACGAGGATTGCCACACCGATTGGCACGTTCACGAAGAACACCCATTGCCAACCAGGGCCTGCCGTCAGAAGCCCGCTCAGCAGTACGCCGATCGCCGCGCCGGCGCCACCGATCGCAGCCCAGATGCCCAGCGCACGATGGCGTTCACGACCATGGAAAGTCGCGGTCAGGATCGACAACGCAGCCGGTGACATCAACGCCGCCCCGATCCCCTGGCCGGCGCGCCCGGTGATCAGCACGGCCGCGTTCTGCGCGAGACCGGAGGCCAGCGACGCCAGCGTGAAAACCACCAGCCCTGCCAGCAGGGTCCGCCGCGCACCCAGCAGGTCGGCCAGCCGGCCACCGAAGATCATCAGCCCGCCGAACACCAGCGTGTACGTCGTGACGACCCACGTCAGCGCGGCCCGCTCCAGGCGGAGGTCATCGCCGATGCTCGGCAACGCGACCTGAACCACCGTGATGTCCACGATCAGCATGAACTGCGCGAAGGCCAGCAGCACCAACGTCAGCCACCGCCGCCCGTCCACCCCGTCCGTAGTCTCCACGTGCATCTGCGGGTGATTCATCACGCTCCCCTAACCTTGACACTGGTGTATAGATTACTTGATACCCTACCCCGGTACAGAAGGCAAGAGGAGTGATCATGAGCAACTCGGCCGCGCCGCATGAGAAGCGGGTCGTCAACGGGCCGGTGGTGTCCGGGCTGGTGCAGATCGCCGTCGGGGCTTTGACCGGATTCCCTTACGCCGCAGCGACCTACAGGTCGGGCCTCACCAGTCAGCTAGGGATCGAGGCCCATCCGTCAGCTACACCTGGACCTGGTGATGATGGGCGGCCCCGTGACCGCTACCGGCGCCGCCCTGCCACGCTTGCCACGTTCCGTCGCCGTTCCGCTGGCGATCGGCTGTTGGACCAACGCACTCGCTTTCGCGCCGCCCGCGGTTCGGCCATCGATCGAGGCCGTTTCGCGTCATGGCCGGCACCTCGTTCGCCGTCACAGCTGCCAGCTGGATCGCCGTCGCGCGCATCGCTGGCCGTTGCTTGGACCAACAGCGCTGACGCGCCCACGCCGCACGCCGTCGTCACGAACGGACAAGCCACCCGGTCATCCTGCGACAGGCCACCGTTCGAAGAAAAGACAGGGAGCGTCCGCTCACCTGATGCGCATGCCGGAGATGGCTCGGGCGACAACGAGGCGCTGAATTCGGAGGTGCCTTCGAAGATGGTGTAGATCTATTTCAGCTCGCGGGCAATCTCGGCCAGAAGGACTGAAAGTCGGGCCTGACCTGCGGTTTTGTCTCTCATCGGTGATCGGCGGTGATCATCGTTCGCCAGCGTCTCACGGAGCTGTGACGGAGCAAGACCTTGCCCATGGCAACTTGTTGGGATCCAGCGACGGAGCAGAACCACCAGACGAACCGGCCCGGATGACCGTTCGAAGCGAGATGTGGTCATGCTGCTGATGTGACCGGCACGGAAGCGACAACGCAGCGTGTAGCCCGCGTCGGCTAAGCCTCGATCCACCGACTGGATCGTGGTCCAGGCGTCGTCTGCGGTGGCTGGTGGTCCGCTGGGCGCCGGTATGGTCCAGGTCCCAGTCTTTGACACGGGTTGTCGAGGGAACAGGACTGACTGATTGACGGGGGACGGGCCGCTTCGATGAGATGGTCCGTAGGTGGCCGCGGAACTGCTGGCGGCGGCAGACTTGGAGTTGATCGACACGTCCGCAGCGCAGGACGCACAGGTCGACCGGCGCGGCCGTACGAACATCGGAGGAGGCGACGAGCAGTGGAGCAACCTACTGACCTGTGGACGGAGTTCGACTACGCCGTAGTCGATGTCGAGGGCAACGGACAGCGACCAAACTGACCTGGTCGAAATCTCAATTGTCGCGATCGAGGACGGCCTGATCGCGCAAGCGAGGAACTGGCTGGTCCGCCCGCCTCGGCCGATCACTCCGATGGCGACCGATACCACCCATCGCTTGTCGCCGTCTTAGTGACGGAGCAGGCCCACCCACGGCAACGACGCGGTCGGTAGCCGTCTTGAACCGCAGGCATGTGTTGTCGACCGTCGATCCACAGGAGTCCCCCTCGACCTGCGGTTCATCGCCAGACAAACCCCGACCGGATTTGCTGGAGGTACAGCTAGCCCGCAGCGACGTCGATCCAGGCAGTGACCAGCAGCCATGCCCCCGTCAGGCAGAGCAGGACGGAGCCGATACGGTACGTGAACTCCGTGCGCATCGGAGCAGGGTAGGTCACCGCATCATATGGATCAGTCATCCTGAAGACACCGTCATCGGCCAATCGCCGAAGCACGGTTGCAGCCCACTGGAACCCGCTGTAAGACATCCCGAGGCACGCGCCGGTAGAGAAAGCCAAGGTGAAGAATACCGCGCGGTAGAACGGCTTGACATCTGAGAAGAGGCCGTTGCCAACGTCTCCCGCGCCAAACAGTGCGATCCCGGCCAATCCTCCAGCGAGATAAGTACACAGCTGTGCACGGCGCTGGTACTTCTCGCTCTGACGTTCAAATGTGCCGGTGGCTGCCATCCTCACCGACCTCAGAGATCGTCATGCCAGAAGCTGTTGAAAAAAGGGCCGGCCGCCGCTAAGTATGCGTCGATCTCGTCGGCCGTGAGCGGACCCTCGTTGTTCACCACTCTCATGATGGTCGCGATGACGATGTGTTCAGCTAGAAGTTCGGCGCCACGGGACGGAACGTCTAATCTCGCAATAACGTCGACCGCCTGCCGCGTGGCCAGCTCGACATCGTTCAACTCAGCGACGACGCCATACCGCTCCAGACGCGCAACCCCCATCGCGATTCCTCGCGTCAGCGGGTCATCGCGCGCCACCCTGCCCCCGATCGTTGTATCAGACAACTCGACCGCCCCTTGGTCCAAGCAACTTGACGTGACGAAAAGCGTACGCGGACCATGCCTACATGGCCAGGTCAGGAGATAGCGCAGACGGCGCCCCGACACTCGGCCACGGGCGCGCGCGATGATTCAGCTTGACGATGCGACGCGCCGACAAGCCACAGAGCTCGTTCAGGTCTGCGAATTATGGTGCCAGCAATGGCGCGAACTTTCCGCGGACCAGGCCTCGGAACCTGTCGACAACATTACTTACGACATGATCGCACGCTACATGCCACTCGCCCTACAACTGCTTCCCGACAGCCCTTTGGTGCTCGCGATAGACAACATGTCGGAGTCTGTCCCGGCCTTCGACGACAAGAAGAGTCGATCACCGCTGACCATCCGCCGCGCCCGCGAGCACCTGTCGGCAATCGCCATTGCGATCAAGGGAGCATATGCCCTCGACCGCCGGTCACCGTCGCTCGGCACATTCGAACCGAGATACGGCCAAGTCACAGCACCGTTGACCAAGTCGGCAGAAAGTCCCAGCCGGCACGGCAAACCCAACACGAAGCAATGAGGTCGGATCGCCAACGTGTCGGCATTCCCAGAAGCGCGCCGACAGTGCGTCTTAGATACGTCACGCTAGCGTCCGGTCCGTCTTGTCCAGGCGCCGAACGGAGGGAGCACTACACGGACCCGTCTCCACCGGAGGGACACGTGCCGGGCTTCCGTTCTACGCCTCAGCGATATCGCGCGAGCGCTCGACCGCATCCAGAAGCTACGCCATAATGGTCCGCCATGACGGTCCAGCACCCGCCAGGGACGCCTCGCGCAGCGCTCACGGACAAGCTTCTCGCCGGTGGCCTCAGTTCGGTTCCTGTAGTGGGCGGTGTCGCCGCAGCTTGGTATCAGAATCTGATGGAGGGACCGTACAACAGGCGACTCGATGCGTGGCGGCAGGTAATCACAGAGGTAGTGAACGACCTCGCAGAGAGATATGACAACCTCCTCGACAGTGAGGTTTTCCTTGACGCTTTCGTCAACGCCACAAGGGCTGCACAGGCAACGCATGAAGGGGAAAAGCTCGAGGCATTGAGAAACGCCGTTGCGAACTCGGTCGCGCCAGACGCCCCGCAAGTTGGCGAGCAAGCCAGATTTTTCCGATTGGTCGACCAATTCTCGGCCGCCCACATCGTCCTACTCAAGGTGCTCGACGACCCCCGCAGCGCGGCCTTCCGTCTCGGGCGCAAACATGGCCCTCAGACACTGAGCCTCGAGGCACTGCTCGATGAGGTTGTACCCCAGTTCGTAGGAAACATGGGATGGCGTGAGCTTCTGATATCAGACTTGGTTGGCACCAGTCTTCTCGTCGACATTAGCTCGAGAGGGTCGTCGCACCCCGCAGAGAACCTCCGCGGCTTCAACCGCCAGACGACTGGCTTGGGACGCCGCTTCCTACGCTTCATCTCCGCAGATAACTGACGACCCACCTATTGGGAGCGCCACCTGGATCCGCAGCCCGAGGCTTAGGCTCGGGTTATGTCCCGCCGAACCCACACCTTCCGACTCGCGCCTCCGTGTAGCGAGGCCCGTCGGAACGAGGCAGTGTGCGCCCCTCGGGTCCAGGGGCAGGCCATCGATAGCAGTCGCCCCTGCCAACGGACCAACCACCCCGATCAGTGCGGTGACGATGCCTGAGGACACTAGAGCCCACCGAGCTACCGGACCACCCCATTGGCTCGCTACGGCGAGTAGTAGTGCTGGTCTCCGCCCGCCCAGCGGGCGTCAACTGCTGGCAGCGCGCCGCGTGAGGTGCAACGTCTGGCATGCCGATGACGGGCCGTTGCCGACGTGCGACGAAAGGCGCTGTGTGGCGACCGGTGCAGCGCGCGTCGCTCCACCTGGTTAGTCGCAGTCTCGGCACCTGGACGCAGTTGCGCTCTCGTAGGCTCTTGGAGGCTGGACGATGAAGCATCCGGTGCATCGGCGCTCGCCGGCGATGGCTTTGCACCCGCACCCACAGGCGCCGCACGTTGGGCACTTGAGGTCACCGCAGGAATCGCATGCGGCCTGGTATGTGGTGAACGCCGCAGTGCAGTTGTCGCACCAACCATCGTTCGGAGCCGAGTACGCGGTTCGGCCGGCACTGAACTGCATCCACGGGGCAGGTCCGTCGACCATCACGGCGACCACACAGGTTTGTGCCACGGCGGACTCTATGTTCAGCTCGCGCGTGGTCGACCCTCCTCCGAGGTCGAGATGAGCAACTCCGCGGACCACCGCACCTGCAGCCGCCCGTTTCAATAAACCCGCCTGTGGTGCCCCACGGCGGGCCGGGAACACGCCACCGGACCGTGCAGCGAACTCCGCGGCGCCTGCAGGATTGAGGAGCACCACGTATCCGGGTTCGCTCATCGACTCTGCAGCAGCGACCGCTACCGCCTGAGCCGACGCACTGCATGCCTCCATCAGGTCGACCACGGCGCGGGCAGTGACTCCGTCGGAGAATGCCAATTCACGTGCGGCCTCCGGCACGAGAACGCGGGACGCGAACGCGTCACAGACCTTCTCCTCCAGTTCTGCGGCGCGTGGATGGGCGAAGAGCTCTTCGAGCACCGCGAAGACCTGGTTGCAGAGGTGGTGCCCGTACTCGTGGAGAAGGCTGAAGCGACGACGCCCGAACGACGCGTCCTCGGCGACGGCGATGCTGGCCGGAGATGTCGACGAGTCGTATGTTGCTGCGATCGAGCAAGCCGGTGGCAGACGCTCAGCAGGAACCCACGTGACTTGAATGGACGAGTCTGCCTGAAGCGCCCCTCGCGGCTCACGACTGAGCTCCTCAAGTTTGACGACTCCAGCGGAGCGAACCTGCTCAAGCAACAGCTCGGCGAGCTGCGCCGCCTGCCGACTCATCGGACGCTGCGGGGCGCCCTACCCCGACTCAAGGATGCTACTTGCGACGAAGTGCGAAGCGCTCTTCCCACCATCGCCGCCACTCGTCCAAACTCCACTCCTCTTCGGGTTGGACAGAGCGAGTGACGCCGCTCCGCATCGCGGGCGATGCCTCAAGCATGTGCTCCATGAACGGGACCAGGGCGTCTTCAACCTCGACGTCCAACGCATCAATTTGTTGCTGCCACTCGAGCCAGTCGTCTCGGTGCGAAGGGCGCGAGAGGACCTCAAGCAACGCCAGGCGCTTCTTCGGCGGATGGGCGGTCTTCACGGGCACTCCGAAATACTGCTCCAGAACCGCTCGCTCGTCGCGCGTTGGTTTGGCGCGGCCAGTCTTGAGCGCCTGCAGCCGTACAGCCTCTATGTGCGTAGCGGCCATGACTTCTCCGAGAGTCCCGCCGGGTCGTTTCAGCAGTTCACTCGCATCGACTGCGTCTGGCGACGATTCTATTTCGCCGTCTCTTCCGACGATCAGTCCAGACTTGTCGACGACGCCGCGGGTTGCTGACTCGAACCAGCGCATCTGGTCATGAAGCGCATCCAAAGCCTCGAGCCTGTCCCAGTCGTCCGGCTCGAGCCGAGAGCCCGTCGTTAGCCCGTCCGGGGGCGCTGCCTGCCTAATGCAGGAAGCTTCCAACCGGCGAAGACTCTCGCCCACATCGTCGCTACCAGCCGTGCCGACATCGCCGAGGAACCGAGCGAACGTGTACATCGGGACAGTCGCGGCGGCGCGCAGGAAGATGCCTGTCGGGTGGCGCAGCGTGGTGCTGTTCTCATCGGCGACGAAGGTGTACTCGTCCGCGAGGGCTACGTCTGTAGTCAGCGGAGCAACGCGGACCCACCAACTGTCGCGTTCGAGAACGACCACAAGTGCGTCCTCGCCTCGCCAGGACAATCGCCACAGCTGTGCCGGGGCGACGTCGGGCCGCCCAGCCTCATCGGTTCGAAGCAAGGCCTCTAATTCGCTGGGCAGTGACCAAGCGGCAGCTGCTTCCAGCGCTGCGGACGACACAGGCTGAGCATCCAGCTCCTCGAGCATGGCGCTCAGTTCGTCGCGGTCCTGAGCGGACATCGCTTGCCGGCGCCGCTGGCACCAGGGACAGCCTGCGAGGTGCTCCTCGGCCGTCTGACTCAGCGCGACCCCTGCGAGCTCGGCGTCGCCAAGGTGCGCCCAAGCGGCTGCGG
Source organism: Kribbella sindirgiensis (assembly GCF_004331435.1). GTDB lineage: Bacteria > Actinomycetota > Actinomycetes > Propionibacteriales > Kribbellaceae > Kribbella > Kribbella sindirgiensis. Next base: position 179,202 of record NZ_SJKA01000008.1, read on the forward strand.
TGGGCGAGCCGAGCCGGTTTCGACGCTCATTCATTGCCGACGGGCAACCTATTCGTAGCCACCCTCACCTCCCTCGCACGGTTGCAGTCTGCGTCTCGTCGGGGTCGTCGCCATGCTGTCCCAGCGCTCTCTCCGCGCTCCTGCGAAGACGTTCGCGAAGCCATCTTTGCTGACATCAACCCTTCCGACGTGGACAACACATTCCAGTGGCGGACCAGATGCATCTGTCCGAATCCAGTTGTGAAGATTCCTAAACCAGTTTCCAGCGACACACACGATGTTCCTTCTCTTTGAGACGACTCGCAACGCACTCATCCGCAGACCGGGCCTCCGTGCACGCCGCTACGGCAACGGTCGCGTCCGGTGTCCACATCGTCGCCGCTATCCAAGTTCGCCTCCGGGAACACCTCTTATATGGCGCTTCGCGGACGCCGTCTCCGGCACGTGCAGCGAGGGTCGGCCCCAGTACGAGCGCGACCGCGTTTGGAGACAACGGGCGCGCCAGGCCGTCAGAGGGCGTCAAGACCAAGCTCCGCTCGGGCAGCGTCACGAACCGCGAACGCGATACGCTCCATCGAAGCCTCGCCCATTCCTGCGAGCCGATGTGAGAGCTTGTCCCGGACGCGCTGGCTAACGGCCCCTGCAGTCGAGACCGCCAGCCCGGTCTCCTTGGAGATATCGCGGACCTTGAGGTGAAGCCACGCCAGGACAAGCTTTTCCTTCTCGCTGAACTCCTCGAGTACTGCCCGCGCGATCTCTTCGTCCTCCATAGAGACCCCGACCGCGCCAATCGCTGCCTCAGGCGAGAACGCGTCCGGAACCGCGTCAATTTCGCCGCGGCCGGCAAGCTCGTCGACATCCTCGACTGGCAGCGCCCCAGGGACATTGTTGGGGTCGAGGCTCAGGCGAGCGGCGACGACCTCGGCGAGGTCGACGAACGGAAGTGACCCACCGGCAGCCTCGAGCACGGCCTTCGAAAGAGCGACCAGCGAGGGCCTGTCCGCGACCGGACCTTCTCGAGGCACGTTGGCGCCCCACCGAACGATGGTGACGTCACGCACGGTCCGGGCTGCGGCACGCAGCAGCGCCGGGTCGCCGCTGTACTGCTCGGTGGGACCGTCGACAAGGGCGGCGTTCCCCTCGCCGGGCACCCCGTCGGCGACGATGACGAAACCATCGTCGTCCTTGAGTAGACCCCGAAGTCGACGGATCAGTTTCCCGATGACCGTTCGGCGGCCGCTTGCGCGCATGTAGTTGCGGAGGATGACGGTGAGCTTCCGCTCCAGGCCAGCGTTATCGCTGACCGTTGCGGCCAACTCGACCAGCCTCGGGTAGTTCTCGGCGTGCGTCAGGTACTCGTGTGCCGCCTCATGCGCCGCGTCCGGGCCCCATTTCGCGTAGCCCTTGGGCGGCGGGAAGCGGTATCTCACACCGACGATGAGGACGCGCCGATACAGCAGCTTGGCGAACTCCTCGCCGAGTTGGCCGGAGCGCAGTTCCTCAAGCGCGGTCACAGCGGTCCCTCCGTCCCGGTCAGTGCCTGCAGCACCCTCTCCCACGTCTTGGCGTCGATCTTCCCGAGCACGTCTACATCCTCGTCGGCGAAGTGCACCCACGGCACGTGGTGGCGCTTGAACACACGCCACCACCCTGGCTTGTCTAGCTGGAGCTGCGGCTCCGGCGGGTGAGAGACAGCCCTCGGGCCGCCCGCTCCGACGTTGCTCGTACGGGTCACCACTTGAGCCATCCGAGTCACCTCGTCGACCGAGACGACCAGAACGGGGTGGTCTCGGTCGTCGGTCTCGTCGTACAACTCGTGCGGCATCCAGTACGCGGTCTGGATCGCCGGGCGACGCACAGGGACACCTAGTAGCGACATCGCTGGCACCTCCTCGGTCGGCCCAGACACGCGGCACGCCTTCAGGCGTGCGACCGATGTTAGGCCACCGAGCAGACGGGCAGGCGCACCGAACCGCTGTCGAGGCCCCACAAGACTCCCCGCCGTCCGGGCGTTCCCCAGGCGGGTCATGAAAGTTCGGGCCGGACTTGGACAAGACGGCGCGGTCCGCCATCCCCAGTCGATGTGACGCGCCGAAGACGGCGCCCCAACCAGGAAGGACCACCAGCGTGAGTACCGAGGCCAAGCCCGACGAGCAGGGCGGCAACAGCGGCCACGACCACGACGTCGTCGTCACGATCGCCGCCCCCAACAACGCCTCCCGCGCCTTCAAGGTCGACCTCCACGACCGTGTCGACAAGGTTGCGCGCGAGGCCGTGCGCATCTTCGTGCGCGCCCACGAGATGGAGCAGATGGAGTGCAGCCTCGTCCTCATCGTCGACGGCACCGCGAGCACCCTCGACGACGCCGCCCGTCTCGAGGAAGCCGGCGTGCGCAAGCACTCCCGCCTCGCCCTTGTCCCCAAGCAGCCGAAGACTGACGGGTGAGCCTCCACCCTCGAGTGCTTCGAGACCTCCTCGAGGCCGAAGCGGACGTCGCACGGGAGCGCCTCGGCGACCGCGTCACGAACATCAGCGTCGGCGCCAACAACGTCGAGGTTCACTTCATCGCGCACGGTGTCGAGCGCCGGATGCGGTTGACCGGCGCCGACTACGACCGACGCCCTCTGTCGCTGTCGTTCGTCGACGAGACGGGCAACCCGCTGCCCGCGGAGGGGTGGCCGCCAATCACCACGGGCGGGCACCACCCTGTCCTTGGCACGCCGTGGACGTGTCTGCGCGGCACGCTGGAGTACCACCTGTACGCGGGGCACACCGCCGCCGCGGACAGCTGGGACGCCAGTCGCGCCGATCTCCGCGTGCCTGATGTGATCGAGCACGTCCTCCAGAGGTGCACGGCATGAGCATCACCAAGCCCCGGCCGACGCGCCGGCTTCTGCTGCTCACCGCCGCTGTCCTCGAGGAGGCGGGCACGTTCTTCGAGGCCTGTGGCGTGCACGGCTGCGAAGGCACCGCCCTCATCGCCGGCACCGTCAGCGAAAACAGCACCCTGCGCGGCGACACCCTCGTCATTCCCGACCAGGCCTCGACCGCGGCCCCGCACGTGTCGGTGACGGTCACCCCAACCGGTGACCTGGAGCTCCTGACCGCACTGCGCCCCGAGCAGCGGTACTTGGCGCGCATCCACAGCCACCCGGGCCTCGCGTTCCACTCCCGCACGGACGACAACAACCCTGCCTTGACCCATCAGAGCGCCATCTCCATCGTCGCGCCTTTCTTCGGGCTCGGGCTACGGCACGGGCTCGACGCGGGCGCGGTGTACGTGCGCGAGAAGGGCCGCTGGCGCGAACTTCCGGCAGGAGGCCCCGAGCGTGAGACGTGGGTGAAGGTCAGTGAGTGAGCGTGACCCCCGCGTCGACCTGAGCGACGAGCTCCTCCCCGAACACGCTGTCGCTGCGGTGCAGGCGCTCGACCATGTCGGCGTCGTCATCGTCCCCGGCGGCTCGCCCGCGGCAGCCCTGACGGCCGCCGCCGCGCTCGTACTCCTCGCACGCACCCACGCGCATGTCGACGTATACGGTGACGCAGCCCTGCCGCACAACCCATGGGGTGTCGTCACCCTCTCCGAGCTCCTCACCAGCCTCGCCGCAGTCCGGCCGATCGCGCAGGCCGAGCCGGAGTGCACTCTCACCATCAGTACCGGCACCGCCCCAGGCGCCGACCGCTACATCGCTCCGGCCGCGTGGACCGTCTCTGTCACCGATACCCCGAGCGCGCTCGCAGATAACCCGGCGGACGGCATCGAGATGGCCGTCGCGCCGTACGGCGGCATGTTCGCCGCCGCCATCGTGGCCGCCGACCTGTTCTGCGACGCGCTCGCACCGCTCGGCCTGCCCGTCGCACCTCGGCGCCCGACGTTCGTTTGGAACCTGCTCGACTACACCTACGAGTCCGCGCCCGCGAGCAAGCTCGGACCGCCGGTCTGGGCGCCAGTGCTATTCGGCGGGTGCGGGTCGGTGGGCTCGAGCGCGGCGGCAGCGCTCGCATGCGACGACCTGACCGGGATGAACGCCGTCGCGGTCGACGGAGACGACTTCGACCCCGTCCGGAACACGTTCCGCTATCCCGCGGCGACCAACCGTATGGCTCGAACCGCCAAGGCGAGCTGGGTTAGCGACATCCTCGCGGCCGCCGGCGCCACCACCGACCACCTCGTCGGACCTATCCGCAATTGGACGACGAGTCAGCCCGCCCCCGGGTTCGACGGCATCGTTGTGTCGTCCGTCGACGATGTCGACGGACGGTACGAGGTCGCAGACCTCCTGGCCCGCACGACACTGTCCGCGGCCGTGCGCGCCCTGAGCTTCCACATCCAGCGCGAACACCTCGGCGACGGGCTCCGCTGCCCGTTCTGCGACTTCGTCACCGCCGCCTCACCCCTCGCGCAGGCAGCAGCCGACGCTAAGCTCACTGGTCTCGGCGAGCAGCGGATCGTTGAGCTCCTCCACAACGACACCGGCCTAGAGCAGCAGGACATCAACGAGATGCTCAGCGCCGGCAAACTCACTCCCGAGACCGCTCAGGGCCTCCTCGGGGCCCGCCTCGCCGACCTGCGGAACCGGCTCTATGCCCAGGCCGCCATTCCCGCAGCCGACCCGAACGCTGCGCCGCCTGCCCCGCTCTCGGCGCCGTTCGTGTCCTGGGCCGTTGGCGTGCTACTCGCGGCCGAGGTCGCCAAATACGCCCGCGGCCTCGCCTCGGTGAACCGACGCGTAGAGGTCGACCTGCTGGGCTACCCCGGCGACTTCGTCCACATCCGCCCTGCCGATACCACCGGGCGTTGTGCATGCGCCCGCGCCATCCGGACCCGCTGGATGCACGCTCTCTATCCAGACGCCTTCACCAGGACCGCGAGCTAGGTCGCGCCGGGGCTCTCCCAGACCCGCCGAACAACACCAACCAGCAGGAGGACCTCATGCCGAAGTCGACCCGCAACAACGAAAAGCCCTAGACCTCGTCCGACAAGGGCGAACTGCCCAGCTTGGCGAAGACGAGCGCACCGGCCCGCGTCATAGGTCTAAAGATCGGCCGCAGCGAGAACGCCGTCCGCTCCCAGACCCAACGGCAAGGCACATTTCTGAAGCCGACGAACCAATCGCCTTACAACCGGACGACGCCGCCGTCCCGTCCCCACCATTTCAACCCGAACCGGGCCTACCTCGACTGGGCGCGCGTCCAGAACCGGTTCGTCGAATGACCTCGTCGCGAACCGCACATCCCGAACGCTGTCTCGGTGCGGCGCGGACCGGCCCCTTAACTTTCAATCACGCGGAAGGCGGAAGCTTGAGGAGACTTGGTGGACCATTCTTCGTGAGTCCAACTGTGGATCGTCCATACGCGCCGACTACAGTGGCGTGCGTGAGCGTAAAGAAGGCAACAGCTAGTGCGGACCAAGTTACGCTCGCGGTTGACGAGTTCGTCCAGCTGGCAGCATTGGCGGCCTCCAGCGACAGCCCAGCGGCTCCCATCCTGCTCCGCCGGCTGGCGCGCCGATACCGCACCGAAAACGGGCGGGCCGCCGAAGAGCTCGTCACCATCCTTCGGGCAGGCCCAGTCCGGGGTGCAGCAGCGTCGACGCCCGACCCGGTCGATGTCGACTCCCGTCTCCCGTTGCTTCGCCGCGAAGAGCCGGTCGCGATGCGGGTGAGCCCAATCTACGACGACGCGCTCTCCGCCGCGATCCAGCAGATCATTGCCGAGCACCTCCGCAGCGAAGCTCTCTACGCCGTCGGCCTCGCTCCCACGCGCACTGCGCTCTTTGTAGGTCCTCCCGGTGTCGGCAAGACGCTAGCCGCCCGCTGGATTGCCCAACTTCTCGACCTTCCGCTGCTGACACTGGACCTGTCCTCGGTGATGAGCAGCTTCCTCGGGCGCACTGGCAGCAACATTCGTCGCGTGCTCGACCACGCGCGAGCCAACCATTGCGTCCTGCTGCTCGACGAACTCGACGCCATCGCGAAGCGGCGCGACGACGCCACCGAGATCGGCGAGCTCAAACGCCTCGTCACCGTACTTCTCCAGGAGATCGACCGCTGGCCCGAAGGTTCGCTGCTCATCGCGGCCACCAACCACGGCGACCTCCTCGATCCGGCGGTGTGGCGCAGGTTCGAGGCTGTGCTTGAATTCCCGCTGCCGACCGCCGCCGCGCGGGCCGAGGCCGTTCGTCAACTGCTAGCCGACGAGTGCGTCGATCCTGTGGTGACCGAAATGGTGGTCGCAGCCTCCGATGGCAGCTCGCTCAGCGCGCTCGAGGGCGACGTGCTGGCCGCGCGTCGCCTTGCCGCCATTGGTGACCTGGCCCTCGATGAGTCGCTACTGGAGATCCAGAGGGGCCACATCGAACGACTCTCCCAACCAGAGCGCATTAAGCTCGCGACCCGTGTGCTGAGTCAAACCAGCATGAGCCAGCGTCAGGTGTCGCGGCTGACCGGCGTCAGCCGCGACACCCTGCGCAAGCGCGCGGACGATGGAGGCACCGATGCCCAGTGAGCCTCGATACTTCCTCGGCTACGGCGAGCGACTGACCGGCCGCGTCCCGCCCCCGCCCGGCGGGCGGGGGACCGAGCCGCCGTACACGCTCGAGGAGGCTGTCGAGCGGCTCGCACCCCGGCTCGGCGAGACCGTGGACCGCCTGGACGAACTACCGGCAGCAGCATGCCCGCGCGAACAGGTAGTTGCAGTGATGACCATGCACCCTCAGGCGGTGGCGAAGTCGTACTTCCCCGCCCAACTGCTGAACCAATACGGACTGTGGCACGTCGGCAGCCGGCCCGTTCTGGTCACGCCGGAGCAGTGGACTCGCCAGGACGAAGTCGCCGCCACACCATCGACGGACCTGTTCATCGCCGGACGGCGCGAGTCATTCAACGCGTTCGCCCAGGCGCTACACACCTTGGACACCGCGGTGCCCGAGGGCCTGCGCCGGATCGAGGACATCCATCCATTCACTGTCGCTGAGCGAGTTCGCGGCCTCGATGCGCGCGACAGCATAGCCAGGACGGCCTACCTTGAGGTCGTCCTGCACGCCGCTGACACCGGCGATGACGGATATATCGTGGAAGCGTTCGCCGAGTACGCTGACCAGCTCGGAGTCGACGCCCGCCTCGGCATGCGCCTCTACGCCGGCGGACTGTGCTTCATCCCCGTCGTCGCATCAGTGGATCAGATCGACGGACTGAGCCAGTTCTCCTTCCTGCGCGTCGCACGACCGGTCAGTCGCATGCGCGACATCGCGACGCCCATCGAACGCTCTGTGCCCTCTCCTGACCTTCCCGACGTCACTTTGCCCACGGAAGGACCCCTCGACCCGGATTTTCGGGTTGCCGTGTTCGATGGAGGCCTCGCTGACGGGTCGCCCCTCGCGCCGTGGGCGGTTGGTCACGACACCGATGGGGTCGGCAAACCAGTCGACACCTTCCTCGGACACGGCCACGAGGTCACCTCTGCCCTCCTGTTCGGCTCGCTCGCACCCGGAGCGGAGGTCACCCGGCCCTACTGCACCGTTGACCACTTCCGTGTCCTTGACGACAGCACCGAAGCGGACCCATTCGAGTTGTACGACGTACTGGGTCGCATCCAGAAGGTCTTGAGTGACCGCCGCTACGAGTTCTTCAACCTCAGTCTCGGGCCGCATGTCCCGACCGAGAACGACGAGGTCCATCCCTGGACCGCTGTGCTCGACGAACACCTCGCCGACGGTCACGCATTTGCCAGCATCGCCGTCGGCAACTCCGGAGCGACATCCGAGCCGCGCATTCAGGTTCCTAGCGACTGCGTGAACGGCGTCTCCGTTGGAGCCGCCGACAGCACGGGCGCCGGGTGGACGCGCGCGCCCTACAGCGGCATCGGTCCCGGACGCAGCCCTGGAGTCGTGAAGCCAGATCTCCTGAACTTCGGCGGATCCGCAACACAACCGTTCCTTGTGATCGACCGCGATTCCGCGCCGTCACTCTCGCGTACCAGCGGGACCTCCCTTGCGGCGCCGAGCCTGCTGCGCCAGGCCGTAGGGCTGCGCGCGCACTTCGGAAGCCGGTTGAGCCCGCTGGCGCTGAAGGCCTTGCTTATCCACGCTGCCGATCCGCAAGAGCTCCTCCGACACGAGGTCGGCTGGGGTAAGACACCTTCCGACCTCGACGAGATCGCCGTGTGCAGCGACGGCATGGTCCGCGTCATCTACCAGGGCGAGTTGAGCCCCAGACAATTTCTGCGAGCCGTCATTCCCACACCTGCCGCCACGATGGCTGGCTTTGTCACCCTGCGGGCGACCTTCTGCTACGCGACGCCAGTGGACCCGCAAGACCCCGGGAACTACACACGCGCCGGGCTCGAGGTCACCTTCCGCCCACACGCGGAGAGGTTCAAGAAGGACGACGCTGTCGACCCGGCCCCCCATACCTTCTTCAAACGCACGGAATTCGATCCAGAGCATGACCTCCGCAAGGATGCACAGAAGTGGGAAACCATCCTGCATCATGAGCAGCGGTTTCGCGGAACAAGCCTCATGCGACCCGTGTTCGACATCCACTACAACGCCCGTGAGGGCGGTGGTGAAGCTAGGCACGCGCCGCGCATGAGATACGCCCTGGTCGTCGACGTGCTCTCACCACGGACACCCGACCTGTACGACCGAGTCAGCGCCCTCTACGCCGGCCAGCTAGAGGCACTGGTGCCCCTCGTCGACATCCCGGTCCAGGTACAGACGTAGCCGCACCGATCCGAACGTCGAATTGTTACGTTCAAGGCAGGACTGTGGATCCGGCCTCCCTACATCGTCGGCCGCCGACCCGAGCCCTGCCGTCGACCACTGAGCCCACTCCCGTTCTCCGTTCCTCCAGCCCGAGACTGATCAGTCGAATTGGTGGATCTCTCCCACATGTGTGTCGTGCAGAAGGCTCTCAACTGTCCATCCGCCACACGCGGGCGCGGATGCTCCGTCGACTCAAGCATCTGGATGACGCTCCGCGGCATGACGACCAGCTCTCCACAAAAACTTCGCGCCACCCGTACGGCCAGGGTGCGGCGACGGGTTGCTCCGCTTACAGCTCTAGACAGGCGCTAGCAGCGCCGGGCGGCTCCAGCTCTCCAACCCGCGGCGGCTGCAGGCGAGGCGACGACGCGTCATGTCCGGCTGCCGCCCCCGCGAACTCACGATCCGCCGGAGCGAAGGCGGGCCGGATCCTCGATCACCTTATCCAGGACGTCCACCGCTCGTGAACTCAATCGCGGTCTAACCAGATCGCCCGAGCCTTGACCACGAGGAAGACCAGGATTCAATTACTGACCGCCGAACACAGGTCAGAAGCTGTCACACATCTGGCATCCGAGGCGTATCACCAATCTGCAACGCGTATTTCGAACCGCCCGCGGGCCGCGCGTTGAGTAGTTATGGATGACCTACCACCTCCGTTCGGACACGATCTGAGCGCGCGCCAACACGTCTGTGAGCATTGCGGCGACACCTACACCGTGGCCAGATCCGACCAGCGCTTCTGCTCGGATCGCTGCCGCCTCCGCAACTGGCGAAGCCGTCGGCGAGTCCGCTCAGCAGAGGCAATCGAGGCCGATCACGTCACCGTGCTCCTCGCGGAAGTCGACCGATTGCAGCACCAAGTCACGGAGCTCCAGCAGGCCAACGCAACGCTCCGGGAGGCACTTTCTCAGGCACAGAAGCGCTTGATCACCGCGATGCCGTGGCCTCGGCGGGTCTATGGATATTCGGGCTGAATCGGCCAAGCCTGGCGAGCCACGGGGACCGATTCCGTCCCGGCCTTTGCGCCCAGTGAAGCAGCTCAGGTCCAGCGGGATGTTGGGTGCGGTGGCCCCACCAGTTGCCCGCGACGCGCGCCGGTTCGGATGCAGCGCCGGAGCAACCGGCGGCGGCAGACTTGGAGTAGCTCGACACGTCCACTGCAGAGGACTGCAGACACGCGACCGCCCCGGAGGCACGATCATCGGAGGGTAGGAGACGAAGAATGGAGCAACCTGCCGACCCGTGGACGGCATTCGACTACGCCGTTGTCGACGTCGAGGGCAACGGGCAGCGGCCACCGGATCTGGTTGAGATCTCGATTGTCGCGATCAAGGACGGCTTGATCGGCCAGCCGCGGAGCTGGTTGGTTCGCCCGCCTCGGCCGATCACTCCGATGGTGCGACGCTTCCACAAGATCACGGACGACCATGTCGTCGACGCTCCGGCCGTTGCCGGCATCGAAGCAGAACTGCGCCGGGCACTGAGCGACAAGGTGTTCGTTGCCCACAACGCCGGCGTCGATCTCGCGGTGCTCGACCGCGAACTGCCGGGCTTCCAACCCGCTCGCGTCGTTGACACTCTCAAGCTCGCGCGCCGGCTGCTTCCGGGCCGCGACTCGTACAAGCTCGGGGCGCTCGTCGACGCGTTCGGGCTAGCCAGAGGCCTTCCGGCCGACCTGGTGCCGCACCGAGCGACCTACGACGCGCTGGTCTGCGCCCGGCTCCTGTCGCATTTGGCGACGTCTTCCGGCCGCGAGCCGCTCACATTCGCCGAACTGCTGGATGCCACAGTCGGCAAGGCCGCAACAAACAACGCGGCGGATGGGGCAGCCGCGACCCTCTTTTGAACCGGTGCGTACAACTACTTGTATCGATGCCACAGTTCGTTGGCGCCCGATCTGAGAGTAGCCAGCCGGTGCGCGTGGACCTTGGCGATGTCGGGGCGGTTGCGGAGGTCGGTGATGACGCTGGTGACTAGGACCAATTCGCGGATGCGGCGGAGGGTCGGCCAGGAGAACAGTGTGGTGACGTCCAGGCCGTAGGTGGTGGCTAGGGCTTCGTGGTCTTGCGTCGCGCCGAAGCGGAGGGCACTGACGGCGGCTACGACTAGGTCGTAGGCGAGCGGGCCGATGCTCGTGCCGTCGAAGTCGCAGAGGACGAAGCGGCCCGTGGGTTCTCGCAGCAGGTTGCCGATGTAGGCGTCGCCGTGGAGCAGACCCATCTGAAGATCCGGAGTGAGTGCGCGGTAGTCGGCCTCAACATTGGCCCACTGCTCGGTGAGCCAGGCGTGGTCGTCGGCGGTGAGGCCGTCGGCCATGGCGAGGCGGCTGCGGGCGCTGCTGAAGGGGTCCCATGGTTTGAGGTTGGGCATCGGCTCGAGTTTGTGCCAGCCGAGTAGTGGTGCTGCCAGCGCGGCGCCGGTCCACGTGGGGTTGCTGCCTTCGAGGAGATGCCAGATGGTGGCCGAGTAGTTCTCGAACAGGACGGGCTGGGTCAGATCTGGAGCGAGCCTGACGGCCGGCGCATCGTGCTGCTCTAGCCAGGTGGCGATTCGTGCGACGTGGTCGGCGCGTTGGCTGGCGAGGTCGCCTGCGCCGAACCTGACGACGACGCCTTGGTTGGGCAGTCGGTACACGGCGTTGTTCGTGTACTTGATGAGTTCGGCTTCGTCCGGGAGAAGGCCTGCTTCTTGGCAGATTCCCTTGAGGGCGTGTTTGAGCCGCTGGTCGAGCTCTGGGGACAGGTTCGTCATGCGGTGAGGGCCTTCGGCGCGGTTGTGCGGACGGATTCGAGCTGGTGGAGCAAGTCCAAGGCGTCGGAGCTACCGGAATGGTGTGAAGCTGCGGCGCCGATCTCCGCGAGGCGGCTGAGGCCACGGCCACTGCGGAGGACTTGGGCTTCGTTGATCACATCGCGAGCTACCTCGACGCCGGCGTCCAGTTCGTTCGTACGCAGCAGGTTCGTCGACAAGATGATCCGGTCGAAAGTACGGCTGCGGCGCGATCTGTCGGATCCGGACTCGGTGATGGCCTGTTGCGCGAATTCGACGGCGCGTACGGCATACTCGCGGGCTTGTGTCTCGTCCTTTGCGTAGCCCGACAGCGAGTTGTACACCAGCGCCTGGTGCCCGGTGTAGTCGCCTGGCGTGAAGTACAGCGTCGTCCACGGAGACACTCGGCTTTTGTCGGCACGACCCATCTCATGCTCCGCACGAGCGAGTGCGTCGAGGACGTGATCGTGCTTGCCGAGCATCGCGTAGGCGAGCGCTTCGTTCGCGTGCAGTCGTGCGACCTCGGCCGGATCGCCCGCGTCCTGTGCTGCGAGCTGGCCAAGCTGGAGCATCTTCAGTGCCTCGACTGGTTGCGCTTCTTGCATGCTGACCCGACCGAGCCGGTACAGGATGGAAGCGGCGAGCGAGGGTTCGTCGGCGTCTTTGGCGAGGACGAGAGCGTTCATCAGGAAGCGTCGGGCTGCTGCTTGATCGCCGATATCGTGGAACGACCAACCGAGCATGCTGCTGAAATCCGCCAGAGACACCTTGAGGTCCCGGTGGGTGCATTGGTCCGCGGCCGAGTGGATCATCCGCCGTGCGTAGCCATAGAAACCGCGGGCCGCGTCAACCGCTGCTCCCCCGCCGTAACGCTGATCGAGCTTGCGGAACTCCAGGGTCATCGACGCTACTTGCTCGACGTCAGAATTGGTGATCACAGCCGGTGCCGCGGCCACACTGTTCGGCAACTCAGGCAGCCACTTCCGTGCCTGGTCATTGACTGAACCGAACGCGACGCTCGCAACAGCGCCGGCGAAGTCCCGGCGATCGTGGCAGGTCAGTTCACTCGACTTGTCGCCCTCCCCTTCGCCGGATGAGCTGTATGCGAGCCCCATCCGTCCGCGCGGAATCTCGAACGCATCGGCGACACGCTCAAGGACGTCGTACGCCTTCACCTGGCGGCCGTTGAGGATCTCCGAGACCTCACCCTGGGATTGACAGGTGCGGGCTCCGATTTGTGTCTGACTCCAGCCGTGCCGCTGCAGCCAGCGAAAGATGCCCGCCACGTCACGTGACGCCAGGACAGGACGCAGCTCCGCGTGATCCCACCAAGAGGAGTCGAGCTGCGGCTGCGGTGCCGTCATCGTCACTCCTTGTCTCTAGGCGGCTCTGTGAAGTTAGCCCGACCGCATCCGGTGCGTCTATCGGCCCGGCCGATAGGTCGGCTCGATGAGCACAGCCTGTAGTGGTTGCCACCGTCACAGCGCCATGGTGTGGACACAGAGTGTTACATCCACTGACAAAGGACGCCCACCATGACGACGCCACTGTTCATCGTGATCTGCCTGACCACGGGGCTGACCATCGCAATGATCACTGATCTGCTCCGAGACCTGTCCGGCCGCAACGAATGACATGGCGGCAGGACAGATGAGAAGCACTCTTTCAGGCACAGATCACCACGAGCGGGGCAACGCCATGCGGGCGTACGGCTACATCCGGAAGCACTTCCTCATGAACGATTCGGAGCTGGCCAGCGCTCGGAAACTCGTCGTCGACGCTGCTCAGAGTCGTGGCGTTCAACTGGTAGCGATTCACGTCGAGGAGATCGAGACATCGCCCGAGGCGTTCCACGATCTACTCGCGATCGTGATGCAGGAAGCACAGCGAATGATCATCACGCCCGACGTCCAGCACCTCGAGGTCGCGGGCGACCCGTCGTCGGTGAAACAGCGCCTCGAGTCGAACGGCATCACGATCGTGGTCGGCGGCTAGGCACCGCGACCGTCAGGACGAGTGGTGCACATGCCGACGACCCCAGCCCTCGGGTTCATCTCGATGTCCTTCGTGCGCAATACCGGCGAGCTCCTCGCGATCCGCCGACAGCTGAAGTCGTTCGCGACCGAGCACGGGCTCCAGCTCACCAAGGTGTACGTCGAGGAACCCGGACCGCCCAGCGCGGCCTTCGACCTTCTCGAATCGCTCCTCGAGTCCGACGGGCAACCGCTCGTCGTTCCAACGCTGCATCACCTCGCCGTACTCGGGCATCCCGCACAGATCAGAGACCACCTCCGCCAATGCACCCACGAGGTCCTGAGTGCCACCAAGCCGGCGGAGCGGACGTGCTGAGGGGACATCCCTCGTTCTCCTCAAGTCCCCTGCACCCCGCGTCCGTTCCGCCACTCCACTGGGAGCGCTGCCCGATCCACCTCACTGAGTCGGGCGGCGTTCCGGCCCCGAAGCTGCGTCCGCTCGGTGCCCCTGCGCCTGAGCGGACGCAGCGCGGCGCACGGTGAAGCGCCGAGACCCCGGCTCACCATTCGGTTGATCCTGTTTGAGCGTAAGCGACCGACCGGCATCAGACGCGAGCTGACTTGGTGATCACCGAACACACGCGCAACCTGCCGATTCGGCGTCGCCAATCGAAGGTCCGCGACGATGGGCGGCCGTGCGTAATATCCAGAACCCCGCGGAACTCGATCGGTACTGCGCTTTGGGCCCGTACCGCTGCCAGCGCTGTCTGTGGCGCCTTGGAGCTGAGCGTGATCCCCACGCCGGAGAAGTCATAGTTCGGCCCGGCCGAGCTGATGACGCCTCTGTTGGCAGCCATCAGCGATCTGGCGGCGGCCACGAGCTCGTCCCTGCTGTAGGTCGCCTGGCGGATGGCCACCGGCACTGGCTGACTCGCCACGACTAGCTGCAGCTCAGCCGGAGGATCGCCTTTCCAATAGACCACGACGGTCTTGTGGTCAGCGAGAATGCGAACGCTGCCCGCGTTGGTGTCGGGATTCTCGGTGAGCCACTCCATCACTGCTTGAGCCGCTTCGTCTTCGGGCGTTGGCTGAACTTCCCCCAGGACCGGGCCTTCAGGGTCCTTCGGAACCTTGGCACCCGCCTCCGCGTGCGAGCCCGCGTCACTATCACTCATGGACTCGGCTCCTTCCGGAACGACGGTACGCTGCCTCCCCGATAGGCCCAGTGAATCCGACAATAGATCCGCGACACCTGTCCGCCAACTGATCCGCAACAGCCCAGAAGCCTGGCGCCGCTGAACGACCCGGCGAACGCACGGATCAGCCGATGTGCGGGCGTTCACCCGAACTGCCTGTCAACCGCGAGGGCGCCGCGTGGCATGCTGCGGGAATGGAGCTTGAGTGCCGACGATGCCGCCGACCGGTCAAGGTCTCCGCAGCACAGTTCGAGGTCTTCGAGCGAATGCACTACGTGTGCTTTCACTACGAGTTCGAGCATGGTGATTTTGACGTTGACGAGGAGTGCACAGCTGGTGGATGCCCTTCAGCCTCGTTGGCGAACGGCCGGGAGCGGGTCATAGCAACTGCCCGAGACCTCGCTGAAGAGGCGGCCATGGCTGCGCCTTGGCGTAATGCAGCACTCCACGAGTACCTCGAAGCCCTCGCATCGTGGCTTGCCGATTCGGGCGGCTACTACCTCAATCGACGAACCGTACCGCCCGGCAATGGCTGGGAAGTCGTAAACGATGCTCTCAGGGCCGCGACAGTCTACGAGTGATCGCACATGCCACCGAGGAGCGAGAGGTGATCACGCCTGATCGGCGCGCCCGAAGCCAAGCGTGCTTGCCATGGCGAGGGTTCCCGTCGAATGTGCTCGGACGACGCGGACGCTACACGAGCTGCGCTTTGACGCCGATCCATTCGCGCAGCTGCGAGGCGAGGCGCGGATCCTGGACTTGGTCCGGGTGCCACTGGGCAGCGCCGACCAGTCTGTTCGCCTGCCGGGACTGGCGCATCTGACTGCGGTCAAGGCCGCGCAGTTCGCGCCGGTCAGCGAGTTTCGTGACCTCGTTCAGACGGACTGGGAGTGCGTCCAGGCACGTCCGGACGATCTCGTCAGCCGATGGCAGCACGGCCAAGCTGATGCCCGCGCGCCGCATCTTCATCGTGCAATACGCAAGCTGCTCTGCGCTCCCTGCTTTGGTGAACACGCCCCGTGCCTGTCCTTGGCGCAGGAGCCAGAGCGTCAGTTCCGCCCAATCCGCCTGTCCGCTCGACTGCCCATCCAATTCCTGATCGATGACCAGAACTAGGTACAGCCACCGGTTGGCTCTCTCGTTCGGCGCCAGCTGGCGGCGGTCAAGCCATCTACCGCGCCTGCGCTCATCGAACCCGAGCAACTCGACCAACCCGTCCTTGACGGCCTCGCGTCGGTCGTCGCCCGTCGGATCCTCAGTCCTACCCATCGCTACAGCATGCCCGTAGCCTGCGGCAGTGCGAAACGTCCGCATCAGCCGCGTTCCGAGCTCGTGACGAACGGAGGGGGGTCAGGACACTGGCGATGCACCTATCCTCATTCGGGTGAGCGAAGAGGCGGTCGGATGAGCCAGTACTACCAGGCTCGGGACATCGTGCTGTGGAATCCGTCATCGGGGGTCTCCCGAGTGTTTCGCGCCCAGGTCCGCCTCTTCGAAGACGAACTGTCGTTGGCATCCGGCGTGGGGCCAATGGAGGTCGACGAGTGCGAAGTCGATGTCGAGCAATTCGGCACGTTCGCTGCGGCACTCCTCACCTACCGTGGAACCTCGAACCACCAGATTCTCCGCGCCATGATGGACGGGTTCGTCATCACGGTTCTTGCCCTCGCCGAGAGAGCTGGTGTCGAGGTCCGGCCGTCTGGCCTCGTCGGCCGTCAACACGACGTCCAGGCTGGCAGTGGGCAAGCGCCCTCAGTCGAAACCGAGGACGACCTGCGTCAGCGAGCGCATGCCATGCTGCGCTTCATGCCGCGCTAGGCAGCAAACGCACTCATGCCGCGGAGAGTGAAAGCTCGGAACGGCCCATGAGCGTGTGCCAGTCGTCGGCATAGGATCCTGCAATGGTGAGCGTCGAGCGCAGACTTGTGGACAACTTCTGGGATCTCCGCGACGACGCCTATGACCATCCCGGCCGCTGGGAGGGAGTCACGGCCGCGGCCCTTTTCCAGCGGCTCGCCGAATACGTGGAGGAGGCGGAGGAGAGCGGCGAGCCTATTGACTGGCGGCGCGGCGTAGCAGATCGCATGATCGCGTGGCGAGCAAGCGAAGGTGAGGGCTAGCGCCGTTCGAAGCGACCGCTCGTGCCGCGATCCGTGTTTCGAATGTCGCAGATCACCTGGCGGACGAGTGCCGCGCATCAGTCGCCCCCCTCTCGTCCCACCCTGGTGAGTTTGGCTCTTATCGATCAGCAGCGGCCTCGGATCGACCCGGACATTCCGCTGGATCGTTAGGCCTGTCCAGGCGCACGGTGGTCAGGGGTGGACGGTCTGAACTCGACTGGTGCTCAAGTCCGCACGCGACTAAGTCTTCGCGAACTATCGCCGTACGCCCGGAGGACGGTCGATTCTCTCCACACTCGAAACGTTGAGCTGCCGCACATCGACATGATGGAGGTGCGGCGCGGTGGCTTACGTGAAGGATCAGTGGACTCGGGCGGTGAAGCAGGCCGACGGGACGATCGAGAGAGTTCGTACGGCCAAGTGGGGGCGAGGGAAGCGGTGGTTGGCGGGGTGGGTGGACCCGGAGGGGCGGGAGCGGTCGAAGGCGTTTGGGACGAAGACGGCAGCCGAGCGGCACGGCGCTGCGATGGAGACGGATCGGGAGCGTGGGGAGTACATCGATCCGGATGCTGGGAAGGTTCGGTTTGAGGAGGTTGCCGAGAGGTGGCTTGCTTCACGGGTGGTGGATCCAGCGACCGCGATGAAGTACGAGTCGTCTTTGCGGCTTCACGTCGTACCGGTGTTTGGGCGGCGGCAACTCCGGACGATCAAGCCTTCGGAGATCGCGGCGTGGGTGGCGGGGCTCGATGCGCGGTTCGGGGCGTCTACGGCGCGTACGGCGTACCTCGTGTTGCACGGGACGTTGGAGGTTGCCGTTGATGATGAGGCGATCAAGCGGAATCCGGCCAAGGCGCGAGTGGTCAAGGTGCCGGCGGAGAAGGGCGGGAAGACCACTGCCTGGAGTGATGAGGTTGTGCTGCGGATCGTGGAGGGGCATCCGCCGCAGTACAGGCCGATCGCGTCGATCGGTGCTGCGTGCGGGCTGCGGCAAGGTGAGTTGTTCGGACTCGCCGAGGAGGACGTCGACTTCGACGAGATGGTGATCCGAGTCCGGAGACAGGTGAAGAAGCTCGGCCGGGAGTTCGTCTTCGCGCTGCCCAAGAACGACACCGAGCGGACGGTGCCGATGTCCGAAGGTGTAGCCGTGATGCTCACGGAGTACATCGAGACCGCGAAGCCGCGGGCCTACACGTTGCCGTGGGAGAAGATCGACGGGAAGCCACACACCGTCAACCTCTTGTTTCGGTGGACAGACGACAAGCACATCCGGGCGCGGACGTACGACGAGCTGGTGTGGAAGCCGGCGCTCTTCCACGCTGGCGTCATACCCGAGCCGACGAAGGACGCGCGGGGCAGGCGGCAGTACTACTCCAGTCGCGAGAACGGCATGCACGCGCTGCGGCACTACTACGCGAGCATCACCCTGGCGGACGGCGTGAACATCAAGGAGTTGGCGCAGTACCTGGGGCACGGCGACCCAGGGTTCACGCTCCGGCTCTACACCCACATGCTGCCCTCATCGTACGAGCGAGCGCGGAAGGCTGTCGACTCGCGGCTGTCCCGTCTCTTCTCGATGGAATCTCACGGAGCTGTGACGGAGCTGGCCGCCGGCCGGTCCCCCACGACCCACTGGGAACCCGACGGCGGCCAGTCTCTCGATGACCCTGGAATCAGCCTGTGACCTGCGGAAACACCTACCGGATGCGCATGCCTGAGATCGCGCGGGCGATGACGAGGCGCTGGATTTCGGAGGTGCCTTCGAAGATGGTGTAGATCTTGGCGTCTCGGTGCATGCGTTCGACCGGGTATTCGCGGGTGTAGCCGTTGCCGCCGAGGATTTGGATGGCTTCTTCGGTGACCTTGACGGCTACCTCGCCGGCCTTCAGTTTGGCCATGGAGCCTTCGCCGTGGCGGTAGTCGGGGGTTTCGCCTCGCATGAGGGCGGCGGACATGTTGGCGGCTCGCCAGACGAGGAGGCGGGCGGCGTCGATTTCCATGGCCATGTCGGCGAGTTTGAAGGCGATGCCCTGGTTGTCGATGATGGGGCGACCGAACTGTTCGCGGGTCTTGGCGTAGTCGAGGGCTACCTCGTAGGCGGCGCGGGCGATGCCTACGGCTTGGGCGCCGACGATGTGGCGGGTCATTTCGAAGGTGGCCATCGAGGCGTTGCGGCCGGTCGATTGAGTCGCGGAGCGGGCGCGGGCCAGGCGTTCGTCGAGTTTTTCCTTGCCGCCGAGGACGTTGGCGGCGGGGATGCGGACGTTGTCGAAGAAGACATCGGCGGTGTGGGAAGCGCGGAGGCCGTGCTTCCTCAATTTAGTGCCCTGCTCCAGGCCGCGGACCTCTGACTTGGGTACGACGAAGGCGGCCTGGCCCTTGGTGCCGAGTGCGGGGTCGACGGTGGCGACAACGACGTGGATGTCGGCGATGCCGCCATTCGTCGCCCATGCCTTCTGACCGTTGATGACCCACTCGTTGGTGCGCTCATCAAAGACAGCCCGCGTACGGATCGCGGACACGTCCGATCCCGCGCCGGGCTCGGAGGAGCAGAAGGCGGCGACGCGTACGTCGTCCGGGGTGCCGTAGCACCGCCCCATCCACTGGCTCCACTGCTCCGGTGTGCCGTTGGAGAAGATCGCGGACGAGGCCAGGCCGGTGCCCTTCAGCGACATCGCGATGCCGGCGTCGCCCCAGAACAGCTCCTCGTGGACGAGCGGCATCAGCAGGCCGGTCGGGTCGACGAACAGGTTGATGTTCATGTCGAGGCCGTAGATGCCGACCTTGGCCGCTTCCTGGATGATCGGCCAGGGGGTCTGCTCGCGCTCGTCCCATTCGGCCGCGGCGGGGCGGATGACGTCGGCGGCGAACGTGTGCGCCCAGTCCCGGATCTCGCGCTGGTCGTCGTTGATCGCCAGCGAGAAGGTGCTCCAGTCCGGTTTCGAGCGCTCGGCGCCGAGTTCGCCGGCCAGCGACATCACGTCTGCGGACACAACAGGGTCGCTCATCAGGTCCTCACAAATGCGGGTATGTTACCGACGAGTGTAACTGTCGTTTGCACCAAGGGGTACCACTGTGGCTAAGATCGATTCATGAGCTCCGCGCTGCTCGCGATCGGACGCCGCCGTACCACGGCGGAGCGTCGGCGCGACCGCGAGCGGGACATCATCCGCGCCACCCGCGAGATCTTCGACGAGCGCGGCACGATCGACGCCCAGATCGACGATATCGCCAAGCGGGTCGGGATCAACAAGGCCCTCATCTACCGGCACTTCGCCGGCAAGGAAGAGCTGTTCGCGCTCACCCTGGTCGACTACCTCGGCGAGCTCGACCAAAAACTCGAGTACGTCGACAACCCGCGCCGCCAACCGCTCAACCGGCTGAGAAGCCTCAGCGAGACGTTCGTCGACTTCTGTCTGCAGTACCCGGCGTTCACCGACTGCGCGATGAGCCTGCTCCGACGGACCGGCGACGAGCTGTTCGGTGAGATCACCGAGCCGGTGATGGTCAAACTCGGTACGGCGATGGCCGCGCCGCTGGACCGGATCGCCGCCATCCTGAAGGCCGGCCAGCGCACCGGCGTCTTCGACGAGGTCGACACCGCGTACCTCGCGAACCACCTGTACACGCAGACACTAGGATCGTTGCACATGGCAAGGGTCGGGCTGATCGTGTCGGGCAGCGGCCCGGGTCACCCGGTGGTGCATCATGCCGATGTCGGCACCGTCCGGTCGACCGCCATCACAGCGACACTCGCCACTGCCGTCGGGCAGAAGGCGCTGACAACCAAGCTGACCACCAAACAGACCCGCTCCGCGAGAGCCAGAGCAGGAGACATATCGTGACCGAACCGCGCAAGGTGGCAGTGGTCGCCGGCAACCGGATTCCGTTTGCCCGGCAGGACAAGACCTACCGGCACGCCTCCAACTCCGACATGCTCACCGCCGCCCTCAACGGTCTCGTCGACCGCACCGGCCTCGGCGGTCAGGAGGTGGGTGAGGTGGTCGCCGGAGCCGTCCTCAAGCACGCCCGCGACTGGAACATGGTGCGCGAGGTGGTCCTCGGGTCGAAGCTCGCGCCGACCACCCCGGCGTACGACATCCAGCAGGCCTGCGGCACCGGTCTCGAGGCCGCCATCCTGGTCGGCAACAAGATCGCTCTCGGGCAGATCGACGCGGGGATCGCCGGCGGTGTCGACACCGCGTCCGACGCGCCCTTGAGCGTCAATGACCACCTGCGCAACGTGCTGCTCGACCTGAACCGCGCCAAGACGTACCCGGACCGCCTGAAGGTTCTCGCCCGCGTCCGCCCGAAGGACGTCGTACCGGAGATCCCGCGCAACGCCGAGCCGCGGACCGGCAAGTCGATGGGTGACCACGCCGCGCTGACCGCGCTCGAGTGGGGCATCACCCGCGAGGCGCAGGACGAGCTCGCGTACAACTCGCACATGAACCTCGCGAAGTCGTACGACCGGGGTTTCCAGAACGACCTGATCACGCCGTACCTGGGCCTCGAGAAGGACCAGAACCTGCGCCCCGACACGACCCTCGAGAAGCTCGCGAAGCTCCGGACGGTGTACGGCAACGGCGAGACCGCGACGATGACGGCCGGTAACTCGACACCGCTGACCGACGGCGCGTCGGCCGTACTGCTCAGCACCGACGAGTGGGCCGAGCAGCACGGTCTGCGGCCGCTCGCGTACCTGACCCACTCGCAGACCGCCGCGGTCGATTACGTGAAGGGCGCGGAAGGCCTGCTGATGGCGCCCGCGTACGCCGTACCGCGCATGCTGGCCAGGGCTGGACTGACGCTCCAGGACTTCGACTACTACGAGATCCACGAGGCGTTCGCGTCGCAGGTGCTGTCCACCTTGAAGGCGTGGGAGGATCCGATCTTCTGCAAGGAGCGGCTCGGCCTGGACGCGCCGCTCGGGGAGATCGATCGAGGCAAGCTGAACGTGAACGGCAGCTCGCTCGCCGCGGGGCACCCGTTCGCGGCGACCGGCGGGCGGATCGTCGCCGCGCTGGCCAAGCAACTGGACGAGAACGGTGGCGGCCGGGGCCTGATCTCGATCTGCGCCGCGGGCGGCCAGGGTGTCGTCGCCATCCTCGAGAAGTAGGAGCTGAGATGACGGATCGCTACCAGACCTTCACCACGACGCCGCTCGGCAAGACGCTGGTGAAGAACCTGGGTCTGCCCGACCCGACGCCGCTGCCCCGCTGGACCGAGGGCTCGCAGGTGATCGACGGGCCGGTCGTCTTCGGCGCGATCGGCGAGACCGACGCCGGCAAGGCGGTCCAGGCGCTGCTGCGCGATATCGGCGCCTCGTTCAGTACGGCGGCCGAAGGTGTCGCGTCGAGCACGATCCGGCCGAAGGCGATCGTCTTCGACGCGACCGGCGCCGTCTCGACCGCGGACCTGACCAGCCTGCAGCGCTTCTTCTCCCCCGTTGTCCGCCAGCTCGCTCCGGCGGGCCGCGTGATCGTCGTCGGCCGTACGCCGGAACTCGCGAGCTCCCCCGAGCAGCAGGTCGCCCAGCGCGCCCTCGAGGGCTTCACGCGCAGTCTCGGCAAGGAGGTGAAGCGCGGCGCCACGGTCAACCTCGTGTACGTCGCCCCGGACGCCCACGAGCAACTCGACTCGACGCTCCGCTTCTTCCTGTCCCCCAAGTCGGCGTACGTCGACGGCCAGGTCGCCCGGATCGGGACCGGACCGCTGGTCAGCAACGACCCGGCGCGGCCGCTCGCCGGTCGCACAGCCCTCGTCACCGGCGCGGCTCGAGGGATCGGCGCGAGCATCGCCGACACACTGGCCCGCGACGGCGCCACGATCATCGGCGTCGACGTACCGCAGAACGCGGACCCGCTGCGCAAGGTGATCTCCAAGATCGGCGGCACCGAGCTCCTCCTCGACGTCACCGCGGTCGACGCGGCGCAGCGGATCGCGGCGCACGCGCAGGAGCAGCACGGCGGGCTCGACATCGTCGTCCACAACGCGGGCATCACCCGTGACCGGCGGCTCGTCAACATGCGCACCGACGCGTGGGACGCCGTACTCGACGTGAACCTGCGCGCGCCGGAGCGGATCACCAAGCACCTGGTCGAGTCCGGGGCGCTGCGGGACGGCGGCTCGATCATCGGGGTGTCGTCGATGGCCGGGATCGCGGGCAACAACGGCCAGACGAACTACGCGACCTCGAAGGCCGGCGTGATCGGTCTCGTGCAGGCGCTGGCGCCATCCCTCGCGGAGCGGCAGATCCGGATCAACGCGGTCGCGCCCGGGTTCATCGAGACCGAGATGACCGCGAAGATCCCGTTCACGATCCGCGAGGTCGGGCGGCGGATCAACTCGCTGCAGCAGGGCGGTCTGCCGATCGACGTGGCCGAGACGATCGCCTGGTTCGCGGATCCGGCGTCGGCCGGCGTGACCGGCAACGTCGTGCGGGTCTGCGGCCAGAGCATGCTGGGCGCCTGAGATGCCGACCCGACGGTACGACGACTCCCCCGGCCTCGGCGCGCTGTACGCGCGGACCGTCAAAGCCACCCTGCGGCGCGCCGACTACGAGCCGGACGAGGACGGCCTGACTCTCGAGCTGCCCCGGTCCGCGATCGACCAGGACCACCTCCAGGCCTACCGAGAAGTCACCGGATTCGCAGCGGGTCCCGCGCTGCCCCCGACGTACCCGCATGTCCTGGCGTTCCCGCTGCACCTGGACCTGATGTCCGATCCCTCGTTCCCGTACAAGCCGATGGGGATCGTGCACCTGTCCAACACGATCACGCAGAAGCAGCCGATCCCGCTGCACGCCGAACCGGCGATCCGCGTGCACAGTACGGCGGAACGCCCGCATCCGAAGGGCACCGTCTTCGACGTGATCAGCGAGGTCTTCGTCGATCACGAACTGGTGTGGAGCGACCTCACCACCCTGCTCAGCCGCTCGGCCGGGACGGAAGGCGCGCACGCCGACCTGCTCACCGACCCGGTGCTGAGCCCGAGCGCATGGTGGGACCTGCGGGGCAACCTCGGCCGCCGGTACGCCGCGGCGTCCGGCGACCGGAACCCGATCCACCTGTTCAAGCTGACCGCTCAGGCGTTCGGGTTCCCGCGCCAGATCGCTCACGGGATGTGGGCCAAGGCCGCCGCGCTGGCGTCGATCCAGCGGGCCGGCGTGTTGCCGGACGCCTTCACGGTCCGCGTGGACTTCCGTAAGCCGTTGCTGCTGCCGTCGCGGGTCGGGTTCGGCTTCCAGCAGACCGGAAAGACGGTCGACTTCGCGCTGTACGACGAGGCGCACGACGTGACCCACCTGATCGGGCAACTCCAGGCGAACTGAACCGCCAGGCCATCACAATCGCGCTCCTCGGTCGGGGCTCACGCTCACACCTCCTCGTCGTCGGCAATTGCGAGGGCCTGGGGAACCGCTTCCGCCCGGATCCGATCCAGTACGGCGCCGATCGGCGCCGGGTCCCACCGCTGCCCGTCGCGTAGGCGCACCGCGAGTTCGCCCGCCGCGGCCTCGCGCGCACCGATGACCGCGGCGTACGGCGCCAGCCGGCTCTCGCGGATCCGGGCGCCCAGGCTGCCCTCGTCCGCGTGCGCGATCTCCACGCGGAGCCCGCGGTCCGAGGCCCGCCGCGCAACCTCCGCGGCGAGCTTCTCCTCGTCGTCGGAGATCGGCAGTACGACGACCTGGACCGGCGCCAGCCACGCGGGGAACGCGCCGCCGTGCACCTCGATCAGCTGGGCGACCGCTCGCTCGATGCTCCCGACGATCGCCCGGTGCACCATCACCGGACGGTGTTTGTTGCCGTCGGCACCGATGTACTCGAGCCCGAACCGCTCCGGCTGGTGGAAGTCGATCTGGACGGTCGACAGGCTGAACTCGCGACCCGCCGAATCCTCCATCTGGATGTCGATCTTCGGCCCGTAGAACGCCGCGTCGCCCGGCGCGTCCTCGTACTCGACGCCGGCGTTCTTCAGCACCTCGCGGAGCAGGTCGGCGGCCTGCGCCCAGCTCGCCGCGTCACCGACGTACTTGCTGGCCGGGCTGTTGAACTCCGCGTCAGCAGACGGGAGCGCGAGGACGTAGCGCGACGCTGCGATGCCCATGTCGGCGTACGCCTGCTTGATCAAACGCAGCGCCTCGGCGGCCTCGGACGCGACCTGGTCGAGGCGGCAGAAGATGTGGGCGTCGTTGAGTTGCATGGCGCGGACGCGGCTCAGGCCGCCGATCGCTCCGGAGAGTTCAGCGCGGTACTGCCCGCCGAGCTCGGAGAAGCGGAGTGGGAGTTCGCGGTAGCTGTGGGAGCGGGATCGGAACATCAGCGCGTGGTGCGGGCAGATGCTGGGGCGCAGGACCAGTTCCTCACCGCCCATCTCCATCGGCGGGTACATGTCCTCGTGGTACTTCGCCCAGTGGCCCGAGATCTCGTACAGCTCGCGCTTGCCGAGGACCGGTGAATAGACCTGCTGGTAGCCGGCTCTTCGTTCGACCTCGGCGATGTAGCTCTCGAGCGCACGGCGTACCGCGGCACCCGCGGGCAGCCAGTAGGGCAAGCCCGCGCCGATCAGCGGGTCGGAGTCGAACAGGCCGAGTTCGCGGCCGAGTTTGCGGTGGTCGTACATGATTCCTCCATGGGGTGAGGCGAGGCACCCACGGAGCACGACAAAGCCCCGGGGCACTCGCCCCGGGGCTTGGTCAGACAGTCAGATGTCAGCGCGCCAGGACGAGGTCCGGCGTCGTCGTGACTACTGCGCGCTGCAACATGTCTCCAAGGTATCAGAGGAAACGGGAAAGAAAAGCACGGGTTCGTTCGTGCTGCGGATTGTCGATCACCTGCTCGGGCGTGCCCTGCTCGACCACCTGGCCGGCGTCCATGAACACCACCCGGTCGGCGGCCTCGCGGGCGAAACTGATCTCATGGGTGACGACGACCATCGTCAGACCGGCACTCGCGAGACGCTTCATCGTGGCGAGCACTTCGCCGACCAGCTCGGGATCGAGTGCGGAGGTCGGCTCGTCGAACAGCATCAGCTTCGGACGCATCGCCAGCGCCCGGGCGATCGCCACGCGTTGCTGCTGCCCGCCGGACAGCTGGCGCGGATACGCCTTCTCCCGGCCGGCCAGTCCCACCTCGGCGAGCAGTTCGACGGCTCGCGCGGTGGCCTCCCGTCGCCCCTCTCCCAGGACGGCGATCGGCGCCTCGACGATGTTCTCCAGCGCGGTCATGTGCGGGAACAGGTTGAACTGCTGGAACACCATGCCGATGTCCCGGCGCCGCCGGGCGATCTCGTTCGGCGACAGCTCGTGCAGCCGGCCGTTGCGTACGTCGTACCCGACATCGCGGCCGTCGACGGTGATGCGGCCGGCGTCGAGGGACTCGAGCAGGTTGATGCATCGCAGGAAGGTCGACTTGCCGGACCCGGACGGGCCGAGGACGACGACCGTCTCGCCCGGCGTCACGTCGAGATCGATCCCGGACAGGACTTCGGTGTGCCCGAAGCTCTTGCGGACACCACGCGCCTGCAATACCGCCGTACTCATGCTGCCAACCCCTTCGGACGGATTCTCAGGAAGTCCCAGAAGCTGGGAGCCTGGTGCCGGGCGCCGCGGTTGTAATGGCGTTCGATGAACGACTGCACGACGTACAGCACCGAGGTGACCGCGAGGTACCAGAGGCAGACCACGATCAGCATCGGGATCGTCTCGAACGTCCGGTTGTAGATCGACTGCGCCGTGTAGAGCAGGTCGGAGAGCGCGATCACGCTGACCAGCGCGGTCGCCTTCACCATGCTGATCACCTGGTTGCCGGTCGGCGGCACGATGAAGCGCATCGCCTGCGGCAGGATGATCCGCTTCATGATCCGGGAGTTCTTCATCCCGAGCGCCTGACCCGCCTCCCGCTGACCGGGATCGACCGACAGCAGGCCGCCGCGGACGATCTCGGCCATGTACGCGCCCTCGTTCAGCCCCAATCCCAGGATCGCGGCCAGGAGTGGGGTGATCAAGGTGTTCGTGTCGACGCTGGCGAAGACCGGCCCGAACGGGATGCCGAGGTTCAGCGTCGGCAGCAGCGCGGACAGGTTGTAGAAGAAGATCAGCTGCACGAGGGTCGGCGTACCGCGGAAGAACCAGATGTACAGCCCGGCCGCGGCGCGCAGCAGCGGGTTCGCCGAGATCCGGCAGACCGCGAGCAGTACGCCGAGCACGACGCCGATCACCATCGCGACGACGGTCAGCATCAGGGTGATGCCGAGGCCCCGGACGATCGACTCGGCACGCAACCAGGCCCAGACCACGTCCCAGCCGAAGTTCTCGTTGGTGACCAGCATCTTCACCAGCTGCGCGGCGAACACCAGGACGACGAGCGCCGACAGCCAGCGCCACGGGTGTTTGCGATGCGCCGCGTTGCGGACATCGAGCTCCAGACCGGCGGCGCGAGCGTCCTGCACCGTGGTTGCCATGGTCAGCCCTTCCCGAGGTTGAGGCCCGGCTTGGCCAGTTTGTTCTTCTCCAGGCCCCATTTCGCCATGATCGCGTCATAGGTGCCGTTGGCATGCAGTTTCTCGAACGCAGCGAGCAGTACGTCGGCCAGCGGCGACCCGATCGGCACGAGCGCACCCTGGAACAGGTCCTCGAAACCGTTGCCCTTGCCAACGCCGGCCAGTTCCAGCTTGCCACCGGACTGCGCGACGAAGTAGGTCAGCGGCGCCTGCGAGGAGAAGAACGCGTCGGCCCGGTCGGACTGCACCGCGAGGATGGACGACGGCTGGTCCTTGTACGACTGCACCTCCACCGCCGGCTGACCGGCCGCGACGCACTTCGCCGACTGCGCCTTGATCACCTTCTCCGCCGATCCCGCTGCCTGTACGGCGATCCGCTTGCCGCACGCGGTGTCCAGACCGTCGATGCCCTTCGGGTTCCCCTTGTGCACGGCGAAGACGACGTACTCCTGGACGTAGTCGATGAAGGTCGCCTGCTTCTGCCGCTCGACGAAGTCGCCGGTCGGGCCCAGGTCCAGGTCGTACCGCTTCGCCTGCATCCCGGACAGGACACTGGCCAGTCCGTCCACCGTGGTGTGCTCGATCCGGACGCCGAGCAACTGGCTGATCGCCTGGGACAGATCGGCCGTCGCGCCCTCGATGGACGTGTCCTTGTCGGTGCCGACGATCACGTACGGCGGGAACGACCCGTTGTTGACGGCAACGATCTTGCCGGCGCTCTTGATCTTCTCCGGCAGCTGGTCGTGCAGGGCCTTGTCGACCTGCTGCTGCGGGATCGCGGCGGCCGGCGCCTTCGCGTTGGCGTTGGTGCTGGTGTCGACCGGGTCCGCGGTACAGGCGGTCAGGCCGAGCAGGCTTGCGGCGACTACAGCGAGAGTGGTGCTGCGGGGGATGGACACGACTACTCCTACGGCTTCAGCTGGTGGGGACGGCTTCGACCGGTCGAGGGGTGGGGCTGACGGAGAAGCGCCGGTTGGTCAGGACCGGCAGGCGGCGGCGGGCGTCGGTCAGACGCTGCCGGGAGACGACGGCCGTGATGGTGGCCGGCTCCTCTGCTGCTTGGGCGAGCGGTACGCCGAGCGGGTCGACGATGAGGCTCTGGCCGATGTTGCGCTGACCGCATTCACCGCTCGCGACGACGTACAGGGTGTTCTCGAGCGCGCGGGCGGTGACGAGAGTCTGCCAGTGGTGTTCCTTGAGCGGGCCTTTCACCCAGGCGGCCGGCAGCACGAGTACGTCGGCGCCGTCGAGGGCGAGGAGGCGGGACAGTTCGGGGAACCGGACGTCGTAGCAGGTCATCAGGCCGACCTTGAAGCCGTTGACGTCGATCAGCCCGGGTACGACGTCAGCCGGGGTGACGTTGTCGGACTCCAGCGCGCTGAAGGCGTCGTACAGGTGGAGTTTGCGGTAGAGGCCGGTGATGGTGCCGCCCTTGAGGACGACGAGGGTGTTGAACGGCTTGTCGTTGTCCGACTTCTCGTGGATGCCGACGACAACGGTCACCGCAAGGCCTTCGGTGGCCTTACGGAGGCCGGTGACGAAAGGGCCGTCGAGTGGCTGGGCGTGCTCGCGGATCCGCTCACGCTCTTCGATGAAGCGCGCGAGTACGCCTTCGGGGAGCACGAGCAGGTCGACGCCGTCGACGTCGGCCTGCTTGATCAGCTGGGTCGCCGTATCCAGGTTCTCCTGCCAGTCGATGCTCGCGACGAACTGCGCGGCCGCGACCTTCAGCGTACTCATGCGATCTTCTCCAACGGGTCGATCTGGTAAGGAAAGAGGTCTTCGGCGGGTACCGGCCGCGCGAGGAGCTCCTGGGCAACGAGGTGGTCCTGGAACGCGGCGACCATGCGGCGGTCGGCCGAGACGCCGTACGGCATCCAGTCCGGGCCGAAGATCCTGGTGGTGACGCCGACCTCCTCGTTGTGCCAGGGGGTGATGTCCATCAGCTTGTTCCGGCGCTGGAAGCTGAGCTGCTTCGCCTGCTCGAACAGGTCGATGAGCTGCTGAGCGATCTCGGGCCTCTCCGCCGGCACTTCTTTGCGCAGGGCAAGCAAGTGGATGCCGGGGACGAAGCCATGGCGACCGTGGTACGCACGCTCCTCGGCCCGGGTGTCACGGAACAGCGTGCGGTACGGCGACTCCTCGGCATGGAATCCGGGTGGCATGAACGGGGTCATCACGGCGTCGAGCTCTTTGTCCAGCAGCAGGTCCACCAGCCGCGCACCGTCGGCGGTGTGCCGTACGTTGTTGCCGACAGCAACTCCGCCGATGCGGTCCACGACCGGATGAGCCGCGGTGAGCGGGCCCACCTGCCAGTCTGCGTCATGGATACCGACGCCGGCCTCAGCGAGGATCGCGCGGGTCCAGGTGTTGCCGCTGTCCGGCCAGCCGGTCAGGCCGATCCGGCCGTCCTTCAGGTCGGCCGCGGTCTCGGCCGTCGAGTCCCGCCGCACGATGATGCAGCGATGCCGGAAGCCGCGCATCAGGAAGATCGGCAGCGCGACCACGCGGTCGTCCCCGGCCGCACGGGCCCGGACGTAGCGGCTGAACGAGGTCTCGCCGCCGTCGTACTCGGGTGCATCCCACAGATCCGGCGTCGCCTCCAGCCGGGTGACGGTCGGTCCGGGGACGTCGCCGAGGGCCAGCGGGATCACGTGGTCCCAATGGCGTACGCCGAGGTGAAGCTTCACGCGCTGAGGTTCCTTCGCTGCCGGGACGCTCTCGTGGGGTCCGGGTCGGTCCGCGACGTCGCTGTCGCGAGCTGGAATACGCGGTAGCCTATGTTCAGCTCAATGCTCGAACAATGATCTTGAATGTTACTGATCAAAAACTGGGGAAGCGCATGACCGAAGACGTCCCGCCGCAGGACGGACCGGCGGTGTCGTCCGCCTGGCTGGCCGAGCAGATCGCCGAGTCCAGCGCGGCCGGCATCGCGGCGGCGATCGCCCGGCTCGTCAGGCATGGTGAGCTCGCCCCACAGACCCGGCTGCCGACGGTCCGAGCGCTGGCTCCGCGGCTCGACGTGAGTCCGGCGACCGTGTCCGCGGCCTGGGCCACCCTGCGCAAGCAACGCGTGGTCGCCGGCGGCGGACGGCAGGGCACCTGGGTCCTCGGTGGCCTGGCGGTCCCCCGACCGGCCCGCTACGAGAACATCTCCCGTTACTGGCCGGACCAGACGCTCAATCTCTCGCGCGCGGTCCCGGATCCGGCGCTCCTGCCGAGCATGTCCGAGGCGTTCGTCCACGCGCTCCGTGATCCGGAGGTGCACTCGTACGAGGTGGTGTCGATCAGCGGCCCCCTGCGCGAGGCCGCCGGACGAACCTGGCCCTTCGAGACCGACCACTGGATGTGCGTGAACGGCGGCTACGAAGGTCTGCTCCTGCTGATGCGTACGACGGTTGTTCCCGGCGAACACGTGGCGATCGAAGAGCCCGCCACCCCTCGCCTGCTGGACATCCTCGACAACGTCGGCGCGCGCCCGGTGCCCGTCGCGACCGACGCCGAGGGCCCGATCCCGGCGTCGCTGCGAGAGGCGCTCCAGCAGGATCCCGTCGCGTTCGTGTACGAGCCCCGGAGCAGCTCGCATCTGGGCGCTTCGGTCACGCCGGCACGCCGCGACGAGCTGGCGGCGCTGCTGGCCGGCACCGGCACACTCGTGGTCGAAGACGACGGTCTCGGTGAGCTGAGTTCGTTCGACTACCACGGGGTCGCCGAAGTGCTGCCTGATCAGAGTGTGCTCGTTCGAAGCTATTCCAAGTCCCACTCCCCCGATCTGCGCCTCGCCGTCATGGCCGGGGCCGCCGAGCCGATCGAGCGCGTGCGGGTCTATCGCCAGTTCGGCTCGGGGTGGACCAGTCGCCTGCTGCAGAACGCGCTCGCGTGGCTCCTCCAGGACGAGTTCGCGACGTCTGCGGTCGCCACCGCGCGTACGACGTACCGCGAACGCCGCGAGCACCTCGCCGGACTGCTGTCCGCACGCGGCCTCGAGCCGACCGGAGTCGACGGTCTCGCGGTGTGGGTCCCCGTCCGGAGCGAACACGAGGCGACCCTCGTCCTTGCGTCACACGGCATCGCCGTCGCAGGCGCAAACGCCAGTTGGACGAAACCCGGCCCACCCGCCATCCGCATCGCCACGGGCCTACCCATCCCCGACCCCGAGCGGGTGGCCGACGCCGTCGCCCTCGCCGTACAGGCCCGCTAACCCCTATTGATCGCGTGGTTCGTCCAGGTCGAGGCCGACCGGGCGGATCAGGCCTTCCTGGGCGACCGAGGCGATGAGTTGGCCGGTGGCGGTGTAGAGGCGGCCGGTGGCAAAGCCTCGGGCGCCGGAGGCTGAGGGGGACGACTGGTCGTAGAGGAGCCACTCGTCGGCGCGGAACGGGCGGTGGAACCAGAGGGCGTGGTCCAGGGAGGCGGGCTGGATGCGGCGGTCGCCGATGACGATGCCGTGCGGAAGCAAGCTTGCCCCGAGCAACGTCAGGTCGCTGGCGTAGGCGAGGACGCAGGCGTGCAGGGCCGGGTCGTCGGGAAGCTTGCCGGCGGCGCGGATCCAGAACTGCCGGCCGGTGACACCGGCCAGGCGTACGTCGAGCGAGGCCCACTCCCGGTCCCAGTCGGCGGCCGGGCGGCCCGACCGTGCCTCCAGGACGGTCGCGAGCCGCGGCGCCTCCTCCGGCGGTACGACGTCGTCCGGCATCGGATCCTGGTGGTCGAGGCCGGGCTCGGGGCGCTGGAAGGACGCGGACATGTAGAAGATCGGCTTCCCGTTCTGCGACGCCACCACCCGGCGGCTGCTGAACGATCCGCCGTCGCGGGTCGGCTCCGCGCGGTACACGATCGGCACGGACGTGTCGCCCGCGCGCAGGAAGTATCCGTGCAGCGAGTGCACGAGGCGCTCGGCGTCGACGGTCCGCCCGGCCGCCGCGAGCGCCTGGCCGAGCACCTGCCCCCCGAACACCCGTTGCATCGACGTCTGCGGCTGACGCCCACGAAACAGGTCGACGTCGATCTTCTCCAGGTCGAGCAGCTCGACCAGGTCCTCCAGCGACTCAGGCATGCCTCATCCTGACAGCCCCGACCGCCCCACAACGACGTACCCACTGGGTAGCCGTTGTGGAAACCGTCACGCACGCGCACGCCCCCTCCCCTCATTTGCCTGGTTGACCCATCAAATCGGGGGTTCCTGACCCTGGTTGAGGGTCACCAACCCCGGACTTGATGGGTCAGCCAGGCAAATGCGGGGGTGAGGAGGGGGCCCCACGTCGCGCGCCCTCGGCGCACAACAAGTACCGGGGGCGTTGCACAGGCAGTGATCTGTGCAACGCCCCCGGTTCCTGTGCAGCGCCCCGATACACGGTGCGCGGCGGGGGGTTAGTCGTTGTCTTCGCGGTTGAGTTCGGCTAGGAACTGTTCTACTTCTGCGCCTAGCTCGTCTGCGGACGGGGTGGAGTCGGCGAGGAGGCTCTTGCGGGTGACGGAGCCTTCGGCCGCGTCGTACTGGGTCTCGAGCGCCTTGACAACTGCGCTGGCGTCGTCCGAGGCCTCGACCTGCTCGTCGACCAGCCGGCCGGTGACGGCGGCCTCGTCGAGCAGGCCCTTGCTAGGGAGGAGCAGGCCGGTCGCGGCCGAGATCGCGTGTACGAGGGCCAGCGCGGCGCCCGGGAAACGGTTCTCGGCCAGGTAGTGCGGCACGTGGACGGCGAAGCCCATCGCGTCCTTGCCCGCCTCGCCGAGACGGACCTGCAGCATCGTCCCGGCGCTCGCGGGCAGCACCATCTCGCCGTCCCAGATGTTCGAGCGGGTGACCAGCTCGGGTCGCGTCGCGTGCGCCGTCAGGCCGAGGGGCCGCGTGTGCGGCACACCCATCGGTATGCCGTGCACACCGATCGTCAGCGTGACGTTGTAGAGGTCGTTGAGCTGCCGGATCGCCCCGGCGAACCGGTCCCAGTGGTTGTCCGGCTCGGCGCCCTCGAGCAGCAGGAACTCCACGCCGGCGTCGTCGGTCACCAGATGCAGTGAGAGGTGCGGCGGGGTGTAGTCGGTGAACCGGTCCTCGGCGAACGTCACCTCGGGCCGCCGGGCCCGGTAGTCGTGCAGAAGGTCGACGTCGAACCGCGCCAGCAGCCGGTGGTCCAGCACCTCGAGCAGGTGGTCCGCGGTCACGCGCCCGGCCAGGCCGGCGTCCATGAACCCGTCCAGCGAGTGCACCAGCACCTTCGGCGTCGCCGCCGGGCCGGTCGCCACCGACTCGTCGACGATCTCGTAGAGGTCGTCCGGTCGCAGCATCGTCGTCTCCTTCGCAATTGCCAGCAGGCCGTTCTACCTTGACCAACGCATCGGTGTCGCGGACAAATTCCGGCTGCCGGGAAAGATTCAGGATCTTCCAAGACTCGGCCTCCGGCGCGACAGGTTGGAAAGCGCTTGCTAGGTTATCGCTGTGAGCCCTGAGCCAAACTCCGCCCTGACCGTCATGCTGGCGATGAACGACGCCAGCCGGGACCGCGTCCTCGTGCCGCGGGTCCGGCAGCGCCTCGACGCGATCGCCACCGTGCTGCCGGTCGGCCCCGGGGCGAGTTTCCTCGCCGACCCCGCCGTACGGGCGGCGTTGCCGGACGTCGACGTACTGCTCACCGGCTGGGGCTGCCCGCGGATCGGGCCGGAGGTGCTGGACGCGGCACCGAAACTGCAGGCGATCCTGCACGCGGCCGGCTCGGTCAAGGCGATCGTCGATCCGGCGGCGTTCGACCGCGGGATCCAGGTCTCGTCGGCGGCCACGGCGAACGCGCAGCCGGTCGCCGAGTTCACGGTCGCCGCGATCGTGCTGGCCGGGAAGCGGGCGTTCCGGCTCGCGGCGCAGTACCGGCTGGAGCGGCGCAAGGCGGACCCGCACGGGATGCCGGGCAGTTACGGTACGACGGTCGGCCTGCTGGGGGCGTCGCGGATCGCGAAGATGGTCGCGGAGCGCTTGCGCGGGTTCGACCTGGAAGTGCTGATCAGCGACCCGTATCTGACGGCCGACGAGGCCGCGGCGCTCGGCGCGGAACTGGTCGACAACGACACGCTGTTCCGCCGCAGCGACATCCTCAGCGTGCACGCGCCGCTGCTCCCGGAGACGGTCGGCCTGGTCGACGCGCGGCTGCTCGCGCTGCTGAAGGACGGCTCGTCGCTGATCAACACGGCCCGCGGCAAGATCATCGACTCCGACGCGCTGATCCGCGAGTGCGTGACCGGCCGGATCGACGCGGTCCTCGACGTCACCGACCCCGAGCCGCTGCCGCCGGACTCGCCGCTGCTCGACCTTCCGAACGTCTTCGTCACCCCGCACGTCGCCGGCGCCGTCGGCAACGAGATCGCCCGCCTCGGCGAACTCGCGGTCAGCGAACTCGAACGCCTCACCGCCGGCCAACCCCTCGAACACGCCATCAGCCCCGCCGAAATCGGGAGACTCGCATGACCCGCCTGATCCTGCCCGACACCGACCGTGAGCTGTCCCGCCAGACCGGATGGGTCCGGGCGCACTGGGAGGCGCTCGCGGATCACCTGCTCGACTCGCTGGTCCCGTACTTCTCCCCCGGCGCCTCCCTGGTCGAGCTCCCGGGCCGGCCGAGCCGGTCGGGTACGGCGTCCGACGCGCTGGAAGGATTCGCCCGGTCGTTCATGCTCGCCGCGTTCCGGATCGCCGGCGTCCAGGGCAAGGGCTGCGAGGACCTGATCGAGCGGTACGCGCGGGGCGTCGCGAACGGCGCGAACCCGGACCACCCCGAGGCGTGGCTGCGGCTCACCCCGAGGTCGCAGCAGATGGTGGAGGCCGCGGCGATCGCGGTGTCGCTGCACGAGACCCGCGAATGGATCTGGGACCGCCTCGACACCCGGGCGCAGGAACACGTCGCGGAGTGGCTCGGCGGCTTCAACGGGTCGACGACGCACGACAACAACTGGCGGCTGTTCCAGGTCGTCAGCGAGCAGTTCCTCGCCTCGGTCGGAGCGCCGTACCAGCAGGACGACATCGACGCAGGTCTCGACCGGATCGAGGACTGGTACGTCGGCAACGGTTGGTACTCCGATGGCGACGGGCAGAACTTCGACAACTACATCGGCTGGGCCATGCACCTGTACCCGGG
Organism: Kribbella sindirgiensis; assembly: GCF_004331435.1. Taxonomy (GTDB): domain Bacteria; phylum Actinomycetota; class Actinomycetes; order Propionibacteriales; family Kribbellaceae; genus Kribbella; species Kribbella sindirgiensis. The sequence goes on from NZ_SJKA01000008.1 coordinate 214,647, forward strand.
CCTGTGGGCGCGGATGGCCGCCGCGACGCCGGGTGCGCAGTACGAGGACCGGCTGAAGCTCTACCAGGAGCGGATCAAGCTCTTCCTCGAAGACGCCGTACACCTGGTCGGGAACGACGGCGCGCCGATCTACCAGGGGCGGTCGCTGACGTACCGGATGGCGGCCGCGGCGCCGTACTGGATGGGCGCGATCCTCGACTCGACGCCGTTGACGCCGGGCGAGACGCGGCGGCTGTGTTCGGGAGTCGCGCGGCATTTCGTGCAGCACGGCATACCGGACGAGCGTGGCGTGCTGACGCTCGGGTGGTACGACACGTTCCTGCCGACGACGCAGCAGTACTCCGGTCCTGGTTCGCCGTACTGGGCCTCGAAGGGGTTCGTCGGGTTGATCCTGCCGCCGGAGCACCCGGTGTGGGCGGACCCGGAGGACTCGATTCCGCTGGACAACGCGGACCAACTCAAAGCCATGCCGGAGCCGGGGTGGATCGTGCACGCGAGCCGCCACGACCAGGTGGTGCAGTTGGTGAACCACGGCGCCGACCACGCGCCGGTGGCCGAGCCGCAGGGCGTGGAGCCGGCGGGCGATCCGCACTACAACCGGCTGGCGTACGCGAACCATGCGGGCCCGGATCTGTCCGATCACGAGCCGCACGTCGACAACCTGATCTCGCTGGTCTCCCCCGACGGCGTGGCCAGCGGGCGCGGGCGGATCCGTCGGCTCGGCGTGGACGGCCGTACGGCGTCCTCGTGGCACAACGCCTGGCTCGGAGACGAAGGGCCGTGGACGATCGAGATCACGTCGGTCGTGCACAGCGGCTGGGAGATCCGGTGCGCGCTGGTGGACGGCCCGGACGGTGCGCTGGTGCGCAGCGGCGGGTTCGCGGTCGCGGGCGACTCTTTGCCCGAGGCAACATCCAGCGAGAAGGCTGCCTCCGCACGGAACTCGGACGGACTGGTGTCGGCGGTGGTCGGCCTGCACGGGTACGACGCGGCGGGTGTGCACCGCGGGCTCGGAGTGAACCCGTACGGCGCGCACTCGGCGACGCCGTACCTGACGGCACCGCATCACGGGCAGCCGTTGGTGCTCGTGAACGCCGTACTCCTGACCCGCGACGCGCTCCGGCCGGAAGCGATTGCCGAGGGCATCGATGTGGCCGTGCACGGTACGACGGTGCGGATCAGCCTGCCCGGAGGCGGTACCGAGGTGGTCGAACTGGGACGGAATCGAGCCGGTTAGGTCAGGCTCGCCAAGGGTGTGGATTCGGCGGATGGCCGTTAGATTGACGGAATGAGCACGTACGAGAAACTCCTGCAGGAACAGATCCGTAACGAATTCACGGCCGCGCAGCAGTACGTGGCAGTTGCTGTCTGGTTCGACGACCAGGACCTTCCGCAGCTGGCCGCGCACTTCTACAAGCAGTCACTGGAAGAGCGCAACCACGCGATGATGATGGTCCAGTACCTGCTCGACAAGGACATCCGGCCGCACATCCCGTCGGTCGGCGAGGTCGAGTCGGACTTCAAGACCGCGCTGGAGCCGCTCGAGCTCGCGCTGGCGCAGGAGATCACGGTCACCAAGCAGATCGAGATGCTCGCGCGTACCGCCCGTGACGAGAGCGACTACATCGGCGAGCAGTTCATGCAGTGGTTCCTCAAGGAGCAGGTCGAGGAGGTCGCGGCCATGAAGACCCTGGTGAACGTCGCCAAGCGTGCCGGCGACAACCTGTTCCACCTCGAGGACTTCCTCGCCCGCGAGACTGTCGGCGACGCCGGCACCGACCCGACGGCCCCGACGGCCGCCGGCGGAACGGTCTGACCTACCAGCTCCCGCCGCCGCCTCCGCCTCCCCCGCCGCCTGAGGACGACGAGGACGAACTGCTGGAGGAGAAGCCGGAGGACGAGCCGCCTCCGGTGGACGGCGTGGGCGGCGCGGCGAACGTGCTGGAGACCGTCGTGGAGATACTCCCGGCGGTCCAGCCGGAGTCGTAATACGAGCTGGACCCGGAGTACCAGGAAGGTGCGGCCGTCAGGCGGCCGGAGTCGACAAGCTGGCGGCAGATCTGCTGCCAGCGGTCGGCGAGGCCGAGGACCAGCGCCCACGGTAGGTACTTGCTGAAGATGTCCTCGCCGTCCTCGAAGCGCAGCTGATCCGCCTCGGCGGTGGTGAGGTACTGGCGGAAGCCGATCACCTGGTCGGTGAGCGCCCGCCCGCGCGCATCGCGGCGCCCCTTGCGGTTGTGCAGGAACAGGTCGATCAGCGCATTCAGCAAAGCCAGAACGGGCAGCACCACGACGATCGTCGGGCCCAGCCAGGACGGTGCCCCGAACTTCACCGTCGACACGACCAGCCCGACCAGGCCGACCAGCACTGCCAGGAAGACCCCGCAGCCGAAAGGCACCCAGCCGTAACCCGAGGACGCCACGACTTTCGGGCGGCGCGGCATCCGCAGGTACCAGTTCCGCTCCGCGGCCCGTTTCCACAGCGCCTCGCCCATCCGCTCCGCGGCCCGCTGCGGTCGCGTGTCCCCGACCGCGGGCGCGACGAGCCGCACCTCGCCGCCGGGCTCCTGCTTCGGAAACAGCCCCTTGAGCAACGCCTTCTCATGCGTCGCCTCGGCAATTCCGGCGTCCACGAGAACCGCTGTCCGTACGTCGTTCTCGCCCTCGATCCGGACCGCACCACGCACCGCGAGATCGACCAGCGTGGCCGCGACCTCGGAGGTGTCGACCGTGCCGTCGAGCAGCAGACCGCCTTCCGCCGCGGTGATGTTCGGTGGCGTGAACGCGACCGGGATCTCCTTGTCCGCCACGCGATCCGGCACGGTCCGCGCCGTGCGGCCTTCGGGCGGTACGGTGCCCGGCGGCATCCCGTCGTACCGGCGATCACTCCTGGATCGGACCAGGATCTTGCCGCCGACGATCGCCAACGCAGTCAGGGCGAGCGAGACGATCGCCGCCGGCCAGCTGACGCCGTACCGGGCGAGGAAGCCCGGCGGGTCGACGACGATCGGCAGATCGTTGCTCACGGCACCCGGCTTGAGGCCGACGACGACCGTCAGCTGCTCGCCGCGGACGACATCGGTCTCCTGCGTGAAGACTGCCTTGCCGCCCACGATCGACTTCTCGTTGCAGCTCTCCGTCGACCCGGGCGGTCCCTCGTAGCACGCGACCCTGGTCACGCCCTGCGGCACGGTGACTGTGACGGTCACGTGGTCCAGCGAGGCCTCCCAGCTCGACCCGGTCGCGTCCCAGTAGAGCTCGCTGTGGTCCGGGAAGTGCCGCAGCGCGCCGCGGACGTCGTAGCTGATCCGGTACGTCGCATCCTGCCCGGGAACCGAGTCGCCCGACGAGCCGATCTTGATCCGCAGCACCTGGTCGCGGGCCTTGTTCGTCTTCGTCGTCGACAGGTCGAACTCGTCCGGGGCCGTCGGCGACGACACCTGGACGTTCGTGACGTCGTACCGCTGGTCCTTCGTCGCGTTGTCGGCGTACGGCTCCCGGACGACGAGATCGCGGAAGATCCCGTGCCGGTCGGTGTCGCCGAAGTGGTACTCGATCGTCTCGGTGACGTGCAGTACGCCGTCCGCGCCGACCTCGTAGGCGATCGCCATCGACCGCACCCGGTCCCCGATCGCGGCGGACGCGGGGACGGCGTACCCCGCCAGCGCGATCCCGACGGCGAGCATGGTGACGACGACACCGAGCGCACGACGCATGCGCGCGACATTACCGAGCGTAGAGGTCGCGGCTACCAGCTGCCGCCGCCACCGCCCCCGCCCCCGCCGCCCGAGGAGCCTGAGGACGACGAGGAGCTGCTGTACGAGCTGAAGCCGGACGAGCTGCCGCCGCCGGAGCCGGCCGCGGGCGCGGGAGCCGGTGGTGGCACGAACGTGCTCTGGACGGCGGTGCTGATCGAGCTCGCCGACCAGTTGGAGTGGTAGTAGGACGGGCCGACGTACCAGGTCGGATCGGGTGTCAGCCGGCCCGCCTCGACGAGCTCACCGCACACCCGCTGCCAGCGGGTCGCGAGCCGGAACGCGATCGCCCAGGGCAGGTACTTCGAGAAGATGTCCTCGCCCTCCTCGAACCGCAGCTGATCCGCCTCGGCGGTCGCAAGGTACTGCTGGAACCCGAGGACCTGGTCCGTGATCGCGCGTCCCTCCGCGCTCCGCTGCCCGCGCCGCTTCCGCCCGATCCACATCCAGAGCAGGGTCAGCAGCGCGCTCCCGGGGACGATGATCGCGATCACACGGCCGGCGGTCGCCGGACCTGACCCGATCTGGCCGACGCCGAAACAGAGAATGACGAGCGCGATCGTGAGCATCCAGCCGAGGGCGGTCGAACCGTCGTCGTTCCCGGAGGCGGCCGGCAACCTGAGGTACCACTGCTGCCGCTTGATGCTGGTCCACACCGCGTCATACATCTTGTCCGCTGCCTGCACCAGCGAGTAGTCGCCGACTTCGGCGCGTTCGAGCGCCCGCTCCTCGCCCGGCTCCTGCTTCGGGAACAAGCCCTTGAGCAGCACCTTCTCGTGCTGCGCCGTCGCGACCTCGGGATCGACCAGGACCGCCTTGCGGGCACCCTCGTCAGTGTTGTCGAGGCGGATCGCGCCGCGGACGGCGAGGTGGATGAGCGTCGCCGCGAGGGCGGTGGGCTTGTCCGTCGCTTCCGCCATCAGTCCGCCCTCGGCGACCGTGACCTCGGGCGGCGCGAACGCCACCGGGATCTGGTCCGCGGCGAGCTGATCTTTGCCGATCTGCGCGCTCGCGCCCGCGGGCGGGACGGTCCCCGGCGGCAGTCCGACGTACCGCAGGTCGCGGGGGCCGCGGCGGTGGTAGAGGACGGCGGCGGCGACCCCGGCCGCGGTCGCGAGGACGGACCCGGCGAGCGCGAGCCAGGACACCCCGTTGCGTTCCAGCCAGTTCGGCGGGTCGACCACGATCGGGGTGTCGTTCCGCACGGCGCCGGCCTTGATCCCGGCAACGATCGTCAGCTGCTCACCGCGGACCAGCTTGGAGCCGGTGAACAGCCCGATGCCGCCGGCAAGGGACTTCTTCTCGCAGGAGCTCGTGGAGCCGGCCTTGCCGCTGTAGCACTCGACCTGCTGCACGCCCTGTGGCACCTGGACACTCACGGTTACCTTGTTGATGTGGGCGTCCCAGGCAGAGCCGGTGGCGTCCCAGTACAGCTCGCTGTGGTCTGCGAAGTGCCGGAGCGCGCCACGGACGTCGTACGAGATCACGTACTTCGCGCTGGTGCCCCAGATCGTCCGGTCCTTCGAGCCGATCTTGATCCGCAGCGTCTGGTCCCGGTCGAGGTTGTACTTCGCCGTCTCCTTCGTGAACCGGTCCGGCGCGGTCGGCGACGACACGAGGATGTTCGAGATCTCGTACTTCTGGTCCTTGGTCGGGTCGTCGGCGTACGGCTCGCGGATCACCAGGTCGCGGTAGATCCCGTGCCGTCCGGACTCCGCGAAGGTGTAATCGATCGTCTCGGTGACGTGCAGTACGCCGTCCTCGGACACCGTGTACGCGATCGTGAACGACTCGATCTCGTCGCCGTACGCCGTGGTCGCGGCCCCGGCCGGTACGGCGAAACCTGCCACCGCGAGAACGGTGAACAGTGTGCTGATGACGATCCCGAGCCCCCGGCGCATGACGGGAATGTAGCGGGGCACCAGGCCATTACCGGGCCACTACCGGGCCACTACCAGCTGCCGCCGCCGCCACCGCCGCCACCGCCGCCGGAGGAGCCGCCGCTGAATCCGGACGAGCTGCCGCCGCCTCCGCCGGAGCTGGACGGCGTGGGCGGCGGGTCGAACGTGTTCGACAGGGTGGCGCCGACCGCGCCCGCGGTCCAGCCGGAGGCGTAGTACGACGGTCCGGAGTACCAGTACGGGTCGGGCGTGATGCGGCCCGCCGCGACGAGCTGTTCGCACACCTTCTGCCAGCGGTCGGCGAGGCCGAAGGCGATCGCCCAGGGCAGGTACTTCGAGAAGATGTCCTCGCCCTCCTCGAAACGCAGCTGGTCCGCCTCGGCCGTGGCGAGGTACTTCCGGAAGCCGATCAGCTGGTCGGCCACCGCGCGGCCGGCCGGGTTCCGTTGCCCGCGGCCCCGGATCCCGATCCAGATGCCGATGGCAACGAGTACGGCGATGACCGGCACCGCGACGACCACCGCCCGGCCGAAGCCGCCGGTCGCCGCGCTGATCACGGTCCCCATCAGCCCGGCGCCGACGACCCAGATCGCGATCATCGCCATACAGGCGCAGCCGAAGCCGTTCTTGAACGCCGAACCGCCGCCGGCCCGTGGCATCCGCAGGTACCACTGGCGATCCTTCACCTGCTTGCGGAGCGCGGAGATCATCTCGTTGTGTGCGTTCCGCATGGTGTTGTCGCCCACCGCGCCGCGCTCCAGCAGCACCTCCATACCCGGCTGCAATCCCGGGTACAGGCCGAGCATCAGCGCCTGCTCGTGGGGCGCCGTCGCGGCCGCCGGGTTCAGCAGCACGGCCTTCTGCGACGTGCCGTCGTTGTCGATCCGGACGCCGCCGCGGACCGCCAGGTCGATCAGCGTCGCGGCCGTCTCGGTCGTGTTCGCCTTCGCGTCGATCAGCAGACCGCCCTCGGCGACCGGGATCCGCGGTGGCGCGAAAGCGACCGGGATCTGGTCCTCGGTGAGGTCGTCCTTCACGGGTTGCGCGACGACCCCGTCCGGCGGGAACGCGCCCGGCGGCATCCCGGCGTACCGCTGGTCCTTGTTGCCGAACTTCGAGTAGAGCGTGGCGAACACGATGGCGGCCACGGTCGCGACCCCGGAGCCGATGAGCGAGAGCCAGGACACCCCGTTGCGCTCGAGCCAGTTCGGCGGGTCGACCAGGATCGGGGTGTCGTTCCGGACGGCGCCGGCGGCGATCCCGGCGACGATCGTCAACTGCTCGCCGGACTCGAGGTGGGAGGCACCGAAGACACCCTTGTCCCCGACCACCGACTTCCGCGGGCAGGTCCGGTTCGAGCCGGCGGTGCCCAGGAAGCACTCGGTCCTGGTCACACCCTGCGGTACGTCGACGTTGACCGTGACCTGGTCGATCACCGCGTCCCACGCGCTGCCGGTGGCGTCCCAGTACAGCTCGCTGTGGTCGTCGAAGTGCCGGAGCGCGCCTCGTACGTCGTACGTGATCTTGTACGTCGCCTCGGTGCCGTAGATCACCCGGTCCGGGTCGCCGATCTTGATCTGCAGTTCGCCGTACCGGCCCTTGTTCCCCTCGTACGTGTCGACGGTGAACTCGTCCGGCGCGCCGCTCGGGGACGACACCTGGATGTTCGAGACCTGGTACTCCTGGTCCTTCGAGTCGTCGTCCTTGTAGGGCTCGCGGGTGACCAGGTCCCGGTAGATCCCGTGCCGGCCGCTGCCCTCGAAGTGGTAGGCGATCGTCTCCTCGACGTGCAGCACACCGTCCTCGGACACGGTGTAGGCGATCGTGAAGTTCTTGACCTCGTCGCCGGGTTCCATCGTCCGCGCACTCGCGGGCACGGCGAAACCGGCCAGCGCCAGGACGGCGAACAACGTACTGATGACGACCCCGAGTGCCCTACGCATGCCCCGGACCCTATCGAGGGGCGGGGTCCGGGGGTTGCAGGCTCGACACGAATCCGGGAGCTGAGGGGCCTTGTGCGAAGTGTCGGTTAGGGGAATCGTGGGTGGACCAGGAGGAACGTCATGGCAGACAAGACGAACACTTCCCAAGGCACCGGAGCCGCGCCCGCTGTGGACAGCCCGGCAGCCATCCGCAACGTGGTCCTGGTCGGCCCTTCGGGCTCCGGCAAGACCACCCTCGTCGAGGCCCTGCTGGTGGCCTCCGGAGTCCTGAACAGACCCGGCACCGTCCTGGACGGAACCACCGTGTGCGACTTCGACGACGCCGAGATCCGGCAGCAGCGGTCGGTGGGCCTGTCGCTCGCCTCGCTGCCGCACGACGGCGGCCAGGGCAAGGTCAAGATCAACCTGATCGACACGCCCGGGTACGCCGACTTCGTCGGTGAGCTGCGGGCCGGGCTGCGCGCCGCGGACTGTGCGCTGTTCGTGATCTCGGCGAGCGAGGGCGTCGACGAGCCGACCCGCACGGTCTGGCAGGAGTGCGACCAGGTGGGAATGCCGCGCGCGGTCGTGATCACCAAGCTCGACCACGCCCGCGCGAACTACCAGAATGCGCTCTCCACGGCGCAGACGGCGTTCGGCGACAAGGTCCTGCCGCTCTACCTGCCCGCTGGTGACGGGCTGATCGGGCTGCTGTCCCAGTCGTACTACGAGTACGCCGACGGCAAACGCTCGATCGCGGAGCCGGACCCGTCGTCCGCCGCCGAGATCGAGGAACTGCGCGGCACGCTGATCGAGGGCATCATCGAGGAGTCCGAGGACGAGTCGCTGATGGACCGCTACCTCGAGGGCGAGGAGATCGACCAGAAGGTGCTGATCGAGGACCTCGAACGCGCGGTCGCGCGCGGTTCGTTCTTCCCGGTGATCCCGGTCTGCAGCGCCTCCGGGGTCGGCACGCTGGAGCTGCTCGAGGTGATCACCAGCGGGTTCCCGTCACCGCTCGAGCACAAGCTGCCGGACGTCTTCACCCCGCACGGAGTCGCCCGCCAGGGCCTCACATGCGACACGGCCGGCCCGCTGCTCGCCGAGGTGGTGAAGACGACGTCGGACCCGTACGTCGGCAGGGTCAGCCTGGTGCGGGTGTTCTCCGGCACCATCAGGCCCGACACGACGGTTCACGTGTCGGGCCATTTCACGTCGTTCTTCGGGGACCACAACGGTGGACACGGCGGGGCGACGCACGGGCACGAGGACCACGACGAGGACGAGCGGATCGGCACGCTGTCGTTCCCGCTCGGCAAGACGCAGCGCCCGGCGGGACTCGTGGTCGCCGGTGACCTCTGCGCGATCGGCCGGCTGACCCGCGCGGAGACCGGTGACACGCTCTCCGACAAGGCAGACCCGCTGCTGCTCCGGCCGTGGAACATGCCGGAGCCGTTGCTGCCGATCGCCGTCCAGGCGCATGCGAAGACCGACGAGGACAAGCTCGGCGCCGGCCTGCAGCGCCTGGCGGCCGAGGACCCGACACTACGGATCGAGCAGAACCCCGAGACCCACCAGATCGTCCTGTGGTGCATGGGTGAGGCGCACTCCGACGTCGTACTGGACGCGTTGTCGAACCGGTACGGCGTGACCGTGGACACCGTGGAGCTCCGGGTGCCGCTGCGGGAGACGTTCGGCGGGCCGGCCAAGGGACACGGGCGGCATGTGAAGCAGTCGGGCGGCCATGGTCAGTACGCCGTCTGTGACATCGAGGTCGAACCGCTGCCGGGCGGGTCCGGGTTCGAGTTCGTCGACAAGGTGGTCGGCGGTGCGGTGCCGAGGCAGTTCATCCCGAGTGTCGAGAAGGGCATCCGGGCGCAGATGGAGAAGGGCGTCGGGGCCGGGTACCCGATGGTCGACATCCGGGTCACCTTGCGCGACGGGAAGGCGCACAGCGTCGACTCGTCCGACATGGCGTTCCAAATGGCCGGCGGTCTGGCGCTCCGCGAGGCGGCGGCCGCGACCAAGGTCTCGATGCTGGAGCCGGTCGACCTGGTGTCGGTGCTGGTACCCGACGACCTCGTCGGTGCCGTCATGAGCGACCTGTCCGGGCGTCGCGGGCGGCTGCTCGGGACCGACAAGGTCGGCGAGAACAGGACGCTGGTGAAGGCCGAGGTACCGCAGGTGGAGATCACCCGCTACTCCATCGACCTCCGCTCGCTGTCGCACGGCTCGGCGTCGTTCACCCGCGAGTTCTCCCGCTACGAGGCGATGCCGGACTCGGTCGCGTCCAAACTCAAATGACCTAGTGCCTCGTCACCACTGACTACTCAGCGACGAACCCACCACCACTCCGAGCCATCCTCAACCCACCGACGCCCTCCTCCCCAAACCAGTTTGGGGAGGAGCCCGCACACCAACCGGGGAGCCCCACATCCCGACCCGGGCACGTAAAACACCCCAAACCAGTTTGGGGAACACCAGCACACCAACCGGGGAACCCCACATCCCGACCCGGGCACGTAAAACACCCCAAACCAGTTTGGGGAACACCAGCACACCAACCGGGGAGTCCTGCGTCCCGATCCGGGCAGGTAGGGCTCCCCGAACTGGTTTGGGGCCCATGAGTGCGGGGCGTCGCTGCGCGGGTGTGCGGCGCCGGCCGGGCGAGCTGACTGATTGGCGACCCGGGCGGTTCGGCGGGACCTAGCTCTTGGAGTCGCGGCTGAGGCGGCGGCGTACGTCGCGGGACTTGAGGTACGCCGCCACGTCGTCGTACCGCTCGCTCTGGTTGGCGAACTCGATGTACGAGCGGACGCGGTGCAGCCAGTCGAGGGTCGACGGCTTCACCGCGGCCAGCGCGTCGGTGAGGTGCCGCATCGCGAGCGGTGGCTCTCCGCCGCTCGAGAGCGCCTCGTCGATGACCTTGTCGACGCCGCGCTCGATCAGCGCGCGCAGGTCGGCGCCGCTGAACATCGCGGTCTGACCGGCCAGTGCCTTCAGGTCCAGGCCGTCGGCCGGGACCTCCTTGGTCAGCACGGACAGGATGTCGGCGCGGGCCGGTTCGTCGGGCGGCGGCACGAAGATCACCCGGTCGAACCGGCCGGGGCGCAGCATCGCCTCGTCGACGTCCCACGGCGCGTTGGTCGCGGCGAGCACCAGCAGGCCCTCGTTCTCGGAGCCGATCGCGTCCAGCTCCTGCAGCAGTACGTCGACCAGCCGGCGCGCCTCGGACCCGCCGTGTTTGTGGCGCGCGAAGGCCAGCGCGTCGAGCTCGTCGAGGAACAGCACGCACGGCGCGTTGGCGCGGGCCCGCTCGAAGGCGGCGTGCAGGTTGCGCTCGGAGACCCCGAGGTACGGGTCCATCACGTCCTCGATCCGGACGTTGACGAACGGCAGCCCGCATTCCCCCGCGGTCGCCCGCGCCAGCAGGGTCTTGCCGCAGCCGGGCGGGCCGTACAGCATCACGCCGCCGCCCGACTTCCGCCCGTACTTCTCGTACAGCTCCGGGCGGCTCAACGGGAGGATCACCATCCGGTGGATGACCCGCTTGATCTCCTCCATCCCGCCGACCTGGTCGAAGGTGGTGGTCTCCTTGGGCGTGTCCGGGATCAACGGATCCTGCTCGTCCTCCGGCCCGACCTTGATCCGTACGCCGCTGCGCTCGGCGATCATGCCGTCGACGAGCTGCTGCAGCCGCCCGGTTCCCTCGACGACACCGCGCTGACGTGCTGTTTCGAGCAGGTTCCGCAGCAGGGCGAGCCGCCCGTTCGAGGCGGCCAGTTCACCGACCGGTACGAACTGATCGTCCGGCAGACCGTGCTGATCCAGCAGGACGACGTACTGGTCGAGCGCCTCCTCGGTCTCACCGGCCGTCGCGAGCGACTCGGCGAGCACGAGCCGCAGCAGTACGTCGTCCGGGGCCGCGTCGACCGCCTTGCGCAGGGCCTCGATCCGATCGTTACTCATGATCCCCATTCTCTGTTGACCCAGCGGCGGACCAGCGGTGGGATCACCCAGGAGTAGACGCAGAAGGCCAGCCAGAACAGGGCGAACGCGAAGGACAGCGGCGCGAGGCCGGCCGCGCGGAGGCCGTAGATGACCGCTACCGCGCCGACCCAGACGATCAGCGGATTGACGCGGGCGAACGGGCGCAGCGGAACCATCAGCGGGTGGTTGAACAGCTTCGCCTCGCGGGCGGCGGCGCGCAGGTCCGCGTCACCGGGCTGCGAGGCGGCGGCGGACCGCAGCGAGTTGTATCCGGCACGCGAGTCGCCGGTCAGCATCGACGCCGTACCGTGCAACGCCCGCGCGTTCGGGTCCTCGGGGTCGTACGACAGCGCCTCGGTGCTGTGCCGGTGCATGTCGCGGTCCTTGCCGAGCGCGAACGCGACCTGCGCCCGCGCAGCAGAGACCGCCACGCTCTCCGGCGCGTGCGACGCGGCACGCTCGACCAGGGCGCTCGCCTTCTCGGCTTGTCCGGCCGCCAGGCAGACGTGGGCGTAGCCGAGCAGCAGGTCCGGATCGTTCGGGTCGAGGCTCAGGCCTTGCAGGAACGCGGCCTCGGCCTCGGGCAGCCGGCCCTCCGAACGCAGGGCCGACCCGAGAACGTGCAGCATCGCCGGGAACGGGCCGTGCTGGGCGAGGCCGTCCCGCAGTACGTCGACCGCCTCGGCGTCCCGGTCCAGCGCGTGCAGGGCGGCGCCACGGAACAGGTACGCGCGGTAGTCCACCGCCGCGTCGCCGGACAGCCCCTGCAGTTCGTCGAGCACGCGCTCGGGGCGGCCGATCTGCAGCCAGTGCGCGGCCATCCGCAGCCGCGCCTCACTCGTTTCGTTCACAGCACCACCGTCACCAGGAAGAGGATCAACGCCTCGGCGATCGCGCCGCCGATCGTCACCGCGATCCCCCAGCCCCACAGGGATCCGTAGTCCGCTCCGCGCAACTGGAACGCGCGGTCCATCGGCCGCTGCAGCCGCAACTGCACCAGGCAGCACAGTACGGCGACCACGCGGATGCTCACGCGCAGACCCGAGGTGACGCCGGTGTCGCCGGTGTCGCGTGTGCCGTACAGCAGGACGAACACGCCGATCACCGCGAGCAGGCCGACCAGGCCGGTCAGCAGGATCAGCCGGCGCTTCGCGGCGTCGACACCGAGGCGGCCCGCGTTGAGGAACGCCACGGCCGTGGACGCGAGCACGCCGCCGAAGAACGCGACGTACGTCTGGGACGTCAGGCGCCAGGGACGCGCCGACATGTCCACGCCGGCGCCGACGGTCGGGCGCAGGAGTTCGTCCGGCATCGGGCTCCTCGGGCGGCACGGATGGGCAGGGGTTCGGCTCGCGCAGTGTATAGCCTGTTCCGATGAGCGAGAACTGCATCTTCTGCGGGATCGTGGCCGGTACCGTCCCTTCCACGCAGGTCGCGGAGAACGACCGGGCGATCGCGTTCATGGACATCGCCCCGGCGACGCCCGGGCATCTGCTGGTCATCCCGCGCGCCCACTCGACCGACCTCCGCGAGGCCGCCCCCGAGGACCTCACCGCGGCGACCCTGCTCGCCCAGTCGCTGGTCGGCCGCGTCATCGAGCGCCTCGACGACGCGACCGGCGCGAACCTGCTCAGCTGCATCGGATCGGACGCCTGGCAGTCCGTCTTCCACACCCACCTGCACGTCATCCCCCGCTACCCGACCGACCCGCTCGTCCTGCCGTGGCAGCCGCACTCCGGCGACCCGGACGAGATCAAGGCCGTGCACGCGAAGCTCAGCTGAGCGCGGCGAAGAACTCCCGGAGGTCCTGCGCCAGCAGGTCCGGAGCGTCCTGTGTGGCCCAGTGGCTGCCGCGGTCGAACTCGTGCCAGGACACGATGTTCGCGTGATCCCGCTCGGCGAACCGGCGCAGCGGACGGAAGTCGAAGGCGAAACTGGCCAGACCGGTCGGCACCGTTGTCGGCTCCTTCGGGTGGTCGGCGTGCTTGTCCTCGAAGTAGAAGCGGGCTGACGACGCACCGGTGTTGGTCAGCCAGTAGATCGTCGCGTTGGTGAGGACGTGCTCGTCGGAGCAGGAGCTGAGCAACTGGGCGATCCACGCCAGTTGACCGGTCGGCGAGTCCGCCAGTGCGTGCGCCACGTTTTGTGGCGCCTGCTCCTGCAGCTTCGCGTATGCGCCCAGGTTCTCGTTGAAGAACTGGAGGAACTGCAGATACTTCTGCTCCTCCTCGGTGAGGTTCTCCAGCTCCGTCGGATCACCGGTCGGGAACGAGAACAACTGGGTGACGTGGACGCCGACGACGTGCTCCGGGTCGACCCTGCCGACCTCTGGGGACACGTACGAGCCGCCGTCGTTCCCGTGCGCGCCGTACCGGTCGTAGCCGAGCCGGCGCATCAGCTCAGCCCAGGCGGCGGCTACGCGGTACCTGTTCCAGCCGCGGTCCCTGGTGGGGCCTGAGAAGCCGAAGCCGGGCACCGACGGGATGACCAGGTGGAACGCCTGCTCCCCGTTCTGCGGGTTGGTGAGCGGCTCGATCAGGTCGAAGTACTCCAGCGAGGTGTTCGGCCAGCCGTGGGTCAGGATCAGCGGGATCGCGTTCGGGTCCGCCGAGCGGACGTGGAAGAAGTGCACGTTCTGCCCGTCGATCTCGGTGACGAACTGCGGGTAGGAGTTCAGGCGCTCCTCCCACTTCCGCCAGTCGTACGACGTCAGCCACTGCTCGGCCAGCCGCCGCACGTAGGACAGCGGTACGCCGTACTCCCACTCGGGCGGCAGCGGTCCGGTCTGGACGGCGTCGGTGTAGTCGATGTCGAGCTCGCTCGCCCACCGGGTGCGGGCGAGGCGGTCGCGCAGGTCGTCCAGGTCGGCCTGCGGAATGTCGATGCGGAAGGGCCGGATCGCAGTGTTGCTCGCGTTGTTCGTCATGTCTTCAACCTAGAAGTCCATTAGGCGAGTTAGCTTCCTAATGGTCTGCGAGACTTTCGGACATGATCGAGACCTCGGCGCGGCTGCTGAAGCTGCTCACGTTGTTGCAGTCGCCGCGCGACTGGACGGGCGCCGAGCTGGCCGAGAAGTTGCAGGTCAGCGCGCGGACGGTCCGCAGCGACGTCGAGCGGCTGCGGTCGCTCGGTTATCCGGTCGACGCCACCCGTGGGTCCGTCGGCGGTTACCGGCTCGGGGCGGGGGCCGCGCTGCCGCCGTTGCTGCTGGACGACGACGAGGCCGTGGCGGTGACGATCGGACTCCGGAAGGCCGCCGGTATCGCCGGAGTGGAGGAGATCTCGCTGCGCGCGCTGAGCAAGCTGGAGCAGGTGCTGCCGTCGCGGTTGCGCCGGCGGGTCAACACTCTCGCCGGCTACACGGTGCAGGTGCCGGCGGACGAGGTCGGCCCGCAGGTCGACCCGGAGCTGCTGACGCAGCTGACCGCGCTCTGCCGGGACCGGGAGCAGCTCAGGTTCGACTACCTGGCACATGACGGGTCGGAGACGCTCCGGCGCGTCGAGCCACACCGGGTGGTGAACTGGGGCCGCCGCTGGTACTTGGTCGCCTTTGACGTGGAGAAGCAGGACTGGCGGACGTTCCGGGTCGATCGGGTACGACCGCGAGTTCCGACGGGTCCGCGGTTCGCTCCCCGCGAGCTGCCTGAGGACGGTGACGTGGCGGCGTACGTGTCGCGGCGGGTGTCTGCTGCGGCCTGGCGGTACAGGGCATCCGTTGAGGTCGCCGTACCTGCGTCAGTGCTCGCTGAGCGACTGACGGCTGCAGTGGGGGCGGTCGAGTCGATCGACGACGAGCGGTGTCTGCTGCAGACAGGTGCTGACAGCGTGCAGAGTCTCGCGGTGCATCTCAGTCTGCTCGACGTGGATTTCGTCGTACGGGACGGGCCTCCGGAGCTGACGGCGTACCTGGAGCGGCTGGCGGAGCGCTACCGGTTGGCGACGAGCTCGTAGACGGACAGGAGTTCTGGGAGGAGTACCGACCAGTCGTACTTCAGTGCGGCGGCCAGCCCGACGGACCGGAGCTGCTCGCGCTCATCGGGTCGACGCAGCAGCCGGAGCGCACGGGACGCGAGCTCGCCTGCGTCGCCGGGCTCGAACAACTCCCCCAGCTGCCCGCCCTCCAGCACCTGCCGGAACGCGGGCAGATCACTCGCCAGCACCGGCGCGCCCGCGGCCATCGCCTCCACCAGGACAATGCCGAAGCTCTCGCCACCGAGATGCGGGGCGACGTACACGTCCGAACCGGCCAGCATGTCCGCGCGCGCCTCGTCGTCGATCGCGCCCAGGAACAGCACGTTGTCGTGATACCGCGGCGGCAGCGACCGCCGCGCCCCGTCGGCCTGCCCGGATCCGGCGACCAGGATCTTCAGCCGCGGACGCTCGGCGATCAACGCCGGTACGGCGTCCAGCAGTACGCCGAGGCCCTTGCGCGGCTCGTCCAGCCGGCCCAGGAAGCTGATCGCGCCGTCCTCGCCCATCCACTCCGCGCGCGGGCTGCCCTTGAAGCGCGCGGTGTAGAGGCCGTTCGGGATCACCACGGCCTCGCCACCGATGTGCTGGACCATCATCGAGCGCGCGTTCTCCGAGACCGCGATCCGGGCGTCGATCTTCTCCAGCGCCGGCCGGAGCAGGCTCGACGCCACACTCATCGCCCGGGACCGGACCTGCCAGGTGTGGAACGTGGCGACGAACGGCCCGTCGGCGGACCAGAGCGCGATGATCGACGCGCTCGGCGTGGTCGGTTCGTGGACGTGGACGACGTCGAAGTTCCCGTCGGCGAGCCAGCTCTTCACCCGCGCCGCCGTCCGCGGACCGAACGTGACGCGGGCGATCGACCCGTTGTACGGCACGCCGACGGCACGCCCGGACGAGACGACGTACGGCGGGATCGCGCCGTCGTCGACGGGAGCCAGGACCGACACCTCGTGGCCGAGGGAGAGCAGCGCCTCCGCGAGGTCGCGGACGTGGTTCTGCACCCCGCCGGGCGTGCCCAGCGAGTACGGGCACACCACACCGATCCTCACAGGAGGATTGTTACCCCTCCAGGAAAATCCTTTGCAACATGTGCCAGTCCTGGGGATGGTCGGCGATCCCGCGGGCGAACGCATCCGCGCAGCGCTGGGTCATCATCGCCGCACCGCCCTCGGGGTCGACGACGTCGTGGAAGGTGATCACCAGGTCGCGGCCCTCGTAGTGCAGCGTCGCCGGGATGAGCGGCGCACCCGTCTTCAGACTCAGCGCGGCGGGCCCGGCCGGCATCCGCGACGGCCGCCCGAAGAACGTGACCGGGACACCCCGCTCGGACAGGTCCCGGTCGGCGACCAGGCACACGAATCCCCCGGCCCGCAGGCGATCCGCGAGTACGCCGGTCACGTCGTCGTCACCGCCCGTCAGCGGGAGCACCTCCATGCCGAGCTTCTTGCGGTACGCGATGAAGCGGTCGAACAGCGACTCCGGCCGCAGGCGTTCAGCGACCGTCGACACCGGCATCCCGGTCAGTCCTGCCCAGGCGCCCGCGTGGTCGTAGTTCGCCAGGTGCGGCAGCGCGCAGATCACGCCCTGCCCCGCCGCGTACGCGTCCCGCAGCACCTTCTCGTTGACCGTCCGGACCCGGCCGACGATCTGCTCGCCGGTCCACTCGGGCAGGCGGAACGCTTCCTGCCAGTACCGCAGGTACGACCGCATGCCGGCGTGCGTGAGCTCGTCGAGCTCCTGTGCGGTCGCGTGCGGGCGTACCGCGGCCAGGTTGCCGCGCAGTCGCCGTACGCCGCGGCCGTTGCGGCGGTAGGTGCGGTCGGCGGCCCGCTGGAACAACCACGTGACGGTCCGCTCGGGCAGGCGTCGTACCAGGGTCCAGGCGAGCGCGAAGGCCAGGTCGACCGCCCGGTGCCGGACGCCCTCCATCAGGCCTTGGGGTCCGGCGGCTGGGGTGGCTGGGGTGGCTGGTTGTCAAGGCCCGCGTCGGCCGGGTTGGCCAGGACCTGTTTGCGCACCGAGAGCGACCGCTGGATCACCGTGATCGTGCTCGCCGCGGCGACGTACCAGATCACGATCTCGAGCAGGATCGGCAGGTCGAAGAGGTCGGAGAAGAACGCCAGGACCAGCGTGAAGACCAGACGGTCGGCGCGCTCGGCGAGGCCGCCGCTCGCCTTCAGGCCGAGGCTTTCCGCCTTGGCCCGCGCGTACGACGTGACCGCGCCCATCACCAGCGCCCATAACGTCACGGCCGCCATCAGGGTCGAGTCGCCGGCCTGCGAGTTCGCGTAGTACATCACCAGGCCGCCGTAGACCGCGCCGTCGGCGATCCGGTCCAGCGTCGAGTCCAGGAACGAGCCCCACTTCCCCGACGTCCCCGACGTCCGGGCCATGTAGCCGTCGATCAGGTCCGAGAACACGAACAGCGTGATGACCAGCACGCCGATCCACAGCTGGCCGCGTGGGAAGAAGATCAGCGCCCCGGCGGACACACCGATGGTGCCCACCAGCGTGACCACGTCGGCGCTCACGCCGAGCTTGAGCAGGAGGGTGGCGATCGGCGTGATCACCTTGGTCCAGAACTGCCGGAATCTGTTAAGCATGGCGACGCGATCGTAGTTCACTCGGATGGCGATCCGGTGATTAGGCACGGGTTTCGGCCTGCGGGGGGCCTGCTCGCGGAGGATGCTGGTGGGTGAGGAGGTGACCGCCATGCGCCGGAGGGAGCTCGCGGGTGCGCTCGTGCTCGTCCTCGCGGCGGGCGGTTGCTCGGTGGCGCAGCGCGCGAACGGCACCGCTCCGAACCCGCTGCCACCCTCCGTGATCGTCCCCACCGCGATCGCTCCCCAGCAGGCCGAGGGCCTGGACGGTACGGCGGGAGCGCCCGGGCCACAGGTCTGCACGGCGATCACGCGCACGCTCACCGCCCAACTCCGGCTCCCGGTGATCGCGAAGCCGAACTCCTGGAACGACGGCGGCCTCCCCGCCATGGACCTGTGCACCCTGCTCCTCGAGGACCGGGCCGTGACGATCGGGGTAAGTGCGCTGCCCAGTCAGCCGGATTCGCTCAGCCGGCTGATGAACGGCGCCGGCGGCGTCGAATCGCTGCCCGAACTCGGACCGGAGGCCCTGATCGGCGAATCGCGGCTCGTGTTCCACGCCGGCGACCGCGCGGTCCGGATCACACCGGCCGGCGGCATCGACCGCGGTACGGCGGACGGGATCGACCGCGTGAAGGCCATCGCGATCGCGCTGGCCGCACAGGACGCCGTACCGCGGAGTTTGCGGCCCGCACGGCAGTCGGACGAGACGTGTCAGCTGGCCACGTCGGCCGCCGAGCGGTTCATCCGGCTGCAGGTGCAGCTGCGGCGGGACTACCGGGTGAAGGGCGCGCTCACCTGCATCTGGGGAACGTACGACGCGACTGTGTCGATCGTGGAGGCGTTCGACCAGCCGACGATCCCGGAAGCACAACGGGTGCCACCGCCGCGGTTCGCGCCGATCGGGCAGCCCGGCTACTACCTTCCGGAAGAGGGCGAACTCGTGTTCCGTCAGGGGCGTCGGGTGGTTCGCGTGACCGCCCTGACGAACCCGCCGCGCGCGGTCACGCTGGCAACCCTCACGGACCTCGTCGACCCCATGCTTCCCCTGTTCCTGCGCTGAACTTTCCGGTCCATACCAGCGTCCAACCTCCATCTATCAGCAATGGGGGTGGTGGAAATGCGCACGCTTGTCAGGTACGGCGGGTTGATGGCCGCCGCAACGCTCACCACGGGACTGCTCACGACCGGCACGGCGACGGCGGAGCAGAGCGGGACGACGGCGCCGTGCACGATCTCGGTCGGCTCGGTCACAGCCGGCGGGGATCACCGGATGCAGACCTTCTCGGCGACCGCACCGGTCACGAAGGTCACCGACAAGATCGTCGCGAAGGACGTCTTCCCCGACGGTCAGACCAGGATGAGCGCGGCCGTCCGGTACGGCCCGGGCGAGGGCTCGGAGCTGCACACCGGCCAGGTGGTTCTGGGATCGGTCCTGTACGACTTCTCGTACCGGACGCCGACGGGCGGCGGGACGGTGTCGCAGAAGCAGCTCACGCGGGTCGGGCCGGGGTGGGACGGTTACAAGACCCTCGATCGGTCGACGGTCGGCTCGCGAAGCGTCGAGTGGTCGATGCGGAACGACGGCTACGAGCTGGATCGCCGTACCGTCAAGACCGACGCCAACGGGCGGGTCTACCGGCACCACGACGGCTGGGTGTCGAACTTCCGCGGCGTGAAGGGCATGGCGCTGATCAGCCAGACGGCGTCGTACGACACGTTCCTGATGACGCACACCACCGGGCGGCTCTACACCGCACGGCTCGCGCGCGTCAGCGGGCACATCATCCCGTCGGTGGTGAAACCGATCCGGATGTCGACGTGGCAGGTGTTCGAGACGCTCGTCGCAGCGCCCTGCGGCCAGGGAACCGTCGTCCTCGCCATCGACCGCGACACCGGCAACGCCTACCTCTACTCCATGGGCCACGCCAACGGCCTGTCGACACCCATCAAGGGCCTCGGCAAGGCTCCGGGGACGTTCAAGGACCCGGTCTACTTCAGCTGGACGAAGTTCGGCGACCCGCCGCTCTTCGGCGAGTGATCTGGGGGACAAATGAAGAACTGGACGAAGTACGGCGCAGTTCTGGCCGCGGGGGTTCTCAGCGCCGGTCTCCTGACCGGACCGGCAGCAGCACAACCTGCCCGCACCTGTGGACTCAACCTCGGGGCCATCACGGCGGGCGGCGATCACCGCGAGGTGGTCATCACGGACGACGGCTATGTGGCCGACAACTGGATCGTTGCCAAGGACCTCTTTCCCGACGGCCAGGTCCGGCTGAGCGCGACGCTCCGGTACGGGTCCGCTGAGGTCGGCGGGATGGCGCACCAGGGCCCGGTCATCATGGGCTCGACCATGTACGACAGCAGCTACGTGACGGCGAACGGGACGGGCGCCGTGACCGAGCGGCAGCTCACCAGGGTCGGGCCCGGGTGGCAGGTGTACCGGAGTCTCGACCGGTCGACCTACCTCACCGCGACCACGCAGCGGGACACGGAGTACTCACTGCACAACGACGGCACGCTGTACCGCAGGAACGTCACCTACAAGAACGGTGTGGCGAGCCGGCAGATCACGGGATGGCAGTCCGGCTACCGGGGTGTCAAGGCGATGACGCTGATCAGCCAGACGGCGACGTACGACACGTTCCTGATGACGCTGACCTCCGGCAAGCTCTACACCGCTCGGCTGCCGTTGGCCGGCGGGCACATCATCCCGGGGGTCGTGAAGCAGGTCCGGGGCTCGACGTGGCAGGGGTTCGAGACGTTGGTCGCGGCGGCGTGCGACGACGGCGTACTGCTCCTCGGCATCGACAAGGACACCGGGTCCGCCTACCTTTACAAGGTTGGTCACGCCAACGGTGCCGCGACGCCGATCAGCATGATCAAGAAGGTGGCCGGTACGTTCAAGGATCCGGTCTACTTCCACTGGCAGTTGTTCACCGGTGAGCGGCTGGCCGGCGACTGAGCTGACCAATTGCCGTTGATTCAAAGGTTCGGCCCGGCTCTTCGGAGTCGGGCCGAACTTTTTCGGTCATGGCCGCATCTCACTGCCGTCCGATACACACGAGCAGGGGGAAACAGCATGATCAAGTGGGCCAGGTACGGCGGAGCGGTCGCGGCCGGGGTTGTCAGCGCGGCCTTGCTGGGCGGGGGTTTCGCCGCGGCACAGCCCACCGGCGGGGCGAGCACGTCCGGCGCCACGTGCAGTATCAAGGCCGGTTCGGTGACGGCGGGCGGGGACCATCGGCTGCAGACGTTCGGCACCGACGCCGCGAAGATCGAGGACAAAATCGTTGCCAAGGACATCTACCCGGACGGGCAGGTGCGGTTGAGCGCGACGATGCGGTTCGGTGCGACGGAGGTCGGCGGTGACGCGCACACCGGTCCGGTCATCATGGGGTCGAGCCTGTACGACACGTCGTACCTGACGCCGGCCGGTGGGGGCACGGTCTCGCAGAAGCAGGTCACCCGCGTGGGTGGCGGCTGGGACGTGTACCGGTCGCTCGACCGGTCGACCGTGGTCACCGCGACCACGCAGCGGGACACCGAGTACTCGCTGCACACCGACGGCACGCTGTACCGCCGCAACGTCGTCACCAAGGACGGCGTCACGAGCCGGCAGGTCACCGGCTGGCAGTCCGGGTACAGCGGGGTGAAGGCGATGACGCTCATCAGCCAGACCTCGACGTACGACACGTTCCTGATGACGACGACCAGCGGCAAGCTGTACACCGCCCGGCTGCCGCTGGCCGGCGGACAGGTCATCCCGGGTGTGGTGAAGGAGGTCCGCGGCTCGACCTGGCAGGGCTTCGAGTCGCTGGTCGCGGCGCCGTGCGGCGACGGCACGCTGCTCCTGGCGATCGACAAGGACAGCGCCTCCGGCTACCTGTACCACGTGGGTCACGCCAACGGCACCGCCACGACGATCGCGTCGCTCGGCAAGGCCGCGGGCACCTTCACCGACCCGACGTACTTCCTCTGGAAGAACTTCACCGGCCAGGACCTCAACGGCGAGTGATGCTCTGAATGAATCGCCCCACCCTCGGGTGGGGCGATTCGTGCGTTACGGCCAGGACTTCGCGAGCAGCGCGCGGGTGTCCGGGAGGAGTTGGGGCAGGACTTTCGTGTGGGCGATGGCGGGCATGAAGTTGGTGTCGCCCGCCCAGCGCGGGACCACGTGCTGGTGCAGGTGGGCGGCGATGCCGGCGCCGGCGATCTCGCCCTGGTTCATGCCGATGTTGAAGCCGTGCGCCCCAGACACCGTGCGGATCGCCTGCATCGCCTGCCGGGTCAGGGTCGAGACGTCGGCGACCTCCGCCTCGGTCAGCTCGGTGTAGTCGGCGACGTGCCGGTAGGGCACGACCATCAGGTGTCCCGGGTTGTACGGGTACAGGTTCAGGACGGCGTACGCCGCCGCACCTCGATGCACGATCAGCGCATCCACGTCCGTCAGCCCCGGCAACCGGCAGAACGGACAGCCCGCACCGGCCTCGTCGCTGGTGGGCTTGTTCTCGCCCTCGATGTAGGCCATCCGGTGCGGCGTCCACAACCGCATGAACGGGTCAGGCACCCCGACCCCGTCCTGCCGCACCACGTCCTCAGGTGTGTACGGCGAGTCGGGGGTGTCCGTCATACCTGCACGCGCTTCTGCACGGACTCGACGATCTCGGCGACGGCGTCGGCGATCGGTACGCCGTTCTTCTGGGTGCCGTCGCGGTAGCGGAAGGAGACCGAGCCGCCGGCCATGTCCTCGTCGCCGGCGATCAGCATGTACGGGACCTTGGCCTTCTGGGCGTTCCGGATCTTCTTCTGCATCCGGTCGTCGGACGCGTCGACCTCGATCCGGATCCCCTGCGCCTTCAGCTGCCGGGCGATCTCGAACAGGTAGTCGACGTGCCCGTCGGTGATCGGGATGCCGATCACCTGGACCGGGGCCAGCCACGGCGGGAACACGCCGGCGTAGTGCTCGGTCAGCACCGCCACGAACCGCTCGATCGAACCGAACAGCGCGCGGTGGATCATCACCGGCCGCTGCCGGGAGCCGTCCGGCGCGGTGTACTCCAGCTCGAACCGCTCCGGCAGGTTGAAGTCCAGCTGGATCGTCGACATCTGCCAGGTCCGGCCGATCGCGTCCCGGGTCTGGACGGAGATCTTCGGACCGTAGAACGCGGCGCCGCCCGGGTCCGGGACCAGCTCCAGACCGGAGCCCTCGGCGACCTCCCGGAGCGTCTCGGTGGCCTCCTCCCAGACCTCGTCGGAGCCGACGAACTTGTCCGGGTTCTTGGTGGAGAGCTCGAGGTAGAAGTCGTCCAGGCCGTAGTCGGCGAGCAGGCCGAGCACGAACGTCAGCAGGTTGCGCAGCTCGTCGCGCATCTGCTCACGGGTGCAGTAGATGTGCGCGTCGTCCTGGGTGAAGCCGCGGGCGCGGGTCATACCGTGCACGACGCCGGACTTCTCCAGCCGGTAGACCGTGCCGAACTCGAACAGCCGCAGCGGCAGCTCCCGGTACGACCGGCCGCGGGCCGCGAAGATCAGGTTGTGCATCGGGCAGTTCATCGGCTTCAGGTAGTAGTCCTGACCCTGCTTGCGGATCTGCCCGTCCGCGCCGCGCTCCTCGTCCAGGTGCATGGGCGGGTACATGCCGTCGGCGTACCAGTCCAGGTGACCGGAGGTCTCGAACAGCTGGCCCTTGGTGATGTGCGGTGAGTAGACGAACTCGTAGTCGTCCTCGACGTGCCGCCGGCGGGAGTAGTCCTCCATCACCTTCCGCAGCACACCGCCCTTGGGGTGGAACACCGCGAGACCGGAGCCGATCTCGTCCGGGAAGCTGAACAGGTCGAGCTCTGTGCCGAGCTTGCGGTGGTCGCGCTTCGCGGCCTCCTCAAGCCTGGTCAGGTACGCCTTGAGCTCGTCCCGCGACTCCCAGGCGGTGCCGTAGATCCGCTGCAGCTGCGGGTTCTTCTCACTCCCCCGCCAGTACGCCGCCGCCGTACGCATCAGCTTGAAGTTGCCGAGGTACCCGGTGGCAGGGACGTGCGGGCCGCGGCAGAGGTCCTTCCAGGCGACGCTGTCGTCGCGCCGGACGTTGTCGTAGATCGTCAGCTCGCCCTGTCCGACCTCTACGGATGCTCCCTCGGCCGCGTCCGCCGCGGAGCCCTTGATACCGATCAGCTCCAGCTTGTACGGCTCGGCGGCCAGCTCGGTGCGCGCGTCGTCGTCGGAGACCACCCGGCGGCTGAACCGCTGCCGCTCCTTGATGATCTGCTGCATCTTCTTCTCGAGCTTGGTCAGGTCCTCCGGCGTGAACGGCGTCGGTACGTCGAAGTCGTAGTAGAACCCGTTCTCCACCGGCGGGCCGATGCCGAGCTTGGCCTCCGGGAACAGGTCCTGCACCGCCTGCGCGAGGACGTGCGCGGTCGAGTGCCGGATGATCGCCCGGCCGTCCTCCGACGCCGCCTTGACCGGCTCGATCTCGTCGCCGTCGGCGACCACCCGGGACAGGTCCCGCAGCTCACCGTTGACCCGGGCGGCGATGGCGGAGCGGTCCTGGCCGAAGATCTCGGCGAACAGCTCCCCGATCGTCGTCGTCTCGGTCACACTCCGCTCAGCCTCGCCCTCGACGCCGATCAGGTGGACCTTGACTTCCGACACGTTCACTCCCAGGGTCTCGACCAGCCGATTACCGGTCACGGACAGATGGTATCGACACACCTGACGAAAGTAGGGGTCGGGACCAGCCGCTCGTCCGATGTGCCGGGGGTGCCCGCATTTCTAGGTTCTAGGTATGAGCGACGCCATCCTGCACTTCGCCGACGAACTGATGTCCTCGTGGTGGATCTACCTCGCGTTGTGGGGTTTCGCCGCGCTGGACGGGTTCTTCCCCGCGATCCCGAGCGAGACCCTGGTCGTCACCGCCGGGGTGTTCGCGGCCGCCTCCGGCGAACCCAATCTGTACGCCGTGATCGTGGTCGCGGCGGTCGGCGCGTTCATCGGCGACCACGTCTCGTACGCCCTCGGCCGCGGCGCCGGCGGCCGACTGCTCGACCGCGTGAAACCCGGCACCAAACGCCACGCCGCCGTCCTGTGGGCCCGCCAGGCCCTCGCCGAACGCGGCGGTCTGGTCCTCGTCGTCGCCCGCTACGTCCCCGGCGGCCGCACCGCGGTCACGTTGACCATGGGCTCGGTCCGCTTCCCGCTCCGACGTTTCACGCCGTACGCCGCTCTCGCCGCCATCAGCTGGGGTGTGTACTGCACGCTGGTCGGCTACATCGGCGGCAAGGCCTTCGAGGACAACCCGTTGAAGGGCGTCGCCCTCGGCATCGGCCTCGCCCTGGCAGTCACCCTCATCGTCGAACTCGTCCGCCACCGCCTCCGCAAGAACCGTCCTGAAAGCGAGTTGAAAGAGCAGGACCGTTCACTGATCGCATGATCAAGCGAATCCTCGCAGCATCGGCGGCCGCGGCCGCCCTCGTGCTTGGCCTGTCCGCCCCGGGTGCGCTCGCTGTCGAGCCGCGGCCGGACAAGGTCTCGGCGTCGAACCAAGCACTGGCCGGCGTGCCGGCGGTCACTCCGAGTCCTGAGATCTGGGAGCGGAAGCGCTGGAGTCAGGCACAAGCCACTGACTGGGTGAACAAGTGCCCGGCCGGGCGGTTCTGCACCTGGATCCGGCACACCGACTCCACCGGCACCACCTACGCGATCTTCCAGTTCTACCGCTGCCAGGTCTACTCGCTGAGCAACTGGCTCGGGACGACCAACTACTTCAACAACCAGACCCGCCGCGTCGAACTGCTCGGCTCGCGCCACGAGCACCTGCGGTACATGTCGGTCGGCAAGAAGTTCATCACCAACTGGGACAACGTCTGGTACATCAACCTCTGCGCCTGAACGCAGTCGTGCGGCGCCGTGTCCGGGACGCGGCGCCGCACGGTGCGTTTCAGCGCGGGTGGTTTCAGCGCGGGGTGTTGAGCGCGGTGGTGATCTGCTCCGAGACCCGGGCGGCCAGTTCCAGGGCGGCTCGGCGGGTGCTGGGCTGCAGGGCCGAGTGGTCGAGCGGGCCTTCGGCGGCGACGTGCATGTCGGTCGGGATGTCGACGACGGCGGCCGCACGCGACTCGAAGTACGGCCGGAGCTGCTTCTCGACCTCCTTGTTCACATCGCCAGGGCCGTTGGAGACCGCGATGATCGCGCGGCGGATCAGCCGCTGCGCCTCCGGGCCCTGGTTGTCGAGCTCCTCCAGCATCTGCACGGCGGCCGCGCAGGACAGGCTCTTCCACTTGATCGGGATGACGAGGGCGTCGGCCGCCTTCATCGCCTCGCGCCAGTTGCTGGAGCCCTCGTTGTTCCCGGTGTCGATCACGAGCACCTTGTAGAACCGGCTCAGCAGACGGTGGATCTGGTCGAAGTCCTTGGCCTCGATCTGCGCGTACGTCGTGGTCGCCGAGGTGAGCACGTCGTACTGACCGGCCACCTGGTGCCGCAGGTACGCCGCGACGTCGCCGAGCCGGGCGTCCGGCTGGGTCAGCATCGGCATCGCCTGCAGCATGTCCGTGACGGTGGACCGCGAGTTCGTGTCGTGGGTCCGCAGGTGCATGTTGCCGCGCAGCTCGTTGTTGTCCCAGGCCACGACGCCGCCGCCACGGGCCTGACCGAGCGCACCGGCCAGCATCAGCGTGGTCGGCGTCTTGCCGGAGCCGCCCTTCGGGTTCGCCACGACGATCGTCACCGGGCGGCGGAAGGCCGTCGCGGCGGTCGCCCGCGCGATCCGCTCGGAACGCTCGGTGGTGCCCGGACGCAGCTTCAGCATGCTCCGCACGCCACGCTCGGCCGGAGCCTCCCGCGGCAACGGCAACGCCTGGATCAGCTCGTCGGCACGGTACGACAGGTTCTGCGGCGGCTGCTGCGCCTGCTGACCTGGGACACCCTGCGGGAAGAAGTGCTGAGCGGCCGGCGACAGCGGCTGACCGCCCTGTCCCTGCTGGGGACCCGGAGCGGGCTGCGGAGGCTGAGCAGGCGGGAACTGGGGTGCCTGCGGCTGCGCGCCCTGGTCCTGCCCGGAGCCGTGGAACGACGAACCGCCGAACACAGGGCTGCTAGGACCGGCCTCGTGAGCGGGAGCCTCCTCGGTGGCTGCCGGCTCAACCTTGTCGTCCTGCTCTTCCGGCTGGCTCCACGACGCGGCACCGGACTCAGCGGCCGGCTGCGTCCACGACGGGGCGGGCGTGCTCGGCTGCGGCTGGGTCCACGGCGCCGGCTGGTCGACGGGCTTGGTCGCAGGTCCGGACCACGCGTCGCCAGGGAACTCCTGCGACAGCGCGTCCGGCTGCTGCTCTTCGGTCTCCTCGACAGGCTGTGCATCCGATTGGGCGTCGGCGGTCTGGCTAGGGTCCGGCTGAGACCAGGAGGGGGTCGGCTGCCACATTCTCCGGACCTCGGCCGCCGCCGCTTCCCGGTCCTTGTGCTGTCCGGAGTTGTGCGAGTCGGTCACGACCTGGATCCCCGTTTCTGTACGAGGGGGCGGGTGGCCCCTGGAGGCTTGCTGGGTGGTCCGGAGAGGTGAGGTCCCCGGGAGGGTCCACTATCCCATGACCCGGTGTCCTCACCACGTCACCACCCGGAGCGTTCGATGTCGGTTCCGCAACCAGTATCCAGGCATGTGCGGACCATGCGTCCCGATGACCCGAAGCGGCCAGATCCACCAGCTCAAGCGCGCTCAGCCCGTCACCAGGCCGGCCTCGTAGGCGACGATCGCCGCCTGGACCCGGTTCTTCACGCCGAGCCGCAGCAGTACGGCGCTCACGTACGCCTTCACGGTTCCCTCGACCAGGTACAGCCGGGCCGCGATCTCGGCGTTCGAGAGCCCCGCACCGACCAGTCCGAGCACCTCCAGTTCGCGGGGAGTCAGTGCGGCGACCTGCTCCTTGGCGGCCGCCGCACGCACCATCGCACCGCCGCCGGACCCCGCACTCAGCTCGGCGATCACCCGCTGCGCGACCTTCGGAGACAGGTAGGCAGCGCCGTCGGCGACAGCCTTCAGCCCCGCGATCAGCTCCCGCGGATCACCGGACTTCAGCAGGAACCCGCTCGCGCCGTCGCCGAGCGCACGGGCGATGTAGGCGTCCTCCGAGAAGGTCGTGAGGATGACGACCGCCGTGTCCGGGACGGTCCGCCGGATCTCCGCGCCGGCCGCCAGTCCGTCCATCCGCGGCATCCGGATGTCCAGTACGGCGACGTCCGGCCGGTGCCGCCGTACCGCCTCGACCGCCTCCACGCCGTCGGCTGCCTCGGCAACGACCTCGATCTCGTCGTCGGTGCCGAGGATCGCGCGGACACCGGCCCGCACCATCGCCTCGTCGTCGGCGAGCATCACCCTGATCATCGGTTGCCTTCCGGGGTCGGTGGGACCGATCCGCTCTGTACGACGGCCTTGGCGACCAGTGCGCCGTTCGCGAAGCACAGGCGGTACACGTAGTTGGTGGAGAACGGAGCGGCCGGTCGGTAGTACCGGCAGCTCCAGTCGGCCGGCGGGTGGTAGCCCTCCCCCGGCGGGTCGATCATCTGCATCCGCGGCAGCACCTTCTCGACGTCTGCTTCGGATTGGCCGATGGTGAGTCCGTCGTACTGCGCGGGTCGCAGGATCGCGCTGTAGCCCGCGACAAGGTAGTAGCCAAGGGCAACCGCGCTGACCACGGCACCCAGGAGAACCGGAGCAGCGATGGCAGTGATCAGGCCACGCTGGGCGCTCCGCCGTACCGTGGCTCGTTCCACGGCGGCAGTGGGTGGCTCCGGTCGGCCTCCAGCGCGCGGCATCGTGGCAGTGACCTGGAAACCACCACCTGGTCGTGGAGCCGCAGTGAATGAACCCCCGGCCAGCCGGACGCGTTCACGCAGACCGTCAAGACCACGCCCACCTGACGGCGCAGCCACCGGCTGACTCGCTCCGGTGTCGGCAACGTCCACCTGTACGTCGTCCTTGTGTGTCGTCACGCTGACTGTCACGGACGCGCCAGGTGCGTGTTTGCTCGCATTCGTCAACGACTCCTGCACCACACGGTGCACGGCACGGTCCACCATCGGTGCCAGTACGCCGTCGACGTCCTCGGTCAGCTGCACCGCCAGACCGGACGCAGCAGCCCGATCCACCAACGCACGCACGGATTCGTCGTGCGGAACGATCGGTGCGTCCTGCTCCCGCAGTACACCGACGATCTCGCCGAGCCGCTCGGTCGCCGTGGCGGCTGACTCGCGTAGCTCACCCGCAGCCCGTCGGTGGGCTTCAGGCAGGGAGGGGTCGAGTTCGAGGGCTGCAGCGCGCAGTGCGATCAGGCTGAGCTCGTGACCGACCGAATCGTGCATGTCCTCAGCGATCCGGGACCTCTCGCGCAGGCGCTCCTGGTCGATCTCCATCTGCTGCTCGCGTTCGATCCGCTCGGCTCGCTCCCAGCCCGCTGAGGCGAGCAAGGCCTGCTGTGCCCGGTAGCGGCCGATCAGCCACGGGAGCACGACCAGGAGTAGTGCCAGCAGAAGCAACAGGAGCCATGTCAGCACGGCCTCTGTCGCCTGAGCTCCCCTACGCACCGTCAGGGCGAGCAGAAGCATCCCGAGCAGCGACCAACTGCACAGCAGGACGAAGTGCTTGAGCTGCGTCTCACGCCGTCCGGCCAGGTAGCTCAGCAGACTGATCGCGGGTACCAGGGCGATCTGCACGCCGTCCGTCGTACCGAGCGCGAAGGCGAGGATGACGATCTGCGTCCACGCCACGACGCCCAGAGCGACCAGAGGCCACCGACGTCGCCCGAAGACCGCAAACGCCAGTACGGCGAGGCAAACCGCACGGAACCAGTACGGGTCCTGCCGCGCACCGCTCTCCGCGAACGTCAGGAGGCTCAGCGCGGCCCACAGCCCCACATCCCCCAGGCGCCGCCACTTCATGGCGTAGACGCTACACAGTCGCACGGCGCGCGCCGTACTGCCGAAAGTCAGGTCTCCGCATCGATCAGCTCGAACGGCACGTACGACAGGTTCGGCACCTGCTCGCCCCGCAGCTGCGCAAGCAGGAGGTCTACGGCACGCTGGCCCATCTCCGTCTGGTTCTGCCGGACATGCAGGTACGGCGGTCCGCCGATGGAGTCACCCGGTGAGTCGAAGCACGCGATCACACGGTCGCCGCCCAGGGCCCGGTCGACCATGCGCGCCAGGTTGTACTCACACGCGAAGTACGCCGTCACTTCGGGCCTCTGCTCGCGGAAGGACCGGATCTTGTCCATGTCCGCACGGACGCTCTCGGTGGTCGTCGAACCGGGCAGAGTGCTCCGCAGGTCGGTCAGCTCGTACGGCTGAGCGAGCTTGTGGCCGGCGAAGGCAGCCCGGAACCCCTCGAGCCGCTCCTCGATCGAGGACGTGTTGACGGCCGGCGGCGAGACGAACGCGATGTGTTCATGCCCCTGGTCCAGCAGCCGCTGTGTGAGAGCCCGGGCGGCGGCCACGTTGTCCGTCAGTACGGCGGACACCGGGATACCGGACAGCTGACGGTCGACCAGTACCACCGGGAAGCCGTCGAGCACCTGCCGCAACAGGCTGGCGTTGTAGAAGTCGCCGTACACCGGGAACACGATCAAGCCGTCCACGGTCGCCACCAGCGAGTCGACGGCCTTCTCCTCATCCGTCTGACGCCCATGAGTACGCCGTACCAGCAGGTGCGCGCCGTGCTCCGCGCAGCGCTCCTCGATGGTGTTGAGGAGGTCCAGCCCGAACGCCTCCGACATCGACGGCACGATGTACGCGATCGAGAGCGTCTCACGCCGTGGGCTAGTGCGGAGCGGCACGGTCAGATCGGTGAGGTCGGGCAGCCGGCGGACGACGAAGGTCCCCTTTCCCCGGATGCGCTCGACCAGACCCGCCTCTCGCAGTACCTCCAAGGCGCGCTTGGACGTGATGCGGCTGACCGTGAACTGGGTGGCCAGCTCCATCTCCGACGGGACCCGGTCCCCCGGCCGCAGCGCGCCGCGGCGAAGCTGCTCCAGCACATGAGCACAGATCCGCTCGTACAGCAGCGCCACAGCACTTCCCCTCGCGAGTTGTCCGGTTGACATATCCAATCATCCACGGGAACTGTCGGTGGGCGGTGGCACCGTGCCGATCATGGACATCGCAGGAAAGGTCGAAGCGGTCACGGATGGCGTCGCCCGCTTCGTGGAGGACGAGTCGCTCACCGGCCGTGTCCTGCTCCTCGAACAAGAAGCGGAACCGCGCCTGCTGAACTAGTGGTGGCGGCCCTCCGTGACTGCCACCATTCCGTCATGACCCGCCCATCGGCCACCGCCTTCGCGGGCCGGCCCGTGATGACTGTCGCGCTCATCGTCGGCGCGGTCCTGACCGCGCTGTCCGGACGCTACGGCTACCACCGCGACGAGCTGTACTTCATGGTCGCCGGGCGGCATCTCAGCTGGGGGTACGTCGACCAGCCGCCGCTGACCCCGTTCATCGCGCGCGTGTCGACGGCCGTCTTCGGCGACACCGTGATGGGGCTGCGCGTGCTGTCGACGCTGAGCACCGTCGCCACGATCGTCGTCGTCGCGCTGATCGCGCGAGAGTTCGGCAGCGAGCGGCGCGGTCAGATCCTGGCGGCCGTCTGCGCCGCGGTGTCCGGCTTCGTCCTCGGCGTCGGGCATTTGGTGTCTACGGCGACGTACGACCTGCTGGCCTGGATGCTGATCGGTCTGTTCGCGGTGAAGTTACTGCGGACGGGCGACGGCCGGTGGTGGCTCGCGCTCGGGTTGACGGCCGGTATCGCACTGGAGAACAAGTACCTCGTCGTGCTGCCGATCGGCGCCCTGCTCATCTCATTGCTGATCATCGGGCCGCGCGGGGTGCTGCGGTCCTGGTGGCTGGTCGTCGGCGTGGCGGTCGCAGGGCTGATCGCGCTGCCGAACGTGCTGTGGCAGTTCCAGCACGACTGGCCACAGCTCACGGTGGCCAACGGCATCAGCGAGGACGACGGCGCCGAGAACCGGATCATGTTCGTCCCGCTCCAGCTCCTGCAACTGTCACCGTTCCTGGTCCCGATCTGGGTGGCCGGCTTCCTGCGGATCTGGCGGCAGCTGCCCTGGGCTCGCTCCGTCGCGCTGGCCTATCCGGTGCTGTGCGTCGTCGTACTCGTGACCGGTGGGAAGTCGTACTACGCGCTACCACTGCTGCTCGTGCTCGTGGCGGCCGGTTGTGAGCCTGCGCTGCGCTGGGTTGATCGTCACCGAACCCAGGGCGTCGTCGGTCTCGTCCTGACGGCCGCGACGTCCGCCGTCTTCACGCTCCCTGTGCTGCCCGCGTCAGCGGCCGACTTCGTCATTCCGGTGAACAAGGAGCAGGGCGAGCAGATCGGGTGGCCGGCGTTCACCGCGTCCGTCGCGAGCGCCTGGCGACAGATCCCATCCCCGGAGCGAGCGACTCTCCTTACCGGCAACTACGGCGAGGCCGGAGCACTCGTGCGCTATGGACCCGCGCACGGCCTGCCGACGCCGTACTCCCCGCACATGAGCTTCTGGGACTGGTCGCGGCCGCCGGACACCAACACCGGCCCGGTGCTGCTCGTCGAGATCGAACGGAACCCCGGCTTCGAGTCGCACTTCCGGGACTGCAACCAGGTCGGCACGGTGGACAGCATCGTCTCGAACGACGAGGACGGCACCGCCCTGGTCGTGTGCAGCGGACCGGCAGAACCGTGGTCCACCGTGTGGCCGAAGGTCCGGCAGTTCTACTGATCGCCCTTACGGTTGGACGTTGTGGACCTCGTTGACCTTCCCGCCGGGCTCGTGTTCTTGCGGGACGACCGCGTCGGCAAACGCTGGCACGTGAACCTGCCCGCGTTCCGTCTGGCCCGGTTCCCGGTGACTCGGGGCGGACTGCCACTCACGGGCGTCAGCTGGTACGACGCGGTTGCCTTGTGCAACCAGTTGTCGTCGGAGGCCGGTCTGCCCGCCGCCTACGCCATCGAGGGCGAGCAAGTGGACTGGGATCAGTCCTCCCCCGGCTACCGCCTGCCCACCGAGGCCGAGTGGCAGTACGCGTGCACCGCCGGTACACCCGGCTACCGGTACGGCCCGCTCGACGAGATCGCCTGGTACGCCGAGAACTCCGACGGCCATCCGCATCCCGCCGGACTGCGTACGCCGAACGCGTGGGGGCTGCACGACATGCTCGGCAACGTGTGGGAGTGGTGCTGGGACCTGTACGACCCGGAGGTCTACGGCTCGTACCGAATCTTCCGTGGTGGCGGTTTCGCGGACGAGGAGCGCTCTCTCGGCTCCACGGTCCGCCGGCGATCGCATCCGACGTTCGCGATCGAGGACCTGGGATTCCGGGTCGCGCAGTCAGTCGGCTGACGGTTTGAGGGCGAGCTTGCCGACCGTGGCGCGGGCCTCGAGTTCGGCCAGGGCCTTCGGGCCGTCGGCGAGGTCGTAAACGGTCGGGCGGCCGGGTGGATACACACCCGCGTTGATCAGTTCGTCGAGCTCGTCGAGGACCTCGGCGAACAGCTCGGGCGCGTGCCTGATCGTGGTGGTCAGGTGCTGGCCGATCACGTGCACCGGGTGCTTGAAGTTGAGCTCCCAGTTGCTGATCGACGACTCACCCGCCGCGGCGCCGATCACCACGACCTTCCCGGTCACCCAGCGCGCGACCTCGACGCTCTGCCGGAACGTCTCGCCGCCCACGGATTCGAGCACGATGTCGGCACCACGCCCGCCCGTCAACCGACGTACCTCGGCCACCAGGTCGGCGGCCCCGATCACATGATCCGCGCCAAGCCGCCGTACGACGTCATGCTTGGACGCGGACGCGGTGGCGATCACCGTCGCGCCGTAGTGCTTGGCGATCCGGACCGCAGCCTGCCCCACACCACCGGCGGCGGCGTGGATCAGCACGGTGTCGCCCGCGGTCAGTTGTCCTAGGCGGAGAGATGCGAGAGCGGTTGCCCAGTTCAGGACCAGGCCGAGGGCCTCGTCGTCGCTCCAGCCGGCGGGGACCGGTACGACGGCATTCGCGGGCATCAGCATGTACTCCGCGAACGCGCCGGCACCCGTACCGATCACGTGGTCGCCGAGCGCCACCTTCGTCACGTTGTCCCCCAGGGCGACGATCGTCCCGGCTGCCTCGAAGCCCGCGAGGTACGGCGGCTTCGGACCGCCGTCGTACGTGCCTCGTGTCTGCATCACGTCGGCGAAGTTCACCCCCGCCGCACCGACTTTCACGAGCACTTCCCCCGGCCCCGCTACCGGCACTGCGACCTCCACGAGCCGCATCGCTCCCGGACCGTCCAACGAAGGCTGTTCCAGCGCCCGCACGACTTCACCATCCTCTGATTTGTTTGATGCTGATCGTACACCTGTTCGCTGTTGGTCGAACTGTTGGCGCGAAATCCGGTCGCTCTCGAACGACGAGGGCAGCTAGCTTGCCGGAATGGAGCTGCCACTCATCACCCCCCGGCTGGCGCTCCGCTGGCCGATCGAGTCCGACTTCCAGACCCTCGTCGAACTGTGGACCGACCCCCGCGTCGCCCGCTTCATGGACGACTTCGGCCCCCGCGACGAACCCGCCGTCCGCGAATGGCTGGACCTCCACGCCAGCGGCACCAACCGGGACGGCACCCACCTCCAACTGATCCTCACCCGCCGAACCGACGCCACCCCCGTCGGCTGGCTAGGCCTGGGCGCCAGCGAAGACCCCACCGCCGACTGGAGCTTCGGCTACGCCATCCACCCCACCCACCGAACCAACGGCTACGCCACAGAAGCCCTAACCGCCGCCCTAACCCACCTGGACGTAACAGTCTGGGGCGAATGCCACCTCACGAACGCAGCCTCAGCCCACGTAATGCACTCCGCCGGCATGCAAGAACTACCCCCCACCACCAGCCGCCGCTTCCTCCACGCGAGGGGGCAGTCGGACGCGTGGTGAGTGACCCGCGAACCCGACCCACGCGGGTGAGCTAACTGCCCAACCCAACCACCGCAGCCGAGCGAAGCGAAGGCGCCCACGCACGGGGCAGTTGGACATGTGGTGAGTGACCCACGAACCCGACCCACGCGGGTGAGCGAACTACCCAACCCAACCCCCGCAGCCGAGCGAAGCGAAGGCGCAAGGGGGTGCGGGTGGCGGAGCCCCCGCCGCGCGGCAAGCGAAGCGCAGCCGCACAAATGACGAAGGCGAGCCGCTCCGCGCATTCCGCGGACACGACTCGCCATCGCCTTCGTGGACGATACTGGGATCGAACCAGTGACCTCTTCCGTGTCAGGGAAGCGCGCTACCGCTGCGCCAATCGTCCAAGGGAACCTGGTGGGGTTCTCGAGGTGGAGACGGGATTCGAACCCGTGTACACGGCTTTGCAGGCCGTTGCCTCGCCTCTCGGCCACTCCACCACTGAGGCTGTTCGACATTTGAGGGTGTTGGCCTGCCGAACCCTCTCCGAGCGGACGACCGGGTTCGAACCGGCGACCTCAACCTTGGCAAGGTTGCGCTCTACCAACTGAGCTACGTCCGCACTGCGACCGGTTTTCGGTGTCTCCGGCGCGAGAAGAACATTAGCCCATCTCCGCCTGAGTTCAAAAACGGGGGTCCCCGGTCCGTCGACGTACCGTCATCAACTGCTCACCTTCGGACTCCCGCCCGGACTCCCGCGCGGACCGGGATCACCTGCGCACTAAGGTGTTCCGCGGAAGGAGCACCACATGCGTATCTGGCTCAACGGCGCGTTGCTGGACGACGAGGCGACGGTCTCGCCGCTGGATCACGGGCTGACCACCGGCGACGGCGTTTTCGAGACGATCAAGATCGAGAGCGGCCGGCCGTTCGCGGTCCGGCGGCATCTCGACCGGCTGGTCCGTTCGGCGGTCGGGCTCGGCCTCCCGGCGCCGGACGTCGCGGCGATCGAGTCCGGTATCGACGCGGTGGTCGCGGCGGATCCTGGGATCCCGTTCGGGCGGTTGCGGATCACGTACACGGGCGGCGTCTCTCCGCTGTCGTCGGACCGCGGTACGTCGGGCCCGACGGTCGTGATCGCGACGCAGGAGATCAAGCGCCCGTCGCCGGTGTCGGCGATCGTCACGGTCCCGTGGGTGCGCAACGAACGCAGCGCGGTCGCCGGCCTGAAGACCACGTCGTACGCCGAGAACGTCCGCGCGCTCGCCTACGCGAAGGAGCGCGGCGGCAGCGAGGCGATCTTCGCGAACACGATCGGCAACCTCAGCGAAGGCACCGGCTCGAACATCTTCTGCGTGTACGACGGCGAACTCGTCACACCGACGCTGGCGTCAGGCGCCCTGGCCGGCGTCACTCGCGGCCTCGTCCTCGAATGGTTCGGCGGCGTCGAGCGCGACGTACCACTGGAGCACCTGTTCGACGCGGAGGAGATCTTCCTCACATCCACCACCCGCGACGTCCAGGCCATCCACCGCGTAGACGACCATGCCCTCCCCGCCCCCGGCACAATCACCGCCCAGGTCACCAAAATCTTCACCGAACGCTCGCTCGAAAACCCGAACCCGTAACCCGCCCTTTCCGGAACATAACTGCCACCAACCGCACAAAACCTTCCGGAAAGAGCACCGGCCGGCGCCGACCGGCCCACCGCCACCGAGCCCGTTTCCAACGCGAGGGGATAACCCCGCGCGTTGGGGGTTCTCCCCTGGTACACCAACAGAGAACCCCCAACGGCAAGGGTTATCCGTTCGCGTTGGCGCGCCGGGTCGACCGGCCCTCAGGTGCAAACCGGTGGTGCGTGTGGTGGGACGTGTGGCGTGGGACCGCGTGGCCGCCGGTTCGGTTACTCGCCCGAGGCCTTGCGGCGTTCGCGGTAGGCGGCTACGTGCAAGCGGTTGCCGCAGGTGCGGGCGTCGCAGTAGCGCTTGGAACGGTTGCGGGACAGGTCGATCAGGGCGTCGTCGCAATCCGGCGCCTCACATCTGCGGAGGCGTTCACGCTCGCCCGCCGAAATCACCTGCGCCAGCGCGATCCCGCACTCCACCGTGATCCGGCACGCCAACGACGCACCCGCACGGGAATAGTGGATGTGCCACGGGTGCCCGTCGTGGTTGGTCAGCCGCGGAGTCGACGTACCGCGCGCGATGATCGCGTTGATCATCGACGCCGCCGACGCGTCCGAATCCGTGGTGAACACCGGCGCGAACAACGGCCGCAGATCGCGGACCTCGGCCAGGTCCTTCTCCGTCAGCGTGTCGACCGCACTGAACTCCCGTTCCTGGACGAACTTCTCCAGTTCCTCCAGAGTCTCCAGCGAATCGACCTGGCTGTTCGGCCCGGGCATCGTGTTGACCAGCCGGACCAGCGTCCCGAGCGCCTGCTCGGTGTCGTGCGAGAAAGTCACAATCACGTCTCCAACGTGACGGGGTCTCCGTCCTGCAGCAAGAGTAGCCCGGCCCGATTAGATCGTCGCTTCATCATGCGCTATGGTTTCACCCGCAACACCACACAAGAAACATCAGCACCACCCCGGGCGATTGGCGCAGTGGTAGCGCGCTTCGTTCACACCGAAGAGGTCACTGGTTCGAACCCAGTATCGCCCACGAAGGCGATGGCGAGTCGTGTCCGCGGAAAGCGCGGAGCGGCTCGCCTTCGTCATTTGTGCGGCTGCGCTTCGCTTGCCGCGCGGCGGGGGCTCCGCCACCCGCACCCCCCCTTGCGCCTTCGCTTCGCTCGGCTGCGGTGGTTGGGTTGGGTAGTTCGCTCACCCGCGTGGGTCGGGTTCGTGGGTCACTCACCACACGTCCAACTGCCCCGTGCGTGGGCGCCTTCGCTTCGCTCGGCTGCGGTGGTCGGGTTAGGCAGTTAGCTCACCCGCGTGGGTCGGGTTTCGCGGGCCACTCACCACGCGTCCAACTGCCGCGCGGGTGGAGGCCTTCGCTTCGCTCGGTTCCGGGGTTGGGTTGGGCGGCTCGCTCGCCGGCGTGGGGTGGGTGAGCCCGGGGTGTTGGGCACCCCGGGCTCGTTGGCTCTGCCCCGGTTGGAGGGATGGGGCGGGGTCTTGTTTACGGGTCGATGACGATGGTGCAGGTGTAGGTGCCCGGGGGCAGGTTGGTTGCTGAGGTTGAGCCGTCGCCGTTCGTTCCGGTGGTGCCGGTGGCTACGGTGCCGGTGGGGCCGGTGCAGACCATGGTTGAGGCGGTGCCACCGTCGATTTGTGAGTTGACGGAGACGGAGAGGTCGGTCAGCGGGGTGTTGCCGAAGGTGACGGTTTCACCTGTGTACGGCGTGGCGGTGCAGCTTGCCACGTTGTCCACTACGACTGTCTTTGTGAGTGGACCGTCGGCGACGTAGCCGGTCGGTAGGGTCTCGGTGACCGAGTAGCTGCCGAACTGCAGGTTGCCGAAGCACGTCTCGCCGTTGGCGTCGGTGGTCTGGGTGACGCCGTTCACGGTGAAGGGGACGCCTGCGTGCGGATGTGAGCCAGGCCCGTCGGCCGCGTGCTTCCTCGTCTTGGTGACCTTGATCGCGCCGCAGCTGGCGAGGTTGAGCGGTGCGGGAGCGATGAAGTCCTTCAGCGCCGCGGTGAACGAGTCGGACGACCGGCTCTTCAGGTACGCGCTACCGAACGACACGCATGGATCCGTGCCGCCGCCGAGCGCCGAGAAGTCGATCGACGCCTCACCGAACGTCCGCGACGACACCACGTTCGGGGACGTGGCCAGGCCGTCGGAGTCGGCTGCCGGGATCGCCGTGGTGTTGATCGACCCGGTTGCGTCGCCCTGCGCCGAAAGGTTCTGCTTGTCGCTCCAGCAGGGCAGGCTGTTCGAAGCCTCGCATGCCGAGGTCGGCCCGGTGGTCAGCCAACGGGACAGGAAAAGCACCGGGTTGGTGCCGCCCTGTGACAGGTCGTACTGGATCAGTACGTCGCCTGCGGTCCGGACCGGAGTAATGCCGTTGGCACTGGTGGTCAGGGACTTGTTGAACTCGAAGTCCATGTTGGTGGTTCCGGACGGCTCCTGCACGCGGTGCCAGAACAGGTGCAGGAAGTCGGTGGTCGCGGTGTCCTCCAGGTAGACACCGAAGTTGAGCAGGTCGCTCTTGTTCGGCGGGATGCTGCCGTCGACGACCGTCGGCACCGCCGTGTCCTCCTTGGTGCCCTGGCCGAACGAGTCGTCCGTGGCACCGGTGGGTTTGTCTGCCTTCCGAGTCTCGGTGACGGAGGCCCAGTCGATCGACGGCGCCGCGTCGTCGACCTTGAGGTTCGCGTCGGTGTCGATCTCGAAATTGCTGCCCGCCAGACTGACCTCGGGATGCGAGGCCGCTGCGGGAGATACGATCAGGGCGCTTGCCACCAGCAACAGCCCCGCGGCCCAGACCAGCGGCCGCCGCATCCTGCGTGAAGTGCCGGCCCGCGAGCCGGCGTCCAACGAAGACGTCATTGTCTTCCCCCTCGGAGATCCAGATCCCGGACCGGGCATCGGCCGGGTGGTCTCCTCACGGCGAGGCGCGCGCGTAGCCCTCCCTACGCGGCCGGTGCGTCCCCATCCCCCGAGGCAGGGTCGCACACCAGCCCCCCAGCCGGCCGCGTCGCCAGAATTCCGCTGTTGACGCTACGCCCGCGAGAGCCGCCGTACAACGGTTGATCACGGCCACTACCGCCACGGCCCGACCGGCCACGCCGCGTGCCGTAGCAGGGCGAAATCGCGCGATGACAACAGGTCTGCGCGCGCGTCAAACGAGCCAGATCCCGTTGTCCAGCAGGACGCGGTCCTTGAGTTCGTTGACCTCGCGCCAGGCCTGGACCTTCGTCGGCGTGACCCGGAAGAACGGGTAGTTCGCCAACGGACGCGGGTCGAAGCCGGCCTTCGCCGCGAACGCGTCGCCCTCGGCCTCCGACACCTCGACGACCGCAACCGTGCCGGCCACATGGATCACGTCACGCACCTCCCCCAGCGTCAGCTGTACGACGGGATTAGTCAGCAGGTTCCGCGCCGTCGGGTTCGTCCGCGCTGTCGACAGCAGCAGCGTGCCGTCGCTCCACAGGAACGAGAGCGGCATCAGGTACGGCGTACCGTCGAGCGAGGCCGTGGACACCCAGGCGTCGACGTCCTTCTCCAGACGGTTCAGGACGTCCTGCTTGCGGACCTCCAACGGGCGGGCCTCTGCCGTCATCGCTCACTCCTCTGTCACATCTGGTGCTCGTACTCCGTCAATCGCATGACGGCGCTCGGCCGGTCAGTGTGACAGGTGAAGGATGTGGTCGGAATGGGCGGGGACGACTGGCTCGCGACGCGGTTCGAGCACAACCGGGACCGGCTGCGAGCTGTCGCGTACCGGATCCTGGGCTCCGAACCCGAGGCCGAGGACGCGGTCCAGGAGACCTGGATCCGGCTGAGTCGCAGCGACACCGCGACGATCGACAACCTCGGCGGCTGGCTGACGACCGTGGTCGGGCGGATCTGCCTGGACATGCTGCGGACCCGGCGCGGGCGGCCCGAGCTGCCGGTCGGCGACCACTCCCCGGGCCTGGCGGACGACGTCGTACCGGATCCCGAGCTCGAAGCAGTACAGGCCGATTCGGTCGGGCTAGCACTGCTAGTGGTTCTCGAGACGCTGTCGCCGGCCGAGCGGCTCGCGTTCGTCCTGCACGATCTGTTCGCCGTACCGTTCGAGGACATCGCGCCGATCATCGGCAAGTCGCCCGCCGCCGCGCGTCAGATCGCCAGCCGGGCGCGCCGGCGGGTCCGCGGTACGCCGGAACCGACCGACGTCGACGTGGTGCGGCAGAAGGAGGTCGTCACCGCCTTCCTCGCCGCGGCGCGGGGTGCGGACTTCTCGGCGCTGTTGAACGTGCTCGACCCGGAGGTCGTCGTACGAAGCGACGCGGGCGCAGCGGCCTACGGCGGTACGCCGGGGCTCGCGGGAGCCGACCGGGTGGCGCAGGAGTTCTCCGGGCGCGCGGCCGCGGCGAAGCTGGTGCTCGTCGACGGAATGCCTGGCCTGGTGTGGATGCAGCGCGGTGAACCGCTGGTTGTGTTCTCTTTCACCGTGGTCGACGGGCGTGTCGCCGCGATCGATCTCCGGGGCGATGCGGAGTACCTCGAAAACGTCGATCTGGTGTCGTTGAAGGGGTGATCGAACGGCGTGGCGAGTGGACAGGATCGATGGGACTCGTGTGACGGATGGGGTGCGATTCAGGCTCGACCCGACCCGGTGAAATCGGGTTTTTGTCCGGGCGGAAAGTGCGCTACTGTTCTGCTCTCGCACCGAGCGGAAACGCCCCGGAGCGCAGTGCGGACGTAGCTCAGTTGGTAGAGCGCAACCTTGCCAAGGTTGAGGTCGCCGGTTCGAACCCGGTCGTCCGCTCGGAGAAGATTCGGCAGGCCACCGTCCTCAGTGGCGGATCGGCCACACGGTGGAGTGGCCGAGAGGCGAGGCAACGGCCTGCAAAGCCGTGTACACGGGTTCGAATCCCGTCTCCACCTCGAGGACGATTGGCGCAGCGGTAGCGCGCTTCCCTGACACGGAAGAGGTCACTGGTTCGATCCCAGTATCGTCCACGAAGGCGATAGGCGAGGTGTGTCGCGCAGATTCCTGCGCTGACCGCCTCGCCTTCGTCATTTGTGCGGCTGCGCTCCGCTTGCCGCGAGCGGGGGCTCCGCCACCCGCGCCCCTTCGCGCCTTCACTTCGCTCGGCTCCCGTGGTCACCTCCGGCAGTCACCGGCCCGTTCGTCAGCACTCGGCTCAGGCTGTTGCTGAATCGATTATGCAGGCTCAGAATTCATCTCGTCGCCCGTTACTCATTTCCGTCGACGCCGGAATCGATGTGACGGATATCCGCCCACCCGGACAGACCTCTCCGGGTTCGACGAAGGAGGATCCATGACCAGATCACGGAAGACGTCGCTGCTCGCGACGGCATTGGCACTCGCACTGACGGTCACCGGAGCGGTCGCGCCGGGCGCTCCCGGCGCAACCGCAGCGCCGGCGTCCACCGGCTCATCGTCGTTCAGCCTGGCCGACCCGAGCACCGTGCAGGCCATCGACGGCACTTACGTCACCTATGGCACGACCGTCGGCTCCGGTGCCGGCCCCCGCTGCGGCGCCCAGAGCGGCGTCACCTTGTACGTACCCTTCCTCAACCACGGATCGGGTGACACGGTCAGCATGTCGGACTGCGTCGCCGGCGACGCGCTCCCCTCCGGCCCGGGTTCGTGGGCGGTGGACAACGGCGCTGTCTGGGCGCCCGGTGTGACACAGTTCAACGGCACCTACTACATGTACTACACGGCGACAAAGGCCGGCACCAGCCAGAAATGCATCGGCCTGGCCACCTCAGGCGGAGCCAAGAGCCCCTTTACCAACAAGGGTATCTGGGCTTGTCCCGGCGGCGGCCGGTGGGCCATCGACCCGAACCCGTTCGTTGCCAACGGCAAGCTCTACGTCGCCTATCGCGACGACGCGATCACCTCTTACCCGGAGACCGGCATCTCCATCGTCCAGGTCGGCTCCGACGGCTTCGCGCTCTGGAACACCCGCCGCGACGCACTGAAAAGCACCGATCTGGTCTGGGACACCGTCAATGACTCCGGCAGCACCCATGTCATCGAGAATCCTTCGATCTTCGTCGGCGGAGCTGGGCACTACTATCTGCTGTTCTCCGGCAACAACTGGAACAGTGCCCGCTACGCGACCGGCATCGCCGACTGCGGGACCAATCCGATTCCGTCCAGCCGTTGCACTCTCTTGAAAGACGGCGCCAACCAGCCCTACTTCGGTTACACAGGCAGCGGAGGGCTCGGGCCGTACCGAGGGCTGCCCGGCAACCACACCGGCCCCGGCGCCATGGCCGCCTTCTCCACCGAAGGCAACCGCCGGTGCGTCGTCTGGGCCTGGTACGACACCGCGACCGGCAAGCGCCACCCGATCATCGGGGAGCTGAAGCTCGACTCCAGCGGCTTCTACGTCGAATGAACCGACCGGCGATCCACCGGCCGGCCCAACGGCCGCCGGCGTCCTCGGCACGATCTGTTGCCCACCTCTGTCCAATCATTCACCTGACAGGAGTCCGACCATGACGAGCAAGATAAGCAGGCGCAGGGCGCTCACCCTCGGCGGCGGCGTGCTCGCCGGTGCCATCGCGGGCACGGGTACCGCATCGGCGGCCACCGATTGGTTCCGCCTGCCGGTGATCACGGCGAACGTCGGCCGGGACAACCTCGGAGCCCGGGACGCCGCGTTCGACGCCGTACGCAACGCCGACGGCGAGAACCGGCCGCTGGTCTGCTTCCAGGAGATCAGCGAGGGCGATACCGGCGAGGAAGCGATGATCGACCACTACTTCGGCCCTCTGTACACCAAGGCGTTCCTGCGCCACGAGACGTCCTTCCGGATCCCGATCTGCGTCGGTAGGCCGTGGGTCGTCGTTTCCAGCCGGACCGAGCGCGCGCACGGCGGTATTCCCGGCGTGACGCCACCCCGCTGGTTCAACGAGGTCGTCGTCCGGCACGAGGACCATCCGTCCGTCGAGTTCGCGGTGCTC
This sequence comes from Kribbella sindirgiensis, assembly GCF_004331435.1. GTDB lineage: Bacteria > Actinomycetota > Actinomycetes > Propionibacteriales > Kribbellaceae > Kribbella > Kribbella sindirgiensis. The sequence goes on from NZ_SJKA01000008.1 coordinate 258,307, forward strand.
AATACCCACTACATCGCGAACGCGTTCAACGGCGACCAGCGCACGGACCTGCGCGACGAGTGGTGGCTGATGCGGGACATCCACAAGGCCAGGGCACGCGCGCACCACAACGCGGGCAGGCTGGTGATCTGGGGTGCGGACACCAACCGCCCGGACTTCGGTACCGCGTCGGACCTGGCCGCTGAGCAGAAGGCGTTCGGCACCGGCATCGACCGCCTGCACTGGTTGCCCGGCGACGGTTCCGTGCAGATCACCCTGAACACCACCAGGACCGTCAACATGAACGTCGACGCGCATGACGCCCGCCTAGCCATCTTCCACGTCCGCGCCGTCTGACGCCGATCCTGTCGTCGCGCTACCCGCAGATTGGAGGGGTCGAAGGTCCGCGGCAGTCCGCCCCTTCGGCCCCTGCCTGCTAGCGTGATCGCATGGCCAGGCGAGTCACCTTGATCGACGTCGCTCGGCACGCGGGGGTGTCACGAACCACTGCCTCGTACGTCCTCACCGGCGCAGGCCGGGTGTCGACAGCCACCCGGGAGCGAGTGCAGGCGTCGATCGAGACGCTCGGGTACGTCTACAACGAGGGCGCGGCATCACTGCGGCGTAAGGGCCGGACCATCGGGGTGATCGTGCCCAACATCGACCGGCCGTTCTTCGGCGAGGTCCTGAGCGGGGTGGAGTCGACCTTCACCGCCAGCGGGTATATGGCGCTCATGGTGTCGACGCGCGATCGGCTCGACCAGCAGGCACGGCTGCTGCGGATGCTGCGGGAGCACCAGGTGGCGGCACTGGCGATCATTCCGGCGACGGGCAGCAACCATGACCTCGTCAGCAGCATTCGTTCATGGGATGTACCCACCGTCTTCCTGAGCCGGTACGTCCTCGGGGCCACCGAGCCGTATGTCGGCTCCGACGAGGTGCTGGGTGGCTATCTGGCGGCCGACCATCTCGTTCGCGCGCACCGGTGCCGATCCATCACCTATCTCGGCGGTCCCAAGCTCGGCGTCGCGCGGATCGATCGGCTCACGGGCGTCCATCGGGCCTTGGCCGAGTCCGGATCCGAGGTCAACCTCGTCGACCTGACCTGCGAGTCCACCGTGGAGGCCGGCATCCGGGCCGGACACGAACTGGCCGGCAGCGGGCTGCCGGACGGCATCATCTGCCACAACGACACCGTCGCGCTGGGCGTCGCCCGGGCCCTCTTCGACGCGGGCCACGCGGGGGCCACGCGGATCATCGGCTACGACGACATCGCCACCGCTCAGGCATCGATACCGTCCCTGACGAGTGTCGCGACCAACGGCCGCCTCCTCGGTGAGACGGCCGCGAGCGCTTTGCTCGCGGTCATCTCCGGTGCGGAGCCGGCCGTACGGTCGCACCTTGCGGAGCCTCAACTGATCGTCCGCGAATCCTGCGGCGACCACGCTTGACCCACGCCGAACGGATTTACATCCGCAGGTACGAGCCGCCGTTGAAATCGAGAACCGTCCCGGTCGCGAACTCGGCCTCACGCGACGCCAGGTACAGAATCGCGGCCGCGACCTCCGACGGGTCGGCCACGCGCTCGAGCGGGCTCTCCAGCCGCCGCCGGTCGTACCCGTCACCGGCCAGGTTCACCGCGGCCATGTCGGTGACCGTCCAGCCCGGCGCGATCGCGGTCACCGCGATCCCCTCCGGCCCCAGCGCCCGCGCCAGCGACTGCGTGAACGAGACGATCGCCGCCTTCGAGGCGCCGTACGCGGGCTGGTTCGGCTCGCCGCGGAAGGCGCCGCGCGAGGACACGTTCACGATCCGCCCGCCGCGCGACATGTGCCGCACCGCGCACCACGTGACGTTGGACGGGCCTACGAGATTCACTGCGAGTGTGTCCGCCCAGGCCTGCTGCCATTCGGCGTACGTCGTCTCGCGGATCCGGTGCGGGTGGTACACGCCGGCGTTGTTCACGAGTACGTCGATTCCGCCCAGCGCGGCTGCGGCGTCCGACACCATCGCCTCGATCGCCGTCGGATCCGCCAGATCCGCCTGCACCGTCAGATGCCCCGACCCCGGCAGCTCCTTCAGCACCTGCGCCGCGGCGTCCGCGGAGGCGCTGTAGTGGATGGCCACCCGGTCACCCGCAGCAGCGAACGCCCGCGCCGCCGCCGCACCGATCCCCCGCGAAGCCCCTGTCACCAGCACCGATCGGTTCATACAACCGATCCTTTCACTGCAGAGACGAAGCCGAAGCAGGGGGGCTACGGTCGCGGCTTCCACTCCCTGCGGTAGGACTTCGCCGCCCGAACCCATTCCTTCTTCGCCTCGTTCCGCAGCCGGATGTCGGTGCGACGAGCCATGTACGCCGCCTCACGTTGCAGCTTCACCCAGCTGTCGTAGCGCCGGTACGGCAGCGACCCGTCCTCCAGCGCGGCCTGGACCGCACACCCCGGCTCCATCACATGTGAGCAGTCCTTGAACTTGCACTGCTCCGCCAACGCCGTGATGTCCGGAAAAGCCGCGGCGATGCCCTCACCGCTCTCCTGCAGACCGATCCCCCGCAGCCCAGGTGTGTCGATCACGACCCCGCCCTGGGGCAGCGCGATCAGCTCGCGCCGTACCGAGGTGTGCCGGCCCTTCCCGTCCTCGCGGATGTCCTGCACATCCAGCAGCTCCACACCCGCCAGTGCGTTCACCAGCGACGACTTGCCGGCGCCGCTGGAACCTAGCAGCGCTAGTGTCGCGTTCCCGTCCAGCAGCGCCCGTACGTCGTCCATCCCCGCGCCGGTGGTGGCGCTGCAAACGAGTACGTCGGCACCGGGCGCGGCGACCGCGACGTCCTCGGCCACCGAATCGGCGTCCCCGACGAGGTCGGACTTCGTCAGGACGACGACCGGTCGCGCACCGCTCTCCCAGGCCAGCGCGAGGAACCGCTCGATGCGGACGATGTTCGGCTCCGGGACGAGTCCGACGACGATCGCGATCACGTCGACGTTCGACGCGAGCACCTGGCCGCGCGACGAGCCGCCGACCTCCGCCCGGACAATCGTCGTACAGCGCGGCAGCACCGACTCGAGCGTGATCCGGTCGTCGGGCCAGAACCGCAGGACGACCCAGTCCCCTGTGCAGGGGCCGGCCTGCGCGTCGGCGGCGATCTCGGCGAGCAGCGCCCCGGACCAGCTGGCGCGGACCGGACCGTCCCCGGTGAAGACCGTCGCCAGACCCTTGTCGACCCGGGCGACGCGTCCCGCGACGAGGTCGTCGGGGACGGTTTGCAGAAACTCGGCCGTGGAACTGTCGAGTCCCAGGGCCTGAAGCGTGGCTGACATGCGGCGAACCTTTCAGAGGGTCCGGCCGCGAGATCAGCTCAGCGGACGGACGGTACGGGAGACAACGGCCCACCGGGCCTCTTGCAAGCTCATGAGCGGGTGCCTCCCTTCCGAATCCCAGCGGTCCCGAGCCGGAACCGTGTGTCGCGATGCCGTCAGCCTAGGTCGTCGGTGTCACTCTGCGCACCGGATTTTCCGACCGACGCGGGCTTCCGCGCGGCCTCAGGCTCAACTTGAGCTTCAGGCTCACGCTCAGGTCGAGGCGCAGCGGAGGGTGCGACCTTCCGGGGCCGCTGGGCCAGCTTCTCCACTTTCCGTCCGACAGCCGCCTCCGGGCGCTCCTCCGACTCCGCGGGCGTCGGCACGTAGCCCTCCTCGTGGTGCGGGTCCGGCTCGGCCTTCATCACCGGCTCGACCTCTTCGGCAGCCTCGGTCTCCTCGACGGGCTCCGCCTGCTGGACCTCGGTGACGTGCGCCTTGTGCGGCCACAGCCGGTCCACGACCGCGTTCAGCGCCGCACCGATCAGTACGGCGATGGCGGTCATGTAGAGCCACATCAGTACGGCGATCGGCGCCGCCAGCGGGCCGTAGATCGACGTACCGCCGACGGTGCTCTGCAGGATCCACCGGAGCACGAAGCTGCCGAGGATCCAGATCGACAGCGCCAGGAACGACCCGGGCAGGTCCGAGACCCACGGCGTCCGGATCGGGACCGAGAGGTGGTACAGGGTGTTCAAGAAGCCCGCGGACAGGATCGTGACCACAGGCCAGTACAGCTGGTTCAGGAAGTCCAGCCGGTGCGGCAGGAGCGCGTCGACCGCGTCGGGTCCGGCCAGCACCAGCGGCAGGACGATCACGCCGATCACCAGCGCCGCGCAGTACAGCGAGAACGACAGCGCCCGGGTGCGGACGATGCCGCGCTTGCCGCCCATCCCGTACATGATCGTGATGGTGTCGACGAAGACGTTCAGCGCGCGGCTGCCGGACCACAGCGCCAGCACGAAACCGATCGAGATGACGTCCGGCCGGCCGCCGTTCAGCACCTGGTCGAGCGTCGGGGCGATGACGTTCTTGATCGAGTCGTCGGTCAGCGCCCGGGCGGCCAGGTCGACGATCTGCTGCTTGATGTCGTTGATCGTCTCGACCTCGAACCACTTGCTCGCGATGTAACCGAGCGAGCCCGCCAGCCCGAAGATCAGCGGCGGCAGCGAGAGGATCGCGAAGAACGCCCCCTCGGCCGCGAGTCCGGTGACCCGGTAGCGCAGACAGACGCCGATCGTCTGGGTGAGCAGCTTCCAGGTCGTCGCGGGGACCCTGCGAACCCATGCCAATGAGAGGGAGCTCCCACCAGTGGGTCCTGCCCCAGAACGTGCCATACCGCTTACCGTACTGACATGGCGGACCCATTCGCGGTAACGAATCAGGCTCCCCCACTGCGGGGCGTGAACTTCTTCACCCGGGACACGGCTCTCGGTGACGCTCTGCGTCCGTACGTCGACCTCACCGGCGATCCCGGTCTGCACCGGATCGGCGAGCTCGCGGGGTCCGAGGAGGCGCTCTCCAACGCTCTCCCGGCGAACCAGAACCCGCCGGTGCTGCGCACCCACGACCGCTACGGGAACCGGATCGACGAGGTCGAGTTCCACCCGTCGTGGCACTGGCTGATGGAGCAGGCTGTCGGCTTCGGGCTCCAGGCGGCGCCGTGGACCAGCGAGCGCCCGTCGCCGCACCTCACCCGCGCGGCCGGGTTCTACCTGTGGTCGCAGGTCGAGCCGGGCCACGGTTGCCCGATCTCGATGACGTACGCCGCCGTGCCCGCTTTGAGGGCGGACGAGCAACTGGCGAAGGAGTGGATCCCGCAGTTGGCGTCCACGCAGTACGACGTACGCCGGCTGCCGGCCGCCGCGAAGAACGGCGTACTGGCCGGGATGGGGATGACCGAGAAGCAGGGCGGTTCCGACGTTCGGGCGAACCTCACGACCGCGACCCCCGCCGGCGATGTGTACCAGCTGAACGGGCACAAGTGGTTCTGCTCGGCGCCGCAGGTGGATCTGTTCCTCGTCCTCGCGCAGGCGCCGGACGGGCTGAGCTGCTTCGTCGTACCGCGGGTTCTTGCCGACGGCAACCGGAACCCGTTCGCGCTGCAGCGCCTGAAGGACAAGCTCGGCAACCGCTCGAACGCCTCCAGCGAGGTCGAGTTCCACGGCACGATCGGGTACCGCCTCGGCGACGAGGGCGCCGGGGTGCGCACGATCATCGAGATGGTGGCGGCGACCCGGCTCGACTGTGTGCTCGGTTCGGCGGCGCTCCAGCGGCGTGCGCTGGTCGAAGCGATCTGGCACACCCGGCACCGATCGGCCTTCGGCGGGTTGCTGGCGGACAAGCCCGCGATGCAGAACGTGCTGGCGGACCTGGCGATCGAGAGCGAGGCGGCAACAGCCCTCGGCATGCGCCTCGCCGCAGCAGTCGATGCGGCGCTCGGGGGTGATGCGCAGGCAGCGGCCTTCAGGAGGATCGCGTTGCCGCTGGCCAAGTTCTGGGTCTGCAAGCGGACGCCGTTCATGGTCGCGGAGGCGCTGGAGTGCCTCGGCGGCAACGGGTACGTCGAGGAGTCCGGGCTGCCGCTGCTCTACCGCGAGTCGCCGCTGAACTCGATCTGGGAAGGGTCGGGGAACGTCAACGCGCTCGACGTACTGCGGGCCCTGCGCCGACCCGAGTCGCTCGAGGCCTGGCTGACCGAGATGGCCGCCGTGCAGGGGGCGGATACGCGGTTGGATGCGGCGGTGAACGACGTACTGCAAGCGCTTGCTGACATCGAGAACGCCGAAGCCGGGGCTCGCAGACTGGCCGCCCGGATGGCCCTGTGCCTGCAGGCTTCCTTGCTGATCCGGCATTCCACACCGGCCGTTGCGGACGCGTTCGTCGCATCTCGATTGGCCGGCGACTGGGGTGGTGTGTTCGGCACGTTGCCGCGGACGACACCCTTCGGGCAAATCGTCGAGCGCACGATAGGGTGAGCCTCGTCGCGACTGGCGCGCTGAAGGTGGAGAACCACCGGGGAGCGAAACCCGTCGGCACCGTGCGCCTGGGTGCCTTCGACCCACTGCAAACCGCAGGAGAGACAACGATGACTCAGTCCTTCGACGCGGCCGCCGCGTCGGCCGCGTACAACAACGCGCTGCAGGTGATCGCCGCGGTGGAGCCCACCATCGCCGGCGCGATCAGGTCCGAACTCGCCGACCAGCGGTCCTCGCTGAAGCTGATCGCGAGCGAGAACTACGCCTCCCCCGCCACCCTGCTCACGATGGGCAACTGGCTGTCGGACAAGTACGCCGAGGGCACCATCGGGCACCGCTTCTACGCCGGCTGCCAGAACGTCGACACCGTCGAGCAGACCGCCGCCGACCACGCCCGCGAACTGTTCGGCGCCCCGCACGCCTACGTTCAGCCGCACTCCGGGATCGACGCGAACCTGGTCGCGTTCTGGGCGATCCTGGCGCAGCGGATCGAGTCCCCGGCGCTGGCCGAGGCCGGCGCCAAGCACGTCAACGACCTGACCGACGAGGACTGGACCAAGCTCCGCAAGGCGCTCGGCGACCAGAAGATGCTCGGTATGTCGCTGGACGCGGGCGGTCACCTGACGCACGGCTTCCGGCCGAACATCTCCGGCAAGATGTTCAACCAGCACTCCTACGGCACCGACCCGTCGACCGGTCTGCTGGACTACGACAAGGTCGCCGAGGCCGCCCGCGAGTTCAAGCCGCTGATCCTGATCGCCGGCTACTCGGCGTACCCGCGCAAGGTGAACTTCGCCAAGATGCGCGAGATCGCCGACGAGGTCGGCGCCACCCTGATGGTCGACATGGCGCACTTCGCCGGCCTGGTCGCGGGCAAGGTCTTCACCGGCGACTTCGACCCGGTCCCGCACGCGCACGTCACCACCACCACGACCCACAAGTCGCTGCGCGGTCCGCGCGGCGGCATGGTGCTCTGCCAGCCGGAGTACGCCGACTCCGTCGACCGCGGCTGCCCGATGGTCCTCGGCGGTCCGCTCAGCCAGACGATGGCCGCCAAGGCGGTCGCGCTGGCCGAGGCGCGGCAGCCCTCGTTCCAGACCTACGCGCAGGCCGTCGCGGACAACGCGGTGACGCTGGCCGAGGGCCTGATGAAGCGCGGCGTGAAGCTCGTGACGGACGGCACCGAGAACCACCTGGTGCTGCTGGACGTCTCGTCGTACGGCATCACCGGCCGGCAGGCCGAGTCCGCCCTCCTGGACGCGGGCATCGTCACCAACCGGAACGCCGTACCGCGTGACCCGAACGGCGCCTGGTACACCTCCGGCGTCCGGATCGGTACGCCGGCGCTCACCACGCGCGGCTTCGGCGGCGACGAGTTCGACCGCGTCGCCGAGCTGATCGTCGACGTCCTGTCCTCCACGACACCGACGACGACCGCTGCGGGCGCCCCGTCCAAGGCGAAGTACGTCCTCGCCGACGGCGTCGCCGACAAGACCAAGGCCGCCTCGGCCGAGCTGCTCGACAAGTTCCCGCTCTACCCGGGCCTCGAGCTCAGCTGACCCACTCCGACAGCGCCCGCTCCTGGATATCCGGGAGCGGGCGCTGTTCTGGTCAGGCGCCCTGCGTGGCCCTGATCAGAAGTCTGTGATAGTTGCGATAGATCAGATTACTGTAAGCTTCAACCATGGGTGCGGAACCGAGCCGGGAGGCCGTCAGTCAGTTCGTCGAGCGCTTCGCGGGCGTGCTGGCGAACAGCGGCGTACCGACGATGTCGGCCCGGGTGATGGGCGCGATGCTGGTCAGCCCGAACGGGACGATGACGGCGGCCGAGCTCGCCGAGTTGCTGCAGATCAGCCAGCCGGCCGTGTCCGGCGCCGTCCGCCAGCTGCTCCAGGTCTCGTTCATCTCCCGCGAGCGGCTGCCGGGCTCGCGTAAGGACCACTACCGGATCCGCGAGGACGTCTTCGCCGCGATCCTGGAGCGCCGCAACCTCGCGCTCACCGAGTGGGAGTCGACCAGCCGCTCCGGCGCATCACTGTTCGGCGAGGACTCCCCCGTCGGCCAGCGGCTGACCGAGGCCGCCGACTTCTTCGCGTTCATCCACGCCGACATGGACCAGATGATCAAGGAGTGGCGGGCGAAACACCCGCGATGAACCGCCGCGAAGCCAAGCAGCTCGTCGGTACGGCGTGGCTGAACAGCTCGTACCGCACCGCGTGGGAGACGCGCATCATGCGCCGCCGGGTCCCGCTCTACCGCATCGGGATCGCGGCCCTGCGCGCGCTGAACGCCGTCACCGGCGGACCGAACCGCCCGTCGCTGAAGGTCACCCGCTGGGAGCGGGTCGGGCCGCACGGCGGGACCTTCGTGATGGACAAGCTCGAGACGATGACCGGGCGCACCGATCACCCGGTCACGTCGCGGGCCGAGCTGCGTGCGCGGACGTCGTTCGCGTCGCGCCTGGCGCGTGCGGTGTCCGCCGACGAGTGGCCGCAGATCATCGCCGAGTACGACCGGCGCCGGCGTGGTGAGCAACCGCAGTACCGCTATGTCGGCCATCGGCCGCTGAACGCGACGTCGCACGCGCTGATGGACGAGGCGTGGGTGCGAGGCGACCTGCCGACGGATCCGTTCCGGGCCTGGAACGTGCTGAAGTACGAGGACGAAGGCGCGTTCTACAGCGAGTTCTTCACGCACGGCAATGCGCGCGGGTATCCCGGCGGCGAGACGAATCCGGGGTTCCAGCTCGGCCGGATCATGTGCGACGTCCACTGGCGCGACACCGCGACCCTCACCGGCGAACGAGCGATCCTCCGTCGGAGCCGCTTTCTCCGGGCGAAGGAACTGGTCAAGTTCCTTCGGATCGAGCTCAAAGAGGTCTTCCGGCCGCCGACCGGGTCCGTCGCACCGGCCGCCGCGACGTCCGAGGACGTCTACACGCCGGAGGTCGTGGCGGCCGTCGCCGACTTCGTGAAACCCGAGCCGCTCCGCTCCCCGACCGCTCGCGGTGAGACCCGAACCGACCAGCGGCTGGCGTCGGCGATCGACGTCGTGGCCAAGGCGCTGCCGCCGACGGTCACCGAACAGGCGGCGGAGGCAGCACGACCTGGAGGCGGCGGGCCACCGCCAGCGCAATCTCATCAGCCCCGTGCGGCGCAACAACCTGCATCCCCACCGGGAGCCCGTCCGACAGACCGGCGGGAACGCTCACCGCGGGATGGCCGGTGACGTTGAAGATCCAGCACGGGTCGGCGGTGATGATGTTCTGCTCGTGCTGGTCGTAGCCGTGGGCAACGGTCAGTGTGGTCGGTGTGACCAGCACATCCACCGCGGTGAACAGATCTGCCAGCGCGGTGTTGTTGTGATCCCTGATGAAGCGAGCCCGATTCGCGGCGGCAGCCTCCGCGCCGCGCCCGTTGTCGAGGTCCGACAGCACCGGCCAAGCCTCCTCCGTCGACTCCAGCTCCAGCGGTACGTCGACCACGTCGACACCCGCCGTGGCCAGCCGCTCCCGCACAACGCGATCCACGTCCGGATCAGCCGGCGACGCCCCCAGCGTCGACCGATACGCCACCCGCCACCGCCTGCCCTGTCCTTGAGCATCCACCAACCATGAATCGCCGTCAGATTTGGTTGGTGGGTGCTCAAGGTCGCTCGGCCAGTGCGGTAGGGCTGTGGGGTCGAGGCGGTGCGGGCCGCGCCGCTCCACCCGCGGTCGAGCCGCCCGGCGACCGCGTGAGATCCCACGGATTGCGGGTGTACTCGGTCCCGTTCCATCCGAACGTCAGCGAGACCGCACCCGGTCGCGCCCGTGTCGCCCAGCCGATCGGGATCGCGCCTGCGGCGATCAGCCGGGACAGGATCGGCGACTCCGGCGGCGTACGCGCCTTGATCAGGAACGGTACGCCGGCCAACGGCCCACTCGGCTCCAACCGCTCGGCAGCACGAAGTGCCCGGTCCGCGTCCAGCTCATCCAGGAAATGCAGCACCGGATCGAACTCCCGGGCCGCCTGGAGAGCGCGGTTTACGATCTCCAGCGCAGACACCGCCCCCGACCGCACCTGCTCAGCAACAGCCCGAGCGGTCATTGGGCGACGAGGGTGGAGGCGACGGTCGAGCCACTCGCTTTGATCGTGATTCGACTTGGTTGCTTCCGGCTTCGACTTGCCCAACGCCATCCACGCCTCCTGTGAGTCACCGACTCAGAGCGTAAATGGTGTTTCGGGGCCGCACACAGTAGAAAAGGGCCCATGTCCGAACAGCAGCCGCCCCCTCACCCGCCTCAGATGCCTGGTGGGCCTGCGGCGTACGCGCCACCGCAAGTCCGGGTGATCAGCGCCGCCTATCGGCGATGGGCCCGGATTCTCATCGGGCTGGCAATCGCCGTCGCGGTCCTCATGGTGGTTGCGCTCGTGGCGAGCTTTGTCCTGCTTGCAGTGGCGGACGCGGACGTGGACAACGCTGCCTATGGTTACCTCGCCATCTTTCTCTGGTTCGCGATCTTCGGCGCGATCCCGTTCTTGCTCGGGCTCGGCATCCCCGGTGTGGTCATGACGCGGCGTGTGCGGCAGCAGCGGACCACATGAGCCGTCACCGACTCAGCGCGTAGACGGCGATCGCGGCGAAGTCGTCTGCCGGTTCCGAGGCTTGCCAGGAGCGCACGTCGTCGACGTAGCGCGAGCCGTGGCCGGTGAACTCGGCGTACCGGTCGACACCGTCGGCGGGACACGGGTTCATCCCGTCGAGGTGATCCCCGAGCCCTTCATCGAACAGGGACGCGGAGTTGGGCCCGTTGACCACCGCCCCGGTCAGCGTGCGGCCGGTGATGTTCGCGATCTGGTGGTGCGGACAGCGCTCCGCGTTCCGGCCGACGCCGACCATGAACGACACACCCCACGCGTTCGCCCCGAAGTTCCAGTCGAGCTGCTGCTGCCCGAAAGCGTCGTACCGCCGGTCTCCCGTCGCCGTCCGGTAGAGCCGCGCGGTCGCGGCGAGCCCGAAGGCATGCGGTACGGCGTCGAAGTTGTCGTACTGCGCTCCCGCCCGGAACGGATCCGCCGCGGCCCGCGACGCCCCGATCTCCAACTGAGCCCGCAGATCGCCGACCAGCTTGGACACGAGCGGCCGATCGGTGCGCGCGGCCCGGATCAGATCGGCATGCGCCAACGCGCTCACGTCGTACAGGTTGAGCGTGTCGCCGCCCGCCTCGTGCTCGATGTACTGCGTCGCCCAGTACGCCGCCTGCTTCAGCCAGGTCCGGCCCCGCGGGTCACCCAATCGCCGAGCAGCCAGGGCGAGTTCGGTGGCGCCCAGCTCGAGATCGTCCCGCCACGCCGTCTCCGGGTAGAACGCGAACGGCAGCGAGGTCACCAACTGGCCGACGTTCTTCGTCTGAGCCTGCGCGAGAATCTGGGCTGCCGTTTCGAGGTGCCGACGGGCCGACGCCCGGTCCGGCTCGACCTGCGCGGCGAGCGCGAACGCCGCCGCCGTACGACCGGCGAGGTTCGGGCTGATCGGCTGCCCCGGGGCCGCGGCGCGGAACACCGGGCGGTTCCGCAGGAAGCGCTCCGACGGATCGGTGAGGTTGTCGTCGACACCGGGCAGCCGCCAGATGTCGTGGTCGCCGATGAACGTCTCCTCGGCATTGCCGGTCCCGACGCCGACCTGGATGTACAGCGTCCGCGTCCGCTCGTCCCACATCTTGCCGAGCCAGTCCAGCCCGTGCCGCGCCTCCGCCGGCACCTTCCGGTCCGGCCGTCGCGCATCCCGGGCCGATGCCCACAGCAACGAATCCGAGTACGCCGCGATGTGCGTGAACTTGAGGTAGTCGCCCGCGTCGTACCACCCGCCGGTGACGTCGACCGGCCCGCCGATCCGCTGCAGCTCGCCGACGGTCTGGTCGGTGTCCGGATCCACGAACTCGGGCGTCTCGTAGACGAGTGCCCGCGCGTCGTTGCGGTGCGCCGTGTCGCGCTGAGCCGTGAAGAAGGAGACGGCCTTGTCCTTGGCGCCGGTCAGCAGGCGGTCCGACGACGCCCGGATCTCGAACGGTGCCGATGGCAGGCCCGGCACCTCGATCCGATAGGTCCCCGGCACCTTCAGCGCGGACAGATCCAGTTGATAGACGTGCGGGTACGCCGCGTTCCACTCCCCCACGTCCTTGCCGACCGGGCCGCTCAGGACCCGGCGCCCATGCCGGTCCACAACCGCGTAGCGGGTCACGGCCGAACGGCTCAGCACGTACGCCGCCTTGCCGTCGAAGGCGCCGTACCCGAGCTGATTCACGCGAACCGCCCCGGCCACACCATCTGCCGCACTCACCGGACCCACCGACCCCACGACCAGACCCGCTGCCAGAACCATCGCTCCGACCCGACGCCAGGACCCCACGACTGTCTCCCTCCGACCAATCGTTAGGAAAGTTTCCTATTACTTGAACGGACGGTAGCGCACCGGACTCCCGGAGTACAGACCTCAGCGATCGACCCGGACCGCCGCCCAGAGCACGAGGCCCGCGAAACCGGCGGCCACCAGCACGCACGCCACCGCGATCCCCGACAGGCTGATCAGCGCCCCGAAGCCGACCATCGCGAGCGGCATCATCGCCTCGTCGGACAGGTTCACGATGCTGAAGCTGCGCCCCAGGTACGTCGGGTCCACGCTCTGCTGGAACGCCGCGGACAGCTGCGCCGACGCGATCCCCGCCGTACAGCCGATCATCGCCATCGCGACGAAGACACCGAGCTTCGGCATCAGCCCGATCATCGCGCACCCGGCCGCCTGGACGACCAGCGTGAGCAGACCGGACCGCGCCAGGTCGGCCGGCTTCCAGCGCATCGCGACCAGTGCACCCACCGCGGCCGCGACCCCCGAGCACGCCTCGAACCAGCCGTACCAGGCCGAGCCCCAGCCGGCGGAGTGGGTGCGCTGCACCAGGCCGACGGCGAGGATCGGGCCGACGCACAGATTCAGGCCCGAGAACGCGATCACCAGCGTCCGCGCCCGGGCGTCCCGCTTGAGGTAGGCGAACCCGTCGCGCAGGTCGGCGCGGATCGAGTGGCCGGTGGAGACCGGCTGCGGGAGGCGCGGCTTCACCAGGAACGCCAGCGCCACCGCGATCACCACGAACGACGCCGCGTCGACGATCATCACGGTGATCAGGCCGCCGTGCGCAACCAGCAGTCCGCCGAGCGGGGCGCCCGCGAAGACCGCGAGCCGCTGCGCCAGCTGGGAACCCGCCGACAGCTTGACCAGGTCCTCCGAGCGGACCATGCGCCGCGGCAGCGTCCCGGACGCCGGCGTGTAGAGCGCGTCGACCGCGCCGAACACGACCGCCACAACCACTAGCAGTGCTAGGGAGAGCCCCCAGACCGCCACCGCCGTCGCGGCCACCACCAGGACGACGATCCGCGCCAGGTTGGCGAGGATCATCGTCCGGCGGCCGTCGAAACGGTCCGCGAGCGCACCGCCGTACAGCAGGATGAGCGCCTTCGGCAGCGCTCCGATCCCCATCACCAGACCCGCACCGGCCGGGCTCGTGACCTGTGCGGCACTCCACGCCAGCCCGACGTACCAGGCCATGTCGCCGGCCTGCGACACCGCGGCCGACGCGATCCATCCGTGCACCCGACGGTCTCTCCGGAGCGGCGGGAAGACCGTCGTGCTCATGGCCGGGCGGGTACGGCGTGGGCGAAGAAGAAGACCCGATGCGCATCGTCACCCTCGGCCGGGTTCTCGTAGTACGACCGGACGAGGTCCTCGATCCGTTCACTCAGCTCGCTGAGCTGATCGGGCGTCAATGTGAGCCATCTCTCGGTGGCGTACGCCGCCCGCACCCAGGGCTCCTCGAACTCGTACCGCATGTCGAACCACTGGCGCACCTTGCCGACGTGATGGGCCAGGTTCGCGTCCTCGGCCGTGGCCGCCACCAACTCGGCCGCCGGATCACCGGCAGCGTCCGCGATCGACCAGGAGTACCCCGAGGTGTCGCCGAGCTTCCACCACCGCTCGCGGCGGTTCTTGGCCAGCTCCGGAGCTTCGACGATCACGCCCGCGGACGCGAGAACCTTCAGGTGATGGCTGATATTGCCGACAAGTTCTCCGGTGGCGTCGGCCAGCCGGGACGCGGTCGCGGGCCCGTTGATGTGGATCAGGTCAAGTAGCCGGCGGCGCAGCGGGTGGTGCATGGCGGCGAGGACGGACGGTGTCACCGTCCGGCGGTTCGGAGGTGTCATGAACAGCACCGTAGCTTCCACAAGAACTCTTGCACAAGAACTCTTGTGCGACGCATTCCATAGCCGATTCAATCAACACCAGACTGGTAGAGATAGCCGTATCGTGAGATTGCGTCTCAGGATGTAGGAATGGGAGTTGATTTGTCAGCGGTTGGCGCTGACGCTTGTGGACATGCTCGCTGCCCTCTCCACCCACCTCGTAGGTCGCATTCATGTCGACCTCGGGCGGATGCGCAGCGCCATCTGTTGTCCTTCGATGTTCTGACAGCCACCCTGCCAGGGCCAATGACGGCCCCTGATCACCCCCGATCACCGCTGGGTGCGCACCGCGCGGAACGTATCGAACCGACGACGCTTCGATCAGTCCGCCCGCAGGTTCGCACCTGTCACGAGGACAAGGACACGCCCCGGATGACTGCCGGCGTCACCTCCCCCGCCCGCAAACCGGCCCGCCCCCGCAAGGGCAAGGGCGAAGGCCAGTGGGCGCTTGGATACCGCGAGCCGCTGAACAAGAACGAAGAGAACAAGAAGAACGACGACGGCCTGAACGTCCGGGCCCGGATCGAGAACGTCTACGCGCACCGCGGCTTCGACTCGATCGACCCCGCCGACCTGCGCGGCCGGTTCCGTTGGTGGGGTCTGTACACGCAGCGCAAGCCTGGGATCGACGGCGGCAAGACCGCGACGCTCGAGCCGGAGGAGCTGGACGACCGCTACTTCATGATGCGGGTCCGGGTCGAGGGCGGCCAGCTGACCACCGAGCAGCTCCGGGTGATCGCCGAGATCTCCACCAAGTACGCGCGCGACACCGCCGACATCACCGACCGGCAGAACATCCAGCTGCACTGGATCGCGATCGAGGACGTGCCGGCGATCTGGGAGCAGTTGGAGGCGGTCGGGCTGTACACGACCGAGGCGTGCGGCGACGTACCGCGGGTCGTCATCGCGAGCCCGGTCGCAGGGATCGCGGCCGACGAGATCATCGACCCGACGCCGGCCATCGACGAGATCGTCTCGAAGTACATCGGCAGCGCCGAGTTCTCCAACCTGCCGCGCAAGTTCAAGACCGCGCTCACCGGGCACCCGTCGCACGACGTCGTACCGGAGGTCAACGACATCGCGTTCGTCGGCGTCGTACACCCCGAGCACGGCCCCGGCTTCGACCTGTGGGTCGGAGGCGGCCTGTCGACGAACCCGATGCTCGCGCAGCGCCTCGGCACCTGGATCCCGCTGGACGAGGTCGCCGAAGCCTGGTGGGGCGTCACCAGCATCTTCCGCGACTACGGCTACCGCCGGCTGCGGACGCGGGCCCGGCTGAAGTTCCTGCTCGCGGACTGGGGCGTCGAGAAGTTCCGCGAGGTCCTGGAGGACAAGTACCTGAAGCGGAAGCTGATCGACGGCCCGGCGCCCGAGGTCCCCGCGATCCAGGGTGACCACATCGGCATCCACCAGCAGAAGGACGGCAAGTACTTCGTCGGCGTCGCGCCGGTCGTCGGCCGGGTCTCCGGTACGTCGCTCGCGCAGGTCGCCGACGTGGTGGCGCGGCACGGGTCGGACCGGATCCGGACGACCGCGCAGCAGAAGCTGCTCGTACTCGACGTCGAGGCCGACCGGGTCGACTCGCTGGTCGCCGAGCTCGACGCGCTCGGGTACCAGGCGAAGCCGTCGGCATGGCGGCGGAACACGATGGCCTGCACCGGGATCGAGTTCTGCAAGCTGGCGATCGTCGAGACCAAGGCGAAGGCGGCGCAGCTGATCAACGAGCTCGAGGAGCGGATCCCCGAACTCGACGTACCGATCACGGTGAACGTCAACGGCTGCCCGAACTCGTGCGCCCGGATCCAGGTCGCGGACATCGGCCTGAAGGGCCAGCTCGTGCTGGATGCCGACGGCAACCAGGTGCCGGGCTACCAGGTGCACCTCGGCGGCGGCCTCGGCCTGGACGCCGGCTTCGGCCGGAAGCTCCGCGGTCACAAGGTCACCGCGGACGGCCTCACCGATTACGTGGAACGCGTCACCCAGAACTTCCTGAAGGAGCGCAACGAAGGCGAGCGCTTCGCCCAGTGGGTTACCCGAGCGGACCAGGAGGCACTTCAGTGAGTGAACGAGCTGCACCTCTTTACTGCCCGTACTGCGGGGACGAGGACCTCAGGCCCTCTGAGGAAGGCCATGGCGCGTGGGAGTGCCGGCCGTGTGCGCGGGTGTTCCAGCTGAAGATGATCGGGTTGCGGGTGACAGTGGAATGAGTGACTTGAAGACGATCGCCGAGGAGGCGAACGAACGGCTGGCCGAGGCGTCGGCCGTGGAGGTGCTCGCGTGGGCCCGTGAGACGTTCGGCGACGAACTCGTCGTCACCGCCTCGATGGCCGACGGTGCGCTCCCCCACCTGGCGGCGCAGGCGGCGCCGGGCGTCGACGTACTGTTCCTCGACACCGGCTACCACTTCGCCGAGACGATCGGGACCCGCGACGCGGTGGCAGCGACCCTGCCGATCCACCTGATCAACGCGACCCCGAAGCAGACCGTCGCGGAGCAGGACGCGGAGTACGGCGAGAAACTCCACGACCGCGACCCGAACAAGTGCTGCGCGCTGCGCAAGGTCGAGCCGCTGAACCGGTACCTGTCCGGCTACAAGGCCTGGGTCACCGGCATCCGCCGCGAGGAGGCGCCGACCCGCGCGAACACACCCGTCGTCGAGTACGACGAGAAGCGCGACATGGTGAAGCTCAACCCGATCGCGCCGTGGACGCAGGAGGACCTGGACAGCTACATCCAGGACAACGGCGTACTGGTGAACCTGCTGCAGTACGACGGCTACCCGTCGATCGGCTGCGAGCCGTGCACGCAGCAGGTCGCGCCCGGTGAGGACCCGCGCAGCGGCCGCTGGGCGGGCACCGGCAAGGTGGAATGCGGGTTGCACACATGACCGCGCCAGTGATCAACACAGTGACAGAGCTCGATGCGCTCGAAAGCGAATCGATCTTCGTGTTCCGTGAGGTGGCGGCGGAGTTCGAGCGGCCGGTGATCCTGTTCTCCGGCGGCAAGGACTCGATCGTGATGCTGCACCTGGCGCGGAAGGCGTTCTCGCCGGCCGGGGTGCCGTTCACGCTGCTGCACGTCGACACCGGCCACAACTTCCCCGAAGTACTCGCCTATCGCGACGCGGTCGTCGAGCAGCTCGGGCTGCGGCTCGAGGTGGCGAAGGTTGAGGACTACATCGCGGACGGCCGGTTGCGGGAGCGCACCGACGGGACGCGGAACCAGCTGCAGACCATTCCGTTGCTGGACGCGATCAACGCGCACCGGTTCGACGCCGTCTTCGGCGGCGGCCGGCGCGACGAGGAGCGGGCCCGGGCGAAGGAGCGGATCTTCAGCCTGCGCGACGAGTTCGGTCAGTGGGACCCGCGCAACCAGCGCCCGGAGTTGTGGTCGCTGTACAACGGCCGGCACCGGCCGGGTGAGCACGTGCGGGTGTTCCCGCTGTCGAACTGGACCGAGCTGGACATCTGGAACTACATCGAGCGCGAGCAGATCCCGCTGCCGAGCATCTACTACGCGCACGAGCGGGACGTGTTCGAGCGCGACGGCATGCTGCTTGCCGTCGGCCCCTACTCGCAGCCGCGCGACGGCGAAACCGTTGCCCGGCGCACCGTTCGGTACCGGACCGTGGGCGACATGTCCTGCACCGGAGCGGTCGCGAGCGGAGCGACATCCGCGGCCGAGGTCGTCATCGAGGTCGCGGCCAGCGAGATCACCGAGCGGGGCGCCACCCGCGCCGATGACCGGGCCAGCGAGGCCGCGATGGAAGACCGCAAGCGAGAGGGGTACTTCTGATGAGCACCCTGTTGCGTCTGGCAACGGCCGGCTCGGTGGACGACGGCAAGTCGACGCTGGTCGGGCGGTTGCTGCACGACTGCAAGGCGATCCTCGCCGACCAGATCGCGCATGTGAAGACGGTCTCCGAGGCACGTGGCGGCGACTTCGACTTCGCCCTACTGACCGACGGCCTGCGCGCCGAACGCGAGCAGGGCATCACGATCGACGTCGCCTACCGGTACTTCGCGACCGAGAAGCGCTCGTTCATCCTGGCCGACTGCCCCGGGCACGTGCAGTACACCCGGAACACCGTGACGGGTGCATCGACGGCGGACGTGGTGATCATCCTGGTCGACGCCCGCCACGGCGTACTCGAGCAGACCCGCCGGCATCTCGCCGTCGCCGGCCTGCTCCGGGTGCCGCACGTCGTCCTCGCGGTGAACAAGATCGACCTGGTCGGCTACGACGAGGCCGTGTTCACCAAGATCGCCAAGGACGTCGGCGAGGTCGCCGATCAGCTCGGCATCGCCGACCTGCAGGCGATCCCGGTCTCCGCGCTCGTCGGCGACAACGTCGTCGAGCACTCCGCGGACACCTCCTGGTACGACGGGCCGACGCTGCTCGAGGTCCTGGAGAACGCGAACGGACGCACCGACACCTCGAACCAGCCACTGCGGTTCCCGGTCCAGTACGTGATCCGCCCGCAGACCGAGGAGTACCGCGACTACCGCGGCTACACCGGAACCGTTGCCTCCGGCACCGTCACGGTCGGCGACCCGGTGATCGTGCTGCCCGCGGGACGCCGTACGTCGATCGCCGGGATCGACCGCCCCGTCGTCACCGCCACGTCGACCGCGGTCGTCGAACGGCCGTCCGCGATCGCCGGTGAAGCCGTCACGGTCCGGCTGGCCGACGACATCGACGTGGCCCGCGGCTCGGTGATCGTCGCCGCCGAGCACTCCCCCGGCACCCGCCGGGAACTCGCCGCCACCATCAGCTGGTTGTCCGACCGGCCGCTCACCGTCGGGGCCCGGGTGCTGATCAAGCACACCACCACCACCGCGCAGGCGATCGTCACCAAGATCACCGGCGCGCTGGACCTCGACACGCTCGGTGTCATCGACGCCGCCGAGCTCGACCTGAACGACATCGGCAAGGTGCAACTCAAGATCGCCGCACCGCTCGCCGCCGACCCGTACTCCAGCAACGCCATCACCGGATCGTTCCTGCTGATCGACGCCCACGACGGGTGGACCCTCGCGGCCGGAATGATCGACGACGAAGAAGGGGAACTGCTATGACTGCGCCAGCTCTCGTAGTCCTCGCCCACGGCAGCCGCGATCCGCGTTCGGCCGCCACCGTCCACGCCCTCGTCAAGTGCCTGCGCGAGATGCGTGACGACCTGCGGATCGAAGCCTCCTTCCTCGACCACTGCCCGCCCACGCCGTACCAGGTGCTCGGCAAGCTCGCCGCCGAAGGCGTCGAAGAGGTCGTCGTCCTGCCGTTGCTCCTGTCGGCCGCGTACCACGCGCGGATCGACGTACCGGCCGTCCTCGACGAGGCGCGCAGCCGGTTCCCGAACCTGCGGATCATCGCGTCCGACGTCCTCGGGTACGACGACACGCTGCTCGACGTACTCGACCGCCGGATGCGTGCCGAGCTGAAGGGCGGCCGGGTCCGTGAGCTGGACGCGCTGGTACTCGCGGCGGCCGGTTCGAGCGACTCGCACGCCAACGCGAGTGTCACCCGCCTCGCGCGGCTGTGGGGCCAGCGTCACCGCCTCCCGGTGACCGCCGCCTTCGTCTGCGCCGCCTCGCCGTCACCGGCCGAGGCCGTGCTCCAGTGGCGACTGGAGGGCCGTCGCCACGTCGCGGTCGGCTCCCTGTTCCTCGCGCCCGGCGTACTCCCCGACCGCGCCGAAACCACGTCCCGCCGCGCCGGCGCGGTCGCGGTCTCGGCCCCGCTCGGCGTCAGCGCGGAGGTAGCGCGCCTGGTCCTCCTCCGGTACGGCGTCGCCGGGCTCGACCTCCTGACCCTCGAGCCCGCCCCGCGTCCGGTGATCGCCCGTCCGATGTTGGTGCACTCCGCCTGACCCTGCGGGCAGGCAGAACTCCCGTTTCGGGCCCTCAAGCGGCCCTCTTCTGGGGGTTCTGCCTGCCTGTGCGTCCACTTCGGACAGCCGCCAGCACCTCCCCGACCCACCCCTCGTCCAGGATCACGTCCTCCCACGAGAACCGCAGCAAGGTCCAACCACGCATCGCGAGGTTGGTGTAACGACGACAGTCGCGGCGCAGGGCGTCGCGGGACGCGTGGTAGGCGAACGAATCCCCCGCGCCCGCAGCACCGACTCCAGGATCGACGCCCCACGGGCGTCTCCCGCCTCCACCTAGGTCCAGCTAGCCTGATATCTTGCTATCTATGGCGAAGGACGCGACCAAGAACATCCTGCTGCGGCTCGACCCGGACCTGGCCGAGCGGCTGCAGACCGTGGCGTCGGTGGAGGGCCGGTCGGTGTCGGACGTGGCACGCGAGGCGATCGCGGCATTGGTGGATCAGCGCCGGCAGGACGCGCAGTTCAGCGACCTGCTCGAGCAGAACCTCGTCCGGCACGAGGAGTCGTTGCGCCGGCTGCGCGGAGACGACTGATGCGCTACCTCGGCCGGTACGACGTTCTCGCCATCGCGGCCCGCGTGCTGCGGTGCGACTCCGACGACGTCGTCCGCCGGTCGAATCTCGACGCGATCGATCGGGTATTGGACGGCGTACGGCTGACCGGGAGCCTCGCGGAATCGGCGGGAGTGCTGCTCGCGGGTCTCGTGCGGGCCAGGCCGTTCGCCGGGGCGAACCGGGTGGTGGCGGTCGCGGTCGTGCTGCAGTTCGTCTCGCTGAACCGCGCCGAGCTGCAACTCGAGCCGGTGACCGACGTCGACGACCTGCTCGATCGGATCGCGGCCGGCGACGCCGGGCACAGCGAAGCCGCTGCCTTCATCCGGAGCCGGCTCGAGCATCACCCGGTGACCGCCGAGGACCTGCAGGAGCATCTGGAGATCGACCTGCTCGACGGCCTCGGCGACCTACTGCAGGACTGGTGGAGGGGAGATCCGATGTACGAGAAGTTCACCGAACCGGCGCGCCAGGTCATCGTGCTGGCACAGGACGAGGCCCGCCGGCTCGACCACGTGTACGTCGGCACCGAGCATCTCCTGCTCGGGCTGGTGACCTTGAGGCAGGGCGTCGCGTCCCGGGTGCTCGCCGACTTCGGCATCACGGCTCCGGCGGTGCGGGACCTGGTCGTGGAGATCATCGGCCGCGGCCGGAGCGGCGCGGCGGCGGGCGCGATCCCGTTCACCCCACGCGCGAAGAGCACCTTCGAGTTCGCGTGGGGTGAGGCGCGGGCGCGTGATGCGGATGTGGGGCCGGAGCACCTGCTCCTCGGCGTACTCCACGACGGCGACGGGGTCGGCGGTCAGATCATCACCAAGCTCGCCGAGAGCACCGACGAGGTACGCCGCAAGCTCGAGAAGCGGCTGAACTGGCGCCGGCGGTCGGAGGATCTCGTCACGGGCATGCTGGCCGAGGACCCCGCCAACACGTGGACGACGTACGGCCGCCGGCATCACCTGCTCGCCGAACTCAATGCCGTCCTCGAGGAGAACGAGCGCCTGCACGAGCAGGTCGCGAAACTCCGCGACCTCCTCCGCCGCCACGACATCGACCCGGACAGCTGAGGCTCACGTCGCCGCCAGGCGCTTCTTCTCCTTCTCCACGTCGAAGTCGGCCGTGGGCCACTGCGGGTTCAGCTCCTTGAGCGTCTCCAAGAGGATCGTGGTGACGGCCCAGTTGCGGTACCACTTGCGGTCGCTCGGGATCACGTACCAGGGCGCGTCAGGCGTGTTGCAGCGCTCGATCGCGGCGTGGTACGCCTCCATGTAGTCCGGCCACAGCTGCCGTTCGTCGACGTCTCCCGGGTTGTACTTCCAGTGCTTGGTCGGGTCGTCGAGCCGCGCCTCGAGCCGGGCGCGCTGCTCCTCGGGCGAGATGTGCAGGTAGCACTTCACGATCGTCACGCCGCTCGCGGTCAGCTCGGCCTCGAACTCGTTGATCTGGTCGTACCGACGGGTCCACACGTTCGGCGTGACCAGTTCGCGCACCCGGGCGATCAGCACGTCCTCGTAGTGCGACCGGTCGAAGACCCCGATCATCCCGTGCCCCGGCACGGCCTGCCGGATCCGCCACAGGAACCCGCGGCGCTTCTCGGACGGCGTCGGCGCCTTGAACGACGTGATCTTCAGCCCCTGCGGGTCCATCAGTCCCGCACCGTGCCGGATCACCCCGCCCTTACCGGAGGTGTCCATCCCCTGCAGCACCAGCAGAATGCTCCGCTCGCCACCGGTCCGGCCCTCGGCGAACAGCCGCTCCTGCCAGTCCGAGACCTCGGCGCCGAGGGCGTCGAGGGCGAGCTTGCCGTCGTCCTTGGTCCCGCTGAAACCCGCCGTCGCGCGGGTGTCGTACTTCGTCAGGTCGACCTCGCCGGCCGGCACCCGCAGCTGCTCCCGCAGTCCCCCACCGGCTGACTTCTCGCCCTTCTTCTGCTTCGCCATAAGGTCATCCTGCCCTATTCGTCACCGGGTTCCCCGGAGGTCCGGCGCGCACGATCGCGCCGGATTGCGCGAACGCACTCGGCGATGGTGATCGCGACCACGCCGGCGACGAACGCGGTCACCGCCCACGCCATCCCGCCCACCACGGCCAGATCGCATTGGTTGCTGCCGTCGTCGCACTCGGTGGATTCATAGACCGAGATGCCGATCGCGAAGGCCAGCAGCGTCAGCACTGCCGTCCCACACAGGTACAGCCAGGCACGGACCATCCACCGTCGCTCCTGATGCACCCGGTACTTCTGCCGCTCGGCGTCCGCTGCCCGCAACTCCTCGGCCATCGGGCCGGGCCCATCGGGCTCAGCAGGCTGCGCGCCGGTGGCGATCAGCCCAAAGCCGGTCAGCCCGAGCACGAACTCGAACAGCACGAGGCCACCCTCGTCCCGATGCCAGACGAATCGGAAGCCGTCGTCGCCGACGAGTTGCCAGAGCACACCGGCGAACAGAACGACCAGCGCGATCCCGGTCCGGAGCCGGGCCTTCGGCTCGGGCCAGGCGACCACGATCGAAGCCACCGCCGCGACGATCGCCAGCAGGCCGAGCGGCAGGATCCACTCCCCGCCGCCGACCCCGGACGTGTCGTCGAACTGCACGAACCTCCCCGCGAACAGGAAGCCGAGTCCCAAGGCGAGCAGCACCAGCGAGACGCCCGTACGTCGCTGTCCGTGCAGACTCATACCCTCAGGAAATCACGCGGTACGGGCCAACGCGATGAGTCTCGACAGAGCGCGGAGGTACTTCTTGCGGTAGCCGCCTTTGAGCATGTCCGCGGAGAACAGCTGGTCGAGAGGTACGCCGCCCGCGAGGAGCGGCAGGTTGCGGTCGTACAGGCGGTCCGCGAGCACCACCATCCGCAACGCCACGTTCTCGTCGGTCAGCGGCCGTACGTCGGTGATCGCCACCGTCTCGATCCCGTCGAGCAGAGCGCCGTACTTGCTCGGATGCAGCTCAGCCAGATGCCGGTGCAGGTCGACGAAGTGGTCGCAGGACGCGTTCGCGCGGACCGCGGCCTCCTGCTCGACCTTCTCGTCGGGCCACGGATCCGGCGCCACCGGGAGCCCGCGATGGCGGTAGTCGGGCCCGTCCACCCGCCGTACGTCGAACCGCGCGGAGAGCCCCTGGATCTCGCGGAGGAAGTCGACCGCCTGGAACCGGCCCTCGCCGAGCTTGTCGGGCAGCGTGTTCGAGGTCGCCGCGAACTCGACGCCGGCCTCGACGAGCTGGCCCAGCAGCCGCGAGATCAGCATCGTGTCGCCGGGATCGTCCAGCTCGAACTCGTCGACGCAGATCAGCCGGTACGACGACAGCGCCTCGACCGCGGTGCGCAGCCCGAGAGCACCGACCAGGTTGGTGAGCTCGACGAACGTGCAGTACATCTTTGGGCCGGCCGCCTCGTGCCAGAGCGAAGCGAGCAGGTGGGTCTTGCCAACACCGAATCCGCCGTCGAGATAGACGCCCGGCTTGTCCGGGGACTCGCTGCGTCCGCGCAACCGTGACCACAGCGACGGCGCCGGCCGCGGCCCGGCCAGCTTCTCGGCGCGCGCCACCAGCACCGCGAGCGCCTCCGCCTGCGAGGGCTCGTCCGGATCCGGGCGGTACGTGCCGAACCGGACGTCGGCGAACCGCGGCGGCGGCACGCACTCGGACAACAGCCGATCCGCCCCCACCACCGGCCACACCTCACTCAACCGCACCACCATGCGCCCAACCCTAACCACTCCACTTTGAGCACCCACCAACCAAGAATCAGCCGCCGAAATGGTTGGTGCGGGCACAAAGATGCTGCTGTGGCCTTGACCACTTTCTTACTTTCAGTTAGGAAGTTGAGTAGGCGATCGTGAGGAGTCTCCGATGAGCGAACAGCACGTGCGGCGGCGGACGGTTCTGAAAGGCGCGGTGGGAGCGGTTGGGCTCGGGGCTGCGCTGGCCGCTTGTGGGGGCAGTGACAGCGGGGGCGGCACCACGAGCGGCGGGAAGGCCGTGGTCCGGATGTGGTCCTGGTACAACGACCAGGAGGACCAGTTCCCGAAGCTGATCAGCGCGTTCGAGGCCGCGCACGGCAACATCAAGATCGAGAACCGGATCTTCGGCACCCCGGACCAGTACCTGCCCGCGTTGCAGGCGGCGGTCGCGGGCGGCGACGTACCGGAGATCTTCGCGCCGCACACGCGGGCGCTGACCTACGGCACCGGCGGGGTGTCGGCCGACCTGAAGCAGGAGCTCGGCGACGACTTCCTGAAGGACTTCTTCGACTCGGCCAACCAGGAGTACACGCTGGACGGCAAGCAGTACGCCGTCGGCTGGATGGCGCAGACGTTCGGGCTGTTCTACAACCCGGACCTGCTCAGGAACGCCGGCGTCGCGGAGGACGGTATCGAGACCTGGGACGACCTGATCGCGGCGGCCGCGAAGATCAAGGCGACCGGCAGGTTCCCGGTGGCGCTCAGCTGCAATCCCACCACCAGCTCGCTGGACTTCTTCCTGCCGCTGATCACCCAGGTCGCCGACGACCCGACGTACTACCTGAAGCTCGACCAGCTCAAGGACGGCGCGACGTACGAGGACCCGAAGGTGGTCCAGGCGATCGAGCTGCAGCAGAAGATCGTCAAGGCCGGTGTGTTCCAGCCGGGTACCACCGGCACCAGCGGCGACCAGGCGCCGCAGATCTTCTACACCGGGAAGTCCGCGATGCTGTTCAACGGCAGCTGGACGCCGCAGGGGCTGACCAAGGACGCGACACCGGCGTTCAACAAGTTGTACAAGGTGATGAAGACGCCGGCGATCGCGCCCGGCATGCGGCACTGGACGGCGAACCAGGCGGGCGCCGGGTGGGCGGTGTCGGCGACCAGCAAGAACAAGGACGCCGCGCTGGAGTTCCTGAAGTTCATGTACTCGGCCGAGCAGTACTCCCCCACGATGAACGAGTCGAACTCGATGCCGGCCACCAAGAGCGCCGCGCAGCGGATCGAGTTGCCGATCATGAAGCAGATGACGTCGTGGCTGCTCGACGGCGACGGCTGCCCGCACATCCCGTTCGGTCCCGGGTCGGTGGCGGCCGGCGATCCGCTGGCGAAGATCTTCGACGGCAGCGGCGAGCCGGCGGCGGTCGCCAAGGCGATGCAGCAGGCGGTGCAGAACGCCAAGGGCGGCTGACTGGATGCGCGCCGGTCACCTCCTCGGAACACCCCTCAGAAAATCACAGCGGATCGCGGGTTACGCCTTCATCCTGCCGACGTTCGTGCTGTTCCTGGCGTTCGTGCTGTGGCCGATCCTCTACACGGCGTACCTGAGCCTGACCTCGTGGGGCGGGTTCGGGGCGCCGCGGTTCGTGCAGTTCGACAACTACAGCCGGATGCTGCACGATCCGGTGGCCCGCCGGGCGCTGCTCGTCACCCTGGTGCTGACCGGCGTGACGACGGCGGTCCTGACCTTCCTCGGCCTGGTCACGGCGGTGCTGGTGAACGTGATCTGGCCGAAGGTCGGTGTCGTCGTCCGGACCATCCTGTTCATTCCCGGGATCGTGTCGTTCGTGGTGTCGGCGGTGCTCTGGAAGCTGATCTACGACCCGAACATCGGCACACTGAACCGGTTGCTCGGGGCAATCGGTCTGGACGGCCTGCAGCACCCGTGGCTGGCCGACCACAAGACCGTGCTGCCCGCGATCGTCGTGGTGACGGTCTGGGGCGGACTCGGCTTCACCATGCTGATCTACTTCGCCGGGCTGCAGAGCATCGATCCGAACCTGTACGAGGCCGCGGCCATGGACGGGGCCAACACGGTCCAGCAGTTCCGCCACATCACGGTCCCGAGTCTGCGGATCGTGACCGGCCTGATCGTCAGCCTCGGGCTGCTCAACGGGTTCAAGGCGTTCGACGTGATCTTCGTGATGACCGGCGGCGGGCCGAACCACGCCAGCGAAGTACTCGGCACCTATCTCTACTCGCTGGCCTTCGGTACGACGTCCGGCTCGATCCCGCAACTGGGGTACGCCAGCGCGTTCAGCGTGGTGACGATGGTGCTCTGCACGCTCGCGGTGATCGCGCAGCTCTGGCTGACCCGGAGGGCGGACCGATGAGGAAACCGTGGGCCGGAAAATCCTTCGCGACTTTCGTACTGTTTCCGTTCTGTGTCCTGATGGCGTTTCCGTTCGGCTGGATGCTGCTGACGTCGCTGCGGGAGCAGAACACGATCTTCAACGGCCCGATCATCCCGCGGAAGCTCACCGGTACGGCGTACCGGGACGCCTGGACGTCGATCGAGTTCCCGCTGCATTTCTGGAACAGCGTGTGGATCACGTCGGTGACGGTGATCGGCGTACTCGTCTTCGCCACGCTCAGCGGGTACGCGTTCGCGAAGCTGGACTTCCCGTTCCGGAACACGCTTTTCGTCCTCCTGCTGACGACGCTGATGATGCCGTCGACGGCGCTGATCATCCCGCTCTACCTCGAGCTCAAGTCGTTCGGTCTGCTCGACAGTCAGGCCGGTCTACTGGTGCTGTACATCTCCGGATCGGCGCCGTTCGCGATGTTCCTGATGCGGGCGTTCTTCCAGACGCTGCCCGACGAGCTGATCGAGGCGGCCCGGGTCGACGGCGGCAGCGAGCTGACGATCTTCCGGCGGGTGATCCTGCCGCTCACCAGGCCCGGCATCGCGACCGTGGTGATCTTCCAGTTCCTGTCCACCTGGAACGAGTTCCTGATCGCCAACACGGTCCTGCGGAACACCGACTCGCTGCCGCTGCAGCCGGTGCTGTTCACGCTGATGGGCCAGTACTCCACGAACTGGCCGGCGCTCACCGCCGGCCTCACGTTGTCCGTCGTACCGGTCGTGATCGTCTACGTCCGGATGCAGCGGCAGTTCGTCGCCGGGATGATGCTCGGCGCCGTCAAGAATTAGGAGCTTGGATGCCGATCAAGAACGTCGTGGTCAACTGCACCGACGTGCAGCGCTCCGTCGAGTTCTACACCACCTTCCTCGAACTCCGCCCGGTCGGCGAACCGACCGCCGAGCGAGCCGTCCTGGACGCGGTGACCGCGACCGTCGAACTGCGGGCCGTCGGCAACGGCCGCGAGCAGAGCACCTGGTCACCGGACGATCTGCAGAAGGGTTTCCGGCACATCGGCTTCAAGGTGGACCGGATCGACGAGCGGGCCGGTGTCCTCAAGGACGCCGGGGTGGAGTTCAAGCTCGACCCGCTCGATGCCGAGGGCAACGTCCGGATCTGCTTCTTCTACGACCCGGACGGGACGCTGCTCGAGATGATCCAGGGCGACCTGCAGTACGCCGAGATCCTGGACGCGGACGGGGTGGCGCGGGAACGCGCGCTCGGCGTACCGGCCCGCCCGCGGTTCGACCACGTGGCCGTCACGATCGAGGACCGCGACGCCACCGCCGCGCACTACCACGAGCGCCACGGCTTCGACTTCATCGGAACCATCGAGCAGCCGCACGACGTCCGCGGTTTCCACATCGGCTACCTCAAGGGCGGCGACACCGTTCTCGAGGTCTTCACCTACGACGTCCCCAAGACCTCGCGGGACCCGCAACTCGACGTCGCGGGGTTCGCGTACGCCGAACTCGCGGGCGACCCGGCTGACCTGCTCGGCCTGCCGGTCGCGATCTCGCCGGACGGGACGAAGGTCTACGTCGACCCCGACGGGTTCACGTACGCCGTAGGCTCCGGCGCATGACAGACGACACACAGGGCAACTGGCTCCGTCCGCTGGGTTCGACCGGTCTCACCGTCTCCGCCGTCGGCGCCGGCGGCAGCGGGATCGCCGGCATGCCCGCCGTCTTCGGGTACGACGTCACGGCCCAGGAGGCGGTCGACCTGGTCCTGCGCGTGTTCGACAGCCCCCTGACTTGGATCGACACCTCCAACGGGTACGGCGACGGCTCCAGCGAGACCCGGATCGGGCAGGCGATCCGCGAGTACGGCGGACTCCCCGAGGGATTCCTGGTGGTGACGAAGGTCGACGCGAAGGACGGCGACTACTCCGGCGCGCGCGTCCGTGCGAGCGTGGCCGAGAGCAAGGAACGGCTCGGGCTGGACGAACTGCCGCTGGTCCACCTGCACGACCCCGAGGCCCACGACTTCGAGTCGATGCGCGACGCCGTCGATACGCTGATGCAACTGCGCGCCGACGGGGAGATCGGGCACGTCGGCCTGGCCGGCGGCGACACGCGGGAGCTGTCCCGGTACCTGGATCTCGGCGGGTTCGAAGTACTGCTCGTGCACAACCGCTGGAGCCTGGTCGACCACTCGGCCGGCGGCATCTTCCAGCGGGCCCGCGCGGAGGGCATCGCGGTGGTGAACGCGGCGGTCTACGGCGGCGGGATCCTCGCGAACCCGGCCGGCGCGACGAAGTACGCCTACCGCGAGGCGCCGGCCGCGGTCCTGCAGGCCGTGGCGGAGATGGACAAGGCGTGCCAGGAGTACGGCACCGACCTCGCGACGGCCGCGCTCCGGCACTCGATCGACGACCCGGGCATCGCCGGCACCGTCGTCGGCATCAGCAAGCCGGCCCGTGTCGACGCGCTGCTCGCTGCCCAGGATGCGGACCTGCCCGACGAACTGCTTAACCGGTTAGGTAGCCTGCTGCCGGACAGGCAGTACTGGGTCGAGAAGGAGACGACGTGACGAACGGCTTCCCGAGCGGGTTCACCTGGGGCGCGGCGACCGCGTCGTACCAGGTCGAGGGTGCGGTCTCCGCGGACGGTCGCGGCCCGAGTATCTGGGACACGTTCGCCCACACCCCGGGCCGGATCGCGGACGGCACCACCGGCGACGTGGCCGACGAACACTACGTCCGGTTCGCCGACGACGTCCGGCTGCTCGCGGACCTCGGGCTGAACGCGTACCGGTTCTCGATCGCCTGGCCGCGGATCATGCCCGCGGGCCCAGCCAACACCGTCGTTCCTGCTGGGCTCGACTTCTACCGGCGGCTCGCCGAGACGTGCCTGGAGAACGGTGTCACGCCGTACGCGACGCTGTATCACTGGGACCTGCCGCAGCCGCTCGAGGACGCCGGCGGCTGGCTGGTGCGCGACACCGCCGAGCGTTTTCGCGACTACGCCGCCGTCACGCACGACGCCTTGTCGGACGTGATCAAGCACTGGATGACGCTGAACGAGCCGTGGTGCTCGGCGTTCCTCGGGTACGGCAACGGTGAGCACGCACCGGGCCGGACCGAAGGCGCCGACGCCTTGAAGGCGGTGCACCACCTGCTGCTCGGCCACGGTCTGGCGCTCGACGCGATCCGGTCCGAGAGCGGTACGTACGGGATCGCGCTCAACCCGGCGCCGATCCACGCCGCGTCCGACTCCCCCGCCGACCGCGACGCCGCCCGCCGGATCGACGGCCTGCGGAACCGGCTGTTCCTGGAGCCGTTGCTGTCCGGGCAGTACCCGGCGGACGTCCTCGAGGACACCGGGATGTCGGAGTGGTTCGCGGCGCAGGAGGCCGACCTCCCGCTGATCGGGGCGCCGCTCGACTTCATCGGCGTCAACTACTACTGCCCGACCACGGTGGCGGCGCCCGACGGGCCGATCTCGTCGCCGGTCGCTTCCACCCAGCCGGGCAGCGAGAACGTCGTCGCCGTCGACACCGGCCTCCCGCGGACCCAGATGGGGTGGCCGATCCAGGCGACCGGCCTGCGCGACATCCTGGTCACGATCAACAAGCTCGCGCCCGAGTTGCCGTTGTACGTGACCGAGAACGGTTCGGCGTACCCGGACTTCGTGACCGCGGACGGGACGGTCGAGGACGACGAGCGACTCGACTATCTGCAGCAGCACGTCGCCGTCTGCCAGGAGCTGGTCACCGAGGGCTTCCCGCTGAAGGGGTACTTCGCCTGGTCGCTGCTCGACAACTTCGAGTGGGCCTGGGGCTACAGCCGCCGCTTCGGCATCGTGTACGTCGACTACGCGACACAGGCCCGCATCGTGAAGAAGAGCGGCGCCTGGCTGAAGAACTACCTCACGAGCGGTTCTGGTGGGGAGTGAGCTGGCTGTGAAGGACGAGTGAGGCGGCACCCAGAGCCGCCGCACTCGGGCCGAGTTTCGAGAGCTCGACGCGGGTCGGGTGCATGGCGCGGACGAAGGACAGGCGGTTGAGCTCCTGCGTCGCGAGCCGCACATAGATGTCGCCGGTCTCGCTGAACCCGGGGCCGGCGAGGATGATCTGGTCGAGGTCGAGCAGGTTCGTGATCGAGAGCAGCGCCTTCGCCAGGTACGTCGCCGACTCCTCGATCAGCTGCACGCACCGCGGATCACCGCCGGCCGCGAGGCGGGCGATCTTCGCGAAGTCCGCCCGTACCGACGTCTGACGACCGCGCAGACCGAGCTTGTCGGCGAGCGCCGCGTCCTGCTCGGCGCGGGCGACCACTGCGGCCGGGGCGGCCAGGCTTTCCAGGCAGCCCTGCCCGCCGCACCAGCACATCGGGCCGTTCACGTCGAGCACCATGTGGCCGATCTCGCCGACGTTCGACGACGAGCCGCGGTACACATCGCCGTTCGTCATCAGGCCGAGCCCGAAACCGGCCGCCAGGTACACGGTCGCGAAGTCGTTCACCGACGGGATCTTCCCGGCCCAGAACTCGCCGATCGCCGCGCAGGTCGAGTCGTTCTCCACCACGATCGGGTGGTCGATCGCCGCCTTCAGCGTGTCCCGCACCGCGAACGGCTCCCACGCGTACTTCTCGGAGTCCGTCCGCAGCAGCCGCGTCCCGCCCCGGCCCTGCCGGCCGGCCAGCGCGACGCCGACCCCGACCAGCGTGGACGGCTCGATCCCCGCCTTCACGATCAGGTCCTCGAGCTCGGCCGTGATCCGCCGTACCGCGGTCGCCGGAGCATCCTTCCCGATCCCCCGCGACGACAGCTGCTCGATCACCCGGCCGCTCATGTCGGTGACGACGTACGTCGTACTCGGGGTGTCGACCGCGATCCCGACCGCGTGCCGGGCGCGCGGGTTGAACTGCAGCAGCGTGGCGCGTTTCCCGCCGGTCGGGTCGCCGTACCCGGTCTCGATGATCAGGCCGTCGGCGAGCAGGCGTTTGACCACCCGGGAGATCGACGCACCGGTCAGGCCGGAGCGGTCGGCGAGGTCGACGCGGGTCACCGTGCCGCTGGAACGGATCAGGTCGAGGATCGCGCTGTGCGTCTCCTGCGCGGTCGCACCTCTCAGCATCTTCGCCACGTCAGCCCTCCCTCGGAGCGCACTTTAGTACACAACGTAAGGAAGTGGCAGGGGTTGACCTCAATCATTGTTGAGGTTCTAGCGTCTCGGGTGTGAAAGCGATCAGATTGCACACGTTCGGTCCGGCCGGAAACCTGGTGTACGAGGACGTGCCGGACCCCACTCCCGGCAGCGGCACGGTGCTGGTCGAGGTCGAGGCCGCCGGCGTCCACCTCGTCGACACGATGATCCGCGCGGGTACCTCCGGCGGCAGCCCGATCCCGGTCCCGGAACTGCCGACGATCCCCGGGCGCGAAGTCGCGGGCCGGGTCAGCGCGGTCGGCCCCGACGTCGATCCGACGTGGATCGGCAAGCGGGTCGTGGTCCATCTGGGCATGGTGCCAGGCGGGTACGCCGAACGCGCGGTGGCGAAGGTCGAGTCGCTGTACGAGTTGGCCGATCACGTCGACGCGGCGCAGGCGGTCGCCGCGATCGGCACCGGCCGGACGACCGCGGGGATCCTCGGGCAGGCACACCTCACCGCGGACGACGTCGTCCTGGTGACGGCGGCCGCGGGCGGGATCGGCAGCTACCTGATCCAGGCGGCGCAGAACATCGGCGCGGTGGCGATCGGCCTGGCAGGCGGTCCGGAGAAGGTCGAACTGGTGCGCTCGCTCGGAGCTCAGTACGCGATCGACTACCGCGACCCCGACTGGACAACGCGCCTGAGGGCCGAGCTGGGCGACCGCGACATCACAGTGCTCTTCGACGGCGTCGGCGGCACCAACGGCCAGCAGGCCTTCGACCTCCTGGCCACCGGCGGCCGCGCCCTCATGTTCGGCTGGTCAGGCGGCGGCCCCATCGAGTTCACCCACGAAGACCTGATGTCCCGCGGCCTGACCGCCGGCTGGGCCATCGGCGCCAAACTCGCCCGCCACCTCCGAGCCCTGGAATCCGCCGCCCTGGAAGAAGTCACGTCGGGCCGCTGGCAGGCGCTGACCACAACGTTCCCCCTGTCCGACGCCGCCTCCGCCCACCAAGCCCTCGAAACCCGCAACACCACCGGCAAGGTCGTCCTCATTCCGTGAGGGCTCAGCTGCTGCGGGGCGCGTACATGATGACCAGGACACCGAACAGGCAGATGGTGGCGCCGATGAGGTCGTAGCGGTCGGGTTTGAAGCGGTCCACGAGCATGCCCCAGGCGAGGGAGCCGGCGACGAAGACACCGCCGTACGCGGCGAGGATGCGGCCGAAGTTGGGGTCGGGCTGGAAGGTGGCGACGAAGCCGTAGGCGCCTAGGGCAACTATTCCGCCGGCGATCCACAACAGGCCGCGATGCTCGCGCCAGCCTTGCCAGATCAGCCACGCTCCCCCGATCTCGGCGAGTGCCGCCAGCAGGAAGAGCACGACCGATTTCAGCACGCTCACGCGAGCAGGCCGTCGAGTACGGCGGTTTGGGTCGGTGGGACTGTGATGCGCAGGTGGAGTTCGGTCGTGCCGGTCAGGGTGAAGGTGAAGAAGGAGCAGCACTCGGTCTCGCGGGCGGTGAGGTCCTCGACCGTCGCCCGGGATTCCGGGTTCAGGGTGAGGTCGAGGGTCTGCGGGTCCACGCGCTCGGAGCGGCGCAGATGCGTGGCGAACAGGTCGTCGAACTCGGCGACGCGGAACGGCCGCTCCGCGGTGGGCAGGGTGCAGGCTTCCGGGGCCCAGGTCTCGTCCATGGTCCGACGGTAAACCTGTACCGGCGTACCGGATGCAACTACTGGCCGTGGGAGGTCAGTGTGAAGGTGACCGCGCCGAAGCTCACCCGGTCGCCGGGACGGACCCGGACCGTGGTGGTGATGCGGAGGTCGTTGACGCAGGTGCCGTTCATCGAGCCCAGGTCGCGGAGCATCCAGCCGTCGCCGAGGTGCCGGAGCTCGGCGTGGAAGCGCGACACGGTGACGTCCCCGAGTCGGAGCGTCGCACCCGGGAAGCGCCCGATCCGGACAGTCGGAGAACCCGGCGCCGGGAGCGCCAACGCCGGCGTAGGGGACGGCGCGGGCGAGAGACGCGGCCTACTCGCCCGCGACGAGCTGGTCCTGCCTCTCGCGAGGCGTGGGAGTCTGGCGCGCAGGTGATGCAGCCAACCGGCACGACGCGGTTCGGTTCGCGGCAGATCGCGGAGTACGTCGGCCAGCTCGCCGCGGCTTTGAGCGCGGAGGACGAAGTTCATCCGGCGGATGAAGGTGTCGTGCGACAGGCGGCCCGAGCCGGCGCCGTCGCGAAGTACGGCGAGCGCACGGTCGCGTTCGGCGTCCGACGGACGCCCCCACTGCACCCCGACCGTACTCATGAGGGCATTGTCCGGGGCAGTCCGGCTCACTGTCCACCACGAGACTGTGACGGTACGTTCCTGGTGACTGTCCGCGCCGTGGGACAGAATGACGGGATGCGACTGCCTGTGATGCCGCCGGTCAAGCCGATGCTCGCCAAGCCGGTCAAGGAGATCCCGTGCGGGGCGCTGTCCTACGAGCCGAAGTGGGACGGCTTCCGGTCGATCATCTTCCGCGACGGCGACGAGGTGGAGATCGGCAGCCGGAACGAGAAGCCGATGACCCGGTACTTCCCCGAGCTGGTCGAGGCGGTGAAGGCGAATCTCCCGGAGCGCTGCGCGATCGACGGCGAGATCATCGTGATCGGCGAGTCCGGCGACCGGCTCGACTTCGAGGTGCTGCAGCAGCGGATCCACCCGGCCGCGAGCCGCGTGAACATGCTGTCCGAGAAGACGCCGGCGCGGTTCGTCGCATTCGACCTGCTGGCGCTCGGTGACGACGACTACACCGAGCGCCCGTTCAGCGAACGCCGTACGGCGCTGATCGACGCGCTCGCAAACGTGAAAGAGCCGATCCACGTCACCCCCGCGACCGCCGATCACGACATAGCCGCGCAGTGGTTCGAGCAGTTCGAGGGCGCCGGCCTGGACGGGCTGATCGCCAAGCCGCTGGACGGGACATACCAACCGGACAAGCGGGTGATGTTCAAGATCAAGCCGGAGCGTACGGCGGACTGCGTGGTGGCGGGCTACCGCCTGCACAAGAGCGGCCCGGACCGGATCGGCTCGCTGCTGCTCGGGCTGTACAACGACGACGGCACGCTCGCGAGTGTCGGCGTGATCGGCGCCTTCCCGATGGAGCGACGCAAGGAGCTGTTCGAGGAGATGCAGCCGCTCGTCACGACGTTCGACGAGCACCCGTGGGCGTGGGCGAAGCAGGAGGAAGGCGTCCGTACGCCGCGCAACGCGGAGGGCAGCCGGTGGCAGGCGGGCAAGGACCTGTCCTTCGTCCCGCTGCGCCCGGAGCGGGTCGTCGAGGTTCGCTACGACCACATGGAAGGCATCCGCTTCCGGCACACTGCGCAGTTCGTCCGCTGGCGCCCGGATCGCACCCCCGAGTCGTGCACGTACGAGCAGTTGGAGGAGCCGATCAAGTTCGACCTGGCCGACGTCTTGTCGAGCGCCCAACGCTGATGCTCTACAGCCTCTACACGCGCCGTCTCAGGCGCCAGCTCGTCGGCCTGCCGAAGCCGCAGCACGTCGCGATCGCGATGGACGGCAACCGGCGCTGGGCGAAGCGCGCCGGGTACGACGACGTACGCATCGGCCATCGCTTCGGCGCCGAGCACCTGGAGCTGTTCCTGCAGTGGTGCGCCGACGCCGGGATCCCGTGTGTCACGGCCTGGGTCGCGTCGCCGAGCAACCTGCGCAAGCGCGACGCGGACCAGGTCGACTACCTGATGAACCTCACCGAGACCGTGCT
Organism: Kribbella sindirgiensis; assembly: GCF_004331435.1. Taxonomy (GTDB): domain Bacteria; phylum Actinomycetota; class Actinomycetes; order Propionibacteriales; family Kribbellaceae; genus Kribbella; species Kribbella sindirgiensis. Next base: position 294,306 of record NZ_SJKA01000008.1, read on the forward strand.
CGCGGAGCACGTCCGGCGCGACAATCGCTGGCGGCTGCACGTCGCCGGCCAGCTGGATCTGTTGCCGGATTCAACAGCTCGTGCGCTGAAGGAGGCCGTGGAGGAGACGCGCGACCGTCCGGACGCAGGCGATCTGACCATCGCGATCGCCTACAGCGGCCGGCTCGAGGTGCTGGACGCAGTTCGGTCGGTGCTCGACGAGGCGGCCGCGGACGGGCGGTCGATCGAGGAGGTCGCGGACGCGTTGAGCGAGGACGACATCAGTCGGCACCTGTACGTTCCGGGCCTGCCGGACCCGGAACTGGTGATCCGGACCAGCGGCGAACTGCGGATGTCGGACTTCCTGCTGTGGCAGGCGACCGGCTCGGAAATCGAGTTCTGCGACCTCTACTGGCCCGCATTCCGCGAGGTGGACCTGCTCCGCGCGCTCCGAACGTACGGACGCCGGAGACTGGAACGATCCAGTTGAATACTTCCGCCCGCTGAGGGGGCACTATGGAGGTATACCGACTGGTAAGCACGGAGGTGGCACGATGTACGACGTCGTACTGCTCGTCGAACAGGAACTGTCCGAGCCCGACGCGAAACGCGTCGTCGAACTCCATCAGGACATGCCCGATCCGGTCAGGTACCACGTACTGGTGCCCTGCCACAACGCGGAGGCGGGCGTCGAGGCGTCGATCAGCGCCCTCGGGACCGCGGACCTCTACGGGCCGGGCCTGGCCGGTCAGCGCCAGGACCTAGCTGAGGCGCAGAAGGCGATCGACACCGAGGCCAAGGGCTGCAGCGGCCGGAGCGTGCAGCGGCTGCGCGACCTCGGGCAGACCGCCGAGGGCGGGATCTCGCACGACCGTCCGATCGACGCCCTGGTCGCGACCGTGCAGCACGTCCACGGCCAGGAGGTCATCATCCTGACGCGGCCGCACATCGTCGCGGAGTTCTTCCACCTCGACTGGACCAACTCGGCCCGCCGACACCTCGGCGTACCGGTCCTCCACCTCCTGGAACACGACTCACGCCCGGCCGCGACCAAGTAACCAGAATCGGGTCTCTCAGTGCGGGAGTAGGGCCGCGTAGGTGATGCCGCCGGCGAGACTGGCTATCAGGAGGGAGAGGGTGGTGCGGATCGCGCGGTCGCCGGTGCGGCCGTAGTGGCGGCCGTCCTCGGAGTGGTACGCGACCTTGAAGCCGGCGTACCCGGCTGCCAGGACGAGGCCCAGTTTGATCATCAGACACCTGCCGCTGTGCCGGATTCGTTGAACTGCGTGTGGTACAGATCAGCGTACTCGCCGCCGGCGGCCAGTAGCTGCTCGTGTGTGCCGCGCTCCACGATGTTGCCGTGGTCAACCACCAGGATCTGGTCCGCGTTCCGCACCGTCGACAGCCGGTGCGCGATCACCAGCGACGTACGGCCTTCGAGTGCGGTGTCCAGCGCCCGCTGAACGGCGACCTCGGACTCGGAGTCCAGGTGCGCGGTCGCCTCGTCGAGGACGACGACCTTCGGAGCCTTCAGCAACAACCGGGCGATGGCGAGTCGTTGCCGCTCGCCACCGGACAGCCGGTGACCGCGATCGCCGACCACGGTGTCCAGGCCGTCCGGCAACGCTGACACCAGCTCCCAGATCTGCGCGGCCCGGAGCGCCGCGACCAGCTCCTCCTCGGCCGCGCCGGGTTTCGCGTAGGCGAGGTTGGCGCGGATCGTGTCGTGGAACATGTGCGCGTCCTGTGTGACGTACCCGATCGTGTCGTGCAGGGACTGCAAGGTGACGTCGCGAACATCCTGACCGCCGATCCGCACCGCTCCCCCGCTCACGTCGTACAGCCGGGCGACCAGGTTCGTGATGGTCGTCTTGCCGGCTCCGGACGGGCCGACCAGCGCGACCATCTGGCCGGGCCGTACGACGAAACTCACGTCCTCCAGCACCTGGGCCGAGACCCGCTTGTCCAGGACGGCGACCGACTCGAGGCTGGCCAGCGAGACCTGCTCGGCCGTCGGGTACGCGAACGCGACGTGCTCGAACTCGACACTCGCCGCGTCGGCCGGCAGATCCGTCGCGTCCGGGGCGTCCGTGATCATCGGTTCGAGGTCGAGCACCTCGAAGACCCGCTCGAACGACACCAGCGCGGTCATCACGTCGACGCGGACGTTGGACAGCGCGGTCAGCGGACCGTACAGCCTGCCGAGCAGCGCGACGAGCGCGAGCAGCGTGCCGATGGTCAACGTCTCGCGGACGGCCAGGTTGCCGCCCACGCCGTACACCAGGGCCGTGGCCAGCGCCGCCACCAACGTCAGCGCGGTGAAGAACACGCGGCCGAGCATCGCGATCCGGATGCCCAGGTCGCGGACCCGCCCGGCGCGCTCGCCGAAGTCCGCGTTCTCGAGGCGGGGCTGGCCGAACAGGGTGACCAGCAGCGCCCCACCGACGCTGAAGCGCTCGGTCATCGACGTGGACATCTCGGCGTTGAGGTTCATCTGTTCGCGCGTCATCGCGGCCAGCCGGCGGCCGAGGACCCGCGCGGGGATCAGGAAGATCGGCAGCATCAGGATCGCGACCACCGTCAGCTGCCAGCTCAGCACGAGCATCGCGCCGATGACCAGGATCAGGCTGATGACGTTCGAGACGACGCCGGACAGGGTCGAGGTGAAGGCCTGCTGGGCACCGATCACGTCGTTGTTGAGCCGGGAGACCAGCGCGCCGGTCTGGGTCCGGGTGAAGAACGCGACCGGCATCCGCTGGACGTGCGCGAACACCTTCGTCCGCAGGTCGAAGATCAGCCCTTCACCGATCCGCGCCGAGAACCAGCGCTGCACCAGCCCCAGCGCCGCCTCCACGACCGCGAGCAACGCGACCACCAGGGCGAGCGCGGTCACCAGGCCGGCGTTCCCCTTGGAGATCCCGTCGTCGACGATCTTCTTGAACAGCAGCGGCGACGCGATCACCAGCACCGCCGAAACGATCACCAGCAGCAGGAACGCCGTGATGTGCCAGCGGAACGGCCTGGCGAACCGGACGATCCGCCGCAGCGTGCCCTTGGCGAGCTTCTGCTCGAGGACCGACGAGTCCTGGCGCCGCCAGCCCATCGCGCCCATCCCTGGGCGCATCATTCCCGACATCCGGCTCCCTCCCTCTTACCTGCATCTTCTCAACATCCGGAGCCCGGCGACGCTTCCCGCAACTTTTGGTTGCGCATCAGCGCGAGCTGATCTAGAGTCACATGCAACCAAAGGTTGCGAAAGGACGGAAGCGATGACCAGGAGCATCGAGCGGGAGATCCGGGTGCAGGCCAGCCCCGAGGTGGTCTACGAGGTGATCAGCTCGCCCGAGCACCTGCGCGAGTGGTGGCCGGAAGAGGTGGACCTCGACCCGGTGCCCGGCGCGAGCGGGCGGATCACCTTCCGGCGGCCGGAAGGGGACAAGGTCGAGCCGGTGACGGTCGTCGAGGCCGACCCGCCGCGGCGCTTCTCCTTCCGCTGGGGCTACACCGGCGACACCGCCACGCCGGAGAACTCGCTGCTGGTCACGTTCGACGTCATCCCGGCCGACGGCGGCACGCTCCTGCGCTTCGCCGAGACCGGGTACGACGCGGCGTCGAAGCCCGACGAGATGCTCGCCGACCACACCACCGGCTGGGACTACTTCCTTCCCCGCATCCCGCCGTACGCCGGGAAGCTGGCGCAGCGGCCGTGATCGACGACGAGCTCTGGTCGGCGATCGGCGACCCGACCCGGCGGCGGATGCTCGACCTGCTGCTCGCGGACGGCGGCGGCACGGCGACCGGTCTCAGCGACCAGCTGCCCGTCACGCGGCAGGCGGTCGCGAAGCATCTCGGCGTCCTCGACCGGGCCGGCCTGGTGCACTCCACGCCGTCCGGACGGGAACGCCGCTACACCGTGGACGAGAACCGCCTCGCCCACGCCATCAATCAGCTGACCGACGTCACCGACGCCTGGGACCGGCGGCTGCAGCGCATCAAGCGCATCTCCGAGGCAATCGAACAACGAAAGAGGCAACAGCCATGAGCGATATCTTGCACCGGGTCGGCGTCATCGCGTCCCCGAAGGATGTGTACGCCGCACTCACCACGATCGACGGCCTGGCCGGGTGGTGGACCGAGGACACCGTCGGCGACCCGGACGGGGTGATCCAGTTCCGGTTCGCGACGGCTGGTGGCGACGGGTTCGACATGAAGGTCGTCGAGACCAAGCCCGGCGAACTGGTCCACTGGGAGGTCGTCGGCGGCCCGGACGAGTGGATCGGCACCCACGTCACCTTCGAGCTGTCCCAGACCGACGAGTACACGATCGTCCTGTTCAAGCAGGCAGGCTGGCGGGAGCCGGTCGAGTTCATGTACCACTGCAGCACCAAGTGGGCCACGTTCCTGATGAGCCTCAAGCAGTACGTCGAAACCGGCAAGGGCGAGCCCGCGCCACACGACGTACTGGTGAGCAACTGGCACTAACCGGCTGGCCGTCGCAGTCTCGGTTGTACAGGAGCCTCATTTGATGGGTGGACGTCCGAGATGCCGGGTTGGCAACCCAGATACCAGGCACAGACCCACCATCTCAGACGCCCACCCACCAAACGCCCACCCCCACCAAACACCCGGCTGCCTTGCCGGTCTGCCCTCGCTTCACCGAGCGGCGTTGCCCCTAACCCAGCGCGGCGATGAGTTCCTTCAGGCGGCGGGACTGAGCCTCACGCTCGGCCGTCAACTGATCCTCGTAGGTGCGGTCCGCGGCGCCGAGCAGCAAGGCCTTGGTCTCGCGGATCGCACCCGGGAGCGGGCCCAGGACGGCGTCGGTCAGGTCCTTCACCGTCGCCGCCAGTTCCTCGGCGGGTACGACGATGTTGGCCAGCCCGATCTCCTTCGCCTCGGCCGCCTCCACCCACCGGGTCGTCGTACACAGCTCGAGCGCCCGCGAATAGCCGACCAGCTGCACCAGCGGCTGGGTGCCACCGAGGTCGGGCACCAGACCGAGGGCCGGCTCGCGCATGCTGAAGCGGGCGTCCGGGGTCACGACCCGCAGATCACAGGCGAGCGCCAACTGGAACCCGGCGCCGACAGCGTGCCCCTGGACAGCCGCGATGCTGATGATCTCCGGACGCCGCAGCCAGGAGAACCCGGACTGGAACGCGGCGATCAGCTCCAGCAGTTCCGGCTCCGGCTTGGCGCCCAGCGTCAGCAACGGCTCCTGACCGTCGACGGGATCGCCGACCATCAACCGCCGGTCCAGGCCGGCCGAGAACGACGGCCCCTCCCCCGACACGACCACCACGCGGACGTCGGACGGCAGCGCCGTACCGAACTCGGCCAGCGCACTCCACATCGCCGGAGTCTGCGCGTTGCGCACCTCGGGACGATCCAGCACAACCCGGGCCACCGGCCCGTCCACCGTCAACCGCAGACCTGTCATGGCGCGGATATTACCCGGAAGTAATCAGGCGAGCGAGATGAGGTCGGCGTACTCGTTGGTCCAGAGGTCTTCGACGCCGTCGGGGAGCAGGACGACGCGTTCGGGCTCGAGGGCTTCGACGGCGCCCTCGTCGTGGGTGACCAGGACGATCGCGCCGGTGTACGAGCGGATCGCGTTCAGCACCTCGGCGCGGGACGCGGGGTCCAGGTTGTTGGTCGGCTCGTCGAGGAGCAGGACGTTCGCCGCCGACACGACCAGCGTCGCCAGCGCGAGGCGGGTCTTCTCGCCGCCGGACAGCACCTTGGCCGGCTTGTCCGCGTCGTCGCCGGTGAACAGGAACGAGCCGAGCACGCTGCGCGCCTGCGTCTCGTTCAGGTCCGGGGCGGCGGTCTTCATGTTCTCCAGGACCGTCCGGTTCACGTCCAGGGTCTCGTGCTCCTGGGCGTAGTACCCGAGCTTGAGGCCGTGGCCGTCGACCACTTCACCCGTGTCGGCCTTCTCGATCCCGCCGAGGATCCGCAGCAGTGTGGTCTTCCCGGCGCCGTTCAGGCCGAGTACGACGACCCGCGAGCCCTTGTCGATCGCCAGGTCGACGTCGGTGAAGATCTCCAGCGAGCCGTACGACTTCGACAGCTCCCGCGCCATCAGCGGCGTCTTCCCGCAGGCCGCCGGCGTCGGGAAGGAGATCTTCGCGACGCGGTCCTGCTTGCGCTCGTCCTCGAGCGACGACATCAACCGCTCGGCCCGCCGCAGCATCTGCTGCGCCGCGGCCGCCTTGGTCGCCTTGGCGCGCATCTTGTTCGCCTGGTCGACCAGCTGGGTCGCCTTCTTCTCCGCGTTCGCCCGCTCGCGCTTGCGGCGGCGTTCGTCGGTCTCCCGCTGCAGCAGGTACGCCTTCCAGCCGACGTTGTAGACGTCGATCTCGGCCCGGTTCGCATCCAGGTGGAAGACCCGGGTGACAGTGTCCTGCAGCAGGTTCACGTCGTGGCTGATCATGATCACGCCACCGGCGTACGACTTCAGGAAGTCGCGCAGCCAGATGATCGAGTCGGCGTCCAGGTGGTTCGTCGGCTCGTCGAGCAGCAGCGTCTCGGCCTGTGCGAACAGGATCCGGGCCAGCTCGACCCGGCGGCGCTGACCACCGGACAGCGTCGACAGCGGCTGGCCGAGGACACGGTCCGGGAGACCCAGGTTCGCGGCGATGCGGGCCGCCTCGGACTCGGCGGCGTACCCACCGGCGGCGTGCAACTCCGCCTCGGCCCGCTCGTAGCGGCGCATGCCCTTCGCGCGGGTCTTCTCGTCCGCACTGGCCATCGACTTCTCGGCGGAGCGCAACCGGCGTACGACGTCGTCCAGGCCGCGCGCGGACAGGATCCGGTCCCGGGCCAGTACGTCGAGATCGCCCGTGCGCGGGTCCTGCGGCAGGTAGCCGATCTCGCCCGAGGACGTCACGGAACCGCTGGCCGGCAGCCCCTCACCGGCGAGGATCTTGGTCAGCGTCGTCTTGCCGGCGCCGTTGCGGCCGACCAGCCCGACCTTGTCGCCGGGGCCGACCCGGAACGAGGCGGGCGCGAGCAGCTGACGGGCACCGACGCGCACCTCGAGATTGGAAACGGTGATCATCGGGGGTCGCAGGCGTCCTTACGCTGGGATACGGGGCTGAGCTCCGGGCGGGCAGGGCAGTGTCGTGGCGGCGTCGCGGCAGTGTCGCGGCACGCCGAAATCCCCCGCTCTCAGGACTAGTGTAGGTGGCGTGAAATTCAATCCGGATGCGGATCTCGACACCAGCGGTGTCGAGGACACCCGCGGTAGTGGTGGCGGACGCGGCGGTGGCCTCCCCGGCGGGATGATCCCGGTCGGCGGCGGCATCGGCGGCATCATCCTGCTCGTCGTGATCCTGCTGCTGACCGGTGGCCTGCCAGGCGGAGGTGGCAGCGAGGAACCGGCGGTGCGGAACACGGCGGCGGGCAATCTCGACTCCTGCAAGAAGGGCACCGACCTGCAGTCGAACTCGGACTGCCGGTTCGTGTTCTACCAGAACTCGATCGAGAGCTTCTGGGCCGCGGAGCTCCCCCGGCGCGGCAAGAAGTACACCCGGGCGCCGATGCGGGTGTTCGAAGGCTCGGTGAACACCGGCTGCGGCCCGGCGACCAGCGCGGTCGGCCCGTTCTACTGCCCGCCGGACAAGCGGGTGTACCTGGACATCGGGTTCTTCCGGACGCTGCAGAACGACCTGGGCGCCCGCGGCGGCGAGTTCGCCGAGGCGTACGTCGTGGCGCACGAGTACGGCCACCACATCCAGAACCTGTACGGCATCCTCGACCGGATCAAGACCCGCAGCGGTCCGGCGTCGGACTCGGTCCGCTCCGAACTCCAGGCCGACTGCCTGGCCGGGATCTGGACCAACCACGCGACCACGGTCCCGAACTCGAGCGGCCAGCCGCTCATCACCGAGCTCAGCGAGGACGACATCGCCCGCGGCCTGGACGCCGCCGCCTCGGTCGGCGACGACCGCATCCAGTCGAAGACCCAGGGCCAGGTCACCCCCGAAAGCTTCAGCCACGGCACCGCCGAACAACGCATGCGCTGGTTCACCAAGGGCATGGACTCCGGCGACATGACCACCTGCGACACCTGGTCCGCCCAAACCCTCTGACGGCCTGCCCTCTCAGCTGGAGGGTTGCCCCCTCAGATTCTCAATGGGCAACCCTCCAACTCGGGGGCTGCCCACTGAGTTGGAGGGTTGTCGGGGAAGGGCGTCAGGCGACCTGGGCGGGGCGGTGGTAGCCGGGGAGGAGTTCGTCGACGAGGGCGTCGGTTTCGGGTTCGGGGCCGCGGGGGGCGCCGTGTTTGGTGAGGGCGGCGTACATCTGGCCGGCCACGTTGGTGACGTCCGCGGTGGTGCCGAAGTGGGCGGCCAGGCGGAGGGTGGCGCGCCACAGTTCCTCCGAGGCCGGCGAGAAGCTGAGGCCGGTCTGGAGGGCGGTGCGGGCCAGGTTGCCGTCGTTGTGGCTGAGGGACGCCTCGGCGAGCCGCAGTGCGGCGTCGACGACGGCCTCCGCCATCCGGCGCTCGATCCCGGACGCGGCGAGCCACGAGTAGCGGCCGCCGGGCAGGTTCGACCAGGCCGGGCCGTGGACCAGGCTCAGCGCCGTCGACAGCGGGACCCGCGGGTCATCGATCATCGTCGCCTGCTTCGCCAGCGTGCGGAACACGTCCCAGTCGACCCGCACGACGCTGCGGTTCAGCATCCAGCGGCCCGACTCGTCGGCGTACATGGCGTCCACGCCGACCCAGCGGCGGGTGTGCTCCAGCGCGGCGTCGCGCAGCTCCTCGCTGATGCCGCGCGGCCAGATCGCCCCGGCGAGCACGTTCGGGTGTACGCCGTAGTCCTGGCTGGCCAGGAACGCGATGATCTCCGTCGACAGCGTGACCCGGCCGTCGTCGATGACCCCGCGGGCGTCCACCTCGACCGGGCCGAGCAGGTCGACCTCCACCGGCGCGGGCCGGCTCAGGTCGGTGGTGGAGAACTCGTACGCCGGCATGTCCTGCTCCGACCGGCGCTTGTCGCGGGCGTCCGTCTCGGCCGCGTCGAACAGCGCGACCAGGTCGGCGAACTGCTCCGGGTTGACGCTGTGCGCGTCCACCTCGAGGCCGAGCAGCCGGCAGACGGCCTGGCGCTTCTCGTCCACGACGAAGCGCCACGGCGAGTTCATGACGTCGCCGACCACGACCACCGAGATGCTGCGCTTGGTGTCCGCGGCCAGCCGGTTCAGCTGGTCCTGCTCCTCCGGCGACGGCGGCGCGGACACGAAGATGATCTCCGGACCCCACAGCGCCGCGTCGGGATGCGTCATCCGGGCCTCCGCCACGGAGCCGGCGTTCCGCCGCTGGCAGCCCTGCAGCTGCGCCTCGGTCCGGTGTTCGACCCCGGCGATCGCGTCGTCGAGGCGGATCCAGTAGCTCAGCCGCGCCGGCGCGAGCGACGACAGGTCGTCGCCGAACCCGACCATGCTGATGTGCGCGCCCTCGGACCACAGGTTCGTCGCCAGCTCGACCGCGAGCGAACCCACCACGTCGCGGGACGCGTTGTTCACGCCGCCGAACGCGACGATCCCGTTCGCGGTGTCGAGGTCGATCAGCACCGTTGCACCGTCGGCGTTCTGGCCGACCGTCACCAGCGTCGGGTACGGCGCCGGCGCGTTGACCTCACTGCTCGGGCCATACCCGCGGCGCAGCGTCCACCGGGTGCCCTCGGCAATCGCCTGCCACGGACCGGGAGGCTCGGGCTGCACGCCGTACGGGTCGAGAACCAGCGTGAGCGACCGGTCGGTCACCAGGGCTGCGACGACCTTTGGCATCGGCCGCTGCAGTTGCGTCATGTCGGCGCCCAGCTTGCGCAGCGAGTTGTCCACGAACTGCGCGGTCGGAACGTCCGACGCCAGCCGCAAACCGATCTCGGTCTGCCGGTGGCCGGCCGCCTTCGGGCCCGGGCCCTGCGCCCAGCCGCGGCGCCGCTTCAGCGCCAACGCCAGACCGGCCGCGAGCAGCGTCGCACCGAAGCCGAAGATCCCGGCGTCCTTCAGGCTGATCCCGCCGTCGTCGGCCGCGACCGGAGTCACCTCCGGCACCTGGGTACCGCCGCCGGCCGGCTCGCCGTGCTCGCGACCGGTCCCCGGCTCGTGCGGCTCGACGGTGACGTTCGGCTGCCCCGGCTTGACGTTCTTCGCGCCCGGGTCGCTCTTCGTGGTACCGATCCCGACCGACGAAGGCTTCTCGATGCCCTGCTCGGAGTAACGCCCCGGGCCGACCGGCTTCTGCTCGGGCGTCGTCCGGGTCTCGGTCTTGTTCTCGACCTGGGTCTTCGGCTTGGCCGGAAGCGTCTTCGTGCTGACCGGCTTGGCGGTGGTCTTCTTCGTAGTCGTGGGGTCGCCGATGCTCACCCGGACCGTGTGCACACCCGGGCCCTTCGCGTCGGCAGGCAGCCGCACCTGCCAGCCCGGCAGGATCAGGTCCGGGTTGGTCAGCCGGCGGCCGTCGGGCTGCAGCTTGTTCTTGTTGAGGTCGTAGATCTCCTTGTACCGGCGACCCTCACCGAGGTACCGCTCCGCGATGTCCCACAGGCAGTCGTAGTTCCGGCCCGACGGCGGACGCACCTCCGTGTACTTGACGACCTGACCCTTGTGGTCGTTGTTCGTCCGTACGCCGACACTCGTCTTCGACTGCTGGTGGCTGCCGCTGAGCACCGTGCTGGCTTTTTCGGTCTGTCGGAACGACGACGTCGAGGACTCGTGCTGCACGCTCACCGAGGTCGGAGCGGCCGGGCCGCCCGTCGTGACCGCGCTCGCGACCGGCAGGCTGACACCCGCACCCGCGGCGATCAGTACGACGGTGCCGATCAGCCGGCGCGCCAGGGCCTGGGAGCCGCCGCCGAGCGGGACGCGTGGGGATAGCCCGTGACCGCGGACCTCGGCGACCGCCTCCGCGATCAGGCAGACGACGAAGTGCAGCCAGGCGAGCCAGATGAAGAACGCGATGATGCCGAGCACCGTCTCGATGCTCAGCTCGCTGAACAGCATGCTCTTGGTGGGCATCGTGTCCGGCCACGGCGTACCGAAGAACCGCAGCAGCACGTACGGCACACCGCCGACGATCGCCAGGATCGCGAGCAGCGCGACGAAGCCCTTCAGCCGGTCCGCGCCCGGACTCCCCGACCGCCGCTGCGGCAACCGCGCCGCCTGCGCCGGCTCATTCGTCCTTACCATCGCTCCTCCATACCCCCACCATCAGCCACCAATGGCCTGAACTTCCTGCACCGGCAGACGCTGCACGGCCGTCACGTTCGCCTTACCGATCGGCTGCCATCCCGTGGCCCTGCCGATCCAGTACGAGACCTCCCACGTGATCGTCAGCTTCACCGTGTACATACCGTCCGGCTGACTCGCACTGGACTTCTTGTAGATGTGCTTGCACGGGTTGACCTGATCGTTCGGATCCTTCGACTGGTCGTACCCGTCCGGGTCGTCCACCGGCGTCACACCCGCGGGGCACTTGAACGGGGGCGTGCCGTCACCGGGGTCGATCGTCAGTTCCACGACCATGCCGCGCATCGTCAGGTTGTGCGTCTGGTCGAAGTACCCGCTGGTCATCTCCTCCGGCGTGTACGTCCCCGTGTCGCTCTTGACCGCCATCGAACTGTCGGGGGTCAGGGTGAAGTAGGCGGGGATGTTCACGCGCGGCGTGTAGGTCGGCATGATCTGTAGCGCCGGCGCGGGGTACGTGCTCTTGAAAGGCCACCAGAACTGGCTCATGTAGTCCGGGAACGGGCACTGGGCGCGCTCCTGGTCGTTGACCGCGACGTACGCCCTCTCCAGGTGGGCCTCAGGGCCGCCGTTGTAGCTGTCGAGCGTGTAGTCGGCGATCGTGATCCGCATGACCCACGTCTTGCCGTCCGGCGCCTGCGGCAGCCTGATCCCCTTCGGGATCTCGAAGTCGCGGCAGGGAACGAACGGCCGGCCGCGCAGTCGCTCGCGCCACGTCGGAGGCGGCTCGCCGCCCGTGTAGGCCATGCCGGAGCTGCAGTACGCACCGAAGCCGACCGAGTTCACATACATGCTGCAGACCTTGTTGCCGGTCTGGATGGTGTCCGCCGACGCCGTGGAGGCGGGAACTGCTGTGAGCAGTGCGAGTACAGCACCTAAGGCGAGCAGTGTGCGGCCTACCCGGTTGTGCATCCTCACTCCCCAGACTCGTCTTCCGGCAGATTATCTTCGACCAGGGGCATCATGCCCGGTACCCAGTACCCCGTCACCTCTTCGCAACCTCGAAATCGCTGTTCTGGCCTAGGCCGGATAGCGTACGGATCCGCAGTTCACGCCCTTGCTGGTGGCCAGGCGGTACGGCATCCAGCCGATCCCCGTCTTGATCATCTCGATGACCTCGGGTGAGCCCTTGGGCGTCACCACGGTCCAGTTCCGCGTCTTCGGGTCCCAGTACTGCGTGGTCTGCGAGCGGCAGGTCTGCACCGCGACGGTGTTGTCCGGCGTGCTCTTGGCACCGACCACGACCACGCTGCCCGGTGGCCTCATCACCCAGCCGTTGCGCTTGGCATCTTGGATGCCCTGCGACACGTCGGCGTAGAAGAACGACGGGAACTGCTTCTTCAGGATCGTGTCGTCCTTGGTGACCAGGGCCTGGAAGTAGAGCGGGTAGCTGGTCACGAGGCCTTGGACGGCGGGGTTGGACGCGAAGTTCCCTGGTTGGACGATGACTTGTTTCGCGGTCGGTGCGGTCGGCTTGGCCGTGGTGGCCGGCGCGGTGGTCGCGGGTGGTTCCGAGGACGGTGCGGTGGACGGTGTGCTGGACGTCGTCGTACCGGACTCGCCGCCGACCGGGACAGGACGGCCGCCGTCGTTCGTGTCCTTGCTGCAGGCGCTCAGCAGCAGGACACCGGCGACGGCAACGGCCGGGAGGGCAAACCTACGCACGGACTGATTCCTCCGGTGTCTAGCGCCCGCTCGACGGCGCGCTGCTGGTGGGGCCTGACGGTTCGCCGGTCGGCGGGGTGTCGGACGGGGTCGGCGTCGGCGTCACGTTCGGCGAGCAGGAGGCCGGGAACGGGAACGGCGACAGGGTCCAGATCGGGGTCGGCGATCCGAGGGTCCAGGTCGGGCAGGGCAGGTCGATGGTCGGCGGCCGCGGGGTGTCGATCGGGCCGCCGGGGCCGTCGGTGGTCGAGTTCACGACGATCGGCGGGATGGTCGGGCTGTCGTCCGCCTTCTCGACGCCCTGTTCGGCGTGCGCCTGTCCGGTGCCGCTGGCCTTCAGAGAGGTCTTGCCGATCAGGCCGAGGAACGTCGTCTTGTTGGCGATGTCGACCTGGATGTCGACCTCTTTGTCGGTCAGCGTGGTCGGCCCGCAGGCGGTGACCGCCGGGTCGTTGGACCGCACCTGCCCGCAGAACTCGGTGATCGCGGCCGCCGCCTTGGCGGTGTCGATCTTCGCCTCGGCGACGTTCAGCTGGATGGCCGCGGCGCCGACGCGCGCGGCTTCCTGCGCGTAGCCGACCGCACGGGACCGGGCGCCCAGCTGCCGGCCGCCGTCGATCACGAGACCGGCCAGGGTGAAGATCATCACCGCGAGGATCGCGACGGCGGGGCTCAGCGCGCCGCGCGCGAACAGCCGATGGTTGCGCTGCGCATCGATCCGGAAGAACTCGACGACCCGCGAGCGAGAGCGCTCAGGGCCGTTCCCAGGGGCGTTGCCAGCGCCGTTCCTAGGAGCCATTGCCGCGCACCCCCCGGTACGGATCGATCGAGGACGTGAACCGCTTGGTGATCTTGGTGTCGCCGCCCAGGCCGAGCAGTCCGAGGTCGCGGTAGTTGATCGTGCACGAGACCTCGACCGACAACGGCGAGCCGGCCGCGAACCCGGTGGTGATCGAGCCCGCCGCGGACTCCTTGCAGGAGGCCACCGCCTGGCTCATCGTCGTACTGACGGCGTTGTCGACGCGGGCCTGCGCATCCTGCAGCGACCGCGCCTGGCTGGCGCCCCGGGCAGCGTCACGGGCCGCGCTCTCCAGCAGCGAGGACGTCTGGAAGTACCGTCCGCAGGCCAGCAGGAACATGAACAGGGCCAGCAGCACGGGTGCCAGGATCACCATCTCCAGCGCCATCGTGCCGCGCTCGCCAGTGCGGCGGTGCCGCCCGCGGGACCACGGTCTGCTCGTCATCTGCTCGCTCACTTGTCGGCTTCGAACTGTTCGATCCGTCCGGTGGCGGTCCGGGTCACCTTCAGCTCCAGGCCGGGCACCAGCGACACGGTCTTGCCGGTCACCGTGAACGAGACCACACCTTCAGGGTCGTTGTACGCCGGGAACGGGACGGTGGCGTTCTGCAGCGTCGTACCGCCGAGCTGCTGGGCGTAGGACTGGACGTCCGCGCGCACCTTCTCCCCCACCGCCGGGGTGTAGACCAGCGGCTGCACCAGCCGCAGCCGCGACACGCCTTCCTCCGCGGCGTTCAGCGCGACGGAACGCCCGTACAGCCACAGAGCGGTCTGGATGGAGACGAAGATCAGCGCGATGATCGCCGGCGCGAGGATGGACAGCTCGAGGGTGCTGACGCCCCGCTCGGACCGTCTCCGCGCCCTCGTCATTCCTTCTCGATATCCGCGGTGTGCTTGGCGATGACGCGCTTCACGACGACGCCGATCGCGAGCGCGGCGACGACCAGGATGCCCGAGATGATCGCCCACTCGAGTGCGGAGGCGCCCAGTTCGGTGTTCCCCTGCTTCGCGCGGGCCCGCTGGGCCTGCGCCCGTGCCACCGCGTAGCCGGCCATGGCCCGCCAGAACATCAACTCCGAGGTCATCCGCATGCCTTCCAGTTCGTGAGGCCGAAGCAGGCCTCAGTATGCCGTGTTCGACGGACCATTCCGTCCAACGGATCCCTTGCCCTCATCCCTTTGTCCAATCACTGTCCGGACTAACTTCCGAGGATCGCCACGCCGGCCGGGAAGGCCAGGAACAGGAAGAACGCCGAGATCATCACCAGCTGCGCGACCAGCATCGACTGCGACCGCTCACCCGCCTTGCCTTCCACGTCGGCCAGTTCCTTGCGCCGCAGCGACGCGGCCCGGGCGAGCAGCGACGACCGGATCTTCGCGCCCTCGTCACCGGCCAGCGCGAGCGCCGAGGCCAGGTCCCGCAGTTCCTCGACGCCGAGGTCCTCACCGAGCCGCGCCATCGCGTCCCACGGCGTGATGCCGATCAGCCGCGCGTTCGCGAGCGCCTGCCGGATCCGGGCCATCGCCCAGTGCTCGCCGATCGTCGAGGCCGTCATCAGCGCCTCGGGCAGACCGCGGCCGCCCGCCAGGTTCATCGCGACCAGGTCCAGGAAGCTGCCGACCACGTGCCGGAAGTCGCGCCGCCGCGCCTCCGCCTGCTGCCGGAGCGTCAGGTCGGGCAGGAAGAACGCCAGCGCCATGAAGGCGAGCGTGACGATCGCCGGGGCCACGCCGGGCGCGCTGATCCCGATCTCGGCGGCCAGGAAGAGCACGATCGGGATGAAGATCATCGCGCCGAGCGCGAACAGGACCTTGGTCGCGAGCATCGCGGCGAACGGCTGGTTCATCACCGCGAGGTCGCGGCGCAACTTGCCGAACGCCCAGCCGCGCGCGTTCGCCTCCAGCTCGAGCCGGCGGCCGAGGGTCTGCCGGGCCCGGTCGACGCCGCCCAGCACCCGCTCGCCGGCGGCGCTGGTGGTGGCGCCGCTGGTGTAACCGCCGCGGCCCGCGTCGATCCGCGCGATGGTCGAGAGCACGTTGGCCCGCGGCTTGATGAACATCCTGACCAGCACGTACACGCCGAGTCCGGCGATCCCGCCGGTGATGAAGGCCCACGTCATCCGCTCACCACCTCCATCCGGTCGTCGCCCGACCGGTTGTGCCGCTGGTCATCGGTCATGCCGATCAGGAACCGGTCCGGTACCTCGATCTTGGCCAGCCGCCGCAGCCACAGCAGTCCGACCGCGTAGAGCCCGATCACGACGGCCAGCACGACCTGCCCGACGAAGCTCGTGTACGGCGCCATGTACGCCGAGTTGAACAGCACCAGACCGGCCGCCATCAGGAGCGTGATCGCCACCACGACCTGCACGCTGCGCCGGGTCGAACGACGTTCCGCCGCGACCTTCCGGCGTACGTCGAGTTCCTCGCGGGCCGAGTCGGCCAGGGCGCTCAGCACCTCGCGCAGACCGGGACCGCGCAGCCGGGCGTTCAGCACCAGGGCGGCGACGATCAGGTCCGCGGACGGGTCGTCCAGGTCGTCGGCGAACCGCATCAGGGCCGACGGCAACGGTTCGCGGATCCGCAGCCGGTCGACCAGCAGGTTCAGGCTGGGTTTGATCGCGGGCGCCGCGTTCACGGCCGTGGCCGGGATCGCCTGCTCCAGGCCGACCGCGCCGGCGATCGTGTCGCGCAGCGCCTCGGTCCAGGTGGCCAGCGCGTCCAGGCGGTCGATCGCCCGGCGTTCCTCACCGGTGCCGCCGAAGAAGCGGTCGGCCATCGCGGCGAGCAGGCCGAGGGCGACCGCGAGCACCAGCCAGCGGGTCACCACCAGCACGAGCAGGCCGATGGCGACGCCGGCGCCCATCCGGACCATGTTCTTGCGGCCCTCGATGCTCCGGTTGCGGAAGAGCGAGGGGGTCTCGTCCTTCGGCTGGGTCCCGCGGATCGCGACGATCAGCAGCATCACGGCGCCGCCGACCAACGCGCCGCACAGCAGCGCTCCCAGTGTCCTGTCGGTCATCGCGTCACGCCCACGTTCCGTGCACGAGCGGCTGGTACCCGAAGTGCTCGAGTTCGTCCATGCACGCGATCGGGGCGTGCGCCGCGGCGTGGCCGTCCGGTCCCGGTGCGAACACCTCGCCGGACAGCACCCGGCCGTCCCATCCGGTGACCTCCCGGATGCTCTCGACGTACCGGCTGAGGCCGCCGCCGCGGGAGTAGTCGTTGTGCTTGCGGACGAAGACGACGAAGTCGAGCGCGCCGGCGATCAGCATCTGGGTGGCGTCCATCGGCAGCCGCTCGCGGGCCTGGATCGCGTACGTGCTGATCCGGTTGAACACCTCCATCGAGCTGTTCGAGTGGATCGTCGACAGCGAGCCGTCGTTGCCCTGGCTCATCGCGTTCAGCATCGTCACGATCTCGTCGCCGAGCACCTCACCGACGATCACCCGGCTCGGGTTCATCCGCAGCGAACGCCGGACCAGGTCGGCCATGCTGACCTCGCCGACGCCTTCGGAGTTCGGCAGCCGCTCCTCGAACGCGACCACGTTCGGATGCAGGTCCTTGAACTCGCCCAGACCGAGTTCGAGCGAGCGCTCGACGGTGATCAGCCGCTCGTGCGGCTGGATCTCGTTGGCCAGCGCCCGCAGCAGGGTCGTCTTCCCCGAGTTCGTGGCGCCGGCGATCATGATGTTCTTGCGCGCCGCGACCGCGGCCCGCAGGAACGAGCCGACGTCGTCGGAGATGGTTCCGTTGCCCACCAGGTCCTTGAGGAACACCTTGCCGAGCCGGGCGCGCCGGATCGACACCGCGGGACGGGACGTCACGCCCATCACCGCCGACAGCCGGGACCCGTCCGGCAGCCGGAGGTCCAGCTGCGGGTTCGCCGAGTCGAACGGCCGGCTGGTCAGACCGGCGTGCGCCGCCAGTACCTGGATCAGCTCGACCAGCTCCTCGTCGCTCTCGGCGACCGGTCCCGGGGTCTCCTCGCGACCGTCGCCGTACTGCACGAAGACCTGGTCGCAGCCGTTGATGTCGATGTTCTCGACCTCGGGGTCGTCGATCAGCGGCTGCAGCCGGCCGACCCCGAACAGTGCGGAGTGGATCGCGCCGGCGATCTGCGCGTCGTCGTCCGGCGTCGGCGGCGTCCGGCCCTCGGCCAGCTCGTACCGCGCGTGGTCCTCGAGCACCTGCACGATCAGGGACCGCGCGTACTCCCGCTCGTCCTCCGCACTCATCGGAGGTACGCCGTTCACCTGGTCACGCCGGCGCTGCTCGTTCAGCCGCTCCGCAACCTGCACCCGCAGCTTGCGCACCAGCTCCTGATCAGCGCTCACCGGTAATCACCCGGCGGGAACGCCGCGTTCGCCATGTCGAAGTCCTGCGGCGGCGGAGCCGAGACCAGGGCGGCCATCTCCGCGGTGATGGCGCTCGCGGACCGGATCAGCTGGGTCTTGTCGAGCCGGCCGTGACCACGCCCGTCGAAGAACGCCGCACCGACCGGGTCGTACGCCAGGTGCCAGCGGTGCCGCACCGGCAGCGACATGGCGTCCAGCACGGACCACACCTGCTTCACGCCGTCCCGCTGCTTCGGGTCGGCCACGACGACCACGCCGAGTTGTGCGTCGACATGGTGCACCAGCGTGGACAGCCGCTCCCGCAGGTGCGCCACCGACGAGCCGGTCGCCGTACACACCAGTACGACGAGACGCGCGGACTGGATGACCGGCAACTGCGGCGACGACGCGCCGATCCGCCCGCAGTCGGCCAGTACGTCGCCGTTCTGCATCTGGTTGAACGAGATGCCGAGCGGATGCCACAGACCGCCCATACCGCCGACCTGCTCCGGCGAGCGCACACCGAGCAGTACGTCGAGACCGCCGTCGAGCTGCTGGCTGTGCGCGAGGATGACCTCGTCCCCCAGCCCTTTCCGGCTCGCGGCGGCGAGGCTGACCAGGCCGCGATCGGAGTTGAGTCCGGCACCACCCGGTCCGGTCATACGGATCGCCACATCGCTGCCGGCCGGGTCGCACTCCGCAAGCAGCACCTGCCGCGGCCAGAGCGCACCGAAGACCAGGCTGGCCGTGGTCACGCCGGGCGAGCCCTTCGCGCTCGCGAGCGCCACCAGCGCCATCAGTTGGCCCCGTTGCGCGCGACGTCCGGCTTGGTGCCCGGCGCCAGCTTCACCAGCACGAGGGTCTTGGCCGCGGCCGCTGCCGCGACCGTGGTGATGTCGTCGGCCGGGATCAGGATCGTCACGTTGAGCGAGCTGTTCGAATTCGTCTTGCTGTCGGTGATCGCGCCGGCCGTAGAAGTGACCTCGGCCGCGCTGACCAACGGCACCGCGGCGCCCTCCGCGTTGGCCGAGGGGACCCGGATGACCTTGACGATGTCGCCGACCAGGAGCCCGTCCGACGGCGCGCGCCCGGCCTCCAGGCTGACGCCGACCAGGGCGCCACCGGCCGGGATCGGCTGCTCGTCCTTCCCGGTCAGGTTCTCCGGTGTCAGGTACTGGTCCTCGTACAGCCACGTCTTCGTGTAGCGGCCGATGTACTTCTGCGCTTCGGACCACGGAATCAGGCCACGGGTCGCACCGGCCAGGTCTCCCCGCGCGAGGTCCTTCTCCTCGAGCTTGTGGCCCGGCGCCAGCGCATCGGCGGAGATCGCCACGAAGCCGGAGCGGTTGCCGCTGTTCAGCGCGATCAGCGCCGATCCGGCGGCGCCGAGCAGGATCAGGATGACCGCGAGCGCGGCCAGGGCAGGACGCCGTTCCCGGCCGCTCGGGAGACGGGTCGAACCGCCGCCCGTCGATCGGCCCGCTGCCCGGGCGCCTTGGGAAGAGCTACGCGTGGAGGACGAGAGACTCACCCGCATACCGTAATGGCAGCGAGGTGCCATTCGTGCCAGGAGGCCACTGCCGTTACCGCGCTGCGACCCGCTTCAGTTCGGCCGGCTTGAGCAGCTGGTTGAAGGTGCCCGGTCCGCCGTACAACTGGTCTAGATAGGCATACATCGCGCGCAGGCACAGGCCGATCTGACGCTGCCAGTCGGGCTGTCCCTCCAGCCAGATGACGAGCTCCCGCCCCTCGACCAGCGTGACGGCGGCGTTCACCGGCTGCACCAGCCGGTCGGTCTCGGGGTCCGGTTCGATCTCCGGGCCGCGGACCTCCTGGACCACGGCCGCCAGCGCTGCCTGCTCCGAGCCGGTGAAGAAGTAGTCGAACCCGTGTTCGCCGTGCAGCCGGTCGAGGTACTCGCAGAGCGCCAGGAACAGTTCGATGCCGTCGTACTCCCGGCCGTCCCCGGCGTGGTGCCGCAACTGGGCCACTGAGCTGCGTGCTTGGGGGATGTTCCACTCCGAGTCACCGAACTTCTCCCACATGGTCTTGATCCTAGGCGGGCCGGTGGGCGTAAATCGTTAACGGTTCGGGTGAATTGAGTTGCTGGCAAGTAACCGATTGTTTGCTAAATTCCGGACCAGAGGGTCCGGGTGACAACTGGTGATCACCCGGGCACTTAACGGGAGGGGTGGTTCGGCTGACTACAACGACGTTGTCCGCCACGGAGCCGACGGCTCGCGCTCGCTGGGCGATCGGGAACGCTCTGGGGATCCTGCACCCCTCGTCGGTGCCGCTGCGTGACGGCCGGGTCCGGCTGACCACGCGCGACGACGTACTGGCGGCGCGCGTGATGCGCGCGATCGAGGAGTTGCTCGCCCGCCGGGCTGCGGACCGGATCAGCGACGACCGGCTGCTGGCGGAGTCCGTCAGCGTGATCGGCTCCGAAGTCGCCCGGGCCCGTGGTGAGCTGCCCGCGCGCGGTGCGGTCGACGCCCTCGACCGGTACCTCCGGGTGCCGGGGCTGGACGAGTCCCGTCGTACCGAGGCCGACGCGATGCTCCGGGTCGCCCTCAGCGGCGCGGCGCCGGACGACCCCGAGTCAGCGTCCCGGCTCAACCGGCTGACAGCGCCGCGGAACGCGCTGGCGACGTCCTCGCTCGTGTCCGCCTCGGCGGCGATCAACCGCGACGCGGAGCTCTTGGGCTTGGGTACGCCGCCCGAACCGCGGCGCGGACGCCACCGTGCACGGGTCGGCAGCAGGCATCGGAGCGCGGAAGGACGCCGGGTCTGGACGTCGCAGATCCGCGGCACCGGACTGACCGTCGGCACGCGTCCGAGCGCGCAGGGGCAGCTGACCGACCTGCACGCGCTGAACCTGCTCGCCGGGATGGATCGCCAGGCCCTGGCGGCCGCGGTGACCGACCGTCCGGACGTCGACCCGGACGCGCGTCAGACCGTCCTGGAGATGACGGGCTCCGCCGTACCGCAGCAACTGCGGGTCGAGATCGGCGACACCACGCTGGGCGCGCTGGGGCAGGGCATCATCCGCGCCGGCACGGCGAACGACCCGCACGTACTGCGGATTCCGGCCGGACTCAGCGACGAACAGGTCCGCTACGTCTGGACGCACCAGCTGACGCTGATGTCGCAGGAGATCGCCGCCGCCGAGGCAGGCCGGTCCCGCGGCGTCTTCGGCCGGTTGAAGTCCGTCTTCGGCCATGAGCGCCGCGATCGGCGGCTGCACGCGGACCACGCCGCGTTCCAGAGCCTGCTCAGAGACTGGCACGAGGCCCGCGCCGAGACGCTCGCCACCGGGCGTCCGAGCGGGCCGCGCAGCCTCGCCGAGCTCGAGCGCGACCTGGAAGGTCTGGCCCGGACCATTCGGCGGCACGGCGGTTCCGAGCCCGCACTCCCCTGGACCGCCGGAGCGGTCGCAACCCCCGACGCGACCGCCGCGGGCCGGGCTGCCGCGCGCGCGGACGCCGCAGCGAAGCCCGCCCGGAACACGCCCGCTCACCTCCGCGGCCAGGTCGTCACCCAGATCGAGGCGCTGCAGGCCGCGGTCACGGACCTCGACAAGAAGGCGACGAAGAAGCGGGACACCTCCCGCGACGCGACCAAGGAGGCCGACAAGGCCGACGAGGACGCCGGCGAGGAAGACCAGCAACGCGACCGCGGCGCACCCGAGCGGGCGCGCAAGCTGCGCGTCACGGCCCAGACCGCCCGCAACAAGGCCGGCCGGCACTCCGAGATCGCCGGTGCCTACGAGCAGGCGGCCGCCGACGCACGGCAGGCCCTGGACGGCTATCAGACGCTCCTCACCGAGATCGACGCGGACGGTTCGCAGCACCGGATCGCCGATCTGGCCGCTGCCGCCCAGCGACAGGTAGCGGTGTACGAGCGCAGCCTCGGCCAGGCGATGCCGGCCAAGGAACTCCTGATGACCGGTATGCCGGAAGGCGACCAGCTCAAGCTGCCGGTCGCCGACATCAACCGGATGCTGCGAGCCAAGTTCAACGAGCAGCTGCCGACCCGCGGCCCGCTCCCGGATCCCGCCGCGCAGTACCGGCGACTGCTGTCCCGCGACGGAATGGTGTTCAACGTCGACGACGAGGGCGGCACCGCGGACGTCTCCGCGGTGCGCCAGGTGCGGCTGCGGCTGATCCCGGACGACCTCACCGAGCGCGACGACATCGACTTCACGATGGCCGAGCAGATGTCGGGCTCGCTCGGCGAGGGCGGTACGAGTGTCGGCACGACCGACACCCACTCGACGAACGTCAACATCGGCGTCAACATCGGGCCGATCCTCGCGCTCGCCGCACCCGGTACGCCGGTCCACGCCGCCGCGCAGCTCGTCTCGCCGAAGGTCGAGGTGGCGCGCGGCCGCTCGCTCGCCGAGAGCAGCGGGGCCACGGCCCACCACCAGTCCGGCTGGGTCGACGACAACCGCGGTGAGTCGATCCTCTACGAGTGGTCCGGCAAGTGGCAGATCGAGGTCCGGGCCTCCCCCACCGAGCCCTGGTCGGCGGTCGAAACGGTCGACGCCGGGCGCCAGCAGACGTGGGTCTCCAGCGCGTACACGGTGAAGCCGCCGACCGAGACCGTCACGCTGGCGGAGATCGGCCACGGGCAGGAGGTCACGGGCGAGTTCCCGCGGCACGCGGTCACGAGCATCACCGGACTGCACGACGTGACCGATCGCCTGGTCCGCAGGGCGCAGCACGAGTACGGCGACCTGGACCGGGCCTCGTACAACCACATCGCCGGCCTGATGGTCAACGACTCGTACCGCCTGCTCCGCGAGTTCAGTCAGCCCGGCGGTGTCACCCGGCGGATCCCCGGCCGCGGCGACACGGCGTACGACCTGACGTGGGAGGTCGTACCGGTCTGGGCCGACGCCCAGCTCGTCGGTGAGTCCAGCTCGGAGATGTGGCAGGAAGAGGTCCTCGTCGACTTCGCCGGCCTGAACGCGAGCCAGACCTACACGGCGTCGGTCACCGGTACCGGGTCGGTCGGGTTCCCGGGCAAGCCGTCCGACGTGAGCCCGGTGGCCGCGGCAGCCGCGCTCAACAACGTCGGCGGTTCCGGCGTGAACGTGGGACCGAACGCGTCGGCCGGGCGCAACGTGTCCCGGTCCGGTGGCCAGAGCGTCAGCATGACCACGATCACTCCGGCCGTGCACCGCAACCAGGGCCCGACGCAGGGCGTGCTGGTAGGCCTCCAGGTGCGCGCCACGTTGCGCAAGGTCGGCGATTCCACGGCCGCGCCGATCATCGAGACCGGCGAGTGCCGCGGCCTGCTGCGGGTCGCCGAGAACGACCTGCTGCGCGCGGGCGGCCGGGCGGACAAGGACGCCGTACTGCGGGAAGCCGACGGCACCGTCAAGATGGACAAGCACGGGCACGTGCTGTTGCGCGGCGATGCCGTGCCGTCGACCGAGCCGCAGAAGATGCCGCCGTGGATGGGCCGCGGCGAGAACCAGCTGCGCGGTGTCGGCAAGGCCCTGCCGCAGAACCTCAAGGGCGCCGAGCGAGCGCAGCGCCAGGCGTTGGACCAGCTGGCCAAGATGGGCCTGGTTGCGCGGCCGGGACAGCCTGCCACCGCACAGCAGCTGGCCAACCGCGAGCGGATCAGGCAGCAGATCAGCGCACCGCGACTCGAGGCCGGTATCAACCAGGCCTGTCAGGGCGGCCTGATCGTGATGCTCGAGGACACCGGCTTCGCGGGGACGCCGCGCTGGCGGCCGTTCCGGCTGCAGGTCACGCAGGACTACGACGAGGCGACCAAGGAGTTCGAGGCCAAAGGCGCCGGGACCAGCACGAACGAGAACGTCGTAATCCTCGGCATCAGCTCTGCGGCCACCGGCCGGACGTCGAGCCGGTCCCGGGGCGTGCCGCTGTCCGCCGGGGTCGGCGCCTCCAACCCGCCGGCCGAAGGCGTCCGCGGCTGGATGGGCAAGATCGGCGTGAAGTTCAGCCGGAACGCGCTCGGCCGCACGCTGAGCTGGACCGCGGGACGGCGCGTCAACAACGTCACGCTGAGCGAGAGCACCGAACCGCTCGACCGGCTCGAGCAGGGCATCCGGATCACGTTCGCCGAGATCACCGACAAGGGCGACGCCAAGCCGATCGCCGACGTCCGCGGCACCATGGAGGTCGCGTACGACAGCTCGATGACCCGCGCCGACACCCCGGTGTACGAGAAGAACCCGAAGCGGCCGCACCACCTGGCGGTCGAGCAGGGGTTCCCGGTCGCGGTGGACGCCGGTAACGCGGCCGACGAGCTGTGCAAGGCGATCCCCGCGATCCGGTCCGACTCCACCGCGCTGCCCGCGCTGCACGCGGCGCTGTCACCGACCAGCCTGGTCGCGAACCGCGAGTGGATGAACGGCAGCTACCGGCTGCCGTTCGTGGTGGTCCGGGCCCCGGGCAGCCCGGCACATGTGATGGCGGACGGGACGATCCTGCCGCAGGAGTACGAGATCGTGATCCGCGGCGAGGCGGTCAGCCAGACCCACGTCGCGATGAGCCAAGAGAACTCGGTCGACATCAACTTCACGATGACAGACGTCGGCTCCACATCGGGTACGTCGGCCTCGGGCGGCGTCAGCGGCGACGTCGGGGGCGGACTGGTGGAGGCCGGCGGCGCCGCCACCTCCGGGAACCTGTCGGCCGGACGCACCGGCGGCCGGTCGCAGTCCACCACGACCAGCGAGACCTCCGGCGACGAGCGGCTGCTCATCAATCCGGGCACGCACCACGAGTTCATCGAGCGCTACAGGATGACCGCCGACATCG
Organism: Kribbella sindirgiensis; assembly: GCF_004331435.1. GTDB lineage: Bacteria > Actinomycetota > Actinomycetes > Propionibacteriales > Kribbellaceae > Kribbella > Kribbella sindirgiensis. Next base: position 319,147 of record NZ_SJKA01000008.1, read on the forward strand.
TGCACAACGGTCAGGTGATCAAGTCGGTCCCGTTGCCGGACGCGCTGGCGCAGAAGGCGATGGCCGAGCGGCGAGCGCTGGATCTGTACGCCGCCCGCAAGCTCGATCTGCCGCTCTGGGTGGCGTCCGACGCCGCTGAGCGGTACCTGAACGACAGGCTGCCGATCAGTCACCGCGTCGCGGGCGGCTTCCTGCGCCGTTACCAGCAGGAGAAGGCCGGCGTGACCACCGGCCTGGCCGCCGAGCACCCGGTCGAGCGTCTGACCGCGAAGCTGCGGGAGAACACCCGGTCCCCGGCCGTGGGGGCCTCGACCGCCGACGCGGAACTGGAAGCGACCGCCAAGAGTGTCGAAGAAAAGGCGCGCGTCCGCCGTGTCATGAGCACCTCCCAGGCGTACGAGGACAGCCAGGGAGCGGCCAAGATCGAGTCGCTCACCGTCGAAGGCACCGACCAGCGGGTCGACCTGCGGACCCTGGTCGAGCCGCAGTTCGACGCCCTCGCTCCCGGGCTGCGGAACGCCAGCCGGCTGCTCCAGAGCGCCCTGGACATCGACCTGAAGCCGGGGAACTTCCACGGCCACCTCGAGGACATGTTCGGCGCGGACGGCTTCGAGGTCCCGATCGAGGTGCCGATCCAGGGGCAGGAACGGCCGGACGTCTTCTTCGTCCAGGTGGAGCTCCGGACCGAGGGCGAGCGCACCATCGAGAACGTTCCGGACAAGCCGGACGGGACCCCCGACATCCCGAAGGAGGAGGCCGGCAGCGTCGACCAGAACTACGACTACGAGCAACTCGACCGGTCGGCCGCCCACACCGTGACGGTCTCCGCCGGTGTCGACGGCAAGACTCCTACCGCCCTCGGCGACGGCTCCGGCGGGGTCTCGACGGACCAGACCACGTCCCACACGGGCGGCGACGGCGTGCAGAACGCCGGGATCGACCGGTTGGGCCATTTCGACCCGGTCAAGACGCATCAGACGGTCGTGTTCACGACCAGGGTCGTCAGGGTCCGCAATGCCGGCGCGGCCGCGATGGCCAGTGCCCGCTGGAAGCTCGGCCGGATCGACCCGGCCGACGTCACCAGCGTCTCCGAACCTCGTGAGCTCCGCGCGGACCTGGTCCAGTGGGTCCCCCGCGGCGACCTGATGGACGGCCCGCGGATCGAGACCGGGCCGGAACTCGAGGATCGCGTCGAGCACCGCCCGATCCGGCTGCCGGAAGGCGCCGTCCCGATGCGGGTGGCGCTGCACGCGAAGGGCGCCGGCCGACGCAACGAACTGGCCGAGAACCTGACCGCCTATCTCGAGCAGCCCGGCGTCCTCGGCCGGCGCGGCACCGCGGAGTACCGGCATCTGATCCGGTCGAACCTCAAGCCGAGCGCGCTGAAGGCGAAGGCCGGACGGCTGCTCGGCGACGGCATCGCGCTGCAGCCGATGGCGCAGCCGGGCAACGGGCGGACGATGGTCAGCGTCAAGATCAACGCGACCGCGGTCGGCTGGGAGTTGCACGGACCGTCGCTCGAGGGTCAGGCGGGCCGGGTCTGGCGGCGGCAAGAGGTGTACCGCTCGTCCAGCAGCAGCAACCGGCTGACCCCGCTCACCGCGTCCGGCGGCGTCGACGGCGGACTCGTCTCGGTCAGCGGCTCGATCGGCGAACAGGTCAAGGAGCAGTCGTCGGATGCCAGCGGCACCCGGCTCGAGGGCAGCCGGTTCCTCGAGGGTCAGATGGTCACGGTCCGGATCCCGGTGGTGTACGACGCCACGGTCCGGACCACCACCGACAACGGCCGGGGCGAGCCGGTCGTGAAGAAGTCCACCAACCTGCCGGACGTGGCCCGCGGCGAGGTGTTCGTCCGGATGCTCCGGCACCAGTACCTCGAGGGACTCCGGCAGATGGAGACCGGCACGTCGCTCGACGCCGTACTGGCGAACGCGCGACTGGAGGCGATGCCGGCTGAGTTCGGGCCGCCGGACATCGTCGCGACCGAGTACACGCAGGGCAAGGACGGCGCCGTCTACCAGCCGTACCGCCCGCTGCTCGACGCCCTCGACCGGGCCAGGACCGGAGGCAAGCCCGTGGTGCTGCTGGTCCAGCAGGCCGACGGCACCGAGCGGAAGTACATGGCCCTTCCCGCCGACCGCGAACGGAACATCCCGGCGCGCCTCGTCGGCGACCGCGACGGCGGTTTCGCGGCGGCGTTCACGAGCCTGAACCCGAACCTGGCGCTGATCGCCCAGGGCCGGGTCGACCTGCGGGAGCTCTACAACACGTCGGCACCGGACGGCAGCTTCAGCGCGAAGGTGACCGCCGCACTGGAGAAGACCGGCGTGCCGCGGGACATGCTCAAAGCCCTCGACTACACGACGGCCGCGCGGACGCTGCCGGAGGCGTCCAACCAAGGCTCGCGGACGTCGCAGGGTGGCGCGGCCGGACGGACCATTGCACAAACCGGCCACGGGCCGTCGCTGTCCGGGCCGTGAGCCGATCATGGTGAGGCCGGAATCTGGTGGACGAGAGGGGCTTGATGGCATTCGCGGTGGCACGCACCTGGGACGAGGCGCAGCTGTACCTGGAGCTGCATCCGTGCCCGGACTGCGGAACGGCGGACGCGCCGTGGGAGCAGGCCCTGGTCCAGGTCGACGGTGACCTGGCGTCCCGTTACGCCGCGATCTGCCCGGTGTGTTCGGCCGAACGCGAGTACCTGTTCGGGGTGCCCGCGCACGAGACACCGGTGCGCGGCTGGCCGACGTTCGGCGGTCCGGAGCCGTCCGAGATCCTCGATGCGGGCCAGTGGCTGGACGTCGCCGACACCGCCGCGGCGGCCGTCCCCACGGATCCCGTCGAGGCCGGTAGGGTGCTGGCCATCGCGCAGGCCGCCGTCGCCGAGGTGATCAAGTTCGTTCCGGCCGGCGCGGACGCCGTACCGGACGACGAGTTCTGGACGCCGGAAGGTCAGGCGGTGCGTGCCGCGGAGCCGGGGCGCTTCCGGCTCGACCGGTTGCTGGTGACGCGGGACGCGTATGCCGAGCTGGGTAGAGAGATCAGCCAGACAGGAGCGAGATAACCGATGCCGATCGCACGGACCCTGTGGGAGGCCCAGATCTACGTCGCGCTGGAGACCGCACAGGCCGGACCGCAACCGGGTGAGGTGCTGGCGCCCGCCCCCGATTTCGAGCTGGGCGACAACCTCGTCGAGGGCCCGGACGCCTGGACCTACCGGTCGCCGATCGGCGAGATCACCATCCCGTACTCGTCACAGCACTCGTCCACGCGGCTCGGGGCGCACTGGGGACTGGGCCGGTCGCAGCTGGTCGACGCGGCGGAGTGGGCGGTTGTCGGGCACTTGTACGCCGATCGCACGATCGCGGCCGATATGGCGTACGACGGTCAGCCCGGCCAGGCGCGCTATCACGTCGAGCTCGGCTGGGAGCTTGCCGCCGAGGCGATCCGGGAGGCGATGAAGTCGCTGCCGGAAGGTACCAACGGCGGCGACGCGGTGCCTGACTCGGAGATCTGGACCAGCTTCGGCGCCGACGCGAAGGCGCGTGACCCGTATCTGGTCAGCCGCGCGAGGCTGGAAGACGACCTCGAGTACTACGCCGGCACGCTGGCGGACTTTCGGGCGTTGTACAGCGATTCATGATGTGACAAACCCCACCGGTGATTGTTAATCCTTCTGGTGGGATTTGTGGCGAGAAAACGAACAACTGGTTGCTAATCTCCCCGTCCGGTGATCCGAACGGGGAGATTTTCGTTGACGTCTGCTGCGAGCACGGAGGCCGACCCACGGGTTCGCGCGCGTCAGGCGCTCGGGCTCGCGGTCGGCGTGGTGGCGCCCGAGGCGCTCGCACTGCGCGACGGCACGCTGCGGTTGCGGCACTCTCGTGAACGGCTGGCTCGGAAGGCGCTCAATCGGCTCGAGCGTCGGCTCACGCGGCGAGCGGCTGCGGTCGGCGATGATCGGCTGGTTGCCGAGGCGGTGGCGTTCGCCGGGGCCGAGCTGGAGCTGGTGCGTGGTGGGCGTGCGGCGGACGGTGCGACTGGAGGGCTCGATGCGCTGCTCGATCTGCCGGGACTGCCTGCGGCGCAACAGCGCGAGGCGCAGGCCTTGCTGCATGACCTGCTCGACGGCAACCGCCTCGAGACCGAGACCGACCTCCGACGGCTGACCAGCGCCCGCGCCCGCTCCGAGAGCTCGAACCGGCCGTTCGCCGCAGACCTGGTGGCCAACGCCCGCGCCCTGTCCCACGACGCCAACCGCATGCCCTCACCCCAGCCGGTCGGGCGGGTGCGGCGTTCGGTGGGCGGGCGGCACGAATCGAGTGGTGGCGCCGGGCGTGCGGTGGGTGGTGGGTTCTTCGGGCCGATTCGGCGGCTCGTGGACGAGGTCCGGGCGAAGGGCCGGGCGCATCGGGTACTGCGGGATCGTCGGGCGGAGGCGCAGTACGAGGAGTTTCGTCGGCTGAGCGTGGAATGGCGGGACACGCGGGCCGGTCTGGGGGTCCGCCCGCTCGGCGAGGTCGAGACCGACCTGACCAACCTGTCCGGAGCCATCCGGCACGGCGGTCACCCCGCACCCAGCGTGCCGTGGGCCGGCGTACAGGTCGTCGCACCTGACACGCAGCAGACGCCGCCGACCACTCCGCAGGAACGCTTCCAAGCACGCGTGCGGCGGCAGATCGCGGACCTCGAGTCCGCGGCAGCGGATCACGCCAAGCGCGCCGACGTACGCACCGTAAGTGCGGCAGCCGCCCGCGACCAGGCAGCCGAGCTGTTCGCCGCGGCGGACGACGAGTCCGAGGCCCAGGACGCGTCCTCGAACGAACGAGCCCGCCGCCTCCGAGTCCGAGCCGTCGCCCGCCTACGAGTAGCCGACCGCCACACCCAGATCGCAACCCTCTGCACAACCGCAGCAGCTCAAGCCCGCACCGCCGCCGAGGCGTACCGCACGCTGTCCGCAGGAGGCGATCCGGAGGCGGCCGTGCGGGCGTATGAGGTGGCGAGTGCGGCCACTCTTCCGGCGAAGGGCGTGCAGCACAACGGGCTTCCGGTTGGGCGGCTTCCGCATCTGAGTGCGCTGTGCCGGGAGCTGAACGAGGCGGTGGCGGGGCGGTATGTGTTCACGCCGGACGTCCTGCACCGGACGCTGCGGGGTGAGAGTCGCCGGATCCTCTCGCCCGACGGCTTCGTGCTGACGATCGAGAACGAGTCGCGCGCGGACGCGGACGACCTGCTGCAGATCCACCTCCAGCTGGATCCCGGCGAGCTTCACGAGGTGCTGGACAGCCCGCTGACCATCGACGAGGCCCAGGTGGGGCAGGTGGTCCAGGGTGGCTTCAGCGTCGCGACCGCCGCGGCCCAGAACTCCGGCGCGACGGCCACCGCGAACCTCCGAACCGTGACGGAAATGCTGCCGGACACCAGCAAGCTGAAGGCGGCCGCCACGCTTGTAGCGCCCGGCGTCGAGCTGAGTCGCGGCCGCGGCCGGACGGTCAGCGGCGGGGCGACCGAGTTCGCCCAGACGGGTGCGGTCGAGGCGCTCCGCGGTGAGTTCCTGCGGTACCGCTCGGACCGGCCCCGCTGGATCTGGCGGATCCGCGAGTCGGCCACCGCCGACTGGTCACCGCCCAACGTCGTCGACGCCGGCAAGGACCGCGACGCGACGACCCTCGACCTCGGGTACATCCACACCTACACAGTTCCGCCGCCGACCGAGACAACCGACCTGGAGACACTCGGGCTGGCCGCGGAACGCCGTACCGCGATGCCTGAGCACATGGCGACCCGGGTCGACGGCCTCAACGACCTCTGCGACCGGACCATGGTGGAGCTGCGGGAGCGGCTCGGCTCCCTCGATCGGGTCGGACACGACCGGATCCGCGGTCTGATCGTCGAGGACGGGATGACCCGGCTGGACGAGACCACCCGCCCGGGCGGTGTCTGGCGCCTGATCACCGAGGGCGGTCGACCGGTTGCCTGGGCCCAGCTGGAGACGGTCGCCGACCTGGAGTCCGCCGAGCTGACCAGCGACAGCTCGCCGGACCACAAACTCGAACTCTGGCGCGTCGGCAACTCAGGCGCGTCCGGTAGCCAATCGGTCAGCTCGTCGCGCACCAACGGCGTCACGGCGAGTATGCCGATCTTCGACCTGGGCTCGACGACCGCGGATCTCGGTCCGGCAGCGCACGCGGGCCGGAACACCAGCCACGACGACACCGCGTCGACCGCCGACCTGGGCAGCCGCTGGAGCACCCAGCGGGTGGCACCGACCGTCGGTGTGAAGCTGCAGCTGCGGCACAAGGTCACGATCCACCGCCTCGACGGCGGCGAATCGTTCACGACCGAGGGCGCCGGCGAGGCCTGTCTGCGGATGGCGGAGCGCGACGCGTTCCGCTACGGACTCCCGGTCCCCGCCGCGGCTCTGCTCCGGGACCCGGACGGCAATGTACGACGTGGTACGGACGGCAAGCTCCTCCTGCGCGGGGACCCGCAGCCGACCGACGCTCCCCTGCAACTCCCGACGTGGCTCGGCAACGGCCCGGGGCAGCTCCGCGGTGCCGGACCGGCGATGATCCGGGAACTGACCGGCGCGGACGACGCTCTGCACGACTTCCTCAAGCACCTGTCGCGGCAGGGCATGATCCCGCCGCTCGACGACCACGGTCGCCCGCTGCCGACGGCCCTCGCAGGTCAGGACCCCGCCGTCGTCCTCAGCCAGGCAGAGAACTGGGAACGCGCGTGCCAGCAGATCGCCAAACACCGGCTGGAGACCGGCTACGACCACGCGGCGCAGGACCGGCTGAAATTCCAGCTCACCGAGCACCGCACCGGCCAGCCGCCGCGGGTCCGGTCGTACCAGATCGCCCTCGAGCAGCATTTCGACCGCGTGACGCCGATCGGTGTCGCGGACAACGACATGGTCGTCAACGTCGACATCGGCGTCAGTACGTCGGGACGTACCGGCAGCCGGGCGCAGAGTCTGCCGTGGTCGGCACAGCTGGGTCTGAGCAACGCACCGGCTCCTGGGGAGGCCGGGGCCACACCGAAGGTGAGCGCATCGGTCGGCCGCACGTCACGAGGCCGTTCGCTCGGCTGGTCGTCCAGCCGAGGCTCGTACCGGATGACGGTGGCCGAATCGGGTTCGCAGGTGGCGGTGTTCGACGTCCCGCACACGATCACGGTCAGCGAGATCACCTCGACCGGTACGGCGGTGGCGGTGGCCTCCTCCGAGGGCAGTGCCCGCGTCTGGCTCGACAGCGAGTTCTGCCGCGGAGCCGAGCACACCACGCTCGCCGTACCCGGCCGCGTCGAACCCAATCTGTTGCAGACGGCAACCATCCACCATCTCGACGCCCGGGACCCGATCGCCCGGCTGACCGCCGCCGTACCCAGCCTCGGCCGCGAGAACAGCTCCGCTCTGCACCACCTCAGCGGGTTCCTGGCCCCACGAAACCTCATCGCCCGGCCCGAGCTCCTCACCTCCGAGTACCGCACCGGCCTGGCCGTCGGTTCGGTACCGTCCGACGCACTCGAGGCGATCCGGCAACGCGGTCTCACGCCGCGCCCGTCCGCCCTGAGCCTCACCACCCGGGTCGAGAACCTCAGGTACGTCGGCAGCGGGCAGCCGATCGTCGCCGAACTCAACGTCACCCTCGCGACCACCGGCAGTACCGCCGGCGTGTCAGCCGCCGCGACCGCGGGGATCAATGGAGGCACCGGCACGGTGGCTGCCGACGGGCAGTCGCTCGGTGGCTCGATCGGGCTGACCCGTACGACCACCGTCTCGTCGAGCGCCGCCGAGTCGGCCACCACCGGCGTCGAGCGGACGCTGATGCGGGACGGACAGCACTACCAGTTCTGGGGCGATCTCGTCCTGGAAGCGCAGCTCCGGTCGGGCGGTGCCGCGCCGCGGCAGATCCCGCTCGAGAATGGCGCCGTACTCCTGACACTTCCCGAGCGCGACGCGTTGCAGTCGTACGGACGACGCGACCTGGACCTCCCGCTGTCGCAGGTCTCCGACGCGGTCGAGCGAGTGATCAACGGCAACCTCGTTCTCCCACGCCGTACGACGACCGCGCTGCTGCGGCGCTACCGGATCGACCGGCGGGGCGCGACCGAGGGTCTCGCGGCCGGCCACACCGACGAAGTGCTGGTCGACACGGTTCGGAAAGCGGTCGGGCTTCCGGCGCACCCCGACGAGCGGCTCGCCGCCGTGCTGATCCGGGCCGAAGACCTCGCCCGGCAGCGGATCGTGCCGCAACTCCCCCGCCACTACGACCGGATGATGGGCGCCGCGCAGGTCGACCGCGCGTCGCTGCAGGACCGGGACGGCAACGACACCGACACCTTCCGGGAGGTCTGCGCAGCCGTCGCGGAGCACTCCCCGCAGGCGCTGGACGATCCCGTCCTGGTCAATGCACTGCGCGGCGATCTCGCCGGCACCCGCTGGCGGAACCAGCTGGACGACATGCTCGATCCGCGGGGCTTCGTCCGCGAGTTCCCGGTCCGCGTCGGTTCGAACACCCGCAATCTCCGGGTCCGGGTGCGGTTGAGGTTCGTCGGCGAACCGAGTACCGAGGCCGGTGGGACGAAGGCCCAGAGCGGGAACGGGTTCGGCCTTGTCCAGCTGTGGAACCTGCGCGACCGCAGCCGCAGCCGGACCGAGGGCACGTCGTACGGCGGCACGCTCGACCTCTCGGGTTCCGATGCGATCCCGGCGACGGCGGGAGTCGGCGCGGAGCTCAGCACCTCCACGACCGCGGCGAGCAGCGACTCCACCACCGAGATCAGGACCGGGCTGGCGATCGCGACGGCTCGGGTCGAACGGGACTACGAGCTGTTCATCGAGGTCGAGGACTCGGCGGAACCCGGTGGGAAGTCCGCATCCACGACGCGCCGGCAGGCCAGCGGGCGCATGAGTCTGGCCGTTCCGGAGTCGGTGCTCGACTCAGCTCCCCCGCAGCACGACCTCAAGGTCTCAGATCACCGGCCTGTTGTCCTGCCCGAGCACTACCTCCCTGAGGGCACCCAGCCGTACCTGAGCGGTGCTGCCGAGGACAACACCTTGTTCGAGGCTGCCTGTGCTCGTCTCGGTGAGTTGGATCTGCTCAGGCCCGAAGGGGTCCGGATGCATGCCACGACGCTGGAGTCGCGGCTCGGCGGCGCGAACCGGATGGTCGCGTTCCAGGAGATGGCCGGCGCGTCGGGGTACGAGCTCGTCCCGCTCGCCGTTCCCGGGGACAGCGCGCGGGTGGTCGCGATCAGGGTCCGCGCCGAGGTCTCGGGTCTGGAGCTGGTCTCGGATCCGGACGAGGAGTCGACCACCCAGCTCGGTGAGAACTCCCGCGCGCTCCGAGTCAGCCAACTGACCGCACGCAGCAACCGGCTGCTGCCCGGTTCCCGGACGATCGGAACCGGTACGCCGGGCGGCGAGCTCAGCGTCAGCGCGACGAGCAGCCGGAGGGTCAGCGATCAGGACACCGGGACCGTCGGTGCTCGCCATGAAACCGGGGTGTACCAGTCCGGGCAGGTCGTCACGGTCAAGGTGCGGGTGGACTACCACCTGGACTTCGAGCGGCTCCGCCTCGGCCGGCGCAAGCAGCCGAAGGTCGAGCGCGCCGACACATTGCGGCGGGCGGCGTCCGGCGAGGCCTACCTGACGATGTACCGGCACGAGTACGACGCGATGCGGGCCAGGATGGAGTCCGGTCAGACCGCCGGTACCGAGAGCGCCCGGGTCCGGACCGTCCAGGTGAACGTCAACGCCGATGAGCAGCACCCGTACCAGCCGCTGGTCGACGCCCTCGACCAGGCCCGGCGCGAGGACGTCAACGTCCGGCTGGCGGTCCGTGAGGCGAACGGCCGGCGAACCGTCTACGTTGCCCATCCGGACGGCACCATGACCGGCCGGGGCGATCGTGGTTTCGCGGCGGCGTTCGCCACGTTGCATCCGCGGCTCGCGCTCCTCGCCGAGGGCCGCGTCGATCTCAGGGCCCTGCACACACCGGACGCTCCAGAGCGGCGGTTCACCAGCGCTGTCGTCGAGGCACTGCAACAGCGCGGCATCCCGGCGGCCGCACTCGCCGAAACCGACTCGCGGATGAGTCGCACCCGGACCACGAGCGCGCCGATGCGCCGGGGCCACACCGCCAACCCCGCGACCGGGATGGCGATCGATTGAGCGACTACGACCCGCCGTACGCGATCGCGCGGACGACGACCGAGGTGATGCTCTACCTCGACCTCACTGCCTGCCCGGACTGCGGCTCGGACGAAGCCGAGTGGCAGCACGATCTCCACGACGGAGCGCTGCGGTACGTCGGCGCGTGCGCGCGCTGCGGCTCCGAGCGGGAGTACCTGTTCTCACCGCCGTACCAAGGACTTCTCGACGACAGTGCGACCTTCGGCGGACCGGAACCGTCGGAGCTGGTCGACGCCGGGCAGTGGCTGGCGGTCGCCGACTGGATCGCCGGCCAGGTACCGGCCGGCGACCGGTCCGCGGCGGCCCGTGCCGTGATGGCCTATGCCCGCCAGGCCGTGCAGGAGGTCTTGAAGTTCATCCCGCCGGCCGGCGATGCCGTGCCCGACGAAGCGTTCTGGACGGACGCCGGACGGGCCGAGCGGGAACGCGACCCCGGGCGCTTCCGGTTGGACCGGCTGCTCGTCGTCAGGGACAGCTACTCGGACTGAGACAGGTCGATCCGGATCGCCCGAGCGTCGGCGCCGGCCTGCTCGAGCACCTTCTGTTTCGGGTCCGGTACGCCGAGGAACGGCGGCCGCACCAACCCGGCCAGCTCCTTCAGGCGGGGATCGTCGAGCACCGTGTCGACGGCCCGCCGGTCTCCCCCGCACACCAGTACGTCGAGCTTCGCCGGCGCCAGGATCCGCACCGCGACCTCGGTGGCCGCCGCGAACGCCTCGCGCGCCTGGTTGTCCCGCCGGCGCGCGTACCGCTGCTGCGACCAGCCGCCCGCCTTGGTCGTCCCCTGCACGTGCCGCGACCCGACCTTCGAGTCGAGAAGCTTGCCGCCGGCAAACACTCCCGCGCCGTAGCCGCCGCGCCGGACAAGCAGGACACCGAGGCGCCGCTCGGTGAGCACATGCGCCACGAGCCCCGCGCGGGACAACTCCGCGAGGGGCTCGAAAGGCACGGTGACGACGGCGGACTCGCCGTCCTCGGCCGTCAGCGTGACGCTCGTCGGCGTCACGTCGTACACGACCTCACCGTGCCGTTCGCCGAAGCCGGTCAGCCACCTGTCCAACCGCTCCGGCGCAACGTGAACGGTGCGCGTCATGCGTCATCGCCCTCGGACAGTGCCGCGCGCACGATCGCGCGCGCAGACGACAGCATCACGTCCGCGGCATCGTCGCGGCTCAATCCCGCCACGTCGACGAGCCAGACCAGCGCCTCGATACCGACAGCACTGCGCACGGCGATGGCGAGCCGGTGGACGGCGGCCTCGGACAACCTGTCCCGGGCCGGCGCGAGCGCGTCCTCGAACCAGCCGATACCGCGTCCCTGCCGAAGCGGCAGCTGATCCGGCTGCGAGGACGGCTCGAGCGACAGCCGGAGCATCGTGCGCTGCTGCGGCTCGAACTTCAGCAGCATCTCGATGAACGCTCCCACGACCGCCAGCAGCCGAGTCTCGGGGTCGTCGCCGCTGCCGGCCGGCAGCAAGGAGGTGAGCTCGACCTCCGGGTGCGCGGCGGCGAGCAGCTCGGCCTGACTGCGGAAGTACCGGTACGCCGTTGTCCGCGAGATCGAGGCGGCCGCGGCAGCCTCCTCGACCGTCGGGGCCGACCCGCCCTGGGTGATCAGCTCGCGAGCGGCGGCGATCAGGTCATTACGCGTGCGCTGCTTCTGCCGGGTCCGGCCGGACTGCTCGTACGCCGTTGACATGGCATACACGGTACCTTACTTTCGTAATGGGACTCGAGTCCCACGAATCGGAGGGGTATGCGACATGACCACACTGGCTGCGACGGTCCGCGATCACGGCGAGGGCGAACGGCAGTGGTTCAGCGGCGGCGGTCTGCTGACCTGGCTGGCGACCGCGGCGGAGACCGGAGGCGCGTTCCTGCTGTTCGAGTTCGCCGGCGAGCAGGGCAAGGTGACGCCGCTGCACATCCACCCGGCGTCGGACGAGACGTTCTACCTGCTCGACGGAGAGATCCTGCTCGACCTCGACGGAAAGAAGCGCGGCCTCTCGGCCGGTGGGGTCGCGGTGATTCCCCGCGGCGTACCGCACGCCTTCGCGGTCGTCTCCCCGGCAGCCAGACTCCTGACGCTCCTGACACCCGGCACGGACGAGGCGTTCTTCCGGCTCGCCGGCGACCCCGCTCCGGAGGGGAGCCTGCCGGTCCCGGTCGACTTCGACCGGATCCGGGACGTGGCCGAGCAGACCGGCGCCATCCAGATCGTCGGACCGCCACCGTTCTGAACAGCTGCGAGAGCCCGGGCCACCTGGCCCGGGCTCTCGCACTGCGGAAACACTCAGACTGTCGAACCCTCAGACGTTGAAGCCGAGGGCGCGCAGCTGGTCGCGGCCGTCGTCGGTGATCTTCTCCGGGCCCCACGGCGGCATCCAGACCCAGTTGATCCGGAAGTCGTTGACGAGGCCGTCCAGCGCCATCCGGGTCTGGTCCTCGATCACGTCGGTCAGCGGGCAGGCCGCGGACGTCAGCGTCATGTCGATGATCGCCGTACTGGTGTCGTCGACGGTGATGCCGTAGATCAGGCCCAGGTCGACCACGTTGATACCGAGCTCGGGGTCGACGACGTCCTTGAGGGCCTCGTTGACGTCCTCGACCTTGGCCGGCGTCGTTCCCGCCTGTGCAGCCTGGGCCGCGTCGAGGTCGACCTCGGGCAGCTCGATCTTCTCGTCGGTCTGGTCAGGCATTACTCACTCCTTGGTTTGCGGCCAGGGCTTGTGCGGTGGCGTCCCGCCAGGCCGACCAGCCCAGCAGTGCACACTTCACCCGGGCCGGGAACTGCGCGACGCCCGCGAACGCGACGCCGTCCTCCAGAACCTCTTCGTCCGGTTCGACATTCCCCCGGCCCTGCATCAGTTCGAGGAACTTCTCGTACGTCGCCATCCCCTCGGCCACCGGCTTGCCGATCACGAGGTCCGACATCACCGACGTGGCCGCCTGGCTGATCGAGCAGCCGACGCTGTCGTGGGTGACGGCCTTCACGGTGTCGCCGTCGAGTTCGACCCGGAGCGTGACCTCGTCCCCGCAGGACGGGTTCACGTGGTGCACCTCCACGTCGTACGGTTCCGCGAGCCCCGCGTGGTGCGGGGTGCGGTAGTGGTCCAGGATGATCTCCTGGTAGAGGCTGTCGAGCTGCATAGTCAGTCCACCTTGCTGGGTCTAAATTCAAGCACGCTTGAAGTACGAGCGCACGAATCCGAGGCCGTCCACGAGTGCCTCGATCTCCTGAGGTGTCGTGTACAGATAGAAAGACGCTCTGGTCGACGATTGCATTCCGAACCGCTCGTGCACCGGCCGCGCGCAGTGGTGCCCGGCGCGCACCGCGATCCCGCGGGTGTCCAGCACGGTCGACACGTCGTGCGGGTGGACGCCCTCGAGCGCGAAGCTGATCGCGCCGCCGTGGTCCGTCGCGTCGGTCGGTCCGAGCAGCTTCAGGCCGGGGACCGTCTTCAGCCCCTCGAGCGCGTACTCGACGATCGCGTGCTCGTGCGCGGCGATCTTGTCCATGCCGATCCCGGACAGGTAGTCCACGGCCGCACCGAGTCCGACCGCCTGCGCGATCGGCGGCGTACCGGCCTCGAACCGGGCCGGCGGGGCGGCGTACGTCGAACCGGTCATCCGGACGACCTCGATCATCTCGCCACCGCCGAGGAACGGCGGCAGTGACGCGAGCAGCTCGTACCGGCCCCAGAGGACGCCGACGCCGGTCGGGCCGACGACCTTGTGGCCGGTGAAGACCAGCAGGTCGGCGCCCAGCGTGGACACGTCGACCGGGAACTGCGGAACGGCCTGCGAGGCGTCGACGACGACGGTCGCGCCGACCGCGTGCGCCTTGGCGGCGATGTCGGTGATCGGGTTGATCGTGCCGAGCGCGTTCGACACCCAGGTCAGCGCGACGACCTTGGTGTTCTCGGTCAGCAGTTCCTCGATGTTGCTGAGGTCCAGCCGGCCGTCCTCGGTGACGCCGAACCACTTCAGCGTCGCGCCGGTCCGCTCACACGCGAGCTGCCACGGGACGATGTTGCTGTGGTGCTCCATCTCGGACACCACCACGACATCGCCCGGCTTGAGCGACGCGCCGAGTGTGTGCGCGGCCAGGTTGAGCGCCTCGGAGGCGTTCTTGGTGAAGACGATCTCGTCACGCGACGGCGCGCCGATGAACGCGGCCACCTTGTCCCGGCCGCCCTCGTACGCCGCGGTCGCCTCGGCACCGAGCTGGTGCATGGCGCGGGCCACGTTGGCGTTGTGGATCAGGTAGTGGTCCTCGATCGCCTGGACCACCTGGCGCGGCTTCTGCGAAGAGTTCGCAGAGTCCAGGTAGACCAAGGGAAATCCACCCGCGAGCTCACGACTCAGGATGGGGAAGTCCGCCCGGACCGACTGCAGGTCCAAGGGACTGCTGAACGTCCGGGCGTCGGTCACTTGGCGCCTGCCTTGAGGAAGCGCTCGTAGCCGTTGGCCTCCAGCTCCTCGGCGAGCTCCGGGCCACCCTCCTCGGCGACGCGGCCGTCGACGAAGACGTGCACGAAGTCCGGCTTGATGTAGCGCAGGATCCGCGTGTAGTGGGTGATCAGCAGGACACCCTTGTCGCCCTGGGACGCGAACCGGTTGACGCCCTCGGAGACGATCTTCAGCGCGTCGATGTCGAGGCCGGAGTCGGTCTCGTCGAGGATCGCGATCTTCGGGTTCAGCAGCTCCAGCTGGACGATCTCGTGGCGCTTCTTCTCACCGCCGGAGAAGCCCTCGTTGACGTTGCGCTGACCGAAGCTGGGGTCCATGTCCAGGTCGGACAGCGCCTTGTTCACGTCCTTGACCCAGGTACGCAGCTTCGGCGCCTCGCCGTCGATCGCGGTCTTCGCGGTCCGCAGGAAGTTCGCCACCGACACACCCGGCACCTCGACCGGGTACTGCATCGCCAGGAACAGGCCGGCCCGGGCGCGCTCGTCGACGGCCATGTCGAGCACGTCCTCGCCGTCCAGCGTCACCGTACCGCTGGTGATGTTGTACTTCGGGTGCCCGGCGATCGAGTACGCCAGCGTCGACTTGCCGGAGCCGTTCGGGCCCATGATCGCGTGCGTCTGACCGGCCGCGATGGTCAGGTCGACGCCGCGCAGGATCTCCTTGGGGCCGTTCTCGGTGTCGACCGACACGTGCAGGTCGCGGATCTCGAGTGTCGCCATGAGTTTCTCTATCTCCGTCTGGTTTACAAGGATTGCTGGTTCAGGGGGTTCTTCACGTCGACGAGTACGTCGTCGCCGTCGAGGCGCACGGGGTAGATCGGCACCGGGTCGTACGCCGGCAGGCTGGTCGGCTCGCCGGTGCGCAGGTCGAAACGGGACCCGTGCAGCCAGCACTCGATCTCGCACTCGCCGACGTCACCCTCGGACAGCTGGATCTGCGCGTGCGAGCACTCGTCCCGCACCGCGAAGTACTGTCCTTCGCTCTTCACGACCGCGACCTCCACACCGCCGACCTCGACCGGGATCACTCCCTCGTCGGGGACGTCGGCGGCGGCGCAGGCGCGCTCGAACGTGTCGCTCATCGTGTCACTCTCACTGCCCGACGACCGCCTTGGCCGATGCGCTCAACTCCGCGGCCCGCGCCAGCTTCTCCTCGATCACGTCGTGCAGGTGCTCGGTGACCTCGGGTACGCCGATCTTGCCGATGATGTCGTTGAAGAAGCCGGACACCACCAGCCGCCGGGCCGCGTCCTCGGGGATGCCGCGGGCCTGCAGGTAGAACAGCTGCTCGTCGTCGAAGCGGCCGGTCGCGGACGCGTGGCCGGCGCCCTCGATCTCGCCGGTCTCGATCTCCAGGTTCGGCACCGAGTCGGCGCGGGCGCCGTCAGTGAGCACCAGGTTGCGGTTCAGCTCGAACGTGTTGGTGCCCTCGGCCGCGGCCCGGATCAGCACGTCGCCGATCCACACCGAGCGGGCGTGGTCACCGGCGAGCGCACCCTTGTAGAGCACGTTGCTCTTGCAGTTGGTGGCCTCGTGGTCGACGAAGAGCCGGTTCTCGTGGTGCTGCCCGCCTTCGGCGAAGTAGACCCCGAGGAGTTCCGCGTCGCCGCCGGGCCCGGCGTACCGGACGTTGGTGCCGATCCGGACGATCTTGCCACCCAGGGTGACGACCACATGGTGGAGCTTCGCGTCCCGCCCGACCAGCGCGTCGTGCTGGGCCAGGTGGATCGACTCGTGGTCGGCCTGCTGGATGCTGACCACGCGGAGTTCGGCGCCGTCGCCGACGACGACCTCGACGTTGCTGCTCAGCTCCCCCGCGCCGGTGTGATCGATGATCACGATCGCGCGGCTGTGCCGGCCGGCCTCGACGATCAGGTGGCTGAAGCCGCGGCCGCCGAGGCTTGCCACGTTCACGTGCACCGGCTCGGTCAGCTCGGCCTCGACCGGGATCCGCACCGCGAGCGCCTCGCCGGCGTGCGTCCAGGCGATGGCGGCGGACCGGTCCTGGGGCTTGCCGACCTTGAGCGAATCCGCGGCGACGGTCTCGAAGACGACACCCTCCGGACCGGACGCGTCGACCTTCGGGGTCTCGGTGCCGGCCGCGTCCTCGAACAGGGCCTTGAGCTGCTTGACCGGCGTGAAGCGCCACTCCTCCTCGCGTCCGTTCGGCACCGCGAAGTCGGCGACGTCGTACGACGTCGGCCGCTCGCTGCGCGCCTGGAGCGGAACGGGCGAACCCGGCCCGTGGGAGTGCGCCTTGTTGCCAGTCGCAACAAGGGTTTCAGCGGCGGACATCAGCCGACGGCCCCTTCCATCTGCAGCTCGATCAAACGGTTCAGTTCCAGCGCGTACTCCATCGGGAGCTCGCGGGCGATCGGCTCGATGAAGCCGCGGACGATCATCGCCATCGCCTCGTCCTCGGCCATGCCCCGGCTCATCAGGTAGAAGAGCTGGTCGTCGCTGACCTTGGACACGGTTGCCTCGTGACCCATCGCCACGTCGTCCTCGCGGACGTCGACGTACGGGTAGGTGTCCGAACGGCTGATGGTGTCGACCAGCAGCGCGTCACAGCGCACCGTGGACTTGCTGTGGTGCGAGCCCGGCGCCACCTCGACCAGACCGCGGTACGACGTCCGGCCGCCACCGCGGGCCACCGACTTCGAGACGATCGAGCTGGACGTGTACGGCGCGTTGTGCACCATCTTGGAGCCGGCGTCCTGGTGCTGGCCCTCGCCCGCGAACGCGACCGACAGGGTCTCGCCCTTGGCGTGCTCGCCCATCAGGTACACGGCCGGGTACTTCATCGTCACCTTGGAGCCGATGTTGCCGTCGATCCACTCCATGGTCGCGCCCTCTTCGCAGGTGGCGCGCTTGGTGACCAGGTTGTAGACGTTGTTCGACCAGTTCTGGATCGTCGTGTAGCGGCAGCGGGCGCCCTTCTTCACGATGATCTCGACGACCGCCGAGTGCAGCGAGTCCGACTTGTAGATCGGCGCCGTGCAACCCTCGACGTAGTGCACGTAGGCGCCCTCGTCGACGATGATCAGGGTCCGCTCGAACTGGCCCATGTTCTCGGTGTTGATCCGGAAGTACGCCTGCAGCGGGATGTCCACCTTGACGCCCTTGGGGACGTAGATGAACGAGCCGCCGGACCAGACCGCGGTGTTCAGCGAGGCGAACTTGTTGTCGCCGACCGGGATGACGGAGCCGAAGTACTCCTTGAAGAGCTCCGGGTGCTCCTTCAGGCCGGTGTCGGTGTCCAGGAAGATGACGCCCTGGGCCTCCAGGTCCTCACGGATCTGGTGGTAGACGACCTCGGACTCGTACTGCGCGGCGACGCCGGCGACCAGGCGCTGCTTCTCCGCCTCCGGGATGCCGAGCTTGTCGTAGGTGTTCTTGATGTCCGGCGGCAGGTCCTCCCAGGAGGTGGCCTGCTTCTCGGTCGAGCGGACGAAGTACTTGATGTTGTCGAAGTCGATCCCGGACAGGTCGGCGCCCCACGACGGCATCGGCTTGCGGTCGAAGAGCTTCAGGCCCTTCAGGCGCAGGTCGAGCATCCACTCCGGCTCGTTCTTCAGCGCGGAGATGCCCCGCACCACGTCGGTGCTGAGGCCGCGCTGGGCGACCGCACCGGCGGCGTCGGAGTCGGCCCAGCCGTACTGGTAGTTGCCGAGGCCTTCCAGTTCGGGGTGAGCGGTTTGCGTCATCGTGTAGTCCTCGCAGCTTCGCCGTCGGATACAGGGGGAACCGGGTTGGGACCCGGGATATGCGTCGTACACACACCGTCGCCGTGGGCGATGGTGGCCAAGCGCTGCACGTGCTTGCCGAGGAGTCTCGAGAACACCTCGGTCTCGGCCTCGCACAGCTGGGGGAACTGCTCGGCCACGTGCGCGACCGGGCAGTGGTGCTGGCAGAGCTGCTCTCCGTGCGCCGCTTTCGCCGTGGAGGCCGCGTAGCCGTCCGCGGTGAGCGCCTGGGCGAGCACCTCCGCCTTCTGGTTCTCCGGAGCCTGCGCAAGCAGCTCCCGGTACCGCTCCTCCACCTCGGCGACGCGGCGCCGGGCGAACTCCGTGATCGCGTCGTCACCGCCCGCTTCGGCGATGAACCGCATCGCGGTCGCCGCGAGGTCGTCGTACGCCTGGTGGAAGGCGTGCCGGCCGGAGTCGGTCAGCACGAACACCTTCGCCGGGCGGCCGCGGCCGCGGGGGCCGTAGACGCGCTCCTCGCGAGACTCCACCAGGCCCTCGTCGAGCAGGTGGTCCAGGTGCCGGCGAACCGCCGCCGGGGTGAGTTCGAGCCGCTCCGCCAGCACCGCGGCGCTGGACGGCCCGTTCGTCAGGATCGAGCGTGCGACCCGGTCCCGGGTGGACTCGTCCCGCGCGCCGGCAGCGCCGTGAGGCACGGCTCGGTCGGTCGCAGGAGTTTTCACAACATCAGTGTCGCGTAATTCCCCGGACCCTTCAAATAAGGGTCCCCTAACCGGTTCGGGCGCCCACGCGGGGCTCCGGACCCGACCGTGAGCGAGGTCACTCCGGGCCGTTCTCTATGCTGCCGTTTGTGCCAGTCGCGGTGGAGATCGACAACCTCGTCGTGCGGTACGGCGAGAAGACCGCGGTCGACGGTCTCACCCTCACCGTAGCCGCCGGATCGGTGACGGCTGTGCTCGGCCCGAACGGCGCCGGCAAGACCACGACCGTGGAGACCTGTGAGGGCTTCCGGCGCCCGGACTCGGGCAGCGTCCGGGTCCTCGGCCTCGATCCGCTCGCCGATCACGACGAGCTGATGCCGAAGATCGGAGTGATGCTCCAGGAAGGCGGCGCCTGGTCGGGCGTCCGCGCGGTCGAGATGCTCCGGTACGTCGCCGCGCTGCACACCCACCCGCTCGACGTGCCCGCCCTGGTGGAGCGCCTCGACCTGGGCAGCTGCGGGCGCACGCCGTACCGGCGGCTCTCGGGTGGGCAGAAGCAGCGGTTGTCGTTCGCGCTGGCGATCGTGGGACGGCCGGAGATCGCGTTCCTGGACGAGCCGACCACCGGCCTGGACCCGCACGGCCGCCGCGAGATCTGGCAGCTGATCCGCGATCTGCGCGACGACGGTGTGACGGTGGTGCTGACGACGCACGCGATGGACGAGGCGGAGCAGCTGTCCGACCAGGTGCACGTGGTGTCGTCCGGAAAGGTGATCGCCTCCGGCACCCCCGACTCCCTCACCGAACACCACACCAAGTCCCTCGAGGACGTCTTCCTCGAGCTGACCGCGCCGAAGCGGGAGACGCGATGAGCAGCGCAGCGACGTACGCCCCGAGCCCGGGCAGCGCGCCCTGGCCGCGGAAGGTGCTCGCGCACACCCGGATGGAGTTCAAGCTGCTCGTCCGCAACGGTGAGCAGTTGCTGCTCGCCCTGGTGATCCCGCTCGGTCTGCTGCTGCTCCTCGGCGGGACCGGCCTCGGCGAGCGGTTGCCGCTCGGGAGCGGCCGGCCGATCGACGAAGCGGTCCCCCGCGTGCTCGCGCTCGCGATCCTGTCCTCGTCGTTCACCTCGCTGGCGATCGCGACCGGCTTCGAGCGCCGGTACGGCGTCATCAAGCGCCTGGGCGCCTCACCGCTGTCCCGTACCGGGCTGCTCGCGGGAAAGATCGGCGCGGTCCTGATCGTCGAGGTCATCCAGCTGATCGTCCTGATCGGCACCGGGTTCGCGCTCGGCTGGAAGCCGGTCGGCGGATTCGAGGCCGTCTTCGGCGTCGTCCTCACGGTCCTGTGCGGTACGGCGGCGTTCGCGTCGCTGGGTCTGCTGATGGCCGGCGTACTGCGTGCCGAGGCGACCCTGGCCGCGGCGAACCTGCTGTACCTGCTGCTGCTCGTGGGCGGCGCGATCATGACACCCGTCGACGAGTACCCGGCCGGCCTGCAGGGCGTCGTCCGGCTGCTGCCGAGTGCCGCGCTCGCCAACGGGATCGCGAACTCGACCGTCGAAGGAGTGATCCCGTGGGCCGCCGCGCTCTCGCTCGCCCTCTGGGCCGGCGTGCTGGGCTACCTGGTCTCACGAACCTTCAAATGGGACTGACCTTTAGAGTGTGCCGGTGATGACGACCGAGACCCCGCCCCAAGAGACTGCGCCAGTCAGCGGATTCTGGCGACTGGTGCCCGAGCCGAGCCTGGACGTCGTCCGGCGCTGGGGCTGGGCATCGATCGTGGTGAACATCGGCATCGTGGTCACCGGCGGTCTGGTCCGCCTGACCGGCTCCGGGCTCGGCTGCCCGACCTGGCCGTCCTGCACCGACGACTCGTACGTCCCGCACGCCGCCCTCGGTATCCACGGCGCGATCGAGTTCACCAACCGGATGCTCGGGTTCGTCGTCGCGATCGTCGCGATTCTCACCTGGCTGGTGGTGATGCGCTACCGCCCGGTCCGGCGGGACCTGCGCCGGCTGGCGACCGCGGCCGCCCTCGGCGTGCCGCTGCAGGGCGTGATCGGCGGTATCAGCGTGCTCACCGGCCTGAACCCGTGGATCGTCTCGGCGCACTTCCTGGTCTCGCCGATCATCATCACGCTGACGGTCTCGATGATGCGCCGGTCGCGCACCAGCCCGTACCCGCACACTCCCCCGGTGGTCCGCGCCCTCGCCACCGCCTCGGTGGTGGCCGTCTGGCTGACTGTTGCCCTCGGCACCGTTGTCACCGGCGCCGGCCCGCACTCGGGCGATCCGGAGACGGGCCGCAACGGCTTCGACCCCGAGCTGGTCAGCCAACTGCACTCCGATGTCGTCTTCGGCCTGCTCGGGATCACGATCGCCCTGGTGATCGCGACCCGCGTGACCGCGACGTCACGGACGCTGCGCAAGCTCGCCGCCTGGCTGCTCGCCGTCGAACTCCTGCAGGGTGTCGTCGGCTTCACGCAGTACTTCACCGGCCTGCCGTGGGGTCTCGTCCTCGTCCACATGTTCTTGGCCGGGCTCCTGATCGCCCTCGTCACCGCCGTGTACGGCGAACGCGGGACGCCCGCCACCTGACGGGGAGTGTCGAATCGGGGCCACCTCGTTCGTCGCAATGGTCAGAGGCAGCTCACGCGGATGCTGTCACGACCAAGGAGATGCTGACGATGCCACGCCCCCACGCCAAGGTCCACCGTATGTTCGAGCTCGTCGAGCCGATCGCCACCGTAACCTTCTCCGAGGGACCGACCGAGGCGTTCCTGGCTATCGGCATGCGTAACTACTGGGACGGATACTTCGCCGGCCGGGCCGCGCCTCTGGGGCCGGCACCGGCCGAGGTCGTGCATGCGGTCTTCTACAACTTCGCCGACGGCGAGGTGGCGCGCCACATTCCGTGGGTCTGGGGCAAGACCACCCCGGAGGAGGCGATCGCCGTGCGCGAGCGAGGCAGCGCCGCCGAGTTGCGCCAGAGGATCGGGGAACTCGCCGACTCCCCCGGTCTGGTGCGACTCGCCGACCTTGCCACCCGTGCAGCCGTCAGCGCGCCGACCGAGGGCCGAGTGCTCTACGCCGGGCTCCGGGCGCTCGACGTACCCCAGGAGCCGGTGGCCAGGCTCTGGCACGCGGCGACGCTGCTGCGCGAGCACCGCGGGGACGGTCACAACGCCGCCCTCGTCGCGAACGGCATCGGCGGTACCGAGGCTCACGTCCTTCTGGCCCTCTCGGCCGGAATGAGGCCCGAGGAGTTCGGCCGGATCCACCACCTGCCCAAGGCACAGTTGACCGCCGTCGTCGACGGGCTGCGCGACCGCGGCCTCGTAGACGCGGCCGGCGGGTTCACCGACACCGGCCGGCAGACCAAGGAGCGGATCGAGGCCCTCACCGACGAGCTGGCAGCACCGGCGTACGACGTACTCAGCCTGTCCGAGCTCGACGAACTGGCCGCCGGCCTCGAGCCGATCGCCGCCGCGGCACGGGCCCGCTGACCGTCCCGATCCACGCCAGGCCCGTCCCCGGAAGCACTCGGCCCGGACGCGAGGTGATGCCCAACGACATTCAGTTGCCATCAGCAATCTTCGGTCAGATCCCCAACCCCACAACGCCTTCCGGCATCCAGGCGGGACTTTCTGGCGGGACTTTCGCGGATTTGTCTGGTTCGAACAGATGTTCTATTCTAAGCGCATGAGTGGGAGCGTGAGCAGTCCGGTCGGCGGCGATCATCCGATCACCGCCGACGCAGCCGCGCCCACCACCGTCCACACCGCCGCGCCTGCGGGGCCTGGTGCTGCGGGGCCTGGTGCTGCGGCGGCGACCGCGTTCGTTTCTGGTGGGGTGGTTGCGCGGTCTGCGTGGAGTGTGTGGGACGACGCGCCACTCGACGGTGATTACGTGCCGGACGATCTGGTGTATCCGACCGATCCCGAGCTCCCTGGTGGTCCGAGGCTGGTCAGTCAGCAGGATCAGTTGGACGCGGAGTTGGACGAGTTGCTGGGTCGGAATCGGTATTCGCGGGTGGATGAGTTGGAGTGGCAGGAGTGGGACGGTGTCGAGCAGGATGCC
>NZ_SJKA01000009.1 GCF_004331435.1 Kribbella sindirgiensis
AAACCACCAACACCATCGACCTCGACCACATCAAGACCTACGACCCACACGGACCCAGCGGACAGACCAGCACCACCAACCTCGCACCCCTCGGACGCTACGGGCACCGAGTGAAGACCCACGCGCGCGGATGGAGCGTGCGCCGGATCGACAACAGGACCCTCGAATGGAAGACACCCCACGGCTTCACCTTCCACGTCGACCCCACCGGCACCCACCGAACCGACCCATGACTCGCCGCGACCGCAGTTGAGCCACCGCGCAGATTCGGACGAGTGGCGGCTAGCTGCTGCCGCGAGCTCCGGGTTGCGGATCGAGCGGGCCGCGTGAGGCGGGCGGCGTGATGACGGCAGATGTGACCTTGGGTGGGACGGCGCGGGGTGGGGTGGCGCGGGATGGGATGGCATGGGGCCGGGCGGGATGGGTTTGCATGCGGGCGCTAGCTAGCTCGGTTGCAGGAGTCGGGTGATGGTTGTGTTGAGGGTCTTGTTGGCGGTTCGGGTGGTGAGGCGGGCGGCGGCGACGGATTCGCCGGCTGCGTGGCCGAGGGCGATGAGGGTGGTGACCAGCCAGTGGGCGGGGAGGTCGCGGGTGATCTCGCCGGCGCGTTGGCCTCGGCGGATCAGGCGCTCCAAGCGGTCCGCGACCGGGTCATGGCGCTCGTCGCGGGAGCCGAGCTGTGGCGGATTGTGGGTGCCGGCGTGCGGTAGGTGCAGGAGGAGAGGGTGGCGTTCGAACGTTCGCCATGCCAGGTCGATGAGGCGTAGCACGTTGCCGAGTGCCGGTCCTTGATCGAGGTCGAGGGCGTCGATCGCTTCCAGTGTCTCGGCTGTGAGCTCGTCGAGGGCGGCGTTCAGCAGTACGTCGCGGGACGAGAAGTGCGCGTACACGGTCTGTCTGGTGACGTGGGCCGCCTCGGCGATCCGTTCCAGGCTCGCGTCGGGCTGCTCGTCGAGCAGGACGATCGCCGCCGCCAGGATCGCCGTACGGCTTCGGTCCGCATCCGCTCGGCGCCGGCGTCGTACCGGCTTGTTCTCTGACACCTTGTCAAGGTTAACGGATCTGCTTATCTTTGACGTCATGTCAGATTTAAGCGCACGGGAGTTCGTCGCGGACTTCTTCGAGTCGTTCACCAGGGAGGTCGTCGCGGGCGGTGACGCCGAGGCGGTCGTGGATCGGTACTACACACCTGATATCGAGCAGATCGCCGACGGCATCACGCTCGACCGGCAGCGGCTGATCGACCACCTCCGCCCGGTGCGGAGGAACGTGGTCTCCTGCTCGTACGACGTGCACGAGGCGATCCGTACGAGCGACCAGGTGGCTGCGCGATTCACGATTCACGCGGAACTGCGGCGCGGGCGAACGATCGCGACCGAGGTGTACCTGTTCGGCGAGTTGGCACCGGACGGCCGAATGCGCCGTACGACGCAGGTGACCCGCGATGTGAGTACGTCGTGAAGACGTTCCGGGTGCTGGGTATGACTTGCAGTCACTGCGTCGGGTTCGTCACCGAGGAGCTCGAGACGCTGCCGGGTGTCGAGTCGGTGCGAGTGGATCTGCCGACCGGAATGGTTGCCCTCGTCACCGATGGACCTCTCGATGCAGCCGCCGTACGTACGGCGGTGGAGGCGGCCGGCTACGAGGTCGAGGAGTGAGGCGGGATCAGCCGCGATCAATGGGCGGGTGACGATCAGGCAGGTACGGCGCTGGTCGTCACCCGTCGGCGTCAGCGGACGGTGAAGCCGGCCTTGCGGAAGGCGTCGGCGAGGGAGGTCTCGTCCATCGGGGTCTCGGGCTGGTTGCCGCGACCACCGGATCCCCGGTTGCCGCCACGGCCACCCTGGCCACCCTGACCACCTTGACCGCCGCCCTGACCGCCCGGGCCACGCCCCTGACCGCCGGACCCGCCGGGCCCGCGACCCTGACCGCCGGGCCCACGTCCGCGACCGCCGCCCTGACCGCCTTGACCGCCGCCTTGGCCGCGGTTCTGGCCGCCCGACTGACGCCCGCCTTGGCCGCCTCCTTGGCGTCCGCCGGAGCCGAGTTCGTCGTCCAGGCGCAGCGTGAGCGAGATCCGCTGGCGCGGGATGTCGACCTCGAGCACCTTCACCATCACGATGTCACCCGGCTTGACCACCTCGCGCGGGTCCTTCACGAAGGTCTTCGACAGCGCCGACACGTGCGCCAGCCCGTCCTGGTGCACACCGATGTCGATGAACGCACCGAACGCGGCCACGTTCGTGACCTGGCCCTCCAAGCGCATCCCCGGCTTCAGGTCCGCGATCTTGTCCACGCCTTCGGCGAATACCGCGGTCTTGAAGGCAGGCCGCGGGTCCCGGCCCGGCTTCTCCAGCTCGGCCAGGATGTCGGTGACCGTCGGCAGACCGAACATGTCGTCGACGAAGTCCGCCGCCTTGAGCCGCTTCAGCTCCGCCGACCCGATCAGGCTCTTCAGGTCCGAACCGGTCGCGTCGAGGATCCGCCGTACGACGGGGTACGACTCGGGGTGCACGCTGGACGCGTCGAGCGGGTCGTCGCCGTCGGGGATCCGGAGGAACCCGGCCGCCTGCTCGAACGCCTTCGGCCCGAGGCGTGCCACGTCCTTCAGCGCCGTACGGGACGCGAACGGGCCGTTGACGTCGCGGTGCTGGACGATGTTGTCCGCCAGGCCGGGCGTGATGCCGGAGACCCGGGTGAGCAGCGGCGCGGACGCCGTGTTCAGGTCGACGCCGACTGCGTTCACGCAGTCCTCGACGACCGCGTCGAGCGAGCGGGACAGGGAGTTCTCCGGGAGGTCGTGCTGGTACTGGCCGACGCCGATCGACTTCGGGTCGATCTTCACCAGCTCGGCCAGCGGGTCCTGCAGCCGCCGCGCGATCGAGACCGCGCCGCGCAGCGAGACGTCCATCCCCGGCAGTTCCTGGGACGCGAACGCCGACGCGGAGTACACCGACGCCCCGGCCTCGGACACGACGGCCTTGGTGAGCTTGAGCTCCGGGTGCTTGGCGATCAGCTCGGCCGCCAGCTTGTCGGTCTCGCGCGACGCCGTACCGTTGCCGATCGCAATCAGTTGTACGTCGTGCGCGGCCGCCAGCGCGGCGAGGGTGGCGATCGACTTGTCCCACTGGTTCTGCGGGACGTGCGGGTAGATCACGCCGGTGTTGACGACCTTGCCGGTCGCGTCCACGACGGCGACCTTCACGCCGGTGCGGAAGCCCGGGTCGAGGCCCATCGTGGCGCGGGTGCCGGCCGGGGCGGCCAGCAGCAGGTCACGCAGGTTGGCCGCGAACACCCGGATCGCCTCGTCCTCGGCGACCTGCCGCAGCCGCATCCGCAGATCGATGCCGAGGTGCACGAGGATCTTCGTCCGCCACGCCCAGCGAACCGTCTCGACCAGCCACTTGTCGGCCGGGCGGCCCTGGTTCTCGATGCCGACCTTGCGGGCGATGGTCGTCTCGTACTCCGTCGGTCCGTCCGCCTCCACGCCCGCGGGCAGGGGCTCGACGGTGATCGTCAGTACGTCCTCCTTCTCGCCGCGGAACAGCGCGAGGATCCGGTGCGACGGCATCTTCGTGAACGGCTCGTCGAACTCGAAGTAGTCCGAGAACTTCGCGCCGTCGGTCTCCTTGCCCTCACGCACCGCGGAGGCCAGCCGGCCCTGCTCCCACAGCCGTTCCCGCAGCGAGCCGATCAGGTCGGCGTCCTCGGCGAACCGCTCGACGAGGATCGCCCGGGCGCCGTCGAGGGCGGCCTGCGGGTCCGGGACCTCGGCGTTCACGAACACCGCGGCGGCGGCGATCGGCTCGACGTCCGGGTCGGCCATCAGCCCGTCGGCGAGCGGCTCGAGGCCGTTCTCGCGGGCGATCATCGCCTTCGTCCGGCGCTTCGGCTTGAACGGCAGGTAGATGTCCTCGAGCCGCGACTTGGTGTCGGCGGCCAGGATCGACGCCTTCAGCGCGTCGTCGAGTTTGCCCTGGCTCTCGATCGAGTCGAGGACGGTCTGCCGGCGCTCCTCGAGCTCCCGCAGGTACCGCAGGCGCTCCTCGAGGGTGCGCAGCTGGGCGTCGTCCAGCATCCCGGTGACCTCTTTGCGGTACCGCGCGATGAACGGGACCGTCGACCCCTCGTCCAGCAGCGCCACCGCTGCCCGCACCTGGTTCTCACCGACCTCCAGCTCCCCGGCGATCCGCTGCTCGATCGACTGCACCACCACGTCCGATTCCCCTCTACCGACAACACCCGGCGAGCGTTCTGCCACCCTGCCGGACCCACATCCTTCCCCATCCTGCCCTCACTCCGAAACTCGATCCCCCACCCTGTGGACAACCGCGGTACGACGAACTCCCCGCGACCGGTGTGGTCGCGGGGAGTTCGGTTGGCGGGTCAGGCGGCTTCGCAGGCGAGTTCTTCGGTCTCGGTGGCCGCGGTGGCCGGCTTGGCGGGGCGCATCACGGTGACGGCGATGGCAACCGCGGCAGCGACGATCACAGCGGCGATGGCGAAGGACAGGTGGTAACCGTCGGTCAGAGCCTCCAGGGCGGGCTTGGTGTCGGCGACCGAGGCGGTGCGGGTCGCGGACAGCGTCGCCAGGACGGCCAGGCCCAGGGCGGCGCCGACCTGACCCATGGTGCCGATGAGGCCGGAAGCCAGACCGGCGTCCTCGGGCTTCACGTCCGACATCGACAGGCCCATCAGAGCCGGGAAGCAGACGCCGCCGCCCAGACCCAGCAGAGCCAGCACCGGCAGGACGTGGACGAAGTAGTTGCCACCGACCGGAGCCTGCGTGAACAGGGCCAGCCCGACCACGATCAGCGACAGTCCGACGATCAGCGGACGGTGCGGACCGAAGCGCATCACCAGCTTCTCGGAGTACCTCACCGACAGCAGCCCCATCACCACGGTGGTCGGCAGGAACGCCAGTCCGATCTCCAGAGCGTCGTACCCGAGCACACGCTGCAGGTAGAGCGAGCCGAGGAAGAAGATGCCGAACATCCCGGAGGCGGACAGCGCTTGGACCAGGTTCGCGCCGCTCAGGGTGCGGGAGCGGAAGATCCGCAGCGGGACGAGCGGGTTGGCAGCGGTCGCCTCGCGGACGATGAACCCGGCCAGCAGGACCAGCGTCACCCCGGCCAGCACCACGGTCTGCCCGGCGGTCCAGCCCAGCTCGGCGGCCGGCTTGACGATCGTGTAGACACCGACCATCAGCGCCGCGGTGATTAGCACAGCACCCGGTACGTCGGTTCCGCGGCCCAGCCCGAGGCCCTTGTCTTTGTCGATCACCTTGACGGCCACGACCGCGGTCAGTACGCCGATCGGCAGGTTCACGAAGAAGATCCAGTGCCAGTTGATCGCCTGGGTCAGGACGCCGCCGGCCAGCAGACCGATGGACCCGCCGGCCGACGCGACGAAGGCGTAGACGCCGATCGCCTTGGCCTGCTCGCGCGGCTCGGGGAACAGCGTCACGATCATGCCCAGGATCACCGCGGAGGTCAGCGCGCCGCCAACACCCTGGATGAAGCGGGCGATGACCAGCACCTCCTGGGACCCGGCCAGACCGCAGAGCACAGAGGCGGCGGTGAAAACGACCAGTCCGGCGACGAAGACGTTCCGCCGGCCCAGGAGGTCGCCGAGACGGCCGGCCAGCAGCAGGAGGCCGCCGAATGCGATCAGGTACGCGTTCACCACCCACGCGAGGGAGGAGCTCGTGAAGCCCAGGTCGTCCTGGATGGCCGGCAGGGCTACGTTCACCACGGTCACGTCGAGCACGATCATCAACATGCCCGCGCAGAGGGTGTAGAGCGCCAGCCAGCGCGAGCGGCCGCCCTGCGCAGCCGGCGCAGTCGCCAGGGTGTCGGTCGTCGCGTACATTCCGGTCTCCTTGCAGTTCGTCGTAGTGGCCTTACACCTCTACGTCGAACCAGAAGGAGTCAGATTGACACGTCTTCAGAAGTTTTTTCTCGAGGCGGCCGAGACAGGGCGTACGCCGTGAGCGCCGGGACCAGTGCGGACCCGACCAGAAGCAGTGTCGGCACCACGGCCGCCAGGGCGAACCAGGTGAGCAGTACGACGACCCCTCCGGCTACCGGGAGTGGTCGACGGAGCAGGAACAGGTTGGCGGACCGGAACAGCGACTTGAACGTGGAGTTCTCCGGCGCTGCAGGCAGGATCGCCAGACCGCTGAGGTACAGCCCGAGGATCATCCCGGTGAGCGGGACCAGGATCAGGAGCGCGAAGATCCGCGCCGGTCCGGTGGCATTCGCCCAGAAGGAGAGGCCGAACGCCAGCATCACGGCCCCGACCCACAGACCGAACGCGGGCAGCCAGAACCGCTTCATCGCCCAGCGGAACTCCTTGAAGAACCGCCGCATCAGCTTCGGCTTCTCCTGGCTGATCGCGTCCGGCACCACCCGCTGCAGCGCGAACGCGGCCGGGAACACCGTCAGGAGACCCAGGCTGATCACCACGAAGACCAGTTGCAGCATCAGCAGGTCGCCGACGACCGCGAGCCTCGACAGCACGCTGGTCGTCCGGTTGGCCTTCTCCACCGATCGTCTCCTCGTTCCGTACGGGCGGGTCCTGATCGTATGATCACGAACAATCACGGAGAGACCAGGGGGCTGCATGCTTGCACAGGAGCGCCACGAACTGATCCTGCGCAGCCTGCGCCGGCACGGCCGGCTCCGGGTGGCCGACCTGGTCGCCGAGCTGGGTGTCTCCGCGATCACAGTACGCCGGGACCTGGCCGAACTGGACTCGGCCGGCCTGCTCCGCCGGGTGCACGGCGGCGCGATCGGTACCGGGACCGCCGAGCAGGGGACGCACGGCAGCCGCCTGACGATCGGCATCGTCGTACCGAGCGCCGCGTCGTACTACTCCGACGTGATCCGCGGCGCCGAGGCGATGGCCGACCGGTACGGCGCCCGCCTGGTCCTCGGCGTCTCGGGGTACGACGTGGCCACCGAGCGTGAGCGGCTCGACAAGGTGCTCGGGATCGGGGTCGCCGGGCTGCTGATCAGCACCGCGCTCGGCGACGGCGACGCGGACCGGCTGGACACGCGGCTGGACGACATCGACGTACCGGTGGTGCTGATGGAGCGCGCGTTCGGGTTTCCACAGGTGGCCCGCGAGTACGACCATGTCCGCACCGATCACGCGTACGGCGCGATGGTGGCGCTGCGGCACTTCGTGGCGCTCGGGCATCGCCGGATCGCGATCAACCTGCAGGCCACGGTCACGGCGTACTGGCTGCGCCGGGGGATCGAGTCGGCCGCGAAGGCGCTCGGCGTCGAGGTGTTCCTCTCGCCGGTCGACCTGCCGATGCGCGGCGACGACCCCGGTGCGATCGGGCAACTGGACGCGTTCCTCGCCGAGTGCGAGTCGTTCGGCAGCCGCGCCGTACTGGTCCACTCCGACGAGCACGGCGCCCGCCTGGTCGAGCGCGCGATGGAGCTCGGCCTCCGGGTCCCCGAGGACCTGGCCGTGATCGCCTACAACGACGTGACCGCGTCGCTGGCCGTCGTCCCGCTGACCGCGGTCTCGCCGCCCCGCCGCGCGCTCGGCGAGACCGCCTGCGACCTGCTGCTCCGCAAACTCCAGTCCCCGGCCTTCCCGGTCCAGCACCTGAGCCTGCTTCCCACACTCAACATCCGCACCTCCTGCGGGATCGCGACGGCGGAACAACACCTCTCCGCGTTCCGATCCTGATCGAATGTGATCATTCGAGCGATGAGGTATTGACGAGGAAAGCCCTTTCCCATACTTTCGCTGCACTCGAGGGGTCGCGGGCCCCCGGCTGAAACAGGCAGCGAAGGAGTTCCCCTGTGAGACGAGGTGTGGGACTGACCTTGCTGGCCGCTGCGCTCAGCGTCGTGGTCAGCAGTTGTGGCAACGGGGTGATCGACAAGAGCACGGACGGTGTCCCGCCGGCCGAGGCTACCGGGACCCTGCGGGTGCTGATCCCGTCGTTCCCGCCGAGTACGAAGGGCCGGGACGCGTTCCAGAAGGTCGTCGACGACTTCCACAAGACCTATCCGAAGATGAAGGTCGAGCCGGACTTCGCGACGTACAAGAACCTGAACGAGAAGCTGTCGACCTCGATCGCGGCCGGGATCCCGTACGACGTGGTCGTCACCGGTGTCGGCTGGGTCCAGCCGTTCGCGTCGAAGCGGATCTTCGAGGACCTCGGCAAGTACGGCGTCACGCCGGACGTGATCAAGGAGAAGAGCACCCCGGCGCTGATCCCGGCGGTGACCTACGACAAGAAGCTGTACGCGTACCCGCTGGTCGCGGACGCCCGGGCGGTCGCGCTGCGCAAGAGCGCGTTCATCGAGGCCGGCCTCGATCCGTCGAAGCCGCCGACCTCGCTGGCCGAGATCAAGACCGCGGCCGAGAAACTCACCAAGCGGGACAAGAACGGCAACATCACCCGCAGCGGGTTCGACCTCGCCTCGGCCACCGGCTTCCGGCAGTCGTTCACCACCTTCCTGGCCTCGACCGGTACGCCGCTCTACGTCGGCGGCGAGCCGAACTTCGACAACAAGGCGGGCCTGGACACGCTGCTGTGGATCAAGTCGATGATCAACAACGTCCAGCCGTACGGGCAGACCAACGCCGCCCAGCAACCACTCGTGCTCACTGGTGAGGCCGCGATGGGCATCGTCAACGGCGGCGTCGACTGCTCGGCCGACGGCATCGGCCAGAAGAACTGCGACGACCTGGAGTTCTTCCGCTTCAACAGCGGCAAGGAGATCGAGTACGTCGGCGGCGACCTGGCCTCGATCGGGTCCCGCAGCCGGCACAAGGACGCGGCCTGGTCGTTCATCCAGACCCTGACCACGACGGCCAGCCTGGACGCGATCGCCAAGCTGAACAAGAAGGTCCCGGCCTACAAGGACGCGAGCAACTCGCCGCAGGCGAAGTCGAACCCGCTGAGCCAGTTCGTCGCCGACGGCCTGAAGTACGCGGTCAACGAGAACGAAGTTCCGTCCAACTGGCTCGAGATGCGCGGCAACTTCGACATCCAGCTCACCCAGGCGGTCCTCGGACAGAAGGATCCCGCGAAGGTGCTGCACAACCTGGCAGGACAGTCCCGATGAGCACAACACTCGAACGTCCAGCACTCAGCACGCCCCGCAAGGTGAGCCCGTCCAAGGACGGCCGGACCCTGATCCGCAGTCAGGTCCGGGCCGGCTGGGCTCTGCTCGCCCCGGCCTTGCTGCACTCGGCCGTCTTCATCGTGGTCCCGGTGATCGCCGTCCTGGTGCTCAGCCTCACCGACTACAGCTTCGGTGACACCTGGGCCTGGGTCGGGTTCGGCAACTACGCCGACCTGTTCCGCGACGTCGACTTCCTGGCGTCGCTGTGGCACACCGTGCTGTACGCGATCGTGGTGATCCCGATCTCGATGGCGATCTCGCTCGCGGTCGCGGTCGGGCTGAACCAGAAGATCCGCGGGCTCAGCTTCTTCCGGACCGCGTTCTACATCCCGACCGTCACCGCGACGGTCGCCGTGGCCACCATCTGGCTGTGGATCTACAACCCGGGCTCCGGGCTGGCGAACGGGTTCCTCAGCTTGTTCGGGTTCGCTCCCAACCGCTGGCTGGCCGACCCGGCGACCGCGTTGCCGTCGCTGATGGTGGTCGGCATCTGGCAGGGGCTCGGCACCAAGGTGATCATCTACCTGGCCGCGCTGCAGGGCGTCTCCCGCGACCTGCTCGAGTCGGCCGACCTGGACGGCGCCAGCCGCTGGCAGCGATTCGCGAACGTCACCTGGCCGGCCATCGGCCCGGTCCAGTTCTTCGTCCTGATCACGTCGATCGTCGGCACCTTCCAGGTGTTCGACCTGGTGTACGTGATGACGCAGGGCGGGCCCGGATCGGAGACGCGGGTGCTGGTGATGGACATCTACCAGAACGCGTTCCAGGACCTGAAACTCGGCTACGCGTCCGCCGAGACCGTGATCATGATGCTCGTGATCGCGATCTTCATCGCGGTCGGGCGCCTGCTCCAGAAGGCGGATGCCAATGACTAGCTTGACCGTCGCGGCGTCGAAGCCGCCGGTACTCCGGCCCGGCCGGATCGTGCTGTACGTCGTTCTCACGGTCGGCGCGATCCTGATGATCACGCCGTTCGTCTGGATGTTGCTGACCGCGTTCAAGAGCAACCTGGAGATCGCGAAGTTCGGCTGGCTGCCGTCGGAGCTGCGCTGGCACAACTTCGTCGAGGCGATGCAGACCGCGCCGTTCCTGCGGTACTTCCGGAACAGCCTGTTCATCGCGGTCGGCGAGACCGCGTTCACGCTGGCGGTCTGTACGACGGCGGGGTACGCGCTGGCGAAGCTGCCGATCCGGGGCGGCAAGACGCTGCTGAACTACTTCATCGTGCTGCTGCTGGTGCCGTTCCAGATCATCCTGGTGCCGCTGTTCCTGATCGTGAAGTCGATCCCGCTGTTCGGCGGGAACAACATCCTCGGCCAGGGCGGGATCGGCTGGCTGAACTCGTGGTGGGGCCTGATCATCCCGCTCGGCGCGGCGCCGTTGTTCACGTTCCTGGCGCGGCAGTTCTACGTCTCGCTGCCGGACCAGCTGGCGCAGGCGGCCCGGGTCGACGGGCTCGGCGAGTTCGGGATCTTCTGGCGGATCATGACGCCGCTGGTGAAGCCGGCGCTGATCACGATCGCGGTGTTCCAGATCGAGGCGGCCTGGAACGGGTTCCTCTGGCCGTTGATGATCACCACGTCGGACGACATGCGGCCGCTGCAGCTCGGACTGGCGATCTTCTCCCAGAACCCGGCGGAGATCCAGTGGCCGTACCTGATGGCCGGTACGGCGCTCGCGACGCTGCCGATGATCGTGCTGTTCGTGTTCGCCCAGAAGCGGTTCGTCGAAGGAATGGCGAACGTCGGCATCAAGGGCTGACAGATCCGGGGGCAGATCCTCGAACAGGTGCTCACCCCGCCCCGGGTGAGCACCTGCGAGGCCCCCTCCACATGCGGTGGTCCCGAAGAAACACCGGAACTTCCCACTAGGTCCCCCCTGCTGGGTCGTTCACCCGTTTATCGGCGGAGTGTGCCGCTCGTTACAGCATTCGTGAGGATTTTTCGCCGGTTCCCGAAATGATTTCCCGAAGACGGCAGGAAGCACGACTGATCGCGACGACTTGTACACAGTCAGTGCAGATGGCTGTGGACGACGTACCGGATGATCGGCTCGAGGTCCGTCGTACCGAGAAGTTCCAGCGCGTTGGTGGCGCGGAGCGTGGCGAGGCCGTGGATGTTTGTCCACAGGGCGGTGGCGCGGAGGGCGGCGTCGGCCGGGTGGAGCTGGGCGACCAGGTCGACGAAGTTCTGGAACAGCGGGAGCGAGGTCGCGCGGAGGTTGCCGCCGGCGCCGGCCAGGAGGTCGTGGCGGAAGATCAGGTCGAACATGCCGGGGCGTTCCGCGGCGAACTGCAGGTAGTTTCTGGCAGCCACTACCAATTGTTCCTCGGGCGGTCCGTCGGTCGGCGTACCGAGCCGGGCGGCCAGATCCTGCAGCCCGGTGGCGGCGATCGCGGCCAGCAGCGCGTCATGGGTCGGGAAGTAGCGCCGCGGTGCGCCGTGCGAGACGCCCGTACGGCGGGCGATCGCGCGCAGCGTCAGGTCGGCGAGGCCGTCCTCCTCGAGGAGTTCGACCCCGGCCTGGACGAGCCGATCCGGCAGGGACACATACGGTAGTATCGCCGACGTGACTGCCGGGTCGGCTTCTTCCAGCCATTACCGAGTTGGGTCCCCGGCTGCGTTCTGAGCGCCGCGCGGGCCCCGCCCGCTTCTCTGATGTCTGCGAATCCCTTTCACGACACCAGAGAGAAG
The DNA here is from genome assembly GCF_004331435.1 of Kribbella sindirgiensis. Classification (GTDB taxonomy): domain Bacteria; phylum Actinomycetota; class Actinomycetes; order Propionibacteriales; family Kribbellaceae; genus Kribbella; species Kribbella sindirgiensis. The sequence continues at coordinate 11,852 of NZ_SJKA01000009.1, forward strand.
CGAATCCTGAACGATTTCACCGCACAACTCATCGCGGAGTTCCAGGCGAACGACGGTCGCGTCGGCGGGCCTTTCGAGAACTCCAGGTTGTTGCTTTTGACAACCACCGGCGCGCGGACCGGCCAAGCGCGTACCGCGATCCTCGGGTACTACCCGGACGGCGACCGCGTCCTCGTCGTCGGCTCGGCCGGCGGCAGCCCGAAACACCCGGCCTGGTACCACAACCTGCTCGCCGATCCGTCGGTCCACGTCGACCTCGGGCTCTTCGAGTACGACGCCACGGCCGTCGTACTGCGGGGCGCCGAGCGGGACGAGGTGTTCGCGCGGCTCGTCGAGGCCGATCCGGGGTGGGGCGAGTACCAGAAGGGAACCACGCGAACTCTTCCGGTGGTGGCGCTCGTCCAAGAACCGGGGCCGCCACCTGTCCGCGGGTCGTTTGCGGAGGTACTGAAGACCATCCACGCCGCGTTCCGGCGGGAACTGGCCTTGATCCGGCACGAGATCGCGACGTCCGGGACCCTGGGCGCGCAGCTCCGCATCAACTGCCTGACCATGTGCCAGGGCCTGCACTACCACCACACCGGCGAGTCGACCGGGCTGTTCCCGGCCCTGGTCGAGCAGCACCCGGAGCTGACGGACGTGATCGCCGTACTGCAGAAGGAGCACGACGAGATCGCAGTACTGCTCGCGGAGCTCGAGCAGTTGGTCAGTTCAGACCTCCTGGCCCAGGTGGACGAGCTGATCGCCCAGCTCAACGCCCACCTGGACCGCGAGGAGGCAGCGCTCCTGCCTTATCTATAGGGGCTTCTGCGCGAGGAGGGCGTAGGAGTTGGGGAGCCGGCCGGACCACGCTGCAGCGGTTGTGTCGTCCTGCGGGCGCCAGAACGGTTCGGCGTACTCCTCGAGGATCTGGAGTCGTAGGCCGGCTCTGGTGACCGCGGTGACGATCTGGCCGAGCGTCCACTGCCACTCCTGGGCGCCGTTGCCCGGGAACGTGTCGTTGACGTGGGACTCGGCGAAGTAGCTCCGGTCCGGCCGGATCCGCGGCTCGTCCTCGTCCCAGGTCCAGAGCGGTACGGCCGGGTGGCCCTCGTACACGAAGAGGTGTCCACCCGGCCGCACCACGCGCGCCGCATCGCGCGCCCACGCGTCGATGTCACGCATCCAGATCAGCGCGCCCTTGCCCGTGTACACCAGGTCGGCCGACGCATCTCTGATCGGCACGCCGGGCACCTCGGCCACGACGTACTGACAGCTCACTCCCACGTCACCCGCCCGTCGCTGCGCAGCACCTGCCGCCACCGAGCTGTAGTCGACCCCCACGACGCTCTTGGCTCCGGCTTTCACCAGCGCCACGTCATCCAGCCCATGCCCACTCTGGAAGTGCACCACCACCGGAGCCTCCGCCAGCACGGGCGCCAACAGCTCCCGCTCCCGCGCGAACAGCCTGCCTTCCCCACGCGCCTGCTCAAGCAGCTCGTCGTACTCCCGAACATGCTTCATAGAAGCCTGCTCCCACACGGCTCGGTTGCCCGCCACGACCTTGTCCATCCACACAGTCAGCCCGACCCATCGCCTGCGGGCAACCGCATTTCACTCGTTGTGGAGAACCTCGGCGATGGTGGTGCGGGCGGCTGTGCGGGCGGGGAAGTAGGCGCCGGCCGCGGAGATGACGATGCCGGCGAGGACCAGGAGGGCGAGGAGACCGGCTGGGTAGACGTCGAGCATGAAGTCCGGGAGTTCTATCTGGGCTCCGTTCGCCATGGCGGGGACGACCAGGCGGTGGGCGATGATGCCGAACGGGATGCCGAGCAGGCCGCCGATGGCTCCCAGCGCGATCATCGAGGTCACGACCATCCCGGTGACCTGTGCAGGCGTCATACCGATCGACTTGAGCATGCCCAGGTCGCGGCGGCGTTCGCGGGTGTTGAGTACGACGGTGTTGAACACACCGAGCGCCGCAACGGTCCCTAGCATCAGCGTGAGCAGTACGACGGTCGCCAGTACGACGGCCACGAACGTGCCGGCGTCCTGGCCTTCCGTCTCCTGGAGCCCGGAGTCCTTCGCCTGCACGGCTTGGACTACTGCGTTCAGGTCCGTCCCGGGCTTCACGTTGACCTCGTAGATGTTCGCCCGCAGCTCAGGTGCGATCAGCGCGAGGGTGGCCCAGTTGGACAGCACCTCGTCGGCGGAGTTGTACATCGCCTTCCCGACGATCTGCGCCCGTACCGTCTTGCCCTTCGACTGCAGTGTGATCGTGTCGCCGACGGCCAGACCGCGTTGCTTCAGGAAGCGTTCCGACACCACCACCTGGCCCGGGCCGTCGAACCAGCGCCCGGCGAGGATGCGGTAGCCGGTCTGATCGAAGTCGCCGCGGTAGAACGACACGCGGAGGTCGGCCTGCGTACCCACCAGCCGCATCTCCAGGTCCGCCATCGCCGCCACTGACGTGACACCGGGCGCAGAACGCAGTGCGGCCTCGTCCTCGGCATCGGTCAGCTTCGCACCAGGTGGCGCGTTCGGTCCTTCAGGCCCGGAGCCGTTGGGTCCGGCGAAGATCGTCAGGTCAACAGCGCCCGCTCGGCTCGCAGCGGTCTGGTACGTCGTCAGCGACTTCCCCAGTCCCACCGCCAGCGTCACGCTGGTGACACCGAGCACCACAGCCGCCAGCGTCAGCGCCGTACGTCCAGGACGGGCGAAGGGCAGCCCCAGCCCCAGACTGACCGGCCTGGGCAGCCGGGTGCCGCTCAGCCACCGCTGCACCCGCAGGCCTCGTCCAGCTCGCGGCGCGCTCCCGGCACTGATCGCCTGCGCCGCTGACAGGCTCCGGGCCCTCAGAGCCGGCAGGAGTGCGGAGAGAGCGACGAGAGCAGGTACGCCGAGCAGCGTGGCTACGTCGACCCAGATCGGGACAGTGGTCCCGCCCGCGCCGTAGTTCTCGAAAGCCCTGGTCAGTAAGGAGGTGGCGAGTACGTTGCCTAGGACAACACCGCCCGCGCATCCGATGACAGCAGGGATCGAAATCATCCCGAGGTACACCGCCATCACCTGTGTCGGCGTGAACCCCAGTGACTTCAGCACACCGATGTGCTTGAAGCCTGCGACCACTGCACCGCTGACGACGTTCGCCACGATCAGTACGGCGACAGCAAGGCCCAGCCATCCGAACACCATCAGGAACGGTACGAACGTATTCGGCTGACCCGCTGTCAACGCCCGCAACGCCAGGTACGACTGCGTACCTAGGAGGGCGTCGCTAGGCAGTCCTTTGGTCACGGCTTGCTGGCCGGCCGTCACCTCGGCGTTCGTGGCGGCGTGGGTGAAGCGGTAGAGCATCTGCGTCGACGTCGGGTGCAGTGCGTTCAGCTGCTCCGGCGTGACCCACGCATCGGCCGACTGGCTCACGCTGTACGCGAAGCCGACGATGGTGAGCGTCTGACCGCCGGCGGTCATCGTCCCGTTCAGCTGCGGCGCACCGCGGCCGTTGGACTCGGTCGGGTTCCGGTTGAGCACGATCTCGCCGGGCTTGGTCGCCCAGCGGCCCTTCCACACGTTGAGCCGGTCGACGGCGCCGCCGGGATCCGCGCGGCCCACCGTGACCAGTGACCCCATCATCGCGGGCTGAGCGAGCTCGAGCGTCGCCTGCGGGAACGGTCCGCCGACAGCCGCCGCACTCCGCGCAGCCTCGGTCAGCTGCGCATCAGTCACCTTGCTGCGGTCGTACGACGCAGTCAGCTGCGAACCGCTCTGCTTCGCGTACGCGCGGTCGAACGGGCCACTCGACGCGGCCAGCAGGCCTAGTGCGACGACGATCATCGTGGTGGAGAGCAGTACGACCACGCCGATCACCACGGTCTGCACACGACGCCGTCGTACGGCCGCTCGCGCGACAGGCCAGACGGCGCTCACGCCGTACGCTCCAGGCTGCGTTCACCGGCGATCTGCCCGTCGACGAAGTCGATGACCCGGCTGGCGCACCGTGTCGCGAGCTGCTGGTCGTGTGTCACCAGCAAGAGGGTCTGGCCGATTTGGTTGAGGTCTAGGAGCAGGTCCATCACCTGCTCGCCGGCACGAGTGTCGAGCGCGCCTGTCGGCTCGTCGGCCAGGAGGATCGCTGGGCGGTTCATGAGCGCGCGGGCAACCGCGACTCGTTGCCGCTCACCACCACTGAGCTGTGAGGGGTAGATGTTGCGGCGACCGGCTATGCCCAGCTCCTCGAACAGCTCGAGTGCGCGCTTCCGTGCGTGCGCCGCCGACGTACCGGTGAGCTGTGCGGCCAGTGCGACGTTGTCGAGCGCGGACAGGTCGTCCAGCAGGTTGAAGAACTGGAAGATCATCCCGATCCGTCTGCGCCGGAACAGCGCCAGCCCCTTCTCGTCCAGCGCGCCCAGGTCTTCGCCGTGCACCACGACGGACCCTGACGTCGGCCGGTCCAGTCCGGCGACCATGCTGAGCAGGGTCGACTTGCCACTGCCGGACGGTCCCATCACCGCGACCGCCTCACCGGCGTGGATCTCCAGCGACACTCCATCGAGTGCGGCGGATTCGCCGTACTCCTTGCGTACGGCGGTGAGCTGTACGACCGCCTGTCCGTTGTCCTCCGTCATGCTGCTCACGCTAGGGCCGGCAGGCGACCGCTGACGTCAGCCTGCCGGGGTAATGTCCGCGCGCTGTCATCCTGGAGATGTACGGCGGTGCGTCTGGCGGATGATGCGATGTGGCCAACGGCTTTGGGACAGTGGTCTCGTGATGTGGTTCCTGGTGGTGCTGCCGGCCTTGGTTGCCGCTCTGCTCGCGCTCTTGTTGTTGCGCGCTCAGCGTGCTCACGGTCGCGCGCTGGAGGAGCGCGGGTGGCTGCTGGAGCGTGAACGGGAGACCGCGGCGCGCAAGGCGGTCGACGCGGAGAGGGCGCGGATAGCGCACGACCTGCACGACATCGTGAGCCACAACGTCAGCGTCATGGTCATCCAGACCGGTGCGGCCCGGCAGGTGCTGGGAACCTCACCGGACGAGGCCGAGGCAGCTCTACTCGCGGTAGAAGCCGCAGGCCGCGACACCATGGCTGAGCTGCGCCATCTGCTCGGGCTACTCGCACCGAAGGCTGACGGCGTCGAGGACGACGCCTTGGCCCCTCAGCCGAGCCTGACTCGTTTGAGCGAGCTGATCGACCGCATCGCGTTCGCGGGTCTACCTGTCGAGGTACGGATCTCCGGCGACCCGTACCCGTTGCCGACCGGTGTCGACGTCACGGCGTACCGCATCATCCAGGAGGCGCTCACCAACGCCCTCAAGCACGGCGACGGTGTCAGGGCCGAAGTGACCGTCCGCTACGCGCCGCACGCGTTGCGGGTCGAAGTACTCAACTCCGGTCCGAGCGTCCTGACTGGTAGCGGCCGTTCGGTGGTCTCCGAAGGTGACGGCCGTGGGCTCCTCGGCCTCAAGCAACGCGTCGGCGTGTACGGCGGCCAGCTCGACGCCCGCCGGCGCCTCGGCGGCGGCTTCCGCGTCCGCGCCAAGCTCCCACTGGAGCGCCCATGACGACGCGTGTGGTGATCGCGGACGACCAGGCCCTGGTCCGCACCGGCTTCCGGATGATCCTCACCGCCCGCGGCATCGAGGTCGTCGGCGAGGCCGCGGACGGTGCCGAAGCAGTGGACGCCGTACGGCGCCTGCACCCGGACGTCGTCCTGATGGACATCCGCATGCCCACCATGGACGGCCTCGAAGCCACCCGCCGCATCCTGGCCACCCCGACCGACTGCCGCGTCCTGATCCTCACCACCTTCGACCTGGACAGCTACGTGTACGCCGCACTGGCCGCCGGCGCCAGCGGCTTCCTCCTCAAGGACGTGACCCCCGAACACCTGGCCGCGGCCGTCCGCCTGGTCACCACCGGCGACGCTCTCCTGTCCCCGTCCATCACCCGCCGCCTCGTCGAGCGCTTCGCCACCCCCGAAACCACCCAACCCGCCCTCCACCGCGACCTGTCCAACCTCACCCCGCGCGAACTGGAAGTCCTCACCCTGATGGGCCAAGGCCTCTCCAACGCCGAAATCGCCACCGCCCTCACCCTCAGCGAAGCCACCGTCAAAACCCACGTGGCCCGGATCTTCGCCAAGCTCAACCTTCGAGATCGCTCCCAAGCCGTGGTCCTCGCCTACGAAACCGGCCTCATCACCCCCGGCGACCATTGAGCGCCGGCAGTAGCCCAACGGTTGCTTACGGCAACCGTCGCTGGACCCGTGCCTACCTGCCGCTCCGGGTCTAGCCTCGGTAATGGGGTGATGTGCTCCCCCCGTTCAGGAGTAGGGGGCAAGGGGATGACTGTCACGGTGACGACGCTGAAGGGCGTCGAGACGAAGATCGGCAACGAGATGCTCGACGAACTCCGGATGACGATCCGGGGTGACGTGCTGACGCCGGAGGACCCGGGCTATGCGGGGGTTCGCTCGGCCTACAACGCGATGTATCCGGGGAGGCCGTCGCTGGTCGTACGTCCCAGCGGGACCGCGGACGTGATCAGCGCGATCAATTTCGCCCGGGAGAACGGTCTCCTGGTCGCTGTTCGTGGAGGTGGTCACTCGGTCGCCGGGCTCTCGAGTGTCGACGGAGGGTTGCTCCTCGACCTCGCCCGGATGAACGGCGTCGACGTCGACCCCGAGGCCCGGACGGTGCGGGTCCAGGGCGGAGCGCTGATCGGCGACATGGACCACGAGACCCAGGCCTTCGGGCTCGTCGCCCCGAGCGGCGTCGTCTCCGACACCGGCGTCGCGGGGCTGACACTCGGCGGCGGCGAGGGATGGGTTCGCCGCCAGTACGGGCTGGCGATCGACAACCTGTTGTCCGCCCAGGTGGTGTGCGCGGACGGGCAGGTGCGGACGGCGTCAGCGGACTCGAATCCTGATCTGTTCTGGGCAATCCGCGGCGGCGGCGGCAATTTCGGCGTGGTCACCTCGTTCACGTTCCAATGCCGGCCGGTGGGCCCGACGGTGGCGTTCGCCGGCGTCTTCCATCCCGTCGAGGACGCCGAGAACGTGTACCGGCAGTTCCGCGACTGGGCCGCGACGGTGCCCGACGAGATCTCGGCCCTGATCGGATGTACGACGCTCCCGGCCAGCGAGCACACACCGCCGCAGATCCACAACGTACCGATGATCGTCACCGGCGCCGTGTACTCCGGCGACCCGGAGGAGGGCATGAAGATCATTCAGCCCCTCCGCGACATCGGCACCCCACTCGCCGACATTTCCGGCCCGCTCCCGTTCGTCGGTGTTCAGACCGCCTTCGACGAGTTCTTCCGGCGCGGAACGCTGCGCAGTTACTGGAAGTCGACGTTCGTGGAGGATCTCACCGACCCGATCCTCGACATCATCGTGGCCAAGGCCCGCAACCGACCGCACGACCGGGTCTTCGTCATCGCCTTCCTGATGGGCGGCGCGATCAATCGGGTGGGAGCAACCGACACCGCCTACAGCGAGCGATCGGCGAAGTGGATGGTGTCGATCGACGGCAACTGGGAGGACGCCGCCGACGACGACAAGGTCATCTCGTGGGTCCGCGGCGCGTGGGGCGAGGTCCACGAGCACGGGACAGGTTCGCTGTACCTGAACTTCAACAGCGTCGCCGACGAGGCAGTCACCGTGGGCGTCGAGAGCGCTTTCGGCAGCAACCTCGAACGGCTCGCCGCGATCAAGACGACGTACGACCCGGACAACTTCTTCCGCCTGAACAACAACATCACCCCGGGAGCCTGAGAGAAGGGCCGGGCGCACCAAGCGTCCGGCCCTTCTGGGGGCGCCGGTGACCCGTGGCTCGCCGACAATCACGGCGTGCAGATCAATCGCCGTGCGTTCGGGACGCTGGCCGGTGGCGTCGTACTCGGGGTTCTGGCCGGATGCGACAAGCCCGACGCCGCGGCGAGCCTCCTGGAGTGGATGCGCCGGCTCGACGGCGTCGAGAAGGCCGAACTGGCCGGCGCCGCCGACAGCAGGTACATCCTCCTGACGCTGGCGAAGCAGCGGTCGGATAAGGACGTGACCTCGCTGATCGCCAAGGTCAGGGAGGAGTACGCGCAGCGCGAGGACGAGGACGTCCCCAGAGTTGAGCTGGAGATCGACACGTTCCGCGCCGAGTTCTACATGTCCCTTCCGAACAGGGACGAGGACGTGGCGCGGGTTCTTTGGCTCCGTCGTGACGGCCGGGCGACGGCGTCGACGTACGGATCGTCGGGGCTGATCGTGACCGCTCCACCGGCCGCGGTGGCCGGAGTCGCCGTCGGACTGGACCAGGTGGTGCCGAGCGACGGCGGCCGGCGTACACACCGGGTCGAATCCGCAAACCGCGAGGTCGTGGTCCAGTGGACCGACAGCCCCAGTCTCAACTTCCGCCTCGATCGCGATGCGACCCAGCATTTCGTCGATCTGCAGCGGCGGTTTCCGCACCTGACCGGGTGGATCGAGGCGCCGGACAGCCGGGCAGGCGTCTACTTCTCGGCCGCTGACATCGGCCTGGACGCCCTGCTGAAGACGTTGCCGACCCTGGCGATCGCGCGGCAGTTCAGTGAGCTGGAACTCGGCTGGGGACCGGCCCGGGCGCGCTACACCGACTTCGCGAAGGCGTTCACTCCTCAGGTCCGCAGACTGACCGCGGACCTGATGAAGATCCCCGACGTCATTCAGATCGATCTCGGTGCCGACAGGCCGAGATCGGTCACCGTTCGGAACGGCGCCGGGTACGTCGCCGCGGTTGCGAGCCTGCGCAAAGGCTGGGGCTCCTACCTGCCGATCGACCTGGTCAGAAGGCGATCGCGATTCGTCGGGAAACTGAGCAACCCGGTCTTCACGGGCTCACCGTTCGACACCGGCCCGCAGTACCGGGTCCACGTGGCCGTTGCCGACGTCGCCGGGGTGACCGGGGTTCAGGTCGGCCCGTCGGCCGCCAACCTGACCATCGCTCACGACATCACCGACGCCGACCTCACCGCGGCCCTCAAGGCGATGACCGAACTCCCGGCCACACACCAGATCAACCTGTACGTGAGCCAGGATCCGGACTTGCTCGCGTCCGCGGTCCTTGGCCAGGTGGTCAGCCGCACCTACCGACCCCCAGTCCCCACCCCGGCCGAAGTCTCCCCGACCCTGATCACCCGCGTCACCAAGACCTGCGCCCGCGTATTCCAGCCCTGAACCTGTTGCCGATTGGCTTCCGGGTCAACTAGATTCGCCCCTTCTCGATCACGGGGGACCGGTCGCCATGCGTGATGAAGCAGTATGCATTCTGTGTGCGGCGCGCGGACCTTTCCGCCGTCGCTTCACCAAGGACGGCTACGGAGTCGCCGAGTGCCAGGCGTGCGGCCTCGTTCAGCTCCAGCCCACGCCGACGCCGGAAACCCTCCGTGCCCTGTACGAGACGGACTCGTACTTCGGCGGCGAGGGCTCCGGCTACTCGGAGTACGAGAGCCAGGAGCCGGAGTACCTCGCAACCTTCCGTGAGGACGTCCGCCGGATCGCCGAGTTCGTCCCGTCCGGCAAGGTGCTGGAGGTGGGCTGCGGCTACGGCTACTTTCTCCAGTGCGCTCTGGACGCCGGGTACGACGCCTACGGCATCGACCTCTCACCAACCGCGGTCAAGTGGGCCTCAGAACGGCTGCCGAACCGGGTCTTCTGCGGTTTGCTGGAGGAGGTGCCCGAGATCCAGGAGCAGCAGTACGACGTCATTTTCGGATCACACCTCATCGAGCACCTCACCGAACCGGGCGCCTTCCTCGAACGCGCCGGCCGCCTGCTCCGGCCGGGCGGTCTGCTCGTCCTGGTAACCCCCAACATCAGAAGCCTGCTGTCCCGGGCATCCGGCCGACGCTGGGTGTCGTACAAGATCCCCGAACACGTCAGCTACTACGACCCCGACACCATCGCAGCTCTCCTGAAGCGCGCCGGCTTCACCGTCAGCGCCGTCGACAGCGCCTACCAGTACTACGCACTCCCGTTCGTAGCCACCCGCCTACGCGAACTCCTGGACCCCGTCTCCCGCCTGATCCCACCCATCGAACGCCTCCAGGCCCTCCACACCCGCCGAATCCGCGTAACCAGCGGCTCGATGCGAGTCATAGCCCAGAAATGAAGGAGGGCCGGACGCTCAGCGCCCAGCCCTTCCGATATGGCGGAGGATACGAGATTCGAACTCGTGAGGGGTTGCCCCCAACACGCTTTCCAAGCGTGCGCCCTAGGCCTCTAGGCGAATCCTCCAAGCGGAGAGAATACCGAGGCGGCGCGGGATTCCGAAATCGGGTGTGAACCTGGAGGCGGGCCGGCGCGACTGTGGGGGTGAGGGAGGTGGCGTGTGGAGTCGGCTTGGGTGGCTGTGGTGGTGCGGGCTCAGGTGGGGGACCGGGAGGCGGTTGCTGAGCTCGTTCGGGGGTGGCACGAACCGGTGTGGGGGTACGTGCGCCACATGCTCGGGCGGGCCGACCTGGCCGATGACGTGTCGCAGGAGGTGTGGTTGGCCGTCGTACGTGGGCTGCCGCGGCTCAAGGAGCCGGAGCGGTTCGCGGCGTGGCTCTTCACCATCGCCCGGCGCAGTGTGGTCAACCAGTTGAGGCAGAGGTACGCCGAACAGCCGCACGTCGACGTGGACGAGGAACCCGACCCGGCGGATCACGTGATCGAGCGGATCGACGTACGGCGGTTGCTGGGCGGTGTGCCTGTGATGGAGCGGGAGGTGCTGGTGCTGTTCCACCTGGAGGACCTCAGCTTGGAGGAGTGCGCAGAGGTGCTCGGCGTACCGGTGGGGACCGTGAAGTCGCGTCTGTACCGAGCACGCCGGCTGTTGCGAGAGGAGGCAGGGTCGTGATCTCAGCAGAGGAAACCATCGCTGGACTGCATGACTCGCTCTCACTGCGGCGACGGGTCCGGTCCGTGGTCCAGCTCTGCGGTGCGGGTGCTGTGGTCGCACTGGTCGGAGTGCTCTGGCTGACCGAGGACAGGTTGCCGGCACGGGCACAGGTCGGATTTGCCGCCCTCCTGCTCGTTGGGCTCGGTGTCATGGCCAGAGCGGTCTACGTACTTCGTCAGCACGGTCACCTGTTCGCCAGGGACCGAGTGATCGCGGGCTGGATCGCCTCCGGTTTCGCCGTACTCCTGGCGATCGGACTCGCACTCGCCGGACACGGCCGACTCGGTCTGCTGTTCGTACCAGCAGCGCTGGCCTACCTCTTGTTCACCCATCTGGCAAAGAGACGACTGGAGCGACGATGAAACCGATCGGACCATTGGCCATTGCCCTGAGGCGCTTCGGCACCAAGCGCGCCGGCCTGGTGATCGCAGCCGTGCTAATTCTCCTGCTGGTGATCGGCCTGCTGATCTAACGCCACCTACCCGAGGAGGGTGGGGGCTAGTGCGCGCCACTGCTCGATCGGCTGGGGGCCGGTGACTCCGGTGATGACGTTGATCGCGACGTGGTCGGCGCCGGCGTCGAGGTGCTCGGTCAGCTTGGTCTTGATGTCGGCTGGGCTGCCCCAGGCGGCGAGTGAATCGATCATGTGGTCCGGCAGCGAGGACAGGTCGCTTTCACTGAACCCCTGGCGCTTGAGCGAGCTCATGTAGCCAGGGATCGACGTAAAGAAGCTGATGGTGTCCCGTGCGATCGCCCGGGCTCGGTCGGCGTCTGACTCCAGTACGACGAGGTGGCTGACGGCGAGGAGCTTGTCTGGCCCCAGGACCTTCCGCGCCTCGGCGGAGTACGCCGCACTGGTCAGGAACGGGTACGCGCCGGCGGACCGGTCCGCGGCGAGCTTCAGCATCCGCGGACCGAGCGCAGCGAGCAGCCGGTGCTCGACAGGCACGTCAAGCTCGTCCAGGTACGCGTTGAGCGTGGCGATCGGCTTGGCGCCGTGTGCCCCACCCAGACCGACCGTGAACCGTCCCGGCGCGGAGGCCTCGAGCGCGGCGTACGTCGTACTCACGTCGCCGGCGCGGTACTTCACCACCGCCAGGATCCCGCTGACGAACTTGATCGCCGTCGTCGCCCCCACCAGATCGACGATGGTCTGCAGCCCGGGCAGCGGCCCGCCGGACAACCAGATCGCCGGGTACCCGAGCTCCTCGGCCGCCCGCGCCGCCGCGATGGACTCCGCACTGCTGTCGAGCCCGGTCGTGATCCCGAAGGGCCCGAATTGATGATCCGTCACCCACCAAGCTTGACCCCGGCACGCGAGCCGCGCACGCATGTTCGCTGAGAGCTCAGAGGCCGGTGAATGCACCGGTGGATTTCGGTCGCGGTGAGGGGATCCCGTACACTCGTGGCTGGTTCCCCGCGTGGCGGTATCTCGCCCAATCCCCCCAGGGCCGGAAGGCAGCAAGGGTAAGTGAGCTCTTCCGGGTGCGCGGGGAATCCTCATGTCCGGGCACTGTCTAGGCTTGGTCCTCCCGAGACAGAGGAGCGCGATGAACCCCGAGAGCCGTTACCTGCAGGAACTGATCATCGCGGAGCTCGGTGTGCCCGCGGCGTTCGACGTGGACACCGAGGTCGAGCAGCGCGTGGAGTTCCTCGCCGACCGGCTCCGGCGGACCGGCGCGACGGCGTACGTGCTCGGGATCAGCGGCGGTGTCGACTCCGCCACGGCGGGCCGCCTCTGTCAGCTCGCGGTGGAGCGGGTCCGGTCGGAGGGCGGTCAGGCGACGTTCATCGCGATGCGGCTGCCGTACGGCGTGCAGGCCGACGAGGCGGACGCCCAGCGCGCGCTCGAGTTCATCAAGCCCGACGAGACCCTGGTGGTCGACGTGAAGCCGGCGACCGACGCCATGGTCGAGGCGGTGCGGCACTCCGGCCTCGGCGACCGTGAGGATTTCCACGTCGGCAACATCAAGGCTCGTCAGCGCATGGTCGCGCAGTACCTCGTGGCCGGCGCCCGCGGCGGTCTGGTGGTCGGCACGGACCACGCGGCGGAGGCGGTGATGGGCTTCTTCACCAAGTACGGCGACGGCGCGTGCGACCTGACCCCGCTGTCCGGGCTCTCCAAGCGCCGCGTCCGCGCGGTCGGCGAGTGGCTCGGCGCGTCACCGGAGATCACCGGCAAGGTGCCCACCGCGGACCTGGAGACCAACAACCCAGGCGTCCCCGACGAGGCCGTGCTCGGCGTGACCTACGACGAAATCGACGACTTCCTCGAGGGCCACGACGTGAACGAGAAGGCCGCGACCACGATCATCGCGACCCACCGCCGTACGGCTCACAAACGGGCCGTCCCGCTCGCTTTGAGCTAGGCGGGCGACGAGGCCGGCTCAGGCTGTGTGGGCGAGTTGGAGTTGGCGGACGCGGTTGGCGAGGCGGGCCAGGCGGATGGTGGCGATGTTCCGGTAGGCGGGGCGTAGGACGGTCGCGAGCGGGCCGGACTGCTCGAACGTGTGGGTCACGCGGCTGTCCGCTCCGATGGTCCACGTGCCGACCTCACGGAAACCGGGGACCTGCCAGACGATCTCGATGCGGTCCACCTCGACCACCGTGTACTGCAGTTCGCCGGAGAAGCCTGGCCGCACGCGGAGCGCGTAGCGGGTCCCCGGGTTCGTCTCGCGGGGGCCGTCGATGGCGATGAACGCCTCGTTCCACTCCGGCAGGCCCAGGGCGTCCAGCAGCACCTGCCGGATCGCCGCCTGGCCGGCGTGGATGGTCTCGGTGGCCTGTTCCATGACTAGTTCTCCTGGTGGGCGAGTGCGGGACCCCGACGGCGGGCCAGGGCAGCCCCGGTCGGGAAGGCGTCGGCGAGCGAACGAAGGGTCGAGATCGTCTCGTCGAGTGCCTGGCCGGCGAGACGGTCGTCCATGGTGCGGTGCAGCCGGTTCTCCGCGGTGATGATGCGGCGGTGCAGCGCGCGGCCCTGCGGAGTCAGGCTGAGCGCGAGATAACGCCGGTCGATCGTGTCGATGCCCCGTTTCACCAGACCCTGGGCGACGAGCCGGTCGACGAGACGGCTCGGGCTGTTGCCGGTCTCGCAGACGAGCAGTCCGCCGAGCGCGTTCAGCGTCAGTGGGCCGTGGTCACGGAGCACGCGCAGAACCTCTGCCTGGGAAGGCGTGATGCCCAGCGGGCGCAGCTCCGCGGCGAGCAGGCGGTTGCCCTCACGCTGGATCGCCAGCACGAGATAACGAAGCTCCTCGACAACCTTCATGACAGACATATTACACGACACGTATGTCATGTCATCTGTTGGTCCAGAGAGTCTCGCGGACTGTTGCCTGAGGCGACAGTTCCGGAAGAGTTCCGGATGAGTGCCGGAGAAAGTCCGGTTGAGGTCATGGTCAAGGTGACATCGCGGCTGGCACAGTGTCTGCATGAAGGGTCTGATGCAGAGTTACCAGCTGTCCCTGGACACGATCTTCCGGCGGGCTGAGCAGTTCTACCCGGACAAGACCGTCTATACGGGCGGTCCGGCGCCGACGAAGGTGACGTACGGCGAGTGGGCGGACCGGACCAGACGCCTGGGCGGGGTGCTGGACACGCTCGGGATCAGCCCGGACGGCCGCGTCGCCACCTTCGCGTGGAACTCGGGGCGTCACCTCGAGCTGTACTTCGCGGCGCCCTGCACCGGCCGGGTGCTGCACACGCTGAACATCAGACTCTTCCCCGACCAGGTCGTGTACATCGCGAACCATGCGGAGGACGAGGTCGTGTTCGTCGACCGGTCGCTGCTCGGGTTGTTCCTGCCGTTGCTGGAGCGGCTGCCGGAGGTTCGTCACGTCGTCGTGATGGACGACCTGCCACCCGGCGCGCCGTCGGCGGAGATCCCGGACGACCCGCGGTTCCACGACTACGAGGAACTGATCGCCGCGGCCCAACCGGTGGAGTTCCACGTCGAGGACGAGAACCAGGCCGCCGCGATGTGCTACACGAGCGGTACGACGGGAAACCCGAAGGGTGTCGTCTACTCACACCGGTCCACCTGGCTGCACTCGATCGGTGTGCTGACCAACGCCGGGATCGGACTCGCCGAGACGGACACGGTGATGCCGGTCGTGCCGATGTTCCATGCGAACGCCTGGGGCCTGGCGCACGCGGCGCCGATGGCCGGCGCGTCACTGGTGTTCCCGGGACCGGACATGAGCCCGCAGGGGATCCTCAAACTGCTCCAGGAGCAGGAGGTCACGCTGTCGGCGGGCGTACCAACGATCTGGCAGGGCTTGCTGCCGCTGCTCGACGGAGTGGAGTTGCCGAAGCTGCGGCGGATTCCGTGCGGTGGTTCCGCCGTACCGGAGGCGCTGTCGGAGGCGTTCCGTGCGAAGTTGGGCCGGCCGATCCTGCAGGCGTGGGGGATGACGGAGACGAGCCCGGTGGCGACGGCGGCGCACGTCGCCGCGCGGAACAAGGACCTTCCCGAGGAAGAGCAGGCGCACCTGCGAGCGCGGGCCGGTCTGCCGTTGCCGGGTGTCGAGGTGCGGATCGTCGAGCCCGGTTCGATCACGCCGTTGCCGTGGGACGACGACGTGACCGGCGAGCTGCAGGTGCGAGGGCCGTGGATCGCCGCGGAGTACTACCGGCCGGACGACGGGGCGCAGCTGAACACCGAGGACGGATGGATGAAGACGGGAGACGTCGCCGCGATCGATCAGTACGGGTCGGTGCGGATCGTCGACCGGACGAAGGACCTGGTGAAGTCCGGCGGCGAGTGGATCAGCTCGGTCGAGCTGGAGAACCTGCTGATGGCCCATCCCGCGGTGAAGGAGGCCGCGGTGATCGGCGTACCGCATCCGAAGTGGGACGAGCGGCCGCTCGCCTGCGTCGTCCTTCAGGAGGGCGCGAGCGCGACGGGCGAGGAGATCCTCGAGTACCTGCAGCCGCTGGTGGCGAAATGGTGGCTCCCGGACGCGGTCGAGTTCATCGACGAGGTGCCGAAGACGTCAGTCGGCAAGTTCTCGAAGAAGGACCTCCGCAGCCGCTTCGCCAACTACCACTTGAAGTAAGGACGGTCAGTCGAAGCTGGTGCCGAAGTGGTTCTGGAGGTGGGCGAGGGTCACCTCCACGAACTCGGTAGGCCACTCGCCACCGGTCCGTTCGGCGAGCGCGGTACCGCGGGCGATGAACTGGCGGCAGATGTACTGGTTCGCCGCGATGATGTCGGCGACATCGGTGCCGGCGGCCGGGATCGACTCCAGCGTTGCGCGTTGCTCGTCGGACAGGAACGCGTTGAGGCGTTTGGCGCCGCTGTTTCGGCGTACGCCGCGTTCGGCGAGCATGAGGGCGATCAGTTGGTCGCGGACGACGCCGATCCCCTGGTTGCCGACGATCCGCTCGTCCCGTCCGAGGACCGTGACGAGGTTCCCGAGGAAGTAGAAGAAGAGGTTCACGGTGGCGGCGGGCCAGTACGGCTCGCCGGGCCGACCACCCTTCGGCGGGAGATCCCCCTCTGGAAACAGGGTGCCCTCCCGGTCGAACAGCACCCGCACCCCGTCGTACTGGAACCGGTCGAACGACGCGAGCGGGTGCACGATCAGGTCGACGTGCAACCAGTCCGCCGTGATCCCGAGCCCGCCGATCATCCCCGGCAGCCGATCCGCCAGCACAGTCGGCCCGGTGAGCTCCCGCAGTACGTCGGCCCAGTGCTCCTTGAACCACTCGGTGCTGTCGTCCGTCACCACCAGATGGACGTCGACATCACTGAAGCGGTCGGCTGCTCCTGTCGCGTAACTACCGATCAGGTACACGCCCAGCACCCGCTTGTCGTCGCGCAGTACCTCTCCCGCGCGGGCGATCACCGCCTGCTGCCGCTCATCCCCGGTCGTCACCCGCACCACCCTAGGACGCGCAGCAGGGCGGGGGCGGGGAATTGTCCGGGGGCGGCGCTAGGGTTGCGGCGTGGAAGCGCCCCTTGCCTTGTATCGCCGGTACCGCCCGGAGACGTTCGCGGAGGTGATCGGGCAGGACCATGTCACGGCGCCGCTGCGGAACGCGCTGAGTAACAACCGGGTCAATCACGCCTACCTGTTCTCCGGGCCGCGCGGGTGTGGAAAGACCACCAGCGCGCGGATCCTCGCCCGGGCGATCAACTGCGAGAAGGGACCGATCGCCGAGCCGTGCGGGGTGTGCAAGTCGTGCACCGACCTGGCCCGCGGCGGGCCCGGCAGCATCGACGTGATCGAGATCGACGCGGCGTCGCACGGTGGTGTGGACGACGCCCGTGACCTGCGCGAGCGGGCGTTCTTCGCGCCGGTCGAGAGCCGCTACAAGATCTACATCATCGACGAGGCGCACATGGTGACCACGCAGGGCTTCAACGCCCTGCTGAAGCTGGTCGAGGAGCCGCCGCCGCACCTCAAGTTCATCTTCGCCACCACCGAGCCCGACAAAGTGATCGGGACGATCCGGTCGCGTACCCACCACTACCCGTTCCGTCTGGTGCCGCCGAAGGCGCTCGCGGACTACATGGCGACCCTGTGCCAGGCCGAGGGCGTGTCGATCGAGCCCGCCGCGCTGCCTCTCGTTGTACGGGCCGGCGCCGGGTCGGTGCGTGACTCGCTGAGCGTGCTCGACCAGTTGATCGGTGGAGCGGGGCCGGCCGGGGTGACGTACGAGCTGGCGGTTGCGCTGCTCGGGTTCACGCCGGATTCGTTGCTCGACGCGTGCGTCGACGGGTTCGCGGCGCATGACAGCGCGGCGGTGTTCGAGACGGTCGAGAAGGTCATCGAGACCGGCCAGGACCCGAAGCGGTTCGCCGAGGACCTGCTGCGGCGGCTGCGGGACCTTGTGGTGCTGTCCGCTGTGCCGACTGCTGTGACTTCCGGGCTGATCGAGGCTGCCGAGGACCAGGCTGAGCGGCTTCAGACGCAGGCCGCTGGAATCGGCGCGGCCGAGCTGACGCGGGCGGCGGACATCGTCGCGGAGGGTTTGCTGGATATGCGTGGAGCGACTGCTCCTCGTCTGCAACTCGAGCTGATCTGCGCAAAGGTACTTCTCCCCGGTGCCGACGACTCTACGAACGGCATTCAGGCCCGCCTCGACCGCATGGAACGCCGCCTCGCCATCGGAGTGCCCGCAGACGCCGCGCCAGCCAGCGTAGGTACGCCGGACTCCGCGCAGGCACCTGCTGGTACGCCGGGCGCTGCCGCGACAAGCAGGGCGGCCGCCCGAGCAGCCGCAAGCAACCGCCCAGCCCCGACAGATCCACCTGCCGCGACACCCGCCCCAGCTGGCCCGGACGGCGCTACTGCTCCGGGCAGCACAGCAGGCGAGAGTGATCCGGCCGCCCCGGGAAGTGCCAGTGATGGCGGTGCTGGCGGCGGTGCCGACCGCGGTGCAGGACGGGCCGGGGGTGGTGCTGAGCCGGCGGGTGACGTGTCTGTGGGCGCTGCGGCTGGTGCTGGCGTTGGTGGCGACGAGGCCAGGCGATCTGGTGGCGGTGAACGTTCCGCGGCGCAGGCCTCTGGTGGTGGAGCGCGTACGGGTGCCTGGGGCGACGAACCTGTTGCACAGACCGGTCCGCCCGCGCAGTCCGGCTCACCTGCGCAGTCCAGCCCATCTGCGCAGGCCGCCCAACCTGCTCAGTCGGGTCAACCTGCGCAGTCGGGGCAGGCTGCGGCAGTTGGCGGGGGCGGGGCTGTGGGGTTGGGGGATGTTCGGCGGCTGTGGCCTCAGATTTTGGAGGCCGTCAAGGCGCAGCGGCGGTTCGCTTGGATCATGCTGAGTCAGAACGCTCAGGTGATCGCGATTGATGATCAGACGCTCACGCTTGGCCTGGTGAATGCGGGGGCTCGGGAGAGCTTTGCGCGTTCCGGAAGCGACGAGATTCTTCGCCAGGCGATGATCGACACCATTGGCGTTGATCGCCGGGTCGAGGCTGTCGTTGATCCGTCGACCGATCCGGGGGCGGGGGGCGGTGGCTCGGCTGGGCGGCCTGGCCCGCAGTCCGGCGGTCCTGGAAACTCGGGAGGTTCCGGCCCACAGCCGGGCGGCGCGGGAAGCTCTGGAGGCCCTGGGGGTGCGGGTCAGGGTGGCCAGACAGCCGATGCAGGCGGAGCAGGCACGAGCGGTCCAGGTGCAGCCGGTCCATCGATGAGCGGACCAGGAGCAGGCGGACCAGGAGCAGGCGGACCGGGCGCGGGAGCACCGGGTACGGGCGGTCCGGGGGCAGGTGGACCGGAAGCGGGCGGTCCAGGTGGTCCGGGGTCAGGTGGTCCCGGCATGAGTGGTCCCGGCGGTTCGGGTGCGGGTGGTGCTGAGTCGGGGGTCGTTGGGCGCGCTGCTGGGGCGGGTAGCTCCTCCGGTGGTGGAGTGCCGGCGGGGGCGGTCGCTTTGCAGGAGCCGCCTGACTCTGAGTACGACGTACCGCCGGAAGATCCCTGGGAGGACGGGCCGGTGGCACGGCCTGCGCGGCAGCAGACCGAGGCACAGCAGGCTGTGGCGGAGCGGCGGGAGCAGGCGGGGAGCAAGCGGCGGGCGGCCGAGGCTGCGGTTGCGGCTGAGCAGGCGCGGCAGGCGGCTTCGGTAGCCGCTGCTCCTGAGGTGCCGCTGACGCCGGAGGAAGAGGCGGATTCGATCGGGGAGGACGACATGGTGCTGGAGGAGGACTCCCGCTCGCACACCGACCTGCTACGCGAAACGCTCGGCGCCCAAATCATCACCGAGGAACCCAACTAGAACCCAATTAGCTGGTGCGGACCACTCGGGGATGTCCACAGCCCTGTGGATAACCATGGGGAGACTGGTCGGTTTCTGGGGGTGGGTGGGGTTGTCGGGAGGACCGGCTAGTGTTGAGGCTCCGGTTGTTGGGTGGTTCGGGCGAGGAGATCGCGGTGTTCGACGGTGGCGGTGCTGGGGGCTTCGACATGTCCAACCTGCTCGCGCAGGCGCAGGCGATGCAGAACCAGTTGATGGAAGCGCAGGCCGACCTGGAGGGTCAGGAGATCGAGGGATCCGCCGGCGGTGGTCTGGTGACCGCGCTGGTGTCCGGCACGGGCGAGCTGCTCAGCCTGAACATCAAGAAAGAGGCTGTCGACCCGGACGACACCGAGACGCTGGCCGACCTGATCGTCGCCGCGGTCCGGGACGCCTCGGAGAACGCGAAGCAGGCCGCGGCCGCCGCGATGGGACCGCTGGCCGGTGGGCTGGGCGGCGCGTTCGGCGGTGACGGCGGCTTCCCCGGCTTCGGCGGTGATGCACCGACCGCCCCCGCGGGCTTCGGCCTGCCCAGCACCCCGCCGGCGGTCGCGCCGGCCGAGCCGGACAGCGACGCCGACGAGGACCAGCGGGACGGCGGCGACAGCCGGGACAGCAGCGACAACCGTGGTGGCGTCGGGTTCGTGAACCCGGGGACTTCGGCCGGCGAGCCCGGTCAGAACCCAGGCTGACGTGTACGAGGGGGCCGTTCAGGATCTCATCGACGAGCTGGGGCGGTTGCCCGGTGTGGGGCCGAAGTCCGCGCAGCGGATCGCGTTCCACCTGCTCGCGGCCGACGAGACCGACGTACGGCGGCTCGCGCACGTGCTCGTGCAGGTGAAGGAGAAGGTCAAGTTCTGCGAGATCTGCGGCAACGTCTCCGAGGAGACGCAGTGCCGGATCTGCCGGGACCCGCGCCGCGACCTGAGCCTGATCTGTGTGGTCGAGGAGGCCAAGGACGTGGTCGCGATCGAGCGCACCCGCGAGTTCCGCGGCCGGTACCACGTGCTCGGCGGGGCGATCTCGCCGATCGAGGGCATCGGGCCGGACGAGCTGCGGATCAAGGAACTGATGCAGCGGCTGGCGAGCGGCGAGGTGACCGAGATCATTCTGGCCACCGATCCGAACCTCGAAGGTGAGGCGACCGCGACCTACTTGAGCCGCCTGCTGCGGCCCATGGGGTTGCGCGTGACCCGATTGGCTAGTGGACTTCCAGTAGGCGGTGACCTCGAGTACGCCGACGAGGTGACCCTCGGACGGGCGTTTGAAGGGCGACGATCGATCGATGACTGAACCGACAGATATTGCAGAGCGGGCACTGAGCACGGACTCCGAGGATCTGGAGGAGTTCGCCGAGCAGATCGCCGACCAGGTCCGGAGCTTCCTGATCTCGGTCCGCGACATCGCGGCGCAACCGGACGAGGACGGGGTCGACGAGGGCCTCGCCTCGCTGCCGTACCTGCTGCTCGAGGTGAGCCAGTTGCTGCTCGCCGGCGGCCGGCTCGGCGCGTTCGAGGACTTCGTGCCGGAGGAGCGTTTCGAGAGCGACGCCGGCCCGGACCCGGACCTGGACGCGATGCGGGACCGGCTCGCGGTGCTGTTCGAGGGCCTGGACGAGTACGCGGAGGTCTTCGACCCGTACGCCGCTCCGCCGGAGATCACCGTCAACCGGCTCTCGGACGACCTGACCGCGATCGCGACCGACCTGGTGCACGGCCTCGCGCACTACGAGGACGGCCGGGTTGTCGAGGCGCTGTGGTGGTGGCAGTTCTCGTACGTGTCCACGTGGGGTGCGGCCGCGAGCGCCGTACTGCGGGCCATTCAGTCGCTGATCGCGCACGACCGGCTGGAGCCGGCACACGACGCGGAGACCGAGGCGACCGACCGCGAGCTCGTCGAGGTCGCCGAAGAGGCCGTCCAGCGCCGCTGACGGGATGTCGGTTCTCGAGCTGGTTCGGCGGTTGCCCGAGCCGGATGTCGTACGGCGGGTGAGTCGCGCGCTCGCGGTGCTCGATCTGGTGCTGAACGACGATGCGTCGACCAGGTACTACGAGTTCGACGCGCGCTGGTCCGCGACCGAAGAGGCTGCCCTGATGCGGGACGGGTCGGGGAACGAGTACTCGATCGTGTTCTCGCCGGACGGGGCGTTCGCGTACGGGTTCGATCACGAGTCGCCGATGTCGCCGTACGTGAACGAGATGCGGCCGTGGCCCGGGCTGCTGGACGGCGTACCCGAGGTGTTCCACGCGCAGCGGGACGACAAGGCGTTCTGGGACGAGGCGCCGCGGGCGACGGTGTGCTTCTGGCGTACGACGGATGACACCGCCTGGCGTTGTGGGCCGGTCGAGAACGCCGGCGCCGATGGAGCGGACTCGCTGTTCGAACTGGTTGCGGACGGCCGCCCCGAGGCCTACCTGTCCTTCGCCGAGGACTACTACGAGCAAGCGCTGGACCTCGACGCCGTCCGGCACGTGTACGCGCTGATGCCGCTGACGGAGTACGTCGTCACGTCGCTCAATCGTCAGCGGCGCTTGGCGGATCTGAAGGAATCCATCGCCGAGATCGGTTACCCGCGGTCCTGAGGCGCGTTAGCGTGACGCCTGATGACAACGCATCCACAGGATCCGGCGGTTGTCGGGGCGAGGAGGCGAGCCTGACCGCGACCGGGATGGTGATCGGTACGCCGGGGTACTTGTCGCCGGAGTAGATCACCGGGACGAGGCTGCGAGTCGGCGGAGACATGAAGCGCCCGTGGCTGGTCGCGTGGCTCGAGCCGCCGTACCAGAACCAGCTCCCGGTCTCCCGGGACCACCACGGCGGCCTCCGCCTCTACCCGATCGCCCACGGCGGATCGCCGAACAACCGCCGAACCCAGGTGAACGAACTCCGCGCAGCCCTCACCTGGTGCGCCCCCAACCTCCACGACAAAACCTTCTAATCGGGCAGCATCGGCATCTCCAGGCCTTGTGACTTGCCGAGGAGAACGCCCCGGGTGATCGCATTGGTGCCGAACTTGTCCTTGACCTGGTCGAGGGCGGAGTCGAGCTCGTTGTTGGCGGCCTTGTCGAACGGGAGCGCCAGCTGCAGAGCGGCCTCGTTCTCCAGGTTGCCGACGGAGATGCCGATCATGGTCAGGCCCTGGGCGGTGATCAGCGGGTTGGCCGCGCGGAGCAGCGCGCGGGCGGTGACCAGGATCGCACGCGTCTGATCCGTTGCCTGCGGCAACGTGTGGGATCGGGTGGCGCGCGTGAAGTCGTCGAAGCGCAGCCGCAGTGTCACGCTCCGGCCGGAGCGGCCCGCGGAGCGCATCCGGCGACTGACACGATCGACCAGCCCGGCGAGGACGGCGTCCAGCGTCGCCGGGGATTTCGGTGAACGCCCCAACGCCCGTTGCGATCCGATCGAGCGGCGCCGTCGGCCGACCTCGATCGGACGCGGGTCCCGGTTGTGCGCGAGGGCGTGCAGATGCCGCCCGGAGGCCCGCCCGAGCATCGCGACCAGCGCCGCCTCGGGCAGCATCGCGACATCGCCCACCTTGGTCAGCCCGCGATTCCGCAGCTTCTCCGCCGTCACCTCTCCGACGCCCCACAATCGCGAAACATCCAACGGATGCAGGAACTCCAGCTCCCGCTCCGGCGCCACCTCGAGCAGACCGTTCGGTTTGGCGACCCCGCTCGCCACCTTGGCCAGGAACTTCGTCCGCGCCACGCCGACGGTGATCGGCAGCCCGACCCGGGACATCACCTCGGCGCGCAACCGCACAGCGATCTCCACCGGCGTACCGCGGATCTTCCGCAGGCCGGCCACATCCAGGAACGCCTCGTCGATCGAGAGCCCTTCGACCAGCGGCGTGGTGTCCTCGAAGACCTTGAACACCGCCTTGCTGGCCTCGGAGTACGCCGACATCCGCGGCTCGACCACGATCGCGCCCGGGCAGCGACGCAACGCCTGCCCGCCGTTCATCGCGGTCCGCACGCCGAACGCCTTCGCCTCGTAGCTGCAGGCGAGCACGACGCCGGCGCCGACGATCACCGGCCGGCCGCGCAGGCGCGGGTCGTCGCGCTGCTCGACCGACGCGTAGAACGCGTCCAGATCGGCATGCAGAATCGTCGCCAGCCCGTGCACGAACATATGTTCGCATATACCACCGACAAAACAGATAGGGAGAATTCCTGACGCGGTGGACATCGATGTCAGGAAAGAATGAGCCTTATGGACCTGACGGCGTACCGCGATCTCTGGCAGACCCAAGGTGTGATGGCGCTGCTCGCCTCGGCCTTGATCGCGCGGTTGCCGGTGCTGGCGACGATGGTCCCGCTGGCGTTCCTGGCCAAGGACGCCTCCGGCAACTTCGGCTGGGCCGGTGTGGTCGCAGGTGCCTATTCGGTCGGTACGGCGGTTGCGAGTGTCGTTTGGTCCCGGATGGCGGACCGTAAGGGCGCACGCAAGGTAGTGATCGGCACCGGGATGGCCTGGGGCGTCTGGATGGCAGTGCTCGCTCTAATGCCGTACAGCTGGTACCGGGTGCTCCCGGTCGCGGCTGTGCTGGCTGGTGTGTTCGTAGCGCCCGTCACGTCCGCGCTCCGCGCCAACTGGCCGCGGATCGTGCACGGCTCCCGCCTCCGTGCGGTCTACTCGCTGGACGCCACAGCACAGGAGCTGCTGTTCGTCTTCGGCCCGATGCTCGGCGCGATCATGGTCAGTTTCGCGAGTCCGCGGGCCGGTCTGCTGGCCTGTGCGGTCACGGCGGCGGCAGCGATCTGGTGGTTCGGTCTCAACCAGCAACCCGGCGTACCGCACGACGAGGAGGCCGGTCCGCGGCCCACTGCCTGGCAGCTGATCTTCCATCCGCACCGTACGCCGATCCTGTTCGCGTGGGCGTGCCTGGTGATGGGGTTCGCGTCGATGTCACTCGGCATGGTCGCGGTCGCCGACGAGCACGGGAATCGGCTGATCGCCGGCATTCTCGAAACGGTTGCGGCGGTCGGCAGCGTGACCGGCGGTGTGATCAACGGCGCCCTGCCCGGCGGGCGTACGTCGGCCGTGTGGCGGCGGATGTTGTTGCTCGCCGCACTGGTCGCTGTCTGCGTCTTCGTGACGTCGTCCGTGGTCGCGCTGGCGATCGCGATGTTCGCCGCCGGCTGCATGATCGCGCCGACGGTCGCCGCGCTCTACGAACGCGTCGGCGCGCTCACGCCGACATCCGCGCACACCGAGATCTTCGGGTGGACGCAGAGCGGTGGAATGGTCGGGTCGGCCGTCGGATCCGCCGTCGCCGGCGCGGTGGTCGAGGGGTTCGGCGTTCGCTACGCGTGGGTCCTGACCGCGGGCCTCACCGTGCTCGCGACCCTGTCCCTGCTGCGGGTTCCGCCCCATCGGCCGGTCGACACCAGTGCCGTCGACGGCGCCGCGGTCGCGGCGTAGCGCACGCGGTAGTTCGCCTCCAGTACGCCGCCGTCGCGGGCGCACATCGAGATCAGCTGCAGGTGCCGCCGGTCCAGGAGCATGCCGCGACCCGCGGCGACCGGGTGGATCAGCAGGGAGATCTCGTCGAGCAGGCGCCACCGCAGCAGCGAGCGGACCAGCGTCAGACTGCCGATCACGTGCAGGTCGTCGCCCGGAACGAACTTCAGCGCGTTCAGTACCCGGCGCGTGTCGCCCTGCAGCATCTCGGTGCCGGGGCGAGCCATCACGGGACGGGATCCGACCACGAGGTTCCGGGTGTCCTCGAGTCCCAGCGAGCCGGCGTACCGCTCGAACGTCCGCCGGCCGAACAGCACGCTCCCGGTCGACGGCAGCAGCTGTCCGATCGCCGGTCGCGCCAGCCACTGCTCGGGGCGTTCGACGATTCCGTCCTCGGACATGCACAGTCTGGCCACGATGTTCCGCATACCAGCTAGATGCAGGTACTGCCTCGAAGGTTATGTCCGGCGGCCGCGGTGCAGTTCGGTCTCCAGGGCGTCGAGCCGGTTCGTCCAGAACTTGCGGTACCGGTCCAGCCAGCTGTCGATCTCCCGCAGTGGTCCGGGATCGACGGCGTACAGCCGCCGGGTGCCGTCGACGGTCACGGTCGCGAACCCGTTGTCGCGCAGCACCCGCAGGTGCTGGGAAACGGCCGGCTGGCTGATGCCGAACTCCGCGCCGATCGTGCCGGCGATACTGCCGGCCGGCAGCTCGCCGTCGGCGAGCAGCTCCAGGATCCGGCGCCGGACCGGGTCGCCGAGAATGTCGAACGCGTGCACCGGTACAGTATTTCAGTGATGACTTATATGGACAAGTACCGCTGACCGGTTGCTGGTCAGCCGGTAGGCAACGGTCAGGTCACGGCTAGAATGAACCGAACGACTACGCCTGGTGCAACGCCGCACGGCGTACCGCAACCAGTGGTTTGAGGAGAAACACTGTGGGACGCGTCGTACACAAGTACGGCGGTTCTTCGGTCGCCGACGCCGATTGCATCAAGCGCGTGGCCCAACGGATCGTCGCGACGAAGAAGGCCGGGAACGACGTCGTGGTGGTGATCTCCGCCATGGGCGACACCACCGACGAACTGATGGACCTGGCCCAGCAGGTCTCTCCGCTGCCGCCACCGCGCGAGCTCGACATGCTGCTCACCTCGGGTGAGCGGATCTCGGCCGCGCTGCTGGCGATGGCGATCGCGAACCTGGGCTACGAGGCGCGCAGCTTCACCGGCTCGCAGGCCGGCGTGATCACGACCGCCGCGCACGGCAACGCGCGCATCATCGACATCACCCCGGGCCGGATCGAGGACGCGCTGGGTGAGGGCCACATCGCGATCGTGGCCGGGTTCCAGGGCGTCGCGCAGGACACCAAGGACATCACCACGATGGGCCGGGGCGCCTCCGACACCACCGCGGTCGCGCTGGCCGCCGCGCTGGAGGCCGACTACTGCGAGATCTACACCGACGTGGACGGCATCTTCACCGCGGACCCGCGGATCGTGCCGGCCGCCCAGCAGATCCCGAAGATCTCCTACGAGGAGATGCTCGAGATGGCTGCCTGCGGCGCCAAGGTGCTGCACCTGCGCTGCGTGGAGTACGCGCGGCGTTACAACGTCCCCGTCCATGTGCGTTCCTCCTTCTCGCAGAAGGAAGGCACCTGGGTCGTCGATGCGAAGGAACTGGATCAGATGGAACAGGCGATCATCTCCGGCGTCGTGCAGGACCGCGGCGAAGCCAAGATCACGGTGGTCGGCGTCCCCGACAAGCCGGGTGAGGCGGCCCGGATCTTCGAGACGGTCGCCGGTGCCGACACCAACATCGACATGATCGTGCAGAACGTGTCGGCGGTCGCCACGAACCGCACCGACATCTCGTTCACGCTGCCCCGCGCCGACGGCGCCCGGGCGATGTCCGCGCTGGCGCGGATGAAGGACGAGGTCGGCTACGAGCAACTGCTGTACGACGACCAAATCGGAAAGGTCTCCGTCGTCGGGGTCGGAATGCGCTCGCACCCGGGCGTTTCCGCGAAGTTCTTCTCCGCGCTCGCCGACGCCGGCGTGAACATCGAGATGATCTCCACCTCGGAGATCCGGATCTCGGTGGTCGTGGACGAGAACCTGGTGGACGCTGCCGTGACCGCGGCGCACACCGCATTCGACCTGGACGACGAGCACACCCAGGCTGTCGTGTACGGAGGAACTGGACGGTGACCCCTGTGAGCGCATTGGACAACGAGATCGACGACCGGACGGGCCTGCCCTCGCTGGCGGTGGTGGGTGCGACCGGTGCCGTCGGGTCGGTGATGCTGGCCCTGCTCTCGACCCGCGAGAACGTCTGGGGAGAGATCCGGCTGATCGCGTCCGAGCGCTCCGCGGGGAAACGGCTGAAGGTCCGCGGCGAGGAGGTCGAGGTCGTCGCGATCAGCGAGCAGGCCTTCGACGGGATCGACGTGGCGATGTTCGACGTCCCCGACGAGGTGTCGGCGCAGTGGGCGCCGATCGCGGCCGCCAAGGGCGCTGTCGTGGTGGACAACTCCGGCGCGTTCCGGATGGACCCGGACGTGCCGCTGGTGGTCCCCGAGGTGAACGCCGAGGCGGCCCGGAACCGGCCGAAGGGCATCATCTCCAACCCGAACTGCACGACGCTGTCGATGATCGTCGCGATGGGCGCGCTGCACCACCGCTACGAGCTCGAGCAGCTCGTGGTCGCGTCGTACCAGGCCGCGTCGGGTGCCGGGCAGTCCGGGATCGACGCGCTGCACGACCAGCTGGCGAAGGTGGCCGGGAACCGGGAGCTCGGGAGTACGCCGGGTGACGTGCGGCGGGTGGTCGGGAACGACCTCGGCCCGTTCGCGGCCCCGCTGGCGCTGAACGTCGTACCGTGGGCCGGCTCGCTCAAGGACGACGGCTGGTCGTCAGAGGAGCTCAAGGTCCGCAACGAGTCCCGCAAGATCCTCGGGCTGCCGGATCTCAAGGTGTCCGCGACCTGCGTGCGGGTCCCGGTCGTCACCACGCACTCGCTGTCGGTGCACGCCCGGTTCGTCCAGGAGGTCGACGCCGACGGCGCCCGGGAGGTACTGCGGGACGCTCCCGGCGTGCTGCTCTTCGACAACCCGGCCGAGGGTGAGTTCCCGACGCCGGCCGACGTGGTCGGCACCGACCCGACCTGGGTCGGCCGGATCCGCAAGTCACTCGACGACCCGAACGCACTGGAACTGTTCGTCTGCGGCGACAACCTCCGCAAGGGCGCCGCGCTGAACACCGCGCAGATCGCCGAAGTCGTGGCGAAGGAGTTCATCCCCGCCGAAGCCTGACCCGGCACGCAAAGCCCCCCAAACCAGTTTGGGGGGCTTTGCTGCCCGTTTCGGGTAGGTGACACTCCCCAAACCGGTTTGGGGCGCCCTTCGGCAGATGGGGCCTAGAGCCAGTTCTCCCGGGCGGCGTGCAGGGCGAGTTGGAAGCGGGTGCTGGCGCCGGTGCGGTTCATCAGGCGCTCCAGGTAGCGGAAGAACGTCCGGCGGCTGATGCCGAGGGTGCGGGCGATGGTGTCGTCGGCGGCACCGGTCGCCAGCAGGGCCAGCAGGCGGCGCTCGATCGGCTCCAGGCGGTCGTCCTCGGCACCGACGGACGCGTGCAGCGGCAGCGCGTTGCGCCAGCACAGCTCGAACATCCCGACCAGCGCGGACAGCAGACTGCTCGGCCGGATGATCAGCAGTGACCGGTTCACGTCGGTGTCGCGTGCGGACATCGACACGAACGCGATCGCGCCGTCGATGATCGTCAGCTTCGCCGGTACGTCGGGCAGCACCCGCGCCTGCTCGCCGGCCTCCACACACGGGAGGATGTTCTCGGTCAGGTACCCCGGCACCTCGACCGACTCCGGTGAGTACACGACCCGGTAGGACACGCCGCGACGGAGCTGGTCGATCTCCTCCTGGTTCGGTCCGCCGATGTAGTACGGCGGGGAGTCGATGGCCAGGATCTCGCGCTGTACGCCGCTCTTGATCTGGTGGATCCGCTCGACGATCGCGCTGCCGGTGACCACCTCGATCAGGTGCGTCGTCGACTCGTTGTGCACGGTCCGGCGGAACTCGTCGTACGCGTTCAGGACCTCGATCCGGGCCTGCTTCAGCTCGGACTCGCGGCGCAGCGTCATCGCCTCCAGACCCGCGTCCGGCGGCACCGGCAGGTAGCGCGAATGGTCCGAACCGGATCGCCGCGCCAGCCCGGCCTGCACCAGGCCGCCCAGGGTGACGTCGATCGAGCGCTCCCGGTCGGGGACCGCCTCGCCCAGTTCGGTGATCGACGACGGGCCGGTCCGCAGCAGATGCTGATAGACCTTGATCTCGTCGTCGTTGAGCCCGAGCACCTTCAAATGGCCGACACGCTCCGTGTCCGTTGTGCTCACAACGCTCCCCTCCCTTCCGGCTGCTGTCACCGTCCGCTACCGCCCCTCCAGCCTAGACGGGGCGATCCAGAGCCGTCGGCACTGAACGTGTCGACCCAAATGCACGCAGCGATCTTTGTTGTCCTGTCAGCATTGTTGTGCCGTGTCACCATCTGGCCACCATTTCCGCGCAGTCGTGAGCGAGAATTGAGGTCCAGCAGCCCGGCGACGGACCACCTGAGCGCCGCCGGGCTGCTGTTCCAATTCTGGCCCGAGTTGGCTGTCTCGTCAGCGGAGCCTGTTTCGGTTGGGTCTCGATCCCGGCGCATCGGTGCCCTCGCACTTCCGTGCCATCACTGGCTGTGCTGGAGGGTGTACAAAATGTGGCATCTCCAATCGTGAGGCCGATGAGGAGGAGTGCCCGATGCGACCGGTTCCGCCCTGTGCCGCCGACCGTACCGGTGCCGCCGTCCCCAGCGTCCGCGGGTCCTTGCAGGGATCCCGGCGGGCGTTGTCCTCCTGCGGTCTCCGGTCCGTCCCCACACCTGCTGCGCGCACCTGCCGGCGAACGCAGCACCTCTGGGGACGGACGAACGAGCTCGTCTCCCGACGGGCTCGATGCGCGATGACCGCCGCCCTGGTCATCGTGCTGCCCGATCCGGCGCGGCTGTCCGCTACCGCCCACTGCGGACGTGCTCCCGGATCGACGGTGGAACCCCAGGGGGTGCTGAAGGGTGCTCCGTGGATGGTGAGGCTGTCCATGGGGAGCGCGGATGTGATGTTGCGTGTCACGTCCGCCGCCCGGCACGCCCCGGCCAGGACGCACTTCCTGGGGTCCCGCTCACGCTGCTGCTCTCGCTGATCACGCGGCCGGTGTGACAGGTCACGTCAACTTCGCGCGCCGGGGTAGCGTCGTACCTCGTGAATTGACCGCGATTTGACTTGGCTGGAAGGCGTTTTGGTCGTCTCAGGCTGTCAAATGTATATTCCGGATAACGATCGGCGAAGGACGACGCAGGTGTTGTGGACGCAGCGGGGTACGACGTTTGGTAGCCGTCCGTACGTCGTTGCTCACTAAGGAGGACCGCTGTGTCGTCGGCGTCCGTGCCGATCCGCTACTCTGCTTCCCGGTCTGCGTGGCACGTCGCCGTACCCCGGGCGGCTACCGCCGAAACCCAGGTGATCGGCCATCGTGGATCCAACTTCCGGCAGAGAGAGGCATCGCCTGAATGAACGCGACTAGCGTCGACGAGGAGTTCAACCCGTCGGTGCACGTGTACGAACCACACAAGGTCGGTCTGCCGGCACTGCGCCCGTACTTCAAGGCGCTGTGGCAGCGGCGGGAGTTCGCAGCGGAGATGTCCCGGACCAACATCCGGGCCGCCAACACGAACACCTTCTTCGGTCAGGTGTGGCTGGTCCTGAACCCACTGCTGCTGGCAGCGGTCTACTACCTGCTGGTCGACATCATCGCCGGTGGGGGTTCCAAGATCGACGCCGGCGAGCGGTTCGCGCACATGTGCGGCGGCCTCTTCGCCTTCTACTACTTCTCCGGTGCCATGACGGCCGGTGCGGCCAGCGTCGTCGGTGGCGGCAAGCTGCTGATGAACCAGTCGTTCCCGCGCATGCTGTTGCCGTTGTCCGCGGTCCGGACGGCGTTCTTCCGCTTCCTGCCGACCCTGGGCGTCTACCTGGTGATCCACCTGGTGATGCGCCAGCCGTTGCGGTGGCCGATGCTGCTGGCCCCGGCGTTCCTGATCATGCTGACGATCTTCGCGGCCGGCATGGGCATGATCTTCGCGGCCCTGCAGGTCTACTTCCGCGACACCACCAGCTTCCTGCCGTACTTCGTGCGGATCTGGCTGTACCTGTCGCCGGTGCTGTGGTTCGCCGAGCAGGCACCGCCGAAGTTCAAGGGCTTCATCCAGTACAACCCGCTCTACTCGCTGATCGGGGGCTGGGCGGACCTGCTGGTCCGCGGTGACATCCCCAAGTGGCAGATGTGGGCCGGCGCCGGCTTCTGGGCGATCCTCGCCTTCGTGATCGGCTCGCTGTTCTTCATGTCGAGGGAGCGTGAGTTCGTTGTCCGTCTCTGACACTGAGAAGAAGCCGATGCAGAAGAGCCCTTCGGACATTCCGGCCGTCAAGGTGCAGGACGTGTCCATCACCTACCGGACCACGTTCGAGCGGGTGCCGACCTTCAAGAGCGCCCTGGTGCGTTTCGGTCGCGGCGAGCGGGCGGTCCGTGAGGTCAAGGCCGTCCAGAACGTCTCGTTCGACGTCAACCACGGGACCACGATCGGCATCATCGGCGCGAACGGCGCCGGCAAGTCGACGCTGATGCGCGCGGTGGCCGGCATCCTGCCGCCGACCTCGGGCCGGATCGAGGTGCACGGCCGGGTCTCCACGCTGCTGTCGCTGGGCGTCGGCTTCAACGCCGCCCTGTCCGGCAAGGAGAACGTGGTCCTCGGTGGACTCGCGGCGGGCCTGAGCCGCAAGGAGATCGAGGCCCGGTACGAGGAGATCGCGGAGTTCGCCGAACTCGGTGACTTCATGGAGATGCCGATGCGGACGTACTCGTCCGGCATGTTCAGCCGGCTGGCGTTCTCCGTCGCGGTGCACATGGACCCGGACATCCTGCTGATCGACGAGGCACTGTCCGCCGGTGACGCGTCGTTCAAGACCAAGGCCGCGGCCAAGATGTCGGAGCTCGTCACCAACAGCCGCACGATGTTCCTGGTCAGCCACGCGATGAGCAGCGTCCGCGAACTGTGCAACGACTGCATCTGGTTGCACAAGGGCAAGCTGATGATGCGCGGCGAGCCGAACGAGGTCATCCAGGCCTACACGAAGTTCCTGCAGGTCGGCGAAGCAGAAGCTGTCTCACTCGAGGACCTCTGACCAATGTCACGCAGCACCGCGCCGGACGTGGGGATCATCACGACCGGCCACGACGTGGCCGATGCGCGCCTGCACAAGATCACCGCTGCCCTGCAGCACCGTGACCTGTCGGTCGAGCTGTGGGGCCTCGGCGACGCCGCCGGTGGACCGGCGGGTGCTGTGGTGCACGCCGGACCGCGCGGCAACCTGGTGCAGCGGCTGGCCCGGACGGCCGTACTGCCGTGGCGGACCAAGGCGAAGGTGGTGATGACGGTCGACCCGGACATGATTCCGGTCACCCGGCTCGTCACCGCGCTGCGACGGCGCAAGTTCGTGGTCGACGTGCACGAGGACTACGAGCGCCTGCTCGCCGATCGCGCGTGGGCGCAGGGCCCGGCGGGTCTGCCGGCCCGGATGATCGTCCGCGCCGGTTCCAAGCTGGCCGCGGGCGCCGACCTCACGGTCGTCGCCGACTCGCACCTCGCACCGCACCAGGCGAAGCACCGCATCGTGGTGCAGAACCTTCCCAACCGCGGCTTCCTGGCCCCGTCCCCGCCCACCGGCGCACCGCGCGCGGTGTACGTCGGGGACCTGCGCAGGAGCCGTGGACTGTTCGACATGGTCGAGACCGTCGCCGCGGCGCCGGACTGGTCTCTCGATCTGATCGGCCCGGTCGCACCGTCGGACCGGGACGAGCTGGAGACCCGGGTCGCACGGCCCGACCTGACCGGTCGGGTCCGGCTGCACGGGCGCCAGCCACCGGCGGACGCGTGGCAGCTCACCAAGGGAGCTTGGGCGAGCCTGGCCATGCTGCAGCCGACCCCGGCGTTCGTGGAAGCGATGCCGTCCAAGATCTACGAGTACCTCGCCAGCGGTCTTCCCGTGCTCTCCACGCGCCTGCCCCGGCAGACGAAGGTGATCGAGGAGTCCGGTGGCGGAGTCCTGGTGGACTCGGTGGCGGAGGCGTCCGAGACCCTGCGGCGCTGGTCCGCGGACCCCGGTGAGCTGGAGAAGCTGCGCGACCACGCGCTGCAGTGGGCGGCGGACCAGCTGCCCACGAACACGCCGTACGACGACCTGGCCGACGCGATTCTCAATCTTTTAAGAGGAACTGCATGACCGACCGCCCACACCTGCTGTACGTCGCCTGGGGCTTCCCGCCCTGCCGAGGCGGCGGCGTCTACCGGGCCCTGGCCACGGCCAACCGGTTCGCCGCGCTCGGCTGGAAGGTGACCGTGCTGACGGCCGACCGCGACACGTTCTTCCGGTTCACCGGTGCGGACCTGACCCTCGAGGAGCGGGTCGACCCGTCCGTCGAGGTAGTCCGGGTCCCGTTCGAGTGGCCGATTCTCGAAGCCGACCTGCGCCGCTGGTCCAAGCGCCGGGCGTCGAACCCGAAGCTCTGGGCCAAGTGGCGCACGAAGCAGGACCAGATCCCGTTCCCGGAAAGCGGCTACGGGCCGTGGCGTTCGGTGATCGAGAAGGCCGCGGAGCGCATCCACCAGGCGCACAAGGTCGACCTGACGGTCGCCACCGCCAACCCGCACGTCGCGTTCACCGCGGCGTACCACCTGCACAAGAAGTTCCAGGTGCCGTACGTCATGGACTACCGCGACGCGTGGCTGCTGGACGTGTTCACCGGTGACCGGCTGCACGAGCCGAACAGCCGCGCGGCCAAGTGGGAGAAGAAGCTGGTCGAGTCCGCCCGCGAGGTCTGGTTCGTGAACGACCCGATCAAGGACTGGCACGAGAAGCTCTACCCGACGCACGCGGGCAAGATGCACACGGTCGCCAACGGCTTCGACCCCGACCTGGTGCCGGACACGCAGGACCGCGGCGCCGTCACCGACCGGCCGCTGGTCTTCGGGTACGTCGGAACGGTGTCGCCGAAGGTGCCGCTCGCGGACTTCGTCAAGGGCTGGCAGCTCGCCAAGGAGCAGTCCGAGGAGCTCGCCGGCGCGAAGGCGAAGATCTACGGCTACCTCGGGTACTACGCGCAGCCGCGCGCGGACATGCTCGCGACGATCAACGCCGCCACCGAGGACGGGGTCAGCTACGAGGGCCCGGTCGGCAAGGCGGAGATCGCCAAGGCGTACGACGAGTTCGACGCGCAACTGCTGATGCTGGGCAAGGGCCGGTACGTGACGAGCGGCAAGGTGTTCGAGTACCTCGCCACCGGGTTGCCGGTGGTGTCGGTGCACGACCCGGAGAACGCGGCGTCCGACGTCCTGCGGGGGCACCCGCTGTGGTTCCCGGTCGCGGACGTGACGCCGGAGGCGATCGCGGCGGCGCTGATCGAGGCGGCGCACGCGGCGCGGACCGCGGACGAGGGGATCCGGGCGAAGGCGCGCGAGTTCGGCGCGTCGTACCGGCGGGACCTGCAACTCGATCCGCGGATCGAAGCGCTGGCCGCGAGTGTGAAGGGGGTTGCAGCGTGAGCAAGGTCGTTCTGCTGTCCACGAGGAAGTTGCCGCCGACGTACTTCGACCAGGTTCGTGAGGACCTCGGCGATCAGGACATCACCATCGACGTCGTCGGTTGGGTGGCTCCGTCCGCCTGGGTGGCCGACAAGGTCAACACGTTCACGCTGATCGGCCCGGGCCGGATGCCGGCCGCGCCGGCGCCCGAGCCGGAGCCGGCCACCGAGCCGACCGACGAGGCCCCCGACGCCGTCATCGCCCCCGAAGCGGTCGCCGACCCGGCAACCGTCGTTGAAGACGAAGCCAAGATCGCCCCGGCCGCCGCTGAGGTGGCCGCCGCCGGAACCACCGCCTCCACTCCTCCGCCTGCTGCGAAGCCGCGGCCCACTGGGGCGAAGCGGGTGGTGAAGGCTGTGGAGTGGCGCGCACGGAGAGCCAAGAAGGTCGCCGGGCGGATGTTGCCCAAGGCAATCAAGACCTCGGCGCCGGTGAAGTTCCTGCGCGGTCAGCGGGCGACCAGCGACCTCGGCAAGACGTACTGGGAGCGGGTGCTCAGCCGTCGCGACGTGCTGTCGACCATCGACCAGGCCGA
Source organism: Kribbella sindirgiensis (assembly GCF_004331435.1). GTDB lineage: Bacteria > Actinomycetota > Actinomycetes > Propionibacteriales > Kribbellaceae > Kribbella > Kribbella sindirgiensis. The sequence continues at coordinate 47,230 of NZ_SJKA01000009.1, forward strand.
TGTCGTGATCGCGCTCGACGCCGGCGCCATCTGGGCCGGCTGGAACCTCGGCCAGCGGAAGGCGAGCACCCCGGTCGTGCTCGGTCTGCCCGCGGCCCGTCGCGAGCTCGACATGATGAAGGTCCCTTCTGCGTAATGGGTGACACGACGACGATGACGATCCGCGAGCACCTGCCGGCGCCGTTGGCCCGGACCGCTGGAGCGGTCCGGCGGCGCCTGCGGGGCTTGCGGTACTCGTACGCGCAACTGCCGGCCTTCCCGCCGGCAGGGGCGACACGGGTGCGGATGCTGGTCGGACCGACCAACTCCGCCGGTCAGGGGTACGCCTGGGCACAGGCCGCCAAGACCCTGCCGGACGTCAGCGCCGTGGCGTTCTCCCTGCACCGCAAGGGACAGTTCCAGTTCGCCGACGACTACGGCGTACCGCTGGCGTGGTTCGGTCAGCCGCGCTGGCAGCGCGCCCAGGAGCGGTACGTCGTCGAGAACTACACGCATGTGATGGTCGAGTCGCTGCGTCCGGTCTTCGGCGCCCGCGGCGTTTCGGACGCCTCCGCCGACATCGAGACGATGCTCGGCAAGGGCATCAACGTGAGCTTGCTCTTCCACGGCTCCGACATCCGCCTGCCCAGCCGGCACGCGCAGCGCGAGCGCTGGTCGCCGTTCACCCCGGGTGACGAGCTGACCGATCGCCTCGAGCCGCAGGCCCGCCGGCACGCCGAGCTCGTCGAGTCGCTGCAGCTTCCGGTGTTCGTCTCCACGGTCGACCTGCTGGACGACGTACCGAACGCCCAGTGGCTGCCGGTCGCGATCGATCCGGCGCCCTGGCAGCAGGCCGCACGGCCGTTGTTCTCCGGCGCGAAGCCGGTCGTCGCGCACGTCCCGTCGAACGCGAAACTCAAGGGCACCGAGGAGATCGACGCGGTGCTGACCCGGCTGCACGAGAGCGGCGTGGTCGAGTACCGGCGGATCACCGGGGTACCGCACGAGCAGATGGCAAGCGTCATCGGTGACGCCGACATCGTTGTCGATCAGCTCCGGATCGGCCTGTACGGCGTGGCAGCCGCGGAAGCGCTGGCGGCCGGGCGGATCGTGGTTTCGTACGTCGGTGACGGGGTGCGCCACCGAGTGCGTAGTCTGGCCGGGCGAGAGGTGCCGATCGTGGAGGCGGATCCCGACACCCTGGGTGATGTCGTCAGCGGTCTGATCGCGGATCGTGACGCCGCCGCCGCGCAGGCGGCCACCGGCCCCGAGTTCGTGGCGGCGTTGCACGACGGACGCCGCTCGGCCGAAGTACTGAGTAGTTGGCTCACCAAGAAGGAGACCCTGTGACGGCCCGCATCGCGCCCTCCGCCGACGTCGACGACAGCGCCCAGATCGGCGACGGTTCGTCGGTGTGGCACCTGGCCCAGATCCGCGAGAACGCGGTCCTCGGCAAGAACTGCATCGTCGGCCGCGGAGCCTACGTCGGGACCGGGGTCCGGATGGGCGACAACTGCAAGATCCAGAACTACGCGCTGGTGTACGAGCCCGCGTCCCTCGAGGACGGCGTGTTCATCGGCCCGGCGGTGGTGCTCACCAACGACTACTTCCCGCGCGCGGTGAACCCGGACGGGTCGCCGAAGAGCGGGCACGACTGGGAACCGGTCGGGGTGACGATGAAGGAAGGCTGCTCGCTCGGTGCGCGCAGCGTGTGCGTGGCCCCGGTCACCATCGGCCGCTGGGCGACGGTCGCCGCGGGTGCGGTCGTCACCAAGGACGTGCCAGACTTCGCGCTGGTCGCGGGGGTCCCGGCGCGCCGGCTCAAGTGGGTCGGCAAGGCCGGGGTTCCGCTGCTCTCCGTCGGGGACGGCGAGTGGAAGTGCCCGAACACGGGCGAGATGTACATCGAAACCGACGGACGGCTGCGGCCGGCCGATGAAGCACAGGAGGAGAACTGATGGTGCAGCCGATTCCGGCCGCGAAGCCGATCATCGGGAAGGAGGAGCGCGAGGCTGTCGACCGTGTCATGCAGTCCGGCATGCTCGCCCAGGGTCCTGAGGTGGCGGCGTTCGAGCAGGAGTTCGGCGCAGCGCTGGTCTCCGGCCGGGCGTGCGTCGCGACGAACTCGGGCACGTCGGGTCTCCACCTCGGCCTGCTGGCCGCGGGGGTCGGACCGGGTGACGAGGTCATCGTCCCGTCCTTCACCTTCGCCGCGACCGCGAACAGCGTCGCGCTGACCGGGGCCACCCCGGTGTTCGTCGACATCGAGCCGACGTACTTCTGCCTGGACCCGGTCGCGGTCGAGGCCGCGATCACCGAGAAGACCAAGGCCGTCATGCCGGTGCACCTGTTCGGTCACCCGGCCAACGTCACCGCGCTGCAGGCCATAGCTGATAAACACAGTGCCGACAAGCCCGCCGAGCGCCGCATTCAAATCTACGAGGACGCCGCGCAGGCCCACGGCGCCACCTGGAACGGCGCGCCGGTCGGCACCTTCGGCGAGTTCGCGATGTTCAGCCTGTACCCGACCAAGAACATGACGTCCGGTGAGGGCGGCATGAACTCGGTCGCGAACGCCGACCTCGAGCGCCGGATGCGGCTGTTCCGCAACCAGGGCATGCTCAAGCAGTACGAGAACGAGGTCGTCGGCCTGAACAACCGGATGACCGACCTGCACGCCGCCATCGGCCGTGTGCAGCTGACCAAGGTCGGCGGCTGGACCAAGCAGCGGCAGGAGAACGCGGCCTTCCTGGACGCGAACCTGCAGGGTGTCGCCGTTCCGGCGGTCGCCGCCGAGGCGACCCACGTGTACCACCAGTACACGATCCGCGTGACCGAGGACCGCGACGGCTTCGCGAACGCGCTGCGGACCGAGTACGGCGTCGGCTGCGGCGTGTACTACCCGATCCCGAACCACCGGCTCCCGTCGTTCCAGCGTGAGCTGGACCTGCCGGAGACCGAGAAGGCCGCGGCCGAGGTGCTCTCGCTGCCGGTCCACCCCTCGCTGTCCGAGGAAGACCTGAACCGGATCGTGGCCGCGGTGAACACCGTGGCGAAGGCGGGTGCGTGAGATGGCGAACCTGCGTGCGGGCCTGATCGGCCTGGGCATGATGGGCCGGCACCACGCCCGGGTGCTGGCGTCCCTCGAGGGCGTCGACCTGGTCGCGGTCGCCGACCCGGGTGGTGACAAGTTCGGCGTCGCCGGCGGTCGTCCGGTGCACGAGAACATCGAGCAGCTGATCGCCGAGAAGATCGACTACTGCATGGTCGCGGTACCGACGCAGTACCACGCCGAGATCGCGAAGGCGCTGGCCGAGGCCGGCGTGCACGCGATGATCGAGAAGCCGCTGGCCGGCTCCTCGGCCGAGGCGACCGAGATCGCGAAGGCGTTCGAGGCGGCCGGTCTGGTCGGCGCGGTCGGCCACATCGAGCGGTACAACCCGGCGCTGCAGGCGCTGCGGGTGCGGCTGGAGGCCGGTGAGCTGGGCGACATCTACCAGATCACCACCCGCCGCCAGGGCCCGTTCCCGGCCCGGATCGCCGACGTCGGCGTGGTGCTGGACCTGGCCACCCACGACATCGACCTGACCGCGTGGGTGACGCAGTCGCCGTTCGTCACGGTGGCCGCGCAGAGCGCCCACAAGTCCGGTCGGCAGTACGAGGACCTGATCGCGGTGACCGGCAAGCTGGCCAACGGCACCGTCACCAGCCACCTGGTCAACTGGCTGTCCCCGATGAAGGAGCGGCTCACCGTGGTCACGGGTGAGAAGGGCGCGTTCATCGCCGACACCCTGACCGCGGACCTGACCTTCCACGCCAACGGCACCGTGCAGACCGCGTGGGACGACGTCGCGCATTTCCGCGGTGTCAGCGAGGGCGACATGGTCCGGTACGCGATCAGCAAGCCCGAGCCGCTGAAGACCGAGCACGAGCAGTTCCGCGACGCGGTGCTCGGCAAGGAGGCCGACATCGTCACGTTGCAGCAGGGTCTGACCACCGTCCGGGTGGCCGAGGCCGTTCTGCAGTCGGCGACGGAGGACCGGACTGTGGCCGTCGCCGGGGAGACCCTGTAGCCATGAAGGTTCTGAGCGTTGTCGGGGCGCGCCCGCAGTTCGTGAAGCTGGCACCGGTGGCAGAGGCTTTTGCCGCGACCGAGCACCAGCACGTGATCGTGCACACTGGGCAGCACTACGACAAGAACATGTCCGACGTGTTCTTCGCCGACCTGCGGATCCCGGACCCGGACGTCCACCTGGGCGTCGGGTCCGGCAGCCACGGTGTCCAGACCGGCGCGATGCTGGCCGCGATGGACGCCGTACTGGACGAGCACAAGCCGGACTGGGTGCTGGTGTACGGCGACACGAACTCGACGCTCGCCGGCACGCTGTCCGCGGTGAAGATGCACCTGCCGGTCGCGCACCTCGAGGCCGGCCTGCGCTCGTTCAACCGGCTGATGCCAGAGGAGCACAACCGGGTACTCACCGACCACGCGGCGGACCTGCTGCTGGCCCCGACCCAGGTCGCGATGGACCACCTGGCGAACGAGGGTCTGAAGGACAGGTCGCGGCTGGTCGGCGACGTGATGACCGACGTGTGCTTCCGGGTCCGCGACGCGGTCGCGGACAAGCCGCTGGACCTGCCGTTCAAGCGCGGTGAGTACGTCGTCTCGACCATCCACCGGGCCGAGAACACCGACGACCCGGCGCGGCTGGCCGCGATCGTCGACGGTCTCGCCGGGGCCGGTACGCCGGTTCTGCTGCTGGCCCACCCGCGGCTGGTCGCGAAGTGCGCGGAGCACGGCATCAAGCTGGAGCGGCCGGACGGTTCGCTGCACGTCCGGGAGCCGCTGGCCTACCCCGAGATGGTCGCGGCCGTGCTCGGTTCGGCCGGTGTGGTGACCGACTCCGGGGGTCTCCAGAAGGAGGCCTTCCTGCTCGGCCGGGTGTGCACCACGCTGCGCACCGAGACCGAGTGGGTCGAGACGCTGGACGACGGATGGAACGTGTTGACATCCGACGTGAGTAAGCTGCCCGAGTTGGCCGCACGGCCGACGCCCACGGGGGACCGCCCGATGCCGTACGGCGACGGGCACGCTGCAGAGCGTGTCGTCTCCACTCTCGCGGAGTAACTACATGACGAAGGCCGCCGAAGAGAACCAGACGCCGCCGACCCAGGAAATGCCCGGGTCGGCCGGTGTCACGACCCCGTCCTCGGGCGCGCCTGTCACCACCACCTCACCGCCGGATCCCGGCAAGAGGTTGCCACGAGTCGAGTCGCTCACCGGTTTGCGCTGGTGGGCGGCCTTCTTCGTGTTCTGCCACCACATGACGCAGCTGGCGCCGCTACCGATCTACGACTTCCTGAAGTACGGCACGTCCGGCGTCACGTTCTTCTTCGTGCTGTCCGGCTTCGTGCTCACCTGGTCGTCGCGGCCGGGGACGAAGATCAGCACGTTCTACCGGCGGCGGTTCGCGCGGATCTTCCCGCTGTACTTCCTGACGCTGGTCGCGGCGATCTTCGTCTTCTACCGGTTCGAGCCGCCGACCGGGATGTCCTGGATCAAGCCGGTCTCGATGACCGTGCTGGTGCTGTCGGCGTTCCTGGTCCAGGGCTGGTCGAACAACCCGACCATCCTGTACGGCGGCAACCCGGCCGGCTGGACGCTGTCGGTCGAAGCGTTCTTCTACGCGTACTTCCCGTTCGTCTGGCGGGCCACGCAGCGGCTGAAGACGGTCGGTGGCCTGATCCTGTGTGTCTCGGTGATCGTGCTCGGCGGGGCGTACCGCCTGGCGCTGTTCCACTACAAGGCCGACGTACCGGTGTTGCCGCAGCCGGTGCTGCACTCGGTGGCGTTCCTGTTCGGCATCGGTCTCGCGATCGCGCTGCGGTCCGGCTGGACGCCGCGGATCCCGGTGTGGTTCGCGTTCCTGGTCACCGGCGGCGGCCTGTACCTGCTCTGGTACTCCGGTGCGCACCCGACGCAGGTCCCGGGCGCGGTCACGATGGGCCTGTGTCAGAAGGAAGTCCTGACGATGCTGTACGGCTTCCTGATCCTCGCGGTCGCGGCCCGCGACATGCGCGGCGGCCGGTCGTTCCTGCGCAGCAAGCCGATGGTGGCGCTCGGCCAGTGGTCGTACGCCTTCTACCTCGTGCACGCCACGATCCTGTATGCGATCAAGGAGCAGCACGGTGTCGCCGGCCCGATCGGCTGGTCCAACCTGACCTGGTACGCCGGTGTCCTGGTCATCTCGATCTTCGCCTCGTGGCTGCTCTACAAGTTCGTCGAGCACCCGCTGGAACGAAAGCTCCGAGGCCCCCGATGAAGAATCACTACCTAGTGGAGTTGCTGTGCGTGTCAGTGTTGTTGCCTTAGGCAAGATCGGACTGCCGTTGGCGGTCCAGTTCGCGGCCAAGGGCCATCAGGTCGTCGGCGTCGACATCAACGAGAAGTTCGTCGAGCTGGTGAACGCCGGCCAGGAGCCGTTCCCGGGTGAGGCCCACCTGCAGGAGCTGCTGTCCGAGACCGTGGCCGACGGCCGCCTGCGGGCGACCACGGACTACGCGGACGCGATCCCGAACAGCGACGCGGTCGTCGTGGTCGTGCCGCTGTTCGTGGACGAGCAGACCGGTCAGCCCGAGTTCGGCTGGATGGAGAACGCGACCCGTTCGCTGGCCGAGCACCTGACGCCCGGCACGCTGGTCAGCTACGAGACCACGCTCCCGGTCGGCACCACCCGGAACCGGTGGAAGCCGATGCTCGAGGAGATCTCGGGCCTGACCGAGGGCACCGACTTCCACCTGGTGTTCTCGCCGGAGCGGGTGCTCACCGGCCGTGTCTTCGCGGACCTGCGCAAGTACCCGAAGCTGGTCGGCGGCCTGTCCGAGGAGGGCGCCAAGCGCGCCACCGCGTTCTACGAGGCCGTCCTGGACTTCGACGAGCGCCCGGACCTGGACCGTGCGAACGGCGTCTGGGACCTGGGCTCCGCGGAGGCGGCCGAGCTGGCGAAGCTGGCCGAGACCACCTACCGCGACGTGAACATCGGCCTGGCGAACCAGTTCGCCCGGTTCGCCGGCCAGAACGGCATCGACGTGCACGCCGTCATCGAGGCGTCGAACTCGCAGCCGTACAGCCACATCCACCGGCCGGGTATCGCGGTCGGCGGTCACTGCATCCCGGTCTACCCGCGGCTGTACCTGTACACCGACCCGGACGCGACCGTCGTACGGGCCGCCCGCGAGGCGAACGCCGGTATGCCCGACTACACGATCGGCCTGCTCGAGGGCGCGTTCGGTGACCTCAAGGGCGCCAAGGTCGTCGTGCTCGGCGCGTCGTACCGTGGTGGCGTGAAGGAGACTGCCTTCTCCGGAGTCTTCCCGGCAGTCGAGGCGCTCAAGGCGCGCGGTGCCGAGGTGTCCGTGCACGACCCGCTGTACACCGACGAGGAGCTCCAGGGTCTCGGCTTCACGCCGTACACGCTGGGTACGCCGGTGGACGCGGCGGTGCTGCAGGCGGACCACGCGGACTACGCGCAGCTGAGCCCGGCCGACCTGCCGGGTGTGCAGGTACTCGTCGACGGTCGCGACCGCACCGACCCGGCCAAGTGGGCGGGCGTGCGTCGGATTGTGATCGGAAGGTCGGTCAGCCAGTGACACATGCCGACCTGCGGGTCGTGATGATGGTCGCCAACGACGTCACCAACGACAGCCGGGTCCGCAAGGAGGCCGCAGCACTGGCCGAGACCGGAGCAGAGGTGACTGTGCTCGGGGTCTCGGCCAGCGGCCTGCCGTCGAGGGAGATGCTCGACGGAGCGCTGATCGTCCGGGTAGCGGTGCCTTTCACGCTGCGTGAGGAACGGAAACGAAGCCGTACGGCGCGCCGCAACTGGCGGCCGCCACTGGTGGGGTACCGGTACCGGGCAACCTATGTGGCGCGCAGCCAGCGGATCGCGGCCGAGCTCAAGGAACTCAAGGCGGACTCCGGGCACGCGATCGCGCGCGCCAAGGCGGGCCAGGGGAACCCGGTCAAGTTCAAGGCCGGCGTCGCCACCCGGCTGCTCCGCCGCGCGCGCTGGCAGGCCGCCGAGCGCGCCGCCTGGGTCCGCAAGGGCGTCGGCAACAAGGCGGACGGACCGTTCAAGTTCGGCTGGCGGGCGTACGACGGCGTACTGCACCGGCTGCCCTGGCCGGCGCCGTGGCGCAAGCTGCACCCGGAGGCGCTGGACCTGGAGATCGCGTTCGGCGACCTGATCGACCGCCTCGAGCCGGACGTCGTGCACGCCCACGACATGCACGTGATCGGCGTCGCGACCCGTGCCGCCGGCCGCGCCAAACTGCGCGGCCGGACGCTGAAGGTTGTGTACGACGCGCACGAGTACGTCGCCGGACTCTCGCAGTACGGCGCCCGGACCCGGCGTTCGATCGCGGCCTGGGCCAACCACGAGGCCGAGTACATCGGCGACGCGGACCGGGTGATCACCGTCAGCCCGGCCATCGCGACCCGGCTGCGGCGCGAGCACAACCTCCGGCAAGAGCCGACCGTGGTGATGAACACGCCGAACCCTGCTGACGTGTCGGTCGAGGTGTCCGACATTCGCAGCCAGATCGGCCTGGCATCCGACGTACCGCTGCTGGTCTACAGCGGTGGCGTGACGCGGGCGCGTGGCATCCACACCGCCGTCCAGGCGCTGGTGGATCTGCCGGACGCGCACCTGGCTGTCGTGTGTGTACCTGGTGTGGCGACAGACGCTGTCCGCGAGCTGCAGGCGCAGGCCGCGCAGCTCGAGGTGCAGGACCGCCTGCACTGCCTGGATCCGGTGAAGCCGGACGAGGTGGTCGCATTCCTGCGGACCGCCGACGTCGGGCTGATCCCGATCCTGCGCTACCCGAGCCACGAGATGGCGCTGCCGAACAAGCTGTTCGAGTACGCCTTCGCCGGACTGCCGGTGGTGGTCAGCGACATGCCGAGCATGAAGGAGTTCGTCGACCGCACCAAGATCGGCGAGGTCTTCACCGCGGCCGACGCGCACGACCTGGCGTCGAAGGTCCGCACGGTGCTCGGCGATCTGGACAGCTACCGCGAGCGGGTCGCCGATCCGGCGTACCAGCAAGAGGTGTCCTGGGCTGGTCAGGCGACCAAGCTGCGGGAGCTGTACGCCGAGCTGACCGGGCGGCAGCTCGACATCACGCGGCCGGGTGGCAAGGCACACAAGACCGGGCGGCACCTGCTGCTCGGCCCGGTCAACAGTGCCGGACAGGCGTGGTTGTGGGCGACCGCGCTCGAGCGTGAGGTGCCGGACGTCAAGGCCGAGTCGCTCACCACGGGCAGCGGCGCGTTCGACTTCCGCGTGCACCGGACGGGCACCTACCGCCAGTACCGGTCGGATCTGCGCTGGCAGCTGGAGCTCACGGCGTACGCGTTGCGTGAGGTGACCCACGTGCTGTTCGAGGCGGGCCGGCCGATGTTCGGCCAGCAGCGCGGGCAGATGTGGACGACCGACGTACCGATGCTGGACCAGGCCGGGATCAAGCACGGTCTGGTGTTCCACGGGTCGGAGATCCGCGATCCCGCGCAGCACCGCGAGCAGTACCGGTACTCGCCGTTCCGCAACCCGGACGACGAGCTGACGGTGCGCCTGCAGGCCGCGAACAACCTGATGCGGCACCACCTCGAGGGCTACCGGGGGCCGGTCTTCGTCACCACGCCGGACCTGCTGGAGTTCGTCGACAACGGCATCTGGTTGCCGCTCGCCGTCGACGTCGAAGGGTTCGTGTCGACGCAGCCGGTGCTCGAGCGCGAGGTTCCGGTGGTGCTGCACGCGCCGTCGGCCTCTGCTCTGAAGGGTTCGGCGTACGTCGACCCGGTACTGACGGACCTGGATGCACGAGGCCTGATCAAGTACAACCGGGTCCAGGGCGTACCGCACGCGGAGCTCGCCGAGATGGTGAAGAGCGCCGACATCGTGGTCGACCAGCTGCTGCTCGGTTCGTACGGCGTGTTCGCCTGCGAGGCGATGGCGGCCGGCCGGGTCACCGTCGGGCACATCGCGGACCCGGTCCGGGACCTGCTGCCGACCGACCTGCCGATCGCCGAGGCGACGCCGGACGACCTGGCGGAGGTGATCGAGCGGCTGGTCGCCGAGCGCGACACGGCCCGGAAGATCGCCGATGCGGGACCGTCGTTCGTGCGCGACCTGCACGACGGGCGGAAGTCGGTCGCGGAACTGCTGCCGTTCCTCAACAACGAACTGGTTTATGAGGACGAGAGCGAGTAAGTGCGGATTCTGATGATCGCGCAGTCCCCGATCGCCGGGGACTCGCGGATCCTGCGGGAGGCGACGGCGCTCGCCGCGGCCGGTCACACACTGCATGTGATCGGCCGGGACGTCCCTGAAGCCTGGCTTGCTAATCAACACAGCGAGGTGGGGCCTGGGATCACGGTGGAGTCGGTCTCCCGCTCCTCCGGCCTGCGGGCCGGGAACGGCGGGCTGACGGTCGGGCACGGGCATTCCGGGCCCAAGGTGCTGGCCAAGCGGTTCGGGCGGTGGCTGCTGCTGCCGGAGCACCGTTTGCGCACCGAGAAGCAGTGGCGCGTGGCCGCGGCGCCTCGGGTCGCTGACGCCGGTCCGGTCGACGTGGTGCATGCGCACGACTTCAACACGCTGGAACTCGCCGCTGAGTACGCCGCTCGTTGGTCCGCGGCGCTTGTGTACGACAGCCACGAGCTGTGGTTCGACCGGGCGCTGCCCGGACGGCCGACGCCGCTGTGGCGGGCCCGCGGTCGGCGGTTCGAGGTGTCGTTGGCTTCTCGCGCGCGGGTGGTTTTCACCGTGTCGGACGGGATCGCGGCGCGGCTGCGGTCACGTGGGTTGACCGATGTGCGCGTCGTACGGAACACGTTCCCGCGCGCAGACGACGTACCGCCGGCGCCCGAGCAGCCCGAGGGCTTGCTGTACGCCGGACGCGTCGGCGCCGGGCGTGACCTGCCGACCGTCGTCGCGGCGGCCCGCGAGCTGGCGCCGTTCCGCACGGTGCTGATGGGGTCGGTGGATCCCAACTATCGCTTGGACCTGGGCCCGGTGGAAACCGTCCCCGAACGCTCCATCGACGAGGTCGACGACACCCTCCGCTCCTACGGCATCTCCCTCGTCACCCTCACCAACACCTGCGAAAACCACCGCCTAGCCCTCCCCAACAAACTCTTCCACGCAGTCCGAGCCGGCGTCCCAGTAGTAGCCGCCGACCTCCCCGAACTCCGCGCCGTAGTCACCCACCACAAACTCGGCGCCCTCTACGAACCCGGCAACGCCCACTCCCTGGCGACCGCAGTCCGCACGGTGATCGACAACTACCCGACCTACACCGACGGAATCCGCGCCGCCGCCAAAGAACTCAACTGGGAACACGACGCAGCCACGCTGGTCGCCGCCTACGCCGACCTCTCCCAGTAACCCCATTTGCCTGGCCGACCCACCAATTTGCCTGGCCGACCCACCAATTTGCCTGGTTGACCCATCAATTGCGGGGTTTGTGACCCTGAATGAGGGTCACAAACCCCGCGTTTCGTTGGCCTACCAGGCAAATGGGCTAGCGGGAGGCCTCGACCATTTGGCGCATCAGTTTGACCGGGTCCTTCTCGGGCTCCGGCTGGGCCAGGCGGGTGGAGGGGACTCGGGCTTGTTCGGCTGTTTGGAGGGACGAGGTGTAGGTCGTGAGGGGGAGGGTGAGAGCGGAGCGGGCGGGGTCGAGGGTGATTGTCGCACCAGTGAACGGGACCGATGGGTTGTCCGGCTCGACCGTCAGGACGAGGCCGAGGCGGTGGCCGGCGGTGAAGACCACGTCGTCGGCGTTCAGCTCGAATGATAGGTCGTACCAACGGTCCGAGCGGAGCGACTCCTTCACGTACGGGGACTTGTAGTGGCCGACGTCCGCGAGTGTGCGCACGACAACTGACGTATCGGAGACCGCGGTGTTGATCTGCGTCTTCGCGTAGCAGCCGGTGTCGAGTGCGTTGCCGTCACCCCAGCACACGCGCGTGTCCGGCACGTTGGTGACGTTCACGTACCGGTTCGCCGTACCGTAGTCGACCAGCCGCGCCTTGATGCCTGCGGCAACCTTGTTGACCTTGACGCGGACCGACACCTTCCCGGTGCCGCTGACCCGAACAGCCTTCTCCAGTTCGTCGCTGAGGAACACGGCCCGGTCGGTGCGCGGCGTGGTCGGATCGAGTACGACGGTGTCCGCCGACTCCTTGTCCGTCCCGGTGAAGCTGACCGGGGTGCTCGTACCGGTCAGCTTGCTGAGCTTCACCGTGGTCTGCTTGGCACCGGCCGCCGGCCACTTCGCCTCGTCGACGAACGAGCCGTCCTCACGCTGGACAGTTGCCTGCGGTGTGTCCATCACGCCGTTCTTCAGGCCCTGTAGCCAATAGTCGAACCACGGGTGCAGCTTGTCCACCCACTCGTCGCGGAAGCTGAACCCGTCCAGGTGCACGCCCTGGTGCAGGAAGATCTTCCGGGGAACGTTGCGCTTCGCGAGCTCGTCCCACCACTCGCCGAACTGCCGCGTCTTCACGTTCTCGTCGCCGAGCCCGTGCACGACGTACACACTGGAGTGGACCTTCGAGGCGTCGAGCCGGTAGTTCCGCGGGTCCCACCACTTGCTGTAGGAGCCGGTGCGGGTGTCGGAGTCCTGCTCGATCTCGTTCGTCATCTCCTCGCACCGCGGCGAGGCGTCGTTGCTGACGTAGTCGTGCAGGAATCCCATGTACTCGTCGTAGAACGGCACCCCGAAGCCGCGGGTGTAGTCGTACCAGCTGGAGATCGCCGCGATCGGCACGATCGTCTCCAGCCCGCGGACGCCGGTGCTCGCGACCGAGTTCGCGATCGTCCCGTTCCAGGACACGCCGATCATGCCGGCCTTGCCGGTCGACCAGTCGGCCTTCGCGGCACTGCCGTCCGGCTTGTGCCCGGTCGTCCGGTTGTTCAGCCAGTCGATGACGGCCTTGGTACCGAGTACCTCGAGGTCGGCGCCGACGTCGGAGCAGCCGGTCGAGCGGAACGTCCCGGGCATGTCGACGAACGCGACGGCGTACCCCCGGGGCACGAAGTAGTTGTCCAGCCAGCTCCCGAACACCTGCCGGGTGCCGGTCGCGTCGAAGTAGGTGGTCGGGTCCCCCGCGTAGTACGGCGAGGCCTGGATGATGACCGGTACGTCGATCCCGGCCTGGGCCGCCTCGCCCGGCCGGATGATGTCGACGGTGATCTGATCGGTGATCCCGTTCGCGTCGCCGTCGAGCCGGGGTACGTCGACCTGTACCTTCTCGCGGATCGCGTTGTCGTAGTCGTACGCGGCCACCGTCGCGGTGCCTTGCACGAAGGGTTTGGACGGTACGGCGACCGCGGTCAGCGAGGCGGCCGGTGCCACCAGAGCCGCGAGCACCAGGGCCGTCCCGGCCCGAAACCGAGTTCTGCGCATACGTGAATCCCCCTATGGGCGGTAGGTGAGGCTCTATTCTGTGCACAGAACTCACTCGCGCGCTCACCTTTCGTGAACAGCACGGGTAATACTTCACCCGCAACTTTCCGTACCCGCCTCGTATCAGATCTTCTGAGAGGGGCGACATGAACCGACGACTGACTGCCCTGGCCGCAGTCCGGTACCGACCACTACGGGTACGTCGTGATCGGCGACGCGCTCTACGTCAGCGGCTACACCGGGCACGCGAACGGCCTGTCGACGGTCATCCAGTCCCGCGGCCAGGTCCCCGCGACCTTCGCGGACCCGGTCTACTTCCGCTGGGTCCCGATCCCCGAGTTCGACGTCGCCAACGGCGACTGACCCCCTCCGAAAGGAATCCGCATGATGTTCCGTAAGGCCTTTGGGCTCGTCGGCGCCGCCGGGCTTGCCCTGACGCTCGGCCCTGTGGTCCAACCGGCCGCTGCCACACCCAGCGCGGCTGCGGCAGCCTGCGCGCTCGGGCTGGGGTCGTGGGACTCGTCGTCCAACGTCAACAGCCGGGTCGTCACCGCGACCGCGCCGCCGACGGTGAGTCCGACACTGCAGACCCCGGGCGTGTACACGACGACGAACTACGCCGTGAGCAATCCGACCGCGTTCACCGCGGTCCCCGCGGGCAACGGCCGGACGACCCGCAGCGGCAAGGTCGTCTGGGGCGCCGGCTACCTGATGGAGAGCACGTACACCATCGGCAGCGACGGGAAGCTCGTCGGTACGCCGGTGTTCAAGCGGATCGGGAACGGGTGGGGCGGCCGGTTCCTGATCCAGTCGCAGTACAAGGCCTCCGCGACCAGCAAGCCGACCCGGACGATGCTGTACTCGCAGGACATGTACGGGAAGTTCGGCCGCTGGACCGATGTCGGGAAGGGCTTCCGCAACACCGGGTACGTGACCGGGATGAGCACGATGAAGTCGTTCGCGCTGATCGCCACGACACCGACGTACGACATGTTCCTGGCGAACAACCGCGCGGGCGGGCTGTACACGGTCAAGATCCCGACCAGCGTCCCGCTGAAGCCGGTCATCACACCGGTACGGACGTCGAGCTGGCAGATCTTCGAACAGCTCGTCGCGGCGCCGTGTGGCAAGACCGGTTCGATCCTGCTCGGCATCGACAAGGACACGAAGACCGCCTACCTGTACGCGGTCGGCCACGCGAACGGCGCGTCGACCGTCATCAAGAGCCTCGGCAAGGCCCCGGGCGCCTTCACCGACTGGGAGTACTTCCGCTTCACCCCGGCCTACGACCCGCTGAACGGAGGCTGATGACGGTCGGTCAGCCAGGTCGTGGTGGCGGAGTCGGCAGGGGTGTAGGTGATGACGTACTGACCGTCGTCGCCAGGCAGTTGCAGTGACTCCAAGGTGAAGGTCAGCTCGCCGCCCGTCGGGTGGTTGAGGGTCTTCGGGCAGTGCGACCGGTTCTGGACGTTCTGGGTGGTCCAGAACCGGTCGAAGTCGGGGCTGGCGGTGCGGAGCTCGTCGACGAGATCGTCGAGCTCCGTGTCGTCGGCGTACTCCGCGGCGGCCCGCTGGAGCAGTGCGACCGCGTCCTGCGCCACGGTCTCCCAGTCGGCGTAGTACTCGCGTGAGCTGGGGTCCAGGAAGTACAGGCGTGCGAGGTTGCGCTGGGCCGAGTCGTTGAAGTCCGCGACGACCGCCAGCGCGGCAGCGTTCCAGGCGAGCACGTTGCTGAGCCGGTCGACAAGGATCGCCGGCCCGGGCATCGCCTCGATCATCGCCTTCAGCTGCGGCCGTACGGGCGCCGTCGGCGGTACTGCGGGCGGCGCCGAGCAAGCCAACTGGCGGAGGTGGTCACGCTCGGCCTGGTCCAGCCGCAGCGCGTCGGCGACCGCGGTCAGCACAGCGGTCGACGGGTTCCCGGCGCGGCCCTGCTCGAGGCGGATGTAGTAGTCGACGCTGACGCTGGCCAGCAGCGCGACCTCCTCGCGACGCAGCCCTGCGACCCGCCGGTCGTGCCCCGGCCGCAGGCCGACGTCCTCGGGACGCACCCGGGCGCGTCGGGTCTGCAGGAACTCTCCCAGCCGCGGCCGCGCGCTCATCGGACCAGTATCGCCGACTGGGTGGTACTGCCAGACCTACGGTGGAGGCGGATCTCCTGCCCCCGCGCGATCCCGGCGAGGCTGAATCCATGACCACAGCACGCATCGCCCTTGTCACCGGCGCCGCCAGCGGAATCGGCGCCGCCGTCGCCACTCGTCTCGCCGCCGACGGCGCGTCCGTCGCACTCCTCGCCCGGCGCCGCGACCGGCTCGAGAAGGTTGCCGCCGAGATCGCGGAGGCCGGCGGTACGGCGCTCGTCGTACCGGCCGATGTCACCTCCGAGGAGTCCGTCGCCGCGGCCGCCGCCCACGTCCAGAGCCAGTTCGGCGACGTCGACCTGCTGGTGAACAACGCCGGCCTGATGCACGTGGAACCGTTCGCCGATGGTCCGATCGACGCGTGGCGCCGGACGGTCGACGTGAATCTGACCGGCGTCATCAACGTCACGCACGCGTTCCTGCCGGCCCTGCGCCGGTCGGCCGCGGCCCGCACGACCGATCTGATCAACGTGTCGTCACTGGCCGGTGAGCACATCAACCCCGGCATGGCGGTGTACGGCGCCTCGAAGGCGGCCGTCAGCCACCTGACCCGGACCCTGCGCGCCGAACTGGCCGGCGACGGGATCCGCGTGACCGACCTCGAGCCCGGCATGATCGACGGCACCGAACTCGCCGACAGCTTCCCGCCCGAACTCCAGGCGGCCGTCGACGACCTCCGCGCAACCCTCCCGGCCGTACCCGTCACCGAGGTCGCCGACCTGATCGCCTACGTCGCCGGCCGCCCACGCAACGTGAATCTCCCGCACCTGATCATCCAGCCGTCGAAGGAGGTCTAGCGTTTGTTCACCGGGGATTCGTAGGGTCGCGGGCATGATTGCGACGCGACGTACGGTATTGAAGGCCGGGGCACTCGGGGTTGGGCTTGCGGCGACGCCGGGGCTTTCGCTCGCTGCTCGGCCGCGGAAGACGCGGGTGCTGTTGGCAACTAATGAGCCGTGGGGGACCTATCACGCGCAGCCGTTGCTGGCCGAGGCTGTGCGGCGTGGGTGGGAGCTGGTGCAGGTCGTTCCGGATCTGACGCAGATCAAGCCTGGGGACCCGGTGCCGGTCGCGACGCTGAACGACGTACCGCGGGCTGATCTGCTGGTGGTGAACGGCGCTTCGGACTGGCCCGCAGACGTCGCGGCGGCGTTGAAGCGGTTGCCGATGGCGGCCAGCTCGCTGGCGTATCTCAAGCCGGTGGAGGCGCCGCGGGCCAAGGAGTTCCGGTCGCGGTTGGAGCTCGTGACGGCCGCGTCGCCGGCCGAGTCGGACGTGTTCGCGGCGTACCTGGGCTGGCGGCGTCGCGTGCGGATGGTGGGGTCGGCGCAGACCGACAACCTGCCGGCGTACGCGCCGCGGAAGGACCGGGTGCTCGTGCTGACCAGCGTCACGCACCCGGACCAGACCGGCGACGCGGCGCCTGGCACGCAGCTGCTGCTCGACGCGGCCGCGAAGCTGGAGGCAGCGGGCAAACACATCGTGGTCGGCCTGCATCCGCGGGAGGACCGGACGCTCTGGGAGCAGTACGAGATCAGCGCGCTGGGTTCGGTGCCGGAGTCGGCGACCGTGGAATGCGCGGTGGGGATCCCCGGCACGGTGTTCCCGATCGTCGCGGCGGTCGGCGTACCGCTGGTCGGCTGCGTCGACCCCAAGCTGCAGGTGCCGGACTACATCCTGGACGTCTGCTCGTCGACGATCGCCGCGCCCGAGCAGGCCGTCGACGCGATCGAGAACGCCAAGCCGGCTAGCCGGGGAGCAGTGTTCAACGCGGTCGGGCCGATCGGTGGGTCGGCGCGGCGACTGTACTCCACGTGGCACGCCACGATTCAGACCACCAGGTGCAACTTGACCGGGGCGACGCCGATCTCGATCCGCTGACCCCAGCCGATGCTCAAGGTGTCGGACTCCATTCCGTCACCGAACACGACCAGGTCCGACTCGGCCGTGATCGTCAACGTATCCGGTGCATTGAGCAACCCTTCGGTGTTGTCGGTGCCGGTCGCCGGCGACGGCCAGGCCTCGCGGACGAACCAGCACAGCATCGGATCGAGTGGCGTTGGCAGGGCCAACGGACTGCGGCGTTCCTGCCATGCCGATCGGCACCAGCCGGTTGATCCGGTGCCGGTGCCGACGAGGATCCCGGATGAGGACTGCCGCTCGGGTAGTCCGTCAGGAGAGCTCAGCCGGTAGCGCGCGGACTGGTGCGTCCGGTGGCCGACGTACACCTCGTTCAGCGCGATCAGTTGCTGGCCGTCGTCGGTGCTCGCGGCAACCATTGTCCGCTCGGCGACCTGACGCTCGGACAGGAGATCGGCGATCGCGGCGGGCTCGTGCGGGACGAGTACGCCGGGGTTGCGGGCCGGCTCGGGGTTGATCCCGATCACCGGCTGGCCGTCCAGGTACTTCGCCACGTTCGCGACCAGCCCGTCCTGACCGACCGCGATCACCACGTCCTCCGGCCCGAACCCGAACCTGTCCAGGTCGTTGCGCTCGGCAACCGCACGCCGCCAGTCCAGCGGAATCGCCGCCGACACGGTCGCCAGCGCGTCCTGCTGCGCCTGGTGTCGCGCATCCAACTCCGCCAGATCCCGCCCACGCCCAGCCAGGAAGAACCCAGCCTGCTGCCGCGTCCCATGCCGAGCAACCAACTCCGTCAACTCAGTCGCCCGATGCACAATCACTGCCCGAGGCGGAAGGCTCACGCGTCTGCTCCTGCTGTGAGCTTGGTGAGGAGTGGGGTGATGAGGTCCGGGGTCAGGTTGAGAGTGCCGATCTCCGGTAGGGCGCCCTGCTTGATGGCGAGCGCGAGGATCGTTGCCTGGTCGAGTTCGGCGTACGCCTCCAGCAAGGCCTTCTCGGCCGCAGCCTCCGCCGCGCCGATCGCCCGCTTGGCATCCGCTTCCGCCTCCGCCAGCGCGCGCTGACGACCGGCCGCCGCCTGCGTCTCGATCTGACCGGCCGCTGCGGCCTCGGTCGCACGCATGCGCTCGTTCTGACCGCGCTGGTTGACCAGCTGCTCCTCGCGCCGGGCGAGCTCGATCTGGTTCTGCAGTTCGTTCTCCGCAATCGACCGCTCGCGCTCGACGGCCATCGCGCGGCGTTCGTACGTCGCCTTGTCCGCGGCCTGCTGCACCATCTCGCGCGTCGGCGTCTGCAGCGCCTTCTCCACATCCCGCTCCGCGCGTACGGCGACCACCCGCACGTCCTCGACGCCGATCCCGAGCCCGGTCAACCGCTGGTCCTCCCGTAGCCCGGTGCCGACCGCCTGACGCAGCGCAGTCATACCCTCCGACAGCGCCTCGGTGAGCGTCATCCGGGCCAGCAGATCGAGTGCGGTCTGTTGCGCCAGCTCTGTCAGCAACCCTCCGAGCTGCTCGAGCGGAGTCGACCGCCAGAGCCCGGTATCCGGGTCGATGCCGAAGTCCAGCCGGGCCGAGGCCAGCGCCGGGTCGGTCACCCGGTAGGTGACCGTGGCCTGCACCGCGACGTCCTGGAAGTCCTGCGTGCGGCCGTGGAACAGCAGCGGCTGCTCGCGGTCGTCCACCGGGATCTCGCTCAGCGACGAGTTCAGGGCCCGGAACCAGAACGCCTGGCCGGCGCCGTCGTGCGCGACCTTGCCGTTGCGCAGGTGCCGCACGTGGGTGGTCGGGTTGGCGCGCAGGTGGCTGATGAACCGGAACCGGGTGATGTCTGCCATCTTCGTTCTCCTTGTCGTCACTATGACGATAAGGGGTCGAGTGACTTCTCGTCAAGATGACGATTAGAGTGTGACGATGGACTTCGAGCCACTCGGCCTGGCCACCGACCTGGTCATCCTGACCGTCCGCGACGGCCGCCTCCAGGTGTTGCTGATCCGCCGCGGCATCCCGCCGTACCAGGGCCGGTGGGCGCTGCCCGGCGGGTTCGTGCGGCCCGACGAGGATCTGGAGACGACCGCCCGCCGCGAACTCGCGGAGGAGACCGGCCTGTCCGCGGAGCGGATCCACCTGGAACAGGTCGCGACGTACGGCGCTCCCGATCGCGACCCGCGTGGCCGGGTGGTCAGTGTGGCGTACCTGGCCCTGGTACCCGACCTGCCCGCGCCCGTCGCGGGCTCCGACGCCGCGTCGGCGAGCTGGGTCGA
Organism: Kribbella sindirgiensis; assembly: GCF_004331435.1. Classification (GTDB taxonomy): domain Bacteria; phylum Actinomycetota; class Actinomycetes; order Propionibacteriales; family Kribbellaceae; genus Kribbella; species Kribbella sindirgiensis. The sequence continues at coordinate 66,949 of NZ_SJKA01000009.1, forward strand.
CGCCACCGACGTACTGGACGACTCCGGCAGGCTGGCGTTCGACCACCACCGGATCCTCGCCGACGCCGTCGAACGCGCCCGCGCCAAACTCGAGTACTCACCCCTGGCCACCGCGTTCTGCCCTGCGGAGTTCACGATCTCCGAACTCCGCGGCGTCTACGAAGCAGTCTGGGGCCTCCCGCTCGACCCCCGAAACTTCCACCGCAAAGTCACCAAAACCCCCAACTTCGTAGCCCCCCTCGGCACCACCACAACCCGAGACGGCGGCCGCCCCGCCCAACTCTTCCACCGAGGCACAGCCACCACCCTCCACCCACCCATGACCCGCACCTGAAGTGACAGGTCGGGGCGGGTGGACAGGAAGGCGTGCGGTTCGACAGGCAAGAACCTGTTCAAGGGCCCGCCGGCCCGTGGCACGCCACGCGAACTGGCCGAGCCAGCCCTGGTCGCGCCGTACTCGACCGTGATCCGGGTCTAGACGCGCGAAACCCGGCTCGCCAACCGTCCGGATGACTGCCGGGTTCACTTCCCGAGGGCTACTGCCCTGAGCTAGGCACCACTATACAGGCCGTCACCTCGATCCACGTAGGTTCATCCGAGCTCTCTGGTGCGGAGGGCCAGGTCTTCGGCGGTTATGAGGTTGGTGTGGGTGCCGGGGGAGGTGCAGGCCCAGCCGGCGGCTACGGTGCCGGCGGTGGCGGCGGCTTGCCAGGGGGCTCCGTCCAGGTAGCGGGCCAGGAAGGCGGCTACGTAGGCGTCGCCGGCGCCGTTGGTGTCGACCACGGGGCGGTCGGGGAAGGTAATCGCGGGGAAGTGGCGGACGGGTTCGCCGCGGACGTGGAGGTAGCTGCCGTCGGCGCCGGCCATGGCGACCACGACGTCGGCGCGGCCGTTGGCGAGGATCCAGTCGACGCCGTCGGGCGGCAGGGCGGCGGCGGAGACGAAGACGATGTCGGACGCGGTCGCGAAGTCCTTGTGGTGGTCGTTGCGGCCGTCCCAGTCGTGCAGGTCGGTGGAGATCGAACGGTCCGCGGCGATCGCGTCCCCGAGGGCGTCGCGGGCGAAGTCCATGATCGAGACGTGCACGTGCTGCGCGTGCCGGATCACCGGGCGCCAGAGGTTCGGGTCGACGCGGAGGCCGTGCGGGTGGCGGCCGTCGTACATCGAGAGCCGGCGGCCGTCCGGGGAGACCAGGTTGACCGACCGGCGGGTGCCGCTCGGGTGCAGGACGACGCGCAGCGGGATGCCGAGTTCGTCGTACGTACGGCGGATCCGCGCGCCCTCGGGGTCGTCGCCGATCACGTCCACCAGCCCGGCGTTCAGTCCGAGCAGGTGACAGCCGAGCGCGACGCCGTGACCGGTGTGCGCCAGGTACGACTCGATCGGTTCGACCGGAACCGTGTCCACGTCCGCCAACGGCAGGCTGGGCACCCGCACGATCGTGTCGATGCCTACTCCGCCGATGACCAGCACATCCAACTCCACCCGTCCCGTAATACCCGACTTTCGCCAGGGATCACAGATGTCTTTCGCAAGCTGAACGGATAGTTGGTCTCCAGGCACAGTCGGACCATGCTGAACCGACGAGTTCTCCTCACCTCCGCCGCCCTCGCACCACTGGCCGGTCTCACCGCCCTGCGAACAGCGGGAGCAAGCACCGGGGCACCTGAGCCCGTCCGGATTCGGCTGCCGCGGCCGACCGGTCCGTTCGCGGTTGGGACGACCGAGATGCATCTGGTCGACGCCGGTCGTGACGACCCGTTCGTTCCCGGGCGTTCGCGGGAGCTGATGGTCAGCGTCTGGTACCCGGCGAGTCGGCTGACCGCGCCCGCGCCGTACCTGCCGCCGTTGACCGCCGAGGTGTTCGGCGAAGGCGCTGCGATCGCCCTCGAGCAACCCGTCGGGACAATCGACTGGGCCGGCGCCAAGAGCCACGCCGGCCTCCTCGCCCCGGTCTGCCGCGGCAAGCGCCCGGTCGTGCTGTTCTCACCGGGCTTCGGCGTACCACGAGGACTCGCGTCGATCAGCGTCGCCGAGCTCGCCAGCCGCGGGTACGTCGTGGTGACCGTCGACCACACGTACGAGGTCTCAGGAGTCGAGTTCCCCGGCAACCGGCTCGAAGTACAGACCCTGCCGCCCGCGCCGTACGCGATGCTCGCCCGCACGACCCGGTTCGCCGACCTGCGCTTCGTCCTGGACAGCCTCACCCTTCTCGCCCGCGGCAAGAACCCGGACGCGGAACACCGCCGCCTCCCCACCGGCCTCGGCGACATCCTCGACCTCAACCGGATCGGGGCGTACGGCCACTCCGCCGGCGGCCTCAGCTCGATCGACCTGCTCGTCGCCGACCCGCGGATCCGCGCCGCGATCGACCTCGACGGCGAACTCGGTTACGGGTACGACGACCCCGCCGACGCTCCGACCGTCGCGAAGGGCACGAACCGCCCGTTCCTCCTGATGGGCTCGGGCGCGATCGGCCCCGGCCCGCACGACCACCGCACGGACCCGTCCTGGGGCCTGTTCTGGGACCACTCGACCGGCTGGAAGCGCGACCTGAACCTCCCGAACGGCCGCCACTACAGCTTCGTCGACTACCAGGCACTGATCCCCTGGTTCCAGCGCTTCTTCACCGTCCCGGAGGAACTGATCGCGAACACCATCGGTACGGCGAACACAGACCAGGTCCTGCGCGCCCTGCGCACCTATATCCCAGCGTTCTTCGACCAGCATCTCCGGCACCGCCCGTCCGACTGGGCCCACGCGCTGCCGGAGACGAAGTTCATTGCTTGATCGGGGCGCCGGTCTTCTCCTGGAGTTCGTCGAAGGTGACGCCTTCGGCGAGCTCGACCAGTTGCAGGCCGTCGTCGGTGACGTCCAGGACGGCGAGGTCGGTGATGATCCGGTTCACGACGCCGCGGCCGGTGTACGGGAGGTCGCACTCGGCGAGGATCTTGTGCGAGCCGTCCTTGGCGACGTGCTCCATCAGCACGATCACCTTCTTCGCGCCGTGCACCAGGTCCATCGCGCCGCCCATCCCCTTGACCATCTTGCCGGGGATCATCCAGTTCGACAGGTCGCCCTTGGCCGAGACCTGCATGGCGCCCAGGATGGCCGCGTCGATCGCGCCGCCGCGGATCATCCCGAAGGACAGCGACGAGTCGAAGAACGAGGCGCCGGGCAGCGTCGTGACGGTCTCCTTGCCGGCGTTGATCAGGTCCGGGTCCTCCTCGCCCTCGACCGGGTACGGGCCGACGCCGAGGATGCCGTTCTCGGACTGCAGGACGACGGTGACGCCGTCCGGGATGTAGTTCGGGACCAGGGTCGGCAGGCCGATGCCCAGGTTCACGTACGAGCCGTCCTCGAGCTCGGCCGCGGCCCGGGCCGCCATCTGCTCACGGGTCAGTGGCATGCTCAAGCCCCCTTCTGAACGGTCAGCTTCTCGATCCGCTTCTCGATGTCCTTGCCGACGGCAACCACGCGCTGGACGTAAACACCGGGCAGGTGGATCGAGTCCGGGTCCAGCTCACCAGGCTGGACCAGCTCCTCGACCTGCGCGATCGTGACCCGGCCGGCCATCGCGGCCAGCGGGTTGAAGTTCCGCGCGCTGCGGTCGAAGACCAGGTTCCCGTGGGTGTCGCCCCTGAGCGCGTGCACCAGCCCGAAGTCGGTGGTGATCGAGTCCTCCAGGACGTACGTCGTACCGTTGATCTCCCGCGTCTCCTTGGGCTCCGACGCCTTCGCGACCGAACCGTCCGCGTTGTACTTCTGCGGCAGCCCGCCGTCGGCGACCTGCGTCCCGACGCCGGCCAGGGTGTAGAACGCGGCGATCCCGCAGCCGCCGGCCCGGAGCTTCTCGGCCAGCGTGCCCTGCGGGGTCAGCTCGACCTCCAGCTCACCGGACAGGAACTGCCGGGCGAATTCCTTGTTCTCCCCGACGTACGACGACGTCATCTTGGCGATCCGCTTGTCGGCGAGCAGGATGCCGAGTCCCCAGTCGTCGACGCCGCAGTTGTTCGACACGACGCTGAGCCCGGAGACCCCCTTGTCGTGCAGGGCGCTGATGAGCTGCATCGGGTTACCGCACAACCCGAAGCCGCCGACGGCCAGACTCGCGCCGTCCCCGATGTCCGCCACCGCTTCCCGCGGCGACCCGTACGTCTTGTCCATCAGCTGCTCCGTTGCAGTGGCCGGTGTTGTTGTCTGCCGATTCGCTCCGACTCTAACCAGCCCACCCGTGTCCCGCGATGTGAGTGGTACCACTCGGGTATGTGGTCAGGTGCTACGCCGACGCTTCAGAGGCATTCAGCAGCGCCAGTTCGTGCAGCGCCTCGTAGTGGGCGTCGTCCAGCTCGGGGATGGCGAGTACGGCGGACAGGTGCGCGCGGGCGGCCGGGAGATTGCCGGAGCCGCGCGCCGTACGCGCTAGACCGACCCGTGCCGCCGCAACGGTCTCGGGCTGGTCGGCGTGCTCTCCGATCGACAGGGCCCGGCTGTAGTCCGCGTGTGCGTCCTCCAGCTTCCCCTGCCGTCGGTAGAGCTCCGCACGCTCGCACAGGAGCAGTGCGGTCTCGTCTGCGAGGCACAGGTGCTCGGCGAGCTCCAGAGCCTCGGTGGTGGCGTCCAGCGGCTCGTCTAGGACGTGCCGGAGCGAGCTGAGGGCGAGGAACATGCCCCACCGGTCCTCCAGCATCCGGAAGCGGCCCAGCGCCGTACGCAGGCTCTGTGCCGCGTCATCCGGTGCTGCCGTCGTCAGACCGGGGTAGCCACGGCACAGCTCGACGGCTGCGCGCGTCCACGCGTCACCGGCCTCGTTGCGCTCCAGTACGTCCTCGACCACGGCAGCCGGCTCAAACGGTCCGAACACGAGTGACCACAGCAGCACCGTCACGGAGTACCGGAACGGGCCGGTCGAGGTCAGCACGATCTGTTGGGCCAGCTCCACCTGCTCCTGCTCGGCCGATGCAGCACCGTGGATGACGGCCAGCAGGTACTCCTCGTCCAGCCCGACCGGGACGGTCCGGCCGAGCATGCTGAGCACCCGCTCTGCCGCTGCCGCAGCCTCGTCCTGGAGCCCGTTCGACCACCAGTACGCCGAATAACGCGCAACCAGCCGTAGGGCGGTCCGTAGGTCGCTCTCACACGCGCGCTCGATCGCGCTGACGACCTGGTCCGCCTCCAGACTGTGTGGTTCGCCGGAGCCCCCCAAGTTCACGTGCTTCATTGTCGCTCGCCCGTGTTAACGCCGTGTCACGGGGTCAGAAACGGAGGATGCCCCAGGTGGCCGGGCGGTGCATGTCGGCGATGCCCTGTGGCGACCAGACCCAGAACTCGCAGTCGTCGCCTTTCACGTACGCGCCGTCGACGACCTCGTGCGGCCACTCGCAGCGCATCAGGTTCATCCGCCACTCGTCACCCGGGTTCGGGGACTTCGTCCCCCGCCCCTTGTTGGCTGTGTTTTTGTTATATGGCGCGAGCTCGGCCCACGGTACGGCGATCTCCGCCGACCATCCCGTATCGGTGTCCGACGGGTCGTTGAGGGTGCCGTCGACGTGGATCGCGGTCCGCAGACCGGCCAGGTTCGTCGGGTCGATCGGCACGCCGCCGTCGACGTACGGCTTCGGCAGGGTGAGCTCCCAGATCGTCCCGAGCGGGTTGATCTCGAACTCGTAGTAGTTCTGCCCGTCGCCGTCCGGGTCGAGGAACAGCTCGAAGTTGTTCTCGTGGAACAGCTTGCTGTTGTGCTCGGTCATCGTCGACCAGACGTGCGGCTCCTCGAGCAGGCCGCCGACGTACAGGTACTGGTCGTCGTACATCAGCTTCGCCCGGGTCAGGAACCGCGGCGTGGGGCCGTCGTGGATCGGGACGAAGCCGGTCGTCCACGGCGCGGTCTCCCAGGCCGGGTCGGTCAGGGTGCCGTCGAGATTCGGCGTGGTGGCGGTCCGCGGGCACTCGTAGACGGGCAGGTCAGGCATCGGCACGCTCCAGCAGTCGGGCGAGAAGGTTGGCGAGCAGGAAGGTCACGGCGGTCAGCACCGGTACGACGGCGAGGATCCACGGCGAGTCCAGGTGGCCGGTCAGGAACGCCACGACCAGCGCGACCATGAACGCGACGCCGAGGAACGGGATCAGCTTCGGGTGCGGCATCGCCAGCCGGCTGAGCGCCGTACCGCCGAGCACCATCGTGACGACCACGATCACGATCAGCAGCGGCAGCCCGAGGGCGCCGCAGTTCGTGGTGTCCCGGAACCGCTCGCAGCCGCGCTCACTCAGCCACACCAGCGCGATAGTCGCGAACCCGCACAGCAGCCCGACAACGGCCAGAATCAGCCCCGGCGGCAGCGGCGGCGCGTCGTACCGCCCCGGACGGGCCTCCTCGGCCTCGTCGTCGGCGGCCTCCAGCGCGGCTTCCAGATCATCCGGCATCCGGTCGCCGTCGTCCTCCTGACTCATTTCGGCAGGCTATCGGGCTCCGAGGCTGTTCGCGATGGCGTCGCGCACGTCGGCGTCGGTGGGCGCGGCCAGGTCTTGTTCCGCGGCCAGCTCGGCGAGCGAGACCATCGTGACGTCGTGCAGCCCGCAGCTGGTGAACGTGTGAAATACGGTCATGTCCGGGTCCACGTTCACCGAGAACCCGTGACTGGTCACGCCGCGCCGGATCCGCATGCCGATCGAGCACAGCTTCCGGCCGTCCTCGGTCCAGACTCCGACCAGGCTGCTGGCGCCCTTGGGCGTGTCCCGGCGGACCAGCGGGAAGCCGAGCGACCCGAGGGCATCGATCAGACCGTTCTCGACCCAGCGCACGATGTCGACCGGCCCGCGCTGACGCAGGTTGATCACCAGGTACCCGACCAGCTGGCCGGGCCCGTGGTACGTCGCGAACCCGCCGCGATCCACCTGCACAGACGGGATCGCGGCCGCCTCCGCGGGCAGGTCGTCGAGAACCGTCCGCGGTCCGTAGGTGATCACCGGCGGATGGCTCAGCAGGAACAGGCGGTCCTCTGCCCTGTCTTCGACACGCTCCTCGACCCAGCCACGCATGTCCTTCGCGGCAACGTCGTACTCCACCTCACCGAGATCAACCCGCTGCATACGTTCAGATTAGGCCGTACGGCGCGCGGCGCAGGACGTCGTACAGCAGGCGGCGATCGACGACGTTGCCCTCCGGCTCCAGCCAGTTGAGGAGTTCACGGTCGGCGGACCGGGCCGACAGGCACGTCACGGCGGCCTCGGAGGCGCCCTGCGTCATGATTCCGCCCTGCCCGTCCACGTTCGGGTGAACGATCAGGAAGCCGCGCACCTGAGCTGTCCGGAGCCGCCCGCTCCAGGCGGTGACAGCGGCCTCCAGCGCGGGCGCGGGGCTGTCGATCGGCTGACCGTTGAAGACGAGCGACCCGTAGGCGTCGAGGGAATATGCGCCGGGCGGTCCCACGATCGAGACGATCAGCGCGACGCGGTGCCCGTTGAGCAGCATGTGATCGACGGCGACGGCACCGAGTTGTGCACCGTGGACCAGTTTCGCGGCCGGCAGCGCTCCGAGCACAGGGTCGAGGAGGTTGGCCGTACGCCGCTGCAGGAGCACGTCGTACGCCGAGATCGGGGCCGCCAGCGCGTCGTCGATGAGCGGCTGGCCGGGCCGGCCCCACAGGTTGAACTCGTACGCCGCGGTCCGGTCGATCGCCTGATCCAGCGCATGCGCCTTCGACCACCGACCGGTGAGGATCCGTACGACGATCAGACCGGCGACCACCACAACGAGCAGAACCCGGCCGGCCGTGGACACGCCGCTCGCCGCGAACGGGTTGAACGTCAGGAACAGTGCCACGAAGAGGAAGGCCGCCGTGAGCACGCCCAGCACCTTGAACAGGCCGCCGAGAGGCACCCGTCGGCTCCAGTGCGGCGGCATCGCGACCACGATCATCGCGGCGGTGCCGACGCCGAAGACGACGTCCCAGAAGCCGTTGTAGTCGGTGGTGACGAGGATCCAGATGATCAGGGCGGCGAAGGCGGTCAGCGCGACGAGGGCGGGGACTCGCCAGCGGCCGAAGGTCGGGGTGGCGTGGATCGGGCCCGTGCTGGCCGGCTGGACCCGCTCGCCGGTTGTCCTGGACTGCTCCGGCTGCTCACTCGACGGCTGCTCGCTCGACGGCTCGTTCGACCAGGGCTGGTCGGTCGACCAGGTCCAGGTGGGCTCCGGCTCGGGCTGCGGATCGGGCTCGGGCCGCGGATCGGGTCGGGGCCGCGGATCCGGCTCGCGGGTGGTCGACTGACCGGCGAGCAGGCGGTCGTAGGACGCGCGCTTGACCGGGTCCGACAGCGTGGTCCAGGCCTCCTGCACGAGGCGGAAGAGCGCCGCGTTGCCGCCCTGGTCCGGGTGCACCTGACGGACCAGCTTCCGGTACGCGGTCTTGATCTCGGCGGCGCTGGCCGTGCGCTCGACGTTCAGCACTTCGTAGTGATCGGCCCCGCCCACCCCAGCACCTCCACGACACGACAGAACGCATTGAGGGTCAGTCACCGCAGTGACTGACCCTCAATGGTGGTCGGGCTGACAGGATTTGAACCTGCGACCTCTTCGTCCCGAACGAAGCGCGCTACCAAGCTGCGCCACAGCCCGAAGTCGCGAGTAGCTTACATGGGCTCAGCGTCCGGACGAAATCGGGTTATTGCGCGGGACGAGGGTGAGCAACGTCGCCTCCGGACGGCAGGCGAAACGGACCGGCGCGTACGGCGACGTACCGAGCCCTGCCGACACGTGCAGCGCTGCCTGACGGCCGTCGTACCCCCAGGTCGACAGACCCTTCACGCGGGACGTGTCGAGGTCGCAGTTGGTCACCAGCGCGCCGTAGAACGGCACCGCGAGCTGGCCGCCGTGCGTGTGCCCGGCGAGGACCAGCGGATAGCCGTCGCCGACGAAGCCGTTCAGGACCCGCTGGTACGGCGCGTGCGTGACGCCGATCGACAGGTCCGCCGTCGGGTCGATCTCGCCCGCGACCTCGTCGTACCGGTCGCGCTTGATGTGCGGGTCGTCGGTGCCGGCGAAGTCCAGGCGCAGGCCGTTCACCTTCAGCGTGGCCTTGGCGTTGTTCAGGTCGGTCCAGCCGGCGCCGCTGAACGCGCGGCGCATCTCCTCGTACGGCAGGTCGGGTCCGTGCGGCTTGTGGCGCTGCTTGTTCGCGGGCAGCAGGTACTTGCCGGGGTTCTTGAAGTGCGGCTTCCAGTAGTCGTTGGAGCCGAACACGAACACGCCGGGCAGATCGAGCAGATCGCCGTACGCGCGGAGCAGCGGAGGGACCGAGTACTCGCTCGCGAGGTTGTCGCCGGTGTTGACGATCAGGTCCGGCTCGAGCGCGGCCAGCTCGTTGACCCAGCGGATCTTCTTCTCCTGCGTCGGCATCAGGTGCAGGTCGGACAGGTGCAGCACTCTCAGCGGCGCGGTCCCCTCGGGCAGCACCGGCACCGTCACTCTGCGCAGCGTGAACCACCGCACCTCGACAGCGGCCGCATACGCAACACAAGCGGCGCCTAGGGCGGTTGTCACCGCTGTGGTCTTGAGGGCGGTCCTGGCAAAGCTCACCTCACTAGCCTGCCACAATCATGGTCATGTCCAACTCCGGAATGAAGCAGCGCCTGCACGACGACATGACCGCCGCCCTCAAGGCGCGCGACGAGATCCGCAAGTCGACCCTGCGGATGGCGCTCACCGCGATCACCAAGGCGGAGGTGGCCGGCAAGGAGGCCCGTGAGCTCACCGACGCCGAGATCGTCGACGTACTCAGCTCCGAGGCCAAGAAGCGCCGCGAGTCCGTGGTCGCCTACCGCGACGCCGGCCGCGCCGAGCTCGCCGAGAAGGAGCAGGCCGAGGCGGACATCCTGGCCGACTACCTGCCCGAGCAGCTCTCCGAGGACGAGATCAAGGCCCTGGTGACCGAAACCATCGCTGCCACCGGCGCCGCCGAACTCGGCCCGCGCGGCATCGGCCAGGTGATGGGCGCCCTGCAGCCCAAGGTCAAGGGCAAGGCCGACGGCTCCGTCGTCTCCGCCGAGGTCAAGCGCCAGCTCGGCGCCTGACCGCCGGCCTAGCGGCCCCGGCCGCCGCAGTTGGGGTATTTAGGGTTCCAGGGCGGGCAGTTGGGGTTGAGGGTGGTCGGGGTGCTGGGTGGTTTCGTCGTGCCCGGCGGTTTGGTCGTGTTCGTCGGTGTTGTCGGCTTGCTCTTGCTGCCGTTGGAGACGTAGATCGTCACCAGCGAACCGTCCGGGGCGCCGTCGCGCTGCCGTGGGTCGGTGTACGCGACGGTGCCCGCGGTCTCCTCGGAGTTGACCGTGCCGGAGGCGATCGCGACCTCGAAGCCGGCCTGGCGAAGCTTGTTCGCCGCGTCCTCGGGGTTCATGCCGTTCACGAACGGCAGGCTCTTCACGTCGCCGCGCTGAGTCTTGTCGGTCGGCGCCACGAAGCGGGTCGTCGGGTAGCCCTGCAGGGCGGCCTTCATCGCGGCCTCCCAGATCGGGCCGGCCGTACCGGAGCCGGACGGGTCGTTGATGCGCTTCCCGTTCAGTGTCTGGTTCTGCAGCTTGGTGTACGGCAGCGATGCGTCGGCCACCGTCGCGGCCGCGGCGAGCTTGGTCGAGTAGCCGGCGTACCAGACCGCCTTGGCGTCCTGAATGGTTCCGGTCTTGCCGGCCAGGTCACTCTTGCCGAACTTCAGCTTGCCGCCGGTGCCGTTCGGCTCCATGACCTCGTGCAGCACCGCGTTCACGCCGTCGGCGACCTCAGGTGCGAGCACCTGCTTGCAGTTGGCGCCGGGGATGCTGACGGACTTGTTGGCCGAGTCCTTGACCGTGGTGACCGCCCACGGCGTGCAGTACATACCGCGCGCGGCGAAGGCGGCGTACGCGTTCGCCAGCTGCAGCGGCGTGATGTAACCGACGCCGAGGGTCATCGACGCGACCTGGTCGAGCCCGCCGAGGCTCTGCGCGTCGTACATCCCCAGGGCTGCCGCGATCTTGGCAATCGGGCACAGGCCGGTGCGCTGGGAGAGCTGCAGGAAGTAGGTGTTGGTCGACTTCTGCGCCGCCTGGATCATGTTCGGATCCGAGACGTTGCTGGTCGAGTTCTTCGGGCTGTAGCCCTTCTCCGTCGTGTAGGTCCCGTCGCAGGTACTGAACTTCTGGCCGCCCATCGGCAGCGGGCTCGGCGAGTTGATCTTGTAGTTGAGCGGAATGCCCTTCTGAATCGCCGCCGCGATGGTGAACGCCTTCATCGTCGAACCGTTCTGGAAACCGCCGTACCCGCCCGGATACGTCTTCGGGGCGTTGTAGTTGTAGGCCGTCTGGCCGCGCTTGTTGCCGTACTTGCGGCTCTGCGCCATCGCCTTCACCAGACCCGTGCCGGGCTCCACGATCGTGATCGCTGCGATCGCTTGGTCGGTCGGCTTGGAGTGGGTGTCGATCGACCGCTGCGCATCGGCCTGGATCTTCGGATCGAGCGAGGTGCGGATCGTCAGGCCGGCGGTCTTGATGTAGTTCGCGCGCTCGGTCTTCGTCTTACCGAAGGCCGCATTGTCCTCGAGCTCGGCGACGACGTACTCGCAGTAGAAGGGGTACGGGCCGTTCGCGCAGCCGAGCTTGTTCGGGCGGACCTTGTTCGGGTCGATGACCGGGGTCTTCAGGGCCGAGTTGGCCTGGGAGACCGAGATGACGTTCAGCTGCAGCATCCGGCGGAGCACCACGTCGCGGCGCTCCTTGGCGCGGCTGGGGTTGTTGGTCGGGTCGTAGCCGGTCGGGTTCTTCACCAGGCCGGCCAGCATCGCGGCCTGCGGCAGCGTCAGCTGGGAGGCGTTCACCGAGAAGTAGTGCTGCGCGGCGGCCTGGATGCCCCACGCGCCGTCGCCGAAGTTGGCGAGGTTGAGGTACTTCTCCAGGATCTCGTTCTTCGAGTACTGCTTCTCGACCGCGATCGCGTAGCGCAGCTCGGCGACCTTGCGCTGGTAGGTGTCGGCGGTCGCGGCGGCCACCTCGGCCGGCGTCTTCGCCTTCTCCACCAGGCTGATCTTCACGTACTGCTGGGTGATGCTCGAACCACCCTGCTGCACCGAGCCCGACGACTGGTTCTGCAGCAGCGCGCGCAGCGTGCCCTTCGCGTCCAGCGCACCGTGCTCGTAGAAGCGGTCGTCCTCGATCGCGACGATCGCCTTCTGCATGATCGGCGCGACGTCCTTGAGCTTGACCGGGACCCGGTTCTGCTCGGCGAGTGTGGCGATCACCGACCCGTCCGCGGCCAGGATGGTGCTCTTCTGCTTCAGCGGCACCTCGTCGAACTGCTGCGGCAGGTCTTGCAGCGTGTCGGAAGTCTTCTCCGTGGTGAATCCGGCGAGGCCGGCGAACGGGATGGCGAGACCGGCGGCCAAGGCCCCCGACAGCACGCTCACCCCTAGGAACAGAACCACAGATTGGACGACTCCCCGGTCGCCCTTTTCCCTGACGCGCATGGTTGTTAAGACTACGTGACCGCTGATTCGGGTTACCGCTGCGGCTGTGAGTTCGGTCACTCTGTCTGGACAAAGTTCATCCAAAAGGACGAGGGCCCGAGCCATCGCTCGGGCCCTCGTCCGGTACGTCGTTACGCGGCGTACTGGTGTGCCTGCACCTCGGCCGGCTCCAGGGCCAGCTCCAGCGCCTCACGGACGTCGCTCACCGGGTGCACGGTTAGCTCCGCGAGCACGGACGCCGGTACGTCGTCCAGGTCCGGCTCGTTCCGCTTCGGGATCAGGATCGTGGTCAGCCCGGCCCGGTGCGCGGCGAGCAGCTTCTGCTTCACCCCGCCGATCGGGAGCACCCGTCCGGTCAGCGACACCTCACCGGTCATCGCGACCTCCGAGCGGACCGGCCGCCCGGACAGCAGCGACGCCAGCGCCGTTGTCATCGTCACACCCGCCGAGGGTCCGTCCTTCGGGACGGCACCGGCCGGCACATGGATGTGTGCGTTCCGCTCGGCCAGGTCACCGACCGGCAGCCCCAGCTCCGCGCCGTGCGAGCGCAGGTACGACAGGGCGATCTGTGCCGACTCCTTCATCACGTCACCCAGCTGCCCGGTCAACGTGACCCCGGTCGCGCCGGTCTCCTTGTCGGCCAGCGACGCCTCCACGAAGAGCACGTCACCACCCGCACCGGTCACCGCCAGTCCGGTCGCCACACCCGGGAGCGCCGTACGCTCCGCCGACTCCGGTGTGAACTTCGGCGACCCCAGGTACTCCTTCAGACCGGTCCCACCGATCGTCACGCTGCCCAGGTCCTCACCGAGAGCCAGCTTGGCAGTCACCTTCCGCAGTACGCGGGAGATCGACCGCTCGAGCTGCCGTACGCCGGCCTCCCGGGTGTACTCACCCGCGAGCACCCGGAGCGCCGAGTCCTCGATGGTCACCTCGTCCGCCGTCAGGCCCGCCCGCTCCAGCTGACGCGGGAGCAGGTGGTCACGGGCGATGACGACCTTCTCGTCCTCGGTGTACCCGTCCAGCTGCACCAGCTCCATCCGGTCCAGCAGGGGCGCCGGGATGGAGTCCAGCACGTTCGCCGTGGCCAGGAACACCACGTCGGACAGGTCCAGCTCGACCTCCAGGTAGTGGTCCCGGAAGGTGTGGTTCTGTGCCGGGTCGAGGACCTCCAGCAGCGCGGCCGTCGGGTCGCCCCGGTAGTCCGCACCGACCTTGTCGATCTCGTCCAGCAGTACGACAGGGTTCATCGAGCCCGCCTCGGTGATGGCCCGGACGATCCGGCCCGGGAGCGCACCGACGTACGTCCGCCGGTGACCACGGATCTCGGCCTCGTCGCGGACACCGCCCAGGGCGACCCGGACGAACTTCCGGCCCATCGCACGCGCCACGGACTCACCCAGCGAGGTCTTACCCACACCAGGAGGACCGACCAGAGCCAGTACGGCGCCACTGCGGCGACCGCCGACGACACCGAGACCACGGTCCGCACGACGACGCCGTACGGCCAGGTATTCCGTGATGCGCTGCTTCACGTCGTCCAGGCCGGCGTGGTCCGCGTCCAGCACGGCCCGCGCCTCACGGATGTCGTAGCTGTCCTCGGTCCGCTCGTTCCACGGCAGCTCGAGGACGGTGTCCAGCCAGGTCCGGATCCAGCCGACCTCGGGAGACTGCTCCGAGGTCCGCTCCAGCTTGTCGACCTCGGAGAGCGCCGCCTTCTTCACGTGCTCGGGGAGGTCGGCCGCCTCGACACGGGCCCGGTAGTCCTCTTCCTCGGACTCGGCCTTGCCGTCGAGCTCGGCCAGCTCCTTGCGGATCGCGGCCATCTGCTGGCGCAGCAGGAACTCCCGCTGCTGCTTCTCCATACCCTCCTGGACATCCTTCTGGATCGTCTCGGAGACCTCGAGCTCGGCGAGGTGGTCCTTCACCCAGCCGATCAGCTTCTCCAGCCGCTCGGAAACGTTCGCGTTCTCGACCAGCCAGGACTTCTGCTCGTTGCTCAGGTACGACGCGTAGCCGGCCAGGTCGGACAGCTCCGCCGGGTCGTCGACACCCTTGATGGAATCGATCACCTGGTACGCGCCGCGACGCTGCAGCACGGAGGTGGTCAGAGTCTTGTACTCGCGGGCCAGCTCGGCGGAGCGGTCGTCGGTGATCTCGTACATCACCGTCGCGCCCACCCAGAGCGCCGCACCCGGGCCGGTGGTCCCGGCGCCGATGCGGACCCGCTGGGCCCCGCGGATCACAGCCGCCTGGGCACCGCCCGGCAGCCTGCCGATCTGCTCGATCTCACCGAGCACCCCGGCCTTGGCATATTTTCCGTCCAGCCGCGGCACCAGGAGGACCTGGTCCGAACCCGCGGCCTGCGCGGCGTCGATCGCCGCCCGGGCCTCGCTGTCGGCGAGTCGGACCGGCACGACCATTCCCGGCAGGACCACGACGTCGTCCAGCGGCAGTACCGGAAGATTCAACGTATCGGTCACGCTGTCACACCCTTTTCCAAGTTGAGTCTGATGGGCTCAACCACGGGTGTAAGCAAGTAATTCCCGGCGCTCTGGAGCGTTCGCTGAGGGTGAAATCAGGCGGTCAGCAGCTCGCCGATCCGGCGCAGACCGGCCAGGTCGTGGATGTCGTCGGCCAGTGCGGGCACCTCGACGGTCCGGATCGAGCGGTGACCTCGCCGGAACCGTTCGGCCCGCTTGTGGTCGCCGACGACCTGCTGCATCTTGTCCGCGTGCAACCGCAGTACGGCGGCCGTCAGCGGCGACTTGTCCGCTTCCTCCAGCTTCTCGGCCGCGGCGAGTGACCGCTCCGCCGACAGTTCCGGCGCCTGCGTGTTCGTCACCCGGTTCAGCACGACGCCGGCCAGCGGCATTCCCTCGGCCCGCAGCCGCTCCGCGAAGTACGACGCCTCCCGGAGCGCATCGTTCTGCGGCGCGGCCACGACGAGGAACGAGGTGTGCGGCTCCCGGAGCAGCGCGACCGTCTGCTCGGCCCGCTGCCGGAACCCACCGAACAGCGTGTCGAACGCCGCCACGAACGTCTGTACGTCGGTCAGCACCTGGGCGCCGAGGACCTTGTTCAGCACCGACATCGCCATGTTCACGCCGGCCGACATCAGCTTGAACGGTCCGCGCGCCGGCGCCAGCAGCAGCCGGAGGAAACGGCCTTCGAGCAGCGACGCCAACCGCTCCGGCGCGTCCAGGAAGTCCAGCGCCGACCGCGACGGGGGAGTGTCCACCACGATCAGGTCCCACTCGCCGGTCCGCTCGGCCTGCTTGTGCAGTTGCCCGAGTTTCTCCATCGCCATGTACTCCTGCGTACCGGCGAACGACGAGGAAAGCGCTTGATAGAAGGGATTCGCGAGAATCTGCTCCGCCTTCTCCGGCGTCGCGTGCTGCAGCACGACGTCGTCGAACGTCCGCTTCATGTCGAGCATCATCGCGTCCAGCCGGCCGCCGTTCTTGGCGTTCACCTCGGCCACCGCACGCGGGGTGTTGTCGAGCTCGGTCAGCCCCAGCGACTGCGCGAGCCGCCGGGCCGGGTCGATCGTGAGGACGACGACCTTCCGCCCCCGCTCCGCCGCCCGCAGCCCGAGCGCCGCCGCGGTCGTGGTCTTCCCCACACCCCCGGACCCGCAGGTCACGACGATCCGCGTCGACGGATCGTCGATCAACGCATCAAGATCGAGCTCACTCATCCGCGGAACTCCTCGGCCAGATCCAGCAGGACGCCCTGGTCGATCCCGTCCGGCTGCAGGGTCAGCTCCGTCACCTGTTTGCCCAGGGCATCGATCCGGTCGCGGTTCTCGCGTTCGAGCCCGACCCGGATCGCGTGGTCGTGCGCCTCGCGCGCGAGCGTCTCCACCAGGTCGTCGCCGATCGTGAGCCCGGCCGCCTTCAGCCCTCTGGTCAGCTCGGCGGTGGGCAGTTTCCCCTTCACTGCAAGGGCCAGCGCGTCGTCGTCGAGCGGGCTGTTCCGGACCAGGTTCACCACGATCGACCCGATCCGCAGGTCCAGCGCCTCCAGGTGCCCGACCGCGTCGAGGGTCTCCTGGACCGGCATCTCCTCGAGCAGCGTGACCAGATGGATCCGGGTGATGTCCGAGCGCAACATCCCCATGATCGCGTCCGCCTGGTTGCGGATCGGCCCGACCTTGGCCAGCCCGGCGACCTCGGTGTTCACGTTCAGGAACGGCGCGATCCGCCCGGTCGGCGGGGCGTCCACCACCACCGCGTCGTACGCGAGCTTCCCGTTCACCTTGCGGCGGGTGGCCTCGTACACCTTGCCGGTGAGCAGTACGTCGCGGAGTCCCGGGGCGATCGTGGTGACGAAGTCGATCGCGCCGACCTTCTCGAGCGCCTTCCCGGCGCGGCCGAGGTGGTAGTACATGTCGAGGTACTCCAGCAGCGCGGCCTCGGCGTCCACGGCCAGCGCGAACACCTCACCGCCACCGGGGCCGTGCGCGATCCGGCGTTCGACGTACGGCAGGGGTGGTACGTCGAAGAGCTGGGCGAGACCCTGACGGCCCTCGACCTCGACCAGCAGGATCCGTTTCCCCTGCTCGGCCAGCGCGAGCGCCATGGCGGCCGCGACGGTGGTCTTCCCGGTGCCGCCCTTGCCGGTCACCACGTGCAGTCGCGCCATAGGTCCCAGGGTAGGGCGTGGTGCACGACACACCGTTAGAGTCCCGTCCTATGAAGAAGTTCGAGTACTTCACCGCGCCGTTGCTGGTCCACTCGACCAAGGAGATCCTGGACAACTTCGGCCAGGACGGCTGGGAGCTGGTCCAGGTCGTCCCGGGCATGAACCCGGAGAACCTGGTCGCCTACTTCAAGCGGGAGATCGAGGACAAATGAGCCACCCCGAGGAGAAGCTCGCCGAGCTCGGCCTGAAGCTGCCCGAGGTGGCCAAGCCGGTCGCCGCGTACGTCCCGGCCGTCCGGACCGGTGACCTGGTCTACACGTCCGGCCAGCTGCCGCTGCGCGAGGGCACGCTGATCGCCACCGGCAAGGTCGGCGACGCGGTCACGGCCGAGGTCGCCAGCGAGTGCGCCCAGCAGTGCGCGCTGAACGCGCTGGCCGCGGTCAAGGCGGAGATCGGCGACCTGGGGAACGTGAAGCGGATCGTGAAGGCGGTCGCGTTCATCGCCTCCACGCCGGACTTCACCGGCCAGCCGCAGGTCGCGAACGGCGCCTCCGAGCTGTTCGGCCAGGTCTTCGGCGACGCCGGGCAGCACGCCCGCAGCGCCGTCGGCGTCCCGGTCCTCCCGCTCGACGCCCCGGTCGAGATCGAACTGATCGTCGAGGTCGGCTGACCGCTCGTGCGGGACCTGAAGTCGCAGCTGATGACCGGCCGGATGGCCGAGGTGGCCCTCGAGTACGCCGAGGGCACTCGCACCCCGGCAACCCCCCGCCCCGCCGCCACCGTCATCCTCCTCCGCGATGCACAGCGCCCGGAGGTGTATCTGCTGCGGAGGCAGCGGACCATGGCGTTTGCAGCTGGGATGACGGTGTTTCCGGGGGGACGGGTCGACGCGACGGATTCGACGGTTGCGGACTCCTGGTCGGGGCCTTCGCCGGAGTGGTTCGGTGAGCGGCTCGGCTGCTCAGCGGAGACGGCGGCAGCGTACGTCGCTGCCGCCGTCCGCGAGACCTTCGAGGAATCGGGTGTCCTGCTCGCCGGACCGTCGAAGGAGTCGGTCGTCGCCGACACCACCGGAGCCGACTGGGAGACCGACCGGGTCGCCCTGGAAACCCGCGAGCTGGGGTTCTCGGAGTTCCTGCACCGCCGCGGACTCCTCCTGCGCGCCGACCTCCTCGCCCCCTGGACACACTGGATCACCCCGGAGTTCGAGCCCAAGCGCTACGACACCGCCTTCTTCGTCGCCGCACTCCCCACCGGCCAGGTCACCCGCGACGTGACGAGCGAGTCCGACCAGGTCACCTGGATCCGCCCGGCGGACGCGGTCACCTCCGTCGACGCGGGCGAGATGCTGATGCTGCCCCCGACGTACATCTGCTGCCACGAACTCTCGCGGTACGGCGACGTCGCGGCGATCCTGAGCGCGGCCGGTGAGCGCGAGATCCGGGCGATCATGCCCACCGTGCGCGTCGACGGCGACCAGGCCTATCTGGAGACCCGATGAACGTCACCGAGTACGCCACCCTGGTGCGGGCCGACAACCCCGGCCCGATGACGCTGGACGGCACCAACACGTGGATCCTCCGCGCTCCCGAGGCGGAGCAGTCGGTGGTCGTCGACCCCGGCCCGATGCTGGAGGACCACCTCCGCGCGGTCCTGGACGCGGCGGGCAAGGTCGCCGTCGTACTGCTGACCCACAAGCACCCGGACCACTCCGAGGGCGCGGCGTGGTTCGCCAACCAGGCCGGCTGCGGCGTACGCGCGGTGGATCCCGAGTTCCGCATCCCCACCGACCACGCCCACGGCCTGTCCGAGGGCGACGTGATCACCGCCGACGGCCTCCGGATCGAGGTCCTCCCGACGCCCGGCCACACCCTCGACTCGGTCTGCTTCTGGCTACCCCAGGACGGCTCACTCCTCACCGGAGACACCGTCCTAGGCCGCGGTACGTCGGTCGTCGCGTACCCGGATGGTGCCCTGGGCCCCTACCTCGACTCGCTGGAACGCCTCCGAGCCTTCGCGAACTCCCCCGCCGACGTACTCCGCCTACTCCCCGGCCACGGCCCCGTCATCGACGACCCCACCGCAGTCCTCACGTACTACCTAGAACACCGCCAAGACCGCCTGAACCAAGTCCGAACCGCCCTGTCCGAAGGCCACACCACCCCCGAATCCATAGTCGCCCACGTCTACGCCGACGTCCCCCAAACCCTCTGGCCCGCCGCCGAACGCTCCGTCCGCGCCCAACTCGACTACCTGGCTGGCTGACCCACCCCATTTGCCTGGCTGACCCACGAATTTGGCTGGCTGACCCACGAAGTCGGGGGTTTGTGACCCGGAACCTGGGTCATAAACCCCTGATCTAGTGGGTCAGCCAGGCAAATTGGGGTTATCCACAGATGCGACGGGAGGCGCCCCGGGACTGGGTGGCTCGGTTGATGCTGGAGGCATGAACCTCAGGCTGAAGGCGGTAGCCGACAAGCAAGGCGGCGTGTTCAGCCGCCGGCAGGCTCTCGGGTCGGGCTACACGCCCGATCAGATCCAGGACCGCCTGCGCGACGGCCGGTGGGAACGAGTTCGCCACGGCCAGTACGTCGAGCGCGCAGACCTGAAGCACCTGCCGCCATGGGAACGTCAACTTCTGCTCCACCGGCGGCTGGTGTACGCGGCTGTCAACGCGATGCGTCCCGGTACGGCGGTAGTCAGCCACCACTCGGCGCTCGTCATCCACAATGTGCCGGTCTGGGACGTGGACCTCAACGAGGTGCAGCTGACGAGGTCGAATTCGGCCCGTACAGGCGCGGCCGCCGGGGTCAGGCATCACCATGGCCGGCTGACCAGCGACGCTGTCATCGAGTTCGACAACCTGACGGTCACCTCGGTCGCTCGGTCCCTCGTCGAGACCGCGGCCACGGCGTCCTTCGAAGCCGCAGTGGTGAGCGCTGACGCCGTACTGCGGAATCGCCTCGTTCCTGATGCCCAGTTGCGCAGCGTGGTCGCGCAGACCGAGTTCTGGCCCGGTGGTCCGACCGTCCGGTCCGCACTGGGCTTCGCGAGTCCGTTGGCGGAGTCGGTGGGCGAATCGCGGCTGCGGGTGCTGATGCATCAGCAAGGTCTCCCGGTACCGGAGCTTCAGGCGGTCTTCCATGACGCAGACGGCTTCATCGGCCGGGTCGACTTCTACTTTCCGGAGCATCGCACGATCGTCGAGTTCGATGGAATGTCGAAGTACACCGACGGGTCGAGCGTGGTGTTGATCCAGGAGAAGGCCCGCGAAGACCGGCTGCGTGCTTTGGGGCTGCAGGTGGTCAGGCTCACCTGGGAGGATCTCGCGCATCCGGATCGTACGGCGATGCTCATCCGGCGGGCGTTCGCCTGGTCACGCGAGACGCACCAGGCTGGGTAACCCACCAGATCGGGGGTTCCACACGCTTATCAATGGTGTGGAACCCCCGAACTCGCTGGTCAGCCAGCCAAATTGATGGGTCAGCCAGCCAAATTGGTGGGTCAGCCAGCCAAATTGATGGGTCAGCCAGCCAAATTGGTGGGTCAGCCAGGCAAATGGGGCGGGGGGTTAGCGGGCGCGGCGTTGGAGGCGGTCTACGTCTAGGAGGACTACGGAGCGGGGCTCCAGGCGGACCCAGCCTCGGGAGGCGAAGTCGGCGAGGGCCTTGTTGACGGTTTCGCGGGAGGCGCCGACCAGTTGGGCGAGCTCTTCCTGGGTGAGGTCGTGGTGGACGTGGACGCCGTCGTCGGCGGTGCGGCCGAAGCGGCTGGCGAGGTCCAGGAGAGCCTTCGCTACCCGGCCCGGTACGTCGGAGAAGACGAGGTCGGCCACCACGTCGGAGACCTTGCGGAGCCGGCCGGCCAGCTGCAGCAGCAGGCCGCGGGCGACCGCGGGGCGGCCGTCGAGCCAGCGGAGCAGCTCGTCGTGGGTCAGCGACATCAGCTGGGCGTCGGTGACGGCGGTGACGGTCGCGGACCGCGGTCCCGGGTCGAACAGCGACAGCTCACCGAACATCTGTCCCGGGCCGAGCACCGCGATCAGGTTCTCCCGGCCGTCGGCGGAGGTGCGGCCCAGCTTGACCTTGCCCTCGACCACGACGAACAGCCGGTCACCGGAATCGCCCTCGTGGAACAGCACCTGACCGCGGCGCAGCCGGCTCTCGGTCATCGACGCGGCCAGGGCGTCGGCCGCCTCGTCGTCGAGCTGACTGAACAGCGGTGCCTGTCGGAGCACTGCGGCATCCACTTCTGGGCCTCCTAGGACCTTCGACCACGACTACGAACGTGGGATCCGCCACGTCCGTCGACCGATATGTGTACACCCGGTCGCCCCAAAACCGTAGCTCCTCCGGTGTCGGCACCGCCATGTAGGCTCGCCTCGACTCGCCGGAGCACCACACAGTGTGCCCTTCAGCACCCTCGGTAACCCCCGACCCGCCGACTACCGCGCCGCTGCCCCGCTCCCTGCTGGAGGATTGGCGGACGAGGGGGCGAAATGGACGACAAGCGGGACAACGGCGAGCGGATCCTTCGGGCCCTGGTCGGGGAAGGCCGGCTCGAGGAGGCCATCGAGTACGCGCAGGACAAGGTGGCCGCCGGCGAGCAGTGGGCGACCGACTGGGTTCCGGCCGTTCGGGCGGCCGACCGCGATCAGGTCTCCGCGATCCAGTACTTCCTCACCAAGAGGGCCGATGAAGCGCTGCCCGACCTGCTGGCGAACGAGCAGGGCGGTCGCACGAAGCTCTGGATGGCCGACACCGACTGGGCCGCGTACGGCGACCTGCGCGTACGCCGTACCGAACCCGGACGGGCTGAGATCGCGCTGGCGTGCTGGCACGTCTACCGGGATTTCGCGCGGTACGTCGGGAACAACCCGCCCAACGACGCCGAGACCGAGTTGGCGCCTGAAGGTACGGCGGTTGTGGACCTCGCGCTGACTGTCGGAGTCGTGAACGACCTGGCGGCTCGGCACGAGGCGGTCGGTGTGCCGCGGCCGCTGGGGAACGGCAGCCATCTCGCCGTCGTCGTGCCGTTGCCGACGTCCTAGCCGGGCGGCGCGGGCTGTCGGCGGGCGGACGTAGGCTGGCCTGCATGCCATCCCCGCTTGCCGCGGAACCAGTCCCGGGAGCCCTCCCGACGGTCTCGCTGAACCTCCCTCGTAAGGCCCCGGTGTACGTCGACGAGACGCACACCCAGCTGGTCCGCCGGGCCCGGAAGATGCACAAGGTGCTGACCGAGACCTACCCCGACGCGCACTGCGAGCTGGACTTCACCACCCCGCTCGAGTTGCTGGTGGCCACCATCCTCTCGGCCCAGACCACCGACGTCACGGTGAACAAGGTGACTCCCACCCTGTTCGCGAAGTACCCGACCGCGCAGGCGTACGCCGAGGCCGACCGGGACGAGATGGAGGCGATCCTCAAGCCGACCGGGTTCTTCCGGGCGAAGACCAACAGTGTGATGAAGCTCGGCCAGGCGCTCGTCGACGACTACGACGGCGTCGTGCCGAACAAGCTCGAGGAGCTGGTGAAGCTCCCTGGCACCGGGCGGAAGACGGCGAACGTGGTGCTCGGGAACGCGTTCGGTGTCCCCGGGATCACGGTCGACACGCATTTCGGCCGGCTGGTGCGCCGGTTCGGCTGGACCGCCGAGGAGGACCCGGTCAAGGTCGAGCACATCATCGGCGACCTGTTCCCGAAGAAGGACTGGACGATGCTGTCGCACCGGCTGATTTTCCACGGCCGGCGGCGCTGTCACGCGAAGAAGCCGGCCTGCGGTGCCTGTCCGATCGCCCAGTGGTGCCCGTCGTACGGCGCCGGTCCCACGGACCCCGAGGCCGCCGCGAAGCTGGTGAAGGTCCCCGCGTGACACCCCCATCCAGTACGCCGCCCCTCACCCGAGCTGCACTCGGCCCTGGGTGGGTGCGGCGTGCTGCGGCGGGGTTGGCGGTGGCGGTGGTGTTGATGGGGACGGCTGCTTGTGGGTCGGAGACGCCGGCCGGTGCGGGTACGCCGTCGGCGGGGCGGAGCAAGGTGGCGGGGGCGGACCAGCTCAAGGCGTGTCCGTCGGCGCCGTCGAAGCCGCCGGTGAGTAACGGGCTGCCGGAGATCAGCCTGCCGTGTCTCGGCAGCGGCCCGGACGTCCGGCTCGCGGATCTCCGCGGCCCACTGGTCATCAACGTCTGGGCCCAGTGGTGCGGCCCGTGCCGCGACGAAGCGCCGTACCTGGCGGCGCTCGCGAAGTCGGGCAAGGTCACGATGCTGGGCATCGACTACGACGACCCAAGGCCGGAGCTCGCGGTGAAGTTCGCCGGCGAGGAAGGCCTGGCGTACCCGCATGTGACCGACCAGGACAAGGCGATCCAGCGGGCCCTGAAGGTCGGCGGCCCGCCGTTGACCGCGTTCGTCGACGACAAGGGCACCGTCGCGTACGTGCACCGCGGCGTACTCACGTCCCAGCAGCAGCTGGACCAACTGGTCAAGGACAAGCTCGGGGTGACGCCGTGATCGACGCCGAGATCCCCGACTGGCTGAAGCCACTGGCGAAGGCCTCCGAGAACGTGGATCCGAACGTGCTGTCCCGGTTCCTGCCGCCCGACGACCCGTCGGTGCGGAAGTCCGCCGTCCTGATCTTGCTTGCTGACAGCAACAACGGACCGGAGGTGTTGCTCACCGAGCGGGCCTGGACACTGCGCAAGCACGCCGGGCAGATGGCGTTCCCGGGCGGCGGCGCGGATCCGGAGGACGGCCCCGGGGAGAGCGGTCTGGTCCGTACGGCGTTGCGCGAGGCCGAGGAAGAGACCGGCCTCGACCCGGACGGCGTCGTACCGTTCGCGATCTGGCCGGCGCTCTGGGTGCCGGTGAGCAACTTCGGCGTGTCGCCGGTGCTGGCCTGGTGGCGGGAGCCGTCGCCGGTCGCGGTGGTCGACCCGGCCGAGGTCGCGTCCGTGCACGAGGTGCCGGTCAGCGCGCTCGCCGACCCGGCGAACCGGATCAGTTGCCTGCATCCGAGCGGCTTCACCGGCCCGGCGTTCACGATCGGTGACCTCTACATCTGGGGCTTCACGGCCGGATTGCTGGACAAATTGCTGCAGCTCGGCGGCTGGTACCGCGACTGGGACCCCTCGAACGTCGTACCGTTGCCCGACCGACTGGTCGAGGCGGCCTGGCGGAGCGAGGGACGACGGCCGGAGGACGTGCGGCGGATGACCGCCATCGAGCACGATCTCGGCCGGGCGCCAGGTGACAAGTCGGAAGGCGTGGAATGAGCTGGCTCGACTGGGCGGTGCTGGGTACGGCGGCACTTGTGGCGATCTCGGGGTACGTCGAAGGATTCGTGCTCGGGGCGTGCGCCACGCTCGGCCTGCTCGGTGGCGCGGCCATCGGCGTCTGGGGCGTACCGAAGGCGCTGGATCATTTCTCACCGAGTGTGACGGTGTCGTTCGCGGCGCTCGTGCTCGTGGTGGGGCTCGCGGCGCTCGGGCGAATGCTCGGGGCGCTCGTCGGTACGAAGGTGCGCAGACAGTTGTCCTGGCGGCCGATCCGGTTCCTGGACGCGCTCGGCGGCGCGGTCCTGGCCGCGGCGAGTGTGCTGATCGTGGCCTGGGTCCTCGGTGTCGCGGTGAGCGGTGCCCGGATCCCGAGCGTGACGTCCGCGGTCCGCGGGTCCGAGGTGCTCGCGAAGGTCGACGAAGTACTGCCGGAGAGCGCCGACCGCGCCCTGCAGTCGTTCAACGACGTGGTCAACACGGATCTGTTCCCGCGGTTCCTGGACCCGTTCGTGCCGGAGCGGATCCGCGAGACGCAGCCGCCGGACAGCGCGATCGCCCGGCAGCAGTCGGTCCGGGACGCCTACACCCGGATCGCCAAGGTCACCGGTGTCGCCAGCTGCTCGCGCGGTCTCGAGGGCAGCGGGTTCGTCTACGCGCCGAAGCGCGTGATGACCAACGCGCATGTCGTCGCCGGGGTCAGCTCGCCGCAGGTCGAGGTGAACGGGAAGAAGTACGACGCCAAGGTCGTGGTGTTCGACCCGGAGACCGACATCGCGGTGCTCTACGTGCCGAAAATGACCGAGGCGCCGCTGTCGTTCGACCTCACCGGTAAGGCCGACGACCCGGCGGTCGTGCTCGGCTACCCGGAGAACGGCCCGTTCGACTCCGAGCCGGCCCGGATCCGCTCCGAGGAACGGCTCCGCGGACCGGACATCTACGGCGACAAGACGGTCACCCGCGAGGCGTTCTCGATCTGGGCCTCGGTCCGCCCGGGCAACTCCGGCGGTCCGCTGCTGTCCGCGAAGGGCGTCGTGTACGGCGTGGTCTTCGCGGCCTCCGTCGAGGACAACCGCACCGGCTACGTCCTCACCGCCCAGCAGGTCGCCGCCGACGCCCGCGCCGGCGCCAACGCCACCCAAGAGGTCTCCACCCAGTCCTGCACATAGATCGTGTCGCTCCGTCCCCCGCCTACTGCGCGGCACTCGGCGGGCACCTCGCTGCACTGGAGGAAAGGTCACGATGCTCCGCATCGAACCCTTCCCTCCAGCACACCGAGGCACTCCGCCGAGCACCTGCTCGCGACGGCGGGGGACGGAGCGACACGACCTGATGCAGCAAGTACCGCCGTACGCCGCATTGAAGGGGTGTGACGGTGACGACGAGTGGGGTGAGACCGGCGCTCGTGTACGACGAGGTGGTGCGGGCCACCGAGCGACGGCTGTTGCGGCTCGGGCTGATGCTGTCCGGCAGCGTGCATTCCGCTGAGGACCTGGTCCAGACGGTCTTCGCGCGCGCCCACCGCCGGTGGGACCGGATCAGCACGCTCGACCATCCGGAGGCGTACCTGCGGACGATGGTGGTGAACGAGTTCCTCAGCTGGCGACGGCTGCTGAAGAACGGCGAGGTGCCGCTCGCCGAGCCGATCGAGCGGCCGACGACCGAGGACATCGGCAACCGTCAGGCGCAACGCGACGCCGCCTGGCAGCTGCTCGCGGGCCTGCCGCGCAAGCAACGAGCCGTCCTGGTCCTGCGGTACTACGAGGACCTGTCCGACGACGAGATCGCCCGCGTTCTCGACGTCAGCCCCAGCACGGTCCGCTCGAACGCCGCCCGCGGACTGGCGACCTTACGCGACCGGCTGCCCGCCGAGGAGGCGAACTGACATGGCCCAACTGACCGACGACGAACTCGGCGAGCTGCTGCGCGAGACCTTCGCCGACAAGGAGGCCCTGGCCGATCACGTGCCCGAGGCAACCAAGCGGCGCAGTCCACTGCCGGCGCTGGTCGCGGCCGCTGCCGTCCTCGTGGTCCTCGCCGGAGTCCTGTACGGCGTGCAGCGCGCGGGCCGGCCCGATCCGGCACCGCCCGTGGCGACGTCCGCGGCGTCGGACGCGGCGTCGGACGCGGCCACGGACAACGGTGACATCTGGGGCGCGGCGATCGCCACGGCCACGCGGAGGTTCCAGCCGGACGGGGCGAGCTGGCAAGCGGTACAGGTCTACGGAGCCTTCGCCGTGTCGACGGCCTCGGATCCCCCGAGGCTCATCAAGCCGGGCCTCACCCTCACCGAGCTGGACAAGCAGCGGATCGAGCGCGCCGTGAATCCGGTCGCACCGGTGCGATGGAGCGCTCCGTTCCCGCCGTCCACTTGCCTGCCGGGTCGCGTCCCGCGGGTCGTCGTGAATCCGGTCGTCGGCAAAGGCGACCACCGCGAGGTCCGGATCATGTTCACGCTCGGATGCAGCGGCAGCACCCACAGCGGCAAATACCTGGTCGAGAAGATCGACGGCGCCTGGAAAGTCACCGCGGGGACGGGCGACCTCTGCGGTCCGCTCAAGTCGACTTCAACCACTCCACGAGCACCCTGTTGAACAAGGCCGGTTCTTCCTCGTGCGGGAAGTGGCCGGCGGTGGTGACGAGTTCGTGGCTCAGCGGTGCCGTGACCAGGTCAGGAGGTGTGGTCGCGGTGGGGGACACCGCTGGGTCCTGTGCTCCTTGGAGTTGCAGGACGGGTACGGCGACCGGCGTACGCATCTTCGCCGAGTACTTCCGACCATCGGGCCGCAGCCGGGACCGCGCGAACCAGCGGTGGTACTCCAGAGCGCAGTGCGGTGCCGGCCACACCTGGAGAGCGGCCCGGTAGCGCCGTGACGCCTCCGCGTCGGGGAACGTCCCGCCGGGCGCGGCCCAGGCGCGGAGCAGGCGCTCGATGTGGATCCCGTCCTGCGCGAGCAGCCGGCGTTCGGGCAGGATCGGCAGCTGGAACCACGCGCTGCGTGTCAGCGCCTTCGTCTGTCCGGACCGAGTGAGCAGCAGCGGGTGCGGCGCCGACACGGCCGCCAGCCCCCGGACCTGCCGTGGTACCAGCACGGCGGCCGACCACCCGATGAACCCGCCCCACCCGTGCCCGACGATCACGGCATCCGTCGCACCGAGCGACCGGATCACCCCGGACACGTCCGCGGCCGCGGTGTACGGGTCATAACCACGTGGCGTCTTGTCGCTGGCGCCGTACCCTCGCAGGTCCATCGCCACCGCGCGGTACCCGGCGGCCGCGACAACCGGCAACTGATGCCGCCAGGCCCACCAGAACTCGGGGAAGCCGTGCAGGAACAGGACGAGTGGATCGTTCGCCGCGCCACACTCCGCGACGTGGAACCGGGCCCCGTTGGCCGCGACCAGTGAATGCGACCAGGGGCCGTCGACCAGGAGGTCGACGACTCCTGCCGGGCTCAGCGCCGTACGCCCGGCTCAGGCAAGGCGTACGGCTCGTCGTCGCCCTTGCCGATCGACTTGAGGGCCTCGACCGATTCCTTCGAGGTCTCGATCGCCCGCGTCGGACCCTTCGCGCTCTTCAGCGCCCGCATCCCGATGAACACCAGGATCGCGCCGATCAGCAGGAATGCGCCGGCCACGATCAGGAACGCGATGGCCGGGTGCAGTCCGGCCGCGGTCAGGCCGTACGCCGCGGAGATACACAGCAGGATGACCGCGAGCAGCGCGAGGAACGCTGCCGCCGCGAACATCCCGGCTCCGGTTCCGGCCGCGATCGCGGTCTTCTTCAGCTCGGTCTTCGCGAGTTCGATCTCGCTGCGGACCAGGCTGGACAGGTCCTTGCTGGCATTCGCGACCAGCTGGCCGACCGTGGGCTCGTCCCCGTTCATCGACATCGCGACTCCTTCCCGCACGTCCTGTGGCTCGACACTACCGTCAGTGCCCGCAGTCAATCGGTGTACGCGCGGTTCCGGCGAGCCAGCAGCAGCGCGGCGATCAGGGCAGCCAGCACCGAGGCGATCAGTACGGCGGCCTTCGCGCGTTCGACCTGGGCGGCGTCCGACCCGAACGCGAGCTGCGCGATCAGCAACGCGACCGTGAATCCGATCCCGGCCAGCACCGACACCGCGGCGACGTCCCGCCAGGCCAGATCGGAGTTCAGCTCGGCCCGGGTGAAGCGCGCCGTCAACCACGATCCGCCGAACACCCCGATCGCCTTCCCGGCCAGCAGCCCGGCGACGATACCGATCGCGACCGGGTCGGTCAGCAGTTGCCGTACGGCGCTGCCGCTCAACGTCACCCCGGCGGCGAACAACGCGAACAGCGGTACGGCGACCGCGGCGGACCACGGCCGCAGCCGGTGCTCGATCCGCTCGGCCGGCGCCTCGTCCTCACCGGGATCGGCGACCACCCGCGTGACGAGCCCGAGCGCGACACCGGCGATCGTCGCGTGGATCCCCGACTCGTGCATGAACCACCAGGCCCCGATCGCGATCGGCACGTAGAGGAACGGCGTACGGACGCGGCGGCGCTGGAGGACGTACCAGAGTGCGATCAGGGCGACCGCGGCGAGCAGCTGGAGCAGGTGGAACCCGTGCGAGAAGAACACGGCGATCACCAGGATCGCGCCGAAGTCGTCGACCACGGCGAGAGTGAGCAGGAACGCCCGCAGCGCGCTCGGCAGCGACGAGCCGACGATCGCGAGGACGGCGAGCGCGAACGCGATGTCGGTGGCCGTCGGCACCGCCCAGCCGTGCGGCTTGCCGCCGTCCGCCACCAGGTTCGTGACCAGGTAGATGATTGCCGGGAGCACCATTCCGGCGATCGCCGCCGCCACCGGGACGACCGCTTCGCTGAGCTTCGACAGGGTGCCGACCACCAGCTCGCGTTTCAGCTCGAGGCCCGCCAGGAAGAAGAACAGTGTGAGAGCCCCGTCAGAGGCCCAGGCCTCCACGGTGAGCGGCCCGACCTCGATCTCGCGCAGGTGGTGGTAGGCGTCCTGCCAGGGCGAGTTGGCCCAGACGAGGGCGATCACCGCGGCCGCCATCAGCAGCAGGCCACCGGTCGTCTCGGCTCGGAGCGTGTCGGCCAGGAAGGCCCGTTCCCGGCCCAGGATCCGTGGAAACGCGCGCTTCTTCTGGGAGGTCCTGCGGGTCTGGCTCATGCTGGCGGCCCTTTGTTTTCGGGGTCGTTGCGGACATCGCCGACCAGACTTCCCGGCACACCGTGAGCCCGAGCCGCCGAGTCCGTCGGGCGGCGACTCCGACCGTCCGATTCTAACGGTTGGTGTTTGCCTGCCCCGGGGGGTCGTGTGCGCACTCTGTGTCAGAGCCGCGTGAGAGAGATCACCAATCGGCTCGCTCCGGACGTACGCTGCTGGCGTGCACGGAGAGCAGATGGCCGAGGAGTTCCCGGTGGTCGGGCTGGACGACGACGCCCGGGAGGCAGTGGAGCTGCTCGCGTCGCGCCGGCTGCCCGGGCTGATCGTGACGCAGGCCGGCGGGAGTCCGTGCTGCGTGCTGCCGGCCTCGCAGGTGGTCCGCTTCCTGGTCCCGTCGTACGTTCAGGACGATCCGTCGCTGGCCCGGGTGATCGACGAGTCGCTCGCCGACCGGGTCGCGGACAAGCTGACCGGCCTGACCGTTCGCAAAATGCTCCCGGACGAGCCGCGGGAGATCCCGGTGGTCAACCACGACGACACGATCCTGGAGATCGCCGCGGTGATGGCCCGGCTGCGGAGCCCGCTGGTCGTGGTCGTCCGCGACCGGCGCATCATCGGCGCCGTCACCGCGTCGCGGCTGCTGGAACTGGCCGTCACCCCGCACTGACACCGGCGACGACGGCGTACCGGTGTCTTCGAGTACGTCGCGATCTGGGCGGCCAAACGGGCCAAGGGATCGCCGCTGCGCGTGTTCCTGATCGCCGAGGTGATGGCGTCCAACATCGGCGGCGCCGCGACGCTGATCGGCGACCCGCCGAACATCATCATCGCGAGCCGGTCGGGGCTCACGTTCAACGACTTCCTGCTCCACCTGACGCCGCTCGTGGCGATCGAAC
This sequence comes from Kribbella sindirgiensis, assembly GCF_004331435.1. Classification (GTDB taxonomy): domain Bacteria; phylum Actinomycetota; class Actinomycetes; order Propionibacteriales; family Kribbellaceae; genus Kribbella; species Kribbella sindirgiensis. The sequence continues at coordinate 97,405 of NZ_SJKA01000009.1, forward strand.
TGCTGGTGTTCGTGGGCTTCATCGGGCACTCGGCCTTCCACATCGAGCCGTCGATCGTGGCGCTCCTCGGGGCCGGTGTGCTGGTGCTGGTCTCGAAGGTGCCGACGCTGCCGTTCTTCGCCGGCCACACCTTGCTCACCGCGATGCTGATCCTGGTGGTGTCGGCGCTGCTCTCGGGCGTCATCGACAACATTCCGTACGTCGCGACGATGAGTCCCGTCGTACTGGAGCTGACCAAGGGCGTCGCGGACTTCGGCGGCAACGCGACCGCGATCGGTGCCAGCGCCAACGTGGTGGTGATCGGTCTGGCGCTTCGCGCGGGTCACCCGATCAGCTTCTGGGCGTTCACCCGCAAGGGCGTGGTGATGACCGCGATCACGATCCTGGTCGCGGCGCCGTACCTCTGGTTGCGCTACTTCGCCTTCTCCTGAACCAGTTCGGCCAGCGCGCGCCGGCCGCACTTGCTACCTGATCCAGGCCAGCGGGTCCGGGCCCTTCGGGACGATGCCGGTCGGGTTGATGCTGTGGTGGGTGACGTAGTAGTGCCGCTTGATCTGGTCGAAGTCGACGGTCTCGCCGAAGCCGGGCAGCTGGTACAGGCGGCGCGCGTACGCCCACAGGTTCGGGAACTCGGTGAGCTTCTGGCGGTTGCACTTGAAGTGTCCGTGGTACACCGCGTCGAAGCGGACCAGGGTCGTGAACAGCCGGATGTCGACCTCGCGGAACGTGTCGCCGAGGAGATACGTGCGGTCCTTCAGACGATCTTCCAGTACGTCGAGCCGCGCGAACAGTGCGTCGTACGCCGCGTCGTACGCCTCCTGGCTGGTCGCGAAACCGCAGCGGTACACGCCGTTGTTCACGTCCCGATAGATCTCCTCGATCAACGCGTCCATCTCCGCGCGGTCGGCCGGGATCAGCTGCGGAGCATCGGCGCGGTGGAACTCGGTCCACTCGGTGGAGAGGTCGAGAGTGATCTGCGGGTAGTCGTTCGTGACCACCTCACCCGTCGTCGTGTCGACGATCGCGGGCACCGTCACGCGGCCGTCGTACGTCGGGTCGGTCCGCAGGTACGCCTCGGACAGGTACGCGATGCCGAGCACCGGGTCGCGATCCTCCGGGTCGAGCGTGAACCGCCAGCCGCGCTCGTCGCGGACCGGGTCCACCACCGCGAGACTGATCACGTCCTCGAGCCCGAGCAGCCGGCGGACGATGATCGAGCGGTGCGCCCACGGGCAGGCCAGGCTGACGACCAGCCGGTACCGCCCCGGCTCGACGGGCCACCGGCCCTGCGCGTCCGGGCCCTCGCCAGGCGCCGCCGCGGAGTCCCGGGAGATCCGGCCGGTGAATCTGTTGCCCTGTCGCTTCCACTCACCGGTCGACGACGTCTCCTGCACGAACTGTCCCGGGGCCATAGCGTCAAAACTACCCCCGCTGGGAATTGGCTGAGCCTGTGGATCGTCACTGGCCGTGAGGCGGCACCGGACGTTACAGTCAGGCTGACAAGGACGTCCGGGACAACGTGGTCGCGGGCCCCTTGCGCGGTACGACACACCGCGGCCCGCGCCCCCCGGCACTGGTTTGCCGGGCAGATTCCCAGGGATACTGACCTCATGGCCCGCCCACGGAACAACCCCGGCGATCTCGCCGAGCTCCCTACCGAGCTGCGGCCCGATCGACCGAAGGGTGACCAGATTCGCGAGATTCTGGAGAACCTCACCCGCTCGCTGGCCGTCGGCACCGTGCTGCCGTCCGAACGCGTCCTCGCCGAACGCTTCGGCGTCGCCCGGATGACCGTCCGGCAAGAGGTCGACCGCGTCGTGGCCGAGGGCCTGGCCAACCGCCGCCCCGGCGGCGGCACCTTCGTCGCGGAACCGCGCCCGTCCCGGATGCTCGCGTCCTCGTTCAGCCAGGACATGATCAACCGCGGCATCGAGCCCGGCGCCAAAGTCCTCGAACACCGCGTCGGCGCGGCCGACGAGCACCTCGCCCGCGAACTCGAAGAGGCCGTTGGCGCGCCCGTCCTGCACCTCGTCCGGCTGCGCACCGCCGACGGCGACCCGATGGCGATCGAACGCACCGCCCTGTCTCTCAACCGCTACCCCGGCCTGGACGAGATCGACTTCGCGGAGAAGTCTCTCTACACGGTCCTGGCCACCAGGTACGGCGTCTCGCTGGGCATGGTCTCCGCCTCCATCGTCGCCGCCCCACCGGAGCCGGGCGACGCCGAACTGCTGGAGATCGACAGCTCGACTCCTTGTCTGATCATCACCTCGGCGCCGCGAACCGCCACCGACCAGGTGATCGAATTCGGGCGCTCCATCTACCGCTCGGACCGCTACGACATCACGGTCGCGTACCGCGCTACCTGAGTTCTTTGATGCGTGGGCTACACGTTCAGGCTGCGCAGAACATTCGGCGTCTGGCCGCGTTCGGTCAGCCGAGTGACGACCTCGACGGTCAGCGCCTGGAGGAGCAGTGCGCCTACTAGCGTAGACGTGGCACCGGTGGGTTCCGGCGTACCGGGGACCGTGATGAGGGCGTCGCCTGGTACGCCGCAGTTGTCGATGACGACGTCCGCGGTTTCGAAGAGGCGTTGGCCGCCGGGGGCGCGGGACGTGGTCGCGTTGGAGTGGGCGAGTGAGGTCAAGGCGATGACCTTCACTCCACGTGCGCGCGCGCCGAGGGCGAACTCCACGGGTACGGCGTTCCGCCCGGAGTTGGACGCGATGAGCAGCACGTCGCCGGGCTCCAATGGGTTGATCTCCAGCAGAACGTCGGCCAGACCCGGGAGGCGTTCGAGGAGCGAGCTTTTCTGCAGGCCCTCGTGCAGCATCAGCCCGGGTTCGAGGATCGCCCGTACGTCGGCCAGTCCGCCGGCGCGCCCGTACAGCTCCTCGGCCAGCGTATGGCTGTGCCCCGTCCCGAATACCCAGAACCGCTTCCCGTCGGCAAGAGCGTCGGCGACCGCCCCCGCCGCCACCCGGATCGCGCCCAACTGCGTCTCAGCCGCCTGCTGCGCGATCGCCAACGCCTTACCCAGGTACTCCTCAGCCCCAGCCATACGCCGAACCTATCGTCAATCCCGACTAGACCACTACCCTGACCACGGTGCGGTCGGCAGGCGGACAGTACGTATACACCTACCGCCCCCCGCCCGCACGCCTGGAGCTGGTGCAATCGCGCGCGCAGTGGGCGTATACATACTGTCGATCTGCAGCTAGACAGTCACTCCGATCGCTGCGCGGTGGTGCTCCGGGTGGTCGATCTCGTCGACGAGTGCGATCGCGAGGTCGGCGTACGAGATCCGCTCCTCGGCGTCCGCCGGACTCACGCGGTACCTGCCCTTGCGGGACGGGTCGGCGTGGTCGAAGTCGCCGGTCGGTGCGACTGATACCCAGTCGAGGGACGACTCCGCGAAGACGTCCAGCGCCGCCTGGTGTGCGAGGAAGAACGAGCGGTACTCCTGTGGATATCCGTCGGTGTCCATCAGCAGCGTGCCGTCCGCGGTCGGGAGGATCGACGTCAGCCCGACCCACATGAGCCGCTGTACGCCGGCCTTCTCGAGCCCGTCGACGAGCGCCCGCGCGGCCCGCGGGTAGAACTCACCCGGGTCGCTCCCGCCGTCGTACACCCCCGCGATCACCGCATCACACCCCACCGCCAACTCCGCAACCCGCCCCGCATCCATCACATCCCCCACAACCAGCCCCGCAGACGCCGTACGCGCGACACCGACCACGGAATGCCCGCGGTCCCGGGCCTCCGCGACCGCCGCCGATCCGGCGCGTCCGCGGGCGCCGATCACCAGAATCTTGCTCACCGCAACCTCCTCGACAAAGTGGTACGGCGACCGTAGAAGGAGGGGTGGTTACCGATTGGATACCGTGGTGAGCATGACGGCGTTGCGAGCGGACATGTTCGAGGAGATCTGCCCGTCGACGCTGCTCCCGTTCCGGATCGGCGCGGACAAATGGGCGGGGATGGTGCTGCGCTGCCTGGAGGACGGCCCGCGCCGGTACTCCGAGCTCCGGATCCCGCTCGCGCGGATCAGCCCGAAGGTCCTGACCCAGTCCCTCCGCAGCCTCGAACGCGACGGCTTCATCTCCAGAACCACCGACGGCCGGCGCGTCACGTACGAGCTCACCGTCCTCGGCCGCAGCCTGCTCGAACCGATGCGGCAGATGTGCGCGTGGGCCGAGGACCACTGGGACGAGCTCCTGGACGCCAAAGAATCAGTCAAGGAATCGTAGGTCGAGCCAACGTCGACGGATGCGAACCGTTGACGACCTAGACTGCGCGGGTGGATGAGCAGACCCCGACCGCCCTGACCGAATTGCCGAGCTGGTTGCTGACCCAGAGTGCGGCCCAGGCGCACCGGATCGTCACCGAGTCGTTCGCCGCCGGAGGTGCGCGGGCGTACCACTTCCGGCTGCTCGCGACGCTGGTGGAGTTCGGGCCGGCGAGCCAGGCGACCCTCGGGCGGCGCAGCTCGATCGACCGCAGCGATGTGGTTGCCGCGCTCAACGAACTCGAGGCCGACGGGTACGTCGAACGCAGCGCCGACCCGGCCGACGGCCGCCGGAACGTCATCACGATCACCACGGCCGGCAAGCGCCACTACCGGCGCCTGACGACCCTGGTCGGCAAGGCACAGGAGGAGATCTTCGCCCCGCTGTCGGCCACCGACCGTACGCGCCTGACCACAATCCTCGCGAAGCTACTCACCTACCACCAGGAGTAGCTCAGAGCGGAAGCTGGGCGCGGGCCGTCTTCTGCGTCCGGCGGACCCGCAGTTCCCGGGCGTGCACCCGGCGGCGCGCGGCCCGCGAGATCTTCCGGCGTCCCTCGGCGTCGAGCGGCTGCGGCTGCGCGATCGGCTGCATCGGGTTCATACCAGGTCCGATGCACGGTCCGGGCGTTTGGTTCCGCCGTACGCCGGAATTCCGCGGCCGCCCGTCCTCCGGCGGGGACTGTTCGGCGCAGATTCGGAGCGGCTGGGCGATACCACGGTTCCCGTGGCGGGGTCGGCGTTGGTAGAAAGGTAACCGGGCGCGCCGGCGCGCCGAAGCCAGCGATGAGGAGTCGTCGACGTGACGAATGCAGAGTCACCCCAGGCCGAGGGCCAGTCCGGGGCCCAGTCCGAGGCACTGTCGAACCTGATGCACGAGGAGCGCCGGTTCGAGCCGCCCGCCGAGCTCGCCGCGAACGCGAACCTCAAGGCCGACGCCTACGACCGGGCCGCGGCCGACTTCGAGGGGTTCTGGGCGGAGCAGGCCAAGCGGCTGACCTGGGCGACCGAGCCGACCGAGACGCTGGACTGGAGCAACCCGCCGTTCGCGAAGTGGTACGCCGACGGCAAGCTGAACGCGGCGTACAACTGTGTCGACCGGCATGTCGAGAACGGTCTCGGCGACAAGGTCGCGTACTACTTCGAGGGCGAGCCCGGTGACACCCGCGAGATCACGTACGCGCAGCTCAAGGACGAGGTCAGCAAGGCCGCGAACGCGCTGCTCGAGCTGAACGTCAGGCCCGGCGAGATCGTCGCCATCTACATGCCGATGATTCCCGAGACCGTGGTCGCGATGCTCGCCTGCGCCCGGATCGGCGCGCCGCACACGGTCATCTTCGGCGGCTTCTCCTCGGACGCGCTCAAGGGCCGCATCCTGGACTGCGACGCCCGAGTCGTCATCACCTCCGACGGCGGCTACCGCCGGGGCGCCGCGTCCGCACTGAAGCCGGCCGTCGACGCCGCGCTGGTCGACTGTCCGGACGTGCGCAACGTGGTCGTGGTGAAGCGCACCGGCCAGGAGACCGCGATGACCGACGGCCGCGACCTGTGGTGGGAGGACTTCGTCGGCAAGCAGTCGACCGAGCACACTCCGGAAGCGTTCGACGCCGAGCACCCGCTGTACGTGATGTACACGTCCGGCAGCACGGGCAAGCCGAAGGGCATCCTGCACACCACGGGCGGCTACCTCGTCGGTACGTCGTACACGCAGTGGGGTGTGTTCGACCTCAAGCCGGACACCGACGTCTACTGGACCGCGGCCGACATCGGCTGGGTCACCGGCCACAGCTACATCGTGTACGGCGCGCTCGCGAACGCGACCACCTCCGTGCTGTACGAAGGCACGCCGGACACGCCGCACCAGGGCCGCTGGTGGGAGATCGTCCAGAAGTACAAGGTCTCGATCCTGTACTGCGCGCCGACCGCGATCCGGACGTTCATGAAGTGGGGCGCCGACATCCCGGCGAAGTTCGACCTGTCCTCGCTGCGGGTGATCGGGTCGGTCGGTGAGCCGATCAACCCGGAGGCCTACGTCTGGTACCGCGAGCACATCGGCGGGAACAACGCGCCGGTCGTCGACACCTGGTGGCAGACCGAGACCGGGATGCACATGATCTCGCCGCTGCCGGGTGTGACCGCCGGGAAGCCGGGTGCCGCGATGCGGGCGATCCCGGGTGTCAACGTGGACGTCGTCGACGACGCGGGCAAGCCGGTGCCGGACGGTTCCGGCGGCTACCTCGTCATCACCAAGCCGTGGCCGTCGATGCTGCGCACGCTGTGGGGCGACGACCAGCGGTTCGTCGACACGTACTGGTCCCGCTGGCCGGGCGTGTACTTCGCCGGTGACGGTGCGAAGAAGGACGAGGACGGCGACCTGTGGTTGCTCGGCCGGGTCGACGACGTGATGAACGTGTCCGGTCACCGGTTGTCGACGACCGAGATCGAGTCCGCGCTCGTCTCGCACCCGAAGGTCGCCGAGGCGGCTGTGGTCGGCGCGTCCGACCCGACGACCGGCCAGGCGATCGCGGCGTTCGTGATCCTGCGCTCGGAAGCCGGCGACGGCGGACCGGACGTGGTGCAGGAGCTGCGCAACCACGTCGCGAAGGAGATCGGCCCGATCGCGAAGCCGCGCCAGATCATGGTCGTCTCGGAGCTCCCGAAGACCCGCTCCGGCAAGATCATGCGCCGGCTGCTCCGCGACGTGGCCGAGAACCGCGAGGTCGGCGACGTCACCACGCTCGCCGACTCCACGGTGATGGACCTGATCAAGACCAACCTGGAGGCGGGCAAGTCCGACGAGGACTGACGGTCAGAGGAACGAGGGGAGTTGTTCGAGCGCAACGACCTCGGGTGGCGGGAACGCCGCGGAGGGCCCGTTCGGGCCTTCGGCGGCGCCCCGGAGGTAGCGGTGCACGAACTGCTGCGTCGCGGTCAGCGCGCCGGCGCATTGGGCGGTCGAGATCTTCCCGTCGGTGAGGGCGTCGGCCAGCTCTTCCAGGTCCAGGATCTGGTACCGGTTCAGGGCGGGCGGAAACAGTAGGTCGACGTACATGTCGTGGACGACCAGCCCGTCGTCGGTGCGCTCGATCTCCACCAGGTCGACGTACCACCAGCCCTCGACGGGCCCCTCGAAAACAGCCGGCTTCGTCAGTTGCACCGCTTCGTCGAGCAGCAGATAACACCGGTCGACAGTCGGCCGCCCAACCACCTGGTACCGCGGCAAAATCCGCACGTCATACGCAACCACCTCGCCCCGCTGCAGCCCGGGACACCACTGCCCACTCCGGTGCAGCACCTGAACATTCATGCGGGCGCGGTGGTCAGCGTCTGCCACGGGTCCATGGCGGGAGGCTACAACAGCCCCCGGGCTACACCGGGGGCTGTTGTACGTGGATGTCAGACCTGGCCGGCCTTCTCCAGCGCCGCGCAGCAGGTGTTCACCAGCAGGCGCGTCACCTCGTACGGATCGATGTTCGCGTTCGGGCGGCGGTCCTCGATGTAGCCCTTCTTGTCGACCTCCACCTGCCACGGGATCCGGACCGAGGCTCCGCGGTCGGAGACGCCGTAGCTGAAGACGTCGTGCGGGGCGGTTTCGTGTGCTCCGGTCAGACGTTCCTCGATGCCGTGGCCGTAGCCCGCGATGTGCTCGTCGACCTTGCCCGGGGCACCGAGCGCCTCGCAGGCGGTGATGATCGCGTCGTACCCCTCACGCATCGCCTTGGTCGAGAAGTTCGTGTGTGCGCCGGCGCCGTTCCAGTCGCCCTTGGCCGGCTTGGCGTCCAGCGTCGCGGCGACGTCGTACTCCTCGGCGATGCGGTACAGCAGCCAGCGGGCCATCCACAGGTGGTCGGCCACGTCGACCGGACCCGCCGGGCCGACCTGGAACTCCCACTGGCCGGGCATGACCTCGGCGTTGATACCGGAGATCGCGAGGCCCGCCTCGAGGCACGCGTCCAGGTGCTTCTCGACGATCTCGCGGCCGAAGACCTCGTCGGCGCCGACACCGCAGTAGTACGGGCCTTGCGGCGCGGGGAAGCCCACGGCCGGGAAGCCGAGCGGGCGGCCCTCCTGGAAGAAGGTGTACTCCTGCTCGATGCCGAACCAGGAGTCCTGCGCGGCGTACGCCTCGGCAACCGGAAGGAGCTCGGCCCGGCGGTTCGTCGGGTGCGGGGTGCCGTCCACGAGGTAGACCTCGCACAGCACCAGCTTGTGGTCTCCGCCGCGGATCGGGTCCGGGCAGCTGAAGACCGGCTTGAGCACGCAGTCGGAGTTGTCACCCGGCGCCTGGTTGGTGCTCGAACCGTCGAAGCCCCAGTCGGGCAACGCGGCGCCGTCAGGCAGGATCTTCGTCTTCGAACGCAGTCGTGCGCTCGGCTCGGTCCCGTCGATCCAGATGTACTCGGCTTTGTAGCTCACCGGCGGTCCTTTCCTCACAGCCGACGCATCGGGCGGCCAGCCTGCTTCGACAGTGTCAACCAGCCATTTCGGACCTGTTGATTCGATGTGACGGGCGTGTTAACCGCGACGTGACCTGGACAACCCCGCCGGCCCTGGTGTCCTGAGTCGGGAGTTCGACGGCGCTTTCGGCGCTCAGGCACGCACCTCGCGGCACTTGCCCAGCGCCCACGATGCTCCGCATCGAGGCCACTGACCAAGCACCCCGATGCACGCACCTGACCACCGAAATCTCTCGCCGAACTCCCGACTCAGGACACTAGCATCGTGGGATGACTGTGCTTGTGGCGATCGTTCACGCCGGCCTCGCCGCCGCCTGGGTGGGTGGGATGGCGTACTCGTTGTTCGTGGTGCAGCCGAAGGTGAAGAAGTACTTCGGGGCGGACCAGGAAGGCCGCGAGATGCTGACCGCGGTGATTGCCTCGGGCAACCGGTGGAAGGTGGTCGGGCTGATCACCGCGATCGCGGTGAGTGGTGGTGGGCTGCTCGCGATCGACCACGAGCGTTGGTGGATCCACGCGGTCAAAGGGCTCCTGCTGGTGATCGCCACTGCGATCTTCTGGTACGTCTCCTGGCGGCACTGGCCGCAGCGCGTGTTCGCGACCGCGGCCGAGCTGCCGAAGCTGCAGGCCCGGCTCATCACACTCGCGACCACGATGCTCGGCCTCGCCGGTACGGCCTTCGCGCTGGGCGTCGTCGCCGTACACCTCTGAACGACCCACCGTAGTGTGCGCGGGTGGTTGCGGATCGTGGGTATTTTGACGGGGTGACCCGCCCCGCACATCCATCGTCCGCAGATCCCGCCGATCAGCCCGCCACGTACGGCGAGGTGTTCGGCGTGGCCGAGTTCCGGTGGCTGTGGCTGGCGCAGCTCGGGTCGGTGATCGGGGATCAGCTGGCCCGCGTCGCGCTCGCCGTACTCGTCTTCGACCGGACCGGATCGGCCGGGCTGTCCGCGGTCACCTACGCGCTCACCTTCCTGCCCGACATCGTCGGCGGCCCGTTGCTGTCCGGACTGGCCGACCGTTATCCGCGCCGCCGGCTGATGATCGCCTGCGACATCGCCCGGGCGGCGCTGGTCGCGGCGATGGCGATCCCCGGCGCCTCGCTGTGGATCCTGTGCGTGCTGCTGGTCGCGGTGCAGCTGCTCGCGTCGCCGTTCCAGTCCGCCCGAGCCGCGCTGTTGCCGTCGATCCTGACCGGCGACAAGTATGTCCTGGCCAGCTCGGTGTCGAACATCACCGCGCAGGCCTCGCAACTGGCCGGATTCGTGACCGGCGGCACCCTGGTAGCGGCCTTCGGCGTCGGCAACGCACTGCTGGCCGACGCCGCGACGTTCGCATTGTCGGCGCTCCTGCTGAAGCTCGGAGTTCGTGAACGCCCGTTGCCGGGTACGACGGATGCGCGCCCGGGCTGGTGGCCGTCGCTCTCGGCCGGCGCCCGCCTCGTCTGGGGCGACCGGCGGCTCAGGTACCTGGTCGCGCTGGCGTGTGTCGCCGGTTTCTACGTGAGCATCGAAGGACTTGCCGCGCCGTACGCCGCGGTGGTCGGAGGCGGACCGGCCGCCGTCGGGATCCTGCTCGCCGCCAACCCGGCCGGGCAGATGGTCGGAATGCTGCTGCTGACGCGGGCCGCGCCGGCGCGGCGGCTCACGCTGATGGGCCCACTGGCGATCGGGTCCTGTGCGCCGCTGATCGGCTGCATCGCCGAGCCGGGTCTGTGGGTGACGGTCGCGTTGTGGTTCGTTTCGGGGTTGTGTGCGTCGTACCAGTTGGCCGCGAGTGCGGCGTTCGTGCTGAACGTGCCGGATGCGCAGCGCGGCCAGGCGTTCGGCCTGGCGCGCACTGCGCTGATCGTGTCCCAGGGGGTCGGTGTGCTGGTCGCCGGAGCCGCCGCGGATCGGTGGGTACCGTCCTTGGTCGTGGCGGCCGCGGGAATTCTGGGGGTTCTTTTCGCGGCGGGCGCGGCGTACGGGCACGTCGCCGCCGCGCGACAGCCTGCGTGATGGTTCACCAGTCGTTGTTCTGCATGGCGGCGGCCTCCTCTCGCGGGATCTGGGCGCATGTGGGGTGAGCGCAGCGAGGCAATATCAGGGAAGCCATGACATTGCGTGCACATCGCGGCTACTCTGTGACAAGGACCGACTGTGAGGCGGGGGTCTTCTTCATGAGTATCCGGCATCGGCTGGCGCGGCGTCGCCTACGCCGGCGTCAGGACGTGGGCTGGAGCCCGGCCAGGTGGGCGTTGTGGTCGCAGCCCCGGAGCGTGCTCGGCTACGTCCTCGCGGTCGAACTCATCACCGTGGTGGTCGTCGCGTCGACGTTCGACCTCGTCTCGGTCACCGGCGGTGACTGGATCCGGTTGCTCGTTCTCGCGGGCGGATCGGCGATCCATCTCGAGGCCGCGCGCGATATCGAGCGGCTGCGCAAGGTCGGCGCCGAGGGCATTCCGTACGTGAACCTCAAGGGGATGTGGACCTTCGCCGGCGTCCTCATCCTGCCGCCGCCGCTCGCCGCGGCGCTGATCCTCAGCACCTACCTGCATTCCTGGTTGCGGGTACGACGGGTTCCGCCGTACCGCTCCGTCTTCACCGCGACGACACTTGTGCTGGCCGGCGCGGCAGGGGCTGTCGTCCTGGCCACGATCCGTCCCGGTGTCTACCCGGGCTACCCGTCCGGCCCGCTCGGACTCGTCGCCGTGGTCGCGGCCGGCCTGGCGTACTGGTTCGTGAACTACGCCTTGGTCGCCGGCGCGATCATGATGGCCAACCCCGACTCCCCGGGCCGCAACGCACTCGGGCGGCTTTCGGACCAGCTGATCGTGGCCGGCTCGCTCGGGCTGGGCGTCGCGACCGCCGCCTTGCTGCTCAGCCAGCCGTGGGCCGTCGCTGTCCTGCTGCTCACCATCCTCGGCCTGCACCGCGCGCTGCTGGTCGAGCAGTTCCAGACCGCGTCCCGCACCGATCCGAAGACCGGTCTGGCCAACGCCGCCTTCTGGCACGAGATCGCCCGCCGTGAGTTCGCCGGTGCCGAACGCACGAACTCCCGGCTCGGCGTGCTCTATCTCGATCTCGACCACTTCAAGGCCATCAACGACACCTACGGTCACCACGCCGGTGACGAGGCACTGAAAGCGGTCGCGGCCGAGCTGCGCCACGAGGTCCGCGACAACGACCTGGTCGGGCGACTCGGTGGTGAGGAGTTCGCGATCCTGCTCCCGCAGACCTCCGCGGCCGACACCACCCTGGCCGCCGAGCGGATCCGCCGCCGCATCGCGGGTCTGGCGGTCACCGTTGCCGCCCCCAACGGCCCGGTGCTGTGCGGGCCCATCACGTGTTCGATCGGCGCCGCGACGTACCCGGAGTCCGGTACCAGCCTCGACGAGCTGCAGATGGCCGCCGATCTGGCCATGTACCAGGCCAAGGACGCCGGGCGGAATCGCGTCGTCGCCGCACCGGCCAACGGCGAGCCGCCGCCGTCCTGATCCCTGCCGTCGGACCGGCGCGGTAGGAGATGTTTGGGTGCCTGTGCCAGGATTGCGCTTCCCGACGGAGGTGATCTGGATGGCGCAGGAGGCATTGCAGCTGCTGGTCAGCATGCACCGAATCGTGAGACATCTGCGCCGGAGCAGGACCACCACGCTCCTGCACCCGACGCAGTTCCTGGCGCTGATGCTGATCGCCGACGAGCAACCGATCCGGATCGGCGAGATCGCCGCCCGGGTCCCGTGCTCGCAACCCACCGCGACCACGACGGTCGCGGGACTGGAGGAAGCCGGCCTGGTCCGGCGCGAACCGGACCCGGTCGACGGCCGGGCGACCGCGGTCGTGCTCACCGACGCGGGTGCCGAGACGGTCGAGGCATCCGGCCGTCAGGCCGCCGAGGAGCTCGCCAACCTCCTCAGCCGCCTCGACGACGCCGACCGGACGCTGGTCCTGCAGGCAGGCGCGGTCCTCGCGCGGGTCACCGACGATCTCTAACGCAAACCCGGTACGACGGTCACCGTGTACGGCGGCGTACCGGGTGCGATGTCCAGCTGGCTGTTCACCCACAGCAGTCGGCCGTGATCGCGGGCGATCGTCGTCGGGGTCGCACCGGTCGCACCCTGGCCCGAGTCCGCGACCAGGGTCGCCGCGGTGAGATCGTCGTTCAGGATCGCGAGCCGGGTCACGTACTTCCCGCCGCCGGCGTTGTGGACGGCGTACAACCGGCGTCCTTCGAGCAGGTACCCGTCGCCGGACAGGATGCCGTTCGGGACGTCGAGGACCGTGACCTGCTTGGTGCGGAGGTCGATCCGGTACGTGACGTCCTGGCCCTGCTCGCCGACCAGGAGAACGCGTCCGTCGGTCACGATGCCGTTCAGGAAGTACGGCGTCGGCTTGATCTGGTCGCGGGCGATCCACGGTTCGAGCTCGCCGAGACCGGCGCGGGTGAGCGGTGCCCGCCAGATCTGGTTGTGCGCCGAATCGGTCACGTAGACGAAGTTTCCCGCGATCGTGAAGTCGTTCAGGAACGAGCCGTCCGACGCTTTCCGTACGGCGAGCAGGCGGCCGCGGGCGTCGTACAGGAAGAGCTTCGACGTACCTGCCCCGGCGACGAGGACCCGCCCCCAGCGGTCCAGGTGGATGCCGGTCGCCGCGGTCCGTCCGTCGCCGCCGGCCGGCAAGAACAGGCTGAGGCGGGACGAGTGGGTGGTGCCGCGGTACACCGCGCCGGTGGCGACGCTGGTGACGTACATCGTGCCGCCGGGCGTCACCGCGATCCCCTCGAGGTTCTCGCCGGGGGTGGTCGAGACGACGTACTGCGTTGGTCGGTGGACGGCTTGTGCTGTGGCCGACGGGGTGGCGGCGGCGAGGACCAGGACGGTGAGGAGCGCGAGACGTTTCATCGGGCCAGCGTGGGAGCGTACGGCGGCGCGTCGCGACCGGATTCGGTCTGAACCGAAGAGGTCTGTCCGGGTGACTTAGGGTCCGTCACAATCGGGGGATGATCCGCGTCCACTTCACCACGGCGGACCTCGGCCGGGTCACGTTCCCGACCGAGCCGCACCCGCTGTGGGAAGCCGCGCTCGCGGCCCGCGCGCTCGGTGACCGGTCGATCTCGCCGGTCGCACGGCGCTGGCGGCGTACCGCGGCACCGCGGGTGCGGGGGTCGATGCGTCCCCTCTTCAAGCTGATCTCGCCGGGCGGACTGTTTCCGGACTTCCTGATTCCGGACGTGGCCGGGCCCGGTCTGGAGCCGGCCGTCGAGGCGTTGATGGAGACGCCGGCCTCCGTCATCCGGGACGAGCTGGAGCCGTGGCTGCCGCCCGAGATCGACCGGTACATGCGGGGACTACTGGACGGACGCGCCGGGTCGCGGCGGGCGCTGGGCGGCGCGGTCCGGGACTTTCACCAGGAGGTGCTGGGGCCTTCGTCGGGGGAGTTGCAGCGGCGGTACGGCGCTGACCTCGGGATCCGGTCCCGCGCGGTGCTGCACGGTGGCACCGATGCGCTGCTGTCGTCGCTGCATCCCGACGTCGAGTGGACGGCTCCGGTGCTGACGACGTACGGGCCGGTCGACGACTGGACCGCGGACATCCACCTGAACGGCCGCGGGCTGGAGCTCTACCCGTCCCCGCTGGTCAACAACTGCCTCGCGATGGACACCCCCGGCCGGCGTCCCGTCCTCGTCTACCCCTGCGCCGACCTGACCGACCCGGACGATGCCGCCACCGACGCTCTGGCAGACCTCCTAGGTCGCACGAGAGCCGCCGTACTCCGCTCGCTGACCCACCCCGCCACCACCACCCAACTGGCCCGCCGAGTAGGCATCTCACTCGCCTCCACCTCAGACCACACCAAAACCCTCCGAGCCGCCGCCCTGATAACCACCCACAGAACCCAAGGCACAGCCCTCCACGCCCTGACCCCGACGGCCCACAACTTGCTGACCGGGGCAATTAGTTGCTTAAGGCAAAATCCACAAGATGGTTTGGCTGTGGATAACAAGATCCCTTGAAAATAAGGGGTTCTGGCTTTGAAAACTGTCGGTGGGGGTGTCTAGGCTTTGATGCATGGACAGGCCGCCGGAGTTGATGAGCGACGCCGAACTGGTGCACGCTCTCGACCAGGCCGACGCGGACCTGGCGCGTATCGAGACCCGCCGGCTGCGTCTCATCGCGGCGATGGACACCTCCGGGTACGCCGAACGGGTCGGTGCGCGGGACATGGTCCAGTACGTGGAGTTCCGCTACCGGCTCGACCACTCCCGCGCCTACCGCGACGTCCGCCTGGCCCGCGCCCTACCCAAGTACGCATCCGTCACCGCCGCCCTCCCCGACATCGATGCCGCAGAAGGGGAGACGTCTGAGGTGCCGGTGGTGCTGTTGCGGCCGGCGCAGGCCGAAGCGATCGTGACCGCCCTGGAGAAGGTCCCGACCACCGTCCCGGTCGCCGACCTCGACTTCGCCGAACAAGAACTCGTCCGCCTCGCCCGCCACCTGGCCCCCGCCGATCTGCGCAAGGCCGCTGAACAGTCTCGCGACATCCTCGACACCGACGGCCCCGAACCCGACGAACACAAAGCCGCCGCCCGCGAAACCCTCACCCTCAAAGCTGCCGACCACGGCGTGAAGTTCACCGGGTACCTGGCCAACGACAACGCCGAACTGTTCCGCACCCTGATCACCACCGGCGCCCGCCCGCACAAGACCCTCGACGGCGAGCCTGACCCGCGCTCCCGCGAAAAGCGCCAAGCCGACGCCCTCACCACCACGCTAACCCTGGCCGCGACGGCCCTCGACGCAGGCACCCCGTCTCCCACGATGCCCCGCCCCACCAGCAAGCCAGCCAGCTCCACGGAGACCAGCACGCCGGAGACCGGCTCCACGGAGGATGACTCCGCAGGGACTGGTTCTACGGCGTCAGGCTCCGCGGAGGCCGGTTCACTGGCGACGGACCAACAGCCGGTTGTGGTCGCTGGCTCGGGTACTGGTTCGAGTGGGGATGTGGGTAGGGATGTGGTGCCTGGGTTCGGGGCGAAGGCGAACCTCACCGTCACCATCGACTTCCAGGACCTGAAGGCGGCCACCGCGGACGCGATCGGGCACACCGTCTACAGCAACGGACTGTCCGCAGCCACCATCCGCCGACTCGCCTGCGACGCAGGCGTCATCCCGATCGTGCTCGGCTCCAACTCCGAGCCGCTGGACGTCGGCCGCCGCGAACGCCTCGTCACCAAGGCGATCCGCCGCGCCCTGAACACCCGCGACCGCGGCTGCGTCGTCTGCAACGCGCCACCGGTCATGTGCGACGCCCATCACCTCATCTCCTGGATCGACGGCGGCGAAACCAAGGTCGAGAACCTCGTGCTCCTGTGCCGCCGCGACCACACCGACCTGCACCACGGCCACTGGACCATCACCATCACCAACGGCAAAGTCCACGTCACCAGACCCACCTGGGCCGACCCACCACCCCGCCATCCACACAAACCACCAACCGACCCACCCCGGGCGCACGAGCCGGGTGATCGCCCCACGCCCTCGGAGCCATCGGGCGGCGGACCCACGCCCATCGGCAACCCGACAAGCCGGTCCTCAACCCCAGCAGACGATCCGTGGGGTGAAACCGCCACGCCCGCAGACGCCGTACCCGGCGTGAGACCGAGCCGCTGGCACGCCGACGAACAGACCCGCGCGGAGGCCGCCCGGTTCGCGGTCTGGGGTGAGCGCACCATGAACGGCGTCGGCGCCGGCCCGCCCTCCTTCGCCACGATCTGACCCCACCGCACTCGTACGGCCCGCGGACCAGCCGTGCCGGGACCGGTGGCGGTTCCGGCGGGATTGCAGACGTACGTCGGGCGCACCCGAGTCCACGCAGGTGCGCCCGTCGTACACAGGTCATGCGCTCAGGCGGCGCCGGCCGCCGGCACCACTAGTTGCGGTTGATGGTGAAGGTCGTGGTGGTGTTTTGGATGTCCTTGGCGTTGTTGGTGAGGGTCAGGTTGTTGAAGGTGACCGAGCCTACGGCGGGGCCTTGGCCGGGTTCTGGGAGTTCGTTGGCCCAGATGCCGAAGCCGGACTTGGCGTCGAGGGCGTCGCCGGACTTCTGGGCGCCGGAGATGGTTGTGTTGGTGAAGACGGTGTCCGCGACCGGGAACTGCGGCTGGCCGCCGACGTAGTTGGTCTGGAACATGATGCCGCTGTACGTCGGATCGACGATGTCCAAGTCGCTGACGCGGATGCCCTGGAAGATCTTCGACGCCGAGAAGACCCAGACCGCGGGGAACGCCTGGTTACCCCAGAAATGCCCGCCGGAACGTACGACGGAAACGTTCTGGAACTGTGTCGGCGGCGTCGCCCCGAACCCGTTCATCGGGATCCCGAAGTCCAGCGAACTGATCGTGATCCCGGGATAGGTGAGCATGTCCGCGGCGTACAGGTTCCGGAAGACGTTGTTCGTTCCGCCGTACACCGCGAACCCGGCGGCCCGCCAGGTCAGCGTCGCGGACAGGTTCTCGAACACGTTGTCCCGGACCTCGCCGCCGCCGTTGTCGGTGGCGTTGAACAGCGCGAAGCTGTCGTCACCCGTGGACCGCGCGTCGTTGTTGCTGACGGTGTTGCCGGCCGACCCGTTGGTCATGTTGATGCCGTCGGCAAACGTGTCCCGGATCCGCGAGTTCTTGATCGTCGACGTGTCGGTGTTCGAACCCCAGTACAGGCAGACCATGTGCTCGACCCAGATGTTGTCGATGGTCATGTTCGCCGTACCGGAGAAGTCGAAGACCTTCCCGGGACCGTCGATCCGCGACGTGTAGTTGCCGAAGTACGCGAACCCGCTGAACGTCGATCCGTTCGCGGACGCCTCGGACCGGAACCCGACGTCGGTGTTGTCCTGCGTGGTCGGCGCGTGGAACCGGGTGAACCACGGACCGGCCCCAACGACCTTGACCGCCTTGCCGTACACCTGGAACTTCGACGACGTGTCGTAGTCACCGGCCGGCAGGTACACGCCCTGCAGGTTGCTGTCCTGCCGCACCTGGTCGAGCGCGTTCTGCACGTCCTGGTGGCTGAAGCCGGCCGGCGTGACGAATCCCGCGCCGGGGTTCGGGACCGGTGTCGCGGCCTCGGTGTCGAGGAAGTCGATCGTGTACGTCAGGCTGTTCGCCGGGTCCTTCTGCAGCCGGATCTTCGTCCCGGCCGGGTACGTCTGGCCGAGCATCAGGTTGGCCTCGTCGTAGATGTGCCGCGCCGGACCGGACCCGGGTGAGTTGTTCGGCGAGGCTTCCGCGCCGTACAGCCAGGCGTACTTCGACGTCAGCGGCAACGTCTTCGCGAAGCTGCCGTTCACGTACACGCTGATCGACGACGTCTGCCCGCCGCCGCCCGACGAGTCCGGCATCGAGAACCGGGTGACGAGCGTGTTGGTGCTGGCGCGGGTGGTGAACTCGACGTACGCGCCGCTCGTGCCGAGGGTGACCGCGCGCCGCCCGGACGCTTCGCCGGCCAGGTCGCCGATGGTCCGGTTCGGTCCGATCACGGACGCGCCGCCGCCGACCGCGGCGTCTTCCGCCTCGAGGTGATCGTAAGGCATGTTCGCGCCGCGGCCGACGAAGAACGGCCGCTCACTGGTGTTGTTCGAGCGCTTCACCGGCAGCTCGTTGGCGTCGTCGGCCAGCACCACGCGCACGGTGTAGCGCCCGTTGGCGGCGGTCCAGTTGCCAAGAGCAACAGCTGGCGTGGTCGCGCCGGCGGCGATCGCACCGTTGTACGAACCGGTCAGCGTCGTCACCACGGACGACCCGTTCAGGACGGTCAGTGTGATCCCGTGCGCACCAGACGCAGAGGCGACACTGCCTTGGTTCTTCAACGACACGGAAAACGCGACGGAATTTCCGGCCGACGGATTTCCGGGCGTCCAGTTGACCGCGGCGGCCACCAGGTCCGAGCTCGCCACCGGAGTCACTACGAGCGGACCGGAAGCGGCCGCCGTGTTGTTCCCGTCGTTCTGCTCGATCACCGAGCCACCCTCGTCGACTTTGGCGCTCAAGGCGTACGAGCCCGCGTCGCGCGTCCCGATCGAGGCGCTGACCGTCGTCGATGCCCCGGCCGCGAGCGCACCGACCGCCGCCGTACCGACCTTGGTCGTGCCCAGGTAGAAGTTCACGTCGGTCGCCGCGGACCCCGCCGTACCGCCGTTGTTCACAGTCGCGCGGACCGTGATCGCGTCGGTCTCGACCGGCGACGTGGGTGTCCACGTGACGTTCGAGAGCGTGAGGTCCGGGTTCGGTGCCGGTACGCCGAGCACCTGCAGCTCCGCGACCTGCCCGGCCGGTGCGCCGGTGTTCCCGGTGAAGTTCAGCCGTACGTCGGCCACGCGCGCGCTGACCGGGACGGTCACGCTGTTGCCGCTCGCCGGATCGAAGGAATAGGTGGCCGAACCAACGATCGTGGTGAATGCGGACGCACTCTGCTCACGTCCGAGGATCGAGAACGTCTGCGTTCGCGGCCCCCACACCGGATCCGGGTTGAGTCGCACCACGATCGAGCTGAGGTCGGCGTTCGCGCCGAGCTGCGTGGTGAGCGTGGCCGGGTTGGCGTTGCCCTCCCAGTACGTCGTCACGTTGTCGTCGTTCGCGTTCTCCGGGACATAGGTGAACGTCGACCCGGACGCCGTGATCGGCTTGTGCAGCGCAAGATTGCTGCCCGGGCCGCCGCTGCCGTTGCGCGTGACCGTGTTGCTGTTCGGCGACTGGTTGCCGGCGGCATCCTTCGCTCGGACGAAGTACGACACCGACACGTTGGCCGGCTGGTTGTCCGTGTACGTGAGCCCGGTGAGGCTGGTGCGCAGCTGACCGTTCGCGTAGACGTCGTACCCGGTGACGCCGACGTTGTCGGTCGAGGCGCTCCAGGTGAGTTTGATCTGCCCGGCGCCGGGCTCGGTGAAGGCCAGGCTGCCCGGGGCGGTAGGAGCCTGGGTGTCACCGGTCGCCGGTCCGTAGACCTCGAGTTCGGAGAGTTGTCCGGCCGGCCAGCCGGTGTTGGCGGTGATCCGGATCCGGACGTACCGCGTGGTGGCGGTGCCGTAGTCGACGGTCACCGTGTTGGTCGGCGGGCTGAACGTACGCGCCGCGGACGCGGACAGGTCGGTGAAGTTCTGCCCGTCGGTGCTGCCCTGGACAGCGAAGGTCTGGTCGCGGGCGCCCCATTTCGCGGTCGGCAGCTTCAGCACGACCTGGTTGGTCGCGACCGACGTACCGAGATCGACCTGGACCCACTGCGGGAACGCGTTGTTCGCGCTCTCCCAGTAGGTGCTCTGGTTGCCGTCGGTCACGTTCGGCGCGACGTAGCTCTGGGTGCTGCTGCTGGCCGAGGCGGCCTTACCGGCGGCGAGATTGGGACCGGCGAGTACGGCGGCCTGGGCTGCCGGCGCCGGGCGGGCGAGTGGAGCCGCCGCGAGACTCGCGGCCAGCAAGGCGGTCAGCAACCGCCATTTCGGGATTCGCATGGGCCTCTCCTGGTGGGCGGGGCAGGAAGAACCGCCGCCTGAGAGTCCAAAAGTTTCGTAGGCTTGCTCAATTCTTGCGCGGCGATTGGCTCATTGTTACGGCACTGTCAACCGTGCGTCAACGGTTCGTGACAGCGAAGGGCCGGCTCGCAGCGAATGCGAGCCGGCCCTTGGGTGTACTGCGTCAGTGCTTCGCGGCACCCTCCGCGCCGGCGCCGGTGAGGGCGCGGACCGAGAGTTCGCTGTAGCGGGTCTCGCTCGACTTGTCCCGGCCGAGGTACGTCCCGAGGACGCCGAACAGGAAGCCCAGCGGGATCGAAACGATGCCCGGGTTCGACAGCGGGAACCAGTGGAAGTCCGCACCGGTGATCATCGACTTGTCGCCGTTGCCGGACACCACCGGCGAGAAGACCACCAGCACGACGGCCGAGCTGAGGCCGCCGTAGATGCTCCAGACCGCGCCCGAGGTGTTGAACCGCTTCCAGAACAGGTTGAACAGCAGCGCCGGCAGGTTCGCCGAGGCCGCGACCGCGAACGCCAGCGCGACCAGGAACGCGATGTTCAGCTTCTGCGCCGGGATCGCCAGCCCGATCGCCACCGCGCCGATCCCGATCGCGGCGAACCGCGCGACCCGCAACTCCTGCTTCTCCGTCGGCTTCGTCTTGGAGATGACATTGGCGTACAGGTCGTGCGCGAACGACGATGCCGACGTCAGCGTCAGCCCGGCCACCACCGCGAGGATGGTGGCGAAGGCGACCGCGGCGATCAGCGCGAGCAGGATCGCACCGCCGGTCGAGCCGGCCCCGCCGCCGACGGCTTCGGCGAGCAGCGGTGACGCCACGTTGCCCTTCGACGTCTCGACCGCGGAACCCTTGGCGGTGTCCAGCAGCGCCGCGGCGCCGAACCCGAGGGCCAGCGTCATCAGGTAGAACGCGCCGATCAGCCCGATCGCCCACTGCACCGAGCGCCGCGCGGACCGCGAGTCCGGCACCGTGTAGAAGCGGATCAGGATGTGCGGCAGTCCCGCCGTACCGAGGACCAGCGCGAGGCCGAGTGACAGGAAGTCGATCTGGCCGGTGAGGTCCTTGCCGTACAGCAGGCCCGGCTGCAGGAACCCCTCGCCCTTTCCGGACTTGGCGGCGGCCGAGCCGAGCAGGTCGGAGAGGTTGAAGTTGAACTTCAGCAGCACCAGGAACGTGATCACCACGGTGCCCGCCATCAGCAGGACGGCCTTGACGATCTGCACCCAGGTGGTGCCCTTCATGCCGCCGATCGTCACGTAGACGATCATCAGCGCGCCGACGAGCACGATCACGGCGGCCTTCAGGCCCTCGCTCTTCACACCGAGCAGCAGCCCGACCAGCGAGCCGGCGCCGACCATCTGGGCCAGCAGGTAGAAGATCGACACCACGATCGTCGAGGTCGCGGCCGCCGTACGAACCGGTCGCTGCTTCATCCGGAACGCGAGCTGGTCGGCCATGGTGAAGCGGCCCGAGTTCCGCAGCAGCTCGGCGACCAGCAGCAGCGCGACCAGCCAGGCCACCAGGAAGCCGATCGAGTACAGGAAACCGTCGTACCCGTAGAGGGCGATCTGGCCGGAAATGCCCAGGAACGACGCCGCGGACATGTAGTCGCCGGCCACCGCCAGGCCGTTCTGCGCGCCGCTGAACGAGCGGCCGCCGGCGTAGTAGTCGGCCGCGGTCTTGTTCTGCCGGGACGCCCACCAGGTGATGTACAGCGTCACGGCGACGACGGCCGTGAACAGCGAGATCGTCAGCGTCCGGTTGCCGGGCTCAGTTGCCAACGGAATGGCCAACGGGACGAGAAGGTGGTTCACCGGCGGCGCTCCCTCTTGTACTTGGCGTTCAGGCCGTGGGCCAGCGGATCGAGCTTGCGGTTGGCGAACCGGCCGTACAGCGCCGCGATCGCGAACGTCGACACGAACTGCAACAGACCGAAGATCAGCGCGACGTTGATGTGGCTGCCGCCGATCCGGTGGTCCATGAACCCGCGGGCCCAGTTGTTGCAGGCGACGTACGCGAGGTACCACGCCATGAAGGCGATCGTCCACGGTACGACGAAGTTCTTGTACCGCCGCTTCAGTTCCTTGAAGTCGGCCGCGTCGTGCACCGCCTCATAGGCGCGGGCGTCCCGCTCGCGCACCACTTCCTCGTCCATGAGTTCCCCTTCACTGGACACGAACACGTGCACGTTAGCCCCAAGTTGCGCGTTTGTGACCTACCGCAACCAAAACGTTCTAAAGGTGCGGCGCCACCGGGCCGTCGACCGTACGGCGGTAGTTCGCGAACTCGCTGGGGTGGGCGCGGAAGCAGTCGGTGAAGTACGGCATCCGCAGCGCCTCGGGCGGCCGGGCGGTGTGCTCGTAGATCAGGTCGATCTGATCCAGGACCTGATCACGGCGCGTGTCCTTGAGTACGGCGACCCGCGAGTGCGACTGGGCCAGCTGCCGCAAACCGTCGCGGTTCAGGTCGTGCCAGTGCCGGAACCGGCCGCTCTCCAGCAGCGTGAAAAGGTTCGACTGCTCGATGATGGGCACCGGATCGAACCGGTCAGTCCCGCCGAAGCCGTCACCCTGCAGCACCTGGAAGATCCGGCGGACCCACGGGACCACGGTGTCGGCGTTGTTCCAGAGCAGGCCGAGGACGCCGTTCGGGCGCAGCACCCGGGCGATCTCCGGCAGCGCGCGGGCGTGGTCGAACCAGTGGAAGGCCTGCCCGACGATCACCGCGTCCACCGAGGCGTGCGCGAGCGGGATCGACTCCGCGGCCCCGACCATCGTGTCGATCCCCGGTCGCCGGCGGCAGACCTCGAGCATCTCCTGCGACGGGTCGACGGCGATCACATCGTGTCCGAGGCTCGCGGCGACCGCGGCGAGCTTGCCGGTGCCGGCGCCCAGGTCGAGCACCTGCAGACCACGTCCCGGGCCCAGGATCCAGGTCAGCGCCTCGACCGGGAACGTCGGCCGGCCCACGTCGTACGCCGCCGCGACGGCGCCGAACGACTTGGCCCGCGCGGCGTGCGCGCCGTTGCCCGCGCCGCTGTCCGCGGCAGCGGCGGAGTCCCCGGCCGGATCATTGGTGGTCATCACGGTAAATCATGCCGTAGCGCACGGCATGAAACCTGTTACTCGCCGAGTTTCTTCTGTTCGATGTGCGCATTCAGCGCGGACAGCTCCGGGTGCTCGTCCAGAATTGCGACCAGTTCCGCGCAGCCGAGCGTGCTCGCGCCGAATTCCTCGATGAGGGCATCGAGCAACTTCCAGTCGTCCGCGGTGTCCAGCGTGAGCCGGTACTGCGCTCCACCGCCGGACCACGGCAGGTTCAGCAGCCGCATCGCGCCGGACCGGTTCTGGTGCAGGTACGGCGTGACGTGCTCGCGGTCCGCCTTGAGCGTGGCGTTCGCCTCCGCGTCGTACAACCGGGCGGTGGAGAAGATCTCGAAGTCCATGCCGCGCGGGTAGGTGCGCTCGAGGCAGTTCGAGATGTAGAGGTCGGGGTCGTTCTCGGCGCGCCACCGATCGACGCCCGCGGCAACGATCTCCGGATCGATCAGCGGGCAGTCCGAGGTGACCCGGACGATGGCGTCCAGGTCGTGCTCGCGGGCGGCGCCGGCGAACCGGCTGAGGACGTCGTCCTCGCTGCCGCGGAAGACCGGGAAGCCGTCTTCCTCGCAGAGCTTCTCGACCAGGTCGTCGTTGAAGTTCGTGGTGGTCGCGACGATCACCGGCAGGCCCGTGCGGCTCAGCCGGTCCAGGTGGTGCTCGAGGTACGAGCGGCCGCCGACGGTCAGCAGCACCTTGGCCGGCAGTCGTGTGCTGGTCACGCGGACCTGCGTGACGATGCCGATCTTCAGTGCTGGTGTCACGGGTTCCATCGGAACATCTCCCGGATTTCTGCGGGTCCGGCGACGTGGTCGACGCCCAGTTCGGTGTCGGTGAACTCAGCCGCGACCGCCGGCGGGACGTACGGCTGGTCCATCTCCGGCCACAGCCGCTTGATCCGCGCCTGTCCGCCGAACGACGGGTGCTCGTTCTCCAGCACCATGGGATCACCGTAGACCCCCGCCCCGAGTCCGAGCGAGGCGCCGTACAGAACGGCGGAGCTGAGCCGGTTGGAGGCGACCCGCTCGTGCTTGCGGAGCTCGCGCAGCTGCTTGACCAGGAACTTGGCGTCGGTCTTGCGCCAGTGCAGGCCGCGGTAGCCGTGCGTGATGACCCGGAACCCGGCGTCTTTGTAGACGTTGCGGATCGCCGGCTTGTCGAACTCGTTCCAGTACAGGCAGACGGTCACCGGGCCGGTCTCATGCTCGTTGATCGAGGCAACGATTCGGGCATGGTCGCCGAGAACGTGCTGGCCTTCCCAGCCGTGGAACGGGTAGAAAATGGTGCCTTTGGCCCGTTTCGACGGGGTCGCCAGCTCAGGATGGGTCTTCAGCAGGTACAGCCAGACCGAACCGATCACCGAGTAGTTGCGCAGGCCGAGGGCGTGACCGCGGCGGCGGACGTTGTCCGACCAGACGAACTTCGGCATCCCGGGCGCGAAGTTCGTGCCGTGGGCGAAACCGTCGAGGATGTTCCAGCCGTGCTGCAGGTAGCCCCAGATCCGCGGCGGTTTCGGGAGTCCGGCGTACGTCGCCATGATGTTGGCGTGCCCGTAGAAGTGGTTGGCGTGGTGCATCAGCGGCGGACCTTCCGCAGCACCCTCTTCAGGCGGCGGCGGATCACGCGGGCGGGGTTGAGCACGGCGTGGCCGACGCGATAGGGGAGCGAGCGGCGGATGCCGCTGACCGTGCCTTCGAACAGGATCGCGCGGGCGCTCGCGTGGGCGAGTTCGTCGGCGAGCCGGGCGACGGTGGTCAACTGCTCTGCGCTGCCGCGCGGGCGGATGACCTCGTTCGGGGTGAACTCCTGCTCCGGCACGGTGATCCCGGCCATCGCCGCGAGCCGTGCGGTCAACGCGTGCGCGTCGGCCGCCGCGGGCCACGGCTGCCGCGAGCCACTTTCCAGAGCCCGCCGAGCAAACCGCGCCAGATGCTCCACCACATCCAGCCCTTGCGGCTCTCCGAACAGCCGGTACGACGTCCCGTCCACGATCACGTTGTCGGGCGAGCCGGCACCGCCTGTCCCCAGCCACGCCACGTACGCCGGGATGACTCGCCGGAGCTCTGCCTGATCATCACAGCGCAGAGCCATCAGAAGATGCTCCTCCAGCAGCACACCCTCGCCCTCGGGCACCACACCTGCAGGCAGTACTGCAGGTGCGTCGGCACCGATCACGAAGTACCAGGCCGGCGCCAGTTCGAACGCCAACCCGGCCGCGGCCGCATCCAGCACGACCCGGTACGGATCCATCAACACCGGACCTTCGTTGCGCGCAGCAACAGCCCGCGCCGCGACGACAGCCGCGAACCCGTCGACCGAGGAAACCGCAACATCAGCCTGCACAAGCGAAGGAAAGACGGCAAAGGTCTGAAGGTCGGAGGTGTTCAGGGCAGAGCGGAGGGGTTTGAGACCTGCCGGCGCTCTGTCCTCGACTGCTCGGCCCCAGTCCTCGTCGCGGGGGAGGGCTGCGGTGATGTCCGGCTGGATCAGGCGCTCGAAACCGAAGGAGTTGGTGGCGCCGAGGAGCAGTCGTCCGCCCGGCCGGAGCCGCTCGCGAAGTCGATCAAGCGCCTCCGCCCACGGGAAGCTCGCCGTGTCGGGCCCGACCAGCCGTTCCAGCCCGTCCAGCGCGACGATGACGTCGTACGTGCCGTCGCTGGCTGCGTCGAGAGTGAACCGGTCGAGGGAGCCGCAGAAGACCTGGCCTTTGGCGTCCGTCAAGAGCTCGGCGAGCTCCTCGGCGTCGGGCGCCGAGCGGAGCAGGAGGTCGACCGACGTGACCTGCGCGGCGGCAGCCCTGATCAGATCGGCGGCGTGCGGGCCGGCGATCAGGACGGTGTCGTCAGGCTGGAGGGCGGCGGCCAGGAGTGCCGTGGCTGCGGGTCCGGCGGCCGCGGGACGGGCGTCGCCCGGGTGCAGGTCCGACCAGTTGAGCATCTCGCCGCCGATCAGATTCGACCGGGTCACATCCGACACGTTAACCAACCAAGTTCAAGAGGGTCTCGATCACCCGGTCGACCTCACTGTCGGTGAGGTCCGGGTAGAGGGGGAGGGAGAGTTCTTCGGCGTAGAAACGCTCGGCGTTCGGGCAGAGGCCGCGCTGGTAGCCCTGGTGGGCGAAGACCGGGTGCCAGTACACCGGAATGTAGTTCACCTGGACGCCGATCCCCGCGGCGCGCATCGCCTCGAAGACCTCACGCCGGCGGCCGTCGAGGACGCGGATCGGGTACAGGTGCCACATCGGGTCGACCCCGGCCCGCTGCACCGGCGTACGGAGGCCGTCGGTGCCGGCGAACGCCGCGTTGTAGCGGGCGGTGATCTCGGTCCGGCGGCGCTTGAACTCCGCGAGCCGACGCAGCTGGGACAGCCCGAGTGCCGCGCCCAGGTCGGTCAGGCGGTAGTTGACGCCGTACTCGTGGACCTCCTGGTGCCACGGGCCCTCGTCGGTGAGCTCGAAGCGTGCGGGGTCGCGGACCAGGCCGATGAAGTGGAACTCGTGGGCCCGCTGCCCCACCGCCGGGTCCTTGCAGACGACCGCGCCGCCTTCGCCGGTCGTGAGGTTCTTCGTCGGGAAGAAGGACATGGTGGTGACGTCGGCCAGGTCGCCTACCGGACGGCCGCCGGCGGATCCGCCGACGGAGTGGGCCGCGTCGGCCAACGTGTGGGCGCCTACCTGATCAGCCAGCGTCTGAAGTGCCGG
This sequence comes from Kribbella sindirgiensis, assembly GCF_004331435.1. Lineage (GTDB taxonomy): Bacteria > Actinomycetota > Actinomycetes > Propionibacteriales > Kribbellaceae > Kribbella > Kribbella sindirgiensis. Next base: position 124,457 of record NZ_SJKA01000009.1, read on the forward strand.
GTAGTCGGCGGCTTGGCCGGCATAGTCGACTGCGCTGACGACCTTGGACCGTTCGGAGAGGCAGGAGGCCACGGCGGCCGGGTCGATCAGGCCGGTGTCGTAGTCCACATCCGCGAAAACGATCTTTGCGCCGAGGATCGCGGCGCAGGAGGCGGTGGCGACGAAAGTCATGGGAGTGGTGACGACCTCGTCGCCCGGGCCGACGCCGAGAGCGGCGTACGCGATGTGCAGGGCCGCGGTTCCCGACGTACAGCTCACCGCGCGGTGTCCGCCGGAGAGTTCGGAGATCGCGTTCTCGAACGCGGTGACCGCGGGCCCGGTGGTCAGCCAGTCGCCGCGCAGTACGGCGGTGACCGCCTCGATGTCCTCTTCCGCGATCGACTGGCGCCCGTACGGCAACACGTCAGACGTCGCTCTCGAGGATCTTGCGGATCTCCTCGATCGAGTACCACTGGTCGTTGGTGTCCGAGGCGTAGTGGAACCCGTCCGATACCGCGAGACCGCCGGCCGGCGGCTGGTAGCCCCAGGTGGCGAGGTCGGGCTGCAGGACGAAACGGTCGCCGAGGGACAGCGCGCGGCGGCCTTCCTCCGGGCTGATCATCTCCTCGTGCAGCTTCTCGCCCGGGCGCAGGCCGACGTCGTGCATGGTCGCGCCGGGCGCGATCGCCTCGGCCAGGTCGGTCACCTTCATCGACGGGATCCGCGGCACGTACAGCTCGCCGCCGGTCATCAGGTCGAACGAGTCGACCACGAACTCGACCGCCTGCGGGAGCGTGATCAGGAACCGGGTGCAGCGCAGGTCGGTGATCGGCAGCGACTCGCCGGCCGCGTGCAGCGCGCGGAACTTCGGGATGATGGAGCCCCGGCTGCCCATCACGTTGCCGTACCGGACGACGCTGAAGCGGGTGTCGTACGCCGCCGCGTAGTGGTTGCCGTTGATGAACAGCTTGTCCGCGGTCAGCTTGGTCGCGCCGTACAGGTTGATCGGGCTGGACGCCTTGTCCGTGGACAGCGCCACGACCCGCTTCACGCCGGAGTCGATGGCCGCCTCGATGACGTTCTGCGACCCGATCACGTTGGTCTGGACGAACTCCCACGGGTTGTACTCACCACTGTCCACCTGCTTCAGCGCGGCCGCGTGGACGACGTAGTCGACCCGGTGCATGGCCCGCAGCAGCCGGGCCCGGTCGCGGACGTCGCCGAGGAAGAACCGCAGCCGCGGGTCGTCGCTGAACGACTGGCGGACCTCCCACTGCTTCAGCTCGTCGCGGCTGAAGACGATGATCCGTCGCGGGTTCAGGTGGTTCAGCGCGTGCCGCACGAACGACCGGCCGAACGACCCGGTACCGCCGGTGACCAGGATGTCGGAGCCGGTAAGAATTGACACGCGAGCGGGACCCTTCTGACGGACAGTTCCGAACCGCACACACGCGGTACGGACCTCGAAACAATAGCTGCCCGATGAAGGACCCTTTCAATCCACCGTCTCAGCACAACGTGATCAAACGTACGCTGGGCCCCGTGAAACGCGTCGGGGTGCGATGTGATGTGGGGCCGTCCCGGGGCATCGGTCATGTGATGCGCTGTCTGGCGCTGGCCGAGGAGGTACGTCGCCGCGACGTCGAGCTCGTGTTCGTGTGTGACGCGCACACCGTGCCGTGGGCCGCGGAGCAGATCGCCCGCCGTGGGATCGCCGTACAGCCCGCGGTCTGGTCGCCGGACGAGCACGTAGAGATTGCCGCCCGGTTGGACGCTCTGGTATTCGACTCGTACGACCTGGACGCGGCGGTCTACTCAGCCGTGCGAGCGACCGGTCTGCCGACGCTGGCGATCGTCGACGGTGATCTCCGCGGCGCCGAGGCGGACGTGCTGGTGGACCAGAACCTCGCCGCCGAGCTCGACCACCCGCCGCTGCCACGGGACTCGGTCCGCCTGGCCGGCCTGCCGTACGTGATGATCCGCGACGAGATCCTCGACCATCGCCCGGCCGCGCCACCCGCGGACCGGCACAACGCCGTACCGACGGTGTTCGCGTTCTTCGGCGGCACGGATGCCTTCGGCGCCGGTCCGTACGTCGCTCGTGCACTGGCCGCGACCGGTCTGCCGTTCGAGGCCACCGTGGTCGCACCCGGGCCGGATCTCGCCGCGAAGCTCGCTGCTGTCGAGCTGCAATCGCACCAGCGACTCGACGTCATCGGTCCCACGACCCAGCTCGCGGCGCGCGTGCGCGAGGCGGATCTGACGATCAGCGCATCCGGTACGTCGACCTGGGAACTGCTGTGCCTCGGGGCGACCGCGGGACTGGTGTGCGTGGTCGACAACCAGGAGATGGGGTACGAGCGCGCCATCGACACGGGCGCCGCGGCGGGGCTCGGCCTGCTGAGCGCGCTGCAGCAGGACAACTCCGGAGCGGTCCCGACGCTCAAACGTCTGCTTACCGACCCGGCCGAACGCGGTCGACTGGCAAGAGCCGGCTGGAAGCTGGTCGACGGCCGAGGCCGAGAACGAGTAGCCGACGCCCTACTGCAGCTCATCTGAGGCTCATCTCAGCTCGTAGATCGTCGCGTCCAGCGTCGCGTGCTTCAGGCGGACGTAGTTGCGGAGTGCAGGTGACACCTCGCCGGCCCGATGGTCGGCGTACAGCCAGCGCACGCCCGCCTCTCGCAGGCGCTCGATCGCCGCCGGCGTGGGCGCCTTGAACGCGATGTCGTTCGCGGCGAGCTCCTCGCTGTTCCAGTACGGGATGAGGCTCGGGTTGCTGTCGCTGGCGAGGGCGATCCGGTTCGCCTGGTTGGAGTACGACCAGCCCTCGATCAGCACCGGACGCTCGGACAGAGCGGCAAGCCAGAAGTGCCGGCTGTCACACAGACCGTCGCGCTGGATGATGCAATGCGCGTTCGTCGCGATCAGGTCCCCGGGCGCGCTGTTCCGCCGGAGCCACTGCGCCGCTCCGGCCTCGGCCGCTGTCGCGCCACCGCGGAACGGTCGCGCGAAGACCAAGTTCGACGCCTTGTCCGACACGAACCCCTGCAACGGCACCAGAGCCGCGCCGACCATGCACGCCGCCACCGCTCCACCGAGCAACGCGACGAAGAAGTTGCCCGGGCGCCGCGCCAGCTTCCAAACAACCGCCACCAGCACCCCGACGGCACCCGCCGCAGCCAGCGTCCACAACCACGGACCCTTGATGCCCGGCATCGACGCGGACTGCGAGCGAGCAATCGCGAACGCGACCAGACCCAGCACCCCGGCCACACCGACGAGCACCACTGCCCGTCGATCCCCGAGCCGCCCGACCAGGTTAGCCAGCCCGACGGCCGCGAGTACGGCGATGACCGGGAAGGCTGTCCGCAGGAAGTACAGCTGACTGACACCCGACTGCGTCGTCAGCACCGTGCCCAGCAAACCCGCGACCGCGACCCCGGCGAGGAACACCGCGCCGGTGTCCCGCCACCTCCGGCCGAGGAAGAACAGCCCCGACGCGGCCAGCGCCCAACTCAGCAGAGTCGTTGCCCCCGACAACAGCTGGGCGTGCGGGTTCGACACCAGCATCGGGAACGGCGCCAGCTGGACGAACGTCTCGAACGGCTTGATCTCCGTCCCCCACGTGCTCCCGCCGAAGATCGCGATCAACGCCGCCACGAAAACCGTCAACGACAACAGCCCGCCGAGGAACGCGGGCCGGGTACTCCGCCGCGCCAGCCCCAGCTGCAGGAACGCGAACGCGAAACCGGCACCCACCAACGGCAGGATCGTCGACTTCGCCCCGGCCGCGATCAGCGCGAGCAGGACCAGCAACACCCACCGGCCGCGCGCCGACGGAGTTCCACGCAGCCCGTCGGCCCGCAGCAGGTCCACCGCCACCACGCAGAGCGCCAGCGCGATCAGGACGCCGAGGTTCTGCGTCGGACTCAGGTACGCCGCCACCGCGGTCGAGATCCCGCCCAGCCCGGCGCCGGCCAGCGGCTGCACGGCCCCACCGAGACCGGCGACGAATACCGCCAGCGGTCCGGCCCACGTGGCACCGGACTCGGCGGTCGGCGCCAACCGACTGGTGAGCGCGAACACCAGCCCGCAGCCGGCGAGGAACAACGGCAGCCAGCTCAGCGAATGGATCAGATCGGTCAGGTCGATCCGCGTCCCCCACTGCGTCGCGGCCGTCGCCTGGTGGAAGAACGTGTGGTACCTCATCGGCTCGCCACCGAGCCACAACGTCGAGATCGGTACGTCGTACTTCGCGCTGGCGGCCAGCGCCTGCTGGAAGGCGAGATCGGGATACGCGCGCAGCGGATCGGTGTACGCCGGCAGGAACTGGCCCGGCCCGCGCCGGTACACGATCAGCAGCACGACCGCCGTCGACGCCGCGAGCAACCAGGCCTGCAGGGGACGCAGCGGCCGCTCGACCCGCCGCCAGACCCGGGTCCGTGCGTCGCTGTCCACGAACGCGATCACCAGAACCACGGGCGCCCACACCCACGACCACGCTTGCAGCCCGATCGACGCGCTCGCGAGGTAGACCAGAACCTGCCCTGCCGTGCCGACCGCGAACCCGGCCGCGAGATCCTCGACCAGGTTGCGCCCGTACCCGCCGATCAGCCGCCAGAGCGCGAACCCGGGGAGCAGCACCGCGACCACCGTGAACAGCGCGAACCGGGCCAGCTCGAAGGCCGTCGAATGCAGCGCGAGCAGCACGATCGCCAGCACCGCGACCGCGAGCCCGGCCAGCAGACCGGAAAGGGAAGGCCCCGCGGTCCGCGGCCCCCGCCGCCTCGCCTTCGCGCGCATGCCGTAACACTAATGTGAAATCAGTCGCGCTACGAATGCAACGTGTCGCTGCCAGTGAGGCAGGGTCAACCTTGATGCTTTAAGCTCGGCGGCCTATGAGTTGGTACGACGCTCTCGAAGCCGGTGAGCTGACCGTTCGGCCGTCCGTGGACGCGGCGAAGCGCTTCGGGGTGTCCATCGACCGGATGTCGGTGTCCGCCTCCGCCGGTACGCCGCTCGCGGAGGTGCTGGCCGCCGTCGAGAAGTCGACCGCGGACGTGATCGTGCTGCGCTACCCGGCGCGGGAGACCACCTGGTTCGCCGCGCTGGCCGACGGGCCGCGCCGGGCGCTGCTCGCCGACGCCGTCACTGCCTGGGCCCTTCCGGTCGGCAAGGGCCGGCGCCCGGCGCCGTTGGCCGGCTTCACTGCGCAGCTCGAACCCGAGGTCGACGACGATCTGGTGGACGACCTGGTCGCGGACGTCTTCGGCGACTCCGGTAACCACTACTGCTCCAACCCGATCTTCGACCGGGCGCAGGCGCTGGCCGGGCGCCAGGAATGGGCCCGGCGGCGGATCGGTACCGCGGGCGCCGTCGTACTGCGGGGTCCGGACCGGCGGGTGCTGGCGCTGGCGGCCGTCGACGAGCAGCGGTCGTGGACCGAGATCCAGTTGGCCGGCGTCGTCCCCGCCGAGCAGGGCCGCGGCCGGTACGGTCATCTGCTGGCCGCGATCGAGGACGTCTGTACGACGCGACGCCTGGTCGTCACCACCGAGGCCCACCAGATCGGCATCCAGCGGGTCTGGTCCCGCTACGGGTTCGAACCCGTGCATAACCTCCTGACGGTCCACCTCGTTGCCGCTACGTAGAGGGTGTGTCTGCCAACCTCACGCCTACTGCGCGGCACTCAGCGGGCACCTCGCCGAACGGGAGCGAAGGGAACGATGAAACCACATCGACCCCTCCGCTCCCGCTCGCCGAGGCACTCCGCCGAGCACCTGCTCGCGACGGCGTGAGGTTGGCAGACACACCCTGGATAATCGGCAACCGCGGAGGAGGGCACACCCGAGTGACCCCGCGGTTGAGCGTTGTGGTGCCCTTCTACGGCGTCGGCGAGTACCTCGGGGACTGCCTGGATTCGATCGCCCGGCAGGCCTGGTCCGACTTCGAGGCGATCCTCGTCGACGACGGCTCGCCCGACGACAGTGCTGTCGTCGCCAAGGAGTTCTGCGCCCGGGACCCGCGGTTCCGGCTGATCCAGCAGGACAACGCCGGCCCCGGTCCGGCCCGGGACGCGGGCATCCGGGAGGCCACCGGCGAGTACCTGGCGTTCGTCGACGGCGACGACCTGGTCTCGCGGTACGGGTTCGCCGCGCTGGTCCGGACCCTGGACCGCACCGGGTCCGACATCGCCGGCGGTAACGCGCGGCGGTTCAACAACAGCTTCGGCGTCCGCCCGTCGTGGCTGCACAAGCAGCCGTTCGCGCGCGTCCGGCACGCGACGCACGTCACGGAGTTCCCCGATCTGGTCCTGGACCGGATGCTCTGGAACAAGGTCTACCGCCGGTCGTTCTGGACCGAGAACGGCTACACGTTCCCCCCGATCCGGTACGAGGACTACCCGGTTGCCCTCAAGGCGCATCTGGACGCGGTGACCGTGGACACGATCACGCAGGCTGTCTACTACTGGCGCGAACGCGAGTCCGGCGAGTCGATCACGCAGCAGAAGTTCCAGCTCGGCAACATCCGGGACCGGGTGACCTCGGCCGGGATGGTCGTCGACCTCGTCGAGGACGCCGTACCGGTGGTCCGCCGGCGCGTGCACGCGCATCTCGCGCAGATCGACGTACTGACATTGATGTCCGCGTTCGGCTCGGTCCCGAGCGCGGACGAGCAGGCCCTGGTGGAGCTGTCCCGCGAGCTGCTCGACCAGCTCGACGAGGACGTTCTGGCCGCCACCCACCGGTACGACCGGATCCAGCACGCCGCGCTCCGGGCCGGCGACGTGGAGCTGCTCCGGCGGCTCGCGACCTTCCGGAACTTGGGCGGGCTGCGGGGCGGGGCGCGCGCCGTACCGCGGCGCCGGCGGCTCGAGTACAACTACCCCGGCCTGGGCGAGTCCGCCGTACCTCGCGCGCTGTACAAGCTCCGCGACCAGGACCTGACCCTCGCGACCAGCGTGCGCGAGGTCGGCTGGATCGACGGCAAGCTGTCGGTCAAGGGCACCGCGGAGATCCGCCACCTGGAGACGCTGCGTACGTCGACCCTCGACATCGCACTCGCCGTCGGCACGACGACGTACCCGCTGGACGTACGCCGGTACGACGCGCTGGACCTGCACGGGGACAAGACACTCGTCGGGTTCGAGGTGCTGCTCGACCGGGAGACGCTCGGCCTGTGCACGGGCGCCCCGGCGCACTTCGAGGTGCGGATGCGGTCGGGCCGGCGGGAGCGGAAGGGCATGCTCGGCGGACAGGGCCCGGGGAGTCCCGGCTGGCCGCCTGGCGCCTGGATCGATACGGAGAACTGGATTCAGCCGGGGCCGGGGAAGTACGGCTGGTTCTCGCTGCGGCGGCTGACCGATCCGTGCCGGTTGACCGCGGTCGAGCAGTCGGGCGACGAGCTGGTGCTGCACGGGCGGGCCTCGTTCGACGAGCCGGAGCTGTACCTGAGCCGACCGGTCGTCGGCGGCGAGGAAGAGGTTCCGTTGGAGATCGACGGGCGTGACTTCACGGCCCGGGTGCCGGTCCGGGACATCCTCGCGGCCGCGAACCACGACGACCCCTTCGGCCAGCGGACGACCCGGGTGTTCCGGGTCCGCGGTCCCGAGCGCCAGCAGCGCGTGCTGCTGTGGACCGCGGGCGACACCGCGGTCTCGCGGGTCGTCGACGACCGGGTGGTCACGCTGACCCGCTCGACCGGCGGGTACGTGAACCTGCACGAGTCACCGATCCGTACGACCGCAGTTACAGCGTTTTCCGACGGTCGGGAGTTGACGGTGCGCGGCTCGGAGGGTCGCGACGTCACGTTCGGCTGGCGGCGGTACCTGGCCGACTCCGACGAGCATCTCGACGTCGAGTGCCGTCGTACCCGCACCGCCGACGGCTGGTCCGCGACGGTCGACGTGGACGCGCTGATCCCGGTGACCGCGGTGCAGGTCTCGGTCGATCCCCTGGCCGCGCTGGCCGACTGGATCCTGTTCGCCACCCCTCCTGACGGTGCGGCGCACGCCGTACAGTGCGAGCCGTTCCTGTGCAGCCGGTTGCCGTTGGCAATAACACACGGGTCGCACGCGCTCGCTGTCCGACCCCATGCCGGCACTCTGCACGTCGAGGTGCGGTGATGCATCACCACAACCATTACTACGGTCAGACGCACATCCTGTCCCGGTACGCCGGGTTCGACTTCGACCACCCACCGCGGCTGCGGGGCTACCTGCAGCACGGCTGGAACATCGGCTGCGGCTGGAACCCGGTGCACGAGTTCTACGACGGCGCCTGGCGGTTCACCTGGAGCGACGCGCCGCGACGTCGCGGGCACGCACTCGGCCGGCGGAACTACCACAGCATCGGTGCGCCGTTCCTGTACCTGCAGGAGCTGGAGCAGGCCGAGCCCGTCGAGCGCGAGGGCACGCTGTGGTTCCTCTTCCACGGGTGGGAGGGCGGCAAGATCCACGGCGACCACCAGCGGCTGATCGACGAGATCCGCGAGACCGAGCCCGGTCCGGTCACCTTCTCGTTGTACTACACGGAGTACGACCGGCCCGAGGTGCGTGGCTTCTACGAGGACGCGGGGTTCCGGGTGGTGTCGTTCGGGCGCCGCGGGTTCTCGTACGAGGGAACCGACCGGCGGTTCCTGTTCAAGCAGCTGGCCGAGCTGCGCAAGCACAAGCGGGTCGCGGCCAACCGGCTGTCGACCGCGATCTTCTACGGCGTCGCGGCCGGCTGTGAGCCCGCGGTGTACGGCGACCCGATGGAGATGGACGGCGAGAACCCGCTGTTCGGCGGCCAGCGCCGGATCGAGCGGCTGTGGCCGGAAATGCTCGGAAAGTCCGTCGATCTCGAGGCGGCCCGGGCGACCACCGACCTGGAGCTCGGCAAACCCTGGATGATGCCGCCCGCGGAACTGCGGTCGCTGTTCGATTGGAGAGAGCGTGTCTGAGTCGGCTTCTGGGGTCCAGGTCGTACGCGGCGAGATGCAGCCGTGGACCGATCGCACGACGCCGCGGCCGGCGCTCGCCGCGCTGCTGACCGACGTCGTACCCGCCAACCGGCGGACGCTGATCCTCGGGCCGCATGCGCCGCAGCTGATCGAGTCGGTGCTCGCGCATTCCTCGGACGTGACCATCCTGGTCCGCTCGGTCGCGGACGCGGGGCAATTGGGCGAGGACTTCGGGCCCTGCCTGCAGGTGATCGCCGGTGCGCTGGACGGTCTGCAGACGGAGCCGTACGACGTGATCATCGCGACCGACGGACTCGATCGGGTGCTGGGATACGACAGCGCCGACCTGTCGTGGACCGAGCGCCTGGCCGCGCTTGCCGCGTTGGCAGCTCCGGACGCGGTCGTCGTACTCGGGCTGGAAAACGAGTTCTCGCTGCTCAACCTGCTGGACAGCCGTCCCGCGGACGAACGTCACGGCGACGACGAGTGGCGTCCGCTGCATGACGACCCGACCCGCCCGGTCTCGGTCGAGCAGCTCAGGTCCGCGCTTCCCTGGGCGTCCGAGGTGTACGCCGACTTCGGCTCCCGCACCTTCGTCCGGGCCGACGTCGCGGCCACCTCCCGCCCCGGCGAACTCGCCACCCGCCTGGCCGGCGCGGCACTCGAGACGGTTGACGTCCCGCTGCTCTCACCCGCCGCCGAGGGCGTCGACACCGCCGCCCGAGCCGACCTCCTCGCTGCAATCCCCACCGGCTGGCTGGCCATCGTCGGCGCCCAACCCCCACACGACCTCTACACCCAAGCCGCCACCACAACCCTCACCGCCACCCAAACCCTCACCGGCTGGGACACAACCACCCCCGCCGACGCCACACCCGCGAGCGTCGGCTCGCTCTCCTTCGACCCGTCGGTTGTCCCCGCCACGATCCCCTCGGGTGTGTCGGTTGAGAGTGTGCTGTTCCGGCTGGCCTCCGCCGAGGACGTGCCCGCCTTCCGCAAGCTGGCTGCCGAGCTGGGTGAGTGGGTGACAACTTCTCGCGTGATCGTCCGATGGGACGACGTGATCTACGACGGCGACTCCTTCGCATTCGGCGTCTCCGGCTGGGTAGCCGAGGACTCGGTCGAGAAGGAGGATCTGCTGGCCGCCGCCTGGGCGCGCTTCCACGACCGCCTGATCGGCCAGCACCGCCGCCACCCCTGGCCGCCATGGATGCTCGGCGACGACCTCATCTCCGCCTGGCTCGGCATGTCCGGCGTCGAGGCCCCCGAGCAGACCCAGGCCACCTCACCCGACTCGCCCCCCGCCACCACCGAACAAGTTGCCTGCGGCAAAGAATTTGCCGCTGCACTGGACGCCGCACTGGAATCAACCACCACCAAGGTCGACGTCCGCACGGCCCTGGCCGAAGCCGAAGAGGCCAAGCAGGAGCTGTTCGAACTGAAGGGCCATGTCTACGGCCTGGAACGCACCCTCGGCTTCCGCAACAAGGCGATGAAGACCCGCGAGAACCGCATCCGCGAACTCCGCGGCCAGCTCCAGCGGCTGACCACCGCCCATGAGCGAATCCGCGGATCTCGCACGTACGCCGTCTCGCGGGTCATCTTCCACGCCGCCCAGGTCCGCAAGCCGAAGGTCGTCGCCCGCAAACTCGCACGCCGGATCCGGAAGCGATGAGCACGCCGCGTCTCAGCGTGGTAGTGCCGTTCTACAACGTGGGGGCCTACATCGAGGACTGCCTGGACTCGATCGCGCGGCAGACCTTCGGTGACTTCGAGGCGATCCTGGTCGACGACGGTTCACCGGACGACAGTGCCGTGATCGCGAAGGAGTTCTGCCTCCGCGACCCGCGGTTCCGGATCGTGGAGCAGCAGAACGCCGGCCTCGGACCGGCGCGGAACACCGGCGTCGAGCACGCGACGGGGGAGTACGTCACGTTCGTCGACAGCGACGACCTGGTGACCCGGCACGGGTTCGGGATGCTGATCCGGTCGCTCGACCAGACCGGGTCGGACTTCGCCGCCGGCAACGCGCGACGGTTCAACAACAGTTACGGCGTACGGCCGTCGTGGTTGCACGCACAGGCTTTCACGGCCGATCGGCCGGCCACGCACATCTCCGAGACGCCGCAGTTGGTGCTGGACCGGATGGTGTGGAACAAGGTGTACCGGCGGTCGTTCTGGGACGAGTACGGCTACCGGTTCCCGGCGATCCGGTACGAGGACTATCCGGTCACGCTGAAGGCGCATCTCGACGCGGTGACCGTCGACACCCTCGCGGCGCCGGTGTACTTCTGGCGCGAGCGCGAGTCGGGCGACTCGATCACGCAGCAGAAGTTCCAGCTCGCGAACATCCGGGACCGGGTCGTCTCGGCCGGTCTGGTGCTCGACGAGATCGAGGACGCGCTGCCGACGATCCGGCATCGGGTGCACGCGCATTTCCGGCAGATCGACCTGCACGCGATCCTTTCGGCCTTCGGCACGGTCCCGCCCGAGGAGGAGCAGCACCTGGTCGAGCTCACCACCGAGCTCCTCGACCGTCTGGACGAGGCCGTGCTGGCGAACTCGCCACGCCTCGCCCAGCTGCAGTTCGCGGCCCTGCGCGCGGGCGATCTCGAACTGCTGCACAAGGTCGCGCTCGACCCGGACGCGGCCCAGCAACACCTGCAGCTCACCAACGACGACCTGACGATGGCGACCAGCGTGCGCGAGGTGAACTGGATCGACGGCGAGCTGTCGATCCGCGGTACCGCAGAGATCCGCCACCTGCAGTCGAAGCCGTCGAACCTCCGGATCGGCCTGGTGATCGCCGGCAAGAACTACCGGCTTCCGGTACGGCGCTGTCCGGCGACCGACCTCCGCGGCGAGGAAAGCCTGGTGGGGTTCGAGGTTCGCGTCAGCCGCGAGCTGCTCGCCAAGTGCACGGCCGGCCCGTCGCACTTCGACGTACGGCTGCGGGTCGGCGGGATCCGGCGACGGGACCTGCTGCGCGGGCAGAAGGCCGGTAGTCCCGGGTGGCCGCCGGGGTCGTGGATCGACGGCACGAACTGGATCCAGCCCGGTCCGGGCAAGGACGGCGCGTTCGCCGTACGGCGGTTGGCGGATCCGTGCCGGTTGACGTCGGTCGAGCAGACCCCCGACGCGCTGGTGCTGCACGGGCGGTCGACGTTCGACGAGCCGTCGTTGTTCGTGAGCCGGCCGCTGTCGGGTGGTGAGGAAGCGGTGCCGCTCACGGTGCACGGCCGGGACTTCACCGCGTGGTTGCCGATCGGCCCGATCCTCGCGGAGATCAATCCGGACGACCCGTTCAGCCAGCGGACGACGCGGGCGTTCCGGGTCCGTGGGCCGGAGGGTCAGGAGCAGGTGCTGCTGTGGACGGCCGGCGATCGCCTGGTCTCACACGCCGAGAACGGACGTGTGGTGATGCTGACCCGGTCGACCGGCGGGTACGTGAACCTGCACGAGTCCCCGATCCGGATGACCGCCACCGCTGCGGTTGCTGCGGGCAACATGTTGGTAGTGCGCGGCCCGGACTGGGGCGACGTCGACTTCAGCTGGCGACGGTACCTGCCGGACTCCGACGACCACGTGGACGTCGCGTGCCGACGTACCGTCTCGGACGACGGCTGGGCCGCCGTGGTGGAGATGGCCGCTTTGGAGCCGGCCGAGTGGATCCTGTTCGCGACCGCCCCTGACGGCACCTCCCACGCGGTCCAGTGCGAACCGTTCCTCTCCGCCCGCCTACCCCTGACCATCCGCCGAGCCCACCACACCTTCGCCATCCGCCCCCTCGCCGGCACCCTCCACCTCGAAATCACCTAACCGACCGGCAGTTCGACAGTACGTACCTCATCCCACTGCGCCGCAGGGCGGTCGCATTTGGTGGGTAGGCCAGGCAAATTGGTGGGTAGGCCAGGCAAATTGGTGGGTAGGCCAGGCAAATTGGTGGGTGGGCCAGGCAAATTGGGGGTTCGGTACCCGTGATCAGGGTGTGGAACCCCTCATTTCGCTGGCTGACCCAGGAAATGACTTAGCGGCGGGCGATCATCAGTTGGTGGGTGGCCGGCCAGTCGACGGGGTCGCCGTCGGGGCTGGTGATGGTGGCTACCGGGGCGATGCGGTGGTCGATCACCCAGTCGTTGCGCCAGGCGGTCGAGGACGGGTCGATGGTGAAGCCGGCGCGTTCGGCGACGGCGGTCCAGCCGGCGAAGTTCAGGCCGCAGAACTGTTCGTGGGTCTCGCTCAGCCAGTTGTCGACGTAGTCCTTCCGGGTGAGGAAGTCCATCGCGTCCGCGAGCCGCAGCACCAGCTCGTCCCCGCGTACGGCGTACTCGAACGGCACGCGAGCGTTCCGCCGGAAGTCGTGGGCGAACTGGAAGAAGCGCGCCCGCGTGGACAGTTTGCCGACGTACGACGCGGGGTCGCCGAGGGACTCGAGCTCGGTGATGTCGTCCGGATTCGCGCCGTCGCTGTCGTCCAGCCGCAGGACGACGGGACGGTCCGGCTCGTCGGGGCCGCAGACGTCGGAGTTGATCCAGACACCGTTCGGGGCCGTGTGCGCGGCGAGCGCGTCGGCGAACCGCTGGACCGTGGCAGGACGCGAACCGTCGGCGTACGACCAGATCTCATGGGTGAGCGCGAGCGTCAGCGTCGTGTCGATCGACCGCGGCGGGAACACGGCGGATCCGAGCATGTTGCGCTGGTAGAAGTAGACGTTCGGGTTGCTGAACAGACCCTGTTCCTTCTTGTGCTCGCATTCCGCGAACAGGTGCCGCGCGACCTCCACGCCGATCAGATCGGACTCGTGAAAGCGCGGGTCCGCATCGACCAGTTGCAGAGTCGCCCCGGTCGCGCATCCGATGTCGAGGATCCGTCCGGGGCGGACAAACGCCTTGATTTGCTGCCATTTCCGGTCGGCGGCGGTCTCGAACGCGTCGGCGTACGTCTTGTAGTCGCGGGTCGTGGTGAGCCCGCCGTCGTCGCCGACCACCGGGTCGTTCACGCAGCGCGCGACATGCGCGTCCAGGGCGTAGCGCTCGAACACGTCCACGGTCGCCGGGTGCGCGAGCTCCTTCCACTGTTCGTTGCCCGCAGCAATCATCAGCAGCACGTCCCACGGGCGCGCCGTACCTTCGGGCTCCACCCCGATCACGGCGTACCCGAGCTGCTCGTACAGCTTGCTCACCTCGGGCGTCGAGCAGGCGACGACCGTGTTCTCCGGCGTCAACCGCACGAGATCGTCGGTACCGGCCTCGATCGCCTTCACCGTCACCTCGGCGAACTCGTCCGTCGGCGGCGTATCGACCACCCCCACCACCAGCGACCGAATCCCCTCCGCCACACTGAACCGCTCGATCGCCGCCTCCCGCCGATCGAACGCCACCGGATTCCGCTTCGTCGTCCGATGATTCGCCGACGTCACCGCCCAGACCACGGTCCGGTCCGCGAACTGCTGGAGAAACTCGCCCTGGAAGCGGGTCAGGACGTGATGCCGCCCCGGGAACAGCAGGTACATCAGAGCAGGTCCCACGTCAGCGGAGTGCCGGCTTTGACGTCGGCGCGGAACGGGCGGCCCTCGACCTGGGTGAAGAGGTCGGGGGCGAGGCCGCCGGCGGGGCGGATGGAGCGGACGTTCTCGAAGGTGATGAGGTCGCCGGCGCGGACGTCCTGGGTGACGAAGAGGGAGCGGCGGAAGCGGAGGACGTTCTGTTCGGCTTGTTTGGGGCCGATGACCGCCTCGCCGAGTGACAGTTGTGCGACCCGCGTGCTCTCGACGAGCAGCTCCAGCTCCCACGGCTCGAGCGAGAACGCCGAGTCGACGCCGCCGTCGACGCGTTTCAGCGTCACGTGCTTCTCGATCACCGTCGCACCGAGCGCGACCGCGGCCACGGCGGCGCCGATGCCCATCGTGTGATCGGACAGGCCGACCTGTACGCCGAGCGCGTCGCGAAGGACCGGGATGCCGCGCAGATTGGACTGCTCGGGCGGCGCGGGATAGCTCGCCGTACAGGACAGCACGATGATCTGCTCGTTACCGGTCGACCGCGCGGCCCGGACCGCGGCGTCGATGTCGGTGAGGGTCGCCGAACCGGTGGAGATGATGATCGGCTTCCCGGTCTCCGCCATGCCCCGGACCAGCGGGAGGTCGCCGATCTCGTTCGAGGCGACCTTGTACGCCGGTACGTCGAGCTTCTCCAGGAAGTCGATCGCGGTGCTGTCGAACGCGGACGAGAACGCGACCAGCCCGAGGGACTTCGCGAGCTCGAAGATCGGCTCGTGCCACGCCCACGGCGTATGCGCCTCCTCGTACAGGTCGTACAGTCGCGCGTCGCTCCACAGCTCGTGCTCAGCAGGCAGCCGGAACGCCGGCAGGTCGAGGTCGAGCGTCATCGTGTCCGCGGTGTAGGTCTGCAGCTTGATCGCCTGCGCACCGGACTCCGCGACCGCACGGACGATGTCCAGCGCGCGTTCCACGTCACCGTTGTGGTTTCCGGACATTTCCGCGATGACGAACGGCTGGTGCTCCGGCCCGACCGGCACGCCGCCGATCTCGATGGTGCTCATGCCACGCCTTTCATGTGCTCTGCCCCTTGCGTCGATCCTGCTTGCGCAGGCTGATCGGAATCACGGTGATCTCGCGGCCGCCGGCGGACAGCGTCTCCGGCGTACCTTCGGTGAACCGGAACCGCCGGTTCATCTGCCGGACCACGGTGTTGTGTTCGAGCACCTCGCCGGTGAGCAGCTCGAGGCCGAGCTCGTCGAACGCGTACGCCGTGGCCTCGCGCATGATCTCGATCCACGCCGGCAGCGTCTCGCCGCGCTCCGCGAGCCCGTCCGCGTCGAGGAAGAACCCCCACGCGCCGGTCGTCCCGTCGAGGTCGAAGAAATTGACGACGCCGGCGGTCGTGCCGTCGCGCGTGTAGATCAGCACCCGCCGGGTCGGATCCACGGAGGTCTTCGCCCACCACGCCGCGTGCTCGTCGGCGGTGATCTCGTGCGAGGTGATGCTCACGTCACGGTTCGCCTGCTGGTTCCGCAGTCGCCGAATCGTGCCGACATCGTTTTCCGTCGCGGCGCGCAGCATGCTCCTAACCTAGCGCCAAGAGATCCAGCACTGTTCTTCAAGCACTTGGATGTGTAAACATCTTTCGACTTCACGGAGAACGACGGTCGGAGAGTGACATGAGAGTCTGGCGAGCCATGGGCGTCTTGGGCGTGACAGCGGGGCTGTTGCTGAGCGGATTGACCGGTACGGCGTCAGCCGTGGAGGCGGACGGTCAGCAGAGCTGTGCGCCGAGCGCGTCCACCCCGCTCCGGCAGTTCCGGGCGAGCTGGGTCGCGTCGGTGGTGAACATCGACTGGCCGTCGAAGACCGGGCTGAGTGCCGCCCAGCAGCAGGCCGAGCTGGTCGGCTGGCTCGACGACGCGGTCCGGCAGCACCACAATGCGGTCATCCTGCAGGTCCGGCCGACCGCGGACGCGTTCTGGCCGTCCAAGGTCGAGCCCTGGTCGAAGTACCTGACCGGTGTGCAGGGCGGCGACCCCGGCTACGACCCGCTGGCATTCGCGGTCGCCGAGGCCCACAAGCGCAACCTCGAGCTGCACGCCTGGTTCAACCCGTACCGGCTCTCGATGGACACCAACATCAACGGCCTGCTCCCGACCCACCCGGCGCGGCAGCACCCGGACTGGGTCGTGACGTACGGCGGGAAGCTGTACTACAACCCCGGCATCCCGGCCGCCCGCAAGCTGGTCGAGGACGCGATCATGGACGCGGTCTCGAACTACGACATCGACGGCGTGCACTTCGACGACTATTTCTACCCGTACCCGGTGGCCGGTCAGGTCTTCGACGACGCCGCGACGTACGCGCAGTACGGCGCCGGCTTCGACAACCTGCAGGACTGGCGGCGGAACAACATCGACCTGCTGATCCAGGAACTCAGCCAGAAGATGCACGCGGTCAAGCCGTGGATCAAGTTCGGCATCTCCCCGTTCGCCGTCTGGCGGAACAAGGCGACCGACCCGGAGGGCACCGACACCACGGCCGGCGTGCAGACGTACGACGACCTCGCGGCGGACACCCGTAAGTGGGTCCGCGACGAGTGGATCGACTACATCGTCCCGCAGGTGTACTGGGCCGGCGGGTTCGCACCGGCGGACTACAACAAGATCGTGCCGTGGTGGGCGGAACAGGTCCGCGGTACGCACGTCCACCTCTACATCGGCGAGGCGACGTACAAGGTCGGTACGTCGACGCAGTCACCGGACTGGTCGGACCCGGCCGAGCTGAGCGACCACCTGGCGTTCGACAGCACGATCCCCGAGGTGAAGGGCAACATCTACTTCTCCGCCAAGGACGTCCGCGCGGACCGCCTCGGGGCGACCACGCTGCTCAACAACACCTGGTACACGCGCCCGGCACTGATCCCGGCGATGCCCGCCCTGGACGCGCGGGCCCCGCTCCCGGCGCACGCCGTCCACGCGTCGCGCACGAGCAACGGCGTACAGCTCAAGTGGTCCAGAACCTCGAAGGACACCACGTCGTACGCCATCTACCGCCGCGAACTCCGCAGTGGAGACCACTGCCCAGACAACGACGCCCGCAACCTACTCACCACAGTCCGCTCCACCGGCGCTGCCCAGTCCTACCTCGACACCACAGCAACCCCCGGCACGGCGTACATCTACTCAGTAACCGCCCTGGACCGCCTCGCCAACCAGAGCATCCCCATCCCAGCCGTCACCCTCCGCTGACCATCCTGCGACCTCCCGCCCGCCGTCGCGCAGCCACCCCGTGGTCCTCGAGTCGTGGATTTCGGCGGCCAACCGCGGCCTCGATCCACGACTCGACGTTCCAGTCGCCAGCCAAACGCCACGACTCGACGAGATCCCAGGCAACCCGTCGTCTGCGCGACGGGTAGCGGGGCGGCGGAGGCGGCGGCCGGTGCGCCCGACCGGTCGGGCGATGGCGGGGAGTGGGGACAGGCGGTGGGGGGTTGGGATAGGCGGTGGTGGCTGGGGACAGGTAATACCAGGTTCCGACCCACGACAACCTGTCGCACGGCCCCGGAACTGGCTGATCACCACCATACATCGGACAGAAGAGCCGGTATTCCCTGTCCACGGTGCCCAGATCGTGTCTCTGCCCTCGCCAATCCCGTCGAAGTGGGTTGCCCAACGGAGCCGGTCAGGGCAGCGGCCAGCCGGATTACGGGCTCTTCAGGCCGGAGTGGTGGGTCGTGTTGGCAGCGGGACGGTGGGGTAGCTAGGGGACTGGGTCGGGAAGGTTGGCGTGCTGCTGGTTGGGAGGGGGCCGGTTGGGGAGGGTTGTGTTGGTTGGGTCTGACCGGGGGACTGGGTGCCTGTTGGGAAGCCGGTTGTCGGGGAGGTGGGTGAGCCGGTCGGGAAGGTGGGCGTGGTCGACGGGGACCCGGGGGTTTGGGTCGGGAAGCCGGGGGTGGGTGTTGGGGTTCGGGTGGGGAAGGGGTTTTCTGGGGGTGGTGGGTAGATCTGGTAGACGCGGACGGTGCCGAGCTGGAAGCGGAGTTCGGTTAGTTTGTCCAGGTTTTTCGGTGGGGCGCCGACGCGCTCGTCGAGCAGTAGCCATTGGACGCCGTACGTCGTCCGTAGCGTCTCGATCAGCTGGCGGTTCGGGTTGCTGAACACCTCGTCGTTCAGGCGCAGCTCGTCCTGGTTCCAGTACGGGCCCTGCACGCCGGCGGGGTAGGTGTCGTCGACGCGTGCCTGGTACGCCCAGCCCTCCACGAGGACGCGGCGTTCGGAGTACCCGGCGATCCAGTACGAACCTGTGCCGCAGTGCGACGCGCGCGCCTGGTGGCAGTGGATGTTCGTGGCGATCCGGTCGTTCGAGCCGGAGTTGCGGCGGATGAAGCGCGCCGCCTCGATCCCGCCGGGGGCGATCGACTCGTACGAGGTCAGCGGCGGGTTCGCGAACCGCCGTACGGACGCCACCGTCGGGGACACCGTCGTACCGACCAGCACTGCCACCGCAATCACGGCCCAGGTACGCCGGGAACCGCGCAGGACCAGCCCGAAGACGCCGATCCCGAGCACCGCGATGACCAGCGCGACCGCGAGGCCCTGCCCGAAGCAGTCGTTCGATGTGCACGTACGCGGCGTCTGATGCCGGCCCCAGTAGATCGCGGCGACCCCGATCGCGACCGCGATCCCGGCGATCCAGTACTGCCGGCGTTCGAGTGAACCCAGCCCCCAGGTCGCGAGCAGGACGCCGTAAACGAACCCGGTCCGTACGAAGAACAGTTGGGTGTCCCCACGATCGGCCAGCAACGAAGCACCAAGCACCGCGGCCACGAACCCGGCCAGCAGGAACACCACCATCGGATCCCGCGCCACCCGCCGCTTGATCAGCAGTGCGCCGATCACCGGCATGGCCCACCCGGCGACGACCACGGCCGCGATCACTGTGACCGCGGATCCACCGCCCATCCGGTCCGCGAGGCTCTCGAACGTCGCGCCCGGATCGAACCGCACGCTCGACGCCGCGCCCCGCAGTACGAAGAAGAACGTCAACGTATAGGCGGCAGCGACGCCGATGCCGAGCACCAGCGCGCGCAAGTTCAGCCGGCCGCGGCGAACCGTCAGATAGATCCAGGCCACCGCGAGCCCTGTCGCGTACACGGGCAACGTCGTCGCCTTCGTCAACGCCAACGCGGCAACCAGCACACCCGCCGCGACGAAGAGCCGGAACAGCTCGGCCCGCGTCGTCCCCGCCCGCCGTCGCAACAGCACCGTCGTCACCGCGATCAACGGCAGCAGCAACACCGTCGAGAAAGCCTGCGGTGGATTCGTCAGCCCACCGAGCGACAACGGCCCGTCCGCGAACACCCGGTCCGACACGGCCCACGGCCAAGCCACGAGATCGCCACCAGCCACCACGAGCCCGGCAGCGATCGGAGCCGCGACCGCACGACCGGTCAGCAGCATCCCGACCGCAGCGGCCCCCAGCACCGTCAGCAGAATCCAGGCGAACGGCGCCATCCGGTGTGTCAGTACGTCGAGTGGGATGCTCGTGATCCAGTGCGTGGACGCGATGTGGTCGTACGCCGCCCAGTGGCTCGTCAGCCACCCGCCGTCGGCGTACGGCATCTTCGGCGGGAAGTGGTGCGTGATCTCGCCCGCCAGCGCGAGATTGTGCGGGGTGTCCGAGTTCGGCCGCAGTGCGTCCGGACCGTCGAGCGGGACGAGTTGCGAACCGACGCGGACGAACCACGCGGCCGCAACCCCGACCGCGACCATCATGCCGGCCATCGACCACCACGGCGTCGGCCGCTCCGGCAGTGTGCGTCGCGGCAGCGCCCGCCACATCCCGAACGCCAGCGCCGGCATCAGCAACGCCGCGAACGGCATCTTGAACAGCATCCCGAGCGGGTAGAGCAACGCCTCGACGGCCAGCCCGAACGCCGTACCCAGGATCACGTCCGCCGACAACCAGCCGACACCGCCGGTCAGCCGCCGCCAGAACATCGTGCCCGGTACGACGACCACGACCAGCAGGTAGCCGAGGTACGCGGCCGGCATCCACGGCGGGTGCTCCTGCAACGCCACGAACCACGCCAGTGGGAGTACGGGCAAGCTCACCAGCGCCGCGGTCCGCTTCCCGCGCCCGGGCGCACGGCGCCTGCCCGCTCTGATCATCGCGCAAGTGTATGAGTCCCACGATCTCGATCTGTGGCCGGTGAGGCGTTTACCGGTGGGAAGTTCACGTTTACACTCTGTAATCTCCCAGCCCCCGCAGCGTTCGGGAGGTTCGAATGGTCGTGCAGCACATCGCCGGCCTGCCGGTGGAGGAGGTCCTGCTGGCGGCACTCGCCGCGGCGGGCCCGGTGATCGCCCTGATCGGCTGGGAGATCAGCAGCCGAATCAAACGCCTGAAAGCCCGGGTGCGTGGTCGCGGGAACGGAACGGACCTGGGCACCGCCCCGATCGGGGACGCTAGGCTTCGGACTTATGAGTTCGGTGGATCGGAGTCGGGTCAGGGAGTTGATGGGTGAGGTGATGACGGCCCAGGGCCGGTCATTGCCGGCCGAGGACACGGCGGACCTGCGGGAGATCGGGTTCCGATCGCTGGACTTCTCCGAGTTGGCCCTCCGGGTGGAGGACGAACTCGGCGACGAGTTGAACTTCGATGCCCCTGGGCTGCGCCGGATCGCGACGGTCGGCGACGTACTGGATTTCATCGAGCAACTCCAGTCAGCGTGACGGCGTCGCTATGACTGGCCGTCGCCGCACCACCGCCTTGATCGGTGACGACAACACCGTCGTCGTCGCCGGCAAGCGCCTGACCTGGCGGACGCTGCACAAACTGCCGCAGTTACCGTCGCCCGCGGCCGTCCTGGTCGACAACGGCGCCGACGCGCTGGCTGCCCTCCGCCACCATGCCGTGCACGGCACCGAGTTGCTGGTCGCGACCGAGTCCCGCGTCGACGAGCGCATGCGGGAGGAACTGGGCGAGTCCGGTTTCGCGATCGTCCTGCCCGATGGGGCAGTCACTCTCCCGCGACTGAAGAGGGTCGAGGAGTCCGGCCGCGCCTGGCTGCTCACCTCCGGCTCGACCGGTCGCCCGAAGCGCATCGGCCACACCTTGGAGTCGCTGACCACGGTCACCGCCGACCAGCCCCCGCGGACCTGGCTGCTGCCGTACTCGCCCGGGACCTACGCCTGGTGGCAGGTCGTCACGCTCTCGCTGACCCAGGCCGATCAGGGCCTGGTCGTGATCGAGCCGCACGAACTGGACGAATGGCCGAAGATCGCCGCCGAGCACGGCGTCACGGCCGCCTCGGGTACGCCGACCTTCTGGCGCCAGGCGATCTACCGCGACGCCGACGCGCTCGCCGGCGTACCGCTGGAGCAGATCACGCTCGGCGGCGAGCCCGTCGACCAGGCGATCCTCGACCAGCTCCGGGAGATCTTCCCGGCGGCGCGGATCTCCTGGATCTACGCGTCGTCGGAGGTCGGGGCCTCGATCGTGGTGCACGACGGCAAGGCCGGGTTCCCGCGGAGCTGGCTCGATCGCGACCCGCACCCGGAACGCCCGGTCCTGAGCGTCGAGGGCGACGAGCTCGTCATCCGCTCACCGCACCACGGCGCCGGCCTGATCGGCCCGATCCACACCGGCGACCGGATCGAGTACGACGGGGACCGGGTGCTGATCACCGGCCGCCTGGACACCGACGAGATCAACGTCGGCGGGTCCAAGGTCTCGGCCGGCGTGGTCCGCAACGTGCTGATGGGGCACCCAGGGGTGTCCTGGGCGCGGGTCTTCGCCCGCAAGGCACCGCTGGTCGGCCGGATGGTGGCGGCCGAGGTGGTCCCGAACCGGTCGCTCGGCCCGATCACGGACGCCGACCTGGTCCAGTGGTGCTCGACCCGGTTGCCGGACTACGGCGTACCGCGGCGGATCAAGTTCCTCGACCAGATCCCGCAGAAGGAAACCCTGAAGAGCGATGTCTGAAGCCCCGAGGTCCGAAGCTCCTAGCGCTGTCCCGCCGGCCTCGGTCGTGCTGGTGTCGGGCGGTTCCCGCGGTCTCGGTCTGGCGATCGTCACCGACCTGCTCGCGGCCGGTCTCAAGGTCGCCGCGTTCGCCCGGACCGTCACACCGGAGCTGACCGCGCTCGGCGAGAAGTACCCGGACCACCTGCACTACGGCTCCGTCGACGTGAACGACAGCGCGGCCGGGCAGGCGTTCGTCCGTGACGTCGAGAACGCGCTGGGCCCGATCGATGCCTTGGTCAACAATGCGGCGATCGGCCAGGACTCGTTGCACGTCCACACGTCCGCCGAGCATCTGGCCGAGATCATTCAGACGAATCTGACCTCGCCGCTGATCCTCACCCGCTTCGTCCTGCGCCGGATGCTCGCGAAGGGCCTGAAGGGCCGGATCGTGAACATCACCTCGATCTGCGCGCAACGCGGCTACCCCGGCCTGGTCGCGTACTCGGCCACCAAGGGCGGGATGGACGCGGCCACCCGTTCACTCGCGCGTGAACTGGGCGGCCGCATCCTCGCCAACGCCGTCGCGCCGGGCTTCTTCGCGTCGGAGATGTCCGCGGTCCTCGGTCAGACCCAGCTCGACCAGATCGTCCGCCGGACCCCGACCGGTCACCTGACCGAGCCGGAGGACGTGCTTCCGGTCGTCCGCATGCTCCTGCTGGAGAACACGAACCTCAACGGCCAGGTACTGGTGATCGACGGAGCCGCGTCAATCTAGTGGGACAGCCCTCCCCAAACCGGTTTGGGGAGGTCCACGGACGGGACCGGGGAGCATTACAGCCCGTTTCGGGAGGGCAGAACTCCCCAAAGCACCCCTCGTCGCAGTGCCCGTCATCTTTGTGCACGGCTCGATCACGAAGCCGGCCGGGTAGTGGTTGGTGGGTGCACAGAGATGCCGTGGACTGGTCGTGCCGGATGAAGTGCCGCGGGCCGGCCGTGATGAGTTCTTCGGACCTGGACTTATCTCACGAACTTCGGGCGCAGGACGCTAGGCCGGCTTGATGTTGGCGTTCCGGTGGAAGATGTTCTCCGGGTCGTACGTCGCTTTGATCGCCGCCAGCCGGTCGTACTTCGCGCCGTACGACGCCCGGACCCGGTCGTCGACGTCGATGTCGCTGATCGCGTTCACGTAGCTCCCGATCCCGCGGCCGACCGGCACCGTCGCCGCCCAGAACGCGCGGGCCCACTCCCGGTCGCGCTCCAGCAGTTCGGGCGTCGGGCAGACCGCGATGATGAATCCGGCGTACCCCGGCGCCCGGCTGCCGCTGAAGGCGGTCGCGTCGTCGGGCACGGCCGAGTAGGCGTTGTCGAGGCGGTACAGCAGCATCGCCGAACCCGGCGACTGTTTCAGCGGCACGTGCTCGGTGATCACCGCGATCGCCTCGTCGGTGAAGTCGTCGAGGTAGAAGCCCTTGTCGTAGGAGTGGAATCCCCAGCCGTTCGCCTCGTCGAGCATCTGCTGCAGCGCGACGTACGGCATCGGGGTCGCGAACTCGAACAGCGGCGGCAGCGCCGAGCGGATCTCCGCCATCACCGCGGCGTGCTCGTCGGCCGACCCGAAGCTCGGGATGATCAACGCGTACCCGGGCCGGAAGTGGTACTCCTCCGCCACGAACGGCGCCGGCGGAGCGCTGATCGCGCCGACCACCATGTTCACCTCGGGCGGCAGTTTCGCGATCACCTCGCGCGCCGTCCGCAGCACCTCGGCGCCCTTGTCCAGCTCCCAGAACATCAGGCCGAACTGGATCATCGGCGCGACCTCGTGCAGCCGGAACTCGAACTCGGTGACGACACCGAAGTTCCCGCCACCGCCACGGACGGCCCAGAACAGATCAGGGTTCTCGTCGTCGGAGGCGCGCAGGATGCTGCCGTCGGCGGTGACGACTTCGACCGACAGCAGGTTGTCGATGCTGAGACCGAACTTCCGGCTCAACCAGCCCATCCCACCGCCGAGGGTCAGGCCAGCGACACCGGTGTGACTCACCATGCCGGCCGGCGTGGCCAGCCCGTGCTCCTGCGCCGCCGCGTCCAATTGGCCGAGCAACGCGCCGCCGGCCGCCCGGGCCCGGCGGGCCTCCGGGTCGACCGTGACCTCGTTCAGCTCGCTCAGGTCGATCATCAGCCCGCCGTCGACCGAGCTCATCCCGCTGATGCTGTGCGCGCCGCCACGGACCGCGATCTCCAGTCCGTGGTCGCGCGCGAACAGCACCGCCCGGCTGACGTCGGCCGCGCTCCGGCACCGGGCGATCACAGCCGGGTGCAGGTCCTGGTTCGCGTTCCACAGCCGCCGCGCGTCGTCGTACCCGTCGTCGTCCGGTCCGAGTACCGGTCCTTCGACTGTCTGTCGCAGATCGCCGATCCCACTGTCGGCCAGTTGAGTCATGACGAAGCCTCCCCCTGAGAGTTCCCCTCCAGGCAGGATCGTCCTGAAGTGGGGCTCAAAGCAACGGTTTGATGTTCTGATTCCGGTGGAACGCGTTGTCCGGGTCGTATTTCGCCTTGAGTTGTTGCAGTCTCAGGTACTTGTCGCCGTACGCGGCCCGGATCCGGTCGTCCTCGCCCTCGGTCATTCCGTTGACGTAGCTGCCGATCCCGAGGGTGTGCGGTCGCAGCGCGTCCCAGAACGAGCGCACCCAGGCACGTTCCGCCGCGTACGGCTCCGGCGTCGGGCAGACCGCGACCATGACGATGGCGTACCGATCGGTCCGTCCGCCGCTGAACGCAGTGGCGTCGTCCGGCACCGCGGAGTAGGCGTGGTCGAGCCGGTACAGCAGGGAGATCGACAGCGGCGAGCTCTTCCGCGGGAACTGGTCGGTGATCACGTCGATCGCGCCGTCGCTCAGGTCCTCGAGGTAGCTGCCCCGCTCGTAGCAGTACTGCCCCCAGCGGTTCGGCTCGTCGAGCGTTTGCTGAAGGGCGACGTACGGCATCGGGCTCGCGAACTCGAACAGCGGCGGCAGCGCGGTCCGGATCGTCTCGAGCACTTCCCCGTGCTGCTCGGGAGAGCCGAGGCCGACCACGACCAGCGCGTGTCCCTGCTCGAAGTGATGCTGTTCCGGGACGAACGGCGCGGGCGGTGCGTTGAGACAGGCGATCACCACGTTGATCTCCGGTGGCAGCGCCGGAATCAGTTCCCGCGCGAGCCGCAGTACGTCGGCGCCTTGCTCGAGGCCCCAGAACTGCAGGCCGTACTGCACCATCGGTCCCGCCTCGTGCAGCCGGAACTCGAACTCGGTCACGACCCCGAAGTTGCCTCCTCCGCCGCGGACGGCCCAGAACAGAGCCGGGTTCTCGTCCTCGGCCGCGCGCAGAAGGCTGCCGTCGGCCGTGACAATCCGGACCGACTCCAGGTTGTCGATGCTCAACCCGAACTTCCGGGTCAGCCAGCCCATTCCACCGCCGAGCGTGAGCCCGCCGACCCCCGTGTGACTGATCATTCCGGCCGGTACGGCGAGACCGTGCGCCTGCGTGGCCGCGTCGAGGTCAGCCAGCTTCGCGCCGCCGCCGACCCGCGCCCGGCGGGTTTCCGGGTCGACCGTGACCGTGTTCAGCAAACTCAGATCGATCATCAGGCCGTCGTCCACCGACGACGCCCCGGACAGGCTGTGGGAGCCGCCGCGCACGGCGAGCTCCAGTCCCTGGGCGACCCCGAACCGGACGGCCACCTGGACGTCCTCGGCCGTCCGCGGTTGCGCGATCACGGCCGGCCGCCGGTCGTGCGCGGCGTTCCACAACCGCCGCGCGTCGTCGTACCCGTCCTCGCCCGGTGTGATGACGCGGCCGCTGAGGGCCGCGCGCAATTCGTCGAAATCCGTCATTCCGTTTCCTCCCCGATTGTGCTGTTGCCAGGCTAGGGAGCGGCGTCCGCGGTGACAGCGGACCTTCGGGCAGACCTTCGGGCGACGAAGTTGTCCACAGGGCGGGCGAACTCCGTTTGGGTCGAAGGACACCGACTGTCAGACTCGTCCGCGTGACAGATCAGGAAATCCTGCGGCTGCTGCCGATCGCGGCGGCCGCCGTGGCCGTCGGCGACGACCGCGCGGACGCCCAGCTGGCCAGGCTGGGGGCGTACGACGAGGCCGACCAGGCGAGCGTGGATCGTTGCCTGCAAGGGTTTCTGAACGCGCTGGTCCGCGGCGCCTGGGAGCGTGGCTGGGCGCCGGCTGACGTAGTTCAGCACAGCCGCCGCACGCTGGAGGCCGGCGTCGAACCGTTGCTGCTGGCAGCGATCTCGGCCGAACACCGCGGCTACCGGCCCTCCACGATCGACCCCAACTGGCTCGGCCAACTGACAGATCTCGGCGTTCCGCAGCCCTTCACCGAGCTGAGCCTGACCGCCTGGGCGGCGGGCGCCCGCGTCGGCCGCTACCTCACGCTGCATCACGCCCTGTCCCTGGCCGGCTTCCTGCAGACCCTGCCGGTCCTGGCCCGGCTCTACCCCCTGCCCGGTACGACGGTCCGCCGCACGCAGCCCGCCGTACCGGCGAACGGGAAGATGCTGGCGCGGATCCGGGGCCTGCTCGCGAAGGCGGAGGCGACCGAGTTCCCGGACGAGGCGGAAGCGCTGTCCGGCAAGGCGCAGGAGCTGATGGCGAAGTTCTCGCTGGACAGTGCCCTGGTGGAGGCGGAGGTGCAGATCCCGGACGATTCGGCCGGGCGCCGGCTGTGGGTCGAGACGCCGTACGTCTCGGCCAAGGCGCAGTTGGTCGGCGCGGTCGCCGCGGCGAACCGGTGCCGCACCGTCGTGATCGACGAGCTGGCCGTCGTCACGATCGTCGGCGCCGAGGTGGACCTGCAGCACACCGAGATCCTCAGCACCTCCCTGCTGGTGCAGGCGAATCGCGCGATGCTTGCCGCTGGCAAACACATCGGCCACCGGGGCGAGTCCCGGACCCGCTCCTTCCGGCAGTCGTTCCTGATGGCCTACGCGCAGCGGATCGGCGAGCGCCTGGAGCAGACCGCCGCGGCGACCCAGGCCGCCGTACCCGAAGCGGCGGCGGACCGTCTCCTGCCGGTGCTGGCGAAGCGCGAGGAGCAGGTCGACGCGTTGTTCGCCCAACTGTTCCCGAACACGACCACCCGGCGGACCCGCATCACCAACGGCGCCGGGTGGAACGCGGGCGTCACGGCCGCCGACCAGGCCCAGCTCGAGGGGCGCCGGCAGGTGCGCCGGTGAAGGTCGAGGAGACCGCGATCCCCGGCGTACTGCGGATCGAGCAGGAGCTGCAGCCGAACGCCGACGGATGGTTCAAGGAGAACTTCCACCGCGAGAAGCTGGCCGAGCTCGGGATGGACGTCGTACAGCACAACGTCGCGTACTTCGAAACGGCCGGAATCGTCCGTGGGATCCACGCGGAGCCCTGGGACAAGTACCTGTCGCCGTCGTCCGGGCGGGTGTTCGTCGCGATCGTCGACCTCCGCTCCGGTCACGGCTTCGGCCAGGTGGAGACGTTCGAGCTCGGTACGTCGGACGCGCTGTACGTGCCCCGAGACGTCGGGAACTCGTTCTGCACGCTGACGCCGCACACGACGTACAACTTCCTGGTGAACGAGCACTGGTCGCCGGAGCGGACCACCGTGGACCTGTTCGATCCGGAGTTGGCGATCGCGTGGCCGCTCGAGCAGCTCAAGTACACCGAGCGGGACGCCGGGAACCCCTCGCTGGCGGAGCTCAGGAGGCAGCGGGCCTGAGCCCGCAGAGCACGATGTCGAGCAGGCGGTGGGCCTGCTCGGGCTCGATGTCGCGGCCCATGTTGATCCCGCCGACGAGCCGCATGATGTCGAACAGCTCCACGTCGGGCCGGACCTCACCGGCCGCCTTCGCCTTGTCCAGCAGGAGATGCCCGGCCTCCTGCACGTTCGCCTTGCAGATCTGGAAGAACGGCGATTCCTTGCCCAGCGCAACGGTCAGTTCGCTGGCCAGACTGCCCTTGGACAGCCCGTACCCGAGGAAGCTGCGGAACCACGCCGCCAGCGCGTCGAACGGCTCCAGCTCCCGGTCGAAGTCGTACGCGCGGTCGCAGACGGACTGGATCTCGTCGACGTAGACCGCCTCGAGCAGCGCGGTCCGGCTCGGGAACCGGCGGTACAGCGTGCCGATGCCGACGCCCGCGCGGCGGGCGATCTCCTCGAGCGACGTGTCGGTGCCGTGCTCGGCGAACGTCTCCCGCGCGGCCGTCACCAGGCGGTCGTAGTTCCGGGCCGCGTCCGCACGGGTCGGCCGTGCGCACGGCAAGGGTTGTGGCGCCATCCAGCCTCCTCGCAAGGTCCGCCCAACATATCGCTTGCAAAGCGGAGGATGCCTCCGTATCGTATCCGGAGGAGCGCTCCGCTTTTCCTCTCACAACTGTAGCCCCTCCGGGGTAAGGAGCAATATGTCGGCAACATCCACGGCGCCAGGCGCCGGCTCCGGCGCGCCTGCTCGGCGTCCGGGGGTAGTTCTCGCGGTCATCCTGGTCACCCAGTTGATGGTCATCCTCGACGCCACCGTCGTGAACATCGCAATGCCTCACATTCAGCAGTCCCTGCACTTCACGCCGTCCAGCCTGTCCTGGGTGCAGAACGCCTACGCACTCGCGTTCGGCGGTTTGCTCCTGCTCGGCGCCCGCGCCGGTGACCTGCTCGGCCGCCGTCGCGTGTTCCTCACCGGCGTCGGCGTCTTCACGCTCGCCTCGCTGCTCGGTGGCCTCGCGCCGAACGCCGAGCTGCTGCTGGCTGCCCGCGTCCTGCAGGGTATCGGCGGTGCGATCGCCGCACCGGCGGCCCTGACCCTGCTGATGCTCACGTACCGCGAGGGTCCGGAGCGGATGAAGGCACTCGGCTACTACAGCCTGATCTCGTCCGGCGGCGGCAGCGTCGGCCTGGTGCTCGGGGGCATGCTGACGGACTGGGCGTCGTGGCGCTGGGGTCTGTTCATCAACGTCCCGATCGGTATCGCGTTGATCCTCACCGCCCGGCAGGTGCTGACCGAGACCGAGCCCGAGACCGGCCGGTTCGACGTGGCCGGCGCGGTCACCTCGACGCTCGGCATCACCGCACTCGTCTACGGCTTCATCCGGGTCGCCGAAGCCGGCTGGACGTCCACCGAGGTGCTGGTCTCGTTTGCGGCCGGTGTCGTGCTGCTGGTCTCGTTCGTGCTGATCGAGCGCCGGGTCAGTCACCCGATCATGCCGCTGCGGCTGTTCCGGTCGCCGACCCGGGTGGCGTCGTACCTGACCATGCTGCTCATCGTCGGGACGATGTTCGGGATGTTCTTCTTCCTGACGCAGTACCTGCAGGGTGTGCTCGGGCTCAAGCCGTTCCTGGCCGGCCTGGCCTTCCTGCCGCTGACCGGCCTGCTGTTCGCCCAGTCGCGCGTGGTGCCGCGGCTGATCACCCGGATCGACGGCGCGAAGTTGATGCTGGCCGGATCGGTGCTGGTCACCCTCGGAACGATCTGGCTGACCCAGCTGGACGCCCGGAGCACCTACCTGCACGACGTCGTCGGTCCGCTGCTGCTGTTCGGCGCGGGGGCCGGGATGATCTTCATCCCGCTCGTCGGTCGTGCGATCTCCGGCGTCGCGCCGGAGGACTCGGGTGCCGCGTCCGGCATGCTGAACGTGGTCCAGCAGGTCGGCGGTGCGCTCGGCCTCGGCATCCTGGTCACGCTCTTCGGTACGGCGAGCCGCAACTCGACATCGACAATCCCTCGCGAGGTGCTGGTCGACGGCGTACACGCCGCGTTCATCGGGGCGCTGGTCTACGCGGCGGTGAGCCTGGCGATGATCGTCTTCACCGTCCAGCCGTGGAAGTGGTTCCGCGGCGCGCCGGAGCCGGTCGAGACCCCAGCGGTCGTGGACTCACACGTCTGACGTGATCGGTAGCGCGTAGCTGGTGAACTTGTTGTGAGTGGTGAAACCGAGGTTCTCGTACAGGCCGAGCGCACCGGTCGGGTTGTCGGCGTCCACGCCGAGCGCGGCCCGCTGGTAGCCGGCCTGTGCGGCCTCGGTCAGCACCTTCGCGATCGTCGCGCGGGCCAGCCCGCGGCCGCGGTACGCACGCCGCGTGCCGACCTGGCCGATGTACAGCTCCCGGACCCCGGTCGCCTCGGTGTCCGCCTCCCACTCGTAGCCGTTGACGTACGCAGCGACGGTCTCCCCGTCGAGCACCAGGTACGACTGCGCGCTGCGGAACGCCCGCGATCCGACGTTCCGGGATCGCCAGACCTCCGGCTTCGGCGGTGCCCAGCCCCAGTGGTCGGAGAAGGCCTCGAAGTGAGCCAGCCGCAGAGCCTCCTCGTACGACGGGTCGTAGGACGTCAGCCGCAGCCCGTCGGCGATCGACGCCTCGGGCACGGACTGGTCGAGCGGCCGCTGCATGTCGAAGAAGAACCGCTCGGGCTTGAAGCCCAGGCCCTCCAGCAGGCTGATCGCGCTGACGTTGTTGCTGGCCGTTCCGGCGCCGACCTGGCCCGGGAAGTCGGGGTGGGTGGCGACGTGCAGCTCGCCGGCGCGCTCGATCAGCCAGTTCATCAGCGTCGTACCGAGGCCGCGCCGGCGGAACTCCGGATCGATGGTGCCCTCGGCGCGCACCCGGTCGACGTCCACCACGGACGGCGAGACGTGGGCGATGCCGTAGCCGATCATCCGGTCGCCGGCCCACAGGCTGATGCTGTTCCTGGCCAGGTCGAGGCCGGGTCTGTCCAGTTGTTCGGCGAGATCCTGCGCGCTGAAGTTCTCGCCCTCCTGGTCGACCTTCTCCTTGGCGGCCGTCAGCGCCGCCCACGCCTCGACGTCGCCCTTGTCGATCGGACGCGCCTGGATCCCCTCCGGCCAGTTCATGGCTCGACGGTACGACGTCCGTTCCGGGACAGCACGTCAATTAGTGAGCTGTTCGGCGAGCCACCGCACCGCCATCGGGTACCGGTACTCGATGCCGCCGTGGGTGCCCTCGAACAGCTCGAAGTGCAGCCGCTCGTCCTCGACACCGGCCTGTTTCGCGGCGCGGTGGAATGCGGTGGCGCCGAGGTCCAGGTAGTACTCGTCCTGCCGTCCCGCGTCGATCCACACCGCGCGCAGCGACCGCAGCGCCTCGGCGTACTGCGGCTCCTTCACCATCTCGACCGGGTCGCGGGACAGCCAGCGCTCCCAGATCTCCGGGACGATCGCGCCGAGGTCGTCGAACGGCAGTAGTACGGTGCCGTCGGCCTCGGCGGAGTACGCCGACGCGTAGCCGTACATCTCCAGCAGGTGCAGGTCCTCGTTGGTGGTCCGGCCGGTCTTGGTCGCGAGCACCTCGAAGTACTTGTCGTAGCTGCCGTCGTACTTGTCCCGCAGGGTCCTGGCGCGCTCGGGGAACTCCGGGCGGTAGCAGACCTCGAAGAGCGCGTCACCGGCATGCGTGGCGAGCGCCCCGAACACGTCCGGCCGCAGCAGCGGCGTCACCATCGCGGTGTAGCCACCACTCGACTTGCCGGTGACGGCACGGTGGTCGCGGTCCGGGATGGTCCGGTACGTCGCATCGACCCACGGCACGATCTCGTCGCAGAGGTACGACTGGTACTGCCCCGTCCCGGGAGAGTCGAGGCACTGGCTGCCGCCGTACCTCGTCCAGGAGTCGACGAACACCACGACCGCCCGCGGCACGGACTCGTCCTGGAACATCGCGTCCAGCAGCTCCGGGTACGGCTGCCGGAACGGGACCCGGTTGAACCACATGCCGACGTGGCCGGTGTAGCCCATCGTCACGTAGATCGACGGGTACCGCTCGTCGGAATTGTCAGGGTCGTCGTACCCGGGCGGGAGGTAGACGAGCACCGGACGCTCGTACGGGTCGCCCAGCGGGTTCCCGCGGAGCAACTCGCTCGTGTACGTCGTCTGGTCCAGGCGTCCCTTGAACTCGGCCGACCACGGCAGCATGCGTCCTCCAGTGACTCACATCGCGTCTGAGTTACATCGCGTCGGGGGCCTCGATCCCGAGCAGGCCGAGTCCATCCTGCAACACCTTCCGTGTCGCTGTGCAGAGGGCGATCCGGCTTGCTCTGGTCTCGCCTTCGCTGCTCAGCACCGGGCACTGCTCGTAGAAGACGGAGAGCGCCGACGCGACGTCGTACAGGTAGGTGCAGAGTCGGTGCGGCTGGAGCGTCTCGGCGACCTGCTCGACGGTCGCGGCGAAGCCGGTGAGTAGGAGGGCGAGCCGTTGCTCGGCGGGATCTTCGAGCGTGGTGATGCTTGTTGACGGACCTGCTTTGGACAGGAGCCGGGTGAGCCGGGCGTGCGCGTACTGGAGGTACGGGCCGGTGTTGCCGGTCATCGCGACCATCCGGTCCAGGTCGAACACGTAGTCGTTGCCGCGGTCGCTCGACAGGTCGGCGTACTTGACCGCGCCGATCCCCACGGCCCGTGCGGTCGCGGCCCGGTCGACACCCTCCCGGCCGGCCAGCAGCGCGTCGGCCCGGGCGACCGCGCTCTCCAGTAGGTCGACGAGTTTGACGGTGCCGCCTTCTCTTGTTTTGAAGGGCTTTCCGTTCGGCCCGAGTACGGTGCCGAACGAGACGTGCTCGGCCGGCACGTCCAGCCAGCCGGCCGCCCTGGCCAGCGTGAAGATCATGTCGAAGTGCAGCGCCTGCCGGTGGTCAACGACGTACACGATCCGGTCGGCGTGCAACGTGCTCACCCGGTGCCGTACGGCGGCGAGGTCGGTCGCGCTGTAGCCGAATCCGCCGTCGGACTTCCGCACGATCACCGGCAGCGGATCGCCGTCGCGGCCGAGAAATCCTGGCAGGAACGCGCACATCGCGCCCTCCGACTCGGTCAGCAGGCCGTCGTCCTCCAGCTCCGCGACCACCCGCGGCAGGTCGTCGTTGTAGGCGCTCTCGCCGACGACATCCGTCCGCTCGAGGTTGCTGCCGAGCAACGCGTACACCTGGTCGAAGTCGTCCAGCGACACGTCGACCATGTGCCGCCACATCGCCCGCGTCGCCGGATCACCCGACTGCAGCGCGACGACCCGCAGCCGTGCCTTGTCCGCAAAGGTGCCGTCGGCATCGAAATGCTTCCGGCTCCGCTCGTAGAGCTGCTGCAACCCCTGCAGATTCAGCGAATCCGCGGCGAGATCCTCCTCGAGCAGCTGCTCGATCATCATCCCGTACTGCGTTCCCCAGTCGCCGACGTGGTTCTGCCGGATCACGTCGTACCCGGCGAACTCGAGCACGTTGCACAGCGCGTCGCCGATCACCGTCGACCGGAGATGGCCGACGTGCATCTGCTTCGCGACGTTGGGCTGCGAGTAGTCAACGACGACCCGCTGTCCCTTGCTGGCAAAGGTTTCCGGCTCGTTGACGGCCGTCGCCAGCGTCTGCGGCAGCAACGTGAGGTTGATGAATCCGGGTCCGGCGATCTCGGGTGTCTCGCAGAGGTCATCGACCTGCAGACACTCCACCAAGCGCGTGGCAACAGCCCGTGGCGGCAGACCTTCGGCGTTGCCGATCCGGAGCGCGAGGTTGCTCTGGTAGTGGCCGAACTCGGGCTTGGTCGCCGCCCGGAGCTCAGGGTCGTACGGCGTACCGAAGGCGGCCGTGGCGGCAGCGGACAGTCTGGCGGACAGGACAGGCAGAACTGCGGACATGACAAGGTCCTTCAGGGAGACGCGACTGGAACAGGCTGAGGTGTTCAGACAGTGCGTCGTCGTCGCAGGCTGAAGCGCACGCGCCGGGCGTGGACAGGCTTCAGGCTGATCGACATGTCAGCCATTATGCACGAAGTACGCCGACGGCGCCGGGGACCGTTCGGCCAGCGGCACGATCGCCGGTACGTCGGTCTCGCCCAGGAACACCCGCCGTACGACGCGTTCCGCCGCGCGGCCGTCGTCGAACTCGCAGAACTTCTCCCGGTACAGGTGCCGGTGCTTCGCCGCCTCGGGTGCGGCGAACGTGCCGTTCCGGAGCGCGGCGTACAGCTCCTCCGCGGACCGGGCCACCACGCCGGGCGGGAACTCGGCGACGTCGAAGTACGTGCCGCGCCGGCTGTTCTGGTCGAGGTGCAGCAGGATCGGCCGGTCGAGGTTGGCATAGTCGAACGTGATCGACGAGTAGTCGGAGATCAGGACGTCGGCCGCGAGCATCAGGTCCTCGATCCGCGGATGCTGCGACGCCACCAGCACGCGGGCGTGCGCACCCGCCGCAGCGGCCAGTTGGCGCAGGTCGACCCGGTCGGGGAGCGTCGGCGCGTAGAGAAGCACCAGGTGCGAGTCGTCGTACCCGAACCGGGCCCGGATCTCCCGGACCTCGTCGAGCGTCGCGGTCAGCAGCCGGTCGTTGCGCGGGTACCCGTACTCGAGCTCCTCGAAGTACGACGGGTAGGTGCGCTCCCAGATCTCCGAGGAGTACCGGTTCGAGGACAGGTTGAAGTCCCAGCGGTCGACCTCGCGCATCACCTCGTCCTGGCCCTCGTCCGGCAACGTCACGGTCTTCAGCGGCGTACCGTGCTGGGTCTGCAGGTGGATCTGGCCCTCGCGCTTGTCCAGGTTCTGCGGCCAGTTCATGTTGCTGACGAAGTACGTCGCCTTGCCGAGCAGCTTCTCGTACGCCGGGGACTCCGCGACGACGTACTCGACGCCCTCCGGGATCGCGCCGACGTGCTCGTTGTCGACGACCCACACGCCGCGCAGGTGCGGGGCGAGCTCGGCCGCCTTCTCGTAGATCGCGCGCGGATTGCAGGCGTACTGCTTGAACCAGTAGGCGGCGTACGCGACCAGGTTCGGGTCGAGCTTGCTGCGCCGGAGCAGCTTGCCGACCGTCTTGCGCGGCCTCGGGACCTGCAGCATCCGCGCGCTCAGCTTGAGCGTCGAGTAGGTCGCGTAGTCGTCGTGGATCAGCAGCCAGCGCTTGAACCCCCGGGCCGTCCGGTCGGCGCCGTACCCCTCGGGCTTCCAGCGCTTGGCGAAGGCGTGGGCCGCGTGGAAGAACTCGGCCCGGTCGTCGGTGTCGATCCGCTCCGGCTTGGCGAGGACCGCGAGGATGTGGTCCAGCGACCGGTCGAACGCGAACCGGCGCCAGCCGGCCAGCTCCGGGTCGGACTGGATGAACGCGTGCACCCGGTCGTACTGGTCGAAGATGTCCCACTGCCGGCGGCCGCTGGTGGCGTGGATGTTGCCGCCGGTCCGGTGCTGCCGGTAGTGCACGACGAGCCGGTCGAGCGTGGCGATCCGCTCGGCGGTCAGCATCGTCGCGTAGGTCCAGGGCGCGTCCTCGTAGAAACCGCTTGTGAACGCGAAGCCGTGCCGGGTGAGGAACTGGCGGCGGTAGGCCTTGTTCCAGACCACCTCGAGGAAGGTCAGGAAGATCGGCCGCTCGGCCGCCGTGAACACCCCGGCGCCTTCACGCGCGAACGCGTCGTGCCGCTGGCTGCCCAGCACCCGGCCGTCCCAGAAGACCCGCTCGTAGTCGAACAGCACGATGTCCGGCCCGCGGGTGTCGTCGATCCGCTGGGAGATCGCCGCCAGGGACCCCGGCGCGTAGGTGTCGTCCGCGTCCAGGAACAGCACGTACTCGCCGCGGCACTCCTTCAGACCTGCGTTCCGGGCCAGTCCGAGGCCGACGTTCTCGTCCAGGTGCAGCGCCCGGACCCGCGCGTCCGCGGCGGCGTACTCGTCCAGGATCCGGCCGGAGCCGTCCGGGTCGGCGTCGTCCACCCCGATCACCTCGAAGTCGGTGAACGACTGCCCGAGCACCGAGTCCAGGCACGGCCGCAGCCAGGCCCGCGAGGCATGACACGGGACCACGATGCTGAACTTGGGGGCCATGCCTCGTCATCTTAAGGTCAGGGCATGAGTGTTGATGTGTTCGAGCCACTGGCCGGTCTCGAGGGGGTCGGGTCGGCGGCCCAGGCGGCCCGGGACGCGGTCGACGTACTGCTCCGGGATCGTGGTCTGCGCCGGGTCGGTTCGGACATGACCGCCGAGGCCCTGTTGCGTGGCGCGCACGCCTCCGCGGCGCTGGCCGGCAGCACGGCCGGTTTGGACGAGGTACGGCGAGGTGACGCCGACGGACTGGTCTCCGGTGCGGTCCGGATGACTAGCGAGCTGATGACGCTGGCGTCGCAGGTGGACAAGGCGCCGGTGCAGGTCTGGACCAGACTGCACCAGTTGGCGGCGGCCGATCTGGTGACAGAAGACCAGTTGGGCCACCTCCGGACCAGCGCGGAACCCCTGCCCGACGACATCCCGGGACTGCCGCCCGCGCCCGGCGCCGACGAGATGTGGGAACGGCTGAGCGCCCTCGCGCAGAACCTGACCCGGCCGACGAAAGCGCCCGGTCTCGTCGTCGCGGCGATCGTCCACGCCGAGCTCGCCGTACTCCGGCCCTTCCCGGCGGCCAACGGACTCGTCGCCCGGGCCGCGGAGCGCCTGCTGTTGGTTGCCCGGGGCATCGACCCGGTGGCGGTCACGGTGCCGGAGGGTGGTCACTATGTGTTGCGGGCGACCTACGCCTCCGGCCTCACCGACTACGCAGCGCGAGGATTGACCGGGGTTCGTGATTGGTTGCTACGGTCCTGCGAGGTCGTGACAAAAGGTGCCGAGCTCTCGCCGCTGTCCACGGCGTGACTCTGCTTCTCCAGAACGTGCGAACGGCGCTCTCTGGTGAGAACGCCGTCGCTGGCACGTCGCCCTGGTTACCATGCGTGCACCTGTTTGCCGCCACAGGACGAAGCCTGGGTCGCGCTGCCCGTTTGGGATGGGCTGGTCGCCGCGTGGGTACCTGGGTTGCCGTGCAATCTCTACCGGACCCGGAGGCCCTTGTTGATTCCTTTGTACTCCTGAAACCCCTTTCTGGGAAGGGGATACGGAGTCCTACATGGAGTTGAGAACAATGAAGCCTGCTTCAGGTTTCAGCTCGTCCGGGCTCGCCTGCGAGAGGCCAGCAGCAGTGCCCCGGCGGCGATCGCCGCGACCAGACCGGCCGCCAGCGCGGGCCGTCGTACGGCGGGGAAGCGGGGCTGCACGGGCGGCTCCGCGAACTCCAGCACGGGCCAGCCGCGCTCGACCGCGACCCGGCGCAAGGCCTTGTCCGGATTGACTGCGTGGGGGTGCCCAACGGCCGCCAGCAGCGGCTCGTCGGTGATCGAATCCGAGTACCCGTAGGAGCTGGCGAGGTCGTAGCCCTCGGCCGCGGCCAGGGCCTCGATCGCGGTCACCTTGTGCGGACCGTACGCGTACTCGGCGATCTCGCCCGTGTACTTGCCGTCGGCAACAACCATCCGGGTGGCGATCACCCGGTCGGCGCCGAGCATCGCGCCGATCGGCTCCACCACCTCGGCGCCGGACGACGACACGATCACCACGTCCCGGCCGGCCGCGTGGTGCTGCTCGATCAGCTCCACCGCCTCGGCGTGGATCATCGGGCGGACGATGTGGTCCAGGGTGTCGGCGACGATCGCCTTCACCGTGGCGACGTCCCAGCCGGTGCACATCGCGGAGATGTACTCCCGCATCCGCTCCATCTGGTCGTGGTCCGCGCCGCCGAGCAGGTAGACGAACTGGGCGTAGGCGCTGCGCAGGACGGTCCGGCGGTTGATCAGGCCGCCGGCGTAGAACGGCCGGGAGAACGCCAACGTGCTCGAGCGGGCCAGAATGGTCTTGTCCAGATCGAAGAAAGCTGCCGATCGAGCGGTCCCGGGGTGCGCCATGGAGTCGAGAATAGGCAGCCGGGCGAAACGCCGGGGGACCCGGGCTTTTGCGTGGGCCGGTATCCCGTTAGACTGTTGAGCAGTGTGACAGTGGCACTGGCTGGAAGCGCCTGTCGGGCGCTACTGGCACCCGGGTGAAACCTGATCGGTTGAAATTGAACTGAGATGTGTGAATCCTGGAACCAGGGGGTAAATACCCCCTGACAGTGGCAGACTGTCGCCTCCTGAACGGCCCCCGGCTCCTCCCCCCGAGCCCGTGGCCGAAGACGGCCCCCGGTCACCCCCCCGCCGGGGGCCGTCGCCTTTCTCCCTTTCGCCAAGTACTGGTAAAGATTCTCAGCTTTCTGCGCGTGGGAGCGTTCTCACTTTATGCAGGGTCTTGACAATGTAATTGAGCGGTCACAGGTTGTAAGGCATGAAACCGCCTGCACACCGCCCCCAGGCAGCGGTCGTCATCAGCCTGCTCGCCGTTGTCATGGCCTTCCTGGTCCCCGGTCCGGCCTCCGCGGCCACCAATCTCGTCACGAACGCCGGCTTCGAGTCCGGCACGCTCTCCGGCTGGTCGTGCCCGGCCGGCGGCGTCACGACGTCCGCGCCGCACTCCGGTTCCTACGCCCTGTCGGCGACGCCGAGTTCCGGCGACATCGCCAAGTGCTCCCAGTCGATAGCGGTCCAGCCCAATACGGCGTACACGCTGTCGGCATGGGTGAAGGGATCGAACGTCTACCTCGGAGTGGACGGTGGTCCCAGTACGTGGACGACGTCGTCCGGGTGGAGCCAGCTGACCGTGCCGTTCACCACCGGTGCCTCGTCCTCCGTGACGATCTACGTGCACAGCTGGTACGCGCTCCCGGCGTACCAGGTCGACGACGTCGTACTGGACGGCCCCGGCGGCGCTCCGGACACCACGCCGCCGTCGACCCCGGGTGGTCTGGCGGTCGGCAGCCCGACCTCGAGCTCGCTGAAGCTGACCTGGTCCGCCGCGTCCGACGCGAACGGCATCGACCACTACGACGTCGTACGAGGGACCGGGGCCGCGCAAAGCGTCGGCAACGTCACCAGCTGGACCGCGACGGGTCTTTCGGCTGCCACGACGTACTCGTTCAAGGTCCGGGCGTGTGACCCCAGCGGCAACTGCTCGCCGTACGGCGCGGCGGTGTCGGGAACCACGTCCGACGGCGGCACCAATCCTCCGGTCGGCAGCCTGCCCGCCCACGTGCTCACCGGGTACTGGCAGAACTTCAACAACGGCGCGACGGTGCAGAAGATCTCCGACGTGCCGGCGGCGTACGACCTGATCGCGGTGGCCTTCGCGGACGCCGACGCGTCGAAGCCGGGCGGCATCACGTTCACCCTGGACAGCGCCGGGCTCGGTGGGTACACGGTTGCGCAGTTCAAGGCCGACATCGCGGCGAAGCAGGCGGCCGGGAAGAAGGTCATCCTGTCCGTCGGCGGTCAGAACGGCACCATCTCGGTCGCCGACCCGACGGCCGCCGCCAACTTCGCGTCGAGCGCTCTCTCGGTGCTGCGGGAGTACGGGTTCGACGGGATCGACATCGACCTGGAGAACGGGGTCAACGCGCAGTACATGGGTCAGGCGCTGCGGAGCCTGCAGAGCCAGTTCGGCAGCGGGCTGGTGATCACCATGGCGCCGCAGACGATCGACATGCAGAGCACCTCGTTCGAGTACTTCAAGCTCGCACTGGCGATCAAGGACATCCTGACCATCGTCAACGTGCAGTACTACAACTCGGGCTCGATGAACGGCTGCGACGGGCAGGTGTACTCGCAGGGCTCGGTCGACTTCATCACCGCCCAGGCCTGCATCATGCTGCAGGGCGGACTGCGGCCCGATCAGGTCGGCCTCGGCCTCCCGGCGTCGTCCAGCGCGGCCGGAAGCGGGTACGTCGCGCCGTCGGTCGTCAACAACGCACTGGACTGCCTCACCAAGGGCACCGGGTGCGGGAACTACAAGCCGAGCACTCCGTGGCCGTCGCTGCGCGGTGCGATGACCTGGTCGACCAACTGGGACGCGTCGAACGGCAACCAGTTCGCGACCCAGGTCGGCGGCCACGTCCACGCACTGCCCTGACCATGCACAACTATCGACCGGCTCCGCTGCTGGAGGCGCTCGGTGTCTGCTCGGAGGACGAGCAGCTCTACCGGGCGCTTCTGGCCCGCCCGGAGTCCACGGCGACCTCTCTGGCCTTGTCCGTCGACTGGCCGGCCAACCGCGTCAGCCGGCACCTCAGGTCACTACTGTCCCTCGGCCTGGCGTCCCGAACGCCAGGCCGGCCAGCCCGGTACGTGCCCGCTGTACCCGAGGCCGCGGTCGAGCTGCTCGCGCTGCGGAAACAGGCGGCGATCGTGGAGGCTCGACTGGGGGCTGCGGCGCTGACGGCCGAGTTCAGACAGCCCGACGCGTTCAGGGTCATCCGTGGCGCCGAGGCGATCGCCCAGCGGTTCTACCAGGCACAGCAGTGCGCACAGGACGAAGTACTCGTGCTGGACCGCCTGCCGTACGCCGTGTCCGCCCCGCACGGCGTCACGTACCGGATGATCTACGACATGGCTTCGCTGTCCGAGCCCGGCGATCTGGTCGCGGCCAGATCGTCGGGCTGCTGCCGGATGCTGCGCGACGTACCGCTGGAACTGGTCGTCGTAGATCGCCGCACGGCGCTGCTCCCGACCGGGCCGGACGTCGTCGTGGAGCTCGGGCCGTCCAGCCTCCTGGACGCGCTGCTGCGGCTGTTCGACCTGCTGTGGCGGCAGGCCAGTCCGCTGACTCCGTCGGTCTCGGAAGGGCCTTTGAGCGCCGACGACCAACAGTTGCTGTCGCTGGCAGCTGCCGGCCTGACAGACCAAGCCATCGCCCGCCGCCTCGGCGTGGCCCAACGGACCGTGGAACGCCGAATGCAGCGCATCCTCAAAGCCCTGGACGCCACCACCCGCTTCCAAGCCGGCCTCCGAGCCGGCCAACAAGGCCTACTCGTGTAGCGCCGCCCTTCTCAGTCGGTTACGTCCGCCACGGT
This sequence comes from Kribbella sindirgiensis, assembly GCF_004331435.1. Taxonomy (GTDB): domain Bacteria; phylum Actinomycetota; class Actinomycetes; order Propionibacteriales; family Kribbellaceae; genus Kribbella; species Kribbella sindirgiensis. Next base: position 165,607 of record NZ_SJKA01000009.1, read on the forward strand.
GGCGCCTAGCGCCTTCGTGAGCGCCTCTGCATCGACGGTGATCCCGACCCCATGGTCACCGCCGCCGATCGAGATAGTGCCGGTGATCCGCTCATCCGCGATCACCGGCCACTCGCGCGTGCTCCCGAGCGGAGTGATCGTCCCGCGGACATACCCGGTGACCTCGAACGCCGTGTCCTTGTCCGGCATCGAGATCCGATTCACTCCAAGCAAGGTCCGCAGCTTCGGCCACGCGATCTCGCGATCCCCCGGCACGAGCACGAACCGGTAGTCGTCGTCCGACAGCCGCACCACGATCGTCTTGATCAGCCGCGCCGGCTCGATGCCCCGCGCTGCCGCGGCCTCCTCCAGCGAGTTCACCCGGCCGTGCCTGGTCACCTCGTAGGAGAGCCCCAACTGGTCAGCCGCGTCAGTCGCCTTGGTCACCAGCCTAGTTTTGCACCCGGCTGGGAACGTTCTTCAGCAGCAGCGCGAGCACCAGCGTCACGAGGAACAACACTCCAGCCTCGCCCGCCACCCCATTCCACTCCGCGCGGCTCCACGCCGTACCGGCAAGCCCTCCGAAGACAGAGGACCCCAGGTAGAACGAGAAGAGGTACATGCTCGACGCCTGGCCCGTTCCCACTCCGCTCGCGTGCGCCCTCGCCGGCACCCAGCCGCTGGCCACGCCGTGCACCGCGAAGAAGCCCGCGGTCATCACAGCCAGACCCAGCACGATCAACGGCAGCGGAGCCGCCAGGGTGATCGCCACACCAGCCAGCGTGATCAGGCACCCGATCGGCACCACCTTGCGCCTGCCGTAGCGATCCGCCAGCGTCCCAGCGGTGGCAGACCCAGCTGAGCCAAGCAAATAGACACAGAAGACCAGCCCGGCAGCACCGGCGCTCAGCTCGTACGGCGAACCCGACAGCCGGAACACCGCTCCGTTGTAGACAGCCACGAACGCGCCCACGGCCGTCGCAGCGATCCCGTACAGCGCGAGCAGCGCCGGGTCCCGCAGCACGCGGAAGAGGTCGTGTGGTCGTGCGGCGCTCGGGTGGAAGTTCCGCGACGCAGGCAGCAACAGCCAGACGACAGCTGCGCACAGTACGCCGACCGCGGCGATCCCGGCGGTCGCGAACCGCCACCCGCCGAGGTCAGACAACCCGCCTGCGATCAGGCGTCCCGCCATACCGCCGACCGCCGTACCCGCGATGTAGAGGCCGCTGGCCCGCGCGTGACTGTCTTGGTGCACCTCCTCGCGCAGGTACGCCATCGCGACCGCCGGGAGTCCGGCCATCGCGATTCCTTGCAGACCGCGCAGCGCGAGCAGCAGGTGCCACGTCGGCGCGAACGCACTGAGCAGCGCGAACACCGACGTCGCGGCGACCGACCAACGCATCAGATTGGTCCGGCCGAGCACCTCGGACGCCGGACCGGCGATCAGCAACGCCAGACCGAGGCCGAAGGTCGCGAAGGACACGCTGAACGCGCTCTGGCTGGGCGAGACGTGGAACGCGTCGACAAGTTGGGGCAGCAACGGCTGGGTGCTGTAGAGGAGAGCGAACGTCGCCAGCCCGGCCGCGAACAGTGCGACGGACAGCTTGCGGTACTCCGGGTCTCCGGGCAGGTACCCGGTCTGGCGGGCGACGGACTGGTGCATGTCTTCGACGGTCGCACGGCTGGAGCGATACGTAAAATGTCGATCTCAGCAGAAATCGATACGATTGCCGCATGCATGTCGAGGATCTGCGGTGGTTCGTCGTCCTCGCGGAGACCGAGCACCTCACCGAGGCGGCCGCCGCGCTGGGGACGAGTCAGCCGAACCTGTCCCGGTCGCTGCAGCGGGTCGAGCGGGCGTTCGGGGTGCCGCTGTTCGAGCGGGAGCGTCGCGGCGTACGGCTGAATCCGTACGGACGGCTGGTGCTGGAGGCGGCGCGGGCAGGGACCGCGGCGGTGGATACGGCGAAGCGCCGGATCGACGCGTTGCTCGACCCCGAGTCGGGCACGGTACGGCTCGCGTTCCTGCACTCGGTCGCGACCAGCCTGCTGCCGGACCTGCTGAAGGCCTTCCGGGCGGTGGCGCCGAACATCGGGTTCGCGCTGCGGCAGGAGCCGGCGCACGACATCGTTCAGGACCTGGACAGCGGTGAGGCCGAGATCGCGATCATCGCGCCCCGGCCGGACCCCGCACGCTTCGGCTGGCACCTGCTCGAGCGGCAGCGGCTGCATCTCCACGTGCCGCCAGGTCACGCGCTGGCCTCTCGCCGCCGGGTCGAGCTCGAGGCGGCCGAGGACGAGGCGTTCGTCGGTCTCCAGCCCGGGTTCGGCTTCCGGCGGGTGACGGACCGGCTGTGCCAGGAGGCCGGGTTCAGCCCGCAGCTGGCGTTCGAGGCCACCGACCTCGCGACGATCGACAGTCTGGTCGGTGCCGGTCTCGGTGTGGCGATCCTGCCCGCCGGTGCGGTCCGCGGGAACGACAGCGGCGCGGTCTCCGTCCCGCTGGCCGGCGTACGGGCCCGGCGGGAGATCGGGATGGCGTGGCGGCAGAGCATGCCGCTGACGCCCGCGGCCGAGCGGTTCCGGACGTTCGTCCGATCGCGCCCGGTGACGGCCAGCTGACTTTGATGACCGTGACTTCCGTAGCGTTCGTCCCAATTTCGCGGTGTCGACTTGCACAGAGAGGGCTTTCCCCCGCACCCTTTCCCTCGTGAGGAAGCGTCTGGGTTCGTTCCGGCCGAGTCGCCGGCTGCTGTTCGCGGCCGGGACCGCGGCGGCTGCGTCGACGGTCGCCGCCACCGCGGCGGAGGCGGTCCCAGGCTCCCCGGTGGCCACCTCGAGTGGGCAGCTCTCCCTCGGTGCCTACGGCTCGGGTGTGCTCGGCGCCTGGGAGCGCCAGGCGCGGGCGATCTCGAACGAGCAGCAGATCCGCAAGACCCGGGAGACCGACGGCGTCTTCATGTTCGGTGACAGCATCGGCGTCCAGGACGGGCCGGCGCTGGCCAAGCAGCTGACCCAGCTCGGGATCAGCATCGCGGTCCACAACTGGGCCGGACGTCCGGTGACGCCGGCGGTCGACGCGCTGGACCTCTGGGCACAGCAGTACGGCCTGCCGCACCGGATCCTGATGTCGGTCGGGTCCAACGACATCTTCACGCCGCCCGCCGTCGAGGCTCAGGTCGATCGGACCATGGGGATCGTCGGCGAGGAGCGGATCGTGTACTGGGTCAACGTGCAGGCGGCCCGCACCGCGCACGGCCCCGACATCAAGGTCGCGGACCAGCGCAACAGCGCCTGGATCAACCTGCAGCTCGCCGACGCCCAGCGCCGCTACGACAACCTGCGGATCGTGCACTGGGCCGAGCACCTGGCCTCCAGCCCCAACCGCCTGGCCCGCCTGCTCCGCGACGGCCTGCACCCGTCGGTCCCGCTCGGGCAGAACGCCCGCAACGGCCTGATCATCGAGGCGATCAAGGCCGGCTGAGTCGCTGAGCGTGGCTGAGTGCGGCTGAGTGCGGCCTGGTGGCCGCACCCAGCCTCGGTGTCAGAAACCTGCCGTGATGCGGGTGAAGTCCCAGTCGCCCTGGGCGATACCGCTGCAGTTGGACACCACGCCGCCGCCGGCGCAGCCGCGGTCACGGTTGACCGACCAGAACGCGAGCCGGCCGAGCCCGTTGCTCTTCGCCCAGTTGGTGATGTTCTGCCAGGTCGCGGTCGTGGTCATCTCCTGCTGGTCGGACAGACCGTTCATGCCGGAGATGCCCTGGTGCGCGTAGGCCTCCGCGGTGGACCAGCCGAAGGTGGACTTCAGCTTGTTGTTCAGGCCCGTGGACGCGCCGACCGTGTCGTTGTAGATGTTCGAGCTGCCGAAGTCGAACGGCATCAGCGTGAAGATGTCGATGTTCGCGCCGAGCTCCTTCGACCGGTCGATCAGCCGGTTGCCGTAGTACGTCGGACCCGTCGTCGACGTACCGAAGGTGAGGATGGTCTGGATCCCCGGGTTGTTCTGCTTGACGATCTTCAGCGCGTTCAGGATCCGGTCCTGGACGGCCTCGTTCTCGAACTCGTCGGAGTTCTCGATGTCGACGTCGATCGCCTTCAGGCCGTACGCGTTGATGACCTGCTGGTACGCCCCGGCGAGCGCTTCGGGCGTGCTGCAGTTCGGGCCGAGCTTGTTGCCGCTCCAGCCGCCGATCGACGGCACGATGTCGCCGCCGGCCGCACGGATCTGCGAGATCGCGGTCGCGTCGGCACTGCCCTGCAGCGGGCGGCTGCCGTCCCAGGCCGGGTTGCAGCCACCGGACGACAGGATGAACGCCATGGTGAACCACTTGATGCCGGTCGCGTTCATCACGGTCGCCGGGTTCGGCGGGTCACCCCAGCCCATGTAGAGGTACGGCGCGGCCCGCTTGGTCCCCGTGTTCCCGCCACCGGTGCCGGTGGTGACCGAGATACTGTTGCTCTTCGCACCCTCACCGGCGCTGTTGGACGCGCTGACCTGGTAGCTGTACGACGTGTTCGCCGTGAGACCGGAGTCCGTGTACGACGTTCCAGTCGGCGAACCGACCTTCGTACCGTTGCGGTACACGTTGTAGCTGGTGGCTCCGGATGTAGCGGACCAGCTCAGGTTCACCGACGTACCTGACGCTGTACCGGAGAGGCCTGTGGGAGCGCCCGGGACGGTGCCGCCACCGCCACCTGAACACGAACCGCCGTTCAAGCGGCACGCGGCGAGGCCGGGGAAGTTGCCCGGGCTGCCGTTGAAGCCGAACGAGACAGCCGCGCCGGGAGCCAGCGGACCGGCCCAGCTCGGCGGTGTGAAGGTGTGCGTCTGTCCGCTGCTGGTGTGGATGGCGTCCCACGTCGAGCTGACGGTGTAGCCGGACGGGAAGTCCAGAGCGACCGACCAGGTGCTGAGAGAGCTGGTGGTGCCGTTGGTGACGGTCACCTTGCCCTCGAAGCCGCTGCCCCAGTCGGACACTTTGGTGAAGCTGGCAGTGACACCTGCCGCGTTCGCTGCCTGTGCGGTCAGCAGGGCGATGACCACGGCCGTGACGGCCGCTATCGCCAAGGTGATGCGTTTCATGATGCTCCGATCAGTGGGCGGTACGTGATCAGACCCGGCCCCAGAGTGCGGGGACGTTCGGCGGTTCCCAGCCGACCAGGGACGTGTGGCCCTGGATGCACTTGTAGGTGACGCCGTCGTAGCTCACGAGCGCACCGGTCGCGTACGTCGTGTTCGGGGCCCACGGGGTCGCCGTACCGGGCGGTGTGGTCGGCGGCGTCGTCGGGGGTGTTGTGGGCGGTGTTGTGGGCGGTGTTGTGGGCGGTGTTGTGGGCGGTGTTGTGGGAGGGGTGGTCGGCGGCGTCGTAGGAGGCGTCGTCGGCGGAGTGGTGGGCGGTCCGCTGCAGCCCGCCGTGTCGGCGTTGACGGAGTCGACCACGTTGTTGAAGAGGGTGACTCCCGGGTCCAGCGCCTCGAGCGAGTACATCATCGCGCCGGCCAGCCCGTTGCAGTGCTGGTAGTCGGCCTTCGCCTTGATCGACTGGGCGTTGTCACCGGACCAGAACGTGCCGTTGCTGTAGAACCAGGACGACTTGGTGGCGTCGTCGAAGTGCGTGGCGGACGGGTTGTCCACGAAGCCGGTGAGCTCCTTGTAGAACGAGACCCCCGGCACGTTGCCGCTCAGCGCGTGTCCATCGGCCGGTCCGGTCGCGGTCTGGTACTTGCCGTTGTCGGTGGCCGGCACACCCTTCCATCCCCTGTAGTAGAAGGGATATCCGATGGTCAGCTTGTTCGCGGGGAACCCGCCGGGGATGCCGTACGCCGGGTCGCCGGTGGTCCACGCCTTCACCGCGGAGTCGACCGAGTACTTGCCCTGCCCCGGTGGGATCGGGTTGCTCGGATCGTTCGGCGCCGTGTAGAGCGGGTCCTGGAAGTTCGTCGGCCCGGTGGCCTCCCAGCCGCCGTGCATGTCGTACGTCATCACGTTGTTGTAGTCGAGGTACTGCCCGATCTTGTCGGTCTCGATCGTGGCGATCTTGTCCTGCCCGGCCGGGGTCGCGGCGGTCAGGTAGTACCTCTTACCGGTCTGGCTGCCGTACGCGTCCAGCTGCGCGCGGAACTCGGCCAGCAGCAACGTGAAGTTCTGCTTGTCGGCAGCGCTGTAGTGGTTGCCGACGTGGCCGTTGGGTGAACCCGGGTACTCCCAGTCGAGGTCGACACCGTCGAAGATGCCGGCCGCCGTACCGGGACCGCCGAAGCCGTCGATCACCGGCAGATCGCCCTTGAGGAACATGTTCACGCAGGAGCTGACGAAGGCCTTGCGCTTGGCGTCGGTGGAGGCGGCGTCGGAGAAGTACTTCGAGTACGTCCAGCCGCCGATCGAGATCAGGATCTTCAGGTTGGGCAGCTTCGCCTTCAGCTTCTTGAGCTGGTTGAAGTTGCCCTGGATCGGCTGGTTCCAGACGTCGCCGACGCCGTCGACGCTGATGTCCGCGCCGTACGACTTGCCGTAGTCGGCGAACGCGTCCCCGGCGCCGTCCCCGGCGTTCGGGTTGTTCTCGTCCTGCGACGCAGCCTTGTTGGCCATGAAGCAGGTGTGGTTGACCGGATCGATGTTGGCGAACGCGTAGTTCAGGAAGTCCAGCTTCGCGCCGGCTCCGGTGGTGATCAGGTTCTTGGGGTAGAAGGCATTGGCGTAGATCCCCCACTGGGTGAAGTACGCCGTCTTGACGCCGCCGCTGGTCGCCTGCGGCGCCGCGACGGCTGCGGTGGCCGTCGTGGCGTCGGGGCTTGCGAGCGAGACGCCGGCGGCGGTGATCAGGGCGGTGGCCGCGACGGTGGCTGTGGCGGCGAGCATGCGTAATCGACTCATCTGTTCCTCCGGAGCGATGGGGCGGAAGCGGTCCGGTGAAATTTAGTTAAAGACGCTTCGAAAGGAACGGTAACCGTTCCCGGCGGGTTGGTCGCGGGCTCGTCGTGGCGGGTTCCCGCTGCTGACGGAAACCCGACAATCCTTTGTCCACAAGGACCCGATCGCGTTCCCGGAAGCGGCCCGGCAACGGCATGTTCTTGGTATGGACACGAACTCACCAACCCCATCGGTGCTGATGGCAACTACCAACGAAGCCCTGCTCGACGACCTGCTCCGGCTGTCCGCGGCCGCCTCCGTCACGCCCCAGGTGGAGACTCATCTGCTCGGTCTGCGGCGCAAGTGGCCGACCTGTTCACTGGTCGTCATCGGCCGCGATCTCGCCGAGCCGCTGGCCCGCGTTCAACCCGCGCACCGGCCAGGAGTGGTCGTCGTCGGCTCGGCCGCGGACGGCGACGACCTCTACCGGTGCGCCTTCGATGTCGGCGCCGATGCCGTCTGCCGACTACCCGACGACGAGCCGCTGCTCGCCGGCAAGCTTGCGGATGCCCTGGACGGCGCCGACCGTTCCGCCGTCACCCTGGCGTTCGTCGGCGGCTGCGGGGGAGCAGGCTCGACCACCCTCGCCGCCGCGGTGGCCGTCCTCGGCAACCGGCGCGGGTTCCGCACGATGCTGATCGACGGCGACCCGCTCGGCGGCGGCGTCGAGCTTGCCCTCGGCATCGAGCACGACCCCGGCGACCGCTGGCCCAAGCTTCTCAACGCTTCCGGCCGGGTCAGCGCCGCCGCCCTCCGCTCCGCGTTGCCTTCCGTCGACGGGTTGTCAGTCCTGTCCTGGGATCAGTCGGGCGTCACAGTCCTGCCGCCGGACACGATGAGCTCGGTGATCGGGGCCGCCCAGCGCAGCACCGACCTCGTCGTCCTCGACCTGCCGCGCCGCGCGGATCCGGCCGTGGAAGAGGGATTCATCCGTTCCACAGCGACCCTGCTGGTCGTCCCGTGCGACGTCCGCTCGGTCGCAGCCGCCAAACGTCTCTCCGGCCCCCTCCGAGCCGTCGCCGGCGACCTCCGCGTCGTGGCCCGAGACTCCCGCCCCGGACTGGCGCCCACCGACGTCGCCACCCACCTCTCCTTGCCTCTAGCAACAAAACTCGGCCACGTCCGAGGCCTCGCCACCGCCATGGACCAAGGTCACCTCCCTCTCAACCCCCGAAGCTCTCTGACCCGGACCGCCACCACCCTCCTGAATCTCTTCCCTCCACCCAGCCCACTGTGAGACGGGTGCCTCCATGACCAACACCGTCGTACCTGCAGGTCTTCTCGACCGCGTCCGCAGCACTCTCGCGCTCACCGGCGCAGAGCCGACTCCCGTGCACGTAGCAGCAGCTCTCCGCGCCGGCGGCACCATCTGCGGCGACGCCATGGTCCTGGCCGTGGTCACCGCCCTGCGCCGAGAAGCCCTGGGAGCCGGCCCACTCGACAGCCTGCTCGCCGAGCCCGGCGTCACCGACATCCTCGTGAACTGCCCCGACGAGGTCTACATCGACCGCGGCCGCGGCCTCGAGTTCGTCGCCATCCGCACCGGAGACGAACCCGCCATCCGCCGCCTGGCCACCCGGCTCGCCGCAGCAGCAGGCCGCCGCCTCGACGACTCCACCCCGTACGTCGACGTCCGCCTCTCCGACGGCACCCGTTTCCACGCCGTACTGGCCCCGATCGCCGCCCCAGGAACCTGCCTGTCCCTGCGCGTCCCGTCCCGCAAGGTCTTCACCCTCGACGACCTGGTCGCCGCCGGCGCCCTCCCGCAAGCGGGCGCCGCAATCCTCCAAGATCTCCTGGACTCCCGCCTCGCCTTCCTGATCAGCGGAGGCACCGGCACCGGCAAGACAACTCTCCTCAACTCCCTGCTCTCCTTGGCGAATCCCGCCGAACGCCTGGTCCTGGTCGAAGACGCCAACGAGCTCCGCCCCGATCATCCCCACGTGGTCCGCCTCGAAGCCCGACCACCGAACATCGAAGGGACCGGCGAGATCTCCCTGCGAGACCTGGTCCGCCAAGCCCTCCGCATGCGCCCCGACCGCCTGGTCGTCGGCGAAGTCCGAGGGCCCGAAGTAGTCGACCTGCTGACCGCCCTGAACACCGGCCACGAAGGCGGCTGCGGCACCATCCACGCCAACTCTGCCTCGGACGTCCCCGCTCGTTTGGAAGCCCTAGGCGCCCTGGCAGGCCTGTCCCAGTCCGCCGTCCACAGCCAAGCAGCCTCTGCCCTGCACGCCGTGATCCACCTGACCCGAACCGCCACCGGCCACCGCCGCATCACCGAGATCCACACCCTCACGAGATCCCTCAACGGCTCCCTGACCACCCACCCCGCAGTCACCTTCCACCCCGACGACACCCTCACCCTGCACCCGCCGTCCCACGTCTTCACCAAGCCCGCTCACGCAACCCCCGCAGGTGCCGCATGACCCCAGCCGCCGTCGCCGCATTGCTAACCCTCGTCACCTGCACGTTCGCCCTCCCGCCCCGATCCCCAGGCCTCCACCGCCTGACACCTCCAGCAACCCGCCCCCAGCGAACCCGCCACTACCTCAGCTCCCGCATCTTGCTCCTGGCCCCACCAGCCGCAGTAGCCACCGCTCTGCTAGGCACCCAAGCCCTCGTCACCGCTCTGGCAACGGCCGCCATCCTCGCCCTGATCGCCCACCAACGAGCCCACCACCGACAACAGAAATCGATCGCAACCCGACGAGCCAACATCATCGAAGCCCTCGACGTACTCTCCGCCGACCTCACCGCCGGACGCCCACCCATCGCCGCCCTGGAAGGTGCCGCCTCCATCAGCCCCGACTTCGAACTACCCCACGCCGCAGCCAAACTCGGCGCCGACGTCCCCGCCGCCCTGACCCGAGCCTCCCGCCGCCCCGGCGCAACCAGCCTCCGCGCCCTGGCCGCAGCTTGGCGCGTCACCGAAGAATCCGGTGCCGCCTTCGCCACCCTCACCGAACGCCTCGCCGACCATCTCCGAGCCGACGAAGCAATCCACCGCCAAACCGAATCCAGCCTCGCCGGCGCCCGCTCCACCGCCCGAATCCTCGCCACCCTCCCAGCCTTCGGCATAACCCTCGGCTACCTCCTAGGAGCCCACCCCCTCACCTTCCTCACCACCACCCCACCCGGCTGGCTCTGCCTAACCACAGGCCTAGCCCTTACCGCAACCGGCCTCCACTGGACCACCCAACTCTCCACCCCGCGAGACTCCGGATGCTCCACGCCCTGATCGCAGCCACAGCTGTTGCCCTAAGCATCTATTTCCTGATCCCGCCCCACCCCAACCTCCGCCGACTGACCCCACCGCAACCTCGCGCCCGCACCCAGTCCCCGCGATCCCACCGGCTAGCCGCAACCGCCGCGTCCCTCGCCGCACTCACGCTCATCGGCCTCCCCTGGGGCCTACTCCCAGCCGCGATCGCGTACTACGCCATCCCCCGAGCCCTCTCCCGCCTAGAACCAGCCACCACCAAACACCGCAACGCCCGCATAGCCCGAGACCTCCCACTAGCGATCGATCTCCTGACTGCCTGCCTCCGAGCCGGCCGCCCACCCCAACATGCCCTGACCCTCGTAGCCGAAGCTCTCCCCGGCCCTCTAGCCGACGTCTTCACCAAGATCGCCCACCACCTGGCGCTAGGAGCCGACCCAACCACCGCCTGGGCCCACCTACGCACCGAACCATCCTGCGCTCCCATGGCACGCGCCATCACCCGCTCACTCCGCTCCGGAGCCCCACTCTCCAAAACCCTCGAACACCTAGCCGACGAAACCCGCCGATCCCACCACCACACCGCCGACCAACAAGCCCGAGCCGCAGAATCCCGAGCCACCCTCCCCCTAGGCCTCTGCTTCCTCCCCGCCTTCGTACTCCTCTCAATCGTCCCAACCATCGCCGACGCCCTGATCCCCAACCTCCTCCACCCCTAACAGCCCGCCATCCGCTGAAGCCTTTATCCACAGCCCAGAATTCCTTTGAAAAAAGGCGATCCCACAACGGCACGTTTATCGACAACCCCTCGCAGCGCCCCAGCCCACCCGCAGGAGGCCCAAATGCCCAACTCCGCACTGGCCACCACCAACCAGCCACGCCCCACCCAAGCCACCCCGCGCCCCGTCCCCCGCAGCCAACTGGAGCTCAGCACCCCTGACACCAGCACCCGCGTGCGTCGCACACGCCTCACCCCTTTCCGGGCCCTCCGCCCCCGCGGCGCAGCCAAGATCCGTCGCACGACAGAACTCAGCCTCCTCCGCCAACCGGGAGCTGACCGCACCCGCAGCACAGGCATCAGACGCCTTTACAGCAAAGGCATAAACCGCCTCCGCCACCGCGCAGAACGCGGAGCCGTAACCGCCGAATACGCCATCATGATCGTCGGCGCCTGCGCCATCGGCGGCGTCCTGGTAGCCCTCCTCAGATCCCCCGCCATGCAGAACGCCCTCAAATCGATCATCAACTACGGCCTGAAACTCGCCGGCGTAGAAGGCGTACACCTCTGACCCACCCGCCCTCCCCGGCGCACACCTGCGGGCGGCCATCCGACGCCGTCAAGCCGACACCCCCTCAATCCGGCGGCCGGTCGATGCCCCCTCCACGACCGGCCGCCACCCAAAGGACCCCCCATGCCCCACCACCAAGCCGCGCCGCCCCCGCAAACCCCCACCACACAACCCACAGCACCCCACCCCACCCCCACAGCCCGACCCGAGCCCGTGGTTCGGGCTGGTCGTGGGGTTCGAAGCGAGAGCGGGGCTGTTACGGCTGAGATGGCGTTGGCGCTTCCTGTGCTGGTTTCTCTTCTGCTGTTGGGGATCTGGTCTGTCGGTCTCGTCGTGCTGAACATCCGCTGCATCGACGCCGCCCGCGACGTAGCTCGGGCTGTCGCACGTGGTGAGTCGGTCGATCAGGCAAAGGCGATCGGTCACCGCACCGTGCCCGCCGGGACGATCGTCATCCATCGCGACGCATCAGACATCCAAGTGACAGTCACCGCCACTCCCGCCCACAAACCACCCCTCCTCGACTTCCTGTCTCCCACCCGCCTGACAGCAACCGCCACCCTCCAAGCGGAACCGGACACGCCATGACCCGCACCGAACGAGGCAGTGCCACACTCCACACCCTCTTCGCCGCCATGCTCCTCTTCACAGCCGTAACCGCAGCAATCCTCTGGTCAGCGATCTCGACCGCCCGCCACAAACTCACCGCCGCAGCCGACCTAACCGCCCTAAGCGCCGCCCAGTCCCTCGCCACAGACCAATCCCTCGAGACCGCATCACTCGGCACCGGTCAGTCCCGCGGAACCGCTCAGTCCCGCGGAACCGCTCAGTCCCTCCGCGCTGCCCTGCCCGTCGGCTCCAACGGGCAGCTGGAATCTCCTGAGCAGTCTGAGGGCAACGCGCTGCCCGCGGCACCGTGTGTGACGGCAGAGCGGATCGCGGTGCTCAACAAGGTGCGGCTGGCTGAGTGTGTTGTCGCGGCCGGCGCCGTGACTGTTGAAGTGGCGCTTGAGCTAGACCTCCGCGTGACGCGTCCGACTCTGACCGCGGCGGCGCGTGCCGGGCCGTTGTGATCTCGTCTCGTCAACCACTCGTTGCGCGCTCGGTTCTGGTGTGATCGCGATCTGGTCGCAATCTGGTAGAGATGCCGCGTTGATGTGGACGACGTACGGGAGGGCGCTCCATGATCGGGAACCGAGTACAGCTCATCTTCCCGGACGTACTTCCCCGACGCCCGGTCGGTTACCTCGGAGGCTCGTTTGCCCAACCGGATTCGGCTGCTGCTGGTCGACGACCAGATCCTCAGCCGAGGCTTGCTTCGCAGCGGTCTCGAGCGCGAGCGCGATCTGGAGATCGTTGCCGAGCTCAACCGATCTGACGATGTCGTCGGTGCGGCCAAGCGGCACCGCGCGAACGTCGCGCTGGTCGATGCGGGCGGTCCGGGCAGCGACAGCATCACCGTCACGACCAGGTTGCGTACGTCGATGCCGGAGTGCCGGGTCGTGATGCTCACGACGTACGGTCGGCCGGTGCATCTGCGTCGCGGGCTCGATGCCGGGGCGAAGGGTTTCGCGTTGAAGGGCAGTCCGGTGCCGCAGCTGGCGGATGCGGTACGGCGGGTGCACCTTGGTCTGCGCGTGGTCGACGCGAACCTCGCGGCCGAGAACCTCAGGTACTCCGAGACTCCGTTGAACGCGGACGAGACCGACACACTGCGCGCGGCGCGCGACGGTGGATCGGTTGCCGTCATGGCGCAGGAACTCGACGTGTCCGAGCGGGTCGTCCGTACCCGGCTCTGGTCGGCGATCGGTAAGACCGGCGCACACACCCGCTCCGACGCCGTCGACATCGCGGAACGAAACGGCTGGCTCCTCGACTAGGCCCCGAGCCCAGGACCGGGCAACGCCGGCCCGAGCCGCGAAGTCCGCGGCTCGCCGGAGGTTGGTGGTCGTGGTGGGTCGGTGGCTGTGGGTGGGTTAGGCGGTGAGGCGTGCACCGCCATCTGTTTCGATGACGGTTCCGGTGATGTTGGGGTTGGTGGCCAGTAGCACGATTGCCTCGGCGATGTCCGAGGCCGTGGCGATCTGCTTGACGGGCAAGCTTTCGGCTGCCTGCTTGAAGAAAGCGGTTCGTGCCTCAGGGGCGAGTCCGTCCCACCAGGGTGTGTCGACGTAACCGGGCGAGACGGCGTTCACGCGGACAGGCGCCAGTTCGGCGGCAAGTGGCTGGATGAGGCCTTCGATGGCGGCGTTGAGGGATCCGATTCCGGCCGTTCCGGGCATGGCGGCTCGTGCGGTGACTGCGCCGACGAGCGTGATCGAGGCGTCCGCAGTGAGGTGGGCGAGCGTGGCCTGGAGCGCGATGAGCGTTGGCCAGTACTTCTCATCGAACGCCTGCCGCAGGCCGTCCAGGGGAAGGTCGCTGAGCGGACCGGCCCCGCCGCTGCCCGCGAGGGTGATGACCAGGTGGCGGATCGGGCCGATGCTCGCTGCGAGCGCAGCGACCGCCTCGGCGTCGGCCGCGTCGAGAACGTGTCCCTGGACCTCGCCGGGTACGGCGGCATCGATGGCCGTCATCGCCTTCTCCAAGCGTTCGGGGTTGCGGCCGGCGATGTGGACCACGCCTCCCCGACGGGCCAGTTGCTCGGCGACCGCCAGGCCGATCCCCGACGTGCCACCGATGACAAGTGCTGAAGACATGCTGACTCCTCAATTCGAGACGTTGCGTCTCGCCAACGGTAGCACTATTTCTAGACGTTGCGTCTCGTTAGGGCTAGGGTGAGGCTCATGAGCAGTGCTACGACGCCCGCTCGTGGCCGCAGGCGTAGCGAGCAGACCAGACTCGCGATCCTCACAGCGGCCTACGAGCTCACCACCGAGGTCGGCTACCCAGATCTCACGATCGAAGGCATCGCCGCCCGCGCCGGAGCGGGCAAGCAGACCGTGTACCGCTGGTGGCCCACCAAGGCAGACGTCTTGCTCGAAGCCTTGGCGCTCAAGGCCGATCTGAAGGTCTCGACGGCGGATCAGGGCTCGTTCGAGGCTGAGCTGGACGCGTTCCTGCAGGACTCCGCGGCCCTGATGGCGTTCCCAGGCGTGGCTCCCGTCCTGCGCTCCTTGATGGCCGAGGCGCAGCGCGACGCCGACTTCCGCCGGCGCTTCCGCGATGGTTTCCTGCTCAAGCGCAGGGCGGCGCTCGAGACCATCGTGGAGCGCGCCGCGGCACGTGGCGACAAGCCCGATCGTCTGACCGGCGCATTCGCCGCCGACGTGGTGTTCGGTCTGATCTGGTACCGGATTCTCGCCACCGAGCGCTTGCTCGACGAAGACGACATCGCCGCCCTCGAGCAACTGCTGACCGAACACCCTGGGAAGGAGTAGGGATGCCCGAACGGGTCATCGTCGTCACCGGAGCAACCGACGGTCTGGGGCGGTCGCTCAGCAGCGCGCTGGCACACGAACCCGCGACACGTCTCATCCTCCATGGGCGGGACCAAGCTCGGCTCGACGATCTGGCCGGCTCGCTGGCCGATGCGCAAGCGTCGATCCAGACAGTCCGAGCTGACTTCTCCGAGCTGGCGCAGGTACATCGCGTGGCCGACGAGATCGCCGGGCTGTCCGATCACCTCTCTGTGCTGGTCAACAACGCCGGCATCGGTGCCGGCGAACCCGAGGGGTCGGACCGTCGAGTCACCGTCGACGGGAACGAGCTCCGCTTCGCGGTCAACCATCTCGCTCCGTTCGCCCTGACCCAGCATCTCCTGCCGCTGCTCGACCGCGGTGCGCCCGCACGCATCGTCAACGTCGCCTCGATCGGCCAGAGCCCGATCGATCTCGAGGATCCGTCGCTCGAACACGGTTATACCGGCGTGCGCGCCTACGGTCAGTCCAAATTGGCGATGATCACCACCGGATTCGTGCTCGCCGGCCGACTCGACCCCCAGCGCGTCACTGTCAACGCCTTACACCCGGCCACGTACATGCCGACCAAGATGGTCATGGACTCGGTCGGGTACAGCATCGACTCCCTCGAAACAGGACTGAACGCGACCTTGCGTCTCATCCTCGCCCCCGAACTCGAAGGCGTCACCGGGCAGTTCTACGACCGCACCAGCGTCGCTCG
The DNA here is from genome assembly GCF_004331435.1 of Kribbella sindirgiensis. GTDB lineage: Bacteria > Actinomycetota > Actinomycetes > Propionibacteriales > Kribbellaceae > Kribbella > Kribbella sindirgiensis. Next base: position 181,134 of record NZ_SJKA01000009.1, read on the forward strand.
GGCTCACCCGGACGCCTACAACGCCAGGATCCAACAGCAGGTCTGGGACCTCAGTACGAGACTCACCATGCAACCCGCCTGAACCCGAGTTCCAACCAGACCGCACGACACCGTTGGCGCCGTCATGACCCGCGCCAGCTGGATGCCGTCGCTGGTGTGCATGGAGGGGCAGACTGGCGGGGTGGATGGTGGACGGAGTCAGGTCGTTGTCGTTGATGCTGCGAACGTTGTCGGGTCACGCCCGGACGGGTGGTGGCGGGATCGGGTTGGTGCGGCTCGGCGGTTGCTGACCCGGCTGACGGCGTTGCAAGAGCGGTTGCGTGACACGGACCTCGTCGTCGTGCTGGAGGGCGCTGCGTGCCGGGCGGTGTCGGGGGATGGCGCGCCTGAGACCGGTCACGTTCGGGTGGTGCTGGCGTCGGGTTCCGGTGACGACACCATCGTGAGTGTGACGGCGGAGGTCGTTGCGCAGTCACAGCATCCAGCCGTCACTGTTGTCACCGCGGACCGCGGCCTGCGGCAGCGAGTCGAACCCATCGGCGCGACCACCACTGGCCCTCGCTGGCTCCTGGACCAACTGGACGCCCTGTCCGACTAGGTGCAGGTGGACAGGAGCTTGCCGGTGTGAGTGATGAGGAGATGCGGCCCGGGGCTGGCGGGGAGGTGAGCTCTGTCGGTGCGTATGGCGTGGCGGGTGCCGTCGGGGGAGATGACCAGCGAGTTAGCGGCGTCGAGGGCGATGAGTTCGTCGTCGGCGCGGACCAGGACGGGGGCGGTGTAGGACCACGACAGGGCGGTACGGCCGGCCGCTAGGGCTTCGAGGGTGGCGGCGGGGAGTTCGTCGGGGCCTTCGGCGGAAGCGTCCACGGCGATCCAGGTCGTGGGCGAGCCGGGTGGCGTGATGGACGTCGGGTTGTGCCAGTCGCTGCCGCCGATGGGCGTCGTGCCTTCGAGGCCCCAGGCCTGCCACCACGCGATGGGCCCGCCCCAGGTGTGGTCCAGCCAGGAGGAGTGCCAGATCTCAGCGAGCGGTGGGTGCTCGGGGAGCGGGTGGCGCCAGGAGCAGTCGCCGCCGAGCGGATGGTTGATCGAGAGGAGACCCCCGCGGTTGGCGACCTCACCCACCCACGTAGCAGCGGGTTGGCGGAAGTCGATCGGGCCGATGGCGCCGAAGGCGTTGGCGTGGCCGGTGTCGGTGGTGACTTCCTGGCCGGGGATGAGGCCGAGGCCGAAGCGTTTGCTGAGCGAGGGGAGTTCGGCGTGGTGGGAGACGGTGTTGTGGTCGGTGACAGCCAGTACGTCGAGGCCGGCCGACAGACCGAGTGCGGCGAGGTTCGCGATCGGGGTCGAGCCGTCGGAGTGGAGGGAGTGAGCGTGGAAGTCGCCCGCGATCCACTTCAGGCCGGGGGATGCGGGGAGAGTACGGCGCGGTGGTCGCGCGGGTACGGCGATTGCGGCCGAGGCGTCGGCGTACTCCGTGAGGCCGGGGATGGTGTCGACTGGGCCGGTGACTGCTTCGACGAGGAGCTCAACGCCTTCGACCGGTACTCGGTGGAGGCCGAGGACGACCCACCAGGTGCCTGGTTCGAGTTCCCCGGTTACGTAGCCGGGGGTGGCCGCCTCCGGGGTGATCGCGAAGGTTTGACGAGCGCCGCCGGACCACCCGCGCCACCCGGCCGCGCCTTCGCAGCCGATGTCGATGACGGCGCCTTCGACCGGCGGGACGGTGAGGGTGACGAGCAGGCCTGGGCAGTCGGCCGGGATGTCGACCGGCAGCGAATGCCAGACCGACTCGGCGCGGTCGTCGAGTGTCCAGCGCCGACGGTACGACGTGACAGCCATCAGGCGATCTCCCAGCGCACGAACGAACTCCTGCTCACGAACGGGCTCCGGTTCACGAGCGGGCTCCGGCTGTGTGGTCTGCGGAGTTGAGGAGTTCGCCGGTTTCCTGGGTGTAGAGGAGGACTCGGGAGGCGGGGGCGGTGAGGGCTACCGGGGCGCCGGGGGCGGGCTCGGTTTCCTCGGGCACCGTGACACCGATGAGGGTGCCGTCGCAGTCGACGCTGACGAGGGACTGGGTGCCGAGATTCTCGGCGACGACGACCTCGCCGCGGAGGCTGGGCCCGGAGACGTCGCCGGTCGACAGAGTCAGGTACTCGGGCCGGATGCCGACCGTGACCTCGGCGTCCGCCGGCGTGGAGACGGTTGTCGCGGGCAACGAACCGCCCGCGACGGAGACCGTGCCGTCGCCCAGGACCTTTCCGGGAAGGAGGTTCATCGGGGTCGAGCCGATGAAGTTCGCCACGAACGTGTTGGCCGGCCGGGCGAACACCTCACGTGGAGACCCCAGCTGCCGGAGCTTGCCCGAGTCCATGACCGCGATGCGATCGGCGAGCGCGAGGGCCTCGGCCTGGTCGTGGGTGACGAAGACCGTCGTGATGCCCAGGTCGCGCTGGAGCTTCTTCAGGAACGTACGGGCCTCGAGGCGCAGCCGCGCGTCGAGGTTCGACAGCGGCTCGTCGAGCAGCAGGACCTTGCCTTCGGACGCGATCGCACGGGCGAGAGCGACACGTTGCTGCTGACCGCCGGACAGCTGCCCGGGCTTGCGTTCGAGGAGGCCGTCCAACGACAGTTCGCCCGCGGTGCGCGACGCGACCTCCAGACGAGTGGCGGCAGCGACCCGGCGTACCTTCAAGGGGTAGGTGATGTTTTCGGAGACGCTCATGTGCGGGAAGAGCGCGTAGTCCTGGAAGACCATGGCGACGCCGCGCTTGCCCGGCTCGGTGCGGGTGACGTCGGTCGCGTCGATGCGTACGGTGCCTTCGCTCGCGGCCTCCAGGCCGGCGATCGTGCGAAGCAGCGTGGTCTTGCCGCAGCCCGACGGACCGAGGAGGGCGAAGAACTCGCCGTCGGCCACGTGCAGGTCCAGCCCGTCGACGGCGCGGACGCCGTTCGGATAGACGGTTGCGAGGCCTTCGATGTCGATGCCCGCCATCAGCTCTTGATCCCTCCGTGGAAGCGGAACCCATACCGCGAGTTCACCAGCAGGTACAGCACGACGACCGGGATCGAGAACAGCAGCGAGAACACCGGCAGCACTTGCAGGTTCACGCTGCCGCCTTCGTCGGTGAGCGTCTGCATCAGCACCGCACCGGGCTGCTTGTCGATCGATCGGATGAGTAGGAAGGGCACCAGGAAGTTGCCCCAGGAGTTGACGAACGCCCACACCATGATGGTCGCGAGCCCGGGCCGCGCGACCGGGAGTACGACGTCCCGCAGGATCTGGCCGGTGGACGCGCCGAAGACCCGCGCCGACTCCTCGTAGGACTTGGGGACCGCGTCGACGAAGTCCTTCAGGATGAAGATCGCGGCCGGCAACAGGCCGCCGGTCATCACCAGCGCGACGCCGAACCGGGAGTCGATCAGCCCGAGCTGGAACATCATCACGAAGATCGGCACCATCGCCGCCGTGCCGGTGACGACCGAGGAGAGCAGCAGCAACCCGTACAGCAAGGCGTCTCGGCCCGGGATCCGCACTCGCGACAGCGCGTAGGAAGCCAGTGCGGCGAAGGCAGTCACCGCGACCGCGGTCGTCACGCAGATCAGCAGCGAGTTGACCATCGAGTGCATCGCATACGGGTGGTCGAGCGTCTTGCGGATGTTCTCCAGCGTCCAGTCCGGCCAGTGCACCCCGAGGCCCGGCGAGGCGTCGAACGGCGCCGACGCGATCCACAGCATCGGTACGGCGAAGAACAGCGTGATCGCGCAGATCAGGACGTAGAACCCGATCCGGCGTACGACGTACCCGGGCCTCATGAGCGCCTCCGCAAGAGTCGCAGGTACACCAGTGAGACCAGGAGGTTCGCGATCAGCAGCAGGAACGAGATCGCCGACGAGTACCCGAGCTCACCGCCCTGCAGCGCCACGTTGTAGATGTAGACCGGCACTGTCTCGGACTCGTGGTTCGGCCCGCCCTTGGTGAGCAGGAACGGTGAGAAGTCGTTCGCTGTCCACAGCGAGATCAGCAGCGTGTTGGTCAGCACATGCCCGCGGATGTGCGGGAACACCACGTCCCGCAGCGTCTGCCACCCGGACGCCCCGACCATCCGCGCTGACTCGAGCTGGGACGGCGGGACGGCCTGCAGCGCCGACGAGTAGAGCATCATCGAGAACGCCGTACCGCGCCACGTGTTGAACACCACGAGGCACGCCATCGGGTAGTCGATGAGCCACGCGGTCCCCGGCGTACCCAGGATGCTGTTCAGCGTGCCGCCGTCGCGGTCGTAGAACGCGACCCACAGGTACGCGACCACGGTCGACGGCAGGATCCAGGCCAGCAGCGTGAAGGCCTCGACCGTACGGCGGACCACCGGGCGGGCGCGGCGCAGAACCCACGCGAGTGTGAAACCGAGGATGTTCTGCCCGATGATCGCGGAGCCGAGCACGAACAGCAGCGTCAGCCACAACGCGTTGTGGAAGAGCGCGTCGTTCAGCGCCTTCGTGTAGTTCGACAGGCCGACCATCGACGGCGACACGGCCTCGACGCCGGTCAACCGGTAGTTGGTGATGCCGATGTAGATGGTCCAGAGCGCGGGGAAGATCAGGAACGCGCCGATCAGCAGCATCGCGGGCGCGACGAAGCCGAGTGCGCGGCCGACCCCGAGGCCCGCGACGTCCCGCGCGGGGGCACGACCCCGCGCGGGTGCGGTAGCTGACGTCATCAGTTACTGGTGACCTTGTCCTTGCCGCCCGCAGCGGCCTCGACGGCCTTCTCGTAGGCCTGGGCCGCAGCGTCGGTCGACTTACCGCCGACCACGTCCGCGGTCGCCTGCTGCAGTGCCGCGGAGATCTTCGGGTACTCGGCCCGGCCCGGGCGGTACTGCGTGATCGGCAGCACCTTCTCGGCGACGAAGCTCAGCATCGGGTCGCTCTTCAGTACTTCGCTGTTGACGTCGGACCGCTGCGTGATCTTGGCGGCGCCGTCCAGCGACTCCTTCACCATCTCCGCGGAGTTCATGAACTGCAGGAACTCCCAGGCCTGCTGCGGGAACTTCGTGTTCGGGTTGATCGCCGTCGCGCCGCCGCCGGACATCGAGACGAAGTCCTGACCCTTCACGCCGGCACCGGGCTGCCGGGCCGGGATCAGCGCGTAGCCGACGGCGGTGTCCCGGTCGGCCATCTTCGCGACGCCCTCCTTGGGCTCGACCACGCTGCGCCAGAAGTAGTCGCCTTCGAGCAGGATGCCGATCTTGTTCGCGGCGAACTCGGCGAACGACTTGTCCCGGCCCTTGGCCTCGCGCTGCAGCACCGGATCACCGAGGCCCGTCGAGTACACCTGGTGGTAGAAGTCCAGGACCTCGCGCAGCTGCGCCGTGTTGCCCAGCCATTTGCCGTCGGAGTTCACGGTCGCGCCGGTGCCGACCAGCAGCGGCAGAATGCCCTGCATGGTGGTCGCCTCGCCCATCGCGGTGCCGGCGTTGATCTGGATCGGCGTCACGCCGGCGATCTTCTTGAGCGCCTGACCTGCGGAGATGATGTCGTCCCAGGACTTCGGCTGCCAGTCGGCGGGCAGTCCGGCCTGCTGGAACAGCTTCTTGTTGAAGTACAGGACGCGGCCGTCGGTGCCACCGGGTACGCCGTACCGCTGGCCGTTGTAGCTGCCGAGCGCCTGGACCGACTCCGGGATCTGCTTCCAGCCGTCCCAGTCGTCCACCTTCGCGGCGTCGCCGACGGTCTCGGTGAGCGGCTTGATGTAGTTGGCCTGGGCGAACTCGCCGACCCAGATGCCGTCGATCTGGAACAGGTCCGGTCCGGACTTGTTCGACAGGTCGAGGGAGAGCTTCTGCTTGTAGACCTCGTCGTCGGAGCCGTCGCCCTGGAACTTGACCGTGACGTCGACCCCCTTGCCCTTCTGCTCGGCGACGAACTTCGGGATCAGCACGTCCTGGATGAAGGTTGCCCCGGCGCTGCTCTTGCCGCCCTTGACCGAGTTCGACCCGAAGGTCAGCTCGACCTTCTTGGCGTCGGCGTTCCGGTTCGCGTCCTGGTCGCCGCTGCCGGAGTCGGACGAGCCGAGGCATCCGGTGAGCAGGGCGAGGGCCGCGGCGCCGAGTACGCCGGCGGTGGTCAACCGCGAGAGTGATCGCATCAGGGCTCCTTGCAGAAGTGGTCCAGCACAGTGCCAGTGACATGCCGGTCAAACATTGGCACTCATCCGCGACTATGTGAAGACTTTTTCCCAACCCTGAGAAGAACGTTGTCAGGTGCTGTAGGCAACCATGTGTGAACTGTCAAGTTCGGATCCCGCCTGATGCGTTGCGGAAGAGTTAAAGGATGCTCAAGGTTCTGCGACAACAGGTAATGGAGTAGATACAGAGGGTGACAAGGCGAGCTACTGTCTAGCCGTTCGGATCAGCGGATCGGAGGTGAAAGACGTGAGCCTGCTCCATGGAGTCGCTTGCCTTGTCCACGACCTGCTCGGGCATTGCTGGTGCTGGTGGTGACAGTGGCCGCGCGGTGACGATGCCGGGCTCCCGCTGACGCGCAAGCAGCGGGGCATCCCGGAACTCATCCCCGAGCACCGCTTGGCCCACCGCCGGAGACAACGCGAGAGACAAGGAGTGAGAAACGGCCGGCCCCGACGATGTCGGGGCCGGCCGTCCTCTCGTTGGTCGGTGTCGAAATCGACTCAGCTCTGAGCCAGCTGCATCATCTGCTTCGGCAGCGTCGTCATCTGGGCCGGGATCGGAACCTGCGGCCTGAGCAGCGACAGCAGGCTGGCGGCCGCGCCCGCGATCGGCAGCGGCAGGGCCAGGCCCAGCGATGCCAGCAGCGCGTTCACGAGGGCCAGGACCGCGCCGAGGATGTCCAGCCCCGGCACCGGAAGACCGCTCCAGGCCTGGATCGGCGTGCCGGCAGTGCTCATCGTGCCGGTCGGTTGTGCCTGCTTGGCCTTCCCCTTGCCAAGCAGTGACGTCAGGGCGAGCCCACTGGCCTCGTTCACGAACGTGCCGGTGTCCTCGTCGTAGTTCCACTTCTGCCCGTCGCCGCTACGGCAGGGCAGGACCAGCAGTGGAGCGGAAGCCGGCACCTTGGCCAGGTCCGCGCCGCTGTCCAGGCAGGCTCCGGTCTTCGCAAGGGCGCCACCGACGCTCTTGCTCATCGCGACCTGCAGCTGGCCGGACTCGGTGTAGATCCACTCCTGGGTCTTGCCTTCCTTGCCCGGGGCGCACGCCATCATGACCGCCATCGGGACCTTGTCGGCCGCGACGAACGTCAGGCAGTAGCGCGTGTCGGAGCGCGTGGCGATCTGTTGTGCCACACCCACCGATACGCCCGGGGTCTTCGAACCACTGGGTGCCGGGTTCGCGGCTTGGGCCGGGATCGCCGTGGCGATGGCCACGCTGACCGCGAGCACCACCACGCCGGTGCGGCTGAACAGCTTTCGGATGATCAAGACAACCTCCAGAGGTCGTGCCATCTCATGACGTCAGGTCGTCGGGACCCCGTGGCGCGAGCCGGGTATGCCGGCAGTGACTCAGCGCGACGTTGACGCCACAACCAGTAAGGCACAGGTGTGACCGAGGGGGTTATGCCGATCTCCGGAAACTTGATGCCAATGGCAACTAACTGCCAGGCGAAGTTCGTTGCGCAAGGCATCTACATCGAGTCGGTGGCTCGCCGTGTGATCGCCGTGCGGAGGTCGTGAGACGTTCGAGATCTTACGGCAATCCGATGGGATGCCGGTAGTCGTCAGTGCAGAGTTGATGCCCTAGGCAACAGAGTGGTCAGTGGTGCTGTTTGGTGTCCTTGGGGTCCGGCGCCAGCTCCCGCTCGGTGGCCAGGCGCTCGTCGGTGGGGGTGTCGCCGGTGCTGTCGACACTGGCGGGAAGGTCCGCGGATGCATCACTCTGCGTGATCTCGCCGCCGACCGTGTCACTGCCCGCAGTCGAGGTGACCGCAGGGGCGCCGTTCGTCGCCTGGGCGCGCAGTTCGCGCATCTCCTTGCGGCGGCGCAGGTCGCGACCGAGGCCCTTCTTCAGCAGCCAGAGGCCGACGACCAGGGCGGCACCGGTGACCGCGCCGAGGAAGTAGACGGTCGGCACCGAGACGCCGAAGTCGACGCCGAAGACCTCCAGCTTCGTGGAAGCGGTCGACGAGACCGAGACGCCCAGCCCGAACAACACGGCCAGGACGATCAGGACAACTCCGAGAACGGCCATCGTGACCCGCCTCTCCGCCGGCCTCAGCGCCGGCCTCTCAGGCCTCACTGCTCAGTAGTGCTGAGAGCAGCGCCACCGCGCCGCTCTTGTCGAGTGGGTTGTTCTGGTTCCCACACTTGGGCGACTGTACGCACGAAGGGCATCCCTCCGTGCATTCACAGTGTGCAATCGCCTCGCGTGTCGCCGTCAACCACTCGCGCGCCGCGGCGTACCCGTGTTCGGCGAATCCGGCGCCGCCCGGGTGGCCGTCGTACACGAAGACGGTCAGCTGGCCGGTGTCGGCGTGGCGGGCGGTGGAGACGCCGCCGATGTCCCAGCGGTCGCAGGTGGCGAAGAGCGGGAGCAGGCCGATCGACGCGTGTTCGGCGGCGTGGGCCGCTCCCGGTACGTCGTCCAGCCCGAGGCTCTCGACAACGGTGTCAGGCATGGTCCACCACACCGCCTTGGTGCGCAGCGTGCGCTCCGGCAGGTCGAGCGGCTGTTCGTCGAGTACGTCGCCGGTCGCGATCAGCTTGCGCTGGAACGAGATGACCTGGCTCGTCACCTGGACCCAGCCGCGCGACAACTCCGCCGTACCCCACGAGCACGTCTCCTCGGTCGCGAGGATGCTGATCTCGGTGACGTCCCGCGCGAAGGTCGTGTAGTCCGGAGAGGCCGGCTCGACCACCGCGGCATGCTCCTCGAGGTCGAGCGAGCGCACCAGGTACGACTCACCCGCATGGACGTAGACGGCACCCTCGTGGACGGAGGCGTGGGCCGAGCCGCCGTCGACCGTACCGAGCAGACGACCGGTCCGGTCCTCCACGATCTGCACTGTCTTCCCGCCGGCCGACCGGATGTCGATCGCGTCGACGGCGCGCTCGCGGCGTGTCCAGAACCACCCGTGCGGCCGTTCCCGCAGCGCGCCTTGCCGCACCAGTTGCGCGATGACAGCAGACGTGGTCTCGCCGAAGACCTCGAAGTCGTCGGGAGTCAGCGGCAGCTCCTGGGCGGCGGCGCACAGTTGAGGACCGAGCACGTACGGGTTCTGCGGGTTGAACACCGTCGCCTCGACCGGGCGGCCGAAGATCGCTGCTGGATGTCGCACCAGGTAGGTGTCCAGCGGGTCGTCCCGTGCGATCAGCAACGCCACCGCGTCGCCGCCTGCGCGGCCGGCACGTCCAGCTTGTTGCCAGAGCGACGCACGCGTGCCGGGCCAGCCGGAGAGCAGTACGGCGTCCAGCCCGGCAATGTCGATGCCCAGCTCGAGCGCGTTCGTCGCGGCGACGCCAGTGAGCTCTCCGCTCTGCAGCATCCCTTCGAGCCGCCGACGCTCCTCAGGGAGGTAGCCGGCCCGGTACGCCGATACTTGGTCGATCAGCGTCGGGTCGGCCTCGGCCAGGTTCTCCCGGGCCGTCATCGCGACCGACTCGGCACCACGCCGCGATCGGACGAAGGCGACCGTACGGACACCTGTGACGACCAGATCGGTCAGGAGGTCCGCCACCTCGGCCGTCGCGGACCGACGTACCGGTGCGCCGTTCTCGCCGTGCAGAGAGGTCAGTGGCGGCTCCCACAGACCGAAAGCGACGCCGCCGCGCGGAGAGCCGTCCTCGACCACCTCTTCCATCGGCAGCCCGGTCAAACGCTCGCCTGACAGCGCCGGCTCGGCCACCGTCGCCGAGGCGCAGACGAAGATCGGATGCGCGCCGTACTGCGCACACACCCGCCGCAGCCGCCGCAGTACGCCGGCGACGTGCGCACCGAAGACGCCGCGGTAGTGGTGGCACTCGTCGACCACGACGTACTGCAGGCAGCCCAGGAAGCGCGCCCAGCGTTGATGGTTCGGCAGGACGGACCGGTGCAGCATGTCCGGGTTGCTGAGCACGTACGTCGCGTGGTCGCGCGCCCAGTCGCGCTCGGTCCGCTCCGAGTCGCCGTCCAGCGTCGTGGCCCGCAGACCGGGCACTGTGTACGCCGAGACCGCGCGGAGCTGGTCGTGGGCGAGCGCCTTGGTCGGAGACAAGTACAGAACCGACGCAGTTCGGCGGTGTGGTGAGGCCGCCTGCGCGATGCTCAACGTGGCAAAGGCCGGCAGCAGGTACCCGAGGGACTTGCCGGAGGCCGTCCCGGTCGCGACCACCACGTGCTTTCCGGCGTACGCCGCCTCGGCCGTCGCCACCTGATGGGTCCACGGGGCCGCGATCCCGGCATCCCGTAGCTGGTCGAGGACCTCGGGCGGGACCCAGCGCGGCCAGTCACACGTTTGACCGACCCGCGGCGGCACCGACTCGACATGCGTCAGCCGGTCGTCGCGACCGGCGGCCAGGCGCTTCAGGACAGCAGCCGCCTCACCACCTGCACGCATACCGGCACCCTAGGCCCTGGCGCCGACAGAGCGCTGCTGAGGACCAACTGAGAGATGCACGTTCGGATGCACGGCCTTTTTCCGGAGGGGAATCGACTTCGGGTGGGCGAGATGAAAGAGTTTTCGGCAACGGGTCTCACTCACGGTCCGTACATGGTTGAATGCAGCAGTTCACGGGATCGGAGGCCGAAGTGGATCTGTCGCTGACCGCGCGCGCCGAGGGCGGGCGCACCGTCATCGAGGTGGCGGGGGAGATCGACGTCTACACCGCACCGAAGCTCCGCGAGAAGATCGCCGCGCTCGTCGAAGAAGGGGTCTACGACCTCGTCATCGACCTGGAACGCGTGGAGTTCCTGGACTCCACCGGCCTCGGCGTTCTCGTCGGCGGACTGAAACGGGTGCGCACCCATGACGGATCCCTGTCCCTGGTCTGTACCCAGGAACGGCTGCTGAAGATCTTCCGGATCACCGGCCTGACCAAGGTCTTCGACATCCACCCGGACGTCGCCTCGGCGATCTGACCAAGCGAAACGGTGTCCACCTCACTACGTTCGGTGATCGTTCCGCCCAGGTTCCGGCGCAGCACTTGCCGGGGCGACCGGGTATGGCGTAGACCACCCTGTCGTCAGGTCTGGTCGGGAACCCGTTAGAGTAACCCACCGCGCCAGGCCACTGGCGCTGTGTCGTATTTCCCCAACCCTTCGGTTGCGGCAGACGGGGGCCGTCACGCCTGGATGGGTTGCCTACAAGGAGGACGGATGTCCGCGCTGCTTGCTCCACAAGCGGTGGATCTTTCGTCGAGCAACACCACACTGGTGATCGTCGTCGGGGTGATCGCGATTCTCGCGGTCGTCATTGCGATGGTCTTCCGGGGCCAGGTGCTTGCCGCGAACGATGGCACCGAGAACATGAAGACGATCGCCGCGGCGGTTCAGGAAGGCGCTTCGGCGTACCTGAACCGGCAGTTCCGGACATTGTCGATCTTCGCCGTGGTCGCGTTTCTGTTGCTGTTCCTGCTGCCGGCGCACACCGACGGCGGCAACGAGACCACGCTGAAGATCTTCCGCTCCGTGTTCTTCCTGGTCGGCGCGGGCTTCTCCGCCGCGATCGGCTACCTGGGCATGTGGCTCGCGACGCGCGCCAACGTCCGGGTCGCCGCGGCCGCGCGGGACGAAGGCCGCGACCCGGCGATGCGGGTGGCGTTCCGCACCGGCGGCACCGTCGGCATGGCGACCGTGGGCTTCGGCCTGTTCGGCGCCGCGCTGGTCGTGCTGCTGTTCAAGGGTGACGCCCCGACGGTGCTCGAGGGCTTCGGCTTCGGTGCCGCGATGCTCGCGATGTTCATGCGGGTCGGCGGCGGTATCTTCACCAAGGCTGCCGACGTCGGCGCCGACCTGGTCGGCAAGGTCGAGCAGAACATTCCCGAGGACGACCCCCGGAACGCGGCGACGATCGCCGACAACGTGGGCGACAACGTCGGTGACTGCGCCGGTATGGCGGCCGACCTGTTCGAGTCGTACGCCGTGATGCTGGTGGCCTCGCTGATCCTCGGCAAGGCCGCGTTCGGCGAGCAGGGCCTGATCTTCCCGCTGATCGTGCCGGCCATCGGCGCGCTCACCGCGGTGCTCGGTGTCTTCCTGACCCGTCCGCGGACCGGCGAGAACGGTCTGCGCACGATCAACCGCGCGTTCTACATCTCCGCGGTCGTGTCCGGTGTGCTCTGTGCGGTGGCGGCGTTCGTGTACCTGCCGAGCAGTTTCAAGGACCTCACCGGCGCGACCGAGTCGATCGCCGCGACCGACGGCGACCCGCGGCTGATCGCGACCTTCTCGGTGATCATCGGCATCGTGCTGGCGGCCGTCATCCTGGCGCTGACCGGTTACTTCACCGGCACCGAGGACAAGCCGGTCAAGGACGTCGGCAAGTCGTCGCTGACCGGCGCCGCGACCGTGATCCTGTCCGGTATCTCGGTCGGCTTCGAGTCCGCCGTCTACACCGCCGTGGTGATCGCGGCGGCCGTGTACGGCGCGTTCCTGGTGGGCGGGACCGGCGTGGTCGCGCTGTTCGCGATCGCGCTGGCCGGTTGTGGTCTGCTGACCACCGTCGGCGTCATCGTCGCGATGGACACCTTCGGACCGGTCTCCGACAACGCGCAGGGCATCGCCGAGATGTCCGGTGACGTGGACGGCGAGGCGGCCCAGATCCTCACCGAGCTGGACGCCGTCGGCAACACCACGAAGGCCATCACCAAGGGCATCGCGATCGCGACCGCCGTACTGGCCGCGACCGCGCTGTTCGGCTCGTACACCGACGCGATCCGCAACTCGCTGGCCGAGAACTACGCGAAGTTCGAGGCGGACGCGCTGGTGTTCAACCCGGGCACGCTGGTCGGCCTGATCCTCGGCGCCGCGGTCGTGTTCATGTTCTCCGGTCTCGCGATCAACGCCGTCGGCCGCGCCGCCGGTGCGGTCGTCTACGAGGTCCGTCGCCAGTTCCGCGACATCCCCGGGATCATGGAGGGCACCGGCAAGCCGGAGTACGGCAAGGTCGTGGACATCTGCACCCGCGACTCGCTGCGAGAGCTCGCCACTCCGGGTCTGCTCGCGCTGACCGCGCCGATCGCCGTGGGCTTCGGTCTCGGCGCCGCGGCGTTGGCCGGCTACCTGGCCGGTGCGATCGGCTCCGGCACGCTGATGGCGGTCTTCCTGGCCAACTCCGGTGGTGCCTGGGACAACGCCAAGAAGCTGGTCGAGGACGGCAACCACGGCGGTAAGGGTTCGCCCGCGCACGAGGCCACCGTCATCGGTGACACCGTCGGCGACCCGTTCAAGGACACCGCAGGCCCGGCTATCAACCCGCTGATCAAGGTGATGAACCTGGTCTCGGTGCTGATCGCTCCGGCCGTCGTCGGGATGTCCGCGATCGGCGACGACACCAACACACCGCTCCGGATCGTCATCGCGGTCGTCGCCGTGGTGATCCTGGCCGCGGCCGTGATCGTGTCCAAGCGCCGGGAGTCGGTCATCTCCGACACTCCGGCCGAGGTGAACGCCGCAGCCTGATCGCAGGATCTGCCCGAAACGGCCCGCCGGTTCCGACCGGCGGGCCGTTTCGTTCGGCTGGACCCCGGACCGCCCGCTCTCTTACCGTGGTCCTGTGAGGATTGCCCGGGTGCCCGCGCTGCTACTTCTCGTTGTGGCCGGCTTTCTGGCAATGTCGCAGCCGGCGAACGCGGCCGACCCGCAACCGGATGTCGCCTATCTCAACACCGCCCACCAGCTCAACCTGACGATCATCGACGCCGCCCACACGGCGACGACCAAGGGCCGGACCACCTGCGTACGGCGGGTCGCCGGACAGCTGGAACGTGACCATCGCAAGCTCTCGGCGCAGGAGCTCGACGTCGCCACGCGGCTCAACATTCTGCTGCCGACGGCACCTTCGGCGGCCCAGCGCCGCCAGCTCGACCTCCTGGCGGCCAAGGCCGGAACCAAGTCGTACGACGCCGCGTGGCTGGCTTTCCAGCGACAGGTGCACCAGCAGTACCTCGCGCTGGTCGAAGGTGAGCTGCCGATCAGTGCGTCGCCTGCCGTCGAGGCAGTGGCCGACGGCGCCAAACCGGTGATCCAGATGCATCAGCGCGCGATCACAGGTACCTGCAAAGCCGAGACCACCACGCCGGTGGTGCCGACCGGTGAGGGCGGCCAGGAGGCAGACGCCAAGCTGGCGCGCACCCGGGCCGCACTGATCCTGATGGGGATCGGTGTGGTGCTGCTCCTGGTCGGCAAAGCGATCCCGGTCAAGCGGCGTCTTCTGGGTATGGCCGCTCTGGCAGCAGGTCTCATCATGTTGTTCGGCGGCCAGCCCAACAACACCGGCAAGGTCCCGGACGCGGGTAAGACGACGGCGGACCGAGAGGCCGCCGTACCGCCTGTGCGTCTGAAGCTGCCCGGCGTACTGGAGGCGACGGTGCAGCCGGTTGCGACCGGTGCCACTGGTCAGCTGCAAGTGCCGCAGTCGGCAGCAGACGTGGGCTGGTGGGCCGCGGGTGCGGCGCCGGGCGCTGTTGGCGGCACAGTACTGCTTGCTGGTCATGTGGACACCGTCAAAGGGCGTGGGGTGTTCGCGCCCCTGTCCGAGGTGCCTGTGGGTACCAGGGTCGCTGTGACGGGTGGAGACGGCGACGAGCACTGGTACCGCATCGTCGCGCGTCGGACGTACAAGCAGCAGGCCCTGCCCGCCGACCTGTTCCACGGTGCGGCCAAGCCCCGGCTGGCGTTGGTGACCTGCACGGGTTCGTACGACCACAAGACGCACCGCTACAGCGAGAACCTCGTGCTGTACGGCGTTCCCGTCGACTGATCTTTTGGTAGTCCCATCTTTTGGTAGTCACTTCCACGAACGGTCGACCGAAGTACGGCGTACGTCGACTTTCGGCTGATGTGCGCGCCCGCGGTATGGGGGATCGTCGGGGTTGTGGTCAGGGGCATAACCGATAGCAGCCGCCCGCGGCCCGACGGCAGAATCAACCCATGGGTGGACACACCGGATCCGCCCGGGGTCCGATGCCTGGCACCCCTCTGGCCTCGATACTGATCTCATCACGACACAACCCGCCCGACTCGGGACTATTCACGCCACCGAACGAGGAGCACGGCGATGATCGAGGCAAAAGGCCTC
The DNA here is from genome assembly GCF_004331435.1 of Kribbella sindirgiensis. Classification (GTDB taxonomy): domain Bacteria; phylum Actinomycetota; class Actinomycetes; order Propionibacteriales; family Kribbellaceae; genus Kribbella; species Kribbella sindirgiensis. The sequence continues at coordinate 196,383 of NZ_SJKA01000009.1, forward strand.
ACCAAGCGATACGGCGCGACAGTTGCCGTTGACAACCTGTCTTTCGAGGTGAAACCCGGCCGGGTGACCGGCTTCCTGGGCCCGAACGGGGCCGGCAAGTCCACCACCATGCGGATGATCCTCGGACTCGACACCCCGACGTCCGGCGAAGTCACCATCGACGGCCAGCGGTACCGTGACCTGCACCGGCCGCTGACCAAGGTCGGCGCGCTGCTGGACGCCAAGTGGGTGCACCCGAACCGCTCGGCGCGAGCCCATCTGCTGTGGATGGCCGCGTCCAACAAGTTGCCGAAGTCATCGGTCGACAAGGCGCTCGACATGGTCGGCCTGACGTCGGTCGCGAGCAAGCGGGCCGGCGCCTTCTCGCTGGGTATGTCCCAGCGGCTCGGCATCGCCGGCGCGTTGCTCGGCGACCCGGAGGTGCTGCTGTTCGACGAGCCGGTGAACGGTCTCGACCCGGAGGGCATCGTCTGGATCCGGACCTTCATGCACCGGCTGGCCGACGAGGGCCGCACCGTGCTGGTCTCCAGCCACCTGCTGTCCGAGATGGCGCTCACCGCCGAGGACCTGGTCGTCATCGGCCGCGGCAAGCTGATCGCGCAGAGCACCACCCAGGAGTTCGTCGACCGCGCCAGCGGTACGACGGTGAAGGTGCGGACGCCGCAGCTCGACCAGTTCGCCGGCGTGCTGAACGAGCAGCACCTGGCGACCCGGATCGAGGACGTCGAGGACCAGGGCAAGGTGCTGTTCGTCGAAGGCGACCTGACCACCGACCAGATCGGCGAGGCGGCTGCCGCGCACGGCATCGTGCTGCACGAGCTGACGCTGCAGCGCGGTTCGCTGGAGCAGGCGTTCATGCAGATGACCGGTGACTCGGTCGAGTACCACGCGCACGAGGAGATCGCCGCTGTGACCTCGCTCGACGCCCCTGACGCCGCCGAGGTGGCCGCGGGTCCGAAGGAGGACAACTGACATGTCGGTGATCGCAGTCGAGCGGATCAAACTCTTCTCCACCCGCTCGCCGTGGTGGTGCATGATCGTCGCCGCCGTGCTGACCGTGGGCTTCGCGGCTCTGACGACCGGCTTCCTCAAGGGCGCCGAGGAGCAGCAGGCGACGATCTTCATCACCCAGCCGGGTGCGCAGCTCAGCCAGATGGTGATGATGGTGATGGCCGCGCTGGCCGTCACCACGGAGTACCGGTTCGGCACCATCCGGACCAGCTTCCAGGCCGTTCCGCAGCGTGCCGCGCTGCTGCTCGGCAAGACCGCGGTGGTCGCGTTCCTGGCCGGTGTCATCGGCCTGATCGCGTCGTTCGGCGCCTGGGGGATCGGCAGCCTGTTCGCGAGCAACGCGGACCTGGCGATCAACACCGGCGCCGAGTGGCGGCTGCTGGCCGGCCAAGGCCTGATCTTCTCGATCTCCGCCGTGTTCGCGGTGGCGGTCGGCATCCTGATCCGGCAGAGCGCCGGGGCGATCGCGATCCTGATCCTCTGGCCGCTGCTGGTCGAGAACCTGGTCAACCTGATCCCGAAGGTCGGCGACGACCTGGCCAGGTGGGCGCCGTTCGCGAACGGCAGCTCGTTCCTCAACCAGGGCCAGGACTTCGGTCTGGCCGGACAGGGCGCGGGCGGCAGCGACTTCGCGCTCAGCCCGTGGTGGGCGCTGCTGTACTTCGCCGGCTGGGCGGCCGCGCTGATGACGATCGCCCTGGTGTCGGCGAGCAAGCGCGACGCATAACAAGTCCACCCCGGTCGGAGTTGAGGGGCCCTGACCGGGGCAGGGGCCCGGCCGGGCTGAGGGGTCCTGGCCGCGACGGCCCGTGGTGCATCCGGTCTCCGGATGAACCACGGGCCGTTTCCCATCCTGAATCGGGGCTGGCCGAGTGGCCCGTCGACGGATTACGGTGCCGCGCATGACGGACTGGGCGCAGGTGCGTGAGGCTGGTTTCGCGGTACCCGAAGGGCGGCCGCTCGATGAGCTCGTGGCCGAGCTGGCCGGGATGCTGCGGTCCCCGGATCCCGTCGTACGGGACCGGCACGCGTACTCGGTGCTCGCGACCTGGATCGGGCGCGGTGTGCTGTCGGCGGACCAGTTGCGGGCGCTCGGCGACGAGATGGTGCCGCGGTTCACGGACCCCGAGATCCAGGCCCGGACGTTCGCCCCGCTGATCCTGGACTCGATCGTGACGGCCGGGGTCTTCGAGCCGAGCTGGGTGCCGCCGTTCGAGCGCTGGTACGTTGCGGAGGAGGACCTCCGGGGGTACGACGAGAAGCTCGGCTGGCTGCACGCACTGGCGCACGGCGCGGACCTGCTCGGGGCGCTCGGGCAGCATGCGGCGGTGGAGCCGGTGCAGATGCTGCGGCTCGGGATCGGGCGGTTGCTGACGCCGACGCCGTACGTGCTGCGGGACATGGAGGACGACCGGCTCGGGTACGCGCTCGCGGTGACGCTGACGCGCGACGAGCTGACCGGCAGCGACGCGACCGACTGGCTCGACCCGGCGATCCGGCAGCTGTCGAACCCACCGGCCGAAGGGATCACGCCCGAGGTGACGAACACGATCCGCACCCTGCGGGTGCTGTACGTGCTCGCCGACCACGGTCTGCGGGTCGGTGATGCGAAGAAACTCACACGGATTCCGCAGGCCGAGCAGGTCAAGACAAAGCTCGCCGACGTGCTCCGGATCGTCACGCCGTACTATCTGTGAACCTGAAGTGGTCGGCGGCAACTACCTTGTGATGTAGGGCGCATCCGACTTTCGTCTGGACTTTCCCTGAATCCTCCCCGAGGAACGGCATGTCGCAGTCCAGGGCGGAGTACAGGTGGTTTCAGGTGGCAGTGGAGGCTCGGTCCGTGACAAGGTCTCAGCTGGCACGCCATGGCCCCCTCCCATGGTGGTGTCAACGCCACTACCGGAGTAGTGCCAACACCATCAGGTCTGGTCCCCGGCGAGGTTAGCTTTGAGTTACACAGCCGTTGGGGGCAGCGGGTTTTAGAGAGGGCGCGTGGAAGTCATGGTTGCGACATACCTGAAGAGATGGGTCGGCAACCGCATTCTCAACAGGACCACCCGGAAGGGTGGCCTCGACCTGTCGAAGATGCGGATGTTCCCGCGCCAGGTCTCGATGCCGTTGCGCCGCGAGGGGCTCGATCCGGTCCCCGAGCTGGCCCAGGTGCGCGAGACCGAGCCGGTGCACAAACTGGCTCATCTGTTCGGGCTCAACGTCTTCGTCGTGAGTGGTCACGCCGAGGCGAAGGCCGTACTCGCCGACAGCACGAACTTCAGCAACGACATCCGGCCGCTGGTCGGCTCGGACCCGAACAAGCCGTCGGAGGGTATCGGGGGTCTTGGTTTCACCGATCCGCCGGACCACACGCGGCTGCGGAAGCTGCTGACGCCAGAGTTCACCAAGCGCAAGCTGGCCCGGCTGGAGCCGGCGATCGAGAAGATCGTCAACGACCAGCTGGACCTGATGGAGGCCAAGGGCCCGGTCGCCGACATCGTCGCGGACTTCGCCTTCAATGTGCCGTTCCTGCTGATCGCGGACCTGCTCGGCGTCGAGGAGTCCGATCGCGATCGGTTCCGGGCGCTCGGACCGGCCCGGTTCGACCTGTCCGGGGGCGGGATCGGCGTGTTCGGTTCGGCGTCGGAGTCGCGGGACTTCCTGTTCGAGATCGTCCGCAAGCAGCGGGAGAACCCCGGCGACGGGCTGATCGGGTCGATCATCCGCGAGCAGGGTGACGACCTCGACGACATCGAGCTCGGCGGGCTGGCGGACGGGGTGTTCCTGGGCGGGTACGAGACATCCGCGAGCATGCTGGCGCTCGGCACGCTGGTGCTGTTGCGCGACCCGTCGAACTTCGAGCGGATCCGCAACGAGCCCGGTGCGGTCGACGTGATCGTCGAGGAGCTGCTGCGGTACCTGACCGTGGTGCAGGTTGCGTTCCCGCGGTTCGCCCGGCACGACCAGGAGCTGTTCGGTCAGCAGGTGAAGAAGGGCGACCTGGTCGCGGTGTCGTTGTCCGGGGCGGACCGGGACAAGCAGGTCTTCGGCGCGGATGCCGAGGACTTCTATCCGCGTCGTACGGTGTCGTCCGCGCATCTGGCGTTCGGCCACGGCATGCACCGCTGCGTCGGCGCCGAGCTGGCCCGGATGGAGCTGCGCGCAGCTTTCACCGCCCTCGCCCACCGCTTCCCCGACCTGTCCCTGGCCGTCCCCGAGGAACAACTCCGCTTCCGAGACTTCTCCATCGTCTACGGCGTCGAGTCCCTCCCGGTCCGCCTCCACGCCACCGCCGCCGAACAGGTCGCCGGCTGACCCGCCTACATCAGCTGGAAGCGTTTGGCGAAGCTGGTCAGTTCGTGGAGGTCCGGGGTTGTCACTACCAGGCGGGTGATGCCTTGGGACTCGTAAGCTGCCGCGGCTTCTGGTGTCAGGTCGATCGAGGCCCAGCGGGTGTACTCGAGGTCGGCGCGGCCTGACGTGGCCAGCTTCCACTGGGTCGCGCGCTCGTTCGGCGTCAGTGCACCGCCCGGGAAGTAGCCATCGCCCCGGGCGGCTGCACGGCGGGCGGCGGCGCGGCTGGAGCCGCCGATGTGGATCGGGAGTGGCGCCAGCGGATGCGGGAAGCTGCTCAGGTCCTCGAACTCGAAGAACTCACCTGAGTAGCTGACGCGCTCACCCGACCACAGCAGCCGCAGTACGTCGATCGCCTCGTCCGTCCGCCGCCCGCGGGACGCGAAGTCGACACCTACCGCCCGAGCCTCGCCCGGCAAGCTGCCCACGCCGACGGTCAGCAGCCGCATCCGCCCCTTCGACAACACGTCGAGGGTCGCCAGCCGCTTCGCCAGCACCACCGGGTGGTGGTACGGCAGCAACAGCACCGCCGTCCCGAGCAGGAGCCGTTCCGTCGACGCCGCCACGAACCCGAGCAACTCCAGCGGATCGCCGTACGGCAGGTCGCCCGGCATCTCGTACCCGCCGAAGGTGGCGCCGCGATACAGCACCACATGCTCCGGCACGTACAACCCCTCGAACCCGCAGTCCTCCGCGTGTCGTGCGAACCTGACCAGCCGCTCCGGGTCCATCCCGTACGCCGGCGTGCTGTAACTCACCGCAAATCTCACCACCGAACCGTAAAACCTTGTCCCTGGGGGCAAGGCAAACCAGAGAAACGGCTCTCTTGTGACCGATGTGTGGGTGGTTGGCGCGGCGCGGGCGGCTGAGTGTGCGTTCTCATGAGGACGTGTCGAAGGGCTGGGTAGCGCACCTGAACGTGATCACGCCCGCACGTACGGCGCCCCACCGGCGCTCCACCTGTCGAGCCGCCCCGCCCAAACCAGTTCGGGGAGCGACACACCTCCACGACAGCAGGTGATCCCCCCCGAACCGGTTTGGGGAGCTCTGTCCCCCCCGGGAAGTCGTGCCCTGGAGAAGTCGTGGGTGGGCAGTGTGGGCTTGCTCTGCTGCCCGGACCAGGGGCGAACCCCGAACAGCGGGGAAACAAAGTTGCAGATCGTGACAGTTTCTTTCCCGCCAAGACAGCTCACCCGCTCCGACGAGAGCACTCACCGTCGCGGGGCGCCGCCGAAACCCGCCACTCGACGCACCCGACCGATCGCGGCAACCGAGGACACGCACCGGGAACACGCACTGGGGACTGGGGACAGGCAATGGTGACTCGGGACAGGTAATACCAGGTGCCCACCCACCATTGCCTGTTGCCTGTTGCCTGTTGCCTGATCCCGGACCGGTTGATCACCACCCACACATCGGACAGGAGAGCCGAGAAACCTCTACGCCGAGTACGGTTCTTGTGGCACTAGGTGGTCGGTGGCCGGATCGGGTCGTGACAGGAGTGGGGGTGGGTGGTCACAATGGGCGGTCCGGCCCGAGGTGCGGGTGACGGAACAGGGAAGGGCCGTCGGCGGTATGGGGAATGGCGAGATGGCGGCGGACGACGCGCTGACCGCACGGATCGCCGCCGCGATGACCGCGGCGCAGTCGGGTGGGCATGCGACGGCGGCGGCGGAGATCGAGGCGATCCGGACCGAGCTGGGCGGTGTGCCGAGCTACCGGCTCGCGGCCGCGGAGTACGTCCGGGGTGTGACGGCGCACCATGCCAGCGATGCCGACGAGGCGTTGCGCGCGGTCGACGCCTGTATCGAGATCGCCCGCGCGATCGACGAACCGGGCTGGGAAGCCAACGCCCTGCCGATCCGCATCATCAACCTCGCCCGCAGCGGCCGCGGTGGCGACACGGTCAACGACCTGATCGCCGCTGAAGCAGCCCTGAACCGCACCCGGGACGCCGGCCTGACCGCCTGGGCACACACCGGCCTCGGCTACGCGTACGACGTCCTGCGGCTGTTCGAACTGTGCATTCCGCATTACGAGCTCGCCACTCAACTGGACGAGGACGTGTTCGAGCTGGCGGAGTCGAAGGCGATCGACCGGCTGAACCTCGCCGAGACGTACCTGCGCTGGGCGCACGAGCTCGAACGCCTCGGCGATCCTTTGTATACAAGGGAGATCGAGGAGCGTCTGGCATCCGCGGCGTACTGGGCGCGGGAGGCCGAGCGGGTGGTGGTCGACGACGAGACCCAGGAGTTCTGGAAACTCAGCGCCCGGCTGTGGATCGCCGCGGCCGCGACCGCTGAGGACCCGGATCGGGCCGTCGCCGACCTGACCGAGATCCGCGACGAGATCAGCAAGCTGGGCGAGACCGAGCGGCTCGCGATCGCCGGCGCCTACCTGGCCCGGGCCCTGCAGGCGCAGGGCAAGTCCGAGGAGGCGAAGGCCGCGGCGGACCGGGCGGCCGACGACCTGATTCCGTTGGCCGACCCATCGACCCATGTCCTGGTGCTGCAGACCCGTTCGGAGGTCGAGGCGGTCGACGGTACGCCGGGTGCGCTCGCGGGCCTCGCCTACGCGCGAACGGTCGCGCGGGGCTGGTGGAAAGAGCGGCAGCGCGCGCTGAACGCCGTACGGCACGCGCTTGCCGCACACGATCTGCCGGCCCGGCACGACGCCGAGTGGCACGCGGCGCGGCAGGATCCGCTGACCGGCGTGGGGAATCGCCGCGCCCTGGACGAGCGACTGACCGCGGCCCGCGACTCCGGCCGGGCGGTGACGTTGCTGGCGATCGACGTGGACGATCTGAAGCTCGTCAACGACACGTTCGGGCACGCCTGCGGAGACGAATTGCTGCAGGTTGTGGCAAATCTCCTGGTAGAACAGGCGCGAGCGACCGATGCCGTGATTCGATCGGGTGGCGACGAGTTCTTCGTGGTGCTCGACCAGCCCGACGCCAAGGGTGGTGCCCAGCTGGCCGAGCGGATCCGGATCGCCGTGCAGGCGATCGCGGCGACGACGGGCAAACCGTGGCTGCGCCGGCTCGGACTGAGCCTCGGGTACGCCGCGACCGCCGAAGGAATCGCCGTGGAGCAGCTGATCTCCCGGGCCGACCAGCGCCTGTACACGGAGAAGCGCCGCAAGAAGTGACGAAAAGTGGGGAGGTGTGGTGCGGGAGACGTCGGGGGTGACGGCGCGGATCGCGGCAGCGATGACGCGGGCGCAGTCGGGCAGTCCGGACGAGGCGGCGCTCGACCTGAACGTGCTGCTCGCCGAGCTGGGCCCGGAGCCCACGCGCGAACGCGCCGCCGCGGAGTACGTGCGGGCCGTCGCGGCGCATCACGCCACCGACTCGGTCGAGGCGCTGGACGCCGTTGACAGCTGTATCCGGGTCGCCCGCGCGATCGACGAGCCGGGCTGGGAGGCGAACGCGATCGCGCTCCGGATCGTCACGCTGATCCGGACCGGCGAGGGCGGTGACTCGGTCGCCGACCTGGTCGCCGCGGAGAACGCCCTGTCCCGGACCCGCGACCTCGGCCTCGCGGGCTGGGCGCACACCGGCCTCGGCTACGCCTACGACCTGCTCCGGCTCTACGAGTTGTGCATCCCGCACTTCGAGCTCGCCGCTGAGGGCGACCATGACCCGCTCGGCCTGCTCGAGGCGCCGGCGATCAACCGGCTGAACCTGGCCGAGTCGAACCTGCGCTGGGCCCACGAGCTCGAGCGGCTCGGCGACACGTCGTACGAGGATGAGATCAAGGAACGCCGGCGCGCAGCACACCGCTGGGCCGGGGAGGCGGTCGAGGTGATTCTCGCCGCGGACCTGCTCGGGTACTGGCCGATGGCCGGGCGGATGTGGCTCGCGGCGAGCAACGACGCCGCGGACGCGGGTGAGGCGGCCGTGATCCTCAAGGACTGCCGGGACCAGTTGGCCAAGCTCGGTGATCTCGAGCTCGCGGCGATCGCGGGCGCGTACCTGGCCAAGGCGTACCTGGCGGGCGACCGGATCGGTGAGGCGATGGACGCCGCGGACCGCGCGGCGAGTGACCTGCCGCCGACGTCGGATCCGCCGGTGGAGGCGCTGATCCGGCACACCGCCGTACAGATCAGTGCGGAGTCCGGGGACGCCGGCGCGTCGTCCGGGCTGCAGTATGCGCGGGCGATCAGCCGCGGCTGGTGGGCGGAGCGGCTGCGCGGGTTGTACGCCGTACGGAGTGCGCTGGCCAACCATGAGCTCTCGATCCGGCACGACGCCGAGTGGCGGGCGGCGCGTGAGGATCCGCTGACCGGCGTGGGGAATCGGCGTGCGCTCGACGAGCGGATGTCGGTGGCGCAGGACTCCGGCCGCTCGATCGCGGTGGTCGCGATCGACGTGGACAACCTGAAGGTGATCAACGACAGCTACGGGCACGCCAGCGGCGACGACGTACTGCGGCGGGTCGGGACGCTGCTGACCGAGCAGTGCCGCGCTGAGGACGTCGTGGCGCGGGCGGGCGGGGACGAGTTCGTCGTCGTACTCGACAACCCGGACGAGCGGGGTGCGCCTGAGCTGGTCGAGCGGATCAAGTCCGCGGCGGATCGTGAGGCGGAGCGGGCGGAGGAGCCGTGGTTCGCGTTGCTGCGGCTGAGCGTCGGGCAGGCGAGCAGCACGGACGGTACGTCGGTCGCTGAGCTGCTGACCGAGGCGGATCGCCGCATGTACGCCGAGAAGCGCCGGCGCCGGCGCTCCGCTCAGTAGTCCAGGAAGCCTTCTATGACCAGGTTTCTGATCTGGGGGAGGTAGTCGGCGAGTACGTCGACGACGGGACGGTCCATGAGATCGGCCAGGGCGGCGAGGATCTGTCCTGTGCTCAGGTCGCCGTCGCAGGCGCCGACGAACCCGGCCAGGACCGTGTCGACCTGCTCCGCTCTCCGCATGCCCCGCTGGCGTCGGAGCACGATAGTGGCCGGGTCCTCGGCTCCGGGCTGCCCGGTGGTCTCCTGCACGACGTCGTCGGCCACGTGCAGGTGGAGCGCGGTGAGGTCGGCCGGGAGGCCTTCCAGGCGCTCGAAGCGGTGCAGGACGTGCGGGCCGATCGGGCGCTCGATCTCGTACGGCCAGGCCTCCGCGTGCAGGGAGCCCTCGACGTTGTGCAGCGTGATCCAGCCCATGCCGATCGCCTCGACGTTGTGCTCGTCGAGGTAGCGCATCCATTCGTCGTACCTGGTGGTGTACTGCGGTGAGCCGTGCAGGCCGGCGTCACGGAGCCAGAGCTCGACGTACTCGGACGGGTCGAGCTGCTCGCGCTGCACTGCCCAGGCGGAGCGGTCGCCTGTCCAGCCGGCGATGCGATCCTGCCAGTCCTCACCGCGGACACAGGTCCAGTTGGCGAGCAGCTGACACCACCCGCCGTCGGTCAGGTGGTCCGGCGCTTGCTTGATCAGTTGCTCGACGACGGTGTCACCGGCGTACGCCGTCTCGCGGTAGGTGAGATCGCCGCCGGGCGGGGAGATCACGTACGGCGGGTTGCTGACGATGAGGTCGAAACGCTCACCCTTCACGGGCTCGTACAGGCTGCCGTCGCGCAGATCGAGATCGAGGTGGTTGAGCGCGGCCGTCGCCTTCGCGAGCTGAAGAGCCCGCGGGTTGACGTCGGTCGCCGTCAACTGGTTGACCCGATCGGCGAGATGCAAGGACTGAATGCCGCACCCCGTGCCGATATCGAGCGCCCGGTCAGCCTTGATCGGAACGGTCAGGTGGATGAGGCTCAGGCTGGCCGGCGCGATCCCGAGTACGTAGTCGGACCGCATCGCCTCCCGCCGCCCGTCCAACCCCGGCGTCAGGTCGGCGACCACCCACCAGTCCCGCTCGTCCGCCGCGAACGGCCGGATGTCGAGCGCCGCCCGTACCTCGTTTCCGCTACGGGTGACGATGCCCAAGGCAACCAGATCGATCCCCGGAAATGCGTTGATCACAAGAGTTTCCGGCACGGAACGCTGGAGCAGGAACAACCGGATCATCGTGTCGAGCCCATCACCCGATGCCGTACGACGGGACGCCGCCGAGGTCTCGTTCCGCGCCAACGCCGCGCTCGCCTGGACGCCGAGCCGCTCGGCGACCCCGTCCGTGGTGTACCCCGCGCCGGAAAACGCTGTACGCAACCCGTCGACCACAGTCCCCGTCAGTTCGTGCATGGGCGCATTCTCCCATTCGTGCGTTCCGGTGACCTTGCCGATGGCAGACTTCGGGGGCGACGACGAGGAGCGGGGACAGGGTGATGACAGTGAACGACCTGCTGATAGCGCGGGGATTCTGGGGACCGAGGCGGGAGTCGCCGGATCAGGTTGCCGAGAGGTTGGTGGCGTTCCTGGCGGCTTTGGACGAGGTGGTCGGGGAGCCGCTCCCGTGGTCGTCGCACGCCCTTCCGGGGAAGTTGCTCACCGAGCCGGCGAGCGCTCGGCAGGTGATCACCGACGCTTTCGGCGAGAACACGGACGCCCCGCATCTCGGGATCCATCAGGCGTACGATGCGCGCGGCGCAACAGCTGGACAGCTGAGGATCACGATGGGCGTCGGGGGATACTCGGACTCACCGAACGTGCACAACGCGTTCTTGGTGAAGTGGCGTGCAGCCGACGACGAGCCGCTCGCAGTTCCGATTCTCCGCCACCTTGTCGCTGCATGGGATCCGGACTGGGCCGCCGTGACGTCGAGGTCTCTCATGGACGCTCTGGCCGAGGTGCAGCCTCGCGGAACGCCGGGTCCGAAGGTCGGGTACCTGACCTACCTCTCGGAGGGGAGGGCGCAGGTCTTGCCGGGTGGATTGGAGAAGCACCTGCTGAGCCTCGAGGCCGGCGTCGTCATCGGCTCCGGCGAGGGGAACGGTTTCCTGTCCGAGGACCAGGCCGGCGAGTTCGCGAGGGACCTCACGTCCAGCGCGGCCTTCGCGGCGACGCCGACTTCTCGCAGCAAGTTCTGAGCGGACAGGGCGCGCTCCGTGAAGAGCGCGCCCTGCTCATTCACTACGGGTTGCAGGTGAGTTTGGCGTCGGCCCAGTCGCCGTGGTCGCTGGTGTTGCCGTCGCCGCCGTCGGTGACCTGGAGGGTGAGGGTTTGGGCGCCGGTGACGTCGACCGTGGTGGTGGCGGTCGGTGAGGTGCCGGTGAGTTGGTCCGATGTGTAACGGGCGGTGCCGTCGGTCAGGACCTTGAAGGTGACCTTGCCGCGGTCCTCCATTTCGTCGTCGATGCCCAGTTTGCTGGTGAAGCTGGTGCAGTTGCCGCCGAGGCGGACGCTCACCGACGAGGGGGCGTGCGCGCCCAGGCCCTTGGCGTACTGGACGCCGTCGAGCGTGATCGGCCCGCCGTCGCCGGCCGCGTCCTCACCGTTGCTGTGGTCGCGTTCGACCGGGCCCCACCCGTTGGTGGAGTCAAGGAATTCCAGGTCGCTGACCCAGTTCTCCCCGGTAGGTGCCGATGGCAACGGTTTGTCGGCGATCGTGGCCGCGAAGAAGCCCAGTCCGCCACCCGGCAGCTTGACCGCCTTCACGGTCTTCCCGGGATCGAGCGGTACGGCGGTGTAGAACACCCGGTAGTCCGTGGTCGTGTTGCTCAACCCGGCGGCCGTGTACCGGCCCTTGACCGCCACGGCCAGCTTCGCGCCGCCCGTCGTCGGGTCCTGGCAGCACCAGTTCGGCAACTGGAACGTGCCCTCGGACGTCGATCCGTCGGTGTAGATGATCGTCACCGTTCCGCGGGCGTTCAGGCTCGCGCCGGCGCCCAGCAGCGCCAGATGCGATCCCGTTCCCGACACGAGGATCGGAGCCGACTGGTTCTTCACCAGGTTCGGCGTACCGGGCGCCCCGCTCGGCCAGGTGAAGTCGGCACCCTGGACGTTCACGGTCGCGCCAGGCGTGTACCCGGCCGCCGCCAGCGCCTCACCGTTGAAGCTGTTGCCCGACCCGTCGAAGTTTCCTTGCTGGTACGTCGATGCGTCGCTCACGCCGACCACGTTCGCGGCCTGCGACACCGAGGCGTACGGCAGCTGCGCCGTACCGGTCGAGGTGTTCACATAACTCTTGCCTTGAGCAACGTACGACGCCCGCAACGTCAGCGTGAAGCTCGCGGGTTTCACGTCCGCTCCGGGGGTGACCTGCAGCTTCGTCGTCACGGTCTGCCCCGGGGAAACGGCGGAAAACGTGTTCTGGCCGCTGACCGACCAGCCGGCCGGTACCTGGACGTCGAGCCGCACATCGCGGACCGTTGTCGTGGTGCCGTTGCGGAACGATGCGGTCAGCTCGGTCGCCTGGCCCGGAGCGTTCCACAGCGACGGCGTGGTGAGCTCGGGGGTCCCGAAGGTGTTCGTGACGTCGGGTCCACCGACCGCGGACGTGCCGATGAGTTGGACGACGGCGCTGCGGGACGTCGGGATCGAGGCGGTCTGGACTCGAATCACTCCGTCGGAGTAGGTCCACTTGACCGTCTTGCCGTCGACCAGGACGGTGTGCGGAGCGCTGCCGGTGTGGAGCGTGAGCTCGTACGGGCGTGCGGTTGGCTTGCTGTCGTACGAACCGACGCTGGCGCCGATCTTGACGGTGATGTCGCCGCGGCCCTGGGTCGGTGCGTCGACGGCGAACGTCTGCGTGGCCGACTTGGTCGATCGGGTCACGCGGTCGTCCTCGTACATCGAGAACGACGACTTCCCGGACGGGTAGATGTCGACGCTGATCGGGTCGCCGGGCTTCTGCTCGGCGGCGGTGTTGATGCCGGACTTCCACATCGGCACGACCGCGCCCGCCTTCACGAACAGCGGCAGCGTGTCGAGCGGCGCGTGGTACCCGTTCACGGTCGTCGGGCCCTGGTGGACGCGGCCCGTCCAGTAGTCGATCCACCGGCCGGCGGGCAGGTAGATCCCGTTCTTCACCTCGTCCGCGCCGTACATCGGCGCGACCAGGAACTCCTTGCCGGCCAGGAACTCGTACTTGGTCGTGTCGTCCCAGGTGCGCGGGTCGTTCGGGTACTCCAGCACCAGCGACCGGTTCAGCGGTGCGCCGGTCCGGTGCGCCTCGGCGGCGTACGTGTAGAAGTACGGCAGCAGCCGCTCCCGCAGTTTCAGGTACTTGCGGTTGATCGAGGTGTACGGATCGCCGTACGCCCACGGCTGCTTGTACGCCGGGGTCGACCAGCCGGACATCGTCATGAACGCCGGGTTGAACACCTTCCACTGCAGGTCCCGCACGTACGACGTCGGGGAGCCGCCGAAGATCCCGTCCACATCGCCCGCGCTGTAGGCGATGCCGGAGTTGCCGGACCCGGTGATCGCCGGGATCTGCCACTTGATGGCGTCGAGCGAACCGCTGTGGTCACCGGTCCACTGCACCGCACACCGCTGCGCGCCGGCCCAGCCTTCGACCATCCATGCGAACCCGCGGGCGTTGCTGTACTGCTCGATCCCGTCGTGCGCGGTGTCACAGGCAGTCAGTGCGTACCGGTACCCCGGACCGACCCACGCGACGTCGAGCTTCCGGACGCGGACACCTGCCTCGCCTACCTCGGCCGGCTGCCGGTCCAGGTTCGACTGCGTCCACAGACCCATCTGGATGTTCCGCGCCCGCAGGTCGTCACCGGCCTGCTTCAGCGCCGGGATGTCCCGCTTGCCCCACCAGGTGCCGTCGACCTGCTCGGACTCGGTGTTGGCGGAGTATCCGCAGCCGTAGTCGTCGTTGACGAGCATCCAGCCGCCGGGCATGTCCTCGTCCTTGAACCGCTGCGCGACCTTGACCGCGTCCAGTGTCGTCACCTTGTCCGGGTTGACCTTCCAGTCGTTGCTGGGGTCCGGATCCGTCGCGTAGTGACCACGGTTGTAGCAGTCCGAGTCGCCGTACTCGAGTCCGTAGATCGGCGGCATGAACGGCCGGCCGGTGAGCTCGGTGTAGCGGTCGAGCGAGGTCTTCAGGTCGCCGATGAAGTAGTAGGCGTCGAACCGCTGCTCGTCGTGCGTAGTGACAACCGGACTAGTGAAGTTGTAACTACCCGGGCTGAACGTGTTCCGGAGTACGCCGTACCCCGCGGTGCTCATGTAGTACGGCGAGGCGTTCGGGTTGCCGCCGTCCTCCCAGTTGAAGTCTCGCGAGATCTTGATGGTCTGGTCGCGGTGCGAGAAGCGACCGTTCTGCATGCCGCCGCCGAAGAACTGTTCGTTGGCGCCGCGGCCGAGGGTCTGCGTGGCGGATGTGTCGGTCCAGGACAGCGGCGCCGCCTCGGACCACACCAGTTGACCGTTCGAGCGGTAGACCGAGAACTTCAGCGGCTTCTTCTGCGCGCGCACCTCGATCTTGCCGGTGCTCAGCGAGTAGTACGCGCCGCGGTCCCGCCAGGTCGTCCGCGAGGTCCCGTAGTCGGTCTTGGTGACGATGTTGGACGCGGGGGCGTCCGGATCGGTGGGTGGGGTGTTCGCCGGGTCGGTGAAGTTCCCGTCCGGCGCCATCCACAGCCGGAAGACGTCGTCCTTCAGGAACACCACTCGCACCTTCGCCGCGCCGGCGCTGAGGGCGTACGCCGCTTTGTCGGCCGCGAACCCGGTCACGTCACCGAGCGTGGTGGCGGCGGCCTGCGCGGGAGCGGCGGTGTACACGAGTGCGCCTGCTAAGAGAGCTAGTGCGACTACTGAACGTTTCATGCGGACAAAGATGCTCACGACTGCCTCACTTCACGCATCAATGAACAAGATGCGCACATTGAAACCCAGCGGCCGCGGATTGTCATCAGGTCAGCTTCATCAAGTTGAGACGGTGTCGCTATCACGGAGTGAAACTCCGCGATGACGATGAGTCGCATGACGAATTTTCGTCCCAGCAGCCCCAACAGTCCCAGCAGTCCCAATCTCACCAGGCGGCACCTCCTGCGAGCCGGCCTGGCAACCGGTCTGGCGACGGGGCTCACGGCGGGGCTGACGGCGGGACTCACGGGCGTGGCCCAGGCCCGCCCCGTCGACCCCGACGCCATGACGGCTGACCTGCTGGACCCCGCCCGCGCCGGGCGGCTCCGCCCCCAGGGCGATCCCGATTTCCACCCGGTGAAGTTCCGGCTGCCCCAGCCGACCGGACGCAAGGCGCTCGGGACGACCGCCATCCACCTGATCGACAGGTCCAGGCCGGACCCGAGCATGCCGAGCGGGCAGCGGGAGTTGATGATCAGCCTCTGGTACCCGGCGGGCATGTTCGGCCAAGCGCCGCTCGCGAAGTACATGCCGCCGAGGACCGCCGTCGAGGTCGACGAGACGTGGACGGGCGACTACGGGCTCGCCCTGCCGAGCGGGTCGTTCGATTTCGCGAACACCGACACGCATGCGCGCGTCGACGTACCGATGCAGCGCCTGCGGCATCCCGTCGTACTGTTCTCACCCGGCTACCAGTACAGCCGGTTCGTGAACACCGCGCAGGTGGAGGATCTGGCCGGCCGCGGGTACGTCGTGGTGACGATGGACCACTCGCACGAGACGCCGGTGGAGTTCCCGGGCGGGCGGTTCCTGCCCGGTGCGTCGACCGAGGAGCCGGCCGATCCGGAGGACATCCGGAAGGCGGTCGAGACCCGGACCGCGGACGCGCGGTTCGTCCTGGACCAGCTGGAGCGGCTCGCCGGCGGCGAGAACATCGATGCCGAGGGCAAGGACCTCCCCGGCGGGCTGGCGGACGGGCTGGACCTGCGCAAGGTCGGCATGTTCGGGTTCGCGCTCGGTGGGTACACGGCTGCGAACACGATGCTCGAGGACGAGCGCATCCTGGCCGGACTCGACCTGGACGGCACGTTGCAGGACGACCGGCTGAAGGGACCGCTCGGCGAGGTCGCGGAGAAGGGGCTGGACCGGCCGTTCCTGCTGTTCGGCTCGGCCGAGACGCAGCGGACCGATCCGGGCGGGGAGTACTACGACAAGTCATGGGCGAGTTTCTGGGCCGCGCAGCGTGGCGAGAAGCTGAACCTGACGCTGGCGAGCACGAAGCAGCGGGCGTTCACCGACTATCAGTTCGTCTTCTCCCAGCTGTTCCACGACATCTACGGCGAGGACCCGATCATCACGTCGGTGATGAAGGCGCTGGTGGGCAGCGCCAAGCCGGCCCGCAGCGTGCTGGCCCAGCGTGAGTACATTGCCGCGTTCTTCGACCAGACGCTGCGCCGGCGCCCGTCTCTTCTGCTGCGCGGAGACTCCGCGAAATTCCCCGAGGTCCGGTTCACGCGCTGAGACGGCGTACTCTCGTTAGGCGCCCCAGGGCGGTCTGTGGCAGTCTCGCGACTCGCGGTGACGATGGGTTGTTCGCCACTTTCTGGAACCCTGAGAGGCATAAAGGGGGCCGCAGCGGTTACCGTGCGTTGAGAAATGCGTTGCCGTCGGCCGTACTCTGTCCTCGGGCGGGGTCGGTCTGTGCCCGGGGGAACAGACGACGGAGTAGGGGCGTTGTCGGCAGGACGAGAGTAGGGAGCGCAGTGGCAGGGGCAGCAGGCACGAAGACAGCCGCAGGGACCCGTTTGGTGATCGTCGAGTCGCCCAAGAAGGCGCGGATGATCGCCGGTTTCTTGGGGTCCGGGTACGTGGTGGAGTCCAGCTTCGGCCACATCCGCGACCTGCCGAGCGGGGCGGACGAGATCCCCGCCAAGTACAAGGGCCTCCCATGGGCCCGGCTCGGCGTCAACGTCGAGGACCACTTCGACCCGCTGTACGTCGTGCCCGCCGACAAGAAGGCCCAGATCCGCAAGCTCAAGGACCTGCTCAAGGGCGCCGACGAGCTCTTCCTGGCCACAGATGAGGACCGCGAGGGCGAGGCGATCGCCTGGCACCTGCTGGAGGAACTGAAGCCGAAGGTCCCGGTCCGCCGGATGGTGTTCCACGAGATCACCCCCAAGGCGATCCAGGACGCGGTCGGCAACGCCCGGGACATCGACGAGGCGCTCGTCGACGCCCAGGAGGCGCGCCGGATCCTGGACCGGTTGTACGGGTACGAGGTCTCCCCGGTGCTGTGGAAGAAGGTCATGCCGAAGCTGTCGGCGGGCCGGGTGCAGTCGGTCGCGATCCGGATGGTGGTGGACCGCGAGCGTGAGCGGATCGCCTTCCGCAGCGCGTCGTACTGGGACCTCGACGCGACCCTCGACGCCGGTGAGAGCCGGACGCCGCGGCAGTTCGGTTCCCGCCTGGTCTCGGTGGACAGCAAGCGGGTGGCCCAGGGCCGCGACTTCAGCTCGACCGGTGAGCTCAAGGGCGCGAACACGGTCCACCTGAACGAGCAGACGGCGACCGCGCTGGCGTCCGCGCTGCGCGACTCGCAGTTCACCGTCCGGTCGATCGAGTCCAAGCCGTACACCCGCCGGCCGTACGCGCCGTTCCGGACCACCACGCTGCAGCAGGAGGCCGGCCGCAAGCTCGGCATGTCCGCGTCGCAGACCATGCAGGTCGCCCAGCGGCTCTACGAGAACGGCAACATCACCTATATGCGTACCGACAGCGTCACGCTGTCGGACACCGCGATCACCGCGGCCCGGGCCCAGGTCCGCGAGCTGTACGGCGCGTCGTACCTGCCGGACAAGCCGCGCGTCTACACCTCCAAGGTGAAGAACGCCCAGGAGGCGCACGAGGCGATCCGGCCGGCCGGTGAGACCTTCCAGACTCCGGCGCAGACCGGTCTGAGCGGCGCCGAGTTCCGGCTCTACGAACTGATCTGGATGCGGACGATCGCGTCCCAGATGAAGGACGCCGCCGGGAACAGCGTGTCGATCAAGATCGACGCGACCGCGGCCACCGGCGAGCAGTGCGAGTTCACGTCGTCCGGCCGGGTGATCACGTTCCACGGGTTCCTCAAGGCGTACGTCGAGGGCGCGGACGACCCGTCCGCGGGCACCGACGACCAGGAGACCCGGCTGCCGAACGTCGAGGAGGGCGACATCCTGCCCGCGCTCGAGGTGCTCGCCTCGGGGCACGAGACGAAGCCGCCGGCGCGGTTCACGGAAGCGACGCTGATCCGGGAGCTGGAAGAGCGGGAGATCGGGCGGCCGTCGACGTACGCGTCGATCATCGGCACGATCCAGGCCCGCAAGTACATCTACAAGAAGGGCCAGGCGCTGGTTCCGGCCTGGCTGGCGTTCGCGGTCGTCCGGCTGCTCGAGGAGCACTTCACCCGGCTGGTGGACTACGCGTTCACCGCGACGATGGAGGACGTGCTCGACGAGGTCGCGGCCGGTGACCTGCAGCGTGAGGGCGTGCTGTCCCGGTTCTACTTCGGCGACGACGACCTCGAAGGCCTGAAGTCGATGGTCACCGACCTGGGCGACATCGACGCCCGGGAGATGTCGACGTTCCCGGTCGGTGCCGCCGACAGCGGGATCGTCGTCCGCGTCGGGCGGTACGGGCCGTACGTCGAGGACAAGGACGAGCGGCGCGCGAACGTGCCCGAGGACCTGCCGCCGGACGAGCTGACCGTCGACAAGGCCAAGGAGCTGCTGGAGCAGCCGTCGGGTGTCGAGCACGAGCTCGGCAACGCGCCGGACACCGGCCTGAAGGTGGTCGCGAAGGCCGGGCGGTTCGGGCCGTACGTGACCGAGGTGCTGCCCGAGGACGCGCCGAAGAGCGCGAAGCCGCGGACCGGGTCGCTGCTGAAGTCGATGACGCTGGAGTCGATCGGGCTCGACGACGCGATGAAGCTGCTGTCGCTGCCGCGCGTGGTCGGGAAGGACCCGGAGTCCGGTGACGAGATCACCGCGCAGAACGGGCGCTACGGGCCGTACCTGAAGAAGGGCACGGACTCGCGGTCGCTGTCGTCCGAGGAGCAGATGTTCGACATCACGCTCGAGGAGGCGCTGGCGATCTACTCCGAGCCGAAGCAGCGGGGCCGGCGGGCCGCCGCGCCGCCGCTGAAGGAGCTCGGCGAGGACCCGGAGTCGAAGAAGCCGGTGGTGGTGAAGGAGGGCCGCTTCGGTCCCTATGTCACCGACGGGGAGACGAACGCGACGCTCCGCAAGGACGACTCGGTGGAGACCATCTCGCTGCTCCGCGCGGCCGAGCTGCTGGCGGAGAAGCGCGCCCGCGGTCCGGTGAAGCGTCCGGCGAAGAAGACCGCCGCCAAGAAGACCGCTGCGAAGAAGACCACGGCCGCGAAGAAGACGGCGGCCAAGAAGACCGCCGCCAAGAAGACCGCTGCCAAGAAGGCGACGACCAAGAAGACGACCGCCAAGAAGGCCCCGGCGAAGAAGAGCTGACCGGGTGACGGCTCGGTAGCTGAAGCTCGATTGCAAAGGAGCGCCTGTGACGAGTGCGGTCGAGGTCAGCGCGCAGCGGCTGCGGGAGCGGGGTGAGCGGGTGACCCCGGCCCGGCTCGCGGTGGTCGAGGTGCTCGCGGGCACCGAGGAGCACCTGAGCGCCGAGCAGATCGGCGAGCGCGCCGAACAGCTCCGCCCGGGGATCCACCGCGCGACTGTCTACCGAGCGCTCGACGCGCTCGGTGAGTTCGGCCTCGTCACGCACGTGCACCTTGGTCGCGCCGGCACGACCTACCACCTGGCCGGCGACCTCGCCCCGCGCCACCTGCACCTGCGCTGCTCCGAGTGCGGCACGGTCTACGACGCCCCCGGCGACATCCTCGAGTCCGCCCGCAAGAAACTCGCCCGGGACCTCGGCTTCCACCTGGCCCCCGAGCAGGTTGCCCTGGTAGGCACCTGCAACAACTGCCACTGACAGTGCAGGGAAGCGTCCCGGATCGGCAGCTCGACAGTACGTATACCTCCACTGCGCTCGACCCGACGGTCGGCTGAGCGCGCGGTGCGGCCGCCGATGCCGGCACCTCCTGTCGAGCTGCCGACTGATTGCTTTCGGGTTGTCCTGCCTACCCGTGCCGGTTGTGGCCTGAATCGGTCGAGGCTGTCCATATCTGTTGATCGGTGTGGAGTTGTGAGCAGCTAGGGCTTAGGGTCGACTTTTGTGACTGACTACGTCGAGGACTTTGCTTCCGGGGCCAACGTGCTGCCCCCGCGCTCGTGGCTGGACGACGACTCGGGCAGGCTGCCGCTGTCGGGTGACTGGAGCTTCCGGCTGTCCCCGACCGTGGCGGACGCGCCGGACGACCTGAAGGACCCGGACACCTCCGGGTGGGACACCATCGCGGTGCCGGGCCACTGGCAGCTGAACGGGTACGGCGCGCCGGCGTACACGAACGTGGTCTACCCGTTCCCGCTCGAGCCGCCGTACGTGCCGACCGACAACCCGACGGGCGACTACGTCCGGACCGTGACGGTGCCGGCGGACTTCGACGGCGCCCGGATCGTGCTCCGGTTCGAGGGTGTGGACTCGCGGTTCGCGGTGTACGTGAACGGTGAGCAGGTCGGCTGGTCGTCCGGGTCGCGGCTGCCGTCGGAGTTCGACGTCACCTCGTTGGTTGCTCCGGGCAAGGAAGCGCGGATCGCGGTGCGGGTGCACCAGTGGTCGACCGGTTCGTACCTCGAGGATCAGGACATGTGGTGGCTGTCCGGGATCTTCCGCGAGGTCAACCTGCTCGCGCTGCGTCCGGACGCGCCGACCGATGTCTTCGTGAAGGCGGCGTGGGACCACCTCGACGGCGCCGGCACGCTGCTGGTCGAGTCCGACGTACCGGGCACTGTTGTCGTGGATGAGCTGGGTCTCGAGGTGCCGACGGGTGAGCATGTGCGCGTCGAGGGTGTGCAGCCGTGGAGTGCGGAGGTGCCGCGGTTGTACGACGCCGTACTGCGGACCGCGGGTGGTGACGTGCGACTGCGGATCGGTTTCCGGACGGTCGCGATCGTGGATGGGATCTTCACGGTCAACGGCAACCGGGTGCTGTTCAACGGCGTCAACCGGCACGAGTTCCACCCCGACCGGGGGCGGTCGCTGACCGAGCAGGACATGCTGGACGACGTACTGATCATGAAGCGGGCCGGGATCAACGCGGTCCGCACCAGCCACTACCCGCCGCACCCGCACTTCCTGTCGCTGTGCGACGAGTACGGGCTGTACGTGGTCGACGAGTGCGACCTGGAGACCCACGGGTTCGGGTACGAGCCGCAGCCGCCGAAGCTGCCGAACCCGGTGATGGACGAGCGGTTCCGCGACGACATGGTCGAGCGGATGCGCCGTACCGTGCACCGCGACAAGAACCACCCGTCGATCGTGCTGTGGTCGCTCGGCAACGAGTGCGGGATGGGCGACAACCTCAAGGCGATGTACGACCTCGTCAAGGAGCTCGACCCGTCGCGGCCGGTGCACTACGAGCGCGACACCGAGGCCGAGTGGGTCGACATCTACTCGCGGATGTACACCTCGCCGGAGGGCTGCGCGGAGATCGGCGCCGATTCCAGTCTCTATAGGAACCTGCCGTTCATCCTCTGCGAGTACGGGCACGCCATGGGCAATGGGCCGGGTGGGCTGCTCGACTACCGCGAGGTGTTCGAGAAGTACCCGCGGTGCCAGGGCGGGTTCATCTGGGAGTTCATCGATCACGGTCTGCGGACGACGATCGACGGGCGCGAGGTCTACGCGTACGGCGGGGACTTCGGGGAGACGATCCACGACGGGAACTTCGTCTGCGACGGTCTGCTGTTCCCGGACCGGACGCCGTCGCCGGGGATGCACGAGTACATCAAGGTGATCGAGCCGCTGCGGATCGTTGCTGACGGCAACCGCGTGTCGATCACCAACCGCTACGAGGCCCTGGACACCAGCCACCTGAGCTTCAGCTACGTCGTCGAGACCGAAGGTTCGCGGGTGGACGCTGGGACCCTCTCGGTTCCGGTGATCGCACCCGGCGAGACCGTGACTGTCGAGTTGCCGTCCGTGGACGCATCGAAGCCCGAGACCTGGGTGACCGTGACCGCGTCGCTGACCGAGGCGACGGCCTGGGGCGAGGCGGGGCACCGCATCGCCTGGGGCCAGATCCGCCTGGACGAGCCGGCCGCCGCCGAGGTTGCGGTGAGCGGTTCACCGGCCGCGGGTGAGGCCGGGATCGACGGGATCACCGTCGCGGGCGTGAAGAACGCCAGGCTGGATGTTTGGCGGGCGCCGATCGACAACGACGCGATCCCGGGGGTCGCGGCCGCGTGGCGCGAGGAGGGGTTGCACCGGGTGCAGCACCGG
Source organism: Kribbella sindirgiensis (assembly GCF_004331435.1). GTDB lineage: Bacteria > Actinomycetota > Actinomycetes > Propionibacteriales > Kribbellaceae > Kribbella > Kribbella sindirgiensis. The sequence goes on from NZ_SJKA01000009.1 coordinate 218,841, forward strand.
ATCGTGTCGCAGGGTGAGCGGGACGGTGCGTGGGAGGTCGTCACCCGGACCGCGCCGCCGCAGTTGCAGTGGGGCCTGCGCAGTACCTGGCGCTGGACTGCTGTCGACGGTGCGGTGGTGCTGGAGTTGAGCGTCGTACCGGAAGGCCTGTTCCCGGAGGTGCTGCCGCGACTCGGCATCACCTTCGAACTCCCGAAGGTCCAGCAGGTCGAATGGTTCGGCACCGGCCCGAACGAGGCGTACGTCGACACGCGCGAGGCCGCCGCGGTGGGCAAGTACTCCGCCACGGTCGCCGAACTGCAGACGCCGTACGTCCGCCCGCAGGAGAACGGCCACCGCATCGACACCCGCTGGGCCACCCTCGACGGCCTGCGCATCGAGGCGGTCGACCAGCTCTTCGGCCTGACCGTCCGCGACTGGACCTCAGCCGACCTCGAAACCGCGACCCACGCCGCGGCCCTGGTCGCCGGCGACACCACCTACGTCACGATCGACCTGGCCCAAACCGGCGTCGGCACCGCCGCCTGCGGCCCCAAACTCCCCGACCGCGACAAACTGAAAACCGCCCCGGCGCAACTCACCCTCCGCTTCACCACCGCGTAGCGGACCTGCACCACTCACCAACCTTCGGTCAACACGCTCACCACCAACCCGGTCGCCTCCACGCGACCGGGTTGGTGAGTGCTGCACGTCCGCCCTCAGATGGCGATGGTTGGGCGGGGGTGTACTCGGTCGGTTGGTGGGTGGTAGGCGGCCCAGGCTTGGGCCAGGCGGTGGACGGCTTCGGTGAGGTCGGTGGGGTGGGCGCGGAAATGCAGGCGGACGTAGGGGTCGCTGGCGGCGGTGACGTCGAGGCCTGAGCCGGGGAGGATGGCTAGGCCGTGGCGGAGGGCGGTCTGGGCGAAGGAGGTGCCGTCGCCGTGCGGTAGGCGGACCCAGAGGCACTGGCCGCCGGAGACGGTCGGGATCTGCCAGGTGGGGAGCGCCTCGACGAGGAGGGCGTGTAGGTGGTCGTGGCGGGTCTTGAGGGTTTGGTGCAGGGCGGGGCCGTCCAGGAGCGGGAGTAGGTGGACTGCCGCCAGTTGAGTCGGGACGTTGCCGCCTAGGTCGTGGACTGCGCGGAGCCGGGCCAGGCGGTTGATCAGGGGCGGGGCCGCGCGGATCCAGCCGATGCGCAGGCCGCCCCAGATGCTCTTGCTGAGTGAGCCGATCGAGATCACCGAGTCGCCGTACGCCGCGATCGGCGTGGGCAACGCCTCGCCCGGGAACCTGAGGTCGGCCGGTACCTCGTCCTCGATGACCGGGATCCCCGCGCTGGCCACCCGCTGACGGGCTAGTGCGGACATCACCGAGCCTGTCGGGTTCTGGTACGTCGGGATCACGTACGCAAGCGCCGGCCGCCGCTCCCGGACCGCTGCCTCGAGCCCTTCGAGTCCAACCGGCAGACCGCGCAGTACGGCGCCCTCCTCCCGGAACACCTCCAGCGCTCCCGGGTACGTCGGCGCTTCGACCAGCACCTGGTCGCCAGGGGACACCAGCGCGTGAGCCAGCAAGGACAGGGCCTGTTGACCGCCGTTCGTCACCAGAACCTGCTCAGGACCAGTGAGCACGCCACGAGCCGTGTAGCGATCCGCCAGCGCCTCGCGGAGCGCCGGGTGGCCGTACGGGTAGTACCCGATGTCGTCGGTGACGTGGGCGAGCTCTGGCGCGATCCTGGCGAACGCCTCCGCCAGCTGCGGCGGCGGGTCACCTGGTGCGGCACAGATGGCCAGCAGTACGTCGTCGTCCCGGGCCTCCAAGGAGTCCAGGAAGATGGGGTCCACCGGCGCGTCCTCAACCTGCCCGCTGCGAGGTGCGCCGGCAACGCGCGTCCCGCTGCCCTGCTTCCGTGTGATGCGCCCTTCGGCCCGGAGCAGGTCGTAGGCAGCGACCACCGTCGTACGGCCGACCGCCAGTGCACCGGCCAGAGCGCGGTCCGGTGGCAGCAGTACGCCTGGTGGCAGCTCGCCGTCGTCGATCAGCTGCCGCAGGCGAGCGGCGAGCAGCACGTACAGCGGGCCGCGGCCGGACGACCAGCGGCCCAAGCGATCGACTACCTCAATTGGTCTCATCTGCGAACCAATTCTGCCGGATTGGCTCTCCATCCGCCACCGCGCGTCCAGAACGATGGCGGTATGCCGACCTTTCCGAGAAACCCGATCATGTCCCTGACCGCCGAGCAGCCGCGGCACGAACTGGGTGAGAGCTACGGCCCGGACCTCCGGCTCGCGGACTTGCTCACGCCCGAACTGGGCGACCTCGAACTCGGCTACGGCACCGCAGCGGGTGACGTGAAGCTGCGTACGGCGATCGCGGACCGGCACGGCGTACGGCCCGAGGACGTGGTCGTGACTGTCGGCGGGATGCACGGGATCTTCCTCCTCGCCTACCTGCTGGAGGGAGAGGTGGTGACGACGGCGCCGCAGTTCCCGATGACACGCAACGCGTTCGACACGGTCGGTGCGCCGGTGCGGGCCGTACCGCTGACCTTTGACGAGGGCTACCGGGTCACGCCGGAGGCGGTGCGTGCGCAGCTCACGCCGCAGACCAGGCTGGTGAGCTTGGCGACTCCGCAGAACCCGTCCGGTGTCGCCGTCCCGCTGGAGACCCTGCGCGAGATCCTCGATGCGATGAGTGAGGTCTGCCCGGACGCGTACTTGATGGTGGACGAGACCTATCGGACCGCGGCGTACGGCGATGACCCGATCGTGGACACGGCGCTCCGGCTCGGGCCGAAGGTGGTGTCCGTCGCGTCGCTGTCGAAGTGCCATGGGGCGGCCGGGTTGCGGATCGGATGGGTGATCAGTACCGATGCGGACCTGATCGAGCAGTTGACGACCGCGAAGTTCAGCACGGTGGTCACCGCGTCCCCGGTCACGGAGGCGCTGGCGGTCCGGGTCTTCGAGCAGGAGGACAAGATCCTCGGCGAGCGAAGGGTCTGGCTGGAACAGAACCTGCGCATCACCGAGGACTGGGTGAACGCGAACAGCGCGCTCGTGGAGTGGGTTCGTCCGTCGGCCGGGGCGTTGTGCGTGGTCCGGTTGGCGACGGACGTGGATCTCGAGCGGTTCCGGCGTACGGCGGCGGAACTCGGCGTACGGCTGGCGGACGGGGACTGGTTCGGCGACGACCCGCGGGTGTTCCGGCTCGGCTTCGGCTTCCTGCCGCTGGAGGACCTGAAGGCGGCGCTCGACGCGCTCCGCGAGGCATTCCGGGCGGCCCGCTGACAGCGGCCGCCGGATGCGCTGCGGTGGCCTGTCCGACCCGCCCACTAGGCTGGCGGTGTGCCGGAGGTTTATGACCCGTTGACCGATCCTGCACCGGCGCACGATGTGCGGGCGGTGTTGCGGATCCGGGCGTTCCGGCGGCTGTGGATCGCGTTCGGGCTGTCCAGCCTCGGGGACTGGATCGGCCTGCTGGCGCTGACCGCGATGGCGAAGGCGTTCGCCGGCGACGACTACCAGGCGGCCAACTTCGCGATCGGCGGCGTGCTGTTCCTGCGGGTGCTGCCCGCGCTGGTGATGGGCCCGGTGGCGGGCTGGATCGCGGACCGGCTGGACCGGCGCTGGACGATGATCGTCGGCGACCTGATCCGGGCCGCGTTCTTCGTCAGCATCCCGATCGTCGGCACGCTGACCTGGGTGCTGGTGGCAACGGTGCTGATCGAGATCGTCAGCCTGATCTGGGGCCCGGCCAAGGACGCCAGCGTGCCCAACCTGGTGCCCCGGCACCGGCTCGAGGCGGCCAACCAGCTCAGCCTGATCACCACGTACGGGACGGCGTTGCCGGCCGCGGTCATCTTCACCGCGATCACGCTGGTGTCGCGCTGGGCCGGAGACTTCGCCATCGACCTGGCCGTGTACGTGAACGCCGCGACCTTCGTCGTCTCGGCGTTGGCGATCGTGTCGGTCGCCGAGATCGGCCGTGCGATCCACGAGCACGAGGACCATCCGACGCTGTGGCGGACCATGGTCGAGGGCTGGTCGTACGTCACCGGCACTCCGGTGGTTCGCGGTCTGGTGATCGGGATCTCCGGCGCGTTCGCGGCCGGCGCGGTCGTGATCGGCTTGGGTCGCACGTACGTCGAAGGACTGGGCGCCGGCGACCCCGGGTACGGCGTGCTGTTCGGTGCCGTGTTCGGCGGTCTCGCGCTCGGGATGGGGTTCGCGCCGCGGATCTTCTCCGGGCTGTCCCGGCGCCGGCTGTTCGCGGCGGGGCTGGTCGGGTCGGGGATCTGCCTGGCCGGGCTGGCGCTGATCCAGCAGATCGAGATCGCCACGATGATCGCGATCCTGCTCGGGTTCTGCGCCGGCGGCTCGTGGGTCTCCGGGTACACGCTGCTCGGTCTCGAGGTGCCGGACGCCGTCCGCGGGCGGACGTTCGCGTTCGTGCAGTCCGCTGTGCGTACGGTCCTCGCGATCACGCTGGCGATCGCGCCGTTCGCGGCCGGTGCGATCGGCCGGCATACGTGGACGATCGGCGGCCGTTCGGCGACGTACAACGGTGCCTCGATGACGATGGTGGCGGCGGCGGTCCTGGCCGGGGTGATCGGTCTGCTCGCCTGGCGGCAGATGGACGACCGTCCGGGGGTGCCGTTCTGGCGCGACGTACGGCGCAGTTTCGGCAAGACGCGGGGCGACTATCCGACGACCGGCCTGTTCATCGCGCTCGAGGGCGGTGAGGGCGCCGGCAAGTCGACGCAGTCCGCGCTCCTGGTGGCGTGGCTGGAGGAGCAGGGCCAGCAGGTGCTGCTGACCCGCGAGCCCGGTGCGACCGAGCTCGGGAAGACCCTGCGACAGATCGTCCTCGACCCGGCGACCGGTGACATCTCGCACCGCGCGGAGGCGCTGCTGTACGCCGCGGACAAGGCCGAGCACGTCGACTCGGTGATCAAGCCGGCGCTGAAGTCCGGCGCGGTCGTGATCACCGATCGGTACGTCGACTCCGCGCTGGCGTACCAGGGTTCCGGGCGGGACCTGGACCTGTCGGACGTCGAGCGGGTGAATCGCTGGGCCACCGACGACCTTCGCCCGAACCTCACGATCCTGCTGGACCTGCCGCCGACGAGCGGTCTCGGCCGGTTCGCCGAACGGGACCGGATCGAGGCGCAGTCCGACGCCTTCCACGAGCGGGTGCGGAACGCGTTCCTCGAGCTCGCCGCGGCCGAACCCCAGCACTACCTGGTGCTCGACGCGACCCAGGACCGCGAGGACATCGCGCAACAGATCCGCGCCCGCCTCCAACCGATGCTTCCCAAGGTGGGTCTATGAGTATCTGGGACGACCTGGTCGGGCAGGGGCCCGCGGTCGCCGTACTGCGGAAGGCCGTCGACGGCGCCGCCGCCGTACTGCGGGGTGAGCGAGGTCCCGCGGTGGCCGGAATGACGCACGCCTGGCTGATCACCGGACCACCCGGATCCGGCCGGTCGAACGCGGGCCGGGCGTTCGCGGCCGCGCTGCAGTGCGCGAACAACGGCTGCGGCGAGTGCAACGAGTGCCGTACGGCGCTCAGCGGCGCGCACCCGGATGTGTCGCTGATCCGCACCGAACTGCTGTCGATCCGGGTCAGCGAGGTCCGTGAGCTGGTCCGCCGGGCCGCGATGAGCCCGACGCAGGGGCGCTGGCAGGTGATGGTCGTCGAGGACGCGGACCGCCTCACCGAGCAGGCCGCGGACGCGCTGCTGAAGAGCATCGAGGAGCCGTCGCCGCGAACCGTCTGGGTGTTGTGCGCGCCGACGGTCGAGGACGTCGTACCGACGATCCGTTCGCGCTGCCGCCTGCTGGTGCTGCGGACGCCGCCGGTCGCCGCGGTCGCGGAGATGCTGAGCCGGACACTCGACATCGGTCAGGATCTGGCCTGGTTCGCGGCGCGCGCCGCGCAGGGGCACATCGGCCGGGCGCGCGCGCTGGCCCGCGACGAGGCGGTGCGGGAGCGGCGGAACAAGGTGCTCGAGGTGCCGTTCGCGCTGCGCGATCTCGGTGCCTGCCTGAAGGCGGCGCAACGGCTGGTCGAGGCGGCCAAGGAAGAGGCCAAGGGCAGCGCGGAGAAGGTCGACGAGAAGGAGCGGGCCGCGCTCGAACAGGCGCTCGGCGTCGGCACGAAGGGCGCCCGGCCGCGCGAGGCGAACGCCGCCCTGAAGGAGCTCGAGGACCAGCAGAAGGCCCGCGCCAAACGGTGGGAACGCGACGTCCTGGACCGTTCATTGGTCGACCTGATGGCGCTGTACCGCGACGTCCTGGTGGTGCAGACCGGGTCCGGCAGCGAACTGATCAACGCCGAACTGCACCGCAACATCGAGCAGCTCGGCAGCCGGACGACGCCCGAGCAGACCGTCCGCCGGATCGACGCGATCGCGATGTGCCGCGAGGCGATCGAGGCGAACGTGGCGCCGCTGGTCGCGCTCGAGGCGATGACGATCGGCCTGTTCGAGGGCCGCAGCGACGGGTTCACGATCCCGAGGCGCCCACAGCGCTGAGTCGCGGGCTGAGTCGTGCATCACGCCACGTCCGATAAGTGGGCGGAACGTGTAACACCGAGACCAGCCGGTCCGATGACTGGGTGACTGGGCGGAGCGGTCCGCCCGGCTTCACCCTGCCGCGAAACGGACCCAAATGACCCAGCCGTCCTCCCCGATCCAGCCTGCGCGGCCGCCGCTGCCGTCGGCTGAGTCCTGGCTGGAGGGCATCCCGACGCCGAAGGGCCGGCAGGACGGGTACGCCGTCGCCGCGTTCGCGACGAGTCTGCCCGGGCTGGTACCGATCGCGGTCGTGCTGGCCGGGGTGGCGCTGCGACGGATCAAGCGCACCGGCGGGCACGGGAAACGGCTCGCGTACGGCGCGCTGGCGGTGTCGCTGTGCTGGGTGATCGCGATCGGTGTCGCCGTCGCCCTCAACCTGGTCGGCGAGCACCGGCGCGGCATCGGCAAGACCGTGTCGATCTCGCAGGTGGAGGTCGGCCGCTGCTTCGACGCGGACCTGGAGGCCTCGACGCTGCGGCTGGTACGGATCGCGGACTGCGCCGTGGCGCACACCGGCGAGGCGTACGCGAAGGTGCAGGCCGCGCTCGTCGGGTTGTCGACCGCGCAGACCGGAACGGTCGCGACCCAGCAGTGCGCGGGTGCGTTCGTGGAGTTCGTGGGGACGCCGTACGAGCGGTCCGAGCTGGACATGTACTACGTCGTACTCGGCGATCGCGCGGTTGCTGACGGCAACGTCCTGTGTCTGGTCGGCATGCCCGGGACCCACCTGACAGGTACGATGCGCGGATCACAGCGGTAATGCCCGCGGGGGAATCAGTGGGGGTAGCGTGAGTCAGCCACCGTACGGCCCGGAGCCGGAACGACCACAGGACAGGCCACAAGACCGTCCGCACGATCCGACCCGTGCGTTCCCGACGTACGGCCGCCCGGGACAGCCGGAGGCGCCTCGTGCGCAGGGCGGGACGTCTTGGGCGCCGCCTGGGCAGTCGCCCTACGCGCAGGCGCCAGGTGGGCAGGCGCCGTACGGACCGGGGTACGGGCCGGGGCAGTATCCGTCGGCGTACGGTCAGGCGCCGGGGCCGTACGGCTACGGCTATGGGTACGGCGGTTACGGGTACAGCGGCTCGGGTGGGACGAACGGGCTGGCCACCGCGGCGCTGGTGACCGGCCTCGGCGGCTTCGTCATCGGGTTGTCCGCGCCGGTGGCGATCGGGCTCGGCATCGCCGCGCTGGTACAGATCAACCGCAGCAAGCAAGAAGGCAAAGGGATGGCGATCGCCGGTCTGGTGATGGGCTCCCTGGTGACGCTCGGCTACACGCTGCTGATCGTGCTTGTGATCGTCCTCGGTTCCTCCGCCGACGACGACTACAGCGCACCGAGCCCGGGGTCGTCGAACACCGCCCCGACCACGTACGTCGAAGACCTGACCGTCGGCGAATGCTTCGACGAGGCCACCGAAGAGGACGAGGTGATCCGCCAGCCCTGCACGGACGCCCACGACGCCGAGGTCGTAGCGATCCCCGCGATCCCCGGTACGCCGTACCCCGGCGACAGCGCCATCAACAAGGCGGCCGACCGCGCCTGTGCTCCTGCCTTCGGCACGTATGTGGGCAAGTCACGTGACCAGTCCGAGCTGTACCTCGACTGGTGGACACCGAGCAAGGAAGCCTGGGACGACGGCGACCACCGCGTCCTGTGCGCCGCCTTCGGTCCCGACGACGACAAACTCACCGGCAGCGTGAAGAACAGCCACCGGTAGGGGCGTGACCCATCGCTCCGGGGCGGTGAACAGGTTATTTCTGGTGTAGCGCGACCACTTCCTGTGCAACGCCCGTACGCTAGCGGCGTGGGTATGGTGATGGCGGTGTCGTTCGAGAGGTATGGGCGGCTTTACTACCTTGACCCGGGGGAGTTTCGGCCTCGGGTGGGGGAGAAGGTGCTGGTGCCTACCGACGACGGGCCTGAGGTTGCGGAGTGTGTGTGGGCGCCGCAGTACGTGACCGAGGACGTCGGCGGGCTGCCGTTGTGCGCGGGGATCGCGACGGCCACGGATCTGGACCGGGACGAGCAGAATCGGCAGCGGCGGGCGGATGCGCGGGTGATCGCCAAGCGGACGATCCGGGAGCACGATCTGCCCATGAAGGTGGTCGGGATCGATTTCGTCGACCGGCGGCCGGATATCGACCAGTTGGTGATCGTGTACTTCTCGGCGCCGCACCGGGTGGATTTCCGGGAGCTCGTCCGGGATCTGGCGCGGGCGCTGCGGGCGCGGATCGAGTTGCGGCAGGTCGGTGCTCGCGACGAGGCGCGGCTGCAGGGCGGTATCGGGCCGTGTGGGCGGGATCTGTGCTGTGCGACGTTCCTGAAGGATTTCGAGCCGGTCAGCGTGCGGATGGCGAAGGACCAGGACCTGCCGCTGAATCCGTTGAAGATCTCCGGCGCATGCGGCCGGCTGATGTGCTGCCTGAAGTACGAGCACCCGCTGTACCAGGAGTTCAACGCGAAGGCTCCGGCGCTCGGGACCGCGGTGGAGACCCCCGCGGGTGATGGAGTGGTGGTCGGGCACAACGTGCCGAGCGACACCGTGGTCGTCCGGCTCGCGGCCTCGGGCCGGCGTTGCGCGTGCAGCAGGGCGGACGTCTGCTCGCCGCGGCAGCAGTACGAGGCCTCTGGTACGACGACCCCGGACGCAGCACCCGTCGTACCGGAAGCCAAGGCGCCTGTACCGGAAGCGCCGGCCGCCCCGGAAGCAGCTCCTGCGGAGCCGACGGAGAGCCGTGAGGAGCGGCGGGCGCGGAAACCACGCCGCCGGCGCCGCTTGCACCATGACGACGAGGGAGAAACCGCGCAGTGAGATTCCGCAGGTCGACCGTACTGGTGGCAACTCTGGCGGTGCTCGCGAGCGGATGTGGGGTAGCGAGTCGCGCGCAGGACGCGGACGGCGGTACGGCGCCTGGCGTCGGCAGCAACCCGCCGAGCGGGCCGGTTGGGCCGATCCCGGCGGGGCTGGAGAAGTTCTACGAGCAGAAGCCGGACTGGGAACGCTGCGGCTCCAACCAGCAGTGCGCGACCATCGAGGTCCCGCTGGACTACAAGAAGCCGACCGGGCAAACGATTGAGCTGCGCGCCCGGAAGGTGCTCGCCAAGGACCGCGGCGGGCGGATCGGCACGCTGTTCATCAACCCGGGCGGCCCCGGCGCCTCCGGGCAGGACTTCGCCGCGCAGGTGCCGATGCTGTTCGGGTCGCCGCTGTTGCGCAAGTTCGACATCATCGGCTGGGACCCGCGCGGCGTCGGTGAATCCACGCCGGTGAAGTGCCTGGACACCGCGCAGCTGGACGCGATGATCGCCGCCGACGGGACTCCGGACACGCCCGCCGAGGTCGCCGACGTCGAGAAGCACGCGAAGGCCTTCGCGGCCGCCTGCACGCAGCGGGCCGGCGCGCTCCTCTCGCATGTCAACACCAAGGATGCGGCCCGCGACATCGACGTACTGCGAGGCATCGTCGGCGACTCCCAGCTCTACTACCTGGGGATGTCGTACGGCACGTACCTCGGTGCGACGTACGCCGAGCTGTTCCCGAAGAACGTCGGCCGGCTGGTGCTGGACGGCGCCGTCGACCCGGCGATCACGTCTCAGCAGATGGGGATGGCGCAGGCGAAGGGCTTCGACAAGGCGCTGGACGCGTTCGCGGAGGACTGTGCGCAGCGTTCCTGCAAGCTCGGCGGCAGCAAGAACGAGGTACTGGCCAAGGTCGACAAGCTGATCAAGGACAGCGACGCGCATCCGCTGCCGGGTGACGGGCAGCGCCAGGTCACGCAGGCCCTGGTCGTCCTCGGCATGGTCTACCCGCTGTATCTGAAGGAGTTCTGGCCGCGGCTCGAGGACGCCGTCGTCGACGGGCTGGCCGGGAACGGCTCGCGGCTGCTCGCGCTGGCCGACGAGTACACGGACCGCAAGCCGTCCGGGTACTCCGACAACGCGAACGAGGCCCAGATCGCGGTCAACTGTTCCGACCGGCCGGATGTCACCTCGATCGCGCAGCTCCAGGCGGAGGTGCCGGAGTACAAGGCCGCGTCACCGCGGTTCGGCGAGTTCATCGCCTGGTCGTCGGCGTCCTGCATCAACTGGCCGGTGAAGCCGACGGACAAGCCGCACCCGATCAAGGCGGCCGGCTCGAAGCCGATCATGGTCCTCGGGACGACGCGCGACCCGGCGACGCCGTACGAGTGGGCGGTCGGCCTGGCGCACCAGCTCGAGAACGGCGTCCTCGTCACCCGCGACGGCGACGGGCACACGGCGTACCTGTCGGGCAACGCGTGCGTGAAGAACGTCGTCGAGAGCTACCTCGTCCAGGGCAACACCCCGGCCGCCGACATCAAGTGCTAGTTGGGCCGCGTGTCGCCAGGGTCGACCGGGAGTTTGAGGGTGTCGGTGGCCTGCTGGAGGACGGCGCGGAGGCCGGCCTCGTCCTGCGGGCGGCCGCCGACGGTGATCTCGACCGCTGACGTCTTGCCGTCGTCGAGCGAGACCCAGCGCGACAGACCCATCCGGGCACCGCGGCTCTTGTCGACGTACGTGTAGATCAGCGTGCCGTTGTCGCGGCTGAGCACCTTCAGGTTGGGCTCGTCGATGCTGCGCTCACGGTTCGCGACCAGCTCGTCCGGGCTCTGCTTGCTGCCCCGGGTGTCGAACCGGATCTGCCAGACGCCGGTCGAGTCGACGAACTTCGGGCGGGTGCCGCTCTGCGCGCTCTTCCACCCGGTCGGGACCTCGGACGACACCGGGTCGTCGTCGGTGCCGAAGTTCTGGACGACGTACTGGAGTCCGTCTGCCTGCAGCCCGTCACCGCGGCTGGGGGTGCTGGACGGCGTCGGACTCACGATCCCCACCGGCGTGTCGTGGGCGGTGAACGGATTGCCACCGTTCACGGCGACGACTGTGCCGAAAACGGCTACGCCGACGGTCATTCCCGCCAGCGTCATCAGCAGCGCCTGGTGCCTGGGCGTGAGCATCCCGACCTCGCTTCCCTCTCTCCCGCCTGATTATCGCCGACGAGAGGGGCGTCACCGCAAACTGCCGCGTACGCTGGCACGTCGTGGAGATGTTCGACCCCGCATTCCGGCAGGCCTTGCAACGCTACGACGACGGTACGGCGGAACGCGCCGACCTGAAACTGCTCACCAAGGAACTGTTGCAACGCCTGGTCGCGAAGGCGCCCGGCCATGCGGTGGAGGTGCGGATCCCGCCGTACGGCGCCGTGCAGTGCATCGAGGGCCCGCGGCACACCCGCGGTACGCCGGGCGCGGTCATCGAGATGCCGCCGGGGCTGTGGATCGACGTTGCGCTCGGCCGCACCACCTGGCCCGACGCCCGGATGACAGGCAAACTCCGCGCCAGCGGCGAACGCACCGACCTCTCGGCGCTGCTCCCTCTCACCTGACGGAAACAGGTTCGTCCAGGCCGGTCGGGCCTGTCACTATGACTCGGTGGCAGCAAGTCTGAGCGCGCGGCTGGCCCGGTTGCGCGTCGATCTGACTCCGTGGCGTGGTTCCCGCGATTTCCGCATCCTGCTCGTCGCGGGGTCGATCTTCTTCCTCGGCGGCATGGTCGGGTACGTCGCCCTGCCGTACCAGCTCTACCAACTCACCGGCTCGAACTTCGCGGTCGGCGCGATGGGCCTGGTGACGATCGTCCCGCTGGTCGTGTTCGGCCTGTACGGCGGTGCGCTCGCGGATCACGTCGAACGCCGTACGCTGCTCGTCGCCACCGGCCTCGCGCAGGTCGTGATCTCCGCGCTGATGGTCGCGAACACGCTGCTCCCGAACCCGCAGGTCTGGCTGATCTACGTCTGCGGCGCACTGAACGCGATCGCGACCTCGCTGCAGCGGCCGTCGCGGGAGGCGCTCCTCCCGCGGGTGGTGAAGCACGCGGAGATCCCGGCCGCGGTCGCACTGAGCTCACTGACCTCGCAGATCGGGCAACTCGCCGGCCCGGCGCTGGGCGGTGTGCTGGTCGGTTCGGTCGGCGTGACCTGGGCGTTCTCGGTCGAGCTGGCCGGGATCGTCTTCGCGACGTTGCTCTACACGCGGCTGGGTTCGTACCGCGCCGGCGAGCACTCCACGGCGCCGAGTCTGCGCGCGATCGGCGGCGGCATCGTGTACGCGTTCCGGCGCAAGGACCTGCTGGCGACGTACCTGGTCGACATGGTCGGGATGTTCCTGGCGATGCCGATCGTGCTGTTCCCGGCGTTCGCGACGGACATCCTGAAGGAACCGAAGCTGCTCGGCCTGCTGTACAGCGCGGAGGCGATCGGGGCGATGTGCGCCAGCCTGACCAGCGGCTGGGCGAAACACGTCCATCACCAGGGACGGGCGGTGGTGCTGGCCACGATCGGCTGGGGCGCCGCGGTCGGGATCGCCGGCCTGGCGCCGAACATCTGGTTCGCGATCGTGTTCTTCGCGGTGGCCGGCGCGGCCGACATGGTGTCCGTGCTGTTCCGCTCGGTGATCTGGAACCAGACGATCCCCGACGAGATGCGCGGCCGGCTGGCCGGGATCGAGATGCTCGGCTACTCGCTCGGCCCGCTCGGCGGTCAGGCCCGCTCCGGGCTGGTCGCCGACCTCACCACGGTCCGGACCGCGATCGTCAGCGGCGGCGTGCTGTGCGTCGCCGGCGTGGTCGCGACGTCCGTCTGGCTGCGCGAGTTCTGGCGGTACGACGCCCGTACCGACGAACACGCGGTCCGCGAAAGGGAGCTCCGGGCGGCGGGCTAAGGTTCGTGCCATCATGCGTATCCGCCGAGTGACCGCTTCCGCGCTGACCGTCGTACTTCTCGCAGGCTGCAGTGGACCGGCGGACGAGACGTCGCCGAGTGTGCCGCCGCTGGTGTCGATGAGCACAGCACCGAACTCCGAGACCCCCTCGCCGACTCCTTCCGCGACGCCTTCGGTGGCGCCGTCCGAGACCTCCAAGGTCGCGGACACCCTGTGCGTGCGGATGAACCCCACCTTGGTGCAGACGACGCTCGGGGTGCCCGTCGCGAACATCCAGCCCAAGGCGCCACCGGCCGAGCTCGACATCCCGACGTACGACGTCTGTCAGTTCTCGCTCAGCGCCAGCCCCAACGGACCGGTGCTGCGGGTCGGGGTCTCGGTGCTTCCGGCCACGCAGGCGACGCTTGCGGCGACCAAGAAGGCGTACCTCGCGAATCCGCGCGATCCTGCGCTGCCCGCCAAGGTCGGCCAGGGCGGATACGGCACGAAGACGTTCATCGTGTTTCTGCTGGGCGGCAAGCTGTACAAGCTCTCCGGGCCGCAGGCGACGGCCGCGAAGTACGTCGTACTCGCTCAGGAGGTTGTGCGGCAGGCGCCCGGGTTGCCGGACGCCGATCGGCTGATCACGCGCTCCGAGTGTGACCGCAGTACGGCGGCGGCCGAGAAGGTCCTGGGCGTACCGGCGATGGCCCGGCGCGACGGTCAGACCCTCGCCGGTGATCTGGTCTGCGGCTGGGTGACCTCGACGAGTGTGATCTCGAGTTCCGCGCGCCGGGAGAAGGACGCCAAGGCGCTGATGGCCCCGATCCGCAAGGCCGCGACCTCGCAGTCGATCCCGCTCGGCGACGAGGGGTACGTCGACACCGCCACCGGCCGGACGACGATCCGCGTCGGCGACGACAAGATCGTCGACCTGGTCCCGCTCCCCGCCCGCAAGCTCAACCCGGACCTGATGACCCAGTTCGCCCTCTCGATCGTCCCGCGCTACACCCGCTGAGCCGCGCTACCTGCGACTTAGTGCCCTGGGCCGGAGGTTCGACGGCGCTTTCGGCGCTCAGGCACGCACCTCGCGGCACTTGCCCAGCGCCCACGATGCTCCGCATCGAGGCCACTGACCAAGCACCCCGATGCACGCACCTGACCACCGAAATCTCACGCCGAACCTCCGACCCAGGGCACTGATCGCGGGTGTTAAGGTGACCGCGCCGTGGTGTTCGGGAAGCCGGTGAAGTACCGGCGCGGCCCTCGCCACTGTGATCGGGATGTGCACCTGTCGTACCCGTGAGGGGACCACTGGCCGCGTGCGGCTGGGAAGGTCAGGCCGGTGGACGCGGTACCCGTCAGCCAGGAGACCGGCCACGGCGTTGACCCGTCCACGAGGTGCTGGAGGCACGGTCCGCCCATGGCCGCCGTACGTGTAGTTGCTGCTGTCCTGTCGTTGTCGCTCCTGGCCGGCTGTGGTCCGGCCGCCGAGGCCGATTCCGGTGCGCGCTCGATCACCGTGCAGAACTGCGGGATCGACGTCACCGTCGACGGTCCGCCGAAGCGCATGTTCGCGGCGTACCAGCCGGCCATCGAAATGGCGCACGCGCTGGGTATCTCGGACCGCCTGGTCGGTACGGCGTACCTGGACGCCGAAGTGCTCCCGGAGTACGCCGGAGCGCAGGCGAAGGCGAAGTACTTCAAGAACCTGCCGAGCCGCGAGGAACTGCTCAGTCTGAACCCGGACTTCGTGCTGTCCGGCTTCAACGACGTGTTCAGCGCCGCCGGCAGCGACTCGAGCTTCGGGAGCCGGAAGAGCCTTGCCGACCTCGGCGTCCGGACCTGGATCTTCAGCCCACTCTGCCCGACCGCCGACGGGAAGGGTGACGAGGCGATCGACCCGTCGACCGTCTCGATGGACAACGTGTACGCCGACCTGCGGGACCTCGGCCGGCTCTTCGGGGTCGAGGACCGGGCCGCGCAGGTGATCGCCGACCAGCAGCGCCGGATCGCGGCGGTCGAGACCGCGGTGAAGGACGCGCCGCGGCCGACGGTGGCGATCGTCCGGCCCGGGCTGGAAGGTGGACAGCTCACGGTCTCGGGCGGTCCGGACTTCGGGACCGTGCTGATCCGGCAGGCGGGCGGCGTGAACGCGTTCGCCGACCTGAAGGCGAAGCGGAACGTGAAGATCAGCGTCGAGGAGTTCATCAAGCGGGACCCGGACTACGTGCTGGTCAGCGGTTGCTGCGACGCGTCCCTGACGCCCGCGGCATCGCAACCGGACGTCGACAAGATCCTCGGCAATCCGGCGTACGCGAACCTCAAGGCTGTGCGGGGCAAACGTGTGATCCCGTGGCTGTTCGCCAACCACTCCGCCGGTGTCCGGGGCGCGTACACGACCGAGAACCTGGCCCACATCCTGCATCCGGACCTCGTCAATTGAGGCGAGCCGCGGGCCTCGCGGTCTGCGTCGGTGTCCTGGTGCTGGTCGTCCTGCTGTCCTTGTGTGTCGGCAACCGGTGGGTCGGAGCGGGTGACGTCTACCGGGCCTTGCTGGACTTCAGCGGTAGCGACACCGACCGCGTGGTCAGGTACCTGCGCGTGCCGCGGACCGTCGCGGGGCTGCTCGTCGGGGCCGCGCTCGGGTTGTCCGGCGGGCTGATGCAGGGCGTCACCCGCAACCCGCTCGCCGATCCGGGAATCCTCGGTGTGAACGCGGGTGCCGCGGTGGCCGTGGTCGGGGCGATCGGCCTGCTCGGGGTGCACAGTCTGACCGGCTACGTGTGGTTCGCGATGGGCGGTGCGCTGGTAGCGACGGTCGTGGTGTACCTGATCGGTGGTGCCGCCCCCGTGAAGCTGGCGCTGGCCGGAGCGGCGATCTCCGCACTGCTCGGCTCGATCACCTCGGCCGCGACGTTGCTCGATCTCTCGACCTTGAACGAGTACCGGTTCTGGGTGGTCGGGTCGTTGTCGCTCGCCACCGGCCCGATCGTCGCGCAGGCCGTCCCGTTCGTTGCCATCGGCACCGTTTTGGCCGTCGTGCTCGGTCGGTCGCTCAACCAGCTCGCGCTCGGTGACGAGCTGGCGCAGGCGTTGGGGACGCGGATGCACCTGGTCCGCGTGCTCGCCGGGTTCGCGGTCGTGATCCTGGCCGGTACGGCGACCGCGATCGCCGGCCCGATCGGCTTCATCGGCCTCGCCGTACCGCATGTCGCACGGCGGATCGTCGGTCCGGACTATCGGCACCTGCTGCCGTGGTCGATGGTGCTCGCGCCGATCGTGCTGCTGCTCGCCGACATCCTCGGGCGGATCGTCGTACGGCCCGCGGAGCTGCAGGTCGGGATCGTCACCGCGGTGATCGGCGCGCCGCTGTTCATCGCGCTGGTCCGCCGCCGGCGAATGGCCGGGCTGTGAGGAGCGTCGTGGTCTCGACGGCCGGGTGGCTGCTCACCGCGGTGATCGGGGCGTTCGCGCTCACCCGGGGCGATTACGCGTTGCCGTTGGCCGACGTACTGCGGACTCTGGCCGGTCACGGCACGCTGATCACGTACGACGTCGTCGTCAACAACCGCCTGCCGCGCGTCCTGGTCGGCATCGGCGTCGGTACGGCGTTCGCGGTGTCCGGAGCGATCTTTCAGCGGCTCGCCCGGAATCCGCTGGTCAGCCCGGACCTGATCGGGATCAACGCCGGCGCCGCGCTGGCCGCCGTCCTGATGATCACTGTGCTCGGCAGCGGCTGGATCCCGCTCGGTGCGCTGACCGGGTCGTTGCTGGCGGCAATGGCTGTGTATCTGTTGGCCTATCGCAACGGGGTTTCCGGGCATCGGCTGGTGCTGGTGGGGATCGGTGTGACGGCGATCATCGGCTCGCTGACGGCGTACTTGCTCACGCTTGCGGACATCTACACGGCCAAGGCCGCCTCCATGTGGCTGGCCGGGAGTCTCGCTGGGCGGTCCTGGACGCATGTCGTCCTGGTCGGAATCACGGTCGCGGTCGGCCTGCCGGCCGCTCTGGCTTCGACGCGGCAGTTGCGGTTGCTGGAACTCGGCGACGACCTGGCCCGGGCGCTAGGCGGACGTGTGGAGCTCGCTCGCGCCGCCTTGATCGCAATCGGGGTCGGGCTAGCAGCGCTAGCGACTGCTGCCGCAGGGCCGGTCGGGTTTGTGGCATTGGTGGCGCCGCAGTTGGCGCGCCGGCTCGTCCCGCGACGGCCCGGACTACTGGTCCCGGCGGCCATCGGGGCCTTGCTCGTGGTCGCCTCGGACCTGCTCGCCAGGACGGTGGTCGCGCCGGCGTCACTGCCGGTCGGGGTGGTCACCGCGTTCCTCGGAGCCCCCTACCTGCTCTTCCTCCTCACCCGCACGAACCGGATCTAGCCGGCTCCAAGGGGGTGAGGTAGCCGACCAGGGCTTGGTTGAGTTCGGTGATCCACCGTTCGCGGTGGGCGGCGGGCGTGGTGACGATGGTGCCGAGCAGGGCGGCGAAGATCTGGGTGGCGACAGCCGCCGTGGTTTCGAGGCGATCCGTCGGTAGCCCGGGGTAGCGCGCGGCCAGGACCTCGGCGACGCGACCGGTGACGGCCTTCTGGAGCGCGCGGGTCGGCGCGGTCAGCTTGTCCGGTAGGTCGCCGCTGCCGAACAGGGCCTTGAATCCCGGGTTCTCCAGGTTGACCTCGACCATCGGGCGGATCATCCGGTCGACCAGTTCGGGCAGCGGCAGTTGCGCCGTACCCGGGTCGAAGGCCTTCTGGTGCGCGGCGGCGAGCTCGCTGCGGTAGCGCTCGGCGAGTGCCTCGGCAAGGGCCTCCTTGTTCGCGAAGAACTGGTACAGCGTGCCCGGTGAGACACCGGCCTGGCGGGCGATCGCGTTGGTGGTCGCCTTCGCGTATCCGGCCTCGGCGAACACCACGGCGGCGGCGTCGAGCAACTGCACCATCCGCCGCTGCCCGCGTGCCTGGCGACGCGGCTCCTCGGGCATGAGCGGACCTTCCGTTGACAAACGCGAGTAAATGCTCGCATTTTCTGTATGCGAGCAACTGCTCGTGTTTGATCATCCTACCCCCGCTCGCCCGGAGGTCCGCCATGCCCCGAACCACCCCGCCGGAACCCGGCTTGCTCGAGCGTCTCGGTCGGTTGGTGGTTCGGCGCCGGCGTGCTGTCGTGCTGCTCTCGCTCGTCCTGACGGTGCTCCTGCTCGCGGTCGCGGCCGGCGCGCTCAACGCCCTCTCGCTGTCCCGGATCGCCGATCCGGCCGCGGAGTCGGATCGCGCCCGCCGAGTGCTCGCCGACCAGTTCCGGACCGGTCCGCCGAACCTCGCGTTCCTCGTGACGGCGCAGACGGGAACGGTCGACGATCCCGCCGTACGGGCCGCTGGTGTTGGGCTGACCAATGACATCGCGCGGCAGTCCGGGGTCGCCGAAGCAGCGTCGTACTGGTCGCGCGCGGACAGTCCGGCGTTGCGCAGCAAGGATTCCCGGCAGGCGCTGATCCTCGTCCACGTGCCGGGCGACGTGAACGAGGCGCGTCAGCGGGTCGGTGAGCTCGCCGAGCAGTACGCCGGGTCACGCGACGGAGTCACCGTACAGTCGGGCGGTCAGGACGAGGTGTTCCGCGAGATCGGAGCCCAGGCCCGTGCGGACTTCCTGCGTGCCGAGCTGGTCGTGATCCCGCTGGTGCTCGGCTTGCTGATCCTCATCTATCGCAGGGTCTCGCCGGCGCTCGTGACGCTCGGCGTCGGCCTCTTCGCGGTCGGCGGCGCGCTGGCCGGGCTGCGGGCGATCGCGACGTTCACCGAGGTCTCGACGTTCGCAGCCAACCTCGCGCTGGTGATGGGACTGGCGCTCGGCGTCGACTACTGCCTGTTCGTGATCGCGAGGTTCCGCGAGGAGCTGGCGGCCGGGGCCGAGGTCGACGACGCCGTGGTGGCCGCGGTTCGTACGGCCGGGCGGACTGCTTTCTTCAGCGGCCTGACGGTCGCGGTCTCACTGCTTGCGCTGCTGCTGTTCCCCCTGTCGTTCCTCCGGTCCTTCGGGTACGCCGGTGTACTCGTCGTCCTGTCCGCGCTGATCGGTGCGCTCGTCATCCTCCCGGCCGCGCTCGCGCTCCTCGGCCGCCGAGCGGTCCGTCCCGTGGCGACAGGCTCCGGCTCGGGCCGCTGGGCCGCACTCGCGACCGCGGTGATGCGCCGCCCGGCACTCATCGGCGGCGCCGTCCTCGCACTCATCCTGCTGCTCTCGTCGCCGGCCTTGGGCCTGCGCCTCGGCCTGCCGGACGCCCGGATCCTCCCCGCGGACGCGAGCAGCCGGATCATGGCGGACCAGGTGCGCGAGAACTTCGGCCAGGAGGAGTCCGATGCCTTGTACGTCGTGATGCCCGAGATCACCGATCCGGCGCGATTGGCGCCGTACGTGAAGACTCTCGGGCAGCTGGACGGGGTGGCGCAGGTCGACACCTACGTCCGCAACGGCGGGGCGTACCTGACGGTCATCCCGACCGGCGAGGCGCTCGAGGGTGACGTCGGGCACCTCGTCGAACAGGTCCGTGCGGCGGAGGCGCCGTACCCCGCGATGATCGGTGGATCGCCGGCCGAGATGTCGGACTGGCGTGCGGCACTCACCGAACGGATCCCGCTGGTGCTCGGGTTGATCCTGCTGCTCAGCGTGCTCGTGCTGTACGTCGCGACCGGCAGTGTGCTGCTGCCGTTGAAGGCGACGGTGCTGAACCTGCTGAGCCTGGGGGTGATGTTCGGCGTCATGGTGTGGGTGTTCCAGTACGGCAATCTGTCCGGGCCGCTCGGTTTCACGGCGACCGGCGTACTCGAGGCGAGCATGCCGACCCTCATGTTCTGCATCGTGTACGGACTGTCGATGGATTACGAGGTGTTCATCGTCTCGAGGATCCGGGAGGAGTACCTGCGGACCGGGGACACCGAGCGGGCAGTGGCGATGGGGCTGCAGCGATCGGCGCCGTTGGTCACGAGCGCGGCCGCCGTCCTCGCGCTGTCGTTCGCGGTCTATGCCGGCGGCGGGGTCGTGTACCTGAAGATGATCGGGATCGGGATGGCCGTCGCGGTGCTCGTGGACGCGACGGCGATCCGGGGCGTGTTGTTGCCCGCGTTCATGAAGCTCGCCGGGCGGGCGAACTGGTGGAGTCCGATCAGCTGACCTTTGCGATCGTGGCGATGGCTTCGGTGATCTCCGTGGGGGTGCGGGCCGCGTAGCCGAGGACCAGGCCGGGAGGGTGCGGGAGCTGGCAGTGCCACGAGAGTGGGTGTGCTTTCACGCCTGCTTCCAAGGCGGCCGCGGCCAAGGCAGTGTCGTCTCCCTTGGTCAGGGTGATGGTGAGGTGCAGGCCGGCGGCCGCGCCGTGGATGGTTGCGGTGGGCAAGTGGTTGCGGATGGCGTTGACCATCGCGTCGCGGCGGGTGCGGTGCCGGCGGCGGAGGAAGCGGAGTTGGCGCTCCAGCTCGCCGGACTCCATCAGGGCGGCGAGGGTGAGCTGCGGGAGACCGGCATTGCCGAGATCCGCCAGGCGCTTGCGAGCGATCAGTTCGTCCTTGTACTGCGGGGGCGCGAGCATCCAGCCGATCCGCAGCGCCGGGGCGAGCAGTTTGGACACGCTGCCGGCGTAGATCACCTGGTCGGGCAGCATCGCGCGGAGCGCCGGGACCGGCGGCCGGTCGTACCGGTGCTCGGCGTCGTAGTCGTCCTCGATGACCAGTCCGCCGTCCTTCGCCCACTCGATCAGCTCGCGCCGCCGTTCGCCGTCCAGTACGACCCCGGTCGGGAAGTGGTGTGCCGGCGTCACCATCACCGCGCCCGCGCCGGAATTCCGCAGTACGTCGACCTGCAGGCCGCGGTCGTCGACGGGGATCGGCGGCGTCCGCATGCCCCAGTTCTGCAGGTGCTGACGGGACCCGAGCGAGCCGGGGTCCTCGACCGCGATCTCGTGGATGCCGTGCCGGTCGAGCATCTGGGCCACCAGCCCGATCGCCTGGGCCACTCCGGCCACGATGATCAGGTCGTCCGGGTCAGCGGCGATCCCCCGGTACTGCGCCAGCCACGCCGCGACCGCGCGCCGCAACGTCGGCGTACCCGCGGGATCGCCGTACCCGAACTCCGCCGACTTCAGGTCCGCCAGCACGGCCCGCTCCGCGCGCAGCCAGGCACCCCGCGGGAACGCCGCCAGGTCCGGGACCCCTGGTGTCAGATCGATCCGCGCCGGGACCGCCCGCAAATTGTCGAAGATCTCGTCATCGAGATCGGCAGCTCGACAGGAGGTAGTGCCCAGAACCTCCTCGTCTGGAGGCACGCTAGGCGGGCGAGGGCGTGTACGTAGACGAGTACGTACTGTCGCGCTGCCCATGACGATGGTCCCGCGGCGGCCGTGGGCGGAGACGTGGCCGTCCTCGGTGAGGCGCTGGTACGACTCGGTCACCACGCCCCGGGAGAGGCCGAGGTCGGTCGCGAGGGTCCGGGTCGAGGGGAGGCGGGTGCCGACCGGGAGGTGGCCGGTGGAGATCGCCGTCCGCAGGCGGTCGGTGAGCCAGTCCGCCAGACCGCCGGGCGGTGCTTCGGACGGGTCCAGCTGAAGGAAGTCCGCCCCGCCATTGGACCTGCCACTTATCGCCGGATTGGACCTGTTCACAGGACCATTGTGGCGCGACCTTGGAGGTATGGGAACCGACTACGTCCACGGCTACACCCCGGCGGAGACCCGCCGGCTGTCCGACCAGGCCGGCACGCTCGCCGACCTGCTGCACGGCGGCACCACCTACGCACCCGGCAGCCGCGTACTGGAAGCCGGCTGCGGTGTGGGAGCGCAAACCGTTCAGCTGGTCACTCGAAGCCCCGGCATCGACCTGGTCTCGATCGACATCTCCGAAGCATCGCTCGCCCAGGCCAAGGCACGGGTCGCCGACCACGCGCCGCACGCGACGGTCGACTGGCGGCACGCCGACCTCCACGACCTGTCCGGCGAGAAGTTCGACCACGTCTTCGTCTGCTTCGTCCTCGAACACCTCCCCGACCCTGCTGCGGCGCTCACCCGGCTTCGGGGCCTGCTCGAGCCCGGCGGCACGATCACCGTGATCGAGGGCGACCACGAGTCCGCGTTCTTCCACCCGCGCAGCGCGCAGGCCCAAGCCGTCATCGACTGCCTCGTCGACCTGCAGGCCGCCGCGGGCGGCGACTCGCTGATCGGCCGTCGGCTCCAGCCGTTGCTCGAGCAGGCCGGGTACGACGACGTACAGGTCGGGCCGCGCACCGTGTACGCCGACCAGAACCTCCCGCAGCTCGTCGACGGATTCACCCGCAAGACCTTCATCGCGATGGTCGAGTCGGTCCGCGACCGCGCCATCGCCGCCGGTCTGCGGACCGAGGCCGAATGGGCCGCGGGCATCCGCGACCTCGAGAAGTCCGCCGCGCCCGGCGGCACCTTTCACTACACCTTCTTCAAAGGAGTGGGACGGACATGATCGCTTTTCTCGTCCTGATCGCAGTCATCTGCTGGGCCCTGAATCGCAACCAGCGCAGGGAAATCCGGCCGACGGTCGGCGGCGTCACCGACCGGGACCTCGAACGGCTCGTCGCCGATCTCAGGTCTTGTTCATGAACGCCTGGTAAACACTTGGGTATGGCCCCGACTGAGCAGCTCGAGATCGAGACGAAGTACGACGTCGGCACCAGCGTGGTCCTGCCTGCGCTGCACGAGCTGCCCGGGGTCGCGAGCGTCGCGCAACCGGTCGAGCTCGATCTGGAGGCGGTGTACTACGACACGGCCGAGCTCGACCTGGCCGCTCACAAGGTGACGCTTCGACGGCGGACCGGAGGTGAAGACGACGGGTGGCACGTGAAGTTTCCGGGGTCCTCCGGCGGACGGCTCGAGGTTCGGCACCCACTCGGCCGGTCCGTGCGCAGCGTGCCGATCGCAGTCGTCCGTACGGTCCGCGTGCATGTCCGCGACCGGCCGTTGACGCCCGTCGTGACACTGCAGACCCGGCGCATCGTCCATCGGTTGCTCGACGCGGACGGCGGCGTCCTCGCGGAGGTCGCCGACGACCACGTGACCGCGACGGTTGAGGGCGGCGAGCCGGAGAGCTGGCGCGAGGTGGAGGTCGAGTTGGTCGACGGCGACCGCCTGCTGCTCGAGGACGCGGGTGAGCTGCTCGAGTCCGCGGGCGCCCGTCCGGCGAGCGGTCCGAGCAAGCTGGCGCGGGCGCTCGGCGATCGCGTTCCGGCGTACGACGAATGGACCTTGCCGAAGAAGCCGCGGACCTCGGACCTGTTCCGTGCGTACGCCGGCGCGCAGGTGCAGGCGATCCGCGAACGGGACCCCGAGGTACGGCGGGACGTTCCCGACTCGATCCACAAGTTCCGGGTCGCGACGCGGCGGCTGCGGTCGGCGCTGGCGACGTACCGTCCGGTGATCGACCGTACGGCCGGGGACGAGCTGCGGGCCGAGTTGAAGTGGCTGGCCGGTGAGCTCGGGGTCGCCCGGGACGCGGAGGTGCAGCGCGAGCACTTCGCCGCCGAGGTCGCGGAACAGCCGGTCGAGCTCGTGATGGGACGCGTCGCGGGGCGGATCGACGACCATCTGCGGCGGGTGTACAAGGACGGGCGTGCCGGGGCGCTGGCCGCGCTGGAGAGTCCGCGGTACTTCAGGCTGCTCGACGCGCTCGACGACCTGATCGCGAAGCCGCCCGTGACCGGCGACGACCGGAAGGCGAGCAAGCAGATCGGCGAAATCCTCGACCACGACTACCGGCGGATGCGCAAGGCAGTACGCCGTTCGCAGCAGGCCGAGACCGTCGCGGAACAGGACCACGAGCTGCACGAGGTACGAAAGTCCTCGAAACGACTGCGGTACGCCGCGGAGTCCGCCGTACCCGTCCTGTCCGGCGCCGCCGACCTGGCGGAGCGCGCCGAAGAGGTCCAGGAGATCCTCGGCGAACACCAGGACTCGGTCGTCTCCCGAGAACTCCTCCACCACCTGGCCCTGGAGGTCTACGCCGA
Source organism: Kribbella sindirgiensis (assembly GCF_004331435.1). GTDB lineage: Bacteria > Actinomycetota > Actinomycetes > Propionibacteriales > Kribbellaceae > Kribbella > Kribbella sindirgiensis. Next base: position 243,129 of record NZ_SJKA01000009.1, read on the forward strand.
AGGCGGCAACCCCTTCACCTACGGCCGCCTCCACGCCGTCGAAGAATTCCGCGGCAACACCTCCCGCGAAGCCTTCTACAAACTCTGGCCCACCCTCAAATTCAACTGACCTTTCCGGCAAGGCCTGGAACGTGCGAGACGGACCCGGGCGGGAGGGTGCCGGGTCCGTCTCGTGGGGCGGGGGTGGGGCTGCCAGGCAGGTCCGCGTCACTTCAGCAGGGCCTGCCTGACAGGTCTTTCAGTGGGAGACCGCCTTCTCGGCGCCCGCTCCGGTCAGGGAGCGGACCTCCATTTCGGCGAAGCGGTCGACGTCGACCTGCTCCTTGCTGGTGACCGTTCCGAGCCAGCCGAGGACGAACGCCAGCGGGATCGAGACGATGCCGGGGTTGTCCAGCGGGAACCAGTGGAAGTCGATGCCGGTGTCGGTGATCATCGACAGGCTCGCACCGGTCTTCTTGTCCACCTTGCCGGAGACGACCGGGCTGAAGATGATCAGGATGATCGTCGAGGCCAGACCGCCGTAGATGCTCCACAGGGCGCCGCGGGTGTTGAAGCGCCGCCAGAACAGCGAGTACAGGATCGTCGGCAGGTTCGCACTCGCCGCGACCGCGAACGCGAGGGCCACCAGGAACGCGATGTTCTGGCCGTTCGCGAAGATACCGCCGATGATCGCGACGATCCCGATCACGACCGCGGTGTACCGCGCCACCCGGACCTCACCGTCGCCGCTGATCTGGCCCTTCTTGATGATCTGGCCGTAGATGTCGTGCGCGAACGACGTACTCGCGGTGATCGTCAGGCCGGCGACCACGGCCAGGATCGTCGCGAACGCGACCGCCGAGATCACCCCGAGCAGCACCTCGCCGCCGAGCTCGAACGCGAGCAGCGGGGCGGCCGAGTTCGCCTTGCCGGGCGCAGCCCTGATCGCGTCCGGTCCGACGATCGCGGCAGCGCCGTACCCGAGGACCAGCGTGAACAGGTAGAAGATGCCGATGATCCAGATCGCCCAGCTGACACTGCGCCGGGCTTCCTTGGAGTCGGGCACCGTGTAGAACCGCATCAGCACGTGCGGCAGGCCGGCGGTGCCGAGCACCAGGGCGAGCGCGAGCGAGATGAAGTCCAGCTTGGTGACACCAGTGACGCCGTACTGGAGACCGGGGCTGAGCAGCTTCTCGCCGGCCGCCGGGCTCTTGTCGACGGCCGCACCGAGCAGGCCGGACAGGTTGAAGGTGTACTTCGCCAGCACCCAGATCGTCATGATTCCGGCGCCGATGACCAGCAGGACGGCCTTGACGATCTGCACCCAGGTGGTGCCCTTCATGCCGCCGACGAGGACGTAGGTGATCATCAGGATGCCGACCACCGCGATCACGATGCTCTGCCCGGCCCGGTTGCTCACGCCGAGCAGCAGGGCGACCAGACCCCCGGCGCCTGCCATCTGCGCCAGCAGGTAGAAGAAGCAGACGCCGAGGGTCGAGATCGCGGCCGCCATCCGGACGGGCCGCTGCTTGAGGCGGAACGACAGTACGTCGGCCATCGTGAACCGACCGGTGTTCCGCAGCAGCTCTGCAACTAGTAGCAACGCAACTAGCCACGCGACCAGGAAGCCGATGGAGTACAGGAAGCCGTCGTACCCGTTCAGCGCGATCGCGCCGGCGATCCCGAGGAACGACGCAGCGGACAGGTAGTCGCCGGCGATCGCGATGCCGTTCTGCGGGCCGGTGAAGGACCGGCCGCCGGCGTAGAAGTCGGCCGCGGTCTTGTTGTTCCGCGACGCCCGGAAGACGATCGCCAGCGTGGCCAGCACGAACAGCGCGAAGATCGCGATGTTGACGGTCGGGTTGCCGATATCCGTTGCCATCGGCAACATGAGCGGGGCGGTCACTGCGGTTCTCCCTCGATCTGGTGGCGCAGCTTCTCGGCGTCCGGGTCGATCCGGCGGTCCGCCCAGCGGACGTAGATCATCGTGATCGCGAACGTCGACACGAACTGCCCGAGGCCGAACAGCAGGGCCACGGTGATGTTCCCGCCGACCTTCTGCGACATGAACCCGTGCGCGTAGTCGGCGAGCAGGACGTAGACGAAGTACCAGACCAGGAACAGCGCGGTCATCGGGAACACGAAGCGCCGGAACCGGCGACGCAACTCGGAGAAGTCCGGTGACAACTGGACATCCCGGTACGACGTCAGGTCCGAATCGCGCATATCACTCATCGCGAGACCTCCACAGAGGGGACAGTGCCGGGCGGAAAGGAGCCGGCGAGGTGCTGGCTCGTACTGTGGCCCGGGTCACGGCACTCTCAACAGCACCGGCGCGCACCGCGTCGCTCAGCGGAGCACACCAGTCGTTCGGTGGATCACTCAACTGCGCCGAGCGGTAGGAATCACGCGACGAACGGCTACCTGCTCGGCAGGCCGCGGTCCACGTCGACCGCTTCGGGGGTGTGCAGGCGGACCATGCTGCGGGCGGTGCCGGCCGGGATGCGGTGCGGGGTCAGCTTCGAGACCACGATGACGGTGAGGAAGGCGAGCGGCATCGTCCACGCGGCCGGCTGACCGACGAGTGCCCGCGGCCAGCCGCCCTCTGGCGCGCCGGCCACGTTCACGAGGGCGGCCGCACTGGCCGCGATCCCGCCGACGACCAGCCCGGCCGCGGCGCCGGTCGTCGACATCCGCCGCCACCAGATCCCCAGTACCAGCAGGGGACAGAACGTCGACGCGGCCAGCGCGAACGCGAGTCCCACGGTGTCCGCGAGGCTCAGCGCCCCGGTCACCGTGAACGCCAGGTACGGCACGATCATCGCAATCAGCGCCGCGATCCGGAAGCTGTTCACCGCGACGTAGTCGCCACCGGTCCACCGGTGCAGCCGGCTCCGCAACAGGTCCTGGTCGATCACTCCGGCGATCGCGACGGTCAGCCCCGACGACGTCGACAGGAACGCCGCGAACGCCCCGGCCGCGACCAGTGCACCGAGCAGATCGCCTGTGGTACCAGGGAAAACTCGCCCGGGCAGCTCCAGTACGACGGTGTCCCCGCCCGCACCCACCAGGTCCGGTGCGAACGTCCGGCCGAGGACGGCGTACATCGGGGGGAAGAGGTAGAACAGCCCGAGCAACGCCAGGACGACGACGGTCGTACGCCGGGCCGCGCGGCCGTCGGGATTGGTGTAGAAGCGGACCAGGACGTGTGGGAGCCCCATCGTCCCGAAACAAAGGGCCAGGAGCAGCGAATAGGTCGCGTACAGCGGGTGGTCGCGACCGCCCGCGCGGGACAGCGGCTCGGCCCATTCGGCGGCCGCGCCGTGCAGCGAGTCGAGGACGCCGACGGGCTGGTGCCAGGCGAGCAGGATGACGAAGATCGGTGTCGCGAGCGCGGTCAGCTTGAGCCAGTACTGGAAGGCCTGAACGAACGTGATCGACCGCATCCCGCCCGCGGCCACGTTGATCACCACGATCACCGCGACGATCATCGCACCCACCTGCGGTGGCGCGCCCGTGACGGTTTGGACGGCGAGGCCGGCGCCGTGCAGTTGCGGCAGGAGGTAGAGCGTCCCGATACCGACGACGAGCCCGGCGCAGATCCGCCGTACGACGGGGGACTCGAAGCGGGTCTCGGCGAAGTCGGGCAGCGTGTACGCACCGGACCGGCGTAGGGGAGCGGCGACCAGGACCAGCAGCATCAGGTACCCGACGGTGTAGCCGACCGAGAACCACAGCATGTCGGCGCCGTTCACCAGCACCAGGCCCGCGACGCCGAGGAACGACGCGGCGGACAGGTACTCGCCGCTGATCGCCGACGCGTTCCAGCGCGGGCTGACGGCGCGACTGGCGACGTAGAAGTCGCTGGTGGTCCGGGAGATCCGAAGACCGAACAGCCCGATCCCGATCGTTGCCACGACCACCAGTCCGATCGCGGTCAAGCTGATTGCCGGCGACATCGCTACTGCCGCCCCACGAACTCGGTGAACTCTGCTTCGATCCGTTCGGCGTTGCGGACGTAGATGCGCGCGGCGACGTACATGACCGGGTACACCAGGATGCCGAGGACGACCCAGGGCAGCGGCAGACCCAGCACCGACAGTGTGCGGGTCGGCGGGACCAGCCAGAACAGCAGCGGGATGCTGCCGAGCACGAGCACCACACTGCCGATGACGACCAGGGTGAGCCGCAGCTGGGACTGGATCAGCGACTGCATGTAGACCTGGCCGAGGCGGGTCTGCTCGTCGATCTCACGCGCACCAGTGGGCAGGATGGGTCGCCGGGCCGCACTGGTCCGTGGACTGGTGACGCGGACCCTGCGCGGTCCGTCCGGCGTACTCAAGTCATCTCAACGAGGTCGAACGGACCAGGAGGTCGCGGAGCTCGCGCGTGTGCCGGCGGCTGACCGGGAGCCAGTCGTCACCGACCCGGACCGCGCAACGGCCGCCGTCCACCCGCATCTCGTCCACGTGCTGCAGAGCGACCAGGGTGCTCCGGTGGATCCGGGTGAAGCCTGCGTCGCGCCAGCGTTCCTCCAGCGTGCTGAGCGGGATGCGGACCAGATGCGAGTTCTCGCCGGTGTGGAGGCGGGCGTAGTCGCCCTGTGCTTCGACGTACTGGACCGTGGAGCGCTGGACGAACCTGGTGACGCCGGCGAGCTCCACCGGGATCACCTCGTCGTCCGGTTCTTCCGGTGACGGCGGCGCGGGCGGTGCGCCCTGGGCGATCACGCGCTGGATCGCTTGGGACAGGCGTTCCGGCCGCACCGGTTTCATCACGTAGTCGGTGGCCGCCAGCTCGAACGCCGCCACCGCGTGCTCGTCGTACGCCGTGACGAAGACGATCTGCGGGCTCCTGGAGAACTTGGACAGCACCTTGGCCAGGTCGATACCGTCCAGCCCGGGCATCTTGATGTCGCAGAACACCACGTCCAGGTCGCTGGCCTGCAGGATCTTCAGGGCGTCCGGTCCGTTGGTGGCCCTCCGGATCTCGCCGATCCGGGGGTCCTGTTCCAGCAAGTACACCAGTTCGGCCAGGGCCGGCTCCTCGTCGTCCGCAACCAGCGCGCGCAGGGGAGTGTCGGCCATAAGGCGAACACTACGGCGACGCATGCACTCCTGAGGAGTATTTGGGGATGCGGAACGTCACCTTGGTTCCGGCGTCCACGGCGGTCTCCACGACCAGGCCGTACGTGTCGCCGTACACCTGCCGCAGGCGCGCGTCGACGTTGCCGAGGCCCACCGAGTCGCTGCCGGACTCGCCGGACAGGGCCGCCCGGATCACCTCCGGGTCGCTGCCGGCGCCGTCGTCCTCGACGCTGATCTCCGCCTCGTTGATCTGGTCGCGGGCGCGGATCGTGATGTTGCCGACTCCCGTCGTACCTTCCAGACCGTGGCGTACGGCGTTCTCCACGAGGGGCTGGACGACCAGGAACGGGATGACCACCGGGAGCACCTCAGGAGCGATCTGCAGCGACACCTTGAGCCTGTCGCCGAAGCGGGCCTGCTCCAGGACCAGGTACCGCTCCACGTTGCGTAGCTCGTCCGCCAGCGTGGTGTACTCGCCACCACGCCGCAGGGCATAGCGGGAGAAGTCTGCGAACTCCAGGAGCAGCTCACGCGCCCTCTCCGGGTCAGTGCGCACGAACGACGCAATAGCCGCGAGAGCGTTGTAAATGAAGTGCGGGCTGATCTGGGCCCGTAGTGCGCGCAGCTCCGCCTCCATGGCACGGGTGCGCTCCTTGTTGAGCTCTGCGAGCTCTACCTGACCAGAGACCCACCTGGCGACCTCCTCGGTCGCTCTGACGAGTGCCGCGGAGGTGTTGTTGCTGTACGCGACCAGTACGGCGACCACGCGCTCTTCGGTGACGATGGGCGTGACGACCGCTGTACGGATCGGGCATTGCGGGTCGCCGCACGCCACGTCATGCGCACCGAGCACCGCCGTACGGCCGGAGCGGAGTGTCGGAGCGGCGAGGTCCTTGGCGTCGCGGCGGTGGTTGCTCTCGTACGGTCCACCTACGCCGTCCCACGCCAGTACGCCGGAGGAGTCGCAGATCGCGATGGCCGCCGTACCCAGGAGGTCTCTCAGGTGGCGGCTGGCCTTGCCGGCCGCGGCTGGTGTCAGGCCCTCGCGCAGGTGCGGGCTGGCCAACGAGGCGGTATGCAGGGTCGCATACGTCGCCTTGTCGGCCGGAGTCCCGAAATGCTTCCGCCGCCGCGCGAACACCCCCTGACGGTAACCGCTCAGCCCTCTGCGCGCGGCCTGAACGCCTCCAGCGCCTCCGTGTCGGAGTAGTTGTGCAGGAGGTACTCCGCAACCCACTCAGGACGCCCCGGGTACGTCGACTCGCTCTCGATCCGGGCTGCGGCTCGGGTGGCGTCAAGCGGTGCACGCCGCAGTTGTACGCCGTTCTCGGTCAGGAGCGCCCAGCTCGGGCCAGGAGCGCCGTACGGCATCCCGACACTGCCTGCGTTCACCACCAGCCGCCGATCGACCTGCCGGGCGAACGGCATATGCGTGTGCCCGCAGACGACGGTCCTGACGTCATCCGGCAGTCCTGTGAACACCTGCGCCCACCGGGAGATCGGGCTGTCCACCAGCACCATCTCCTCGTCGTCGCGCGGAGTGGCGTGACAGAACAACACGTCCCCGACCGTCACCGTCGTAGGCAGGCCGGCCAGCAACTCGACCTGGTCCTCCCGCAACTGCCCAGCAGCCCAAGGACTCACCGCATCCGGAGGTTCTGCGGAGTACGTCCCCCGAGCCATCTCCACCAGCTCTCGGTCCGCGTTACCGCGCACCCACACCACCCGCTCGCCCAGCCCAGTCAGCAGATCCAGTGTCTCCACCGGCTGCGGCCCACTGGCAATGTCCCCCGCCAGCACGATCAGATCAGCCGCCTGCACATCCGCCTCGCCCAGAACAGCCTCCAGCGCAGGCAGTACCCCGTGAACATCAGCCAGCACAGCAACCGTGGTCATGCCCGCAGTCTGCTCCAGAACCCCAGCAGACGTGGGCTGATCTGCTCAGAGCAGATCAGCTGGTGAAGGCGACGTCCTTGGCTGAGGTGATCTCGGTCGCCCGCTCACAGGTGGCGGTGTCGAGCGAGCAGCGGACGATGGTGCTCTTGGTCGACGGCGCCTGACCGCCGCCGGACACGACCGCGACCATGAGGACGTTCCGGTCGTCTTCGGCGGCGACCCGGTAGAAACAGCCGCTCCACTGCCGCAGCACCTTGCCGGTACCCGCGTCCAGCGCGGTCACGATGTTGCTGCAGTAGCCGTCCCCGTACGCCGGAACGCCGATCGCGACCGCACTGTCAGGCGTGAAGCCGCTGATCCGGTAGTCGCAGGTCTGGAATCGCTTCTTGCCGGTGGCGACTTCGACGACCGTGGAGCAGCCGTCGCCGTCGTTGTTCGCAGGCAAGGACGCGGCGAGCCGGCCGTCGCCCGAGACAGCGAGTGCCTCGCCCGGGACCGTCATCACCAGCACAGGTGCGGCGGTGCCCGGCGTCCAGGTGTAGAGCTTCCCGCTGCGCTCACTGCCCTTGGCCGTGGCTCGGTAGTACACCGTGCCTTTCGCATACGTCAGGATCTGGATGCTCAGTACGTCGGGGAGCTTCACGGACCGCTCGGAGTCACCGGTGTCGGAGTACAGCGTGGCGCCGTACTCGCCGGACTCCACTGGCGCGGTGACCGCGTACGCGACCGCCGACCCGTCGGGCCGCCCGGCGAGCGTGGTGACATGTGGGACGCGCCGGACCACTGCTCCGGCCGAGTTCAGCTCTGTCAGCTCGCCGCCTGTGGTTGTTGCCAGCACGCCCTGTCCCAGGCGAGCGATGTCCCCGAGACTCTCCGACCCCGGGACCGTCAGCTGCTTTCCGGCTCCACGCACCGTGTGCCAGAAGCGGTAGGTCACCTGAGGGTCCTGTCCCTGCGGCAGTCTGGCCGCCTCCAGAGCAATCGGACCGGACGGCTGCTGCGGCGTCGAAGGCGGAGCCGAGGTGGGCTTCGGAGCCGTCGGTGGCGGCGGCTTCGGGGTGGCCTTCACCGGAGTCGCTGTCGGCGTGGGCGAAGGGACCGTCCGCGGGGTTACTGCGGGCGTCGGGGTGGGACTAGGAGTGCCGCCTAGTGGTGCGGCGTGGTTCGGAGACTCGGCCCGTGGCACTTGCCGGGCCGCAACAGCTCCGCCGGCGGCAACAGCTGCCACAGCCGTGACCGCCACGACAACGATCATCCGGCCGATGCCCTGTCGCGCCGGCGGAGTTGTCACCTCAGGCGCCGATCAGCAGCTGGCCCTTGGCGAGCGGCGTGGCGAGCTCGCACGCGCCGGTGGTGATGGTGCAGCGGACAATCGAGGCCGGTGTCTCATCGCCGGTGTCGGCCAGCAGGAGCAGGTGCTGGTCGTCCTCGGGGATCGCCTGCCGGAACACACCGGACCATTCGTGCAGCAGGCTGCCGTTCTTCGCGTCCAGAACCACGGCGATGCCGTCGCCGTACCCGTCCTGGTACTTCGACCCGCCGATGACGGTGGCGCCGTCCGGTGTGAAGCCGGTGATCATGTAGTCGCAGGTGCGCCACAGCCGCTTGCCCGCGGGCACCGTGAGGAGGCTGCTGCAGCTGCTCTGGTCCGCCAGAGTCGTCAGCGAACCCGCCGTACCCGCACTGGACACCGCCAGTGCGCTCGGGATGCTCTTGAGCAGGGTGGCCTTCGACTCGCCGGGTGTCCACTCGTACAGCGCGGAGGGACCGTCCTGTTTGGTGGAGGCGTCGAAGTAGACCTTGCCGTTGACGTAGGCCTCCAGCGTGGTGTTCCAGATGTCCGGAACGGTGGTCTTTTGCAGACCGCCCTGCCCTTCGGCCTGCTCGGCGTAGATGGTCGCACCGGGGATCTCCTCGCCGGTGTCCTTCAGCTTGGTGCCGGCGTACGCCGCGGCGTTGCCGTTGTCGGTGGTGACGATCTGGGTGATGTCGGGGGTCCGGCGGGTGACGTTGCCCTCGCTGTCGAGGGTCAGCATCTCGTTACCGAAGCCCTTGGTGACGACCGCCAGCGACGACCCGCCGAGCCGCGCGACCTCCTGGATGTCGGTGGTGCCGGGGACCTTGACGTCCTCGCCGGCGCCGCCGCGGATGGTCCGGCCGGTCAGGTAGGTGATCTGCGGGGTCCGGCCGGGGGTGAGCTTCTGCAGGTCGATCTTCGTCTTCACCAGGCTGGCCGTCGGCTTGGACGAAGGAGTGGCCGACGGCGTCGGCGTGGGCTTTGCCGTGGGCGTGGGGGTCTTCGTCGGAGTGCTCGTGGCCGTCGTCGGGGAACTGGACAGCGGAGCCGCGTCGGCCTCCGCGTTGGCCTGCGGGCCCTGGCGCCAGGCGAGGGCCCCGCCGCCCGTGACGGCGGCGACGGCAACAGCCGCTACGAGGGCGACCAAGCGGCCGTTCTGCACTCGCATCGTCGATCTCCTCAACTGAATCATGGTCCCGCTGTCGAACATGAGACGTCGGAAAATACTGCTTTGTTCACTCCAGCGAACGGGTCGCAGAACGGATCGAGCATAATTACGCCATGGACCAGCCACCGCGGATCGGCCGGTACTCCCTGGTCCGCCGGGTGGGTGCCGGGGGTTTCGCGACCGTTTGGCTGGCGCGCGACGAGCAACTGGACGCCGAGGTCGCGGTCAAGATCCTGTCCGACAACTGGGTCGAGGACGAGGACGTCCGCCGCCGGTTCCTGGCCGAGGGCCGGTTCCTGCGCAAGGTCGACTCGCTGTACGTCGTCGGCGTGCACGACATCGGCGAGGCCGACGACGGCCGCCCGTTCATGGTCCTCACCTACGCCGACGGCGGCACGCTCGCGGACCGGATCAAGGCCGGACCGCTCGAGTTCGGCGAGGCCGTCCGGATCATCACCCAGGTCGGCCGCGGCCTGAAGCACCTGCACGCCCGCGGCGTCCTGCACCGGGACGTGAAACCGGCCAACGTCCTGTTCCGCACCGATCCGAACGGCGACCGCGCGATGCTGTCCGACCTCGGTCTGGGCAAATCGCTCGCCGAGGTCTCGCGAATCACGATGCCCGGCGGCACCCCGGCGTACGTCGCTCCCGAACAGGTGATGGGCGAGCGGCTGGACCACCGTGCCGACCTGTACTCGCTCGGTGCGGTCGCGTACGCCGCCTTCACCGGCCAGGCGCCGCACGGGGTGGTGAGCCTTGGTGCGGTGATGCAGATCGACTCACCACCGCCCTCGATGACCACACTGCGCGAAGACGTGCCGGACGCGGTCGACGTCGTCGTACGGCGTGCTCTCGAGCCGGACCGGGACAAGCGCTGGCCCGACCTCGACAGCTTCCTCAACGCCCTGCGCGAGGCCCACACCACGGGCAAGATCCCGCCGGGGCTGGTGCCGGCCGCGGAGATGCCCACACCGGCCGCCACTACCGCTCCGGTCGACCAGGCCACCGCACTGGCCAGCGCAAGCCAGTCCACCGTGGCTGCGAAGCCCCAGCGCCGCAGGCGAGCAGGTGTCTTCACAGCACTCGCTGCGGTGGTGCTGGCAGCAGGCGGCGGGTACGGCGGCTATCAGTACGTCCTGACCCGCCCGGTGAAGGTGGAGAACGGAAACCTGTCCGTCAAGGTCCCCCGCCAGTGGGGACAGCAGGCGAACGGGGACCAGTCGCTGGTTGTCAGCACGGACACCTCAACGTGGCAGACCAACCCGAACACCGAAGGCGTCTACGTGGGGCTGGTGGATTCCGCAAGCCTGCCGACGACTGCCCCCACTCCTCCTGGCTGCGCCCCGGAAGGTGAACCGGAGCGGGACGGGGATCGGGCCGTCACCTTCAGGTACAGCTGCAGCAACGTGCCAACCGTGCTGGAGCAGTACAAGAAGGTGAACGACACGACCCTCCTCCGGGTCCAGGTCCGTGACGACAACCCGCAAGGGCGTCAAGCGGTAGTGGATTCGGCGACGTACGAGCCCTAAGGCACCAGGGACGTCAGGGACGAGATGGTTGCCTTGTGCATGCGGGGGATGACGTTCAGGGTGGCGGGGTCCGACGCATACAGGTGTGAGCCGGACTCGTAGACCAGGTACGCGGTGCCGTTGTACTCCGTGATGCCCTCGGTCATGCTCGGGGCGCGGAAGCAGCTCAGCGCCGCCGCGTCCAGGTCCTTCTGACCGCGCTTCACCACGTAGATGTTGCTGCGGTTCCCACGCCCGTACGACGTGCTGTAGATGAAGTGGTTGGCGGTGATCGTCAGCCCCTGCGTCTTCGTCGGGATCTCCCAGGCGCCGGCCAGTGTGGTCAGGGTGCCGTCGTCCGCGATCTTGTACTCGTACATGGTCCCGCGGCCGTCCGCGTTGAACGTCCCGGAGAACAACGAGTCCCCGTAGCTCCCGATGAACGACGACCCGGCCACGTCACGCGCCGTACCGACCTGCGCGAGGTACGGCGTACCGGCGGCCTTCAACGCGTCCCGCAGTTCCGTCAGCCGGTACTTGCGGATGCTGCTGCCCTGGCCGGACACGAACGCCCAGCCCTTGCTCACGGTGATCCCGCCGACGTGGGACTCGGCGATCGCGACCACGCCGACGGTAGCGCCGGTGGCCGGATTGATGCCGTAGATCTGCGAGTCGGCGCCCTCGCGGTACGAAGCGATCAGGATCAGGTTCGTGCCGGAGCCGTCCCAGTTGTACCAGGTGCCGGCGCCCTGCGGGGTGTGCGTGCCGAGGTTGGGGATGCTCGCGCTGTTGCTGAACCGCGCGTCGTACTTGTAGGACGCGGACGGTCCGTCGTAGAACGTGGAGCCGCCGCTGGTCGAGGTGTCACAGCTGATCGCGGCGTGCGCAGGCAGCGTGCTCGTGAGAGCGGCAGCTGTCGTGATGATGGCGGTCGAGATGGCAAGAACGCGCATGAAGACCTCCGGAGGTTGGGCGGAAACCTACGAGATTTTCAGAGTAAATCGGCAATGAGTAACGCGCGAGGGTTCACCGGGCGTCAGCTTCGCGAACGGACGCCGTACGGTTGTCGCATGAGCGATCTGTCAGCGGCGATCGACCGCGTTCTGCCCAGCGTCCGTGCCGACCTCGAGGACCTCATCCGGATCCCGTCGGTCAGTTACGAACCGGCCCGTGCGGCCGATGTCCAGCGATCCGCGGAGGCGACCGCGGCGTTGTTCGAGGCCGAGGGCTTCACGGTGAAGATCGTCCGGGCCGGTGAGGGCGCGCCCGCGGTGATCGCGAAGAAGGCCGCGCCGGCAGGCAAGCCGACGGTGCTGCTGTACGCGCACCACGACGTCCAGCCGACCGGACCGGTCGAGCAGTGGACGTCGGACCCGTTCGAGCCGACCGAGCGCGGCGACCGGCTGTACGGGCGGGGCGCGGCCGACGACAAGGCCGGGATCGCGGCGCACCTGGCCGCCGTACGGGCCTTCGGCAACGATCTGCCGGTGGGCGTGACCGTGTTCGTCGAGGGCGAGGAGGAGATCGGCTCACCGACCCTGCTGCAGTTGCTGGACGAGTACTCCGACGACCTCGCCGCCGACGCGATCGTGATCGCGGACTCGGGCAACTGGGATGTCGGCCGGCCGGCGCTGACGGTGTCGCTGCGCGGTCTGGTCGAGGCGTACGTCGAGGTGCGGACGCTGGATCATGCGGTCCATTCCGGATTGTTCGGCGGGCCGATCCCGGACGCGCTGTCGACGTTGTGCCGGCTGCTCGCGACCCTGCACGACGACAAGGGCGACGTCGCGGTGGACGGTCTGCACGCGTCCCGGGCGGCCGATGTGGAGTACCCGGAGGATCGGCTGCGGGCCGAGTCGAGCGTGCTCGATTCCGTCCGGCTGACCGGTTCGGGTTCGCTCGTCGACCGGTTGTGGACCCGGCCCGCGATCGCCGTACTGGGGATCGACGCGCCGACCGTCGCGGAGGCCAGCAACACGCTCGTGCCGGTCGCGCGGGCCAAGGTGAGCCTGCGGGTCGCGCCGGGCGACGACGCGATCAAGGCCAGCGCGGCGCTCAAGGAGCACCTCGAGAACCACGCGCCGTGGGGTGCCCAGGTCACCGTCACCGAGGGGCAGAACGGTCAGCCGTGCAGCGTGAACGCGCGCGGCGCCGGCTACGAAGCGGCCCGGGCGGCCTTCCGGACGGCGTGGGGTGTCGACCCGATCGACATGGGGATGGGCGGCTCGATCCCGTTCATCGCGGAGTTCCAGCAGACCTTCCCGCAGGCCTCGATCCTGGTCACCGGGGTGGAGGATCCGGACACCCGCGCCCACGGCATCGACGAAGGTCTGCACCTCGCGGAGTTCACCAAGGTCTGCCTCGCCGAGGCCCTGTTGCTGCAGAACCTCGCAAACCAGGCGTGACCCACCTTTCCGGCGACCCAGTGTTTGGCATAGGTTTCGGCGAGTGAAGATCGCAGTCGTACGGGAGACCAGACCGGCGGAGCGCCGGGTCGCGCTGGTGCCGGAACAAGTCGCGAAACTGATCGAGCTCGGCTACGAGGTCGCGGTCGAGCCGGCCGCCGGTGAGCGCGCGCTGTTCTCCGACGACCAGTACCGCGACGCCGGCGCCGAAGTGGCCTGGGGCGCCGACCACGCCGCGACCATCGTGGCGTCGGTGCAGCCGCTCGAACGCGAGCGCCTGCAACGGTTGCATGCCGGTACGGCGCTGATGTCGTTCCTGCCGACGAACCCGCCAGACGTGGTCCGGACCGCAACCCGGGCCAAGCTGACGGTGTTCGCGATGGAGCTGATCCCGCGGATCTCCCGGGCCCAGTCGATGGACGCCCTGTCGTCGCAGGCGCTCGTCGCCGGGTACCGGGCCGCGATCGTCGCCGCCGAACGGCTGCCGCGCTTCTTCCCGTTGAACATGACCGCGGCCGGTACCGTCCCGCCGGCCCAGGTCCTCGTCCTCGGCGCGGGCGTGGCCGGCCTGCAGGCGATCGCCACCGCGAAACGACTCGGAGCGGTAGTCAAAGCGTACGACGTCCGTACGGCCGCCGCGGAGGAGATCGCGTCGATGGGCGCCGTACCGATCGAGCTCGAACTCGGCACCCTCGACGGCCCCGGCGGGTACGCCCGCGAGATGACCCCGGAACGCGCGCAGCTCCAGCGTGAACTGCTCACGCCGTACGTCGCCGCCGCGGACGCCCTCATCACCACGGCCGCCGTACCGGGCCGGACCGCGCCGATGCTGGTGACCCGGCAGATGGTCGAGCAGATGAAGCCCGGTTCGGTCGTGGTCGACCTGGCGTCCGAGCAGGGCGGCAACGTCGAAGGATCCGTCGCCGGGACCGAGCTGACGATCGGTGACGCACTGGTCTGGGGCGGCGCGAACGTACCGTCGCAGATGGCCGGGCCCGCGTCCCGGCTCTACGGCCAGAACATCGCGAACCTGATCCGGCTGATGACCCGCAACGCCGCCTTCGATCCCGACTTCGACGACGAGATCGTCCGCGGCTGCTGTGTCACCCACGACGGCGCCGTACTCCACGAGCCCACCCGAGAGCTTCTGAAGGGCCAGGCATGACGGAATCCATCGCGTTGCTGACGATCTTCGTACTCGCGGCGTTCGTCGGCGTCGAGGTGATCAGCAAGGTCTCCTCGACGCTGCACACACCGCTGATGTCCGGGGCGAACGCCATTCACGGCGTCATCCTGGTCGGCGCCATCATCGTCACCGGCGCGGCCGACTCCGCGATCGTGGTGATCGTCGGGCTGCTGGCCGTCGTCCTCGCGACGGTCAACATGGTCGGCGGGTTCGTGGTCACCGACCGGATGCTGGAGATGTTCAAAGGTCCGGGGGCTCGCAAGAAGGAGCTGCACAAGTGATCCCCACCTGGGCCCAGATCGGCTATCTGGTCGCCGCGGTCTGCTTCATCGTCGCGCTGAAGGCACTGTCGTCGCCGCGCAGCGCGCGGACCGGCAACCTGATCGGCGCCGCCGGAGCGGTCCTCGCGGTGATCATCACGTTCGCCGCCTACAAACCCGACCACCTGGTGCCGATCCTGATCGCGCTGGCGATCGGCACCGTCGGCGGTGTGATCGGGTCGCGGCGCGTGCAGATGACCCAGATGCCGCAACTCGTTGCCCTGTTCAACGGCGTCGGCGGCGGCGCGGCCGCGCTGGTCGCCCTGCTCGAGCTCGGCGACGTCCCCTCCGAGGCGACGGTCGCGGCGATCGCCACGGCGTTCACGATCCTGGTCGGCGCGATCAGCTTCTCCGGCTCGGTGGTGACGTTCGCCAAGCTGCAGGAGCTGATGACGACCCGTCCGGTGACGTTCCCGGGCCTGCCCGTGCTGTTCGTCGCCTCGCTGCTCGGCGGTATCGCGCTCGCGGTCTGGCTCGTGTCGGATCCGCGCGTGTGGGTCGGTGTACTGCTCTGCCTCATCGGTCTCGCGATCGGCGTCATGCTGGTGCTGCCGGTCGGCGGTGCCGACGTACCGATCGTGATCTCGTTGCTGAACGCCTTCACCGGTCTGACCGTCGCCGCGGGCGGTTACGTCCTCGGCAACACGCTGCTCCTGGTCGCGGGCACGCTGGTCGGCGCCGCCGGTACGTTGCTGACCAAGCTGATGGCGGACGCGATGGGACGGTCCGTCTTCAACATCCTGTTCGGTGCGGTGCGCGGCGGATCGACGCTGGGTGCGGGTACGGCGTCCGACCGGCCCGTCATCTCCGGCGGACCGGAGGACGTCGCGATCCTGCTCGGGTACGCGAACAAGGTCATCATCGTGCCCGGGTACGGTCTCGCCGTCGCGCAGGCGCAGCACACACTCCGCGACCTGGTCGAGGAACTGCAGAGCCGCGGCGTCAAGGTCGACTACGCCATCCACCCCGTCGCCGGCCGCATGCCCGGCCACATGAACGTGCTGCTCGCCGAGGCCCAGGTCCCGTACGAGCAGCTGCGCGAGATGGACGACATCAACGGCGACTTCAAGACGACGGATGTCGTCCTGGTCGTCGGCGCCAACGACGTGGTCAACCCCGCCGCCCGCAACACCCCGTCCGCCCCCATCTACGGCATGCCGATCCTGAACGCCGACGAGGCCCAGCGCGTCATCTTCCTCAAACGCTCCATGCGCCCCGGCTTCGCAGGAATCGAGAACGAACTCCTCTACGACCCCCGAACCACGCTGCTGTTCGGCGACGCCCGAGACTCCCTCACCAAACTCCTCACTGCCCTCAAAACGGTCTAGACCCGCACCAAATACAACGGCCGTCGGCGCCCGCTCAAGCGGTGCGCCGACGGCCGCACTGTTTTCCGGTAACTAATTGGCACCTACTGGCAGAAAGTTTCCGCAAACCGGCCCCACAAGCAGGTGGCCGCCCCCGGCCAACGACCTCCCCCGGCCAGTGCCGCCCGTTGCCCGCGCCGCGTTCGCTCTGTTTGACTCTGGTCCCGAGAGGCCGGGCGGCGCACCCATTCCTCTCGCCCTTCCCGCCCCACAGAGGAGAACCCCTTGACCAGCCGCACCAAGCCCCTTTCCCGCACCTGGGACTGGGGCTAATCCACCCACCCCCCCTGCGCCGCCCGAACCCCCAACTCAAACCGCCCCGAAGCCCCCACCTGCTCACTCAACTTAGCCGCCATCCGCCGCACAGTCCGCATCGAAACCCCAAGCTTTCGAGCCACCTGTTCGTCTGTAGCCCCCTGGACGAGGAACCGTAGGAATTCAGACTCCTGGCTACTGATGCCGCCCTCTCGGGTCCGCTGCTGGTCCTCGAAGGGGTTCACGCCCCGCGTCCAGTAACTGAGGAACAACTCTCGCGCCATCCGTACGACCGCCTGACTGTGATGCACGACAGCCCCCACGGAGCTGTCGTCCGGGTCGATCCCCAGTACCGCTGCGTCGCCATCGAAAATGACAAGTCTGAAAGGTGTCGAAGGTGCAATGCGAACCTTTCCGCCCAGCTGGAACAACAGTTGTGCGAGATCGCGCCCACCTGGCTTCCTGAGCAACGTCTCGGGATAGACATATCGAATCTCGACGCCGCGCTCAAGATTCGGTCGATCAGGATGATTGTCCGGGTCCATTGCTGTTGACGACTCTGCGCTGAGCAGTCCCCAAATGGATTCTTTCGGCTGAAACAGCTGCATTCGCTGATTGGCGCGCTCGCGGCCCTCCAGGATTTCGACGTCCCGAGTCGACTTCTGCACCACGAAATTTGCGTAGTCTGCAATGAACTTCCCGGCCATGTCTTGGTCGGCGCGGAGAGCTTGGGCCAAGCCGTCGAGCTCTTGTTGTCGGCGACCACTCATGCGTTCGAACGCGATGGCTGGATCCACTGCATATTCCCAGCCTTCGATCCAGCCCGGCACAAGAAGTTCCAATTCGCGAAGTGTTTCCAGCGCGCTTTCAGCGGCGGCAGAGGTCAGGTTGAGCCGGTCGGCAAGGTCCTGGTGACGTGCGCTCTGGGTCAGCTCCGGATCCTGCAGCAGCGCGCGGTAGACCGCGAGTAGCTCGTCCGTGAGTCCGAGCGAACCGAACACGAGCCGTCAGACCCAGCCGCGCTTTGCGGCTGCTACTCCGAGTTCGAAGCGGCTGGCGGCGTCTAGGCGTTCGGAGAGGTTGGCGGTGATGCGGCGGGCTGTGCGGAGGGAGATGCCGAGGAGGCGGGCCACCTGCTCATCTTTGGCGCCGCCGGCAAGCAGGCGCAGTACCTCGGCCTCGTGCGGAGTGAGCGGCGTTTCGTCGTCGCGGTCGTCGGCGTCGAACATCTCCGTCGCGCGGGACCAGTAGGCGTCGAAGAGCGCGAGGGCAACGGAGACCACAGCCGGAGTCCGGTGAATGACCGCGCCGGCAGTCGGGCTCTCCGGGTCCATCGGCATGACCGCGATCTCCTGGTCGAAGATCAGGAGCCGCATCGGCAACGTCGGGGTGACCCGCACCTCGCCGCCGAGCCGGTGCATCGTCGAGGCGTACTCCAGCGCCGGCCTCGACGACGTCATGCTCTGGAGATAGAGGGTTCGCAGCTTGATGCCGCGCTCGAGCAGCTCGAAGTCGGGGGACTTGAGGGATTGCGGGATCGATTCGTCGAAGTGCGCCGGCACCAGTCCCCAGAAGGTGTCCTTGGCCTTCAGTGCGAGCTCCTCGATTCGGCGAGATGCGTTCGCGCGGCCCTTGAGCACCTCGACGTCTCCGCTGGTTCGCGACGTGAGCAGTTCGTTGTACTGCTCGGCGATCACTTCGGCGGAGGCTTCGGCTTCTTTCAGTTCGCCGAGTGCCTGGTTCAGCTCGGTCCTGCGCCGTTCGGCCAGGCCGGTCAGCCCGACGCGGGGATGGACCGCGTGCTCACCTTCCGGGTTCGTCCAGGTCGGAACCAGGAGCTCCAGGTTTCGGAGCTTGGTCATCAGTTCCTGGACGTCGCTCGTCGAGCGGTCTACTAGCGCGGCAATCTGCTCGGGCGTACTGTCCGGATGGCTGAGAAGGGCGTGATAGACCGCAAAAGTGGCTTCGTCCACCCCCAGCGGCTCCAGCACGATCCTTCTCCTCCAGAAACTTGTCGGAACCGACCATATACAGACAGCGTCGACAAAGAGGACACAACGGTCGGGTCTGGATTATTTCGAAAGGTCGAAATGTGATCAAGAAGTTGCTGAGTGTAGCCGCCGCCACGCTGTTTCTAGTAGCTGCTATAGCGATCCCGGCCTCGGCGGCTGACGTGTCCGAGCCGGCCTGTGGCTCTGTCGCGGCCTGCTGGTAGACGCTGGTCGTTGGCTCTCAGCGCGTCCCGTAGACTGCTGGTGTGGCTCGTGGCGATGGTCGGCTTACTCATGAACTCGACCCGCAGGATCTGGGTCCGCAGGACGCCTGTGGCGTCTTCGGGGTCTGGGCGCCGGGGGAAGAGGTTGCCAAACTCACCTACTTCGGGCTCTATGCCTTGCAGCACCGCGGGCAGGAGTCGGCCGGGATCGCGGTCAGTAACGGGAGTCAGATTCTCGTTTACAAGGACATGGGGCTGGTCAGCCAGGCCTTCGACGAGGCCACTCTGGCTTCGCTCCGCGGGCATATCGCGATCGGCCACTGCCGGTACTCGACGACCGGGTCCAGTGTCTGGGCGAACGCGCAGCCGACGTTCCGGTCCACCGCGACCGGGTCGATCGCGCTCGGTCACAACGGGAACCTGACCAACACCAGTGAGCTCGCCGCGAGCCTGAACGGCGAAGGTGACCTTGATCTCGGTCTGGACGCCGATGTCGATCACGCGAAGGCGAACGCGAAGCACGGTGCGTCGAGTGACACCGACATCCTCACCTCGATGCTCGCCGGGTACCCGGACCTGACCATCGAGCAGGCCGCCGCGAAGATCCTCCCGAAGGTCAAGGGCGCGTTCAGCCTGGTCTTCATGGACGAGAACACGCTGTACGGCGCCCGCGACCCGCAGGGCATCCGCCCGCTGGTGCTCGGCCGGCTGGAGCGCGGCTGGGTGATCGCGAGCGAGACCGCCGCCCTGGACATCGTCGGCGCGAGCTTCATCCGCGAGGTCGAGCCGGGTGAGATCGTCGCGATCGACGCCGAGGGTCTCCGGTCGACCAAGTTCGCCGAGCCGGACCCGAAGGGCTGTCTGTTCGAGTTCGTCTACCTGGCCCGCCCGGACACCCAGATCTCCGGTCAACGGATCCATTCCACCCGGGTCGAGATCGGCCGGCGGCTGGCGCGCGAGCACCCCGCCGAGGCGGACCTGGTCATCGCGACCCCGGAGTCCGGCGTACCGGGCGCGATCGGGTACGCCGAAGAGTCCGGCATCCCGTACGGGGCGGGCCTGGTCAAGAACGCGTACGTCGGCCGCACGTTCATCCAGCCGAGCCAGACGATCCGCCAGCTGGGCATCCGCCTGAAGCTGAACCCGCTGCGCGAGGTGATCGAGGGCAAACGCCTGGTCGTGGTCGACGACACGATCGTCCGCGGCAACACCCAGCGGGCCGTGATCCGGATGCTGCGCGAGGCCGGCGCCAAGGAGATCCACGTCCGGATCACAGCGCCGCCGGTGAAGTGGCCGTGCTTCTACGGCATCGACTTCGCCAGCCGCGCCGAACTGATCGCGAACGGCCTGAACACCGAGGAGATCTGCCGCTCGCTCGGCGCGGACTCGCTCGGTTACATCAGCCTGGATGTCCTGGTCGAGGCCACCACCGTGCCGAAGGAGCGGCTCTGCCGGGCCTGCTTCGACGGGGTCTACCCGGTGGCGCTGCCGGATCCGGAGCACCTCGGCAAGCACCTGCTCGAGCTGCCGGTGGCCACCGATGTCGACGGCCTGGCCACGGTCTCCGGCGGTGCCGGCGCCGCGGACGCCCTCAGCCGTCCGTAGTAGGGAGAACAGAAACGTGAGTCAAGGCGCGAGTTACGCCGCTGCCGGCGTCGACATCGAGGCCGGTGACCGGGCCGTCGAGCTGATGAAGGAGTGGGTGGCGAAGGCGACCCGCCCCGAGGTGGTCGGCGGGCTGGGCGGTTTCGCCGGGTTGTTCGACGCGACCGCGCTGACGTCGTACCGGCGGCCGCTGCTGGCGACGTCGACGGACGGGATCGGGACCAAGGTCGCTATCGCGCAGAAGCTGGGCAAGCACGACACGATCGGGTTCGACCTGGTCGGGATGGTCGTCGACGACCTGGTGGTGTGCGGCGCGGAGCCGTTGTTCATGACCGACTACATCTGCACCGGCAAGGTGGTGCCGGAGACGATCGCGCAGATCGTGAAGGGCATCGCGGAGGCGTGTGTCGAGGCCGGTACGGCGCTCGTCGGCGGCGAGACCGCGGAGCACCCGGGGCTGCTGGAGCCGGACGAGTACGACGTGGCGGGTGCGGCGACCGGTGTGGTCGAGGCGGACGAGGTGCTGGGCGCGGAGCGGGTGCGCGCAGGGGACGTCGTACTGGCGATGGCGTCGTCGGGACTGCACTCGAACGGGTACAGCCTGGTGCGGCACGTGTTCTTCGACCGCGCGAAGTGGACGCTGGACCGGGTCGTGCCCGAGCTGGGGACGACGCTCGGTGAGGTGCTGCTGACGCCGACGCGGGTGTACGCCAAGCATTGCCTGGAGCTGATCCAGGCGCTGAACGGCGACCAGAAGCCGCTGCACGCGATGTCGCACATCACCGGCGGCGGCTTCGCCGCGAACCTGGCACGGGTGATCCCGGACGAACTGTCCGTGCGGATCGACCGCTCGACGTGGACGCCGGCGCCGATCTTCGGACTCGTCGGGCTGCTCGGCGACGTCGCGCTGCCCGAGCTCGAGAAGACGCTGAACATGGGCGCCGGCATGGTCGCCGTACTGGACCCGTCGGCAGCGGACGCAGCCGTGCAGGAGCTGGCTGCGCGCGACATCCCCGCCTGGGTGTGCGGCGAGGTCACCGCGACGCCTGGCGGCACGGTCGCCCTCGAAGGCACCTACGCCAAGTAGGTCAGCTCACCACCTGCGAGCGGTTCCGGAGTCCAGTCGTCCGACGCCTCGGGCGGCTGGATCGCTGGTCCCGTCACAGGTGGAGCTGATGTGATGGAACACGTCGGCACACGGTGAACCGCCCAGCCACCCGCGAGGGGCACCTGAGCAGCTCAGCCGGGCTAATGCTTACCGACGGGGGTGGTAGTCGTCGGCGTCGTCACCGTCGCCGTCGTTGTCACCGTTTGCAGAACGGTCGCCACCCTGGTCACCGGACAGCTCTCGCTTGAGCTGGTCCAAGTCGGTGTCCCAGGTGCGGTACTTCAGGTCGCGTGCGACCTTCGTCTGCTTGGCCTTTGCACGGCCGCGCCCCATAGCGTCGACCCCCTCGCACAAGTCAACCGGGTACGCTGCGTGGCGCCCACGGATCAGTCGTCAGTAATCGTGGTTCAAGGATACCCGGAGCGGCGGATCGACACACGCACCGCCCCCTGGCCGAACCCCGCAGAGGTCCGATCACCGCGTCGGCGGGGCGGGCCGGTCCCCTCAAACCAGCCCGCCCCGCCGCCTCCGCCCCCGTTACTTGACCTCGCGACGTGAGCTTGCCCACAGTCCGAGGACGGTCGGAAGAACGATCCAGACGCCCACCGCGACCAGCGTCTCGGGCACCATCCCGTGCAGGTCACGCTCCGCGATCCGGCCGAGTGCGCCGAACACGTCCAGCCAGTTCGCGTTGTCCTTGAACAGCGCCGGCCCGGCCAGCGACCAGGCGGTCGGCGCGATGAAGTACGCCAGGATCGCGACCGCGGTCTGCGGGATGACCGCACCGAAGGCGGCGCCCATCACGACGTTCAGCGCGACGGTCAGGTAGCCCCCGGCGAGCAGCCCGCCGAGCCCGGCGTACGACGCCGCGTGGTCGGTGATCCCACCGGCGAGGGCGGTGCTCGCGAGCGCCAGCGCGACGACCACGGTCATCACGACCACGCTCAGCACGACGGCCGAGACGAACTTCGCCAGCTGCACCCGGACCCGGCGCGGGGACAGCGTGAAGGTGGTCAGCGCGGTCCGCTGGGTCCACTCCGACGTCATCGCCATCACGCCGATCACCGGCAGCAGCAGCATCACGCCGGTGGACGCGGCACCGAGGAACCCGTCGACACCGGCGGCGCCCTTCGGCAGATGAGTCATCTGCCAGGTCAGCGCGGCGATCGCGAGCAGCAGGATCGCGGCGATCAGGACCCGGCCGCTGCGGGTGTTGACGGACTTGCGGAGCTCGATGGTCACGAGCTTCAGGAAGGACTGGCCGCGGGCGGGCGGCAGGCTGGTCGCCACCTCGCTGCGGTGCTTGGCGGTGGTCGCGGGCGCGACGTCGGTCACGGTGGTCATGAAGGTCTCCAGAAGAAGAAGTAGGTCAGGCGGCGGCAGGCGTGGCGGTCAGCTGGAAGAACAGGTCCTCCAGGCCGGCGCCGTCGCTCTGGCGGAGTTCGAGAAGGATCTGACCGGCCGCGGCGGCAGCCCGCCCGACCTGTTCGGCGGTGGCGTCGACGCGCAGCGCGCCGTCGTGCAGCGGCTCGAGGTTCAGGCCGGCGGCGGTCAGGGCCTGGTTCAGGCCGATCGGGTCGAGACCGCGGACGAGCGTGCCGGATCCGGCCAGCAGCTCCTCCAGCGAGCCGTTGGCGACGATCCGGCCGCCGCCGATCACGACCAGCCGGTCGACGGTCGCCTGGACCTCGCCCAGCAGGTGGCTGGACAGGATGACCGTGCCGCCGCGGGAGGCGAAGTCCTGCAGCAGCCCGCGCATCCACCGGATGCCTTCGGGGTCCATCCCGTTGGCAGGCTCGTCGAGGATCAGTACGGCGGGATCGCCGAGCAGCGCACTGGCGATACCGAGCCGCTGCCGCATACCGAGCGAGTACTGACCGACGCGGCGCTTCGCGGCGTGACCGAGTCCGACCGCCTCGAGCATCTCGTCGGCGCGCGTCTTCGGCACGCCGAGCAGGCTCGCGTTCAGCAGCAGCGTCTCGCGGCCGGTGCGGCCCGGGTGCTGCGCGGCGGCGTCCAGCATGACCCCGACGACGCGGCCCGGGTTCGGCAGGTCGGCGTACCGCTTGCCGGTGATGGTGGCGGTGCCGGAGGTCGGCGGCGTCAGCCCGGTGAGCATCCGCAGCGTGGTGGACTTGCCGGCGCCGTTCGGGCCGAGGAAGCCGGTGATGCTGCCGGGCTGCACGGTGAACGACACGTCCTGGACAGCCGTGGTGCTGCCGTACCGCTTGGTCAGGTTCTCGACGGTGATCATGACATCGAGTCAACCGTCAGGCACCCCCGTCGCACATCGGACGAGCGGCTGCCGTCACCCCCTACGAAAGTCGTGAGATCGGCTCCGGAACCCACCCGGAAGGGGGACGTGATCGCGTCGACCGTCGAACTACAGTGACGGAATGCGACGGTTGCGCCGGTGGTACGCCTGGTGGGTCAGGCATGCCCCGCGGCTGCGCGACATCCTGTACGTCGGCTTCAGCCTGCTGACGATCGTCGCGCAGGCCGCGTCCGGTGGCGGCGGCTGGAGCCCCAAGGACTGGTATGTCCTCGGCGCCGGCATCGTCGCCTCGGTCGCGCTGCTCTGGCGCCGCCGGTTCCCGGTGACGGTGACCGCGGTCGGCGTCGTCGCGATGCTGACCGGGGGCATCTTCGTCCCGATGGGACTCGCCCTGCTGACGTTGTCGATCCGTCGCCGGGACCTCGCCCTCGCCTTCCTCAGCGTGGCCGCGTACGCCGCCTACGTCGTGCACACCGTGAGCACCGGCGGCGCGTTCTGGGTCGCGGTGTTCACGGCGCCGTTCCTGATCGGGACCTTCGTCGCGATCGGCGCCTATATCGGGGCCCGCCGCGACCTGATGGCGTCGTTGCGGGACCGTGCCGAGCGTGCCGAGGCCGAACGCGAACTGCGCAGCGAGCAGGCCCGGCTGGGCGAGCGCGCCCGGATCGCGCAGGAGATGCACGACGTCCTCGCCCACAAGGTCTCGCTGATCGCGCTGCACGCGGGCGGTCTCGAGGTGAATCCGTCCGTCGGCCCAGACAAGGTCGAGGGCTCGGCCCGGCTGATCCGCGAGACCGCACGGCAGGCGATGGAGGACCTCCGGGAAGTCCTCGGCGTACTGCGGTCGGACGTCAGCGTCGACGGGACGGACCTGACCCCTGTCCCGAAGGCCTCGGATCTCGAGCGGCTCATCATGGCTTCCCGCGACGCGGGAGTCGCCGTGGGGTACGACGTCTCGCTGCCCGACGACGTACCGGTGTCGGTCGGGCGGACCGTCTATCGCCTGGTGCAGGAGTCGCTGACCAATGTGCACAAACACGCGCGCGGCGCCGCGACCGACGTACAGGTCCATGGCGCACGGGGTGAAGGTGTGACGGTCAGGGTGACGAACGTTCGTCCGGTGGCTGCTGGTTCACTGCTGCCTGGTGCCGGTGCCGGCCTGGTCGGTCTGCGGGAGCGGGTGCAGTTGGTCGGCGGCCGGCTCTGGACCGGACCGACGACGGAGGGCGGCTGGCGGGTGGAAGCCTGGCTGCCGTGGGCGGACGGCCGCGAGTCCTCCGACACCCAGGTGGCGGACCAGATCGAGGCGTTGCGCGGTGACGCGGTGTTGCACGGAGACGAAGGAGAGCGATGACTCGGCTGCTGATCGTGGACGACGAGGCGTTGGTGCGGGCCGGGCTGAAGATGATCCTCGAGTCCGACGACGAGTTGGAGGTCGTCGCCGAGGCCGAGGACGGCGCGGACGCGGCGCGGATGGTGAAGGAGCATCGGCCGGATGTCGTGCTGATGGACATCCGGATGCCGCGGCTGGACGGGCTGGCCGCCACCCGGGAGGTGCAGGCGCTGCCGGATCCGCCGAAGATCGTCGTCCTGACGACGTTCGACCTCGACGACTACGTGTTCCGGGCGTTGCAGGCCGGGGCCAGCGGGTTCCTGCTCAAGGACACGCCACCGCGCGAGCTGGTGCAGGCGATCAAGGTGGTCGCGGCCGGGGACGCGATGCTGTCACCGGCGGTGACGCGCCGGCTGATCGGGCACTTCGCCGGCGATCCGCGCGCCGACCGGAAACGGTCCGCTCAGGAGCGGATCAACAAGCTCACCGACCGCGAGCGTGAGGTGCTGGTCGCGGTCGGCCGCGGCCTGCAGAACGCCGACATCGGCCGAAAGCTCTTCATGAGCGAGGCCACCGTGAAGGCCCACGTCTCCCGCGCCCTGGTGAAGCTCGACGCGACCAATCGCGTCCAGGTCGCGATCCTGGCCTACGAAGCCGGTCTGCTCGACGACTGAGGACAGAAGGCAAAAGGAAACCGGCCCGATCCGTCGGAGGGGTGGGGGCGACGGTTCGGGCCGGTTCCGAAGTCAGCGTGCCTGGGGGGATAGGACGCTGACGACCGGCGACGCCCAATGGGGGGAAGGGCGCCGCCGGTCAGGACTCAGACGCGGCCGAAGGCCACGCTGCTGGTCCAGATCTTGCCCTTCTTCACCGGAACGCCCGGCTTCGAGGAGTGCCACAGCATGTTGCCACCGGCGTAGATGCCGACGTGGTACACACCGCCGCCACCATTGCGGAAGAACACGAGGTCACCCGGCTTGGCGGCCTTGCGGCTGATGTGCTTGGTCGCGCTGTACTGCTGGCGCGACGTACGCGGCAGCTTCTTGCCGGCCTTCTTGTACACGTAGCCGGTGTAGCCGGAGCAGTCGAAGCCGCGGGTCGTCGTGCCGCCGTAGCGGTACGGCGTGCCCTTGAGCTTGGCCGCCTCGCGGAGCACCTTGGCCCGGAACGTGGTGGTGCCGCTGCTGGCGCCGTACTTGCCGTAGAGCACCTTGTGCTTGGCGGCCCAGGTCAGCCGGCCCCAGGTCTTCTTGTCCATGTAGCCGGTGGCCTTCAGGCCCCACGACGTCTGGAACTTCTTCAGGACCCGGACGGTGCTGGTGCCGAAGTAGCCGTCCGGACCCAGGTGCAGGGCCTTCTGGACGTACTTCACGGTCGGTCCGCGGTCGCGGAACCGGAGCAGCGGCTTGCTGGCGACGCTCCAGTACCCACGCGGCGTCGCTGTCGCGGTGGTGGAGGTGGTCGCCGCGTTGGCAGCAGGAGTGGTGGTGACGGTGAGAGCAGCTCCACCGCCCACCGCGAGGCCGACCGTCAGGACGGCGGCGGCAGCCCGGGGAGTCCCCGGACGGCTGGTGGACCTACGGTGCTTCGCCAGAGTCCGGCCGGTAGGCCGGTTCGTACTGGACTCAGCGGTCTGGCTGACGGCGCGCAGAAGCGACGTCCGTCGGGCAGTGACGGGCATGGTTGTCTCCCGACGCCTGTGAAGTTAGCTGTCGGGTTCGGGCTGGGATTCATAGCCCGGTCCGCTCCCGCGGACTTCACCCCAGGGTCTCGGCCACTCACGGTCGAGACCCAACTTCCTGGGTCCCCCACCCCTGCCATGGTTTTCGAGGGGAGCACATGGGCCCTGGCAGGGCTCGGCGTTGACCCGTGTGCAGTTCGTGTTGTTTACCGAACCGCCGACGACTGTATAACAGAACGATCACGACGCAAACCCTCAGATCGACAAAGTCGCTCCCAAATGGCCCTGAGGGGGCCGCTGACGGGTCAGTAAGCCGTGGTGAATACCAGGTGTCCTGAGCGCGTCTGAGCGGGGCTGGGACGGCAAATGCGGGCTTCTGTGTGACCCCGGTCACATTCGGTGGTGGCTTTCTGTGACAACGGGCACAGAGGGTGGTCAGGGCACCCTAAAGTCCTTGCGTCTTCAGCTAGTTCCGAGCAGCTCCAGGAAGCGCTCCAGCCCCACGTTCCCGCCTGACAGCACCACTCCGACGCGCTCCGGCATCCCGTGGATCCGTCCGGCCAGCAATGCGGCCAGCGCACTGGCCCCACTCGGCTCCAGCACGATCTTCAGCCGCTCGAACGCGAACGTCATCGCCTCCAGGATCTCCGCGTCACTGACCAGCTCGAACGACTCCACCAGCCGCTGGTTCACCGCGAACGTCAGCTCGCCCGGCGTCGAGATCGCCTGCCCGTCCGCGATCGTCCGCGGTATGGCGATCTCCACCCGCTCACCCGCCGCCAGCGACCGGGCGTGGTCGTCGCCCGCGGCCGGCTCGACGCCGATCATCCGGATCCCGGGCGACAGCATCGTCGCCGCGGTCGCACAGCCGGCCATCAGCCCGCCACCGCCGACCGGGACGATCAGCGCGCCCAGGTGCCCGACCTCCTCGATCAGCTCGAGCGCCACCGTCCCCTGCCCGGCCATCACGTCCTCGTGGTCGTACGGCGGAATCAGCGTCCGCCCGCGCTCCGTGGCCAGCTCCTGGGCCAGCGCGGTCCGGTCCTGCGTGTACCGGTCGTACGTCACCACCTCAGCGCCGTACCCACGGGTCGCGGCCAGCTTCGTCGGAGGCGAGTCCTCCGGCATCAGGTTCACCACCGAGGTCCCGGCGAGGCGTGCCGCCAGCGCGACGGCCTGCGCGTGATTCCCCGACGAGTACGCCGCCACGCCCGCGGCGAGCTGCTCCGGGCCGAGGCGGCTGATCGCGTTGTACGCCCCGCGGAACTTGAACGCGCCGATCCGCTGGAAGTTCTCCGCCTTGAGGAACACCTGCGCCCCGACGCGCTCGTCGAGCGTCCGCGAGGTGAGGACCGGCGTACGGTGTGCGACACCCTTCAGGCGCTCTGCGGCGGCCTGGACATCTGTGAGACTCAGCACGATCCGACGTTATCCGCGGGCGATGTCAAAGTGCGTGGGGCCGCTCCGTACTGATGGATGAGAGGCGCCCACCACCGGACGCCGTACGAGAAGGAGTCATCGTGAAGTACCTACTGGTCCTGAACGTCAACCCCGACGTGATCGCCGCACTGCCCGAGGCGGAGCAGCAGGCGATCGGCAGTGGACATCAGAAGTTCATGGACACGATCAAGGCGTCGGGCGAGTTCCACAGCACGGTCGCGCTGCAGCAGCCGGCGGAGTCCGCGGTGGTCAAGGTCCGCGACGGGCTCCCGGCCGTCACCGACGGGCCGTTCGTGGAGTCGAAGGAGTTCCTCGGCGGCTACTACCTGGTCGACGTGGCCTCCCGGGAGCGCGCCTGCGAGCTGGCCGCGATGATTCCGGACGCCGGGATCGAGGGGCTGGGTGTCGAGGTCCGCGGGGTCGAGTTCGCGGACGGTCTCTGAGACGACGAAGGAGGGTTTCTCCACGGACTCGTGGAGAAACCCTCCTTGTTTTACGAGGTTTTCGAGGTCCTACAGGTCGACAGGGGATTGCAGGGGTTTCAGTCGGTCTGGTCGTCGACCTTCGCGTCGGCGGCGTTCTTCTTGATCGACTCGATGCCGTTCTCGGCCGCGGCCTTGGTCGTGTAGCTCTCGCTGCTGGTCGCGATCACCTCGCCGTTGCCGGCCTTCAGACGAAACCGGAACTCGCCGGACTTGTCCTTGTACAGCTCGAACTTCCCCGCCATCGGTGTACCTCCATAGAGAGTGGTATCGCTCCGCTTCGGAGCGTAGTCCTCTCCGGACGCCTCCGCCGCCCGCACACGCCCCAAGGACCTACGACTTGGCGACGCCGCGGATGCCGGCGACGACGAGTTCGAGGCCGAGGTCGTAGTACCGGTCGCGGGACGACGGGCAGATCAGCGCGCTCGCCGCGGACGTGATCAGCGGGTAGCGCTCGGGGGAGAGGGCGCCGAGCGAGGCGCGCTTGCGTCGCAGCGACGCCTCGCGGGCCTCGGGGTCGCTCACCTCGCGGACGATCGGGTCGGTGGTGACCAGCGCGATCAGCGAGCAGATCGACTGCCGGCCGACCTCGGCGGCGTCGTCGGCGGAGAACCCGCCCTCGATCAGCAGTCCCAGCGCCCGCTCGGACAGCGCGAGTCCGGACTCGGTGACCAGGATCCGGGACAGCGTCAGGTCCGCCAGCCGCGGATGCGCGCGCAAAGCGCTGAGGAACGCGCCCAGCAGCGCCTGCAGCTGCACGTCCCACGGCTCGTCGGTCGGCTCCGGGAGTACGACGTTCGCGAGCAAGCGGTCGCCCAGCGCCGCGAGCAGATCGTCCTTGTCCTTGAAGTGCCGGTACAGCGCCATCGGCGTGACGTCGTGCTGCGCGGCCAGCTTCCGGAACGAGACCGCGGCCGGTCCCTCGTCGTCGGCGATCGTCAGCGCGGTGTCGACGACCTTCTCCGGGTCGAGGCGGCGCGAGGTCTCTTTGGTGATCACGTTGACAAGTCTACACCGTACACCTAGTGTCTACTCCGTAAGCTTACACCGTATACATACGGCGTAGACCCAAGACTTCCGAATGAGGTACGGCGATGCGACGCAGTCCCTGGGCCACCCTGGCGGTGCTGGCTCTCGCGCAGTTCATCGTGGTGCTGGACGTGACGATCGTGAACGTCGCGCTGCCCCACATCCAGGCGGACCTGAACTTCTCCGCCGACTCCCTGCAATGGGTGATCAACGCGTACACGCTGCTCTTCGGCGGCTTCCTGCTGCTCGGCGGGCGGATGGCCGACCTGCTCGGGCCGCGCCGGGTGTTCACCGCCGGCCTGCTGCTGTTCGGTCTCACCTCGCTGGTCGCGGGGCTGTCGAACTCGCCCGAGTTCCTGATCGGCGCCCGGGCCGTCCAGGGCCTCGGCGGCGCGCTGCTGTCACCGGCCGCGCTGGCGATCCTGACCATGACCTTCGCGCACGGACGGGAACGCAACATCGCGATGGGCGTCTGGGGCGGTCTGGCCGGCCTCGGCGGCACGCTCGGTGTCGTCGCGGGCGGCGTACTCGTCGACTCGCTGAGCTGGCAGTGGGTGTTCTTCGTCAACGTGCCGATCGTGCTCGCACTCGTCGCACTGATCCCGGTGTTCGTGCCCGACGTACGGCACGCGACAGGTCGCCGTACCTTCGACACGCTCGGAGCGGTGCTCGGTACGACGGGATTGATGGCCGTCGTGTACGGCGTCGTGCGGTCGGAGCCGTCCGGATGGGGATCGTTCGAGGTCGTCGGCGTACTGGCCGCAGGGGTCGTCCTGCTCGCGGCGTTCGTCCTGGTCGAGACCCGGTCGGCGGCCCCGCTCGTCCCGTTGCGGTTGTTCCGGTCGCGGGCGTTGAGCGTGTCCGGTGCATCGCTCGCGCTGAACGGTGCCGGGTTCCTGTCGATGTTCTTCCTGACGGCGATCTACTTGCAGCAGGTTCGCGGCGACAGCGCGCTCGACGCCGGCATCCACTTCCTGCCGATGGGCGGCGCGGCGATCGTCGGCGCGGTCCTCGCATCACAGTTGGTCCAGCGGTTCGGGACGCGGACGGTTCAGCTCGCGGGTGCGGTTCTCAGTGTGGCCGGGCTGCTGTTGCTGTCGCAGGCGGATGCCACCGGTAGCTACAGTTCGCAGTTGCTTCCCGGTCTGATCGTCTTCGGATTCGGCATCATCGGCGTCGGCGTACCCGGTCAGATCAACGCTGTCTCCGAGGTCCGTCCCGCCGAGGCCGGTGCGGCGTCGGGTGTCGTCAATGCGATGTACCAGGTCGGCGGCGCGCTGGGTCTGGCGATCGTCACGACGCTGTCCATCACCCACACCACCAACGAACTCACCCACGGCGCGACCCAGCTCCAGGCTCTCCAGGCCGGGTACGAGCGCGGCCTGCTCGCAGCGGCAGCGTTCGCCGTAGCCAACGTCCTGCTGACCTTCGCCACCCCGCAACTCCAGCCCACAGCGGAACAACTCACCGAAGCCACCGCCGCAGCATAAGTTGCCTGCGGCAACGTCCGGCCGATCTAGAGTGGTTGCCGTGCCCCCTCTGATCTGGCCGGACTGCCGCAACGTCCGAGACCTGGCCGGCCTCCCGACCACAACCGGCGAACTTCAGCCGGGCCGCCTGATCCGCAGCGACAACCTCGACCAACTCACCCCACCGGACGCGCCGCTGTCGAATCCCTCGCCATCAGCAGATTCGTGGACCTCCGCAGCGCTTGGGAATGCGAGACGTGGCCGTCCCCGTACGCCGACGACGCCCGGTGGCGGAACGTTCCGCTCTGGGATCCGAGCGACCCGGACGTGTCGGACCTGGACCTGTTCGAGATGTACCGAATCCTGATCGACGACTACAACGCTCGCGTCGCGTCCGCCGTGATCGCCATCGCCGATGCACCGCCCGGTGCCGTGGTGGTGAACTGCCACGCAGGCAAGGACCGGACGGGAGTCGTCATCGCCTTGACCCTGGACCTGGCCGGCGTACCGCAGGACCTGATCGCCACCGACTACTCCGACGTCGACGCAGCCACGATGCTGCGTCTGCTTTCCCATGTGCGGAAGAGGTACGGCGGGACGCGGCAGTATCTGTTGAATTCAGGGGTGACCACTGAGCAATTGAAGGCGCTGACCAGTCGTCTGACGGGGTGAAACCCGGGGCGATCCCCGATGTTTGTGCTGTCCGCTGCCGGAAGGGTTGAGGCAACGGAACGGACAAGAGGAGATCGGGATGCTGGTGGCATTGGTGACGGCGGCGGTTGTCGGGTTGACGCCGGGGGTGGCTTCTCCGTTGCAGGAGAAGCTCGATGGCGTGGTGGGGATCGGGGCCGTTGCCGAGGTGCGGGACGGTCGGGCGGTGTGGCGGGGTAGCAGCGGTGTTGCGGAACTCGGCAGTTCGCGGAAGGTTCCGGTGGCCGGGCGGTTCCGGATCGGCAGTATCACCAAGACGTTTGTCGCCACCGTCGTACTGCAACTCGTCGCCGAGAAGCGGATAGGTCTCGAAGACTCGGTGGAACGCTGGTTGCCGGGCGTCGTGCCGAACGGCGCGAACATCACCGTGCGCCAATTGCTCAACCACACCAGCGGTTTGTACGACTTCAAGGACACGTTGCCGATGCCGCCGAGCCCGGAGTTCTACGCGCTGCGCTACCGCACGTGGACCGCCGCGGAGCAGATCGAGCGCGCCCTCGCGCATCCGCCGGTGTTCGACACGCCGGGTTCGCGCTACGACTACTCGAACACCAATTACCTGCTCCTCGGCGAGATCATCGAGAAGGCGACCGGCCGGACGTACGCCGAGCAGATCGAACGCCGCCTGATCCGCCCGCTCAAGCTGCACGGTACGACGCTTCCCGGTACGTCGCCGTACATCAAGGGACCGCACGCGCACGGGTACATCCCGAAGGACGGCGGGCAACTCGACTACACCGAGATGAACCCGACGCTGTTCGGCGCGGGCGGCGACGTGATCTCCACGACCCGCGACCTGAACCGCTTCTTCGCGGCCCTGCTCGGCGGGCACCTGCTCCCGGCCCGGCTGCTCGACGCGATGAAGACGCCGGGTACGCCGGACAAGGCGTACGGCCTCGGGCTGTCGTGGCACGACACCACGTGCAAGATCCGGGTGTACGGCAACGACGGCGACGCGCTCGCGTACCAGGCCTACTCGTTCTCCACGGAGGACGCCCGGCGGCAGGTCACCGTCGCCGTCACCCCGCACCTCCCGGACAACCCGGACAAGTCCGTCGACGCCTTCGTGGACCAGGCAATCTGTCGCTGAAACCGGTCACCGGATGTGACATTGTCCGCTCGGCGGTTTGGTGATCGAGGGAAACGGCGACACTGGTATGGATGCCTTGTTGCCATCTCCCGAAGGGGTCCGGGACCTTGGAACTCGCCATGCTCGGTGCCGACGACTGGCCGATCGCCCGGGACGTCCGTCTCCGGGCCCTGAAGGACTCGCCGACGGCGTACATCGCCGACTACGAGGACGAGGTGGCCGTCGGTGAGGACGGCTGGCGCGAACGTTTCACCCGCATGCAGTGGGCCGTAGCCCGGGACGAGACCCGGATCATCGGCCTGGCAAGCTCGGTCCGCGTCGCCGCCCGCCCGCCGTACGAACGCCACATCGAGTCGGTCTGGGTAGACCCGAGATACCGGCGCAACGGCGTACTCCGAGCGGTCCTCGGCCACCTGGCAACGGTCGAACCCGACGTCACCGAGTGGCGCGTCTGGGTCCTGGACACCAACACGATCGCCCGCCACGTCTACGAACGGCTGGGCTTCTACGCCACCGGAGAATGCCAACTCCTACCCGACGGCTCCGGCCGTCGCGAAATTCGTCTCCGATTCGGTGGGTAGACCGTAGCCACAGGAGATCCATCTCGGCAGCTGGAGCTCGGCCAGTGCGTCCCGGTCCCTCCGGACCTGCGGGAAATGGCCGAGCATCTTCTGCCACCGACGCTCGTCCTCCTGCCAGTTCACGATGAAGTCCGCACACAGGTCCGGCGAGATGCTGTCGGCCCGATCCTGCGCGATCTTCAGCGACTTGTTCGCACCGCTGTAGTCCGCCTCGCTGAGCTGGGCGCGCGGAAGGGCTTCGATCGTTTCGGCGATCGTCTTGAGCCGGATGCCCTTGAAGTGCTGCCAGTAGCTCGCCCGAGTCGCGATGGCCAATTGCTCCTCGAAGCACAGTCCTGACCGGCGGTCGAAGGCCGCGTACAGCCCCTCGGCGAGCAGGTCGCCGAACTCTTCCCGGGCCGCGCGTTGCGGATCCGCGAACGGCCGGTACTCCAGTTGGCTGACCTCGCCGATCTTCATCAACGACCGCTCCGCGGCATGCCGGGCGAAGAAGAACCAGTCCTCGTTGTAGACATCGGCGAAGAACGACAGATCCGGGTGCTGCAGGTTCACCCCGAGAGTTGCGCCGCTGACGAACACGTCCTGCCTGAAGCCTGCGAGCCGCCGCGCGTGGCAGACCACCGAGTTGTCGGGGAAGTACCGGCTGACCATCGACGCCACCGGGTGCCGGTCGAGGTAGCCGGCCAGACGCCGAACGTCGCGCGGGCTGAACCCCCTGATGTCGTCGTCGACGAACAGGATCTTGTTCCATCCGCACATCCGGCCGAGCAGCAGACCGATGTTGCGCTTCGCGCTGAGATCACTGGATCGATTGGCCGAAGCCGCCTGGAAGTCCTCGCCCGACGTCAGCGGCGCGTCACACGGAGGCCGGTAGTTCGTGGGCACCTCGACGACCAGCGCCTGCGCACCCAAGGTCTTCTCCACGCGGCGCGCGACCTGCTCGACCTGCGCCTGCCGGCTGCACAGAATGACGAGCGGCACGGACAACGCAGCGGACAGGCTGATGACCTCTTGCAGTGCGAAGGCCGGGCGCGCGGCCGGGACCACGATCGCGTCCAGGCGGGTGTTCGCAGAGGCTGCTACTGGAGCGGAGCCGTCACGGAGCAGTCCCGCGTGCGACTGACCGTGCCTGATCTGACGGCTCATTCGCCATCCTCCTCGGGAGACCATTCGAAGAGACGGTTCTCCGAGATTTCGAGATCCGGCGTGACGGCTTCGCCGTTGATCACCGGAACCCGCATCAACAGGCCGAAGACACCACCTGGGAACCTGTTGGCCAGGTAGGCCTCGTTGCGCTCGCGGACGGCGTCGTCGGTCAGCATCCGAACCGCGCCGAGCACGCCCCGGCTGTAGACACCGTTGCAGATCGTGATGGTGCGGCTGTGATTGAAGGGATTGGGCAGTCGTGCGAACAGCGCGACGTCCTCGACGAGCTCCCGAGGGGTTTCGTCGCGCCATGCGTCCTGGGCCTGTTCAGCCTCCAGCTCTTCCTGCGACGGAGCCTCGTCCTCGGAGACGGGTTCTTTGCTCTCCTCCCAGACTGGCCGGTACTCCTGACCGTCGCGGGAGCGGAAGATCTCGCCGTCGGCAAGATCCGGCACCGACATCTGCCGGATCGGCAAGTTGTCGAGAACCCGCAACAGCCGGCTGGTGACCCGGTTCCAGGCGATACCGCCGATCAGGATCAGATGGCCGGACAGGTGGTCCGCGCTCACCTCCGTCGGGAGCCGGTGCCGCACGCGAAGCTCCGGGTTGGAGGCGCGGACGTGACCCCACATCTCGATCAACGCGTCGAGGTCGGCGTACTTGTAGAGCTTGGTGTGGTTCGGGTTCTTCTCGTCCGCGAGCGGAGAGCGTCCCCCTTCCGGGACTTCCGGACAGATGAGAGTGATTCGCCCGGATTCGAAATCGAAGGTGTACGAGCTGCTGGACGCCGGCGAGCCGGTCTGCTGTTGACGGATGTCGTCCCGCAGCCTGACCAACTCACGGTGCAGGCCGTCGAAGCGCTCGCGCTCGGCTCCGGTCAGATCGCCCTCGCGTGGCAGCCGGTCCGGTATGTCGGACATCGCGAAGAGCAGTGCGTACGAGCGCAGTCGCTCTTCCGGTGGGAGTTTGGGGTTGGTTTGCGATTCCCACGAGCTGATGGTCGCCACCGCGACGCGGGCGTCGCCGGTGCTGAGGGCGTGCGACAGGTCCTTCTGGGTCAGTCGCTCGGTCTCACGAAGATCCCGGAGTCGCCTGGCGAGTCGTACGGCCTCTGGAGAAGGGGCCACTCTCACTCCCGTAAATGGTCGACCAACTTGCGGGTGCGGCGGATCGGCTGATCCTACACCCCGCTCTACCCGACTTCACCGAGCCCTGCTGTACCGCGCTCCGCCGGGGGTCACCCGGCCGACCTGCTGTCCTACGAAGGAGGGCTCTCTTATACGGCTTGGATCGCCATTGCTCCTGACAAACTGACGATTGACCGCAGTTACACCGTGGATCTACCGTAATACTGAAGTCGACCTGAAGCCAACTGAAACCACGCGACGCGCGGAGATAAGGAGATCCCGAGGATCCGGACGGGGTGTTCGTACCAACCTGAGCAGGTGCCCGATGCGCAGATCATCAGCCACACCGACGATCGCGGCAGGCGATCTCGAGGCGATCGGCGCATTGGAGTCGGGGAACTGGCGAGCCGCCCTGCGGGTGCTCGGTGCGGGCCGGGTCGTGGACGCGTATCTCGGGACGAATCTGCGGACCGTGGCGCGGGCGATGGCGTTCCGCGCGGCCGGTGAGCACGGGCGGGCCTGGGAGACGCTGGGTGTCGCCGCGGCCGGTATTGCTCGCCACCAGCCGGGCGTTCCGATGGTGAAATCCGACGTCGTACGGCTGGCGCTTCCGCCGGAACATGCCGGTCCTGCTTTCCGGACGATCCGGCTGATCTGGCGGGAACAGAGCGAACTCAGCAACCTGCGGACCCTCGCTGCCGACCGGCCGAGTGGGATGCCTCAGGACCGGCACATCCTGGTGCTCGCCTTCGTCGAGTACCTGTCCTGGCTGGAGCTCGATCTCGGCACCAGCCTCACCGAGCTGGCGACCGACGAGGCCCGGCCGCTCGTCGGGCAGCAGCTCAGTGAGCTGCGCGACCGGCGCCGCGAGGGGTTCCTGCGCAGCGCGACCGACCTGCGGCAGTTGCCGTTGCCGCGGGCGGGCACGATGACGAAGACGGTTTGGGGCCGAGCCGGCGGGTACCACGGTCTGCGCCGGTTGGCCCTACTGGAACTGGCGGAGCGGCCGGAGCCGCCCTGGACCGATTCACCGGCGCCGGCGAGCTGCCCGGCCCGTGCCGGTGCGCGGATGGCCTGGACGCTGGCCCAGGCGGGCTGATCGCCTTTACGTGCCCTTTACCAGGCGGAACTTGGGTCATAACCTTTGGAGATCGTCTCCATCCGATGGTGCGCAGTTCGAGATCGTTGACTTCGACAACGATGGCGAGCGCCGGCCGGCCGCGCGTGAAGGGGGTTCGACCTGATGTTGACCCTCCGGACTGCCCCGGGAATCGTCGGGCGCCCCGACGTACGGCTGACGAGATCGACGCCGGCCGACCTGGTGCGGGCGGTGGAGCTGGCGCCCGGGGTCGCCGTCGAGATCGATCTCGCCGACCCGTCGCGCTGGCATGCGGTCGACGTACGGCGCTGGGCCTCGGCGGACCGGGATCTGCTCGAGGCGCTGCTCGGGCCGGCCGCGGTACGGGAGGTGACCGGGCTGCTCGCGTCGGGTGATGCGAAGGCCGGCGTACCGCTCGAGGTCGCGCCGGCCACGGTCTGGCGGCGGCTCGCGGTCGTCGACGCGTTGGACTGGTGGTTGCAGCTGCCGTTGAACCAGGGGCTGCTGGATGCGGAACGCGCGATCGTTCGCGCCCGTGCCGCGACATCCCTGCGCTCGGGGGCGCTCCGGCGTACCTTCGTCGATCGTGCCGTTGTGCTCGCTCGCCGGTCGGCCGGTGAGGTCAGCACGTACCTGAACGGGATCGCCGGCGCATCGTTGCCTAAGGCACTCTCTTCGGGGTTGTCCCGGCTGGCCGCGGGGTATGCGTCGCTGGCTCGTGAGGTCGACGGGCCGGACGCGGCGCTGGCCGCGGTACAGACGGCCTGGGAGCGCGTGTCTCTGGCGCCTTTGAAGTCGGCGGCGTCGGTTGTAGGGGCACTCCCGGCGCTGGCGAGCTCTGGAGTTGACCCGCGACGAGTGCGTGCTCGTGTCGTCGGTAGCGACGTACAACTGGTCCCAACAGGTACGGCGGTACGCGTCGTCGTGCCCGCTTTCGCGCCGCTGCCGTCGCCTGTTGTCGCCGATCGGCTGATGGTGCGCCTCGTCGACCGTCGTTCCGGTGAGGCTCAGGTGCCGGCACTGTTGACGCTCCAGACGAGCGGTGCTGGAAAGCCTGTGTTCACTGAGGTTGTGCCGCTTCGCGGGGCGTCGGTGGATGACCTGCGCGCGGACGTCTTCGACGCCGACAGTGCGGAGCCGGCCGCTTCCGACACCGACCTGCTGCGGCAGCGGCGCGCACAGCTCGTCCTGAGCGAGTGGCGACGTACGGCGGCAGAGTCGCGGCTCTCGCGCAGTCTGAGGGCCCGCAACCGCCGGCTCGTGCGCTTGCTCGACGCACTCGCTCCCAGCACCGGACCGCTCTTCCACGGCGGTCCTGCTCGCGAAGACATCGCTGACCTCGTCAACGGCGGCAGCAACCACCCGTGGTTCAGCACCACGGCTGCGGCCGGAGGTCCCTTGGTAGCCGAGTTGGCCGCCGCGTACGACCCCCACTGACCCAGGTGGTGCCGTCGCGGCATCGATGTTCGCCCTGTGTGCGCAGGTCATCGCGTAATGGAACGTGCGACCGATCGACCTCCCGAGGAGCGAGCCATGACCGTCGTCTCTCGAGCCACCAGCCGCCGCACCCGCCCCGGCAACAACCGCCGTACCCGCACCACACCCCGCGCCGGCCGCGGCCCCACCCGCGGCCGGACCCGTAGTACCCGGCGCTATCTGGTGCCGGCAGTGCTCTCACGCACCTCAGACCGCGCAGTGGTCCGCAGACGCGCCGACGTACGCGCCGCGATCGTTCTGTGGTTCCTGATGGCCGCCGACCTGGCCACGGTGATCTGGATGTACACGCTGGGCGAGTGGCTGGACCACGCCTCCAAGTTCACCGCCACCGCGACTCTAGGCGGCCACCACTACATCGTCCTGGCCACAGCCGCCGCAGCCTTCACCACCCTTGCCGCAGTCGCCATCCTCTCTGACGGCTTCACCAAGACCACCCGTCCCCTGACGATCGTCAGAACCGCCGCCTGCATCCTCTCCCTAACAGCCCTGACCGGCCTGGTAGCTCTGCTCCTAGCTGCGCTAGTAATCCGCCTACTAGTGGGTCCACTCCGTCCCTAGCCTCACCTGGACAGTGAGCGCATTCTGAGTGCATGACGAATCGTGACGCTCGGTGCGTCTTACAGCTATGAGGCACTCGTACTTGGTTCCCGCTGTCGTGCTCGCCGCTCTGACCCTGTCGGCCTGTGGGGACGAGGTGGCGCCAACCTCCAGTCCAAGCAGCGCAACGCCGATCACCCCGAGGCCTAGCGACGCGGTGGGCACGCAGATCCCGCAGGGCCCCGCGACCCCGCTGTTTCTCGACCGAGCGCGGGCTGTCGCACAAGCCGTCCGGACCGCAGGGCTCCCGAAGCCTCCGGAAGGGATCTTCCTGTACGGGACCCGGACGCCGGACCTCGCTTTCGACACGACCGAGCAGAAGGTTGCGTGGATAGCCGGGTACGTCGCGATCGCACCGGGGGTACAACTTGGATCCGGCGGCACGACTCGCATCGACTTCACCGACGGACCGAGCGTCTCGGTCGACGTCCTCGCTCCCCGGCCGGCGCTGACCGCGGCGATCGGAGCGACGCACGACAACTGCGGCCACATGGCGGTACCGGCGGCGAAGTGCATACTCGTGATCACCGGCGGCTCCCTGAAGACAGTTGAGGTGGACACGAGCGCCGGCCGCGCGACGGTGCCGGCCTGGTCCTTCACCGCCAAGGGATTGTCGAGACCGATCGTCGCCCTGGCCGTTTCCCCGGCGGTGCTCAAGCCTTTGCCCCAGCCCACCACACTGCCGGGGCTCGCCGACCCGGACCGCGACCTGCTCTCGGTCGGGAGCCTCACCCGAGCCGACGGCAACACGCTCACCGTCAACCTCCACCACGGCAAGTGCGACCCCGACCTGCGAGCCCACGTCCTCGAGCTCGACGACATGGTGATCATCGGCGGAAGCCATGCCCCGTTCGATGGCGCCTGCGTGGACGTAGGCCTCAGCACCCCAGCCACCGTCACACTCACCGCCTCACTCGGAGACAAGCCCGTCATCAGCGCCGAGACCGGCACGAGACTCGACGTCTACCCTCACCTCAGGTAGGACCTTCGTGGCGGCCCAGGCAGGTGTCCACCAGTTCGCGTCGCCCAGGAGTTTCATCAAGGCGGGTACGAGAACGAGTCGC
This sequence comes from Kribbella sindirgiensis, assembly GCF_004331435.1. Classification (GTDB taxonomy): domain Bacteria; phylum Actinomycetota; class Actinomycetes; order Propionibacteriales; family Kribbellaceae; genus Kribbella; species Kribbella sindirgiensis. The sequence continues at coordinate 283,146 of NZ_SJKA01000009.1, forward strand.
ACGATCGTCGCGTCGACGAAGACGGCGGTGGCCAGGCCGAGGCCGAACATCTTGGCCGTCGGGTCGTCGGCGAGGGAGAAACTGACGAAGACCGCGATCATGATCAGCGCCGCCGAGGTGATCACGCGGCCGGTGGTGGTGATGCCGTGGATGGTCGAGGCGGTGTTGTCGCGGGTCCGCACGTACTCCTCGCGGATCCGGCTGAGCAGGAAGACCTCGTAGTCCATGGAGAGCCCGAACACCACGGCGAACATGAACATCGGGATGAACGGCAGGATCGGAACGGTCGACTCCAGCCCGATCAGGTCCGCGGCCCAGCCCCACTGGAAGATCATCACCAGGACGCCGAACGACGCGCCGATGCTGAGCAGGTTCATCAGCGCGGCCTTCAGCGGTACGACGACCGACCGGAACACCACGGTGAGAAGCACCACGGACAACAGGATCACGGCGCCGATGAACCACGCCAGCCGATCGTTGACCTTCGCGCCCACATCCGCGAGCGTCGCCGTCTGACCCCCGACATGTGCCTTCGCCGGACTGTCCCGCAGTACCGAGGGAAAGACCTCCGAGCGGAGCCGTTCGACCGTCGTCATCGTCGCGGCGTCCTGTGGTCCCGTCGTCGGTACGGCGATCAGCGACGCGACACCGGCCGCGGTGTTCACCGACGGAGGTGCGACCGACGCGATGCCCCGATCGGCGCGGACGGCCTCGAACAGCGGTTGTACGACGGCAGGATCGCGCGAGATGTCGACGGCGATCACCAGCGGACCGTTGCTACCGGCACCGAACCCCGCGGCCACCAGGTCGTACGCACGGCGCTCGGTGCGCTGCTGGGGTAGCACGCCGTCGTCGGGCGTGCCGACACGGAGAGCGAGCACGGGTGCGGCCAGCGCCAGCAGGAGGACGGTGGCGCCGACGGCGTACGCGACGGCGTGCTTGGACACGTGACCCGCCCACCGCGCCCAGCCCAAACCATGAGAGGCCCGCACCCGACGTACCTGAAGCCGGTTGATCCAGTGCCCGGCCAGACCCAGGAACGCGGGCAGCAAAGTGATGGAAGCGAGCACCATCGTCAGCACGATCAGCGAGATGGCGATCCCGCCGGCCGTCATGAACGGTACGCCGGCCACCGCCAGCCCGAGGATCGCGATCACCACCGTGCCGCCGGCGAAGAGCACAGCCCGGCCCGCTGTGGCGACGGCACGCCCGACCGAATCCTCGACCGCCAGTCCGCGGGCCAGGTACTCGCGGTGCCGGGTGACGATGATCAGCGCGTAGTCGATGCCCACACCGAGCCCGACCATGCTGCCGAGGACGGGCGCCCAACTGGGCAGGTCGATGAGGTACGTGACCAGGGACAGGGAGCTGATCGCCAGCGCGAGGCCGAACACCGCCATCCCGATCGGCAGCCCCATCGCGATGATCGATCCGAACGCGAGCAGCAGGATGACCATCGCGGCGAGCAGCCCGACCGCCTCGCCGAGCCCGGTCGTCGCTTCCTCGAACGCGTAGAACAGATCCCCGCCCAACTCGATCCGCAGCGGCGATTCCACCGCGGACAAGGTCTTGAGCTGCTCGAGGTCACTCGGCTCCAGTTCGTCCAGCACTGGATATTGAAGCCGGATCAGCCCCACGCGGCCGTCCGGCGAGATCACTGGCTCGCCGGCTTCCAGCACGTGCGGCAGGGTGGCCGCGTCCGAGCGTAGTTGCGTCAGCGCGGCCTGCAGTTCGGGCGAGTTGAGCGTCGCCTTCTCATCGAGCGGGGTCACGACCACCTTCGCGGTCAGCCCAGCCTGATCCGCGCCCGCGGCCGACAGCAGGTCGGTCGCGTACTGCGAATCCACGCCGGGCGCTCCGAACGATTCCTCGAGCTTCTTTCCGAAGGCGCCGGATGCTGCGACCACGAGCGCTGCGATCACCAGCCAGGCCCCGATCACCACCCAGGGCCGACGCGCGGCGTACCGGCCCATTCTGTACAGAGTCGACCTCATAGTGAGTCCCTTTCAGCAAGAGTTGGACTCATGGTGTGGTCGAGCAGGCGGTCCCCACCTCGGGCGATGAGCCGGACTTCCCTCGGCCGAACAGCTGGGTCGCGTCCCGTACTTTGAGCCGATCCGATCCGCGCCCGGAGTCCCTACGCTGTGGTCATGCTGAGAAACGCGGTCCGCTCGGTGCTGGCCGAGCCTCGGGCACTCGACGCACCCAAACGGGTGTGGCGCGACTGGGTGCTCGTCGCCGGCCTGCTGACGGCGGCCGTTCTCGAAGGCGTACTTCGCGAGGACGTCGTCTGGAGGCCCTTCGCGCTCGTGATCGCCGTCGCGGTCGCGTGTGCGCTGCTGTGGCGTCGTACCCGCCCGTTCGCGGTGGTGGCCGCCGTGTTCGGTGGCCTGATCCTGATCAACCTCGCGACCCTGATCAGTGGAGAGGCGGCCTTCGGCCTCTACTCGATGATCTGCGTGGTGCTGCTGCCGTACTCACTCGCCCGCTGGGGATCCGGCCGCGAGATCCTCTGCGGGCTGGCGTTGATCATCGTGGCGATGGTGCTGGGATTCGCCAGTGACTTCACCGGGTGGGGCGAAGTGGTGGGCGGCACCATGTTCCTGCTCTTCCCCGCGACGCTCGGGCTCGCAGTCCGCTATCGGTGGACCGCCCGGAACCGCGAACTGGGCCAGGTACGACTCCGGGAGCGCGAGCTGCTGGCCCGCGAGTTGCACGACACGGTCGCTCATCATGTCTCGGCCATCGTCATCCGCGCCCAGGCCGGCCGAGCCGTCGCGGCCACCCGCCCGGAAGCCGCGGTCGACGCCCTCGCCATCATCGAGGCGGAGGGCACGCGGACCCTGGCCGAGATGCGGGCGATGGTCGGCGTACTGCGTGACGACGGTACGGCGGAGCTCGCCCCACAACCCGGAGTGGCAGACCTGGAACAGCTCGCCCGCCGCGCCGGGGACCATCCGCGGGTCGACGTCGAGGTATCGGGTGACCTCGGTGATCTCGACCGCGCGGTCGGCGCAGCGATCTATCGCATCGCGCAGGAGTCGATCACGAACGCCGTACGGCACGCCCGGCAGGCGACGCGCATCGACGTCCGGTTGGCGTCGTACGACGACTCCGTCCAACTGACCGTCCGCGACGACGGGGAAGCGACCTCGCGGAACCCGGGCGGGTACGGTCTGGTGGGGATGACCGAACGCGCGACGCTGCTCGGCGGCACGCTCTCGGCGGGTCCTGACCCGGACCGGGGCTGGTCTGTCGACGTGGTGCTTCCGCGAACGGCGGGCGGCCGATGACGATTCGGGTACTCGTCGCCGACGACCAGGATCTCGTCCGGACCGGACTCGCCATGATTCTCGATGCCCAGCCCGGTATCGAGGTGGTCGGTCAGGCGGCCGACGGTCTCGAAGCGGTCGAGTTCGCGCGCCGGCTGCGGCCCGACGTGTGTCTGCTCGACATCAGGATGCCCGGGCTGGACGGGATCGCGGCGACCCGCGAACTCGCCGGACCCGACGTCGACGACCCGGTGGCGATCGTGGTGATCACCACCTTCGACCTGGATGAATACGTGTACGGCGCCTTGAAGGCCGGCGCGCGGGGATTTCTCCTCAAGGACGCGGGACCCGATCTTCTGGTCCAGGCAATCCGAGCCGCCGCCAACGGCGACGCACTGATCGCGCCGAAGATCACCGCCCGCCTCCTGGCCGCCTTCACCGAACCCCCGTCGGGCCGCACACCGATCCAGCCCGTAGACCCGCTCACCACCCGCGAAGAACAAGTCCTCCTAGCCGCCGCCACCGGCCGCACCAACGCTGAAATCGCCACCGAACTCCACATCAGCCTCAGCACCGTCAAAACCCACCTGGCCAGCGTGATGGCCAAGACCGCCGCCCGAAACCGAGTAGAAATAGCCATCTGGGCCTACGAAACCGGCCGCATCAAGCCCTAGCGATGCGCACGATGGCACAAAGAAAAACCCGCCCCACGAGGGGACGGGTGGTTGATGCCGACAACTTTAGCTCGGGGGAGTAGCTGCGGCAAATTTGCGGCAGTCCGCTCACCAGCCTGCGGGGCACGCGTAGTTGCCGACCTGGAGCGGGAACTGTGAGTTCGTGAAGTCCGACGCGTCCAGCCGGTACCACCAGTGGCCTCCCACGCCATCCGTCGGACGCCCCTTGAGATCGCCCGCGAGGTAGCTTTTGGTCGGGTTGATCACCCCGACAGGCACGCGCTTGCGGGCTTCTTGGACGGGGAACTTGAGATCGCTGTCGTTCGACACGATCACGGCCGCGTCGACAGCGTTCGTGAGAGCGTCGATCAGCAGATGCGACGCGACATTGACGTCTGAGCCCTTCTCCTCTGTGTTCAGCACGCTGACCAGGAACTGCGCGTCGGGCACAGGCTGCGACGACGAATCCTGGATCATGACAGGCCAGCCGGAACTCACCACGACCGGGCGACCTTGCCTGTCTCTCGTCGCCAGCGGCGCAGTCTTCGTCCGCGCGACGTACTTCCCGTACTCGATGTGGTCGACACATCCACTGGTACGCAACGCCTTCAGATAGGTGTCCTGATCGAATTGCCCCGAGGGATTCGTACGAGCGTCGATACGAGCTGTGCAGTAGATGAGTCGATCAATCGCAGCGGTTGGCCAGCCTGACTTTCGGACGAGGATCCCGTCGATCATCTGGCGCATGTTCAACCAGCGCCAGCCAGGCCGGCTGCGACCGCACCAGTCACGGCCCCGTAGTACAAGTTGTAGCCGTCCACATACACACCCACACGCATGCGCAGAAGTTAGTTCACTTCGAGCGGATTGAGTAGTCGGCCCTCAGACCCTGTGGATAATGCGATCGATGGCTTCTGCCCCTAGGACACCTTGGTGACTTTGCATTCGATGCCGGCTGGTCCGATGGGAGTTTGCGCGGGCGATCGTGGCTCACTCGCCCTTGTAGCAAAGGCAGAACGGGTGGCCGGCGGGGTCGGCGTACACCGGGCAGCTGCCGCCCTGCGGCGGTAGCCGTGTCCCTCCTCGCTCGAGGGCGAGACGCTCTTTCGCCGGCCGGTCGTCGACTCCGATGTCGAAGTGCATCTGGGGCGGGTAGTCGGGGTCGGGCCAGCGTGGTGGTTCGTAGTCGGGGACGCGCTGGAGAGCGAGCATCGGCAGCCGGTCGTCGTCGCGGGCGATCACGATCCGGTCGGGCGAATCTTCGACCGTACGGGGCATGTCGAGCATGGCACCCCAGAACTCGGCCATCGGCCGTGGGTCGGCGCAGTCGATCACCACGCGGACGAGCGTGCCGAGCCGGTCCGTGGGTTCGACGAGACCGGGATACAGGCAGAAGGGGTGGCCTACCGGGTCGGCGTACACGCGCCAGCCGGGGAACCCCTCGAGCTTCGTCGCGCCGTGCTCCAGCACCGCGCGCTCAGCGGCCTCCAGATCAGCGACCTGCACATCGAGATGGATCTGCGTCGGGTACGCCGGGTCGCGCCACCGTGGCGGGCGCATCCGGCCCTCGCCCGTCCCGATCCGTCCCTGGGTAAGCATCCCGTAGAACGCCCGAAGCTCATCCTCCCGCTCCTCCGGGCAGCCCACGACGACCCAAAACCGTCCGTCCTGCTCGTCGGAGTCCACCGACGTACCAACAACCCTGCCGTCCTCGTCGAGCACCACACTCACAAACGCCCGCCCACGCTCCCCAACCAGAACAACCCGAACCATCCGCTCGTTAACCTGCCGCGCACTACCCACCACCCGCCGCGCCCCCGCAAGCCCCTCCACATCCGGCCGCCACGACTCGGCGATCCACGGCCCGGAATCCCACCCACCCAACCCACTAACAGCATTGGCCGCCGGCACATCCGCCCGCTCCAACGCCTCAACCCACCGACACGCAACGTCCACAAGATCCCGCGACATCCCCGCAGTCTCCAATCAACCGTCTGAGGTGCCCCTAGTCAGTACGACGCTGACGGTCTCGAAGCCGAGGTCTGCATAGAACGCGCGTGCGTTCTGATTCTGCGCGTACGCCGTAACCGACACCGAGACTGCACCACGCTCACCCTCAGCCCACGCCACAAACCGCTCTACGAGTGAACCGTCCCGGGTTTGGTGCGCCCTCGGTTATGTGAGTGCGACCGGTTGGTCGTCTCGGGTTTGTGCATAGTAGTCGGCCTCGGCTTCGGCGGGTGG